>CAVTAE010000017.1:282500-458203 GCA_963732665.1 uncultured Trueperaceae bacterium | reverse complement strand
AGCCCAGAAATTCACCATGTCCAGTGCGCCCAGCGAAACTACTTGCGGAATACCAAGTTGCCCTGCCATTTCTAAACGGTTTTTTCCTGCCGAAGAGAACACCGCCTACAAGTTCGTCTGCTAATTCAGTAGTAGTAATGTCTGCAACAGCCTTGACATAACCATCAGTAGTAAGGCCTTCGATGGCTCGCCCACCTGTGCCGGTAGCATGAAAGGTGATGACTTCGTAACCGCAGGACTCGAGCCTTTCTCGCACCTTAGTTACGCAAGGTGTGGTTACGCCAAACATAGTCGCAGCGATTAAAGGTTTTTCTTGACCTGTAGAAATCTCCTGCTCTACAGCACCACAGATCATGCCCGCCGCATTGCTCAAAATTTGTTTTGACAAACGGTTAAGCCCGGCAATATCAACCACTGAATACATCATGGTGATGTCTTTGATACCTACATACGGCGCAGTGTCCCCTGAAGCTAAGGTAGAAACCATCAGTTTGGGAACACCAACAGGTAATGTTCGCATTCCGGCGGGGGCCAGAATTGTGCCACCTGAACCACCTAAACCAAGTACGGCATGAATTTTTCCTTGATCATATAGTTGTTTGGTTAAGATGGCAACACCTTTTTGCATGACTTCAAGGGCTTGCCCTCGGTTTTGGGTGTTGCGTAATGTCTCGAGCTTACTTCCACCAGCTTTAGCTACGTCTTGCGCTTCAATGTCAGCTTGAATATGACTTTCAAAAATACCTGAGTTCATAAGCAAGACCTGATAGCCACGTTGCTCGATACGATTGCGCACAAAGTCAAATTCTTGACCTTTGGTATCTAGTGTGCCGATGAGGAGGATCGTTTTCATAGCTCAACACTGACCTTGGAAGAAGGACGAAGGTTAATGTGTTGCTGATAGCTGATAGCTGATAGCTGATAAGCTCTTTTCATGCTAACAACCTTTTAAGAAATGCTAATCCATTTTCTGCCAATGCATCTTGACTAACTTCAAAGGGTCGCCAGATGGCTGCGGCTTTGGCAATAGTTTTTACTTTATTGGTAAAAGACTCAATTAGACAGGCCCATCATATCCAATATCTTTTAGAGCCTGAGCGACATCATTCCAAGGCACATGACCACTGCCAGGTGCGCCTCGGTCATTTTCGCAAGCGTGAATCTGGGAAATACGGTGACCACAACTGCGAATAGCATCACCAAGCGTTTTTTCTTCAATGTTCATATGAAAGGTATCCAGCAAAACTTTACAAGCTAGATGGTCTACACGGTCAATGACTTCATTCATTTGCTCAACCGTGTTAATAAAACTGGTTTCAAAGCGGTTAAGAGGCTCGAGGCATAGGACTACACCGTTGTTATGGGCATACTCAGAAAGAAATTTAAGATGCTTGATTAGGGTCTGCATATCTTTTTCACGTGCATCTGCATTTTGTTGCCAAGTGCGCCCGACGGCTGCATAGATAGGGCCAATTAAATTTGTTGCACCTATGGTGTGACAAGCGTCAATGCAGTGTTTGATATAAGCCAGGGCATTTTGTTGAATCGCCAGGTCATCAATAATCAAATCACGGTCTGGACCCATGGCTGCACCAAGACTCACGCCTAATTGATGATCCTTTGCAATGATAGCTGCTTCTTTATAATCCAGAGCCAAAGTATCTTCAATGCCAACTTCAATTATGTCAAACCCCATAGCTTTAACTTTGGGTACAAGCTCGGCAAAATCTTTGGTAGTAGTAGGGGAAACCCAAACCCAGGTATTGACACCAAACTTCATAAGACTCCTAGTTTAACCTTTGGCCCATATTGTCAAAGAAATGTAAGCGGCTAGGCATGATGTTAAAGGTAATATCCTGACCAACGCTGATGTGTTCTGTACCAGGAATAATTGAAAGCAGTTTATCGTCACCACTGTTGATATGCACAATAGTTTCTACACCAAGCGGTTCTGTTAGTAAAACCTGACCTTTGAATGAACCATCAGGGCGAATTTCTATATCTTCAGGGCGAACGCCAATAGTGATTTCATTGGGCAATTGAGGAATCTGACTCGAGTCAAAGCTAATTAAACCTGCTTTACTTTTTATTTTACCATTATCTCTAACTGCGCTGAAAAAATTGATATGCGGTGTACCGACAAGCTGAGCCACAAAGGTTGTTGCAGGGCGATCATAAATATCTTCAGGTGTACCCATCTGAATAATTTTGCCGTGTTCTAAAACAGCAAGCCTATCTGCCATGGTCAGGGCTTCAATCTGGTCATGGGTAACGAATAATGTTGTAATCCCTTGATCTTTTTGTAAATGCTTGAGTTCAACTCGCAAGGATTCACGCAGCTTTGCATCTAGGTTGAAGAGGTTCATCCATTAAGAAAATTTTTGGCTCACGGACAATAGCTCGCCCGATGGAGACACGCTGCATCTCACCACCAGAGAGCCGTGCAGTCTTACGCTTGAGTAAATGCGTTACCCGCAGTTTTTCTGCCGCATTGCGAATGCGTTTGTCAATCTCGTCTTTACTAAAATTTCTAAGTGGCGACTTGAGTGGAAAGGCCATATTTTCATAGACAGTCATATTGGGGTAGAGCGAATACTGTTGAAAGACAAAAGCCGTATCGCGGTCTGCGGGTGGTGTGTTATTCATAAGCTGGTCATCAAAATAGACGTTTCCTGCTTCTTGTTTCTCAGTCCGGCAATAACTCGCAAGGTGGTAGTTTTGCCTGCGCCAGTTGGACCCAGCAAGACAAAAAATTCTCCATCTTTAATCGAAAGCGAAACATCGTGGAGTGCTGTAAAATCTCCAAATTGTTTGGTGATATTTTCTAAGCGAATGGTGCTCATGATGTCCTTATGCTTTGTTCAGTTTTGGGATCAAAGAAGCGAACTTGATTTGCGTCAATGTCAAAGCTAAGCATTTCACCAATGATGTGCTTACTTCGTTTATCTGCCCTGGCATGAACAATATCACTACCTAGATTTAGATGAACCATCCTGTAAGCACCATGTAAATCGCTGGTATAGACTTTGCCGTTAAGTTGTCCATGGGTGGTGTCTAGCCTCACTGATTCAGGGCGGAAGCCCACGATGATCTCACTCTGGTTCAGGGCTCCTAGGGTTGATTTCCAGTTTTCAGGCACGGTGTAATGATTGTCACCTGCTAGTCGCACGATGCCGTTTTCATAATACCCTTTGAGCAGATTCATTCCAGGGCTGCCGATAAACTTAGCCACAAAGAGGTTAGATGGATCATAGTAGACCTCTAAAGGCGTACCCACTTGCTGAATTTCTGCTGCTGACATGACCACAATTTTGTCACCCATAGCCATGGCTTCAATCTGATCGTGCGTAACATAAACCGTGGTGGCTTTTTGTTCAATATGAAGGCGTTTGATTTCAGCTCGCATATTCTCGCGGAATTCTGCGTCCAGTGCGCCTAAAGGCTCATCCATCAAAAATACAGCCGGTTTACGCACCAAGGCTCTTGCTAAGGCTACGCGTTGTTGATCACCGCCGGAGAGACTACCAGGGCGTTTATCTAGCAAGTCTTCAATACGAAGAAGTTGGGCTACCTGCGTCACTTTGCGCTTCACGTCGTCTCGAGGCTCGTTTTTGGCTTGCAATGGAAAGGCGATATTTTCACGGCAGGTCATGTGCGAGTAAAGTGCAAAGAACTGAAAGACAAAAGAAATATCACGTTCACTCGGGCGTAGCCAGGTCACATCCTGACCGTCAAAAGTAATCACGCCATTAGTAACAGACTCGAGCCCAGAAATCATTCGCAGAGTTGTAGTTTTCCCGCATCCTGAGGGTCCTAGCAAAACCACAAATTCACCATTGTTGATGGTTAAATTCATGGGTTTTACAGCGTAGGATGTGCCGAAGAGTTTGTCTACTTGTTGTAATTGAATGGTAGCCATATCAACCTTTTTTAATCGCCCCGAAGGTTACACCACGCAATAAATGTTTACGCAGCACAAAAGTAAGTACCACAACAGGAATCAAAAAGGCTAACGATCCGGCGGCAATGGTTGACCATTCCACCACACCAGTACCAATCCTCGAGGGCAAACTAGGTGGGGCGGTTCGGGCTACATCAGAGGTCAGCATCAGGGCAAAAGCATATTCATTCCAAGCAAAGATAAAGGAAAATACAGTTGTAGCAGCAATGCCTGTAGCTGCTTGAGGTAAAACAATTTTCCTAAAGGCTTGCATTCTGGTGTAACCATCAACTAAGGCAGCCTCTTCATATTCTTTGGGAATCTCGTCAATGAATCCTTTGAGGAGCCAAACCGAGAAAGACAAGTTAAATGCTGTATATAGTAAAATCAAACCAAAGTGGGTATCTCGCAACCCAAGAGAACTGTACATTAAAAAAATAGGAATGGTAACTACAACTGGCGGGAGCATTCGGGTACTGAGAATAAAAAATAGCAAATCGGCTTCGCCAGGAATCTTGAAGCGACTGAAAGCATAGGCAGCTAAGACTCCAAAAACAATTGAAAGAAAAGTTGAGGCAATAGAGATAATAAGTGAATTTCCCAGTTGTTTTAAGAAAGCACTTTGCCCAATAATGACTTGGCCACGTCTGAGCATAATTTTGTCAGCCCAATTGAGATTAGTGCGTGCTCTATATTCAGTGGCTTCATCCTGAGTGAGTTGCCTGCGCTCAGTAAGCAAACTCACAAAGGCCTCGAGGGTTGGCGTAAAAAATACTTTAGGCGGTACAGCCACAGAATCGGTTTGAGACTTGAAAGCCGTCATCAGCATCCAAACCGCCGGAATCAACATGATGATTGTGACCAGCACTGCTAGTGAGGCTCGTAAGGTCTTAAAAAATTGAGGTCTAGCCCCAACTTTATCAACCCTGGTAGAAATAGTTACAGGAACTTTGGGTGCAGAAGGGCTTTGCAGCATACTAGGCTTCCTTGACCTTATTGAGTTGGCGAATATAAATATTGCTAATGGCGATAATCACAATTAGCACGATATAGGCCAGGGCGCAAGAGTAACCAGTATTAAACTGCCCTTGAAAGGCTTCACGGTACAGCCGTACAGAAATGGTTTCGGTTGCGTTTCCGGGTCCACCACCGGTTATGCCCATAACCAGATCAAACTGTTTAATCGCTTCAATAGTTCTAAATAAAACTGCAATCAGTAGTAGTGGCATCACTTGCGGTAAAGTAATACGCCGAAAGACAAACCAGGGTCCGGCGCGGTCAATAGCTGCGGCTTCATAGAGATAATCAGGAATAGCACTTAGACCTGCTAAACATAACAGCATCACAAAAGGACTCCACATCCATACATCAACAATGACGATGGCCCATAGGGCCAAGACTGAACTTCCTAACCATTCTGGCGCGGTGTTAGGATTGGTATATCCCAGCAAATAATTGACGATTCCGTAAAGCGGGTTAAACATCAGTTTCCAGAACACACCCACCACTACCGGTGATAGCATCATGGGAATAAGTATCAAGGTGGTGATGATGCCGCTGCCCTTAAATTTATCACGCAAGAGCAAGGCTAAAGCAAAACCGATGATCATCTGCAAAATAACTGAAATAACTGTGTAACGTCCGGTGGTGGCAAAGTTTTGCCAAATTTTTGTATCAGATAAAATATCAACGTAATTCTGGAAACCCACCCATTTGGGAGCTTCGCCTTTAATAACCGAATACTCAGTAAAACTTAAATATAGGCTATAAAAGAGGGGATAGATATTCATCAGCACCAAAATAATCATAGTAGGCATGATGAAAAGCAACATGATATTACGGTCGCTGAGTTGGCGACGCTTTACGGTTAGTTGTTGAGTTGGGTTTGTTTGCATCATAAAAAAAGTTAAAAGCAATGAGCAATGAGTAGTTCTTTCTTATTGCTCATTGCTTTTAACTCATTACTCGCTAATAACTCCAGCATCAACTAGAATTTGATCATGCTCGTTAGCAATATTATCCATCGCTTCTTGCGCTGTGCCTTCGCCACCTACTACAAAAGCATGGAGGTTGCGTTGGGCAGGCTCCAAGAGTTGACCGAATTCAGGAATATTCCAGAAGTCTTTAACAAAGGTCATGGTTTCAGCAAATGCTGCATTGTAGGGAGCAACCTTTAAGAAATCCTCAGACCCCAAGACATTGATATTGCAGGTATAACCGCCTAATTCAGCCCAGCGTTGTTGTACATTTTCTTGGGCAAACCATTTGATGAAGTCAAGTGAGGCTTGTTTGCGCTCGTCATCAATATAGCTGTTGACACTGATACCTTGACCACCAAGACCAGCAAAACGATCACCATCGGGGCCAGCAGGGTTGGAGAAATAGCCAGTGCCTGCTGCGTGAGGGTTGATGTCTGGGTTGGCTAAAGCTGGGAAGAAAGCAAAGTAGTTCATGATCATGGCGGCTTTGCCCTGTATAAACAGGTCATTCATCTCAGCAAAGAAAGCATTGTTACTGCCCGGAGGAGCAAAGTCGTAGAGTTGCTTATACATTTCGAGTGCTGCAACTGCCTTATCAGAATTCACCACACCTAGAACATTATTATCAGCATCTCGCCAGTCGCCACCATAACTAAAGAAGACATTCTGGAAACCCATAGTGATAGCGTCATAGTCTACTTGTGTATAAACACCTACGCCGTACAACCCATCATCAGGGCGATTAAAGAACTCAGCGATATCACGTAGTTGAGCCCAGGTAGTAGGGACTGCCAAGTCATAACCATACTTTTCGTTAAAAGCAGCCATTTCATCTGGATTTTCAAAAAGGTCTTTGCGGTAAGCCCAACCGTTGGCATCACCTTCGGTAGGGTAAGCATAAAGACTACCGTTATATTCACCGTAATACTTTAAGGTGGCAGGAGTGACGGTTTTATCAATACCCTCACTACTTAAGAAATCACTTAAATCCATATAGTGACCTTCGGTGACAGCTTGACCAATCCACTGACTATCCCCTACTACCATATCAAAGCCACCACCCTTAGCTGCCCATTCTGCAGCAACACGGTCAAAGAAAGAACCCCAGGGTTCTTGCACCACATTGACCTTGATGCCAGTTTCAGTTTCATAATCATTGGCGACTTGCTGCAAGAAGTTTGCAGGGTCCCACTCTGCCCACCAGATATTAAGTTCGGTGATTTGGGCCAGGCTAAGAGAACTAAAAAGAACAATCAAACCAATTAAACCTTTTTTCATATATCCTCCTCTAAAAAGAAAAATAGACACCTTCACTGCGTAAATAGTTAGAAACGATAAAACCTCCTTATGTCTGATCAAGACTTGAGATATCCCCAAGTAAGAGTCAGAGCTGTATACATGTACTAATGGCATGATTGTATTCATGAAATTGCTTTGATGTCAACTGCTAGACATTCATAAAGCCTAGATTATTTTGAACAACTGCGGCCCGAAGTCTTTACCCTAAGTCTTGAATGACTTGACTTGACGAATAAGAATAAACCTGCTTATGCTATATCCTGTATACAAAATATATCTATCCTGTATACCGTAATTAACTACAGGATAAGGGCTATATGTAAGGTGGCTAGAGGTAGCTTCTATGGAGAGACTCGAGTCTTTTTTTGAAAAGCAGCAAGGTAAATTTCCTAAGACACTCACTCGGCGTGAACTGGCTTATGAGCGTATTCGTGACGCTATTCGCACTGCGGAAATTTTGCCAGGGGAAGCTCTTACTGAGGTGAGGCTATCAAAGCTTTTAGGATTAAGTCGTACACCCGTTCGAGAAGCTCTGCATCAACTGGTGCAAGAAGGGTTGGCTGAAACATCTCCAGGTCAAGCTGTAACGGTGATAGCTCCGACACTACAAGATGTTTTAGATGTGGTGCATATTCGCTCTCTTTTAGAGCCTGAACAAGTGCGCTTAGTTACCGAAGTCATAACGGCCAAGCAACTCGAGTCTTTAGAAAGCACCATGAAAGAGATGGAGCGAGCTGCCAAGCAAGGAGATTTAAGTGCTTGGGGAAAAGCCGATAGTGTTTATCACACCGTGCTTAAAGAAGCCTGCCCTAATAAACTTCTAGCAGAAACAGTCGTTCAACTTAAAAACCGTGTGCATTCCATGAAGAATTTTGATACCAAGATGGACAATGAGCGGTTGTTATCTTGCACTAAAGAACATAGGGCAGTAGTTGAGGCCATCAAAGGTCACAACTCCAAAGCTGCAAAAGCGGCGATGGAAGAACATCTAACGGCACTTACCAATAGTCTTTTAAGAAGGATAAGTTACCGATGAAAGCAGGTTTCGGGTTTCAGGATTTCGGTGAGACTCCCTTCGGTCTGTGTCTCAGGGTCGAAGACAATCGAACCGTTTCAGATTATAGTTCCGAGCGAATCTACGCTTTTTCGCAACCCTCTGATGATTTATTGGGGTGTGATTTATGCCCATAGGTCTACAGCTTGGAATGATTCATAGCGAGTTAGAGGAAATTGTCGGGCAGAACTATGTTTCTATAAAAGAAGCCGACAAGCTGGTTTACTCAACGGATTGGTTTTGGCTTCCGCAGATGTGGCTTGATAGGGGACAAAAGTTACAAACACCTGATTTCATTGTTCACCCTGGCAGTGCCCAGGAAATATCAGAAATTCTCAAAATCGCCAACAGTTATAAAATCCCGGTGATTCCTTGGGGAGGTGGGCAGGTTCACAGGGTGGAGCGGTGCCCGTATATGGTGGGATTATTTTAGATGTAAAACGCTTAAACAAAATTATTGATATAGACGAAAAATCTTTAACAGTAACGGCTCAAGCCGGAATTAATGGCACACAGCTTGAGTGGGCGGTCAACGAAAAGAACTTAACCCTGCCGCATTACCCAGCTTCGGCTAACTGTGCAACGCTTGGTGGTTATCTTGCACCTAGAGGTTCGGGAACCATCAGCACCAAATATGGTAAGGCCGAAGATTTAGTGTTGGGGATGGAAGTGGTTTTGCCCCAAGGCGACATTATCCGTACACCTAAAATTCCGCAACACGCCGCAGGGCCGGACTTTTATCATCTCTTCTTGGGTTCAGAAGGAACCCTGGGTGTGATTACTGAAGCCACTATGCAACTAGATTATTTGCCAGAAGTGCGCTTGTTTAGAGCAGTTTTATTTGATGATTTGACTAAAGCTCTCGAGGCTGGACGCAAGATGATGCTTAACCGTTTGGACCCTACTGTGATTCGCCTTTATGACAAAAAGTCAACCCTCTCGCAAGTCAAAAAGGTTTTGGGCTATGAATTTGATGGTGCGTATATGGTGATTGGGTTTGATGGCGATAAGGATATAGCTGCCCTACAAGAGAAAAAAGCCATGGCCATTTGTAAATCGCTCGGTGCAAAAGATTTAGGTCGTGAACCTGGTGAATCTTGGTGGAGTCATCGCTATGATTTTTATTATCCACCTAAGGGTTTACATTTCCCCTGGATGTATGGCACAACAGAAACTGTGGCAACTTTTAGTGACATCGAAAAAATTTACTATGCACAAAAAGAAGCTGTCGAAACAACCTATAAAGACTGGGATGTAGATTACATTGGGCATTTTTCCCACTGGTTTCATTGGGGCACGATGATTTATTCGCGCTTTATTATCAAAGACCCTCCCCAAGATGCAAATGAAGCTCTGCAACTTCACAACCGTGTTTGGAATACAGCCATGACCGCTGTTTTGGAAAATGGTGGCATGGTCAATGAACATCATGGTGTAGGGTTGAAACTCTCACGCTTTATGCGCCGTCAATATGGTGAAGCCTGGGGAATGCTAGAAAGCATCAAAAATACTTTAGACCCTAATGGCATTATGAACCCAGGTAAGGTTGGGTTTGGTGGTATCAAATGATAAGAGGGAAAAGGGAAAAGGGAAAAGGGAAAAGGATTGTCTGCTTTGCACTTTGCACTTTGCACTTTCCCCTTCTATGGAGTGATTTCCAATGAGACTCGAGAATGTAGCTGCAACCCTCGAGTCTTGTCGTTTTTGCCTGATGTGTCGTCATGTTGACCCAGTGAGTCATGTTACTCATAACGAAGCGTTGAGTCCACACGGGATTGCACTTGTAGTGACTTCACAAAAGCGTGGATTACTCGAGTGGAATCAAGAGACTGTAAAAGTGATTTACAGTGATATAGATGCTGGCAATGCCAGAGCGCATTGTGTAACAGCTAAACCCTTTTCTGAAGCTGTAGCTGCGATTAAAGCTGAGATAGTAGCAAAAGGTGTTGCACTGCAAAGCGTTTATGATGTTAAGGAAAAACTTTTGAAATTCCATTCACCTTATGGTCAGGATAGACTCGAGCCAACCAAGCAAAAGAGTGAAGTTGCCTTAGTCGTAACGGATGAAGCCTATTATTTATGGCCACAAGCTATAGACGCAGCTCTTAAACTCTTAAAACTATTGGGTTATAAACCTGCACTGGTGGGACATGGACGTAGTAATGGATTTCTTGCTTCTTCATTAGGGTTTCCAGAATTAGCGGCAGCGCAAGCTAAAAGTATTCTGGGGGACATCTTGAACTCAGATGCTAAACGAGTTATTACACTCTCTGTCGGCGATACTTTCGTGCTGACCCAACTTTATCCCGAACGTTTGGGAATCAGTCTTCCACAAAATATACAAGTTGTGGATTTACTGAGTTTGCTGGCCAATGATTTGGTAAAAGGGAAAATTTCTTTCAAAGTATCTAAAGACAAAACATCTTATGCTTATATTGACCCAACCCATGCGGTGCGTGTGCCAAATCGTTTTGATGCACCTAGAATGTTGCTTAAAGCGGTATTAGCAGGCGAAGCCAAAGAACTCTTCTGGCGACGTGAGCGTTCTCATCCTGTGGGTTCTACAGCAGTGCAGTTTATTAACCCAGAACTCGCTGAAAAATTAACCAGAGCCAGACTCGAGGATGCAGCACAAACGGGAGCAAAACACCTTTATTGTGAAGACCCTGCCACGCTTTATCACTTGAACACGTATGCTAATGACTATGGGCTCGAGGTCAAAGGCCTCTACGAACTCTTAGCAGCACAACTGGAAAAGAGGTGATCATGGAGATGAAGTAATTCGTCATTTGTTTTTCGTTATCCGTAAAACCTAAAAACTAAAAACTAAAAACTTTTCACTTTCAACTTTCTTTTCACTTTCAACTTTTCACTATTTCCGGAGGAATTATGCACTTATCAATGCACAACTGGATGCGAGCAGAACCTTTAGAGGTTACCATTCGTCGTTTGGCTAAGTATGGCTACAAAAGTATTGAAATTGGAGCCGAGACGGGGAAGTATAAAACCAAAGAGGTCAGAAAACTATTAAAAGAAAATAACCTGCGCTGCTGGGGTGCAATTAGCCTGATGTTCACTGGGCTTGATCTTATTCAAGCCGATAAAGATGGGCGGGAAAAAACCGTCAAGTACCTCAAAGACTCAGTGACCTTTGTAAAAGAATTAGGTGGCGAAGTCATGAGCATTGTACCTTCGGAAGTGGGTAAAGTACGCGCACAGGCTGACCCAAAAAACAGAATGGAAATGGGCAGTTCAAGGTCTTAAAGAAGTCTATGCTCACGCCAAAAAAGAAGGCGTAAAAATCGCCATTGAACCCCTTAACCGTTTTGAGACGAACTTTATTAGTCGCGCTGATCAAGCCTTAGCTTTAGCCAAAGCCGTTGGACCAGATTGTGGCGTGTGTTTAGACATTTTTCACATGAATATCGAAGAGGCAGACTGGCGACAGGCCATTATCAATGCTGGTAATCGCCTTTATGATTTTCATGTTGCTGATAATAACCGTATGGCTTGTGGTCAAGGTTCTTTGAATTGGCGTGACATCGTGGGAACTCTAAAAGAAATTGGCTATGATGGTGCACTCACGGTTGAATTTGTTGCCCCTATTGACCGCACACCGGCTAATCCTTATAAGAACGCTATGGCTTCGGCAGAAAAAGAATTAACTAAAGAGCAGCTTAAATTTATTGAAGATCACGGTAGTGGTGTGTTGTCGGAGGAGTTTTATAGCTGGTTGGTGGAAACGACGGCCAAAACATTATTACCCCTGATTAAATAATGTGAACTGATAGTAGAGTGCTTTTACTTCTCTTATGGTGTCACTTCGAGCGGAAGAATCTTTAGCATTTTTTAGTTGTAAGCATCCTCGGCATTTATTTACTCAGGCTTAACTGCCGAAGATTCTGTAGTCGAGAAGTCTGTGGCACATAATTAATATTTAGCTCAGTGTTGCAGACTTCTCGACTCCGCTCGAAGTGACAAATGCAAAGTCAAACGAATTCATTTGAAGCTTAACAAGGAATGTAAATGAAAACCGTCGCCATCATTGGAACCTGTGATACCAAAGGCCCCGAACTTGCCTATATTCGTGACCGCCTTAAATCATTGGGTGTTAAGGCAATGGTGATTGATTCGGGGATTTTAGGCGAGCCTCTGGGAATCGTGCCGGATATTGACCGAGCAACGACTGCAACTTATGGAGACACTACGATTGATGCACTTCGCAAGGTGGGCAGCCGTGGCAAGGCTGTGCGTGGAATGCGTGAGGCCTTGCGTAACCTCATGCTCGAGCTTTATAAAGATAAAAAAATGGATGGTGCTATTGGCATGGGTGGCGCAGAAGGTGCAGTGATGAGTGCGGCGGCTATGATGGTTTTACCACTGGGTGTTCCAAAAATTTTAGTATCGCCCATCGCATCAGGTCATCACTTTTTTCACCCACTGGTGGGAAAGAGTGACATGATGGTGGTGCATTCAGTGGTAGATATTCTTGGTCTTAATCCGATTGCTTGTACTGTTTTTGATAACGTGGCTGCAGCTATGAAGGGAATGCTCGAGTCTGGTCACACGCTCCCTAAACCTGATTCATCACAAAAATATGTAGCAGTAACCATGCTAGGCAATACCACCAAAGCTGTGATGGCTCTTAAAGAGCGTTTAAGAGAAGCGGGTTATGAGGCGGTTATTTTTCATTCCAATGGTGTAGGTGGCCCAGCTATGGAAGAACTGGCGCAAGCCGGGCAGTTTGTGGGGGTTATTGATTACACTACCAATGAAGTATATGACCCATTGGTGGGTGGTATTCATGATGGGGGAGAGCATCGTTTGGAAGTGGTGGGGGAACTAGGGTTGCCGCAAGTGATTGTTCCAGGTTGTATTGACTTTAGTGTTTGGAATACAGGAACTGTTCCTGCAGTATTAAAAGACAGGCCTTTTTATGATCACAATCCAGAATTTATTTTGGTGCGTGCTAGCCATGAAGAAATGATTGAATTAGGGCATATTTTTGCTCGAAAACTAAACAAGGCCAAAGGAAAAGTCAAAGTGGTCGTACCCACGCAGGGTTTATCTATTCCTAATGTGCCTGGGGGTGTATTCTGGAATCCGGAAGCCGATGCTGATTTTTTAAAAACTTTAATCAGTGAACTTCGCCCTGATATTTCTATTAAGACTTTTGCGCAACACGTCAACGACCCTGTTTTTGGGGTAGCAGTTGCTGACGAATTTATTGACATGATGAAGGAGCAGTAATGATTGAATCCACCACAGATTATAAAAACTTACCCCGTTTGACCACTGGGGATGAAGACTTTAGAAACACCTTTATCTCCTGGGATTTAGGGGATTTGACCTTTATTGATATTCAAGAATATCTGAAAGTAAAAGATGTGGTGTTGGTTCCAATGGCCAGCCTCGAGCAACACGGTCCACACCTGCCGCTTTATACAGACACACTCACGGCTTTAGAAGTTTCTCGGCGTGTCTCTGAGCATATTGGGGTTTTGCACACACCACCACTATGGATGGGTTATTCACCCCAGCATATGCACGAACCAGGTAAAGGTCGTGGCACAATTACAGTAAAAAGCACCACGCTACTTGCCCTTATGTATGATGTGGGTCGCAGCCTGATTCATCATGGTTTTAACCGCATTATTTTTATCAACGGTCACGGCTCGAATATTAAAGTGGTTGACCCTGTACTTCGACAGCTTCGATATGACACAGGCGCACTTATTGGGTTTGTTAAACCCTACATGGAGCGTTATACTGGCATTCTAAAAGGTTTGATGGAAAACCCACCAGAAGAAACACCAGGTTGGCACGCCAGTGAGTTAGAGACCTCACAAGATTTAGCCTGGAATGAAACCTTTGTTCGTATGGAACGAGCCGCCTATACCAAAGCCCATATCCCTGAATCGTTACCGCAATCCTTTGGTAAAAAAGATGGAATGCCAGATGTAGAATTTGAAGGCTATACTTATTTTAATTTTCCTATGGAGCATCATGAATTTATTGAGAGTGGTGTGATTGGTAATCCATTGCGGGCTACCAAAGCCAAGGGCGAAGAAGCCTTTAAGCGGTTATCCGAACATACGGCTAGAGGTGTCCTGGAACTCATGAGGATTCCAGTGAATGTGCATACTAGGGAGTTTAAGGATAAAGTTTGATTAGTAGCTGCTTGGTGGAATTGCATAGGGCTTTTCACTAGTTTTTAGTAATTGGTTCTACCGATAAGTCACTCAATTATTTTATTTTTGCCTTTTCTTTGAATTCATCTGCCCACTTAATTCCTGCTGCGGTGATTTCTACAACAAAAACCGTATCAATAAAAGTCCAGGATGAAGTTGAGTCATCATAATGTCGAATTTCATAGAAACGTCCACAGGTTTCCCAGCTTCCGCAAGGTGCACGGTTAGGACTTTCATCCCAAGGAATGCTGGCTCTGCGAACGAGCTCAGCAAACGCTAGGTCAAAGCTAAGAAATTCTCCGTGGAGTTCGGCGTGATGTGAATCTGCTATAACAAACATGTAAGACAAATCTAACATGCCAACATTAGAGAACTAGGTTGCTACCATTTCTAATACTAATTCGCCAGCAGGCATAGCAAGCATAATCTGCGATTGGCTCAAAAGCGTCATATCCAAAGATTGAGGAGTAACTTTTATAGTAAGTCCAGGTAAGGCTAGTTGGTTTGCTTTTAACATATCAGCCTCGAGCCCTCCCGCTTGAATCTCAAAAATAAGTTTCCTGGATGTATTGGCTTTCAAATACATTCTGGTTTTTTCAACCCTTGCACTAAAAGGTTGTTCACTGAGAATTCGTAAGTGAGCAATGCTGTTGTCAGGCAAGAGCCAGTGTGCGGTGGCTGCATGGAATTGTTCATTGGGTAGGCGGCTAGGATGCGGGGTTTCTGCACCTAGCATGAGACGTGAACTCAAATAAGCAGTAGCAATTCGGTTAGTCTCGATTGTGCGCTCGAGTTGTCTTTCTTCTCTAAACTTTTGTAAATCAGGAATGACTTCGCTTGGAACTTTTGTGCCAACATAAGCCACCAACGGCCCAAACATAAAATCATGAGCATGATCAAAGTCTGAGTGTGGGTCTGGCAAAGGAGCCTTGCTAGGCTCTACCACTAAAGCAATATAAAGACCTACTAAACCCTGATAACGAATCATATCCATGCCGTAGCTGCGGTCATAAGGTCCACAGAGGTTGCGTAATTCGGCATGATAAAACATGGCTATATCCTGCCAGAGTTTTTCTTCCATGACACAGCCTAGTTTCTTAAAAGTGTCAGTTAAGCCATAATCTCGCCAGAGCGCGAGTGCATAGAGGTCAGTGCCGTAGTAGGTGGGTGAATTATATTCCCAAAAAGTGTCATTGACGCTAAACAAAGTATAGGTTTCTTGAGCCAGATTTTCAGCTCGGCTGCGCCATTCTGGTTTTTGAAAATGGTCACCAGCATGGTCTAGCAGAAAAGCACTCATCAGGGCGATATTGGTATAGACGGCTTCAACGTTTCTAGTATAAGCACCTTCGGAAGCTATTTTAATAGATGACCACATGGCAGCTTGCAAATCATCTGGAAGTTTGAAATCTTTGAGCATTACCAAAAACACAGTGCAAATAAATTCACGCCAGTTGGGGTCATAATCTTTCCATTCTGTGGGATTGGGGGGCGGGTCAGGTTCTAAAGGTGAACGCTTAAATGTGCCGTGATAAACCGTGTCTGGAGTGTCGTACTGATACTTTAGAACGCTATGAATAGCTTGATAAGCACGTTCATTATCTCCACGTTGCAAAAGGCCCAGGGCATACCAGACCGTATTTCGTACAGTGTGGTGAGTAGTGGTGTTGGGTGACTTTAGTAAATGAACGTCCTCATCCCAGAGTTTATCCATCCAGTTCATGCTTTGGTCAAACCAGTATTGTGCGTTTGCATCTAAATGTCTCATATGCTTGCTATTTTACACAAGAACTCACATTCGTTTTGCAGTTGCCTCGAGATTGACTGGATCATTCATAAAAGCTTATAAGCCAGATGGCTAAGCCCAATATGCAAATGACAAGCCAGAAGCCTCGAGTCCTTATTCTTTGGTGTATAGCCTGCGTTAGTCCAGGCTTGCTCGAGAGCCTTCTTAAGGTATCCCATGTCTAACTCGGGATACCAAGGTGACCAAAACTCGAGCCAGGCTAAATCATAAAGATGATCGCTATACAAAGCACAACCCCAATCAAAAACGCACGAGACTACGTTGTCCTGAACAAAAACGTTTCGGTTAATCAGGTCGCTATGCACCAGATCTCGAGGAACATCATCGGTGACTAAAGTTTTAAGCAAATCATATCCCCACTTAAACGCTTCTTGCTCAGGTGTGACTGCCAGTTCTTTACTCCAACCATGAATGCGTAAATCTGGGGTATCGTTGGCTACGTTTAGAAGAAAATCTGACCAACGCTTATGACTTCCTTGCTTATCTTTTCCCCAGCCACCAAAACCAGAAGTGCCAGATACATCAGCAAGTCTTAGAGCTTCAAAGGCTGCGACCAGTGATGGTGTGGTAGCCAACCAATCATTTGAGTTTAAGCTCTCGAGGGGTTTACCGAAAACTCTTGTGGAGATGGCAAAGTAATCATCAAAAGCCTGACCAATCTCGAGGACTTTTGGAATGGGTAAATCGGGAGTTGCATATTGGTGTGCAATCTCATCTTTGTAAAAATCATCTACATGTTTTCCAAAGCGAATAACTAAATCCTGATTGTTGTGACGAAAGCTGTAGCAGGTTGACCATGCGCCTGCACCGATAAGTATAATTTCCGGGTTTTTGATTCCAAAGCGATGGACAAGAAAAGATTGCGCTTGCTCATGGCTGATGGTAGTACTCGAGGTGTCCATTTTTAAGTTTTTCCTTACAAAACTAGATTTCTCCTAGGATATTTTGATAAATATGCGGAACGGCACTTTCTGGAAATGGTGACACGCAACTAACATTGATTTCACAAAGCATATATTTGTTGGGGGATTGGCTATAAACATCATTAATGAAAAAATCCGCATCCCAAATTAGTGGCAAATCATTGAGGCTGAGTTGATATATTTCCATAAGCTGGGGAACCCATTTCTCTTCCATGAGTTTCCTGAGGTCACTAAATAAGCCGCAATACTCTGTATAGTAATACCGCTTGCTTGGTAAAATGCTATCTGGATACAAAGCTACAATTTCTTGATAACCAAATCCAGCCACCTTTTGCCTGCTCAAATAACACCGAACCATACCGTTAGTTATGGCGTTGCTCCATTGCTGATCAATCATAGGATGGTCGTCAGTAAAATAGTCTTGAAACCTGTTAAAGAAATTAGAGTAGCTCAAACACTCTTCCTGGCTTCCTCTAAGTGCAGGTAACAGGTTTATGTCATTAGATTTATCACCAAGTGAAACCTTATAGATGCCTTGACCACTATCACCCCGATACTGTTTCAAGACTCTTTTTTCCCGTTGCTAAACTATTTGGAAAATGCTGCTTAAAATCTTCAAAAGTCTTATATAACTTTACATCAGACCCCCAATCCATATCTTTGGTTTCAAACAAAACTCGTTTTGTACCTATTTTGAGAATGATTTCTGGTTTAGTGCTTACCAATACACCCTTGGCGATAATGTCGGTGAGCAAGCTATCAAGAATATTGCGGTCACTCCCTTCTTCTATGGGATTAACCCATGCAGCCTTTTCGAGGTAATCGAGGGCATTAGTTTCTTCGGAGAGTCGTAGAAACGCCATCAACATTCACCTATACCTTGGATTCGATATAGCCTCAGCCTTCCCATCCTTTTCTATCACAATAGAAGCAAACCCCTTCTCAGCAATCGTCCCATAATCATATCCCGCTTCAGCCGGATAGCAAGCATAAAACACAAAATTATTTTTGCCTGTATTCATTGTTCTGTGACCCCAGTAGGGCGGGACATAAGCAGCAACTCCAGGAGTCATATGGATGGCTTTTACATCGCCTTCCCTGGTCTGCATCAGCAGGTAGCCCTCACCATGCAAGCAGGTATATAGCTCGCCGCATTCGCCTTTGGCATGGTAGTGACCCTTGGTCATAAAGTATTCATTTCCTACCTTGCCTGGATAAATGATGGTGGTGGAATAACCCAACTGTCCGTGTACTGGTGGTGCATCAAAGGCTAGATAGACTTCGTAAAGTACGGGGTTACCTGGCATCATGGCGGCTTCGGCTTCGGGGTCGTTAAACAGGCCTTTAAGGTCAGAAAGCCTGCGGGTTTGGATTTGCTCAGGGTCGGTGAATTTGCCACTAGAAAGCTCGAGTGTTCGGCTAAATGGTGTCATGTATTGCATGGTGGCTCCTTATGGTGGGTGATAGGTGATGGGTGATGGTAAAAATCTGCTACCCATCACCTATCACCTGCTTTAATTAAGCATAAACCGATTTTCTCTGCTTGTAAAATCACTTCATACTAATGGCGGATGTCCTGAGCTAAAGGGCTCATCTAAACTAAAGAAGACTCGAGTTCTAAGAACTGGCAAATTACAACAAGGAGTAATTATGGTTGAATCCAAACAATATGACCCTGTTTTAGGTGTATTGGCAGACCCGCAAACTTACCGAAATATCTTTTATCTGCTGCTCAGTTTTCCATTAGGGCTGTTTTATTTTATTTTTCTTGTCATTGGGCTTTCACTGGGAGTTAGTCTTACAATAATCTGGGTTGGGATTCCAATTTTGATTGGGGTGCTAATGCTCTCGAGAGTGTTTGCCAACCTCGAGCGTAGTCTCACTAACAAGTTTCTAAATCTTGATATTCCAAATGTAAGCATCGCACTACAGGGGAACCTTTGGCAACGGGCTAGAACTTTGATTTCAAATCCTGCTACTTATGCCGAGATGTTTTATCTTTTTTCTAAATTTGTTATGGGAACGCTATCTTTTACTCTAGTCATAAGTTTATTGGCCACTAGCTTAGGGTTGATGGCTACTCCTTTTTTCTGGGATCAGTGGGATTGGGATATGAGTATTCCAGGTATCTGGGAAGTGGATAGTTTTTCTAAGGCCGCTGCAACCAGCGTAGTGGGAGCGATTTTGGGTGTAGCTTCATTACATTTTCTTAACGGGCTAGCTTGGGTATACGGGGAATATACCAAAGGGATACTCGAGGCTGCCAAATAGTAATGATGATCATAGCCTTTGTGGCACATCTCTTCACTATCCTTGTCGTGATTGTTGTTGCTTTTCAAATAGCTCTTGCTGTGGGTGTGCCCTGGGCCATCTTACTTGGGGTGGTAGATTTCCTGGGCAGCTTCCTAGTCGAATGCGCGCAGTGGCGATTTTCTCTGGGGTCTTGCTCACAGGTTTTGCGCTTATAGTGGAGACTCGAGCTGGTCTTTTGTTTCCCCAGTTTTATGAACCATCAAAGATATTGATTTGGGTTGTAGTGGCCTACTGTGCGCTGGGCGCAGCGATGAATGCGATTACGCCGAGTAAATGGGAAAGGATTGTTTGGCTGCCAGTGGTTTTGGGGATGCTGGTGTGTAGTTTGATAGTGGCAGTTTGAAAAACTACTTGAAGTGAGATGACTCGAGTTCTGTGATAAAAATGTTAAACCTCGTGATAGAAATGTGAAGAGTGCAAGTTCTAATTTTGGATAGATACTACTGTACTGCGCTATCTTAACTCGAGTCTTTTTATGAACGATTGGCAACCATGTGCGCCGTATTTGTTCAGGTCAGTTAGTATCGAATCCAGGAGGCATTTTTATGCACAAAAGGCAATATGCTACTCGAGTCCATGTTCTTATATGGATGATGCTAAGTATTACGTTTTTTCTAACGGCGTGTGGTACGACTCCAGAAGTTAATCTTGACACTGCTGCTACACCCAGGATAAATACGCGTAGTCGCTTTATGTTGCCACCTGATGGACGCGACACAGCCCTTACCTGCCAAGGTATTGCTGGTAAAACTGCTATTCGCACACTGCGTATTAGTGGTGGTGTGAGACTGGATATGATTACACCAACATTTGAAACACTGCTTAGCAAAACTTCAGGTCACGTAGATATTCCGTTTTCCAGAACGAGAGACGCAAATCTTTCTGGTGGCGTAAGACCTAACGGTGGATCAGAAGGACCAGCCTTTATTAAGGACTCGAGTGGAAAAAATGTAGCGGTACTACCTTGGGGTGGCGTGCTTCAATTTGCTGGACCTTTGCAAAACCTAACCCCTGGTGATTTTATTAATCCTGCTACCACCATGCGAATTGAACTAATAAGACCAGGTGCGGAACCCACTGGTGATTTTGCAAGAGAAAGATTCCTGCCAGTCAATACCACGGATTTTAATAGATTGTTCACGCCAGTTTTTGGACCTGTTGGCTTAGATGGTAGTAATTTCTCTTCACCCTACTTTGTTTTGGTACTCGAGGAAAGTAAAGGGTACGCTGCTGGGCGTGGCTATTTAGTATCAAATGATATTCTAAACCCACTCTCTAGCAATACTTACATCTTTCCAAATGCACCCTACTTTCAAGCAAACGGTTTAGGTATTCTAAGTGGACCTAGTGTTTACGCCACCTTCGATTGCCGCGTAAATTTAATTGAACCCTAAGTACAGAGCTGCATAAGTACAGAGTTGGATAAGTACAGAGTTGGATAAGTACAGGATTTTGCGGTAGTTTCTAAAGGCTCGAGTCTGAGAAATTGGACTCGAGTTCCTCTGTTGTTGGTGCTTGAAAACCCTTATCCATTCTTTCAACTTTTCTTGGGGAATAGCAAAGGTTTTATCTGGAAGCTGGGCATTGCGTATTGCCAACCGTTGCAGTAATTCTTCTTCAGAAACATCCAAAAAATGAAGTTTGCTGCCTGCACCCAAAGCTGCTGCCCTTGCCCGAAAGTCTTCACGCTCTTCTTTTGCCCAAAGACCAAAGTCAAGGATGACGTTGACTCCCAGCGTGAGAGTCCTAGCCGCAACTTCCCACATAATGGCTTCAACCCTATTGTGTCTGGTGTCGTGTTCGGGGTCTGCCAACCAGTCTTTACCGAAGAGGCAAGTGTGCCATTCGTCAGGAGTCAAGCGCAGGGCGGCGTGTTGATGCTCGAGCTGTTTTGCAAGTGTTGTTTTGCCCGAACAGGGAAGACCGCACATGAGGTGAAGAATGGCCATGATTATTCCTCAATTATGTTACTACCTGAGCTTCTTACGACATAATTTGCATAAGATGCAGGCTGATATTTTTGTATGTAGAATCGTTCTGCAGCATCCCAACGTTCAAGCCATTCTGGTGAAGCATCTGCGCGTATAGCTTGTCGCTTTATTCGCTCTTGCATGTTTGTTTCAACAAAAACTATCAAGTCATAATAATGCTTTAGCTCAGGTCGAGCTGAATAGCATCCTTCGATAAGCACGATACCCTCAGGCACTACTTCTACCCAATCTATAAGCTGATTATCTTGCCAGCTATACTTTTGGTAGCGAATACCCTTCCCTTTTGAGAAAGGTAAAAGTACCTGATTCTCTAAACGTTCCCAATCGTAGTAAAGCTGATAACCTTTTTCTGCGCTTAACGTTTCTCGTTTTGTAGTTTCCATAACACGATAAAAGTCATCCGTATGAATTATTTGTGATTCAGCAATGGATTGCTGAATCATTTTTGCTAAAGTTGTTTTTCCCGCAGCGCTATGTCCGTCAATAGCGACTAACGCTTGAGGTTTATGAATTTCTCGCATAAGCTCAGTGACTTGCTCGACTGACTTACTTGTTTTCATATAACCTATGTCTATACGCGCTTTTGTCAGAATTTTGGATATAGGTCTTCAATGAATATCAATCCCAACCTTCTCCCGATACCTCTTCATCGCTTCCCAATCCGTCGTAACCTCCGGCATCTTCGCACTAATCTCACCCCAGGTAACACTACCCCGTCCAGAAGGCACTTCTTTCATCGTAATGCACGTATCCACAGGACATACCAGCGAGCAAAGATTACAACCCACACAGCGTTCTTCATTCACGACAGGTTTTGCTTTAATGTTCCCTGAATAAGTATCAGGATTTATTTTGGCACCGTCCACCATCAGGTCAATAGATTGGTGTGCGCCTTCATCGCAAGCGATATAGCAAAGGTTGCAGTTGATGCACTTGCTCTCGTCAATTTCTGCGATGACTTTGTAGGACAAATCAAAGTTATTAAACGCCGAGTAGCGTGGAGAGGCCGCGCCGATGATTTCAGAGACAGAAGAAGCACCTTTTTCCTCGAGCCAATTATTAAGCCCGTCAGTCAAATCTTCAATGATACGAAACCCGTAGTGCATCACCGCCGTGCAAACTTGTAAACTCGTCGCACCTAAAAGTAAAAATTCTGCGGCATCTTTCCAGGTTTGAATTCCGCCCATGCCAGAAATGGGAATGTTTTTGCTGTGCAAATCTGGGACTTGCATGACCTCAGAAAGCATACTAAGCGCAATGGGTTTTACTGCGGGGCCAGCGTAGCCACCGTGTCCGCCTTTGCCGCCGACATTGGGTTTAAGTTGGAAGTTATCCAAGTCCACACCAATCACAGAGTTAATTGTATTGATAAGTGAGAGTGCATTAGCTTTGCCGTCAATAGCGGCTTGAGCAGGTTTTTTAATATCACTGATGTTTGGCGTGAGTTTTACGATGATAGGAATACGTGCCACGCTGGTAACCCATTCGGTAATCATGGTGCAGTATTCAGGCACTTGCCCGACGGCAGAACCCATACCGCGCTCGCTCATTCCGTGTGGGCAACCATAATTCAGTTCAATGGCATCTGCGCCAGTGTCTTGAATTCTTAGCACAGCATCTTTCCAAACTTTTGGGTCAGACTCGAACATGGCAGAAGCAATCACGGCGCGGTCTGGCCAGAGTTTTTTAACTTCGGCAATTTCACGCAGGTTGACCTCGAGTGGTCTATCAGAAATAAGCTCAATGTTGTTTATAGCCATGAGTTTTTGCCCGTTAAATTCCCAACCGCCGTAACGACTCGAGATATTCAGTACGGGCGTGCCGATGGTTTTCCAGACTGCACCGCCCCAGCCTTTTTCAAATGCCTTGTTTACTTGGTAGGCACTGTTGGACGGTGGAGCAGAAGCCAGCCAGAAAGGGTTAGGGGATTTGATACCTGCGAAGTTGATTGATAGGTCAGCCATAAGAGAGCGTGTTAGCTAGTCAGCTAGTCAGCTAATCAGCGTGTTCTTGCCTAACTTAAACGCAAACAGATTTTAAGTTAAACCTAGAAGGCTGAAATGCTGAAATGCTAAAATGCTAAAATGCTATCTCACCTCCTTTAGAATTAGTTATTACCTGAAAGCATCTGATGAATACTCTTCGCTGCTATTTTTCCATCTTGCGTCGCGGTCACGGTCATGGCTTCACCCTTGCTGCGGATGCAGTCGCCACCTGCGTAAACTTTAGAATTGGATGTTTTGAGGGTGTCGTCTACTTTGATATAACCTTTGTCAGTCTCGAGTCCGAATGCCTTCACCAATCCTGCGGGTTTTTCCTGACCAATTGCTTTAATCACTTGGTCGCACTCGAGAATCCATTCACTGCCAGGAATTGCTTCAACTTGTCTGCGCCCATCAGAACCTGCTTGCCCGAGTTTCATTTTTACGCATTTAAGACCCATTACTTTTCCGTTTTCACCAATCACTTCTACTGGCTGGGTAAGGAATCTAAACTCCACACCTTCGTTTTTGATGAATTCATATTCAAAGCTATAGGCAGTCATTTCTTTATCACTGCGGCGGTAGACAATCGTCACACGCTCTGCGCCCAAACGTTTGGCAATCGTGGCTGCGTCAATGGCGGTGTTACCTGCACCGATGACTGCGATGTGATTGCCGATAGGGAGTTTTTTGAGGTTCCCTAATCCATCTTTTTCTGCAAGTTTTGTTTCAGCTATAAAAGACAAGGCTTCAGTAACGCCCTGCAAATCTTCGCCAGGAATTTGCATATCAGGAACTTTGCCCATGCCTGCGCCGATAAACACAGCATCAAAATCTTTTAAGAGTGCGTCTGCTTGAAGGTCTTTGCCGATTTCAGTTTGGGTTTTTATTTCTACACCTAGTTTTTGTATGAACTGGACTTCCTCTAAAGCTACCCGAATCGGTTCACGCATCACCACAATGCCGTAAGTAGACAAACCACCAGGGAGTGGGTTTCTTTCAAATATGGTGACTTCATAACCGAGTTTGGCTAGCTCACCAGCACAAGTTAATCCAGCAGGTCCTGCTCCGACAACAGCAACTTTCTTACCGTTCTTTGCTGCTGGTTTGAATGGTTGAATCCCTTTGGCATAGATATGATCCATTGCATAACGTTGCAAGCGTCCTATTTCGATGGGTTTATGGTCACCACCTAGTACACACGCACCTTCGCAGAGTTCTTCAACCGGGCAGACGCGGCTACAGGTTGCGCCCATTAGGTTGGCTTCTAAAATAGTGACGGCTGCACCAAGCGTATTATCGGTTGAGATTTTGCGAATGAAGGTGGGAATATCAATGTTGGTGGGGCAAGCAGCAATACAGGGTGCATCAAAACAAAAGAGGCAACGATTGGCTTCTATCTTGGCCTCACGCCCACTAAAGGGTGGTTTGAGTTCGGTGAACTTGTCTTGTAACTCAACGAACGATAGGCGAGTTCCGTCCATGTTTCTCCTCTTAGTATCAAGACCTAGCTTTTACGGCTTTAGGTCTCTTTACAGCTCGGAGTGCAACTCTCTGGGGATGCCTCGTTATCCTAGCCGCAGAACGATTTAGCCCATCATAACGAAAAAGCTGTGCTTATGAAAGAGGAAAACTTCGTATTCAACACAGGGTTTGGAGGTTAGGGATGAGATACTCAGGTTCTGTTGGTGAGCTATCGGTAAAGCTACCTAACACCCTAGTTTCGTCATTGCGAGGAGCGTTTTGAGGGCTGAGTTTGCTACAAACTATATAGCATGTGACTTTTGCAGTAGACGAGCGACGAAGCAATCTCCCTGCTCTGATTTCGCCGCAAAGTAAATAAAGGGGATTGTTTGGTGGATGCTGCAAGGATTGGCTAGCAAAACTGTAGGGTGCGCACCAGAATGGTGAAGGAAGCAAAGACGGCGTTGTGGGTTGTACGAAGTTTGAGCGAAAGCGTTGGCCACCCTACAAAAGCACAGCAAAAATAGTTTTCAGACAGCCTCTTTAGATTGCTATAAGGACAAGTGACGAGTGAATACTAAACCCTCATCATTCGCCACTGCTTACCGAACCTCTCTTAATAACGAAGCCACTTTTTCTTCTGGACTGACTGGCAATAGTTGGTCTTGAAAATGGAAAATACTTAGTAGTGGTAAATCCATTAAAAACGCCATCATGTTCATGCCCATAGCATCGCCACCCTCGTTTGTGCCCATAGCTGCACCCATTTGGGTGGCCATCTCTTGCACAATAGGGCTGACGATAGTATGACCCTTTGCGTCCCCCAACCATTCTCGCAAGGTAGAGTCCTGATTGAGTAATGAGGGCAGTGTAAGCGTTGATTGCAAAGTCACTGTTTCTCTTAGGTGAATATCTTCTGCTGAAGCTCCAAGCAAAATCTCAAAGTCGCCATCTTCGGTAACCCATTGTTTATAGCCTGGGTGATAATAGGCAAAACTGCGAAAATCTAGTTTGATAGAAACAGTTTTTGTTTCACCAGAATGTAAATCTACTTTGGTAAAACCTTTGAGTTCTTTATAGGGGCGAATGAGTTTACTTTCTTTATCATGAACATAAAGTTGCACGATTTCTTTACCAGCGACCTTGCCAGTGTTGGTAATATCTACTGAAACGTTAAGCCTATCGGTATCCTTGAGATTTCCTGAGCTTACTTTCAGGTTGCTATAAGCAAAAGTGGTGTAACTAAGCCCATAACCAAAAGGAAACTGCACAGGTACATGTTTTGCGTCATAGTAGCGGTAGCCAATAAAGAGCCCTTCACCATAATGAACCTGACCATTACCACCAGGAAAGTTTAAGTAAGCAGGTGTATCCTCGAGCTTTTGTGGGAATGTTTCGGTGAGTTTGCCCGATGGATTAACTTTGCCAAATAAAATATCAGCAATGGCCCCGCCACCAGCTTGCCCCATCATCCAGGACTCGAGTAGGGCTGCCACACTATCTATCCATTCACCTACCGCGATAGCAGAACTGTTGTTGAGAACAACAATTGTTTTGGCCTGAACAGCACTTACCGCTTTTATAAGTGCAACTTGTTGTGGTGTTAAATCTAAATTGGGGCGGTCATACCCTTCTGATTCAACAATGCTGGGTAATGCTACAAAAATAATAGCCACGTCTGAAGTTTTGGCAACACTGACGGCTTCATCAATCAAGCCTTGTTCAAAACTTAAATCACTAGGATAGCCTTCGGCATAGCTTAATTGGGCACTGGGCAGATGTTTTTGAATGTGGTCAAAAGGAATATCTTTTTGTGTAACATTGATAAACGAACTACCACCGCCCTGAAAATGAGGCTCTTTAGCCGAGCGTCCGATGATGGCAATATGTTTGGGCTTTTCTAAAGGCAGAATGCCATTATTCTTTAGAAGCACCATGCCTTCACTGGCAGCTTTACGGGCTAAAGTATGATGGGCATCTTCATCAAACGGTTTACCTTTGGGTGTTTGTGCAGCTTTGAATGCAATCGCTAGGATACGGCGCACCGATTCATTTAAGACCTCTTCGCTCAAATCACCTGACTGAACAGCATCAATAACGCTTTGTACCCTGCGGTCTTTTGGACCAGGCATTTCTAAATCCATTCCAGCTTTAAGGGAGGCTACGCGGTCATGCACGGCTCCCCAGTCTGAAACGACAAGACCTTCAAAGCCCCATTCTTTTTTGAGAATCTCGGTAAGCAAGGTGTAATGTTCAGAGCCGTAAGAGCCGTTGATGCGGTTATAGGAACACATCACCGTCCAAGGTTGAGCTTCTTTGACGGCTTTTTCAAAAGCTACCAAATAAATTTTCCGTAAGGTGCGTTCGTCAACATTGGTATTGATAGTAAAGCGTTGAAATTCTTGATTATTGGCAGCGTAGTGCTTGAGCGATGTTCCTACACCTTGGCTTTGAATACCTTTAATAATAGCTGTTGCAAGCTCTCCTGAAAGATAAGGGTCTTCAGAAAAATATTCAAAATTACGTCCGCAAAGTGGGCTGCGTTTCATATTGTTGCCAGGCCCTAAAACCACACCCACATCTAGAGCTACACATTCTTCACCAATGGCCGCGCCTACTTCGCTGATGAGTTCGGTATCCCAACTAGCAGATAAACAAGCCGCCGTAGGGAAGCAGGTCGCTGGAAAACTTTCAGAAGCGATTTGGTTTAAATCTTTAACTCGGCGCACCTCGTGAGGACCATCCGAATAGAACAGAACCGCCCTTACAAGAACGTTTACTCACTCGAGACTATTGGCTTTAGCAATGTTGCCCAGATACCTTGCACTTTCTTTAACGCTCCGCTCCTGGGTTTGCCTATTGACAGCAATAAGTCCAAAGGTGGGGCCGTATCCCATTGACCATTCAAAATTATCAAAAGCAGACCAATAGGTATATCCGCGTACAGAGATGCCGTCTTTAAGGCAGTTTGCGACACCGTTTAGGGCTCGCCGAATATATTCAATGCGGTCCGTGTCGTTAGGGGAACCAAGCCCGTTTTCAGTCACAATAATTGGGCAGCCAGTTTTTTCTGTAGCATAGCGAATGGTATTTTCAAGAGCTTCAGGATAAAACTCATATCCCATCGCTGTGACAGGAACACCTTCTTCTGCCTCCAAACGACCTTCTGGGCCAAAGCGCATTCTCGAGTAGGTTTGTACACCTACAAAATCATCACCGTGCAGTGCGTCAAGAAAAACCCCGTTAATCTCTTGCCTCTTTTGTGCAGCCACAGCTTCGCCGCCTGGCCCTGCTTGAACATCTTGCACCGCCAAAGTAAGCCCTACCTTAATATCGCCACGAATGCTTTTAATTGCTGCTTGACCCTGACGGTGGGCTGCTAAAAAAGTTTCTGTAGACTTAGCTGAACTCAGGTATTGAAAAGGAGCTAGAATCTCGGGTGGCGTGTTGAGTCGTTTAGCGGCTTCTTGCCACCAAGGAGCTTTTCGTAAATTCTCAACCGACATTCCAAACTGGCTAATCAACAAACCTAGATTAGGCTCGTTAAGTGTGCAGGCAATAGGAATTAAATCTCCCAGATGTTTCGTGGTGTGTTCACAGTAGGTTGCAAAACGCTGTGCGGTTTCTATGTTTTCCCAAGCCCCTTTAGGCATAAGCCAGCGTGGAGATGTGAAGTGATGAAAGGTGACAATAGGCGTAATGTTGTGTTGAAAGCAGGTTTCTAGCATCTTGCGGTAATGATCTAGGGCAGCTTTTGAAAAATGTCCTTCTTCGGGTTCAATGCGGGACCACTCTAAAGAAAAACGATAAGTATTAAACCCTAGGCTAGCTAAGAGTGCAATATCTTCAGGGTAGCGATGATAGTGGTCACAGGCATCACCAGAAGGTTCCTTGTACATCGTTCCTGGTGTGTGTTCTAAAACCCAGCTTTCAGAGTTGGTATTGTTTCCTTCGACTTGGTGGGCGGCGGTGGCCGTACCCCACAGGAATCCCTTTGGAAATGTTAGTGACATGATATCTCCTGAAACGTTTAGATTCGAGCTGCTAAAACATTACTATTATGCAATTATATAAATTTGAAGGTGTTCATGCTAGCTGTTCCCACGCAGTAGAGCAATGATGGTTGTAATGACAGCCTCGAGTTTCTCTGCATGAATTCTTCCGACACCATATACCACCTCATTGTGGTCGAGCGTAAAAAGCTTATTCGGTCTCAGAAAACTGTCCTGCTTGAGTTTGCCAGAACTAAAATCTTCCGAAGTTAAAGCAATGGCGTAACTATCTTGTCTTGCTTGACTGGTGATTTGACAGAGAATAAGGTCATCACCTTGCATAGTTGCAATCACGAGAGCAGGCCGACGCTGCACCCCACTTAAGTCGGAGAAAGGAAAAGAAACGACAACGACATCGCCTGCTACAAATCTTGCCAAGCCTGCTCCTCTTCTAGACTTGACCAGTCCTTAGCAAGAGCTGCCTCACTGAGCAAAGCGGTTTCAGAATGTACAGCGCGTTTGTGCTTGAGAAACTTGACAAAATCCAAAACTTTATCGAGCAGAGGTTCGGGAGCTTCTTGGAGTTCTTTTAGTAATACTGCGACTTTATCCATAGTGGCATTATAACTGAAAGGAGGAATGCAGAGAGCGGTGAACCCATACAAAGCAAGCTCACCATCCCTGCAATTAAGACCTTAATTGCAACAAATTCAAAGCTGCCCATGAAACTTCGGCACATCCACCAACAACCTTATGTGTATACGAATGCTTACTATTGCGAATGACCGCTTCAACGCTTCCTTCTTCAACTATTTCACCCTGATACATCAGGAGTACACGGTCAGCTAGGTAATAGGCTTGACCAATATCGTGCGTGATAAAGAGGATGCTCATATTTTGTTTCTGGCACCAGTCTTTTAGCAGGTTTAATACGCTAACTCGCAGTGAGGCACCAAGTGCAAAAGTAGGCTCATCAGCAATTAAGAGTTTAGGCTCGAGCATCAGAGCCTTGGCCATCATCATGTGCTGTCGCTGGCCAAAAGTTGATAGGGAAATTTCGACAGGACTTCGTTGCCTTTGATTCTAAAGATGGCTCCATGCGCTCAAAGCTGGTCTTGCGTTTCAGGATCGAACAGTGAGGCACGGTCGGGTTGGAAACCAATTTCAACTTCATCGCCAGTACTGACTCGAGCCTGACCGTCCATACGCACGTGAATAAAGGTGCCTGCCAGTGTCGAATAGATCAGGGTATCAGAGCCCATCGGCTCGATTAGTTCAACCTTACCCTAGTTCTGACAGCAGCAGAAGCAAGATTATCACCGGTCACGATATGCTCAGGCCTTAGACCAAGGACGGCTTTGCCTTCGCGCCTCGAGCCTGCTGCAAATTCATAGCCCTCGAGTGGGAGCTGGGAGACAAGAAGCAAGTGGGCTGTAGCTAGTAGGAAAGCAAAAACCCATCACCCACCCATCTATTACCTGACTCTTCACTGACTTGCCCTTTGATAACAATGGCTAAATGAAGTTCCCTTATTTTGTGGGAGGCGGGAAGTATTGCAATATCTCATTAGCAGCACGAACCCCACTATCAATAGCCCCATGCACGGTTTGAGGCGTGCTGTGATAGGCGGTGGCTTCGCCTGCAAAGAAAAGTCTACCCTCGCTCTTGGCTAAAGCTTCTCTGGCCCAAGCTGCTCCAGGAGGCACATGGGCATAAGCTCCGCCAATGTACGGCTCGAGTCCCCAGGAGATTCGCCTTTGCTTGACTAGATTTTCTTTAAGCGTTGGGTAAGGTACTTGCAAAAGTTGACTTAGGTCATGTAAGCCTAACTCGAGGGCTTCGTTTTCAGATAATAAATCAATATGTTTGGCATAATCGGCAGTGATAAAAGCACAAATCACACCAGCATCTTGTCGGTTATATCCAGGTGTCCACCAGCGCGGTGCTGGCCCTTGGTGCAGCATATAGGTGAGATTCTGATCCCAGAAGGGTTGATTAAATTTATAAATCAATTTGGTTCCAGGTTCCATTTTCATGGCATGAATAGCACTTTGTTTTTCTGAGCTGAGTATGGGTGAAAAGTGAAGACCTTGTTTTAATATACTTAGAGGTACAGTGATGATACATGTTTGTGCAGTGTAATTTTGCTGAGGTGTTGTAAGTGTAACCTGGGTTTGATTCTGTGCAATATGTGTAATGGGTGTTGAGGTATGAATCTCGAGGTCTTGTTTAAGATGCCTTAAGAGCATTTGATAGCCCTCGCTGATGCGAAATTCTTTTTCTCCTGCACTTTGTTTTAATTCCCGTTGTAAATCCTGAATACTCAAAGTGTAAATACTGGCGCAGCAGGTTTGTGCCAACAAGATATCGGCTTTGGCAAGAGCATCAGGTCCGTAACCTTGCTGCCTAAGGTACTCAGCTAGCGATGTATCACTTTTAAGGGTTTGATGTTCAAGCTGATGATAGGTCTCGAGTAAACTCTTGAGGGTATTTCGTAAATCATCAGGCATTTCTGCAAAAGACACAGCCTGAGGATTTCCCCAGCGCAATTGACCATAGCGATCTACAGGGATGGTGTGGAGCTCTGCCTCTTGAAGAAGGTCATGGGTAATAGCATTTTCACCGTGGATAAACTCAGCACCAAACTCTACTGGAAAATCAGCAAACTCGCTATGCGTCCAGGTGCGTCCGCCGATGCGTGGTTTGGCCTCGAGGATAGCCACTTTTTTTCCAGCCTTGGCTAGAGTTCTAGCGGCACTCAGTCCTGCCATACCTGCTCCTATGATAAGCGTATCGTACATAGCTTAACTCTAGCAGACATGTAGGGGTTTAGAAAAGAAAGAATCCAATGCTCACCTCAGTGAAAGCATTGGATTCTAGATTAGTGATGAGCTGTCTTGAATACGTTTATTTCTGTAGCTACTGCGGGTGCAGAGACATTTTCTTTAGTTACGCCGTGATACTTATCTCTAAGAAAAAATAAGCCTCCAGCCAACAAGCCAAGCGTGACATAGATAGGATTTTTCATCTGTGAGAAAATAGTTTTCCATGAATATCTAGCATGAAGAGAATATCTTATGAAGTATGCGTGAATGCCAACTCTAACCTTAAAAGAAAAAGGATGTGGATCATCTAAAAGCTCTTGATAATACAAAGAAGAGCCTTTAGCATTTTTGCAAAGATGCTTTACGGTATTAAGTGTTTGACCATCGGGTAAGTAATCGGTGATACAAAGAACATCATTGACAAAACGGGTTTTATACATTTTGGCGATTCGGTGCCAGATGATGGAATCACTCATAAATTTTTCGTCGTTGAAAATTGGATAAAGATGGTTCTTAAGAATATCGCTGCGAATCATACCTTTGCGATCATCCCCAAATCGCAGAATATAACTCATGGTGGTGGTATCACTATCAAATATATCTGTTGGAAATTCGCTTCCCATTAAAGCTCCAGATTCAGTTTCAATCAGTGCTGTAATGCCTACATAGTGCTCTCGTTGCGTTTCTGGAATGGTTCCCCAATGCCCTAAGAAACGTTCTAAAGCCTCGGGTATGAGCTGATCGTCTGAATCTAAGGGGATACTAAATTTGCCCTGAGCTTCCTGAATAGCTTTATTAGTAGCAACATGATGACCGCCATTGGCTTGCTTAAAATAGCGAATTGGAAAATGAGCTTCTTGCATCCATTGCTGAACGAGCCTTGGGGTGTTATCTGATGAACCATCATCAACGATAATCCATTCAAAATCTTGCAAGGTTTGCTGTTGAAGAGACATGTAGACTTTGGGTAAGGTATGAGCGCGGTTATAGGTTGGAGTAAGAATACTGCAAAGCATAGAATCCTTTCAATGGCTACCCTTCCTCATTTTTCCCTTGTAAATTAAGACTGTCACAATCATAAGACTTAAGACAATATTTTTTACTGAAACGGTTAACTTCCCCTGCTTGTTTTCAAAATAACATGATTCTTAGTTTTTAGCGTGAAATAATTAACACTTATGAAACCTCATAACCTCCTGATTAACTTTATTTTAGCGTGCTGTTTAAGCATTGCTATGGGTCAAAATCCGACAGAAGTCTACTATGAAATTTTTGTCCGTAGTTTTCAAGACTCAAATGCTGATGGCATTGGTGATTTCCAGGGCATCATTCAACGCCTAGATTATTTAGAAGATTTGGGTGCTACTGGTATCTGGCTAATGCCGATTCACCCTAGTCCTAGTTATCATGGGTATGACGTAACTGATTATTTTGAGGTCAACCCTGATTACGGAACACTAGATGATTTTAAGATGCTTTTATCCGAAGCGCATGACCGAGGAATCAAAATTATTATTGACTTGGTTGTGAATCACACTAGCAGTGAGCATCCGTGGTTTAGAGAATCTCAAAATAAAGATTCGATTTATAGAAATTATTACACTTGGTCAGATACGGATCTTGGCTGGAAAGGAACCAGTGGAGCTTCAGCTTTTCATTCTGCGGTAAGTGGATACTATCTTGGGCTCTTCTGGAGTGGAATGCCAGATTTGAATTTTCGTAATCCTGAAGTGGTGGATGAAATAAATAATGTAGCGAAGTTCTGGCTCGAGCTTGGGGTGGATGGTTTTCGTGTAGATGCCATTCAACATATTACTGAAACTGATGGTAATATTCGCACCACGCCTGAAACCCTAGCCTGGGTCAAGAATTTTGAAGCTTTTATTAAAACAGTGAATCCACAAGCCTTTATGGTAGGTGAAACTTGGACCGACACTCAAGCGATTGTGCGCTATCACCGCGATGCAAACTTAGATATGTCCTTTAATTTTCCGCTTAAAGGGGCAGTGCTAGATGCAGTGCAAAAACGCGCTGCCACTGATTTAGCTTTTATTTTGGAGCAAGACGAAAAATCCTACCCAGAGGGAGCTGTGCGCGGTATTTTTATTTCTAATCATGATCAGATTCGCCCAGCTAACACAGTCAATATCCGCCGTGATGTTCCGCGCTTAAAACTGGCCTCAGGACTTTTGCTGACTTTGCCAGGAGTTCCCTTTATTTATTATGGCGAAGAGTTGGGAATGCCCAACGGAGAAGGCAATAAAGATGAAGAAAAACGTACACCTATGTTGTGGGATACATCGCTAAATGCTGGGTTTAGTGAGGTGAGTCCTTGGTATGGGTTTAGTACCGATGATTTTTCTTTAAGTGTTACTGAACAAACCAATGATCCTGAATCCTTGCTTAACTGGTATAAGACATTGATTGCCTTGCGTAAAGATCATTCGGCTTTAAGTCAGGGACTTATGCAGGTCGTGCCAACCGATGAAAATGCGCTTTTGGCCTTTAAGCGAGCTACACAGGATGAAACCTTGCTGGTGTTAGCCAATCTAAGTAATAAATCCTTAGATTTTGAAGTAGGGGAGGCTACGGATGTGTTAAGTGGTGAGATAGTGTCGGGGAGCTTAACCGTTGGAAAGCTAGGCTTTAGGGTACTCAAAATAGTACAATAACTTTTATAATGCGAGATATTTTTCCTGAATATTACCAGCCAACCAAGGAAGAATTTGAGAAACTATGGCAAAATGCGGTATTCGTACTGGATACAAATGTCCTCTTAAATTTTTATCGCTACTCTAAATCCACTCGAGAAGACTACTTCAGGCTATTTGAAAAAAAAGAAATTTCCAAAAGAATATGGATTCCACATCAAGTAGCACTGGAATTTTCACGTAGGCGTAAGTCTGTGATTTTAGGTCAACAAAAGATGGTTCAAAGAGTTTTAAATACAATAACAGAGGCTGAAAAGAATATTCGAGAGGGTATTCGGAAACAAGTAGACGGACGAGAATATCATTCCATTTTAGATATGGATAATATTCTTGAGAAAATTGCAAGTTTTTTTACTTCCCTCAAGACCGAATTGGAGAATGTTGACAAAGATAGATTGGATTTGTTCGATAAAGATATTATCTTGGACAGAATAGAAAAGCTCCTTAAAAATAAGATTGGTAACGGGTATTCACCTGCCAGGCTACAGGGGATTGAGAAACAAGGTAAAGAAAGATATGAAAAAAAACAGCCACCTGGCTATAGGGACGAGAAAAAAGCAAAAGACGCACTCGCAAATGCGTATGGTGACTTGATAATATGGTTTCAAATTTGCGAATATGCCAAGCAAGAAAAGAAATCTATTATCTTTATTACTGATGATGTTAAAGAAGACTGGTTTGAGCAAATAGAGGAGCGCAAATTTGGTCCTCGACCCGAATTGCGCCGAGAATTAAAAGATATGTCAGGAGTGGATTTTTATGCGTATGATACATCTCAATTTGCAAATTATGCTAATGATTATATTCGTGCAAAGGTAAAAGAGGAATCAATAGCTGAAGCAAAGAACGTGGCATTATACTTTGACTCTATAGTGCAGAATAGTTTGCTTTCAAATGAAGTGATGAAAAGGCAAATATTACAGCAACAAGAAGATCTGAAGAGGTCTATTTCCTTCATTGCGTCATTAAATTATGATGAGGTTAGACGGAAATTAGAAGATGCTATTAGGGCGTTTGCAAGTATTCCTATGAACAATACGGCCCTCCTTGAAGCAGCAATAAGGAATTATTCACCTACAGTTAGTGGGTCTAATCTGAAAGAACTCGAAAACGAAATTAAGTTGGGCTCCCAAATCCCATTAAATGAACAAGATGATGAGAAAGAGGATTGAAGTGTATACTCTTGGAATGTCCGAAACCACCGCAACAGCTACAAAAGTCAACAAAAAAACTCGAATTTTCTCTGGTATTCAGCCCTCTGATGATTTGCATATAGGCAACTATTTAGGAGCAGTAAAAAACTGGGTGGCTGCTCAGGGTAAAAGTGACAGCATTTATTGCGTGGTGGATTTGCATGCTCTGACTTTGCCAGATGATATTAAACCTAAAGTGCTTTACGAAAATGGGCGTAAACTGATTGCCACTCTTATGGCGTGTGGGCTTGACCCTAAGCAAAACACCATTTTTATCCAGTCGCATGTCCGTGAACACACCGAGTTAGCCTGGATACTTAACTGTGTGACCCCTTTGGGTTGGTTACAACAGATGACCCAGTTTAAGTCTAAAAGCGAACGGGCCAAGAGTATTGGTACTGGGTTACTTGATTATCCCGTGTTGCAAGCAGCCGATATTATCCTTTATGACACTGATGAAGTACCAGTAGGTGAAGACCAAGTGCAACATATTGAACTTACCAGAGACATAGTGAACCGTTTTAATATCTTGTTTGGTGAAACTTTTGTGTTGCCTAAAGCGGTCATACCTAAAGTGGGTGCAAGGGTGATGGGTTTAGATGAACCTGAAGTCAAGATGAGCAAGAGTATTGCTCGTGAACGTCCACTTCATGCTGCTAAACTTTTAGATGATGAAAAAACTTTGAAAAAAGCCTTTATGTCAGCCGTTACAGATTCTGAAAGAGAAACCCGTTTTGACCATGCTTCACCTGGAGTGATTAACTTGCTTAGTATTTATCAGGCTCTAACCCATGAAAGCCGTGAGGTTATTGAAAGTAAGTTTGAAGGTCAAGGTTATGGACATCTTAAAAAAGAAGTTTTGGGTGTGGTGATTGAAACCTTAAAACCTATTCAGCAACGCTACGCGGAGATTATGAGTGATAAAGACGGCCTCGAGCAAGTCATCAAACAAGGGGCAGACCAAGCCAGAGAGATTGCTGTAAAAACTATGGATAAAGTTCGTAGGGCAGTAGGAATAGGTTAGATGATTGAAGATTAAAAATTCAAGATTTAAGACAAAATTTTTAATCTTCAACCTTTAATTTTTAATCGCCTTTATGTTTCTCTTTCTTTTTTTAGATGGTGTTGGTTTAGGCCTTGATGATGTGAGTGTAAATCCTTTTGTAGCTGCCAAGACACCCATTCTTGAGCATCTCTTGGGCGAAAAACTGACCCAGAGACTTCGAGCCTAAAACTTCAAGTAACTTCATCTATCAAGCTCTTGATGCACGTTTGGGCTATGAGGGTTTACCTCAATCTGCTACGGGTCAAGCCACTTTGCTTACAGGGAAAAATGGAGCCGAGATTATGGGGCGACATTATGGCCCTTATCCTGGTCCAACTCTAAAAGCAGTGCTTGACCAAGGTACACTTTTTGCTAAAAGCTCTTGTTTGGCTAATGTTTACCCTCCAGGTTATTTCCGAGCTTTGGAGCAGGGCAAACAAAAAATGAATGTGCCAGCTTATTCTGCAAATAAGGCGGGTGTGAGAATGCGAGGACTCGAGGAGTACCAAGCAGGTTTAGCAATAAGCGCAGAGTTAACTGGGGAATACTTACATTCTAAAGATGGATCTCTGCCAAAATTGAACCCCTATGTATCAGGGAAACATCTGGCACAGTTAGCTGCAACATACCCTTTTACCTTTTTTGACTTTTGGCTTAGTGACCAAGCTGGGCATCGCTGGAATTTTTTGGACTGTGTAAAATTGATTGAACAACTTGATGAATTTATCAAAGGCGTGGTTGAAAATCTGGGGGATACCTTGCTGCTTATAACCTCAGATCACGGAAACCTCGAGGATAAATCTGTTAAGACCCATACCTTCAATAAAGTTCCGCTTATTGTGATGGGTCAACAGGCTCAACATTTTGCAAACTTGCAAAGTCTGCTGGATGTGGCTCCAGCATTGCGCTCTCTACAGCTTGTGGGTTAAGTTTTTCGGGCAAGATGATAAGAGCTGCTTCATACCAAGCTCCTAACAAAAGTAAGAGCAGGGCAAACGGCAACATTAGTGCAGATTTTCTTACCCCTTCATTAAAGCCTTTTAAGCCTTTGCGAATGACGGTCATTAAAAGCATCCCACCGCCTGCTACTACTAAAAAGTAAGAAGTCAGCTCGAGGAAGAGCAAAATTAAAACAAACACCAGTTGTCCTGGTTCAGCATCAGACAATAAACCAAAGGGAATGCCTTGAGTATAAAAAGATAACCCACTGACCACATAGGCTAAGACACCAAAAATTAATCCAGTACCAAAGAGTACAAAGAGAGTGACTGAAACAAAATTCTGATAAAAAGTCACTACTGCGGCTCTGGCCATATTGCCACTACCATAGGCATCAGTTGCACCCACCGAACTCACGGCTGTATTGATGATTTCTAAAATACTCTGATCGCATTCAACGGGTAATTGTGACCCAGTAAAAACCCCCAGCCCAAACAAGGCATAGAGCGCAACCATAGTTCCAATGACCAAGCGACGGTGTTCCCGAATCACTTGCCAACCTTCTTTAAGCCAACGCCGTAAAAATGAAGGTCGCAGAAGTAAAAAAAGTATATAAAGACTAAAGGCAATAAATACATAGCCTGTGAGGGGTTCTTGTAACCAACCACGCCCGGTGATGGCTTGTTGTAAAAATCCTACCTTTTCGACTTCCCATAGCGTTTCATTTTGCTTTAAGGCAACTTCAATAATCTCGAGCTGGCCACTGGGTAACTCAGCAGGATAAGAAAACCTTTTGATACTCGGCTCAAGGCTCTCGAGTTCTTTGCGGTCTTGCAGATTCACTTTGGTATTTTCGGGCGGATTATTGATAAAGCCAGGTAACTCGGTACAAATCTCTTGAGGTGTTTTGGTCATGAGCGTGTTCATGTCAGGGCGTTTGGTTTGTAACCAAGCTTGCACGGCTTCATCGGCAATCGTTTCGGGTGAAGTGGTTTGAGCGAATGCAGGAAGCAAAAGAATAAAAAGTAGGAGGAAAGAGGAAAGAGGAAAGAGGAAAGAAAACCCCCTTTTCCCTTTTCCCTTTCCTCTTTCCTCTGGGTTATATCTCATACTTCCTCCAAAGCTACGCCCTGTTTGCATAAAGGACAATTATCAGCCGCGTAACTGGGAAACTCGAGGGTGAGTAAGGCCTTAAAAGGTATTTCTTGTGCAAAAGTAGCCATACCACGGTTGATAATGCAACCAATCCCAACACATTTTGCGCCTAGCTTTTCGGCGGCATGAATAGCTTTAAGCAAACTGCCTCCGGTAGTCACTACATCTTCAACAGCAACAAAGGTTTCACCTGGAGTTACCTTAAAGGCTTCACGGAGTTTCATGCCGCCCTGACCATCTTTTTCTGCAAACAAGGCTCGGCAGCCTAAAGCCTTGGCAGTTTCATGAGCTAAAATGACTCCGCCCATAGCAGGTCCTAAAACAAAATCGGGTTTTTCAAACAGGCTGGCAATTCCCTTGCCAAAGGTTTCAGCGTGAGGTGGATGTTGCATCACGGTAGTGGATTGTAAAAATTTAGGAGCGTGTCTACCCGAGGCTAATAAAAAATGCCCCTCGAGGTAGGCCCCAGTTTGTTGATAAAGATCAAGAACATTCACAAGCTCCTAGCATACATGAAACGAATAGCTTGCCGTTATATCTAATAGCATTTCCAAGATTCACTGAAGACTGAGAGTTATCTCCAAAATGCCATCCTGGACAATGTTTCTCATACTGAATCTGTCTACGACCAGATGCTACCTGCTATTAGAAGCAAAGAAATAAGCTACAATACTCTTGGTGGTGTGAGTTTTTTAACTCACCAATATAAAAATCATATAGATTGGTGACGGTATGAGCTTAGTGACTAAACTCATGAATATCGCAGGGCGTACAACCTATGCCTTCTTGCCTAGTCTTATACAGCCTGATGATGGATTCGCACGACATTATTTAACAGGTGCGGAATATGTGCTTTATGCCAAGATGGACCTAAGAGACCGCCATCATGCTTGCCAAGTCACGAAAATGCTTTTAGGAAAATATCCCCAGGCTTCCTCGGAGCTTCTTCGGGCGGCTTTGCTTCATGATGTGGGTAAAAGTAGCTCGAAATATCGCCCAATCCACCGAATTTTGGTGCATTTATACACACCAAAAGATATGCCCATCTCACCAAGATTACATGGACTTAAAGGTGCACAGCAGCGCAATCTTCATCATGACCGTTATGGGGCAGAGCTGATTCTAAATTCGGGGGGAGATGCTGCTGTAGCCGAGATAGTAGCCAGGCATCATGTTCCAAAGGGGCATCAGGAAGCCGCTATGCTTAAAGAGATTGATGAGCAGTTCTAAGATTTAAGTCGCTCTGAATTTTCTATCTTTCTGGTTTTTTATCTTGAAGTGACGAGCAATGAGCAGTTAGGATCTTAGGAGAACAAGGAGTGATTCCTCTTCTTGTGCCACTTGCTTTTAGCTTCACTATTGCTCACTCTAGGCTATAATACCCGTGTGCAAGATCAACTTCTCGAGTGGCTTTTTTCTAAACAACGTTTTGGTGTTCAACCTGGTTTAGATCGTATTCAAATCCTTTTAGAGCGTCTAGGTCATCCACAGAAATCATTTAAGAGTGTCTTGGTGGGTGGAACCAATGGCAAAGGTAGCACTGCGGCCACACTAGCTAGTATCCTCAATGCTTCTGGAATGACCACTGGGTTATTTACCTCGCCGCATTTGACCTATTTTTCCGAACGCTTTTGGGTTCAGGGCTACCCTTTGGGTGACCCCTTTATTACCTCGATGTTGCATTTTCTTAAACCTGTTGCTGAGGAGTTGGAAGCAACTTTTTTTGAAATAACTACAGCTTTAGGTTGCTTATTGTTTGCCGACTCGGATGTAAAAATAGCGGTGATGGAAGTGGGTGTAGGTGGGCGTTTTGATGCCACCAATGCTTTAGACCCAGAATTAAGCATTATCATAGGCATTGCTTTAGATCACGTGCAATACCTGGGGAATACTGTAGAAAAAATCGCCTTTGAAAAAGCTGGCATAATGCGTGCCCATAAAGTGTGTTTCACAGGAGCCCAAGGAGTAGCTCTTTCGGTTTTAGAGCAGCAAGCCAAAGAAAAAGGAGCTTCCCTTTTAAGTTTGGGTCAGGATATTCAAGTTACACTTAAAAGCATGACTTGGAATGGAACTGAAGTCATGGTTAAAAATGCCTGGGGAGAGCTTACGGTCCACTCGCCCTTGTTGGGTTTGCATCAGGTCAACAACCTTGCGCTAGCAGTTAGTGCTGCACAGGCCTTGGGTGCTTCAGAAAAGGTGATTCGGCAAGGAGTCAAGGAGACCAAGTGGCCAGGACGGCTCGAGGTTTTAAGTTATAAAGACCGCAAAGTGGTTTTAGACGGAGCCCATAACCCAGATGCGGCGCAGGTTGTTAAAGAAACGCTTCTAGCCCTCAATGACAAACCGGTGACGCTAGTATTTGGTGTAGCCCAGGATAAAGACATCGCTGAAACCCTTAAACCTTTAGCAGAGTTGGCTCAAACGATTATTTTTACCAAGGCTTTGCAAAGCCCCAGAGCAGCTAATCCTCATGATGTAGCTAAACTCGCCACTCAAGCCAATATGGTTTTTGAAAACCCCAGAGAGGCTATAGAAAAAGCTGTAGAAATTACCCAAGACGGTATTATTCTAGTAGCAGGAAGCCTTTATCTAATCGGGGAGGTACGGCCCTATCTGTTAAGCCAAGACCTCGAGCCTTTTGAAAGGTATCAGTAAGATTAAAGGTTGAAGATTGAAGACTTGTCCTGAGTTGTATCAAAGGATTAAAGGCTTGTCCTGAGACCTCGGCGTGAGGCTCGGTCGAACGCTTGTCGGATGGATTAAAGGTTTGTGGGGTTCGATCAAAGTTTTTACAGTGCCTACCAGAATGGCAACATTACTCAGTTATGCAAATTGGATTTAACAAATGCTTTAACCCCTTGTTATACTTAACAGGTATCAAAGTTGAAGAGATCTATAAGAATCACAGGAGGATTAATGAATATTCCCAAAGATTTGTTGGAAGTGGGCCAGTTTTTTGATGATGGTTATAAACCTGTTCTAGATTTTCATGGGTGGCGGGTGGCGATGTTGCGCTATTGTGATTCTGTAGATGCAAAGCATTTACAGCGTGTGGAGCGACATCGTAATACCAATGAAGTTTTTATTTTGACGGCGGGTGAAACCGATTTAATTTTATGTGATGCAAGGGATATCCCGCAAAATGCTTATGTTTTGCCAATGAGACATAATGTGGCCTATAACATTCCTGCTTACGGCTGGCATCATGTGAGCATGAGTAAAGATTCCCATATCATTTTATTTGAACGCACTGAAACTGGCATCGAAACCTCTGACTATGCGACTTTGAGCCCAGAGCAATTAGATACCATACACAAGCATTTGCGGACGTTTTAGGAGGCTAGATGCAACTTTTTTTAGTAGGGTGTTATACCCATCCTTTGATGAATGGTAGAGGTCAAGGGATTTATACCTGTGGTTTAGATGATACAGGTAAACTGACTTTGCTAAACACTCTAGGGCTTACCAACCCATCTTACTTAGCCCTTGATAAACAACTCGAGCATGTTTTTGTGGTCGAAGAATCTCCCAAAGATTTAGACCCTCATGTTCATTCGCTTAAGGTGTCTAAAGATTACAGTTTTAACCTCCTTAGCCAGCGGCCCATTCCTGGCGAGTATGCCTGTCATTTGGCTGTAGATCGTGAGGGGAAATTTTTAGCTGTTGCGAATTATGGAACGGGTAATATCGTTTTGTATGGTCTAAAGGACGGATATATTACTGGACAACTTGATAATATGCAGCACCAAGGTAAGGGCGCAAATCCTGACCGTCAAGAAGGCCCGCACGCACACGCTACGGTATTCAGCTCGGATAATCAGTTTTTATTAGCCATTGATTTGGGTTTAGATGAAGTCAAGACTTATGATTTTAAGACGGGTAAGCTCGAGCTTTTTAGCACTTTCAAAACTAAAGCTGGGGCAGGGCCTAGGCATCTAGATTTTCACCCTAACGGCAAACATCTTTTTATTCTCAACGAATTGGATTCAACTTTGATTCTTGCTCGTTATAATGGTGGTGTTATTAGCGACGTGCAAACCTTGGATGCTTTACCCAAAAGTTATAAGGGTGAAAAATGGGCTGCGGCTATTCATGTTTCACCTAATGGAAAAAATATCTATACATCTAACCGTGTGCATGACAGCATTTCAGTCTTTAGTTTTAATGAAACCAGTGAGCGCCTCGAGCTTATTCAACACGTGCCATCAGGTGGACAGATTCCCAGAGATTTTTCACTTGATCCAACTGGTAAATTTTTGATTACTGCACATCAAAAAAGCGATGATCTTTTCAGCTTTTCTGTAGATGATTCTGGTAGACTTCGAGCCTACTGGCCATAGCCTGAAACTGGGTACGCCGATTTGTGTGAAGTTCTTATGAAAGGAGGTTGGAGGATTTGAGACTCAAAGATAAAGTAGCTATTGTAACGGGTGCAGGCCGCGGGATTGGTCGTGGTATTGCTGAAGTATTTGCTTCTGAAGGAGCTAAAGTAGTTATCGCAACTTTAGAGCTTTCTGAAGGGCAAGAAACTTTGGATGCGATTCGCAAATTTGGTGGTGAAGCTATTGTTGTGCAGACCGATGTTTCCCAAGAAGCCAGTGTTAAAGCAATGGTGTCAAAAACAATAGAAGCCTACGGACGTATTGATACCTTGGTGAATAATGCAGGAATTACGGTGTTTAAGTCTATCTTTGAAGCAACACTCGAGGATTGGCATAGAGTTATGGGCATTGATTTATTAGGAGTTTTTTTATGCAGTAAATATGCTGCTGCCGAAATGCGTTCTTCTGGTGGCTCGATTATTAACATTTCTTCAAATCATGCCCTTGCTACCATTCCTAATGCCGAAATGTATGCTGCGGCCAAAGGTGGTGTAAACGCCATGACCCGCAGTATGGCCTTAAGCCTTGGTCAATATGGGATTAGAGTGAATGCCATTATGCCTGGCTTTACTAAAACACCGCAATACCACCAGTGGATGAAAGATAAGGCTGCAAATGGTGTAGAAGAAGAGGTGCTAAGCCTTCATGCTACTGGTCATATCACTACCCCTCAAGAAATCGGTAAACTGGCGGCGTATTTGGCTTCAGATGATTCTATTTCGATGACGGGTGCAGAATTGTTGATTGATAATGCTTTAAGCACAAGGCTTTTCCACTCTAAAATTATTTAATAATGCTAAAGAGCCGAGCAAGGCAGAGAGCTTAGAGCAGAGGGCAGAGAGCTTATAAGCATTTAGCCCTCAACCCTTCGCTAATTTATAGGAGGTTTTATGAAAATTGCAAACATTGAGCTTTTCCAGGTTCCACCACGCTGGTTATTCCTTAAAATTACTACTGATGATGGCACGTTTGGTTGGGGTGAGCCGATTGTCGAAGGGCGCGCTTCGACCACCGAAGCGGCTGTAAATGAACTTAGTGAATACTTAATTGGTAAAGACCCACGTAATGTTGAAGACTTGTGGCAGACCATGTACCGAGGTGGGTTTTATCGTGGTGGTGAAGTTTTGATGAGCGCAATTTCTGGCATTGAGCAAGCCCTGTGGGATATTAAAGGTAAAGCTCTGGGTGTGCCAGTCTATGAACTTTTGGGCGGCGCAGTCCGTGACAAGATGCGGGTCTATTCCTGGATTGGTGGCGATAACCCAAGTGATGCCGCCAACTCTGCCAAAGGTCGAATTGCTGAAGGCTACACCGCCCTCAAGATGAACGGTACTGGCCCGCTTGAGTGGATTGATACACCTGCTCAGATTGATTTGGCAGCCTCACGGTTGGCTGCTGTTCGTGAAGTGGTAGGTAAAGAAGTACAAATCGGGATTGATTTTCATGGGCGTGTCCACAAGGGTATGGCCAAGCAACTCTTTAAGGCACTCGAGCCTTCTCAGCCAATGTTTATTGAAGAACCTGTACTGGCAGAAAACAATGAAGTTTTACTCAAGCTTTCCCGCCTCAGTCATATCCCGATAGCTACTGGTGAGCGCATGTATACACGATGGGGTTTTAAGGAACTTCTCAAAACAGGTGCAGTTGATATTATCCAACCTGATGTAAGCCATGCGGGTGGTATTTGGGAAACCCGAAAAATTGCAGCGATGGCAGAAGCCTTCGATGTTGCTGTTGCGCCGCATTGCCCACTTGGCCCGATTGCACTTGCCTCATGCTTGCAAGTTGATTTTTGTTCGGGTAATGCTTTTATTCAAGAGCAAAGTTTGGGGATTCACTATAATCAAGGCTCTGATGTTTTAGATTATTTAATTGACCCTAATGTATTTAAGTATCAAGACGGTTTTGTACCGCTACTCACTGCACCAGGTTTAGGTATTGAAATTAATGAAGAAAAAGTGCGAGAGATGGCTAAGATTGGTCACAACTGGAAGAATCCGGTCTGGCGAAATGTAGATGGAGTCGTCACTGAGTGGTAGAAGGCAATATGTTTGAGCAAGAATGGCTTGAGTATGCGGTAACTCAAACCCATCCACTGGTAAAAAGCTGGTATGCCCCGGATAGTTTGCGTGAAAATTGGCGTGCTGACTTACAACGGGATACAGAAGAATTTTTTACAGATGTTTTTGCACAGTCCTTTGCTGGAAATTGTGCAGTATTGGGCTTGCCAGCAGAACAGTTTAAGCATAGAGTACTCGAGACTTCTACCCATCGTTTGATTGCCGGTATTCGCTTTTTTGGTATGGATATAAGCCGTCCATTTGTGCAAGTGGCACAGATAAGTAAACCGCTCGAGTCCGATGATGAGCGTGATGAAGTTACAAAGCTGTTACTTGGTGAATTTTCTATGTTTAAGCCTACCCAGTGGCGTATTTATCAGTCTTCGCATCTCGAGTATCAGTTCTTGGATTGTGAAAGTGATAAGCGTTATTTGGTTGGGCATTTGCAAGATATAATTGCTTTACCTCAACCAGAAACGATTGACAGAGTACACTTAGAACTTGCTAAGAATCTCGAGTTCTATCCAGGCTATGCTATGTATCAAACCCTTTTTGCTGAACGTCCGTGGATGCCAGATGTGTCACGGCAGGAATCTTTGGCGGATATGCAAGAGTATGTGACAAACGGCTGGCTTTACGAAATTTTTATTGATGATGTGTGGGCAGGGGTGACGGCTGCGTCACCAGGGTTTGAGGTAGGTGCAAAAGGTCAATACATGATTGAGATTGCTTTAGAAAAATCTTTTCGTGGTCAAGGCTTAAGTGTTGCACTTCAGCGTAAGTTAGTTGCCTTACTCGCCAAAAAATCTGATGACCCCTCGCTAGCACTCTTTGGCACAATAGGCGCAGTGAATCTTCCCATGATAAAAACAGCAACTCGAGTGGGGCGAGTAGATGTTGGCGGAAATTATTGGGTCAAGTTCTAAAATTTAACCGCAAGAATTGGATAGATAATTATGGTTGTCACAGTCATACTTAGTTCATGCACAAAGTTATCGAACCCAAAATTATGTACTTTGGTACGCCGGTCGTCCTTATCAGCACCCTCAATGAAGATGGCTCAGCCAATCTAGCTCCAATGTCTTCTGCTTGGTGGCTCAATCAGTCTTGTATGCTCGGTTTGTCAACTCGAGGCAAAACCATGGAAAACTTGCGCCGCGAAGGTGAGTGTGTTCTAAATTTACCTTCTTCTAAACAGGTAAACGCAGTAGATAAGCTCGCACTCACCACAGGTATGTTTCCTGTACCTGAGTACAAACTGGCTATAGGAACACGCTATGTCAAGGATAAATTTGCTGAAGCAGGTTTAACACCGCTCGCTTCTGAACTGATCAAACCGCCAAGGGTATTGGAATGCCCTGTACAGCTCGAGGCCAAGGTGATGAACATTCATCCGTTCCAGAGCGATGACTCGCAGCTTGCTGGTGTCGAGGTGCGAATTATACGAACCTACATGGACGAGTCTATCCTGAGTACCGACAAGAGACACTATGTTGACACAGACAAGTGGCGACCTCTTATTATGAGCTTCTGCGAATTTTATGAGCTAGGAGAAAATGTTCATCCCTCGAGGTTAGCCAAAGCGTTTTAGATAGCTAGTGCTACTTAAGAATTGAAACAGCCCGCTCGAGAACTGTATCCCAAGGACGTGCAGGAAGTGCAGGTATATCCAAGCGTTCGCATTCTGAACGCAACCATTGATTATTGAGCCAGCTCGTGTGTGCCCTGAGAAGTTGTTCCTCACCTTCTCGAGCTAAAAAATTTGCGGCAATCTGTGCTTCGTCTTCTTCGTAAATAAAAAGTGCTTTGACACGTCCATCATTGTTTTGTTCGTCAAATGTTTTGAACGTGACAAGCTCTGGGACGATGAAGTCACCCTCGAGAACTACAGGGCGATTGGTCTCGAGGTGATTGGCAATAACCGCTTCCAAAGCAGGCTGAAACACTTCACGGCTAACTTGAATAAAATGTGCTAAGTGTTGCTCGTCTGACCAGTTACTAAACTCTTCCCAGTTGGTGCGCCAAAAGTGTAAAAGAGGTTGCTGTTCAGGTGTGGTGAGTTTTTGTAAAGCAACTTGAATGTCATCTATCTCAGTCAAGTTAATATCAAAGTGTTTTGTTAAGGGATAACTTAGGCTACTTTTGCCAACACCACTGGCTCCACCAAGAAGTAAAACGTCCCAACTGCGCTGAGTTTTTGATGTTGATTGCATTCCTTTTGAAAGATAGCACAAAATCATTGTAAAGTAACCTTATGAAATCTCAAGTTCTTGATATTGTTGCAAAAACTCGCCTGGTTGCAATTATTCGTTTAGATGATTTAAGCCAAGCTGTTCAATTATCAAAAGCACTTCTTGCTGCTGGGGTTGTTGCTCAGGAATTTACCTTGTCCAACCCTAAAGCTCTGGATGTTTTAGCTGAAGTCAAGGCGACTTTGCCAGAATTCTCCAATGGTCAAGCTGCATTAGGTCTTGGTTCGGTGCGAAATGTAGACGAAGCGCAAGCCGCTATTAAAGCTGGGGCGCAGTTTGTAGTCACGCCGATTACCAAGCTCGAGGTGATTGAGGTTTGCAAAAAAGCTGGTGTACCGATTATGCCTGGAGCCTTTACACCCACTGAAATTGCTATGGCCCACGATGCCGGAGCCGATGTGGTCAAAGTTTTTCCAGCCAGAACACTTGGCGCAGGCTATATCAAAGATGTCCTTGCGCCGATGCCTTACCTAAAACTTATGCCAACAGGTGGAGTAGATTTAGAAAATATGGCGAGCTTTTTCAAAGCAGGTGCAGTTTCGGTAGGTGTAGGTGGAAACTTGTTGGATAAAAAAGCCATTGAAGCAGGGGATTGGGAGAAAGTCTCGAGTATTGCTAGGCAGTATGCGGAGGCAGCAAGACTATGATCTACGATGTCGTCACCCTGGGTGAGACCATGTTGCGCTTTACGCCGCCTGCACTGAGGCGTTTAGAGCAGACCCTCGAGTTTGAACTTCATATTGGTGGTAGTGAATCCAATACATCTGTTGGTTTAGCAAGGCTTGGCTTAAAAGTTGCTTGGCTTTCGCGGTTGACCAATAATGCTTTGGGGCAGATAATTGCTAGAACCATTGCTAGTCATGGTGTTGATACCTCGCAGATTGTGTGGACACCAGAAGATAGAGTGGGGTTGTACTTTTTAGAGGAAGGTAAAGCCCCACGTGGCAGCCAAGTGATTTATGACCGCAAAGATTCTGCGGTGAGTAAAATGCAACCAAGTGATTTGCCTGTGGATTTATTTAAGGCTGGCAATGCCAAACTGTTTCATACTTCGGGTATTACATTAGCGATTAGTCAGAGCGCACATGCTACTGCAACTAAAGCTGTTGAACTTGCAAAAAAAGCAAATTGGCTTGTTAGTTTTGATGTGAATTATCGTGCCAAACTCTGGACACCCCAAGAAGCAAGGGCGGGTTGTGAAGCTATTATGCAACAAGCGGATATTTTATTTATTCCATTGCGTGATGCCAAGCTCATTTATGAATATGCTGAGGACTCGAGTCCTGAAACAATTTTGGAAATGCTTGCACAGCGTTTTCCAAACGCAGTTGTGGTTATGACCATGAGCAGTAAGGGTTCGATGGCTAAAGATTATTCAGGGGTTTACTCGCACGGTATTTTCCCTGCTGAAGAAGTTGGGCGACTTGGTGGGGGAGATGCTTTTTCTGCTGGATTTCTTTATAACTATTTATTAAATAAAGATGTGCAAGTTGCCTTGCGTTGGGGTGCTGCGGTGGCGGCTCTTAAATATAGTATTACTGGTGACTTTCCCTTAGTGAATAGACAAGAAGTTGAAAACCTAGTTAATCAAGGAATTAAAACAGGGTTACTGCGGTAGTAGTCAGTAATCAGTAGTCAGGAAAAGCCTTGAGCAGGGGTACGCTTCGCTCAACCTTTGGGCAATCATCCCGTTATGAAGTTGTGTTGAGGATAAATTTTTTTAGTAGTCAGGACAGGGTTCTTACTGAATTTTGTGCTCTGACTACTTTTTTTATAGTTTCCTTTTGTAAAGCCTAAGTAGTCGTCACTGAAAAAGTCCCATTTTATGTTTCACGAAGTCCCCAAAGGGTCAAGAGCAAGAGCTTTAAGAAGTTTAGTAAAATTGAAAGCTGCGGCTGAGAAGATAACGTTTAAGGCATCCCCCAGTGAACCCTTGAGACGATTACGGTCTAAACGTTTGTTGTCTTTAAGATGACCAATGGTAGGTTCAATAGCGGCACGACGTTTGAGCCACTTCCAAAGACTTTTAGGAATAGTCCCTCGTCGTTTTGGGTCAACATGAACTTCACAGTCACCATTGTAATCATGTTTTTTGTAAGCAGCATCGGTGTAAGCGTGTTGGGGTGTTTTGCCTGTTAAACGCTCAGTTTGTTCAATAGTTTGCTTGAGAGTATGCCCATCATAAGGATTACCTGATTTGGCATTAGCTGCGACAAGCCAACCCCCTTGGCTAGTAGCTGAGACAGAGACCTTACAGCCAAATTCATAGCGTTTGTGGACTTTGCCTTTAGCAATACATTCAACTTCAGGAGCATGGACACTGTAGAGCTTGTTCTTATCATCACGTTGCTGCTTTTCTAAACGTTTTGCTAAATCGAGTAAGTTCTTTAAGGCTGGACCTGGTTCTGAACCTTTGCGATCAATATCTCGAATGGTTCGACCAAGTAGGGTTTTGAGCTTTTTGGTGCAAGCTGTCGCACGTTTATAGTGCTGAGCATGAGCGTAACGACTTTGCTGGAATAAGAGTTGCTGGCCTACCCGTTTGTAACTTTGCCTTAGTTTGACACCATCCTTTCGGGCTTCTTTGACTAAGCGTTCTCGCATCCTGTCATACAATCTGGCATCGGTCGGAAAACGAATATGTTTCTCTTGTACCGTGGTGTCTACATTGACCCGCTCGAGTTGTCTGGCTTTGATGATGCTTAACCTTAAGCCTGCTGTCAAAGTCTCTTTGAGAAGTAGCTCTGCTCCTTTTTCGCCGATACGTTTACGCCAATTAGTCATACTTGATGGATCAATAGGCAATTCATGCTCAAAATAGATCATGCCACTGAAATACTGCCAGTACGGATTCTCTATCCACTGAGCAACCACCGCTTCATCACTTAAATCATGTTGGTATTTCAAATAATGTAAGGCCACCATCAAGCGGGTACTTACCCCTGGTCTGCCTAGATCGCTGTAGTAACCCCCGAATGTCTCATCAAATGTTTGCCACTGGATTTCTTGGCTCAGGATTACTAAGGGATGTTTCGAGTTTACTAATCCATTCAACGGATGTCTGATGGTTTCTGTTTCTTTTGCTGGATTCTCTTGGGGGCTAGGGCGTGGTTTCATACCCAAGTATTGCAAGGTTTCTCCTACTTTTCTATCATTCCCTTGCAATGTTTTTCCTGTCTTATGCCTATTTCTTTATGCCCCGTTTGGCTTCCCTGGCTTTTTCAACATCGACTACTTATATTACCTCGCTCGAGTTCTAAAAGAACCTAAACCTTGTCAGAAAATTAACACAATTTTTTATTTTTGAATTTTTCTGGCGTGAAAAATCTTGCATTATGCCCTTTTTAAGGGTAGACGTGGGATTTTTCAAAGTAAATCCTGCTATAAGTGCGAAAATTTTCCTTAGCTGTCAGAAAACACCGTGCTACTGTTGGTGTATAAATGAAGGAGGGCTATATGGCCTCATTGCGAGAAAGCGTCTCGCGTTTTTTAAAACCAAGATTTGAAGCGGCGGGACTAGAAATAGGAACCAATGCACTCAAAGTGGTTGATTTAAAGGCTGGAACACCGCCAAGTTTGAATGCCTTGGCGATGCGCCCCATGCCGCCTGGACTTATTCAAGAAGATCAGGTTGTCGACCCCGCTGCCCTGGCGCAGGAGATAAAAACTCTATTTGAAGAGGCTGGAATCACGAAGAAGTTTGTGGTGACAGCAGTAAGCAATCGTCAGGCCATAACCCGTAACATCATGGTTCCCAAAATGACCTTGCAAGAACTTGATGAGGCCATTAAATGGGAAGCCGAACGTTATATTCCTTTTCCCATTGATGAAGTGGTCTTGGATTATTATGTTTTAGATAACCCTGACGATATTGAAGAAGGTGGCCAGCTCGAGGTTGTGATTGCGGCTGCTCGTCTTGATATAGTCACCCAGCAAGTAGATTATCTAAAACTTGCAGGTCTCGAGCCAGTCGTTGTCGATATTAAACCCTTCTCGTTGCTTCAATCACTCAAGGGTTCGTTGCTAGGTGAACACCTCAATAAAACTACTCTTAGTGGAACCTCCTTTACACCAAGCGGTGAAATTGGTGTGGTCTTAGAGATTGCTGCTTCTAACACCACCATTACCCTAGTCAAGGGTGAGCGTGTTCTTATGAACCGTAATATCGGTGTTTCAGGTGATGATTTTACTGCAGCTATTCAGCGCACCTTTGGTCTGGATTTTGATACGGCTGAAGAAGTCAAACTTGATTATGGTACAGCTACCATTCCTACCGAAGACGAAGAAGAACTCTTAAACTTTGATGCCAAGCGTGAACAATATAGCCCAAGCCGTGTTTATGAAGCCTTGCGTCCGGTGTTAGTTGAACTGACCACAGAGATTCGCCGAAGCTTAGAATTCTTCCGTGTGCAAGCTGGCGATGCCAACATCAACCGTGTTTATGTCATTGGTGGCGGTTCTAAATTGCGTGGTTTGCCAGAAGCTATTGGCGACGCTTTAGGATTTCGTGTTGAACTTGGTGATCCTTGGCTGACTGTAACCGTTGATCCTAACCGCTTTGATACACAGTATTTGATGCGGGCTGGACCAGAATTTGCAGTGTCTCTTGGTTTGGCTCTGAGAGGGGTGGCCCTTGATTAGTATCAACCTATTACCCAAGCATTTACGCCGTGTGCGTGAACCAGGTTACTGGCGCATTATCGCAGTGGTGTTCCCCCTATTGGTTCTTGGTACCTTGGGTGTGATTCAGTTTTTACAAATCCAGACCGAGAACGGCAAAAAGCGAGAAATTGCTGAACTGGAAATTCGTCGGGATGAGTTGCAGCAATATGTTAATAAGCAAGAAGAGGTACAAGCCCAGCTTGCTCAAGTCCAGCAACTTATTGCCATTCGTGACCAGGTGCAACAAGGGCGCATTTTGTGGAGTAATGAGATAACTGCCTTAATTGAAACCTTGCCAGCTCGAGGGGATGCTCCGCGCCCTCGCATTGAAATGCAGACTATTACTATGCAAGCTACCGAAGGTGGAACTGATCCAAGTAAGTATGAAGGTAGACCCACAACGGCAGAAATTCAAGTTTCAGGAAAAGTCTTGGATATGAAAGTTTTAGCTGAGTTTATGAAATCACTCGAGACCTCAGAGGATTTTGGAGTTCAACTTCAAAGTACATCTCGTGAAGAGGAATCAGGTATTTATACCTATAGCTTAACCATTGGTGCATTGGCAGGTGAGAACAATGTTGAAGAATCTGAGTCTCAGTAATTTTAGTCTTAAAAAATTGCGTCAACGCGATATCACCATTATTATTGGCGTAGTGACCCTGTTGCTGGGTGTGCTTTGGTGGTTTTATATGTTTCAACCTTCTAAAGCCAGAGTAGTAGAACTCGAGACAGAAATTACTGCCCTTAACGACAAGATTGATATTGGCGAAACGGCCAAACGCAACTTGCCACAATTAGAAGAGCAATTGGCCCAAGCCCAAGCTGATAAAGCCGAGTTCTTACGCCAGCTTCCAAGAGCCAGCGAAGTCTCGAGTCTTATTGAAACCCTGCGTCAAACTGCTTCTGCCCAAGGGGTTACCCTGACTAGCTTAAATCAGGGCTCAATCGCTGATGGGGTTATTCAGGATATACGTTCGATTGATTTTTCACTGGTAACTTCTGCTCCTTATTTACCTACGATGGCGTTTTTAGATACTTTAGAGGGTTTAAAACGCTTTACCAAGGTGCGTCAAGTGGGTCTTAGTAAAACTGATGAAGGGATCGATAACCCCATCTTGGATACTAATTTTGACTTTAGTGTTTATGTTTATACGGGCGGCGAAACTGTCGCGGAAACTGCGCCAGAAAGTTCGGGAGAGACGCAATGAAAGTCAAAATTTCTAGAGAAGCAAGAATCCTTGTCGGGCTAATGTTTGCGGCGGCGGCTGTACTGGTCTGGATTAATTTCTTTACCCAGCAACGTCAGGGCTTTAATCTATTTGGTAATCAAAGCACCTTGCCATCTACCTCAACATCAGAATACGCTTTGCCGAATACGTCTAGCGTGGATACAACAGTGAATCCTGATAGTGCAGCCGGAATTACTACGGGTGCGACTATCATAGATCCGACAGCTATTACTTCGGGCGCAACTACTTTAGATCCAGTAGTTAGCACTTCTGATGCTACTGCAATTGATCCAACAGCAATTAATCCAACAGTAGATGCAGCCGTTGTTGATATAACTACCGATGCCACAGTAACGGCAGTATCCCCTGATTTAATTGCAGCTACCGATGCTGGTTCTGCTGAGACGACTTCTGAAGTTGACCCGACAGCCCTTGATGCTATAGCAATCACACCTGATGTAACGATTGCCACCGCACCTGATGCAACAGCAACAACTATAGAAACAGCAACCACAGATGCAACAGTTGTAGCCCTTACACCTGATGTAGCTGTTGATATAGCCCCTGAAGTTGAAGTTACCCCAATGGTAGCGACACCAACAGCAGCCAGAGATATCCAACTAGCTGAGTTGCCCTTTTTGATCACTGAATTACCTACGGTCGAGGTTATAGAAGGTACCGAAGGTGTTGAGGGTGCTGAGCTTGCCCGACCCGGAGAGCAGCGTGCTTCGATTAATCCCTTTGCTCCTATTGTGCTTACTCCTGTTGAAGTTGAGGCTGTGCCTTTACCCGATGGCCAAGGGATTGTTGAAGTACCTATTCCTGATGAGCCTATTGCTCTTAGCACAGTTGAGACTCCAGTTGGTGTAGAGACTCAGCAAGTAAAAACTCAGCGAGTAAGTCAAGGGGATGAAGTACTCGAGCCTGGTGCACCAACTGAAACTGTAGTTCTCGAGACTCCTCTTCCAGAAGCTCTTACTCCAGCTCCCCAAGTGGCTAGCTTGCCTAGACCTCTTCCTGGTGGAACATTACCAATAGCTCCAGATATTTTGCGTACTATGAGCCGCACACCTGAAGCTGCAGTTGTTTCTGAAAATACCGAAGTCGCTTCTGACTTGCAACCGCAAGTAGCAGAAATAGAAGTAGCTATTCGTCTGCCAGAACAAACACCTGTTGCCGTAGCTACTACCGAGGTAGACGAAAGTACACCCAACATTATTACCTCTCAAGCTGATGATGTTGAGCTCGAGCCAATTGCCGGACTTGCATCTGATATAGAAGCTACTCCTAATGGCGGTCCTATCGCTGCAGGCTTATCTGGTTTAAGCCGTTACTTGCGTGATAATGACGTGCGCTTTACGGGTTCAGTGATTGGTCCTGTCGGCGTAGGCATCTTCCGTTCTACTCTTTCTCAAGCCCCCTATGTTATTACCCTAGGGCAAACTATTCCCAATACTGATATTGTTCTAACCAATCTTCAAGGCAAACAAGCTCAGTTCACTCAAGGGCAAGAAATTCAGTCCCTTACACTAGATCTCAGGCGGTGATTATGAAAAAGGCAGTTTTTCTCCTTACGTTTCTACTCAGTTGGATGGTCGCTTACGCGCAACCGTCTCCCTTACCCGAAGATTCACGTTTTGATTCGCCAACCACTTTTGTAACTCAAAGTGATGGTGAATCTCTAAGAGCCATGATTGATTCCTTGGCACGTTCAGTGGGCCTCACACCAGTGGTCGATAAAATTCCAGCCGATACTGTTGTGACTTATAATATTGACCAGCAAAAACCCTTTAGACAAATTTGGGATTTAGTACTTGGTCAAGAAGGTTTAGATTTTGTTCTGCAAAACAATGACATTGTTATTATTGGTACACGTGAATCCTTAGCTGGGCTTTTACCAGTTCCTCAAATAGAGCCAGTAACTCAGGTCGAGGGCGAAAACCTTTTTCAAAAGTTCTTCCGAGTCAACAATGACCCTAAAGATGTGGCTGCTATTGTTCAGCAATCTGTTCCAGGAGTCCAAGTTGATGCTTTGGAAAGTGTCAATAGTATTTCGGTACGTGGAACCCAAGAACAGCTTGATCAAGTGCAGGTTGTATTGAGCCAGTTTGATAGTGCTAGTGCGACTATTCCGATGGAGCGCAAAGTTTATAAATTGAACAATGCCCAGGCTGCCTCTGGTGAAGTGCCAGATCCAGCCAACCTAGATCAAAAAATTAAAGTAGTTGGTTTGGCAGAGATTTTGGCAGAAACTTTGAAGGGTAGTACTGTACAAGTGCTTAATGCTGTAGACCCTGCGGTTCCTGCTGATGCGGCAGCCCCTGCTGGTGGATCAGCATCTGTTGATGTCACTATTGTTCCTGACCCACGCACCAACAGCTTGCTAGTAACTGCACCTGCGGAAATACAGATACAGATTGCCGACCTTATTGAGCAACTAGATGTTCCTCAGCCGCTTATTAATGTGCAGGTTCGTATTCAGGAAGTCACTCGAGATAAGGCTCAAGATTTGGGTGTTGATTTAAGTGCTGGTTTAGGCAACTTTGCCTTCAAGGCTTTGGAAGAATCTTTCCAGTTTGTCTTTGATGCTCAAAGAGCTATCACTGGCTTAAATATCGGAGCTGTTCTTGATACCCTAGAAAGACAAGGGCTTTCTCGCCGTGTAGATGATGGCAACATCACAATTATCAATAACGGCATTGGCAGATTGCAATCAGGTGGAACGCTTTACATCTTGATTCCTGGTGTAGATGAAAATATTGAGCGTGTGATTCCCTATGGTGTGCAGCTTGATATTTCTCCTCGCTTGAATAACAATGGTAGGATTATTCTTAATGTAATTGCTTCTTTAGACCTTTTGCCTACAGATGCAGGTAATGCAGCCTTCTTAAATCTTTCTACCCGTCAGGTGCGTACAACAGTAACAGTAGAGCCAGGACAAACCATTCTATTAAGTGGTTTATTCCAGAACAGTTTCACTACTGAGACCAAAGGCGTTCCTATTCTTAGTAGTATTCCAATTATTGGTCAAGCCTTTAGTACAACTACTACTGAAGAACGTAATTCAGAGCTTTTACTCATTGTTACTGCTGATGTTATTGAATAAGTAAGTTAAACCCTGAGATCAAAACCCACCTAGAGGACAGGTGGGTTTTTTTGTAACTTGACCTGCATAGCGGTTGTGATAGCCTATTGGGGCTATGCTTAGATACCTTTCTGCCGGTGAATCACACGGCCCTGCTTTAACAGTGATTTTAGATGGTGTTCCTTCGGGTTTAGACCTTGTGGCTTCCAAAGATATTGACCCCTGGTTGCGCCGCCGCCAGGGCGGTTATGGACGTGGAAGACGTATGGTCATAGAGACTGACTCGGCTGATATTCAATCTGGGGTCAGGGCCGGACGAAGTACAGGTGCGCCCATTGCCCTAAGGATTGAAAATAAAGATTGGCGTAACTGGACTGAGATTATGACCCCCGAACCCGGTAACGAGCCACGCAAAAAAAGCCTGACTGAGGCCCGCCCGGGGCATGTGGATTTACCTGGGGGTATCAAATATGGCCATAAAGATTTGCGTGATGTTTTAGAGAGGGCTTCGGCTAGGGAAACCACCAGCCGTGTTGCGGCTGGTGCTATTGCATTACGTATATTAGAAGGTATTGGGGTTCAGGGTTGTGCCAGAGTAGTAAATTTTGCTGGGATTCCCTGCGATGGTGGAATGGACTGGGAAAGTTTGCAGAAGCTCGAGGAAAGCCCGATTCGCAGTTTTGATAGTGCTGCCGAGGAGCGCATCATTGAACGTATTGACCAAGCCAAAAAAGATGGCGATACCCTAGGCGGTATCATCGAAGCCCGTTTTAGACATGTGCCTATTGGTCTAGGTAGCCACACTCAGTGGGATAGAAAATTAGATGGTCGTTTGGCTCAGGCTGCTATGAGTATTCAAGCCATTAAAGGTGTAGAAATCGGTGATGGTTGGGAAAATGCAGTGCGTCCGGGTAGCCAAGTCCATGATGCGATTTACCGTAATGATGAGGGGTATTATCGCCAGACCAATCGTTCAGGTGGGTTAGAAGGTGGCGTAACTAATGGGGAAGACCTGATTATTCGGGCCGCCATGAAACCTATTGCAACCTTGATGACCCCATTACCAACAGTAGATGTTGTGACCAGAGAAGTTGCCGATGCAGCTCGTGAACGTTCAGACACCACCGCAGTTCCTGCGGCATCGGTGGTGCTTTTGTGTATGACTGCTCTAACCGTCGCTGATGCTATTTTAGAAAAATTTGGGGCAGATACCATGCGGGAGATTATTGAGCGAGTAGCCGTGCATAGAGAATATGTGAAGAACTGGTAGTAGAAGAGGGGGGCTGGGGGTCAGGGATTAGAATTTTCTAGCCCCTAGTCCCTGACCCCTAGCCCCTCTCGTAAGTGAGATAGCTACCATAAATCCTGACAATAGAAGGCTAAGCTATAGCCATGTTGTTAGCCTTTGATTTAGATAAAACTATTGTCACCGAAGATTTTCATTTACCGCAGAAGATTGAAAAAACCCTTAAAAGAGTTAAAGAAGCTGGGCATTTTGTCACTGTGATTACTGGGCGGGCTAGAGTGGCCGCAGCAGATTATTTACGTCAGCTCGAGATTTCAGAATTTTATGGTGTCAATCATGGGGCTTTGGTACTGGGCAAAAATGAGCTGGTCTTGCGCCATAGCCGTATTTCACCTCAAGCTGCTGATCACCTGATTAGGCCTTATGTTGACCATCCTGAAGTTGAGTTTTCTTTTTTTGAGGGCGATGTTTTTTATGTAAAAAACCCTGATGATGAACGCTGGTCATGGGCTCAAACCCAGCATCGTTTGATAGAACGCTATACGCCAGACCTAGGACTTCATGCTGACAAAATTGTTTTTGGGGCTGATAGTTTGCTTTTAGAATTACATGATTATATTCAGCAGCAGTTTCCTACCTTTAAGACCATTGTTTGGGAAAATGGATTTATAGAAGTGACCGGAGAACAAGCCGATAAAGGTTCGGCCTTGAAGCTACTTTCTGAAACGTTGGGCTATAAACAAGAAGAAACCATTGCTTTTGGTGACGGACCCAATGATTTGACAATGCTCGAGTGGGCCGGGCGCGGTATTGCAGTTGGTAATGCCTGTAAAGAAGCTATTGCCCTCGCGGATGAACATATCCCATCGCCAGAAAATTTGGGTGTAGTAGCTTGGCTCGAGGAGAATATCTTGTAGGAGGAATGAGGAATGAGATCAAAAACTTTTCACTCATCACTCGTCACTTCCTTTGACTGATAAACTATTGTATGGATGAAACCCTAACTCTAACTGAAATACGCATCTTGGGTAGTTTGATGGAAAAGCAAATCACTACTCCTGACCTTTATCCCTTATCCCTTAATAGTTTAACCAATGCCTGCAATCAGAAAAATTCTCGTCATCCAGTGACTAGCTATAGTGACCGTGAGTTAGAGCCAATACTCGAGACTCTACGGGTCAAACGCCTGATTGTCTTAAAGCGAGAATCGGGTGGACGAGTACCAAAATTTGAGCAGCATCTTTCTCGCGAATTTGGTCTAAAGCCCGATGAACATGCCGTGCTTTGTGTTCTTATGTTGCGCGGGGCACAGACTGTTGGCGAGTTGCGTACCAGAACCGAGCCCATCTACAAGTTTGAATCTTTACAAGCTGTCGAAGACATTTTAGAAAGATTTGCCTCACGGGATTGGGTGGTTAAGTTAGAGCGTCAGGGTGGTGAACGCGATGCCAGATGGACGCATTTACTTACAGGCGCGCCGATCCTTCATGTTCCTGAAAGTAGTACCTCAGGTGGTGGAGGGCAAGATTTGGTTTCTAGGGTGGAAGCTCTCGAGGCGGAAGTCTTGGCTCTGCGCAAAGAGATTGAAGGGTTGAAAATTAAAGAGTAAAGAGTAAAGACTGAAGATTAATTGAGTTGTAGCTTTCAGCGTTGTATCCTTACACTCCCACAAAACTCTCAATCAACTTGGTTACCTGCGTGGCATCAGTGCGGGTTTCGCCTGAGATTTCGCCGTCTTTTAAAAATATAATGCGGTCAGCATAAAGAGCGGCTTTAGGGTCATGAGTAACCATTACCACGGTCCAGTTAAATTCTTTTACGCCTTTGCGTAAAAGCTCTAACACTTCGGTGCTGGTGTGGCTATCTAAGTTTCCAGTAGGTTCATCAGCTAGAATCACCACGGGGTTATTGATAAGAGCCCGGGCAATAGCTACACGTTGGCGTTGGCCGCCTGAGAGTTGATTGGGTCGGTGTCCTAGGCGGTCAGAAATATCGAGCTGTTTGGCGATGCGTTCACAATTTTTTTCGCCTTCGCTTTTTCGTCCGGCTACTTCGGCAGGCAACAAGATATTTTCTTTAGCCGAAAGAGTGGGAATCAGTTCAAAGGTTTGAAAGACAAAGCCAAGCTTATCTCGTCTAAGCAAGGTGAGCGCGTCATCACTTAAATCTTTGGTGCTTTGCCCTTCAACCACCACGTCGCCGCCTTCGGCTTTATCCAGTAGCCCTAAAAGGTGCATCAGGGTACTCTTGCCACTACCACTAGGACCCATGACAGCTAGGTACTCCCCACGTTTGATCTCGAGGTTGACCCCGCGTAAGGCATAGATGGTTTCACTACCTAGTTGATAGGTTTTGCTTAGACTCACAGCTCGAACAGCAGATTCAGACATTAAGACACTCCACAACAAAGTTTAGACCAGTTTTAGCTTTCAAAGCAACTTTACCCATATTACCCTTTGGCAAGCTCAGGGTACTTTAGCAAAGCTCCAGATTTAGGAAGCTTGTAGCTCACGAAGACCCACTAAAGGCGGCCACTGGGGATTGCTTAGCGGCACGTCTGGCTGGAAAATAAGAGGCCATAATTCCCAAAACGGGTGAGCTAAGAATAGCAATCAAGATAAGCCGCAAAGGAAACTGTGGGTTAATCACAAACCCGGTCAGTGCCTCGGCACCTTCAGTAATCACTTGAGAGAGCAAGAGGCCGCTCCCAAGACCCAAGATAGTTCCAAGGATGGCTACCACAATGCCTTCAGCGATAATCACCGAGGCGATATTGCGCCGAGTTAGTCCAAGGGTGCGAAGCACTGCAATGTCATGATGGCGATTGACTAAATTCATGCCCAAAGTGTTGGCTACACCTAAGGCAGAAATAAAAATAGCTAGCCCTAAAAGTCCATTGGTGGTAACAAATGAACGCTGGGTTAAAGACAAAATGCGCTCACGATAGTTTTGGTTAAGGGTGATGTCTAAATAAAGTTCAGGGAAGGCTGTAATCAGGTCGTCTCGAGCCTTACTGGGATCAGCACCCTCTTGTAGAGTGATCACAAACAAGTCAGGGTTTCCACCACCAAACAGATCAGCATCATTTAAGCTGCCCACAAAAGTTTCACCGCCCCCAGTAAAATCGACTACGATGCCACTTACTGGAAAGTCCTTAAAGCCATCACTGGTACGCAGACGCACCTTGTCCCCTTTGGAAACATTAAAGCGGTCGCGGATGGTGTTGGCGGCAATAACTTGACCACCAGCTTTAAGGGCTTCATAGCCTGCAACATTATCGCCTTGACCCTCGATATATTGAAATTTACCAAATCCAGTTTGAGGATTAAATCGCTCTGGGTCAACCAAGACCAAAGCTACGCTGCGACCCTTGGGTTGATTTTCGGGTTCAAACCTGATGATGCGAATACCAATACCACTGACTTCTTTGAGTTCAGGAACCTTTTGTTTTGAGAGGGTTTCAAAATCTTTAGGGAAATTGACAGGGGCCGTAACAAACAAATCACCAACAATGGTGGTATCGACCCAATCGGCAATGGCTTTATTGATGCCTGAAACCATCGACCCAACCCCAATGGTAAGAGATACACCAACGACTACAGTGCCAATGGCCACACCATTGCGAAGGGCGTTGCGCCGAGCAAAATCTGCACCTAGTTTGCCAGGAAGCCCAAAGATAGCTTGGAGTATAGGAGCTAAAATCTTGAGTGTTGGTTTAAGGAGTAATGGGGTAACAAAGGTGATGCCTAAAAAAAGAAAAGCCATGGACAAGAGTGCGCCAAGCAGAGCCCACACCTTGACCCAGGGAATAAGCGCACAAGCAATGCCTAAGGCAATAAATAACCAACCCCAATTAGGGTACTTGACTGCGCCAGCCTCGAGAGCTTGCCTAGAAGCCACGATAGGTGGAGTAGCAGAAGCTGAAATGGCTGGAATATAACCTGCCAAAAGAGCCACCAAGATGCCAATACCACTGGCCACCAAGACCGAATTTACAGGAATAATCAGCGTTCTAAATTCAAATCCTAGAGCCACCGAATTAAGCCTAACAATGGCGTAAGCCAAAACCACACCCAGCAAAAGCCCAGCCAAAACACCCACAAAGCTAAGAAAAAAAGATTCTAGTAAGGCCAGATTCTTGACTTGTCCTTTGGTCATGCAAATCGTGCGTAGAAGCGCGTATTCCTTGGTGCGCTCTACAATAGCTGCAGAGAAAGTGTTATAGGCAATAAATCCACCTAGAGCTAAGAGTGTGGCTGCTAAAATTTGCAAACCAGCCTCTAAGGTATCAACAACACCCAAGGCAGTATTGCCACTACCAGCCGGAAGCGTGACAGCATAACTTTCACCTACTTGTTCTGCAACCGCATTTTGAGTATCCTCGAGGTTGACACTGGGTTTAAGTAAAATTTCTAAGAATGAGGCCTTGCCTTCTTGATTGATTTGGCCTTGCAAATCTTTTAAGTGAATAATGCCTACCCGTCCACCATTGGTGCTGGCATAACCAAAGCTTTCATCTAAGATACCTGTTACTTGAAAAATGAGATTCTTTTGCCCATAAGCAAACTCGAGGTCATCCCCTAAGTTGATATTTCGCGCTTTGGCAAATCCTGAAGAGATGGCAATCCCTTGCGAACCTTCGGCGGGGAGAATACCTTCTAACATCTGTACCGGTAAGTCCTCGGCAAACTCAGTTAAGCGGCCAGAAAGCTGAAACCCAGAATCGACCCCTGGGATAATCGAATCCTCGAGCTGTTTAACATCGCGCACAGGTTCGGCGCGTTCATGCAAGACTGGATAAACTTTATCAATACCTGAAACCCCGACTACTTTGTCATAAATATCTGCAATTTCAAAAAAAGACCGCCCCTGTGAGCCGGGTGTAACTAGCAAATCAGATTTACCTGCTGCAGCCTCTAAAGCACTCGAGACATTGGCCCTTACATTATCCCCAACCGATAAGGTAGCTAACACTGCAGCAATGCCAAGGGCAATACCCAAAACTGTAGCCAAGCTACGCCATTTGTGTCTAAGAAGATTGCGAAAGGCTAATCGCCCTAAAAGATTCATTAGATAGTAGTGTATCGTTTTAGCTCTGGTAGGGATAGGGTAGAACCAACACGTATCTTCAATAGGCTGATACAAAAGTGGTGAGTGATGGAAAAAACCTTGCTCATCACTCTCTTTTCCCTAATTCCACTTAGGTGTAATTACCTCATCTATCTGCAAAAATAAAAAGTGGTCAAAGTAATAATGCACCAATAACGCAGAGAGAATTACTGAATAAAACGAAAAGTAGTGAATTTGCATAGGGTCATCTGCCCATACACCAGTTGCTGTAACGATAAATCGCACCAGCAAGTAAACCAGTGCTGCCCCAATGGTGAATGCAAAGCAGAGCCAGTATAGTCTCGAGCCCTTCTTAGATAAATTTGCGACGAACTCTGAACCAATCAAGCCGTGTTCTGCGCGTAAACGGTTGAGATACAAAACCACAGCTAGATATTGAAAGGAATGCCAAACATTTAGACCCTGAAACGCCACATCTAAATTGCTCATGACGGGCGTTATAAAAAAGAGCATCGCAGCTAAACTCATGTGTAAGGTTTTGGGTCCATGAAAAAGTCCCTTGCGATATTCCCAAATGGTTTTGGAAATAAACAGAATAAGCAATGCACAGAATGCAGCCATAGCTAGATAAGCCACCCATTCAGCTTTCAAAAACTCTGGAAAAAGTAAAACACGCCCACCTGTTTCAAACCCTTGCTCTGAAATGTTGGTATTCCCGAGCCAAAGTGGTGTGCCAGTAAATTTGAAAGTTGCGATAGGATACAGGCTTGTCATCAACAGTCCGTAGTCAATCACTTGTGAATATCTGCGCCACTTGGCGAAATGTAGATATTGCCAGGAGCTATCAGCTATCATGTCATTATTGCGGTGAAGATGACCAGATGATACCTGCTGCTGATGGCTCTTCTTTTGACCAGATGATACCTGCTGCTGATGGCTCTTCCAACGCGGGTCTTTGTTTCTATATGAATCAGCAATATAAAGGGCCTGATGAATGACATGCACCGATGCCCAAAAGAAAAAAATTGTTACCAACAAGGTTAAATTTACAATTGCCAATGTCATGACGATGACTGGCATGAGTAATGCGCCCCAGGTGTAACGCTTGTAATGGTTGCGGAAGCGCGGTTCCATAAAGGTCATGGTGTAAGTGGCAAAAAGGTGGGGCCCACCAATAAGCGCGGTGACCAGTAAGTCCACGACGACATTGGTCATGCCACCGATAGCTGAAAAGAAATGTGGAATGACAAGCAGACTGCTCGAGAAAATAATCAGCAATAAATCATACTTGGGTGAGACGAGCCAGAGGTCGGGGTTATAGGTTTCGGTTGAAGATTGTATTGACCTAAACTGTGTTGCTATGGTCACCACCTGCCTTTACGCCGCAGAAAGAACATAGGCTAGATTAAATTATAACGCCTAGAGAATATGGTTGTAACGGCTTTAAGCTACGAAAAGCCTGTAGGTTTGTGTGTTCTTTTGACTATAAAAAAAGGTTCATGCCACACTAAAAATATCTTTAAAGTAGCTGTTCTAGGTGTTTCAGGAAAAGATGGTGTGCTTTCATCGTTGCTAAGTACTCGTACTAAATTACCTTAAGCTAACCTTGGTGAATATTAGCAAAAAACCCTGTGTAGATTGAGGTTTCCAGAAATTTTAAGTTTAACTTAATTGTGTTGGAGTACTTATGTGCCTAGATGTTTAGTTCTGTGATTCACTGAATCGAGTCATTTATTTACAATCCTCGAGTGCCTGCTGGTAAAACACTTCTGTCTGGTTCATGACGCGTTCACTACCGAAATGCTCGAGTACCCTCACTCTGGCTTTTGCTCCTAGGTGATGGCGCAAGTTTTTATCTTCAAGTAATCGCATTATTTTTTGCGCCAATTCATTTTCGTCTGGGGGTGTATAAAGTAGCCCGCAACCTTCATTGTCTAGTAGGTCAGCCATGCCGCCATTGCTACTTCCTACAATGGCTTTTCCATAAGACATAGCCTCTAAGCAGGTATAAGGAAAATTTTCAAATAAAGAAGGGAACACACACACGGCTGCTCGTTGATAATAATGACTGACATCCTCGAGTTTAACGTGTCCTGTAAAAGTGATGTTGCTTCTTGCTGCTTCAGGCAAGCTGGCTTTGAGGGCTTCAATAGTAGAACCTCCACCCTTAGGATTACTGTTGTCAGAACCGACAAAAACAAATTGGGTGTTGGGGTAAGCCTCGAGTACTTTAGGAATTGCTTTAGACAGTACAAAGACACCCTTAAAAGCTGTAACTCTTCCGACAAATAAAACTTCTAAAGGTTCAGCCTCATGGCTCTTGGGTTTTTCTGTAAGACCAAGTGGTGGTGGATTTGGTAGAATACGAATGGGTCGGTTTCCAAGATTCATATGGTGTTGAAAAAGCAGCTTTGGTAAGTAGCTTGGAACAGTTAAATGACTGGCTTTAAGAATAAGTTTACGCTCAAAAAAGCGCACGAATTGCCTAATGGGTTCAGGTAAATTTTTATCAAATAATTCACCGACTGCAAAGGGTGTGTGTAGCTTGACAATAAATGGAATCTGAGGGTGGTTTTGTGGTCTATAAAAATAGCTTTCGGCAAAAGATTCGGCAGATTCGATTATTTGGATATTTTCGGTTTGGATAAGATACTCGAGTTTTTTTGCAATACGTTTTCGGTAGGTGATTTCGTTAGCGATACTCTGAATAGCCAATCGTGTGACTTTGAGTGCATTTAATTCCATGGGTATATCAGGGCGTGGTACTCCGATGTGGTGCAGGGTGAAGTTGCCGGATGTTTGAGTTTCATCTTTTGGTACTAAGCCTTGAGTAATCACATGAACCTTATGCCCACGTTCGGTTAGGTAATGTGCGAGTAATTTGGTATAGGTTCCAATGCCTGTTCCTTTGGGGTCTGGTGGGTAGTCAGGGCTGAGCAAGAGGATAGTTAGGGAGTTCACTATTTCAAAACTGTAACACCAATAAATACAGTAGTAGGTGTAAGCATGACAATTTTGAGATTTTATAGTTTTTGCGGAGGATTCAATATGATACATTAAAAGTTGTGCCCCCTGACATTAGCGTTATTATTCCTACTTATGCCAGGCGAGAGTTGTTGCGAAAGCATTTGACGTATTTACTAGAATTACCTGGACCTAGACTCGAGATCATAGTTATTGATGATGCTTCTAAAGATGGTACGCAACAGATGCTCACTCAGTTTCCTAGTGTAAAGGCCATCCGTAATGACGTTTCGCGTGGGTTTGATGCGCTGCCCGATGCGATTCGCTTGGCTAAAGCAGACTATATTTTTGAACTTGATGATGATGCCTATCCACATGAAGATACATTTAGAAAAGTGTTACAGCATTTTGAAACTCGAGGGAAAAAATTGGGAATGATTGCCTTACCTTTTATAGAACCTAAGTCAGGTCGGGTGGTGTATTCTCCTTATTTACCTAAAGTGCCAAAGGGAGAACCTTATGTGCCAACTCATGGTTTTATTGCCGGCGCAGTAGCCTTTCGACGCGAAGCAGCCCTTAAAGTACCCCCAAGCCCTCTAGGTTATTTTATGTATGCCACTGAACCTGCGACCACGCTCGAGCTCTTAGCAGAAGGTTGGGAAGCTGATTTTTTACCAAGTGCGCCAGTCTTTCATATATTCGAGGCACGTAAAAAAATCAAATTGAGTCATGCCTATCTACCGCTTCGTAATGATCTTGTAACCATCGAAAGGTTTTTTAATGGATTGACCCGTTGGGAAATGTACTTAGGGCGTTATCTGAGCGGGTTTTTTCACTTGCTAGCAGCAGGTAAGCCAGGACATATATTTCGCGTTGGCCAAGATGCCCGAAACTTACTCAACAGCTTAGGCAAAAAAGACATTTCACTCGAGCTTCAACAAAGAGTTTATCCTTGCTTTGCAGGTACGACCCTTCGCACGCTTCTAGCCGAGGTCAACCGTCGAAGAATTGCCTATATGCTAGGTTGGTTACCTTTTGACCAAGCAGGTTAAGCTAAATTTTTGGCTCAGGTGATTTTTCAGTGATTCGTTTAAGTAAAATATATCCCCCTAAAACAGGCCCCAGCAAGAAAAAAATGTAGTAGGTCAACATGCGCCAAATTAGCAAGGCTGCAGGCACAGCGTCATCATTACCGTGTCCCATAAGTAAGAGTGAAGTACCAAGTTCAAAAAAACCACTGCCACCAGGTGTGGGTACAAAGTAAGAGACTGTGGTAGTGGCAATTTGCCAAGCCGCAGAGGCTAGGGGAGTAATATTGATTTGCAAGCCTGTGGCTAGAAAAGTTAGAACACAAAAAAAGCAAAACCAGGATAGAGCTGAGTAAAGTTGGGCCAGGCCATAAAAACTCCAGGGAGCACCTAAAAAGTAGTGATTAGACTCGAGTAAAGAATCTACAAAGCGCAGAGCCCTTTTGCGAAAGCGCAACAAGAATCCCCGAAAAACCCAACTAAACAAAGGCTTTAGCCAATGTAATCTAAATAAGAGGAGATAGGCTAAAAAGGCAGTGACCACCACGGCTAAAATACCCGCAATGGTCCACACCACGCCTTTGGGGTAAAGACCCTTCCAGCGCAAGAAAATAATTGATAAAGGCAAACTCCAGACATGAAAAATAGCGTCAGTTACAAAAAGCATAATAGCTGTGGCCCAGGCTTGGCCACTACTTAAACCTTGATATTGCAACATCATACCCATTGCGGGGGTAGCACCACTGCCACCGGGGGTAACGGTGGCACTAAAAATACCTAGGATATGGCTGCGAATGGCATGACGAAATTTGAGAGAAAAATGAAGTCTTTGGCAGAAGTGTTGTAAACGTAAGGCTGCTAGTACAAAAGAAGCAAGTAAAGCCAAAATAGATAAACCTAAATATAGAGGCGATAGTTGACGAATAAGCAAGAGCTGCTCGAGTTTTATTTTACCCAACCAGAAAACCAACCCAATACCTAGAAGTCCAAAAGCTAGGGAAATAAGTAGAGCTTGGATGAGCCTAGACCACATAGAAAAGGGAAAAAGGAAAAGGGAAAAGGGAAAAGGGAAAAGGGAAAAGCATTTATGCGACCTGGACCAGGTAGGTTTCTATGAGATGTTTGGCTATGTCTAGGGTTCCTGGTTTTAGGTTGAGGTCGGCAATTTTTTGGGAGAGATGCTCTAAGGGGGTTCTATCTTTGATTAGAGGCTCTAAGAGTTCTACTAACATTTTGGGTTCAGGAATATATCTGCCAATGCCTTTTTCTATACAAAAATCTACGTTGGTTTTTTCGTTGTAAGCAACGTAGCTAGTATGGAAAATCGGGCGATTCATGACCAGAGCTTCAAAAGTAGTGGCTGCGCCAGCTTTGCCTAAAACTAAATCACTAGCAGCAATCCATTCTTGCATATTGGTGATAAACCCCTGAGGCAAGAGGGTGGTAGGCCCTTTGTATTTTTGATTGAGCCTTTCAAAATGATGATAAAGCTCTTGATTGCGACCACAGGCAATCACATATTGCACGTCCAGATGTGCCTTGAGAACGGCTCTGGAAAATTTCTCGAGCTGTCCACCTAAGCCTTCTCCGCCAGCACTTTGCAAAATAGTTAGCTTATGAGGGTCAAGACCTAGTTTTTGTCTGGCTTCGACTTTGCTAAGGGTGTTATTCATAAACTGCAAACCGAGCGGATACCCGAAGATACTTATTTTTTCTCCTAGCACACCTTTTTCCATCAGTTTCTTTTTAGCCAGCCGACTTGATACAATCATTTCATCCACATCTTTTTCTGCCCACATAGCGTGAGCATCAAAGGGGTCAGTATTCAGCCCAATGATGGGAATATTAAGATCGTGTTTGCGTTTGGCGATAGCCAGAGCCTGCACGGTAAAAAAGTGTGTGGCGACCACTAAATCATAATGTTTATCTTTGATAAACTGCGCTGCATTTTTGGCATGGTCAGATAGCATTTGAGCTTGAACAAAGCGGGTTGCGGGTACAGGTACTGCTTTATCTAAAAGCCGCTGACCCCAATAAGCAAATTTAGGATTATTTAACATCCAGTCCCAAGAATCTTTATGTCGCTTATCAAAACCCTTGTCGCCAACAGCGAGGGTAAAATCCAGTACGTCGATCTCAAATTCATTAGGGTAAAGTTTTTCAATTCCAGCTTTAATAGCGTCGGCGGGTGCTTTGTGCCCGTTGCCAACGGTAATCATGGCAATTAAAATGCGCGGTTTGGTCATGGCTTGGTTAGTTTACCGTATTGTCTGGCTAGTTGGTACTAGGCAAAAGATGGAGATGTCATAAAACCTCGAGAATTTTGCTAGGATCAGTGAATCACGGAAACTGTAAACTTCATCCAAAACGCCCATTTCACCTTCCTTTAACATGCCGACTGGAGCGTCTTTCATAGACCACAGGTCAAATCCGACTTGAATCAACTACCTTTAACAGAGCGCAATGGAGGCATCTAAACCACTCACTGCTGACTAGACTTAGTGAGTGATTGCCTTCTGCCCTAGATTTCTCCATTCCGCAAAGCAGTTAATGCATAAGACATGCTGAACTTCATAAGGTTTTAGCTCAACCTACGGCTTTTCTCCAGTCGAAATGACATTCCGTGATTCACTGAGGATAAGCCCCATGAAAGGTGTTAGTTTTCTCGTTAATGATGAAGGTAAGAAAACGCATGTTGTTTTAGACCTGAGAGTTTGGGAAGCTGTTTGGCAAACCCTCAAGCAAACCTCCTTACAACCTGACCTTACTAAAACACGTCAGCCTGGCGGTCTCAATACACTGCTCCTTCAACGAGGTTTGACCAAGCAAGATATAGAGAAGATGAATGAACATTTGTCCACTGAAGCTCTGAAACCTTTGACTGAAGGAGAATTGGGGCTTAGTGAAGTGGTGTGAAGTATTTGTTAGATGCCCATACGTTTTTGTGGTGGTCAAGAAATAACTCGAGTTTATCAACAACTGCTCTAGCTATTTTATCTAATCCACAAAGTGAACTCGTGCTAAGCACTGCTACGATTTGGGAACTGAGCATCAAGTGTGGTCTTGGAAAACTACCGGACTACCGGACTATCAACCGTTTATGGATAGTGTAGTTTTAGCAGTGTTTTTGGCAGAGCGGGTAGTGCAAATTTTAGGTATCAGTCTCGAGGATATTAGCGTGGCTACGCAACTGCCTCAACATCACCGAGACCCATTTGATCGAATGATTATTGCTCAAGCACAACGTAATAACTTCACCATTCTAGGCAAAGATGAGTTATTTGCTACCTATGATGTTAACTTAGCTTGGTAAATCTCCAAATACTTTCAAGGCCTGGGCCACCACCTGATCCATGTTGTAGTACTTATAGGTTCCCAGTCTTCCAACAAAAGTTACATCTTTGCGCTCAGAGGCTAGTTTTTCGTATTCGGCATATAAAGCTCGGTTTTCTGGCCTCGGAATAGGGTAGTAGGGGTCGCCTTCGGCTTTGGGGTATTCATAAGTCAAGACAGTTTTATCGTGTTTTTGCCCAGTAATATGTTTGACTTCGGTGATGCGGGTGTAATCGTGATCGTTGGGGTAATTCACAGTACCGACTTTTTGAACATATTCTTGATCATGGGTTTGGTGGACAAACTCGAGGCTCCGGTAGGGCAGTTTACCCAGCTTAAAATCAAAATAGGCATCAACGGGGCCAGTGTAAATCATATGCTTAAAGGGAATAAAATCAACAATCTCTTTATAATCAGTATTGAGCATGATTTTGATATTCGGATGGTTCAACATTTTGCGAAACATGGCGGTGTAACCGTGCAAAGGAATAGCTTGGTAAGTATCTGTAAAATAGCGATCATCGCGGTTGGTGCGGGTGGGAACCCTGGCTGTTACTGTTGCGTCTAATTCGCTAGGGTCTAAAGCCCACTGCTTGCGGGTATACCCTCTAAAGAATTTCTCGTACAATTCACGCCCAACTTTATTTACTACTACATCTTCAGAAGTCAAGATTTTATCTTTTTTCTCAGCACGGCTCTCGAAGAATTGCTCGAGCTGTTCAGTATCTAGATTGAGGTTATAGAGCGTATTCACGGTATCCAAGTTGATGGGAATCGGAACCAATTTGTCATCTACATAAGCTAGTACCCGATGCTCATAGGGCCGCCATTGAGTAAACTGCGAGAGATACTCAAAAACTTCTTTTGAACTAGTATGGAAAATATGTGGGCCGTAAAGATGAATCAAGATGCCATTGGCATCATATTCATCATAAGCATTGCCGCCAATATGGTTACGTTTGTCAATGATAAGAATACGTTTATTTATAGAAGCAAGGCGTTCGGCTAAGACACTTCCTGCGTATCCTGCACCGACGATGAGGTAGTCAAATCCATTGAGCATAAAGATAGAGTATAGCTTTTCGAGTTGGGAGCATGTGATCTGCTAAAAAATGGATAGTACCTTTTGGGTACTATCTGAATAAAAAGTCATCAAGTAAAACGAGATCAATTAGGCTAAATCAAACACAAATGCAGTAAAGGAATGTGGCTCGAGCGTGGCACTAAACGAAGTTCCTTTAGCCTTGAGGGTTTTTTCTCTGGTCACAACTTTGTTGGGTGACTTAAAGGTATTGGTATCTTTTACATTGTTACCATTGACTGTATAAGACTGCACCTTGCCCTTAAAGCGACCATCAATGAGATTTATATCAACATCTTGTGATTTTTTCTGACTGCGATTAACTGCATAGACAGAAAGTTTTTTATTTTTTTCATCCAACGTGGCAGAAACATCCAGTGTGCGTAAACCTGTGAGTGGGCGGGTGCTGTTCATGCCTTTAGCCGAGAAGGTATCACCTGACCAGTGAACATCAAGCGCAGTGTTGCCGCAAGTTTTGCTATAAATTTCAAAAGGATAAAAGGTAGTTTGCAAAACCATGCCATCAGGTTTGGTCATTATAGGTGCGATGACATTGACAATCTGAGCGATGTTAGCCATTTTTACACTATCAGCATTGCGGATAAAAGAATTAAAGTGCATGGCGACGACTAGCGCATCTTCCAAATTATAGATTTCTTCTAACTTGCCTTCGTTATGGACTCTGTACCAGACATTCCATTCATCAACAGAAATAGGAATATCTTTTTCCATTTTAAGCGCAGAACACATGGCCCGAATAATGCCTTTGGTAGAGCTAATATGGTCTTCAAAACGTTCACTAATTGCCATATAGCTAGCAAAATCATCATCAGCAAAGCCACGCATTTTATCGTTCCCTACATACCAGTGAATCGCAATATAATCAATCAAATCACGGTTACCCGTAAAACGTTTGAAATAATGGGCATGTTCCATCAAGACTTGTACACGCTCAACCCAGTTTTGATCCCATAGTGAAACAGCCGCCGCCAAAAGTTTGATACTGGGGTCAGTCCACTTCATCACCTTGGCATATTCAGCGTAGGCACGAGCATATTCATCAGCAGTTTTCATTCCGATTTGCCAGGGGCCGTCTACCTCATTGCCAATAGACCAGTATTTAATGTTGTGGGGTTTGTCATAACCGTGCTCTTTGCGTAGTTTGACCAGAGCGGTATCTTTGGTGCCGTTGCAATACTCGAGCCAGTCCCTTGCATCGCGCATATCGCCATCACCGCAGTTTACAGCCATATAAGGTTCGCTATTTATCTTTCGACAGAAATCTACAAATTCGTTAGTGCCAAAAGTATTTGGTTCTAAGTCATGCCAAGCAAGTTCCATTCTAGCCTGCCGTTCTTCTTTTGGTCCAACTGCGTCGCGCCAGCGATAGCCAGAAACAAAGTTTCCGCCTGGATAACGCATAATGGGCATATTCAAACGTTTGAGAGCTTCTATTACATCTTTGCGCAATCCATCTTTGCCAGCTAACGGTGAATCTGGTTCGTAGATGCCGCCATAAATACATCTTCCTAAGTGTTCAGCAAAGCCACCAAAAAGATTGTGGTCAATTGCGCTAATTTTACGGTCGAGTTGAACGGTGATTTGGTTGGACATTTCAGTTGCTCCTTTGGTTAGAATGTTGGCTTTGTTGATGGGTGTCTTTCTTCTGAGTAATCAGAATTCAGTAATCAGTAGTTAGATTAGGCTGACTACTGAATTTTTGGCCAACCCTCCTCATCCCATACTAGGGGTGCGATACGCAGTTGGGATGTGCCACCATTGTCAGCATCATAGGTGTGATAGACGATGTAATCAGTGCCGTTTTCCTGAAAAATTGCGTTGTGACCAGGACCTTTAAAACGTTCAGTTTCAAACGTAACTTGTGTGCCGCCACCTTCTAGTAAAGCTGCACCCTCGCGGTCTACAAAAGGGCCAGTAACATTTTCTGAACGCCCTACGCGCACGTGATAGGTGCTGTTCGTGCCACGACAACAAGAATCAAAAGAAACAAAAAGGTAATAGTAGCCCTTTTTATGAATCATAAAAGGAGCCTCGAGTGCGTTCGGTGGCATTTTGCGGTCTGCCAGTGAATAAAGCTCAGTGTCTTCTGTTGAAAGTTTTCCGGTAGTTGCGTCCAGGCGGTGCATTTTGATACCTGACCAAAAACTTCCAAAAGCTAGCCAGGGTTGACCTTCAGTGTCTAAGATAAAATTTGGGTCAATGCAGTTGTAGTTATTGCTGCTTCGTGAGGCAATGACTAAGCCTTCATCGGCCCATTCAAAGTCATCGGATTTTGGATCAAGGGTTTTAGTGGTGGCTAGTCCAATCACCGAAGTATTTTTACCAAAAGTCGAAACAGAATAATACAAATGAAACTTACCGTTATAAAAAGAAATATCTGGTGCCCAGAAGTCATATTGATTGGGAACAGTTTCAGCAACCCAAGCAGGAGTCTTGGCAAAGACACTAGCAGGAAAAACTAATTCCCAGGTGATTAAATCTTTAGAGGTCCTTACGGGAATGCCTGGACCAGTGCAGAACAAATAATAAGTATCATTTTCTTTGATTAACACTGGGTCATGAACTCGTTTGCCACCATCAATGGGTAAATGGGTATCTGTTGCTGATTGGGCTTCAGATAATAAATTTGCCTCGAGCCCTCCTCCAAAACCTAGACCTGTACCCCATATCAAACTTTGTTTGATAAAACTTCGCCTTGACACACTCATTCCTGCCTCCTCAAGATAAAAGTTGCATCTTTGCGCCCTAGATCGTCCTTAATATCTGCTTGGTTAATAAGAGCAGTTATGCCAAAACGTTTGCCGATAAAGTTGCCGGGCATCGCAAAAGACTCTAAGGACACCACAGTTTCATCAGCTAATCCAGGACGCAAGTACCAAGTGGCTTCAGCAGCAAAAGACGCACTGCGGTCATCACTGCTGAGTACAACCAGCTTGTCTTTTTGCCTTATAAAAAATCCTGGATAATTAGCAGATTCTATGCTGATGGCTTCAGGATCAGCCAAGCCAGGTCTTAACATAAATTGAGCATCACCGTTTTGGAGATGCGTTAGCGTCAAGACAAAATTTTGATGTCGCAGGAAAGCCCCCTTGAGGTCATAGGCAGCAATGAATGTAATCTCTAGCGAAGCAAGTTCAGGCATGGGGTCAGTGCCAGTATCGCCAGAAGGTGTAGTGATTTGAGTCGTGGTCGAAACAGGGATGCCTAAATCAGGTAAGCCTTCATCCGTCCAAGAAATTTTCTGTACTCGGGTATTACGTCGACCATCACAACCGTATTCAGTAGAGCTATTAGCGTGATACGCAATCCAAGTTTCAGTGCCGTCAGGCGACGTAAAGAAGCCATTGTGTCCAGGACCAAAAACACCATTATCATCAGAACGTTCAAAAATAGGTTCTGGGTGTTTTTCCCAAGCAGTAGCCTCGAGTGGGTTTGTCCCAAGATATTTAAGCAAGCCTAGTTTATAGTTGGGTGTATTACACGAACTGGCAGAATAAACAATAAATGTATCTCCGTTATGTTGCAGAGCGACAGGACCCTCGTTTGTATTTCCACCCTCGGTTTCCCAATCATAGGTTGGTGTGGAAATCTGGACTCTGGAACCACTAATTGTCCAGGGATTAGACATAGGTGCAATGAAAAGTTTTTGGAAAGCCCCTTCCCAAGAAGAGAATAGGAAATAAAGAGTGTTATCTAGGGTTAGTATACTGCCGTCAATAGCCCAGGTATCATTAGTAGTATCAAAAATTCTAGCTTTGTAGTGATAGGGGCCAAGGGGGTCAGTGCTTTCGCTCTCGAGTACATGGCTATGTTGGTTATCGAGTGTGCCTTCAGTTCCAGCCGAGTAGTAAAAATACCAGCGTGGGCCGTTGGGGCCGTCAAGTAAATGAAACTCAGGAGCCCAAAGATTACAGCAGCGTGAAGGGTCGGTTTCATAATAGATTTCAACTGCCTCAGCAGTTTTTAAACCTGCCAGGGTCGGAGACTTTCGCATATACCAGGCTGAAGACCAAGTTGTTGTGGCGAGGTAATAGTTTCCCTCATAGTAAGTTAGCCAAGGATCTGCGCCATTATTGGCATTAAGTGGATTTCGCAAGCTGGCTTCTTGAGATAATCCATTAGTAAATACTAAAAAAGTCATTAAAATTACAAGAAAATAATATTTTTGGGGCATAGCACCTTTCACTATGATTAACTAGGATAGTTTTATATAAGCAAGCAAAAATGTAGATTACCTTTTAACGCCCGCCCATGCCTGTCATAGTTACACCTTTAATAATCTGCCGTTGGAAAATGATGTAAATAATCAAAATGGGCAGCGAAGCAAAAATAGCCCCTGCTAGTACCAAAGGTCGTTCTTGACCGCCGTAGGAAAAATTGAGTAAGGTTAAACCAACAGGCAGGGTTCGCATTTCAATACTGTTGGTAGTAATAAGCGGCCAAAATAAATCGTTATAGTGACCCAAAAAGACGAAAATCCCTAGAGCGACAAGTGCATTGGTTGAAAGTGGAAGAACAATGCGCCAGAAACGTCCCCAATAACTTGCCCCGTCAATCACGGCAGCTTCCTCTAAGTCCTTTGGGAGTTGCATAAAGAACTGCCGAAGCAAAAATACTGCGAACACATTGGCAGCACCAGGCCAGATAAGCACATTATAAGTATCAAGAAATTTTAGATCACGCATGAGCAAGAAGTTGGGAATAAGAGTTACTTGCCCTGGAACCATCACAGTAGCCAAAAGAATAAAAAACAATACTTGATTACCCGGAAAGCGCAAGCGAGCAAAAGCGTAAGCAGCAGGAGCACATACCGCAAATACGGCCAGCGTATAAGCAAGTGCAGAAAAAATGCTATTAAAAAGCCAACGCCCCAGACTTAAATCTTGTCGTTGAAACATCAATACATAATTTGACCAAGTAGGGTTAGTGGTGATAATGCGTGGTGGCCAGCGATTAATTTCCTGATTTGACATTAAAGATTGTGAATAAATAAGTAACAGCGGAAGCAGTACGATCAAACCCATGATGAATAAAAAGAGATAAGATAGCCAGTTACTCGGTGTGCGAGAGCTTTTAAACATGATAGGCCTCCATTAGTATTCAACCCTACTGCCAATAAGCTTGAATTGAACAAGTGTAAAAATAATAATAATCACCGCAATTGAAACCGCGACAGCCGAACCATAACCCATCCGAAAAGCTCGCCAGGCAATTTCATAGAGATAAAGAATGACAGTATAAGAGGCCCGTCCTGGACCTCCTCTGGTCATAATAAAAGGCTGACCAAAGACCTGAAAATGGGCTATGAATCCAGTTACTGTGACAAACAAAATAGTGGGTCTTAGTAAGGGCAAAGTGATTCCAAAGAAAATTTGCCTTCCTCTTGCACCGTCAATACGCGCAGCTTCATAAAGTTGTTCAGGTATGCCTTGTAAACCTGCTATAAAGATAAGCATAGGAAAACCAAAGCCCCACCACATGGTTGTAAAACTAAGGGCAGGAATAACTAGTTCACCTTCGCCGAGCCAGTTAATGGGCCTGATTCCTATAAAACTTAAAACATAATTGATAATGCCAAATTGCGTGTTGAGTAACCAAACCCAAGTTAGTCCAATAACACCTACTGAAAGCAAGCTGGGCATATATAAGAGAACGCGAAAAAATTCTTTCCCACGTTTAATTTGATTGATGGCCAAGGCTGCCATCAGGGCAATGATACTTGTCCCTATTACGGTCATGAGCGCAAAATAAATAGTATTTCTTAGTGAGAGCCACCACACATCATCCTGAAAAAGTTCTTTGTAGTTGGCTAAACCGATAAAAGGTTTAACGGGTTTAAGAATGGTCCAGTCAAAAAAACTCATGTGAATAGCCATGATCACAGCGCGAATAACAAAGATGCTAAACAAAATAATAAAAGGCGTAAGGAATAAATAGGCGGCAAGTGTTTCACGGTTTTTTAGCTTCATCAAAGACCTCGAGCATGTTTATTCAATTCACACATCTCTTATTCTTTCGAGTGAGGGAAATCCTCACTCGAAAGATAGAATTTAATTTATTGGTTACGATCTAAAACTTGCTGCATACGTTCAGCAGCGTCATTGAGAGCTTGCTCAATGGTCTTTTCGTTATTGAGAGCAGCACCAAGCTCAGGGTCAAGTGCAGTCTGAAGCTCGAGAATGGCCTTGTGGCGCACTTCCATGTGACCATATTCTTGGAAGGTTTTACCAATAGTGATATTGGATGGATAATTCTCAGCGTCTAGGGTTGCCTGTACTGAAATACGACCAGGAACTTGACCAGAAGCAGCCCACATGGCTTGATTTTCAGTAACCCAGGTGATCAGCTTTTCAACAGCAGCAAGTTTTTCGCCTTCTAAAGAAACTGGAATCATAAATACGTGTGCACCGAACCATACACCAGGGTTAGGCCCAAATTGCATGATGGGAAGAGCTTGCCCTCTAATATCAGTTTGATCTTCAGCAAAATTGCGGAACCATGTACCTGTAGGAACCAGAGCCACCTTGCCACCAGCCCAGCTTTGCCAAGCGTCGAAGCCAGCAGGTGTGGGTGCTACATGATACTTGTAAATCAAGTCATGCATTTGTTGCAAAGCAGCCATAGCAGCCTCTGAATTTACAGTAGCAGTTTTGCCATCATCGCTAATAATAGACCCGCCGTGTTGCCAGAGATAACTTTCAAAGTCAGTGTAAATCCACTCCATAGAGGTTCCCCACTGAACAATATTCTCGGGGTCAAAGTCTGCGGAAGCAGCATTGTTGCCATTGGCATCAAGCGTAAGTTTTTGTAGCATAGCCACGGTATCATCAAAGTTATTGGGAATTGCAGGTTCGACTCCAGCAGCTTCAAAGAGTCCAAGGTTAGCCCAAGTGCCACGTCCGTGATTGTCTAAAACCACGCCGTAAGGCACGCCATCAACAAAAACACCATCAAAGCCAGGTTGGGCAAAGTCATCGGCTGGTAAAGGCCCTCCAGCAGTATCATAGAGATAGGACAAATCTTTTAACATCCCATAGCTATGAAACTGAGCAACTTCTGAAGCATGTACTATAAAAACGTCAGGTGGCTCACCAGCAACAAAAGCGGCTTGAATTTTGGGATAGAGCGTGTTCCAGTCAATGATTTCTGTACGTACTGAGACATCTGCATTTCCTTCGACAAATTTAACCAGCATGTCATTAAGCGTTACACCATCAGAACCAGAAAGACCGTTCCAGAAGGCAATTTTTGTGCCACCTGTACCTAATTCATTAATGATGGGTTCGGGTGCATCTTGGGCTGCGCTAATAACTATTGAAAGTGCTAATAGCATCAGAGCTAAACTTTTTAACCATAATTTTTTCATCTATTACTCCTTTGAAAATGTGAAAAACGAACGAGCATCTTAAATAAGTTGAGTTGCCATCCTCCGCATGAGTGCAACTCGAGCAGTTACGTCGTTATAAACTAAGGGACGTATGTGCGTCTATCACCCCCTTCCACGTGTGGCATCAGCAAGTGCCTTTAAAGCCACTTTAGGACGACGGTCCATATATAAGAGACCGTTCTGTTCCTGGAATGTGTCAGTGAGTTGAGTATAGCAGAAACCTGCCAGTCCATCTGAGATAGCCTTAATCATGGCTGCATAAATCTCTAAGAGGGCTTTAGGATTACTGACTTCTTGATAGCCCCAGCCCGTATCACTTTTTTTAGGGTTGTAGCGAATACCACCAAATTCGGACAAGATAATCGGTTGATCAGTAATCATGGCCTCATCTAGCAAAGTTACTCGGCCATGTTCTACAATTAGAAATTCACTGCTAGTGCGGCTGGCTTCAGGTGTACCATAACGTTCACCTAAAATATCGGCTTCGCGTTTGTAATCATGAATGGTAAGTAAATCGGTGACTACATGTTCCCAGCCATCGTTACCAACGACTAGGCGCGTGTTATCAAGGGATTTGGTTAAGTGATAAAGCCCAGCTACAAAATTGCGCTGTTCTGGTGAATGCGGTAAATCAGGAACACCCCAGGATTCATTAAAGCAAACCCAGGTCACAATGCAAGGATGATTATAGTCACGCTCTAATACCTCGAGCCATTCTTTAGTAAGACGCTGAACGGTATCACTGGTGAAGTGATAGGCACTAGGCATTTCTTCCCAGACTAAAAGCCCAAGTTTATCTGCCCAATATAAATAACGAGGGTCTTCAATCTTTTGGTGTTTACGCACACCATTAAAGCCCATAGCTTTGGCCAGCTCAACATCTTTTTTAAGAGCTTCATCGCTTGGTGCAGACATTAGACTTTCTTCCCAGTAACCTTGGTCAAGAGCCATACGCAAGAAATAAGGATAATGATTCAAGAAAAATTTGCCGTGCTTGGCTTCTATGCTGCGCAGGGCTGTATAGCTTTCTACTTCATCGATAACCTTTTGGTCTTTTTTAAGTTTTAATGTCACATCGATTAAGTTAGGGTGTTCAGGACTCCACAAAAAACGTCGTGCATCATCAAACCCAGTGACCGGTATAAAAATCTCACGCTTGACTTTGCCATGCAAAACCTGAGAACTATCTAAAGCCAGTCGTTCCTTGCCAAGATTGAGTTCTATCTCTAGCGTGTCAGCAGGGCCATCAATGGTGGCTTCAAGCAGAATAGAAAAATGGCTTAGATTGGGTGTGTAACGGATAGTAGCGATATGGGATACCGGGACCACCTCGAGCCATACGCTTTGCCAGATGCCAGTGGTTCTGGGATACCAGATACCATGTGGCTCCTCAAGCCATTCTTGTTTGCCTCTAGGTTTGCTTAAATCTAGTGGGTCGTCTTCGGCTCTGAGTACCAGAGTTTGCTTGCCTTTGATCAACACGTCAGTAATATCGGCCCAGAAGGGTGTATGCCCACCTTGATGTTGGGCTACAAGCTGCCCATTGACCCAAACCTGAGCGGTATAGTCTACGGCTCCAAAATGTAAATAGAGTCGCTCTGAGCCCAGATTTTTAGGAACCTCAAAGTCACGTTGATACCAAATCACTCTGTGATAGCTGGTGTCATGAACTCCTGAAAGCTTTGATTCTGGCACAAAAGGCACTTGGATTTTTCCTTGCCATTTGAGGGTTTCAAATTGCTTGGTTTCCTGAAAGCTATAATTCCACTTACCATCAAGGCTATGGAAGGAATCTCGGATAAATTGAGGTCGTGGATGGCTCATATATGTTTCCTATTCTTCAAATACAGCACTAGACTGAATTTCTTAGAAATCTCGAGGCTTATAATTACTTTATAAATTACTATGGTTAATCCTTAGCGTCAAGTTTAAAACCTTCATGAAGTTTAAGTAAAACCCTCCTCGAGCTAGAATTAAAGCTAAAGAACACTACAACTAGTAAACCTACTCATTTTTGTTTTTGAGTAAAAAAGACAACGCTTGTGATCGTTCACAAAATAACACGAGAATATGTTATCGTCAAGAGTAGCGGATCTGAAACAAGGTGATAGAATACATCAGGATTAACTGAACTAAATGGCTATATAAGCATTGGAAACTAAGAAAGGTTAGGTCGCTGTGGCGGTTCATCAACTCACAGGAACATTTAGTGAAAGAACAATCGAATTAGATTTGCGTGCAGACCACCCCGATACGCTTCTAAAGCTCAAGGCTCTAGCTTCTGAACCGAGACTTAAAATTTTGCAATATGTAGCCAACCATTTGAGTAATTTAAGTGAAATTGCTGAAGCTTTAGATATGAACCTAGCTACCGTGACCATGCATATCAATCTTTTAGAAGAAGCTGGGCTTATTGTCTGTGAGCATAAATCAGGAGAGCGTGGGACTCAGCGCGTATGTGCCTGTTTATTTGATTTTATCAATGCCCATATGGTGCGCCAGCGTGAAGCCGATGTGGGTAAGCTTTTGGAGTACCCTATCAAGATTGGTTCCTATTCAGATTTTCAAGTCACTCCAACTTGTGGCATGGTCAGTGAGCAAGGGTTGATTGGACTTCTTGATGACCCAGCCTCTTTTTATGAACCCGAGCGGGTCAATGCAGAACTGCTGTGGTTTCATAGCGGTTATATAGAGTACCGTTGCCCGAACCGTTTGCCCTCAAGTGCTTCTATAGAAAGTTTGCAACTGAGTATGGAAGTGTGCTCTGAAGCCCCCATGCATCACCCCAACTGGCCCTCTGATATTTCAGTCTGGATCAACGGCATAGAGGTTGGAAGCTGGATCAGCCCATCAGATTTTGGTGGACTGCGTGGCAGGCTTACACCATTATGGCAGCGCGAGTCAGATACACAATATGGCCTGCTTAAAGTTTGGCAGGTTACAGAAAAAGAAAGCCATGTAGATGGGCTTAAAGTGTCGGATATAACTTTAGGAGATTTACATATTCATGACAAGCCCTATATCTCGATTCGTATTGGGGTAAAACCAGAAGCAAGACATGTTGGAGGGATTAATATCTTTGGAGCTAAGTTTGGCAATTATCCGCAAGGGATTGTATTAAGGATTCGGTATCACTAGGGATAATTACTAGGGATGAGTGAGTGGGAATGAGGAATGTGTATGTCACTTTCTCTCATTCCCACTCACTCATCCCTAAGATTGTTATGATTAACCATGTATCCAGTTGATGGAGGTCTGAGATGTCTGTAGAAACATGCTTTGAAAGTTTTGATCCACGTTTTGAGGCTTTGCTCAAGGAAGACTTGAGGCTCGAGAAACTTTGCACCGGATTTATCTGGGCAGAGGGGCCAGTTTATTTTTCTGAAGGTGATTATTTACTCTGGAGCGATATTCCCAATGACCGCATGTTGCGCTGGAATGACCAAGAAGGCATGAGTGTTTTTCGCCAACCAGCCAATTTTACCAATGGTCATTACCGTGATCATGAAGGGCGTTTAATTAGTTGTGAACATGGTACACGCCGATTAACCCGAACCGAAAAAGATGAAAGTATTACGGTTCTTGTTGATAATTATCAAGGCAAAAAATTAAACTCTCCTAATGATGTAGTAGTTAAGTCTGATGGAACCATTTGGTTTACTGACCCACCTTATGGCATTTTGAGTAATCACGAAGGTCACAAAGCGGATTCTGAGTTGGGTCATTGTTATGTGTTTCGTTTTGATTCAGTAACTAATGATTTAAGCATCGTTGCTACTGATCGTGATAAGCCCAATGGACTTGCATTTAATTTAGATGAAACGATTCTCTATGTAAGCGACACTGGCAGAAGCCACAAGGAAGATAGTTGGCATCATATTTTTGCCTATGATGTGATGGAAGGAAAAACCTTATCTTCTGGACGTGTTTTTGTTGAAATCAATCCAGGGATGTCAGATGGTTTTAGATTGGATAAACATGGGTATATCTTTACCAGTTCACAAGATAGTATTCAGGTATATGCGCCAGATGCAACATTGCTGGGTAAAATAATGTTGCCAGAACCTATCTCGAATTGCACTTTTGGTGGGGTGAATAAAGATAGATTATTTATTACAGCTAGCAGTTCGCTCTATTCTATTTATTTAAATACCCAAGGCGTACAGAATCCTTAGTGCCCTACAGTGAGCTACCCAAAATGGCGTTGTGTGCAAGCGTTACCGTTCTGGTTCTAGTTGCACACCCTACAAAAACACATGAAAAATAGGTTTCAGACGCTCTCTGATATTGTTAGTATCAGTTAATCACAGAGCTATACAACCAAACACATAGCTTGCATTTTCACCTAAGGTGTCACACTGAGCCGACCTTGGGATAAACATGACAAAGGATTCCAAATGTCAAGTCATACCTTGCGAAGTGTCTCGCTAACAGACACTTCGCTTATGTTTGAAAGTGCATGACTAAAGTTGCTTCAAAAAATGTGCAAACGGAGGCTCAGTGTGACAAAAAGAGAATTCTGTGATTCACTGAATTTCGCCAGGTGCGACATTCTTCACATTTGCAAATAAGCCATTATCAACTCATCAATAGTAAGTATTATCTCTTTAACACTTACTGAATGACGTTTGACACATCAAATATGACGTTTTGCGAAAAAAGTGTTGGTTGATTGGGTCTAACTTACTTACAATAACACGGTGATAATTCTTTTTAGAATGTTTGGAGGCAAAAGATGAAAAGACTAGTGTTAATAGGATTAGTTTTTCTTGTAGCTTGTGGGAATAATACCGATTCTACTCTTGAGAGTGAAGCTCTGCCATATCCGATTGTTTTTGTTACGCAAGTACCCCACCCTGATGATTTTATTACCGTGGTTTCAACCTTTGGTAATCAGCGTGGTGATATTCAAAGTGCGCCGCGTGGTGGCGATTTGTGGATACGTTATCCTGATCGCAGTCTTAAAAATTTAACCAAGGCTGCTGGTTATGGCGTGGATGGGTTTCAGGGAGCTAATGCCATTGCGGTGCGTGACCCAGTTGTTCATTGGGCTGGCACTAAGGTTTTGTTTAGTATGATACTTGGTGCGCCAACTCAACAGTATCAGATAAGCAACTATTATTGGCAGCTATATGAAATTGCTGGTCTAGGAAAAACTGAAACACCAGTGATTACTAAAGTACCTAATCAACCTATTACCTATAACAACGTTGCTCCGATTTATACCAGTAATGACAACATTATTTTTGCTAGTGATCGCCCTAGAAATGGTCAAGCCCATCTTTATCCACAACTAGATGAATACGAAGCAGCACCTACTGTGAGTGGACTTTATCTGCTCGAGCCCTCTCGCAATCGCTTAAGCCTTTTAGATCATTCACCTTCAGGTGATTTTACGCCGATGCTGGATAGTTTTGGGCGTGTACTGTTTACGCGCTGGGATCATTTGCAGCGTGACCAGCTTCTTGATGTTGATGTTTTAGATGGTGGTGCTTGCACGTATTGTGCAACTACTTTTGCTAATGAAGCTGCGAGTGCTACGCAGGTTACCAACCGTGAAGTTTTCCCTGAGCCGCGCCCTGACCGTACAGATTTATTAGCGGGCAAGCCCTATAATGGCCATCTCTTTAATCACTTTTTGCCCTGGATGATGAATCAGGATGGGACAGGACTCGAGATTATCAATCACTTGGGTCGCCATGAACTTCAAAGCTATTTATCTAGTGGAAGAAATGATGACCCAAACATAGAAGAGTTTTATGGGCAATATCCACGCACTAATCCAAATTCGATTTCCAATATGTTTCAGCTTTCTGAAGACCCTAATACAGCAGGTCGTTATATTGCTATTGATGCACCCGAGTTTGGTTCTCATGCCTCAGGTCAGGTGATTGCTCTTAGAGCAGCACCTAGTACCAACCCGGATAATGTTGTCGTTCAGTATCTCACCCACCGTGATACGGCAACGGTTTTGCAAGACGGACAAACAGCAGGCCCTAATCACTCAGGTGTATATCGCAATCCATTAGTTTTAACTCAAGGTACACTTATTGCTGCTCATTCAAATACCGCTCACTATGATGAAAATACTGGGACAAGGGAACAACCCAAATCTCTTTATGCTTTCAGGCTTAAAACACTGACTAAAAGTGGTGCGTATTATTTACCAAAAACAAATCTAACCAGAGGCATCAATGAGATCATTAGTTATTATGACCCTGATGTTCTGGTTTCTTATTCTGGCCCCCTATGGGAACTTAGTCCAGTAGAACTTCGTTCGCACATACGCCCACCTTTAACTCAAGATGCGCCGGCACTTGCTGCTCCTGAAGCAGCCATGTTTACACAAGCAGGTGTAAGTTTGAGCGAAATTCAAACCTACTTGAGGCAAAATAATTTGGCTTTGGTAGTGAGTCGTAATGTGACCTTGCGTGATGATGCTGATATACAACAACCCTTTAACTTGCGTGTACCAGGTGGTGTGAGTAGCCGCGGTGCTTCGGGCAAGATGTATGACGTAACGCATTTACAATTTTTTCAGGCCAATCAGGTGCGTGGTTATCAAGGGGATGCAGGCCGCAGAGTGCTAGCTCAGCCCATGAAGGGTGTTATCAATCCACCTACTACGGGTGCAACTGGCAGCGTAGTCTTAGGTGTAGATGGTTCAATGGCAGCTTTTGTTCCTGCACGTCGAGCCCTGACTTGGCAACTGACCAATAGCAGTAATCAAGGCGTGGTTTTAGAACGTAACTGGCTAACCTTTCAACCTGGAGAAGTGCGGGTGTGTGCGAGTTGTCATGGGGTAAATGATAAGAGTCAGACTGGGGTAGTTGATGCTACTAATAGCCCGCAGGCTTTAGGGAGTTTACTCGAGTATTGGAAGACCAATTTGCGTTAAAACATCGGTAATAAATTTGTATAGAAATAACGTAACTACTCAGGTAGTCAAAGTACAACATATGGCGTTGTAAGGATATAGAAAGTCTATATCTAATAGCTGATACTGTTCATTGTGCAAATATAGCTTTTTTGTGCAAGACATATCCTACCAAGGCTTGTGCTTTTAAGATTCCTAAACCCATCATCTAGTACCTGAGTAGTTACGAAATAACTACTTTGTGGGCTTGCGGCAAGGTAGTTATTTTTTGTATTGTTGCAATAAAGCAGGTATCATCTGGTCACCTACATACTCATTTTGAGATTAAACTTGCATGAGGGTGTTCATAGAGATGACATTGTAGCCTCTATCTATTTATATACGTTTGAAAGGGAATCATGAAATGTATTGTTATTGGTGGAACTGGTCATATAGGAACCTATTTAGTACCACGCTTGATTGATTTGGGTGCAGAAGTTACAGTGGTAAGCCGCCAACAACGTGAACCCTATCAGCCTAACGGCGCATGGAAAAAAGTTAAACAGGTTAGTCTTGATAGGGAAGCCCTCGAGAAACAAAATACTTTTGGTGAAAAAATTCGTGAATTAAATCCAGATGTGGTTATTGACCTGATTTGCTTTACACCTAAAAGTAATCAGCAGCTTGTTGATGCTTTGCGTGGACAGGTTCAGCATTTTTTACACTGTGGAACAATTTGGACACATGGCCCTAGCGTAGAAGTACCAACTACCGAAGCCACACCACGCAAACCCTTTGGTGAATACGGCATTAACAAGGCCAAGATTGAAGAGGATTTGTTAAACGAAGCCCGGCGCAATGGATTTCCTGCTAGTATCTTGCATCCAGGGCATATTGTAGGACCAGGTTGGAACCCGCTTAATCCCGCAGGACATTTCAACAATAAAGCCTTTGAAACTTTAGCTAAAGGTGAAACATTAGCCTTGCCAAATTTTGGTTTAGAAACTGTTCACCATGTTCATGCTGATGATGTAGCGCAAAGTTTTATCAAAGCCATGCTGAACTGGAGCAGCGCAGTAGGGGAGAGTTTTCATACGGTTTCCCCACAAGCCCTTACCTTGCGGGGCTATGCCCAGCGCATGGCACTTTATTTTGGGCAAGAGGCAAGGCTTGAGTTTTTACCTTGGGAAGAGTTCAAGAAAACTGTTTCTGAACAAGATGCTCAAGCGGTTTGGGATCATATTGAACACAGCCCCAATTGTAGTATTGCCAAGGCTCAGCGTCTTATCAATTACCAACCACGTTACAGTTCTTTAGAGGCTGTGCAGGAATCGGTTAAGTGGCTTATGGATAATGGAGTTATTTCGATCTAGCTAAGTGGTACCGCAGAATTATCTTGGCAAACGCTTGTTCAAATGTGCGTCAGGGACGGCAAAAAATGAGCTTAAATGCCACAAAATATATGCCTATTCACTTGGTTTGCTCGAGAATGCGTAATAGTTCGACACCTACCACGTGACCACCTTCACTTGTCACTTCGACTGGAGCAAAAACCCCATCATAAAGTTAGGACTATGGCAAAAGTAAATTTTATTCGGGTGCAAAGGCTTTTGCGAAATGGAGAAGTCTGGCGTTAAAAGGCTAATCCAATTAAGCGGAGTATCTTCGCAGTTTGTCAGATGCCTCCATTTCGCTGCGCTCCAGTCGGCATGACAAAAGGGAGTGCGAATAACGTTTACTGCAAACCCAAATTGCATGGCAAACAAAAAAAGCCTAACTCACGATTCGCCTTTGTAGGTTGATGACCACCCCAACATCATTCGCCACTTTTGTGATGGGCTGAACTTAAAGACCCAAGTACCCCTTGTAGGCTTTACATAAAATGTACCTACGTCTTGGATAACTACGCCTTTACCTGCCTTGATGCTCTTATAGATTTCGTCCCACATGGTTTCTGCCACAATATCAATAACTCTATAGTCCACCTCGAGCTGTTTAGCCACTTTCTCTATCAATTCCTTCTTTGTCATGTTTTTTCCCATGATGGAATTTTAGCAAATTCTTTGCTGAAAAGTATTGATAAGAATTCTTTCTGATGATTTTCAATGACTTAAAGGCTATAGATCTTTATTTCTTATCCACACTTGCATTCTGCCTGCTTCACGGTTTGCCCAGACATTATAAGGAATAGCAGTAGCTTTGGTTTTTGTTGTGGTGTAAGCAGCTTTTTCTAGTGGGCGATAAAGTCCTGTAAAGGTTTTTTGTTGCACTTCACCCTCGAGACCTAGTTTAGTCACACCACCTAAATCGCTGCTTGACTCGAGCGTAATATCAGAACTGGTCAAAACAAAATCACGTAAATCAAAACTAGGGTTATCGGCAGCCTCGAGGCAGTACACAATTGGCCCTTTGGTGATGGCAACATGATTATTGAGTTCAGTTGCGTGTGGATGTGCCTCTAAGAGTTTTACTTCTAAAGGCAGGTTAAGCTCAACTGTGTCGCCAGCTTGCCAGTTAAGGTTTAGCTCGAGGTAACCAGGAGCCACTGCACCAGTATCTTTTCCATTAATTGTTGCGCTGGCATTTTCACACCAGTTAGGAATGCGAACCTTGAGGGTAAATTCTCCAGAGCTTTCAATCTTGATTTTGATGTTGCCATCCCAAGGATAATTGCTGGTTTGACTTAGTTTGATTTTTGTGCCGCTAGGTAGCATGGTATTAAGTTCACTGTCGGCAAAGAGATGTACCCAGACCGTATTGTCACTTACTGTGTAGATATAGCCTGCAAATGAGGCTACTAGTCTGGCGATATTAGGTGGGCAGCAAGCACAGTAGAACCAGGTTTGGCGGCGATGTGTGCCGTCATCGGAAAGTGGGTTTTGATAAAAATAACCACGACCATCTAATGACCAACCGGATAGAACTGCATTATAAAGAGTCCACTCGAGTAAATCTGTGTAGCGTGAATCACCCTCTAATGCCAGCATTCGCCAGTTCCACATTACACTGCCAATGGAAGCACAAGTTTCAGTGTAAGCACGTTCGTTGGGGAGTTCAAAATCTTTACCAAAGGCTTCACCTTCATAGCGTGAGCCGATGCCACCAGTTACATACATGCGTTTTTCGGTCATGTTTTTCCACAAGGTCTCGAGGGCTTGTTTATAGCCTTCATCGCCCTGTTCAGCGTAAAGGTCAGTAACGCCCGAGGTGTAATACACCGCCCTCACAGCATGACCCACGATTGCGTCCATTTCCTTAATAGGTTTATGATCTTGAGAATAGTCTGGACTTTTTTGCCTGCTTAATCCATAACCTCTGGCTTCTGTAAAGTATTTAGCTTGTTTCAGATACCGTTCTTCACCTGTTGCCCGGTAGAGTTCAATTAGCCCTAACTTAACTTCTTCATGTCCATCCACCCACTGGCGTTTACCTTCTTCTTTAGGGCCAAAGGTAGTGCATATATGATCCGCAAAACGTTTGGCAACGTTGAGCAAGCGTGTGCTACCTGTGGCTCTAAAGTGGGCTACTGCTCCCTGAAACAAATGTCCAGCCACATACATTTCATGAGCGTCAGGATTGGTCCAACGTTCACCATGTCGCTCGAGTTCGTAATAGGTATCCAAGTATCCATCTTTACGCTGAGCTGCCTCAACTTCGGTGATGCAAATATCCATCATGCGCTCTAATTCGGGGTCAGGGTGACTGGCAATAATAAAGGAGGCTGCCTCGAGCCATTTATAAATATCGCTGTCATTAAAATACCAGCCATAAAAACTGCTTTCACCTTGCTTACGCCCTGATACTCTGCGGAAGTTATCTAAACCTCCAGTAGCTTCAATTGAGTCAAACTGAGCAGGCAAGGTAATAGTGCGAATAAAATCTTGACGGCTGGTCCAAAATGCATCTGTGAGTTTGACATCATTGAGTGCAACAGGTCGCAGCTTTGCATAAGGGCTTTTTGAAGTATCTACCACAATTACATTTTGAGGTTTGCTGGTAGTTGTTGACATAAATTTCCTTTCTTAGCTAATGGATTGGTAAAAGCATTTGGATGCTAGCTGAATGTGCTTTTGTGGTGTAGAACCCCCCGCACTGCGTTTGCAAGACGCAAAAACTGTATCTACAGTTCGGACACTGACCCCCCTATTAGGGGGGTGCATGTTTCGCCCTCGACGTTTTCTTCGTTCCTTGCTAGTAAAGCCTGGGGGGTTCTCCACCACCCATTTGCTTCCATGTTTAACTCCTTCTCTAGTTTATTGAGGGTACGCAAGACCTTTTAACCTTTTAACCCACTCATGACAATGCCACGAATGAAATAACGTTGTGCGAAAAAGAACAAGATAATGACGGGTACAGTCATGGCAGTAGAGGCAGCCAATTGTAAATCCCAGCTAATATCAGTTTGACTAGTAAAGGAGGCTAGACCTGCTGCAACTGTAAATTTTTCAGGTGAGCGCAAATAAATTACAGGCCCTAACAAATCATTCCAGGCGTATAAAAAAGTAAAAATGCTAACCGTAATTAAAGCTGGTTTGGCTAAGGGCATAAAGATGCGCCAGTAAATGCCAAACTCACTGCAACCATCAATGCGGGCAGCATCTGCCAGTTCTTCTGGAATAGTGCGGAAAAATTGACGTAAAAGAAAAATGTTAAAGGCACCCCCGCCAAAAAATAGAGGAACCGTAAGTGGTAGAAAGGTGTTAATCCAATGTAATTTGGCAAAGATAATAAAACTTGGCACAATCAAAATAGCCGAGGGTAAAAAGAGCGTAGCCATGACAATACCAAACCAAAAATCACGCCCAGGGAAACGTATGCGAGCAAAGCCGTAAGCACAAAAGGAAGACGACAACACTACAGCCGTGACATTGAGTAGGGCAATAATAAGCGTGTTTTTTAGATAGAGATGAAACGGTTTATAGGTTAAGGCCTTGACATAGTTTTCTGGCTGGAAGGGGTTTGGAATCCACTGGGGTGGATACTGGAAAATCTGATTTTGTGACTTAAACGAACTGCTGAGTAACCAGATAAAAGGTGTAATCATAATGATGGCAAAAAAGACCAGTGAAATAATGTTAGCTATATCCCAAATGCGGTCACTCGAGCGTTTGCTGGGCGGTTTGGAATTTCCCTGTGTCATTACTTAATCACCTGCATTTTCATAATAGACTCTACGACCAAAGAAGCGAAAAATAATAAAAGAGAAGATGGTTAGGATGATAAATAAGAGCCATGAAAGCGTGGCTGCGTAGCCCATATTCTGACTTTGGAAAGCAGTGCGGTAAATATAGAGTACCAGAGACAGCGTAGCGTTTTGCGGCCCACCATTAGTAATCAGGAGTGGTAGTACAAATACCTGAAAGGCCCCAATAAAGCCAATGACTAAATTAAAGAAAATAATCGGTGACATGAGTGGTAAGGTGATACTCCAAAGTTTACTCCAACGCCCTGCACCATCTAAGTCAGCAGCTTCATAGTAACTCTCAGGAATTCCCTGAAGTCCGGCTAGAAAAATAATCATAGAATTGCCTACACCCCAGGTACTCATGATGATAAAGGCTGCAATGGCCCAGTTGGGTTCTTGTAACCAGGCTACTTTGGGTCCTCCAAAAGCCCTAATAACATAATTTAATAGACCAAATTCAGTATTAAATATCCAGGCCCACAAAAGGGCTGAGGCTACAGCCGGAACGATGCTGGGTAAAAAATAAATAGTGCGAAAGATGGCAATACCACGCATCTTGGTATTGATGAGGGTGGCCAGAAAAAAGGCAAAAATAAGTCCGATAGGAACTGAAAAGAAAGCGTATAGAAAAGTCGCCTTTAGAGACTTAGGCAAGATAGGGTCGGTAAATAGTTTTTCAATGTTAGCCGTGCCTATGTATTTAGCTGGACTAATAAGATTCCATTTTTGAAAGGTGAGATTAGCTGCTACTAGGGCCGGGATTAAAAACCAAAAGATAAACCCTAAGATAAAGGGCGCAATAAAAATATAACCAATAATGGTACGCCTTTGGATAAGGCTCAATCCTTTTTTCTTAGTAGTCATTGCCATAATACTCACTATTCGTTTCCAATGTCAAAGATTGCTCAGTATAAACATAAAGATAGGTCATCTCAAATTTTTTATGTAAACGGTGCAGTGAACACCGTTTACATTTTAATTCGTCATTGCGAGGCGCAGTTAAAGGTTTAGTCAATATTAACTCAGCCAATCTTTGCTGTATTCCCGAAGCAATCTCCCTGCTCTAAATTTGCAGCTAAGAGATTTGCAACCATTGAAAACCTCTCATCAGTTATGTGGTGAAGGGAGATTGCTTCGTCGCTTGTTTGCTTCAAATCTAGTAATAACTCTATTGACGAGTTATTTACCTCAAAAACGCTTCTCGCAATGACGAATTGGAGTACATTTTTGCATTCGCCTACCAAGACTAAGAATGACTTAATGCCCTCAACGACTTATTCTCGAGCTGCCATGATAACTTCATTGGCTGCTTTCACTGCGTCAGGCATAATTTTTTCGGCAGGCTCACCAGCAAAGACAGCATCAAAAGCAGGTGTAATGTAATCGTTACTAGCTTCGATATACCCAGCAGGCAAACGAACAGCTACACCATGTTTGGGTAAGTAATCGGTGACAAATTGCGTGTAGTTGGGGGTGTGAATGCCTTCAGTGACCCAGCTTGCAATACCTTCAGGAGTCATGAGTGCATTTTGGCTTGGTATCCACAAACCAATCTTGAGGAATTGGGTTTGATAAAAAGGCGTGGATAAGAAGCGTACCCATTGCCAAGCTGCTTCGGGGTTTTTGCTACCAGCCATTACCGAATGAAAATGGGCTTGCATGATTGAGGCGGGTTGCTTCATTTTAGGCAAAGCACCTGTACCCATAGGAACGGTCATAAGAGATGGGTTCATCCAGGATAGAGCCCAAGAACCGTCTGCGCCCATAGCTAAACGGCCAGATTCAATCATCTGTGTATTGGTCATACCAAGGTCAGTTAAAGCAGCACCACGAGGTGCAACGTTGTGAACATAGGTAAGGTCAGAAAGACGCTGGATGGCTTCAATGGCTTCTGGACTATCAAGTCCAATCAGACCATCATCGGTAATGTACTTTCCACCATTAGAGTGAACGGCAGCACCGACTGGCATCCACCATTTGGGCCAGTCTATAGCCCAACGCTGGATGTTTTCTTTATCAAAGCCAGCATCGTCTGGATGTTTGCCGTTAGCATCTACGGTGAGTTGTTTACAGATATTGACAAAGGAATCCCAATCCCAGATTTCATCTTCAGCAAATCCTGGAGGAGTAACGCCTGCTTCTTCAAAAACAGCAGCATTGTAATAAAGGTGGTGAGCTACCCAGCATGACCCAATGCCGTGCCAGCGACCATTATCGTCGGCGCAACGCACAGCTTCCTGAGCCATAAAATAGTCAGGTTGACCAAGTAGGGGGTCACTGGTGATTTGATCAGTAATATCTAAAAGAGCCCCACTTTGACGCAAGGTTTCGTATTGGTCAGTAAGGATAAACGATGTATCAGGTGAAGTACCGCCGGCGATGTTAGTTAGGAGTACACGTCCGTATTCACCAGCATCTGGAGTGTGTTGCCACTCTACACGAATATCAGTCTGCTCGGCATGGAAAGCTTCAATGGCGGCTTTGACTCCTTCGTCTTCGGCAACGCCACCCCAACCACCAAAGGTGATGTTAGTGGCATTTTGGGCCAACCCAAAGAGCATGGCTTCTCTGGGGGAAATAAAGCTTCCTGTGGCTGCGGTTGCGCCCATCATTTTGAGAAAATTGCGTCTGTTAAACGATTTTTGCATTGGCATATAAATTCTCCTTTGTAAATATGAAATGTTTAGAATACAACCAAGTCATCAGCTAATGATTGCTCGAGAAATCCACCTTCCTTTCTTCTGTTACTGTATTCTATACACAACAGAACAATTCCGTCATTCATCAAGCACTAAGTTATAGGCCTCATCATAATGCAAGGTTTATTCAATAGATATACTTACATATGCTAGAGTATGTAGCAAGATGTAAATTGCATAAAAAATAAGGATGATTCCGACTATTTGGAGAGCTATCCATGAATGATCTTAATCTATGTAGTACCTTACCTATCATTGCTAAAAATGCTGGGTTTTTTATCTCGAGAGGTAAGGGTGAACACCCTGACCGCGTGATTGATAGTCATGAACTAATGTTTGTGACCAAAGGTGTCTTGAGCATCATTGAAGGCAACCGACGGTTTAATGTAAAAGAAGGGGAAAGTTTAATCCTCTGGCCTCACCGACGACACAAAGCTGCTGCGCCTTTTGAACCCGATTTACGTTTTTATTGGATGCACTTCACGCTTGTCGAAAATGAGAACTCAGAAAAATTGAGTGCCCCACAGCACATTAAAATCAAACGACCTGACCATCTAACCAGTATTTTTAGGCGTTTTTTAGATGATCAAGAAGGAAACAGCTTGACCCAGTTTTCGGCTAATTTGCTGGTGATGTTGATGCTGGCTGAAGTTGCCGACTCGAGCCATACCGAAACCACGCCGGATGAAAGTGAGTCTGTACTGGCCAGCCGTGTGAACGCCATTATCCGAACCCATTATCATGAACGGCTGAATACCTCGGTGATTGCCGAGATGTTGCACCGCAATCCTGATTATCTGGGGAGGATATTTAGGGATATTTACGGCTTAACCATCACTGATGCGATTAATCACCATCGCCTAAAGCAGGCCAGAAGACTGTTGCTCGAGAGCCAGTATAAGGTCGAAGAGGTGGCCATGAATTGTGGTTATAACGATGCGGGGTATTTTCGGCGGTTGTTTAAGCGTTCGGAAGGCATTTCACCCAAACGCTTTAAGAGCTTGCACGCCAAGCTACACGTTAATACCCAATAAGCGATACTATAAATTTTATTTTATGGAGGAACTATGCACGATTATCCTATTCAACCTGTGCCTTTTACACAAGCAGAGCTTCATGATTCTTTTTGGTCACCAAGGATTCAGGTGAACCGAAATGTGACTATCCCTTTTAATTTTCAGAAGTGTGAAGATACGGGTCGGGTGGATAATTTCTTAAAAGCTGCCAAGAAAATGCAAGGATCACATACAGGGTTAGTCTTTAATGATTCAGATGTTTTTAAGGTCATGGAAGGCGCAGCCTATTCACTACGTTTGTATCCAGATCAAGACCTCGAGGCCTACATGGATAACCTTATTGCCCTTATTGCTGATGCCCAAGAAGAAGATGGTTATCTTTATACAGCCCGTACCGTTGACCCCAAAACTGTAAAAGCAGATCGTGAAGGTTTAGAACGCTGGTCAAACTTAAAGTTTAACCACGAACTTTATAACCTTGGTCATATGTATGAAGCGGCAGTGGCGCATCATTTGGCCACAGGTAAGCGTAATTTTTTAGACATTGCGATTAAAAGTGCAAATTTAGTAGACAGCGTTTTTGGCGTGAATAAAAAGCGTGATGTGCCAGGGCATCAAGAGATTGAAGTTGGCCTGGTCAAACTCTACCGCGTTACAGGAGAAAAAAGATACCTCGAGCTGGCTAAGTATTTTCTTGATGAGCGTGGACATTATCATGGCCGCACAGAAAGTAAACTCTTTGATATTCCAGGATATGCCCAAGATCACTTACCTGTTACCCAACAAAAAGAAGCAGTAGGGCACGCAGTTCGCGCTGTATACATGTATGCAGGTATGGCGGATGTGGCAGCACTGACGGGAAACCAGGATTATATCAAAGCACTGGATGCTCTGTGGGAGAATGAGGTTTCTAAAAAAATATATTTAACTGGTGGGATAGGCTCGAGGCATCATGGAGAATCTTTTGGTGATGATTACGAATTACCAAATGCGACGGCCTATAATGAAACCTGTGCTGCGATTGGAAATATCTTTTGGAATCAGCGTATGTTTTTATTGCATGGTGATGCCAAATATCATGATGTGATTGAACGCACCTTGTTTAATGGATTTTTATCAGGTGTTGCACTTACTGGGGATAAATATTTTTATGTGAACCCCTTAGCCTTTGATGGCAAAACCAACTTTAACCGTGACGACAGCTGCGTGCGGAATCCTTGGTTTGAGTGTTCGTGTTGCCCTCCAAATATCGCTCGTTTATTGTCTTCGCTGTCGGGTTATATTTACGCCTCTAAAGATGATAAGGTGTATGTCAATCAGTTTATTTCGAGTAGAACCAGTCTCGAGCTTTCAGGTAAGAAAATTGAACTCGAGCAGCAGAGTAACTATCCTTGGGATGGAAACATTAAACTCACCATACATACTCCAAGTGACTTTACGCTGGCCATTCGTATTCCAGGTTGGGTGCAAAACAAACCTTTGCCCAGTGATTTGTATACATACTTGGGGCAAAATCAAGAAACACCGACCATCAGTGTAAATGGTGGAGCCGTTGCAACCCAAGTTGAACGTGGTTACCTAATGATTAAACATCATTGGCAAAAAGGTGATGTGGTCGAACTCGAGTTGCCAATGCCTGTTCGCCGTGTGTTGATTCATGAAGCTGTCAAAGAGAATAGAGGCAGAGTCGCTGTAGAGCGTGGACCTGTTGTTTACTGTGCTGAGGCGGTTGATCATGGTGGGCAGGCTTTAGATTTGAGCTTGAGGGATGAGGAAGTGCTCGAGGCTTCCCATGAGGAAAGCTTTCTTGGTGGAGCCACCTTAATCAAAGGAAAAAATCTGACCCTGCTTCCGTATCATTTGTGGGCGCATCGTGGGGTAGGGGAGATGGCGGTGTGGTTAAAGCGCGGCTAGACCAAGAATGAATTAAATCCAATTGTTCTGTTTGTACCACATAGCTGTTTCAGTCAAACCTTCTTGTAAAGAAATCCTAGCTTGCCAACCAAAGGATTTTTTGAACTGTGTTGTGTCACATGTATAGCTGTAATACGCCAAAGACTTCGCGCGGCGGCGGTCTAGTTTGGGTGCTTGGTTGAGTAATTTGCTAACTATTTCAGAAGCGTAGCCAGCACCCAGAAAGACTTCTCGAGGAATCTTGATTACTCTCAATTTGCGCTGTATAGCAACTTCTAACATTTGCGCCATATCTTGCCACGAATATGTATTTGGCTCAGAAATTTCAAATGGGCCAAGTTGCGCTTTGTTTTGAATAGTTGTTAAAACTGCTTCGGCAACATCTCGAGCATGAACAGGTTGAAGCCTGCTACTTGTTGCCGGCATGGTTAGAAAGCCGTATTTTGCAATTTGAAAAAGTGTAAGCAAATCGGTGTCACGTGGGCCGTACACACCTGCTGGACGTAGCAAGATCATTTCAATATCATTTTGCAAAGTCATTAAACGATGCTCTGCCTCGAGTTTGCTCTTTCCATAGCTACTTATGGCTGTTGTAAACCCATTAGGGCCCCTGGCTTCTAAACTGCTTATAAAAATAAACCTCGAGACTTTGGCTTTTATGGCAGCTTTGGCAAGCCGTTCGGTGGCATCAGTATTCACTTCAAAAAATTCAGCATCATTTTTTGCTCTAGTGATGCCTGCATTGTGAATAACAACATCCACACCCTGACAAGCCTTTTGCAAACTTGCCTCGTCGTTAAAATCAACATTGGCTTTTTCAATATTTAGATTGTCTAACCATTTGGTCGAACTGCTAGGGCGCAGTGTGCAGCGTACTTGATAACTTTGAGTAACCAAGGCTTCAGTGATGTGACTACCAAGAAAACCAGTGGCACCAGTAAGGAGGACTCGAGGCATATATGCAGAATATCAAAGAGAACGAAGCATTGCAGCTTATTTGTCATGCTGAGCGAAAATTGCTCTGCATTTGACCTATACTAAAAAGATAAAGTAGTTAAAGAAAACGGAGTCGAAGCATCTGCTCACACCCATAGATGCTTTGACTCCGTTTAGAATTTATAAACATAAACCTGCTTTGCGTTCAATATTTGCTGAGGTTGCTCAGCATGGACAAGAGTGTGCAGTTGACTCAATCTAATGACACCTTAATTTTTACTACTTACCACAAAGGGCGTAGCAAAGTTTTCATTGTTGACGATAATGCTGGCATAGTGCTTGGGCTGACATTCGCTTAAATAAAGGGTTTGCCCAGCTAAATATCTGTGATTTTCGGGTGCATTAGGATCAGGTGAACTTTTGTCACGCTGCGCCATTCTGGCATAGGTTAGATCAAAACCGACCTCGAGAAAGATTGAATAATCCCAGAAATTACGCAATTCAGGACGGTGCAAGAAAATACCATCGAATATAAGAATAGAACTAGGTTCTGCTAACTGCTCAGTTTGCAAGACGGGCGAATCTGTGTGGTGGTCAAAAGCAACAGTCTTATAGTGTCTTGAACCATTTGGACTTAGTGGCTTGAGTAATATCTTTTTTAACAGTTCATAGTTGTAAGAATCATGAAAGAAACCTTCAGGTGAGGTTTTACCTAAACGGTAACGGATGGCTCTTGGATTGTGAAATGAATCTACCGATGCACGAATGATAGGTCTACCTAAAGCTTGTAAAACATCCGCAAGTTCATTGGCAAACATTGTCTTGCCTGCACCATCTACTCCATCAATAGCAACTCGAGTCACCAAAGGTGAAGGTAACTCGAGGATTTTATCAGCCATAGTGTTGAGCAGTTCTTGGCGTTGGGTCATTAGGCTTTTACAACTTTGCCCGTCTTGGCACTTTCCCGAATCATGTCCATCAATTTGGCAAAACGCAAACCAACTTCGGCGGGGCAGGGATTTTCTAATTTACCTTGCACTACTTTGACAAACTCTTCCCACACACCTTTAGATTTTGGATAGGCAACAGGTTTGTAATCACCGTCGCCCAGTTTTAGTCTTAGTTTTTCACCCCAGATGCCTGTTTCTAAAACACCTTTATCTCCAAAGAGCATAATTTGAGATTTGCAATCAACAGAATCACCTGCACCAGTAAATGAAAAGACTACACCGTTTTTGAAAAAACCACTGACCGAAGAATTAATTTCTACGGGCGTGTTGCAGTTATCAAAAAGAGCACTGGCTTGGGCCACATCATCGCCGATTAAATCTACAACGGTATTGACCATATGTGACCCAGTATCAAATAAAAACCCGCCACCAGACATTTCGGGGTCTTGTCTCCAGGAGCCAATGGTGAGGGGCTTCCAATTTTGATGTGCGAAAGCGGCTACGCCAGTTATTTTACCAATCGTGCCTTCGGCTAAAATCTCTTTGGCTTTTTGTACGGCAGGGGAGAGGCTACCCGGAAAGGCCACCACCAAGACCCGCTTGGTTTGATCACGGATACCAATTAGGCGTTTGGCTTCGGCGGTATTCATGACCATTGGTTTTTCCAAAAGTACGTCCATGCCGTTGGTTAAACATTCTCTGGCTTGTTCAAAATGAAACTTGTGCGGGGTAACAATCAAGGCTGCCTCAGCTTTACCCTGAGTCTTGATAAACTCACCAATGGTTCTATAAAAAGCTGGACAGGTGTGACCTGTTTCTTGATAAAGCGTTTTAACTGCTTGGCGCTGATCTTCGCTGGTTTCTACAAAGCCCACCATATCGGTGGTGCGTTGCTGCTCGAGCATTAAACGAATATGGTGGCGTGCCATGCCACCCGTGCCGACGACAATGGTTTTGATTTTTGCCATACAATCCTCCAGAGATGGCCACTAACATCTAGCTATACGCATTAAAAAATAACCCAACCAAGGAAGGGTTTCAGATGAAAGTAACTCTCATTTCTACGCAATATCTAAAAACTGCGTTTAGCTGAGTTTACGGCGTAATGACCAGAACTATCAAGGCTTGTTAAAACTAATTTTATAGTGTTGGGTATATTCTGAACCTGTAGGTTTAAGGAGACTCGAGTACAAAGCTACTTCATCGACGTGCCACCAAACTTTTGGCGAGGGTGTTTCTGCAAAAGCCTTGACGACCTCTTTACCTAAACCAAATTGTTTGATTCTGGCTAAAGTAATATGGGCCTTAAAAGCGCGTTCTTCTTCAAAGAGCCCTGATAAGTTTTGGGTCAAGCGGGTATGAAGGTGTTGAAGTCTATCGATGTCACCCCCTAGACCAAGCCACAACACACTTGGGCGTTGAAGGCTGGGAAAAGTCCCTAGACCTGCTGTGGATAATTCAAAGGGCTCGAGTTTATGTGTAGCACGTTTTATAGCTTGTTGAATCACAGGGAGTTTTTCAGTGGGTGTTGTTCCTAAAAAGATAAGCGTCAAGTGCCACTGCTCAGGCCTTGTCCAGGCAATATCACTAGAAAGATGCTGCTTGAGCGCGTCTTGCTGTGCTTGCAACCCCTGTTTGACACTTTCAGGAAGTGGTAAGGCGATAAAGAGTCTGAGGAAATCCATAGAAAATAAGTGAAAAGTGACGAGTGGTGAGTGAAAGGCTTTTTGCTCAGCACTCATTACTCATTACTCATCACTCCTTTCTTAAATATGAAAGTATCCCCATTTTAAGCGCGTAAGCGGGGTTTACAGGGTCTTTTAGAAACATCCAGTCATGGTCACTACTTATATATCCCATTTCTACAATAATGGCTGGTGTTTTGCGAGCTATTGAATGTCTAAAACGCCTATGGTTAAAGGCGTAATACTCGAGCATACTTCCGCTTACATTAGCGTCATCGTCACTTAGACCCGAAAAGTAAAAATAAGCTTCGTCGATATGGGTTTTTAGAATCGGGTCTTGCTTATTGCGTAAGTGTTTGTAATAGGCACTTTTATAGCCACGCCGTTCTAGGTCGGTGCTGCTATCTGAATGCAGTGAGATAAAAAGGTCAGCGCGGTATCTTCTGGGAACCGTGGCTGGTAATAGGTCAACGACTAGACCTTCCGCCTCGAGCATGTCCTTTAACATATAAGCTACCGACTCGTTAACTTCTAACTCACTGCGCTCACCTGAAACGCCGCCGGTGTTATAGCGTAAACTTTCTAATTCATCAGGATGATTACTAACCTCTAAGTGTCCAATTTGGATACCCACTCAGAGTCTTGCCATCTAGAGCGTCAGTTAATTGCCCCCAGGCATCATGCCAGACACCCTGTTGAAAAGTAAGCCAAAAAAGTAAACCCAAGGCTAAAATAAAACTTGTTAAAAGAAATGGGCGACGATAGGATACTAAAAGTGTTTTGAAAAGATTGCGAATCACACCCTGCACTAGCCTACACTAGACATCTTGCGAAATACAAGGTTCACGAGCTCTCAAGCGAGCGTATTATGCTGTTGTCATCAGCGATTAGATAATACCTGCGATACCTGCTATAACAAAAAACGCCCAGCTTATACTGGACGTTGATTAGGTTAAAGAGCGTTACCTATTTTGCAGAGACAGAGACGTTAGCGGCTTGTAAGCCTTTTTGCCCTTGCTCAACCTTGAATTCTACTTCGTCGCCTTCATTAAGGTTACGAATTCCGGTTCCTTGGATCGCAGAGAAGTGTACAAATACATCTGCTCCGCCACCATGTTGTTCGATAAAGCCAAAGCCTTTTTCACTATTAAACCATTTTACTTTTCCTGTTGCCATTTTGTTTTCCTTACTGCTAAACCCGAGTTTAAAAACCTAGGTAAAGCATAAAATTTCTGGGCTGTTGCCCACATTTCAAAAAAGCCTATTGACTTGTTTGGAACACCTTAAAGTATACAGACTATGTTTTATCATTGCAAGCGGTTATGAACATACACTACAAAACGACCTAAGTTAGACATGAGTCAGGTACGAATTTTTAGTACAAACGGCACAATGTGCGCCGTTTGTACTACGTTCCTGTCATTGCGAGCCTAAGAATAGGATGTATTTGATGCTGATAAAGTACATCGTTGCTGCATCCGCGAAGCAATCTCCTTGCTCTGATTTCTCTACAAAATAAGTGACATGAGATTGCTTCGTCGCTCGTCTACTACAAACGACCTACTAAGCATCGTTTGGGACACTTTTAGCTTATAACGCTTCTCGCAATGACGAATGGATATGAAATTTTGAGTTCATGACAACGTGAACTCGAAATTTTGGGATGACTCATGTAATTTACAGACCTAGGTTACTCTTTACTCAAATACCTAATTTTTTACTCAGCAACTCACGTACTAAATCTGGCTTGGCTTGGCCCTTACTGGCTTTCATGGCTTCACCCAAGAGCGCGTTGATGGCTTTAGGGTTGGCTTTGACCCGCTCAACTAATTCAGTGTTGGCGGCAATCACTTCATCCAAGATGCTTTCAATCGCGCCTGTATCGGCAATTTGTGTTAAACCACGTTCTTTTACTAGAACCTCAGGGTTTGCGCCCTGCATTACATCGGGTAAAAGGTCTTTAGCAATTTTTCCAGAGATGGTTCCAGCATCAATCAGTTTCAGCAAAGCTGCCAAATGCTCTGGGCTAAGTTTTGAAGCAGAGACCTCGAGGCTTTGATTATTCAAATATCCTGTCACATCGCCATTAAGCCAGTTGGCAAGAGTTTGAGCATCTTTAGGATAGTGCTTGATGGTTTGATCAAAAAAGTTGGACAGAGCTACATCAAAGGCAATGAGATTAGCATCGTAATCGCGTAAGCCTAGGGCAAGATAACGTTTGAATTTGGCATCTGGCAGTTCGGGGGTTTTGCTTCGCAAGTTCTCGAGCCATTCCTTACTAACTTGCATAGGTGGTAAATCGGGGTCAGGGAAATAACGGTAATCGGCAGCTTCTTCTTTGGTACGCATCAGATAGGTTTTTTGCCCACCGTCATCCCAACCTAGTGTAGCCTGCACAATTTTTCCGCCCTCTTCTACAATGCGGGACTGACGTTTGATTTCGTACTCGAGAGCCCTCTGTACACTCTTAAAGGAGTTGAGATTTTTGACTTCAACTTTAGTACCCAAAGGCTCGCCTGCTTTGCGAATTGAGACGTTGACATCAGCTCGCATTTTGCCTTCTTCGGGGTTGGCATCAGAAACACCTAAGGCTTGCGCGATAGCCCGAACTTTTTGCAAGAATTCTCGAGCTTCATCGGATGAGCGAATATCTGGCTCAGTGACCATTTCTATAAGCGGTGTACTGGCGCGGTTTAAGTCTACTAAACTATAAGCAGCATAAGCTGGATGCACACTTCTTCCTGCATCGGCTTCAACATGACAGCGTGTAATCCCAATGCGCTTACCATCGCTTAAATCAATATAGCCATTTGACCCAACAGGCCGGTCATATTGGCTGATTTGATAATTGGTAGGTGAATCGGGGTAAAAGTAATTCTTGCGGTGAAACTGGGTAATCTCAGGCACTTGGCAATGCAGAGCCATACTAAACATAATGGCCTTGTCAATGGCATCGTGATTGATAGTGGGCAAGCTACCAGGCAGCCCCAAACAGACTGGGCAGACATTGGTATTGGGGTTTTGACCAAAGGTGTCGTTGGCACAGGAGCAAAACATTTTGCTCTGGGTTTTCATGGCTAAGTGGATTTCTAAACCGATGACGCTTTCAAACATGGGGATTAGTTTAACGTAAAAGGGAACGGCCCTGCGTAATCGTAGTAAAGTTGACTTATGGCAGTCGTCAAAGTAATGATTACCCTCGAGAAAGACTTGCTGCAAAAACTTGATGCTTTAGTCAAACGAAAAGTCTTTATAAGCCGTAGTAAAGGTATTCAAGAAGCCCTCGAGGATAAGTTGGCACATATAAAACCGAAACAGACTCGGTTGGCTATTGAATGTGCCAAGCTCAAACCTAATGCTGAGCAAGCGATAGCAGAAGAAGGGATGGCTAAACATGGTTAAAATAAAGAAATATCCCATTGACTAAGGTTCTGTAAGCCCCCACCTCTGGTGGGGGAGTGAGCCGACTCCATGTAGGGTGAACTAATTGCTACTCCCTCTGGGAGTGTTGTAGACAAGCCACCGCCTCTGGCAGTGGTACTTTGACTCTAAGATACTCAGCTATATAAATTGATTATTTGATGATAAAGCGTCAATGCTCCAGAATGCAGATTATTATGTCTGGTAAGTATTGGACCAATGGGAGGATAAAAATGCACAAAGAAGATCGCTTACTACGAATAGGGGTTCTAGGCGCAGGTCCCATTGCCCAAGCTGCTCATTTGCCAGATACCTGCAAAGCCAAAAATGCTGAACTATATGCCATTTGTGATTTGGCAGAAGATTTATTAGAGAAAGTTTCAGTTCAGTATCCGCCTAAAAAAATCTATACTGATTATGACCAGATGTTGGCTGACCCTAATGTTGAAGCGGTGATTATAGCAACGTCCGATCAGTTCCATGTGCCTGCAACGCTAAAAGCCCTACAAGCAGGCAAACATGTTTTGGTTGAGAAGCCCTTGGGCATTTCGATAGAAGAATGTGAACCCTTAATAGAAAAAGTAAAACAGAGTGGACTTTGTTTGCAAGTTGGTAACATGAAACGCTTTGATCCAGGAATAGCCTATGCAAAAGAGTTTGTCCAAGCCCAAATGGGGGAGATGCTAGCTCTCAAAGCCTGGTACTGCGATAACACGTATCGTTATAGCAATACTGATAATTTGCAACCTTTAATGCTCACAAGTAAGCAAGCTAAAAAACCATCAGGTAATCCCAAGGCAGATAAACGCCGTTATTTTATGCTTACGCATGGTAGCCACTTAGTAGATACAGCACGTTTTTTGGGTGGTGAAATTATTTCAGTGCAGTGTCGCCTTATTGAAAAATTTGGTGCGTATTGCTGGTTTGCCGATCTTGAATTTTCTAGTGGTGCGGTAGGGCATTTAGATTTAACAGTGGCTGTAAGAATGGATTGGCATGAGGGTTTTCAGATTTATGGAGAACACGGGAGTGTGTTGGGTAAAACGTATAACCCTTGGTATCGCCGGTCATCGGATGTGGAGTGTTTTAGTACCAAGACCAAAGCCTACTCGAGACCTTTGGGTGAAGATGCTGGCTTTTACAAACTTCAAATTGAAGCCTTTGCTGATACTATTTTGTATCCTAAACCCATGAAGGGTGCAGATATTTATGATGGCATTGCAGCCATTCGTGCGATGGTAGCCTTAGCACGTTCAGCCGAAACAGGTGAGCGTGTGCGTTTAGCTGATGTAAACGGAAGTGTTTGATGCAACTTGGCGTATTTGCTAAAACCTTTGATAGACCTACACTCGAGCAAGTTTTTGATGCAGTGAAGCATCACGGGTTTAGCACCATGCAATTTAATTTTGCTTGTGCAGGGTTGTCTTCTATGCCAGATGATATTCCTATAGGTTTACCTGAACGTATTAAGCAGGCTTGTCTCGAGCGAAGTCTTAGCATCGCTGCTCTTTCAGGAACTTACAACATGATTTACCCTGACTCAAAAGAACGATTGAAAGGTTTGGAAGGCTTAGAAATTTTAGCTTCATCGTGTAAAGCAATAGGAACTTCAATCATTACTATTTGCACAGGCAGTCGTGATACACAAAACATGTGGCAACATCATCCAGAAAACAATTCATCTGAAGCTTGGAAAGATTTGGTAACACATTTAGAGAAGGCACTTAGTATTGCCGAAAAGCACAACATTGTTTTAGGGGTTGAGCCAGAAATCAATAACGTGGTTAACTCGGCACTAAAAGCCAGAAAATTATTAGATGAAATGCAGAACAAGCATTTGAAAATTGTCCTTGACGCTGCAAACTTGTATCAAGTCAGCGATTTGCCAGATAGCAAGGGCATTTTGCTAGAAGCCTTTGATTTATTAGGCAATGACTTGGTGATGGCTCATGCCAAGGACGTAAAAATAAGTGGCGAAATTGTAGCCGCAGGCCAGGGTGATATGGATTATTCCCTTTATGTGCGTTTATTAAAACAAGCAGAATTTGATGGAGCTTTGGTGGTTCATGGACAGAGTGAGACCCAAACCCCAGAAGTTGTTAAGTTTTTGAGAAATGTAGTAACCAGAAGTCAGTAGAAAACCTATACTGATTACTGATTACTGACTACTGATTACTGTTAAACTCTCCTGTGAACGCCAAACTTTTACTTTTTGATATCGACGGAACTCTTCTTCAAACCAATGGCGCAGGTGGTAGAGCCATGCAAGAAGCGGGTCAAAAACTCTTTGGGAATAGTTTTAATTTTGATCTTGACCTCTCTGGAAAAATCGATACTCAAATTTATGCAGAATTGACTAAGCTTAACAGGCACTTGGATATGCAGGGTAATCATGACAAGTTTCGGGATACCTATTTGAAAATCCTCGAGTTTGAATTGACCTGGGATAATAAAGCTAGTCTTATGCCCGGTGTTTCTGAAATTCTTGAGATTCTTCGTGGTGACAATAAAGCCACATTAGGTTTGCTTACTGGAAATTATCAACCAGCAGCCAAGATGAAACTAAAGGCGGTGGGTTTAGAGCATTCTTGGTTTCGCATCAATGCTTTTGGTGACGAGGCTCCTACCCGACCTGATTTAGTAACCTTGGCTATGCAGCGTTATCAAACTGAACATGGAGAGAGTCTGCAACCTAAGCAAGTGGTGGTTATTGGCGATACCCCCAGAGATGTGGCTTGCGCTCAGGCGCATGGCTGTGTGGCTTTTGCGGTGGCTACTGGACAGTGGAGCTTAGAGCAACTTCAAGCAACTAAAGCAGATATTGTGGTGTCGTCTTTACTTGACCCTAAACCTTTACTAGATTTGTTGTAGGTAAATCTTCCAAGTAAACAGCTTTCTTACTGCTTTTGAGATGCTCGAGCTTGGGTTCTTTGAAAGGTAAATCTTTTATTTGATAAGGTGGATAGACCGTGCAGGTTTGCAACTTGGGGTCATAGCTGACAAAACATATCCAAGCCTCAGGCTTATTTAAGATAAGATCATAGCGTTTTGAACCACTTTGAAAAAGCCAAGAAGCAGAATACTTTTTGGCTGAATTGAGCGACTGTGTTTTGACAGCTAGCTCAACATCGTTAATCAAGAGATCGCTTTGCCAGGATTTCTGGCTCGAGGAATAAATAGTGTAATCAGGTCCTATAACTTTTTGACCTAGCTTAATGAAAACTTCTCGAACCGCTTCTTCGCCTAATTTGCTAACAAAATGATCAAGTTCTATTTTTTGCAAGTTGCTTTGATGACTGTCTTGGTAATTGGTGGTTTGTACTACGGCTTTGGCAAAGGTTCGAGCCTTGATTATCCATTCGGGGTTAACCTTGAGAACTTGAAGGGTGTCAAAGAGGTTTAGATGATTTTCTACAAGGAGTCTCACATGCCTACTGTAGAGAAATCAAAACAGGGGTTCAGTTAATAGTTCGCAAATTATGAAAAAAGTGAAAGGTTTAGCACTACTTCACCAGCTTCAGGCGTTATAGCCTTACCTTAATCTGGCATTATTTTAGGGTTTGCGCCCATAACTGCTACTGCTAAGGCCATAGCTACCACAAAACATAAATTGCCACTCGCTTTTTTCCCAGGGACACTGCATATAAAACATATCTGGATGACCATTGGCAGGTAACAACTCCCATGTGTAATAACTGATTTGAGGAGTTAAATTATAGCGACGTACACCATTGTCTTCATCACAGTCACGAATATTCACCACAAGACGAGCGTCAATTGCCTTAAACTGGGCATGACCACGTGTATAGTCTCCTGGGTTTCGCGGTGACTCGGTAATCGAAAAAGTGGGTATGCCTTTTTCATAGTAGATGTAGCCTCTGTTACAAATGCCTTCATAATAGTTGTAATCTTTTGCTTCTACAGCCATTTCATAACTGCCGTCATTATTAAAACGAAGATAATTATGACTTGCACCGTTCCACTCAGGAAAATAAAACTCGCCAGTTTGCGGGTTGTAAAAGTTAACATCTGAATCTGGGGAAGGTGCCCATAATCCTAAAAACTCTTGATAAGGCGGGTCGGTTCCCAAAACAAAATCAGTAGGTTGCTGTGGCTGATAGCCAGGCATTAGGGGTTCAGGGTGAAACAGGTCCATATCCAGAGGAATTGGGCCACCCGTTAGCTCAAGCTTTTTACCCCGCAGCCCGTGAATATCAAATTCTTCGCTCAGTGTAAAGGTATAGACAATGGGCTCTGTACCCATGCCCTGTTTGCTGAGTGAAGTGCAATTATCTAGCTTAATAGTATGCCAGGCAGGTTGCAAAATAAGCTGATCACCTCGATAGGTCACCGTGCCTGCGGACTGCTCAAGACTACTTACCATAGCGCAATTGCTCGAGACTCCCGCCGAAGAAAAGTCCATCATGTAACTGCCGTCAGCCCTGATTTTTAAGAGAGAGCTGTAACCCGAAGTCATGCTAAAGGCGTAACCCGTCGTGAGGTTTTCATAGTCACCACCCGAGGCTCTAGTCATTTGCCAGATGCCCACCAAATCACCAAGTGGTGAGGCGGCTGTAGGATTAGCTTGTGGTTGCGAGCTTAAAGGATTTGAAGCAGGTTGCGTCGTTAGAGGATTATCTTCTCCTAGTGGATTGCTCGCGCCTTTGTTTAAGAGAATATCAATATTAGCAGCAGGCGAACTTACCAAAACAGGTTCGCCAGTTGAGTCTGAATAAAAACCAACGTCGTCCGAGCCGTCATTGTCCATACTGTTGTTGCCATTTGTGTCTCGCCAAGCGATTAGGACATAGTTGCCTGCGGGAGCGTTAAGTTCAAATGATGCAGAAGAACCACCTTGCGCTATTTGCATATACAGGCTTTTGTCCTCATCACAACCTTGTGTGACTGCATCGAGCAAGCAGCCAATGACCACGAACCCTTTGACATCAGGGGCGTAGAGTGTGCCGCTAATAGAACCTTGGGCAAAAGCAGAACTAAAGAATAGAAGGGTAAATAAAAGCTGTTTCATCGTTTTCTCCTGTTGTCTTAATCGTAACAAGATTGGATTTAAGCTAAACGTCTTACTCTGGTCATGGTGTTGCTGCCTGAGCCTAAGCTTAGAGAGCAGGGTATGAACTCGAGCATGACTGGAAAATTAAACATCAAACTCTGAGCCGTGTGACAGGTTATTAGTAGCCTCAAGCCTCTCTTGAAAAAATCTAAACAAGGCTTCCTGTGTAGCAAAATGAAACTTTTCCTGACGGCGGGTGTCAGTTATAGTCACGCGCCAGGTTTCAGAGTGACCTCGTTCAAACCAGATACGAAGTACGTAAATGTCTTGTGTCATATCTTTCCCTGCCTATTTATGGATTTGAGCGTGGCACGGGATCAAATATCCAGTCACTCGCGTAGTCTACTTCAATGTGCCCTCTGATTTCCTTATCGTTATTTGAAAGCGTGGCATTTAGGGTAGGGTACATGATAGGAAAGGGAGCGGTGAGTGTTTGACTTTCATCTTGGCATGTAACCGTGTAATTCACATTAAGAAAAAACATTCCCGAATAAGAAGCAGGTGTTGTACTATAATCCACTGTTAAAAAACTCCCCTCTAATTGAGGCTCTATGGAGTTTACAGCAGCGGTGCAATTGTTAGCCGAACTTATCTCAAATGTCCTATCTCCGATTGTGGCACTATAGGTAACAACATCGTCTGTAACTGTTTCTACAACCCAAATCAGATCTGCTGCACCCGAGTATCCCTTTAGAATACCTTGTGACGCATGTATCGCTGCAAAGCCTTTCCAATTGGGAATACCGCACATCTCCACGCGATCTTGTGCTTCGCTAAACCAGCCTGCACCCAGATTTTGCACGATGGCGGGGTAGAGCTTTGACCAGTGAAGGAGCTCCTTCATTTCCTTGCGAACCTTTCGGTCACCCGCTTCGCACTGCTGATAAAGCTCGTCAAAACGTTTACTGATGCGAGTTGCCTGGCGTTGGCTGTGAGCTTTGATATTAGAATCAAAGTCTTTTTCTAAGTTGTGTCTCCGTAGATACTCGAGCCATTGTCTAAACTCTCTAAAAACCTGAAGGGTTTGACTGCTCGGGCGGTTAAGTTCTTTAAGCATCAGGGTAGTAGCCCACTTGCCTGCATGTTGGGTGGGTGTTTGTATGGGCGCTAGCTCATCATCTACAGCACCTTGCTGCTGTGTTTGGGATGATGAGTCAGTAGGTGGATTCTCTTGAACCTGTTCTTTGACATCCTGCACTGTGCCAGAGCCTGCGCCGTAAGTTCCGCCTTTGATGGGTCTTATTGGAGCCAGCTCGTCATCATCTTGTTGCGCCTGTAAAACAGAACTTGGAGTTTTTGTAGAAAAAGGATAGAGATAAAACTCCTGACCGGTGTTGCTGCTCGAGAAACCAACCGCTTTCATCTCTGAAGCAACGGCAGGAGTCGAGGTCATGCTTAGCGTGGCGTAGTTGTAAAACTCTAAATCTTCAGGTTCAATCTTTACCGCACCGAGTAAGCCACCACTCAGAGGTAAATTACCGATTTGACTTACTGGGGTCAGCGTGATTGCAGTATCAGCAAGTAAGGCATCAGCAGGAATTGTCAGAGCGTAAACAACTCCATTTGAACCTGTAACACTGATGCTCCCACCACTCTTTCCAATCGTTTGCTTGATACTCTGTGCATCTGCTGTGAGCGTCACGGTGAGTGGGTTGGGCGTGACTACGGGAACAGTTACCGTCACTTCACTGTTTTGGTTTCCGGCTTTGAGGCGGTAGGTGTAGGTTATGTCATCAAACACTGGGAAGTCTTCAAAGCTTGTTTTTCCTGTAACATCAGCGAGGCGTTCAAACTCACCATCGGCGACTTTGCGCTCGAGCCACATCCTTGGCTCTGGAACCTGCGGGCTTAGTGCTATGGTCCAGTTTAGATCTACAGTATAGTTTTTTGGGGTAGTTGCCTGGAGATTGGTAGGAATTTGATCTGGTGTTGTGAAGTCCAAGTCACAAGCGGCTAACAAGAGGCTCAACGTGACGAACAAAAGTAGATAAAAGTGCTTCATAAAATCCTCCTAAAATGCTAAGTGCCGTTCGCTCTTAACTAAAGGGAGTTTAGAAAAGTGTGCATGACTGGAGCATGACTGGAAGAAGGAAAAAGCCTCGAGCTTGCTCGAGGCTTTCCAAGTCATAGTGAATGTTCTAGCCGATGCAAGCATAGCTGACATTATTTTCATCTACAGATTCTGCGCCACCTTTGGTGATAACCAGTTTAATTTTCACCGTTTGAGGTCCGGCAACACCATCTTTAAGAACGGTAGATTGAAAGGTTGTATTTAAGCCTGTACCAATTTGCTCTTCCGCACCTGTGTTTAAGACTTGAAACCAAATTGCACTGTCAGGGGTTCCGCCGTCAAAATTTGCTTTGAGGTTGACAGCTTCATCCTTGCCGCAGAGACCAGTGAGATCAGCTCCTTCTGCTGGCTCGAGAATGGTCACAGCTTTTGCTGGTGCTACTGTAAAAGCGAAGGTAGTCGTGCTACTCAGTCCTTTGGTATCGGTTGCTACCGCACTAACCGTATGACTTCCTTGGGTTGGAATGACCAGGCTAGGGGTTCCACAAGCATTCACGCCTGTACTCACACCATCCAAGCTCCATACCAGTCGCTCACAGCCTTGTTGACCGTTGATAAACCCCTCTTCAGGATCAAAGCTAAAGGCCTGTACGCTCACTGCCTCACCTGCTGCAATACTGGTTCCCTCATTCGGAGAAAGAATAGCTGGAGCTACGGGAGCAAAATTTGGTGCGACATTGCGCCACAGTTCTATTTCGTCCGTCTTTCTATCCAACCCACCTTTAACCCCCAGAACATCAAAACCCAACTTAATGCCTAACTGACCGCCTGCGGAAATAATCCACACGGGATCACGGGGCATCTGAAAATCTAAATCGGCATAGGCTTTAATGCTGAGTTCACCCGACACAGCTTCGTAGAGCTTTAGTTCGGGAATCGCAGTGACATGGACTTTGGCTTTGGCACTAAGGGACTTGAAGTTTTTAGGGTCGGGATTGCTGGCGTGAAAGTTGGGATTTGTAGTGTTGTTAATCGGGCTAAAGCCTTGCCCTTTGCGGTATTGCACACCAACCTCGGCTATAAAATCTTGAGCCACACTATATTTTGCTTCTACACTAACGCTTCCTGATTTGATCCCGACTTTAACCGTAAATTTTGGGGTGATCACCACAGGAATAGGTCCGATAGTGAATTTGATGGGTTTGCCCCCAACTTTGTAAACTTCTTTCTCTTTGTCAGGAATGGTAACATCTAAGGCCGTATCCAGTTCTATCTCCGCTTCTTCCGTTACACGAAGCATCACAGAAAGTGAATGAACATCCGCCAGAAAACGAATATCATGGTTTATAAAAATCTCTGGCTCTAGCCTGAGACAACCGTTGAGGATAACATCTACTGCTGGGCTGGGGTTTTGATAAATGACAGTGTTATCAAAATTGATGTTGATGCCACCTGTACCAAGTTTATTGCAACCTCGGCGGGCAAGGGGTTCCAAATTTCCTGTAGGTGATACTAAAGACACACCAGAGACTAAGGCGATACTTTGTGTGGGGTCAATTTCCATGGCCTGACTGCTGTTAAGCACACCTTGCAAGACGACATCGGTTAGTGCAGCAGGCTCCGTTTCTAGGATAATCTCAGTACCTTCTTGTTTTTTGGCTGTGACCTTACGCAAGTAACCACTAGGGGCGGCAGCACTTGGTTCGCTGACAACTACATTGTTTACCTCAATGTCTTTCACAGCAGCAGCACTATTAAAGCGCATTACACCGGTAGCTGCATCAAATGACACCAGTGCGCTTCGCATGGCCTCAGTGGCAACTCTTGCGTCTTTGGAAATAATCACTTCACTGGGACCGGGGGCGGCAGTTGTGGTTTGCACTTCGACACTGCCACTGGCCCCATCATCATTAACGGCTTTTAAGCGGTAGCTATAGGCCGTTGCTGGATTTAGGCTTGTATCGGTATAGCTAGTTCCTGTAACCGTGAGGACAGGGGCGTAAGGCTCACTGCCTTTTTTGCGCTCGAGCAAATACTCACTAGCTCCTGTTGCAGCTTTCCAACTCAGTTCTATGCTGTTCGTGGTACTACCAACGACCTTAAACTCTGTTGGGGTAGCAGGCACCTTTCCACTAGGTTTATTTTGAGTTGTGGCACTCGTTTCTACGCCAGGACTGCTACCGTTTTTATTAGATGCTTTGATGCGGTAGCTATAGGTGATACCGGCACGCAGTCCAGTGTCTGTATGTTCTGTTTGCGGACTGGTTGGTGCGGTGATCTGACTATAACTACCCTGACCTGTTTTGCGCTCGAGGGTGTAACTGCTAGCCCCCTCTACCTTGCTCCAACTCAAGCGAATAGAACTGTCAGATATGGCAGTTGCAGTAAATGTACTGGGGTTACTTGGAGGGGTTGTCTGTTGAGGAGGTTTTGGATCAGGGCAACCCGTTAGCACTATCACGCATAACACCAAACTACTAAACATTAATTTGATCTTCTTCATCTCTTACTCCGTTCTAGTAGAGATTAGGTCCTTTGTATCTCTACCTGACCCTAAGGTAGAAAACCCTGCATGACTGGAGCATGACTGGGAAACAGCTAGAAGAAAGGGAAAAGGTCAAAGAGGAAAGGGAAAAAGCTTCGAGTCCTACCCAGAAGTCTTCGACAGTAAGCCTTCGAGCCTAGCCGCTTCTAAAATCGCTTTATTGACATTATTGCTGTTCAGGAAACTCTCACGGTACTCAGTGGGTACGTGATTATCTGCAATGTCCATAAGCCAAGATAGTGTTTGCTTTAGGAACTCTTTGGCTGTTTTGTCTTTGCAGGCTTTGAGGGCTTGGTAATGCGTTAAGTAGATTTCACCTAAGTAGAATCCATAAGGTTCATAAGTTTTTAGCAGGGTTATGGCTTCTTGAGAATATTCAAGTGCCTGCTTTGGATTACCAAGTTTGAGATGTGCCTGAGCGCAGCGGGTAAGTGAGCTTAAAACCATGCCGCCTTTAAGCTCACCTTCTTTGGTGTAATCTAAGACCTGTTTGGCGAGTTGAAGACTTTCCCTAGGTGAAGCCATAGGTGCTTCTAATAATTGAAGTATGTGTAGACGTAGGCCAGTTCCTAGAGCCTGTTTTGCTTTGTCCAGGGCAACGTGGGCCTGTTCAAATTGCTCTTGCGCAATAAGCCAGCGGGCGTGTTCACGAAATACAGTGAAACGAACGATAGGAAACTCAGGTAAATGCACCATACTTTTATCTAAAAGTGTTTTAGCTACGCTGCTCTGGCCTAACCGTAAATAAACATGCGCCAGAGTTGCAATGTAATAACTGACCAACACATCACTATTTGATTCAGCGATGTCAAAAGCTTCCTGAATTGATATTAGAGCGTTTTTGAATTGACAGAGATCAAGGTGAGAGGTGCCGAAGGTGGTAAGTGTTGTGCTGACGCTTGCGTTTCCCTGCATAGTCCTTTGCAAGCTCAGTGCTTCCTGTAGTGGAGGTAAAGATTTGCTGGTATAGCCAAGCTCACCTAAGGTAATAGCGTAATTGGTTAGCCCAATCGTCAATTCATATTGCAGGTTGCGTTGTCGCAGAAACGCTATAGCTTCTTCCTGTAAGGCAAGCGTTTCACGGTAATGCCCGAGATGCTGCAAGACAATAGAAAGATTAGCAAGAGAAACACCAAGATTTCTCGAGTCCAACTTGCGGTCAATCTCAACCACTTCCCTCAAAGGTTCCACAGCTTCAGTTAGACGGTTTTGGTACCACCGTGCAACTCCCAAGTCTTCTAGTAGAAGTTTTCGGTGTTGTGCCGTTTCGGCAACCTTTAGACCCTCATGTGCAGCATGTTCTGCGGCAATAAAATCACCTTGTACAAGATTAAAATATTCCGAATGAGCATGATGACTTTCTACGCGTTGATCCTTACTCTGGGCGAGACTTAACATTCGCTCAATAATGATTTTTATTTTTTCATATAAGCTTGTATTTGAAAGACATAATCGAGCTTCACAAAGATGATTGAAGGCTTCATCAGGCTTATTTTGAGTTTCCAAAATATCTGCTATGCGTTCATAAAACAGGGCAGCGTCAATAAATTGGAAATCACGTTCAGCAATTTCTGTTGCCTGTTGCAAGAAGGGTAATGCTTTGTTCTGATCATTAGCTAAAAGGTAATGATTCGCAATCCTCGCAGGGTTTGCGCTTTGCTTCTCCAAGAATTCAGCCGTTTGCTTGTGTAAATACTTTCTGACAGGTGCAGCAATACTTGAGTGTGCCGCTTCAAAAATCAAATCATGACTAAACCGCTCTGCTACAAAAATCTGCCTCTGCTCTAACTCTGCAAGGGGTTCAGCTAAATCAAACGGGGATTGTTGGGTGATGTGGCTAGCAAGCTCTAAAGAAAAATCTGTCTGAGCAATCGCAGCCATCCAAGCAAGTCTGAGGGCTGGTTGAGAAAGTTTGTCTAAACGTTGTTGTAAAAGCGTCTGGACTTTGGCAGAGTTTGTGAGGGTAGTGCTTCCAGACTCGAGCACACTTTTTATCGTCTCAATCATAAACAGTGGGTTGCCCCCGGTGTAGCCATGCAACATTTTTTCTAAAGGTTCTAGTTCGGCTACACCCAAATTATTCACCAGATCTGAGACTTGAGAGACACTTAAGGGTATAACATCCAAAATCACACCTGACCCTGTTTGCAGTAAATCTTTCAAAGCGTTTTGGGCTTCTTCACTTAGTTCACCAGAGCGAAAGGTAAAAACCATTTGGGGTGAATTGGGTTTACTCCAGTATTTTCCTAGAATAAACATGAGTGCCTTGAAGCTGGCTTCATCAAAAAATTGCAAATCATCTATGGCAATCACACGCATCCCGTTTTCAAAGGCATGTTGAAACACAGCAGCCTGTGCTTCATAAAAACGCAGTTGGTCAGTTTCTGAAGTAAGGGGTTCGGGCGTTTCACCGAGTTCGGGCAAGAGCCTTGAGAGTTCTTTGCGTTGCCAGGACTCGAGCGTAGCTGGATATAAACTTAGCACTTGGTGCAAGATGCGGCTTTGGGTGCTATAGGTGATGTTGCTGTCGCCGGGTCGTCCTTGTAACAGAACAAAAGCCCCTTTACTCTCTAAAAAATCACGCATCAAGCGACTCTTACCCACGCCTGGTTCGCCACGCAAAATGATGGGATGTCTTTTACTTCAAGCGGTGTCCATTCGTGTCCATAGTTCTTCACGCCCTGTGAGTGGCGGGCGCAACACCCGCAAGGGCAAGGCTGTGGTGGTTTTACTTGCTACAGGCAACAGGGAGCCAAACTCAATTTCGGCGGCAAGAGCGTGGGTTTCCTGCATGGGTTCAACACCGAGTTCTTTTTCTAAAATGTCTTTACACTTTTCAAAAGCCTTGAGGGCTGCGGCTCGATCACCTGCTAAAAAGTTCTGGCGCATCACTTGGCGGTGAGCTTCTTCAGAGATGAGATCGAGCTGCAAGAGTAACTCGGCGCAACGAAGTGATTCTTGATAATCACCAGATTTTTCGTAGTGCTGTATAAAGCTGTTCAGGGCGTTTTGTCGCAAGGTTTGCAGGCGTTCACGTTCAGCAAAGAGCCAATCGGCAAATTCTGGGCAATCGTCATAATCGTGCTTGTTGAGCAAGCCACCTGTGACATCCAACAAATGCTTGTCTCCTGCAAACGCCAACACTTTTAGCTTGGCAGCGTCGGTCTCGAGGTCATTTGATAAACTAAGCACCTCGGTGCCTTCACCTAAAATTAGTGTGGCATCGGTGGTTTTTTTAAGCCTTCGCAATACTTGCGCTAGGTTATTGCGGGCAGTCTTTTCATCGGAATCTGGCCAGAGTAAACCCGCTAGTTTGGAGCGATGGGTAAGACCCTCAAGGGCCAAGTAGCTAAGTACTCCCATCGTCTTGCGTTCGGGGTGCAGGGTATGACTGTCATTCTCGAGCACAGACACCCCCAAAACATTGAGTCGCCAGGGCATGAATTAGTTTAATACACTTAGGTGAAATATGTGATGATATAAACCAAAGCTAGGAGCTTAATACGCATCACTCTTGTGCTGACCACTTCATGGAAAATGCAACAGGTTTGCATAATTTGCGTGTTCAGTATCGTAAATATCCCCTTCGGTGTTGAACTTTCTTACCGTACATTTCCTTATTTCTAATAATGTCTAATCTGTCAAATGACTTTAAGCTAATGTTTTACTCAAAAACGCCACCGTTCGTTCCCAGGCCAACTTAGCGGCTTCAGGATGGTGGGCTTTACTGGTGTCATTGAAAAAGGCATGATTCGCGCCTTCATAAACAAATATCTCTACACTTTTGTTTAACTCAAGTAATTGTTTCTCGAGGGCTCTTACATTCTCTATAGGAATACCCTGATCAAGTTCACCATAATGTCCCTGAATGTTAGCGGTCAAATTTTTCCATTCAAGACTGGTGTTTCTAGGTAAACCATAAAAAGGTGCAGCAGCTTTAATAGCATCGGGACGTTGCGCAGCTAGGGCTAATGCTAAACCTCCGCCCATACAAAATCCAATGACACCAACGGATTGGGTACTAGCATGTTTTAGAACAAAATCAACTGCGCCACTCATATCTTTGGCGGCTTGCTCTAGCTGCAAATTCATGGCTAGTCGCTTGGCTTCATCGGGTGCAGAAGCCACTTCACCATGATAGAGGTCAGGAGCCAGTGCCACAAAGCCAGCTTTGGCAAAGCGGTCAGCAATAGCTTTGATATTGTCGTTTAAACCCCACCACTCTTGAATAACAATAAGTCCAGGGCCACTGCTTTCAGGTTGTGCCAGATAACCACTTGCCTGATGACCATTGCTTGGAAATGTTACGATTTCGCCCATTATGCTCTCCTTAATAAAGGTAACTCGAGCTAAGTTTATCAGCAGGATATTAGAAGAAGCTAAAGCATTACAGACCCCAGCTTTTGTATAGGAGGTACACTTGCTTTCTCACTCGAGTTAAGTATCTAGTAAGGTAGTTCTATGATAAGGCTCAACATGTCAACGTTGACATGTTTTGAGTTATAGGATATATTTAAACCACATTCAGATTTATAGGGCGTACCTAAGTGAGATCGACAACGATTAAAAGCGTAGCTTTCAAAGCGGGCGTATCCACCGCAACAGTAGCTCGTGTTATGCACGACAACGGCTACGTGGCCGAAGAAACCCGCCAGCGTGTTTTAGAGGTCGTATCTGAAACAGGCTACCGCATCAACTCGATAGCTCGCAGTCTAAAGCGCAACCGCAGCAACATTATTGGACACCTGTTACAATCCATGCACCCCAATCCTTTTTTCGTACAAGTTGCTAGAGGTGTCGAGGCTTATACCGAGTCTAAAGGATATACAACCCTCACCTACAACGTGCAGGGTGATCCTGCGGCAGAGCGGCGTGGACTCGAGACTTTCCTAAGCTGGCGGGTGGACGCAATTATTTTTAGTACGGCCCGTGATCAAAAAAATGTCGAGTATGCTCTTAAAGCCAATATCCCGGTCATTCAGGTTGAACGCCCTAGAAGCCCTAAAAGTGACCGTATTACAGTAGACAACTATTCAGGTGCCTTAGCAGCAATGGAGCACCTGCTGGCTTTAGGGCATAAACATATTGCCTACATTGGTCAAAAGCCTGGTGTAGTGGACAATAGGTTAGCAGATTATGTGGATATTGAACGGTTTGGTGCATATCAAGATAGTTTAAAAAAATACAATCTTTTTGATGAACGTTTAGTAGCCCTTGGTAAATCCTATACGCTCGGAGACAACAGTGCGCAAGGTGACGGCTACCATGCCACGAGGCGTTGGCTAGAACAAGGTGAACCCATCACTGCTGTATTCGCAGGTAGTGATATTTTGGCAGCTGGTGTTTTACAAGCTATCCACGAACAGGGTCTAAGCGTTCCGCAAGATATTTCTGTTATCGGTTATGACGATACCTTTGCTCCTTTTTTAACTCCCCTTCTTACAACTGTCCGCCTACCTGCGCACGAACTTGGCGAAACTGCTGCGCAATTGGCTATTGAACGCATTCATGCAAAGGAGGTGAAAAAGCCAAAAGAGTACAGGCTCCAGTCTAAACTCATTATCCGCAAGTCAACAGGCCCCGTTCGTTCTTAGGGTCAGGAAATCTCGAGAAATGGTTTTTGATTTGCAAAATATGTCAACGTTGACATATTTCTAAAGAACCATTCATTGAAGGAAGGGAAAAGAATGAAAAAACTTATTACTCTGTTTACAACCTTACTTTTTGCATTTGCTGCGGCACAAGATACAGTGACACTTCGCATTTGGGATACCTTTAGCGACGCTGCTCAGGACGAAGGAATGAACGCTCTTATCACAGCCTTTGAAGCAGCCAACCCCACCATCAAAATAGAGCGTGATGTCCAGGCTGTTGACAGTATGCGCCCGATTATTCAGACCTCATTAGCCTCTGGCACTGGCCCAGATGTCTTTTACTACGATACAGGTGTTGGCTTTGCTGGTGTATTAGCTGATGCTGGTTTGCTCTTGCCACTAGACGATGCTTACACAACCCAAGGTTGGGAGCATATTTATCCCTGGACCAAAGAGCGCACCAACTTTGGTGGCAAAGTCTACGGCGTTGGTAACGCGGTTGAATTTTTAGGTGCTTACTATAACCAAGACATGTTTGCTGAGCTAGGCTTAGAGATTCCCACCACCTACGACGAATTCTTAGCAGTCTGCGAAGCACTCAAAGCGGCTGGTAAAGTCCCGGTGTCCTTTGGTGATTCTGATGGCTGGCCGGCCTTCCACATGTTTAGCATCTGGACCAACAATATTGCTGGCAAAGAGAAAATGGATGAACTTCTCTTTGACGGTGGCTCCTGGGAAGACCCTGCTGTTGTTGATGCCATCCAAAAGTTCTTCGTTGATATGAATACCGCAGGGTATTTAATCCCCACGCCCACCGCCGTAAATTACGATGACAGTGCCACACTCTTTACCAGTGGTCAAGCAGGCATTATGATTACTGGCACCTGGTTAATTAGCCAGGTTGTATCACAAGCCACCTTTGAACCAGGTTGGTTCTTTGTGCCTAATCCAGCAGGCGGTGACCCCTTGCCACCCGCAGGTCTTGGCTCAGGTTATTTCGTGTCATCCAAGAGCGAACATCCTGAAGAGTCTATTGCCTTCTTAGACTTTTTGTTTGATCCAGCCAATGCCCAAATCTGGGCAGAGCAAATGAATATCGTTCCACCTTACGCTATTGATGCCAGTGGTTACGATGTGCCACCTCTTTACAGCTTTGCCTTAGAAGCACTGGCTACTGTTCCGATGGGTTATAACATTGACGTTATAACCCCTGAAAGCTTTAACACCATGATGCTTGACGGCTTCCAAGCTGTACTCTTAGGTGATAAAACCCCTGAGCAGCAAGCTGCCGATTTGCAAGCTGCCATTGAAAATCAGTAAGTACAATTTTTGTTAGTGCAAACGGCGTAAGAAACGCCGTTTGCATTACACTTCGTCATTGCGAGGAGCGTCTTGATAGACATTAAAAATCTACTGCGTTCAAGAGTTGATTCGCAGTAGACAAGCTACGAAGCAATCTCACTCCACTAAATAACTGACTAGAGTTCTTAAATGATTGTGAACCACTATACTCGAGGTCAGAGCAAGGAGATTGCTGAAGAGTCCTTAGCCAGAGGTACGCTAACACTCAACCTTCGGACAAGCATCTTTGAATCAGCACCACCACAACGGCATGATACGCCCGGCTAAAGACTTCTCTTCGTGGATGCGGCAATGATGAACCTAGTTGATATATTTAAGACATTCTCGACTGAGACTCGCAATGATGAACTAAAATGTAATCGGCACAAGGTGTACCGTTTATACAAGAAACTCGAGATAACTCATATCTTTTTTTAAGGAGTCACTATGCAGCTCACTTCTGCCAGGGCTAAACCCGCTAAAAGTTCCTCGAGACCTAAGCAGCAACTCGTGGGCTTATACTTTGTGCTACCTGCATTACTTCTTTATGCCGTGTTTTTTCTTTATCCATTTCTCAGAACTATTTATTTGAGTATGACCGAGTGGAACGGCGTGGTTGCACCTGTGTTTACAGGACTCGAGAACTACCAACGACTCCTGAATGACAAGCAGATGTGGTCTTCGCTGGGCAATAACGTCATCTGGGTCATTGTTGGCACCGCCGCCCCAATTATTATTGGACTTTTTTTATCGGTGGTGCTTTGGTCAGGGGCCAGAGGCAGCCTCTTTTTTCGCACTATTTACTTTTTACCAGTCGTCGTTTCGCCGGTCATTATCGGGGTTATCTGGGGCTGGATTTATAATCCGCTTTTTGGCATTTTGAATACCTCATTACGACGCATAGGATTAGGCAATCTGGCCAAGGGCTGGCTTGGCGAACCAAGCACTGCACTTTACGCAGTACTGGTCACGGCGATTTGGAGTTACATCGGTTTTTGTGTGGTGGTGCTTTATTCTGGCTTGCAAAAAGTAGATACACAACTTGTTGACGCAGCAAAAATTGATGGAGCCAATGCCTGGACACGTTTTCGTCATGTTCTTATCCCGCAACTCAGCAGTGTATTGACGATGGTGTTGGTGTACACCGTTATTGGCGGCTTTAACGTGTTTGATTTAGTTTTTATTATGACCAGAGGTGGGCCAGCCAATGCCAGCGAAGTGATTGCAAGTTATACCTATGAAAAAGCCTTTCAGGAAAATGAAGTCGGTTACGGTGCAGCCTTATCAATGGTGATGACACTTATTGCTCTAGTTGCCGCCATCATTACGCTGCGTGTTCGTGGCCGTGAGGAGGCAGCATGACCAGCTCGAGTAAGCGCACCAACAGTTTCAAACCAAGGCAGTGGTTGGGTGACTTTAGCAAATACGCTGTGCTGATTTTTTTTGCGCTGTTTTCTCTTTTGCCCTTAGTTTTAATGTGGACTGCTGCACTGCGAAAATCTGGTGAAGTATTTCAAAGCCCTTTTGCGCTGCCGAAAACCCTCGAGTTTGCCAACTTCACCAAAGCTTGGACTGTAGGACGATTTGGTGATTATTTCCTTAACAGCATTATTCTCAGTGTTCCAACGGTTATAGGAGTTGTCGCACTGTCTTGTTTGGCAGGGTACGGCATCGCCAGATTTCAGTTTAGAGGGCGTAATTTTATTTTTTACACGCTGCTACTAGGTTTGATGGTTCCATTTCAGTCCATCATGATTCCACTTTTTTATCAGTTACGTGACTTAAAATTACTAGGAACCTATTGGGCTTTTATTTTGCCTGCTATTGCGCTTGGTTTACCTTTTGGAGTCTTTCTGATGCAATCTTTTTTTCAGGATTTGCCGCAAGAACTGGCCAACGCTGCCAAGGTAGACGGTTGTAGTGAATTCCAAACCTTCTGGCTTATCATGCTGCCCCTGGCGGGCCTGCGGTTTCTTCACTGACGGTATTTCAATTTATGTTTACCTGGAACGCTTTTTTGATGCCGCTGCTTTACTTACAAAGAGAAGAACTGCGTCCTATTCCCTTAGGCATTATGTTTTTCCAAGGAAAATATACCCAGGATGTCAGTCTGATTGCCGCAGGTGTTAGTATTGCTACAATACCCGTAATTATCGTGTATTTAATTTTTCAACGTCAATTTATCAAAGGTCTCACCGCAGGAGCGATCAAATAATGTCACAAACTCTTAACAAACCAAGCTATACAGTCATGCTCGAGGCCCCCAAAAAAATCAACATTCAGCATTATGAGGAAAAAGATTTAGCCTCCGATGAAGTGCGAATCAAAACTCTTTACTCAGGTATTTCAGCAGGCACTGAACTCACCGCTTATCGGGGTAGCAATCCCTATCTAAATAAACGCTGGGATGCAGACCAGCGCGTTTTTCACAGTGATAAGGCTAGCTGGAGTTATCCTATGCCAGCCTTTGGTTATGAAGAAGTCGGTGAAATTATAGAGCTAGGTGATGGGGTTACAGACTTAAACAAAGGTGATCTTATTTTTGGAGCCTGGGGTCATAAAAGCAGCCATACAGCCAAAGCTGATTGGGCCAAAGTGCGTACATTACCCAAAGGTCTCGAGCCTCAGTGTGGTATTTTCTCGCAGATAGGTTCGATTGCCCTAAACGCTGTGTTAGATGCAGATATTCATGTGGGTGAAACCGTTGCTATATTTGGTCAAGGTGTACCAGGGTTAATGATTACTCAACTTGCCAAGGCCAACGGCGCAGAAGTAATTGCCATTGACAGATTAGACTCGAGACTCGAGCAATCTAAAGCCTGTGGTGCAGACTACATCATCAATAACACCAATGTAGACGCAGCACAAATCATCAAAGACTTAACTGACGGGCGTGGTGCGGATGTGAGCATTGAAATCACTGGCATTTACGCGGCACTACATGAAGCGATTCGGGCCACAGCCTACAACTCGAGAGTCGTCGTTTCAGGTTTTTATCAAGGCGAAGGTAAAGGTCTTTTCTTAGGTGAAGAGTTTCATCACAACCGCATTGATTTAGTCTGCTCACAAATAAGTGGTGTGAGTCCTAGGCTTGACCATCGTTGGAACCGTCTAAGACTTGACCATACGATAATGAAACTTCAGGCTCAAAAGAAAGTCGATTTCAAACGACTTATTAGTCATACCTTTCCTGCTAAGCAAGCCCAAGAGGCTTTCACATTACTCGATGAAAGACCTGCTGAGGCTTTGCAAGTTGTACTGGACTTTCAAGATTAAACTATTTTGAGCCATTCGTTTTGTGTTTTTCGCCTGTAGGCTTTACGATTAATAAATTACGAAGGATGAATAGCTGCTTTACATGTTTGGAGATATATGAAACTGGCTGCACAAGAACATCTTATTCCTGGTGAAACACTTACTGAAAAATGGAATGTTATTCAGAAACTTGGCTATGAGGGTATTGAATTGCGTGGTGTTGGTGACTTTGCTTTTGAGAAACGCCTAGCTGAATTACAAAAAGCTCGAGCCGATGGTGCATACTTTCCTTCGGTGTGCGTCATCATGTCACACTTTATTGGCGACTTTGATAAAACCAAACGAGGCGACGCAATCAAAAATATGAAATCACTTTTATCCATTATTGCTGAAGTTGGCGGCAAAGGGGCGATTACACCCGCCTCCTACGGAATGCACTCCAACCGCTTGCCACCTTTCACAGCACCTAGAACTCCTGAAGAAGACGAAATGGTTTTACTCGAAAGTTTACAAGAACTTGGTGAACATGCAGAAAAACATGGCGTGCAGGTTTTTCTCGAGCCACTGAACCGCTATGAAGACCATATGCTCAATACCTTAGAACAGGGTGTTGCCCTTTGTAAGAAAGTCGGACTCGAGTCTGTCAAACTAATGGCTGACCTTTATCACATGAATATCGAAGAGAAAAATTCAGCGCAAGCTCTGATAGAGGCAAAAGATTATCTAGCACATGTTCATTTAGCTGACAGTAACCGCTTTGAGCCAGGGCAGGGGCAGACAGACTTTACAAAAATTCGGAAAACGCTGGAGCAAATTGACTACAAAGGGTTTATTGCGCTCGAGTGTAGATTTGAGGATGAAGCACTTATTGCCTTAAAGAAAAGCATTCAAACTTTTAGACCGTAACACCATTTAGAGAGTAGATTTATTTTTGATGATGATATACCTCTTGTTACACATCTAACGCTTCAACTAGGCCTATTTATCTTCAACTGTTAGTACCTTGCATCTGATATAGTTCTCTTTGGCGTGTTTGTTGCATAGCAGTAACAGCACATAAAGATATGTATTTTCGAGCTTGGTGGGAAGCCTGTCTCGAGTGTTTGGGAGGAAGTTGTGAACGCAAAAGCAATAGTTGTAACTTCGGGGAAGGGCGGGGTAGGTAAGACCACTACTACAGCCAATGTTGGTACGGCCTTGGCGCAACAGGGAGAAAAAGTTGTGGTCATCGATACGGATGTAGGCTTGCGAAATTTAGATGTGGTGATGGGTCTAGAAGGACGGGTGGTCTTTGACTTAATCGATGTCTTTGAAGGTCGCTGCAAGTTGCAGCAGGCTCTGATTCGGGATAAGCGGGTAGAAAGCCTCTTTTTGATTGCAGCTTCACAAACCAGAGATAAAAGTTCTTTGTCTGAAGAGCGCATGAAAGAAACGGTGACAGCACTACTCGAGGGTGGCTTTGATCGAGTGCTGATTGATTCCCCAGCCGGAATCGAGACTGGCTTCCAGACGGCGGCCAGTGCGGCCCAAGGGGGCCTGGTAGTAGTCAACCCCGAGGTTTCTTCAGTGCGCGATGCTGACCGAATTATTGGACTCTTAGAGGCTAGGCAAATTCATGAGGTCAAACTGATTATCAACCGCTTGCGCCCCGAGATGGTCAAAAAAGGGGACATGCTCGAGGTCAATGATGTTTTAGAGATTCTAGGCATTGAACTCATTGGGGTAGTTCCTGAAGATGAAAAAATCTTGATTTCAACCAATATCGGTAACCCAGCCAGTTTAGAAGGTTCGGGTAAAGGCGCAGGCGAGGCTTTTCGTCACATTGCTCGCCGTATTCGTGGTGAAAATATACCGTTTCCATCCCTAGATGCTCCAAAAGGCCTTTTTGCAGGACTCAGGCGGATTTTTGGGGGTAGTTGATGTTTAAATTCTTTAATCGCAAAAGAAGTAAAGAAACCCTTAAAGACCGCCTTAAATTGGTGCTTGACTATGATCGGGCTGGGCTAGCTCCTGGGCAAATGGAGGCTCTTAAAAGTGAGCTTTTGAAAGTGATTCAAAAGTATTTTCCTTCGGTTGAAAGTGAATATGATGTAAGGCTCGAGCAGCATGGCAACCGCATGGTGTTTGAAGCCAATTTACCTAAAAATAACGATTAGTCAGTATCAAAACCCATTCATACCGCTACCCATAGATAGTGTTCCTACAGGCATAGGCAATTTACCTTGCGGTGAAGTTTGACCTATCAATACGGAGCTGGCTGCCTGTAAATTTGCTTCCCAGAAACTATAGACAGCTAAATAGGCATTAGGTGTATGCCTAAAAAAACGTAAATCATCAGGATTGCCTAAAGCTACAACTACGACTGGTTTACCAGTAGCCACCAAGGCTTCTTGAAGTCTTAACAAAGATTCAGGAGAAGTATCTTGCCAGTGATAGGAACCCAAAATAATCACCTCAGCAGAGCCAGATAACTCGAGGGCTTGTTGAAAGTCTTCTTCGGTGGGTTCTGGGTTGATGCGTAAACTTGTAACATTGGTGTGAAAAGTTGCCAGTACATCTCCCAAAAGCGGGGGTTCACCAAACTGCATCAGTCGTGGAGCTAGAACTAAAACTTTATCTTCGGCCTTGAGAGGCAAAACGCCATCATTATGTAAAAGGGTTACAGCTTTAGTGGCGACCTCTTGGGCGAGAGCTTGATGGGTTGCGTAATCGGGTAGGGTATTCCAATCGGCTTGATAAGCAGTAGCGACGGCCTGACTATGTGCGATAGCTTCACGAACCCTAGCTTCAGATAAACGACCGCTTTGTAGGGCCTGCTCGAGGGCTGCATAGACTTCACGTTGTCTTTCTAGATTGGGCCCCAAGAGTAGCAGGTCAGCTCCGGCGGCAATGCTTAGTACGGCAGCTTCACCAGCACCAAAATTTTCACTGATGGCCTTCATATCCATAAAGTCTGTTACCACTAGTCCTTGAAAACCTAGTTGCTGGCGCAATACACCAGACAGTACGGGTTTTGAAAGTGTGGCTGGCAGACTATCATCTAATGCAGCAAAGACTATGTGGGCGGTCATGATGGCGGGTACACCAGCTTCAATCAAGGTTTTAAAGGGCAGTAATTCCACTTCATTTAAGCGTTCTATAGTTCCAGTGATGATGGGCAAACTCGAGTGTGAATCTGTTGCCGTGTCCCCATGTCCAGGAAAATGTTTGGCTACTGCTGCGATGCCAGCCTGCTCGAGTCCTTCAGCATAAGCTTGTCCAAAAGTGCTTACTATACGTGCATCTGCGCCAAAAGAGCGCACACCAATAATAGGATTATCTGGATTACTGTTGACATCTAAAACTGGTGCAAAGACCAAGTTTAATCCCATATAGCGCAGTTCTTGCCCGATGGCCTTAGCCACTTGGGTAGCCAGTTCTGGGTCCTGGGTTGCAGCTAGGGCCATTTGACCTGGAAACAGTGTGGCCTTATCTACACGATAAGCATTAGAGGGTCCACCTTCTTGGTCTGTGCCAAAGAGTAAAGGATAAGTAGCTGCTTGTTGCAAGGTTTGGGTAAGGATTTTAGTATTTTGTGTAGAGGTCAGGTTAATTCGGTAAAACAAAAAACCAGCCGGCTGAAATTCATGGAGTTGCTCGAGGGGGGCTTGGTCGCCTTCAAAGGCTAGAAGCATCAACTGCCCGACATTGACGGCTTGGGCAAGCGTAAGACCCAAGATATTAAAAAGCCATAAAATATAGACACAGCGCATCTGTAGTAGTTTAAAAGATTAAACCCTAGATAACATGAAGCTGTCACTTGCAAGTAAAAAATCATGTCTCAGCGACTTCTGTATGCTCAGTGAATCACAGAACCCTAATTCTGTCACACTGAGCCGCCAGTTGCACGTTTTTTGAAGTAAAGTCAGCCATGCACATTCGTATATAAGCGAAGTATCTAATAGCAAGACACTTCGCAAGCTACGGCTTGATAATCGGAATCCTTTACAACCTTTACCCTACAGGTCGACTCAGTGTGGCTATGCAATGAAGCGAAGCTACAAATGAAAGTGAAAACGGGTTAAACCTACAAAGCTAGGATTCAGTTTTGCATTTCTGTGAGTCACTGATCCTAGTATTTTTCTGCAAACTACGCTGGTTTAGACTGAATGATATTCTAGACCCTCTTTACATCTAAAATCTTTGTATACTCTTTACTAATGCTTTTGACCATCGAGCACCTTACTGAATATCATTATCTTGAAGAGGCTTATGACTCTTTCAATGAACTTCATTTGCAACCCTCAGATGATTACCGTCAGACCTTGATTAATTTTGATCTCGAGGTTGACCCCGATACGCCAATGCGAAGCCATTTGGACTATTTTGGCAATACCACCCATCATTTTCATTTGGCCCATATGCATCGTGTACTCAGGGTGTATGCCAAATCTTTGGTCAGTACCTATATGATTCCTTTGCCCCAGCCAACCTACGCTTCTATTTTGCCCGAATTGCGCCATAGATTTTTTGAATATCTGGCCCCAACCCAGCGTGTGCCCTTAAATCAGGACTGGCATGGTGTTTTTGGTGTGCGTGAATTGTTTCCTGGTGATGAAATTGTCTCTTACCTTCATTACCTTACCAAGCATTTGCAACAGATTTTGAGGTATCAACCCAATAGTACTGGTGTCGATACACCACTAGCAGAGTTTGCAAAAACCAAGACTGGCGTTTGCCAGGATTATGCTCATGCCATGTTAGCGATTTGCCGAAATGAAGGAATTCCAGCGCGTTATGTAAGTGGCTATGTGCATAGTCACCCCAGTGGTGATGAGACTATGATTGGTGCTGAAGGCTCCCATGCTTGGATAGAAGTTTTTTTACCTGGAAGTGGTTGGGTTGGGTATGACCCTACCAATGGCTGCATTATCAATGAGGCCCATGTGAAAATTGGAGTCGGCCGAGACTATGATGATATTCCGCCAGTGCGCGGATTACGACGTGGTGGTGGAAACGGGACCTTACAGGTTACGGTTAAGGTGCGGCGAGCTGGAGAAGCAGTCATGCAATAAGCTAGCCCTGTTGGGTTTGCATGACTGCTTCGCTATTAAAATAGGTTTGACTTATCACATCTGAAATATCAGCTAAAGCGTCAATTAGGTTATCTAAACTAGGTTTTTCTTCCTCGATAATTTGCTCTACACTTGGCATGTACTTGAGTCTGCTAAATAACCACCCAGTCAAGCGTTTGGCTTCACTGGGTGCATCAGGATTATATTTAGCTAAGTCATTGGTGGCTTCAAAGAGTCGCCTTAGATTATAGCGCACACTGCGGGGAAATTGAGCATTGAGAAGTAAAAACTCGGCAATAAGTTTGGGTTCTAGGGCGGTGAGATAGTACTTTCTAAAGGCTTCATAGGCACTTAGTGATTTCAGCATAGCCATACCACGATGCACTTCTAGACCTTCAGTGACCGGGGCTGTTTGTCCTCGGTAATTCTTATAACGAATTCTCAAAGCTCTTAAGGTGTTATCAGCCCGTTCTAAATGCCGCCCAGCTTTGATAAAGTACCAGCCTAAATCATGGGTTAAGGTGGCTTCGGCCATGCCAAAAAAGAGATGACTAAAATCACGCGCCAAAATGCAGTAATCATAGAGATTGTCTTCGTCTAGTGTTGGCGGAGCTTCCTCGCAAAGTTTGTGATAGGTGACATTTATATTTTCCCACATTTCAGTAGATATACGGTCACGCAAGGTACGGGCATTTTCACGAGCTATCGCCAAACACGAGCGAATACTGCTAGGGTTTTCATAACTAAGGGCTAGCCAGGTGGCTACATTCTGCGATTTGGGTTTATCAAAGTATTGCTTAAAGTCTTCCTCGTTATCAGCAAAGCTAAGTAAAGGAGCCCACTGTTCAGTGACAATGCCTTTGGCACCTGGCACTAAAGGTGCTTCCATCAAGGCCAAGCTGTTGACATTGAGAAGGCGTGCGGTATTCTCGGCACGTTCAATATAACGACCCAGCCAATATAAATTTTCAGCGATTCTACTTAGCACAAGACTTGCTCCTTAACTGAAGTAATAAACAGTTTATTCTTCCTCGAGTACCCAGGTATCCTTTGAGCCACCCCCTTGGGATGAATTGACTACAAGTGAACCACGTCGTAAGGCCACTTGAGTGAGGCCCTCCGGGCACAATCGTGATATCTTTGCCAACCAAAATGTAGGGTCGTAAATCGATATGACAGGGCTCAAAGGTTTTGCTATCTGGATAATAGGTTGGGTGGCGTGAGAGTTTGATGATGGGCTGAGCAATATAGTTGCTAGGGTTTTTCCTTACACCTTCTAGATAGACCTTGCGCTGGGGTTCGTCAGATTCGGTTCCTACCAACATGCCGTATCCACCCGCACCACCAACTTCTTTTATCACCAATTGGTCAGCATGGGAGAGGATTTTTTCTAAACCCTCAGGGTCACTCCCTAAATATGTTTCTACATTGGGTAAAAGGGCGGTTTCATTAAGGTAATACTTGATGATTTGGGGCACATAAGCATAAATGGCTTTGTCATCGGCTACGCCTGTGCCTACGGCATTGGCAAGAGCTACACGGCCCTCACGGTAAACATTGATGAGTCCGGGTATACCAAGCGTAGAATCAGAACGGAAAGCTAAAGGATCTATAAAATCATCATCAATTCGACGATAAATCACATCGACTTGTTGTTTACCCCGCGTTGTTCGCATCCACACCCGACCTTCGTCTACAAAAAGGTCACGCCCTTCAACCAGTTCCACGCCCATTTGTTGAGCTAGATAAATATGTTCAAAATAAGCACTGTTATATTGTCCGGGCGTAAGTACCACAACCGTGGGAGTTTGAGAATCTCGAGGGCTTAAACTCTGTAACATTTCTAAAAGAGCAATAGGGTAGTGCCGAATCGGACGCACCCGTTCTTGTTCCATCAGTCTTGGAAAACAACGTGCCATCACCCCACGATTAGCCAGCATGTAGGACACCCCGCTCGGTGTGCGAAGATTGTCCTCGAGAACGCGGTAAACGCCTTGCTCATCACGAATCAAATCACAGCCAACAATATGGGTGTAGGCATCATGCGGTAAGGTAATGCCATGAACTTGCCGGCGATAATTTGGATTTCCTAAGACTAAAGTTGGAGGAATAAGGTTATCTTTAAGAATCATTTGCTCAGAATAAATATCTTTTAAAAAAAGATTTAGAGCCTTTACACGTTGGCGTAAACCCTGCTCGAGATGTATCCATTCGGCGGCACTAATTACTCTGGGCACTGGGTCAAACGGGAAGGCCCGTTCGGTGCCACGTTCATCCCCATAAACCGTAAAAGTAATGCCCTGATTGCGAAACATCAAATCAACTAGTGCCCGCCGACGCTGAAACTCGGCTTCACCATAAGACTCAAACATGGAGAGGATTTTTTGATAATGGGGTCTGGCTATTTGGGCCTCACTAAAAGTCTCGTCAAAAAAATGTTGGGTAGGATAATTCTTAAAGAGAGCTTCAGGTAACGCCATAGAAAAGCTTAACATACGGCTGTATAAATATCCAAATTACTTTTTACTATATGGATTTTTGCTCAATATACGACACATTGAAATGGAATTTGCAAACCTCCGCAGAGTGCATCAGAACATTGCAATGTGAGGCAAAAATCCGTTTATTGTTAGCTTACCTTGGTGCGTAAAACGTACCCTAGACGCTTCTAAAAAAGGTTTGCTGTGTTGTTACTGTCCCTTTGGCTCAAGGCTGTTCATAGATGATACCTTTGGCTCAAGGCTGTTCATAGATGATACCTTTGGCTCAAGGCTGTTCATAGATGATACCTTTGGCTCAAGGCTGTTCATAGATGATACCTTTGGCTCAAGGCTGTTCTAAAAAGGTATTTCATCCTCTGAAGATGCAAGTTCAAGTTGAGGGGTTTCTCCCTCTAAAACACGCTTGACTTTTTTCAGGGCTTCAATCAAATTGGCTCTGGTTGGTGCGTAACTCTCTGGTGCATTGTCTTGTAAATGAATTAGATAACTAGGTTGTGCCAAACCCATTACCCAAGGTCTGGGCTGGGGTAGTTTAGCAACTTTGAGATAAGGACTTGAGTCAGGAATCTCGAGCCATCTGTTTCCTGAAGCAGTAATCTTAAACTCTTTACCCAATAAAAACTGGGCAGTGGTTCCTCCAAGTGCAACTATTGCCACAGGCTTAATGATCTCAAGTTCTTTTTCTAGATAGGGTAGCCAAGTTTTAATTTCTTTCATAGTGGGTGTACGGTTAACCCTTTGACTACCTTCATCTTTCCAAGTCCAGACTTTGACTAGATTGGTCAAGTAAATAGACTCGCGTTTTAGGTCGACTTCGCTAAGCAGTTCATTAAAAATATCTCCAGCAGGCCCGCTATAGGGTATACCTGTTTGATCATCAGAACTACTTGGACTATGACCTATAAAAACCACGTGACTTGTTGGGTTGCCATCACCCGAGACCACTCGAGTGGTTCCCTCTGAGAGAGAGTGTGAGGCTAGGGTTTGATTGAGTTCAGCTAGTGTCTCTAAATCCATAACCCAGTTTACGCCAAATGGATGAGTTTCATCTGCTAAAAAATAAATTTATGACAGAAAGTAAAGTGTAAACAATAAGCCCAATACTAAGACCACCCACAAACCAATCAATATGCTTATGTTGGGGTAAACCTTGACGAAGAAAGCCCCACAAGAGCCCACCAATAATGCCACCGGTATGACCCCAAAAAGATACATTGGGAATGACTAAACCAAAGATAGAGATAAAAACAATCCATTGCAATAACGAGCGTGTTAGGTAGCGGTCTTGAATAGATCTTCCACGTAGACTATCGGCTAGAAGTGCGCCAGCGATGCCACAAATACCACCCGAGGCACCTACTAAAATAATTTGCTGACTTCCTTGAACAATGAGTGTAAAATAGGCTCCCATCACAGTCCCTAAAACGAAGGCAGCTAAAAGATTGGCCCAATTGCGCCGTGATTCGTAAAGCTTCCCTAAATCAAAAAGAGCCCAAGCATTAAAGGCAATATGTGCAAACCCTCCATGCACAAAGGCATAAGATAAATAACGCCAGCGTGCGGTGCTTTCGGGAATTTCGGGAAAATTGAGTAGAAATGCAGCTAGGAAACCTGGAAGGGTTTGGTCATAGCGATCCTCGAGCCACAGTTGCACTAAAAAGGCTAAAACAATAGTTGCTAAAAGTGCGAAGGCTCCATAGGTTGTTTTGGGTTTTTGGATTTCAGGTAACTCTTGACCATAATCTTTAAGTTTGGCCGCGTATATAGACCGTTGAGATTCGGGTGCAGTGAGATAGGCTTGTGTATAGAGATTTTTTGTGGGTTCATCATGATGGGATGTTTCGGCAGCTCTTGCAAGAAGACCAAACAGTAAATAGGCGGGTGTACCACTTAGAGAAGTTTGAACTTTTTTCTGAACACTCTCAATTTGTCCACGTTCTGCCTCGAGGCGGGTTTCACTGAGCGTAAGCAGTTTGTAGCCTTCAGGGGTTTGATTTTTCTCCCACAGTTGGTGTAGCTGCCTAAATTCGTTGTCAGCTTCACTTATATTACCCTTGGCAATAAAGGCCTCAATACGCGCCGCATAAACCTCGAGTGAATCGGTTACGGGCATAGCAAGTACATGATCCCATTGTTGTTGTAGAGCATAAGCGCGAATGACGAGTGGGTCTTGAGGTTGTAAAAACCCGAGTGCTCCTTTGGAATCTCCACGTTGCAAGGCAATTTTGGCTAGAAAATGCTTTATGGCCTTACGTCCTGTATTTGACCAATAAACAAGATTTGTGAGTTGCTGTACAAGGGTATACCTTTTGCCACGCATCAAAGCGTTAAGAACAATAGGTGTTAAAATAAATACGGGCACAATAATAAGGGCGAGTATGCTGATGATGGAGGGCAAAGAGATACTGTTAAAGCCTGCAAAAGCAGCCGCCAAGCCAATTATCATCGCTATGATAATTTTAAGAACGGGTTCAGCATATTTCATCTCACGCAGCATGGGTTGTATAGCAAATAATCCCCATAAGGATATAACAAGTAAAAAAAGAGCAGACTGGTTCACGTTCTTAGCCTAACCTTTTGACAGGTGTATGAATGGTTAGGAGTGAACAATTGTAGATGACTGATGATCTTGTAACATTTACAAGCTGAGAAGCCTTAAAATAGTGGCCTACCCTATCACAAAGACAGAGGTTTGTAGATGTGTTCTGATCCCTTCCTTACCTAATGTTTGAATCTTGGACTTACTTAAACAAGGTCTTAAACCCTTCCTCGAACCCAGGTGCCACATTAGCCACCACCACATCGCCAACCTCGAGCCGTGTATCTCCATGTGGAAAAATAGTCTGATGATTACGGCGAATGGCTACAACAATGCTTTCTTTAGGTAAGCCTGCTTCACGCAGGGTTTTGCCAGAGAGAAAAGTATCAGCTTTTATTTTTACTTCGATAATTTCTTGACCAGTTAAATCTCGCAAACGGGTGTGTTCTTGTTCGTGTTCGGCATCACGCTCTTTTTCAACAGCTTGAGAATAGGCTTTTACCAGGTCAGACTGCTGAATAAACCCCACCAGTTTACCTGTCACCTGACTAAGCACGGGCATCTGGCTAATTTGTAGTTGGGCCATGCGCTCTAGAGCATGACTGATGGTTTCATCAGGCAGGGCTGAATGGATTTGAGTTTGGCAAATATCTTTTAGGGGTGTCTCGGGAGGCATGTTTTGCAAACGTTCTAAGTCAGTCAAGGTAATAATCCCTAGTGGTGTTTTAGTATCTTCTGAATCTACAATCACATAACTGCGGTGATGTGCATATCCCAAACGATCTCTAAACGTTTGTAAAGTATCTGTACTTAATAACGTTGGCACTTCAGACATAACTTCTTTGATAGTCACACTTTGCAAAAGATCACTGCTGCGAGAGCGTTTTAAGCTGAGTCCTTTGCGTGAAAGAGCAACCTGATACACCGATTCAGGATGGAAAATATCAGCAATCAAAGTCGAAAGAACTGAAGCCATCAACAAAGGCAAAATAAGCTGGTATCCATCGGAGAGTTCAAACATCAAAAAAATACTGCTAATAGGTGCGCGGGTGGCCGCAGAAAACACTGCTGACATCCCCACCAGAGCAAAGGCTCCAGCATTCACATCTGCGCCTAGTACATTCAGAGCCTGTGCAAATCCGGCCCCAAAAGCTGCACCAATAAAAAGCAAAGGCGCAAAGGTTCCACCTGAGCCAAAGGATGCTAAAGAGATACTTGTTGCCAATAGCTTTGACAAAATTAAGAGAAGTGTAAGACCCAAGCCGGGCATTACATTATTAAGAAAGCTCGAGGTTGTTTCATAACCACGGCCCAAAATTTGTGGCAGTCCTAAGCCAAGAATACCTACCAATAAACCGCCCACCGTAGGTCGTAACCAGGGAGATAAATTAAGTTTATGCGCAACGATTTCTCCCCACACTTCAAAACGAATCAGCAAAATACCTACGAATGCGGCTAGTATCCCAAGTAGCACATAATAAAAAAGTTGGGTGGGGTGACCCAGTGTATAAATATCTGGAATCACAAAGGCTGGTTCACGGCCCAGAATACTGGTAGACACTACCGAAGCCGATACTGCTCCAATCACCACCGAGGCAAAAGCATCTTTGGAAAACTTTCCTAGAATCACCTCGAGGGCAAACATCACACCTGCAATCGGTGCATTAAAAGCGGCAGCGTAACCACTAGCAGTAGCCACCACCGCCAGATTCCGCCTGCGTTCATCGCTCATTTTAAATACATCACTAAAAATAGAAGCAATTGAAGCACCCATTTGAACCACAGGGCCTTCTGTTCCCAAAGAAGCTCCTGTACCAATCGAAATAGTGCTAGCAATAGGCCGCCACAAAGCAATGCGTTTAGGTAAGCGTCCGGAAAAATTAGAAACGGCCAACATGACCAGTGGAATACCTGAACCACGAACATCAGGGGACCAGCGCACCACAATGGGTGTGATGAGTAGTCCACCCAGGGCCGGAATAAACATGGTGATAAGAGGACCAAGGGTTGCACCCAAAGAAGCTCTGGTGAAATGAACAAAACTTCCCATCCAGTGGACCATACGGTCAAAGATAACCGCAGCCAAACCTACTAGAATCCCTACAGCAACAGCAGTGACAACCAGCATTAGGGTCTCACTTGATTGCTGATAGCGCGATTTAAGGTAATGCTTTAGATGCACAAACAAGTGTAACGTAAATTTCGCTGTTTAGCTTACTGGCAACAAACGAGGCATTACCTTTAATTCTGGCCTAATAAAACCTCGAGTACATCTTTAACCGTGTAACTTGTCTGTCCTGGTTTCATATACTTCTCAATACTCAACAAGTTATCGCCAGCAGTAGCAATAGCTGGTTCTATATAACCATCTTTGCGGTGTTGTGGAAAGCCTGCGGTAGCCATCAAATTATTGCAAAGACAGGTTCTACCTTTAGTGTCTTCTAAGACTCCGCCTTTAGCTATATATTGTTCGATGGGTTCAGATGCACAACGTAAAACAATCGTGCCATCTTCTTGTTTATAAAATTGACGCAGTAACCCTATATCACATAAACGTGGTCTGGCATCATAAACATCAGGGTCAGATAAACTACCTTCTAACTGCACTACTTTGAAGGGATAACCCGTAGGCGATGCAGTAGGGCTGGTATGCACTTTGGCATGGTGTTCTAAAACAGTTTGAATAATGCGCTGTTTAAGCCCAGCTTCCATACCAGATTCATCGCAGTAGCCAAAAGCTGTGCCCACCTGAACACCGCTGGCTCCTGCGGCTAGAGCCTGCTCGAGTTTTTCATGTGTATCAAAACCACCTGCTAACCAGAAGGGTAACCCCAGTTCTTTGAGACTAGCCAAATCAACTTCATCTTTCTCTCCGTAAATTGGCTCTCCCTTATCATCTAAGTGCATGGGCCCTCGAGGGGGCGCATTATGTCCACCGGCTACAGGAGCTTCAACAATAAATCCATCCACCTTACCTGTAGCACGTTTGATAAGTGCCTTAGCTAATATCACCGAGGAAATAATCGGTAAAAAATAGGGGCGCAGCAATGAACCCAGTTTTTCTGTAGCTTCAGGAAAAATACTTAAAGGATCAAAGTGCAGTTGATAATCATCCTCTTTGCCAGCACCTTCAACATCCAGTTTATAGCTTACAGCCTGATGATGGGAAAGCTTGTCCAGAATGCCCGGAATTTGTAAAGGAATCCCAGCCCCCATAATCATAACATTAGCTTTTGCCAGCATAGCCCCATATAAAGAAGCCATAGTTGGCATCTGAATTTTTTCTAGCAGGTTAAACCCTACAGGGTTTGAGTGGCCTTCTTTGGCTAGAAAGACTTCTACAAAACTGCTGATAATAGTGAGTTCCTCGAGGGCTTTGGGTGGTTTTAAGCTCCACATAGATGGACGCTTGTAGGGTGGTTTGGGTATTTTAGGTTTGTCCACAAAATAGGTTTCTAAAATTCGCTCTGTTGCGGCTTGAAAAGGAAAATGCCTTAAAGCCCGTCTAACATGGCCACCACTGTCACCATCTATTAAACGCGCAATCATCAAGTGGGCAAGACCCGTACCAGACACAACTCCTAAATATCTATGACGTGATACAGCATTGGCTAGAGTCCAGTTGGAAATAGCGACCCCCATACCTCCTTGTATAATTTTTGGCAAATTCATCTTTTGCTCCTTTAGGTCAATATGTAAAAACGTCAACATGTAAAAAAAAGGCTAGTCTCAGGGGATAGCTCTGGAACTATATCTAAAGCTGCTGCCCTTGGTAAGAATCAGTTGGGAGAAATAATATGTCTAGACATAACCTTAAACCCATTATTATGCTAAACCTTTGTTGATCATGTCAGAAAATATCGTACAATCCAAACTGATACCTTTATCTCGATACAGTTTAAGATTTTGTGAGGATTAAACTTTATAGTAAGTATTGTTTTATAGGTTAAAGCGGCGTTGTTGCATAAATAGCCACGAACACGGCAATGGTAATCTTGGCAGTTGATGAAACAAACGAAGAAAGCTAAGTACCGTGTTCGCAACTGGTCTGAGTATAACGCAGCCTTAGTGAAACGAGGAAGTCTGGACATCTGGATAGATGAAGCGATGGCTAAAGATTGGGAAAGTCAAGAGCAGACAGGAGAGCGAGGACATCCTGAGGTGTATAAAGATAGCTGGATAGAACTGATTGTGACCCTTGGCATAGTGTACAAGTTGCGGTTACGCCAACTTGAAGGGTTCATGCAATCACTCTTGAAACTGGCAGCTTGGCAAGGAGTTACAGTACCAGACTTCACGACGCTAAGTAGACGCAGAGGAAATCTAAACGTTCAAGTGTCTTCACGGAAGTTTTCAGAAGCCATCACTGTGGTTGTAGACTCTAGCGGGGCTAAAGTTTATGGTGAAGGCGAATGGAAAGTAAGAATCCATGGCAAGAGTAAACGGCGTACCTGGCGTAAATTCCATCTAGCCATTGAACCCCAAACGAATGAGATTCTTAGTCTAGAAGTCAGTACCAATGATGTTACAGATGATGAAATGCTTCCAGATGTGCTTGAAAAGATTGATGAAGCCATTGTCATTGAACAGGTCTGCGGTGACGGAAGCTATGACCGAAGCAACAGTTATCGAGCTATCAAGAAACGTAAAGCCAAAGCCGTGATCCCACCCCGCAAAGATGCCAAGATTCAACAACATACTAACAGCAATGCTCCACCTCTGGACAGAGATGAAAATCTTCGTGCTATTCGTAAACACGGTCGTAAATCTTGGAAGCAAACCTCGGGCTATCATCAACGTTCTAAAGCTGAATCAGGGATCTTTCGTTATAAAACTATCATTGGCAATACTCTCAATTCTCGCCTTTTTCATTCGCAATGTGTTGAAATGAAACTCGGTGCTAAAATCCTTAATGCTATGGCTGCCTTGGCTATGCCTCTCTCAATTACTCTCACTACCTAGTCTTTTAATCCTTAGAAACTATTCCTATTTATGCAACAACGCCGGTTAAAGCCACATTCTGTCAAAACTTTAACTGATGGCTTGGCAAAATAACACCAAGATGAAGAGAGGTCGTAATGAAGTTTTTCTTAGTTTTTTTACTGTCTGGTATAGCACTAGCTCAACCTGGAGCGATGAACCAACTTAGCATTGACTCGAGCAAGTCCACCATTCCCCTAGAAGACATCCTCAGTGGCGGCCCACCACCGCAAGGTATTCCAGCTCTGGGTTTTAGCGGTGACCACACTGGAGCCGTAACTGAAAGTCCAGCACCCAAGTTTATTTCACAACAAGAAGCCACCTGGCTTGCTGATGAAGAACCCGTTATTGTTTTGAGTCTAAATAATCAAAGTCGCATCTATCCTTTACAAATTCTGACCTGGCATGAAATTATCAACGACACTTTAGGCGGCGTGCCGATTACGGTGACATTCTGTCCATTGTGTAATAGTGCGCTAGCTTTTGATCGGCGAGTTCCTTTGAGTAAGGAGGGACTCGAGGCTCTAAAAATAGTTAATCCAACTGCAAGCACTGAAAGATTACTCGAAGATTTTCTAATGGCATACCAAAAACAAGAAGCGAATGACCGCAAGATAACTGAAGGCCTTGAAGTCACTTTTGGTGTTTCTGGAATGCTCTACAACTCCAACATGCTTATGTTTGATTCATCTAGCAGTACCCTGTGGTCACAACTGGTAGGTGAAGCTGTGGTGGGCGGCTTAACAGGTACAAAACTACTGCGTTATCCTGCACCTATTGTCAGTTTTGCTCAAGCCAGGGTTTCATTTCCAAATGCTGACGTGGTTTCAAAAGAAACAGGCTTTAATCGTCCCTATGGTTCAAATCCTTATGTTGGTTATGACAAAATTGGTTCTCCAGCTTTCCTATTTGATGGCATCACTGATGGGCGTTTGCCGCCCAAAGAGCGTGTGATTACGTTTGAAATTGGTAGTGAAAGTGCCGCTTATCCGTTTAGCGAACTTCGTGAAATCAAGGTTGTTAATGATGTAGTGGCAGATGAAGCTATTACTGTATTCTGGCAAGTAGGCACACGAAGTGCTTTAGATAAAGATAGCATTGCTGATAGCCAGGATATTGGGGCTGCAAATGTTTTTGAACGCACTCTAGACGGGCGTATACTGACTTTTAGCTGGAATGATTCAGAGTTTATAGACCGAGAAACGCAATCTGTCTGGAATTTGTTTGGACAAGCCACTTTAGGTGAGTTGCAGGGTTCACAATTAACACCTATTGTCCATGACAATACTCTGTGGTTTGCCTGGGCAGCCTTTAAGCCCCAAACACGAATTTTTGAAAGCGAATAACACTCCATAATTGATTGGTCACATACTAAGCCTGTTGGTCCATAACCGCTCACGCTGGGAATAAATGACATCTGTCATTTATTCCCAGGAGGTACTTAGTGTAGGCTATAGCTACTATGATGATTGAAACCTTTAACCTAAACGATTGCCTAAGTAAAGCCCGCAAAGCCAGCCGTAAACTAGCAAGCTCTGAACGCAACAAGGCTCTTTATATGATTGCAGATGCCCTTGAAGCACATCAAACAGATATTATTCATGCCAATGCTAAAGATGTTTCTATAGAGCGACAAAAGGGAACCAAGGAATCTTTGATTGACCGCCTGACCCTAACTGAAAAACGTCTAAGCGAGATTGCCGAATCAGTAAGAATGCTAGCAAAGTTACCTGATCCACTTAACAGGATTCTGGATAGTTGGCAATTACCCAACGGTCTAAAAGTACAAAAAGTTGCAGTACCTTTTGGCGTGATTGGTATGATCTATGAATCACGCCCCAATGTAACCGTAGATGCTGCTACTCTTTGTCTAAAAGCCGGAAGTGCCGCAGTGTTACGTGGCTCTGCCAATGCCCTTAATAGCAACCGTATCTTAGTTAAAGTAATGCAAGAAGCTATTACCAAGACAAGATTACCTAGTGACGCAGTTCAACTGATTGACTCACCTGAGCGTGAGCTGGTGACTGAACTTTTATCAGCAAGGGGAAAAGTAGATTTGGTGATTCCACGTGGTGGAACTTCACTGATTCAACATGTGGTGCAAAATGCCAAGGTACCCACCATAGAAACCGGTATAGGAAATTGCCATGTGTTTGTAGATGCCAGTGCGGATTTAGAAAAAGCCAAAGCTATTATTATCAATGCTAAAGTACAACGCCCAGGTGTTTGCAATGCAGCAGAGACGTTATTAGTTCACAAAGACATTGCAGCACAGTTTATTCCAGATGCTTTAAGTGCTTTAGCCAAAGATAATGTTGAATTGTTCGTTTGTGAAACAACATTAGCTATTTATCCAAGTGCAAATCTTGCCACGCAAGTCGATTGGGAAACTGAATATCTGGATTATAAGCTAGCGGTAAAAATTGTAGATTCAATTGATGAAGCAATTGAGCATATTACAACCCATGGCACGCAGCACAGTGAAGCTATTGTGACCAGCAACATGCAAAACGCCAAACGCTTTCAAGAAGAGATAGATGCGGCGACAGTTTACGTGAATGCTTCTACACGCTTTACCGATGGGTTTGAATTTGGCTTTGGAGCAGAGATTGGGATTAGCACACAGAAACTTCATGCAAGAGGCCCGATGGGGTTAGAGCAGATTGTGACTTATAAGTATTTGATTGAGGGAGATGGGCAAGTGAGAGGGTAAAGTGGTGTTGACTCGAGTCTAAATATTGATTCCCTAATATGCTAAAATCCTCTTATAACTGACCCCGTGCAACAAGTGACTGAAAAAGTCCGTCAATTGCCTTCCACTCAGCAGCAAGAAGTTTTGCATTTTATGGAGTTCTTGCACCATAAGCATTTTCAAACAGATGAAATCCTTGAGTTACTACATTACTTCGCATTACAAAAGCCCTTGAGATTGAACTTTGGGATTTGCTAAATTTCAAATCTAGTTCCCAGGAATAGAAAGCAAACTATACTTTTAACTTTGCGCCAAAATTACCTTGCCATCCTCAGAAGTAAGCGCAATCTGTACCTTATATCCCATCGCTGAAGCCACTCTAACAAGCGTTGAGACTTCGATATTTTCAGAAGTCTCGAGCTGCTTTATTCTGGCTCGTGACACCCCCACACGCTGCCCCACTTCTTCGAGTGTTAGATTCTTTTCTTTGCGGGCTTGCTCGAGGGCTTCTGTCACATGTTTGACAACAATCGCTTCCTCGAGATTTGCCTTGAACTCTTCAAAACTCTTTCTCTTACCCTTTGATTCAAAGCGAGGTTTTATAATGCCTGTTTCGATTTCCTCATCAGTTAGCAAATTGAGTAGCTCTTCCATTTCCGGAATTTTGTGTTTGTGTTTCAGATCAGTTTTCATATCATTCTCCTTTCCAAATGCTGATACCTTTAGTGTGAGCAACTGCGATTTGTGCAACTTCTTTTAGCTTGCTTGTGCTAGGAGCATCTTCATCTTTGACTTCACAATTAACAAATACAGCATCATTACCTGAGACAAAAAAGTAAACTCTCGTGCCACCTTTTATGCCACCTCGAGACTGAGTTTTGAGTTCCCATACGGGCAAACCTTGCAACTTTTTGACATAGCGAGACTCGAGTCCAAATTCATAGAAGTCACCTATCATTTTGATAGCTGCAACAATGGCTTCGACAGAAAGATTTTGTAAGTCTTCTATCAAGCGTGAATTCTTAGCATTGAAGTTATCAGGGTGAAAAGCATAACGAATACGAAGCTTCACATGTTAATACTAGCATTAACATGATATTTTGTCCAGTAGTTCATAGATAACAGCTCCAATGAATAATTTCTACCAAGTATTATTCGTCAGCACCCCACCATCCACCACCAACGTAGCCCCCGTAATCCACTGCGCCATATCCGAAATCAAAAATAAAACTGCGTCACCAATATCTTCAGGTGTGCCCAGCCTACCCAGTGGACACGCTGCTTGCCAACGAGTTACACCTTCTGGCCAAGCATCACTTAAACCATCTTTATCAATCAGCCCTGGTGCTACAGCATTGACTCGGATATTGTATTTACCAAGCTCGAGTGCTGCTGCTTTGGTGTGCATCAAAACGGCAGCCTTGGAAGCATTGTAATGACTATGCAAAAAAGCTGGTTGTAAGCCCTCTATCGAAGAGATATTCACAATTGCCCCACCCTGCCCCTGTTGAATCATATGTTTGGCGGCTATTTGAGTTAGCGTGATAACACCTTCCACATTTACTCGCAGCATTTCTTGAATGTCTTTTGGGGTTTGCTCAAGCAGTGGCTTAATAGGTTGAATACCTGCATTATTGACAAGTGCATCGAGTCTTCCAAAGGTCGCCACAACTTCAGCACACAAACGTTCTGCGTCACGCTGCACATCACCTTGAACGATGTGAACGCGCTCTTTGAGTTCTTTGGCAACAGCTTCTGCGCCTGCATGGTTACTATTGCAATGCAGCACAACACTTGCACCAGCTTCATGTAAGCGTTTGGCGATGCCCACACCAATACCACTACTCGAGCCTGTCACCAACGCCACACGGTTTTTTAGATTCAACAACTCACTCACTTTAGCCATAGTTTATATTTAATCAAAAGCAAGCATTAAATTGTTGTGTAAACCCTTTTTATGGGATTACCCAGTGGGTATACTGACAAAACTTTGTGTTCCCTTCATCTTGAATTCCACTGAGGTGTCCCGTGCATCCTGATACTAAAACTGTTATCGAACATTGCAATTTACAACTCTTACCCGTTGAGGGAACCCTTTTCACGAGCACCTACCGTTCACAGGAAAATCTCTCTAATGGTGAGCCTATAGGTACAGCCATGATTGGTTTATATGCGGACGAACCCAAGAGTTTTTTCTGTTTCCACAAATTGCCTCATGACGATATTTGGCATTTTTATGGCGGCGACCCACTCAAACTGGTTTTGCTTTTTCCTGATGGAAGAGGTCAAGAGATTATTCTGGGTAGCAAGATACTCGAGGGTCAACATGTTCAATACATCATTCCTGCGGGGGTCTGGCAAGCAGGATATATGTTACCTGGTGGGCGATATTCACTCTTTGGTTGCACAATGACTCCAGGGTTTACCAGCAAAGGCTTTGAAGCAGGTATAGCTTCTGAGTTATTAAAGCAGTATCCTGACTATGCAGAAGATATCAAGCGTTTGTGTGTACAAGATCATGGGCTGACAATGCCTGAAGGCTTTGCAACATAGCTGTTAATCTACCACCACACACGTTCTATTTCTGGGAATGCTAACGGCGAAAGGCCTTGACCCTGTTTAACAATTAAGCGAAGCATATAGATATTACCGCTTGGTTCTCTATAAACTTCTATGACGCTGTCTTTTAAGTTTACAATCCAGACTTCTGGAATGTTTGCTTCTGCATATTTTGCCAATTTCTGGTTGCGGTCATACTCGAGGGTTGTATCAGCGACTTCGATAATGAGTAGTACATCTTCAGAACTTGCATCTTTATCAAAATAAAAGTCCTCACGATATTTCAAAATAGCAACATCAGGCTGTGGAGCATCATCTATGCTTAAGCTAATTGCATTCTGGGTACTCACGATGGCTTTGCCAACAAGCAAGTTATTCATCATATGTGAAAAACGGTTAGTTATGCCCATGTGTTTTTTGCCAATTGGCTGCATAACCCGAATCTCCCCGTCTAGTAGCTCGAGTCTCTCATCCTCTTTAAGAATGCCTGTCTCAAACATGATTTTGAACTCACTTACAGTTAATTTTCTTAACCCTAACATAGCCCTATTATAGCAAATCCCTTGAATTTTCAAAGAAAGTATGATTTACTACGCTTTACTGCGAAAGCAGGCTTATCAAGAGCAACCGAGGGATCTGGCCCAAAGACGTTGCAGCAACCAACCTTCATATAGGTGGGTGCTTCCTCCAGACCGAGGCAAAACTACGGTAGTGCGCCTGCGGAAAGATAAGGAGGGTGCTTGTGTGTACTCAAAAGGAAATTCAGCAAAATCAGCGAATGCAGTAGCGGTTTGCAGCAACCTAAGTACGATGCTTAGTGCTGTAGCGGAGACCGCTAGTTTGAGTAAAGATTGTTTCTAATCTTCACTTTTCAATCTTTACTCTTTACTCAAAAAGTAAAAATAAAAAAACCAATTCACACTTAATTCATTTTTGGAGGAAACTATATGCCATATCGTTTTGAAACTTTACAAATCCACGCTGGACAAGAACAAGCTGACCCTACAACCAAATCACGTGCTGTACCGATTTACCAAACTACTGCCTATACCTTTGATAATGCAGATCATGGTGCACGTCTTTTTGCGCTGCAAGAGTTTGGCAATATCTACACTCGCATTATGAACCCCACCAATGATGTGTTGGAGAAACGTATTGCAGCTCTCGAGGGTGGTGTGGCTGCGCTCGCGGTGTCATCGGGTCACGCTGCCGAATTTTTGGCCATTACCAATATCGCTGAAGCGGGCGATAACATTGTGGCTTCACCAAATCTATATGGCGGCAGCTTGAATATGTTCAAGAACACCTTGCCCAAACTTGGTATTACGGTCAAATTTACTTCACCTGCTGATAAACCTGAAGAATTTGCAGCCCTCATTGATGACAAAACCAAAGCTGTGTTTGTAGAATCTATTCCTAACCCTTCTTTAGCTTTGCTTGATTTACCTGCCATTGCCAAAGTTGCTCACGACAAGGGTGTCGCTGTACTGGTAGATAACACATCAGGGATGGGTGGTTATCTGTACCGCCCGATTGAACATGGTGCAGATGTGGTTATTCACTCGGCAACCAAGTGGATCAATGGTCACGGCACAGGCATTGGTGGACTGATTGTAGACGCAGGAACTTTTGATTGGACCAGCGGACGCTATCCAGCCTTCACCACACCAAGTCCTAGCTATCACGGTTTAGTCTTTGGTGACGTGTTTGGCAAGAAAGGCCCATTTGGCAATATCGCCTTTATTATTCGTGCCAGGGTTGAAGGTTTACGTGACCTTGGTATGGCACTTGCGCCACAAAATGCCTTTTTATTTTTGCAAGGTTTAGAAACACTTTCTTTACGCGGTGATAAGCATATTGAAAATACTGAAAAACTTGCACAATGGCTTACCCAGCAACCCAGTGTTACTGCTACCCATCACCCAAGCTTAACCAGTAGCCCTTATCATGACCGTGTTAAGAAGTATTTTTCTAAAGGTGCTGGGTCTATCTTGACCTTTGAACTTAACGGTGGCAAAGAAGCAGGCAAGGCTTTCTTAAATGCTGTCAAACTTTCTTCACGCTTAGTCAACCTTGGTGACGCAAAAACTTCTGTGACACACCCAGCCTCAACTACACATTCACAGCTTGATGAAGCAGGGCTCAAAACCGCAGGTGTTACACCTGGGCAAGTGCGTGTATCAGTAGGCATTGAGCATATTGATGACATCATTGAAGATTTTGCTCAGGCCATTGAAGCAGCTCGCCAACTTAGTTACATTAAATAAGTGATGAGTGGCGAGTGATGAGTGATGAGTGATGAGCGTAAAGGTTTTGACTGTTCACTCACCCCTCGTCACTCGTCACTAAAAGTTTATAGAAAAGAGATGCAGTCATGCAGCAACCTGTACTCGTTATTATTGATGTGCAAAAAGCCATTGACCACCCTAGCTGGGGTAAGCGGAATAATCTTGATGCTGAAAAAAATATTGCCAAGCTGCTGTTGCATTGGCGTGAGCAGGAATTGCTCATTATTCACATTCAGCATGTATCTACTGAGCCCAGCTCTACATATCGTCCCAATCAAGAAGGTTGTGAATTTAAGAAAGAAGTCATGCCCTTAGCTAATGAAAAAGTCGTGCAAAAAAATGTCAACTGTGCTTTTATTGGTACAGATTTGGAAATGTATTTGCGTGATAGAGGGTATCATCACCTGGTGATAACTGGCGTGATTATCAATAACTCAGTAGAAGCAACAGCTAGGGTAGCTGGAAATTTAGGCTTTGATACTATTGTCGTTTCAGATGTTACCGCAACTTTTGATAAGCAGCTTTTATCAGGTCAATGGGTTAAGGCAGAGCGGGTTCACGAATTATCTCTAGCCAATTTGCAAGGTGAATATGCCACCATTCAAACCACAGAACAAGTCTTAAATAATGTACAAACTCAATTTATTGCCGATGGCTCAAAGCAAGACTCTTTGCTGAGAGTTGAGAGCTGAAAGCCGATGGCTATACATGTCTGATTACGATTTTGAAACCCTACAGCTTCACGCTGGTCAAGAATCTGTTGATGAAACACGCTCGAGAGCTGTTCCGATTTATGCTACTAGCAGTTTCACCTTTGATTCTGCCCAACATGCGGCTGATGTTTTTGCTGGCAATGAAAAAGGTAATCAGTATGGGCGGATGCACAACCCAACAGTCGATGCTTTTGTAAAACGTATGGTAGCCCTCGAGGCTGGAAAAGCTGGTGTTGGGTTTAGTTCGGGTCAGGCTGCTACCACTACTGCTCTTTTTGTTCTAGCCAGACCTGGCACAAATTTTGTAGTGTCGCGTGAACTCTTTGGTGGAACCTTTTCGGTAGCAAGGAAAATACTCGAGCCTTGGGGTTGCAATTTTATTGCCGTAGAACCCACACCGAAGGCAATAGAAGCAGCCATTGATGACAACACGGTTGGTGTGTGGTTAGAAACCATTGCTAATCCAAGTTGCACCGTACCAGACCTTCAAAGTATTGCCGATATTGCCCATGCCAAAGGTGTCCCACTAATTGTTGATAACACTTGGGGTTGTGGGGGCTATATTTGTCAGCCAATAAAGTTTGGAGCTGACATAGTTATGCAATCGGCTACCAAGTGGATTGGTGGACACGGAACCTTTATTGCTGGGGCACTCATTGATGCTGGAACCTTTAATTGGAACAGCCCCAAATTTCCTGCTTTTCAAAAACCAGATGTGCGTGGGAAAACTTATATAGATAAAGCTGGCGACACCGCTTTTACCAGCCGAGCCTGGGATTTGGGTCTTTTTACTATGGGCATGACACTTTCACCCTATGCAGCTTCACTTGGTTTGCAGGGTTTAGAAACCTTGTCACTCAGAGTACAGCGCATGTGTGACAGTGCTTTAGAACTCGCCAAGTGGTTAGAACAGCATCCTAGTGTTAAGCGTGTTATCTATGCAGGCTTAGCATCTCATCCATCGCACGAAATTGCCAAGAAAGTTCTAGTCAATGGTTATGGTGCGGTGTTAAGTTTTGAAGCTGTAGATGTCGAAACTGCTCATGCTTTTTTAAACAATGTCAAACTAGCTTCGCATCTTGCCAATATTGGTGATGCAAAAACTGTAGTGATTAAATGCTGGACGACAACTCATGCAGGCATGAGCGAAGAAGCCAAGCGTGCTGCGGGTGTAACGCCAGAATTAATTCGGTTAAGTGTAGGACTCGAGAGTGTAAAAGATTTGAAAGAGGATTTTGCACAAGCACTGGTAAGGGAAGTGATTAAAGGTTAAAGATTCAAGATTCAAGATTGATTTTAATTTTCAATCTTCAACCTTTAATCTTTAATTGATATTTATGCTTACAAGAACACTGGTACACGAAACCTGGGGAGACCATGCTGCGCTTTTGGCTCGTACTGAATCAGAGAGTGCTGGCAGCGTTGGTAAAGTTGTTGTCCAAACCCTCGAGCTTACCCAGCCCTTGAAACTTCATTATGGTGAGACCTTAGAGAAAATCGCCATTAACTATGAAACATATGGTGAACTTAACGCCACTAAAGACAATGCTATTTTAATTTGTCATGCACTTACAGGTTCGGCGCACGCAGCAGGTGTTTATAACGGCGAAGGGGTTCCAGGTTGGTGGGACCCGCTTATTGGTCCTGGAAAGCCTGTTGATACTGATAAGTATTTTGTGGTGTGCTGCAATATCTTAGGTGGCTGCTATGGAACCACTGGACCTTCTAGCTTAAACCCCGCAACTAATCAGCCTTACCGTTTATCCTTTCCACGCTACACCATGCGTGATGTTGTTGAAGTGCAAAAACATTTGATGGACGCACTTGGCATTGAGTCATTCAAATCTATACTTGGCGGCTCAATGGGTGGAATGCAAGTTTTAGAGTGGGCAGTTATGTACCCCGAGCGGGTACGTTCGATTATTCCTATTGCCATCGGCGCAAACCATTCAGCCTGGGCGATTGGACTTAACGAAGTGGCACGGCGTTCTATCATGAGTGACCCAGCTTGGCAAAACGGAAATTATCCTCTTGACCAGCAACCCGAAACAGGCCTTGGTTTAGCCAGAGCCATTGCCATGTTGACTTACCGCAGTTTTGAATCTTTAGAAGCCAAGTTTGGTCGCCAGCGTGTCAATAAAACCAAAGAACTCACCGATGTAAGTTTTGAAATTGAATCGTATTTATCTTATCAGGGTGTGAAACTAGTCAAGCGTTTTGATGCCAATACATATATTTATATTACAAGGGCTATGGATGACCATGATATAAGCGAAGGGCGTGGAAAACTTTCTGAGGTTTTACGCAATATGAAGATGCCTGCTCTGGTTATGGGAATCAATAGTGATGTGCTTTATCCTGAAACCGAGCAAAAAGAATTGATGGAGTATTTACCCAATGCCCAGTACGCTCGTATCAATTCACCGCACGGGCATGATTCGTTTCTGATTGAGTTTCCGCAGGTGGCAGTGCGGGTAAGAAAGTTTTTGAGTCAGATTACTTAGCCGCTAGTTTTTTGAATTTGATGTTTCTAGTACGGTATCCAGGGATTGCAAAACCAGTTATTTGTCCTAGCTTGTTGCCTTGAAAACGCAGCTCGAGTCCACTGTCGTGCTTAAAGACATCTTTTTCAAGCGATTGAAGTATGAATCCTTCTTTTGCATAAGGAAGTTTAAGGGTCAGGTTTTTATCAGTCAAACTCAAAGTATAGGTAATGTTGAGTTGTTTGTTGTAGTAATGACCTATATAATTTTTAAGCGTTTTTAGCGAAGTCTTAAAAGGTTTAAGTGATGGTTTTTCTGGGACTTGAACTCGAGGCTTAGAGGGTTCAAATAGCTTTGGAAAAAGCAATCGTATTATTCTCGAAGAATTTGAGATAATCATAGTCATTGCGATTTGTAAGAATAATAGCAGAAAATCTATGCTCAGGCAGTTGTGTAAATTCACTGGTAAATCCTGCCCAACTACCATTATGGAAAATAATTTTCTGGTTTTGATAATTCAGTATATTAAGTCCAAAAGCATAATTGGTACTTTCTCCTGAATTAAGCTTTCCTGGAGTAAGAAAGCGGTTTATAAATTCTTGTCCACCTATCAACTTATTTTTATAGAAGTTCTTGTCCCACAAGAACAAATCTTCAATAGTGGTATGAATTGCTCCATCTCCTACTATGTCCAACTTGTAATGTTCAATAGCAAACCCCTGTTTTGTTGGGGAATAGCCAATGGCGCGATTCTTGATAATACGAGTATGGTCATCATAAAACTGGGTATGGTTCATCTTGAGGGGTTTAAATATATGTTCTGTAGCAAATACGTTCAGACTCTTTCCTGATACTCGAGCGATAATTTCGGCAAGTAGAAAATAACCGGAATTGTTGTAGAGATGCTCTTCTCCAGGTTTGAAATTAAGGGGCTGCTTTGCAATCAATTCTATAATTTGAGCTTCTGAGTAATCATTGTAAAAAGGCATCCCCGCCAAACCCATAAGCTCACAATAATCAGGAATGCCACTGGTGTGATGGATGAGATGCAAAGGTGTAATTTTTTGTTTGTATCTAAGTTCTGGAAGATACTTGCGTATATCATCTTGAAGCGATAGTTTACCCTGATACTCGAGAACTAGAGCGCAAGCAGCAGTGAATTGTTTGGATATTGAAGCAATATCAAAAACGGTACTGGGTGAAATGGGAATAGTGTACTCGAGATTGGCACTACCAAACCCTTTTTTATAAATCAGTTTTCCCCTGTGAATAATTCCTACTGCACAACCTGGAACGTCAGGTTTGTTATAGGCCTTAAAGAGCCCATCCACTTTTTTAAGAATACTGGGTTTAATTTGCATAACCCAGTATAAAACAGATTTATTGCATACACGCAAATTGATTCATATAACTTTGTAATTCTTTTGCATATTGCTCTGCATTTACAGCATTTGAGGTCAATTGCTTAAACTGCGCCTTTGGAATTGCATTTGCTAAGGTTTTTGCAAATTCTAAAGGATGAGTATGATCACGTTCTTGCCCCATCACTAAAGTAGAGATGTTTATTGCTTGCAAGGACTTGAGACTCTCCAAAGGAGCCTGACTTACAAACGATTCACGTATCGCAAACTGTTCAGCACCATTCAAATTATCAAATTCAGCCAGCAAGGTTGTAGCCGCATGTTCGGATTCCCGTCGGATATTTAGGTAAAGCTCACTTTTTTTAAAAATGGCTTTACCTTTTTTATTGCGGTGTTGACGAATCAAATCTATGATGATGGTATAGACCTCGAGATTCTCAGGGTGTGGATAATCTAACCACGCAGGTCTGAGTAAAATTAAACCTTTAACCCGTTCAGGATAACGCAAAACTAGATTGAGGCTTACGCCTGCGCCCATTGAATTTCCACCTATAAAGGCTTGCTCGAGTCCTAGAAAATCCATAAAGGCAATCACATCATCAGCAAAGCTTGTAAAGTTGAGTTTGTGTACAGAACCAATGCTCGAGGTTTTTCCATGACCACGAAAATCAAAGGATAAAAGCCTAAATTCAGGCTTTGACAAGGTTTGCGTAACCCGCTTGGCGTTTCCGCCCATACCGTGCTGAAAGATAACTGGAATTCCCGAGGAACGCTCGAGGTAATAAAAATCAACAGTGTTGTGTTGAAAAGTAGCCATAAAGCATTTTAACTTATGGCCTTATAGTTATTTAGAAATCTCTAACCCTCATATTTTTTCGTTATTAAGCCCTATATTAACGATTCGTTGACATAGAGTCTTTAACAGGGCGTATCATGCCGTCATGCTTAACACCTCAATAATGAGATAATACCTCCTGTTAAAGACTCTTCTACCATCGGTTAAAGACTTCTTTCCACACCATACCTAAACAATTCTCTGTCAGGATAATATAGTCTACCTTTAGGTAAATAATTCTTTTGGTTGAGGTCAATATGAAAAAAGTAGTTGCTCTTATTATTTTGGGAATCGTTGCAGTTTTGGCACAAGCGCAAACCACCTTTAGCTTATCCGAAGGCTCAGAGGCACGGTTTTATATTCAAGAAGTATTGTTAGGGCAAGATAAAACCGTGATTGGTACAACCACTGATGTAACTGGCGATATTCAGTTTGATTTGGCTAACCCAGCAGCCACAACAGTCGGAACTATTATAGTAAATGCTCGAGAACTGGCTACCGACGATAACCGCCGCAATGGTCAAATTCAAAATCGTATTCTAGAAGCAAGCAAGGACGAATTTCAGTTTATTACCTTTGAGCCAGTCAGTATCACTGGGTTTCCAGAAACAGTAGCAGTTGGAGATACCTTTAATATACAGATGGTAGGTAACTTAACTATTCATGGTATCTCTAATGAAGAAACCTTTGAGGTAGCTGTAACGTTGGTTTCAGAAACAGAACTTCAAGGGTTAGGCTCAACGACTATTCTTCACGCTGACTATGCACTTTCCATTCCAAGAGTGCCTATGGTGGCCAGTGTAGAAGATGAGATTAAGCTCGAGATTGCCTTTACTGCACTTGCCCAGTAAGCTACTTGTCTTGATTTTCTGTACCCGAGTTCTTTAAGGGCTCGGATTAGTGGTGTACTTCAGCCTCAAAAGCGATGCTTATAGCTTGTCATTGAATCTGGTGAGATTTCTGCGTTATTCTACCTAATAACATACTACTGGAGGAATGATGTCAAATATCGAATCAATTTTGCAAGAATCCCGCCGCTTTTCACCCTCGGACGGGTTTAGAGACAAAGCAAAGCTAAATACGCTCGAGCAGTATCAAACCCTCTACCGCCAATCTTTAGATGACCCTGATACCTTCTGGAGCAATGCAGCTAGTGAACAGTACTGGTTTCAAAAATGGGATGCAGTTCAGGAATGGAATGAACCCTTTACTAAATGGTTTATAGGTGGCAAAACCAATATCTCCTATAACTGCCTTGATCATCAAGTCGCTCAGGGGCGTGGTAATAAAGTCGCTTTCTACTGGGAAGGAGAGCCGGGAGATACCCGCACTATTACTTACCGTGACATGCTGTGTGAAGTCTCCAAATTTGCTAATGTCTTAAAATCCAAAGGGATTCAAAAGGGTGACCGTGTAGCTATCTACATGCCTATGATTCCTGAAGCGGCTGTAGCAATGCTGGCCTGTGCCCGCATTGGGGCTACACACTCGGTGGTTTTTGGGGGTTTTTCTGCTCAGGCCCTCGCTGACCGTGTTAATGATGCAAAAGCCAAAGCGGTGATTACTGCCGATGGTGGGTTTCGCCGTGGGGCTGTTTTCCCGCTAAAGCCGGTGGTTGATGAAGCCTTGCAGCAGTGTTCTACAGTAGAGACAGTGCTGGTTGTCCAGCGTGGAAAAAATGATGTGAATATGAATACCGGACGAGACTTCTGGTATCACGACTTGATGCGCCATGCTTCTCCCGAATGCCCGGCAGAACCCCTTGATTCAGAACATCCTTTGTTTATTTTGTATACCTCTGGTTCAACAGGAAAGCCCAAGGGTGTCTTGCATACTACAGGTGGTTACCAAACCTATACCTACTTGAGCTACAAATATGTTTTTGATATTCAACCGAATGATGTGTACTGGTGTACTGCCGATGTGGGTTGGGTTACCGGACATAGCTATATTGTCTACGGATCAATGAGTAATGGTGCAACTCAGATTATGTATGAAGGTGTGCCAACACATCCTCATCCAGGTCGCTTCTGGGAACTGGTTGATAAATATAATGCCACTATTTTTTATACTGCCCCTACGGCAATTCGTTCTTTTATGAAATTGGGTGAAGAACACCCCAATAAGTTTGACTTATCTTCCTTGCGCTTGATTGGCACAGTGGGTGAACCTATTAACCCCGAAGCTTGGATGTGGTATCGCCGTGTAATTGGTGGCGACAAGTGCCCGATTATAGATACTTGGTGGCAAACTGAAACTGGCGGAGTGATGATTACCACCTTGCCTGGTGTACATGATGCTAAACCCGGCAGTGCGGGTGTACCTTTCTTTGGTGTTGAGCCAGCCATTGTAGATGTAGAAGGGCATGAGCAAGGCGCAAATGAAGGTGGATATTTAGTTATTAAACGCCCGTGGCCTGCAATGCTACGAACAGTTTACGGCGATGATGACCGGTACAGAAATCAGTATTGGGGCGAAATTCCACATGTGTATTTTGCTGGTGACGGAGCCCGCCGTGATGAAGATGGTTATTTTTGGATTATGGGTAGGGTAGATGATGTGGTCAATGTTTCAGGTCATCGTCTTGGCACAATGGAAGTTGAATCTGCCCTGGTTTCGCATGAAGCGGTAGCTGAGGCTGCTGTGGTTGGCAGACCTGATGAACTAAAGGGCCAAGCAATTGTTGCATTTGTAACTTTAGAAAGTGGCCGTGAAGGCACACCTGAATTGCGCGAAGAACTCCGCAAGCATGTCACAAAAGAAATTGGGGCGATTGCCAGACCAGACGCAATTCAATTTACGGACGCGCTGCCTAAAACGAGAAGTGGGAAAATTATGCGTAGACTTTTGCGGAATATAGCCTCAGGACAAGAGGCTACTGGGGATACCAGCACTTTAGAGGATAGAAGTGTAGTGGAGAGGCTGATGACGATGGCCAAGGACTCAGGCGAGGAGTAAGATTCTGTAGGCTTAAAAGCATCAAAACACACAAACAAAAAAACAGGCGGTCAAATGACCGCCTGTTTTTATTTTAGAAAGAGTTTACTTGCCGTCAGTAGATTCTGTAGGAGTGACTTGTACAGGCTGATTGCAAGTTACAGTGCAGCTCTGATATTGAGCCAACTGTGCCTTGAGGTCAGCGACTTGCTGCTCGAGTTGAGCAACATAGGCACTGTTAGCCTGACCAGTGTATTCCGTGCAGAAGCGATAGAAAGCAGTGACAAAGCTGTAGTAAGGTTCTTCAACCAAACCAGTAGCACCTTGAGGACCCATAGGGCCGATAGGACCAACTGGACCAACTGGACCAACTGGACCAATAGGACCAGAAGCACCATTTGCACCAACAGGACCAACTGGGCCAACAGCACCGACTGGACCAACAGCACCGTTAGAACCATTAGAACCGGCAGGACCCATAGGACCAACTGGACCAGGACCACCATTAGCACCAGTTGCGCCAACAGGACCAACAGGACCGACAGGACCAGTTGCACCATTAGCACCATTAGAGCCTACGCAATCAAGCGCATCAAGTGAACCGTCACCATTCATATCTTCTTCAGGATCTGGGTAACCGTTACGGTTTCTATCCCAGCAGCTTACGCCAGCAACACCCTGAGGACCTTGAGGACCAACAGGACCAGTACCGCCAGTTGCACCAACAGGACCGACTGGACCAACAGGACCAGGACCACCATTAGAACCAGGAGCACCTACAGGACCAACAGGACCAGTACCGCCAGTTGCGCCAACAGGACCAACAGGACCCATAGGACCAACAGGACCAGGACCACCGTTAGCACCAGTAGCACCTACAGGACCAGGACCGCCGTTAGCACCAGGAGCACCAGTAGCACCTACAGGACCTACAGGACCAGGACCGCCGTTAGCACCAGTTGCGCCGACAGGACCAGTAGCACCTACAGGACCCATAGGACCAATGCAATCAAGGGCATCATATTCGCCGTCGCCATTTAAATCTTCATTAGCATCGATAGCACCATTACGGTTTCTATCCCAGCATGAAACACCAGTATTACCAGTAGCACCAGTTGCGCCAGTAGCACCTACAGGACCAGTAGCACCAGTAGCACCAACAGGACCAACGGGACCAACAGGACCAGTTCCGCCAGTAGCACCAACAGGACCCATAGGACCAGAAGCACCATCATTACCAGTTGCACCAGTTGCACCAGTTGCACCAGTTGCACCAACAGGACCAACGGGACCAACAGGACCAACAGGACCCATAGGACCAGTAGCACCGTCGACACCATTAGAACCAGGAGCACCAGTTGCGCCTACAGGACCGACAGGACCCATAGGACCAGAAGCACCATCATTACCAGTTGCACCAGTTGCACCAGTTGCACCAACAGGACCGACTGGACCAACGGGACCAACAGGACCAGTTCCGCCAGTAGCACCTACAGGACCAACAGGACCCATAGGACCAGTAGCACCGTCGACACCATTAGAACCAGGAGCACCAGTTGCGCCTACAGGACCGACTGCACCAGTAGCACCAACAGGACCAGGACCACCATTAGCGCCAGTAGCACCTACAGGACCAGTAGCACCAGTAGCACCTACAGGACCCATAGGACCAATGCAATCAAGGGCATCATATTCGCCGTCGCCGTTTAAATCTTCATTAGCATCAATAGCACCATTACGGTTTCTATCCCAGCATGAAACACCAGTATTACCAGTAGCACCAGTTGCGCCAGTAGCACCTACAGGACCAGTAGCACCTACAGGACCAGTAGCACCAGTAGCACCAACAGGACCAACGGGACCAGTTCCGCCAGTAGCACCAACAGGACCAACAGGACCCATAGGACCAGTAGCACCGTCGACACCATTAGAACCAGGAGCACCAGTTGCGCCTACAGGACCGACAGGACCCATAGGACCAGAAGCACCATCATTACCAGTTGCACCAGTTGCACCAGTTGCACCAACAGGACCGACTGGACCAACAGGACCAGGACCACCATTAGCACCTACAGGACCAGTAGCACCAGTAGCACCTACAGGACCTTGAGGACCCATAGGACCAATGCAATCAAGTGCATCATATTCGCCGTCGCCATTTAAATCTTCATTAGCGTTGGCTGCACCATCGCGGTTTCTATCCCAACAACTAATTCCAGCAGGACCTTGTGGGCCAGCAGGACCAGTTGCGCCAACAGGACCGACAGGACCCATAGGACCAGAAGCACCGTCAACACCATTGGAACCAGCAGGACCAACGGGACCGATAGGACCAGCAGGACCCATAGGACCAGAAGCACCGTCAACACCATTGGAACCAGCAGGACCAACAGGACCGATAGGACCAGCAGGACCCTGAGGACCAGGAGTTCCTACACCAGTAGCACCAACAGGACCGACAGGACCAGCAGTACCAACAGGACCTTGTGGACCAACAGGACCTTGTGGACCAGCAGGACCTTGTGGTCCAACAGGCATCTGGAAGGTTTGTGTTTGAGCACAATACACAGTTACAGGAACATCCTGTGTTGTTGCTAGAGCAGCAGGGTCAACTACAGTAATACGGATGATCCCATTAAGATTACCTGAGTAATTTTGTGGGCAGATCGTGCGGATTTCAACAAAGTCACGATTGTCATCAGTATCTGTGCGAATGAAGCCTGAATAAGAGCCAATGGTTAACCATGCGGTTCCAGCAGCATCTAAATTGTTAATGGCTTCAACGCGATACCTGCCAATTTCTTGATCGAACAGGTTGCGAACAATTAATGTATCGCCTCTTTGTTGATTGACGGTTGAGTTGATTTGGATCGTCTGTGAAACAGTAGATGGCAAATCGACTACGTATTGTTGCTGTGCAAATACACTTTGTGCAAATGCGAGTAGCAACGTGATAGAAATGACCAAACCTTTAATCCCTCTTGTGGGACTAAGTTTAGTGAGATTCGCTTTTTGCAAATCGATCATCTCCTCCCTTTCCTCCTATTGAAATGAGACTCCGCACTGTTCCTATAACAGTGCAACCTATGGGGTTATACGCAATTAAAATTTGTATGTTCCCCTCCAAACTGAAGTTGTATCCAACCTCGAGAAAAGTCTTTGCTTGGGCAATGACTATGGCTCAAAGGATACCACTTCCCATAGTTTTGGCCCCCGTATGTTATCACACAGTTTTGCGTATTCCTAGGTTATTTTTTCTCCAGAAGTCTATTTTGGTTGTATAGTACAACTTCCGCTACACATACAAGCAGTAGTATGATTTGGGCGCAAAACAGTATCTAAACGATGTGCTTTTGGCTGATGGTGTGTAAACTGAGTGTCGTGAGAAAGTATATTTTGACCTCTGGGATACCCTTTGTAGAGGTTTTTAAGTCATGAATAAGGCAGAACTGCGTGAAAGGCTCAAAAAACCCCTCTTACTAGAACTAAGTATGGGTTGTCAGGATACTGCAGTGGTTGGGGGTATTGAAAAACTGGTAACCACGGTAGGCAAACCTTTTGCAGATATTCTCGCAGTGATAGAGGGATATGGACAGTTTTCTATTGAGGAGCGCAAGGATAGGCTCGAGCAGGTCTTGGCTTTGCTTGAAAAAGCAGAGCAGGAGACCAGAAAACAAACAGACCAAGTGAGTACAAAGTCAAATGAAAAACAAATCAAAGACTCGAGCCAGACTGATGATTTAGCTAAAGGAGAAATCAAAAGGATTGATGTGCTTGATGAAGAATTGAGCCAGCAACGTATTGATTTAGGATCTCAGGCGGCAAAAAAACTTTTAGTGATTGGGATTCGGAGCTATCGTGAGTTGCTCTATTACTATCCGCGCCGCTATGAAGACCGCAGAGCCTTACCTCACTTTGGTGCATTAAGTGATCAAGAAACCGTAACCGTGATTGGAACCATTACCGGACGCAAAGCTGTAAAAGCCAGAACTGGCATGGTAGTGATTCGAGCTTTTTTAGAAGATCAGTATGGTGGAAAGCTAACTGCGGTTTGGTTTAATCAAGGTTGGTTAGAGAAACAACTTTTTCCTGGACAACAAATGATTCTTTCGGGGAAAGTGAAACGCAAAGGCAAACTTATTGAAATCAATGTAAGCCATCACGAGATTGATGATGAAGCTGAGTCTTTATCATCTGACCGGATTGTGGGCATCTATCCAACCACCCAAGGGCTTTCGCAAGCTTATATTCGCCGCAGTGTGCATCGTCTATTACAGGTGCTATCGGTATTACCAGATCATTTGCCTAAAAGTATTTTAGAAAAATATTCGCTTTGCTCCTTTGATGAAGCTGTGCGTGAGATTCATTTTCCCACCGATGAAAAAACCTTGCAGCGTGCCACCCGAAGGCTAAAGTTTGATGAATTTTTCTTTCTCGAGCTTCGCATATTGCTTAACCGAGATACCACCTTGTTAGGTAAGCAGTTTAAGGTTCGGCAAAACGATATTGAAACTTTTGAAAAAGGGCTACCGTTTAAGATGACTGGCGCACAAAAGCGAGCCCTCAAAGAAATTTTTGAAGATATGTCACAACCGCGTCAAATGGCTAGACTTCTGCAAGGAGATGTAGGCTCGGGTAAAACGGCTGTTGCGGCAGCAGCTATTTATATTGCAGCCAAAAATGGTTTTCAAGCAGCACTGATGGCCCCCACAGAAATTTTAGCTCGGCAACACTACTTGAATCTTACACAGTATCTTTTTCCCTTAGGTGTTCGCTGCGAACTTCTGATGGGTTCTATGCTGACTAAAGAAAGACGCGAGGGCCAGAAGTCGTGTGGCCTTAGCTGAAGCTGATGTAGCCATTGGAACCCACGCCCTTATTCAAGACGGTGTAACCTTTCAAAATCTGGGGCTAGCCATCATCGATGAAGAACATCGTTTTGGTGTTGAGCAACGCCGCAAGCTTTTACAAGGGCTGCCCGATGTTTTAGTGATGAGCGCAACACCTATACCGCGTTCACTGGCCCTGACTTATTATGGTGATTTAGAACTTTCAATTATTGATGAGTTACCACCAGGTCGTCAACCTATAAAGACACGCTTGGTGAATGATTCTAAACGTCGTGATGTATACCGCTTTGCCTGGGGTGAAATTCAAAAGGGTAGACAGGTTTATTTGGTGACACCACTAATTGAAGATAGTGAAGCCTTAGAGAATATTGTTTCTACCACGCAGATGTTTGAAGACTTAAAAGCAATTATGCCAACTGAGTGCCGTATTGAAATGTTGCATGGTAAAATGTCTGGCGAAGAAAAAGATGAAGTGATGAATAAGTTCCGCAATCATCATATGGATTTATTGGTTTCAACCACAGTGATTGAAGTAGGGGTTGATATTCCAAATGCTACAGTGATGATTATCGAAAATGCTGAACGTTTTGGACTTTCACAACTTCATCAATTGCGTGGGCGGGTAGGGCGGGGACAACATGAAAGTTTTTGTATTTTGGTTGCAGGTGACCGCAGCAAGAAAACCCAACACCGCTTAGAAGTTATTGAAAAATATACCGATGGGTTTGTGATTGCCGAAAAAGATTTAGAAATTCGTGGACCTGGTGAAATACGCGGAACACGTCAATCGGGAATGCCAGATTTAGTTTTGGGTGATTTGACTCAAGATGGGGATATTATTGAAAAGTCAAGAGACTTGGCCAAAAGGATGTTGGAGGCAGATCCCAAGCTCGAGGCTTCTTGGGCCGTAAGGCTCAAAGCCGAACTCAAACGCAGAAGTGAAGCGGTTGGGTTCAGGGAGATAATTTAGCAGGGCGTATCATGCCGTTATAAGAGTCTTCAACAGGGCGTATCATGCCGTCATAAGAGATGTAGCACAAACATCTGGTTATAAGCACAACGAAGCGAATGTTAAGGCAACTGAAGGTATTAGGATATTGGTTACTGATTTACTTTCCCTTTGATATCCCAATCGGGAATCTCATAGGTATTTACACCTAGTACATCTAGTGAGAGCAGACCTTTGACATTAAGGGTGGTGGGTTCACCACTTAAGGCTTCTTGTAAAATACTTAAAGCATTATCATTAAGCTGATTCACATCGGGATAGAACAGAATTTCAAAACTTCCTTCCTGTCCGGCGGCAATGGGATAAGGCGAAATATCTTGAACGGCCATTTTTATATCATTGACATAAAGAGTAATATCTTTTCCCGAAATAAAATAGCCAATATCACCCTCATTGCTTATATCCAAGACAGTGCGAATAATCGGCACGTCTTCCCTTAAGGAATAGATATTGCTCGAGGATTCATTGAGAGCAATAGCCGGTTCCTCGAGTTTTTGTTCAGAGAGCATGTCTCCAAAAAGCAAGGTCACTTTTTCGGTAGTAAACCCATAAGACTGTGAGGTGAAGGTCATGGAGCCCTCGAGGCGATAAGCTAGGGGAGTTCCAGTGATAGATTGGGCAATAGCTTTAATTAAGTCTTTTTGTTTTTCTAAAGAAGAACTAAAGGGAAAGTCTAAAGATACGTTATCTTTGGATTCTACAAATATATTAGGAGCAATGCTGCCTCTAAAAACGGCCTTGTTGAGCAAAAAAACTTCATAATCAACTTTGGTTAGCGTGACCCCAAAAAGATTTGTATTTTTGGCCTGCGCTGCAATCGTACCAGCCACACTAGACCCAGCCCCAGGAGGGTCAAAGCGTTCAATAAGCGTAAGGTTGGGAATAGCTTTTAGAGAAAGTGCATAAATAGGCTGAATCGGTTCGGCTTTGGCAATGGGTGCAGATGTAGGCTCAGTTGGGGTATCTGTAGCGGTGCTTCTGCGAATAGGAATACAACCTACTAACACCACAAGGAGTGTAAGGAGATAGATAATCCTTTTGAACATCTTATTAGTGTAACAGATGGGTGGTGAAGATGTTATTTGGGACGGCGATTGATTAAAGACCCTATTTTAGGCAGAGGTAAGCGAAACATATACCCTAGTAACATGCCACTCATGACCAATGCTGCTCCAGCATAAGCCACCCAACTTAGGCTATTAAGCCCTAAGCCTTCTAGAGCTAATACCCGAATAAACCATAATAGCGAGAGGCTGTAGATGAAACCTTGTACTATCGGTAAAAAGGCTAGCCATAAACGATGCTTTTTTATAGAACTCCAGGAAACAGCTAGTATACCTAGAAGCACAAGCAGATTAGCTCCTATAAATAAGCCAAGCTGGGGGAGGGGGATATCTAAAACTGATAGGGCAATATAGATTAAATGAACAAGCCAGGGTAGAAAACTTAATCCAATAAGCCCAATAAGATTTTTTATTCGTGCGCGTAAAAAGAGGCCAATGACTAGACCAATAGCAATACAAAATACGCTGATGCGGGTTAAGAGTCGCATAGGGGATAGTTTACCCTAAGTACTCGACTTATCCACCATCTAAAGTTGGAGGTTGAAGAGGTGGTACAGGTATGAGTTTTAGAAACATGGGTAAAAGGTAACTTAGAATGGCAAGGCTAGCAATAAGGGTCAAAAAGAGAAGGTTTTCTAGAGAGGACTCAAGTGGCACTGAAGTTTGTCCTACCAGATATTGCCAAGGTCCCATATAAACGATAAAAAACAATAGGGGAAATAAAAAAACGCTCGAGGGATAAATATGACCCCAGACCATGCCAATCACCAAAAGAATAGCTCCTAACCCAATGGCCAGAGCCAGATAAACATCAAAAGGAACCCTAAAAGACTCAGAGTAGGCTGGTCTACTTTGTAATTGCAAGGTAATATGCCAAATAAAGGGTGCTAAGGACATTAGAACAGGAAGGTATATAAGTGAACGTCCAAAGGACCAACCCGCACCAAAGAGCAAGGCAAAAAGAAGAACTAGGCTTAACAGAGACATGGCTTAACAATAACTCTATAAATAGCGGTTTGTCTGGTTATTCGTCATAATAGTGGGTATCATCTTGTTAATAACCAGTACATACCTCCACCTTTTGTTTGATATAGCTTGCTAAAGAGTAGGCTACACTAGAACCCAGGAGGTAAGACATGGGTATGGGTTTTGTTGTTTTAATTATTCTGATTGCTCTGGCTCTTTTTGCAGTTTCCATTTATAACCGTATTATTAGCCTAGAAAATCGGGTAGGAAATGCCTGGAGCCAGATTGATGTACAGCTTAAAAAACGTAATGATTTGGTCCCCAATTTGGTTGAAACGGTGAAGGGCTATGCCTCGCATGAGAAGGGTATTTTTGAAGAAGTGGCTAAGGCTAGACAAGCCATGGTCAATGCTAAAGGCGTAGGTGAATCGGCGCAAGCTGCCAATTCTATGCAAGGAGCCTTAGGTAGATTGTTCGCAGTCGCTGAAAATTACCCTGAGCTTAAAGCCAGTGAAAACTTTCGGGTATTACAAGAAGAACTCTCTGGTATTGAAAATAAAATTGCTTACGCACGCCAGTTTTATAATGACTCGGTTCTGCAATATAACAATGCCATTGAAACCATTCCGGGTAATCTCTTGGCGGGTCCTATGGGCAAAAAAGAGCAAGTTTTCTTAGAGATTCCAGAAACCGAACGTCAGGCTCCGCAGGTGTCGTTTGGTGCGCCGAGCCAGAACTAAAAGCAGCTTAGAGGTTGAAGGTTAATTTAATCTTCAACTCTTAACCTTCAACCTTATGAACCAGCTTCCCAATCAATTTATTGACAAGGCTACAGGTAAGCGAATTGATTTGCTTAGTTGGAAAGCCTCTAATATACGCTCATCGATGTTCTTGGGTTTCTTTGTTTTTGCCCTGCTGGTTGCCTTAGGGTATTTGCTAGCTATTGCCATTGACCCAGAGAGTTCTGGGATATTTATGCTTATTGCCTTTGGGGTGGGAGCTGTTCAGAATTTGGTAGCCTTTTGGTTTAGTGACCAGATTGCTCTGGCGGCTTCAAGGGCGCGGCCAGCCACGTTAGAGGAAAACCGTTACTTGGTCAATATCACCGAAGCCGTAGCCATTGGTGCAGGTGTACCCAACCCGAAACTTTATGTGATTGATTCACCAGCCCCAAATGCCTTTGCAACTGGGCGCAACCCCCAACATGGAACTATTGCAGTTTCAACAGGGCTTTTACAAATGCTTGATAGGCAAGAACTCGAGGGAGTTATCGCCCATGAGATGGCCCATATTAAAAACTATGATATTCGCTTTATGTCTATGCTAGCTGCAACGGTGGGAGCAATTATTGTTTTGCGTGATTTACTTTATCAAGGCTCTCGTCATGGAGGGATGCCCAGGCGTAGCCGAGATAGTGACCGTGAAGGTGGGCAAGCGCAGGCTATAGCTTATTTATTATTGCTAGTCCTGCTTATTTTTGCACCTATTTTGGCAACTTTGTTGCGTTTGGCTGTAAGTCGCAAGCGTGAATTTTTAGCTGATGCTACAGGAGCATACATTACCCGTAACCCTGAAGGTCTAGCCAGTGCTCTAGAAAAATTGCGGGATTACAAAGGGGAAAAACTTCAGGTTTCTGAAGGTGTGCAGCATATGTTTTTTACCAATCCTGTAAGTCGTTTGAATGCTAGCACTATGTTTGCAACCCATCCACCAATTGAAGAACGCATTGATCGTTTGCGGAGAATGTAATGAAACAATTGGCTGGCGCACTACTTTATAACGCTAAGGGAGAAGTCCTTTTACAACACCGTGACGATAAACCTGATATTGCACATCCAGGACTTTGGTCATTATTTGGTGGCGCAGTAGATGTTGGGGAAACCAGTGAAGAGGCTTTGGTAAGAGAGATTTGGGAAGAAATCGAGTACAAGGTTACAGAAAAACGTTTGTGGCTTATTGCACGTCAGCCTGGGGCACAATTTTCTATTTTCCTCGTTTTCCTAGGTGTGCCCATAGAAAATCTTGTGCTTCATGAAGGACAAGATTTCGGACTCTTTCAACCCCAGGAAGCTTTAGAAACACTCCCTGTTTCTCCAGTGACTAAATATGTTCTTAGAACCTTTATTGCCGAACGGTTATATCAACAAGAAGTAAATGAGCTTTCTGAAAAATTATGGCAGGTATCATGATGGCAGGTATCATCTGTCACAATCTGAAAAATGGCAGGTATGCTATCACTCAAACTTCGTACTATTCATCTGTCACAATCGGAGAGACTGGCTGAAAAGTAAAACGTTGAGCAAAAACCGTAGGGTGCGCACCGCGCACCAAAATGTCGAAGCAAGAAAAAACGGTGTTGTTGGCAAAGCTTGTCATTAGACATCTTGCGAAATTAGCAGAAGTAGCGTTTTATAAGGGATGCAGACAAAACAGGGTAGTTATATTTGGCTGAAGAAGATGAATAAGAAGCGGTTCAAACGGCTGGTTGGGGTAAGGTTCAAGGTCTATAAACTTATGGTAAGAGTGATCGAGGAATACGAAGCTGGAAAAACAGCAGGACGCAAGAGTAAGCTGTTATCAGAAGACAAAGTGCTGATGACCTTGCAGTATCTGCGAGAGTATCCAAGCCTTTTAAGATTGTCCATAGACTGGGGAATACATGAGTCCCCAGCCCAAGGGATTGTCACGAAAACAGAGGAACTGCTGTTAAAAAGCAAAGATTTCCACTTACCAGGTAGAAAAACCCTCAAGGAAAGTCATTGGGATATTGTGATTATAGATGTCGCTGAAACCCCAATGGAACGACCTAAAAAAAACAGCGTAGGTACTACTCAGGTAAGAAAAAACGACATACTTTGAAGGCACAGGTTGTCATTGATAAAAAACGCAAGAAAATCTTGTATGTTCTAGTCGGTAAAGGACGTGAGCATGACTTCAAACTCTTCAAACGCTCCAACATCCAGTTTTATGAACTCAGTGAAGTCTTGGGTGATAGAGGCTATCAAGGACTCCAACATTTCCATAGCAACAGCCAAACTCCTCAGCGCAAACCGCCTAAGAAACCCCTGAGCAAAGCCGCAAAGAAGGTAAACTCTAAACTCGCTAGCCTACGCATCACCATCGAACATGTCATCCGTGACCTCAAAATCTTTCGTATTCTCAAGGAAACTTACCGCAACAAACGCAGGCGGTTTGGACTTAGGCTTCACCTTATTGCTGCTATTTGTAACCTTACTTATGACCGTTAAGCCTTGTCCTGTCTGCACTCTCGTTATTTCGCAAGATGTCTATTCTGGTACGCATTCGCTCAAACTTCGTACACAAATTTCATACTGCGTTTTACGCACCCTACAAAACATAGCAAAAACAGTTTTCAAGTCTCAGAGAGTCATAGCAAGTATCATCTATCATTAGTTTCAAATTATGGCGATGCAATTTAAGAATTTTTAAGTAGCTTTCGTAACGGCCTATCAGCTTTAGGTCTTGCGCCTAAATGCTCAATCACCCAAGCAGAAATTTTAGTGGCAAATTTAGCAGAATTTACAGCGCTTTCGCCGCATAGATAACGGGCTAAAAAGGCTCCAGCATAAGAGTCACCGGCTCCAGTAGCATCAATTAAATTATTGCTACCAGCAGGAATAGTAGTAGCCTTACCCTTTGCATAGATAAGAGAACCATCTGCGTCTAGTTTGAGAGCGATGACTGCATTGGGGTAAAGATTTGCAAGTTTGGCAGCGATGCGTTTGGGTTCAGTTTCACCCGTTAAAATTTTACCTTCATCATAGCTTGGTAAAAGCAGGTCTAGTTCTAAATCTTGGGTGTACTTTAAGAAAGTCTTAACCCCCATTTCGCCAATCATTTGAAACGAGCCAGGATCAAAAGAAATGGTTGCCCCGCTCTTGTTGGCAATGCTAGCGGCCCGCATAGCTGCCGTTCTGGGTGGGTTGGCAAAGAATGACCAAGCACTAAGATGTAAATGCTTGGCGGACTCGAGCAGTTTCACGGGCAATTCTGAAGGAAGTAAATAATGGTCAGCACCTTTACCCGAAACCATAGAGCGTTCACCCATTTGGTCAATCCAGACTGCCACAGAACCCGTTAAGTGGGCATCGGTATGAATAAAATAAGCCTTGAGCTTTTCACCGCGTAAATCATCCTCGGCAAGTTCTCCAAAGTTATCGCGCCCAATTTTCCCGACAAAGGTAGTCTCTAAACCACAACGCTGAGCCCACACTGCTACGTTAGCAGCACTACCTCCAGGAGCCAACATGACTTCGCCAAAGGTGTCACCTCCGGGTAAAAGTTGGCTATTGGTACGAATAAGAACATCCCAGGCATAATCACCTAAAACAACGAGCGGAATCACGCAGAAATCCTATCATATTTCAAGGCGGGTTATAAACAGTTTGAAGAAGTGCCATTAACTCGAGCTATATTTAGCATTTTCAAGAGACATTAAGACCAAAGCAAAACCATAAACTGCGTCCTGAATGGCGTTTCTCTTACTACGTTTTTCTCAAACCACTGTACGCTTCGCTCAAACTTCGTACAGGGTAGTGCTGAACTTGATACCTGCTATATTGTCTCCATGAAAGAAAAAGACATCAAGAAACTCGAGGCTTTACTGGGTTACTCATTGCCACAGGCCTATGGCAGTTTTTTAATCAATAACAGTAATGAACTGCGTCTTATTAAAAAGACTCTACCTTATTATGCTGTACTCTGGACAGATCTAAAAGATATTCTTAAAGAGAATAAACTTGCAGGCAAATATGCTCAAGATATGACCATTGGAAAAAATGAAGAACCGTGGCCAGAAACTTATATGGTGGTGGGTACAAATGGTGGTGGGGATTATTGGTTTATCCACAAAGACGATGCTAAAACAGGGCTGTGGTTTTGGAATCATGAAACACAAAAAGTGAAGCAGTATGACACTACCTTTGATAGATATTTATTGCGGTTGCGAAAAGCAATGCGCACTCCTGAAAAGTGGCAGTAAGCCAGAAAAATTATTCCTCTGCTACAAGGTGATACATCATGCCACCTAGTGTAGTAACATAAAGTTCACCGTCTAAATCCTCAAAGAATGAAAAAATCTGCTGATTGGTTTCAAACATTAAACGGTTGCTTGCACCATATACATTATGAGTTAGAGTCCAGATACGCCCACTGGTCCAGTCACCATAAAAATAGTAGCCTTGCATACTGAGATATTTTTTACCTCGGTAGACGTAACCTCCAGTGATTGCATTGCCACCTTCTTTATTAAAGGCAACATGTCCATAGTGATAGAGAGGGGTGTTGTAACGACTCAAGCTTTCACATTCAGGATCAGCTAAAGATTGATCGATAGGAAAAATAAAACATACGGGTCCCTCTTTATAGGGCCAGCCATAGTTCCCACCTTTTTTGACTAGGTTAACTTCTTCCCAATCATAATTTCCTACGTCACTTAGGTATAAATCTCCTGTTTCCTGATCAAAGCTAAACTTCCAAGGATTTCTAAAACCAATGGCAAAAATTTCTCCTTTGGCTCCAGGGATTTTTACAAAAGGATTATCCTCAGGGATTTGATAAGGAGTATTATTTTTAGTATCACTTGCATCAACATTGATGCGTAAAACTTTTCCGGCAAAGGTATCAAGTTTTTGAGCCACGTCATACCCTTCAAAGGGTTCAACCAGCGGCTGCCCGCCGTCGCCAATAGAAATATATAAATAACCATCAGCTCCAAATGCTAGCTGACCTCCTTGGTGAAAAGGATTAGCAGGTGAAAAACGTAAAATTTCTTTAGCTGATTGTGGATCGGCAAAGTCAGGAACATTGGTATAGGCTTTGTATTCGGCAATGATTAAATCACTGCTTCCTGTTTCAATATAACTTACAAAAAAACGACGATTTGATTTGTAGTCAGGATGAAAGGTCATGCCATACATGCCTTGTTCAGCGTCCATGGCGGTCATGATTCCATCTAAGTCTAAAAAAGGTAAGGGGAAATGCTCGCCATCTTTTACAATATAAATATAGCCGTCTAAAGACACTACAAAAATGCGTTCGCTATCATCATTTGGCATGGTGGCATAGATGGGCAAGTGTAGGTTCTCGAGATAAGGCTCGAGGGTGATTTTAGGAAAAGGAATTTGAGCAAAGCTTAGCGAAAAAAGACAATAAAAAAAACAGGCCAGACCTGTAAGGCGTTTCATCATTACATGGTTATACCGCATTTATTGGGCTCGAGTCTAACGGCTGGCCAGTGAATTGCTTAAACTATCTTGAAAGGCCTTTAATACTTCTGCTGAACTATCTACGCGCCAGTCAGTTTCTTTATTTTCGTTGAACCACACCACAGCCTCGAGTCTTGGAAAAGCCGTAGATGCAAACATTTCGCGTACCCAAGCAGCCTTATCACCACCATGCTCTGTTGAAGCTACTTCGGCCACCCAGATGGGTTGAGGCCCTAAGGCTTCTAGGCGGGCAATGGACTCGGCAAAAATAATTTCAAAACTTTCCCAGGCTGTATAAGAACGCAAGTTGCCCCAGTTATAACCGTCTAGAGCCAAAATATCTACATAATCACTTCCAGGATAATAAAGCTCCATGCGGTTAGCGGGGGTAGTTGGATCGTCAGTCACGTTGGGTGACCAGACCCAGTACACGTTACTAGCACCTTCGGCACGAAAAATATCTACAATATGCTTCCAGGCCACCACTAACTGGTCAGGTTGTCCATACCAGGAAGTCCAGTAGCCGTTCATCTCTGGAAAGGGGCGCAAGTAGACAGGGTTGCCATAGTCTCTGGCCGCGATAGCCCAGCGACGGATGTAATCGTCATAATGACCACTCATAATACTTTCTATAGGTTGCTGATTGGACTGCCAGGAAATCATAGGCAGTTGGCCTGCATGGGTAGCTGCGGTCACAATCTTAGCTTCAAATTCGTTATTCCAGTTGCTGTACCAGTGGACGATATCCATCTTGCGACCAATAGCTGTTTCAAGCTGATGAAAAGCCTCCATACCATTCCAAACACCTCCGTGTGTATAAGCACCAATAAGGACTCTAGAGGCTAGGGGAAGAGTGGGTAAGTCTTGGGCTTGGCTAAGGCCAAGGGTCAAAAGAATACTGATGCTCAAAAGTTTCAACGAGCGTAATCTCGAGGCAGTAGAGAAGAAGTAATGCATGATGCGCCTTTCAAGAGCGGAATACACAAGGTATTTAAAGTACAACGGTATTCAATGAGATTAAGTTGTAAGGGCAGTGCCCTTGTAAGTATCTTAACGCATAGCTTGTTACAAAATTCTTATTTGCTAGTAGCCAATTTGAGGTTATTACTTAACCCGTTACGAAAGGCCTTAAGTGCATGACCTGAACTATTGACACGCCAATCGGTTTCTTTGTTTTCATCAAACCACACGATAGCCTCGAGCCTTGGGAAGGCTGTACTATTAAACATATCTTTAATCCACTGGGCCTTATCTCCACCATGCTCTGATGATGCTACTTCGGCAACCCAAAACGGCTTGTCTTTATTAAGGGCAGTAATGCGTTCATAAGGTTCTTGGAAAACGCTGTCAAAGTCTTTCCAGGTACTATAGCTTTTGGTGTTTCCCCAGTTGTACCCGTCTACAGCTAAAATATCTACATAATCGTTGCCAGGATAATAAAGCTCCATGCGGTTTTCTAAAGTGTGTGGTTCATCAGTGGCATTAGGTGACCAGACCCACTTTACATTGTCAGCACCCTCTTGGTCAAAGATATCAACCATATGCCGCCAGGCAATCACCAGTTGATCAGGTTGACCATTCCAGGGAGTCCAGTTTCCATTCATTTCGGGGAAAGGGCGTATATAAATAGTCTGGCCAAAATCTTTGGCACTGAGAGCCCAACTGCGGATATAGACATCATATTTACCAGCAATAATATCTTCAAAGGAGCGGTTATGTGGTTGCCAGCTAATCATGGGAATGCGCCCAGCATCAGAGGCAATTTCTAAAGATGCTTGGTCTAAGAAGTTATACCAGTTGGAGAACCAGTGCACGATAGTCAGTTTTTGACCCAGTTGAGCCTCGAGGTTATAAATAGGCTCGATACCATGCCAGACACCGCCATAGGTGTAGCTGCCAAAGAGTATGGGTTTGGGACTAACGCTAACAGTTTCAGGTTTTTCTGTGGGTGTTTCTGGGGTAGGTACAACAGAACAACTCATCAAGCTTAGAAAAATAACACTAAGAGCTACGACACGGTAAATAAAGGCTTTAGAGAAGAAGAAATGCATGATGCGCCCTTTGGGACGCTTGACCGCACATTATTTAGTGGCCGGTTGCGCTACTTGCTCCGCGTGTGCCAAGCGCCCAAATGCAGCACACACTTCATCGCTTTCCAAACAGGGTTTACCTGCTTAATGTATAAAATACAACACTGTTTATGACAGATTTCTTACTTTGTATAGGAGAAACGTAAGACGCAAGTCGGTTGTAGCCAGTGGCAAGTAGGATTTGTCACCACAAAAACCCACAACCCACAACCTTAAAACCAGGGCGTGATGGATCCTGCTATTAGATAGGGCTACTATTAGATAGGGCTGCTTTTGATTTGATAGAATAGACATCTTGCGAAATAACGAGAGTGCAGACAGGACAAGGCTTAACGGTCATAAGTAAGGTTACAAATAGCAGCAATAAGGTGAAGCCTAAGTCCAAACCGCCTGCGTTTGTTGCGGTAAGTTTCCTTGAGAATACGAAAGATTTTGAGGTCACGGATGACATGTTCGATGGTGATGCGTAGGCTAGCGAGTTTAGAGTTTACCTTCTTTGCGGCTTTGCTCAGGGGTTTCTTAGGCGGTTTGCGCTGAGGAGTTTGGCTGTTGCTATGGAAATGTTGGAGTCCTTGATAGCCTCTATCACCCAAGACTTCACTGAGTTCATAAAACTGGATGTTGGAGCGTTTGAAGAGTTTGAAGTCATGCTCACGTCCTTTACCGACTAGAACATACAAGATTTTCTTGCGTTTTTTATCAATGACAACCTGTGCCTTCAAAGTATGTCGTTTTTTCTTACCTGAGTAGTACCTACGCTGTTTTTTTTAGGTCGTTCCATTGGGGTTTCAGCGACATCTATAATCACAATATCCCAATGACTTTCCTTGAGGGTTTTTCTACCTGGTAAGTGGAAATCTTTGCTTTTTAACAGCAGTTCCTCTGTTTTCGTGACAATCCCTTGGGCTGGGGACTCATGTATTCCCCAGTCTATGGACAATCTTAAAAGGCTTGGATACTCTCGCAGATACTGCAAGGTCATCAGCACTTTGTCTTCTGATAACAGCTTACTCTTGCGTCCTGCTGTTTTTCCAGCTTCGTATTCCTCGATCACTCTTACCATAAGTTTATAGATCTTGAACCTTACCCCAACCAGCCGTTTGAACCGCTTCTTATTCATCTTCTTCAGCCAAATATAACTACCCTGTTTTGTCTGCATCCCTTATAAAACGCTACTTCTGCTAATTTCGCAAGATGTCTATTACCTGCTATGAAACCTGTTGCACTAATTACTGGAGGCTCGAGTGGCATTGGGCGAGCTTGCGCCGAAATGTTAGCTTTGGAGAACCAAGTGGTCATTGCTGACCTAGACCAAATCCAAGGACAGGCGTTGGCTAGTATTTTAGGTGGGCTTTACATTCAGGCTGACCTTTCTGAACCTGAAGACTGCAAGAGGATTATTGAAGAAACCATCGAGCACTTTGGGGATTTAGATATTGTTGTCAATAATGCAGGGTTTCAGCATATTGAGTCAGTACCTGATTTTCCTTTAGATATCTGGGACAAGATGCTCAAGGTCATGCTTACAGCTCCCTTTTTGCTTATCAAATATGCCTGGCCCTACCTTATAAAATCTGGGCAAGGACACATTATCAATATAGGTAGTGCCCATAGCTTGGTGGCTAGTCCTTACAAAGCGGGTTATGTAACGGCCAAACATGGGCTGGTAGGACTAACTAAGGCGGTAGCCCTCGAGGGTGCTCTTTATGGTCTTACCTGTAACACTGTTTGCCCTGCTTATGTAAAAACGCCACTGGTTGAGAAGCAATTAGCAGATCAGGCCAGAACCAGAGGTATTAGCGAAAGTGAAGTCGAAGAGAAAGTTTTTTTAGAGCCTGCTGCAATAAAGAAAATGCTCGAGCCTAAAGTTGTTGCCAATTATGTCAAGTTTTTAGCCTCTGAAGAGGCTTGGGGAATTACTGGTACGGTGCAAAGCATGGATTTGGGTTGGACGGCAAAATAAGAAAAAGGGGAAAAGTTCGCCTTGAACCCTATAGCCTGGGCAAATAACTTACCTTATGCAGATCAACATTTAACAAGGGTGTTTTAACCCCTTGTTAACGGCAAACTGAAAGAATATCTATGGCTTGTTAAGCATGTAGTGGATGCTTATATTGGTTTGATTGATAACATTTGGGTGAGACAAATCAAGATAGATTTTACTGCCTCCAGAACCTTCAACATTATCTTTAGCTTCAACCCAGACCAAGCCAGTGGCTAATACACCTGATTGACTGCGGGTAAAGGGTTGTTCGGTTTCATGGGGATGCGCTAGAACACGTAAACCATTTTGGACAGTTTCTCCTTTGACCTCAAAGGCATCGGCGTAGTTATCCCAGCCAGTATCATTGTGCCACACAGTTGTACTGACAGTGTAGGTATCTGTAGCCGTTTTTTCAAAGGTGGTAGCTAGAACATGTGCGTAATCAAAAGTATTCCAATCCTCGAGATTGAGTTCTAGTAGGCCACTTTCAAAGACAATCGTAGCGGTTTTGCTTGAACCATCTAAGGCCCCACTCTCTACTTGAAAAGGAATACTTTTGTCGTTGATGAAAACCTCGAGGGTATATGTTTGAGTAAAAGCTACCGAAAATAAACTGAATAACCCTATGAAGTAAAGCATGGTCAAAGTCTAAGGGTAAATCTTCACAGAAGTTTAACGGGTCTCAAGAGTTTTCAGATTCTCAATACGTTCTTCTGTACCAGGATGACTAGCTAAAAAACTAGGTATATCACCGCTGTGTTCTTTAGATAGTCGGGTCAGGATAGTTTGCAGGGCTTGGGTAGAGCCTTCTTCTTGCAAAAGATAAAGCCCAGCTTCGTGATCGGCTTCTCGTTCAAAACCTCTCGAGTATCCAGAATCAACAAGGATTGCTGGCAGGGAGGCCGCCGCTGAAGTGACCGAGGTAATATCACCAAGAACCGTAGAGATAAGCAAGTAAATACCGGTGCTTTGATATAGGCTACGCAAACTGTGACGGTGTTTTACATGCCCTACTTCATGGGCTAAAACACCGATTAGCTCGAGATCATTTTCAGCAAGCATCACCAGCTCATCGGTCATGACAACAATGCCTGATGGCAAGGCAAAAGCATTGGCTCCTAGGGTGTTTCCATGACGAAACTCGAGCCGGTAAGGATACTTTTCGCCAATTTCTTTGACTATCGATTCAAAATAATTTGATAACTCATCTTGGCGTTCTGGTGCTAATTGAGATGGTTTTAAGAACTGCTTATCTAAAATCGAAAGCGTATGATCACTCATTATTTCTGTGACTTTGATGGGGGTCATAAGGGCAGCTTGTTTGGCAATAAAGGGTAAACCATAACGAATAAATCCAAAAATAAAAATAACCAAAACGAATATACTACCTAAGACCCAACGCCAGCGTTGTTCAATCTTGTTGACAAAACGCATCCCTTGGTTGCGCTTATGTAGCTGTTCAATGTGCTCAATGCTTGCAAGGTCAGTGGTCTCGAGACGTTCTCCAGTGGGTAAATGTAGGACCCGTCGGGTAGTACCCAGAACAGGCAAAATATCTACATGATGCATTTGAATATCGTGGGAGATATTTTCACCTTGAATAACCAGACTACTTCCGTCAAAACGTATCTGTACCAGATGAGCCTTTGAGGTTTTACCATCAAAATAGTGAGCTTGAAAGCTTAAAGTTTCCATTCACTATAAGCCTAAATCAATATCCAGAAAATCTGTAGTAGCATCTCCAAGAACACTGGCCTGAACAGATTCAGCAGTAGAGAATTCCTCGAGATTTCCCTTGCTGAGTACTGTAAGGTGCTCTAGAACATATTTGGCGTGACGTACTTTGGCCCAAGGGGTGAGTAACCCTAAGGTAAAAATTATTGCCAGCAGATTGGTAAAACGCAGAAGCACTAAGTCTTTTATCTTTAAAGTACTCTTAAAGCGAATTTTTCCTGGAATTGAGGTTTTTTGCCAACAGTAGTTCATAATGTTGCCATAGATAAATTGCTGAATAAGCGTAATTCCCAGCAGAAAAAGCGCGTAGGCTGGAACGAACATCAACATAAAAGTGGTATTGCTTTCGCCGTTGATGTTGTCTTGTATCAAGGTGCTGACCATAAAGAAAAAAGGAATGGCAGCTAAGCCAATAATCAATCCTGCAAGAAGATAGACCTTAAAGAATTTACCCCGCTCACCACTAAAGGAAGCTCTCGAGGTTCCGTAAGCAAAATTATCAAAGAAGTACTGCTTTTGCTTAAACATCACATAAGGAAACATAATACCTAGCGTAACAGGAACCAGCAATTGCCAATACAAATAAGCCTGATAACTGGCTTTTTGTGAGCCATGAAAACGAAAATGGATATTGCGGTAAGAAGAATTGATGGCCCTAAACCGCAGCGAACTATAGATTAAAAAAGGTATAGCAATAGAAAAGCCAATAGTGATCACAGGAGCAATCAAGGGAAAGAAACTTTGGCTGAGGTAATAAAGAATAAACCCACCACTTACGATTAGGTTGCCTTTAAGAATGGCTTGGGGGTTTCCGTGATACTCAAAAGGATGACCGTCTAAAAAGGTATGGGCATAAAAATAACGCCGCGTGCGTACTTTAGCCCAAGCGTTATAGATACCTAGGGTCACAATAGTTAAGGCCATGTTGACAATCCAAATACGGAAATACTCACTTGCAGAGCCGCTAAAGCGAAAGGGGTGAGCTGTGATAGAGGCTTGAACGGGTATGGGGCTATCTTGAAGCAGAGGTTCTTGAACTGGGGTGATGACAGAACTATCCATATGAAAGTCTCCTTAGGCTACTCTATTCTGGACAAGAGAATCAGAAAAACTGATAAATAAACTCACAACCCCCCCTAGGCTGTGGGTTTCTTTATCGTCTTGTGTGACCTTTTTCGCTAGACTCAACACTGTGATTGAAGTCAATAATCTAGTCAAACGCTACGGACGCATTCAGGCTGTAAAGGGTATTAGTTTTGCTGCTTATCCAGGTGAAGTTTTAGGGCTTTTAGGTCCTAATGGTGCAGGAAAATCAACCACGATTAAATCTATAACAGGGATTATTCGCCCTACTGAGGGCAGCATTAAGCTCGCAGGCTTTGATGTGGTGAAGCAAGGTATTGAGGCCAAGGCGCGGTTGGGCTATGTGCCAGATCGCCCATATCTCTATCCAAAACTGACCGGGCGTGAACTGTTGCGCTTTTTATGCCGTTTGCGCAATGTTGAAGATGGAGACAAAAAATCTCAAGGTTGGCTCGAGTTTTTTTCCTTGCAAGACTTTGGTAATGAGATGATTGAAACCTATTCGCATGGAATGCGCCAGAAACTTACCTTTATTGCTGCACTTATTCATGAGCCGCCAGTGCTGGTGGTTGATGAGCCGATGGTAGGTCTTGACCCTAAAGGGGCCAAACAGGTTCGTGAACTATTGTCCGATTATGCAAAAAAAGGGAAGACCGTTGTACTTACAACCCAC
>CAVTAE010000017.1:0-277500 GCA_963732665.1 uncultured Trueperaceae bacterium | reverse complement strand
GCTCCGATAATTTCAAAAATGACATTGCCTGGCACTATGTTAAATTACGTGTTCCGAAGAGACATTTTGCGAGAAATCATGATTCTCTTCTTTTTTATACTAAGAGTTCGGACAATACATTTAATCAAATTCGTGAGGAAAAGGAAAAAGTAAAAAGACAAACAGTTAAAGAATGGGACCCTGTTCGCAAAACGACAATACAATCAAGAGATGAAAAGGGAAATCTGATGTACTATGACCAAACAGATAGAAGTATAGATGATGTTTGGAACATACAACTAGTCAATCCAATGGCAGAAGAACGATTAGATTATCCAACACAAAAGCCAGAGCATGTTCTTGAAAGAGTTATCCAAGCAAGTAGCAATGAGGGCGATCTAGTTTTGGATTGCTTTGGAGGTTCAGGTACTACAGCAGTTGTAGCCGAGAAACTAAAGCGGCGGTGGATTACCTGTGACTTAGGGCGGTTTGCCATTCACACGGCCCGTAAACGTTTGTTGGGTATTCAGAATGTTCAACCCTTTGTAGTGCAAAACCTTGGCAAATATGAAAGGCAGGCCTGGCAGGCTGCCGAGTTTGCGTCGGCAGAAGATGCCAAACTCCGCGAGGCGCGTTATAGGGCTTTTATTTTGGACTTGTACCGTGCTGAACCCATCACCTCGGGGGCATGGTTACACGGGGTCAAACTTGGGCGCATGGTGCATGTAGGTGCGGTAGATGCTCCCGTGACTTTAGAAGATGTAAAAGCCATTGCTCGTGAAACCTGGAAACGCGTCGGCAGTGGTGAAGATGCACCCGAGAGTGCTGGGGTGGATATTTTAGGCTGGGATTTTGCTTTTGAGCTTAATGAACTTGGTATGCAGGTAGCGCGTGAGGCGGGCGTGGACGTTAAGTTTAAGAAGATACCTCGAGAGGTTTTAGAGAAAAAAGCGGTAGATCAAGGGGATATTAAGTTTTTTGAGCTTGCTGCCCTCACGGTGGATGCCAAGATAGATAAAAAGAAAGTGACCTTAGAGCTTAAAGACTTCATTATTTCTCCTGATGATGTTCCCGCCGAGGTCATGCAGGCGGTGACGCACTGGTCACAATGGGTAGATTATTGGGCTATTGACTGGGATTATAAGGGCGACACTTTTCATAATCAGTGGCAGTCTTACCGCACTAAAAAGCAGCCGAAATTAGACTTAAAAACCACGCATAGTTATGAGGTTGCTGGGCAGTATACGGTGCTAGTTAAGGTGATTGATTTGTTAGGCAATGACACGACAAAGGCGATAACATTAAACATCAGCTAAGGCAAAGTGTAAATTTTTAAGGTGGCTAGTCATCGTTTAGATTTATCCTGATATAGTAAGGAATTGAACGTGTAAGCCTTAAAAAATGAGGTATACTTAGTATCCCTCGAGGGAGGAAGCCATGAGAATCTTTGATTTTGACAGAAATGCTGCTTTAAGTGCTGTACTCTATATTGTCAACCAAGTACCTCAGCCAACCTTTCATAAAATTTCAAAGGTGCTTTATTTTGCTGATAAATACCACCTGAAAAACTACGGCCGTTTTATTTGTGGTGACAATTATGTGGCTATGAATCATGGGCCTGTGCCTTCTACTATCTACGATCTGCTTAAAGCGGTTAGAGATGGGGCTACCTTAGCATTTGATGGGGATACACTCAGGCAATACAAAGATGCTTTAGAAGTTGAGCAAAATTATTGTGTTAGTGGCAAAACTGAGGCTAACCTCGATTTTTTAAGCGAGTCAGATTTAGAAGCCCTTGATTACGCCATCAAAGAATATGGTCACTTATCCTTTAAGGAACTCACCGATATTAGCCATGATGAGGCTTATGAATCAGCCGGATATAACGATTTTATAGAAGTAGAGGCGATTGCTAAAACACTGCCAAACTCAGAAACTTTGCTGGCACACCTAAGCGATATTCACCCAGGTTAGTCATCCAATGGCAATAAACAAGTGGGAAATATTCTTTATTCCAAACTGTCAGCAAGCTAAACCCATGCCCAAAGATAAATTTATAGTCGTAGCTCACACGGATACTAGCTGGTGCTACGGCTTTTTCATTAACTCGAGAATCAATCAATTTATTAAGGATAACCCCAGGCTTTTACCTTGTGAGGTTCCAATCCTTGCCACCGACTATAGTTTTTTGACTCATGACTCGTTTATTGACTGTAGAGAAGTCAGTGTTTTTCTCTTAAAAGACTTAAATGATGGAAGAGGACTTCTAAACCAGCAATCAATCAGCGAAGTAATACAAGCGGTAACAGTTTGTCCGGCATTAAAGCAAATCCATAAAAAGTATATTTTGGGCCAGTAAGCACAGAACGTAAAATTTCCCCTCTTGGCCGTTGCATTATTTACGGTAAAGTTATCTATGGCACGTAAAACTCAGTCCCGAGAGTCGCAAAGCCTCTTTGATATAACCGCTCAACTCCGCACCGCGGCCTGTGTACCTGCCATTCGTCAGGCAGTATCAGACTGGCGCAATGCTGGCTATCCTGGCATTACAACCACAACCAAGTTACTTTTTAACCACTGGTTTAACACAGACCACCGTCTTAAAAATGGTCGTCCCTTCAAGTATCACCCTTTTCAGCAAGAGGCTCTTGAAAGCCTGGTCTATATTTGGGAAGTAGAAAAGGTAAGAAATCGTAAAGACTTACTGAGGCGATACACTACTGAAGCCTTAATAAAGAATGTACCTTTACCCAAATATGACGACTTTGCGCGTTATTGCCTCAAGATGGCTACAGGTTCAGGCAAGACCAAAGTCATGGCCTTAGCCATCGCTTGGCAGTTCTTTAACGCCATGCGAGAAAAGCCTGAAATCGCTAAAGACTACGCCAAAACCTTTTTGCTGATTGCCCCAAATATCATCGTACTCGAGCGTTTAGCCACCGACTTTGAAGGTGGTCGTATTTTTCGTGCAGACCCACTTATTCCAAAATCACTCGAGATTTTTTGGGATATGCAAATCGTGATGAAAGGTGATGGTGAACGGGCAGCTACAGAAGGGACGCTATTTGTTACAAACATTCAGCAGCTTTACTCAAAAGTAGAAACCCAAGAGACAAATCCGCTCGAGGATTTACTTGGGCCTGCACCCTCTAAAACCATGCAACCAGAAACTAGTTTTATAGAGCGTATTGCAACACTGCAAAACACGCTGATGGTACTCAATGATGAAGCTCATCACACTTGGGATGAAGAATCCGAGTGGAATAAAGTCATCAGGGATTTACACACCCAAACGCCGGTTATTACGCAACTAGACCTTTCTGCTACACCACGCTTTCAAAAGGGTGCGCTGTTCCCTTGGGTTATATTTGATTATCCACTCAAACAGGCCATCTTAGACAACATCGTCAAACGTCCCGTAAAGGGCGTTACCAAAGCCCAAGAAGCAAAGTCTGAGATTGCTAGCGTGAAGTATCAAGCCTACTTAACCGCAGGGGTTGAACGCTGGAAAGAATATAAAGAGCAACTTCAACCACTCAAGAAAAAACCTGTTCTTTTTATTATGCTCAACTCAACTTCCGAAGCCGATGAAATAGGTGATTGGTTACGCACCAAATACCCAGGTGAATTTTCTGGAGATAAAACACTTGTTATTCATACAGACAAAGCAGGCGAAATTTCAAAGAAAGATTTAGATAAAGCCAGAAAAGTCTCGAGGGAAATTGACGAGCAAAATAGTGAAGTGAATGCGGTCATTTCAGTGCTGATGCTCCGTGAAGGCTGGGATGTCCAGAATGTAACGGTGGTAGTGGGGCTGCGTCCATACTCTGCCAAAGCCAATATTTTGCCCGAGCAAGCCATAGGACGCGGTTTGCGCCTAATGTTTCGCGGTGGTGGGCTTGGTTATCAAGAGCGTGTGGATATTATTGGTAATAATGCGTTTCTGGAATTTGTAGAAGACCTCGAGAAACTTGAAGAGGTCAAGATGGATTCATTTGAAACAGGGAAAGATAAGTTACAAATTTTAGTGATTCAAGCTGTACAAGAAAAATTAAAATTTGATATTGCGTTTCCCGTACTGAGTCCTGCGCTGGTACGCAAGAAAAGTCTTGCACAAGAAATAGCAGGTCTCGAGGTTAGCTCTTTTGTTCATCAGGCTTTGCCCTTAAAAGAAAGTAGTAGCAAAGGGTCAGCCTTTACTTATGAAGGCCGTGACATCATCACGCTAGAAACCTTAGTCGAACGCGAGTACATGATTCCTGACCCACAAACCTCTGGCGAAGTTATTGGCTTTTATGCCAGGCAGATAGCACAAGCCGTTAAACTACCTTCGCAGTTTTCTGTCATTGCTCCAAAGGTACACGACTGGTTTGAGACAAGAGCTTTTGGTCAAAGTGTTGATTTGGATAGCCCTGAAATCATTAAAGCAATGGGGTCAAACGTTGCCTCGTATGTATGCCGTGATTTGTTTACCAAAGCTCTCTCAAAACTTGCCGTAGAACAACAAATCCCCCAAGTTTTAGCACCCTCTCGGATGCTCTCAGAGGTTGAACCTTTCCCTTGGTCACGCCAAATTTATGAAGCCAATAAGTCTGTACTTAATGTTGTTCCATGTGGCAATGAATTTGAACGTGCCTTTGCAAAATTTTTGGATATGTCAGGCGATGTCTCTGCTATGTGCAAAGTGCCTGATAGCTTTGGCTTTGTCATTGAATATACCGATGGTGCTTCTAACCTTAGAAACTATTACCCTGATTTTGTTGCTATAGATTCTAATGGCGTTCACTGGCTCATTGAAACCAAGGGTGCCGAAACCGAAGAAGTTACTTTCAAAGACCGTGCCGCTGCGTTGTGGTGTGAAAACGCTAGTGATTTAACGGGAGTACAGTGGCGTTATTTAAAAGTTAAACAAAAAGATTTTAAGCAGCTTCAACCTGATTCACTTGCTGACGTGATTGTTTTAGGTAACTAGAGTGATAGTGTTTCTCCCCATATTTAGACTCAGTGACTCACAGAACTATAAAACTGAATGCCTAAAAACCGTTATCCCCTAATTTGTAGCTTCATTGCATAGCCACACTGAGCCGACCTGTAGGGTAAAAGTCTTAAAGGATTCCAAAGGTCAAGCCGTAACTTGCGAAGTGTCTCGCCATTAGACACTTCGCAAGTTATGAAAGCGCACAACTCTAGCTAACTTCAACAGGAGTGCAGTGGGAGGCTCAGTGTGACACCAGGAGGATTCTGTAACTAAATCATTTTTTAATTTCACGCACTATTCACACAAAGTCAAAAAATCAGCCCCTCACTTTCTCAGTAAGAGGCTTTAGTTTTGCCGTCTGTGACAGCATTTTTCTTTCTGTGGCTCGGGAGGTAGGGATCGAACCTACGACCAACCGGTTAACAGCCGGTTGCTCTGCCGCTGAGCTACTCCCGAATACTGGAGGTATTATCTCCATACTGCTGGAGGTATCATCTCCATACTGCTGGAGGTATCATCTCCGTAAATCTAACCATTGCATCACCGCGAATACTAAACTGCCTATAACAGGATAATACCCTCAGGCGAAACGTAGTTTATCAGAGCTTCTGGCTTTTGGCAACAGCATTTTTACACAGCATTATTGGCAAATCAGTAATGGGATTTTGCACTTCTGTATAAAATCATCTAGGGTTCCACCTAGCAAGGGCTCGAGTAACAAACTATATTCATAACTGCCCAAAATAAGTAAATCATTCTGGTCTTGGCTAGCCTTGTTCAAAATGGTGTCAACCACGTTTCCAGTCTCGAGCCAAAATGTAGCCTCAATCTCATGCTCTTTTAGATACTTGCGGGCTCTGTCTAGAGTGGCTTTATTAGTACGTCCACGCTGTTTGATAGTGATGACCTCGAGGGGTAGATTCCAGCGTTTGGCCAAATAGGTCATGATATATAAGGCTAATTCGGACTTGGCAGTGCCGTCATAGGCCAAAAGTGGACGCTGAATCTGACTAGGCTGACCTGGAACCAGCAAAACAGGTTTAGATACACCCCGCAGCAAGGCATGAAACCCTGTATTTAGCCATACTGAGCTAGTGGTATTGGGATGAGATAAACTTGCTACCACCACATCTGCCCACACCGAACGCTCGGTTAGAACCGGAACCACCGTTCCTAGTTCAAAGGCTAGCTGACCCAAAACACCTGCTTCAGAACAGCGTTGGTCAAAGGTTGTTTTGATATTTTGGGTTTCTTTATCCCGTAGTACCTCACTATCGACAACCACATGTACACCATAAAGCCTCGAGTTTTCCCTTTTAGCGATCACTAAGGCCTGCTCGAGTGCCATCCAACTAGCTTCAGTGCCAGCTATAGCCACCAAAATATCATCAAAGAGAACTTCTTGAGATGTAGACTTTTCTTCGCTTTTTACCCCTAAGGTTTCTGCCAAATCATCAACTACAGACTCTGGGGGTAATTGCCAACGCCACCCTAGGGCCTGCTCGAGTTCTTCGCGGTGCTTTGCCAAATATACATACATGTCCGTGGCGGTACGGTTAGGAAAAGCCTGCAAAATACCTCGTTCACGAAGCATCTCGGTAGTGGGTTTATAAACCAAGTCATACCAGTGTTCGGCTGCTTCGTCATAAGGTATATGCCGTTTCAAATCAAGACCCATAAAATACTGATGAACTTCAATATGGTCTAAAAGCACTTCATATTGCCCAGGAACGCTTACCCCAAAATCGGCTTCGGGGCGCAATTGATGAAACTCAGTCTTGCGAAGAAAGTCAGCATATTCAGCCTTGATAATAAGCTCAGCAGGGTCTATACCTGGGCTAAAGGGAACCACACTATGCACCAAGGTAACATAGGCTTCAATGGTCTTAAAATCCATTTCTTTAGCCACCGAAACCCGGTGATTACCATCTCTTACAAAATAGGCTTCACCAAGTTGGTAAACTTCAATAGGCGGTACACCACGCTGGCTAAGCATGGCTGTCTTAACCGAAGTCCAGCGTTGCTTGTCACTATCACTACGGGGCAAAAACTCCTTGGTAAAATCATGATAACGACCTACACTGCCTACAACTGCGTCCAATGGAATTTCTTTAAGGTGTTTGACTGGGCTTTCAACAGCTTTAAGTTGCTTGCGAATATCCTCATAGGATAAAAGCTCGGTTGATGCGCCAGTAAGGCGGGCCATAACATCTTGCAAACTAGCTTTAAGCCTAGCTCTACGAAAATCCTCGAGGGCAGAGGCGGAAGCGTAACTATTATCATTCATAACCTATTTTATAAAGGAATGAGGATGAGATAGAAGAAACCCACAAATCAATCTTTAATCTCTTATTTCTTGCACCAGCATAAAACGCTGCATATTTAAGCAACATCCTCGCTAACTTTAGACTTATTATTCACGTTTACTGGCTTAAATGTTATCTTTTCAAAAGCTAAATTGCATATTTTCCCCACCTTTTGCATAGGTGCAAGAAATGAGATCTTCAACCTTTAATCTTCAACCTTTTAATTCTTATCTTTGAGTAAGGCCCAAGCCACTTCACCACGCAATAGACCCTGATAAATACCTTCAACAAGCAGCTCCCTGGTAGCTACTTTCACCGTGGGATATTCTGGGTTATGTGGACGAAGAATAAAGCTATCTTTTTCTATATCTAAATACTTTAGAGTGACTTCGCTGCCCTCAACTCTTACAGCACAAATCTGCCCAGAGCGTTCAGGACGATTACGACGTTCAAAAAGAACAATGTCACCATCTTGAATCAAATCAGCCATTGAATTACCCTTAACTCTAAGAGCAAAGTGGTCATCATGAAATCCAGTCAGTGGTAAGAAACTTTCAGCTTCTGTAAAGGCTTCACTTAGTGGCCCAGCCGGAATAGTACCTAAAACTGGAACGCCTGTAAGTTCGGCGGGTAAATCAATCAGGGGTGAACGCCCTCTTCCCCGTCCTTCAAAATGTAGATAACCTTTTTTTGCTAAGGCCTCGAGGTGTTGCTTTAGGGATACATAATGAATCCCCATCTCCCTGGCCAACCCTGACAAATCAGGCATAGTACCTTTTTTGCGTTTGTACTCACGAAGTTTATTAAAAACTTTTTGTTGAACAGTAGATAACGGTTTCATAGTCCACATCCTTAAAAATTGGGTTCCAGGTTTCGGGTTTCGGGTTTCAGTATAAAGAGGATAAAGCCCTTGCCGACCCCTGAAACCCGAAACCTGACCACTAGCCTCTTTACTATCCTTAATTATTAAGGTAAAATGTCTTTCTGTCAAGGTCTTAGCTGTGTGCCCTTATCCACTTTTCACTTAGACACAGTAATCTTAATACAGGGCAGAAGGAGCAGACGTATCATTCCATGACGCTGATATACCACACAGTACGCCCAGCTAAAGGCTTTTATAACGGCATGATGGTATGCAGTCAATGCGAAGTATACGCCCACTCAGTAAGGAGCAATAACGACGATGAACGCGTAGACATATAGACAAGAACGATGCTTAGGTGCTATATTATTTGTAGTAAGGTTGGTCGGTTGTCGCTTTCCCTAACTTAACAACTCCGAGATTCTTTATCTTTTATAGCCAAATGCGTAGATGTAACCCTTGAGAAGCCGCGAACGAAAGAAGGATGATGAAAATGCTACACACATTTGAAAATTTAGTCACACCCATCAACTGCGATACCCCCGAAGTAATTCCTCAAGGTTTGGCTCTGCCTTCACGCACTTTAGAGCCTGGCGATGTCCTATACGAAGCCGGACGCGAAGCTGTTTCCCTTTATATCGTCAATGATGGCGTGCTCAAAGCTGTGGTTCCTACCTCATTAGGTCGTGACCGCATTGCTGACCTTTACGGCCCTGGTGATGTACTTGGATTAGCTGCTCTAGACGGTGAACGCCACCCCGAAACAGTAACGGCTGTTCATGATGCTTGCTTGACTCCTATTGATCCAAGCCAAGCCATGAGTGACCGCAAACTCCGTGAATACATCATGCGCAGTATGGCTCGCCAAATCCGCCGCAGCCGCGAAATGATTGATGAAGCCGAACTTCCTGTAGGTGCTCGCGTTACCAAAACTTTCTTGCGTTTAGCCCGCCAGTTTGGCAAAAATGCTGACAGCAAAGAAGGCATCAAACTACCTTTGGCTTTAACCCACGAAGACCTAGCTGACCTTACTGGTAGTAGCCGCGTGACCATCACACGCATTCTTGGCGAACTGCGCAGCGAAGGCGCACTTTCTGGAACCAGAGGGGTTTATGTTGCCAACCCTAAAGGTCTAGAAAAAGCCACTGATGAATACGTCATGCAAGTTCTCTAAATAACTAGCTACATTTTTAAGCCCTCAGCAATGAGGGCTTTTTCTTTGCTCTACATTTTTTTGATGCTTGTAAAACTGTATTTCAATTTATGGAGTATTCTTTAGCATTTCACAACAGTTTCAAGAACCTTACAAACCCCTGTTAGCAACAATTGATGAAGCCACTTTCAGCCCTTGCATAGCAGCCTCTTCGTACCTTACATCGCCAAAGGCACATAGCCCTGCTGCATAGAGATTTTTTAAGCGATGTGAGGCAAAGCTTTGTTTGTCAAACTCTTGGTCAAACACTTTACAAACAACTTTATAAGTGGGTTGCACATCCTTAGCTTCTAACTCAATAGACTCAAACCTAAAACCCCTCGAGCATAAATCTTGATACACCTCATCATAGGTCATCTCACTTAGTCGTCCAGCTTTTTCAGTAAGTGACCCCAGGGTCAAACGTGCCTCTAAAAAACTACCCACACACAACACGGTTTTTTTAGCAAAACGCGGTACACCTTCCCAGGTATTTACACCAATAACACAGTCATCTTCTACTATCAAACTTGAAACATTTGATTGAAGGCAGTGAAGATTTTTGGTGTGCTCGAGGGCATACTTAGCCGCGCGGTGTAAATCCCAGGTTTTAATCTGCTGTTGTCCGTCAAGCGCATGTGACATCAAGGTATCTTTAGGAGCCTGCAAAATCACAAGATCTGAAAATAAAGTGTAAGACGAATCAAGAATAGTAGTTACTAAAAGCGTATCAAGGTTAGCCTTTGCACATGCCAAAGCTGCTTCTGTTCCAGCGATTCCAGCACCTACAATAAGCACATCATAAACATGATCCCGAAACATTCAATCGTTATTCAAAAAATCCGTGCAAAAGGGGGAAAGGCTGTTTGCGTTCCGAAGTTCGCTTAGAAGGTTTTGCATCCCCTGAAACCACTGCCTCAGATATAGCCACCAAGGAATGATTGATGAATTCAGAATCTCGAGGAGCACGAATAATTAAATGGCGACCATCTAGCATTCGCTGATAAATAAGTGTTCCATACGATGTTCCCAAAAGCTCAGTATCTTCTTTGGCTTCCACCATCACCCGCAAATGTAAAGGAAGGCTCGAGCGTTTTTGTCCTAGTTCATAGCACTCATCCTCATTAATACGATAGCCAAAAAAAACATCTGCAGGTTGACCTTCGCTATAAATGCAAGTCAAAGAACGCGCGTCCCCAGCACGGTACAAAGCAAAAGCCTCAAATACCAGAGCTACAGCTTCATCGTCACTCACAAACTCAGTCTTAGCCTGGCCCATATCACCATAAAAAGCTGCAGGAAAGTTTTTTGATTGGACATAAAATCCTTGTTGACTCACGCGCACATTCATGACCTGATTATCAAAAGAGTCCCCTTGCACCACACTCTTTAAATAACCTATAGCCAAACTATACCGGCGATTGTGCAACTCTTCAAAAATTTCCCAATCTGGGTCTATAAAACTAATATCAGTATTTACTTCAAATCCAGTCATGACTGCGTTAGTATAACCTCATTTTCACAGCTTGCTCTATAGCTCAGGGTTCATTAAAAAGGGGAAAGTGATGAGTGGAAAGTAGAAAGCGGTAAGCTGTTGGCCTCGTAATAAATATAATGAATCTCGAGCAAGCCATAGCCAATAACTACATCAAATGCTTTTCTGCCACATGCAGGGCCGACACGCCAAAGGTTTGCAATTTGTAACGAACCCTAGAAAATCCAGCTTGTTGCATCATGGCAGCTAGTTGGTTTGGAGTAGGAAACTCTAAAACAGTCTTACCCAAATACACATAAGCATCTCTATTTCCAGAAAACCATCCAGCAATATAGGGGGAAAGTCCTAAAAAGTAAAGGCGAAAAAGCCGCCCAAACAAGCTTTTAGGTGGTGGTGGAAACTCTAAAACCACCAAACGCCCCCCTGGTTTTAAGACTCTGTAAAATTCATCTAGGCCACACTGCCGATCTGAAAAATTACGCAAGCCGTAAGCAATCGTCAGTGCGTCAAAACTATTTTCAGGATAATTTAGATTAAGCCCGTCCCCTTGTAACAAAGGAATCTCGAGTCCTAGTGTTTGTGTTTTTCTACGCCCAATCACCAGCATAGGCTCAGCAAAATCTACCCCTATCACCTTGGACTGGGGCAGAGCTTTTTTAAGAGAAATCGCCAAATCGGCTGTACCTGTGGCTACATCTAGAATGTCTCTAGGGTTGGTCTGGCTTACTATCTTTACAGCCTCACGCCGCCAGACCTGATCAATTCCAAAACTTAATAAACGATTCAAAAAATCATAGCGAAAGGCAATATCACTAAACATTCTCTGCACATTTTCGGCTTCAGGGCGACTATAGTCCACAAAGGCTAAACCTATCACAGTTAGAGCACTTGGTTTAGGAATGCTACTTACAAAAATCTAAAGAAGTCAGAATAGGTTTTCTACTGATTACCTAAGGAATGCTTCTGCAAAAATGCATCAAACTTAGCCCTCGAGAATCCAGATAGGCTGGTCGCTTCCCCGTTATAGACCAAGGTGGGCACACTGCGCTTGCCTCCATTGACCTGCATGATATATTCAGCAGCTTCAGGAATCTCCTCGATATTGACTTCCTCAAAGGGGATACTCAGTTTGTTGAGGTAATTTTTAGTCACCTGGCAATCACTGCACCAGCTTGTGGTATACATTTTTATCAAGACAACCTCCAAAACACTACATAAAATGTAGCAGCGCAATACGCAAAGGAATGTTGTCTAGATAGCAGAACTCTGGGTATAAATAAGCATGACTAAACTTGCTATTATTTCTGACCTTCATGGCAATTTGCCTGCTCTTGAAGCTACCCTAAAAGATATTGCTGGGCATGACATTCAAAATATCTTGTGCCTTGGTGATGTTGCCAGCTTTGGTCCTCAACCCAAAGAGACACTTTTAAGAATTCAAGCACTCAATTGCCCAATGGTGATAGGTAATTCTGATATCGAACTACTCGAGCTAACCCAGGCAGCAACCCCTGAGGAAGAAAACCTCTGGTTTGCCGATGTAAAACATTGGTGTTCTGAACAGCTTGATGAGCTTGACAAAGAATTTATAAGGACTTTCAAATCAAGCCTTACTCTCAATTTAGATGGCTTGAGTATCTTGGCCTATCATGGCTCACCTAAAAGCTATAATGACCTGATTACTGCAACCACACCAGATGAAGAGTTACAGGTTTTCTTCGAGGGAACCTCTGCTAATGTCTATGTAGGTGGTCATACACATGAACAGTTTATCCGGCGTTATGGAGAGGCACGCATCATGAATCCTGGCAGTGTGGGCTTACCCTTTATCATGAAAGGTAGTGATGGTTTAAATATCTGTGTTGCCGAATATGCCCTTCTAGAGGTTATTGATGACCAACCCAATGTGACCTTTAGGCGTATCCGCTATGACCTGAACAGTCTCGAGGCCACAGCCCAGAAAAGTGGCATACCTCATGTCCAGCACTGGCTAGGATGGCTTTAGAGTCCTTTATTCATCAGGGTTGCGTTAGGCTCTCTATTTATGCTTTAATGGTAGGGCTTTATTTTTGAGGAGGCATTTCCCTACATGGACGAAAACACAAAGGCTGGTAGCCCTAACCCAGCCGCCGAACAACCCACCCCCGAAACCCCCATCATCACCCCCACAGCTAGTACCCAACAGGGCACAGGAACTAGCGCGGCAGCCGAACTAACCATGGAAGATGTGATGGCAGCTAGTGATGAACAACTTGCTCGCCCTCCTGTTCACCGAGGCATGATGGTCAAAGGTACCATTATCATGCTGGCCCAAAGTGGCATTATGGTGGATATTGGAGCCAAAATTGAAGGGGTCTTACCCTATAACCAGCTCGCCGAAACTGACGTAACGCCAGAAGATGCGGCCAAACAGTACCGTCCTGGCGATGAAATCCAGGTTTACGTCATTCGTGCTGATCTACCAAATAACACCATTGTCCTTTCTAAAAAGCGTGCCGACCAAGACCGCGCTTGGAACTTGCTTCAAGATATTTTTGAGAAGAAAGTTCCTGTTGAAGTGGATATTATTGAAAAGGTTCGTGGTGGATTAGTAGCCAATTTAGGTGTAAGAGCCTTTTTGCCAGCTAGTCAAGTTGATGTGCGTCGTATCAATGATTTAGGCCCCTATGTTGGCAAACGCATCAAAGTTAAAATCATTGAGCTTAACCGTAAACGTAACCGTGTGATTGTTTCTCACCGCGATATTGCCGAGGCCGAGCTTTCTGAGAAGAAAGCTGAAACCTTAAATCAACTTCAGCCCGGGGCGATCCTCGAGGGTGAAGTAGTAGAAATCACCGATTTTGGTGTCTTTGTCAATCTTGGTGGTGTAGATGGTTTAGTTCACCGCAGCGAAATTGGCTATGGTCGCTTTAATCATCCCCGTGAAGTCGTCAAGGTAGGCGATAAAGTTAATGTTGAAGTTTTAGACATGGATTTGGAAAAAGAGCGCATCAACCTCTCCATGAAAAAACTTATCTCTGACCCTTGGGCTGCTGCTCTCGAGAAATATCAAATTGGTCAACGTGTGAATGGTAAAGTCACCAACGTTACACCTTTTGGTGCCTTTGTTGAGATTGAATCAGGTCTCGAGGGACTTATTCACATCAGTGAAATGAGTTGGACCAAACGCATTCGCCACCCGCAAGAAGTGGTTAAAGAAGGCGATACCGTTGAGGCTATGATCCTCAAAATCGATTCGGATGCTAAACGTATCTCACTTGGTTTGCGTCAAACCCAACCTGATCCTTGGTCTAGTCTTCCTGATCGTTACCCGCCAGGAACTGAAGTTACTGGGCCAATCACTGGCATTACTGACTTTGGTGTCTTTATGCAAATTGAAGATGGCATTGAAGGTCTGGTTCACATCAGTGAACTTGCCCATGAGCGCATTGACAATATTGCTGAGCAGTTTCAAAAAGGTACTGAAATCACAGCTTCTATTATCAGCATTGACCCCGTAGAACAACGGGCTAGCCTTTCACGTAAACGCCTTATTCCTTATACTCCAACCGGTCGTGAAGAGGGAGGAGCTACTGAATTTGAAGACCGTGCTCCAAGCCCTCGCCGTAATGATCGTAGTGATCGTGGTGGAGAAAGAAGCGGTGGCGGAGACCGTGGTGGTCGTCGTGGTGGTCGTCGTAATCAAGTCATCGACTATGATTACAGCTATGCAGGCCCTGGCGATAGCAGCAGCAAAAACACCACCAAACTAGGTGATGTCTATGCTGATCTCTTTGCCCAGTTTGGTTTAGCTGCAAGTACTGCGCCCGAACCAAAACCTGAAAAATCTAAAGAGCCCCGATCAGAAACTCCTAAAGTGATAGCTGCACCAAAAGTAGAAGAAGCTCCTATAGATCCAGCTAACGCCATTGACGCAGCCGAAGCAGCAGCACTACTTACAGCCGCCTTCCGTGAAGGAAAACGTCCGGTTAGAGCTGAAGAAGTGACTGAAGAAGTAGCTGAAGAAGTGACTGAAGAAATAACTGAGGAATCAACTGAGGAATCAACTGAAGCATAATTGATAAATATTAAGAACTCGAGGCGGTGTTCAGGTAAAACTGAATGCCGCTTTTATATTTATCTTACTTTTTTAAGCTTAATAGGTCTTATGCTTATCTCGCACACTTATTTTCAGTTTTCGTAAAGATTTTTACAGCAGAATCTAGGGAAGGCTCGAGCGGCTTCAAGTAGTAGTGAGGAAGCTCGAAGATTATCCTGATATAACATCAAGGGGCTGCAAATACAGCAAAAAAAGCACTCGCCTTAAATTGACAACCCCTGCACGATTAAGCTGCAATCTCTTGAGCGTCGCACGGTCCACTGGCGTAAGCCCAACGAGCAATGACGCATCCTCGTTCCATGCAAAATGTTCTGACCACACATCCTTGTACATGAAAAAGTGAAATGCTCAGACCCGTCGCAGGGTCAATGGCTTCTGTGGCTGTGTATTTGTGGTTATTACATCCTTGACAGGCAAAAGCAAGATTGTCAGAAAGACTCGAGCCACCATTTGAAAGTGGAATAATACGGAATTAAGTTGTTTACTTATCTTTCAAACACCTATCAAACGCTTATAACAGCCTTTCTGGATGGAATTTCAAACATAAGTGTTTAGCTTAATTTGGTATCAGACCACAAGGATTGAACAGACACACCAGGAAGTTCATCTAAAAAGTATTTGCGTCTAGGTGTTCCATTCTTTGTATATTCGATTCTCCCTAGTTTTTCTAAGTCCTCCATTTTTTCTTTAGTTAGTGACCACATTCTTCCTCTAGGTGGATACTTCCCTTTCCATTCATAATTAGGCGGTCTTCCGTGAGCAGGTGCGTCAAGAGTTACGAGCTGATAACGTCGTTTTTGAGAATCTAATTTCGTGAAATGCGAGTCAATATATTGTTGGTCATAAGGTTGATACACCTGATTCCAAACATGCTTGCCTGGTGTCTTCCTATAGAAAAAAAGAGTGTCAGTAGTAACACCATATCTTCCAGGGTCGTTATGGGCAAATGTTCGTCTCCAAATAATTTCATTTAAGAAGCTATCGTGGCCAAACACCTCATCCAAAACAGCTTTGACGTAATGACTGGTTCTATAATCCAAATGAACATAAATACTCCCATCCTCCGCCAACAACTCCCTCAACATCACCGCCGTTTCATAAAACCACTGCAAGAAACTATCCAGTCCTCGCCCCCAAGTATCACGGTAAGCCTTTTGCTCTAAAATACTCGGCTCTTTTACAAAGGTTGCACCTTGCTCTCCGTCGGTGTCTGGGTCATCGGGTACTTGGGCGGTAAAACTAAAATCTGCACCGGTGGCAAAAGGTGGGTCAATGTAAATTAAATTCACCTTGCCCGCAAACTCTTCTAGTAGGCTTGGCAGCACGTACTTTTTATCACCCCAAATAAGTCTATTGCGCCAATCACTGTCTTTGCCGTCACTAAAAAAATCGAGCATCTTTTGGCGTTCTTGCGCGCTTTCATTTACGGTTTCTATAGTCTGAAAAGGGAGTGCGATTCTGACCGGGGCTACTTTTTTGTTGTCTTTAGTATTTACCATCCCAGATGAGTTCGACCATAGAGGGCATTGTAACCCACCCCACTTGTCACACTGAGCCGATGAGTAGTGTAAAGGTTGCAAATGATTCAGAAGGTCAAGCCATACCCTGCGAAGTGTTTCGCTATTAGATACTTCGCAGTTTTACGAAAGCGCACGGCGTACTTCGTTCAACAAACGTGCAATTAGCGGCTCAGTATGACGGAATGGTGTCACACTTAGCCTTGTAGCTTACATTCGTTTGCAGCTTACATAGCTCATGCCTCAAAGCTCGGTACAGTTGATAATGCCAGACCTTAACCGCTTGCTACCTATCTACCGCACTGTCTGGCGTATATCCTTGCCGGTTATCTTGACCAACTTATTGACCACACTGGTCAATATAGTTGATGTATTTATGGTTGGTAGGTTAGGCCCACTAGAAATTGCTGCGGTTGGAATGAGTAACACTATCCAGATGCTGATTATGGTGATTACTTTTTCTATCACTGCCGGTTCGATGACTTTGGCGGCTCAAGCCAAAGGGGCCAGAGACCTGCACAAGCTGAGTGAAGTGACCAGGCAATCATTATCACTGATGCTTATTTTGTCTTTGTTTCTAACGGTGTTTGGACTTCTTATTACCGATCCTTTGCTAAGGTATTTGAATAGTGGTGGGGATGCGGCGGCGGTGGTGATGGGCTCGAGCTATCTCAAACTCCTGTTTTGGGGAACCATCTTTTTAGTAGGTAACTTAACGATTAGCAGTTTGATGCAGGGTGCAGGGGATACCATTACGCCACTTTACCTAGTTGGTGCTATGAACCTCTTCAATATCTTATTTAATTATCTTTTTATTTTTGGTCCAGGCCCCTTTCCTGCTATGGGTGTACCGGGGGCCGCTCTAGGTACAGTGCTAGCTCGCATGTTGGGGGTTGTGGGTGGCATAATTATTTTATATTCAGGCAAAAATGTCATCAAAATACTGCCCGGTAGTTACCGTCCGCAGTGGACGATGTTTAAAGATATTTTATCCATTGGTATTCCTTCGGGGCTACAAGGCTTAGTGCGTAACACCACCCAAATTTTAGTCATCCGAACTGTTACTTCTACTGCTGCCGGAACTTTTGGGGTGGCTGCCATGTCTATAGGATTACAAATTGAATCCTTGGCCTTTATGCCCGGGCTGGCACTCAATACCGCAGCAACCAGTTTAGTGGGTCAGGCATTGGGAGCCTGGCAGGTTGAAGATGCTAGAGCCAAAGGCAATGCAGCTATGGTTTTGGGGATTTTGGTGATGAGCGTGATTGGGATTCCATTATTTATATTTGCGCCACAGCTAGTGGGTCTTTTTGATCCAAGTGCCCACCCTACGGTGATTGGTGCAGGTACATCGTATTTGCGGATTATGGCCATTACGCTACCGATTTTAGCAGTAGCTATGGTGGTCAACGGAAGTTTGCGTGGCGCAGGGGATAGTCGCCCAGGACTCATGGCCAATATCTGGGGACGCTGGCTCACTGTTGTACCGTTAGCCTATTTCTTGGCTATTTATTTAGGCTGGGGTGTAGTTGGGGTGTGGTGGGCTATTTCTATTGGTACGGCGGTGTCAGCAGTTTATGTTTTATTGCGCTGGCAGGGGAAAGAATGGCCCAAGGTGGCCCTAGGCAAAACCGATATTTATAGGCAACATCTAAAGACGCTTTCTGAAACCACCCAGACAGCCTTTCTAAAAAATATCCGCACGCCTTTAATGGCCCTTGCTGGAACCACTGAACACGTAGCGCAAGGCGGGGTAGATTATCGTTTGCAGCAGGGTCAAGTGAGCCTTCGTTTTTTAGAAGATGCTTATGAAGTTGTTGAAGGTCAACATCTATTAGAGCAAGTACCTTAGAATAGACATCCTCAGTGAATCACAGAGATGCAAAACTGAATGATGGATTTGGCGTTTCAAGCCATTTTCACGATCATTTGTAGCTTCGCTTCATTGCATAGCCACACTGAGCTGAAGAGTGGGGTGAATATTGCAAAGGATTCCAAAAGTCAAGCTGTACATAAGCGAAGTGTCTCGCTATTAGATACTTCGCACTTGGACGAAGGCGTACAACTTACCTTGCTTCAAATCCTGTGCAAACGGCAGCTCAGTAGGACAAAACAGGGTTTCTGTGATTCACTGATCCTGCGAAATTCAAGGTTCTTTGCCCCTATAGCCGTCTACATTGCTCAATCTGATGATTTCGCAAGATGTCTAATTTATCAGGGTGTAGCATGTTCTTCTTGAGCAATCTTTTGAATATATGTCACAAAATCAAAGAGTCAGGCTCTTGATTTTGAAATAGGGTTGTCTGTCCCAATCTTTGGCCTTAAACTATCCTATGCGCTTCCCCAGTTTCCCACCTTCTAAAGCAGATATTGAAACCCACTTTGGTAGCAAAATACTGTCACGAGCAAAAGATATTGTTGCCGAAGATATGATTCGACTTTTAGAGCGTTCCAAGAGCCACCTAACGGCAAAAGTCCAAGGATCAGAACCTCAGCCTTACAATGTCATTATTGCTGCTGATGGCGATTATCGTTGTTCTTGCCCATCAGATATTCAACCCTGCAAACATGTGGCGGCCGTGCTGCTTTATGCAGCCCAACATAAAAGTGAAAATGATGTTGATCTTAATGAGCACCTGCAAAAGTTGGACCCTGTGGCAGCCAAAACACTTTTGCTCGATTTAGCTAACCTAAATGATGTTCGCCCAATTATTATTAAGCGGTTGCTTATCAAAACCTCAACCATTCCTAAAGGTGTCATTAAAGCACTCAAAAAAATTCTTAGAGATGGTACAAATATCGAACATGAAGGCGAGCTTGGAGACGTTGCTTTTAAGGAATTGGAAACTTTAGGTGTAGATGAACGCAGTGATGAGGCCTGGCAAATTTATGAATTATTGGACACCTATGAACCTGACTATGAATACTATGACCCAGAGGATGAAAGTGGCGATGCCTACTGGGAAGACCGCCAGAGCGATTGGCAAGGGCTGGCATTATTGCATTGGGGAACGGCTGAAGTCGAATTAGGTCGTGGTGAAGCAGCCTTAAAAACAATTTTAAATTATCTTGGTGCTAATGACAGCATGTGGCAAGCTGCACTTACGGTGGCCAAGCATGTTAAAGGCGGTTCATCCTCAATAGAATCCTGGCTCAAACGACAAAATTCTGAAAATAATCATTACCTCAAACGTTTTCAACGTGAATTTTTGCAGCAGTTTGGCACTCCCAAAGACTATGAAAAGCACTTGCGTGAAAAGCTCGAGACCCCCAATGACTATTCTGAACTAGTAAAATTTTTGCAAGAGCAAAAGCGTGATGGCGAAGCCTTAGAGCTTGCTGCTAAAAGTATTCGTCAAGCTGTTAAACGTGAACTTAAAGACCATGATGATTTGAGTCCGTACTGGGGAATATACAAAACAGAAGATGACCCCCTTTTGATAATGTTGAACTTGCTCAAAACGCACCAAGCCAGCTTTGAATGGGAAGAGGCTGCTTTTATCTTTCAGCCTACCCTAGGCCATTACCGTTACCTCAAAAAACAAGCTGAGTTTGCAAGTGCTAGGCATAAATTGCTTAGTGTACCAATGGATACTGCACTAAAAATTGATTTATTGCTCGAGGATGATGACCAGGCAGGTCTTGAGAAGTTGCTAAACCAACGCCCTACCCCTGCCAACGCACTGAAACTCAAGCAGCTTTTTCCTGAACGCTCTAAAATGATTTTTAAGAAAGCAGCTTTAGACGAAATTGAGCGTGGTTCGCGGGAGCATTATCGTGAAGCTGTGCGTTGGTCAGAGGAATATGGATTACTCGAGGATAAACCAGTCTTCAAGAACTGGCTCGAGAATGTTCTTGAAACTCACAACCGTCGTCCTGCACTGCAAGATGAATTTAAGAAGCTCAAGGCAAAATTCCTTTCTAAGTCCAAATAGAGGAGAGGTTCCACCCCTCGAGCCTTACCTGACTCTTGCCGTCACTAAAAAGTTCCACAGAACCACCAACCTGCTTAGGATAGACACGGCAGGAAATAGAGACTTCACCATTGGCGATAACCTCGAGTACTGAATGGTCTGCAAATAAATGTAAATCAACAGGGTTAGTTTCAATCCGGTTAGTTTCAATCTGGTTAGTTTCGACAGAGTTAGTTTCAATCTTGTCTCGGTAAATGTTTGTGCCTGTATCAACAACAAGTTCATTGCTAAGCCAGTCAATATAAACCAATATCTTCTCTTCGCCGTGACTAAGGGTAATACCAGAACGCTGTGCTGTGTTTTGAGTGAAGGTGTCTCGAGTGAAAGTTGCTTGAAGCTCGAGGGTTTCACTTTTTAGTCCATCAAGCAAATAGGCTTTATCAAGTGTCAAGGTATCAAGTTTGAGACTTTCTTGCCTGAGTGTTTGTAATTCGGGTGCAAAAGTTATGTTGACTCGGTTATTTTTCAAACTCAGAACTCTTGGTAACGACATCACGCCAGACCAACCCGCTTCTATTTGAGCTTCTTTAGAACGCTGCTCTTGCAACCAGCCAAACATCAGCCTTCTCTCTTGATTATCCTTAAAGGTAAGTGGCGCATACATACACTGCTCACCCCAATCAAGACGTTGGTAGCTCTCTGGATAGAATTGCAAATCTCTAAATTCACCAATCAATACTGCTGGATATAGCAGCGTGTGATTCTTCCACATTGAAACCAGCAAAACCCATTTATTACCTAGCTGAAAAAAGTTCGGACATTCCCAAATGTCAGCCACGTCTTGAATTTTTTCTCGTTCAGCTTGTGGAATAAGTGGATGTAAGTATTCCCATTCACGCAAGTCTCTCGAGCGATAAATCAAAACCTGCCCTTGATTATTTATGGTCATGCTGATGACTTGATACCAGGTGTCTCCTTCACGCCATACAAAAGGGTCACGATAATCTTTGTAATGAAAGCCTGGAAGTTGTGGGGCTTTAAGAATAGGATTGGCTTGGTCTTTTTGCCACACCAATAAATCATCATCACCTGTAGCTATACAAGTCGTTTGTTCACCATCTTTAACACCTGTATATAAAAAAGTCGGAATACCGTTATTGTCTACAGCAGAACCAGACCAACATCCACTACTATCAACAGGTGGCATATCTGGCGTGAGTGCAGGTGATAAATCTTTCCAATGAACTAAATCATCACTGACTGCATGACCCCAGTGAATATCACCCCAGAAAGGATTATTGGGATTGTGTTGATAAAACATGTGATATTGGCCCGTCCAATAAATAAGACCATTGGGGTCATTCATCCAGTTGTTGGGTGGTAAAAAGTGATAGCTTGGGCGATGGGGATCGGTGGAAAGTTTCTCACGTTTTTGTGGGGCGGTCTTGAGCCATTGACCAAGTGCTTCTTTTATCTGCGTCATTGTTCTCCTTCTAACTCTAAACGCCCATCTGCTAAAACGTTTACCGGTATTGGGTCGGAAAGCTCACCAATGAAATTTCCCTGCTCCATATTCTTAAAGGCCAGAAATTGCCATGTACCTTTGGTATCTTGAATCAATTTGCCAGAATATAAACTGCCTTGTTCATCTCCTGATAAAAAATTATCGGTGAGATAGCGAAAGGGTCCAAGTGGATGATCTGCAACCAGATAATGTGTGCCTGTTTGTAAAGCCACACCTCGAGCTTTGCGTGCTTTTGAATACTGACCATGACCAACGGTGAAAAGTAGATAATAACGCTCGCCAATTTGAACGAGCTGCGGCACTTCCATATGTCCAAATTCACCAGTTTCAGTAACAGGTGGACATGTGCGCCACTCGAGTAAATTCTCTGAAACGGCGTGACCAATCACGCCTCTTGCATCGGCTACACCATCTTTAAGTCTTGCCGTGATGAACATATGAAACAATCCATCATCGCCTTGAAATACCCAAGGGTCACGCCAGGCCTGATCATGCCAGCTTTGTAAATCTAAAAGCTCATACCATTTAGGATCAGCTTGCATAAGAGGTTGATTTGAATGTTTTTGCCAATGGATTAAATCTTGTGACGTTGCTAGACCAATACGCTGAACGAGCCCACGTTCTTGCCTCAGGCTACCTGTATAAAACATGTACCAGAGATTGTTGTGCTTGATAATGCTACCTGTCCAGGTGGTGTAGTTATCAAAAGCATTTAGGTCATCCGATGGTTTTAGAGCATCAGCTAAAACAGTCCAATTTTTTAAGTCTTTAGATACGGCATGACCTACTGAAACATTAAAGTGGCGTTGCCAGTCATAGGTCCAGTTATTAGAAGATTGCAAATAAAAGATGTGATAGGTGTCGCCATCTTGTGCAAACCAGAAATCCCAGAGCCATTTATCTTTCAGTTTGAGCCCCATTCAAAACCCCAATGCATGGACTGTTAATTGCTTAATTGTTACGTTGCCACCATCTACAAACAGCTCGAGTCCAGTAGCATCATCACTAGGGAAAATTTGTTCAGTCATCACTACCAAGCCATCATTGGCAAAAACTTCAACTGATGAACGGTCAAGAATAATGTGTAATTTGATGATGCCATCTTGGGGCAATAGTGGCGCAATATGATTAAGAGTAAAATCTTTACTAAAGGACACGTCGCCTGACTCAGTACGTCCAAAGAAAAGGTGTTTGGCTTTGATACCGTAACCAAGTGTGGTTTTGCTTTCATCACCCACTCGCAGATTTAAGCCAATACGGTTTAATGTTGGGTCAACTTGAAACTCGAGTAGGATTTCAAAGGTTTCACCCGAGATGCCCTCGAGTAAATTTGTGCTTTCGGTAATCGTTTCATTTTCCCAATGCCAAGATTCTTTTCTTAGATTTTCAAGTTCGGCAATTGGTTTTTGAGTCAAGCGAAGACCTTCGAGTGTTTGCACTAAGCCAAGGTCTCGAGGAAGCGTTAAAGCACCTCGCCAAACCGAAGTAGGGATAGCGTTTGCATACTTCCAGTTATTTAACCAACCAGCCCAAATACGCCGACCCTTTGGTTCATCACTCCAAGATTGACCAGCATAAAAATCTGCACCATAGTCAGCCCAAAGCACGGTGTCTTTTGCGTTGTCGTTAGTAAAAGTTTGACCATTAAAGCTGCCTATAAAATACTGTTGCCCAGAACCACCAGCCGGGGCGCAGTCACCAATACCGACCATCAAGATCCAACGAGGTTCATTAGTTTTATTTATAGGGTTTTTATCTACGGGCAATTCAAAAAGGTCTGGTGTTTCCCATACGCCACACGTTGCACCTTGTATGCCAAAGCCGCCTGATGAGGTCCAGGTTTTTAAGTCGGGGGAAGTAAAGAAGAGAATACTCGAGCCTGCTGCAAGTGCCATAACCCAATGCCCATCCTCTTGTGTGCCATACCAAAAAACCTTGGGGTCACGAAAATTGCGAAGACCACTTGGTGGAACCAAGACTGGATTGTCTTGATACTTGGTCCATGTGTGACCTTTATCGGTGCTATAGGCAATACTTTGTTGTTGTGTGATTGTGTCAGCGTGGGTAAAAATAGCCACCATCGCTTCTTTACCAAAGCCTGCTGTATTATGCCAGTCAATGACTGCGCTACCTGAAAAAATCGTCCCCAAATCATCGGGGTAAAGTGCAATTGGCAAATGTTCCCAATGAAGTAAATCAGGGCTAACTGCATGTCCCCAGTGCATCGGACCCCAAACTGTATCATCAGGGTTGTATTGATAAAACAAATGGTACTCACCGTCATAATAAACAAGACCATTGGGGTCATTCATCCAGGCGGTTGCAGGACTAAAGTGAAAAGTAGGGCGATAAGGTTCTGAGAGAGTTTGACTAAAAGAAGTATTCATAAGTAGTAAAAAGAGAAATGTGGGACAGCCTTTCTTGGGTACTTTAAGTAGTAAAAGTGAATTGCGGAAATGCAAAACTGAATGATAGATTTGGAGTTTCAAATCGTTTTCACCTTCCTGTGTCACACTGAGCCGACCTTAGGGTAAATATTGCAAGGTATTAAGATAGCCAAGCCTTACCTTGCGAAGTGTCTTGCTATTAGACACTTCGGATGTTACGAACGTGCATGACAGGCTAACCTTCAAAAGGAGTGCAATGCTGCTGACTACTGAATGCTGACTACTTATCCCTTCACTCCCGACGAAGCAATACTTTCAATAAACGCACGCTGTAAGAACAGATAGAAAATCAAAACTGGAATGGTAATGATTGACAAGTAAGCCATGATTTCGCCCCAGGCTACATTGAGCTGAAAGAAGTATTGTAATCCCACCATGACCGGGCGATACTCTTCTGATTGAGAAGTCATAAGTGGCCACAAGTAAGCGTTATACATCCCTAAGAATTTAAGAATGGCAGCCGTAGCAAAAACAGGACCCGACAAGGGTACAAAAACACGGCTGTAAATCTGAAACCAAGTAGCCCCATCAATGCGGGAAGCCTCAACTAATTCTTTGGGTAAATCCCTAAAAAACTGGGTAAAAAGATAAATGCCAAAGACATCAGCGATAAAGGGAATAATCTGCACGTGATAGGTGTCGAGCCAGCCTATTTTGAACCCTTGAGCCCCAATCATAGGAAGTTTATTGACAATAAGTAATAACGGAACGGCAATCGTTTCAAAGGGAACGATCATCGTAGCAACCAGCAGGGCCAAGATGATATTTTTGCCAGGCCAGCGCAAAACTGCAAAGGCAAAGCCAGCCATTGAATTTAGAAATAAACCTAAAACAACGGTTATTAGCGTGGTAAACACTGAGTTAAACATAAAGCGAGCAATAGGAACTCTTTGAAAAGCCTCGAGGTAATTGTTAAACGAAATGTCACCAACGGGTAAAAACGCTCGCAGTGAAGAGGTATCACTAAGCAGTTGTAAATCTGGTTTTAAGGAGGATATCACCATGAACACAATCGGGAATATAAAAATAAGGGCAATAAGACTCAAAACCACATAACGCCCGAAAATAGAAGCCTTAAAATTACGACTTTTGACACTCTTAATCATCTCACACCCCGTATCATGCGTTTTTCTCCCTGGTAAGATAACGCTGAATCAGCGATATAGATAAAACAATGATGAAAAGTAAAACTGATATGGCTGATCCACCTGCGATATCCTGTTTTTCAAATCCACGTTCATATGCCTGAAAAACTATAGATTGTGTAGCATCAAGTGGCCCACCTCTGGTCATGACATTGACTTGGGTAAAAAGCCCGAAGGCTTGAATGGTAATCACGATAAGAATAAGTACGGCGGTATTACGCAGACCTGGCCAAGTGACAAATCTAAATTTTTGTTGGGTGTTTGCACCTTCAGTAGAAGCAGCTTCATAGAGGACTGAAGGGATAGTTTGTAAACCAGATAACCATAGAACCATATGAAAACCAACTGCCTGCCAGATAGACATAGCAATCAGAGCAGGCATAGCGGTTGAGGTGTTGGCTAGCCAGTCTACCGGCTTAAATGCACCAAAGGTTATTTGACCAAGTAACGAATTTAGTAGGCCATTACTGCCGTCATAAATAAAACGCCAGAGCATGGCAATGACCACCATGGATATAACCACGGGCATAAAATAAATAGTGCGAAAGATATTGATACCGTGCAAAGGCTGATTGATCAGAAGTGCCAGAATCAAGGCTAAACCTGCTTGCAAAGGAGCCACAATAATCACAAAAAGTAAGGTGTTAAGCAAAGCCCGCATAAAAACAACATCGCTAGTTAGCAAATAGGTTCGATTATTACCAGTACTCCATGAACGCCACTCACGTAAACCCTCGAGCTGTGGATACTCTGGGTTGTTGCGCGTGAACCCACGCAGGCTTGGGTAAACAATTTCTCCTACTTCGTCAAGTTTGGGTTGACCCGTGCTTGGGTCTAGTTCTGGTTCCAAGGTAAAGGTTCGTAGCGTAAGTAAACTCTTAAAGTTGCGCAATCCCACAAACTCGGTAGGGTTAGGTGAAATAAGACGCTGATTGGTAAAAGAAAAATAAAAAGCAAAAATAAAAGGAATAATCAAAAATAGGAGTAGCAGGAAAATAACAGGGGCAGCCATAAGCCAGCCGGTAAGGGCTTCTTTGCGGTGGTCATTCGATAAGCCTTTGGGTCTCGAGCCTGAGTTGGACTGTGCGTTAATCATTCGTTACTCCTAATTTTTGTGTAAATAGTGCAAGTTGCGCCATTTACACCACAGTTTGTCATTGCGAGTTTCAGTTTAGGGTTCATTAAAAATGAACCTAGCCAATCGTTGCCGCATCCACGAAGCAATCTTCCTGCTCTGAGTAAAAGTGAAGTGGTTTTTACAGACTTTGTGAAAAACTCTTTTCGCCTAATCGGTGAGGGAAGATTGCTTCGTCGCTTGTTTCCTTCAAATACAGCGAGAACTTCATTGGTAATTCATTTACGCTTATACGCTCCTCGCAATGACGAATTGATGTGAATGTTGCTTCCGCTAAACGTGGAAGCAACATTCGAGATAAATCATGTGACTAGAAACCGTAGTTACCATTTTTCTCGATGTCAGCGTTGATTTCATCGGCAGCAGCATCAAGCGTGTCTTGTACGTCAGCACCGTTGGCAATATCTGCAAGGGCTTTTTCAAATACTAAAGCCATAACCACATAGCCAGGTGTGGGTGGGCGAATCAAGGCTTGCTTAGAACTTAATTCAAAGAAGGCTTCCATAGGGCCGCCTGCTTTATAGTTTTCACTTTCAGCAGCAGCATCCGGTGTAGCAGGTATTAAACCAATACCATTAGAAAATGCGGCAAGGTACTTGTCTTGGATGGCAAATTCGATAAAGGCATTAGCACCAGCAGCATTTTTGCTGCTTGCAGAAATACCAAATTGCCAAGAGGCAGCACCAATTTTTGGACCCTTGCCAAAGTCAGGAGCAGGTAAGAACAAAACATCATCATGGGCTTTTAATGCGCCCAGAGCAGCCCAGTTACCGTTCCATGAAATAGCATACTTGCCTTCGGCAAAACCAGTATCGCGGTCAGCACCATCTTGTGACGTGCCAGGGGCTAACTTTTTAGTAAACAGGTTTTGCCACCAGTTACCAAAGGCTACTGCTTCTTCGCCGTTTAGTGCGCCTTCGGCAGTGGTATAGCTCGAGCGGTCAATTAAGTCGCCACCAAAGCTCTGCAAGAAGGGTGAAAATGCGTAGGGATACCATTCACCCGTCCAGGCCATACCTAAGTCAAGAGGATATTCATATTTGCCAGTGGCTTGCAGTGTAAGCAAAGCTGCGTCAAACTCTTCTAGAGTCCAGGGTTGTTCTAAAGTAGGAATGCGAATGCCGTTTTCATCTAAAACAGACTTGCGGGCAACCATAGCTACAGCAGCGTCCCATAGACCAACCGAGTAAACTTTTCCTTCCCAGGTACCAATTGCACCAGGTAAGAAGTTATCAAGCGCACCCTCTGATAAGGCTAGGGGTTGCATATAGTTTGACCAAGCCCAGTTAGGCATAACCGGACCGTCTACATCAATAATATCTGGCAAGGTATTTGACAAAGCAGCAGCTACAATAGATTCATTGTAAGCCCCTTGCGGAAACTCTTGCAGTTCTATGACCCAATCACTTTGTGAAGCATTAAAGTCAGTGATGATTTGTCCTAAAATGTTACGTTCGACTTCGTTGCCTGCACCGTGATACCACATGGTAAGGGGTGTCTGGGCACTGGCTACAACTATAAAAAGAGCTGCTACTAAACCTAAAAATTTTTTCATTTTTTCCTCCAAAATAGATTCTTACTTACTGAATTACGCTGATGGTTGAAGTGAAATAAATAGTTTCCAGCCAACCTCCTTTTGAAAACGAGTACCTTGAAAACGTTTCGTTTATAAGGTACATCACGAGACGTTATGCCAATAAGCGACCAATCGAGGCCCTTTGGATAAAAGGGCAGGGAAATACTTTTTGAATAGGTTCAGCATTCTTTTTTATAGCCGATAACAGATAATTAATAGCCCATTGACCCATTGCATAGTGGGGCAGTGCCATGGTTGATAAAGGGGGGTTAAGATAAGGTGCAATCACCTCGAGATTATCAAAGCCAACCACTGAAACATCGTCGGGTATTAATAGCCCTAGGCTTTTAAGCGCGTCATAAGCACCCATAGCTATTTGGTCGTTACCGCAAAAAATTGCTGTTGGTGGTTTGGCTAACTGCATCAAATGAAGGGTATGTTGATAGCCTGAGAGAGCGGTTCCTGCCGCACCTTCGCATATAAGTTGTGCATCATAGGGAATGGTGTGCGCTGCTAAAGCTTGCTTATAGCCCATAAGACGACCTATTGAAGCTGGAAAGCCCAACTTCAGTTGATCCACAGTAATAAGCCCAATTCTTTTATGATTAGCCTCGATAAGTTTTAGGGTGGCCTCTTGACCTCCTAAGACTTCATTGGGCACAACCGAAGGAAAGCTTCGGGTGCTGTCATAGCAATCGACCAAAACGGTTGGGATTTGTTTAAAATCTTCAGTTAGGATAACTTCTTGATGAAACATGGCTGCATAAATAACCCCTTCGACTTTGCGCTCGAGCATGGTTTTAATCGCGCGTTCACGGCGAGGTGCATCGTTATCGGCATCCACAACCAGAAGAAGCTTACCCTTTTCCCAGGCAGCATCTTGGGCGCCCTTAATAACATTTACGGCGTAGGGTGTCGTTGCTACCGCGTCGGCGATAAAACCAATCACATGGGTTTTTTGGGTGCGTAGTGAGCGTGCGGTAAAGCTAGGCTGATAACCCATCTTTTTGATGACGCTTTGTACCTTCTGTCGGGTGCTATCTTTGACCTTGGGGTCATGATTAAGTACTCGAGACACTGTACCCACCCCTACGCTAGCCTTGCGGGCGATATCAGAAATAGTAGTGCGTCTCGAGTCCATAAGAGGTGAGATTCCCTAAATTTTGGAATCGATTCCAACATAAAGCATAAAGCCTAGATTGTCAAGTGCCCTTAAGTTTCATGAAACTTGATTTGCTACACTGATTTGCGAAGGATAGTAGGGCACTCGAGTACTTCTTGAATGGGTGCAGTTGAGAGATCTTCCTTATGCTCTAAAAGATAGTGAATGCCCCACTTGCCCATCGCATAGTAAGGCAACTCCATTGTTGTAAGACTGGGGCGTAAATGGGCGGCAATAATTTCATGATTGTCAAATCCTACAATGGCCACATCATCAGGAATCTTATAGCCTAACTCTCGTAGCGCATCATAAGCACCCATTGCTATGCGGTCACTGGCACAAAAAATTGCTGTGGGTGGTTTTTTGTGCTTCATGAGACTCGAGGTGTTGTCGTAGCCATCTTGCTGCCACCAGCCACTACTTCGTACTAGTTTCTCATCAAAGTCGATCTTGTATTTTGCTAGTGCTTTTTTATACCCTGCCAAGCGTCCTTTGGCAGCAGGAAAATCTGCTCTGCCGTTGATAAAGGCCACCCGTTTGTGGCCTTTTCTCTAAGAGCAGGCAAGTTGCTGTAAAACCACCAGAAATTTCGTTAGGCACAATGGAAGGTAAGCAATGATCTTTACAGTAACAATTCACCAGCACAGCAGGAATGCTTTGCAGGGCTTTGGGTGGTTTAACCAATTGATGATGTACAGCAGCAAAAATAATACCTTCGACCTGCCGTTCTATCATGGTCTCTATGGCTGCTTTCACGACACTTTCTTCACTATCAGTGTTGATGATAATCAGTATCTTGCCAACCTGCCACGCGGCATCTTGGGCACCCTTGATAATGGTGCTGGCATAAGGTGTGGTAGCAATTCGATCAGTGATAAGACCAATGACCTGTGACTTTTGGGTACGCAACATTTTAGCGGCAAGATTCGGGCGATAATCCAGGTCTTCAATCGCTCTGATAACACGCTGCCGCACTTCATCACGCACATTTGGTTCATTGTTGATAACCCTAGAAACAGTTTTGAATGAAACATGTGCGGCTTCTGCCACGTCTTTGATGGTTGCCATAACTTCTAGAGATGATAACCGATAAAACAGGTGCAGGCTGGTTCTTGAATCAGCTTGCACCTAAAAAATATAGGATAAATCATTTTTGATGATAGTTGCTTGAGAAACTATTTATCCCACAAGCCATGCTCGGGCCAGCGTCTGGGTAAACGATTTTTAACAGGTGGTAAGGGTGCTAGGATTTTGTGCGGCTCGAGTTGATACCAGTAAGCGACGCTCGAGTAATCATTGCCTTGGTCATTGGCGTGTCCGTGTTCAATGCTAAAGCGCAACGATTTATTAAAGCGAATCGGATCTTCAATATGCCAACGGTAAAGGCTCCAGAGACCAAAGAGTTCTTGCACGTCACTGGCAATAGTAATGCCGTGATAGGGACCTGCATATTCGCCGCTCGGAAACCCCCAGGCAGCACCAAAGTAATCCTCTGTTCCCGTGCCGTGTAAGCTAGGTGGCCAGGTTTCACCATCAACAAAAAACATGTCATCGCCTTCACCAGGCCAAGTGAATACCTGGTTTGAGGCATCAAAATTATCAATGTTCAACACGCAACCAACAAAGTGTCCTGAACCTTCGGCCTCGAGAATGGTGTAGTTATCTTTACCTGTTAAATTTATACCTGGTAAATCCCAGGGTGCAGGGTCTTTGAGGTCGCTGGGGTGAACAATTTTTTCACAAGCAGCTTCGCGGTTCCAGCAAGCGTGAAAGCGTCCTAAATCTGCGGGTGGCGCATCTTGATAAAGTTCGTAGTCAACATAGTAAAAAAGATTTTGAATCGGCATTTCTGATTCGTTGATGATTTGAATTTTGACATGGCTCCCAAAGGGCATAGGGAAGTAAGAATTCATTGCCGCAGCAAAGGGACCTTTGGGGCCCTGACGTTTGCCAAAAACCATGCTTAATGGGAGTGATACGTAGTGCTTGCACGTCGCGTGACCAATCCCAAAAAAATCCCCAAAAGGTACGCGGACACTCGGATTTTCTTCGCCGTCCCAGTACATCTCGAGCACGAGTTTTCGCAAGTATTTTTCAGCGTAGCAGCGTGTGGTCATCCAGATGTGCTTAATCATGCCCGTGCCTTCGCGCTCAAGCAGCACATGCGTTGCCCCAGGCTCTACTACTTTGAAGTCGCGGTTTGCGCCCGTTTGATCCCAGCTCGAGGACCTCAGCGACGTAGCTTTTTTGATAAATGGTAAGCCACCTAAAGGACTATTCGGATTCCAAACATTCATAGTGTTCTCCATTTCTGCACCGTCATTTTCTGGCATTAAACTTTTGAAATCAATTTCTAAGAACTGATGAACGTCAGCCTTAGAAACCGACCTTAACGGTTGCGCTTTATTAAAAGTACACCCTATTGACAACGTTGTCAATAGGGTGTATTGTCAAAAAGTCATTGAGGATTTTTCTGATGCATGAGCGTCTTGACTGCGCTCAAATCGTTGCACCAAATTTGAAAAATTTCTCGAAGGGAGCAGGGAATGAAAAGGCTTTTTGGTTTTATTTTAGCGAGTATATTTGTAACAGGGTTGAGTTTAATAAGTGCACAAGTAACCCTAAAGGTACTTGTTGAAGGTGGTGGTCTGCAACTGCAACAAGAGGCTGCCAAACTCTTCGAGGAGCAAACAGGTAACAAGGTTGAATTTATTGAAGTGCCTTACACGGGTGTGTTTGATCGCTTGAGTGCAGAGATGGCTTCAGGTGGCACAGGTTTTGATGTCGCCACCATTGATGTCGTTTGGATTCCACGCTTTGCGCCCTTTGCCGAGCCACTGGACGCGCTTTTTACCGATGACGTGAAAGCAGACCTTTTCCCTTCACTTCTTGCTGATGGACAATGGGATGGTCACTTCGTTGGTATGCCAACCTGGGCCAATACAGAAATTTTGTTCTACCGCAAAGATATGTTTGAAAATCCAGAAGAACAAGCTGCCTTCAAGGAAAAGTTTAGCTATGACCTAAAAGCACCAACAACGTGGCAAGAATTTACGGATGCTGCAATTTTCTTTACTCGGGATACTGATGGTGATGGCACCGTAGACTTTTATGGAACAGATGCTAAAGGTGGTCCAGGTGGGGCAGATGTTGACTGGATGACGAGCGTTCTTCAGGCTGGCTCACCAGGTGTCGTGTTAGATAAAGATAAAAACATTATCATTGATAATGAAGCCCACTTAGCAGGTTTAAGTTATTACGTTAGCCATCACTGCGAATATAACGTTACCCCGCCCAATGTACTCGAGGTTGACTGGGGTGCAGCGCAAAACCTTTTCTACCAAGGTAAAACTGCCATGACACGCTTCTGGGGTCATGCCTACCGCTTAACGCCCGAAGAATCTACAGTTGATGGTTTAGTTGGCGTTGCACCTATGCTGAGCGGTGAAGCTGGTATTGGTGCGATTCCTGGTCCTTGGTATAACATTGTTCCCAAAACTTCAGCGAACAAAGAAGTCGCCATTGAGTTTGTGAAGTTCCTTTACGACCACAACAATCTTGGCATTCAAGCACCGCTTGGTCTTGCTGCCCGCCTTTCTGCCTACGAAGAATATGCTGGTCAAGAAGGCTTCGAGCATTTTAATCCACTGATTACAACTTTGAATGCACCGCAAACTTTAGGTCGCCCATTGGTTGACGACTGGCAACAAATCAGCGATGAAGTCGTTGTGCCGATGGTACAAGACGCGCTCTCTTGCGAGACTTCTCCTGCTGACGCGCTGGCTTGGGGGCGTGAACAACTAGAAGCGATGGGTTATAAATAAGATTTCTTCCTCCTTGGATTGGACTGCTAAATTGCAGCCCAATCCAAATTTATCAAGTTTCGCATTCTGTATGGCTTTGTCAAGTGTACACGAGTCACCACGCTTCGTCATTGCGAGGAGCGTCACTAGTCAATAATGTCAATCTGCTCAGTTAGAAGCGTCATAACCATGAACGAGCGACGAAGTAATCTCCTTGCTCTGAGCTTGCAGTGAAGTGGTTTTATAAACGTTAAAAAACTCTCGTCAGTTATGTAGTGAAGGGAGATTGCTTCGTGGATACAGCAACGATGAGCTTGATTTGCTCTTAACACACTCTTGACTGAAACTCGCAATGACGAGCTGTGGTATGAGCAGCGCAAGGTGCGTCGCTCACGCAAAAAATCTGGGCTGACTTCCATTTTAATGTATGCTGATTTGTGAAAGACAATGATGAAATTATCTGATCGCAATTTTACTTTTATTTTACTTGCACCTGCTGCCATATTTTTACTTATCTTTGTGGCGTATCCATTACTCATGCTGATTCGTGACAGTTTTTACGACGTTCAGTTGCTTGCACCTGATGCAAGAACCTTCGTTGGTCTGGATAATTTTATCAACGCCTTCACTTCAGACAGAGTGCGTGAAACGGCTTTACGAACCTTGTATTACACGTTCATTGCGCTCAGCATAGAGTTCGTTCTTGGCTTTGCTGCTGCACTGCTTTTTAATGCACTCGGTAGTCGCTCAGAAATTTTGCGCACCATTTTTAGTTTTCCTCTGATGATTCCTCCCATTGTCGCTGGTTTGTTGTGGCGGTTTATGCTGATTGACAATATCGGTATCGTCAATCATATCCTAGCTTCTCTAGGCATCATTGCTAATCCCAGTGATATTGCCTGGTTGAGCGATAAAAGTATTGTGCTGTTTTCAGTTGCATTGCCTGATATTTGGTTGACGACATCGTTTGTGACACTGATTTTGTATACAGGCTTGCAAAACATTCCTATAGAGTTACTCGAGTCCGCTAAAATTGATGGTGCTAATGCCTTACAGATTTTCTGGCGCATTACGCTTCCACTTCTGCGCCCCGTTATTGCCGTCGTGCTTATCATTAGGGGCATTGATGCAGCAAGAGCTTTTGACATCATCTGGATTCAAACCGAAGGTGGTCCACGCTTTGCCTCAGAAGTTTTAAGCATGAGTATTTACCGCACCATGATTCGCTTTGGCAATCTTGGTGAGGCCTCTGCCATTGCTACACTTTTTCTACTTAGCATGTTGATTTTAAGCATGATTGCCTTCTTTACGATTTGGGGCAAAGGAACGGCTCGAGGCTAAACCCATGAAACGATTAAACTTTTCAAAATCAGTCATCTTTTTTCTGCTCACGTTTATTTTGCTGTTGTATATTTTCCCCTATGCCTATTTGATACTGACCTCCATTAAGCCCGCCAGCGAAGCCATCGCTATCCCACCTACGATTTTTCCTAGTCGCCTCAGCTTGGAAAATTATTGGAACATCACTAATTACCCGAGCGTCCAATATTCTTTCTTAAATAGTTTTATCATCGCTGTGATCAGCACGACTTTAGCGATTGTACTTGCTTTGCCTGCTGCATACGCCGTTGCTCGTTTTGGTTCGTGGCCTGGGCGAGTTTTTTTAATAGTTGCACTTATTGCCCGCATGATTCCGCCTGTGTCGGTGGCGATACCTTTTTTTACCCTAATGAGAACTCTAGGACTCGTGGATACCCATATCGGCGTGGCATTGGCACACACCACAATCAGCTTGCCGCTTTCCATTTGGCTTTTGACGGGATTCTTTGAAGGCATTCCTAATCAGCTAGAAGAAGCAGCTAGGGTTGATGGAGCTTCACGCTTTGGGGCGTTTTTTCGCGTGATTATTCCCGTAGTCGTTGGTGGTATTGCGGTGACGGCTATCTTTGCATTTTTAGCTTCTTGGAATGAATTTTTATTTTCACTCTTGCTTACTTCGACACAAGTCAAAACAGCACCCTTGGCGATAGCTGAATTTAAGTCGCAATACGGCATTCAGTGGGGAACCATGACCTCGCTAGGTATTCTTTATTCCTTGCCCGTTATTATTTTCTCGCTCTTTATGCAAAAACGTATTGTGTCAGGGATGACGATGGGAGCCGTGAAGGGATAGCCAAATCTAGGAACGTAATTATCCCTACTGAATTCTGCTAACGCTTCTCATATTTACCTTGTTCAAAATTACTTTCGTCAAGTGGATGCTTTCGCCGAGTTTGTACGCGCTCATTTGTGCCTGATTAGGGTGATCCTGTGTATGCTGTTTGGGCCTGTAAACTAAGAAATAAAATTGATCTAAGTACACCGCAAAATTTTTTTGGAAATGTGTAGGGTGCGCACCGCGCACCACTGCAAACCAAAAATGAACGGATTTTCGCTGCAATTTACACTGTTTTGGTGTGTAAAACGCACCCTACAAAAACTGTTTGAAAATTGTTGGGTACTCAGAAAATTGACATAAACTCAGTGAATTACAGAACTCTAACACTAAGCGCATAGATTCGCATTTTCAACCCATTTTTGACCTATTTGTTGCTTTGTGCAACTTCATATTCACACTGAGCCTAGCTGCGACGTGAGAGTTTCAGGATATAGCCTAGTTAATCACGTTAAGATACGGCCATGAAAATCACTTTTTTATCCAATGGTCATGGTGAAGATACCATAGCGGTGTTGCTGGCCAGAGAGCTGGCCCGCCAAGCTCCGTTTGCAGAGTTACAAGCCTATCCAATGGTCAATGAAGGTCAGGCCTATAACGCTTTGAGAATGCCTGTCTTAGGAGCCCGCAAGCAGATGCCCAGTGGTGGACTGATCATGCATACCAAGGATAACTTTGTAAAAGATATGCAAGCTGGGTTCATCCCCATGACCGTTGGACAGGTCAAAGATTTATGGAAACTCAAGACCGATGTATTGGTGGTGGTAGGAGATGTTTATGCACTGGGTTTCTCGAGTTTGGTCAAAACCAAGCAGCGTTTTTATGTGCAGTCTTTGGTTTCAGCCCGCCATGAATCTTCGCAGATACAACCGAATCGTTATTTTATGGAACACATTAGTTATCCTGAAAGGGCCCTCATGCGCCATCTAGTTCACCATGCATATATGCGCGATGAGGTCACAGCAGCGCAACTGCAACATAAGGGTTTAACTCGAACCAGTTATTTGGGAAACCCCATGTTAGATGCCCTCGAGGGTAGAGCCATGCTAGGTCATCCTAAACCAGAAATTGCCTTGTTGCCAGGGAGTAGAGACTACGCTGTTGAATCTCTCAAAGTGATGTTGGAAGCCTTAAAGCATCTTCCTGGAATTACTGGCCTTGTAGCCTGGTCTGGAGATGAATTGCCAGATTTACCCGAATGGAGTGTAGCGGCCGATTATAGCTATGGCCCAGCTCTAAAACTAACCTATCAACAATCGTTGGTTTATGTCTATGAAAACCGTTTTGCTGATATTTTACGCAGTGCAGATTTAGTTTTAGGAACCTCTGGAACTGCCAATGAACAAGCAGCAGCTTTAGGCAAGCCAGTGGTTGCTTTTCCGGTGCCACCGATTTATTCTCAAGCTTTTCTCGAGAATCAAAAACGTTTGCTGGGTGAAGCCTTGCATATTACGCAACCCCAGCCACAAAAGATTGCCCAAGCCGTAAAGGATTTACTAGGAAGTGCTGAAAGGTATGAGTTGGCCGCTCGAGTGGGCCCTGAACGCATGGGTAAAGCTGGGGGCAGCCAAGCTATTGTGACAGATATATTAGAACGTTTAAAGTTGTAAGCTAAAGCATGTCCTGGATTCTTCAGGTGGTTGGTCAAGTCAGCTTGGTGGGAGATTCTCAAATCCTTCAACCTGAACGAAGGTCGGCTGCTGTCTTGACTTACTTGACTCTCGAGGGTGCAACCTCCCGCTCTAAACTTGCTGGTCTACTTTGGCTTGGGGTAGAAGAAACACGCGCACGAAATAATCTTGTACAAGCCTTACGTCGTCTTAAACAAATTACTCAGACCGACCTTGTAACAGGTGACGATACAATCAAACTTTCTGAAGATGTGAAGGTGGATATTGCTACCCTAAATATCTTGGCCTTTCAAAATAAGTATGAAGACCTTCTAGGCATCACTGGCGAACTTTTACCCTATGACTATGATGACCTGCCAGAATTTTCGGATTGGCTTTTACTCGAGCGCGAGAAGTTAAATAATCTTCGCCGTGAAGCCTTGACGAGTTTAATCAAGCAAAATGAAAAAGCAACCAAGTATGACACAGCTCTAAATTACGCTCAGAATTTATTACGACTAGACACTATAGACGAATCAACCCATCGCCTGATAATGCGCTTGCATTATGTAGCGGGCAATCGTGCCGAAGCTATGAAAACCTTTGAACGCTGTAAAAGTATTTTGCAAAAAGAACTTGGCGTAGAGCCATCTTTAGAGACCCACAAGCTGGCTGCGGATATTAATTTTGGATCACTCGAGCTAAATCCTGTAAGCCCCAAAGAAACCACCCTGCCACTTAGCATCTTGCATCCGCCTGTATTGGTTGGCCGAGATAAAGAATGGGAACAACTCGAAAAGGCCTGGCAGCAGGGTCAGCTTATTTTTATTCACGGCGAACCTGGTGTCGGCAAGACCCGCCTGATGCTCGATTTTATGGCCAGCAAAGGCGAGATTTTTCTGGTAGATGCCCGCCCTGGTGACACAGCCGTGACCTACGGCACTTACGCCCGTGTGCTAGGACGTAATCTCGAGCGTCATCCCGAATTTGGGCTAGAACCTTGGGTGCGTCTTGAACTCTCGAGACTCGCACCACACCTTGCGGCTGAAGCGCCACCCCCGATGCAATCCGAGGCTGGTAAAGTACGTTTTTTTGAAGCCGTTGCTTGGTATTTGAAAAAAATCCATGAGGCGGGCAGCGTGGCTGTGGTCATGGACGACCTGCAATTTATTGATGCAGGGAGTTTTGAAGCGGGGAGTTTTATCTTCGGCCTCATGGAGCCAATGGCTAGCCTTGGCAACATGCGCTCGGTCAACAGTTACCGCACTGATGAACTTCCTGCTGAAACAGAAGCGGGCATCAACAAAATGGTCGAGTCTGGACTAGCAGTAAAGATTGAACTACGCCCACTGGCACAAGAAGATGTACAACACCTAATCGAGAACCTCGAGTTAGCCAAGACCTTAACGCACACCGAAGCCCTCACGCGCTACACCGGTGGCAATCCCATGTTTGTTTTAGAAACTATTAAGAGTTGGCTCGAGTCAGGGCAAGAAGATCTGTCACAACCTTTTCCTAGGTCTGGAAAAGTAACTGCTGTGATTCAAAAACGCTTAGCAACCTTGAGACCGGAGTCACTGAAGCTGGCACGAGTTGCGGCTGTTGCAGGCACAGATTTCAACGTGCAGCTAGCTGAAACCATTTTGAAACTCGATGCGCTTGAGCTAGCTGAACCTTTTGCCGAACTCGAGCGGCTGCAAGTATTGCAAGGTACTAAGTTTGCCCACGATTTGATTTATGAAGCGACGCTGGCTGGTATTCCTGCGCCGATCAAAACCTTGTTGCATGGACGTGTTGCAGGGTGGCTTGAGGCTAACCAAGCAAACCCAGCTCGAATCGCTTTTCACTGGGTGGCTGCTGGTGAAGAAGTGCAAGCCGTACCTTTTCTCAAGAACGCCGCCTTGTATGCTGCAACACAGTATCAATTGCGAGAAGTCGTGAATTATGCAACAAAAGGTGCACACATCCTCGAGCAAGAGGGTAATCGTGAGCAAGCCTGGGAGTTTTGGGAACAGGTGAGAGAGGTTTTGCAGGAGTTGAATTTAGGCGACGAACTCGAGGATGTAATCAACAGTTTGCACCGTACCGCCAGCACTCTCAAACAGCGAGCACAATCATTGAACGCAGAATGCAGCATGTGGATCGAACGAGACAACCTTATTAAAGCCGAACGAATTGCAGCACGAGCCCTTCAAGCATCTCGGGAATCTGACGACCTCTATGCAATTGGTCACGCACAGAACAATCTTGGTACTCTTTACTGGATGCAGGGTGAAACTAGTAAAGCAGCCGATCATATGATTATTTTTAGCGACTATGCCCAATTGAATTTACAACAAAGTATTGATCTTGGCCGACCTGAAGGCGAAATCAATAAGGCTAAACGAGAAGTAGCAAATGGTTTGACCAATTACGCGGTCATGCTCGATGGCTTTGGGCGCTATGGCGAGTCTGAGGTGCAACACAAAAAAGCTATTGAGATTTACCGAGAAGTATGTGATATTTCAACACTCGCAAATGCGCTTTTGAACTTGAGTCTCACCCTACTAAATCAGGGGCGTGGCCACGAAGCCCTCAAGTGCGTGATCGAAGCCAAACAACAACAAGCATTGCTAGCTGAAGACACCTTGGGATCAATCAATACAAACTCTAAATTGAGCAACGTTTATTTGAAACTTGACCACTATTCCCAAGCTCTGGACTATGCTCATCAAGCTCGAGAGGCAGCCGAAGACTCACAAAATGTTCACCTTTTTAGTAATTTCGTTCGTTTGGGAAAACTGTACCGCATTTTAGGTTCAAGCAAACAAGCCAGATACTATTTCCATGCAGCTCAAGACTTGCCACAAGCCCACGTCACTTTTGAAGTCCCGCTTTTGCGGGAATACGCCGCCTTCCTACTCGAGCAAGGCGAGGAAGCCAGTGAGATGGTTAGCCAAGCTCTAAATGCGCTGACCCAAAGTGAACACCTCTGGGCTTGGTACAAAACCCACTTGGAATTGCTTACACATTTTAGTCCAGACGAACGAATGCAGATTGTTAACGAGACCCTGAAGAAACCAGGCTTGCAAACCATGAAAGGCTTGCACATTTTGGCACTCACACGCGGAGCGCAAACCCAACTCGAGTTGAGTAAAGCTAAAAAAGCCTTGGGCTTCAGCCAGCAAGCCATTGCGCTGCTCGAGCATTACGACCCCGATTTGCAACGCGCAGAAGTGCTGCTGACACACTACCAAACGCTTAAAGCAAATAAAGATGAAGGTACTAATGCGTGGCTCGAGCAAAGCCTCGCTTGGCTAACAGATGTTGCTGACAACCATGTACCGCCTGAATACCGTGAAAGTTTCTTGACGAAAAATCCTGGCAACAAAGCCATTTTGGACGAGGCAGAAACAGTTGGAATCAAGCTATCAGTATCCTAAAACCGTAGTCAAAACACTTTTGGTCATCCTGCCGTCATCTTTGGTCATCCTGCCAAGATTTTCTGGTCATCCTCCCGTCATCCTAGATTTACTATCTTTACCTCAAGCACGTTAAACCTATACTCAAAGCGTGTGTGAGGAGAAGGACATGAAAAACCATAAGAGATTTTTAATATATATCGCACTACTACTCACCTTGGTTCTGGCCGCTTGCGGTGTGCAACCCAAGCCCGACACCAGCTCAGTGTTGCCTGACAATTTCATGCAAGCAGAAGTTCTCTTGCCAGGGCATGACAAACCTCAAAACGTCACCTATGAAATTGTTGATGACTACGCAATTTTTGAGGGTGACATCATTCTTGGTAAAGTAGATGCCGAAGGAACTCTTATCAAACCAGAAAGCCCTATTGATTCACAAGGAATAGGTACTGAAACAGGTTGTTTCTTTATTGGTGCACTGTATGGCTGTCACGAGCGCTGGCCCAATGGTGTTGTCCCCTTCGTGATCAGTGGGAATTGGGATGACCCAAACACATCTCTCAACGAAACTACTGAGATGAGAGATGAGATTACAAATGCCATCAAGCACTGGCGAGCAAAAACAGGACTTCGCTTTGTGGCTAGAACTACCCAAGCATCTTTCATAGAATTTGTTAGCGGTAATGGCTGTTCTTCTTGGGTAGGTAGAAGTAGTGGGTTCGGGCAAGTTGGGCAAGTAATCACCCTAGCTCCTCCCCGTGTCATAAATGGAGTTCGACTCGGTTGTTTTCGCGCTGCAATTATTCACGAAATAGGTCATGCCGTTGGTCTTTACCACGAGCAATCCCGTGAAGACCGTGACAACTTTGTTACTATCCTTCCCCAAAATATCCAATTCCCTCTGGGCTATAACTTTGACAAACATGTCAGCGATGCTTTTGACATTGGCAGCTATGACTTTAGGTCAATTATGCACTATGCTTGCGATGCCTTTAATAGCAATGGGCAAAATACGATTCAACTCATTAACCCTCCTGCGGGTGTAAGTTGCGCCACTGTCGGGCGTGGTACAACTCTTAGTGCAGGTGACATAGCCGCAGTACGGATGATGTATACACCTGTGGTTGTTCGCAGTTCTACAGGTATTAATTTTAATGCCAATCAAGCGTGGACAGATAGAGCCTACTTTGGCACACGCGATACATTCTTTGCTGATGTAACTGGTGACGGTAGAGCCGATGCTATTGTAGTCAATGATAACAGGATTGTTGTTCGCCCCTCTACTGGCTTGAGTTTTGGACCCAACCAAGTTTGGACTACAAACCCTTATTTTGGCACCAAAGGTACATTCTTTGCTGATGTAACTGGTGATGGTAGAGCCGATGCCATTGTCGTGAATGATAACGGGATTGTTGTTCGTCGCTCAACAGGGTCCAATTTCTCCTCAAATGAAAGTTGGACACAGGGTGTTGCCTATTTTGGCACACGCGGTACATTCTTTGCAGACGTAACAGGTGATGGTAGAGCCGACGCTATTGTAGTCAATGATAATGGTGTCGTTGTTCGCCTCTCCATGGGCTCGGTTGTTTTGGGTGGCTTTGCTCCAAACCAAAGTTGGACACAGGGTGTTGCCTATTTTGGCACCAAAGGTACATTCTTTGCTGACGTAACTGGTGATGGTAGAGCCGATGCCATCGTTGTAAATGATAATGGTGTAACGGTGCGCCGCTCGACAGGCTCGGTTACTTTGGGCTTTAGTTCAAACGAAAGTTGGACAGCAAACCCCTACTTCGGTTCTGTAGGAACTTTCTTTACGGATGTGACAGGTGACAACAGAGCCGATGCCATCGTTATCAACCAGTAAGTTAAGAGCTTACTAACCCTTTAAGTATGTTCCTGTTGTTCACGACTTCCTAACATCAAAAGTGGTCTCGAGTGTTTGACTGCGTTCGAGGCTTACTCTTCATAAAGTAAGAAGCATTCGATTTCTCCGTCATCCTCCCGTCATCCTAAGTTTTCTAAGCTATCTCTAAGCCTGGGACCAATGACTAACTCTCTAAGGCCATCTTGACCAGGAGGTCAGATATGAAAAACGTTTTAACTCGCACTTTGCTACTTTTTGCCTTGGTGGTGTTAGCCGCTTGCGGCGGTGGGGGTGGTACACCTGAAAGTGGTATCACCCGAATTGAGATTACGCCTGGTACGTTTCTTTTTACCAATGTAGGTGAGGAGCGTCAGCTTAGTGCTACTGCTTACGATGCCCAAGGTAAAACAGTCGAAACTACTTTTAGCTGGACATCTTCTGATGCTTCCCAGGTGAGCGTGACGGCTGATGGCATAGTGAAGGCCCAAACATTAGGTTCGGTGCAGATTACAGCCGAAGCAAAAGGGGTTGGCTCAACTCCAGCCCTAATCGCAGTGGTTGAAACCAAACCAGGCACGGTTATGGTGACGGATGCTCAAGTCCTCGAGATTGGCAATCCTGTCAACCTAGCCGCAGGTGAATTTCCAGGCGTTGGCACACTTTATGATGTACGCCTCAAAGGTGTAGCTGAGCAAGCAGCAGGAACGATTGTGATGGCTTCTGAAACAAAGGCGGTGGCTGGTAAAATCGTCTCGAGCCAGCAGCAAGGCCAGGAGGTCACCGTCAGGCTCGAGGTCGTTGCCCTGCCTGACCTCTTGAGCAGCTATGACCTGAACTGGGAAATAGACTTGAGCCTCTACGATTTAGTGGATGATACGAGCTTACAGAGCCAGCATCTTCCTAATGATGGTTTGACTCCAAATGACTTAGAATCTTTGGCTGGACCCAAAAAACTCAACGGACCCCTCAAATGTAACAAGCCTGATAAAGAAAAATCCTATATTTCGAGTAGCTTGGCGGACTTTAGCCTTGAAAACAATGCCAAACTGATCGTCATAAGTAAAAAGATAGGAGACGATGTTCCAGAGGGGTATGCGAAGGTCGCGTTGGTTGGAGACATAACACTCAAGGGCTCTGTCGGTATTAAGGCAGAGGCTGGTTTTAAGGGCAAAGTCGAATGTCGTTTATCAAAGTCTTTTCCTATCCCCTGGGGTCCTTGGGCCATCATGGCTGCCCCTGCTATCCCCATCGGTTTTGGCGTAACCCTCGAGGGAAAACTGGTGGTAGCTTCACTTGAGCTTAGGCTCGAGGGCAACATTGGGGCGAGTTTCGAGCTAGGCTTTGAATGTAGCCCTGGGGATGCACCCTGTAAAAGTCTGGATAAGGTCGAACCCATTAACACGCTCAAACCTGTTGTGACAGTTCCCGATGCAAAAAATATGCGCGTTGAACTATCCGCTTCAGCCTATTTCCTCACTGGCATAGATGCAGTGGCTGGTCTAGGGCTTTTTACTGGTAAGGTACTCGAGGTAACTATTGGTCCCAAGCAATCTGCCAATTTAGCCTTTCCCGATGCACAAATTGCAGACAAGGGCTATGCGTCTAACTATGATCTAAAGTTTGAAATCAAGGGCGGTCCAGGTGAAGACCTTACTAAGGTCATCGAAAAATTCTCTGGAAAAAACGCAAGCCTTAGCTTTGGTTTTAACCTTGCCAAAGACATTTCAAAATCTCCGGTGGGTACGTTGAGCACTGACAAAACCCAAGTGGCCAGTAACGGCACTGTCAACTTTACAATTGACCTCGAGTTAGCTAGTACAGAGTATTTCATACTAGGTTACAACGTCGAGTCCATCGAGCTTTACCGCAAACTCGAGGGGCAAAGTGAATTTAGCTTCTTCAAATCCATTCCCGTTTCAGCCTCTAATCAAACGCGCTTTCAAGAACAGTGGAAACCCACCGAACAAGATGTAGGAATAAATGAGTTTGCGGCCTTTGTCAAAACCAAGATGCCGGTGATTGAACTCGAGATTGCCCCTGACTCTATCAAACAAGTCGAGGTCAAGTGTTTCTCGGAGGGTAATCTGACGACTGCTTCCCTGACCTCGGCTGCCTCAACTTGTGAAGGTAGTTGGGTAGGAACCGCCAGTGTAGTTATCAAGACCCCGGGTCTACCAGAAGATAATATTATCAGCACCTCGAACATCACTTGGACCCTTGACAAAACTCTGAGTGGGGGTGGTGCTACCTACTACACGCCAAGTGGCAGCTTCGACTTGGCATTAAACAGTTCCAACGGCTGCACGTTTGCCTTGTCACCCAACCACTTTATTATCGTCAATGACCCACTGACACCATCCAGGTTAGGGATCATAAACGATGGGGTCAACCCACCAACCTACGGGTTTGGGGGTAGCCAACGGGTTAATTTTACTTCTACCGCGTCGTGTCCAGGTTGAGAAGATGTCGTTACACCGTTTAACGGTTTTGAAGTGACGTATGCGTCTGGTGACGGTCCGTTCGATGATCCCATCAGATTATTCGGCACTTTCGAGGATGCTGCTTTCACAAAAACCTGGAACTTTAGTCGTCCTTAGTCACATCAGTGTCTACCTTGTAAAGAGTTAAGAAAGGTCAATATGTTAATAAAAACTGTCACCACGATTTCGCTACTAGCATTTAACTTATGCTCACGAGTCATTTTATGAAGCCAAGTTTGCTCAGTCTCATCGTCTGGCTAGTCATAGCCATGTCATTCGCTCAAGGCAGTATTAGTGGCACTGTTTCCGCAAATGATGTCACAGGTTTCGTCGTCATCGCCTGTTACGCAGACGCAACTGTAGGCTGTAACGAATCTTTAAGCAGTATGACCGAGCTTAATAGCCCGAGCTATCACTTAGCAAATCTCTCGGCGGGGCAATACATCATCTTTTTGTGGCGCGACACGAATAACAGTGGTGAACTCGAGGAAGACCAAGACGAAGTGCATTACTACGCTGCTAGCAATGAAGAAGTCACCTTAATATCACCGCCTGCACAAAACATTGACTTTAATTTAGGTGCTTCGTCCGCGCCTAATCCTCTTACCAGCACAGGCACCAAGAGCTAGTGGGTTCCTGGAGTAGTCATGATTATTTTGGCACTTATGTTGATGCGGGTACAGGAGCTTATGCAGGTTCTGCCAATACTGGAAACGGCGTTATCTTTAACGCCGATGGCACGTACAGTATGACCGATTATTACGATCTTGATGGCATTTGCCAATGGTTTAGAAGTAAAGGTAATTATCAAGTGAACGGTAACATGATTTCAATTCAAACCCTCGAGTATGAAATGGCTGACTGCGGTAAGGGTTTTGAACCATTGGTAAATGAAACCAGAGACTACCTGTGGCGGTTCGAGCAAACTGACAACGGCGTAAGGCTTCAGCTTTTAGACGTGGACAAATACCGTGACGAGCGCGATTGGTTTTATGCCAACAGTTACTCGAGGGTGATTGAATGAGCACACTACAGCTCGAGTCTACACATAGTTACATGACTCTAAAAATCCCATTACCTCGGAGGAACATCATGCGTACTTTTATAAACTTACTCGTCATCGTTTCACTGGTCAGTCTCACTGGCTGCATTCCCGGACTTTTTGGTGCTGCGGGGGGCAACGCCTCGTTTCAATATAGTAGCCCCAGTGGTGACACCACAGACTTTGCGCTCACGCCCTTTGCTACCGCACAAATTACGGCGAACCGTTTTGACACGACAATGCTCATCGCTATACAAGCCAATCAAGATGTGCTACACAGTATGTTTCTTACTCTTCAGGGGCAACTTGCGCCTGGCTTTACCTGCCCTCTTAAACAAGGCAGTTTTGGTGGAGGAGGTTCGGCGGGTTGTACGCTTGCCTATCAGCAATCTGCGTCTGACGGGAGTCATGCTCTACAAAGCAGTGTTACCAGTGGTGTAGTGACGGTGACAGCCTACGATGGCCGCAACCTCAGCTTTAACTTTGAAGCGACTCTACAAACACCAGTAGGCGGCAGTTTTACATTGCAAGGTTCAGGTAGTACGAGTGTTCAAACCAATTAATTGAGGGGTGACGTGCCTTGAAAACTGCTCAAACCTATGTACTAAGGTTGTGGCTCGAGCCCCGTGAACCTCCCAACTGGCGAGCTTCCCTCAGTGACCCTAGACATCAAGACATTCGTTACTTTGCTAGCCCCGAAGCATTGCTCGAGTTTTTGACAGAACTAGTTGGGGAACCTCGAGTCGAAAAATCTTCAGGATAGATTGTGTTCCCCAAGTTTTTGAGATTAGCTGGCATAAACATGAAGGAATACAGGATGCTCTGCTCGAGCATGTCCGGTTTGAGCTTGAAGGGTGGCTACACAGAAGCAGAAGTGACTACCGAACATGAGGTCATGGTATTCAGGGCGAGAAAGAAGGTCATAGGCTAGAGCATAAATGATCTTGACGTTCCACCTAACACCTCAGAGGCTTTTGTCTGTACCGCTTTGAGAAAGTTCTAACACTGTCGTTTTACCAGCCCCTGGTCGCCAGCAACTCTTCTTTAGGCAAGGTATCAATATTGATACCCACCATCGCATCACCAAGATTTTTAGAAACTTTGGCTAGTTCATCAGGATTATTGTAGTGAGTAACCGCTTGCACAATGGCCCTGGCGCGTTTAAACCAGGCTTCTTGCTGTTCTTTGCCACTTAGGTTTACCGCCGATTTAAAAATACCCGACCCCACAAAAATGCCGTCCATACCTAGTTGCATCATCAGTGCAGCATCGGCAGGTGTAGCAACGCCGCCGGCGGCAAAATTAACTACGGGGAGTTTGCCGTTTTCATGCACATAGACCACCAAATCAAAGGGTGCGCCATTATCTTTGGCAAAGGTCATCAGTTCTTCGCGGGGCATGGTTTTGAGTTTGCGAATGGCTCCAACTACACTTCTGGCATGGCGCACAGCTTCAACCACATTACCGGTGCCAGCTTCGCCTTTGGTGCGAATCATCGAGGCTCCCTCACCGATTCGCCTAAGTGCTTCACCAATGTTGGTGCAACCACAAACAAAAGGAACCTTAAAGTCGTGTTTGTTGATATGAAAAGCTTCATCGGCTGGGGTTAAGACTTCGGATTCATCAATAAAATCTACGCCGACCGACTGCAAAATTTGTGCCTCAACAAAATGCCCGATACGAACTTTAGCCATAACCGGAATAGAAACGGCGGCAATAATTTTTTCGATCATGTCTGGGTCGGACATGCGTGAAACGCCACCTTGAGCACGAATATCAGCAGGGATACGCTCTAAAGCCATCACCGAGGTTGCACCGGCATCCTCAGCAATTTTGGCCTGTTCAACGTTCATAACATCCATAATGACTCCGCCCTTAAACATTTCAGCGAAACCAGTTTTGACTTTGGTACTACCTATTAACATTTCAGGTGTATTAGACATATGTCCTCCTATAAGCACACCTATTATGACGCTTGGGGATGTCAAGAAGCGAAATGTACAACACAAAAATTAAGTGGAAAGTAGAAAGTAAAAAGGGAAAAGTGTGGCCAGTTTTGGAAATCGTGCCACACTTTTCCCTTTCCCCTTGGCCCTTTTCCCTATACACTTAACCTGTGAATGACTACGATGATCCAGATAACCACGAATCCTTCAGCCGCCATAAAGATCGCAAGAAGCCTAAAGGTCGCAAGCGGGTAAGCGAGCTTTATATCAAAAAAGAGAAGGTGCGCTCTACGGCCCAAAAGTTTGAAGACCCCAGTTTGCAAGCCCTGTTTGAACTAGGGTTCATCACTGACTTAGTTGGCGAACTTAAAAGTGGAAAAGAGGCTACGGTATATCTAGCTAGAGGGCCACAAGGGTTACTAGCAGCCAAAATCTACCGTGATCGTGATGTGCGTTTGTTTAAGAATGATGGTGTGTATAAGCATAATCGTGAGATACAAAAATCACACCGCAAAAAAATCAATGAGCAGGGGAGCCGTTTGGAGCTATCCAAAGAACAGGCTTACTGGATTTATTTTGAATATATGCAGCTTTGGGAACTTTATGAAGCAGGGGTTTCGGTGCCTAAGCCAGCCATTGGTCCAGGTATCAATGATATTGCCAGGGCCGGGCGGGTAGTCTTGATGCAGTTTATTGGTGATGAAACTGTAGCTGCCCCCAGACTTTCTGATGCAAGGTTAAATAAAGAAGAAGCCCAAGAAGCCTTTAGTCAAAGTGTAGATAACCTTATTAAAATTGTTCAGCTAGGCAAAGTACACAGTGATTATTCTGCCTATAACCTGCTGTGGTGGCAGGGCAAAGTTTATGTGATTGATGTTCCCCAGATGGTCGAATTGGAAAAAAACCGCCATGCTAAAGAGCTTTTAGAGAGAGATGTAAATTCTTTGTGTGTGTCGTTTCATCGGCATGAGATTTACAAAGACCCTGTTGAGTTGTTGCAAGAAATAAAGGCTCGAGTCGGGTGATAGGTGGTAGGTAGTGGGTGATAGTAAAAATCCCATCACCTAGTACCCATTACCCATCACCTTTGTTACTATAGTCATATGGAAAAAATACTAGATAAAGTAAATACCCACTCGAGTCCCAGTCAACTCAAAATTACCGACATGCGCATTGCCAATTTAACTGGCTTGCCTTTTCCAGCCTCGATTATCCGTTTGGATACCAATCAAGGTATTTCTGGTTATGGCGAAGTGCGTGATTTTGCTAGCCCTATCTACGCCCTGATGCTCAAGCGGCAAATCGTGGGTGAGAACCCCTGCAACATTGATAAAATATTTCGCAAGATAAAACAATTTGGACATCATGGTAGACAGGGCGGTGGCGTTTGTGGCGTTGAAATGGCCCTGATGGACTTGGCTGGCAAGGCCTATGGTGTACCTGCTTATATGCTAGCTGGTGGTAAGTTTCGTGATGAAGTGCTTTGTTATTGCGATACTGATTCCACACCCGATGGCACTGAGATGGGGCATCGCCTCAAGAAGCGTATGGAAAGAGGCTATAAATTCCTCAAGATGGACGTGGGGATTGGGCTTCTAAAAGGGATACCAGGCACGCTTATTGCGCCTCCGGGAATGCTCGAGACCACTACCATCATGCATCCTTTTACAGGTATTCAAATCAGTGAAAAGGGAATAGAAACTTTAGTTGATTATGTAGCTAAAGTGCGTGAAGTGATCGGTTATGAAATCCCCTTGGCAGTAGATCACTTTGGGCATATTGGTTTAGAGTCCTGCATTCGACTTGGGCGTGCCTTAGACCGTTTTAGCTTGGCTTGGTATGAAGATATGATTCCCTGGCAGTATCCTGACCAATTTGTTAGGCTCTCGCAAAGTGTGGCTACGCCGATTTGTACAGGCGAAGATATTTATCTTAAAGAAGGGTTTAAGCCGCTTTTAGAGTCTAGGGGCGTGGCGGTTATTCATCCAGATTTGGCAACCTCAGGTGGTATTTTGGAAACTAAAAAAATTGGTGATATGGCCCAGGATTACGGTGTAGCAATGGCCATGCATCAAGCAGGCTCACCTATCTCTATGCTGGCTAATGTTCATTGTGCTGCTGCCACAGAAGGTTTTTTGGTTCTAGAAAATCATTTTGTAGATATTCCTAAATGGGAGTATTTGCTGGATGGTTTAGAGCATCCCTTTATGGATAATGGGTTTATTAAGGTTCCAGAAAAACCTGGGCTGGGCTTTGATGATATCAATGAAGAAGTTTTTAGAGAATTCTTAAATCAAGAACGCCCTTTGTTTTTTGAATCTACAGAGCATTGGGATAATGATTGGTCGCATGATAGATTGTGGAGTTAAAAGAAGGTGATTAGGTGATAGCTACAACGCATCACCCATTACCTATTACCCATTACCCATAACCTATTACCCATCACCCATCACCTATTACCCATCACCTGCCTGAAAGGAAACAATGATACAAATTGCCGAATTCTTAGCCCCAACCCCTTCACCCTTATGGAAAATGACCAAGCAATGTGGCGTGGACTATGTAGTTGGTGGCATGGACTTTTCTAAAGGATTTAATGTACCGCCAGATGAATTGCCTTGGAGTTATATGTCTTTGCTACATATTAAAACCAAGTACGAAAATGCTGGTTTTAAGTTTGATGTTTTGGAATCTCGTCCGCCTCTCAATAAAGCCAAACTGGGTTTGCCCGGACGTGATGAAGAAATTGAAACTGCTTGTGAACTCTTGCGCAATATGGGCAAACTGGGCATAGGTGTGTGGTGCTATGAGTGGATGCCTGTATTAAATTGGTTGCGGACTTCTACCACTGTACCTTCTCGTGGTGGCGCACTTGCAACTGGTTACGATAATAGCTTAATGAAAGATGCCCCACTTACTGAAGGTGGTGAAATTAGTGAAGAGAAACTATGGGAAAACCTTGAGTACTTCCTCAAGAAAATTATCCCTGTAGCTGAAAAAGCAGGCGTAAAACTGGCCATGCACCCCGATGACCCGCCACTGTCTCCCATTCGTGGCATGGGTCGCATTATGCGAAGCGTAGAAAACTATCAACGGCTTATTGATATGTACCCTAGTGAGGTAAACGGGATTACCTTGTGCCAAGGAAACTTTACGCTAATGACCGATGATTTACCAAGCGTGATTCGACACTTTGGTAAACAAGGAAAAATTTTCTTTGTTCATTTTCGTGATGTGCGTGGAACACCAGAAAGTTTTGTGGAAACCTTTCACGACGAAGGTAAAACTGATATGGCGGCCTGTATGCGGGCTTACCGTGATATTGGTTTTGATGGCGTGTTGCGCCCTGACCATGTACCAACTATGGAAGGTGACAGCAATGATAATCCCGCCTATTCATCGATTGGGCGATTATTTGCAATTGGGTATATTAAGGGATTGCGGCAGGCAGTGTATAGTGAGTGAAAAGTGGAAAGTGGTGAGTGACGAGGTTTTACTGATCACTCGCCACTTCAATATTCTAAAAGAGAGTGTACTATGCAAACATCTAAAGAAAAAATTCTAATCACTGGTGCTTCTGGAAAAATTGGTCAACTTTTGGTTCATCATCTAAAAGACCGCTACTCACTGGTACTTACCGATATCAAAGAACCTGCTGAGACCTACGGGTTTCCTTTTACCTTAGCAGATATTTCAGACTTATCAGCGATTGGCCCACTTTTTGAGGGTGTGGATACAGTGATTCATTTGGCCGCAGATTATCGCCGTGAAGCCCCTTGGGAAAGTGTATTGTCCAATAACATTATTGGACTCTATAACGCTTTTGAAGCGGCACATCAGGCTGGCTGTAAAAAAATGATATATGCCAGTAGCATAAATTCGGTTGATGGCTATCCTGACGGAATTCAGATTAAAACTGATATGCCTGTTGCACCTTTAAATCTGTATGGGGCTAGCAAAGCTTGGGGTGAAGCTGTAGGGCGGTTTTATAGTGATATGAAAGGTATGTTGGTGTACTGTTTGCGTTTGGGTGCTGTAACTGATGAAAATGAACCCAATATTAAAGACAGTCAAAATATTATTTGGCTGCAGATGATGCTCACTCATCGGGATATGTTGAACTTATTTGATGGTTGCTTAGATACCAAGCATCCTTTTGTGATGGTTCATGGGACTTCGGATAATGTGTTCAACCGTTTGGATATAAGTGATACCAAAGAAAAATTAGGGTATAAACCAGTGGATGATGCTTTTGAGCTGGCGGGGATATTAAAGCGAGAAAAGTAAAGAATGCGAAGAAACCTAATCAGCCAACTCAATATCTACAGTATGATTTCTCTTCAATGTGCCATCTGATAGCCACAGCACACTATCTACAAGCTGCTGACTGCGCTCTGTATCATGCGAAGTCATGATGATGGTGCGGCCGTTTAACTTGGCCATTTTGAGCAGCTCATCAATCAGGTGTTGCCCTTCTTCATCAAGAGCAGTGTAGGGTTCATCAAGTAGCCACAGTTCTGCATCTGAAAGTAAGACTTTGGCAATGCCTAGGCGTTTTTTCATACCACTCGAGAATTCACGTACCAGCTTGTTTCTGGCTTTGAGTAAACCTACAGCCTCGAGCTTTCCTTTTAGTTCTGCGTGGGTGAACTCAAGGTCGTAAAGTTTGGCTGCTAACTTTAGGTTCTCAAAGGCAGTCAAACTTGGATAGTGCCCACCAAAGACACTCAAATAAACCAGACTCTTACGCACTTCATGAGACTGTTTGACCAAATCGAAACCAAAAATTTTACCACTGCCAGAGCTTGGTCGCAGTCGGGTGGCCAAAATTCTAAGCAAGGTAGTTTTACCGCTACCGTTGTTGCCGCGTAAAAGTACAATCTTTCCTTGACTTATGCTTAGGCTAATATCACTCAAGATGACGTTATTGGCATACCGCCTTCGCAGATGGCTTAGTTCAATAGCAGGAACTAAAGATTCAGGAACCAGAGTTGGTGAAACAGAAGCATTCATAAATTGTTAAAAAGCCAATCGGGTACAAAACGTATTAAGTAAGTATTGAGTGAAGTATAAAGACCTGTAAGCATAAGGATACCTGCAATGATGAGTAAGCTTCCTGCAATGCGTTCAACCCAGGGGAGGTAATCGCGGAAGATTTTTGAGAAAGCCATGAACCTTTCTATAGCAAGAGCAGCAATAAAAAAGGGTAGACCTAACCCTAGAGCATACATGGCTAGTAGCAAAATACCTTGAGCAAGGGTGTCTGAGGCTCCTGCTAAGGTAAGAATCCCGCCTAAAATAGGCCCGATACAGGGTGTCCAACCTGCAGCAAAGGCCATACCCAAAAAAACTGCTCCCCACGGTGTCTTGCTGTCACCCTTAAACTGGGTGCGAGTATCGCGGTAAAGAAAGGGCAACTTAAAGATGCCTAGCATCACCAGTCCAAAAGCAATAATCAGGATACCACCAGCTATATTTAGCCAACCTTTATAACTGCGTAGCAAACTTCCTAACACACTGGCTGAGGCTCCAAGGGCAATAAAAATAAGCGAGAATCCTAAAATAAATAAAAGACTGTTACGTAGTGTAAGAAAGCGGTCTCGGTCTGGCTGGCTGGCACTTCCGCTGATATAGGCCAGATAAGATGGCACCAAAGGTAAAACACAAGGTGATAAAAAAGACAATACACCAGCCACAAAAGCTAAAGGAAGCGTAGGTGTCATGATTTTAAGTGTACAACTTGGTGTGAGGCTAGTGGGTAAACCCCGAGTAGAAAGTAAGAAATAGCTCGAGCGAAAGTGCCAGGACTTAGGCAATGTAAGCAAAACAGGAAGCTTGTAACCCTTGGAACGGCAGCTAGCAGTAAATCATCAAAGCACATAAGCGATCTTGAAACATGTTTTGAATGCTATTTAACCCCTGTTAATTTTGTCAGAAACTGAACTTTAGTAAATAACTCCGGTATATGCGAATCCCAAACCCCATGCGGACTCCAGACCCAACCCCCTGAATCTTTCTCAGTAGTTTTGTACTGGTTAAATCTTGAAAAATCCATACGCCAGATATCACCATCTTGTGGTGGTAACGAACGCCCATCAGCTAAACACTCGAGACTTTTCCAGGGAATTGCCAGTTCTACCGTCCAGCCTTTATCTTTATCGCTATTGTCGTTGAGTGTACCCTGAATGTCTACCGCACTTTGCAAACCGTTAAGGTCAAAATTCCAGTAGCCTATGCGCGGGCCCCTTGGATGCTTGAAGCCCACTCCATCAAAAGGACGTACGCCATGTGCATCTCGCTTAAATTCTGGTCTTAAATGATAGCCTGCACGCTCATAAGCCTCTTCCCAAATAAAAAAGACTTCATAAATCGCGCCCAGCGCATTGATTTCAAACTCGTAATAGGCATCCTGCCCGGCAATAAATAACTCCACATCATTATCTTCATAAATGAGCGCGTCACGCTCGGTTAGGTAAGCTTGCACATTGGGTTCTTCTATCCAGTAGCCAACATACAAAAAGTTGTCATCCCACAATACGGCGGCTCTGGTGTCATAAGAGGTTGTTTCACCGCTTATAAGGTCACGAAAACTGGGTGATCGGGGGGCCTGTTGCCAGCAGGGTTCGTCTAGTTTGCCGTCAATGGTGGGGGGCGTGTTTACACGGGGGCGGTGTAGGTGGCGATGTTGGTTTGGGGCAGGGGTAGGGCCAAGGAGTTGGTGAGGTCATGGGGGTAGTTTATGATTTTGAGATGGGGTTGGCTATAGTTGGGGTATAATCTGGCTATTGGGTTTCCGATAGGCTTTTAAGAAAGGAGAAGTTTTTTTGAATAACCAATCGCACAATCGTTATGATTCTCATTCATATCCACATAAGCATCTCCATATGGGGTCTTGTACGTTTCTTATCCGTATAATTACTAGTTGGGCCGCAAGATAAAACTACTCGGAATATGGAACAACAAAGGCCGTTACAGCGACTCAATTATGTAGGAAGCCATACCGTGCTATGGCATTGCAAACGCTCAGATTCGGCCCCTCGACGTGGTTGAGCGTTTTCTCGGGAGGAAATAACATCATAAAAATACAAGCGCGACCTTACCGCGACGCCACTGACCTAACGCACATGCGACAACTTCTGGTGATCGGCCACCAGGCCAATATTCCCGCTTCTTACACGCACCCTGGTGCTTTGGACTGGGGGACGCATTACCCACCTGATGAGCAAGAAAATCGGCGCGACATTCAGCTATGGGAACGCCTCGATGAAGACCCACCGACTTTGGAAGCCTGGGCGATTTTTTTGCGCCGCGAAAACACCTTTGATCTATTCGTGAGCCCAACGCTGCATGGCACGCTAGCGCACGAGGCCGTGATGGATGAGTATGTGGCCTGGGCCGAGGCGCGTGCGCGTGAGGCCGGGCTAAAACATATCTCACCTTTTTGGGCTTTGGATTACGACACGGTGATGGCCCGCCTGCTGAAGGCACGCGGGTTTGTGGTGATCCCGGTTGATCCGGCTGCGCCGCTATTTGAGCGGTCTTTGGATGAGCTGCCCACGATTAAGTTGCCGGACGGCTTTACGGTGCAGGGGGTGAGCAACCTGGACGACGGCCGACTGCGGGCGTGGGTGACCCATGGTGCCTTCCACCCCAATGACGATTGGGAGCGTTACGCGGCGGAGTATGCGAAATTCATTGGCTCGGCAGTCTACGACGGCGAGCGCGATCTGTTTGTACGTTCGCCGGATGGCCGGGTGCGTCGGCCTGCACGATCTGGTTCGATCCAGTGAATGCCGTGGGCTTGTTTGAGCCGGTGGATACCCATCCTGATTTTCAGCGCAAAGGCTTAGGCAAAGCGGTGATGGCCGAAGGGATGCGCCGCATGAAAGCTGCTGGCATGCGCCGGGCCATCGTCGGCTTCGACCCCAACAATGTGGCCGCGCTGGCGTTGTATACGTCGCTGGGGTTTCGGGCTACATGTTATTTTGTGTGGTATCGAAAGCAGGTGTCAGTGCTTGGTGAGTAATGCTTAGTTGTGAGCAAGATTGATGATGAGTGGACGCTGCGCTTAGGGTAGGTCGGAAATATAAGATCGAGCACGACATGCTCTGCATCGACTTTGAATTTGAGTCACTTTCCGCAGACGTATGACTTAGGGCAGACATCGTGTTGCGGCCCAACAATGGCATGAACCCGACTTGCTCCTCGTCGCGCTTGTCGCAAGTGGGTTATGCCTACCGTTAGGTGTGAAAGGTTGCTTGCATCAATGAAGAAGGACTGGCTTGAAGCGACAAAGAGTAGGAACGTGGAGCAGGTTCGGAAGCTCATAACTGAAGGGGCGGACATAAACTCTTTGGACCGTTACGGTCAAACCGCGCTTATGAACGCAGCCATGATCGGAGATCTTGAACTTGTCCGCCTATTGGTGGAGCGGGGAGCAGAATTAGATCACGCGGCAAAGTACGGTCTGACGGCATTGATGTTGGCGGTTATCAATCGGCGCAAAGAAATCGTACAGTTGCTCGTAGGCGCGGGTGCGGACTTGCATGTGAAAGGCAGCTATGGGCAGTTTGCATGTACACCGCTTGAGTACGCTGATCGGAGTGCAATGCATGAAATATCATCAGTTCTGCGTTCGCACACCTAACTTGCTCGTTAACCTTCACGCTTCACAAACTCAAACCCAGGCACCGGACTGGTCACCGACCACCCCCCATCCACCACAATCGTCTGCCCCGTAATCTGAGCAGAAGCCGGGAAGAGTAAAAACAGCACCGCATTGGCAATATCTTTAGTTTCTACTGCTTTCCCAGTAGGAAATAGCTTTCTCCTGTTTCTTGTTTTTTCTTTGCCACAGGCTTATTCTATCTAACTAGAGGTCTATACGAGTGTTAGTTTTTCTTGATGAGAGTGGAGATGCTGGCTTTAAGTTTGGACAAGGTTCATCGAGCCACTTTGTCATTGCGTTGGTTATTTTTGATAACCCCTTAGATGCAGAAGAAACTGCTTTACACATTAAACGCCTTCGTGAACGCCTAAAACTCAATGCCAATTTTGAGTTTAAGTTTGGCAAGTTAAGTGACTTTTACCGTTATCAATTTCTCGAGTCCATTCGTAATGACCCTTTTCGTATTAGGGCTATGGTCGTGGACAAAAGACTTTTGCAGAGTTCTAGTCTAAAAGAAGATAAGGATGGTTTTTACAGCCACTTTGCTTCTGAAGTCCTTAAATATAATCATGGAAAAATAATAGGTGCTAGTTTAAGAATTGATGGTTCAGGGTCAAGAGAGTTTAAGAAAGCTTTCCAGAGTACCCTACGTTCAAAACTTAAAGATGGAACACTTTCTAAGTGCAAATTTGTGGATTCTAAAACGGATAGCCTGATACAACTCGCTGATATGATAGCAGGGTCAATTTACCGCCGTTACAACCCCAGTAAACTTGATAGCGGTTTTTATGAAGTGATAAAGCACAAAATTGAAGATTTATGGCTTAGATAAAAAAGTGACCTGTTTCCTATCCCTTTCGGGCACGCACACCATACGGCGACAGTTCGGATAACAGGTCTCTTGTAATTGTAGTCTACTACAATATATCAAAGCGTCAAGTAATCAAATTTACAAACTCAAACTTAGGCACCGGACTCGTCACCGACCACCCCCCATCCACCACAATGGTCTGCCCCGTAATCTGAGCAGAAGCAGGGGAGAGTAAAAACAGCACTGCATTGGCAATGTCTTTAGTTTCTATAGCTTTACCAGTAGGTAGCAAGTTTCCCCAAGTGGTGGCATAATCAGGGTCGTCTTTAAGGTTGCGTGGTGTAAGCACGGCTCCGGGGGCTACGCAGTTGATGGTGATGTTGTGCGGTGAAAGTTCTACAACTAGATTACGGGCTAACATCTCTAGCCCTGCTTTGGTCATTCCATACGCTGATAAAAAAGGTACAGCTTGATGCCCTATAACCGAAGACATAAGCACAATTCGCCCAGGAGTTTTTTGTTCACGCATTTGCTTTGCTGCGGCTTGTGCAAGAAAAAAAGAACCACGTAAATTTACGCTGACCACTTTTTCAAAATCTTCCACTCTGTAGTTAAAGAAATCACCCCATAAGGTCAGTCCAGCATTGGCAATAAGCATATCCAGTTTGCCAAAATGGTTTACAGCCTGTTTAACAAGGTTTTGCACCACCTGCACATCGCCAACATCTCCACCAACGCCTATGCAGTTGTTCATGCTTTTGGCTACGTCTTTAGCTAGGGTTTCGTTGATGTCATTAAGGAGTACTGAGGCTCCGGCTTGGGTGAGTTGGTGGGCAATCTCGAGGCCTATACCTTCGCCTGCGCCGGTGATGATGGCTACTTGATTTTTAAACATTAGGATTTCCTATCTTCACTTGACTCGAGTGCATCTTTGATTTCAACTAAAGATTCTCCAGCCTCAAGTAAACTTAAAGCAGGTAAAAGCGTGCTCTTGAGAATTTCCCGTAAATGATCGTTGGAGGTATTTCCGCAAGTTATCCAAATCATTTTGGGTGGTGCGCCTAAGTGTTTCTGAAGTTGTACAAAATCTTCATCTTTGGTCATTATGATGGCATTTGCTTCTCGTGCATTCATAAAGATAACTTCATCTTCTGCTTCGTCAAGTTTAAGATACTCGAGTGAATAAGCATCAATAGCTAAAGTTTTCTTAATCCATAGGGCAAGATGCGAAGAAATTTGTGCATCAATCCAGAGCTTCATGCGGCTAAAACGGCATGATCCATCTGATCTCTGGCATATTTAATAGAGGCTAAAACATCCTCACGCTCGAGTTTGGGAAATTCTTTTAGAATATCCTCCACACTTAATCCGTTAGACAGTAAATCGAGGACATCAACCACCCTGATTCGCATTCCGCGAATACAGGGTTTACCCCCGCATTGCTTAGGGTTTACGGTGATGCGTTCGGTAATATAGGTTGCCATAGAAAAAGTATAAACCAAAATGTGCCGGACAATTGCTCTTGCTTTTGACCGCTTGACAAGGACAAATGACCCTGATAACATTTGAACTCAAACGTTAGAACTCGAACGATCTAAAGAGAAAATACTCGGAATTGAGGTAGCTAAGTGCCTGTCAATGATGACTTTAATAGAGAAGAAATAGATGTCATGCAACGTGTTTCTGGCTTGCCGATAGATGAATTGGGTTTGGCGGTAGCCTCGAATCTCTGGCGGTCAGCCCAGCTTTTTAAGCTCAAGATGGAACGTGAAGTGTTGCGAGAACATGAGTTGAGTTTTGCTAGTTTTTCTACGTTGTTTATTGTCTGGATTTGGGGTCCTATTGAAACCCGTGAAATTGCCAAATCTCAGGCCGTGAGCAAAGCCACTATAACTAGTTTGGTCAATACCCTCGAGAAACAAAGTTTAGTCAAGCGGCGCAGTGTCAAACAAGATAAAAGGCTGGTCACGGTAGAACTTACCGAAAAAGGTAAGCGGCTTATTGAGTGGGTGTTTCCCAAATTTAATCAAGGGGAAGTGGAAGTAGCCTCTAGCCTAACCGAAAAAGAACAAGAAACACTAGCTCATCTTTTGCGAAAAGTCATTCGGGGTTTTAAGCAGGAGGAAGTGCATGTCTAAAATTATCGTAGCTGGGCGGGAAATTTCGGCTGAACATTTTATTGATAACAAACGGGTCTCGAGCCAAGATACTTTTGAAGTTCGTAGTGCGATTGATGAATCTGTGCTTGGACATGTTGCTAGGGGTGGTGAACACGAAGTCAACCTTGCTGTTGCTGCTGCCAAAAAAGCCTTTCCGGCTTGGGCCGCTTTAGGGCCACAGGGTCGCTTGCCCTATTTGGAAAATTTAGCGCATATTATTGAATCACGAGTAGAAGATTTGGCTTATGTAGAAACTACCAATAATGGGAGTTTACTCGAGGCTAGTCGTTTGCGGGTGATGAAGCGCGGAGCCCACAATATCCATCACTTTGCAGAACTTGCCTTGCACATGGGAAAAAATTGGGATACCGAAGCGGCCAAAAATGCGGTCAACAGCGTGCGCTATGACCCGGCTGGTGTGACTGCACTTATTACGCCCTGGAATGCGCCGTTTATGCTGGCCACCTGGAAAGTGGGGCCAGCTTTAGCCGCAGGAAATACCGTGGTTCTCAAGCCTGCCGAGTGGACACCTCTTACCGCTTCACTCTTGGCTGATTTTGTTTTAGAAGCTGGACTTCCTGCTGGTGTTTTTAATGTCGTGCAAGGTTTGGGTAAAGAAGCTGGTGCTGCACTGGTTGCTCACCCAGACGTAAAACGCATTTCCTTTACTGGTTCTGTTCCAACTGCCCAAAGTATCGCGGTGGCAGCCGCAAAAAATCTTACGCCAGTGAGTTTTGAACTTGGTGGCAAGAGTCCATTTATTGTCTTTGCTGATAGCGATATGGATTTGGTGATTCGCAATGCGGTTGACCAATACGACAACTGCGGGCAGGTTTGTTTATCAGGTACACGCCTCTTAGTAGAAGAAAGTGTCAAAGATGAATTCTTGTCCCGTTTTAGAGAAGCTATTGCTAAAACAATACAGGGCGATCCAAGAGAACCGTCAACAGTTGTCGGGCCACTAGTCACACGACAACACTTAGAACGAGTAGATGGGTTTGTGCAACGTGCTAAAGAAGCTGGGGCAACCTTAGCGTTTGGTGGAAAAGTTTCACCAACGCTAGGACATTTATATTACGAACCAACATTATTTACAGATGTACCCGAAAATGCCGAGATTTTACAGCGCGAAGTATTTGGGCCGGTCTTAGCTATGCAAACTTTCTCGAGTGAAGACCAATTAATTGAAATGGCGAATAATACCGAGTACGGGCTAGCTGCTATTATTTTTACCAAGGATAAAGACAAAGCAGAACGCATTGCTTCTCGAGTTGTAGCTGGCACTATCTGGATTAACTGTTTTTATGTGCGTGATTTGGATGCGCCCTTTGGTGGTAGCCGTCATTCGGGGGTTGGGCGTGAAGGCGGACACTGGAGTTTTGATTTTTATTGTGATGTCAAAAACATTATGCACCGCAAAGGAACCTTTTTATGACCAGAGCTAGAGATTTAGGAATTCCTTTAGAGGGCGTGACGGGTAAATACAATGCCATTACTGATGTTTCAGGCGTGACCGTTGGACACACTACGCTTATTTCAGGTGATGGACCTTTAGTGGTTGGGCAAGGGCCAGTGCGAACAGGAGTTACGGTGGTTTTGCCTAGGGGCAAAAGTTATGACCCCGTATTTGCAGCCAGTTACAGCTTAAACGGAAATGGTGAAATGACCGGAACCATCTGGATAGAAGAGTCGGGGTTTCTCGAGTCGCCGATTGGGATCACCAATACTCATTCTGTAGGTGTAGTGCGAGATGCCATGATTGAGTGGCAGATAAAAAATAAACTCTATGATGAACTTGCGCCAGATGTTTTTTGGTCATTGCCGGTTGTGGCTGAAACCTATGATGGTAGGTTAAATGACATCAATGGATTTCATGTAAAAAAAGAACATGCCTTTGCTGCTTTAGACAATGCGGCATCGGGGTCTGTAGCTGAGGGTTGTGTGGGTGGTGGCACTGGCATGAACTGTTATGAATTTAAGGGCGGGATTGGAACTAGCTCGAGGATTACTACTATTGCCAAAACAAATTACACAGTTGGCGTTTTAGCCCAAGCCAATTTTGGTAGCAGGCATCAGTTGACGATTGCGGGTATTCCGATGGGTCAAGAATTTAAGGATGTTCCGTCCTCTTATGATCCCATTATCAAGCCGCTAGAAACAGGCTCTATTATTGTAATTGTAGCCACTGATGCGCCACTCTTAGCACATCAACTTAAACGCTTGGCAAGGCGTGTTCCACTGGGTATGGCGAGAACTGGCACCACTGGTGGGAATGGTAGTGGTGATATTTTCTTAGCTTTTTCTACAGCCAATGCTGGTGCAGCCAAACGAAGCGGTTTGCAAAAGCTCGAGATGCTCTCTAATGATGAAATGAATACCTTGTTTGAAGCGACAGTGCAAGCAACCGAAGAAGCGATTTTGAACGCTATGATTACTGCCACTACAATGACAGGAATTAACGGACACACATCCTATAGGGTTCCGCATGAGCAATTAAAAAATATTTTATCTAGCCATAACCGCTTACAAAAAACATAAGGAGTTTTGTGATGTTAAGAGAAACCAATAACTCTCTCAAGAAAGGAATCATGAAATCTACTAAACAACTACCCTATAAACGCATTCGTGCGCTATTTCCTGACCATATGGGACTAGCTCGTGGCAAGTATCTGCCCATATCGGTTGCTGATAGAGGGGCCAGACACTGCATTACTTTGTTCGCCCTAAATTTTGACCGCAGTATGGTTCCGGCTCCTGGGACTAAAATGCTCGAGGGCTTACCAGATTTTGATGTTGAATTTTCTATGGATGAAGTGCGCCCATCCTGGGAAGAAGACACAGGCGTGGTAATCGGTGATTTATTTTTTCATGGAGAACCACTAGCCATTTCACCACGTCACGCTTTGCGTAAAGCCATCAATGACTGGGAAAAACTTGGTTACAAGGCTAAAGTAGGGATTGAACTCGAGGCTTTTGTGATGCAGCCTGATGGAAAAGGTGGTTGGACAGAATGGGATACCCCTGGAGCTTATGTTTACGGCACGGGTCCAGCCGTTGACCCAGTTGGATTACTTGATGACATCATGCGAACTGCTGAAGCCTGCGGTCTGCCGATTGAATCTATAAACTCAGAATACGACACCCCGCAGTTTGAACTGACACTGGTTTATGATGACGCGCTTAAAGCAGTGGATAATATCTTTCTGTTTAAGTTAATGGCCAGAGAGCTTGCCTTTAGACGTGGCTTGCTTCTTACTTATATTGGCAAACCCTTTGCTGATCGTGGCGGTAGTGGTTTTCATGTCAATTTTTCTTTAGAAGATAAGAAAGGTAAAAACGCCATGCAAGACCCTAAAGCCAAAGATGGGTTGTCTAAACTGGCGCATCAATGTATTGCTGGCATGATTGAACACTTTGAAGCTAGCGCAGGGTTGTGTGCGCCGACTGTTAATGCTTACAAACGTTTGCGTCCGGCACAGCTTGCAGGCTTCTGGGCCAACTGGGGTTATGACCATCGTGGGGCCTCGGTGCGGATTCCACATGAACGTGGTAAAGGTACACGGCTCGAGCATCGCATGGCAGATGGCGCAGCCAATCCATACTTGGCAACTGCCACAGTGTTGCAAGCTGCACGTTTGGGAGTGGTTAATAACCTTACGCCGCCTGCTGCAGAAGAACAAGATTGTTTAGAGCATCAAAGCACCACACGTCATGTGCCACCCAATTTAAGTCTTGCATTAGATGCACTCGAGGCTGACACCAAGTTGGTGCAAGCAGTGGGTGAAGAATTAGTAGGTCAATTTGTAGCCATCAAACGCTCAGAGTGGGATAAGTTTAATGCTGCGGTTACAGATTGGGAACTCAAGTATTATTTGCCGTTTTTATAAACGTTCGTGGCAAGTAGCTAGTGGCTTGTAGAAAAATCAAAAACTACATGCGACAAGCCACTGGCTACAAACTTAAAAACTAGGAGACTGATAATGTCAGAAGATAAAACCAACAACGCCCACGCCGACATCACCGACCCAGATGTTTATATTCAAGGTGTACCCCATGCTACTTTCAAACGCTTGCGTGATGAAGACCCAGTGAGTTGGTGGGATGAAAAAGATGGCCGTGGATTTTGGGCTGTGACCCGTTATGACGATATTTTGATGGTCAGTAAAAATCCCAAACTATTTTCTTCTGCTAAAGGTATTCGCCTCGAGGATATGAAACCTGATGAACTCGAGGCGCGTAAAACCATGATGGAGCTTGACCCGCCCGAACATACTACCTATCGTCGTTTGGTGCAACCACCTTTTTCAAACCGCGAAGTCGCCTCTTATGAACAAGGTTTGCGGCTCATGGCTAGAGCAGTGATTGACGAAGTAAGAGGTCAAGAGCAATTTGATTTTGTTGAATTGTTTGCACGGCAACTTCCCATGCGGATGCTAGGTAAACTCTTGGGGGTTCCAGATAAAGATGGCCCCTGGTTGGTTAAACGTGGCGATGCACTCATTGGCAATGCCGACCCTGAGATGACAGATCATCCAGTAGACAAGGTAGATACTGATGCCTACCGCCTGATGCCTTTTCGCAGCCCAGTGAGTATGGAGCTTTTTGAATATGCTGCCGAGCAAGCCAAAATTCGGCGGGAACATCCCAGCGATGATGTTATCTCTATGCTATTACGCCCGACAAGGGAAGGCGAGCCACTTTCAGAAGAAGAATTCAAAAACTTTTTTACTCTTTTAGTTGCAGCCGGCAATGACACTACACGTTATACACTTGCCGCAGGTTTAGAAGCCTTACTTGAGAATCCTGAGCAGCTAGAAAAATTGCGTAATCAACCTGAACTGATGGACAGTGCTGTCGAAGAAATTTTGCGTTGGGGTTCAGTGACCATGCACTTTAGGCGCACAGCTTTACAAGATACAGAATTAAATGGTAAAGCTATTAAAGCTGGTGATAAAATTTTAATCTGGTACATTTCGGGTGATTATGATGAAAGAGAATTTGCTAATCCTTTTGCCTTTGACATTTCTCGAAACCCCAATGATCATTTAGCCTTTGGCTTAAAGAGCCCGCATAAATGTTTGGGTGAGCATTTGGCACGGCTCGAGATCAAAGTTTTGTTTGAAGAATTCTTACCACGTTTATCAGATATTCGCTCTAGTGGTTCAGTTGACCGTTTACGTTCTAATTTTATTTCGGGCATTAAGCGTTTGCCTGTCAAAGTGAGCTGGGTGTAATGGCTGAATTTGCTAAAGGGATTACAGTGGAGATGCTTGAGGCTGATCCTTATCCTATTTACGCACAAATGCGTAAAGAAGCTCCAGTGTGTTGGGTGGACGCAGTAAATTTGTGGTTTGTAACCCTATGGAATGATGTGGACTATATAGCTAAACATCCTGAACTTTTCACTGCCGAAGTTGCGTCTTCGCCGGTTGATCAAACCTTTGGCAAACCTACAGTGATTACCAGTGATGGCTCTGTGCATAAAGAATTAAGAGCAAGCATTGACCCAAAATATCGCCCGAGAAATGTAGATGGTTATATTGAAAGTTTAGTGCGCCCGATTGCTACTACATACCTCGAGCAGTTTAGAAAACGTGGTCAGGCTGAACTGATGTCTGAATACTTTGAGCCAATTTCTACTTTGAGTTTAGCCCGTTCGTTAGGACTCTATGATGTTGATATGCCGACCCTAAGACGTTGGTTTTATGGATTGGCGCAGGGCGCAACCAATTTTGAAAATGATCCACAAAAGCAAGCTATAGGTGATGCAACCAGTCAAGAAATCAGTGATTACATCACACCAGTTTTTGAAAAGCTCGAGAAAGAAAAAGATCACTCAGCCATTTCGCATATGCTGCATGACGGAATGCCAGAAGGTAAGACTCGTTCTCGAGAGTTTTTATTACCTAGTCTTAAAGTTACCTTACTAGGTGGAATGCAAGAGCCAGGACATGGGGCTGGTTCTATTCTAGTCGGACTACTTACCCATCCTGAACAGATGCAAGCTGTTCTTAAAGATATAGAAAAACTTTTACCCAAGGCAGTAGATGAAGGGTTGCGCTGGGTTGCACCGATTGGCACACAGACACGCCAAACCACGCAAGACCTTGAACTCGGTGGTGTCTTAATTCCATCAGGTCAGCCGGTGGCGGCACTGGTCTCGAGTGCTTGCCGAGATGAATCCAGGTTTTCTAAGCCGGATGATTTTAATATCTACCGTGATGAAGGGCCTCATGCTGCTTTTGGTTTTGGAATGCATTTTTGCTCAGGTCACTGGTTTGCTCGCCAACAAGTGAAGATGGCGTTGCAAATCTTGTTGGAAGCCTTGCCTGATTTAAGACTTGCGCCAGAACAGATGCCACTTATGCGAGGTTGGGAATTTCGTGCCCCGACCAGTTTACAAGTAAGGTTTTCAGCATGACCTTTCTATTACCCCAGATAAAATCAGGGGAAATTTTGCGACTCGAGGATAGCTATCCACTGGCTCTTACCAAAAGCCAGGAAAGGTGGTTCGTATTTAGAGATGAATGCACTCATACAGCTTGTGCTTTTAGTCAAGATGGGGAAGTGATGGATACAACTTTAATTTGCAATTGTCATGGTGCAGAGTTTGATTTGCTTACGGGCACAGTGTTGCAAGGACCAGCCGAGGAACCACTAGAAGTTTTTCAAGTGCAGGTTGTCGAGAATAGACTCGAGGTGTCTTTATGACTTTGCCTGAACTGATTGAACACCATATCGCCGAAGACGGATTTGCTGGTGCAGCCGTGCTGGTGCAAAAGAAAAACAAAACTGTCTTTGAACATTATGCTGGCATGGCGGCTCCTGGGTTGCCCTCGAGTGCTGAAGTCTTGTGGCCTATTGCCTCCATTTCAAAAATGTATGCCGTGTCTGCCATCATGCGACTTGTTGAAATGGGCGACCTTACTTTGAATACTCTTGCTTCTAATATCATTCCAGAATTCACAGGTGATGGACGTGAAGAGATTCGCTTGCGGCATTTGCTCACGCATACCTCAGGTCTTATTTATGAATCGCCTGAAATGACCCAAAAGCTCAAAGCACAAACGCCTTTAGAAGATTTAATCAAAGAGGCTCACACAGCCCCGTTACTGTTTAAGCCCGGAACCTCGCTGAGCTACGCTGATTACAATACTTTGATTGCAGGTCGTGTGGCAGAAGTCATCACAGGAAAATCTTTACCTGAGTTAGTAAAGACTTTGGTGCTTGAGCCCATGAAATTAAAAGACACTTTTTTTCCTGCACCTGCTAGTGAAGATAAGCGCACTGCCTATGTTCGTGGTGCTCTGGCCGAAGGCACGCCAGGAGCCATGTATAACTCACGCTATGCCCGCGGACTTGCACATCCAGCTTTTGCCGTGACCGCGTCGCTTAGAGATATGGCGCGTTTTGCCTCACATTTTGCACCAAGTGGCCCTAGAGTTCATTCCGAAATTACTATAAAAGCTATGACCAGTAATCAAACTGGCGTTGTCACGGGTATTCATCCCTCAATGAAAGGATATGACACCATTGCTAGTATGCCTTGGGGGCTTGGTTTTGGTTTGCAAACAGAATGGGTTCCAGGGCTTTTTAGTGAGCTGGCTTCGTTTCGCACTTTTGGTCATGGAGGGGCTAGCGGTTGCGAAATGATTGTTGACCCCGAGAATGAAATCACGATAGTTGTCTTAACTAATTCACATCTTAACCTAGGACGTGAACCCTGGTATCGCCGTTTGCAATCTATTATCAATGCTGCTTTTGTTTTAGCTGACAGTAAACCTAAGAAAGTAAGAAAGGAGTTGAATGTGTAGAGCTTAAAGCAATGAGCAATGAGTTAAAAGTAAAAATACTCATTGCTCATTGCTCATTGCTCATCACCTCACTTATGACCCAACGCAAAGGACCGATTGGATATACTTTCCCGCTCTCCCCAGATGGTAGAGCTAGTCTTGTTCCGCCACCACCCTGGCATTATTCAGGAGATTTTTTAATTGTCGAATACCGCACCAATCCTGATAATGTGATTGCGCTGTTGCCACCTGAACTCGAGCCTGCCGATGACCCAGGGGCAGTGGCGGCTATTTTTGCTGATTGGCAATCATGTACCGATGACAAGCATGAACTGCTTGATCCTATTCAGTCACAATACAAAGAGTTCTTCTTAGTAGTAGGTTGCAAATATCAAGGGCAACCTGCCAGTCGTTGTGTATATATTTGGGTAGATAAAGATTTTTCCATGTACCGTGGTTATATTCAGGGCTTTCCCAAAAAACTAGGTTCGATTCATGTTACACGCACCTACTCTGTAGGCAAGGCTGCACCACGTATTGAAGCAGGAGCAAAGTTTGGTGGAACTGCTACAGCAGGCTCGAGAGAGATTGCTAGAGCCGTTGTTACCTTGCGTCAGATTTCACCCAATGGCCCTACAGTAAACAGTCCACCAATGTACAACTCGAGACATTTCCCTGCCTATGATGGTTTGCGCCCAGATATATTTGAACTGGTTAAATCAGGCGGCTCTGACCGTGAAATTACCGATATCTGGGAAGGCGATGCTGAGTTGACACTGGGCAGTAACACCATTGAAGATTTGCAAGCCATTGCCCCAAAAGAAATCATCAAAGGCTACCGTTTTAGTTTTGCCTATACGGTGCATGGCGGACAGGTGATAACCCAACATGAACGTTAATCACCCCATAGTCATTTCGACTGGAGCAAAGCATTGTAGTGCCATAGAAATGAATTTGACTTGTAATGTATTAAAAATAAAACGCTTTGCGGAACGGAGAAATCTAAAAATATGAGCCACGAATTGATTAAACTAAATACACATGTGGTTCGTCAGATGCCTCCATTGCGCTCTACTCACTTTCAATTCTTGCAAATCGGGTTCTATTCTTACCAAACAAATAACGCTCCAGTCGGCATGACTGGTGAATGTGCAAAGGGTGCAACATGAAACACGCAAAAATACTACATAACAATCAAGCAGCTTGGGGTGTGGTTGATGGTGACGACATCAAACTATCAAGTGGTGAACGTATTCCCATTGACACAGCTTCATTTCTTGCACCTGTCAACAACCCTTCAAAAATCATGGCTACTCACCTAACCTTTAAGAGTCGCTGCGTGGAATACAAGATGAAAAAAATTCCCGATTACCCTTCCTATTTTTTGATGCCACCAAGTTCTATCTCGCATCATAAAGCCACAGTAGCTAGACCCAAAGGCGCAAAGTTTCTTAACTATGAGGGTGAAGTTGTGATTGTGATGGGCAAACGTTGCAGCAATGTTTCGGTTGATGATGCTTTAAGTTATGTGAAGGGTTATACCATCGCTAATGATTTTGGTGTACATGATTTTCGCCATGCGGATAGAGGAGCCATGTTTCGGGTAAAAGGTATGGATGGATATTGTCCACTCGGGCCTTATTTACTGGATGCTAAAGATGTCAATCCTGATGATTTGATGTTAAAGACTTTTGTCAATGGCGAAAAAGTTCAGGAGGCAAATATCGGTGAAGACTTGATGTTTTCTTTTGCTTATCAAATAGCTGATATTGCCCGCTTTATTACCCTCGAGCCTGAAGATATTGTCTTAACGGGTACGCCTGCAAACTCGAGACCCCTTGCCTTGGGTGATGTTGTCGAAGTTGAGGTTGACGCAATTGGGAAATTACAAAACACAATTGTTGAGCTTGACCGTGATCTAGTGAACGTTGGATATCAACTCGAGGTTACACCTGCAACACTGCATGTAGCTTTAGCCATGCCAGAAGACGAAGCAGAAAAACGAGTAAAAGATTACCAGTAGAAAGGAAAAGATGAATCGTTTATGTTCTAATTTACACCATGTATCGTTTCTGGTTAAAGACCTAAATGAAGCCTTTAAGCGATATGAAACCTTGTTGGGGCTTCATGGTGAAATGTTTGATGGTTACGCCATTATGCGTTGCACTCACGAAGATTATTGTGTGGTGCTTAAAGATGCCAAAGGGCAGAAGCCTTATTTAGATTATGTGGCTTATGAGCTTAAGCCAGGCCTTAGCTTAAAACAAGCAACAGAAGAAATAACCGCTCGAGGCGGCAGTGTTAGTGATTTTGAAGTTCCGCAACGTGGAGCAGCTTTGCTACTTAATGACCCAGACGGAAACTGTGTGGTGCTTGTTGAGCGTCAATTGCCTTCGGATCCACGCCCAGCAGTCATGATTCAAACTGAAAGAGTTTTAGGGTTTCATCCCAAACGGCTTGGGCATGTCAATTATCTCACCGAGAATATCAAAGGCGTGCATGACTGGTATACCTCGGTGCTAGGGTTTCAACTCACTGACTGGATTGGTGATGTGGCGTGTTGGTTACATATTGATTCACGCCATCATGTTTTGGCCTTCTTGGAAAAAGGCCTTAACCATATTCATCATGTAGCTTTTGAACTGGTTGACTTTGGCGAAATGCGAACTGCGCTTGACCATGTGTGCAAACATGGCCGTCATGTAACTTGGGGTCCAGGGCGACATGGCATGGCCCAGAATTTATTTAGTTACTGGCGTATGTGGGAAGAAGAACTCTTTATTGAGCTTTACACTGACATGCAGGTTTTAACCGAGGACCATATTCCTGTTATACATCCAGATACACCGTTTTCTTCTAATACCTGGGGTATTTTGCCACCACGTACCTACTTTCGATTTGATGAAGAGGCTATTCAGCAAGAGCGTGAACAGACCTTTGCCTATAAGGGATGATCTGTAATATGAGCCGTCTCGAAATTTCAACACACTTTGTCATTGCGAGGAGCGTTTAGGTGGTACGTGGTGTCTTTGACAATGCTGAGTGGCGCGTTTGTAGTAAACAAGCGACGAAGAGCCCTCAACAGGAGGTATCATCTCGTTATAACGAAGTCACCACATTGGTAACGGCATACTACGCCCTGTTGAAGACTCTTCAGCAATCTCACTGCACTTATTTTGTAGCGAAATCAGAGCAGGGAGATTGCTTCGCAGACAGACAGCGATTCGCTTTATCTATATTGAATACACCCTACTCTGAGGCTCGCAATGACGATGTGTTGTGCAAACGGCACGCCTTGCACCATTTGTATAAAAATCGGAGATGACTCATGTTGTATTGCTCGAGACAAATATATGGAGGTGATGATTAAAAAGATCAACGGCCAAGAATGATAGTATTCGCTTGTAAACCGAAAGATTTTTCAAGGAGGAAGTTGTGAAAAAAATATTTGCTTTATTGACCGTGTTTAGTTTACTAAGTTTTACCTTTGCCCAAGACCAATTAGTCATTGGTGCAGCCCTGGCCCTAACCGGTGATTTTGCTACTGGTGATGTGCCTGTGCTAGACGGTGTTAAGTACATCGTAGATAAAATCAATAAAGAAGGCGGCGTAATGGGCCAGCCTATTAAACTCATCATCAAAGATATGCAGAGTGACCCTGCTGTTGGCGGACAAGTTGCCCAAGAACTTTTAGATGAAGGTGTGTCAGTGATTATTGGACCACCTATTACCGGCATTTCAGTAGGTGTTATTGGCGTTGCTGGCGCACAAGGCGTTTCGGTAGTAAGCGGTGCAGCTACTTCACCTGAATACACATTTGTTGGCGGCGCACCGTCATTTTTAAGTGCCTTTGGTGACAATGTGCAAGCTGCGGCTGCGGCTGAGTTTGCTTTGGAGCAAGGTGTTAAAACAGCTTATATTATGTCCTCGCCAGATATTACCTATACTGACAACATCCCCAAGTGGTTTGTAGAAACTTTTACTCAAGGTGGTGGAGAAATTTTAGGCACAGTCACACACTCATTAGGTCAATCTGATTTCAGTGCTCAGGTCACAACGATTGCCAGCACAGACCCAGCACCAGATATGGTTTTTGCGGGCATGGTTCCACCTGACTCCAATGCTTTTGTAAAGCAACTTCGTGACGCAGGTTATAAGGGTGCGATTTATGGCCCTGATGCTTTTGACACTATTGAGTTAATTAACTTAGCAGGTGAATTAGCAGATGGCACAGTTATTACCACGCACGGTTTTCCCACCGAAGGCAGTGCTTACGCTACGCAACTTGCAGAGATGGAAGCCTTTGCAGGTCGCCCCATCGAAGGACCAGCTTTGGCTGCTATTGGTGCTGATGCAGTTCGTATTATTGTTGCAGCCGTTGAAGCTGCCCAATCCTTTAAGGCTCAAGATATTACGGAGGCTTTACCAGGACTCGAGAATGTTGCAGGCGTCACTGGTGCTATCACCTACAAGGATGTTGGTGGTGTGCCCAATAAACCAGTGACGATTATTGCAGTCGAAGGTGGCAAGTTTGTATTTAAGAAAGAATTTGTTCCTATTTATATTCCAGCGTTTCAGTAGTAAAGGGTGATTCGTTGTTTGTTTTTGGTTATTGGTAAAAGTGGGCAACGAATAAAGAATTATTGCAATAACAAGAGGTTATGTATTAAATGTAAACGTTGTTAATTGTTGCCTTTCGTAGGGGCGAGGGGCCCCTCGCCCCTACGGATGAATTTGCAATAAACGGCGTTTTTGGCGATTCAAAAATTATGCAACAAACAATGTCTACATCAAAACGAACGACGAATACCGATTGACGAAGGACGAATAACTGATAACGAAGGACGATCATGCTCGAGATTGAAAACCTCACTGTGCGTTACGGCAATATCACTGCTGTAAAGTCAGTATCACTCAAAGTCAATGAAGGTGAGATTGTTGCCCTGATTGGCCCAAATGGTGCTGGCAAGACCAGTACCTTTGCAGCTATGATGGGCTTAGTTGAAGTTGCTGATGGCAACGTTGTGTATCAAGAGCGCAAGCTGAACCGCCTTAGTACAGAACGTATCGTTCGGCAGGGTATCACTCTGGTTCCCGAACACCGCAGGCTTTTTAAGGATTTAACCGTCAGAGAAAATTTGCGAATTGGGGCCACAGCCAGGCCCAACAAAGCCAATATGCATCAAGAGATTGAAAACCTATTTGAACTTTTTCCAATTTTGCGCCAACGCTCAGAACAAAAAGCAGGTTATTTATCAGGGGGTGAAGCGCAGCAACTAGCCATTGCCAGAGCTGTGATGAGCAGCCCCAGACTTTTGGTGTTAGATGAGCCTACACTAGGTTTAGCTCCACTTTTGGTCAATGCTATTTTTGAACTTATTCAAACTTTAAGAGAGCGTGGTTTTACTATTTTATTTGCTGAACAAAATGCCTATAAAGCCCTGCAAACTGCTGACCGAACTTATATTTTACGACACGGCTCAATTGTGGCTGAGCGTGATAAAGGCAGTTCTGCCGATGCTGCGTCTCTGATTCAAACGTATTTAGGTGTACAAGCATGACCGAATTTTCACAGCAACTCATTAACTGTATTAGTTTAGGTGGAACCTACGCTTTAATTGCGCTGGGTCTAGCCCTGGTAGATAGTATTTTACATCTGGTCAACTTTGCTCATGGGGAAATCTTGACTCTATCGGGTTATAGCATGTTGGGTTTAGCTGCTTTAGGTTTGCCCTGGGTTGTGTTTGCCCCATTGGGCATTGTGACTGGTGTTTTGGTTGCACTGTTAATGGAGAGGTTTGCCTTTCGCAAGGTTCGCAATACTTCAGAGAACACTATGCTTCTTACTTCATTTGGTTTAAGTATCATCATTCAAGCCCTGATACAAATGCTGGTTTCGCCGCGTCCAAAATCAATTGCCCAACCTGCCTGGCTGACGCAAGCTATCCATATAGGCAGTGTTACGATTCAAGCTCGGCAAATTTTAACTATTATGATTACTGTTCTTGCGCTAGTGCTTTTGCTTCTTTTACTTAAACGCACCAATATGGGTATTGCCATGCGGGCTGCCGCCGAAGATTTTAATGCAACCCGCTTAATGGGCGTTTCTGCCAATGGTGTGATTGCCATTGCCTTTGCTATTTCAGGACTGCTAGCAGGGATGGCGGCGGTGCTTACCCTTACTGTGCGTGGCTCAGTAGACCCTGGCATGGGAGTAAAGTTTACTTTGATGGCTTTTGTGGCCAATGCCATTGGCGGTATTGGAAATTTATTGGGTGCAGTTGCAGGTGGATTTCTATTAGGTTTCATGGAAGTGATATTGCGAGTGTGGTTGCCAGCTAGTATCAGTGGTTTCACTGACGGATTTTTATTTTTCTTGGTTGCACTTATTCTTATTTTTAGACCCAAAGGGCTCTTTGGTATAACTCAGGCGGAGCGGGTATAATCATGCAGCACAAATGGGTACGAGCCTTGCTGGGAGTACTTGGATTATGTGCCATTGTGGGCTTGCTGGTGTGGCTTTATAGCTCGAGTGGTGGTGGAGCTAGAGACCGCCTGATGACTTTAATGCTGATTAACCTTATAAGTGTTTTAGGATTTCAAATCTTTATTGGCAACACCGGCATTATGTCTTTTGGTCAGGTCAGCTTTGCAGCAATAGGTGCATACACCACTGCCATTTTAACGACACCAGTGATGGTCAAAAGTTTTCGTATTGCCAATTCACCTTTTAACTTAGATGAAAAACAGGTTTCAGTAGGTATTTCGTTACTCATTACTTTTGTTTTAGTTTTTGCTTTAGCAGCTTTAGTGGGTAGTGTCATTGTACGTTTGCCACCTCTGAGTGCCACTATTGTCACCCTGTCCTGGATTATTGTTGTTCACGCCGTGATTATCAACTGGAAAAGTTTAACGGCTGGTTCAGAAGGGTTTTATGGCATTCCACCACTTTTTACAAATTCACTTATTGCGCCTCCAGATATTGCCAAGGGTTTTGTAGCTAACACTTTTACTTGGGTTTTAATTTGTGCTGCCTTGGCAATTGTAGTAGCACGATTATCTCGAGCTTCACAATTAGGTTTAAGAATGCAAGCTAGCCGTGAAGATAGTTTGGCTGCTACTGCTTTAGGGATGAATGTCAATCTGGTGCGCTGGATTGCCTTTGTGATTAGCGCACTCTTCTTGGCACTAAGCGGGCTTTTAAGAGCTCATTTCTTGGGTTCAATTAACCCCGATGAACTCTATCTTGATTTGACCTTTGTGTATTTGGCTATGCTGCTTTCTGGTGGCATGAAAAGTGTGAGCGGGGCAGTGCTGGGTACATTGATTGTCACCTTTGGTCAAGACCTGATGCGTACTTTGGGTGATGGCCCAAACTTGGCTGGCCTTCAGTTCCCGCAACTTTTTGGTTTGCCACTATTATTTTTGGGCGCAGTGATTATGGGGATTATGTTTTACCGCCCCGAAGGGATTCTTAAAGGGTTTGAGTTAGATGATGTGTTGTCTCACTGGTTTTCTAAAGATATTCAACCCGTTAAGCAACACTCGAGTGTGACCTTGCCTTCTAGTGTTTTAGCTACACACAACCTGACTAAAAACTTTGGCAAGATTCAAGCGGTGGGCCGAGCTTCTATCGAAGTTAAAACGGGTCAAATCGTCGGGCTGATTGGACCTAATGGTGCAGGCAAAACCACTATGATGAATTTGATTTCGGGTGTCTTAGACTCGAGTGAAGGAGCGGTTACACTAAATGCTAAAGATGTCACCAAAGATGGCTCGATGGGCATGGCTAGGCTGGGCGTAGCCCGCAGTTTTCAAAACTTGCGCTTATTCAAAGATTTAACCGTAAGGGAAAATGTAGAAGTGGCCGCTTCTATTGCTAAACGCTTTCCTGGTGCTTATACAGTGAGTGTTGATGAAGCCTTGGCAAGATTTGATTTACTCGAGGTTGCAACCCGCAAAGCAGGAACCTTGGCTTATGGCTTTCAACGCCGTGTAGAGTTTGCTAGGGCTCTTGCATTGCAACCACGTTTTTTACTTTTAGATGAACCCGCAGCAGGTATGACCGAAACAGAGACGCATTGGCTGATGCAGACCATTCAAAAAATTCGTGATGATTATGGTTGCGGCATTTTAGTTGTAGAACATGATTTGCCTTTTATCATGAATGCCTGTGAAAGAATTTTTGTGATGAATTGGGGCAATGTGATTGCTTCGGGGACACCCGAAGAGATTCAGAAGAATCCAGAAGTGATTGAGGCATATATAGGAACTGAGTGATCTTTTATTGCTCGAGTAAGACTGTTTTCCTTTTGCTAAAATGTGGCTGAGTGGTATTTTTGCACTGCCTGATACCTGAATTACCTCTACACTAAACATGTGCGTTCTGAGTATTCCCATAACCTTGTTCACCACGCTCGAGAGATGCGCCGAGACCCTACCCCTGCCGAGCGCAAACTCTGGTATAACTTCTTGCGAGGCTTGCCTACTCGAGTGCGTCGTCAGTGTCCTATAGCTGGATACATCCCAGACTTCTATATCCACATACACCGTTTAGTGATTGAAGTAGATGGAGAGAGTCACTTTACACCCGAAGCACAAATTTATGATGCTGAACGGACGGCGGTTCTTGAAAGTATAGGTTTGCGGGTCATTCGCTTTACCAATTACGAAGTTTTGCATCAGTTTGAAGAAGTGTGTGAAACCATCAAGCAAATCTTACGCCTCAGTCCTGTGGACACCTCCCCTTAAAGGGAACCACAAAAAAGCCTCCCCTCCAAGGGGAGGTGCCCGCTAGGGCGGAGGGGTAGCGATTGCAATGTGGCCCGTTAGCTATCTCACACTGCGAACGTTACCCCTCCGTCACTTTGTGACACCTCCCCTTGAGGGGAGGCAAGGTCAAAGGCAAAGTATCCCTCGAGCTTGTATGTATATATACAGTTTGCTATACTTTTTGCACTTAGAGGTAACATCTCTAAACGTTAGAGGTAGCATCTGTAAGCTTTAGAGGTAAAATCTTAGATAACGAGCTGATACCTCCTGGCAATGAGCTGATACCTCCTAGCAGGAAAAGTAGCACTAAACAAATCGTAAAGAGAGTCTGAGTCATTGGCTGAAAACTTAGATACGAGATTTTAGAGCGAAAGTCACCTGCTTGAATGGAGAAGAAAAGCGATTAAAGATTGAAAATTTAAGATTAAACATTAAAATCTTGAATCTCGAATCTTAAATTTCTTAGTAGACCTCCCGAATGTCACCTCGAGAGTGTGATGAAATGAAGTGCCTTGGGCGTATCATGTAGTTACAAGTTTTATAGATGATACCTTTAATCATTTATAGATGATACCTTTAAGGAATTGCGGTGGTACCGCGAGAACTGTTTAATTTTCAAACAGCACCTCGTCCGCAAATTGGGTTTAGAAACCCTAAGCGGAGGAGGTTTTTTATGAAAGAACTCGAGAAACAATACAACCCTTTTGATATTGAAATGAAGTGGGTTAGACATTGGGCACAAGTACCCTATAAGGCTGATGCAACTTCAGATAAGCCGCCTTTTTGTATTGTTATTCCGCCACCTAACATTAATGGAAACTTGCACCTTGGGCACGCTTTTGATAACACCATCATTGACACACTGATTCGGTTTAAGCGAATGCAAGGATACGAAGTGTTATTTCAACCAGGCACAGACCACGCGGGTATCACCACACAAGTCATGATCGAGCGAGAACTCAAAAAAGAAGGCGTGTCTCGTTATGACCTTGGACGCGAAAAGTTTTTAGAGCGTGTGTGGCAGTGGAAAGAAAAGTATGGCGGCATTATCATTTCGCAGTTGCAGCGTTTGGGCGTTTCTGCCGATTGGTCACGTTTGCGCTTTACGATGGATGAAGGCTTATCCAAAGCAGTTCGCAAGCAGTTTGTTGAGCTTTATAAAAAGGGTTTGGTGTATCGCAGTGAGCGCATTATCAATTGGGATGCAGCATCACAAACGGTTTTGAGTGAACTCGAGGTTGATCGGGAAGACCGCCAGGGCAAACTATATACTTTGGCTTATGCACTCGAGGGTGGCGGCAGCATCCAGATTGCCACTGTGCGACCTGAAACTATTTTCGCCGATGTTGCAATTGCGGTTAATCCAAAAGACGAACGCTTCACTTCACTTGTGGGCAAAAAAGCCAAAATTCCTTTAACCAATCGCTATATTCCTATTATTGCAGATGAAGCCGTAGAAATGGATTTTGGTACGGGTGCATTAAAAATTACTCCAGCTCACGACCCAATGGATTTTGAAATAGGGGAGAGGCATGGTTTAGACCGTCCTAGCGTGATTGATTTGAATGCCAAACTTTTTAGTGATTTAGTGCCTGAACAATTTAGAGGCATGGATAGATTTGCAGCGCGTAAAGATGTTGTTGCGGCTTTAGAAGCCTCAGGCGAACTTATTGAAACCAAAGATCACACTATTTCGCTTGGTCTTTCACAGCGTACAGGTGAGCCTGTTGAGCCGCTTTTATCTTTGCAGTGGTTTTATAATACCGATGCTGTTGCTAAACGAATAATCGCTTCTCTGGATTCAGGTGAAATAAAAATCTTTCCTGATCGCTACACCAAAGTTAACCGCGACTGGATGGAAAATATTCGCCCTTGGTGTATTTCACGTCAGTTGTGGTGGGGGCATCAAGTTCCGGCTTGGTATGACGAAGCAGGGAATATCTATGTGCCAGACCCTGCTAATCCAGATTTAGATTGTGATAAAGACCCACGCTACACACACCTAAACTTAAAACAAGACCCAGACGTGTTTGATACCTGGTTTAGCTCAAACTTGTGGCCATTCTCTACACTAGGTTGGCCAGATACCGAAGATCCGTTCTTCAAAAAGTTTTACCCAACTTCTGTTTTAGTCACGGGTTATGACATCATTTTCTTTTGGGTTGCACGAATGGAAATTGCAGGTTATGAGTTTACTGACCAGCGACCCTTTGAACACGTCTTATTACATGGGCTTTTGCTTGATGAAAAAGGTCAAAAAATGTCTAAATCCAAAGGTAATGGTATTGACCCTTTTAATGTGATTAATGAATACGGTGCAGACTCCCTGCGCTTTGCCATGACCTATGCGTCTACAGGTGGACAGGATATTCGCTGGGATTCTAGGCGTGTAGAGATGGGTAGAAATTTTAATAACAAATTGTGGAATGCTACAAGATTTGCCTTCATGAATCTGGGCGACGTTGCGGTAGGGGCGATTCATGAATCGCCCCTACGCGGGCAAAAACCAACAACATTGGCAGACCGTTGGATTTTGTCACGTTTACAACGTGCCATCAAAGACATCACTGCCAATCTGGAATCCTATGATTTAGGCTTAGCCAACCGTGCAGTTTACGAATTTGTCTGGAATGATTTTTGTGACTGGTATTTAGAAGCGGCTAAGCCCCAGTTACGTGAAGACAATGCACAAACCAAAGCTGTTTTGCAAACAGTCTTATTAGATATTCTCAAACTCTTGCACCCAATGATTCCTTTTATCACTTCAGAAATCTACGAGGCTATGGGTTTTAAGCAGGAACTAGGTTATGCAAGCTGGCCAGTTGCGAACGAATCCTTTATAGATGAAGCTGCTGAACGTGAATTTGAACATCTTAAAAATGCGGTTACGGCCACAAGAAACTTGCGTTCAGAAGGAAACGTTGCACCTTCGCAACTTATCAATGTGTATGCGCAAGGGCTAGCTTCATCAGTTTTGCATAGCAATCAAGCAGTTTTTGAAATTCTTGCTAGAGCCACCTTACTCGAGGCTTTACCAGAAGGGGCCTCCTTATCGCAAATTGTTCCTGATATAGAACTCAAGTTGCCGTTTGCTGGACTGATCGATGTTAATGAATGGAAAGCGCGGCAAGAAAAACGTATCAAAGACTTACAGAAGAATGTAGAAACCAGTGAGCGCAAGTTGTCAAATGAAAAGTTTGTCTCGAGCGCACCAGTAGCCGTGGTGGAAGAAGAACGCAGGCGATTGGCAGAAGCAAGAGAATTAATAATTGGGATACAGTTAAGTTTGGCTAAATTGAATTAGATTTGACAATAAAATTGACCCCGTAGGGGCGCGATTACGGGGTCTAGCAGGGGAAAGTGTCTTTTGGCTACAGATGCTTTTAAGCATCTTATCTTTATTATGTTGCTCGTATGTCAGGTAATTATCAGCTTTGTGTTAGGGGTTGATCGGGAGTTTTGCCTACATTTTTAGTGTACGTGTTTAATGTTTTGAAAAACGTGCTGTTAGACCTTCTTAGCCACGAGGTTTTTAGTTGATGTTGATCTTTTTGTAGTGTGGCTAAAATATGTTTTTTTAGTACAGCCAAGGCGAAGGCCTGCTCTAATTCGGGCAGCATTTTTTCATTAACCTTGAGGTCTTTGCTAGCAGCCAGAAAAACCTGTGGCCACTGAATAGCTCTGGCAACCAAAAGCCTTTCAACCTTTTGTAAAAGCAAATGCAAGTCATTGATCTCACCTAAAATATCTTGAAGCGTTTTGAGCTCGGCAACTAGCTTTGTGCTTTCCTTGGTGTCTAAAAGCTCGAGGGTATAGCGCAATCGTTTACCCGTGATTCGGGTTTGATGCAAAAGGGTTTCATCTTTGCTGAGTTGAGACAATTCAGTTTTAAGGGTCCTTGAATAATGAGTAAGAATAGTGGCAGTAACAGGATTAAACCCTTCTTCAAAGTGAAGTTTGTTGAAAGAAGCCTCGAGTTTATGGCTTATTTTGCCAAATTGCTTTTGTAGTTTTTTAGCTTCAAATGGGGGATGACTCTCAAAATTTTGCAACACTATGTCAATCCCAAGTCCGAGTTCAGGAGATGATTGTTTTCTTTGCTGGTTTAACCAAGTAGTATGCACTTCGTTGTCTCGTCCAAGGTTGGTTGATTTCATCAATTGGGCTAGTTGATCTTGAGCTTTTTTATTGCCTTTGCCCATGAAATCTTGGTAAGATTTTAGAAAGCTTCGCAAATGTCTTATGTTGACTCTAAAATCATGCAAGGCTTCAGGATCTTTAGTATTCGACAAATTCTGGGCTTGCTGATGACTTTTTTCTAATAAGGCTTTGGCATGATGCTGTAGAATAGAATGGATTTTTTGACTCATTCAATAAATATAACTTATAATTTTCTATGCTGTGTCAAGATGTGTCATACGGAATTGCATTGAACACTTTCATAAACTGACTGACTAGGGCGACCCAATTCGACTAACTCAGGGCATTCGCCCCTACATTTCTTGACTATTGTGAAATCGCTTAAAAAACCGTTCCTTGCAATTTGGCATCACGAGCTGACATATCAATGACAAATCTTTGGTTTTTTAGATAAATGGATACTCATTGGGCTGTTCTATGACAATAGCCTGACATTTAAGAGGTTTTAGGGTAAATCGGTTTTATAGTTAGCGTTGAGAAATAAGTGATTGTCAAAATGCTTTTTTAGCTCCGACCAAGGTATTCGTTTACACGAAACCTTCTCTGAGATGTGCTTGATAGTCAAATCTCCTGTTTTAAGCTGTTGTTCAACGATGGGCAAAACGGAGCGATGATATAAAGCGGCCAAAGGCTCGAGTTGACCCAGGGCATTTTCGGCAATGACTAGCTGTGTATCAGAAGTATGTTCTAAAAGAAGTTGCCAGTATGTAGGTCTTAAAAAAGGCAAATCACAAGCAGCCACAGCGACCCAATCATATTTAGCATAACTTAATGCGGTGTGTAAACCACTTAAACTGTTGCCACTAGGAATAATATCTTGGTAGGTTTTTATGTCAGCGAACTCTTGTGGGGCTACTGCAAATATTTCGTGGGCTTCAGCTAAACTTTCTATGACCCAAGTCATAAGCGTTTTGCCCTGATAAATATACAAGGCTTTGTCCTCGCCAAAACGACTGGATTTTCCACCCGCTAAAACAGCTCCACTAAATTTAATAGAGGACTTCATAAACCTATGGTTAGTGTACCCTCTAGATGTGACATGATAAGGTAATACAGTGAAGATAAGCCCTATAAAAGTTCTCTGGATTTTTTGTATTCTTTTTGTTTGCAACCCAAATGCCTTGGCACAATCTCTTACTATCTTTGCTGCCAGTAGCCTAACAGATGCTTTTACTGAACTCGAGCTTAGATTTGAATCTCAATTTCAGAGCAATGTTATTCTTAATTTCGCAGCTTCTTCAACGCTGGCAGCCCAAATCAATGCGGGGGCTCCAGCAGACATTTTTGCCAGTGCCGATATAGAAAATATGATCAAAGTTGTAAATGAAACGCACCATGTGGTATTTGCCAAAAATAAACTTGTAGTTATTAGCAATCATCCTCAGATTCAAACCCTTACGGATTTATCTGGGCTAGATTACTTGCTGGTTTTGGCAGCCGAGGAAGTTCCGGCAGGGAGATATGCAAGGGAGGCTTTAAGTAATCTCGAGGCTTTGTATGGTTTAGGCTACGCTGATAAAGTTTTAGAGAACTTGGTGTCTAATGAAGCCAATGTTCGTCAGGCTGTAAGCAAAGTTGTGTTGGGTGAAGCCGATGTGGCTATTGTTTATATCACAGATGTTTATGCCAAGGACCTTAGGGTGATTGAAATTCCCGAAGCCTATAATGTTCGTGCCGAATATCCTATTGCCGTTTTACCAAACTCTCAAAACAAGGATTTAGCACAAAGCTTTGTGGATTTTGTATTATCTAGGGAAGGCCAAGATATTTTAAGCAAGTACGGCTTCTTGAGTCCTGAATAACTATCTGGGGGTTAGCTGCGAACGATAACGGCTTTGAGTTCAATGAAACAGCACCTACGCTTACCCCTTAGTCTTTTACTTCCTTACAGTTTAGTGATGATTCTTTTGCTGATTGTACCTACCTTGGTGGTGGTGACTCGAGCCTTCAACCCCTGGTTTATAGACAGCCTTGTGAAACCTGTGGTCACCGAAGCATTACGCTTGAGTCTATTGACCACCAGTCTTAGCCTATTCATAACACTTGTCTTTGGTACACCGCTTGCTTATATGTTGGCGCGCTATCATTTTTTTGGCAAAGGATTTTTAGACACCCTTCTGGATTTACCTATGGTCTTGCCACCAACAGTTGCAGGATTAGCTCTGCTGCTAACTTTTGGGCGGCGCGGGTGGATAGGTAATTATTTAAGTGATTGGGGAATCCCTTTAGCCTTTACTACCACGGCGGTTGTTTTGGCTCAGGTGTTTGTGGCAAGCCCGCTCTATATTCGCAGTATGAAGGCAGCGTTTGCGGAAATTTCAGACAGACTCGAGGGAGCAGCAGCTACGCTGGGGGCAAGCCGAAGTCAAACTTTTTGGCGTGTGACTTTACCCCTGACATTCCCTTATTTTTTAGAAGGTGTCATTTTGATGTGGACCAGAGCCTTAGGAGAATTTGGTGCGACGATGGTCTTTGCTGGTAGCTTACAAGGCCGTACCCAAACTATGCCCCTTGCGATTTATGCTGTTTTAGAACAAGACTTAGAAAGTGCTTTGGTGATATCAGCCGTTTTGACTGTGGTAGCTTTTGGGCTTTTATTTGTATTTAGGCAGATGATAAAAACAAATCAAAGATGAAATTGACATATTACTGACGATCAGATGATATCTTTGTGATATGAAACGCATTCTTGTTTTATGTACTCATAATTCAGCCCGCAGTCAGATGGTAGAGGGCTGGATTAGATATCATGCCAACGAAGCAGGACTCGAGCTCGAGGTTCATTCGGCAGGTACAGAAAAAACCAAAGTTAAACCGGATGCTATAACGGTGATGCACGAAGTTGGAATTGATTTATCAACCCATACCTCTAAAACCTTGTACGAAGTTTCTGATCCCTGGAATTTTGATGTGGTGATTACGGTGTGTGACAGTGCTAGTGAAACCTGCCCGGCTTATCCAGCTAAAACAACACGTTTACATGTTTCATTTCTTGACCCGTCTGGGCAAGGTTTAGAACGCTGGCGAGAAGTCCGTGATGCACTTGGAGATATGGCTAAGAAACTTGTGGGGATATTAGAACAAGACCTTATACCCACCGAAGAAGATTTGAAACCTGTAAGCCTTATATGAAAATCTGGCTAGCTGAATTTATAGGTACATTTGCCATTGTTTTTACTGGTATTGCTTCTATTGCTGCTGGAAATGATGGACTAGCTGTCGCCTTAACTTTTGGTTTAACTGTTGCCGTCATGATTTCGGCGGTAGGTACTATTTCCTTTGCTCATTTTAACCCTGCGGTTACGGTGGGGTTTTTTGTTTTAGGACGTATCAACTTTGTACAATTACTGCTTTATTGGAGTGCAGAATTCCTTGGTGCTGTCGTTGCAATTTTTCTCTTACAAAGTTTTTATGGTGCTGAGCGTTTGGTATCTGTGAATTATGGTGTAACACAATTAGCACCCGATATATCACCCCTGATGGGTTTAGGGATTGAAGCCATCTTAACTTTTTTCCTTTATTTCGTGATTGCTACCTGTGTAATGCAAAAGCAAGCGCAAGCAGGGCTTTATATTGGGTTTACGATAACATTATGTGCGTTAGCAGGTGGTGCTATCACTGGTGCTTCGATGAATCCTGCACGAAGTTTTGCACCTGCTTTATTTAGTGGAAGCTGGCAGCATCACTGGGTATATTGGTTGGGGCCGATTCTTGGGGCAGGACTAGCTGCACTTGTAGCACGGTTCATATACCAAGAGAAATTTGACGCTTAACCCTTCTCTGACACAATGCTGATATTATAAAGAATTGGGATTATGACGTAAAAATGAGAGTTGTAGACATATAGTGAACAAAGTAATTGCTGGCGACTAAGCTTTTGCATTTTCGTGTTCCTTACGAGCTGCCCCCCAAACCTCTCGAGCTGCGTTGGCGTTTAATACTATAATTCCTAAGCCCACGATTAAATCTGGCCAGACTGACGGTGCATAAGCAGTGACAATTCCTGCAATGATGATGGCAACATTTGCAACGGCATCATTACGTGCAGAAAGAAAAGCGGCTTTGGTCAAACTCCCTTGGTTTTTGCGAAACTGAGCTAGCATAAAAGCACAGGTTAGGTTGATAATAAGTGCACCAAGTCCTGCAAGTGAAAGTGGCACAAAAGCGGGTGGTATAGGGTCATTAAACTTTACCCATACTGTCCACAAGGTTGCCAAACCTGGGATGAGCAGAATTCCTGCAAGGACCATACCTAGCCTTGCGCGATACACTGCACTCCAACCAAGTGCGACCAGAATAAGGAAATTCACAGAAGCATCTTCTAAAAAATCAATGCTGTCTGCAAAGAGAGACACTGAACCAATCAGTCTGGCCGTCACAAACTCGACTCCAAAATAAGCAAGGTTGAGGAGTGCTACCCATAAGACTACACGGTGTAAAGCCTGCTTATTCGTAGATTTCATAAACTAGCTCCTTCAAAGTTCATAATGTTACACAAAGGTTATGAGATCAACCCATACGCCCAGATCAGCCACCTTTTAGGGTCTGGTGCAAGTAATGCGGTTAGAAGGGAATTTAGTCAGTACACCTTAACATCTTGTGGGCATCATATGTTGGTTTTAGCACCCACGTCTATACCAATAAACGTTTAACAGATGCCACTTGATTAAAACAAACTAAGCTAATCCAACATTGGCTTGAGCCTAGTACACAAAGTTTGAGTGCAGCCTTGTTTTGCTGATAGTGACTACAACGAAACCTAGAAGTACTATCAGATGTATTTGCAATGACTTCCTGACATTTGCCTTACCTTTACATGACGTTCCTTATATAAAATTCAAAATGTAAAAGTTTAAGGAGGAAAGAGATGTCACAAAGTTTATGGCATGAATTACTGACCAAAAAGATTTCCCGTCGCAACATGATTCAGGGTGCAGTAGCCGTAGGTGCTACTTCAGGGTTCCAAGCCTTGAATAAGGCGAAAGCCGTAGCCAATAATGGTGCGCCCTATGTTGAAGTAAGTGCTACACCTACAGCACCTATTCCTTTTAAGCCTATTGAAAAGACCTTTGCTGATGGACTGGCTTTACCCGAAGGGTATAGCTATAAAATCCTGGTACCTTTTGGAGAAATCTTTACTGAAGCAGGAGACGCTATTGGATATAACCATGATTTTGTGGGTTATTTTCCTATGGATATGTTGGATGGTGGCAAGTCATCTGTAGACGCACTTATTACTATAAATCATGAATATCCTAATCCTTTACTGATGGGCAGAGATATTAATAATCTTTCAGCCCCAGCAGAAATTGAGGCCCAGAAAAAAGCTGTTGGTGTTTCTGTTTTGCGAGCTAAAAAAGAAGGCAGTCAATGGTCTATGGTCATGGACTCTCATAATCGCAAAATTGATGCGACTACTGAAATAGAACTAACTGGGCCGGTTAGGGGTACTGAATTTGTAGCTGGCGCAACCAAAGTTAGTGGAACAGTAGGTAACTGCTCAGGAGGACAAACACCCTGGGGAACCTTGCTTACTTGTGAAGAAAATGTAGATGATTATGCAGAAGCCTGGGGTAGTGATTACAATCCTATGCACCAAGGTTGGATTACTGAAATTGATCCGTTTACCCCTGGTTCTACACCCAAGAAACATACGGCTATGGGGCGTTTCCGCCACGAAAATGCGGCTGTGGTGCTTGGTGAGGACAACCGGATTGTTGTGTACATGGGTGATGATATGCGCGACGCATGTGTTTATAAATATGTGTCTAAGGGAACTTATAGTCCTAGTGATCGCGCTGATAATTTAAAGCTTTTAGAAACTGGTGATTTATATGTGGCAGATTTTAGAAATGGTCAATGGTTACTTTTAGATTATGATCAAAACACAGACTTAAAAGAGGCCAAGAACGAAGATGATACGCCGATGTTTACCAGTCAGGCCCAGATTCTATCTGATGTTCGAGCTGCATCTTTGGCGATTAAAGCAACACCAGTGGATCGTCCTGAAGACATCGAAATTCACCCCATTACTGGTGATGTTTATATGGCACTCACCAATAATTCTAACCACGGTAATTTTTGGGGACAAATTGTTAAACTTACTGAAACGGGTAGTGATTGGGCAGCTAGTAGTTTCAAATGGGAAATTTTTGCAGTAGGTGGCCCACAGAGCGGTTTTTCATCACCAGATAATTTGGTCTTTGATCCTTACGGAAATTTGTGGATGGTGACTGATTCAGCTACGGGTGAAGATAGCATCTATGGATTTTTAGGTAATAACTCTATGTTTTTATTTCCTACACAGGGCCCAGACGCAGGTAAGGCCTTTCGATTTGCAGTAGGCCCTGTTCAGGCTGAAATGACTGGTCCAGTTTGGTCACCAGATGGTAAGACCCTTTTTGTATCCATTCAACACCCAGGTGAAGATTCAGAAAACCTCGAGGTTCTTACCTCAAACTTTGCTGCTGCCGAAGGCTCCAAAGTTCCACGCCCTACCCTAGTTGCTATTGAAGGCTTTCCTGGCTGGTCAGCTTAAATGTTAAAGAGTAGAGGGTTAAAAGCGTTTAAGTCTTTAACCCTCTACTCTTACGAAAGGAAACTATGCAAACATACCCACGCATTTATACATCTCAAGCTCCACACATTGTAGGTCAAGAAGTCTTACTCGAGTATGCTATCGAAGATTTTCTAGGCCGTGTAACCAGACTTAAACCTTGGTATAGAGTACGCTATGAAACCTTGCTAAGTGATATGGATAATCATTTTGCACAGCTTTTGCGTCGCCCGGTGCCTTTGGCAGCCTTTACCAATCCTTTGATTGATCACTGGCTGGACATACAATATCCTAATCCTTTAGCCGAGCAAGTTGTAGAGGAATTTCAAAAATACTTATTAGAATGGAATTGGATTGAATCTCTGAAGATTATTTCGGTCTAAGGTTTTCCAGATTGCCCAGAGTAAAGTGCATACCAGTTAATATGCTGCTATGGATATTGCTATTTGCACCAACTGCTCGAGTAAAAACCGCCTTAAGATTCCACCCAAGGGTCAGCTTCCAGTGTGTGGTAAGTGCGGTCAAAATCTCCCTTGGTTGATCAAAGCTAACGACTCGAGCTTTGCCACCGAAACCGATGCTGCTGTGCCTGTACTGGTAGATTTTTGGGCAGAGTGGTGTGGCCCTTGTAGAGCTATTGCTCCTGTTTTAGAAGATTTATCTAAAGAGCTAGCTGGGAAACTGAAAATTGTCAAACTCAATGTGGACGAAAACCCGAATACTTCAGAAAAATTTAGAGTGCAGAGTATTCCTATGCTTATGGTGTTTAAGGATGGGCAAGCGGTGGATACCTTTGTGGGGGCTATGCCTAAAGGGGCTATGCTCGAGCGGTTACGTCCTCATTTATAGCAGCTATTCACTTACCTCGAGCTTGACCCCCACGGTTGTCCGTGGTTTGAAACCATTCAAATCTGCACTCAAAAATCCATCAGCACTTTCATCACCTTGTAAAAACTGTCCAAAAAATGCTGAGGCAAAATGCTTGGTGATGTCATGGGCTCTTTGATGATTCCAAACTGGTTCTGAACACCTTTCAAAATCTGTCCAATTGCTATAGACATCAACAGGACACTCCACAAAAGGATTATGCTGGGCTGCACTTAAAGTAAGTAAGTATTTGTTTGCTGAGCCTGCATTTTGGAAATACTGGCTTGCATCGCGTGCGTGGGTGGCGATATCATCATTTTCTCCGACAGCTATAAACAAGGGTACTTTAAGGCTAGCCAAAGAGGTTTTACCGAACCAGGGTTGACCGTAGGGAGCCATCGTAAAAATTGCTTGAATACGTGGGTCAGCCTTTACCTGATCTATTCCCCTAGCTTCTTCTAAGCCCGCAAAAAAGGGTAAAACAAAACAGGGTCCCTTATCCGCAGCAGTAAGACAATAGTCACCAAGAGCTTTGCCATCTAAACCTGCTCCAGCAGCATTGATAACACTGTATCCACCATAACTGTAGCCTATTAAGCCAACCTTAGAACCATCAGCACTCGAGAGGGTTTTAGGGATTTCATCAAGTGCAAACAAAATATCCTGAGGACGATAAACAATACTGCTAATATAATCTTCTTGGCTTAAATCCTGATAGGTTGAACCGGTGTGATCAATGCTTGCCACCACGTAACCCTGGGAGGCCAAATGCTCGCTAAGGTAAGCAAATTGAAAGCGCGTACCAGGTTGACCGTGCGAGGTAATGATAAGAGGATAGGATCCTTCTAGTGGCGTTGCATCTCGCTGAGCCTGTCCTGGAATGTTGACCGGGGTTTGACCAATAACGGTGTTATATAGGATGTCTTCGTCAGCGTTAGATGGATACCAGACCTCAACGGTAAAGCTGCGTGAACGGCTACTGTCAGTCAGTTCTAAGGTTTGTACACCTACACTATAGTTACCTCTTGTGGCTAGTGGCGGCGCATCAGGTCGGGTCATAGGAACTCCTTGAGCTTGTGTAAGCCCAGTAAAAATGAATAGGATAAACAGGAAGTAAAACACGCTCACACCTCATACGTCACTATACCTTACGTTTAAATCGACAAATAATCCTAGTCTACATTCTTAGCAAATATATCTGTAGTAGAAAAAACTCAGAGTGTGTTTCAACAAGGGGCTTGGCATCCTGAACATAGCCAAAAGAAGCTACTTTTAGAAGGCCAATTTGTCACAAACCCTGTAAGGAAATTTGGAGCAAATGTTATTAAGGACTGAGCCATAAAATTGGCCCAGTCTCTAATTTTTAGCGTAGTTGTTCTAAAATCGTGGGGTCTTGAATCTTCTTATCCTCAGCAAGCAGCAAGACCTTAGAAACCACCTCAGCCGTTTTTGGATCATCAGCAGCAAAGGGTAAAAATAACCTGCCTCTATGCTGTGACCCAACAGGAATAATACAGAGTGAACCCCCAGGCTGACGGTGGACATTGGCGGAACCTAAGTGAACGGTGTAATTGCCGAGATGCCCAGCAATCAGCGCGTGAGAACGCTCGAGCCTTACATTCTCAACTTTGAGTAACCCAAGTGTTTCACGCAATAACGCACTACGCATTTCAACAGTTGAAGCACTTGCTTCTGGGTCAACCCCGCCACGATGCGCCACACTTACAACTAAATCCAAATCACGCATCACTTCGCTGAAGAGTCTCGGTGGAATAGTATCTAAAGCAAGTGGTTCCCACTCACCACGTTTGGAAAACATCACGTTATCAATGGTCAAACCATCAATATCTGCAGGTGTATAAAACCCTTCGTGAAAGTTTAGCCACGCCGATAAACCTTCTTGGTGAAAAGTTTTTCTAACACCTTCTTCGGGGACTGCTACCCAGCCCCTTGTACCCAAGAGTGCCAAGGCTTGGCGCGGATTGACTTGATGCCCTTCATAACGCTGTGAGCGTTTTTCTGCTTCACGTTCTGCTTGAGTCAACACATAAAGTTCTCTAAAAAGTTGCTTGAAGGGTTGCTGACGCTGTGCCAAGAAACATTCTTGCTGATAATCATGCCAGATGCCTGACCCCAACAAATCATATGAGTGCGCTAGCCTGATTTTTGTTTCTCCTAAGGTTGCTTCTTGTTGGATGCCTTTGAGGATGCGCCCATTTTCTAATGGATAACCCATCGCGCCATCTTCGGTGATGAAAATTAAAGACTCGAGCATCGGTTTGAGAACAGGATGTTTGAACAAGTCTTTGAGCTCACCTGTCGTAAATAAATCGCCACGAATCATGGAGTCCTCGAGTGACAACCTCATCCGTGAAGTTTGCTTACCAATATCACTCTTGCGCTCACGCAACTCCGTAATTTCTGGAACTTTCTTGAGTTTGCCTGGAATCTCTTTAAGTGACTTACCTTTTTTGGTGATGTCAAGTTGAGGTTCGCCCTTGGCATCAATCGAGAGTGTTATGGTGACTTCATCATTTGTAACACTAATGGGACCTTGCGCTAAGTCTGCAATGTCTTCGGCTTCCATAGCCCAAGTTAAGCGTTGTGGGTCGGCGTAGCCTGCGGTTCTGGCTAAATTTTCCATTGAGATAAGCGAGGCTAACTTTTCACTGGCTTGACGCTGTGAACCAAATTTTTTGCTTTCACGCAAGAAGGTTTGAATAATTTTGTAACGCTCCAAGACTTCTTTCTTTTGTTTTTCATCATCTGCCGAGAGCGGAATTAAACCAATGGCACGCAAGGCATCTTGAGAGCGTTTTGAAGTAATACGTTTGGCAACCTCAGCAACTTTTTCTTTTCCTAATAGTGCGTTAGCAAAAAGCTGAGCGCGTTTGTGTCCACCGCCACCCGAGGTGTATTGCGCTGAGTCATCAAGTTGCTCCCAACGTTTTTTGCCTAGACTGTTGTAGACGTTGTTAAACCAGGCTACATCCACTGCGCCATCCATCAAACTTTGTGCATTAAGCGGTGTGCGCTCGCTGACTTCGGCGTTCCAGACTTCACGCACTTCTTGGTCAACTGTCCAGCCTCTATCTTTGGTGTGAGCATGAAACCAAAATACTGCGTCTTCTAAACCTTCCCAGCCAAGTGTGTGCGAAACGTGTTTTGACCATTGCGGGGCGTACATGGCCAGGTCAAGCAAACGCTGCTCTGAAATTTTGGTAGCTTTTACTTTTTCCGCAAAGACTTCTGGTGTCTCGCCATCTTTTGGAAAACTAGCACGGAGCAAACTGCTAAAGACGGATGATTTACTAAGTCCATCATAAGTATAGCCACGCACTAATTTTTCTTTGCCAAGTGAAGTCAAAATTTTGACGACGTAATCCACACCGTAAACTGAACGTATGGCCATGGTCGGTACTGAAACAATGGTTGGTAAGTCAGCGCGTTTGAGTTCTATCTCTAAAAATTTTGTGCGAATAGCGTTAACAATGGGTTTTAAGTTTGGATACTCTTCAAATAATTTAGCGGGTTTGTGACCAGAAAGCTGATTAAGTTCACGGTAGGCCCAACGGTTGTAACCACCGTAGGAATAACCTTCTTCGGCACGTGGCCCTATTAAATAGTCATACATATCATTGTCATTGGCTACGCCAAGTTTCCAAGCCTGTAAGGCACTTTCAAATTCTGGACGCAAACGTGTGGAATGCTCAAAGCCTTCATCGAGGGTGCGAAGTAAACTCCAGTAGCGTGTTGTTTGCTCACTTGTCCAAAGCTTTGAGCGAAGGTTTTGGCTCACTTTTATAAAATTAAACCATGTAAACAACCTCGAGTTACGGGGGTCATTATAAGAATGCCAACTTCCTTCTTTACGTTTTTTCTCAAATTCTTCTTTGGCTTTAATAAACAAATCTTTGGGCGCAAGGGCCAGGCATGTCTCGGCTGCGTCCAAAAGAAAATCAATGGTTTCTGTGGTGAGCGTGGTGTAAGCGAACCATTGAAGAATGCTAGAAACAATACCTTCATGTTTTAGTTTCGAGCGTTCTGTTTTGGCGTAGAGCTGCTGACTCGGTTCTAAGAGACCACGTTCTAAAAGACCACCCTTACCGATATTTTGTTCACTGGCTTGCAAAGCTGCCAAGGCCCGTAGAGCCTCGAGCCCATCTTCGTCACGTAGGTTTGCTGGGCGACTAGTCCACCATGTTTCCCAAAGTTCACGCAAAGGAATTCCTTGCGTATCAAGAACATTCTTACCATCTTGCCGCATAAAAGGTTGCCAAAAGCCCCATTGCAAATTGCCCAAGAGTTGTTCTTCGCTGCCAGCATAATTGCTAACCGTCACAGGAGTTTCGCGCTGCGTATGGACAAAAGCGTCTAGTTCTTTTATCAGTGCTGATATTTTACTGCTTATAAAGGTGCGACCTTTTCGGTTAAGAATAATTCTTTTGATGTGATTTTTTGGTGTGATGGGCAGTGTGCGTTTATCTGGGTCATAGAGCCCTAAGCCAGCCTCGAGTGTCACTGGATCTTGCTCTGTTTCTAGGATAGTTTCTAATAACTGCGCCTCGTTGTCATTCTTGCTTGCATAACTCTGCGCGATTTGTTTAACTTTGCTTTCACTACGTTTGGCTTTTTTAAGCTCATTCAAAACTTCAATGCCTGCTTGACGTTCTGGCGCGCTACGACTCATTAAACGTTCTGCACTTTGAGATACAGCCTCATCGCTTTGTTTGAGAATAAGCCCGATTACACCACGTCGTAAGTCACCAGCTTTGCGGCTGAGGAGAGGCTCGAGTCTCTTTATTTCGTCTTCAGTCACATTGGCATGTACCAAAATTCCTAAGACTTCTTCGCGCACGTCGTTGCTGCTGTCGCCCATCATGTCAATAATTTTGTCTCGAGATTCACCGTCTAAATTTTTAGCATCTTTAACTTTCTTACCAATTTCTGTGACCACGCTGCGACGTTGCCAGGAATTCATCATCTCAAGGTAAGCAAAAAGTCTAGCTAGAGGCCGTTTACCTAAATGATTTGAGAGCATTCCTGCAATCGTTGCTGGGTTTGCTGTTCTGCTCGTCCAAGACCACACCAACGGCTCGAGGGTTTTCTCCTTGGGCATACGTGCAATGAGTTTTTCTAAGCGTTCAAACATGTCAGGAATTTTGCCTTTAAGGTCTTCATCATTTGACACATATTGCAGGGTATCGAGGGCGCACAGAGCCACACGCAAATCTTCATCCTCGAGTGTATCTATAAGTGCAAGTTTGGCTTCAGGTAAATCAAGTGCTGTAAGTAGCGTTGCGGTGACATATCTGATTTCGACTTTGTTGTGATTAAGTAAAGGTTTGGCAAGTTCAACCGTGCTTAGGGCATTTTCAAAAGCACTTGCCCACAGTGCTAAATAAACAGTTTCTGCGTCATCAGAGCTTAGAGCAGAGAGCCTCGAGTTTGGAGAATCCAAAAACTCAATGACTTGCCCTAAAAGCTTATTAACTTTCTTTTCTTCGCCTGTTTCATAGTTAAAGCCAAACCACACATCCACTGCGCGAATGACGGCGGCAAAGCGTGATAAGTTTTCATCTTTGATTAATTTGAGCATTCGTTTATAGGCTTCTGGATGCGCTTCGTCAATTGTTTCTAAAACAACTTGACGCAAACCTTCCTGGCGTTGGGCTGCCAGTAAAAGTTTTTCGACGTATTCCCAACCTTCAGGATTATTGGCCGTTATCAACGCTCTGGTGACATGCCGTCCCATACTGCCAATGTCATGTGTGCCACTACCGGATTCTTTGAGAATGGTAAATATATCGTTGTTGCCTCGGTTGAGTGCAGCTACAAACAGATAAGCAAATGCGTCTTCAACACCCCATTGATACTGATTTAAATACGGTGTCCAGGCGGCGTACCAAGCAATGTCTTGGTCAAAGTGGCTTATAGCTCGCAACAGTATAAGCAACCAGTTAGAGCGAACATCAAAGGTGCATTCTTCGTTGTGTGGTAGACGAAACGAGCGACGATTATAGCCGTTTTGATAAGGAAGGCTCTTTTTGAGTTGCCAGGCATCTTCGACCAAGTGACCAAGTTGGGAATAGAGCGCGTTAAAAATCTCGAGCCGCTTTTCTTTGCTCAGGGACTCGAGGGCTTTAGCCTCTTTCTGAAATTTTTCCCAGTCATAACCGTAACTATCTGACTTCCAAACCCCAGCTTGTTTAAGCAACGCTTCAGCAAGCGTGCCAAGGTTTTCGGGTAGGGCTGCTAATCTCTTGGTATAAAACTCTTTAATGTTTTTGATTTCAAATTGTTTGAGTTGTTCTTGGGCCGCCTCGCGGTTTAGCATAAGTCCTCCATTTGAAGTTGGTTGAAGTTTTAGTTTTAGAGTGTGAAAAGAAACTTACTAGACAAGGAGCAGGGGGGACAAGGGGATTTTTATTTTCTCCTTGTCTCCTTGTCTCCTTGTCTGTTTTCTATCCGCCGACTAAGGGCACGAGCCGCAAAAACAAAATGTGACTATTATCGTTTAGGGTGATCGTTTCTTCTAAGCTGAGAGCCTGATGTTCATCAACGAAGACATAATAAAAACCGTCTTTGAAGGCCACTAAAGCATTCTCGACGGCTGCCGCAGGGTCAACCTCTTGGATTTCACGCTCTAAACCGCCTGCGTCTATTTTGCCTTTGACGGCTCCAGCTTCAATTTCTTCTTTGGAGAGAACCCTGGCCAGTTTGCGTTCTTCTTGGCGGTTCTTAAAGGACTCGAGTTCTTGCAGGACGACCCTGGTCAAGAAGTCTTGTAGCGACAGGGTTTCAGTTGAATGCTCTAAGAGAGTAGCTTCCCAGGGTTCATAAGGACGTTTCCGGGAGCCAAGAACTTTAGTCTCAATAATCATATTTTTACCTCAGAAGCCTTTAGCTGCAGGTAGCATCTGGTCATGGGCGTTGTTATGTTGATAACGGCATGATGGTACGAAGTCAGTGCGAAGCACACGCCCTGCTAAAGGCTCTTTCGTTACGGTCACACTGAATAGAATTATTACCTGTTTATTTAAGGTAATATTCATAATTTAGCACAGCATGAAGCAAAAGGGAAGTGTCAGTTATGACCTTCTTAATTATGCCGGGCTTAGGTGAAAATTGACTGTAAGATTTTGGACTCGAGCTATCACTAGCCCTTGCCATTTGCAGTCTTGCCCTGTATAATCTTTAGGCTATTTGATGGTGGAAACGCTTCACCAAAAGATATGGAGAGTTGGCTGAGCGGTTGAAAGCGGCGGTCTTGAAAACCGTTGTACAGTTTACTGTACCGGGGGTTCGAATCCCTCACTCTCCGCCAAAATGGGGGTATCATCTTCGATCAGAAGATGATACCTCCATAAAAAAGCCTTCAACAGGGGGTATCATCCCGTTATCGTGCTTACCTCTGATGACCAGATGCTATTTGCAGCTAAAGACTTTTTTATTAAATGTTTCTCGTGTATAATTTAGAGAAGCACGCCTGGAGGGATGGCCGAGTGGCTTAAGGCGGCGGTTTGCTAAACCGTTGTACGGTCGAAAGTCTGTACCCGGGGTTCGAATCCCCGTTCCTCCGCCAAAAAAGCCTTTAGCCAGTGGTAGCATCAGTGAATCACTTCGCTAAGTATTAAGAAGCATGATACCTGCTGCTAAAGGTTTTATATTTTTTTGTAGCTTGAAGGTAGAAACATAAAGCTACATTGGAGTAAAATGCAAAACCAGTTGGTTGATTCTTTGATGATACCAACAAAAGTAGGTAAAATCTGATTGATAGATGATACCTTTCTTGCGCTCGTAGCTCAGCTGGATAGAGCGTCTGACTACGGATCAGAAGGCCAGGAGTTCGAATCTTCTCGGGCGCACCAAGAGAAAGACCGTCCAGGACGGTGAAAATTAAAACCCTCTCGAGAGTGGAGAGGGTTTATTTTTTGCTTCGTGTGTAGTAGCGGTGTAGTAGACGAAAAACCTAGTTGGGTAAAGGGGCATTAACCTGGCGTGTTGGCAAAGGTGTGTCAAACAGGTCCACCATGACCTGCTCTTTTTCACTATCTAAAACTTGCCTATAAACATCGAGGGTAATAGATACTCGAGCATGTCCTAAAATCCGGCTTACTACTTCTACAGGCACTTTGCGCCTAAGCATGAGGGTAGCAGCCGTGTGGCGCAAGTCATGAGGGCTCATATCGGGTAGCTCATCACCTGACAGGATAATGGCCTCGAGCGTAGTTCTTGCTTTTACCGGGAGTGCCCTACACCGCTTTTCATTAAAGTTCTCAGGCTTAGACCATGCAAGAAGACTGTTTAAGGCATGTGCAAACTTTTCAGGGTGGGTGTAATTACCTGTTTCTGTTGCAAAAACAGTGTCCCTATCGTGCCAGGCATTCATTGCTTTTTCTCTCTCACCCTCTTGCTTGTTACGATGCTCGAGTAATACGTTTTTAAGCGTGATAGGCATGGGTATATCCCGCTTAGAGTAGCGTGTCTTAGGCTCACTGTGAATGGGTTTACCCCCAACCACCGTAAGGTTCTTACGCACACTCAGCACGTTCTTTTTAAAGTCAATATCTTGCCAACGTAACGCCATGACTTCACCACGTCTTAAACCAAGACTTGCGGCGGTAAAGAGAGCAGGAAAGAGTCTTAATACCTTTGCTGTGTATAGAGCCAAGCCTAACTCGTGAAAGCGCGTCATCTGTACAAAGTCCATCACGACACCAACAGACTCGAGGGTAGGTTGTTTTATTCCCTTTACTGCGGTGCAGGGGTTTACATAGATGATCTGGTCAATCACGGCTTCTGCGAAGATGGCCTTTAAGCGTTTGCGTACCATGCTTAGTGTGCGGTTACTCATGGGCTTACCCTTACCCATACCAGCTTGCATAATTTGTTCAGAAAGTTTCGTCAAACAGTCTTTAATATGGTGAGGTCTGACATCCTTGAGTTTCATTTTCCCCAAGTGCTTCATGGCGTAAGCAATATCTGCTTCATAACCATTGATGGTGGAAGGACGTAAGCCCTTTTGACGACTTAACCATTTATTTGCATAGGTTTTGAGAGTGACGCTATCAGAACTAGATAGCAAACCCCTAGCATGATCGGTAATCGCTTGACTAAGCGCAAGGTCTGCCAAGGTTTTGTTCTCAGCTGTGCCGTCTACGGTTTCACGTTTCCCGTTAAGATCATACCCAAGCGTAAACTGCCACCGCCAACGACCAGAGGGGAGCTTATAAACCGTCCCTTTGCCATTGCCCCGTTCCTTTGTCTTCTTTTGGGGTTTATTTTTTTCCTTCGGCATCGCTATTTACTCCCTTTGGGTTTAGCAATAAGCTCGAGGTCTAAGGCTTTGAGCAAGGTATCCAAACTGTCGGGTATGCTTCCACGCTTGCCATTGATAATCTGACCTACAGCTTGAGGAGAAATCTCCAGCCTTCTGGCTAAGTCTGCATTGCTAAGACCTAATACCTTCATCTGGTCTTCGATTTGCTGCCGAATGTTTTTATCCACGTCCTTCACTCCTTTATCCTAACAAAAACTTAAAGCAATATGCTTTATGATTGATTATAAAGCATATTGCTTTATTTATCAAGCACTTTGCTTTATTTCTGTTGCTTTATTCCGAATAAAATGTTTCCACTGTCGCACCGTACTGGGTTTCCAAGAAAGTAACTTTGAATCTTCATTTATTGGGGTTGGAATCAAACCCTCGAGTTCGGTATAAGCTGCCTGGAAGGACAAAGATATAGGATAAACCTTGCCGTTATAGTTACGAATCGTTCTTGCTTGCAAATCAATGTCTTTCCAGCGGCAGGAAGCTATCTCAGACGTGCTCATGCCAAGATTATGTAAAGCTACTAGAACCTTTAGCTTGGCTCGAGTCTTCATTGGATAAATATCTTTAAGGATAGTGTCATCAATGCCTAAAGGAGAAAGCTGTTTGGGTTTAATACTTAAACCAGAAAAAGGCTGATAATTACAATCAAGGTCTAAACCACCGACACTTGCAGCACGAAGAACCTTGGTCAGAACATCGGCACCACGCTTGTAGCCTTTGATGGTGCTTTTGGTTAGATTTCTGGCTTCAAGATAGTTGATAAAGACTCGAGTATCCTTTTGATTCAGGTTATGTAATGGGGGTTTCTGTAGGTCAGGTAAGGTTTTAATCCAGTCAATCAAGGCCGACATGCCATCCCAGCGCACCCTTAATGTTTCTGAAGACCAGTTACTTTTTTGGGCATAAAGCTCAATAAGTGTTTTCATGCTTTCTATGTCAATGTTTAGGACTGCGGCTTCGGCATGGCTTTGTAGATAGGTTTGATTATTCATAACAGTATGCTAGCGACCCTGTTGGGGGTAAACTAACACTATGGGTGTGCTTAGAAATTTGGTGTCTTTTGATTAATAACCTCATGGCCCATTCCAGGTTTAAGAAACTCTTTTTTGTGCGAGTCTTAAAAGTGCTGTACTGGACGGTGTTTCTATGATTTTTGCTAGGTATCCAGCTAAAGGTTGATGTGAACAGGAGATGTAGGTAGAAAATCAGGTGTTCTCAAGCTTAATACGGTATTGGCTTTAGTGGATTTTTTGGTAGGCTAGGTAACATGCAAAAACCTAATAACAAAGGATTTAATGAAGCTTTACACTTTGCGCTCAATGCCCATACCGCACAACTCAGAAAAGGCACAGGCATACCTTACATCACGCATCCGGTCAATGTGGCCGAAACTCTGGCTTACTATTATCCAGATAGTGGGGCATTGATTATTGCTGGCTTGCTTCATGATGTAGTTGAAGATACGGATACACCTTTGAGTCTTGTTAAAGAGACCTTTGGTGAACGAGTAGCCATTTTAGTTAATGCGGTGACTAAACCCCTCGAGCATGACAATTTGCCAACGGATAAAGTTGAACGCTGGCGAGTTCAGCGTTTAGAAATGCTAGCGCATCTAGGTAACGACAAGGACGTACTCCGTCTAAAAGCTGCCGATGCCCTAGCAAACTTAAAGGCTATACAACGTGACCTTGCCAATCCTGGTGTTGGTGATACCATTTGGTCACGGTTTAAGGTCGGACGTGAAGAAAGTCTTTGGTACTATAAGGAGATACTGACGCGGGTTCATGGGGGTATTGGGAATGAGCCTCTAATTAGGGAACTTGAGGCAGTGCTAAGCCGAATTTAAGCTATGAATTAAACGGTAAGGGTAGGGTATGAAAACCAGTAAGATTCTCAGAGCGTTATGGCTACACTGATCTGTACTATGAGCCTGATCGAATAGATTATCCAAAATGGGCGGGGATTAAAGTTCTCCAAAGTATATTGGACGAATTAACCAGTCATTATATGGACTGGGAAACTGAAGCCTATCGAGGACATCATGGCAATGAAGATTATGTTGTTTTTGTTCTTGACCTGGGAGATAGACCCCTACGAATTCAATTAGAAGAATCAGGAGCGGTACATCTTACAACACCCATATTTAAGCATATTCCTCGAGTAGAGAGTCATTTTATTCTTAAAGAATTGGCCCCACGTGATAGCATTCTTGTCTTTTATCTGGATGAACAGGATGTTCTAGTCGTTGTTATGCAAGCTGTGCTTGATAAAGATTACCTTTTGTGGGCGATACCCTATTTCATTGGGCAAACCAGTATAGCCAAAGAAGATTTTCTGCTTCACCTTCAGTCAGGGGGCTACTTTGAAGATAGCGAGTAAAGTATTCTTACCAGCTTGAGGGTTTTACAGTATTCGAGCAATTTCCTATTTGCTGTGACTTAGGATGTCATTTAAGACTTTGCCAGCTTCTTTAGCTATACCGTTCGATTTGTGTGTATTACCTTTGCCCAAGAGCATTCTTATCCAAGGACACACGCCCAATAAATTGACGGCCAGCTTGTTTGACGATACTGCTGGATCTACGTGGCATATCAGTTACCCCTTAGCCTTGACCACTAACTCAAGCCCTAACTCATCAAAGATATTCTGCCAATATTCAGGAACATCCCCACGATCATTTCCCATAATCTGACTAATGAATTGAGGACTTTTCTCTATACGTCTTGCAAGTTCTGATTGACTCCACTTACGTTTGGCTAATTCAATTCTTACGGCTTCTCTGATCTGTTCAGTCATAGTTTCCATAATGACATAATAAAGCATTTTGTTACATATTGCAAGCCTATACTTGACATTTGAAAGCTATTGCTTTATAATTAAGTATCAGAGAAAGCAGCAATCCCCACTAAGAGAAACTGCTTAATCTGAAATCCAGTCCGTAAAAAGGATCAAGATCATGTTACCAAACCTCAAAGGCAAAACCCAAACCGAATTAGAAACCCTTAAAACTGAATTAGCCTGTGCTTACTTTGCAGATGATGTTACTGATACTCAAAGAGATGATATTGAAAAGGTTTGTAAAACTGTCAATAGTTGCTTATCTGCTTCTTTTGTTCTAGCTGATTTATTTGATGTTGAGTCTATGACCCTTGATATTCCCCTAGAAGTGTATGAAGCCGATGTAAGTATCGGCTTCATTACTTGCCCTGATTGTGAGGGTGAGGGATGGATAGAAGTAGAAGGTAGTGCCTGGTATAACCGTGCCTGGGCAATGCATACCTTTACCAGCATGAAACCCTGTACTACCTGTCATTGTGAAGGGTTAGTTTTAGCTGCACTCGAGCCTTTGGATGTACCAGATGAAGGTCTGGTACAGACACCGCATGTTTGGCTATTAGCCGCTTAATCGGTTTGAAAATTACTCGATCACGCGAAAGATCTCCCGCCTACCTTCACGGACTAAGGGAGTAAACCGTTCGTAATTATCCCTCCAGGCTTTGTCATTACTGATACCTGAAAGGGCAGTCTCCAAATCACCTAACTTTTCAAAATGACTTTCACTTACCAGTGTGTAGTAAGTGCCTGTGATATCGGCTAAAAGGCGCGAGACGGGATAGCCCTGAGCACGCTCCAATTCGCGCATTTCTTTAATAAGTGTTATGGCCTCTCAAGCCTTGCCAAAATGTAGTTGAAAGATGTCTCTGACGATGATCATACAACCTCCTTAGTTGCACTTTCTCTTGATGTAAACCCTCAAGGGTTTGGGACCTTCTAAAATGTTTATGCCATCTTGCTAATTAACAAATAGAAACTTAGAAACTACTATTCAATGACCGCTCGAGACTAACCAATAGGATGATTAAAATAACGAACATTACTGATATGAAAATCAACATAGGCCTTCGTAACTTTTGAAACTTCGCCTGCTGAATTTGCTCCCTTACTTCAGCCCGCAGCTTTTCTTCTTCTTCAATGTGTGATCTTTCAACCTCACTTAATGCCATAAATTCCTCCTAATTTGATTAATGTTAACTTTATCATCTTGAAAATGAGTAAAAAGAAAGAGCTTCTAGCGTGTTTAAGCCAATAACACTCTGGAAAGATTTTTGTCATAGGTTCTGGAATATGCTTAAAGTATCTATGTGGCCCCGTCTAAATTTGGCAAGCATCGTTTTTGTTTTACTGTGTTTGGTTTGTATAGGTCATGCTCAAGATAACACCCTCCCTGGCACATGGAAAGGCATTATCAATGAACCAGATCACGAGGCTATCATGGTGGGCTTGACCCTCGAGCAATCCCCCGAAGGAATCACAGGAAGCTTAAGCATCTTGAGTGAGACCGGGCAAGATGTAGAAAAAGGAGCCTCATTTGAACTCATCCAAATTGACTTTTCAGGGAATCTTCTAAAGTTTATCGTGCCTATCACTGGAAAGCTGGATAGTGATTCAGTTGCCTTTGAATTATATCTTCAAGGGAAGAGACTCCAGGGATTTGGGTATGAATTGCGAGAAGAAAGTCAACGTTTAGGTGTTCATTTCTCAAAAGATGAGTGAGTGCCAATCAGACCAGACGTTTACCAACTCGAGGGTTTTACAATCACGCCACCCTTACCATCAGATAACGAGGGTAAAAATTGTGCTTTTGCCAAAAGGTTAAGAGGTAGCGTTAGATGTTTGTCAGCCGCACCTCGCAACTCTCTTGCTGCACCTCGCACCTTGTCTCGAGCAGGTACATACACGGTTATCTTGATTTGTGGGAAACGCTTTTTAACCAGCTTTAAGGTAGGCACTAAATCAGAATCTCCTGAAACAAGTACCATTCGATCACAGGCCCCTTGATAAGCATCATCTAGCATTCGCAAAGCAATGTTCACATCAGTACCTTTTTCTTCGGGTGCAGAAAACTCTTTTATACCTTTGTAGTTACATCCTGACACCCGGCATTTAATCCTTTTAGATTTGAAGAGACCATAATCTACCTCAACATTCGGCAAGGTTGCTAAGGCTTGCAAATATGTTTCCTGGTCTGGACTTCCGGTACGGGCTGTGAAATAGCGAATAAGCCGCATGTCGTCGCCTTGACGGACAAATCTAAAATATTGGTCTAAATTAAGCCACTTTGCAGGACTGTTTTTAAGTGCGCCGTAGTAGAGGTTAAAACCATCAACATAAATAATGCTTGTTTTAGACATAAGTGCTAAAAGTCTAACAGAGAAAAGAGAGAGCACCACAAATTTATCACGATAATAATCATTTATACTAGGTTTTCTTATTACTACTCTTAAGAGTAGTAATAAGAAAGCAGCCACTTGGGCTGCTTAACCGACTTGCGTCGGGGAGTTGTAGCTGTAGTGTACTACTACAGGTATTAAATTTCAAGAGAAAAGTTTTATAGTCAATTATTAAGGCGTTATCAAGGCTTGAGCCTACTTTCTAACTGCTAGCCCCAAACACCTCTTCATGTTTTTTACTAAATCTCGCTTTCATTGTAGCTAGAAGGTAATTTAGTCTACTCCCACCCCTTTAATTAGCTGGTAATTGCCGTAGTGCTGCAAGAGCCTCGAGTACTTCCTTATTTTTCTGCTCAATGATAGTTAACAAGTCTTCAGGCGTTCTACTGTCGGTGTTTACTTTTGCATTCGGATTTACGGCCTTGAGGTCAAAGTTTTTCCCCTCTAAGGTTTCGCGGCTGACGCTCCAGCTACGGTCACTATCCGCCTTGCTGGGTAATAGCTCGAGAAAGTTCTTAAAATGTTCGTTCGTTAATGGGGTGCGCTTGCCCACTTTGACATCAGAGAGGTCGTAGTACCACACCTTCTCGGTAGGTTTGCCCTTGGTAAAAAAGAACACGTTAGTTTTGACACCTGCACCAGCGTTTGTAAAGGTGCCTGGTGGTAACGACAAAACGCACCACAAGTCTGTTTCGTTTAACAGTTTGCGCTTGGTTTGCACGAAGGCGGTGTCAGAGCGAAACGATACACCCTCATCAAGTACCACAGCGCAACGCCCACCCTTTTTAAGCGAGTTGATGATTTCTTGTAAAAAAAGCACTTGAGTTGCACTGGTTTTATAAGCGAAGCGGGTTTGTGCTTCGCCGCCTTCTCTTCCACCAAAAGGCGGATTAGTCAGGATGACATCAAACTGTGCAGGCGCACCTTCCCATAGCCCGCCATAAGTCTCTTGACCCGTCAAGGTATTACCGTGCCACATGCGAGGACGGTCAACCCCGTGAAGTACCAGGTTAGCCAAGGCAATCGGGTAAATAAGGTTTTCTTTTTCACGCCCAAACAATTTACGTGTTTTAAGTCCCTCGAGCTGCTCTGGCGTAGCTTCATCACCCATGTTTCTAAGCACATGTTCGTAAGCCGTTGCTAAAAATCCACCTGTGCCCGAACAGGGGTCATAAATCGTGTCTTCTAAACCAGGGTTGATAGCTTCCACCATGACCCGAATCACTTCACGTGGGGTGAAGAACTGACCCCCGTCATTACCCTTTTCACCCATTTTGAGCAGCAAACCTTCATAGACCTGTGAAAGCGTAAAAACAAGGGTCGTGTCTACAGTTTCAGAGTTAATTGCGTCTACCTTGTCTAATACATCTAAAAAGTTCCGTTCGGTGTCAACCCGTACACGCTCAACACCAGACATAATCTCGGCAATGACTTTTTGTCTGGAATTTGCGTTGGGCTGGTCCCTGAGCTTTTTAAGATAGGGTAACAACTCCGTATTGACAAAGCCAAAGAATGCCCCTAGTGCCCCTTCCTGCAATTCCTTACGCTTCCAGCCTTTTGGTTGCTCAGTGCTGCTTGATTCAGTAATGGTGGCTTGGTCAGTAGGTTTACTAGCCCAATCCCGCCAACGGTAGGGTGCAGCGATACTAGGGGTAAAATCTGCCCCTACAGCCCTGGCGTTTTCCATTTCTTGCTCTTCACGGTCATCTAAGATGCGTAAGAAAAGTATCCAGGTAAGTTCTGGAACATATTGCAGTGCGCCTGCACAGTTACTACGGCGCAAAATATCGCAGATACCCCACACATAACTATTGAGGCTTTGCTGAGTCGTAAAACGCTGAGTTGTAGCTTTACCATTTGCTGAAAGTTTACGAGCCATTTAGAGTTCTCCTAAAAATGCACGGCGTAACAGTGCAGAGGGCATAGCCTCGATGTTATCAAGCTGAGAAACTGTCTGAGAAGTAGGAAACTCATGAAAAAGTCGGGCACAGTTAAAAGATGATCAAATCCCAACTGTACCCGACTGATCTAAAGACTAGCGAATGGGAAGCATTAAAACCATTCATGCCGACACCAAACCCACTAGGGAGACCTAGAGAACATAGTTGGCGCAGCATTCTCAATGGCATCTTTTATGTGGTGAAAGGTGGCATTCCTTGGCGGATGTTGCCTAAAGAATATCCACCGTATCAAACGGTGTATCACTACTTCCGTGTGTGGCGTAAAGGTGGTTTCTGGGAGGAACTGAATACCAAACTGCGTGAACGATTACGCAAGAAAGTCAAGGGAAAAGGTAGAAAACATCCCAGTGCAGCCATTATAGATAGTCAAAGTGTGAAAAGTGTCGAAGGGGGTAAGGAGATCGGCTATGACGGTAATAAGAAAGTAACTGGACGTAAACGTCATCTCGTTGTAGATACCTTAGGCTTGGTGTTAGCTGTCCTGGTAACGGCTGCAAATATTGATGACCGAGCTGGCGCAAAACAACTCTTTACGGCAATGAGGACAACTTCCTGGAAACGTCTTAAGTTGATTTGGGCTGATGGTAACTATACCGGTGACCTCATCGCTTGGCTTATGAAAACCTGTGGCTGGATTCTCAAGATCGTTCATAAACCTAAAGAGCAACTTGGCTTTGAAGTTCTTCCCAAACGCTGGATTGTTGAGCGTACTTTCTCCTGGCTCAATCGGCAGCGTCGTCTTTCCAAAGACTTTGAGCGTTTGCCAGAAACCTCAGAAGCCTTTATCTACGTCACCATGATTCGTTTGATGGTGAAAAAATTGGCGGCTTGACACTTCTCAGACAGTTTCTGAGCTTGCATACTCTTAACAAGTTTTTCCGATGCGGCTAATTGTCCATTTAATTGATTGACAATCTGACGTTGAACCTCGAGCGAGGGCAATGGAATTTCTTCCGATCTCAAAATATCACCATTCAAATTAGGTTGATTCCCCCCGCGTCCTTCGCTCGATTGACGTAAACGGTGATAGTTTGCTCTAAACCAAAATTGCAGAAAACGAGGTTCAAATTTATCGTAGTTTGGAAGGATTGCGAAACATGCTTGATTAGTTGTTGCTTTCACCGCGAGAAGTCCTGTTCTTCCGCGTGTTTGACCTTGACCATACATGGCAACTAAGAGAGTATCAATAGGCAGTAATTTCACTGATGTTTCTTCTAAGGCAGTCTTAGTTATTGGTAACTACTCAGGTAGTCAAAGTACAACATATGGCGTTGTAAGGATATAGAAAGTCTATATCTAATAGCTGATACTGTTCATTGTGCAAATATAGCTTTTTTGTGCAAGACATATCCTACCAAGGCTTGTGCTTTTAAGATTCCTAAACCCATCATCTAGTACCTGAGTAGTTACAGTTATTGTTTCTTCAGCTTTGTTTATAATGCGGTCTTTTAGCTCAGTGGTTTTCACCCAAGGCGTTTCACCGCCGTAGTAATCTTTACGACTTCTCGAAGGTGTTGAACCGCTACTCGTTTTAGCAATGTCACCGATTGCTTTTTGTTGACTCGAGGTAACTGCATCACTCTCAAAAATTGTTTTCAAATATCCTAAAGTAAGTTTACTTGCAGCCTCGAGCCCTTCCTCTGCGGCTTTCCTGGCCTGTGCTACGGCTGCCATCTGCTCGTCAAGAAGTGCAGCAATACGCTTTTGAGTCTCGAGGGGTGGAAGGGGAATTAGTAAGTCACGTAAGGCTTTTAATGATACAAACTTTTGCGTACCGCCATTTGTAGCCTTAGTAAGTTGTAACTGAATAATGTCAGATTCTAAAAGATATCTAAAATAGTTTGCATTAACCTGGTCGTGAGTGAATTTGAATAATGCCACATTTTTTATCGAGAACTCTTTTTCTATGTTTACAAGGACTGGGTTGCCAATAGTACCAATCATTGCAAAAAGAATATCTCCTTTGTCTACCTTTGACCGCTTTGCAATTTGTTTATGATCATCTTCAGAAATATAGGAAACGTTGCCGAAATCAATTTTCCCGCTAATCAAATTCTTTGATGTAACTAAAGGAATTCCTTGTGACTGATACTTAGGGCTTTCATGAGTCCCATCTCGAACGTCAATTACTTCTGCACATCGTACCCATTGCCAGCCTTTAGGCAATTCTCTCTTCTCACTCACTTGCTTATCCAAAACTTCAATCACGTTTTACAGTTTAACCGCCTCAAGCCGCAAACATTCGTTCTTTAGTTTCACTTAGCACAGTTTTAGGTTCACCAAATTGTTTCAGGGCTGCCAGTCCACCAGCGCGTTTGATTTCAGGTAGTTCAAATATGCGCGGGCTTTCCAGTGCGTCTGTACCACCGCGCCCAAACTGATTGGCAACTGCCAGAACCACGCCTTTTGTCTTTATGGGCATTGTATTGAGCCAGTCCATATGCTTGTAACCAAAGGCCCCTGCACGTTGCATTCTCGTCATCGGGGCTTGTCCGTAACCAATTTCTGCTAATACATCGTAAAGGTCGTAATCAGTCATTTCTTCTACCAGCCTGACCACTTGAGGTGAGTAGCCAGAACGTACCAGGACATCTACTAAGTTGCTGCGTTCGTCCGGGTGTATCCAGGCTTCACGGAACTGCTCGAGTCCAGGTGCAACCCTCACCAGTCTCTCTGAGAGTTGTTGTTTATAGTCCTCGAGGGCGATGAGCTTTTCTTGTCCATCTACCTGTGCTACTACCAGCCGTCCTGTTTGGTTGATGATGACACTAAAACCCGTTACACCTGGAAGGGGTTTTGGAGGGGGTGCTTCATGGCCCCCTTCACCCTCACCGCCTCCACCTAAATTGGGGTCAGTCTCTTTAGGTTTCGTATAGCGCATTAAGAATTCTTGCCCAAAAAGCCTGCTTGCGTTGGTGTAGTCATAAACTCTGAACATCAGTTTGTCAGTGGCTACGTCTAAGCGTGTGCCACGTCCCACCATCTGGTAAAAGGCAATAGGGCTTTGCACGTAGCGGAAGAAGACGATGTTTTGTAAGGGCGTGATGTCCACGCCTGTACTAAGGAGGTCTACCGTAGTGGCAACGAAGTGACTCTGACTCGAGCCTCTTAGGTCGGCTAAATAATCCCCACCGTCTGACTCTGCGGTGCATTTGAAGGCGTAATAGGCTTTAGGGCGTTCACCATTCGCCGTACACCACTCGGCATAGAGGTTTTGCATCTCAATAGCTACGGCTTGTGCGTGATAGTCCCGAACGCAAAAAATAACCGTTTTTTGCTCTGGCCCACCGGTATTCAGGAGGTACTTAAAGAGGTCCTGGCACATGGCCGTCACACGGTCAGGAAGCATAAGGCGGTTTTCATAGCTCGTGTTTTGGTAGCGTTCCTCGAGTTCTTCACGAGTCAGCTTGCGTCCTGTAATCACGTCAATAGGGCCTTTTGCCCACACGTCATCAATGGTTAAGCCAGTATTGTCGATATCTACGTTTGATTTGATGATTTCACAGGCTGCCAAATAACCATCTTCGATGCCTTGCGCCAGGTCATATTCATACACAGGCTGACCAAAGTGGCGTATGTTGTCGGCCAGGATGGCTTCATCAGAAATAGTGGCGGCTGTTTTTTCGGAGATTTTAAGCTGTCTCGGGGTTGCAGTTAAACCGATTTGCACCGCGTTGGGGTTGTGGGTAAGGACTTGACTCCACTTGCCCCAAGCACTGCGGTGGCATTCATCAATAATGATGTGGCTGAAGTAGTTTTCGGGATAATTCTTGAGCAAAAAGTTAGCCGTACCTTCTTCGTTAGCCACGTCTAGGGTTTGATAGGTAGCAATATGTACTCGAGCATTGGCCGCATTGTCGGTACCGTCACTTTTTCGGTAAACCTCAGCGGCATTTGCCCCAAAGACGTTGGAAAAAGCTGCATTGGCTTGTTGACGGAGTTCGTCTCGGTCACACACAAAAAGCGCCCGTCTGAGTTGACCTGCGTCAGCAATACGCTTTAGAAGCTGTACGGCGATAAAGGTTTTTCCTGCACCTGTGGCCAGGGCTAAGAGGGCTCGGCTTTGTACGTTTTGGGTTGTATCTTGGGCTAATTTCTCGAGTGTGGCACGAATGGCGGCATCCTGATAGTAACGGCGTGAACCTTCACCCCCTGAATAATGCGTAAGGAGGGGTCTTGCAGCAGGACTCTCGAGGTTAAAGCCCATCATAGTCTCATATAAAGGGAGAGACACAGTTTCATTCAAAACTGGGTTAAACGTAGGAGAGGAGGAGCGACGAAATTGTCAAAGGCGAGAAGCCACTCGGTATGCAAAGTGTCACTCCTCTAATACGTTGCGGAGCCACAATAAAATGGGTAGGGTCTCCAGAACCACTTTAACCAATATGACAAGGCTGAGCAACGTCAACTTAAACAGACGGAGGTTGATATGAGCGAGGATGTGAAAGTAGCGAAGTCGGTGCTAAGCGCAGTGGGCATAGATGTGAGTAAGGCAACGCTGGATGTAGCATTTGTTTATGAAGCTAGACAAACGAGCGAACGCTACAGCAATGATGAGGCAGGGATTGGTTTATTGCTAGTGAAGTTACAAGAAACGACAGGGCAGTACAAAGTGGTGATGGAGTCTACTGGGCGATATCATTTACTTGTGGCGTTACGGTTAAGTGAAGCGGAGGTAGATGTGCGGGTCATCAATCCGTTATTGGCTAAACCCTACTATGGAGGGCAGATTCGCAAAGTTAAAACCGATAAGGCTGATGCACGGGTGTTAGCCCGCATGGCTCTGCTCGAGTCCAAGTTGCCTGCTGGCTTTGGTCGTGACAAAATGGTCATACAAATTAGGCAGAAAATGGGCTTACTTGCTTCTTTAGAAAAACAACATCAAGCTCTCAAGGCCACCCTCAAGGATTACACGACCTTTCAACAACAACTAGGCATTGAAGTCAGTGATACTGAACAACAACTCCTGGCTACCCTCAAACTCTTCAGTAAGCAAATTGCTAAGCTCGAGCAAGAACTCCAGCAACTGGTTCTGGCTCAAAGTAAGCACAGTACAACCATGAAACGTTTACAAACCATTCCAGGCATCTCTGCATCTGTAGCTGCGTTAATAGCTCAGTTCCTTGATGCCAACTGCCAGCATCCTAAACAATGGCTTGCCTTTGTTGGTTTGGACATCTCAGTACGTGAAAGTGGCAAGTGGAAGGGTAAGTCGAAAGTCACCAAACGGGGCAATGCTTATCTTCGTAAACGTCTTTACAGTGCTGCTTGGGGAGCCCAAATGAATGATGACAACTTTCGTTCTTACTACAAAACGCTCAAACAACAAGGCAAAAAACACGTTGAAGCTCTCCTGACTATCGCCCGTAAACTCCTCCGTATTGCCTTCTTGGTTGTTACTCAAAACACTTCCTATGACCCTAAGTGTGCTTTCCCCTCTTGACTTTTCCCTTTAATGGGCATAACGAGCCCGGAGATCATCAGGGCTTGGGAATTCGCTCATGGGGCGTGGTTCTGTAATTTGCCCTGTATTCTGGTCATACATTACCCAAAGATAGCCATTGGATGAGAATACAAAAGGAATGTTAAGGCGTTTGGTGTCTGCGTAGAGCTTGGCTTGCTCGAGACCGTGACTAGCAGGCTTCTGGTTACGCTTCGCCTCGATAAGCGCAATGGCGACGGGTTGCGTTTCGCTATTGACCCTGAGACGCATAGTGTAATCTGCTTTGCTATTATCTTGGCGTTTGGCCTTGCCATCAATGATGTCAATGCCGCCTGCTGTAACCTCACGGCGGATATGCTGTTCCGTCCATCCCTTACGTCTTAGTGCAGGGTCAATGAGTTTGGAGCGTGTATCAGACTCTGTGAGGTTCTCATTTCTATAGTCGGGATCGTCCATGTAACCTAGCTTTCTTGTTGTAAGCCATTATAAAAAGATAGTTTTAATAAAGTAAAGATAAGCATTTAACCTTATTTATCACTATTGTCAAAAGCAAGAACCTTTCTTAATAGGTTTGGAAAAGAAAGGTTTAGGTGTTATCCTTTCTTAACATGTCCAAAGACTTACCCATAAACCGAGAAGGTCTATATCTCGAGCGAACTGTCAAAGAAGACATTGTGCGCTCTTTCGTCCCCGCATCATTGCCTCCTGTGCCCCCACTTAACCTTAGTGCAGTACATTTTGACTGGCTCGAGCGGGCTAACCGTGCCCTGGGCCGACTGGATGGGATTAGTACCCTGTTACCTGATACTTCTCTCTTTGTCTACAATTATGTTCGTAAAGAAGCGGTGCTGTCTTCACAGATTGAAGGTACACAATCCTCGCTTTCTGACCTATTGCTCTTTGAGACTGATGAAATGCCAGGTGTCCCCTTAGATGATGTTCAGGAGGTCTCAAATTATGTAAGGGCACTGGATTATGGTCTCGAGCGAGTAAGAAAAGATAACTTTCCTATTTCGTCACGGTTGCTTAAAGAATTGCACAGTGTTCTCCTATCCCAGGGTAGAGGTTCGACCAAAGCACCAGGTGAATTTCGCCGTTCACAAGTATGGTTAGGCATTTTTTTGTGTCGCGCTCAAGGTGTTGAGGGCCATCGTCTCGGTCAGCAATGACATGAACATGGATTCGACCCCGTTCAGGAGCTTTATAATCTCCTTTACCCACTTCAAGGGCAAAGTAAAAACAACCCTTGAAGGCTTCTTGCAACGCTTCACGCCAAATTAAAATAATGTCTTCATCATAGAGCCCTGAAGGGTAGCTGAATTTCTCGTGGATTCCAAGATCTTTAGCTGTTAAGGTAAAAAAATATAGATTTGACACTGATTTTATAAGCTTTTGATAGGCTTTAGATTTCATAACTTGATTGGCTTTAGCAGTTTTCCGTTTGTTAGACTCCTGAAACCGTGATGGGCGGTTATCATAGACCGCCCATCCTTGAACATCCATAGCTAGTTTCCTTTGGGGTTACTAGCTGCTTCGAGGTATTGCTCGAGGGCTTTTCGAGGGACTAAAATTCTTCGTCCACCGATATTGGGGAGCATTCCAGCTTTAATCAAGGCTCGAGTCTTGTCCCTGCCCCAACCTGTCAGTTCCATGATCTCTTCGGTTTTGAGTGTCAATCGTTGAAGGCTATTTTTCTGCTCTTAAATCATTTTGCATAGAGATTCTCCTTATCCGAGTCTGATTCAGACTAGATCGGGGAAGAATAGAGTTAAAATAGTGTGCATGAAAACACAAAAATCCGTTGCAAAATCTGTTGCATCAACAGCGCATTTACATTGGGTTGCACCACGTTTCAATGTGCGTTGGGCAGAATCAGAAAAGGATGTACCTGAATACGATATTTCACGGTTTCAAGAGTTTAAGAAAATGATTGGGGAAGTCTCGGAGAATTGGGAAGCCCACCGAGACATCTGTAAAATCAATGCAGCTCCAAGCTCCCCTTATCCTCGGCTCGTCGTAAATGTGGGCGAAGGGTTCCAATATCAGGAGGAGGCTCTTGTGCCGCCCGGTAATCTTTTAAAAGACCTTGCTGGTTTGTATAGGCTTACAGAAAATAGAAATGCGAGCGTGCCAAATGATGCCTTTAAGCTAAAAGTGCTGGAATTAGCCCATCGTTATACGCCATTTGCTACCTATTTACCTGGAGATGAAGATCTAAGGGGTTTGACACTAAAAGCCTGGTTTGATCTTGCATGTGAAGTCCACGTCTTTAGTGAATTTATTCAAGAGCTGAATTCGCATCTTCTTATGAAAGATATTAAAAAATCTGTTGAGAAACAATGGAAAGAAACCCAGCAAATAGATAGCCCGCTTACGCCATACTGGAAGCATCTTAAAAATGCCTATACGGATTATGTTGACCCAGACTCTTTTGGGCAAGATTTGAGAATAGAAGCAAAGACCCAGAAACGTGTAATTGACTATCGCAAAAAGTTACAAATATCGAATGAAGGATTTATAAGACAGCGTATGGCTCGGGATTTGCGAGCACGGCTGGGTCGTCATAGTTTATCCTTTATGTCGGTTCGTGATACCTCAAGTTCAATTGAGAGGTATACATACCAGCTTTTATGTGTAGTTGGAATTTGTGAGTGGGCAAGTTTACTTTTAGCAGAGAAGCTCCCCAAACATGGATATATACAGATTTGCGAAGTATGTTCTAAGACTTTTTTGTCGATAAAATACGATGCACGTATTTGTAGTTCTACATGTCGCTCGAGACGATCAAGGGAAAAGAAGGCAGAGCAATGAGAATAAGAGTGTAGTGCGTGTGTAGTAGGTGTGTAGTAGGGTCAGTTTTGAATAGTCTTAGTCAGTTTTCAATAGTATTGCATAATCTAAAAAACGTCGTTCAGGACGATGTAAAACGCTTCATTTAGTTTCTAGTAGTTTTAACTTTGAACGCCTACGGATCAGAAGGCCAGGAGTTCGAATCTTCTCGGGCGCACCAAAGAAAACCCCAGTATTTACTGGGGTTTTTGTATTTTAGGCTTATGTTTAACAGGGGTTTAGTTATACGGACTTTGTGATTATGTGACTCATGGTGAGGTACTAATATCCATCCAATAGCCTCGAGGCTGGTCGATTCTATGACACTGAGGATCTGTGCCTACAGTATTGGGATTCGTATTTTGACAATCATAGATTTGAATAACCAGAACATAATATCCTGGAATAACAGAAGGATTAACCTTACTGGCGAAGGATACACTGAAACCCGTTCTCAATATATCGCCTGTATAGACTTTGCTATAAAATTCAGGTTTGATTGATGAAACAGATTCATCAAACACGCTCCTAAAATCTTTATGGACAACAGAAGTACATTTTTTTAATGGATCAGAGCCAGTGCACTCGACAACATTGAGAAAGACAGCACCTGTTCTGATAGTTTTATCTGGATCCTCGAGTCGTATAAAAAATTCGCCTGTCATCGTTTCGCTTTGCTTATAGTGAGCAGGGTTTGTGGGTGTAGATGGCTTTAATGTCGTTTCATAAATAATGATGGGTTTCTGGCAACCATCGCTTTCATTTTCACAAGGTAAGGGTTGGCATTGAGCAGCATCTGGGTTGGTATCACACAGACTTATATTATTACATGCAGATAAAAAGACTATTCCTATTAGAAGCGTTAAGACCTATAGCGTACAAACCATACATCAGTTTACAAAACGTATCAAAAGGTTAGTGATTGTTTTTTTACTTTATTACTGAGAGATATTGACAAAAAAGTGTAACTGCCTATAGGGTTTAAGTTGTTTATCACTATAGAGTTCAAAAGACAGTTTTGTTGACCCTTGCCCACTGGGTGCAGTGAGCGCAAGCTTGCCTTGCCAGGTTTGCTCATCTCCTAACGTGATTGGATAGATGAATTCGTTATCTAAGAAACTGGGTCCTTTAAGGCGGTAATTGACTAATTCTCCTTCATGATTTCTAACTCCGAAGGTAAGCTCATAACGCTGGCCGGGTGTGAGTTGAAGAGGATACGGGTCTGTTGGGTCTGCACCAAGGACATAGAATTCAGTAAAAGGTTCTGAAGGTTGGGATTGACTACTCAAACTAAGTAATAACCCAAGAATAAAAATAAAACCAAATGTACTAAGAATATCTGTCCATTTTAGTAAAGGTGTAGGTGTTAGAAGAGCCTGATTATTTGCAATTGTAAGCTCGCGCCTAACTATAGCCAGACTGCCTACAATAAGTACAAGTAAACAGAACATAATAGGTATCGCTATACTATTTTCATACCAGAATCTAGAGGTCAATAGAAAACTTACAAACCATAGTACAAGCATTGAAAAAGTACTAGAAAAGTAAAAACGCCGCAACCAACTAAGGCTTATTTTTTGAGGGAATACTACTGTTGCGAGCGAATAGCCTAGAGGTATAAGGGCCATAAAGAACCCAAGAAGCCCATACTTTACTGAGAAGTCTTTGGGAAGCAACAATAGTACAAGAACAAGGGAAAGAGTTGTAAAAACACACCCAACAAGGTCAATATTGCGTCTCAACATAGCCTTCATCTTGACACGTATGAAGGATTGAAGCCAATCAAGCCGGTATAGAAACAAAAAACCCCAACCTAAGTTGGGGTCTTCAAAAGTCTAAATGGTTAGTTCAAGACATTGATTACTTTTGATACAGTAATGACCATAAAGGTGAAAAACAGAGGCAAGGCAGCGATATTGACTGAACGAGATAATCTTCTAGCGCGTGGGCTAGGGGAGGTATTGGCTAGTTCTTTTAGCACCAAAAGAATAATAAGTAACACAACAGCAACGATACCAAAAGCTGTGGCCGTACCTAGGGTTACAGCAGTTGTTGCAGTCGTAGCGGTTGTAGCAGTTGTAACGGTTGTAGCAACCATGATGCCTCCAGAAAATATAACTTTTTCTATCATAGGATTACTGCAAGAGGTTGTCAACTCGAATGTGGTATTTTTAACATGTTAGCATTAAATTGTCAGGTAGTTGTCAGTTTAGCTTCTAATATGTATATAGTTTTAGGAAATAAAGGGAAGTATTTATGACGTTATCAGAACCTAGGCCTAGGTCCATACCCAAAGAGACACCTAATAAGACTATTGTTGCTGTGATTCCTGCTTACAATGAAGAGCGATTTATTGCCAGTGTGGTCCTAAAAACCAAACAGTATGTTGATCATGTGATTGTGGTAGATGATGGCAGCACTGATGCTACTGCCGAACTAGCCTCTATGGTGGGAGCCGAGGTGATTCGCCAGCCTAAAAATCAGGGTAAGGCCGAAGCCCTTAATACTGGATTTGAGGCTGCACAACGCCATCACCCACAAGCTATTGTATGTCTTGATGGTGACGCACAACATGAACCTTCTGATATTGCTGATGTCGTTGGGCCTATTTTGTCAGGGGAAGCAGATGTTGTGATTGGTTCAAGGTTTTTAGAAGTCAAGAGTCGTATTCCCAAATGGCGACAAGTAGGGCAGCATTCACTTACAAGGGTCACTAATGTATTAAGTGGTACGAAAGTGTCAGATAGTCAAAGCGGGTTTCGTGCTTTTTCGCCGAGTGCGGCCAAGGCTCTAAAATTTCATACGCAGGGTCTTTCGGTTGAAAGTGAAATGCAGTTCCTCTTTGAACCTTCTCAGCTTAGGGTTAGCGAAGTACCGATTCAGGTCATGTATAAAGATGGTAATAAGCGTAACCCTATTGTTCACGGACTACATGTTTTAGATGCTATTTTGAGCCTTGTGGCCAGACGGCGACCTTTAATGTTCTTTACGCTTACTGGGGTAGTGATTAGTTTATTAGGTTTACTTTTAGGGGCGCGTATTACCTATATTTTCCGAACTCGAGGTGATCTTCTTTTGGGCAGTACAGTTCTAACGACACTTTTGATTGTGGTTGGCTTGCTCTTGTCAATGACCGGAATTATGCTTCATAGTGTTGGAAAATTTGTTGAGCGGGTACGCCAAGATACCCTCGAGATTGTTTCTAAAGAGCTTAAAGATAAGTTTGGAAAAAATTTTTAGTGCTGATCCTAAACATTTTTCTAACCCTGAACAACCTGTTATGGCAAAAATAAGCATTGTGATTGTTTCCTATCAAAGTCAGCCTGACCTCGAGATTTGTTTGCCTTCACTATTTGCCCAAACATTTACAGATATTGAAGTGATTGTGGTTGATAACTATCAAGATTCTAAGCTCGAGGCTTGGTTACAAGCGCAGTATCCCCAGATAAGCTATTTCAAAAACCAAAATACAGGATATGCCGGTGGAAATAACCTAGGAGCCCTGCGAGCTAATGGTGATTATCTACTTTTGCTTAATCCAGATACCCACTTAGATCCAGATGCCCTTCAGCAGCTTTATAACGCTGCCTGTGGTTTTCCTAAGGGGTTAATCACAGCTAAACTACTTAGCTCTGATGGCACTATCAATGCACTTGGGAATGAAATGCACTACACCGGACTTACGACTTGTAAAGCTTTGGGAGAAGATTCAGAGGAGTATCATGGAATCTTTGAGGTTCCCCTTCTTTCGGGGGCGGCCCTGATGGTATCTAAAACCATCTTTGAAACCCTAGGTGGATTTGATGAAACGTATTTTATGTATCTCGAGGATACGGATTTTTCACTGCGGGCGCGGCTTCAAGGGTACACCTTGCTTTGTGTGGCTGATGCTAAAATTACACATTTTTATAAACTAGGAATGAATTCAAAAAAGTTTTATTACCTTGAGCGCAATCGCTTGCTTACACTTTTTAAAATTTATACATCTTCAACGCTCAGGCAAATCAGTTGGGGATTATTCCTTACAGAACTGGCTACTTGGCTTTATGCGTTTCTCAAAGGCTGGATGTATCTGAAAGCGCGGTGGCAAGGGTATGCTTGGTTGTGGCAAGAACGCCACCACTGGAAAGCCCAGCGCAAGATGATTCAGCAGCAACGTCTCGAGCCAGACAGTGCTATCCTTGCAGACAGTTTGACCACCATGCCTTATGACCAACTGATTGCTAATGCAAGGTTAGCCCAATGGCTTAACCGCCTGACAGGGCCGCTCTATCGCCTAGGTAAACCCAGCCTATGAAAGTGTTGCAGCTAGCGGCATATTATCCTCCTAGTTTAGGGGGTATCCAGTTTTATGTTCAGAGTTTGAGTAGGGCTCTGGTAAAACAAGATTGCGAAGTCACTGTGCTAACTATGAATACTGAAGCGAACGCGCCTTCAGAAGAAACTCAAGGCAGCCTTAGGATTAAACGTTGTCAACCTGATCTCAATATCTATCGGGCCTTAATCTCCAGAGAGTTTAACCGCCTGTTGATGAAAGCTACTGAGTATGATGTCTATCACCTTCACATTCCCTTTCATGTGGGTTTAGAAATGAGTGTCATTGCGGCTAAGCGCAATGGTATTCCCTTGGTGGTAACGCATCATGGGCAGAGTTGGGTGGGGAGTCCGCTTTATACCCTAGCGGCCTCGAGTTACAGCTATCTTAGTCAAGCCTTGGTTTTGCGTGGAGTTCAACGGCTTATTTTTCTAACCCAGAGTTATGCTGAAGAATTATGGCTACCAAGGTCAGTTCGCAGCAAGACTCGCATTGTTCGTACAGGAGCAGATATCGAAAGATTCTCACCAACTGTGAGTGGGGAAAATCTGCGGCAAACCTTGGGGCTTAGTGCCAGCACTCCCACTTTGCTATTTGTGGGTAGTTTGCATCGTGCAAATCGTTATAAAGGAGTGGATTATCTTCTTAAGGCCATGCTTCAAGTCAAAACTACATTGCCGAATGTTCGCTTGCTTATTGTTGGGGCTGGAGAGTTGTTAAGTGAATGGCAAGCCTTAGCCAAGCAACTCGAGCTGGAAGATACCGTGACCTTTTTGGGGGCTATAGATAACCATCACTTGCCTGAATTTTATGCTGTGGCTGATAGTTTGGTTTTACCTTCACTTCATGGCCCTGAAAATTCACCAGTGGTTGTTTTCGAGGCTATGGCCTCGGGAAAACCTGTCATCGCGTCTGATTTAGCCGGTGTTAGGGATATTGTGACGCAAGACAGTGGTGTTTTAGTACCCCCTCGAGATGTGGATGCTTTGGCTAGAGCCATTACCACTGTGTTGAGCGATAGCGAATTTAGAAAAAAAGCGGCTCTTCATGCACGGCAGCGTGCAGAAATGTACTCTTGGGATCACTGTGCACGTGAAATGCTGCAAAACTATCAAGAAGTATAGGATTTCAAAATGGTTGTTTTAAAGTTACCATTTTGAGAAGCAAAGAGCCCTTAGCTGTCATCCTAGCTTTAGGATGACAGCATGTTACGCTCTAAGTTAGAAAATTTGGTATAAAAGGCGATTGTAATCATTAACTATGCAACCTCTCCCTCCTAACCCATCAACAAAACCTCTTACTATTCATGTGGTGGGAGATTTTTCTCCTGATCTTGATGAAGGGTTTAAGAATACAGGGTTTTATCTGACCAATGCCTTAGCTGCCTCGCATAAGGTTACACGGCTCAATGTTAAAAATATAAAGTCGGTGGACTTTTGGCAACCTCTTAGGGGTCTTAGTCCTGATGTGATTCATATTATTAGTCAACCCACTTTGGCCAGTTATGGGTTTGTGAAACTGCTCAAACTGCGCTATCCTCGCACACCCATTTTTTTATCGGCCTTACGCCCTGAGCGGTTTTTTAAGGGATTAAGTGGTGCTGGAGCGTCTTTTCTTAAATGGGCCAAGCCGTCACTGACCTTTACACAAGACCAGAGTGCGCTGCAACACTTTCAAGATTTAGGCTGCAAGGTAGCCCATTTGCCTAATGGGGTTGACACGCATAAGTTTCATCCAGCGACTCCTGAAGCACGGAGTGATCTTAAACGTAAATATAGTCTTGATCCTGAAAAGCCGGTTGTTTTACATGTGGGACATCTCGAGCCTGATCGCAATTTGCTAGCCCTTAAAGATTTACCAGGTGCAGGTATTCAGGTGGTGGTAGCCGGGAGTCTTTATATGGGTGTTCATCATGAGCTTATCTCTCAGCTCGAGGCTCTTGGGTATCATCTGTTCAAAGGTTATCAGGCCAATGTTGCAGAACTATATCAACTTGCAGATTGTTATGTCTTTACACCCAAACCAGGTAATAGTCTTTCTATGCCTTTATCGGTACTCGAGGCCATGGCTTGCAATTTACCAGTAGTAACAACACGCTTTGCTGGTCTTAGCGAAGCCTTTAGTGAAGGAGAAGGACTTTACTTTACTGAACCAGAAGGATCTTTCCTTAATAAAATACAACAGGCCTTGCAAACCAAAGATATTGCTACACGAGACAAGGTGAGTACCTATTCCTGGACCGGAATTGCCCAACGACTCGAGGGTCACTACCGGGAATACCTATGAAAATCATTTGCATTACAGGTATTGATGGCGCAGGTAAGACCACCCTTGCAAAAACCTTGGCTCAGACCTTGCAAGCCCAAGGTCATCGGTCGGTATATATTTATGGGCGCACGTATCCAGTGATCTCGAGGCTGCTGATGACTCTTGGTAAACGCACACTGTTAAACAAACATAACGAATGGAAAGATTATCAAAGCTATCATGCTGAAAAAAAGAAAACCATGAAACATCCCCTTTTGGCCTGGGGGTATAGCAGTGCTATTTATACTGATTACTACTTGCAAATCTGGTCAAAACTCTGGCCTTATAGCTTGGGCAATACCATCGTGATTTTAGACCGCTATATCTATGACACCGTGATTAGTGATTTAACGGTTCATCTTAACTATAATGAAAGCCAAACCGATAAAGCTATCGCTGGAGGCTTGCGTTATTTGCCTAGTCCAGCACTGACTATGCTGATTGATTTGCCAGAAGATGTAGCCATGAAGCGTAAAGATGATGTGCCACATCTAGACTATCTTCGTGAACGACGCTACTGGTATAAGCGTCTAACCTTAAGACCAGAAGTGATAAAGTTAGATGGTGAATTGCCCCGCGAGGTCTTGATGACTCAGGTGCTGCAAACGGTGAAGGGGGTGTTGTGAATAAGGTTCTCTTTTTAGGGATTGACGCGCTTGACTCTGAGATCCTCGAGGCTTTGGCTGAGGAGTTACCTACCTTTACGCGCTTGCGCCGTGAAGCCCAACAACTCAAGGTTATTTCGACCTTTCCACCTGATTCAGATACAGCCTGGGCCACCATTTCAACTGGTCTTAACCCTGCTCAACATGGCATTGTGCATTTTGTTGACCCTTTAGAAAAAGTTGATCGCATTCAAAATAAAGGTGTTGATAACACCGTGCTTCAGGGTAAAACCTTTTGGGAAAAAGTATCCAAGGCTGGTTATAAAACACAGGTTCTTTTCCCACATTTGTGTTACCCGCTTTGGGATGTTCCAGAGGTGATGGTGGCCAGAGGCTCGAGTCAAACCGGGGTTCAGGCCAAACCGCCTGATATTCTTAAAGAGTATCCTAGACCTGATTTAATCAATGGTGTCAAAGGCTTTCCTGAACGCGGGGTAGAGGGGCTTAAACACTATGCAGAAAAGTTGGAGGCCTTAGCCCGCGCCGATGCAGAATTTGCGCTTAAACGTCTTAAAGAAAATGATTGGGATTTATTTTTTGTTTATTGGTCAACTTTAGATGCGGTTGGACATTTCTTCTGGAATTATTATGATAAAACCGATAGTCAATATGACCCGAATCATCCCTTGCAGGATATTATCCCTGCAACCTACAGGCTTTATGATTCAATCGTCAAGGATTTTTTAGCCGCCATTCCTGAAGATGTCAGCGTGATTATTCTGAGCGATCACGGACATGCCGGGCGACCTTCTACCCTTGTGAATATCAATGAAGTCTTGCGCAAAGCCGGTTTTTTGCAGGCTCATGACCCAAGACAAAATCCGCATATCAGTGTGATCGAGGCCTCTAAGCGTCTGGCTGTGCAAACCGTAAGTCGATTTGGTTTAGCCAAGCTAGCTGGTAAAGTGCTTAGAACCATGCCCTTTGTCAAAGCCTCCTTGACCCGCCCTATGAAGATTGATTGGACTAAGACGGCTGCCTATGCTTCGGATATGTCGGGAATAAAAGCCTACAGTTATGGCGGGGTCATCTTAAATAAAGAGGTTATTGAAAACTATGAAACGACTCGAGATTCGGTTATTGCATTACTAAAGCAGAAATGTGTATTACCAGATGGCACACCGCTTTTAGATTTTATTGCCCGGCGTGAAGATATTTATCAGGGCCCCTTTATTGAGCAATACCCTGATATTGTTTTGGAATTTAAATATGGTTATGGTCTAGGGTGGGATGTCCGTGTGCCCCTGTTAAGTCGTGCCTCCTCGCATAATTTGGTACCGGGTAGTCACCGAGGTAGCACCGGAACCTGTTTTCTAAGAAGTTCTAGGAAAACTTTATCTGACACTATTGCTCTTGAAGATGTCACGCCAAGCTTGCTAAGGTTATTTGATATTTCAACCCTAGGACTCGAGGGCAAAAGTATTTTTGCTACCAAGGTAGAGAGCCATGACTGATCTAACTTTGTCTCAGACCGATCATGGGCTAAGTGACTCGGTAAGTACAATCCCATTTCGTTGGGGTTATCTCTTTTTTGCCACGCTTTTACTGTCAGTTGGTTTTGGTGCATTTCTAAGTCAGCAACGGGTCACTGACCCTTTTTTGTATTTTGATACAGCATTTGTCGCCAAAACCCAACATTTAGGCGAATTGCGTTTTCCTGATAGTACCCACTATGCCTCACTCAAACTCGTACCAGGTCGGCAAATCCTTATGCTCGAGTTTGCTAATCTGATGGGTATTTCAGCGCAAGCCCTTCAGTTTTTACCTATTGGTACCTTACTCATTGCAGCACTATGGTTTCTTTTAGCTCTTTTTCTACTCAATTCTCCTAGTTTGGCCTGTGCGGTATCTCTTTATATGACCCTCAACCTTTCTTATGCAACCAATCTTTATAGCGTTTTTGCTTATGCTTTTGCCCTGCCTATGTTTATGGCCTGTGTTATTTTGCAATTTTATTTTTTCCAAAAGAAAGATATGCGCGCCATTATCTTACTAATGATACTTTTTATTTCTCTTAATTCGATTCACTACACTATGACCGGTTGGCTTATTGTGTTCTTGCTGGTTGCCAACACTCTTATTTGGTGGCAGCAGCGTATGGGAAAACGTGAAGCCACTAGACTCAACCCGCTTTACTACATCCTGCCAGTTTATTTTGTAATCTTTTTTTATTTCAATAACACTGTTTATAATTCGTTTTTGCCTCTTTTGGGTTACGAAGCCAATAGTGGGGGATTAGACCGTTTTCTTGGCTATCTTTCGGTAACCAACTCACCGTATACCTTTATTCAACCCCGACTGCTGTCTATGTTAAGTATCGCCCCCTTGCTTCTGGTTATCTTTCCAGTCATGATAGGTGGGCTTTATGATATTGGGCATTTCCTTAGACGGCCCCGCCAGCAAGCTTGGTCATCGGTCTTTATCATCGTGATTGCTTTGGTTGGGGTGGCCGCCATTGATACACTTGCCTATTCGATACGGGGCGGGATTAGTACCAAGGCTCTGGCAATTTTATTACCCTTTATTGCCCTTTATTACTTGCAACGCTGGCGCAGCCAAGTATTACCTTATATGCTTGCCTTGCTTCTGGTCATCACTTCACTGGCCAAACTGGTTAGCTTTTACTCTTATGATTTTGTGGTGGGTCATGAGAATCGCAGCAGTGATGCAAGTCATATTGAAAGCAGCACCGATTGGTTGCTGTCCTATGTGGGCACCCAAGACTATAATAAAGTTCTTTTGTCCGACCTGCTTACTTACGGAAAAATACAGGTTTCTATGGCTGAAGAAAATAAACTAGACCCTTTTGCCTTTCGCGGCTATACCACCTATGAACTCAAGGCCCTCACGGGTGCGCTCGAGGAATCTATTGAATGGCCAGATGTGATTGTAGTCGATAAAGTTTCTAAAGAGCCTGCTGCAAGTTTTTTCTGGTCGCGCTTTCGTCCCATTAAAGAATTTTGGCAACCTATGACCCTTAATCCGCATCTTGGCCAAGTCTATGACAATGGCATGATGGGAATTCTCTTACCCATTCATCCATGAAACAATTCGTCCTCCCGTGTTGTTTTCTGATCATTCTGCTCCAAATAGCCTTTGTGGTCTTGGATAGGGGCGGCATTGCGCGGGTCGCCTTTGGATTTATGCTAGTTAGTTTCTTACCGGGCTACACCTTGCTAGCCATCCTTTATGACGTGAGTAAATTTAGATTTGGCCCCCTCGAGCATACTGTTTTATCCCTTCCTATCAGTTTGGCATTGAGTGCCCTATTGGGTCTTGCTTTACATAGTTTTGGCTTAGGGGTTTCAGCCCTGACCCAGGTTGTCTGCTTGGGTGCTTTTAGTATGTTGACAACCCTGATCGCTTTCTGGAAAGAAACTAGGTACCCCCATACAAGGCCTCTAGACACCATTCTTTACTTTGCCATGATGGTGGTATGTGCCTTTGGTTTGGGGCTGACCAGCCTATTGAAGGGTTCTTGAAACAGTTGCTTCAATCGTCGGTATTAAGAAACGCCCTGTTTATTGTGGCCAACACCCTAGCCGGTTCGGGTCTAGGTTTTATTTTTTGGTTTATAGTGACACGCAAACTGCTCGAGAGCGAAGTCGGGGTAACGGCTGCTCTGATTTCTGCCTTGGCCCTGATTGGCAACTTGAGCGAAATGGGTCTAGGAATAACTACCCTACGTTTTCTTAGCACTCTCAAAGAACCCAGTAAATTCCTTAATACGGCTGCAACGGCAGTTGCAGTTTGTGCCTTTTTATTTGCTACTGTTTTTCTACTAGGTACACCTCTTTGGGCTAAAGAACTGGTCTTGTTTCATCAAAGTTATGCAAGCCTTGCTATATTTATTTTCTCGGCGATTTTTTTTAGTGTGACCCAATTTTGGGACCGCAGTTTTACTGCCCTGCAAGTGACCCACTATGCTTTTTACCGAGTGCTTATTTTTAACATAGCTAGGCTTCTAATGGTTGGACTTATTCCCGCTTTACAACCCTGGAGCGTGATTGCTGCTATTGGCGTAGCTGCCCTCTTATCATGGCTAACAGCCCTGTTCTGGTTTACACCTAAAGCCCTTGTGGGTTATCAACTACGTTCAGGCTGGCACTGGCCCACACTCTTTGAAACGGCCCGCTATTCTTTTGGCAATCATTTGTCTCAGCTTTTTTGGTTTAGTGTTCCTTTGATTTATCCCTTCGTGGTGCTTTCACTCTTTGGTTCAGAAACCAACGCTTTTTTTTATGCGGCCTGGATGCTGGCTAATGTCTTGTTTATTATTCCAGTAGCTACTTCATCGGCAGCCTTTGCCAACGTTGCTTCTACACTTACAGCAACTTTAGACCCCTACTGGAAGGTTCTCAAACGCACACTCTTGGGACTCTTGCCCATCGTTGCAGTATTTTTGCTTGCTGCACACTTTATGCTGAGTTTATTTGGTCAACGATATGCTGAGAACGCTACATTACTTTTACGCCTGCTGGGACTCTCGGTGTTGCCTTACACCCTCAATACGTTTTGGCTGACGGCCTACCGCATCCAGAAGCGCACCCGCACACTGGTTCTTATGTCTCTGGGATTATCTCTATTTATCTTTGCTTGTGTTTATGTGGGGGCAAAGCAGGGGGGGCTAGTAGGGGTGGGGGTGGGGTGGTTGGTGGGGCAGAGTTTGGCGTGTTTGGTGTGGATTTTGCAAAGGCCCCGAGCGAATCTCAATGTTATGAATTTGCAAAAGCCGAAGGTTTGAGGTAGGTTTTCCCATATGAAGTTATGGTCTATTGTCTTGATTGCTCTTAGTACAAGCTTCTCTCTGGCACAAATGCCGCCTTTATGCCCCGAGGTGACAAATGCTCCTCCCTTTACTCGAGTTTTAAAAGGTAAAGATGGCTGGCTTTTTAGGGGAGTAGATTTTATTGGTAAAGAGTTTACCGATACACTTACTGGCAATTCCCAAGATTATTTTGCCAAATTTGTAAAAGTGTTAAGCGCTCAAGGAATTGAACTGGTAGTCGTGGCCGTTCCATCACATGCAATGGTGTATCCACAATATCTTGATACAGAACAAAACGATGACCAAACCAGCTATGATGTCCAAAGTGCTCGTGAAGGTTATCAGATGTTTTTAGACGCACTTGCCTCTTCAGGTATTGTTACCCCAAACCTTGTCAATGCCGCTCTTGAAAAGGGTGAAGATAAATTCTTTTTTAAGCATGACCACCATTGGACAACCTGGGGTTCACGAGTGGCAGCAGATGCCGTAGCGAATCATATTAAAGAGCAAAGTGCCGCCTATCAAAGTCTCGAGAAAAAAAATATTTATATTTCAGAACTTGTAAAAACTGAAAGCTTAATCGGGACCTACCAAAAACTCGTAAATGATGCTTGTAATAATCTTTTGCCGAGTGAAAGCTATCCTGGCGAACCTCGAGAAATATACATCACCAAACAGTCTGGTATCTTGCTTGAAACTGGATTATTAGATACTACAAATTACCCAATTGTTTTATTAGGAACCAGCTACAGCGATCCCGAATATAACTTTTCTGGATTTTTAAGTGAGTTTCTGGGAGTTGAGGTTCTTAACGCAAATGTTAGTGCGGGTGGACCCATAACAGCTCTTGAAACGTATCTACAAAGCGAAAATTACCAGATTCAAAAACCCTCTATTCTAGTATGGGAATTTCCTCTCTATAATCCGCCACAAATCATAGATGACTTGATGCGTTTAGTACCGACTACCTTAGGTGAGTGCTTACCTGAGCAAAGTGTAAGAAGTAATCAAGAAGTCAACATCTCTCAGAAACAGACGCTTCTTTTGACAGATTTGCAAACTCTTCAGCTTGATCAGCATTATCTTACCCTCGAGCTATCAGACCTGACTCTGACCAAGTTTAGTCTTTTATTTTCTTATCAAGATGGCACTACAAAGGATATTGCTGTTGACCGTATTGTTAAGGAAACTGCTCCCAATAGTGGAAAGTTTTTTGTCGAATTACCTTCAGCAACACAATCCCTTAGCAATATTGTACTTGAGAAACTGTCTGAGAAGTAGGAAACTCATGAAAAAGTCGGGCACAGTTAAAAGATGATCAAATCCCAACTGTACCCGACTGATCTAATCTCATGAGACTTTGCACCCGACGTATATCCTAAGACTAGCGAATGGGAAGCATTAAAACCATTCATGCCGACACCAAACCCACTAGGGAGACCTAGAGAACATAGTTGGCGCAGCATTCTCAATGGCATCTTTTATGTGGTGAAAGGTGGCATTCCTTGGCGGATGTTGCCTAAAGAATATCCACCGTATCAAACGGTGTATCACTACTTCCGTGTGTGGCGTAAAGGTGGTTTCTGGGAGGAACTGAATACCAAACTGCGTGAACGATTACGCAAGAAAGTCAAGGGAAAAGGTAGAAAACATCCCAGTGCAGCCATTATAGATAGTCAAAGTGTGAAAAGTGTCGAAGGGGGTAAGGAGATCGGCTATGACGGTAATAAGAAAGTAACTGGACGTAAACGTCATCTCGTTGTAGATACCTTAGGCTTGGTGTTAGCTGTCCTGGTAACGGCTGCAAATATTGATGACCGAGCTGGCGCAAAACAACTCTTTACGGCAATGAGGACAACTTCCTGGAAACGTCTTAAGTTGATTTGGGCTGATGGTAACTATACCGGTGACCTCATCGCTTGGCTTATGAAAACCTGTGGCTGGATTCTTAAGATCGTTCATAAACCTAAAGAGCAACTTGGCTTTGAAGTTCTTCCCAAACGCTGGATTGTTGAGCGTACTTTCTCCTGGCTCAATCGGCAGCGTCGTCTTTCCAAAGACTTTGAGCGTTTGCCAGAAACCTCAGAAGCCTTTATCTACGTCACCATGATTCGTTTGATGGTGAAAAAATTGGCGGCTTGACACTTCTCAGACAGTTTCTGAACTTCCTGAACAACGGGTAGCTATTGCCAAGATAAGCTTATGCACGTTGCCGTAAGGGTACTTTCTCTAGGTCTAAAAAATTAGTGGCAACTAATACAAAACTCAGCAGATTACTCGAGCCTATCCAAGACAAATCAAAACACTGAACCACTAAATATCCTAGCATCGCCGCTTGGGTAGCCCGTTTCCAAGCTGTGGCTTGAGCACTAAACAAATGAATAAGAAAAAAACAGAGGGCCATAAAACCAATAATGCCTGTCTCGAGCAGGGTTTGTACAAACAGATTATGAACATGAGGCAAGGTCACATCATGATTGTAATAAACACCAGGAATGACTCTTTGGCTTTGCATAATAGAAGAAAGGTGGCCTGCACGGTATCCCCACCCTAAATAGGGACGGGCACTGGCAAGTTGTAAACCTTCGTAGGCAATGCTGACCCGCCCTAAAAATACACGGCTAATGGTGGGGCTTATAGATAAAGAGCTAACTTTTGGCAAAATAATAAGACATAAAAGGCTTGCTAAAATCAAACCTGCAAGAATTATGCGTGTGCGCTGGCTACACCATGTAAGATACCAGACCATAGCCGCAGCTAGCCCGATCACACCCGACCAGCTTAATGAGGCAAAAATGCCCCCTGTGCAAATCACAGAAGCTAAATACCAGATGCGGTGATTGGGTTGTTGGGAAGCTAGATGTACCGCCAGAGGAACTGCTAGCACCAGCAGAGCCGCAGCCCAGTTATGAAAACTAGGCTCGAAGATAAAGCCCAACCGGTAAGCTGTGCCACTTCAAAAGTGTATCGGCAACAATACTCAAAGCCAAGAGTCCTTCACCTATTAAAAAGGTTTTCACCACTCTTTGGCTTCCTAGGCTGTCACGCATTACGCTAATCACGGCAGGAGCAACCAAAAATAAAAACGCCATACCCAAAGAGGACAGCAGCATACTCAGGGTCTTATCTGGCTGGATTAAAGTCGCTAGCACGGTTATTAAACTTAGCGGTGCAGTAAAGACAAAAAACTGCTTGCTGTAACGCCAGACTTTTGACCAGCTTAAAAGTATCAGGATAGGTATACAGGCCACACCTATCCAACCCACTGCGCCCATGGGCATAGTAAGTGTACAGATTAGACTTAACACCTTTATCATTTGAACTCCGAGAAGGTTTTACAAAGGGTCATAAGCGGAGATTTCCAGCCTTTAACCTTCCACCACTCTGGCCACTGCCAGTGTTTAGCGGCCTCTTCTATTTTTTGGGCTCTTAGGGCTTCCTGGGGTGTTACTAGACCATATCTAAGTAAAAGGAGATCGGAAGGTTTATAAACATCAATTTCAAAAATATCTATAGCAGGAATAGGGTACTGGTTCCATCCTGAGCGGCCTACTGCAACCAACTGAACTACTGCAACACCTTCTGAATGAGGAGACACAAGCGGAATTTGCAGGGTGTAAAGTGGCTGACTGGTATTTTCACGCAAGCCTATGGTTTGTGTTTTGGCGACTTCAGCGCAGGCAATAAGAGGTTGCAGTGTTGTTTGTTGCTCAATGTTGGCAAGAATGATCCAGGCTCCGATGCCCAAAACAAAACTGAGTATCAGGCTTCTTAGAGGGGTCATAGGTTCTTCTAAGGTATCATATGGTTCTAGCCTAAAGAGAGGTTACGATTCATGCCAAAAATTGCCCCAATAAATCCTAGTCTCGAGTGGGATTTGATATTACAGGCGGTAGGCTGGTGTGTTTTAGAAAATGACCTTTCAGTTACTAAACCGAGTGAATCATTGGAAGAAATAAACGCTCACACTCTCCTTGACTTAGCAAAAGATCATAAAGTTCTACCCCAACTTTATACTTACCTGTGTCAAATGCCTACCGGGGTTATAAGGGCTGACATACTGTCTCTGGTTAGCGAAGCCCACCGAGACCTTGCTCTTTTTCATATGGCTTTGGTTAAGGAACTGCTCGAGGTTATGGACTTATTTAAACGTGCAGGAATAAAGGTACTTAGCCTTAAAGGGCCGGTGTTGGCTACACGGCTGTATGGTTCATTCTCGAGTCGTCAATTTGTGGATATTGATATTTTAGTCCAGAACGCCTCACTTAAAGAGGCTAGAGCCCTTTTAGAGCGTCAAGGGTATATGTCTGAACCTGTTTTTAATGCAGCCCAAGAAAGTGCGCTCACTTATTTTTTGCATGAGCAAACTTATCGCAGCCCCCTACATCGGCTTAGGCTCGAGTTGCACTGGAAACTCTTTGAGCGTTACTTTACCTTTTCGCCTAACCTTAGTGAACTCTGGGCGCGGTTGCAAACAGTATTGGTCTTTAACCATTCTCAGCTAACCCTTTCAGATAGTGATTTACTCATTTATCTTTGTGTGCATGGAAGTAAACACCTATGGTCGCAGCTTGGTAGTGTAGCCGATGTTGCACGATTACTAACAGTTGGCAGTTTAGATTGGGATAAGCTGATATTGCAAGCCCGACATTACGGAGCCGAGCGTCAACTCTTTCTGGGTCTTAGGCTAGCTCATGATTTACTTGGGGCAGTCCTGCCTGAAAAAATCTCTCAGCAGATCTTTAAGGATTCAAGGCTCAAAGCCCTCGAGTCCACCTTTGAAGGTATCTTGCAGGGTGCAAGACTCAGCCCTTGGAAACAGTTTATTCTGCAAATCAAGGTGCGTGAACGCTTACGTGACAAAGTGCGCTATGGGGTTCTGTCACTGACTACTCCTACACCGCTAGACTGGTCTTTTGTGTCCTTACCCAATCACCTTTTTGTGCTCTATTACCTCATTCGTCCTTTTCGTCTGCTGATCACCTATGGTAAGCACCATGACCTTAACTAAAGAACTCTTGGTTTTGATAAAAAGCTTTTTTCGCTTTCATCCTAAGCGAGTTATGGGAATACTCTTGCTCATGATGATTATTAGTGCGACTGAAAGTATTAGCCTTTTACTTCTTTTACCCTTATTGCAATTTATTCAGGTAGAGGCAGGGCAGGGTAATCTTGGGGGTACCGGGGTCGTAACACAGTTTTTAGAAGCAGCCGGTATTAGGCCAAGCTTGGCAGGAGTATTGTGCCTTTATGCTCTAGCCGTAAGCCTACGTGCTTTTTTGTATCGCTGGGAGAAGCTAGGTAGTTATCAATTTCAACAAGGCTATATCCAGTCTTTGCGGCAACGTCTTTACGAAGCCATTTTGCAAAGTAACTGGCTGTCACTGAGTCGTGCCCGTATGTCCGATTTTAATCATGCCCTGACCCTTGAACTCGAGCGTGTAGAAACGGCCCTTAGTTCGCTGCTTTATCTTTTTATCCAAGGGATTGTTACCTTGGTTTATATTGGGCTGGCCTTGTTTATGTCACCGCTACTTAGTCTTATGACTTTGGGTTGCGCCGGCGTGGTGCTGGGCTTGCTGCGCCGACAGCGACAATCATCCTGGCACTGGGGAGAAGAAGCCTCGCAAGTCGGCAAGGCCCTTTACGCTGCCATTCAGGACCATCTTTCGGCTCTCAAAGTCACCAAGAGTTATGGTGCAACCCAGAAACATGCTGAGGCCTTTTCGCATTTAGGCCAACGCTATGCCCAAGTCAATATAGCAGCCTCGCGCTCTTATGCCGATGCCAGTTTTTATTTTGCCTTGGCTTCGGTGTTCCTGCTGGCACTTTTTGTTTATCTGGCCTTTAGTGTTTGGAAATTAAATACCGCCACTATTTTGGTGATGCTCTATATTTTTGCGCGCATTATGCCTGCGGTATCCAGTGTGCAAAGCAGTTATCAGCAACTCCTGGCCACCTTACCTGCCTTTGGTAATATCATGACCCTTCTTAAACGCTATCAGAATGAAGCAGAACCTCAAATAACCCACCCGCAACCCCTTTCTTTTAATACCGCCATTACCCTCGAGACTATCGGGTTTCGTTACCAAGATAAACCTACGCTTGAAAACATTTCACTCTTGATTCCCAAAGGTCAAATCATAGCTTTACTTGGCCCTTCAGGTGCAGGCAAAAGCACCCTGGCTGATTTAATCGCAGGAATCTTAACCCCAACGGTTGGCCAGATTTGGATTGATGAGACTGTGTTATCAAGTGCCAGCGTACCCCACTGGCAACACCAGATCGGGTATGTCATGCAAGATACGCTTTTACTGCACGATACCTTGCGGGCTAATTTACTTTTAGCCAAGCCAGAGGCCACTGAGGCTGATCTGTACAAGGCTCTAGAGCAAGCTGCTCTACTTGAGTTTGTACATACCTTACCCCTGGGGTTAGAAACCGTTCTTGGTGACCGAGGGTTAAGATTTTCAGGCGGAGAGCGGCAACGCTTAGCCTTAGCTAGGGCCTTGTTGCGTAAACCTGCCTTGCTTATCCTTGATGAAGCCACCAGTGCTTTAGACAATGAAAACGAAAATCGTATTGTGCAGGTTATCCAGCAGCTCAGAGGGCAGGTAACAGTTCTTCTTATTACCCACCGTCTGGCCATGGTTCAAAAGGCTGACCAAATTGTGGTGTTAGACCAAGGGCGCATAGTAGCTTCAGGTAGTTTTCAGTCACTTTTGGATAGCTCGAGTTATGTTCAAAGGTTGTATCAACAAACAGTAAGCCCTAATGTCTAATACCGCTATAGCAGGTATGTTTTACATAGACTCAGTGAATCACAGAATCCTCATTCTGTCATACTGAGTCGCCATTTGCACACCTTTTGAAGCAAGCTAAGCTCTGCACTTTCGTGTCCACCGAAGTATCTGATGACGAGATACTTCGCAAAGTACGGCTTGACTTTCGGAATCCTTTGCGACCTTTAGCCTACATAACGGCTCAGTGTGGCTATGTAATGAAGCGAAGCTACAAATATAAGGTGAAAACGGTCTGAAACTTCAACGTTCTAGTCCAGATTTATAATTCTGTGATTCACTGAGTTTCTTATTCTTAGAGTGCTATTATGCAGCTATGGTTAGCCATGCGCCCCTCACCTTAGATAGCACTATTGTGGTTTCTCAAGAAAACCTATCTTCCCAATTAGCTGATGAAGTGGTCATTCTCAATTTAGCCAATAGCACCTATTATGGTCTAGACTCTATTGGAACTAAAATTTGGGATTTGATTCAAACCCCTCAAACCGTAGCCAAGGTTTTGGAACACCTTTTAGAAGACTATGATGTTGAAAAAAGTGAATGTGAACGAACCCTTTTTGAGTTACTCGAGGATTTTCGCAAGCATGACCTGATCAGCATCGGTGCAACCTAAAACATATGCTTCGTAGGTTTTTACAGTTACCCTTTCAAGATAAGTTTTTTCTAGTCAAAACGCTGATGGTTGTGACTTTGGTACGAGTGTTGCTTTGGAGCCTTCCTTTTAAGCGTTTAGTACAGATTAAGCGTGTAGTGCCGAGGGTTGAGCATCACATAAATCGTAATTCAGGGTTTGATTATTCGCCGCAGCGAATCGTGCAAGCTGTTCGGGTCACTTCGCGTTACGTGCCCAGAGCGACTTGTTTAACCCAAGCTTTAGCCACACAGTGGTTGCTAGCTGACTTAGGCCATACCTCGCAGTTGCGGCTGGGTGTAAGTAAAGACCTAGCCGACCTTAAAGCTCATGCCTGGCTCGAGATGGATGGCCAAGTGATTATTGGTGATGAAGGACTCGAGGGCTATCAGACCTTTCCACCCCTCTCTTAAACCCTATGAGTGGTATTGTCGGTATTATTCATTTAGACGGTTCTAGAGTTGACCCCAAGCTATTGCAAAGAATGATGGCCTACCTTCAAGAACGTGGCCCAGATGCCCAGCACACGTTTTTGGAGGGTCATGTAGGACTAGGACACACCCTGCTTAAAACAACCTTTGAGGCTCACTATGAAACCCAACCTCATACCTTGGAGAGTCAGGTTTATTTGGTGGCTGATGCCCGAATTGATAACCGCAAAGATTTAATGGCCAAGCTCGAGTCTAAAGGGCGTGTTCTCAAACCTCCTGTGACCGATGCTGACCTCATTCTTCATGCTTACCGTGCTTGGGGTGAATCTTGTACAGAACACTTGTTAGGTGACTTTTCGTTTGCCATTTGGGACGCAGTAAAGCAGCGTTTATTTTGTGCTCGAGACCATTTCGGGGTCAAACTCTTTTACTACGCTCGAGTCGGTAATGTGCTTATCTTTAGCAATACCCTTAATTGCTTGCGCCTACACCCATTGGTTTCAACCAGCCTTGATGACGCAGCGATAGGAGACTTTTTACTCTTTGGTTATAACTGTTGGCCAGAGGCCACCACCTTCACAGATATTAAACGCTTACCGGCCGGGCACACGCTGGTGTGTGACCAACACAGCCTTCAAACCAAATGCTACTGGATGCTTGATCCTATCCAGGAACTTCATTACAAAAAATCACAAGACTATGTAGACCACTTCAAAGAATTACTAAATGAAGCCGTGCATGACCGCTTACGAACCGATAGGGTTGCTGTTTATATGAGTGGTGGACTAGATTCCTCAATGGTTGCGGCTGTAGCACGTTCTTATCTACCACACCCTGATGCAGTGCAAGCTCATACTATTGTTTATAATCATTTAATTCCAGACCAAGAACGCTATTACTCAGAACTTGTTGCCAAGCAACTCAATATACCCATTCACTTTTATGCAGGTGAAGATTACCCCTTGTTTGGTCCTACAGGTAGTTTCTGCCATCCTGAACCCCTCGAGGATCCTTATATTGCCATGACTCTAGCCATGCAAAGGGATATAGCCCAACACTGTCGGGTTGTGCTGACCGGGGATGAGGGTGACGCGCCACTTACAGCTAATGTGCGGGCCCACGGTTGGCAACTGCTGCACCAAGGGAAATGGTTGCAATTCTTGAGTGAGGTTACTTGGTATGTTTTCGCTAGAGGCCGCCTTCCAGTTATCAAGATGCCCAGTTTGAGTAAAGCTCCTCCTCAAAATGAAGATGAAAATTTTCCAAGTTGGCTCGAGCCTAGCTTTGCTGAGAGTATGAAGCTTCGTGAGCGGTGGCGTGAGGTGTATTTTCCCCCTAAGCGTAAAGACCTGATTCGTGGTGATGCTTACAAATTATTGAGTTCACCAGTATTGAGTTATGCACTCGAGGGTTATGATGCGAGCGTCACTCAAAGACCTCTCGAAGTCAGACACCCTTTGCTAGACCTGCGAGTAATTCATTATCTGCTGAGTTTGCCGCCAGTACCTTGGTGTGTCCACAAAGAGCTATTTCGCCGCGCAACGGCAGGCGTTCTTCCTGAAGCTGTGCGCCACCGACCTAAGAGTCCATTGGCCGGAGACCCCACCCAAGGTTGGCTCAAGCATTCCGACCAGACCTGGCGCACTATGTTTAAGTCGCACCCTGCCCTAAGCAACTATGTAGATAAAGCAGTCATTGCCAGACTTCCAGACCCTAATTCGCCCATAACTGCTCGAGAGGTGAGACTTTTCTCACTTTCACACTGGTTGAACCTATCCACCCTCTTTACAGGATACTCATAGTGTGTATAATACTACCAATAAGGAGGCGTGCCTTGAACGCAAAACAAAAAAAGCCTTTTCGTGCTCCCAAACTTAAAATCTATGGTGACGTAGCTCGTATCACTGAAGCTGTTGGTATGAGTGGTGCTATGGATGGTGCTATGGGAACTAATAATAAAACAGCACCTTAGTTTTTCGTAGTAGATATTATCAATGATGCCCGACCTTATTAATGAATAGGGTCGGGTTGTTATTTTGCAATCTTGGGATAATGTAGACAGCTAGTAGTTCCAAGAGACATTCAAGACAAAGGAAAAATTACAAGCTATGTCCTGAACAGCGTTTTTCCTACTGGTTTTGTTGTAAACCAGTGTACGCTTCGCTCAAACTTCGTACAGCGTAGTGCTGAATTTGATACCTGCTAGGGTATTATCTTCTGGTGTGGATTTATTCTTTATATGGCTTATTGGTGCGTTCAGATAGACCCCTGTTAGGACTGATAGCTGTATCTGGTATTTCCTATGATCTCGAGTTTCATGTAAGTAGCACTGCTCTTCTTACTCCCCAACAGCTTTTAGAACGTCAGCTTTGGTATGTGAATGAAGACCTTGATCCCAATGATGTCAACTTGCAGATTTGGACCCTTGCAGACGGTGCTTATTTCCAATTTTGCTACAGTGATGGTACTCAGTTTTTGATAAGTAAAGATACTAAAGAAGTATGGGCAAGCTCGCCAGAGCCTCTCACTTTAGAGGATACCCTAGCTTATTTTCTGGGTCCAATCATGGGTTTTATTTTACGTTTGCGTGGTACTTTAGGCTTACACGCTAGTTCTATTGTTTATGGCGGTAAGGCCTTTGCCTTACTGGGGTTTGCCGGGGCAGGCAAATCAACCACTGCTGCTGCTTTTGCAAAATTGGGTCTAAAAATCTTGAGTGATGATTTAAGTGCCTTAGAGATACGAGACGGAATGTACTGGGTGCAGCCTGGGTATCCTTATGTGCGTCTATGGCCTCAATCAGCAGAGATACTTTTTGGCTCTGGTGATGCCCTACCCCGCCTTACCCCAAACTGGGAAAAATGCTACTTTGATCTTATGCCCTCAGCTTCCTTTCAAACTCAAAGTGTGCCCCTTGCAGCCATTTACTTTTTAGAAGATCGCAACCAAGCAGAACCCATGATTTCTTCCTTAGCTCCAGCAGAAGGGTTTATTATGATGACTGCAAACACCAATGCTAACTATTTACTCACCAAGGAAATGCGTGCCAAGGAATTTGCTGTGTTAGAACATCTGGTGAAACAAGTACCTTTGCGGCGGGTTAGGCCACATACTGATTCATCACGCCTAAACGCCTTGTGCCAACTGATCCTCGAGGATTTTGAAGCTCAAACCAAGGAGACCCGCCATGTATAGCATTTCTGGCTATGCCGATATGATTGCTGATTCTGTGCGGATGGATGCTTATTATCGTGCGATACAAACTGCAGTTAAACCTGGTTCGGTAGTGCTTGATATTGGGGCAGGAACGGGTATCTTGTCTCTGTTAGCCTGCCAGTTTGGAGCACGAAAAGTTTATGCGGTTGAGCCAAGTCCGGCCCTTGCGGTTGCCAAGATGCTGGCTAAAGCCAATGGCTACGCAGATCGCATCGAATTTTTCCAAGGGCTCTCGAGTGAGTTAGAAATACCTGAAAAAGTAGATGTGATTGTATCTGATTTACGAGGTTGTTTGCCACTATATCAACATCATATTCCAGCTCTTGTTGATGCTAGAACACGGCTACTTTCTCAAGAGGGCATTTTAATTCCACAACGAGACACCATGAAATTAGCCCCTATCCATAACTCTGAGCTGTACCTAGGCTATCAAGAGGCCTTTGGAAAAACCAATTTTGGACTTGACCTAAGCCCTATGAATCCTTTTATTTTTAATACTTGGCAAAAAGTTCGCTTAAAACCTGAGCATCTTTTATTGGAGCCAAAAACCTGGGCTACTTTGGATTACCGCTCAATTACCGAAACCAATGCTCGAGCAACCCTAAGCTGGACCGTAAATGACCCAGGTGAGGCGCATGGCGTGGCCCTTTGGTTTGATGCAGCGTTATTTGGAGATAGTGGATTTTCTAATAACCCACATGCAGAAAAAGCCATCTATGGTCAGGCCTTCTTTCCTTTTTTACAACCACTTCATCTTCAAACCAGTGATGTCTTAGCTATTGATTTGCGCGCTGATCTAATTGCCCAAGATTATGTGTGGACCTGGATGACGCGGCTTAGTCGCCAAGGTCAGGCTGATTTACAATTTCGGCAATCTACTTTTCTTAGTGAACCACAATCCCCACAAGCTTTGCAAAAGAAAGCCCGTGATTACCAGCCCAAACTGAACGCAGTAGCAGAGCTAGATTTGTTTATTCTCTCAGAAATGAAAAAGAATCTTTCGCTTGGAGATATTGCTAAACACTTTCAACAACATTTCCCAAGTTTTCATAATGATAAAGAAGCCCTTACTTATGTAGCAGAATTGTCTGTCAAATACAGTGAGTAGTGTTTAAGCTAGAAGCAAAGGAATAATAATAAATAGCATGATGTTAGCAAGACCGTGAGCAATCGCTACTCCAATAATAGAGCCTGTTCTTTGGACAATGAAACCAAAAACAAGACCTACAAAGGTCACATAAATAATGTCAAGAATAGAATTCCAACCAATATGCATGATTCCAAACAAAGCCGAAATATAAAAAATTCCTTTAACCTCTCCTAGGGCATCGGTTGCGGCTTTTTGCATAATGCCTCGAAAGAGTAGCTCTTCGCTGAATCCTGTAAAAAGCATAAGACTAATAGCGGGCCAAAGAATATCCTGAAAAGTAAGGCTTTGTGCGAGGGGTGCTGGTTGGATAATAAGACGCTCAAAAGCACCAATAAGAATTCCTATTAATACGATAAGACCCTGCAACCACAAACGTCCTAGGCGCAAACCAACCTCTTTGGGGCGATACTGTAAGGTGGTCATGGCCACAATAGTTGCTACGATGAGTGGCACATTGACAAGTGCAAATAAGCTGGTTTGATCAGTAAGCCAAAACGGGGTGCTCAAGGTAAGAATACGAATCAGTGGAATAACCGCCATGGCAGCGTAGAGCTTACTTACATTCTCACCAGTCAGGACACTTTGTGTTAAAAGCATAAGCAGCATGACAGCATGAATAATAAGTCCCAAATATATTCGTGTACCGTGACTATTCAACTCAGCCAAAATAAATCCACAGAGATAAAGAGCCAGAAAGGCTGATTTTGATCTTAATAGGGAGACTCGAGGGGTTGTTTGCATAAACTGTGGTGATTATACCTTTACGGATGATTCCTATAGGCTACGGTCGTTGATGATAGAGATTAAGTACCTCCTGAATGAAATGGTCTGGTGATAATTTCATTCGAGTCAAGACTCGTGGGGGCACTTCAATAGGGTAGAGCAAGGTATTAAGCAGTAAGGCTATCTATTTTCTAGGACGCTTAATGGTTTCAATGTTAGCCTCAGACTCGAGTACCTTTACATACATATCCCACAAGACCAGGGCTTCTTTAGGGTCAGTGACCAGATTGGCAAAGCGAAAATAAGCAGCATGATCCGATGGTAAAACAAAAGTAGGTGTACCAAAAACGCCCACCTCACCAGCAGCATGTAGGTCTTGAGCTAAAGCCTGACGCAAACTATCGTCGGTTTTAAGACTGTTTTGAAATTGCTTTAGATCTAAGTTGGCTTTTTGGGCTGCATCCAAATGGGTTTGGTCATTATTTAAGTCAGCTTTGTGTTGATGGCGCAGTCGGAAAAGCTCGAGGGCAAAACGCATCTGGGCTTCTGATCCTTGTTGTTTAGCTGCATGTGAAGCCAAAAAAGCCTTGAGCCCTAAGGTTTGGTCTATAGCTTGCTGTTCTAACCTCCAGAGAGGTTGATGGCGGGGTTTACCCGCGTTATCAGCGTGATTGCCTTGCTCTAGGCTAAAGTGCTTTAGAGTTACAGCGAGACTATTTTCTTTTTGTAAAACATTGATAAGTTCTAATCCACGCCAGGCAAAGGGACATAAAAAATCAAAATAAATAGTGATCATGATACTAAAGACTATACCCTAAATATAAAAAATTTTGTAATGCGTTTGCAGCGAAGTCTTTAGTCAAATAAAGTCTTCAGCTTAGGGAAAAAGCCGATCTTGATTGGCTGGGGTTGGAATGAAAAAAGTGTATCCCAGCTTGTGTATCTCTTTAATGAAGACCCGCAAATCTTCCAAAGTGGGCTCTTGAGTGTTAAAAATAAATGGATGCACAAACAAACCCACATAGGGGCATTGCAACACACGGTTTAGCTTAGCCGTCCCTAAAATATCTGTAAACTGGTTATCTTTTTGTACATAGCCAGCATTTTCGGGCATTACTCTTCCGCCTAGCGTATCTGTAACAGGATAGGGGAAAAACTGAGTGGTTCGTAAAACCCCTGACTGCACGAAACGCCGTTCAAAATACAGAGTGTAGGTTTGGTTAAACATTTTAAGATAAGACGGTGGTGCGCCGTAGTGGGGTGTAACCCAACCCACTGGAGAAAACCCCAAATCATACAAAGCCTGTTTACCCCGAATAACTTGCTTTAAGGCCAGATCTTCATTGAGGTTCTCGAGCGGACCAAACTTCTGGCTATCCCAGAATTCCCAATCTACTGCGCTTATACCCTCTGGATTTGGATACCCTTGGGTATGATGGGTGGTTCCATGTTGCCAGATGGCAGCCCAGCCACGCTTAGCCATATCTAGCAGTAACTCGAGGCTTTGTGGATTGTCCTGCCAAGTTAGGGTTATCCCTTGGGGTTCATTCACATAGAAAGGAATCACAGAAACATTAAAGTGAACCTTCTCTTCGACCAGTAACTTAAAAAGCGGCTCGAGAATACTGATATCGTCTTTAGGAGATACATCTTCAATGCGAAACAAGGCAGTAGGCTGACAGCTAGGAGTAAGGTTAAGCATAGTCCGTAAGGCATCTGCAAAAACCAAATACCGATCCTGTTCGTGTGTAAAAGTAAAGGGAAGATCTGCGACTAACCAAAAGCTCTGGTACTGCATCACATAAGGGTGCTGTTCACCTAGCGCATTTTTAGCCCAGGCATGAACCTCTACATTATTACTCACTGCAACGTTCAGTATTTCCATAGGTTGCAGAGCTTTAGAAAACACGGCTCCTTTGTACTCAATGCTGGTAAATGCTCCCTCATAAGCTTGGTCATAATTTTGCAGCATCCCTTTAACCTGTATACCCAAACGTTCCTGCCCACTAGGGTTAAGGACCTCGGCATTGTAGCCAATCCAGGTAACAGGAGCCCCCTCGAGTACATCTTGCACAAAGGCCTCGGGTGGTGTTTGCTCAGGTGTAGTTCCAAGATAAAAAGTGCGGAGGTGATTAAAAGCACTATTTTTTTGATAACTAGATACGGGTTGAAGCACAATCTCGCCCGCGCTTAACCCGGATAAGAGATTGGCCAACATACTTGCATAGAGCTTTGCTGCATCGGAATAAGGAAAGGTTTGCCAGTCGCCAAGCATCTTTTGTGCTGACCACCTAAGATTAGCAGTGGGTTGACCATCGTCATAGAGAACTAGGATGCTCTGCTCAGAAAGTTTATCTTGCTGATGAAAATCCACGAGACTCATACTCGAGATTAGCAAAAAGAGCATAAGAATTCTGGCTAGAACAGTCATCGTTACCTGAGTCTATCAGTCAATTGGCAAAGCTCTTGTTAGACTGCACAGCATTTTAGATTCAAGAAGTCAGTTTCAACCTGAATTGCGTAGTTTGGGATAAAGCTCCTTAAAGCCTTGATAAGCAGCCTCGAGTCCTTCATTTTTCACAGGCTCAGCTACAGGTTCAGCTTTGGGTGTGAATGAAAGAATATCTTGAACAGAAAAAGCCTTGATAGACAAGCCAGCCAGCAATGCTGCGCCTCTTGCCGATGAAGATGGTACTGAAACCGCCTCGAGTGGTTTCTCCAGAACATCTGCAAGCAATTGTCGCCAGCTTGTTTGTAGTGTGCCACCACCTGCAAGCCTTAACGAAGGTGCGTGAATACCAGTATCTTCTAAGGCTTTGAGTCCATCTTTAAGCGCAAACGCCACACCCTCAAACGCCGCCCTTGCCAAATGCCCGCGTTCATGATTTAGTCCAAAACCCTGCCAGAGTCCGCGAATGTTTGGGTCAAGGTGCGGTGTACGTTCACCGGTTAAGTATGGCAAGAACGTCACACCTTCACAACCAGCCGAAATCTTAAATGCTTCTTCGTACATTTGCTCCCAGGTCATGCCGAGGATTTTGCGAACCCACTCTAAAGCAATTCCAGCGTTTTGCATGGCAGCCATCGCGTAGTAATTATCCAAGCTGCTGCGGTACAGATGTGTTCGCAAGGTTGGGTCAACTTTTGCCTTATCTCGTATTGCAAAAATCTGCATGGCTGTACCGATGTTGACTTGTACTTGCCCTTCACTAATTAACGCACTTCCTAAAGCACTGGCCGCCGCGTCACCTGCACCTGCTGCGACAGGAATGTTTTCACTGAATCCAAGTTCATTTGCAGATTCTTTGGTTAGATGTCCAGCGACGACCTGAGACTTCACCAGTGGTGCAAGATAGTTTGAATCAAGCTCGAGTGTAGCAATAATATCGTGCGCCCAAGTATCTTTTTCTAAATCGTAAAGCAAGCTTGCTGATGCGTCAGAAGGCTCGGCGTACACTTCACTAGTAAGTTTTAGGCGAAGCCAATCTTTAGGCTGCAAAACCCAGCGTGTTTGATTATAAATATCTTTCTCGTTTTCTTTAAGCCATAACAGACTTACACCTGTCATACCTGTGGCAATTGGATTTGCTAAACATTGACGGTGTGCTTCTGATAAATTTCTGTATATTTCCAACTGTTGACCTGAACGGGTATCTGCCCAAAGAATTGCTGGGCGTAAAGCATTTAAGTTTTTATCAACCAACACCGTGCCGTGCATTTGTCCTGATAATCCAATGGCTTTAACTTCTCGTTGACCAACCGCTTTACGAACAGCTTTGATGGTTGCTTGCCACCATTCATCAACATGTGTTTCTGCCCAGGTTGGGTGTGGGGCGTGAACAGGGTAGGTCGAGGACGCTTCAGAAACAACACGCCCATCAGCGTTTAGTAACAACGCTTTAACAGAACCTGTACCTAAGTCAATGCCTAAAAACATATTGGTTTTGTAGGGTGCGTTCTACGCACCAAAAGCAAGCCCATAATAAACTCCGTTTGCATCAAAATGTTTCATGGTGCGCGCTGCGCACCCTACACGTTTACTAAAAACATGATTAAAAGTTAAAGATTAAAGGTCTAAAATCTTCAACCTTGAATCGCTACTTAGCCTTTCCGTTTGCTTTCGCTGTGCGGATTTTATCACGGGCTGCGCTTACGCATTCGTCGTGGACGGTTTTGTAAATCTCGTAATGCATTTTGGTTTTGGGTGTTGCTGTATTAAAGGCTTTTAGACTCGAGCGAATCAGTGCTGCACCGATATTGAGTTTGACCACACCCAGTTTAACGGCTTTGGCCATATCTTCTTTTGGAATGCCTGTGCCACCATGAAAGACAATTGGTTTATTAATAGCTTTGGCAATACTGCGTAAACGTTTCAAATCAATATGGCTGGACTGTCCGTGCATGGAACCCACCGAGCAAGCCACCATGTCGGCTTCGCCGTCACTTACAAGTGCTTCGGCAACTTCTGGGTCAGTCAGATGAACTTCGTCGCTGCTACTTCCTTCACCTGCACCAAAACTTCCAGCCGCAGCCTCTAAAGCAGCACCAGAGGCATGAACAATCTGAGCTAAACTTTTAGTTCTGGCCACATTTTCATCTAGTGCATAATGCTCACCATCAAACATCACTGACGAGTAACCCGCGCGGATACACTGGGCTACCATAGTTTCACTTTCACCGTGATCGAGGTGAAGCATAATCGGCACATCGGCTTCTTCGGCAAGGGCTTTGATCATGCTTGCCATGACAAAGGGTGAACCGTGTTTTAGGTCATCAGGGCCAGTTTGTATCATGATAGGCGCGTGTTCTTTTTCGGCAGCTTCGATGCAGGCTTTGGCCATCTCTAAACTGCATACATTAAACGAGGGCATGGCGTATTGCTCAGCGAAGGCTTTGGCGATGAGGATTCTTCCGTCTTTGATAAAGGGCATGTGGGGTTTCCTTTCGTTAGCTCGAGGCCAGTTGATACTAATGTACTACAAGAAAGTGGTGAGTGGCGAGTGGCGAGGGAAAGCTAATTCACTTGTCACCCTCTCACTCTTTTTAGTGCTTCTCGATATTTCAAATACCGTTCATAAGGTGCTTCATATGCCTTCTGCCATTTTGCATCAGGGTTTACTGTTCTTTTGACTTTGTAGGTCATAGCAATCGCTTCTTGTGGTGACTGATAAATTCTTGCACCGAGTCCAGCTAAGAGTGCAGTACCCATAGTCACCATGTCATCATGTGCCGAAGTCTCGACAGGTCGTTCATAGACGGCGGCACGAATGTTTTCCCAAAGTGGATTGTGGGCTCCAACCATGCGAATAAGTTCCATGCGTTGCCCCGTCACTTTTTCAAAATAAACAAAGCTGGTTTTGAGTTCAAAAGCAATCCCTTCCATCACGGCCCGTGCAAAGTGTTCAGGGGTGTGTTCAGGCTTTACTTCTAAAAAGGCTCCTGTGGCGTGTGGGTCATTAAAGGGGGGAGCTGCACCATGAAAATTGGCAATAAATAAAGGTGATTCTCCAGGTTGAACTTTTGCAGCAAGCTTAGGTAATTCCGAGAAGGACTCGAGCGAGAGCAAATTCTTTAACCAGCTAAGTACACCACCCGATGTATAGATGCCGCCCAGGAGATAGCTGTAATTCTTGAGGACATGTGGCCCAACTGCCAAGCCTTGCGATTTTTTAGGATTGGCTCTACCAGGAAGCCCAAGTGTGAAGGCCTCGGATGTGCCAAGCGAATCTAGCCCAACCTCAGGTGTGAGCGTGCCGCAGGCAAGTGCCGCACAGAAGTGATCGTGTCCACCAACAAACACTGGTGTACCTTCGGGAAGTCCTGTGAGTTTGCTAGCTTCTTTGGTGATGCCACCAAGCGGTGTGGTGGCCGGAACCACGGGCGGTAAAAATGTTGGGCTGAGTCCTGCTGCTTGTAAAATTTCTTCTGACCATTTATTTTTTACTACATCATACGCCATCGTTCTTGCAGCTTGCCCTGCTTCCATAAAGGCTGTGCCAGAAAGTTTGTAACCAATAAAATCTGTCATGCTTAGCCAGAGTTTGGTTTTTTGCCAGGCTTTATTTTCTTCTTCTTTTAACCACAGCCATTTGAAGACACTGTGAATGGCACTTGGATATATTCCAGTGATGGTGTAAAAACGTTTTGCGTCTATTTTTTTGCTGAGTTTTTCAAGTTGCCCAATCGTTCTTTGTTCGTCGTACCAGGGAATGATGTCATAAGTGGGTTGGAAGTTCTCGTCTAGTGACACGCCACCTTCACCAAAGCTTGAGACGGCCATGGCCTGAATCTCAACATCTGCTTCAAAAACAGCCTGTTTAATAAGCCTAGTAGTTGTCTTCCAAATATCTTGCGGAAAAAAATTGATAAGCCCGTCTTTACTTTTGCCTTTAGGGGTAAGTGCTTTTTGTTGGGACAAGATTTTGCCGCGTTTATTATAGATAGCAACTTTGGTGTGAGTAGTGCCGATGTCAATTCCTAGGAGCATGATCTAGCTTATCAGGTTGTCACATAATGATGCATGATTGCTGTTAGATGATATGTCAAGCTAAGATTGGTTATGAAATTAAATCGTGTAGTTGCTTATATTATGGCAGGAGTGGCTTTAGCCTTGTCATTCTTCGCGTATATAAACTATATCTACCTGCTAGGTTTTCCAGATGGGTTTATAACCGAGTTGGGATATGCCCAGAGGAGACTGGCTTATATTTTTATTAGCATGAGTGTTCTTTTAGGTGCAGGGTTTATTTATTGGGGTATAGTAGTTTTGCGAAAGCAAGTTGGTAAGACATTATTTGCTGCCGTTGTGTTGTATTTAGCAACTATTGTGAGTGTCTTGCTAGTTGACTATTATTACCGCTTAAACCTCACAGGGAGTGGTGGTGGTTAAAATGTTGAAGTGCGAATGGTTCTATCAAAAGTTAGGCGATTTTACCTAAAACATTTTTCCATCAGCGTAGGTTAAACCTTTCTTGCTCGAGTTGCTGAAAGAAGAACCAAGTGTCTCGACTAAAGCCGCTTCTTGTGAACGGCTCTAAGATGGAATTTATGGATGATTATACTCGCTACGTTGTTCTAAAGAAACATCATCAGAAGAGATTTTTGCCTATGTAGGTGAAGTGGTCTAGCCTGTGATTGACATTCTCTCTGATGACTCTCGCAACCTTTCTACATCACGTATCGGTGGCAAACCAAAGAGCCTCTTATACTCCCGACTAAAATGTGCCGCATCCTCATAGCCCACGCGGTAGGCAGCATTTGCCGCATCGAGGTTTTCGCCGAGCATGAGCCTGCGGGCTTCTTGAAGTCGTAGCCGCTTTTGAAATTGCAACGGGCTCATAGCAGTAACTGTTTTGAAGTGATGATGAAAGCTCGAGACGCTCATGCTAAGGTTTTGGGCCACACGCTCAATTTTAAGCGGTTGGTCAAAGTCTTTATGAAGTCGCTCGATGGCTCTAGCGATGCGGTGACTGTGACCACCCACCGTGGCAATCTGACGCAGCCTTCCACTTTGTTCACCTTTTAAGAGCCGAAAGATAATTTCGCGTTTGATAAGGGGCAATAGGAAGGTGGCTTCACTTGGTTTATCCAGCAGCCTCATTAACCGCAATATTGCGTCCAGCAAATCCAGCTCGAGGCTACCTACATCAAAAGCCCTAACATCACTGTGATTCGTTGATAGATGACCTGACTCGATTATGACCGAACTAACTAAAGTAGGATCAAGCCCCAAACGCAAGCTGAGGTAAGGGCGTTGTGGTGATGCTTCAATAATCCGGCTAATAATTGGCAGTGATGAAGTTACTAGGAGGTAGTTAGCAGGGTCGTAACGATAGTGTTCGTTGGCAAGAAGAATTTCTTTGCTCCCTTGAGCGATGAGGCAAAAGCCAGGTGTGGACACACCGTGTAGCCTCATGGTGCTAGAGGCATGGTGAAGGTGCAAACCCTCGAGCGGCTCAATATGACCATCTTCGGGAACCGCTCTGGAAATGCGCTCTGCTAATTCCTCAGCGTGCGCTTGCATTTGTGGCTGACCCTTCAAATCCATGCCTGTTATTATACCTGACGCTTGTACATCTCTCTTAGAGGTTTGCAGAATTGTTTAATAACTCTCGAGGATCATTCTACTGTCTTATACCTTAAGAGGATAAAATACCCCTAGTGCTAAAGGTGTTGATTTCAGTTTTATAGCAAGGTCACTGGAATTTTATTTAAGTGAACCTGGTGTAGCCCTGCCGGGCGACATGAGGCTCCGCCAAATGTCCGTCAGTGCAGAAAAGGTACTTGGAAAGCACTTAGGCAAACTTTATTTGCAGTGCTTAAAGAGATTATCCGATTTTTAAGTCAAGAAAAGGAGTAAAGAAAATGCAAAAACGCAAACTAGGAAATAGCAATTTAGAAGTCTCGGCTTTAGGACTCGGTTGTATGCGGATGAGTTTTGGAGACGCGCCTATCGGCGATAAAAAAGAAATGATTGACTTTCTGCATAAGTCGGTTGAACGGGGCATCACTTTTTTTGATACAGCAGAAGTGTATGGCCCTTTCACCAATGAAGAACTTGTGGGTGAAGCTTTGGGGCCTTTCAAAAATCAAGTCGTCATTGCCACAAAATTTGGTTTCAAACACGATGGTGACAAAGGTCCAGCACCCGCAACGGGGTTGGATAGTCGCCCAGAGCAAATTAGGCGTGTCGCCGAAGCATCACTTAAACGTCTCAGAGTCGAAGCGATTGATTTGTTCTATCAACATCGCCCTGACCCCAGCGTGCCCATCGAAGATGTCGCAGGTACAGTCAAAGAACTTATTCAAGAAGGTAAAGTCAAACACTTTGGACTTTCTGAAGTGGATGCCGAAACCATACGCCGCGCTCATGCGGTGCAGCCAGTTACTGCACTGCAAAGCGAATACTCCATATGGTGGCGAGCCATTGAAGACAATGGAGTGCTGGCTACCTTGGAGGAACTCGGTATCGGGTTAGTGCCTTATAGTCCGTTAGGTAGAGGCTTTCTAACAGGCAAGGTTGACGAGAGTACAGTTTTTGCCGAAAATGATATTCGCAGTCGCAATCCTCGTTTTACCAAAGAAGCTATCAAAGCCAATCAAGCAGTCGTTGATTTACTCGGCAAAATTGGTACAGAGAAAGGCGCAACACCTGCACAGGTTGCTCTTGCTTGGTTGCTCGCACAAAAATCTTGGATTGTTCCCATTCCAGGAAGTCGCAAGCTCGAGCGTTTGGATGAAAACAATGGTGCGGTCAATATCAAACTTACCGCAAATGATTTGCAAGATATTGCCAAGGCCATGTCACAGATTACGGTTATAGGCAACCGCTATTAAGTAAAGAAGTTAGCCTCGCTCTCGTTTGCCAAACTCAGTGAATCACAGAATGGTAAAACTGAATGTCTGGATGTACAAGTTAAGCCCGTTTTCACTTCCTTAGTCATACTGAGCTGCCGACTAGGGTAAACATTGCAAGTCATTCCCAAAGTCAAGCCCTGCCTTGCGAAGTATCTTGCTATTAGATACTTCGCAGTTTTACGAAAGCGCATGGCTTACTAATCTTCAACAGGAGTGCAATTAGCGGCTCAGCATGCCCATTAAAGGGAAAAGTCAAGAGGGGAAAGCACACTTAGGGTCATAGGAAGTGTTTTGAGTAACAACCAAGAAGGCAATACGGAGGAGTTTACGGGCGATAGTCAGGAGAGCTTCAACGTGTTTTTTGCCTTGTTGTTTGAGCGTTTTGTAGTAAGAACGAAAGTTGTCATCATTCATTTGGGCTCCCCAAGCAGCACTGTAAAGACGTTTACGAAGATAAGCATTGCCCCGTTTGGTGACTTTCGACTTACCCTTCCACTTGCCACTTTCACGTACTGAGATGTCCAAACCAACAAAGGCAAGCCATTGTTTAGGATGCTGGCAGTTGGCATCAAGGAACTGAGCTATTAACGCAGCTACAGATGCAGAGATGCCTGGAATGGTTTGTAAACGTTTCATGGTTGTACTGTGCTTACTTTGAGCCAGAACCAGTTGCTGGAGTTCTTGCTCGAGCTTAGAAACTGTCTGAGAAGTGTCAAGCCGCCAATTTTTTCACCATCAAACGAATCATGGTGACGTAGATAAAGGCTTCTGAGGTTTCTGGCAAACGCTCAAAGTCTTTGGAAAGACGACGCTGCCGATTGAGCCAGGAGAAAGTACGCTCAACAATCCAGCGTTTGGGAAGAACTTCAAAGCCAAGTTGCTCTTTAGGTTTATGAACGATCTTGAGAATCCAGCCACAGGTTTTCATAAGCCAAGCGATGAGGTCACCGGTATAGTTACCATCAGCCCAAATCAACTTAAGACGTTTCCAGGAAGTTGTCCTCATTGCCGTAAAGAGTTGTTTTGCGCCAGCTCGGTCATCAATATTTGCAGCCGTTACCAGGACAGCTAACACCAAGCCTAAGGTATCTACAACGAGATGACGTTTACGTCCAGTTACTTTCTTATTACCGTCATAGCCGATCTCCTTACCCCCTTCGACACTTTTCACACTTTGACTATCTATAATGGCTGCACTGGGATGTTTTCTACCTTTTCCCTTGACTTTCTTGCGTAATCGTTCACGCAGTTTGGTATTCAGTTCCTCCCAGAAACCACCTTTACGCCACACACGGAAGTAGTGATACACCGTTTGATACGGTGGATATTCTTTAGGCAACATCCGCCAAGGAATGCCACCTTTCACCACATAAAAGATGCCATTGAGAATGCTGCGCCAACTATGTTCTCTAGGTCTCCCTAGTGGGTTTGGTGTCGGCATGAATGGTTTTAATGCTTCCCATTCGCTAGTCTTTAGATCAGTCGGGTACAGTTGGGATTTGATCATCTTTTAACTGTGCCCGACTTTTTCATGAGTTTCCTACTTCTCAGACAGTTTCTTAGCAATTTGCTTACTGAAGAGTTTGAGGGTAGCCAGGAGTTGTTGTTCAGTATCACTGACTTCAATGCCTAGTTGTTGTTGAAAGGTCGTGTAATCCTTGAGGGTGGCCTTGAGAGCTTGATGTTGTTTTTCTAAAGAAGCAAGTAAGCCCATTTTCTGCCTAATTTGTATGACCATTTTGTCACGACCAAAGCCAGCAGGCAACTTGGACTCGAGCAGAGCCATGCGGGCTAACACCCGTGCATCAGCCTTATCGGTTTTAACTTTGCGAATCTGCCCTCCATAGTAGGGTTTAGCCAATAACGGATTGATGACCCGCACATCTACCTCCGCTTCACTTAACCGTAACGCCACAAGTAAATGATATCGCCCAGTAGACTCCATCACCACTTTGTACTGCCCTGTCGTTTCTTGTAACTTCACTAGCAATAAACCAATCCCTGCCTCATCATTGCTGTAGCGTTCGCTCGTTTGTCTAGCTTCATAAACAAATGCTACATCCAGCGTTGCCTTACTCACATCTATGCCCACTGCGCTTAGCACCGACTTCGCTACTTTCACATCCTCGCTCATATCAACCTCCGTCTGTTTAAGTTGACGTTGCTCAGCCTTGTCATATTGGTTAAAGTGGTTCTGGAGACCCTACCCATTTTATTGTGGCTCCGCAACGTATTAGAGGAGTGACACTTTGCATACCGAGTGGCTTCTCGCCTTTGACAATTTCGTCGCTCCTCCTCTCCTACGTTTAACCCAGTTTTGAATGAAACTGTGTCTCTCCCTTTATATGACAAAATAGGGTTTCTGTGATTCACTGATACTACTCACCCCACAGCAAAGCTAAAATCAAAAATGGAGGATAAAATTATGCAAATAGTAAAATTGAACAATGGTCTTGAAATGCCCCTTTTAGGCTTCGGTGTTTTTCAGATGACGGATGCCCAGGAATGTGAAAACAGCGTTTATGAAGCTATAGACACTGGCTACCGACTGATTGATACCGCAGCAGCTTATGGCAATGAAGAAGCCGTCGGTAAGGCTATTAAACGCAGTGGTGTTGCCAGAGAAGTCTTGTTTATTACCACCTAAAATTTTGGGTGGAATCTTGGTTTTTCAGGATACAAGGGTTCCTGCCCAAACTTTATTGGATTATTTGAATGATGGTTATACATTTGAACAGTTTTTAGAGTTTTTCTCTTCAGTTCAAAAGAAAGACGCAGAAGAATTCCTCAAATTGGCCAAAGATGCATGAAAGTTATATTTGATGAAAATGTTCCACGTCCCTTATTAAAATATTTTGCTGAATATGAAGTTGCTACGGTTCAGTCTCAAGGCTGGTCTGGAGTCGAAAACGGTGAATTGCTTGCCCTGATTGAGGACGATTTTGACGTATTTATCTTGGCGGACAAAAACTTGCGTTACCAGCAAAATCTAACAAATCGTAAAGTGGCTTTACTGGAATTACCAACAAATCGACTTCCAATCCTCGAGCGACTCATGCCGAAGATTATTGCGGGATTGGTAAATATTCAACCTGCTTCCTATGTTGTTACCTAACTAGAAGAGTGAATAATCACCATTCATATTAAACCCAATACCGTAATGTAATTCCTATGGGATTTGCCACCAAGCTCATATTAAGTTTTTTATTTGGACTAATTGGCAGTGGTTATTTTGTTTATAGTCGTAAACGTAGCAATATGATTATCTTGTTTTCTGGTGTGGCTCTATGTATCTTTCCTTATTTTGTTTCCAATGGCTGGCTGATGTTGATATTTGGTCTGATTTTTCTCGCTGTACCTTTTGCTATAAAAAATTAAAGTGTATACTCAGGGTCACATGACTGTTAACCCTTCACATGTTCCACAACGCAAACTCTACACAGGTGCAACCATGCCTGCTATTGGTTTAGGAACTTTTGGTTCTGATCAAGCTTCGCATCAACAAGTCGCCGAGGCTGTGCGTGGTGCAGCAGAAATTGGGTATAGACATTTTGACTGTGCCGCAGTGTATGGCAACGAGTCTTTGATTGGACAATCTTTGCAAGCAGTTATGGCTAGTGGGGTCAAACGTGAAGACCTCTGGATTACTTCAAAGCTCTGGAATAACAACCATGCCGAAGAAGATGTGATTCCAGCCTGCAAAAAAACGCTAGCAGATTTACAGCTCGAGTATTTAGATCTTTATCTTATTCACTGGCCCTTTCCCAATCATCATGCAACAGGTGTAGACGTGTCTTCACGAGATAATCATGCCAAGCCGTATATTCACCAGAACTATATGAAGACCTGGAGACAACTCGAGAAACTCGTAAATATGGGTCTGGTGCGTCATATTGGTACTTCAAACATGACTATTCCTAAACTCGAGCTACTGCTGAATGATGCACGAATTAAACCAGCAGTCAATGAAATGGAATTACATCCACACTTTCAGCAACCTGAACTTTTTAAGTTTGTCAAGGATAACGACATGCAAGCCGTTGCTTATTGCCCTATTGGTTCACCAAACCGTCCTGAACGAGATAGAACACCACAAGACACCAACCCTTTAGAAGACCCAGTGATTGTGAAAATCTCACAACGTCTAGGTGTGCATCCTGTTACGGTGTGTATTAAGTGGGCTATTCAGCATGGACAGATTCCTATTCCTATGTCAGTTAATCGCAAGAACTATTTAGCTAATTTGCAAGCTGCTGTTATGGAACCACTGACTGAGCAAGATATGAAAAATATTGAAACCACCAACAAAAATTGCCGTTTGATAAAAGGGCAAGTCTTTTTGTGGAAAGAAAACCAAGACTGGCAGGATTTGTGGGATGTTAATGGGGTGATTGCACAATGATATATGAAGTGTGGCAATCTGATGATGCTTGGATGATTTTTTCTGCTGAGGATGAATCAGATAGAAATGATCTTGAGCAAGCCGCAATTTTAATGTGGAGTGTAGAAGCAGCATCCTATGATGAAGCCCTAGAACTTTATGATGATTATTTAAGTTTAGAAATAGTACCCAAGGAAACTCTCTATGGACGATAAATTACATACCTTATGGCCTACGCCAATTCTGGTAAAAACGTTTCCTGAATATCAAACAGTCAATGCTGAATTGGTTGAATTGTTTTATAAACACCGTGAAACTTTTGGTGACGCAACAAAGAATGTGTACTCGAGCCAAGATGATCTTTTACAACGTTATGAACACCCTGCTTTAAAAGCCCTTTTTGAGTTTATCTCAAACAGTGTTTTTGAAATCGCTAGCACCATGAATAAACCTATCTGGCAGCAAACCCAGGCTAGTAAATTGCAAATGCACATTGTGGGAGCTTGGTTTCAGATTCAGAACAGTTATGGCTTTCATGACATTCATAATCATGGTAACTGCTCATGGTCAGGGGTTTATTATGTCCAAATTGATGATATTGCAAAACGTGAAGCCCATGAAGTCTTAGGTTCTCGCAATGGGATTACACGTTTTTATAGCCATCAGCTTAATTTATTGGGTGGGGCTCATATGGATATGGGAAACGCTTACTTGCAACAAAGTACCTTTGATGTTACGCCAGAAGAAGGGGGACTTATTGTGTTTCCTTCCTGGTTAAATCACAAAGCTATGCCCTATGACGGTAAAAAAGACCGCATCATCATCTCCTTTAATGCTCAGGTACATGGAGAGAGCAAGCACTTAGATTATGATTTTATCTAGTTATTTTTACTGCGACGGTTGCGAAACTCGAGTGGGTCAAAACTTAATTCGGTAAGCTTGCCGCGATCACGCAATTTTTGACGGTGTTGTAAATCGCTTAGGGGAATCACGATGACTTTAGGTTTAGAAGTAATTGCTAGTGGTGGTGCAATCCTCGAGTCCTTAAAAGCTCGCCTATAAATTTTGGGACCAATCCATAATAAGAAAAAGGCACTTAGCGCAATACCCAAAAGTATCGGCAGATGATAGGTCGTATGTGTGGCTAGGGTCATGCCTTTTTGGGTGGTGTATTGCAAGTAAGCAGACCCACCTGTAGCCCAAGCCAGAAAATAAGCTAGCACGACATTAAGTGGCCCAGCCCAACGCACCTTAAAAGGTGAAGGGGCAATGGCAAACCAGCCTAAAACTACCAGTTCAAGTGCCAGCACAGCTTCCGCCCAACCCAAGCTTCCAGACGTACTAGCAAAGGCTGCAAAAAGCCCTGCCGATATCAGCCCAATGCTTGGGCCATAAGCCAAAGTGACTAAATATAAAGGCAAGCGGCTTAACCCTTGCAAGGCTTCTATAGGAATAGATACTCCCGCAGTGGTGAGGGTGGCATCAGTAGGGATAAGCAGTTTCTGACCTAGGGTCATCAGCGTTGCCAAAAGTACAGCAACCGCTACATGCAATAAGGCCCTTGGCTGTAAAAGTGCCAAAAAATCTAGTTTTCCCCAGCCTGTTAATAAAGAAATGAGTCCTAAAAACAACGCAGCAAGAAGGGTGTACCCCAGGAAGGGGTCGCGTGCAAAAAGCTCAACGATGGACTGCAACATAGGCTTAGAGATTAACATGGAGATTTGCCTCTGGCTGGGTTATTTGACCTGTCACTTTTTACGGCGGTATGCTATGCTCTTTCGTTATGGCGATTGAACGTACTTATGCAATGGTAAAGCCCGATGGCGTAAAGCGCGGGCTAGTCGGTGAAGTGGTAGCTCGTATTGAAAACAAAGGTTTCAAAATCGTTGGGATGAAGCTCATGCAAATCCCCCGTGAAACCGCCGAGCGTCACTATGGTGAACACAAAGGCAAGCCCTTTTTCGATGGCTTGGTCAACTTTATTACTAGTAGCCCAGTAGTGGCTATGGTCATTGAAGGCGAAAATGCAATCCTCGAGTGGCGCAAGATGATGGGTGCAACCAATCCTAAAGATGCGGCTCTGGGAACCATTCGTGGGGATTTTGCTAGCACTATTGATGAAAATGTGGCACATGGGTCGGATGCACCTGCTACGGCTGAGCGGGAGATTGGGATATTTTTTAAGGCTGAAGAATTGATCTAACTCTTGCATGTAAATTATACTGTTTATTCTTTAGTAGGTTGGGTAATTTATTTATTAGTTATGACTATAAAAAAGATGGAAACGCTATTGATAAACGCCTTGCTAGCTGATGGTGAAATGGCCTATGCCCTTTATGAACACGAACTAGAAGAGCTTGTTGTCGAGTTGCGCTCTTCTATGGAGAATGACAAAGACGATTATATTTTTACGATTACTGAGAATCGTGGTGATGTTGCAATGTTGCTTATTGAGAAATCAGGTGACGTGTATATAAATGAAGAAGCAAGAGAAAAGTTGAAAGTGTTATGGGCTGTTTCCTATAAGGTTAATTTGAAAAAATTTATACCTACGTTTGCTCGGCAATTGCAGAAGAACGAATTGCCAATCAACGGTGTGAAGGTCAGTAGACATTGATTTTCTGATACTCTCTAGTTATGGATAGAAAAGCAGCATACAAAGAGTTTACTTCAGCGACTAAAGCTGCTTGTTCAATTGCTTTGACCACGCTGTGCTAAAATGAACTTGCTTTGAAAGAATATCGCCTAAAGCCCAACGATAACTACCAACCTGAAAAGAGTGTTGCGCCAGTGGTTCGTGTTTATACATTAGGCTCTGAACCCAAAGATAATAGTTATTGGCTTTCGCGCCCACCCTTAGAGCGTATTGCCATGATTGAGAGGTTACGCCGTGAGTTCTACCCAGAATACGAGCTTCAACGAAATCCAGAAGCGCTTTCTAAAATCACTGTCCGTAAACTCCGTTAAATATCTGATTGTTGACGGGAAGTGGGTGATGTTTCACAGCCTTTTGTAGAGTTTATAATTGCTTATGATTGTTCAACTTCTTACCCCTTCAGATGTAGATGCTTTTAGAACATTACGCCTCGAGGCACTTACTTTAGAGCCCACAGCATACTTAACTTCAGCAGAAGAGTTTGAAAAAAGGCCTTTAGAAGCCATTGCTGAACGGTTGGAAGCTGAAGATCAAGGGAAATTCACCTTGGGAGCTTTTGTAGAAGAAAAACTAGTGGGTATGGTTGGTTTTATTCCTGAGACAAGAGAAAAAATAAAACATAAAGGCAACATTTGGGGTGTTTATATCAGCCCGTCATTTCGAGGTCAGGGGATAGCCAGAAAGTTGATGCTCGAGGCCATCAGCCGCATCAAGACCTATCCAAACATTAAGCAGATTAATCTTGCTGTGACCGTTGGGCAAACATCAGCACAAAGACTCTATGACGGTTTGGGGTTTGTAGTCTATGGCCTAGAAAAACAGGCCTCGCAAATCAACGGCAGGTTTTTTGACGAGGAACATCGTGTGCTGATACTCGAGTAAATTTTAACTTGAGCTTGCTTGCCCTGAGAACCTCGAATGGGTCGAAGGGTTAGCTCTTAAACTTGCCTTCGTCTCCACGCTGCCAGTAACGCCCCTCGTCTTGTAGTAAGCGGTCAGCTTCTTTTGGTCCCCAGCTTCCAGAAGCATAAAAAGCAGGTTCACTGTCGCTGGCTTCCCACCATTTAAGCACCGGGTCAACGATGCGCCATTGAGCTTCTACTTCGTCGGCACGCATAAATAAGGTTGCGTCACCCATCATAGAATCAAGTAACAAGGTTTCATAAGCCTCGGGGTTAGGGCGAGAGAATTCTTTGTCGTAAAAGAAATTCATGCTGACTCGTTTCATATCATCACCACGTCCAGGTTCTTTGGCATTAAAACGTAGCGAGATGCCTTCATTGGGAACTAGTCGCATCACTAGTCGGTCGGCTTTAAAATCTTTGGGAACATTAAAAGGTACATGTGGTGGTGTTTTAAGGCGCAAGACAATTTCAGTGCTTTTATCTGGCATACGTTTTCCCGAGCGCATGTAAAAAGGTACACCTGACCAACGCCAGTTATTGATAGTGAATTTTGCAGCCGAATATGTGGCTTGGCGTGAATCAGGGTTGACACCTTCTTCTTCACGGTAACTCTTCATGCTGCCCCGTGCTACATATTGACCCATTACAACATGGTGAGGCTCGAGGGCTTCCATCGCTCTAAAGACTTTGACCTTTTCATCACGTACTGCTACCGAATCATATTTAGAAGGAGGTTCCATGGCCACTAATGCCAAAAGTTGCAAAAGGTGGTTTTGTACCACGTCACGCACGACTCCAGCTTCTTCGTAAAAGCCACCGCGTCCTTCAACGCCTAAAGGTTCAGCCATCGTAATCTGAACATTATCAATATAGCGGTTACTCCAGATGGGTTCAAAGAGAGTATTAGCGAAACGTAAAACTGAAAGATTCTGGGCGGTTTCTTTGGCCAAGTAATGATCTATGCGATAAACCTGTTCTTCATCAAAATGTTGCAAGACCACTTTGTTAAGCTCTTGTGCACTTTTTAAATCATCGCCAAAGGGTTTTTCAATAACCACTCTGGTCCAACCACTCGAGCTGTTTAGACCTGCATTAGCTAGACCCACTACGATTCCTTCATAAGCATTGGGTGGAGTTGAGGTATAGAAAACATGATTCTCGAGGTTTAGATCAGCAATCTTGTTTTTAAGAGCTTCAAAGCCTGCGGGGTCGTCATAGCCACCACGCACATAGTGAATCCTAGACTCAAGTCCTGCCCAATCTGCCTCGTCAAACTCTTTAGCAAACTTTTGCACAGCCTCTTTCATTTTTTGCCGCAAAGAAGCGTCATTATAATCACTGCGAGCATAACCGATGATATGACTTTCGGGATGCAAGGCATCCTCTTGGTGCAAGGTGTAAAGGGCAGGCATAAGTTTACGAGCAGCTAAATCGCCGCTAATTCCAAAGATAATAAAGGCGCAAGGTGGGGCTTTTTCCATAGGCTAATAGTTATAACATACCAGTGACGGGAGTCAGGTGTCAGGAAGTCAATTAAAGATTCAAGGTTGAAGATTTTAATCTTTAATTTTCAACCTTCAATCTTGAATTACGCTAGGTACGACTTTAGTTGCTTACCACTTACGCCATTTTCGTTTACCATAGCACCATGACTGCATCTAAAAAGTCTTCGGTACTGGCTAAGAGCCTCGAGGTTCTTGGGTATACCTTGTCACTTCCAGAAAGAACCGTTCGTTCGCTGGCTGCACTACTAGGTGGAACCACTACTCTTTTAACTGATTCTTTGTTGCCAGAGTCTTTGCGTGGTTCGACAACCTATCATGTGACTATAGGGCTCTTTCAAAAATTCTTGGTAGAAAAAATGGCTCAGGTACAAAATTCCAAAGGGCAACTTGACCAAGAAAAAATAAAAGATAAATTTGTGCAGCGCAAGCTGCTGGGGAATATGCTCGAGGCCGCAGGCCTACTCACTATGCGTTTTTCACCCCTATGGATTTTGGCCATCGCTGGTGACGCTGCGGGTGGAAGCAAAGTGTTTCTCAACCGCTTGATTGACCACCTTAAAACCAATGATGTGATTGACGCTAGCCAAGAACCCAAAGAACTGGTTGACGTTTTAGAAGCAGTACAACATGCCAGCGTAAAAAGTGCCACGGCTCTTGACCAACCGCCACTCTCCCGCGCAGAACTTTCTGAGCTTGCAAATGAAATGAAAGAAAGTTATGGCAAGGTTTTATCAACCTCTACAGGTTTACTTCCTGACCTAACTAAAATTTGGGATGATATGGAAGACCTTTCAGAAAAGCAAAAAGTATCTTTGGAAGAACTGATGGGCATGATGGTCTTTGAAGCGGCCTCGCTGCTTGATAAAACAGTGGGTACAGTAAGTGCAGTAGGGAAGACGGGGGTAGAACTTTTTGATGAAAACATTGTGCAAAGTTACCGTAAGACGTTAGAGCGGGTTAGTTTAGAAGGTGTGGATGGGTATCTGTCCAACCACTATCAGCCGTTTTGGGAAGCTTTTAAGGGGCATTTTGATATGGGGAAGAAGACTTGGCTCGAGCGGAAGTTGACAAGAAAAAATGCTACTTGAGTAAGCTTATGTTATCTGAATTACGCCAAAAACGCTTTTCAATTTTCCGAACATTTTCAAGCTTAGCAAGCTTTTCTAAAAAATTAGGCAATAACTCGAGTTCATGGGTTTCAGGATTGCGACGATATGTACACCGTTCTCTTGACCAAAGAAAAACAACAAGGCAAGGCAATTGCAAAGTTAAATGATTTGATTTGTAAGTTGCTCGGTGTCCGTGTCAAAATGAGTCCTTCCTAATCTTTTTAGCAAACGGTGCAAAGTGCGCTGTTTGCTCTACCTCCCTGTCATTGCGGGCCTAAGAATAGGGTGTAATCAATGCTGATAAAGCGCATCTTTGCCAATCCGCGAAAAGAAGTCTTTAGCCAGAGGTAGCATCTTTGAATAAGCACGACTAAGACAACGGCATGATACGCCCGGCTAAAGGCTTTTCAGCAATCTCCTTGCTCTGATTTTTCTACAAATTAAGTGATATGAGATTGCCTCGTCGCTTGTACGCTGCACTTTACACCTGATACTTGTTTTCGTGCATTTCACTCCAAAAACGCTTCTCCCAATGACAAATCATAGTGAAATTCTGCGTTCATATTAATATGAACGCAGAATTTTTTGGTGACTCATATTAGCTGCATGTGCAGTCAGTTTATGACGTTGTGTTTAGACGCTTAAGTTTTTAGTAAATTAAGAAAAAGTAATTTTGCTGTTTACTATAACCTTAAACCGCTAAAATTTTGGCAATTTCATAGAGCTGTTTATCGATATCTTTTTTCTTTTCAAAAACTTGCTTTAGGGGTACAAAAACCGTGCCACGTTTATCTACACCGACCATGACTCCACTTTTGCCTTGTAGGAGTCCTTGCACTGCGGAATATCCCAAGCGCGATGCTAGTACACGGTCACGGGTACTGGGGCTTCCGCCGCGCTGCATATGACCCAAAATACTGGTTCTAACTTCGTAACCACAGCGAGCCTCGAGCTGGGTTTGCAGTGCGCTTGCGCCCCCTGGGTATGCACCTTCGGCAACCACAATAATAGAAGAGCTTTTGCCACGTTCTTTGGCTTTGGAGACTAAATCAATAATTTGGTCAGGTTCCATTTTGGTCTCAGGGAGCAAAATAGCTTCGGCACCACCGGCTACGCCTACGTTTAAGGCAATATGCCCAGAGTGTCGTCCCATCACTTCAACCAAAAACAGGCGGTCATGGCTAGCAGCAGTATCTCGCAATCTATCAATGGCATCAAGGGCGATATTCATGGCGGTATTAAAACCAATAGAAACATCGGTTCCATAAATATCATTGTCGATAGTTCCAGGTATGCCAATTACAGCAAAACCATGTTCTTCATAAAGTTTGGTAGCCCCCCGAAAAGAACCATCTCCTCCAATGACCACCAGACCCTCGATATTGTGTTCTTTAAGGTGTTTGGCGGCAATGGCCCGGCCTTCGGGTTCATAAAAGGGCATACAACGGGCAGTTTTCAGGATGGTTCCACCGCGCTGGATGATGTTGGCCACACTGCGAGGGCCTAGCTCTTCAATGGTGTTATCAATAAGCCCTTGATACCCACGATAGGATGCGGAAATTCTAATTTTTTCATAAATGGCAGTGCGCACAACGGCTCGAATGGCAGCATTCATGCCTGGTGCGTCACCTCCACTGGTTAAAACGGCGATATGCTTCATAACGCGCTAGTATACAGAGGATATTTGTTTATAGACAATAGATGTCAGAATTTTCTTTTATATCCTGAAGGTATAGTGCTAGACTACCCTTGAATGCGAATCGTCACCTTAAAAGCTCGAGACAGACTCGAGCAACGAATTTCACTGACCCCACAAAGTGTGCAAAAACTCATTAAATTAGGGTTTTCTGTGCTTATCCCCCTAGATTTGGGGGCACATCTAGGATTTACCGATCAAGACTATAAGGCTGCGGGGGCCTTGGTCAGCCAGGATATAAAGCTAGAACCTGATGATGTTTTGGTTACCGTGAAGGCTGAAAAAAGCCAGCTCGAGGCCTTGCCCTCGGGTGCTACCCTAGTTGGGCTTTTAGACCCTTTTCAAAACCCAGAACTTATTGGCATCTTGCAACAAAAGCACATCAACAGTTTTTGTATGGAACTGATTCCCCGCACCAGCTATGCCCAGAAAATGGACGCACTCTCTTCGCAGGCTAGTTTGGCGGGTTATGTAGCCGTGATTAAGGCGGCGGATGTAATCAGCAAAGTATTACCCATGATGAGTACTCCAGCCGGAACCATTCCACCCGCTAAAGTGTTTGTTTTGGGGGTGGGTGTTGCAGGCTTACAGGCCATTGCAACTGCCAAGCGTCTTGGTGCCAGAGTCGAGGCTTATGACACGCGCCCAGTAGTCGCTGAACAGGTGCAATCTTTAGGTGCAAAGTTTATAACCATTGATGTAGGTGAGGTGGGTCAAACCGACCAAGGGTATGCTCAGGCTTTAAGTGAAGAGCAACTTGAGCATCAACGTCAGCAACTGGCCAAGGTCTGTGCAGGAGCCGATATTGTAATTACTACAGCACAAGTTTTTGGACGCGCGGCCCCGCGCTTACTCACTAAAGAGATGATTAAGGGAATGCGTGCAGGCAGTGTGATTGTAGATTTGGCAGCCTCGAGTGGGGGCAATGTAGAGGGAACCGTGGCCGACCAAAGCCTTGAAATAAACGGTGTCAAGATTATTGGACTGAGTAATTTTCCTTCAGAGGTTGCCAAAGATGCTAGCCAGATGTATGCCAGCAATGTTGTCAATTTGCTTGAGCATATTTTAGATAAACAAAGTCAAAGCCTAAAATTTAACCTAGACGACGAGATCATCAAAAGTGTTCTGCTTACCTATCAGGGGCAGATTCGAGATGAACGGATTAAAGCCAAGGTGGAGGGTCAATGATTATTTTAATGCTTTTCGTGTTTACACTAGCCATTTTTTTGGGCGTTGAGTTAATCAAAAAAGTGCCTTCACAACTTCATACCCCCTTGATGTCAGGTTCTAATGCTATTTCAGGTATTACCGTAGTTGGTGCGATCATCGCGGCGGGTATAGGCGGACCTTACGGAACTATTTTAGGATTTTTGGCGGTGGTGCTGGCTATGATTAATGTGGTCGGTGGATACATGGTCACTGACCGGATGCTTCGCATGTTTAAGAAGAAAGATTAATATGCTGATTAACCTAGCTTATATTGCAGCAGCTATTTTATTTATCTATGGTCTAAAAATGATGGGCCGCGCCGAAACTGCGCGTCAGGGGAATACGGTCTCTGCTATAGGTATGTTGGTGGCTGTGGTGGCTACCTTGGGCTCGAGTGGACTAAGTTACACCTGGATTATTTTAGGATTGATTGTAGGAACTACAATTGGGGTCTATTTGGCCAGAACGGTGCAAATGACGGCCATGCCAGAAATGGTGGCTCTACTTAACGGTTTTGGTGGTTTGGCAAGTTTGTTAGTTGGTTGGGCCGAATATCTGCATAATCCAGCGATGGATACCTTTACGGCCACCGTAACTTTTTTAACGGTCTTAGTTGGTGGCGTAACCTTTACTGGAAGTATGGTGGCCTTTGCTAAACTTTCTGAGCGTATTTCAGGCAAGCCTTATTTATTTAAGAATCAACATTTCATCAACGCTGCTTTACTGACTATTCTGATCGTCTTTGCTATTTTCTTTGCCATCATCCCCGAAAAAACCTATATCCTTTTGATTTTGGGAATGCTGATTTCTCTGGTTCTTGGTGTTCTGGTGGTGATTCCTATTGGTGGAGCCGATATGCCGGCTGTGGTATCGCTCTTAAACAGCTATTCGGGAATTGCAGCTAGCATGGCTGGATTTATCATCAGCAATAATGTTTTGATTGTTGCGGGTTCACTAGTAGGGGCAAGTGGAATTATCCTGACTCAGATTATGTGTAAAGCCATGAACCGCTCTTTAACCAATGTGCTCTTTGGTGGCTTTGGCTCAACTGTCACGGCAGGTACGACTCAGGTAACTGGCGAAATGAAAGCCCTAAGTACCGAAGATGCTTATTTTATCCTCGAGGCTGCCAGCAATGTGATTGTCGTTCCAGGTTATGGCATGGCTGTGGCTCAGGCCCAACACGTAGTAAGAGAACTGGCAAGTTTATTAGAAGCTAACGGTGCAGAAGTGCGCTACGCGATTCACCCTGTAGCAGGCCGAATGCCCGGACACATGAATGTGCTTTTAGCTGAAGCCAATATCCCTTATGAACAACTAGTAGAACCTGATGATATAAACCCGACGATAGAAACTGTTGATGTAGCCATTGTGATTGGTGCGAATGATGTGGTGAACCCCGCTGCTCGAGAAGACAAGACGAGCCCGCTTTACGGAATGCCAATCATTAATGTAGATAAGGCCAAGACAGTATTTGTTCTAAAGCGTGGTAAAGGTGCAGGTTTTTCTGGGGTTGAGAACCCCTTGTTTTTCAAGGATAATACCCGCATGTTGTATGGCGATGCCAAAGCTACACTATTAGCTTTAGTCGCTGAATTTAAGCAAGTTTAAGTATGTGTCTTACTCGCTTAGAATGACCCAAATTATGTTTTAGTATTAGGCCACTTCGGCTGAAGTAAAAGCCTCGTGACTAAAGGAAGGTGGAACTGGAGGCAGATTCTTATATTTATTAGACTATCAGCAATAAGGTTTTTGTGTTATTTCACCTCAAAAAATTCAGGTAAAACCACTGTTTTTAACGTAGATTTGTTATTCTCTATAACGTCTATCTATATGATTTATTGAATATAGAAGTTTTGAACTCCGTCTTTGATTCTATTGATATGATGTCTGCATAGGTTAACAAGGAGTTGTTATGTCACAGTGCTATCTATTGGCAGTTGATGCAGGGACTGGAAGTGGAAGGGCAGTTTTATTTAATACTAAAGGTGATCAAATTGCAGTAGCACAAGAAGAGTGGACTCACAAAAGTGAAGCTGGGTTTGCTGGTTCGATGACCTTTGAGACGGAAAAGAATTGGCGGCTTTTATCGCGGGTTATTCAGCAAGTATTACATGACGCAATTATCAAGCCATCTGAGGTTTTAGCGGTCAGTGCCACCAGTATGCGTGAAGGCATTGTGCTCTATGATGCAGAAGGTAAAGAACTTTGGGCTTGTGCCAATGTGGATGCCAGAGCCAGCCATGAAGTGCGCGAGTTAAGTCAACAGCATCCTGACCTCGAGCAGCGTGCATACCAGCTTTCAGGTCAAACCTTTGCGTTAGGGGCCTTACCCAGATTACTTTGGGTCAAGCGAAATTATCCAGATATTTATGAACAGACAAGAGCAGTAACTATGATTAGTGATTGGGTGTTAATGCGTTTATGTGGTGAGTTGGCAACAGATCCTTCTAATGGTGGAACGACTGGTATTTTTAATAATACCTCACGCACCTGGGCACCCGAATTAGCCAAAGAGCTTGGTCTTAATGATGATATTTTTCCAAAGGTACTCGAGCCTGGAAGCTTGCTAGGAAAAATTCATGCTAAAGCTGCTAGTGAAACGGGTCTGGCCTTAGGTACGCCAGTGATTATGGGTGGCGGAGACGCGCAGATGGGCTGTGTAGGGCTTGGTGTAGTCAAACCTGGGCAAGCAGCTATTTTGGGCGGAAGTTTTTGGCAACAAGAAATTAACTTAGCCAAGCCACACGTCGATCCAGAGATGATGGTGCGCATAAACTGTCACGCGGTTTCAAAGATGTGGCAAGCGGAAGCGATAGTATTTTTTTCAGGTCTGGTGATGCGCTGGTTTAGAGATACTTTTTGTCAAGAAGAAATGGCTTTGGCCAAAACAAGGGGTATCGATACCTATGCAATTCTCGAGCAGCAGGCCGCCAAGGTACCTGCAGGTAGTTATGGTATTTTGCCTATTTTTTCAGATGTGATGCGTTACAACCGTTGGTATCATGCCGCGCCGTCATTGCTCAATTTGAGTTTAGATTCGGAGCGTAGCAGCAAAGCTGCTATTTTTCGCTCTCTTCAAGAGAATGCAGCCATCGTATGCGCCGAAAACTTAGAGCGCGTAGAACGTTTTGCAGGTCAAATAAGTGACACCTTAACCTTTGCCAGTGGTGCGTCTAAAGGGCCACTATGGTGTCAAATTGTCAGTGATGTTACTGCTAAGGCTTTGCGTGTACCGGTTATCAAAGAGGCTACTGCGCTTGGCACGGCTATGGCTGCTGGAGTGGGTGCGGGTATTTATGGCAATTTGCCTGAGGCTAGTGAAACCTTAGTGCGTTGGGAAAGGGAATATACACCGAATGCCGAAAATGCTCAGGTCTACCTCGAGCTTCGTGAACGTTGGCGCACCGCCTACGCTGCACAACGCGCTCTAGTCGATCAGGGCATTACAGAATCCTTATGGAAAGCTCCAGGCTTGTAAAGAACTTTAGTATCAGGATTGCATTGAATACCAAAATAGGCCCTTCAATCTGAGCGAAATCAAGATCTAAGGACATCATGTTTCAGAAAGAGTGTTTTAGCCTTTTATGAAATGTTGCAAAATGGCACGCTAGACAAAGTTAAAATATACTAAGGAGATTATATGGATAACGAACCTATCAACGAAAGTAGCATTGATTACCGTTTTGGGGATTGGGGGCCAAAATATCTTTCTCGAGGGCCACGTATTGAGTTTGGTATGGTGATTCTAAAGCCAGGGCAAGACTTTCCTACTCATTATCACCAGCATGTAGAAGAATCCTTTTATACCCTTGAAGGCACAGTGCAGTTTTATGCTGATGCTCAGGTATTTATCCTAAAGCCAGGGGATCACTTTCGGATTGAGCCAGGTACGATTCACTACCTTATCAATACAGGTCAGGAGTCATGGCGAGCTATATTTGTAAAATCAATTCATGACCCAACTGATAAAGTTGATGTGGCTTGGTTGCCAGGTCAGCCGTTGCCAAAAATATAAGTGTCAATAATTTAGGTTTCTTTACAAGGAGGATATATGGCTAAAAAAATAAATCTCGAGCAACGTATTCAAAATGCACTTAATGCTGGAGAAGGTGTACTGCATCTTGCACCGACTTGGGTTCCGCGCACCTTTATTATGCCAGGAAGACGTTTGAAACTAGATGAACGTGATTTGTATGTTCATGGATTACATCGGGGTGGTATTTCAGAACGTTGGTTTGCCTCGACCACTAAGGCTGAAAATGGCCCCTCTACACCCCATGACGAAGGGCTTAGTTATGTAGTCGGTACAGATGGTGAAACCTTTTTATTTAAAGACGCGATAAGTAGTCAAGGTGTAAGCATCATCGGCAAAAAAATGTTCGCCAAATATGGTCGCTGGCCAAATTACGCCAAGTTTTTTGATCCATCGGGTGCGATAGCCTTGCACTTGCATCAACGCCAGCAACACGCCAGTCAAGTGGGCATGGAACACAAGCCAGAAGCCTATTACTTCCCAGTACAAATGAACCATGCCCCCAATAGTTTCCCGTATTCATTTCTTGGACTCGAGCCTGGAACCACCAAAGACGATATACGGCGGTGCTTGGAGCGTTGGCAGGAAGGGGATAACAATATCCTGACCTATTCCAAAGCTTACTTTCATAAACCAGGTACCGGCTGGACCATGCCCGCAGGGGTCTTACATGCGCCAGGCAGCATGTGCATTTTTGAAGTTCTTTGGGGTTCTGATGTATTTTGCATGATGCAAAATGTGATCGAGGGTCGTACCAATCCGATTGAAGTCTTAAACCGCGATGTACCTAAAAGCAAGAAAAAAGATTTGGACTATATCGTTAATATGATTGATTGGGAGGCTACGGTCAATCCAAATTTTAAGGAAGACCATTATCTCGAGCCTATCGTCTCAAGTCAGGGTGATGGTTACACTGACAAATGGGTGATTTACGGCAAATTACACAATCAGGATTTATTTTCAGCCAAAGAATTAAGCCTGCAAGTTGGCTCGAGTGCGGTCATTAAAGATAAGGGTGCAAGTGGTGTAGTGGTTATTCAAGGGCGAGGAAAAATTGCTTCCTATCAAGCTGAAGCTCCTAACCATATTCGTTATGGCCAAATGACCAGAGATGAGTTCTTTATCACCGATGAGGCTGCTAGGCGTGGGGTTGAAATTCAAAATACGGGTCATGAACCCCTAGTCCTGCTGCGTTATTTTGGACCTAGCGTGAGTGGTGATATGCCAAAAGTAGGAGATTATAGAAACTATAAAGCTTAGACCTAGTATAAAAAATTTGACATCTGCCTAAGCCCCAAAGCGTACAATAGGCTATGCTGTTTCGCTTTGCTTTAATTGTGTTTTTCTCATGGAGTTTGGCTCAAGGTTTTCCAGACCTTCAAGGTGTGGTGGCCACTGACTCGAGCCTTCTGGATATTTCAGCGATCAATGAAGCGGCCGCAACATTAGAGGAAAAGAATATAAAACCCTTGGTGCTTTTTATCGAAGCTGAGGTTGGCCTAAGCCTTGAGGAGGCTTCGGCCTATTTTGATAGTGCTTTAGAATCCTATGGTTTACTTAATAATGGGATGGCTCCAGAAAATTTATTTGCCTTGTTTGTAGGAACCAACCCTTTGCCCAATAGTGCTAACCAGCGACCTATTTATATTGCCTATGGTCAAGGTTTAGTGCCAGTCTTAAAAAGTCTAGCTGGTTCAAAAGATGTCGATGATTTTATTCGCAATGAATTGATGATTCCCAAACTGCTCGAGGGAAATTTTACGGGGGCGTTTACCTCGGCACTCTCGAGCCTAGCTGAGCGTTTGTCTAGTTCAACAGAAGTACCTGTCACAGATTCACAGAGGTTTGTTTTTCTAAAGCAATATGGCTGGTTGGCTTTGCCCCTGCTTGCACTGTTGGGTGTGCTGGGGTTAAGGCGACGCTCCAAAACAAAGCATAGAACCTTAGCTTTGGAATCTAGAGAAAATCTTGATGATTTGCAAAAAGAACTAAAAAAAGATTTAGATGAGCTTGAAGGGGTTTTATCTGCGGATGCTGCAAAGCAAACCGAAATGATATTGCTGTCTGACTTCATGAAAGAAGAGCACCCTGAGGAATGGCAAAAGCTACGTGACGAGTACAGCCAAGCTGTTAAAAAACGTGATGACGTGGCTCAAAAAATGCAAGTCTATGATTTAGAGCAGCGCACTGCACCGCGCACTAATAAGCTTCAAGCCTATGAGGCATTGAAACAACAGATCACTGAAGTAAAAAGCTTTGTTCAAAGTTTGAATGATAAATGGCTGATTCTCAATAGGGAAGTGCTAGCCATTCCAGATAGAATTACAGCTCTCAAAGGGTCCTTGCAACACCTTAGAATAGGCTATAAAGAGCGTTCGGAATTTTTAAGTGCTGATGAGGTCTTTAAGCCCCTCGAGGAAGATATTCTCGAGCTCGAAGCGTTTAAATCAAGCCAGTCAATCCTTAAAGTCTCTTAAGTTACTCAATCAAACCCAAAGCAATGTATCTTTAGTCAATGAAAGCATGACCCGTTTAATGGATGCGGATCATCGCCTTGATGAATTTGAACGATTGTTACCAGAGTATCAACAACAAGGGTTTAAGCTGTTTCGCTTTAGTGAGCGACTAGGTGAAATTAGGGCCCAGTTTTCGATTGCGCTGGGGTTGGTTAAACAAGGCGAATATAAAGTTTTAGATGCCCAGGTTGATGAAGTTACTGAACAAGTCAGTGATGCTGTGGATGGCAGTAAGCAGTTTATGGATTTATATAAAACCAACCTGCAAGGCCTTGATGAATTGCAAGAACAGGGTGAAGAGCTTAAAACCTTGATTGAACAAGCCAGCCAAACCTTTGATAAAGTCAATGATTTTGCACCTTCGACCTGGCGAGATATTGAAGGTCATGGCAGCGAAGCCCAGTCCTTAGCACATTTAGCCTTTGATATTTACCAGCAGGCCCTAGAAGCCAACACCCTCGAGGGGTCACAAGATTTTGAAGCTGTGAAAGCTATGCTTGATCAAGGGTTTGAAGATTTAGAAAAAGCCAAACATCTTTTACAAGCTATAACAGATCGACTTAGGCGTTTAACCGAAATCCAGCAAACAGCTAAAACACAACTTTCTTTAGTTGAACAAGATTTACAAAACCATCAGGCCCTTTTGCACCAACCTTCTATAGATAAAGATGTAGGTGTGCAGCCTGAGCAAAAATTAAGTGAAACGAAAACCTTGGTCGATAACATAAAGCTCGAGCTTTCCCAGTCTCTACCCAATTGGCTGGTGGCTATAGAAAGTATTCAAGCGGCTGACCGTTTGGCTGATCAAGCTCTGGAGATGATTCGCTCAGAACAAGAGGCAATGGAACATCGTCGCTTGCGGGTTGCCTCAGAAAAAGTAGAAGCCAAGACCGCCCTCGAGCGGCTTAAAAACTACTTGCAAAGCCATCAAGCTAGACTTGGTGCTATGACCCAAGATGGTCTAAGAGATGCCCAAACGCTTTTCTTAAATGCTGAATCTCTAGAAAACCAAGCCCTCACTCAAACCGAAGCGTTATTGGCACAAACTCTCGAGCAGGCTGCACACATGTTTGACCAAGCCGAACAAAAAGCTACAGTCATTTTTACAAATGCTGAAAAAGAACTACTCGAGCTACTACACCAAGAGGCTGTAACCCGTCGTCAGCAAATGCAAGCATTAGAATTACAACGCCAGAAAGAAAGAGAAACCTGGAGTGGCAGTTCAAAAAGTTCCTCTAGTGACTCTTGGTGGAGCAGTTCTGGCTCTAGTAGTAGTTCTAGCTCGAGTAGAAGCTATAGCCCTAGCCGCAGTTCGAGTTCTTCTAGCTCGAGTAGTAGTTCTAGCTCCTCACGCTCTACTGGAAGTTGGGGAGGAGGAGGTAAGAAATCTGGGGGCGGTTGGTAAATCTTACTCTTGACACTTTATCGCTCGAGCGTGTACCATTTGAATGCTTGGGGCCTTAGCTCAGCTGGGAGAGCGCCTGCTTTGCAAGCAGGATGTCGTCAGTTCAAATCTGTCAGGCTCCACCAAGAAGAAACCCCTCTGTGAATTCACAGAGGGGTTTTGCTATACGCGTTTATGAAAGACCTAGGCAAGTCGATGATCAAATTTAATGAGGGCGTATTTAGCTAATTGTAGAATCCCTATCAAGGTACTGCATAAATTGCTTGTGGGATAACCAAGCATTAATGATGCCAATTCCAGAGATAATTAGTCGATGTTGAAAAAGCCAGGGAAGCCAAACGGGGCATAAAGAAATAGGCATAAGACAGGAAAAACATTGCAAGGGAATGATAGAAAAGTAGGAGAAACCTTGCAATACTTGGGTATGAAACCACGCCCTAGCCCCCAAGAGAATCCAGCAAAAGAAACAGAAACCATCAGACATCCGTTGAATGGATTAGTAAACTCGAAACATCCCTTAGTAATCCTGAGCCAAGAAATCCAGTGGCAAACATTTGATGAGACATTCGGGGGTTACTACAGCGATCTAGGCAGACCAGGGGTAAGTACCCGCTTGATGGTGGCCTTACATTATTTGAAATACCAACATGATTTAAGTGATGAAGCGGTGGTTGCTCAGTGGATAGAGAATCCGTACTGGCAGTATTTCAGTGGCATGATCTATTTTGAGCATGAATTGCCTATTGATCCATCAAGTATGACTAATTGGCGTAAACGTATCGGCGAAAAAGGAGCAGAGCTACTTCTCAAAGAGACTTTGACAGCAGGCTTAAGGTTAAGCATCATCAAAGCCAGACAACTCGAGCGGGTCAATGTAGACACCACGGTACAAGAGAAACATATTCGTTTTCCGACCGATGCCAGATTGTATGACAGGATGCGAGAACGCTTAGTCAAAGAAGCCCGAAAGGATGGTGTCAAACTAAGGCAAAGTTACAAACGGGTAGGCCAGCAACTCTTATTCCAGCAAAGTCGTTACGCTCATGCTCAGCACTATAAACGTGCGACAGCTTGCACCAAAAAGCTCAAAACCCTACTTGGTCGAACCATTCGAGATATTGATCGCAAAGGTTCAGAACCAGGTCCAGCCTTAAAGAACTTACTCGATTTAGCAAAACGTTTAGAAAAGCAGCAACGTGATGATAAGAACAAGCTCTACAGTGTCCATGCTCCTGAAGTTGAATGTATTGCTAAAGGCAAAGTCCACAAACGCTATGAATTTGGCTGTAAGGTCTCTGTCTCAGCTACTAGCCAAGGGGGTTGGCTTGTCGCAGCTAATGCCAAATCAGGTAATCCTTATGATGGGCATACTCTCAAGCAAACTATTGAACAAACTGAGCGTTTAACAGGCAAAACACCCCAACACGCTTACACCGATGCTGCTTACAAAAAACATGATTACAATGGTGACTGTGAAGTTCATGTTGACCCAAAACGACGAGGGACTATTCCTAAAAGTCTTTGGAAGTGGCTCAAACGTCGTGCCGCTATTGAACCTACCATTGGTCATCTTAAAGACAACAAACGTTTAGACCGTAATCGTCTCAAGGGTTCACTGGGGGATGCCTTAAACGTTATCTTCTCAGCCGCAGCTTTCAATTTTACTAAACTTCTTAAAGCTCTTGCTCTTGACCCTTTGGGGACTTCGTGAAACATAAAATGGGACTTTTTCAGTGACGACTACTTACCAAGGTGGTAACAAAAATGATTATAAGACTCCAGCTCATGTAAACACCTCCTAAGAGGCCGCCAGTACGGGAGTTTGGGGCTCGTTGCGATACAAGTAGTGTACGCTGTGAAGTCTTACACAATTCTTAGTTCTACATGAAGCAAGCTTTATATAGTGGGTATTAACCTGCTATATTTCCTCTAAAAGCTAAGCTATCCAATCTTTAGGCTTTTCCCCCAGCCCAAAACGCCAAGCTATTGCTTGAGCAACTCTTATACCTGCTTTACCATCTCCGTAGGGGTTGCGTTTTACGCGCATAGAGGCTCTAGCTTCATCATCGCCTAAAAGCTCGAGTAATACCTTCTTAACCTCACTGGGTTCATTTCCGGCTAGTTTGAGTGCGCCCACTGTTACACCTTCGGGTCTTTCGGTGACATTGCGTAAAACCACTACTGGAACACCCAAAGCTGTTCCTTCTTCCTGAATTCCGCCCGAGTCAGTAATAATCAGTTCAGCATGTTTTTGGGCCGCTAAAGATGTCAAAAAGTCATAGGGTTCATCCAGAATAATGTTGGGTATATCCTTCATAGCAGGGTAGACCGCATCACGCACGGCAGGGTTTAAGTGAACAGGATAGGCAAACGTATAATCAGGATGAGTTTTAGCTGCACTGGCAATAGCTTCAGCTAGTCCTGTCATCATGGGCAAGTTTTCGCGGCGGTGCATGGTGATGTAGACCAGTTTTTCTTTGGGTAAATGGGCTGGCAACTGTGCGCGGTCAAGGACATGATGTACAGCGTCTACGGCGGTATTACCAGTAATCACCATATTGTCGTCAAGTTTGCCTTCAGCTAGAAGATTTTTCTTGGCCCAACTAGTAGGTGGTAAATCAATATCGGTTAAAACATCGGTCAGGCGGCGGTTAGCCTCTTCGGGGAAGGGTTCGCGCATACTAAACGAGCGCAAACCTGCTTCTACATGACCTACTGGGATATTTTCAAAAAAAGCTGCTAGGGCAACAGCAAATGTAGTTAAGGTATCGCCATGTACCAAGACATAATCGGTTTTTAATTCTTTAAGTTTTTGGGCTGCAGCCGGGACGATGCGCCCCATTAAATCTGGCAGGGTTTGCCGGGCTTGCATTACATCTAAGTCTGCATCTGGTTTTAAGGAAAAAATATCTAGCATTTGGTCAAGCTGTTGGCGATGTTGACCAGTGACTAATATGATCGGCTCGAGTCCTTGTTGCTGTTGCAGAGCATAAATAACCGGTGCCATTTTTGAGGCTTCAGGACGTGTACCAAAGGCCACACAAATTCGTTTCATTAAAATTCCTTTCAATATTTGGATATGACTCAATGAGGGATGATTAGGACTATAGCAGGTTTCAAAAAGGTTGACCCCAATCAAAGGTTATAAAGACTGTCTAGGACGGCGTTTACGTTTGAAAATCGGGTCATGACAGATGTTACCTGCCATACTTTAGCAGATTAAGCACTTTTAAGCTGTTCACGTTTAACCTCTAAGTAACGCCATAAACAAACCCCAGCCATTAACAAAATAGTGGAGATAATAGTCAGGTAAATAAGTAAAGGTGGCGTATTAGAAAGCATCATACCTAAAGTACCAAGTCCTAAAGCTGCAATCCACAAAACAATCACAGCGATATTTTTTGATCCACTTCTAAGGCGCAAAATATCATGCAAGTGGTCGTTGCCAGCCACTGCTGGATTGACCCCTCGAGAAATGCGTCTAAGTGTGACCTGGGTGATATTGAGTACAGGCAAGGCCAGAACCAAAATAGGCGCAACCACTGTAACTGTTGCGGGTACTTTTAAAGCACCCAAAATACTTACCGCAGCCAAAACATAGCCCAGCATGTAAGCCCCGGAATCACCCATAATAATTTTGGCTGGGCTGTAATTGTGACGTAAGAATCCTAGTGAAGCCCCCGCTAAAGCCACCAGAAGTAAAATTGCTGCACCACGATCAGGGAATTGTAAGGCTACAGCTAATAAAGAAAGGCTCGAGATAGTTGCTAACCCCGAAGAAAGCCCGTCTAGCCCGTCAATAAAGTTAAAGGCATTGGTAAAGCCAACCACCCATAAAAGGGTCACTAAAATACTGACTGTTTCATTAAAATAAACATAGTCTAAGTTAAAATAATTGGTAATAAAATCAACCTTTACGCCGTTTACTACCAAAATGCCGGCGGCTATAAATTGCGCTGATAACCGTGCTGCTGGAGACATCTCCCACATATCATCAATAAACCCAATCAGGGTCATTAGGGCCGCACCCAGCACAATGGCTAAAAGTTCTACACGGTAATTATCTAATAAATCGGGTCCAAGGATACTGCCTAAAAGAAGAGCTATTAGAAAACCCGAAAAAATGGCTATACCACCTATATTGGGTACAGAGCCATTATGAATACGTCTGCCACCCCCATGCTGGAGGGCTCCAATTTTGACGGCAAAATCACGGATTTTAGGAACCAGAAAAATAACACCAATAAAAGAGGTTAAAAAAGTCAAACTAATTAAGGGAAAGTAGCGAATAATCGTCTCGCGCACTCGTCTATCTTACCTTTTTACCGACAAATTTGATGAGAGTTTTACTGTTATAGCTTATATTACACATCACACTCGGCTACTTGGTTCCGTAAATGCGGTCTCCGGCATCGCCTAAACCAGGCACGATATAGCCCTTCTCATTTAACTTTTCATCCAGGGCAGCCAAAATGATAGGGACATCTGGGTGAACAGCATGAATGGCTTTAACGCCTTCGGGTGCGCCGATAATACACAACAGCTTAAGGTGCTTGATGCCTAAACTTTTGAGAATATCGATAGCTGCTACAGCACTACCACCAGTAGCTAGCATAGGGTCTAAGACAAAGACATCTCTTTCAGGAATATCTGAGGGCAGTTTGCGAAAATACTCGACGGGTTTAAGGGTGTCATGGTCACGGTAAAGCCCAATATGCCCAACTCGAGCATTGGGAACTAAGTTCAAAATCCCATCAGTCATAATTAACCCTGCCCGCAAAATAGCTACCAAGGCCAGTTTTTTACCTGCCAGACGCTTGACATTGGCTGGTGCAACAGGGGTTTTGACCACGGCAGACTCGAGGGGTAAGTCTCGCATGGCCTCAAAGGCCATCAACATAGTAATTTCTGTGCATAGGGCTCTAAAATCACGCACAGTGGTACTTTCGTCGCGCAAAATGGAGAGTTTGTGTTGAATAAGGGGGTGATCCATGACTGTAACGTTGGTTGCCATAATCCAAAGGCTATCATGAAACTGGGATCTCGGTCATGTTACCAGACAGCCCTTAATGCTATAGAGTATTCTTGAATCCTTAGGAGGCTATTTTGAAAAAGCTGTTTTTGTTGTCGCTATTCTTCATAAGTATTGGACTTGCCCAGACTACTGAACGCGATGTAGACCCACGTACCTTTGAATACTCAACTCTGGTTTTAGATTACGAATCCCAGCAGTTCTTTTGGGTGGGGAATTTTGGCATCATTGGTCCCCATGACAACCTTGTTGATTTAGGACAAGTGATTACTGGGAAGGTAGCAAGTTTTGAAGATGAAGCCTTAAACCAGATTCTTAATCACGCTGGCTCTTATAACTGGGAAGTGATAACGGTTTTAGAGAGTGCCAGTCGGTTTAGGTTTATTCTCAAACGTTCGTTTGAATAAGATAAACTTAGCCCATGCAAAGTTATCCTTTCAGTCTTGGTGACCTCGAGTGTGCCAGTTTATATGATAATGGCAGTACCTCTACCTTAAAAGAAGTTTTTCCCAGCATTTCGGATTCTGGTTTTCAAGCACTCAACCCAGATGATAAATTTCAAGTTGGGTTTAACTGCCTTTATATTAAACAGGCCAAAAAGCATATTCTGGTTGATACAGGTACAGGGCAAGGGGAACTTCTTAATAGTCTGGCAACGCTTGGGTTAACCGCCAATGATATTGATACGGTTATTCTTACACATGGTGACCGTGATCATATTGGGGGTGTGTTGAATTTCCCTAAGGCTCAATTTTTTTTATCACAAAAGATGTTTGCCTCCTGGACTGAACCCACCAAACAAGAAGGCATGTTTGAAGAATTTATCAAATTATTTCGCAATAGTCTTGATGCAGAGGCCTTAAAGGCTCGAGCGCAACCACGCCGTACATTCGCTCATGAAGTCATACCTCAAATCAAAGACCGACTCAACCCCATTGCTTTTGAAGAAGAATTTTTACCTGGATTTAAGCTTTTAGATGCTACGGGTCACCGCAGTGATCACACTGCATTGGAAATAAGCTCAGGGGGTGAGACTTTGATTCATGTTACAGATAGCCTCAGGCATCCTTTGCAAATAAAATATGACTGGCCATCCTTTATTGATTCCTATCCAGAAGAACTGATTAAAAGTAACAAACGGCTTATCGCGCGCAGTCTCAAAACCAAGGCACTCATGTTTGGAGCCCATCTTGGCTTTCCAGGACTGGCTCGAGTTAGTGAGGGTATTGAGGGACTCGAGTGGCACTGGGTTAAATAGTAACGGGTTAAATAGCAACAGGTTAACTAGATATATCTAGGGGTTGCAGGTGCTTACCAAAATGAGACTTGAGGGCCTTTTGATAAGCCAGATGATTATTGTTCAGACTTTCAAGGATACGACTTCTAAAAGCGGTAATCGCTGAACCAAAACTGACATGCAAAAGTTGTCGGCTATCAAATTGCTCGAGTAAGGCAGGTAAATCCTGGTCGCTTAGATAAGATTCAGCAGGAACCAGCTCGGGTTTACAATCCAGGGCATAACTTTTTTTATCTTTTTCAAAAGGCCTGTTGTGAAAGGGTCAGAATATCTCTAAAAAGTTGGGGGTCACTGGTAGCAAAAACCCGCAAAGCCTCGAGATAACTAGTTCCTGCTGTCTTGACGTGCAGCGAATCACCGCAATACTTGGCAATCATAGGATAGAGACTGAATTTGTCACTGCCAGTATGAATACTAAGTTTATAAGAATTGAAGTGCTTCATGATGGAGGCGTGTTGAGCCAAACTTTGTTCAAAGGTTTTGAGGTCGCCAATATAATCCACACCTTTTTGAAACTTGCCCACAAAACGTGGGGCCAAACTAACCAATGAGATATTGCGGCGCAACATCTCATTGGCGATAAAGTAATGTTCTTGTGCCGAGGTGGGTGTGTCAGTTTCATCCACAGACATTTCTAAATCAAAGGGTTTGCCCAGAGCAGATTGAATATGCTGGCTAAGCTCGAGGGTGTGCAGCAGGGCTCGGCCATATTTAGCTAGAGCTTTAAGGAGGTCTGCTTCAGAAAACCTCAGTGGTGCATTCACTAGCTGAATAGGGCCGCTTAGATACTCTTTTTTAAGTTGAGCATAACTGGTGTTGAGTAAAACCCAGGGAAGGGCTGCTACTTTTTCGTGCAGCGTCTTGACTGAATCCTGTTCAGCCTGATTATCCACATGATCACTAGGGTCAATCGTGAAAAAGGTATACCCTGCGCTAGCAAAGCCTGCTACATCATCTTTGCTCTTAACATGGTCAGCATCGGCTCCCCAAGGATTTTTATATCCCATCTCGAGCATTCCCCAGCGCGCAGCGTTGATCACTTCGTAGGGCGTGCGTCCAATGCGGGTATTTTCGCGTACCGATTGCTGGGCCAGAATAGGCTGAATACTTGCTTTCTGAATACCTGTTGCTTTCACCTGCCGAAGTGCGCTGATGTGACCGGGGGTGGCACAGCCTAAGCGGTCACCAAAGCCAAAGGATTTGTGTTTGCCTAGTGGCTGAGGATTTAAGTGTGGTAAATGTGCAGCCAGCTTTTCGGCGTTTTGATCGCTTAAGATGCAGCGCGCAGCCTGGCTGCCATCAGGGAGAGTGATAGGCTGACCTTGCAAATGATGTTTGCCCTGAATGACCAGTGAAAGCTTTTCGTGACGCTCGAGCCATAGCTCGAGCCCTTGCTGCTCTATATAAGAATCAGCGATAAATGCTGGGCCTAAGCTGTGTTGTAAATCAGATTTGGTCATAAGTGATAGGCTTTCTTGGCTAACCCATAGACGAGTTGGTAGGCGATTTGGGCAGCCTCGTCTTCAGTAATAACATGTTTCAAACATTCGCCGGCCAGCCAGTTACAACTTACTCTGCGCCAGACATCATGCCTAGCAGGAATTGAGGCGAAGGCTCTGGTATCGTCGTTAAAACCAGCCAGGTTATAAATACCTGCGGTTTCAATAACCTGATCAAAATATCTTTCCATGCCTTTGACCGAATCAAAAAACCACCAAGGCGGCCCCAGGCGCAAGGCAGGATAATGACCTGCCAAAGGGGCCATTTCACGGCTATAACTGCTTTCGTCTAAAACAAATAAAATCATTCTAAAGTTTGGATGATTGCCGTAAGCATTTAAGAGGGGGAAAAGTTCACGTGTCCACTGTGTTTGCACAGGAATATCTGCGCCCTTGTCTGGGCCAAAGCGTTCAAACAAAGCCCTGTTGTGATTGCGGTAACTCCCTGCGTGAAATTGCATGACCAGACCATCTTCGCTGCTCATACGCGCCATTTCAAAGAGCATATGCGCCTTGAAGCGTGAAGGGTCATCTGTGTGTAAGGTATTGGATAAGGCTCGAGCAAACACGGCTTCAGCTTCAGCTTGTGTAAGAGGCTCAGTATTTGCACTTAAGCTGGCATGGTCAGTAGCGGTTGCACCCATGGCCTTAAAAAATGTGCGGCGATGCTCGAGGGCAGCAATAAACTGTTGATAGTTACCAATGTCTTGAGCAGATATTTCAGATAATGTGTTGAGGTGAAGTCGCCAATTCGCTGTATCTAAATTGATGAGCGCGTCGGGTCTAAAGGTTGGCTGGAGCTTGGTAAAGCCTTCTTTTTTTAAGGATTGATGATGCTCTAGGTTATCGGTGGCGGCATCAGTGGTACACAAGACTTCAATGTTAAAGCGTTCAAACAAGGCTCTGGGGGTATAGTCTGCTAAAGAAAGTTTATGCTCGAGTTCGTCATAAATAACATCGGCGGTGTCTGCATTTAAGTCTTGCTTGATACCAAAGACACTTGCCAGTTCATCTTTTAGCCACAGCCCTGTAGGCGTACCCTGAAATAAATAAAAATGTTCAGCAAACCGTTTCCAGATTTTTCTGGGATTGGTTTCAACCGAGCTGCCATTTTGGCTGGGTATGCCTAAATCCTCGAGTCTCACCCCTTGGCTATAGAGCATTCTAAAAATGTAGTGGTCTGGAATGACCAATAATTCAGCAGGGTTGCCAAAGGTTGCATTTTTATCAGCTAACAAGGCCGGGTTGACATGACCATGCGGACAAACTAGGGGTAAATTTTTAATAGTGTTGTAGAGGTCTCTGGCTAATTGTCGTTGTGCAGGTAGGGGAGAGAACAGGCGATCAGGAGATAGCATAGGTTTCCTTATCAGACTATAGAGTCTATACTAGGTAGTGTCAAGAGTTAATGCCGTATTCAAATAAAGGCAGGCCAGGTTGTTAGAAAATGAGGAAGTTTTTATGACTATTGATTTTGTTTCAAGATTTATGCTTTGTGGTAGGGATGTATATCAAGGAAATTTTGCATGGAATAAGAGATGTGTATGTCACTAAAATTTGCTGCTTTTACCGTCATGTTGCCAGACCTTAAGCCTGAAGAAGCAGTTACTGCACTGGCAAAAGCAGGCTATGACGGCGTAGAGTGGCGCGTCACAACAGTAGCACCAGAACGTCGCACGGAGAGACCTTCGTATTGGGGAAATAATCTGTGTACCCTAGAACCAACTACCGAACATGCCTTATTGGCTAAACGCTTGGCCCATGAATCAAATCTTAAAATTTGCAATCTGGGAACTTACTTAGGCCCAGGTGACTTAGCACACGTTGAAGCAGCCATGCAATTTGCAAACCAAGCTGGTGTGGCCTGTTTGCGTATCAATACAGCAGCTTATCAAGGAGATTATTTTGCTGCCTTTAATACATCGCTCGAGTTTTTCCAAGAGGTAGAAATACTGGCCAAAAAGTATCACCTCAAGGCTTTGGTGGAAACGCATCAAGGACTCATCACCTCAAGTGCCTCGCTCACTCACCGTTTTGTTTCTCACTTTGACCCTGCCTATATTGGCGTGATTTATGACCCAGGGAATATGGTGCTAGAAGGTTACGAACAACATAAAATGGGCTTAGAACTTTTAGGGCCTTATCTAGCGCATGTCCACTTAAAAAATGCAGCTTACAAAAAATCTGAAGGGCGTTGGCAGGCCTATTGGGCTCCTATAGATGACGGCATTGTTGATATGAAAGCTTTTTTGAGAATTTTATTGGGGCTTGGCTATGATGGCTGGCTAGTGATGGAAGATTTTAGTGGTTCACGACCAGCCATAGAGAGCCTGCATTACAATCTGAATTACATCAAATCTATTCTCGCAGAGCTAAATGATGAAGCTTAAACATGTAGTCATCGGCATCGGTGCTGGTGTTTTAGGTATGCACCGCGACGCGCTAGCTTTGGAAACAGTTGAAGTGGTTGGCGCGACAGATATCAATCAACAAATAGGAAGACAACGCGCTGAAGAGTTCAAATGTCCATATTTTGCTGATTATAAAGACATGCTCAGAATGACTAAGCCAGATGTTGCTGTCATTCTGACACCCCATCCCTTGCACGCTGAGTTGGCCATAGATTGTATGAAAGCAGGCCTTCATGTTCTGGTAGAAAAACCTATGGCCGTGGACATCATGGAAGCTGATGAAATGATAGCTGCGTCTAAAGCAACAGGAAAACTTCTGGCCGTGAATTTTCAGCAGAGGTTTCGCCCGGAGGTGCAAGTAGCCAAACGAATACTTGAATCTCGGCAATTAGGACGTTTACAACATGTTGATATGGTGGTGGATTGGTTTCGCCCTAAAGCCTATTTTGCATCTGGTAGCTGGCGGGCCACCTGGCGCGGGGAAGGTGGCGGTGTCTTGATGAATCAGGCCTGTCATAACCTTGACTTGCTGTGTTATTTAGTTGGAATGCCGGAACGTGTTGTGGCCTGGACGCGCACCCAACTTCATGATATTGAAGTTGAGGATACGGTGCAAGCTATGCTCGAGTGGGGTGGTGGATGTCTCGGGTCACTCCATACCTCAACAGCCGAAGCTGGACGCGATGAACGCCTCGAGCTAGTAGGAACAGGCGGTGTGATGCGTGTTCATCAGGGAACTTTAAGCGTCAGTTTATTTGAGTCGCCACTCGAGCAGTTTGCTGCTGAAAGCAAAAATCTCTGGCAAGCCCCTGCACAAAAACCTCTCGAGGTTAGTTTGCCCCCAACGAAAGCTGGGCATGTCGAGGTTTATCAACATTTTCATCAGGCTATTTTGCAAGGGACACCTTTGCTGGTTTCGGGCGATGAAGCTCGCAAATCCCTTGAGCTGGCTAATGCTATGGTGTACTCGAGTTTTACCAAAAATACTATTACCCTGCCTTTAGATGGGCAGTCATATCATGAATTACTAGATGAGTTGAAAGCAGGCAGGCTATGAGTCTGGGGGTTGGCATTTTAGGAGCAGGTATGGTGGCCGAGTATCACCGTGTGTCCATCGCTGCTAATGGAGCTAGATTAGTTGCGGTAGGACATCACGACCCCGACAAATTTGCCGAGATAAGTACACGTTTTGCCGTACCCTGTTTAAGTTTTGCAGCCATACTCGAACATCCAGATATCGAAGTGGTCATCATTTGCACCCCCAGTGGTCAACATGCAGCCCAAACTATCGCAGCAGCCAAAGCCGGTAAACATGTGTTAGTGGAAAAACCTATGGCTTTGTCCCTTGCTGATGCCGATGCCATGATCAAGGCTTGCCAAGATGCAGATGTTCAGCTTGGTGTAGTTTTGCAACGTCGCTGTGAAGCTGTATTTAAGCAAGTTAAAGTCGCTCTCGAGGCTGGTGATTTAGGAAAAATAAGTCTTGCTGCTGTCACCATGCCCTATTTGCGAACCCAAGCCTATTATGACCAAGCTGCCTGGCGCGGGACCTGGGCCTTGGATGGTGGTGGCGTGCTTATGAATCAGGGGATTCACTTGCTTGATTTGCTCCTTTGGTTTTTGGGTCGCCCTATTTCAATCACAGCTAAAGCTGACACTTTGCAACACACTATCGAAGTGGAAGATACGCTGGTGGCTACACTGCAATTTGAGAGTGGGGCTATGGCCACCTTTACTGCCACGACGACTGCTGCACCAGGATTTCCTCATCGGCTCGAGGTTTATGGCAGCAAAGGTGGCATTCAAATTCTTGGTGAAATAGTGCATAGCTGGTCGCTAAGTGAACCCGGGCGTGTTCAGCCTTTAGCACCCTTAAATAGTGAAGCAGGTTCGGGTAGTGACCCAAGAGGCATTAAACCCACTGGACATATTGAGGTTCTAAAAGATTTTATTGCAGCGATTCGAGATAATAGGCCACCTTTGATAACTGGGTTTGAGGGAAAGCGAAGCTTAGAGGTAGTGCTCGAGATCTATAAAGCGGCTGGACTTAAAGCCTCAAGCTAAGTTCATAGGATAAAATGGAGTCCATGATAAAACGCTACGCTCTTATAGGAACAGGAAGCCGCGCAGGTATGTTTGTGAATGCCATCACCCAAACCTTTCAGGAACATGCTGAGTTGGTTGCTTTTTGCGATTTAAGCCAGACCCGCATGAATTGGTATAACCAACAGCTCGAGCAAAACGGTCACCGTCAGTTGCCCACCTATCTAGCCAAAAATTTCGATAAGATGATTGCTGAAACCAAACCCGACAGCATTATTGTAACTACTATGGACGCTACCCATCATGACTACATCATCAGGGCCATGGAACTAGGTTGTGACGTAATTTGTGAAAAACCCATGACCACCGATGAGGTCAAGGCGAAAGCTATTTTTGCCGCCATTGAGCGCACCGGAAAATCTTTGCGTGTCACTTTTAATTATCGCTACGCTCCAGCTTATACCAAACTGCGTGAACTGATTATGGACGGCACAATTGGCAGACCTTTAAGCGTTAATTTCATGTGGCTGTTAGATACCAGTCATGGTGCTGATTATTTTCGTCGCTGGCACCGTGAAAAGCATAATTCAGGTGGATTATTTGTACACAAGGCCACGCATCATTTTGATCTGATTAACTGGTGGATTGCCTCCTATCCTAAAGAAGTTTTTGCGATGGGCGATTTACTTTTTTATGGCAAAGCTAATGCAGAGGCCAGGGGTGAGCACTATAGCTATGAACGCTATACGGGTAAAGCTGAAGCCGCCCATGACCCCTTTGCTCTGTTCTTAGATAAAAATGAAGCCATGAAAGGTCTTTATCTTGATGCCGAAGAAGAAACTGGATACTTGCGTGACCGCAATGTTTTTGATGAACCTATTACTATTGAAGACACCATGAATGTGACCGCCAGATATAAAAATGGTGCGCTTTTGTCATATAACTTAGTGGCCTTTAGCCCTTGGGAAGGAATGAAAGTCGCTATAACCGGTAATAAAGGCCGGGTTGAACTCGAGGTTATTGAAAATGTGGAGCACCTCAAAGAAGAGAAAGCACGCGACCTTAGTGCCAGCAAGAGTTCTTTTAAGCAAACCAAACTCAAGGTCTTCCCAATGTTCAAGTCAGCCTATGATGTAACCATATCTGCAGCAGAAGGTGGACATGGTGGTGCAGACCCGGTGATGCTCGAGCAAATTTTTCACCCCAATCCACCCTATGATAAGTTTAACCGCGCCGCCTCACATATTGACGGAGCAGCCTCAATTCTTTTGGGTATTGCTGCCAACCGCTCTTTAGAAACCAAACAGCTTATTGAGGTTGATGATTTGTTAAAGCTATAGCAGGTAGCATCTGGTCATAAATAAACTCAGCCTTAGATTTACTGTCCTGGACAGGTTTTAGTGTTTGCTCTGTTTTGCGTCAGTTATTAGGCAACGAAGATAGTTTGTATCAACACACTATCAAGATTTGACCAAAGTATCTTTGCTAAACTAAGTCCATGAAACTTTTAATCTTTATGGGTCAAATTCCCCGAGGCCCTGCCTCGAAAAGAATTGGTATCAATGCAAACGAGCCTTTAGCAAAGTTTGCTAGATTCCTCTCAATACCCCGAGGCTCTGCCTCGGGTTGTAGTTTATTCTTAAACCTTGAATCAACCAACTGTGAGTCGCCAACTCCCGAATTCAGCTAAGAGGTTCAATAAATCTTTGTATTTCAACCAAATAACCATTTGGATCACGAAGAAAAAATTGATAGACATTAAAGCGTTCGCTCAATTCAGGTTCACTTTCAGTGGCGATATTGCGGGCTTTAAGCAGTTTGTAAACACCATCAACATCATCTATAAGCAGGGTGATGACCACACGGTAATCTGTAGGAATACTATAACCACGCTCGCAAAAACCTAGATAGCTGGTAGGTCCTGTTTTATAAATGCGGCACAGTGTTTGGTCACGGACTAGCTCGAGTCCTAGCACTCCTTCATAAAAGTCTATGATCTTTTGATGATTATCAGTTGGTAAAAACATGACTTGCCCTTGTAAAGCAAATTGACTGGCAACGGTTTGCATAGATTTCTCCTTAAACTCAAGGCACTCAGAATGACAAGCTGCCTTATCCAAACGTAGAATCAGATTCTTAACACTTTACCATTATGCCGAATCAGATAAGTCGTTTTGCCAAATTCTGTTTGAATATAAGGATTGTCAAAACGTTGATAGTGGTGAATCTGGACTTCCTGCACATTCACAATAAGAGATTTTGCCCAACCAAAACTTAGCTCGCCTAATGAAGGTGAAACATATTGAATGTTTAATCCGTCACAAGTAACTTTGCTACTCAGAATAGTTTTAACAAAAGCATTAAAACTCCTGTGCTGTTTGCGTTCCTGATACGTCATGGCTTTATACTACAGCAATAAAGGAGATATTCATGATCAGAAACTGGAAACCTGCTGAAGCAGGCGTAACACCCAGAATGGTTGCTAGTGGTAAAAATATGATGGCGATGGAAGTGCGTTTTGAAGCAGGTGCAGAAGGTAATAAACATTCACATCCACATGAACAAGTGTCTAGGTTACTCAAAGGCCGCATGGCCTTTTTTCTGGGAGATGAAACCCATGAGCTAAAAGAAGGCGAGATGATTGTTATACCTAGCAATGTAATACACGGTGTTCGCGCCCATGAGGAAAGTTTATTGCTAGATATTTTTTCACCCCCTCGAGAAGATTTAATCACAGCCTTGAGTTAGTTAATATTTTACGAATCTATGGCCTAAAACCATAAAACCATCAGCATCATAAAAAGCCAAATACTGGCTGTTCTGGTGTGTGACCACTGAATTACCACGAAAAATGGTGGCATTGACTGATGTTTTTGCCTAACCCAGGGCGACGTTAGCCACACCCTGTTAGCCAAACCACGGTTTTCTTACCAGGCATAAGCCTTAGGTGCATCGCCGCCTGGCCCAGGAAATAAAGCATCTAGCTTTTTGATTACCTCATCATCAAGCGTTATCTCCGTAGCTCGTATCGTGCTCTCAAGCTGCTCTAACGTGCGCGGCCCAATAATGGGCGCAGTAACAATTGGGTTATGCAATAACCAGGCCAGTGCAACTGTTGCAGGCTCTTCACCCATGTCTTTACAAAGGGCTTCATACTGCTCGAGCTTGTCATGGTTTGCCTCAACCTGCTTTAGAAAATCTTCGCTCATGCGGCGACCACTGTCAATTTTGCCCAATGCACCACCTAACAAACCGCCTGCCAAAGGACTCCAGGGAATAAGCCCTAGCCCATAGTGTTCACAGGCTGGAATCACCTCGAGTTCAATCATGCGATTATTGAGATGATAAATGCTCTGCTCGCTCACTAAACCCGTCATGCCACGTTTCGAGGCTTCCTGACAGGCAGTGGCAATATCCCAACCGGCAAAGTTGCTCGAGCCAACATAAACCACTTTGCCTTGCTTGACTAGAGCATCAAAGGCTTGCCAGGTTTCATCCCAGGGGCACGCGCGGTCAATGTGGTGCATCTGATAAATATCAATCCAATCTGTTTGCAGTCGTCTTAAACTTCCGTCGCAGTGTTTTTTAATTTTCATTGCTGATAAGTTGCGTGCATCGGTATTGGGTTCAGCCCGATTTTCTTTGCGGGTCACAGGATTATAAACTTTGGTCGCTAAGACAACTGCATCACGCCGGCCCTCGCCTAAAGCAAACCAGTCTCCTAAAATAATTTCAGTGTCTCCCTGCTGGCCACCACGCCCATACACATCGGCTGTATCAAAAAAATTGATGCCTAGCTCGAGGGCTTTGTCCATAATTTTGAAACTTTCTTCTGCTGAGGTATGCCAGCCAAAATTCATAGTCCCCAAACAAATGTTACTGACCAAAACACCGTGTTTGCCTAAACGTTTATGTTGAATTGCCATTGTTCCTCCCGGATAAAGCGATTGAAGATTAAAGATTGAAGGCTTGTCCTGAGCTTGTCGAATGGATTGAAGGCTTGCCCTGAGTTTGCCGAAGGGTTGAAAATTTTGCGAATGATTTCCAGAACGTTAACTTTGTAAGTGCTTGTTGATGTGTGCGACTTTTCTAGGTTCCCAAAACCAAATCGCAAGCCTCGGGTGGCATCCAGTGGGCATCTTGTCCATCCCATTTCACATTGCAACCAATAGGATTGGTTAAGGGTTCAGTAACGGACTTGCTAGCAAGATGATCTTTTAGGGCTGCTTCTAAATTATTGACGGTCATTTTTGAGGTGTCTTTGGGGCTATCAACGCCTCTGCCGGTATAAATAAGTTTTCGCTTGTCATCAAAAACAAAAAAATGTGGTGTGCGAAGTGCGCCGTAGGCCCGCGCTACGTCTTGTGATGCGTCATGTAAATAGAGCCAAGGAAAACGTTGCTCATTCATGCGCTTGACCATGTTTTCAAAGCTATCGGTAGGATTGGTATTGACACTGTTGGCATTGATGCCAACAAACTTTACACCTTGTGGCGCAAAGGTTTCCACAGTTTTTCTGGTCACCTCATCTGAACCAACCACAAAGGGACAATGGTTACAGGTAAAAAAGACTACCAGGGTTTTTGCATCCTTAAAATCTTCTAGTGAATACGTCTTGCTATCTGTCGCTGGCAGCTTGAAAGCTGGGGCTGCTTGGCCTAGCTCGAGGGTAAATGCCATAACATTCTCCTTTTATGCTTAATTTTTTTAATTATAACGGTTAATGCGCTTTGTTTGTGTCAAGTCTTTACAGTCACTTCCTTTCGTCATATATAAGGGGAGGACTCAGTCAATGGTGTCATAAAGGCTTACTATGTCTAGCGTAGCTCTATCCCCGAAGCAATCCGTATAGTAAAGGAGTAAGATGAATTTCTAAGCATTGAAAAACTCCATTCCTCGTAATGACAAAGAATTGAGTAAACGGCACAATTTTTGCTAAATGTACCTCTGTAAATTGGATAAAACTGCTTTTAGAAAGGGATAAGCCTTATTACCTTGGGTGTGGTGCCGATCTTCAAAACAATCTGTGGTGATTTCTTGGGCAGAAAAGATGTTGTAAATGCTTTGAGCCTTCGCAACACTTTCTTGAACTGCTTTGATAGGGAAAATAGGATCATGCGTCCCTGCCTCAATAAATAGTGGTCGTGGTGCAATCAGCCTGGCTAAATCATAGATTTCACCAAGCTGATGTAGGTTATGAATATAGTTTCAGCCACAGTGGTGCATAGCATGAATGCTGTGCTGAAAGGGCGAAAAATACCCACTGATCACGCAAGCCTTGATACGTTCATCAACGCAAGTCGTAAACATCGCTACCATGCCACCGCCAGAAAGACCCATCGAACCAAGTCGTGAAGTATCAAATTCGTTTCTAGTTTCAAGATAATCAATCAGTCTGCGGCTATCACGCACACGAATACCTGCAATAGAGCCACCCATGTGTGAAGCTAGCATTGCGGCGTGCATACAACTACTAGGTGCTTGTTGTCCAAAGCTAAGATAAGAGAAATCCGTTTGACGTTCACCAAATCAGGAAATCTCTGGTGCAGCCACCGCAAAGCCTTGTTTGCAAAGTTCGAGTGCAAAGTCTTTATAGATACCGTCTACACCGTCTCGGTCTGTGCCGTCTTCCCAAATGCCTACAATGTCTTTTACACCGTAGCCGTGACCATGAAACGCAAGTACGGTTGGCACGGGCTTAGTGATGTTTTTGGGAATTAGTAATAGACTGGCATCAGACTGTGTGTTGCTGTACGCAGCAAAAGTTTTTCACGGGTGTAGCTGCCTTTGTCGGTTTGCTCGAGAACAGTGGCCTCGAGGGGTGCAGAAAGATCTTGAAAGCCCAGCGTATCAGAAAAGGCTTGGCGTGTTTCTTGTTGTCAGCTTCTAGCTTCTTCGCTAGTTTTTGCTCTAAAGGCATATTTAGCTTTTTCTGGCTGATAGTGTTGCCAGAGTTCATGGACGGGTTGTAGCTCAAGCTTGTTCATACTTCCATCAACTCTATCCTAAAAACCCACTAGGGGTTTAAGAAACCACAAGCATTATACAAAGACCCGAACGTTGCTAGGTAGCATCTATCGGTTGTTGAGATTATCACCTCATCAGCACCGAGGAAATTCATAAAGCCGTTACTTTTTTCTTGCGTGTGTCTAGTTTTGCTCTGTCTATATTTTTCGTAGTGTGTTCTATTGACTTGCCTGTTAGAGAATGCAAAAACGTTCCACGACAATCTAGAACGCTTAAGGTGATGGTAACAACAGCTTCGTGATGAGGTGGGCTTGGCTGCCGTTGGCAACATAGGCGGAAACTAGTCTTCCGATAAAAGCCCCGTTAATAATAAAGTCGTCGCCAATCTGGAGTGTTTCACCTAGCAAATTGGTAAAGCTGCGCTCCCGCTCCAAAAGTCCACCTGGTGTTTTTGCAAAACCACCACGCGGTACGAAGGCCTCGATGATGTGATTCTGCACCATATTGTTCAAGGCTTCGGGGTCAGCCAGCAGTGCGTCAAACTGCTCTTTGGGAAGTGCCTCAAATGCCTCATCCACGGGTGCGAACACAATATAGGAGCCGCCTGTTGCAAGTTGTTCGCTGAGTCCAGAAGTCTCGAGTGCAGATAGAAAAATATCGAAGGACAAGGTGCTTTCCTCGAGCTTCAGGTCTTGCTGACTGAAACCCTGTAAATACTCCACGACGTTCAACCTGCTAACGCCTGGCGTGGTGATTTTTTCCCAAAGCCCTGGATAGGGCCACTGACCTGCGTAAACTTGCAAGGAGGTTTTACCAGGTATATTAAACCCCCGATTATCGTCCACAAGTCTACCCGTTCGTGTTCCCGTCGCCGTTACCTTGAAGGCGTGGATACCTGCTGATTGCACCGAGGCTTCAAAACCGCCGTAAGGCACACTTTTGCCAAGGGGTTGACCATCCCACATCGTGTCAATAGTGTTAGCACCGAGCAAGTTATTCACGGTAATCAAAACTGAATCTTGAGGGCTTGCGCCAAGTTGCGTTTCGACTTCTGTCTCGTCAATGAGCAGAGGTTTGACGCTCCTATCCTTGAGTTGTCCGATCATCAGCAAGCTGTAGCGGTGTCCTGTGAGGAGGGACAGCTTGAGTGGGCTAATGAGTGCTTTATCCATGTCTTCACTGGTGGGTACAACAGCGACACTATAGGTTCCTGGTGTAAGAAACAAATAGCCGTTGACGTAGCCAAACGGAATATTGACTTGTTCTTGACCGCTATTCATGGCAATCTGCCCATTGATGTACAAGTCAACATTCTGCCCACCAAGAACGAAATGGCCTAGGCGCAGTCTGGACTGAGTTACGTCGTTGGTTACAGTTCCCGTTGCTTTATCATCTTGGGCAAAGCCAAGTGAGACAAGAAAATGAAGTGTTAAAACGATTGCGATTAGTTTGTGTTTCATGGTTTAGCTCCTTTTCAGGACAACTTTAGACAAAGAGGTGTGATTGCAGCGTGATTGTGGTGTGATTGTTTCTGGCAAAAGGCGTACAATAAGAGCAAGATGACAAGCTACGCACGGCTTTTGGGTGTGCCGCAGTTTCGCCTCGGCGAGACTTGGCATGACCCACCTTTCAACAAGGCCAGAGCCTTACTTTTTTATCTTGTTTACAAACAAGACTGGATAAATCGTGACGAGCTGCTTTATCTTTTTTACCCTGACAGTGCCGAACAACCTGCCAGGGCTAATTTGCGCCAACTTTTAACTTCGTTGCGGCGGCTACCTTATAGTGGAGGACTCGAGACCGAAGACACCCGCTTATGCTGGCAGATAGAGACAGATGTAGCTAGTTTCAACAAAGCAATAAGCGAAGAAAAGTGGTCGAAAGCACTCGAGCTTTACAGGGGTGAACTCTTGCACGGCTTTCAGCCCCAGAACCTTACTGAATTTGATAACTGGCTTTCTTTGGAACGGCAAGCACTTCATTCATCTTGGCGTAAAGCGAGTTTGAAGTTTGCAGATGAACTCGCAACGACTGAACGTTACGCATTAGCTGCTCAAGTTTTGGCTTCGCTTCACAAAGCTGACTTCTTAAATGAGGAAATTTTACGGGCTTATCTCGAGACTCTTTATAGAGGCAAGCAAAAAACTGAGGCACTAGAAATCTTTGCGACGTTTAGAAATACACTTCATTATGAACTAAGCAGTGAGCCAGAAGGTAGAACGCTCGAGCTAATCGCCCTTATACAACAGGACAAACCTTTAAGCACAACAGGTTCTGTAGCAGTCAAGACTCGAGTCACAGAACCTCAAAAAATAGGTCACAATTTACCCAATCAAGTTACTGAGTTTGTGGGAAGAGAAATAGAAAAAACCAAACTCGCTGCCCTTCTTGCAGAGAAAGTATGTCGTTTAGTGACCATTGTTGCTCCAGGTGGTATGGGGAAGACAAGATTGGCTCTTGAAGTTGCAAGAACACAGACCGACCAGTTTGAAAATGGTGTTTGGTTTGTCTCGTTTGTTGCGGTGAATGCTCCTGAGCAAATGATTTACACCATCGCAGATGCACTCGGTATCAAATTTTTTGGACAGCGTGAACCTAAAGAGCAGTTAGTTGATCAACTTGCTGAAAAAGAGTTGTTATTGATTTTGGATAATCTTGAGCATCTGCTTTCAGGGGTTGGGCTTATTCGGGAGCTACTCGGGGCATTACCCAAGCTAAAGATTTTAGCGACTTCTCGTGAACGGCTCAACTTGCAAGCCGAACACATCTTTGATCTCGAGGGTTTAGCTGTACCTGACGAAAAGAATCTTTACACACAGGAGTTTGACGCTCTTAAACTCTTTGCCCAAAGTGCCAAACAGAGTCGTCATGAGTTTGTCTTGGATGAAAACTCTATTCCGTCAGTGACTCGTATTTGCACCTTAGTTGCAGGAATGCCCTTAGCGATTGAAATAGCAGCAAGTTGGCTGCGGGTACTGAGTATCACTGACATTGCCAGTGAAATTGAGAAAGGTATAGGACTACTCGAGTCTTCGTCTTGAGACCTACCTGCTCGCCACCACAATATTCGGACAGTTTTTGACCATTCCTGGAAACTTTTGACCCAAGATGAGCAAACCGCTCTTAGAAGGTTGTCTATTTTTCAAGGTGGCTTTAGACGTGAAGCTGCTTTGGAAATTGCAGAGGCAAGTTTACTTGTGCTAGCGAGTTTGGTGGATAAATCATTTTTAAGTTTGATGGTAACTGGACGCTATAGCCAGCATCCACTCGTTATTCAATATACTCGAGAAAAACTTGCTGAAGACCCTGAAGAGAAAGCTCAAATGGAAGAAAAGCATGGCTTGTATTATTTGCATCTATTCCAAAATCCGAGTCAAGTCATTCCTTCTCTAGTGGGTGCAACACCTCGAAAAATTCAGGAAGCTATCAAACCAGATTTCGCCAACTTCAGGATTGCCTGGGCGTGGGGAGTAAGAGAAGTCAGAGTAAACGAATTAAGAAAGATACTTTCTAATTTAATAGTAGGTACCTTTCAAGAGGCCCTGGAGCTTTGGGAAATTGCCATTGATGGTTTAGATGCTAGTAATTCCTCCCACCATAGTGCCTTAGGTTGTGCGCTTATCGAGAAAGGAGGCTGCCAATCCAAGCTTGGCTATTTCCAAGAAGGTCAACACACCATCGAACGTGGTTTGGACATAGTCTACAAAACGAATGATATCGAAGCTATTGTGACTGGTCTGGCGATGCTGTCTGATAATGCTTGGATGACAGGTGACTATGACAAAAGTAAAGCATTTGCTGATAAAGGGCTAAGCCTGGCCAGGCAACACGGTTATACTCTAGGAATAAGGGGGCTCTTAGTACAACTTGCTAACGTTATTAGAGACCTGGATGATAGTTACAACAAGGATAGGTTTTACCTCGAAGTTCTGGCAGAGATGAGGCAAATTGAAGATGGAGAGCTGGCAGTTTTTTTACATATCTACAGTTTTTTTCTAGTTCATAAGGGGGATTTAGACAAGGCGCAGGAATTAGCAGCAGAAAATCTAAAGTTCGTACAACACACTGAAACCACAACCACAATGGAATCTTTCATCCTAGATTGCATGGGTTTAATTGCTTATAAGCGCTGTGACTATGGGAAGGCGCAGAAATTTTTTATGGAGGCGTTGGCACTTCCCGAGGAAGACAAGGCAACCTTTTTCAGGTCTGGTCTTCGGGCAAATCTTGGCAAGGTGGCTACGACCCTAGGTGACTATGCTCAAGCGTGTACATATCTTAGGGAGAGCTTTGAAATTGGTCTTCGTAACGAGTCTCTCTTTAACCTAGCTGCTACCCTCGTTCCCCTAGCCGAGTTAGCTATGGCAGAGGGGCAGCCTCAACAAGCCGCCGAGTGGCTGAGCTTATCACTGCATCATAAAGCAACCCAGTGGCATGAAAGAAAAGAAGCGAAGCGGTTACTTGATGTTGTAAAGCCTCAGCTTTCTGCCAAGGAATTCAAAGCTGCTTTAGAGCGAGGCAAGCAGTTAAATTTGACCAAAGTTGTGCAGGGGATTTTAGAAGAGTTGTAGAAACTTCTTTGATTTTTAACTAGCAGTTGTGGCACACGGATGGGCTTAGAGTTTTTAGTCAGTATGTGTCAATCGACAATAATGGGACAAAGCCTAAAGAATGGTTTATGGTAGATTTCCTTATGAATGTTCCCAGTGCATTTCAACCCGCAGGACTTCCTAAACCCGTTTGCCAAAAAGGCGAGTTTTCTTTTGCTGCGGTGCATTTAGACCATCCACATATTTATGGACAGTGTGAAGGTTTAATGGAAACTGGTGGCACTTTGCAATATGTCTATGACCATGACCCTGAAAAAATCGCAACATTCATAAAAAAGTTTCCTGATGTTACGGTTTTGGGCAGTGAAGAAGAAGTTCTGGGGAAACAAGACATTAAACTGATTGCTAGTGCTGCTATCCCTAATGAACGTGGACCATTTGGGCTTAGAGTCATGGACTCAGGCAAAGATTATTTTACCGATAAGGCTCCTTTTACCCAGCTAAGCCAGCTCGAGGCGGCCAAACAAAAAGTAATTGAAACCAATAAAAAATATATGGTGTATTACAGTGAGCGTTTGCATGTGGAAAGTGCTGTTCATGCAGGTGACCTAATTGAAGCTGGGGCCATTGGTCGTGTTATTCAAGTTTTAGGTTTAGGGCCTCACCGCCACGGGCATAATCCACGCCCAGATTGGTTTTATCAAAAGGAAAAGTATGGCGGCATTTTATGCGATATTGGCAGCCATCAGGTTGAGCAGTATCTCTATTACGGTGGTGTGAAAGATGCTAAAGTTTTGAGTGCAAGGGTAGATAATTTTAATCACCACGACCACCCCGAACTCGAGGATTTTGGCGAAGCTACCTTACAAGGTGATAACGGCTGTTCAAATTATTTTAGAGTGGACTGGTTTACACCTCATGGGCTTGGAACCTGGGGCGATGGCCGCACCATTATTTTAGGAACAGAGGGCTATATAGAACTACGCAAGTATATTGATGTAGCGCGTGAAAGAACAGGCAACCATCTTTATCTTGTCAACAGTAAAGGCGAATTTCACCTGGACTTAAATGGTAAAGTGGGCTATCCATTTTTTGGCAAACTTATTCTCGATTGCCTCAACCGCACTGAAAATGCCATGACTCAAACTCACGCTTTTAAGGCTGCAGAATTGTGTTTGCAGGCCCAAGGTTTAGCTGATCAACAAAGATAAATCAAACCGTAAAGGAGTTTTATGACCGCACAACGTATTGGAATTATCATGAACGGCGTAACCGGGCGCATGGGAAAGAATCAGCATTTGATTCGTTCCATTCAGGCTATTCAGAAACAAGGTGGTTTGCTATTGCCTAATGGTGACAAACTTATGCCTGATCCTATTTTGTTAGGGCGTGACGCAAAAAAAATGGAAGCTCTAGCTAAAGAAGTTGGTGTTGAACGCTGGAGTACCGATATAGATAAGTGTTTAGCAAATCCTGAGGACACGATTTATTTTGATTCTGTCTTGACGCAACAGCGGGCTGAAAATATCAAAAAGGCTATCGCTGCTGGCAAACACATCTACACTGAAAAACCAATCGCTGATAGTTTAGAAGATGCTTTGGGGCTAGCCCGCCTTGCTACTAAAGCTGGTGTAAAAAATGGTGCAGTTCATGACAAACTCTATTTGCAAGGATTACAAAAACTAAAACGTTTGGTGGATGGCGGTTTCTTTGGGCGTATTTTATCTATTCGTGGCGAGTTTGGTTACTGGGTCTTTGAAGGTGATTGGCAAGCTGCCCAACGCCCTAGCTGGAATTACCGCAAGGCTGAAGGTGGCGGCATTATTGTGGATATGCTCTGCCACTGGCGTTATGTGCTGGATAATATCTTTGGCAAGGTCAAGTCTGTAAACTGCCTGGGCGTAACTCATATTCCTAAACGTTGGGATGAAGCTAACAAACCCTATGAAGCAACGACTGATGACGCAGCTTATGCCATGTTTGAACTCGAGGGCGGCATCATTGCGCAAATAAATTCATCGTGGTGTACACGTGTTTACCGTGATGAACTGGTGAGTTTTCAAGTAGATGGCACCGAAGGCAGTGCGGTAGCTGGTTTGCGTGAATGTAAAATTCAGCACCGCAGCATGACTCCAAAACCCGTTTGGAATCCTGATATTCCTAGCCCGATTAATTTTTATCAAGATTGGAAAGATGTACCCAATAATCAAGAGTTTGACAACGGCTTTAAGATGCAGTGGGAATCCTTTTTAAGACATGTGGTTTTGGATACGCCCTATCAATACACTTTGTTAGAGGGTGCCAAAGGTGTACAGCTTGCCGAACTAGGCTTAAAAAGTTGGGCTGAGCGCAGATGGTTTGATGTACCAGAACTTAAACTGTAAGGAGGAGTATGGATATTAATTTACCCAACCAAGAAGGCCAGCTCGAGCCTTACACATTGCGTGAACCCGCCAATTACCAACCGCCTAACGAGCCTTTCAAAAGCCGTATCCTTTTTGCCGCAGTGCATGTAGTCGCTGACCCAAAGGCTGACAACAGTGAAGGCAAACCCGCTACTCTCGATTGGGAAAAAACTCTAGCCTATCGCCATCATTTATGGAGATATGGGTTTGCTGTAGCCGAAGCTATGGACACTGCCCAGCGTGGTTTTGGCCTAGACTGGGCTGCCACTAAAGAGCTCATCAAACGTTCTGTAGCTGAAGCAAAAAGTGTAGCTGGCAAGATTGCTTGTGGTGCAGGTACCGACCAACTGACAGAGCCCTATACGTCTTTAACTTTAGATGACGTTATTAGAGCCTATGAAGAGCAACTCGAGTATATCGAAAGTTGTGGTGGGCGAATTATCCTAATGGCTTCTAGGGCCTTAGCGGCTATTGCCAAAAATCCTGATGATTACGCAAAAGTTTACAGCCATATTTTAAGTCAGGTTTCGCAGCCGGTTATTTTGCATTGGTTGGGCGATATGTTTGACCCTAAACTCAAAGGTTACTGGGGCAGCCCAGACTTTGAAGCCGCCATGAACAGTATGCTTGCAGTCATTCATGACAACCCAAGCAAAATTGACGGTATGAAGATGAGCTTACTTGATGATCAAAAAGAAATCATGATGCGTCGCAAATTGCCCTCCAGTATCAAAATGTATACCGGTGATGACTTTAACTATGACGTTTTAATCAAGGGTGATGAAGTTGGTTTTAGTCATGGGCTACTAGGGATTTTTGATGCTATTGCCCCAGCCGCAGCCGCAGCCATGAAAGCCCTCGAGGCTGGAGATGAAAAAAACTATGACGCAATTTTTGCGCCGACTGTGCCACTCTCAAGGCTCATCTTTGAAACGCCGACTTTTTATTACAAAACAGGGATTGTATTCATGGCTTATCTTAATGGTCATCAAGACCACTTCAAGATGGTGGGCGGTTTAGAGACAAAACGTTCACTGGAACATTTAGTCAATATCTTTAAGTTAGCGGATCAGGCCGGTTTGCTTGATAAGCCAGAGTTAGCTGTTGAGCGTATGAAAATTTTTTTGAAAAGCTCGAGCATATCTGTCTAATGCCAAAGGGTTTAGTTTTTGTAGGATGCGTTTTACGCATCAAAACGGTAACGTTTGTGCAAAACGACGTTTGGAGTAGTTCAGTGCTTTTGGTGCGCATGGCGCACCCTACACGGTTCCCCCATAGTTTGACTTTTCAGGTAACCTTGAAAGTCGAAAACCTCGAGGAGATAATCCTATGAATGCTTTTCGTGATACCTCGAGGCTTAGCTTAAACCAGTACACCACCTTTAACTGGACCGTGAAAGAAGCAGTGGATGGTTGTGCTAGAGCAGGATTAAACTGGATTGGTTTATGGCGTGACAAAGTGGCTGCCCAAGGTTTATTGGAGAGTGCCAAACTGGTTAAGGATGCAGGGCTTAAAGTCTCGAGCCTGTGTCGTGGCGGTATGTTCCCATCAGCTACTGAAAGCGAACGCAAAAAACGTATTGACGATAATTTGAGAGCTATTGATGAATGCGTTGCCCTAGGTACGGACACGCTAGTTTTTGTCTGCGGCGGTTTGCACAGCAAAGACATTGCAGAAGCAAGACAAATGGTTTTTGATGGTCTAGCTGCTATTATTCCTTACGCCCAAGAGCGAGGTATTAAGTTGGGCATTGAACCCTTACATCCCATGTACGCTGCTGACCGCAATGTGATTGTCACTTTAGGTCAGGCTAATGATTTTGCCCTCAAACTCAATCAAACCTTTCCCCAGTATCAAACCCCTGTGGGTGTGGTTATAGATGTTTTTCATGTCTGGTGGGACCCAAGTGTTTATGACGAAATTAAACGTGCATCTGGGCATATTTTTGGTTTTCATATCTGTGACTGGATAACCCCACTGCCGGATGTGCTCAAAGGTCGCGGCATGATGGGTGATGGCTGGATTGAACTTCGTAAATTTAGAGAAGCGGTAGATAGCGCAGGGTATCACGGTCCTATCGAGTGCGAGATTTTTAATCAGGCACTTTGGGATATGCCAGGGAATGACGTTATTGAGCTGATGAAGAAGCGGTATCTCGAGGGCGTATAGAAGGTATGCTTCGCATTCATTTCATAGCATCAAATTCGGTTTCACTTTGTTCGGTGCTGGTCGTAAACAAATTTTCTGCCCAAGACAGGTTTTTGCGAAGATAAATGTTTCCTATTTTTTAATGGTGCGCCCGAAGGGACTCGAACCCCTGACCCACTGCTTAGAAGGCAGTTGCTCTATCCAACTGAGCTACGGGCGCAAAAGCCCTTAGCAGGGCGTATGCTTCGCATTCATTTTATAGCATCATGCCGTTACAATACTGCGCCTGCAAAGGCAAAGGTATCACCTTTTTACAGATGATACCTTTAATTGGAGCGGGAGACGAGATTCGAACCCGCGACATTCACCTTGGAAGGGTGACGCTCTACCAACTGAGCTACTCCCGCGCACTAAGGTAATTATTAAACCCTAGTAATTCAGAGGTATCATCTTATCTATTGTCACTTTTGGCAATTTTCTTACCTTAAAGCTAAATATATTGGTTCATAGATGATACCTCTGATGTGGTCGGGGCGGCAAGATTCGAACTTACGACCCCCTGGTCCCAAACCAGGTGCGCTAGCCAGGCTGCGCTACGCCCCGATAATGCTTAAAGAGAATACACCTTGATTGGGTAGTTAGTCAACATAAAGTAAGACTCTAAGACTCTGAAGGAGGGCCTGCTATCGTTTTCGGGTTTAAAAGAGTCGTGAATATCCTGTTGGTTATCACTAAGGGTTATCCAGATAAATATCATCTGGCTGATTATCTTGGGTTATGGCATTTAGTATTGTTAGGGTGGCATCCTCCAAGATTCCTCTGTGGTATATGCCACCTCCTCTCCTGTCTTTATTTCCGATATTGGCCTTATTTCCTGTAATTTTGCAGTCGGCAGTGATGGTCAGAGTTCCTTCATTGTAGACCCCACCGCCAGTTAGCTTACTTTGATTGGCAGTAATCTGGCTACCATTGCGAATAATCAAGGTGCTTGCAGAATTACTGTTGGTGATACCGCCGCCATTTCCCTCGGCTCTATTTTCAGTAACCACAGTATTGTCCAGAAGTACGCTCGAGCCTGCACCTAAACTGTAAATGCCACCACCTTCACCTTCCAGGGTCGAATTTTTAGTGATAGTGGAGTCATAAAGCTCGAGCTTGCCCCTATTAAAAATAGCCCCACCTTCAAACCGTGAGGCTTGATGATTTTGAATCAGACTTTTGCGAATGATCGTAGTTGCGCTTCCAGTTTGATCATTATCGTTTTTTATAGCCGTGCCGTCCCAAGATATATTAGCGTCAAAGGTACTTTCTTCTACATTGAGTTTGCCGTTAAAGTGGTTATAGATACCCCCGCCACGTTCGACACCTTCGTTAAAAGAAACATTGGTTTTGAACAGATTCATAGTTCCAGAATCATTAAAAAGTCCGCCGCCACTGCGCAAGGCTAAGTTGCCTTTGGTTTTTTCGCCGATGATGGATTCTGTAACAGTGAGGGTTCCAGTGTCATAGTTGTACACACCGCCACCTCGCACAGCTTTACTGCTTAGAATTCGTACCCGCTCGAGTGCCAGTAATCCTTCATTAAAAATTGCACCACCTAAAGGTTCATCGGCCAGTGTTGGGCCATCATCTTTAGCTTGTCCATTTTGCAGGGTGAGGTCGTTAAGCATCACTTTAGCCTCGGGTAGTATCCAGAAAATGCGGTCAAGATTTTGGGCATCTAAAAAGGTTTTATCTAAGCCCATTCCCCAAAGTGTAAGTTCTTTATCAAGCATTATTTGCGTTGTTAGTTTAAGAACACTCGAGTTTAAGCGAATCGAATCTCCAGCCTGGGCCTGAGTAATAATAGTTTGCAAATCGCCTTCACTAGCTGCGCTAACCTCTTTTGGAGCCACAATAATATCAAAAGACGAACTGGCTTTGGCTCCTGCTGTGTCTTCAACACTTAGGGTTATTTTTACTGCAACAACTTGTGTGCGTTCTGAGCGGATACTTAGTTTGCAGGTTTTTTCTAGGCAACTTATGGGTGCAAGAGCTGTGAGGATATCAGGCTTATCAAAGTTGGCACTGGTGATAAGTTTATCAGGTGTATCCTCGAGGTCATCAATAGTAAAGGTAATCTCGAGGGGTTGACCTTCGGCTAGGGTGTTGTGTTCTAGAGTTTTATTGGCAGGTGTAGATAGGGTAGGAGATGTATTGGGCGGCGTGCACGAAACCAACGCTAAAAGCAATATCATCCATTTTAAGCGCATGGGTATAGTATAAATTAATTTTGAGCGGTTTGGCTTAAACCCGTTTCACCAAAATAGCTGGTTAAAAAGCGTTGGAACATTTCTTGGTCACTGATACCTTCGGCTTCAACGATAGCGTAAGCTGCTCTATAGGCTTCCTCGAGGCTTAAATTTTCCTTGACCACGCGGTCAGAAATAGCCAGTAAATCCCGTTCTATCTGGGTGAGTTTTTCAGGTTCTTGACGATAAGCGGCTATGGCATTAGCCAGGACTTTCGTCATTTCATCATTAGGGCCATTAGAACTAATCTGGGCCGTAAGAATTTCGTGCTGTGCACTGATTTTACCGTTTTTAAGACCGTCAATAGGATTGATATAAAGTGCGTAAGCCTCGAGTTCATTATCTACCCCGGGTTGACGCAGTGCCCAAGATATTTTGGCAGCCCCCGCACAAATAGAAAAATCAGGATTAAATACACTAAAGGTTTCAGGTAGGAGATGCGGATTATAAAACCTACTGGCTTCATCGGTGGATAATCCTTTAAGTAAGGTCAGGGCATCTGAGGTGACTTGAGATAATCCTTTGTCATCGGTTGGACCAATCGCTAAAGGATCTAAATCAGATTCGTTTAAGAAGATTTTAATCAGCAAACTAGGCGGAATGTCATAGGCTGTAGAGGCACTTTCAATATAAGGAATGAGTGGTGTAAGCCTTGCTAACATACGCAAATACCAACGACTGGTATAGGTATAAGCATCGGCATCACCTTCAAAAGTGCGTGGCAGCGCACTTGCCATCTTAGTAAATGATGGATCACAGAATTTAGAAATAGTATCAGGGTTAGCAAATGTTGTGAGTACAGGCTCTGGAGCTTGTTGGGTCATAAAAGGCAAATAGTCATAATCTTGCAACTCGAGCTGATTATCTTTTTGATGGGTTAGGGTATAGGCTTCGTGGTTAATAGGATTTAGGATGGGTGCAATTTTGGCTACAGCAATGGCGCTGATAGTGAGTAAGGCAGCATTCCACATAAAGACTGTACCGGTGCGGGTACGTTTTCTTACCGAAGCGCGTTCCCAAACCACACCAGTAGTCTTGATGGCATGGCGTTTTTGAAATAAATATTCTGGAATCACCCTGGTTGCACTGGCGATATAGGTAAATGGATTGATATAACGCAAGACCAAAAAGGGAAAGGTGGTTCGTAAACTGCTTAAAATAGAATGTAAAAAAGCAATAATTTTATTGGCCCCTTCGGCGCGTCTTAAACGATAAAATCCATAGGTGACCAGCATCATAGTAATAAGGGCATCTAAACCAAACCACACCCCCAAAGAACTAGGAGCAATGCCCAGGCTGGGGTTGCCTATATTAAGAGCTAGCAAAAGTGGAAGCATAGCCAGTAAGGCAATGCCTAACATGTTTTCAATTAATGAACTCCAAACAATAAACCCTACATTGATGGGCAAGCGTTTACGCAAACGCTTGAGGGCGTTTTGTTGCCCGCCACCATTCCAGCGTTCAATTTGACGCACAAAACCATTAAAGTGAGGTGGGTCTTCAGTACCCATAAGAGCCGTGCTTACATAACGGGCATTTCCACTGTGGCGCACCATGATTTGGTCTTGGGCATCAAAGAAATGTTCGGGGTTAAGTTCGCGTCCTTTAACCACGATTCTAAATCCACGGCGGCGCATATCCTGACGAGTAATTTGGCTTACTTTGGTTTGTTTGGTCTGGCAGGTTAAGGTAAAGTCATGATCTTCGGTTTCGGTATCAGTAGGCACAGGAAACATGTCTCGGCGCACGGTGAAACCGCAACCAATAACGGTATAGAGTCTGCTGTTACCAAAGAGTTCGCTTCTGCCAATAAGCGTAGACTGACCCTGACGTAAGACTCCTGAAAAGGCATATTCGGCTTCACGCCCTGCTGAAATAAAGCGTTGGGCATGGGAGGCTTCTGGAGGTGCAAATGACGTAACTGCTCCAGACTGCAAAGCAAAATCCTCGAGAATAAAACTCTTGCGTTTGCCAATTTGCCTAACCCGCAAGCGATAAAAATTGTCGCGCAAGGCCCGCACAAAACCTGGATGCAAGATAGTGTCGCCATCCATGACTAGGATGCGGTCAGAGGGAACCACATATTCAACTAAATTATTAATGCTCTCAGACTTGCTTACCTTGCGACTATAAACAGCAATACTAAGTCTTAAATCATAATCAGAGGAGTGCCACTCTTCTAAACCAGCACCAATATGTGAAATGGCATCGAAACTTGCTTGGGTAAAGCCCCTATCCATAAGCACTCTCGAGACCACTTCATAAGTAGCATCAATGCCACCATTAATACTTACCACCAAATGATCGGGTAAAGAATCTTGCTCGAGTAAAGAAGCAATGGCTTGGGCAGCCCCTTTTTCTTCGTTATACATAGGGCAAATAACTGCCAAGCTATCGTTTGAACGAACAGCATAAGTACGGTCAGGAAGAAGAGACAAAAGGGTATTGCCTAAAATACTAGGCATCACTGCTAGACCTGGAATTATCGGCATGATAACTCCTTTGGTTTAAGATACAATAATCGTGTCATCATCTCTTCTTTACAATCTATCATACAGGCCTTACGGAAAGCTTACACAAGGGGGGAAGCTATAGACATGTTAAATACCCCTCAGACAAATCTTGCGTGATAGGCTAGAAATGTGGAAGATTTAACCTATCGCCCGCGTTCTCTAAGTGATTATGTCGGACAGGGCAAGCTCAAAGAAAAATTAGGGGTGTACCTCGAGGCTGCCAAGCAGCGCGGGACCCCTCTTGATCATGTGCTCCTTTATGGGCCGCCTGGGTTGGGTAAGACCACCCTAGCCCATATCATTGCCAATGAACTTGGTGTCGATATGAAAGTGACCAGTGGACCCGCCATTGAAAAACCTGGAGATTTAGCGGCTATTTTGACCAATTCATTATCTGAAGGCGATGTTCTCTTTATTGACGAAATTCACCGTTTGGGGCGAGTCGCTGAAGAGCATCTTTACCCAGCAATGGAAGATTACAAAATCGATATTATTTTGGGGCAGGGCCCGGCAGCCCGCACCATTCGGCTAGATTTACCAAAATTTACGCTTATTGGGGCTACGACGCGCCCAGGGCTTATTACTGGCCCCATGCGGAGTCGCTTTGGGATTATTGAGCATTTGGAGTATTACACCGAAACAGAACTAGCCGATGGGGTTAAGCGTGATGCTAGGCGTATGGAACTCGAGATGTCTGAAGAAGCTGCTCTAGAAATAGGCAAACGCTCGAGGGGAACTATGCGTATTGCCAAACGCCTCTTGCGCCGCGTTCGTGACTACGCCGATGTAGCCCAGGAAACTGCTATTAGCCTAGAACGGGCTAAATTTGCTCTTAATGAGCTTGGTATTGACCATTTGGGTCTCGACCAGCGTGACCGCTCTATTCTAGAAGCCATGATTAACAAGTTTGCTGGGGGACCAGTAGGCCTAGACACATTGTCTACAGCCGTTTCCGAGGATAAGACCACCCTCGAGGATGTTTATGAGCCTTTTCTCATCCAAAAAGGCTTTATTCAACGAACTCCCAGAGGGCGTATTGTTACCGAACATGCCTATACCCACTTAGGTTACCGCTATACACCTGACCCGCAAAATGCCCTTTTTGCTGAACTCCTTAGTGAAGATGTTGGCGAAAATGGTGAAAAAGTCTAAGCGGAAAATGCAAAGGGGTCAGGGTTTGGGGGTCAGGGTTTTACTGAAACCCTAATCAGGGTCTCCCAAGATTTATTAAGGTTCGTCGAAACAAGTTCTAAAAAGCTGTCTACCTCTCTGGGTTTGTTCATGACCAGACCAGATGATACCTGCTGAATTGAGAACAATTTGACTGGCTCTTAGAGCTAAACCTGTCATGATGGGTAGTGAGAATTTCATGATTGAAGGTAGCCTCCGCAACGTTCCACTAAGTGATGTTTTCCAGATTATTACCACAAGTCTTAAATCTGGAGTCTTGACCGTTTCAGATATGGACCGCAGAGCCCGTATTTATTTTGAGATGGGTCGTATCCAGTATGCCCATATGACTCCGGGGGTTCACTTAGGCGAAATGATGGTGCGTATGGAACTGCTCACTACCTTTGAAGTACAAAACATCCTGCGCAAACAAACTGAGGAAAACCCAGGTACACCTCTTGGACTTACTGCTTTCGCAATGGGTTATATTAACCAAGACGAGCTCAAACAGGCTCTCGAAGCTCAGGTTCTCGAGGCTATCACAGAAATTTTGCTATGGCGCAGAGGCAATTTTCACTTTTCTGAAAAATCATCTACAGCTTCTCAGGTACCTACGGATCACACCTTTGATGGCATGTTCTTGCTTATGGAAATCCTCAGGCGACTAGATGAGTGGAAATCTGGTTTGGTCAATGCTGAAGATATTTTTGAACGCAGTGGAGATCCTACGCAACTTGAAATGCCTGAGGGTGGCTGGGAAGTCTTAGGACAGGTTAATGGTCGCCGCTCGGCAGCTAGTATTGCAGCAGAAACAGACTTATCTGAAAAACATGTCTACCATTTGCTTTATCAGCTTCAAGAAGCCGAGATCATTAAATTAAGTAGTTTTACAGTGGATGAACCAACTGTACTGGTGGTTTGTCATAGCAGTGCCCTGCAGAGGCTTTTACGCCTTACGTTGCAGCGTGCGGGCTTGCGATCCCATATTGCTGATAGTTTTCGTTATGGTAGCGAATTTTTGCTTAAATCTCACCCACAAGCCATTTTGGTAGATGCCTTGCACGGTGAAGAGTGGGATTTTATTAGAGAAGTGCGCAAGATGCCAGGACGTAGCCATCTGCCGATTATTTTAATAAGCTATGAAGTGCAAACCCCTGGTTTTTTAGAACGGTTTCGCCGTCCTAAGGCTCATATCCTAAAGAAGCCTTTTGAAGAAATCGAGTTGCAGCAAATGCTTCAGCAGATGCTTGGCCGAGCCATGGCCTAAACCTCCAAGAAGTAAAATTCGCTCTATTGTTCCAGTAGGGTTCTTTAGTCTAAACTTGCAACCACCTATGGACTATAAAACCGTAGGGTTTTGTAGCTTGTAGAACAATCGATTCACTATTTAGGATTCCAGCGATTTAGAATTTAGTCATTTAACAATCATTCATGAAGTAAACGTTTACACTAAGCATCTTGCAAGACTTTTCCTAACCTGCTATAGTCTGATTTGTTCAAAACCCTTGTGTAAAAATCCACATTCTTTGTGGGTTTCAATCAAGGTAAGTTTTGGAACTTTTTTAAAGAGGTGAAGAAATGAAAAGAGTGCTATTTTCACTCATTGCAGTATTGGGCTTATTTACCTTTGCTCAGAAAGATGTAACTGTTACTTGGATTGTAGGTAACCGTCCACAAGATACTGAGTACGCCCTTAAAGTAGGTCAGCAGTATTCAGCGTCTAACCCCCATACCATTGGTGGCGAAGCCTATAACGTCACCGTCAATGTGGTTGCTGGCCCTGAATCTGCAACTGATCGCGCCCAGCAATACCTTCAGTATTTTGAATCTAAGTCTGCTGAAGTAGATATTTTCCAAATTGACGTTATTTGGCCTGGTGACATGGCGGAAAACCTTGTTGACCTTTATCAATACGAAGGTTTCAAAGAAGCTGCTGCTGATTACTTCCCAGCTATTGTTGAGAACAACACTGTAAATGGTGCTTTGGTAGGTATTCCTTGGTTTACTGATGCTGGGTTGCTTTACTACCGCCAAGACCTTTTAGATGAATATGGTTTAAGTGCGCCAACAACATGGGCTGAACTCGAGGCTGCTGCTGCAACCATCCAAGAAGGCGAACGCGCTTCTGGTAATGCTGATTTCTGGGGCTTTGTTTGGCAAGGAAATGCCTATGAAGGTTTGACTTGTGACGCTCTCGAGTGGATTGCTTCTAGCAATGGTGGAAGCATCGTTAGCCCAGATAAAGTTATTACCATCAACAACGAAAATGCTATTGCTGCACTAGAAATGGCTAAAGGCTGGATTGGAACCATTAGTCCTGATGGCGTTATTGGCTTCCAAGAAGAAGATGCTCGTAACATTTGGCAAGCTGGTAATGCTGCATTCATGCGCAACTGGCCCTATGCTTATGGTCTTGGTAACGGCGAAGGTAGTGCTGTTGCTGGTAAATTTGCTGTTAGTGCTTTGCCAAGCGTTGAAGGTGGCAAATCTGCTGCAACTCTTGGTGGTTGGCAACTTGCAGTTAGCAAGTACAGTGCTAATGCTGCTGTCGCTGCTGATGTGGCCCTTTTTGCAACCAATGAAGAAACTCAGCTCCAAACTGCTCTCGAGCAGAGCTTGTTACCTACTCGTCCAGCCGTTTACGAACGCGCTGAATTGACTGGTTCACCTAACGCTTTTATGTCTGAGTTTTTGCCCGTATTCCAGGCTGCTGTAGCACGTCCTTCGACTGCCACTGCTCCTAACTACTTGCAAACCTCACAACTTTTCTACACTGCTGTAAACAGTGTACTTAAAGGTGATATGGACGCCGCTGACGCTTTGGCTAACTTAGAGCTTGATTTAGCTGATCTTACCGGTTATGAAATCGGTGCTCCACAGTAAATTTTTGTAAATAAATGTATTAAAAAGCCGAGCCTCGTTAGCTCGGCTTTTTAATATCTAGTCTTAAAGTTCTTAAAATAGGTTAGTATAGCCAAAAACAAAGGGAGGGAAACTATGGCAGATGTTAGTCAACAACCGCAGGCACGCAAAGGTGGAATATCTGAACTTGCAAGAGCTGAAGAAAGAACAGCATTTTGGCTGCTTGCACCAACCATCATTTTATTGATCCTTATTGCTATTTATCCACTACTTAGGGTTTTTTACCTTAGCGCAACCAACAAGCGTTTTGCTAGCAGTCAACCCGTCGAATTTGTAGGGTTTCAAAATTTTCGTAACCTGCTCAGCTTGACCATGCGAGAATTACCAGCGAAACTTGATATCGATGGTCAGGCTGTTCTCGAAGACGGTTTGAAGCAATACGAATCGCCAGTGTCTGTATTACCTAGGGACCCCGTACGCTACAAAGAAGTAAGTAAATTTGGCTTATTTGGTAAGCGATACGTTTTGGGTGGAACCAATCCTGATTTTATACTTGCCATTTGGGACACGGTTACTTTTGCCGTTGCTACCGTCGCCTTAGAAGCCTTATTGGGTATGATTATTGCTTTGGCCTTGGCTAGGAAATTTTTTGGTCGGGGAGTCATGCGGACTGCTATGCTTATTCCCTGGGCTATTATCACCGCCGTTTCTACACTTATTTGGCAATGGATGTTTAAGTCCAACCGTTCTGGCTTTTTTAACATGTTTTTTGATAGCCTTGGTTGGAACGACGGAAATACAGTCTTTCTTGTAGATAAAGTTTTGCAATTACCTAGTGCCATAATGATTGACGTTTGGAAAACTACCCCATTTATGGCTCTTTTGCTTTTGGCAGGTTTATCTACTATTCCTGGTGAACTTTACGAAGCGGCAGAGGTAGACGGTGCCACTAAATTCAGGCAATTTTTTTCTATCACCTTGCCTTTGCTGGTTCCCACGTTGGCTGTAGCCCTGATTTTTCGCACTCTCGATGCGCTACGAGTTTTTGATCTTTTTCAAATTATGTTTGGCGAAAGCCGATATTCCATGACCACCTTTGCCCAGTTTTCACTGGTTTCCAATAAAGATATGGGCTTGTCTTCGGCGGCCAGTGTGATCATTTTCATCCTTCTTTTTTCATTTGCAGTCTTTTATATGCGCGCGCTAAAGGTGGATGCAGAATGAACAAGTCGACACAAAAAATTATTGGTGAAATCTTTTTTTATATCTTGATTGCAATCATTGCAATCTATCTCATTTTTCCTTTTTACTGGGCCATTATTTCTTCCTTAAAAAATGAAAATGAACTGATGAAAACACCTGCTAGCTGGTTTCCAACAAATTTAACTTTTGCAAACTATAGGGCTATTTTCTCCAATTCGGATTTTTTAAGAAGTATTCCTAATAGTATATTTGTAGCCGGAACTACTACCTTGCTTAGTTTGCTGGTGGGTTCATTTGCAGGGTTTGCCCTTGGTAAACTGCGGTTTAGAGGTCGTAAACCTGTACTCTATTTAATTCTGTCCATGACTATGTTTCCGCAAGGGGCTATTTTGGCAGGTCTTTTTTCAGTCATAAATGGGGTTAAAAGTATCCCTTGGCTAAATGTACCTACCCTAGTTCTGTTGGTGATTATTTATATGGTCTTCTCTCTGCCTTTTGCCACTTGGGTGTTGACAGCTTTCTTCAAGGGTCTACCAGATTCTCTTTTAGAAGCAGCAAGGGTAGATGGAGCCAGTTTTTCACAAACCTTTTGGCAAATATTACTACCCCTTACGGCTCCTGCTCTCGTAACCACAGGATTGCTAGCTTTTATTGGTGCCTGGAATGAGTATCTTTTTGCTCTAACCTTCACCTTGCAAGAACCGAACAGTCGAACTGTGCCTGTAGCCACAGCTAACATTTCAGGCAAGTTTGCCATGCAAGAGCCTGTGGGTGAAATTATGGCAGGTGCCTTACTTATTACCATTCCTCTGCTTATTCTAGTGATCATTTTCCAAAACCGTATTGTTGGAGGCTTAACCGCAGGTGCTGTGAAAGGTTAAATTTTATATCGAAGGTTTATGCGAGCGTGTAGGTACACACGCTCGCAATTTAATATGAAAAAAATCCAAATATGGCTTAGTATTCTCTTCTTCTATGGCATTATTTTGCTTATTGGATTTTATTTATTGTTTCCAATTTTGTGGGGACTTTTTACTGCTTTAAAAACCGAAGCTGAAGCTATACAACAACCAGCTACTTGGTTTCCGGCAAACCCTACTCTGTCTAATTTTAGGGCAGCGTTCTCTGACTCTATTTTAATGCAGTCATTGTGGAACAGCAGCTTAGTAGCTTCTATGACCACCCTGCTAAGTTTAGGTATGGGTTCATTTGCTGCTTATGCCTTAGGCAAATTACGCTTCAGATTTCGCAGAGCTGTTCTTTACAGTTTGCTATCTATGACCACCTTTCCAGCAGTTACTTTACTTTCAGGTCTGTACTCTGTAAACCGTATCATCAACGATATTGACGCGGTCATGACTTGGATCGCCCTACCCACGCAAGCAGTGCTTATTGCCATGTATATGATTTTTGCTCTACCTTTTACGATCTGGACACTATCCTACTTTTTTAAGAGTTTACCTGACTCGCTCTTGCAGGCGGCAAGGATCGATGGCGCAACACATTGGCAAGTTTTATGGTGGGTCATTATTCCACTAGCTAGGCCAGCATTTGTAAGCACTGGACTTCTCACCTTTATTGCAGCCTGGAATGAGTATCTATTTGCGCTGACCTTTACCTTACAAAAATCTGATTTGCGAACAGTACCCGTCGCTATAACCAGCTACTATGCTCTTGGTACACCTATAGGTCAGGTGATGGCTGCAGGTATTGTTGTTATTGTCCCTACTATTATTTTGGTTATTGTCTTTCAAAACCGTATTGTTGCGGGACTTACAACTGGGGCAGTTAAAGGCTAAAATACGCTTCTTCTTAAGTAGAGCTGATAAGTTATCTTATGGACTATATTAATCTTGGAAAAACTGGCTTAAAAGTTTCAAGAATCTGTTTGGGCATGATGAGTTACGGCACACCACAGTGGCGAGACTGGGTGCTTGATGAAGCTGCAAGTCTTCCAATTGTGCAACGAGCCGTAGACCTAGGGATTAACTTTTTTGATACGGCTGATATGTACAGCCTTGGGGTAAGTGAAGAGGTTACAGGCAAACTTCTAAAAGAATTGACTCGCCGTGATGAAGTGGTGATTGCTACCAAAGTGTTTAACCCAATGGGAGATCAACCCAACCGCAAGGGTCTATCACGCAAACATATTTTTGATGGCCTAACCGATTCACTCAAACGTTTACAAACGGATTACGTAGACCTCTATCAAATTCACCGCTGGGATTATGAAACGCCGATAGAGGAGACTCTAGAAGCCCTACATGACCTACTTAAAGCGGGTTATGTACGTTATATCGGAGCTAGCAGTATGTTTAGCTATCAGTTTGCCAAGGCACTTTATAAAGCTGAGCAACACAACTGGACGCGATTTGTTTCTATGCAAAATCACTATAACTTGCTTTACCGTGAAGAAGAGCGAGAAATGATGAAGCTTTGCCAGGAAGAGGGTGTGGGTGTGATTCCCTGGAGTCCTTTGGCTAGGGGTTATCTAACCCGTCGCCCACAGGAAAAAACTGCTACTACGAGAGGCAAAAATGATGCCTACGCTGAACAGCTTTATGCAACGGCTGATGAAGCTATTATTAACCGTGTGGTAGATACTGCTGAGAAGCATAGTGTAAAACCCGCCCAAGTGGCTCTGGCTTGGATGTTATCCAAGCCGTATATTACTGCGCCGATTATTGGAGCTACTAAGATGTACCAGCTCGAGGATGCTGTGGCAGCCTTAAAGGTCACACTTAGCCCAGAAGACATCAGATATTTAGAAGAGCTTTATACACCCAGATCTGTTTTGGGTCATAGTTAATCTTGAATAGGGAAGCGATAAGGGTATAATCCTTTCAGGAGGTACTACTATGGGTAAAGGTGATCCCAAAACACGTCGTGGAAAAATTGCGAATGGTTCATATGGCAAGAAGCGTCCACGCAAAAAGTCGAAGTAAGTAGGATGAGAGTAGGTTGTGGGCAAGTTTGAACTGCAATCTACTTTTATTTTGGATAGTAACTCTTTGATATAGGGTACTCTTACCCTTAATAAATGGACCTAATAATATGACTGATGACTTAATAACTCAAACCTTTGTTTATGGAACCTTAAAACCTGGTGGACGCTATCATTATATTGCCAAAGATGCTGGCTTGAACCAGCAAGAAGAAGCCTACCTCGAGGGTTTTGATCTATACCACCTTGAGCCAGAGAATTATCCAGCACTTATTCAGGGTCAAGCCAGAGTATATGGTTGGCGATTTACTTTTATAGATATAGCAAGAGGTTTAGAGGCTTTGGATGGACTCGAGGGTATTCACCTCTCAAGTCCAGAATATCGTCGGATTAAAGCCATAAGCCAGCCGGGTAATCTAGACGTTTGGGTTTATGTATACAACAATCTCGAGCGGTTAAAAAATTCGGCTTATTTAGTTCAAGATGGGATCTGGCAGCCTTCACCAGCACCGGGCATTTTGCCCAAAGGGATTACTTGAGTTTAAGCCAGTGATCTAAATTGCGACCAGTGATAGAAGATAGTTTTTGAATATCTTCACGGTAAGCATCAATAATTTTTTGTTGCATAGAAGAGCTTAGGGTTTCACGTTTTACTTCAACCACATTTACATTTTTAAGGGGTTCTTTAAGACCTAGTTCTTTACCCTAGAGGCCTAGCATCTTTTTAACCTGTAAGTAGGGCTTGACCAAAATTTCAGGGGGACGTTCAGTGAAGTTGGCTAGCCATTGCAAGCGTTGTTTTTTATTTTGATTTACAGGGTCTAGATTGGCCTGATAAAAGGGGAGACCGAGGAAATCTAAGGTTTTCTTGTAAATCCCAGCCGTATCTTTTTTGAAATCATCAAAGAAAATCACCATCACTTGCTCTTTGGGAAAAATACTAAAGACACGTTCTAATTGTTCACCCAGTTTGCCAATCTCATCATAAAATAAAGTTTTAGGGTCTCTGGTAAGTTTTCCTAGAGCTTCACCACGTTTACGCAAAGGAATAAGGTCCCAAGCTTTCTCAAAATCAAGTTCATGCTCATCACGGCTATAAACCACCTGAGAGTGCATGGAGTGAACCAGCTCGACAGGATTACGCAACATCACGATAAGCTTGGCCTTTGGCTCGAGTTCTTTGATCTGACTTACGGCTTCTTTAGAGTACATATAAAACACGGACGCATCGCCAATAGCCAAATGCTTTTCAGTAGAATCTTTGAATAAATCAAAATAAGCTTTTTCAGTATTGATGGTTCGCATCCCAGGAATATCAGTGGCAAAATAGTGAGGCTCTTTGGGCTCACAGGCAAAGACATTTGGATGCTCGCTTAGGTATTGAAAAAGGGCGGTAGTGCCGCATTTAGGCGCGCCTATAATAAAGAAATTGGGTTTTTTCATGATATCACCGTGGGATTCAGTTTGAGTTTTTTAATAACAAAAATAAGCATAACGATATTCCATAAAGCGGTAGTTATAGATGTGGCAATGGCTGCGCCGTTCATGCCAAAAGGTGGAATTAGCAAGGCGTTTAGAATAATACTGAGTACTGATCCACTGGCTATAATCATGGCAGCCTGGTTTTGATAACCGGTCATGGTCATGATAAAACCTACTGAACCAGATAAAGAGTTCACGGCTTGACCAGCTAACAGAATAAGCAATGGAGTATACCCAATAACATATTGTGGCCCTGAAACACCTAAAAGGAGTTTTCCACCAAAAATTAGAATCAAAGTGATGAGCAAGGTTAAAACAAAGATACCTCGAGCTGCTAATGTAATCATCTTTTGTAACTCTTTATGATTTCCTTTGTTGTATAACTCAGAGATCATAGGAGCAGCAATCATATTGACTACCAGCAAACCAAAGGCTGCCAAGTCTGCTAGGCGCGTTGCTACACTGTAGTAAGCAACAGCTTCGGCTCCTTGCAAGAGATCTAGCATAAGAATATCAGTACGTTTAAGAACAAGATTCATAGCGGAAATAAAAAAGAGGGGCAATGAGACTTTGAGCCAATGACTAGATTCAAACTCTGCCGTAGCATTTAGAACAGATGCAGGCATAGACTTAAACAGAAAATAAGCTCCTAAAATAGTAGAGCATAAAACAGCAGCAATACTTAAGCCCATCAATAAGGGAGCAGTAATAGCATGGCTTGTCCATAAGAAAACAATCAAAGCCAGTAAGCCCAGGATAAAGGGTCTTACAATACTGTCGGGGATATATGAATAAACAACATTTTTCAAAGAGCGCAGAGACGATTCACGAATTCCGGTGAGAGACAAAATGGGAATAAGCGGTAAGGTCATAAAGTAAGTCAAAGTCTTTTCGGGACCCAATTGCCCTCTAAGTAAATAGATGACTCCAGCTAGTAAAAGAGTTAGTGGAAGTGCAACAGTTTGTGAATTTTTGATGGATCTAGAGATAATACCTTTGATGTGACCCCATTTGCCTTGAACGGAATACTGGGGGATAAAACGCATCAAAGAGATATCTTGTCCTAGAAGGGATACCAGAACAAAGATTTGAAGATAGCTCATGGCCACGCCGTAAATACCCACGCTTTCAGGAGGCATGATCCTAGGTATTAATATAGACATGACGATAAAAGAAATGATTAAACTTAAAGGGTTAAGTAGAATAAGGCTTCCAGCACCTCTTAGTAAGGTGCCTTCTGCACCCCCACCGCGAAATTTTTGCAGGATCTTGTTGAAAAGTGTGTTTGCAGTCATTGGTATGGCCTAAAGAGAGAGTCTCGTCATCAGCCCTAAAAAGTGTAGCACAGAGAAAAATGATAAACCGAAAGAATCATCACTAATTATCTCCTCAAAAGTTTGGAGTGTTATAGCAATTCTAAGACTGATTGAGACAATACTTCAACAACGGGCTTGTCATCCTGGGCATGGTCGAAGGAATCCGATTGTAAAACGCAGACAAAAGCTGTCTTAGTGAACCTTAAGAGTTGCTATAAAAAGCCTTTAGCTGAGGTGGATACTTCATACCAATATGATGGATACTCGAGTTGAGTGATAAATGATTGTAAAATGCCGTCACTTAACTAAATAAAGCCATTTAGTGGTTTAACCTCTAATTGTAAAGAAAGACTTGTCATGTAAATACGCTTCAAAATAAGGATTCGCTTTCACCTAAAACCTTATAATTTACTAAAATTATTGAGAAAAACTGAGATGTTGACAGCCTTGTTAAAGTGGCATAAGATGAACCTCGAGAAAGATGCTCAAAGGTTAATTGCCTTTGATTTTTAAGTATCCTGAATTTTATGATAAATGGTTTATTGAGCTTGGAGGGCACGTGAGCTTGCGAGATTGGCACATTATTGATTCGACCTTGCGCGAAGGTGAGCAGTTTGCCTTAGCCAATTTTAAGCTGGCTGACAAAATTGAGATTGCCAAGGCTTTAGATGCGTTTGGTGTGGAGTTTATCGAGGTAACTACACCCGTTGCTTCACCTGAATCTCGCAAAGCTTGCGAGACACTCTCTAACCTTGGGCTTAAAGCCAAAATTCTTACCCATACCCGCGCAGTTATGAGCGATGCGCAGGTGGCTGTTGAGTGTGGGGTACACGGGGTAGATTTGCTTTTTGGTACATCTTCAGAATTACGCAGCTTTAGTCATGGGCGTGATGTAGAAGACATTATTGCTCAAAGCCAGGAAGTCATTTCTTATGTCAAGTCACACGGTCGTAATGTACGCTTTTCGTCAGAAGATACCTTTCGTAGCGATAAAAAAGATTTACTTCGGGTTTATGCTGCTGCTGACGCTGTAGGCGTAAACCGCGTTGGTTTAGCTGATACGGTTGGCATTGCAACACCTAACCAAGTTCGTGAACTGGTTGCAGATGTTCGGGCTGTTGTGCATTGTGATATCGAGTTTCATGGCCATAATGATACCGGTTGCGCTATCGCTAATGCTTTTGAGGCAGTTCGTGCAGGGGCTACACATATTGATACCAGCATCTTGGGAATAGGTGAACGCAACGGTATTACGCCCTTAGGTGGTTTTCTTGCGCGGATGTTTACTACTAATCCCCAACGCTTACAACAAAAATATAAACTGGATTTACTGCCAGAGCTAGACCGCATGATTGCCCGTATGACAGGTGTAGATGTGCCCTTTAATAATTATTTAACAGGAGCTTTTGCCTATAACCACAAAGCGGGAATGCACTTAAAAGCGATTTACCTAAACCCAGGTTCTTATGAGATTATTCCACCAGAAGTGTTTGGTGTGCACCGCCGTTTGCAGATTGGAAGTAAGCTAACGGGTTGGAATGCTTTGGCTCAGCGAGCAAAGGAACTCGAGCTGACTCTAAGCGATGATGACGTTCGTGCCTTAGCCAAAAAAGTTAAGAGCCTAGCTGATGATGGTGATTTGGAACTCGAGCAAGTAGATGACTTGCTTCGTGAAGCAGCGAGTCCAGTAGAAGTTATGGTGTAATAAAGATTAAAGATTAAAGGTTAAAGATTAGTAGGGGCGAATAGCATTCGCCCTAAGTTGGGATAAAAATAAACGCAGTTTAAGGTTAAAAAATGAATGTTTTAACAAGTACACAAAACAATTTCACCATAGGGGTAATTTTGCTTCGATTTCCAACAGCTAAGGTGTATAGCGAAACAATAAGTGATTACGTTAAACCCGTTTCTGATTGGCAAGGAGGTACGATATGTCTTTGACCCTAGCTGAGAAAATCCTCTCTTATCGTGCTGGACACATGGTTCGTGCAGGTGAACTGGCTATTGTTGAAGTGGATCAGGTCATGGTGGTGGATTCGATAGCTGGGTCATTTTTCAAAAGGCTCGAGCAGCTTTCTGCTACACCACGCTATCCCGAAAAAATTTCTATCGTGATTGACCACGTAGCACCAGCAGCCAATATCGAAGTCGCTACGGCACAAAAAGATATTCGTGAGTGGGGTAATAAATACGGCTGTCGTGTCTTTGATGTGGGGCGTGGTATCTGTCACCAAGTCTTGATGGAAGAACGCCTTGCATTGCCTGGCGGTATCGTTCTTGGCTCTGATTCGCACTCAACAACGTATGGCGCAGTGGCCTGTTTTGGTTCTGGTATGGGCGCAACCGATATTGCTTTAGCGGCTGCCTCTGGGAAAACCTGGTTGCGTGTTCCTGAATCGGTCAAAGTAACTTTCAAAGGAACCTTTGCTTCTGGTGCAACAGCCAAAGATGCCGCTTTAGAAATGATTCGTGTTTTAACCGCCGATGGTGCAACTTACATGAGCATTGAAATACATCTTGTAAAGGGTGCTGAAGGTTTAAGCAGGGGCGAGCGCATGACTTTAGCCAACCTTACGGTTGAAGCTGGTGCAAAGTGTGGATTAGTCGTGCCATCGGGTGAAATTTTGGAAATGTACGACGTACCTGCTTGGCTCTACCCTGATAGTGGTGCTAATTATGTCAAAGAAATTGAAATTGATTTAACTACACTCACGCCCAGGGTTTCTGCACCTTTTTATGTTGACAATGTTTCAGAAGTTGCTGTGTTTGCAGGTAAAAAGGTTGATCAAGTATTTATTGGTACATGTACAAATGGAAGACTCGAGGATTTGCAAGATGCAGCCTCTGTTCTCAAAGGTCGCAAAGTCGCAACCCATACTCGTTTACTGATTATTCCGGCTTCTTCACAAGTCTTAGAAGAAGCAACCAAAGATGGCACGCTTCTTACACTTTTGCAAGCCGGTGGAACGATTGGTACACCCGGCTGTGGGCCGTGTATGGGAAGACATCAGGGGGTTCTCGCCCCTGGGGAAGTGTGTGTATCAACCAGTAATCGTAATTTCAAAGGTCGCATGGGCGCAGCGGATGCGGAGATTTATTTGGCTTCACCGAGAGTGGCAGCGGCGAGTGCAGTGGCGGGGTTTATTACGACACCGGAAGCATTAAAAAGTCAACTGGAACTCCTAAAATAGCTTATGGACTACTATCTTGGTGGATTTTTCTTAACACAAGGCATGTTTGGGGAAGGTTTTTTGTGTAAAGATGTGCTGCACCCTAAAGATTTTGTTTTAAGTTGGGTAAAATCTGAAGTGGATAAGCAGAAAGACTATTGTCAAAAGCTTAATATCACAGAGGACGAATTTATAGAAATGCAAATAGAAATAGACACTTTGTTTGAGGAAAAAAAGTACGGCTGGTTATCAGTTTTCCTTGATATTGATGTGGCTAGAAAATTTGCCAAATCTTTCTTAAAAGAAATTGATAATCTAAAACTAATTGGTGTTGCTACATCAGATGAATATAAACAGAAGTTTTTACAAATACATCAGCCGAAACAAAATGAAGGAGCAACTGGTGTTTATCTTTCGTTGAAATCAGGACAAGAAGTGCCTTTTTCTGGCAAGATAATTGGTTTTGATGTTTTGGAGTTTGGTTTCGGATATTTTAGCTCCAAAGTAGATAGTGATTTTAAGATGAGTTGTAAGGATGAACTGGGAATTATATGGAATAACGATGGTTTTTTGAATAGTTGGGAAGATGCTTGTCGTTTACAGCAGTACTTATATACTCCTAGAGTAAATATAACCTATCACCCTTGGATGGTTTTTGAAATGGATCTGGAGTGTAATTTGAATGTCTAGAGTCTGGAAATTTGGGGATTCAATAAATACCGATGACATCTTGCCTGGCAAATATGCCCCTTTTATGGTAGGTGAAGATAAGTTCCATACCTACGCCTTTGCACATTTTAGAGAAGAGTTTGCCCCAAATTATAAGGCTGGAGATATTTTGGTATGTGGTAAAAATACTGGGCTCGGCTCATCTCGTGAATATGCACCTGAAGCCTTGCGAAAACTTGGCTTAAAAGCAATTATTGCCAAAAGTTATGCTCGTATTTTTTATAGAAATTTAGTCAACCTTGGCATCATGCCTTTTGAAGCCCCCGATGTCGTAGATGCTCTGAATGATGGGGATGAAGTGGAACTAACCTTTGAACAAGGAACCTTGCGACGTGGTGAGGATATTTTTCAACTCACGCCACCACCACCTTTCTTAGTCGAAGCTTTAAAAGAGGGAAGTATTCTGGAATACTACAAACTACACCAGAAATTTCCGGGAGAATTTTAATTTTTCTGTTGAGGTTGACATTTCAGCAAGTTAACCATTCAACGCTTCAATCTGATAGGATGCTGACGAGATTTATTTTGGGAGGAAGATATGCAAGTTATAGATACGCCATTCGGAATCGTAGAAGCTGATCCAGCCGCTTTAGAATTGGGCGAAATTTTAGTAACGGAAGACGGTGTAGAAATCGAAGTGGTAGGTCTAGACCCACTACGTTTTGAAGAAGCACCACAAGAAGACGAGGATTGGGGAGAGTAATGGAGTAAAGCCTTTAGCTGAGCGTATCATGCTGTTATCCTGACAGTTATTGTGATTTGTTGATGTTACCATCTGCTAAAGGCTTCTTCATCTCGTCTCAGATGAGATGATACTCACTAGCTCTAATCTATAATTATGTCAACAACTCCAACCAAACCCAATCCACGAATCGCTGTTGTTTATGATCGTTTGCGCCCTGAAGAGCGAATGCTTTTTGAGGCCTTTGAACAAGAAGGTGTAGCTTTTGACCAACTCTATGCACCGCATATTGCAGTAGATTTTTCTGACGGTGCAGCATGGTCAAAATATGATGTAGTGATTGAACGCTGTGTTTCACAAACACGGGGACTCGAGCTTTCTCGTATTTTTGATGCCTTTGGCGCAACCGTGATTAACCGCCCCAGTGTGATTGAAGTCTGTGGGGATAAACTGGCCACCAATGCTGCTCTAGCTCGAGATAATGTGCCAACACCACGCACAGGCGTGGCCTTTGAAGTAGAAGCTGTTCTCAAACTCTGCGAAGATTTTGGTTATCCCATCGTTATGAAACCAGTAGTTGGTTCATGGGGTCGCATGGTTTCAAAACTATCTGACCGTGACGCAGTAGAAGCTGTTTTAGAACATAAAGAAGTATTGGGTGGCCCGCAGCACAAAGTATTTTATATTCAAGAATTTGTTAAAAAACCAGGGCGTGATATTCGGGCGTTTGTGGTGGGTGATGAAGTTATTGCTGCGATATACCGCACGTCTGAACACTGGATTACCAATACAGCTCGAGGTGGTGTAGCCACTAATTGTCCACTTTACGATGAACTGGTAAACGTTTCACTTGGGGCAGCTAAGGCAGTAGGTGGGGGAGTTGTTGCGGTAGACCTTGTAGAGTCTGAACGGGGTTTGCTGGTTGTAGAAGTGAACCATACTATGGAGTTTAGGAATTCGGTGACGACTACGGGTGTAGATATTCCTGCAAGGGTCGTGAAGTATGCTGCATCGTTGGTTGTACCAAGCTGATACAAGCTAAAAACGTGAGTTTTTTGGGTGACGTTGGGGCGGGAATTGAGTAGGCTCGAGGGTATGGTCAAGTATTTTTTCGCACTTTTCGTTTTTGTAAGCTCTTTGGTCTTTGCTCAAATCGAAATTGCAAACATATTTAGTCATGGCACAGTGGCAGAGGTCAGAGCCATTCTAGAGGCTGGACATGGGGTAAACCAGAGGTTGGAAAGAGTTGATTTCCGTGACCCGGCTGGCACTAGGGCAACCCTACTCATACTAGCAAGCGAGTCAAATAGGCCAGATGTCGTAAAGTTGCTCATTGATTCTGGAGCAAAAGTTAATGAAAATATGTGGGACTCCTCAACCTATACTGCTTTTATTGCATCAACTCGCAATGACGACTTAGAGGTAATGCAATTACTTTTGGATTCAGGGGCAGATTTTGCAAGTCAAAGTGAAAGGGCTTTCTTATGGGCTGCAAGTGTTGCTAATGAGAGGGCAATACAGTTACTTTTAGACAATGGTTTAGATATTCACTATGACCCTGAGCTTCTTGAAAATGCCCTTTCTTATGCGCTTCAAAATGGTGAGGATACGATTCTTGAAACGCTTATTGGTTTAGGTGCAAAGATAGATGAGCAGGACATTTTTACTTCAATGAATAAGCTCAAGTCACTCCAAATACTTTTAGCCAAGGGTGGGGTATTAACACAATTTATGGCCACGCAAGCTTTACTTCGGGGTGTAGAAGATGAAAGCGTAATTCCTGTACTTCTGTCAAGAGGTGTGTATGCAAATGTTCGTTCTGATGAAGGTGAAACGCCACTAATGGTTGCTGCTGCTCGTCATCAACCCGAAGGTGTAAAAGTTTTGCTTGATGCAAGTGCAGAGGTTAATGCAGTAGCTAATCATGGTGGCAATGCGTTGATGAAGGCAGTTTATTGTTATGAGCTTCAATATGCAAAGGATGTTGAAAAAGCTAATGCTGGTGCTGTTGAGACAGTTCGGATTTTGATAGATGCAGGGGCAGATATAAATTACAATGGTGTAACTTCTAGTACAACAGCACTTATGAGTGCAGCCTCTCAGGAAACTTGTCCATTTGAAATAGTTTCACTCTTACTAAAAGCTGGAGCGAGTGTGAATGCTTTGAATGATAGTAAAGAGACAGCTCTCATGGTGACCCACGATAAAGCCTTTGATCTTATCCTCAGCCACAATCCAGATTTAAATCCTCAAGACAAAGAAGGTTATTCGGCACTCCAAAAAGCTATCCAACACCCAAGGACTGGTATTGGACCAGACCTTGCTCGTATAGAGAAGTTATTAGCCAATGGTGCTGACCCAAACTTGAAAGATAATCAAGGTCAGACGGCAATCTTTAGAGCTGTTGGATTACAAGAACCCTTAGAAGCATTTCATTTATTACTCGAGTATGATGCAGATGTACATATAAAAGATAAACAGGATCAATCCCTTTTGCGTCATGCTGTGGCGAATCCTAATGCCGTTGAAGTTGTGCGTGAGTTGATAGCTTTAGGATTGGATGTTAATGATCCAGAAAGTAATGTATTGGCGAACGCAGCTAATTTAGAAATGACACGACTTTTGTTTAGTTCAGGGGTAGATATAAAAGCCCAGGGTGGTCCAGCGTTACAAAATGCTGCAAGTGATGAGGATAAAGATAGGTTAAATTTTCTCATTAATGCTGGAGCAGATGTTAATTACCAATATAAAAGCCGTTCTAGTATTAGTTTGCCGATTATCAGCCGTGCTGTGCAGTGGGGTGATATTGAGTTAGTTAAAAAGCTTATTGGAAAAGGAGCGAATCTTGAATTGCGAGATATAACAGGGCGTACTCCGCTTCTCTGGGCAGGTTATAACAGCAATGATTATCGTAATGTTGATTACTATAATTTTGAAATCAACCGCTTGCTGATTGAAGCGGGGGCAGATGTTAATGCTCGAGCCACTCCCAGTAAGTATGTTGATGATGCGGATTTGCTTTTGATTTCAGATACAGCCCTTATTCAGGCAGTGCGTAGAGGTAGTACAGAATTGGCAAACCTACTTATTAATGTTGGTGCAGACCTTAATACCCAAAATGATTCAGGCAAAACTGCCTTAATGGTAGCTGCCCAAGCTGATAATAGAGAGTTAATGGCACTTCTTTTAGAGGCTGCTGCAGATCTGGCTATTCGAGATAACCAGGGTAAAACAGCTTTGAACTTTACTATTTATGGAACAGAAGGCTATCAGCTATTAGGCGGTACTAAGTTGAAAGTTGATATTTTTGATTATGTACGTCATGCTGATGCTGAATCTTTAGGGGCTATTCTGGATAATACAGGAGTAGACGTAAATGTAGTAGATTTGTATGGTCAACCTTTACTGGTTTATGCAGCAGGGAATAATCCCGATCCTAAAGTTATTGATGTATTGGTAGAACATGGTGCAAACGTTAATCAGTCTGATATTTATGGTTGGACGGCCCTAATGTACGCTGCTCGAGATAATAGAAACACTAATGTTATAAATGCACTTATCAATGCTGGCGTAGATTTAGAGCAAAGAAACACACGCACAATGACAGCCCTTATGGTGGCAGCAGAAGATTCTAGACCTGATGCGGTACAAACGCTCATTGATCTTGGGGCAGATTTAGAGGCTTGCTCAACCTGGCCTCATTCGGATTACTGTATTTACACAGCTCTTGATTATGCTGCGATTGGGGGCAATGTTAAAACGCTGGAGATACTGCTGACTCATGAACAAGATATCGTAGAGCTTGATTTGTTACTACGCATGGCTTTAGATAGAAATTCAGATATTGAAGTTGTTAAGGCTTTGCTAGCTTTGGGTGCAGACTCTAATTACGAGATTTATTATGGTTATAACCGAGGATTTGCCTATAACATGATTGGTCAGGCTATAGAATCAGGTTCGATAGAAAAAGTGAGGTTGATCATTGAATCACGGGCAAATCTCAATGAAATATCGAGTCATACGATGACATCTCTTATGCAGGCAGCTTATGAAGGAAATGTCTTGATAATGCAGTATCTAATTGATATGGGTGCTGACCCTTCTATTAAGGAAGATGGGTACTATGCAAGGACTGCTCTGGATTTTTATCGTGAATACAAAAATAATAAATACATAAATCCTGACGGTAAGTATGACGAAGATTTTGAGAGAAAGCTGGTTGAACTAACCCCAAACTAAGGTTGCATAAAACTCGTCTTCTTATCCAACCTCTTAATAAACGCCGCAATCAAAGCAATCACATGTTCTAAATCTTCCAAATCAATCATCTCATTGGGCGAGTGCATGTAGCGGTTTGGAATAGAGACTACCGCAGTAGGAACACCATAACGTGCTGGCGCAATATGATCAGCATCGGTATAGGTGCGATTGGCATTGGCTTCGATGGTGTAAGGAATTTTTTCGGCTTCAGCAGCTTCAATCAGCATATTAAAAACACCACGGTGAATGACTGAGCCAATGGCTAAGTTTGCCCCTGAACCAAAAGGAATATCGCCCACTTCTTTTTTACTTATGTTGGGTACGTCGGTGGCGTGGGTTACATCTACAGCAATAGCTACATCAGGTTCCAAACGATAAGCAGCGACATTTGCACCGATTTGTCCAATTTCTTCTTGGGTAGAGGCTACAGCTACAACTTTAGCTTTAGATTTGGCGGCTCTGCGGGCAGCCTCGAGTACAATGTAAGCCCCAATGCGGTTATCAATGGCTTTGCTGACAATGCGGCCATTTAAGAGTTCTAGGTAGGGTTGTTCAATCACGGCAGGATCACCAATGCGCACATGTTTTTTTGCTTGCTCCTGGTCTTTCGCACCAATATCAATCCACAAGTCTTCAATCTGGGAAATTTTCTTGCGGTCATCCGCACCCATCAGGTGGATGGGTTTTTTGCCAATGACCCCAAGGAGTTCGCCTTTATATCCCAGGATTCTTACACGTTGACCGACGAGTTGCTGTGAATCCCAACCACCGATTCCTTTGAAATAAATCAGACCTTCTTTATCTATATAGGTCACAATCAGTCCAATTTCGTCAATATGACCAGACAGCATTACTGATGGTTTTTTATCGGGGTTGAAGATGGCGTAGGAGTTGCCGTAGTTGTCAATCTCGAGTTCTGCCCCGTAGCTTTTAGCCTGTTCGCGCCAGATGGTGGCGGGTTTTGACTCAAAAGAGCTAGGGCGGGGGCGGATAAGAGTTGTTTTAAGAACCGGGTTTCCATTTTTAAGAGCATACTCCACTATAGGTTTAAGCAGCGTAAAATAGATTGCACTTACTAAAAGTTGGTATAGTCTAGAAAAGTTATTTAGAATAAGGGTGTAGAGTAGGGAAATAATTTAAGGGTTGTACCGTCACTAAGGAGGACGTTATGAGATTTAGGGTTTTATGGGTGAGTTTAGTTCTTTTGGCTTTAAGTGCTGCCTTGGCTCAGGATGTGACCTTGCGCTTTGCTAGCTGGGATTCAGGCGAAGCCCTCGAGTTTCAAAAGCAACTTGCCACAGCTTTTGAGGCAGCTAACCCTGGCATCAAGATTCAGGTTGAAGCCTATAGTGATGGCTTTGATGAAAAGATGGCTGCTGGCTTTGGGGCAGGAGATCCACCAGACTTAGCCTATATGTGGAACTATCCTGATTATTCACCTAACCTTTTGCCTTTGGATGACTTACTCAATAATGATGCTGAAGCCAAAGCTCAATTTGAAACGTATTATCAAAACTTAATTGATTACAACCGTTATCAAGGGGCTCTTTACGGGCTTCCAATCGGTTTTAGTACCCACGCCATTTATTACAACAAAGATTTGTTTGATGCTGCGGGCGTAGCCTATCCACAAGAAGGCTGGACTTGGGAAGAGTTTCGTACCACGGCTGAACAACTTACAGATGCTGCCAATAACCAATTTGGGTGTGTTCTTGAAGCTGCCCCTGACCCTTATGACTGGCAAGCCTACTTCTGGAGTAATGGTGGAACTTTAGTTGGTAGTGATGGAAAAGAAATCGAAGGTGTTTTGAACAGTCCAGAAAATGCTGAAGTTTTAGATTTTTTGGGCGGCATGGTTAAAGACAGCATTTGTACTTTGGGTGGTGGTAACAATCAAATGTCTACCAGTGATTTATTTGCCTCGGGCAAAATTGCCCTCGAGCAAGATGGGGTCTGGCCCATGTCGCAATATAAAGAAGCTGGCATTAACTTTGGTACAGTAAGCTTGCCAAGCTTTGCTGACAAACCAGCTAAAAACGTGATTAACGTTGCAGGCATCAGCATTGCTAAAGATTCTAAGCATCCAGAAGAAGCCTGGAAATTTGCTAAATTCTTTATTTCTTCGGATGCTCAACGAATGCGTGCAGCAGATTTACCTGTAAGCCCAGATGTCGCTGCTGATTTTAATGGTGTGAACATGCTAGAAGACCCACATATGGCTACCTTTTATAATGTGATTGAACAAGCTACAGAAACCCCAGCCTTCTTGCTTACACCTGCTTGGAGCCAGATTAGTTCCAATATCCAAAATGCCATTTCGGCTGTGATGTTGGGTCAAGCTACTGGCCAACAAGCTCTAGATGAAGCTGTGGCTACTTCAAAACGTTTCATGGAATAAATTATTATGACCAGTGCTGTCAAGCGACTGCGTTTATGGGGTAGGGTTACACCCTACCTCTTTATTTTGCCCTGGATGATTGGTTTCTTGGTTTTTACATTAGGGCCTTTGATTTTTTCATTAGTGATGAGTTTTTTTGATTGGCCCATTGTAGGCTCGAGGGAGTTTATTGCCTTTGATAATTATCTGACCATGTTTCGTGATGACCCACTTTTTTGGAAAGCCTTGCGGGTCACTTTACGTTTTATGGTGTTGTTTGTACCCCTGAATTTGATAGTCGCTCTGGGCTTAGCAATGTTGCTAGCTCAGGATGTCAAAGGTATGGCCATTTACCGCACCTGTTTCTTTTTGCCTTCGGTGATTTCAGGTGTGGCCCTGGCGATTATCTGGGGTTGGACCTTTGATGGACAATTTGGATTGCTCAATTATGGGCTTTCAAAAATAGGCATTAAAGGCCCTAACTGGCTTAATGACCCAGCTTGGGCCATTGTAGCTATAGTGATTGCTAGTCTGTGGGGGCAGGGTGCAACCATGCTGGTCTTTCTGGCTGGACTTAAAGGAATTCCTAAAGAGCTTTATGAAGCAGCAGCTATTGATGGGGCAAGACCTGCACAACGTTTCTGGAAAATAACCTTGCCTATGCTCACCCCGACTATTTTGTTTAACTTAATCACGGCAGTGATTGCCTCATTTCAACAACTTACGCTGGCCTTAGTGATGACTGGTGGTGGCCCTTTACGGTCTACTTATTTTTACGCCCTTTATGTTTATGAAAATGCCTTTAAGAATTTTGACATGGGCTATGCTGCGGCGAATGCCTGGATTATGTTTGTGGTTATTGCCCTAATGACCATTATTCTGTTTCGTTCCTCGAGACTGTGGGTTTTTTATGAATCATAGGAGAGTATGATGGCGGGTCATAAATCACGCTGGGTAAGTCGTATTATTTTACATGGGGTGCTAATTTTTCTATCTTTACTGTTTATAGCTCCTTTTTTCTGGATGCTGACTACAGCAGTAAAACCTGCTTCAGAAGTACTGATCTATCCACCTAAACTAATTCCTTCGCAATGGCACTTTGAGATTTTTAAGGAAGCCTGGCAAGCTGCACCCTTTAACCGCTTTTTGCTTAATTCAATTCTGGTAACTTTTTTAAGCATTATTGGTCAAATGTTTTCTTCAGCGTTTGTGGCTTATGGTTTTGCTAGATTTCGTTTTCCTGGACGCGATGTGCTATTTGCTATTGTGCTGGCCACCATGATGATTCCCTGGGACGTAACCATGATTCCGCAATATATGCTTTTTAATAAATTAGGCTGGATTAATACCTTAAAACCTTTAATTGTACCTAACTTTTTTGCAGCACCCTTTTTTATTTTTTTATTACGTCAGTTTTTCCTAACGTTACCTACAGAACTAGAGGAAGCTGCACGCATTGATGGGGCAAATCCCTTTCAGATTTTTTTCAGGGTGATGTTGCCTTTGGCTATACCAGCCTTGATTGTAGTTGCGGTATATCAACTACTTAATGCCTGGAATGATTACTTGGGGCCATTAATTTTCTTAAACAGTCAAGAGAACTACACCCTAACTTTAGGCATTGCACAATTTAGAGGTGTCTTCAATGGTCAGACTCAGATTAGGCCGATGATGGCGGTGACTTTGCTAGCCTGTATACCTCCTGTCCTGACTTTCTTTTTAGCCCAGCGCTATTTTATGGAAGGTGTAGCGCGAACTGGGATTAAGTAATGCTCGAGCTTCTAAAAAACCGGATTGACTTAGTGCAAGTTCCTTTTACGGATATAGAGTCACGTTTCTTGTTATTTTATGACCAAGGGTGTTTTCGTTTGTGTCTAGCAGAATATGAAACGCCTCTTGAAAAAACAACTGTTTTGCAAGCTTGGTCGTTTACGGATAACACCGGAAGACATTTAGATTGCGCTATCACTTCATATCCAGACAGACTTGAGTGCCAGACCTCACAGGGTGTTTTTAGAATTACATTTGCTGACCCTGAAACCTTGCTAGTGGCTTTGCCATCTGGTGAGTTTGGAATGAATTTCAAGATTCACTCGCATAAGGTCAATATTGGTGCTCAAGGGTTTGTATGTAAGATACAACAACCTCGAGAGCTTTATTTGAGTTGCACAACGGACGCTCGAGTCTTAGAGCAAAAAGTAACCGAAGTTGATAAAGAACAAGAGATAAAACTATTTCTAGAAAGCCAGGATGATAATCAGTTCTTGTTACAAATCACTGAAAGACCTTCAGACCGTCAATTGCTCGATATTAAAGAAGTGTTTGCTAGCAACAATAAACGTTGGCAAGACTGGTTTGAAAAAGTTCCCAAAGTTTTAGAGCATTTGCAGCCACAATATTATTTTGCCTGGTGGGTTATGAGGGTTAATCTGATTCGTTTGCGTTTTATGCCTGAAAAATTAGGTATGATTCCTTCTAAATTTGGCTATGTGGGTGTCTGGCATTGGGATAGTTATTTTCATGCGATTGCTTTGCGTCATATAGATACAGCTTTAGCCAAAGACCAGTTTCGTATTTTATTAAAGCATCAACTCGAGAACGGCATGATTCCTGATGTGATTCATGATGAGGGTGTTTTGGCTTTTAGCAGCGATATGGTGGCTAGTGATATCTCTAAGAGCCTCTCTTATGTAGGTAAAGATTCTACTGAAGCTAAGGTGATGATGCAGGCTCCAATTACCAAGCCTCCTTTGACAGCTTGGGCAGCTTGGAAAGTTTTTGAAAGTGATGGCGATAAATCATTTCTTGCTGAAATTTATCCAGCCCTTGTACGTTGGCAGGAGTGGTGGTTTAGAGATTGTGATGGTGACCAGAATGGTCTACCTGAATTTCAACATCCCTATTCGTCTGGTATTGATGATGGTCCATTATGGGATTTGGGTCCACCTGTTGAATCTCCAGATTTAATCAGCTACCTTGTTCTGCAATATGAGTATCTAGCTAGAATCGCAGAAGCCTTAAATTTTTCAAAAGATGTGCAGCAGTGGCGTAATAAAGCCCAAGACCTTATGCAGCATTATGTTTCTTTACGTTGGGATAAGAACTCGGGCTGGTTCTGGGCTCACAAAGGTAATGAGATTATTAGGGCAAAAACGCCTTTTAATCTTTACCCTTTAATCACAGGTTATTTGCCCAAGGAAATTTCAGATAAATTGGTAAATCATTTGAAAGACGAAACGTTGTTCTGGGGTAAATACCCAGTACCGACAGTGGCCTATAGTGATGAACATTTTAATCCCGAGCGCATGTGGCGTGGGCCCGTTTGGCTTAATCCAAATTATCTTTTGATTGATGGCCTTTTTCGTGCAGGGTACGACCAGGAAGCTCAGAGAATTACGCAAGCGAACGCTTGAGTTAGTGTGTGCCACACCAAATGCCATGAATGAGTATTATCATCCTCTGACAGGGGAAAAACCATCCAGAGCTACAATGATGTTCGGTTGGACAGCGGCGTTATTTATTGATTTATGTATTGCGGAAACACTCGAGGCTAGAAAGGACTAGAACATGAAACTGATATTTCCAAAGGACTTTGTATGGGGTTCGGCTACGGCTAGTTATCAAATTGAAGGCGCGATTAATGAAGATTGTCGAGGTCAGACTATCTGGGATACTTTTTCCCATACGCCTGGAAAAATTTCTGATGGTACAAATGGTGATATAGCTTGTGATCATTATCATCGCTATAAAGAAGATGTAGCCCTGATGCGTGAATTGCAGCTTAAGGCATATCGGTTTTCAGTAGCTTGGTCACGTATTTTGCCACAGGGTCGTGGACAGGTGAATCAGGTAGGACTAGACTTTTATAACCGACTGGTAGATACCTTGCTAGCATCAAATATTACGCCGTATATAACCCTATATCATTGGGATTTACCCCAGGCTTTACAAGATGAAGGAGGTTGGTTGCGCCGAGGGATTATAGAGGATTATCTCGAGTATGCTGATAGTGTTAGCCAGAGTTTAGGGGATAGAGTCAAGCACTGGACCACCTTGAATGAGCCTTGGGTGTTTAGCTGGGAAGGGCACTACAGTGGGGAAGATGCACCAGGTTTGAAACTAGGCGCAAAGGGTGCATTGGCAACAACGCATCATGCCTTGCTGGCACATGGGCAGGCTGTACCTCTTATTAGAAATAATGTGAAAGATGCTCAGGTGGGTATCGTTTTAGATTTGAATGATGTAGAGCCTGCTACTCAGAGCCCTGAAGATATAGCTGCTGCCAAACGGTTTGAAGGCTGTCAGAATAGATGGTATTTAGATGCGGTCTTTAGAGGGCGATACCCAGAAGATATGCTCGAGGTTTACCGCCATGAATTGCCAGATATTCAAAGGGGTGATTTAGAAAGTATTGCTGTTCCAATAGATTATCTGGGCGTTAATTTTTATCGTCGTTCTGTGATGGCCAATGGTACTGATTTAGCTCCGGTAAATATAAAACGAATCTCGCCTGAAGGTAGTGAATACACTGAAATGGGTTGGGAAGTTTCGCCTAGGGGGTTTTATAACATTCTAAAATTTGTCCATGAAAACTATCACCCAAAAGCTCTGTACGTGACTGAGAATGGTGCAGCGTTTACCGATGTTTTGCATGAAGGAAAAGTTCAGGACGTGCGCAGGGTGAGCTATTTGCGTGAGCATCTGGCCCAGTTAAGCCAGGCAATTGATGATGGGATTCCCTTAAAAGGCTATTTCGTCTGGAGTTTTTTTGATAATTTTGAATGGGCTTATGGTTATAGTAAACGTTTTGGGATTGTACATGTTGATTACAAAACTCAACAGCGCACGATTAAAGACAGTGGATACTTTTTATCTGAGGTGATTAAGGAGAATTCAGCCTAACGAGTTTTGATGTCGGTGCGCCGTTCGACCCATTTGATTAAACTAGCAGCAACCAGTGTCAAAATGATATATAAAATGGCTACCGTGTTAAAGGGTGGAAAGGTTGTGAATGTGGCAGATGCGAACTCACGGGTGCGCTGGGTAATGTCACGCACTGAAAGAACCGATAACAGTGCGGTGTCTTTAAGCATAGCGATAAACTCGTTACCTAGGGGCGGAATCACAATTTTGAGAGCTTGAGGCATAATAATATATCGTGCAGTTTGCCAGCCACTAAGTCCAAGACTTCTGGAAGCCTCATATTGCCCTTTGGGAATAGCTTGAATGCCAGCACGGAAAATTTCTGCCATGTAGGCAGCGTAACCTAAACTAATGCCGATGATTCCGCGCAAGAGTAAGGGAACCTCGAGCCTTCCCCCAGTAGCATCACGCAAGGCCCCAATGACTGGGAAGCCAATATAAAGAATAATCACCAGCATGGGAATACCGCGCATTAAGTCAACATAAAGTTCGGCAAAGACAGCTAAAGGATGATGTTGGGCCACCCAACCCGCAAAGCTAAGAAGTAAGGTAATGATGCCAATAGTCAAAAGAAAAATAGCTGGATTGCGCGCACCATCAGATAAAAATTTTACTTGCCAGAGTTTCGTTGCGTCAGCAGGAACTTGTGCTGTGGGTATAAAAGCACCGGTGACGATTTCTTCTTGTAAACGTGCAAAAGCAGTTTCTACTGAATCAACACCACGTACAGAAACCGGCTCTTCTTCAGTAGCCGTTCCTCCAGAAAAGGTTCTGGCTTTAATCAAATCGGCAATGCGGTCAGGCGTTCCGTCAATAATGGCTACACGTCCATCTACTGAACCAATCAGGGTGTAGTCGTCTTTAGGACGGGTAAAAAAGAAAATACTAGCCAAGGCTAAAATAAACCCAGCGATGGCAAAGCGTTTTAGAGTATGTTCATCTAGGCTGAGCATCAGTAAACCAGCTAAGGTAATACCCAGAATTGCTGCCACTAAATAGGCTGCAATGGCAACAATAACCGTGGTTAAAATACCAGGAACAATAAATTTCAAAGCACTTTGATAATCTGCAGTAGTCAAAAAAAGATAAATAATAAAAGGCAAAGCCGAAAGCAGAATAAGCTGGCTTGGACGAATACGGGAAAAAAGAGAACGCAGAGGAGAAGGCTGGGCTTTGGCTTGCATGTTGGGGCTATCTTAACGCTCTAAGCGTAAAATGACAACCCATGACTATAATGAAGTGTGTAAAAACTCAAGCGTTGAAACTTAGTAATGATGCCTCAACTGAATAATGATAAGGGCCTCGTTTGTAACGGCATAAACCATGCGGTGTTCTTTATCAATCCGCCTTGACCAGAAACCTGCGTAATTATTTTTGAGTGCTTCGGGTTTGCCAAGACCATCAAAGGGTGTGCGCTGGGTATCTCGAATTAAGTCATGAATTCGCTTACACACTTTTCGGTCTGTTTGAAACCAATAGAGGTAGTCTTCCCAGGCTTGTTTGCGAAAACTAAGTAGCATGTTGAGGTGTGAGAAGTTTGAGGTCTTTTAATTCTTTAACAGCTTCATCCAAATCTTTGGAATTAACGGGACTACTGTACAGATGCTCGGTGTCATTCTTGCCATGTGTGATGGGTTGAAGTTTTTCATCTGTAATCGCAGTTGACAATTCAGTAAGAAATGCTTCTAAAGAAGGGTCATCGAGACTATGCAGATGCTCGACAATACGACCAAGGACTTCAAAGCGTGTCATAGATCGTAGTTTAGCATAGCTGTATGTAGATTCTTGTGTAAGTTTACCTAATTTTGATTGCCTAACCCTACTCTTTGCCATTGGTACGAGAGACTCGAGCCTCTTCTATGGATAACGAAACAGAATTTTAATGGGGCGTTTGACACGGGCATACTCGAGGGCCTCATGAATGTTTTGTATAGGAAACTCTGCTGAAACAAAGTCTTTGTAGCTTAGTTTCTTACTGCGAATCCAATCAATCAAGGGTTCTTGGGCGGCACGCTCAAGACTTCTGGTGGGCCATTGATGAATCAAAAGGTTAAAGTTAAAAGGCCCCTGGTGTTTGCTAAGTTGGATAACTGATGAATCAATAACGCCATAAACACAAATTGACCCACCCATTTTGATAAGAGGTAGTGCCGTATTGATAATTTCCTCAGTGCCTACTGCGTCAATCACTGCGTCCAAACTGCGCTGATGATTTGCAAAAAAATCTTGTAACTCTAAATCATCGGGGGCGAATGCGGCTGTGGCTCCTAGCTCGAGGGCCTTGGAGCGTTTGTGTTCCCAGCGATCAATCACATAGATGTTACCCAAACCTAGTAATTTAGCAAACTTGACAAAACTTAGCCCAACTGGTCCTGCACCATAAATCAAGATGTTCTGCCCAACCTTCAAATGAAAATCAGTAAACGCTGCGTAAACTTCTCGCCAGGTACAAAGCATGACCGCATCTTCTATAGCAATATCTTTGGGAACAACTTGCATGATTTCATAAACTTCAGCCCAGCCCTGTTCAGGTGTGGCTACACCATCAGCGACCATAGCTGCATGATCGCCGGCAAGGGTATATTCACAAAATCCACCCCAACCACTGGCATAGGTGGCATCGGTTGTATTAAGTAAGAGCCCACCAACTACACGGTCACCTAGTTTGAAACTTTGCACTTTGTCTCCTATTGCATCTACAATACCCAGAGTTTCATGACCTAAGACCAATGGATAAGTATCCATTCCAGGAAAATGTCCTTCGATAAGTTTGCGATCTGTCAAGTTGCACAGGGCCGCAAGTTCAGTTTTAATGCGTGCTTCATAAGGTCCGGGTTCTGGTGTAGGGATAGTGATCAGTTCGACCTGGTGAGGTTTGGGAACGGCAACTGCAAACATATAGACTCCTTTTATTTCAGTTTACCGCAAAAATATATATTGATTGAGATAGAGTGAATCACTCAATGAAGATTAGATTTCTTGCGTTGAGGTGGAGTGTGAGGTATAGTCAGCCATACGTTTTTTTATAGGTGGGGGGTGAGATTAGAATTATTCTTACTTGTTCAATGGAGTTATTTGTAAGCTCTCGAGTTGTTTGGTTAAATTTATCTTAGGAGGAAAGACTGTGAAACATCTAAATCGTCGTCAATTTTTAAGACTTGCAGCAGCAACTGGCGCAAGTGCAGGCCTTATGAAATTAGTTCCTGGTTACGCGCTAGCGCAAACTGGGGTGCAGATTATGGCAGGAGCCGAAAATCCGCTAGGGTTGGCTGCTGGTACTCAGGCTGAAGGAGTTTTCTTTAGCGGTGGTTTTGGCCATGAATATATCGAATATGGCGCAAAGATTTTTGGACAAGTACACCCTGATAGCAGTATGTCAGTTGAAGGTATTCAGCGCGTCGGTGACATCTTGCGCCCACGCATTATTGCTGGCGATCCACCTGATGTAACAGATAACAGTGGTGCTGATGCCCTAGATACGGGCGCATTGGTTGCCGAAGGTGAACTTTTAGATTTAGCACCTTTGATGGCTGCTCCTGCTTTAGATACTGAAGGAAAAACCTTTGCTGAAACCCTGTTCGCGGGTTCTCAGACTTCAGGGGTCTATGATGGGGTACAGCGTTACTTAAACATTGCTTATACTGTTTTCGGAGCTTGGTATAGCAAGAGCCTCTTTGAAGAAAAAGGCTGGGCTTATCCGCAAACTTGGGATGAAATGCTTGCGCTTTGTGAAACGATCAAGGGTGCAGGTATTGCTCCTTGGACCTATCAGGGTAAATACCCTTACTACATGGTCTTTGGTCTTTTAGAACCACTGGTTGACAAAATCGGCGGCCCCGATGTCTGGAAAGCTGTTGACAATCTAGAAGATGGGGCCTGGAGTCATCCAGCTATTTTGCAAGCCTTGCAAATGATGAAGCAGTTACCAGATAACGGCTACATCATGGACGGCACTGAGGGTCTAACCCACACTGAATCGCAAGCTGAATGGTTAAACAAAAAAGCAGCCTTCATTCCTTGCGGAACCTGGCTCGAGAACGAAATGCGCAGCGTAACCCCCGAGGGGTTTGATATGGTGATTGCCCCTGTGCCTGCACTTGACGCTTCAACATTCAGCTATATTGATGCTAGTGCTGGTGAGCCTTTTGTGGTTTTCGCCAATGGTAAAAACCCTGTGGCTGGTATGGAATTCCTGCGCTGCCTAATGTCCAAAGAAGGTGCAAAATTCTTTGCTCAAAAAGTCGGTTCAATCATGCCAGTGGTTGGTGGAGCCGAAGGTGTTGAACTAAGTTCTGCCATGACTTCTGCTTTGGGTGCTGTTGAAGCTGCTGGATCTAACCTTCTTCGCCGCCCATCCTTTGGTGACTGGTATGCTCCGATTAGTGAAGAAGTGGGTAACAGCACTGGGTCACTGATGACTGGCCGCATCACCCCAGAAGAATTTATTGAGCGCGTTCAGGAAGCATCCGACGAAGTTAAAGCAGACGAAGATATTCCAAAATATACCCGTTAATAAACGAGTCATAGATTTTCTAGGTTCACTGGGTGAACCTAGAAAATCCTCCTCCGTCATTGCGAGGAGAAGGGAATAACTGTTGATGAAGTCGGTAATGTCATTTGCAGTGGACTACCGACGAAGTAACCTCCCTTCACCAATTAACTGACGAGAGATTTTCATAACGGTTATAAAACCACTTTGCTGCGAACTTAATTCTAAGAGATTGCTTCGGGGATGCAGTAGCGATAAGTTGAGTTGATTTTGAATAAACGCTTAACTTAGCCTCGCAATGACGAGAGGGTAAGTAAATAACGTTAGATTTGCCTTCTTATAAGAAATACAACAATTATTCTAACTGTATCTTGATTGACAGATGATACCTATCTAAGGAGCCACCATGCAACGCCAAAAGTATTGGCTCATCATTCCTTTTTTGCTTCCATCCTTGTTGTTGTATGGAACTTTTGTTATTTATCCTTATCTTCAGGCCATGTACGTTGCCTTTACCAAATGGAAAGGTTTAAGAAAGCCCCCAGTATTTGTTGGTTTAGAAAACTTTCAGGACATTCTAAAAGATGAACATTTTTGGAACGCCCTAAAGAATAACGGTACTTATCTCATTGTCTTGCCTATTTTAACCCTAGGATTTGCTTTATTTTTAGCCTTTATGATTACCCAAAAGGTGCGCTTTAGCAGTTTTTATCGCGTGACCTATTTCTTTCCACAAGTAATGTCCGTAGTAGCCATTGGTATTTTGTGGAGTTTTATCTTTCACCCCAATCTTGGTATTTTGAATTCATTTCTTAAAACAATAGGCATTGCCGATCCTCCAGTTTGGCTAGGCGACCCCAAAACTGCCATTTGGGCCATCATTGCTGTTACGGTTTGGCAGGGTGCTGGCTTTTTTATGGTCTTGTTCATGGCCGCCATGCAAGGAATTCCTCCTTCTTACTATGAAGCTGCTGCGCTTGATGGGGCAACCAGGGGCGTGATGTTTTTCAAGATTACCTTCCCGCTTTTGTGGGAAACCACTCGTTCAGCTCTAGTGTTTATCACCATTGGTGCACTGGATATGTTTGGCATTACCTTTATCATGACCCAGGGTGGCCCTGACCGCGCTACCGATGTTCTGGCAACCTTGCTTTATAACGAGGCTTTTAGCAATAGTAAATTTGGTTATGCCACCGCAATTGCGATGGTGTTATTTGTAATCGTGATGGCACTGTCATTTATCTTGATGTTCTTAACACGCCGAGAAGCCATCGAGTATTAGGGGGAATGATGATTAGTCAAGAAAATCGCTGGTTAGCCGCACTTAGTCAAGCCTTTCTGATGTTTTGGGCAGTGGCTGTTATTTTTCCGATGGTCTGGCTGATTTTTAGTTCGCTCAAAACTGACCAAGAACTTTTCTTTAGCCCCTGGGCAGCTCCTAAAGTATTGCAGTGGGATAACTTTGTCAGAGCATGGAATAGTGCCCGTGTAGGAGATTTCTTTTTTAACACCTTGATTGTAGTGATTCCTGCACTTATTTTTACACTGATTATTTCAGCGATGACGGCTTATGTACTGGCAAGATTTCAATTTCCGGGTAGAGATTTTCTGTTTTATTTATTCCTAGGCGGTATGCTTTTTCCAGTTTTTTTAGCCTTGATACCACTTTTTTCACTGGTGAATAACCTGGGTATGCTTAACACGTATATTGGACTGATTCTGGTTTATATTGCTTATTCACTCCCATTTACAGTGTTCTTTTTGACGGGGTTTTTCAAAACCTTGCCAGGCGAATTGCAAGAGGCAGCAATTATTGATGGTGCAAATCAATATCAAGCTTTTTTTCTAGTGATGCTTCCGTTGGCTTCACCAGCTCTTATAAGCATGGGTATTTTTAATTTTTTAGGTATGTGGAACCAGTATATTTTACCACTGGTGCTAATTAGTGATGAAAACAAATATGTGCTTTCTCAAGGTTTAGCGTTTATGCTCTTTAAGCAGTTTTATCAAAATGACTGGAGTGCTTTGTTTGCGGCTCTGACTTTGGTGATGATTCCAACCTTGTTGGTTTATATTATTTTCCAGCGTCAGATTCAGAGTGGGATGACTACGGGAGCGTTGAAAGGGTAAGGCGGATTAAAGGTTGAAGATTAAAGAGTAAAGATTAATTGTAGGGGCGAATGGCATTCGCCCAAATAAAAACGTAAGGGGCGAATGGCATTTGCCCTAATAAATAAAAACGTAGGGTGCGATTGGTGCATCGTGAAAGGCGCAAATAGATTATGCGAGTTTTGTTAGTTGGAGGAAGTGGCATTGTTGGAACCTTGGTGACCCCATTCTTGATGGGAAAACATTCTTTGCGTATTCTTGATTTACGCAGGCCCTTTGATACAGATATTGAATATCTTCCTGGGAGTGCCACAGATTACAATGCTGTGACTCAGGCCGTTAAAGGTATGGAGGCAGTGGTGTATATGCCTATGGGTAGCCTGAACTATGAAGAATGGACAGGAACTGAATCCAACTTTGATGTAAATATAAAAGGACTTCATTTTGCGATAAAAGCAGCCAATGATGAAGGAATTAAACAAGTGGTGTATACCAGCAGTATGTCTGTATATAAAGATTTGCGAGAACGTTATTTTGCCAATGAAGATATTTCACCTGATGCAGAAGAGCCTTATGGGTTTACCAAGCGTTTGGGTGAAGAGGTTTGCCGCAATGCAGCGCAAAGGTGGGAGATGAATGTAAACGTTCTTCGTCTATGTTTGCCGATGACAAAGGAAAAATGGTTTAAAGAAGCAAGTCAGGGTACAACCTTTGCAACTGATGCCGAAGATGTAGCCAAAGCTATTTTGGCAGCCCTCGAGCTACGTTCAGGATTTCAAGCTTTTATGATTAGTGGGGATTATGAACAAAAACTGATGAATATGTCTAAGGCAAAAGAGATGCTAAATTGGGAACCGTTGGCACGACCAGTCTTATAAGGCTTCTGCTAATATAGAATGATAGAAAGAGGAGAAAAGATGGCGAACAGTATTGTCTGTGTACCAACGAAAACGGGTCAAGCCTACTGGTTTATGGGTGATATGTTTACTTTTCTTGTAACTGGCGAAGAGTCAGGCAGAAGTTACTTTACTATGGAAATCAGTGTAGTTCCAGGTAATGGGCCAGGTCCACACATTCACCATCTTGAAGATGAACAGTTCTATATTCTCGAAGGCAATCTCACATATTGGGTGGGCGATCAAACCTTTCAGGTTTCGGCTGGAGATTTTATCCATATTCCTCGAGGGACTGTTCATGCTTTCAAGAATGGAATAAGCCCAGCCAAGTTGTTAGTAACGTTTTCGCCTGCTGGTATTGAGAAGTTCTTTCAAGAAGTAGGCGAGCCTGTAATAGATCGAACTGCTCAGCCACCACGACTGACAGAAGAGGTCAAGGCTCGAGCAAAGGTCGCTGAAGCGAATGGTTGGAAAGAGCATCACGAGACCCTACCCAGGAAGTAAATGAAAGGCTTAGTTAGCATAGTTCACTACGAACAACGAAAAACTAAAAATGAATAACTAAATGCTTTTCAACTGACTACTGAATTCTGACTACTGACTACTTGGAGGTATGGATGGCATTCAACATAAAAAAACGTGGCAAAATCACTTACTATTACGAAGGGGATGAACCAGTACTCTCGAGCCTGGTCACCGAATTACAACCTGATGGTGACTTAAAAATTTATTTCGCTGGTTTGACTGGTGGTTATTCCGCGACTAATGTATTAAAGCTAGATACTGTGACTTCCATGCAACCTGAAATAGAAGTTCCACTGGTGTTTAAGTGCTGGGAAAAATGGCTAGTTGATGCTAGTATTTGTTCTTCTATCGCTGATGTTGACTTTATAGAAATTCATGCCTTTGGAGCCCAACCTAAATCTCCAAGTCCACTGGCTGACCCTGTTGGTTACAGAAAAGAACAAGAGCGTATAAGAGCAGCTTACGCTAAAGCCTATCGTGGATTTTTTAAGGAACATTGTCCTGATAATGGGTTGCCAGCACGCTTTACAGTACATGTGGTTGACTTTCCTGATGAAGCTGCGTCGTATGAGTTTTATGGTGTGGCTTTGTTGCAAAAGAATAGGGATGAGTGATGAGTGCCGAGTGATGAGTGCCCTAAATTAGCCGAAGGACCACTCATCACTTTTCACTCACCACTCACCACTTACTTACAAAGGAGTTTCTATGCAAGCTAACTATGATTTAATACTCAAGAATGGTCATGTTATTGACCCAAAAAATAAAATAAACCAAAAAATGGATGTGGCGATTAAAGATAAAAAAGTGGCTCGAGTCGCAGCCGACATCAGCCCAGCCGAAGCCAAGAAAGTAATTGATGTTTCAGGGCATTATGTAACCCCTGGACTGATTGATATTCATGTGCATGTCTATCACACCCGCGCACCCGAAGGCCCACCTGAAGGGCTTAGTGTGGTCGCTGATCATCATTTGTTTCGTTCTGGCGTGACGACTGCGGTAGATACAGGTACGGCTGGACCTAAACATTTTTTACATTTTAAAAATACTGTGATTGATAAAGCTAAGAGTCGTATTTTCGCTTATGTCAATATTGTTAAATCGGGAATGATTGGCGCGTTTGAGCAAGACCCACAAGAATTTGATCCAGAATTGGCGGCTTCGATTGTGCTGGCCTATCCAGAAGTTTGTGTGGGTATTAAAACGGCACATTACTGGACGCATCAGCCTTTTGATGCAGAGCATACGCCCTGGCTGGCTATTGATAAAGCCCTCGAGGCTGCCGAGTTATGCAAGAAACCCTTGATGGTAGATTTCTGGCCACGCCCAGAAAGACCTTACCCAGAGCTCTTAAAGAAAATGCGCCCTGGAGATATTCATACCCATGTCTTTGCCCAGCACTTCCCAGTTTTAGACGAACATAATAAGCCACACAAATACCTCTTTGAACATCAGGAGCGAGGGATTGTGTTTGACCTTGGACATGGGGCTGGTAGTTTCTGGTTTAGGCAGGGTGTGCCGGCTATGCAAAATGGGTTTCACCCTAATTCGATCAGCACAGATTTACATGACGGTAATATCAGGGGTGTGGTTTTGGACATGCTTACGACCATGTCTAAAATGCTAAATATCACTATGGGTTTAGAAGAAGTGATTTACCGTTCTACTGTGACCCCTGCTTTAGAAATAGGGCATCCAGAACTTGGACATTTAAGCGTAGGTGCTGAAGCGGATGTAGCTGTCTTAAAGCTCGAGACGGGTGAGTTTAGTTTTGTAGATTGCGGTAAAGCCAAAATGAAAGGCGATAAAAAACTCAGTTGCGCCCTGACTTTGCGCGCTGGTGAAATTGTCTATGATCCTGAAGGTTTGAGTATGCCATTGTGGCCCGATGCACCAAAAGAATATTGGGAGTTACGAGTGTGGTAAGTCGTTATGAATCTTTAGGTATAAGACCGGTTATCAATGCTTTTGCAACCTTGACCAAATTGGGTGGTTCGATTATGCCGCCTGAAGTCTTGCAAGCCATGAACGAAGCTGCCAGTTGTTTTGTGGATTTACATGAACTGCAAAAAAAAGTGGGAGAGCGTATAGCAGAATTAACCCACAATGAAGCTGCCTATGTAAGTTCGGGTGCAGCAGCAGGTTTGCTTTTGGCTACAGCCGCTTGTGTCGTTAAAGATGAAGAAGACAAAGATAAATTTCCGCATCTCGAGGGATTAAAAGATGAAGTGATTGTACAAAAACTTCATCGCAATGGTTATGATTTTGCTGTGCGTGAAGTAGGGGTAAAGCTCATTGAAATCGGCACAGAGCAAGGTACATCAGTCCAAGATTTGAAGAATGCCATAACCGATAAAACCGCCGCCATTTTTTGGTTTCAAGGTGCTATGAATACACCTTCTGAATTAGCTTTAGAAGACGTGATTGCTATAGCAAAGGATATTCCAGTGATTGTTGATGCGGCGGCGCAGTTGCCGCCTGCTAGCAACTTACGAAAGTTTATACAGATGGGTGCAGCTCTAGCAGTTTTCTCTGGTGGTAAAGATTTATCTGGCCCTCAATCTTCTGGACTGGTATTGGGTCGTAAAGATTTGATAGAAGCTATTCGGATGCACGGTGCGCCCAATCAGGGCGTGGGTCGCCCAATGAAAGTCGGCAAGGAAGAAATGATGGGGCTTTTGGCGGCTGTTGAACGCTATATAGAACTTGACCATGAAGCCAGAGAATTGGTGTTTGAAACCCGAGTTTCGCAGTGGAATAGTGGTTTATCGCAACTCGAGGGTATTACCGCTACTCGAGATTTCCCAAACGAAGCTGGTCAACCAGTACCAAGAACTTTAGTCATGTTTTCAGAACGTTTTGTAAGGGACACTATCATTCAGCAACTATGGGACGGTGAGCCTTGTATTACTGTAGCTCCCGCCGAAGCCAACGGGATTTACTTAAACCCAATGACCGTGAATGATGAAGAAGCTGAAATTGTTCTAAGAAGGTTGCTCAAGGTTTTAACATGAGCACTTTACGATTAGAAACGTTGAAGTTGCCTGCGGCAGACCTTGGCCCAGAAAATCCGTTACCAGCATTTTTGAGTACGCAAGATTTACATCAAGTCAAAGATGCCCAAGGCATTCCACCAGATATGCTCGAGAATATAGGCTATGGCCGCTTGCCTAATATCCTGCCCTACACGATTCAAGATGGTTACAATCGTGAACGAAGATTGCAAGATTTGAAAGTGGCGGTTTTAGAAAACGATATTCTGAAAGCCACATTTTTATTAGATTATGGTGGGCGTTTGTATTCTCTTTTTCACAAGCCCAGTAACCGAGAATTACTGTCGGTGAACCCTGTTTTTCAACCTGCTAACTTGGCTTTACGTAATGCCTGGTTTAGTGGCGGAGTAGAGTGGAATATCGGCACGATTGGTCATACACCGTTTACCTGTGCGCCCCTGTTTGCGGAAAAATTGGAAGATGAAAACGGAATGCCGATTTTGCGTTTGTATGAATGGGAGCGCATTAGGCAAGTGACGTATGTATTAGATTTTTATTTGCCTGAAGCCTCATCATTTCTATGCGTGTATGCACGCATTATTAACCCACATGAATATGATGTAGCAATGTACTGGTGGTCAAACATGGCTGTACCAGAATCAAGTGACACTAGGGTGATTGTGCCAGCGCAAAAGGCTTACCGTTTCAACTATGAGGGTTTAAGCATCGTTCAGGTTCCGCAGTTTGATGGTGTGGATAGAACGTATTCAACAGTCAGTAAACGAGCTGTAGATTATTTTTTCCATCAGGAGCAGCAGCGTCCGTGGATATGCGCTTTAGATAGCAAAGGCAAAGGACTTATTCAAAGCTCGAGTTCTCGCCTAAAAGGTCGCAAACTCTTTTTGTGGGGAACTGGCCAGGGCGGTGAGCGTTGGCAAGAGTTTTTATCTGATAAAGATACAGCCTATTTAGAAATCCAAGCTGGTTTAGCCAGAACACAGTTAGAACATCTTAAAATGCCAGCTAAAATCACTTGGGATTGGCTTGAGACTTACGGGCTACTAGAATCAAATCCTGACGTGGTTCATGGTAAAGATTGGTCTAAAGCTCAAGCTGAATTAGAAAAAAACCTCGAGAGTCTAAATGCAACTAGGCAGTTTGAAGCCGAACTCGAGAGGTGTCGCATACGTCAACTTAGCTTAAAAGAAACTTTACATCATGGCTCAGGCTGGGGATACTTAGAAAAACGTCGGCGTGAAAAAATGGGAGAGGTTATAGCCGATCTTGAGATATTTCCTAAAGATGCACTCAGTCAAGAACAACAACCTTGGCTCGAGCTTTTAGAAACAGGTATTTATCCTAAAGATGGCTTTGATGAAGCAAGCCCTTCATTCATGATTCAAAAAGAGTGGCAAGAATTACTTGAAAACGCAAAAGAAAAAGATTGGTCTGCCTATTTACAACTTGGTGTTTTCTATGCCTATAATGGCTATAAGGATAAAGCTAGGCAAGTCTGGCAACAATCTTTGCAACATAAGGAAACAGCTTGGGCCTGGCGTAATCTGGCAGTCTTAGAGAGGCTCGAGCAGAACCTGGAAACTTCGCTAAGCTATTATCAAAAAGCCCACACGCTTAAACCAGAGGTGATTCCTCTGATGATTGAATATGCTGAGACACTGTTAGCGGCAGGAAAGAATAAAGATTTGCTAGACATCGTTGGGTCTTTACCTGATGCAATGAAACATCATGGACGTATTCGCTTTTTAGAAGCGCAGGCTGCACTGGCTGAATCAAGACTAGATATTGTGCAAAGGTTCTTTGATGATGGGGTAGAAGTTGCTGATTTGCGTGAAGGTGCAACCTTGCTTACCGATTTATGGTATGGCTTTCAAACACAGCGATTAAGTCAAGGTGAGCAGATTCCTATAAATGATGCCTTGGTCAAGCGGATAGAAAAAGACTATCCTATTCCTAAACAGTTTGATTTTAGAATGCTCGAGTCTTAGGATAGGTTTACACACTAAGTATGCTTTAATCTGTCTATAATTGATCTGAGGCTCTGGCCTGAGCACATGTCGAATGAATGATATCTGCTAATATAGATCATGAAACTTGCCAAGTTTCTTTTTGCAAACCTCGCTGCTTTTTTACTATTATCCTTTATCATTTTTATCGTCGGTTTATTGTTTCGCAATCCGAATTTAGTCAATAAGGATTTACCCATTCCTTTACCGAAGACAATCGTGAAAGGAAATGTTGGGCAAATGCTTCAATCAGGCAACATTGTCATTAAAGTTGAAGATACAGGGCGCATTTCTGCCAAAACGCTTCCTGCTGATATTCGTCTTAGCTCAAGGGCCCAACAGGGTTTGGCGGATGATTACCTTTGGCTCGAGCTTAGCCTTAGCAACCTTGGTGAAGATAGTAACCTAGATTATGAAGGTGAAGGTCAAACCGTAAAATTTTTGCTTGGAGCTAGAAAGCCACAACCCCAAGTCGCTTCGGGTTTGCTCTCCAGAGATATACAGACCATTGCTAAAACGAAAACACCCTTGCAAAGCGGTACACTTCCTCGAGGAGATAGTTGGCGAGGAGTGGTTGCCTTTCCCATTAGCCAGGGTATGGGGGAGTTTAGTTTGCTCCTTATACCCATAGAGGCGGTCGCAGTACAAGACTCGAGCTTTCCTTCTTTTGAGGTAAACCTTGTTGACTAGATATGCTCTAACACCCGACGATGTTTATCATCTGTTTGGCTGGTGAAGTATCAATCTACTCGAGATAATCTTCTGTATTTTTGAAATGCTTGTATAGCTAAAAATCAATGTTAATCTCTTAGGTGAAACGAAACTAAGTTCGAGGAGGCACAATGAAACATTATCGTATTCCTAATACTGACCTAGAGGTTAGCCGTATCGCCTTTGGTACTTGGCATCTGGGTGAAACGTGGGATAAAACGCCACCCAGCGATGACATTAAAACAAGGGCCAATGCTTTGGTAAAAGCCGCTTATGAACACGGTATTAACCATATTGACTTAGCCGATATTTATACCTTGGGAAAATCTGATGAGCTGGTCGGTTACGCCTTAAAACAAAACCCCGGTTTGCGTGAAAAACTGATTCTGCAAGAAAAAGGTGGCATCATTGTAGGTGCTGACCCTGATTTTGGTCCACCTAGTCGTTTTGATTTTAGCTATGAGCATTTGGTAAAAAGTATCGAAACAGACTTAAAACGTTTAGGCACAGATTATGTAGATCTGTTTACCTTACACCGCCCAGATATTTTAGTTGAACCTGAAGAAGTCGCTAAGGCTTTTGATTATATGCACGCTCAGGGTATGGTGCGTTACTTTGGGGTGAGCAATCATAACGCTGCACAGATTGAACTCTTACGTAAGCATGTTCGTCAGCCTTTTGTGCTCAATCAACTCGAGCTAAATATCATGCACCATCACTTAATCAGTAATGGCATGTTGGTCAATCAAACCGCCGGACAATTTGCCAATGTTACAGGAACCCTTGAGTATTGCCGTTTGCATGACATCATGATTCAAGCCTGGTCGCCGCTAGCTAGGGGTCAATTGATTGCGCCAAAACCAGAGACCACACAAGCCGTAAAAAATACAGCAGCCTTAGTCGCTGACTTAGCTGCTAAGAAAAACACTACCAAAGAAGGTGTAGCCTTAGCTTGGCTCTTGCGTCATCCAGCCATGATTCAACCTATTTTGGGAACCCATAAAGTAGAACATATTGCTAACGCGGTAGCAGCAGATACGGTAGAGCTTAGCCGCCAGGAGTGGTATAGCTTGCTCGAGGCTGCACGTGGTGCAGGGGTTCCCTAGAGATTTATGGACCAGTTACAAAAAGACATTTTAGATTTGTATGCCCGTGAGCATAAAGTCTTGGGTGAAGCTGGTACACACCAACATCTTGAGCGAGCTCTCGAGCTGAGTCAGCGTTTTTCCTTGGCGCGGACTTTGCAAGAAGGTGGTGTGTTGGTGTTCCCCCATGCAGGTGTGGCTGATTGTGGCTACCAGATTGCTGCTTGCGTACATGCCGCCCTAGATAGTGGTGCAGAAACAGTTCTGATGATTAGCGTCTTACATGCCTTTTCAAAAGCTTTTGAAGAAGCACGTCAGCGTGTCGCTGCGGGTGAATCGCCTGCGCAATTTGAGATGTGGGGAATTCAAGGTACAGACCTTGCGGGGCGTACTGAATGGCAACATGACCATGTGCTGATCAGTTGGCGGCATTTCTGGAATGCCGAAGTGCAACGTCGTGGTCTAAAAAAAGTACCTCGAGTGATTGAGCGTTATCCATACTTAGCAGGTGGTAAACCTGAGAACTTACCTGGCATCGAAGAACTACAGGCGATAGCCAAAGATGCAGTTATTGTTTCGACTGCCGACCCTTTTCATCATGGGATTGGGTATGGCACACCATCAAATGAAGCCTTTTATCCTGATGTTATCGGCTTACAACGAGCCCAGAAAATTCTCGAGGAAGGTATTGGCTTGCTCGAGCAGGGTGATTACTGGGGCTATAACCAACACTGTGTAAGCATGAAGAGTGATGCTAGAGATGCCGGGCAGGTCTTTCGCTACTTGCGAGGACCGCTCAAAGGCAAGATACTAGATATTACCTACAGCGATGCCAGCGAATTGTATAAGTCACCGCCACCTACTTGGGTAGCTACGGCACTGTTTGAATGGAAGTCAGTGAAGAGTGAAAAGTGAAGAGTGAAGGCTTGCATAGATTACGTGTAAGGTATGCATAGCGCACCATGACAAGGTAGGAAATGAAATCCTGATAGACTTTACTCCATGATTGATTTATCATCAAAAATTGTTTTGGTTACAGGCGCGTCTCGAGGTATTGGAGCAGTTACTGTAAAAACTCTAGTAAAAGCAGGTGCGGATGTCATTATTCACTACAGTCGCTCAGAAGAAAAAGCTAAAGCTCTTGCTCAAGAAGTAGGGGAGAAGAAAACCTTTTTAGTTCAAGCAGATTTAGAAGACCCTAAAGCGGCTCGGGTTCTTTTTGATAAAGCCTTATCCTGGAAAGGGCATATTGATGTACTGGTCAATAATGCTGGTATTTACCACATGGCTGGAATCACTGACCCTTTAGAGCAGTGGCGAGAGGCTTGGCAAAAAACCATGCAAGTCAACCTATATGCTGCGGCTGATTTGTGCCGTGAAGCGATTAGGAATTTTTTAGGACAGAAACGTGAAGGCATTATTATCAATGTCTCGAGTCGTGCAGCCTTTAGAGGTGAAATACCCGAAGCCATGCACTACGCTGCTTCTAAAGGAGCCATGATTTCTTTAACCAAGACCATTGCTAGAGCCTATGCTAAAGACGGAATTTTAGCCTTTGGTATTGCGCCAGGGTTTGTAAAAACTGAAATGGCTGATGCGGGCTCGATAGTGTTTGATGCGGACTGGTTAAAACGAGAGTTTCCTATGGGGGCGATGGCAGAACCTGAAGATGTAGCCAATACCGTAGCTTTTTTGGCTTCGAGACTTGCGCCACATATGACTGGTGCAACCTTAGATATTAATGGGGCATCGTATGTACGTTGAGTGTTTATATTAAATATCTGATGTTGGTGTCTCATGGTGCATAAATGCACCCTACAAGACTACTTGGATTGATGTTGTTTTATAGCCTCTGTAAAATCTTTAACTAAAGAGCTTTTTGTAAATCCATTTTCTTGTACGCCAGAATAAGCATGAATAGAAAAATTCTTGTAACCCTCGAGTCCTTGCAAAACCTGCTGAATGCTTTTGGTATTTATGCTACCACCTACTACAATTTCAATACGCTCTCGAGTCTGTTCTAGTAAAGATTGAATAACAGCCAATCCTTCTAAAGCTCCTTGTTTACTGCCCCAAGCTGTGCCACTGGTTAGCACTCTATCAACACCCAAATCAATAAGTTGCTCGAGGGCCGTTTCCTGATGCTTAACAGCGTCAAAGGCACGATGAAAGGTTGTGGAAAGACTTAAAGATTTTGCCAAGTTTATGATTTCTCGAGTTGCTTCAAGATTGATAGAGCCATGCTCGAGGATTCCAAAAACAACACTATCTGCACCAGCATCTTTAGCATCTTGAATACTTTTGAATATTTGTTTTTGCTCTGCCATTGAATAGACGAAATTACCATCTCTTGGGCGAATCATCACCATAAGCCCAGATTTAGGAAATGACTCTCTTGCCTCTTTCATTTCTGGAATTGAGGGTGTGAGTCCATTGAGATTCATTTGACTGCATAACTCAATGCGACTTGCTCCACCGTCAAAAGCAGCTTTAGCAGCTTGGGCGGCGAAGGTTGAATCTATGCAAATCTCGAGGGGAATGGGCATGGAATTAGGTGCTTAGGTTCTTTGTGCAACTAATGTGTAACACATTGGCGGCCTTGTCTCGAGCTTTTCAAAAGCCTTATACACTTCGGAAATATCGTGGTCGTATTCCTTAAAATGTTTGATGCTCAAGCCATTGTCTAGGCAGTGCGTTATTAAGTCTGAGATTTTGTAATGAAACCAATATGAAGGTACTGCTACATTGACACTTGGATCAAGATAATCAGGACTTTCCTCAACAACATAAGGCTCAGTGCGAAAGTAAGAGTGTTTGACCTTGAGCCCACTTTCAGCATCAAACATATCTAGCACAGGGTGCATTTCATAAATAAAAAAGTGGCCGTTTGGTTTTAACAAACGATTGACAATCTTAAAATAAGCATCTAAATCTTGTAACCAACCCAATGCGCCAATGGTCACATAAATGATATCAAAGCTATTGTCATAGTCATGCGAGATTTCATAGATATTGGTTTGGACGAACTCAACTTCAACATTGCCTGTCTGGGCAAGTAGTTTGCCCTGCTCAATAAATTTATCAGCAATATCAAAGCCCACACATCTAGCCGCACCAGCTTTTTTGCAACTGATCAGCTCGCGTCCGTTGTTGCAAGAAAGTTGGGCCACGTTTTTATCTTTTAGGCTTAGCCGTGAGAAGATTTCTTTTTCAATATCATCAAAAGTTGTGAAGTCTGGGCTTATGACGGACTCGAGGAGTTTGGGTAAAGAGACTTTGGCGTGGACATCGGCGGTGGTGTTCCACATGTCACGGTTGATTTCGGCGTAATTATCCATGACCTATTGTATACTTTCCCATGTCTGAAATTCAGTTTGTTGCTCGAGCAGTCATTGTACAAGAGAATCATTTACTGGTTGCCCATGCGATTGGCTACGACAATACGTTTTTGCCTGGTGGACATATTGAGTTCAACGAAGGTGCTAAGACAACCCTTACTCGAGAATGTGCTGAAGAGTTTTCTGGTGATATTAAAGTGGGAGATTTCATAGGTGTGATTGAACACACCTATGAATATCAAAAGAAACTTTTTCATGAAATGAACTTGTTGTTTGCTTCTACGCTTAACAATGTGAAGTATCCAGAAAAACCAAAGGCTCTGGAGCCTCATCTGGAGTTCTACTGGTATCCCGTAAATAAACTTGAAGACATCAATCTGCTACCCGAATTAGCTCGAGAAATGATTCAGAGAAATGGGAAAAAGGGAATATGGGCTAGCAGTTTTGAGACATCTACTAAAGTAGCTTAGTAGGGCAAGTAGCGAAGGAGCATCCTCGAGTTTTACAGTACGAATCAGGATGTCCTGCATATCCACCTCCCTAAAAAAACGTAAAAAGTGAAATGACCAAATAACTTTCTACTTTTAACTCATTGCTTTTTACTGACTTTACTCTACTCGCTTAAACACCAACGCCGCATTCTGCCCACCAAAAGCAAAATTGGTCGAGAGTACATAATCCACTTTCTTTTCCCTAGCTTCCCCTGGAATGCAATCAATATCAATCTCGGGGTCTGGGTCAATGTAGTTACGCGTGGGTGGTAACACATTTGAGTAAATGGCTTGCACACTGGCAATGGCTTCAATCGCGCCTGCCGCACCAAGGGTGTGACCGGTCATGGATTTGGTAGCAGAAATAGGAGGTAGTTTGTCTTTGCCGCCTACAGTTTGAATAAAGGCAAACACTTCATTTTGATCGCCTAGTGGTGTGCTGGTAGCGTGTGCGTTGATATAGCCAATTTGGCTTGCGTCAATTTTTGCGTCTTTCAAGGCCCATCTTATACAGCGAGCAATACCTGCGCCTTCGGGAGCGGGTGATGTAATGTGATAAGCATCGGCACTCGAGGCGTAACCAATTACTTCGGCGTAGATGCGTGCGCCACGTTTTTTGGCTCTTTCAAACTCTTCTAAAATCAAAATACCTGCACCCTCACCAGCTACAAAACCATCCCTTGATTTATTGAAGGGGCGACAGGCTGTTTCAGGTGAATCGTTGCGTGTAGAGAGAGCTTTCATGACTGCAAAGCCACCAATACCCATAGGAGTAATCACGGCCTCTGCGCCGCCCGTGACCATGATTTCAGCTTCGCCGCGTTGCAGGGTTCTAAATGCGTCCCCAATCGAGGCTGCGCCTGTTGAACAGGCTGTCACGATGGTATTACTAGGGCCTTGTAGTCCGTAGCGCATGGCGATGTTGCCAGAAGCTAAGTTGCCAATAATCATTGGAATAAAAAAGGGGCTCATTCGCATTGCGCCGCGCTCAAAGCGAATTTTTGATTGTGCTTCCCAAGTGTCTAAACCACCAATACCACTGCCAACCGAAGTGCCAGTATGTTCACCAGCTACATCGGTCTCAGAAAGTCCAGCATCTTCTAAAGCCAGAGCTGTACCAATCATGGCAAACTGAACAAACCTATCCAGTCGCCTGGCCTCTTTGCGCTCGAGCCACTGGGATATATCAATATCCACTTCACCCGCAATCTGCACATCAAGATCACTGGCATCAAAGTTACTAATTTTTCGGATTCCATTTTTTGCTTGGTGCTGGGCTTCTAAAAAGGCTTGGCTGCCAATTCCAATAGGTGTGAGGGGACCTACCCCAGTAATGACAACTCGTTTCATGAGGGATATTGTAACCTAATCTAGCTGTATTGGAGAGAAAATAAACAAAAAAGGTGATAGGTCATGGGTGATGGTTCTTTCTATCACCTGACACCTATGACCTATCACCCGCTATTACGCTTGGCTTGATACAAATTTAACTGCGTCACCCACGGTGCGAAGATTTTCGGCTTCTTCATCACTAATTTCAATACCGAATTCGTCTTCTAAACCCATGATCAGCTCGACTACATCCAGTGAGTCTGCACCCAGGTCATCTACAAAAGATGCACTTTCGGTAATATCAGCAGGATCGGTGTCTAGTTTATCGGCAACCACAGCCTTTATTTTTTCTAATATCTCTTGCTCGTTCACAACATCCTCCTTAGGATAGTTTAACATCAAAATTAAGTCATCTTGCCTAGTACCCAGATGGGTCAAATTCAGCAGCTTTAATGTACGTGATTTCAGCCTAAGAAGCAAGACCTCAGAGGTATTATCTATGAAATCAGAGGTATCATCTATGAAATCAGAGGTATCATCTATGAATCTCAGAGGTATTATCTATGAATCAGAGATGATACCTCTGAAGGACGTTACCTCTAAAATTTTTAGCTCATCACCATGCCACCATCAACAGTAATGGTCTGCCCGTTTATGTAAGCTGCGTCTAGGCTAGCTAAAAAAGCCACCACTTTGGCCACTTCGTCGCTTTTTCCAAAACGACCCACGGGAATTTGTGACAGATAGGCTTTTTTGAGGTCTTCAGGTAAATTGGCGGTCATATCAGATTCTATAAATCCCGGTGCGACGGCATTTACGGTAATACCTTTGCTGGCGTATTCTTTGGCTAAAGCCTTGGTAAGCCCAATGATGCCAGCTTTTGCCGTCACATAATTGGCTTGCCCGACATTGCCCATGATGCCGACCACCGATGAGATATTGATAATGCGCCCCCAGCTATTTCTTAACATGCCGCGCAGCGCAGCTTTTGATAAATAAAAGGCACTGGATAAATTGGTATCAAGGACGCTTACCCAGTCTTCTTCTTTCATGCGAATGGCCAGTGTATCTTTGGTGATGCCAGCATTATTCACAAGAATATCTAAGCCACCTAATTCGGCAGTGACTTGCTTGATGAGTTCTTGGCAGGCACTAGCATTGGCCACATTGGCAGAAAAAACTGCTGCTTGTGACCCTAGTGTGCGAATGGTTTCGGCAACGGCTTCGGCGGGTTCTTTTGAGCTGGAATAATGAACAGCTACAGTATAACCACGCTGACCAAGCTCTAAAGCCATAGCTTTGCCCAAACCCCGACTCGAGCCGGTGACGAGTGCAACTTTTGCTTTGTTTTCAATCATTGCTTGGGTAAAAAGGAAAAAGTGGAAAGTGGAAAGTAAACCCCTTTTTCCTTTTTCCTTTCCACTTTCTCCTCTCTACTAAAGTAAGACTTCCTTCAAACTATTCATATCAGTTACCGCCCTCGCATCTGCATCATCTAATATACGCCCTACTAAACCCGTTAAGACTTTCCCTGAACCAAACTCGAGAAACCTTGTTGTGCCAAGCTCATTTAGTTTAAGAACCGATTCAACCCAGCGTACAGGCGCAGTGACTTGTTGTTGTAATAATTCTTTTGCCTTTGAAATATCTTGTAAAACATCAGCAGTGACGTTACAAACAATTTTAAGTGACGGGTCGGCAAAATCAGTTTGTGCCAAATCTTGGGCCAGTAAATCAGCCGCAGATTTCATCAGGCTACAGTGAAACGGCGCAGATACTTTTAAGGGAATCACTCTTGCACCTTCACTTTTAAGTTTTTCGCTGGCCCTTTCAACAGCACTTGCTTCACCAGAAATGACGGTCTGTTCTAAAGCATTCAAATTGGCAATTTCTACAACACCTTCAGTCTCTTGGCAGACTTTCTCAATAACATCTTTGGTAGTTTTCATAATCGCGGCCATCGCCCCAACACCTTCTGGAACAGCAACTTGCATATATTCGCCGCGTTTGCGTACCAGTTTTACAGCTTGGGTAATGCTTAGAGAGCCAGCCGCTACATGTGCCGTAAATTCGCCTAAGCTGTGCCCGGCTGTAAATACAGGTAATGTGCCACCAGATTCTTTATAAGCTGCGTAAGCGGCAGCACCTGCAGCGACAAGGGCAGGTTGTTGATTGGCGGTGAGCTGCAAGGTTTCAACTGGGCCTTCCCACATCAGTTTTAGAAGTCCAGGCAGGGCAGCTTCAGCTTCATCTAGTACAGCTCGAGCAGCAGGACTGTTTTCATAAAAATCTTTGGCCATACCTACTACTTGTGAGCCTTGACCGGGGAAAAGGGCGGCTAGCATAAAAAACCTCGAGTAAAAAGGAGAAAGTGGAAAGTGGAAAGTGAACCCCTTTTCCCTTTTCCCTTCGCCCTTGCCCTACATGTTTTACCTTTGAAGTTGAATTCACTTCAGACCACCCCACGTCAGCACCGAAGCTCCCCAGCTCAGGCCTCCTCCAAAAGAAACCAAGAGTAAATTATCGCCGTCTTTAATGCGTCCAGCATCGAGTGCGTGTTGAAGTGCTAGAGGAATACTAGCAGTAGAGTTGTTTCCATATTCATCTACCGTTATTACGACACGTTCTGGTGGAAGGCCTAAGCGTTCACGTGCAGCATCAATAATTCTTAGGTTAGCTTGATGTGGCACAAATAATGAAATATCATCAACTTTAAGCCCAGCTTTTTCAATAGCCTCAATGGTGGCAGTATTCATGACACGCACTGCAAACTTGTAAACTTCACGGCCATTCATAGATACTTTTTCGCTGATTGGAACACCGTTAGGTAAACATTTGCCAACTGCACGCATATGTAAATATTCTGCTCCAGAACCATCTGCGCCAAGTACAAAAGATTTAATGCCATAAGGCTCTGGCACAGCTTCAATGATGGTTGCACCAGCACCATCACCAAATAAAACTGCAGTGGCGCGGTCTTGCCAGTTAATCAATTTGGTAAGAGCTTCTGCGCCAATGGCCAGAACTTTTTTGCAAGTCCCTGATTCAACATAGGCCTTGGCCACTGACAAAGCATAAACCCAGCCTGGACAGGCCGCTAACAAATCAAAAGCACCAGCCGTTAGCTTAAATTTATCTTGCACTAAAGCTGCGGTGGCTGGAAACAGGGCATCAGGGGTATTGGTGGCCACAATCACCATGTCAATACCACTTAAAACATTCTCGCCGTGTCGGCGAATTAAGTCCTCGACGCTGCGCATAGCCAGATCAGATGTAAATTCATTTTCGGCTGCTATATGTCTGCGGCGAATGCCAGTGCGAGAGGTAATCCATTCATCACTGGTGTCCATTATTTTTTCTAAATCAGCATTGGTCACAATATTAGCTGGGGCATAAGTTCCTAAGGCGGTAATACCGGCCCGTTGGCGTTGGGTCATTGCCATACCCCATTACAAGTCATCATCATGTCATCTCCAAAAACAAAAGACTGCCCTTAGGCAGCCTTATTCTATAGTGAAGTGAAAATAAAAGGTAGCTTAAGCCTCAATTTTCATGACTTCTTTGCCGCCATAGTAGCCGCAATTGGGGCATACGGTATGGCCAGGCTTGAGTTCTTTGCATTGAGTGCAAGCACTTAAATTAGGGGCGATCAAGGCATGGTGGCTACGGCGTGAGTCACGGCTAGCTTTAGAGGTCTTTTTCTTGGGTACTGGATGTTTTGCCATTTGAATTACTCCTTACGAACGCCAGTCAAGGCGCAAACTTTGGCAGTATAGCATAGGATAAGTGCTTATAGGTAGCCCCAAAAATCTATAATAGAAACCATCTCAAAACTATTTTTTCGTACACTTTATGGGTTTAATCTTACTCCGATTGTCGCAAAAGTCGCTTTCTATATTCCTTTTTCAAAGGAAAAGCGACTTTTGAGATGATTTCTATAATTCTAGGTCTTTGAGGGGGGCAAAAGGCGAAGGTTTTTCTTGGATAGGCTCGGTTTTTTCAGCCAGTTCAGGATGCTCATTTAGGTTTATGCCTTCAGGTGAAAGTCCTTTGCAATCGTCTTTACATAAAACAGTTAAGGGCAATTCGATGGCTAAAAGCTGGGTAATCAGGCTGGTAAAATCCACTTGTGGGCGGCCAAACACCAGCGTTTCGTCTTCTTCATCAGTGGTCTCGAGCAATTTGAGGGCAGGTGGCCCGGGCTTGTAGAGCATAGGATAGAAAAAATCGGTAGCTATCGGGCTGGCAACCTCGGTTAAGCAGCGGCGACATTCTAAGGTTGCAGTAGCCGAGGCGTGACCCTCTACAACATAATCATCATCGCCACCCGTAGAGCGAACAATTAGTTCCCATTCGATGGGGTCTTGAAGGCGCAAGTTATCGGCCTCGAGCATCTCTGTGGGCGGCATAAATAGCCCTTGACCCTCTTCTTCATACTCTTCGCCGTTGTGCAGCAAGAGTTTGGCTAAATTTAGGGTTGCTTCAGAAGTCATTTCCATGAGTAGGTATTGTACTGCATTTATTGAGGGGAAAAGGTATTAGGGGCTAGGGAAAAGAAAATTCTCTAGCCCCTATCCCCTGACCCCTAGCCCCCCTAATTGTGGTTCCGTAACTCGAGATATTTCAACATCGACGTACAATGGACAGCGTGACTCGAGACGACCTTCCAGTATTGCCAACCCAAAGCGGTTGTTACCTCTACCATGATCCCGAAAATACGGTGATTTATGTAGGCAAGGCTCTCAATTTACGAAGTCGGGTTCAGTCTTATTTTAATAATAGTGTTGAAAAGAAAGCTAGGCTGATTACTGAAAAGGCCCAACGCCTCGAGTTTATTGTCACCAAGAGTGAAGTTGAGGCATTAATTCTCGAGTCAAACCTGATTAAGCGTTATAAGCCCCACTATAATGTGTTGCTTAAAGATGACAAAAGTTACCCTTTCTTAAAACTGACTAAAGAGCCTTTTCCCATACTGTTATTTTCACGCCGGATTACCGATGATGGTGGAAAGTATTTTGGTCCTTATCCCAATACCGGTGCGGTACGAAAAGTTCAGGATTTAATTGCTAGTATTTTTCCCCTGCGGCAAAACAGTGGCCTTCCTATGCAAACCAGAAAAAAACCCTGTTTGCGCTATCACATGAAACGCTGCCTTGCACCGTGTGTAGGGTATGTAAGCCCAGAAGAATATGCCAAAGTAGTTGAACAAGTACGAGCCTTTTTAGAGGGGCGGGTTGAAGACACCGCCGAAATGCTCAAACAGGAAATGATGGCTGCTGCCAAACGGCAAGACTTTGAACTGGCCACCACTTACCGTGATCGCTTGCAAGCTCTTCAGCGTTTAACGGGTTATGACAGTGATGTAGCCAAAGCCTCGAATGAAGATTTGGATTTTATTGGCTTGGCCCAAGCAGGGAACTATGCGATGGTGCAGATTTTTCAAATGCGTCGTGGTCGGGTCATTGGTCGGGATAAACGTTTTTTGACCAATGCCAATGAAGCCACCAAAGCAGAAATTTTAGAACCTTTTTTGGTTGATTATTATGGTCAAGCCATGCAGATTCCACCCCTGATTTTATTGCCCGAATCGGAGCTTGATTTGGGTATATGGCAAGATTTTCTCATTGAGCGGGCTAAACATAAAATTGAAGTGCGTGTGCCGCAACGTGGCGAAAAAATGGACTTGATGGGCATGGCTGAGCGCAATGCAGTAACGGGCGTAGAAGCAGAACTAGCCTTGCTAGAAAAACGTGGCGAAACACCTGGCGTAAAAGAATTGCAGCAGTTAGCCAAGCTCGAGAATTCCCCCTACCGTATTGAAGGGTTTGATATCTCGAACCTGATGGGAACCCACACGGTTGCTAGCATCGTGGTTTTTGAAGGGGGACGCTCACGCAAGAGCGAGTACCGCCGTGTTCGTATTCAAGGTTTAGATAAACCCGATGATTTTTATAGTATGCACCAAGCTATCTATCGCAGGTTCACGGGTTCACTCTCAGATAAAATGCCGATTCCAGACTTGCTACTTATTGATGGTGGCAAAGGACAGATGAGCGCAGCCAGACGTGCCCTAAATGATGCGGGCGTTGATATTCCACTTCTAGGGTTGGCTAAAAAACAGGAAACGATTATTACCGAAGGCAAGGAAGAAATACTTGTACCACTTACGCATCCTGCACTTAGATTACTTATTGCCATTCGGGATGAGGCACACCGCACCGCAGTAGGGTTTAACCGCAAAAAGCGTGGTGAAGCCATGACCAAAAGTATTTTGGATGATGTGCCTGGGATTGGGCCAAAACGCCGTGATGCACTGCTAGCTTATTTCTCTTCAGTTGACCAACTTAAAAATGCATCTATTGAAGAGATTGCTAAGATTCCTGGAGTGGGGTTAAATGCTGCTGAGGCAGTGAAGGGGTTTTTTGCCGAGGAAGTTCTCGAGGTCGCAACAGAAACTTTAGAATAGGGATAAAAGAGTATTGGCGATTTTGAAAGGAGGCTACATAATGATTACTAATGAATTGCAATACCGAGTCACTAAAAGTGAGGCACAAAAGTTTTTAGTTGCAATTGAAGGTTTAAAGCAAAAACCTTTAGGTAAAACAGACCCAATGCTGCGAAAGGCGCACATTGAAGGAATGAAAAGCCAATTTCAGGATTTACAGAAAGAACTTGCGGACTATGAAGCCCTTAAAGGAAGTGATCGCAAAGAATTTAGTGCAGCCTCCCTTACACAGTTGCCACTCGCCTTAATCCAGGCCAGGATCGCTCGAGGTTTGACACAAGAAGACCTAGCAAAAAAACTAGAAGTATCTAAACAACAAGTACAACATGATGAGGAAAATCTCTATAAGGGTGCTACTTTACAACGCTTAGATAAGATAGCCGAAATTTTAGCAGTTAAAGTGGCTGCAAAACTCGAGTTGGTCTAGTCTAAAGAATTAGCAAAATTTACTTGTTAAAACTCATTCGTATCCAGCCAAATCGTCACTGGCCCCTGATTAAGTAACTCAACATCCATATTAGCCCCAAACTGCCCATTGGCCACAGTAAATCCTAATTGCCGTAAATCCTGACTAAATTTTTCATAGAGTGTATTGGCATGGTCAGGCTGGGCCGCGCTGGTATAGCTGGGGCGGTTGCCGTCTTTGGCATTGGCATAAAGTGTAAACTGACTTACTACTAAAATAGACCCGCCTATATCTTTAACGCTTAAATTCATTTTGCCTGCATCGTCATTAAAGATTCGTATTTTACTTACCTTATTGGCTAGTTTCAAACTTAGCTCTGGGGTGTCACTTTGAGTAACACCTAGCAAAATCATAAAGCCTTTGCCTATTTCGCCCAAAACCTTACCATCTACAGAAACTTTAGCCCAATCTACACGCTGAATAAGTGCTCGCATAAAATCAACCTCTTAAAAAGTTAAACATGTCTGATCTAAGGATATCAACCTTGACCTTGACCTAGGGAATTATTGTATCAATATTTAGCATTTAATTTTTCTCGGAAGCCTCGAGTTTACTTTCAATAGTTTTGCGGGCTTGCGTAAGCGTTTGCTGTTCGGTGTCGTCTAGGTTGCCCAAGGTTTTACGCTCGAGCATCTGCAAAAGCTCTAAGCTTTTTTCGGCAGTGCGCCTTTTGAGTACTCCGTCTTTGGCTAAATGACTGAGCATAGGACTGTTAGTTTCGCCTAGAGCTGCTTCGGCAGAACTTAGGACCGAGTGAATAAGGCCAATAAAGTTTTTGTCACTCACATTTGCTCTTTCATAAGGTGTTGGGTGATTAGTAAATGTTGGGTTAGAACCTGTTTTTCTTCTGGCTCGAGTGTTTTTACAATTTCACCTTGAACTCGAGTAAGAGCATCTTGTTGTTTGCAGCCTAAAACTTTGGCATAGGCCAGAGCTTCAAAATCGTCATTGCAAAGGAGTAGCACTTGACCTACAGGATAGTTAAAAAGTGCGTGTTTCTCGAGGGTGAAAAGGTGACCTACCTTCGGGTCAGCCGGGATGCCCTGCTCAGTGCGGCCTTTTAGAACCCAATATAAATTGGTAGCTGGATCATAAAAAGGACGGGCCATAGCGCAGCTTAGCGCAAAATGGTTAAGATTTTGGTGTTACTAGAACAAATTTGTGGTTTTGGAACTAGAAAGAGTAGTTAGTAGTCGGTGGAAACCCATTCTGAATTCTGACTACTGAATTCTGGCTACTCTTTTTCAAGCCATCGAAAGTTTTGCTAAGGTGTGCGCTAAAACCTCCACGCCTTTTTCAATCTCGTCAGGTTTGCTATATTCATCAGGGCGGTGGCTTACACCATCTTTGCAAGGAATAAAAATCATGCTTACTGGGCAGATTCTAGCCATGAATAAACTGTCATGATAGGCACGGCTAACCATCGTTTGAGTTTTGAGTTGCAATTCATTAGCAGATGATTCAATTGCTTCAATAATCTCTGTTGAACAGTTTGCTGGTGGGTCAGCATTGATGGTTTCAATCTTGCCTATTACTCCACGCTCTTCCCGAACAATATGCACCGCAGCTCTAATTTGCTGAATCATTTTGTCACGGCGGGTTAGGTCAATATCCCTGGCATCTACACTCATAAAAACCTTACTGGGTACACTGTTGACAGCTCTTGGATGAATATCTAAAATGCCTACCGTGGCTACGCTGTCCAGGCTTCCACTGGTTTTGGCGGCACGTTCTACCGCTAATACAATTTCGCTGGCTGCGGTCAGTGCGTCTTTGCGGTCAGGCATCAAGAGTGCGCCAGCATGACCACCAAAACCCCCTAAGGTAATATGCAAAGTAGCAGGTGCAGCTATCGCTGTGACGATGCCAATGTCTTGCTTGTTGCGCTCGAGTAAGGGCCCTTGTTCAATATGCAGTTCTACAAAAGCTGAGTAATAACCCTGTGACAATTTGACATCCTCGAGGTTTCCAGTAAATCCAGCGTTTTTTCTAGCTTCATCAGGGGTTTGATTATCTTTGTCTTTGAGTTTACTTAAACTTTCTTGGTCAAGTGTGCCAGCCATGACTCTCGAGCCCAAACAGCCCACGCCAAAACGAGTAGGTTCTTCGGCGGTAAATAAAATAATTTCAATACTGCGTTTAGGTTTGAAGCCTGAAGCCTGCAAAGCCCGCACAGCCTCTAAAGCACCCAATACACCTACAGTTCCGTCATACATACCAGCGTTAGGAATCGCGTCAATATGCGATCCTGTTGCAACAGCAGGGAGTTCAGGTTCTGAACCTACCCATCGGGCAAAGGTATTGCCCAGCGCATCTTTGCGAACACTTAAACCGACATCTTCAAAGAGTTTATCCAAATACTCTCGAGCCTGCATGTCTTGCTCTGAGTAGATGACCCTGGTAACCGCAGGTGCAGGCACTTCCGAGAATGTCGCAAGGTGATTAAGCTCTTGACTTAGTTTGTCCTGATTGATTTTGAGATTCATACTTAACTCTCTTTTTCAAAAGTAAACACATCACGATTAGCTTCTTTATAAAGCAGGTAGCTCGAGCCTTCTTTACCCAAAGCCCCAAACCACTGCGGGCAATACGGACCCATCCATAAGACATCACCAGCCTGAATGGGATACCAGTCATCATTTAAGCGGTAAACACCACCACCACGCAACATCAGCATTCCGTGTTCCATAAAATGAGTCTCGGCAAAGGGCAGTGTAGCCCCCGGACGAAAATTCATGGTGTTCACAGCCATATCAAAAATAGGCAAATCAGGTAAGAGTTTTTTGGCGATTACATCAGCGTCACCTAGAAAGATTTCACCTTTAACTTTTTGTTCGTTGCCTTGCACAATCGGTGGACGTTCAGTGGTGGTTGCTAGCGGGATATAACGCCTCTCAAAAACATTGATGGTTGCTGGTTTGATAGTGCGAATGGTGTGGGCTTCATCAGGGGGTAAATAAATATAATCTGTTGGGTCAAGGGTGAGGGTGCTAGCTCCAGTGGTCACATTGATGGAACCTTCCATGACATAAATAAAACGTTCAACTCCGGGCAGTGGCATAGCACCTTCAGCACCCGCATCCATCAGCGCAAAATACTGACTAAACTTTGCACCCATTTGTGGGGAAATAAGAATAATGGCTTGGGTTTTTAACCAGCCAGGGAACAGGGTTTTAACGTGCCCATCGGGGGCGATAAAGGCGTGTTGAGAGTTGACCTTGGTGCGGGTTAGTCCGTAGTGGTTCATAACCTAGACTGTACCAGTTTGTCAATTGTGTGAGCAATGAGTATTCAGCAATGAGCAGAGAATATACTCCTCATTGCTCATTGCTCATTGCTAACTTCGGCCTTACAAAATACCCACTTGGTTTACCAGCAATTTTCCCATCAGCATAAATGGTTTGACCTCTTAACAAAGTTTGCTTAACAACCCCTTTGAAAGTTCTACCAATATACGGGCTTTGTTTATGACGATAGAAGAGATGCTCTTGTTCGAGCCTCCGCGTTTGACTTAAATCAACCAGCGTAAGGTCAGCATCATATCCAGCCTCGAGCCTTCCCTTATTTGATAGTCTAAATCTTTCGGCAGGATTCTTGGCAGTAAGTGAGGCAATAGCAGTTAAAGACAAATCACTAGATAAAAGTACCTGCAAGGACGATTGAACCCCAGAAATCCCACCCCAAACCGCAAAAAAATCATCTGAGGTTTTTAGATCGGGTGAAGAAGGTGAATGATCACTGGCGATTAAGTCTATTTCTCGCTGTAAAACTTTTTGCCACAGGGCTAGTCGTTCGGTATTGTTTCGCAAGGGTGGCGCACATTTGGCGACTGCACCTAAAGATTCTAAATCTTCTTCAGTGAAATAAAGATAATGTGGACAGGTTTCACAGGTTACACGCACACCTCGAGCTTTAGCCCGAGTAACCAGTTCAACGCCTTTTGTGCTGCTTACATGGACAATGTGTAAGTCACAGCCGGTTTCTTCGGCAAATAAAATAGCACGCTGTATAGCCTCGAGTTCAGCCAGTATCGGGCGACTATCTAAATAATCTCGGATACTGGTTTTATTTTGTTCTCGAGCCTGTTTGGTTAAAGCAGAAGTCAAGGCTTCACTTTCAGCGTGAACAGCGACAGGCAGGTTTAGTTTGGCTGCAATCTGCATTCCTTTATAAAGTGAAAGATCATCCACAGCCCTAAATTCTTTGATTCCGCTATTAGACATAAAAGCCTTAAAACCAATCACGCCTAATTCTGCCAGCTCGTTCAAGTGCTCTAAATTATCTGGTGTAAGCCCACCCCAAAAGGCAAAATCTGTATAGGCTAATTGTTCGGATAGTTCTTTCTTGGCCTGAAAGTCTTTTGCTGTAAGTAATGGTGGGTCAGAGTTAAGGGGCATGTCTACATAAAGTGTGCCACCACCTGCTGCAAGCGTAGAACTCCCAGTTGTGATGCCTTCCCATTCTTTGCGTCCAGGCTCATTAAAATGCACATGAACGTCAATCAGTCCAGGAAAAAGATGGAGTCCTGTGGCATTTATTTCTTCTCTACTAGATGATGTAATCGTGCTAGAAACTTCGGCAATTTGCCCATTTTCAATAGCAACATCAGCTTGCTTGATTTCATTGACTTGAACAAGAGTTGCATTACGAATAATAAGATCAAACATGGTTTATAACCTTTTATCCTCCGATAGAATTCAACAAGCCTTTAATCCATTCAACAAGCTCAGGACAAGCCTTTAATCTTCAATCCATTCGACAAGCTCAGGACAAGCCCTTAATCTTTAATCTTCAACCTTTAATCTTTAATTGCTTTTCTTCCTGCTCACCAAAGGGTGAATTCCTTTTAGCCCAAATGATAGCACTTTCGACATCATAGCTGACACGCCTAAAGGTTGCATTCCAATTATTGCTTTGTTTTTCTAAAAGTAGCCAGCGTGCGGCAGGGTGTTGATCAAAAGGACGAGACACTGGGCCGTTGTTAATAAAAGTTATTCCGCCAGTGGTGCGAATTAGTTCGCGGTGAGTGTGGCCGACGATAAAGACCTTGGTATTAGGAAAAGATTGTGCTTGCTCGAGTAACTCTGTTTCCTTACGGGGTTCACCTGTTTGTAAATCAAAGAGCAAGGCTCCCCAGGTATCATGCAGTGCGCCGTGGGCGATGACCACTTCAGCATCTGCAAGTTCTTGTGTGATGGGAAGTGCGGCTAGATAGTCAGGTGCATCATAAGGAAGCTGTTCACGTATCCAGCTAGCATAAGCATGGGACTGTTCGTCTAGAGTGTCATATTTACTCGAGACTAATTCATCAGTGTTTCCCCGCACATTGACGGTTTGAATTTGTTGCAAGAGTTGCCAGGTTCCGTGTGGGTTGCTGGCTCCCCAAACTGAGTCTCCCAGATTGGCGATTACATCAGGTTTGGATTTAAGTAAATCATTAAGGACAGCTTCTAAAGCAAAACTGTTACCGTGGGCATCTGAAAAAATAGCGATTCGCATGAGGTAAGTATATCCTTAGCAGGTATTATCTGGTCATAAATATACTCAGTTGGGAAAATATTGTCCAAGACAGCGTTTGTGTGCTTGCTCTTTCAACAAGTTGAAGGCAAGCCTGAATGTATTAAATGGAATGATACCCGTCTCAATCTCTTGGAAATACTCGCCACACTTTTTAGTAGTCTATAGCCATAGTAATGTTGACATGGTAGATTTGACGATACTTTACTCTGGGAGGTTTTATGAAACAAGTATTGAAAATGCTTACAGTTATAGGGCTGCTGACCCTTGGATCAGCTTTTGCACAAACGGTAGCGGTGGTTACGCCTTATCTGGCCCAGCCTGGTACGCAGTTTATGGTTGAAGCCTTTGAGGCCGCAGCCCAAGCCAAAGGCTGGACCGTCAATGTGATTGATACGGCTGGCGATGTAGCCGCTGTGATTAGCAGGCTCGAGGATGTGGTTAATCAGGGTGTAGACGCTATTGTCATCAATGTTGACCCAGCTCAGGTTGCAGCAGGTTTGCAAACCGCAGCCGATGCCGGTATTCCTGTGTTTGGCATGGACGCTGGCACTGACCCATTGCTAGTCACCAATATCACCAGTAACGGTTATGCGATGGCAACCGAAACAGCAACCTATGTAGTTGACCGCATGGGTGGTCAGGGCAAAGTGGTGATGTTTGTTTTTGACCCCTATCCACCCGTACAAAAACGTGGCATTGTCGCCGATGCTATTTTTGCCAATAACCCAGATATTGAAGTCATTGACCGAATTACGCCGGATGTCGCTGATGGTGGTATCGCTGACTCGAGAGCCAAGATGGAAGCGGTGTTAGCAGCTAACCCTGACCCTGGTAGTATCTCAGCGGTTTGGGCCGCTTGGGATCAACCTGCCTTGGGTGCATTACAAGCCATTGAAGATGCTGGGCGTGGCGATGAAGGCATTGTCATTGTAGGTATTGATGCCAATCCGCAAGCTCTTGATGCGATCTCAGCCGGTGGCAGTTTTGAAGCTTCTGTTGCACAAGATTTTAACGGCATTGGTAGCACTACTGCCGATATGGTTGAGCGTGTTTTGGCTGGCGAGAGCATTAATCAGGGTGTTGTCTATGTACCAACAAACCTTGTTACTGGTGCAAATGTTGCTGATTATCTTAGCGAATAAATTATGCTGACACATTGAGTTTGGAAAGCACAAACTAAGTTTTCATTTTCACTCGTCATTGCGAGAAGCGTTTTAGGGATAAAAGTTGTTACAGATGATGTTTGCTATATCATTTGAAGTGCACGAGTGACGAAGCAATCTCACTTCACTTATTTCGTAGTGAAATCAGAGCAAGGAGATTGCTTCGCGGACAGGACACGATTAACTTTATTGGGGTATTAGTACACCCTATCCTGAGGCTCGCAATTACGAGAAGGTGATGCAAACGATTCAAATTAGATTATTTGTAAAAATAACGAATTCACTAATTTCTAAGTTTGAAACTTCCCAATGAGCCTACTTACTATTCACCATGCCACCAAACGCTACGGTAGCCATCTAGTTTTGCAAGATGCCAGCCTCGAGCTTGCTGCTGGCGAAGCCCATGCCTTGTTAGGTGAAAACGGTGCAGGCAAAAGTACCCTGATTAAACTTCTGGCTGGTGTGGTTAGCGCAGATAGCCTCGAGCTTTCGCTGCGTGGTAGCCCCTTTATTATTCACAACACATCTGATGCTTTTAGGCATGGCTTACGCTTTATTCATCAGGAACTTATGGTTGTGCCGCAACTTTCAGTAGCCGAAAATCTTTTTTTACAACAACCTTATCCTAAGCGTTTGGGTTTGGTAGATTGGCGTAAACTTAATACTCAGGCGCAAGATATGTTGATGCAGCTTGGTATTAAGCACATTTCCCCTGAACGAAAAATGGCACGACTCAGCACTGGCGATAAGATGCTGGTCAAAATTGCTGCTTCGCTACTTGGCGATGGCAATACCACGGCTTCTGTTTATGTTTTAGATGAACCAACGGCAGCTCTTAGCGCAACTGAAACCGAAACTTTGTTCAGACTTATCAATACACTCAAGGCTCGAGGTTGCGCTATTTTGTATGTTTCACATCGGCTTGAGGAAATTTTTAAACTCTGCGAACGAGTAACGGTAATGCGAGATGGAAAAACCATTGCTACTAAATCTATAGCAGAAACCTCGAGTACCGAATTGATTCAACTCATGACTGGGCGTGATCTTAAACAGATTTATCCAACTCGAGTAAGACCCCGCTCAAACAAGATTTTACTAAGTGTCAAAAAACTGATGACGGCGTTTTTAAAAGATATTCAGTTTGATTTGCATGAAGGTGAAATTTTAGGTTTAGCTGGGCTAACCGGTTCAGGTCAAAGCGAAGTCTTGCGAGCCTTAATGGGGGCTGATGCTGTTCAAGAAAGTGACGTGACCTTAGTAGGCCAACCTTTCAAATACATTTCACCAGCCTCAGCTTGGGCGCAGGGTCTGGCTCTGGTTCCAGCCGAAAGGCGCACACAGGGTTTGGTGCTTACGCATCATGTTGGTCACAATATTGCTCTGCCACATTTACAGCAACTTAGTCATGCGGGCGTACTTCAAAATAAACCATCTCAAAAACGCTTAGCCGAGCGTATGGGGCAAGAAGTTAGATTGAAAGCTCGAGGGGTTTTTCAAAAAGTGCGTGAGCTTAGTGGAGGCAATCAACAAAAGATTGTTTTTGCTCGCGCGATGGCTAGGTCTCCACGTGTACTACTGCTAGATGAGCCTACTCGAGGCGTGGATGTTGGTGCGAAGGTAGATATTTATAACCTGATTAGGCAAGTGAGTGATAATGGCACTGGCATTTTGCTGGCATCATCTGATTTGGGAGAATTGCTTGGACTATGTGACCGCATCCTGGTTTTGAAAAAGGGTCAACAATTGGCACTGATTGAAAATGCTGATTTAAGCCAAGCTGATTTACTTGCCCTTTGCTACAACGAAGGGATAAAGGCATGAATGCCTTGCGACTCTTTCGACGTTTTGGCACGCTGGCAGGATTTTTAGCAGTGGTGATCTTTTTCTGGATACAGCTTCCAGATACCTTCATGACTTTTCGCAACTGGCTTAACATTTCGCAACAACTCAGTATGCTAGCGGTGGTTGCTTTTACGATGACCATTGTGATGGTCATGGGTGACTTTGATTTGAGCGTTGGTTCAATGGCGAGCTTGTCTGGCATTGTTGCAGCTCTCTTATTTAGTCAAGGTTATAGTGTCGTTTTTGGTATAGGCGTAGCTTTGGCAGTGGGTTTACTGGGCGGTCTTTTGAATGGTTTATTAGTTAGCTTTGTGGGTATTTTGCCCTTTGTGGCTACGTTGGGTACATTGACTATTTTTAGCGGTATTGCTTTTTTTATATCTGATGGCAAAACTATTTTTGGACGAGATATTCCAGAGAGTTTTAGTAGTTTTGCTAGGGGCGGTATTCCTCTTGGTATGACGGGTGAGCGTCCTTTACTTTTGCCTAACCTGACCTTACTGGCACTGGTTGTTTTGGTGGTGGTTTGGCTGCTGCTCGAGCACACCACCTTTGGACGGCGACTTTATGCTATTGGTGGTAATACCGAAGCGGCACGGCTGGCTGGTGTGCGAGTTCGGTTACTGCGTATGCTGGCCTTTATCCTAACAGGTTTTGGTGCAGCACTTGCGGGCCTTATGTATGCCAGCCGAGTGGCCTCTGCCAACCCAACTCAAGGTGCAGGCCTAATGTTAGATGCTATTGCTGCGGTATTTTTAGGTATGACCATGAGTGAAGAAGGTGAACCCCATGTGCTGGCTACACTGCTGGGTATTTTGATTTTGGGTGTTCTTGACAACGGTTTGACCCAGATGCAAGTAGACAGTTATGTCCGTGAGATTTTGATTGGGGTAATCATCGTTGTTGCAGTTGCTTTTAGCAGCCTTGGTAGAAAGCACTAACATGGTTTATCTTGTTTTTGATATTGGCACATCGGGTACTAAAGCCGCCTTGCTTAGTGAAGCTGGGGACATTCTGAAAAATAGCTATCGCAGTTATCCTACTTTTTCGGCAACAGATGGCGTGGTTGAACAAGATGCTAATGACTGGTGGCAGGCTGCCTGTGAAACAGCAAAAGAATTAAGTCCGCAAAATGCTACTGCTATTATCCTGACTGGGCAGATGCAAGACCTTATCTTGCTTGATAAGGGTGGTAATTTATTGCGGAAAGTTATTTTGTACAGTGATACTAGGGCTACTCAAGAAGCCAAAACCATTAAGCAGCGTTTGGGACTCGAGCATTTAAGAAACTTAACTGGCAATGATCAGGAAGCTAGTAGTCTGCTCGCAAAATTGTTATGGCTAAAAAAGAGTGAACCAGAACAGTTACAAGCAGCAAGTCATCTTCTTTTAGGTGCAGCCGACTATCTTGCATTTAGGCTTTGCGGAGAGACTTTCTGTGATACAACTACTGCCTCAACCACGGGTCTTATGGATTTGGAACGATGCAGTTGGCTAACCTCGGATGTTCTTTCTACTATTGATTTGCTTGATGTAACAAAATTACTTCCCAAACTCGTATCAGGGGGTACTCGAGTTGGTCAGGTGCAATCAGAAGCCAGCAAGGCTCTTGGTGTTCCTGTGGGAATCCCCATTTATCTTGCCCCAGGTGATGCTGGTACAGCTACGCTGGGCATTGGCAGTGGCGAAGCTGGCAAGCCCTATGCTTATATTGGCTCGAGTGGTTGGGTTGCTTTTTCTTCAATGCAAAAGGGTAAACCTGAAACAGGCGTGTTTACGCTGGCCCATCTGCAAGAAAAGATGTATATCTGCGTTGCGCCTTTGCTTACTGCAGGGGGCAACTTAGACTGGGCCTATCAGCACCTTGGCTTTGACAATCACGAACAAATGATAGAAACTGCTCTGGCGCAAGCACCCAGCAATTTGATTTATCTGCCTTATCTAAACGGTGAACGTTCACCATTCAATGACCCTCATGCTCGAGCTTCTTTTATTGGTTTAAGCAGTCATCACAGCAAAGCTGATTTAGCTAGAGCAGTACTCGAGGGTGTAGCCTTTGCCTATAAACATGCCCTTGAGGCACTAATGATAGAACCCTTTTCAACATTTGCTCTTACTGGCGGTGGCGCACGTTCTGTTAAGTTCTGTCAACTGCTCGCCGATGTATTAGGGGTAAGCGTTTTAGTACCAGAAGAAGCAGAATATAATGGTTTGCGTGGCGCACTTTTAGCAGTGCAAGTGAATCAAAAAGAACGTGCAAGCTACGCCCTCGAGTTAGAAGGTGTAAGGCTCGAGCCGAATCTGGAAATTGATTATCAAGAAAAATATCAGTGGTTCCAGGAAGCTTATCTGAGTCTTAAACCTCTGTTTCAAAAAATGGCTAGTAAACACTGAATAGTTAGCTTGGTATAATTATCTGATGATACGTCAGGCGAATTTTGATGATGCCGAAGCCATAGCCAAAGTACACGTAGCTTCATGGCAGGCTGCTTATAAGGGTTTGATGCCTGAGGATTTTTTGGCGAATTTATCCATCGAACGGCGCATGGTGCAATGGCAACAGTGGTTAGGGCAAGCTGAGCAAGTGATAATGGTTTATGAAGAGAATAATAAAATTGTGGGTTTCTCGAGTGCAGGGAAGGCTAGAGATTCAGACTTAGATAATCATGTGGCTGAACTTTATACGCTTTATTTACTTTCAGACTTTTGGGGCAAAGGCTATGGCAAGAAGTTATATCAAGAGACGCTCAAAGAATTGACTACTCGAGGGTTTAGCGAAATTATCCTGTGGGTTTTGGACACCAATACTTGAGGTCAAACATTTTATCAAGGTATGGGTTTAAGACCTGATGGACGAAGTAAAACTGAGACTTGGCAAAATGGCGTAAGTCTAAACGAAGTGCGTTATAGAGGAAAATTGAGAATTGCTTAAAAGATGATTTTGTCAGTTAGAATGATCATTACGGTTTTTGGTTATCCTAATCGAAACCCAAAAACAACAAACGGAAAGCTCGAGGTTAGTATGGCACAATTTTTAGATGGCAAAGTGGTCGCGGATGCAGTCCTAAAGGATTTGTCAGAGCGTATTGCAGTATTAAAACAAAAAGGGATTACCCCAGGTTTGGGTACGATTTTAGTAGGCTCTGACCCAGCGAGTGCAGGTTATGTTCGCAAAAAGCATGAAACCTGCGAGAGTGTAGGCATGGTGTCTTTTAACCGAGAAATTCCTGAAACGGCAACTCAGACTGACCTGTTGCAAGCGGTGCAAGACTTTAATAATGACCCTAATGTTCATGCCTACATTATCCAGTATCCAGTGCCTAAAGGTTTTGATTTTGCCGAAGCCATGAGCCTGATGAAACCAGAAAAAGATGCCGATGGTTTGCACCCAGTGAACTTAGGCAAATTGGTTTTGCAAGAAGCTGGACCAGTGCCTTGTACACCGGCTGGGATTCAGGCTATTTTGGCACATTATGATATTCCTATAGACGGCAAAGAAGTAGTGATTGTGGGCAGTGGCCCAACATTGGGTCGGCCCTTATCCTTATTGTTAAGCCTAAAAGCCAAAGCTGCCAATGCTGCTGTGACCGTAGTACATTCTGGTATTAGAGATATTACTCCTTATACCAAAAGAGCCGATGTAGTGATTGCAGCCGTAGGCAAGCCTAATGTTGTAACCAAAGACATGATCAAACCTGGTGCAGCAGTAATCAGTGGTGGTATTACCTGGGAAGGTAAGAAACTATTGCCAGATGTAGATGAAGCAGTGGGTGAAGTAGCAGCCTGGATTACACCACGTTTGGGTGGAGTAGGTCCAACGACAGTGGCTATGTTATTAAAAAATACAGTGGAGGCTGCCGAGCAAGTGGCATCTGGTTAAAAAGATATTTCTCTTTAAGGACGAGATGTATACATGAGTCAGGTGCGAATTTTAGTGCAAACGGCGCACATTGTGCTGTTTGCATAATATTTTGTCCTTGCGAGCCTCAGAATAGGGTGTATTCAATGTTGATAAAGTACATCATGTCCTGTCTGCGAAGCAATCTCTTTGCTCTAATGTTACTACAAAGTTAATATACGGATTGTTTCGTTGCTTCGCTCAACTTTCAGACACGCAATGACGAATCAATGTGAACTCGAGAGTTTGGGATGGCTCATGTTGTAAGCCAACAATAAACGAGGTTTACACTGTTTTGCTACTGGGCTAGTTTAATAATTTTTTCGATTTCCCCATCATCTAGTCTAATGCTCGAGTCCTCACTTATATAAAGCTCTATAGCACTGCCGTCACTGGCTTTAATAAAAATAGGTAAGTCATAGCCTAGCGTTGCTGTTTGGGTGGTTCCGCTAAACAAGAGTTCATCATTAACAGAGGTTCCCTGATAGACTTCGAGTGTGACTTCTTTGGTGATTTTCAGACTTACTGAAGATACATTGACCTCGAGAGAATCTACTTCGACCTCGAGAGAACTTGCTTTATCTTTTTTCTCTTGGGTTAAAGCTTCTTCAATCATGGCTTCAATATCGCTAGATTCAGCATCGCTTTCGGTGGCTGTATTCTCTGCGGTATCGGTTGGGACTAGTCCAAAAGAATTCTGCTCAACTTGCTCTTGATCAAGGGTAGCTGTTTCAGATGCTGCTGCCGTAGCTGGGACTTCAGAAAGAGGTGTGTCTCCTAGGGTCACGCTACCAGTAGCTGTTTCAGCCATATCATCGTCAGTAGCTTCGGGAATTGCTGCAGGTAAGGTGGGTGATACTGCTTCGGCAACTTCACCTTCAGGAGCCGTTGCGGGTGTTGGTAATGTTGGGGGTAAAGGTTCCGAAAAACCCATCTCAGTGGTGCTTTCAGCATTTTCAGCAGGTAAATCTTGGGCTTCGGCAGAGCGTGAAATGCTAGAAGAATCGGGGCTTTCTGCAGTTATGGTGGGAGATTGGGGTGTTGGAAATGCAGCAGAATTGGCAGGTGCGACCTTATTAGTCATATTGGGCAAAATTAAGATAGCTGCTACAGCCGCCATAGCCACCGAGGCAAAAGCCATTTGGGTTGGGGTAGCCATAATATGAGCCAAACGCCAGCGCAGGGCTAACCCTAGAGCCGATAAGCTCCAAGAGAGTGGATTGTCTATAAAGGCTGCTTCATAACGCATATCCTCGAGCCAGACCCGATTTTGGCGTGGGGCAATAGAAAAAGCTAGATTAAGAAGGGCTTGGGCTAATGGATTCATTCACTTACTCCTGCAATACCACGTTCTAATTCAGCCTCGAGAAGAGCCCGCCTAGCATAGTGAAGACCTTTGTCGGTAAGCTGATACCTAATGCGGCAACGTCCCTGAACAATCTCGCTATGACGATCTAAATGTCCTTCATCAAATAGCTTTTTAAGCAGCCCATAAAGCGTTCCAGGGCCTAAATCGCTAGATTTCATCATGTCATAACCGTGAACTGGGTTAGCACTGTCCAAAAGGAATTTGAGCAAGAACAGTTGCTGTTCAGATGGTATACGACTTCGTTTACGCAAAAATAGCCTCACAACTGTCCTCGAGTCTATTATAAACAGGTTTGTGAGTGTAAGCATAAATTCCATCCTGCGAAAAAGCCTTTAGCAGGGGGTAGCATCCCGTTATCATTCCGATGATGATGACCAGTCAATACCTACTGCTAAAGGCTTTTTGGACGCAGAATAGGGAGGAAAGGTGGTTATGAACGCTTTGGTCCTTAAAAGCGTCCATAAGCGCAACTCAAGATTTAGCATTCTTTACATCTTTCGGCCTAGTAAACTCGATATATTGCGTTGTCCATTGTGGTTTGCGTCAGGTTGGTTTTAGGATAAATCAAAATCTTGAAGGAGGTTTTATGAAACTTAAACTTGGTCTTTCAGTTTTAATTGTAGCTTTAGGGAGTTCAGCCCTGGCTTTTTGCGGATTTTATGTAGCCAAGATTGACGGTAAGCTTTTTAATAAAAGCTCTGAGGTGATTATTACCCGTGATGATAACCGCACCATTCTGACGATGGCTAATGATTATCAGGGTGATGTAAAAGAATTTGCCTTGGTGGTTCCGATTCCTTATGTGTTTAAAGAAGAGCAGATACGAGTAGGTGACCCCACTATCTTTGAACGCATTGATGCCTACAGTGCGCCAAGGTTAGTAGAGTATTTTGATTACGACCCCTGTACACCTATCGTTGAATATGACCAAATGCCTATGCTTGAATCTGCATCAGGAGCATCGAACCAGGCGATTGAAGAAAGAGCCAAATCATTAGGTGTCACCATCGAGGAACAGTTCTCGGTAGGTGAATATGACATTCTTATTTTAGGTGCAGAAGAATCTTCTGGGTTAGAAACTTGGCTCAATGAAAATGGTTATAAGCTGCCAACAGGAGCAAGTGAGGCTTTAGCTCCGTATATAAAAATGGGCATGAATTTCTTTGTGGCTAAAGTCAACCTAGAAATGTTTGAAGAAAAAGGCTATGCCAATTTGCGCCCCTTGATGATGGCTTTTGAAAGCGATGATTTTATGTTGCCGATTCAATTAGGAATGCTCAACGCCGATGGGCCACAAGATTTGACTATGTATTTATTGTCGCCTGATGGAAGAATTGAACTCGAGAATTACCGCGTGGCTAATATCCCCTCAGAAGTCTATGTGCCTGAGTTTGTAGAAAACGAATTTGCGGATATGTACCGTGCTATGTTTGATATGGCCTATACCCGCGAAGACCAGAAAGCTGTTTTCCTTGAATATGCTTGGGATATGGCCTGGTGTGACCCCTGTGCGGCTGAACCTTTATCGCCTGATGAGTTGCAACGTGCCGGCGTGTTCTGGCTAGATAACAATGGGGATTCCCAAGCTCCCAATGTTTACTTAACCCGTTTGCATGTGCGCTATACCAAAGATAAATTTCCTGAAGACTTGATGTTTAGAGTGACTGAAAACCGTGAAAATTTTCAAGGTCGCTATATTTTGCAACGACCTTTTAATGGCCAAATAAGCTGTAGTGAAGGGCGTGATTATGTAAGTAGCGTGCGTGAACGCCAAGATCAAGAAGCCCAAACCCTAGCTAGGCTTACAGGTTGGGATTATTCTGATATCAAGGCTAAAATCCCTGAATTTAACCCAGAAGTCAGTGTGCCCAACTGGTGGGAGAGAGTGTTTGACGTTTTTGAGTAAAACACCTTTAAACCTTTAACAAACCCAATAAGGTTCAAGAGTTTTTAGAAGGGAGAATGTAGAAGGGAGTAGAAAAACCTATAAGCTTCTATATTCTCCCTTCTACATTCTCCCTTCAATATTTTGTACGCAAATCACCAAGCCAAGCCGTAGGAGCAGGGTATAGTTAAATACTTACTGCGGGGGCCTTAGTGTTTACAGACAAAGTTAATTTTTTGCAAAAAGCTGTTATTTTTCATCCTAGTGAACCTGTTTTTTTACTTCTTAAACGCTCGAGTAAGGACTCTAAACGCCCCAACGAGTGGGATTTGCCTGGGGGTAATGTCATTTTCGGCGAGATTCACTTAGACTCTATCAAACGAGAAATCCGTGAAGAAACTGCGTTGACCGTTGAAGATTTGCAGATTGTGCAGGTGGCCACAGGTTTTGACCGAGAGCATTCGCTTTATCACTTTTTTATTGGCTACAGGTGTATTGCTCAAAATACCTATGTAAATGTTGGTGCAGAGCATGAGCAGTTTGAATGGGTAAATAAAGATATTGCCAAAAACTTGTTGCACAATGCGTATCTACTCGAGCTTTTGGATAATCTTGACTAGACACCTTGCTAAAACGTAGAGGCATTCTGAAAACTATTTTTGCTGTGTATTTGTAGGGTGGCCAAGGCTTTGCAACGACTTCGTACAGTGCCCACCAGAATGGCAACATTTGTACACAACGCCATTTTTGCTTGCTTCAAATCTTAGATAAGCTATTGTTGTGTAAGCGTTAGCTTATTGGAACTATACTACCAACGGGCACTAATTGAGGGTTTGTCGTCTGGGCAAATCAGCAAATTTGTGCAAGAATCTCGCCGAATCTGTTATTTGCTGCTTCTGGGAAAGCGCAATTTATGCCCGTCCCTAGTATATCAATGACCAGCTTAAAAATATTTCTCAGATCGAAAATAACTAATAAATATTTCAAAGCCACGTCTGGCCTGTGTAAATCAGACGTGGCTTTAACAAACTTACTATAGAGTAAAAAGGGCTATTTTATTGAGCTGAGGCCGAACATATTGCCTTCAGTGTCTTCACACAGTGTCACCCAGCCAAATTCTCCAATTGAAAACTTTGGCCTGACTACTTTGCCTCCAGCGGCAACAACTCTTGATTCCTCTACTGAGCAGTCTTCTGCATTAAAGTACACCATTGTGCCGCCCACTCCAGGACTGGAATAATCTGACTTTACTAAAGCACCAGATGCACCGTAGGTTGTCATATCTCCGGGGAAGCTCATCATCTGTGTTTCACCTGTTGGGTCACCTATTTTCTCAAGTGTTTGTTCTAGTACACGCTCATAAAACGTGACCGCCCGTTTCATATCATTTACATTGATATCAAACCAGCCAATTGCATTTGTTTTTGCCATAGTGTGCTCCTTCTTTTGATTTTAGAGCAGATTTCAAAATACTCATCATTATTATTTTTTGTTGATTTGCAAGGCAATGGGCTAAAGCCACATTGTTGAAACATTCACGCAGTCAACCTTTATGAAATCTGTTCTAACATTCATGTAGTTTAGCTAGTCTGTATGTTGTATGTATTGTATAAATCAGACATCAAATCTTTTGCTGTAGCTTACGGGAGTGTAGCCTGTGATTTTGCGAAAGGAGTGGATAAAGTGCGACTGGTCGGCGTAGTAAGCTAGATAATTTTGCTTGAATGACTGTTGTATACGTAATACCTTGAGAAAGTCGTGTGGAGAAAATCCTGTCGTTTGTTTGAGTATTCGCTGTAGTTGACGAGACGACATATTCGTAATGGCCGCCATGTCGGCCACGGTATGAATATCATCAAGGTTTGTAAGTATCTTAGCAGCTACACTGTTAGCTGCCACTAACTTCTCAACGATAAGCTGCTCTACTAACTTTGATAAGACTATCTGTTTGGCAGGAAAATCTAACATGGCAAGTTTTCTGTTTGTTTTGATGAGCGGCAAGTTCCCTAGATAGGGTTTATCTACAAAACCTTTTATGATCTCATCAGGGCTACCTCGCCACACGCCAGGCAGAAGCTGAATACCCACATAGTGAAATGTCTTGCCCAAATTAAGCACCTTGGATGTGGTGTGCAGTGCCGTAATCGCTGCTATGTTTGTATCTATTTGGTTAAGTAAAATATTTATGCAAGCATCGGGCAAGATATGGAAACGAAAATCATCAGGCAACGCCTTGTCTGTCTTGATCTCCCAAAAACAATGTACGAATTCAGACAAATGACTTGGTGGCTTCACCTCGAGGTATCGTACTGATCGTACCGTTTTTTCTATGCCATCTTTGACAGGATCATACATACTTTGTTTTAGTATAGTCATCATACACACCAACGTCTAGTTGCCTATGTCGCACTATGGCAGGCTAATCCACATAGTGTTGCGTGAAGAAGGATACAGTTTGGATTGTTTTTGGGTTTTCTCATGGGTATTGCCTAAACTAGAAGCTATGAGACGCACCTTAGGATTCTTTTTTATCTTATGTTTGGGTGGTTGTGCTTCGCTTGATCATTCACTAGACGTACTTTGCACAAACTGTTGGGCTTTTGAAGAGACTTTTGATGGAATACCCTCGAGTCCTTCCCAGGCTCTTTTACCCCAAACTATAGATTACGCTGTTACGCATCGCAGTACCCCAGGGAAACATCTATTAACCTATGGGCCATTTCCGGCTGATCATGGTGACCACTGCGAGGCTCCGACACAGCAACATGATGTTCATTCACGCCATGTGAGCAACGGCTCGAGCCCTGACCAGAGTTTTTTTATTTGCAACAATCACATGATGACTTCGATGGGTGAAGTTTCTGAGGGTTATTCAGTAACCTCATTTTGGCCCAAGCAGGAGTTTGACTTTAGCCAGGGAGGGATTTTAGAGTTTGATGTCAATATAAATGGCCCTCATCCAAGAAGCTGGTTTGAGATTTTGATTACCCCGCGTTCTGAAATGCGTGTTGCTGCGGCCCATGAATATTTTCCTATTGATGAAACCTATCCTAAAAACCGAATCGTCTTAGATTTTTTTGACAATAGCCGCTTTATTCAAGTTGGCAGTGGTGCCATTGACCCTCAAGGGCTCATAGTTGAGAAAAAAGATTATTTTAATTGGCAGTTGCGCTATCCATCTGACCCGGCTAATCAAGACAAGCGTATTCGGCGCAAAATGCGTATTCGCTTAACGCCTGCGGGGGATGTGCGTTGGGGTATTCAAAAAGCTGATGGCAGCTTTGATACGATGTTGTTAAAAGTTCCTGGTGGTTTAGCTTTCTCTAAAGGCTTGGTTATCTTTAAGACCCATGCCTATACACCACTCAAAGATGGCAATACCCATGACTATACGTTTCACTGGGATAATATTCGGTTTACTGGACCTGAAGCTGGAAAATACGAAACCTTTGAAGCTACTAAACTTATCAATTTACAAACAGGTGGAGATAAACCTATAGGGAGTCGCCAAAGCCTTGCCATCACTATCTCAAAAGCAACCAATGCACCAGTGCTTTTTGGGCAGATTCATAATCCTATGCGTGGTCAGGTCTTGCTAAGTATCAATGGGCGGCCTAATATCGTGGTTGATCCTTATGAATATACTCAAGGCAATTGCTACTCTACGGGCTGGAAGAGTTTTCAACTCGAGCTTAATCCAGCCTTGTTAAAAGTGGGTACAAATACCTTTAGGTGGACTATTGGCCCCAGGCCAGCATGTGCTTTAGCTGGATATCCCTGGAATGGGTTTTCAGTCAAAGACCTCGAGGTTCAGTCGAATCAATAAACTAGCAGGTATTATCTGGTCAATAAACTAGCAGGTATTATCTGGTCAGTAGATAAGCAGGTATTATCTGGTCAGTAGATAAGCAAGTATCATCATTAGTGTCTTATATTTGGGATGCTTTTATAGGTTGTTTGAAGATAAAACCCTGATTTCAAAGTTATTTGACTTAGCTTACTTGACCTAGGTTACTAATGTATCTTGTTCATATTGGTAAATTAGCTCCATGATACTCACTTCAACGATTAACCCTTATGGTGGTGTGGTGATTACACCTGCCGAATTACCCAAAGACCCTAGTGATTTTCAAGCCTCTCTCGAGTTTTCTTTGACTGAGTGGTCAAAACAGGGTTATAAGCTAGTCTGGCTCGAGCTTCCTGTAAGTGCGGCCAAGCTGATTCCGGTGGCCACTGAACAGGGGTTTATTTTTCATCATGCCACTGAAGCCTCTTTAATGCTGACCTATAAACTTATTTCTAATACGCCAAGTCTAGGCTACGCTTCACATTATGCGGGAGTAGGTGGCGTTGTTATAGATGAAAATAATCGTTTATTGGTTGTTCGTGAGCAAATGCGCGGGGATCAACTCACACCTTTTAAGTTGCCCGGTGGGTTTGTTGATGTAGGTGAACATCTCGAGACTGCAGCCGTGCGTGAGGTCTGGGAAGAAACGGGTATCAGGGCTAAGTTTGAATCACTGGTCTGTGTGCGCTTGTGGCACGCCAACCGTTTTGGTAAATCAGATTTTTATTTTGTGTGCCGTTTATCGCCGCTTAGTTTTGATATCACACCCCAAGAAGCAGAAATTGCCGAATGTCGCTGGATGCCAGTCACAGAGTATTTACAGCGTGAGGATGTTTATGCTTTTAACAAGGGTATTGTTTCACTGGCATTGAAAAATAATGGTTGGGTTTCGGGCTGGTTTGAAGGATATGAAGCAAGTAGGACTGACCGCGAAATGTTTATGCCCCCAGGTTAGCCTTTCTCTCAACACTTGCTCTTTCCAAAAGTTGGAAAGAGCAAGTGTTGCACTCCCGTTTGTCATGCCGACTGAAGTGTATTCACTAACTGCCTTGTAAACACAAGACAGTGAATTAGAAGTAAACTGCGCGGAATGGAGGCATCTAACAACAATTGGAGTTTATTTAGCTTAGTGTGTTGTTGTCTGTTGCCCTAGACTTCTCCGTTCCACAAAGAGCATTTAACTGCCAGTCGCTATCAATTTAGTCAAGCACGAACTCATAGCCCTTGCTCTTGCTCCAGTCGAAGTGACAAGCTAGGGGTTGGTTTTATGACGTTTTCATCTTGACATTTGGTAAGATGAAACATGGATACCGATAAAAAGGAAACACCAGCAGAATCACCCAAGCCTACACCCAAAGACAATCTTGTCATCACCCAGCATTCTGTAACCATCAATGGTCAAGAGATTCGCTACAGCGTGACTACCGGCACTATGGTTCTTAAAGAGGAAGCTGAAAAAAAGGGTGACAAAGAAGGCGAGTTTGAGGGTGAAAAACCCAAGGCTGAAGTTTTCTTTATTGCTTATACCAAAGATGATATCAGCGATAAATCTAAACGCCCGATAACCTTCTCTTTTAATGGCGGCCCTGGCTCTTCATCAGTGTGGCTACATTTGGGGCTGCTTGGCCCTAAGCGTGTGAATATGAATGATACCGAAAATACACCACCACCGTACACGCTTGTTGATAATGAACATTCGCTGTTAGATCAGACCGACTTGGTTTTTATTGACCCCATTAGTACCGGGTTTAGCCGTGTGGTGCCCGGTGAAAAGGCCAAAGAGTTTCATGGCTTTAAGAAAGATATTGAATCTGTTGGTGATTTTATTCGGCTGTATACCTCGAGACATTTGCGTTGGAAAAGCCCTAAGTTTTTGATCGGTGAGAGTTATGGCACGACTCGCGCTGCAGGTTTATCCAGTTACCTTCAAGATCGTCATGGCATGTATCTTAGTGGCATTATGTTGGTGTCATCAATCCTAGATTTTCAAACCTTAGATTTTTTCCCTGAGAATGATTTGCCTTATATTTTATATTTACCCGTTTATGCGGCTACGGCTTGGTATCACAAAAAATTGCCTGCTAGGCTTCAAGGTGAACCACTAAGAAAGGTGCTTGATGAAGTAGAAGCCTTTGCGCTAGGTGATTACACACTGGCCCTGATGAAAGGCTCGAGCCTTTCTCCTACAGTATTCAAAACCATTCAGGCTAAACTCTCGGAATTTACAGGGCTGAGCGAGATATATCTCGAGCAAAGCAATTTAAGAATAGAAATTATTCGCTTTTGTAAAGAACTTTTGCGCGACCAAAAGCGTACCGTTGGTAGGTTAGATAGCCGGTTTAAGGGAATAGATCGTGACAGCGCAGGTGAACACTTTGACTATGACCCAAGTTATTCTGCTATTCAAGGGCCCTACACTGCAACACTCAATCAATACTTACGTGAAGACTTAAAGTTTGAGAGTGATTTACCCTATGAAATTTTGGCAGGCCTCTATAAAACCTGGAGCTATAAAGAATTTGAAAATCGTTATGTCAGTGTTTCGGAAACTCTGCGTAATGCCCTTCATAAAAACCCGCATCTAAAAATTTTTGTAGCCAGTGGCTACTATGATTTAGCCACCCCTTATTTTGCTACCGAATATACGTTTAATCATTTAGCTCTGGCCCCCGAATTACAGCAAAACATCACTATGACCTACTATGAAGCAGGACATATGATGTACGTGCATCAAGCCTCACTCGAGACCTTGAAAAAAGACCTTTTGACTTTTATGCAAAGTGCTGTGGTATAGCTATGGTCAACAATAATCTAAGCGAGAAGCGTTTTGAGCTGATGATCAATGAACATCTTGCTACTTTAAGCTATACCCTCTTTGAAAACAAAATTTATTTAGAACACACCGAAGTTCCTGAAGCCTTGCAGGGTCAAGGTGTAGCCAGACAATTAGTAGAAGAGGCCCTTGGGTATGCAAAAGCCAGTAATCTGCCGGTTGTACCCATGTGTCCCTATGCCAATAAATTTATCCAGCGTCATCCGCAATATCAAGAACTGCTTGATGCTTCGGAAAGAAAGATTTAATGCTTAATTAAGAACTTAATTTATACACTTCATCCATCGCACTACTCAAATCCTCGAGTGACAACACCTGCTCATGCATAGTGGCTTGCAAGCGTTTTACATCATCGGTTCCCATATCTTTAGCCCCCAGATTTAAGACCTGCATGTATACAGTTCCTAATGATGACAGGGTGTTCTCTAACTGTAGTTGGGCTTTTTCCATAGTGCCATCTAAACTTTGCAAAGCTTGCCACTGTTTGGCTTTGGTGTCAAAGGTGGTTTGCAGTTCTTGGCGCACATCGCCCTGAGGTTCTTGCGAGAGTTTGACCTCGAGCAGTCTGAGTTCTTTGGGAACTTGTTCTAAGTCTCTGGTAATCATAGGGTTTTGGGTATAGACATCTAGAGTTTGTCCCAGACGGTAAACCTGCTTGACCCAGCCTTCTAGTTCATTGGTTAAGTCAGAGAGGCTGTTTGATACGCGCCCGCCATTTTGTAGAGCTTGCATAATCTGCTGATAATACTCGAGGGCTTTGGCTACACGTTCACGTAAGGTTTTATTGCGAATGATGCTTAAATCAAA
>CAVTAE010000016.1:0-306025 GCA_963732665.1 uncultured Trueperaceae bacterium | reverse complement strand
GGTTCACTCTCTGACTTCTGGACTTTATATTCTATATTGAAGCCCCAAATCCACGACGTTCTTTTCTCTAGTTTGAAAGTGGTGCTTGGGGTGTTCGTTTTGGCGAAGCCCAGCGCAAACCCTTTGGCGTATCGTTTTTGCCACCGGTGGGTCTGGAGGTTAGAAACAGTAAAGAAGGGGCTTCAATTTTAGCTAGCTTGGGCTGGATGCGTGAGAAGCAGTTTGCTTTTTATTTAACTCGAGTCCTTTGAATCGCAAGAGACTAAGGTTTCAGTAGGTACTGGAATCAGTGCTGGGCAACTTATTGGGCCGCCCATTACCGCTTTCGCAACCTTGAATCAGATATAGATCTTAGCTTTAATTATGCCGATAGAGCTTTACATATAACCCTAGAGACTACAACCTTTGATGCTCCAGGAGAACTTGAGGCTGCGATTGAATTTCTTCAGTTAGGTAAAGACATAGCCTCGGCACAGTTTCGCACCAGTTACAACGTTGAATCTTTGCTTATGTACGCTTCATTTACGTCACCTATTGGTTCCAAAGCTACCCGTGACTGGAATGTAGGACTGAGTACACTTATAACTGCCGATGTGCCAGGTGAGTTAGGATTTGGGATTCAGTGGGGAAATTTTGGTGGAGGTGCAGATCTTCGCTATTTTCATAAACTTGATTCGGGTTGGTATGGTTCACATGCCTTGGGTTGGCTGACTGACCAGAAAGGTTCAGGATGGTCTTTAAGTACACGGTGGAGCGTCCTTCAAGATATTACGTTTAGTGTTGGCACTCAGATGACCTGGTATCAGGAGTTGCCCTTTCAGGCACTAGTAGAAGCCAATATCGAAATACCATTTGATGAAACCCTTTCGGCTTTTGGTGAAGCCCGTTGGAGTCTAGCAGATCAGAATGTAGGCCTTAATACAGGTCTATTCTGGCAGACTGAACCCTGGGGTTTGGAATTTTCGGGGGATGTGACATATGACTATGCAAATACCCTACAACCTGTTTCTTTTGATTTAAGACTTAAAGGTATTTATTCCTTCGATTGGCAAACCCCAGAGCACATCACACAGAATTTTGGTGGGCGAAACTCTGGTCGCATATCTGGCCTTGTACAAGGCGGAGGTATTCCTATACCTGATGTGGTCTTAGAAATAGATCGCTACAAACTTTTAACCGATGCCGAAGGGCGGTTTAGTGCAGATTTACCACCAGGAGATTACACGCTCAAGCTTGATAAAAGTACCCTCCCGATTACGTTTCGTTTAGTCACCGAAGAAGAAGTTGCAGTAACCATTCCTTTACAACGAGAAATCCAAGTCGATTTTGATACGGTTGCCACGGCAGCTTTATCAGGGCGGGTACTGCTAGACGCTGATGGTGATGGCAAAGCTGATGAGCCTGCTACGGGTGCAGAAGCTCAGTTTGTTTTAGAAGATGTAGAGGGTCTTAGGCGTGTGGTGAAGACCAATGTCGAGGGTAGTTTTTTAGTTAGAGGATTGCTACCTGGTAAATCTGTACTCAAACTAACCGGGCTTCCCTTTGGGAGTCAGGTTGTAGGTGCAAGTGAAGAGACTCTAGTTCTCAAGGCTGGACAAGTCAGTGAAGTCTCATTTGTGGTGCAGCCACCAACAACCCTAAGTCAAGATTTTAGTGATATTGATTTACGAATACGCCGGGTGAAGATAGAGGTTGATCAAATTCCAGCAGGTACGGCTCCCTTAGTTCAGGTAAGCATTCAAGGAGAGCCTGATCAGGTCTTATTGAAAACAGAAAAAGACCAGGTTGAACTTAGTTTAAAGGATGAAGTTTGGGAAGGACGCTTACCCATACCTTTAGATACACCAGAAGGTGTATTTGCATTTGTGGTGATTGCCAAACAAGGCCAAGGTCAAATTGATAAAAAATCTCAAGTGATTGTGAATCCAGAAGTACCAGCCCTCGAGGTCACCCTCTCGAGCCCAGTCAAACCTACTGAAACCCTGAGGTTAGATGTTCTAACTTATTTTGAAGCTACAACTTTTAATACCAGCAATGAATTGGGTTTGATTTTTGATTTACAAGGAAGTAATGGGGTGTATCAAGCTGAAGTGCTTGTGCCAGAAGGAATACTAGATAAAATTTATCCTTTTAGCATAGAAGTAAGCTCAAGTTTAGGAGCTACCTTTAAGCAAGACGCTACCTTTAGAGTGTTGGTTGTTGAGTAACAAGCAGGTATTATCTGGTCACAAATTCAGCAGATGTTAAACTCGAGGTGTCAAGTTTTTGATGAACTTTAGAATGGTTATCGTTTAGGGATTAGATTGCGCATCATACTCGAGCGTAAACTGATAATCTCCAGGTTCTTCACTTCCATCAACCAGCAAGCTAAAATTTTCTTCAGTGATAAGCGGTTGAAAACTTTGGGTGGGAAATACGCTCTGAAAGGTTTGTCCATCAATAGGTTTATTGAAGAGGCGCAAATTTAGGGTACTGGGGCTGTTTATTTCAAAGAGCTTAAGTGTGACCAGATAGCCTCTGGGGTGGTTGCTAAAGACTTCAACAACGTCTAAATTACTGCCAGTTAAAGGAAGCGGCGTATTGTTTTGTATGGCCCTTACATAGTCAACAGCACTGGGACCCTGATAGTTAAAGCTAATGCTGGTGCTGCCCGAAGTCACTTTCTGCCCAACTCTGAGCAAGGTGACACTAGGAATTTTTATAGATAACTCATGGCGCAAGGTGGCAGAGCCAAGTGAGTAAGTAAGTGAGGTCTGATAATTTCCGGCAAATTCTTCACCGGTAATAACTAGGCGATAATCAATAGCAACGCTAAAATCTGAGGTGTTACTAGAAAATAGAGACTGAGGTTGCTCAGAAATCTCGAGCCAGTCCGTAGAGCTTAAAAAATTATTTTGAGAATCAAACACATTGTAGCGAGCCTCGAGGATGATGTCGCTGGTAGGCAAAAATGAATTGCGCCGGACTTGAAAGATTAACCCTTGGGGGCTAGTCGCAGTAATCTCAGAGGCCTTGAACCACAAAAGGCTCTAAGCTATTACAGCCCTGGCAAAGCAGAGCTTCTATATAGTCTTGTTGACTAGGGTTAAAAGAGACTGAAGCTCTTTGACTTAAAGACAAGATTTGGCTATGTCCTAAAGAGATAGCCCAAAAGATAAATAAATAAAGAAAACGAAGCATCCCCGCTTATTCTACTTCAAGGGCTAACTCTCCTACTAGCAGCCCGCTACGGCTATCTTCAATAAGAGCCAGGGCAACATAAAAACCAGGCTCGATGTCTTCTGGTAAGTCAACGGTGACTTCACGTTCATTGCCACGCAGTATGGGCGTATCAGGAAGTTCAATAATATATTTGGCATCACCATTTTCATCACGCAGCTCTATTTTGCCACTTAAACGCGCCACTGTATTGCCCAGATTAGCCACAGCAAAACTCAAGGTTTCTGGCTCATCTTGATAAAAATCAACAAGTTCAGAACTGTTATCTTCGGTCCCTAAAATAGTGACGTAAATAGTAAGCCCGATTTGGGTGGTGGTAATAACGCCAATACCTGAAGTGTCAGTTGGAGGAGGAACCACGGTAAAAAAGACCATAGCGTGGTAGGTTCCTTCTAGATTGGGGTCATCAGGAATAGTAATTGAGAGGTTAAAATCTCGACCCTCAGCACCCGCTAGCGTAAAGTCTGTGACTTCAGGTTGTATCCAGGGAGCGGCACTTTCTTCTATAGACCCTGCGGGTAAAGTGCTTAATTCGCCAATAGGGCTTAAAGTAAAGTCACTGACTTCGACTTGAACCTGCTGCTCTTTTACAGCATCGGTCAAGATAGTAACAGTTTCAGTTAGGGTTTGTCCGGGTTCACCACTTAGCTCTAACCTTGCTGGTGACAAACCAATATCGGCAGCACTAGCAAATGAAATGAATATAGATAACAGGACAAGAAGTCTTTTCATACTCTCTATTGTGTCAGGTTAAATGCTCTATTGGGGTTAAATCATTCGCATTTGAGAAGTTTGGAGCAATAAAAAAGCAGCCTGGGCTGCTCCATAGTAAAATTTTTAGTTAAGGTTTAGGGAAAAGTGAGACGGTAGGTTACAACGGTTGTATATTGACCAGGCTGCTCATTTCCCTGTACTCGTATAATGTAGTCTTTTCCATTAAACCCTAGGCTATCCCAGCCCATAGTAGCTCCGTTACTGCGAAAAATGGTTTGATAAGCATTGGTAAGCGACCAGTTGGTTAGCTTAATTGGACCCCGTAACAAAGAAGGATCAGCAGTTAAACCAGAAACTGCCCCACGGATAACTCTGATATCATTTAGAGCAAATCCTGCGGCTGCACCGGTTCCAGTAAAAACTAAATTAGTTGCTCTTACTGAAATTGACCAACTTGCACCACCTCGCACTGCTACTTGAACATCTGCAAAATTATTCACTTGTGTAGGAGGTAAAACTTGGCTGCCAATGGTGGCTGCATAATAAGTGGCAGGATTACTTGCATAATCAAATATCACGCTGGCATTGGGATAGACATTGATATTGCCCAGGTTATCAACAATTTTTAGACCAATGTAGTTTGGAATTCGTACCCGCACTGTGTGATTATCAGTGGTCTGAGCTTGTACAAAGCTTAGGAGTAACAGGGCTAGAGCAAGAAGTTTTTTGTGCATAAGGGATATCTCCATCTGTGGCACTTGGTAAAAAACCCACTGCACAGCAGTGGGTTTTTTCAAGAACTTCTTGAGTTTAGGGGGCGGTAATAGTATAGGTTACAACAGTTGTATATTGGCCTGGATCTTCGTCGCCGTTGACAACTAATGCATAGTCAGTACCACTAATACCCAAAGCACTCCAACCTGTAGTACGTGTACCACTAGCTACTGTAGCACCTGAAAGGTCAAATGGGTCTAAAACACCTGCGGTAGGTACAGTTACGCCACTTCCAGTAGCACCTGATGGAGTTACTTCGATATCAGCAAGGGCAACACCTACACCAGTAGCACCAGTGACAGTAAGGTTGTTGGTAAATGCTAAAGCAGTTGCAGATACATTCACATTCCAGGCACCACTTTTATTTGAGAAAACTTTGATGTCATCAAAAGTTGTAACTAAAGTTGGAGCAAGGTTGCCACCACCAGCATTAACCGCATTAAGGTAGGTGTTGATGTTTGCGGCAGCTTGGAAATCAAACTCAATGGCTGGGTTAGCAGCAGCATTGTTACCAGTACCATCAATGATGCGCAACTGAAGTACGCTAGGAATGCGTACAGTCACATCGTGACTATCGGTTTGGGCTGCACCAAAGCTGGCCACAGCAAGAAGAGAGAGAACTGCAAGACGTAAAACATGTTTCATAAAGCCTCCGTATCGGTCGGTTGCGCTACTAGCTCCACCCATCCAAAGCGCCCAGAATCAGGTATGGGATTCATTGCTTCCGAAGGAGCCCAGATTTGGTTTCCTTCAGTAGTATTTATCATAAACTAAGAGTCTTACACAATTCTTACAAAGCATTTACTTCTCTAGATACCTTATTATAGTTCTATGGATACGATTACACTAAATGTCGCTCTTAAACTAAGCGGAATGGCTCCTACTGGAGGTCAGGCTAAGGTACTTATTCAAAGTGGGCAGGTTAAAGTCAATGGTCAAGTAGAAACCCGTCGCAAGAAGCAGCTTAGTCCAGGAGACGTGATTGAGGTTAATGGGGAAGAATTCACTTTGGAACTCGAGGATTAATGCTTTTTGTTGTTTCCAAGGTTCTTTGGTCACTCTTACAGCCTACAAAACTTTGGCTGATTGTGGTCTTTCTGGGTGTCCTGCTTTTATATACCTCTAGGGCTAATGCCGGACGAAGGTTGCTTAGTTTAAGTCTTTTGCTGGCATTATTAACCATTGTTTTGCCAGTGCATAGCTGGTTGGCTTGGCCACTCGAGCAGCGTTTTTTGCGCCTAACTAAATTACCCGAAAAGCTTGATGGGATCATCGTACTTGGTGGTGGGGTAGACCAGCTTTTAACCGAAGCCTATGAACAACCTTCCTTAAACTACGCAGCCGAGCGCATGACTGAAGCGGTAGTTTTAGCACGGCGTTACCCAGAAGCAAAATTGGTATTTTCAGGTGGTAGTGCTGTGGTTAATGCTTCTGATAAGTCCCTAAGTGAAGCTGATGTTGCAGAAAAACTTTTTTTAGATTTAGGAATTGAAAAATCAAGAATTATCCTCGAGGCTCAGTCACGCAATACCCATGAAAATGTTCTTTACACTAAAGCCTTAGTCAAACCAAACCCCCAAGAAACCTGGCTTTTAATCACTTCGGCATCTCACATGCCACGCTCGGTTGGAATTTTTCGCAAAAACAATTGGCAAGTGATTCCTTATCCAACCGATTATCGGGTGATTGTTGGTCAGCGTCAGCCCAATTTGGGATTTTCGGAAAAACTTTCGATTATGGATAATGCAGTTAAAGAGTGGATTGGCTTAGTGAGTTATTATTCAATGGGGCGAAGCTCAGAGCTTTTTCCAAAGCCTTGAGCTTGGCTAAGGTTTGAACAGAATTTTCAGGATTGATCGAGTTCGATATTATTGAAATTCTGTCGTAGGGACAATATTTTTTTAACTGAGTATGTTTATGACCAGATAATACCTGCTAGTATTGCTTAACTACGATGTCCTCGAGGGTTGCTGTTGTCCTTTTTGTAAAACTAACGATTGGATTTCCGTTGGTTTTAAGCACCACATCAGGACTCATTGAATCATCAAAGTAGGTGTCTTCAATACTTGGCCCGACATTACTCCAGTTTGTACCGTCCCAGCGTTTTACACTGATGTTATTAGAGACATTTGATGTAAAAGGAATATCCTGCCAAGCCACCACTGGGCGGTTATTGCTGTCTAATTCTAAAGAGGGGCTATAGGCATTGCTGTTGTGGTTCAGGTAGATATTGTTTTGACTATCGGTGAGCGTAGCGGTTTGACTACCTAGCTGGGTAAAAATAATCAGCCTGGAAAAATCTGTGCCAAATACATTGACCTTTTTTGCCGCAGCAAGATAGAGGGTATTATCGCTGGCTACATCAATCGAGATGTCATAGGTAGTTACACCAGTAATCGTAAGCACACTATTACCCCAATTAATGCCATTCCAGCGTTTAACTCGAACGGTATAGGTACTTGTGCTGGTTACATATTCTGACCAGGCCACAACAGGATTTCCGTTAATATCCAGTGTAATCGTGCTAAAGGTTGCACTACTAGCGTTAAGTGGGCTGAAACTAGTTAACCCTCGCATATCTACCCAGTTCACGCCATCCCATTTTTTGACATACACCCCACAAAAGCCACTGGTGTTACAGGACTGCCAAGTTACAAAAGGCGTGTTGCTACTATTTACAACCACCACTGGCCATTCATCGTTGTGTACGCTGCTTAATGCACCACCCAAAGGTATCCAAGACGTTCCGTCATGGCGACTTACAAAGACATCACGGTAGCCATTAGAAGAGGTTTCATTCCAGGCTACAACTGGCCGATTATCTGTCCGCATAGCGATAGAAACTTTGCCTACTGGATTGTTAAAGTTGCGATCAACTGCACCTAAGCTTCTCCACAACGTTCCGGTCCATTCTTTGACATAGATGTTTCGGTTGGTGGCATCTACATTTTCTCGCCAGGCCACAATGGGGCGATTGTTACTGGTGCGAGCTACGGAACTTAGAATGGCACTATTTGCTACAGTATTGTCTAAAGCATTGGATAAAGGTTCCCAGCCACCTGTTACAAAGCGTCTGACAGAGAGATCACTTCCACCGACTAAGACCATAGCTGTATTGGTGCTATCAAAGGCTAGACCAGAAGTCGTGCCAGTATCAACTGTATTTCCCATGCGGGTCCACTGGGAGCCGTTCCATTGCTTGACAAAAATAGTCCTATAGAACAAGCCATTACCGACTGGCAGTTCGGTCCAGGCAATGACGGGGTTTCCACTATTATTGAGGGCTAGTCTAGGTTCAAAGGCAGATTTGTTTGCAGTTGTATTGATTGGGTTTGTGCCAAGAAAGGTCCAGCTAGTATCAAACCTTTTTACAAAAACTTTTCCGACATTGTTGTCGTTTTCGGTCCAAGTCACTACAGGTTTGTTTACACTATCAATAACTAATCTAGGTATCCACGCATCTAAGTTATTTATTTCCCCACCAGCACCATTCTGCACCCAAGCGGTTCCATTCCAGCGTTTAAGATATACATTATAGGCTCCATTTTGATAGGTTTCACGCTCGAGCCAGGCAACATTAGGGCGATTATTGTTATCTAAAACTAACTGCCCCCCAATCGCGGCCCCTGCAGTATGTACGTTGAGAGAGGCGGGTGTTGTTTCATAGCTTAGCCAGGAGGTTCCGTTCCAGCGTTTTACAAAAAGTTTTCCAGGGGTGCTGTTGACGACTTCATGTTCTATCCAGGCCACCACAGGCCGACCTGTAGTGGTCATATCCATGCTTACCCAGGTTGCAGAATAATCTGCATTTACATTAAGAGCTGTGCCTGTACCAAAAGCTTCCCAACTTGTTCCATTCCATTTTTTCACGTATATCCGATAATTGTTAGTTCCAGGTTCCTTGCTGCTATAAGCTACTACTGCAGCATTAGCCGTATCAAACACTACCGAAATTGCACCGTAACCCACATAGGTTGTTACAGGTGTACCTAGTGGATTCCAGTTTCCAGTAATGTTGTTCCATTGTTTGGCAATAAGGTGACTATTCGATAATGGATTATTGTCTTGATAAGCAACGACAGGGTTGGTATTTCCGGCAGCAAGACTGCCAATATTACTCGAGCCAACTGTTTGCCCCATTAGCTGCCAGAAGTTAGCCTGAGCCTCAATGGTTTCAGAAACATTAGGTGTGGCAGGTTGTAGATTACAAGCACTTAGTAAACTAGCCAGAGCAAGAAAAGCAACGATAAAAAAAGTTTTCATATTAGCTCCTAACACTTAATACTGCTTGACAAAAACATCTTGTTTATGGGTGCTTTGCACCTGCATATCGAATGAGACAATCGGATTATTTTTACTTTTTAGAACCATGTCGAGTCGAAAGGGATCCTCGAGAAAACCAGTGATAGCTGACGCACCCACGGTCTGCCAAGTGCTGCCAGTCCAACGTTGAACATTAATGCCACTAAAGAAAAACGGACCCGAGGTTGTATACTTCCAAAGAATAACGGGACGGTCGTCACTTCCCATTTGCAAAACCAGGTTTTCTGGATTGTTTGAGTCTAGGTTGGTTGTACCTAAACGTTTCCAGGTGACATCAAGATAAAAAACATTTAATAGGTTGTTTCTGGTGGTTGCCACAAAAGGTTTATTGGTGCTGTCTAAAGCTAGTGAGACATTGCTTGAAGACCCAAGAAAAATAGAGTTTAGAGATTGCCAACTACTGCCTGTCCACTTTTTCAGCCTGAAAGTGTAACCGGTGGCTATAGCTTCGGTCCATCCAACAACTGGATTTCCTAAACTGTCTAAAACGATCTCTACTGTTGCTGAAGCACTTAATGCAGTAGAAAGAGGAAGTGGTGCAGCCGAGCCATCTAGCCCAACCCAACTTGTGCCATTAAACTTTTTAACATAGAGTCCGCAACCAGACAAAGGACAAGAAATCCAAGCCACAAAGGGCGTGTTGGTGTTATTTAGGACCAGTTTTGGATTAACATCAAGATGAGTATTGCTGAGTGCGCCACCCACATTTAACCAACTTGTCCCATTCCAACGGCGCACAAAGACATCAATGATGCTGTTACTGTTTGACGATTCTGTAAAGGCCACTACAGGTCGGTTATCGCTTCTCACAGCAATGGAGGCTGAGGTTGTAAAGTTGCCTGCTACTTTATCTACAGCCCCTAACGACTTCCAGCTACTACCCACTCTTTCTTTGACATAAACATTGTAGTCGGAGGTAGTGATTTGTTCTGTCCAGGCTACGATAGGGCGGTTATCAGACTTGCGAGCAATAGAACTAAATTTAGCGTCGTTTAAGGAGTTAGTGTCTAAAGCATCTCCTAGGGGTTGCCAAGCGTTGGTGATGTAGTAAGCGGCATCCACTCCATTTGAGAGATTGTCCCAAGATACGATGGGATTTTCCAGTTTATCTAGAGCTACCGATAGTGAATCACCTCTACCTATAGCAGTTCCGCGAAGTACCCAATTAGTGCCATCCCAGCGTTTCACATTAATAAGAGGTAGAGCTATGGCACCACTACTAAGTTCTGACCAAGCCACTACAGGATTACCATTACTTTCTAAAGCTAAAGTAGGGTCAGAAGCAGGTTGGGTCAGGTTTAGATTTAATGGATTGGTACCCACAAAAGCCCAGGTACTATTAAACCGTTTGACATAAATTTTGCCATCTTCAGCCCAAGTGACTATGGGTTTACCTGTAGGATCTACGGCAAGGGAGTGGCTATTCCCACTATTTACCGTAAATCCACCATTGACCTTGCCACCACTGCCATATTGCACCCAGGCTGAGCCGTTCCAGTGTTTTACATAAAGGTTATAAACACTGTTTGTGGTATTTGTAGCTTCGAGCCAGGCTACGACTGGACGGTTACTATTATCTAAAGCAATGGTTGGACTAACAGCATTTCTAACCCTATTAATGTTTAATGGGGTACTGATAGTTTCGTAGCTGACCCAAGCTGAGCCGTTCCAATGCTTGACATAGATTGTTTCATTTTGAGTTACGGTGTCATACTCTTTCCAGGCCACTACAGGGTTACCGCTAGTGTCTAGGGCGAGTGAAGGTTCATAGCCTTTGTTATTAATACGCAAGGGAGTATTGGCCAGGTCAAAGCCAACCCAGCTACTGCCGTTCCACCGATTTATATAGAGATTGAATACATTATTGACCCACCCACTAAAGGCGATAACAGGCCTGTTACTTTTATCAAATACCAATGAAGGCCTACCACCTGCGCCAGCACTGGAGGTTAGTGGATTGCCCAGAGTTATCCAAGTGTTACTAGTGTTTAATTGTTTAACAACAAGCCCTGTTGTATCCCAGTAAGCAATGGCGGGTGTGCCTAGGCTATTGGTTGCTACATCAGACCAAAAACCAAAACCAGCACTCACAGCTAGAGGTCTCCAGAAATTAGCCTGAGTCTCAATGGGTTCAGCAGCAGGTGTAACAGGTTGCAGATTACAAGCCCCTAGTAAAATGCCTAAAGCAATAATGGCCAGTGCGGTTAGTGTCTTCACTTCAAACCTCCTGTAGCCAAGACCCCAGTCTGAGATTGGCTTATATCAACATGCTTTACCTCAACCGAGCTTATATCAACCGGGCTTATATCAATCTGAGGCGTAACCTTATTTATAGCTATACGCTCAAACCTGACTTGTTCAGGTGAACAGTGGTCGAGCAGGGTATCAAAGTCTGGAACGTCTAGCTCTAGGCTTAGGGTATCACCAGGCTTAATGCGAAACAGTGCAACCGGCACAGAAGCCACAGGCTCTAACAAAAAGCCAAAAGCTTTACCACTTTTGCTAATACCGCCTATAACCCCCAGGCTTTGTTTACCCATTTGAAATTGCCCTTTCAAAACCCCATCTTGACCTAGTTGAAGTTTAAGGGTGCAAGCTGACCAATCACTGCTTGATTCAAATGTGCCACTTAGTTGCTTACAGAGTTGTGGGGTGATTTGGTCATTGATCCAGATCATGTTTTCCATTAGTCCTCCCTGGCAAGTCTTGCCTCGAGTTCTTCTATTTTTTTCTGTTGTTCTTGCACAATTTGGTAGAGTCCTTGAATAGCAGCCAGTGCAACCCCTTGGGCATCTGAGGTGTTAATGGTTACATCATCATCACCTAGTCCAAAAGCTTTATGAAAATCTTGTGCTACAGGACCAATATGAGGTGTTTGATTCGTGTCACCTTTCATACTCCATTTGCTAATGGGCATTTCTGCTACGGCTTCAAGAATACTTACACTACTAATCTCTTGAAAGTTTTCTTTGGCGTGTTTGTCTGAGGTGCAACTCCAGCCTGCACCACCATTAAAACGACAATAACCGCCACCGCCACCACCACCTTGAAAATAACCAGAATAACCTGTTGTGCTTTGACCAAAGACCCCACTACCACTACTGCTTATGCCCCAGACACCGTTGCCTAAATTTGTAGTTCCATACACGCCAGTATCACTCTGGCTAACGCCTTCGATACCTCTGTACGAAGGGCTAAAACCATAGACACCGGTACTGGTTTCACTCTCTCCATGCACACCTCGAAAATTTGTGCTTTTTCCAAAAATGCCAGTGGAACTTGTGCTGGTTCCGTGGACCCCAGTATTGGTTGTAGCGCAACCGCCAACCGCATACGTGCCAGGACAAGAAATTACTCCCTGTGTACCGACGACTCCTCGAGTAGTGCTAATTCCAATTACTCCGATGCCGGTACCACTCGCTCCATAAATCCCAGTACCAGTAGTTTCTGCACATCCACCTACGGCATAGGTTCCAGGGCAAGGCAGTGAAAGACTTCCCTGAGTTCCTATGATGCCTCTTGTTGAACTGCGCCCTAATAGACCAATGCCAGTGTTACTAGCACCGAAAACACCAGAGCCAGCAGGGCTGCTTCCATAAACACCATAACCATCAGCATTTCCCCAAACCCCAGTTGCTTTATCAAGATAAAGAGTGCCTACGGGTCCAGTCGTACCTACAATAGCAGCACTGGTTGCAGATGAATTTTCATTAGCGACTGACAAAATTTTATCTGAGGCTGTGCCAAAAAGATCAAGAGGAAGTTGTATTTTTTCAGGAGTTATAGAAGCATCAACTAGTTTGCTGGTGCTTACACCTCCATCTTTTATTGAAAAAGTACTACCAGAAAGCTGAAGGCTAGTGTTGTCTGCGCTGTATGTACCACCTGCTGAGGTGCTACTTATAACAATCTGTCCAGGCACAGAATCATCAATAGAAATATTCTCGCCTTCTTGCAAAATTACAGCCCCAGTCATACTGTTTATTGCATCTACTCCTGAGCTTCCGCTGCTACCTATATCATCTACTTCACAGCTAACCTTGCCATCTTCGGTGATTTCACGAACGGCTGAACCTGCCGGACATTTGCCAGCAACTCGTTCTTGTTTAGCAGTATCCAGAGCAGCAAAGTTTTGATTCATTTGTTCTGCACTAATCACATCACCTGCCTTAAAGGTAAAAGGAATGTCGGCAGCTAATGCTGAGATAAACAAAGTGATAATGGTTAAAATTAGTAATTTGTACTTAAAACTAAAACGCTGCATTGTAAGCCTTTCAATAAATCTTGAATTTTTACTCTTCAAGCTTGAATCGTCCTTATTCCCATTTACCGTCATTCCACTTGGCTGTACCCCATTTAGAAGCACTAGGGTTCGGGTTGGGCTTACCCTCTGAACCGCCACAGCTCATAAGAAAGCTGGATAAGAGTAGTAACAGAAGTAGTTTTCTCATAAAACCTCCTCTCTAGGTAGATTCTCTGGAACCATCTTAGAAAAGTCACCGTGTACTGATCGTGTACTGGGTTTCTGGCTACGCCACGCTCTGCTCTGTCATAGCCAGAAATAGGGTTTTGGCCTATGATTGGGGGGTATGCCCTATGAAATCCGTTTGCTAGGAACGCCAGAGGCCCAAGGTCCAACGGGTTTGGTTTCTTTCCGAGCGGACATGCGTTTTCAGTTTTTGGCTTTTCTGGCCTATAAAAACGACTGGGTAAGTCGTGATGCTTTATCGTATCTATTCTGGTCGGATGTACCTACTGAGACCTCTCGCCATAATCTTCGGCAGCTTATAAAACGCCTAAAAGTGCTGTCTTTGCCTGAAAACCTCGAGATTGAGCGTGAACGCCTGCGCTGGCAAGTGTCGTCAGATGTAGCTATTTTCAAAAAAACCATTACTGAAAAGAATCTTGGCCAGGCTCTGACAAGCTACTCAGGTGAGTTTCTTCAAGGCCTCGAGTCTGGTGAAGCTAACGAGTTTCATACCTGGCTTTTTAACGAGCGTGAAGTCTTGCGTAGCAAATGGCGAGAAGCTGTTTTGGAATATACCCAAAAGGTGGAAAAACCAGAGGCCATCAAACTGTTTGAAAGACTGCTCGAGCTAGACCCAATAGATGAAGAAGTCGTACATTGTTTGATGAAATTGCTTTCAGAGTCTCATCAAAATCTTAAGGCTATTGCTACTTATAAAACCTTTGCAAAAAAATTAGATGATGAACTTGGACTTACACCGACCTCAACCACGCAACAGCTTTTGCAGCGAATTCAAGAGGCTAGCCAAGTTAAGAAAACGGCAACTATAGTTTTAGAGAATAAAAGCTTAGGTATTTTACCCTCCGCCAATAGTCCACTCATTGGGCGGGAGATAGACCTTTCTGATATTGCATATTTGCTTTCTCAACCCCATGGTCAAATGATTACACTGACTGGCCCAGGTGGTATTGGAAAAACATCCTTAGCCTTACAAGCCATGCGTGATAATGCTGCTGGGTTTGAGCAAGTGCATTTTATTCCCCTAGAAGTAGTTAAAGTTGCAGCAGGCGTGCCGTTAAAAATAGCCGAAGTTGCTAATCTAACCTTGCAAGCCTCGAGTAGCGTAATAGAACAGCTTACCGAAAGCCTTAAAGATAAAAAAATAATGCTACTTCTTGATAACTTTGAGCATGTGTTAGATAGTGCCACGTTTGTTGCAGAATTAGTAGCAAGGTGTCCTCAGTTAAAGATTTTAATCACCTCTCGAGAACGGCTTAATCTGGAAGAAGAACATCTTTTAGCGGTCTCTGGTTTGCCCTTGCCCCAAATGACGCACACCTTGGATGAAGCTTTAGCTACTGCCTCAGCTAAACTTTTTGTTGAGCGGGCCAGACGTGTGCAACTTCATTTTGATGTAAACCAAAAAGATTTGCCCAATTTGGTGAGTTTATGTCAGAGGTTAGGTGGGGTTCCATTAGCTCTCGAGCTGGCTGCGGTGTGGGTGCGAGTCATGTCTTTAGAAGAGATTGATAAAGAGCTGGCTAAAAGTCTGGACTTGTTGGAGAGCCAGAGTCGTAACCGCACTGAGCGTCATCGCAGTCTTAGAGCAGCGTTTTACCATGCTTGGGACTTGCTCAACTCTAAGGAGCAAGAGGCTCTAAAAGCCCTTTCGATTTTTCGAGGTGGATTTACCCGCGAGGCGGCTAGTGTCGTAACCGGCGTGCCCATGGTCTTAATGGCTAGTTTGGTGGATAAGTCCCTGTTACGCTCGGTTGATGGGCGTTTTGATTTTCATCCTCTTCTACATGAATATATTACCAAGCAAGGTTTGCTAGGAAGAGACATCCCCGAAAAGCATAGCCGTTATTATCTATATTTACTAGAAGACATGGAAAAATCCATTCGAGGGAGTGCAGATAAATCTTTTGGGAAACTCGAGCTAGAGCTGCCCAATTGTTTTGCTGCTTGGGAATGGGCAGTACATCAAAGGAAGACTGAATGGTTACTGGCGGCCAGGGCCATGCTAACCACGTTTTTTGATGAAACCGGACGCTATCAAGAAGGTGATGGCTTTTACACGGAGTCCCTTGCTAGACTTAAAGAACAAAGTATTAACCCACGGTTTTTATCTTATTTATTGGGCGATCAGGCCTGGTGTGTATATATGCTTTCAGATTTTGCAAGAGCCAGTTTACTTGCTCAGGAAGCTCTAGAACTAGCCCGTTCAACAAACGATGTTTCAGGGATGGCCAAGGCTCTAAATGTTCTTAGTTGTATCACTACAGATACTGGGCAACTCGAGATGGCTAAATCATACTATCAAGAACTTTTAGAGATTGCTCGTAAAGAAAATAATTCTTATCAGCTCGGAATTGTGCTTATGAATATGGCGGGATTACAGGCTGATATAGGCGACTACCAAGCAGCAGAACAAGCCTATCAGGAAGCACTTCAGCTAGCTAGAGATGACCAGGACAAATTTACCGAAGCAGGTATTCTTAATGGTCTAGGAACAGTTCTTTTAGAGACAGGGCGTGTAAGTGAAGCTATTGAATTTCATCAGCAAAGCCGACGCTTATCGAAAACCTTAGGTTTAGAAACCTCTGAAATGTATTCCCTGCGCTATCTAACTCAGGCTCTTATGGCTGCTGACCGCTTGCAAGAAGCTAAAGAAGTTGCCCAGCAAGGGTTGCTGATAGCTCATAAGACTGGGGTTAAAGTAGAACAGCAGTGGCTCGAGAGTTTGCTTACGCAACTTGCCTGTGTTTGATGTGACATTTTGTATATTTATATCCGAAACGGCGTTGTTGCATAAATAGGAATAGTTTCTAAGGATTAAAAGACTAGGTAGTGAGAGTAATTGAGAGAGGCATAGCCAAGGCAGCCATAGCATTAAGGATTTTAGCACCGAGTTTCATTTCAACACATTGCGAATGAAAAAGGCGAGAATTGAGAGTATTGCCAATGATAGTTTTATAACGAAAGATCCCTGATTCAGCTTTAGAACGTTGATGATAGCCCGAGGTTTGCTTCCAAGATTTACGACCGTGTTTACGAATAGCACGAAGATTTTCATCTCTGTCCAGAGGTGGAGCATTGCTGTTAGTATGTTGTTGAATCTTGGCATCTTTGCGGGGTGGGATCACGGCTTTGGCTTTACGTTTCTTGATAGCTCGATAACTGTTGCTTCGGTCATAGCTTCCGTCACCGCAGACCTGTTCAATGACAATGGCTTCATCAATCTTTTCAAGCACATCTGGAAGCATTTCATCATCTGTAACATCATTGGTACTGACTTCTAGACTAAGAATCTCATTCGTTTGGGGTTCAATGGCTAGATGGAATTTACGCCAGGTACGCCGTTTACTCTTGCCATGGATTCTTACTTTCCATTCGCCTTCACCATAAACTTTAGCCCCGCTAGAGTCTACAACCACAGTGATGGCTTCTGAAAACTTCCGTGAAGACACTTGAACGTTTAGATTTCCTCTGCGTCTACTTAGCGTCGTGAAGTCTGGTACTGTAACTCCTTGCCAAGCTGCCAGTTTCAAGAGTGATTGCATGAACCCTTCAAGTTGGCGTAACCGCAACTTGTACACTATGCCAAGGGTCACAATCAGTTCTATCCAGCTATCTTTATACACCTCAGGATGTCCTCGCTCTCCTGTCTGCTCTTGACTTTCCCAATCTTTAGCCATCGCTTCATCTATCCAGATGTCCAGACTTCCTCGTTTCACTAAGGCTGCGTTATACTCAGACCAGTTGCGAACACGGTACTTAGCTTTCTTCGTTTGTTTCATCAACTGCCAAGATTACCATTGCCGTGTTCGTGGCTATTTATGCAACAACGCCATCAAAAAGATAAAACCCCTACTCTTTATTAAATAGACGGATTCTAAAATGAATGTATCAATAGGAAACTTCTATTGATAGTTCTATTTTTTGGAGAGTCTATGCGCTGGATTTTTGTAGTTTTATTGATTACGCAAATTACTACTGCACAGAAAGTCACACCTTTTATGAATAAGCCTTTTGAAGGTGATTACATCACTGGAGCAGTGTTTGATCATAACTATCCTCGCTGGGAGAAAGATAGTGGTGGCACTTTATTAACATGGTGGGGCGAAGAGATTACGGTTGGCTATGATGGACATGAAGGCTATGACTGGACCCTGCCGATAGGAACACCTATCTATGCAGTTGCCAAAGGTGTTGTAAAGTTTGCGGGAACCACCGAACCTCAAATTTGCCCATCAAAAAAAATAATGGTTGATGGGGGTCAACTCGTGAGACTTCAACATGATGTTGAGGGGCAAGTTTTTTATACGAATTATGCGTATTTGGATAGTTTTGTGGTATCTGATGGTGATGAAGTTCATGCAAGACAACTTATTGGTTACTCAGGGCAAACCGGCACTTGTGTCGCCGCCCATTTACATTTTGATGTTGACTACGTTCTCGAGGGTGGTAAAACGGTAGATATTGACCCCTATGGTTGGAAAAGCATTATTGCTGACCCCTGGCGCAGACACCCTGAGGGTATGGAAAGTTTTAACATGTGGCGACCTGGTGAAGCTCCTAAGCTTTACCGAGAGCATACCTTTGAAGATGCCAATCGCAATTTAGAAGAGTTACCTTTTCAACTTTTGAAGTTGCGATTTATTGGAGAGAATGACCGAAAAAATCCAAATAATGAATTTGTTGAGTTTGGGCTGAGCAAGCACGTTTCAGAAGCATTTTTACTAGAAGATTATCAGCTTGTTACGCATCAAGGAAAAACCTTCACCTTCCCCCCTAATGCCTATCTTGAGCCTGGTCAAACGGTTCGTGTCTATACAGGAAATGGCCAGAACAACTCAGATGAGTTCTTTTGGCAGGAAGAGCACGGTATGTGGGTAAGGAGAAGCCTATTGTCTTAGTATTATCCGCCCCAATGGTAATCATATGACGACTTACAGAAACAATCTTGAGAGAGAACTGTGTAAATAACTCTAATTCTTTGACGCATGGTATGCTTTTGCCTTGAGTGTTTAGGGCGTATCATGCCGTTATTTCTGATAGCCTTGAGCAGGGCGTATCATGCCGTTATTTCTGATAGCCTTGAGCAGGGCGTATCATGCCGTTATTTCTTGCCTGAGATGCCCTTAAAGATAAGACTAATTTTTTGCCTCAGGGAGAAAGAATGCCAAGACGTAATGATATTAAAAAAATCCTAATCCTTGGTTCTGGCCCCATTGTGATTGGCCAAGCCGCCGAGTTTGACTATTCTGGAACCCAAGCCTGTAAGGCCTTGCGCACAGCAGGCTTTGAAGTAATTTTGATTAACTCAAATCCAGCTACCATCATGACCGACCCCGAAGTAGCCGATAAAACCTATATTGAACCCCTGACTGTAGAGTTTGTAGAAAAAGTTTTAGTGCTTGAAAAACCCGACGCTATTTTGCCAACTTTGGGTGGCCAGACCGCTCTAAACCTTGCTAAGGCCTTGCATGAACAGGGCATTTTAGAAAAACACGGGGTTAAACTTATTGGCGCAAATTACAACGCCATTCAAAAAGGCGAAGACCGCAAGCTGTTTCAGGAAGCTATGACCAAAATTGGGATTAAGACACCCAAAGGTAAGATGGTTGAAACCTTTGAAGAAGCGGCTGAATTTGTCAAGGCTATAGGTCTTCCTGCGGTGATTCGCCCCAGTTTTACCTTAGGTGGTACAGGGGGTGGCATTGCTTATACATCTGCTGAATTTGAAGAAATCGTTAAGCAGGGTTTGCATGATTCACCCGTTCACTCGGTGTTGATTGAGCAATCGGTGTTGGGTTGGAAAGAATATGAGCTCGAGGTCATGCGAGATACCAACGATACAGTTGTCATTATTTGCTCGATAGAAAACTTTGACCCAATGGGTGTGCATACGGGTGATTCAATTACCGTTGCGCCAGCACAAACCTTATCCGATAAAGAGTATCAGCAATTGCGGGATTATTCGATTGCGATTATTCGGGAGATAGGTGTAGAAACCGGCGGTAGCAATATCCAGTTTGCGGTGAATCCAAAAAATGGTGATGTGATTGTAATCGAGATGAACCCACGGGTTTCACGTTCTTCGGCACTGGCTTCTAAAGCTACTGGCTATCCGATTGCCAAAATTGCGGCTTTGCTGGCAGTGGGTTATCACTTAGACGAATTACCCAATGACATCACCAAAGAAACCAAAGCTGCTTTTGAACCCTCCATAGATTATGTAGTCACTAAGATTCCTCGTTTTGCTTTTGAAAAGTTTCCTGGAACGCCAGACATGCTAGGTACGCAAATGCGCAGCGTGGGCGAAGTGATGGCTATAGGCCGCACTTTTAAAGAATCGTTGCAAAAAGCTATGCGTTCTTTAGAATCTGATGTTCGCACCGAAACCAAGAATATGAACCTGGCTCAGCTCGAGGGCAAACTCTACGCCAATCCACGCAGGCTGGGGGCACTACTCGAGCTTTTACGCCGTGGACGCAGTATTCATTTCTTGCATGAAAAAACGGACATTGATCCTTGGTTTTTATCCCAGCTTAAAGAGATTATTGATATAGAAAAAGAAATCACTGCTTCTAAACCAGAAACTTGGAACTGGGAAATGTGGCGTGAAATCAAGCGCATTGGCTTTAGTGATGTTGACTTGTCTAAACTGACCAATGTACCTGTAGACCAGATTCGCTCACTGCGTATAGAACACCATGCCGCACCCGTTTATAAAACTGTAGACACTTGCGCTGCCGAATTTGAGGCCTACACGCCGTACCACTACAGCACCTATGAATGGGAAGACGAAGTGCGGGCCTCTGGCAAAGATAAAGTAATTATTTTGGGCTCTGGTCCTAACCGTATTGGGCAAGGTGTAGAGTTTGATTATGCCACCGTTCATGCAGTGTGGGCTCTAAAAGATGCAGGCTATGAAACCATCATGGTGAATAGTAATCCCGAAACCGTATCCACTGACTATGACACTGCAGACAGGCTTTATTTTGAGCCACTGACCCTCGAGGATGTTCTAAACATTGTTGAACACGAAAAACCCAAAGGTGTGATTGTGCAACTGGGTGGTCAAACCCCACTCAAACTGGCCCAAGCACTGACTGATGCTGGCGTGCCGATTTGGGGCACGTCTGCCAAAGCTATTCACTACGCTGAAGACCGCGAGAGCTTTCATCAACTCTGTGAGCGTTTGGGTATTCCACAACCTGCCGGTGGCGTAGCCGAAAAACCTGCCGAGGCTATAAAACTAGCCAAAGATTTAGGCTATCCACTGATGGTGCGTCCTAGTTATGTTTTAGGTGGACGAGCCATGAAGATTGTAACTAGCGAACAAGAACTCGAGACTTATTTACGTGAAGTCTATTCTGACCTTCCGGGTGAACCCAGTATCTTAGTAGATAAATATATTGCTGGCGCACAAGAAGTAGATGTGGACGCAATTTCTGATGGTGAAACGACAGTTGTAGCAGGAATCATGGAGCATATCGAAGCTGCTGGGATTCACTCAGGTGATAGTGCTTGCATTATTCCGCCAGTGAATTTAAGTGAAGAGATTCAGAAGACAATCACTGATTACAGCATTCGCTTAGCCAACGCTATTGGGGTTTTGGGTCTAATCAATATCCAATATGTAATTAAAGATGGACAAGTTCTAGTGATTGAAGCCAATCCCAGAGCTAGTCGTACCATTCCGTATTTATCTAAAGCCATTGGTCATCCCTTGGCAAAATATGCAGCTCTTATTGCAGCAGGTAAAAAACTAAAAGATTTGGGTTTTACCCAAACGCCTACACCTAAGTTTTATAGCGTTAAAGAAGTGGTGTTGCCCTTCTTAAAGTTTAAGAATGTACTGCCTATTTTGGGTCCTGAAATGCGTTCAACAGGGGAGAGCATGGGGATTGATGCTGACCCCTACTTGGCTTATTACAAAGGACAACTAGGAGCCAACGTTAAACTGCCTAAATCTGGCAATGTACTTTTAATTGGTGAGGGCTTAAATGAACTGGCCAGTGAGTTACTCGAGCTTGGGTTTAGTGTAAGCCGCAAAGTGGGTGTTACTGATTATCAGCTTTTGATTGATACACAGCACACGCCAGAGCTTCGCAGAGCCTTGGAAAATGGTGTGCCTTATGTGACGACGCTCGAGGCTGCTCAGTGGACGCTTAAAGCTTTGAAAGCTGCACATGGTAGTGAATTGACAGTAAGAGCTTTGCAAAGTTAAAAATAATTCAGGAACAGCATATTGTCGCCGTTCCTGAATTAAACCAGAAATCAAAAATTTAGAACTGCTTTACATATACATTTTCCGACACACCATCCCATTCATCCCAACTAATAATAGGGTTGTTGTCAGACTTTAGAACCAGGCTAGGACGTTTTGCATCTCTACTGGCATTTTTATCAGCAACACTGGCAACAAGTGTCCAACTACTCCCGATCCACCTTTTAACCCAAACATCATAAGAACTACCATTCCACTCTTGCCAGGTTACTACCGGATTGTTGTCAGAACGCAAATCAAGAGCAGGTCGTAGAGCTTCGTTAGCGGCTGTTTGGTCAACAGTTCCCCCCACATTCACCCAAGCCGTCCCATTCCAGCGTTTTACATAAACATTGCCAGCTTCCTCCCAAGCCACTACAGGACGGTTGTCACCACGAATGGCCAGAACAATATCTTTGGCATCTCTGGTAACAGTTTTGTCAATTGCTCCACCTAAAGCAACCCAGCTAGTGCCATTCCATTCCTTGGCATAGATATTAAAATTGGTTCCAACCTTTTCATACCAAGCCACAATAGGCTTGTTGTCAGACTTTAAGGCTAAGGATGGACGATAAGCTACATTGGTAGCAGTGGTATCTAATGGCGTTGTGCCAAAGGGACTATTCCAGACCGAAGCAGGTTGGACACCGTTGGCTTTCTTGACCAGGATGTTGCCATTTTCTGCAAAGGCAACTATGGGTAAATTAGTGGTTGATTCAATGGCTAGTGAGGGTGTAATAGCATTTCTGGTAAGTACAGTGTCTAGAGCAGCATTACTGATGTTTGCCCAGGCGGTTCCAGTCCAGCGTCTGACATAGACATTGGTATTTTCCTGAAAGGCAACTACAGGCATATTGCTTCTTAAAGCCACCGAGGGATTCTCGGCATTGCCAGCAATCCTATCTAAAGCACCAGCCAAAGCACTCCAACTACTTCCTGTCCATTCTTTAACATAGACATTCCGTGTTCCACTCACAGCATCAGCTTCATCCCAGGCAACCACTGGGTTGTTATTACTCTTTCTGGCAATAGAAGAATTCACCGCACTTTGTACGCCTATAACATCTAACAAGTCACCCAGGTCTTGCCAACTGTTGGTGATGTATTTCTTGACATAGATATCAGAACCACCACTTCTCTGCTGCCAGGCTACAGCCAGACTGCCATTGACCAGTGACAGAGATGGTGAAAAAGCATCATTATTCAAACTGGTATCTAGAGGATTACTTCCAACTAAAACCCAGCTTCTGCCATTCCATTGTTTGACATAGATGTTGTCGTAAGTGCCATCAGATTCATACCAACTGACCACCGGATTACCAGAACTGTCCAGAGCCAGGCTGGGGTTCCTTGCCCATTTGTCAGTATTGACATCCAGAAAGGTACCCAGTCTCACCCAGCTACTACCATTCCAGCGTTTTACATAGATGTTGTCGGAAGTGCCATCATATTCATACCAACTGACCACTGGGTTACCAGAACTGTCTAGGGCTAGGCTGGGGATGAAGGCATTTTGGTTAGTTTTGACATCCAAGAAAGTAGTACCCAGTTGTACCCAACTACGGCCATTCCAGCGTTTGACATAGATGTTGCCGGAAGTGCCATCAGATTCATGCCAACTCACTACTGGATTACCAGAACTGTCCAGGGCTAGGCTGGGGTTGTAGGCATCTCGGTTGGTATTGACATCCAAGAAAGTACCCAGTTGCACCCAGCTTCTACCATTCCAGCGTTTGACATAGATGTTGAAGGAAGCGCCATCATATTCCTCCCAACTGACCACTGGATTACCGGAACTGTCTAGTGCCAGGCTGGGGCTGCTGGCACTTTGGTTAGTATTGGCATCCAAGAAAGTGCCCAGTTGGTCCCAGCTAGTTCCATTTCAGCGTTTGACATAGATGTTGAAGGAAGGGCCAATATCTTCTTCCCACGCAACTACTGGATTACCAGAACTGTCCAGGGCTAGGCTGGGGTCGTTGGCATTTCCTTTAGTATTAACATCCAAAAAACCACCCAGTTGTACCCAGCTACTACCAGTCCAGCGTTTGACAGAGATGTTGTTGAAAGTGCCATCAGAAGCACTATAAGCTATGACTGGTATCCCATCACTGGTTTGGGCTAGAGAAGCATTAGCATTACTTCCAGTCGCCACCCTACCTCCCACTTGCTGCCAGTAATCAGCCTGTAGTTCTAGTGTATTTTGGTTGGGTTGGGGTATTGTACATGCCCCCAATACCATGACTAAACCTACATGTGTAATCCATTGCCAGACCTTCATAGTTACTCCTTGTCTAACCAGGTCTATCTGGTTGAGTTACACTATAAAAAGCTGACCGCCACAACACCGCCACAAGCATCTAGAACCATAAAACTTTGATGGTGAGTAAATGGGCATAAGCAAGGCGGTTTGCTGATTCTTGGCGTTTATCTATGCTTCAAAGAATAGCATAGGGGGTCTAGCCAAAGTCCGACTGATGCACCTTTTGGGATATTTGCTTGTGTAGAGGGGGTAAAGTTATTCTACTTGCCTATGCGCCTGTTTGCCATCGCCGACCCCCACCTATCCAGAGCTAACCCCAAACCAATGGACATCTTTGGCGGTAACTGGCAAGGGCATCCCGAGGTCTTTTTTGAACGCTGGCAAGAAATCGTGTCCAAGGATGATTTGGTATAAGACCAGCCTTAGGCTAGTCGTGGTTAAGTAAAGACTTCTCACTCACACGGCTTCTTATTCTTGTACAATATATCTGTACAAAGGAGTTTTAGAATGTCATTTCACACAAGTTACAGTAAAGCTAGGGCAAACCTAGCCAGTTTGCTCGAGACCGTCACCAGTGACAGAGAAATTATCATTATTGAACGGCGCGGACGTGAAGACGTAGTGATGGTGGCCGCTGGTGAGTTAAGCAGTTTGCTCGAGACGGCTCACCTGCTGCGTAGCCCCGCCAATGCCGAGAGGTTATTAGACACACTTGGCCAGGCTCTAGATGGCAAAGGCCAGAAAATGACTAGCGAAAAACTCAGAAAACGCTTTGGACTTGAAAAATAATGGCCTTTGAAGCTATTGTTCAAAAACAGTTTTTAGATGACCTAACTTTCTGGGTAGACACCGACCGCAAAACTGCACTAAAAGTTTTGAAACTCGTCGAAGCAGTTCTGCGTGATCCCTTCACAGGTGAGGGCAAACCTGAGCCACTGAAATACTTGGGTGTAGGTGTCTGGTCGCGGCGTATTACTGGCGAACATCGCCTGGTGTACTTGGTACGCGAAAAACGCATTGATTTTTTACAAGCACGTTATCACTACCAGAAATAATCAAGCTGCTTAAAAATTCTGCCAATTTTTAGGTAATTTTCGCCCGCTTCAAGCAATCTTTTCAATAGGTTATTCTAGCTTGTGCGCCTTTTCGCCATCGCCGACCCCCACCTATCCAGAGCCAACCCCAAACCAATGGATATTTTTGGTGGCAACTGGCAGGGTCATCCCGAAGCCTTTTTTACGGGCTGGCGAGAAACTGTGCAAGAAGATGATGTGGTGCTAATTCCTGGGGATATTTCCTGGGCTATGCGTTTAGACGAGGCTCTACTAGATTTACAAGATATTGCCACTTTGCCGGGTAAAAAGGTCTTGCTTAGGGGAAATCATGATTACTGGTGGTCATCTGTGAGCAAAATTCGCAACAGTTTGCCCAAAGATATGTACGTGATTCAGAATGATGCCCTGTATCTGGATGGGATAGTGATTGCTGGAACACGGGGCTGGATCTGTCCGGGGAGTTATGTATTTACTCCAGAAGACCAAAAGATTTATGAACGTGAAGTGGAACGTTTGAAATTATCCTTGCGGGCGGCAAAAAAACTAAAGGGTGAAAAGCTGGTAGTAATGTTACATTTCCCACTTACCAATGTAAGGCTCGAGTCCTCAGGATTTATAGAACTGATTCTAGAAGCCAAGCCAGACGCGGTAGTATTTGGACATATTCACGGAGAAACCCCAAATTTGCCTGATTTGGGGGGTATACCACTCTATTTTGTAGCTGCTGACGCACTGGGTTTTAGACCTAAGAAGATTTTGTAGAAGTGAAAAACCCATACTCTAAGGCTCCTCTATATAGCCTATGATGGGTGCGTATGACCTTTTGGTATATAGCAGTTCAATCTTTTTCACCAACACATAAAGATTGGCAAAAATACTTAGAGCAAAGTGGACTGGGTTCAGTCAAGGAGATTATCTCTATTGATCAAGTCTTGTGTCCACCGGCTATAAAGCGTTTTGAAGCCGAAGACTGGAAACACAATGTTCAGGGGAATTTCTTTAATGACTATTTTTTGGATTTAGATTATCTTTTACGCCGAACTGCACCTTTAGAGAATATTCATGTCTTAGCAGTCATTCAACATCCTGACCATGAAGTCCGTGATGCGTTTAAGGAAATAAACTTTCGCTTTTTGGGCTATGACCTAACTGATCACTACGGAAGTGTGAGTGCATTAACCAACTGTGGACCTTTGCCCCTGGCCTTTACTCCTAGGGACCTCTCGAGCCTTGGACTTATTTACACCTATAAACGAGCTAGTGAAGTCAAGCAAGCTCTAGAAAAATTCTATGCAGAAGAATTTACAAAGTCTATTTTGTGGGCTATTTGGCAACAGATTAATTGATCATAGAAGTTACTTTAGATTGATTTGTGGGTTGTGTTTTGATACCAATTGGAGTTTTCTTAAAATTAAGTTGGGATGATAACCCCTCATAGATGCTATTATTTATGAGAACTGGAAATTTTGTTGGCTGACACAATTATCTGGAGGGTTTTGTGCTTGGTAAGTACTATGATGAGTTAAAAGAACGTATTGCTAACAAAGGTGTAATTGTTGTGGCTGGCGTGGGTGTATCAGCTAATACAGTAGATGCTTCACAAAGACACTATACATCATGGCAAAAGTGGTTATTGACGGGGATTGAACACTGTAAAGACCTAGCTGAAGAAGATTGGTGTCGGCGACAGCAACAGGCAATTGAAAACGGTGATTTGGATGAAATGCTGTCTGCGGCTGGATTGATTCAGAAAAAGCTAGGTGGCCGAGAGGGAGGTGAATTTGCTAATTGGGTTAAGCAGACTGTAGGGAGCTTGAAAGTAAAATACCCTGAACTGATAAAGGCTATTGTAGGTCTTAATGTACCTATAATAAAGACCAATTATGACCCTTTAATTGAAAATGTTACCAATTTGGAGCGCGCTACGTGGAAAGAAAAGGCTCGAGCCCAGAACATTATTAATGGAGACGAAAGAGCTATATTACACTTGCATGGTCACCACTTAGAACCGCATACCATGATTGTTAGTGCTCTTGATTATCAAGACATACAAACTAAAGAAATTACACAAGATTTGCAAAAAGTAATGGCTACAAGAAGTAGTCTTCTTTTTGTTGGTTGTGGTGCAACTCTAGACGACCCGAATTTGGGTGGCCTTGTTGATTGGCTACAAGATTTCAAAGATTCACATAATCGCCATTATTTTCTAGTTCGGCATAGTGAAGTAGGTGACTATCAGAAGAGATATCCCCTAACTGAAACGCGAATCGTCATTTTGGGTTATGGCGATAACTATGGCGACCTCACGGGATTCTTGACGCAACTGGCTCCTATAGGGGTTTCAGAGTCTAAAGAGGGAGCCACACCAGCACTTAATCTGCCGGGGAAACCTCGGTTCATTGGACGGGAAAAGGAACTTAATGATTTAGTACAAACACTTTTAGAGCCAGAACCTAAACCTACGCCTGTGATAGGAACGTTAGGAATTGGGAAAAGTAATTTATGTCAAACCATGCTCTATCATCCAAAGATTATTGAACGTTATGGAAACAGGCGGTTTTTTGTGCGCTGTGATGGTGCATTAAATAAGGCTTCATTGGTGAGTGAAATCGCCAGACAGCTTAATTTACCCGAAGGACAGTATTTAGATTTTAGAGTAGAACAGGAGCTTAGACGTGCTTCAGTGTTATTAGTGCTAGATAACTTTGAGACCCCTTGGCAAGAGGATACGCAAGAGGTTGAGACCTATCTTGCAAATCTTTGTGCTATACAAGGACTTACACTGGTTATCACATTACGCAGCATGACTCGTCCACGAGGTATTTCATGGCGTGATCCCATTGAGCCAAAGTTATTGTCAAGACCCGATTCTCGCAAACTTTTTTTGGAGGTAGCTGGAGAGCACTTTACTGATGATAACCATCTTGATAAATTGGTATCAGACCTTGATGGGTTACCCCTTGCCATTGAGCTTTTGGCCATGCGAGCCGAGGGTGAGCCGAACTTAAGTCAACTTTGGCGACAATGGCAAGATAAGCGCAGTGAACTTCTTAAACGAGAGAGTGTGCCCGAAGATCGTTTGTCAAGTTTTGCCGTGTCTTTTGAGCTTTCCTTTGACAATCCTCGTATGACTGAAACTGCACGACGTTTGGTGACACTCGTAGGGCCATTGCCTGATGGTATCGCCCATGCAGACCTTGACATGCTTATACCCGTTGGGGCTCAAGATGCGGCTAGTGTTTTACGCAAAGTGGGGCTAGCTTTTAGTGATGATAATGAACGTTTAAGAATGCTAGCTCCCCTGCGAGAATATGCGAATCGCCATCATCTCCCTGTAAAAGAAGATAAAGAGCGAATGATCAGGCATTATTGCGGTCTGGCCCAAGAACAAGGTTGGCTAGTCGGTAGTAGCGGTGGACAAGAGGCAGCAAAAAGAATTTTGGATGATTATGCCAATCTAACCACTATGACCCAGACTGCTTTACAGACGGATGAGGAAGAAATACAACAGGCTGGCATAGATGCTGCACTTGGGCTTGCCGAGTATGCACGGTTTATGGGTGAAAACTTGAATTGGTTGATTGAAAAAGCTATAGACATAACAAAGGATAAAGGTTGGATACGGCAGCAGGCCAACTGCATTCGGAGTCTTGGCAACATTGCCTTGGAACGCTCTGACCACGATACAGCCAGAACACAATATGAAAAAGCCCTCGAGCTTTATGCCCGAATTCCTGAACCCTATTCAATGGGTTGGACTCGAGTTAGATTAGCACGAATTTCGTCTGATTTTGAAAAGGCTGAACATGTTGGACAAGCTCGTCGGTTATGGATGAGTATTATGCGGACTGATTTAGTTGAAACTCTCGAGGGTGAATTTGGAGATTTCGGTAAATAGTCTCAAAATAGTTTTACACCAGGCACTTTGAATCTAAGCCGATACAAAGTTGACACACTAGTCAAAAACAAACTGCATAGATCATCATCTCCCCAGGCAAAATTAGCTGTTGGTGGTACACCGATAACCCCGATGCAGCGAGCACTCTTATCGAACACATGAATGCCACCAGGCCCTGTGCAAAAAAGATAACCCGCCCCATTCATTTTCATGCCATCAGGTATGCCATCTCCATTGCCAGTGGTTTGAGCCCAGACTTGTCCATTATCTAGAGTGCCATCTGCCTTAATTTCAAAACGGCGAATATGTCTTAGTTCGGTATCATTCACAAAAAGATAGTTTTCATCCAGAGAAAAGCACAAACCATTAGGGCCAGCAAAATCATCTACCAGCAGTTTAAGAGAGTTATCTAAAGGATTAAAACAATAAACACCCTCGAAAGAAAGCTCCTGTTCTCTAAAAACACCAAAGGGTTCACTGCGGCCATAAACGGGGTCGGTAAAATAAATGGTTCCATCCGATCTCACAACAATATCATTGGGGCTATTGAGAGCCTTGTCTTGATAGTGTGTGACCAGAATTTCATATTGGCCATCTGGGCTAGTGCGACTAAGAGCATTGCTGGCATGTTCGCAGGTGAGTATGCGTCCTTGCTGGTCGTAAGTATTTCCGTTGGCCATATGGCTATCTTTGCGAAAAACTTCAAGACCTTTTTTCTCACTCCAGCGGTACAGTTTATTGCCAATAATATCGCTAAAAATTAAATACCTTTCATAAGGATGCCATATCGGGCCTTCGATAAATTCAAAACCGCTTGCTAATTCCTCGAGTTTGGGGTTTGGGTCAATAAGCTCAAGAAGGCTGCGATCTCTTATTTCCAAAGGCACATCTAAGGTTTTTTCTGACATGGCTGCTCCTAAACGTTAAACTAAGACTTATGGAAGTTTATCTTATCTTGTATATCAGGCGATAGGTGCTATAAGAAATAAAAAGCATCAGATTCAAACCATCTGATGCCCAGAACAAGGTAAAAAAGCCTGATCTAGGAGGGCACCTGAGCTTCTTTACGAATGAATTGGCTGATGCTATCTAGAGTTCTGAAGTTATCTATTTCCAGCTTTTCAAAAGGAATGTTGATATTAAAAGCCGTCTCGAGTTCCATAATGACACTGACTAGAGCTAGTGAATCCATGATGCCAGTTTCAATTAAATCCACAGACTCGAGGGGTTGTGTTGTATCTAATACGCCCTTAAGAACTTCATGTATACGTTCGTTTGTAATCATAATCACCTAGATTAAACTATACACGCGCTGAATGTGTTGTAACTCTTCAAACGAGGTAGGAATGTCAACAATATAAACACTAAAACCTTTGCGTTGATAAGCCCGCATTTCACCAGCAACTTCGGCATAACTGCCTACAAGATAGGGGCAGAAAGTTTGATAGTTGAGGAAAGGCCCAAGCCAGTATGTACCTTCTTTGGGCTGATATTTAGCTTGCTCAGTAAGCTCTTGATGCCATACTGAGTCAGAAACTTTGGCGGCTAGTTGGTGAGCAATCTGGCCACGGCGATCTTCGGGGAAACGCTCATGGGCAACTTTCCAGGCTTCTTCCGAGTTGGCTCTGGCAATAATGCCTACTCGAAAACCAGGAGCAATGTCTTCCTGACGAACCGTTTCTTGCTCGGCTGGGAAAGGATAGCGAATCAGGCTAGCTTTAATATCTTTCGCAGCTTGAATAGCAGCTTGAGAAGAACCTGAAATCAAAATCCCTGGCATTAGTTCTGGAGAAACAGTGGGTGACATCTTGACATTCTTGAGCTGGTAGAACTTGCCTTCAAAATTAAAAGGGGTGGTACTCGAGAGCAGCCCCTGAATCACTTGGGTATATTCAACTGTTCGGGCGTAGCGGTCATCATGTGGAGTGTTATCTCCAAGCTGGCTTAGGTCATTAGAAAAGCCGCCAGCTAGCATGTTCAGGTACACCTTTCGTCCGTAGATATGTGCAAAAGTAGCAATGCGTTTAGCTAGCATATAAGGGTGCATATAAATGGGTTGCACGGCAATCAGTGGAGATAAGTGTTTGGTATTTTCCAAAATAATCTGGGCTACTGACCAGTTATCTACCAGAGCATTATCGGTATAAACCAGAATGCCAGTAAAACCAAAATCTTCACTCCAACGAGCAACCTTAATGACTTCATTGCGGTACTCTTGTGCAGGTACGTCTTTAGATTGTGGTGAAGTAGAAAAAACTTGCAATTGTTTTGGAATGGTAGAAGTACTTTCTTTCTCGAGTAGGATAGACATCGTTCACCTTCTTGTAGAAAAGACCGAGAACCCCTCACTTGAGTCTCTGGTTGGAATGGATTTCTCCTCAACTCCGTCCTTAATAGTTTATTTTGTGGGGTGTAAGTATTGAATAGGTTTTTCCCTACAGTGAACGTAAGACTTTCACTGACGGTTTTGGGATATTTGACCTAAACAAGGCGCAAGCCTTTGGGATAATTGTTATTTACTACGTTTCCCGAGCGTTTGCCCCAACCCACAGGAAACCCTGCTACCGAGATAATCACCCAGCCCTTTTCACCTGAATGCTCAAGCGGATGACCTTGTAAATAATCTTTAAGACCTTGATCCTCGATTTGAAAATCAATGGACATATCGTTATTGACCTGATTTTTTAGCAATGACAGTGCCAAACTATGTGAAGGTTCAAAGCGATTTTTAAGAACAGTCCCTAACCACAGCCCAGCCTTGTACACGTTAACACCTTGAAAATTTGGAATACGCGGGTCAACAGTATAAAGCTTATCGCCAAAAAGAGTAAGCGGTGCATCTATGATTTGTTTGGCAAAAGTCTGCTGACAAAAATCTTTCCAGAGTTGCTGGGTTTGATTGGTGACGGCATGAAAGTGGGCAGGTTTTAAATTTCGCGTTTCGCCAGAAATTTTTTTGAAGAGGGCTATAAAGTGACCTTCCCCTTGGGTTTTATGTGGCCAGATGCGTTTGGCTTGGCCTAGGTCTTGCTGTAAACCTTCAGGTAGCCAATCGGTTTGGGCAAGCGAGAGCTGCTCGAGTTTTATCTCTTGGAGTTCAAACTCAAAATGATGTCGCAAAAAATCAGCAATCACCCATTCATTCTCTTCGGGGGCAAAGGTGCAGGTGCTATATACCAGTGAGCCACCTGCTTTGACTAGCTTGGCAGCATCATGTAACAAATCCTTTTGTCGTTTGGCGCAACCTAGGATGTTAGCTTCGCTCCACATACGTAGTGCGTCAGAAGATTTGCGAAACATGCCCTCGCCAGAACAGGGTGCATCCAGCAAAACTTTATCGGCCCCTTCGTGCCATGCGTTTAGGTTTTCAATAGCTTCATTGGTAATCATAGCCTGCTTGCTTCCCCAACGCTCGAGGTTTTCAGACAAGGCTTTAACCCTGCTGCGGTTTACTTCATTGGCAATAATTACACTTTGATTTTGTGTAAGCGAAACCAGATGGGTACTTTTTCCACCGGGGGCAGCAGCTAAATCAAGGATTAGTTCGCTCGTCTTGGGCTGTAAAGCTTCGGCTACGGCCATGGCCGAAGGTTCTTGAAAATAAAAAAGGCCCGCAGCGTGAAAAGGGTGTTTGCCAGATAAGGTATTTGGATTAAGGATAAAACCTGATGAACACCACGGCACAGCAGTAAGGTTAGAACCGATAAGACTTTGAAATTCTTGGGTAGATATTTTATTGGTATTAACACGAATACCCATAACAGGAGGTTGCTCGAGGCTTTGGAAAAAATCACTGCTTTCCTCTTTCAAGAGTTGCGTCATGCGCTGTTTGAAACCTTGGGGTAACATAACCTTGAGCTTAACATCCAGGAGGTAGCATCTCGTTATCGTAAAACTCCGCTGATGATAATGGCATAGTGCTATGAAATGAGGCGAAGCCACGCCCTGTTGAAGACTCTACTGACTACTGACTACTGACTACTCTCTCGAGCATCTTTTCATAATCCTTGTGGCTGCGTTCTGCAATAGGAGCAGCTAAGAATCTTTCCAAGGCTTCAGCACTCTTGTCTTTTTGATAAAAGAACTGAAATTCCTCGAGAACTGTCACATCGTACTTACCACGTATATAGCTTACTGGGTCACCCGTTTGCAACATACCTTCCTGAATAACTCTTGCATAAACTCCCGGGCGATTAGCCTTACTAAACTTTTTAACAAAAGCCATATCATTCATGCGCACTGCAAGGGTTGAACAGGGAATACGTGGCGCAGTGACTTCTAAAATAACTGTGCCTATTTCAAAGCGGTCACCGATATAAAGAGGTTCAGGCAAGTTGGAGAGGGTCAGATTCTCTCCAAAGGTTCCAGGTTCTAAAACTGTGCCCAGTTGCTCTGAGAAGTAAGCATAGTCATCTTGGCTATAGAGATAAACTGCTTGGTCTTTACCACCGTGATTTTCGGTGTCTACTTGTGTATCATGCTCGAGTCCTAAAAATCCTACTTTGACTAAATCTGGTTTAGGTATTTTGAAGATACCAGTCAGACCAGATTTTTGACCTCTCTGTATCGGTTTAGCTTGGCTGATATTGACTGATAAAAGTTTCATATGCGACGAGTCTAGCATTTCTTTGGCATGAATTAAGTCCAGAACGGATGAATCTGTTTGCTAGAGGAGCCTTATTGTCTTGCTAAACATTTAGGGCCCTTTGGTGATGGAGCTACTTAGCCTAGGTTTGGTGTTTGTTGAAGTGCAAGAATTAGAAGAGAATATAGGAGGGACATGAGTCAGGTGCGAATCTTTTTTGCAAACGGCGCAATGTGCGCCGTTTGCACAGTAATTTGTCATCCATTCGACTAACTCAGGACAGGTTGCGAGCCTAAGAATAGGGGGTATTTAATGCCGATAAAGTTCATTGCTGCTGCATCCGCGAAAAAGAGTCCTCAACAGGAGGTATCATCTCGTCATAATAAAGCTGACACTGTGATAACGGCATACTACGCCCTGTTGAAGACTCTTTAGCAATCTCCCTTCACTGAGGTTGCTGCAAAATAAGTGACATGAGATTGCTTCGTCGCTCGTCTACTACAAACGACCTACTAAGCATCGTTTGGGATACTTTTTAGCTTAGAACGCTTCTCGCAATGACAAATCATCCCGAAATTTCGGGATGATTCATGTGTATTCTCTCCTGACTTGTGTCGCAATTGAAATGCTTAGTGGAGTCCAATTAAACCCTTAAAAGAAAGCCTATACTGGTGGCAAAATCACGTTTGAGAATATCATGTTTAAGCAAAAAAGCCCGGCTGGACAAAAAGTCATCAAGGTTTAATTTGGAAAAGTCTTTGATGACCTGAAATTTATCTTTATCTATAAATTGCTGATAGGTGTCAGCAAAGGCTCCAGCTTGTTGCTGGGCTTTTTGAAGCTGTATTCGCATGGTGTCAAGGGTGTCCTGATTAAAATACTGGTGAGGTTTTTTCTTCTTTATTTGATAAGCCCCAACCACGTTGTTTTGATGTTGTCTATAAAGGATGGTGACTTGAGGAATAAAATCAATGGTTCCAAAAAAACAGGCCATCAGAGCTAGCCACCAATCATGCATAATAACCTCTGCTGGAACTGTGGTGACACGTTGTTTTAGAGACTGATTAAAGATAGTTGTGCAACCTGTGGCTGGATTAACGGTTAAAATCCTATTCCACTTTTGGTCACGTTTAGGAACAATATAGGTATATTCCCACATAGATTTATGAATAGTCTCGAGCTTATGATTGACTACTTTTAAGTCTGTGTAAACTAAAATGGGATGGGTTTTCCCATGACGCTGCTCGAGGCTTTGTAGATGAGTAATACTGCGTTCTATTTTGTTGGGTAGCCACACATCATCTTGGTCACAAAACATGATGTAGGGTGCTTGGCTATACCTTAGAAGTTCAAAGAAGTTGAGCTTGGCTTTAAGTGAGCCTTTGCTGTCAGTGATGATCTGGATTTTTTCGGGATGTTTTTTGGCAAATGTCAACAAAATGGTATTGGTCTGGTCACTCGAGCCGTCATCACGAACAAGTAACCGCCAGTGGGGATAGCTTTGTGCAAGTAAGGACTCGAGCTGTTCGACAAGATAGTTACCACCATTATAGGTGGCCAAAAGAATATCAACGGTAGGCATTAAATCGGACATAAATAGGTTAGCAAAACCCTTGAGCTTTTAAGATACACCCAAGGACAAACGCCATATAAAAGTATATTAGGGTAAATTTGGGAAAAGTGAGGGTAATGTCACATGCACACTAAAAATGAAAGAAGCCTCTAAAAGGGTGATATTTTGTTGGTTTTTTGCAGCCCTACCCTAAGTCAAGGTAACTGCAAAGTCGAACGAGGTGATTTGTGGAATTGCACCGTGGCCGCATCAATAAGGGGATTAAGCCTCTTGTTAGCCACAGGTGTAGTCGGTTTATGAAAATGTGTTTGGAGTCTTAAGTTTTTTCGCAAGGTATTACTAACTTTGTGGTTGCCCTAAGAAGTTGAAAACCTACGCTGATAAGATAAGATGAAGCTGTGCTTACTGAAAGCCTTAGAACCTATGTATGCCCAGATTGCCGCCGGCGGGTAGAGATTAAAATTGCAGTGGATGTGATTTACTGCACCAAATGTACCCAAAGGATGATTTTGGCCAAAGGACAAGCAGCATCCCTTTTTTCATTAGCCGAAGAGAGTACTCCGTTACCCTTTGTGGATAACGGAGTACAAAAATCTTGATAACTTAATTTAAAGAGTAGGAGTGAAGAGTGAAGAGTGAAGATTTAGCTCTCAGCTTCTTCTCCCTTTCTAATTCCTAGGCTGCAATAAAAACTCCAATTCGCTTTTACTGTATTTGCAAGGTTTTTGCTATAGAGGGTACACCTTCAGTGTTCAGAGCAAAGAGATAGTAGTACCCAGGTGTAAGAACATTTGTATTGCTATGGGAGGTTAAGCGATAGGTGTTGGTAGCTGTTTTGCTAAAAGGAACACTTAAACGACGCACGTCGGTATTCATTGCGTGGGTATTAGCAGAAAGTTTAATTAGGTAAAATGTACTGATGCTACTAGCACCACCGCCAGATAAGGTAACATCAAAGCTTTGATTATAAGTAATCGATACAGGTGTTGTATTTATAACAGGGCGGTCTGCTGGCGTACCATCTGATTTATAGAGATAGGTGGGTGTGTAAACCTGACCATCTTGATGATTGGCAGCGCAGGTTCCGCAGAGCCCACCACCGGCAATAAGTACCCGACCATCTTGCAGCAGTGTGCCTGTAGAGTGATAGTTGCGCGGTACGCTCATGCTAGCAACTACACGCCAGGTATTGGAAATAGGGTCATAGATTTCTGGAATAAGTCGTGATTGTTCGTCATTGAATTCAACACCCGTACCATTGCCGCCCATGACCATCACTTCACCATTGGGCAATAAAATACTGGTTTGATAGGTGCGAGTGTAATTCATATCTGGTAGTGTGGTCACTACCGGATTTGCAGCATTGATATCAATTAAAACGGCGGTCTTTAAGCTTCCGATGGTTGTTTCTCTAGGAGTGCCACCGGTCATCAAAATTTTTCCTTGATCCATCATAGTGGCGTTGCCCCATTGACGATAGACTTCGGTGCTTCCACGGCTTCCTTTATTTGTGGTTGTGCCGTTACCGCTTAGGTCAAGTTCGTGCATGGTGGTGGTGGCTCCAGAATGAAAGACTGTACCTCTGGGGCTTACATGCATATAAGGATACCAGTCAGGTGTTTCTAGACCTGCGTCAATGCCAGTTAGATTGATACCAGTTAGGGTTTGCCAAGAACCATTGCGATAGATATCGGTTCTTCGGCTCGAGCTATCCCCCATAGAGACCACCACTTCACCATTAGGCATAGCCACAGACGTGCCGTACCAGTGACCGTTGGGCATATCAGGTAAGCGTGACCAAGAGGTGGTAAAAGGATTAAAGACACTGACCCTGGTGCGGTTAATTCCGTCACCACCACCACCTGCGAAGACCCGACCATCGGCTAGCATAGAAAGCCCAGCGCAGAACATATCGTGTTGAGGATTATCGGCATCTTGAAAGGTATTGGTAAGGGGATTATAAATTGTAGCTTCACTAAACTGTAAATCTGGGCGGCCACCAAAGGTGGTTTCATCCCAGGATGACCAGGCTAAAACTCGGCCATCAGGCATATTGACCATGTGGGTGGCAATCAGGGGCCAGCTTAGAACAGAACTCCATTTGCCCTGATTAAATTCGGTGACTGAAGCACTTGTAGCTGGATACAACTGTGTTGCTGGAACGACTTGGCGTGTTTGCAAATCACTTGACCACTCGAGTTTGGCCAGTGCGTCGCCGCCATTTTCAAAATACTCGAGCCTAATAGAATACTTTTGACCTGCGCTCAAAGTAATAGTTCCTTGATTAACCGTTGAGGAATGTACAGTCCAGTTATCAACTACACGTTGTCCATTAATCCAAAGGCGAATACCGTCATCGCTGGTTGTATAAAAGGTGTAGCTTCCAGAATAAAGGGGTTGAATTTGTCCAGCCCAGCGCACACTAAAGGTATCAGCAGCAATACCACCGACAGGAATGCCCGCAGCCCAACTAAAGTTAATTGTAGTATCGGTGCGTAACACTTGAGTTCCAGTAAAGAAAAGCTCGTCGTAGTATTCACCCAAAAGACCCGTTCCATTGCCGATTTGAACAGCAGCAGGGTCACTTAGACTTAGGGTATCAAAAGTGCAACTGCCAGCACTCGAGGCTAAATAAACAGCCGCCCAACTGACTTCAGCAGTGATGGTTTTCTCAATCGTCTTTTGAGTATAGGTGGTCTCAGTAAAGGTTATGGTTTCAGAAAACAAGGTTGCTGTTGGGGTAGCTGCCACAAAACCAAGGGTGCAGCTTTGTCCAGCCGCAGCTTTAGCATAACTACTAAGTCTATAACTCGAGCCTACTTTTAAGAGTGCCCCAGCAATGTTTTGTTGTACCCAAGCATAATTGCTAAGCTGTGCAGCCTTTGAACCTTCTTGGGCATCACTGTTTATAACCGATGTGCCACCAAATTGTCCCCAGTTGTTGTAGTCACTTTCAAAACTGCCATTGACTAAAAGGGTTGTCACTGGTGGTGGCGGTGGTGGGGTGGTATCTCCAGCAATCAGAGATAAATCATCAAAATGACAGGTTTCGTTGCTGCTGGCTATATACACAGACATCCACACTGTATTGCTAGGAACTGTAAGGCTTACACCCTGCTCTTGAAAACTGGGGGATTGAAAAGTTAAAGGTTTTCTAAAATCAACTTGACCAGCCGCGCCACCAGCCACACCTACTGTACAGGTTGCACCAGCTAAAGCCTTGACATTGGCTCGCAAGGTATAGAGTTGACCTACTTCAATATCAGTTACGGGTAAGTCTTGCTGAACCCAAGCCCAGCCAGAAGCACTTAAAGCGTTGCCAGTATTACCATTGCCCGGACTTACGGTTTGGTAATTCCCCCCGTATTTAATCCAGCCACCAGTACCGCCTTCAAAATTGCTGTTTAAGAGAAGGTTAACCCCAGGTGTAACAGCTTGCGTATTTAAGCTGCCCTCGAGGGCTACAGGATATAAAACTTCTTGCGGGACTAAATTTTGTTTAAGGCTTTTGGAGAGCCACTCGAGTTTGATAGCTGCTTCGGGTCCAGTTTTAATAAACTCGAGTTCAAGGAAATAGTGTTTCCCGGCCTGAAGGGTAACCGGGCCAGTGATTGTTTTCCCGTCAAGACGCAAGGTGGTTTTACCATTACTAGATAGCAAAAATTCATAGCTATCGGTTTGGTCAATTTTAATATCACCTTGCCAGCGCACACTAAAAGCACCAGGCGCAAAGTCTCGAGTGGGTGCAATTTTCCCCCAGTCAAAGTAAACAAAGCGGTCAATTCTGGTGACTTGGGCCCCAGTAAAATCTGGGTTTGAAAAATAAGTAGCTTTTAGACCGATAGCTTGATCAAGGGTAGGCTGGGTTGGCTGATGTGGTGTAATCCGACCACAGGCCGCTAAGAGAACGAGAAGCAAGATGATGTAAAGATAACGCATGAACACTCCTTAGGTATTTCAAACCAGTTATTTCAAACCAGTAAGTATTTCAAACCAGTTTTTTCAAACCAGTCTAGAGTTCTTAAAGATAGACCATCGTTTATCCGTCACATTAACGGTCAATAGGTAGACCGCTAGGTACAGTGGCCGGTATTTGCTGAGATAAATCCAGGGCTTTTGGATCAGTTAGGGCTTCTAAAAAAGCGATTAAGTCTGCCACTTGCTGATTACTTAGATTCAAGACACCGCGCACGCTAGTATCTAGGGTTGCCAAAATTTCTGTTTGGGTGGCAGGGTCGTTGTGGACCTGAGTCTGTAAGTCAGGCTCTGAGATTGTTGCCAGTAAAAGCTGCCAGCGAGGCAGGTACATTATCGTAGTGGCGTATCACTTCTTCTAAATTGGTAAAAGCTCCATCATGCATCCAAGGACCCGTGAGTGCCACATTTCTTAAAGGCGGGGTGCGAAAGGCAAATTTATCTGTTGCAATTCCGGTAATAGCGAATCGTCCGTAGTCAAGGGGTGTAGCAGGGCCAAAGCCTGGGCCGATTTGTGGAACACCGATATTATGAAACCCTTGATTAGTCATCAGTGTGCCGCTATGACAAATCACGCAGTTGGCATCACGATAAAAGACCACCGCGCCACGTTTAGCAGCCGTGTTCATAGCTTTTCGTTCACCATTTAAGTATCTGTCAAAAGGACTGTTGGTGCTGCTAAAAGCGGAGGACTCAAAGGCAGCAATAGCGTTGGCGGCATGTTGAAAACCTAGTTGAGATTCAGGAACATCAGGATAGGCAGCAGCAAAGAAAGGCCTGTAGGCATCAATAGTTTTAAGGCGGTTCATAAGGGCATTCCAGATGGCGGTGTTATTGGCATCTTCAATGATAGCTAGTTCATTTGGGCTACCAAAAATATCGTTATCGCCAGCTTGTCCGCGCATTTCTAACCGTGACGTGACTACCATCATGGCTTGGGCTGCTAAAACGCTATCTAAACCTGCTGGAAGTTGATCTCCTGCACGTGTTGTAAACCCATTTTTTGGTGTGCCACTCACACGTCCATCCCAAAACATGGTGTGCCACTGTGGTGCGCCGCGATTAAAAAGGTCAGGAGCATTTCTTGAAATATAGTTGGTATCTGGAGCCAAGATTCGGTCATGACCCAGACCTTGACCACTCACACCAATCGACAAAGAAATTTGATCTGTAGTTGATAAATTTGCAGAGTGACAGGTGGCACAGGAAATATCTCTATTGCCACTGAGTTCTTTATCATGCATGAGTAAGCGACCTAGAGCTACTTTATTGGCATTGGGTTGTGGCCCTAGATTTAGGGGAGCTAGACCATTGCGTACTAAGAGGGTTTGTAGCTCTGAATCCAAAACGCTATCGGGGTTATCTAGTACAACAGAGATATCATCAAATGAGCAGCCAGATTGACCTGAAGCCAGATAAATAGCCGCCCAGCTTAAACCTAAAGGAATGCTCTGAGATAAGGTTTTGTGTTCCCAAGTAGAGTTATTAAACTCGAGGCTTACTGAAAAGAGTGTATTAGTAGGACTGGCTCCTACAAACCCCAGCTTACAAATACTGCTAGTGCTAGATTTAACTCGAGCAGAAATGATGTAGGACTCGCTAACTTCAAATAGGCTTCCAGGCATATCCTGTTGAATCCAGGCCCAACTTGAGGCTTTTAAGGCACTTCCTGTACCATCTTGGCCAGGATTAACAAGGTTGCTTAGTCCGCCAAAACGGCCCCAATTTGTAAGACCTTCTTCAAAATTTCCATTTAAAACTAAATTTGAAGGATTGGGTAAGACGGGTGGGGTTGCTGTTCCAGCTTTTAGGCTAAGGTCGTCAAAATCACAGCTTTCTTGTCCGGAGGCCAGATAGACAGCCAGCCAAGCTGGATTCTGGGGAAGGGTCATAGAGATAACTTGTCCTAGGAAAAAATTAGATCGGTAGCTTAAAACCTTACTAAAGGATTGCCCTGAAGTGGTGCCACCAGCCATACCGATGGTACAGGTTCCACTTGTAGAGCGAGCATAACCAGTTAGGGTATAAACTTGTCCAGGCTCAATATCAGATATGGGTAAATTCTGTTGAATCCAGGCCCAGCCACCCGCCTGAACTGCACTGCCAGCGTCATTGCGACCAGGTGTAGCAGCAGAAAAACTTCCACCAAATTGCAACCATCCCCCAGTTCCCCCTTCAAAATCGCTATTTAAGAGTAAGTTGGTGTTGGTTGTTACCAGTGTGTTGAGTTCTGAAGTTCGTGTTTGGCTGCGAAAGTGTTCTTGGGGGATCAGAGTACGCTTAAAGGTTTTTCCTGACCACTCGAGTTTAAGACTGGCATCGGGTGAGGTTTTTACAAAGGAAAGTTCAAAAGTGTAGCCTTGATGCGGCTCGAGCCTTAGGCTTTCTCCATGACTTAGTGTTCTTCCATTGATTTTTAGGGTAGCTTTTCCAGTAGTTTCTATAAAAAACTGATAGGTATCAGGGGTGGTGACTACAAAATCAGCTTGCCATGAGGCACTAAAATTCCCTGGAAAAAGCCCTCTGGCTGGTGCAATTTGTCCCCAGTTAAAATAAATATAACGGTCAATCTGGCTGACTTTGGGACCTGTGAAATCATTATTTCCAAAATAACTGGCTGTCAAGCCATAGCTGCCCTCATTGATTTTAGGGGGTGAGAATTTTGTACAGGCTGCTAATAGAATAAGCAGGCTTAGGAAGAGAACACGCTTGAGTGCTCGAGACGTTGAATACACATAGACCTCCAAGACAACATCTCAACATTAGCAAACCGTTTGGGCAATTTTGGCGGAGCGGTCACAGGCAAAACAATGATTAGCTTAAATTTTGATACAAATCTTGATAAAGACCCTGTTTCTCTAAAAGCTCGAGGTGTGTCCCACTATCAATAATCTTGCCTTCACGCATCACTAGAATGGTATCGGCATTGATAATGGTAGAAAGCCGGTGGGCCACAATAAAGGTGGTGCGGTTTTCCATCAGTTTTTCTAAAGCCGCTTGGATCAGTTTTTCAGAAGCACTATCCAATGCCGAGGTAGCTTCATCCAAAATTAGAATTTGAGGATCAGTCAGGAATGCTCTAGCAATGGTGATGCGCTGGCGTTGTCCACCTGATAAAAATCCTCCGCCTTCGCCGACTTGGCTATCAAAGCCTTTGGGAAGCTGTTGAATAAAGTCGTAAGCGTTGGCAGCTTGGGTGGCGGCAATAAGCTCTTCTTGGCTGGCCCCAGGTTTGCCATAGAGAATGTTTTGACGCACACTGCCTGAAAACAGAATAGGCGTTTGTAAGACCATGCTGATATGCTCCCGCAAAGATTTTAGTTTAAGGTCACGCAAGTCTTGGTCATCAAATAGAATACGACCTGAGCTAACATCATAAAAGCGCGGAATTAAACTAATCAGTGAACTTTTGCCCGAACCACTCGGCCCTACCAGAGCTATTTTTTGCCCAGGATTGGCGGTAAAGGAAATATCATGCAGAACTGCGATGGGGCTGCTATTGTCCTGAGCATAACTAAAGTGAACCTTTTCAAAACAGATTTTCCCTTTAGGGTTTTTAAGTATTTGAGCATCAGGAGCTTCTAGAATTTCTGGGGCTTCGTCCATGACTTCAAAGACTCGGTCAAGGGCGGCTAAAGAGTTTGACAAGATGACATTGAGTTCCGATAAACGCTCGAGGGGTAAATACAGTGGATTGAGATATAGGTTTACCGCCACCAGTTCACCAATGGTGAGCCTGCCTTGAATCACCAGATATCCTCCATAAAGCAAGACTAATAGAGGAGCCCCTTGCGTCAGGATGCCGGTGATGGAGGCGTTGCTACTGCGAGATTTTAAGAGTGCAATAGTAGAAGACAAAAGCTCGATAGAACTGCGCTTAAATGAACGACCTTCGCGACTTTCTTGATTAAAAGCCTGCACAACTTGGTTGCCTGCAATTTTTTCTTGAGCATTGCCAGCTAGTTGAGAGGTGCCTTCTTGAATGGTGTGGGTAGCATCACGTATTTCGCGCTGAAACTTCCTGAAGACATAGATATAAATTGGGAAAGTGATAAGTGCAACTAGAGTAAGGCTTACATCGATACGCAAAAGAAAATACAAGACCACCAGAATGGCGGCTGAATCCATCCAGATGTTGGTGAGGGCATTACCTACTAAATTTTGCATGATGGTGACATCATTAATCAGCCTCGAGACAATTGAGCCTGAGCGGTTTTTGTCAAAAAAAGAAGCTGACATTCGCATGATGTGTTCATAGAGTTTTTGTCGTAAATCAAAGACAGCCTTATATCCTGCTAAACCTGCAAAATAACCCCTAGCATAAGTTGCAGGAGCCCAGATAAACACATAGACTCCCATCATTAACCCAATGGTGCGTAGCAGGATAGTCAGTTGTTGTGAGGGGCTAAAGTTTTTGCTGAGTAAAACTTCATCAAGTAAATAACGGGTGAGTTGCGGAACCAATAAAGGAGCCGTGAATTTTATAATCCCACAACTGGCACCCAGTACAATAAACCAAGCATAAGGACGCACATAGCCTAAAAAACGAACAAAATTATCAGGTTTTTTGTTCATGAAAAATGAACCTTCCTAGGTTCATTTCATACCATAACCGTAGGCCTGGGCTAGAGTCTAGAGTCTATGGAGAGTCTCGAGAAAAGCTACTATAATCACGCTTCCAATGACGCTCATTCCTAAGCCCCACCAAGTAAAAAATACTTTCCTAAGACGATGCTCAATAACAAAAAGACGATGCCACATGGGTTTAAGATAGCAAACCAACTCTTACAAGACCCTTAATTTGTGGCTTGGAGTTCCTTAAAAGCATCCTGATCTGCAGTTGCCTTTCTTAAAAAAACGTGCTAAAACTATAAAGCCTTGGGTGTAAGCATGTTACACTCTTGGGGCGTGGTGGTTGTAGCTCAGTTGGTTAGAGCATCGGATTGTGGTTCCGAGGGTCGAGGGTTCAAGTCCCTTCAGCCACCCCAGAAGAGCCATCAGCAGGTTCCACCTTGTAAATCCGAAAGCATTTACAAGCCAGTAAACTGTTAGGATTTACAAGGTGGAAAGTATCATGCCGTTATCACGCTACTAAGTAGAATGATAACTAAGACTTGATAAATGCCCTGCTGATGGCGGAGGTAAAGCCTTAAGCAGGTTAACCTCCAAATCAATGAAAGGTATCATCTTGTAGTTATGACCTAGGTCTTATTGATGGATTTTATATCGAACTTGGTTGATAGATGATACCTCTCATTATGCGCGGATGGCGGAATTGGTAGACGCACCAGACTTAGGATCTGGCGGGTAACCGTGGGGGTTCAAGTCCCCCTTCGCGCACCATACAAAGATGTCGTAAGGCAGACGTTTTTAGGGTTTTTAGGCGATATACTCACTTCTGGAAGTGAGTATTGCCAATTTTAAGCTGTAAAATGCACCCATTGGAGACCATATGCAGGCAAACCTAATCGATAAACAGCCCGTGTCAGCAACTTTTGAAGTCATTGTATCTGCTGACGAAGTCAGTAAGGCCTATGACAAGGTTTTACAAGGACTTTCCAGACAAGTCCGATTACCAGGTTTTCGCCCAGGTAAAATACCGCGCAGTGTATTAATTAAGCAGATTGGCCAAGAGGCCTTAAATCAGGAAGTCCGTGAGGCTCTGGTCGAAGACCATTATGGCAAGGCTGTACAAGACCTTAAATTAATGCCGATTCATGCCCACTTGCACAAAAACGATGAGCCCACTCAAGGCCAAGACTATCGTTTTGAAGTTCATGTGGACTTGTACCCTGAATTTGAGCTTCCTGATGTCAAAGAAATCATTATTGATACCCCCAAAAAGCAGCTTAGCGATGAGATGGTGCAAGAGGCTATTAGTAACTTGCAAAGTGAACACGCCGTTTTAATTCCTGTTGATCGTGGAGTTGAGGCGAGCGACCAGGTGATTTTGGCTATCGGTGATGAAGGTAGTCGTTTGCCAGTAGATTTAGACCGCGCCGGGGACACCATTGTTCAGCAGCTTTTGGGCAAAAACATGGGTGATGAAATTGAACTTAATCTTGGCTCTGATGAAGCTGAGCATGAAGACCCTGATAACGAAGACCCTGACCACAGCCATGAAGAGGATAATCAGAAAAAACCAGAACCCCTTAAACTTAAAGCGGTCATCCAAGACATCAAAGCCAAAGAAAAACCTGCCCTTGATGATGATTTTGGCAAGACCTTAGGGTTTGATTCTTGGGAAGTGGCTCTTGTGCAGCTTCGTAAAAACTTACAAGCAGAATTAGATAGAGAGTCTTTTTGGCCCAGCAAAGTGAATTTGTTGAAAAGTATATTGAAGAAGCCAAAGTTGAACTGCCTCAATACTTAATCAATCGTCGTAAGGCTGCACTTTTAGAAGAATTGCAAGAAGACTTAAAGAAAAATAACTTGACCTTAGAGGCTTATTTTAAGCAGCTTGAGGAAAAAAATGAACGTGAAGGCTTTGATAAGAATTTGCAGGAAACAGCAGAGCTTAGAGTTAAGCGTGATTTGGTTTTAGAACAGCTTTTAGAAAAGCGCGGAACCAGTATGTCCAATGCTGAATTTGATGCAGCGATTAGCTATATGGCTTACCGTGAAGGTAAAAATTTGCGTAAGTTTAAGTCTGAAATGGGAGAAACCTGGCTTGAGAATTATCGCTTCCTTTTAACCCGTGATAAGGCAGTGCGAGAAGTGGTTAGAGAACTTTTAGGCGAAGAGACCAAAGAAGAGACCCCACAAGTTATTGAAGAGGTTGCTGAAGAAACAGAATAAAGAAGGGAATAGAGACTAGGGGTCAGGTTTCGGGTTTCAGGGGTCAGGGTTTGCCGAAACCTTAAACCCGCTTTTAGTAAGAATTTCTACTCACGTGAAGTAAGAATTTGGTATAAGTAGGCATGTCCTTAGTTCCTTATGTAATAGAACAAACCAGTCGCGGCGAAAGAATGTATGATATTTATAGCCGCTTATTAAAAGAACGCATTATTTTCTTGGGTACACCCATTGATTCTATGGTGGCCAATACCATTGTGGCCCAACTCCTTTTACTAGATTCACAATCACAAGAACAACCCATCAATATCTATATCAACTGCCCAGGTGGTGAGGTTTATTCAGGGCTAGCTATTTATGATGTGATGCAGTATATTTCTGCACCCGTATACACCAATTGTGTAGGCATTGCTATGTCTATGGGTTCAGTGATTCTTATGGCAGGGGCACAGGGACACCGTGCCGCTTTGCCCAACAGCCGCATTATGATTCATGCAGGCTCGAGTGGGTTTAGAGGAAATACCCCTGATGTAGAAGTGCAAGCCAATGAAATTTTGCAACTGCGTGAGATTATGGAAGGGCTTTATATACGCCATACTGGCCATGACCGTGATAAGTTACGCCGAGATATGGAACGCGATAAATTTATGAACCCGCAAGACGCGCTTGATTATGGTCTTATTGACCGCATCATCGAGCCTAAAAAACTTCCTACCCTCAAGGGACTCTAATGGCGCAACCACGTTGTAACTTCTGTGGGCGTACCTATCACGAGGTGCATCGGCTGATTTCATCAGAAAGTGGTTTGGTGCATATCTGCAATTTTTGTGTGGATCGTATTTCTGAAGAACTCGATGCCATTAAACTGCGTCATCCGGCTCATCATCGCTTGCCCATACCACGTGAAATCAAAGCCCAGCTTGATGCCTATGTGATTGAACAAGATGATGCTAAGAAAGCTTTAGCGGTTGCTGTATATAATCATTACCGTAGGTTGCAAAATCCTGATTCAGAGATTCAAAAATCTAACATTATGCTAATAGGGTCTTCTGGAACAGGGAAGACGCTTTTAGCTCAAACCCTAGCTCGTATTTTGCAAGTTCCTTTTGCCATTGCCGATGCCACCACGCTTACCGAAGCAGGGTATGTAGGGGATGATGTTGAAAACATCATCGTGCGACTTTTGCAAACTGCCAATTATGATGTAGAAGCGGCCCAGCGCGGGATTATTTATATTGATGAAATTGACAAGATTGCCCGCAAGTCGGAAAGCACCTCGATTACCAGAGATGTTTCAGGCGAAGGTGTTCAGCAGGCCTTACTAAAAATTATTGAAGGCACCATGACCCAAGTTCCTCCCCAAGGTGGACGGAAACATCCGCATCAGGAACTAATACCAGTAGATACCAGCAATATCTTATTTATCTGTGGTGGAGCCTTTGAAGGAATTCAGGATATGGTTGCCAAGCGAGTCAATGTCAATCAAGTAGGGTTTGAAGTGCATAACCCTGACGATAAAAGTAAAATTGCCAATGCTGAGATTATGCCTGATGACCTAATGAAATTTGGACTTATTCCAGAATTAATTGGTCGTTTGCCAGTAGTGATGCGTTTGAATGATTTGAGTTTGGATGCTTTGGTAAGTGTATTAACCAAACCTAAAAATGCCATTATCAAACAATATAAAGAACTCTTTTCTCTAGAAGGAGTCGAGCTGCGTTTTACTGAAGCTGCTCTTTATGAAGTAGCCAAACGTGCCCATGAACGTAAAACGGGAGCTAGAGGATTGCGTGCTGTTTTAGAAAAGACCTTACTCGAGCTGATGTATGAAGTACCAGGTAGCAGTGTCTCGAGTTTGACGGTTGATACAGACAATCTAGACCAGCCTATGCAAATTCTTTCAGAAGGTTTGCAGCGTAAAACTGCCTAGTCGGTGTGACCTACTTTTTTAGCCGGTGCTGACCAGTCAATAGGGTCACTTATTTCATCATCAACCCATACATTAAATAATTCATTATTGGTTTTAGGTATCTGGGTTTTAGGTAATAGAGGTTTAGGTATCAGGGGTTCATCAACAACCAAGGGTTGAAGAGACTCTTCTGGCATGGTTATTGCTTCAGTAGCGGCGGTAGTTTCATAGATAGGTTCTTGATTTTCCTGGATTTGATTTAATTTTTCAGCTTCGTTTCGTATATCTTCTGTGACCTGACTTGTTCTCAATCGTTCAGCGGCCATAAATGCACTGGGTGTTTTTTCATCTTGATCGACCCATACATTAGGTTCTAAAAATACTGGAGGTTCTAAAGATACTGGAGGTTCTAAAGATGGGCTAAGCGCAATAGGTTTGACAAAAAATCTGCCTATGACCCCCAAGAGAGCCAGCGCGATTCCAACAAACATGACAAAAAACCAAGGATTGGCTTTGCTTCCTTGTGTTTCAATGGAAGAAAGGATACCTGTTTGAATGGCTTGTTTTTGTCTTTCAGTGGTGGGAGCTAAAATTTCGACCACTGGGCGGGTTTGGGTTTCACTCGAGTAGGCCCAGGGTGAACTGCTAGAACTGGTCGGCATCCAACCGGTTTCGCTAAAGGCTGAATAATTTCCTACTAAGGCATAAAGACTTATATTTTCTGCTCGAGGCAAACTGCTTTGAATCACCAGGGTATTACCTGTAATAGAAAGCTTAGGCGCGCTCTTAGTGGTGATGTCGGTTATCTTGCTAGACGTAGCTTCAAAAATTTGCAAGTGATCGCCACTAAGTTTAAAGGCATATTCCCAAGAAGCCCCTTGTGGCAAATTCATTTCTGAGCCTGGCAAAAGTATATTGCTGCCTTGAAGCTCAGGATTGTCTATATAGACTTCAATGATTGGGAAGGAAAATCCATTGGGCAAGTTAAAGGGATTGTTTAAGCTAGCAAAGATCAAACTAAAACTCACAGTATCGCTTTTGTAAAGCTCGAGCTGGGTTACGTCAAGTGAACCAATGGTGCGGTTGACTGAAGCGGTAGGTGTTTGCAGGCTGCCATCACCATTGGCATCGCCTTGAGGGTCAGTAAAGCTCAGCAGGGCGGTTACTGCAAGTGCAAGTACGCTCATGCATTCACCCTGGTTCGTTTGAGTTCTTGGTTAGCTATTTTGGCAATTTCTACTAAGTGTTTGGCCAGTTCAAGCGAGTCATGTTGGGCATGAGGTCCGTGCCCAAGAATAGGCAGTTGATAAACAGCTACACCATGCGTGCTAAAGACATCTTTATCAAAATGAACAAGAGTGGCTTTTTCTTGACGATAATTGGCCAAGCGCGCAGCATCGACAGGGGTGCTATTGGTAATCACTGCGTCAGGATACCTTCCCAAATGTTGATGCAATGTTTTGACGTGATCAAAGGCTGTAAAGCCATCAGTTTCGCCAGCTTCAGTCATGATATTGCAAACATAAATAAGTTTAGCACTGGTGCTGTTTAGGGCGCGTTTGGCAGCAGGCACCAAAAGTGGCGGAATGGTGCTGGTAAAAAGACTTCCAGCCCCAGAACAATTACATCTGCACCTAAAATATCTCGGATTACTTCTGGAGTTGGATTGGGATTGCTGGGTTCAATAATGACTTTGCTTACTGGCCCTGCAACCTCGCGGACTTGGCTTTCACCAGAAACCATGACCCCTGAGGTCTTGATAGCGGTCATGGTGACCACTTCTGGTGTGACCGGATAAACTGCGCCAGTCAAATTAAGAATGTTATTGAGAACCCGAATGGCCGTACCAAAATTTCCTTCGACTTCGGTCAGAGTAGTAATAAATAAATTCCCAAAGGTGTGGCCTTTAAGTTCATTGCCCCGTTCAAAGCGGTACTCGAGCAGCTTGCTTAAATCAGATTCATTATCAGATAAAGCTGCCAAGCAATCACTTAAATCACCAGGGGCTGGCATATTAAAAGCGTCGCGTAAGCGACCTGAAGAGCCGCCATCATCGGTAACCGTGACGACAGCGGTAAGATTAGAAGAATAATGCCTTAGGCCTCGCAACAAATTGGATAATCCACTTCCACCACCAATGGCTACAATGCGTGGACCCTTGGAGAGTTGTAAGCGTTCATATAAAACCTCAACTGCTTCTTGCCGTTGAGGCAACCAGTTGGATAAAAGTGAACGGTTGAGTCGTCCGATAGCAGCAATAGCTAGCGTTACGCCGCCTAGGGCGATCAAGAGTGAGATCCAACCTCCATAGTACTTCCAATTATCACTCACTAAAATTCGTTCAAGGGGTTCAGAAATGTTTTGGCGATCTGTTCTGGAAAACCACAACACACCACTTACGACTCCAGAAACTAAAATCATAGTTCCTAAAATAGCCATCGAAACATGCCGCTTAACACCCATGCCAGGGGTCATCCAAAGTCGCATTAAACGCAATTGGTCTTTGGGTTGTCTCATACCTATACGTGTTCCTGTAAAGCAATGGTCACATCTCTATGTTCAACGGTGGTGGTGAAGTGTTCAGCTAAATCAAGGGTTAAGCGTTCGGCTACAGCAACTGAGCGGTGCTGACCGCCGGTACAACCTACAGCAATGGTGTAACTCGAGCGGCCGGTACTTTGGGCCATAACGGTAAGATGCTTAATCAGTTCGCACATCTCCGCATAAAATTTTAGCGTTGGTGGCGTAAAAACATAGCTCTGAACCCGTTTATCCCGCCCATCAATGGCTCTTAGTTCAGGAACATAGTAAGGATTGGGCAAGGCCCTCAAATCAAAGACGTTATCTGCGTCAATAGGGACACCATGCTTAAAGCCAAACGATAAAAAGCGCAAGCGAAACATATGTTCTTGCCCAAACTGTTGCCAGAGTTTTTCAGTGAGTTCTCTAGCACTGGTTTTTGAGGTGTCAAGAACACTATCTGCAACTGCACGCAAGGGGCTAAGAGCCTGGCGTTCATTGCTAATATCCGTAGCTAGCGGTTCTAAACCTAGGGGGTGGGTACGGCGGGTGAAGTTGTAGCGTTTGACCAAGATATCATCGGAGGCATCTAAAAAAACAATCTCGGGACGGATATTTTGTCCACGCAATTGCTGCAAGCTTCCTTCAACTTCGCCCAAATAGTTTCGGGTGCGTACATCAATACCAATAACAATACGTTTTTGACCAGCCTGCTCAGCCCTGGCAATTAGGTTACTCCATAGACTAGGTGGCACATTATCAACGGTATAAAATCCAATATCCTCGAGGGCGTGTAGGGCAGTCGTTTTACCTGCTCCACTTAATCCAGTAAGAATCACACAGCGTTCCATTGGCATTATCATGACCTACTTTGACCTCATACAGATGTGAAAAAATGAGTAATGTATTCAGTTTGGTGGGAAGTAGTGAGTGACGAGTAACGAGTGGTGAGATATTTTTAGACAAGGAGAAGGGGAGGAAAACTATAAAGTAAAGAGTTTAATCTTCAATCTTTAATTAATCTTCAATCTAGCCCCTAATCCCCGACCCCTGAAACCACTAATACTTGGTGATTTGATAAGCAACCACTATATCGCCTTCAGCAATAACAGCTACATCATAGCGTTGCCAAAGCAAGCGACCTTGAGTTACAAAAAGGGGTGTACCATTGCTATAGATAATCTGGGGATAAGGTGAAGCAGCTACCTCGCTAAAATAGCCACTGCCAGGACTCGAGCCAGTAGCCGTTACACCTAACTCACTTAAATTTTGCCCCATTTGCCAGGTCGTGCCATCAAATTTGAGAAAAGCTTGTTTTCCCTGAAAATCTACCATAAAAACAGCGTAGTCTGAGGTAGTGATATAGATATACCAGGTGCTAGGAGTTACAAAACCTATGCTTCGACTTAGACAAGTGGGAATAGGAGTACCTGGGGTTAGGGCTACAGAAGCGGCTTCTTTGGTATAGGCTCCCAAAAGGCGTTGAACGGTTAAATCGGCAGTTTCTTTGCTATCAAAGCAGCCAATACGCACGCGGGTATATTGCTGGCTATCATCACCCATAGCAAATTCGCTGTAGGCCTCAAAGCCTTGGGTTTTAAGCTGATCAACGGCAGCAATGGCATCACGGTAATCACGAAAGGCGGCGGTTTGAATGGTCCAGAGTTGGGCCTGAGCGGGGATGAAGAAAGTAATCAGCAATGAGCAATGAGCAATGAGTAAATATCGAGATAAGGAACTAGAGGCGAGAGATAAATGAATCTTCTGTCTCTTGCTTCTTGTTTCTTGTCTAGTCGTCTCTTGTTTAGTACAAAAATGTATCATAACGAGCTACTAATATAGTGTTGAGCTAAGTGATGGAAATTCTTGAGAATCCTTAACCCAACTACTTGGCTTTTCTCGGGGTGAAATTGAGTGGCATTGAGTGGGCCAGCAGAAACCGCACTCTTAAAGGTGATGTCTCCATAGGTGGTGGTTGCACCTGCTAGAGACGCATCTTCAAAATCAACATAATAAGAGTTGGCGAAATAAACAAAAGCTCCTTCTGGAATATCAGCCAGTAAGGCAGGGTTGCCATGTTTGTTAATTTGATTCCAGCCCATCTGTGGCACGCTAACCTTGGTATCAGGAAAACGTTTGACTTGTCCTGGAATAATGCTCAGGCCCTTTACGCCTGGGGCTTCTTCGGAAGATTCCATTAAAAGTTGTAATCCAACACAGATACCCAAGAAGGGTTTGTTTTGCTGAATATGTTTTCTTACGATAGGCTCAAAGCCAGAAGCCAAAAAACTTTCTATGACTTGCCGGAAGTGGCCTTGCCCAGGAAGAATAAGAACATCAGCAGTAGTGGCTTGTTGTGGGTCTGAACTCACAGTGACATCAAAGCCAGTTTTGATAAGAGCTTTGTGTACGCTGTGCAGGTTGCCAGCACCGTAATCAATCAGAAGGGTTTTCATAAGCTAGTGGCTAGTAGCTAGTGGCTAGTAGCTTAGAGAAGTCCTTTGGTGGAAGGCAAGGCATCAGAGGTAATTCTGGTGGCTGCAAATAAACTTCTAGCAAAGGCTTTGATGATAGCTTCACAGACGTGGTGGGTTTCTGTGCCAGATAACACCCGCACGTGCATGGTTGCGCCAGTATGGTTGGCAAAGCCACGCAAGAATTCACGCAAGTGATGTACATTAAACCCACGTGCATCACCTTCAAAACCGCTAGGTTCAAAACTTATCCAGGCCCGACCGGATAAATCCAGAACGACATGCGCCAGGGTTTCATCCATAGGTACAAAAGCATCAGCGTAGCGTTCAATACCGATGCGTTCACCTAGAGTTTCTTTAAGAGCTTGACCTAAAACAATGCCAGTATCTTCGGCTAAATGATGAACATCTATCTGTAAGTCACCTTGAGCCTTGATATCTAAAAAAAGCTTGCCGTGTCTGGAGATTTGCTCGAGCATGTGGTCTAAAAATCCATGCCCTGTAGAAATTGTTCCGCCTGTTTTATCCAAATCAAGTTTTAAGACGATATTGGTTTCTTTGGTCTTGCGTTTAATCGTTGTGCTTCTGCTCATGCTTCACCTACAATCTTTGAGATTATATCTAAAAACCGATTGTTTTCATAAGGTGTGCCAATAGAGACTCTTAAACAGCCTTGCAACATAGGTAAATGATCTTGCCGCCGAATGACAATGCCAGCTTCCAAGAGCTTTTGATACACATAATCAGGGTTGTTAACTCGCATCAAAAAAAAGTTAGTGTGACTGGGTAAAACCTCGAGTCCTTTGACATGAGATAAAGCCTGCATAACCCGTGTGCGCTCGAGTAGGGCTTCTTCAATACGAGTTTTGACCCATTCGGGATTCTCCAAAATAATTTCGGCAATAGAGGTTTGTAGCGCAGAAACCGAAAAAGGCAAAATAAGTTTTTGAATATGTTCAGCCAGACTCGGTTGCATAAGTGTGTAACCTAAACGCACACCACCTAAACCGAAGGCTTTACTAAAGGTTCGCAAGCTGGCTACATGATCATAGTCTTGAATTAAACTCAGATAATCCGTTTTGGAAAACTGATGATAGGCTTCATCTAAGACAAAGAGCCAATTATCTTTTGAAGCTTCGGCTAGAGTTTCAATATCTTTTTCTGTAAATAGATTAGCTGTAGGTGCAGCAGGATTGGCTAAAAAGAAAACGCCCTGACCACTAGATAGCTTTTGTAAAAGATTTTCTAAGGGCAATGAAAAATCAGGATTGAGTCGACATTCAATTAGGGTTGCGCCCAAAAGTTTGGCTTGTAGTGGATAAACCGAGAAGGTTGGAGAAACTGTAAGCACCTGATGTCCAATGCCAGCAGCCATAACAAAAGCCTGAATTAAAACATTGGAACCACCACTGATGACGATGCCTTTTTCTGGATAATCTAAGTGCTTAGAAAGTTTCTGGCGCAACCCTTCTGCTCCCAACTCAGGGTAGCGGTTAAAAAGAATGTTCTTGAGTCTTGCTAGAACCTCTTTTTTAAGCTCAGATGGCAAATCATAAGGCGATTCATTTTGGTCCAGTTTAATCGGTTCAAGGTGAGGCGTAAAATTATAGGCAGGTGCAGCTTTGACTTCTGGGCGGAGGAACATAGAGTTAAGTGTAAAGGAAAAAGGGAAAAGTGGCGAGTGATGAGATTATTCTTTAACACTCATCACTCGCCACTCATCACTCATTACTGTTTTGCTTTCGCATCCTCGAGTAGGGTGGATACTTGTTCTCCTAAATTTGGATTTAAGCTCAAGGCTTTTTCCCAGGCTATAACAGCATCGGAAAAACGGGAGATGTTGTAATAGATTAAACCTAAATTTAGGTAAATACTGGCATTATTGGGGTTGGCGGCTAGGGCACTATTTAAGGTAGGAATAGCCAAGTCATAACGGCCAGTAAGAGCCTGAGCGTAACCTAGGTTATTCAAGATAATGTCGTTGTTCGGGAAATCTTGCAAAGCCCGTTGGTAACTAGCTAGCGCGGCCCTGGCATCACCACTTTGTTGCAGAGCCAGTGCTTCATAAAAAGCTAAAAGCCCGTGGTCTTGAGCGGCTCTGGCACGCCTAAAGGCATTGATAGCGGTTGGATAATCCTGACTAGCTAGTGCGTTGCGGCCTTCATCTAGTGCAGCTCGAGCTTCGGCTGTAAGTTCCACGGCTACCCCACCGGTGATTTGCTCATCGGTTTGTGCAGAAGCTACAGCGTTATTTTGCTGTGCCCTAGAACTTTGCACGATAGGTTGATTGGGGTCAATGGCTAGAGCCTGATCAAAAGCAGCATTGGCTTCATCGGTGCGACCTAAACCTTGCAGAGCTACACCATAAAGAGCTTTGAGTTCGGCATCGTTGGGTGCGGCTTGAGTCATGGGTGTAAGCAGGTCTAATGCAGCCTGATTTGCACCTGTTTGTAAATAAAGTTGAGCCAGATTGCGCTGGGCGGTTTCACTGTTTCCACCTAGGCTCTGGAAGGTGGCTTGGGCTTCGGCGGTTTTGCCTTGCTTGGCTTGAGCCACGGCTAAAGCATTAATCACATTAGGGTTGCCTGGGGTGGCAGTATTAGCCTGAATCAGCAAAGCTTCTGCGCCAGCGTTATCTCCGGCTTGGCTTAAAAAGTCCGCCTCGAGAATGATCAGTTCAACGCTAGTAGGATATTTGCTGCGACCCTCGCGCAAAATAGCCAAGGCTTGCTGACTTTGGTCGGCAGGTAACACATTGACTAGAGCATACAGATTGGGTGAAGGTGTAGTTTGAGAGGCCAAAGTTTGTTGTAAGTAAGCGGTTGCACCAGCAGCGTCACCGCTATTTAGTGAGGCTTCGATAATGGCGCGGTGCAGAGCAGCCGATTCGGGAACCAAAGTGGTACCACGGCGGAGGGTTTGCACGGCCCGTCCAGGGTCAGAAGCAGCTTGCAACCCAGCCAGGCTTAAATAGGCTTCTACTAAGCGAGGATAACTATTGATGGCAGACTCGAGTAGGGCCGCATCATTGTTAATAGAGCCTTTGCCAGCTAGGGCAATGGCGTGATTGGGGTTTATAGCCAGTGCGCCATCAAAAGCCTGCAAGGCAGTAGCATCATCACCAGAGGCTCTTAAAATAATGCCACGATTGACCAGAGCTTCAATATCTAAAGGCTGCAAGCCAATAGCCGCCAAAGAAACCTCGAGGGCTTTGGCTATATTTCCTTCGATAGCCAGAGCGCGAGCATATTCACTATTGACCCAACTGCTGTTTATATCTAGTAACTGGGCCGTTTCGAGGGTGCTTACATTTGTGCCAGGCAATCTAAGTGCAGCTTCTGAAACTGCATTTAAGCTAGGTGCAGATGGCACTTGACCAGTCATAGCCGTTAGCTCACTGGGGTCATTAGGTGTAGTAGCTATGGCAAGCTCTTTAAGAACAGCGTCAGCTACTTGGGACACCATTTGACCAGTAGAGTTTAAGGAGACGTTAATAGCCAAGTCTTTGGTTTCAGGATACTTAGGACCAGAAAAACCCAGTGTGACAAGACCCGTATCGCCTGAACCACTTACGTCACCAGCAATAATCACCGAAGCCCCAAAAGCCTCAGCCACTTTTTGAATAGATAGTGTATTTTCATTTAAGAGTTTTTGTGTATAGACAAAAGCGTCGCCCACCGGTGGCACATAAAGATTGTCCACCACATTCAAACTGCGTTGCAAGGCCGTGGCTAAACCAAGACCATAAGCATCAATACCGCTAGCAGCACTAAAGGGCAAAATCACTATACGATTTACATCTTGCGCCCAGACCAAAAGACCTAAACTGATAAACAGGGTAATAAAAAAACGTTTCATCACAGGGAGTATACCTAGTCTGTGGTGAGAAGGGAATGATAGGGCATTAAGACCCGTCAACAGTATAAGATTTGGTCGTAGGCTTCCTCTTAAATGTTTAGGAATGCCTTAGAGAAAGGTATAAAATTATTAGCGTTTTTAAGATATTTCTGAATCTTATAATTCAAACCCATCAGGCAATAATTCTTTGACTTTATAGACTTTGATTGTGCCAAGATGATTGATCATATAAACAGTTGCCTCTTTGCCGAATTCAAACAAAATTTGTCGGCAGGCTCCGCAAGGGCTAGCGGGTGGGTCATCTTCGGTGTAGACCACGATTTCGCTAAATTGGCGTTCGCCACTGCTGGCCATGGCTTGGATTGCCGATTGTTCGGCGCAGCGTGTAAGCCCGTAGCTGGCATTTTCTATATTGGCTCCAGAAAAGATTTTTCCGTTATTTGTTCTAAGGGCTGCACCTACATGAAATTTTGAATAGGGTGCATAGGCGTTTTTCCAGGCGATTTGGGCTAGCTCGAGTAAATCTTGGGGTGGTTGTGAAGGCATGAAATAGTTTACCGTAATAAACAATATGAGTCATGTCAAATTTTTGAGTTCACGTTGCGAAATTCTACTATGAGTTTGTCATTGCGTGTACGAAGTTTGAGCGAAGCGTTGGAGCGTTTCGGCGTTGAAGTAACGACCAATCACAATGTTGCTATCGTTTGAGGTTGACGAGCGATGAAGCAATCTCCTTGCACTTACTTTGTAGTGAACTCAGAGCAGGGAGATTGCTTCGCGGTTATGCAATGATGCACTTTATCAGCATTGAATACACCCTAATACTGCGGCTCGCAATGACAAATTACTGTGTAAACGGCGCACTATGCGCCGTTTGCTTGAAAAATACGACTCATGGTAGTTGTCATTTTTTGAGTTAGAACTGTCTTACATATATGTTTTCTGATACCCCATCCCATTCATCCCAACTTAGGATTGGAGCGTTGTTAGATTTGAGTACCAGTGATGGGCGACGCGCACTGCGACTGGGATTTTTGTCTATTTCACCAGCAATAAATGCCCATGTAGTTCCTGTCCAGCGTTTTACCAAAACATCATAAGAACTACCATTCCACTCTTGCCAGGAGACCACAGGATTGTTGTCTGTTCTAAGGTCAATAGCAGGTCTAAGGGCTTCATTGCTACTTACTTCATCTAAAACTCCACCCAACGAAACCCAACTCGTCCCCGTCCAGCGTTTAACATAAACATTCCCAGCCTCTTCCCAAGCCACCACAGGACGATTGTCAGTTCTTATTGCAAGAACAATATCTTTGGCATCTCTGGATACTGTTTTATCAATGGTCGTACCTAATGGTGTCCAAGCAGTGCCATTCCATTCCTTGGCATAAATGTTAAAAGAAGTACCAATATCTTCATACCAGGCTACTATTGGATTGTTGTCTGCCTTTAAGGCTAAAGAAGGTCTGTAGGCTTCATTGGCTATAGTAGTGTCTAATGCAGCCCCTAAAGCAGCCCAAATTGATGAACCCAAAGTACCATTAGCTTTTTTAACCAGAATATCGCCATTTTCTGCATAAGCAACCATAGGAATATCTAAGCTGGGAGCTAGTTGTAAGGCTAAAGAAGGAGTAATGGCATCATTGGCTAAGACCGTATCTAAGGCAATACCTACACTGCTCCAGAGAGTACCAGTCCATCGTCTTACATAGACATTGTTGTTTTCTTGCCAAGCTACTACTGGGCGATTATCACTTCTCATAGCAATAGATGGATTTTCTGCATCTCCATTTATCCTATCCACAGCACCAGCCAAACTACTCCAGGCTGTTCCTGTCCATTCTTTTACATAGACATTTCTTGTCCCACTCACTGAATCATCTTCATCCCAGGCTACTACTGGGTTGTTGTTGGTTTTCCTTGCGATACTACTATTCAAGGCACTTTGTCCACCTGCTACATCTAGTAATCCACCCATATCTTGCCAACTGTTGGTGATGTATTTCTTCACGTAGAGGCTGTCAGAATCAAAACTAAGCCCCTCTTGCCAAGCTACACTCAAGCTACCATTGATAAAAGAGACTGAAGGAGAAAAAGCACTATTTGCCAGATTTGTATCTAGTGTTGCCGCACCCAGATTCACCCAACTACTACCGTTGAACTGTTGAAGATAAATATTTGGAGAAGAACCCGTATAGTCACGCCAGGCCACCACTGGGTTTCCCAAACCATCCAAAGCCAGGGAGAGACGACGATTTAATGGGTAATACGAGCTTTCAGATGAATCACCCGTTGCACCTATAACGGTTAACACACCTGTTCCAACATTCCCCCAACTACTACCATTAAACTTTTGCACGTAAATCTTATTGACAGCTCCATCAAACTCACGCCAAGCCACTACCGGGTTTCCTGAACTATCTAGTGCCAGCGAGGGGGATTCAGCATTACTACCCGTAACACTCGAACCGCTTAACACACCGCTACCAACATTCACCCAGCTAGTACCGTTAAAGCGTTGCACATAGATGTTGCTCGGGCCGTCTGACTCTTGCCAAGCCACTACTGGATTCCCTGCACTGTCCAAAGCGAGCGAGGGTTTAAAGGCATAACTATTCGCAGCAGTTGAGCCACTCAGCAAACCAAAACTTGTCCAACTACTACCACTCCAACGAGAAACTATGATATCAGAGACAGATCCATCATCATTTTCAGCGTGGGCCACCACAGGATTTCCTGAAGCATCTATAGCAAGTGAGGGATCAAGGGCATTAGTCTCTATCCCAAGATAAAAATTTAACCCACTCAGGCTTACCCAACTGTTGCCATTCCATCGAGCGACATGGACATTTATAGTGATTTGAGGATCAGATTCTGACCAAGCAACCACTGGATTGCCAGAATTGTCTAGTGCCAGAGAGGGTTCTATAGCACCAATATTTGCATCATTACTTAATGGAGAACCAATATTGACCCAGCTAGAACCATTCCAAGTCCTTACAACGATGTTGGTTTCAACATCGTCATAGGTGCTAGAAGCTATTACAGGTATGCCTGTAGCAGTTTGTGCCAGAGAAACATTGCTGCCTGTACCCGCCACGCTCCCCATCTGCTGCCAGTAATTTGCCTCTGGTTCCAGCACACTTTGATTAGGCTTTGTAGTGCTACAAGCCCCCAGAATAGCTACTACTAAAACTATTACAACCAATCTCCATATATACATACACACCCCTTTTCTAACCAGATAGGTGTCTGGTTAGGTATTGAAGTAACTAAAAGATAAACCCCTCTCGATAATATCTAAATCATAAAAAGTGGCAGTTTTGCCGATCTTGGGCGTATCATGCCGTTATAAACAGCTCTGAAGAGGTATCATCTTTGACTTTAATCTAGCATGAGGGGTCTGTCCTGGGTCTGACCAATGTGGTTTTTAGAATCCCAGTTTTTTTAGCAATACCGGCCCCATCCACCACACCCCAATCAAGAGAGCCATAATAGAAGCTAGAAAGACAGCTCCAGCCGCTGCGTCTTTGGCAATTTTGGCTAGCGGGTGAATATCCGGCGAAGCTAAATCTACTAGAGCCTCAATGGCACTATTTAGAATTTCTAGTGAGAGCACTAGTGCTGCCATAAGCAGGATGGGAAGAGGTGAAACCTTAAGCCAGAGTGCAGTAACAAAAGCCAGGATACCTACTACAAGTTCGATGCGAAAATTAGGTTCGTGATTCCAGGTATAGATGATACCTGCCCAGGCAAAGCCAAAGGAACGGCTCAGACGTGAGGAGCTTAGGACTTTTTTAGATTTTGCAAACACTCGAGGACTTGTTTTTGTGCCTCGTGAAAGGTCTTCCACGCTTCCTCCGTTGGATGATCATAACCGCGTAAATGTGTAATGCCGTGTGCAGCTAGGGTTAGTAATTCGCTTAATATATCGGTTTTACTTTGCCTTTGGGCTGTATCTAAACTAATAAAAATATCTCCTAGGTGGCTAACCGTGGGCATTGCTTGGTCAGTGGGTTCGTGCGTGGGATAAGACAAAACGTCAGTAGCATAATCTTCATTGCGATGCTCAAAGTTGCGCTGATGAATTGTAGCATCGTCACAAATAATAATAGTGATGGTTTGCTTGATGCCTAAACCCTTAATATAGGACTTTAAGACTTTTTGCAAATGTTTAGTTGATGGACAACGGTGTGTTTCGTCTAGAAGTTCCAGCATAGGTTGGCTCATCCGTGGGGTATTGAATACGGCGGTGCAAGATAGCGGTGAGCATCCTTTCAAAAGTGTTGGCAATGTTTTCTAAATCATGAAAATTTAAGGGGCTATCGGCTAGTTGCCCGTCTTGCAAGCGCATGTTGATTAAACGGTCAATCATGGCCCGAATACTGCCTTGACTGGGTTCGATCAGTGTGCGCGAGGCCGATTCAACTGCGTCAGCTAGCATAAGAACGGCGGTTTCCTTACTTTGAGGTTTAGGGCCAGGATAGCGAAAATTAAGCTCGTCTAACCTAGCACTATCTTCTAAGGCGCGTTTATAAAAATAACTTAGGACAGTGGTTCCGTGATGTTCCATCACAAAATGATCAAAGGCTCTGGGCATTTTGTAATCATGTAGTAGCTCTACGCCCTCTTTGACATGGCTGGTTATAATCAAGAAACTTAAATGTGGACTTAAAGTATTATGGGGGTTTTCGCTACCCACTTGATTTTCAATAAAAAAGTGAGGGCGTTTGAGTTTGCCAACATCGTGATAAAGACTGCCCACCCTGGCTAGCAAGGCATTTCCGCCAATGCTGGCAACAGCCTGCTCAACTAGATTTGAAATAATTAAGCTGTGTTGATAGGTTCCTGGAGCCTCTAATAAAAGTTTTTGCAAAAGTGGGCTGCTGGGGTTTGAAAGTTCATTGAGGCGAAATTCAGTAAGAAAATCAAAGCTGCTTTCAGCCAGTGGCAAAATACCTAGTGCCACAATCCCTGCTAAGATACTTCCGCTAAGTACCAGTAGTAAATTACTCAAGGTGGCTAGTGTCAGGGTATTTCCGTTTATGAGCCATAACAGGGTATGGGTAACGATAGCTGCAAAACCGCCACCAAGACCTGAAAGCAATAGTGAACTGCGGCTCTTAAAACGTTTAGTCAAGAAGGCGGCGGTTACCCCAGAAACTAAGACTGTAAAGAGGGTAAATAACGGCGCACTTGGGTCAAAGAGTGCAGCTACTGCGGCTAACCATCCGGCCCACAACAAGGCAATGCGCTCAGAGAGTAAAACTGAAACCAGAATAGGAACCAGCGCGATAAATACAAAATGTGGACTTAAATAAAAAGATAAACGTTGAATGGCTAAAACAGCTAGGCTAATGCTAAGTAAAAAAGCTAGCTGAGTAAAACTGAGTTGTTTAAGTCTGCGGGTGGCATAAAACATAGGCAGCATAAGTGCGATAGCTAGCAAGGTGCAAGCAATGCCTAAAAGAACTTTGCGTTCTGAGAGATTCTGGCGAATATTGTAAAGCCCTACTTGCTCGAGGATACGCACATTTTCGTCACTTAAAATATCCCCTTCTTTAACCAGCGTTTCACCAGCTTTAACCGTTCTGGTCACGACTGGAACAGTTGATTCAGCAGCTTTGCGAGCGGCCTCGGTAGCTTCTAAATTATCTTTGGTGGTGCTGATAAGTTGATTTTCTAAAAGAAATCTAACCTCACGCTGTCTTTCAAGGCTGCTCATGGCAATAGCATCTTCAATAAGTTGCTTGCGACTCTCTTCGGTGACTCCAGAAGGGTTGCGATAACTTGCAACTAACATATCTTGCACTTCGGCTGGCAGACTTGCAGAGGTAATGGTGCTGATGGCTAACTCTTGAAGTTTAGGGTCAGCCGTATAAATGGTTCTGATTTGAGAACGTGCTAACTGTCTGGCCCGCTCAGTTAAGTTTGGGTCAATGATAGCTACGTCAACAGTTGCTATAAAGTTTCTGGGGCTGGGTTTACCTACCACCAAGTTGCTATCATCACCTTGTAACCCGTAAACACTATAAAGCAGAGCGGCAAGCCCCAGCGTGGTAATGGCTAACAGCAAAAAATAACGCTTGCGGAAGCGTTTTTCAAAGCGGCGAAGTCGTCTCATAAAAAGTGAAGAGTGGAAAGTGAAGAGTGGAAAGTGATCCTGAGCCTGCCGAAGGATCCCTTTTCTTTTCTACTTTTTCCTTTCTCCTTCCCGTTCGTTTTTATCATAGGCCCTAACAATGCTGGCCACTAATGGATGTCTCACCACATCACTTTCGGAAAACTGAATAAAGCTAATGCCCTCAATATCTTTAAGAATATGTTCAGCCGTACGCAAGCCACTCTTTACATGATGAGGTAAATCGGTTTGGGTGATGTCACCAGTTACAACTACCTTGCTATTAAAGCCCATGCGAGTTAAAAACATTTTCATTTGTTCGCTGGTGGTGTTTTGAGCTTCGTCTAGGATGATAAAAGCATCGTTAAGAGTCCGGCCTCGCATGAAACCCAGTGGCGCAACTTCAATGGTTCCATTTTCAATCAAGTGATCAAAGCGTTCACCCTCGAGCATGTCGTAGAGCGCGTCATAAAGGGGTCTTAAGTAGGGGTCGATCTTGGCTTGCATATCGCCAGGTAAAAAGCCCAGCTTTTCTCCGGCTTCTACAGCTGGGCGGGTCAAAATAATGCGTTTAACTTTTTTATCTTTAAGGGCAATTACGGCCATGGCTACAGCCAAGTAGGTTTTACCTGTACCGGCAGGCCCAATGCCAAAGGTCAGCGAGTGATGGTGAATTGCGTCCACATATCGCCGTTGTCCAGCCGTCTTGGGTCTGGCACGTTTGGGCAGGCGGTCGCTGATGTGCTCATAGGCAGGATGTTCAATAAGGTCGTCAAGCTTGACATGTTTTAATTCTGTAGGACTCAACTCTTCTCCACGGCGAATGTTGGCCAAGAGTGAGCGAAAGGTTTGCTCGGCTTCAGCTACTTCACCTGGATTTCCAGTAAGTCTAAGCTCATCACCTCTGGCCACCACTTTGGCACGCAGGCGGTCTCTTAGAAGTTTAAGGTTTTCGTCATTTTGTCCAAACAGCAACATAGCCTCAGAAGGACTACGCAATTTTAGGGTTACCGATGTTGAGATAAGGCCCTCCGTTTTTGTTTTGACCTTGGTTCTGAAAGGATTTGTTGCCACAACAGCCCACGGGTCAATTCTTGTTCACTCAGCATATCCTTGCTTAGCAAGATGCGTTTGTTAAGTTTAGCCTGTTTTGGTCGCTTGGGAGTGGTTTTTTGTAAAGATTGAGCTACTGTGAGACTTGTATGAGGAGTTTCGGGGATTGAGCCACCAACAATAGTGGCTTTTTGATGGAATTCGGCTGGAATGGTTGAGCCATGTAATTCCTTAGGGGTAGGGAAGCCGTGCATTTCGCTGGGTAATTGCCCCCCACCAAGTAATTTGGGTTTCTGTGGTTGGAATAAGCCCTCGGCACTTTCTTGACCAACGTCTTTAGAGGTTTCGGGTTTAATTAAACCCCCTTGTTGCTGCATAGCCTCTTGGACTTTGCGGCGTGCTTCGGCAAGCTTCTTTTCAAAGTCACCACTTATAGTCGTGGTGCTTGTGGTACTGGTGGTTACAGTACTGGTGGTTACAGTGCTCACTGGTTTACTAGGTTCAGAGTTACTAGGTTTACCCTGACTTTTGGCAGGTGGTTGTGGTGGTTGTACCTTTTGAAGTCTTCGGGAAATACTCCTAAAAATAGGAATAACCACAAAGAACAACAATGCCAGCAGTCTAAGGATGTCGTCTAGATCCATTATTTTTCGTCACCATCAGTGGCAGTGGCAATGTTAGTGCGCATCCGAGTATCAGATTGCAAGTTTTGAATATTGTAGTAATCCATTACACCTAAGTTTCCCTGACGGAAGGCTTCGGCAATAGCTAGTGGTACTTGGGCTTCGGCTTCGACTACCTTGGCTCGCATCTCTTCAACTTTGGCACGGTTCTCTTGCTCAACAGCTACAGCCATGGCACGGCGTTCTTCGGCCTTGGCCTGTGCCACGCGCTTATCGGCTTCGGCTTGGTCAGTTTGCAAGATGGCTCCGATATTTTTGCCCACGTTCACGTCGGCAATATCAATAGAAAGAATTTCAAAAGCAGTTCCTGAATCTAGGCCCTTGGCTAACACCGTTTTTGAAATAACATCTGGGTTTTCTAAAACCGCCTTATGGCTAGGGGTAGAACCAATAGAAGACACGATGCCTTCGCCGACTCGAGCGATAATAGTTTCTTCGCCAGCACCACCGACTAAACGCTCGAGGTTGGCCCGTACTGTCACTCTGGCAGTAGCAATCAGCTCAATGCCATCTTTGGCTACTGCTGAGATATTAGGTGTTTGAATGACTCTTGGGTTAACCGATACTTTTACTGCGTCCAGCACATTGCGTCCGGCTAAGTCAATAGCCGCAGCACGATCAAAAGGCAGAGGAATTTTAGCTTTGTCGGCTGCAATAAGTGCGTCTACTACACGGTCAACATTGCCACCAGCTAGCATGTGGGCCTCTAATTGGTTCTGATCTACTGGAATACCAGCCTTATCAGCTTTGATAAGAGGCAAAATGATTTTGCTAGGAGCTACTCGGCGCAAGCGCATACCCACCAAGCTGCCGATACTTACTTTAACGCCAGCCGCTAAAGCACTGATCCAGAGCCCAACTGGGATAAACCAGAAAAAAATCAGAAAGAATAAAAAAATAATGATGGCGATGGTTAAAATACCGAATTCCATAAATCTCCTTTATGCTATTAAGAGGCTAGTCTATTCTAGTAAGTGCAAGGTTAATATACCGCTTTATGCAGCGTGTTGTGGTCTATGTATCATGCTTCGGTCTTCCTAACTACAATTTTTGTGCCTTCAACTCGCAAAACTTCAATAGGGCTTCCATTAGATATAAATTCGCCTTCACTCACAACATCCAGCCTTTCTTGACCTATTTTGGCGATGCCAGCCGGGCGTAAATCACTGCTGGCTACCCCTTGTTGACCGAGTAAGGTTTCATAATTATTGCCAGCCACCTGAGTTTGAGTTGAGGGTGTGCCAAGGCGGGTAGAAAGTGCAAAGGTTTTGGTCAGGCGGCTGTTGGGCAAAAGCCAGAAAAAAGCTACTAGGATGGCTCCAACAAAAAAAGTGCCGTAACCTAGAACATAGGCCCAAGCATAGTCATTGGGAAAGACTCGGACAATGGCAATAACCAGTGCGGCTAACCCAAGAACGCCTGCAATCCCAAAGCCTGGCAAGACCAGAATTTCAACGATGAGTAAAGCTACACCCAGGCCAATAAGTAACATATCAACAAGACCAGCCGGCGTAGCTATAAATAAACCCGCCGCCAGGGTGACTAGGGCTAAGGTGCCAATGATTCCCGGGAACCCAAAGCCCGGTGTTAGGGCCTCTGAGTATAATCCCGCCTATACCAACCGCCAAAAGTAAAGCCGCAATAAAAGGATTGGTCAGAAATCCACCTAAACGTTCGGCTATATTGGGTTCTAAGCGAACAATATCGGGGTTGCTATAACCAAATTGAGAAAGCGCATCCTCTAAGGTGCTAGCTTGAATATCAGCAATATCATATTCAACGGCCTGGCGGGCAGTTAGGGTAATCAGTTCGGTATCGGTGGAAAGTCCTGGGATTTCAACACTTTCTGAAACCATGCCCTCAGCTACATCAACATTGCGATTGCGCTGCTCGGCCACTGAACGAAACTTGGCCCGCCAAAACGAATTGACTTTTTCGCCAGCATTTTCACCAGTAAAAGCATTAATAGCAGTGGCTGCACCAATAGATGACCCAGGAAGCATGGCCACGTTTTCAGCAGCGATGGTGATGAGCGCACCTGCACTGATGGCATTTTCAACCACGGCAATAGTAGGAACCTTGGCATCTAATAAAATAGCATCAGTGATTTGCTCGGCGGCTAAAACACTGCCCCCTGGCGTGTCAATATAAAACACTAGTGCCAGAGGCTGCTCTTTATTAGCCTTTTCAATGCGGGATTTGACAAATTGCTCAGTAGCTGCGGTGATATCACGGTCAATAGGGATAAGCCAGACCTGATTATTAGATTGGGCAAGGATGAAAGAACAAGTCAAACACAAGGCAAATGATATTCGCCAGAAAGCGTTCATGGGTTTACCATACCATGCGTGGTTTGTGGCTACCTCTAACTAAAGTGAGACTCGATTACGAAGTCGAAGTGGAAATTCTTTCAAGCCATATCTGTATAGTTATAACTTGACATGCAAACACTAAGGCTCTAATATGAATAGGTGAGTATCCACTTTCGTTTAGCCAGGCAGCCCAATCGCTTGGAAGCTAAACACTCGAGACTCGTTGAAGATTTACTAGAACTTGCCAAATCAGGAAATCAAGAAGCTGTTGATACGCTGATCATGATGCTGGGGGACTTTCACCAAAATGGGTTTAACTCACGCTTTGTCAAAAAACTTAAAGGGTTACCTATTTGGGAACTCAAAAGTCGTAGTCGTGGAGGTCATAAAGGTGGAGCTAGAGTTTATTTCTTTATAACTGAAAAAGATGAAGTTGCCCTGATTAATGCTGAGAGTAAAGTTGCAAGTGAACCTAGTGCTAGCAAACTGGATGAAGTAGCCGAAATCCTTTTTGCACATCGTCAAGGGCTAGCTGTTTTGGAGGACTAAGTATGAAGAGAAGTGATTCTAAAAAATCCAGACTCAAACTCGAGGGTAAACCTGGTAAAGCTCTCAAGGCCCTCTTTCAAGCCATTGAAACAGGTGAAATCACCGAAGATGCTGTTATTACTCCTTTGCAAAAGACTAAAGCACATTCAAAAAAACCTTCTTGGACACCGCAACGTATTAAAGATACAGTACAAGAAGAGCTAGTTGCGTATTCACTAGGGGAACTTTTAGAAAAAGCTAGACGTGCTAGGGGCATATCTGCTGCAAATCAAGCCAAAGAGTTAGGGGTGACTCGTTCGCAGATTTATCAAAGTGAGCTTCCTAGTGCTAACCTCGAGTTGTCTACTCTTTTGCGTCATGCCGAAGTTTTGGGGTATGAGGTTGAAGTGGTTTTAAAGCCTAAAGGTAAATCAAAGGGTAAGAGTGAGAGGTTGGTGGCGGTGTTGTGATTACATCGCAACAAATTTAAGGAACCAACAACACTTTCGACACATTCCCCGGAGCCTCGAGTAATCTCTCAAACCACTTGCCACCTTCGTGAAGCGGTGCTTCAATAATCCAAGGCTCGAGCCGAATTGCGTTTTGCTCGAGTAAACTTAGTGCAGTAGCAAAATTAGCTGGCGTATAAGCTAGTGACCCACGCAGGATTAACTCTTTGCGAATGACCACACCAGCAGGGAAGGCGTTACTGATTTCTTCGTGCAAACCCTCGAGGATGACCGTGCCAGTGGGCATGGTTGCAGTTATGCACTGAGCGCGGGTGAGTGCTGTGCCAACAGCGTCTACCGAAAGAGGTACGCCACGTCCGTTAGTAGCCTCGAGAACGGCTTCGGGTGTTTGTATTTCTTTGGGGTTGATAATCTCACCACCAAGTTCTTTGGCCATAGCTAAACGATGAGGCTCTAAATCAGCAATCAAAACACGTTTAGCACCTTTGAGTAGTAACGTCTGCATAGCCAAAAGCCCAATGGGGCCTGCACCAATCACCAGACAGTCTTTATCTTTTATGTCGCCGCTTAATTCGGCAATACGTACAGCACACCCTAATGGTTCAGTCAATGCACCCTGCTTTAGAGAAACGCTATCAGGAAGAGGATGCACAGATTGTGCAGGCGCAACAATGTACTCGGCAAATGCGCCAGGGCGATGGGCTCCAAGGAGTTGCCGAGTGCTACTTAACTGATCTAAACCACGCATGATGAGTTCGTCGTTACCACTACTCGAGAAGGGATTGACTGTGACCTTTAAGCTTTCATGCAAGTTTGGATTTAAGCTGGTTGCTTGACTACCTAGTGCACTGATGACACCAGAAAATTCGTGTCCCATGACCAGTGGAGGCTTGCGTAGGGCATTATGGCCCAAGTAACCACTGAGTTCTGAACCACAGATTCCTGCATAAGCTACTTTGAGCAAGACTTCATTATCGGCAGGCACAGGCACGGCCTGCTCACGCATATTCATGACTTTCGGTGCTTCCCAGACAAGTGCTTTCATCAATTACTCCTAACAAGGTAAATTAGCAAAACTATTGTATAGGTTTAGCATTTCTAAAGGCAATTGAAACAGGAAACATCTCTAAACGTATGTTCAGGACAGTTTTCCTCAAATCTCACGCATCTATGACCAGATTTGCCCTGAGCCTGTCGAATGGATGATACCTGCAGGTTTCACCTACATTTCAACAGCAGGTGCAGCATGATTTGATTTTCGCAGCTCGAGCTGTGGAATAAACGCTGTCATGATAACGCCAGCAATCACTAGAAAAAACAAATACCTATAAATTTTGGCAATAGAAGTTGCAAAACCTGTCTTGACTGTTAGCGTAACTTCATCGGTTAGTTGTTTAGCTTGATCATCAAAACGAGTCTTGAGTTCATTTAAGAAAGCTTCAGTACCTTGAGGACTCGAGCCAGCAAATTGTAAACCTTGTTTGATACCTGCTTGGGCCTCAGCTGGAAGTGGACTGGTTGATAAAACTTGATTTAGAGCTTCAGTGTCATTACTTTTTATGGCTTCAGCTAAAGAAGTATAGAGCTTGTCAAAATTGGCCTCTATACCAGGACCAATTTGTTCTAATCCACCTCGGCGTACACCCTCGGGGTCAAAGCCTGCACCAGCAGAATTTCTAGGAAGAGCAGCATTGCTAAAAGATGCACTCAAGCTAGTGGCTAAGACTGTGCCCATGATAGCTGCACCAATAGTTCCGCCGATTTGTCTAAAAAATTGAGAGGCACTAGTGGCTTGACCTAGCTTGCGAACATCCACTGCATTTTGAATAGCTAATGTATAAAGCGGCAATGATGGCCCCACCCCAATGCCACAAATAACCATAAAGAGTGTAACTTGCCAATACGGCGTATCAATACTCATACTAGAAAGCAGAAACATTCCGATAGCCAGTACAATGCCACCTCCTAACATCAGTTCTTTATAACGCCCAATTCTTGAGACCAACTGCCCAGACATAATGGCTCCAAAGACCATGGCCATAGAAAGGGGCAAAATACTAAGTCCAGAACGGGTTGCTGAAACACCCAGTACATTAACTAAAAATAAAGGCAAGAAAATAATCAGACACAAAAATCCTGCACCTAAAAGAAACCCAGCTATATTGGCAGTTGTGAAGACACGGTTTTTGAAAAGGCTTAAATCAAGAATAGGATTTGTTGAGCGTAAGGAGTTGAAAATAAACAGTGCCAGCATAACAGTGGCAATGACCAAAAGAGATACGGTTACAGCTCCACCCCAAGGATAGGTGGTCTTATTAAGTTGCAAAGCCAAAACTAATGGAACCAAGGCGGTAACTAAAAAGAATGCAGATAAATAATCAAGTCTGCGTTTTTCACCTCGAGGGAGAAGTTTGGGCATTTTGGTAGAGATAAACCACAGTGCCAAAATACCAAAAGGTAAGTTGACATAAAATATCCACCGCCAACCCTCAATGCCTGGAATGATGCTGCCACCATAATCGGTTAGTAGCCCACCAATCCAAGGACCTAAAACACTAGCAATACCAAAGGTTGCTCCAATAAATCCTTGATATTTCCCTCGGACATTAGGTGGAAAAAGATCGGCTACAATAATAAAGGCTAAAGAAAATAAACCAGCACCACCTAGCCCTTGAACGGCTCTAAAAATAATTAGTTGGGTCATGCCATCACCCAAAAGGGGCAAACTGCCGAATTCGCCAGCTAGACCACACAGCATGGAGCCAATTAAAAATAAACTAACAGCCCACAGCTCAATATTTTTCTTTGAGTACATATCAGCAAGTTTTCCATAAATAGGTACAAGTACAGTGGAAGCTAATAAATAAGTGGTAGCTACCCAGGCATAGCGGTCAAGCCCTTGCAAATCTTCGACAATTTTGGGTAGTGCAGTTGAAACGATAGTTTGATCAAGGGCTCCTAAAAACATGGCTAGCATTACGCCAATCATGGTTAAGACTTTATCTCGGTTAGAAAGTTCCATTTTTACTCCTTGGTAAGTTTTTCTAAATAGTTTAGAAATTGCCCTAAGTCTTTTTTTGGAAGTGCGCCGATGATGGCTTTTACTTCTGTTTCAATGACGGCATCAGAGGCCTTTAAGACAGTCGTTCCTTTTTTGGTAAGCGTCAGGCTGCGTTTTCTGGCATCTGTGGGGTTGAGTTTGCGCTCGAGTAACCCTTGAGTTTCTAGACACTCCAACATTCTAGAAATGCCGTGAGCAGGGATTTGCATTTCTTCGGCAAGCTCACTAGGGGTCATATCTGTTTGGGAGATATAACGTAAAACCTGCACGTGGCCAAACTCTAGGCCAAAGTTGCCTCGCAGTTTTTTACCTAAAACTCGAAAAAGCTTTTGACGCAGATTCCAAAACCCTGCAAGAAAGCGTTGTGTTGTTAGATGCAATTGTTGCACAGCCAAATAATTGCATATTGCAATTAAATTGAATGTTATGTAACTGACAGTGTGGTGACGATGAGATTAAGCGGTGACAAGGTTTGCTGTTGCACTTTTAAGTACAATTTGTGTCTCGAGGATTTTTTCTAGAGTCTTTTTATCGCCTGCTTGCTCGGCAAGCATATAGGCTTCTTCAAGTTCAAGCTTAGCCTGCTGGTGATTCTTTTGCTGACTATGTAATTTAGCTGAAACCTTGAGTACGCGCATCAGTGTCCAGTTATCTTTGTTTTTGCGACACAGATGAATGCATTCTTCAAACGTCTGTTGGGCTTTAAGGGATTCACCTAAGTCATCATGCACTTGACCTAGAATATAGAGCGCGTGGGCGATGAGTGATACGTCTCCGACATATTGTTGAATAGCTAAACTTTCTTCTATAAGACTCTGGGCTTTATGAGGTTCTGCTAGCTTTTGAAAGTTGCTTGCCAAATTATTGAGCAGATGACTCACCATGCGTTTATCCCCCAAGTCTCTAAAAAGCTGCAAGCTTTCTTGGTAATAGATATTCCCTTTTTGGCGGCCACCCTCTTCACAATCCATGCCCAAATTGAGCAAGGCAATACCCATGCCGTGCTTGTCACCTATGACACGTAACAGCTTGAGTGTTTCCATATTAAGAGCATGGGCTTGTTTAAGCTCTCCTAGATAGGTGAGTACCGTTGCTAAGTTGATTAAGGATTTTGCACGGCCATGCTGATCGCTTAATATAGTATAAAGTTTTTCAGCTTCCTCCAAGCAAGTTCGGGCGTTTTGATAGTTACCTCGCTCGATGTCCAGTGTTCCCAAGCGACACAGGGCATCAGCAATACGGGTTTTATCACTACTTTCTTTAGCAAGCTCCAAAGCTGATTGATAGTGCATGTATGCGCTTTCAAAATCGCCGCGATTCAGTTCATTGATCCTACCCAAACCCATAAGGGCTTTGGTTTGCAGTGATTTTTCAGCTAAGACTTTGGCGCGCTCGAGGCTTTGCACATATAATGCCTCTGCTTTTGTGTGATTACCCTGCTTCCAAAGAAGCTCAGCAGCATACAAGGATGCTCTAATATGAGTGAGTGTGCCTTGGTCGGTCTTTGCCAAGAGTGCAGTTAAATGATCAGTACCTTCGACGTAGTAGCCTCGTATATTCCAGAAGTAACCAAGTGCGCTGGCGAGTTCTAAGGCTGTGGACAAGTCATTCTTTGCTTCTAGATAACTGAGTGCTTCACGAAGATTATCGAGTTCTTCATCTAAATACCTAAACCACAATACTTGTTCTTTGCCTTGTAACTCTGTATTAGCGTGTTTGGTAAATGTTAAGTAGTAAAGCGAATGATGTTCTTTTAGTGCAAGATGTTCGTTAGGATGCTCGAGTAATTTTTCCCTGGTAAATTGATAAAGAAGTGGATGTCTGTCATAGCGACCATTGACTAACACTCTGAGCAAGGATTTATCCACCAATGAAGCAAGAACAGGAATTGTCGCACCCGTAACTTCACTGGCAGCTTCACGCCGAAAACCCCCAACAAATACAGAAAGTTTTCGCAAGACTTCTTGTTCTTTTGAAGTTAAAAGCTTCCACGATTGTTCAAAGGCAGTTTTGAGACTACGATGACGCTCAGGAACATTTTTGGAAGCTGAAGTAAGAAGCTCGAGACTATTCTCAATCTCAGTAGCGATTTCTTTGCAAGTCATCAACCTAACCCAACTAGCAGCAAGCTCGAGACCTAGGGGTAACCCTTCAACAAGGCTACAAATCCGAATCACATCAGCTAGGTTTTGCTCTAGGTCGAATTTAGATTGCACTTGCTGAGCGCGTTCTCTAAACAGTTGTACAGCATCACTGAGGGTGGTACTCTCGGTAACTGTTTGAGGATAAGATAAGCCCCCAAGTGTAAAGATATATTCTTCCTCGAGGTTTAATTTTTCCCGTGAGGTGACAAGTATTTTCAGATTTGGACACTTGCTAAGAAGCTCTGACAAAAGACTCGAGCCATCTGTCAAATGTTCAAAGTTGTCAAGCACAAGTAAGATGTTCTTTTCGGTAATAAAGTCAATGAGTTGGTTTAAGGGTTCAGTTTTCCCTTGTTGTGTTAAACCTAAATGACTTAGCAGACTCGAGGGAATAAGACTTATATCACTCAATGCGTCCAGAGCAACAAAATACACACCATCTTTGAACGTGCCTAATTTATGTTGTTCATGAGCCAGTTGGAGTGCGAGGCGTGTTTTGCCCACACCGGCAGAACCTAATAGGGTTAGGAGTGAAACCTTAGGTTTACTTAACAGTGTTGCTAATTCGGCTAGTTCTTCATCACGTCCGACAAATGATGTACCACGCATGGGTAAGGTATTGGAGCTTTTGCTTTCTCCCTTAAAGGTTGCTCTGGCTTCTTCGCTGGTAAGTTGCAGGGTAAGCCCATAACTTTCAGCTTCTTTTCGTACTTCGGGGGCAAGCATACTTTGACCTGCCGTGAGCAGCAGGTACAACCGTTTGAGATTGGCTACTTCTGTTCCTGCTAAACCAGGCAGTTTATAAGCACGTTCAGCAAGGTTTGCTACTGCTTTGAAATCTTGTTTTTTAGCAGCATCTTCAGCTAAGTTCAAAAGGGCGTACTGGACTCGTTCAGCCAGATATTCTCGTGTGGTGTAAACCCATTCTTCTAATTCATTGCTCCAGTCTTCTAGAACAACACCTTCCAGAAATGCACCTGTGTAAAGGTCATTGGCTTGTTGCCAGTGGCTTTTATCTAAAGACTCGAGTAATTCCTTAGCATCACAAGAGAGAACGGCTTTGGCCTGTTTTTCATCGGCTGCAACAACTTCACCTGCACCTTGGCGTAAACGAGTCAAGGTCATAGATAAGCTCTTCATGCGGTTGCCATCTTGCCAGAAAAGTTCGGCTAGATGTTTGCGCTGCTGGCCGCCCTCGAGGGATAGATAACTCAGCAACACAAGTGGTTTAGGTTGAGTGAAGGGAGTGGACTCGAGCCTTAATCCCCCTAGAGCTTTAAGCTGTGACACATTGATCTCCAATACCAAGGTCTCCAATACCAGTTCTTTTAATTCTAAGTTTCCTAAATACTACCTAAGTATAAGCCCTATCCAATCAGTTTTCTGTCATAAAAAGGCTTGATTTTGCACCCCTCCCTTAATCCCTCCCCAGTTGCGAAGCAACAATAGGGGAGGGCCAGGGAGGGGTTGTGGCGATTGCCGCTGTCGTGGTTGGCTGTGGGCTTGAGTCTGAATTTGCTAGGGCTAGCTCAAGGACTTGCTCAAGGGTCATCTTTTTCCCGATTGACCAATGGTTATGAAAGTTAGCACCCACCTTACTTTTGACAAACCCAAGGTCATCTTCAAAACGACGTTGCTGCCTGGGAAGATAATGAACCTCGAGTGTTTCTCGCAGGGTTGCTGCGTAACCCAAGAGTTGGCTGGCCTCTATAAACGCTTCTCGTATAGCTGCAAGTCGGGCGAAACCTTCAAGTGCTTTGATGACGAGTTCCCGGAGTTGCATCTGGAGAGCGATGTCGAGGGCTTCTTTTAGCAAGTGATGCGCTGTCACGACATCATCGTGGTCGAGATACCACAGACCTAGCGGATAAGAGGTGTGGGCCACGCCCCATTTGTCATTGACTTCATGGGCTAGCTCGAGACACTGTTGATAATAATCTCGGGCCTGCTCAGGTTCACCGCCTGCCTCGCAGACTTCGGCTACCTTTCTGAGTACATCGCCGAGTTGCCATTTGTTACCAAGCTCACGGGCCATGATTAGGCACTGCTTGAGGAGAACGTCAGCTTTGGCATACTCTTCTAAACCTATCAAATCGGTGGCAAGATAATTGAGCATGTCTACGGTGGATCGCTTATCCCCTAATTCACGGGCTAGCTGAAGGGCCTCTTGGTGAAGTTGGTAGGCTTTTTGATAGTCTCCTAGTTGTATGGCAGCTAGGCCCATGTTAGCCAGTTCTTGCACAATACCGCGCCGCTCATTAAAGGCGCGATAAATCTCGAGACTTTTCTCGTAGAGGGGCAGGGCTTTTGATCGTTCACCTTGCTCGAGATAAAGATTAGCCAAACTATTCATGTTTTCAGCAGCACCGAGCTGATTGCCAATCGCCTCGTCCAACTGTAAACTCTCCTCGAAATAAATACGCGCTAAAGAATAGTCGCCTTGTTCTCGAGTGAGATATCCCAAGGATGCCAGCACGAACGCAATACTATAGGGGTCATTGGCTGCCCGGGCTAGGGCTAGGCTCTCTTCATAATAGGTGCGCCCCAAACTCGGATTGCCCTCGTTCATAAAAGTGATTCTACCTAGCCCTTGCAGAGCTAGCGTTGCGATGAGTTTGTCATCCCAGCCTTTGGCAAGGGTTAAACTTTGCTCGTAGCAGGCTTTAGCGGTAGCAATGTCTCCTTGAATAAAGGTGATGTTGCCCGCAAAGGCGAGTGCCTTGGCAACTGCTTTGCTGTCAGGAGCTAAAGCAACCGCTTTGCTGAGGTAACTTCGCCCTTCGTTATAATGACCGCGAATAAACCAGAATCTGCCAAGGCAACTGGCCAAAGCTAAGAACGTCTCTGCCTCCCCCTGGTCCTCGAGCCACGCTAATACAAGGCGGATATTGTCCAGTTCCTCATCTAGTCGCCCAAACCAAAGGAGTTGTTGGTAACTTTGTAGGTTAGGTTCTGCTTGCTCGACGAGAGAGAAAAAATATTTAGCATGGTTGACGAGGGCATCTTGTTCTTCTGGGGTCTGTTCTGCTAGCTTTTCCTGCGTAAATTGATGCAGCAAGGGATGCCTGTCATAGCGTCCATTCGGTAAAACTCTCAAAAGCGATTTGTCTACGAGTGAAGCAAGGATGGGAATGGTTGCACCTGCAACTTCACGCGCAGCTTCACGTCTGAATCCGCCAGCAAACACCGACAGCTTTCGCAAAACTTCCTGTTCCTTTGGGGAGAGCAGTTGCCAGGAATAATCAAAAACGGCTTTGAGACTTCGGTGGCGGTCTGGGGTATTTTTGTTGACACTAGTCAAAAACTCAAGATTGGCCTGAATCTCACTGGCAATATCGCTGCAAGGCATCAGCCGAATCCAACTAGCAGCAAGCTCGAGGGCCAGAGGTAAACCATCCACTAGCTGACAAATACGAATAACCTCATTGAGATTTTTCTCCAAGTCAAAACGGGGTTGCACTTGCTGAGCGCGTTCGTTAAAGAGTCGCACTGCATCATTGAATCTAGTTTCATCTGTAAGTGTTTGCGGATAAGGCAAGCCCTCGAGTGCGAACACGTATTCTTCCTCGAGCCTGAGCTTTTCTCTCGAGGTAATAAGCAGTTTGAGCTTTGGGCAACTGGCTATAAGCTGTGATAGCAAAACCGTTCCCTCGAGCAGATGTTCAAAGTTATCCAAGATAAGCAAGCTATTGCGTTGGGCCAGAAAGTTAATGATTTGCTCGAGTGGTTCCTGGCTAGCTTGCTGAACCAACCCAAAATGACTGATCAGCATTGAAGGAATCAACTGACTATCTTGTAAAGCATCTAACGAGACAAAGTAAACATTATCCTTGAACGTTCCCAGCTTTTGCTGCTCATGAGCAAGCTGTAAAGCCAACCTGGTCTTACCCACACCACCAGTACCCACCAGACTCACTAAAACAATCTCTGGTCTGCTCAGCATTTTGCTAAGCTCAGCCAGTTCAGTTTTTCTACCCACAAAGGAAGTCTTTCTGATGGGCAAGGAAGACACCAAGACTTTAGAGGCCCTTGTCTCCTGTTCTGTCTTAAAACCACTTCTGGCCGCTTCACTGGTCAACTCGAGTTTGAGGTCATAGGTTTCAGCATCTTTTCGTACAACAGGTGCAAGTAAACTTTGAGCCGCACAAAGTAAGGGATAAAGCCGCTTTAAGGCACCAAGCTCATTGCCGCTCAAACCAGGTAACTGGTAAGCCTTTTCAGCCAAGGCCCCAGCTAAGGTGAAGTCTTGTTCTTTAGCAGCTTCTTCAGCCAGATTAAGCAAGGCGTATTGAACCCGCTCGGCTAAGTATTCCCTAGTCGTGTAAACCCATTCTTCTAATTCATTACCCCAATCCTCGAGAACTACACCTTCTAAAAATGCCCCAGTATAAAGGTCATTGGCTTGTTGCCACTGGCTTTTGTCCAAGGACTCGAGTAACTCTTTAGCATCACAGGGGAGTGTTGCTTTTGCATGTTTTTCATCTACCTCGACAACTTCACCTGCCCCTTGTCTTAACCGTGTCAGAGCCATAGAAAGACTTTTCATGCGGTTACCATCCTGCCAGAAGAGTTCAGCCACATGACGGCGTTTTTGAGGACCCTTGAGTGATAAATAGGTGAGTAAAAGTAAGGCCGTAGGGCGAGTAAAGGCTGTCCCCTCGAGTCTTAGCCCTCCTAGAGCTTTTAGCTGTGCCACACTGTTCTCCTCTAAAAGCCTTTTATCTTAATACAAGTCGTCTAACCCCAGTATAAGGGATGCTTGCTTTTAGGTCAGTAATAAAAGTTAGCAGCATGGTTTGGACAGTGTTATTGCTGCTTGTATTTCTTTTCACGAAAGTGACTGTTTGGCATCTGGTGAGCAAGGCATTCTAGGGTGGTGGCGGTGTGGTGGCGGTGTTGTGGCGGTGCGTTTTGCATACTAGAAAGTGAAGAGAAAGGAAGGCTAAAGTGAAACGGCTTTAGCAAATTTCTCACCTTTCTCCACACCGATGCCTATGGTTAGGTATTTCAAACCAAACGCAGGGTGTCAACTCAAAGTATAGAAAGGAAAGTATGACAACTACAATACCAGATATAGCCACCATCAAAACCCGCATGAAAGCAACTTGGATGTCAGGAGATTATGGAACGTTTGCCAAGTATATGGAACCAGGCGCACTCGAAATCTTGGCAAACTGGCAGATTAAACCTGGTAATAAGATGCTCGATGTAGGCTGTGGCGCAGGACAGATTTCAATTCCTGCGACACGTGCTGGCGTACACGTTACTGGCGTAGATATTGACACCAATTCATTAGAGCAAGCCAGGGCTCGAGCCGCTACCGAAGGCTTGAAGGTTCAGTTTGATGAAGGCGATGCAGAAGACTTACCTTACCCCGATGCCTCCTTTGACACAGTAGTCAGCCTGATTGGTGCAATGTTTGCTCCTCGTCCTGAGCGTGTGGCTTCAGAACTTATTCGGGTTTGCCGTCCCGGTGGACGCATTCTGATGGCCAACTGGACTCCTACAAGTTTTGTGGGACACATGTTCAAAGCTGTTGGCAAGCATGTACCACCCCCACAAGGTGTGCCCTCTGCCATGTTATGGGGTGATGAAGCTACGGTTCGTGAGCGGCTCCAAGACAGCATCAAAGAATTAGAACTGACAAAACGCATCTATCCATCGTGGAACTATCCGTTTTCTGCGCCCGAAGTGGTGGAGTTTTTTAGGCAGAATTATGGACCAACGCAGCGTGCCTTTGCAGCTCTCGAGCCGGCTACCCAAGACAACTTGCGCCATGATTTGGAGCAAGTCTTCTCAGCACATAATCGTGCTACGGATGGGCCAACTAACCTCGAGGGTGAGTATCTAGAAGTCGTTGCTATTCGCCATTGATATTTAAGAGGGCTGACAAAATGCAATTCTTAATCAGCATCTCGTGAGGCCGTGGTGGCCTTTAACTTAGGTTCTTTTTACTCAACGGAAGTAGTTCAATGGTCACACTGCTAGCCACGGCTTTGATTCTAGCTGACTAAAGGAGAAAATAATGACAATTTTTTTAAGAAACGTTCGGCTTTTTTGCCTTATGGCAACCTCATTCATCATTTTATCGGCATGTAGTAATCCGGCACCTTCAGCAAGCCTTCCTGATGAAAATCCTCTCCTAACTGATGCAGACATTGACAAGGCGATACTTCAAGTTGCTAAGGAGGTGAAAGAACTTATTGGTACAGAAGAAGGAAACGTACCCGAAGGACAAATTTTAGCCCCGCTTCCTGATAGCCAAGGAGACCTAAGCACCCAAGCTGTAATACCCAATGCCGCAGGTTTTGTGTATTACATAAAATACGACGGTGCGCCGATCATTGGTGTTATTCCCTACAGCCTCTACCGCCACAATCAACAGACCGATACCCAAACCCTTATCTATTCAGGCAACCGTCATATACAATCAGTAGCAGGAAGTTTGGACGGTAACTTTGTGGTCGTCAGCATGAGAGAGACACCATTTTCTACCAGTGATTATGAACTTTATCTCTTTAATATTAGTGACCTTGCTAACCCAGCTACTTTCTTGCTGACCAATGATACCGAGAACAACATCAATGTCTCGATGAGTGCAGATGCCAGTCGAATTGTTAGCGAAGAACCCGTTGCTGGAAAAGCCACGGTGGTATTGAGGACAAAGCAACCTTCTGCTGGCTACAGTAGCATTACCCTTAGTCAAGCCAATCCGCAGCGTCAACCGAGCCTAAGCGCAAATGGTCAATTCATCAGTCTGGTCAGAGATTTAGCTAATGGCAGCGACCAGATTCTGCGCTATAACACGGTCAACAATGGCTATGCCGGCATAGCCACCAGCACCGCTGTTTTGGAATACCCCAGCATCAGTGAAAATGGCAATAAAATCTTATGGTTGCAAAATGGTACTACTGATATAGCCAACCTAAGAAACATTGCAGCAGGAACCACCCAGAATGTCCTTAGCAGTAGCTTTATCGGACATCCTTCTTTGGCAGGTGATGGCTTGTTTATGGCCTATCAGAGTGGCAGAAGCGTTGCGACCAAGCATCTAGTAACTGGGCAAATACAAACCCTAGCCAGCAGTTTTTCTAGGGATATTAGTTTCTATGCTCCGATGTGGCAAGGCAATTCACTACCAAGGGTCATCAGCCATCTGCCCGAGATGGGGGCCAGGGGTCAATTAGACATAGGAAACATTGCCTTGGTCTTTTCTAAAGAAATGAGCCTAAGCAGTCTGCAACCTGCCATGACTGGCAGAGTGTCTACTAGAAACCCTGTAACCGGTCTCATCACTCGGCGACCTCTAGTGATTGCAAGTGTGGTTCCCTATCAGGCTGGTCAGGGATACGGGTATATTTTCCAGCCACAAACGCCCTTTGGTTACAACGCCGTGGTTGACTGGAGCATAAGCACGGCTGCCACAGACTTATTAGGAAACCCGCTAGTGCGGAATTTTGGGAGTACGTTTAGTACCCTGAGAGAGTTCTCGGTTACGATTCCTGCTGAACAAAATCTCACCGGCTACGTTGGGCGTACTTGCAAGATTTTTAATTGTCCGCGCTTCTCTCCCATGCTTGGTATACTTTATGTCGGCTACTGGCCAGACATTAACACAGGTATCACTATGCGAAGTTTTATTAGTTTTGACCTTGGGAGTATTTTGCCCGACGCTCAAATTACTGGAGCAACCCTCAATCTCACACTAAATGAACAAAGGGGTAATCCTTTCGGCGAAGCCAACCTTGGAACCATGGCCCTCGAGCGTATAAAATATTGGTCAAACGAGAGCCTGAACGGGTTTGATTATAGTAGCGCACCCTTGAATTGCGGTGGCGTGGTCTGCTCAATTGACTTTTTTGGACCACCAGACCCGATAGATGGCCCTATAGACGTGCTGAAATTTGTGCGAGCAGACTGGCTAGAACGAGATACGCTTGCTAACCGCTCGCAGTACCGTTTGCGTTTTGCAAACTCAAAACCAGCCACTGGAGGTGGGGACCAACCTTTGGTCATGAAGTATGACAGAAACCCCACCCTTACTGTGACTTACCTGGCACCTTAAAAGACTCAAACCCCTCATGGTTTTTTAGCAAAGGAATGGATTCTACATGAAACGTATGGTTTTTTGTGGCTCGCCTCTGACGATGACTTACTGGTAAAACCTGCATACCGCAACACTTTTTTATTTCCCAAACACCCTCTAATGATTAGCTATTCTTAGCTGCCTGCCGACAGCTATATGAGAAAGGAGTTTTATGAGATGTGATTACTAATAAGGTTTAGGTTTTCACTAAATGTTCTAGGTTAAGTAGTCATACAGAATTACCTTAAACTAATCCTCGAGAATGTAACAAGATGCCGTAGCCGATACTCCGAAGGTCTCTTTTCACAAATTCAGACCACACGAAGTAACTATTTGCCTTTCGTAGGGGCGAAGGGCCCTTCGCCCCTACCAAGTAATTTGACATAAACGGATGTTTCAGGTATTTCAAAGAAGACTTTGAATACGCTGGCGGAGAAATGTAAGTTTAACTTAATTGTGTTGGGGTACTTATTCCCTTAAACCATAATTCAAGAAAGGATTTATCATGTCTAAAAACAATCGAAACTCAACTTTCATTATAATATTACTTTTTTTAATTTTTCTCTCTGCCTGTCAACAAACACCTGTGACCGAGCCTAAGCTGAGCCTTCCACCTGGTTGGCATGAAGCAGAAGTTCTTTTGCCAGGCTTTGATAAACCCCAAAAAGTTGTTTATGAAATCATCGGCGGCGAAGCCATCTTTGAAGGTGACATCATTCTGGGCAAAGTAGATGCCGAGGGCAACCTTATTCAAAATGATTTACAGTCTCAAGGTATTGTTAAAGATAGTGGTCGTTGGTCAGGTGGCATTATTCCTTTTGTAATCAATAGCAATGTAACGACTGCTGGGGTTCAGCACATCAATGAAGCGATTGCACACTGGGAACAACAAACTCCGATTAATTTTGTACCAAGAACTTCACAAGCTAACTATATTGAGTTTGTACGTGGCAACTCAGAAGGGGCATGTTCTTCTTCGATAGGTCGTGTGGGTGGCAGACAAGTGCTTAGATTAACACCCACTGGTGATTGTGGTCGAGGAACCCTGATCCACGAAATCGGTCATGCAGTAGGGCTTTATCACGAGCAGTCGCGCGAAGACCGTGATAGCCATGTAAAGATACTAACAGCTAACATTATAACTGAGCCTGATGACAGGAGACCAAATTTTGCGAAGCGCGTCAGTGGTGCTACTGATATTGGTGCTTATGATTTCACCTCAATTATGCATTATGGTTGTACGGCTTTTGGCAAGGAAGTTAATGGTGTCACACTAACCACAATCGTACCGATTGACCCACCTCCAGGTGTAAGTTGCACAGCAGCCGGCATGAATAGAATCGGACAACGCACAGGATTAAGCCAAGGCGACAACACGGCTATCTTGACGATTTATCCTATCGTCAAACACCCTAGATTCTTAGAAGACGTGAATGGTGATAGTAAGAAAGATGTCGTGGCTTTTGGCAATGATGGTGTGTATGTGTCTTTATCAACAGGCAGCAGCTTTACTGCACCAAGCCGTTGGGTAGCTAATTATAGTCATAACAATGGTCGCTGGCTTTCAGAAAAACACCTTAGACTCTTAGGGGATATTAATGGTGACGGGAAGCAAGACATCGTGGGGTTTGGTGACGCGGGTGTTTATACGTCGCTATCAACGGGCTCGAGCTTTGGTCAACTAAGTTTTGTGGTGAGTGAGTTTGGCTATAACCAAGGTTGGCGCATAGAAAATCATCCCAGGTTCCTAGCAGATGTAAACAGTGACGGGAAGCAAGACATCGTAGGGTTTGCAAATGAGGGTGTTTATGTATCGTTATCAACCAGTACAGTAACGGCTCCAGGTTTTACACCGGCAAGTCGCTGGCTCGAGGAATTTGGTGTCAATCAGGGCTGGCAAGTAGCAAAGCATCCCAGATACCTAGCCGATATTAACGAAGACGGGAAACAAGACATCGTAGGGTTTGGTGACGACGGCGTTTGGGTGGCACTATCAACGGCTTCAGGCTTCAGCCCAGCCAGTTTTGTGCTTAACGAGTTTGGTTTCAATCAAGGTTGGCGAGTAGGAAGTCATCCTAGATTCATAGCCGATATTAACGGGGATGGTGGGCAAGATGTGTTGGGTTTTGGTGATGAAGGTACTTGGGCGGCTTTATCCATCGGCTCAGGCTTCGGTCGAGTAAATCTGGTCCTCGCTGATTTTGGTGTTAATCAAGGCTGGCAAGTAACAAAGCATCCCAGATTCTTAGCAAATATTAATGGTGCTGGTGGACAAGATGTGGTGGGTTTTGGTAACGCTGGAGTCTTTTGGGCTCAACCAAATAGTGATGGTTTTTTTGGACAGGTAACTTTTGGAATAGCCGACTTTGCTTATGATTCTGGCTGGCGTGTAGCAAAGCACCCCAGATTCTTAGCCGATATTAACGGGGATGGTAGGCAAGATGTGGTGGGTTTTGGTGACGCTGGTGTTTGGACAGCCCTGTCAACAGGCTCAGGCTTCAGTCAAGCCAATTTTGTTCTTGCTAAATATGGTTACAACGACGGTTGGAGATAGAGAGAAAGTCATTAGTTCTTGTTGTGGAAGTTAATGCAGGAAATAACGCAAGGTACTCGAGCAATAACCACACGGTCTTGCTCGAGTTCCACTCAGCTACCAGCACCACCCTAAGCGCACTGCCCATTCTGACGATTACTTACTTGTATCCATAGCTCAGGGAGCCGCTATGTCAGAAAAACTTGTTTTTATCAGTAGACCCTTGCCCCCACCCGAGCTTTCAGGTAGCTTTGAGACCTTTGTCAATGGCATCATGTATGACCTCGAGTTTCACTTAAACAAGCACAGGCAATTAAGCGGCACACTAAGCATAAATGGACAATGCTTTGAGATAACAGGTAATGCAACGCATGACAATGATGCCGTCTATGGGTTTTTACTCGAGCCGCTTAGTGCAAAGCCAATGGCACTACTAAGAGCAAGACTTATTGCTCAAAAGCTGATTCTGGAAGTAGATTTCCCAAATGTTGAGGATAACCATGAGGCCAACCAACCCCAACGGCTTTCACTTAGACGAAAAAATGCTCGAGTCGCTACTAGCTAGAAGAAAAATTAAAAACCGTAGAAACGCTGTCCTAGACGGTGTGGTGGCGGTCAGCTTCGCATACTGTGAATAAGAACTAGGCATCAGGCAAATTCTACTAATCCTAATGACGACGTTTAGGAGACTTTTGGCAAAATTATCCTTATCGGATTTAATGGGAGAGGCTTATTTATTGTAGACCCTATTGTTAAGCTGTTGCCAGTTTTTTAGTGAATCTTTGAACCCTCGAGTCCATCCAGCCTTTACTCTTTTTTCTGTTTCTTCCCAAGAGCGAATGCCACTACTAGCATCAGAGGCTTCAACACAACACGCCCCCACAGCACAAGCCATCGTAAGAGCATCTTCAGGACTTAAACCTTTTAAGAGCGAAGCTAAAAACCCTGCAATTGCCGAGTCGCCAGCACCGACGGTTCCTTTGACATCAACCTTAAAAACAGGTGACCACAATTCTTGCTTAGCCCAAAGATTAGGTTGAATTAAATGACTAAGAGTTTCAAGTCTTTGTTGTGAAGCGGTATGTAAATAAAGCCCTTGTTCGCCAAGTTTAATCCCAGCAATAGCCACACCAAACTCGAGCATCTGCTGGGTCAAATCATGCAAATAAGGTGCAGGCATATCTTGTTGCCACTGATTTGAATCATAAAAAGGTCGGTCTAGCATAAATAATGTTTCCTCAAGGCTAGGCATAAAAATATCAACGTGGGGTAAGACAGCCTCGAGAAAATGTTTCCAATCTACTTTGCCTGAATCCCCATTGGCATCAGGTAAAGACATATCCAGACAAGTGATAAGCCCTCGAGCTTGAGCGTCTTGGTAGAGTTGTGCAAAGGCTTGTGGGTCTTCACGGATGGCTCGCATCAAAGACGGATAACCAAAATAGAAAATTTTAGCCGCCCCCAGGGATTCTAAATCAATATCGGTTGCCTTAAAACTATCATTGCAGCCAGGGTTATGCAAAAAAGTTCGGTCATGATTGGGTGGATTAAGTACAAGCGTATAAGAGCTGCTACCTTCTTTTTCAAGGATTAAATTCTTAGTGGCATCTGGGTCATACGACTCGAGGACTCGCACAATCGCACCGCCAAAAAAATCTTTGCTAATTTTGCCAACCAACTTTGTACTTACACCCAAGCGAATAAGCGCAAGGCCTACATTAGAAACCCCGCCACCTGTAGCAAAAGTGGCTTCACCTACTTCGGTTAAATGCCCAGGCTTAAAGGTAACATTTCCATGTGCGAAATTTGGGATGACATCTAGGCATAGGTGGCCTGTGACGAGGATATCAACCATAAAAAGCAATGAGTTGAAAGCAATGAGCAATGAGATAAAGCCAAAACCACTCATTGCTCATTGCTCATTGCCCTTTACTTTTGTTTTGTGATACTCAAGCGACTCAGTAAATATCCTATGACTCTCTGCTGTTTCTTCTGGTGTGGCGCAGTAGAACGGCTGTTTCATATTCTCGCGTCCGTTTGCAGCTTCATCACAAAAGGCTGCGAACATCTGCAAGAGGCTATCACTAAAACTAAATTCAAAAATATTTCCTGTAATTGTGTTGTACGGCGGTGTGTAGCCTAAGTCAATGTGCTGCCAAGCTTGGAGACCACCATTGTACTCGAGGACTTTTAGTGTCTTGGGATATTTAGTACTAAATTCTATTGAGCGTTTCATGCCTAAAACTTTGATAAACCATGTGTTTGTTTCACCGGGCGCAATGCGTTTGGTATGCAAGGTCATGGGGAAGGTGTAACCGTCATGGTTTACATCTCCAGTAATAGTAGCGTTATCCCAGGTTTCACAAGGAACTATATTTCCTTTGCTATCAGGTCGTTCAGTGACAATATTGGAAAGTCTGGCAGAAATATTTTGTGGTTTCCAATTAAACCGTGCAGGGATATGAACTACATGCATTCCCAAGTCACCCATACAACCGTATTCACCGTTTATGTCAATCATGCGCTTCCAGTTGATGGCTTTTGTTGGATTCATATCAGATGAATGCAGTAAGCCTGCTTCTATTTCAATAATTCGCCCGAAGCTGTTTTCCCTAATGGCTTTAATCACTTCTGCTGCCCCAGGAAAAAATGGAAACTCTGATGAACAACGCACCAAGACATTTGGATGTTCTGAGATGACTTTGTTAATTGCATCATTGGCGGCTTTATCAATACCAAAAGGTTTTTCCCCCAAGAGATGTTTGCCTGCTTTTATAATGTCGCTATAAAACTGCTGGTGTAAATTGTGGGGCACGGCGCAGTAAACTGCGTCAACATCATCTCTGGCTAATAACTCTTTATAGTTTGCAGTTGTAAAGGTAATGCTTGGTAAATTATCTGTAAACCACTTGACTGCTTTTTCATTGGTATCACACACGGCAGTAATCACTGGCTTGACATTCATATCTGTGAGATGAAACCAGCGTGCTGAGAGGCTAGCAAATTCTTTGCCCATCAGCCCAAGTCCAATAATGCCAAAACGTAGCTCTTTCATAAGTTAATGAGCAACTAGCAATGAGTAATGAGGGATTATAATCAGGTACTATTATCTCATTGCTCATTGCTCATTGCTTTTTATTCTCCTTTCAAAATAGACATAGCTTCTTTAGCACTTGCATTTTTATGAACAATAGCCATCAATGCCTTGGTCATGCCAGTTGGGTTAGGGTGTTGAATCACATTGCGTCCGTAAACGATGCCTTTGGCTCCAGTTTTCATAATAGCTTCTGTGCGCTTAAAAATTTCTTCATCAGATACTTTGCCACCACCGCGTACCAATACTGGGATGCGTCCAGCCACTTCAATGACTTGATCATAATCTTCAGGGGTATCACAGGGGTCAGCCTTGATGACATCGGCTCCTAGTTCTACAGCTTGGCGCACCATAGCTTTAATTTTATCTATGTTGCCATCCACCATATAGCCGCCACCTTTAGTATTGTCTTGCATGACCAGAGGTTCAACCATCATGGGCATACCAAAACGGTCAGCGATAGGTTTAAGTTTGTTGATATTGGCAATACATGCTGCGTGAACTTCGGGTTGATTGGGTAGCATGAAGAGGTTGATACATAAACAAGCAGCATCTAGCCGCAATGCTTGCTCAACAGTATCTTCAATCATCAGGCTAAAGAGTTTGTTGGGCAAGGTTTTACCATAAACATTGGCGACATCGGTGCGTAAAACCAAGGCGGGTTTTTGTTTGCCAGGCATAGCTTGCAGAATAGGGGCTTGCCCTACTGAAAGCTGAATTGCATCAGGGCCTGCTTTAACTACGGCTTTGATGGCTTTTTCCATGTTTTGAATGCCGTCTAAAAAACTGCTTTCGCCAAAGAAACCGTGGTCAATGGCCACATCAAAGCATTTGCCATCTCGAGCTAAGAAGCGATTAAGTCTGGGTTTGGTCATGTATCCTCCGTGAATATGCCATTATTGTTAAGCTATCTAATTGTATTTACTACTCTAACAGCATTTTCACGTATTGACTATACGGATAAAGTCGCTTCAGAATACAAAGGGCAAGCCAGTGAGATATTAAATTGAAACGATGACTATACACCCAGTACAACCTTCTGACAAATCTGAATGGTTAAGGATGCGTCAGGCTTTGTGGTCCGAATATGATGGTCATAGTGAAGACCTCGAGCGTTACTTCTCTCAGCCCAAGCCAAATCACATCGTCATGGTGGCCAAAACAGTAGAGGGAAATATTTGTGGATTTATCGAAGTAGATTCTCGCTCTTATGCTGAAGGCTGCGAAACCTCACCAGTGGCCTATATTGAAGGTTGGTATGTTGACCCTGAACAACAAAAACAAGGAGTAGGACGTTTGCTTGTTCAAGCTGCTGAAAAATGGGCCAAAGATCAAGGGTTTACAGAAATAGCTAGTGATACCTGGCTCGAGAACGATGTGAGCATCCAAGCGCACAAGGCTCTTGGTTATGAAGAGATAGAGCGTTTGGTGTGTTTTGCTAAAATGTTGTAAAGATTCTCTTGGATTGATAACTCCTTGAAGCTCTTTTAAGCCAGTTTTTATCTGGTTTTATCTGAAGGTATTTTGAATTTAAGTAAAATTTAAGTGCCTTCTCTCTAGAATGAAATTCAACCCTAGTAACCATTCTAGGTACAAGGAGGGAAGCCCAACACGCTTTATGGCATGTGTGCCTCATTTAACCGCTAAATTGACGACCATTCTTATCTTTTCTAGGAGGATTATGTGAAACGTTTCAAACTTGGTGTTTGTCTTGTTGCTATGTTTATACTTGTTGCTTGTCAGCAAGGTGTATCGCCTCATCACAAGCAAGCCCCAGCCCTTTTTTCTGATACAGATTTAGACAAAGCTCAATTAGAGGTGGGGCCAACCAGTGACATTAGTGGAGTGGACATTGGCGAAATTGCCGATGGCGAAGTGACAGCACTTCCTGATTACCAAGCTGAAATTTTATCACCGGCCGCCGTACTTCCGGGAGCTAGCGGGTTTATCTATTATTTTGTAAGAGATACCAGTGCAGCCAACCAATGGGCGATCTATAGGTTTAACCAAAGTACCGATACAAATACCTTGGTGTATCAAGGTCAACGCATCCTAAATTCGGTTGCGGGAAATGCTGGTGGAACCATTGTTTACTTTAGTGCTCGAGAGACCACTAGCGCAACCAGTGACTTTGAAATCTACAAGCTGAATATCAATACTTTGGCGGTGACGCAGCTTACCAACAACAACACCATTGATATCAACGTCTCCTCGAGTGCAGACGGGAACCGAGTAGCCTTTGAAGGTTTGGGAACCACTGGTCAAAAGGCTGTGTATTATCGTATTTACAGCACTTCGACAAGTTTTGTCGAGCAAAGGTTAGCGAGCTCGCTTGATCAGTTTGAACCAAGTATTAGCGGCAACGGTAGCTATATTGCTTTTATCAGGCTTTTGAGTATGGGTTCATACCGAATTATGCTGCACAGTATCTCAGCTAACACCTACCTAAGCGTCCATACAGAAGCCTTAACGCTCAATCATCCTAGCCCTGATGATACGGGTAATAAAGTAGCTTGGTTACGCAATACTACTTCGGGTTATGAGGTCAGGGTTAAAAACCTAAGCACCACGGCTATTACTACTGCTGTCTCGAGCACCACGGTTATTAGACATCCGCATTTGACTCGAGAGGGAAACTTTATAACCTATGGTCTGCGGGTAAGTAACAGCTTCAATGTCTTTAGCAAAAACCTGACTTCGGGTGCGTTGATTAAGGGAACAAATTTTGTGAGTCCAGTGAATGCTGATGGGATGTACTGGCAAACCCCGTCAGTGACAGCGACCATTCGGGGAAAAATTACTCGAGGTTCGGCCCCTTCTATCGTGGCTAATCAAGAGGCAATGGTATATGCTTACAACTATAGTGAAAGTGCCAAAAAGAATCAGTTTGACGACTTAGTGGCGCAGGCTGCTACTCAAGGACGGGTGCGGGTCATCCTGACTTTGGCGGTAGGATTTAGACCTGAAGGAGCTCTTTCTGCCACCACGGCCACCAATCAACGCCAGGACATACAGCAAATGCAAACGTCGCTCCTCAAGCGTTATAGCACGCAAGTAAGTCGCATCACACGTTTCCAAACTGTGCCGCTTGTTGCTATGGAAGTAGACGCAGCCGCTTTGCAGTCTCTTAGAAATGACCCTAACGTGGTCTGGATCGAAGAGGATATAGCCGTTCCCCCAACCCTGGCCGAAAGTACAGGAGTTATTGGTATGCCAGCAGCATGGTCAGCCGGTTTTGCAGGAAGTGGTCAGGCTGTAGCCATTCTCGACACTGGGGTTGACCGCACGCATAGCTTTTTGAGTGGTCGGGTTGTTTCCGAAGCCTGTTATTCAAGTTCTATCACAGGTGGGAGTTTTCCCTCGACTAAAGCCTGCCCTGGAGGAACTGATACCGGAGGCGGGGCCTGGGCGCAAACCGGAACCGGTTCGGCTGCACCCTGCACGGCTGCTAATAGTTGTGATCATGGTACACATGTAGCGGGTATTGCTGCGGGTAATGGTACTAGCTTTAATGGCGTTGCCAGAGATGCCAGTATCATCGGCATTCAGGTCTTTTCTATTTTTGATGCTGACATCTGCGCTGATTTCGGCTACTCAGGTACATGTGCTCTTACCTGGACCTCTGATCAGATAAAAGGCCTCGAAAGGGTTTACGCACTTCGGAATAGCTTTAGTATCGCATCAGCAAATATGAGCTTGGGTGGTGGGCAGTTTTTCTCTAACTGTGATACCGATAGCCGCAAATTGATTATTGATAACCTGCGTTCAGCCGGTATTGCCACGGTGATTTCTTCGGGTAATAGCGGATTTACAAATGCTTTGGAAGCACCTGCTTGTATATCTACTGCTGTCAGCGTCGGTTCAACCAATGATGGTAGTAGTGGAGCAACCCTGACTGACTCAGTATCAAGTTTCTCCAATAGTGCCAGTTTTCTTAGTCTGCTGGCTCCAGGTCGCTGGATTAACTCTTCGGTGCCTGGTGGCGGGTTTGAGAACTTTCAAGGAACCTCAATGGCAGCACCTCATGTGGCGGGTGCCTGGGCAGTTATGAAACAGCGTTTCCCCAGTGAGTCGGTAACTCAGATTTTAACTCGTTTACAAACTACTGGTACTTCAATTACTGATTCGCGTAATGGCATTACCAAGTCACGCATTCAAGTAGATGCAGCACTTGATTTGTCCGACACGGCAGTGGTGCGCTTATATAACGCTTCTACAGGTCAATTGGTAGCTACTCGAGATGCCAACTCAAGCGATAATTACAGCTTTACCAATGTTGCCGCAGGCAGCTACTACGTGCAGGCCTATCTCGATACAAGAGATGACACTCAAGGTTCCGCAGAGAAAGCAGGTGCGTTTGGTGGTTCAGCCGTCCCTACAGCCGTCAATGCTTCAGGCATAGTGACAGCCAATATCACCACCGGTACACCAACTGAGGTCGAACCCAATAACAGCACTACAACCAACAACCTTTTACTGTTCGGTACTTTTATGAATGGTCAAGTCATAACCACCAATCACGATTACTTCAAGCTGCTGATTCCTAGTTCGGGTAGTCGTACCCTCGAGACGTTGAACTGTGCAGGTCGCTTGGATACCATTCTCGATCTTTATAATGCCTCGGGTACTTTGCTGACAAGCAATAATAATTCTGGAATTGCTAACTGTTCGCAGATTGTTTATAACTTCCCCTCGGCAGGTACATACTTTATATTAGTAAGAGGTGTCTCAAACTCGAGTGGTTTTTATACGGTAGGGATTCGCTAGGTCTTTGCTCAGGTCTTGCGCAAAAGAACTGAAGTCCTGCTTGGAAAAGATGATAAATGTACTGGTGTTGGATTTTAGAAATTTCTAGCTTTTTAGGTATTAAGCAGGGCTCGAGTCATGACTCGAGCCTTTAGATTTACCAATCTTTGAGAGCATAGCTGGAATTCGCGCCTACAGGACACAGTTTCTCGCAGAAAAGCCGCAGAGTTCCAGAGCCATTTAAGTAAAATTTAAGTGGCTCTTTTTTATGCTACAAGGTGAAAGGAAGGTACGATGAAAAACCTACCTAACGTCATCTTTTACAACAACCTTTTTGCCCTCACCTTAAGGAGGAACCCATGAAGCGTATATCCATCTTGGCTAGCTACTTAATGACGCTGCTTCTCTTCACCGCCTGCGGTGTGCCAACCACACCTCAGGCACCGATTAATTTAGAACCCCAAGCCAACTACTGGCAACAAGTGGGTACTTTTCTGGATGCCAATACTAACCAAAATGCCCGCAACCCCAGCCTGGCTCTAGACAGCTCTGGCAATCCGGTGGTCAGTTGGGATGAATGGGATGGCACTTCCAACAACATCTATGTCAACCGCTGGAATGGCAGTAGCTGGGTACAACTGGGTACATTCCTGGATGCCAATACTAACCAAAATGCCCGCAACCCCAGCCTAGCCCTAAATAGTTCTGGAAATCCGGTGGTCAGTTGGAATGAATGGGATGGCACTTCCTTCAACATCTATGTCAAACGCTGGGATGGTAGTAGCTGGGTTCAACTGGGTACTTTCTTGGATGTCAATACTAACCGGGGTGCCCTCAACCCCAGCCTAGCCCTAAATAGTTCTGGAAATCCGGTGGTCAGTTGGAATGAATGGGATGGCACTTCCTTCAACATCTATGTCAAACGCTGGGATGGTAGTAGCTGGGTTCAACTGGGTGGCATTCTGGATGCCAATACTAACCAAGATGCCGCCAACCCCAGCCTAGCACTGGACAGTTCTGACAATCCAGTGGTCAGTTGGTATGAAAATGGTACTTCCAGAAACATCTATGTCAAACGCTGGGATGGTAGTAGCTGGGTTCAATTGGGTGGCATTCTGGATTTCAATGCTAACCAAAATGCCTTCAACCCCAGCCTGGCTCTGGATAGTTCTGGTAATCCTGTGGTTAGTTGGTATGAAGATGGTGGCACTTCCTTCAACATCTATGTCAAACGCTGGAATGGCAGTAGCTGGGTACAACTGGGTACATTTCTTGATGCCAATACTAACCAATTTGCCGCCAACCCCAGCCTGGCTCTAGACAGTTCTGGCAATCCTGTGGTCAGTTGGGAAGAATTGGATGGCACTTCCGCCAACATCTATGTCAAACGCTGGAATGGCAGTAGCTGGGTACAACTGGGTACATTTCTTGATGCCAATACTAACCAATTTGCCGCCAACCCCAGCCTAGCTCTGGACAGTTCTGGAAATCCAGTGGTCAGTTGGAATGAATTTGATGGTATCTCTGACAACATCTATGTCAAACGCTACCTCAGCAACGCCTGGCAACCCCTGGGCGACACCTTGGACACCACCATTTCACAAAATGCCAACACTGCATCCATCGCTCGCAAGAGCAACAATAATCCAGTGGTGGCCTGGCAAGAGTTTGATGGGACTTCAAATAACGTTTATGTGAAAGAGTGGACAGAAACAACTTGGAGTGCTTTAGGTGGCGTTTTAGACAGAATAGCAGGCGATGCCAAGAATCCCTCCATAGCCATGCGAAGTGATAATCGTCCAACAGTAGCCTTTCAAGAGAACAACAATGTCTATGTCAGGAGATGGAGTGGTACAGCCTGGGTCAATATTGGGGTACAAGTTGAGAGTATTGTGTCTCGTAATGCCATTACCCCCTCTCTAGCCTTGGACAGTGCCAACTTGCCTGTTGTGGCATATGTCGAAAATAACAATATCTTAGTCAAGCAAGCCAACGGTGTCGTTGCTTCCTCAGTCTGGACTTCACCTTACGGAACAGCATCCTTAGACATCACTACTGCCAATGTGGCCTCTCGTCCTTCTTTAGCTCTCAAATCTGACAATCGTCCTATCGTAGCCTGGTATGAAAATGTTGGTAGCTCAACAAATATCTATGTAAAAGAATGGAATGGTACAGCCTGGGTTCAATTAGGAACGACACTAGACATGGTGGCTTCACAAAATGCTAAAGACGTGGTTCTGTCCATTCGTTCTGACAATCGTCCGGTGGTAGCCTGGGAAGAAGTAGGAAATATCTATGTCAAACAATGGACGGGTTCTGCCTGGACTTCTATTGGTGGTGCGCTAGACAGAGTTATAGCGAATGTGGCATTAAGACCCTCCCTTGACCTTCGCTCTGACAACAATCCAGTGGTCACCTGGCAAGAGGGAAGTAGCACTAACTATAATGTCTATGTCAAACGCTGGACGGGTAGTAAATGGGCCAATGTAAGCGCCAGTGCGCTAGACAAAACGCTCAGTCAAACTGCCCAACGTCCTGCTCTTATCCTCAAGTCAAACAATAATCCAATCGTGGCTTGGGATGAAAGTGATGGTACATCCACTAACATTTTAGTCAAACAGTATTAGTTTTCTAGCAGGACTCGAGTCTCTTCCAAAGGCTCGAGTCCCATTTCTTCTTTTGGCTTCTTTGCAAAATTTAACTGCCTTGCATTCACGCCCGCATAAAACAAGTTTCTGCAACAAAATCACCTTAGTCTCCAAGCATTTAAGTAAAATTTAAGTGACTCCTTTGTACCCTAATGAGGAAGTAACTAAGGAGGCATAATGAAGACAATCCGAACTCCCCGACCTATCCCGTTCCTACCCAAACTAGCAAAAGCTGGTGGAAACCCCATCTGGTTATTGAGCCTTGTATTCCTGTCACTTTTCCTGGCTGCTTGTACGACAAACGCACCTTTGAGTCCAGAGCTAGAACCTGCCTCGGTGGGGCCTGTGAAGGTTGGCTCGGGATTTGATAGCCCTAGAGACCTTGCGGCGGTAGGCACGAAGTTCTATTTCGCTGCCTACGATACGACGCACGGTTCAGAGTTGTGGAAGTCAACAGGTACGAATGCGAGTACGGTATTGGTCAAGGATATTGCTCCTGGGTCTGGTGGGTCAACCCCATTTTCCCTCACGGATGTCAACGGCACCCTTTACTTTGTGGCCTATAACTCTGTGAACGGTTTTGAACTTTGGAAATCTAATGGCACCAGCGCAGGTACGGTCATGGTCAAAGATATTAACCCTGGCGCAAGTGACTCAATGTTTTCTTCTCCCCTTACGAACGTCAACGGCATCCTTTACTTTGCGGCAAATAACGGTGTGAAGGGCACGGAATTATGGAAGTCAGATGGCAGCAGCGCAGGTACGAAAATGGTCAAGGATATTAATCCTGGTATGGGTAACTCAACCCCAGTTTACCTCACGAACGTCAATGGCATCCTTTACTTTGTGGCAAATAACGGTGTGAACGGTTTTGAACTTTGGAAGTCAGATGGCACGGCTGCGGGTACGAAGTTGGTCAAAGATATTGATCCTATTAATGGTTCAATCCCTTCCGACCTCACCAATGTCAACGGTATCCTTTACTTTGCGGCATTCACTAGTGCGAACGGCACGGAATTATGGAAGTCAGACGGCACCAGCGCAGGGACAAAGATGGTCAAGGATATTTATCCTGGGGGCGGTCCGTCGTCTCCTGCTTGGCTTGTCAATGTCAATGGTACGCTCTACTTTGTGGCCGATAACGGCGTGAACGGTCTCGAGCTTTGGAAATCAAACGGCACGGCTGCGGGTACAAAGTTGGTCAAAGATATTGCTCCTGGCACGGGTGCGTCATCGAGTCCTGAGCAACTTACGGATGTCAACGGGATCCTTTACTTTGACGCAGATAACGGTGTGAGTGGACTCGAGTTATGGAAATCAGATGGTACGGCTGCGGGTACGAAGCTGGTCAAGGATATTGCTCCCGGCATAACCTGGTCATATCCTACTTACCTCACATACCTTAACGGCATCCTCTACTTTGGCGCAAGTAATGGTGCGAACGGTTATGAACTCTGGAAGTCTGACGGCACGGCTGTGGGTACGAAAATGATCAAAGACATTGCTCCCGGCAGTGGCTCGTCATTTCCTAGTTACTTCGCTGTTGTCAATACCACTTTGTATTTCAGGGCGACGGATAACCCAAGTTCCCAAGACGTACTCTGGAAATATAGACCTTGACCTCGATCTTGTATGAAGGTCGTGAAAGGCTTAAACGTTTAGTAAGGCTCGAGGAGACTCGAGCCTCTTTTTGTCTCGAGCGTCTTTGTATTCCTGAAGAAGCCATTTAAGTAAAATTTAAGTGGCTCTTTTTTATGCTACAAGGTGAAAGGAAGGTACGATGAAAAACCTACCTAACGTCATCTTTTACAACAACCTTTTTGCCCTTAGTTTTAAGGAGGAACCCGTGAAGCGTATATCCATCTTAGCTAGTTACTTAATGACGCTGCTTCTCTTCACCGCCTGCGGTGTGCCAACCACACCTCAGGCACCGATTAACTTAGAACCCCAAGCCAACGACTGGCAACAACTGGGTGGGGTGGTGGGAACAGTATTCAATACAACAATTAAAGGCTCGCTTGCTGGTGATGGCACGAGCAACACCGTCGCCTTCTCTGAATTTGATGGTACAGACTTCAACATTCGTGTCAAAAAGTGGGATGGTACGACCTGGACGAATGTGGGCAATGCCTTAAGTGGCTCGAGTGACGGGTTTAGTACTGCCTACGACTCCTCGCTTGCTTTAGACAGTTCAGGTAATCCGGTGGTGGTGTGGCGGGAATTTGATCTCGAGGGTACTGTCACTGTCTCCAACATCTATGTGCAACGCTTTAATGGAACTAGCTGGGTCACTGTTGGCACGGGTGTGTTGAGCGGCTCGAATGCCGCAAATAGTAATGCCTACCATCCCTCTCTGGCTCTGGACAGTTCAGGTAATCCTGTGGTGGCATGGAAAGAATCTAATGGTTCTGTCGAAAATATCTACATACAACGCTTTAACGGAGCTAGCTGGGTCACGGTTGGCACGGGTGTGTTGAGTGCTGTGAGTGCCTCGGGTAGTGATGCCCAATTTCCCTCCGTTGCTCTTGACAGTTCAGATAATCCAATGGTGGCGTGGGTTGAATATGATGGTATCAACAACATCTACGTGCAACGGTTTAATGGCAGTTCCTGGGTGAATGTTGGTTCTGGAATGTTGAGCGGCTCGAGTGCCTCAGGTAGTTTTGCCTTCCACCCCTCGCTTGCCCTTGACAGTTCAGGTAATCCAACCCTGGCTTGGGACGAATCTGATGGCACTAACTACAACATCTATGTACAACGTTTTAATGGTTCTAGCTGGGTCATTGTTGGCTCAGGTGTGTTGAGCGGCTCGAGTGCCTCATTTAGTCCTGCCGCCTTCCCTTCCCTGGCCCTCGATAGTTTAGGCAATCCAACGGTGGCGTGGCAGGAAGGGGATGGCTCAGGTAATAACCTCTACGTCCAAAAGTGGACAGGCAGTAACTGGCAGCCTGTTGGCACGACTCCGCTCGATATAAACCTTGCCGGGGGTACGAGCTATGCTTCTGTCTCCTTGGTCAATGGTAGCTTGACTGTAGCGTGGCAAGAGTCAGAGCCTCCTTTTGGGTTTAACTACAATCTTTACGTCAAGCGCTACGTCACCAACGTCTTTCAACCCTTGGGTGACGCTTTAGATAACAGTACCCCGCAAAGTGCCACCAATGCGTCCATCGCCCGTAAGAGCAACAACCTTCCCGTCGTGGCGTGGCAAGAGTTTGACGGCAGCTCGAACAATGTTTATGTCAAAGAGTGGAGCGGTTCAGCCTGGAGTACATTAGGAAGTGCAGTAGATAGAATTTTAGCGAATAATGCCGAGAATCCCTCGATTGCCATGCAAACTACTAATCGCCCTATTGTCGCCTTCCAAGAAAACAATAATGTGTATGTTAGAAAATGGAATAATAGCTCCTGGGTGAATGTCAGTAATAGTGCTTTGGATACCGTCTTATCCAATAGTGCGATTACCCCTTCTTTGGTTTTAGATGCAGTAAATTTACCTGTGGTGGCGTATGCAGAAAATGGTAACATCCTAGTTAAAAAAGCTAATGGCAATGTTCCTTCTTCGGTGTGGTCTTCACCTTTTGGTACGACACCTTTAGACATCAATGCTGCCAATATAGCTTCTCGTCCTTCTTTGGCTTTGAAATCTGATAACAATCCTATCGTAGCCTGGTACGAAAATGACGGCAGTTCGACCAATGTCTACGCCAAAGAATGGAATGGTTCTGCTTGGGTTGCCCTAGGAACAACCCTTGACACGACAGCTTCCCAAAACGCTAAAGATGTTGTTCTTGCTATCCGTTCTGATACTTTGCCTGTGGTGGCTTGGGAAGAAGTAGGCAACATCTATGTCAAACAATGGACGGGTTCAGCTTGGACTTCAATCGGTGGGGTCGTAGACAAGGTTGCCGCCAATGAAGCTCTGCGTCCTGCCCTCGACCTTCGCTCTGACAACAATCCAGTGGTCACCTGGCAAGAGGGAAGTAGCACTAACTATAATGTCTATGTCAAACGCTGGACGGGTAGTAAATGGGCCAATGTAAGCGCCAGTGCGCTAGACAAAACGCTCAGTCAAACTGCCCAACGTCCTGCTCTTATCCTCAAGTCAAACAATAATCCAATCGTGGCTTGGGATGAAAGTGATGGTACATCCACTAACATTTTAGTCAAACAGTATTAGTTTTCTAGCAGGACTTGAGTCTCTTCCAAAGGCTCGAGTCCCATTTCGGTTTTTAACTTAGTAGCAAAACTTTGATACCGTTTGACAGCTTCACGCTTACGCCCACGTGAAATAAGTCTTTGGAGCAGCAGTTGCAAGGCTTCTTCATGTAAGGGATCAAGCTCGAGTAATCGCTCTAGATAATCAACACCATCGTTTGTATGTTGAGCAGCTTCAAAGAAACAGGTAATAACTTCTTCACGCAAAGATTCTCTGGCTTCATCTAAAAGTGGCAAGTCAACACCTGGTGCAAGCGGCTCTTGATAAAGTTGTAAAACTGCGTTGATATTATTTTGCTTGAGTGCTTCTTTAAGGTGTCCAATATCAGTCGTGGTTCTTGCTAAACCGTCTTCAGTGAGATAAGTTTTGATTCCCCAAGGCTCGAGTATTTTCCTGAGTAGATTGAGTTGCACGTGCAAGTTATTCAAGACTTTCTTGCTATCGGTTTCTGGCCAGATGGCTTCGCCAATGGTTTCACGATCATAGCCTAAAGCTAGTAATGCCAGAATGGCTTTGTGGCGGTCTGTTAAGTCAATAGCTTTGTTTAATACATTGACCTGAACTTGCCCTAGCAAATTGATTTCTAGACTAGGAATCTCATGGTGGCGGTAAAAAATCGCTTCTTGCCAACTTGAGGCTAAGACTTCAGAAAGGTCATAGATCGCACTTAATTTAGGTTGGTCTTTGGGAAGGTTTTCTAAAGCAATAAACCCAGGCAACAAACGTTCAGAAGCGAGGGTTAAATCTAAAAAGCTTTGTAAGTCGCTAGGTTCCCCAGTGATTTCAAAACGTGCTGCATGATAATACAGCCGCAGTTCCATGATGGTACTTTTTTCAGGAGCGATTCCTAAAATGCTGAGGGCTTCTTTATGGTTTTGAGATTTAATAGCCAAAGCCTTTTCTATATTTGCCCAGGACTCATCGGTATTTTCTAAGACCTTGAGGGCCTTTTCAGATGAGGTTAGTCGCAAGGTCCTGGCCCAAAAAAATTGGATGCGCTGTTGCAAGCTGCGCTCCCAGGGTTTGGCCTGGTTGAGCAGTCTGGGAAAGGTTTCTGGGGTATTCTCGAGATAGGCTTTAAGGGCTTCGGCTTCAAGTGTCCAGCGTGGATTGGTTTTGTAGTAGCTATCAACATCGTTCAGTAACTCGAGGGCTTTATTGGTTTGACCTAAAAATGTTTGCAGTTCAGCAAGTTGCAAGATATCGCCAGGTACATTGTTTTGATTAAGAGTGCGGTTGGTGGCAAGCATCTTGGCACGCTCGAGCAGTAGTCCGTCAATATCACCCTGATGATGCCAGCGAGTGATGGCCAGGTTACCTGTAGCAATGGCGCGATAAGGGCTATGAGGCGGATAAGCCTGTAAAGCTCGCTGTAAGACAGTTTCACACTGTGGCCAGTCACCAAGTTCAAAATAAACTAAAAAGAGATTGTTCAGATAACGTCCGGCTTGCTCAGGGTTGGCTTGCTTAATATAGGGCTCAGCCAGAGCCTCAACTTTTTTGGCTTCATCAAAGGCATGTTTTTGGGCAAGACCCACACCATATTTTTATAAATCGAGAGGCGTTCGTCTGGGCTGAGGTTAGGAAGAGCTGCTGTTTCAAAAAGAACCTCGAGCGCTTCTTCTTCTCGCCCCAGTGTCCAGAGTGACCAGCCTACACCGGTACTGCGCTGCACACCACGGTCACCACCAACTAGAGCGTCCCAGCGCAAAAGAGCTTCGGGGTCTTGGTGCGAAAACTGATTGGTCTCGAGTAACTGAGCTAACTCTTGGGTTAAACTAAGGCGTTCACAGGCTTCAGCTTGCAAGCGTGGGGGCAAACGATGCAAATTATTCTGAACAATATGGGTACAAGCCTCGAGATAATCTCTAAAAATAGTTTCTGCCGTCATCGAGTGTAGTCGTAAACCTGCCTCGAGTTGTTGCACAAAACCTGATTTGATAAGTTCTTGGCTGTATTCATTTTGAGATGAGGTTGGCAGATAAGGAAGCGCAGCTAGGAAAAGAGCCTCTTTCCAGGCTTCATCGGAGAGGCTTTCTTGAATACCCTCGAGTAGGGCCTCTGCGTCAGGGGATTCGCCGGTTAGCGCAGAAAAATGAAGTGGCAGCGACCACCCTTGCGAACGTTCCCAGGCCTGCTTTGCACTTTTTTCATCATGAAAAAGAGGCTTGGCTTCGTCTGGGGTAAAGGCAAGCTGTTTGGCTTGTACGTGAACGAGTCGCCCTTGGGTTTTGAGTCTAGGTAATTCCTGATAGGGAAGGGTGTTGCGGCTAGCTATAAGCAGTAAGCCTCGTACGTCTTTTAGAAGAGGATTTAAGTCTTCAAAGCCCTCGAGGTCTTCTATTACCAGTAGGGTCGGTTCTTTCCAAAGGTCATCTAGGAGCATACCCCAAGGTGTTTCAGGCGGTAACTCGAGCAGTTTCTCGAGAGCTACTTTTATATCCCAGCCACCCGAAGCCAGCCACAAGATGCGCCACTGAGACTCGAGGCTTTCCGCCCACTGACTGGTCAAGACACTTTTGCCATAACCATAGGGAGCTTCTAGCCAGACTACATAACCTTCGCTGTCTGGCAAAAGGTTTAAGAGGCGGGGCCTTTCTAGGTACAAGTCACTGGTTTTTGGACGAAAACCAATCATAAGTTAGGTCTATTGTACAAGTTTAATAGGAAAGAACTGTGACCGTTTTGAAACTTTGTTGCTTAGATTTTGAAGGATTATCTTGGTTTTCAAACCCATTTAAGTAAAATTTAAGCTCTGCTTTTTTACACTTTAATCATCCCTAGCAGATAGCTAGGAAGTATCAAGGAGGAACAGGCATGTTCACTAAAAGCATCAAAACCCTAACCGCCACCCTCAGCAGCCTTTTTGTTTTCATCGGTTTAGCCTCAGCCCAAGACTTTACAGGAATAGACCTTAATGCGGTTCTAGCAGGTCAAATGCAGCAAACCCAATATGCACTTGATGGTGTTATGCAAAGTGCTATGCAACAAAGGGGTCCAGAAATTCAGGCTGCCTATCAGCAATGCCTTTACACTGGTGGGTATTGTGGTTCATTTGAAGAATACGCCCTGAACTATGTAAGTACCAATGGCTTTACCGATGGTGGTGCTTGGGCTAAACAAAACCAAGCTAACATTGCCGCCGAACAGCAAGCTTGGCAAGGTGTACAGAATGCTCAGCAAGGATACCAAGATGCTTACGGGAACTACGTCGGTGGTTTTTCCGAAAATATGAACGAATCTGGCAACATTCTAATGGGCAATGCTACTTACACTGGTCCTCAAGATTTTGGTTATCAGGGCAGTGAGGTTCTTCCTTTTGGTTGGCAGCCTGAGAGTTATAACACCTACAACGGTCAACAATACTATGTGGATAATTCCGGGCAGTATTACTGGGTTGACCCTAATAACACAGGTTGGATGTATCCGGTTAATCAAGGGCAGTAATTCAAGGTTATTGCTGCAACACAGGACTCGAGATTTCTCGAGTCCAATTTTTGCGCTTCATGGTGCTTAAGGAGGACCGACATGTTTAAGAAAAATCAAACCCTAAACTCTTTTATCGTCCTTTCTATCCTTGTACTACTAACTGCTTGTACCCCTGCTGCCGCTAGACCGCCTATTCAATTACATGGAACGGTTCAAGACATGGTTACTTCTGTGGTGGCTGCGTGTCCCACGATTACGATTTTAGGCTACAACTATATGAACATCGAGTCCATTGGGGATAGTTTTGTTGCCTGCCGCGCTTCGGCTACGACAGGGGTAGCTATCTTGGGTCTTTTTGGTGGTGTAACGTCACCTGAATTGCGCCTGAATGTAGCCTTTAGTGCTGTGGCTGAGGGTGTTGTGCAGACCTATATCAGCAGTGTTCCACGCAATACTGATGTGGAAGACCAATTAGAGACGGCCTTGCGTACTCAATTTAGTATGGCTTCTTTGCCTTAACGCTCTCCAGTTTTTGCTTGACTTTTTAGGATTTAAGTAGAATTTAAGTGTCCGTTTTCTAAACTCTAACTATCAAGCAGATACCAAATCTGCGGAATGTAAAGGAGCAAGCTATGAAAACTTTTAAACACTTTATAATGCTATTTACCTTAGGTCTTTGTACTGTTTTTGCACAGGTGGCGAGCCCCATTGTAGGTACCTGGCAAACCAGTATCGAGCTTGGTCAGGGTTTAGCCCCTGCAACCGGTATTTTTCAAGCCTTGCCAGATGGACGTTACCGTGAAGAGATGTATATCCAAGGTCAACTCGCAGCATTTTGGGAAGGTCAATATAGTCTTGCCCCTGACGGCACCTTAACCCAGCAAGAAAGTAATAAATCACCACAAATTTGTATGCAAAGTCAGTGTATGGCCAATGATGGCCCAAGCATGACGGTGAGCCGTGTGAGTGTGCAAGGTCCAGATACGTTTGTGGTGACTTTGCAAGACCCCTCGAGTGGACAAATGTTTAATATCACTTGGCAACGTCTAAATAACCAAACTGCTACCCCAAGCGCAACGACCCTATCTACAACCACGCCATCTACAGGACAAACGCAGGCAAATACAGGGCAGAGCCCACTTGTGGGTTCCTGGCAATTTCTTGAGCGTACCCAGCAAGGGGATAGTGTACTTATTGTGCTTACCTACACTGCTGATGGCCGCTTTGATATTCGGAGGCTCTTAAATGGACAAGCCCTTATGTCAAGTTATGGTGGCACTTATACCTTAGACGCAAATAGTAATTTAACCGAAAACACAACCGAAAAATCTCCTCAGTTTTGCTACATGCAGTGCCAACCCAATCCTGTTCAACTGGGTAGTTCAGCACCTATGCAAATTAGCTTTGCCGACGCAAATACCCTGATTTATGCGGGTCTAAGTTTTCAGAGGGCGCAAGCGAACGCAGGTGGAGTGCAATCACCCATGCCATCTGTGCCAGGAGGTATGCCAGGATTGGATAGTAGTTATACGCCTACAGGATCACTTGAAGGATATCCGATGCCCACAGTAGATAATGGCGATTTTATAAACGGAGTCATTTGGGAACAATCTGGCTATCAAGACCCCAATGGCGATGGGACCTTCATGTTGCCCAATTCTCCTGACTCAGGGACGACCTACTATAGTCCAAGTGGTAACCCGTTAAGTTATAACGATGGCACAGGTACCTGGACAGAAATTAGCCCCTATGGTTTTGAAACAGAAGTCAGTCCGGCTGGAGAATAGTTAGCTTTCAACCCTCAGGAAAATACCGAACTTCAAATTTGCTTTTGGCTAGTGATGCTGAGTTTTCAGCAACAGAAAGACCTTTCTGTTGCTGATTTCTACTTTAGGCAATAAAGCTATTGACAAATAGGTAGGGAGTTGGGTGTTAATTTTAGAGCGTTTAAGTCAAATTTAAGTACCTGTTCTCTATGCTAAAAAACGAAAGGAAGTCAATCATGAAAACACTTTACTTATTAGCCGTTCTACTCTTTGCTCCTCTAGCTTTTGCTCATCACTTTACTGGGAGCTATCAAGCCCAAAATGGATTAACAGTTACTATCCAACACGGAACAGATGGTCAAATGCAAGGGACGCTCTCTAGCAATGGTCAACAGTTTCAACTTCAAGGTTATGGCGATCAACAGGGGGCTCAGGGTCAAATTTCTACACCCCAAGGCACACTGATGTTTCAAGCCCAAGTGAGCCAAGACCTGAACACTTTACAAATGACGTTGATGCAAGTAGATAGCAAGGGTCAACCCTTGCAAAATACAGCCCAGCAATTGAGTTTCCAGCGCGTCAATGGGACTAGTTCTTCAATTCCTAATAACCCGATGCCTGTTTTTCCCAACCCCAATCCTGTAAACCCAGGACCCACCCCAGGTCCTATGCCTACGCCAGTTCCTACGCCGGTTCCTACACCGGTTCCTACACCTAATCCTGCTAATCCTCTTGCACCAAATCCAAATCCTATGCCAACTCCCCCCATGCCAACGGGTGCAGATGATTGGTCAGGAGTTTATCAGAGCCAGGCTTTGGTTATGACTTTGCAAGGGGCTAATGGAACGTATACAGGTGTGTTTGAAGTGAATGGACAAAAAATTCCTTTTCAGGCTCAGGGAGATATGACCTTTTTGCAAGGTACGATTCAAAGCACCAATGGTTCAACACCTTTTGAAGTTGGACGCGATGGTGACACGGCCTATGTTTATGTAGCTGATACTGAGTACATCTTAATCAAACAGCCTAACGCTGGACAGACGATACCAACTAATAATCCTTTGGGTAACTAGGGCTATGAATTCTTTGAGTGAGTAGAACGATTAGTAGTTAATGCGTTTTTAGTAAGGTCTCGAGAAACCTCGAGACCACTTTTTTTCGTGATAAACTCTTGCCGATATGTCCCTACTTAAAAAACCCCCTGCAATACTAGCCCTCGAGGATGGAACTGTCTATTATGGCTACGCTTTTGGATACACGGGTAAAACCATAGGTGAAGTTGTGTTTAATACCGCCATGACTGGCTATCAAGAAATTTTGACTGATCCTAGCTATCATGGCCAAATTGTTACCATGACTTACCCGCATATAGGTAACTACGGAATTTCTGTTTATGACATGGAATCCAATATCCCTTATGCCAAAGGCTTTATTGTCCGCGAGTTTAGCCGCATCGCCTCTAATCATCGCAGCAATCAGGATTTACAAAGTTTTATGGAGCAACATCAGATGGTAGGAATTGAAGGCATTGATACCAGGGCTTTAACTCGTCGTTTGCGTTCTGGAGGTGTGGTCAAGGGCGTGATTTGTCATGGGGAAAGTAGTAAAGACCTCGAGGCTCAACTCATTAAAGAAGCCCAAACGTTACCCGATATTGACGGACGTGACATGACTCCAGAAGTCACAACCTCGCTTCCCTATGCTAGACCCACCTTCAAGGATAACCCCAGGGTTGTGGTGATTGACTTTGGCATCAAGCATTCGATTATTTACAAGCTCGAGCAAGCTGGTGCCGAAGCGATTGTGGTTCCTGCCCAAACCACACCAGCCCAAATTATGGCCCTTAACCCTTATGGCCTAGTTATCTCCAACGGCCCAGGCGACCCTGATGGCCCCAAATATGCTCACGATACGGTTTGGCAACTCTTAGGACTTTTGCCGACTTACGGTATTTGCCTAGGGCATCAACTTTTAGGGCTAGCCGTAGGTGGTAAAACCTATAAACTTAAACACGGGCATCACGGTGCAAATACGCCAGTTAAAAATTTGCTGACTGGTGAAGTAGAAATCACTAGCCAGAATCACAACTATGCAGTAGATGTTGATTCGATTCCTGGTAAACAATTTGTAGCAACGCATATAAACTTAAATGACGGAACCTTAGAGGGCATGGCTCACACTCGTTATCCAGTGTTTAGTGTGCAGTATCATCCAGAAGCTAGCCCAGGCCCGCATGATGCTAGTTATTTATTTAAGCGGTTTATTGAAGAGGTGAATGCGTTTGAGGGGGCGACAGCGTTGCCGGCAATGAAGGCGGGTTCAGTTGGATTGTAAGATTAGAGTGAGGAGTAACTTTATTAGAAGAATCTAAAATCGAAACAATTAGCATAGAAAACTTCAAATGGCGACTTGCTGAAACCATTGTTTGTTTCAATAGTATCGAGTCATTATGGACTGCATATCTATGTCCTCCTTGGTGTGTGGCAACGCCACATGGTTTATCACTTGGCAAACAGTTTTACGATCTATCTCTAACTAAGTGTATTGAAGATATAACCGAACTAGCTAACAAACGTTCTCAATCTTTGAAATACTTAAAGTTTTATCCTAACGAGTCAGCTAACAATCTCGCTGGTGGCAAACTCTTTTGTTATTACCCTCATGGCAGCTTAGTTGACGGAGCAGCAGAGTTCGCATCAAAGTATTTTCTTAATATTGATAACATGCCACCTTGGGATACATGGCTCTGTTATGTTCCTGAAAATGCTTGTTGGAATAAATACTTGAGGAGGTATGAGTGGGGACCTTATTTAATTTCATGGATTCCACCAAAATTTGTTGAGCGTGTAGAGTTAGGAATAGATGCTAATCCAGAAAGCTGCATTTCTTGGGCGGAGACGGTAAATTCATCATTTACGGAAAAATTGAGAAATGCTGGATTTATTTGAATAGTTTGCAAAACTGTTTGAACTCAATAGTTTGATCGAGTTTTTTGTGCTATTTCAGCCAACCAAACAGGAATTGAAATTGACTGCGGTTTGAAGTTAAACAAACTCTCGAGCTACCTCAAAACTCATCTCCCTACTAGAAACCACCTCATCCCCTTCATAAGCCTCGAGCCTACTCACCACAAAAAAATGTGTTTCACTACAAGTCATAGTGCAGTGCGCATAAATTTTTATATCCCAACCTATGCGCTTATACTCAAGCCAATACTCCGAAATGACTTTGGCAGCTAAAGGATTATTTTCGGCAATAACATACTGGTTTTTCATTCGGCTCTCGAGTTCGGTTTGACTACCTATAAGCAAGTCTCGCCCAGCATCTTGAAAATCAGATAGGTTATAGCTTTGCCGAACGACATCATGCTCTAAAGTTAGCTTACGGTTTCCTTCTCGAAGGTTAGTAAACTCGAGTGGTTTGGATATTTCTGGTTGTTCAAATGTTACAAGGTGTTCTTCTGTGGCTTTCCGAATGGGCAAAGTCAAAAAACTGTTTTCGTTCAGGTAAATACTTAAAGTAACAGGTTTAGGTGATGGCCACAGATGATGCCAGTAGCAGGGTGAAAGGGACAGCCTCCAGTGATGACCTGCTTTAAGTGAATGTGCAAGTGAAGTTAGTGGAAAAGTAATAGTGTATTTTTTATGGGGCTCGAGTAACTCTGGAAATTCATGGCTGTTACGATGAGTTAGATTTAAGTTCCCCCTCGAGACTAAAAGAGATTCGCCAGTAGGGGAGACATCGCAAAGTCTGACTATTATTTGGGCAAGTGGTTGGCTACTTGAAAGCTCGAGTTGTATTTCTGGATAACCTAGAATTTCTTGTGTATCATGTATGGGTTCAGCATCAAAACATAAACACAAACTATCTTCACGCCTTTGGTCAGGTGCATAATCGCCAGGTGCGCCATAAGGACACCAGATGCCAGCCTCTAGGCCATGATGTTGGACTGAATAAATTGTTTTGATATCACTAGCACCAGCTTGTTGATGAAGGCTCGAGCCATTGAAATATAAACGTTGCGCTTGAACATTAGGACTTGGATATTCTTTTTCAACAACCCATCGCCCAGGCCGCTCAGGATAATATGTAGATGGTTTGATACTATCTTGCATCCATACTCGCAACATGGGTTCATCCATAACACCATTATCAATATCTTTAAGCCAATAATCCCACCATCTTAGAATGTCCTGCAAAAATCCAATTTGTGGTCTGGGCATAGCATTTTGTGGAAAGCCATGTGCCCAAGGGCCAATCAGAGCTTTTTTAGGACAATTGAGATTTTGCAGTGTTCGCAAAACGCTATCGCTATAAGAATCTGCCCAGCCGGAAATAGCATAAACAGGAATTTTAATGTTGCTGTAATCTTCGCAAATGCTGCCATGTTTCCAGTAATCATGTCGGCGTTGGTGACTAAGCCAAGGTTCTATAAAAGCAGGATTTTTTTCTAACCGCTCGAGCCACACTTCACGCCAATCTTCTCTAAACCGTGGGTCAGGCGGCAATGCTTGAAACGCTAACATAAGGGTTGCCCAAGGGAGCATATCAACGGCCAAAAGTGATCCACCTTGGTAATGCACATCGGTGGCGTAGCGGTCATCAGTGAAACCCATAGCCACGACAGCTTTAAGTTGCTTAGGTTGTAAGGCAGCAACTTGCAAGCTGTTAAATCCGCCCCAAGAGATGCCCATCATGCCGACCTTGCCATTACACCAGACCTGCTTCTCGAGCCACTCTAAAATTTCTAAGGCATCATCATGTTCTTGCTGAGTGTATTCATCGCTCAAGATGCCATCACTATCGCCACTGCCACGCATATCCACACGCAAGCAGGCGTATCCATGACCTGCTATATACGGGTGATTGAGTGAATCGCGCACGGCCATGTCGTCGTCTTTACGGTAGGGGAGATACTCGAGGATGGCTGGTACAGGATTTTGTTCTGCATCTACAGGTAACCAGATTTTTGCAGCTAACCTTAAACCATTACGCATAGGAATAAAAGTGTTTTCTATAATTTTAATCTTGTGAGGGAAATCATCTCTAATGTTTACATTTTCTATGTTCATGGTTTCAGTAAATCACAGAAACACGCCGATGTCACTTCCTTAGTCATGCTGAGTGACTAGGACTGTTGCTTTCATATGTCATGTCGAGCGACATAAGCAAAAGAGTGATAGGCAGGTAAGTTGGGGATAAAATCAAATTAAATGGAGTCGAGACATCTGGGGTACAAGACGCTCAAGTGCTAGGTTGACGAGTGTTTGACAGTTGAAGATGTTTCAACTCCGTTTTTGTTGATTTTAAATACGCCTCGAGTGTAGAGCTCGGGTCGCTCAGCATGACGTAAGGGTCGAATGGTTATGACCAGTTGGTAATAGCTTTTTGGTGAATTCTAAAAATTGGCTGATAGTTTGGTTCGTTTAAGGCAGGGCGATTTAATCTAAAGCGGTGGATGTTGTAAGAAGTCTTTTCTTCGGTGGCAAGTTGACTCAAAATTTTGCCAATTAAACTGGTAAATTTATAACTATGCCCTGCACCATTGGCAATCAGGATATTGGGATGTTGTGTTAGTGCATCAATAATAAAATCACGGTCAGGGGGCATGTCATAAAGGCAGGTTTTGGTATAATGTTCTGGCCCTAAAGCGGTTGGTAAATGTGTTGCTAAAAAACTTTTTAGTGTGGTATCTGAGCGTGTATCTTTTTCAAAAGAACGCTCTTGTGCTGTAGTAATTTGCCCACCCACATCTTCAGCAGCTTTTACGGCCACTTCGCCGTATACAGGAAAGCCATAAAAATAATGTTCACGGTTGCCTGAGTAAATCCAGATAGGAAATTTACCAATAGCAAAATCTCTAAGCTGTGGGCTTTTAAAGTAAGTGACTTGTTCCCTCGTAACTGTAATCGGTAGTTTAAGATTTACCATCCCTAATACAGTATTTAGCCATGCACCAGCCGTTACGACTAATTTTTTGCAATGAAAGGTATCTTTATCTGTCACTACTTCAATACCATCTTTAAGAGGTTTGATAGCTCTTACTGTAGTGTTATCCAGCAAGGTTGCACCTCTAGCTTGTGCCAAGAGTGCATGGGTTTGTACGCCTTTGCGAGCATCTACTAAGCCGGAATCTTTTTGATATAAGACTTTAGTATCCTCTGGTAAACGCCACTGCGGAAAATGTTGCATGGTTTCTTGTGCGTTCCAAGTTTCAAAGGGGATATTGCTTTCGTTCATAGCCTTGATGTAATCATCTAATTCAAAAGGTTTGCCGTCTTCGACACGCCCAATGTCTAAACCGCCAGTTTTGAAAACTAGTTGAATACCAGATTCTTCTTCGATTTCCTTAAAGCAAGTGTAGGTGTCAGGGGCTAGGCGGGTGTAGTCTACATGGTCATAAGAAAGCCTGATAATGCGGGAATGGTCGTGGCTACCGCCGTTTTCATGACCATGACGAAACTGCTCGAGTCCTAATACATTTTTTCCCAGAGTTCTCGAGAGCCAGTAAAGGGTAGCACTGCCAATGCCACCACAGCCAAGGACGATGACCTCATAATTGTTTTTCATAGGTCATTGTACCTGATGACTCAACTCAGCTGTTTGCTAACATCGTTGAAACCTAAATTTTTTGCATCCATACTCAAAGAATGCGCATATTGATATTTAGAGGGCTTGCAACAGAGTGTTTGTTAGAAAGGAGGAATAGATTTAGTTCGGTGGACGTTTTTTGGCATTGAGTTACCATATTCATTTCATGATTCTTTAAGGAGACTTCTTATGTTTAAATCACTTTCTTTTCTAGTATTCTTTTTGGCTTGTATAGCCATTGCCCAGGATGCACCAGTCAGTGTCATGGTCGGACAAAACGACAAGCTAGGTTCATTTTTAGTTGATGCCGAAGGAAATGCTTTATACATGTTTATCAATGAAGAAATGGTGAGTGAAGACCCAGAACGGATGACCTCTGGTGTTCGCAGTAATGCTGTTTCTTGTACGGAAGGCTGTCTTGTCGCTTGGCCACCCTTGCTGGGTGCTGCGGTTCAAGCTGGTGAAGGTTTAGATGCCGAACTTCTCTATACAGCCGAGTTTGACGGAGCCATGATGGTGGTTTACAACGGCTGGCCACTCTACTATTTTGCCAAAGATGAAGTAGCAGGCGATACCAATGGGCAGGGTAAAGGAAAAGCACCAACGATTTGGTATTTGATTAACCCTGATGGTTCTCTCAACAAAACAGCAATGTAATCCCGCCCTTAATCGTTAAGTTCAATAGGGTACGTTTTACGCACCGCTAAAGTAAAATGCACACACTACCTGCAAAATAAACGATAGTGCGTTTAACACACCACTCTACAAGTTATTCGTTGTCTGTTTCTGTAAAAGTAAAATCAAGTGATGGACAACGAATAACTAAAAGCGAATAACTTTTATTGCTAAATCTCCGCTAATGATTTTTCAATGATGTCACAACCAGCTTCCATATCTTGTGCATTGACATTCAGATGCGGAGCAATGCGAATGGTGTTGCCATAGCGTCCGCCTTTGCCAATTAACAGGCCGCGTTTACGGGCAACATTAACTAGGTTAGTAGCCTTGGCTGCATCGGGTGTTTTAGTGCCAGGTTGCACCATTTCAAAGGCTTGCATTAGGCCCATGCCACGCACATCGCCTATGAAAGCGTGTTTTTTCTGCATGGCTTCCATGCGTTCACGCAGGCGTGACCCTTGCTTATCGGCATTTTCCCAGAGCTTGTTTTTGTCTATGTACATTAGGGTGGCATAAGCAGTAGCCATAGCTACAGGATTACCGCCAAAGGTTGAGAGGGTTAAACCGTTAAGGGCTTCGGCGATTTCTGGGGTGGTGATGGTAGCACCCACGGGTGCGCCGTTGGCGATGCCTTTGGCAAAGGTCATAATGTCGGGTTCTACACCCCAGTGCTCAATGCCGCACCAGTGCTTGCCGGTGCGTCCCCAGCCTGTTTGTACCTCGTCAATGATTAACACCCCGCCAGCAGCCTTTACAAGCGGCAGGATGCGCTTGAAATAGTCTTTGGGGGCAACGGCAAAGCCGCCCACGCCCTGAATAGGCTCAGCCATGAAGGCCGCAATTTTGCCATTGGTGGTAGTGGCTAGCATATCCTCGAGGTCTTGCACCAAGAAATCTAGCCAAGCCTCTTCGCTCATGCCTTCTGGGCGGCGGTAAGGGTTAGGGCTACGCACGTGCTTGATGGCCCCGTCAAAACTGTTACCCAAACGCCAGTTGGAGTGGGCGGTCATGCTCATCATGCTGACCGACCTGCCGCTATAGGCATGTCTTAAAGCAATAATGTCCTGGTTGCCCGTGTACATGCGAGCTAGCAGGATGGCAGTTTCATCGGCTTCTGTGCCAGAGTTGGTAAAAAATACCTTTTGCAAACGTCCGGGGGTGACTTCGGCAATTTTTTCTGCCACTTTGATAGTGATTTCATTGATGTAGAGCGCACTGGTGTGCTGGAGTTTTTTGAGTTGCTCAATAGTGGCATTGGTGATTTCATCATTGCAGTGACCTACAGAGACAGTCAAAATACCACCAAAAAAGTCTAAGTATTTATTTCCTTCTACGTCCCATAGCCACTGGTCTTTGGCATGTGATGCAGCTAGGGGTTCACCCCCGTAGTAGAGCATTTGGCTCTGGATAGGGAATAGCACCTTCTTTTGACGCTCGAGTAGTTCCTGAGTCTTGCTTAGGGTAGCATTCATAAATCCTCCTAAAAATCTTTAGGCGCAGTTTAACACGAGCTTCTATTGCGATTGTGCTTAAATTCATAGATTTGGAAGGGAGAAGGGAGGAGGGAGAAGAGATTTTCTTCTACATTCTCCCTCCTTTTTATGTACAATAGCCCAGAGATGAGAGCCCTTAATTTAGCCTTATTTGCCCTTTTACTTATTGCCATTGATCAAGTCAGCAAAACCTTTGTGGCCCAGAACTTTCCCTTAAACGGATTCCCTGTACCGCTATTTTTAGGCCTGCATACCCGCTATACCCACAATACTGGTGCAGCTTTTAGCCTGTTTGATAATAATGCCTTCGTTTTAGGTATGGTTTCACTGGTGGTGTCACTGGGTATTCTGGTGGTCCTTTTTATCAACCGTGACCGCTTTTCACTATTTCAACAGACTATCCTGACCCTTATTTTTGGTGGGGCAGTAGGAAATATGATTGACCGCCTTTTTATAGGCTACGTGCGCGATTTTATCTATTTTTCCATAGAACGCCCCAAGTTTGACTTTGCCATTTTTAACTTTGCTGATAGCTTTGTGGTGGTGGGGGCGATTTTGCTTATTTTGGGAAGTTTCTTCTTTGACAGAAATCGCACCTAAACGTTTGTGGTTTTTGTTGATCTGGATTCTATGCCTAAGTAGAAAAAAGAGCTAATAAAGGTAGGAATGGCAAAGTAAAAGAAGGCTAATTCAAATCCGAAATTTTCTGCCAAATGGCCAAATAGCATTGAACCCAAACCGAACCCAATATAAAAGATAAAGCTATTGACACTTAAAAGAGTGCTGCGCTGTTCACTAGAAATGCGCTGATTGAACAGGGTCATGTGCGGACTAAAATTCACGGTAAGTGTTGCATAAAATAAGCCAAATGCGCTGGTGGTGATATAGATGTTAGATGAGGCTGCAAGAATTAGAAAAACCACTGCCTTAAACATCTGTGAACTTAGGGCTGCAAGGCTATGTTGCCCTAAGTCATTCACCAACTTAGTAGCATACACACTGCCAAGGGTTCCACAAAAGAAGCCACCTGCCATAATGCTACCAAACAGCAGAGTATTGCTCTCGGGTAAACTTAGCGTGTCTCTAAAATGGGGTTGCCAGAAAAGTTCAATACAGGCTAGTGACATGCCACTAACGAAATAAGTCAAAAATAAACGCCAAAGTTGCCGTTGAGTGGTAATTAAGCGAAAGGCATTACTAAAGATATTATTCAGTCTTTGTTGAGGATTATAGCTAGGGTTTTCAGAAGGATGATCGGTGGGAATAAGGGTGACTAGCGCAATAACAGACATGACTCTGCCTAGAACACTCAGCATAATGGTGAGGCTTAAAGGATCAATGCTACTAAATCCTGATCTATTGACCAGAAAAGGGATAGCCCCACCAATGATTGCGCCAAGCGCACTGGCAACAGTCTCATAAATATCTTGTTTAGCAAGGTAGGGCTGTAAATCTACACCAGGATTATCTTTTTCTATTTTGTCTATAAACCAAGCTTCTAAGCTGCCTGAGCCAAGGGATAGCCCAATGCCCATAAGAACTGGGTAAAGCAAAAGCGTATAAACATTGGGTATAAGTAAAACAGCAATAGCCAAAGTCATGAAAAAATAGCCTGCTAGGGCAACTTTTTTTCGCCCAATGGCATCGGCCAAGCCGCCAGTGGGTATTTCTAACAGGATGATTATAATGCTGAGAACGGCAAAAAGGAGTCCTACATTCTGCAAGGATAAACCCTGCTGAAGCAGATAAAGAACAATGATGCCTGTAGGTAACGAAGCAGAAAAATGTCTTAGAAAAAAAACAAAAAAATAGCGGCGTAGTGCGCCTTGTAGAGACATCTTCATCAGCATAAGAGTTATAACATGCCTGAAAATAAAAAACCTATACAGTCGTTAGTGTATAAAAGTACTAACGACTGTATAGGTTTTCAAATAAATTAGGATTTATGATGCACCTTTAATTGCCATGACCTCACCCCTATCCTCTCTGAAATTTATGTGTTATCTATGCAAAAATTAGACAAATAAATCTTGCCCAGTGCATGATGATATAGATAACGTTGAAAGGATACTTACATGTATACCGTCATGCTGTCAAGACTTTTCTGTGATTCATCACAGTTTCTCGGTGAGTGACGGTGTTTTGAGTGAATTTCTCTCACAAAAGCAAGCTAAGTTCTCATTTATGAGAACTTAGCTTTGATGGTTTGGTTGTTTTGCCCAAAAATCAAATAATTAGGGGAATCATACTATTAGAACTGGAGCAAGGTGTCTAGGTTGCTATAAAAAGATTTCCAGTCACTATCATTGAGTTGATGAATGACTTCTTGCTGTGTGAAAGCTCTAAGAGCGATTTCTACCATAAGCGGATCAAAATGTGTGCCACTTTGCTTCTTAATTTCTGTCAGAGCATCTTCCAGACTCCAGGCTTCTTTGTAGACTCGTTGGTGGGTTAGTGCATCTAAAACATCTGCTACTGCCACGATTCGTGCAGATTGCGGGATATCTGTTTCTGAAAGTTTATTGGGGTAACCCGTGCCATCCCAACGTTCATGATGACATAGAGCAATTTCTTCGGCTAATTGCAGTAGTTTAGATTGACCCCCGGAGAGGATACCTGCCCCTTTGGCGGTATGAGAACGCATCATTTCCATCTCTTCGGCAGTTAATTTATCTGGTTTGAGCAAAATGGCATCACGAATGCCAATTTTGCCAACATCATGCAAGCGTGCAGCATAGAAAATAAGCTGAACCTCTTCTTCTGGCCAACCCAGCATGTAGGCAATGATGGCAGCATTGCGACCTACGCGGCGGGTGTGTTCGCCGGTAGCGTCGTCACGATATTCGCCGGCCATAGCCAAACGGTTTACAATCTCTATTCTGGTGTCTTCTAGTTCTTGAGTGCGTTCAGAGACTTCATGTTCAGCAATTTGCCGAGCGGTATGCTCGATTTCAGTACGCACACGGTAATCTTCGGCTTTTTGATGGGCCTGTTCAACTTCAAATTGAATTGAGAGTTCACGAGTTTTTTGATTGGTTTCTTCGCTAAGGGAATCTATTTTTAACGTGTGATAGGTCTGGTGATGATGAAAGGCTTTTTCATAGTCTTTTTGGTGTACATATATCTCAGCGTAAAGACGGTGAATTTCAGAGGTTGCTTTAGGATAGTTTGTTAGGTCCATAGCCTGAACTTCTGCTAAAACCCCTAGAGCTTCAGAGTATCTTTCTAAAGCAGAATAGTTTTTTACGATGTGCAGGTGTATGTCAATTTCACACTGAAGATCCCCAATTTCACGAGCGAGGGTGAGCCCTGCAAAGTGAAATTCTAGTGATTCCTGATAGAGGTTTAAGGCAAAGTGGACTTGACCTAAACCAAAAAGATTGTAAAACTCATGCTGTTTAAGAGATTCTTTCTTTGCTAGGGCTAATCCTTCTTGATATCCCTTTTTAGCAGCCTCATAATCTTGGCTTTGTAAATGTAAATCTGCAAGATTATTGATGGAAACGCTTTGAAAAAGTATATCGTTTATTTTTAGGCTTAGGTGATAGGCTTGGGTATAAAACACTTCGGCATTTTTTATATTACCCATCGCCAAGTAGACCTGGCCAACATTAATTAGATTGCTGACTTGGTGGCGACTTTGGGGTGTGTATTGATGGATAAGAAAGCCAGCCTTTTTTAGAGACTCGAGTGCATCAGCATAAAGACCCAGAGTGCAGTAGTTACTACCCAGATTGTTATAAATGCGGGCTATTTTTTCATTGAATTGATGTTTTTCTGCTATAGGTAAACAGACCTTAAGGTACTTTAGAGCCATTGAAGATTGCCCTTGAAGGTAATTAATTGTCGCTATCAGAATAGAAGCCTCAACTTCTGCTTCGGGCGATTTTAGTTTTTTGGCTAGCTCTAGACTAAGCTCGAGGTTTTTTGTTGCCTCTTCAAATTTTCCCAGGTCACGTAGGGTTTGGCCTAGAAAAAGATAAATCTCTAAAAGCAGGGGCTTATCCTGACACTTTTTGCAATACTCGAGAGCCTTATCAAGAGCAGAAAGAGCCTGAGAAAGGTGGTTTTGTTGGTAAAAGGTTTTTCCTAGCAAGAATGTGGTTTGTGCAGCCAATTCAGGGTTGAGTGTCGAGACGCTTTTTTGAATAGCGGCAAAGGTTTTATCGGGGTTGCCCTGACACAATTCAAAGGCCGACTTGAGCAAGATATGGGCATTTTGCTCTGGAAGTATAGCTGGGCTAAGTTGCATCATTATCAAAGAACCCAATTTCTTAAAGGCAGTACTGAGGGAGTAAAACTGGGATACATGCTGCTCCTGAATGGGTAAAGTTTTTACTAGACTCAGTGTAGTGGATGACCCCTTACAAAATTCTTACCTGTTTGAATTTTTGGGATTTATCTTATATATTTTTAAGAGGAATATCACTCAAAGTTTTACGAGTACTCTCCCAGTCATTCTGGGTATCTAAAGGAGAAAACAGAGGATTACCCCGAAAAACTCTAAGGCACATTTCTACTACCAGTGGGTCAAAGTGGGTTGCGCTTAACATTTCTATTTCTTTAAGGGCATCTTCGAGCATCCAGGCTTTCTTGTAAGGGCGTTCATGAACCAGTGCGTCTAGAACATCTGCCACTGCCACAATACGGGCTGATTGCGGTATGGATAGACCGGCTAACCCATGAGGGTATCCAGTGCCATCCCATCGCTCGTGATGATAAGCAGCAATTTCTTCAGCCATCTTTAAGAGTTTTGAATGTCCTCCAGACAAGATGCCAGACCCTTTTACAGTGTGCGTCTTCATAATAACCATCTCGTCTTGAGTGAGCTTTCCAGGTTTTAGCAAAATCGCATCGCGGATTCCAATTTTGCCTACATCGTGCAAGCGGGCTGCCGAATAGATGGTCTGCACATCTTCTTCAGCCCAGCCCAGCATGTAAGCCAGAATGGCTGAGTTACGCCCAACCCTGCGGGTGTGTTCGCCGGTATCATCGTCGCGGTATTCGCCAGCAACAGCAAGCCGTGTAACGATTTCCAGTTGGGCTTCTTCTAAAGCCTTGGTGCGTTCATAAACTTTACGTTCGGCAGCTTCCCTGGCCTGGCGTTCAATATCTGTGCGTAAGCGATACTCTTCGGCCTGGCGGTGAACACGCTCAACCTCAAACTGGATAGAAAGTTCACGGGTTTTGCGCTTGTTTTCTTCATTAAAAAGGTTGCTTTGGAGTTGATGAAAGGTCTTGTAGTGATAAAGTGACCTATCAAAGTCTTTTAAGGTTTCGTAGGTTTGAGCGAGGTAGTGGTGGGCCATAAAGTGAGTCTGAGGGTGCTTATCACTTAAATCAAGAGCCCGATGCAAAACCTCGAGAGATTTATCAGTTTGTGCTGCAAACAGGTAATCTTTCCCCAGATTCAAGAGGGCTTCAATTTCTCCCTGACTATCGCCAATATCAGTTGCAATCTCGAGGGCTTGTAGATGGCTTTGAATAGCCTCTTGGTGATTTCCTAAAGCTAAATGAACCTGACCCAAACCGTCTAGGTTATCAATCTCAAATTGTTTTAACCCATTTTGCTGGGCAGTGAGGAGAGCCTCTTCAAAACCCTCCTTAGCCAGTTGCCAGTTTTGTGACTGCATGTGTAAATTAGAGAGATTATTTAAGGAAGATGTTTCAATCAGGCGGTCGTTGATGATTTTACTTAGGTCTCTGGACTTAATATAGAAATCTAGAGCGGCCGTAAAGTCATTCATGTCCTGATATAAATGCCCTAATCGCATTAAGTTGACAGCTTCATTTCGAGTATTTTGTCCTGTGATTTGTATTAGCTGATTGGCCTTGGTTAAAGCCTCGAGGGCATTGGGATAATTCCCTAGAGCATGATACATGCCCCCGATGTTGTTGAGGATAATTAATTGTTCTTCAGTAAGGTGGTGTTGCTTGGCCAGTGCAAGTGATTCCTTGAGGTACTTTAGAGCCAGAGCCACTTGACCTTGAGCATCGTAGACGCTAGCTAGCAGATTCATGGCATTGACCTCTGAGTTAAGGTCATGAAGGGTTTGAGCTAAATATAAGGACTGTAAAAAGGCTTCAGCAGCTTTATCAAAATGACCCAGGTCCCGGTGGGTGCGCCCAAGCCAAAGCAGAGTTTCTAAGGTAAAGCCAAAATCATTTTTCTTTTCAAAATAATCAAGAGACCTTTCAAAAGAAGACAAGGCCTGGTCAAGCTGGGCGCCTTGATAGTGGATTTGTCCAATAAGCAAAAGGATTTGTCCTTTGATATCAGATTTTAAGGCTAAGAGTTTATGAGCCAGTACTAGGGCCTGTTCTGGTTTATCTTTCGATAAAGAATAAGCAGACTCGAGCAAGGCACGTGCATCTTGCTCGAGAGAATTGTCTATAGTGACTTGGCTCATAAAATTACTTAATAGTATTTTTTAGAAAATTTTCTATGTCTAAACGTCCCTTACCCAGAAGCCCTTTGAATAAGCCGTTGAGTGTAAAGAGATTAATGTCGTAAGAACGGTTTTTAAGCTCGTCAACCAGATTACTTTTGCTGACGCTAAGCTCTTCGCCTAAAGCTAGTGCAAGAGCCCCAGCGGCCATAGGTGCAGACATCGAAGTACCACTCCAAGCTGCCATCTGCAAGTCAGGAGCTGGACCATACACATTTTCACCAGGTGCAGCAAGTTCTATGCTGGGGCCGTAAGAAGCAAAGATGGATTTAATGTTATTAGCATCTATGCTGGTAACACTTAGACGTGTCCAGCCAATTAAAGGTGTGTTGGCATAGGAGGCAGGATAGCTAACTTGGGTCGTGCCAGAGTTACCTGCTGAAGAGATGATAAAAATACCTTTGTTGGTGGCGTTGGCCATGGCTGCGGCTACACTCATAGAAAAACTCTTACTGCCTAGACTTAAGTTGATAATCGTTGCCCCTTTATCCACTGCCCATTGAATAGCTGCAGTAAGATCAGCAACGGTGCCTCGTCCATCGGGTCCTAGGATGCGTATAGGTAAGATGGTGGCACGTGGAGCAAGCTGGCGGACAATGCCAGCAACATTCGTGCCGTGTCCATAACCACCAACGCCTAGCACACCTTCTTCTTGAGGAAGACCGTCATCACTGTAAAAGTCCCACCATTCTGTTGCAGGAGCAAGTGCATCTTGCAGGGCTGGGTGATTTAGGTCTATTCCTGTATCAATAATTGCAATTTTAACGCCGTAACCGAGATTTTCTGCTAATGCATGTCCTTCTTCTAGCTTAATTTGTTTCCATAGACTGGTGTTTTCTGGTATCCATAAGTACTCGCCACCTGACCAAATAGAAGAGCGTCCACCTGACCAAATAGAAGAGCGTCCCCCAGCCCAGATTTTTGATTGTCCCCCAGCCCAGATTTTAGACTGCCCAGTCATTTGAGTTAATTCGCCTTCAGCAGAAAAGGCATCAGTGTTACTTTCTAGAGTTGTTTGTGACTCGAGCCCTTGACTATTTTGGACACCAATCACTGCATATTGCCCTTTTTCCCAAGCAATGACCTTGCCCTTATATTTAGCCTCAAGGCTTTCTTTGGTATCACTAGCTTCTGTTGTGACGGTCAAGAGATAGTCGGATTCTTTATTTGGGGTTGGAGGCACTGAACAACTGACGGCTGTAAAAAGAATGATTAAACAGCTTAAAAGATAAGCAAAAAGCCGATTTTTTCGGAGGGATGAGGGATGGGTATGCATGATGGCTCCTAGAGAACGTGAACTACTTAACGAGCTTTAGTTTAGCCAGATGTTCTTACAAATTCCTTACTTTTCGTAGCAGGTATGTTTTGCATTCATTTCATAACATCAAATTTGGTCTCACCCTGATTTTATCGAAGGGTTCGATGCTAGTCGCAGACAAACCCAGTAGAGGAAATGCTGTCCAAGACGTAAACGGTGGGTTTGTCTCTAATACTTAATGCTTTTTGAAACTGCTAGCTCAATATTGCAAATCAAAACGTGAGTTGGCTTTGGGCACAACTCACGTTAGTGGGGTAAAGATTAAAACCTAACCTTCAATAATGGTGGGCACAATAAGTGGGTTGCGTCCAGTTTCCTTGCGGATGTAGCGCCTTACAGGATAGAAAATATCGTCACGGATGTCGTTGGTTCGGCGTTTTTCACGGATACCGCGTTTAAGTGACTCGAGAGCTAGGTTCTCAATCTCCTCGAGCATTTCATGATCATCGCGTACTAGACCCCGTGTAATAACCTCTACTGTAGGTTGCTTGCCTACTACGCCCACAATCACGATAATCCCGTCGTTCGAGAGCATCTGGCGGTCACGGATGATGGGCTCGGCTGCCTCTTCATCTACTTGGCTGCCCACGCTGTCAATGTAGATGGCTCCAGCATCAATCTGTCCACTGATTTTAATATCGTCTCTGGTCACTTCAATGATATCGCCGTTTTCAGGAATTAAAATCTTTTGTGGTGGGTTAGACATGCTTTGGGCAAGACGCTGGTGGTTGATTTGCTGGCGCATTTCACCATGCCAAGGTAAAAAGAATTTAGGACGGGTTAAATCAAGAATCAGTTTGAGTTCTTCCTGGCTAGCATGACCCGAAGCATGTACGCGGTAGGTGGGCGGGTAGTACACATCTACACCGTGTTCATAGAGTTGGTTAATGACGCGGTTGACGGCTTCTTCATTACCTGGAATGGGACTGCTGGACATAATCACGGTATCGCCAGGCTTGAGTTTGATTTTAGAGTGATTGCCTGCAGCAAGTCTCGAGAGAGCGGCCATGGGTTGCCCCTGAGAGCCAGTACACAAGAATAAAACCTTGTCGTCTTGCAATTCATTTATGGTATCGCTGCTCAAGAGAGGGTGCTTGATTTCCAAGTAGCCAAGCTCTTGGGCAATGCGAGTATTTTTGGCCATCGAGCGGCCTTCAATAATTACTCGGCGGTCATATTTTTCAGCTACCCGAACAAAGTTTTGTAAACGGTGAACATGCGAGCTAAAAGTCGTGACGATGACCCGGCCTTTGGTTTTTGACACAATGGCTTCCACGGCCTGCATTACGTCACGCTCGCTAGCGGTGTAACCAGGGCGTTCAGCATTGGTAGAGTCTGAGATTAAAACCAGTGTGCCTTCTTCACCGGCTTGGGCAAGTTTGTGCAAGTGGCTGGTCTTGCCATCGGCAGGGTTGTAGTCTAGCTTAAAGTCACCGCTATGAACGACTCGGCCTAGTGGCGTGTGAATCACCAGTCCTGAGTTATCAGGAATCGAGTGCGTCATGCGGAAAAAGTCTACAGTAAAATTTTTAGAAACCTTAATGCGGTCATCAGTTGAAACTTCACGTAGATCAACATCTTTTTCGCCAATTTTGAATTCTTCAAACTTGCCTCTTAAAAGTCCTAGGGTTAGCTTTGCGCCATACATGGGTACTTTAGGGAGCAGTTTTAGCATATAGGGAATACCACCGATGTGGTCTTCGTGTCCGTGGGTTAAGACCCAGCCTTTAATGCGGTGAGCTTGTTCAATTAAATAATCAATTTTGGGAACCAGTAATTCGACTCCTAGCATGTCAGCGTCAGGGAAGGCTAGCCCACCATCAATAAGAATAATTTCGTCGTCGTATTCAAAGGCAAACATATTTTTGCCAATTTCGCCCATGCCTCCTAGAGGAATAATACGAAGTTTGCGCTCGCTTTCGCGGGGCTTGGTGTTGCGTTGGGTTGTCATTAAAACTCCTTAGTACAGTTCGGCAAAGTTTCAGCGTTATCGCTTACTTGTGCTTTGTCGTAACAGCCTCTCAAGGTTTCACCGCTCGAGAGGAAGCGGTTTTTTGTTTTACAGACTAAGAACACCTAATCAGTGCTCATAGTATTTCTTACCTAATATAGTAGCGGTGTGGAAAATCTTTCAATTTAGGAAGTGGGTAGTAGGGTGTGGGGTGTGAGAAAATAATCTTTCTTACTACCCACTTCCTACTACTTACACCCTTATTCGTCTTTATTTCCAGGGTCTTGATAACGGCTTAGGTCATCATCGGGTTTGGGTTTGTCAAAGCTGGGTTTATCAAAACTGGGTCTATCAAAACGAGGCCGGTCATTGCTGTTACTTCTAGAGTCGTGATCACTTCTGGGGCGGTCACTTCTAGGGCGGTCATTGCCTCTATCACCTCGAGGGCGGTCACCACCACGGTCACGGCTTCCTCTATCTCCACGGTCAAAGCTACCTCTATCGCTGCTGCCTCTGTCGCTACTACTACGGTCACTGCTACCACGGTCAAAGCTACGTCCACCGCCTCCTCCACGGTCTTCCTTGGGTTTACGGGGAGCTACTTTGCCTTCTAGCTCTGGGCGCACTAAATCAATTTTCCCGCGGCCATCAATGCCGACTACTTTCACGGTGATGCGATCTCCTTCTTTAAGGGCATCTGAGACTTTTTCAATGCGGGTTTCAGAAATTTGTGAAATATGCAAGAGCCCATCTGAACCTGGAATCAAATTAATAAAGGCTCCAAAATCCATCAGCTTGGCTACTTTGCCTTCGTAAATGCCGCCAACTTCTACACCTTTGGTCATGCCTTCAATGGCACTGCGAACTTTCTCAGCAGCTTCACCATCACTAGAGAAAATCTTGATGGTTCCATCTTCGCCAATTTCAATTTGTGCGCCGTAGCTCTCGAGTTCACGAATTTGTTTGCCACCGGGGCCAATGACCGTACCAATTTTATCGGTAGGAATACTGATTTGTACAATGCGCGGTGCATTCTTATTGAGTTCAGAACGGGGCGCAGACAAAGCCTCATCCATAATTTCAAGAATATATAAGCGACCTTCTTTAGCTTGCTGCAAGGCGTTACGCATAATATCTGAAGTGATGCCCTTGATTTTAATATCCATTTGCAAGGCCGTAATACCTTCACGGCTGCCTGTTACCTTAAAGTCCATATCGCCCAAGTGATCTTCGGCACCTAAAATGTCAGAAAGGATTTTATAGTTGTCGCCCTCTTTGACTAGGCCCATTGCAATACCCGCAATAGGTTTTTTAAGGGGCACGCCAGCGTCCATCAGGCTCAGGCTGCTGCCGCACACGGTGGCCATGGAACTGCTGCCATTACTCTCTAAAGTTTCTGCCACTACCCGAATCACATAAGGAAAGTCTTTTTGGTCAGGCACAATGCGCTCTAAAGCTCGCTTGGCCAAGTTTCCGTGACCAAGTTCACGCCGCGAGGTTCCACGCATTCTCTTGACTTCGCCGGTGCTAAAAGGGGCAAAGTTGTAGTGCAATATAAAGGTTTCATAGTTTTCTAAAGTTAGGTCATCTACCAAGCGGTTATCTTTGGTTACGCCGAGCGTGCTTACACTCAAGACCTGGGTTTCACCACGAGTAAATATAGCCGAGCCGTGAGCCTTGGGAATCACACCAGTTTCAATCCAGATGGGGCGAATATCGGTGGGTTTACGCAAGTCGGCGCGGATATTTTCTTCTAGCACTAAGCGGCGCAATTCTTTGTACTCAGCTTCGTTAAAGGCTTCTTTTAGATTACTGATACGTTCTTTTGTACCTTCGGCGGTTTGATCGGGAACTAGTTTGGCAATGATGCCATCACGTACTTTTTTGATATTATCTGAACGCTCTTGTTTGGCAGGGGTCAGCAAAGCCTCGCGCAGACCGCTTGCCTTGGCTTCGCGTTCCATAAGTGCTAAATCATCTGAAGCTAGTTTGAGAACAGGTTCAAACGTAGCCTTGGGTTGACCAACTTCACGCTGCATTTGTTCAATTAAAGCAATCACCGGTGCAAGTTCACGCTGAGCAAATTCAATCGCGCCGACCATCACTTCTTCGGAGAGTTCATCCGATGAAGCTTCGACCATCAAAAGGGCATCTTTGGAAATAGCAACAGTAAGCTCGAGTTGTGAAGTGCGTTCAAAAAGGTCTTTCATCATAGGGTTCATGATGTACTGACCGTCTTTATAGCCAACGCTGGCACAGGCTGTAGGGCCATCCCAAGGAATATTGCTAATTGACAAGGCTGCTGACGTTCCAATCGCAGCCGCAATGCCTGGATCATTTTCACGGTCAGCCGAGAGCACCGTAATAATTACCTGAATTTCATTGCGTAAGCCTTCTGGAAAAAGAGGTCTGATTTGCCGGTCGGTGACTCGAGCATTCAAAATAGCCTGAGTACCTGGACGGCTTTCACGGCGTTGAAAACTACCTGGAATGCGCCCGATAGCATAATGCCGTTCTTCGTATTCAACAGCCAGAGGTAAAAAATCATTGGAAGTAGGGTTATCGCTCATGTGGGCCGTGACTAGCACCAAGGTGTCACCATATCTCACGGTGATACTGCCTGAGACTTGCTTGGCATATTTGCCAGTCTCGAGGATCAGTTCACGCCCACCCAGCATCGTGCTGTAGCGTTTGGCTTGCGGTATATTCATTTTCTCTCCTAAAATTCAGCGTTTAAAGATAGTGAGCAAGGTAGCTCTGTGATGAGAACGCTGTAAAAAACAAAGCGAGGCAGAATTGCCTCGCGTAAGTCCAAATAAAAGGTTGTGGATTGTAGATAAAGCAAAAAACATTTAGCGACGTAATCCGAGCTTTTGGATGAGTTCTTTATAGCCCTCATAGTTTTTCTTTTCAAGGTAGGTTAAAAGACGTTTGCGCTGCCCTACTGCTTTTAGTAGTCCACGCTGGCCACTAAAGTCTTTTTTGTTATTATTTTGCAAGTGAGTACTTAAAACATTGATTTGGGTAGTCAAGAGGGCAATTTGAACTTCAGTTGAGCCGGTGTCATTAGCACCTTTGCCATACGTGCCGATAACTTCTAGTTTTTGTTCTCTGGTTAATGCCATGATGTTTCTCCGTTTCTTTTGGTGTACCCAAGTTGCATCTATGAACCAATGTCAACCTAGCTACCCAGCGGGGTACTATAGCATGGTGGATGAGACATTGTCACAAAAAGAGTGACCTTCTTTGGGATTTTGAACATTTTTGCTCAGAATTTAGGAGATTTTGAAATAGAGGGCCTTGAGTTCATGAACGTCTAGGGACACTTTCCTAAAAGAGCCTAGACAGCTTAAACTAAAGGCGTGCTTTCCCCCTATTTGACCTTTAACCGTGAAGAATGGGCAGCTCTGCGGGCCAATACCCCCCTGACCCTTTCAGAAGCTGACTTAAAAGAACTTCAAGGTCTTAACGATGAAGTCTCTATGCAAGAAGTGATCGATATTTTATTACCCCTGTCTCGGCTACTAAACCTCTACGTCACCAAATCGCAAGATTTGTTTCGAGTGACTGACTGGTTTTTGGAAAAGCCTGATAAAAAAGTTCCTTTTGTGATCGGCATGGCAGGTAGTGTGGCGGTGGGCAAAAGTACCACTGCACGTATTTTGCAGGCTCTACTTTCGCGCTGGCCAGATCATTCTAAAGTGGCACTCGTGACCACCGATGGATTTTTATATCCAAATAAAGTTTTAGAAGAAAAAGGCCTGATGCTCCGCAAGGGCTTTCCAGAAAGCTATGATCAGAAAAAAGTGCTCAATTTTTTATCAGCTATTAAATCGGGTGAACCCGAAGTCAAGGCTTCGGTCTATTCCCATCTGCGCTATGACATCGTACCTGGGCAAGATATTATGATAAAGCAACCAGATATTCTTATTTTTGAAGGACTGAATGTCTTGCAGCGCGGAGATGATGCCTCACGAGTCTTCGTCTCTGACTTTTTTGATTTTTCTATTTATGTCCATGCTGAAGAAAAACTCTTGCAAGACTGGTTTATTACTCGGTTTTTTAAGCTTAAAGATACTGCCTTCAAAAACCCTGATTCTTATTTTCATCATTTTTCTAAGCTTAGCAAAAAGGAAGCCACCGACATGGCCAAAACAGTTTGGAAAGAAATTAACTTGCAAAATCTGCGCCAGAACATTCGTCCGACGATGGAAAGGGCTGACCTTGTTTTACATAAAGGTAAAGACCATGCGGTGCAAGAGGTTAAGTTAAGAAAGTTATAATGAAATTTAAGCTTCAGATAGGTTCTTTGTGGCATGTTCGAGATGTGGCCAAAATCTGTTACTTAGTTGTTCAAATGATTCCGTAACAGACCAACTGGGTAATTCTGCTTCACCTCTACGCATACTAGCAATGATACCGCCTACATGAAATCTGCCATCAAAATAACTGATAGGAGACATTACACTCATGTCAAGTAAAGCTGCACTATCATGCTTTCGTGGGTCAGTGATGGCAAAATGGGCAAAGACCTTATTGCGCCATACCTTAATTTCAGTGAGTTCAGGTATTGAATCTACATATTTATCACAATGATCTTTGATCAGCTTGAAGTTGTTGACATTCTCCGTTACACCTTATATCGTAGACTCCCAAAGCTATACCACTTAGAAAACCCACTAACCTAGCATAGTTACAAACTGATGTTCCATACCAGTGAAAGAAACAAGGTAACACTAGCTCCATGTCTTGAGGGGTTTTATCAAAGTTAAAACCAAAAAATCTTATTTTCTTTTGAATAGATTGTTCATAATTTTGGACTGGTTTTTCAAGTAATACTACTTGAATTGCAAGAGCACTTAAACCCTGCGAAAGGATATCAAGAGTAGTTAATTCATTAACTCCATCAGTTTGAGAGATACTGATTCCCCCTGTATAATCAATAGTTTGTATCATATTGTGAATATATCGATAATCACACCATATTTTTATGAATTTATTTACTTTCTCGAGCTTACAATCGCATATATCAATATCCCTGCAGCTACCGAAGCATTCAAGGCTTGAATATGCCCCTTGGTGGGAATCTTGACCATCTCATCGCATTTATCTCGCACTAAACGTCGCATCCCCGTTCCTTCTGAACCAATCACTAAGGCTACTTGCCGATCCCAGTCAATTTTGTCGGGCGTACTTTGAGCTTCGCCGGCTGCACCATAAATCCAGACATTGCGCTCTTTAAGTTCGTCTATATATCTAGGAATGTTTTTTACTTGCACTACCGGTAAATAACTGGTTGCACCGGCGGCAGTTTTGGCCACAATAGGGGAGAGTGGTGCGCTGCGGCGTTCTTCGGTGATGACCCCGTGTGCGCCCAGGACTTCTGCGCTGCGAATGATTGCGCCGTAGTTGCGTGGGTCGGTGATTTGATCAAGTAGGACTAGCAAAAGTTGTTCACCGCGTTTTTTAGCTAAGGCAAAAGGGGCTTCAGGGTCGGCAAACTCGAGCTCGGGTAACTCGGCCACAATGCCTTGATGGTTGGTGGTTTTGAGCTTTTGGTCTAGTTCAATTCTGGGAACACTGTGATAGGGCACATCATGTTTTTTGGCCAGTTGCTCGAGGTCTCGTACACTGCCAGGATGAAGCCCTTGAGCCAAAAAGAGTTGCGTGACTTGACCTTCTTGTAAGGCCTCGAGGACGGCTTGTTTTCCGTAGATAAGCATTCCTTACTATACCTAAGGACATTGAGCTTGTCGAAATGACTTTAGCGTAATGGTGTGACCATTGCATTGGGTTTGTTTTTGTTAAGCCCTAAGATGACAGTAGGTCTGGGAGGACCTTTTTTTATTCCAGTCGGATTTTTGAAGGTCATAGATTTTGATTTCCTAAGTCAAAGCCGGCAGGGTTACTTCATAGGATTTGAGGCCAAGAGATGAGGACGTTACGGCTTTTAGGGCTACTTTGTTTTTTAGTAGCTTGTGATTCAAAAACAACTCCACAACCACGAGAATCTTGTCAAGAAGGCTATGCCTGTTTGCATATTTCTGTAAAAATGCCCTCGGTTACACAGTCACTCGTAAAATCAGAAAATAAAGGTTTGCAAACTGCCCTAGTATCCCAAATTTTATCCTTAGCAAGTTCAGAATCGGTGACGCTTCAGGGCTTTACTCTTCATGAGCAAGGGCTTCTTAATTTGATTCATGCAGATCAATTGTGGTCTTACGCTCAGGGTGAAGGGGTGACGGTGGCTGTGATTGACAGTGGCGCAGACATACATCATGAATCCTTAAAAACACAGCTTTTACCAGGCTATGACTTTGTTGAGAACAGGCCTGATATGCAAGACCCAGCCGGACATGGAACAGCAGTAGCAGCTATTATTGCTGGCAACGGACGTATTAAAGGAATAGCTCCAAAGGCTAAAATTTTACCCTTGCGGGTGCTTGATGCCAAAATTCAAGGCTCGGCTCGAGACGTAACCAGAGCCATTCTCTATGCTGCTGATTTACTACCAGATTTACCCAATCCCTACCCTGCTCAGGTTATTAACTTGAGTTTAGGGGGATATGCAGAAATCGCGTCAGTTTATGAAGCCATTAAGCTGGTGCGTCAGCAGGGTGTGGTTGTGGTTGCGGCAGTTGGTAATAGTGGCGGTTCTGTAGCCTATCCTGCGGCTTACCCCGAAGTGATTGCTGTGGGTTCAGCTTATGTAAGTCTGGATAAGTGGCAGCGTGAAAAGTATAGCGGTTATGGCCAGGGCTTAGATATGTTAGCCCCCATAAGTGGTGTAACCCAAACCCATTGGGGCTGGTTTAGAGAAAGTGGCCTACTGACGGCCTGGGCCAACACCGACCAAACCTTAGAAATGACAGGAACCTCAGTTGCTGCACCTCAGGTGGCAGCTCTGGCAGCTTTAGTCTTGAGTTTGGGAAAAACGCCAGAACAGGCTGAAAATCTTTTATTACACTCGAGTTTTGACTTATCTCAAAGTGGTTGGGATGCTGAAACGGGCTATGGTCTTATGAACCCAGTAGCGGCACTTAGGGCGGCTACTGTTTCCTCAGATTTCCCTATTCAGATTCAGCTTGTAGATCAGGGCAGTCAACAAGAGCTTATATTTAGGGCAGGCCAAAGTGTTCAGTCACTAAATATTCCTAGTGGAAAGTATGGAATGCTAGTATGGAATGACCAGAATCATGACTCTCTATGGCAAGAAGGCGAAGCCTGTGCATGGCAGAATCTAGATTTAATAGCAGGAAAGGGTCTAAACCTCGACCTCGAACTAGAGCTAATCTGTCGTTAGAGTGACGGTTGCACCCCATTTGAGCAAGGTTTCCCCTACACTAAATGCACGATGATTGCTAAAGACTTTGACCCCACCCAAGCTCAACACGAATATGAACGCCTGCGTCAAGATGCCCAAGAACGCATAAGTCAGTTGCTCAAAAATGGATTTAGTCTAAGCAATAAGGGCTATAGCGCGGTAAGGGTTTTTAATGGGCTAAGGCTTGAGTTTGGCCAGCATGGTATTCATTTTGATCATATTGTGATGCATCGCTATGGGTTTATAGTGATTGAAAACCGCGCAGAACAAAGTGATTTCATGGTTAATGCAATGGGTGAATGGACCCAGCTTTATCATAACTCTCCTCTGCGGATTGCTTCACCGATTTTTCAGGCTGAACGCAAAGTCAAAGTTTTGCAATCCTATTTAGAGCATCACCGCACGCTATTAAGACATCAATATCCTCAAGCGATGGGATTTAATTTGCCCTTTGATTATATTGTTGTAACCAATGAAGCTCAGGAACTAGAAATGGCTTCAGGGTTGGTTATTCCTCAAGTGGTGAAGAGCCAGTATGTAGTAGGCTATATTGAACAGCTTATTCAGCAGCGTCGTAAAACAGCCTATAGCATGTGGGGGCTAAAGTCTCCAGAACTCGAGCTTGATATCCAGGAGCAGTATAAAATCACTGCACTTTTACGCACCAGACACCAACCGCTTAAAATGCTGCCGCAAGTCGTAGAGAAAGAACCTGCATTAGAAGATATGGTTTTACCTATCTTATTCAGAACAGAAGACCCTGAGATGGATTTTGAAATAAAACCTGGTTTTTTAGAATTGCCTTATGACCCACGTGAAAGTGGGATTTAGCAGGTATGCTTCGCATTCATTTCATAGCATCAAATTCGGTCTCACTCTGAGTTTCATCGAAGGGTTCGGAGTTGGTTACGTACACACTGATTTCGAGATTAAACATGTCGAGACGGTATTCATAATAAGTAAGGTCGTCGTTTTCAAATCTAGAAAATCACTAAAAATTAAAACTTTAGGCCTCGAGGATTATTAGTAATTCCATAATTCATCGAGGCAATTTGCTATTTCAACGGGAGTGTTTTGTCACTTGAAGTCGCAAAAGTGTCTCAATGATGCCTAGAATTGATATGTAATACCAAATTAAGCAATACACTTATGTATGTCAAGGAAACGAATAGGATTGGTTAAGCATTTAAGTGTAGAGGAACTAGAGATCGGATATCGCAACAGCAATGAAGCAATCGAGCGGAGTCACTGGCAAATGGTGTGGCTGTATGGCCGGTATGGGAATGCCGATAAAGTAGCAGAGCAGGTAGGATATAGCGCAATCTGGGTGCGTGAAATAGTGAAGCGTTACAACCGTTTGGGGGTGGAAGGATTAAAAGACTTACGCCATGATAATCCAGGGCAAGAGCGTATACTAAGTCAAACCCAAGAAGAAGCCTTAGTCAAAACGCTGGAGAAAGATGCGCCAGGTTTAGGGTTATGGACAGGTCCTAAAGTTGCCGCTTGGATAACCCAGAAAACTAAGCAGAAGGTTTCAGCGGTGACGGGTTGGCAGTATTTAAGGCGTTTGGGCTATACCTTGCAAGTTCCCCGTCCCCAACATCGTAAGGCTGCAACGCAGGAAGAACAGACCAATTTTAAAAAAAGTCCAGGAAAAGCTAAGTGATTTACGCCAACAGTATCCCGATAAAAGTATTGAACTTTGGGCTGAAGATGAAGCACGAATGGGACTTAAACCCATTATGCGTCGTGTCTGGTCTCGTAAGGGTCAGCGTCCAATAGCCGTACAACATCGTGCTTATCAATGGCTTCATGCCTATGCCTTTGTCCAACCTGAGTCGGGACGAAGTGAATTTTGGATTGCTTCCCATGTAGACACTGTGACCATGAACATCGTTTTAGAACAGTTTGTCGCTACGGTAAACCCTAAGCAAAGTAAAATGATTGTTTTACTCTGGGATAATGCTGGTTGGCACAAATCTAATGATCTAGAGGTTCCCCCTGGTCTTGTCCTTTTCCCTATTCCTGCTTATACACCAGAATTGTCACCGGCTGAACCTATTGTTCCTTTACTTCATGAAGCTATTGCCAACAAAACCTTGACTACCCTCAAACACCTTGAAGATAACCTTCACCGTCGCTGTCAATTCCTTCATCAACACTTCAATCTTGTTAAGGCTGCTTGTGGTTTTAGCTGGACTTTCATAAATAAGTCTTTAGGTTAATTCGGTATAAAACTTTGTAAATCCATTTTCATAAAACCATGCTACCTTATAAGTATCTGATTGCTTTAACGGAGGCTGGTATGAAAAAGATAATTGCTGGGTTATGTTTGCTGCTGTTCAGTAGTGGTTTATCTCAAGAGGACGTGCCCTATTTCCAGGAACCCTATTTCCAGAAACAGTATTCACAACTTGACCTCTCACTACTGGCTTCTCTTAAAGTAACCCTGACCATTCGGGACATTGTGCAAAATATAAGTCATGAAACAACCGCAGATGATACCTTGTTTACATTTTTATCCCGTAAGGAAATAACTACTGAGACACACCAAATTTTGCTAGATGTTTTACAACCTCTTTACGCTCCAGGCGGAGATACTGTGGCCTTGTGGGAGTGGCTCGAGACCTACTTCACACCAAAGGCACTTGCAGATGAAATGGAGATTTATTTTCCAAAAGATTTCTACACAGAGTTCCGCCCTGATTTTGCAGGGTTTAATACTTGAGATTTTGCTGACGCGCTCACTATGTTTCTTACCATGTCGTATCTGGTTTCTTATCATTTAGATAGCACGCCACCCGAGCATGATTTGGCTATACGTGATCAAGTGCGGAGTGCCTTACTCAAAAGCCAGAAGTACTTAGCACTTAGTGATGAAGAAAAACAACAAGGCGCACTGATCTTACTCTTTTTTGTGAGCTATATGGTCGGTGAATATAACCGTGCTTTAGACAATGATACGTGTGCTTCAGAGGATAAAACACCTGGGGCAGATATAAAGCCAAATTGCCCAAAATATACTGCTGTGGATTTGGTGAGTACCTTTTCTGAAAGTTTGGCCCAGATTTTTGGCTTAAATGTTCCTGGGCTTGTGCTTACAGAGCAGGGCTTTGAAGTAAGATAGTCGTTAAATTTTTAAAAGTCGAATAGCAGTTTGCTGGTCATCCTCGAGCTGTGCTTTAAGTTCATCTAAACCACTAAACTTTTTCTGTGTACGAATAAAAGCCTCAAAATAAACAGTTAGACTTTGACCATATAAATCGTGATTAAAGTTAAAAATAGGAACCTCTAAAGATGGCGGATCATTTGGAAAACTAGGTCTTGGCCCTACGTTGGCCATTGCATCAAATCGTCCGTAAGGTGTATCCACCCGAACAGCAAAAACACCTAGTGGTAAGGCTTTACTTTTAGGTGTTTGAATATTAGCGGTAGGAAAACCAATCGTGCGCCCACGCTTATCACCTTGAATGACAAGGCCACTTGCCGAATAGCTGCGTCCTAGCAGAGGTTTTACTGCTTCAACATTACCTTCAGTGAGCAGTTGGCGAATACGTGTAGATTTAACCTCTTCACCCTGAAAGCGTTTCATGCCAAAGACCTCGAGCCTTTCAGGTAGATGGCTTAAATCGTTCAAACTCCCCTGACGTTTATAGCCAAAGCGAAAATCTTCACCGACAATAATCGTATGGGGCTCCAGTTGGGCTAAATGGGTAATGAAATCTTCTTTGGGCGTGTGGGTGTAGGCTTCATTAAAGGGAATAACCACGACTGCATCAGGAGTATAAGATTTAAATAATTCAATTTTTTCTTCTTGTGAACTTAAAAAATCTTCACCTTGAAAAAAGACCTTGGAAGGTGGAAAGAAAGTGATGATGACGCTTGGTTTTCCTAGGGTTTGAGCAAGGGTTTGCATATGCTCTAGCAGCATTTGATGCCCGATATGCACGCCGTCAAAATTACCAATACAGATAATAGTATCAGTAAGCTCGAGTTTTTCAGGTGTGTTTAGAATCTGCATGTCTTAGGGCATAGCTTAACGCAAGAACTGTAGGAGCACTGCTGGCAATCTTACCTAAGCGAATATCTTCCCAGATTTCACCTGCTTTGCGCCAACTTAGGGTGATATTTTCATCGCTATCTGGTTCTGCATAAGCCGGACTAGTATTCTTGGCTTCAAAGATATAAATTTTTTCATTGGTAAAGCCAGGGCTACTATAGACCTGGGTGAGTAGCTCTAAATCTCCGGTAAGCTGAACCTCTTCGGCGAGTTCGCGTTTGGCGGCCTCGAGTGGTTTTTCACCTTCATCAATAAGCCCTGCTGGAATTTCCCAAGTGTTTCGGTTAATGGCTGGACGATGCTGCATGACACCCAGAACCTGCCCATCTTTAATAATTAATACAGCTACAGCTTCGGCATGTTCAATAATTTCCCATTTATTGTCCTGAATGACTAAAGATAAAATTTTACCTTCGTAGAGACGTTTTTGATTCATGCTTCATCTTACGCCATTGTGTTTAATATAAGAAAGCGTCTGAAAAGTCACTTTTGGCGTTTTTCAAAAGCGACTTTTCAGAGTAGAGAAGAGCCTTTAGCTGGGCGTACGCTAACGCTCAACCTTTGGACAATTATGCCGTTATAACCGGTATCATGCTTCATAGATATTACCTCTGGCTAAAGGCTTCTCGAGTATGACCCGAGGAGTTAAGTTAACGGAAACTACTTTTCAGACGCTCTCTAAGTGTTTAGAACACAAAAATATAGCAGGCTCCAAAAAGTAGGAGGAACAAAAGGTGACATGTGAATAAAGAATCTCTAGGACACTGTTAAATTTGGCAGTTTTTACGTCCTAGACGCAATTTTTTATTTGACTTAATGCCAAAAAACCCACAGTTATAAAAATAACTGTGGGTGTAGATTGTAAACCTAAATCTAATTATCTAATTCTTGGTTATAACGCAAGAAAGCAGGAATATCATAGTTGGTAGGATCATAGGTGCGGTTCCCTGCTACCTGACGAATTTTATTGGTATTGAGAATTTTGGTCATTTGAGGTTGGTGGTCAAAGCCAGCCGCAATTACAGTGACTCGTACTTCGTCACCAGCAGCTTCGTCTGTGGTAACACCAAACAAGACTTCTACACCCTCTACATCAGTAGCTTCGCTGATGCGCTCAACAATTTGGTTGGCATCGAAAAGTGTAAGTTCTTCTGAACCTGTAATGTTGATAAGAAGCTGTTTGGCTCCTTCGATACCACGTGCCAGTAATGGGCTATGAATGGCACTATTGGCGGCTTCTTCAATAAGTTTTTCACCGCGTCCGGCACCGATTCCCATCAGGACATTGCCTGCACCCGCAAGAAGCGCGCGAACATCGGCAAAGTCTACGTTGATTAAACCTGGAACATTAATAACACCACTAATACCACCAACGCCATGATAAAGCACACGATCAGCAACGCGGAAGGCATCAGCAAGTTTTACTTTTTTATCTAAAGATGAAAGCAGGCGTTCATTTTCTACGATCACCAGAGCGTCAACTTTGTCCTCGAGTTTACGCAAGCCTTCTTCGGCTTGGCGCATTCTGCGAGGTCCTTCAAAACCAAAAGGCTTAGTGACTACACCTACGGTAAGCGCCCCGAGTTCTCGAGCGATTTCTGCGACTATAGGCGCACTTCCGGTGCCTGTACCGCCACCCATACCTGCAGTAATAAACACAAGGTCGGAACCGCGCAGGACTTCGGAAATGCGGTCACGGTCTTCAAGAGCAGACTTTTCGCCGACTTCAGGATTGGCTCCGGCACCTAAGCCTTTGGTGATATGGTCACCTAATTGAATACGGGTCTCAGCTAAGTTGGTGGCTAAGACTTGTGAGTCGGTATTGGCGGCAATAAAATCAACACCTTGCAAGCCTGCTTCAATCATGCGGTTCACTGCATTGTTGCCACCGCCGCCTAGTCCTATTACACGAATTACAGCTACATCTGATCTGGTCATTTTTCTCTCCCCTTAAGAGCCTTATAGTACAACAAAATAAAATGGCAAAGATTAAAAGAAATCTTTTAGAACTTTTTTAATACCGGTAAATAAAGTATTGCTATTTTCACTGGCTTGTTTAACCTTGCTAGAGGTTTGTTTGCCACCGCCGTGCAGCATACCGTAGCGCACTAAACCAACGGCTGTTGCGTGTGCGGGGCTAGCCACTACATCGGTCAAACCAGAGAACCCATGCGGTTTACCAATTCGCACAGGTAATCTAAAGCGTTCAGAAGCAACTTGATCAAAGCCTGGCATCAGTGAGGCCCCACCGGTAATCACCACATTACCAGCTAAGAGTTCAAGGGCTCCCATGCGCTGCTCTATATTTTGCTTGACTAAATCTAAAATTTCAATCACTCGAGGGCGGATGACTTGGGCTAGCTCGAAAGTAGTAAGTGAGGTTGTAAAGTTAGGGTTGGCTACCTCGAGCACCACGTCGCGGTCGGCTAGGTCAGGTACAGCTACACCATAGCGTTTTTTGACACGTTCAGCCTCATCAGGGGGAATCCTTAGAAGTTGACTAATGTCTTGCGTAATGTGATCGCCACCAAGTGGAATCACGGCTGAATGACTCAGGGTTCCGCGCCGAAAAACCCCTATGTCAGTTGTTCCGCCTCCTATATCAACCAATAAGGTTGTAACTTCATTTTCACTCGAGTCTAAAACAGCCAGACCCGAAGCCAAAGCTTGAACGACCATGCCTTCAACATCAGCACCTGCGTCGCGGGCACAACGCCTAAGATTTTGTAAAGGACCCTGCGCGCCAGCAATAATATGCACATCTACTTCTAAACGAACTCCGGACATGCCAATAGGGTCTTTGATGCCGTCATTACCGTCAACGACATATTCTTGGGCAATCACATGAATGACATCCATGTTGTTTTCCATAGGGACCGCTTTAGCATTTTCAATAGTGCGTTCAACATCTGATGGGGTAATTTCTTGACCACGGCGAATGGCGGCCATGCCATGACTGTTGATGGCTTTGAGGTGGCTTCCAGCTACCCCGACCCATGCCTGACTGACTTCTACACCAGCCATGCGCTGCGCGGCTAAAATGGATTGGCGTACAGACGCAATAGTGCGTTCTAAATTGACCACTACGCCTTTACGCAAGCCATCACTCGGTACGGTTCCTTCTCCGATGATGTCAAGAACACCGTCGCTGGCAACTTCACCAATGACCGTGCAGATTTTGGTGGAACCAATATCTAACCCAACGATGATGTTATTCATGTACTGCACTCACTCCCCAGGGATAAACATTTAGCTGTTTCCCTTGCTGACTTAACACACCTGCCCAGTGTTCTTTTAAGTGTTCCACTGAAGGCGTGAAAACTTCGGTCGATTCAAACTTTAGAGTAAACCCTGCTGGCGTGTAGCTTATCATCTTTAGGTTATGTTGGGCTAGTAGTCGAAGTAGGTCAACTACTTCGGTAAAACGCGACTTGCCCCACCCTTCAAATTTGATAAGCGATGACTGCTCAGCAACGCTTACATTCGGTAAGACTGTACCATCAATTGCGTAACTTTGCACCCCATCACTAAGAATAGGTTTGCGCTCTGTGATTTGAATATGAATAGCATTAGGAAAATCACGGATGACTGTGGCTTGTGAAATCCAAGGATCGGTCTCGAGGCGTTCGATTTTTTGCCGCGTCACCCAGAAGAAAGCATCATCAACAGAGATATTAGCAAGAGCTAAAATCTCATTGGCAGTGTAATGGTGATTGCCGTTGACAGCAACATAGGTAATCTTGGGATAGAAACGACTCGCTGCAACAAATCCAAGCAATAATAGAAGTAGTAAGATCATCCACACGCGTCGCATTAAGCCCCCCCTTGCATTAAAAACCCGTTGCATTAAAACCCCACAGTTGCCACTCTAACTCGAGTGGTTGTTCTAGTTTTTCGAGGATGAGGCTGCATAACTTTAGCACGTCATCAGCAGTCGCGCAACCCAGGTTGACAATAAAATTTCCGTGTTCTAAAGAGACCATAGCATCTCCCACGCGCAAGCCTTTTAGACCCGCTTGATCGATTAGTTTTGCAGCACTATCACCAGGTGGATTTTTAAAGGCACACCCTGCTGATTTGGTTTTAGGTTGAGTCTTGCGAGCTGCATCTACTTTATCAAGTGTTACTTGAACATCTTCAGGTGTTGACAGACGCAACTCGAGTCTGGCCCTAGTGATAATTGCGTTTTTAGGTAAGCCACTATGACGATAACTGAGATTTAGTTCAGAAGCAGGTAAACGCTCGAGTTTATTATCTATAAATACTTCGGCTTCTTTTAATGTATCTGACATCTCACCAAAACGAGTTCCAGCATTCATGGCAATTGCGCCACCTAAGACAGCAGGTACACCTAGTAAACCCTCGAGTCCTGAAAGACCTAATTGCTGGGCCCGCCGCACCAATCCGGGTACAGGGGTTGCTGCGCCAAGCCATATATTGGTTTGCCCACCAAACTGTTTTAGGCTATTAAAGCGTTGTCCCAGTTTAATAACGCGCTCTTTTACTCCAGCATCAGATATAAGCAAATTAGAGCCTGCGCCAATCACGCGGTAAGGGGCTTGGGTGGCTTCTTTGAGATCTTCTAAGGATTCAACTTCCCACACTTCGCCTGGGCCACCCACTTTGAGGGTAGTCAGGTTTTTTAGATCAATGACTTTACCCAAAACACTAGGCATGACCCACCAACCCAGCAGCAATGCGCCATACATCACCTGCACCCAAGGTAATCACTAGGTCATTTTCTTCTAGGGTTCCTGCTAGATATTCTTGGGCAGAATCTAGGGTGTGATGGCTGGCGGTTTTGCCAGCAGCTTTGAGGCGATCAACAATAAGATGTGAAGAGATGCCCGGGATGGCTTCTTCACCTGCGCCATAAATATCTAAAACCAAAATTTCATCGGCTAATCCTGCTGCGTCAGCAATGGCTGGCCAGTGTCTGGCTGTGCGTACCCAACGGTGAGGTTGGAGGACAGCCCGAACTCTGCGTCCGGTATTTTTGGCGGTGCTTAGAGTGGCATTAATTTCGGTGGGGTGATGCGCATAGTCATCGATGATCAGGGCCTTATTGACCTCACCCCAGCGTTGCCAGCGACGACCTACGCCAGTGTAATGTTGCAGGGCCCGGGCAGCCTCTTCTAGGTTGATATGGTGCAAATGAGCAACAGCTAAAGCTGCTGAAGCGTTGAGGATATTGTGTTGACCAGGAACATTGAGCAGAACCTTGAGTTTTTGCTGGTTTATAGCTAGTTTAAATCTTCAAGCTGTGGTCGCTTAAGCGAACATCCATAATTTGAAAATCTGCACTTGGATCAAAGCCATAAGAAACAGCGTGGTCTAAGTTTCCTACTAAGTGGTGTAAACGTTCCCAGTCGGCGCAATAAATAACATGCTTGGCTTTTTGGGCAAAGCTTAAAGCTGCTTGTTCTAAATCCTCGAGGCTGGCATGATAGTTGCGCCTTTCGCTGTAATCCCCAGCGATATGGTCATCCTCGAGGTTGGTAATGACTGCCACATGGCTTTTAAGCTGGGCAAAGCCCGGGTCAGATTCATCGACTTCGGCAATCAGATACGGGCTTTGGCTATAACACATATTGCCATCAATGAGGGGCAAGTGTGCGCCGATTTGCACAGAAGGATTTAAGTGGCATTTAAGAAAAAGAGTCGCCACCATTCCGGTGGTGGTGCTTTTGCCGTGAGTTCCGGTAATGCCTATACTTTGATGCTCATTAAAAAGGCGTGAGAGCAGCTCAATACGTTTGAGATGAGTGATTCCTTTTTGTTTGGCAGCTTGGATTTCTGGATGGCTATCTGAAACAGCCATGGTGCTAATCAGCGTATCGACGGCGTTGTTTAAGTGTGTGGCATTGTGTCCTACATCTACAGCAATAGCTTCGGCTTGCAGGGCTTCTACAATAGAAGAAGGGCTTGAGTCACAACCTGAGACGCTGTAGCCATCACGTTTGTACCAACGTGCTAAACCACTCATGCCCACCCCTCCAATACCCATAAAGTGCAAGTGCTTCATAAAGTCTCCCTTAGCTTTAGGCTAAGATAGTTAGTAATTACTGATCCCACATTCATATAGTCCTCTGACGACTCTTCAAAACTGACTCTAAAACATCCATCGTAGCTTGAGTTGCACCTTGGGGTGAAAGCCTGTGAGCAGCAAGCCCAGCCTGATGCCTTACTGTATCTTGCAAAGCTTGATTCCAAATGTGGGACAGGGTCTGAAGATTATTCTCTTCTACTACCCATCCAGCACCTTTTTGGGCAAAGCCTTTGGCGTTTAGAAGCTGATGATTTTCCGCTGATGTAGGAAGAGGGATCATGATCAGCGGCACACCATGAAAAGCAGCCTCAGAGAGTGTACCAAAACCAGCTCTGGTTATCGCAAGATCAGCAACAGACCAAGCCGTAGTCGCATTTACAAATCCATGCACAGTGTAGTTTTTTAGATGTTGGGTTTCGTTTTTGAGCTGCGCTTCCCATTTTTTGCCTGCGCTGTGTAAGACTGTGGTGGGTGTTTTAAGACTCTCAAAGGCTTTGGGAATTTCCTGATTTAAACGCACTGACCCTTGAGAACCACCCATCACTAAAGTAACCAAGCCTTGGGGTAATCCAAGACTCTTTCTGGCTTCTTCTTTTGCTAAGCGTTCTTCGCGTACAGGAAATCCAACCACACTGCTCGAGACCTTGGGTAAACGCTCCAAAATTTCTGGTTGCGTCACAATTATGTGTAGAGCTTTTGCTGCAAACCAGCGAGTCACTAGTCCAGGAAAAGCATTTACTTCGTGTAATACATAGGGAACCTTGAGCCAACGTGCCGCAGCAATACCAGGGAAACTGGCAAATCCTCCAAAGCCAATGACTACGGTGGGTTTGAGTTGTTTGATGATGGTGATGGCTTGACTTAAGCCCTTTAAGGCTTTGAGTATTTGTAATGGATTTGGTCTTTGTCTATCTAGTTTTCCTGCGGCTACGCCGTAAAAACTAAACCCCGCTTCTGGAATGAGCTTAGCTTCCATGCCTGTTTGATGACCTATAAAGACTACACTATGTCCGCGCAGATTTGCTTCTTTGGCAATTGCCAGTGCAGGGAAGATGTGTCCACCTGTCCCTCCAGTGGCAAAGAGCCAAATCATACAGCGATGCCTTCTTTTTTAAACTGACGATAAGCACTATGCAAGAATCCCATAGCAATAGAAACGGAAATAAGATTGTTTAAGCCGTGGCTGACAAAAGGCAAGACCACACCTGTAATGGGGAAAATACCTGAAGAGACCAAAAGATTCAGTGCTGCTTGTCCACAAATATAGGCCGTGGCACCAGCAGCTAAGAGGCTGCCAGGCCCATGATGTAAAGAAGCAATCCGAATTCCCCGAATGGCAATAATCATATAAGCAATAATCAGACTAGCAATTCCTGTAAGTCCTAAAGCCTGACCAATAGGTATAGCCACCATATCCGTGTGTGCTTCTGGTACTCGCACAGGTCGTCCTGGCCCAATGCCAAAAAAGCCAGCTCTATCTAGGGTGCGTTCAGCCTGACTGGCTTGATAGCCCCCTTCTTGGGCAATGGCTTTTTTATCTTTAGAGAAGTAAATAGAAAAACGTTCTAAAACATAAGGGTATTGACTTAGATAGGGAACAGCGATGACCGCAGCAATGAGGGCTGCAGACGCGCTGATACTAAGAAGGCGGGCAAAACTGGTTCCGGCTGCTAGCATGATGATAAAGGCTAGGGCAAAAATAAAAAGTGTCGTGCTGACGTTGGGCTCGAGCATAATCAGGGCCGTAGCAACGCCAATCACCATGACGGGTCGCCACAATTCCCAGCGGCCCAAATGGTTATAAAAAAAGGCCGTTAGGTAAGCAATAACCGTTACTTTCATGAGTTCTGAGGGTTGAATTGTAAAACCAAATGGGAGACTCAGCCAGCGTTTGCTATCACTGCCATCAGGCGATAACCCAATGATTAAAACCAAAACCAGCATGACCAGCACCGAAGCATAAGCCAGAGGACTTAATTTGACAATCGTCTTGGGAGATAACCTTGAAACAATAAAGGTGATCAAGAGAGCGATAGCAATATTGATTAACTGCTCGCGCAAGTGCAAGAAATCACCGCTACCAGTAGCCACACCCAAGACCCCTAAAGCACTTAAAAGAAGCTGTGTAAAAATTAAAAGACTATCCATGATTTACCCCTAAATTTTCTACCACCTGACGAAATTGTTTTGCGCGATCTTTGTAATCTTGAAATTGATCAAACGAAGCAGCCAGAGGAGCTAACAAAATAGTGCCACGTTCTTGGTGATGGGTTTTAAGATACTTGACTCCCTCGAGGCAGGCCCAGTCCAGAGCTTCTTTTCCGTCTTTTAGCGAGGTATAAGAGGTTTGGGTCAAACCCTCAAGACGCTCGGCAAACACTTTTCCATCTTGACCAATGCCTAAAAACAAACTCACTTTTTCTTTGACAAGATTCCTTAGGTCTTCAAAGGTTGCACCCTTATCGACACCGCCGCCAATCCAGATGATGGGTTTGGGTGTAGCCTCGAGGGCGGCTTTTACGGCAATGGTGCGTGTGGCTATTGAATCTTCAATAAAAGTAATACCTTGAATGGTTTTGACGATGGCGTAGCGTCCTTCAACACCTTCAAAGTTTTGCAAGCTTTCTGCAATGACGGAGTTACTCACACCCATGACTTGAGCAGCCAGTGCAACGGCAAGAGCATTAGCTATTTGATGTTGCACTGGCTGTTTAAGCTGTTTGGAAGATAAAAGATGTTGCCCTTGAACAACAAGATGGTGGTCATCTAAATATGCATCGGCTTTTTGTGTAGTAGAAAAACTCAGGGTTTTAGCTTGACTTTGTTTGGCCCATGAACATAAGACAGGATCATCCAAATGATAAATAAAAATATCATCCTGAGTTTGATTTTTGATAATAGCGTGCTTAGTCTCAATATAGGTTTCAATAGTTCCATGACGATCTAGATGATCTGCGCTGAGATTAGTAATAATAGCAATTTTGGGTTTGAGACTAGGGCAACGCTCGAGTTGAAAAGAAGAAAGTTCAGTCACTAGTATATCACCCGTTTTGGCAACAGCCGAAAGGGCTGGGTCGATGTTGCCACCAGCTTTGGCAGGAAGTCCAGCATGAGCCAGGGTATCAGTTAGCCAGCGCGTTACGGTAGTTTTGCCAGCCGTGCCTGTCACACCTAAAAAAGTTGCTTCAATGCTGCGGTAAACCCACTCCACTTCGCCGATAGTTTCAATGTTGCGTTGTCTTAATGCAAGCAAGTCAGCATGATCATAAGGAACTCCAGGGGCTGCAATACAAATCTCAGCCTTTGCTGTAGATGGTGACTCTATAAAATGCGCACCCAAAGTCTTCAACTCAATCAGTTCTGCTTCTTTAGGCTTAGCGTCATAAGCCAGCACAGTGTGGCCTTGTTTCTGGAGTAAACGGCAGACCGCAAGACCGCTGCGACCTAAACCATAAACCAAGACTGTCATCTTAGACCCCCATGCAAACTCCAGGCAAGAGCCACACACAATGCTGTCACTAAATAAAAACGACTTACCACTTGTTCTTCTGACCAACCACTCTCTTCAAAGTGATGATGCAAGGGGCTTATGCGAAAAAAACGTTTGCCGCCGGTCATTCTAAAATAACTTACTTGTATTATGACTGACAGAACCTCAAGAACAGGAATCAAAGCAATTAAAGGTAAATACCAAGTCCAGCCTGCTAGAATGGCAATGCCAGCCAGAACCGCTCCTAATGATTCAGAACCAACGCCACCCATAAAGACCCTAGCTGGCTTGGCGTTATACCAAAGAAACCCAAGCAAGACTCCTATTAAGGTTAAGGATAGAGGTATAAAGCTAAAAGGCAGTAACATGATGACCATACAGCCAGCGGCTAATCCATCTAGGCCATCGGTAAAATTTAGGGCATTGGTGCTGCCCATGATAATAAGTGTGTAGGCTAAAATATCAAGTGAATTGATGCCAAATAAAGGATGCCCAGAACGCACTGCATAAAGTGAAAAACCAAAGGCTATCAGAGCTTGTCCTATCAAACGGTAACGCGCTAAAAGACCCGTTGAAGCATCTTCACTAGCATCTACTTTTTGTTTGCGACGCTGCGAAAGATGATCGTCATACCACCCTAGAAATCCTGCGGCTAGAAAAAGCAGCATCAGTGCCCAAGTGTCAGGGGTTTTATCTTGGAATAAATAAATCACAAAAGTCGCTAGTAAAAAAGCTATACCGCCCATGGTGGGAGTTCCTTCTTTGGCGAGATGACTCTTGGGTCCAGCTTTGCGAATACTTTTACCTAAATGAATGCGTTTAGCTATTTGTATAAAACAGCCTACAAAAAAAATTGAAAGAAGTGTACTCCACAAAATAATCATGCTAAAACCTCACGCAAGGCTTGGACACAACGTTCAAACTTCATACCTCTCGAGGCTTTGACCAAAACACTTCCTCGCAAATCAAGTCGCTGCAAATAGGGGAGAGCCTCATCAACAGTTGAAAAATAAATAGCACTGGGATTGGCTTCGGCTATGTATTTAGACATTTTTCCAATAGCGATAACATGATCTGATGAACGGGTTTCCTTGCCAATGTCAAAATGATAATCTGCACTGTGCGCACCAAGCTCGAGCATGTCTCCTAGAATAGCAGTATGTGGTAGAGGCAAACGAGACAAAACATTAAGGGCTTCTTTGACGGCAGCAGGGCTGCTGTTATAGCTGTCATCAATGATTGTGAGATGATCTCGTTTAATAAGTTGCAAGCGTCCGGGTTCTAGGTGGGTTTGCTCAAGCCTCTCTATTGCAATGTGCAAAGGAACTTTAAGAATATCTGCTAGCGCAAGAGCCGCCAGCGCGTTTCCTGCCATAGCCTCACCTAAAGCAGGTAATTGTATTTGATGATCTTTATAAAATAATTTTCCAGCTTCATAACGCCCAGTAAAATCAGCCTTCTCTAAACCATAACTTTGAAGGTTAGAAATATCTTGTAAAAAAGGAAGAGTTTGGGTATGAGCCAGTCGTGTGGTAGCCGATAGAAGCAGTTTGGATTTTTCTTTAGCTACATTGTCAAGGCTCTCTAAGCCTTCTAGATGACTTGGCGCAATGAGTGTAAGAACGCCATGAGTGGGTTTGACTAAATCCACCAGTGTGTCCATTTCACCAAGGTGGTCAATCCCAAGCTCGAGCACTAAATCTTGCCTAGCTGCTAAGTGTGTATTTACCAAAGTGGTCGCTAGGGCTAACGGCGTATTCAAATTTCCTGCGCTGCTAGCTATATCTAGAGTAGAAGCAATCATGGCTTTGGTGCTGGTTTTACCAGCTGAGCCAGTCACTGCAATAATGTTTCCTTTAAGATTACTGCGTGCCCACCGTCCAAGCTCGAGCAGGGTTTTAATAGGATCAGAAACAAGCACACCTTTAGGATGAGGTTGGTCTGAAACAATAAAGGCTGCTCCTTTTGTCAAGGCTTCATCGGCAAAGCGAATACCGTGGGTGTTATGTCCTGGAAGGGCAAAAAAAGCCTCACCTGCTTTGAGCCTATCGGTATTGAAGCTAACCCCTGTTGCAGAAGGAAGGGTAAGCGATAGGGTGGTATTTCCAAGGTGGGCAATAAAGGCAGCAGACAACATCATGACCTCCTAAGGGTTAGGTTCCCAGAGGGCAGCGATGTCTTGAGAAATATGGGCAAATAAAGGTGCGGCAACGGTGGTGCTCATCTTAGCTGTTTGAGGTTTTTGCAAAGAAACCACCATCACTACTTTGGGATTATCAGCAGGAAACATCCCTGCAAAGGTAATGGTAAATTCATCAGGAATATAGCGACCTAATTTTTCATCATAATAATCTGCAGTTCCTGTTTTGCCTGCGATATTTAATTCGGGCAACATGATGGTGTTGAGTGTTCCTTGTCGAATAACATATTGCAGCATTGAGCGCATGGTGCTGGCTGTCGTTGAAGATAATAATCGTTTGGGTTCGGCAAGAAGTTCTTCTTCAACCAAATAAGGGGTTCTATAAAGACCGTCATTGGCAAAAATACTATAGGCCGCAGCAAGTTGAAGGGTGGTGGTTGAAACACCTTGTCCAATGGTGATAGAGGCATGATCTTGAGGATACCAACGTGTAGTGATGGGGCTATTAAGTTGACCTGGACGGGTATAGGCAGAAGGAATTTTCATTTCACGACCAAAGCCAAAGTGGTCTAGCCAAGCATAAAGGTCTTGGTCACTAAAACGCTCAGATAAATGAATCATGCCAGAGTTGCTCGAGTATCTTAAAACGTCCCAAGGTGTAAGTTTAGGGTCGTGATTGACTACATCCTTGAAGGTTTTATTTCCTACTTTAAGGGCCATGGGTGTATCAATAAATTCATTGAGGCTAAGTCCACCACTTTCAAGTAAAGCTGCCACCACAAACGGTTTCATCACTGAACCAGGCTCAAACTGATTTAAGAAAGCTTTGTTATTGATCACATCACGATTTCTAATATTAGATTGACTGTTGGGATCATATTCAGGATAACTTGCGGCAGCCAAGATACGCCCCGTGCCCACCTCGAGAATCACTACCGAACCATTGGCGGCCCTAAATTCTTGAGCGTCATTACGCAGATGACTTTGCGCGATGGCTTGCAAAGACGGATCAATGGTCAGCGTGACATCGTTTTGGGTTTGCAAGGTTTCATCTAAGGTGTACTCGAGCCCTTCTAGCCCGTAGCGTCCATCGGCTTGAGGCTTGCCACTAAACCCAATTAAATGGGAAGCCAGAACCCCTTGCGGATACTTTCGGTGCTCAGCAGGACCTTCGGCAAAGATGGTCCCGTCTCTAGTCAAAATGCGTCCGCGTTCAGGAATTTCTTGCGGTAGCATGGGAAAGGTAGGTTGAACTTTTTGTTGAACAAAAAATCCATAAAAGGCCAGTAGCAAAGGAATACATAGTAAAACAAGAAGCAAATATCGTCGCTTGACTTGTAATACATGTTCATCTTTTTTAGAACGTTTTATCGCCATACCGTAGATAGCTCCAGTCCGGTAGTTGGAGGTTGATAACTTGGTACAGGGATGTAAGCACTCACACCTTCTTGAGGCAAGATGGCAACAGACACCATACCCCGTGTTTCAGCCCAACTTCTAACCGCGAGTGTGCCATTGATTTTGGTTGCTAAAACTCGCAACTCGGTTTTCTCTTTATTGAGTTCTTCTTTGCGTTCGATTAAAAAATTGTGATGTTTATAAAGTTGTTGATTATAAACACCAAAACAAGCCAAAGTAATAAGTAACAGACCATATAAACTTATCCAACGTTTGCTAGCTCGCATCATAAATACACCTTTTCGGCAATTCGCAATTTGGCACTTCTAGCTCGAGGGTTTACCTGAATTTCGCTTTCACTGGCGGTGATAGGTTTTTTATGTAACATCTTAAAGGAGGGACCTTTCATAGTTTGTTTAACAATGCGATCCTCAAGCGAGTGATAACTCAGCACCACCAATCGCCCGTTGTTGCTAAGGATATTTTGTGCAGCTTTTAATCCGTCTTCTAATGCGCCAAGTTCGTCATTGACATAAATTCTCAAAGCTTGAAACGTTCTGCGGGCTGGATGATCTTGGCGAGTTTTATTAGGATAGGCCCGTTGAATGATATTGACTAAGTGTGTGGTGGTAGTAATTTTTTGTTTTTTTCTTTCTTCGATGATGGCCCTAGCAATACGTCGGCTATAACGCTCTTCGCCATATTTATAAATAAGGGCGGCTAAATCTTCTTGCTCAAGTGAATTGACTACATCGCTAGCACTATCGCTCGAGCTGTCCATACGCATATCGAGTGGACCTTCTTGGCGAAAGGCAAAGCCGCGTTCAGCATTATCAATCTGCATCGACGAAATTCCTAGATCTAAGAGAACACCTGAAACCTGCTCGAGTCCGGCATCTTTGGCATGTTGATCTAAATGTCTAAAATTTCCTTGGACAAACTTAAAGTGTTGGGGATAAGTATCTTTGAAGTGCTTTGCTGTTTCAAGTACATGATCATCTTGGTCAATGGCCAAGACCTTGATTTTATTTTCTAACATAGCCTGAGTATGTCCACCTGCGCCAAAAGTGCCATCAATATACCAATGGTCACCTTGGGGTTTTAAACCCTCGAGGCATTCATGGAGCATGACTGGAATATGACTCATCCAATTAACTCCCTTAGAAGGTCTGGGGTAGGCACTTGACTCTCAACATTGGTTAAGTTGGCCAGCCACTTGGCTTCATCCCATACCTCGAGGCGGTTGGGTGCGCCAGCAATGACTACATCGTTACTGATGCCTGCGTACATCCTAAGTGTATTGGGTAAAGTAACCCGTCCGGCTGCGTCAGTTGAAGCCTTAGAAGCCCCTGAATAAAAGAAGCGAATAAAGTTACGAGAAGACCCATCAGTGATAGGCAAATTGGTCAATTTGTCTTCAATATCGCGCCAAGTGGTTAAGGGAAAGACATATAAACAGCCATCCATACCTCTTGTGATGACCATGCCATCTCCGACAAAATCTCGGAAATTGGGGGGGATAATGACCCGACCCTTGTCATCTACAGAGTATTGAAACTCACCAAATGGCATTCTCCACTACGCTCCCACAAGCAGTTTTGTGACAAAAATCGATAAAAGGCTGAAAAGCCCAATGATTTTCGGCACAACTTAACTTTTAGGAGTGTAACACACTTTTCCACATTTTCCCACTGCCTCCCACTTTTACCCCCAATTATCAGGAGTTTGGGTTTTATTTTCCCACTTAACCCCATAATTTGGGGTTAAGTGGTCACTGGGGAGGAAAAATACTCAAGATAAATATCATACACAACTGAGCGTATTGTAGCACATGTGTATGGTGTGTCAATACCTGAGTACCTGAGATTCTATTCAATTTTTAGGATTTTAGCCACAGAAGGCACACCCGCACTATCAATAATGAAAAGCATATAAAACCCAGAAGGAGCTAGATTACCTGAGGCTGGTGATAGCAATTCTAGAGTACCTGAGGTTTTGTTTTGAATGGCAAGATTGATAAAACGTTGATTCATATTAAAGGCGTGAGTGGTTGCACCTAGAGCGATTAGGCTTACGGTGGCAATATCTTGAGCATGAGGGGTGGTGATGCTAAAGCTTTGATTGAAGCTGATGGCTGAAGGAATACTTATGAGGTGTGGCCGTGTGGCTAGCTTACCTGTGCCATCCTTTTGAAACAAATAAGGCGGGTAGTAAATTTCGTAATTGAGATGATTGGCTAAACAATCACCACACCCACCCCCGCCCGCAGTCCATACCGTGGCATCGGGCAGCAGCAGAGTGGCAGCATGATAATTGCGTGGTTTAACAGCTTGGTCACCAAGTGTCCACTGGCCAGTTTGAGGATTCCAAATTTCACTTTCATATACAGAACTTGAATCCTCAAAAATAGTGCCATTGTTTCCACCGTTGACAAAGATATGACCATTGGCTAATAAGGTGGCATTAAGATGCGTACGCCCAAAATGCATGGGAGTAGCAGTGTTGACCTCAACGTTATTATTGAGGTTAATGGTAACCGCAGTTTTGTTAATTCCATTTCCACCCATGACCAGGATTTTTCCTGGCTCATACATGACTGAGGAACCGTATTGTCGGGGACCATCTCTGGTATAGGTTTCTCCCCAGCTTCCTGAACCACTTGGGTCTAAGTAGGCCATTTGGCTTGAAGCACCTGAATAAAAAACCTTCCCGATAGGTGCTACGTGCCACCAAGGATAAAGGTGTTCAAAATTCTTTCCTTCAGTAGATGCATTGCTGAGTCGGCGTAGATTTCCATCTAATTCATAGACCTCATGGATTTGATTATGTTGTCCGAATTGATCAGTACCACCTGAGATAAGAATTTCGCCATTGGCAAGTTTGGTGACTGAAGGATACCAGCGTCCAGCTTGCATATCGATTCCTCGAGTCCAGGTATTACTATTTGGATCAAAAAGATTGAGGTGATTGCTGCCGTTAGGTGTTCCTAAATTTCCCCCAGCTACTAAAAATTGACCATTGTTAAGGACTGTCCATCCAGCGCAAAACATATCGGTGGTGGCATTATTAAACTCTGCATGTTGATTGGTTTTGGGGTTCCATAGATCAACGATACTGCTTTGGTGATATTGCGGGTCAAAGCTACCTCGGTAGATTCCAATGCGGTCATTGCTATACCAAGAAATAACGCGCCCATCAGGTAAAAGGGCGGCGTGGGTAGCTACTAATGGCCAATCAACGACGGGTCCAAAAACACCTTGGGTAGCAGCATTGACACCACCCAAGATTCCAGTAGGTGGTGTGGTGACTTGTACATCTAGACCCGGACTCGAGCCTTGAACATTTATGGCCTTAAGTCTGTAACTATAAAACGTATCAGGATTAACGGTGGTATCTGTATAGTTAAGAGTAGTGATTGAAGCTAGGGTTGTATAGTTACCAGCATAGGGTTTGCGCTCGAGACTATAGCTGCTAGCCCCAGATACATTTTCCCAAGACAAATCAACTTGAGTAGGCGAAGAGGCAATAGCGGTAAAGCTGTTTGGATTACTTGGCGGTGGTGGAATTTGGTATTCGATGACCAACTCAGGAGCCCAAGCCGAAGCCTTTTCAAAGGCCTTGGCTAAGCGAAGGCCTGAACCAGTGATGATAAAAGACATGGACTGATTTGATTGCCAATCTGGTTGCCCAATAACTTCCTGCACAATTTGACTTAAATCAGGGCTGGTACTATTTTTATTTGCTACCCAAGCAGGAACAGACCAACTTATTTGGTTAGTTGTTTTTGGTCTACTGCTGAGATTTTTTTGGGTGGTATTAAATGCTGGGGAATCGCCTACAAGATGGGCAGTGATAGTAAAGCTTGCATCTGTGGAATGGGTATCTTGAGCGTTAAAGATGAGGTAAGCCTTGGTAATGGTGGCATCTCGAGGAATGATTACTTGGCGAAAACGCAATCCGACTAAGGTAGTCTGTCCTAAATCCAAATGATTACTAAAGAGCTTGATGCTGGCTTGATTTTCTTCAGCATCATCTTGTGCATAGTTGACTCGGGTGGAGAAACGGGTGATGTCCCCAGTCTTCGTTATTTCATAAGAGGATACGATTTGGCAAAGGCTATGGTCATTAGAGGGTTGGCAGCGCAAGCGTTGATTATCGGAAAGGACACCCTCAAATAGTAAGGAATTTTCTTCAAGGCTTTGCTTTAAGGATACATAGCCTTGGGTATCACTTACAGCTTGCTCGAGGGTTTGACCTGAATCATCAATCAAAGTAATTTGTACATCTTTTAGACCAGATTCACCAGCATCTCGTTTCCAGTTGTTATTTTCATCTAAAATCATTTGATAGCTGATACCTGCAAGTTCAGCAGGTTTACATGATGTTATAAAACCAAGAACTAGGCTAGTTATAAATACAGCCTTGATTAATTTCTGCACAAATGTCCTCCGGTGTGGGTGTTTAAAGTTGGATACCCTGACCTAGTGCCTTATGAGGATTATAGTAAATTCTGGCTAATTATCCTGTGACCGCTATACATAAATAAAAATTGCGCCAAGATTTCCTTGGCGCATGGAGGTGCGGTAAGCCGGGTTCTGTCCACCTTAGAGGTATCATCTATAGAAAACTATAGATGATACCTCTAAGGTGCTCTAATCATCTATCTAGGCTCACTATTGCTAGTAAGCTCGAGCAGTCGTCTTCGAGTTCATCGGGCGGGTCACCCTCCCTCATTCGGACTTTGCACCAAGTGGAGTTTACCTAGCCACTCTTGTTACCAAGAATGCTGGTAGGCTCTTACTCTACCGTTTCGCCCTTACCTCCTGCGGAGGTATTCAAGATTGAAAATTGAAGATTAAAGATTACTCCCAATCTTCAATCTTTACTCTTGAATCTTTAATCCGCCGAAGGCGGTCTGCTTTCTGTTGCACTTGTCGTCGCCTTACACGCCCAGCCGTTAGCTGGCACTACGCCCTGTGGTGCCCGGACTTTCCTCACCGAGAAGTATTATCTTTCAATCAAGCTCCATTACATTTCTGTAAGGTAACTTGATAACGGGATGATACCCCCAGTGCGATTAGATGCACCTCACCACACAAGTATAGCAGTTCTGTCAAAAAGTGAGGCTCGAGATATACATAAAAGTATTTTAAGGGGCTTGGTGATGTGTTTATTGCAATAGCTATCATTGCCCTTAAATATGCCTTGCGTTTATGGGTTAAACAGTTCTCTACAAAAAACGCGAGTAGTAAGTCAATAAAAAAGCCCCCGACTTGCAGGGGCGTTTTTATTATAAACAATTTACTGTGCAGTGTAATCGGTAACTACAATTTCACCAGAAATAATCTGGGCTTTAGCCACTTCAACAGCGTCTAGAATATCTTGTGGGATAAGCACATTGTTGTAATCATCTAGTGCATAACCCACGCCACCATTTCCTAGTCCAAGAGAAATGATGCCACCTTCAAAGGTGCCATCGGCAACTGCTTTAACAGCATTGTAAGCAGCAACATCAACACGCTTGAGCATACTGGTTAAACCGTGGTTAAGCGTATCTGGATTTCCGTCAGTGTCACCTAAATAGTTTTGGTTAGAGTCAACACCAATAAAGAATAAGGGTTGACTGCCTTCACCACACTTGGCGTTGTAGTCAGCACTCTTTTCTAAGACAGCTAGGGTTGTAGCAAGCGCAGTTTCACGGATGGTATCACTGGTATAGCACATGGTTTGATTTACAAAGTCAATCACACCATTACCCGAAGCACCAGCAGCAGCATAGATAATATCTGCACCTTGAGCTTGCTGAGCAGCAGAGAGTTCTTTGGCTTTGGCAGGATCGTTCCAGGCAGCAGGTGTGGTACCTACATAATTGCTGATAACTGTGCAATCTGCACAAGCAGCTTTAACGCCTTCTTCGTAGCCAAGGTTAAACTTGTGAATAAGAGGAATATCCATGCCTCCTACAAAACCAACTACACCGGTTTGTGAAAGTGAACCAGCAATATAGCCTACTAAGTAGCTACCTTCATGTTCGCTAAAGAGCACACTCTGAACATTTGGATTTTCGGCTACTGAGTCAATGATTACAAAGCTAGTATCAGGAAATTCTGTAGAGGTGGCCGTGACAGCATCGGTTTGAGCAAAGCCTGGAGCCACGATTAAGTCAGCACCATTCTCTGCCATTTGACGTAGGCCCTGTGCAAAGGTGTCAGGAGTTCCTTCAAATTCAACACCTTGAACATCTAGACCATCGGCTTTAAGCTCTTCAATACCTTTGTTAAATCCATTCCAGGTACCTTCGTTAAAAGACTTATCAAATTTACCACCTGCGTCAAAGTTAATTCCCATGACATAATCCTGGGCAAACCCTAGACCAAATGCACCCGTTGCCAACACCACTAAAAGGTTACGCATCATTCAAAATTCCTCCCTTAGAAATTAGAAATTACGGACTTTGTAGAGTCCGATTGCTAGAAGTATATCACGGTTTTTTGGCCTTAGAATCATGCGTTAAGGACTGCTTAAAAAGACAGGCAAAATTTAATACACTAACAGCCTTGAACAGTATTTATAGGACTTAGGCAAATCTTTAGCGAAGTGGATGCTGACGGATGGTAACAAGGGGTTGCAAAAAAGCCATTAGCTGGATTTCACCTTGAAAATCCTAAAGAGTCAAGCGTAGCTTAGGGCTTAAGGACTTTTAGGGTGAAAAATACTGTGCTGTTGCCACTGATTAAGCTAAATAGACCTCTTGCATAAATACTCTTTGGTATCAATCTACAAAGGACTTTTTAGGAGAAAACCCTATTTATGCAAGTGGTCCAATGAATCGTTGATAAAGAGTATTCAATAAAAAATTCACGCACAGAAGTATTGTGAAATAAATTATATAAAGATTTAGAATCTCGAGAAACTCGAGTCCTTCTTTAAGCTTACTAGGACATTCTATGTAGTTGAGGGGTGTGCATCCATTAGCCTAACGTAACGCCAGTAGGGTTTGCTTGAGATGTAAAATCGGACGATTCAACAAGAGGTTAAGCCAAGCGAGGAAATTGTAAAGGAAGGTTGCTAACAAGACCAGAGAGCGTACATTTTTTAAGCCTTTCACAGGTAGCTGGTCTAAGTCAAAGAGGGATTTAAGATGACCTTGAAAAGGCTCAACCGAGACTTTGCGAAGCACGAACACCTCTCTAACTTCAGGGTCATTGAATAAAGTTGCACGTTCGATGCGCTCAGGAGGCGTGTTGGGCTTGATTTCCAAGGGAGCAATAAGGCTCATTTGTTTTGCATCACAAACATCGTAGCAGGGTTGTTCATCATAGCTACCGTCTGCCAAGACCACCTGCGTATCAGCACTGAGAGAACGAGCAAGTTCATCTGTGAAGACACTCGCATCTTTGATATTAGCGGCATACACAGCCACATCTTTCGGTAACGCCAACTCAGCATGGGCATTGACCAGACAGTGGAAACGATACCCAAATGTCCACTCACCACAACCGTTTACACCCCAATGGGCTTCAGTATCAATATTGCCACACTTAGGCAGCACACCTGCTTCCCGATCTTTCTTGTGCCAAACATTCCCGTTTGCTTGCATCAGGCTTGAATCCACACTCATCGCCTCTTCCTGGATATGCTTGCCGTTGACGAACTCTCGATAAACCTCTGCGATTAAAGCACAGAGTTGTTCAGGTAAAGTTTTGAAGCGACGACTCAGCGTGGTTCGATGCGGAACTTGTTGCCACCCCAGCCAGCTTTGCACTTCAGGTTTCCCTTCCAAATGATCATGCAGCGTTTTGAACTCGTGTATCCCTTTGATCAGTCCATACACAAACACTTTCACCATACTCCCTTCGCTGTAGCTATAACTCGCCATCTCGCTGATGGTTAACTCGTCAATCTTGTTTAAGCAGTCTTCCATGTTCAGTGCTACCATTGCCCTTAGCCTCCTCGCTTTGGTCTCTTCAACCTTTAGCGTACAGGAGGCTCTTATTTTCTTTCACTTGACTGTGTTTTTATGCCCTCACCCCTCATGTAGTTTAGAAAGGTGAATCATTCTTATACATAAACTCGTTCAACTCTGGGCGAGATACCAGTAAGTAAATCATAAGAAATGGTTCCAAAGCGGTTTCCTAAAGTTTCTGCGTCTAACCCTTGACCGCCGAACAAGGTTACGCGGTCACCAATGGTTACATCTAAATCTCCTACATCAATCATGAGTTGATCCATGCAGACCCGTCCGGCGATAGGGCACAGGCGGTCATGGACCCACACATCGCCTTTGTTAGTAAGCAGTCTAGGGTAACCGTCAGCGTAGCCAATACGCACGGTGGCAATGGTGGTGTCCTGAGGAGCTGCCCATAAATGGCTGTATGAAATAGAGGTACCTGCTTTAACTTTTTTGACGAAAGTTATAGGAGCAGTTAGGGTCATGACCGGTTTTAGACGGGGTTCTAAAGTAGCAATATAAGGACTCGAGTGATATCCGTGCAGGGCAATGCCTGGGCGCACAGTATTAAAGTGGGATTGGGGTAGGGCAAAAATGGCTGATGAATTGGCAGCATGAATCATTTTGGGCTGAGAGGGTTCGTTTTCAATGGCTCTTAAAAATTGCTCAAAGGCCTCGAGCTGAGTTTTGGCAAAACTTTGGTCTTGATCATCTGAGGTAGCAAAGTGAGTCCAGGCTCCTTCAAGCTCGAGGCCAGCCCTTGATACTTCTTTAGCTAATGTGGCTGCTTCTTGCCAGCCCAACCCCAAGCGGCCCATGCCAGTATCGACTTTGAGATGGATTTTGGCCGGAGCTTGGGTGGCTTTGATAGCTTCTAAGGAGGTTTCATCTGCAACCGTTAAAGAGATGTTGTAGTCCACCAACTCTCGAATATGGGCATAAACAGGCGAAAAAATCAGGATATTCCCAGAAATGTCCCCACGCCGTAGCTCAATGGCTTCTGTAGCGGTGGCTACTCCAAAGGTACTGACCCCACAAGACTCGAGGTGCTTGGCCACAACCACAGCACCATGCCCATAAGCATTGGCTTTAACGGCAGCCAAAATATGGGTCTGAGGTCTTAGATAACTGCGAATAATATTGAGGTTGTGACCTAATGTGCTAAGTGAAACAAGGGCTTGTGGCATATTTTGTAGCATATCAATTTTAGGTCGGTCAGACCTCGGTCAGACCCCCTTTTGTAGAGTAAGCCCATCTAGGGACCGTGATTGCAACCCAATTGCAACCCTAGTTTTTTAGACTTGATGATGGCAAACCCTGCTAAAGAAAGGTTACGGCTTTCTAAATTCTTGCCAGTGGAGGTGGTACTACTAGGCTATAGGGTGACAAGATGTTCACCCTATAGTCCAACTAATCGTCATGAAGACATTGTGTTAGCAGTTCCAAGAAACATTGAGGCAAAGCCAACAAGTTACATTTTGGCTAGAGTTTCTTTTACTGCGCTGGTCTTAGACCAGATGATATATGCTGCGTTATTCAAAAGAGGTTACATTATGATTTGGGGTCCAAAAAGTAGGGCTGTAAAAGTTGGGGAAGGAATCTTTACCTGTCCACAATGTAGATACCGAGCCAAATATATACGCAGAAAAGAACGCTATTATTTTATGGTGCTGTTTGTGCCGATTTATCCGTTAAGAAGTGTGGTGGATTATATAGAATGCACCCACTGTAAAAAGCACTTTCATACCACTAAAGACTTGCTTTGAGTATAAGACGAGGGAGAGAGATGTGCAGCGTCAAGAAATAACGATTCTTTTGATTTTACTACTTGCAGTGGTTATTTATATGGCCTTTAGAATGATTGAGACTCACCAAAGCCTTAAAGAATTCAACAAGCACAAGGGTGAGCCTTTTGACGAAGATTTAGAGTAGGGTCTGCCATACCTTGGGAAACCCCTCGAGTACATCATTTGCTACTAGACCATAGTGATAGTGACCTGCAGCATGTTCACCGGCTAAACCATGAAGATAGACGGCGGTTTGTACGCGCTCAATAAGAAAATCACTGTGCAAAAAAGCTCCCAGACATCCAGCTAAAACATCGCCTGTGCCACCTGTAGCCATACCGGAATGCCCGCGTATGCTGACTGCAATTTTTTTGCCATTGGTGATGATAGTGCTTGAACCTTTTAAGACAACAATGGCCTGTAAGTCTTTGGCAAGTGTGGTGGCGGCCTCGAGTGGGTTAGCCTGAATATCAAGGCTCGAGACTCCTAAAAGTTTGGCTGCTTCACCGTAATGAGGGGTTAAAACACAACACCGGTGTTCTCGTACAGCCTGAGCCCACGAGTTATCCTGCATAAGAGCACTAGCATCTAACACGGTGGGTACTTTAGATTGGGCAATTAGGGCCGGTAAATAGAAAATAGCTTTTTCATCTAATCCTGGTCCAATCACTCTGACTTGCGCGCGTTTTTCAGCGATAGCAGCAATAGCCTCTAAAGGATTTTTTGACCAATCAATAGCTTCAAAAATAATTTCAGGCCAACTATTTGAAAATCTAGTTTCGGCAGCCAGCGTGACCAATCCTGCGCCGGCACGATAGGCAGCTCTACAAGCTAATTCGGCTGCACCCAAATAGCGACTCGAGCCAGCAATGACCAAGACTGTGCCCACTTCATATTTATGGGCATCAGGATTTCTAGCAGGCAAGTGGGGTTTGATAGTGGCATCTTGAAGAATCTGCACTTCTGAAAGGGGGCTAAGTATGCTTTGGGGAATTCCAATATCTGCAACTTCCCAGGTTCCAAAAGCTTTTTTAGCTGGATAAAAGGTGCTGGCAATTTTTGCACCAGCTAACTGAACGGTGTGGGTAGCCTGAATATAAGCTCCAGAAGCTATGGGGGAATCAGAAAAGATACCACTAGGTACGTCAATACTCAAAATGGGTTTTTGGCTTTTATTAACCAGCTTTACCATGCTCGAGAGGGGTTCGTGCAAGGCTCTTGATAATCCACTTCCTAAAAGGGCATCAATAATCACGTCACACTCAGGTAAAGCTTTTTCTAAGTTCTCGAGGCTTAATTCGTAGCAATCTTGAAGTTGTGCATAGCCCTCTCGAGCCTTTCTAGCTTCTTCGGTACTTAGGGTCTCGAGGGCGGTGATCTGCTCTAAGACCACCACCTCTTTTTTAGCCTGATGTAAATAGCGTGCGGCTACATAACCATCGCCACCATTATTGCCTTTGCCACATAAAACCACAAAGATTCTGGCCTCAGGAAACTGCTTTTGGGCAGCCTTGGCTACAGCTTGACCTGCATTATCCATGAGTGTTTCTAAAGACAGGCCGGCTTCTATGGCGTGTGCGTCAGCCTGGCGCATATGGGCGGCGGTGAAAAGTTGCATATATACCTAATATATACCTAGTAGCTTGTCATATTCCAAACATTTCACATGTACAGCCTTTACATAGGCCTAAACTTAGGGCTATGAAACAAGGACTCTTAATTTTTGTATTGTTTATCACCGCTTGTGCCCCAGTCAATAAAACGATTACCAATGTCAGCCGTTTTGTACAAGGAATGCAAATCGTTTCTTACAACGGCAGTTCTCCTGAACTATCATCAGCATTACTCGAGAGTGCCCAGACTTTGCAAATGGGTGGCTCATACCGCCCGCTAGCTACCACCATGTACACATCTGATAAGCTAACTCTTTCTACTCGAGCACTTAAAGGAAGTATTTCTCGCTCTCTGGATGCTAAAGATTTTTCGCTCGAGGTAGCCTTTGTAGAAAACAAAGTGGAAAATAAAGCTGTTACTGAAGTGAGTTTTAGACCCAGTGATTCTGATCTTGCCAAAGCTCAAGAAGTCATAAAGAACCTCATTGCTGAACTCGATAAACGTTACAGTCGTTATACTCCATAGAATGTGGCGAGTGTTGAGTATAGGCTAGAGAGTGTGTCCGAAACTATTTTTCTGATATTTTTGTAGGTTGAGTTTCCTTGCTAGAATGGTAGCCTTTGTACACAAAGCCGTTTTTGCTTGCTTCAACATTCTGGTGCGCGGTGCACACCCTACGGTTTATGCTGAGATTTACCAATTCACTTATCACTCGTTACTTTTGACAATCTAATTTCTTCTCTAGATTAATATAAGTTGGTTTCTCGTAGCCAACATGTGTACCATAACTAAAAAAGGCATAACCTAAATTTCCATAAAGGGCTCAAGTCTTTTCTAAAGCCAATCTTACTGAAAGCCTGATTTTGTTTTGATGTAACTCGAGTGTTTCTTTTTCAACGGCTTGTATAAGTGCTTTGGCCATCCCCATTCCACGATAAGTGGGTATTACTGCTAAATGCGCTAAGTAAACATAATCTTCTTTGATAGAATAAAAAATACAGCCTACTAGTTTATTGTCAATAACTGCCACAATAGCCTTTGCTGTTTGCAATTCTTGGGCTACAGATTCAAGAGTTTTATCTAAAGAACTCGAGGGTGGGTCTAGTTTGCCACGATGTTCTTCAAAGGCAGCAGAGATGATGGTGGCAATTGGTGGAATGTCATCGTTTGTTGCGGATCTTAGGGAAAACATAGAGTGGAAGTGATGAGTGGTGAGTGACGAGAGAAAATTTCTACTCATCACTCATCACTCGGAACTCGTCACTATTTTAAGGCTTTCTCAATCTGCTCGAGTACTTCAGCACTCAAGATGACCTCGGCAGCTTTTACGTTATCTTCAAGCTGAGCGACTTTAGTGGCTCCCGTAATCACACTCGAGACACCGCTCTGGCGCAAGACCCAGGCTAGAGCTAGCTGCGCTCTGGTGATATCTAAGCTATCAGCAATTTTTTTAAGCTTTTTAACTCGTGCAGCATTCTCGTCGTTCAAGAATTTTTTAGCAAAGCCTTCATTTTGAAATCTCGAGCCTGCTGGAACACCCTTGTCATATTTGCCTGTAAGCATTCCCATAGCTAGTGGGCTCCAGACTACTAAGCCAATGCCTTTTGGTTCGGTTACAGGTAAAATCTCGCTCTCAACCCTGCTGCGCCAGAGCATAGAGTATTCAGGTTGCTCGGTCACAGGTGCGACTAGACCACTTGCTTTGGCATAAGCGTGAGCTTCGGCGATTTGGGCCCCACTCCACTGCGAGGTTCCCCAGTAATGCGCCTGCCCACTCTTGACTACATCGCTAAAAGCCTCTACGATTTCTTCCATCGGGGTTTCAGGGTCATGACGGTGGGCAAAATAAATGTCCACATAGTCAGTTTGCATACGATCTAATGACATATCAATAGATTCAAGAATATGTTTGCGGCTTAGACCACCGTCATTGACATTATCGGTCATGGGCCAGAAGACTTTACTAGATAAAACCATGTGATGTCTTGGGGGATTGATGACCTTGAAAGTTTCACCTAAGAAACTTTCTGCTTGGCCTTTTTCATAGATATCTGCGTTGTCAAAAAAGTTTATACCATGCTCAAGGGCTTTCTCAATGATGGTTTGAATAAGCTTTTTGTCTTCCACGCTGCCACCAAATGTTGTCCAAGCTCCTAAACTCACCGTACTTACTTTCATACCCGTCTTGCCAAGTCTGCGATAGTGCATTGTTACCTCCAGAGCAAACTTTAACGCTTGCAAGTGAAATGTTAGGTAACTTGAACTCGAGTAGTCAGTAATCAGTAGTCAGTAATCAGCAAAGTCTTTAGCTGGGTGTATGCTTTGCATAGATTCTATTGTTCGTAGGTTGAGTGAAGCTTATCTTAGTCACGCTGATTCAAAGATGCCCACCTCTGACCAATGATTCAAAGATGCTACCTCTGATCACTGATTACGTTGCAGGCAAAGCCTTATTCATTCGGCGAATACCCAGAGCTAAAATTCCACCAGCAATGGCTACGCCTCCACCAATAATAAATGCAGCATTGTAGTTTCCATAACTATCTCGGATAAGACCACCAAACCAGGCTGCCGAAGCCGCCCCAATTTGATGCGAGCAAAATATCCAGCCATACACTACGCCTACATTACGTCTTCCAAACCTGTCAGCAGTTAGGGCAACCGTAGGTGGAACCGTAGCAATATAATCTAACCCAAACAAAATAGCAAAAGCTCCTAGCCCTAGCGTGTCATGAATATAGGGCAAGAATAGCAAGCTAACTCCGCGCAGGGTGTAATAAATAGCCAGCAGAATACGTGGGTTGTAGCGGTCAGTTAGCCAACCTGAGGCAATGGTCCCTACAAAGTTAAATATGCCCATGAATGCTAGCGTAGAAGCTGCTATATTTTCGGCAAAGCCATGTTCTATCGCATGAGCAATAAAGTGGATGCCAATAAGCCCATTCGAGGTGGCTCCGCAAACAAAAAAAGTAATAGCCAGAAGCCAGAAATCTAGCGAGCGTATAGCTTTGGACATAACGTTGGCATTAATAGTGTGGTTACTAGGAATATAACTCTCATCAGCACCATAGGGTTTTTCGTTGACATCACTAGGTGTATCCCGAATGAGTAAAACAATAGGAATGGCAAGCACTGCCGTAACTACTGCAATCCAAATAGAAGTTGCTTGCCAACTCATGATGTTGACCATGTTTTGTAAGAGGGGATAAAAAATGAGTTGACCAGCAGAGGTGGCTGCACCAAAAATTCCTACAATTAACCCACGCCTTTTGAGAAACCAGCGATTGGCAACTGTGGCTCCTAGAACGCTGCCCACAATGCCAGTACCAACGCCAGAAAGAAACCCAAAGAGCAAATTGAGTTGCCAGAGCTGCTTAATTCCTGCGCTTAAAATCATGCTTATAGTAGTAATCAGTAGGCCCACCAAGACAATGCGCCGTGGGCCAAATTTGTTCATTAGCCAACCCGAAAGCGGCCCGCCAAAACCATACATGACCAGACCTATAGAAATAGCAAACGAGATGGTTGCACGGCTCCAGTCGGGGAAATCAGCCTGGATGGGCAAGACAAAGACTCCAGGAGCAGAGCGAGCTCCTGCTGCTAAAATAAGGGCAGTGGCAGTGGCGGCTACCACAATCCAGCCGTAATAAAGTTTGTTTAGTTTCATGGTGTCTCCTTAGATAATTAAAACAGACAAAAGAGATTAAAGGTTAAAGATTAAAGGTTAAAGATTGGTAACTACTCAGGTAGCCTCAAGCTGAGGCACTAAGGGGTGGTGCTGAAAAAGGCGAGTAAGAGCATCAAGGATAGGAAGATGTTGTTTTCTGAGGGTAGAACAATAACTGCGAAGGCGAGTAAAAATAGCAGCACCTTGAGAAGAGCGGTAAGAACCAGAGATTTTTTCCTTGAGGCGCATCATGCGTAAGTCACGTTCAGCCAAGTTGTTATCAAAAGGAACACAGGGGTCTGAAGCAAAGCGAAGGATAGCCTGTTGATGTCGTTCAAGACGCAGCACAAGATTATGAGCAAAAGATTGTTTAACCCGTCCAGGTTTAGCAACACCTGCTTGTCGAGGAAGGGTGGGATTGGCTTGCTTAGCTTGGTCAACTAAGCCACGATACTTCTGGCTCAGGGTCATCACCTCAGGTGCTTCTAAACACTGTTTGGAGCTTGACTCAACCAATGTTTTCGTTTCACAAAGTAAGGTTTTGAGGTCTGTTGCCCAAGATTGCTGAAACTGTTCCTCAACTCGGGTCAGGTCACGCAGCAGATGGGCATTACAAAAGGCATGGGTAGCACAAAGCTGTTGATAGGCACTGTAAAAATCATGAACTAACTTGCCCTTAAAGGTCTTGAGCCAAGGAACATAGCCTTTGTTGCCACGATAAGGACTCATCTGATAATGGGTGAGTGTTTTGTGACTGATGACGTGTAACCAGTTTAAGGTCCCAGCAATTCTTGCACCTGTTTCATCGGCATGAAGAAGTTCCGAGGTTGCTAACGCTTGTTCTATCTTGTTGGTTACAGCAGAGAGTTCCTTAGAGGCTTCTGATAAGCTATTTGCCAGCGTTCCTTGACTGAGCTTGACCCCCAAGACATCCGCCATCAGTTCTTGACAGCGTTGGTAGGGCAGCAATTGTTGTACTTGCAAATAGCTACTCACGGCTTTCACGCTTGCCCCATATTGCACAGGTGCAGTTACACCTTTTGGAAACCTTGCCTCATGGACTTTGCCACACATACACTGTCTTCGTTCGGCTTGATGTTCTGTGATGTGAAGTCTTATGACAGGTAGGTCAAACACTTGCCGACGACTATAACCTAGAACTTTCCCTTGAGTTATCGCCCTGCCACAGCTACAAACACCTTCTGCCTTATGGAACTCTCGTGCATCAGACCTGTCTGCAAATTTCAGTGTCTCTCCTTTGTGTCCTACCTGTCCTCCACTTGCTTTGTTCCCCTTCGTTCGCAGACTTCTGGGTTTCCATCTCTCGTCACTTGAGGGGGCTTTCCCTGAATTATGACTGTCCACTTTCTTCGACCGCTCTAATTCTTTCACACGCTCTCGCAATTCCTTTAGCTCTCCCTGCAATTGTGAGATAACCCCTCGCAGCAGTTTGTTCTCTTCTGCTAACCCTTTGTTGCTCGAACCTTGCTCTGCCATCTTGAGGTTACTTTACCTTAGAACTACCTGAGTAGTTACAAAGATTGAAGCTTTGGTAATGGTTCAAGTCCAACTGATGATAAACTAGGGGATGATTCAAGAAACGATCACGTATCAATGTACAGGTTGTAGCAGTACAAACATCGTCAAGAATGGGAAGAATCAGTACGGGAAGCAACAGTTCAAGTGTAAAGAGAAGAGCCTTTAGCAGGAGGTAGTATCTCGTTATTGTGGGGCTCAGTTAATGGTAACGGCATGATACGCCCTGCTAAAGGCTTCTTTGTGGCAAACAAGCGGTGTTGAATCCTGGTGAGAAATACAGCCAAGCCCAGAAAGAGCAAATACTAGCGACCTATCAAGAACGCCCAAGTATGCGAGGGATTGAACGTATCTATGGGGTAAGCCGTAACACCTTGAGCAGTTGGTTAAAAAAAAGCCCAAAGCAGTGACTTAAAAGAGACTGTCGTTGAAGCAACCCCTCATGATGTACTAGAACTTGATGAAGTGTGGTCATTCGTCTATTGCTCAGCCAATAAACGCTGGTTATGGACTGCCTTATGTCGTCGAACGCTTCAAATCGTTGCTTTTGTTTCGGGTGATCACAGTGCCAAAACCTGTGCCAAGTTATGGGCAAAGATTCCTGAATCGTACAAACGCTGTCATACCTTTAGTGATTTCTGGGTTCGAGGTGGAAAATCCGCAGGCACTGACGGACTATGAATACTCAGGATTTTCCACCTCGAAAGCTTATGCTAAGGTCTTCCCCAAAGCAACTCATCAAAGTGTTGGTAAGGGTGCAGGTGAAACCTGTCATATGGAACGTTGGAACTGTACCTTACGTCAACGCTTAGCTCGTTTCGTTCGCAAAACCTTATCTTTCTCCAAATCGGATGTCATGCACCAAGTTGTTCTCAAGTGTTTCATCGCTGATTACAATCTCGCCTGTGTCAGTCAGGCTTGAACCACTACCGAAGCTTTAACTACTCATTACTGAGTTTGCCGTTATGGAAAAATATTATCCAAGAGTTTTATCCAAGTGATGCACAAGCTGCTTGCGCCACCAGTACCAGTGATGGTCTGCATCATGCCCCCAGATATCTACTTCGTGACTAATATGTTTTTCATTGAGTAACTGGGCAAGCTGCTGGGTTTCGGCTAAACATGTTTCTTCAAAGGCTCCTTGCCCGCAGACCAAGACCAGATGAGTGTTGTGCTGGATTTGCTCGAGTGCTTCCCCATGTAAATTGGCAGTGTAGGCTATAGGGTTATTAAAATGAATTTCTCTTGAGCCATTGCCACCCGTCATTGCTTCTAGGTCATAGCGTCCACTCATGCAAAGTGCATAATGAAAAAGATGCGGAAATTTAAGGGCAAAGTTTGCAGCATGAAAAGCTCCTAGACTGCAACCCACAATTCCAATCATCACTGGGCCTTGACAGTCCATATGAATAGTGGGAACCAAATCTTTGACAATATAGTCTTGGAAAATAGTGTGCTGTAATTCGGGCTGCTCAGCCTTAAAAGATTCTCCAAGCCCATCGGTGCAATAAAGCTTGAGTTTTCCTGCATCGATAAGATGGGCTACAGCTTCAATCATGCCATTATTTTCAAAATCAAAGAAACGTCCGCCATCTCCTGGGAAAACAATCATGGGTGGGCCAAATTGTCCAAAGGACAAAATCTCTACATCGCGCTCAAGGACAGAGCTATAGAATTTTTCGTAGCGTCGCTGCATGACTCAGTGTAGCCTAAAAAACCCAGTGTAGCCTAAAAAGTAGAGAATAGCCCTAGGTTCGAGATTTTAGAATCAACAAGGCAATCAGCCCGAGGGCTCCAATAGCCATCACAATATAACTGAGGGTGATGGCAAAACCTGTAATTGCACTAATTCTAATGACCATACCCAAGCCAATAAGTAAGCTAAACAGCAAATAAAAACCTCTCATGCCTTATTATTGCCTAAACAGAAGCTGAATAGCAGTAAGTGTGAGCAAGACATAAAGAATGCGATTAAACCATAGGTTGCTAAAATGTTTATTAAGCAAGATGCCAATTTGTGTGCCGACCCAGGTTAGGGGTAGCAAAAGTAAAATGGTGGGGAGATTACCTAAGTGAAAGAGCCCCAGCAAGCTATAAGGAATAAGTTTGATGATGTTGGTAACAAAAAATAATACGGCATTGGTTCCTACAAAAACATCCTTGCCCAAGTTTTGTGGAAGAAGGTAGATAACTACTAAGGGGCCACCCACATGGGCAATCATGGAGGTAAATCCGGCGGTGGTACCAAGTAGTATTCCTAGCGGTTTGGAAGGTTTGGAATGCTCGAGGCTCTTAAACAACCTTTCCCTGGTGAGTTGAAAAACCACAAAGGCTAGAGCAATGATGGCAATGCCCACATTCAAGATGCGCTTATTGTCGGCAAAGTAGCCAAAAAACCAGTAGCCAATGATTATTCCAATCATAATACATGGCAACAGTAGCCATAGATTGGCCTTATCAGCTTTTCTACGGTAGTGCTTCATGGCTAAAATATCGCCAAAAATTAAAATGGGTAATACCAAAGCTGCAGCTTCGGCAACAGGAATACTCAGTGCAATCAGGGGTGTGGCAATGACCCCGATTCCACCACCAAAGCCTGATTTATCAATGCCAATAAGTAGAGCCACGAAAACTGCGCAGAACCAGAAGAACATAGGATAGTCAGGGAGGACCATGAGGGTTTAGTGTAACAGGTTGTTAAAGAAGGGGAAAGGAAAAAGGGGAAAGGGGAAAGAGGGTTACACTTTTCCCTTTCCTCTTGGCCCTTTTCCCTATAAACTATAGCCATGTCTGTTGATACCAGTACTCCTTTGGCTGAGCGAATGCGCCCTAAAACCATTGATGAAGTTGCCGGGCAACAACACTTGCTTGGAGATGGCAAACCATTGCGCAACGCGTTAATAAAGAAACGGCTACACTCGATGTTGTTTTGGGGGCCACCTGGGGTTGGCAAAACGACGCTAGCTCGGCTTATGGCAGAATCTTTTGATGTGTTCTTTGTGCCTTTATCGGCAGTAACTTCTGGAGTAAAAGATATTCGTCAAGTGGCACAAGAAGCCAAAGAGCGTTTGCAAGCATCCGAACAAAGGACGCTTTTATTTTTAGATGAAGTTCACCGCTTTAATAAATCCCAACAGGATTTGCTTTTGCCATTTGTAGAAGATGGAACCCTGACGCTTATTGGAGCCACCACCGAGAATCCATCATTTGAAGTTAATGGTGCCTTGCGGTCAAGGATGCAACTTTATGTTTTGAAGCCCCTCGAGGCTAGTGATATTCGTTCACTCTTAGAAAGAGCAGTGAGCCATCCTGAAGGACTTAATCATTTGGCAAAACTCGAGCCTGAAGCTTTAGATAACTTAGTAGCTTGGTCAGATGGTGATGCACGCCGTGCTTTGAACGCTCTCGAGATTGCTTCAACCTACGCTGACGATGGTGCAGTCACTGCCGAGCATGTCAAGGCTGCCCTGTCAGCAAAATCTTTAGCCTTTGATAAAGGCGGCGAACATTTTTATAACCTGATGAGTGCCTTGCACAAAAGTGTGCGGGGTTCTAATCCTGATGCGGCTCTCTACTGGTTAGCCCGTCTTTTAGGCGGTGGCGCAGACGCACTTTATGTGGCCCGTCGTTTGGTACGCATGGCGGTAGAAGATATTGGTCTGGCTGACCCCAATGCTATGCGCCTAGCTCTGGCAGCTAAAGAAACGGTAGATTTTTTAGGCCAACCCGAAGGTGAATTAGCTTTAGCAGAATGTGCTGTATATCTGGCTATTGCACCAAAATCAAACAAAGTCTATGAAGCTTGGGCCAGAGCCAGACGTGACGCAGAAACGTTTAATGTGGCTGAAGTTCCATTTCATTTGCGTAATGCACCCACTGGCATGATGAAGTCTCTGGGTTATGGCAGCGAGTACGCTTATTATTTTGATGATCCGGTGGGTAGTTTTGCCCAGAGTTATTTCCCTGATAGTATGAAAGAAAAATCCTATTATCAGGCAGGAACAGAAGGCTGGGAGCAAAAAGTGCGTTTGCGTTTAGAAGAATTAGATCGTTTTAGGAAAGAGGCTAAAAAGTAGGAGAAAGGTTAAAACAAAGGTTCTATGTTCTTTGTGATTGGTAAAATCAAGAACGAATGACGAATGACCACAAACAATGTGTTTTGAAGCTGTATACCTAAGCAGTATTTGGTTTATCTTTAGGTAAAGAAAGGATTCTTATGCAAACAAAATCAGCAGTATTGGCAGGTGGATGCTTTTGGGGTTTAGAAGATCTTATTCGCAAGCAGGTAGGTGTGATTGACACTGAAGTGGGTTACACCGGCGGTGAAAATGATAACCCTGATTACAGGAATCATCCGGGTCATGCCGAAGCTCTCGAGATTTTTTATGATCCAGAAAAAACTAGCTATAAAAATTTACTTGATTTCTTTTTTCAAGTTCATAACCCTACTACCTTGAATCGTCAGGGCAATGATATGGGCACGTCTTACCGCTCGGCAATTTTTTATCGCAATGACGAAGAAAAGAAAACTGCTCAAGAGATGATTGCTATTGTCAATACCTCACGGCGTTGGCCAAGCCAGGTAGTGACGACCCTCGAGGCCTTTCAAGCACTTTTGGCCAGCAGAGGGTTATCATCAGGATTATTTGATTAAAAATCCGGGTGGGTATACCTGTCACCGTATTTATTTTGATAGTTACTTAAAAGGTGAAAAGGCAGTCTTGTAATAATTGATCTAGTAGCTAGTGGCTTGTGGAAGAGTTTCTGGAAAATTGTTTGTGCTGTTCTAGAGTTTTCTAGCAACAGCCATCATATGTGAACTTGCTCCAAGCAACGTAGGTTCGCTTTCTAGCTTTCGTACAACCTGCAATATCCATTCACGTTTTACGGGGTCATCCCACATGCTATCAAAGTTTTGTAAGAGCCAACCTACGCCTTCAATCCCTACTAGAGCCTCGAGCTTAAACCCAGCGTCTAAAACATCCTGACGCAATTCATCAGGATGATGAAAATAGGAAGTAGTAAAAAATTCTTTGCCTTCAGGATTGAGATGCAGTCCATCTTGCAACGTTCGGTCATTAACTGTAATCAATTCGGGGTCGCCGTAATACTGGTTAAACAAACCGTCTAGCGTAGAAGCAAATCGGTTGATTGCAGCCGCACATAAAACACCATTAGAAACTGTCTGAGAAGTGTCAAGCCGCCAATTTTTTCACCATCAAACGAATCATGGTGACGTAGATAAAGGCTTCTGAGGTTTCTGGCAAACGCTCAAAGTCTTTGGAAAGACGACGCTGCCGATTGAGCCAGGAGAAAGTACGCTCAACAATCCAGCGTTTGGGAAGAACTTCAAAGCCAAGTTGCTCTTTAGGTTTATGAACGATCTTGAGAATCCAGCCACAGGTTTTCATAAGCCAAGCGATGAGGTCACCGGTATAGTTACCATCAGCCCAAATCAACTTAAGACGTTTCCAGGAAGTTGTCCTCATTGCCGTAAAGAGTTGTTTTGCGCCAGCTCGGTCATCAATATTTGCAGCCGTTACCAGGACAGCTAACACCAAGCCTAAGGTATCTACAACGAGATGACGTTTACGTCCAGTTACTTTCTTATTACCGTCATAGCCGATCTCCTTACCCCCTTCGACACTTTTCACACTTTGACTATCTATAATGGCTGCACTGGGATGTTTTCTACCTTTTCCCTTGACTTTCTTGCGTAATCGTTCACGCAGTTTGGTATTCAGTTCCTCCCAGAAACCACCTTTACGCCACACACGGAAGTAGTGATACACCGTTTGATACGGTGGATATTCTTTAGGCAACATCCGCCAAGGAATGCCACCTTTCACCACATAAAAGATGCCATTGAGAATGCTGCGCCAACTATGTTCTCTAGGTCTCCCTAGTGGGTTTGGTGTCGGCATGAATGGTTTTAATGCTTCCCATTCGCTAGTCTTTAGATCAGTCGGGTACAGTTGGGATTTGATCATCTTTTAACTGTGCCCGACTTTTTCATGAGTTTCCTACTTCTCAGACAGTTTCTTAGGCTTTAAGACTCGAGCGGTTTCTTGCAAGGCTTTTACTCGGTCACTATATTCAGTGAGGTGATAGAGCGGCCCTAACAGTAAAATAGCATCGGCACTAGCTTCAGGATAGGGTAACTGCCTAGCATCACCAACAACAGCATCTTGTAAGATTACATTGCTTTGTTTTGCTGCCTCCAGAGCTTGCTCAATATGAAGTGGCATAGCATCAAGTAAATGTACTTGGTAGCCTTGAGTGGCTAGCCAAATTGCATATACACCTGCTCCACCGCCGATGTCATAAATAATTGCGGGCGGTTTGGGTAAATAGCGTTTTAAGAGTTCTTGTGTTCGGAAATGCTCGAGGCGATTATCTCCTCTAGTCAGGCGATTATGTTCTTTGCCTTGAGCATAATAGCGGTGGATGTCTGCATCAAGATTAGCCATTCCACACTTTAGCATCTAATAAATAATCCACCTATAACGGCACTTCTGCCTTTCGCCCTGCTTATACATAGTACTGTCTTGCGGTAAGTCTACAATCTCAATAAACTTTGCACCAATATACTCACAGGTTTTGCGTGAAGCCCAGTTATCAGGATTGCAAGTTATCCATAACACGTCCATACCCTGTTGCTCGGCTATTGGTTTAAGGAATAAGCAGGCTTTAGCGGCATAATGATACCCACGAAAAGGTTTTTCTATTCGGTAGCCAATATGACCACCATAACGAACCAAATCTAGAGTGTAGCCAATACGTAAATCAATTTGCCCAATAGGTTCTTTATTAGATGCTTTTTGGATTTGATAATGCTGGGCTGGAACCCAGTTTTTAGTGGGGTTTCCTGGAACAGTAGTAACAAGCTCGAGTATAATTTCACTGTCACTTATCATAGACATTCAAAAGAGGGAAAAGAGGAAAGTAGAAAGGAAAAAGTGGGGCATGAATTATAAGTCGTACCACACTTTCTCCTTGTCCCTTTTTCCTTTTTCCTAAATTATTGCCCCATCATGCTTTCATGAACAGCGTCATAAACACTGGTGTCTACAATATCTTCAAAGGTTACAGCAGTTTTAATCAAACCAACTTGCATAAGAAGTTCGACAGAACGGTTGAAAGCATCTGCACTTATAGAACCAACAGCAGTTTCGGCGGTGGGTTTGACCATCTCGGCGATTCTAGCCATTTGCCAGGTTTGGTGAATCAGTGGGCTTTGGGTAGAGCCTGAGCCGTTGCAGGTGTCACCACAGTAACCCGTTACGATAAACACGGATTCTTCCTGATTGGCTACAGCATATTCCCAACCCTTGATGGTTGCGCGTAAGAAACGTTCGGCAATTTCACGACCGGAAACGCCAGAATCCTTAAAGTTTTCATTGGTAAGAAGTTCGGGAGTGGTGAAGATTAAATCCTCGAGTAAGTCTGCACCAACATCTTTAGGATTGAGTACCGAGAGGCTATCCAGACCAAAACCAAGACCTACGATTTGGTCAAGCTCGTTGTAAATCATGGCACTAGCCACATCTACTTCATTGGGGAAGACCAGCGCAGGATCAAAAGCATAGACCACTGCTTCAATATCAGGGTTAGTGACAGTTGTATCTAAGTTTGAAGTTAAACCTTGGTTGGCAAATACAGCTTGGGTTACAAATTCGTTACCAAAGGCCCATACCCCAACTTTTTTACCAGCCATGTCTGCAAAGGTTTCGATGCCGCTATCTTTAAGAGCCACCATGCGGTAACCAGCTTCCTGGAAAACTTGGGCGATTTGAACAACATTTAACCCTTGCTCACGCTGAACTAACATATTGGCAATCCAGTCGGTGCCAAAGTCGCAGTTTCCGCTAGCAACTTGCACTGTCGGGTTGACGTTACCGCCGTCTAAGACAGTAACATTCAAGCCTTCTTCGGTATAAAAGCCTTTGTCTTTGGCCACAAAGTACCCAGCAAACTGAGCTTGAGGGAACCATTTGGACTGGAAGCAAACATCAATCAATCCCTGACCAAAACTTAGCCCAACCAACAAAACCACTATCAGACTTAGAAATACTTTCTTCATCTTTCCTCCTTATTACGTTTGTACTACGCTCCAATAAGAGCGTTCAGCCTAGTGTATCGGTTACAGAGATGAAGATTCAAGGTTGAAGATTCAAGAGTAAAGATTCTTTTAAGCAGTACCAAGGAAATAATCTTCACTCTTTAACCTTCAATTTTCACTTTCTCTAAAGGACGGATGCCATCCTGTATACCTGCGCTCGAGCCAGGAAAATATCCCGTAAATGATAATCGAGAAAACACTCGAGACAAAAATGGCGGCAAAGACAATATCATAAGCCCCTCGCCTTGCCGATAGGCTGATGCGCTGCCCTAAACCAACTGGTGGTCCTGGAATCAAAAACTCGGCTACAATCACGCTGATTACAGATAAGACAGCCGCTAGTTTAAGGGCATTAAAGATATAAGGCATGGCATTGGGTAAGCGTAGCTTAAAGAAAATTTGACTGGGTTTAGCGGCGTAAGCTCTTAAAAGCTCGAGCTTCATCACATCTACGCTGGTTAAGCCCTGCACGGTATTTAAGACAACTGGAAAAAAAGTGGTAATGACTACCACGGCCGCTTTGGATTCCCAATCCACGCCAAAGGCCCTGCCCAAAACGGGTGCCAGACCCACGATAGGCACTGCCCCAAAGGCAGCAGCAAAGGGCAAGAATCCACGCTGTAAGAAGGTGCTTAGAGCAATGCCCACCCCAGCTAAAAATCCGGCGATTAGACCAATAGTAAAGCCAAAGAAAACTTCTTTAACAAAGGTGGTGTAGCTATCTTTGAGCAGAACAGGAAAACCTTGAGTGAGTTGCGTACTTACGTCGGTGACACTTGGAAAAATGCCTTTGGGTACCTGATAGCCTAAAACCAAGGCTTGCCAAACAAGAAGTAAAACAAATGGCACAGCGGCTGGAGGAAGTAAATAGCGTAAGCGTTTTTGTGCTTTGGGTTCTTCGGGGTCGGCTTCTACTAAACTTACCTGAGCTGCTGCTGAAACTGCGGTGAGCAAGAATCCCCAAAACAAAAACCAGTAACCATGGTCGCCTTTTAGGTTTTGAATATCTAAACGGTAAACCGTAAGAAAGCTTCCTATAAGACTCAAAGGTACAGATATTAAACTTGGCCAGAAACGGCCAGAGAGATTGAGCAGTAATACAACTAAAGCCAAAAGTGGAATAAAGTAAGCACCCGATGAAAAGGTGGTGGCAGGGTTTTGTTGGACAAAGGCTAAGAAACACCCTAGAAGAACCAGAAGGCTCGAGAGTAAAGCAAAAACATTAGACCGTATTTTCATTTGCGCTCCCAGGGTGCAATGACTCTTTGTAAAAATCCAACCAGTGATACCAAAGCCACTCCAAGAAAAGCTGAAATAAGCAGCAAAATCCACACATCAGCCACGTTGCCCGTTTGGACCTGTCCTAAAATCTGAAAGCCTAACCCGCGCTTGTTATTAGATTCAGTTTCGGCGACTAAGGCTCCAACTAATGCAGCAGCAGTACCCAACTTGAGCCCTGTGAAAACAAAAGGGATTGCAGCAGGAAAACGCACATTTCTAAAAACCTGTAAAGGTGTTGCAGCATAAGATTTCATAAGGTCTAGGGTGAGTGGGTCTACTGAGCGCAAGCCTTTGACGGTGCTGACGACTACAGGGAAAAAACAAATATAAGCCCCGATGATGGCAGTGGGTAATAAGCTAGTTTGAATGGTGATACCAAAATTACCCAAGACTAAAAGCATGACTGGTACAAGTGCAATAATTGGAATAGTCTGTGAAGCAATCGTCCAGGGTAGGAGGGCACGCTTGAGTGGTCTAAACAGCACAAACAAAACAGCAAGTAAGCTGCCAATAATCCCACCTAATACCAGTGATGAAAGGGTTCCAAGCATTGTATAGAGGACGGCTCTTATGACATTGCGCTCATCGCTTAGAGCATACTTGCTAAAGAAGGCTGGAATGCGCCTGACAATCCAGTGCGGGAAAGGCATGGGATGTTGTGGCAAAGCATAAAAACATTGCACCAGATGTATTCCACAAGCTGGTTGTGTATAGACAGTGTATTGACTGGTCCAAAGTGTTGACCCTGCTGGGGGTGGAACGGCTAGTAAAATTTCGCCCTTGCTAGGGTCACTTAAAAAATAATTGGGATACTGGCGCAGTTCGGCGTTGCGAACAGGAGCCTGTTTAAAAGTGATGACATTGTTAGCTCTTGAGTAATCTTTAGTTTCTTCTAAGAGTACCCCATCCACCACAATAAGCCCTTTGTTACTGTCAAAAGTAAAGATTGGTTGTGTACCATCTACTCGTTCCTCAGGGCGTTCGGCAGCATCACTTAGAGCTTGATTATTTATAAATACGTTTCTTTCCTTGTCGGCTTCAACTACATTGCCTCTAAGAAACTTAAAACTGTGATTGTTTCCGTCTGTTTCACCCTGTAAGGTTTCAGCCAGGCGCACTACATTGGTCGCTACACGAATTTCAGGGGGATAATCATGGGTGGCAATCATTCCTGTAGCGGCATCTAAGACAGCATAAGCACTACTTAACCCTCTGACTTTGCTACCAAAAGCAGGTGCGCTGTTCAGAGTATATTGATTACCTTTTTGGGTAAAAAGTGTTGAGTGATCCTCAGCATTATTTTCTGTTGTTTCAGAATAAATCTGGTCATCAACCAAAATAAAGCTAATTGGACTATTGAAAGTAAATGTATTACGAGTTCCATCGGGCAATTCTATGGGAAGCGCAGAGCCTTCTTGGAGCAGAGTTGTACCGGCATATAAAACCCGGTTAGGGTCCGCTTCTGGAATGGACTGGTTGAAACTAAAAGCATTGGCATAGCGAAAACCATGAGGCTCGAGGGTTTGTCCCCAGATGATCAGGTTCTCGAAGGGTTCCTCGAGTTTGAGTGTATTTCCATCAATGCTATAAGGAATCTCGAGGGGCTGATTATCCTGAATCAAAAGACTATTGGGCGAAACATTGGCAAATGGTAAAGTCGTTGTACTCGAGACATCTAAAGGGGGTTGAGCGGTGATGGTTTCCTTCTGCCACTTGCGAATATCACTGAGGTCTTTTCTGGCTAGCGGTATACCAAATAAGAAAGCCAGTGGATAACCCAAGGCGATTAGGGCCAGTAAAACGATGATGATGGGTAGTTGTTTTTTCATAAAGAGTATAGAGCAATGAGCAATGAGGGATAAGGGACGAGTGAAATGTATACTGAGCTTGTCGAAGGATTACTCGCCACTTTCCATCCTTCAGTAAATTCAGGACAGGCTTTTCCACTTTCCACTTTTCCCATTAGTGCATCCCCCTTAGAGCCTCACGGACTTCGGTGGCAAGGTCAAAAAATTCCTTTGATTCTCTGGTTTCTACGCCTCTGGGGTATGGCAAGTTTACATCTATAATGCGCTCGATTTTTCCTGGCCGTGGGGTCATGACTACAATACGAGTGGATAAAAATACGGCTTCGGGAATGGAGTGAGTGACAAAGATGACTGTTTTTTTAGTTTCTTGCCAGATTCTTAAAAGTTCTAGATTCATAGCTTCTCTGGTGATTTCATCTAATGCACCAAAAGGCTCATCCATGAGTAAAAGTTTAGGATCAAAAGCTAGAGCCCGTGCGATGCTGACCCTTTGCTGCATTCCCCCAGAAAGTTGCCAGGGGTAACTCTTGTGAAAGTCTTTTAGCCCGACCATCTCGAGTAGTTTGGCTACCCTAGACTGACGTTCGCTTTTTGGAAACCCCATGACTTCTAGAGGCAACATCACATTTTTAAGGACACTGCGCCATTCTAAAAGTGCAGGAGCTTGAAAGACATAGCCGTATTCACGGTCAAGACGAGATTGCTGAGGGCTCTTGCCAGCCACCAGAATTTCTCCCGAGGTAGGTTGAATCAGATCAGCAATAATTCTAAGCAAGGTGGTCTTGCCACACCCCGAAGGGCCAATCAGGCTAATAAATTCGCCTTCGCTGACTGAAAGGGTTGCGTCTTTGAGGGCTACCGTTTCCGCATTTCGGGTTTGGTAGACCATGTTGAGATTGTTAATAGAGATAACGTTAGAAGGGGTCGTCATGACAGTCAGGGAATCATATCAAGGTAAGGGATTCTTCTACAACTTTAGCTCATTGATAATGTCTTGCCGGAGAGGCTCGAGGGCTTTTTCGCTGCTTTTCAAAATAAATGACACCGCAGCCCAAATAGGAATAATGTAAAGGGATTGCAGAGAAAGTTCGCCTGTTCGTACTCCTCGCAACACTTCTATAAAAGACATAAGGCTAACTTCAATATCTTCAGTTGCCTCGAGGTCTTGGGATGTTGTTATCACAGCGTTATAGGCAAGAAATGAATGAAGTTTGTTATTTTGCATCGCAGGGTTGATTTCAATACTCGAGATAGGAAGCCAGTTTTTACTTGTATAACCTGATTCCTCTAAAACTTCACGTTTGACGGCCTCAAGAAAATCAGTTTCATTGCCCTCTACACCACCGCTTGGAAACCCTAGACGAACACCGCCCACCCCGTGACGATATTCGTGGAGTACGACACAGTCAAAGTTTGGTGTAAGCACAATAGCGTTTACCCAGTCGCTGTACTCGAGGACATGGTATTTCTCGACGATGTTGCCACGTGAGCTAAGACAACGGTCAGTACGGAGTTTGATGAACTTGTCTTGGTAGGTGATGTGAGACTCGAGGATTTGCCAGGGTTTAATCCTTGTCATATTACGTTGTCTTGATTTTCAAAACTTAAACCTGTATAAATTTCATCAATTGTCATTGTGGTTTCTAAGCAGGTAATATCAAAGCTCCCTGCCTCGAGCATTTGATAAATCCATGAATTATCTTGTCTTGTGTAGACCTCAACTTTGCGCTGGGCTTGATCAACGAGGACATATTGTTTGATAGAAGCAATGCGTTGATAAGTATCCAATTTCTCGCCTTTATCAATGCTGCTCGTAGACTTTGAAAGTATTTCAACCACGAGACATGGATTTTCAATCGTGCGACTATCACCATCATGGGGCTTACAAGTTAAAACAACGTCGGGATAGTAATATCTCTTTTTAGAACCAACAGGTAGCCTTACACGGAGATTTTCAATAGCAAACCGACAACCTTTGGTGCGAGCTAATTTCATGAGACTAAAAACGAAATTTTGAACAATATCGTTATGTACTTGAGTTGTACCTGCCATGAGGCGTAGTATGCCGTCTATATACTCATGGCGTTCATCAACACTTTCATTCTCAAGCTTGAGATACTCCTCTTCACTAAGGAACTTTTCTGCAATCACTGACATGGCATTAGTTTAGCACAAAATAGTGTTTTATTTAGGCTTTGAACCTGTGAGTGCGGCCGTAATACCCAGCCCAATATAAACACTGCCAGTCAGGTATTTCTGCCATTTAAGGTACACTGTATTACATTGAAACTAAGGTCTAAGCCAACTTGTCAAAGTTGAATTTGAATAGACTCGAGAGGATAAAGAAGGTAAGTTCTTCGGGTGGAATCATAGTTTTGATATGCGTTTCCTTAACCAACGAATTTGACCTCGGTGATTAATTTCGTCTTCAAAAACATGAAACCACATGAAGTAATGATTGGCTGGTTTTTTGTTCAAAAAAAGTACTTCTTCATATAGCCATTTATCATTACGACTAGCAAAACCTTCAAGGGTTTTTTGACGAACAGTATTTAAAAGATTTGTGTAGTATTTGAGGGAATGCCCCTTAATTTCTGCTTTTGCTTTATCTCCTAAATCCATTGCAGCTGACCACGGTTTATACTCTTCCTTAGAAGGCTCTCGAGACTCAAAAGTGTAAATCTGGTAAAACCACTCTACAGCAGCAATATGTGCTAGCAAGGCTCCAATAGAATTACTTTCCGCATCATGAATATAATCGAGTTGTTTTGCTGTCAGGTTACGCGCTGCACGCAAGGTTGTGAATCTTGCATAATCCATCATATGAATTAAGTGCCCAATTTGCGAACTAAACCCATCTTTGTTTTTGACTACCAATGCGTCCATAGACTAAACCCCCGTTTTTCTCCTTAACATTTTTCCGCGTCCAGTTTCACCAACAAAGTTTCCATCTTTGACTGCCACTTTCCCACGCACTGTGACGACGCTGGGTTTGCCATCAATCTCCATTCCTTCACAGGGGTTGTAGTCATTATTCATTAGTTGGGTTTTGGCAGAAATTTTCCCTTTATAGTTAGAGTCATAAACCACCAAGTCAGCATCTTTGCCTACAGCAATTGTACCCTTGCTTTCTAGTCCAAAAAGTCTGGCTACTCGAGTTGAAGCAGCATCCACGAAGCGGTGAATATCAAGATTTCCACGACTTACGCCGTAGGTGTAAAGCAAATTTACACGGTCCTCAATCGCTGGCATCCCGTTAGGGATTTTTGTAAAATCACCTTTGCCTAGAGCTTTTTGCTCAATATCAAAAGGGCAGTGGTCAGTACCAACGGTATCAATAAAACCTTGTGCTAAAGCGTCCCATAAAGGTTTTTGATTTTGTTTATCACGCAGTGGTGGTGACATGACAAATTTTGCGCCTTCATGGTTGGGGCGTTCGGCATAAGTTTTGTCCATGATGAAATGAGGAATCACCGATTCTATAGAAATATCAATCCCTTTGGCTTTTGCGTTCATTGCTTCTTTAAGGGCAGCCTCACAACTCAGATGAACGATGTACCCCTTGGTTCCGGTTGTCTCTAGGAATGTTGCAAAGCGTTTTGTACCTTCGGCTTCTACACTGACTGGACGGCTTGCTTCGTGCCACTCGGGACCGGTTTTTCCTTGTGCCAATAAACTTTGTTGTAGTTGTGCCACCAGTTCAGCGTTTTCGCAGTGCGCTGTGACGATGACACCGAGTTCTTTAGCGAGCATCATGGTTTTGTACATTTCTTCATCAGTCACACCAAAGAAATTTTTATAGGACAAAAAAATCTTAAAAGATGTAATACCATCGGCAACAATTTCGCGGAGTTGGGATTCGGTTTTTTCATCAAATTTGGTCACGCTCATGTGGAAGGTATAGTCGCAAGCACTGTTACCTTCGGCTTTAGATTTCCAGAGGTTGTAACCTTCTAAAGCATCATCTAACCTACTGGGGCAACACATTTCAATAAAGGTAGTTGTGCCACCAACCAGCGCAGCTTTACTGGCAGTTTCGTGGGTGTCTTTGGCAAAGGTTGACATAAAGGGCAGATATACATGCACATGTGGGTCTATGAAGCCCGGGAAAACATATTTACCGCTGGCATCAATCACTTCGGTATTGGGCGGTGTCTCGAGGTTTTGCCCAATTCGGGTAATGGTTTCGTTTTCGACATAAATATCTGCTTTATAACGAGAATCTGCGGTGATGATTTCGCCATTTTTGATAAGTAGACTCATGGTGCCCTCCAGAAAGTTTTTTCTATGGTATCACTTCCCTAAGGGGTGTAGAGCCAAGTTTTGTCAGTCACACTTAAATTTCTGTTATAGCCTCCAATAACCAGCACGTGATTATTCTCGAGTCTGGTTGCTGTACTGTAAAAATGGTTTTCTCCGCTCTCACTCATTTTGAAAGACGTAGAAGTATTAAATAAAGGGTCGTACAATTCCAGGTGCGATTCACTCCCAGCAATTAAAATGAATCCATTGTCAAGTAGTGTGATGGCATTTGGGATTTTGAACCGTTCATCTTGCAACCTTGCTTCCTGATAAAAAGTCGAGGTTTGACTATCAAAGCGTTCAATGGAATTATACTGTTGGTCAAAGTCACCCGCACCTGAGCCACCGATAATAAGCACATCACCATCATCTAAAGTCAGGGCTGCATGTTTATGACGTGGAATTGATAAATTGCCTGTACTCGTAAAGGTTTGTGTAGTAGGATCAAAAATTTCAACACTTGAGAGAACTTGCCCTCGGCTTTTACTTCCGCCCACAATCAGTACACGCCCGTCTTGTAACAGCGAAGCACTATGTGCCATGCGTGGTTCATGCATTGGTGAAATGGCTACAGAGGTCTGTGTAATTGAGTCATAAAGCTCTGCGCTTGAAAGACGGTTCATTGCGCCGTTATAACCTCCTGTGATCAGTATTTTCCCATCTAATAAAAGTGTAGCTGTAAAACCGTCTCTTGGCTCGAGCATTTGACCTGCCAGTTCAAATCGTCCACTTTCAGGACTGTAAATTTCTGTGATAGCTGTCGTTTCATCTCCTGCCTAACCACCTAAAATAAGAACCTTGCCAGAAGATAAAGAAATAGCATGGTGACCAACACGAGTCACGTCCATAGAACCTGTTTTAACAAATTGCTGGTTTACAGAGTCATAAAGTTCGGCACTATCGGTAAGTCGATTTTCACAACCTTGGGCAATGCAGCCGCCCGTAATAAGTATGTTACCGTTCTGTAAGAGTGTCGAGGTGTGACCTGCTCGGGGAACATTCATAGGAAGATGCATGTTTACAGAACCTATAAATGTTGATGCTTTAACGAACGTTAGTAATATAAGAACAAACCAGAACATACTTCTTTTAAGCATAGAACCGACCTCCTAAAATATGATAGGTATTTACCTCAGACCTTCACTCAGTGTTTTAATCATCAAAAAAGCACTAGTGGCTCCAGCATCTTGAAACCCTCTAGCGCGTTCACCCAAGCGGCTTGCCCGACCCTTTTTGGGAATCAGATTTTTAGTATCTTCTACTCCTTTTAGAGCAGCAGTAACCGCCAAGTTAAAAGCTTTATCCAAGGCCTCATTTCTATTAGCGGCATTGCGCATGGCTGTGGCTGCTGGTTTCCAGGCATCAAACATGGTTTTATCACCCAGTTCTACTTTGCCAATAGTTTGAATTTCATTAGCGATAGCCTCGAGAATATCTGCCCAATCACTACTCGAGTCCAAACTTGTCTTACCCGCACAGGCTTTTGCGGCAGCTTCAAAAGCAGTTTCATAAAGCACACCCGATGCTGCGCCTACTTCATCACCAAAGGCTTCGGCTACGGTGTGAAAGGCACTTTCAGGAGTTGGATTTTGTAAACCCTCGAGGGCTTTTCGGGTGGTTCGCATTCCTATAGTCATGCTTACCCCGTGGTCACCATCACCTACTTCTGAATCAAGCGCACACAAATAGTCTTTATTGGCCTCAATCATGTTGGTGACAGTGATAAGAGCTTGTTTTACTTTATTTCCATCAATCATAAAACCTCATTTCAACTCATTGCTGTATTTGTTTATACATTGGACAGTTTGCTGGCGTACGCAGCAAGGCATCTAGCTCTTCATCAAGGCGCATTAAAGATATAGAGGCTCCCGCCATCTCGAGGCTGGTTACATATTCTCCAACAAATTTTTGCCTGATGTTTATTTTATGGCTATCTAGAACTTGCTTGACACGGCGATACAATACATAAAGTTCTTCGTAAGGTGTTGCTCCAAGACCGTTGACCAGTACCGCTACATCACTTCCTGAGTAATCTAGGTCAGCTAAAATGGCCTCAACCATCTCGTCAACAATTTTATCAGCAGGCTCAAGTTCGCCCTTCGCATTCCGGGTTCACCATGAATACCAAGACCAATTTCCATTTCATCTTCGCCAAGATTAAAGGTGGGTTTACCGTTTGCGGGTACTGTGCAAGAAGATAAAGCCACGCCCATGGTTCGTGTATTGGCATTAGCTTTTTGGGCTGTTGCTACAACAGTATCCAAATCTGCCATTGCCTCGGCCTTGGCTGCGGCAGCTTTAATTACAAAAAAAGCACCAGCAATGCCGCGACGGTTATGGATTTCATCTGGTGGTGCAGAAGCCACGTCATCGGTTCCTAAAACCGTGACCACACGAAGCCTATGTTGCTCTTGAGCCATCTTGGCTGCACGGTCAAAATTGAGAACATCACCAGCATAATTTCCATATACATAAAGAACGCCAGCCCCACCATTTGCTGCCAACGTAGCCTCAAGAATGGGTTTGGCTGGCGGTGAAGCAAAGATGTTTCCTACTGCCGCAGCATCTGCGCCACCTTTGCCCACATAAGCAGTAAAGATAGGTAAATGCCCTGAACCGCCACCAATCACTAGCCCAACTTTTCCCATTATGGGTGCCTCGAGCCGCGCTATAGCCCTGCGACCCACACGTTTAATCAGGTCATCGTGTGCAGCACAAAAACCCTCGAGCATTTCTTCGACAAAATCAAATGGATCATTGATTAGTTTTTTCATAGCGTCCTCATTTTGCTTAGGTTTTCTTCTTGAGGTATCATAACATTGAACAGAGCATACGCAACGGACTCTGTAAAGTGCGCTAAAGCTAAAGGTAGTATGAAATTTGAACGAATACGTATCTCACATGTTTCTAAATAATGTAATAGTTACATCGGTTTTTCAAAAGCCTCTATAAAGCCTCCGGATTCCCAGCCTTCACCATGATCTTCAAGATTCCAGATGCTACCTAGAATAAATTGAACAAAGGTCCAGCTCAAGATTTCTTGTTTATCAAGCCCTAACATTTCACTATAGATACTGGTTCTACGCTCGAGTATCTTATCTAGTTGTGGATTCTTGCCTAAAACAGGTGCATCAGGATTAAGCATTGTGGCAGTAACATCATAAGCTCGGTTGCCGACTAAACCTTTAGGGTCAATGGCTAAATACGATTCTCTGGTTGCACTTAGGATATTGTCATGGTGCAAGTCTCCGTGGAGTAACACAGGCTCGGATGTTGGGAGTAATTCGTTGAGTAAGCCCTTAGCTTTATCAACATACTGTTTGGGTATGTCATTTCCTTGATAATTAGTAAGTGCTTGTGTCCAACTTTCAAGTGTTCTTAATCCATGTTCTTCGGGTACGGGTCGCCAGAGTCTTTTCATCACGGTTGCAATAATGCGTGTGGCCTCATCATCATGCTTTGCATCTTCAGGTGGTGTATTCCAAAGCGATATTCCAGGCTCGAGTCTTTCTAAAAGTAGAGCGGCTATAGTGTCATCAACCTGAATAAGTTTGGCCATGCCATCGCCGTTATAAAGTCTCACCGCAGTTATTTCTCTGGTAATCTCATCGCTTACAGGACTCATTTTAAGAACGTAGGGTGTACCATCAAAACCCTCAGCAAACATTACCAAGTTGTAGGACAAGCGAAGGAGGCTTGTAGATTCGGTAAAAATACGAATCTGCCAGCGTTGCTCGAGTGTTTGTAAAAGATTGGGTAAAGTCTCGAGCCAGTCATTTGCGTCAGGGTGAATATCTCGCAAGGTTTTAACAAACGCTTCAGGAAGTTGCATAAAGCCATTCTAAATGCTTTTCTGTGAGTTGAAGGATACTTGCATCATAAGCCTTTCTTGAATAATGTGAGATTAAATCCTTTGCTTCAATTTCTTGCACTTTATCTAAAATCCCTAGTGAAAATGCTAGCAGGCCAATTAAACGTTGAGCTTTCACGCTTTTTTCTTTGAGGGCACTTAGGGTTAAAGATCCTTTGCGTTTGGACATGCGCTGACCTGTTTCGTCGGCAAGAAGTGGAACGTGCATAAAATTAGGTGGTGTCGCCCCGAATGCTTTATAGAGTAAAAGTTGTGAAGCCGTGCTATTAAGCAAATCATCCCCACGCACGACTTCGGTGATATTCATGGCGATATCATCAACCACCACTGCCAACTGATAAGCCCATTCACCATCAGCACGTTTAACAATAAAGTCACCTACATCATGAACACTCGAGAAAAATTGTTTGCCCTGTAGCAAATCGGTGTATTGCAAAGTTTGAGGTTTCACGCCAAAACGCAAACTGGGTATTTTGCCCTCGAGTTTTTTCTGATGCTTCACTTGGTCATTGAGCTTTCTTTCTGTATCACCATAAACACTTTGTTTTTCATGCGGTGCAGAAGCAATATCCTGTAAATCTTTGCGAGATAAATAGCACTCAAATAAATAATGATTATCTTGTAAATGCTCGAGTGCAGTTTGATACAAATCATGTCTTTGACTCTGGATATAAGGTTGATACTTTCCACTAACATCTGGCCCTTCATCCCAATCTACTCCTAACCAACGAAGCTCGGTGATATTGGCTTCAATATATTTAGGTTTGCTGCGCTGAGAATCTAAATCTTCAATGCGTAAAACAAATTCCCCGTTTTGACTACGGGTGTGTAACCAAGCTGCTAACGCAGTGCGAGCATTGCCAATATGTAAATAACCAGTAGGGGAGGGGGCGTAGCGTCCTCGAGTTATGGGTATCATTTAGACCTTAAGATGAATGCCAGTTTCGTCCATTTTTTCAATAATAGCTAGACTTACAATCGGTACACCATAAGCCTCGAGTTTTTCTCTACCGTGTTCAAAGGCTTTTTCAATCACTGCACCTATACCTAGTAAGGTTGCCCCACATTGCTGTATCACATTGACTAAAGCATTGGTTGTAAGACCGGTAGCCAAAAAATCATCAATAATAATTACGCGGTCATCTGGGTGGAGGTATTCAGGCGAAATCATCAGTGTGGTAATGCCACCTTTGGTATGACTTGGCGCATCAGCACTATAGAAACCGTCAGGCATGGTGATAGGACGTTTCTTGCGGGCGTAGACTACTGGAACATTAAAGACCATTGCTGTTGCCAGGGCTGGGGCAATGCCACTGGTTTCGGCAGTAATAATTTTGCTCACCCCTTTGACCCCATGAGACGTTAAGCGTTTATGGAATTCTTGTCCCATCTCGAGGGTTAGAGCAGGGTCTAGCTGATGGTTTAGAAAACTATCCACCTTGAGAATGCCGCGACCTAGATACTTGCCTTCTTGCAAAATACGCTCATGGAGTGATTTCATTTGACCTCGCTTGTAAAAATAATCATGCAATAGGCTATCATAGCTTTATGGGACTTGGAAAACGTGGTGAGGGCTATGTGCTAATTCAGATTATACTTCTGATTTTAGTTGCACTAGCACCCAACTATGATGCCTTGCAAAACCAGAATCTCTTTTTAAGGATTTCTAGTGCTTTAGTCTTTATTTTTGGTTTAGCAATGGGTATTTTGTCCATAGCTAAACTAGGTCAAAACTTAACGGCATTACCACGCCCAAAAGAGGATTCTGAACTAGTAACCAGTGGTGTCTATGCTTGGGTACGCCACCCTATTTATAGCAGTTTGATTCTAATGTCTTTGGGCTGGGCAGGCTGGAACTCGAGTCCTTTGGCGTTTTTATGTGCCCTAGCTCTAGTTATCTTTTTCGACTTTAAAGCCAGACGTGAAGAGCGATACTTGCAAGATAAATTCGCGGTTTACATTGACTATAAGAAGAGAGTTAAGAAATTTATTCCCTTTATATATTGATCTTAAAAATCAAATCAGTTTATCTCTTTGAAACCTTGGCGATTATCGAGAAGGATTGTTTTTAAGACCTGTGCTTGCAGGCTTGGTGTACAAATATGCCCATGCTATAAGTAAACCCTGTAAAGGTAATCTGAGCCACAATAAAAACACAGGAATATTGAAGGTATCTGGATGTAGAGCCATGTTTAAGTTGGCGGGGAAAATACCAACTAAAACTAGGATGATTCCCCAAGCGGCCATGTTGCTTAAAGCAGGTACACATAATAAAATCCCAAAGAGTACCTCGAGTAAACCGCTTAAATAAATCAAAAATAGATGCCAAGGCAAATAAGAAGGCATAATCTGTAAATAAATATCAGGATTAATAAAGTGGTTTAGGCCTGCCAGAATCAGTAATAATGCAAGTAAATATTTAAAAAAGTGCTTCATGAGTTGATCAAACAATACACTAAAAAGTAAGCCTTGCAAATAGTTTTACATTAAGGCTTATCTAAAACAAACTACGGAATGCAAACGTGCATTCCGTAGAAGATTATTAATGTAAAGATACTTAGTTAGGCAATGTCCAAAGATCAAAAGACCCAGTTGGACTACCACTTGCTGAGCGAATGACCCAACGATAGGTTCCGGTGACTAAGCCTGTAGCCAAAACATGTTCAGCTGATGTAGCAGTAATAGAACTTGCAACAGTCACATATTTAGTACCATCAAATCTTTGAAGATATAAGTTAAAGTTGGTCCCAGGCGCACCTTCGGTCCAGGCTTCTAAGGTACTGTTATTAGCAGCAGTGTAGACTTTGCTCAAACCACTATTGATAATTCCTGTGCGATACTTGCAACTGGTACTGGTGCATGGGAAGGTACTGCGGTAGCGAACCACCACACCATTAAGGTCTCTGGCACTGAGCGCACTGCCTTCACCAATAGGAATGCCTGGTGGAATGGTCTCAATGGTAGGTAATCCATTCTTACTAAATCCCCAAGTTGGGTAGTGCATAATTGAACTATAATCGTAAGCACCTATCATAGTGCCGTCAGCACAATTTTTGTTAAAATTATTTTCAAACCCTGAGATAATATTTTCATACAAGACTTTTACATAAGTATCTCGGTTACAACGTGACTGCTCATGCCAGTAACCCATAGCATGACCAATTTCGTGAATGGTGGCTCCAAGTCCGCAGTTTTCAGCTAACCAAATGTTTTGTGGTCCACCAATTTTGCCGACATATGAGGCACAACCACCGTCAAGAATAAAAGTGATGTAATCAGCTTCAGTGGTTCTAGGTACAAAATGTATTGCAGTTTTGTCTTCCCAGTGTTTAATAGCATTTTGAATGAATAACTGCGCGTTTGCAGAAAAGCTCGAACTAATAGTGTAAGGTACAACTCGGTTGTCCCAACGCCAAGCATGGAGAACAGTTCCACTTTTAAGCCCTAGAGCTTGGGTACTTAAACCTTTGCCAGCTAGAGCCTCGAGATCTTCAATTTTACCAAGGACAATATCGCCTTCAAAATAAGCAAGGCCGTTAGCGACTTCAAAACTGACTGGGCGATCTGAAAAGTGAATGATCCTAATATCTCGCTTGGTGGCCGATTTGGGCATATGTGGGTCTACAAGACCGGGGTTTTGGTTGATTTGAGGGCTGGATTGCTTGGCACAACTCGAGAGGCTAAGAAGCACTCCTACCATAGCAATGATCGAAAACAGGACTTTCATAAATATAGAACCTCCTATAATTTTGATGCACCATACCCTGAAGCTCCTAGTATATACAAGCTCTGAAGATAGTTTCAGGTAAAATTTCATTTATGTATGCACTCGAGCAGGTCTTTTTGCAATTGCGAGGTGGTCTTATGGAGGTTTTGCTGGTTTTTGAAAATATAGCTGGGGCCAGACACCGTGAAACCTTAAAATTCCCTACCCGAAACCGCATAGAGACGGTGCGCCGAGTGGCCAAGCATCTTGCCAATAGAGGCGATGTAGAAAGCATGGATAAACTGCGTTTGCGGGTTGAAGAACACAGTGAACTTAAAGATGACCCTGCTTTAAGGCGGTTATTAGTAAGTGAATTCAAGTTTTATAGAGAGGAAGAGAGGTAATAGGTGGTGGGTTGAAGGATTTACCATCATCCATTACCCATCACCCATTAACTATGAAATTGGCGACACTGGTTTATGTAAAACGTGATAGTTATACCCTAATGTTGCATAAAACTAAGGGGTACCAAGAAGGTAAATGGAATGGCCTAGGTGGAAAGTTTGATGCTGGAGAATCACCTGAAGATTGTATGAAACGCGAAGTCCTCGAGGAATCAGGTCTTAGTGTTGAAAAAGCAATCCTAAAAGGGTTTTTAACCTTCCCAGATTTTGATGGCCAAGATGATTGGTATTGCTTTGTTTATGTAGTGACACAATTTTCTGGTGATATTAAACCCTCAGATGAAGGGCAGTTACAGTGGATTGCCAATGAAGAAGTGCCTAGTTTGAATCTATGGCCAGGTGACCGCATATTTTTACCTTGGATCAATCAAGACAAATTTTTCAGTGCTAAGCTTCGCTATGAAAAAGGTGAGTTTAAGGATTATGAAGTGGTGTTCTACTAGAAGGTATCTCACTATTCTGGTCTAGGTTTACAGTTTCAGTGAATCGCTGAATTGTAAAACTGAATGTCTGGATGTACAAGTAAGCCCGTTTTCACCAAACCTGTCATATAAAGGGAGTAACTACTCAGGTAGTCAAAGTACAACATATGGCGTTGTAAGGATATAGAAAGTCTATATCTAATAGCTGATACTGTTCATTGTGCAAATATAGCTTTTTTGTGCAAGACATATCCTACCAAGGCTTGTGCTTTTAAGATTCCTAAACCCATCATCTAGTACCTGAGTAGTTACTAAAGGGAGAGACACAGTTTCATTCAAAACTGGGTTAAACGTAGGAGAGGAGGAGCGACGAAATTGTCAAAGGCGAGAAGCCACTCGGTATGCAAAGTGTCACTCCTCTAATACGTTGCGGAGCCACAATAAAATGGGTAGGGTCTCCAGAACCACTTTAACCAATATGACAAGGCTGAGCAACGTCAACTTAAACAGACGGAGGTTGATATGAGCGAGGATGTGAAAGTAGCGAAGTCGGTGCTAAGCGCAGTGGGCATAGATGTGAGTAAGGCAACGCTGGATGTAGCATTTGTTTATGAAGCTAGACAAACGAGCGAACGCTACAGCAATGATGAGGCAGGGATTGGTTTATTGCTAGTGAAGTTACAAGAAACGACAGGGCAGTACAAAGTGGTGATGGAGTCTACTGGGCGATATCATTTACTTGTGGCGTTACGGTTAAGTGAAGCGGAGGTAGATGTGCGGGTCATCAATCCGTTATTGGCTAAACCCTACTATGGAGGGCAGATTCGCAAAGTTAAAACCGATAAGGCTGATGCACGGGTGTTAGCCCGCATGGCTCTGCTCGAGTCCAAGTTGCCTGCTGGCTTTGGTCGTGACAAAATGGTCATACAAATTAGGCAGAAAATGGGCTTACTTGCTTCTTTAGAAAAACAACATCAAGCTCTCAAGGCCACCCTCAAGGATTACACGACCTTTCAACAACAACTAGGCATTGAAGTCAGTGATACTGAACAACAACTCCTGGCTACCCTCAAACTCTTCAGTAAGCAAATTGCTAAGCTCGAGCAAGAACTCCAGCAACTGGTTCTGGCTCAAAGTAAGCACAGTACAACCATGAAACGTTTACAAACCATTCCAGGCATCTCTGCATCTGTAGCTGCGTTAATAGCTCAGTTCCTTGATGCCAACTGCCAGCATCCTAAACAATGGCTTGCCTTTGTTGGTTTGGACATCTCAGTACGTGAAAGTGGCAAGTGGAAGGGTAAGTCGAAAGTCACCAAACGGGGCAATGCTTATCTTCGTAAACGTCTTTACAGTGCTGCTTGGGGAGCCCAAATGAATGATGACAACTTTCGTTCTTACTACAAAACGCTCAAACAACAAGGCAAAAAACACGTTGAAGCTCTCCTGACTATCGCCCGTAAACTCCTCCGTATTGCCTTCTTGGTTGTTACTCAAAACACTTCCTATGACCCTAAGTGTGCTTTCCCCTCTTGACTTTTCCCTTTAATGGGCATGCTGAGCCAGCCACTAGGGTAAACATTGCAAGCTATTTCAAAAGTCAAGCCCTGCCTTGCGAAGTATCTTGCTATTAGATACTTCGCTCTTGAACGAAAGCGTGTGGCTGACCTTGTTTTAAAACTCGTGCAAAGGGTGGCTCAGTGTGGGTACGAAGTCATGCGAAGCAACAAAAAGGGATTCTGTGATTCAGTGAATCTAGACAAGTGAATTGATTTTGTCCTGATCGACAAAAGAGCTAAGCCGTTGAGCTAAAGTAACATCCCCTTTAACTTTAAGTTTTCCCATCATAAAAGCGGTCATGGGGTTGAGCTCACCCTTGAATAGTTTGACAAAATTGTTGTCAGTCATGCTGATGGTGACATCGGGCTTTTCAGCACGACCTTCGTATACAGACAGATTGCCGTTTTCTATTTTTTGATATAGGGGTTCGCCGTCGGTAATATCGTATTGAATGATGGCTTGGGTGTTTCCAGCATGTTCAGGTTTGAAGATGTGGGGCATTTGTTGAATGAGTTTTTTCGCATCCATACATTCTCCTAAAGCGTTGTAGACTACCAGTATTATAAAAGGCTAAACCATTTTTGTTTGTGACAAATGAGTTATATGGGGGAATAGAATGAATTTTTTAATACCTGAAGACCTCTTAATGATGCAACACGAGGTTCGGGACTTTGTACGTCAAGAGATTATCCCTATTGCTTCGCATCTGGATAAACATCCTGAATTCCCTTGGAAGACTCTAAAAAAGATGGGTCAAATGGGTCTTTTGGGTATGATGACTCCTGAAGCTTATGGTGGTGCTGGACTAGATACCTTGAGTTATGTGGTGCTACTCGAGGAAATCTTGGCGGCTGATGCCTCGCATGGAACTATTATGAGCGTTACCAATGGTTTACCCCAGAGCATGATTTTGACCTATGGCAGCGAAGAACAAAAACAAGGCTATTTACCTAAGCTAGCTTCTGGAGAATGGATTGGGTCATTTTGTCTAAGTGAGCCCCACTGTGGCTCGGATGCGGTAGCTATGAAAACCAAAGCCATTAAAGTAAAAGATGGATATATGTTATCGGGGACTAAGGCTTGGATCACCAGTGGTGGGGAAGCCCAGGTCTACCTAGTGATGGCCAAAACAGATATGAATGCGGGAGCCAGGGGTGTAAGTTGCTTTATTGTTGAGAAGGGATGCAAAGGAATGTTTTTTGGCAAACCCGAAGAAAAACTTGGCCAACATGCAGCGATTACAACCACAGTAACTTTTGATGATTGTTTTATTCCTGAAGGGGCACGTTTAGGAGCAGAAGGGCAAGGATTTGTGTATGCCATGTCCTCCTTAGATGGTGGGCGTATTGGGATTGCGGCGCAAGCCGTAGGGATTGCCCAGGCAGCCTTTGAAGCAGCCAGAGATTATGCCAATGAGCGCACAGCTTTTGGTCAGGTTATCCGAGAATTTCAAGGGATAGCCTTTTTACTTTCAGACATGGTGACGAAACTCGAGGCGGCCCGTCTACTGACCTATAAAGCAGCTTGGCTTAAAGACCGTGGCTATCGTGTAACCCAGGAAGCGGCCGATGGCCAAATTATTTGCTTCTGAAGCGGCTTCAAAAATTACCCATGATGCCTTGCAGGTTTTTGGAGGCTACGGCTATTCAAAAGATTATCCAGTCGAGCGTTATTTTAGAGATGCTCGAGTGACTGAGATTTATGAAGGAACCAGTGAGATTCAGCGTGTGGTGATTGCGCGGCAGATTTACCGAGATAGGGGGAAAAAAGATTAAAGATTAAAGATTAAAGAGTGAAGGTTAAAGATTAAAGAGTGAAAATTTAGCCCTGTTCTCTCAGCTCTCAACGCTTTGCTCTATGCTTTTCACTTGTCACGATTCACTTTTTCCTTGTCTAGGTTCTAGCGGCGGTCGTAGAAGTCTTTTCGTACAGTGATTTTTTGCAAGGCTCGAGTGCTGTAGTTTCTGACAAAAAGGCTCACCACATAACTTCCTAAGGGAAGCTCAAACTTTCCAATATAATGAACATATCCTTGAACAATGCAAATTAAACTAAAACCCAAAGCACCAATGATGATTAAACTAAAAGGGCCAGCCTTAGCAAAAGGAATACTAAAAAGTACCCCTAACAATCCTGTAATCGCGCAGATAAAAAGTAGCTCGAGCAACAACGCAATAAAAACATTAAGCCTCATAGCTTCAGGCTAGCGAAGCTTAGGGCTTTAGGATGTGGCCGAATTCATCAAACCCATGATGTGAAAATTATCGCAGTTGCCTGATAGCTATAACCTATTTACCCAAAATCAAAGATTTCCCAGTCATTTCTCTGGGTTGGATTATGTCCAGCAGCTCGAGAAGGGTTGGAGCCACATCAGCTAGAGCACCACCCTCACGTAAGCTTAGGTTTTTGTTGTCGCCAATGATAATGCAGGGTACAGGATTGGTAGTGTGCTGCGTATGGGGTTTGCCGTTTTCATCAAGCATCACTTCGGCATTACCGTGGTCGGCAATCACCACCACAGTGCCGCCTTTAGCGCGAATGGCATTGACCAGTTGACCCAAACCAGCATCGGTAGCTTCACAGGCTTTGATAGTAGCCTCTAGTACACCAGTATGTCCAACCATATCTGGATTTGCAAAATTTAATAAGAGAAAATCGTCATCATGTTCTTGAATGCGTTTGAGAGTAGCTAGGGTGAGTTCGGGTTGGCTCATCTGAGGTTTAAGGTCGTAAGTAGCAACCTCTTTAGGTGAAGGGATCATGGCGCGATCTTCACCCTTGAAGGCTTCTTCGATAGTGGCATTAAAGAAATAGGTGACATGCGGATACTTTTCGGTTTCGGCAGTGTGATATTGCTTTAGCCCTGCTTCACTGATGACCTGTGCCAGTGGGCGCGTTAGAGCAGGCAATTCAAAAGCAAAAGGAAGCTTTAGGGCAGAGTCATATTCCATCAGCGAAGCGTAGTGAATGCGTGGGGTTTTACAGCGTTCAAAGTCTTTCCAGTCCTGATTTCCAACAAGTGCGTAGGTAAGTTGACGAGCGCGGTCAGCGCGAAAGTTGAAAAAGCAAATCGCATCATCATCATTGATTTGCACTGTTTTATCGTGTTCGATGATGACGGTGGCTTTGATAAATTCATCGCTCTCTCCTCTGGCGTAAGCGGCTTTAATAGCTTCTAGGCCACTGGGTGCAGTGAATTCAGCCTTGCCACATACCACAGCATCATAGGCTTGTTTTACACGCTCCCAGCGTTTATCGCGGTCCATGGCGTAATAGCGACCGGTCACGCTGGCGATATGAATATCATGTTGCAGTTCGTCAATTTTATGTTGTAATTCATCTATGTATCCAAGAGCACTATCTGGGGCCGTGTCGCGGCCATCAGTGAAAACATGAATATAAACAGGGTCAATATCTTTGGCTTTAGCAAGCTCGAGTAAGGCAAATAAATGTTCTAAATCGCTATGCACACCACCCCGACTGACTAAACCCATAAGGTGCAGTGCGCGACCTTTGGCTTTATCAAAAAGGGTGTTCAAGACAGCATTCTTATAAAATTCATCAGAATCAATTTGACTTTGAATATAGGTTAGGCTTTGCATGACTACCCGCCCAGCTCCAATATTCATATGCCCAACTTCTGAGTTTCCCATTTGACCTTTGGGAAGCCCTACAGCTAGCCCTGAGGCTATGAGTTGAGTGTGAGGATACTGTGTCCAATAGGTATCAAAGTTTGGCGTGTTGGCCAGTGTAACAGCATTGCCAGGACCTGCGGGTGCAAGCCCAAAGCCATCTAAAATAAGTAACATAACTGGTTTTGACATTTACTCTCCTTGGGTAAAAAGTAATGAAGATTTTTCTCATTACACATCACTCATTACTACTTATCTTACTATTTCCATCTACCTAGTGCTCTGGCAATTCTGCCATCTAAAATATCTAAGTCACTTTCAAGGAGTGCAGCCAGAGATTTACCTTTAAGCAGAGCCACATAAACTCTCGAGCATCGTTCTAGTTCGGGTTTGTAGCTTGGCTCTGACAAGACAAAAGGTAATAATTCAGACATTCTTTCTTTGAGTTTTTCTTTGGCTAAATCAATCGCTACCATGTGTTCTTCATCACTTAAAAAGGGCGCCCTGTGGGTGGGTTCTCGCATCAAGTTTTCACTGGCTTTAATCACTTTGGGATCTTCTTTATAACGAGTGCAAGCATCACAAAGACTTTTCTCTGAAATTGCTCCGCAAAGTGTGCAGGCTTGCCAACCCTTGGCGAGTTTTCGTTCACGGTAAGCCAGCAGGGCTCTGGCAGTTTGCATGGTGGGTTTAGAGATAGACTCGGGTAAATGGGTCAAGGGTTTAGTGAGTTGTGCTAGGGCTCTAGGGTCAACATGTATAGGGGTAGATTTGTTAGTTTTGTGTACTTCTAAAACCTCAGGTCGCCCGACCCTAAAACGAATATCTTGAATTTCTTTAATTTTAAATTTGCTATGATAGATATCTAAAAATTTTTGCCGTTGAATCATTAAGTGCATAGAGGTCTCACTGTCTTGGACTTCTACATAAAGAATGCCGTCCTGCAAACTCTTGGCTTGGCTAAATTTAGAAACTTCTGGCCCGACCACATGCGGCCATAAAATAACTGTTTCAGCACGGCGCATTCCACGCTTAATGCCGCTTTTGCTAATCACTTCACTAATTAAGTCAGATACTCGAGCAGGCTTGGACATAATGATTCAAGATTAAAGGTTGAAGATTCAAGATTGCAAAATCTTCACTCTTCACTCTTGAATTATACTCTTAACTGACTTGAAAATTACCATTAGACACATGAAATAACCACTGGTGTTTAGAGGGTGTCTCGGTTCCGGTCACAATAGCTTGGGGGGTGTTAGCCGCCAGTTCTAGCAAGTAGGCTCTGCGATTGGCATCTAGTTCGGCAGTGAAATCATCAATGAGTAAAATGGGAGCTTCGCCATGTTTTTCTTGCAAGAGCTGATATTCGGCAACTCTAAGAGCCAAAGACGCGGTTCGGGCTTCACCCCTCGAGCCATAAGCCTGAATACTGTTTTTGTTTAGAGTCAGCAGTAAATCATCGCGGTGAGGGCCCACCACAGTGATCCCCCTAGCCTTTTCTTCGGCGCGGCTTTGCTCTAAGGTTTCCTGAAGTGTAGCGTTGCTAGCTTCGCTGACTAAACTTAATCCTAATTCTTTGGTGTCACTAGAAATATCCTGATAGGTGCTTTGGGCAATATCGCGGATACGTTTCATAGCTCTCATACGAAGATTCATGAGTTCATGACCCAACTCGAGGAATTTTTCAGTCCATATCTCTAACGTCGGGTCTTCGTAACTTAGTTTTAACAAGGCGTTGCGCTGTTCAACCACCCGCACATATTCACGTAACATCAAAGCGTAGCGCAGCGATAATTTTGAAAGCAAGCTATCAATAAACCCTCGGCGATTAGAGGGTGAACCGTGAATAAGATCCGCATCCTCTGGAGTAATCAAAACTGCCGAAGCAGCTTTCGCAACTTCAATAGAGCGCACCGTCTGCCCATCCATACGCACGAGTTTCTTTCCTGGAGCCAGTCCTATTTCAATAGAACTGATTCCATCCTGACGCTCGATCTTTACACCTACAAACCCTTCATTTTCTCCAATTTTTACTGCTTGCGCAATCTGTCCATGAGGCAATTCACCAGTACAACCCAAATAGAGTGCGCTAAGTAGATTGGATTTACCAGAAGCATTCTGCCCTACAATCGCAGTAATACCTTCTTTAAACTCGAGGCGTGGGGTTTGTAAATTGCGAAAGCTGATTTGTGAAAGGGAACGCAGAAGCACAGATATAGTTTAACCCTTATCTAGCAGGAATCAAGGTCGGTCTCACCATTCGACACACTCAGGGTTCCGTGCTGGCCATAGGCATACCCAGTTGAAAAGATACTGTCTGGGACGTATTTTTAGTGATGTTACCCGTCTCAGCTAATCTTGGAAATGATGATCTAAAGTGGCTAACGTTGGTGTGGAAATCTAGGTGTGAACTGACTTTTCTGGATTAATCTTGTAGGTACTTAGTCGCCTGTAGGACACTACACTCCACATCAAAGCAGTAGCAAATACGATTAAAGCAAAACCGCCATATACATAACTTAAAGGAAGGTGTGAAAGCTGTCTTGTAAGATAGGCTCCACCAGAAAGACCAAGGGCATTGGCAGTAAAATTGATGCCCAGAACTTTACCACGCAAACGTTCAGGAACAACAATTTGCAGAAGTGTAACTGCAGAAACCTCGAGAATTCCCAAACCAAACCCCAACACACTTGCTCCAACTAAAAACCAGCTATAGCTGTGACCTATCAATGCCGCTAAACCAAGAGCCAAGAGACTCGAGCCAATACCCACGAGAAGTTGAGGTTTAAATTTATGAGCTAATAGACTAACAAGGGCAATACCAATTAAGACACTAGCCGAGATTATCATTTCAAAGATACCGTAACCCTTTGCACCATATCCTAGACGCATCATCTCGAGCGGCATGGTGATATTGAGAGTGCTTAAAGCAGCGTTGAGCATAAAACTAAGTAACATAATAAGACTAAGCGTTGGTTGTTGAATGAAGAGAAATGTTGCTCCTTCTCTAAGGTCATTAAAAAAGTTGCCCAAGGTGTTGATCTGTTTTATCGGAACTTTTACCAATAATAGACTCAGCACGAAAACAAGAAAACATACTGCGCCAACAAGAAGTGTCGTTGCTGCACCTATACTGGCAACCAAGCCACCTCCCAAACCGTAGCCTACCAGTGGCAATCCCATCATTGCACTTTGCACTAAACTGTTGGCCCGGATAAGATGATCCGGCTTAACAATTTGTGGTACTAATACACTCCCTGCTGCGTAACTAAACACTGCCAATAAGCCGTAAACAAACATAAGAGCGTAAAGAATATTTAAAGAAAGATGTTGACTAAAAGCAAGAACGGCGAGAGTTGCCAGTAAGATAGCTCGAGCCAGTCCTACTAACGCTAGAGGGAGTTTAAGCTGCAAACGATCTACCCAAGTACCTATAAAAGGCCCCAGAAAACGGGGTAAAGCCATAAACAAAATCGCACTGGCTAAAGCTTTTGGCATATTGGTGATATCAAGAATAAGAAATGGCAAAGCTACAAAAGCAAAAGCATCTGCCAAAGCCGAAAAAGCTGAGCCAAGCAAATAGGCAGTAAACGAGCAATTCCATAAAGTATTCGTAGTCATAAACCTAGTGTGCTAGACTTCTACTTGAAATGAAACAGGAAAATTACGGTAGAGAAGTGAACAGGGTGGAAGTCAAAGACCCTGAGCAAGCCAGACTTCTTTCAGAGCCAGAGAGTTTTCGCTTCTTCGGGCCATTTTTAGCTCGAAGATTGTACGGTGTCCCAAGCTGCGAAAGAGTTGAATTGCAATATAGACACCATGCTTTACCGCGTGAAGACCTTGATGAGAGTAGGCTTATTGAAAGTAGTGAAAACACAATCTCGTCGTGGTCGTTCTGTGAAAGTTTATCGCTCTGGTGCAGAGGCATATTTTCTTCCTTTTGGAGTAACGGCCTATCAAGATATAGAAGCACAGTGGCGACAAGAGTTTAAGCGAAGCAACGACATCGTGATAAAAGCTTTGGCTAATGTTTTGCGACAATTAGGACGTGAAGGCAAACATATCTACCGAGATGAGCTTGGCGAAGTGTCTACATCGTCTGGAGCAAATATACGAGAAGCATTGTTAGACTTAGACAATATTGAAGCTGTCCGCAAAATGATTGATGACCCAAAGAGTGTTATAGCTGAAACAGCGTCAGATACCTTACTCCTTAGTGACAAAGTATCTCGAGAGTTTATGCTCGAGCTTTATCAACTTTGGCGGCGCTATAAAACTAGGAAATCCCCACAAAATCCCAAAAAATACTTCCTTCAATTTTCTTTTGTGCCTATGGACGAGTAACTTCACATGTTAGATTAACTCTGTGTCGATTACCGCCATCGTCCTACTCTTATTTTCAGCTAGTCTTCATGCCTCCTGGAATTTTATAAGCAAACGCCAAGCAGCCTCAGTAGCTTTTTTTGTAGTCTCAACGCTGGCGGCAGGAATTATCTTTTTTCCTTCAGTAATCCTGTATTGGAATGACTTAAAGAATGTTCCAGCATTATTCTGGGTTTTTGTGATGGTCACGGGATTTTTTGAGATGATTTATTTTCTTGGATTAAGTAAAGCCTATAGTCTTGGTGATATGTCGTTGGCCTACCCTTTGATTAGGGCTCTGCCTATTTTGTTGGTGGCATGTATCAGTATGGCTTTGGGTAGAGGAGATGCACTTTCTACTTTAGGACTTTTGGGAATGTTTTTAGTGACTTTGGGCTGCCTAATTTTACCTCTTCAATCGTTTACAGCTTGGCAACCCCAAAATTATTTTAATCAAGCTATGCCTTGGATACTTTTGGCCGCTACCGGAGTGACTGGATATACGCTCATCGATGACCTTGCTCTAAAACAGTTGCGAGTGTTAGTGAGTGTTGTTCCAAGCACGTTGATTTATTCGTCTTTGCAGGGTTTAAGTACAGCTCTTTTTATTTGGATATATCTTCGCTTGTTTGAGCGGTCTATGCCCACCTTGACGGCAAGGGTTATTCCTGTTGCGGTAGTAACTGGTTTAATGATTTCGGCAACTTATGGTCTAACACTTGCTGCCTTAGCCTTTGTAAAAGATGTAAGTTACGCCAATGCCTTTAGGCAGTTAAGTATTCCCTTGGGGGCTATGCTAGGTATGATTATTGCCAAAGAGCCAGCTTATAAACCTAAACTTTTAGGCATTGTAATTATGGTTCTAGGACTCATGCTTACAGCTATGGGCTAAACGTGCTTATCACTCCTGAGTTCTATTCTTTCACTCACCCCTTCTTTTCACTTACATGACAAGCCCCTATATAGCCTGATAAACTGCCTTATGATTCCAAACAGAGACCAAGCTTATGAACTGATGACCCAATGGACTACTTCAGAGAGTTTACGCAAGCATATGCTTTCAGTCGAAACGGCCGTGGTGGCCTATGCACAAAAACATTCCGAAGATGAAAACAAGTGGGCGGTAGCTGCACTCTTGCACGATTTTGATTATGAAAAATATCCTGAGTTAAGCCAGAATGGACATCCTTTTATAGGAGTGCAACATTTGCGTGAGCAGGGCTACGATGAAGAGATTCTCGAGGCTATTTTAGGACATGCTGACTTTTCTGGTGTTCCCAGAGTTACGCCCCTAGCCAAAACCCTCTATGCTTGCGATGAAGTCACGGGTTTAATCACGGCGGCTGTTTATGTTAGACCAGATAAGAATATTGCCAACTTGGGTTTAGACAGTCTTAAAAAGAAATTTAAGGATAAGGCTTTTGCCAGAGGTGTCAACCGTGATGATGTGCGGCGAGGGGCAGAAGAATTAGAGATTGAGCTTTGGGAACATATTGCTTTTGTACTGGCAGCTATGCAAGCCAGGGCAGATGTTTTAGGGCTCAACGGATAGGTTAAATGTTTAGCTAGCCTAAGTAAATGTCTATAACGTCAATTACTTTTCAGACTTACCAAACCAATTTCAAATGACCGAAATAAAAAAACGCAAGGAGTTTAAGCTCCTTGCGTTAATAACTTGTACTACATTAAGCTATAAAAGCAGCTAGTTTTTGCAAGATAGTATCCAGAATAGGTTTGATGAGTGCACCTACACCAGGCAGTTCAGAAACTTTGGCAATAAGAGCAGTGAGTCCTGAAGTGCTATCTTTTACCACTTGAGCTACAGCACCTTTACCAGCATCAGGCAATTTACCAAAGAGGTCACTGATACCATCAATTTTTCCACCTAGTTCGGTGAGTTTAGGCAAAGCAACCTTAGCAGTGGCTTCGTCTTTGATTCCAGTGAGAAGTTCTGTTGCTGAGGTGAAAATACCTGTCACTTCGTTACCGACATTGATATCACCGACCACAGCATCTTTCAAAGCATCAGCAGCGTTAGCAACAGCGTCGCCAGTAGCGGCAACAGCGTCACCTGCAGCATCAGTGGCAGTTGCAGCAGCGTCGCCAACAGCTTCTGCAGCGTTACCAGCAGCATCAGTGGCAGCAGTGGCAGCATTACCAGCAGCATTGGTGGCATCTTGAACTACATTGCGACGACCCAAGAAGAACCAAGCCAAGGCAGCTAAAATAATTAAGGGTAAAATCCAGCGTAACAGATTACTTCCACCTCGAGCCGCTGTAGTTGCTGTATTGGAAGCAGTGTTGGCTACGTTGCCAACAGCTCTTGAGGCACTGCTAACTGCTTGTTGACCAGCAGCACTGGCATTGCCTAAGATGCCACCTAACATGTCGCCAAGACCAGCACTCTTGAGGTGCGTGTCAAAGCCTTTTGGCATAGCTGCAGCAATATTAGATTTTTGTCCTGTGAGTAAATTGGTCAAGTTACCTACATTAAGACCACCACTACCAAGGAGTTGACGTTTGATATTGCCCATAAGGAGAGGCGCGAGCAAACCAAGTAATGAGCCAGCAGCACCCTTGCCAAGACCACTAAATCCTGAAATAGCACCAACCAAACTACTAAGACCGCCACCACCTAAAACTGATCCTAAGAGTTTGCTACCCATGTCCATAATGCCTTTGCTTTGATTGCCGCCGAGCATTCCACCAATGTTGTTGAGCAGGCCATCATCTACGCCATTGAGCGCAGTAAGCAAACCACTTGCACCAGAACTGTTGGAAGCATTATTCAAAAGTCCGCCTAAGAGAGCGGGAATTGCACCATTGATTGCATTTTGGGTTTTGTCACTGGATTCACCTAAGAGTCCTGCGATTTGCCCTACCATTTGATTGCCTAGCTGAGACTTTACTAGGTCGATCAGATTTACTGCCATATTTTCCTCCCGTCTCTGACTTAATTGATCTTGGGTGTGCATCCCACCACGTGTTCCCAAGTCTTATACAAGCACATAGAGACATCCTTAATAATAGCTCTTTTGATGAGAGTATGGTGTGTTTACATAAGACATTAAGGACTTTCGCTCCATGGAGTCTTTTAAACACTTGACCTGTATAAGTTCAGAGAGATGTCTCTATGAGTGTGATTTAATATCTTATGTCAAATCAACTTAACCCCAAAAGAATGGTAGAAGAACTCAAAGAACTCAGGTTCCTTACGGGTGATGACCATGGAGCCCAGCGTGTAGCTTGGACAGACACTTGGCTTAAAGCCAGAGATTGGTTTAGAGATAAACTAAGGGGCTTACCAATTACCTTAGAGATGGACCAAGCAGGCAATAACTGGGCTACCTTAAAAGGTGTGTCGGATAAAACTTTGCTAATAGGTGGACACCTAGATTCTGTTCCTAACGGTGGCTGGTTAGATGGTTGCCTAAATGTTATTGCGGGCTTAGAGATTCTGCGCCGGATAGCTGATGAATATAATGGTAAGCCGCCAATCACTGTATGTCTGGTAGATTGGGCCGATGAAGAAGGGGCGCGCTTTGGCCGGAGTTTACTGGGTTCTTCGGCCTTTTCTGGAACGTTGGATATAAGTGCTGAGCGCAACCGTAAAGATAAAGACGGAATTCGTTTAGAGGATGCTCTCAAACGGTGTGGGGTAGTCATGGATGAGATGTTGGGGGCTACCCAAGGACAAAAAAATGCTGTCGCTTACCTCGAGCTACATATTCAGCAGGGGCCAGTGTTACTGGATATGGATTTACCTTTGGGGGTCGTTCTAGGAACCTTTGGTGTAGAACGCAATGCCTTTAAGTTTTTGGGTCAAGCTGCCCACTCTGGTTCAACACCCATGCACAAACGCCGCGATGCTTTTTTGGCAGCAGGTAAAATGAGCCAGGAAATCTATAACATTACTGACCGAAATGGCGGTGTATGCACGATTGGTAGTTGCACCACCCAACCAGGCATTGTGACCTCAGTAGTGGCTGAATGTGATATCACCCTTGACCAGCGTCATCTTGACTCAGAGTCTCTAGCTAAAATGTGGCAAGAAGCTCAGGATGCAGCCCAGCGTTTTGCCAAAGAGGGAACTATAGAAGTGCATACCAGCAACATCTGGCGCATTCACCCAATTTTGTTTGACCCAGCTCTAATTGAAATATGCGATGAAGCCATCAAAGAAACCGTAGGCGTTTCGCATCGTTTGCCCAGCGGCCCCTTGCACGATGCCGCCGAAGTAGCTAGAGCTGGTATTCCCACTATTATGATGTTTACACAAAGCTTACATGGAATCTCGCACAATAAAATTGAAGACACCAAAGAAGAACACCTCGAGCAGGCCGTGGTGGCTTTTGATAAGTTGGCCAGTAAAGCTATAAAGTGGATTCTTAAGGGGCAGAGTGCAGAGAGCTGAGTACAGAGAGCTGAGTGCGGAGGGCTAAGCGCAATGGGCTCGAAGCTGAAGGCTGAGAGAACAGGGCTAAATTTTCAATCTTCAACCTTTACTCTTCAATCTTTACTCTTACACTAGATTAATTTATATCGTCTTTAATGGGTGGATTAAGGGCTATATTGACTTCATAGGGGGCTGGATTTCCAGGGCGCATCTCACTGCGGCCTATAAACGTAGCACCTTCTTCTATATCTAAAGCGGTAGCCCGAACATCGCCAATGAGTTCACCTTTTTGCCAAATCTCCACTTTACTATTGGATTCTACATTGGCCTTGACTCGCCCCAAGATTCTAAGCTCATGGGCTTTAATTAGGTCACCTTCTACAACGCCGAATTCAGCGACCTCGAGTACACCCTCTACAGTCACGTTGCCTTTGACCACGCCATAAATTCTGACCCGGCCCTTGGCGTTAAGATTACCCTCAATCAAGGTATCTTGATGAATATAGGTAAATGGCTCAGGTTTGACATCTTTATTTTGAACATTTTTATTGCCTTGCCTAAACATAGTTCTCCCAAGGTTTTATCTAGTTTGGAGTTTAGCGTACTTTGGTTAATTTGGGGGCAATTCTGTCACAGAGGGGCTAATTCAGATTTCGTTCATTTTGTAAATTGAGAGGAGGTAGGGTATCGGTTTCAAGATAAAGATAATCATCAATGGTCTCGAGCAAATCCCTTAAACGGGGGTCATCGACCAAAGCATCACAAAGCTCGAGGCGTTCGGCTTCATCAAGCTGAGATAGAAACTGCACCAGTTCAGAAATAGACAGCTTGTCCATAACAGATATTGTAACGCCCCTAGATTCCCAAAATAATGCAGTCAGGATACCTTATAGTAATCCCTATGAAGCGTTCTCGAGTTCTGCTACTCATCCTTATTGCTGCTCTACTGCTGTGTGGCTACCGAGTCTACAAAATGGTTTTAGGAAACCTTAAAACGGGTGAAGTCCAAACCTCACCTGATGGTCGTTTTGAGGCTTCGGTGATGGATAGCTACTCTGAGACCTTCTGGGGTCAACAAAAACACTGGCTCGAGTTTTCCTTACGGGGTGAGGGAATAGACAAAGTGCTAAAAACCGACTATATCGAGGGGCCCTATTTTGGTTCTCGTTCATCGTATTCAGTCATAAAGTGGTCAGATGATTCTAGTTCAGTACATTTTACGTTTCTAGGTACTGAACTTGTCTTTGAAACCAGTCTTTCAGAGTAAGATATCTTTATGACCAATCACTTAGGACAGCCCATAAGTTTTCCGGTTGCAAACTGGAAAGTACCACCTATGCCCTCTAAAGACCCTATACAAGGAAGGTATTGCAGGCTCGAGGCCCTTGATCCAAATCTACACGTCCAAGATTTGTTTGAAGCAAACGCCCATGACCAAGAAGGCCGCAACTGGACCTATTTGTTTCAAGAGCCTTTTGCTAATCTTCAAGATTATAAAAAATGGATAGGTGATAGTTGCCTTGGTGCTGACCCTTTATATTACGCCATTATTGATTCAAATAAAGCTGTAGGTATTGCCAGCTATTTAAGGATTACGCCTTCGGCGGGTTCTATTGAAGTGGGTGGTATCAATTTTTCACCACTTTTACAGCGCACACCAGCCTCTACTGAAGCCATGTACCTGATGATGAAACGCGCTTTTGAAATAGGCTATCGCCGCTATGAATGGAAGTGCGATGCACTCAATCAACCCTCGAGGAATGCTGCTCAACGCCTAGGTTTTTCTTATGAGGGTATTTTTAGGCAAGCTGTGGTTTACAAAAATCGCAACCGCGATACCGCTTGGTACGCAATCATCGATAAAGAATGGCCAAGGCTCGAGCAAGCTTTTTTGACTTGGTTAGACTCAGCCAATTTTGATGCTGATGGTAGGCAGAAACAAAAATTATCAGACCTCACCGCACCGATTCTTGTACAAAGAGGATAAGGGATTTATGGAACGTAGAGATATCTTAAAATCATTGGGAATTTCAGTCCTAGGCCTACTAAGTGGGCAGAGTTTAGCAACCGCAGAAAGACCTAGGGTTTTTCTTATTGAAGTAGCTGTTGCAGGGTTGTTTTATTACGATGGAAACCGAGATGAAATACTTCAAAGCCTCTTGATTGGAGACAGCCTAGTTTTGCGTCGTGAAGCTAATAACATTCATGACAGCAACGCAATTGAAATTTATAGCAAAAATTTGCTCAAGTTAGGTTATATCCCAAGGCAGCACAACACTATTTTGGCAGCATTGTTAGACCAAAATATAACCTTGAGCGCAGAAGTCAGTAAGATCGATTCTTCTAATGATTGGAAAAAGATCGATGTAAAGGTTTATCAAAGCTGGGCTTAACTACAAATCTCAAGCATTCTCTCTACACTGGTAACCTTAACTCAAGGTCTACCTTGTAGGCTACCTTGTTGACTTTCAAAAGCGTCTAGTTTTAACCAGTCAGAAAAACTCACTGGCGTAATTCCTTTGCTTTGCAAAATGTCATCAATGGCTTGAAGTGTAGTTTTTTCTGAATCAAGTTTGGGTAGGGTCTCGAGGTCAGCTTTAAGTGATTGAACGGTTTCCATCGCGTCAGCTTTATTGGTTCCAATTACACCTGATGGCCCGCGCTTAATCCAGCCAGCCACATATTCGCCAGCAATTATTTGACCTTCGCTATTGGTCACGCGCCCTAAAGTGTTGGGAATAATTCCTTTACGACTATCAAAAGAAACATCGGGTAAAGCAACCCCTTTATAACCTACCGAACGCAAGACCATTTGCATAGGCAGGGTTTCAAACTGTCCTGTGCCGATAGCGTTAAGTTTTTCATCTAGGTGGTTACGCTCGAGTTTCAAATGCTCTACTTGATGTGTGCCTAGAAGTTCAATGGGAGAAACAAAAAATCTCAAATGAACACGCCGTGGTTTGCCCTCGAGTTTTTTGTGGGCAAACTCCCGCAAAATTTCTATGTTCTTTTTCATGGCTGGATCACCCTCAATGGAGGCTAGACTGGCGGGGTCAAGCTCGAGTTCGGCTGGGTTAACTACAATATCAGCAATCAGTAACTCGCCCAATTCACGAAGTTCTTTGGTAGTAAATTTGGCTTGCGCTGGCCCACGCCGCCCCAGCATATAAACATCTGTAACAGGAGAATCTTTGAGTACTTCTAAAGCATGGTCAGCAATATCAGTGGTTTTAAGTTCCTCCACCGATTTTGCCAAAATGCGCGTTACGTCTATGGCTACATTGCCCATGCCCACCACAGCAACTTGCCTGGCTGTCAAACTTTGAATGCGGTTTGCATAATCAGGATGCCCATTGTACCAAGCCACAAATTCAGTCGCTGATATACTACCCACTAAATTTTCACCCGTAATACCCAAATTGCGATCTGAAGATGCACCCACCGTATAGATAACTGCATGATAGTGATTCTTGATATCGCTATAGCTTACATCTTTACCAAAATTCACATTTCCCAAAAAGCGAATGCGTGGATCAGAGCAAGTCTTTTCGTACATTTTAGTAACAGATTTTATTTTTTGGTGATCTGGTGCCACACCGTAACGTACTAGCCCGTAAGGGGTGGGTAAGCGGTCAATTAAGTCTATAGAAACATTAGGGAGTTCTTTGAGTAAACCCTCAGCAGCATAAAAACCAGAAGGACCAGCACCGATGATAGCGACGCGAATAAGAGAATCAGACATAAGGCATAGTTTTACCATAAATGAGGAGTGGGTTGATTGGTGCTAGTTTCTTGCTGATGAGAATGTGCTAAAATCTGGCTATGGAAGCTATCAAGCTAGAAATGACAGTGCCAAAAAACAGAAAACTAACGTTGCATCTACCAGAAAGTGTGCGACCTGAGAGCGTTGAAGTTTTAATTTTACAAGAACAGCAGGGTGAAAAAGCAAAGAAGCACACACAAGTCTCAGTTTCTAAAAGTGAGATCAAGTTAAAAGACCTAAATATTGATAAGCGACAAGCCTCTAAGCTTAGGAGTGCTTTAGCAAGTTTTAAAGATTGGGAAGAACCAGAAATGGATATTTACAACGATTATGATGCCGCCAAAGTCAAGTTATAAACGTGGTGATGTTGTCTTGGTTTTGTTTCCCAATTCGGATTTGACTTCTGCAAAATTGCGCCCTGGCTTAATTGTACAAGCTAATAATCTCAAAACGGTAATTAGTTAAATTATTGTCACTATGATTAGCAGTAACATGACACGCGCTGAGCATCCGAGCCGTGTCACTGTTTTAGTAGGCAGTAAAACAGGTAAACAATCAGGTCTTTTAAGTGATTCTGTGGTCATGACTGATAACCTTGCTACTGTCGGAACTGTTGTGATTCAACGAGTCATTGGTACGCTGCCGATGAAAAAAGTCAATACAGCCTTGCGACATACTTTGGGCTTGCGATGATTCAAAATGATATAGAACTGCAAGTGACTTTGGAGCGCATTCAGTATTTTCATAAACTCGTAGTGCAAATAAGAGAAACTGAAACGAATCCTTCAAACTATCATGGTTCAGCAGGTGGGTTCTTGGCTGAAATAGACAGAATGAATTTGGAGGTTCGTGATTATTTAAGCTTGCACCCGAAGGCGCTTGTGGGTAAGGCAGCGTAAAGGCAGTGGTTTGAAAATTCTGCTCACTGTGAATGGTGAATATCCTACCCTCCTTAAAAGGCAAGGTAGACAAAAACCAAACCCATGATTACGTGACAAATAAACAGCAGTAAAACTATCCAACATTTATGATGGCGAGATGCGGTATTTGCCCTATAAAACTAAAAGTGTTGAGAGGGCGAGAGAACTACGCAAGAACATGACTCCTGCTGAACGAAAGCTGTGGTATGAATTTTTATGTACCTTTAAACACAGGGCTTTGAAACAACGACCCATTGATGGATTTATTGCAGACTTCTATATTCCCAAGCTCAAACTGGTGATTGAGGTTGACGGTGAGCACCACTATGAACCTGACCAGAAAATCTATGATGCTGAAAGGACGAAAGTGTTTGAAGGTTATGGACTTACAGTTATTCGCTTCACAAACCATGAAGTTATGAAGAGCTTTGAAGGTGTTTGTCAAACGATTGCCAACTACAAAACTACAAACCAGTTTATACGAAGGAAAAATGAAGTTGCCCCCTTGCTTTATAAGGGGGGATTGAGGGGGGATTCAACACACCCTGCCCGTGCTTTTCAAATCACAGCGTTTGTGAATCACAAATCTTGGTTGGTTTGTAGCGCACCGCAGTTAATACCCCCTACCCCCCTAAAAGGCAAAGAAAGGGGGGCAAAAGAAAAAGGGAAGGGCAAAAAGATACCTGTATAAATGGGAATGGTGTACACTAAACTTATGTGGCAAACATGGATTACCTCAAACCCCAATGTGTTAGCGGGAAAGCCTATTATTAAACACACACGACTCTCTGTTGGTTTTTTATTCGGTCTACTTGCCCAAGGGTGGACAGAGGTGCAGATTCTAGAGAATTACCCTCAGTTAAGCCGCGAGGGGTTGAGAGCGGCGATTGCTTATGCCCAAGAAGCCTTAGAAGAAGAGGTTTTTCTTGAACTTTCTCGCTGACGAGAATAGGACTAAGCAGCTTCTGAAGTTGCCAAGGCAGGTGAAAGAAGATACTCTAAAACCTCTGCTTGCATTTTCTCAATTTCCAAACGATAACCACTTGACATAAGTGCAAACTCTTTGGGCGAGGTTGTTTGGCGCATATCTAAAAGCCAAGCTTGAAACTTGGCAATACGTTCTTGCGAGGCTTCTAATTCTTGCTGATTATAAATCATGACTCCTCTCTAACGCTACAATGAAATGATACACTTTTAGCATGACCTTTGAGTGGGATAGTGAGAAAAATTCTAGCAATATTGAGAAGCATAGCCTCGACTTTGCTGATGCTTGGGAAATTTTTCAAGCTCCTATGCTCACTGCCCTAGATACCAGAGAAGACTATGATGAAGATCGTTGGATTGGAATTGGCTTACTGCAGACTCGTATCGTGGTGATTATCTTTACAGAACGCGAACCTGATATTATCAGGGTAATCTCGCTTAGAAAGGCGGTGAAACATGAGCGCAGCAAGTACGAACAAATCCTCAAAGACCAACTGGGCTAAGGTTGATAGCTTGGCAGATGAAGATATTGATACCTCTGATAGTCCAGTGCTTGATAGTGCATTTTTTGAACACGCCAGTGTTCGACTGCCTTCTCAAAAAGCTGTTGTTTTGCATTTAGACACTGATATACTGGAATGGTTCAAATCACAAACAGCCTATGAAACTCGTATCAATGCAGCCCTAAGGTTATACGCAGAAGCCCATAAAATTCAGGCTAGGTAAACATATATTGAAATTTAAGCAGCTTTCGAGTGAAGAACTCACTCAGTTACTTTCACCGCTTCCCCCACCCTTGTATTTCAAAAAGGTAGAGAAATTTTGGGGACACCTAAAGGTAAATCACCTTGCTCATTGAAACTAGGTAATGGCATATACTTAATTATAGCTGTTTGCAAGCCTTGATGGAGCGATTCAGGAGTAGGAAACTGTAAATACAATTGTTTGAAAATCCTGCTCACTGTGAATGTTGAATCCCCCCTACCCCCTTTAAAAGGCAAAGAAAGGGGGGCAAAGGCGAAAGGTGAAACAAAGGGGACAAAAACAAAAAAGGACACCTGAAAAAGATGCCCATATAAATGCAAATGTTGTATACTACTAACTGAGGCAATTTTATGACAACAGTTCAAGAAATTGAAATGGCGATTAAGCAGCTATCTAGTGAAGAACTCGCTCAACTGAAACAGCGAATTGCTGATTATGAGTGGCAACAGTGGGATAAACAGTTAGAACGTGATATTAAAGCAGGTCGTTTGGATGCCCTTGCTCAAGAGGCCCTTCAAGATTTGCGTGATGGTAACACCACAGATTTGTGAAGCACCACTTCTAAAAAATTTTGGAAATGCTTATGACCTGAAATCCGTGCTAGAATCTAGTCATGCAAGCTATCAAATTACAGGTAACAGTTCCTACTAGCAGGGAAGTTACATTACGGTTACCTGAAAGTGTTAAACCTGGAAATGCCGAGCTTCTTATTCTTCAAGAAAACCCTGAAGTCACGACTGCTCAATTTTTAAAGCTAGTAGAAGACATTGCGTCCTCCAATGAACCAGGGCAAAGTATTCAGGCACTTAATGAAAGATTAAATGAAGAACGGGCAAGCTGGGAATGATTTTTATTGATAGTTGTATTCTAATCTATTTACTAGAAGCAACCCCCGATAAACGTCGTATTGTTGCTGGGCATTTTCGCCAACACGCCACCAACTCATTTTGCACCTCTATGCTTACAAGGTTAGAGTGTTTAGTTGTGCCTACTCGCCAAAATAATAGTAAGTTGATTGACCGCTACCAACAGCTTTTTAGCAAGATGCTCCTACTTGGCCCGTCGGCAGATATTTTTGATCAGGCTTTGAAGTTACGTGCTTTTATAATCTAAAGACTCCTGATACGCTTCAATTGGCGACAGCACTACAATATGGGTGTACGGAGTTTTGGACAAATGATTTAAGACTTAGTAAATCCACAGACCAAATTGCTTTTCGGGTGCTGCTGTAACAGCTTACAAGCCGACTACGCTATGTGAGCCGTTTTAAAAATCTTGGGTATGGTTTGTGGCGCACCTCAGTTAATCTTCCTGCCCCCTTAAAAGGTAAAGCAAGGGGGGCAAAATTTTCTTGCTCTACCTTAGAGACCATTTCACAGCAGTAACCCTACTTAAAACTTATAATCGATAGATGCGGTATTTGCCTTACAAGAAGAAAAATGTTGCAAAAGCCAGAGAACTTCGCAAGAGCATGACTCCTGCTGAGCGAAAGCTGTGGTACGAATTTTTAAGCGGCTTTAAGCATAGGGTTTTGAAACAACGCCCGATTGACGGATTTATTGCAGATTTCTATATTGCCAAATTGAAACTGGTGATTGAAATTGATGGTGAACACCACTCTGACCCCAAGCAACAAGTTTATGATGCTGAACGAACCAACGTTTTTGAAGGGTATGGTTTAACCGTCATTCGATTTACTAACTATGAAGTGATGAAGAGCTTTGAAGGTGTTTGCGAAACTATCGTAAACTACAAGCCAACGCCCATAAAAGAAAAGTGACCCTGCCCCCCTTAACAAGGGGGGAACCATGAGTTGAACAAAAACTACCATAAGGAAAGCCAAGAGGAAACGTCGGGGGGATTGCTGTAGGGCAACAAAAACCAACGCCGACTTGTGGAATGCAAACGCTGGGCTTTGAAAGGCGCAGGCAAGGTGTGTTGAATCCCCCCTACCCCCCTTAAAAGGCAAAGAAAGGGGGGCAAAGGCGAAAAGGGGGCAAAAACAAAAATGGGCAGCCAAAAAAGCTGCCCGTATAAATGCTAAAGAGTGGTTTTAGTAAAAATACTCAAAAATTTCCCCAGTTTGTGATTCAACGCGTGCCCCGAGAGTTCCAGGCCCATTAGGATTAATAAGTACAGTACAGTTCGTTACAAAATTTGGTAATTGAGCCAATGCTCCTTCGCTAACGTATGCTGCATCTGTACAGCTTGGTGGGAGATTGGTGGTTTTGCGTGACAGATCTGTTTGGAGCCATGAGATGGACCACTGAACGACGTTTCTGGAATAAGCCCGTGCAGAAGTGTCATAGGCTATTTTCCTAGCACGAACAAGATTGGGTACGAGAACTCCCGCCAATATAGAAATAATTGCAACTACAATGAGGAGTTCGATAACTGTAAAGCCATTTTTTCTGGGCATGAGGGAAATCCTTATAAAAAATCAGCGTTGGTTACGTACCAACGCTGATTGAAAATACTAAATCTGTTAATTCGGATTAGTATTTCATAGCAGCAATAGTTCCGCCGCCTTGAGATGTAACCGTAACAGTATATTGACCAGCTGCATAGGCTACCACACATGTAGGAACAGTACCTGGAAGAGCGGCAGGAGCACCTTCAGCTTGTAGAATTGCATCAATACAGGTTGTTACACCTTGAAGTGAAGTTTGAAGTGCTGCTGTATTTGCAGTTGAATCGGCAGAAGCAATCCAGGTAACGACATTTTTACCGAAGCCTTGAGCAGCTGTATCCTGTGCTTTTTTACGAGCATTGAGCAGGTTAGGAATCAACACTGCAGCCAAAATACCGATGATTGCAATTACAATCAGCAGCTCGATTAGGGTAAAACCCTTGTTTGAACCTTTACGCATATATGTTTCCGTTTCTGGGCACTGGATAAATTTATATATAAAATCAGTACCCGTTTGATGATTTCAACGCAAGTTTCTTTGCTTACGTTCAATAATTAGTTTACGCATAAGCTCTTACAAAATTCTTACAAATGTTTCACTTTTATCACCTGTGAGTGAAAAACCCCATCTTGGGTTGAGTGTGAAGAACTTAACACAAACTACTCTTATGCTGTCGCTTCGACTGTAGCAAAAGCCTTGGGATGTAATCCTTGGCGCAGATAGAGTGAGAATTGTTTATTGGGTAAGGGATTTTGCCCATTCGATTTCACTCAGGGCAGGCTTCATGGAGAAGCCTAGGGCATAAGGCAAAGGTGAACTAAGCTGATTACACAGCAAACGTATAAGACACCTCCACTTCGCTGCGCTACGATCGGTGTGACCAACGGCCTGTCGCTTCGACTGGAGCGATAGCGTAATGGAGAAGCCTGGGGCACGAGCCACCAAAACACTAAGCTGAGTCATCAGTTAGTATTTTAGACACCTCCAAAGAAGCCTTTAGCAGGAGGTAGTATCTCGTTGTCGAAAACTAAGTTTGACGATAACGGCATGATACGCCCTGCTAAAGGCTCTTCTTCGTTTCACTCCGGTCGATGTGACAAACGGCCTGTCGCTTCGAGCAGAACGCAGTGGAGTCGAGAAGCCTAGGGCACAGGCCAAGAGTGAACTTGGCTGGACACACAGCAAACGCTTAAGACATCTCCACTCCGTTTCACTTCGGTCGATGTGACGAATGGGTTACTCGGCTTAGTGGGTTATTCCTTGTGCCTAGATTTCTCAGCGCAGCCTGACCTGAGTAAAACCGAATAGGCTTGAAATGACAAATGAAGTTAGAAGTCTAATGGATTGCTTCAATGAAGTCCCTAAGCATTGCGTAAGAGGTAATAGTGCCATAAGAGTCTAGCGGCATAAGAACGGTAGGGTTGCCACGGTTTAGAGATTTGCCAAAGCTCTTCTGGCGTTGGTTGTGTTTTAAGCCCTTTGACTTCCTTGACGGCAATGCGTAATGCCAAATCACCTACAGGTAAAATATCAGGTCGATGTAGTGCCATGAGTAAATAAATGTCTATAGTCCAATTACCAATACCAGGTAGTTTTATAAGTTCGACTCTAATAGCATCATCGTCTTGTGAATGGAGTGTCTCTAGCTTTAACCCGTTAACAATAGACTGGGCAAGTGCTTTTACATAACGTGTTTTTTGCCGGCTAAAGCCAAGTGTTTTGAAGGTTGCTTCATCTAGCTCTAAAATATGCTCAGGTGTTATATCGATGTGGTTCTGAATTTTATCAAAAGTGGCTTTGGCTGAGGCTAGTGAGACTTGTTGTTCTAATATGATTTGAACCAGTGTGCTAAACCCAGGTTTGCGTTGCCAGGCGGGTGGTTCACCATAGTGGTTGTAAATATGTTTTAAGTCGTTGTCTTTAGTGGTTAAGTGGTTGTAAATATTGCTTGGTGTTTCAAACTTTTTATCGCGCATGGCGCACCTTGAAAGCTTCTTTGGGAATTAACATTTTAATTATAAGACTTTCTCAAATTTCTACATACAGTTCACTATCATCAGGTGAACATGAGCCATCGTGTCACTAGCATTCGTAGCTTTGCTTCATTGCATAGCCATTGCGAGGAAAGGTAGGAAATCTTGACGAAGTTGGGATATTATTTGTAGGAAATTACTGACGAAGCAATCTCCTTGCTCTGAGTTTGTAATGAAGTGATGTCGTAATCATTGAAAAACTATTGTCAGTCAATTAGCGAAGGGAGATTGCCACGTGGCTTGTCTGCTGCGAATGATGTTATGAACTGCGTTACAACGTTTTGTTCTCCCCAAACGCTCCAACGCTTCGCTCAAACTTCGTACACGCAATGACGAATTAAACCGAATTTCTGACTCAAGTTCTCTGTAGTATGCATCATTTTTGAGAATGTCCTAACGTCATCTTCAAAATCGCTTTAGGAGTTCGGTCACACCACCTTCTGGCATGGTTACGACCTGACCTGCGTCATAGGCAGTTTTGGATGCTTTAAGTTTGGTGCGTACCATTTCAGTAAAAGCCTCTGTCTCAGCATATGCATTGCTAATAGCTACTTCAATAAATGCCTCAATGGATTCATATTTACCTGTTTTCACAAGGCTTTGAAGTTGGGCTTCGGTATCAGGTGATAATTCTATTGTCATAGACATAGAATAGTGGATTTAATGGATTTAAGCAAGAATTAAAAGAACATATGAAGTCAAGCTCTATATCTTAAATTCCCCATTTTCCTGAATCAATACTCCATCAACAAACATTTGTCCACCCTGCCGTAAATCACAAATCATATCCCAGTGAATGGCTGAGTCATTAAGCCCGCCGGTGTCTTTATAAGATTGCCCCAAGGCTAAGTGAATGGTTCCACCAATTTTTTCGTCAAAAAGAATTTGTTTGGTGGGGCGTTGAATGTTGTAATTGGTTCCTATACCAAGTTCACCAAGAAATCTTGCTCCTTTATCGGTGTTGAGTTGAGCCTGCAACATATCATTACCTTTTTCAGCACTGGCTTCAATTACTTGACCATTTTTGAAGACTAAACGAATTTGCTCAACTTCTGCGCCGTTGACTGAACTAGGAATCTGAAAGCAGATATGTCCATTGGCACTATTTTCAATGGGTCCAGTAAACACTTCGCCAGAGGGCATGTTGTGATGCCCTGCACTATTTTTCCAAATGCGATCCTTGACGCTTAATGTAAGGTCGGTATCTTCAGCGACAATGCGAATGAGATCAGCGTCTTTTAGGTGACCAATAACCTGTTCTTGAAAGTGGTGAATCTCCTGCCATTTTTTTACAGGCTCATCATCAAATAAAAACATAGCCCCGTAAACAAATTTTTCGTAGTTGTCTAAGTTCATGCCAGCGTCTTGGGCTCCTGCGGCGGTGGGATAATTGCTAAGACACCATTTGGTGTCATTCACACGGATATTACTTACCGGGCGTTGTTTTCTTAAGAGTTTAGAGAATTTGGTTTTGTCAGCGTTATCGAGGGCTTTGGTGTTGTGCGGAGCACGAATACGAATCCAGCTCTGGATGTGGTTGATTTCAGCTAATTCAAGAGCGGCCTCGCTCTCGAGAAATGCCTCAGGGGCGCACTCTAAAGTATCCTCTAAAATCTCAGGGTAAGTCATTCGCAGCACAGGGTTGGCATTGGCTCGCAAAATTTCACGGTAAAGACTTCTGGCTATGGGCTCGGCAAGACTATCAATATGAATGGCTACGTTCTCGCTGGGTTGTACAGCACAACAATAATGCACCAAGAGTTTGGCCCACTTTTCATGAATTGGATGAATCATGGCTAAAGGCTAACAGAATCTCGAGCTGGGTTTAGTCGTGGGTGATGCGGAGGGAGAAGGGAAGATGGGTAGATGGGTATCCTGAGCTTGTCGAAGGATTACTCACGACTCACCACTCGTCACTCACCACTCATCACTCACCCCTGTTTTTGATAAGCTAAAATTATGAACGTACCTTATGAAATTTGGGATGTTTTTACCAACACGCCCTTGCAAGGGAATCCTTTGGCAGTTATTCCAAACGCGGTAGGACTTTCTGATAGCCAGATGCAAGCCATTGCTAAGGAATTTAATCTTTCAGAAACCAGTTTTATTCTGCCCTCGAGTGTAGCTCATTTTAGAGCCAGATACTTTACGCCTTCTAGGGAATTGCCGATGGCAGGTCATCCGACCATTGGGAGCATTTTTTCTTTGTATCGTCAGGGGAAAATTAATGTTTTGCGGGATGTGAATCTCGAGCTTGCAGCAGGCATATTTCCAATTAGGCTCGAGTATGAAGCTGGTCAGTTAAACCAAGCATGGATGGAGCAGGGGATACCCAGAATTTTAGCTGAAGTGACCAATCGGCAAGCTGTGGCGCAATTTTTAAATTTGCAAGAAGATGATTTGATGGATTTACCCTTGCAAGTGGTTAGTGCAGGTAATCCTTTCTTTATGATTCCAGTCAAAAGCCTTGAAGTATTAGCCCGAGTTCGGCTTGATCCAAACCTGAGTACACTTCAGGAGCACAAATTAGTAGGAGCATTTGTATTTACGCCAAAAAACTCCGAGGCTTTGGTGCAATGCCGCATGTTGGCAGTAGAGGGTACGCGCGTAGACGAAGACCCTGCCACCGGCAGCGCACATGGGCCTTTGGGTTGGTATATGGCTACGCACAAGATGCTCGAGCTTTCTGAAGTTACTCTATTCACAAGCCATCAAGGTATAGAGATGGGTCGCCCCAGTGTGTTGCAGGTTGAGGTAAAGAATACTAGTGAGGGGTTTTCAGTGGCAGTGGGTGGAGAGGCCGTGCTGGTGGGCAAGGGTGAGCTGTTCATTTGATGGAATGCTAATTTTAATGAAACTGCTTTAGAAGGGGAGAGTAAGGAGAAGGGCAGAGGGGGAGAAAATTCTATACTCTCCTTGTCTCGTAAGCCTATCTTTTTCGGTACACTACCCCTATGGAACGATTACAAAAATACTTAGCTAGTGCTGGTATTGCCAGTCGGCGTAAAGCTGAAGAGCTTATTACTTCGGGCCGTGTTAGGGTGAATGGTCAAGTGGCTATTTTGGGAACTAAAGTTCAAGACGGAGATGAAGTTGTTGTGGACGGGAAACAGGTAGATAAGGTGTCTGAAAAGATTGTCTATATGCTTAATAAACCCAAAGGCTATGTAACGACTGCTGAGGATGAATTGGGTCGTCCTATTGTCCTCGAGCTTGTTCCAAGTGCCCCAGGCCTGCATCCGGTGGGGCGTTTAGATTTAGATTCTGAAGGATTACTGCTGCTAACCAATGATGGTGATTTGACTTTGCGGCTTACGCATCCGCGTTATGAACACGAAAAAGAATATCAAGTCTGGTGCAAGGAAGGTCAGCCTGATGCGGGGTCTTTGTCTACTCTCGAGCGTGGTTTAGAACTTGATGATGGGCCAGCAAAGGCCGTGATGGCCAAATTATCTGAAGGTGGTTGCACTTTGGTTCTAACAGAAGGGCGCAAAAGGCAGGTCAAACGCATGATGGCCGCAGTAGGGTATACTGTGACCCGATTGGTACGCACCCGCATTGCTCGGCTAAAGCTGGGAGATTTACCTACCGGACAGTACCGAAACCTAAATCAAGATGAACTAAAGTTACTCGAGTAACTTGGTGGAGTGTTATGAGTATATTTAAGCCTGGAAATGGCAAGATACAAATTTCATCTGAACAAATTCAACAGCGTATTGCTATTTTAGGCCAAGAGATTAAAAAAGATTATGAGGGTAAAGATTTGCACCTTATTGGAGTCTTAAATGGAGCCTTTATCTTTATGGCTGATTTGGCTAGAGCTATTGATTTGCCACTAAGTGTAGATTTCCTGTCGGTCTCGAGTTATGGGTCTTCGCAAGAATCAAGTGGTGAAGTGCGCCTTACTAAAGACTTGAACACCTCTTTAAAAGGTAAGCATGTCTTGTTTATAGAAGATATTGTGGATACTGGGCTTACCATTAATTATTTACTGCATTATTTACAAGGACGTGAGCCCTTATCGCTTAATGTGGTGTCACTATTGTCTAAACCTGCCAGACGAAAAGTAGAGGTTCCTATAGCCTATCTAGGATTTGAGATCGAAGATGCTTTTGTTTATGGATATGGCTTGGATATTGACCAGGCCTATAGAAATATTCCCTTTATTACTTCACAAAAAGGCTAAGGTATATGTACCCTGACCGATACTTAATGGGTTTATCTATTACTGCTCAGACCAGCCATGTTGCCTTACTCCTTGGAGGTAAATAAATGCGGCGGGTTCTGATTCCTACAGTGGTCTTTATTGCCCTAGTAGCTGGGTTAGCTCTCTCTAAACGTGATACCACCCCGCCTAAAGTCTATATTGAAGCCCCCGAGAAAGTACCTGCTGATTTACCTTTTGACCTCAAGATGAGTGCAGATGAACCTGTTACCTATACTGTAAAATATGGAGACCTCGAGCTTAGTGAAACTGCCCAAGACTATACGCTCTCTCTTTTGGCTCATAGTGGCGCAGTGCCTATAGAAGTAACCGCAATGGATGTTTCTGAAAATCAGAGCAGCTATCAGTTGGTGGTTTACGGGATTCCCTCTATTAAACCAACCCTGCAAGTGAAGCAGTCAGCGATACCTGGTGAGCCTGTTGCCATAACCGTAGGTTGGGATAGTACAGGGCTTCAACCTAAAACGGTTGATTTGCACATAGCAGGTCAACCCAGCCCAGTCTTTATTTCTCAAGGCAAAGTAGTATCATTGTGGGCGGTTCCTTTGGGTCAAGCTGCGGGAGTGATTCCTGTAACGGTTTCTTTGACTGATGAACATGACCGTGAAGTGCGTCTCGAGGCTTCTTTAAATGTTTTAGAAGACCCCAGAGAAATTGAAGAACTCAACTTGTCTTCTGATACTTTACAAGTGATTACCCCCGAAGGTCGGGAACTCGAGAATCAAGCCCTCCAGGGGGCCTATGCAAAAAGCCCTGAACATCCTTTTCCGCAATGGACGGAACCTTTTATGCAACCCGCCGAAGGTAGGTTCACCAGTCCATTTGGCTTGCCCCGTCGTTATACGACAGGGGGTAACATTTCCTATCATTTTGGTACAGACATTGCTTCACCCACCGGCACAGCTATTTATGCTACCAATGTAGGCCGCGTGATGGTGGCAGATTTTTATCCCATCAAGGGTGGGCTAGTGGTGATTGATCATGGGGCTAGTGTTTACAGTTTGTATTTTCATCAATCCAAAATTTTAGTTGCAGTTGGAGACACAGTTTCACGTGGCCAGCAAGTCGGTGAAATAGGAACCACAGGTCTTTCAACAGGTCCTCATTTACACTGGGAAATGCGGGTTAATCAGGTGGCTACTGATCCGATGCAGTGGGTAGGAAAGGTTTTGCCGGAGTAAGGTTTGGCTCTTAGCCCTCAGCTCTCAGCATTTATTTCTTCGATATATACTTACTTTCCGCATCATAAAAACGCAACGGCTTTTTAGTCCATTCACCAGCATAGTCAACCCCGATGCGGGTAGTGGTGGTGATGCGTTTGGGCTTTGGGGCTTTCTTCGAGCCAAATCTCATCATCCTGCAATGAAAGCCCGCTATACGCCCTAGTAATTCCTAGCGTTTTACAGAGTTTGCCTGGCCCGTTGGTTGAGCCTTGGATATTGGCTAGAGGTTCCACTGCTCGAATGAGTACAGCTTGTGGGTCATCCTCAGCACTCACCACGATATTGAACATGTTATACATGCCGTAAATCAAGTAAATATAAATAATGCCTGCTGGGCCAAACATGACCTCGGTGCGTTTGGTGCGACCCTTAGAGGCATGAGAAGCTAAATCGGGTGTTCCCATATAGGCTTCGGTTTCTACAATCCGTGAGCGTTGTAAAGTAGTGTTTTGTTTGACCAGTAAATGTTGCCCTAGTAAGGACTTAGCTACTACATCGGCTTTTCGTTGATAGAAAGGTATGGGGAGTTTAGGCATTAGGTTAGGGAACAGGAATAGTCCAATCGCTAAAACTGGTGTTAAAGCTTCCTCTAAAAGGAATCAGTAAAATTTTGGCCTCAAAGTCACCTGAAATACTTAGCGGCACAAGGGCGTTATTTTCATAACCGTATGTCACCACCCAAGCCTCAACGGGGATATCAGGGTTTTGTTCTTGTAAGCTCAGGGTCCAACCAGAAGTTTCTTCTATGATTTCATGTTCATCACAACTAAATTCAAAACTTGGTTCAGCACCATCTTCAGTGCCTTGGCTGTTTTGGGGTCGTTGCACTCCGCGTTGCTCGAGGATATCACTCTGCCATTCACCAGCACGGTCTTTATAAAGTTTGAGTTTGCTATAGGCAAATTCACGTTGGCCCTGCATGATGTTAGTGGTCATGATGACCTGACTGGCTTTATCAAAGGTTTGTTCTATAGATGCTACTAGTGTTTCACAAGTTTCTTGAGCATGACCTATAAGAATAATCATCCAAAAGAAAATTACAGCCAAACATTTCATACCAGACAGTGTAACACTGAAGGTCTTTTGTCCTATACTCTTTAAACTTCTGGCAACTTTAAGATCCACTAAAACAATTGTTACCCTGGAGAATGTGAATGGTGGGCTTTAGCCCATTGTAAAACACCGCCCAATCAGCTTTAGAATTCTCACTCAACCTTCAACCTTCAATCTTCAATCTTTACTCGCTACTTCTTAACGGTATGATAAACGCCATGTTACTTTCAGTAGACTGGGATTATTTCTCTGGATGTGTTGAACACGTGTTTGATGCCCCGATTTGGGGAACTAGAGATACTGCTTTTGATCGCCTCGAGGCTTGGCAAGTGCGGGCTCTAAAACGCAATGGAGATTTAAGTCACGATTTTCCACTCTTTGAAGATTGGTCTTGGTTATTACAATTTTCTGGTATTAAAACCTTTGCAACACTTAGTCATGCTGATGCTTATAGCTTACTCGAGCGATTCCACATCTCGAGTGTAGTCAATCTCGATTCTCACCATGATTTATTCAGCACAAGTGGTGACCCCAACAAGCTTCGCGCGGGAAACTGGGCCGGGCTTGCACTCGAGCATAGGTTGATTCAATCCTATAAGTGCATCTACCCAAGTTGGCACGCGCAGGTGCGAGTCACGGAGGGTTATGATCTCGTGCGAACCCGCAAAGAATTTCCTTCGCAGTTTGCGTTGCACAACATTAGGCTCGAGCGATTGCCGCTATTAGAACTCGAGATGGGTCAGATTGACTTTGTTTTATTAGTGCAATCCCCGGCTTGGACCAATCCTGAGCATGATGATATTTTCTTTAAACTTTGTGAAAATCTTAAAGCCGAATTTCTTGAAATGCCTTTGCGTCGGGGAATCTAACGTCACTAAGCAACCCGAATTCGTGGTTTCTATCACGGCATAAATCAGAGACTAAGGAGGTGATGAGTGATGAGTGACGAGTGACGAGTGGTTTTCACTGTTCACTTGGTACTCACCACTTTTTCTTGCTTCAATAAACCCTGAACTCAGTTTGAGCTAGGTTAGAATGCACCTATGAATATCGCCGTTTTGCTTTATCACGAAGTCAATGAACTCGAGGCCGTGACGCTCTACCACATTCTGTATTTAGCCAAGCAATTAAGCCAGTCTGAAGACCTCGAGGTATTTACTCTTGCCAAAGCCCGCAATTCTGTTCAAACCTCGGGTGGACTAACCATCACGCCTTTATATGCCTTTATGAGTTGCCCACCGCCAGATATTTTAATTATTCCAGGTGGCACAGGAATTGAAAAGGCTATGCGCGATAAAACGATTACGGGGTATATAAGTGAGGTGCGTCCACATTTGAAAATTTTGGCCAGCGTCTCGAGTGGTGTACTTTTGTTGGGCAAGTTAGGGTTCTTGCGTGACCAAGTGGTGACCAGTCGTCATGATTTACTAGAAACCCTCGAGGATTATGAAGTTTTGCAAGTGTCCAAAGAGCGAGTTGTAAAAAATGATAGTGGGCTTTGGTGTGCTGGGGAGAGTATGGCCTCAGTTGATTTGGCTTTAGATATCATCAGACACATCATGCCACAGGATATGGCACAAAAGGTAGAAAAACGTTTGGGCTTATCTGCTGTGCAGTCAGGATTATTCTAGCATTCAAGTGATTAGACTCAGTGAATCACAGAAACCATGTTTTGTTGCTTCGCATGACTTCGTACCCATACTGAGCTGCCGTTTGCACGAATTTTGAAGCAAGGTCAGTCATGCGCTCTCGTTCAAGAGCGAAGTATCTAATAGCAAGATACTTCGCAAGGCAGGGCTTGACTTTGGAAATAGCTTGCAATGTTTACCCTAGTGGCTGGCTCAGCATGCCCATTAAAGGGAAAAGTCAAGAGGGGAAAGCACACTTAGGGTCATAGGAAGTGTTTTGAGTAACAACCAAGAAGGCAATACGGAGGAGTTTACGGGCGATAGTCAGGAGAGCTTCAACGTGTTTTTTGCCTTGTTGTTTGAGCGTTTTGTAGTAAGAACGAAAGTTGTCATCATTCATTTGGGCTCCCCAAGCAGCACTGTAAAGACGTTTACGAAGATAAGCATTGCCCCGTTTGGTGACTTTCGACTTACCCTTCCACTTGCCACTTTCACGTACTGAGATGTCCAAACCAACAAAGGCAAGCCATTGTTTAGGATGCTGGCAGTTGGCATCAAGGAACTGAGCTATTAACGCAGCTACAGATGCAGAGATGCCTGGAATGGTTTGTAAACGTTTCATGGTTGTACTGTGCTTACTTTGAGCCAGAACCAGTTGCTGGAGTTCTTGCTCGAGCTTAGCAATTTGCTTACTGAAGAGTTTGAGGGTAGCCAGGAGTTGTTGTTCAGTATCACTGACTTCAATGCCTAGTTGTTGTTGAAAGGTCGTGTAATCCTTGAGGGTGGCCTTGAGAGCTTGATGTTGTTTTTCTAAAGAAGCAAGTAAGCCCATTTTCTGCCTAATTTGTATGACCATTTTGTCACGACCAAAGCCAGCAGGCAACTTGGACTCGAGCAGAGCCATGCGGGCTAACACCCGTGCATCAGCCTTATCGGTTTTAACTTTGCGAATCTGCCCTCCATAGTAGGGTTTAGCCAATAACGGATTGATGACCCGCACATCTACCTCCGCTTCACTTAACCGTAACGCCACAAGTAAATGATATCGCCCAGTAGACTCCATCACCACTTTGTACTGCCCTGTCGTTTCTTGTAACTTCACTAGCAATAAACCAATCCCTGCCTCATCATTGCTGTAGCGTTCGCTCGTTTGTCTAGCTTCATAAACAAATGCTACATCCAGCGTTGCCTTACTCACATCTATGCCCACTGCGCTTAGCACCGACTTCGCTACTTTCACATCCTCGCTCATATCAACCTCCGTCTGTTTAAGTTGACGTTGCTCAGCCTTGTCATATTGGTTAAAGTGGTTCTGGAGACCCTACCCATTTTATTGTGGCTCCGCAACGTATTAGAGGAGTGACACTTTGCATACCGAGTGGCTTCTCGCCTTTGACAATTTCGTCGCTCCTCCTCTCCTACGTTTAACCCAGTTTTGAATGAAACTGTGTCTCTCCCTTTATATGACAAAGCAACAGTGAACATTGCAGTAGATTCCGTTAATGACTCATTCGTAGTGGGACGCATTGGCTCAAATTTTATACAGTGTGAAGTACATTGATTTTGGGTTTTGTCGTGTGTAGAGAGGTTTTTAAGAATATGGTAAATTGGATTATGAAAACATTAGGCTTAGATGTTGGTGGTACGAAAATTGCGGCCGCAATTGTTGAGAAAGGCAAGATTCTGGCTAAACAACAAATTCAAACGCCGCAAGAGGGTTTGAAGAGTGTGCTTGACGCACTCGAGTCCATCGCTAAAAATTTACTAGCCAAGCACTCTGTTGAAGCTGTAGGTATTGGGTTGCCTGGCCCTATTAATTTTAAGAAAGGTGCGGTTCGCTTTACGGCCAATATCGTTGGGCTAGATAACGCGCCAATCGTCAAACCCTTACAAAAACGTTTGGGGATAAAGGTAGTGCTCGAGAACGATGCTAATGCGGCTGGGTTTGCAGAACATAAATATGGTGCGGCAAAAAACCTCAATAGCAGTTTGTTTATCACCATCTCAACAGGGATAGGTGGCGGGCTTTATTTTGGTGACACTATTATTCGTGGGGCCAACGGCACAGCCGGAGAAATAGGACACATCACCGTGATGCCGCATGGGCCGCTGTGTGGGTGTGGGCAGTTGGGCTGCTGGGAAGCTCTTGCTTCGGGCAAAGCAGTGGCCAAAGAAGCCAGTTTTAGTTATGGGCAAAACCTAAGTACCCAAGAAATTTTTGAACGGGCCAAAGCTGGAGAGCGTAAAGCCCTGATGGTGGTTGATAACGCGGCTTATTTTACAGGGATTGGGCTATGCAATTTGCAAAAAATTTTTGACCCTGATGTTTTTGTTATCGGTGGTGGAATGAGCCAAGTTGGAGATTTTTATTTTAATAAGGTTCAGGCCTATGCCGATAGATTTAATTTGGGATTTCCAAAAGTCAACCTTAAAGTAGCCAAATTAGGAACCAATGCAGGTGTGATAGGGGCGGCGGCGGTAGCCTTACTATAATTTAACGCTGGTCTGGTACAGTAGGTAAGTGTTTTCTTTTATCTTGCGCCGCTTGGGTTATATGCTCTTTGTCTTATGGGGCGTAAGTTTGGCGGCTTTTTTTATTGCTCAAATTGTGCCAGGTGATCCAGTTGCTTCCGCACTTGGCAGCAATGCCAGAGAAGAACAAATTGAAGCCTACCGTGAACGCTTAGGTTTGGATAAACCAGTTCTTATCCAGTATTTTAACTATATGCAACGTCTTTTTCAAGGTGATTTGGGAAAATCGATTCGTACCCGCAGGCCTATTGTAGAGGACTTAAAAGATTTTTTTCCGGCCACCCTCGAGTTGGCTCTGGCTGCTACCGTTTTTGCAGTTTTGTTTGGACTACCTACTGGCATGATTGCAGCTCTAAATAAAGATAAGCCGATTGATATTATCGTGCGGAGTATTGCTTTAATTGCCGGTGCTACACCGATTTATTGGCTAGCCATTATTCTCCTGACTTTTTTTCATACCAAGTTGGGCTTACTTCCTGGCCCGGGTCGTTTGGATGCCTTTTTGATTCCTCCCCCAACCAAACTGGGATTCATGACGATTGATACATTATTGGCTCGAGATGTTCCAGCTTTTATTGATGCAGTGCGCCATCTTATTTTACCAGCTCTAGTTTTAGGGGCTTTTTCAACGGCCTTGTTAACCCGAATGGTGCGAAGTACCATGCTCGAGGTTCTCTCTCAAGACTATGTTCGCACCGCCAGTGCCAAGGGTCTTAACCGCCGGGTGGTGATTGTGAAACATGCCTTACGCAATGCAGCTTTGCCTATCCTGACTGTTCTAGGGAGCCTGTTGGGTAGCTTACTTACGGGAGCCGTTCTTACTGAAACCATTTTTTCTTGGCCTGGTATTGGCGGATACGCCACTGCTAGTGCCATCAACCTAGACTTCCCAGCCGTGATGGGCGTAACCCTGGTTGCCGGTTTAACCTACGCGGCTATCAATTTATTGGTTGATGTTTTATACGCTGTCTTTGATCCAAGGATTTCTTATTCATGAAAGCAATGAGCAATGAGTTAAAAGCAATTAGTGTCTTTTCCTTATACTCATTGCTCATTGCTCATTGCTTATTGCTCAGGGCTTTTTTACAACTGGAGTATTCATGACGCAAGTTATTTCTACCAATCGTGGTCGTGTCTTAAAGCGTTTTTTGCGTGACCCCGGAACCATTGTGGGTGGCTTGCTGGCCATAGTTCTGATTTTGGTAGCAGTGTTTGCACCGTTATTAGCCAATGACCCTTTGGCCCAAGATACCTCCAAGCGTCTCGAGCCTCCTAATCAAGAACATATTTTAGGTACAGATCAGTTAGGGCGTGATGTTTTCTCGAGGGTGATTTATGGAGCTAGAATTTCTCTGCGGGTAGGATTAATTGTGGTGGCATTATCGCTGGTGGTTGGTGGCTTTGTAGGACTTTTGGCAGGATTATTAGGTGGCGTGTGGGACGATATTCTAATGCGTATTACTGATATTTTTCTAGCCTTTCCAGGTCTTATTTTAGCTATGGCCATTTCTGCGGCCTTGGGGCCCAATTTAAACAACGTAATGATTGCGGTCGCTGTCGTGTCATGGCCCAACTATGCCCGTTTGATACGGGCTCAGGTTTTATCGCTTAGAAACCTCGAGTTTGTGGATGCTGCCAGAGCCTTGGGTGCTAGGAGTTCACGTATAGCTCTAAAACATTTATTGCCAAACAGTTTAACCCCGTTATTGGTGCAAGCCAGCTTTGATATTGGCAGTGCTATTTTGACCGCTGCTGGTCTTAGCTTTATTGGTTTTGGGGCGCAACCACCAACACCTGAATGGGGAGCTATGGTTTCTGAAACCCGCAACTTTATCAATGAAGCACCGTGGGCGAGTAGCAGTCCGGCTATTGCTATTTTGCTAACCGTATTGGCCTTCAATCTTTTGGGTGATGGTATCCGTGATGTGCTTGACCCTAGGGGAAATACCAGAAAAGGTTAATCGGGTTTTGTCTTGCCTGAGTAACTCTCCATAGATAGAACGTAATGTTCTTTTTGCTAAACCTCTCCCCAAATGTTTTGACAAAGGTGAAGCCTAAAATTCCCTGCAAATCCTATTATTCTGATTGTTAGATTTAATGGGGATGGACTTAGCTCAAAGTCTTGATACGTTGAGTTTTTGCTGATGGATATAAGGGCTCAAACTTCATAAAGCATATCCTATACAGTCCTTGATATTTCAGACGTTGCAAGGGTTTATAAATTGCAATTCCACGACTCATTGAGACAATTTGCCCTTCGACAAGCTCAGGGCAGAGTTGAAATATCCTGTACTTTTCAAAGATTAATTTGTCGCAATCAACTTTAGAAATGCTAAAAATTTTAGGATAAACTTTTAATGAGAATATTGACACAACCTATTGTAAATAGTAACCCTTGCGCTGCATACAACTATTTATAGCTTCATCAACCTTGGCTTCTCTGGCATCTTCTTCTGGAGATGAAAAACCCGCAAATAGTCTTCCAGTGTTTTTAGCTGTAACAGGTGGTATGGAGGCTTCGGCTTCTTTTTTGCAAATTCCAAAATCATAATCAAAAACAGCTTGATTGTAGCCAGATTTAGTCCACTTGACAGTGGGAGCACAGGCTGTTAGTAAAACCATAAACAATAAAAAAATAAAAGCAGGTTTCATGAAGCTTAGTCTAACATGCTAAGGTGACATCTTATGAAGAAAGCCCCGTTCTTCTCTGGAATTTTCCAACGATTTTCTAGCGTGCAAAAAGGAATTGGTTTTTTTATGCCCTTGATTATGCGCCGTTCACTACGCCAAGGGTTACATGCTATTTATTATCAGGGTGCTTGGCAAGCGTTACCTAAAGAAGGAATCATATTTGCCTCTAATCACCCGTCTTGGTGGGATATGTATGTGTGCTGGCTTATAGGACAAAAACTTTCAAGAGCCTTAAGTGGTATCTTTGATGATAAAACCTTGGAGACATTTCCTTTTTTTCGGTCCATTGGTGGTATTGGACATACTGAAATTCGTGAGGCTTTAAGGAGAATAGAACGAGGGCATATTTTACAAATTTTTCCTTCAGGAGATATGCAACAAGGAAGCCTAAAGAATAGCCGCCAAGGGATTGCTTTTTTGGCAGAGAAATCAAAAGCACCTGTCTATCCTTTGGCATTACGAGTGGTCGTGCGCGGGGCGCAGAAGCCAGAAGTATTTGTAGTTCTAGGACAAAAACTCGAGTACCATGACAACCGCACAGTCTTTATTGAGCAATTAGAAGAAGCTGTCAATACCCTGCTCGAGTCGCTCGAGCAAACCATTCTAAATACCCATCCTGAAGCAAAACCCCAAGGATTTGAAGTGTGGCTAAATCCGGCTCTGCGTTTTGATCAGAAGATAGTGAAGTTTGAAAAATTTTGGAAATAACCAGAGGTATCATCTATGCGTAACCAGAGGTATCATCTATGCGTAACCAGAGGTATCATCTATGAAAGCCTTAGAGGTTGTCTTAAAAACTAAGATTTGCAGAAACCTTATACCAAATTAAGCTAAACACTTATGTTTGAAATCTCATCCAGAACGGCTTTTCTTAGCGTTCGATAGGTATTTGAAAGATAAGTAAACAACTTAATTCCGTATTATAGGGTGCGCACCACAGCACTACCCAAAACGACGCTTAGAATTTCTGTCGCTGTTCTGGTACGCTTTATTCAAATTACATAAAGCATAAAATGCACTCTACAAAAACCAAAATTTGAAGAACTAGAACATTAGACGTTATCGGGAATAACAAATCTACTATGAAAATCGTCGTTTTAACTGAACTTTCTCGACCAAAATGGCATGAAAACCTTATTGCCGATAATATTCATTACTTAAATTAAAGTTGTGTCAACTCTCGATTTGCAATCAGGGATGTAAAACCAAAATGTTCAGCACGGCGACGGGCAAAGTGTTTGAGTTCTACATTATCAGCATAATCTAGAGCATAGACGGGAATCTGGTGTTGGCGCAGTTGCATGGCAATGGTGGCTGACCAAGCCAATTCGCGTTTTGGTAATAGGGCATAGCCTTGTTTACTGTTCCACTGGGTACTAAAGGCTTCAAAAACGATACCATTGACTTTATCAAATAATTGAGGCATTAGGCTGAATCCCCGATTGATTAAAAGGGTGCGGTTGCCTGCAAGTTCACGGAATTGAGAAATCAGCTCGAGTTTCTGTTGCTTCTCAATAGGGGTTTGCACTTCTACCATATCTAAAAATATCCCATTAAATCCTAGTTCAAAAGCCAGTTTGACTTGCTCAGTTATCGACAAAGTACTCACATTGCTTGAGCGTTGTAGGACACGGTTTTGCTGACGAGCCTTGGGGTTATCCTTAGACATATCGATAAAAGCTAACGTGGTTACCCCATGACGTTCCAGCCAGCCTAATTCTAAAGGGGTGTAATGGCTAGGTTGAAGAATTGCTTTTTCAAAGCGTGTTAACGCGCTCATGTTGCCCTTGCCGTAATAAAGCACAAGAGGGGATTTAGTTGACGAATGCACGATGCCCTCCGAGGGTAGTTGTAGACACCACAGGATTTAAGTTTAGAGGATAGAGATACTAGAACCTTCTACCCGCATGATAATTAGCATCATACCTGTCAAAAAAATTAGGACCAGCCCAAGCATCACAAGCCACAAGAGGAAGCCTAGGAAAATCAAAAATGCTGCAATAACAAACCCCACAGCGACCAAAAAAAGCTGCTCGAGTTTTAAAAGGATAAAGCTTAAACCAATACTTAATCCAAGCCAAGCAAACCCCACCTCCAAGATAGGTGTAGAGCCAAATACATTAATAGCCAAGAGGATAATAATGCTGATTAGAATGAGTGTAACCTGTCCCCAGAAACGAAGAGAACTTAAAAGGTGGGCGTGATAATCTTCACGGTTTTTGCTGTTCCACAAGAGGTTTCTAAGTGTACCCATCAAGGAATGCTCGAGCCACTCGGAGGCTAAAACAATACCCGTAAGTAGCACTAGATTTATCCAAGGATGAGATGATGATGTAACTAAATACCAGACTATATAAGCTTGTCCTAGAGCATAAAGAGCAGTTACTACCAATCCCAACAAGTTGTCTTTGAGGTATTGCCAAGTGCTAGCTTTGGGTAAGTCTAGCTGGGGTAAAAAAAATAAAGCAAAGGCTAATAATGTGATGAGCCCTATAATAGGCCAGAAAAATATCAAAGCTCCTAAGACCAAGAGCAAAAAAAGTCGCCAATAGATTTTGGGTTGTTGCCAGAAACATAAATTTAGGTTCCACCAAAAGAGCAGTAGGGCAATATCTTTTAGATCTATTGCAGTGACCAGACTAGATAAAATAATAAGTGCCAAGCCACTGAGTAGGGCCAAGGTAAAAAGACGGGCAAAGGTTTTTCTCTCTGTATGGGCTTGCCCTAAAAGTCGGCTAAAGATAAGGCTCCAGGCAAATAAAGCCATAAATCCTGCCCACACTAAAGGGCTCGAGGTGCTAAGACTCAACAGCATTCCCAAAAAAACCAGTAAGTGTCGTAAGAGAGGCATAGGTGTAGCTTGCAGGTTGGGAAAAAAGCCACGCTTGGGTAATAGCCTAAAAAGCTCTTGGCCCAATTCAAAGGTATTTCTGAAATTAAAATCGCGCTTTACACGGTAGCGGTTATATCCCAAGGTTTCAAGTTGGGTGGTGGTGTCTAGTGCGTCGGTAACATCGGGGCGAATACGTGCAATCAGAGCTTCTAGGCTTTGTTTCATGCAGCGCGGTCTTTCATAATAATTAGGGGGTCTTCGTCTGGGTTTTCGGTAGACAGAAAGATGGCACTTTTTGCAGGATGGACCGAATAACTTACCTCACTGTAGAGATTGGCATAAGAGTCTAGCATGGCTTCTAGGCTAAACCGCTCGAGAATGCGTTGTCTGGCACGTTTACCAAGGCGTTCACGTACTTCAGGATAATTTAGAAGTTCGATTAAGGCGGTGGCTAAAGCGGCTGGTTGTTGTGGGTGTACCAACCGTCCGGCTTTCCCTAAAACCTCACTCATGCCACCTATTCGAGTAGCCACAATAGCTTTTTGGCTAGCCATAGCCTCGAGCAGGCTGTAAGGCATACTTTCAGAAATACTCGAGAGGACAAAAACATTCCCTTGAGATAAAGCCTTTTGAATAGGGTGAGAACCTTCAAAGAAAATAGCTCTCTCGAGTCTTAAAGACTCTCTTAAATCTAATAGGCTTTGATAATAGACTTGGTTTCCTTCAGGTACATGACCAAATAGTTTAAGTTTGGCATCTGGAATGGCCCGGCGCACATGCCAAAAGGCTCTAAAAAGAGTAGTTAAATCTTTGAGTGGGTCAATGCGTCCAGCCCAGATCACCGTGGGTTCATCACTAGGATTGGCTTTAAAAAGATCAGGGTCAACGCCATTGGGAATAATTCGAGTACGTTCGATGGGGGCTTTAAGTTGGCGTTGCCAGGTTCGATTAAATTCGCTGGCACTGATAATGCGATCTGCCTGAAGATAAAGAAGTCTGGCCACGGCTTGAAAAAACTGAGAACGCAAGGCCTTGAGGGCAAAGGGCTGAGTTTGCTCGAGATGTCTTTCGCGCAAGTAAATCCCATGCTCGGTTAAAATCAGGGGAATTCCATGCTGACTCGAGGCAATCCAGGCTGAGATGCCAGCTAAACCACTGACAGTGGCGTGAACAAGGTCTGTTTTAGGGGGAATAAAAAGTATTGGAACTAGACTTGAGCGCAGCCAATTGGCACAATAGGCCACTTCTGCCAGAGAAGGAATATAGGGTAAATGTGCTTGCAATAAGCTTTGCAAGCGTCGCCAAAAAGCTGGGCTTTCAAAGGCTTCCCAAAGATTGTAATCCTGACCTAGATGGGCAAGCTGGCTGAGCCCTTGGGCAAAACTGGCAATATCTTGGTCTAAAAACCCAAGCAACTGCCGTGAGGCACGTTCAAAGATTTCTGTATTCTTTTTATCCAGAGCTTTAAGGGCAGGTCTGGCTTGCCAAATGGGAACATTAAGGAGTTTTTCGACATTCTTAGGACGCTGGTAAACAATTGGAAGACGTTTTGAGCTTCGGATAGCCAAGACCAAAAACTGGTGCTCAGGGATTCCCCGAATGAGCTGCTGACACCAGGTTCCTACGCCACCAGAGTGATGTGGATAGCTACCCTCAGTAGTTAGAAGAATACGCATAGTTCAAGGAGCTAACCCTTTACGTCAAGTGAGACGTTTGAATTACCATCTTTGACAAGATGACACAATAATTTTACATTAAGCCCTATAGAAAGCAAACGCGGTAGTCACAGACAAAGTTACAAAAAGGGGGGAAGAGAGGGCTGAGGGCTAAATGCAGAGAGCAGAGGGCTGAGAGAACAGGGCTAAATTTTCAATCTTCAACCTCTCATTTCTTGCACCTATGCAAGACGGCTAGAGAATATGCAAGCGAGGGTATTGAAAAGGGCAGGGTGTTCCCCTCAAAGTAGAGGGTGCGATGAACACAACTGCCCAAAGACTATTTTGCAAGATAAAAGACTATTTTGCAAGATAACAGAAGAAATGCCAAGTCGGTATCAAGAGGAAAGTTTCAAAGCCATGATGGGGCTATTGCTGGAAGGGCAAGGTAGAGCGAAAGCCCAACACTGTCAAGTGAGATCACCCGCAGCTTTATCCCGGTTTATGAATGAATATTGCTGGTCAACGCGGGAGCTTATTCGCCAAGTCCGCCAGGCATTGCTCGATGAAGTTAACAGGTTTTATCAGCAGCAACGTGGACGCAAACCTATTTTGTATGTGCTAATAGACCTCACGAGTATCGAAAAAGCAGGCAAGTTTGAAGCCTTACCTTGCGGCAGCATTAATGGGGTTACAGGGTTACATGCTGTTGTCCTCTATATACTCATTGGTAAGTACCGCTTACCTTGGAGTTTTCGTATTTGGCGAGGAGCAGGTGAACGGTCACCTGCTGAACTCGCCTTAAAACTTCTCTCAGGCTTACCCACTTTTTTCAAACAGAGCTTTGCGATACGTGTGTTAGCTGATGGTGGTTTCAGTAGTGCTATCTTCCTTCAAGGTGTTGCGGATTTAAGTTTGGAAGCTCTCGTTGCCATTCGCTGTGACCGTCGCTTGGAACAAGGTGGCTATCTTGACGAAACAAAACAGGGAGAGTGCGTCAAGCTCAAAGGTCTCGAGTTACCTCTGTGGACAGCCCATTTCACCCTACCGCGCCACGAGAAAAAACCTGAAGTGCGTTATGTCGTGGCTACCTTTCAAGCAACGGCACGTCATCTCATTAAAGTCGGTAAGAAGCGTTTCAAGATTGAAGGCTTTTTCAAAACTATCAAGCACACCTTTTCGCTTCATCGTTTTGGTCAACGTACTCGCTTGGGTGCTTACCGTTTTCTCGTCCTCTCCTTCTTCGCTTTTATTCTTAGTCACCTTCAGCACCTTGCTGATCATCACCCACATCTTCCTCAATGGTCTAGGCTTGCTCAGCACTTGCGTCGTTTACTCTTACCTGACCTCGTTTGCCGAGAACTTCTCTTTGAGCAGCACTATCTTTGTTTGGCTCTTAGTGGCTAATTCTGTATACTTATGCACCCTTTTGCCTTGGTGCAAGAAATGAGTCCTTTAATCTTTAATCGTCAATCTTCCAACCGCTCGAGTACTACCATCACCCCTGCTGCCACCATCATCAGAATAAAACTTAGTGCCATGGCTGCCCCGTAGTTGGCTAAACCAGGGCGACCTAGGCGGTCAAAGATAGCCATAGGTAAAGTGGCATAGGCAGGGTTTTGCAGTATTAAGGTAGCCCCAAATTCACCTAGTGAAATGGCAAAGGCAAAACTTGCGGCAGTCAAAAAGGCTTTTTGTAAAACAGGGATTTCGATATGTGTTAATAGATGAAAAGGGGAAGAACCCAAAAGGGTCGCAGCATTTAGGATATTGCTAGGTATACTTCGTAGGGCGGGCAAAAGGCTACGGGCCACAAAGGGAAAAGCTAAGAGGGTATGGGCTAATAAAATTCCCCAAGGGGTAGCACTTAAAGCAGGTAGAGCCAGTAAATAGCCAAATCCTAAAGTAATTGGGCTAGTAGCCAAAGGTAAAAGGCTTAGACTGTCTAGCCACCGCCAGCCACCGCGCACAATGCTATAAGCTAAGCTAAAGCCAAAAACTAAAGATAAAACCATGCTGCCTAGTGCAAAGCCTAAAGAATTCTGTAAGGCTGGCCATAAGCCAGTAAACCCAATAGTTGGCTTGGTCTCACTAAGAAAGCGAAAGCTATCAAAGCCAGAAGAAAAAGCTTGGATGCTGAGCGCAAAAAGCGGTGAGAGAATTAGAAGGGCCGTGAGCAAAAGGTTTGTCAGTAAGAAAAGCCTGATCAACCCTTTAGGTTTTTCTAGAGGAGTTCTGCTGCTATAACGAATACTTAAACGGGCCTGCAAGTGGGTGTAAACCAAGGTAAACATAGCAACTACCCCAAGCTGGATGAGCGTGAGTAAGGCTGCACTGTCTAGCTCTAAAAGCCTCGAGAGCAGCCTATAGATTTCGACCTCGAGGGTGGCAAAACGAGGCTCGGGAGCTAAAATCATGATTACCCCAAAACTGCTAAAGCAAAATATAAACACCAAAAGAGCCGAGGCTAAAAGAGCTGGTAATGCCAGGGGCAGTGACACGCGTGTAAACGTCATCCAAGAATTTGCCCCCAGCATAGCTGCGGCTTCCTCAAAGCGTTTTCCAAAGTTTTCTAGATAGCTGCTTACAATGCGTACCACCACAGCGTAATTATAAAAAATATGGGCCAACAAAATAATGGTTAGTGTTCCGTGCAGATTGATGTTTGTAAGCCCTACTGGGCGAACCAGTGCCAAAAATCCAATACCTGCCACCACGCTTGGCAAAACAAAAGGAATGGTAAAAGCTACTTTTAGAAAGCGTTTTCCCCAGAAAGTATACCTAGCAAAAAGGATTGTCGCAGGTAAAGCTAAAATTACTGTGAGCAAGGTAGAGAGCAAGGCTTGAAAAAAGGTAAAGCTTAGCCTTTCTAAATAATATGGATTGCTTAAAACATCGCTATTGAAACTGCTAAAGCTTCTAAGCAAAATAACTGCTAGTGGATAAAAGAAAAAAAAGCCCAAAAATAAGACCGAAACCAGTCCACATAGATGGGCTATCCAACGCTGCATGACTCTAGGGTATCAAGAAACAACATGCTATCCTTAGTTCTATGAATTTACAGATTGCTGGAAAGATTGCTCTGGTGACAGGTGGAAGTCAAGGAATTGGGTTAGCAATTGCCCAAACTTTAGCATCCGAAGGCGTAAGGGTAATTTTAAGTGCTCGAAATGAAGCGCGGCTTTACCAAGAAGTCGAAGCTATTCGCCTAAAAGGCGGTGAGGCTTTCGGGATTGTTGCTGATGTATCAGATCTTGGGCAGATTTCTGAACTGTTTAATAAAGCTGAACTGATCTTAGGTAGCCCAGATATTTTAATGGTTAATGCTGGTGGCCCGCCTAGGGGCCGGCCGAATCCCTCGAGGATAGTGCTTGGAATGAAGCCTATGAACTAACACTCATGTCAGCAGTGCGTTTAACTAGGGCCGCCTTGCCCACCATGAAAGCCAAAGGTTGGGGGCGCATTGTCAACATTACCAGCTTGTCGGTGAAACAACCTATTGCCAATTTGGCTTTATCAAATAGCTTGCGTGCGGCAGTGACCGGTTTTGCCAAGACCCTCTCGAGTGAAATAGCTGGTTACGGCGTTACGGTCAATAATGTTGCACCGGGATACACCGATACTGAACGGCTTAATGAACTCTTTAAAAATCAGGAAGAAAAAATGGCTTTTGCCCAGCGCATACCCGCCAAACGCTTGGCCACTCCTGCTGAAGTTGCGGCGGCAGCCGTTTTTCTATCATCGGCGCAAGCAGCTTATATCACGGGTCAAACTATTGTGGTTGACGGTGGTTGGATTTCTTCAGCCTATTAAAGCAAGTGAAGGCTTGATATCAAGCCATTAAAACGGCTATCAGTGATTATGCAATTTGTTACAGTTAGTTTCTTTCGACAGCCTCAGGACAGACGCTGTGTGCCTCGAGCTTATCCAAAGGCAGTCTTGATCAAACTCGGAACTGCTAGAAGTAAATTGTGGAAGACCAATCTATAGGTTGCAGAATAGAGCACTCTAATAGTTTGAGGCTACATTTATCTTCCTAAAAAACCTGTTCAGGCCAGTAAATCTACAACTTGTTTGTCTATGACCAGATTTTTCCTGAGCCTGTCGAATGGATGCTATCTGCTATATCTCATCAACTTGAAATTTGCAAAAATCCCTACCAGGTCATAAGTCTAGTAGGGATTTTATTTAATCTCGAGTTTCTAGTGAGTAATCAAGCAGCGGCCTCTGGGCTAACTCAAGTTGAATCTCGGCATATAAATCAATATCGCTATCTCTTGATTTACCGGCAACAATGCGCTGCTCGAGCATGTCTTTTTGCCGTAGCAAAAAGTCTGACGTGAGGTAGAAGAAGGGTCGTGGATATTCAATCATGGCGTTCACCCTGACTTAAGGTAGCAGACACCCTCTCACAAAAAACTTACGGAAATAGGGGGTTTTGTGTAAGTTTTTTGTAACAAAAGTGTGAGGCTGAACCAGGGAGGTGTTGACCCGTGTTTGGAGGTTATTGAAGTGTAGGGTAGGAGGAAGTTTTCTCCTATCTCTTTCCTCCTAACTTCTGAATCTTCCTCCTTCACTAAGCTAGGAACACTATGTAAGTTAGCTATTGATAATGGAGTTAACTATTGACATTGAGTCTGCTAAAACCGCTATAATCCTTATTGAGAATTCATTCTTGATAAGACTCTGAGGTATTCAAGGTGTCAAAAATAATAATTTTTATAGTGTTCTTGTTTAATGTAACTTGGTCTCAGGAAAGACTTGATGTAATTGCAACATATAGTATCTTGGGCGATTTTGTTAAACAGGTTGGAGGAGATTTTATTGATCTTAAAATGTTAGTAGGACCAGATAGTGACGCGCATGAATATGAACCTACCCCACAAGATAGTGTAATGATTGCTGATGCTGCTTTAATCTTTGAAAACGGCTTAGCCTTTGAAACATGGCTTGATGATCTCTATGAGGCAAGTGCTTCAGAAGCTATAAGAATTGTGGTCAGTCAGGGAATAGAAGTAAGAAGTAACCCTAACGCTGAAGCAAGCGAAACTGACCCACATATATGGCATAACCCACAAAACGTAATGGGCATCGTTGACAACATTGCAACTGCCCTAGCAATAGCTGATCCAGAACATGAAGTGAGTTATTTACATAATGCAGAAGCTTATAAGGAAGAACTCGAGCAACTCGACCAAGACTTACAAGTTGAAGTTGATAAACTCTCACTTGAACGACGTAAACTTATTACCAGTCATGATGCGCTTGGATATTTAGCTGATCGCTATGGGTTTGAACTCATTGGCGCAGTCATCTCATCAGTAAGTACAGAATCCAGTGATGCCAATGCAGGTGAACTAGCAGACCTCATAGACACTATTAAGGCAGCAGGTATGCCAGCGATTTTTGTCGAGAACATGACAAATCCAAAACTTATCGAACAAGTCGCTAGTTCGGCAGGCGTAATAGTTGCACCAGCACTTTATACGGATGCACTAGGTCAACCAGGTACAGCAGGTGAAACATATTTAGGAATGATGCGTTACAACATAGCAGTGATAGTTCAAGGGTTAAGTCAATAGGAGGTGGAAAAACTCTATAACCTACTTTTCGCAATCTATAGCACCTCAATATTTAGAGGCTACAGGCATCATTCTAAAAAACTGCTCTAAGACAGTTAATCTAGGACTGAGATTGTCTACGACCAGACGACCAGATGATACCTGCTATAGTTTCCTTTATCGAGATAAACTATCATGATGCTTTATTACGGAAGTCGCAAACATGCTGAACCTATAAAGGATGCGCCAGCCCTCGAGATTAAAAACCTGGTCACGGGTTATCCAGGAGCCAAGCCTGCTCTAAAAGGGGTTTCGCTGTGTATTCCGGTGGGGTCTCGAGTGGCCTTGGTGGGCTCTAATGGGGCAGGGAAGTCTACCTTGCTTAAAGCGGTGGCTGGGCTCTTACCCAGGCTAGATGGGAGCATTCGTATTTATGGCAATGCTGTAGGGGCTTGTCATCATCGCACCGCTTACTTGCCACAGCGCAGTCAGCTTGATTGGCGTTTTCCTATTGACTTACAACGCTTGGTCTTAACTGGTCGCTATGTTCATTTGGGTTGGTTAAAGCGTGCCCAGGCTAAGGATTATGCAATCGTTGAACGGGTTACAGCACAACTGGGTTTGAGTGATTTGCTTTATCGCCAGATTGGACATCTTTCAGGAGGGCAGCAACAGCGCGCGCTGTTGGCTAGGGCTCTAGCCCAAGAGGCAGATTTACTTTTGCTTGATGAACCCTTAAATGCGGTTGATAATGAGACTAGAGCTGTGATTGCACAGGTTTTGGATGATTTACGTGCAAAAGCTAAAACGGTGGTCATGGCCACACATGATTTGGGCAGACTCGAGTCCGATTTTGATGGTGTCATGTACTTAGTCGATGGTCTCGAGGTTCCAGCACCGCCAGGGGCCTTTAGTCAGATGAAAGTTGGCGTATGTTAAAGGCAGGAGATAGGAGGAAGGAGGAAGGAGGAAGGAGAGAGGGGAAAATCTCCCTTTTTCCCTTTTTCCCTTTTTCCCTTTCTCTTCATTTTCCACAATCATTTCCAAAGGTTATTCAATGCTCGAGCTAATCACCGCCCCTTTGCAGTATCCCTTTATGCAATCTGCTTTACTGGCAGTTATTTTAGTCGGGCTTAGTTGTGCGGCGATTGGGGTTTATGTGGTGTTGCGTCGCATGGCCTTTATTGGTGACGCACTGGCGCATACTATTTTACCTGGAATTGTAGTGGCTTATTTGAATCAATGGAATTTGACCTTAGGTGCGGTGATTGCTGGTGTATTGACAGCCCTAGGGATTGGCTGGCTTTCACGGCGTGATGAAATTCGAGAAGATACAGCCATTGGTGTTTTGTTTACGGCCATGTTTGCTCTAGGTATTTTACTTATTAGTACTGCGCGATCCTTTAGAGATTTTAGTCATATTTTATTTGGTAATGTGCTTGGCGTACGTTTTCAGGATGTATTACTTATGGCGGTCCTTACCTTGATTATTTTGCTTCTACTTTTTTTATTTCATAAAGAATTAGAACTCACTTCATTTGACCCTACCCACGCCAAAGTGATGGGTCTTAGCAGCGATAAAATGCGGTATTTACTTTTAGTTCTTTTAGCATTGACAGTAGTTTCTGCTATTCAAGTGGTGGGTGTCGTTCTTACCAGCGCGCTCCTTATTACTCCTGCTGCCTCAGCCGCCCTATTGACCCAGAGACTCTCGAGGATGATTTTTGTAGCCATTATAATTTCTATTATTTCTGGTGTTCTTGGCTTGTATATTTCTTTTTATGCTGATGTTTCTTCTGGCGCGGCTATTGTGCTGACCTGTACCTTCTTTTTTGCCTTGGCTTGGGTTTATAGAACCTGGCAAAATAGGACGCACCCAGCCCCAGCAGCCAGCGAAGACAGCATTTCCAAGATTCATTGAGACATGTATCGTCACCAAAACGTCGTCCTAGGCAGCATTTCTCATACCAAGTCTGTCTACGACCAGAACTTGTTCCTTCAATTACACTCAGGACAAGCCTGAAGAACTTGAAGGATAGTACCTGCTAGATATTATAGAAACCCAAATAATAGCTTAAAAATACAGTTATTTGTCTGTGTAAGGGGTTAAAGCAATGAATTTTGCTCTAAAATTAGGACGTGAAATTATCCATATTTGATCTGGTCATGGGTTTAATGTATTTTAGAGACCAAAAGGCAAAAAGCCTATATTTTCCTAGGTTTTTTATAGTTTTACAAACTGAAAAAGGGTTATTTTCCTAAATATAGCTCTGTGAAATTTACCCCATTGCCCCAGAAAACTATTGCATTTTTGAAAAGGGGGGTGTTATACCTTTACTCATGCAAGAATATCCAAGCCTCGTTTGGCACTTAAAAAATACGCAATTGTTTGAAGACCTCTCGCCCGAAGAGATTGAGCAAATCTCTAAGATTACTCCGTACAAGAAGTATAGTGCTGGAGAAATCATTTATCACATGGAAGATTCTGCTGACGCGCTGTACTTTATCCGCGACGGCATGGTCAAAATTTCCATGTACTTCCCTAATGGGAAAGAAATGATTTTGGCACTCTTTGGTAAGTACGACACCTTTGGTGAGCTTTTACTGTTACCCAGTGAACGCCGCCCCAATCAAGCTGAGGCCGTTACTGACACCACCTTGATTGTGCTTCCTGAAGAAGACTTCCAGCGTTTACTAGCTCAATACCCCAAGATTGCCATGAAGTTTTTACAAGTCATGTCAACTAATCTCTGGACGGCGCAGTCCCGTTTTGCCGAAGTTGGAGCTTTTGATGCACCTGGACGCTTGGCTAATCTACTTTTACGTCTTGCCAACGATTTTGGTACCGAAGGTGAACGCGGTACGATTATTGACCTTAATTTGACCCAGCAAGATTTAGCCAAAATGATTGGTGCAACACGTGAAACCGTTTCTCACTGCCTGGCTAGACTCTTAGAGTATGGTGCTGTTCGTCGTCGCCGTGCCCCAATTACAGTAAATCCCAAGAAGCTTCAACAATTTTTAGACGAAGCAACTGACGCTTAGACTTTTTCCTTCCTGAGAGAAACTCGGCTGATTTTAGACGAGTTTCTTATTTGATATTAACTTCTATTGGGTGATGCGTGTCCCGCTTTGACCCAAAATAGCTTGTCGCAAGGTTTTTGCGTCGCGCCCATCGGCAATGATTGCATATTCAGCTCCACGGCTTAAAGCATCTAGGGCAGCCTCCACTTTGGGAATCATGCCACCTGCAATTCGTTCATCGTTAATACGGGTTTGAATATCTGCGGCACTTAGCGTTGCTAAAACACTACTGGGGTCTTTAGGATTATTTAGAACACCGACCACATCAGTTAAAAAAATCACCGGGATTTTAAGTTCCCCGGCTACTGCACCGGCTACTTCATCAGCGTTGACATTCAAAACACTGTCTTGGGTTTCATTCTCAGCAATGCAGGCCAGTACAGGCGTAATGCCAATACCCAAGAGGCGTTTAAGGATAGAAGGATTGACTTTGGTTATTTTGCCGACCAAGCCGAGTTTTTCATCGAATACGCGTGCGCCTAAGACATGGCTATCACGCCCAGTTAAACCAATGGCATGGCCGATTTCTTGAGAAAGCTCTTTGTTCAGAAGGCTAAGAACCTGTTCAATAATCGGCAAACTTTCAGGTGTGGTGACTCGCAATCCACGCACAAAATGATGGGCGATATTGGTTTTATCTAGAGCTACTTTGATAAAGGGGCCACCACCATGAACCACAATGGGTTCAAAGCCCTGTGCTGCCAACTGATGAATTTCCTTGGCAACTTCGCGTCTTATTTTAGGTTCGGTCATGGCGTTGCCGCCATATTTAATAACGATTGGCATTAGGGGGTTTGGGTTTGCTGGGTTTCAGTATTCAGGGTCTCGAGCAGGGTTTGTAAATTGGCGAACTTTTGTTTGAGCGTGTCGTGTTGCTTGGTTACATCTGTGACCAGGGTCTCGAGCTTACTTACTTGTTCTTGTAAATCAGTCAGCTTTTTTCCATCACAAGCGGTGAGCATTAAAATAAGAATAATTGACAAAAGCAGTTTCACAAGATTCAACCTCAGGCTATAGCATATAATAATTCTGTCACTAGAGACATTGAGATAAAGACAAAACGCGACAACGGAAAATTACAAGTCGCAGTTCATTTTGATGACCAGATTTATCCTGCGTTTGTCAGGTGGATACTACCTGCTGTTAACGAGAAGCTTGTGCTACATCGTCTAGCGAAGCTGTTATGAAACCTGTCGAAGACACGAAGTTTGAGCCAATGCGTCCCTGCTGTTGAAGACTCCTGATGACCAGATAATACCTGCTGTTGAAGACTCTTAATGACCAGAACTTGTCCTGAAGAATTTGAAGGATAATACCTGCATCAAAGTTAGGCAATACTTAAAAAAACCTTGGTGGCATGAGACAAGCGTTCATGTCCGGTAGGAGTAATCACAGTCAAATCTTCGATGCGTACCCCAGACTTACCTGGAATATAAACCCCGGGTTCAACGGTCACAGTCATGCCAGCTTTAAGGGTTTCTGAAACGCGTGGGCTCATGCGTGGACCTTCATGGATTTCTAAACCTACGCCATGACCTAAGCCATGCGTAAAGTAAGTATCAAGCTGATATTTTTTAAGGGTTTCGCGTACTAGAGCATCAATGGCTTTACCATCTTTTTCTGGAGCCAGTGCAGCAAGAGCGGCCTCTTGAGCCTCGAGCACGGCAGCATACATGCCTTGGTCTTCATCGCTGATTTGACCAACCCCAATGGTGCGGGTCATGTCACTATGGTAGCCCTCGAGCTTGGCTCCAAAATCCAAAGTGACCAGTTCACCTTCTTGAATCGCTTTGCTAGAGGCATGACCATGAGGCATACTGCTGCGCACACCACTGGCCACAATAATTTCAAAGGCATTTTCTGCACCATGTTTGCGAATATAGCGTTCTAACTCGAGAGCTACTTCTATTTCGGTAATACCCGGGCTAATAAAATTAATTATGTAATGAAAAGCTTGATCGGCAATGCTGGCGGCCTCTCTAATAAGTGCAAGTTCCTGAGGGGTTTTAATCAACCTAAGATTATTGACCAGAGCTTTAGTAGCAATAGGTTGGCGGCCCATTTTTTCTCTAAGATGTTCCCAGTATTCGACAGTCAGATGATCGCTTTCAATAGCCAGGGTATAGGGTTTGGCGAGTTCGGCAACTTTATCTATCCAGGTTTCGTGGGGGCTAGTAATCAGGGTCTCGAGGCGCGATTCCTCTTTAGCCTGATGAATATATCGCCCATCGGCTATTAAGAGAGCCTTATCTTCACTAATAAGAATACGTCCGTCCTCGGGGCTCTTAAACCCAGATAAATAACGCACATTGGCAGGTTGGGTGATCAGTAAGGCTTCGGCTTTCGCTTGGGCTAGGTCTTGGCGTAGGATGTCTAAAGTATTTGTCATGGCTTTAGTCTATCAGCCACAGCAAGGAGTTGATATATCCATATTTTTCCTGATTGTTGACCGAATCTTGGATAGATATACTGGAAGCGTTGTTGCCTGAAGATGTGTATAATACTGTTTGTTAGCAAGTTAAGGGTAGCTCTTGTTATACACTAATATGCCGAAAACCTTACAATAACCTAAAGGTTTTTGGTGTTTGATGGAGGGGATATGGCTTTGGAACGCTGGTTTCGGCGTAAACGTCCAACCCGCAGTGATGACGATAATAGCCCAGTAGGGCTATGGTTAAAATGTGATTCTTGTGAGGCCCAGATCTATCGCAAGGACCTCATTGCCAATGATTATATGTGCCCAGAATGTGGACATCATTATCGGATGCCTGTAGAAGCTCGAGTTGATTTACTGGCCGATGCCGGGACCTTTGAAACCTGGTCAGGGCAGATTAAGCCCATTGATAGCCTGGCCTTTGTAGACACTGAATCTTATCAAGACAAACTTACTCGTATTCAAACCAAACAAAAACGCCCCGATGCAATTTTAACTGGTAGTGCTCGTTTAGACGGTGAGCCAGTTGCTTTGGCGATTATGGATTTTTTCTTTGCGGGTGGATCGATGGGGGCAGTGGTGGGTGAAGAAATTTCTTTGGCTGCAGAGCGTGCTAGTAGGGAAAACAGGTCCTTTGTTGTAGTTACGGCCTCGGGTGGAGCCAGAATGCAAGAGGGAGCCTTGTCGCTTATGCAAATGGCCAAGACCACCGTAGCTTTAGAAACCTTAGCGCGAAAACGCTTGCCTTTTATTACAGTCTTAACTGATCCAACTACAGGTGGCGTAACAGCCAGCTTTGCCACCTTAGGAGATATTATTCTTGCTGAGCCCAAAGCCCTGATTTGTTTTGCTGGCCCTAGAGTGATTCAGCAGACCATTAAACAAGAGCTTCCTGAAGGGTTTCAGCGCGCGGAGTTTTTACTAAAACAAGGAATGCTAGATGATGTGGTTGCCCGCAATGAATTAAAGCCTAAGCTTGCAGCCTATATACGTTTGTTGCGCGGTGGCTTACCTGAGCCTAGTTTTGTTCGTGAGCGTTCGCGCAGCCAGCTAGCGCCAGTGGTATTGGAGTAATATGGGGTTGCCTTTTGAAAAACCAATTGAAGATTTAGAAGCTAAAATTACTGATATGCGAAGCTATTCGCAAGAGCAGGGTGTATCTCTTGATCAAGAGATTGGCTTACTCGAGCGCAAACTCGAGCAGCTCAAAAAAGATACCTTTGAAGGTCTTAGCCGTTGGCAACGTGTACAAGTGGCGCGGGTTTCGGGTCGCCCAACAGGCATGGATTATATTCAAGATATGTTTACTAATTTTCAAGAATTACATGGTGATAGAACCTTGGGCGATGACCCCGCTTTGGTGACTGGCTTAGCCAAATTAGATGAAACTACAGTGGTGGTTATGGCCCAACAAAAAGGTCGAGATACCAAAGAAAACATTCACCGCAACTTTGGCATGATGCACCCCAGTGGCTACCGTAAAGCCATGCGCATGTTTGATCTGGCCGATAAATTTCGTTTGCCGGTGATTACCTTAATTGACACACCTGGAGCCTATCCTGGTATTGCTGCCGAAGAACAAGGGCAGGCCTGGGTCATTGCAGAATCTATCCAGCGTATGGCTAGATTGAAAGTCCCAGCGATTAGTTTGATTATTGGTGAAGGTGGTTCTGGTGGGGCTTTGGCTATAGGTGTTGCTAACCGTGTGCTTATTTTAGAAAATGCGATTTATTCAGTCATTAGCCCTGAATCCTGTGCTGCCATTTTATGGCATGACGCTTCGGAAGCACCCAAGGCTGCTGAAGCCTTAAAGCTTACTGCCAATGATTTGCTAGAACTCGAGGTGGTTGACCGCGTGATTGAAGAACCTTTGGGTGGTGCTCACAAAAATATCCAGCAAACTATTTCAAACGTTGGTAAAGTCATTCGGGAAGAATTGCTCAGTTTGAGTTTGCTCTCTGCTGATGAACTATTAAGACAACGCGAAGTACGCTTTAGAGCCTTGGGAAGATTTGAGTTTGTTGCATAAACAATGAAGAGAGAATGTTGACGTTTTTCTATATCCTTTCAGGCAGTTTCGCCCGTAGCTGTTTCATGTTTTCAGTAACTGAAGCCTCTTGATTAAACACAGCACTGCCAGCCACAAAGACATTAGCCCCAGCTTTGGCAACTCTGGCAATAGTATGTTCATTGATACCACCATCTACCTCAATGTCACACATAGACTCGAGTTCATTACACCAGTTTCTAACTTGAGCGACTCGAGGCAAGGTGCTTTCAATAAAAGTTTGTCCGCCAAAGCCTGGATTTACACTCATGATCAAGGCTAAATCCAAATCACAATAACGCAGTGCATCGTGAATAACTTCTAATGAAGTTAAAGGGTTGACTGCTAACCCTGCTCTTAGTCCGGCTTGTTTAATCATCTCTAACGTTCGGTGAACATGCGGTGTTGCCTCAGCGTGAATGGTTAGACCATCTGCGCCAGCCTGAGCAAATTCAGCAATGTACCTTTCGGGCTGGGTCACCATCAAATGCACATCAAGCGGAACTGTGGTGGCGCGTTTGCAGGCCTCAACCATGAGTGCGCCAAAGGTTAAATTGGGTACAAAGTGCCCATCCATCACATCAATATGAATCAGTTCAGCCTTGGCTGCTTCTGCATCTCGAAGCTGGTTTCCTAGTTGGGTAAAGTCGGCGGCAAGAATAGAGGGTGCAAGCTTAAAGGTCACGGTTATAAGTATAGCAAGTTGATACCTCTCGTTAATTGACAGATGATACCTCCTAGTATCAAGTATGCTTTAGTTATGGAATATATCCACTTAATGGAGCAGCGTAAATTTTCTGATCAAAAAATGCAGAAGATCCCGCTTTTTAATAGTGACAAAATGTTTATTGACCAGTATTGCCTAAAACCAGGACAAGCCCAAAAAGTACACAGCCATACTATTGAAGATAAAGTCTATATGGTCCTGCACGGTGAAGCTATGTTTGACATTGATGGCGAGCAGGAACTCTTAACTGAAGGTATGGCTGCTATTGCTCGAGCTGGTATAGCGCATGGCGTAAGAAACGACTCGGCTAGCAACGTGGTTCTCCTGGTTATGATGGCTCCTAAACCTCAATATGAATAAATTTCCTTATCCTATTGACCATATAGGTATTGCGGTTGAAAACCTCGAGGAAGCTTCTTTACCCTATACCTTGATTAGTTTACCTGTAGTCGGTGAAGACGAAGTGATCGTTTCGCAACATGTCAAAGTGCGGGCTATTCAAACAGGGGAGAGTTTATTGGAGCTGCTCGAGCCTACCTCTGCCGAAAGCCCTATTGCTACGTTTTTAGCAAAGCGTGGACCTGGGCTTCACCATCTGGCCTTGCGGGTAGAAAACCTCGAGCTTGAGATTGAAAGGCTAAAGCAGGCTGGAGCTGTATTCATTAGCGATGTGCCCAGGGCGGGTCGGGCAGGTACAAGAGTGGTTTTCTTACATCCTAAATGGGCCAAAGGTGTTTTGATTGAACTTGTTGAACATGGTCATTCATAAAACAAAAATACAATCGTGGTTTTGGTGGCTTTTGACTATGGCTTGGGCAGGATTTATTTTTTGGCTCTCGAGTTCTTCTGATGGCCAAGGTGGCTTTTGGATTATTGAAGTTCTTCCTTACGGAGATAAGCTGGCTCACGCCTTTGCATTTGGCCTATTGGCAATGTTGTTGTTTATGGCAATGGGAAAACCTTGGGTTGCAATTATTGTTACGTCGTTTTATGGATTAAGTGATGAGGTTCATCAGTATTTTGTACCAGGTCGCAGTGTTGATATAACCGATTGGATAGCAGATACTTTAGGGGCTATTGTAGCGGTGAGCCTTGTGAGCTTTTTAACTCGAGGCAAAAGCCCTTAAATGAATCGGTATAGAATAGTCGCATGAAATTAGCCATTGTCGGTGCAGGAAAAATGGGTGGAGCGGTTCTTACTGGAGCTTTGAAATCAGGGGTTCTTACAGCAGAAGATGTGGGTATTTATCATCCACAACCCGAACGGCGGGCTGAACTAGCGAGTTATTACGGTGTTTCTGCTTTAGACGATGATGGTATTCATCATGCTGAACGAGTGCTTATTTCAGTCAAGCCACAATATTTTGATGATGTTGCACCTCTTATTGCCCAGCGCAAGGCTTCTTATATTTCATTGATGGCAGGTGTTTCTGCTTCTACTATTGCCAAGCGGGTGGGTAGTAATCGGGTAGTTAGAGCTATGCCCAATATGGGAGCTAGACTAGGTTTAAGTGCGACTGCTCTGGCTTATTTGCCACAGGCTACACAAGAAGACGTTAAATTAGCCGAGGAGCTTTTCAAAGCGGTGGGTACGGTCTATCAGATTCCAGAGAGCCTTTTTGATGCCTTTACTGGCTTTGCAGCCTCTGGTCCAGCCTTTGCTGCGGTAGTAGCCGAGGCTATGGCCGATGGCGGGGTGAGAGTAGGGTTTAGCCGTGGTGTGGCCAAAGACTTAGCCAGGCAGGTTTTATTAGCTACGGCCAAACTGCTCGAGAGTAGCAATCCGGCTGACATCAAAGATGAAGTGGCTAGTGCAGGCGGAACTGCGATTACGGGTATTAAGGCTTTAGAGCAACATGGTTTGCGCTACGCCCTTATTGAAGCAATAGAAGCAGCCAGTCTTCGTGCGGCTGAATTAAGCCGCGATGAAGATTAAGTGTGAGATTTTTCTGCTTGCGAGAGCTCCAATAAAAGGGAAACTATAGGTACTTTTGGGAATGAATGTTTTGAACATTTGTTTCTTGTGTAATGAGGGGACTTGTTTGGGTTTTACTAGCCCACGAATAACGAGAGAATACCTCAATTGGAAGGAGAATAATGCGTTGGTTGGTTTTAATAATGCTACTCGGATTTGCCTGGGGGCAAGAGGCTTACTACCCCTCGAGAGATGGCCTTTCCTGGACTTACAATAATGGTGAGACCCAGGTTTTAAGCGGTATAAAAGCCGTAGGTGGACAAAGTGCCTCGGTTCTAGTCAAGTATATCGAGGGCGCACCCGTAGCAGAAGATTACATGGTGTACGATGCACAAGGCGTTCAGATGGTGGGTACTGCTGCTAATGGAATGACCTTGGAATATACGCCGGGCCTAGCAATCTATCCAGTTTCACCTTTGCAAGTAGGTCAAAGTTGGAAGAGTAAAGCCAATTTATCTGGTTATGAAATTTCAATTTCCGCCGAGGTTTTAGGCGTTCGTGGTGTTGAGACTGCTGCCGGTCGTTTTAATGCATTGCAAATTCGCCAGCAAACCGTCACCAGCACCGGTGGACAGACCATCATTGATTTTTTCTTTGTACCAAGTGTAGGTGTAGTGCGCTGGGTGATGCAAGACGGTACAACGATTGATCTAATTGAGAAAAACTTTTAGTACGAATAATCCACCAGTTGCCAGTAACATCCATCCCAAGAAAAATTGACTGTCAAGCTCCCACTAGCACTTATGGTTTCACCAGTGGTAATTTCTGAGACTGAGCCCTGGTAACTGGCACTCACTGTGCCTAGAGTGGCATCTTGGCTGATGCTTTGATTGCTGATGCTGTATTGCAAGTTGCTGTATTGCGCACCATAGGTTGCAGTCGCATTATTTAGAAAGATGCCCAGTTCTTGTTCAAAAGCTCCGGAAAGCCCAGCACTGTCAGGACTCGAGCAACTCGAGGCGTTTTCTGGTGGGGTATTTTCGGCTAAGGTCGGATTGGTTGTTTCTGAAGGGTTTTGTTCAGAAGAAGTCTCAATAGGTGTATCTGCCATTTGCGTAAGCGTTGGTGGGGTTAAAAAAGTAACTGTGATTTGGGGAATTAGAATGGGCTGCTCTGCTTGAGTATTTACACTTTGCTGGGCTTGAACACTTTCTTGAGTTTGAACACTTTGCTGTACTTGAACACTTTGCTGGGCTTGAACATAAAGGCTCGAGGGTTCTTGGGATTGACTACGATTTTGTTTGGAAATAGAGTAACCCAAAGCCAAGCTCAGTAAAGTGATAATAATAAAAAAGGCTCTCATGATTTATCGTTTTGTGAGGCTCTTATTTTGCCATTTCTCGAGCATGGCTTCAACTTCTTTAATAGTAAGTGGACGGGCATAGTAATAACCTTGAGCACCATAACACCCTAAGGATAAAACAGTTTCGTGCTGAGTCTTGTTTTCCACGCCTTCGGCAATAACCTGTTTGCCAAACTTTTGACCTAAGGCACAAATGCTCTCAACAAAGATAGCATTGGATTGCCCTTCAATAGTGCTGTCAGCAATCGTTTTAATAAAACTACCGTCAATTTTTAGAGCGTTTATAGGTAAGCGTTGTAAATGAACCAAGGAAGAGAAACTGGTCCCAAAATCATCTAGGGTAATGCCTACCCCTAAAGCTGATAATTGACTTAGGACACTGTGGGTTTGCTGATAATCTTTGCTTAGGGTTTGTTCGCTGAGTTCAATCTCGAGCCAGTTGGGTTGTAGATTATTCGCCTTGAAAGCTTTTTCAACATGGCTAACAAAATCCTTTTGAACAAAATGTTGCGCGGCAATGTTGATGGTTAACTTAAAGGGTCGGTAGCGTTTTTGCCAATCTGCCAACTGGTGACAGGCCTCTCTTAATACCCAGTGACTGAGTGTAGAGGTCAAGCCAGCTTGTTCAGCAATGGGTAAAAACTCAGTGGGGGTAACGACTCCTAAAGTGCTGTTGCGCCAGCGCAAGAAGACTTCAAAGCCTAAAATTTTGTGACTTCTAAGTTCGATTTGGGGTTGAAAGAAAATTTCAAATTCATTCTTTTCAATCCCTATTTTGAGTAGCATTTCAATTTCTTGACGTTTGGATTCTTCAACGCGGCTGGCTGCGGTATTGAGTTTGTAATCATTTTTACCAGCAGCTTTTACTGCGTACATAGTGTTATCAGCAACTTTGACCAGAGCCTCTACCGTAGAACCGTCCTCGGGAAAAAGACTGATGCCTACACTTGCGCCAATATGCAATTCTTTACCTCTAATTTTAAAGGGTTGACTAATGGCCTTGACGATCTTGTTGGCTACCGAAGTCGCCGAGGTGGTTTCGCGTAGGCCACTCAAGATGACCATAAACTCGTCCCCGCCAAGTCGGGCTACAGCGTCTCCGTCTCGAACGCTTTCTCTAAGGACTCGAGCCACTGCTTTAAGAAGCTCATCTCCGATGTCGTGGCCATAAGTGTCATTGACAAACTTAAACTTGTCTAAATCAAGAAATAACACGGCCAGCAAGGTTTGGTTTTGCATGTTAAGCGCAATCATGTCTTCTAGGCGATGCTCAAAACTCTTGCGGTTGAGCAGCCCTGTAAGAGGATCATATTGGGCTTGCTGGTTGGCTTTTTTGTACTTACTTAATTGGTGACGTAAGTTAGAGGCGAATCCTGCTAAGAATCCGGTACATACATAAAGAACAGTTTCTATGATACGTGAATGTGGATCAGCAAAAACCTTGTGTAACGATTGTTCGGCTTCTGGGGCTAAGTAATACCATAAGCTAAGAGTAATCGTAGAGGCGGCTACCCCACCTAGTATCCCTCCCCATTTGCCCCAAACCCAAGCACTCAAAAGAATGGCTGGTAAGGCAAACAAGCTAGCACTGACCCCCAAAATATCATGAAGTCGATAAAATGCTAAAAGATAGGCTAGCCATGCACTTACAGCTAGGATAGGTCGCCAAACCGCCATATCTTTATAGTTTATAAGAGCTTATATTCTATAGACTGCGCAATACCTCATTACAGGCCTAGGTGTGAGATTTTTGGCAACTTAAAAGATTATAAGTATCACTGATGAAAAGACTTATGTAAGATAGACTGAGAACCATTAGTGGGGACTAGCCAAGTTCTACGTTGGATCTAGAGGTCTCTCTTGAAAGGTGTTAATGGATAACATTCCACTGGCGAATATTATTGGTTTTATCAAGCGTGGCTTAGTGCCGGCCTTGATTGCTGCTGCTATTGTAGGAGCATTGGCGTTTTTTATCAGTTTAAACTTGCCTCGTCAATATGAAGCCAGCACCACGGTTCTGGCGGCTCAAAACAACGCAGATTTGCGTTCTTTTGGGGCTTTGAGTGCGCCGGTTCCAACCCTGGATATAAGTGCTTACCGTAAAGCGGTATTGAGCAGTCCGGTATTAGCAGAAGCTCTTAAGGTAAACCCTCAAGATACTAAAACCCTCGAGGACTTTAGCAAAAGTATAAATTTGCTTATTGAACCTGCCGAAGACAGCAGTTTGATGGATATTGTAGTCACCGATAATTCACCCGAACAGGCAGCGGCCAAAGCCAACGCCCTAGCTGCGGCCCTCATAAGCTGGGAAAAGCGTCGGGCAGTAGATGGTTTAACCCAGGCTATGGGAAGCCTCGAGCAGCAAATCGAAGCTCTCAATAATCAAATTCGCACCCTGCAAGTTGAGGGTGCTGCGGAGAGCCAGATCACCGGCCGGATTAACTTGCGAGCCGAGCAGCAAGACAAACTTGCCTATGCTGAGGCCTTGCGCAGTTCAGCCACCGGACTTTTAAGCATTATTGAACCAGCCCTCATTCCAACTAACCCTATTGCCCCACGCCCTTTGCTTAATACCATCTTAGCTTCTATTCTTACTGGGCTCCTTAGCTTCGGTATTCTGCATTTGCGTGAGACCTTAGATACCCGTTTATCTAGTCCTGAAGCGGTTACTAAAGCCAGTGGCTTACCAGTGCTCACCTCATTTTCTAAGTTGCCAGACGGTCAACGTCAATTGCCAGGCGAAGAAGTAAGTTATCTTCGCAATAACTTACATTACAACGCGCCAGATGTTTATCCGCAAGTTATCTTGGTGACGAGTCCTAAAGAAAAAGAAGGTAAGACTTCGGTAGCCATGAGTCTAGCAGAAAACTATTCTCGTAATAATTATCATACTTTGTTAGTAGACGCTGACTTGCGCCAGCCGTCGATTGCCAAAGAATATAAAATGTCCAGTTCGCGCCTCGAGTACACCTCTTTAGAAACGTGGTTGCGTAATCCACTTACCACCAGAGAAGTGGTGCGGGTTCCACTAGACGAAAGTCACAGCTTGTTTGTGATTCCAAGCTTTCAGTTTAATAGTAAAGCTGCTGAACTTTTAAGCGTTGGATTTCATGACTGCCTCGAGAGTTGGCGTAAAGAATACGATGTGATTGTGATTGATTCAGCAGCAGTGCTAAGTGTGGCTGATGCGTTGACCTTGGCCCCTTTATGCACCAGTACTATTTTGACAGTAAGCACCCAAAGTGGTAATCGCAGTGATTTGCGTAGAGCTGTTGAGTTGTGTAAACGTGTAGGTGCGCGTATAGCAGGGATTGTGATGACACCCGCCAAGCAAAATGAAACCCCAGTCAACGTTCCGCAGATGAAACAAATCAGCATTAAGAAAACGGCTGAAGCCAAAGCCTTAAACAACGATAAAGCTTAATAGAATAAGCTTATAAATCAACCCTTTGTCTAAATTTTACTTAGACAAAGGGTTGATTTATTTTTTAGACTATCCTCTTGGTATAAACTAGTGCTATGCAGTTTAGAAGGCTAGGACAAACCAATCTGACGGTTTCACGCCTTGGTCTGGGTTTAGCAGCTTTAGGTAGACCTGGATATATAACCCTAGGTCATCAGCATGATTTAATCCAAGCTGATGTTGAACCTATGCAAGTTCAAACCCATCAGGTCTTAGACAGTGCTTACCAATTGGGCATTCGTTATTTTGATGCTGCACGTTCATATGGAAAAGCTGAAGCCTTTTTGGGTCAGTGGTTAACTGTAAAAAACCCTGCTGATGTGGTGATTGCATCTAAATGGGGATATGTTTATACAGCCAACTGGCAGGTACAAGCCAAACAACATGAAGTCAAAGAACATTCTAGGGAAACCCTTGAGAAACAATATCTCGAGACTCAACAAATATTGGGAAAATATCTCCATATCTATCAAATTCATTCGGCTACTTTAGAGTCTGGCGTTTTAGAAAATATAGACGTTTTAGATAAACTGCTCGAGATAAAACAACAGGGAATCTGTATTGGTTTGTCACTAAGTGGAACAGGTCAAGCCATGACGCTCGAGAAAGCCTTGCGTATTGAACGAAATGGTTTAAGACTGTTTGATACTGTGCAAGCTACCTATAATCTGCTCGAGACTTCAGCAGGGAAGACCCTAGAACTTGCTCATCACGAAGGCATGGGAATCATTATTAAAGAAGCTCTAGCCAATGGGCGTTTGACCGAGCGAAACACCAACACCAATTTTGCTGACAAGCTTTTAAGACTAAACCATTATGCTGAGCACTACGGAACAAGCCTAGATGCCTTTGCCATTGCTTTTGTTTTACAACGCCCTTGGGTAGATGTTGTTTTAAGCGGTGCAGCAACGGTTGAACAACTTAGGTCAAATGTAAAAGTCCTCGAGCTTGCACCACTTCTTGATATAGAAGATTTTTCTGAGAGTCCAGAGAAATACTGGCAGGAGAGGGCAAGGCTGGAATGGAATTAAATTTCATATCCATTTGTCATTGCGAGGAGCGTTTTGGTGGTAAAAGGTGTCTCAAATGATGCTTAGTAGGTCGTTTGTAGTAGACGAGCGACGAAGCAATCTCAGTGCTCTTACTTTGTAGCAACCTCAGTGAAGGGAGATTGCTTCGCGGATTATGTAAAGATGAACTTTATCAGCATTGAATACACCCTACTCTGAGGCTCGCAATGACAAATTACTGGACAAACGGCGCAATGTGCGCCGTTTGTCCTAAAAATTCGTACCTGACTAATTTAAACAGATTGTAAATTTATTTAGCGGTTAGCTAAAGGTCTAAATTTTCCGTTGCTAGAAATAGAGCCAATGGGCATAAGAACGTCTTCTTCAAAGTTAGGTGCTTGAGCAGCTAGTGATAGTGCCGATGGATTTGGCAAACCAGAATCAATACTTACATTTAATCCTGAGGTATTAGCTAGTTCAACACCTAGAGCATAAGGTACAGAAACACCTGGAATACCTGTTGAGCCTGCTCCAAAGATTCCACGGCGGGCAGGGGTTTCATCATTGCCCTGATTAAAGAGGATTACGCCGATGGCACCAGCAGCTTCAGCATTGGCGACTTTATCCAAAAAGGCACAGAAACCACGCTGAATAAGGGCGATGTTGCCAGCAGTGAATCCTGCAAAGTCTTCAGGCTCACAACCGCTAGTTGAGTTGACAGGATGGTTAGAAGCAGGATCAGCAGGGTCAGCAGCTTCGTCAATCTTGAGGTCAACGCCTTGAACTGTTCCTGTAGCACTGCCTACACCACCAGAAAGTTTTAAGAAATCAACTTGATAGATATAGGTTTTAGCATTGGGCGCATTTTGTATAAAGATACCCTCTGGAGGAAGCGAATAGCTTTCAATGTCACTCGAGCCCAGGTTTACGGTATAACCCATATCACCCAAGCTAGCAGCCGTCATTTTAGAAAGCACTTCTATACCCGAGGCAAAGCCAGTCATGAGCTCATTGTCAAAGGTAAGTTCGCGCCAGTGACTGCTAATGCTGCCACCACCACCGGTATTTTCAACAGGTACACCACTTTCAGAAGGTTTACCTGCTGCACTTAATAAAGTTTGATATTCGGCAACGGCTCCTGCCCCAATAAAGCGTGGGTCATAATCAGGGTTAGGGATACCAGCAGGAATATCAGTAGGCGCATTAGGGTCATAACCTTCTAGATTGCCAGTAAAATCCCATAGCGTGCCAATACCCAAGACATGACCCATTTCATGCAAAATCACATCGGCATAACCTTTAGGATCATCAAAGAATCCACCAGGGGCAAACTCAGCTACATCAAATTCCATAATGCCGTAAATAGTTAATGGTGCGTCATCTCCTTCAGTGCGGATGAACTGAGGACCAGCACGCCCTAGGATATTACCAGGACCATCAATATCACTAAAGGTTGCGTCAATAAGAATGTCGTCAATCACGCCGGTAATGGCTGCTGCATTAGGGTTAATGTCAAAAGGGTTAGGGCCAAGATCAATATTTTCAAGGTCTGCGCTAATAATGCTAGCCCAACGATTGGCTGCGTCTACAAATACAGCTTGCTGTTCAGCCGTGACATTATTGCTTAAAAAGCGCACGGTGATATTAAACTTGCTATCGTCTGGTGCAGGAAGCACAAAGGGCGGTGGTGGTGGATCAGTTTTGCTGATGTTGTTGCTAAAACTCAAGTTTTCTTCTTCTGTTGGTGTAGAGAATGCAGTGGTGACAACTACATATTGTCCAGGCTCGAGTTCGGCTCTTATACGTGAACGACCCGGAATTTCAGCATCAGGATCAAATCCGCCTTGAAAATCATCATTGGCACCAACTAGATTGGCTAAAGGATTGGCTGGGTCAAAGCTATCTTGATAGAGCAACAAGTACCCATCATAAAGTTGCGCACTATAAACCGAATACCAATCTTTGTTGGCAATAAAGAAGGTATAAGCATGATAGGGGCTAGTGCGATCTTCATCACTTAGACCATTGCCATCATCGGGGCGGGTCACAGTTGGACCGTTGGGGTCAAGTACACCATCATAAGTGAGTCCACCAGAAACTGTGGGTTGATAGATAACCTCAAAGGTTTTGGTCAAACTAATGGTCGGATAAAGAATAATTCTGGCAGTTACAGCAATGGTATTTTTGCCCGCAGATAAGGTGGCCAAAAAGGCAAAAGCATTATCAATGACGGTAGCTGGTTTTTCTTCGCTACCATTGACGCTATAGGTAATGGCAATCCCTGGAAGGTTGATAAGCCCAATCACTTGCAGGGCCGACGTAGTGGTGGTCATGACCGTGGTGATATTACTGGGGGTTTTAATACTCATTTGTATATCGCTAGGTTTTGGTGTTCCTGAATTACTGCTACATGCACTTAGCAAGAGCAAACCCAGAATAAACACAATCCAATGTCGTTGCATCCCTAACCTCCTATGACGTTGACATAGCCCTCTAAAGCTATGACTCGGTTTTTGTTACAAAGAGAACGTTTATTTGTAAAAAACCTTACATTTGTTAGGCTAACATATCAAGGGCTAGTGTTTGTTCAAATTGCACAGACAGCTAGAATGTGACCCGTTTCATATTAGAAGCCATCTCAAAAGCTGAAAACATACTTGTAATGTAACTGCGGCTTGCAAATATAATCAATAAGGAGCTTGCCGATGAAAAGCAAAAAGAAGAGTCCTCAACAGGAGGTACGCTTCGCTCAACCTTTGGACAATCATCTCGTTATAACGAAGTTGTCACAGTGGTCTAGCAACTTTTCCAAAAACTCTTCTTCTGTAAGCCGCCACGGCCAGTCATAAGCCGCCACTTCTGACTAATGCGTCTGAAAAAACTCGAGCTCTTCACCATTTGGCCCCTTGAAAAAGGCAATGGTTACTTTTAGCTGGCCCAGCACTAAGTCTTTTGGCTCAACAGTAATTTCGTAACCTGCATTTCGCACATGTTCGGTGGCAGCGCGGGTATCGGTGGTTGCTAGTGCAATATGCATGATGGGATCATCGTTGGCCTGGCTACCTGGCGGAGTGTCAGCCTTGGGCTGAAACAATTCGATGTGGCTGCCGTCACCCATATCTAATAGCACAATTTTACGCTCACTCGAGCCAAACTCGCTGACCAGTTCCATTCCTAATACATCACAATAGAGCTTGAGTGAAGCATCCCAGTCTCTGGTCTGCACGGCTACATGATGACTACCACAACCTTGAATCACTTTGTTTTTGTTACCAACGGGCATTGTGTCCTCCGGGTTTTAGCATAGCAAAAGTTTTGCTTTAGGCCATTGAAAAGAGAATTCTGTGTTCGCTCTACTGCGTCACACCGACTGGAGCGAAGCGGAATGGAGGTGTCTAGGGCACTTAATTTACCCTTTTCTGAGTCTGGGCTGAGTTGAGTGCCCTAGACTTCTCGACTCCACTCTGTTCCGCTCGAAGTGACAGACTAAGTGGCCTTTTGAGTCATTTGCGATAGGAGTTGGTATGAGTTTCAAAGTGTTTGTGTAGAACGTTCAAAATTTACCCCCAGTAACCGCTCTAAAATCTCCTCTTCAGACAGCGGCCACTCCCAACCATAAGCCGCCGCCACCGCAGCATCTAGTTTTTCATGGGCAATTAAAAGCGGGTAAACAGGACTTGAGGTATCACGGTTATTTCTAAGTTCTACAAGTTTGTTGTAGATACCTGTGAGTGTGGCTTTGCTGTCACTTGCTAAAAGCCCACGCCTTACATCATCAAGATATTTAGCCCATTTTTCTATTTCGGATTTTTGGGAGTCGGATGGGTGGGGGAAGGGGAAAGTTTCAAAGGATTCATTTGTAAATTGTGGACGATCTTCTAAGCTACTTCCTTGTTTTAACGTCCATAAAAGATGAATTTGACTATTCAAAATACCGAAATCAAAGTCTTGTTCAGAGGCAATTATTGAAAGCGAGTTAGCAGGTATTGAATCTTTGTCTGACCAAATATACATGCGATGTTTTGCAACTCGTGGTGTAACAATATATCTTGAAAGAGGGGTAATTGTGGCTCTAAGATTTGGGCGTGCCCTTGCGTGTAACCACCAAAACTCTTTTCGTGATGCTTCTCTATTACTATCTCGCTCAGGTTTAACGTTATTTAGAACATAATCAAAAGGGATTAAATATTCTTGTGCTTTTTCTATAGGTAAGTCATTAAAATCAATAACCCATCGTTTTGCTGACGTACCCATAATGTCCTTTGCTGCTACATACTTTTTTACTACGTCGGAATTACTAATGTTTGTTTGGTTCGGTGATTGTAGCCAGATTTTAGCAGTATTTTCTGGTATATCAAAAGAGCCACCTGGCTCTATTCCCTTAAAGCATTTATCCAAATTTTCTTTAAGGATTTTTGCCGAGGTAATATCTGCATGACTTGTCAAATCAGGGTTGATTGCCACAACAGAAATCCCATTCAATTGCTTTAGTTTTTGTTTCCCTTTGTCAAAGGCAATTATACTCACCCGTACTGCCGCACCATCCAAAATCCAAGGCTCATCACTCCAGCCCATAAAAATATCGCCTGTTTCTTTGATTTGATTCAATACTGGACGATTCATAGGTTGTCGAATACTGTTTGTGGCGATTAGACCAACACGACTAGTTTTACCAGCTTCTATTTGCGCCCGAGCTTTTTCAAACCAATAACAGACTAAATCTGCTTTGTTGGGTACTCGTTTTTTGTATAGTGCATAAATTTTTTCAACGTATGCATCACTTAATTCTTGTCGCATTTTGTAATTGCCTAAAAAGGGTGGATTGCCCACAATATACTCGGCTTCTGGCCACTCGGTTTCTGTGCCATCTGGGTTTAGCAAGGCATCATGCAGTTGAATGGTGTTTAGCTTTCGCAAGATGGGCGTGTCTTGGTTGGCTCCACCATTGGCACGTTTCCACTGCAAGTAGCCAATCCACACCACTATGCTAGCTAGCTCTTGAGCAAACGGGTTAAGTTCTAAACCATAAAACTGTTCAGGGCTTACAAACTGGCGCAGTGGCGGCTCGCCTATTTCTATAGCAAAATTGAGAACGTCTCGTTGTAAATCTAGCAGGCCTTGCATAGCCACGTACAAAAAGTTTCCGCTACCGCAAGCTGGGTCAAGCACTCGCAGGGTGTGCAGTTTTTCTAAAAATGTATTGATCGGTTTAGAGACGTTTTCAACCTGAGCGTTTTTACCTTTCTTGGGGTTCTCAAGATAGTTTTGAATATGTTCACGCAACAGTTTCCATTCGTCTTTTAGCGGCTCTAAAATCACTGGATTGATGATTCCCAAAATGTCTTCTCGGCTGGTGTAGTGTGCGCCTAGTTGAGCGCGTTTGCTGGGGTCTAGGCTGCGCTCAAAAAGTGTGCCAAAAATTGCAGGCTCGACTTCGGCCCAATCTAGCTTGGCACTGTTTAGGAGTAGCGTTATATCACTAGGTTCTAAAGGTAGGGCTTCGCTGCCTTCAAAGAGACCGCCGTTAAAGAAGGGAACATCCTCTAAAAGCACTTCGCCACCAGTGCTCATAGCCCTAAAGAGTTCGCTTAAATAATTCTGAGCGCGGTCAGGGCGTTGGGCGGTTTTCTCTAAAATTCGGCTGACCAGTTTTTTGGGCAAAAGTTCAGTGTCTTCAGCAAAGAAGGCAAAGACCAACTGCATCATAAAGTGGGCTACGTTTTGTGGGTCATGCCCTCTGGTTTGCAAGCTCTGGGCTACTTTGCCAATGCTTTTGCTGGCTTCTTGGGTGACTTTTTCGCTTTGGTATTTTGGGTTTAGCTTATCAGGGTCAGTAAATAAGGCCTTGAGCAGGATTTGAATATCAGGTCTGGTTAAATCTTCGATTCTAAAGCTGTATTGTTTGGGGTTTGTGCCAGTAAAGTTGGTGTAGATTTCAAACTTGATTAAATCGCAAACCACCAACAAAGGTGGATTTTCTAAATCATCACGGTACAGTGAAAGCTGTTCATAGGCTTTGCGTAAGTCTGCGCCTTTGCGCTTGTATTCCCAACCAAAGTGGTCACGTTTCCAGACATCAGCAAAGCCTTTTTTATCGCTGGTTAGTTTCTTGACAGCTTTTTCAAAGGTGTAATGTGCGCCTCTGGGTGGGTCTATGCTAAGTGCGTCACATAAATCTCTAAAGTGGCTTTGGGCACTAGCGCGTTCGGTGGCGGTAGGGTCACTGGCGTGTTGTGCCCAATAGGCTATGAATTCCGGGATGTTCATGTGGGGTTATTGTAACCCTATACTATCAGGGCTTTCTCAACCCTAACTTTCATGTGTCATACCGACTTGGAGCCCTTCTATGCATTAGGGCAGGCTTTAGCGGAATGGAGGCATCTTATGGGTTGGGTGTTGGCTCTGCCAAGGTGCTTCTTGCCTCCTGCCCTAGACTTCTCCATTCCGCAAAGAGCGGTTTGTTATTTATTACTATCGATGTCGGTACGGATGAATGCATCGTTACTGCTCTTTGCTCCAGTCGAAGTGACAAAGAAAGTGCCAGTTCCATAAAACGTCAACTTGCAATGACAGTTAATTTAGCCCTAACGACGGCTCGAGTTCACTTACAAAGGCTGCTAGGGGCAAATGTTTTTGTTTCTCGAGGGTCACCGCCAACATTTGTTTTAAGTCGTCAAGCCCTTGTTTAGTAACAGCAGAAACACTAATAGCCTTATAGCGTTCTTGTAGTTGAGCTAAGGTACCAGGGTCAGTTAAATCGGCTTTGTTGATGACTACTTGTCTTTCAATTTCTATATTTAAAGTATCCAAGATACGTTCAACCGCGTCTACACGGTCTGGTGCGCCCGGAGTTGCACCATCAACTACATGCAACAAAATATCAGCATGATGAAGTTCTTCTAGCGTGGCTCTAAAGGCATTGACCAGTTCATCGGGTAAATCACGAATAAAGCCTACTGTATCGGTGTAGAGCACTTTGCTTCCCCATTCACCCAAGTTAGGCAACCAGCCTTCACGGGTGGTGGGGCGCAGCGTAGCAAAAAGTTTATCTTGGCTTAAAACATCAGCTTTGGCTAAGACATTAAACAAAGTTGATTTACCTGCGTTGGTGTAGCCAACTAGAGCAATCAACGGGGTTTGACTGCGTTTTCGGCTCTTGCGGGTTTCGGCCCGACGCTGGCTGATTTCATTAACAGATTCTTCTAGCATCACAATGCGGTTACGGATTCTTCGGCGGTCAACCTCGAGTTTGGTTTCACCAGGTCCGCGTGTGCCGATGCCACCGCCTAGTTTACTCATGGCTTCACCTTGACCCATCAGGCGCGGCAACTGATATTGCAGTTGGGCTAGTTCTACTTGAACTTGGGCTTCGCGCCCTTTGGCATTTTGAGCAAAGATATCTAAAATAAGTTGGGTGCGGTCAATGATTTTTAGGTTGGTTTCGGCTTCGATTTCTCTGGCTTGCGCAGGGTTAAGTTCGCGGTCAAAAATAAGCATGTCTGCATCTTCGTGATAGGCCTTGGAGATTAAATCTTGTAATTTACCCCGACCAATCAGGGTGCGTGGGTCAACTTCCTGACGATGCTGTAAGGTTTTGTAAGCCACTACTGCGCCTGCACTGCGGGCCAGTTCAGATAGTTCATCGAGTCTTGATTCAGCTTCGCTATAACCTTCGTTGGTTTCTAAGCCGATTAGGACAGCGCGTTCTTCTGAAGAACGTTTGACTTCACGCGCTTTCCTATTTCTTGAGAGTTCTTGCTCGAGGGCCTCAGTTCTAGCCAAAATATCAAGGCTCTCTGCTTTTTGCACAGACATCGGTGCCTCGATAATCCAGTCTTCTTCTTGGGCCGTCAAGGGCGCGATTTGCGCCAAATGCAAGCTGCCCAGCACAACCGCTCCCTTGTTATTGGTGCTTATATCAATAGCAGCAATTGCGTCAAGGCGGTTTAGGAAGAGTTTAGACAAATCGCTTTGTGAAAGCCCGTTAGGTTTAAGATGGGTATGTACCAGTCTAAGACCATATAAACGAGACTCTGACTCACCAGAGAGGGTAGGTAATGGCGTTTCTGAAGCGTCACCTACAGAAACAGTAATAACCCGCCCACGCCTATCAATAAGCAGGCATACGGGTTTATTAAGTTCAATACTGAGTTCCCCGAGTTCTCTAGCTAATTCTTGGGTCACTAACACTTCGGGGGCTAAACGACGGCGGTAAAGATTGCTTAAACGTTTGACTTGATTGGTTTTTAGACCAGTTAATTTACCATGAACCTTTTCTATGGTGAACACTCCTTTTTGCCATACGGCTGCTGAATTGTTTTAAGGGAAAAAATAAAAATCTCACGCTTAATAAAGGCTAAAGAGCCTGAACCAGTGAGGTGGGTTGGTACTTGATCATCTTTAGAGCATTATAGCGCAGATTGGCTCATTTGTCCAAAATGAGTTATTCATTATCAGTATTTGTATCCGTTGGGGGTTCACCCTCAGGAAGTTCAGGCCCAGTTTGACCCTCAGGATTTTCAGGGGTGCTTTGTCCAGGCGCAGTTGTGGAAGGGTCAGAGAAGGTATAGGCTTTACGCAATAAATCAACATCAGCCTGATTTACAAGCCCATCTTTATTGATATCTGAGGAGTCATTGACATTGCGCTGACCAAAAGCCTGTGAAATGGCTACAAGGTCATAAAAGTTAATGTTGCCGTCTTTATTGATATCTTCCTTGGCAAAAAGATTTAAGAGCTTTAAAAGTTCTTTTTCACCCTCGCCAAGCTCGGTTTTATCATCAGCATTGATGCTGGGATTCATGACTGTTTCCCAAGCTTTGATAGTTGTTGCAGGTGCTTCGGGAGTCGTTTCTGAGGGTGTAACATCGCCTGTTTCTGTAGTTCCTTGCGTGGTTGCATCTTGTGATGTTTCAGTGCTCGAGTCTGAAGTAGACGTATCTTCTTGAGTATCTTCGGTGGTTGTGGAATCAGTTGGCTCTTGAGATTCTTCTTGTGTTCCTTCAGAGGTAGTAGTGTCGGTTGATTCCTCTTGGGTAGTATCAGTATTTTCTGTTGCCTCAGTATTTTCAGTAGATTCTTCGGTTGGTTCAGGGCTAGTGGTTGATTCAGTTTGAGTCGTGTTATCGGTTGTACCCTCTTGGGTCGAATCGGGATTTTCGGCAACGGGTTCACTGGTGTCTGTAGGTGTTTCAGGCAAGGGTTCACTGGTGGGTTGTGCTGGCGTACTTAGGCTGAGTTCAGTTTGTGGGGTTAAGCCAATAGCAATGCCAACTTCATGGAGCAAAATCCGTTTGCGGTTTTCTGCATTAGGGCTAATGAAGTGAATGAGTTGGCGTGATTCTTGCTGGCGTTGAACTGTAATCGATAAGGTATCAGGACTAAAACGTTCAGGTGTACCATACTGAAAAAGTGACTCAGGGTTTTCTTCAACAGAGGAGACCTCGAGCTTATCATCTAAGGCCTTCCAGGCCTCAAAGCCCTCAGTGACTTCGGTAGCTAGCGTTTCAGGGCCACCCGAGGCATCGGTTTGGTAGGTGACAGCAAGTGCGGTAGAAAGTAAGAAGTAAAGAGTAAAAAGTATAAAGTGATGAGTGATGAGCAATGAGCAATGAGTGAAAAGATTTTCCCTTTTCCCTTTTCCCTTTTCCCTTTTCCCTCTCATTGTGTACTCCTATTCTCGAGCATTTCTTTTAGAGTTCGCAGGATGCCTTCGTTGCCGCCACCAGAGCCATCAAGCTCAAGTTTGCCATCTACTAAACTTAAAATGCGCCCGGTTTCATCCTTAAATCCTTGACCCTGATTGCGCCATAAGCCCTGTCTAAAACCCACAATAGGAGAATGAAAATCATCTTTGTAAGCCAGAATTAAAATCTCTTCTTCTGCAAAAAATTGTGGCATAAGATTAACGGTTAAACTAAGCCCACTATCGAGTGTTCCACCATAAAAATTGAGAATTTCAGTAGCCTCTTTTTCTGTACCTAGCAAGGGTTCTGTAACAGTAAATGTGACCTGTGTCCAAGGCTCTTTATCGCGCTCAATAACTTCGACCTTGGTTACTTTGCCATAAAAGGCAACCTCGGCTTGATCGACCATATCTTCTAGAGTCAGGGTTTTGTAGGTGGTGGCAGAGGCTATAGAAAGTAAAGAGTAAAGAGTAAAGAGTAAAGAGTAAAGAGTAAAGAGTGATGTTCTTCTTCCTCCCCTTCGGCACGGCTCAGGACATGCTTTCTTCTTCCTCCTAAAAAAAGCCATTATTCTCCCCCTGGGTCTTGATTGGGGTCTTGCTCGGTATCAGGGTCTTGGGTTTCTTGGGGGGCGGTGCCTTCATTGGTGGTGGCATGGTGATATTGATTATTTTCACCGATGTACTCTGTATCGATGGTGAGTTGCAAGGTGGAGGTCTCGAGGGGCTCGAGGGTAAACTCAAAAATGTTTCTATCGCCGGTTAGGGTTCCACCCACCATGCCTACATCTACTCGCAATTGACCAGGAGCCTCTTCGTAAAAAAGAAGATAAGCTTCGTTATGGCGTTTGATGCTACCTGGTACTAATTTAAATAAACTACTATCCCATTTGATTAAACTGCGAAACCCTTGCAGCCCCCTGGCTTTCTTAATCTCACTGCGTAACGTGATAGGGCGTTGAACCTCGGTTAATGGAACATTAAAGGTAATCTCAGCAGGTGGTGGCGGGGTGACACTGAGGGTGTACTCTTCAAAAGTTGAAGATAATTTCCCGTCTGAAACACTAATAGTAAAGGTAAACTCACCCTCTTCAGTTGGGGTTCCCCGAATTTCTCCCCCTTGCAAGGAAAGCCCTGGGGGCAAAGTGCCTTTTGAAAGCTTAAACGTATAAGGCGTAAGTCCACCGACTGCGCGAATCGTGGCAGTATAGGTTTCGTTGATATAGGCAGGAGGCAGGGCATCTACTTTAATATCTAGAGCCGTAGCTGCTTCGGGTGTTTCGGTAGCGCAGCTCACTAAAAAGATGAGCCAGAACAAAAAGCGGTAAAAACGCATGGCTTTACTGTACTATCTTCAAGATGAGTGTGCCAAATATAGTCCTTCATTCGCTTCTCACTAGATATAGCAGGTATTATCTGGTCGTAAGATATAGCAGGTATTATTTGGTCGTAGTCGTAGGATATAGCAGGTATTATCCTTCAAATTCTTCAGGACAAGTTCTGGTCATAAGATTACAGCAGGTATTATCTGGTCATAGACAAACTCAGTTATAGATTTACTGTTCTGGACGGCTTTTTTGGAAAGATAAATGTAGCATCTAGCTCTTAGAGTGCTATAGCATCTCGTTTACAATTAGCCTTAGCCATATGCTAATGGAATGCTTGCTATCTCCTACTGACGGTTCTATAATAAGGTGCTACCTTCTGCTCAGGGCTGTTATAACGAGATGCTAGTCCGAAGGTTGAGCGAAGCGTACCCCCTACTGACGGTTCTTTAACGAGATGATACCTCCTACTGAAGGTTCTTTAACGAGATGATACCCCCTACTGAAGGTTCTTTAACGGGATGATACCCCCTGTAAACATGTTAATCTAACTACACTTTGATTCAATTAAGGAATGAGGAAACTATGGCCTGGCAACAACGATTTAATTATTTTGTGCAATGTGAGCGGCCCCTTAGAGAGTTTCATATTTCTCGAGCTGCAAGACAGCGTTATAGTGTTGAAGAAACACTATTTTCATTACATGGAACCGTCCTCTTTGCTGATGTAGGGATGGCCCAAAAATTGGCACATAGCATGAATCAGGTGCGACATGCCAATAAATATCCTGAGCGTTCGGTTAAAGCCGGCGATTTATATGCTGCAGGGCTTTTAGATGAGATATTGCATATGGTGGTGGATAGCTACCTCGAGACTGTCAATCCACGAGCTATGAGTCAGGCCCTGGTTTTTGCCCAAGAGAAGATTACCCTCGAGCCTTTTTTGGAAACCCAGCACCGTTTTGTAAGCGAGTTTCCCTCTACTGAAATTTATAAGGGGCTGATGGGCGCGGATGAATACTTAGAGCGTTCTTCGGGTGGGGTTTCACACCGCGAAGTGGTTCTAGAAGAATCCTTGATGTTGTGGTTAGCCAATGAAAATCCAGCTCTTCAACGCTTTTCAGAGCTTTTTGATGACACCGCTTTAGAAACCCAGACCGCCTATCGCGGCGTGATTCAGAACCTCTCGAGTTTCTTTGCTACCCAGCCACCTATGGCCGCAGGGTTGGGTTCATTAGTTGAAATGCTTCGAGCCCCAGCCTTAGCCAGCCCAGATTCACTAGAAGGGCAACTCGAGTACATCCGCGTCAATTGGGCCAAGCTACCTTTGTTGGGTCAACGTTTTGAAACCCTGATGCGCCGTGTGTTGCAAACCATAGATATTCTTAAAGAAGAGCGTAAGCCCGGTTGGGGTGGGCATCCCGGCAATTTTCCTGCACCAGTCTTAACCAAAGAAGCCTTGTCTGGTGAAATGTTTAGCCGTACCTCGGGTCGTAAACGCGATGAGTATGAACGGTTTAGTACCGATTCATCGTGGATGCCAAAAGTAGTCATGCTGGCCAAGAGCACCTATGTATGGCTTGACCAGCTTTCTAAGCAATATCAACAAGATATTCACCGCTTAGACCAAGTACCCGACCAAGAACTCGATGAACTTGCCCGTAGGGGCTTTAATGGACTGTGGTTGATTGGGCTGTGGGAACGCAGTGAAGCCTCGAGAAAAATCAAACACATGCGCGGTCAACCCGATGCGGTGGCTTCGGCTTACTCGCTCCATGATTACGCCATCGCTAATGATTTGGGTGGAGACGCGGCTTATGAAAGTTTGCGTGACCGAGCACATCAACGTGGAATTCGTTTGGCTAGCGATATGGTTCCTAACCATGTGGGTATTGATGCTCGTTGGGTGGTTGAACATCCGGATTGGTTCTTGCAGCTTGATCATCCGCCCTATCCAAGCTACACCTTTAATGGGGCTGACCTTTCCAATGACTCGAGGGTAGGGATTTTTCTTGAAGACCACTACTACGATAACAGTGACGCAGCCGTTGTTTTTAAGCGTGTAGATCGTTGGACCGGTGAAGCTAACTACATCTATCATGGCAATGACGGAACCAGCTTTCCGTGGAATGATACTGCGCAGCTTAATTACTTAAGTGCAGCTACCAGAGAAGCAGTGATTCAAACTATTTTTCATGTAGCTAGAAAATTTTCGATCATTCGTTTTGACGCAGCTATGACCTTGGCCAAACAACATATTCAACGTCTTTGGTTTCCAGAACCCGGAACCGGTGGCGATATTCCCTCGAGGGCTGCTTATGGCAGCATGACCAATGAGGAATTTGACAAACTGATTCCACAAGAGTTTTGGCGTGAAGTGGTTGACCGCGTAGCCCAAGAAGTACCCGACACACTTCTTTTAGCTGAAGCCTTTTGGATGATGGAAGGTTACTTTGTTCGCACGCTGGGAATGCACCGTGTTTACAACAGTGCTTTTATGAATATGCTCAAACGTGAGGATAACCAGAACTATCGCCAGCTTATAAAGAACACCTTAGAGTTTGACCCCGATATTCTAAAACGCTATGTCAACTTTATGAATAACCCTGATGAAGAAACGGCTGTGCATCAATTTGGTAAAGAGGATAAATATTTTGGGGTGTGCATCATGATGTCTACCATGCCTGGATTGCCAATGTATGGTCATGGTCAGATAGAAGGGTATACCGAAAAATATGGCATGGAATACCGCCGTGCTAAATATAATGAGCTTCCTGATCAGTGGTTGATTGACCGCCACTACCGCGAAGTGTTCCCGCTCTTGCATCGCCGTGCCGAGTTTGCTGAAGTTGACAACTTTGCCCTTTATGATTTTTATACACCCGAAGGTCATGTCAATGAAGATGTCTTCGCCTACTCAAATCACTATGATAATAAAGGCTCGCTTTTTGTTTTTAACAATAAGTTTTCTTCAGCCAAAGGCTGGGTTAAACGCTCGACCGCTATTAAAGATAAAACCTCAGGAAATCTTTTTCATCGTGATATTCATGAGGCTTTAAGGATTCATGGCGATGAGCATCATTTTGTAGTTTTGCGGGATCATATTGCAGGTTTAGATTTTATTCGGCAAAGCCGTGACGTGCAAAGGCGTGGTCTTTATTTTGAACTCGAGGCCTTCAAATACCGTGTGTTAACCGATATTCACGAAGTCTATGATGCCGATGGAACACTTCAGGCACTCTATGACCAGATTGGCTGGCAAGGAGTTCCTAATATTCATGATGCCAAAGAGGACTTGCGTTTAATGCCGCTCCATCAGGCCTTTAAGCAATTCTTGCAATTACCAAAAGCCTCGAGTGATAAAGTCGTGCAGCAAACCTATCAAGATATCTTGAGTCAGGCTAAAGAGTATAGTTTAACCCTCACGGCTTTACAAGAAAGCAAGGCTCTTGCTAGGGTTCTAGATTTGGTTAAGACTTTAGATAATTATCCTGAAAAATTACTCCAGCCGTTTGCTCTGAAAGAAGATTTACGTCCACAACAGTTAATGTTAGCTGCGGTGTTACCTCTTGGTGCAAAGTGGATTCAGACCTGGCGACTATTTAGATTAGTAGATGGTGATGTGATAGACCTTACGCTTAACCATAAAAAACTCTTTACCGAAAAAGCAACAGCTTCTAGCATTTTATCTAAACTACTTGCTGACCCCAAGGTAAAACAGTATTTACGGGTCAACCAGTGGCAAGACAAGACCTTCTTTAATCAAGAGGCCTATCATGCCTTGCTAAGCAGCTTAGTAGGTGCAGCATGGCTCGAGTCCAATGCAGATTCCAAGCCTATAGATTTGCAGCCATTGATCACTGCCTTTGCTGAAGCTGAAATTAAGAGTGGTTATGAACTGAATAAACTTATCAAAGCTCCTGCTAAAAAAGCTGTTAAAGCTACAGCTACAAAAGCTGTTAAAGTGACAGCGAAACCAGCAGTTAAAAACTCGAGGCTATCCAAAGCCAAGCAAGTGGCAAAGCATCCAGTTAAAAGTAAAAAGGATAAAGGGTAAAGGATAAAGATTTTCACTTTTCACTTTTCACTTTCTCCTTTAGACTATTGATTTTATAAAAACTCAAATAGGTAAGGGCTAAAGCCAGCGCGTCAGCAACATGGTGGGACTCGAGGGGTTTGGTTAAATTTAGTAAGGCTCTAACCATAAACATGATTTGTGTTTTATCGGCGCGGCCTGTACCTACTAGAGACTGCTTAACTTGCAAGGGTCCATATTCAAAAATGGGTATATTTAATTCGCCCGCCGCTAGTAAACAAACCCCAACGGCCTGACCACCTTAAAGGCAACCTCTCTTTGGTGATGAAAATATTGAGCTTCTAAAGCTAAAGCTTGGGGTTTATGAACTTGCAAGAACCCTTTGACTTCTGTGTAGATGGTAAGGAGTCTTGCGCTGGGTTCTTCGTGGGCGTGAGTGCGAATGAGTTGGGCATTGAGAAGAATGGTTTTGCTACCTTCTTGCCTTACTGCCCCGATGCCTAAGTTGGCGATGCCGGGGTCAATGCCGACAACAGTGAGAGAGTTGCTCAAAGGTTTTGTCATTTAATACTCGACAGCAATAACCAAGCTAGCAATGATTCTTGATAAAGTATCTTGTTCAATATTGCCCATTTTTCTTATAAATCTGCTTAGAGAAACTGAGCGTGTTTGTAAGGTGTCGGAACTAATAACAATAGCTGGCCGTTGCTTTTTGAGTTCATCACCTTTTGTAGGCTCGAGGTCAATCAACCAAATCTCACCGCGTTTGGGTAAGGGGTTCACTATTTTTATCCTCGTTCTTCTTTGGGCAAAGTTAAGAAGTCTCAAGGATCAGAATAATCAGTGGGCATAAGTACATCCTAGCATAAAGCTCCTCAATACTCTGCCAAATACTGCTCTAACTCCCAGTTATGCACTGTCACTCGGTAGTTATCAAACTCGAGGGTTTTAGCATCTACAAAGTGGTCGAAAATATGATCTCCTAAAGCGGTTTTAATCACGCGGCTGCGCTTCATAATATGAATGGCTTCTCGCAGGGTTCCTGGTAACTCTTTGACCTTGTGCTTGCGTAAATCACGCACTGACATATCATAAATGTTGCGCTGGATGGGTGGGGGAGGAGTCAGGTTTTGCTGAATCCCACTCATCCCTGCCGCCAGCATGACTGTAAGTGCCAGATAAGGGTTGCAAGACGGGTCAGGAATGCGAAGTTCACAGCGTGTCGAAGAACCGCGTTTGGCAGGTACACGTACCATAGCACTGCGGTTAGAGGCTGACCAGGCCACATTGGTTGGGGCTTCATAGCCTGGGGTTAGGCGTTTGTAAGAATTGACCAGTGGGTTAGTGATGGCTACCATTTCGTCGGCGTGTTCTAGTAGTCCAGCAATAAACTGTAATGCAGTTTTAGAAAGTTGTAGGGCGGGTTTTTCATCATAAAAGGCATTTTTGCCGTTCTTGAAAAGAGATAAATGCATGTGCATTCCAGAGCCGCTAATACCTGCTACAGGTTTGGGCATAAAGGTGGCGTGAAGTCCGTGTTTTAAGGCCACCCGTTTGATAATCAGTTTGAAGGTGGTGATGTTGTCAGCCGTGGTCAGCGCGTCAGCATACTTAAAATCAATTTCGTGTTGGCCTGGTGCTACCTCATGATGGGCGGCTTCAATTTCAAATCCAACATCGACCAGCGCATTGACCATATCGCGCCTGGCTTCTTCGCCTAAATCAATGGGGGCTAGATCAAAGTAACCAGCACTGTCGTGGGTAATGGTGGTGGGTACACCATCGGTGTTACGCAAGAATAAGAAAAACTCAGGCTCGGGTCCGGCATACAAGTTGTCAAAGCCCAACTTTTGCAGTTTTTCAACCTGCCGTTTTAGAGCGTAGCGTGGGTCGCCACTAAAGGGTTTACCATCCGGGTGAGTTACATCACAAATCAGACGGGCGACTTTGCCTTGCTCACCGCCTTCTATGGTTTGGGGAAAAACCAAAAAGGTTGCAAAGTCGGGTTTAAGGAGCATGTCGGATTCTTCAATGCGGGTAAAACCCTCAATGGAAGACCCATCAAAGGTGATTTCGCCCTCGAGGGCTTTACCAAACTGCGAAACAGGAACCTCCACATTTTTGTTATGACCCATAATATCAGAGAATTGCAGGCGCAAAAATTTGACATTTTGTTCTTTTAAAATTTGCTTAACATCGGCTTGACTTAGTGCCATTATCTTCTCCTGTACGGTTTAATTGTATGCAGCGTATCACTTTTATGAAGGCATTCTAGAAAAAGACCTCATTAAATGTAAATATGTTAAAAAAAACTTTAACACACCAACAAAAATCAAGGTTTTATGAAGTAAAGATGCCTCTGGCACATTGACACCTTTTGGGGGCATGGTTATGATGCTAGAGCATCACATTTGAACTGGGTATAAACAAACCCTGGTGATAGCATAGGAGGAAGAATGAAGAAACTAGCTATGTTGGTGGCTTTGTTGCTAGCTGCTGCTTTTGCACAAGCACAAGAGTGTTCGGATCCGCTGGGTTGTATCGAAGTTGGACCTGATGATCCGATTGTCTTGGCTTATATGCTCACCACATCCGGTGGGACAGCCTTCTTGGGTGAAGATTCCTTGGGTGGGGTTAAGTTGGCTATTAGTGCAAGAGGCGAATTCTTAGGTCGTGAAATCGAACTTGTTGGCGAAGATAGCCTTTGCTCTGCCGAAGGTGGACAAGCTGCTGCTCAGCGTTTGGCTGCTGATACCAGCATTGTAGGCATTGTAGGAAGTAGCTGCTCCTCAGAAGCTGCCGCTGCCTTGCCAATTATCAGCGAAGCTGGCATGTTGATGGTTTCGCCATCTAATACTGCCCCAAGACTTACCGAAGCTGACGCTGACAAGGGTGGTATCTGGCAAGCTGGTTACTACCGCACAGCCCACAATGATTTGTTCCAGGGCAAAATTGCTGCTGACTTTGCTTACACGGTTAAAGGCTTCAAAAAAGTAGCCACCGTGCACGACGGCAGTCCTTATGCCGAAAGTTTGCAAGCTGTAATGGCAGAAGAATTTGCCAAACTTGGTGGCGAAGTTGTTTTCCAAGGGGCAATAAATGTTGGTGATACGGATATGACTGCTATCTTGACTGAGATTGCAGCAACTAGTCCAGATGTTATTTACTTCCCCATTTTCCAACCCGAAGCTGACTTCTTTACAGCGCAAGCCAAAACCATTTCCGGCTTAGAAAACACGGTTTTGATGGGTGCTGACGCAGCTTACTCAGATAGCTTCCCCGAAGCTGCTGGAGCTGCTTCTGTAGGTGTGTTTATGTCCGGACCTTATGTTTCAGGTGAAGCCTACGATAAACTGCTTACCGCTTGGGCAGATGAACTCGGTGGCGTTCCACCAAGTGGTTTCCATGCTCACGCTTATGACGCTGCTAACATGATCCTAGACGCTGTAGAAAAAGTAGCCGTCGATACAGATGGTACTTTGTCAATTGGTCGTCAAGCCATGCGCGATGCCCTTTCAGGTTTGACTGGTTACACTGGTGTGATTGGTCAAATCGCTTGCAATGCTACTGGTGACTGTGCTACTGGTGAAGCTATTGCGGTATTTGAAATTACCCAAGCCGAGCTTGATGGTAACTGGCCTGCGCCAGTTGCTTGGAAGCCTGGTCAGTAATCTTTGGTACTGAGAATTCTATTGCTGAGTTCTTAACTTTTACGCAGACCAGAACCTAGGTTCTGGTCTGTAGTTCTGTTTAACGTTATTTACACTCAGTTTTCCAAGCTATAAAAATAGCATTTCCAAGAGTGATTGAGACAGGTATTATCAATACAACAACTTTTAGGACAGTAATTTTTCTGTGAAGGTTTTCTATAATCAACACCGAACCCTGATTATTATTGATGGGTGAGACCGGATTTTATACCTGCTAAAAGTATGTTAAACTCTTGCAACAGAAAGAGATTATGTTCAAAAAGTATAGAGATAATTTTTCTTGGGTTGATTTGACTATTGATTTATTGCGTATTGTAATTATTTTATTGGTGATTATCGGTTCGTTTAACACACTGTCTTCAGGTAAATATACTGGCGCACAGTGGACAACTCTTTTTATTTCGGGTTTGGCCCAGGGAAGTATTTATGCCTTGATTGCACTGGGATACACCCTAGTTTACGGTATTTTGCTAATGATTAACTTTGCTCATGGAGAAATCTATATGGCAGGGGCTTTCTCGGCGGTATTTTTAGCGGAAGTTCTAAATAAGTCAGGTATTCTTAATGGCTATCCAGTGTTAGCAGTTCTTATTTTGATTGCTTTTGCTGGGATTGTTTCGATGACTGTAGCAATTTTATTAGAGCGAATTGCCTATCGTCCCTTACGAAATAGTGATCGCTTAGTTCCGCTTATCACGGCTATTGGTGCATCCTTCTTTTTGCAATACACATTTCGTGGGTTTTATGGTCCAGACTTTAAGACTTACCCGACTATCAATGCACTTAGTGGAAACTGGCAAATAGCTGGGGTATCTATTCCGGTAGCGCAAGTGTTTGTGTTTGGGTCTGCGCTTATGTTGATGAGTATTTTGTACTGGCTAGTCGAGCGTACCCGTTTAGGAAAAGCCATGCGAGCGGTTTCAGAGAATAAAGACGTTTCCCGTTTGATGGGTATTAACGTAGACCGCATTATTATGTTTACCTTTGCTCTGGGTGGATTCTTAGCCGGTGCAGCCGGTGTTATTAACGGAATTTATCGCCCTCAAGGGGTCAATTTTTTTATGGGTTTCATCGTAGGTATTAAGGCTTTTACCTCGGCAGTATTAGGAGGAATTGGTAATATCCGTGGGGCCATGCTGGGTGGGCTTTTTTTAGGAGTGATTGAAGCTATTGGGCCTAATTTAGTGCTTTCAGGACTGGGTATTCCAGGAGCCAATCAGCTTAAAGATGTGATTGCCTTTACCATGTTAGTGCTGGTGCTTATTTTCCGTCCGCAAGGGTTACTGGGCGAGCGTTTATCAGAGAAGAAGGCCTGATTATGGAAACTCATGAACAACAAAACCTTTGGTCTTATGCCACTCGAGTTGGAGCCGTAGCTGGAATAGCCCTTCTTTATGTGGGTGCTGTTGGGATGCTGGCTGTTTTTAATGGACGAGAATTGGTGCGTGACTTAGTTGGTTTAGGGCAAGTGCTATTGGTTACTCCAGCGTTTGTGGCGGGTTTGATGATTGCTCAAAAAGCTAAATCTATGCCTGCACAGGGTATCTGGGCGAGTGTGCCTGCTAGTATGTGGGCTGGTTTTTTAACGGCCCTTCCAAGCGTGTTGGTTTTACTTCTGGGTCAAGTGGTTGATTACCGCTCAGTTTTTGTTAGTTTGAATAAAGACTGGATAGAAGTGATTACGCTTAATCAAGGTAGCTTATTTTTGGGAAGTCTGTATTTGGTGCTAGCCCTAATTATAGCTGCGGTGTTAGCAACACTACTTTCATTTTTACCTAAGCGTTTGCGCCAGGCTTTAACCTTTGGAACCATGATCACTTTGATGATTGCGCTTTTTGGTGAAACCGTTACCTTGATTCTTAAAGAAAATCTCTCGAGGGATGTCATGGATGTGCTGTTTCGCCGCAGTACTATCAAGCAATTACCCTTCTTTGTTTTGTGGGCAGTGGCGATTGGGATTGGTTTAATCAGAGCTTTTTACGGTGAGCGAATTCGGCAGAATTATCTTGGTTTATCTCCTAGTACCCAAAAGGCAGGAGTTCGAGTCTGGCAGAGTTTAATGGTAGCTTTTTTGATTGCTTTACCCTGGTTAATCGGGCGTACCCTTAGTGACATTTTGGTAACCGTAGGTATTTTTATCCTGATGGGTTTAGGGCTTAATATTGCTATTGGCTTAGCGGGTCTGCTTGATCTTGGATTTGTGACCAACTATGCTGTGGGTGCATATGTTCTTGCTCTATTGACGACCACTAGTGCTATGAATGTTGGTGGAGGGGTATTTAATTTTTGGATGGTGATTCCTGTAGCTATTTTGCTGGCAATGTTTACTGGCTTTGTTTTTGCCTTGCCGGTATTAAAAATGCGCGGGGATTACCTAGCCATAGCCACCTTGGGCTTTGGTGAAATCATTGGTAAACTGGCCATCTCAGACTGGTTAAAACCCTATATCGGCGGGGCTCAAGGGATCTTATTCATTCCCAAGCCTAACTTTTTTGGTATAGAGCTTAAAAATCCAGAGCAGCTTTATTATGTGGTTTTAGGTGCTTGTTTACTTACTATTTTTGTTTCGGTACGATTAAATAACTCTCGTATTGGTCGCCAGTGGATGGCTATTCGCGAAGATGAAGATGTAGCTGCTGCCATGGGAATTGATACGGCTAGGTCTAAACTTTTAGCGTTTACTTTAAGTGCGGCTACTGGAGGTTTAGCGGGTGCGATTTTTGCTGCCAAGGTAGGCACAGTTTTCCCCAAGAGTTTTATTGTTCTGATTTCTATAAACGTATTAAGCCTGATTATTGTAGGCGGAATGGGAAGCAATCTAGGAATCATTATTGGGGCTTTAGCCCTGATTGGACTACCTGAACTCTTACGTGAATTTTCAGAATTTCGCTGGTTGCTTTACGGAGCTTTGCTGATTTTTATGATGTTAAGAAAACCTGATGGATTTGTTCCTTCCAAAATTAAACAGCGTGAAACCCAAAATGAAGGTCAGGTGGCACAATGAGTGACACTATTCTCTATGCTAAAGGCATGACCAAAAGCTTTGGTGGACTTACGGCTTTAAGTAATTTAGACTTTCAAATTCCCAGAGGTAAAATCTCGAGCATTATCGGCCCAAACGGTGCAGGCAAGACTACATTTTTTAATTGCATCACGGGTTTTTACAAAATCACTCAGGGTGAAATTATCTTTAATGGTAAACCGATTCACCAAAAAGACCCTGATCAAATTACCAGATCGGGAATTGCCCGAACTTTCCAAAATATCCGCTTGTTTAATAATATGACCGCTATGGAAAATGTGATGGTGGGTCAGGAAAGCCATTTGAAAACCTCCTGGATGGGAGCTATTCTTGGTACACCTGCTACCCGCAAAGAAACCAAAGACTCTGAAGATAGAGCCAAAGAGCTTTTGCAGTTTGTAGGCTTAAAAGGTAAAGGAGATATGCTGGCTAAAAATCTTTCTTATGGTGAACAACGCCGCCTCGAGATTGCCAGAGCCTTAGCCAGTAAACCCGAGCTTATTTTGTTAGATGAACCAACTGCCGGTATGAACCCTAGCGAAACCGCCAATGCCACAGAATTTATTGAAAAATTGTGTACTGAGCTAAAAACCACAGTAGTACTAATAGAACACGATATGCGTGTCGTTATGGGGATATCCGAATATATCACAGTACTTGACTATGGCAAAAAAATTGCTGAGGGCGAACCTAAAGATATTCAGGGCAACCCTGTGGTCATTGAAGCTTATTTGGGTAAAGGTGCGGCTGCTGACGCTAATATCAAGTTGGGAGATCACTAGACATGGCACTCTTGGAAGTAAACAACATTAATAGTTACTACGGCAATATCCACGCCCTAAAAGATATTTCATTTAAGGTCGATGCTGGTGAGATTGTCTCGTTGATTGGCTCTAACGGTGCTGGTAAATCAACAACGCTTAAAACCATTGCTGGACTGATGCATTCACGCACTGGCAGTATCCGTTATCAAAATGAAGACATCACCCAAACCAGGGCAGATGTACTGCCTTCAAAAGGGATTGCCTTGGTCCCTGAAGGACGTGGTGTATTTGCTAGCCTATCTGTGCAGGAAAACCTCGAGCTTGGAGCCTATAGCCGCAAAGCTGATAAGCAAATGCGTGACACCATGGAAGAAATGTATCAACTCTTCCCACGTCTGGGCGAACGCAAACAGCAATATGCCGGAACCATGAGTGGGGGAGAACAGCAGATGTTAGCTATTGCCAGAGCCCTGATGTCTCGCCCCAAACTTTTATTGTTAGATGAACCTTCAATGGGTTTAGCTCCAGTATTGGTAGATTTTGTCTTTGAAACGATTCAACGGATTCAAAAAGAGGGTTACACCATTTTGTTAGTAGAACAAAATGCCCATATGGCCTTGCAGATTGCTAACCGTGGGTATGTGTTGCAAAGTGGTAGAGTGGTGTTATCAGATACGGCTGAGCGGTTACGGAAAGACCCGGCGGTGCAGGCTACTTATTTGGGCATATAAGATAGTCAAAGTAAAGGAGCAAAGTTAAGGTTAACGTTTTCATTGAGGTGTGATTGGAATGCCTAGAACTGTCAATTTAGAATTTCCACCCGATTTGCAACAAATATTATTTCCTTTTATTGCTGAAGCAATCGTTTTTGCAAACCATTGTGCACCTGATAAGTGGGGCGTGACTCCTTATCCAACTGGGATACGCCTGAATGCTGGATTTATTGAAGTATTAACGATGATGGATAATTATCTTCGTTTGATTGTAGATAGAAATACGTTGTCACCTGAATTTGTTTCAAATGTGCCAATGCTGGTTATTGAGGGTCGAGATTATTACTATCATCCAGTAAAAACATCTGTATTAATCGAATTAGACTATGAACCTTTAGAAGAATTTGCTACAAATTTGGCACAGGCTAAGCAAGCCCATTTTGCGCTTATACGTGCAGCCACTAAAGGGCCGTTTAATCGGGGTTCAAAAATGGGACACTCTTCAGAGCTTGTAGTGGAGCTAGGTCGCATTCTAAATATGGCCTTGCCCTTACCAACTTATGGTAGTAATACAGGAGTTTCGTCGACTAAACCATCGATTTCTGACGAGACAGAATTTATTGAGGGTACTTTGAGAAGAGTAATCAATAATGTTTATGAGCGAAATCCCCAAGCAAGGCAAGTCTGTCTAGACCTATATGGTTATAAATGTGTAATTTGTAAATTCTCATTTGAAGAAACATATGGTGAAATTGGTAGAGGATTTATACATGTCCATCATCTAGTGCCAATATCTTCCCAGAACGGAGAGTATATTGTTAATCCAAAAACCGATTTGCGACCAGTTTGTCCCAACTGCCACGCAATGTTACATCGTAAAGACCCACCTTTAACATTGGACGAGTTAAAATCGCATATTAATTAAGAAACGAGGTTTATATGATTTCTAAACTCACTTTTGGACGTACCAATCACCAGAGCACCAAAGCCATTTTTGGTGGTGCATCATTAGGTAGTGTTTCCCAGTCTGACGCTGATAAAACTCTTGACTTGCTTATCCAACACGGCATTAACCATATCGATACCGCAGCTAGTTATGGCGATGCCGAACTTCGTATTGCACCCTGGCTCAAGCGTTATCCCAATACTTTTTTTCTAGCAACTAAAACAGGTGAACGCAGCTATGCTAAAGCCAAAGAGCAAATCCATAAATCCTTAGAACGTCTTGAAGTAGATCATGTAGACCTCTTGCAACTACATAACTTGGTTGACCCACAAGAGTGGGAAGAAGCAACGGGGCCAGATGGCGCACTCAAAGCAGCCATTGAAGCCAAGGAACAGGGCTTGGTTAAATATATTGGCGTAACAGGTCACGGTCTGACTATTGCAGCAATGCACCTAAAAAGTTTACAAGTTTATGATTTTGATTCGGTATTGTTGCCTTATAGCTATATCCTCAATCAACATACGCAATATGCCAGAGATTTTGAAGTTCTATTAAAAACTTGTCAAGAGCGCAATGTGGCGGTGCAGACTATCAAGACCATTACCCGCAGACCGTGGGGAGAGCAAAAACAAACTAGGTCAACGTGGTATGAACCTTTAGAAGAACAAGCTGATATTGACAAGATGGTGCATTGGGTGATGGCCAGAGAAGGATTGTTCTTTTGTACAGTTGGAGATATTCAGGTCTTGCCCAAGGTGCTAAGTGCAGCAACACGCTTTGAGAGTAAACCCAGCGATGCCGAGATGGATAGAGTTTTATCTAAAGAGTCGATGGCGTTGTTGTTTACGACATAGTTGTTTACGACATAGTTGTTTACAGCGTAGGCTCATCATTACTTAACAGTTTTGCCAAATGGCTTTCTAAAATCAGAATTGCAGCAGCCTCGTCTAAGCGTCCTTTTTCTTGCCGTTTGTGTTTGGGTAAATCGCGCAAATATTGTGAGGCAAGTTGTGTGGTGAAGCGTTCATCCTCGAGTACTACTTTTATCCCAGCTTTTTCTAAATGATTCACAAAACTTCTGACTTTTTGGGTTTGCGCGGAGTCTTTGCCATCAGTGCTTTTAGGCAGACCAATTACCAGATAGGTGGCTTGTTCTTGGGACATTAAATTTTGCAATGCCCCAATATCGTCTTGCAATTTTGTTCGGGTCATAAACCCACGACCAAAGGCAAAGGAAGAGCCCACTTCACCCTTGGCAAGTCCAATGCGAGCGTCGCCGACATCGAGGGCTAGAACGACACACTTCATTGCGGATACCATAATAGTAAGGTGATGAGTGATGAGTGATGAGTGATGAGTAACCCTTCGACAAGCTCAGGGTACTTTTCACTCGTCACTAGATTCACCACTACTTCCTTGACTCAGTTTGGACTAACCGTGCATAAACCGCCTCGAGTACCTCTGCCACACCGTCGTCATCATTGCTTTTAGTGATATAGCTAGACACTTCTTTAGCTTCGTTCTTGGCATTTTCCATAGCTACACCCAGCCCAGCCCACATCAACATACCTTGGTCATTATGCTCGTCACCAAAGGTGATTACTTCTTGCCAAGAAATACCCAAAGTGGTGCAAATGTGCATGAGGGCCTCACGCTTATTGACTTCTTCGGGTAACACCTCGAGTAGATGTTCACTGCTCCAGGTGCGGTAAGCAGCTATTTCGGCAAGGGTAATACTAAGTTCTTTGGCACTAAGCCCGGGACAGCGAAAATAGAGTTTTACAGTGCCATCATGCAAGTAATGTTTTAAGTGACCCACGCCAGTAGGCTCGAGTTGGGGCAAATGTATCTGTGTTTTACGCCAAGCATAATAAGCTTCATCCAGATACCAGCCATGAGCGGTTTCTATGCCAGCTATAACACCTGAAACCTGATACATACGTTCTAAAATCTCGAGGGCTGCCCTATTATCAAAATGATGCCGAAGGAGAGTCTTATCGGTTTTTAGATTGTAGAACCCAGCTCCATGATGAACCACTGCTTTACTTAAACCTAATTGTACTAAATAGTCTTTGGTGTTTCGGCTAGGGCGACCTGTGCAGGGCATCATTACGATTCCTGTTTGTGCAAGTTTTTGAATAATCACTTTGCTGCGTTCAGTGATGCATTTATCGGTGGTCAACAGTGTGCCGTCTAAATCAAAGGCGATGAGTTTAACTTTAGGAACACGTTTAAGAGCTTCCTCGAGGGTTTCTTCTTCTAACAAAGACTCGAGCAGCCATTCGGGTTTGGCTGACAGATGTTGCTCGAGGTCTTTGGTCATGGCTTTAGTTTAACTTAAAGATTTAAGCCCATTGCGTAAAGGTCATAATATTTACCATCAATACAGATTTCATCAGTCAGGGTTCCCTCATGAGTAAAGCCTTTGCGCTTATAAAGTTTGATAGCCCTGCCATTATCCCTTCTAACTTTCAAATTGATTTTCTTGATAATGTTTGTTGCTTTGGCCCAATGAATAAGTGCGTCAAGTAGTATGCTGCCGATACCCAGACCCCAGTAGGCCTTAATAATACTAATTCCAAATTCACCACTGTGACGAACCCTAGCTCTTTTTCCGGCAGCAAGATGGATAGTGCCAACAATTTGATCTTGAGTAATAGCTAGCAAGTAAAGCTCATTATTTGACTCATGGCATTTTTTTAGAAAATCTGCTTCCTCAGCTTCACTTAGTTCAAATTCATTTTCGCCGAACGAAAGAAAATTGGACTCTCCTGCAACATAATTGAGATAGGCAAGTAAGTCTTGAGCATCAGAAGGACTAGCTTCACGAAGGGTAACCATAGAACCATCTTTTAGTGAATGGATTTGCGGTTCAACTTTTGCTTTCATGGTTCTATTCTAACGGTCAACTAATAGCGGCAATGGATCATACACCATGCGGTCACAGGTTTGCCTCGAGCCGCTATAGATACCAAAATGCAAATGCGGCGGTGTAGTAACTGCATTTCCGGTATTGCCCACATAGCCAATAATGCTCTGGGCATCTACCCATTTACCTTCATGAATATCTGCCCAACTATCTAAGTGTGCATAGTAATACCGCCTGCCACCTGCACCCGCAATCATGACCATATTACCACCCAGTGTGGTTGTGTCTATGCGGTAAACAAAACCATCAGTAGCAGAATAAACGGGAGTACCCTGCGGGGCAAAAATATCCTGCCCTTCATGTGACCTTCCGCTTCCTCTGGCTGCGCCCCAAGTATCTGCAATGTCAGATATAATCACACCTTCGACTGGCATCAATAAAGCACTATCAGCTTGACTTGGTAGCAAAGCCGTGTAGTAAGTCAAGATGCGCCGATAAACTTCAAAACGAGCTTGCCTCTGACGTTCTTCTTCGGTTTGGGGTTCAGCCTCTTCAAAAGTGCATGGGATGGTTTGGGCAAAACTAAGAGTGCATAAAAGAAAAAGAAAAAGGGTAAACAGTTTCATGTCCTCGAGTGTAGCAAATTATAATCACGATTTCTGAAAGAGTTTTCTTAATATCAGTAAAGTAATGAGCCCAGCAATCAATGCCACGATTACAGGTAAACCTGATGACCATGTAGACGAGTCACCTGGATGAATTAATATCATGCCCAGGAATCCACGCCCCATCCATAGAGCTATGATTGTACCAAGACCATAAGTAATTAACGCCACTTTAGAACGATAGGCAGGGGCAATAAAGGTTGGTAAAAGAACAATCAATACAGCCGCAAGTCCTGCTCCACCATTGACAATAACGTTTTCAGTTCTCAAATACCATTTGGCCGTGCAGAAATCTGACACTACCAGTTCAGGTGAACAACGACTATCAAAAAAACTCAACAGGTTAATACTGCCAATAAAGGCAATAAACCAGCCTAAAAATGCAGATGGGGGAGTAAGAATCCACCTAATAATTGTAAGAATCTTGGGCATGGGTGATTGTAACTCGAGCCTTTGCAAAGAAGGAAGAAAACTCGAGCTATTTATAAAGTTTATAACCCTATTTGACGAACCAAAGCTAATCTGGGAATAATGCTGTTTTGGGCTAAAATAGTCCCTGGGGATAACACGGCATTTGCTCCAATTTTGCAACCGTCTCCGACTAATGCTCCAAACTTTAGCTGCCCTGTATCAATTATCTGAGAATCAAAAATAACTTTGATGGTAGTGCCAACAGCCTCGTTAAGATGATTGGCTACTACTGAGCCAGCTTCAAAATTCACATTGCTTCCAATAAGTGAATTACCAACATAATTAAAATGTGCAAAGGCTGTATTGCCAGAACAGATGACGGATTTAAGTTCCGTACCAGGCCCGACATGGGTATTAGGCCCAAGAATAACCCCACCTCTTAGGTAAGAATTAGATGCGATAAAACAGTTTTCGGAAATAATTGCAAAGCCTTTGATGGTGACATTGGGTTCTATGGTTGCTGATGGATGTATCCACACGTTTTCTTGCTGCTTAAATTCTGACATGTTTGTAATGGGTAAATTTGGGGCATACATTTTTTCTACATCAGCAACATGTAGCCAAGGTGGAATAGAAACGTCAATCTTGAGAAATAACGCCTTTAGTGAGGGTAAAAGAGAATAGGATTCAATCATACATTTCTGCTTCAATTCAAATCTGAGCCAAGCCTGGTATGCGTGAAACGCACCGTGGAGCTCTTTGTGCAAATGTTACCGCTTTGGTGCGCTCAGCACACCCTACAAAAGCTGCTTTAGCTATTGTCCTCTTTCACAAATTCTAAATAATCTTTACCATCAAGCCATGCTTGCAACCATTCTCCTAACGTTGCAGATAGTGGAATGAAGTGTTTATCCCACGAAGTTCCAAATTCATGTCCATTAGGTTCAAACCATGTAAGCTGCTTTATATTATCAGTGCAGTTGATACAAATATACATAGCACATCCAAGGTGACAGATAGGCAAAAGTCCTGTTTTCCATTTCCAGAGAGGCTCTTCGGGATCATCTTGATGAAATGACTCATACAATTCAATGGCATTTCTGTTCAAATCATCTTTCATTCCATTTTCTATGCCTAGAACACCATAGTCAGGACCAAAGCCACCATTGCCAATTTCTTGATAGAGAGTTACAAGTGCAGACGGTAATTTGAAACCCAGCCTTTGTTCTGAAACATAAATATCATTTGATGTAGCAAGAGGCATGATTTGCAAATCACTAGGGTTATTTTTGATACGCTCTTGGATTTTCGCTAAAAGAAATTCCACAAATTATGCTCCTAAAATTTCACCAACAGCATCCAGCGCACTTTGCAACTTACTAGCATCCTTCACCCCAGCCTGTGCCATATCCGGTCTGCCGCCACCGCCACCACCAGCTCGAGTGGCAATTTCTTTTATCAAGTTTCCAGCATGTGCGCCACGGCCTTGAGCTTCTTTGCTTACTTTGGTGACCAGCATGGTTCCGCTAGCTAGCACGATAATGTCGGCGTTAGCTTTTTGTAACAGGTTGTCGGCAGCGTTGCGCAGGGCATTGGCATCTAAACCCTCGAGGCTGCTGACTATATACTTAAAGCCATTAGCTTCTTTGACCTCACTCGAGGCTCCACCAGAAGTCTGAGCGGCAGCCAGTTTATCTCTCAGCGTAGAGACTTCACGCTGTGAAGTTTTGAGATCATTTTGCAAGCGTTCAATTCGAGAGGGAACTTCATCGGGTTTGGCGGCAAGTTGTTTGGCTAGAGCATTGATGCTTTGGCGCAGGCTTTGAGTGTAGTGTAAACCTGCAATACCGGTTACTGCTTCAATGCGGCGCACACCAGCCGACACCGACTCTTCCGAGGTAATCATCAGACTGCCCAGTTCGCCAGTACGGCTTACATGGGTTCCGCCACAGAGTTCAGCCGAAACATCTCCCATGCTGACTAATCGCACCATTTCGCCGTATTTTTCACCAAAGAGCATCATGGCTCCAGATTTTCTAGCTTCGGCAATGGGTATAACTTTCCAATCAACAGCGTAATCTTGTTGAACCCAAGTATTGACCATTGCTTCGATTTTTTCTAGTTCTTCTTTACTAATGGTTTGCCCATGTGAAAAGTCAAAGCGTAAACGCTCAGGTGTGACGGAAGAGCCAGCTTGGGCCACATGTGTACCCAGTACACGTCGCAGGGCTTCATGTAAAAGGTGGGTTGCGCTGTGGTGTTTTTGGGTTTCTATGCGTGAAGGGTCAACGGTTGTTTTAACTGCCATGCCCTGCTTTAAGGTTCCACGAATGATTTTGGCGTTGTGAATGAATAAGCCTTGCTTGCTCTTTTGAGTTGTAGTTATTACAGCGTAACCACCAGACCACTCGAGTTTACCAGCATCACCAATTTGCCCACCGCCTTCAGCATAAAAAGGAGTTTGGTCAAGAACAATTTGTGTTAGCGAACCCTCAGAGGCTTCACTTATATTGTCTTCGTTTTGCACAATCGCCACGACTTTGCTTTCAGACTGTGTAGCGTTGTAGCCAACAAAAGTTGTTTCGCCATGTTCTTTGGCAATTTTGCCCAAAGTATCTTTAGAGGCGGTGAACAAAACTTGCCCTTCACGGTCACCTCTAGAAAGTTCTTTGGCTTTTTCACGAGCAGCTTCGTAGCCTTTACGGTCTACCTCAATGCCACGTTCACGGGCCATGTCCTGAGTTAAGTCTAAGGGGAAACCAAAAGTTTGCCACAAATCAAAGGCAACATCACCAGAAAGCTCCTTGCTTTTTAAGTTATCCAGAATTCCGCCTACACGTTGGATGCCACTCTCGAGCGTTCTTAAAAACTGCTCTTCTTCATTTTTTATGATCCCTTGAACACGCTCACGTCCATTCAAAAGTTCTGGGTAATGTTCACCCATAGCCTCAATCACTTGATCAACCAAGGTGTAAAGGATTGGCTCCCGCAGCCCAAGTAACCAAGCATGACGTGAGGCACGGCGCAAGAGCATTTTGACGATATAACCAGCACCATCATTAGCAGGTAATACACCATCACTAATAGTAAAAGTTATAGCCCGAACATGATCGGCAATAACCCGATGCGAAACACTTTTAACGCCATGATAAGGTTTGTTTGATAAAGCAGCAACTTTTTGAATGGTGGGTTGAAAAAGCCCTGAAGCATAAGCATCTTCAACACCAGACATAACTGCTACCAACCGCTCAAAGCCTAAGCCGGTATCAATATTTTGCTGTGGGAGAGGCTCGAGCTTGCCACCATCTTGTCTATCAAACTGGGTAAATACTAAATTCCAGATTTCAATGTATCTATCTCCGCCGCCAGTATTGGGGCCTGTTTCATCAGGTGTGCCGTACTCGGGGCCACGGTCATAAAAAATTTCTGAGCAGGGTCCACAAGGGCCGTTAGGGCCATCAGATACAGCACTGGCTGGCCAAAAGTTTTCACTTTCACCCCACCTCGAGATTTTCTCAGCAGGGATGCCAACGTGCTTATTCCAAACCTCAAAGGCTTCATCGTCATCATTGTAAATAGTCACATAAAGCCGCTTTGGGTCAAGACCTAAATGTTTTGGATCGGTCAAAAATTCCCAAGCCCAGCTAGCAGCTTCTTTCTTGAAGTAATCCCCAAAAGAAAAGTTTCCCATCATTTCAAAAAAGGAGTGATGGCGCAAGGTCCGCCCGACATTTTCAATGTCATTGATACGCAGGCTTTTTTGAGCCGTTGTGACCCGTGGCCAGATACCTTCATAGCCAGAAAATTTTGGAATAGCTCCTAAAAAATACGGCTTGAACTGAACCATGCCAGCACTGGTAAACATTAGGGTGGGATCATCGCTTTTGAGTGAGGATGAAGGGTAAATAAGGTGTTCTTTATTTTTGAAGAACTCGAGGTATTTTTGTCTGAGTTCGTTGATGGCGATGTTTGGCATAAGCCTCCTAGAAATTAGCTAGGCGATTATACAGGTTGAATGATAGGAAAATCGAGGAGAATTTGAGCTTTTACTGGATTTAGGCTTGCGCTTAGTCCACTACTTAGTCCATAATAGGTTCATGGCTACTGTTGTCAATATCCACGAGGCAAAGACTCATTTTTCAAAATTACTCGAGCGTGTAGCTCAAGGTGAAGAAATCATCGTAGCAAAAGCTGGAGAGCCGATTGCTAAGCTAGTATCGATTAAAAAGAAACAGAAACGTACTCCAGGTGGCGCAGAAGGTCTTGATGTTCCGCCAGAATTTTTTGACCCTTTACCTGAAGATATCATGCGCCATTTTGAGGAATGGGATAAATGAGGTTGCTCCTCGATACACAAACCTTTTTATGGTGGATTTCTAATAATCCAGAACTTTCTGTAACCGCAAAAGAAGCCATTGCTCATGAAGAAGCAGAAGTTTTTGTGAGTGTTGTGACAGCTTGGGAAATGGTGATCAAAACAAAACTGGGGAAATTGCCTTTACCTGAGTTACCAGGCATCTTAATTCCTAAGATGCTCGAGCGTCACAACTTTCAAAACCTTCCCGTCACGCTTCTACAGACACTCAAAGTCTATGATTTACCTGATTATCATAAAGACCCTTTTGATCGTTTGCTTATGGCTCAGGCTATGGTTGAAGATCTGGTTTTTGTGACCAGTGATGCTGCTATAAAAAGATATGGACTCGAGATATTGTGGTAAGTCTTTTCGGGCAAATAACTGTGCTGGCCATATTCTCAAGGACTCGAGCTATAAACTTAGTTGAAGAGGCTGAAGTTGTAGCACCGATTTATAGAGAGTAGTGACTCGAGGCTGTAAACTAATCTTATGAACGGAACCCAACGCAGCAACATCAAACTTGGCTCGAGAGTAGCCATTGTTCTAAAACAAGACCAGCGCACAGGCACACTCACTGAGGGCATCGTGCAGGCCATTCTGACCAATTCACCCAACCACCCTCACGGCATTAAAGTCAGGCTCGAGAGTGGTGCAGTGGGCAGAGTAAAGGAAGTCTTTTAAGCTTGAGGGAAAACATTTTGATAAATCTGAGCTAAGCTCAGCGTCGAATTCAGACAGGGTATTGCAATCACGCCACTACCCGTCAGTAGTTCCTGTTGCCATTCAGCCCCTTCGCGGTAAAAATGTTTTACCCACAGCGATTCGGAATCTACAACCAAATAGGTTTGTAAGCTTGGCAAGCGTTTGTATTCTAGAAGTTTCTCACGTAGGTCATTTGAAGCTTTACTTTTAGACAAAACTTCGACCAAGACACAGGGTTCATTTTCAAAATATCGATCCAGCGAGGGCTCGCAGGCCACCATCACATCAGGATAGTAAAAGGTGTCAGTGTCACTAAGTCTAAGCTTCATGGTTTCTCGGTGACTACGGCAGTTTTTACCACTGTTTGCTGTCCATAATTGGACAAATATATTGCCAACTATTGCACTGTGTTCCCGACTGCCGCCAGCCATAGCATAAATTTGCCCGCCTACCAATTCATGTCGTTCAGTAGCCTCTTGCACGAGGGCTAGATAGGCTTCTACAGTCAAAAGAATTGGACTAAGTTGAAACATAGCTTTAGTTTAACTCGAGTTCGTATTGAACCTATTCACACTGATGGACTCGAGAATTTACTAAAACTCGAGAAAAGAGTGTCACTTTACAACAGTCATTTATGTATCGTTAGTATTAAACTCATTGGAGTATTTTGTGTATATCTAGTTGCTATAAAAGCCTCTTTATGTACGTCAAAAACCAATTTTTTGGGAAGTGAAATATGTTACACTTTTTTGGACTAAGTAAAGAGGCTATTAAGAGAAGAGTATGCCTCTCCCTCAATGAAGTCAGTTCTATAGGGATGGGGAGTTGAAACATGGATGATACTGAACGAAGGCATTCTCGAGGATGGATTGCGCTTGGGGCAGCATTATTGGGTTTGATGTTTATCCTTTGTACGTGTGGAGGGTCAAGACTTATCCAAGAAGATCTTTGGCGCAAAGGGCGGATTGCCCTCGAGGGCCAAAGGCTATGACCCCACAGTTTTAGGATTTAGTGGACGGGATGCTTTTCTTAGAGGTGTTGTACCTTCTGAAGATATTAAGACCGATATTGAGCAAACCATTAGGGATATTCAAGGTGTGCGTCAGGCTGGGTTAAAAAATGAATTGACGGTAGACGTGGCAACAGCAGAGCCGGCATCTACCCTCCAAGACCCAGAATTGGCAGTCGCTGTCGAAGGGGGTAAGGTCACGCTTTCAGGGTTGGTTCCCTTGGCTACAAAGTCTGATATTGTTGCTGCTGCCGAACAGCTTTATGGAAGCACCAACATTGTTGATAATCTGCAAACCTCTGATGATGTAGCTGACCCTGGTTGGCTGACCGGTGTTCTAGGAATTTTACCACAGATCAAAAATGAACTCTCGAGTGGAACCCTTACCGCCACAACTGGCGAATTAACCCTCGAGGGCACAGCCTTAAGCGAGCAAATCAAATCAGGTTTAGGGCTAGCTGCTGATAATGCTACTGATTTAAGCATTACCAATAACATTACTGTTGCTGCTCCTGTTTTGAAACCTGCGGCTTTGAATGTGCTGCTTAAAGAGGGTAAAGCGACACTTGCTGGAACCGTTCCCGAGGCGACTATTGCACCAGCCGTTGAAGCGGCAACCCAAGCTGTAGGTGCAGAGAATGTGGTCAATAATCTTGTTGCTAGTGATGTAGAAGTTCCGGTGTGGGCTCCAGGGCTCTTGGGTGCCTTACCTGCACTGAGTAAGCAATCGGCTGATTTAGGGTTAAATGTAACCGATAAAACTTTAACTTTGACTGGCAAGGTAGACAGCCCAGAAAAACTCGAGAGTGTGGCCAAAGCCGTGCAAGATGCAGTAGGTACAACAGTTATGGTAGAGAACAAGCTCGAGTTGTTCACGGCCCAAACACCTTCTTCGGTTCGTATCAAGGTTGCTCAAGATGCGGTTCAGCTTTCAGGTGCCTTGTCTCAAATAGCTGCCGATAGACTCCTTGAGCTTTCAGAAAATGTTTCACCTACTGGCAGTGTGGTCAACCAACTTTCTGTGAGTCAAGATCTGCTCACGCCAGAATGGTTACCCAAAGCCCTCGAGTTGGTCCCGCAATATGCCAAAGACGTAGGGGAAGCCGAACTTAATATCCAAGATAAAACCATTACTCTAGTCGGCAGTGTTCCCACCGAGGAGCAAAAAACGACTGTCGAATCAACTATGCGTGAAGCCGTAGGTGAAGAGCCAACCATTGCCAATCAACTTCGGGTGGTTCCGGTTTTGGTTGAACCAAGTTTGAGCATCAAAGCCCAAGAAGATAAAATACAGTTCTCAGGTACGGTGTCACAAGATATCGCTAGCAAGGTTTCTGAAGTTGTAGCTCAGACACCGAATGTAGAGAACACCCTTTCGGTTGCTGAAAATATCGCTTCACCAAGTTATTTACCACAAGTGCTTGAGGCGGTACCAGCTTATATTCAAGAGGTTAAGCGCGCTGAAATAAGTTTGCAAGACAATAAACTTACCTTGCTAGGTGTGGTGTCCACACAAGAAAAGAAAGATGAAATTGCTGCTAACTTAACCCAAGCTGCAGGTTCAACGGTACAAGTCGTTAACAACCTAGAAGTTATTCCAAGTGTGCCTGCACAGTTGCAAGTCAAAGTAGTCGATGGTGTAGCTCAGATTGAAGGCAATGTTCCCAACACGTTAGCTGCCGATGTTTTAGAAGCAGTCGATAGTTCTCCTGAAACAACCAGTGTTGAGAATCAAGTACAGGCTGCTTTTAATGTAGATGTTCCAACGTGGTTGCCGAGTGTAGTGAATGTTTTACCCAAAGTCACTGCTGATGTTAAAGATGCTGATGTCAATATCGTGGCCGACACCATTACCTTGGCTGGAACAGTAAAGAGTGAAGCACAAAAAACAGATATTGCTACGCAAGTAGGTACGGCTGCTGGCCCTGAGGTCAAAGTGGTTAATAACCTGATCGTCGAGCCACCAGTACCTGTCCAGTTGCGCGTTAAAGTCAGTGATGGCAAGGTTGAAGTTGAAGGTAATGTGCCATCAGAGATTGCTGCTGAGGCCATTAAAGATGTAGAGAGGCTTCCGGGTATAGAGGATGAAGTCGTTGCCGATAATATCGAAAACAATATTGCTTCAAACCCTGAGGTTGAGGTACCAGCATGGTTGCCCAAAGTTGTGGATATATTGCCTACAGCAACCGCCGAAGTCAAAAATGCAGATGTGGCTATTCTAGGGGATACCGTAACGCTTGGTGGTACGGTATTTAGCGAAGAAGAAAAAACTTCTGTGGCTACCCAAGTGATTGAAGCTGCAGGCCCAGATGTTGCTGTGGTTAATAATCTAGTGGTGGCACCTCCTGAAGCTGTAGAACTTAGAATTACAGAAACTGGAAACGACATAAATGTTCAAGGGAACACCGAAGATGCCGTCCTTCAAGCCACACAAACCCTCGAGGCTCCAGCAGATCAAGTCTCGAGTGAGGTGCAAGCCACCCCCGATGTCCAAACACCAACCTGGTTACCTAGCCTAGTTAATATCCTTCCAGAAGTTACGGCTGAAGTTGAAGATGCTGAGGTATTGATTGCCGATAATACAATTACCTTAACAGGAACCGTTGCTAGTGAAGAAGAGAAAACGGCTTTGGCCACTCGAGTGAGTGAAGCGGCAGGTTCTGAAGTAGAGGTTATCAATAATTTGCAAGTTGAAATACCCGAGCCTGAAACTGCACAAGCTGAAGAACAACCAGAACCTGAGGTCGAAGAACCAGTTGTTGAAGAAATACCTGTTGAGACTGAACCTGTTCAAACCCAACCAGCAGTAGAAGAACCTCAAGTAATTGAAGAAGAGCCAGTTCAAGTACCAGAAGCTGAGGAACCTCAAGCAGAAGCTGCACCAGTTGTAGTTGAGGAACCAGTTGAAGTTGAACCAGTCGTAGTAGAAGAACCTATTGTAGTTGAAACAACACCTGTAACCCCTGCTGAGGTAGAAGCAACACCAGAGGCTGTCATTCCAAACCCAAATGTGCGGATTGATATCGCAGGCCCTGAGGTGCGTTTAACGGGTTCTGTGCCGAGTGCAGCTAGCCAAGATGCAGCCGATAATGGCTTTGAAAATAAAACAGTGATCAACGCCCTCGAGCCTTCTGATGTCATCGATGCTTCGTGGCTACCCAAACTTTATGACCTAGCTCCAAGAGTTGCAAACGATATAAACCGAGTAAGCATGGTCTTAGAAGATAAAGTTTTGACTCTTCAGGGTGTAACGCTTAGTGCGGAGCAGCGTGACACCATAGGTAGTTATGTAAGTGAGGCCATGCAACCAGAGATTACAGTAATTAACCGACTAACAGTCGAGACCAAAATTCCTTTTGTAGAGGACGGGAAGTGATATGGGATACTTATTCTTAAACGGGCAAATTTTACTCTGTCTTATTCTAGCTGCTCTTTTAGGCCTGTTGTTAGGCTGGTTATTGTGGGGGCGTTTTCGTCGCTGGTTTTTTGATTTGCAAAGTCGCTGGAGTGGGGTAGAGCATGAAGTGGGAGATTTGCGTTCATCACTTACGGCTAGAACCACTGAACTTGACCAGAGCAAATTACGCCTTGGCCAACTCGAGGGTGATTTGGGTACGCGCAACGCTGCTTACGAAGATTTAGACCAAAGATTTACTTCAGTCAAAGGTGATTTGGAAGCTAGTCGATTTGGACGCGATGATTTATCTTTAGAGCTTACTAACAGAAACAGGGCCTTATTAGATTTGAATAGCCATCTAAGCACGAAAGATGCTGAGCTGGGGCGTTTGCGTTTGGACTTAGATGGAGTTAAGAAGAACACTACTGAATCTGAATTTCGCCTGATGACCTTGCAAAAAGATGTTGAAGCTAGAACTATGGCCTTTAAAACAGCCGAAGATCGCGCTGGAAAACTTGATCTTGAACTCAAAAACGTGCGTCAGACTCTATCTGGTTTTGAAGCGCAAATTGCGGATAAAGATAAAGACCTTAAAGCCAAACTCACTGAACTCGAGGGCTTACGCACATCTTTATCTGACCGCGATAAGCGTTTGGTGGATATTGACAAACAGCTTGAAGCTGCACGGGCCAATATAGGAGACAGCGAGAAACTTAACCTTCAACTTGGTGATTTGCAAACCAATTATGACGAGCGTGGCAAGCGGGTTAGTGTTTTAGAAACCGAGCTTGGCAGTGTGCGTCAGGAGCTTGAAGTGCGCGCTAAGCGCGCCAAAGACCTCGAGGCTGAAATTGCTAACGCGACGGCTGAACTTGAAGGTCGAGGCAAACGGGTAGATGAGTTGGAGAATCATTTGACCGAGCTGCGTTCTGATCTTGATGCTAGCCGGACTGGAAGAGATGATTTAAGTCTCGAGCTTGGCAACAAGAATAAATCTGTCTTAGAGCTTGGGGATTTGGTGACAAATCTGCGTGGTGATCTAGATGCTAGCCGCCTAGGCCGTGATGATTTAGGTCTTGAACTCACCAACAAGAATCAAACTCTTTTAGAATTAGGCAACCGTGTTACTGAACTTCAATCTGATTTAGAAGCCAGCCGTGCTGGGCGCGATGATTTGAACCTTGAATTAAGCCAAAAGAATCAGTCACTTATCGAATTTGGTCAGCGTGTCACAGAATTGCGTTCAGATCTAGAAGCCAGCCGTGCTGGCCGCGATGATTTACACGTAGAGCTTTCAGAGAAAACCAGAGCCTTGCTAGCAGTGGGTGGAACGGCTGCTAATGTAGAGACTTTACGCAGCGATTATGAAGGCCGTGGCCAACGCATTGCCACGCTCGAGAATGATTTGAAGATTTCAACTGCAGGTGTCGGCGACCTCGAGAAGGAATTGGGTAGCTTAAAGAATAATCTAGCCTCTCGCAATAAACACATTAGTGATCTTGAAAGAGATATTTCTCAGGTGCGCCTGGATTTATTAGCCCGTGATACCCGTATTGGAGACATGGAAAATGAGTTCAGAAGCCTGCGTTCGAGGGTAGGACGCGCCGATGAACTCGAGAATGAGTTGGGTCAATTGCGCTCGAGCTTTGGTGGTGAAACAGATAGCCTGCGTGGCGAAGTCGAGGGTCGTGGTCGCCGCATTGGTGAGCTTGAAACAGAAGTTGACGTGCGTGGTCGTCGTATTGGAGAACTCGAGGGTGAAGTGGTCGTGCTTCGTGATGAAGTGGGTACCCTGGGCAATGAACTCGAGCAACGCCGTCATGGTGCAACAGAATTGCAAACGCAAACCACACAACTAAGAGATGACGTTGACCGCCGTCAATGGAGGATTGGTGAGCTAGAAACCGAAGTGGGTGGTTTGCAAAGTGAAGTCGAAGTGCGTGGTCGTCGTATAGGTGAACTTGAAACAGAAGTTGGCATACTGAGTACTGAAGTAGGCTCTTTAGGTAGTGAACTCGAGCAACGCCGCTTTAATTCTGCTGAAGTTGAAAGCGAAGCCGGTAGTCTGCGTGATGAGATAGATCGTCGTCAGTGGCGCGTTGGTGAACTTGAGACAGAACTCGAGAGCATCCAACATGAACTCAGTAGCCGCAATTCCCGCCTAAGCCAACTTGAAACCGACATGGAGCGCGTGAACGCTGAAATTGAACGCCGTGGTCTAAATATCACTGAACTCGAGAAAGCCCTAGATGGTATACGCAGTGATTGGGATGAGCGCGGTCATCGTGTGGGTACCTTAGAAACCGAACTGAGTGGCTTGCGTAGTAACTATGATGGGCAAATTATTATTCTGCGCAAAGATATAGATGATCGCCAGTGGCGCATTGGTGAATTAGAAGGCGAAATTGGAGCCTTACGTACTGATATAGATGCGCGTGGCAGCCGTGCGAGTGATTTGGAAAAAGAGCTTGCAGGTTTGCAAAAAGAATGGAATGGTCGTGGACGTAGAATCACTGAACTCGAGGATGAAATAAATAATCTTCGTGGTACATATGACGGCGATTTAAACACTCTGCGCCGTGAATTTGACTTACGCGGAAACCGCATTGGTGAACTAGAAGGCTTACTCAATGATGATGAATATGCCCGTCGGCGTTTAGCTGGTCGCTATATCATTCAAGACCCCTCTTTAGGTGCGCGCTACTTGGGTGGCCGAGTTCGTTTGCGTGGTTATGTAACCAAACAAATCCGAGATGAAGCGGTTGCTATAGCTTCCAAAGTCTATGGTGCTGATAATGTTTTAGATAGCATGGTCACCGAGGGTGTCACTGCATCGCCAGAATGGGCTTCTCGTTTTTATGAAGCTGTACCTCAACTTCGTGAAGAACTCAAAGACGGCAGCCTCTATGTAGAAGACGGCAATGTGATTATTACTGGTGTGGTTTTTAGCCAGGAAGAATATGTACAAGCCGAAAAAGATGTCAAACGTGTGGTTGGCAACATGAAAGTCATCAACCGCTTGCGAGTCTTGGAAAAAGATGACCTTAAAGAAATCAAAGGCGTACAAAACGTTCTGGAAAAAGTCTTGCATGGTTTGGGTATTTTCACCTTCCGCCAGATTGCTACTTGGAACGCAGAAGAAATTGAGCAAGTCCGCAACTCTTTACAACAGTTCAAGGGACGTATTGAGCGCGAGAAGTGGATTGAACAGTCTAGGGAATTGCATGTGAAGAAATATAATCAAGAACCTTAGATTCAGTGAAGAGTGAAAAGTGAAAAGTGAAAAGTAGAAACATGCGTCATCCCGAAATTTCGAGTTCACGACTATGTGAACTCGAAATTTCATATTCATTCGTCATTGCGAGGAGCATTTTGGTGGTGAGAAGTGCTGCAAACGAGGCTCAGAATGTCGTTTGGTGTTGACAAGCGACGAAGCAATCTCATTGCACTTACTTTGTAGTGAACTCAGAGCAATTAGATTGCTTCGCAGGTGGGCAGCAATGAACTTTATCAGTATTTAGCCCACCCTATTCTGAGGCTCGCAATGACGAATGGAAGTGAAAACTTGAAAGAGGAGGCAGTGATGCCTCCTCTTTCAAGTTTTGTAGTTTTGTAATCGTTTCTATTGGTCAAGAGAATTTGCAAGAAATTTAATAAGTAACGAAAGCTCCACGACCTTGCAGAAGCGCAATGTTGCTAATAGCTTGTGTACTCAGAGGGTTAAAGTCAAGATAAATAACATCACCCAAACCAAGCCCAGAGTTACTAACCAGAGCTGAAATATCAGTGATTTGGTTGAAGGCGAGGTCAAGATTGGTCAGGTTGGTAGCATACTCGAGACCACTCAGATTTGAAATGTTTGAGAAAAATCCACTAAGACTAGTCAAGCTCCCCATATCATCAATACAAAGATCAGCATCATTGGTGATGCTTAATGCAGATTTAACCGCAGCTTTCAAGTTAGCATCAGGAAACAAAGCTGCGCCACAGATATTGGTAACTGAAGGATCAACAGTTACACCACGATTTTGCAGAGTCAAGATATTAAGCCAGTCTGCAGAACCTGGAGTTAGGTCAAGAGAATTATAAGTAAGGCCAACTACATCACCTGAACCAAGTCCAGAGTTACTAACCAGTGCTGAAATATCAGTGATTTGGTTGAAGGCGAGGTCAAGAGATTGCAGATTGGTAAGTCCAGCTAGAGCTGAAATATCAGTGATTTGGTTGCTGGAACCACCCCATCCGAGGTCAAGAGTTGTCAGATTGGTCAGTCCAGCTAGAGCTGAAATATCAGTGATTTGGTTGCCGTTGAGTTCAAGAGTTGTCAGATTGGTAAGTCCAGCCAGAACTGAAATATCACTGATGTAGTTTTGACTAAAAGCACCCCAGCCGAGGTAAAGTTGTGTCAGATTGGTAGCATACTCGAGTCCACTCAGATTTGAAATGTTTGATTCCCTTGCGTCAAGAGAAGTCACCCCCCCCATATCATCAACACAAAGATCAGCATCATTGGTGATACTTAATGTGGATTTAACCACAGCTCTCAAGTTAGCATCAGGAAACAAAGCTGCGCCACAGATATTGGTAACAGAAACAGCCTGAGTAAACGAGTTGTTAGCTGGGTTTGGATCAGTCGAAGTAGTAGTAATTGCGACACTGACATCAGCCCCCGCAGTCACAGTATTGCCTTTAAGCATCAAAGGTAAACCCCAACGAGAGACTGGCATAACTCTATTCAAAGCACAACTTATTACAGTAGCCGTAGTAGCAGTACAGTCATAGGCGATTGAATCCTCAGACACAAACTCTAGCTCTGTAGGTAAGGTAACAGTAACGACGACATCACTAGCTCTTTGCTTGCCTAAGTTCTGGGTAGCAATCACAAAAGGAAAAGTCCTGGTAAGAACACCACTGGTCTCACTGTTGGCATCCAGACTAACAGCTAAATCAGAACCTGTTTCAGTGGTATTGCTACCACAAAACACTAACGGAAGACTCTGGGTGTTAAAGGTATAGGCTCCTGCACTCAAATCCCAGGCTGTGACTTCCACACATAAGGGTCCTTTTTGTGAGGTGCCATCAGTTTGCACGATTGTCGGAGCAAGATAGGCACTATCTATTGCAGCATTATTTAATTCAGCTAAGGTTGTAGTGCTACCCACCTGACGAAGTTTAAGGCTGATTGTACCTGTTAGGTTATTTCCATCGCCTTGATCAGACCAGGCTACAACTACTTTGCCACTTCTTAGATTAGTTACGCTATCTTTATACATTCCCAGTCTTACCACCATTCTAGGGGCAGTGGTACTACTTAACGACAAGCCATCGGGTACAAATTCAAATTCTGAGATGTCGGTGTTGTCTTGAGGTTGTGCTGGCTGTGAGCAAGCTCCCAACATCCCAACCAAGAGTATTCCCAACAAGCAATATGCCATTATCTTTAGCTTCATATAAACCTACCTTAGAATCTATTTAGGAATGACAGTTCTAGATAAAGCTATAGACATTTCAGTTCAATTCCTACACTCGAGTCTAGTTTCAGTTATCTGACTTAGTTCTTACTTTGGTTGAAGTGTGGGGTTTTTTACAGGGTTAAGACACCTTCAAATCAAGCTATAGCGTATACTTCTACTGCCATGAAGACCCAGTTTGAAAAAATCAAACCTGAAAAAACCAAACCTGAATTGATGAGTCCTGCTGGTTATTGGCCCGAACTAAAGGCTGCTGTGGAAGCTGGGGCAGACGCAGTGTATTTTGGGCTTCATCATTTTACGGCCAGAGCTAAAGTAGGCTTTGACCTAGCTGAACTACCAGAAGTAATGCAAACTTTGCATCAAAGAGCTGTAAAAGGATTTGTTACCTTTAATACGCTAGTCTTTGACCATGAACTCTTAGAAGCCGAAAGAGCCATTGCAGGTATTGCCGAAGCTGGTGCAGACGCAATTATTGTGCAAGATATTGCCATTGCCAAACTGGCAAAAAAGATTGCTCCAAGTTTAGAAGTGCATGGCAGCACTCAGATGTCTATTACCAGCAGCCAGGGTGCGGAGTTAGCTAAATCTTTAGGATGCTCGAGAGTGGTCTTGGGGCGTGAACTCAGCTTGCAAGATATTGAGCGCATTGCCAAAGCTACCAACGTTGAACTTGAGGTTTTTGTCCACGGAGCCTTATGTGTTTCTTATTCAGGGCAGTGTTTTAGCTCTGAGGCTTGGGGCGGGCGCAGTGCTAATCGTGGCAAGTGCGCGCAGGCTTGTCGTTTACCTTATGATTTAATCGTTGATGGTCAACAAAAAGATTTGGGTGACTATCGCTATTTACTTTCCCCTGGAGATTTGTACGCGCTGCATCAAATACCAGAATTGGTGCGTAGTGGCGTGGCGTGTTTTAAAATTGAAGGCCGTTATAAGGATGCTGAGTACGTGGCTGCTGTAACCCAGTCTTATCGAAAAGCCATCGATGAGGCTTATGCAGATTTGCCTTTAAGTATTACTCAAGAAGAAGAGCTAAGGCTCGAGCAAGTCTATTCGCGTGGCTTAGGGGACTATTTTATCTCTGGGGTCAATCATCAAAAAGCGGTGCGTGGGCGTGCGCCAAGACATCGTGGTGTACAGGTAGGCCAGGTGGTGCAAGTTCTAAAAAACGCAGTGCAAGTCAGTGTGGGTCATGAAATCAAGGCTGGGGATGGTGTAGTCTTCGACGCGGCTTCATGGCGAAGCCCTGAAGAAAAAGAAGAAGGCGGAAGCGTTTATACAGTAAAACCTCTACAAGATTTTGTCATCCTCGAGTTTGGTAATAATGAAATCGACTTTTCGCGCATTCGTCCAGGCGATTTGCTGTGGCGTACCCATGATCCGCAGCTACAAAAATTCTTTAAGCCTTTAACCGAGGCCACTGACCCTGTGTATACTCGCCTCTTATCTTTTAAAGTTATTGCAAAGCGGGGTGAAAATCTAGTCATCACTGCAAAAACTGAAGAAGGCATATCTGCTACAGCAATCGGCAGCTTTAGCCTCGAGCCTGCACAAAAGCGTGCCTTGGATGAAACTTTTTTACGAGAACATTTGGGTAAATTAGGTGCTACACCCTTTCACTTAGATAATGTTTCTTTAGAATCACTCGAGCCTTTATTTGTGCCTGTGAGTGAAATCAATGCTTTGCGCCGTGAAGTAGTTGAACAATTACTACGCCTTAGAAGCTTGAGACCGCAATCTAAAATACATTTGGTCATGCAAGAAACCCTCGAGGATTTATCAAGGGACTTACAACCATTACCTGATATTCAGAATAGCCAAGCAAGACTTCATATTCTAGTCAGAACTCCTGAACAATTGGATGCTGCATTAATATGTCAGCCAGAAAGTATTACCTTAGATTATCTCGAGCTTTATGGGCTTAAACCTTCGGTAGAAAAAATAAAATCTTTTGGAATTCGTTGCCGTGTAGCCAGCCCACGCATTCTTAAACCAACTGAGCAAAATGTAATTAAATTTCTGCTTTCATTAGATTGTGAAATCCTGGTGCGCTCAGGTGGACTTTTATATGATCTACAAACTTTACCTAGTCCACCAAAACTTAGTGGAGATTTTAGCCTGAATGCAGCTAATGGGTTGGCAGCCAAAATGTATCTAGATATGGGTCTATCCAGCCTTACCCCAACCCACGACTTAAACGCCCAGCAAATTGCCGACTTAACCCAGTTTGTGTCAGCAGAAAAACTCGAAGTCATGGCCTATCAGCATTTACCTGTCTTTCATACTGAGCATTGTGTTTTTTGCCGTTTCTTGTCAAGCGGTACTGACTACACCAATTGTGGTCATCCTTGCGAAACCCAGCGTATTGCTCTAAAAGATAAGCATGGAAGACAGCACCCAGTCATGGCTGATGTAGGTTGCCGCAATACCGTCTTTGGTGCTGAAGCTCAAAGTGGAGCCAAGCACCTAGCATTGTGGCTGCAAGCTGGACTCCGTGACTTTAGACTCGAGTTTGTGCATGAATCAGGATTGCAAACAAAAGACGTGATTAACGCTTTTCAGCAGACTCTATCAGGGCAAAAGCAAGATAGCTGGCTCGAGAAAGAACTCAAGCGTTTATCTCCCTCTGGTGCTACCGAAGGAAGTCTTTTTGTACCAGAAGATTTTAGTCACTTGCCACAGCTTCTTTAAGAGGTCTTTTTTTATACTTCTTTAGCAAATCATCGAAATGTTTATTGGATTTATTGTTACCAAATTGTGAAGATATATATCTCACCTGTTTGCATTCCATCAGAAAGACTAAATCATTTGGTTCCTGAGGTGTATCTATTAAGGTAATCTCTTGCAGTTTAGGAATAAACTTTAAACTTTCTATATACTTGAGTCGTTTACAATTCCAAAGGGTTATTTTTTTTAGATGTTTACATTGACTCAGGTCTGGGAAAACCTCGAGCTTGGGTAGATAGAGTAAGCTGAGTTCTTGAAGCTTTTTCATCTGACTGATAAACGATAAATCCTGATGAGGTGTAACTCGATTTAAGAATAATTTTTGTATGGGCAGTTTTTGCAAGGCCCCATAATCCTTTACATTAACGCCGTACATTTCAAGGCTTATTAAGCTACTTAGGAGGCTTAAAAACCTTAGATCATCGTGGCGGGTATTCCATAGCGCAATTTCTGGACAAGTCTTGTGTTTTTCAATTTGGGCAAGATCTTTGCTATTTAAGCGTTTATTGATAATAATTTTGTTGAACTGGCTTGCTTTTTGAAACCCTTCTCTCATGCTAGGCTTTAGCAGTATCGTTTTGAGCTTCGGTGTATTTACGAATTTTTTCTACATCTTTTTGACTGGCCCAAACAATTTTTGTACCCTGCTTGGTACTGGCTAAGAGCCGATAACGACTGTCTTCCATGCCCCAGATCACATAACGGTCACCCTCATAAAGAACTTCTTCGCCCATAGTAAAAGTCATAAGGCTATCTTATCAGTTTGCCGAAGCTCAAAGTGTGGGTTAGGGTCTAAAGGTATGATTCGCTTTGGTAAGAGCTTTAGTGGCAGCCTCGAGTTTTTCGTCTTTGACCAGTAAATAATCAGTATCAAAAGTCGAGATAGCAAAGAGATTGATGCTGGCTTCGGCTAGAGGTTGCGTAAGTGAAGCCAGAACACCTACGATAGATAAATCTATTGGTCCTTCAACCTCGAGTACACGCCACTGCCCCTCGAAGCGAATAGATGTTGGTACATGTTGCTCTAGGCACACGATAGAAAGTTCAAACTGGGTATAGGTGATGGAAACAAAATGTCCTTTGGCCCACGCAGGTATCGAAACATCAGGCTCTAGGCGGCAAATGGCGTATACATCTGGTAAGACCCTAAGATTCATTTATATCCACCAAAGGATATCATCGTTTGGAAATGCCATTGGAGCTACTTTGGTTCCTTTATAGATATATTCAGGTGCGTAATGGGGTGCACGAAACATCTCGAGTCTATCTTCTATTAAATTCACAATCCAGATTTCCGAAATCCCTGCTTTGATATATTGGGATAGCTTAAGGGTGTGGTCATGCGTTAGTGTAGTATCGCTGATTTCGATAAGAAAAAAAATATCTTGGGGCATAGGAGGATGCTCGTCATAGGTTTTTGTGGGTAAATTCGCAATCACAAAATCAGGTTCGGGTTCTGAATGGTTATTAAGTTGTATTGGAACCTGAGGGAAAATAACAGCCTTATCTCCTAAGCATTCGATAAGTTCGTGATTCAAGTGACCTATATAACGGCGATGCTTGTTTCCCATTGGGGACATGATGTAGACCTCTCCCTCTAAAAGTTCCATACGTTGTAAGCCTAAAGCCCCGACCTCATAAGCTTTGTGATAATCGTCAACAGTGAATTTATGTTTCACCATGATGTATCTCCTTAACTAAAAGTATAGCAGGTATGCTTCGCATTCATTTTATAGCCGTATGCCGTTACCTTTGACTCAGCTTGGTCATAACAAGATAATAGTACGAAGCTTGAGGGAAGTTCCAGTTAAAGACTCTTTAGTTATAACGAGATGCCACCTCCAAACGGATCATTTGGCTAGTTTATTGCTAGTGGCATGATACGCCCGGTTTACCGTGCTTTTATAAAAAAATAAACTACCAGAGCTAGTCCTGCAAAGAAAACCCAACGTAAGTATTTTGTGGCTCGAGGATTTTTTAACATGCCTCTGGCCTCGTCACGCATTTTTTGCTGACTGGCCTTTTGAGCTTGTTTAAGAGCCCGAACACTTTTTCCTACTTCACCTTTGCGTTTGTAGGCTACTGCTAGGTTGTGATGAGCATTGGCAAACTGCTCGTTGATTTTTAGAGCTTGTTCATAAAACGTAATTGCTTGTTCTAAGTGGTTATTCTCGAGGGCTATATTTCCCAAATTGGTCATGGCACGATAGTGGTTTGGATCATGGGTTAAAGCTTTTTCAAAGGCTAGTTTAGCGTTGGAGATATCATTGTGATAAATCAGGGCTGTGCCGCGCAAGGTTTCAGCTTCAGCACGTAGTAAAGGATGGGTTACTGAATTCAAGGAATCTAGCATGGTTTCAGGCTGATGTTTTTCTAATTGTTTTTGCGCCTCTTCTAAAATTAAAAGCTGGGGTGAGAGGTCAGATAGCAAGGATATTGCCCACTCTGGCTTGGTTTGGGAGGTGATCATTTTCTGGGCCTGAGTAGCCTTTTTTTCTCTGAGTAAAGCTTGCATACTTACCAAAGCCTCGAGTAAGTCTCTGGTGGACTCATCGGTTTCATGTTGCATATAATTCTTTAGGGCCTCTTCAGCAGAGCCTTGTTGTAAAGCATCTTGCCAGGTTGTGGGTTTCTCAGACATGTGTTCCTTTAAAATTATTTAGCAATCATTTCTTTATACATAGTTTCATATTGCTTGGCTGATCTTTCCCAGGAAAAATCTTGCTGCATGGCCAGTTTTTGTTTTTCTTTCCAAAGCCCAGGTTGGTTATACACACCTTTGGCTACACCCGCCGCCCAGAGTAAACCCTCAGGATTAGCAGCATCAAAGAGAAAGCCGGTTTGGTCATGGATAATAGAGTCGTGTAAACCACCGGTGTTGCGCGCAATAGGCAGTGTGCCGTAGCGCATGGCAATCATTTGGGTGAGACCACAAGGTTCAAAGCGACTGGGAATAACCAGCGCGTCTACGCCGGCATAGATTAAATGCGCTAAGGTTTCGTCATAGCCAATAAAGGCTCCAACACGCCCAGTATTGGAATTGGCATGATATTGCACAGTGTTTTCCATCCACCGTTCACCAGCACCCAGAATGACCACATTCCAGTCTTGCCATAACAACCCAGGGATAGCCTCGAGCATAAAGTCAATGCCTTTTTGATCTACTAGCCGTGACACCACGCCCAAAAGAGGTTTGGTAGCATCTAAATGAAACCGTTCGCAAAGGGCTTGCTTATTTGGAAATTTTTGCTCCAAACTATCTTGGTCATACCGAGTGGTAATATAAGGATCACTCGACGGATTCCACTGTTCTACATCAATACCATTAAGAATGCCGACCAGCTTTTCGGAAATATGTCTAAAACTTCCGTCTAGACCATAACCATATTCAACTTCTTTGATTTCTTCGGCGTAGGTTGGGCTCACCGTGGTTACCCGGTGGGCAAAACCAAGTGCCGCCTGCATGGCATTGGCACTGCCAAAATAATTCATATGACTATCTTTGAGCGAGGTCGGCAACCGAAGCCAATAAAGGGTTTCCTCTAAGCCAGAATTACCTTGATACTGGGCATTGTGAACAGTAAAGACACTGGGGGTATGTGGAAATCCTTGGGGTAAATGCCAGCCATGCTCGAGCATCATCGGCAAATAACCTGTGTGCCAATCATTGGCATGAAAAATATCAGGTTGAAAGCCAACCTTGGCTGCTATTTGAGGAATGGCTCTGGTAAACAAACAAAACCGTTTGACATCATCTTCATAACCATAAAGACTATCATTCTGAAAAAATTTGTGACCTATAAATGCGTAATGTACACCATTTTTTTCCAAGGTTCCCACGCCACAAATCGAAATCCCACCATCAAAAGGAATCCATTCATCACCAATCCATAAGGGCTGGGTTTTTGCCTTGAGGGTTTTATACCAAGGTGAAACCACTAAAACCTGATGACCCAATTTAACCAAGGCCTCAGGAAGTGCGCCAAGCACATCGGCTAGACCCCCAGTTTTACTGTACGGATAAACCTCGCTGCTTGCAAACAAAATGTTCATGGGTCAGTATAACGCTTCAGCAAAGAGAGACCCCAGAAATGAGATTATTTAATTTGTTGGGTTGAATACAAGCCATCTAAATACTCAGCCAGTTCAAAATCAATGCGCGAAGGCACATGCCCAATATCCCAAGTGGTTAGCCATACTGTAACTGTTTTCCAAAGATTTTCCCAGCGTGGGTGATGCTTGACATTTTCTACATGGACAACCGCATCCCTCATAAAATCAATAGTTTGGGGGAAACTTTGAAATTGATAGGAGCGCATCAGTTCGGTGCGTACCTTGGGGTGTTGCCCAGGTAAAGGGCTGGTCAGGATTTTCCAGTCAGGAATCTTTTTAAGGTTTTCATTTATTTCTTCTTCAGAAAGTGGCCTGGGAACAACATCGGGCGGTTTTGGAAACAGGTACTTAAACCCTGTACGGTTGAAGCCTATCGACTCGAGCCTTTCAATTAAAGGGGCCAAGTCATCTGTCCAATCGGTTTCACGCAGGGGCAAGGCTTGCTGGTCAACTAAGGTTGCGATGCTTGGGGGTAAAGCATCTTTGGGTGGAATAGAGGCACGTCCCACCAAAATCGGAATCACCATAATTTTGCGCTGGAGTGAGGTTTCGATTTCCCTGCGTACCCAATCCCCTTCTTTATCCAGTCTGCGCCGCCCATAGTCATCTGCTAGTTTGAGCCAGTTCGGTCCAATAATGACCAAAAGGGCAGAGGCTTCTTGCAAACCTTTCTCGAGTTGTTGGGGCCAGTTATCGCCTGCACGTAAGCGTTCAGTATCCATGAAGACACTTTCTATTCCAAAAGCCTCTTCGAGTTCAGCTTCTAAAAACCGTGCTGCTGTGGGTGAATCATCTCGTCGGTAGCTGATAAAGGCAATCATGGTATTCCTCCTGTAACGCTTGTTTGAAAAAGTAGGTTTATGTCTTGCAAATAGTTCAAATAAGTTGCCCTAAGATACGTTGGGCTATAAAGACCAAAACAGGAATTAAAATTGATGTAGCTACTAAGCGAATGGTGTCGGGATGCCAAGGCCAAGTCGGAGCTTTCTCGAGAATAGACTGTTGGGCTTGCAAGACACTCATTTGTTTTTGTAAGAAGTCTATACCGGCAGTATCACCATTCTCAATGCGTTCATGGATCTCAGACATGATGCGTTGCAGACGCTTACCTACACTTTCTTGCAAGCTATGTTTTTCACTTAAGAGTAACTGATGAACGCCTAGTAAGGGAATAAGAAATGTTGCTGCTGCAAGTCCTTCAATAAGCAATAACATTCCTAAAATAGCTGGGGCATTAACAACACTAGGGGTTACTGCAACCCACAATAAAGCATAGATGGCTACCCCGAGGGCGGCACGCCCAGCCAGATTTGAAAGGATATAAAGAGGCTGGGGTTGAAAAAGCTGAATGTGCGTATGTTGCAAATAAATCATATTAATCGTTTGTAATAGATGTATTAGACAAACGATGCCACCGCCTAGAACAACCCAAGTCAAGGCTAAAATACTGCCGTCAATAACACTTGAGAGAGGTGAGGTAGATAATTGAAGAATTCCCATCAAAGGTTTAAGGAAAACTTGTTGCAGCAAAATTCCCCATAGAAGCCCTGCTAGACTGCCTAATAAAACAGGAACGCTGGGCGTGTTATTTAACTGGTAAAGAAGGGTTTCATAGGCACTATCATCGCAGTTCAAGACAGGCCGCATCGCCTTAAAGGTACCAGGGATTCCTCTGACCAACCAATGAATAAGCCCTAAAGTATAGGCAGCAGCTCCAGCAAAAAGAACATGGGGCAAATAAAAATGGCCAACAGGGTAGGTTTTATCAATCCACTTGCTGAACGTAATACTAAGAAAAAGCAGTGCAAAGAAACCAACATAATACATCCAGAAAGGCTGGGGTAACTTATCAATCAGGAGATTGAAGCGATTAATCCAGCTTGCGCGGTAAGGTAAGGGTTCATTAAAGGTCATGATACTGGCATTCATAAGATAACACCTTTAGACAAGTTTCATGCCCAGTTGCTGCATTAGCTCGAGTCTGTCCATTTGCCCTAATCGCTCAATGATTTTTCCCTGCTCAAGCTTAAAAAGATGATGAGCCTTCATGGTGACGCTACGACCTGTTGGGGCAAGGTTCATAAACGATCCTTGATGGGTTCCATGCATGATGCTTCGGGTGGCAACTCGGCCATTTTCTTGGAGGATCGAGGGAGACCTCGAGGTCTGGAAAAGCCGCAAAGAAAGCTTCAAACTCTCGCTTTGCGCCTTCGGGACCGCCTCCATTACAATTTTCTGCTAACAGGGAAATAGCCTTGTGAATATTGTGAGCATTCCAAGCTACAAAGAAATCTTTAATGATGATTTTATTGTCTTCCATCTTGCCTCCTAGATATATGTTGGGCCACAAATTCAGCATTTTCTCCCACACTTAAAAGTAAACCTGATTTCATTTAGCAGATATCATCTGGTCATAGACATACTCAGTTAGAGAAATACTGTCCTGGACGGAGTTTTGGAGATGCTACCTGTCTCAATCACTCTTGGAAATGCTAATTAAAGCTGCATTTCGTTGATAGTCTCCAAAATTCAGAGCATTAAACATTTAAGGTTGACTGGAGCAAATTCTTAGAAAGAAAAGTCGGCGCAGGAGGTGCAGGGATGGCAGCTAGCTCTTCGGGAGTTTTGGCCTGGCGGCGACGTAACTTGAGCCTTAAACTCTCCTCCCCTTTTCGCATGGCCCACTGATGATTCATGGAAAACAAGGGCTTTAGGATAAAAGAAAGATTTTTTAAGAGGGCCTTATCCGCACGAATGCTCCAGTCATAGCTAATATTGACCCACTCTCCTTCTTGTGCAAATGTCCAGATACCCGTGCCTACAAAATCGCCAAAGGCTGATAGGGTAAACCCGTGGGGTGCTTTCGATTCAGTCACACGAAATTGCCAATGTAAGGTATAGGGTAACCAACCTTTAGTGTAAAGGCTTATCTCACGTCCAACGCCTTGGGCATTACCAGGTTTCATTTCCTGTACATCTAAATAAACCGAAGGCCACCAGCGTACCAGGTCGGGGGCATCTCCCAAAATATCGCTAATTTCTTCGACATTACTTTTAACCTTCCAGCGAGTAACAAAATGATAATCATTGCTTGCCATCTTTAACCTCCACGTTTATTATTATGCTGTCCTTTGGTATTCACTTTCTAGACCAAAAACTGCTCAGTGAACTGAAGTAAGTACTATTACGTGCCAATAAGACTCCGTTAGTAAGGCGGAACACCCAAAGCAACGTGCATGGTAACGAATAACTTGATATGACTTGGCGAACGTTTCAAATTGGGTATCCTACATTCGGGCATCTAGTAAAAAGCCGTGTATGAGAACGATACCCTCACCTTTACCGAAGTGTTCGAGCCATAATCGAGTGTTATTAAGTAGGACGAGTTCAGTCATGATTCTTTCTTTGTTTGTAGCATACTGCGTTTGGAACGGTCTTTGGGTTTTGCTAGAGGATAATACAGGGCAAATGCACCAGCCCTATTTCCGAAAGTGAGTTTTTCAAAAACAATGCTAAAGTCTGAACTTTAATCTTTATGGCCTCGAGTCACCGCTCGAGTATCCCTGTGACAATGGCCTCGAGCTTCAAAGATTTACTTTCTTCTTGGGCTTGGGTGAAGGCTCGAGGCGACAACTGCTGCCTAGCTGCTTCGAGAAGTTTAAGAGCTTCGTCTCGGTCTGGTTTTTCAATAACCTGGTAACGACTGAGGAAACTTAGTAGGCTAACACCTTGCATGGCATGACCCTTTGCGATGTTTAGTTCAGCTAAACTAAGCAGAGAGTATGAAACAGCGAAAAGCATACTTGCGTCCCAAGCCACCTCGAGACTTCTAATCATAAGTTGTTCTGCTTCACCTAACTGACCCTGTGCCAGCTTAACTCTGCCCCAAAGGGCGAGAATGATTGCCTTCGCAGAGACGAAACCCTGTTTCGAGGCCATTTCAAAGGCTTCTCGTGCGAGGGTTTCAGACTTACTAAAATCGCGGCGTTTGTAAGCTACCCTGGCAAGGTTTCCTAGGATTCCGAAGGTGTAATAGTTGGATGTCCGTGCAAGCTCTAAACTTTCCTGAAGAAGTTTTTCGCCCTCGTCTAGTTGGTCATTGTCAATCAAGTAGGTACCAAAGAGAGTAAGACCTAAACTAAGATTGGCTAAGTCGCCTATCTCACGCAGTTCCTCGAGTCTGGTAGGCATCAAAGCCCTAACTTCAGCGAAGTTGCTCAACTCTAGTTCGTTCATAGCAAGCTTAATCAGGACTCTTGCAATGTCTAAAGGCTGTCCGTAAACTCTTGCCAGGTTTAGGGCTTCTGTAAAGATTTCCTTAGCCTTGGCAAAGTCACCTTGGTCTGTTGCAACTGCTCCCAAATTCATTCGTCCCCGCAAGATTCCTGGGTACTCATTAAGTGGCTGCAAGAGGGCAAGACCACGCTGGGTGAGTTCGATAATTGAGTCAGCCTTGTAGTCGAGGCGATGCTCGAACCACGCTCGATAAATGAGTGCGTAACCAAGCGCAGCGTGGTGTTCGGGGTTGCTTTCATCATAAGCAGCCACAGCTTGCTTAAACATGTCTGCGCCTTCATAATTGTTGTATAAGTCTAAGAAGGCACTGAGTGCTTGAATATAGTGCCTTATTTTTTCAACTCGTTTTTCACGCAACGTCCAGTCCCAGGCAGTGCGGATATTGGGAAGCTCTGTATTTAAGACTTCGCGGGCTTCTTTCCCTCTTTGTGTTCTTAAATCAAGAGATTTCTCTTTGATCATTTCCAAATAGTAGAATCCGTGTTTTTCTTCAATCTG
>CAVTAE010000015.1:0-256859 GCA_963732665.1 uncultured Trueperaceae bacterium | reverse complement strand
GCCGGAACCATCATAATCACGCTCATGGCACACATGCCGCGCCAATCGGTTGTAAATTGCTCAGTAAAAGAAAACAACCCTGGGGGAAATGTTCTAGCATCATTACTACGAGTTAAAATACTCGCCAACTGAAACTCGTTCCAAGAAGCCAAAAAGGCAAAGATACCTGCTGTTGCAAGCCCGGGCAACGCCAAAGGCAAATTAATCCGCCAAAAAGCTGACCAATAAGTACAACCATCAATATATGCTGACTCTGTAAGCTCAGAAGGAATTTGCCTAAAAAAACCGTCCATGAGCCATACTGTAAAAGGAATATTGATAGCCACATAAACCAGACCTAAAGCAAAAGGATTATTGACAAGCCCCATACGGGTAAAGAGTAAAAACAAGGGCAGGCTAAGAGCTACACCCGGAATCGCCCTCGAGAACATCAGGGTCAAAAATGCTGTGGTATGAAACCGAAACTTAAAACGAGCAAACGCATAACCCGCCAAAGTGCCAAAAATGAGTGCGGCTACTGTACTACTGACTGCTGCAATCAAAGAGTTACGCAAATAAGCTTCAACTGGTACACGTTGCCGTACATCAGGATTAAGTCCAAACATGGTAGAGAAAGCATCTAAAGTAAATTGTCTGGGTATCCAAATCGGAGGTGAAGCATTGACTTCCGATTCGGGTCTAAACGCGGTCAAGACAATCCATACCGCAGGCAAGGCCAGCAAAAGTAAAATCACCCAAGCTGAGACATTAATAAGAACCTGTCTTCGCTGCTTGGCCTTCATTGCAACACCCGCGACTTTACCAATTGACGAAAAAACATTAGGGTGAAAATCAGGGAAACCCCTACCGTAATCCATGACATAGCACTCCCTAAACCAAACTTGGTATCTTCTACAGCCAAACGCGCAACATAGGTCCAAATGAGTTCAGTGCGATGAGCTGGCCCACCATCGGTCATAATGCGCACAATGTCAAAGGCTCTCGCTACGTCTAGTGAACGAATGGTCATAGCAATATAAGTAAAAGGAGCTAAGAGGGGTAAGGTAATATGCTGAAATTTTAACCAACCCGAAGCTCCATCAACTTCTGCAGCTTCATAAACATCTCTGGGTAATGACAAAGTTCCTGCTAATAAAATAATAGTCATCACTGGTAAATTCATCCAAATCGTGGCCACTATAATGGTAATCATTCCCCACGGCACATCAACTAACCAGGCCAAACGCTGGGATTCTTGCATAATCCCTAAGCTGACCAAGGCATTATTGACTAGTCCTAGGTTAGAATTAAAAAACCAGCGAAACTGAAACCCAACTAAAATAGGAGCAAACATCATAGGAATCATCAGTAACGTACGCAACATACTTTGCCCTTTTGAAACTGCTGCTAACAGTTGAGAAAGAGCTAGAGCTAAGAGATACTCGAGGTTTACTGTAATAAACAAAAATAAAATGGTATTCCAAAAAGAACGCCAAAAAACCTTATCACTCCATAAACGCACATAATTGCGGAACATGGTATCCCACTCAAAGTTAAGGCTCTTAGGCTTTAGTAATTCATAAGGGGTAAAACTTACATAGAGTGAATAGATCATGGGAAACCCAGTCACGATTAAAATAATTAAAAAAGAAGGCAACAGCAACCACAAGGGAAACCAGCGTCCACTTTTAACCCAAGAAGATTTTTTTTGTCGAGAGGTAATCACATCTGTCCTTAAAATACCAATAAGAAAATAATCACGACGTTCTAATAATTTCGTAGCTCACTGAGACCATTATTCATTGCCCTTCGAGAAACTCTGGGTACACAACCTATTGAAGGTGCATCTCAGTAGTTCTTGGAGTCGCTTCTTGAAACGAGTTAAATCTCAAATATCTTGCCAACATTACCCAACAAAACTATTATTAGGCTCCTCCCCTAAACATCAAGAAGAGGAGTCTCAATAACCTATAACTTAGTAATAGCCAGCATCTGTCATCAGTTGGCGGGTTTCTTCAGCAGCTTCATCTAAACCTTCTTGAGCACCTATGTCACCTAGAATAATGGCTTGTAGTTTAGGATAGAAAATATTGGAGAAAGGAATCCACTCGGCAATTAGGGGTGGGGTCTTAAAGTCTTCACTAATTTGCACTCGAGCCGTTTCCAAACGTTGCTTATCTAGGGCTACTTCGGAGCTTTCAGAATCTGCAATGACTCGGTTCCAAACATCATCACGCACAGGTAAGAAACCAAGTTTGGCTTCTTCATAGCCAACTGCTTCTGAGGTTAAGAACTTAATCAGTTGTGCAGCAGCTTCTGGATTTTCCGAAGCTAGTGGAATAGAGAAAGCGTGTGCCCCAGCCCAACCTGTAGGACGTGCGCCAGCATTATCAAACCCACTAAAGCCCCTGGCTAAACCAAAGTTTCCAGCCACTTTAGGGCAATTTTCAACACCTTGGAAATAGCTATACCAGCCATACCACTCGAGCTTGGCAGATACGTCCCCGTTACAGAAGTTAGCTGCGTCACCATCCCACAAAAGCGAGGTAGTGTCATTAGGGATAATCCCGTCCACATACCAACCTCGAAGAAGTTCAGCAACTTGCACACCAACTTCATTATTAAAGGTAGGTTGATACTTATCATCAAATAAGGCTCCACCGCTAGCAAACAGTAGCTCATAGAAACGACCCGTGAGTGCTTCTTCTTTACCTGCTAAACCATAGCCATATTTCACGTGACCATTTTTAACAAAGAATCTAGCTTGCGTATCAAGCTCACTCAGCGTTGTAGGTACAGCTAAATCAGAACCCGTTTCAGTCTTATAAGCAGCAGCAATCTCGGCACTATTATATAAATCAGCACGGTAATGTAAGGCACTCACATCAGCATGGCGTGGAATAAGATACAAATTGCCTTCAATCGTAGCAGCACTAATAATAGCTGGGCTAAATTGGGCTAAGTCAGCTTCGCTGAAATAATCATTGAGTGGATGCAAAAAGTCTACATACTGAGCCATAAAGCTAGTGTGATCCCAAGCTACGTCATAATCAACAGCATTAGTAGCAAAATCAGTCTTTAGCTTTTGGTCAATGGCAAAGCCGTCCAAGAGGGCAACAATTTCAACCTTGGCCCCAGTTTTTTCCTCGAACATTTTAATAGAGTCATACATGGCTTCATATTGTCCACCACCAATGGTGGCCATACGAAGGGTAACACCAGTTAAATCTTTATCGAGACCAGCATATTGCGGATCCTGAGCATTTACCAAAGCGACAGTCAATATACAGAGACCTACTAACAGATTACGAATCCTATTCATTTTTCCTCCTCTAGAATTAAACCTTTTTCTATAAAATACACCTAGCACCACTTCAAGAAATTGCTAATCCATATCTCTCCTCTTCTAAACTATAAGTTTCTTTAGACCATAAAACTTGATAGCTGTTTTTGACCAAATGGCCTCGCGCTGAGACTCGGCTTAAATGAGCAATGGCTTTTTCGGTTTCTTCTTTTACCTTCTTGTAATCTCCAGCCAATAAAGCTACCGGCCAGTCGCTACCAAACATGAGTCTTTCCGCACCAAAATGCTCTACCACAAAGTCAATATAAGGTTTAAGGTCTTGAGCAGACCAAGTACTCCAATCAGCAGCCGTGTTTAAGCCAGAAATTTTAGCGTAAACATTGGGATACTTAGCACACTCGGCCATTTGCTTAGCCCAAGGATTCCAACCTTTATCTTTAATCGGTGGCTTAGACAAATGATCAATCACCATTTTTAAGTTTGGTAATTTTTCGGCAAGTTTAGGAACCTGTTTAAGATGCTCAGGTAACACTGATACAACATCAAAGGTCAAGTTGTGCTCAGCTAAATACCCTAGACTTTCAATCACTAATTTTCGGGAAAGCCAATTGGTATCTTGCTCTCCATGAATAAGATGGCGAATGCCTCTAAATTTTGGATGCTTGGTATATTTGCGATCAAGCATGTCTATCGCTTCTTTAGGATTATCTAGTGGAACCCAACCCACCACACCAGCAATCCACTTAAATTCATCGGCTTTGCGTAGCATGTAATTGGTGTCGTCATAAGAATTAGCAGCTTGAACCAACACCGTGTAATCAACACCCGACATTTTAAGATGGGGCTCGAGTTCACGGGGTTCATAGCTTCGGTAGAGTAACCCGTATTCTGGAACTAGCCAAGAATACTCAATTAAATCTAAGTTCCAGAAATGCTGATGGGTATCAATAATCATTGTTCACCTCCAAAGTGAGCTTGAAACATTTCAGGTTGACGATATTTCACCGTTTGCAAATGCTCACAGTAAAGCACCAGTTCGCCAGCATTCTTAAATACTTCATAAGAAGCACGATACAACCCCATGTCTTTATATTTAGGTTGCTTATCTAAATCAGTTTTTATTGTATAAATGGTATCTCCAATAAAAACTGGTTTGATAAAACGTAGCTTGTCATAACCATAACTAAAAGCATTGACGCAATTGGTTGCAACTAAACCAAGCCCTACGCTAAACACCATCGCACCAGCAATTAAACGTTTACCAAAAACACCTTCTTCTTTAGCAAACATTTCATCAGCAACATAAGGGTGCATATCTAAAACCAGAGCGTTAAATTGCATACTTTCACCCTCTGAAAGTGTGCGCCGAATTGAACGTATACGCTTACTGACTTCAATATCTTCATAAAACCAGTTTTCAGCATTCCAAATAGGAATCTCTTTGTGTTTGCTGGCATCAGGATTAGGATTTTTCATACCTTCACCTCGAGTTCTTGCAAAATACGTTCATTGTCTTGGCCTACTTTAGGAGCTGCTTTATTCGAGAATAATCGTTCTCCATCAATACGAATCGGGCAGCGCAAAGTCTTGAGTGTAGCACCACTTTTAAGTTCAATAGTTTGAATCATCTCGAGTACTTGAAAACCTTCATGCGCGAGTAACTTTTCCCAATCAAAAATTTCAGCACACCAATAATCAGCAGGCTCGAGGATTGATAGCCAATACTTTGTAGACTGGTGTTTCAAATGTTCACGCAATTTGATTTTAATCTCATCGCGGTGCGTAAACCAAGTTTTACTGTCACCATACGCACTTAGGTCACAGCCAAGCAATTCACCCAAACGCACAATGTTACCCATAGCCAAGGCCATAAATCCATCTTGGGTTTGATAAATACCATAAGGCGCACCCAAATAAGCATGGGCATTATTAACCGCACTTCGCTGTGGGAGTTTTCCACCATCATTTAAGTAGGTAGTCAACACTTCAAATTGATAGTCAAGAATAGATTCCATTAAACTGACTTCGACCAGACCACCTTTACTAGTTACTCCGCGCCTCACTAAGCAAGCCAAAATTCCTTGTACCAAATGCGCCCCAGCAAACATATCAGCTATCGCCAAACCCATAGGTACTGGACCCTGAGTGGCATCTCCAGAAAGCCAAGTTAACCCTGAAAGCGATTGAGCTAGTAAATCTTGACCTGGTTTGTCTACCCACGGGCCTTCACTACCATAGCCTGTTACGCTGCCATAGATCAGCTTTGGATTAAGCATTTTGACCGTATCAAAATCCAAACCGATGCGCTCAATCACACCAGGGCGAAAATTATGAATCATTACGTCAGCTTGCCCAATCAGGGTTTTGACTTTAACCAAATCATCAGGATTTTTTAAGTCAGCAGCAAAACCTTCTTTATTGCGATTAATCGAATGAAAAAGGGTGCTATCACCTTCTAAAGCTAGGTTAGAAATGTAAAGTTGCCTTCCTAGTTCACCCACCTTAGGGCGTTCAATTTTTATAACCCTAGCACCCAAGTCAGCTAGCCGCAAGGCAGCAACTGGCCCAGCTAAAAACTGACTAAAATCAAGAACGGTTAAGCCCTCGAGCGGTTTCATGGCAAAACCCCCTGAGTAGAAAGTCGGAACAGTGGAAAGTGGAAAGTGTCTGTTAATTTCTTCACTTCCCGACTGCTGTACTTTTCACTTTTAACTATTTCACTTTTCATCTTCATTCTCCCTTGTAGTAAAAAACTTCATCCATATCCGACCACCACTCACCATCTTTGCGTTTATCAATTGGTTCTTGACAAGGTTTGCACACATCCCACCAGCGTTGAGTGTTGGGGTCGGCAGCCATCTTAGCCATATCAGTATTAAAGTCATTCCCTACATATTCAAAATGACTAAATAAATAATGTTGACCATCATCTAACTGACGGTGATAAATCGAGTAGTTGCGTATGTTGCACTCAGAAATCATCTGCAATATCTCTGGCCAAACTGCAGCGTGCAACCGCTTATATTCATCCAGTTTTTCTTCTTTAACTTTAATCACACTACCATAACACTTGACCATAACTCCCCCTTTAGAGAACCTCTAAGTGTGCAGTTCTCAATAAAATCCCAATCCAAATCAATACCTAACCCAGGCTTTGTGGGCAACACAGCATGACCCTCTTCAACCAAAATAGATTCCTTAAGACCAAAATCAAAATAACTTGTTGGCAATAAGACTTCAAAAAATTCGCAGTTTCTAATAGCAGCACAACAATGCAAATTAACCAGCTCGAGTGGATGTAAAATAGCAGTATGAATTTCGCATTGCATACCAAAAGATTCTGCTAGATGCGCTGTCTTCATAACTGCGGTAATGCCACCTTTCCATGACACATCCGTGCGAACAATATCTACACAACCCTGGGCAATACAGGTGGCTGTACTATAATGACTTCCCGCAATCACTTCTGTTCCACAAATAGGAATATCTAAACTATCAGCAAGTTGTTTAAGTCCATGCAAATCCACATCATAAAGCGGTTCTTCAAACCAATAATAATTTAGTTTCTCGAGTTCACGCCCCATGCGCAAAGCAGACTGATGATTATGCGAGGCAACGGGGTCAGCCATGAGTTTGAAATCAGGACCAACGGCTTCACGGCAGAGTCTATAAGCCTCGAGGTCAAAATCTTCACGGCCTGGAGGATGAAGTTTGTAGGCTTTCCAACCCTTTTCTTTAACTTCTAAAGCCTGTTTAGCAAAATCTTCTGGCGTTGGCAATACCAGCGAACTACCGTAAATAGGAACCCTGTCACGGTAAGCTCCAAGGTATTGATATAAAGGTTGATTGGCTGCTAAGGAGGATAACAACCAGCAACAAATATCAAACGGCCCATAGCTATAAATAGGCACATGATTCCACCAGCGATCCGCCATGCGAAAATCATGCCAGTGCTTCTCACGGTACAAAGGATTTTTACCTACGAAGAAAGGTCTAAAGGAATCAGCAGCAATACGTCCAGACGCTCTGGCACTGGTTGCGGCAAACCCAAAAGACGAAGCCTCGAGCCCACTATCTGTTTTCATGGTGATAACCAGAAATTCCATATCTCGAATGGTAGAAAAACGCATTTCACTAGCTTCCAATGCGGGCGACTTGGAGCGGCATACACGAATATCTATAGACTCTATCTTCACGATAGTCTCCAGGACAACGAATAAAGCCAGTAATGCAATAACATCATTTCAAAACTTCCCATATTTAAGATAGGCTTCTTGCGGGTCTACACCTTCTAAAATGGCCTTGCGAACTTTGCTCTCAGTTTTTAATACGGCTTCAGTCTTAGCAATCACTTTTTCCGAAATCGCTTTAGGAATAATGACAATCCCATCTCTATCTGCCATTACATAATCTCCACTACAAATAGTCACATTGCCAATGGTAATAGGCTCTGCAAATCGGTCAGCTACCCAGCGACCCACTACATCTACTGGTGTAAAAAAACTGCAAAAGACCTTAAAGCCAATGTTGGTAATAAACTCACTGTCACGACAACCGCCATCTACAATGTAACCACGCACACCCCGAAATTGCAGCGTCTCTGCCGAAAGTTCGCCCATGAGGGCCATCAGATGATTATTGGGTTGACATATCACCACACTGTCTTTAGGAGCTTTAGAAAGCAGAGCTGTCCAGCTAAGTAACGTTTGATGCGCATCAAGCGTCTGGTCAACATATCCGCTCACGGTATAAATTTTGCCCGCCAATTTGTAGGGCTCTAGTGGTCGAATGGTGTGCGGCAAAACCTGATTGGGAAAACCCATAGCGCGCAACACGTCATAGACTGCTCCGCTATAACACTGTTCCAATCTGCTGGCCAGACTTAGCTTCTTGGTCATAGCAGCCCCACTCGAGAGGCATAGGGTAAAGGAAGAGGTTGGCCTTCACCCTTGCTCTCTCTAAAGGAAGGAAGAAAAATCATGAAATATGCTCCAGCGCATCAATACCACGCAGTGAATCTTCATAAACCTTTTGCAGTTGTTTAAGAGTTGCTTTAGCATCCGCTTGGTCCAGCAAGAATTCTCTCACGATGGGTCCACCACCATCTTGAAAATGCAAATAGCCATCATAGCGAGGGCGCAAATAGGCCTTATCCAAAGTGTTCAAGGTATCTCTAAAAAAATAATTGGTTCTAGTATTAACAGTTTCATCAAGCCAGGCACTGCGGTGTCCGGGTTGTCCACCATTTTCCAGGTAAAGGGTGCGCTGAATTAAACCACTATTGACATATTTGGCATAGTCAACCGCAATATCTTTATGCTTGCAATGGGCTGATATAGCTAGACCTGTACCACCTAATGTGGTGCTGCCTATTTTATTTTTTTCAAGGCCAACCACATTGGTAAAACCAAGTAAATGTTGGGCATAGCCCACTCGTCCATAATTACTGTAGCCATAAGCAAAAGGGCAATACACGTACTTATCACCTGAAGACAAAGCATCATAGGTTTTGATGGGATTGCGGGATAAACATTCAGGAGGGCAAAAGCCTACCAAGGTTTTAAGCTGTTGCAAAGCCCAAATCCCCTGCTCTTCATCTACAAATCGTTCATTTTCAAATAAAGGAATTCCCTGACTTACGCAAAAATAAAAAACATTCATCAGGCTATCTACAGCCACAGCCGGAACAATCACCATGCCACTCTTAGCTAGCTCAAGTACTTCATCAAAAGTCTGTGGCAGTGATAAGCCATGTTTCTTTAACAAGTCAGGACGATAACTAGCAATGGGTGTAGCCGCATCTGTAGCCAAAGCCCACTGATGCCCATCATAAATATAACTTTCATGCGACGCACCTACACTATTATCAGCTTGATCTTGCAAATAATCTTTGGGCAGATATTCATCTAACGGCAATAAAATAGGATGGGTAGATGCATAGCCCACAAAAGGATGATCAATAATCAAAAAGTCAAATTTATCTACTAATTTTTGTAGTGGGTAATCGCCAAAAGCCTGTAAGCTGCGCTTTTCCCAAACGATTTCTACCTCAGGGTGCAATTCATGAAAACGCTGGGCTGTAGCCACAACTGAGGTATATCCACGGCTATGATCCCAGGTAATGCCGCGTAGGGTGGTGGTCATGAAACTGACCTCAGCCTTTGGTTCATCTTATTTAGCAAGGGGGAAAGGGAGAAAGGGATCAGGGCAGGAAAATCTATTTCTCCCCTTCTCCTTGTCTCCCTTTCTCTCTTTCTATATCGCATAACTTCTCCCTAAAAATTAACGTGGAATCGCTGTTGCGCCAGAATCACTCGAGCGGTGGGCAGCTTCTACTAAAGCCATAGTCTTATAAGCATCATCTACATGGGTGGGTAAAATCCTCGAGGAGCCCTCGAGATAACACATTAGACTGGCCATTGAGCCGATAAAGGCATCCGGGAACCAGCTTCCCTTTATGGCTACTGATTTCCATTTTGGTTTTTTACCTTCTTCTAAGAGGCAGTATTCAAAGATATCTGGCTTGCCCTTGGGATAATTGAGTAAAAGCCCAATTTTAGCCTTTATGGCCCCCTTGGTTCCTTCCCACTTCACATAGCTTTCCTGATGGGTTAAACCAAATTCATGACCATGATTGGCCTGGATATTGGCACGAATCGTGTCGCCATAATCCAAGATAATGGTAGAACGTGACGAAGCCAGTTTTTGAGTCTTGGGGTGCTTGACCGTTTTGGCATAGATGCCCTCTGGCTCACCCAAAAAGGCTCGCATTAAATCCAGGTAATGTACACTATGATAAAGAATCTCAACTCGAGGAATCGTTTCAAAAAAGCTCCACATATGCCAAGGTGTATTCACCGTAAGGCGTACTTCCATATCATGAACATCACCAATGGCACCTTGGTCAATAAGACTTTTAGCTGCTAGCACATAAGGTGCATAACGCATTTGAAAATTGACTGCTGCAATAAAATTGCGCTTATGGCACATATCCCGAATAGCTTTGGCTTGCTTGAGGGTTTCACCCATAGGCTTTTGAATAAGCACTGCGGCACCTTTGGGTAACTGTGGCAAAATCTCGAGTATCACCGAAGCTGGCACAGCAACATCAAAGACCACCTTTTTAGGATCAAAGGATACAGCTTCTTCTAAAGTAGCAAACACCTGTTTGATGCCATAGTGTTTTGCTAGCTCAGTAGCTCGAGCAGTATCTAGATCAAAAATTCCAGCTACAGGAAACCCAGCTTTTTTATAAGCTGGCAAATGAGCATCTCGCATGATGCCACCCGCACCAATACAGATAATCGGTCTTAGTAATTTAGGCAACACTGGCCTCTGGTTGATCTTCAAGGCTGCCATAGCTATTTTCTCCCAAATAAGAGTTTTTCTCTTGTAAAATACTATTTCATATGTAAAACTATCTGTCAAGAGTTCAGAAGGCGAGCAAAACAAAACATCGGCTATTTGATTATTAGGATGAGTTATATAGTTTAAGATGTAGGATCTATTCTGTGAGGTAATTGTGCCCGTTAGTAAGATAGAAGAAAAAATAAAGTATCACGTGCCTGCTCTGGAGAAGGGCTTAGACATCCTCGAGTATTTGTCTGAAATTGCCGTGCCGCAATCTTTGGCTGATTTAGCCAGAGCCCTTGGGCGCAGCAGCAGCGAGATATTTAGAATGCTAGATTGCCTAGAGCAACGTGGATATCTCTTAAAAGATGACTCGAGTCACTATCAACTCAGCTTAAAACTTTACGAATTAGCCCATACTCACTCGCCTATAGAGCAATTGTTATTAGTTGCTAGAGAGCCCATGCGAGAACTCACCATGCAACTTAGGGAATCTGTACATCTAGGTCTTTTACGAGATTATCACTTATTTATTGCAGCTCAAGAAGAAAGTCCTGAGCCCGTGCGAATTTCAGTCGAAGTCGGGCGCAAATTTCCCGCCATTAACACTGCCTCTGGCACACTCTTATTAGCACACCTTCCAGAACCCGAATTGCAACTCTTCTTTGAATCAGACCCAGACTTTCTCTTGCTCAAACAAAGTCAAAAAAACGCTTTTCAACGTAGATTGATAGCCATAAGAAAAGATGGCTTTGTGATTGAATCTAGCAGAATCACCGAAGGCGTACAAGATATCAGTGTTGTGATTGGTAATCCAGATATTGGACCCACTGCAACGCTAGCAGTTCCCCGACTCAGACTTAAGGCCTCAAAAACCGATGGCTCAGAAATTTTACCTCTCCTTCAAGAAACGGCCAGGCAAATTACCAGAAAGCTAGGACTCAAATTATGAAATTTCAATCACAATTTTTTGAAGACTATGCGCTGGGATATTCTTGAGAAACCCTAGGCCGTACTATCACCGAAGCCGATATTGTCTTACACGCCGGTCAAACCGGTGACTTTTATCCACATCATATGGATAAAGAATGGTGTGCAACCCAGCCTTTTGGTCAACGTATTGCCCACGGCACACTGATTCTTAGCATCGCTATTGGCATGACTGCTGGAGACATCAATCCCGAAGCCTTTTCTTATGGTTATGACCGAGTGCGTTTTATCAAACCCGTTTTTATTAATGACACCATTCGGGTGAAAGCCTCACTTAAAGAAAAACGAAATCACAAAAACCCAGCTTATGGATTTGTAGCCGAACTGGTTGAAGTTTTTAATCAGAATAATGAAACGGTGTTAGCCTGTGAGCATCTTTATCTGGTTAAGCGAAAGGATATTTGATGGCAATCATCACTAAAATCAGCACTATAGATGCACAGTTTCCCCTTACGGATGGCGCAGGCAGTGACGCAGTTCATGACGTTAATGTTTATTCTTATCCAGTCACTCAACTTCATAGCGATAAAGGCTTCACTGGTATTGGCATTGCCCTAGCACTAGGTGGAGGAAATGATCTTTTGTGCAAACTGATCGAAACCTTAGCTCAACCCTTACTCAATCAAGACATTGAAGATGTGATGGCTGATTTTGGCACACTGCTCAAAAAAATTGCCGATAATCCACAATATCGCTGGCTTGGGCCACACAAAGGCATGGTGCATTTAGCTCTTGCATCTATTACCAATGCCTGTTTTGATCTATGGGCTAAAAGCCGCAGCGTTCCACTCTGGAAACTTTTGCTTGACTTAAGCCCACAACAACTGGTCAATACCTTAGATTTAAGCTATCTAGAAGATGTGCTTAGTAAATCTGAGGCACTAAGTATCCTGAATGCTGCACAGGCTACTCGAGTCCAGCGTGAAGGCATCTTAAAGCAGGGTTATCCTGGTTATGACACCTCAATTGGTTGGTTTAACTACAGCGATGAAAAAGTAAAAGACAACATCAAGAAAGCTGTAGATGCTGGCTTTACAGCTATGAAACTCAAAGTAGGTTCCAAAGACCCTAACCGAGATATTCGGCGAGCCCATTTAGTCCGTAACACGGCTGGTGATAACGCTACAGTCATGCTAGATTGCAACCAACAGTGGACGCTACCTCAAGCCATAACCATGTGTCTAACATTAGCTGACATCAATCCTTACTGGATTGAAGAACCCACCCATCCCGATGATGTTATTGCCCATCAAACCCTAGCCAGAGCTATTGCACCTATGAAGGTAGCTTGCGGCGAGCATGTGCCTAACCGTGTATTGTTTAAGAACTACATGCAGACTGGCGGGATGTATTTTGTCCAAGCTGACTGTACACGCTTAGCCGGCATCAGCGAATTTATTACGGTAAGTTTACTAGCCCAAAAGTTTAATCTTCCAGTAGTCCCACATGTAGGGGACATGGGGCAAATTCATCAGCATCTGGTATTGTTTAACCATATTGCCCTCAATCATGAGATTATTTTTCTAGAGCATATTCCACATCTTAGAAAATACTTTGTTCATCCTGCGAATCTTGAAACTGGCAAATATCAAACTCCTCAGGAGCCTGGAAGTAGTAGTGATTTAATCTTGTAAGATATCCTCATGGATACTTTCCGAAAAACCACCCAACATCTATTACCACCACATAAATCAGAAACCAAAGGATATGACCTCTACCCCGCCTTTTCTTTAACAAACAATAGTCTTTTGAAAGGTTATGCGTCTTTAACCAAAACTCTTTCCTTGCATCCTATAATCATCTTAGATGGTTTTGTGGGTGTGATGTGGGATAATTTTAGAACTCATCTCAACACAGCCTTTGAGAAACTCGAGCTAACAACTCACTGGACTCCTATTGATACTGCACTAAAAAATAAAATAGAAATTGAAGTACTTACAAACCCTTTTATGGGCCATGATGATCCCATTTTCGGCAAACGCTTTACAGGAAACCTAGTAGATTTTTTTGATAAACAAAAGCTCGAGTCACTCCAACCCAACCCAAACACGACAATCAACATTCTGTATGGTACAGGCGCAGCTTTAGCACACTGGAAAGGGTTCCTAGTCTATCTTGATTTACCAAAAAACGAATTGCAATTCCGCGCACGGGCTAATCTTCCTAGCAACCTAGGACTATCAACAGCCCTACCTCCCAAGACAGCTTACAAACGCTCTTATTTTATTGACTGGCCTGCGCTCAATCAACATAAAGCCACCCTTCTCCCCAACCTTGATTTAGTCGTTGATAGCCAAAATCCAGATTGCCCAACCTTTATAGACGGGAGCACTTTGCGAGAAGGCTTAAAACAAATGTCTAAAAATTATTTCCGTGCAAGACCTTGGTTTGAGCCTGGGGCTGGGGTGGGCAATGGATTAAAAAACACATCCCTGAACTGGCTCAAGATGTTCCTAATTATGCTTGGAGCTTTGAACTGATTACTCCTGAAAACGGCTTATTGTTTGAAAGCGATGGAATCATGCTCGAGGTTTCTTTTGACTTCTTGATGTATCACCAATATCAAAATGTTTTAGGTGACGCTGCTCAAATCTTTAAGTATGAATTCCCCATACGCTTTGATTGGCTAGATACCATTAGGGGTGGGAATTTAAGTGTGCAGTGTCACCCAAGCCCAGCTTATATAAAAGAACATTTTGGAGAAACCTTTACTCAAGACGAAACCTACTACATTTTAGAAGCCAACCCTAACGCCACTGTTTACTTAGGATTTCAAGAAGGTATCGATCAAGATACGTTCAAAAAAGTCCTCGAGCAGAGTTTTCAAAATAATACGCCTGTTGATATAGAGCGCTTTATTCAAAAACATTCTGCACAAAAGCATGAATTATTTTTAATCCCTCATGGAACTGTGCATTGTTCGGGCGAAGGAAGTGTGGTGCTTGAAATCAGTGCTACGCCTTATATTTTTACTTTTAAGATGTATGACTGGCTAAGATTAGACCTAGATGGCAACCCGCGGCCCATAAATATTGACCACGCCTTTAAAAATCTTAATTTTAACCGCCAAGGAGAAACCGCCAAGGCACTTATTTCTAAACCTTATGTTTTAGAATCGGGCCATGATTGGCAAATTATTCACTTACCTACACATCAAGAGCACTTTTATGATATTCATCGCCTCGAGTTCAGCAGCACCATAGCTCACCAAACAAATAATCAGTGTCATATTCTTTGTTTGGTGGAAGGAACATCAATTATCCTCGAGACCAAACATGGGTTGCGCCAGCGTTTTAGTTATAGTGAAACCTTTGTGATTCCTGCTGCCGCAGAATGTTACAGGCTTATCAATGAAGGACCTCAAACTGCAAAAGTCATCAAAGCCTTTGTCAAATCAGGCATTACTTTATGAATCCTCTGGCACTGGTTTTAGATATTGGCGGGAGTCACATCACTTCGGCTCTGGTTGATTTGACTGAGCGCAGCATTGTTCACTCGAGCCTTCATCGTTTGGATCTAAATCCTGACGCTTCGGCTGACCAGCTTTTGACTCTATGGACAAAAGCTGCCCAGCAAGCGCAAAGTACATCGGTTATTCAACACATCGGTATTGGAATGCCTGGACCATTTGAGTATGACACTGGTGTATCCAGACTCGAGCATAAATTTGCTGCCCTCTACGGCATGAATCTAGCTAAAGAATTGCAGCACTACCTAAAGACAAGCACACCCATCTACTTTGGCAATGATGCCTCGCTCTTTGGTCTTGGAGAATGGTGGGCAGGTGCAGCCAGAGGTCATGAACGCATGATTGGCGTAACTCTAGGAACGGGTTTGGGTGGTGGCTTCGTGGCAGATGGGCGCATCTATTACTCTGGTCAAGGTGTACCACCTGATGGTGGCATCTGGAATCTACCCTACCTTACTGGCATTGCCGAAGATTGTGTTTCTGGGCCATCACTGGTCAAAAATTATGCTAGTAAAACAGGTCAAACCCTTACACCGCTAGATATTGCACAAGTAGCCAGAAACGGCAACCTATCCGCACAAGAAACCTACCTCGAGCTTGGTGACCACTTAGGAAAAATTCTCGAGCCTTGGATCAATTCGTTTAATGCTAGTTGTGTGGTGGTGGGTGGAAACATTGCTAGGTCATGGGATTTATTTTTTAATAGCTTTGAAAAGGCTTTAGGAAATCAAAAAGTAAAACTAGTCGCCTCAGAACTTTATGATCAAGCCAATTTACTTGGCGCAGCAGCTCTGGGAACAAAATTAAAGATTGAAGGTTGAAGGCTTGTCCTGAGCTGGCTGAATGGATTAAAGACTTGTCCTGAGCTTGTCGAATGAATTAAAGGTTAGGTTGTCTGGGCAGTGCCTTGTGCCTGCCCTTGTTATTACAAAATTAGTGCTAATGTTTAAGTAGTTTATGCCCACAAAATCAATACCACACATTCAACTAGCAAAAGACCTAGCAACCCAATGTAGAAGCAGAGCTTCTCTGGCAGATAAAAAAGGTGAGTTGCCTATTGAAGATATCAAAGCCTTACAAAAATCTGGCTACTTAAAACTTTGTGTACCCAAAAAATATGGTGGGTGGGAAGCCTCGCTTAAAACCTGTGTTGAAGCCCAGCTCGAACTTGCACAGGGCAGTGGCTCAACCGCATTGGTTGCTGCAATGACCTTACATGTGATGGGTCACGCTAGAGAAACACATATGTGGCCCCACATGGTTTACCAAAAACTGTACAAAGAAATATCTAAAGGCGCACTTATCAACGCTATCGCTAGTGAACCAAGACTAGGCAGTCCATCAAGAGGTGGTTTACCTGACACATTTGCTATTATAAAAGGTAAATACTTAATCATCAACGGACATAAAACCTGGGCCAGTGGTGGAAAACACTTGAACCATTTATTAGTACGTATACGTCTAGATGACAAAGCAGTCTGGGTCTGGATTCCAGCCAAAACCAAAGGCTTAGTCTGGGAGAAAACTTGGGGAACAGGACTAAGTTTAAGGGCCAGTGACAGCCATGATTTATTTTTAGAAAATGTGAAAGTACCTATAGAAAACATCCTTGAACAAGGTAACAAAAGCCCAGCCAATATCTGGTTTCCTATGTTGATGGCAGCAACGTATTTAGGCATTGCAATAGCAGCAAGGGATGAAACCATTAAATACGCACTCGAGCGTATCCCCACTGCGCTGGGTAAACCCATTGCCACCTTGCCTAGTATCCAAAGACAAATAGGAGACATAGATATTCAACTGCAAGCAGCCAAAGTGCTCTTGCTACAAACTGCCAATGAATGGAAAAGCCAACACCACCAGCACTTTTTACCCAAAGCCGCAGCCGCCAAACATTTTGCTATTGAAACAGCTTTGAGTGTCACCGATAAAGCCTTGCGTGTGGTTGGGGCAGTCGGTTTAGAGTCTGGGCTTTCTTTAGAGCGTTATTTTAGAGATGTAAGAGCAGGGATTATGCATCCACCTTCGGGAGATGCGGCACTCGAGGTTGTAGGAAAAGAAGCCCTCAATTTCTCCTCACTTTAAGCGGGTCTGTACTCTCCTGGGCTCTTCGCTCTAAGGTTTCTGCTATGAGTACAATGGCTTTTTGTCTAAGCCAAGCAATTTTGAGCAAATCCCCCAACCTAACCGCATAAATTAAACCTAATGGTTCAAAAATTCCCGTACCAGGGAAATACTTAGGTTCTAAAGCTAATGGATGATAGGCTTCACCGCTTTTATCAAACCCATGCTTATAGCCTTTTGTATCCAAAGCATAGTAACCTTCATAGCCTTCGGTCAAAACTTTTAAGATACCAAGTAAACACACCTGATGCTCGAGATAGGCCTGCTCCAAAAAAGCCTCGATCTGATCCTTGTTGCTTAAATCTTCAAAAACTTGCCTAATGTCATAGCCTGAAACATAAAGCAGCGTCCAATCATCCCACAAATAAACTACGATGGCTTCGGCTATATATGCAGGGTGTTGCTGGCGTTGGTTGGCTTCTTGCTCAAGGGCTTGGATAACCTCAAACTGAGAGGTTTTATTGCAAACTAAACCCTGTGGGGTCTTGCTATAAATCAGCTCGCTCAAAACCACACCTTCATTCACCAGGAGTTGCCAAGCTTCTGGGGATTGGGGTGAGATGGAAGTCTTGAGTAATAATGTGAAGAGCCACCAAAGCATGACTAGAGTTTAACGTTTAGCTCGAGAGTGGGTGCAAACTTAAATTGGGGACATTTTGAAAATCTTTGGCATTAAAGGTCACAAGTGTAATGTCATGAACCAGAGCTGTTGCAGCAATAATGGCATCAGGTACAAGAATAGGTTGATTGCGCTGCTTACATTGGGCAATAAGTTCTCCTGCTTTATCAGCAACAACCGTATCTAATTCTAGATTTACAAAGCGAGAAAGTAATTTTTGGGTAATATCTTGTTCATTTAGATGCGCCCCTGCTCGAACCTCGAGTCTAGTCACTGTTGAAATACAAAGACGATTTGTTTTACCCAAAGCACGTAACAATTGCACTGTTTGTTTATGCCCACGCAAATGCCGTATAAGCAGACCTGTATCAAGCAAGTAACGCACCTGCTATCTCCAATTCTGGCGAGACTCTTTAAGCCATTTATCTATACCCTTGTCATCTTTTAGAGTGGGATGATTGTCCAGTGACCATACCCCTACTGTTTCCTCGAGAGCTGATATTTGTTCAATCAAATCAAGGTGTTCTTCAATAGCCTCGGTGATGAAAAGGCTGCGTTTACGGCTGGGTACAGCTTCATTCAAACGTTCAATTAAGCCTTTAGGCAAGGTTACTGTTACTTTTTGTTGTTCTAGAGACATCTAGTTAGACCTCCTGTTAGACGGCTATTTTAGCATATTTAGGAGATGGGATACTCGAGCTTGTAGGAAAAAAAGCACTAAGCTAGGCTGCAATTTTTCGTAATACTTCTGGATAGGATTCTGCAATTTTAAGTAGGGTTTGAGCTGCACCAGAAGGTTCGCGTCTACCTTGCTCCCAATCTTGAAGGGTGCGTACAGAAACCCCCAGCAAATCTGCAAACTGGCTTTGGCTCAACTCAGATTTTTCCCTGGCCCGTACAACCGAAAATGACTTAGATGTAAATTGGCGACCCTTATTACCAGATTTAATAGCCTTTATACCCTCGAGAATTTCTTGACCAAGGTCACGTTCTTTTTCCCATTTGGATAAATTTTTAGTCTTCATTTTCAATTGCCTCCTTGATTTGTCTAAGTACATGAGCAGGTATAGATTCCTTAACATTCTTGGCATACAGTGTAAGCATCCAGATTTGGTCTTCGGCTCGCCTGACGTAATAAAGCACTCTTAAACCACCCCTCTTCCCTCGGCCCTGAGCAGCCCAACGAAGTTTTCTTACCTCACCCGAACCTCGAATTATATCTCCAGCCTCAGGGTGTTCATCTAAATAAACTTGAAGTTCAGCATATTTGTCATCGGATAAATAGTGTTCAATAATCTTGGTAAAGAAAGGGGTTTCGATAAATTCAAACACAGAGTATTATACGGCATTGCCGTATTTATTGCAAGCACTATCTCCAATTTTTCTGAGATTCTTTAAGTCATTTTTCTATGCTTTTTTCGTCTTTTAGCTCGAGATGATTCTCGAGTGACCATACGCCAGCAGATTGCTCGAGGGCTGATATTTTCTTTATTACATCATCAAGCAAAACATTGTTGGGTAAGTCAAAATGTTTTAAGGTTCGTTTCATTATGAGTAAAGTTCCTCCAACCAAAATGCTGGAGTCAGTGGGTGGAAATCTTTAAATGTTATCATCGGCATATCGGGAAATTGCAGTTTCTTATTTTCGATTATTTCCAATATTTGTTCCATATCAAGTTGAACATTCTTGCTAGATACAATCTCGTCAACATCAACAGTTATTTCCGAAAACCAGCCACTATAATAATCGCTTCGAGGTCCTCCCATACCCAACTTACTTGAGCTATCTAATTCATCAACATATTCCCACCAGCTTATACAACTAATTTTAAACCCAGCAAGTAAAATATCCTCAACGAAAGCTCGATGATTTTCTCGCATAACAATAATATCGATATATCCCGACCCAACTGGCTGTGCCCTATGCTTTACTAAAAGGGTATTCAAACTTTCTTTATTGTCGTTTGACATCACATTCCCTTCACTTTTATAAACAAAGCAATTTAGCTATAACGAAACAAATACATTTTTCGTTATATAATCCCCTCTCCATACGGAACCCAAATATTCTTAACCTGCGTAGCCCGCCTCAAATACTCGCTTCCCTGCCCCTGAGTATTATCAAACCAATCACGAGTTTTACCATAATTCACCCAGGTTGCTTTCAGGTTGCCCACCGATGCCTTCTCCACCATTGCGCTACCTTCTTTTGAACCCACATACCACATAGCCACAATATCATCATGCTGGGCTAGGGTTTTAGCTAATTCATCTTGATTACCAGTAACGATATTGATAACTCCAGCAGGTACATCACTGGTATCTAAAACTTGATAAAGGTCTGTAGCAATGAGCGCGTGGGAATAAGTCGGCGTAACAATCACACGGTTGCCCATAGCAATTGCAGGCATCACTAGCGAGATAAAGGAAAGTAGCGGCGTTTCATCAGGGCAGCTAATGGCCATCACACCCCAAGGTTCATTCATAGCTAGGGTCACGTTGCGAAAAGGAGTGTGGTGAACGTGACCATCGTATTTATCGGCTTGGGCGGCGTAGTAGAAGATACGCTCGAGGCTTACCTTCACTTCTTCTGAGGCGCGCTTGCGAGTTGCACCCGTAAGTGCCATCAAACGCATTTCAAATTCTGGCGCACGAACTTCTAGATTTTCAGCCAGATAATAAAGTACCTGAGCGCGGTTGTGGGCAGTGGCTTTTGACCAACCACCAGCTTTGTGAGCTGCTTCTACTGCGTTACGAATATCTTTACGATTTCCCAGACTAGCTTCACCAATAGGTTTACCCTTGGGGCTTAAAATTGGATAACTGTATCCCCCATCAGGTCGGGCTTGTTTGCCACCTATATAGAGCTTGGCGGTGCGGTCAATGTCAGGAGGAAGGAGGTAGGAGGTAGGAGGTAGGAGAGAATCTTGTTTTTCCTTTTCCCTTTCTCCTTTCCCCTTTTCCCTTCCTTCTTTCTCCCAACTCGGCACGAGATATTCATACATCCCCTCTCTCCCACCTTCACGCCCGTAACCACTTTCACGGTAGCCACCAAAGCCAGCCGCAGCATCAAACATATTGGTGCAATTGGTCCAAATAATCCCAGCTTTAAGTTTTGGGGCAACATCAAGAGCTAGGTTGATATTTTCTGTCCAGAGTGAGGCAGCTAAACCAAAGCGGGTGTTATTGGCAAGTTCTATAGCTTCTTCATGAGTTCGGAAAGTTGTGGCTACCAAAACAGGTCCAAAAATTTCGACCTGGGCAATTTTTGAAGCAGGTTCTACTTCAGTAAATAAAGTCGGCGGATAGAAATAACCTTTTTCTGGAACGGGCCACGAAGGTTGCCAGCATTTGGCTCCTTCGGCGATTCCTTCCTCAACCAATTTCCGAACTTTTTGTAACTGCACCGATGCTACCAAAGCACCCATATCTACAGCTTTATCTAATGGGTCACCCACGCGCAGGTTTTCCATACGAGCACGAATTTTGCCATACATTTTTTCAGCAATACCTTCTTGCACCAAGAGCCTCGAGCCTGCACAACATACTTGCCCCTGATTAAACCAGATAGCATCCACGATACCTTCCACTGCACCATCAAGGTCTGCATCTTCAAAGACAATAAAGGGTGATTTTCCACCAAGTTCTAAAGAAAGTTTTTTGCCACTGCCTGCTGATTTTTCCCGAATGATTTTTCCTACTTCGGTTGAACCTGTAAAGGCTAGTTTATTGATGTCTGGATGATCTACAATCAAAGCTCCTGTTTCACCATCACCCGTAATAATATTTACAACTCCCGCAGGTAAACCAACTTCTTGACAAATCTCAGCAAAAAGCAAGGCTGAAAGCGACGTGAATTCGGCAGGTTTAAGCACCACAGTATTTCCTGCTGCTAGTGCTGGTGCAATTTTCCAAGCCAGCATCAACAGTGGGAAATTCCAGGGGATAATCTGTCCGCATACACCTACCGCTTCATATCCTGCAAACTCAGTATCTAATAGTTGCGCCCAACCAGCATGATGATAAAAATGTCTTACAACTAAAGGAATATCAATATCTCTAGTTTCCCTGATGGATTTGCCATTATCTAAGGTTTCTAAAACTGCAAATAAGCGGCTGTGTTTTTGGATGTGTCTAGCAATGGCATATAAATATCTAGCTCTGGCATGACCTGATAACTTTGACCACCTTACAAATGCCTTGCTGGCAGCTTTAACGGCTGCATCTACATCCTTTGCCCCAGCTTGGGCTATTTTAGCTAGGGGTTTAGCAGTGGCAGGATTGAGTGTTTCAAAATAATTGCTATCTTTTGGCTTTACAAATTGGCCATCAATAAAAAGGTTAAAGCTGCGTTTGTGGTTCTCGAGCCAGGCATTCGCGCCATCAGCAGCTTCGGGGGCAGGGCCGTAATCCATAGTTTCAAAAATCTCTTTGACTGTCATGGATATAGTCTACCCTAAGGACGATTGAAGGTTAAAGATTGAAGATTGAAGGCTTGCCCTGAGCTTACCGAATGGATTAAAGGCTTGTCCTGAGCTTGTCGAATGGATTGAGGGCCATCTTGCCTTCTTCGGTCTTAATTTGAAACTGTCACGCTTAGCTCATCAACCTCAGTAGTTTCTGATCCTTCAATAGAAATCTCGAGTTCGATTCGGTATGCACCCACAACATCGGGTACAAATGAAGGTTTCAGCGTAGTAGCATTTAGTAAAGCAGCTTGGCTTAGGGCTGGCTTTTCAACAAAACGCCATAGATATGAAACAGTGAAACCAGAGATAAGCGAGCCGCTTCCATCAAGGTTTACTGTGTCACCTAAACCCACTGTTTGATCAAGGCCAGCATTAGCTATAAAAACAAGGGGCGAGCAGCCACATACCAAACGATTACAACCCGAAAGAATTCCTAACGAAAGCACCATGACCAGCATAAAACGCTTTTGCATGTTTTCTCCCTAATGCTCTCAGGGCTTATGTGCTAATGGTAAAGTAAGAAGAACAAGGTGGCTGTTAGCCCCTTGTTTCTGCAGCTAACCACATGATTTGTAGTCAACTACATAAGTCCTGAGTTATAAAGTTAGCTTGTCACTTTTTAATTGACAACAGATAATTACCTTCTTGCCCTGCACTCACCGATGATACAAAAACAAACCAGGTTCCAGCTTCCTCTACAGTCAGAGTAATTTTAGAGCGGGTAGTATCGGCTTGTTCATCCAGTTCTAAAATGTCACCACTAGGTTTCATCACTCCAATATAGGTTTCAAAATCAGCCGACACCACACTAAAGCTCGCTTCCTGTCCTGCTGCTAAATCAACACTGTAGTAATCCACATAGCTGCCATCATCCAAAATGTTATCACCAAGAGCTAGCTGCCCCATATTGCTGCTGCGAGCTTTGGTGGTGGTCATGTCTGTAACATCTACCGAAACATCTTCAGTGGAGTCTTCTGCTACTTCCTCAGTACCAATATCGCTAATAAGAAGCTCGTAGTTTCCTACTTCACTCGCTTTAGAAGAGCTTACATAGATATACCAAGTTCCTGCTTCTTCTATATAAATATCTAAACCAGCGTCAGTTTTTGCAGGGTCATCTTCATAATAATTATCGTTATAAAACTGTTTTTCACTGGGCGACACAGCCATGATATAAGTATTAAATTCGGTAGAAACCACGTCTAAAATCAGGTTTTGTCCTATTGTAAATCCATAGCTGTACACATCATAAAATTCACCAGAGTCAAAGGTGCTATCCTCTTGGGCTAGCATTCCTACTTGTGAATCACTAAACAACTCTATAGAAGGCGAACTGGCCAAAGGCCGCTCCACCCGTGCTTATAGCCAGTTGATAGGGGCCTTTTTCACCAGCTTCGTAAGTAGTTGCAGAAATAGTGTAAACACCTGATTCTGTCACATCAAAATCAACTCTGGCCATACCAAATTGATTTTCAAAATCATCATTGGCAAAATTTTCACCACTAGGTGCGGTTACCACCAAATAAGAATCAAACTCCCATGAGCTTAAAACCACACTGGCCTTTTGACCTGCTTCAAAACTGTATTCAAAGCTGTCAACAAATTCACCTGTTTCATAAGTACCATCTCCATCAGTCAAGGTTTCAGAAAAAACTTCATTATAGACATTATCTTTTTTAATGACCCCTACTTCATAGTTACCTGTTTCACCTGCGGCGTAGCTCGAGACTCCAATCAACCAGGTCCCCGTAGTGGTAATAGGAATAGTTAGCTTTGAAAGGTATCCCTCAACTTTGATGGTGGCATCTTCATTTAAGTATCCGTAATCATCAGGAGCAAAGACACTCAAATGGGTATCAAAATCTACTGAACTAAGCTCAAAGGTAACTTCTTGTCCTTGAATCAGCTCGAGTTCATAGACATCAAAAAATTGACCGTCATCCAAGACTTCATCACCACCAACTAATTCTCCACTAAAGGTTTCATTATAGGAACTGGTTTCAAGGGCATCTGCAACATCAATAGCAGGTTCGCTTTCAGCTTCAATCGAAGGCTCAGTGCCACCCCCAACCGCAGGTACATAACTGGTGATTAAGGTATTCCAGCTATTAGAAATATCTTTATATTCCTCAAAACAACGATCTGCGCGTTCCTTGGGTAAATAGCCTTCCGAGCTACTTAGCAAAAAACCTTTATCTTCACGCTTGAGTAAGAAATCATAAGTTTCAGGATCAGAACCATAGACCAAACACACGATGTCATAAAAACGTTGCTGGTCAAGGGAGTGCTCATCCCAAAAAGCCAAATCGCTTAAGGATGCGCCACTTGCTAAAGTCTCTTGACCTGAAGCAAAAAAGAAAGATGCACCCGAAAGAGCCGAACTGGCTTTGCCTTGATTCATCAGGATAATACTCGAGAACTGGTCAACCGCATCTTCTTCACGGCCCGTGTAAGGAATGCCAAACGTATCAATCAGGGTATGACCCAATTCATGATAAAAAATAAATTCAACTGCCCCTAAAACTTCATTGTCTAGTTCTTCTAGCGAACTCGTACCGGCCCTAAAAACCTCATTAAGATATTCAAAAAGCTCATAGCAAATAATGATGGACTGTGCATCAGGAGCCCAGAAAGCATTGACCTCATCGCATTGCGCACCCACTACCCAGATATCATAAGGCAAGGCAATTTGGGTATTTAAGGTTGAAACCAAGGACTCTAAATAGGTTCGCTGCTGAAGCATATTGGCATATTCAATATGGACTTCACTGCTCGAGTCTTCATAGGCAACGACAAAATCACCTTGATCCTGAGCAAAAGATAGGCTTAAAAAGAGGGCTAGAATGATTACTAAGGTACGGTTCACCACCATGACAAAACACTCCTTATAGATAGTCTTGATTCTAGTCTGTCAAACTCAGGGCTTTGATGAGATGAAATTTCACATAAGATTAGGTTTCAGGTTCCAGGCTTCAGTAGTTAGGCATTTCCCGAAACCCGAAACCCGACCCCTGTCACCTTATAGACACTAAATAATTCCCGGTCTGTCCTGGCGTTGCTGAAGTCACCACCACATACCAGACCCCGGGCTGATCGGCCTTTATGTCTAGGCTAGCTGAGCGTCCATCATCGCTGCGGTTAGCTTCGATAATCTCGCCATTGGGTTTGACTAGGCCAATATAAGCTGTAAAATCAGCCGACATCACGCTAGCTGCAATCTGCTGACCCTGAATTACATTAAGGGTGTAATAATCCACATAGCTTCCGTCAGTTAGCCGTGTATCATTGGTGGTCAATTGACCCACGGTGGCGTTTTCATCCATCGTATTTTTAACACTACCCTGACCCACAGATATATCTTTGGTTCCGTCACTGACTGATAGCTGGTAGTTGCCAGCTTCGTTCGCTTCATAGCTCGTAGCAGAAATCGAGTAAACACCAGATTCCTTGGCTACAAAATCAACTCGAGCTAAACCAAATTGATTTTCAAAGTCATCATTGGCAAATTCTTCGCCACTGGGTGAGGTCACTATTAAGTAACCGTCAAAGTCAGTTGTGCTAAGGGTTATGGTGACTTCTTGACCCTTTTCAAAGCTGTGTTCGTAAGCGTCAAAGAACTGACCGGATTGATATTTCTTATCATTTTGCTCTAAGGCCCCGGCTACAGTTTCATCATAGGTACCATTTTCTTGGACAATACCCACGTTATAGCTGCCTATTTCACCTTCAGCGTAACTCGAGGCTCCCACCAAATAGCTGCCTGTCTGGGTTATTGGCAGAGTCAAGGTGGACACATAACCATCAACATTTTCTGCGGCATCATCATTAAAATAAACTTCTTGATTGGGTCCTGTAATCACCAAATAGGTATCAAATTCGCTAGAGCTTAATTCAAAGGTAACTTCCTGGCCTTTGCTTAGATTTATTTCATAGACATCGTAATACTGGCCCTCTGGTAAACGCTGATCGCCCTGAGCCAAACGACCAGAAAACTGTTCGCTGTAGGAACCCTGATTGGTGGCTTCGGCAATACTTACCCCAGGAGCAGAATTTGCTTCAATGGCTGGTTGAGCATTAAGGGAAGGCACATAGGCTTCTATTAAACGATTCCAACTGCTCGAGATATCCTTAAAATCTGCTGGACACTTAGCTGCACGTTGTTTGGGCAAGATTCCTTCATTGCCACCCAAACCAAACACTGATTCTCTAAGCAATAAAGAATCATAAGCTTGGGGGTCAGAACCATAGACTAAGCAAGCAATATCATAAAAACGCTGTTCATCAAGTGAGTGTTCATCCCAAAAGGGGGTCTTGCTACCCCTAGACGCACCAAAGAAAGAGGCTCCAGCCAAAGCTGAGTTGGCTTTACCTTCACCCAAAAGAATAATACTCGAGAATTGGTCAACTGCATCTTCCTGGCGGCCAGTAAAAGGAATATCAAAAGTATCAATCAGGGTATGCCCTAATTCATGGTAGAAAATAAACTCAACCCCTCCCAAGATATTATTGAGCAATTCTTGCTCTGAGTTAGTCTGACCCCTAAAGACTTCGCCCATATAATCAAACAGGTCATAACAAATCACCAAGGTCTTTTGCTCTGGAGCCCAATAGGCATTGGGTTGACCACAGGGCGCAGCCACCACTCCAATATCATAGGGCAGGGCAATTTTTTGATTTAAGCCCTCAACCAAAGACTCTAAAAACCCTTTTTGCTGCAAATAGCGAGCATACTCGAGCTGGGTCTGACTAGATGCATCTTCATAAGCAACAACAAAATTCCCTCTATCTTGTGCCAATGCAACCCCAAATAAAACTATCCATAAAACCAAATAACGAATCATGTTTCCTCCCATAGAGACATTCTATCGGGGGCTGGGGGTCGGGGGCTAGGGGTTAGGGGTTCGATTAAGGATTGAAGGTTAAAGGCTTGTCCTGAGCTTGTCGAATGGATTGAAGGTTGAAGATTTAGCTCTCAGTCTTGTCTCCTTGTCTCCCTGTAACTTCAACCCCAATTTTCACTCACCACTCACCACTGCCTTTAGCCCATCGGCTGTCTAAAGTTTGCCGAATACCGCCCAGTCACAAAATGCTCGAGTTGGCGTTCTATATCGGTTAGCAGAGTACTGGCTCCAAAACGGAAAAGATGTGGCTCGAGCCATTCCCGCCTAATTCTTCGCGCATCAAAAACTGCCAGTTCATGGCATCTTTGGCAGTGCGAATCCCACCAGCAGGCTTAAAGCCAATTTTATAACCCGTTTTTTCTTGATATTCACGAATGGCCCGCACCATCACTAAACTCACTGGCAAAGTAGCATTGATCGATTCTTTACCCGTTGAAGTCTTAATAAAATCTGCCCCCGCCATCATGCAAACCATGCTAGCTTTGTAGACATTTTGCATACTGCCTAGTTCACCAGTGGCCAAAATAGTCTTGAGATGGGCCTCACCGCAGGCTTCGCGCATCTGGGCTACTTCATCATAAAGAGCTTGCCAGTGTCCCAAAAGCACATGTTCACGGGTGATTACAATGTCAATTTCTTTAGCCCCCTCATGAACTGCGTAACGGATTTCCTCGAGGCGTTGCTTAAAAGGGGTTAACCCTGCCGGAAAGCCTGTAGCTACCGAGGCTACTGGAATGCCAGAACCGTTAAGGGCTTGAACAGCATGTTTGACCATAGTAGGGTAAACGCACACTGCACCTACTGCCAAACCTAAATCTTTTACTCCTAGAGCCTCTAAAATATCCTCCTGAACAGGGTTTCTGGCTTTGGCACACAGGCGTTTGACCCGTCCTGGGGTGTCATCACCAGCTAAGGTGGTCAGGTCAATACAGCTAATCGCTTTTAGTAACCAAGCCGCTTGCCACTGTTTTTTAACCGTTCGGCGAGACCCTAGAGTGCTGGTGCGACGCTCGAGAGCTGAGAGGTTAATACGTTGCTCGAGCCAGTCTGGTTCTAAGTGAGATGGCACATTACGTGCTTCAAAGGTTAAGGGAGATATTGCCTGCATATCCTAGTTTAGCGCAATTTTTCCAAGTTCATGATAAAAACATTGCATCGGTATTGCTAGACACCCTTAAACAGAGTTGTTATAGTCAACGCTCGGTAAAGGTCGTGTATTAATGGCATCCTTAGACAAACAATTACTCGAAAAAATAACCTCACATTCAGCTATCGTTGGTGTTGTCGGGTTAGGTTATGTAGGTCTTCCATTCGCTGTTGAAAAAGCTAAAGTCGGTTTTAGGGTTATGGGAATTGAGCAAAACCCCGTGCGGGCTGAACGTGTCAATAAGGCTGATAATTATATTACAGATGTTCATGATGAGGAATTAAAGCAGGTTGTAGCGTCTGGTCATTTACAAGCATTTTCCGATTTTCAGCGAGTACCTGAAATGGATGTAATTGTTATCTGTGTACCAACACCCTTGAGCAAAAACCTAACTCCTGACTTAAGTTATATTGAAAACGTCACCAAAGAATTAGCTAAACACTTGCGCCCTGGACAGCTTATTTCCTTAGAGTCCACCACTTATCCTGGCACCACTGATGATGTCATGCGACCCATTTTGGAAAAAAATGGCCTTAGACAAGGACAGGACTTTTTCTTAGCCCATTCTCCTGAGCGCGTTGATCCAGGAAACAAACGCTACACTACTAAAAATACCAATAAAATTGTAGGAGCTTCTGATCCAATCTCACTCGAGGTTGCCAAAACCTTTTATGAACAAACCATTCTTAAAGTCGTACCTGTAAGTAGTGCCAAAGCTGCTGAGATGGTCAAAGTTTTTGAAAATACCTTTAGAGCGGTCAATATTGCTCTGGTTAATGAACTTGCGTTGCTCTGTGATCGCATGGGTCTAAACGTTTGGGAAGTTTTAGATGCAGCCAACACCAAACCCTTTGGCATTATGCCCTTTTATCCTGGACCTGGGGTAGGGGGGCACTGCATTCCTATTGACCCACATTACTTAGAGTGGAAAGCCAAAGAGTTTAACTTTAATACCCGCTTTATAGCTTTAGCAGGAGAAATCAATCGCAGGATGCCCGAATTTGTCAAGGAAAAAGCCTGGCGTGTCCTAAATGAACTAGGCATAGCTCCAAAAAATGCCACTATTCTAGCCATTGGCGTAGCCTACAAAAAAGATTTAGGTGACTGGCGAGAATCACCAGCTATAGATGTTATCGAAGGTCTTTTACAAGATCATGCCAAGGTTCTTTATCATGACCCCTTTGTACCCCAAATAAGTATCGGTTCTCACCAACTGGTTTCTATAGATTTAACCGAGGAAACTGTAAAAAATACCGATCTGGTCTTAATTTTAACTGACCACAGCCACACCGACTATAAAAGCATTGTCCAACATGCTAAAGCTGTTTTAGATACTAGGGGAATCACCCGTAAACTCGAGTTAGACACAAAAAAGGTTGTACTGCTTTGAAAAAAGTCTTGGTCGTAGGAGCAGGTTACTGGGGTAAAAACCTGGTGCGGAATTTTTATGAACTTGGAGTACTAGCAGGTGTGGCTGAGGCCAATGAAAGTCTGCGCTCAAATATAGAAAAAACCTATTCATGCCAAACGTTTCAAAATTTTTCTGATGCCTTAATAACTGATGTTGAGGCTTTTGTCATTGCTACTCCCGCCGAGACTCATTATGCTCTTGTCAAAGAAGCCTTGCAAAAAGGCAAAGATGTCTTTGTTGAAAAACCCCTTGCACTTACTTATCAGCAAGGCAAAGAGCTTCTTGAAATTGCCCAAACCCATCAGCGCATCTTAATGGTAGGTCATGTTCTTGAATATCACCCAGCCATTAAAAAATTACACGCCCTTGTTCAAGTTGGTGAATTAGGAAATATACGCTATCTTTACTCCAATCGTCTCAGCCTTGGTAAATTACGCCGAGAAGAAAATGTATTGTGGAGTTTTGCTCCCCATGATGTGGCGGTTATCTTACGGATGGTTGGACAGGAACCCTCCCAAGTTATGGCCAGTGGTGGAACATATGTAACTAAGAATATTGCTGACATTACAACCACGAATCTCTCTTTTGAGCGGGATATTAAAGCTCATATTTTTGTGTCTTGGTTACACCCTTTTAAAGAACAGCGACTGGTGGTTATTGGCGAGCATAAAATGGCTAGCTTCGATGATGTAAACAAGAAGCTAGTGCTTTACGACCAACGGGTAGAAATTCAAGAAGGGCAACCTGTGCCTATTAAGGGAGAAGGTATGGAGATTGATTTTTCTAAGGAAGAGCCGCTTAAGCTCGAGTGCCAGGCTTTTTTAGAAGCTATTCAAACCCGAAACCCACCTATTACTGACGGGCAGAGTGGTTTGCAAGTTCTTAAGGTCCTCGAGGCTGCCCAACAATCCTTAACCCATCAAGGAAAACCTGTCCTGTTATCGTCTATAACATAATGTGCGATAAGATTACTCTTGAAATTTATGTTTGAGAAACCCTATTTTGCTCATGAATCAGCCTATATTGACCAGGGAGCCCAAATTGGTAAAGGCACAAAAATCTGGCACTTTTCCCACATTATGCCCAAAGCCGTCATCGGCGAAAACTGCTCGCTGGGTCAAAATGTCTTGGTTTCAAATCATGTCACCATTGGCAACGGGGTAAAAATCCAGAACAATGTCGCTATCTATGAAGGGGTCACTCTCGAGGATTATGTCTTTTGTGGCCCTAGCATGGTTTTTACTAATGTACTAACCCCTCGCAGCGAATTCCCCCGTAATACCAGTAATGATTATGCTAAAACCCTGGTGAAACGTGGAGCAAGCATTGGCGCCAATGCTACCATTGTGTGTGGTGTAACCCTGCGTGAATGCGCTTTTGTAGCTGCTGGTGCGGTAGTGACTAAAGATGTTCCAGCCTATGCCATGGTAGCTGGTGTACCTGCTAAACTTATTGGGTGGATGAGTGCTTATGGTGATAAGCTCGAGTTTGATCAAGATGGGTTTGCTACCGACAGCCAGGGTCATCAATATCAAAAAGTAAGTAAAACAGAAGTACTGAGTAAAACAGAAGTGCGGAGGCTTAAATGACAACTTTAACTCAACAAGCTATTCCTATGCTTGACCTGACCGATGAAGTTAATGAACTCTGGGAAGAGTTAAACACATCAATCCAGCGTGTACTACGTTCAGGTCAATTTATTATGGGTCCTGATGTAGCCACCTTTGAAAAAGAAGTCGCATCCTATTTAGGAGTCAAACACGCTATCGGGCTCAACTCTGGAACCGATGCGCTTATCATCGGCTTACGGGCTTTAGACATTGGTCCTGGAGATGAAGTTATCACTACCCCTTTTAGCTTTTTTGCTACTGCTGAATCTATAAGTAATGTAGGAGCTAAACCAGTTTTTGTAGACATCGAAGAAGCCAGTTTTAATATTAACCCACACAAAATTGAAGCTGCTATTACCCCTAAAACCAAAGCCATTATGCCAGTGCATCTTTATGGCAACCCAGCCGCTATGACCCAAATTATGGAGATTGCTCAAAAGCATAACCTTAAAGTTATTGAAGACTGTGCACAATCCTTTGGCTCCCGCTATCAAGGTAGATGCGAAAACTGTCAAGGACGCTGCAACGATACTTTGCGTAACACCTTCAAAGGTCAGTTCACTGGAACCCTAGGACAGATTGGGGCATTTTCGTTTTTCCCTACCAAAAATCTAGGGGCTTATGGTGATGGTGGGCTATTAACGACCAATGATGACCAGATCGCTGACATATCAAAGATGCTCCGTGCTCATGGTTCTAAAAAGAAATATCACAATGAGGTTTTAGGCTATAACTCTCGGCTTGATAGCCTTCAGGCAGCTATTTTGCGAGTTAAATTACCTCATATTGACAAATGGAATACTCAGCGTTTTCAAGCTGCCCAACGCTACAATAATTTACTAGCCAATGTTAAAGGGGTTGTTACTCCCAAACTAAGTGATGGGCATATTTTTCATCAGTACACTATTAGGCTTACTAAGGCAAACCGAGATGAGGTACAGAAGAAACTTCAAGACCAGGGCATTAGCACAATGGTTTACTATCCAATTCCTCAAGACAAGTTGCCAGTATATAGGGGGCAATATTGTAGTTATGAGGTGAGTGATAAGTTGGCTGAGCAGGTGATTAGTTTGCCGATGTGGCCTACAATTTCAGAAGAGATACAGCACCGCGTTGTCAAACAATTAAAACAAGTATTAGAAAAATAAATGATTAAACTTGGAAACAAAATTAAGAGCTTCTTACCTCAAAGTAGCTTTGTACGCAATGTAACCTTATTAGCTGGTGGCACCGCATTAGGACAAGCCATTGCTCTTGTTGCATCTCCTATACTTACACGACTTTACTCACCTGAAGATTTTGGTATCTTAGCAGTCTACAGTGCCCTACTCGGCATTATAATTGTAGTAGCCACCCTTAGATTTGACCTTGCTATTCCTCATCCCAAATCAGACCTAGAAGCTCTGCATCTCCTACTTCTCGCTTTCTCGAGTCTTATAGTTGTCAGCATCTTTTTTATGGTATTGGTTTCACTACAGGGGCAAGTATTTACAAAACAGATAGGAACTATAGCTCTCGACCCTTATCTATGGCTCATTCCAATCGGTCTGTTGGGAAGTGGCATTTATCAGATTTTAAGTTATTGGGCAATTCGCAAACAGTTATACAAAAAAGTAGCCGCAACAAAACTAAGTCAAAGTATCGTGCAATCGCTTACCCAAGTGAGTCTAGGATTCCTAACTGGACCTCTTGGTTTACTTATGGGTTCTATTGCTGGGCAAACTGCCGGAACCCTAGCTTTAGGAAACGTGATTAAACAAGACACTCAAAATTTATGGACGCACATTTCATTAAAGGCTTTGGCGAATACAGCACGGGTCTACAAACACTATCCTCTCGTCTCGAGTTGGTCAGGGCTCATGAATAGTTTAAGCTTACAGTTACCCGTCATCCTTCTTGCAGCATATTACGGTCCTCAAGTCTCAGGATGGTATGCCTTAGGAGAAAGAGTCATACGACTTCCACTTACCTTAATTGGTCAATCTATTTCTCAAGTGTATTTTGGTCAAGCATCTCACCTATTTCAAACAAATCCAAAAGCAATTCAAAAACTTTTTGATAAAATGAGCTTTCGATTACTGTTGACTGGATTATTTCCACTTGCCTTACTAGCCCTTTTAGGCCCATCCCTTTTTCGTCTCATATTTGGAGATAGCTGGGTACAAGCCGGACAATACATGCAAATTTTAACACCTATGATCTTAGCTCGTTTTGTTATGAGCCCTTTGTCGCAAACTCTTAATATATTACAAAAACAGTCCTTGCAACTATTTTGGGATGCACTCCGACTTGTAACGGTGACATTAACTTTAGTACTCCCTTATTACAAAAGTTGGACAGCTAGCCAAGCGTTGACCCTCTATAGCCTAGTTGCTGCCATTACTTATTTTATCTTTTATATTCAGTGTAAGGTTGCTTTACATAAATATTGCAAGCAATCTCAATCTATATGACACTATTTTTTACTATTCTCTACAGTTTTACTATCATTAGTGCTCTAATTTATTTTGGACACTTAATAAAAGTCAATTTTCGAGCAGCGATTTTAGTTAGTGCAATCTTTTCCAGTTTGACTATGGGGGCACTCCCTTGGCACTTTTTCCCAGTGAACGGCATTGCTACAGCCTTACAGCTTTGTTGTATCCTACTAGCATTGCTTTACTTTTTGACCAAATCCAGTAAACAACCCATAGGGCATTTTCGTTACCTCATGACTCCTTATGTCATTACATTACTTTTACTGTGGCTTATTATGATCTTTTACCTCGCTTTTTCACCAGCACTAGGCTACGGATTACTGAAAAGTATATTTTTTATTCATCGAGTCTTATTACCAATTCTCACCCTCACCTTGATTGCTCCCTTTACCCTAAAAGATATTCAGACTATTTTTTATACGTTATGTGTTGGTAGCACCCTCATGACACTTAGCTTATGGAGTGTGAGCAGCACTAACACGCTACGTGCAGGATTCGATAACCTTTATCCCATCACAGCCGCACGCATTGTTGGCTTAGGATTCACTCTTTGTCTTTTCGTTCTTTTTTTACATCGTTTTGAACACTGGCATAGTCGCCTAAAGTATATTTGCTTAACTCTACTCCTCAGCTATGGAATGATTTTAACAGGCTCAAGAGGACCCCTCTTAGCTGCCTTGCTTGCATTCTTATTTTCTCTTCTTTTTATCGAAAATCGATTTGCGCGAAGGCTTAAAGGATTTATCCGCCTTGGTCTACTCGCAACCGTTATAATTAGCTTTTTAGTCTTAAGTCAGGTTGATCTATCAAGGAGCGGTATGGCATCACTTAATCGACTTGTCTACTACACAACCAACTTTGGAAAAACCAACAGTGATCTTTCCAGAATAGATAGGGCAAGCATTGCACAGGAAAGCTTTATTGACACACAGGGATTTGGATTAGGGACAGGGGGGTTCGATCCACTTTATAAAAGCGAAGGAAAAACAATAGCAGGTATTGTTGAATATCCACATAATCTTTTTCTCGAGGTTGCCAGTGAGCAAGGGATTCTCGGCTTAGCTGTTTTGATTATCCTCTTGGCCCTTACGCTATCGCGCGCATACTTATTATCTCGCAATTATTCAAGGGATATTTATACAAAAGCACTATTAAGTATCATCCCATTTGCTTTTTTTAACAGTATGCTATCGGCTGATATTGTTGGGAATTATCAACTATGGATTCTTTCTGTAATTCCTTGGCTAATTCCATTATACGCAGAAGAAACAACCGTACTTTCAGAGACAAGCTATGCCTAAATTACTCATCATAGCGTATTATTTTGCCCCACAAAAAGAAGTCGGGAGCTTTAGGGCGACAGGGTTTCACCGCTACCTTAGAGAGTTTGGCTGGGAAACCAAGGTCATTACTGCCGCCATCAATCCCAACGAGAAAGATTCCAGTATTTTACGAATACCCCCCAAAAAACGCCACAGTATAAAAATTCCACTAAGTGACCTCAGCTTATCCTGGCGCAAATTTATAAAGCCCCAATTGATAGAAGTCCTAAAAGACTTTCGACCCAATGTGGTGTTGATCACTGGCGGGCCTTTCTTATATTTTGAGCTGGGGTTATGGATCAAGAAACAGTTAGACATACCTTATATTCTCGATTTCAGAGACCCTTTTACGAATCCGGCCTACCCCAGACGAATATTACGAGATGCAATTGCTAATTTTTTTGAAAGGCGTTGGACATCTGGTGCTGATGCGGTGTTAATACCCACGGATGCCATGCGACCTTATGTAAAATCATCGACCACAGTTTATGTAATTGAAAACGGGTTCGACGATATTTTTGTTGATGGGTTTCATATTCAATCAATGAACACGTATACTCAATTATCTGCTCCTATTTCATTTGTGTACGCCGGAAAGTTTATAGAAGGGCGACAAAATCCAGAAAATTTTCTTAATGCTTTACAAAATTGCACCAAACACAACCTGCCTAATAGCCAGTTTATTCACGTAGGCTTACCTTATGAATTTCACATTCAAACAACGACCACTCAATGTCTAACGATTGATCGACAAGGCCTTAAAAGCTATGAGCAAACCTTAGATACAATTAAGAAAAGTGACATTGGGGTAATTTTTTCCAATAATCATGCCTTTGAGGCCACAACAAAAATATATGACTATATTGCACTTGGAAAACCCATATTGGCGATTGGCGTAGCCAAAAATGGAGGCATCCATCAAATCTTAAATCGGTACGGTAATTATGAATTGTGCGATAATAAGGAAGATGCCATAGCCGAGGGAATTCGGATGCTTATCCGTCATAACCGTGCCTATACACAAATAAGCGGCGAACAAATAGCCACCTTTGGTCGCCGTTATCAAACAGGACAACTTGCTAAAATACTCAACTCTATTCATGAAACACATCGATGAAACTCGCATTTTTAGCCCAACGACACTCCATTCACACAGTTCGCTGGGTAAACGCCCTTGCAGAACGTGGTCATGACGTTCACTTAATTAGTTCAACCAATTACGGTAACCCTCTGCATCCAAAAGTTACTTTTCACACACTGCCGATTACACCGCCTCTAGGCTATTTTCTTAATACACTCGCTCTAAAGAAAATTCTCAAAAGAATTAGACCTGATTTGCTAAATGCACACTTTGCAAGTGGATATGGCACACTCGCCCGCCTATGCAATTTTCACCCCTATATACTTAATGTATGGGGAAGTGATGTTTTTGATTTTCCCCGCAAATCCTTTTTGCACCTTCGACTTATTCAAAGCAACCTAAAAGCTGCCGACTGGGTTTGTTCGACAAGTCACGTTATGGCACAACAAACCAGGAAGCTTCTACCTAATATCAAACACCTGTCTATTGTTCCTTTTGGCATTGACACGAATATTTTTAGACCCAATGCTATGGTAAAAGAGCAAGGGGAAATTGTTATTGGCACAGTGAAAACTCTTGCGCCTAAATATGGTATTGATCTACTGCTTCAAGCCTTTGCCTATCTTATAAACAATATAGACAATGAACACAAGGTAAAGTTGCGCCTACTAATTGTTGGAGGTGGTAATGAAGAACGTAATCTGAAAGACTTGGCACACACCTTGGGTATCGCCCACTTAACAAAATTTGTGGGACCAATACCCCACAGCGAAGTACCTACATATCTCAATAAGCTAGATATCTATGTTGCTCTGAGCCGCTTAGAAAGCTTTGGTGTGGCCATTCTCGAGGCTTCTGCATGTAGCCTACCTGTTGTTGTAGCTAATGTAGGTGGATTACCCGAAGTAGTTAAAGACGGCATCACTGGCAAAATTGTACCAAAAGAGGATATTATTATGGCAGCTCGAGCCCTAAAGCTATTAGTCGAGAATTCTGAAATGAGAAAGAGTTTAGGGCAAGCTGGGCGAGCATGGGTACTTGAGAACTACGACTGGCAAAAAAACGTTAGTGAGATGGAAAATAAGTTTTACGAAGTAGTAGATTTAAGCAAATGAAAGGTAAACAATGTCTAAGATCAATTTACTCTTTGTTCTAATTATTGTAATTCTTACAGCTACATCTTGCTCAGCCCCTAAATTATGTCTAGGAAATCCATTTCAAATCCAAGATGAAACGTGGCTTGGATATCCAGATTCTCGTTGCTACAAAGGTTTTGTTTATGCGGGGGTCAAACAATATAAGCTTGAGAATATCGATCATACCCGATGGTTACAAACTTATACTGCTTTTAATGACTACCTAAATTATAGTAATACACGATCATACCCCGAGGATAAATTTCAATTCGATGAACAAGGTTTGCCTCTAAAGAGATATAGTAATGGTTACCATTATAATCCCATAACCATTGCCGATTTTGGCCTTGTACAATATGGGAAGTATTTAAATACTCAAGATGGAACTACTTTAAGTCTATTTTATACAGTTGCCGAAAAACTTATTACTATGCAAGATGCAAAAGGTGCTCTTAGGTATCCTTTTGAATACACTTATTACCTAACTGGAGAAACTTTTGAAAAAGGTTGGGTATCAGGTATGGCTCAAAACCAAGCATTGAGTGTTTATGCTCGAGCATACCATTTAAGTAATGATGAGAAATATCTAAATGCGGGCAATTCTGCTTTATCATTTATGCTTACGCCAATCGAAAATGGTGGGACTTTAGATAGTCTTAAAGATATTCATTTGAGTCTTCATAATTACCCGTTTATCCAAGAGTATATTGTTAATCCTGGTTCTTTTACATTAAATGGTTATATGTTTATCTTACTTGGGTTATATGACTGGTGGCAGGTAAAGCCTGATGAAGTAGAAGGAAGTCATGCCATCGCCCGGGACTATTTCACTAAAGGGATTGTTGTGTTAGAAAAAATTTTACCCTACTATGATATTGGTGGATTTAGTAGCTATGACCTAGGTTTCATTACGCATAAGCAAAACCCAAAAATTCTCCCTTCTTATCATGCTGGCCATATTTACTTGCTTCATGCTTTAGCATCAATAACAAATAGTCAAGTTCTTAAAGATTATGAAAATTTATGGTCCAGTTATATACAATAATCAAGTTCGACAGATAGGATTTGAATGTTACTTACTACCATTATCGGCGCACGCCCCCAATTCATCAAAGCCGCAGCCGTTTCTCGCATTCTTCGCAATACCTCCGACATAACCGAAGTCTTGGTCCACACAGGTCAGCACTATGACAGCAATATGTCAGATATTTTCTTTACAGAGCTAGATATACCTAAACCTGACTACCACTTAGGAATTGGTTCTGGCAGACATGGAGCCCAAACTGGCAAAATGCTTGCATCAATAGAAGATGTTCTTGAACAAGAAAAACCTGATTGGGTTTTGGTTTATGGTGATACCAATTCGACCTTAGCTGGTGCATTAGCAGCAGCCAAAATGCATATTCCGGTTGCCCATGTCGAGGCTGGTTTACGCTCGTTTAATCGGCAAATGCCTGAAGAAATAAACCGCATTGTTACAGATCACTTATCGAATCTTCTTTTTGCACCTACAGAATCAGCTATACATAACTTAAAGAATGAGGGGTTAGTTGACAAGACACATCTGGTAGGTGACGTGATGTATGACGCTGCTCTTTTTTATGCGTCTAAAGCAGAAACCCAAAGCACCCTATTAGATAAGCTCAAACTTACACCCAAATCGTATATCTTGTCCACTATTCATCGTGCCGAAAATACAGATAATCCTCAACGACTCAAAGCTATTTTTGACGGGTTGGCTACAGTAGCACATTCTTTGCCGGTTGTGTTACCACTTCACCCAAGGACACAAAGTGTTTTACAGCAAATAGGGATACAGCCATCAGAAGACTTGCATATTATTGAGCCAGTGGGTTATCTGGATATGATTATGCTTGAAAGAAACGCCAAACTTATTGTTACAGACTCTGGTGGTGTACAAAAAGAAGCCTATTTCTACCGTGTACCTTGTGTAACATTACGTGATGAAACTGAATGGGTAGAACTTGTTGAATATGGCTGGAATAATCTAATACCCCCACATGATTCAGAAGTTATTGCCTCGAGTATTATCAAACACTTGAATTCTAAAGGTGATGACATTGTGCTGTATGGCGGTGGGCAAGCCAGTGAAAATATCGTTAAACTGTTATCGTGAAGTCTATTACTCTTGTTAGCCCCATTTACTTTCCCGAAACCAACGCCGGAGCCAAACGCTCAACTGCAATCGCAGAATTTTTGGCAACAAAAGGCTGGAAGGTAACTGTTGTAACAGTTTTACCTCACCACCCACAAAACAAAATCTACGAAGGCTATGATGTCGAAACACCCTTTGTAGAAACCATCAACGGGGTTAAAGTCTATAGGTTACGCCCCTGGCTCGTACCCAAAGAAAACTTCGTGTTAAGACTTCTTTCAGAAACCCTTTTTTCATGGCAAGCTTTTCTCTATCTACTTAAACACTCCAGCGATGTAATTTTAGCAACATGCCCTTACATCTTTGTTGGGCCATTTAGTCTTTTAGCTAGTAAGATCAAGGGCTCATCTTTCGTTTGGGATGTACGTGACTTAATTTGGCAGTATGTTAAGGCTTCTGGTAAAAAGAGTTTTGGTTTGGATAATCTTATAGATCAATTAATGCGTTTTACTGCCCGCTCTGCACATGGTTTAACCACTGCCACACAGGGTATTCTCAAGCATTTCTCGAAACGCCCACAATGTGTCATGTTACTTCCAAATGGTGTCACCTCAGAGTTACTTCAGGGTTTTGAAAGCATTTCCCTCACACCCTTTTTTCAAAGTGAAAGAGTGCAAGTAGTTTATGCAGGTCTTCTAGGCTATCCGCAAGGACTTAGCACCCTTGTTGATGCCGCCAAAATACTCGATGACGTTGACTTTACTTTTGTTGGAGATGGCCCTGAACGAGGTTTACTCGAGGAACGAGCGAAAAAAACGAGTCTGTCAAACGTTCACTTCACTGGTTATCTAAGCCAAGCACAGCTTTTTGAATATTATAAAAAGGCAGATATTCTGGTTGCACATTTAAGGCAAAACACTGCGTTTGAGGTAGCACAACCCTCTAAAATTTGGGAATATATGTCCACTGGACGACCTGTTATCCACGCCGCCGAAGACGAAGCAGCACAGATTATTAACGACCAAAAAATTGGACTGGCAGTTTCACCAGAACACCCTCAAGCACTCGCAGATGCCATCACTTACCTTGTAAATCACCCCCAAGAAGCCAGAGAAATGGGTTTGCGCGGACGGCAGTTTGTAGAGACACACCGCAACCGCGAAAAGCTGCTTCAAGACTTTGAGAAACTCCTTCAAGAGATGCTTAATCATCAAAACTTATGAAAACGTGGTTTGACCATTTAGGTATATTTAGTCTTGCCATTTACCCTCCTGTGGGGCTTGGATTGTTCTTCCTTAAAACGCTTTTTGAGCGAACCTGGCAGCAGGATTTACGCCAGATACGTCCTTGGTTTCATCTTTGGATTGCTTTACTTTTCCCTGTACCTTTTCAGTTTTTTGCAAGTCATGATTCTCGTTGGCTCATCTTTGGATTTATTCTGGCCCTGGTTGCTTCATGGGTTTTAGTATCCAGAGTTAGGATTTGGAAAGGTCTTGCTGCGGCCCTTATGGTGATTTTAGCTACTGGCATGATTACTAGAGAAACTTCAAAAGACCTTTGGATAAACCCTACTCAACCCCTCGAGTTACCAAACACACTTAGTGGCATAAGCACCCTGAGTAATTCTTCAAACCTGTATCATTCATTTGGAAAAATCTGGTCTTTAGCTCCAGGTAATCACTCCCTACGACTATCCTTTGAAGCTAGATCAAATGAAGGCACATTTGGCTGGGATTGGTATCGTTATCACCCTGAATTCCAACTCGAGCCTTTCCATGATGAAGCCGGTCAATTGGCAACCAAGGTAATACCTCCAGTGATGCTTGGAAAATCTCATTACATTACACGTGAATTAGATACAGGACAAACCCTAGCAGGGCGCACCTTTCGGGCCACGGTTGAATTGCGTTCGCCAGATGCTATCAGCACCAGTGAGTGTGATGGCATCATCCTGCAAGAAAACGGTGGGCGTTATGGGGGGCAATGTTTACCTATATCCTTGAACAACCTCTGGCAAACTTTCCAAGTAGTATGGACAGCCCACGAAAGTATTCTGACAAGTCATCTGCGACTGGTTCTTATCAATCTGGGTACTCCCTATGATGTTAAAGGTGCAAGACTCGAGGAACGAATAGATAATACCTGGATCGAACTTGGTCCTCTTGAGCCCACCGGTGTTACGGTGCGACCTTTCATTGCCGAAATGCGCCGTCAAGAATTACCCTCCTTTGCATTTGTACCTAAGGCAGCCTGGGAAAAATACAGCTACAATTTTGATGTACAAACCCTGTCAGAAGACATTCGCTTTCTTCTACAACTCGAGGGAAATACCAGTTTGGAAATTCGCCATATTTTACTCGAAGATAGCAAGACCAACACTAAGGTTCCGGGCATACCTTTTTCACGGCAGAGCTTATGGTTTCCCCAGGCCAATCTTGCAGGTCATAGCGCAACTATGCTTGGGTTGACCTTACTAAATTCTTTAAGTTCAGGTTGGCTAGGGCTATTATCTTCGGGCCTTACCTTTGCATCTATCTACCTTACGGGTAGCCGCGCTGCTTGGCTGGCAGCCCTTTTGGGAATACCCTGGTTACTCTGGCTCATTGCTCGCCAAGAAAGACGTTGGATAGTTGTAATTCTTCTTATTGGGGTCACTTTGCTGATCATTCCACTAAGAACTGTCGGACTGGTTTCCAGTCGTGTTCTTGACCTCGAGGATGGCAACACAGTCACTCGCACCCAGATTTGGCGTGTCTCCTGGGAAGGTTTCTTAGAACATCCCTGGACAGGGCTTGGTGGAAATCATCAAGATTTTTTAACATATTGGGAAAACCATCCTAACGCACCTCAGCAAACTGCCGATCACGCCCATAATTTCTGGCTTCATTTTGCTGTAAGTTTTGGTATCCCTGGGCTCCTAGCTAGTTTATGGATTACAGTAGGTCTCCTTTATCTCGCTTGGCGCTGGGGACAGTGGCGTGGCCTAGCTGTAGTTTTGCCTGTTTTTCTCATGAATATTTTTGACTATACGCTATTCTACTCTAGTGTTCTTTTTCTACTTATCTTCGCCATGAATACATTGAGGTACAGAACTAGCTCGAGAATGAGGCCCTATGACTAGGAACCTAGGAAAAAGTTTAGCCTTTATGTTGGGCTTTGGCTTTGCCTTTCTACCCAACTTCGGCCCCTTTGTCAGTTTGCTTTTCTTCCTCGAGTCCCGCACCTCGCTTCTGCGTTCTGCCTGGCTATGGGGCACATCAGCCCTACTTCTAGCCCTACCTTTAATCTCAACACATCTCTCTGGATTTTTTGTAGCTCTCTTACAAATTTTAGCTCCCTGGCTAGTCTATACAGCCTCGAGCCAACTCCCCCAGCTTAGGGCCTATCCACTTCACTCGAGAGCCCTAGCTTATGGTTTAGTTTCAGGGTTAGCGATGGTCGTAACGCTGGGATTTTTTAATATCAACCAGTTCAACTTTGCCTACAAAACCCTAAGTCAGGCCATTAGCTGGCATACCTACCCTGCCCTTTATGGGCATACAGTTTTAACCTTAGGCGCACTCATTGCTATTTTGTCACCTAAAGGGCGTTTTAGGCTGCTTGGTTTAGGCTTATCCGCAGTTGGGATTTTGGTCTCAGGCAGCCGCGAAGCAGCTCTGGCTTGGGTTTTTATTGTCACTGCCTTACTCTTTCATGAAACCCGCTCTTGGCGCACCAGAACTCTTGAAATCACTTTTAGTCTGGCCATGCTGGCCCTTAGTATCGGAATAGGTTCCCACATTGGTTGGGGCAATATGGGCTTTCTCTTGGATATTGTGCCTGGTAACAGTAAAAACTTGTTTCAAGGTTCCGAAATTGCCAATGGTGATTGGTGGGATACCACTTGGGTCAATATAAAAAGCTCGAGTATTACCCTAAGTAACCAAGAGCTAACGGTGTATACAGTAAGTAAAAAACAAAGTGATCAATGGCAACGCTTACAACAAGTTATCCCCCTTAAGACAGGAAATACCTATACATTGAGTGTTTGGCTCCGCAGCGATGAAAATACTATTCCTGGTATTCAGGGCTGGGGAAAGCTAGATGACACTCAAGTCTTTGTCCTTGACAGCGAATGGAAAGACGGTACCTGGAGGGCTACAACCAGTGGCGAAGGGCAGGTTTTGAATTCTGGCATTCTGGCTGCTGATGGACCCTGGCGCAGAGTGTTTGTGACCTTTAGTTATCAGGGTACAAAACCCACCCTCTATTGGTATGTAGGCTTCACACCTGACCAGCAAGAGAGTTTTAGAACCACGGCCAGTTTTGCAGGGCTACAGCTCGAGGAGGGACCCACAGCCACTGATTATCTACCTGGAACTGCAACGCGGGGTCTCAGCCTAGGCGTAGCACGTCTTCCCTATTGGCAAGTAGCTTGGCAAGGCATTAAAGAAAAACCTCTCTTGGGCTGGGGAGCAAATGCTTTCCCAGGCTATTATCAAGCTCATACCGATGCCAAAGCGCAACTTAGAGATACGCCTGCACATGTGCATAATTTGTACTTGCATATCCTCTTTGAACGCGGATTTATTGGTTTAGTTGGTTTAATTTTATTTCTTATGGCTCTATCTATCAAAGCCATTCAACGCCGCGACACACCTTTCTTAATCGTCTTTGCTGGCATTCTTTTAATCAATGTCTTCGATACCAGTCTTATTTACGGGGGTGTCCTTTATCCGCTAGCAGCCATTGCTGGATGGCGCAGCCAAGCCTATGTACCCACCAAAGAAGACACCAGGGCCAAAGACTTTTTAGTTCGTCTCTCTCTAGCAGTTACCGATACCCTTTTAGTCTTTGTGTCCTTATTTTTAAGTCGCCAACTTTACAGTCTTTTAGGTGGAACACCTCCTCCTATTTCTACAACACTCACTTACGCACTTCTGTTATGGCCGGCTTTATGCTGGCGCGAAGGGCTCTATCCAGGATATGGTCTTATCCCACCTCAAGAATTGCGTAAACAAGTCAGCAGTTGTTTTTATGCCGGTATCATCTTAGCTGCCGGCACGGTGTTATTCCAGCAAGATTTGGGAATGCCTCGAGAAATTCTTTTGGGCATGGTTGGTTTCAGCATGGTCTTAAATCCTTTAGGGCGTGGGCTCTGCAAAAGGCTTCTTACAGGATTAGGCCTATGGGGAAAGCAAGTTGCTGTTTTAGGCGCAGGTGATATTGGCAAGCGTGTGGTGCAAACCTTGGTCAAGAATCCACTCCAAGGGTTATACCCAGTTGCTATCTTCGATGATGACGTGCGTAAACACTACACTACTATTGCTGGTATTCCTGTTTTGGGAAATTTAAGCGAAGCGGATAGTCTGGCTAAAGAATTCGACTTAAACCATGCCATTATTGCCTTGCCGTCTATACCTGCTGAAATTTTGGCCAATTTAGTCACCCAACATAGCCGCAGTTTTAGAGTGGTGCAGTTTGTTCCTGATTTGGTCAGTTTACGCAGTGAAGACGTAAGCACCAGCAATTTAGCAGGCTTGCTAGCTCTCGAGGTTCGCAACGGACTTTATCTCCAACGAAACCGTATTATCAAACGCAGCTTAGATATTTTAGCAAGTTCAGTTTTACTAATACTACTAGCTCCTCTTTTCTTAGCCATTCATCTTTGGATTAAATTAGGTAGCCAAGGATATTCTATTTATGGCAGTGAACGCTTAGGCTGGCGAGCCAAAACATTTAAGTGCTTTAAGTTTCGGACCATGTTTCAAGATGCTGAAGAGAGACTCAACAACCTTTTAGAAGACAACCCTGTACTTTTAGATGAATACCAACAGTTTCATAAACTACAAAATGATCCTCGCATTACACCCTCTGGACGCATCTTGCGCAAACTCAGTTTAGATGAATTGCCTCAACTCTTGAATGTCTTGCGTGGGGACATGAGCTTAGTAGGTCCCCGCCCCTATTTACTTAATGAATATAACGATATGGGGAGATATGCTGATAGCATCTTAGAAGCCAAACCTGGCATCACCGGTTACTGGCAAGTGTCAGCTCGCAATTCAGTGAGTTTTCAAGATAGGCTCGAGATGGAAACCTATTATGTTCACAACTGGTCTATCTGGTGGGATATTGTCATCTTAGCCAACACCTTTACGGCTGTCTTCAAAAGACAAGGGGTTTGATTGATATGCCCATTTTACTGTAGGCTATACAAGGTGAAAACGATACAGCCTCTATGACCAAAAATCTTTTAATCTTATGGGAAAGACTCAACAAACCGCTCTATTGGTTTTATGAACAGCAACTTCTCAAGGAAGTTAAACATAACATCAAACTACCCCATCATATTGGCATCATTATGGATGGCAACCGCCGCTTTGCCAAAGCCATTGGACTAGATACCAAAGCAGGTCATGATTATGGGGCAGGAAAAGCTAAGGAGGTTCTAGACTGGTGTTTAGAATTAGGCATTAAGCATGTCACTATTTGGGGTTTTAGCAGTGAGAACACTAGCCGCAACCCCGAAGAAGTAGCACATCTGTTTAGTATTTTTGCAAGGGAAGCCAAGGCACTTATCAATGACCCCCGCATTCATACCAATAAAGTTCGGGTTAAAGTTATTGGCAATATTGAAGATTTCCCTGACGATACCAAAGAAGCCCTGGGCAATATCGAAAAAGCTACTGAAAGCTATCAGGGATTATTGCTGAATCTGGCTCTAGGCTATGGTGGGCGTGAAGAAATCGTTTCTGCCGTGCGTAAGTTTTTACACACCCACGCTGACACCCATGAAGTCCATCAACTTATTGACCACGTGACCCCAGAAGCTATCGGTAAATATCTCTATACCGCAGGCATCCCCGACCCCGATTTTGTGATACGGACCAGTGGTGAAATTCGGCTTTCAGGGTTCTTGTTGTGGCAAACTGCCTACAGCGAGTTCTATTTTTGTGATGCCTACTGGCCCAGTTTCCGCAAAGTTGACTTTTTAAGGGCCTTGCGTAATTTTCAGGAACGCGAACGCCGCTTTGGAAAATGAGACTTCTTATATATTTCTTGACCCTATATTTGATATAGATAGCTTATGGATTTTGTACCTATTATCATGGCCGGGGGCAAGGGGCAACGGTTCTGGCCTCTATCCACCAGCGATAGACCCAAGCAATTTTTGGATTTAGAGAAAACTGGCCGCAGCCTCTTGCAGAGTACCTTTGACCGACTTTTACCCCTAGTTAAGGCTCCTAGTAGCATCTATATCGCTACAGCCAAGCGTTATGTTGACCTAGTGAGAGAACAGTTACCCCAATTACCTGTAGTTAACATCCTTATTGAACCTGAGGCCAGGGACTCTGCAGCAGCTATTGCTTACGCCTCTTTGGTTGTTCATCAACGCCATCCCGATGCCATTGTGGGATTTTTCTCATCTGATCACCGCATTGGCAATCTCACTATCTTTCACGAAAATGTCCAACAAGCCATCCAACTGGCCCAAGAAACCCAAGGGCTAATCACCATCGGCATCACCCCTACCCGCCCTGCTACTGGCTATGGTTATATTCAGGCTGCCGAGGCTATTGGAAGTGGTTACAAAGTAGCTAGGTTTGTAGAAAAACCCAACCTTACCAAAGCCCAAAGTTATATTGAGTCTGGTGGATATTTTTGGAATGCTGGGATTTTTGTTTGGCCTTCTGCAACCATCCTCGAGGAATTGCGCCAACACACCCCTGAGCTTATGACTCCACTAGAACAGGCTTTCAAAGATAATCGTATTGCTGAGGTATTTCCTACCCTTAAAAAAATCAGCATTGATTATGCGGTGATGGAGAATTCACAAAAGGTCTATGTTATTCCAGGTAATTTTGAATGGGATGATATTGGAGATTGGGTAGCCTTAGAACGTTTGCTACAAAAAGGACAAGAGTCCCACAATACTGTTATAGGAACCCACGTTGGTTTAGAAACGGCTGGCAATATCATCTATACTGGAAATCCTGAGGATGTGGTGGTGACTTTAGGAGTAGAAAATTTAGTGATTGTTAAACAGGGCAACACTGTTCTTCTAGTGCATAAAGATCGCGTGCAAGATATCAAGAAACTGCTCGAGGATGAACGTCTAGCGCAACTTACCATTGTATAGCAGGTATCATCTCGTGTTAGATAAAAACAGTAGAAGAAACAATATCTCAAAGATAGTTTTTGATTTTTTTCTGGCAATATTTCTTGGAACTGCTAGAACAAAGAAAGGATAAAGAAGCCTTCGCTTCTTAGAATTATGGATACACTTGTTTTTGGAACGGACGGCTGGCGCGATGTTATCGCTGATAAATTTACCTTTGCCAATCTTGCTAGAGCAACCCAAGCTTATGCTGATTATCTTATAAGTCAAAAACAGACTGCAGTCATTGTAGGTCACGACACTCGCTTTTTAGGTGAGCATTTTGCTCGTCATGCCGCCGAAATTTTGGCAGCTAATGGTCTTAGGGTTCTCTTATCTAAAAGTTATTTGCCAACACCTGCCCTTTCTTATGCAGTCAAATACTATGGCGCAGGCGGCGGACTCATGCTCACAGCCTCACATAACCCACCGCACTATCATGGCTTTAAGCTTAAAGGTTCCTATGGCGGCACAGCTACACCTGATATTTATAAAGCTGTGAGTGACAATGTAAAACAGCTCGAGAGTAAAGATATAAAAAACTTTGATAAACATAAACATGTTATTGAATTGTTTGATATTCGCAAGGCTTATTATGACTTTATCAAACCCCAAGTCAACTTAGGGGCTATCAAAACCCTCGAGGTTCCTATCTATCACGAAGCTGTCGGTGGCGCAGGAACCGGCTGGCTCTCTGATTTTTTTAGTTATGCAGGTCTACCCCAAAAAGTTATTGATTTACACCCTGAACCTCATCCTTTATTTTATGGCGTGAACCCCGAACCTTTAGCCATTAACTTAGGCTATGCCATCAGCACACTCCAACATCAAACTCAGGGTGTGGTTATTTGCAGCGATGGTGATGCTGACCGCGTAGGCGTAGTCTTGGCTGGTGGAAAGTTTTTTAATCCCCACCAGATTTTTGCAGTTTTACTCGATCAGCTTTATCGCAAAGGATTCAAAGGCAAAGTGGTTAAAACCTTTACGGCCTCGAGAGTCATTGAACGTTTAGCCAAGGCCCGTGGCCTAGAAGTCAAAGAAACCCCAGTTGGCTTTAAGTACATTGTAGATGCCATGCTAGGCGGCAATGTGATGATTGGCGGCGAAGAATCAGGTGGCATTGGTATTCAAGGGCATATTCCTGAACGCGATAGTTTCTTAAACGGCCTACTGCTTTTAGAAACTATGGCTACTACCGGCAAACCCCTAGACGTTCTTTTTACTGATATTGAAAACGAAGTGGGCTGGCAACATGCCTATGACCGACTCGATTTACATTTGCGCGGCAACGAATTAAAAGATGCTGTCATGGGCGCACTCAAAAATCCACCCACTGAAATCGCAGGGCGAAGCTTAGAATCTGTAGAAACGCTAGATGGCACAAAACTTAATCTGAGTGGTAAGGCTTGGCTTATGTTTAGAGCCAGTGGCACTGAGCCTGTTTTGCGTATCTATTGCGAAGCAGCAACCCCAGACGAAGTAGCAACTATTCTCGAGTCCGCCCATACATATGTAAAAGGATTCGATAAATAACAATGTCAATCAAATCACACAGAATTATGTAAGATTCTGTTAATCTATACATTAGTGATTCACAGAATCACTCGCTAAGCAACATCTAATCTCACCTCCATATGAGAAATGCTTGCTATTACCCTTATAAAAAATTCAATATAAACGTAGCAATATCGCTACTTCATTCTTTTTAATGTTAAGGAGATGTTATGACACCTTTTGAAATCACTTATATTGCCCAAGAGCGTTGCAGAGAACTTAGAGGCGAAATTCGGGAACCTTCGATGAAATTCTTTGAGCCTAGACTCAGAATATCATTGGCACGTTTCTTGCATAATCTTGGAAACAAACTCGAGTCCAAACCCCAAGCTATTGGACGTATGACAACCAATCTCAAAAAAGGCTAAAAACCTAAACTTAGGAATAGAGAAGGGAGAATAATGAAGCTTTTCTTCTCCCTTCTGATCTCCTAAAAAGGAGTACCCTATGATAAAAACTCTGATGGGTTTAATACAAAAAGATTCTTGCTTATTCTACAGACTCTGAGTTTGTCTAATGATGCTATCTCTCTGTTTGATAGACTCGCCCTGAGTTTGTCGAAGGGTGATACCTTTCATTGTTGATAGATAATACCTTTCAGTTTGATAGATGATACCTTTCATTGAATCGTGAACCCACCATCTACCACGATGGTCTCGCCAGTAATCATTCTGGCTGCGTCACTGGCTAAAAAGAGAGCTACTGCTGAAATATCTTCTGGCATGGCAAACTTCTGTAAAGGGATTTTTTGCTTCATGGCTTCGCCCTTTTCACCACTCCAGGCTTGTTTACCTAATTCGGTTAAAACTACAGTAGGTGCTATGGCATTTACATTAATGCCATATTTTGCCCACTCGAGTGCCAGCACTTTGGTCATACTAACAATGGCTGCTTTGCTAGCGCAGTAAGCCAGATGCTGATCTAAAGCTACTAAAGCCGCTTGCGAAGCTAGATTAATAATTTTCCCTGACTCTTGCACAATCATGATTTTACCCACTGCTCGAGACATCAAAAATGGTGCTCGCAAGTTTACATTCATAGTCAAGTCCCAATCTTCATTGGAGTATGTTTCCGCTGGGCTCAAACGCACAACTCCTGCATTATTAACCAATATGTCTATGCGTCCGAAGGTCTCTAGGCCTTGCTGCACTGCTTGATTGACTTGAGTTTCATCCGTAACATCGGTTTGTATAGCCAGAGTGTTATGGCCAAAAGATTGAGCTACTTGCTGAACCTCTGAAACCCTATCCAAAAGAATGAGCTTTGAACCTTTGGCCGCAAACTGCATAGCAATAGCTTTGCCTATGCCTCTGGCTGCGCCTGTAATGAGTGTGACTTTATTTGTTAGGTCAAATGTATCTAAACGTTCCACTTACATCTCCAATTATTACCTGAATTTGCACATTCATTCTAACGTTATAGAGGTGCTAAAACTATATAATCCAGCTTATGCCGCTTAAATTTCGACCAACCCACGGCGAAAGTGATGCAGCCGATCTAATTGAGGTTCATACTGCTTGTGCTGAAGTAGACCAGTTACTTGAAGACAGTGCAGAGGAGTACCGTCCAGACCTCGAGTGGTATAAAAATGATCTCAAGAAAACAAATCCCCAGGACTGGGTTATTGCCGCACTAGATGGCAACGTTGTTGGGTACGGACACACACTTTGGAACTGGTCTGAACGTGATGGCACACAAGTGTATTTGCATCTGGGGTTTATCAAACCCAACTTTCGTAATCAGGGTATCGGCACACAACTCCTAGAAAGACTCGAGAAACGATGCTATGAAAAAGCTAAAACAAATAATCATCTCGAGCATCTCGAAATCGCTGCGAATGCCAGCAGTACCGAAATTGCCGCCCAAAATCTACTGCGCGAAAGTGACTATATTACAGTGTTCACCATGCTAGATATGCAGCTTGAACCAGATGTGGTGGGTATCAAAGATACAGAAATCCCCAAATCCTATGAATTAAGGCCTGTGTTACCCGAACATCACTTAGCAATTTGGCAATCCATTGGGGATGCTTACGATTCACGAGACGCTGACAATCCACGCTTTTCAGAAGTACCTCGAGATTGGGAAAACTATTTTAGTGGTGACTCGAGTTTATGGTTTGTGGTGTGGGAGCCTGAATCACATCGAATTGCCGCCCATGTCCTTTGTCGTGTCAATAAAGCTGGAACTGCCGAGATTTTTGAGGTCAGTGTTGGCGTTGCTCATCGGCGCAAAGGAATTGCCAGAGCCTTACTACAATGTGCAATTTACGCCTTGCGCTCTCGAGGAGCCAAGAAGATTGTTCTTGGAACACGCCGCGAGAACCCAACAGAGGCATGGCGTTTGTATGAGGCGGTTGGCTTCCGTATTGTCAAGCAATTTCCACGCTGGCGTAAAGAAAAGCAGTAGAAATTTTAGAGGTTCGAGAAGCTCAAAATTTTCAAAATATTTTGAAAAGAAATAAAACTCGAGGTAAACCATAATTTTAAGAACAAAACCTGTGTATTTAACTAGTCAATTCGCTTTTGTAAATTTGTGCTATACTAAGTCAGGAAAATATACATCATGCGAAATTAAAGTTTCATGCCCCTGAAGAGTCTTCAACCGATGGTATTATCAACGAATCATCCAGTGATAGGTTATGACAGCATGATACGCTCGGTTGAAGACTCTTTAACGTCTCTATTGCTCAATCTAGGAATTTCGCAAGATGTCTAATAAAGAGGTTCTATATGGCTCTTAAAACAGGTACAACTGTCAAAACTATCAGCCCTAGTGGTCAAATTTCTTTAGGAAAGAAATACGCTGGGCGCACTGTCATTATTGAAGAATCTGAAGAAGGCAAATGGATTATTCAAACGGCGCAGGTGATTCCTGATAATGAATTATGGCTGCACCAAGAACCTGCAAAAAGTAAAATTGAAGCTGGTCTAGCATGGGCAGAAACACATCCAACAAAAATTACTGATTTAGATGCGTTTGAGAAAGAAACGCTGGCAAAATGGGAAGCCAAGCATTCAGTAACAAAGTAGGAACTGGCCTTGGACTTTGACCTTAATCAAGTACAATTTCAGGAAGAATTGATAAAGCTCGAGAAAGCTGAACTCCTCGCTTTTTTCAAAACTTTACGAAAACTCAAACAGCTTTCTTGGCAAGGTATTTACACCGATAACGGTCTAAAATGGGAGGCTATCAAATCCTCTAAAGACAATCACACGCTGCGAGTCACGCAAAAATGTAGAGCAATCGTTAAACGTGATGGTGACGTATTGCGTTTTATCTCTTTGCATCCTGATCATGATTCCGCTTATGAATAAAAAAGGCTCACCTATTTTCTAAAACTCTACTGAAGAAATTCCACAATCACCTCTGCGATTTGTTGATACATGTTAGTGTTTAACTCACTCTCTTCAATAAGAACAAAGTCAACAACAAGCCTCTAACATCTTCTGTTACAATTTTGGGAAGGAGAAATTACATTGCCCGACATAAATGACTTCAAAATTATCGCTCAAAAAGTGAACGATATTACAGCCTTCTTGCAAACACCCTTGGTATAAGAAAAACCCTCAAGACTAGGGAAAAAGAGAGATTGGGATTTTACCTATTCATTTTAGAAAATATAAGTGGAATTCAAGATATTTCCGATTTAGCCCAGCTTGTTACTGACACAGAATTTAATCAAACTGTATTTGGTGGTCGAAAAACTAAGGATTACGGTGTTGATGCTATTTATATTGACGATGAAGAACGTTCAATAAGTGTTTTCAACTTCAAATACCGAGAAACCTTCAAGCCTGGCCAACACCAAAGCAGCAATGAGCCTTTCATTTCAGCAAACTTCATCAACGCATTACTAACAGAAAATACAAGGCAACTACAAAGTAAGTTGAAGGAAAATGCAAATACCATAATAGCAAAACTAAATAGTAGCGATGAATGGAAGCTCAGATTATATGTAGTCAGCAATGATGAAATAGAGCTTCAAAAAACAGATGAAAGTCTGAAGCGACTTGAAGAGCACTATGGACTAGAAATAATTCCCATTGGACTCTCTCAAATTTGTCAATACATGTCAATCCGTCCAGGATCAGTTGATGCCGAAATCATGTTAGATTCTGATACAATTATGTCATTTACGGAAGACTCAATATCTTCGTCGAAATCCTACATTATCAGAATTCCTATTAGTGAGGTTGTTCGTATTACGTGTGACAATAAAGATTTGAGAGGCAGATATAGCTTAGAAGACCTTAGCGAATTGGAAAATGCAAAACTCGATTACTCAGTCCTTTTCGATAACGTTAGAGGTTTTGTTTTGCGATCCAAGTTTAATTTAGGTGTAATTGATACATTAAAAAAGGAACCTTCAAAGTTTTTTATGTACAACAATGGTTTGACTTTAATTGCCGAAAACATTGACGCTAAACCAACTAACGCCAATAAGAAAGTTAAGCTCAAACTCTCAGGGATTCAGGTCTTGAACGGCGGACAGACACTGCGAACAATTCATAGATTTCACGAATCTGATAAAGAACACATCACAACTTACCTTTCACAGAGTCAGGTACTTGTAAGGATATTCAAAACTACAGATGATAATAAACTTAAAAACAAAATTGCTGAACATACCAATAGCCAAAATTCTATTTCCAATGTTGACCTAAAATCGTTGCGACCAGAACAAATCCAGCTAGAGCAATATTTAGATGAACACAAAATTGCTTATACGAGAAAAACAGGTGATTCAGGGCAAGCAAAAAATGACAAATACAAACATCAAATAAGCATGGAACGATTTGGGCAAATACTCTTTTCGGTAAATGGGAATCCACACAAGGCTTCCAATCAAAAAAAGAGTATTTTCGGCGAATACTATGATGAGGTTTTTGGAGCAAAAAATCTGAAAATTGAGGAAAGCCCTAAATTGATTTTGCAATACTCTGAGGTTAAAGATGCTTATAAGAAAAGAGCTAAGAAATATTCTTATGCTTACAGCGATCAGAAGGTTTTCTACATACTATACATTCAGTCAAAAAGTCCAGGAAAAGTAGACGAGTGTATTGATACTTTTGAAAAGATTATCGAGGGATATAAATCTGAAGGTGATGACCCTATTGCACCAGCTCGAAAACTAATTCAGCCTAAATTTAAGGAATTTGTCGATGAAAAGTTATCATTAAGGTAAACATTGCTCTACAACTAAAACACATCAACATTTTTTACCAAAAAAGAGGCTCGAGTTTTGCTCGAGCCTCTTAGAATCCTTTGAATTTTTACTCAAACTAATTCAATTAAAGCTTCCTGCACACTATCCCCACGCCGCACTTCAGCTAGTTTGAGAACGCGTGTATAGCCACCCGCACGACTGGCATATTTGGGGGCAATCTCATCCATTAGTTTACGCAAGATAATCTGGTCATGAATTTCGCGTCCAACCAAACGGCGAGAATGTAAATCGCCACCTCGAGCTGTAGTGATAAGTTTTTCAACGTATGGCTGAAGATTCTTAGCTTTGGTAACCGTTGTCTTTATTCTTCCGTGTCTAAATAGTGCAGTAGCCTGAGCGCGGTTTAAGGCAATTCGGCTGCTGCTGTTGCGGTTTAGTTTCCGCCCGCTAACCATGTGTCTCATATCATTTAACTCCAATCTTTAATACTAAAGATTGAAGGTTAAAGACTTAGAAATCTTGAATCTTTAACCTTCAGTCTTGAATCTATTCTTTTAGTCCTAATCCTTTTTTACCTAGGCTTTCATCAATTTCGTCTAGTGACTTCTCGCCAATCCCGCCAACTTTTTTAAGGTCGCGCTTGGAAAGGGCTAAAAGCGCATTGACTGAATCAATACCTTCTTCTTGTAAAGAGTGTAAGACGCGACTCGAAAGGTCTAGACTTTCCAAACTAACTTGAGCCTCGTTCACCACAGGTTCTTCTTTGGCTTTAGCAGGTGTTGCTGCAACAGGCTTAGTTTCTTCTACAATGGTTTCAACACCAGCACCAAACACATTGAGTTGCCCGCGCAAAATATCAACAGCCTGATCAAGGGCTTCTTTAGGGGACACACTTCCATCTGTCCAAATCCGCAATACCAATTTATCAAGGTCAGTTCGTTGACCTACGCGCGTATCTTCAACACGGTAAGCAACACGTCGCACTGGCGTAAAAATAGCATCGACAGGAATCGAGTTAATGCGGTCTTTGGTGTTGTGAACTTCGGCGGGTACATACCCAATACCAGGTTCTACACGAACTTCCATGACCAATTTTCCGCCCTTGGCTAAAGTGGCAAGTTGCAAGTCGGTATTGATGATATCGACATTAGGGGGCAACTCAAAAAGACCTGCCGTAACAGGGCCTTCTTTTTCTGCACGGAGGGTCAAAGTTACGGGTTCCGAATCATGCAGTTTGACCACTAGTTCTTTAAGGTTAAGAATGATTTGCATGACATCTTCTTTCACACCATCAATGGTGGAAAATTCATGCAATACATCTTCAATATAAACACTGGTGACAGCCGTACCTGGAATCGATGACAGCAGAATACGGCGCAAAGGGTTACCCAAGGTCACACCATAGCCCCTGGTCAAGGGTTCGATAACGAACTCTCCATACTTATCAGTTAATTTTGCCTGAAACTTTGGGGTTGCTTGCATGCTTTACCTCGAGTAGTACTCAATAACCAGAAGCTCATTAACGGGAACAACTAAATCTTCTCTTGCAGGCAGGGTAACAAATTTACCCTTCATGCTTTCGGTATCAAATTGCAACCATGGTAAATTTCTTCCCCTGCGCTTGGACTCCATGTTGCCTTTTATAATCACATTATCTTTACTGCTTGCAGCCACTTCAACATCATCCCCTGGCAACACACGGTATGAGGGAATATCAATGCGTTTCCCACCTACTAGAATGTGACCATGAGACACCAACTGGCGGGCCTGACGGCGTGTTGAAGCAATACCTAAGCGGTACACTACATTATCCAAACGAGATTCTAAAAGCTGCAAGAAGACTGTACCAGTTGAACCTGCTCTCTTACTGGCTTCGGCAAATAAGTTAGAAAATTGCTTTTCACTCAAATTGTAATACAAGCGAAGTTTTTGTTTTTCACGCAAACGAACACCATAATCCGAAAGCTTTCCTCGGCGGCTCTGTCCGTGTTGCCCAGGAGCATATGGGTGACGCTCCATAAATTTCTGAACTTTGGGTGACTCGGTGAGGTTAACCCCCTCACGGCGACTAATTTTAACTGCTGGACCTCTATAGCGACTCATGCTTCCCCCTAAGCCTGTAATTTCCGCTTGCGTGGGCGGCAACCGTTGTGAGGTGTGGGTGTATCATCAATGATTGAACGCACATTAATACCCGTAGATTGAATCGAACGAACAGCTTGCTCACGGCCTGCACCGGTACCACGAATCACAATATCCATATGGGATACGCCCATATTTTGGGCTTTGCGAGTCGCATCGGCAGCAGCCAATTGAGCAGCATAAGGGGTTCCTTTTTTAGAACCCTTATAGCCAATGGTTCCTGCACTTGACCAGGCAATGGTATTTCCATCAACATCCGTAATGGTGACGATGGTGTTGTTATAACTAGCGTGAATAAAGGCTTTAGCCTCACTCACATTACGCCGCGTGCGTTTCTTGGTTTTACCTGCCGCAGCTTTACTTGTTTTATTGTCTGCCATTAAAACTCCTTTAATATGTAGGTTTTTAGCTCTTCACACTTAGCCCTCGGCTTGCCGCAATGAGCTAAGAGCTCAAAAGCAATAAGCACAGGGCAAACGATTATTTCTTAGGTGCTTTCTTCTTACCAGCCACGGTGCGACGAGGACCTTTACGGGTACGGCTATTGGTTTTAGTGCGCTGACCACGCAAGGGCAAACTGCGGCGATGGCGCAAGCCACGATAGCTACCAATATCCATAAGACGCTTAATGTTAAGCTGAATTTCACGCCGCAAATCGCCTTCAATCTTAAAGTTTTTATCAATATACTCACGAATGCGCTGAGCTTCTGCTTCGGTTAAATCTTTGACTCTGGTATTTGGATCTACACCAGCTTCAGCTAAAATTTCTTGTGAACGACTAAGACCAACCCCGAAAATATAAGGTAGGGCATACTCAACACGCTTATCTCTAGGCAAATCAACGCCTGCTATTCTCGCCATACTTATCCTTGCCTTTGCTTGTGCGTAGGTTCTGCCGGACAAATCACATAGACTTTTCCGTGACGACGGATAACCTTGCACTTGTTACACATAGGTTTTACACTTGCACGAACTTTCATGAACAACTCCTTATAAAACTGTATTAATTATTTTCTGTAAACAATACGACCTTTTTCAGGATCGTAGGTACTAATTTCTAAGACCACGCGGTCTCCGGGTAAAATACGAATATAATTACGGCGCAGCTTGCCACCCACATGAGCAAGAATTTCTGGACCAGCATCAAGCTTGACCATAAAGGTAGTATTGGGCCGAGCATCTAGGACCACACCTTCCGCACGTATTACATCAGAAGAGGTTTCCTCATTTCTGGGTTCTCTATCTCTGGTACTGGTATCTCGCTTTTTCGTTGATTTCTTCTGGCCTTGTTTCTTCTTTTGCGCCACGAACACCTCCACAGGTTCAATCTCGAGATCATAGTTTCTTTGGCTTAGCCAAGAGGCTCGAGATGAGGTAGCACCCTCTTACAGGATGTACCGGTGATTTCTTATGCTGCTACAGCCAAAGGACGCACATCTTTGGCCGTAAGAATGAGTGGACCTTGCTCAGTTATCGCCACCGTATGTTCAAAATGCGCTGCCAAAGAGTTATTGATTGTTGGAGCAGTCCAACCATCTTTTAATACTTTGACCTTGGAGCGTCTTTCGCACACCATCGGTTCAATGGCCAAAACCAAACCTGGTCGCAAAACAGGGCCTTGCCCTGCCTTGCCAAAGTTAGGAACTTCAGGGGCTTCGTGAAAGTCAAGTCCTAAGCCATGACCCACAAACTCTCGTATTGCCCAATACCCTGCTGCTTCAATGACTTTCTGAATTGCGGCAGAAATATCTCCCAGACGGTTACCTGCTTGCGCTTGCTCGATACCTGCATAAAGAGAGTTTTGAGTTACCTCGAGCAAACGTTTTGCCTTTGCAGAGATGCTGCCAATGGCATAGGTTTTAGCCATGTCACCTGCATATCCCCGATAAAAGGTTCCAATATCAATCGACAAAATGTCACCCTCTCGAAGCGGTTTTTCATTGGGAATTCCATGAACTACCACTTCATTGACCGATGTACACAATGTCGCCGGAAAAGGCTTTCCCCCACTTGGATGACGGTAGCCCTTAAAAGCTGGCCGACCACCCCGCGAGAGAATAGCATCTTCCGCTATCTTATTCAACTCTAAGGTTGACACCCCAGGCTTTATATAGGGCTCAATAGACTCTAAGGCTTCACGGTTTATACGTGCAGCCTCGAGCATGATCACAATCTCGCTGGGGCGTTTCAAAATCACAGTAAAACCTCAGAAATGCGGGCAAAGACTTCCTCTACTGTACCAGTACCGTCTACTCGACGAACTTTCGAGCGTTTCTCATAATAATCAACAACAGGAGAAGTCTGATTTTGATAGACCTTTAAGCGTTCACGAATGACTTCTTCGGTATCATCACTACGACCCTCTTTGTTAGCACGTTCTTTAATTCGAGGGACTAAAATATCTTCTGATACTTCTAGTAATACCACTGAATTTATCGAAGTTTTAAAATCTTTAAGTAACTTCTTGAGAGCTTCTGCTTGAACAACTGTTCTAGGGAAACCATCAAAAAGAACTCTCACGCCGTTGGATTGTCCAGCAATCTCTGCTCTTACCATAGCAATCACCAAATCATCAGAGACTAATTGACCTGCATCTCTAACGGCCTTGGTTTGCAGTCCTAATTCTGTTCCTCGAGCTTCATGGTCACGTAACATGTCACCAGTAGAAAGCTTGATTAGACTGCGCGCTCTGGCCAGCTTGACGGCCTGTGTACCCTTACCTGCCCCGGGAGGACCCATCAGAAGCAATACTTCAGAAGCAGTTTTTGCCATTTAGAAACGTCTCCCCCGCCCACGAATACGGCCTTTACTAACAAACCCTTCGTAGTGGCGCATGGTGAGTTGGGTTTCAATCTGGCGCAAGGTATCAAGAGCAACCCCTACGATAATCAAAATTCCGGTTCCAGAAAACGCCAGAGTCAATGCACCAGCACCAGTAATCCAGGATAGGATTTGTGGCAAAGCATTGACCGCACCTAAGAATAAAGCACCCCATAAAGTAATACGACGGGTAATTTTAACTAGGTAGTCTGTGGTTGGCTGACCAGGACGAACCCCCGGTACAAAACCACCATATTCACGCAAATTATCACTGATACGTCGTGGGTCAAAAGAAATCTGGGTATAGAAGTAAGTAAATGCAACGATCAGCAAAGTGCTGACCAATAATCCCCAGGGCTTTGTCGGATCAAAAAACTGCCCCAAACGCTGAGTCCAAACCGCCGGTGGGAACAAGCTTAAGATAGTGCTGGGAATAACCAAAATCGAAACTGCAAAGATGATTGGGATTACACCCGCAGCGTTAAGACGCATGGGAATATAGGTACTTTGTCCCCCTGTAACCTTACGCCCAACAACTTGCCTAGCGTATTGCACAGGAATACGACGTTCAGCTTGCTGGATAAAAACCATACCGGCAATGGCTAAAATCAATAGGGAAAAAAAGATAACTAAGCCAAGGATTCCACCTCTGGCTTCGCCACTACTAATAAGTTGGAACTGCTGAAGCAATGCAGAAGGAAAAGCTGCTACGATACCGGCATAAATAATCAGTGAAATCCCATTACCTAAACCAAATTCAGATATTTTTTCACCCAACCACATGACCAGTGCAATCCCGGCCACTTGGGTAACAACGACGATAAACCAGAAAAAGGGACCATTACTCCATCCCACTTTAAGCGCGTTGCTTAAAAGTGCAGTGGATAAAAAGAAAGCCTGAATCGCACCTAAACCAATAGCTCCATAACGCGTATACTGCGTAATTTTACGACGGCCTTGTTCACCTTCTTTTTGAAGTTTCTCAAAGGGTGGGTAGACCGTGGTTAAGAGCTGGATAATAATACTGGCAGTGATATAAGGAATCACCCCAAGGGCGGCTACTGAGAACTGCTCAAAGTTGCCCCCAGAAATAAAATTTACCATCCCAAACAAACTATTATTAAGGGTACTTTGCAGAGCATTCACGTCTACCCCAGGAGTTGGTATAAAAACCAGCAGACGATAGACAGCCAACAAACCCAGAGTAATAAAAAGTTTCGCTCGCAAATCAGGAATTAAGAGCGAGTTGCGAAACGCTGCTAACATTTAGTTGCCTTCTTTCTGTTGGCTAACACGCCCGCCAACAGCTTCGACAGCTTTACCTGCAGCTGCACTATAGGCATCCACATCCAGCGTGAGTCCTGAAACACTTACCTCGCCATCAGCTAAAAGTTTGATTGGCTTTTTAAGGCTTTTGATCAAGCCTTTAGCTTTCAAACTCTCGGCGTTCACCGTAGCACCTGCTTCAAACATATTCAGGTCTTTAAGATTCACAATTTGATAGGTCAACCCCACGTTGTTAAATCCCCGCTTGGGCAAGCGCATCACCAAACGGCTGCGTCCACCTTCCCAAGCAGAGCCTTTGGAATAACCACTGCGACTCTTTTGACCTTTTTGTCCACGACCAGCAGTCTTACCATTACCAGTACCTAAACCTTGCCCCAGACGTTTACCAACTTTACGAGAGCCTTTGGCAGGTTTTATTTGATTGAGTTTCATGTTTTACCCTTCTATCTTCAGCAGGTAACCAACCTGATGAATCATACCGCGAATCGCAGGATTGTCCTGCACCACCTTAGAGTCACCCTTTTTGCGAAGACCTAATGTTTTGACGGTGGTGACCTGATTATGTTTTACACCAATAAGACTTTTAACCAAGGTGATCTTCATTGGGCTTTCTCCCGTTCACTCTTAGCACTTTCATAGGTTTTAAGTTGTTTTAGTCCATCAATCATGGCATAGGCTACATTTGCCTTAGTACGTGAACCTAGTTCTTTAGAAAGTAAGTTGCTAAATCCAGCTAATTCGGCAATGGCCCGTGGAACACTTCCAGCAATAATACCTGTACCTGGACCCGCTGGCTTAAGCATCACCTGACTGCTACCATGCGCACCAATCACTGCATGAGGAACCGTACCAGGTTCAGAAATGGGCACTTCAATCATATTGCGCCTGGCCATCGATTGACCTTTTTGCACGGCCATAGGAACTTCCTTGGCTTTACCCAAGCCCAAACCAACGCGGCCATTTCTATCGCCCACGGCCACCATTGCACCAAAGCGAAAGCGACGACCCCCTTGATGGGTTTTGGCAGTACGGCGAATAAAGATAACCTTTTCTTCAAACTCTTGTTGTGCCATTAGAAAATCAGGCCTCCTTCTCTTGCACCATCAGCCAAGGCCTTGATGCGTCCATGATAGCGGTATGCCCCACGGTCAAAATATACTTTGCTTACCCCGGCCTTAACTGCTTTTTCAGCCAACACTTTTCCAACTTCTTTGGCTTGGTCTATTTTTTTACCACTGACCGAGAGGGTCTTAGAATTGGCTTCAGCTACAGTTACTCCTTGGCGCGTATCAATAATCTGAGCATAGATGTAGCGACTACTACGGAACACACTCAGACGTAAACGCCCAGTGTCAATAGATTGCTTTAATTTCCGACGCACTCTAAACATGCGACGGTCATTACTGGATAAACGACTCATCATTCACCTACTTCGCAGCAGCCTTACCAGGCTTGATCTTGACATATTCACCTTCGTAGCGGATACCTTTACCATGATAAGAATCAGGGGGGCGCATACCTCTAATATTGGCTGCGACCTGACCTACTAATTGCTTATCAATTCCCGAAACTGTAATTTTAGTCTGTTCTGGGGCACTTATCGTTACACCATCAGGAGGCTCAATAACCACTGGATGGGAATAACCGATGGCAAGTTCTAAATTCTTACCTTTCATGGCACAGCGAAAGCCTACTCCTTGAATCTCGAGGTTTTTGCTATAGCCCTGAGTCACACCTAACACCGCATTATTAATGAGGCTACGGGCTAATCCGTGTTGTGCACGGTCATCACGGTGATCAGACTTACGACTCAAACTCAAACGTCCATTTTCAGTCTTGACTTGAATACGTGGACTTAAAGGAACTTTAAGGTTTCCCTTGGGTCCTTTGACACTCACCTCGGTACCTGTCATGTTAATACTGACATCTACACCTTTAGGTAAGTCTATTGCAGCATTACCAATACGTGACATCACCACACCTCACAAATTACTTCGCCGCCAACATTCTTGCGACGAGCATCACGGTCAACTAACAGACCTTGAGACGTAGAGACAATGGCCAAACCTAAACCACCACGAACTACTGGAACCCCAGGAGCATTGGTGTATGCTCTGCGCCCAGGTGTCGAAATACGAACAATACTATGAATAATCGAGGTACGCTTGGGGCCATACTTTAGACCAATTCGTAAAACTGGTTTACCTGCCACCTCTACATTATCGGCTGATTTCAAATAGCCTTCACGAACCAAAATATCCGCAACGGCCTTCTTAAATTTGCTGGCTGGCACATCCACACTCGGAGCCACAATCACCAGGGCATTCCGAATACGGGTGAGCATATCAGCAATGGGATCAGTTGTCATTTACTCTCCTTGGGGAGCGGTATCAGCGTATCGTCGCTGACCGTACTCTCCTTAATAAAATAATTAATCGTTAAAAATTGAAGATTAAAAATTATTTCAAGTCACTTGCTAATAAAACCTTGAATCTTAAATTTTCAATCTTTAATCACCTTTACCAGCTTGCTTTGGTTACACCAGGTAAATAGCCTTTATGGGCCATTTCGCGCATACAGATTCGGCAAAGGCCAAAATCCTGTAAGTAACCATTGGTACGACCACAGCGTTGGCAGCGGTTGACACCACGGCTTGAAAACTTGGGCTTACGCTTTGCTTTTGCAATGTGAGCAGATGTTGCCATAAAATCAGTGGGAAGTGAAAAGTGAAAAGTGAAAAGTGAAAGGTACTCCAAATAGCCTTGCTATGGATAGCTTTTTCCTTTTTCTTTCCTTTTTCCTTTATCCTGTCCTCCTTTCTTTGATGGTTTTTCTTGGCCATTGATTAAAAACGCTTTTACAAAACCACCGACCAAGATTATTGCCTTTGGGGCAAACTATTAACTATACCAGAATTACTTCTTAAAAGGCATTCCCAAAAGCTCTAATAAGCTCTTGGCTTCTTCATCAGTTTTGGCACTGGTAATAATGGCAATATCCATACCACGAATACCGTCCATCTGGTCAAAGTTGATTTCAGGAAATACCAATTGCTCACGCACACCCAAGTTATAGTTTCCACGTCCATCAAAACTATTGGTGGAAACCCCACGAAAGTCACGAACCCGCGGCAAGGCGATATTGATGAGTTTTTCTAGAAAAACCCACATCCGGTCTCCGCGCAAAGTTACCATTGAGCCAATAGGCATACCTTCACGAATTTTAAAGTTTGAAACAGCCTTTTTAGCCTTGGTCACCACTGGTTTTTGCAAGGCAATTTGTGCAAGTTCTTTGGTGGCTTTTTCAATAATTTTAGAATCTTCTTTGGCTTTTCCAAGACCCATGTTGATAACGATTTTTTCCAAGCCCGGAACTTGCATAACATTATCATAGTTATGTTTTTCCCTCATGGAAGAAATTACTTTGCTTCTATAAAAAGTTTTTAATTGAACGTCCATCACTCACCTACTCATCTAAGCGCGTACCCGACTTAGCAAAGCGCACCTTGCGATCACCCTCGAGGCGGTAATACACCCGCGTGGGTTTTGAAGTCTGGGAATCTAAAAGTTGAACATTGCTGATATGTATTGGAGCTTCACGCTCTTCAAAGCCACCCTTAGGGTTCTTTTGCGTGGGGCGCAGGGTCTTCTTGATGACATTGATGTTTTCAATAATCACCCGACTGGTTTCAGGATGTGCTTGAAGCACACGACCTTTTTCACCCTTAAATTTACCCGAAATAACCTGCACCGTATCACCTTTTTTAATCATTACAAAACCTCCGGTGCCAGTGACACAATGCGCATAAATTTCTTGTCACGAAGTTCTCTGGCTACAGGTCCAAAAACCCTGGTTCCTCTGGGTTCATTTTGAGCCGTAATCAGAACTGCTGCATTGGTATCAAAACGAATCGATGAGCCATCCTTGCGGTTAATCTCTTTGCGCGTACGCACAATTACTGCCCGCACCACATCACCTTTTTTAACCCCAGCATTAGGAATGGCATCTTTAACAGCAGCCACAATCACATCGCCAATGCCACCTACATACGTGTCACCAGTACCCAATACACGAATACACTGAATTTTTCTAGCCCCTGAATTATCGGCTACATCGAGATAAGACTCTTGTTGAATCATAAATTTAGCATTCGCTAAAATTCAAGATTTAAGGTTGAAGATTTAAGATTTTTCAATCTTGAATTTTCAATCTTTAATCTTTAAATCGTTGCGACAGCAACTCACCCCCTAGCCTTTTCTACAAGTTTAGAGACTTTAAAGCGTTTACTCTTACTCATGGGGCGACAGGCTTCGATTTCAACTAAATCTCCAGTATGAAAACTATCAGCCTCGTCATGAGCAGCATATTTCTTGGTACGGGTCACGACTTTTCCATAAAGAGGGTGCTTAAAACGACGCTCTACTAATACCGTCACCGTCTTTTGGGCCTTGTCGCTTACCACACGGCCTTGCAATACTTTTTTCATTTCTTTCCTCCGCCGGCGGCTTTTTCATTGGCAATGGTTAGCAGCCTTGCGATTTCACGCTTTTTGCTGCGAATTTCTTTGACATTGCTCATTTGACCAATTTTGCTAGTAAAGCGCAAATCAAAGATTTTTTGTCTACGGTCGGCAATTTCCTTAGTAATTTCATCTGGACTAAGGTTACGCAACTCATTGGGCTTCATCATAAACCTCCCGTTTGATAAACTTAGTTTTGACTGGGAGTTTAAAAGCAGCAAGTCTAAAGGCTTCCCTGGCTTGGGCTTCATCTACACCAGAAACTTCAAAAAGAATACGTCCTGGCTTAACCACTGCTACCCAAAACTCTACCGCACCTTTACCTTTACCCATGCGTACTTCTTGAGGCTTCTTGGTAACAGGTTTATCTGGGAAAATACGAATATAGATTTTCCCACCCCGCTTAAAGAAACGACTCATGGTCACACGGCAAGCTTCGATTTGGTTAGATTTAATCCAAATAGGCTCAGTAGCTACTAACCCATAATCACCAAAGGCAATATAATCGCCACCCTTGGTTGCACCCTTAGTGCGTCCACGCATTTGTTTACGGTGTTTCACACGCTTTGGCAAAAGCATAATTATTCCCTCTCCCTCTTCCCTTGCCCCGCTCCAGGAGGTCCACTGCGACGACGGGCTTGTTGAGGACGACGGCGTTTGCCTTTCTTGGCTTCATCATCTTTGGGACGTGAGCGAGGAAGCATAGCCGCACGGCGACGCTGGTCACCTACAATTTCACCATTAAAAACCCAAGCTTTAATACCAATAATCCCGTAAGTGGTTTTAGCTTCTGCTGTTCCATAATCGATATCAGCACGCAAGGTTTGTAGAGGCACACGACCTTCAAAGTACTGTTCAGGACGGGCTTGTTCAGTACCACCTAAACGACCTGAGCAACGAATTTTCACGCCTTGTGCGCCTGATTCCATAGTACGCTGCACAGCCTGTTTCATGGCTCTACGAAAAGCAAAACGACGCTCGAGCTGTTCAGCCACACGCTGAGCAATCAGCATGGCATTGGTGTTAGCACTAGGAGCTTCTTGTACATTGACCCCTACAGTTCCACCAATACGCTTTTCCAACTTATTGCGCAAATCCTTGATGGCCTCGCCACCTTTACCAATAACAACACCTGGCTTAGCACTAAAAATAGTAACCGTGACATTGTGAGCAGCACGTTCAATTTCAATACGGGCTACACCTGAATGACCTACTTCTTTCATCACGACTGCACGAATCTTTTCATCCTGACCAATAAGAGCTGGATATTTCTTGGTACTTGCATACCAGCGTACCGAGGCTTGCTTGTTGATGCCAAGACGAAGTCCAAGAGGATTAATTTTATTACCCATTGTCGCGCTCCTCTAATGTGATTTCGATATGACTGGTACGTTTAAGCAATTCATCGGCGCGGCCTTTGGCTCTAGGAAGATATCGCTTTAGACGCGGGCCTTCATTGACCATAATTTTAGAAACATACAAGGTATCTTCAAACATATCGTGGTTATTAACTGCATTAGCTTTGGCACTTTGCAAAAGCTTGAGCACAGGGCCGGTTATGCGGTTAGGTGTATATTTCAAAATCGACTCAGCTTCGATTACATTTTTTCCGCGAATAAGGTCTGCCACCAGGCGAGCCTTACGTGGTGTGCTGCGAATCATGGTGAGTTTAGCTGTAGCACTCATGACGCAGCCTCTTCACGGTTTCCACTATGCGAACGGAAGGTCCGCGTAGGCGCAAATTCACCAAGCTTGTGTCCGACCATATTTTCTTGGACAAACACGGGTACATGTTGCTTACCGTTATGAACGCCGATAGTATGCCCAATCATTTCGGGTACTACCGTGCTACGACGGCTCCAAGTTTTGATGACTTTGCGGTCATTGGTAGTGTTTGCCGCGTCGATTTTTTTCAAAAGATGCCCATCAATGAAGGGGCCTTTTTTCATACTTCTAGCCACTTGAGACCGTCCCTTTCCGACGACGCACGATAAAGGTCGAGCTCGTCTTACGCTTATTACGGGTCTTAAGGCCTTTGGCATTTTGACCCCAAGGACTGCGTGGTTGTCCACCTCGAGGAGTACGACCCTCACCACCACCGTGTGGATGATCAACTGGGTTCATAGAACTGCCACGATTATGGGGCTTACGACCCAAGTAACGCCTGCGACCAGCTTTACCCCAAACAATGTTTTTATGTTCTGCATTACCGACCACACCCATAGTGGCGTAGCATTCGCCATGAACTTTTCTAAGCTCACCCGAAGGCAAACGTAAGGTCACATAATCGCCATCACGACCTTGAATCTGAATACTGGTTCCAGCACTACGAGCCATCTGGGCACCTTTGCCTGGAATCATCTCAACGTTGTGAACAATGGCACCTACTGGTACAAAACGTAACGGAAGTGCATTACCAACCACAGGTTCAGCATTGGGTCCAGCCACAATACTCGAGCCCACCACTAATTTCTCAGGGGCAAGAACATAACGCTTTTCACCATCGGCGTAATGCAAGAGTGCGATATTGGCAGTGCGGTTAGGATCATATTCAACCGACGCAACCTTGGCAACAATACCTTCTTTATCCCGACGTAAAAAGTCAATAACGCGGTACTGACGCTTGTGCCCGCCTCCACGAAAACGTGAAGTGATACGCCCATGGTTATTACGACCACTGCTCTTTTTAAGAGGGCGCAGTAGCGATTTCTCTGGCGTAGATTTGGTAATCTCAGCAAAATCAGAGGTTGTAATATAACGACGGGAGGGGGTATAGGGTCTATATGTTTTTACTGGCATAATCCCTCCTAGCTTCCTAAGCCCTCGAGCTGCGCAATGCGCTGCCCGGCTTTGAGTGTAACGGTGGCTTTTTTACGTGCTGATGTATTTCCACGATAGCGTCCTAAGGTTTTTTCTTTAGGGCGCACATTGGCAATATTAATTTTCATAACATCCACACCAAATAAGGTCTCAATAGCTTCTTTCACCTGAGTACGATTTGAATGAAGATGAACATAAAACGAATACTTGCTTTGCTTATCGGTATCAGTAGAGATATTCATCAAGGCTTTTTCGCTCATCACAGGTATCAGAATCACTTCTTGTGGGGTCATTCTTGACCTCCCTCGAGAATGCTGGCATCTGCAATCACACGGTCATGCTTGAGAATGTCATAGACATTGATACCACCTGTTGGCACACTACCTACCCAAGGCAAGTTGCGTGCAGCACGGCGGACCATTTCATTATCAGTAACCAAAAGAACACGCTCGGCGCCATCAATACCATTTTGCTTAGCCCAAGCCACAAAGTCTTTGGTCTTACCACTTACACTCGAGAATGAATCTACAAGCGTCAACTTACCTTCTTTAGCTCGAGCCGAAAGGGCCATTTTAAGACCCAATTTGCGAACCTTCTTTGGCAAGGTGTAACTATAGTCTCGAGGAAGTGGACCAAAAGCAACGCCACCACCAATAAAAATAGGAGCCTTATAACTTCCGTGACGCGCACGTCCTGTACCTTTTTGAGCATACATCTTAGCTGTTGTACCTGATACTGTGCCACGTGTTTTTACACTGGCCGTACCACGCCGACGCTTGGAGAGTTGCCAGTTAACTACTTCAAAAAGAACAGCTTCTTTAGGCTCTGGTAAATCAACAGTTACAGTGCGGCTACTACCTATTACATTTAATGTATACGCCATCACTTCACCTTCCGCTTCGAGTCTTTAATAACTACTAATGAACCATTGGCTCCAGGAATAGCTCCCTTAATAAGAAGTAAATTGTCATTCTGACGAATTTCAACTAGCTCTAATCCTGAAACAGTGACCTGCTCGCCACCCCAGACACCAGCCATACGCTTGCCTTTATAAACCCGACCCGGTTGCTTACGTTGACCAATCGAACCAGGATGACGGTGCTTTTTCTTAACACCGTGTGAGGCACTCATACCGCTAAAGTTCCAACGGCGCATCACACCCATGGTTCCACGGCCCTTGCTGGTTCCCATAACATCAACCAGTTGACCACTCGAGAAAATATCTATATTGACCGCATCACCTTGAGGGGAAAAATCACGAAACTCGAGCAAATGTCTTTGCGGAGCAACATTGCCACGCTTGGCATGTCCCACTTCAGCTTGATTAGCTTTTTTGACAGATTTTTCAACCCATCCAAGCTGTACCGCGCTATACCCATCTTGCTCGGGGGTTTTGCGTTGCACAACAGGGCATGGTCCAGCCATGACTACGGTGACAGGTATCAACTTGTCGTCGCGCCAGATTTGGGTCATGCCAATTTTAGTACCTAAAATACCTTTCACGTTTAACGCCCTCCAACCGTCTTAATTTCAATGTCAACCCCAGTGGGCAAATCCAGGTGCATGAGACTATCAATGGTGCTTTTCGTTGGAGCCTTAATGTCAATAAGGCGATTGTGTGTGCGAATTTCAAAATGCTCACGACTATCCTTATCAATAAAAGGGCTACGCAAAACACAGTATCTACGAGTATGAGTAGGGAGCGGAACTGGTCCAGCTACCTTGGCCCCAGTGCGCCTTACAGTTTCCACAATTTTAGTGGCTGAGCTGTCCAGGCTCTTATGGTCAAAGCCTCTCAGTTTAATACGAATACGAGGAGTCGCGGCCATAATTTACTTAGTCACCGCAGAGACAACACCAGCACCAACAGTACGCCCACCTTCACGAATAGCAAAACGCAGACCTTCTTCCATGGCAATAGGCTTAATCAGCTCTACTGCAAGCTCCACATTGTCCCCAGGCATCACCATCTCTATGTTGCTGGGAAGGGTGACGATTCCTGTGACATCTGTGGTCCTAAAGTAAAATTGTGGTCTATATCCATTGAAAAAGGCACTATGACGACCACCTTCTTGTTGCTTGAGGATGTACACAGAACCTTTGAAGTTAGTGTGTGGAGTGATTGAACCTGGTTTTGATAACACTTGACCACGTTCAATATCTTCACGTCCTACACCACGCAACAATAAGCCTACGTTATCTCCTGCCATTCCAGAGTCTAGGGTCTTACGGTGCATTTCTACACCAGTTACCACAGACTTGCGGGTATCAGTTAAACCTACGATTTCAATCTCTTCACCGGTCTTGACAATTCCACGATCAATTCTACCGGTGGCTACTGTTCCACGACCTGTGATGGTAAACACATCTTCCACTGACATCAAGAAGGCTTTATCTATATCTCTTTGAGGTGTTGGAATATAAGAATCAACTGCTTCTAGGAGTTCCCAGATTTTATCAACCCATTCATTTTCTCCACGTTGTGTAGTGGGTTTAGCGGTCATGGCTTCTAGTGCTTTTAGGGCTGAGCCTTTAATGATTGGGGTATCATCTCCAGGAAAGTTATAGGAGGACAGAAGTTCTCTGACTTCCATTTCTACTAATTCCAAAAGTTCTGCGTCATCGACCATATCCACTTTATTCATGAACACGATGATATAAGGCACGCCTACTTGGCGAGCCAGCAGGATATGTTCACGGGTTTGCGGCATAGGACCATCGGCTGCGCTAACTACCAAGATAGCTCCGTCCATTTGGGCGGCTCCGGTAATCATGTTCTTTACATAATCTGCGTGTCCGGGGCAATCTACGTGTGAATAGTGTCTAGCCTTGGTTTGATATTCCACATGCGAGGTGTTTATCGTTATTCCTCGAGCTTTCTCTTCTGGTGCTTTATCTATTTGATCGTAGCTCAGGGTCTCTACCGTTGGATCTGCTGCTGCTGCCGTAAACGTAATCGCTGCTGTTAGCGTCGTTTTCCCGTGATCTACGTGTCCTATCGTCCCCACATTTACGTGTGGTTTCGTTCGCTCAAATATGCCTTTCGCCATGTTAATTTTCCTTTCTTTTCCGCTTAGCGGTTTGTAAAATAAGATCTTTTATCTTTAGGTAGCATCACAAAAATGTGATGCTACCACCTAGTTACTTCTTCACTAATTCATCCTGAACACTTTTGGGAACTTGGGCATAATGGTCTAAGAACATGGTGAATGTTGCGCGGCCTTGGGTAAGGCTGCGAAGATCTGTAGCATAACCGAACATGGTTGCGAGAGGAACATTTGCATTTACAACCTGTGCATTACCACGTGGCTGCATACCCTGGATTTGACCACGGCGACTATTTAAGCTACCAATCACATCACCCATGTACTGCTCAGGCGTAACCACTTCTACACGCATGACTGGCTTGAGTACTGCTGCTCCACCCTTGCTCATCACTTCACGAATCGCCATCGAAGCGGCAATTTTAAAGGCCATTTCTGAAGAGTCGACTTCGTGATAAGAACCATCATAGACAGCTACTTTTACATCGACAATAGGGAATCCAAGCAGAGGGCCATTTTGCATGGCTTCTTCTACACCTTTTTGCACAGCAGGAATATATTCACGAGGAATAGTTCCACCGACCACAGCATTCTCAAACTCAAACCCAGCCCCACGCTCACGCGGTTCGGCTTTTATGTAAACATGACCATACTGACCACGACCACCCGACTGTCGAACAAATTTGCCTTCGACATCTACAGCCCTAGTAATGGTTTCACGGTAAGCCACTTGTGGCGCACCGACATTGGCGTTTACATTGAATTCCCGCTTTAAGCGGTCAACAATAATCTCGAGGTGCAATTCACCCATTCCCGAAATCACAGTCTGATTGGTTTCTGGATCAGTTTGCACACGGAAGGTTGGATCTTCTTCGGTAAGTTTTATCAAACCATTGGCAAGCTTGTCTTGGTCAGCTTTAGAGTTTGGCTCAATGGCCACTGAAATAACTGGATCAGGTATTTCGATACTTTCCAAGATAATAGGATGCTCAGGATCAGCCAAGGTATCGCCAGTAATGGTGTCTTTAAGACCAATGACTGCGCCCAAATCACCTGCAGCAATACGCTCAACTTCTTCACGGTGATTGGCGTGCATTTTCATCAAACGACCAATGCGTTCACGCTTACCCTTGGTTGTGTTGTAGACATAAGACCCAGCTTCTAACACACCTGAATAAACGCGCACAAAGGTTAAACGACCCACATAAGGATCAGTCATAATTTTAAAGGCCAGCGCAGAAGTCGGTGCGTCATCTTCAGGCGCACGGGCTTCTTGTTCGCCACTTTCTGGGTTTGTACCCATCATTGGCGGAACATCAAGTGGGCTAGGTAAATAATAGGTAATTGCGTCAAGAAGAAGCTGTACACCTTTATTTTTAAGAGCAGAACCACAAAGCACTGGGAAGTGCTTCATTTCGACAACACCTTGACGAATGGCAGCCTTAATTTTTTCAATCGGTACATCTTGACCCTCGAGATAAAGCATGGCAATCTCATCATCAATATCTGCCAGTTTCTCAATCATCACATTGCGCTGTTTTGCGACCACTTCTTTCATATCTTCAGGCACATCTGTAATTTTGAGGTCTTTACCCAAATCATCCATGAAGTAAATAGCCTTCATTTCAACAAGATCAACTACGCCCTTAAAGGTATCTTCAAGCCCAATAGGCCATTGAATGGGCACAGCATTAGCACCCAAACGTTCAGCCATAGAATCAAGTACCAAAGGAAAACTTGCACCGGTCTTATCCATCTTGTTAGCAAAGGCCAAACGCGGTACACGGTATCTATCAGCTTGCCGCCACACCGTTTCGGATTGTGGCTCTACGCCTTGACTACCATCAAATACCGCCACAGCCGCATCTAACACCCGCATTGAACGTTCGACTTCAATTGTGAAATCTACGTGACCAGGAGTGTCGATAATATTAATGCGATTACCCTTCCATTCAGCCGTAGTTACAGCCGAGGTAATGGTAATCCCACGTTCACGCTCTTGCTCCATCCAGTCCATGGTGGCAGCACCTTCGTGAACTTCACCTACTTTGTGAATACGGCCTGTGAAATAGAGGATGCGCTCAGTAAGGGTGGTCTTGCCTGCATCAATATGTGCGGCAATTCCGATGTTGCGGGTTACGTTAAGGTCTAAACTCGTTTTGGTTGCCATAAAAATATGATCGAAGATTCAAGAGTGAAGAGTGAAGATTATGCAAATAGCTCTTAATCTTTACTCTTAATCTTTACTCTTTAATCTTTTCATCCTCCTTTCTTACCAGCGATAGTGTGCATAGGCACGGTTTGCTTCAGCCATTTTTTCGACATCTTCTTTTTTCTTAACAGCACCACCACGGCCACCCGAAGCATCTAAAAGTTCACCAGCGACACGCTCTACAGCAGTGCGCTCTGGACGAGAGTCTGAGGCAGCAACCAACCAACGCATACTTAAGGATTGTGCTCTACGACCAGGTACTTCGACAGGCACTTGATAAGTAGCTCCACCTACACGGCGGCTTTTGACTTCGATGCGGGGTTTTACATTATCTACCGCTTGACGAAATACTTTAAGAGGCTCTTGACCACTACGTTCTTGAATAAGACGGCAAGCCCCATAAAAAATACGGCTGGACAAATTCTTCTTGCCTTCACGCATCATGCGGTTGATAAAGGCACTGACCGAGGTATCACTATAGACAAGATCTGGGTCAAGTTTTCTTACTTCTGCTCTTCTACGGCGCGACATCTAATATCTCCTTACTTTTTCTTAGCAGCGGCAGCAGCGGCACCAGCTTTAGGCTTCTTGGTTCCATACTTACTGCGACCCTGATTACGCTGTACATAACGACCTACGCCTACACCTTGTGTATCTAGAGTGCCACGAACAATGTGATATCGAACTCCTGGCAAGTCTTTTACACGGCCTCCACGAATCAAGACCACACTATGCTCTTGCAAATTGTGCTTTTCACCTGGAATATAGGCTGTGACCTCATATTTAGAAGACAAGCGAACCCTAGCAATTTTACGAAGTGCCGAGTTTGGCTTTTTGGGGGTCATGGTTTTTACTGCTGTACATACACCACGACGCTGAGGACTACCCTTGAGGGCAGGCACTTTGGTCTTGCTGCGTAGGGCTTTACGACCTTTACGCAAGAGTTGGTTAACCGTTGGCAGAGCAATCACTCTCCTTAAAAATCCCATCCTGGTCTCTAAACTCAGGGGGTCTAAACTGACTTGGCGATACCTACCTAGAAGACGTTCTTTATTAAACTCTTGTAGACGCACGACAAACCAACCCCCAAACCCAACGTTGCGGGCAGGGGGAAACAAACTTGGCTATTGTATAGGAAGAGTCAGGAGAAAATCAAGAGCTTTTGTATCTCAAGGCATTAAATGGCCTAGTTTTCAAGACAAATACCTTGAGATTTAGCAGCTCCAGGACACATTGAGGCAAAGGTAAGACCACAAAGTGCGTCCTGACCAACATTTCTCCTACTGAACTTGATACCTGCAATATTTACTGGGAATTCACTAAAATCTGATAAAAACCATAGGTATTGGGTGATGCAGTGGTAGCCCAAACCTCGTAGAGTCCAGGCTCGAGGCTAAGTTCTAGTTGTGCATCTAGTACATTTGTACTGCTCTCATCTATATCGGTAGTCTGAGGATCATCCTCGAGAACAGTGTCATCATTTTCGGCTATCTTCTGGCCATTCTCATCAAAAATAATCAGAAATGTATCCATCAGAACCGAGGTCATTTGCAGGGTGATATTTGTTGATTCTGAAAGCTCTAAAACAAATTTATCAACAACTTTGCCCTCAGAATCAATATCATCTGTTTCGCTTAAAAAAGCCTTGAGACTAGAACCCATAACAAGATCACCATCATCAACGACCTCGAGCTTTTTAGCACTGAGGTCATAATTCCCCAAATCGATTTCAGAATAACCACTCACCACAAGGACATAGCGGCCTGTTTCTGGTACTTCGGTCACTAAGAGGGATTCAAAGGCATCTGCCCCATCATCATTGGTAGCCACGACCGTTTTCTGTGGGCCGTAAAGGGTCAAGTAAGCATCAAAATCTGCGGTTAAGCGAATCTCGATGGCACTCCCCTCTTCAAAATACGCCAAAATGACCTCGGTTCTCGAGCCATCCTTAAAGTTTTGACCATCATTCTGGTCAAGGGTTCCACTTAAAAAACCCTCAAGCTCGAGAATTGGTGCATTGACATACAAAAAATGAGGAATCTTTTGGGCAAATATTAGTCCCAAACTAAACAAAGCGATAATCAAAAGTTTCATAAAACCTACTTTACCTACAAAACCTATTCCTAAAACAGTAAAAACTCGCACTCTAGACTTGATTAACCAACCATAATCGCGCATAGGGTCTAAGTTGAATATGCCCGTCAATGATATCTACTAGGCGGGACTCGAGCCTATCAAAAGGTTGAGCTAAACCAAACTGTAGCAAAATCCTATCTGAGACATACTGAATCTTTTCAGTAAAGTTATAAAGCCCAATTAAGTTGCCAAGAGGATGCTTGCGAACATAGCAGAAGACCTGGTTATGGTTGATATCTACAATTTCACTCGAGATAGAAGCATGTAAATGCGGAGTCTTCTTGCGAACCTGAAGCAAGTGCTGCACACCGCTAAAGAGGCGATGTTCGAGGGTGTCTTTTTCTGTGCGCTTAGAAGCTTTTTCCCAATCCATATGTGGGCGATGCATCCAGCGATTATCCAAGGCCAAATCAGGATGCTCGAGATAGCTCTTATCATTTAGCATTCCTATTTCATCACCCATATAAAGAAGCGGTAAACCACCAAAACCACATATTAAAGCGTAACCCAAAAGAATACGCTCAATACTTAAAGTAAGTAGGGCTGGGTCATTAAGCTCGAGGGCTTCTTCAATACCAGCTAGACTAGCTGCACTTCCTGAAATACGCCTATCTTGGGTGATAGGGTTATATTGAAAAACCCTGCCCCTAGCATGGCTTCCAGGAAATTCACCAGAGTAATAATCAGACAAAAACTTGCGGTGCCAGAATCCTGCTAAATTCACGGCGGCGGCATCTTCATCGGTGACGGCCCAACCAATATCATCATGACAACGAATATAGGTTCCCCAGGCTGTATTGCTTGGTTTGATTGGAAAGTTTTTTAGAACATGCGTCATCAGCCGTGTATCCCGACTGGCCAAAGATGACCAGTATTGCACCATAAATACATTGTGATAGGCCAAGTGTGAAACCTTCCCATAGTGCTCTTTAAGCCCAAAGTACTTGATCAGCTCAGTGGGTGCAACGATAGCTTCGGCTTTATGAATCACGGCTGGCGTAGCGATATTCGAGCAAGTTCTAAGAGCTTGAAGAATACTAAATACTTCAGGCTGGTTTTGACTATTGGTGCCTAGACGCTTCCACATAAAAGCTACTGCATCTAGACGAAAAACATCTACCCCTTTATTGGAAAGATAAAATAAAATTTCCACAATCTCTAAAAATACGTCAGGATTGGTCCAATTCAGATCCCACTGATATTCATTAAAAGTAGACCAGACCCATTTTTTCATATCTTCATAGTAAACAAAATTGCCAGGCTTAAAATCGGGAAAAATTTCTGGCAGGGTCTTTTCATATTCAGCCGGCATAGTGCGGTCATCAAATATATAAAAATAATCTTGATACTTTTTCTCGCCAGCTTTGGCTCTAAGGGCCCAGGCATGATCTTTGGCACAATGGTTGAGCACCAAATCGATGCAGATACTCATATCTTTTTGACGTAACAAAGTACATAAATGCTCGAGGTCATGAATGGTGCCCAAGACCGGGTCAATATCCTTGTAATCTAAAACCGCAAACCCACCATCATTCTCACCCTCTCGTGGGCGAATGGTTTTCATCGGGTGAATATAGGTGACCCCAAGGTCTTCTAGATATTCCAAATGGTCTTCGATACCCTTTAGAGAATCAGCAAATCGTTCGGTGTAAAATACATAGCCCACCATCGACTCTTGCAAAAACCAATCTGGTTGTAAGTCTCTTTGAATATCTAAAACTTTAAGCCCCTCAGAGCGCGCCAGATAGGTTTCGGCCATGCTTATAATCAGCCGTTCTAAAAAACCTTCAAATTCATCGCGTGAACCATATAACGGTAACAGCCCATCGATTAAATCCTGAAAGTGACGCTCGAGCCGGACCCTAAACAAATCCTGATCACGTTGACTGGCAAATTCCATAACGGAAGCTGCTGAACCCGACACAAGGTCAAAATAATTCTTGGCTTCGGGTGTACTAAAACGAAAGCTTGACATAAAAACAATTTATACCATTTCAGTTTGGCAATACTCCATTGTATTTTTGACATCTCTTTAGATTTTGAAAGTAGCCCGACTCAACCTATCGCGCACAGCTAACCAGTCGGGGGTCAGGGGTACATCTTCAATCATGATGCGCTTTAGACCCATCTCGTCTAGGTGGCGCAAGGCTGCATATAACTGATGCCCATAATCTCTTGCGTTATCAGGAAGGTGTAGCCAAACACTTCTAAACCCTCGAGGTTTTTCTTTCAAAGCAATCACCCCACAGGAATCTGGAAGCGTTGGCAACTCTATTGCTGATACCAGAAAAGTGGGGGTTGTTGGCGCGTAATGGCTTTCTAGAGACCCTGAAACACGCAGTTTAGAGCTTGTTAGGGCTTTAGGCATATACCCAAGTACATCAGATATCTCTTCATGGGCAATCCCGCCTGGACGCAATATCCTAAAGCTTGCCGAAGTTGTATCTACAATGGTTGATTCTAAACCTACCTGGCAGTCTCCTCCATCTAAAATGGTGATCGCATCACCCAATTCAGAAGAGACATGCTGGGCAGTGGTTGGGCTAATGCGCCCAAAACGATTGGCTGATGGGGCTGCTACACCCCCACCAAAAGCCTCGAGGAGTTGCAAAGCCACCTTGTGACCAGGAACCCGCACACCAACGGTTTGTTGTCCACCGGTAACTACATCTAGAGACCTACTCGAGCGTTTGAGAATAAGGGTTAAAGGTCCTGGCCAGAAGGCTTCGGCAAGTTTATAAGCCATAACAGGAATATCTACAGCCCAAGACTCGAGGGCATCTGTACTAGCCACATGCACAATCACTGGATGGTCAGCAGGTCTACCCTTGGCAGTAAATATTTTCTTTACCGCTTCAAGATTACTAGCATCTGCTCCTAAGCCATAAACCGTCTCGGTAGGAAAGGCTACTAAGTTTCCTTTTTTAAGCAATTCGGCTGCAAAAGCGATGGTTTGAGCATTTGGTACAACAATTCCCATACGAATTTAGAGTCTACAACGTTAGTGACAAGTAGCGAGCGATGAGTGACTTTTACTCACCACTCTTAAAGGCTACTGGTTAAATCCTTGCAAATCCCGTAAACTTAGCTTATGTTCTTTGCTAGACAAAATCCCAACTTCAAGGATGATGGTAGTTTCTTGTTGGCCAGAGTTCGCACCAGTAAACACGGAGAAATCATCAGAGTTCGTATTTCTAAAACCAGCGAAATGAGTGCTGCCGGTGGTGGCTACTTTGTACGCAAGACCCTAGTAGCCCCTAACAGCTTTGACCAAGCCGTACTTGAAATCAACACCAACCGGGGTCACAAAGTCAAAATCGCCACGGTTGATGGTGGCGACTTGATTCCTGTAAGAGAATGGAAAGACTAGAATTACTTAGGCTCAATTACAAATCTAAAATTCTTGATATCAATCCTCTCCTCAACCCTGACTCGGTTTGGATCTATATTGGTTCCATTAAAAAGTTGTAGTGCCAAAGAATAGTCTGCTGGCTTAGCATTATCTTTAATCAAAAAAGTAACTGTAGTAGCCAGACCTGCCCTAAGTTCATCACCTGTTATGACCTTTTTGGTGATGTCATTGGGTGAGGTAGCATCGGCAAAAATGAGATGTCCGGCTTGTGGGTATTTTTTAGCTTCATCAACTTCAACCACATTTAGGAACAATACAGCTTCGGTGATAGTATTTTCAGGGTCAATTAAGCGAGCAGAAATATCAATAGTTGCAGAATCACCCTGCTTGTAAACGCTGTTCATGGTTGCGGTAAATTCGACGTAAGGTGGGTCTTTTTGCTTTTGTGCAAAACCCAAACCAATGATAAAAATAAATATAATAAAAAGTCTCATAAATACACCCAAAAATCTCGTCATTCGACGAAAAATCGATACCCTTTTCCAGCCAATCTTGGAAAACAATTAGAATCTGTTCCAACACTATTAGGATCAGTATTTGTACATTCAAAAATTTGTATAAACATAGAATACTCACCAGGCTTAGCACTACTCTTAAGCTTTCCACTAAATGAGGTTGTAAGTCCATCCGCAACACGCAATTCATCCCCGGTTAAAACTTTCTGGAAGATATTATTAGTAATGGTTACATCATCTTCTGATGCAAATAAATCGCCTCCAGCTTGTTGTGGATTGCAGGGCTGGTCTGGTTGACAAGCAGTTACAAGATTAAGAAAGATTACTGTTGAACCAATAGTTTCATCAGGATCATCAGTTTTAATGGTAAAACTTCCATTAAGGGTATCCCCACCATTAAATACGGGTTTGGGATTCTGTGAAATACTCGAGGTAAAAGTAATTTTAGGTTCTTGACACCCATCGGGTTCATCTTCACAAGGTAGCGGAGGTGGACAGTTCCCCAATTCCTCACATGTCGGTGGATTCACAGGAGGGCAAGCCACCAATAATAAACCTGCTGCTAATATAGCTAAAATAAAAGGAATTCTTAACATCCAGCTATGCTACCACAGTAAAAATGAGGGCTTTTAGACATTTTTCACAAGAATACTTCATTAAACCTTACTGCGCACTCACCAAATCTGGACGCAATTTGACGGCTTCACGCAAGTAAATATGCTTTATTTCGGTCTGGGATTTCTGGGTATTGAGTTGCAACATTACCCGCACAGCCCGTTGTAAGCGGCCAGGTACAGGAATCTCCAGATTACAGATCAGGGGAACTGTGTGCATACCAATACGCCGTGCAGCCTCGGCTGGGAAAGTGCTGGTTAGGTCATGGGTGGTAGTAAAAAAAATAGAAGCGATAGGTTCATGTTCAGTAATATTATTAGCACGTAACATTTCTTCTAAAAGTTCTTGGGTGGCTTGCAAAACCAACTCAGCTTCATCACGCTCAACCGTTGTTGCCCCACGAATACCGCGTAGCCAAAATGGTTTTTCCATAGTTACAAGTCTACCAGCAAGGATGATAAATTCAAAGCCCTTGTTCTTTTGCCCATAAGGCCGCCTGGGTACGCCCTTTAAGCTCGAGTTTGGCCAACACATTACTTACATGTACTTTTACGGTTTTCTCGGCGATGTCTAACTCTTTTGCAATTTGCTTGTTGGTTAATCCCCTCGAGATAAGGCTTAAGACCTCAAACTCTTTAGGAGTGAGAAGTTGCAAGGCTTTTGAAGGGTTAAGCAAAACATCAAGTTCCTGTAAACCCGATAGTGATGAGGTAACTAAACTCGAGGAACGCTCGAGGGCTACGACACGCTGGGTTTCATTTTCTCTTGCCACTTGCAAGGATGACCCTGCTGCAAGTAAAAACTGTGAGACCGAACGGTGGATATCATTTGCCAAACGTGTTCTTTCTTCTAGCTTGGCCCTTAATTCTCGCTCTTTGGCTTGCTGTTCTTGCAGGCTTGCTCGGCGAAAAGCTAAACCTAAGGCACGTCCAACGGCAGTCAAGAAAACCAGTGCCTCATCATCAAAGCTGTCAGGCCCAGGTGCTGCTAGATTCAAAATACCCACCGGACCTTCCTTGGTTAGTAAGGGCATACTGGCATGAACTTCTAAACCGCCTTTGTTACCTTTGGCACCTCGAGGCGGCTGCAATCTACAATATTTACACCCTTATCTAATTCACCACGACCAAAACGACCCTGACAGGTACAACCACCTTCACGCAAACAGTAATGATCATTTTTAGCCAAGGCAGGTGGCAATCCAGTAGAAGCCGCAAGCCAAAACATATCTTTCTGAGAATCCTCAAGGAATACCCAACCAGTACTAAGGTCTAAAAGTTTGACTAATTCTTCTAGGGCTAATTGCAGAGCTGTTGAAAATACTACCTGCTGGTTAAGAATCTCGAGGATTTTATTAAGAGTTGAAAGCTCGTTTAGGTGACGTTCGATATTCATGGGCAATAGATAGTTTATCGTTATTTTTACATTTTCAAGGTTTAGCAGAAAAGCTTCATTATTTTTTATAGAAACGTTAAACTCTAAGTGATGCTCACCAATAAACCATGCTATGAAACCTTTAAACATATATGAATCTCCCCAAAGCACAACCCTTACAAGGCTGGTTTACTCAACTATGGAACATTCTGCTGGGGCAAAAATGCAGCCCTGAAGATATCAAGTGGTTAATTGGCCCCATCTCCGAGACTACTGAAATAGGTCCAGCCCTCATCCAGCAGATTGCCCAGCGCGAAAACCTCAGCATTGACGAAGAATCTATTGACTGTGGACTCATGGAAAGTTTTATTCCTTTTACCCATCTTAAACATCCCATTCATCCTGCTATTCAAGATTTCTATCTGCAAACCTCTGAATTTGATTTTGACGTATGGACACAGTGGTCTCAAGGGTTTAGTTTCTTTGGAGAACTGGTTAAACTTCTCTTTGCTAAACGAATTATGCAACTTAATCTACCTTCAAATCCACTTGACACCGCTCACGGCATGAGCAGTAAAATCATTCGACTCAAAGATGCTTCTGGAAATCTTCGCTATACCATCTGGTTGCGTCATATTAAAAAAACTGGTGAGGTCATTTATCTAGGTATTTATTCCACAATTTATCTACCTAGTGGTGAAGCCTGTATTCGAGTAATCTTTCCATTACCTCAAGGCAACGCCACAGTCATTTTGCGCCTAAGCACAAACCAGCAAGGTCATCTCGAGCTGATTTCAAAGGGCAACACTTATGGTGAGGCAGGCTTTTATTTTATTGTTCGTGATTCACACGGCCAACACTGGAAACACCTTCTAAAAAGTTTTACTGAGCGCATTTATGTTTTTGTAGATCATGAAAATGTCTTACGAACCGATCATTCTATGTCTTTGTGGGGTCTGACCGCTTTTCGTCTACATTATCGTATGCAAAGAAAACCTAAGTCACAGTCCTCCAGTTAATCAAGAGCAGATGGGTTTGTGGCTAACCAATCCAAATGTCGCTGACAAACTTTGGTAAATAACTCATGCGTATCTATCTCGAGTCCAAATACTTCATGTAAAACAGTTCTATATTCTTTTTCAGAATCTATAACTCGGCGTTCTATACCTGCTGGATTTATCGTCTTTAGCACAGCACCTCGCAAGCTAATAAGGCCTTCTTTGGTAAACCCTTGACAGACAGTTGTCTGCACAAAACCGGAATCAGGTGAGGTTTGCAAGTAGTGGCATCGCTTTGTGAAATCAGAAAGCTGGTGCGCTACAGTGGTAAAATCAAAGGTCTTTGCGCCGCCTTCTGGATGATTGTGAAATATCCAGCGTTCATTTTCTTGAGTCATTGAAACTCGAGAAAGCCTTGTCTATAAACGCCCTCTTGTAAGGGTAACGGCTCGAGAATTCCATCACCAAAGCCTACATCTGCAATATAAGGTTTATCCAAATGAACCAACAAAACAAGGTGATTACCTTCTGCTAGGTTGCCTTTTTGTTCACGTCCAACCGTACCTGAAAGATACTGCACCTCAAACCCAAGTTCACGCAAGACCCAAGCCAAAAGCCCATTCATTTCATAACACCAGCCACCACGTTTTTCAAAAACAAGCTTTTTAAAGAAATGCTCTTGATTTAACTCGAATCTTCGCCCTAGGTGAATATCCAAATTTTCATAAGGAATACTTAGCAAATGCTGACGGTGGATATTGCGTAAAGTCTCGAGGGTTGGTTCGAGAGAACCTGTATAATTTATACGCTTCAAATATGAATCGATATTCATTTAAGCCCTATTCTATAATCATAGAACAATGAGGTTTATTTTGGAGCAAATTCTGGTAATGCAAAAGACTCGAGATACCCGCAAGACGCACAACAGAATGTACCTATGGGTACGAGTTTTTCTTCTGGTAACTTGGTGCCTGTCCAAATTGATTTTTGTGGCGACCCTGCAGCCCAATAACCTATCACTCGACCCCCATAGATTTGGTCTATAATAAATCCTTGCTCCATAGCACCATTGCATTTAGGACATATATGTGACACTTCAGGCATTGAGTATTCCTCCTTAAATTTATTACTGAAAATTTATTACAAATGTTTCGGACCTGCAACAAGACTCTCGAGTAACTCCTTTATTCTCTCCTCCACCTTATCACTTTTTAGTTCATTATTATGCCAATCACTCTTGACTGAATAAACAAATCGTGGCACAATCCAGGCTCTAAAATCCAGCATCAAAGAATTAGCAAAAGACATCACTGACATATATGACCCTTGCCCACCTGCTGAACAAATAAAACCAACGGTTGAATTCTCAAGCCAGTCATCTCCTACTAGTTCAATAAAATTCTTTGCAGAAGCAGAGACATCATAATTGTAAACTGCTACACAAAAGATAAATTTTCTGTAGTTTTGCATTTGCTCTTTTAGTTTTAACACAGCCTCTAGATCAAAAGAAGCATCTTCACCTGCAAAAGGTAGTTTATAATCTCGCAAATCCAGCAAGTCCACCTTGTAACCTTTTTCTCGACCAAGGGTTACAGCAAGTCTTGCCAATCGCTGTGATTTACTATCTGGGTCTAGACTTGAGCCAATCACTAAAATATCATTCATACTTCTTCTGCCGTTTCTGCCTCTTGTCTCGGATCACCGTAACTCGGGCGTTTTTCTTGCTGCAATATTTCCCAATCTTTATCGCGGTAGGATTTAAGTGTATAGGCAATTTGTTCATCAAAAGCAGCCGGGTTATAGGCAAAAATAAGTGGGTGGATCTTGACTTGCCAATCTGTCAATTCAGCTAAATCTTTTAAGGCCTCACGCTCTGCTTGTGTTTCTACAAAAAACATAGCCATGCCGCCACGCTGACCAATAAAGTGATCATGGAATAAAACTAAACCGCGCTTAGAATCAGCTACATAAGTATTAAACAATTCGTTAGCTTTTGTAGCAGATAAACCATCGGGGGCAAGAGCATATACTAAAAAGCAGCGTGGTTTTTGAATCTTGGGTAAATTCATGCTAAGTCCAGACTATTATTATCCAACTCGAGTCTTTTATGTTGACTATCAGAGATAATTACTCTGAATGGTGCAGGTTCAGCAGCTTTTGTCTCGGGAAACCAAATACGGCTTTTTTTAACGACGATAAGTAAACCATTTTCATCACCTACAGGCACAAATTGCTCATCCATTACCGCACAGTAAAGCGGGGCATCCATCAAATCTTGAATACGCTCGACTGTTTTTGGAACATCATTGGTAACAACTCCAAGTTCACTGATGCACTCGAGATTCTTAGCAGAGAACGGCTGATTTATATTACTATTCAACGTATGTCGGGCAATAAATTCTACTATATTTCCCCCAGCATCATAAAAATAAACGATATCTGCATTCCAGTTTTTTGAATGGAACTCATCATTGCCCGATGAGTCTTGTATTAACTTTACACGTTTAGAAAGCCAGGTTTTTGCTTCTTTAAACTGGTGAGATGGAATGTTAAAAGCAAAATGATAAAAGGCATCTTTGGTATCTTGGACAAACTCGAGTCTTGAAGAGCCTACTTGAAAGGTCACTGAATTAACTGACTTCTCGAGTATTGGCAATTCAAGAATATTTTGGTAATACTCAAGCTGCTTGGGCAAATTAGAAGTTGAAAGGCTCACAGAATCAAAGTGCATATAGCTCCCTTAAACGTTTAGGCATGAATTTCGTTCCAGGCTTCCCAAGTCATCAATTCTAAATCTGGACGTGGGGCTTCAGGCAGCATCGCTAAAAACTCTAAAGAATTCCCATCGGGGTCTTCAAAATAAACTGACACGGCTGGCAACCAAGGAAACACATAAAGTTGCCCTGAATCATCCTCTAAAAAATTTCTAGGATTTAAGCCAAGGCTTTTTAAGTTTCCTTGAACCTCGAGCATCTTCTCAGGCGCAGTCCTGAAGGCAAAATGCCCACGGTGTTTTATAGGCTTTTCCCAAATACCAAGCATATAGGTTTTACCAAAAGAATAAAAGGCAATACGGCGTTTTGTCTCGAGATAAGTCAGCTTTAAGCCAAGGGTATTTTCATAGAAGGCTCGAGCCTGTTCTAAATCTGTGACCTCGAGATGCGTTTCAAATAGACCTTCAATGACGTTACTAAACATATCCAACCTCCATATAGTTCTTATTGTAAGAGATATGACCATCGTCAAACATCAGGCTTTAGCCCCATGCTCTAAGTCTTTAGTCTTAGAACCTTCAAGGATATGGTTAGTAATACGATAGGCGGCCTTAATTTACTCAGGTAAAAAAGCGGTTTCCTCTAATATCTGTACAAAACTCGAGCATCAAATGATTTCTATTATTCATCTTAAATACCGCACGACCCAACTCAGAGATAGACTGCGTGACACTAGTGAAAGTGAACTTATCTGGTGAGGGCATTTAGACCTATAGCTTTACCAACCCCTAGAACAACCCTGTTTGCTTGGTGTTATCAATCACCACTTGCCCCGTGGATTTAGGTCCAAGACTCTCGAGGGTTCTTTTAAGCTCTTTCATATCTTCCCACATCTGCCACTTGGGGCTGCCCTTTTCACGACTCGGGTTACGCAACAAGTAAGCAGGGTGATAGAGAGGCATTACTTTGATGTCATGCCACTGGAACCATTTGCCATGCAGTTTGGTGATGCCGTCTTTGGTATTTAGAAAATACTGGGTCGGCACATTACCTAAAGTACCTATAATTTGTGGGCGGATGATTTTGATTTGCTCGAGTAAAAGTGGTTCACTAATCATGGTCTCTTGCGGGGTTGGATTGCGATTATCAGGCGGGCGGTATTTGACCATATTGGTAATATAGATATCATCGCGGCTAAGCGATACACTCTCAAAAATTTTGTCTAAAAGTTGCCCCGCCCTACCCACAAAAGGACGACCCGATAAATCTTCGTCTTCCCCTGGAGCTTCACCCACAATCAAGAGTTGGGTATCGGGGTTTCCTTCGCCAAAGACTAGGTTACTGCTTAAATCCTCGAGTCCTTCTGGTTTACCAGCAGCCAAAACACGCTGCTCGAGTTCTTGTAAAGTCATGGCTCTAGCTTATCAGTCTAAAAGTGTCAAAAGCAAAGTGCGCCAGGAGGCGCACTTAAAAAACGAGGGTGGGAAGTTGTAGCTACGCCCTAGCTTAGAGATGGACGCTGACTCCGCACTTCGCGGCGGATTTTTGGCTCTAGGCCAATCATTAAAAAGAAGTTCTCGAGGGCATTTTCCCTGGCTTTGATTTCTACATGTTCGCTTTCAGCAGAACCTGTCACAAACGGTAAGGTCTGATAGGTTCGCAGAGCTTCTTTAGCCACATCCGAAGGGCTAAGTTTTTCAGCCAGTTCAGTAAGGTGGGCGTAGACCTCTCGTCTAGCTTCGGCGTGAGTTCGCAGGACCTCAGGGTGTTCTGCCTCTGGTGCTCGCAGGATATCCTGTTTGGCTATCCCTTTATAATGTTTAAGCCCCTTAATCAGCTCCTCTGAACTCAGCACGACTTGTACATCCATGTTTACTCCTTTCTTGTCCCTAAGGACAGTAAAACCATGATGAATGGTAATGATTGAACATGTGGTTTTAGTATAAACCATTTTACCTAAGAAGGATGATGGTTAGATTTAAGATGTGAAATTTCTGTCTCTAGGCTCAAGCCTGTATTTTTTTGACGGGAACTGGTAGTTGTCTCTTAGCCTTTTCTTTAAGCTCACCTGTGTAGCGATTTAACTCTCCTAGCTCTTCGGCATCAGAGATAAACCCGCAGCTTTCACACTCGAGCTCGGCAAACCCTTCCTCATATTCATAGGTCACGGTTTTAGTGCTTCCACAGCGTGGGCAAGGCTCCTCTAAATACCAACCTTCGGCATCAAAACGCATAAATAAAGCATACACCAAGACCACTTGCAAGCCATGTAAGAAATTAGTAAGAACTACTAGCCTAAGATAGAACTTAGATTAGTGTCTTATGAGCATAAACACTAAGCAATTATCAAGTTAAGGAGACTATATTGACAATTGGCAAGAAGCATTGACTCAGGGTTTTATTCGGACGCTTTAACCCTGATGAGCTAGTAGCGTGACCGGCTTTCATTATCTCTAGGAGACCGTTGTGAATTACATCGTCAAAGTCCTCTCTAATGGACAAAAATATATCTTCGTTCTACTGGTACTGCTTATTTTGAGTGCTTGTAGTGTCTCTTCTGTTCCTACAGAAGACAATAAAATTACTCAGTTAGCTACTATCACTATTTCAAGCTCGGACCAACAAGCCAACATTGAAAAAATCTATGGCGGTCAAGCCATTGTCTTTAAACCTGAAGCTGGCTTCGCTATTTTGGGTTTCAAAGAAGATCAACTGACCACCCTAACCACAGACCCTAATGCTGCCGTTAAATCTCCAGAAGTCTCTATTGCTGGTACTGCTGCCTGGGGCGGCGGTAAGAATGCCTGGGGCGGTGGCTTAAATGCCTGGGGCGGTGGTAAAAATGCCTGGGGTGGTGGCAGTAACGCTTGGGGGGGTGGCTACTTAAGCTTACCAACTCTACCAAGTCAAAACCGCGCTGCCTTCGTGCAAATGAGATTGCCTCAAGCTCATGCTTTATCGAAGAACTTTGGTTACGGCATCAAAGTGGCTGTGATTGATACTGGTCTTGATACAGCTCACCCTGCTTTTACCGGAAGCTTAGCTCCCAGCACCGAATGGAAAGACTTTGTAGATGGTGACACCAATCCTATGGAAGTTTCTGGTGGTAATGGTTACGGGCACGGTACAGGCGTAGCCGGTATTATTTTGCAAGTTGCACCCAAAGCCACCATTTTGCCTATTCGCGTCCTAGATACAAACGGCATGGGTGATTCAGATAAGGTGATTGCTGCCATTGATTGGGCAGTACAAAAAGGTGCTAAAGTCATCAACTTGTCACTTGGTACCAATGAACCTGTAGCCGCTCTTAAAACTATGGTTTCCTATGCCAACCAAATGGGTATTTTTGTGATTACCTCAGCCGGTAATGCAGGTACTACCAGCATGACCTATCCTGCTGCTGACGCTCATAATGCGCTTTATTCTGACAAGCTCTTTAGTGTCGGTAGCGTTAACAACAGTGGTTCTCGCTCATCCTTTTCAAATTACGGGAGTGCGCTTAAGTTTACAGCTCCTGGCGAGCAAATTTACAGTGCTTATCCAGCTAACCAATCCGCTCATATGACCGGCACATCATTTGCTGCTCCAATCATTGCTGGCAGTGTAACTCTGGCTTTAGCTGACAACCTTAGTGCAGCTAATGACATGAGTTATTATATGGCTAACTCAACTTTTGGTGTAGGGTCAACTGGCAGTCTCTTTGGTACGCTGGACGTGGCTAAGTTCTTACAAAAGTTCCCAGGTTCACCACGCAGGCAAGCCCTCCTTGTTGTTGATTATCAAAGCAGTAGTACAATCTTGTCGGGCGACGTACCCTTTAAGACAAGTCTCGAGAACATGGGTTACGTGGTGACGGTAAAAGACCAAGACGTGCTTGTAAGTAGCGATACCAATGGTAAAGATGTCATTATTGTATCTTCCTCGATTTCCAGTAGTAGATTCGGAACCACATTCCGTGATATTGCTATTCCCGTGGTGACTTGGGAAGAAGATATCTTTGAAGATTTGCGCTTTAATGCTACTCCAGAAGTAACTAATAACTGGATGACTGACGCAACTGAAACAAAAGTGCGTATGATCAATAGCACTCACCCATTAGCAGCAGGCTATACCGGTGATGTGCAAGTTTTCCAAGGGAATAACCAAATGCCTTGGAGCAAACAAATGGCCAGTGGCGCAATCAAAATTGCCACCACCATCTTTGACAGCAACAAAACCAGCATCTTTGGTTTTGACAAAGGTGGACAAATGGTTAACATGATTGCTCCTGCACGCCGCGTCGGGCTTTTCCACAACTATTATGGTACAGCTCATTCGACGCAAGGTTGGAACTTCTTTGAGGCCGCCGTCACCTGGGCAGTAACAGGAAACTGAGGTATGTGATGCCATCTTCTAAAGACGTATTTGCAACATCCTTTAAACTCAGTGATTTTATTCAGTCTTCTAAGAGTCTTAGCATCCATTCGCAGAAGTCCGAAGCCAAAATATCTGACAAACATTCTACAGCATCCGAGTTTGAAAAAGACATTCATTTGCTTCTGTGTTGGGCTTACTAAAGAGGATTCCAAATTGAGTTTGTACATAACCAGATGAAACCTGCAAGATGCCTCGAGACTTCTCGAGGCGTTTTTTATTGGTATAAAATAGAATCATGCCTCAAGACTTGGAACTCACCTTGCCGGGTAAGTGCTATCTGGATGGGGATTTTTTTAACCTCGAGCAAGAACATATTTTTTTTCATGAATGGGTTTGTGTAGGACGTGAAGAAGAAATCCCTAATGCGGGTGACTATTTGCAAATTGATGTGTTAGGGCAAAGTATTTTAATTGTTCGTACTCGTGAAGGACAACTCAATGCTTTTTATAATGTGTGCCGCCATCGCGGATGTCAGTTATCTATATTAGATAACGTAAAACCTGATCTTGAGCAGTGCCAGACCAGTGGCCATTTCCCTGGGGTCATTCAGTGCAAATATCATGCCTGGACTTATGACTTAGACGGCAAGTTGCGAGCTGCACCCTATTTGAATGAGGTAGTAAATAAAGATGATTTTTCGCTTTATAAGGTAGGACTAGAATGCTGGGGCGGCTTTATGTTTGTCAACCTCGAGCCAGAAAAAGCCAAGTCTCGAGAGCACACACTAATAAAACAACTCGGCAAAGAAATTGAATACTCTAAAAATTACCCACTACAAGACCTAAAGACTGCCAAACGCATCCGCTACGAAGTTGCTGCCAATTGGAAAGTGATTTTAGAAAACTATAACGAGTGTTATCACTGTGCTGGGGTTCATCCCGAACTCTGCGAAGTGGTTCCCGCCTTTAAGGAAAATGGCGGTCATAGTCTAGATTGGAATGATGGCATTCCACACCGTGAAGGAGCCTTTACGTTTACCTTTAGCGGTATCACTAACCGAAAGCCTTTTCCTGGGTTAAGTGACGCTGAAAAAGTCAACCACAAAGGTCAACTGATTTTTCCTAACCTAATGGTGTCTTTAGCTGCTGAACACGTTGCTGCCTTTACCTTATTTCCCGTAAATGCCAACCACACCGTTATATTATGTGACTTTTTATTTCACCCTGATGAAATCGCCAAAAGCGACTTTAACCCTAGCGACACTGTTGAATTTTGGGATGTAGTTAATAAACAAGACTGGTTCATTTGCGAAGCTACCCAGCGCGGGATGCGTTCACGCAAGTTTGAACAGGGTTACTATGCACCTATGGAAGATTTAAGCGCAGATATGCGAAAATATATTGAAAGCAAGTTACCCAAATAAGCTCTGCAGTGACCACCATCACCCAAAAAATACACGGCTACCTGCTACATTGACCGTAGGAAACGTGACTATTGAAGCTAGTGATCCTTCACTTTTATCAATGGCTTTTCATTTCCTTAACATTTGTATAGGTAAGACTACTAATACATAATGTCGTTTTGATGGGTAAGTCACTCGAGTTACAAATCAAAATGAAGGCAGGTAACCATAAACCATTTCAATGGATTACCTACTTGCAAACATTGCTATACGTGTGTTTCTTGGCATATAAGCCTTCCCTCAACGAAACCTCTATATCAACCTAAGGGGATACAAAATGTCTAGAATCAAACGCTTGATTATCTTATTCTTGTGTACACTGGTTTTGATAGCCTGTAATCGTAAAAAAGTTGATGATGGTAATGGTAACACCGGTGTTACACCTCCTCCAGCAGCCTCTGTCAATATTCAAGTGCAAGTATCCAGCCAGCTAAGTAGCTCTCCTTTTAATGTACCTCTTAATTTAAACGTACCACCAGGATTTGAAATCTCGGTCTATACCCGCCTCGAGTCCCCCCGTTTTATGGCGATTGCCCCCAATAATGACTTGCTGGTATCTCAACCTTTTAGAGATGACGAAAGACGCAATCAGAGTAATGTTATTTTGCTGCGTCCTACACCTAGTGGAATACCAGATAGTTATACCTTTGCTACTGGGCTCACTCGGGCTCATGATTTGGTCTTTCACACCATTGAGGATATTACCTATCTTTATATTGCCGAAACCTATCGTATTCAAAGATGTGTTTATACCAATGGTCAAACCGTCTTAGACACCAGCACCTGTGAAGTCATTATTAATGGGCTACCTGATGCCCGCAGTGACATCAGTCGTTCTTATGGTCACGAATTAAAAAATATAGCCTTAGATAACAACCATCGTTTATTTGTCTCGATCGCTTCAGCTTGCAACGCCTGTATTGAAGATACTCAGACCACTCCCCTTCGCGGAGCTATTTATGTATATACCGCCGATGGCAAAAATGGACAACTCTATGCACAGGGTTTGCGCAATGCCACTGGTCTGGCTATGTTTCCAGAAAGCAATACCTTATGGGTAACGGTTGCTAACCGTGATAGCATCTTGTACCCTTATCACAATGATTTTGATGGTAAAGGTAATAAAGATGATTACAAAACTGTTGTGCCCGCATACACAGATAACCATCCACCTGACTTGCTGGTCGATGTTGTAGAAGATAGTAACTATGGCTGGCCCTTTTGCAATGCTAATCCAGGTGAACGACCCCAGGATTTTAACTACGACAATATGCCTTTAGAAGTAGATGTCGAAACTAATGAAAATCAGACCATCTTTGATTGTTCTACAGCTACTCCCAGCCGCAAAGGCATTCAAGCTCACTCGACACCGCTTGGCCTGGTCTTCTTGCAAAATACAGCTTTCCCTGAGGCTTATCGCAATGGTTTAGCTGTGGCCTACCGAGGCTCAGCTCCAGATACAAAAACTGAAAAAACAGGTTATAAAATCGCCTACTTTACTTGGAATCAAAAAGACAAACTGGCTGGCCCAGGCGATCAAATAGATCTAGTTACTGGTTTTGATCAGTGGCTAGACGATGAAAATAAAGCTACAGGAAGACCTGTAGATGTCGCTGTAGATCAAGAAGGTAACATGTTTATTTCTGATGATACGGCTGGTGCTATTTATAAATTGAGCTATGTAGGTGAGTAGGCATACATTTTCATGGGCGTTACAGGATTTGAAACAATGCCGCCATTCCCTGCCCACCACCAACACACATGGATATAACCCCAAATTCCTTTTGACTACGCTTCATCTCAGCAAATAGATCAGCAGCAATGCGCGCACCTGTTGCACCCAGAGGATGACCTATAGCAATGGCTCCGCCATTAACATTTAGTTTTTCATCAGGGATGCCCAGTTCTCGTTGGCAGTAGTAACACTGGCTAGCAAAAGCTTCGTTGATTTCAAAGAGGTCGATATCATTAACCGTCATACCGACTTTCTGTAAGAGTTTCTGAATGGCCGGCACCGCCCAATCCCCATAATGTCTGAGGGAACACCTGCGACTGCTGCCTGTACAAACTTTGCCAGGGGTTTTAGTCCTAAGGCCCTAGCTTCTTCTAAAGTCATGATAACGGTCATAGCTGCACCATCATTTAAGGGGCTACTGTTTCCGGCAGTTACCGTAGCATGGGCATCTTCTGCAAAAACAGTCTTGAGTTGGGCTAAGCGCCCTAAATTGGTATCTGCTCTGGGGCCTTCATCTTTTTCTAAGACTACATTTTGCCACTGCCCTGATTCATTTTTTATTTTGGTTGCTACTGGAATAACCTGTTGATTAAATTTTCCAGCTTCATGGGCAGCCATTGCTTTCTGGTGGGATTTAAGTGCAAAACTATCTTGCTGCTCCCTGGTAATCCCAAACCGTCTGGCAACTGCTTCAGCCGTTTGTCCCATGCTGTAATAGGCCTCAGGGTAACGCTTGGATAATTCGGGATTAAAGGTTTGCTTGATATTAAATCCACCCATCGGCACACGGCTAGTACAATCACTGCCACCAGCCAAAACCACTTCACTCATTCCAGTCATAACAGCATGGGCTCCCTGAACAATGGTTTGTAAACCACTAGCACAAAAGCGGTTGATGGTAGCACCTGCAATAGAGGTAGGTAATCCTGCCATTTGTAGGGCAACTCGAGCAAGGTTATAGCCTGCCTCACCTTCGGGGTGAGCATTGCCAAGTAAAACATCATCGACTCGAGCCGCATCTAGCCCTGGAGTCTGCTTTAGTGCCTCTTGCAAAACCAAAGCCGCCAAATCATCAGGGCGGGTATCTTTAAGGTTTCCTTTATGTGCCCTGGCCACCGGGGTACGAAGGGCAGTAACAATCACAGTTTCATTCATAGCTAAACTTTAGCAGCTATTACAGCTATAGGTTAAAAGATAAATGACTTACGACTGATATCGATTAGACATTTCATAGAATCCTGTGAATAACCAAGAACTCTGTACCCTAGAACTCAACCTTTGAATATCTAACATGTTAGCTTAATCATCTATGAATAAACTCTCTGGAAAAACCGCACTGGTCACAGGTGGAAGTAAAGGCATTGGCTACGCCGTTGCCGAAGCTATGGTCAAAGCCGGCATGAATGTAACCATTACTGCTCGCACAGCCGAAGATGTCAAAAAGGCTAGTGATAAACTCAATAAACTAGGTTTAGGTAAAGCCCTAGGCATTCGTTGTGATGTTCGCAAACTTAAAGAGCAAGAAAAAGTCGTTGAGAAAACCCTTAAAACCTTTGGTGGTTTAGACGCTCTTATTGCCAACGCTGGCGTAGGTCACTTTGCACCCATTGACAAGATGACCCCTGAACAGTGGAATGATGTTATTGACATTAACCTAACAGGTGTTTTCTACAGTGTCAAAGCCACTGTAGAAGCTCTCAAGAAAAGCAAGGGGTTTATTATCACCATAAGCAGTTTGGCAGGTACAAACTTTTTTGAGAACGGGGCAGCTTACAACGCCAGTAAATTTGGTCTTACTGGTATGAGTCAATCCATGATGCTCGATTTGCGTAAATATGGCATCAGGGTTTCGACGGTTATGCCAGGTTCTGTAGCCACCGAGTTTGCCAATCAAAAAGTTACCAAAGCAGATGACTGGAGAATTCAGCCTGAAGATATTGCTGAAATGGTGATGTACTTACTAAACACCAACTCGCGCAATTTACCTAGCAAGATTGAAGTGCGTCCGAGTCAGCCACCACAAAAGTAGATTATGAGTAGAAAACGTCAAATTTGTCTTTGGAATCTAGATCAAGCTGCTCTGATTATTCTCGAGAAATCTGGCATTACCTATTTCAATCAGACGGCAGGAGTTTTCTGCCGACATTCAGAAGCTGAGAGGATTCTTGCACCCATCACTAACGATCCACCCTTAGATAATCTGCATTTTGGCTCATTAAATTACAAACTTCAGCAGCTAACACTAAATAAACAGATATTAAAAGAAACAGACGCTGATGCTATTGACAAGTTACTTCAAAAAAATTTTGGAGGCGACGCAATTTTTGTTGACAGAGAAAGGCTCAATGAGTCTTGTGAAGCTTGGATACATGTAAAGATTGATGGGCAAACCAAAGGAGATTTACAGGATTTTGCAGGCTACATGGCCATCTTAACCTATCCCAATAGCGATTAAATACGTTAATCTATTAAGTGATGTACGAATTACTCAAATCTTTACTTTTTAAGTTTGACCCTGAGCGCATTCACGACCTAACCATGTCTAGCCTAGCTTTTACCTCACATCACCCTGGACTTTTAAGAATTCTTAAAACCTTTTGCCAGGTACAAGATAAAAAGCTCGAGACTCAGGTCTTTGGTCTAACTTTCCCCAATCCTATTGGTCTAGCTGCTGGCATGGACAAAAACGCCAGGGCCATTCCTGCTTGGGAAGCGATGGGTTTTGGCTTTGTAGAAATCGGTAGTCTTACGGCCCTAGCTCAGCCTGGCAACCCGCAACCTCGCTTATTTCGCCTACCTGAAGATAAAGGCATCATCAACCGTATGGGTTTTAATAATCATGGTGCAGAGGCAGTTGCTAAGCGTCTCGAGACATTGCGTCAGGCACAAGTTCTAAAAACACCGCTTGGTATCAATTTAGGTAAATCAAAAGTAACCGCCCTCGAGAGTGCCCCCAACGACTACTTAAAATCACTGTCTCTTTTATGGGACTACGGAGATTATTTTGTTATCAACGTGAGTTCGCCTAATACGCCAGGGCTTAGAGCTTTGCAAGATAAGGAGAAGCTCGAGGCTTTATTAGCGGCAGTTCGTGATTTTGTTAGAGAGAAGGGGTCAGGTTTCGGGTTTCAGGTTTCGGTAACAAGGGGCTTAAGCCCCTTGCTCACCCCTGAAACCCGAAACCCGAAACCAATCTTGCTAAAAATTGCCCCCGACTTAACCCTTGAGCAGATTGACGAAATCCTAGAGCTTCTTGAACGCTTTGAGTTATCTGGAATTATCGCCACCAACACTACGCTAGCTAGGGAAAATCTCAAGACCCCTATTGACGAAGCTGGTGGGCTTTCTGGAAAACCCTTGGCTCAAAAGTCTTTGGAAATTCTAAAGTATATTCGCAGCCACACTGCTTTACCAATCATTTCGGTAGGTGGTATTTTTAATGAAAGTGATGTTTTTAAAAGACTAGATGCTGGTGCTAACCTAATACAGATTTATACGGGTCTTGTGTATGAAGGACCCCTCCTAGTCAAACGCCTTAATGTCGCATTATTAAATCGCTAAGTTAAATAACTCTAAACCTTTTAACCCTCATTCATGTTATTTTAAAAAAGGTTATGAACGAGAAGACTATCTCGAGTGCTATGGAAGACTATCTCAAGGCTATCTTTGAGCTAGGTGAAAAAGATGTCTCTACACAAGATTTAGCCAATCATTTATCGGTGAGTGCGGCTAGCGTCACGGGAATGATTAAAAAACTTAGCGACCTCAAACTTATTGATTATAAACCTTATTACGGTGTCAATCTTACTAAATCTGGCAGACTAATTGCTTTAGAAACCATTCGTCATCACCGTTTAATTGAAACGTATTTAACCCAAGCCTTAGGTTACAAATGGCATGAAGTTCATGATGAAGCCGAAAAACTCGAGCATCATATCAGTGAAGATTTTGAAGACCGCATTGCTGAAATGTTAGGACACCCCACCCACGATCCACACGGTGACCCCATTCCCCAACGCGATGGCAGTATTCCTGAAGTTTTAGGGAAAACGCTAGATGAGTTTGAAGTAGGGCAGGTCATAAAAATTACCCGCATTGCCAATCAACAACCCGATGTCTTGAAGTATTTAGCCGATAACCAGCTTATGCCTGGCGCAACCATAAAACTGCTAGCAAAAGCTCCCTTTGATGGCCCCGTAACCCTAAAAGCTAAAGCTGGTGAATTGGCAATTGCCCTCGAGTTAGCCCACAACATTTATGGAACCAAGGGTAAGTAATCTCACAGCCACCCTTTATATCCTTGACAAATTAGCACAATAAGCTATAATTTAGGCATGACTAACTTATTTTTTAGTCCAATAATGAAACTTCTAACCTTAACTTTCCCCCATCAACAACGCTCCAGATATAACTTTCACCTTTTTATTTTTTACTTTTTACTCTTTACTCTTTACTTGCTTGTTCCTTTTGTTTCTGCTCAGAGCCTTAAAGTCGTGGTAACTGTGGGCATGATTGCCGATGTGGTCAAGAATGTGGGTGCTGACTGTGTAGAAGTAAGCGCACTTATGGGGCCTGGGGTTGACCCACATCTTTATAAGGCCAGTGCCAGCGATGTAAGAGTCTTGCAAAAAGCCGATATTATTTTTTACTCGGGTTATCACTTAGAAGGTCAAATGGCTGAGGTTTTAGAAGTATTTTCTGAACGCAAAACCAGCATTGCCGTAGCCGAAAAAGCCATCACTGAAAGCGAATTATTAACTGTTCCCAATGCAACCGCCATTGATCCTCATGTCTGGATGGATGTAAGTTTGTGGGCTAGAACCGCAGATGTAATTGCCCAAACTCTGTTGCAGGCAAGCCCAGACTGTAAAGACGCAGAAATTCGTGCAGCAGCCTATAAAAATCAACTCAGTGCCTTGCATGACTGGATTAAATTGAGCATCGCCACCATTCCAGCAGAGCAGCGCATTTTGATTACCGCTCACGATGCTTTTTATTACTACAGCCAGGCTTATGGTATTGAAGTCCAGGCTATCCAAGGTGTTTCAACTCAGTCTGAAGCTAGTATTGATGATATTCGGCAAACTACAAAAATAGTCCTCGAGAAAAAAATCCCGGCTATTTTTGTTGAATCAAGTATTAACCCCCGCACCATCCAGGCTGTACTCGAGGCTGTGCAAGACCAAGGTGCAACTGTCATGATTGGCGGTCAACTTTATAGTGACGCGATGGGCAACGATGGTACGGAAGACGGTACATACATTGGAATGCTCTATCACAACACTCAGACCATCACCCATGCCCTAGGTGGAGAAACTCTTGAGATTCCCACGGGTTTGACTCCTTGGAGTGATTATTGGAGTGAACAATGACAGGTTTATTGAATACAAATACCCTTTGGTTTGAAATAGCCGTCATTACTAGCATTTTTGCTGTTGGAAATATCTATTTTGCTCATTTTGAAATCCAAACCCCCAAATGGAAGAAGCTGCTTAAAATTATTTTATTTATCGTCCTGAGCTGCACTATCTCAATTCGTTTTGGAAGACCATGGTTTTTTGTATTCCTTGCGCTACTTTTTGCTTTTGTTGGATTCGTTCATATATGGTGGCTTCCTAAAAAGGGCATTAATGGTTGGACTGCTGAACCTAAGGAAAAATACTATGCTTTTCGTGGCTGGAAGTTATAAATATGACTGTTCATGAGCCCACACTAGCTCTTCATATCGAAGATTTAACCGTCAGCTATCAAAGCCGGCCAGTCTTGTGGGATATTGATTTGAATGTACCACCTGGAGTATTAGCGGCTATCGTTGGCCCCAATGGTGCTGGCAAAAGCACTTTAATCAAAACTGCGTTAGGACTTATTAAACCAGCCGCAGGGCATGTTTATATTCACGGAAAACCCTATCAGGATCAACGGCGCAGAGTTGGCTATGTGCCTCAACGCAACAGTGTGGACTGGGATTTTCCGACTACGGCTTTAGATGTTGTGACTATGGGGCTATACGGGAAAATTGGCTGGTTCAAACGACCCAAAACCAGTGATCTAAGTCAGGCTCTAAAAGCTTTAGGGCAAGTTGGCATGGACGCTTTTGCCCAACGGCAAATCAGCCAATTATCTGGTGGGCAACAACAACGGGTATTTTTGGCTAGAGCTTTGGTACAAGATGCCGAGGTGTATTTTATGGACGAACCTATGGCCGGTGTCGATGCAACCACTGAAATGGCTATTATCAACATTCTTAAAGTATTGCGCAGTGAGGGGAAAACTGTGATTGTAGTGCATCATGATTTGCAAACCGTAGCCAGTTATTTTGACTGGATGGTGTTACTTAATGTGCGCGTTATTGCCCAAGGTCATATCAAAGATGTCTACACCCCCGAAAATCTTCGCAGTGCTTACGGGAGTCAAATGGCTTTACTACAAAACGAATTGCCTCAGGTATCTGAAATAGGCAACCCGACATGATTTTATGCCCCTCTTATATTTATGAATGATCTCTTAGCTTTTCTAAATGATTTCACCATTCGCAATGTGGTGCTGGGCGCACTGTTACTGGGACTCACCAGTGGTGTGCTAGGAAGCTTTGCAGTATTGCGCCAGCAGAGTCTTTTGGGTGACGCACTGAGCCATGCAGCTTTGCCAGGTGTGGCACTAGGATTTTTAATTTCAGGAAGTCGCCAGCTATTACCCATCTTAGTGGGGGCTCTCATTAGTGGCGCAGTAGCTGCCTTGCTCATAACATTATTTATAAAACGTAGCCGTATCAAAACTGATGCTGCACTAGGTTCAGTGCTGAGTATTTTCTTTGCGCTAGGTTTGGTTTTACTGACCTATATTGGCAATCAAAACAATGCGGGTCAGGCTGGACTCGAGTCCTTTTTATTTGGTCAAGCGGCCTCGATTGTTCCTAGTGATATTTTAGTTATGAGCATGGTCAGTGCCATAGCATTTGCTGTTTTACTTTTATTCTGGAAAGAATTCAAGGTGGTAACCTTTGACCCAGGGTTTGCTAGTAGTCTAGGCTTTCCAGTTTTAGCTCTCGAGCTTATTCTTACCATTCTGGTTGCTTTTGCCATCGTGATTGGTTTACAACTGGTCGGAGTGGTACTTATGGCAGCTCTACTTATTGCACCGGCAGCAGCGGCACGACAATGGGTCAAAAAACTCGAGCATATGATTTTGTTAGCAGCTTTTTTTGGAGCTTTAAGCGGTGTCACTGGAGCTTTAATCAGCAGTACCGCTCGAGGCCTAGCAACAGGCCCCCTAATCGTCATTGCAGCTTCCTTAATTGTTTTTATCTCTCTACTCTTTGCCCCTGGTCGCGGGATTATTTGGTCAGCTCTCACAACCAGAAAAACTAGTCAGGTTTTGCAATCACAACAAGTGTTAGCCGATCTTTATAAAATTGCCGAATCACATAACCAGCCCGCATATCCTATCGAAGCTGGCATGATACGAAGCTACTACGGGTTTAACGCTAGCCACAAATTAGGAGAACTCGAGCAGCAAGGTCTTATTATTCCGTCACAACATATGCAAGAAGAAGGCAAACACTGGCAACTCACCCCCAAAGGCTATCAAGAAGCCAAAGATATTTTAAGCAATCTTGGGAAGCACCACTAATATGGATTGGCTCATAAACCCTGATGTGGTGATTATTTTAGTCGGAACCTTAGTAGGTATTGCCTCAACGCTGCTTGGTACATTTTTGGTTTTGCGCAAGAGCAGTATGTTAGCCGATGCGATTAGCCACTCTATTTTATTAGGCATTATCTTGGTTTATCTACTTACCAAAAATCAGTTCTCGCCGTTCTTTGTAGTGGGTGCAGCAACCGCAGGTGTTGCGACTGTGGCACTAACTGAGTTACTCGCCAATTCCAAACGTGTCAAAAATGATGCTGCAATTGGCCTGGTTTATCCGCTACTTTTTGCCATTGCAGTTTTGCTTATCAATCTCTTTGCTAGAAATGTACACATTGATACCGATGCTGTGCTGCTTGGCTCGATTGAACTTAGCTGGCTAGATACAGTAAGTGTATTTGGTATTGAAGTAGCTCGCTCAGTATTAAGCATGAGTATAGTGACTGGGGTCAATCTTTTATTTGTTATATTTTTCTATAAAGAACTCAAACTTTCAACCTTTGACCCTGGGCTAGCCACTGCACTTGGTTTCAGCCCAGTTGTACTTTATTATCTGTTGCTCAGCTTGAGCAGTATTACTGCGGTCACTGCTTTTGATTCAGTAGGGGCGGTCTTGCTGGTAGCCTTTATGATTGTGCCACCTACTGCTGCTTATTTACTCACCGATAAACTCTGGAAAATGCTGCTTTACGGCGTGCTAATTGCTATAGCCTCGAGCCTTTTAGGATATCTAACTGCCTTTGGTTTAGATGTCTCTATCGGCGGCATGATGGTCTGTTTTAGCGGACTATTTTTACTGTTCGCTTTTCTCTTTGGCCCACGCTATGGGCTCATCGCCCAAGAAATACGTCGGGCCACCCAACGCAGTGAAAATGCTGAGAGAATGCTTTTGGTGCATTTATATAATCATGAAAATGACCATGAAGCTCAAGAAGAAAATGCTGTTGAAGCCTTGCAAACGCACTTGCAGTGGCGTGAAGCCTTAGTTAGAGATATCGTGATGCGAAGCCTGGATCAAAATTTGATTCACAAAGATACCAATAGCAGACTCTTTTTGACTGATAAGGGTCGGGTGTTGGCGCAAGAGGTTTTAGAACCTTGGCGGCTGGTGACAAATTAGGCTCGAGTCTATAAAACCTCATCACCCTTAGCTGGTTTGCGCTTACTTGCTTTATCTAAAACCGAGAGAAAATCTTTTCTCGAGACTTCAGGATGAGAGCGATAATAGGCAATTCGGTCGGCTTGTTTAAGAACGGCAATCTTTTCAGCTAGGGCTTGGCTAATAAACTGATTGACACTGACTCCCTCTTCTTCAGCTAAAACTTTTACGTCTTCGTGAAGCGATTTGGGAAGTTTTAGTTTAATGAAATCCATCATTACAAACTAAAATGAAGTTTAAGGGCGTGATCTATTTGCCCCAGATATTTTTTTGAAAGACTTCCTTTAAGCTCAGGAATAAAACGCTGTACTGCCAAGGCTCTCACCTGCTCAACTTGGGCCTTACTATCTTGTTTTAATCCCGTAATTTCCGCCGGTAAAAAGACCTGATACGACCGCACATTTTCAACACTACTAGTTAATGGAACAACCGTAATAACCCCTTGCTTAAGATCATCCACCGCTTCATTTAATGCATCGTTACTAACAATTAGGACAGGGCGTATCTTATTGGCTTCTGAACCCTGTACTGGCTCGAGGTTGGCAAAATAAATATCACCACGTCTCATTCAAATCCAACCCATCTGCAACAGTTTTATCCCAAAGCTTTGCCTCAGTTTCATTTTTATCCCACTCTTGCATAGCCTGCTTATATTCCTCGACTAGTTCTGCACGGCGCAAAGCCTTTATAGCGTGTTCTATAACTTCGCTTTTACTAATGACATTGTGTTGTTTTTGATAGGTTCTGACGTATTCGGCAAGGGTTGGGTCAATAGAGATACTCATGCTGGCACGACTCATGTTGTAGATTATAATATAAATCATAATATGATTCTACTAGACAGATAACTAAAGTCTTTTCTCGAGACTTCAAGATGAGAGCGATTATAGGCGATTCTGTTTTGCTATACTATTTGCAGGAGAAATTTATGATTTCAACGCTAACTAAACCATCGTCACTCATCCATGATATTCGTTGTGAGGAAGTGGATGACTTATTGCTGTTTAAGTTTAGTGATTCACTGCAACATCGTATGGAAGAACTACTCGAGAAAAGGAAGCAAGATAGGTTAACTCTTGAGGAGAGCAATGAGTTAGAAGCAATTGGGGAACTTGACAGGATTTTCACGCACATCAATGCTATAAGTACAGCACAAGCCTCGACCTAACTGATGAATGTTATCTCAAGGAAGATTCTATTCGTGCAGCGAGGCGTTTATGGGTTCAGGCTGGACTGCATCCTCCGAAAGAAGATTTGTAAAAAGAACAGAAAGAAGAATTTGTAAGGACTCGTGCCTCTAACTTTTAGGCCCAAGTCCCCACGTAAATGATTTACCCTTACAAGCCTTCTAGTTTAATAACTGCCATAGCCTTAGTTTGGAACGTTTTGGGAGACTCAAGCGTTCAATTGACAAAAAGCTTGAGTTCCTGTAAATACCTACTAAGAGAATGAACGTTGGCATAAATCACATACTATTGAGGGTAATGACTTTGATATTTCGTTTTTCCAGATATGGCACTTTCAGCTTCTGGATTTGCAGGTTCAGTAGTAATCTCTCCAGTACTAGACCCTATATTACTAAAATCATTAGCATTACCTTGATAGCGATGGAAGTTTTCAAATGTTCCAGTTAAGCTCCCATAGGGTGTACTTTGTACTAAAGAGATTTTGAAGTCATCAGCTTCATAAGAAACACTCCAATCAAACATGAGTGGCTCCCAACTCTTGACTTGACCTTCACCTTTTATCGAAAAATGGTCTGAATGACTAAAACAATACGGTCCAAAAGTTCTATCAAAAGGGTTTATTTCAAAGCTAACCGTCTTATTCGGATGGGCTTTTACGGTAATGTGTGCTTTTGTCTTTACGGGAACCAATTTAGGGCACAGTTTAGCATTACCATTTTTTACAAACCCAGAAGCTGTAAAATCCCCTTCGTAAACTACTGTTGGGGTTTTCACTTCAACAGCCTGTTTTGCCAAACCGCCATAATCATTGAAATAACCAGGGTTTATATTGATTAAGTAGTCGTACAGAATTAGGTTAGACTTATTCACATGGGTCGCCCAAGCAAGAAATTAGAGCTAACGGAAACGCAAAGGGAAAGCTTAAACCGAGGTTATGAAACAGGTCAAAGCCATGCCTACAGGAAACGCTGTCAGATGATGCTACTAAAAAGTGAGACACGAAGTTCCGAGGACATTGCAAAGATCGTAGATAGTTGTGAGATGGCAGTCAATGGCTGGATTAAACGCTATGAAGCAGAAGGTATCGAGGGACTGCAAACGAAACCAGGACGAGGACGCAAAGCCATCTTGAATGAAGAAACCGATGATGCCAAAATCAAAGAAGTGGTGAAAGCGAATCGGCAACGCCTTTGTCTTGCTAAAGCAGAATTGGAAGAAGCCTTGGAGAAGCAGTTTAGTCAGAAGACCCTGGAACGCTATATAAAAAACGTGCTTGCCGTTATAAACGCATCCGAAAGCATCCTCAACAGAAGCCCTGTGACGAGACGTATGCCTATAAGCGGGAAGCCCTAGCTGAGCTAGAACGCTTATCAAGGGCAAGTCTGATTGACCTGTACTATGCTGATGAAAGCCGTGTTTGCTTGGAACCCTGTGTACCTTATGGTTGGCAGTTTCCTGATGAGGATGTCTTTATGCCATCTGCCAAAGGCAAAGGGCTGAACTGCTTGGGGTTACTCTCACGCAATAACAAACTTATGTTTACCACCACCACAGGCAACATCACCAGCCACTTCGTATTTGATTATCTCGAGCGTTTATCTTTTACACTTGAAAAACCTACTGTCATTGTCTTGGACAACGCTTCGATTCACACCGCTAAAATCATTCAACAACAGCGTAAGGTTTGGGAGATTCGGGGTTTAATCCTCTTTTACTTGCCACCCTATTCACCCCAGCTTAACCTCATTGAAATTTTGTGGAAGATGCTCAAGTATTACTGGCTTAAGCCTGAAGATTATGCAGAAGAACAACTCCTCTTCTACATAACCTCTCAAGCTCTTGCTGCGGTTGGTAATACCCTCAATATCAATTTCTCTGAGGTGGCTTTAGTCTAATGTAATTGTGGATGGGTACTTATGATGTTTGAAGTACCATCAACTAGAGGATTTACAGGTTCATAACTATGCTCCTCCAAACTTTTGATTTGGACACCCTTTCCTCCAATATCAACTTCGTAACTTTCGCTAAAGTCGGTAATATCAACACTTCCCAGAGAGGAATAGGTAATTGGCGGTATGTTAGTTTTACCTTCAAAGGGTAGTGCTACAAGAAACACTTCCAAAGTACCCACTAGAATAGTGGAGACTAATGGAGGAATGAAATGGCAAGGAAAGGCAAATGGAGCGTAGAGCAAAAGACGGAGATAGTGCTAGCGAATCTACGAGGGGAAGCAGGAGTATCTGAATTAGCACGAGAACATGGAATAGCGCCGAGTCAGATACATAACTGGAAGGCTGAGTTTTTATCAGCAGGACAAGCAGCCTTGGGTAGATCAGAAGGTAAAGCTGAAACGAAGCAACTAGAAGCCAAAGTAGAGAAACTGGAGCAGATGTTAGGGCGAAAGGTTGTGGAACTGGATATAGCAAAAAAGGCCAGAGGGCTTTAAGTATGTCCGAGCTAGCAAAGCAATACCAGAAGCGTAAAGGTATCTCCTTACGCAGCTTTGCTAAGGCTGCGGGAGTTGCATATTGGCAACTCCGTGACTTCTTCAAAAGTGAAGAGAAACGGCAAACCCAAGTAAAAGAAGAGAAACAGCTTAAAGCCCAGATTAAACGTTTAGCCTTCAAACATCCTACATACGGTTATCGCCGTATTCATCAGGAAGTGCTTAAGAAAGGCTGGCAGCTAGGGGAACACAAGGTCAGGAAAATCATGACAGAGCTTGACTTAACAGTAACACCAAAAGCCAAACCTAGACGTGAATTACCTGAACCAACCCCTGCTGCCCAGTTACCTAAAGGACGCAGGGTGCAAATGGATGCAACTCAAGTAGCCTATGGGAGTAGCAAAGCCTGGCTGTATGTCGTAGAAGATATTGCCTCACGGGCTTGCTTGAGTCTAAAACCCGTTAAACAGCTTTGTAAGCTTGCTGCTGCTACCACCCTCAAAGAAGCACAGCAACGCCTTCATAAGCAAGGTATTACTGACCCTTTGGTCATTCAAACCGATGGAGGGTCGGATTTTACCTCTGACCACTTTCAAACAACCTGCAAAACCCTTGGTTCTTGGCATCGCAGTTCAATCAAGCAAACAGACGGCATGGCCATCCTAGAAAGGCTCAACAAAACATTCAAGTATGATTTCTTCTTCAGGCAGGAGTGTGTTAGCTATGACCATTTACTTCCCTTAAGCAAGCAATTTGATTATTGGTATAACAAGCAACGCATTCATTCTGCTATCGAATACTTGACCCCTTGGCAGAAACTTAAACGGGATGCTAGGCTCTAAGAATCTTTGGTAGTGTTTTCTGTAGCAGTACCAAGGCTTTGGCTATTTGGCTAATTGCTCGAAGATTTTACCTCACTTAAAATTTCTTCTATAGTTTCTATTGCAACATCTTTAACCTTTTTAGAAAGTTTATCTAATAGGTTTTTTGAAATAGGTATTGTGTCAATAGCAGTTCCGACAAGATTAGCAATATCTATACCTTCAGTATCAGCTACTGCTACTCGAATGTTTGACCAGTTCCCTGTCTGGTCTATCCAGGTAAATTGGCTGTCTGATACGTCAAACGCTATTGATGTGAGGGATTTAGGTAATAGCTGAGCCCCAATAGTGCTTATCAAAGTTGATGTCAACGAATACATTGTTATCGCACCCATTAAAGCCTCATCTACTCCCGGAATTGGGCTAAGTATTGCCACAAACGTTAGGACTGAACCTATATTAGAAATCACCTCGGCAATATCACTATAAAATTCTGCTGCTTGTTGCTCACTCATACAGTAGTTAAGGTGAGGGGTGTGCATCCATTAGCCTAACGTAACGCCAGTAGGGTTTGCTTGAGATGTAAAATCGGACGATTCAACAAGAGGTTAAGCCAAGCGAGGAAATTGTAAAGGAAGGTTGCTAACAAGACCAGAGAGCGTACATTTTTTAAGCCTTTCACAGGTAGCTGGTCTAAGTCAAAGAGGGATTTAAGATGACCTTGAAAAGGCTCAACCGAGACTTTGCGAAGCACGAACACCTCTCTAACTTCAGGGTCATTGAATAAAGTTGCACGTTCGATGCGCTCAGGAGGCGTGTTGGGCTTGATTTCCAAGGGAGCAATAAGGCTCATTTGTTTTGCATCACAAACATCGTAGCAGGGTTGTTCATCATAGCTACCGTCTGCCAAGACCACCTGCGTATCAGCACTGAGAGAACGAGCAAGTTCATCTGTGAAGACACTCGCATCTTTGATATTAGCGGCATACACAGCCACATCTTTCGGTAACGCCAACTCAGCATGGGCATTGACCAGACAGTGGAAACGATACCCAAATGTCCACTCACCACAACCGTTTACACCCCAATGGGCTTCAGTATCAATATTGCCACACTTAGGCAGCACACCTGCTTCCCGATCTTTCTTGTGCCAAACATTCCCGTTTGCTTGCATCAGGCTTGAATCCACACTCATCGCCTCTTCCTGGATATGCTTGCCGTTGACGAACTCTCGATAAACCTCTGCGATTAAAGCACAGAGTTGTTCAGGTAAAGTTTTGAAGCGACGACTCAGCGTGGTTCGATGCGGAACTTGTTGCCACCCCAGCCAGCTTTGCACTTCAGGTTTCCCTTCCAAATGATCATGCAGCGTTTTGAACTCGTGTATCCCTTTGATCAGTCCATACACAAACACTTTCACCATACTCCCTTCGCTGTAGCTATAACTCGCCATCTCGCTGATGGTTAACTCGTCAATCTTGTTTAAGCAGTCTTCCATGTTCAGTGCTACCATTGCCCTTAGCCTCCTCGCTTTGGTCTCTTCAACCTTTAGCGTACAGGAGGCTCTTATTTTCTTTCACTTGACTGTGTTTTTATGCCCTCACCCCTCATTTAAGGTGCTCTGCAGAACTTAACACTTTTTCACCTATACAAAGAGTTGGTGGAGCCGCTAGTGTTGCTAACTCTGAAGTTTTAGAGCTATCACTCAATTGGAAATGATAAAACAGTACATCAAGCCATGCTTTATCAACAGGAATGAAATTCTCATCCATAAGGATGGTTCCTCGGTTAGCAATAGCTATCAGTGAATTAGGGTTATCTGGATGATCAACTAAAAATTGGGTGACTGCTAGAGGGATGTGTTCTTGAGATAATCCCGAGAATTTACCTTTTAGGGTCTCTACGGTGATGCCAGCAGTTTCCGCTTCATCATTTATACTTTGCTGAAGAGTGGAAACCATTCTAGTGAATGTTCCCTTAATTTCTGGATCGTTTGGATCACCCATTGATGTTATTGTTAGTTCAACAGGTGAGCAGCTTTTCTCACCATCACTAACTTCAATATTTACTTTGCCCCCAGCAAAGTATTCAACAGGATGAATGGGTACAATTAGGGAAAAAGGATAGCTAGCTCCCTGCTCGTTTTGTTCAATAATGGCGACGCTCTCTGCGTCACCACTCGGCACAGTTACATTAGCAAAAATTGTTGTCGGATTGGTTGGTATTCCCTTAATACCTATCTTGTCACCAGGTGACCCCTTGTTGGTCTCGAGCGACACACTTTCATACCAGTCGGTTGAACCCGTTTTCCCTGTATCGCAAGATGAGAGTGCCACACATATAACAGTCAATATAAGAATTCCATTCAGATGTTTCACTTCATACCTCCTTTAAGGGCAAGAAACTTTGGCAATCGAAACGCCATAATCGTTGTTTGGGTCACCATTATCACTATGAAAACTGTCGTCAGGACTAAATAACAATTCTGTTACTCCTGCAGGCACTTCAACAGTAAACAAATTACCTACTCTAAAATCTTCAGGAATATCTGTGTCCAAACCACTCGGTGTTTGCTCTGAAACAATATCTTCTTGTGTCCCCTTAGTTCCAGCAGCAACATAGCCTGTTGGGTTATGAAAAACTCCTATCATAACAGTGGAGTTATCTGGGCGATTATTTACCACTCGAGCACTATATGCACCTGTTCGCACTATATTTAAGCAATCCCCTGCACTTACACTTAAACTAGATAAACTAATAGCAGTAGCTGGGTTTGCTAAATCATCAGAATCTCGAGGCAAGTAAGCACCCATTGAATCAACTTTATAAAATGTTCCTTCGGGGAACGGAATCTCAAAAGATTTGAAATCAAAAGCCACTCCATAAGGAGACATCTTGATTGGGTAGCTCGAAATGTCTACAGGAAACGTAGCAACCTCGAAAACATAAGACCCTGGCACAAGTGTTAAAGCCTCAAAAGTTGTTGTTATGTCTGTGGTCACTCCTGCAACACCCGCATATGCTTCATAGCGACCTTCCCAAATACTTGTAGCATAGGAAACGATACCTAATGGAGCCGTCCAGTTTGCCACCACACGTTCAGATGTGCTTTCAGTAATGGTGATAGTACTTGGCGGTGTAAAGCGGTAGCTAGCATCTGTTAATTGTGCTTTAGCTGTATAACTTTTTTCTTTGGCCTTGACTGTGAGGCTATATTCTCCAGCAATAGCATCTCGAAAGTAACTCGAGAAGGTCCACCAACCCTCACTGACTATCTCTGTCAAAAGCTCTTGCTCAGGTGTAATGACAAGAGGCTCATCCTCATTCCAACCTACAGGCCCCTTAATAGTGATAATGAGATCACCCTCGACTAAACTAGTACGCGAAAAGAAAAAATAAACGCCAAAGGCTGTACCGAAGCTGTCCTCGAAGGGATGACGGTTCAGAGTTCCCACCATCAAATCAACACCCTGAACTACTTTGGCAGCTTCACTTAGCGGGGGCTGCTCCGAATTACCTTCTTCTCCTTTAGCTACCACACTATAGCGGTGGTTTTTGGCTAGCTCTATATCGGTATCAATAAACTCTGTGGTATTTGCTTCTACCTCTTTAAGTTTAGTAGCTGCCTGGGTATTTAGGCTAGCACTCGAGCCATCATCTCTATAGATAATAAACCCCGTTTCATCATCACTATTATCTTTCCAAGTCACGGTGATATAACCCGGGCCTGGGGTAGCCGTTACATTTGAGGGTATTGCAGGAATCTTGCTTTCCGTGCCACCTCCCCCACAAGCTACCAGTAGCAAAAATAAAAAACTTGCCAGATATAGATTTATAAAACCTTTTTTCATACCTTTCTCCTCTCTGAATTTGACTTGCACTTTTAGTAAAGCAAATCAGGGTTGCAATTGGGTTGCAATTTAAGAACCCCGTTAAACCTTTCGTTTATTAAGCGTTTATAGTCAATCAACACTTTGAGGCTGCTGTTCTTAGAGCCTCATTTTTAGGATTAATATAGTTGGTGTGCACTAAGAGCTTGTTTGAGTGTTGGGATGGATGCACACTTACCATCATTCATAGGTAAACCAAGGGGAGCCAAAAGGTAACCACAAACCTTGGTATATTCATCGAGCCAAGCCCCTGCTACTCGATGATAGAAATTTGTATTTGTGGGTTGTCCATACTGTTGTAAATAAAGGCAGTATCCTACCGACAAGTAAACAGCCGTTCTAAAAGCGCGATAGCCTATGTCTATACGGGTTGTACAAACGTTATTTTCATAAGTGTAGCGAAAGGGAATAGCTCGTTTGCGCTCGAGAACCTCATCTACAAGCACATAATGGATTTTTAAATCATTCACTTCTGCATCAAGCTCTTGAGGTACAAGATCATATTGGGGATCATTAAGAGGGTCTTTTTGCTGAATCGCAGGGGCACAAGCTATAAGAGTAAGTAACCAGACTAGGTTAAACAGTATTTTTATTGTTTGATTAGACATTCTTACCTCACTTCAACTCTGGCAAACAAAGTGTCCAGATAGTGGTAAATCTCAGTGATATTGTCTTCGGTGCCAAAACCAGCTCCCGACTCCGTTCAGAATGCACAACAGTACTCTCGAACAATCAAATCATTTAAGGTCCCTGCAAGTTCTGGAAAGGCTACAAAGGGCTTATTGTCGTAACGCAAAGCTAACACAGGTGTTTTAGTAGCATTATTTTGAACTGCATCAACGATACCGCCTATTGCCGTCCAAGTATTACCAGTCCAGCGTTTGACATAGATGTTATTGGCTTCTTGCCAACTAATAACGGGTCTCCCATCATTTCGTATGGCCAAACTTGGTCTGGTAGCTGTACTAGTTACAACTGTATCAACTTCAGAACCCATCGCCACCCAAGCTGAGGTAGTGCTATTCCAACGCTTAACATAAATGTTGCCGCTCTCTGACCAGGCAACGATAGGATTATTGTCTGAGCCTCGAGCAATAACTGGAGTTTGGGCATTAGCTGATAGGGTCGTATCCAATGCTCCACCCAAAGACACCCATACAGTCCCACTCCATTTTTTTACATAAATGTTGTATGACTGACCTGTTCCGCCAAATTCTGACCAGGCAACGATAGGATTATCAGAGGTGTCAAGCATAAGTGAGGGTTCTTTAGCATTCCTGGCTAGGGTTGTGTCTAGAGCAGTACCTATAGCAACCCATGTACTACCCCAACGTTTCACATAAATGTCATGGTTATTGGCATTGCTGATAGAACTTTCACTCCAGGCTACAACAGGTCTGTCATCAGTTCTGAGCTTCATACTTACTTCAAATGCTGAGGTATTCGTACCTACATTGAGCGCACTACCGTTGGTAATCCAACTACTTCCAGCCCAACGTTTGTTATAGACCCTGGTGACATTGGTATTATCCGTCTCCAAGAAGCTAACCACTGGTCTGCCATTTGTTGCAACACTCATAACTGGACTAAAGGCTTTATTATTGGGGTCTATATCGAGCACAGTTCCAAAAGCTGTCCAGGCATAGTTTTTGAATTCTTTTACATAAATATCTCCTGGGTTTGAAGCGTTAAATTCCTGCCAGGCAACCATAGGGTTTCCTGTATTAATTGGGACTACTATTGAAGGGTCAGCAATATCATTATTTGGAGATGTCTTGAGATTTCCACTAAGAACTTCCCAGTGATCCCCAAGCCAGCGTTTGACATAGATGGTAATGGACTCTTCTTCCTCCCAGATGACAATAGGGTTACCAGAGTTGTCTAAATCCAATGAAACCGAAAAAGCTGAATTTCCAAGCGCAGAATCCAGCGCACCACCCAGTGTTTGCCAACTTGTGCCATTCCAGCTTTTGACATAGGCATCATAGTTGCTTGGATTGGTGTTGGTATTTTGTGAGAAAGCAACTACCGGATTATTACTTGGATCAACCTTTAGGGCAAAACTATAGCTATTTGACTGTGCTTTAGTGTTAAGCGCACCACCTACCCGAACCCAGGAGCTGCCATTCCAGCGATGTACATAAAGCACATCTCTGGAGGACTCAAAACGAGTCAGAGCAACAACAGGATTGCCAGAATTATCTAGGACAAAAGCATCATTTCCCGTATAGGTATCTATTAACGGCTCTGCTATGCTTACCCAAGAGCTACCATTCCACTTCATAAAAAATGTCCTGTTTTGGGAACTATTAGACCAGGCTATAACTGGATTGCCTGTAGCATTCAAAGCTAATGAAAAAGTATTAAAAGAACTACTTAAAGAACCCCCTAGTGGTATCCAGGTACTACCATTCCAACGATTAACATATAGATTCTTTGATATCAGAATCAATCCAAATACAGGACTAAACTCATAAATTTTTTCTTCAAAAGCAACAATTGGGTTATTACTATTGTCTAGAATAAGAAACGATAGGTTAGCTATTACCGGATTCGAGGGTGTTGGACTCGTACGCCTCAGCAGGCTGCCTAACTCAGTCCAACTACTGCCATTCCATCGGTTTACAGCAATAGTTCCCCATCCATCAACAGGTGCAGTAACCAATGCAACAGGGACACCATCACTCCCTACCTTAAGGGCTGAAATATCCTTGGTAAAAGTACCAACTCTTTGCCAATTGTTTCCATTCCAATGCTTGACATAGCTGGGAATGGAAAAATTCTGGGCACCTCTTGCAGCAACATAGGGGTTATCATTATTATCAAGTGAAATGGCTTGTGCAGGCAATAAATTACTGGAACCATCCTGATTGATATTACTCCCTACTGACCGCCAAAAATTGGCTTGCGCTTCTAGGGGCTCATTTTTCATGGGCAAAGCCCCTATGTTACATGCCGACAGAAAGATAGCTAACCCTATGCCTATTAAAAACCTCTTCATACCTGTCCTCCTTTAGAATTTGCGCTTATAAAGCGACTCCATCAGTAAAGCAAACTAGGGTTGCAATTGGGTTGCAATCCATAAACCCAGTTACTTTGTACCCTAACCATCGGTCTGAATAAGCTCTAAACCGTATCCTAGACCCATGTACCCAGACCTCCAGAGTTTTATCAAAGAACTCGAGCTTCAAAACCAGCTTATCCGCATCAAAACACCGGTATCCCACTATTTAGAAATCACCGAAATCGCCGACCGCATGGTCAAAAAAGGTGGTCCTGCACTACTTTTTGAAAACATCCCAGGCAAAGATTTTCCTTTGGTGATTGGGCTTTACGGAACCCGCAAACGCATGGCGATGGCTCTAGGCGTGAATGACTTAGACGATATTGCCAACCGCATCCGTAAACTTTTAGATGTCAAACTTGGTGGTGGGTTATTGGGGCTAGCTTCCAATTTGCCCAAACTTAAAGAACTAGCTTCGCTTCCACCAAAACGGGTTAAAACTGGTCCTGTGCAAGAAGTGATCTGGCGTGGTGATGAAGTTGACCTTAGCAAACTTCCTGTTTTGCACTGCTGGCCCCAAGATGGTGGGCCCTTTGTCACGCTGCCTTTAGTGATTACCAAAGACCCAGAAACGAATGACTACAACATCGGCATGTATCGTATGCAGGTTTTTGATAAAAATACTACCGGGATGCACTGGCAACGCCATAAAACGGGTGCTAGGCATTTAGAGAAGGCAAAAAAACTGGGTAGGATGCTCGAGGTTGCAGTGGTGCTTGGTGGTGACCCTGCACTCACTTATGCTGCAACAGCACCCATTCCACCCATTCCAGGCATCAACGAATTTTCTATGACGGGTTTCTTACGTGGGAAAAGCCTCGAGGTTTGTAGAGGCATCACTATAGATTTAGGGGTTCCTGCACAAGCCGAGTTTGTTCTCGAGGGCTATGTTGACCCCAATGAACCCTGGCGCACCGAAGGGCCTTTTGGCGATCACACTGGTTTTTATACCTTGGAGGATTTGTATCCTGCATTCCATGTTACTGCTATCACCATGCGAAAGAATCCAGTTTATCCTGCCACTATCGTAGGTCGCCCACCTATGGAAGATGCTTATCTTATTGAAGCCAGCGAACGCATTTTTTTAGTGCCGGCGCAACTGATTCTGCCAGAAATCAAGGACTATCACATGCCACCAGCAGGCATTGCCCATAACTTAGTAAATATCGTCATTGAAAAATCTTATCCTGGGCAAGCCTATAAAGTTGCTAACGGGCTTTTGGGTCTTGGACAAATGATGTTTGCCAAAGTGCTTTTAGTAAGCGATGAAACTATAAAACCCCAAAATCATCTCGAGTTCTGGCGCACCGTTCTTAAAAACGCTGTACCCGGACGAGATTCGCAATTTGCCAAAGGCCCCACTGACGTGCTTGACCACAGCAGCCGTTCCTGGAGTTACGGCAGTAAACTCATTATTGATGGCACTCGCAAACATCAAGAAGAAGGACTGGTAGAAGAAGGGCTAGCAAAGGATTGGCAGCCCAACTCTGAACTAAGCGCAAAAGATTTGCCTATCCATAGCGATATTCTTGACCAACATCAAATTGCAGGGGGGTTCTGGTTTATCGCTACTCAAAAAACCAAAGCCAAGCAAGGACAAGAATTAGGTCAATGGGCAGTTTCACAAGCTCGAGCTAAAGGTGTAAAGCTTATTGCCATCCTAGATCATCAAACCAATCCAAGAGACTTTGAAGATTGCATCTGGACCTTGCTAAATAACATTGACCCTGAACGTGATGTTCAAATTTTGCACAACACTTTTAGTGAAGCCGTGTTTGTTATGGACGGCACTCCCAAACTAGCCAGTGAAGGTTTTACCAGAGCTTGGCCCGATAAAATTATTATGTCTGAAGATATTAAAACCAAAATCAATACAATCATGCTAAATCTGGGATTAGAAAACTAGAACTCATCTCAAAATTCTTATTTCACATTTTTAAGTTGGTCTAATCTTACTCCCACGGGTCGCAAAAGTCGCTTTCTCTATACATTATTTCAAAAGAAAAGCGACTTTTGAGATGGTTTCTAATCTAAAAGTTTTTCAAAATCATCCAAGACGCTTTTGGCTTCTTTGCTGTTGCGGGTAATCACCAAAATAGTGTTCTGCCCAGCTAGGGTTCCCACAATCTCTTCACGATCTAGTTTATCAATCACATAAGCAATGCCTACAGCGTGACCTTCATCAGTCTTGACTACAATGATATTTTCACCTCGGTCTAAGTGGCGCACAAAGAGCTTAAAGCGTTGACCAAGTTCATCCATTACATCTTCTTGGGCCGAGAGTGGGGTAGCTCGGTAACGATGTTGGCCGTTACCAGTAGGAATACGAACCAAGCGCAATTCGGTTACATCACGGCTGATGGTGGCTTGAGTCACTTTAATTCCACGTTTGGCCAAATGTTCGGCAATATCAGCTTGGGTAGCTACAAATTCATTCTTCGAGCACTTCTTCAATGATTCGTTGGCGATACTCTTTACTAGGCATAATTATACAGTATATACATGATTCTAAACATTTTCCATAGGTCACAAACAATAAAAGAGGGGGGTGTAAAACGCCCCCGCTTCGAGTATTCGTCTTCTAAAAGCTGATCAATTATCAATTTCTATTTTTGATGCATAGCTAAAACCAGCATCATTAAGGTTTGACCTATCAAACCAGATTTCTATCCTGTCACCAACGCTTAGGTCACTTAAACTAATGTTATTACTGTTTTCGTCTTCGATTTTGGTTTGTGCATCTACCCAAAAATCCATACCCTCAATGCTTAGAGTCATAGCCTCTACATCAAGGCTAAGAATATAAACATTCTCGAGCTTGGGGTTTTCATCTTTAGCTCCAGCCCAGCTCGATACACTTAACAGCAGCAAACTTATCCATAAAATATTTTTCATCTCTTTCTCCTTTCTTTCAAGATGTAGCTTAGGGTGAAGAGGTTAGTCAAAGGTTAGTACAAAAAACTGTAGATAAATACCATATTCCATATGCATCTACAGTCTTACAAACCTAAAAGCCTAGAGTCCTTTAAGTATTTTTAGATGCTAGTACCCGATCTTGTTTTGAAGTTATAGAATTCATTAAAAAAGCAACCACTTTATCCGTAGGCATGGGTTTGGAAAAATAATACCCTTGTCCTATGTCACAACCAAGTTCACGCAGACGCTCGAGTTGCTCCTTGGTTTCAATACCTTCTGCTACCACATTGAGTTGCAAGGCCCGCGCCATACCAATCACTGCCTCGACAATAAAAGCATCTCCTTTTGCTTCTTGTTTAAGGCTAGTTAAGCTCTGAATAAAACTGCGGTCAACTTTTAGAGTATTCACCGGAAAGTGCCTGAGGTGAGCAAGGCTTGAGTAACCCGTACCAAAATCATCAATGGCCAATCCGATACCTGCGGCTTTGAGTTCCTCTAACTTACTCAGCATCGTCACATCTTCCATTAAGTAACTTTCGGTAATCTCGAGTTCTAAATACTGGCTAGCCAACCCTGTGTGTTCCAAGGTATGTAAAACACGCTCAACAAAATCTGGCTGCCTTAATTGTTTAAGCGAAAGATTGACCGAAATACTAAAGGGAATACCACACTCGTCTTGCCAGGCTTTGGCTTGACGGCAAGCAGTCTCTAAAACCCATTGCCCTAAAGGAATGATAAGACCCGTTTCTTCAGCGAGAGGAATAAATTGAAGGGGTGGTATCATGCCAAGGGTTGGGTGTTGCCAACGCACTAAAGCCTCGAGGCTTTTAAGCTGACCCGTTTTAATATCAATAAGGGGTTGATAATGAAGTTGAAAACCACACCCTTGTTCGACAGTCTGGCGCAACTCGACCTCGAGCCTGAGTTGTTCAGGGGCCAGATTTAACAATGAGGCATCATAAACTTCGTAGCGGCCTTTACCTTTTTGTTTAGCACGGTACATGGCAATATCAGCAAAACGCAGAACCTCGAGGGCATTACTTTGTGTTTCTAAATCAGACGAACCTAAACTTAGAACAATACCTATACTAGTGTTAGCAAAGAGGTCGTGCTCGCCAATCCTAAAGGGTGTGGAGAAAGCTTCGATTATACGCTCTGCTAAACGCACGGGTTCAGCTTTATCAAAAACCTCCTCAATCAAGATACAAAACTCATCGCCTCCTAAACAGGAGATGGTGTCTTCAATACGCAAATAATTTTTAAGACGTGCGCCTACTGCTACTAACAGTTGGTCTCCAAAACTATGCCCTAGACCATCGTTAATAGCTTTGAAGCGATCTAGGTCTAAATATAAAATAGCTACCGGTTGTGCTCGGCGTTGTGAACGCTTTAGGGCGTGCTCGAGCCGACTTAGCAACAATCGGCGGTTGGGCAAATCTGTGAGCGGGTCATGAAAGGCTTGATGCTCGAGCCGCTCTTCTAAATCCTTGCGCTCACTAATATCTCGAGCGTTAAAAATAATCGTGCCAAAGTCAGGGTCGTGCAGGAGGTTATTGGCGTGAATCTCTAAGTTGCGGATACTGCCATCATGGTGCTGAAGGCGCATTTCACAGTGAAAGACTTTCCCCGGGCACGCCAACAGATTCTTTTGACACTCTTGCCCTTTTAACAAGTCTAAAGGGTGCAAAAACTCCCAAAAGCTACGCGACTGTAAATCCGCGCCCGTGTAACCAAGCGTCGTTTCAAGCACAGAATTGTGATAGCGAATTCTGCCTTGGTCATCTAAACGAATAATGATATCCGAAGCGTGTTGAACCAAAGTATTGATCTGCTGCAAGGTGCGCTGTTCAGAAATAGCTAAAGCGGTGAGGCGACGATTTTTCTGAAGTCGCCACAAGAGCCAACCCACTAAAGTAGCCATCAGTGCAATAACAAATGCTTCTGCGCCTATGGTAATGCGGCGAAAGTTTTTGGACGAAGCTGTCTGAACAGCAATAGCCTCATTGACTGCTTCTATAAAGCTCTCGAAGGCTGGATCAACTTCGGTTTCGTCAAGGGTCTCGGCAGCTTCAATATCGCCTGCGGCAAGCAGCTCGAATTCTTCATTGACCGCTGATTGATAGGTTTCAAATGCAGAGGTTAGTTCATCTGCTGCGTGATCATCACCACTGCGCTCGAGCCAACCCTCAAAGAAATCATCTTGATGTTCTAAGGTATTGATTTCCTCAAAAATTTCTTTTGACTCTTCCTGGGCCTCCCGAAACTCCTCTTCAATTTCCTCAGATAACCCTTCAGCTATCGCTTGCCACTCTAGAGCACTCTGTTGATAGGCTTTTTCACTAAGTTTACCGATGAGTGGAATCGATTGGCTATGACTGCTAGCAGCTTTCTCGAGGGCAACAATTGCATAGGTCGTGCCTAAAACAATCGTTATAATGAGATAAAAAACACTATTACCAGAAGAAAACCATTTGAATTGTTTAGATGTGGAAGGGTCCTGGGCCATAGTGGGTCTCTTAGAATCTCGAGAATTTGTTAGGCCCTCGAGGACAATACGGCTTATCATAGGGTTCAAGCCCTTACAAATTCCTTAATTTTAGTGATCTTACCCACCACACAACAAAGTATTTGAGAAAAACCTCTCAAAATTGGTTTCACAGCCAAAAAGGAAACATGAGTCAGGTGCGAATTTTTAGTGCAAACGGCGCAATGTGCGCCGTTTGCACAATAATTTGTCATTGCGAGCCTAAGAAGTATTCAATACTGATAAAGTAAGTCATTGCTGCATCCGCGAAGCAATCTCCCTTCACTGAGGTTGCTACAAAATAAGTGACTTGAGATTGCTTCGTCGCTCGTTTACTGCAAACGACTTATCAAACATTATCTGTAGCACCTTTTACCACTAAAACGCTCCTCGCAATGACGACTGATTGTGAAATTTCGAGTTCACGACAATGTGAACTCGAAATTTCGCACCTGACTCATGTCGAAACATGCTTCTAAATTTACTTAACGCTTATTTCCAGTCCAGCACTAATTTATCAGCAGTTACTTTATGGTTAGACTCGCCACCGTTGTCAATCACTGACATTCCAAAAGGTAAAGGCTTACCTATAATGAACTCAACATCGTCATCGTTGCCTGTCGTGAGTGGCCGACGCATGACCAAAACCCATTTACCATCTTGCCAAGTTCCAATCACTCCAACATCGCCCCGTGAACCCACAGCAGGTTCGATTACAAAGGCTGGAATACGGTCTCCTACTTTCAAAGATGCCGTATCTATAGGAATTTCTTTGCCCTTAAAGATAAATGTCGCAGAAGTTCCTTCGCTGCTCATAAAGGCAGGACCACTTCCATCTTCAATAACGTTATCGGCATAGCCACCACTATCTTTAGCATCATTTTTACGACCAGTTTCTTCGTCGTCGCCTTTAACACCCCACCATTGGTCATCAACATACCCTGCTGCATTGGTACGCGCAGACTTCCAGTGCCAGTTATCGTAAGTCACATCTTCGCTATCCGAACCCATCCATGCACTTGTTCCATCTTCACTTATATGACAGGCAGCCCCGCAACCTTTGCTGGCAAATGCAGCATTGTTGCCGATAGGCCAAGTAATCATTAGGCGGTCTTCATCGTCTTCTGATTGTGTCCAGGTGCTTCCGTCCCAAGTCCACACATGCTTCAAAATGGTTTCGCTAGGATCTTCCCACTCGGCACGGAACACAATAAACTCATCATCATGAGCAGCTTGCAGGGTTACGACCGGTCCACCGGGCTTATCTGGGAAAGTAGATTTTGTAGCCTGCTCGAGTTTTGGTGCATCAGCCCAAAACGCAGCACTAGCATCTAGAACTGCCTCATCGACACTAACGGCCGTCAAAGTATTCTGAGCCTGACCAAACGCAATAAGTAAAAACATTAACAACACAATTTTTTTCATACTTCCTCCTTAAAAAATTACCAAGCTAAAATGGTTAAAAGAACAATAATGCCAGTAAGTAAAATAGCAATACCCGAAGTGATGGGTTTCTTCCAGGGACGACGCTCCTCACTGCGATCAAGAAATGGTAAAGCAATCATGGCCGCAAAAATTAATAAAGGAATAAATACCGATGCAATGGGCTCTAAAGGACCAGGAAAGTATTTAAGAGCTTGAAATAAAAATAAAAAATACCATTCAGGACGGGGCACATAATCACTGGCAGTTGGATCGGCAGGAAACTCTAAAGGTGCGCCTCTGGTCCAGCTTAGGTAAACCAGCAAGGCTAAAAGGGCTAAACCAAAAAGGGTATCGGTAACTACCCAATGCGGGAAAAAGGGAACAAACTTATTGGCATTCTTTTTGGCGCGTTCAGTAATCGGTGGTGCATTCCCATGACGGCGCAACTGCAAAATATGCATCAGAATAAATAAAATCATCATGGCCGGTAAAAGCATGACGTGGCTAGCATAAAAACGAGTTAAGGTGGCTTGCCCTAATTCTGCGCCACCACGCATCAGTTGCATAATCCAAGTGCCGATAAAGGGAACCGAGGCAGCAATCTCTGTACCAACTTTGGTAGCCCAATAGCCCTTTTGATCCCAGGGCAAGAGATATCCAGTAAACCCAAAGGCAAAAACCAGTAAAAGCAAGAAGACCCCTGAAAGCCAATTGAGTTCTCTGGGTTTTTTATAGGTACTCATAAAATAGGTTCTGAGCATATGCAAAGCAGCTAAAATCACCATGGCACTCGAGCCGTAGTGATGTACCCCACGCACCAACCAGCCCAAGGGAACTTGATAAGTAATATAATCCACGCTGTTATAGGCTTCTTGGGAGCTAGGGTCATAGTAGAACATCAGCAAGACACCTGTGACGATTTGCAGGATAAAGGTAATAGCCGTGAGACCACCTAGGGTGTAAAGTAAATTTTTATGTACATAGACGGGTACAGGGTAATTCAAAAACCCACGAAAGGGTTTGACTAAACCTGTGCGATCTTCTAACCAAGTACTAAATTTTGACATTTTTGATAGATCAGACGACTCTGGCAACTTAGACCTAGGCATCTTTATTTTAGACCTAGACATACTAAACCAGAGCCTTCAAGATTCCATCCTCGAGTTTAGTTTCTAGTTTGACCAGGGGTCTGGGAGGTGGACCCTCCAGAACTTCACCTTCACGACTAAAGGTTCCAGCGTGGCAAGGGCAAGCATATACATTATCTTCTTCTTTCCATCTTACTGAGCAGCCCAAATGGGTACAGGTAGCATCTAAAACTATAAAAGTTTGACCATCTTCAGAAAAAGCATAGACCACACCCTGACGTTCAACATTGAGCCAGGCATCTTTGGCTTTTACGCCATAATTGACTCGGTGGACTTTGCCAAGCTCGAGGTCTGCAACCGGCCCTACTTCTACCCATTTCTGGTCTTTGGGTTCTAAGGAATCTCCAATAAGGTAAAGTGATCCGGCTGCTATCGTGGCTACGGTTCCAGTTCCAGCTAAAACCCAAAAGCCTGTTTCTAGTAGCTTTCGTCGGCTTAGGGCCTTTTCGTCCCAAGTTCCCTTGCTGGGGTCTAGCGTGTCGTCTTTCACGGCGTTTTCTCCTTAACAAAGTAGTAGCAACTCGAGCATAAAGCACATCTTGTTTAGACACCTATCGTCAATAGTCGGACAGCGATTCTGACTAAGATCGGAATACCTAGAAAACTCAGCTATGAGACAGGCACGAATTCTTAGGCTTATATTGTGTGAGCATAAGAACTTGCGCCTGATTCATGTTTTCTATATCCAATTAAAGTTTATATTTAGAATTTGCCTGATACGATCAGTAGACCAGTTGTCGTTTTGACTTCAACCAGTGAGCCTACTGCAATATTTGGAACAATTTGACCGCGTTCAGTATTCCGGTTCAAACGAGCAAGACCCAAAGCAGAAACCCTCATGCTACCAACAAGAGAGCCATTGACATAAACACGCACAGCTTTTCCTATCACATTGACTGGACCACAGTAGTTGTAATAGCAAACCGTTTCCATTTCGACTTGGAATTCCCGCTCATTACCATTAACTGAATATTTAGCCTTCCCTGTTGTAAAAGGATATGACGGACTACCTCTAAGAAAAGTACTTATAACTGTACCTTTAAGAGACTCAATATCTTGAGGTGTAGGCTGAGTACCGCAACCTGCAATAAGTAGGGTTAAAAGGCTTAGAAGGGTGAAGAGACGTATTTTCATGATGAATCCTTTCTGTGCAGGGTGATCCTGCTTTTGAGATGCGCTTATTATTATTTGAGCCTGTTCTAAGTTGTAATGGGCGATGGTCTAAGAACCATACCGACTTTAGTCTGAAAAAGTATCATCCTTCAAAATCTTCAAGGCCTGACTTGTACTTTTAGCATTTTATTTGGGTCATTTGAAACCCAACAAAAACAGGGCTTTAAAGCCCTGTTTGGGGAGATAAGCGAGGAGCTATCTAAACTGATTCATCACACCTGAAGCAACTAGAGCACCTGTGGAAGTTCTAATGCGAATGGTGGGGTTTGAGCTAGAAGCAATAGTCGGAGCAGCAGCACCTACACGGCTTAATCTGCCATCACCAAAAGTGTTAATAGTCATAGAGCCTACTTTGGTTGCATTGACAAAAACACCTAGGGTTTTGCCTTTTAGAGTGAGTGCATCCTCGAGTTCTACCTGGAATTCACGAATGCCGTTGTTATCTACTTTGTAGGTAGCTTTACCATTAACGGCTGGATAGGCTGCACTACCTTTAAGAATAGCCAAGCGAACAGGTACTTTCTGAGCATCTAATTCCTGGGGGCCTTGGGTGCTACAACCTGCAACAAAGAGTAACAACAGACTAACTAGAACCAGTAAACGTGTTTTCATAATATCCTCCTACAACTTCTCAACTCAGTTTGGATTTGGTGTACTGAGTCTTTCATCTAGTAGTTTGTCAAAAACACACCCACTTGCAAATCCTCTAAGGTCGGAGGAAATACTGGACTTTGGTCGGATACCTCGTGTCATCCTTTCCCTACATAAAATCTTGCTCACACAGCAACCACAAAGCGTTTAAGATGGTATCTTCAGAGTGTAAACAATGGTATGGGGTACTACCTATATAATAATAATAGGTCAAGGCAATTGAGGGATTATGCTGGAATGGTTTCAAAAACTTAATCTTGTTCAGCGTTACAGTTTGGCAGCACTGCTGGTCATGCTTCTAGCGATGGCTATTTTAGCTTGGTGGGTGGGCCGGGAAATTGAAGCTAATGTCATAAATCGTGTAGCTGCCGACTCAGCCCTTTTTGTTGAAAATTTTGTAGTGACACCTTTACAAGAACTAGCAACTCAAGATTTTATCTCAAGTAATAATCTCTCGAGGATCGAGCGGCTCTTAACAGAAACATCTTTAGGAGCTGATGTTGTCAAATTCAAAATTTGGGCACCTGGTGGCAAAATTGTTTTCGGTGATAGACAAGGCCAAACCTTTCCAGTAGAAGCCGATCAGATCAAAGCCTGGGAAGGAAATATCTCAGCAGATATTAGTAATTTGAGTGATGCCGAAAATGCTAATCTCAAAGCACAATTTTCACGTCTTTTAGAAATGTATATTCCCATCCGCCGTGAAGGTAGCGATGAAGTTATTGCTGTTGTCGAGTTTTATCAAACCATCGATGACTTAGAAAAAACAGTATCTTCTGCCCAAAGGCAAAGTCGGTTCATTGTGGCCCTGATTATGTTAAGTACCTATGGCTTACTCGTCAGTATTGTTCGGCAAGGACATCGGACCATCTTAAAACAACAAGCCGATCTGAATACCAAAGTCGATGAGCTTAATATATTACTCGAGAAAAATAGTGAACTCAGTGAACGGGTTAGACGTGCAGCCTCGAGAACGGCTGCTCTCAACGAACGCTTTTTGCGTCGTATCAGTGCCGAACTTCATGATGGGCCTGCCCAAGATATGAGTTTTTCCTTACTCCATTTAGATAATGTAGCTTCAGCTCTAGAAAAAGATGTAGAGGAAAATAAAAAAGGGTTTTACAATAAAGCTATCGACACGATTCATCAGTCGCTTAACCGTGCCACTCAGGAAATTCGCAATATCGCCAGTGGCTTGCGCCTGCCCGAACTCGAGTCTTTAAGTCTTTTAGATACCCTAGGGCGCGTCATCCGCGACCATGAGCGCAGAACTCAAAGCCAAGTTAGTGTAGAAACCAAAAACCTTCCCAAACAAATCCCTCTCCCGCTCAAAGTCACTTTATTTCGCTTGGTTCAAGAAGCCCTCACCAACGCCTTTAGGCATGGTGGTGGTAATGAGCAAAGGGTTAATATAGAAATGTTGAGTCATGGTCCTAGCAAACTCTTGATTGAAATCAGTGACCGTGGCCCAGGCTTTAATATCAAAAACTTGCAAGAGGGTCGCCTTGGTCTTATGGGAATGCGTGAACGTGTTGAGAGTTTAGGTGGATCGTTTGAGGTTCAATCAAGTCTAGGGCAAGGCACAAAAGTGATAGCCCAATTACCTTTAAGTGAGGATATCTATGAGTGAAATTAATCTAGTGATTGTTGATGACCATCCACTTTTTAGAGAAGGTGTAGCAGCGGCTTTACAAAATGAAAATGATTTTACTGTGTTAGCCGAAGGCGAAAATGCCCAAGAAGCTCTCGAGCTAGCCAAGAAACATTTGCCTGATATTATTCTTTTAGATATCAATATGCCAGGCAGTGGTCTAGAAGCAGCCAGAGCCATCACTGCAACTTGCCCAGTAACAAAAATTATCATGCTCACTTTCTCAGAGGAAGAAGATGACGTTTCAGCCGCGCTTAAACTTGGTGCAAAGGCTTATGTGCTTAAAGGTGTAGGCTCGAGAGATCTAAAAAATATTATTCGCTCAGTTTATGACGGACATGTCTACATCACACCTAGTTTAGCAGCAAGCATGTTGCGCGATATCAATAAACCCGCAGAAGTTAATCTTATTGAAGAGCTCACTGAACGTGAATACGGAATTCTCGAGCTGGTCGCTGCTGGAAAAAGCAATAAGGCTATTGGTAATGAATTAGGGCTTACTGAAAAAACCGTCAAACATTATATGAGTAACATCTTGCAAAAACTTCAGGTGAGAAACAGGGTTGAGGCTGCGTTGATGGCGCAGAAGTTGCCGAAACGATAAAAAGCCTTTAGCAGGGGGTATCATCCCGTTATCACTTAGCTAAGCGATGACCAGATAATACCTGTTGTTAAAAGTTTTTTTGTAAAATTTTACAACTCCACTCGAACCTACTTTGAAGAAAATTGCCGACAAGCACAGGGCCTGTCGCCTGTCCAGCAAAGCTGGACCGCACCCACCAGAAAAAACCGCTCTTTGTTTCATTTTCGAGATTCCCTCATCGAGGTTTCTTTTTAGTTGAAAAGTCAGATTTTCTGTCTGTTCGCCTGCTGCAAGCAGCTAAGTATTAGTAAACTAAATTAACTGGTAGTAAGATAATTTGTTGCCTGCAGGGTCTTTAAAGTCGAAATATCGTATTACCCCTTCAACTGTTTCAATATCGTCTGCGTCAGATGTAAGTTTTTTACCACCTGATGTTCAGCGTCAATATCTTTCGTTCCAAAGCGAACAATTGATGACCCGCCACCTACTTCAAGATAGCCAGTATCATCAAGCTGTAGCCAGGCATTTTCCGCTAGTTGCAATTCAATCGTGCCAGGTGCTGGTTCCATTGTCTCGACATCGCCAAGTAAAGCCTTATACCAGCGAGTAGCCTCTTTAACATCATTGACTGCAATACCAATTATTATGGTTCCAATTTTTCGATTCATATGGTTCTCCTTTAAATTAAACGTATGGTTCATATTCTACAAAAATTATAAAAATATCTATTGTAAAAATGTGACACGTTGATTTACTTGTAAAAAAGTGAAGATAATGCCATTTCTTTACCTTCAAAAAACTCTTTAGGTGTGGTTCCTGTGAATTTTTTAAAATCTTTTGTGAAATGTGCTTGGTCGCAATACTCACTTTCATAAGCGATTTTAGTTAGGCTTTCAGCTTCTTGGTTGAGCAGCATCTTTAACGCCGCCTGTAACCTGATTACTTTGCATAACTGTTTTGGACTAACACCAATCTGTTTTAAAAAATTTCTTTCGAGCTGTCTTCTTTTGGATAGAGCTTCTTTAAGTAGGGCGTTTATCGGCACACTTCCTTTTGTTGCCAATATGGTGTCGATTGTTGACCTTACTATACTGTCAATAGTTGCTTTGTTATTAAGCTTGCCTAGAAGAAAGCCCTCTATAATTTCTATTCGTTTTTTAGTGTCTGTCGCTTGAATGATTTTTTGTTCTAATTCTTCTGCAGGCTTTTCTCCAAACAGTAGTTCTATCGGCGTTTCTTTGTTTGCTAAATTTTTAATCGGTATTATTACAAAATTTGCAAAGCCATAAGGATAAAAGCGAACAGCAAAAGAATTGACATATCCCGTTGGTTCGATATCAAAAGGCTCAATAGTTTGACCAATTACCATAGCACGGGGTTGCAGGATAAATTCACCTTTGGAAGTATATCGCTTTATGTCGTCTCCAAGAATAAAAGCTATTTCAATACAACCATCAGGTATAACCCGTTGTTTTTGAGCATTTTTCTCGGCTGGAACTTCTAAAGTCCAGTAGCACTTTATGAGTGATTCTAAATCTGAGCTTGGTTTATATACTTGGTAGTTCATGGATTGGGAATTATTATTTAGTATACTGTAGTTATAAAAACGTTGCCCCTGTTGAGTTTCGCTTGCAAAATGCGTCGGCTGTGCCGACTGAGCCACGCCACCTAGGCACTTTAGCGCAGGCGAACCGGCAAAAAAATCTGGTGACGATAGTGTGGTGCCGAAGAAGGGACTTGAACCCATACAGGCTTGCGCCCGCTAGAACCTGAATCTAGTGCGTCTACCAATTCCGCCACTTCGGCATAGACAAGTACAAAGTTTAGCAATAAGTGCTTAAAGAAACAATAGGTTGAGACAGGGAAAAGTGCAAAGGAAAAAGTGGAAAGTATGGCACGATTTCTCAAACTGGTCATACTTTCCACTTTCCACTTTCTCCTTTATCCTTATTTACTTATCTTGCTAACGGTGCAAACGAATCACCTAGAGCCTGCTCGAGTACTGCGGTTAACCCAATCAGTTTTTCATCTTGTAAGGCTGGAGCCAAGAACTGGACTCCACAAGGCATATCATTTTCTGCTTTTCCTGCTGGAACACTAATGGCTGGTAGCCCTACTAGGTTGGCCGTTACAGTATCCATGTCTACTAAATACATAGCTAGTGGATCGGATTTTTCACCAAAGCGATAAGCAGAGGATGGACCTGTTGGAGTCATTAGAATATCTATATCAGAGAAGGCTTTTTCAAAATCGTTAGCAATCAGGTGGCGAACTTTGAGAGCCTTGCCATAATAAGCCTCGTAGTAACCAGATGAAAGTGCGTAGGTTCCCATTAAAATACGGCGGCGAACCTCTGGGCCTAAAGTAGTCCCTCTAGATTTCATCATCACCTCGGCTTGACCCTGACGGTTTTCACCCAAACGTGAGCTATAAATCATTGCGTCATAACGCGCCAAATTGCTGCTAGCTTCGGCTGGTGCAACCAGGTAATAAGTGGCAATCCCGTAAAGCACATTAGGTAAAGAAACTTGCGTAACGGTGGCTCCTAAAGACTCGAGTAGGATTTTAGTTTTATCTAAAGCCGCCAACACCCCATCACTGTTTCCTTTAGCACAAAGCTCATTAATCATGCCTATGCGTAATCCTTTAAGGTCAGAAGTATCCAAGGCTTTTACAAAGCGCGGCACATCATTGGGAATACTGGTAGCATCACGGATATCATGGCCAGCCATAACGTCCATAGTGAGAGCTAAATCTCTGGTGGATTGACTGATTACACCCACTTGATCCAAAGAACTAGCAAAAGCAATCACCCCATAACGCGAAAGCCGCCCATAGGTGGGCTTAAAACCAATCATGCCGTTAAAGGCCGCTGGTAAGCGCACTGACCCACCAGTATCAGTTCCTAGAGCAATAGGCGTAACCCCCGCAGCCACCGCTACTGCCGACCCACCCGATGAACCACCAGGGACAAATTCAGGATTCCAGGGATTTTTAACTGGGCCATAGGCTGAGTTTTCATTGCTTCCACCCATGCCAAACTCATCTAGGTTGGCTTTGGCAATAATAATCGCCCCGGCCTGCTCGAGTCTTTCTACTACCGTGGCATTATAGGGTGGCACAAAATGCTCGAGGCTTTTAGAACCTGCTGTAGTCCTTAGACCCTTAGTATTTATATTGTCTTTGACCACGATTGGCACACCCGCCAAAGGACCAACCTCTTCACCACGAGCTAAACGCTGATCAAGTTGTTGGGCACGCTCTAGAGCCTGGGAAGAAAGGGTAATGAATGCATTTAAGTCTTTTTGCACCACTTCGGCTTTGGCCAAAACGTCACGTGTTAAATTTTCAACAGAATACAGACCTTGTTTTAGGTCGTTGGTGATTTCATAGGCAGACTTCATAAAGGTAAGCATAACAAGAGCAGGGACTAGGGATTAGGGGTCAGGGGCTGGAGAAAATCTTCTAACCCCTAATCTTCAGTCTCTAATCCCCAGTCCCTAGCCCCTTTGTTAGGTTTCATCCTCCCTACTCGTAGGCAATCGTCAATAATGGTTACAATGCTAGCCATGTCGACCAAAGCTCGTCGTTCTGGAACCAAGGTTGCCTATGCCGGCCATACTGAAGCCGGACGTGTGCGCTCTATTAACCAAGACAGCTTTTATGTGGGCGAGGTTGATAGCGGATATTTGGCAGTTGTAGCTGATGGTATGGGTGGGCATAAAACCGGCGAAGTGGCCAGCCGCAAAGCTGTTGATATTATTAAAGAAGAGTTAGAGCAAACCAATAATCATCCACCTGCGGCCTTAGCCAAAGCGGTTCAGGCCGCCAACTTGGATATTTTTGATTTCTCGAGCTTACACCCCGAACATCAGGGCATGGGAACCACTCTGACCACTGTTTTTATTGATGACCAAGTGGGTCTAGTCGGCCATGTAGGAGACTCGAGGGCTTATCTTATTCGAGACAATCACATTCGCCAACTCACCTCAGATCATAGCTGGGTCGCTGAGCAGGTACGCCAAGGTGTGATTACCCAAGATGAAGCCCGCCGTCACCGCTTGCGCAATGTGATTACCAATGCTCTTGGTTCAAACCAAGAAGTCAAGCTAGATGTTCTTTACTTTGATGTTAAAGAAGGCGACCGCTTGCTCTTGTGCAGTGACGGCATTAGCATGTTGATTACCGAAGACCAGATGAAAGCCACCGTCAAGGGTGCCAGCCCTCAAGAAGCCAGTCAACAACTCATGAATGAAGCCAATCGCCGTGGCAGCCCTGATAACATTACAGCCGTGATTCTAGAAGTGCAAAAAGTTGAAGAGCGCAACAAAAAATATGCCTTGCCCGAAAGTTTTTTAGAACCCAGATCAGTCACTATTGGCAGCACCATGAGTGGCATTCGCAAAATTGAAGAAGCCTTCCCGCGCCAAGATTGGGCCTCAAAGTTAAAACGTCATCCTTTGTACCCCTATCGTTTGTGGGTACTAGCATCATTGTATTTGGTTTTGTTATTGGTTGTCTTTGCCCTCTGGCGTTAAGCAAGGACAAGATTACTTGTATAATAACCCAATGAAGTTAAAAACATCTGTTGATATTGTTGGCTGTGATCCAGCCTGGCCTATCATTTTTGAAGCTGAATATAAGATACTGCAAGAAGCCATTACAAACTTTATAGCTACTGAACACATTGGTAGCACAGCCGTTTCTGGCCAACGAGCCAAACCTATTATTGACATTATGGCTTCAATAGCTAATTTGCAAGATACCCCCTTGAAAACCCTTAAAAACTTGGGTTACACCTTATTTGAAATGGGAATGTCAAATCGTCTTTTTTTTCGCAAACAGAACGAAAGTAAACAAGTCTTTCATTTACATATTGTTGAGCATTCAACCTGGCATGAGCGCAAGGAAAGACATCTGCGTGACTATCTGCGATCTCATCCTGAAGCTGTGCATGAATACGGAAACCTTAAAGACCAACTCGCTACTGAATTTGCCCAAGATTCTATTGCTTACACAAAAGCCAAAACGACATTTATACAAAGTATAAGTGATAAAATACAAGATGAACGTGGCTTACCCAGAATTAATGTGTGGGAAGACTAAGAATCAGTCTTCAGATTGGTTGAATTAAGCTCTAGTATTAATAAAAATTCCCTATTACATTTCACTTGACATAGGTATTATAAGTAGTTTATAGTAGGTCATGGCGACAGATATTAAATTCACTCAACTAGAACTCAGGTTCCTGAGTATTTTCGTAAATAACCAACACAAAGTCTTCTATGCCAATGAAATTGCAGAAATTCTTGGGGTTTCCTACGGTAGCGTAGTTCCCTTATTGATGCGATTTGAAAAAGGGAAATGGCTCGAGTTTGACTGGGAGGACATTGACCCCAAAGTTGAAGGTAGACCCAAACGCAAACTTTTCAAACTTTCTGAGATGGGGATGACTAAAGCAAAACAGGCTATACGCAATGAGGTTGATTTTCTTCAAGGGATGAGAATTGGGGTGTTTCAGTGATTCTAGCAGCACTTGTCAGCATTAGTATAATCGCACTTGGTTTGGTTGTCTGGTTAATTCAAAAGATTACCACCAAACTTGTTATGGATGAGATTTTTTTCCAGATAAGAAATCATGGCTATGTGCAAAAACTTTGCCACAACCTTATTAAATTTGCTGCACTACAGCATCCAAAAGAAGATCGTCAGCTTTTCTTTGAGAATACTGTGCCTAATACTGAAGATCTGATCAGTAACAATCGAATGCTTGCTGCAATGGGGAGAAGTATTTCAATTGTATGGAATACAAAGTGGTCACTGTATATTCTATGGATAGCTCAGATTATTTCCTTTATTACTTTTTCAGCCTTTTCATTCATTGTAAGTGTTGATGAACTATCAATTGGACTTTCCTTTTATCACAGCGTTTTAGGTAATATGTTTATCCTTCTCTTATTAAGTGGGGGCTATTACGGACTCTTTTTATGTAGAAAAAGAATTCTCACAGGAATGGAAATACAATCACTACGAGGCATGGCTTTTTCAAATTTCATTATATTCCTTAGTATGACTTTAATGTTTGTGCCCTTGCTATCCTTAGTTTGTTGGCCCCTTTTAGCAATGTCGGTCACCTTTTTCATATTTTGGACCTCTACTTTTATTTACAAAAACATCATGATTTCCTATTAATATTCTTGATTACACTTTAGTTTTAATAATTTCCTTTTCCCAACCCTGAATGAATGTTCACTTATAAGATTTATAAGATACAGACTATTTTTTGTTAAACTAGATTCTGGAGGACATATGAAAACCATTATTCAAACCGACCAAGCACCCGCAGCAGTAGGCCCTTATTCACAAGCTGTCAAAGCTGGAAACACCCTTTATTGCTCAGGACAAATCCCACTAAGACCCGATGGCTCTATGGAAACTGGGGACATCAAAGCTCAGACCTTGCAAGTTTTAACCAATCTTAAAGCTGTTTTAGAAGCTGGAGGCTCAGGGCTCGAGCAGGTAGTTAAATGCACCTGCTTTTTAAGCGATATGAATAACTTTGTTAGCTTTAACGAAGTCTACGCCACCTTCTTTACCAGTAACCCACCTGCCCGCAGCACCTTTCAAGTTGCTAGGCTTCCAAGAGATGTTCTTGTAGAAGTAGAAGCAATCGCAGTTACAGAATAAAGGAGGGAGAATATAGCAGGAAGTAGTTTTTCTTCTACCTCCTCCCTGCTATATTCCCTATTCTTATGACAGAATTTTGGTTACGCGGACCCCTCACAGAGTTCTCCCCTACTCTGATGCCTGTGGCACATACGTTGTTGCAAGCCAGTGAAGACCTCGAGCTAGCACAATCGCTAAGTCAAGACCAGCTTTGGTCTAAAGTAGGCTCTGCTGCCTCGGTAGGATTTCACTTGAATCATATTACAGGCAGCATTGATAGGCTCTTGACCTATGCCCAAGGCCAGCAATTAAGTAGTGAACAACTCACTTTCTTAAAACAAGAAGCTGTGGCTGGTGAATCGGCTGAGGTATTAATAGAAAAAGCTCGAGCTGCTATTAATAAGGCTCTCGAGGTTCTAAAATCTACCCCTGATAATTTACTCTATGAACCCAGAAATGTAGGCAGACAAAACCTTCCTAGCACAGTCATTGGACTTCTTTATCACATCGGTGAACACACTAGTCGGCATGTGGGACAAGTGATTACTAGCTTGAAAGTAGTTAGCGCATTACCAAGAGCAGAGGGCTAAGAGTTTTATCTTTTGCCCTCTGCTCTCTGCCCTTAGCCCTCTGCCACAATGCTGAACCTAACAATTAAAGCTGCTTGTGAGATGCTACACTAGGTCAACCTGTTCCCTCAGGCTTATTGGCCATGGAAACTACTACTAACACTGAACTACCCAAAAGTCTAAAAGCCAAGGCTAAGTATCTTGGTTCTGGGGCTTTGTTGCGTTTAGAGCAGGCCTATCAGGTTGCCGAAAAGGCCCATCGTGGTGTAAAACGCAAATCAGGCGACCCGTTTATTACCCATCCTGTAGCCGTCACCGAAATTTTGGCTGAAATGCATCTGGATATTGACGCGCTACTAGCAGGACTCTTGCATGACACAGTAGAAGATACACAGGTCACCTTTGAAGATATCGAAACACAATTTGGGCAGAACGTTCGCAAAATTGTTGAGGGTGAAACCAAAATCAGTAAACTCACGGTAAGAGTTTACGAAGACGAACAGTCTGAAAACTTACGACAAATGCTTCTAGCTATGGTCGGCGATGTAAGAGTTATTTTGGTCAAACTAGCCGACCGACTCCATAACATGCGAACGCTGAATTTTATGCCCCCGCATAAGCAACAAAAAATTGCCAAAGAAACCTTAGAAATTTTTGCTCCCCTGGCTCACCGCCTGGGGATCAGTCATATTAAGAACGAGCTAGAAGATTTATGTTTTATCTACCTCGAGCCAGAACGCTATAAGACCCTGCAACGCCAAGTGCGGATGCGCCAGGTCGAGCGTGAAGCCTATGTACAAGAATCTATTGAGTCACTCAAAGAACGCCTTAATCAAGAAGGGCTCAAGTATGAAGTCTCGGGGCGCAGCAAACACCTCTATAGCATCTACCGCAAAATGCAGCGTGATGGCAAAGGACTAGATCAGATTTTTGATTTGATGGCTATTCGGGCTGTGGTTGAACCTAGCAAAATAGAACCCAGCAAGAATAGTGAACCCAACGATGACGATGAAAAAGCCGTCTGCTACCGCGCTTTAGGAATTGTACATAGCTTATGGACACCCATTCCCGGACGTTTTAAGGATTATGTAGCAGTTCCTAAACCTAACGGCTATCAGTCCTTACACACCACAGTCATCGGTCTAAAAGGTCAACCTATCGAAGTACAAATACGCACGCGCAGGATGCACCAGATTGCCGAGTTTGGGGTTGCGGCTCACTGGGCTTATAAACAAGGGCTAGAAGACACCGAAGAAATCAAGCGCAGGCTCGAGTGGATGAAGCAACTCCTAGATGTAGACGATTCTGTCGAAAGTGCTGGAGCCTTTGTTGATACGGTTAAAACCGATTTACTAGCCGAGAGAGTCTTGGTCTTCACTCCGGCTGGAGACGTGATGAATTTGCCGCGTGGGAGCACACCTATTGACTTTGCCTATCATGTGCATAGCGAGATTGGTCACCGCTGTATTGGGTCACGGGTCAATGGTGAGATTGTGACCCTTAATTATCAACTACAAACTGGAGACCGAGTAGAAATTTTGACCAACCGCAGCTCTCAATATAGCCCTAGCATCGATTGGTTAAACTTTACCGTCACCAGGGGAGCCAAACAAAAAATTCGCCAGTATTTTAGGCTGCAAGAACGCCAAGATCAATTGGAAGCTGGCAAACGTACCCTAGAACGCGCCCTCAGACGCAAACATCTAAGCCTTAATCAGTACATGAGTAAAGCCAAAATCGAGGCTGTAAGTAAAACTTTGCTTAAAGCAGATTCTGCTGATGACTTGTTCTTAGCCATTAGTGCCAAACGTTTACCGACCAAACAAGTACTTGAAGAATTGGCTCCTGAATTACGCAGTAAAACCCCCAGCACCCCTGCCCAACCCAGCATTAAACGGGGTATTGGAGGTATTTTCGTAGAAGGTCTGGATGCCCCCGCCAAACTGGCCCAATGCTGCTCACCGGTTCGTGGGGATGACGTGATTGGGTACATCACCCGTGGGCGCGGGGTTACCGTTCACCGCATTGCTTGCCCCAACGTAAAGCATCTTTCACTAAGCCAGAAAGAACGCTTTATCAATGCTGCCTGGGATGCTCCAGGTGATGAAGTCTTCTCGGCTGATTTTGAAGTGTTGGCCGTAGACCGCCCAGGGCTACTAAAAGATATTTTAGATATTATTGCAAAAATGAATAAATCGGCTTCCAAAGTAGCCGCCGATGTCTACGACACCATGACCGCCCGCATTCACTTTAGAGTAGATGTAAGAGATGATAAGGAAATCCAGTTTATTAAAGAAAATGTAGCTAAAGTTCGTGACGTGACCAGAGTCTACAGAGCCAAGCCAGGAATCAAATCCTGATCAGGTGATGGGTGATAGGTGATGGAAAACTCTGTCACCTATCACCTCTTGTACAATAAAGCTCATGAAAACCATTATCATCACAGGCGGGGCACAAGGCATTGGCAGAGCTACTAGCCTGCACTTTTTAGAAAAGGGCTGGAATGTGGTTATAGCCGACCCAGACCAAGAAGCTGCTCAGGAAATCCCTGAGGCTTTCTTTGTAAAAACTGATGTCTCTAATGAAATTTCAGTAAAGCAACTCATAGAGAAAACCCTCGAGCGTTTTCAAACTATCCACGCGCTTGTCAACAATGCTGGAATAGGAATAAATAAACCCATTACAGATTTAAGTCTTGAAGAATGGAATAAAGTCTTAGCTGTTAATCTAACTGGCACTTTCTTATGTGCTAAATATGCCGCACCACATCTTAAAACAACCCAAGGAAACATCATCAATATCGCTTCTACCAGAGCCCTTATGTCTGAAGCCAACACCGAAGCCTACTCAGCCTCTAAAGGCGGCATTGTAGCTCTAACCCACGCTTTAGCTATAAGCCTGGGGCCAGATATTCGGGTCAACTGCATCAGCCCGGGTTGGATTGAAACCAGGGATTGGCAAAAACAAAGCAAAAAACAAACTTTTGAGCATACCGAAACCGACAAAACCCAGCATCCGGCTGGCATAGTAGGAAACCCCAAGCATATTGCTGGCATGATTGATTACCTAATTTCAGAAGAAAGTGGTTTTATTACTGGACAAAATTTTGTGATTGATGGAGGTATGACCAAGAAGATGATTTATATTTAGAAGCAGGTAGAATCATCTTTACAGAGACGTTAAAGTGCAACGACCCAAAGTGAATATCGGCGTTTGTGTTCCCACAAACGCCGATATTTAAAATACTTATGTTCTAAAAATTAAAGTACAGCTTGCTTAAGGTCTTTAGCGACAGTAAAGCGAACTTTTTTCTTTGCAGGTACTTTAATAGTTGCACCGGTTTGAGGGTTACGGGCAGTACGGGCTTTGTATTTCTTGACAGTCAAACGACCCATGCCAGTAAGTGCAACCGTATTACCCTTTTTAAGTTGAACGGTTACCTCTGAAATTAGGGTCTCGAGAAAGAGTTTACTATCTTTCTTGGAGTGACCTGTTTTTTGACTGAGAAGATCAGCCATTTGGGTTTTACTAACGGTTTTAGTTTTTACAGCCATGCTTCCTCCTTCTTGGTTGTGCATCAGAACTTATCTATACAAGATATATTCTTACGCCTCTAGCAGTTTAATACTTTTCTGGAAAATGTCAAGCCATAAATAGCCGTTTTTTATGGTGTTTTTTGTGTTATGCTTAAAAAACACCAAATTTAAAGCCTTATTTTGGAATTTCTTATGAAAAAGCCTAGAAAATAGGGCTTGATCGAGAGCTTAGGTGATGTTACTGCAAACCCAAATAACGGGTTCTCTTAGATCGATTTTAGAGGATGATTGTACATAAACTTGGCCTAGTTCTCTTGCTGTCGCCTTTCAAACACCCATAAGACCTCAAAGATAATTAAGCTTTTTCACAGCATACACCCCTAGTAAACCTGTTATAACTTTATAAGAGGTGATGATGGCGCAGATAGCAATCTTGTTTTGAACACTTGTTACGCGCTAGTTTTTTGACCCAACCCTTACGCTTTAAACTTCACTCGGATATTTTAGAAGGTATTCGCTATGTTAATTTATCTGGCGATTACAGCTATTTATCCAGTGGCTATTATGACTCCTTAGATACAGAGCTATCTAAAGTAGGGGTCATTCCCACCACTCAGGATATTCTTGACGCATATGTGGTTCCTATTGCCATGGAGAAGGCCCGGGTGAATGAACTGGCAACCCCACACTACGACATAATTACTGACAAGCTGCCATCACCGCCGATGATGGCCTATCCTGTTAATCCCTTTTTTAGTACGGGCGAACTAATAACCGAAAAGGAAAATCTCGAGCAGCGCAGAAAAGCTCTTTCCATGACTGGTAAATATGCCGTATTGTGCCAAAAACTAGAAGGCGATTATCGTATTGATGTCGTGCGCTGCGTGATGGGTAAATGTTTAAATGAAGCTTACGAAATTTTTGCCCAAGATGTCTTTGAGATTTTCCGTATCCCCCTGATGCGAATTCGGGTCATTGTAGTGGCCAAAGAGTATCAGCTTTCAGCTATTGAGCCTCTAAAATATGGCGACCTTACCTTAAACGAAAAGAAATTATTAAGCGAGATGGGCTCATGGCAAAGCTAAGGTTCAAATTATCAAATCTAGTCATTTATAACGGCATGATACGCCCAACTGAAGGTTCTTCATGGCAGAGTTAAAAAAGAAGCTAGCCATTTTTACCGAACGCTATACCATTCGTTCTTCGGTAGAGCTTACCGCTTTGACCAATTTTCGTTTGGCGGCTTTTGAACTGGGTCATCAACTCGATTTTTTGTTTAAGAACGAGCTGAAATATCTAGGAAACTATGATGGCATCTTTATTCGGGCCCTTACTGACCCACTTAATACGAGCTATGTGGTAGCCAGAAGTGCCGAAATGCGGGGCATGAAAGTACTTGACCATTCCGAAAGTATCCTGATTTGCTGTGATAAGGTCAATATGTATAGCAGATTGATGGAACATGATGTACCTATCCCCGATACACATTTCTTAAATGCTCATGAAGTAAACACCGATAATGCCAAAGAACTCTTTGAGAGCATGGGAACCCCACTGGTATTAAAAGCTCCCAATAGCAGTTTTTCTGCCTATGTCGATAAAGTTACTACTCCTGAACAATTTGTCAAAATCGGTAAAAAGTTTATGCGCCGTGCTGACCGCATCGTGGTGCAGCAATACATGCCAAGTGAATTTGATTGGCGAGTGATTACTTTAGATGGGAAAATTCTGGCAGTCATGCGATATATGTTTGCCCAGGATAAATGGAAACTGATGGAGCGCACCAATAATGGTGAATGGGCTACTGTGATTGCCATTCCAAGAGATGAAGTTAATCCAAAACTAGCAACAATATCTTTAGCGGCAGCCAACGCTATTGGCAAAAGCCTTTATGGGATTGATGTAAAAGAAATTGATGGGGAATTTTATGTAATTGAAGTGAATGATAATCCTTCGATTGAAGCAGGAAATGAAGATCAGGCCAATCCTGAGATTTATCATGAGATCATTCGGTATTTAGCTACGGGATAACCTCTATTTACTCTACTAGCTAGGGAACTATCTTTTGAATAAAAGCGTCTCTGCCTCCAAAATTTGAACCAACTATAGCTCCTTCTGTATCTCCAGACACTAGCACATTTCCAGAGCTATCTAATGCAACTGTATTAATAAAGTCATATCCGCTTGTGCCAAACTGTTTTGTCCACCTTATGTCTCCATTCGATTTATATTGGCGAACAAAAGCATCAGTAATACCAACATTCTGACCAACGAAAGTTCCTGTAGTTTCTCCAACTACTACAACATTTCCAGTATCATCTACTGCAACTGAATTAGCTTCATCTCCTTGACTAGTACCAAATTGCCTTGTCCATATTATGTCACCAGCAGGGTTATATTTGCGAATAAAGGCATCGTCACCTCCTGCATTAGAACCATCTAATACTCCAAAAGTATTTCCCACTATCAGTATATTATTCAAGCTATCTATTTCTACAGCAGCAGCAGTGTCAAAATCGCTAGTACCAAATTGTTTTGTCCATAAAACTTCACCACCTGAACTGAATTTCCGAATAAAAGCGTCTGATGAACCAGCATTAGAACCAATCAAACTTCCAAAAGTCTGTCCAGTCACAACGATATTGTCGGCCTTGTCAATTGCTATGGAATGACCGTTATCCTGCATAGACGTACCAAATTGACCTGTCCACATAACGTTTCCACTAGAACTATATTTGCGAATAAATGTATCTGAAAGACCAGCATTAGAACCGATAAATGACCCAAATGTCACTCCAGATATCAGTATATTATTTGAACTATCAACTACTACAGATGTAGCTCCCTCCGAAGCACTAGTACCAAATTGCTTCGTCCACAAAATAGCTCCATCAGAGCTATATTTACGAACGAAAGCATCATTGATTCCAGCATTTAAACCAACAAGTGCTCCAAACGTTAACCCAACTACTATCAAGTTATCTGATTTATCTAGAGTAATCGCACCTATGCTATCAAACTCATTTGTACCAAACTGCCTAGTCCACACCACATTTCCATTTTCATCATATTTGCGAATAAAGGCATCAGAATCTCCAGCGTTAGTCCCCTCAAGATTGCCTTTTGTATATCCAACCACAATCACATTATCAGAGCTATCTATTACAACTGATAAAGCAACATCCTCCAAACTAGTACCAAACTGTTTTGTCCATGAAAGTGGCAGTCTTGTGACAATAATTGTAATAGTTTTAGAGCTACCATCTTCGGCAATAACAACAATAGTAACAGTGCTCAAGCCGATACTTAATGCAATCGGTGAGCTGGCCACACTACTAGCAACAGTAACATTGTTGATGGTCATTTTTGCTTTGTTATCAGCTAGTGTTGCAGTGACAATAATGTCAGTAGTGGAATTAGGTACAGTCAAACTATAACTAGTTACTGTACGATTGAAAGTCGGAGTCAGGCTACCAGTATTAATGGTTAAACTAGCCAAATCAGCGTTTGAACTGGGTTTTGTTTGACAACCAGCAAGCAATAACACTAACCCGATAAAATAAACAAACAAGTAGCTTTGATAGCGCATAGAACCCCCGATAATGAGGATAATAACAAAATCACCAGTAATCTGTCAGGAATGACCCTTTAATAAAAATAGTTCAGGATAGCACCGTTTCCATTCGTAACGCTGCTTCACCATCTTGATAGTAATTTTCGACACGAACCACAAGCTCATACCCCCTCGAGCCATAAAATGCAATCGCCGCCTTATTGTCTTCCCGCACTTCCAAACCCATCAGGCTGCATCCACGCTTTTTTGCAGCCTTTTCAGCGTGGGCTAGCAGCTTTGCCCCAATACCTTTACCTCGAGCTTCTGGGCTTACAACAATCGAGTAGAGTCTTGCCCGTTTAGAACCCTTGCGGTAAACGACGACCGCATCGCCCAGCACTAATTTTTTTTCTTCCGCAATCCAAACATCAGCTTTACTCTTAGTTAAAAAATAACGAAAGTTTGATCGCTCTAAACGGTCACCAGGAAAGGTTTGCTCGAGGTCTAAGAGTACTGGAATATCCTCGATCCTTGCGTGGCGAATCGTCAAGGGCTCGAGGATACAAGGCATACTTTAGATTAACACTGGACTTTAATCTGTTGCACTAGGCATAGCCTGCATCTTGGGGGATGCTGGCTGACGCTGCTGTGAAAGTTCTGCATCAAACTTTTTATGCTCAAAACGGTAAAATGCGGCAGGCACAACAAACAGTGTAAGTAGTGCCGAGAAAGTCACACCACCAGCAATAACTAGACCAAGTGAATAACGCAACTCTGCCCCTTCACCAATACCCAACAAGAGCGGCGCACTAATTGCAATGAGCGTGAGTGTAGTCATAAGAATAGGGCGTAAGCGGGTTTTAGCTGCTGCAATAAGCATCTCTTTGAGCTTCATATTTTCAAAGGCTTCGGTTTCTTTATTGACCACTAAGTCTAGTAGCAAGATTGAGTTTTTAACCACCAAGCCCGGCAAGATGATAATGCCCAAGACTGCAAACAAATCTAGTGGCGTACCCGTAAGAAAGAACACCCACAACGCACCCACCAAAGCCAAAGGCACAGCTAGCAATAAATAAACTGGAAACTTAAAACTATTAAACTGGCTGGCAATCACCAAATAGTTTAGTAGAAGAGCAAATGCAAAGGCAATTGGGGTTAAGAAGATGAGATCACCGGTAAGATCAAGACCTACACCTTTACCTTCTGTTACCTGAGCATCAAAAACACCTGCACTCTTTAAGCTTTCACGCAATTCACCACGAAGTTGCGAAGTTGGAGGCGAGTCCGGCAAGATGCTAGCATCAATGGTTGAGGTATAAATTTGACCAATGCGGGCAATAGAGGTTGGAGCTTCCTGAATGACGAACTGACCTAACTCACTTAAAGGAATACTGCGCTCGAGAACTTGTGAAAAGATGGTCAGACTAAGAAGTGATTGTTCATCACGCAAGTTAGTAGGGTTGATGCGGACTTGAATAGGAACCTCTTCACCAGCGTCACTCATGCTAGCAGCCTCGAGTCCTACGTTATAGGCACGCAAGGTTGAATACACATCAAGTACGGTTAAGCCTGTACCACTAAGTCTGGTGGGGTCAATCTTAAAGACACGTTCACTGACAGTTGTATCAAATGGTGAAGTCACATTGCTTAAGTAGGGTGAATCCTCGAGGGTTAAACGGGCTAGCACATCACGTTCACGCAAGAGAGCTAAATCATTGGATGAAAGCGTCACTGAATAATCACTAACCGGCGGCGGTCCACCACCAGCTAAAGCCTTGGCACTCACCGAAACTTCGGGATAATCTGCTAGCAAAGTTTTGATTTCTGCTTCATAATCTCTAGCTAATTCACTATTGGTTTTATTGCGCTCTAAACCAGGTGTCAGCTCTAAGGTAAATTCTGCACGCTCTGAAGCTGAGGTATTACCTACATCAGTTTGGTTCACACCTACAGTAACTTGCAAGGCTGTAATCTCTTCACGGCCTGCTAGTAAATCTTCAATACGTCCAGATAATTCATTGGTGGTTGAAAGGGCTGTACCTGTAGGTAAGCGCAAAGTAATGCTAACCAAACCCGAATCTGAATCTGGAGAAAAGGTAAACCCCAATTTTGGAGCAATAGGGAAAATACTTAAAAAAAGCAAGAAGGCTACAATTAAAGTGAGTAAGCTGTTATTAAGTGCAAAATGCAAAGCTCGACCGTAAGCTCTAGTAAGTGCATTAGTAAGCGCATTCACCAGATTAAATGCACTGCGGCTAATAGCACCCAAGATACGCATAAATGCAGCGATCAACCAGATGACAAGCGGATAAACAACAAAAGCTACCACCATGAAGATAATCAGAGGTAAACGCAACGTTGCTAAACGACTCATATTTTGTTGAATCGGCATGAGACCATTGATACTTGCAAAAGCAAAGAATCCCATCAGCAGATATACTAAGAGCCCTAGCCAGAACCAGACTCTGCGCCATCCTTTTTGCAAAATCGTTTTAGCATCGGCAGGTAAGCCTCTAAAAGCCTCAGACCAAGTATTGGGAAATGGATCAGGAGAATAGGCCAAACGCACAGTTAAGAAAAATAAGGCTTCCAAATAAGAAACCAAAATAGTAGCCGTCAGGGTAAGGCCAAATTCACGGAAAAACTGCCCCAAAATTCCCGGCAAAATAGAGATAGGAATGAAAACCGCAAAGAGTGAAAGTGTCGTCGCAAGTACCGGCACACTTACTTCACTAGCCCCTTTAAGCACGGCTTCCATGCGCCCATAACCATGTTCACGGTAGCGGTCAATGGCTTCGGCTACGACAATGGAATCATCCACCACCAAACCAATCGCCACAATAATCGCTACCAAGGTCACAATATTTAAAGTAAATCCAGCCAGACCAAATAAAATCATGGCTCCGGCAATACAGATAGGAATAGCCACCACAACTGCAAACACTGAACCTAAACGTCCAATAAACAAAAGCACAATAATGGAAACAACAATGCTGGCAATCCCAATTTCTTTAATGGTGTCTTCAACGGTTCGAGCAATGCTATCGCTGGTATCACCCACCACACGCACGGTGTAACCTTCGGGTAGCTCGAGGTCTTTGACTACTTCAGTAATACCTTCGGCGACCCCTACCGTATTGGCTCCTGATTGCTTGGTAATTGAAATAAGCACCACAGGTTCGCCATCTAAACGTGAATATGCAGAAATACTTGCTGAGGTGTCGCGAACAGTAGCAATATCTGAAACACGCAAGCCCCGCACAGGATCAATGACCATGCTTTCTACATCTTGCACGGTTTCTGGATCATTGCGACCTGCAAAGGTAATGCGCTCACCAGAAATAGTTAAATCACCTAAAGGAATATTGATGCTCGAGGCTCCAATAGCACCCGCAACTTGTGAAGGCGTTAATTGATAAAGCTCGAGCTTGCCAGAATCTAATAAAACCTGCACTTCGCGTTTTATAGGACCAACCACAGAAACATCAGCTACATCTTCTATACGAAGTTGCGGTTCTAAAACATTTTCCGCATACTGCTGAACGTTTCGTAAATCTTCACCTGGGGCTGTCACTGCCACATTCAAAATGGGGTCAGCGTTGGGGTCAGCTTTTTGTACTGAAGGTGAATTGGCATCGTCCGGCAACTGTCCTAAAATCCCGTTGATTCGCTGAGAGACATCTACCGCAGCCTGATTACCATCAATACCTGCTGCAAACTCTAAAAATACAATACTTATACCTTCAAAGCTAGTAGAACTAAGGCTGTTAATTCCCGGCAAGGTAGCCAGCGCATCTTCTATAGGTTCAGAAACTTGCTTAGCCACTTCTTCGGCCCCTGCCCCTGGATAAGTGGTAAGGGCCGTAACAAAATTAAGTTCAAAGTTTGGCAAAATATTTACACCAAGCCGAGTACTCAAGACCAGTCCAAAAATACCCATAGCCAAAAAGATACTAATCGCAAAGACGTAACGGCGAACGAAAAATTCTACCAACTTATTCATTGCGCTACCTCAACAAGTGAACAGTGACGGGTGACGGGTGACGAGTGACGAGTGGTTATACTCGTCACTTTCCACTCACCACTCATCACTAGAAACGATTTCCTACTAGCCATTTCCATCATCACTGCAACACCTTCACACTAGCCCCATCACGCAAATCATTTGGTAATGGGAAAACTACTTGTGATCCAATATCTATACCGCTAATGGCAGCTTGACCACTCACTTCATCTACTACCTGCACAGCCTGACGCAAGGCTTTGTTATCTGCAACGATGTAAACATAATTCTGACCCGATTCAGAAACTACTGCACCAGTAGGAACCAGAACACCTTTGGCTTCGTCAACACTATAAGTCAGTTGAGCAATAGTTCCAGAAGGAATCAGTGTATCTGATGGATAAAGTTCGGCTGTAATACCAATCAAGCGTTGGTCATTAGGTGCAGCATTAGAGCGAATAACTTTGGCTGCATAATCTAACCCTTGATAACGAAACGCTAATTCACCTTGATCAATAAGTTTTTGTGCATCAGCAGGTGGCACTGAGAATGAACCAAGTTGCTCACTCAAACTCACCAGTTTAAATGCTGGAGAACCTGCGGCCATAAACTCACCTTGTTCAGTAAAAACTTGCGAGATTTCACCAGCAAATGGCGCACGTATTTGGGTTTCATTCAGAGCATCATTGGCTTGGCTTAGAGCTGTTTCGGCTTGACTAATCTGAAGTTGTAACAATGATAAATCTTCTGTGCTAGCTCTTTGATTTTGAGCTAAGCTATTTTGCAATTGAACTAAAGTAGATTCAGTTTGCGTAAGTTGCGCTGAGAGTTGATCGAGTTGATTTTGTGAAACGCCGCCTACATTAAACAGCTCGAGACTCTCTTCGTATTGCTTACTAAGAACATCATAGTTAGTTTGGGCACTGCGTAAAGCAATTTCAATTTGTCCTCCGCCCTCAGTAGTGGCGCGGGTAGCTTTCTCGAGGTTAATTTTTGCTGCATCTAAAGTTAGCTGGGCATTTTGTACCTGTAAACTAACATTATCGTCATCAAGGCGAATAACCACTTCACCTTCTTCAACACGTCCACCTTCACGTTTTAGAATTTCTTCTACACGCCCAGTAGCACCCGAAGCCACACTGCTCTCTTGTTTGGGAGCAATCGTAACGCTGGCACTCTTTTGAGCCGTCAGGGTTCCTTCACTGGCTACAATCACTCGCACCGAACGCACCGTATCTTCTTTGGTTGTTTCACCTTCAGCACTTGCAACGGTTGTTCCTTTTTCACCATCTGCTGCCGTAGATTGAGCAGTAGCATTATTATCACTAGGACGACAAGCACTAAGAAGCAAAAGTAAACTTATCAAGAGAACCAGTAATACTTTCCCCTTTCCCCTTTCCCCTTTCCCCTTTTGCCTAAGTTTAGAATCCATAAAGACCTTCCAACGGAGTCATAGTTCCAGCTTGCAACGCTAAAAGCGCATTGAGATAAGCGTGCTTGGCCTGCAATGCCGCAACTTCGGCTTGCTTGGTGGTGAGTTGGGTTTGCTTGAATTGAATATCGGCAATAAGTCCAGCATCCAAACGTTGTCTTTCTACACTTTCACGCTCGAGAGCATTGTTCAAAGCATCCTGGCGAATGCTCAAGGTTTCTGAAGCTGTCTTGGCGGTGTTGTAAAGACCTCTAGCTTGAAGCTCTAAACCACGCCGAGCTTCTCCGCCCTGAGTTTGGGCTTGCCCCAATTGCAATTTAGCATTATCAATCTGCTGCTGCGAGGCGTAACTGGGATCAAGTAAATCTACACCAAGTGTGGCTAATTCAATACCTTGATTGACTTGTAAAAGTGTAGGTAATCTATCCAAATTTGCCAACACAGTTTCAACTGTAGGTAATGGAACAAGTAAATTATCTGGGATTGGCTCGAGTGCTGGTGCTGGCATTACGACTAAGCCCTCGAGGTTGGTTCTAGCCAGCGCAACAGTTTGCTCCATAGACAAAAGACTATTCTCGGCATCTTCTAAAGCATTCTGAGCCTCTTGAACTTCTAAATCTGTGGCACTACCTTTATCACGGCGAATCTGGGCAATCTGTAAACTCTGGTTGCTCAAATCACGTCCAAAAGAAGATAAGTCTCTGGCTGCTTGCGCTTCTAAAAGCTGCGTGTATCCACTCGAGATATCTGCAATGGCTTGATATTTAGCCTGATCAAGCTGAACTTGAGACAAGGCAACTTTTTGTTCAGCTTGCACATTCTGCAAACGCAAAGCCAAAGGGTCAGCCTGGGTACGACTCAGTACCGAGGTAGCATCATTTAGGGCCAGTTGTCCATTGAGCACTGCACTGCGGTTATTGCTGGTGGTAAGGGCTTGGGGTAAGGTCAGCGTGGCTGGAGCATCTTGAGCGAAAGTAAAAAAGGTTAAAGTGAAAAGTGAAAAGTGAAAAGTGAAAAGGATAGAGCGCATATAGCTTTTTCCTTTTTCCTTTTTCCTTTTTCCTAAACTACTAGCTAACGAAAAAAGTTGCTGACCATTATGATTGCAATTCATTGGCTTTCCTCCAGAGTTTCTGAAATAGGTTGGGCATAGGTTTTATAGGTGGATAAAATAGATTTGAGCACTTCGATGTGGGCTGATAAAATTCCAAGCTCGGCTTGCTTGACGGCTAGCACCGACTGGTCAACCTCGAGTTCAATGGCTAAACCAGCTTCCTGACGTTGTTGATTTTCTTCCAGTGTACGTTGAGCATTCTCTAAAGTTAACTGGGCTAAATCTAAACTGCGGCGAGCACTTTGATAACTGTTGCTCAAACTTAGTGCGGTAAGGTTAGCGCGGTCTTGGGCACTCACTAGCCCTGCTTCGGCTGCTGCGACTTGGGCTTTGGCAGCATCTAAGTTATTAAACTGATCTACTGAAATGGTAGCCGAAACACCAATACTAAACACTGCTTCAACCTGATTAACCTCGAGCCCTTGTGGTAACCCAATACCACCTGCTGATCGCTTAGGGTTTTGATAGCTATATTCCACCTTGGGTTGCAAAGTGCGTGATTCTATCGAAAGTCCAATTTCACTCTTGTCATCATTAAGTGGTAAAGCCAGACCTGCTTGCAGCACTGGATAAAAAGCCCGCTCACTGCTGGCGATGCCTATTTTAGATAAGGCAATGTTAAATTCGGCTTGACGTACATCTACAGATATACCTTGCGCTAAAGGCAATTCAGGGAGGTTTTCTAAGCTGGCTTCTCCCACCAAAAGCACTAGCCCTTGCTTAGCTAAATTTACACCAGCTTCGGCAGTTTGAATTTGGTTTTCACTTTGGAATAGTCTTTCTTGAGCTGAGCGTAAATCGGCTTGACTGGCAACTCCTTTTTCAAAACGGGTTTGTGTAACCTTCAGGGATTGCTGGGCTAAGTCTCTAGCTTGTATCGCCAACTCTAATCCTGTCTGAGCTTGCAAAAGTTGGGCCGCAGCTTCGATAGCTTGAGCCTCGAGGGTTGCCAAGGTTTGCTGATAATTTAGCTTGGCTTGCTCTAAGGCAACACGCCTTTGTTCGGCAAGGTCAGCAAAATCGCCATATACAAAAGGTCTAAAACTGGCACCCACTGAAAACTGACCGGTACTATCTGGCAACGCTTCGGCTAAAGGTGGAGCAACATCATCGCTATAACTTGCGAAGACTATGCCACCACTCACTGTGCCACTAACCGGTGAATACACTGCGTCAAGTTGAGCTTTAGCAGCAGCAACTAAAGATTTATTGGCAATGATGGCCGGGTTATTTTGTAAGGCTGATAAAAAAGTGGCTAAATCTTCTTGAGCCCAGGCCACAGACCAGACAAAAAATAACGATAGACTTATCTTGAAAGAATTTCCAAAAGACTTCATGCTATCTCCAAAATTTTGCGAAAAATAGTAATTAGGGACTGCAATTCTGCATTATCTAGCTTGGCCAAACGCTCACCACTTAAACCCTGGCTGCGCTCACGTATTTTTTCGTGGAGCATTTTACCGCCTTCACTTAGTGTCAGTTGCACCCGCCTACGGTCTTCAGGGTCAATATGACGCAAAAGGAGCCCTTTATCCTCGAGTTCACCTAAAATGGCTGAAATGACCGGCGGCACGGTTTCTAAAAGCTGGGCCAATTCTTTGGGGTGTTTTACCCCTTTGGCTACATGCTCGAGCAAAATAGCACCACCTGGATTGATAGAAAAGGGTTTAATCGATTCTAAAAAATCCTGCTGCATCAGGCTCATTAAAGGCATGACCAGTTCATCTACTTCGGATATTAAATTCTCTTTTAGTAGGTCTTTTACCACCTTCCCATTATAGTTAGTAAAGGTGAACTATTTTGTTTACTAAACTACATTGTTAAGAATAGTGAACTAAATTGTGAATTAAACTACAAAATATATCAGAAGTGGGCTCAGCAGGATTAGATCGGCTAAAACCCGCCTTAATGCTGGTCTTAAACTACCCTGCATCTGGTATAAACCCCATAAACCCAGGGTTGAAAACAGCACGGGAAAGTAAAAAAGAGTGTGCCAGCTAAGTACCAGCGTTAGCAACAACAAACTAACAAAGGTTAAGTGCAACCTTCGTTTATCCAGATATTGGGTCATCGAACGGTACTGCTGGGCTCTATCAAACATCTCTTCGCCAAAACCTATGACCAAGCAATTCAAAGTAATCAACCCAGCAAAACATAGTGCTGGCAACACCATCTCAAACCCGAGGGGCCAAAAACATAGTGTTACACCTAAACTCACCATGATGCCCACCAGAACTTCTTTGGGGAGGGCTTTCCTGTTCAGTTTATGAACCAGGAAAAAATAAATAATACATCCCCACAAAACCCACAGCCCACGTATAATCACCTGACCTGAAAGCTGTGTCAGGATAGAGGCTGAAATCATCAACATAAGCATCCAGAGTCCGGCAAGTGGCCAGCGATAGTCAAAATAAAAGCGGTGCCTGCTCGAGTGGGGCTTACTTACATCAAGTTTCCAAGCATCTAACCAGCGGTCAAGCGCGTAAATCAGCCAGACTGTCAAGAATAAAATTAGGTAATCATCGCTTTTTAAGGAAACTCCAAAGCACTTAGCAAACCAAACCTGCCATAGCAACGTGACTATCGGAGCATCTAGTGAAAGGATATTAGGCCAAAGCCACCATGTGTATTTAGAACCTTGAGGAAAAACTCGAGCTATCATCAGTTAGTAAAGTCTAAACCCTTATAGGACCTCAGGCATTGTATTAGCGCACACTTTTAATCCAATCGACGGACTCCCAAAAGTAAACCAAATGCACGAGTATCTCTTTATCCTTGTTATGCTGACATCATAGATGCTACCTCTAAGTTTCATAGACTTGCCCTGAGGAACTCGAAGGGTGCTACCTCTGAGTTTCATAGATGCTACCTCTGATGTCGTAGACTTGCCCTGAGGAACTCGAAGGGTAATACCTCTGGTTGAAGACTCTTTGCATAGATGATACCTCTGGTTGACAACTCTTTAATATTATGAATTACCGTCCTTATCCTGCCCCCAGCACCAAGCCCATCATGTATCAAAACTGGCATGATTTACTCTTTATGCACTGGCCTGTAGATGCTAGCGTATTGCGTCCACATATTCCAGCAGGTTTAGAAATTGACACTTTTGAAGGTCAGGCCTGGATTGCTGTCGTGCCTTTTAGTATGTCGAACATTCACCCTCGAGGGTTATTTCCAGTTCCCTGGCTATCAGATTTTGCAGAACTCAATGTTCGCACTTATGTAATCAGGGATGGTAAACCTGGAGTGTGGTTTTTTAGCTTAGAAGCTGCTAATCCTGTAGCCGTCTCTTTAGCACGAACCTTTTTCAAACTGCCTTACTTCAATGCAAACATGACCTGCATCAACAATCATGGTCATTTTTCTTATACAAGTTATCGCGCCCATGCTAATACACCCTATTGTGAATTTGCTGCTGCATATAAACCTATCAGCAACTCATTTATTGCCCAACCTGGAAGCCTCGAGTATTTTCTTACGGCCCGTTACTGCCTCTATACCCAAGATAAATCTGGAAAAATATATCGAGGAGAAATAGATCATGAACCATGGCCTTTGCAAAACGCAGAAGCTCAAATTTCACTAAACAGTATGAGCAGCCCGCTTGGTATCTCTTTGCAGGGCAAGCCTTTGCTGCACTTTTCAAAAACCTTGGATGTGGCTATCTGGGGGTTGGAAAAGTTAGGCTAGGTTATTCTCTGAAATCCCATAGGGTGGTTTTTTTAGAGCAATCAATGAAGGGCTCGAGTAAGCCTGGTGCTATTTTTGGCTCGAGGGACTTGTGGAGTTGGCTCGAGGGACTTGTGGAGTTGGCTCGAGGTGTAAAATTCTCCAATGTCCCTTTTGCCTCATGCTATGATTAACTCATGAAATTCCAGCGCATTCAAGTTAACCCTACTGTCATGGGTGGCAAACCCTGTATTCGCGGAATGCGTATCACTGTTGCAACCATTGTAGACATGATTGCCTACGGATACAGCACGGAACGCATCTTGCAGGCCTATCCTATTCTCGAGGCCAAGGACATTGAAGAAGCCATCCGCTATGCGGCTTTTCGTGTGCATGAACAAGAAATTCCTTTGCAAGTTGCCTAATGCAAATCCTGATAGATGTTAATTTAAGCCCTGAATGGTGTAAAATCTTAGAAGCCCACGGACATGAAGCTGTCTATTGGTTAAATGTTGGTGCGAACAATGCTGCTGATGAAACCATCCTCGAGTATGCTGCCCAAAATAACTATCTTCTTTTTACCAATGATCTGGATTTTGGAACCCTGCTTTTTCACCGCAAGAGCAAGATACAGTGTGATCCAGATTCGAGGTGGCTGGTTACTACCAGAAACCGCAGCACCCTATGTCGTGCAAGCATTGGGCGTTTGCAAAACTCAGCTTGAGCAAGGGGCGTTGGTTGTGCTTACTGAAGATAGGCTTAGAGTACGAGTGTTGCCGCTCGAGTAAGCCTGCTATAAGGCTCGAGTCTCCTTTTTATAGATATATCCTGAGTGGCCTTTTTTTCTGCAAGTTGGCTCAAGTGTATTTTTATAGGCCCAGATACCACTTTCTTTTTATGCCGTGCTGAATATAAAGCAGAAAGCCAAGCTGCACAGGTTTTGCTTGAGGACACTGCTTATATTGCTACTGCTTTTCAACAGGGCAAGCCTATACTTCCATAATTAATACCAAATTAAGCAATACACTTATGTATGTCAAGGAAACGAATAGGATTGGTTAAGCATTTAAGTGTAGAGGAACTAGAGATCGGATATCGCAACAGCAATGAAGCAATCGAGCGGAGTCACTGGCAAATGGTGTGGCTGTATGGCCGGTATGGGAATGCCGATAAAGTAGCAGAGCAGGTAGGATATAGCGCAATCTGGGTGCGTGAAATAGTGAAGCGTTACAACCGTTTGGGGGTGGAAGGATTAAAAGACTTACGCCATGATAATCCAGGGCAAGAGCGTATACTAAGTCAAACCCAAGAAGAAGCCTTAGTCAAAACGCTGGAGAAAGATGCGCCAGGTTTAGGGTTATGGACAGGTCCTAAAGTTGCCGCTTGGATAACCCAGAAAACTAAGCAGAAGGTTTCAGCGGTGACGGGTTGGCAGTATTTAAGGCGTTTGGGCTATACCTTGCAAGTTCCCCGTCCCCAACATCGTAAGGCTGCAACGCAGGAAGAACAGACCAATTTTAAAAAAAGTCCAGGAAAAGCTAAGTGATTTACGCCAACAGTATCCCGATAAAAGTATTGAACTTTGGGCTGAAGATGAAGCACGAATGGGACTTAAACCCATTATGCGTCGTGTCTGGTCTCGTAAGGGTCAGCGTCCAATAGCCGTACAACATCGTGCTTATCAATGGCTTCATGCCTATGCCTTTGTCCAACCTGAGTCGGGACGAAGTGAATTTTGGATTGCTTCCCATGTAGACACTGTGACCATGAACATCGTTTTAGAACAGTTTGTCGCTACGGTAAACCCTAAGCAAAGTAAAATGATTGTTTTACTCTGGGATAATGCTGGTTGGCACAAATCTAATGATCTAGAGGTTCCCCCTGGTCTTGTCCTTTTCCCTATTCCTGCTTATACACCAGAATTGTCACCGGCTGAACCTATTGTTCCTTTACTTCATGAAGCTATTGCCAACAAAACCTTGACTACCCTCAAACACCTTGAAGATAACCTTCACCGTCGCTGTCAATTCCTTCATCAACACTTCAATCTTGTTAAGGCTGCTTGTGGTTTTAGCTGGACTTTCATAAATAAGTCTTTAGGTTAATTCGGTATAAGACCTTTGCCAATTCTCTAGAGTTTGATGTTGCTGTGAGTTTGATTCTGCCTGAGGATGGAAAAGTGATTCAGGCTAGGCTCGAGTAGATTGGCTCGAGTGTGGCTGGTAGTTGACTCGAGTGTTGATGGCTCGAGGGGTTTATTGAGATGGCTCGAGCCCTCCTTCACAGGACCTCGAGCTTAGATAAAACGTAAGTTTTACCAGAATGATAAATTGGCTTCAGACAAGTAACGCAATGAACCCACACGACAACGTACTTCAAGCGGCCCTTGCTAATACTTCGATTAACTCATCTAGTAAACCTAAAAGATTTTTTACCCATACATCGTTCATAATATCTTTACTGCTTTTCCATGAGTCTAGAAATTCATTTATTTTTTGTATACAAAGCTCTGATTGAACCTGAATATGTAAATAGTTATCACAATGTTCGTATAATTCCTGTATCTCCTGGAAAACTACTAATTTTCCATCAGCGGGTAGTTGAGACTGGGTAAAAAAATTAATACGATGTTCATAAATTTTGCGCCAAATTACCTCACATTGGAAACTTTTAGAATTTATTAAATCTATTGTGCCTTGTACTTCTTTTCTTATCTTTGGATTATCATTTGCTAACAATTCCTTAAATCTCGAATCGAATTCCGGAACATCAGTCACTAATTTTGTATAAACATACAATGGGGATATTGAATATATGTAATCCTCTTCACTAGACCATGTGTTAAAAATCCAATTACAAATATCTTTCAATACATTAGCACGTAGGTACTTTCTTCCCTTTGGATAAACCAATTTACTAAATAGCTCATTCATCGCCATTGCAATATCTGTATTTGACATCTTTAACGACTTGTCGTTAGCCATTTTCAAGAGGACTTCAAGGCGGGTTTCAATATCTTCAGCCTCTAAGTGAATTGGAACATCATAAGCTATATCGTATAGTGTCATTATTGTTACCAAATTAATGGAATATGCGTTTGTTGTAAACCATTATTTGTAAAAGCCTCTCCTTGAGTTAAAAGTCTACCACCATCTCCTAAGTAAGTCGTCCCTCCTGAATTTTTTACAGTAACACGAACCGTCCAATTATTGGCAGAATATGAACCACTTGGCGCATTGGGATTGGGTCCATGAAACCATACTGAATAGGTATTTTTGGTTCCGACATCTGACCATGAATACTTAAATCCTTGTGGAAGATCCCCAGTACCTTTAAATGTATTCTCTGCATCTTTAGGTATTGTTTTCATTAAATCATCTACTTTAATTTTTCCATTATCCAAAGAATTGACAGGATTTTCACCTCCCTGCCCAGTAGGTTCGGAGACGAATTTCCCATCAGCCGTCGCACAAGGGGGTTTTGGATTTTCATCATTGCAAGGTGATGGAGTCTGAGGTGAATTATTATTACTTGGCGAAGTTCCGGCTCCAGTCCCATCACTCGCCTCATTCATCATCTGCACAGTCACCCCAGGCACACCAAGCGCATTCTGGGTTGGGTAGGGATTTGTAACAGAAGGTGCTGGTAAGTAAGTACCAGTGTGGGGTAGGTTCGGGGTTTGGGTTGCTGTTATCGTTTTAGGAACTATTGTCGTTCTAGGTGGGTTGCTGCCTCTACCAAATGTACCTCGTCCCCACACAGAACCCATTCCGTCATACATCATGGGAAATAACCCTGGCTCGCTGGCATACATATAGATTCGCTCACCAACATTCACTTTCGTACTCGGAGTCATTGACTCATTCATGATATTTTGAGTCTGCTCAGCCCCTGACCTAGCACCTGCACCAGAGGATTGACCCCAATTAAACTTATTCTCCCACTTACCTATTTCCCGTTCTTTATAATACGAGTAGGTACTCCCCGTAGCCTCTCTCTGGGATTTCTGGTCTTTCTCACTTTCGCTGTCATTATCTACTGGTGTTCGGTTATAGCCACCACTCCCACCGTCATCTACCGCATAGCTGGTTATGGCTATATCTTGTTCTGGTGTCCAGCCTATTGGGGGTGCTACTGCTTCTATAGGGTTGACTCCCTGACCTACTGTGGGTACATCAGGAGTCAGGCTTTCGGGCATCACTACATCTAGGGGTCCATTAGCAGGGGTTAGACCTACTTGGGGTGTAGTGGCATCTTCTAGAGAGGTTATTTCACCATTCTCTCCTGCTATGGTGGGTAGGCTGCCTTCGGGGGAGGTAACATCATTTGCGCCGTATTGGGTTATTCTCAGTTATGTCCAAACTCCCCTTATATGTAACATATATATGGGGGACTTTTTTTTCTATTCTTAGCCTTGGCAGTTTGTTCAAATCCTACTTTTGGGTCTTTGATGTTTTAACCCATTTCCATATTCAGTTTTTTATAGGGTTGGGAGTTTGTATCTTGCTAGTGTTTTTATTGCGCTCGAGCCTCCTTTACAAAACGCTTTTTATATTAGCCTTTGTGTTTAATGGCTATTTATTGTTGCCGTATTTCTGGCCTCAGGCAAAACTCACTTCAACCGAGACTTTGCGTATTGCCACCATAAATGTTTTTACCGATAACACCGATTATCAAAAAATTATCACCTACTTGCGTAACACTGATCTGGATGTGGTCTTTTTTTCTGAGATTGAACCTCCACTTATGAAAGGGCTGCAAGAACTAAGTGACCTTTACCCTTATGCCTATGATGAAGCTCTAGAAGGAACTCACGGGCTAGGCTTTATAAGCAAGGTTCCTCTAGTAGAAACGACTATTGCCCTAGATGAACGCAATCACCGTTTTCTAAAGGCTGACTTAAACTGGCAAGGGCAGGATATTGTGATCTACGCGGCGCATCCTCATCCACCCCTTGCGGCACGCTGGTCACAAAGTAGGAATGATGAGCTTGCCGTTATTCAGGGCTATATTCAACAGGAGTCTAAACCGCACATCTTTTTAGGTGATTTGAACGCTTCACCGTGGTCAAAACCTATGCAAGAACTCTTTAGGAAAACTACGCTAAAACACGCAGCTCGAGGCTTTGGTATGTACCCAACCTGGCGATATAAAACCATGTTACTGGGCGCACCGCTTGACCATATTTTAGTTTCTGACATATGGCAAGTTGTTTCGTACCGCTTAGAACCCGATGTAGGTTCCGATCATTTTCCAGTTGTTGCTGAGCTATATTTGCAGTAAGGCGTATTGAGCCGTTATAAACAGCCCTGAGCAGGAGGTATCATCTCGTTTATAAACAGCCCTGAGCAGGAGGTATCATCTCACTATAAACAGCCATCAGCAGGGCGGACGCTAACGCTCAACCTTCGGACAATCATGCCGTTACGAATAGCCATCAGCAGGGCTTCGCCTCACTTCGTAGCATCATGCCGGTACAGCCTAAGTGCCTTTTATCGCAAGTAGCATGTAGCTTATGGTTTGTAGCTTATCGTTGGGGTGGGTCTCTGGTTTGATTTTTGCCTTAACAGCCTGACCGTCCTAAAAATAAAACCACCCTTACATCTCTCCTACTTGCTAGCTATTTCCACTTCCTCACAATCCCCTTTTTAGCTCTCATAGCACGTCTCCAGATTCCATGTTAAACTTGCCATGCAAAACGCAAACCGCAGTGATGTTCTAGGAGGCATCTTTGTGGTGTGTGCTTATATTTTTTACCTCAGGAGGGCAAATGTTTATTCTTATACCGTTGGCAGCCATTATTGCGTTGGTTGCCGCTTTTATGTTGGCGCAATCTATTCTAAGAGCCGAAACCGGCGATGCACGAATGGTCGAAATCTCTGACGCAGTTCGTCAGGGTGCAGCCGCCTATATGAACCGCCAGTACCGCACCATTGCGGTGGTTGCAGCAGTTATCACAGCTATATTCATTGTGGTGACTTTATTTAGTGCAGATCGTCAAACCTGGCTCTGGACAACCATTGGGTTTGTGGTTGGAGCCTTGTTTTCAGCTATTAGCGGCTATGTAGGCATGGGTGTAGCAGTTCGGGCTAATGTTCGTGTGGCTCAGGCTGCTCGCAAAGGGCTAGGCGAGGCTATGACCCTGGCTTTTAATGGCGGTGCTGTTTCGGGTCTGGCCGTTGCTGGTTTGGCACTGCTTGGTGTATCTGGGTTTTTCTTTATTTTTAACAATGTGTTAAGGCTCGAGAACCCCGTAGAACCCTTGGTCGGTTTTGCTTTCGGTGCCAGTCTTATTTCACTATTTGCAAGGGTCGGTGGCGGTATCTATACCAAAGCCGCCGACGTAGGAGCAGACTTAGTAGGTAAAGTAGAAGCTGGTATCCCCGAAGATGACCCACGCAACCCAGCAGTTATTGCCGATAACGTAGGCGATAACGTAGGTGACTGTGCAGGCATGGGTGCTGACTTGTTTGAAACCTACGCTGTTACTGCCATTGGTGCGATTTTCTTAGGCTATTTGCTTCCGCCAACGCACCAGGTCACGGCTTTGGTTTTTTATCCTTTGGTGCTCGGTGCCATTGCCATTTTGGCTAGTATCGCTGGTCTTTTCTTTGTAAAATTAGGCCCTGACAATAACATCATGGGCGCACTCTACAAAGGCGTGTGGGCCAGCGCCATCATCAGCATAATTGGCTTCTTTATTGCCACTTTGATTATGTTTAGAACCTTTGATTTTGCTGCTCTTTTACCGACCGGTGGTAGTTGGATCAATATCTTTGGAGCCAGCTTAATTGGCACAGTGGTCACGCTGCTTATTATGTATATCACCGAGTACTATACCGCCACCCGTTTTGCTCCTGTCCAAGGTGTAGCCAAGGCTTCAATTACGGGCAGTGCTACCAACATCATTAGCGGTTTAGCTGTAGGTATGCAGTCAACTGCTTTACCAGTTATTGTTTTAGCTCTAGCAATCTTCTTTGCTTTTCAACTAGCAGGTCTTTACGGTATTGCAGTAGCAGCCGTAGCCATGCTTTCAGTGACAGGCATGATTGTGGCCATGGACACTTACGGCCCTATCACCGATAACGCGGGTGGTATTGCTGAAATGAGCAATATGCCCGAATCTGTTCGTGAAAATACAGATGCGCTAGACGCAGTTGGTAACACTACCAAAGCCGTGACCAAAGGTTACGCCATTGGTTCAGCAGCTCTAGCTGCCTTGGTCTTGTTTGCAGATTACAGCGCACGCTTGCGGGCCTTACCAGAGTATAAAGATGCCACCTTTGAACTTGATAATCCTATTGTGTTAGTGGGTCTACTCATTGGGGCTATGTTGCCCTTCTTATTTAGCTCCTTCCTTATGGAAGCTGTAGGTCGTGCAGCAGGTAGTGTTATCGAAGAAGTGCGCCGTCAATTCCGTGAGATTCCTGGCATTATGGAAGGCAAAGCCAAACCTGATTACGGCAAGGCTGTAGATATTGTGACCCAAGCTGCCTTGCGCGAAATGGCTGTTCCAGGAATCATTGCAGTGGTGGCCCCACTAGCAGTTGGTTTCTTGTTTGGTCCAATTGCCCTTGGTGGATTACTGATTGGTGTCATTGCTAGCGGTTTGATGATGGCCCTATCTATGAGTAACGGCGGCGGTGCTTGGGATAACGCTAAAAAATATATCGAGAGCGGAAATCATGGCGGTAAGGGTAGTGATGCCCACGCTGCTGCTGTAGTCGGTGACACCGTAGGTGACCCCTACAAGGATACTGCCGGACCTTCAGTTAACCCACTTATCAAAGTAATTAATACGGTTTCACTGATTTTTGCAACCATTATTGCAGCCGTTGGCGGCATATTGTTGTAAGGAAAATTTTTAAATTCTTGGGGAGCCTAACCTAGGCTCCCCTTTTTTATTGCATATCGCTTCTCATTTATTAGACTAAATTCAGGCTATGATAAATATAATTTGCGTTGTAACCTCATCTTCATGCAGTGAATCGTGCCCTCGAGGGTTAACCAACCTGACATCATCGCCTTGCTTGATCTACGCCACCAAACTGATGTTTGCAAATAAATCATTGGAGGACTATGAAATCTCTGCTAGCCTTTTTTCTTTTATCCTTTATCATATTTGCCCAAGAGCTTAGCACTGAAGCTCAAACTGCTATCGCCAATGGTCAGGCCGCTATGCAACAAGCCCTGAGCGCTTACCCCAAGGCCTATCCTGATTTACCGCTTTGGAAAGAAGCTATCAATTATGGCAGAACCGCCGTTCAACAAGCCCCCGGACAAACCGAGCCCTTACGTTTTTTGGCTGAAGTGTACAGCCGTTCTAACTGGTATGGGCCTGCTTTTCAAACCTGGAGTGAGCTTATTGATATGGGCTACGCCCTAGACGCTGATGCCATTCCCTTATTTGAAAAGATAGCTTTTGAACTAGGCTATGGTGCTTATGCACAAAAGAATTTTGGACTGGCTTTAGAGTATTTTCAAAAAATTATTGAGGTAGTTCCCTACGATAAAGAAGCCTATGTTTGGGCCGGGCGCATTTTACTCGAAACCCAACGCCCCGAAGAAGCTATTGACTACTGGCAAATAGCAGTAGATCGCGATAACACCGATGACCGCGCTCAATACTTTTTACAGCTTGCACAAGACCAGAGCAAATGGGGTGTTGAGGCTGCCAACGCTTTTAGAGAAGGGTACAGTTTTTATGAAAAAGGAGATTTGTCTCAAGCTAGCAATCACTTTAATGTGGCGGTTTCCAAAAACGAAATGTATTCTGAAGCCTGGGCTTGGTTAGGGCGGGTAGCGTTTGAACAAAATAAATTTGGTGACGCCGCTACGTATTACCGTGAAGCTGTCAGACTCGAGCCTAGTAATGAAACTTACACATATTTCTTTGAAGAATCTCAGCTACAAATGAACCAGTAAGAAAACAGGGGCTAGGTTTCAGGGGTCAGTTATTTACCGAAACCTGAAACCCGACCCCCGAAACCTAACTCTTGGTGCTTCTATTCTGCAAAATTAATGACAAACCTACTAGTAGAGTAGAAACCACAATCATAATCGTTGAAATGGCATTAATCTCTGGCGAAACACGCTGTTTTAGTAAACCATACACAAACAGTGGCAGTGTGGTTGTACCAATTCCCGAATTAAAAAAGGTCACTACAAAATCATCGAGTGAAAGGGTAAGAGCTAATAGCGCACCTGACAAAATCCCCGGAAAAAGAATCGGGAAGGTTACTCGCCAAAAAGTTTGAAAATGATTAGCTCCAAGATCATTAGCAGCTTCCTCAAGAGTTGGATCCATAGTCGCTAAACGCGCCCGTACCACGATGGCTACAAACGACACCGAAAAAGCTACATGCCCAATAATGATGGTGGCGAATCCGCTCTTAGGTTCAAAGCAAGAAGCAAGGGACTCATCTAGCGATGGGTCACCACAACTTAGCCTCGAGATAAAACGAAATATCATGCTAAAGAAAACCGCCAGTGAAACAGCTTGAGTAATTTCAGGAATGACCACAGGTAAATAAAATAAAGCATCAAAGATTTTTTTGCCCGGGAAATTTCCCCTAGTTACTGCAATGGCAAAAGTTGTGCCTAAGGCCGTAGCGATAATGGTTGAAAAGAAACCCACAATCAAGGAATTTTTAAGCGAAGACAGCATCAGCTCAGTACGAAAACTCAAGCCTTCGGTGCTTACGCCAATAATGCTGTTCCAGATTCCTTGATACCACTTGCCGGTAAAGCCTTCCCAAGTAGAGACTGAACTCGAGTTGTTGAATGAAAAAATAACCAAAACCAGAATAGGAGCCCAAAGAAAAAAATAGGCAGCTATCGGCGTTAAAGTGGTAAAGAAACGACCCACTTTTCGTATAGTCATGTCATTGCGTAATTTGCTCTGATCAATTTCAAAATTACGCTCAATAGGAGTTCGTACCATCAGTTCTCCCTTTCGCCAAATCGAGTGTAAATAAGCAGCCCAGCAAAGACAATAATCATCATCACCATCGACACGGCTGAACCCAATGGGATACTGGCACCTGTTCCACGAAAACGCTGCTGTATCAAGTTACCAATCATCAGCCCACCCGTACCACCCAATAAATCTGGCGTAACAAACGAACCAATCGAGGGAATAAACACCAACATGCATCCTGCTACAACTCCGGGCAAGGTAAGTGGAAAAATAACTTTCCAAAAGGAATGCCAATCATTAGCACCTAAATCATTGGCGGCTTCAACATACTTAAAATCTAGCCTGTCCACTGCGGCATAAATAGGTAAAATCATAAAAGGCAAAAACCCGTACACTTGCCCCACCAAAACAGCAAAAGGCGTATTAAGCATGGCTAAAGGTTCAGTGATCATACCAATGGATATTAAAAAACCGTTAATCATACCTTCGCGCCCCATCATGCTTTGCAGAGCGTAGGTACGCACTAAAAAATTAGTCCAGAAAGGTAACAACACCAAAAACATTAGCAGTTGTTTATAATTATTATTTTTGCGTCGGCTAATAAAATAGGCTACAGGAAATCCAAGAATCAAACAAAGCACTGTAGTATAAAAAGCATAGACAATCGTCCGCCAAATCACAGGTCCATAAACGCTAATAGTACGCGCATAAGAATCTAAAGTAAAAGGCAAATCAGGTGCGCCCCCTTTACCCCTAGACATAAAGCTAGCAATAAATACAAACATAAGTGGAATTAAGAAAAAAAGCGTTAACCAAAACACTGATGGAAAGGCCATCCAAAAGCTATTCCCTTTTCTGGCTCTGCCAAATTTATACATGCTGTCTCCCCCAAAAAACGTTTTCTAAGTATACATGACTACCTTTACTAAGTTCTCATCATCACCATTGCAGCATCTATCCTTTTACCTCAATTTTTTCTTAGCAGGCTTTTGAAAATAGGGCTATCCCCCGATAAATACAAATACATACTTAGCAAAAGTAAGTAGAGGCTATCTCTAAAAAACATATGCCTGATTTTTAGGTCTTTTGTGAAAAAAGGCTCAAAATAGGGCATTTTTTGATATTTTCGACTTTGTATGATAGATGACTAGACGAAACCTCTAGGGTCGTGCTACCTTGGGGTAAGACGAATAGAAAGGGAGCGTGAAAGTTTCAAGACAACCCTACAGTATGAGTTAACCAAATGAATCCTATTGCGGAATTGCGAATGTTTTAAGTAACAAGCGCGCCAATAAATGGTTTCGGGAGGCCAAAACTCTTGCGTGAAGGTTGTGGAGAAGCCTAGCCGACAGGGAAAGACCAAAAAGCAAAACAAACCCTATCGTCCAGTTGTTTTTTCACCCTAACGAACTCATACCTCAAATCAAACGTTACTAAGGTTTGTCCGACATACGTTATGAGAGGAACACTTATATCTACATCTGTAGACTTCAGGGTTATATCTATAAGACCTGAACACAAGGATGCAGTGAGGCATGTTATTGCCACTGCAAACGGTTATGACCCTAAAGACCCCGAGGTTCACACCGTTGACATTAGTAATCTTTTAGAACGCTTCCCCCAGGGTCAATTTGCAGCCGTTACTCTAGAAGACGGAAAAGAAAAAGTTATTGGTGTTGGTATCACCATGCGTACCAATTATCAACCCACTGACAAGCCCAAGAGCTGGCTCGAAACTTTAGGTGGCCACTACGAGGTCAATAATCATGAAGTACATGGCGAATGGCTTTATGGGATTGATATTGCAGTCTTGCCTGAATATCAGGGTCATGGTGTTGCAGGTGCTTTATACAAGGCTCGTCTTGGTTTAGTAGAAAATTTTAATCTAAAAGGTTTTTATGCTGGTTGCTTGCCGATGGGTTATCACCAGTATCAGGATATTCTTACACCACAACAATATATCTCCAAAGTCATTCGTGGTGAACTGCGTGACCCTACTATTAGCGTGCAATTAAAACGCGGGCTTAAACCCATAAGCATGATTGAAAATTATTACGATGAAGAAAAAACGGGTGGTCACGCTGTCTTGATGATGTGGCAACCTGAACCAAAAATTCATCATAAAACCCAGTTATCTTCGCGCAAGCGTTTGATTAGCAGTTATAATCAGAGCCACCGCATAAGTTTATGAAGATTGTTGTCATTGGTGCAGGATTCGCAGGGCTTGGAGCCGCTTGTGACCTGCATCAAGCTGGTCATGAAGTGATGGTACTTGAGGCTAAAGACCGCATCGGCGGACGTACTTATACCAGTCGCACTTTTGCCGATCATCCTGTAGAATTTGGTGCGGAATTAGTTCACGGTGAAAATGTCGTCACCTGGGAACACATCAACAAACTAAACCTTAAAACCATTCACTGGAAAAAACAAGAAGAATCGATGGTAAGGCTCGAGACTGGTGAATGGATGAACATGCTCGAGGCTAGAGAAAAAGTACCCGAGTTTGACATCACTCGTTCATGGGATATCAAAGACATGCCCGCCAAAGATAATGAAGATTGGCGCAGCTATCTAAGCAGGCTTGGGTTTAATAAACGTCAGTTGCAATATGTAAGGCGTTCTTTTGCTAACGCTTCTGGAGAGGCTCCCAGGTTTTTGAGTGCTAAAGCCATGCTGAGTCACTTTAGCGATGAAGCTTATGCCGAAGGTGAAAATGATTACCGCATTTTAGACGGTTATGACACAATTTATAATCATCTTGCCGAAGGTCTGGATGTTCGCTTAAATACCCCCGTTGAGAACATTCATTATCGCCCTAATAAAGTAACTGTAACGACACCTAAAGAAACTCTCGAGGCTGAAGCTGTAGTGATTACTGTACCGCTAGGTGTTTTACATGCTGGCATGATCAACTTTGAGCCAGGTTTACCCACCAATAAACAAGAAGCCCTCAAAGGCTTACGCATGGGGCCAGTATTCAAAATGGTTTTCAAGTTTGATAAACCTATTTATAAAGAAGATATTGCAGCAATTTATAGCTCACTCAATCCACCTATGTGGTGGTCACCTTCTTATGGAAATGGGTCATTTGAAAAAAATGGTCCTGTCGTCTGGACGGCTTTTGTTTCTGGGGATTGGGCTATGGATTTACTCTCACTAGGGGAGCAAGGTGCGCTAGATGAAGCCATTGATTCTTTAAGTCTCGAGCTTGATAAAAAGCTCTCCCCTACCTCGGCTTATCTCATGAATTGGCCAGATGATCCCTACACACGGGGCGGTTATAGCTTTATTTTGCCTGGTCATGAAAACGCTCGAGCTGAACTAGCAAAACCTACCCCGCCACTATACTGGGCCGGCGAAGCAACCGCACCCGAATATCAAGCAGCTACGGTTCACGGAGCCTACCTGAGTGGTAAACGCGCTGCCAAACAAATTTTAGATAATGTAAAAGCGAAACAAGAGCGAGCAATGAACAAAGATGCAAGGGCTTTAGCCCAAGCATCACCTGTATAAAAATGTATCTTTAAATTTGTACAATCTAACTACCATGCAAAACACTCCTCGAACTACCAAAAATAAGTCAATGCGGGATAATCGATTTGTTGCAGTTCATCGGGGTGGGCCTCTTAGTAAGGAATATCATCGCCTGTTAATTACGTGGGCGCATGACTGTGCTGAGCATGTCTTACCTTTTTTGGAAGATAAAATAGATCAACGTCTAATAGATGCTCTAAAAACAGCTAAGGCTTGGGAAAGAGGAGAAGTCTCGGTAGGTGCCGCACAAAAGGCCGCGTTAGGGGCACATGCAGTAGCAAATGAGTCCTCGAGTCCTGTTAAAATTGCAGTAGCTAGGGCCATCGGCCATGCGGTAGCAACCGCCCACATGGCCGACCATTCACTAGGGCCTGCCTACTATGGTTTGAAAGCCGTAACAGCAGCTGGCAAATCAACTGAGCCAGAGCGACGTTGGCAAGACGAACACATTCCCTCTGAAATCAGAGGACTTGTACTGTCAGCACTCGCCCAAAGGTTTCCAAAAAGGAAGCAGAACGTTTAGGCTGTGGCCGCAACATAAAGCGGAGCTAAATATCTGATAGGCTAAGCCATGTTTCAAAACTCGATCCAGTCCACGCTCACAATGGCTCTGCCCCCACCTATTAAAAAGGATTTCGTGATTCGTCTTCTGTAATTTGTCAGGCTGATTTTTACTAACCACAACAAGCGAATCACCAATAACCACGTCAAGGGGGTTCAAAATCCCTCTCAGAATGCCGTATATTTAACCTTACAGAAAGAGGTGACTTTATGAGTCTCAAGCTTCTATCCAACGTTTGGAGCCACTTAACCCACATTCAACCCGTCAAAGCCGAAGGTATTTATATCTATGATGCTTCCGGTAAACGCTACACCGATTTTACATCGGGTATTGGTGTTACCAACACCGGCCACTGCCACCCCAAAGTGGTTAAGGCCATCCAAGAACAAGCGGAAAAACTCTTGTTTGGACAGGTCGGCATTGTGCTTTCTCCGGGCGTTTTGGCACTAGCTGAGCTGTTAAATAAAATCACACCACCCGAAATTGATTCTTTCTTTTTCTCAAATTCAGGTGCCGAAGCCACCGAGGGCGCACTTAAACTTGCTCGTCACGCCACAGGCCGCCCCAATGTGATTGTGATGCAAGGAAGTTTTCATGGACGTACTGGACAAGCTATGGCTATGACCACTTCCAAAACAGTCTATCGTCACAAATATCAGCCTTTACCTAGCGGCGTGTTTGTAACGCCGTTCCCTTATAGCTATTACTATGGCTGGGATGAAGATACGACTGTAGCGTTTTGCATCAAACAACTCGAGCATCTCTTAAAATCACAAACTGCCCCCGATGAAACTGCGGCCATCATGATTGAACCCATTCTTGGCGAAGGTGGCTATGTGCCAGCACCTGACAGCTACTTACAAGCCCTGCGTGAGATATGTACCAAACACGGTATCATGCTGATTATTGACGAAGTGCAAACCGGCTTTGGTCGCACTGGCAAAATGTTCTGCTTTGAACATTCAGGTGTCATGCCAGACATTATAGTGATGGCCAAAGGCTTAGGCAGTGGTTTGCCTATTTCTGGAGTTGCTGCAAAACGCGAGATTATGAATAAATGGGCATCAGGCACTCACGGCGGAACTTACGGTGGTAGCAGTGCCATTCCCTTGGCTGCTGCCAAAGCAACAGTAGAAGCCATGATTGAAGAAAAAATTCCTGATAACGCTGCCAAGATGGGCGAGCGGTTGATGAATGGTCTTAAAAATTTGCAGAAGAAATATCACGTCATTGGTGAAGTGCGAGGACGTGGGTTAATGGTTGGTACCGAGTTTTCTGACGCAATGGGTCAACCCGATAAAGATACCTGTAAAGCTGTGCAAAAGGCCTGCCTCGAGCAAGATCTTTTAATTCTAGGTTGTGGCACGTATGAAAACATTATTCGCTGGATTCCACCGCTTGTTGTAAACGCACAACAAATTGATGAAGCCTTAGCGATTTTTGAGCGGGCTTTAGAAAAAAGTACCAGGACGGCTGTGGCGGCTGATTAGATTCAAGGTTAAAGATTGAAGATTCAAGGTTTTAATTTTCAATCTTTAATTTTCAATCTTTAATTGATTTTATGATGGAACTCACAGGCATTATTCCACCCGTCGTTACCCCCTTCGATAAGCAGGGGAATCTCGATATTAAAGCTCTGCAAACATTTCTGGGCCAGTTGGGGCCTAGCGTAGATGGTTTTTTGATTTTAGGTTCTAATGGTGAAACACCTTATTTAGAAGAACCTGAACGCAATCTTGTGGTTGATGCAGCTAGAACTGTCATTCCTAGTCATATCCCTATGATTGTTGGAACAGGTGGTGAGTCTACCCAAGCCACTATTCGCCGTAGTCAGCTTGCAGAACAACAAGGCGCACAGGCTGTACTGGTACTTGCGCCATATTACAACCGTGCATCCATGACACCGCAGATTCTGGATAAACATTTTCGCAAAGTGGCAGATGCCGTAAATATCCCGGTCTATGTTTACAATATTCCACAAGTTACAGGCATTACCCACTCGAGCCAGTGGCTAGCCAACATCGCCACGCATCCAAACATTGCAGGCATGAAAGACTCGAGCGGTGATGTGATGGCCCTGACTGAAACTCTGCGAATGGTTCCTGAAAATTTTAATGTTCTTACTGGCAATGCGCCTACGCTTTTAGCTGCACTAGCAGTTGGTGCTGAAGGTGCTATTTTGGCTGCCGCCAATGTCATTCCTGAATTACTCAAAAAAATAATGCTGCTGCTCGAGCAAGGGAATCTCGAGCAGTCCAGAACACTTCAAAGACAAATCAATCCTCTAGCCTATGCTGTCACCAGAGATTTTGGCATTGCTGGACTAAAAGCTGCGGCTAGATTACGTGGCTATAGTGCTGGCTACCCCAGAGCACCACTAGAAGATATAAATTCAGAAATCACCTCAACTTTGGAAAAACTTCTAGAAAATCTCGATATAAAAATGCCTGTACGTACCTAAAGGAGGATCATGCTCGAGAAAGTAAATATCAATGACAAATTCGCCAGCTTTGCTCAGCACTGGAATCCCAAGTTAGTCGGGGAGGTCAACAACATTGTCGTTAAGCTGGTCAAGTTTCAGGGCGAATTTCATTGGCATCATCACGACCATGAAGATGAGCTTTTCTTAGTTGTCAAAGGCAGCTTCATCATGCGCTTGCGTGATGGCGATGTGGCAATCAATGAAGGTGAATTTATTGTTATTCCCAAAGGCACTGAGCACATGCCCTACGCCCCTGAAGAAGTTCAAGTCATGCTGATTGAACCGAGTAGTACATTGAACACAGGTAACGTTATAAGTGAAAGAACTGTAGAAGTATTGGAGAAGATTTAGTCATGCGCCCCATGTCGTCATTGCACCCTATTTCATCGTTGCATCTTAATTTTTCATTGCGTCCTATTTCGTCATTGCGAGGAATGGCGTTCAGAAGCATTGCTAGTGAATATAGTCAAGAAGTTGTTTGCAATAAACCAATGACGAAGCAATCTCCCTGCTCTGACTTTGCGGCGAACTAAGAGCAAAGAGATTGCCGCGTCGCTTTGTCCACAATTATTTCTACTGTTACTTAATAAGGAATTATTAAACCTATGATACGCTCCTCGCAATGACGAGGGAAAAGAAAACTGAGTAAATCTAAAGGAGATACTATGCCCACCATCAACTTAGTCACTGAAATCCCAGGACCAAAAAGTAAAGCCCTCATCGCCCGGCGTGAAGCTATAACACCAAGGGGCGCATCCAAACTTACAGGTGTTGCTGTAGAACGTGGAAGCGGCGCAGCCGTTGTAGATGTAGACGGAAACACCTTGCTCGATTTTGCAGGCGGCATTGGCATTATGGCAGTAGGTCATGCACCTGACAATGTGGTGAACGCTATCAAAAACCAAGCAGAAAAAATCATTCACAACTCAGCCATTGTCACCACACATGAATCCCATATTGAACTTTCCGAACTCTTGTGCAGCATCGTTCCTATTGAAGGTCCCAAAAAAGCCACACTGATGAATAGTGGTGCCGAAGCGGTTGAAACTGCCGTGAATATCGCAAGGGCTTACACAGGTCGTCAAGCCATCGTCGTGTTTGAAGGGGCGTATCACGGACGCACCAACCTCACACTCGCTATGACCAGTAAATACGCACTTTTCAAAAAAGGCTTTGCACCCTTTGCGCCAGAGGTCTACCGTTTCCCTTTTCCTAATCTTTACCGCAAACCACAAGGTATGACTGACGAAGCCTTTATTGATTACAGTATCACGCAGCTTGAAAATGCAATGGTCTCTTATGTTGACCCTGGTGCAATTGCTGCCATTGTGATTGAACCCGTTCAGGGTGAAAGTGGCTTCTTGCAAGCACCCAAAAAATTCATGCAACGCATTCGCGAGCTTTGCACAGAGCATAAAATTGTGATGATTGCCGATGAAATCCAGAGCGGCATGGGGCGCACAGGAAAACTTTTTGCTGTTGAACACGTAGATGTAAAACCCGATGTGATGACGATTGCAAAATCTATGGGCGCAGGGATGCCGATTTCTGCCATCGTGGGTAAAGCCGAAATTATGGACGGCCCTAACCCTGGTGGTTTAGGCGGAACTTACAGCGCAAACCCGCTTGCTTGTGTGGCTTCTATTGAAGCGATTAAAACCATTAACACACCACAGTTTTTAGCAAGAGCCGCTGAAATCGGTGAGCGTTTTCGTGGGCATATGCTGGCGATTCAAAAAGAAAATGATTGGGTAGGTGACGTGCGCGGTGTGGGGCCTATGCTGGTGATGGAATTTGTTAGCGATAAAGTAAAGAAAACACCTGTAACTGCACAAGAAGTAATGGCTGTGACCAATGAAGCACTCAAACACGGGCTGATTATTATTCGTTCGGGGTTGTTTAGTAACTGCATTCGTTTGTTGCCACCGCTTATTTTGACGGATGAGCAGATTGATGAGGGGATGGGGATTTTTGCGGAGGCAGTGAGGGTGGGGATGCCACAAAGACAGGTAATCGCAGGAGATTAGAAAAGAAAAAGGGTGCGTTCAAACGCACCCTAACAAGCTCAGTCACACTTTTAATTACTCAACGGTTGAAGTTAGCGTGTATGTTCCAAGATCACCACGACCATTTACCAAAATTACATACGTTCCTGCGGCAAGTTGTGTTGACGATATGGTTCCAATTGCTTCCTTCACTCGTGTGCCATCCCTTTCGTATAATCCTACAAATGAACCGATACTAAAATCTGGAGAATTCACACTGAAACTAACGTTTTGTTGCTGAGACAAAGTTAAGATGTAGTAATCCGTGTAGGAAGCACTATTAGCAGCTTGACAATCCGTAATATCAATAACACCATTGACAGTCGCACCCAAAGCATAATCTGTCAGTGTCAAACATCCACTGAAACCTTTTGTTGTAGTTGTCGTTGTAACTTTGTATTGACCTAACCCACCACTTCTGCCAACCACAGCTATAACATAGTTTCCTGGGGCTAGCTGCTTAGTTCCTGTATTAGAAGTAGACACAGTAACTTGATCTCCACCTCGAGTGTAAAGATTCCATTGAAGAAATGGTAACTCACTCGAGCGGAGGTCAACCGTTATGTCATCTTGCTCAGATACTTCAAATTCGTAGTATTCGACTCTTGAGGGTTCATTAAAGAAAAAACAGTCTGTAATATCTAGCTCTCCGTTTACACTTGAACCTAAGTCATTCTTGGGCAATGTTAAACACCCACCAAACCCTTTTTCTGGAGTCGAGGTGGAAAGTGTGTATGTTCCTAGCTCGCTTCTTTGTATGACGGCAATCACGTAGTCACCTGCGAGTAATTGTTTAGTGGCTGTGCGAAATGGTGTGGATATAACCTTCACATTTTCCGAATTAAACACAGCTACTTCTGGGCTAAAAATATCTGTTTGCAAGTAAAATGTGACATCAGTTTGTTTATCAAGCGTGAATTTGTAGTAGTCAACACGGGCTTGAGAGGCAGTTGCATTATCAGGAAAACCACAATCCCCAATTTCCAACTCACCTGATACTTGTGTGGCAATTGTGTAGTCAATAAATTTTCCGTCTGGGCAGCCAGGAACTGGCGGCTCACCTCCACAAGTCGCCGCCATCAACAAGATAGAAAGTAAACCTAGAGCTATACCAATGAACTTTTGCATATCTAATCCTCCTAAAAAAGTGATTCCCTGCAAAAAGTTAAACTTTTTGCAGGGAATTTCGCAATAAGGGATTTTTAGCCTTCCACCAAAGGGCATTCTTTCGTCGCTTGAAGCGTAGTGGAACGAAGCGAGGTTTTTGAAATTGGCTTTTTCAGGTGAGGCTTGAGTCCTCTGCTCAAAACTCGAGCCACCCATGCTAAACTCTACACATGCAAGCCATCAGACTCAAAGCCACCGTTCCAGCGAACCGTGAGCTAAAACTACAACTTCCTGACACGATTCAACCAGGGCAAGTTGAAGTTCTCGTGTTGCGCGAGGAGGAGGTAAAACAACCCGCATCGCTTCTGCAAATTTTGGATGAGATTGAAAACTCGAGCGAATGAGGCAGCAGCCTAGAAGACCTCAACAAACGGCTTAATGAAGAACGGGCGAGTTGGGAATGATTTATTTAGACAGTTGCATCTTGATTTACTTGCTCTCCATCAAACGCTATTGACTCAATGTGTGCCATTGTGTACACTTTTGTATGGCAGACAAACTCCGCGCTATCGGCATTCGTGAATTTCGGCAAGACATCGCTCAATACATAGATAACGCCGAACCTGTCGCCCTCACTCGTCACGGGCGCACGGTAGGTTATTTCATCCCAGCAAATGACCCCGAACAGACCAAAGCAGACCTCGAGATATTCCTCAAATCAGCTAAAAAAGTACAAGCGATTGTCAACAAATTAGGTACAACTGAAGAGGAACTGTTAAGTGACTTCCGCCGCGAACGACAGCGTTCGTAAACTCCTGGTTGTAGATGCAATGGTACTGATTAGTGCGGTCATTGGCGAAGCAACGCCAAGGCTTATCCAAACCTTGCTGCCCCAAGTCAACCTTTACGCACCTGAACACGCTTTTGAGGAAGCCGAAAAGCATTTACCTACCATTCTGCAACGCCGTAATACTTCCACAGAAGATCTCAAAGCCGTACTTGAAAGTCTCGAGCAACTTAAAAAGATCATCATTTCAATTCCTAAAGAAGACTACGAACATTTACACCACCAAGCGTCACAACGCATTCCCAGAGACCCTAAAGACTGGCCATGTGTAGCGTTGGCAATGCTGCTTAAAGCTCCTATTTGGACGAGAGATGCTGATTACTTTGGCATAGGTATGGCCATTTGGACAAATGAGACTGTCAAATTTTATAAGGAGGAATAATACTAACTTACTGCTCGAGTCTTCTCAAAGCTCGAGCCTAATTTATCAAATCATTTATAGATATAATCCCACTATGAGGTCCTCTTGAACATATCCTTTAATAAAGTACAGTTAGATGATATAGGTTTAGGTTTGAGAAGGCATCTAAACGGGCTACCTTCAGCTATAGATTCTTTTCTCGAGTATCATATTTTAGAATCCGTTCACTACAAAATTCTTGTATCCAATGTAGCCGCAGGATTTACATCTATACACAAAGGTAGCTTGGTTACCCAGTTTTTCCTTACTCCTGAGTATAGATGCTATGGGCAAAGTATTTTTGCACAAATTAAAAAGCTAGCTGAAGTGCAAGCCGCCTTTGTGCCAACCTGCGATGAGTTTTTCTTGTCTCATGCCCTAGATGAGTACCGACAATTTGCAAAGCAAGCTTACTTTTTTGCTGCCCCATCCAAACTACCTGATATATCTCAACTTCCGTACACGCTACGCCAGGCAGTCGAAAGTGACCTTGAACGTATACAACATGACTCAGGGGATTTCTTTGGTGACAAAGATGGGGTCGAGCCTAAGGTAAAAAACCAAGAACTCTTTCTCACTTTTTCTGGTAAGGACTGTGTAGGGTTCGGCATTATAGAAAAGAGCACATTGCTTGATGGTGTAGCAAGCATTGGTATGTTTGTTATTGAGAGCTGTCGTCAACGAGGCATAGGAGCAGCTATTATTCAGCTACTTATGAACACGTGTAAAGAGAAAGGTTTACGTCCTATTGCAGGTTGCTGGTACTATAACCACTTATCCAAAAAAACTTTAGAGCGAGCTGGCATGTTTACACAAACTAGACTTCTAAAGATTGATTTTTAGCTATAAATTCTTGCCGTACCAATCCAAAATCGGCTTGGCATCGATGGCAAAACTGTACCCCAGAGACTTCCAAAACTTTTCAGCACGGTAATTCTGGCCATAAATACTGACCAAAACCCGCTTGACCCGACCCTTGAGCTGAGCCTCGAGGTCTTTGACCGCTTGCCGCCCAAACCCAGAGCTTTGAAGTTGGCCATAAATCATGAGCAGGTTGACCATAGCTTCACCCTGATGCGGGTAATCAAGCTTATAGTCTAAATAACCAACAACATTCCCTTTTGGATGTGTAATACCCTTTACATGGTCATCTGCAAACACCAATTCGATGTGCCGACGAGAATCCTGACGAGCCAGCTCGAGATCTCGCTCAACTTCTTCTAAAGTCGGCATAGGAATCGAGATAATACGGAAATAATCGGGAGTTCCCGTATAAAGCTGGTGAATTGTAACGGCATCCTGTGGAGTGGCCGGAATAAATAAAGCGGGCGAAGCAAGCTGCATGAAGTCCTCACAAAGCCAAGAATTGTATGTACCTAGAATATACCATGTCAGGGTAATCAGGATTTAATATAGATCACAAGTTTTCCTCATCGTCAATTAACGCATTCTTAAGGCTTGTGCTATAGTACCGTGTTGCGTTTGGGACGCAGCTTGGAGGGTCTCTTGTCAGAGCAGCTTAATTTGGGAGACGTTAGGGGCGGCACTGCTGTCCTCGATTCACCGTCTGTAGGCGATATATTTGAAAAAGCTTACAGTTTTACTAGGGCCGATGAAGCTGAAGCGGCAGGAATGCACCCTTATTTTAAGCCCATCGCCGAGCAATTTGGTGGCGAAGTAGTTGTCAATGGCAAGAGAATGGTCATTAGCGGTTCCAATGACTACCTAGGTCTTACCCAGGACCCCCGCCTAAAAGAAGCCGCCAGGGATGCTCTTAATTATTTTGGGACCAGTTGCACTGGCTCACGCTTTCTTACTGGAACCCTGACTTTACATCAAGAACTCGAGGAGCGGCTAGCCCGTTTTCTCAATAAAGAATCTGCCCTGACCTTTAGTGCTGGTTTTCTAGGCTGCTTGTCGGTGGTCAGTTCTTTGGCTGGTCGGCATGACATTATGTATTTTGACCGCGAGAACCACGCTTGCCTCTATGACGGCGCACGCTTATCTTATGGAACCCTTAGAAAATATGAACACAATGATCTAGATGATTTAGAGAGGCTCTTAGAGCGCGATACCGATAAGCCTGGTGGGCGCATGATTGTCACCGATGGAGTCTTTTCCATGAGCGGCCATATTGCCAATTTACCCCGCATCGTTGAGATTGCCCGCAAATATGGTGCCAGAATTGTGGTTGATGAAGCCCACGCTACTGGCGTATTGGGTGATCATGGGCGTGGCACGGCCAATCACTTTGGGCTAGAAGATGAAATTGATGTCATTGTAGGAACTTTCTCTAAATCCTTTGCCTCGGTAGGTGGTTTTATGGCCGCCCCAAGAGCTGTGGTTAATTTTGTAAAACACAAAGCCAGACCTTTTATTTTTACGGCGGCCTTGCCAGCTATGCAGATGGCAGCAGCACTGAAAGCTCTCGAGATTATGGAAACAGAGCCTCAGCACCAAAAAGAATTGTGGAACAATATCAATTATTTTAGAGGCAAGATGAACACCCTAGGATTTAATACTCTTGGCTCTGAAGCAGCAATTGTGCCCATTTTTATCGGTGACGATGAAACTGCGCTCTTGGTTTGGAAAGGCTTGTGGGATGAAGCTATTTTCACCACGCCCACAGTTTCTCCAGGTGTCCCCCCAGGTGAAGCCATTATCCGAACCAGTGTCAATGCCAATCACACCAAAGAACAACTGGATAAACTCTTAGCTGCTTTTGAAGTGGTGGGCAAGCGATTTGGGATTATTCATTAGCAATGAGAAGGGTAGTAAGCAATGAGCAATGAGTTAAAAGTAACGAGTAGAACTCATTGCTCATCACTCATTACTCATTGCTCCTAACGATCTATGGCAACCATTAACATCCATAAAGTCGAGACGAAAACTGACCTCAAACGCTTTATCGACTACCCTTACCAAAAATATGCCAACGACCCATTATGGGTTCCGCCTTTGCGGATGGATGAATTTGATAAATTCAATCCCAAGAAAAATCCTTTTTATGAACATGCTCGCATGGAGCTTTTTCTAGCAGAACGAAATGGCAAGGTAGTTGGGCGAATTGCCGCCATTGATAATGACGCACATAACTCTACTTATAAAGAAGATAACTTGGCTTTTTTTGGATTTTTTGAAGCCCAAGACCAAGACGCAGCTCTAGCACTGTTTGCCGAAGCAGAACGTTTTGCTAAAGCTGCTGGACGCACACACTTACGCGGACCCGTAAATCCGACTATGGATGACGGGGCAGGATTTCACCTCAATGGCTATGACACCATGCCCTATATCATGATGATTCAAAACCCACCTGAATATCCACAGTTTGCCGAAGCTGCGGGCTATAGCAAAATTAAAGATCTGTATGCCTTTCGGCTAGTCTCGAGTATTGGCATCAGTGACAAAATCAAAAAATTAGCCGAGCGTGTTCGCAAGCGCACGAGTTTCACTATTCGCCCCCTCAATATGAAGGATTACAACAACGAAGTGCAACGTGTTCTTGATTTTTATAACCAAGAATGGGAGGCCAATTGGGGGCATATCAAGTACAGTGACAAGCAAGCCAAACTCCTGGCCAAACAACTCAAACTGATTGTAGACCCTGAACTGATTTTGTTTATGGAATTAGACGGGCAAATTATCGGTGTGGGCATGGGTTTTCCTGACGCAAATCAAATGCTTAAAAAAATTAGAGGTGGCAGGCTGATTCCTTTTGGCATTCTTCCCTTTTTGAACAAGCGCAAAATTATAAACCGTACACGCATGACTATTTTAGGGGTTCGCAAGCCTTATAGAAATAAGGGTTTAGAAATCGTCTTGATTGACGAGTTTGCACGGCGGGCTTTAGAACGGGGCTATGTGGAGTGCGAGTGTTCTTGGGAATTGGAAGATAACGAAGCAATTAATAATGGGATTATAGCGGCGGGTGGGGAGTTGTATAAGACGTATAGGATGTATCAGAAAGATTTGTAAATCTTTGAAAAATCCATTAGCAATTAAGAACCACGAGTGAAATTTTGCATCACAACATTCTTTTACTTGCCAGCATAATTATTTGATATGGCCTGTTACAAATTTTTTGTTTCTCATAATCATCTAGGGAGTACAGCATCATGCTCTGAGGTATTTTCTTGAAAACTACTCTCTTTATTGTCGCAGTTATTGTACTATTTTTGATTTTCGACGAATACCAAGCAAGTAATTCAGGTTCGCAGAGTTATACTAGCACGGCTTCTTCGACGACTCAGATTCAGAATCCCTCTGTAGCTGGAAGCACTTTAGGTTATAGTTTTTACGAAATAGCTAGAAATGGTCCCTCTACCGAATCTAAATGTCAGCAGTTCGGTGGCTTTGTTGAATCTAGTATAAGTAAGAACTTGACTATAAAAAACCAATTAGAGCAAGGGCTTCTTGTAGTGTATCACGAGAAGCACAAACGCACCTATCTTTCTGTAGGCTTTGGAGAACAGAACTTTTCAGGTTCTTACGATCTCAAATCCTGTTTGTTTAACTACTAACATTAATGCCCTATACCACTATGAAACGTCTTATCTTTTGTATTTACATCCCAATCCTATTTACTATCTTTCTCGCACTATTGATTTGGTTTTTATTTAGTGCAAAAACAAGCAATGAAATAACTATTGCTATCACCGTTTGTGGTGGACTCACTGGCTTCTTCTTTTTCATTCAAAAACAGCAACTCGAAGAATTACAACTTTTCAAAGAACTTTTTAATAGTTTCAATGCTCGTTATGATAAAATTAATGATAGTCTTAATAAAATTTACAAGGATGACATCAGAAAACCCTTAGAAGAAAAAGAGCGAGACACCCTCGATGATTATTTCAACCTTTGCGCCGAGGAGTATTTATATTTTAAGAAAGGATACATTTATCCAGAGGTTTGGAAAGCGTGGTGCAACGGCATGTGGTTTTTCTTACAGAATAAACGAATTGGAGAAATGTGGCAGGGTGAAGAAGAATCAAATTCTTACTATGGGTTACGCTTAACTGTAATAAGCAAACAAATCATGAAATAACATGAGTTTAAACGATCTCAATGCCCTCAAGCAACTTCATCAAAAACCTTACCTCTCCAATACCACTCGACCATCCAACCGAATCCCTAGAGCATTAGCTACCTCGAGCCAACCACAATCTCCTCTAAAGGTTTACTCCCTTTCTTACACCGCACCGTAATCGTCACGTGACACTTGAGCTTGTAAATCAAACCTTGCCCACTCACCAAAACTCGAGTAGACTAGAGCTATGAAAGTAAGCGTCCTTGAAGCCCAGCAAGATTTAAGCCATCTGCTAGAAAAAGTCACCGCAGGTGAAGAGGTCATTATTACCCAAAACGGTGAAGATGTTGCCACATTGGTCGCTAGCAAAAAAGTCTTACCTGATTTAAGTGAATTTCGTGCCAGTATCAAGCTCGAGGGTGAACCTCTGAGCCAGACTGTCATTAAAATGCGTGGAGAAAGTAATGCAAGTATTGCTTTTGATTTACTCACCAGCTTTGAGGGGCCATTGCAGCGATAATTGAATTGGTGCTTTCATTTGTCACTTCGACTGTAGCAAAAGCTCCGTAATACAACTTGGGTAGAAAAAACCACGAATTTATATTGCACTAGCTTTTGCGAAATGGAGAAGTCTTAAACAGCCCCTGATGCCATGTTTGACGATTGACTTAAATCCACAAGTGTAAACTATCCTTATGCTTCGCCTAAGTGAAATCAAACTCCCCCTCGAGCATCCCCAAGATGCCCTAAAAATCGCCATCTTACACAAACTAAGCATTCAAGAAAAAGACTTGCTGACTTACACCCTTTTCAAACGCAGCTACGATGCTCGCAAAAAGGGTGATATTTCGCTGGTTTATATTGTGGATATAGAAACCACACAAGACGCAAAGTTATTAGAAAAATATAAAACTGACCCGCATATACGCCCTACGCCAGATATGAGTTATAAAACGGTGGCAAAGGCTCCAGAGAACTTAAAGGTTCGACCGATTGTGATTGGCACTGGGCCTTGTGGTTATTTTGCAGGATTGTTGTTAGCGCAAATGGGCTTTAGACCGATTATTTTAGAACGAGGTAAACCCGTGCGTGAGCGCACTGTAGATACCTTCGGCTTCTGGCGCAAAAAGAACGATTTGAATACTGAATCTAATGCTCAGTTTGGTGAAGGTGGCGCAGGAACTTTTTCAGATGGAAAACTTTATAGCCAAGTTAAAGACCCAGATTTTTATGGACGCAAAGTCTTACTCGAGATGGTCAAAGCTGGCGCACCCGAAGAGATTTTGTATATCAATAAACCGCATATTGGCACATACAAACTGGTGACAATTGTGCAACATATGCGTTCTGAGATTGAATCCTTGGGTGGTGAAATCCGCTTTCAGACCAAAGTCACTGATTTAATTATTGAAGATGGGCAGGCTCGAGGGGTCGTTCTCGAAGATGGGAGTAAGCTCAGAGAGTAATCACATTGTTCTAGCCGTAGGCCACAGTGCCAGAGACACCTTTCAAATGCTTTATGACCGTGGGGTTTATATCGAAGCTAAACCTTTTTCATTGGGATTTAGAATTGAGCATCCACAGCCCTTAATTGACCAAAAACGTTTTGGTCCTCAGGCTGGTCATAAACTTTTAGGTGCTGCCGATTATAAATTAGTACATCACTGCAAAAATGGTCGCTCGGTCTATAGTTTCTGCATGTGTCCGGGTGGCTTTGTAGTAGCCGCCACTTCTGAAAAAGGGCGTGTGGTCACCAATGGCATGAGTCAGTATTCTCGCAATGAAAAAAATGCCAATAGCGGAATAGTAGTAGGGATTTCACCCCAAGAAGATTATCCTGGGCATCCACTAGCTGGCATAGACCTACAGCGCAAGTTTGAAAGTAAGGCTTTTGAATTAGGCGGTGAAACTTATGAAGCTCCTGGGCAACTAGTGGGAGATTTCCTCAAAGGTCAATCTTCTAAAATTTTAGGTGAAGTAGAACCGTCTTATAAACCAGGGGTACATCTCACGGACTTATCAGAAAGTCTTCCCTCTTACGTTATCGCCGCAATTCGAGAGGCTTTACCAGAGTTTGACAAGCAAATCAAAGGCTTTGCCATGAATGATGCTCTGCTTACGGGAGTAGAAACCCGTACCTCTTCTCCTATACGCATCAAGCGCAATGAGGATGATTTTCAGAGCATCAATACCAAAGGGCTTTATCCTGCTGGTGAGGGCGCAGGCTATGCTGGCGGGATTCTTTCGGCTGGTATTGACGGGATTAAGGTGGCTCAGGCTGTGGCTTTGAATATGTTGGGGAAGGGCTAGGGGGCTAGGGAGAGACTAGGGGCTAGGGGCTAGCTAGGGATTAGGGGAATAATTCTCTTGTCGTATATCTAACTGCCAAATGCGAGAATCTAATTGCTGACTGCTCATTGCTAACTGCTCATTGCTAGGTCTTCTCATCTTTTAGGTAAGTTTTTCACCTTTATGAGACTATAAACGGCCTTATGATGGTATCTAGTTGAGTTTGCGAGAGGTTTTAATGAAAAAATTGCAGTTATTTTCTACTTGTCCCCAGTCCAAAGACTTCCCCAGAGAAACCTACCTTCAGGAAGTAGTTAATGTAGCTCAGTGGAGCGAAGCGGCTGGCTGCGCTGGCATGTTGGTTTATACCGATAATGGTCTGGCTGACCCCTGGCTGGTTGCTCAGAAAGTTCTAGAAAATACTAAAACACTAGCCCCACTAGTGGCAGTACAACCTATTTATATGCACCCTTATACTGCCGCTAAAATGGTTTCTACTCTAGGTTTACTTCACAACCGCCGCATTTACTTAAATATGCTGGCTGGTGGTTTTAAGAATGATTTGATTACCCTAGGTGATGATACCCCTCATGATGATCGCTACTTGCGCACCACTGAGTACACCCTGATTCTTAAGGGCTTGTTGGAAATGGGCAGCCCTTTTACCTATGACGGCAAGTATTATCAGGTCAAAAACGTCAAAATGACTCCTACACTGCCCAAAGAACTTATGCCGGGTATTTTGATTTCAGGGTCTTCTGATGCTGGTGTGGCCGCCTCGAGGGCTATTGAGGCTTCCGCCATTAAGTACCCCAAACCTCCAGGTGAAGAAGTCCAACAGGATGAACCCATTGCGCCAGGGGTGCGAGTAGGCATCATCGCCAGAGATACCACCGAAGAAGCCTGGAAAATCGCCTATGAACGCTTCCCTGAAGACCGCAAAGGACAAATTGCCCACACCCTAGCTATGAAAGTTTCAGATTCTTCATGGCATAAACAGCTTTCTCAACTTGGTGAACAACCTGTTTCCGAGGAAAACCCGTACTGGTTGGGGCCCTTCCACAACTACAAGACCTTCTGCCCCTATTTAGTCGGCAGTTATGACCGTGTAGCCAAAGAACTCGAGAATTACGTGAACCTGGGCTTTGAAATTTTTATTTTAGATATTCCGCCATCATTTGAAGAACTGCAGCATATTCGCAAGGTCTTTGATCAGGTTGGCGAAGTAACGATTTAAGGAGTAAAGAGTAAAGAGTAAAACCATAAAATCTTTACTCTTCAATTTTTACTCTTTACTCAATTTTAAGGATTCTATGATTAAACGATTACAAGATTATATTACCAAGCAAGCTGAAAAGCGTTCTTCTTCTACTGCAATTGTCATGCGAGATGAGCGGATTACTTATGGCGAGTTAGAGAGTTACAGCAACCGCCTAGCTAGGCTCCTTAAAGAAGCCGGCGTTGGCAAAGGCGACAGAGTTTTACTCTTTATGTCTAAATCACCAAGGGCGGTTTTAGGCATGTTGGGTACGCTCAAAGTAGACGCTATGTATGTACCTATTGATACCTCGAGTCCTGCTGCACGGGTAGCCCGCATTGTTCAGGCTTCTGAACCTAAAGTCTTTTTGACCGAAAAGAACGCTGCACACCTTGTAGATGACCTCTTTGCCCAAGGGTTACTTGCTGGAAACGTAACTGTAGGAACACTTGAGACTGAACCCATTCAAAGTCAGCGATTCCAAACTAGCTTTGTCTGGGAAGACATGCTTCGCTACACCGATGAACCCCTGAATTATCAAAATGATTCTTCTGATGGGGCACATTTGCTTTTTACCTCAGGTTCTACAGGTGTTCCAAAAGGTGTGCAAATCACTCACGGCAACGTGATTACCTTTGTTGATTGGGCCAGAAACTATTTTAAGACTGCCCCAGGCGAGCGTATCTCAGGGCATCCACCTTTGCACTTTGATTTATCTACCTTTGATATTTATGGCACATTATCTGCTGGGGCAGAGTTACATATGGTTCCCCCAGAACTTAATCTCTTGCCGAATAAACTAGCCGACTTCATACGCACCTCTCAGTTAACCCAGTGGTTTTCAGTGCCCTCAACCTTAACCCAGATTGCCAAATTTGATGTGGTCGCTCAAGGGGACTTTCCCCATATGACCCGCCTGTTGTGGTGCGGCGAACCCATGCCTGCACCCACTCTTATTCACTGGATGAAACGCTTGCCACACGTAACCTTTAGCAATCTTTATGGCCCCACCGAAGCCACCATTGCCAGCAGTTACTACACTGTACCAGAGCTTCCCAAGAGTGAAACCGAAAACATCTCTATTGGAGTGGCCTGTGAGGGTGAAGAGTTAATTGTTTTAGATGATAAAAGGCAAAGTGTCAAAACTGGCGAGATTGGTGAGCTTTATATTGGCGGGGTAGGTTTAAGCCCAGGGTACTGGCGGGATCAAGAAAAAACTGACGCTGCTTTTGTACCCGACCCAAGACCTGGACATGAAGGTGAACTCATCTATAAAACGGGTGACTTGGGCAAAATGGATGAGAGTGGTCTATTTTACTGTTTAGGTAGGGTGGATTCACAAATCAAGAGCCGAGGGTATAGAATTGAGCTTGGTGAGATTGAAGCGGCCTTAAACACCATTGAAGGCATCAAGGAGTGTGCAGTGGTTGGAAAAATGGTTGGAGGATTTGAAGGAACAGCGATTTGTTGTGCTTATGCTTGCAAGGAAGGCATATCTCTTTCAGGGTCTCAATTACAACAGTCACTGCAAAAAATCATTCCACGTTATATGATTCCATCAGTGTGGCAAGCCTATGCGGCATTACCTAAAAATGCCAATGGTAAAATTGACCGCAAACAAATCAAAGATATGTTTGAGGAGAGACAGTGAACGCAACGATTGAAAAACCTAATGCCCAAGCAACCATTCAGAGCCAAGTCAAGTCTATTTTGTCTGATGTGCTCAACGCCGATGTCCCTTCTCAAGACACTGACTTAATTGAAAGTGGCATGTTGGACTCTTTAGCTTTGGTCAGTTTTATTCTAGAACTCGAGACTACTTTTGGTCTAAGCATTTCCTATGATAACCTCGAGATTGACAACTTTCGCACCATTAAGTCAATCGGTCAGTTTGTCGAGCAGCATCAAAAGTAAGGCTTTAATAAGCTATTGTTATCCCGGATATCTGAGTTTATAATTCCATAGACTCAGATATTTATTTTCTGGTACTGTCTAGCTCATTACAATAGCGCACAACGCTTACTCAGCCTGTCTCAAATCATGTCCTGTTCTATATCCTTTCCATCACATCCAATCTAAAGCCCATCTGTTATCATTTTTATAGTGGACTCTTTGAAGTCCTTCTTTTTTATTCAACATCACCTTGCCAGGAGTAACCCATGAAGGGCATTCGAGAATTAACACGAGAAGATTTACCCAAAGTTGCTGACCTCTATGAATATGTCATGCGTTCTAAAGTTCGTAAGGCTCCACCTGGAATGGCGCACTATTTTGAGCGTATCTTCTTTGATTCTCCCTGGTATGACCCAGAAATTCCCTCTTATGTCTTTGAAGATGAAGGTAAAATTTTGGGCTTTGCTGGCTCACATGTTCGCAAAATGTTCTTTAAGGGTAAACCCATTCGCATGGGGGTCTTAGGGCAACTGATTGCCGACCCCGATGTTCGCAATATGGCTGTGGGTGCATTCTTGATGAAAAAGTACCTTTCTGGCCCACAGGAAATCAGCAGCATGGAAACCTGCGCTGACGAGATGCGTTTGATCTGGGAGAATTTAGGCGGTAAAACCATGCATCTAAACTCTCTGAATTACACCCGCTTTTTTAGACCGGCAAAGTTTGTGATCAATCAGGTTTTTAACCGTGGCAAACTAAACGCTTTCAAGACACCCTTGCGCCGCACAATGGACCTAGCTGACACTGTGATTAGAAAAGGCTATAAACCCCTAAAAGCAGAAATCTTACCTCAAGATGAAGAACTCACAGTAGAAAAATACCTCGAGTATCTCCCCATCATCAAAGGCAAGCGTGCCTTAGTACCTGATTACGACCTCGAGTTTCTCAAATGGCAATTTTTTGAAATGGCACAAGTCAAGAGCAAAGGCCCACTTTATAGCTTATTAGTGCGTGATGAAGCAAAAAATGACGTAGTGGGTTGGTACATCTATCAAATGAAAGATGAAGACAAAGGACATATTGTACAAGTCGAAGCTAAAAAAGGCTTTGAAACCAAAGTCCTAGATCATCTCTTTGCCGATGCCCAACGTCGTGGCGCAACACTTTTGCATGGTCGTATAGAACCCAATATCCATGTGCCACTGGTTAAATCTAATCGCTGCTGGATTCACTCCCGCTATGACCGCACCGTAGTGTACTCAAAAAATCCTGAGTTGTTGCTAGCCTATTACAGTGGAGATGCAATGTTCACCCGCATGGAAGGCGAGTTCTGGATGGGATTCCATCTCGAGCCTTTTAATGAAATCGTAGAGAATCCTTTTGCGGTTAAGCATCAGGAAGTTTTAGCTACTGCTTAATACACTAAGTACCCATCCACAATTACATTAGACTAAAGCCACCTCAGAGAAATTGATATTGAGGGTATTACCAACCGCAGCAAGAGCTTGAGAGGTTATGTAGAAGAGGAGTTGTTCTTCTGCATAATCTTCAGGCTTAAGCCAGTAATACTTGAGCATCTTCCACAAAATTTCAATGAGGTTAAGCTGGGGTGAATAGGGTGGCAAGTAAAAGAGGATTAAACCCCGAATCTCCCAAACCTTACGCTGTTGTTGAATGATTTTAGCGGTGTGAATCGAAGCGTTGTCCAAGACAATGACAGTAGGTTTTTCAAGTGTAAAAGATAAACGCTCGAGATAATCAAATACGAAGTGGCTGGTGATGTTGCCTGTGGTGGTGGTAAACATAAGTTTGTTATTGCGTGAGAGTAACCCCAAGCAGTTCAGCCCTTTGCCTTTGGCAGATGGCATAAAGACATCCTCATCAGGAAACTGCCAACCATAAGGTACACAGGGTTCCAAGCAAACACGGCTTTCATCAGCATAGTACAGGTCAATCAGACTTGCCCTTGATAAGCGTTCTAGCTCAGCTAGGGCTTCCCGCTTATAGGCATACGTCTCGTCACAGGGCTTCTGTTGAGGATGCTTTCGGATGCGTTTATAACGGCAAGCACGTTTTTTATATAGCGTTCCAGGGTCTTCTGACTAAACTGCTTCTCCAAGGCTTCTTCCAATTCTGCTTTAGCAAGACAAAGGCGTTGCCGATTCGCTTTCACCACTTCTTTGATTTTGGCATCATCGGTTTCTTCATTCAAGATGGCTTTGCGTCCTCGTCCTGGTTTCGTTTGCAGTCCCTCGATACCTTCTGCTTCATAGCGTTTAATCCAGCCATTGACTGCCATCTCACAACTATCTACGATCTTTGCAATGTCCTCGGAACTTCGTGTCTCACTTTTTAGTAGCATCATCTGACAGCGTTTCCTGTAGGCATGGCTTTGACCTGTTTCATAACCTCGGTTTAAGCTTTCCCTTTGCGTTTCCGTTAGCTCTAATTTCTTGCTTGGGCGACCCATGTGAATAAGTCTAACCTAATTCTGTACGACTACTTATTACGGTAAAACATCACGAATTTGAACAACTGTACGAATCGGTGTGTGAAGATTACATCCACTCAAATCCAATTTACCTTTGAATATTCTGACACCTGGAATATGCTTAGGTGAATTTTCCGCAAACTCTTTATTTCTTGCATCGTTAATTAAATCAATTTCACCATCTGCATGTGTGAATGCAACCCTTATACCCCACAAAGCCTCAGTACGTTGTTTTAGCGTTGAAGAAGGGCGAGGTTCAATATAAGTGTTCCAAATTGGATCATCCTGTTCTGGCAATTTATCAATAATGTCTTGACGAAACTTAGCATTAAGTTTTACCTTCTGCATCCTAGCTTCTTCACACGCTGTAAGCCACGTAATAAACATTCCTTTAACATCAGAGCTAACTTCAGCAGGTGAATATTCTAAGTAGTCGATGTTGAAAAAGCCAGGGAAGCCAAACGGGGCATAAAGAAATAGGCATAAGACAGGAAAAACATTGCAAGGGAATGATAGAAAAGTAGGAGAAACCTTGCAATACTTGGGTATGAAACCACGCCCTAGCCCCCAAGAGAATCCAGCAAAAGAAACAGAAACCATCAGACATCCGTTGAATGGATTAGTAAACTCGAAACATCCCTTAGTAATCCTGAGCCAAGAAATCCAGTGGCAAACATTTGATGAGACATTCGGGGGTTACTACAGCGATCTAGGCAGACCAGGGGTAAGTACCCGCTTGATGGTGGCCTTACATTATTTGAAATACCAACATGATTTAAGTGATGAAGCGGTGGTTGCTCAGTGGATAGAGAATCCGTACTGGCAGTATTTCAGTGGCATGATCTATTTTGAGCATGAATTGCCTATTGATCCATCAAGTATGACTAATTGGCGTAAACGTATCGGCGAAAAAGGAGCAGAGCTACTTCTCAAAGAGACTTTGACAGCAGGCTTAAGGTTAAGCATCATCAAAGCCAGACAACTCGAGCGGGTCAATGTAGACACCACGGTACAAGAGAAACATATTCGTTTTCCGACCGATGCCAGATTGTATGACAGGATGCGAGAACGCTTAGTCAAAGAAGCCCGAAAGGATGGTGTCAAACTAAGGCAAAGTTACAAACGGGTAGGCCAGCAACTCTTATTCCAGCAAAGTCGTTACGCTCATGCTCAGCACTATAAACGTGCGACAGCTTGCACCAAAAAGCTCAAAACCCTACTTGGTCGAACCATTCGAGATATTGATCGCAAAGGTTCAGAACCAGGTCCAGCCTTAAAGAACTTACTCGATTTAGCAAAACGTTTAGAAAAGCAGCAACGTGATGATAAGAACAAGCTCTACAGTGTCCATGCTCCTGAAGTTGAATGTATTGCTAAAGGCAAAGTCCACAAACGCTATGAATTTGGCTGTAAGGTCTCTGTCTCAGCTACTAGCCAAGGGGGTTGGCTTGTCGCAGCTAATGCCAAATCAGGTAATCCTTATGATGGGCATACTCTCAAGCAAACTATTGAACAAACTGAGCGTTTAACAGGCAAAACACCCCAACACGCTTACACCGATGCTGCTTACAAAAAACATGATTACAATGGTGACTGTGAAGTTCATGTTGACCCAAAACGACGAGGGACTATTCCTAAAAGTCTTTGGAAGTGGCTCAAACGTCGTGCCGCTATTGAACCTACCATTGGTCATCTTAAAGACAACAAACGTTTAGACCGTAATCGTCTCAAGGGTTCACTGGGGGATGCCTTAAACGTTATCTTCTCAGCCGCAGCTTTCAATTTTACTAAACTTCTTAAAGCTCTTGCTCTTGACCCTTTGGGGACTTCGTGAAACATAAAATGGGACTTTTTCAGTGACGACTAAGTATCCAAATTCCTTAACACGTTCATAAGCTGCCGAAATTGCGACTTCAATATTATTCGCACGAATTTCAAAATCAGACATGGAACTCATTTATATTTGGGACTCTCACTTTCATCTCTCAAACTAGACGTTATCGGGAATAACAAATCTGCTATGAAAGTCATCATTTTAAATGGACTTTCTTGACCAAAAAGCACGAAAACCTTTTTGCCAATAACGTCTATTAAACCAATTTAGGAAACATTCTTCAACCTAGGATCAAAAGCATCTCGTATACCATCACCCAAAAGATTAAAACCAACTACAGTTAGAAAAATCGCCACCCCAGGGAAAAATGACATCCACGGAGCTTGCCTAAATTTATCAAAACCATCGCTGATCATGGCTCCCCACTCTGGCATAGGGGGTTGCGCTCCAAGTCCTAAAAAGCCTAAAGCGGCTACATCCAGAATAGCTGAGCCTATTGAGAGAGTAAGCTGAACGATAAGTGGCGAAAGGCCATTAGGGAAAATGTGCGCGAAAATCAAACGAGGTGATTTAGAACCTAAGGAGCGAGCAGCCTGCACATATTCTGCCTCACGTAAACTTAACGTCACCGAACGAACGATTCGGATATAGACAGGAATCTGAGTCACACTAATAGCCAAGAGTGAATTTTGCAAACTAGGACCAAGGGCGGCGGCAATGGCAATAGCCAAAAGAATACCTGGGAATGCCAAAAGAACATCCACTAACCAAGAAATAACCTGGTCAACACGTCCACCAAAAAATCCTGAGATAAGTCCTAAAAAAATACCAATACCAGAAGATAAAACAACTGACAATAACCCAACCGTCAAACTAATGCGCCCACCGTGCCAGACTCGAATCAGAACATCCCGGCCTTGAGAATCAGTGCCAAAGACATGTGACCATTTATTTAATTCTTTTTTATCTAGTTCTTCTTGGCTAAGGGTCCAAGTGGGGGCTGTAGTTTTAAGTTTTAGGTTTCGGTCACGCTTGGCATCATAGGGGTAAAGTAGCGGAGCCAATACTGAAACCAATATCACAAACAAAATAATCATAAGCCCTAACATGCCAGTCGAATTTCTAAACAAACGTTGCAGTGCATCTTGCGTCAGAGAACGGCCCTTGGCTTGGTTGACGGTTGTAGTGGAGAGGTTAGACATAGAGAACCTCGAGTGATGAGTGGCGAGTGGTGAGTGGTGAGTATGAATGAATAAATATAGGTTTATCACTCATCCCTTTCCACTCACCCCTTTTCACTTTTTGCTTCATGAATATTGTATCCTCGGGTCAATAAAGGCATATGAAATATCAACCAACAAATTCACCATCACAAAAATAAAAGCTACGAATAAAACCCCGCCTTGAATGATAGGGTAATCACGGGAAGCAATGGCTTCATAAATCCATTTGCCAATGCCAGGCCAAGCAAACACGGTCTCGGTCAAAATGGCTCCTGATAAAAGACCACCAAAGGATAAACCAATCACCGTTACTACGGGTAGCAGTGCATTGCGAAAAGCATGTTTATTTACAACAATTCGGCGCATTAACCCTTTGGCTCTGGCTGTGCGCACATAGTCTTGGGTTAAGGTCTCGAGCATGGAACTGCGGGTCATACGCACAATGATTGCTAGGGGTATTGAACCCAACGCAAGCGAGGGTAAAATCAAGTGCTGCAAAGCATCCCAGGAAAAAGATGGCCGTCCGCGCAAAAAACCGTCTAGTACATAAAGACCTGTTACACGAAATTCGCTCAACCCTGTCAAACGTGAATCTACGCGACCCGAAGGTGGTAACCAACCTAAGTAAACTGAAAATACATATATAAGTACCATCGCCAACCAAAATACAGGCAAAGAAACCCCTGAAACTGCCGTGAACATTAAAAGGGTATCTAGCGGCTTACCCCGGTTCAGCGCAGCTAAAACTCCTAGGGGTATACCTACAACAAGGGCATAAATCATGGCTGCCATAGTTAGTTCAAAGGTGGCAGGAAAAAAATTTAGAAGTTGGGTACGCACATCTACTGCCTTGAAAATAGACTTACCTAAATTGCCCTGAAAAATCTTGAAGATGAAATTAAAATATTGTGAATCTAACAGTGCTAGTGGCCCACGCTCTTGCATGGCCTGCACATTAAAAAACCAGGGTTTGTTTACACCAAGTTGTTCACGAAGCTGTTCCAACTTGGCTGGCGTAGCCCGCTCACCCAAAATAAGCGTAGCTGGATCACCCGGAATCATTCGAGGAACAATAAATACCAATAGACTAATACCAAATAAAACCGGAACCAGCCCAAATAATCTGCGTAAAATAAAAGAAGCCAAAAAGCCCACCCAACTATGAAATATAGAGGCCCGCAATGCGGGCCTCTAAGAAATGCAAACTACTCGGTCTTGGTTACTGCTGCTAGCCAATCAGCGACTGGGCTTGCTGTAAACCCTTCAACATTGGTCCTATTCGCATTCAAAGCTCTGGGGTTCACTACCGGCAAAGCAGGTAACTGATCATAGATGCGCTGGTTAATTTCTGCATATAACATTGTGCGCTCGTCTAAAGACCCTGCACTCTGAGCTTCCTCGATCAACCTGAAGGTTTCTGGATCATCCCAACCAAACCCACCTTTTGCATTTGACGGGTTAAAGAAGGGTGAAATGAAGTTATCAGGATCAGCAAAGTCTGCACCCCAACCGAGCATGTAGATTGGGAATTTACCTAAAGCATAATCGTCCAGATAAATACCCCAATCTTCGGTCATGAGTTCAGCATTGATGCCTACATCTGCTAAATAGCTTGCTGCTGCTTCAGCCAAATCTTTGGGGTTAGGGTAATAAGGACGTGAAACAGGCATATACCAGAACTGAGTATCAAAGCCATCAGGATAACCCGCTTCAGCTAAAAGAGCTTTCGCTTTTTCAGGGTCATAAGGATAAGCTTCTAAACCACTGTGTCCCAACATAGCAGGTGGAATAAATTCAGCCGCTACACTACCTAAGTCACCATAAAAGGCTTCAATAATCGCATCTTTATCAATAGCGTAGGCAATGGCCTGGCGCACACGCAAATCATCGAAAGGCTTGTTGGACTGGTGCATACCAATATAACCAACGCGCAAGTCTGCACTCGAGAGAGCCAGCTCGAGTTCGGCATTACCAGTTACGGTGTCATAGTCGTCAGGAGCAAGGTTAACTGCAATATCAATACTGCCAGCCTCGAGTTCGGCTAGGCGGGTTGCAGCTTCTTCGATGCCACGAAACACCAGTTGCTCAACCCCGGCTTTTTCACCCCAATAGCTATCATTACGAGTTAAGACTACACGGTCGCCATCAATCCACTCGGAGAACATAAAGGGGCCTGTACCTACAACACCCTTGACGGGCGTTCCGTAATCAATACCGCCATCCATAATAGCCTTGGGGCTGTGCATACCAAAATAACTGCTAGCCACAAGTTGAGGAAAGAAACCAACCGGACGGGTAAGGCTCACACTAACAGTCATGTCGTCAACAACGTCAATAGATTCAACTAAATATCCATCCATTGCGTAATAGTTACCAAAGATGGAAGTCCAGGCAGTTAAATCTTTACCCTGATCTGCATAAGCATATTCATTATCTTGGTTGTTCCAGCGATCAAAGTTGAACTTTACGGCTTCCGCATTAAAAGGCGTGCCATCTGTAAAACTTACACCTTCACGCAGCTTAAAAGTCCAGGTCGTTGAATCAGCATTAGGTTCCCATGAAACAGCTAGCCCTGGAGCAATTTCGGCTGTACCAAGAACAAACCCTACTAGGTTCTCGACAATTTGATAGCTAACCGTGAGTGAGTTACCATCTGTTGCGGTATCAAGACTTATAGGCAAAGCACTTTGCCCATAGACCAATGTTTGTGCATTGACCGCACTTATTCCTAGCGTAGCGACTGCACACAACAAAACCAATAGTTTTTTCATAAAACCTCCCGAGCCCTTGCCCTGAAATAGACAAGGCTAACGACAAAAACACACGAGACAATACTCGCGCTGAAATGAATCCTACCACATGGTCTTATCGGGGTTCTTCACCTATAAAACCTCGGTCTTATCCAAGATAAAGATTAAAAAACTAAAGTCAACGTGAGCGTTCACTTGCGATATGTCACAAATTTGAGTCATCCCGAATTTTTTTATGCGAACGGTATACATTACACCATTCGCATAAATTTTGTGTCATTGCGAGCCTCAGTAAAGGGTATATTCAATGACGATAAAGTTAATCTTTGCCAATCTCGAAGCAATCTCACTGCTCTGAGTTTGCTGTAAGTAAGTGAAAGGAGATTGCTTCGTCGCTTGTCAACTACAAATGACTTACAAAACGTCATTAGTGACAATTTTTACCACTTAGACGCTCCTCGCAATGACGGGCTGAAGTGAAATTTTGGGTTCATGTTGTCGTCAACTAGAAATTTCGAGATGACTCATGTTGATGCGTTTGTGGAACCTCTTGACGAAGGGACAAAACACCTTCGTCTAAGTAATAACGTTTATCTACATCTTTGACTAGGCCTTCATCGTGGGTGACCATCACCACCGCACTGCCTTCACGTCTGGCTAAGTCAACTAAAAGTTGATAGATGACTCTCGAGTTTTCACGGTCTAAACTACCGGTAGGTTCATCAGCCAGTACCAATAAAGGACGGCTATATAAAGCCCTGGCCACGGCTACACGCTGTTTCTCGCCTCCTGAAAGATATTTAGGTAAAAAGGACTTACGCTGTGATAACCCGACGGCTTCAATAAGTTGATTGGCCCGATGGGGGTCAATAGATCCTTTTAAGCGACCAGCCAAACTCACATTTTCAAAAACGGTTAACTCATCTAAAAGATAATGATGTTGAAAAACTAGCCCCAATTGGGTAAGCCGTAAGGCTGCAAGTTGATTTTGGTGAAGGTTCTGAATGGGTTTACTCTGCCAGTAAATTTCGCCCTTGGTTGGCTTATCTAGCCCTGCCAAAAGGTGTAAAAGGGTGCTTTTACCTGAACCTGAAGGTCCCAAAATGGCGATCACTTCAGAAGCTTTGATTCCCAGCCAAACCCCTTTTAAGACCTCAACAGTTTGACCTGCGGTGGTAAAACTGCGCTGTATATCTCGGCACTCGAGGACCATTGCCTTCACTATAACAACGTTTCTCACATCTACCTAATAAGAAGGATGGCTTAATGAGAGAATTATTTCATCTACTGGCTGGTTTTGACAAACAGTTAAACCTTCCACATCACCCACAGATAGCCCGTGCTAGTCTAAATTTTAACTAGGCTAGGCCTTTTATAAAAGGTTAAGGCCTTTATTGTTTAAGTATAACTGCAAGACTTATTTTAAGGGGATCTATGACAAATGCTAGCACACAAAACTTACGAGAGTTTTTAACCTCGGTGCCACTTTTCAAGGGTGCGCCAGAGAGGGCTCTTGATGTTGCCGCATCGGTTATTCAGCTTCGCACCTACAGCCCTGACACAGTGATTTTCCAAGAGGGTGATCACGGTGAAGCCCTCTATATTCTAGTTGAAGGCATGGTCAAACTTTCCAAAGTAGATTTGGGTGGTTACGAAAAAACTTTAGCACTATTACAACCTCCAGAATTTTTTGGTGAGATGTCACTTTTAGGCAGTAAAAGTCGAAGCGCGACAGCTATCGCTCTCAATCAAGTTAAGACCTATTTACTCTTTGCTGATGATTTTAATAAGCTTATGCAAACCTACCCTACCGTCACCTTAAATCTTACCTCTACACTAGCGCAACGCTTGCGTGGCATGGATGATGAAGCTCAAGTTTTATCATACAAGGATGCCCAAGGTCGGGTGGCTTTTGTACTGCTCCGGCTTTATCGCAGTGGTGTGGTTGAATTAAACGCCAAGGGATTTGCTTCGGTCAAACTCACTCATCAAGAATTAGCCAACCTAGCTGGAACCAGTCGTGAAACAGTTACACGAGCCCTCAAAGTACTCGAGCAAGAAGGGGTTATTGAAACCAAACCCAAAGAAATTTTGGTAACAGATATTCAAGGGCTAGAAGAAGTCTTGCATGGGGTAAGAGAGTAAAAACAGCCTTGAGCAGCAGGTATCATCTGGTTAAGCAACCTTGAGTTGCAGGTATAGTCCAACTGCACACTAGAGCGTTTGAACTGCCACCACCGAAGTTGTGTGTGACTTAACGATCAGATGGGTAATCGGCTACAACAACAGGAGAAGAATCTCTCTCTGCGCAAAATCACGACCAGATGCTACCTGCTACACATTAAACAAAAAGTTCATCACATCACCATCTTGCACTAAGTATTCTTTGCCTTCAGTGCGAAGCCAGCCTTTAGAACGTGCATTGACAGTACTGCCTGCTTCAACTAACTTATCCCAGGCAATCACTTCTGCACGAATAAACCCTTTTTCAAAGTCAGAATGAATCACACCCGCAGCTTCGGGGGCCTTGGCACCACGGCGAACTGTCCAGGCTCTGGTTTCTTTTTCACCGGCGGTTAAGTAACTAATCAAATTTAAAACAGTGTAGCCTTTGCGAATAAGACGGTCTAAGCCTGGCTCAGTAAGCCCTAAATCTTGTAAAAATATAGCCGCATCTTCTGCTGGCAATTCACCAAGTTCTTGTTCAATCTTGGCAGAAATCATCACCACTTGCGACCCTTCATTAGAGGCCAGCTCTTGAACTTTAGATACTAACGCATTACCTTTAACCACATCGGCTTCTGAAACATTGCAAACATAAATCACAGGCTTGGTGGTGAGCAAATTAAAATCTTCGGGGAGTTCTAGACCTGTAAGCCTAGCCGGAATCCCTAAAGATAATTTTTCCATTAGAGCGTCACAGGTAGCAACCATTTCAGCATCCTCTTTATTGGTCTTGGCACTGCGGCGCAGTTTCTCTAAGCGTTTTTCTAAACTTCCAATATCAGCTAAGGCCAGTTCTGTATTGATGATCTCAATATCCCGCAAGGGATCAACATTGCCAGAAACATGGATAATATCGGGATCTTCAAAACAGCGCACCACATGGGCAATGGCTGACACTTCACGGATATTGGCCAAAAACTGATTGCCCAGCCCTTCCCCCTGACTTGCGCCTTTAACCAATCCTGCAATATCTACAAACTCGACTGTGGTCGGTACAATCTGGGGAACTTTTTCGCCTTTGATATACAGTTTTTGCAAAGCAGCCAGTCTCTCATCTGGCACCGGCACCACACCAACATTTTTATCAATGGTGGCAAAAGGATAATTTGCAGCTTCAACCTGGGCCTTAGTAATAGCATTAAACAAGGTACTCTTGCCTACGTTAGGTAATCCGACAATTCCAATTCCTAGCATAAAAAAACTCCTTAATATAATTAAAGATTCAAGATTTAAGATTCAAGATTTGATAGCCTTTTAATTTTCAATCTTTAATCTTCAACCTTGAATCACTTCCGAATCTAACAGCACAACCATAAAGTATAGCAGTAAAGCCTAGAGGTCCCAACTAATACTCGAGCCCTCAGAGCTTTTCTTGACGGTAAGCCTGGCCGGCAAACGCTCACTTAGAGCCTGCACATGGGTAATCACCCCTACCATCCGCCCTTGATGACTCAGAGTTTCTAACACATCGGCAACTAACTCTAAGGTTTCAGCGTCCAGCGTGCCAAACCCTTCATCTAAGAACAGTGCCCCCAGAGCTTTACTACCAGCTAAAAGGTCAGAGAGAGCCAGTGCCAGAGCCAAGCTAGCAATAAAGGTCTCCCCACCCGAAAGGGTTTTTACGCTGCGTGACTCCTGAGTCCAAGCATCAAAGACTTGATACTCGCTGTCAAGCAAACGTAAATCATAGCGTTGCTCAGTAACTTCTCGGATCATATGCGAGGCACGCGAGGCTAACTTGGCTTGCATTTGATTTAACAAATAATCCTGAAAGTTATTACCGCGCAAATCTTTAGAGAGTTGGTCATAGGTATCAAAAACTTTAGAGAGTGCTTCACTTTCTTTGCGAAGTTGGCTAGCCCGCTCGAGCATCACTTCAATATCACTTAACTGCTGCTTGGTTCGCCCTACCCTATCTTTGACTTCATCTAGAGAGAAGTGTGTTTGTTTCAAATTCTCTTGCAGGGTTACAAAATAGGCTGTGTCAAAGGTTCGTCCAGAAAGTTTAGCTTGCAGTTCCACATCACGGCGTTCTGTATTTTCTTTTTGTGAGGTGTAGCTGCTTAGGTTTAGCTCGAGTCTTTTCATTTCATCTGGGTTTAAGGCAGCTTGCTTGACAGCTTCGACGGAAGCAAAGGCCGCCTTAGCTAGGGCATTATCAATAGAAGTCTGAGATTCTATTTGTTCTTGCTGAGTTTGCTCGAGCTGTTCTTTTAAGGAGGTCAGTTCGGTTTGAACTTTATCTACATTGCGCTCAATCTCTCGACATTTTGTTTCTGCCGATTTAAGCTGCTCGCTTAAATCACGCTTTTCTTGCTGCAAGCGTTTCTGGGTTTGGGCTACGTCTAGGCCACCCGCTTGGGTTTGAATAGACGCAGCCAATGCAGCCAACAATAAACGTTTTTGTTCTTGTAAATGTGCCGCAATCATTTTGACATCAAAGCCAAATTGAGTCATGGATTGTAAGTTCTGCTCGAGAACTTCTTTGGCTTCATCACGTTTTGTGCGTAAGGATTCCAAATGTTGCTCCTGCTCTAACAAACGCTGCTTATTCGCCGAGAGATTGGCTTTGACTTCAGCATAATCTTCTTTTAAGTCCTTGAGTTGTTGCTCTAAATCATCACGTTGTTGCTTTAAGTGTCCAACATTGGTGGTTTGTTTTACCGGCAAGACTGCAATCACCTGATTACAAACTGGGCAGTTATCGCCCTGATGCAAGTGTTCACGCAAGAGTGCGGCTTGGTCTTGCAGAACTGCTTGTTCATAGCTGGCTTTAGCCTCTTCAAAAACACTTCTAGCTTGTTTGCCTTTTTCGGTAAGTAACTCGAGCTGCTTTTCTAAACCCTGAATAGTTTTGTTTAAGGCATCTTGTTTTTGCATGGCTTGGGCTACATCTTGCTCACTGATATTGAAGGCTTTATCGGCCTGCTGCAACATAGGCAGGTGCGTCATCTTTGTCTGTAAATTTTCCCAAGCCACCTCGCTGTATACAACATCCGTGGCTTGTGAAGCTAAAGCCAGCGACCCACCACGCACCTGTAACTGCTCGAGTAGGGGCGCAATAGAAGATATTTTGAGAAGTTGTGCATCAATATCTGGTAAACGGGTTTGAGTTTTTGTCTCGAGGGCTAAAAGTTCTGCTTTAGATTTTTCTAGGGCCAGGTTTAAGCTTTGGCTGCTGGTCTGTTTGGCTTGAAGCATGGACTCGAGGGTTTGCAGCTTGCCCCTAAGCACCTCAGATTGCCGAAGAATAGGTAGCAGAAATTCAACTTTCTTAGCTTGCTCCAAACGTTCTTTATCCGAGTGTATCTCGTTTTCTTCAAGCTTTTAACTCCAAAAGGGTTTTTTGCACTTTAAGTTGTTCATCAAATAGTATTTTCAAGCTCTCGAGTTCTTTGGTTTCTCTATCTAAGGTCTCAAATTGTTTAGTCAAATCACCTTGTTGAGCAACCAAACTTTCCAAAATCTCTTTTAACTCCCGTTTGCGCTCAGGTGTTGCACCAGCATATTCTTGATCCAGTCTATTTTTGATGGCATCCTTTTTTATCTCAGCTTGCTTGGCGCGTAGACCTGCTTCTTGCTGCATACGCTGCACTTTATCTAGGTTAAGCAAGCTCACCAAAAGCTGCCGACGCTGACTGGGGTCGCCGCGCAAGAATTCATCAAAGGCTCCTTGAGGTAACAAAATAGCTCTGGTGAACCCTTCGTAATCTAGCCCCACTAATTGCTCGAGTCGGGTGTTGGCTTCTTTGATTTTTTCACTCTCGGGGAGTTGCTTCCACGAAGCATCCTCAGCCATTTTTTCAATCCGCGTTTGAGCATCATTGCGAGTCTTTTTGCGATCTAAAGTGCGGGTCACGCGGTAAATACCTTGATGATTCTTAAATTCAAACTGAACTGACATCTGTGTTATTCCTGGACTAATGATGTCTAAGCCTTTACTACCCAAACGCGCAATCTGCCCATAAAGCGCGTAGGTCATCGCGTCGAGCAAGGTACTCTTGCCTGAACCAGTAGGGCCAGAAATAGCAAACAGCGATAATTCACTAAAGTCTATTAAGGTACGTTCCTTAAAACAGGTAAAGCCTGAAAGCTCTAAGCGTAGCGGAGTCACAGCGCAACCTCATCTTGAACCTCGAGCAGGTCTTTGAAGGCAGCTTGCAAACCTTCGGGTACATCTTGTCCACGTTCATGTTTATAGTATTCACTATAGGCTTCTAAAAGGTTCATATTGGCAGTGTCTACCTTTGGGGTCTCGGTTTCACTTTGAGGAAGCTCGAGTTCAACAGCTAAAACATTGGGCAGGGTTTGTTTGATTCTGTCTTTAAGTCCTGGACGTGGTTGGTCTAGCTTGACATGAAGTTTCAAGTAGCCAGGAAACTCTAGCAAATCAAAATGTTTACGCTCGAGGTCTTGATAGTCTAAAGAGACCCGCTTTAAGCGTTTGCCACCTTTAAGAGCAATTTCTTTGACTTGCGTTGGAACATTTGCTTGAGCTTCGATAATGCAAACTCGCTTACCTTCAGCTTCACCAAAATCAAGCTGGATAATACTGCCCGAATAACAGCCCATATTCTCAGAAAACCCCTGAATCCCTTGCGGTTTATGAATATGCCCCAAGGCTACATAATTAGCGTCTATAGGCAAAATATCCGCCTTGAGCGCGTAGGTCTCGCTGCTGTGAAAAGTGTACTCTGAATGCGACAAGGTGGCTCCGTCCATCGTGCCATGCATCATCAGGATATTTACATAGTCTGGGTCAAACGTAGATAAATTTTTAATCAGCTTTCGCATATTTTCCTGATAACGCTCGAGCTGTTGTCCTAGGTCCATCTCGAGTAGTTCAGCCACCTTCACCAGACGACGCTCTGAAACAAAAGGCAAGGCTGCAATTCGGGCTACTTCATTTTTTATAGGCAAATCAAAAACTCCGCCCTGGCTAGCGATGCGCGGCTGACCCACCACATAAACATTGGCCAGTTTGAGCAAATGACGCAAGGCCTTCGAGGCGTTGGGGTGAATCATGGTTTCCAGCAATCATCACACTAGGAATATCTTTTATTGATAAGAAAAAATCATACACTGCTTCTTCGGCTTCGGCACTGGGGTTCTTATTATCAAATATATCTCCAGCTACCAAAATCAAGTCTACAGCTTCAGTTCTTGCAATCTCAGCAATTTCCTGAAGCACTTCCCGGATTTCTGGGGTGCGGTCCAGCCCATGTAAATTTCGTCCTGCGTGCCAATCGGCGGTATGTAGTAATTTCACCTTATAATTTTAACGTGTCTAGCCTAGGAAAATGGGCCTTTAACATTGCATTAAACCCCCATATAGGTTCATTGGTGGGTTATGGCTTTGAATATGCTGCGCCTTTATTGCCTGTCAAGAAACTAAATCTCACTCCCAAAACCATCGCTTTTGTTCACCCCAGACCTGCCTGGGAAACCCACATCTTGATTGTGCCCCGCAAGAAAGTTAGAAATATCTTTAAGTTATGTCAGAAACCAGAGTATTTTCAAGATGTTCTTTTAGCAGCTTCCAAACATATTCAATCTCAATTTGAGCCTGCTAGCTATACTCTCTTGGTCAACGGTGGTATTCGGCAAGATGTCTTGCAGGTTCATTTTCATCTTAACGGAGAAAAAGCCTTTGCCACGCCCCTGCAAGAGTTACCCGCAGCACAGCAAAAAATCTTGAGCCTGAAGGATTTTGAGGTTTATCTCCTAGAAAATGACTCTCACTTTCATGCGGTTTTCATTCCTAAAAAGACTATTACGCCTCTTTCGCAATGGAAAACGATTCCTGAATTTAGTTTTGACTTTGACCTCGAGACTTTAGAGCAAGGCTACAGCTTGACCTCGAGGGGCTTCTCATTGATATTCCAAGAATCAAGTCCTTTTGAGCAAAAGCACTTTGTTATTCATCTTGTGGCTGGTGGAAAACTGGTAGTAACTTTTTAGTCCTAGTCAATACCTTCAAACAATTCTTTTAAGACAATTTCAGATAATCTAGAAATGACATGCTAAACCATTACTTCAAACCTATTTTATCTAAACATAGAAGTATAGCTATAGGTTTATGGGGCGAAGCAGGCATTGGCAAGAGCTACCAAGTAGCACAGCTTCTTCGAGAATTACCTTGTCACCATGCCAGCTTTCACGCCACAACATCGTTAACGGCTTTAGCAAAAACGTTACCCCGCCCTAAGAAACTAGCACTCTGGGCAAGGCGTGGTTTAGAGCGATTAGAGCAGGGTGAAACCCTCGAGACTTCATCTATTCTAGATGCTTTAGGTGCAGTTCTGGCACATTTAGCACCTTTTGTACTGCACCTCGAGGACCTTCATGAAGCTGACCAAGAAAGGCTTGAGTTCGTGCAACAGCTCGCACGCATGGTGCAGCGAAGCAAAGGTATTGGACTCATCGTGACAAGCCGAACAGAACAACCCGAGCCGTTCGTGACGATGAAGCTCACGCCTTTGTTACCTGAGTCCTCGAGTCTTTTACTCGAGCAAGAACTCACGGCAACCTTACCCGAAGACACAGCACAGTGGATTTATGCTCGTGCCTGTGGTAATCCTTTGTACACTTTAGAGTACCTGCGCTACCTGACCCGCCAAGGCTTTCTTTGGAGTGATGGCAAAACTTGGCACTGGCGCAAACCCGAAGAGCAGTTCATGCCTGCAACTGTTGAAGCTCTAATCGAAACGCTCCTCGTCCAAGCCCAAAGCGAACCACTCCATAGGTACGTGCTCGAGACCAAAGCACTGTTGTTCCTGAATGCCAGCAATGAGTTGTGGTGCAAAGTCGCTAGAGTAAACGCCCAAGAATTAGAAATGGCTGTGACTGCCCTTTTGCAACAGGGTGTTTTTCAGGAGAACACCTTTGCTCATCCACTTTTTCATGAAGTTACCCTCAAGACAATGGGCGTAGCAAGAAAGCGTGATCTCTCGAGACGCGCTATCAACGCTCTAGCTGACAATCCCGAGCAAGCCGCTCTGTTTGTAGAGGAGGCTGGACTCGAGCGTAAGCAGACCTTAGAAATTCTCAAACGAGCAGCAGAACAACAGAAAGAACATAATAAAGTGCAAGCTGCGAGATTTTTGGCTAAAGCTGTTGACTATACAACGGAAGAAGAAAAAGGGAAATTGGCACTCGAGGCGGCAACCTTGATAATGAGTAGTGATTTATTTACGGCGGTTCGTCTGGCAGAACTTGCGCTCACCCTGAAACCCCATGACACTGCTACGATTGATTTGCTAGCTGAGCTTTACGCTTTGCTCAAACAACGTAATAAAGCTGAACAGGTATTAGGTTACCTTTCTGAAGAAGAAAAAATATCAGTCAAGTCCCTTCCAAGGCTTATAAAGTTATACGGCAGATTGCATGACCACCAAGCGATACTCGAGCTTGTGAGGCACCATCCTGAGTTGCTACAGACAAATGATGTCAATATCCTCTACGACCTGGCTTGGACCATGTTCAATATGAGTGAGCAGGAACAAACTAAAACTCTTATTCTCCATTCCTTGGCCATTTTGGATACCAGTGATCGTAGGCGACCTCAGTTCAATTACTTGAAAGCCATTACGCTCTCTAGTTTTGATAATAACGATGTTGAGGCAGAAAAACTTTTTCGCCAATGCTTAATTGCATTTCGTCAAGAAGGTAACACCTTTTCAGTGATTGCGACGTTGCACGCTCACGCCACTACGCTTCAATATATAGGTAATTACTCTGAGGCTCTTCTTGAGTTGGAAGAAGCGGCCGAATTGAGTATCCAGCTAGGTAACATTAGTCAATATGCCGAAATGAATTTAGCCATTGCTGACCAGCTCTGTTGGTGTGGCAACTATGAACGCGCTGAGGTGCTTTATTTAGATAGCCTCAGCATTATACAAAGTCATAATGACACTGATTATCTATTAGATTGCCTAACAAATCTGGTTATACTTTACTGTAACTGGCATCTACCTTACAGCACGACCCTTGCTCTGAAATATGGGCAGGAAGCGTTGGTTCTGGCTAAAACTTTAGCTAATCCCAGAGCACTAGTGTCTGCACTTTGTGCGTTAGCAAAGGCATTAGTTCTATTCGGAAATCCCACGGAAGCCTCGAGCTTAGCAGACCAGGCCACGAGCTTGGCTCAGACTCCCAATCAAAAACTAAAGGCCCGAATAGCTAAAGCTGAAGCTATAGAGACATTGGGGCTGAGCGATGAAGCCTTGGAGTTATTCCACAATGCCAAAGACTTAGCAACGCAATTGCGTCGCCCGTATCCCGAGCATCTAGTAGGTCTCGAGCTAGACCGCCTCAACAACGACCTTGAAAGCGCAAGAGAACGCCTCGCATGGTTTGAAGAACGCGGTCTCATGAACGGTGCAAACATCGCTAAACGTTACTTTCCAGAACTCGAGCAAAAAACTATTCCACAAAACATAACTGAGCCATCAGGAAGGCTCGAGATCTTAGGCTCGATGCAATTTTTTGTAAACGGCAAGCAGGAGATCGTGCGGGGTCGCAAGCGTAAAGAATTATTGGCTTGCTTGCTCGAGGCGCGTATTGCTGGGCGCAGCAACCTTTCGCATCTTGACCTAGCAGATAAACTATATCCAGAAAATCCTGATGAAAATTTAGAAAGTGTCAAACAACTCGTCTTTCAGGTGCGCTCAGCTTTCGGGCAGACGGTTATCACCACATCGGGCAGTGGTTACGCGCTGGGTGTACTTAGCTCGGACGCTGAAACTTTTCTCGAGAATGGTGACACAAGTTTGTGGCGCGGTGAGTACCTCGAGGGTATAGACAACCGTGATGACCTGGTGAGTGGTGCTATCCACCACGCCTTGAGTGAGCGGGTTAAGGATTTGCTTGAGACTGACCCGAGTGAGGCTGCTAGGGTAGGGCGTATGCTCGTGAAGGCAGAACCTTATGAACTCGAGTCCTGGCGGCTTACCCTGAAAGCCGTGCAGCAAAGTAGCACCTTGCAAAGCGTGGAAAAACTTTACCGTGAGGGCTGTAAACGCATGGCTGAAGTGGGTGAAGTGCTTCCTAAAAGCTGGGAAACTTTTCTAGCTTAAAACCGTCTTAAAAATATAAAAGTAGTTCACCTGTGTTTTTGTATATGAGTCGTCCCAAATTTACACTTTTATGTTGTCATGGACTCAGATTTTCAGTGTAATTCGTCCTAAAACGCTTCTCGCAATGACGAAGACCACCGGTAGCTGGCTTGTGAGCAAGCTACACCTGAAAACTCGAGAACCCCCAATTTATAACCGAAAACTAACCAGGCATCCTTCATCCTAAGAGGTGAAAGGAGACCGGCATGGAAACAACACCCACCACCTATCATCTATGCCCACGTTGTTTTCGGGCCGTTCCGTCCATTTCGAGAGAGCACTATTGCCCCAATGACGGAACCCAACTCTTAGCAGCCTGCCCACACTGCCAAACAACGATTGTCTCACCTTACACCCGCTTTTGCACAACCTGCGGGAAAAGTTTAGCCCTAAATAAAGAACATCAAGTCTCTCAAGAAAACAAGGAGAAAGTATGAAAAAAATTGCCCTGTTAGTATCATTTCTCGTAATTGTCCTCGTGCTCACGGCTTGCCCAGACACTACAACGCCCGCACTCAAAGCCACCATCAACAGTTTTACCGCAACACCGCCCAGCCTACCCGCAGGGGGTGGTAGCATCACCCTAAATTGGGATGTCAAAGATGCCACTAAGTTAAGCATTGACGCAAGTGTGGGCGAAGTAACAGGCAATTCCAAGACGGTGAGTGTGACCAGTAGTAAAACCTTTACCTTAACGGCAGAAAGTGCAGGGGGTTCCGTAACGAAAACTACCGAGGTTACGGTTCAAGGGGGCGCAGACATCACACCGCCTACGGTTGTCTTGAGCACGCCAACAAACAGTGCGGCAGGTGTCGCCAAGGATGCCAGCATCGTTATCACTTTTAGCGAAAAAATGGATCAGCTTGCTACTCAAGGAGCCTATCAGTCGGCTGATTTGCCTGCCTCGGCAGTGACCTTTAATTGGGACGCTGAAGGTACGCTATTAACAATTAAGCCAAATACCTCTCTAACTTACGCTACTGGCATAAGTTTGTCCATTGCTGCCAAGGGTTATGCATTTAGTATCTCGAGTACCGCTAAAGATGTTGCTGGGAATGCGCTCGCACCCTTTAGCTCGAGTTTTACCACCCTCAAAGCCATCTACACAGATTTTATTGGTGAAAAAGTAAGAGACGGAACATTAATGCAGTCTGGCTTTGTTGGCACGAGCGACGTTACACTCCTTGTCGGCGACAACGCAGCAAACTCAGCAATGCGCGGCTTTTTGAGTTTTGACTTAGCCTTCATTTCTGGTGATGCAGTTGGGATAGAGAGCGCACGCCTTAACCTATACAAACAAACGTCTCATGGCGATCCTTACATAGCACTCGAGGATTGCCCAGTTCCTTGCGTAACGGGTGCGGAAGTTGCACTCACTCACGTGAACTACGGTGACGGCTTAACTGCCAAAGATTTTGATTCGCCAAGCTTAGCTGATTTAGGAAGCATTGATAATAGATTCAAATCTTTTTCCACCCTATTCATGGATGTAACCACTGCCCTTCAGGATGACCTTGTTAACCGGGCGACACGTGGCAACCGCTCACAGTACCGCCTGAGTTTTCCAGTAGCAACCAATAACGATAGCCTAGAGGATGATGTAAATTTTGTCACCGCAGACAGTGCTACAAATCCACCCCTTCTCGTTGTTACTTACCTTATTCCCTAAAGGGCTAAAGGACTCGAGACTTTGCACCTTGAGTCCTCTATAAAAAATGATCTAAAACTTTTTTAAGCACTAAAAACCTCTACCACTCGCTAGGGCCACTACATTCCATGAAATTACTTCATACCCTATACTTACGCTACTCAAGGAGGAATTATGTCATTACCTGAAGTTACTCGTACCTATCAAAATCATCTTTTAGATAGCACACGCTGGAACCATTATCGCCCTAGGAGTGATGATGTTATCGTTTCCACGCCTTATAAATCAGGAATAACCTGGACCCTCGATATCTTGCGGTAGCTCATTTTTTTGGGTCAAGAAGCACCACCGTTCAATGAACTTTGGATTGAGGTACGCTTTCGCCCTGTGGAGGGGTTGATAGCAGAACTCGAGGCGCAAGCGCATCGGCGTTATATCAAGACACACCTGGCACTAGATGGTTTACCCTTTCATCCACACGTTAAATATATTGTCGTTGGGCGCGATGCGCGTGATGTCTTCATGAGCATGTGGAATCATTATAAAAACTTTAAGGATGACTTCTATCCCTTCCTCAATAGTATCCCCGACAGATTTGGCGAGCCGTTTCCTGTCTGCCCGGAGGATATTCATGTTTTTTGGCAGGACTGGATTACGCGGGGTAGTTTTTCTTGGGAAAGTGAAGGCTATCCATTTTGGGGCAACTTGCACCACGTGCAGAGTTGGTGGAAGTATCGCCACCTAGACAATATTCACTTCGTTCACTTTAATGACATGCTGGCTAATCTACCCGAAGAGGTTCAGCGCATTGCCAACTTCCTCGAGATTGAAATCCCAACCGAAACTCTACCAAAACTCTTGCAAGCCCTCACTTTGGACGCAATGCGAAACGACCACCAGAAGAACAATACTGGCATGAATCATACTTGGACCGAAGGTGCAAAAACCTTTTTCTTCAAGGGTACGAATGGCCGCTGGAAAGTCGTGTTATCACCCGAAGAATTAGTGCTTTACGAACAGGCTGTTAAACGAGTGCTGACACCTGAGTGTGCAAAGTGGCTTGAGCAAGGGCGAGTGGCTTTTCAAATTACGACTCAATAAAGTTTGCTACTCACTCAAACATTTGTACCTAATTCATGTACCTAAAAAATAACCTCAGGAGGTTTTATGGACCGTTTTATAAGCGTTGCTTATCTGGCCTTAATTCTTTTTAGTGCGCTTTGGGCAAACATAGTCCAGGCTCAACCCGAAACCCTCATCAGCCTCGAGTTAACCGGTGGTGACAACGCGGGTAGTTACGAAGTAACCCAAGAAGATTCCTCGTGTCTTTACGGCACTTCAAATGGCGATGATTGGCGTACCCTGTACGGCTCTGATAGTGCGGGTGACGGAACACTCAGCATAATTCTTCTGGTTATTCCCAACACGACGGAAGCAGCCAGTGGCAGCACAAATTTTTTCTTCAGCGCGGGTCTTAATGAGTACGGAGGTGAATCGTATCTCGAGTACATTCTCGACCCCCCGAACGGCAACGGCACAGGCACGGTGACAGTGCAAAAAGACGTTAGCCAAGCCACCTTAAGCATTAGCGGACAAACCTCGGCTGGTGTAGCAGTAAAGGCGACAATTACCTGTAACAACGTCCTCGAGGTTGGGGGTGAGCCCAAAGCACTCAGTAAACTTGGCGAGCTTACATTTGCCCCAGACAGCAGTGCGCCTACAGGCTCAGTGAGTTTAACGATTGCTGACAAAAGCTACCAAGTACAAACTGGCGCAGAAGCCACTTGTGCAAAAGACGTTTACGATCAAGTTGGTGTCTTCCAATATAGCTATTACGTTGACGGGTTCACCAACTTCGATTTGTTTATTCCTAATTTCGAGGTGAATACCGAAGGCACTACGGATTTTGGTTTTAGCATGAATAGCTATTACCTTGTTTACCGCACTGGTGAAGGCACTGGCACGGTGAAGGCGACGCAAGCAGGTGACCAACTCACCCTAAACGTGGACGTGCAGACGGTAGAAGGCATACCCGTGCAAGCCACCCTTACCTGTTTACTCGCTCCCTAGTTGAGTATTGGCTGAATATATGGGCTCGAGTCTTCATCGGCAAAACACCCCTAATTTATAACCGAAAACTAACCAGGCATCTACTATAGTTAAGGTCAAAGGAGCAAACCATGAGGCAAATCAACATAAAACACACCAGAAAACTCACGCTCAGTCTGCTGCTAGCACTCCTGCTCTTGCTAACAGGCTGCCCTAGAAATCAACCCCCCACAGCAACAGATGCTACCTGGAACGATAGTCAGTGGAATCAAACCACCTGGCAATAACAGCACCACCTTTTTAGTTTTACAGAATTTCATTTTATATAAGGAGCAAACATCATGTCTAAAAGCACTAAATACCTTATCATCGGCATTCTTTCATTTCTTGGACTCGGTTTTCTCGGACTCAGTGCCCTGGCTGCTGGAACCTTACCCTTTACCTTCAGCGCTGGGCAACCGATTAAAGCCAACGAAGTCAATGCAAACTTTCAGGCACTTAATGACAGCAAACAAAGCACTATCATGGGTGAACCGTGTCAGGCAGGGCAATTTGTAACAGGGCTTAGCACCGACAGCAAGCTCGAGTGCGGCATAGACCAGATTGGCTCAGCAGGTAGTTCAGGTGTCTCGAGCCTGAACGGGAAAACTGGCAGTCTAGCCATTGAAGGTGGTGAGGGCGTAACCGTTGAAACCTCAGAAGACGGCAAAGTCATGATTAGCTCCAGTGGTGGTGGACTTGAGTCTCAAGCCACACTAACCTTCCCTTTTAGCCAGACCATTAACAACATTAACCCAGCCTTTGCCATTACCAATAATGGTGGTATCGCACTCAGCGGCTCGAGTCCTAACGGTATAGGTGTTTACGCCTTTAGTGCTAATAATGGTAACGGTGTAAGTGCCTACAGCGAGAAAAACTATGGCGTACTTGCTTTTACTAACACGGGTCTGGCAGGTGTCTACGGCGAAGGAAAAATTAATGGTGGAACCGGCGTACGGGGTGTGAATAATGCCGGGCCGGGTTCGTCTGGTATATGGGGCGAAAGTGCTCTTGGGTCAGGTGTACGTGGTGGCACCACCAGTGGCACCGGTGTGTTGGGAAATAGCACTACAGGTTATGGGGTACGCGGTGTCGTTTCACAGGCTGGCACGGGTGTCTATGGCCTGAGCCAAAGTCCAAACGCCAGCGCAGGTGTCCAAGGTAGAGCTAATAGTGTCAATTCGGTTGGTGTGAATGGCCTTAGCAATAGCGGGACAGGGGTTAGTGGCTCGAGTAACAATAACAAAGGAGTCTCTGGAACTATTTTATTAAATACTGCTGGGGCAAGTTCAGTAGCTGTTGAAGGTATAAACAACGGTGCAGCTGGTTATGGTGTGCGCGGTCAACATAAAGGCAATGGCTATGGTGTCTATGGTACTGCACCCCAAGTGGGTGTGGGCGGTGAGTCTGCCAACATCGGTGTATTGGGGCGCGGCCCGACAGCGATGAGAGCTGAAGGAAACGCCGTGCAGACGCTCAATTCGGGGGGTTGGGCGAAGGCAATGATCCACGTTGGGGGTAACGGTGACAGACGCTGCTTTAATTCACAGGCTACTAACCCCGCTTTGGTGCAGGGAAACGGATGTGGTTTTACCATTAATGGTTTTGGAAACTTTGGTGGATATGCTAATGAAGGAACGATTAATTTTGGTTTCAACGTAACGAATACCTTTCCCATGCTGACCTTAGGACATGAGTGTGACGGTGACGAATCCTCGCGTAATTGTGCTGCTCACATAGAAATCATTGCACCCAACACCATCAAAATATTCACTTCTGATTTAGACGATGACTGGACCAACGGCCAGGAGTTTTTCCTAATCCTTTTCTGAACCTTTCGCCTCGGAGTCACTTTGCTCGAGTTCCACTGTGACCAAAACGATTACAAAGACTACACGGAGAATCTCGAGCTAATTTTTCTGATTTAGGAGTTAGGCGGTTGAAAAATCACGCTCAGAGCGACTGTAGAACCTCTCTGCCCAAAGGACATCTCCCCTGTTAGGGGAGACACAGAGGAATGGGTTTTGCCCCTCCTAGCAGGAGGGGGTAGGGGAGGTTCTTCACTGATTACACACAATAACTAGAGAGGTCTCGAGGGGATGATGATTTCTCGTTGAGCTAGGTGTGCAAAGTTCACAAGGAATACCCGTACAAGCTGCCCCCCAATATTTATAACCGAAAACTAACCAGCCCTTTCCTACACTAGAAATGAAGGAGAAACATCATGAAATGGTTTATCGTTTTACTACTTCTGTCGTTAATTTTAGTCGGTTGCCCGCAGCCAACGCCACCTGCGAGTAAACCCATCATTAGCACGTTTTCTGCTGCGCCTGCCACGCTCGAGCAGGGCAGCAAGAGTACACTTTCTTGGCAAGTAAGTGGTGCAGATACCCTAACCATAAACCCAGAGAATATAGCTGTAATTGGTAAGACAAGTTTGGAAGTGTCGCCATTTGTCACTACGACCTATACACTTACGGCAACCAATACAGTGGGTAACACTGAAGCGCAAACAACTATAACGGTAAATGTGCCACCACTCGAGCCCAAAGTCAACCCCAAGGTCGTTCCGCCTCAACCCACTATTCCCGATGGGGAGGGAAATCCTCAATCTGTAGGAGCATCTCGAGATAAGAATGGTGTACAAAGTGAATTCATCTTAGGTCAAGTGCTCGTTCGCCCAAAAACAGATGACGATTTGCAGGTTTTTTTACAGCGTTATGAGGGTACAGTTATGGGGGATGATACGATTCCAGAACCACCTGCCAAGCTTGGTATTACGCTTACTAAAGAACAACGCAAAGCTACGAAATACTTAGTGAGCATCAACTTGGCAAAAGTGGACACAGCAGGTTTTGCAGACGATGCCGCAAAGGTAGGAATGGGCGGTTTACTCGAGATGTCTTCCCAAGAAGCGTTATTGACGTTAGCAGGTGCAACAGACGCACTAGCTGAAGGGTTTAGCGTTTCACCCAATTATATTTATTATCCTAGTCAAACCCTGCCCACGCCACTCTTTAGAACAAACGAGCGACCAAGCGGAGGTGGGTTTACCGATGCCTTCTCAACCACACGCTTTCAATCAACAGGCAGTCAATCGAATGTTACGCTGGCTTGGCAATTTGTAGCAGCACATGGTATTCAACGTCGCGCGGTGATTGCCATTATTGATGAAGGGTTTTGGCTAGATACCAACGGCAATCCACGCGGCACAGACAGTGATTTTCCAACCATTGTCGGACAGTACGACTTTCCTGCTAATGACTACATCGCGGATGGACCTGGCACGACAGGTTGCGGTGCGGGGAATCCCTGTTTCTGGCACGGCACGGGCGCAACTGGGGTAGCTGCAGGTGCTATCAATAACAACCAGGGTGACGCTGGTACTGGTGGATTGATAGCAGATGTCATGCTCTTTAAGCGTGGCGGCACGAAGCTTAACGATATTCGCGCCGTGCGAACCGCAGTAGCCTGGGGCGCAGACGTTGTTTCGATGAGTTTTAGTGGTGACTGTGACAGTGTAGCCTGCCGTGAATTTGACCGAGAAACTTTTAATGATACTTATGGAACAGGTAGCAAAACAGTCTTTGTAGCTGCTGCAGGCAATGGTGATAGCAGTGGCAACGGTTATAACACGGGTGATCCTAGTTTTGTTCATCCTTGTATCGAAGAGCACGTGATTTGCGTGGGTGCGCTTAATGATAATTTAACCACTAAAATTGCTTACTCAAACTTTGGCAGAGTTAGTATCTTTGCCCCGACTAACATTCCTGTGATGTCACAGCCAGCCAGCAACGATCCAAATCCAAACGGACCATCTGCACCCAGAAGTTTTGGTGGAACCAGTGCTGCTACGCCATTTGTGGCCGGTGTCGCCGCCATGATAAAAGCTATAAATCCGGCACTTAATAGCGATCAGGTCAATCAGATTTTGCGTGATACCGCACACAAAGGTGCTGCGCCTGTTAATTTATATATTGATGCTTACGCCGCTGTTCGCAAAGCAGCCGAAGGCATTGACGGCACGAAAGACCGCTTCGAGCCCAACGCTATTGCCCAACTTTCTGGCAGCGCACCTTGGAACGAGACCAACCTGAATCTGCATAACGCCGCAGACCGTGATACCTTCCGCTTTGAAGTTCCGCAACGCTCAACCATGACCATTGAAGTTCAATTTCCGGAGCAACTCGGCGAAATTCCCTTGAACACGCTGCAAGACTTTGGAGAATGTGGTGCCGCTACTCTGATTAGTAAAACTGGCCTCGAGGGTGGAGGTAGCCGGGTAACTTACAAAGTTCCTCCTGGACCCTACCAGTTTAACTTGGGAGGAGGACTCATCAACGCCTATAATCTTAAGATCAACCTTGCAGCCGGTGACAGTATTGGCTTAGACGACTACGAACCCAACAACGACCTTGCCAGTGCGAGATTTCAATATACTTTGAAGCCTGCCAGTACCGAAGTTGCCCAGCTAACCCGCATTGACCCCACTGTTACCCTAGAGGCAAGTTTGCATAACTCGAGTGATGTAGATTATTACCGAGTACGTGGGGTTACACCGACCCTGGCCCAACAGGTTCTCTTTCTTGGCGGACCCTTTGTATCAGTTTATGATAACGAGTCTCCGATAACGCTTGAGGTCTACCACCTCAACGCTGACAACACCCAAGGCAGTCTGGTTCAAAGCCTAAGCAATCAACAATGCAATGCTCACAGCTTAGCTGTTATTTTAGAAAGTGGCAAATACTATTTAATAAAAATCTCAGGTGGTGCTGGACGCTATACCTTGTTTAACGGTATAAAGGCCGATCCAAGAAACCTACCCAGCAAAGCCAAGGACCGCAACTACGAGGTGCTTCATCCAGGCGATCCTATCGAGCATGTCATCAGAAATCCGCTTATTTATGTTTTTAACGGAGATAAAGCATTTAGCGAAATAAACGTGAAAGGTAAATTCCAACTAGAACTTTTTGATTTTGCTGGCAACTTGCTAGCAGAAGGAAAACCTAGTGGACAAGGCTTTGATGAAACCTTGAGTCTGGCAGCTACGCAAGTTGGTGCAATTTATGCACTTGCAGTAACCCCTCAAGAAATCTCCGACGCAGGTACGCCTATGAGCTTGTCTTGGGGTGGTACGTCGGCGACGCGCTCGAGTGCAAACCTCATTCGTAATCCTGGCGCTGAAGAAGGTCCAGGCAATGACAGCGGCGGCAGCGTAGATTACATCCAAGACTGGAGCGTGCCTAGCGACCCAGTTGCACAACCCACAGTGATCTATTACAACGGTGTAAATGGCCTACCTGACAAAACAAGTCCTGGGTCCAATGAGCGCGGAGAGCGCTTTTTTGCGGGCGGTCCGGGTGGCACTTTAACTGCTATCCAGCAGCAGAACGATGTCCCAGATGAGTGGCGCTCTGCTATTGATGCTGGCGAGGTTAAGTTCAACTTTTCTGCATTTTTAGGCGGTCTTGAAAATCAAACAGATGACGTGACCTTAAGTCTTAGTTTTATTGGTTCCAACTTAGAAGTCTTAGGCAAGGTTTCGCTTGGGCCTATTGGTCCGCTCGAGCGCGAAGGCAAGACAGGGCTTTTCCCGGTAGCCACCAGCGACTATGTACCAGCTGCGACCAAGTACCTTTACATCGACCTCGAGTTCCGCGGCAGTGAAGGCGATTACAACGATGGCTACGCCGATAACCTCGAGCTAGTTTTGTCAGACTACACGCAATAACGAGAAAGGGCTCGAGGGGAGTATGTTACCTCTCGAGCCTCATTCCCCGACTATCCATCATTAACAAAAACATCTATTGACTTTTGAAGGAGATCGTTATGCAATTTAAGCCGTGTTTAACTAAACTACCCTTAAGCTCGAGGAAAAAATTGAAACTAGCTTTCTCGCTGTCCGCCTTGTTTTTCGTACCTCTATTAATGGCTGGAAAATGTGGAGATGATCCACCACTGCCTACCCCCGTCAAAATTTCTAGCTTCACAGCCTTACCCACTAGCCTGCCAGCCACAGGCGGCAACGTCACGTTAGCTTGGACAACCGAAGGTGCGACAACGCTGAGTATTGATCAAGAGATAGGCGAAGTCATAGGAACCTCCGTCGTGGTTAATAACGTGACTACCACGACGACCTTTACGCTTACTGCGTCAAATGGCACTGAAAACGCAACCGCAAAAATCACTCTCGAGGTAGCAAAACCTGATGACAAAGATACGACTCCACCTCAGATAGTTAGCCTTACACCAGCAAACGGTAGCAAAGATGCGCCTAGCAAAGCCCCGATTGTCGTGGTTTTCTCAGAAGCGATTAAAGCAGAGACGGTGACAGACAGCAGTGTGAGCGTGACTGGAAAAGGTGGTATTAACATTGATAAATTGCTCGAGCTAAGTAGCGATGGTAAAACCCTTACGATCAAACCTTCTCTCCCCATTGAGGCATCTAGCACGGTTACTATTGGACTCGAGAACACCATCACAGATTTAGCAGGTAACGCTTTGCAAATCAGCCCTTGGAGTTTTGAAGTACCCTTTTGGCTCACTATCAGTAGTGCTTTAGATGTTGTTGCCGAGAATTTTGCTTTCCAACCCTCTATAGCTGTTAGTACCAACGGCAATCTGTTTATAGCTTGGTACGAGCAAGACCGCATAACAAATCAAAATCGTGTTTATGTCAAACAGTGGGACGGCAAAACCTGGCAGCAGCTCGGTGACGCACTCAATACAACAAGCACCAATAGTGCCAGCAACCCTTCGCTCATCGTGGATAGTCAGAACCGCCCAAGTGTCGCCTTTCAAGAAAACGACAGCGTAACTGGTGATAACAGCATCTACGTTAAACATTGGAACGGCATCGTTTGGATAACTGTCGGGGCAGCCGTCACTACGGGTTTTGCCGAACATCCCTCACTGGCGATTGGAAAAGACGTGCTAGGCGTTGCCTATACCAACACCAATGGTACGAATAAAGCTGTTTATTTCAAAATCCTTAACGGCATCACCTGGGAACAAGTTGGCACAGAACTCAATGATGTCAAAACCCAAAACGCCGACTATCCTTCTCTGGCCCTCTATGAATCACAACGCTTGGGTGAGTTGGTTCCCTTTATAGCCTTTCAAGAGTCTGACAGTTTCAGTAACAATATCTATGTCAAACAGTGGTCTGACATGGCTAAGGACTGGATCAAACTGGATGACGAGTTGGATGTTGCAGTTGCAAAAGAGGCGCAGCATCCTTCACTAAGACTCAATGGCAACTTTCCCATGGTAGCTTGGCAGGAAGAGGGCAGTACCAACAGAGATATTTACGTTAAGTCCTTTAACGGCTCGAGCTGGGACGCGCTCGGTAATGACGATTATAAAACGCAAGACTCCTCGGAACCTTTTATTACCACGTCTTCGCAAGACAGCTTCACTCCACCTCTCTTGGTTTGGCGAGGCAGTGATAGCAACGGGCAAAATGTTTATGCCAAAGTGTTTGATGAGACAAATGGTGGCTGGAGTCCTCTGCCGCCAACGGGTTTAGAGCCTTTCAACACCCCTGGCAAAGCTGCCGAAAATCCCGAGATAACCTTTGGTGTTTTTGGGGCTTATGTTGCTTTTGCTGAATTTGACAGCACGACCAACAGCACGAACTTAGTGGTTAAACGTTACAACATAGCTGCCCCAGAACCGCAGTGAAACTAACTACAAAGACTCGAGGGGCAAGATGTTCCTCAAAATGACTCTTTCAATTGTATACACAGAGTAAGACTCAAGGAATAAATCTTTACCCCTCGAGTCTTTTTTTATATTCGACGACACCTAAATTCTGAATGCACTATTTCCAAGTTTTCTTAAGCACCCTAAACCAGTTCTGATAAGCAATTTTCTTGAGTGACACCTCGTCATAGCCATGTTTTTGCAAAGCTTTAATAAGCTTGGGTAATCCTGAAACATCTTTTATGGCATTAGGAACTTGCGCTCCATCAAAGTCTGAACCAAAACCAACCCTATCAATGCCAAGTTTGGCCACTAGATAATCAATATGCTTAATCATAGTGTCTAAAGAACAGTTAGGATTGCGCTGTCCATCTTCATTGAGGAAAATAATGGCAAAATTTAGTCCAACCATGCCGTCTGATTCGGCAATTGCATCAAGTTGTTGATCAGTTAGGTTACGAGCCGAAGGGCAAAGTGCATGAACATTGGAATGGGTTGCAATCAATGGTTTATCAGTGATTTTAGCGATGTCCCAAAACCCCTTATCATTCATGTGCGATAAATCAATCATAATGCCAAGCTCATTACAGGCTTTAATCAAGGCTTTACCTGCATTGGTAAGCCCAGCACCCACATCGGGGCTTTTAGGATAAGAAAACGGCACACCTGTACCAAAGATGTTCTGCCGACTCCAGACTGGCCCAATAGAGCGCAGGCCTGCTTGATGAAGGATCTCGAGGTTGATTAAGTCTCTATCAATCATCTCTGCACCCTCGATATGAAAAATCGCGCTCATGATGCCAGCATCTAGGTTTTGCTGTAACTCTTTGGCTTTGCGAACTACTTTGAAGCGGCCTTTAGAAGAGCGTTCAGTTCTAAAAAGCAGTGCAGCCATATCTAGTGTGGCTTTTAGAGCAGGTTCTAAGCCTACTGGTGCAGGCAAGGGAATGTCATACTTGCCTTTCATCAATTTATCAATAGGGTCACTGTGCGAAGGCGCATAGATAGCAAAAAAGCCACCCACAAAACCACCCTTTTTGGCCCTCGGGTAGTCAATATGCCCCTTGTCAGATTTATCAAAGAATCCCTTATCGCCGCGCTCTTTGGTGTAAAGACTTAATAACGTATCATTGTGCCCATCGAAAACTGGAATCATGGGAGTTATTCTATCCCTAGACTTTATGAAGTATCAAATAAGGGGAAAGTGGAAAGTGATGAGTGACGAGTGAACAGTGAAAAGCATAGAGCTGAGAGCTAAAGGTATTAGGTATTAGCTAACCCCTGACCTCTTTAATTTTCAATCTTCAATCCTTCGACAAAACTCAGGACAAGCCTTTAATCTTCAACCTCTTATTTCTTGCACCAGCATAAAACGCTGCATACTTAAGCAACATCCTCGCTAACTTTAGACTTATTATTCACGTTTATTGGCTTAAATGTTATCTTTTCAAAAGCTAAATTGCATATTTTCCCTACCTTTTGCATAGGTGCAAGAAATGAGACCTTTAATCTTCAACCGCACTTAACTGCTTCATCAGTCCCTCGAGGGCTAAAAAACCCGTCGCTAAGGACTTAGGCTCGAGCCATTCGCTTAAGCGGTGAGCATCTCCCCCATAATAAACACCAAAAGAAATGGCGGGAATTCCCAAAGTCATAGCGGCATTGGCATCGGTGCTGCTGGCTGTTATTTTGCTAGATATATCTAGATCATGCAAGACCTGTTTGGCTTTTTCAACCAAGTCTGTATTCTGACTAGTACCTGCTGGGCGGTCACCTACAGGTTTGATCGATACTTCAACCTGATGATCTCTAGCAGCGCGCCGAATACGCCGTAAAGCATCTTGCTCGAGGCTTTCTAACACTGTGGTATCTAAGCTGCGTAAATCTAAATTAAACCAGGCCCCTTCAGCTATGGCATTGACGCTAGTTCCACCTTCTATTTGACCGATATTAAAACTGCTGCGCGGGTCTTGTGGAATCACCATCTTACCTAGGGAATGAATGGCCTCAGCCAGGGCGTGAATGGCACTAGGGCTAGGATAATCTCCCCAAGAATGACCACCCTTGGCCATAAAGGAAACTTCAAAACGTTTAGAACCTACTGCTTTATTGACAATGGTTCCCAAATGCCCATCAACAGCAATCACCATGTCAAAATCTTGATGTTTTAAGACTTCACGAATCCCGCGCAAATCACCTAAACCTTCTTCGCCCACAGTCGCGGCCAAAGTCAGGTTTGGATAGGATAAGCCCTCACGCAAAGATGTTTCAAGATAGTAACTAAGCACCGCTAAACTTGCGCTATTATCACCAATCCCAGGAGCGTACCAACGGTCAGCTTTTTCTTTGATGCTTACGTCTGTATCTGCATCGAAAACCGTATCCAAATGGGCAGCCAAAAGTACCCTAGGGCCATCCCCTTTTAGGGTTGCTAATACATTTCCAACTGAATCAATACTGGGTTCCAAACCCATTTTTTGCCATAGAGTAGAAATAAATTGGGCACGCTGCTGTTCATAAAAAGTTGGCGACGAAATTTCACAAATCTGTTTAAGGAGTTCTAGAAGTCTGTGGCTATTAACATGGCTACGCGGTGGCATTGGCTAGCACTTTATCATATGAGAGGTAGCATCTATCAACCGAGAGGTACGCTTCGCTCAAACTTTGTACTATCATCTATGAACCGTCTTGAACCACAGGTAGCAAAGTGAAAAAGGATGAGTGATGAGTGACGAGTGACGAGTTAAAACCTTTCGTTCATCACTTGAAGCTATTAATAAAACTCTAGACCTAAAACATCATCTTGGTGAATCCTGACACATGACCTGTATCAAAGGGCTGGCTTTAGGGTTGGCTTCGGCAGTATAGATAAATCCATACCCTTGAGCCGTATAGCTAATACTCTCTTGTTGTAACAGCGTCAACACTTCTATCTTTTTATAGGGTAAATCCAAAGGCAGTTCTGAGTTTGGCTCTAGACTTGAAAGATCAAGTTGAAGTTCAAAGACTTCACCATAACTAAGAATCAAAAGACGTTGAGCATCGGCTGATATATCCATTCCTGTTGCGATATGACTAAATACATCCACACTCGAGCCACTCAAAGCCCTAAGGTCAATAGAGCTCACAAACTCTAAGGTGTAAAATTCCGCCTCCTCTGACCAAAGCTCTTTTTTGAGCCTGTACAGCTTCGCAGGCGGTGTTTTAAGGGGAAACACTTCTTTACTTAAAATATAAAGGTCTCCATTCGGATGTACTGCAAAGGCTTCCGCGTCATGGGGCCCATCGGGATAATGCAAGGTCAGCACTCGAGGGCTTACAGGCATTTCCCAAGCTTCAAGTTCTGGTAAAATTAAAAGATGTATCTCTGAACGCTTGGAATGATTATCACCTATATCCGCCAAAAAAATACAACTGCCTTGACTACATGGACCCACATCCATATCTTCAATATCAACAGTGCGTTCCAGTTTGGGGTCAGCCTCTAAAAAAATTTCTTTTACATTTTTTCCTTGCAAATCGCTCACAAAAAAAACTGCCCCGTTATTCCAAGAATCATTAGTGTGATAAAGTCGCTCCGAGAACTGTAACGAAGAACTTATGCCGCTAGATTCATCTATGCTTGTTGCAAGCTCACCTAAAGGTTTTCCTTCATCCCAAGATGTACATAAATCTTGTCCTTGCACAAACGAGGTAAGAAAAAAAATTGCAAAACTACTTCTTATGCTTAATTCAAAACCATGCAAAGACTGCTTTGCAAAACACTGAATCTGTTTATGCAGAAATGGTTTTACTTCAAATTGAGCACTTAATGTGCTTTTTGGATTTTCATGGTGTAGCTTAGAAATAGCCAAATACTGCCTGAAATTTTGTAGGAAGGTCATCAAAGGTTATTGTAGCCCCAAAACAAAATGTCGCCAGCTAGCTGGCGACATACGTTTATAGTTGGGATTGTTTAAGATTGAATAGCAACTTGCATAGGAAGATCGTTAGCCTGAACTTCTACATACCAAGAATCCCCTTTAGCAAAAACACGGCGATTAAAGCTTTCATAGGCACCAAAATCAACAACTGCACTCACAAAATACTCAGCTACATTCCGACTCGAGAAAGGTCCCACCAAGCAATCATATTCTCCCTGCCAACGGTTTGGAACAATGGTTTGAACCGAATAAAAATGGCCCCTGTCAACAACACTGATGTCTTTCATAGCAATCTCCTTAGCTACTACCTCGAGTCAGGTTTTACAGTGCATAAGATTTGGTTACCTGGACTTTTAGAGTAGCACACCGAAGATGAAAATTATCAGAAAAATCCAATATGAATTAGATTACATTTTTTCTCATTATTGCTAAGGTTTATATCCGCTATTAAATTCTTCACAAACAGTTAGGTTTGAGTACAATTTAATTATGTCAGTAGAAAGCAATGAGCAATGAGTAGTCAGAATAGGTTTTGCACTTGTAGCAAGAAGCTTGTGGCATGTAGGTTTTGCTTCTTGTGGTGACAATCCCACTTGCGTCTTTCTCCTTATCTCCCCGTCTCCTTGTCTTCCCTTTCGTTAAAGGACTCTTGATAACGGCATGATGGTATGAAATTTGAGCGTTAGCGTCCACCCTGTTGATGACTCTTGATAACGGCATGATAGGCCCTGCTAAGGGCTCTTGATAACGGTATGATACGCCCTGGGCTCTTGATAACGGCATGATACGCCCTGTTGATGACTCTTTACCAGCTAGGTAACCCTTCTCTACTTACTCGTCGCCAAGGGTTATCTATCATCAGGCCCTCACCCCCTAAAACACTTAGAGGTTGTCCCTCAACTAAAAGCTTCACTGAATCTATGTCTTTAGATTGAGAAAGGGAATATAAAACCTGATATAAACGCCCTTGATGATTGGCTAAGCCATCTTCGTGAGTAAACCCTTGAGAAAAATCAACAGTAACCATTTTGTCCTCCACGGTTAAATCCAAAATTTTTACATCTGGTGGTAGTGAGCTAAACAGTCCTTTAGCCACTTCGCTTTGCTTAGGGCCGGCAATCAAATCCTCGAGGGCTGCTTTAAGCTGCAAGTCTTGACGACTATCATAGTAACGAAATACTGGTTCTAAAACAAGAGAGGTTTCTTCTGACTTAACAAAGTAAATCACAGTATTAGGCAAACGCCGCAGTACTCTAGGAGCAATAAAAATAGATGCTACTAAAAGTAATACCAGCAAACCTAAAACGATTCGCCAGAGCAGCGTTCGTGTATTCATGATTGTTTTTTCAACATAGTTATATTCCTAATAAATTGGACGCGCTACTATCGACTTAGTTCGTCTTCAATTACCTGATAAACGCTTAGCTTCATCGGCAAAGAAACGGTAATCAGCATTATTTGGAACCAATATGACGGCCTGTTGATAGGCCTTGCTAGCTTCAACATAATTAGCTTGGGTAAAATACACTCGTCCTAACCAGGCCCAGGCATCCGAAAAAGCCGCATTGGCATCAATGGCCCGCTTAAAAGACGCTTCGGCATTGGCAAAATCATTCTTCTGGTAGTAATCAACACCATTAGCAAATTCTTGACCGGCAGTATTTCCATAGGTCTCTTGTTTTTGAGATAAGGTCAGGAAATATTTTGCGCGGCTATCAGTGGGGTCAAGTTCAACCACACGCCGCCAATAACTTTCTGCTTGTGGCAATTGGCCAAGTTCTTGATAACAACGAGCAGTCCAGACAAAGGCATCTTTATATTGGTTATTGATACGAGTTGCCGCTTCAAACCGCTCGAGAGCCGAAGCCACATTTTGTTGCAAGTAAAAAGTCTGGCCTTCATAAAAAGCTTGAGCCGCTTCTTTGCCCCAACGCTGTTGCTCCTGGGCATATTGGGCAAAATAGACTGCGCGTTCATCCGAGGGGTCAAGGGCCAACACTTTTTGCCAATACTGCACGGATAAATCACTCTGACCCAGCTCAAAACTGGTGCGCGCAGCCCAAACATAAGCTTCTTTAAAAGTAGCATTGGCCGTTGCAGCCCATTCAAAGGCCTGCAGGGCTTCAGGGAGCTTACCTTCATCATAGGCTTTGATACCTGCTTGAAACATGCTGCTGGCTTCGGGTCCAACCCGCAATTGTTCATCGATGATGCCCACATAATAGCTAGCCGTCTGGTCATTAGGGTCAATCTCATGGGCGCGTTGCCAGTAGGGTTGGGCTTTATCGGGTTGACCCAATTCTAAATAAATACGCCCTAACCAACGCAAGGTTTCAGCATTCTCAGGTGTAACCTCATTGACTTTGGTGTAAAACCCTAAGGCTCCTTGCAAATCATTGCTTTGATATCTGGCGAACCCCAGTTCGTTACCCATATCTGCAAATTGCGTCTTGGCTTCTTGACCTGCTTGATCAAGGCTCGAGAGCCTTAGATAATGTGTCCACTTATCCCAAGCTCTGCTATGCCAAGTGACCGTGCTATAGGTCTGAGCTAAGAAAAGAACTACCTCTGGATTATTAGGCTCGAGCTTAAAGGCTTCTTCACCTAAGCGCATGGCATCTTTCCAAAGTGGTTGGTCGATGTTGTAAACACTATAGGTAGCCTGGGCTTGGCTAGCTGCGTCTCGAGCCTGCGCTAACAAAGCTTGTGCATCTTGCAGAGGTGTCACTGTGACTTGTGCATAAACACTTGCCAACCCAAGGCAGAGCAGAAGGAAAAATCTTTTCATGCCTTCAAGTCTAGCACCTAGTATTTAAGGATTCTTAAAGACTTGCTTAAAGGTTAGTTCATCTATCTTTAGATTTACAATCACCCACTGGGCAAATTTCTTTGAAATATATTACTTCTGGGATCTGAAAGATACTACCTCTCAGGTTTAAAAGATAATACCCAGCGTAGTTGAATGATGATACCTCTCGGGTTTAGAAAAATGATATCTCTCATGAGTCATGAAGCCAAGCCTTCATCTATCGTATGATAGGCAAAGTTTATCCCTCCTGGGAGGAGACCGATGAAAAAACTTATTTACATATTGTTCTTGATTAGTCTAGGGCTTGCACAACAGCCCGAGTTTAGTGTTAATTCTTTTAACTTAAATCTCAATGAGGTCTTGGAAGTCACGGCCAGCAATCTAAGCCAAAATAGTCGCTACGCGCTAACCCTAAGTACACCCGAAGGAACCTTGCTTAGAGAAAACCCCAGCACAGATGCCAAGGGTAGCCTAAGCTATAGCCGCGTTTTAGACAGCGAGGGTGAGTGGTCTATTAGACTTAAAGGTAGCGATATTGACACCCAACTCTTTGTAACGGTAAGTCAAACGGCATCAACGCCCCAAAACCCGTTAAGTGTTGTACCTTCTGATACAGAAACAGCTACTGATACTACAGCTACGCCCACCACATCAGAAGAAGCAGTTCAGAATCCTTTGAGTACCCCAGAATCATCTGCATCAACACCTCAAACACAGGAACAAACCCCTGAACAAGATACGCCAACAGAAGCAACTGAGCAAGCTCAAATTGAAGAAACAACAGAATCTCAGGGCACTGAGCAAGAAATGCCAACAACAGATACAACGACCACCAATGAGTCTACTACTCAAACACCTTCAACCGAAACCCCGACACCTTCTGTTGAAGAGACCACACCTGAAGAGACTACTATTGAAGAAGCAACTCCAATAGTTGAAGAATCCACACTTGAAGAACCCATACTCGAGGAAACCACGCTTGAAGATACAACCTCAAAAGAAACATCTAGCACTGCCACAAAATCCAATACCGTACCCTCTACAGTCAGCCTCGAGAACAGTATTTTAAGTGGTAAAAACTGGACCCTCGAGTTTCCTGAAAATAGCGGTCAGACCCAAGCCCTGCTTGAACACAACAATGCAGCTTATCTAGGTCATGGTAACAGCGTCCTTAAAGTAGATACTACTACCGGAAATATCTCGCAACGCTGGATACTCTCGGGTCAGGTCACAGACATTGCTACTAATGGAAATAGCTTGGCTATCACCACAGATGTCGGTAAAGGTCTTAGTGAAACCTTTACGCTAGAAGATGACCAGCTTATAGAAACAGTTCGTTTTGGCAATCAACCCGAAGTCTTTGGTTGGTTAAAAAATGAAGCTGATGTTACTGACCCTATCGCACGCTTAAAACAAGACTCCACCAATCCCTGGTTACATCTTCAGGCTGCAACCTCTGCGGCCAACAGTGCCGAAGCCAGAGTCAACCTCGAGTCGGCAGTAGAAAAAGCAAGTACTTTCTATGATTTGGCTGGCATAGGCCGTGCATTGTTTGCTACTGGAAATACTGACTTAGCAGACCAAGCTTTTGATAAAGCCCTCAAAGATTTTGCAGCGCGGGGGTATGACCCTCGTCTTTTAGGAGATACTGCTTTACACGAGGCCTATAACTTTCCTCTTCAACCGCTTAAAGATGCCCTAGGCGAGCAAAACCTAGATAAGGCTGCCTTCTGGGCTAAGTGGCTACGTTACTTTAGTTCTGCTAATGTTCCCCAAGTTCAGAGTACGCTTTCAAGTTACGCTGATTTACTGCGTGACAAAGGGCAACGTACCGAGGCTAGTTTGTGGCGCAGCTATGCCAGGGCCGGTAGTCAAACCGGAATTATCAGCCTCTTGGATAATATTATGACCAGCATCGGACGACTGGGCTGGTACGGGGTGCTTTCACTTCTTATTGGTTTGCTGGGTCTAGCTCTTACACTGCTTTTTAAGTATTGGGAACCGCATAGCCTCTTAACACGGCGTAGACAAGTGGCACAAAAACCTACCCAACCCTGGTCGCGTTTATGGGCCGTGCGTCACTATAGTTTTACTGAAAAATTATTTGTGGTCTTGCTCCTGGCATCTATACTGGCACTTACAGCTCTGGCCAACTGGAACGATAAAGGTAAAGAAGTCGCTAAACTCGAGGCTTTCAAAGTAGGAACACTAGCCAATGGTCTAGCCAGCAATACTCTAAGCAGCTTGCCAGATAACCCCAGAAGCAACTTTATTCGTGGCTACGCCGCACAGGTCACAGGTGACACGGCCTCAGCACAACGTTTTTATGAACAAGCCGGTAATTTTGCGCCAGCTATCAATAACCTGGCTCTTGTAACCAATGATGCCAGCCTCTATAAGAAGGCTCTCGAGCTTTCTCCAGGACTGGCTGAAGCCAGAGTCAACCAAGGGCAAAATGTTGGGCAATTACCCTTTGCTGAATATACATCTGGCTCAGTTTTAGCCATCCCCACCTCTGCCGATGTCCAAACCGCTCTAGCCAATAGCTGGCAGAATGCTATCGCCAAGATATTTACCAACCCCTGGACAGGATTACAAAATACCCGACCTGCCAGTATTGCACCTTGGCTTTGGTATATCCTTTTAACCTTGTTCCTGCTGCTATGTTTAGTCAGTGTTCTGTGGCTCTTTATCCCACGTCCTAAAATCTCACGCAATGCCCCGCGCAATTTTGCCTATCATTTGCTTTCGCTCCTGATTCCAGGTAGCGGCTTGGCTGATGAAATGTGGGGAATTCTCTTGCTTGTGCCTTGGGCTTTTATTGGTCTCGATATCCTTTCAAAGCTTTTTGGCTGGGGTCTAGACCTAGGTCTTAGCCTTAACTGGGGACTCATTGCTTTAGGGGTTATCTACCTTATCAATACCATTGCTTTCTTTGTTGAGTTGCGTTCCTATCAAAAGCGCATGAAGACTCTTAAACAAACCAGTCCTGATTTAGCCAGAGAATTTGGAATGCGGGTACGCACATCGTAAAGTGCGATTGAAGATTGAAGGTTGAAGATTAAAAATTTAAGGCTGTCTTGAGTCTTGTCGAAGGGTTGAAGGTTTCAGGTAATGGGTGTTACCTAAAGCCTAATAGCTAGTTTTCCCTTCTCCTTTGCTCCTTTCCAAGCCACCACCAAAAGTCAGTTAACTCTATTGTTTGTCATATAAAGGGAGAGACACAGTTTCATTCAAAACTGGGTTAAACGTAGGAGAGGAGGAGCGACGAAATTGTCAAAGGCGAGAAGCCACTCGGTATGCAAAGTGTCACTCCTCTAATACGTTGCGGAGCCACAATAAAATGGGTAGGGTCTCCAGAACCACTTTAACCAATATGACAAGGCTGAGCAACGTCAACTTAAACAGACGGAGGTTGATATGAGCGAGGATGTGAAAGTAGCGAAGTCGGTGCTAAGCGCAGTGGGCATAGATGTGAGTAAGGCAACGCTGGATGTAGCATTTGTTTATGAAGCTAGACAAACGAGCGAACGCTACAGCAATGATGAGGCAGGGATTGGTTTATTGCTAGTGAAGTTACAAGAAACGACAGGGCAGTACAAAGTGGTGATGGAGTCTACTGGGCGATATCATTTACTTGTGGCGTTACGGTTAAGTGAAGCGGAGGTAGATGTGCGGGTCATCAATCCGTTATTGGCTAAACCCTACTATGGAGGGCAGATTCGCAAAGTTAAAACCGATAAGGCTGATGCACGGGTGTTAGCCCGCATGGCTCTGCTCGAGTCCAAGTTGCCTGCTGGCTTTGGTCGTGACAAAATGGTCATACAAATTAGGCAGAAAATGGGCTTACTTGCTTCTTTAGAAAAACAACATCAAGCTCTCAAGGCCACCCTCAAGGATTACACGACCTTTCAACAACAACTAGGCATTGAAGTCAGTGATACTGAACAACAACTCCTGGCTACCCTCAAACTCTTCAGTAAGCAAATTGCTAAGCTCGAGCAAGAACTCCAGCAACTGGTTCTGGCTCAAAGTAAGCACAGTACAACCATGAAACGTTTACAAACCATTCCAGGCATCTCTGCATCTGTAGCTGCGTTAATAGCTCAGTTCCTTGATGCCAACTGCCAGCATCCTAAACAATGGCTTGCCTTTGTTGGTTTGGACATCTCAATACGTGAAAGTGGCAAGTGGAAGGGTAAGTCGAAAGTCACCAAACGGGGCAATGCTTATCTTCGTAAACGTCTTTACAGTGCTGCTTGGGGAGCCCAAATGAATGATGACAACTTTCGTTCTTACTACAAAACGCTCAAACAACAAGGCAAAAAACACGTTGAAGCTCTCCTGACTATCGCCCGTAAACTCCTCCGTATTGCCTTCTTGGTTGTTACTCAAAACACTTCCTATGACCCTAAGTGTGCTTTCCCCTCTTGACTTTTCCCTTTAATGGGCATGCTGAGTGAAACGAAGAATCTCTATCTTGGCAACATAGCACGATAGAGATTCTTCATTACAGACTCTTTTCTAGCTGCTTCTTTACTCAAGCATCAAGCCACCACAGAGGTTCCTTGAAATGACATCTTCACCGCTCATCTGACTTTTACTGGAGTCTCCTTTTTTTCCCTTACTTTGACGAAGTGACCTTCTTTGCGTTATCTTGGTATACGTTCACAATTTACAACGCTAGAAGCGTTGCCTAAAAGGAGATTTATTATGGCTTCTATCCCTGCATCCCAACTCGCTAACCGCCCAGTAACGCTAGCCGTTATTGTAGGTAATCGGGGGTTTTTCCCTGCTCACCTTGCTCTAAGCGGGCGCAAAACTATCCTAAAAGTTCTTAAAGAAGCTGGTATCAAAGCTATCATTCCACCCGAAAAATCTAGCAATGTAGGTGCTATTGAATCTTTAACCGAAGCCCGCATGTGTGGTGAATACTTTGGCAAATACCGTGACGAGATTGATGGTGTCATCGTCACTTTGCCAAACTTTGGCGATGAACGCGCCATTGCCAATACTTTGCGCTTTGCTGGTTTAGATGTTCCTGTACTCATTCAGGCTACACCAGATGAAGTAGGCATCATGGGCATCACCCACCGCCGCGACAGTTTTTGTGGCAAGATGTCAGCCTGTAATAACTTGCGTCAATATGGCATCAAATACACCTTGACCAGCAATCACACCATGAGCCCCGAAAGTGAAGCCTTTAAGACTGATCTGAAAAACTTTGCAGCTACTTGCCGCGTGACCAGAGGTATGAAAACCGCTCGAGTAGGCATGATGGGTGCGCGCCCTGAAGCCTTTAAGACCGTGCGCTTTAGCGAAAAACTTTTAGACCAAGCTGGCATCAGCGTTGAAACCCTTGATTTATCCGAAGTCTTTGGACGTATAGAACGTTTAAAAGACAACGAGGCTAAAGTTAAAACCAAACTCAAGAGCATTCAAAGTTACGCCAAAACCCGCAATGTCCCTGCCACATCTCTTACTAAAATGGCTAAGTTTGGTGTGGTCCTTGATGGCTGGATTGACGATAATCAATTAGATGCTACCGCTATTCAGTGCTGGACTAGCATGGAAGAATATTTTGGTATCGTGCCCTGCACTATTATGAGCATGAGCAGCAACAGCTTAAATCCCTCAGCTTGTGAAACCGATATTGTAGGAACCTTGGCCATGCTAGGTTTGCAGCTAGCTTCAGGCAAACCCTCTGCACTTGTAGACTGGAACAACAACTACGGTGAAGACCCTAACAAAGGTGTGGTCTTCCACTGCTCAAATTTGCCCAAAAGTGTTTTTATCGATGACATTCCAGTCATGGAATATCAAGAGATTATTGCTGGCTCAGTGGGCAAAGAAAACACTTACGGAACCATGTACGGCCGCATTCGCAAAGACCCCTTTACCTATTTGCGAATTTCCACTGACGACTTTGCTGGCAAAATTATTGCCTATACTGGCGAAGGGTACACCACCGATGACCCTATAGAAACCTTTGGTGGTTACGGCGTAGTCGAAGTACCGCGTTATCAGGAATTGCTAGCTCATATCTGCAACAACGGCTTTGAACACCACGTCAGCATGAATCAAGCCCATATAGCAACGCCTATCAATGAAGCCTTTAACAAGTATTTGGGTTGGTCAACGTACTATCACCGGTAGGTGATGGGTGTTAGGTAAGGGGTAAGTGATGAGTGTTTTGGACTATTCACTCATCACTCGTCACTTTCCACTTTCCACTTTTTCCTTTCACTCGTCACTCATCCCTCATTTATGCGATACTAGCTAGCAATGGGACTTTGTGGGCAAACGGGTAATCTAAGTGGCGATGACTGGCTAAGGAATCTTAAGACCTTAGAATGGTCTGGAACGATATCTTTTTCAGATGATTCTGGGAGTGTTTTTATACTGCTAAGCGAGGGTCATGTTCAAAGCTCTCGCAACACTGGTAACTTGCAACTTTCTAGCACGCACCTATATTTTCAGTTTCATTCACATCAGGTTACCGATTCACCCGAACTCTTCGAGTCGATTCTCTCGCAGTGTGGTTCCAGTTCTTAGAGCTATTCCCAAAATAGGAACCCGCAGCCCTCTTCCCCGCAAGCTCGAGCTTAAAGTCTTACTCGACGCGCTGCGCGATGAAACCTTTACTGGCTATCTAAGCCTAGAAAAACAAGTTGAGTGCGGAGTTCTTTTACTCTGCGATGGCAAAGTGGTCGCTGCCTTCTATGAAAACGATGGCTATGTGCGTGAAGCTGGAGACGCGTTGCGCCTGATGCGCCGAGCCTTTGTATTCTCGAGTGGTGATGTGGAATACGCAGCTCTAGAAAAATCACTGGTGTATTGCCTGCTCGGTTTGGCTATTGGCCCCATCAGCAAAGGTGTAGCTGGAAGTAGTGGACTAGAAAGTGGCGAATTAGGATATACCTATATCCTTGAAGGTGAAGCGATTCTTAGAGTCTCAGTTGATTTGCACGGACATGTCGGATTTTATCAGGCTCTAGAACCAATCTCAGAACTTACGCTTCCAGATGAACCCTTTGGTTGGGAACAACAACGCTATCAACTGACCCTGCGTGGTAAAGATGCCCTAAACCCCATGACCGAACTGGCCATGAGTTTTGATGGTCAATATGGGCGACAAGGAAGAAAAGTTTTAGAGCATATTGTGCAGGGTCTTAACCCAGAAAAAGTTTCTGATTATTTGGGATTGGGGCTTAGTGAATTAAAGCCGCTACTAGAAAAGCTCGAGGGTGCAGGGTTGATTCGGCAGTTGAATTAAAGGTGTAAATCTAAACGCGACCACAACCCCAAATAATGGCAATACCGCTTAGGACAGATTAACGAATAGTTTCGATGTTAATTTCTAGTGAGAGCTTTAACCAGATTTTATCTGCAGTTAAAACAGGCTTATGAAGTCTTAAGGCAAGAGCCAAACAAGCTCTATCGCCAAGAGAAAGTCCAAGGGGTTTAGTTTTCACAATCAGTGACCCTGCAATATCAGCATCTTCTACACTAAAGGGTTCAATTATTAGTCCTAGACCTTCTAATCTCTTTTTAAGTTTCTCAGGATTAACACCGTGTATCAAGACCTTACTATGAACCTCAGACCAGTTGACGCTCGAGATAACTGACCCCGCAATCACTTTGCGAACCGTTTCTCCACCCACTTCATTCTGGACCGCAGCTAAAAGCGCAGAAGCATCAAGAACATAACTCATTCTTTCTTGGCTTCTTTGCGCCTTTCAGCTAGAAGCTCTTTAGATAGCGACGGTTTAACATCGGCAAACATACCCGCAATATCATTCCAAACTGCCTCTGGCGATTCTAGAATAAGTTTGCCATTTTCAATTTTGGCAACTAAAGAACTGTTTCCACTAATGCCTAAGGCTTTTCGCATGTGCGAGGGGATGACCATTCTGCCTTGAGCGTCTATAGGGATGTCGGTTTGGGAAGGCATTTCTGGCATGGTAACCTAATATACCACGAAATTAAATGGTGGCACACTATTGTTATATACCATCTCTTTGAAAACTCAAAGACTCCAAACGATTACAGCAGGTTCAATTGGACACTAATGGCTATGCAGACTTGTATGATAGTGGCAGGAAAAAGCTAGGCTCGAGTAGAAAGGATAGAAATGTTAGGTCCTCATGGTTGGCAGTATAAACAACCTCTAATGCGCATTATACGTTCCTTACTCCGTACAATTCCTAGTTGGGCTAACATGAGAGATAAAATCAAATGAATAGCATAAGGAGTTTCAAAATGCTTGAAAAATTCTATTTCGCGCTAGGTCTTGCGAATAGTGGTGTTCTGATTTTCATCTTTCTGATTCGTAAGAATCATCTTGATCTTTTGCAAAGAATTGGATGGGTATATTTATTATTAGCGATTCCAGCCATTTATGCGATTTTCCTTGTCCAACAGGAGCATAAGACACTTCGATACACTATCTTTTTGGGAATCTTTCTGGCATTTCTGGTGATCGAAGCTCTATATGACTGGATTTTGAAGATTCCCTTCCGAGCCACAATGGATTGGAAATTATTGACACCCTATGTCGCGCTCTATATGTCGATGAACTATGGATTTGTGGTAATGACTTGGAAGTATTATTCCGTGCCATACGGGATTATTCTGCTTGTTCTTTTTGTTATACAAATCATTGTAAATATAGTGACGCATTCTTAAGTCACAATCGAAAAAAGCACCAGCAAGACTAGGAATTCGTTAAAGTATAAAAACGCCCAACAACCTGTTGCAGCCGACTCGCCTCCGCTTCGCTCCGGCGAGCGGCTGAACACGACCGTTATCCCTTATGAAGGACAGTGCAATAGCAAGAATAACTATCAAGCAAGATAAAGCGAAGGAAGTAACCTAATATGAGTGCTTACAAATCGCTGGCATACCTTGGCTGCCTATAATGTAAAAAGAAATATCAGCACATGCCGAAAGGAAATAACAAGATGCAAAGTCAAAAATCATTTGATGCAGTTATAAAGAAAGAGGGTAGTTTTACCTTTGTAGAAATTCCCTTCTCCCCACGCGACGTTTGGGGAGCAAAGCCACGTTATTATGTTGCAGGAACTATCAATGGTATTTCCGTGCGAGGCACGCTTGGGGCTTTAGGGCAAGATTATTTTCTTCGTTTAGGAGCAGCATGGATGCGTGATGGCTGCGTTAAAGTGGGGGAAAATGTATCGGTGCAATTATCACTAGAAGGTCCACAAGAAGACACTATTTCGCCTGATATTGCAAAAGCACTATCAAGCAATAAAAAAGTAAAAATATTTTTTGAGGGTCTACCCACGTTTTACCGGAAAAACTTTATCAGGTGGATTGAAAGTGCCAAACGTGAAGAGACTCGAGACAAACGAATAAAAGAAATGATGACGCTTTTAGCAGAAGGTAAGCGCGAGAAACAATGAAAGCTTAATGGTTCGGGTAAGGCAATCCATTAAACAGAATGATTCGGCAATCTGCATTATCTTCCTTATTCCCCTGCCGCCGACTCTGAGCGCTTACGCATATTAGGGTCTAAAATCCGCTTTAGCCTAACTTCGCCGAAAGCATATCTCCACCTTGTTTAGGTGCAAGCTCGAGCCACACATCATATCCTAGAGCCTCAGCAACTCTAGCCACCGTTGATAGTTCTACAGAATCAGCCTTCTCGAAATTAACAATGGTTGGATGCTTAACCTTCATGCGCTTGGCAAGCTCTCGCAAGGTAACTCCTTGTGACTGCCTAGCCTGCTTGAGAAGTTCACCTACACTTTCAGCTTGTATTTCCTGTACCAAGGCATTTATGAGTTGTTCTGGGTTCATTTCAATAGTTTGGACTTTAGCTAAGTTCTTGGTTAAGCGTTTAGGTATAGGCTTACCTTGTAATACTTTGGTGAGCAGTTCACTAGGTTCACCATCCAATTTGAGTTTACCCGTTGTTGTTTTAACGCTTACACTTTTTTTCTTGAGTTGGTTTTTCGAGTTTTTCATTTTCTACCCTCACTTTCTTTGCTTGCTCTTTATGCTTCACAAATAACTGAGCTGTGTGTTCTAAAAGTTTTATATTGGCTTCTGTCTCGCGTTTACATTCGGCATGGCAAAGAACATATTCATCTTCACTACCTTGGAACAAATACACTCTTGCACCTCCCGTAGGAGTACGGGTTTTTAGCTCGAGTAAACCGCCACCTAAACCTTTTAGGTAGCGACAATCTGCTCCGTTTTTATGCAAGTCGGTAATCATTTTGATGACACCATCTACACACCCTTGCTTACCCACACGCGCCATCTCGAGTAAATCTTCAATTAAGTGGCTATGTTCAGAAGACTGGGTATAGACAATGCGTACCACATGGTAAGTATAAAGCTACCAAATCCTAAGAGCAAGTAGTCAGTGAAGCTCTATTTCATCGAGGGTATTTAGCTATGTTTCAATGACTTTTTACTCAGCCGACGACGACTCAGACCGCTTACGCATATTAGGATCAAGCACCCGCTTGCGAAGACGCAAGCTTTTGGGTGTGACTTCTAAAAGCTCATCATTGGTGATGTACTCGAGGGCTTCCTCAAGCGTCAATTTCTTAGGTGGTGTAAGAATAATGTTGTCATCACTACCTGAAGCTCGCACGTTGGTGAGCTTTTTGTTTTTATTCAAGTTGATGTTTAGGTCTCCCCCACGTGAGTTAGAGCCTACAATCATGCCTACATAAATTTCAGTTCCAGGTTCAATAAAAAACATACCACGGTCTTGCAGTTTAAACATGGCGTAAGCAAAGGCTTCGCCAGCTTCCATCACGACCAGCGAACCAGACTGACGGATTTTAAGTTCGCCAGCAAAAGGTTCGTAGCCATCAAAGGTATGGTTTAAGAGGCCTTCGCCTTGGGTCATAGATAAAAAGTGGGTGCGGTAACCAAAGAGTGCACGGCTGGGAATAGAAAACTCTAATCTCGCACGACCATTTTCTTGGAACATATTTAAGAGTTCACCCTTGCGGCTCGATAAAGACTCAAGGATTGCTCCCATTGAGTTCTCAGGTACATCGGCAATTACGTGTTCATAAGGTTCATTGGTTACGCCTTCAATGTCTTTAAGAATCACTTCAGGACGTGAAACACTAAACTCATAGCCTTCACGGCGCATGGATTCAATCAAAATAGATAAATGCAATTCACCACGACCAGAAACACGGTACTGCTCGCTGCCAAGTTCTTGAACACGCAAGGCCACATTGGTTAAAAGCTCGCGGTCTAAGCGGTCTTTGATGTGACGACTGGTCACATACTTGCCTTCTTTACCGGCAAAAGGGCTGGTGTTGGGGCTAAAGGTCATGCTGATGGTGGGTTCATCTACGGTCATTACAGGCAAGGCTTCAGGTGCGGCAAGGTCAGTGATGGTGTCACCAATCTGTACGTCTTCAATACCGCTTAGGGCTACAATATCGCCTGCCGAAACTTCCTCGACTTCAATGCGCTGTAAGCCCATGTGAGTATAGAGTTTGGTCACTCGAGCCTTGGGTTGTGAACCATCACGCTGCAAGCAAAAAACCATATCATTCTTGGAAATTTTTCCGCGAATCACTCGCCCAATAGCCAAGCGACCTAAGTAATCTGAATAATCAAGGTTAGAAACTTGCAACTGAAAGGGTGAATCAATATCAACTTTGGCAGCAGGTAAATGGCTCAAGATCATATCAAAAAGTGGGTCCAGACTATCTCCAGGCTTATCTAGCTCGAGCCAGGCCTTACCCTCACGCGAAATGGCGTAAATGATTGGGAAATCAAGCTGTTCTTCGTTAGCCCCTAAATCTGCCATTAAATCAAAGGTCAGGTTCAAAACTTCGGTTGGGCGAGCATCTTTGCGGTCAATTTTGTTAATCACCACTACAGGTCTTAGCCCCAAAGCCAAGGCTTTTTTGAGTACAAAACGCGTTTGTGGCATCGGGCCTTCGGCAGCATCTACCAATAAAAGCACACCGTCCACCATGCCCAAAGCCCGCTCAACTTCACCACCGAAATCAGCGTGACCGGGTGTATCTACGATATTTATTTTGATCCCATGCCACTCGATAGCAGTGTTTTTGGCCAAAATGGTAATACCGCGTTCACGCTCTAGATCGTTAGAGTCCATGACCCGTTCGGCCACCACTTGGTTATCACGAAAGGTATGAGATTGTCTTAAAAGGCCGTCAACCAGGGTAGTTTTTCCGTGGTCAACGTGTGCGATGATAGCGATATTGCGATATTCCATAAAATCTCTTTCTGTCAAGGCTGACTTGCAAGCGGTGGGTTAAAAATCAATAGAATTGAAGAATCTAGACCTCTGAAACCTTGCTTTGCATAACTTTATCTGAAAACTTTGTACTCTGCTTATTATAGTGAAAGCTTAAAGCACCAAAAACCTACTATAGCAGGACAATCCACTGCTTGGCAAAGGAAATTTTACCAATTTCTTAGATTTCCAGATACGGTAAGCTATATCCATGAAAACTCGAGTAGGCATTTTAGGTGCAAGTGGTTATGGCGGTGCAGAGCTTTTAAGGCGTTTTTTGCAGCATCCAGAAGCAGAAGTTTCTGCTGTTGGTAGCAGGCAATATGAAGGTAAAGGTATTGCTGCCTGTTGGCCACAACTAGCAGGTCTATACAAAAATCTAGTATTTCAACCCAATGAAGCAGTCATTGCCAACTGTGACACTGTGTTTTGTGCCACACCTCATGGCGAAACCGCAGTACTGGTCAAAAAAGCTGTTGATAAAGGCAAAAAAGTGATTGACTTATCGGCTGACTTTCGTTTGCCACCTGAACTTTATGAAGAATGGTATGGACACCCTCATTCACACCCCGAGCTCTATGATCTAGCCAGATTTGGTTTAGTAGAATTGCACCGACAAGAATTAGTTGGAGCAAAACTCATTGCCAATCCAGGCTGCAATAGCAGCACTGCCATTCTAGCTTTAGCTCCCTTAGCCGCTAATAATTTGCTAGGTGAAGATATTGTGGTCAATATCATTACAGGGGCCTCGGGTGCAGGGCGCAGCCCCAGCCAAGGGTTTCACTATACCGAGCTCAATGAAAGTGCCAAACCCTATAATGTAGCGGGTAAGCACCGCCATACCCCAGAAGTTGAGATGACTCTAGGGCGCATTATGTCAATGGGGCGACATCTGCAAACCCATGCTGATTTTGATATGCCTGTCATTAGTTTTAATCCGCACTTAGTACCCATGTCGCGAGGGATTATCGCCAGTTGTTATACACGACCTGATACAAATATAAACCTGTCTAATGAGGGTCTACTCGAGATGTATCATCACTTCTATAAAAGTGACCCTATGGTAGTCGTTCAAGAAGACTTGCCCCAATCCAAAGCTGTCTGGGGTAGTGACCGCGCTGTGGTCAGTGTGCGCTTTGATAATCGCACCGGACATATTATAGCCTTTGCTACCATTGACAATATGGGCAAAGGAGCCTCTGGACAAGCTATACAAAACTTTAATGTCATGCACGGATTTGAAGAGACAACAGGATTAGTATTAGGTGGATTGTGGCCATAGTAACGGCAAAAGAATTTGTTGACGATCTTCAAGAAACCTTAGATCATCACCGCAACCCAAACAAAGCTGCACCAATGGCTGCTTACATGAAAGATAAGTTTCCATTTCTAGGTTTGCCACAAACAGATTTAAATCCTTTAATCAAGCCACTCTTCAAAGAAATCAAGCCGCTTGTAACCACCCAATTTCTGCATCAAAGTGTCTCTTTATTGTGGAAATTACCTGAACGTGAATACCAGTATGTCGCTCGCAGCTTGCTCTATAACCACCCAGCGCAAACCTCAACAAAAACCCTTGCTGTAATTGAAAAATGTATCACACAAAAATCTTGGTGGGATACTGTAGATTCTCTAGCTAGCTTAGTAGGCAAACTAGCTTGGCAGTATCCCCAGTGGCCCAAGTCTATCGAGATATGCAGCCGTCATGAAAACTTCTGGCTAAGACGCATTGCCCTGTTATATCAACTTAGCTATAGAGAAAAAACTGACTCTAAGCGACTCTTTCGTTACTGCCTTTGTAATGCCGAAGAAAAGGAATTTTTTATTCGCAAAGCTATGGGGTGGGCTCTGCGCGAGTACGCCAAATCAAACCCTCAAGCCGTTCAGGCATTTCTCACAAAGCACCGAGGCAAGTTATCATCACTGACGCTGCGAGAAGCAAGTAAATATCTTTAGGTATTGATTATAGTAACCCCAAAACTAGGCAGTTAGTCGATAGACGACAGTCTACTTGCCTGCAAGATGTATGGTTTTCTATCTGCATGAAGGCTTTCAACCTGATATAGTCTATCTTTAATGATTAGCCTATATACACTTAAATATTTGACCCCCAATAGTGAGAGTTACTTATGAAACTTCCAGTTGGTTTCCAAGCTGGTGGCATCGCTTCTGGCATTAAAGAATCTGGCAAACCTGATTTAGGAATTATTTATTCTCCTTATGAACTCTATTGGGCTTTTATGTCCACCGAAAATGCTCTCAAGGCCCCTTGTGTTTCGCGTAACCGCTCGAGGTTTACCTCTAAACAAAGCGTGCAAGCCGTTTTAGTCAATAGCGGTAATGCCAATTGTGCGACTGGCGAACAAGGCACGTGGGATAACGAAGATGTAGCCGGTGCTACCGCCGTCTCCTTTTCTCTTAGTAAAGTCCAGGATGTCTTAACCGCCAGTACCGGCGTGGTAGGCAAATCCTTACCTGTTGATAACATTCGCAAGGCTTTACCCAAACTGGCCCGCAAAATAAGCGAAGACAGCAATGACTTTGCCGAAGCCATCATGACTACTGATATTCAAATCAAACAACTGGCTTTAACCCTAGATAGCGGCGCGCGCATTGTTGGAGTGGCTAAAGGTTCAGGCATGATTCACCCCAATATGGCCACCATGCTGGTTTTTGTGATGACCGACGCGACTATTTCACAAGAGACCCTGCGTGAAATCTGGCCCAAAGTGGTCAACAATTCTTTTAATAATATTACCGTTGACGGTGACACCTCGCCTAACGATATGGCTATTTTGCTCTCGAGTCATCAAGTGCGGGCCAGCACCCAAGAATTCACCGCCGGACTCTTGCAACTCTGCGAAAAACTAGCTCAGAAAATTGTGCGTGATGGTGAAGGGGCTACCAAAGTCATGACCATTAAAGTTACAGGCGCACGCAATGACCATGAGGCCCGGCTAGCCGCTAGGGCCGTGGCCAAAAGTCCTCTATTTAAGTCAGCCGTTCACGGCAACGACCCTAACTGGGGCAGAATTTTGGTGGCCGTAGGCAATAGTGGTGCAGTGTCTGATATGGCCAATGTATCTATTTCTTTACAAAAAACACTTGTGTATCAGGGTAAACCTGTACCTTTTAAAGAAGCTGAGGTTTCACAAAAAATGGATGCGCCTGATGTCTTGGTAGATATCGATTTAGCCGCAGGTTCAGCAACGGCTACAGCCTGGGGATGTGATTTATCAGCGGAGTATGTCAGCATTAATGCCGACTACACCAGTTAAATACTAGATGCTGATGAAAGGCTTTAAGCAGCATTTACCTACTAAAGTCTGCCCTCTATGTCAACGACCCTTTCAATGGCGAAAAAAATGGGCTAGAAATTGGGAAAAGGTTATCTATTGTTCAGAGCGTTGCCAAAAGCAGCGATAAGCCTTTACTTCCAATGATTTCTTTAAATGTAATCAAAACATAAGGCCCTGCTTACAAGCTATGAAATGATAATAGGCATGATTGGTGTCTTAGCCTTACAAGGTGATTTTAGAGAACATAAACGGGTTTTTGAGGGTCTAGGAACAAGCGTAAAAGAAGTCCGTCTGCCTAAAGATTTAGAAAATATAAAAGGTCTTGTGATTCCTGGCGGCGAGTCTACTACGATGACTAAACTTATTAAAATCTATGACTTTGAAAAACCCCTCCTTGATTTTTATAAACAAGGAGGAGCAGTTTGGGGAACCTGTGCTGGAGCCATTGTGGTCTCGAGTGAAGTGGTTGGTTATCCTGAACAATTACACTTGAATCTTATTGATATCGCTGTAGAGCGCAATGCCTACGGGCGGCAAGTTGATAGCTTTGAAGCTGATGTTGATATTGAAACCCTTGGGCGTTTTCATACCGTTTTTATTCGCGCACCACGTATTGCCAGAATAGGCAAAAATGTCAGGGTTTTAGCTAGCTTTAAGCAACATCCGATTATGGTTATTCAAGATAGGGTACTAGCAACTGTTTTTCATCCCGAACTTACCTCTGATAGCCGTGTGCATCAATACTTTCTTGACCTAGCTCTAACTTAACCTCAAAGCCAGAAACCGTCCTAGTAAAGCTGCCAGTAAACCCACCAACACACTCGCTAAAATATAAGAAATACCAAGCACTGTTTTTCCACTTTCAAATAGCTGTAAAGTCTCGAGTTCAAAGGTAGAAAAGGTGGTAAAGGCTCCTAAAAATCCTGTACCTAGCGATACTCGCCAAACATTAGATAGGTTCAAATAATTGGTGAAAAACAAAAAGGCCAGCACAAAGGACCCGATGATATTTATGCCAAAGGTGGCCCAGGGAAACATAAGTTTATTAGAAAAAAACGCTTGCGTCCCAAGATTAATAGCATGACGACACAAGGCCCCTAACGCGCCACCTAGCATCACACCCAAAATCATTGATCTATATTAACGCTTACCTCGACCTCACTGGTATCATCACCAACTTCATTCTTTGCGCTTAGGGTATAGGTCGTTGTTTCCAAAGGGAACAACGTGATTTCACCTTCTGCACTAACCACCATCGGCTCAGTATCCGCATTCCCATCATCAAGGGTTACTTCCATCGGAGGTGTGCCTTCAACAATCCACTCGAGGGTTGTACTCTCATCTATATTAATCTTGTCAGGTTTGGCACGAAAACGTGAAATGACGGGGGGTTCGGGTGGGGCAAGAGGTACCACGTCAACAGTTACTGTTTTTGTATCAGAACCAAATTTATTCTCAGCAATTAACTCGTATGTTGTACTTGGTGCTGATGGCGTAACTTCCATTTCCAAATCCTCTGTAACATCTATATTTCCAGGATTTAGAGTCAACTTATCTGCACCTTTTTGTAGTGACCAAAAAATCCTCGTAGTCTTCCCTTCTTCCACAAATGTAGGGTCGGCTGCCAATGTGTCAATCACAGGCGGGTCACCTACATCAACTGTTACTTCTCGAGAAACAGGACCACCAAAATCGTTAATAGCTGTGAGTCTATAGGTTGTCGTTGGACCCGTAGGTTCATCTGTCTTAGAGTCTGTTCGGCCTGCATCATCATTAATGATTTCCCCATTGCGACGCAGTGTCACAACTAACCCACTACCTGCACCCTTTACATCCCAACTTAATTTAACAGAGCCCCCTGTTTCAACAGTATCTTTATTTACTGTAAAACTATCACTATCAATAGTGGGGGCAGTACCAACCTTTACAGGGTTTGATTCAACAACCGTTGTACCAAATTCGTTAGTCGCTGTTAGCGTATAAGTAATATCATCACTTGGTGTGTCCGTAGCTGAAGAACCGTTTATAGAGTCTGGATTTGGGTCAATGGTTATACTATCTTTATCTTCACCAGTCACATTCCAGTTCAGGGTTACGGTTTCACCGGGCGTAATCGTTGTTGGTGTTGCAGTAAATTCAGTAATTACGGGCTTTTTACCTACCGTCAGAATGATCTTTTGAGAAACAGGTTCGCCAAAAGGATTATCTGCAGTTAGGGTATATTCGGTTGTTTCATCTGGCGTAACCTTCAATGTACCGTTAGCACCAACCGTTTGATTTAAACCTCTATTACTGGTTACAGTCACAGTTAATGGCACTTCACCTGCAACACCCCAAGACAAGGTTGCCTCATCGTCAGCAGAAATAGTCGTGTCATCTCCTACAACCTTAAACGTAACAATAGTAGGAGAATCTCCTACTGATACTGTTGCAGTAGCAGTAATTGGGTCAGGACTCAAAGGACTTTCCACACTTAGTGTAAATGTAGTATTAGAACTCACTGCTGAAATAACACAGCTAACTTCATTATTAAGAGCCGCAGATAGATTAGCTGTCTCAGAAGTACAAACATCATTTGTACCATCAGAGATTTTAATGCCTTTAACTGATGCTGGGTTAGGGGCAGTAATATTCCAAGTTAAGGTTACGGGACCACTTGCCCCTGTCGCAAATTTGTCTGGTGTTGCTGTAAAACTATCTATAACAGGTTTATCACTATCTTTTAGGAATGTTGCTGTTACCAATGAAATCTCTTTAAGTTCTAGTTCACAACGCTTACTATCATTAACACTGTCACAACCATCCCACACCACGGAAGTTGAGTCTTGTAGAAATTCAGGATACAACTGAATAGTGTTACCAACTTGCCAATACTCAGATTCTGTACAATCTCCTGAATCACTTAAACAATTGATGTAAGGACCACCAGTAGTGACCTTATCAAAAACTCGGCCATTACCTACAACAAATACATTAAGCCCTGGCTCAGCTTCTATCATGGTTTCAGTGACTTCTTTGGCTGCGTCCATGACCACCTTGCAGCTAGATGGGTTATCTGCCAGAGGTGTGCATTCCGAACTCCAACTTTTTAGAGCTGAACCACTTGCAGGAGTAGCAATAAGTGTAACGGTAGTTCCTTTAGTAAATTGAGCATTGCAGCCAGCTCCTGAACTATGATCACAGTTAATACCTGTAGGGTCACTGGTTATAACACCACCACCGCCACCAGCTCGAATAACTGTCAGTTTTACTTTTTCACCATTATTACTATCATTAGGGTATTTTGTTTCATTACTACAGTTTTCCTTACCATCAATCACCGCACACACTTGGTAGGAATAACTCTTTGTAGGGTCTACTTTATCTAGATATTGCGTTATATTTGGATCAGTCTCGACGATTTTCGTTTTATCCCGCTTGACAATAAATCCTGTCTCTTGCAAATTTCCACTACTGGTATCCGCCCATTTCACTAAAACTCCGTCACCACTAGCGACGAATGAAATATCTTTAGGTTGACCTGGCACACTGCGAGCACAAGCTCCCAAAGCCATCAATAAGACGATTAAAAAAATCCCCCAATTTATTTTTTTCACTCTCTATCCTCCGTTAATGTGTAGAGGGAAACTTAAAAAGTTACGCATTTCTATTTTATGCGAAATTTCACACTTCTTGGGTTGTCCAAGATGAAAAAGCCTTCATAAAGCATCACCTTTTATGAGCATCTTGTCATCAGTAAGCATCACAGACAAGCCATAAAGTGCTAAAAGTAAGGGTATGCCTAAGGACCTCCTTGAGTTATCCCCTCCAGACCTCCCCTTTCCATCTGGGTCCAATTACCGTCAAAAGCAGCTTGCAGACTGGCTATATGTGCAGGGCGCACAAAGTTTTGAAGATATGTCTAACTTGCCCAAAGCCTGGCGAGCTGAACTGCTAGAGACCTATCAAGTCAATCCTTTTGCCAGCATCAAGCGGTTTCCCTCTCAGGATAAATCTGTGCGTTATCTCTTTACTCTCTATGATGGCAAACAGACCGAAGCTGTGTATATGCCCTATAAAGACCGAAAAACGGTGTGCTTATCCTCTATGGTGGGCTGTCCGGCTGGATGTGCCTTTTGTGCAACAGGAGCCTTGGGTTTTGGGCGAAACTTGAGTAAAGCTGAAATTTTAGGGCAACTTATGGCCATTGCCTGGCAAGAAGGCTTTCCTCCTAAAGATATTCGCAATGTGGTCATGATGGGCATGGGTGAAGCTCTCCTAAACTATGACAATGCACTTGCAGCAATTACCACCATGATTGACCCTGAAGCTTTAGATATGTCAGCGCGGCGTATTACGCTATCTACAGTAGGGCTTCCCCAGCGCATACGCAAACTAGCTGATGAAAAACTGCCGTTGGTGCTGGCAGTAAGCCTTCATGCCCCAGATGATGACACCCGCAAACAAATCATTCCTACCGCTCAGGCCTATCCAGTACAAGAAATTATCAAATCCTTGCACTACTGGCAAGAATCAGGCGGGCGGCGTGTCACCATTGAATACACCATGCTTCAGGGCATCAATGATTACGATTGGCAGGCCGAGCTTTTAGCACGGTGTCTAAAAGGATTATTGGTCCATGTGAACCTTATTCCTTTTAATCCTTGGCATAATTCAGGCTTTAAGAGCAGCAGTAATGAGACTATTGAGCAGTTTCAAAAGGCCTTAGAGAAAGAAGGGCTCGAGGTTTCAGTGCGTTTTAGCCGTGGCCGTGACCAGGGCGGAGCCTGTGGACAGTTGTCGTTGCAAGGCTCAGTAGTGAGTGGCTAATGACGAGTAGAAAGTAGAATTCTCACCACTCATCACTCTCCCCTAGTCACTCTTCCCCGATATAAACTTTTACACTCTATGCCTCTTTGGGCTGCTGCCGTCGATAATTTCACAAGACTAAGCAGGGCTAGGTACTACACTTGAGTCTATATAACGGACTTCCCTAGGGTGTCTGGAGGACTCATGAATAACTTAAAAAACGCGCTTCGTGTAACATTCCTTTCAGCTCTTTTGAGCACTTCAGTCTTGGCACAAGATGCCGCTTCGATTTCGACTTGGCAACAGGTCGTCCAATCTAACCCCAAAGACCCGACAGCTTGGGTCAAATTAGGCAATGCCCAGCTCGCCGCAGGCGATGCTGCTTCGGCAACCAACAGCTTTCTCGAGGCTATTGCTTTAGATTATATGGCTGGCGATGCCCACTTTGGTTTAGGGTTAAGTCAGTTTGAGCAAGGCGACTATCCTGCTGCATTATTTGAATTCAGCGAAGTTGCCCGCCTTTATCCAGACAGCTTTAATGGTCACTTTAACCGTGGCGTAACCTTAGCCAAACTTCGTCAATTTGATGAAGCTGCGGCTGCTTTTAGAGAAGCTATTGCCCAAGCCGACCCCGAAGCCTCAGATCAGGAGAAAGTTAATGCCTATCTAGGTTTAGCTGGTCAACTCAAACGTTCTGAGGATTATGCTGGTGCTGCCGAAGCCTACACTCAAGCTCTCGAGCTTTCCCCCAGTGACACCGAACTGGCCTACCTAAAAGGCGAGGCTCTTTACCGTGCTGGCCAGGGTTTAGATGCCCTACCTGAATTGAGCAGCCTAGAAGCTCAAAGCAGTGACTACCGCGTCAGTGCCCTCATTGCCGATATTTATGTTCAGCAAGAACAAACCGATTATGCCATGCGGTCTTTAGAACGTGCCCTAGCCAAAGCCAATGGTGCTGCCAATGCTAAAGCCGAAGCTACCCTTTTGGTCAAACTTGGCTTGCTCCAACAAGATTTAGGGCGTGACCCTGAAGCTATGGCTTCTTTTCAGCGTGCCTCAACTGCTGACCCCAATGATTGGCAAGCTCGTTACTATTTGGGTACAAGTTACTTAAGAACTGGTGATTTTGGCAGTGCTTTAGGTCAGTTGGAGCAAGCCGCCATCTTTAATCCAGAAAGTGCCGAAATTCAGATTGCCCTAGCCAGTGCCTATGAAGGTACCAGTCGCTCCACTGATATGCAGCGTACTGCCGAAACCATCCTTAGCCTGACTGAAGACCCTAACCTGCTTGCCGAAGCCCAGTTTGCAGTAGGTAGAGCCATGTTTATGCAAGGCAATTATGAAGGTGCTCTCGAGATTTTTGCAGGTCTTGCTGAGGGAAGTTTACAAATGGAAGGCGCAGCGACCGAAGAAGGCCAAGATGCGGTCATGATAGCTGACCAATCGGATAACGCTTTACTACAACTCTATGCCGGTCTTTCTGAATACAAATTAGAGAATTATGTTTCTGCGGTGCAATACTTTGAGCGTGCAGTTCAACTTGACCCTGAAAACCTAGCTGCCCAAATCAATCTTGGGGCTGCTTATATTGCCGCCAAACGTTATGAAGATGCTGAACTGGTCTATCAAATGATTACCGAATCTAACCCCAACGACGCTCAAGCCTTCTTTAACTTAGGGCTTTCTATGTTTAATCAAAGTAATAAAGATGCCGCCAAAGAAGCCTGGTTACGCTCGAGTGCCCTGGGCTACGCTCCAGCACAAGAAGCCTTGCAAAAGTATTACCAGTAACACTTTTAGCTCCAACTACAAATGGCCCCCAGAAATGGGGGCTTTTTTATTAGGAACTAGTGTTTAGGTGGTGAGTAACAAGTGATGAGTGTCTTTAACTATTCACTGTTCACTCGCCACTCATCACTTTCTCTTCCCTCCTTTATCTTTTTCATCAAGTTAATATGTTCTAAATAATTATGGGTTAGTATAGGGCCTATGGACTGGATTAGAAGAAATTGGCCCGATTTACTTATTGGCTTAGCACTCCTTGCAGTGATTGGTGGAATCATTGCAACCTTGCTCAACGGAGGAAACTTTTTACCTACTAACCGAAATGTTACAGTCACTAATCCCTCACAAACAACTGTCACATCAGGTGGAAACACTTCAACAACCCCTACTGATACCACTATCTCTCCCGAATTGCCCTCTGGTACAGCAACTATCTCTGGTGAAAACGGTACCGAAACAACCGGAACTATTACTCCTGTAGATATCTCAGCAACCACAACAGAAGCATTATCTGAAGCCAGTGAAGCTATTGAAGCAGTTGTCGATGCAACAGCTACCGAAGCTAGCACGACCTCCACTGATACATCTGCAACCTCTGACGTTGTAGCTGCCAGCACCTCTGAAGCTGCCCCTTATAGAATTTCTGTTGGGGCCTTTGGTAGCGCGGAAAATGCCGAACGCCGTGCTGAAGCTTTTAGATCAGCAGGATATCCTGTCTTTGTAGGCAAGCAAGGTGATTTGTCTCTGGTCTTAATAGGCCCCTTTGAAAATCAGGCTGCGGCCCAACAAGCGGCAACTCAAATTCAAAGTAGTGGTCTAGAAGCCAACCCTATAATTTATGAATTCACACCTGCAGATGCTGCTGCAGCGAGCCAAGCTTCAGAAGCAATATCAACTGAGAGCACTGCTACATCTGAAGCAAGCACCGAACCTACTGCCACTGAAACCACTGTTTCAAGCACTGCAGCTTCAGAAACCACAGCTTCAGAAACGACCACCGCAGCAGCTACAGTAGCTTTACCTACTTCTAATACCGGACGCTACTTGCAAGTGGGAGCTTACGGCAGTGTCGAGAGCGCACAGCCTCAACTGGTTAAACTTCAAGGTCTCGGATTTAGCGTGACCTATATTGAGGAAGGCGAAAAAGTCAAACTCTTAGTTGGTCCCTATGAAGGGGCTACCTTAGAAACTGCTAAAGCTCAACTTACAGCTCAGGGTATTGATCATTTTGTTCGTTAAACCCAAACGCTAAATCTGGAGCCCTATGTCTACGATTCCTACAGCCACTATCAGTCGCTTGGTTACTTATTTAAGAGTTCTATCTGAACTCGAGGACAAGGGTATTAAAAATACGTCTTCTGAACAACTCGCCGATGAAGCGCAGGTTTCAGCCTTTCAAGTTCGCAAAGATTTGGCTTATTTTGGTCGTTTTGGCACACGAGGCGCTGGCTATACAGTTCCCACCTTACGCCGTGAACTCAGGCGTATTTTAGGACTCACTAGAGCCTGGAATGTTGCCATTGTTGGTATGGGGCGTTTAGGTCAAGCCATTGCTCATTATCCAAACTTCAATCAATATGATTTTGTGCCTAAAGCTTTCTTTGATATTGACCCCAAGATCATTGGGCAAGAAGTGGCAGGCATAAAAGTTCAGGCTATGAACAACCTACCAACTTTAGTAAAAGAAAAAGGTATTGATATTGGCATGATTACCGTGCCACAAACCTCAGCTCAAGACGCTGCCGATGCCCTAGTACAAGCTGGAGTCAAAGGCATTCTTAACTTTGCTCCAACTATTATCAATGTACCTGACGACATCCATGTAGAACCAGTAGACTTTTTAGCTGGGCTTAAACGCTTGTCGTTTTATATTATCAATCCACATCTTAAAGAAGAGCTGGTTTCTTAAAAAGCAACGAGTAATGAGTCTAAAGCAATGAGTCTACTGCCAAATGCTGTTGTTTAAGACTCATTGCTCATTACTCATTTGAGAAATTTCTTACTTTTCGTTTTTTAAGACCTAAATACAACACTTTTGTCCTCTGTTTGTGGCTTTTTTAGCTGGCTAAAGCAAGTCTTTGGCCTACACTAAAACCTATAAGCTCAAGGAGGAGCTAACATGAAATTAAAGTACACTCTTTTCCTTTTAACCCTTACATTTTTGTTATCAAGCTGTAACCTTAATAATATTTTTCCTACAGCCGACATCAACCTCTCCCTTGTTTTTGGTGATAGTTTGGTAGGTACATCTGATATTATTATTGTTGGCACTATTACTGTTGACGAAGAAACTAACACTTCAAGTGTAAGTTATGCCATTCCAGAAATGAGAGTTGCTGGCAGGGCTTTACCAGGTTCTATTGGTGCTCATTTTGGAAGTTGGTCTATTGATTATTTTGGTTCAGATGACAAACCAATACCAACAGCACCTGACAAAAGCTATCGTGGATTTCTAAAACTTGATGTGCGTCCTGGGATAGATTGCCGAGACATAACAAAACCTGTAGATGATTGCACTGTGAATTCAACGGATTCTTATCCTGCGCTTGGTGAATTGGCTACTAGCACAGCATTTAGCCCAGTAGATGGTGATGTTATGAATAGACTGCTTGCAACTACAAACTCTGGTCAGTACGGTTATGCAGATATTGTTCTTGATGGCACTGATTCAAATGGCAATGCTTATAGCAAACTCATCCCACATGTAAAGATTATTTTCAGGTATGTAACAGAATAAATTAACCTAACACTCAAATTAGCCCTCCACTCGAGGGCTTTTTTATTTTCTGTTTTTCGTGTGGCAGACAGTGATAGATAATACCTGTCCTTTTAGTGATAGATGATACCTGTCCTGAAAAGATGATACCTTACATATTTTTGCTATACTCTTTCTAGCATCATGAATGACCGTCGTTCTCAAATCCTTGATCTGGTCGCTGAGACCTATATTCGCTCAGCCCATCCAGTAGCGTCTTTGCATATTGCCGAACAGCTCAATGTAAGCAGTGCAACAGTTCGCAATGATTTTTCAGCCCTCGAGGATGAAGGCTACTTACAGCAGCCTCATACCTCGGCTGGTCGCATTCCAACAACTTTAGGCTACAAGCAATACGCCCATAAATTTATCCCACCTGAGCATTTATCAAAATTGCAACAGCGTTTGCTTATTGAACGCTTTAAATACTTACATGGCGATGAACTGGTACAGCAAATCGCCAGTGTTACCTCTGATTTATCAGGTTACGCCGTGGTGGTGACCCTCAGTGAAGATACCTCACTTTGTGCTTTAGAAATCCATCTTTCGGTGTTATCAGCGACTAGAGTCTTAGCGGTAGTAATCCTCGAGAATGGGCTTATTCGTCAACTTGTGGTCGATTTAGCACCCACTCCTTCCGATGCAACTTTGCGTGATGCCGAAAGCAATTTGCGTCAACTTACGCTTCCTATGGGTCAATTGCCCGAGGCTCTTTTAGATATTGCCAAACGCACTCACCTAGAGCTTTCACGTACCCTTAAAGCTTTAGCCGAGGCTTGGCCAAATGTCAACCCGCCTAGAATCTTTTCACAGGGTCTAAAACTGGTTTTATCTGAACCTGAATCTAGTGACCCACTGTTTGTACGCCGCCTTATTGAACAACTCGAGCATCCCGTCACCATTCAAGAAGATTTACTGATTATGCTCGACGAACCTTTGGCACATGTTACAGCTAAGCTTCCTTTTGGCAATCTAACTATCTTGGGCCCAGCTAGGATGCGCTACCGTGATAGTTTGATGATTGCTCAAGGAGTTACTCAGACCTTGAAATCAAATGGGTGATAGGTGTCAGGTTTCGGTAGTCGGGTTAAAGATTGAAGATTTAGCTCTCAGTCCTCTGCTCTAGGATCTCAGCTTTTTCTCCCCTTCTCCTTTTCTCTTACCTCCCTAGTCCGAATTTTCACTGTTCGTTCGCCACTCATCACTTTCCCCTATCCTTTCCTTAGATCTACAAAACATCATCAAACCCACTTCTCCACTAAACTACACTCATGATTACCATTTTATTTTTTGCCAGCTTACGAGAAAAAGTTAAACAGCGACAGCTCGAGTTAGATCTAGAAACCTCACTTAGTGTGCGGGCCTTAGCAGATAAACTCGAGCAAACTCACAAGGGTCTTTCTCTTTCAGGAAGCCTTTGCGCCATCAATGAACACTATGCCGAGCCTGAGCATTTGATTCAACCTGGGGATACGGTGGCTTTTTTCCCACCGGTATCTGGAGGCTAAATGAACAATCACTTCTTTGTCACTCATGAGGTTCTCGAGATCAGTAACTACATTAAATTAGTAACAGATGCTCAGTATGGAGCTATTGCTAGCTTTTTGGGCACAGTGCGTTCCCCCAATGCCGGTGAAGATGTTCACTTTATCGACTATGAAGGCTACGAAAGCATGATCAAAACCCAGATGCAGATTATTACAGAACTTTTAAGAGAAAGCTTTGATTTGGGTCATATTGTCTTGGCCCATCGCTTAGGTCGCTTAGAACCTGCCGAAACCAGCATTGCTATCGTCATTTCTTCTAAACATCGCAAAGAAGCTCTCCTAGCCTGTCATGAGGGAATCAACCTAGCCAAAGAGCGTTTACCAGTCTGGAAACATGAAATGACCGATACTGGCGCAACCTGGGTCGAAGGTGTAAAAATAAGCACATCTCTGTAGAGGTGTCTTGAACTTGTTCAAGCATCCCCTAACTCAGACATCTCCTAACTTAAGGTGTGAAAATCTTACACGCTCTCTTTCCTTTAAGCTCAACTTGCGTTTTTTCACACCCCCCTTTAGGTGAAACACCTATGCTTAGTGTAAATGCGAGGAGCTTGTCCTATGACAAGGTTTGGGGTCTAAAAATGGCAAATCAAGTTTATGAAGTTACACATGACGGGTTATCGGCGGTCATATCGGCCAAAGCGGCCACCCATGTACTGCGAAAGGCTATTGAAGCGCAGGGTCATGATTCAAAAAGCATCACAGGTAGCGAAATGCGAGATGTGCTGATGGGGCCAGTGTATCAAGAGCTCACCAGTATCATGCCAAAAGATGGTGTAGAACGCACGCTTAAACAAATCATCAAAACGCTTAAAAAACAGGTCAAGGCTGCCAGAGCTGCCAAAGCCTCTGAAATTGAAGAGCATCAGGATGAGCCAAGCGAAGAGCCTGCACTTCAAGCTCAAAATGAACACTTAGAAAGCACACTTATAGCATCACCAGTGTCTGAAGAATCACCCCATGCGCCTGCTAGTGCCTTACTTTTTGATGAAGATGATGCAACCTTTAACGAAGGTATGTCCAATGCGGTCTTGGAGTCCAGCTCTGAAAATCTGGGTTCTGAAAGTCTGGGTTCTGAAGATTTAAACACTGAAAACTTAAACACTGAAAACCTAGACCTCGAGAATAGCCCTTTTCATACTCAAATCGCACCAAGCCTTTCTTCTGAAGTCTTAGAACCCGTCAGGCTTCAAGCTCTTACGCCCCACCCCATTATCCCACAAGCCGTTCAACCCCTTTTAGTTCCAGTCATCAAAGAAGCAAAGGTCTACAGCGAGCAAGACCTAACGGGTTTTCTGATGCGCTTTGCCCAAGTAGAAAACATCAAGATTGTTGCCATCGTGCAAAACAATGGGGTTATCAAAGAATCAAGAGGCAGTGGTTTTGACCTTGCAGCTATTTCTCGCATTGGCTCAATGGGTCTTAAACTTTTAAGTCGCAGTCGCCGTATTCACTCTTTTTATTTGTCTCATCAAAAAGGTCAGCTTTTTTTATTTCCTTTGGCTGATCATACTTTAATAATCGTTGGAAATAGTGACGTTAATATCGGAGAGGTCTTCTCTACCATGTCTACCTTGGAGGAAAGTATATGAATCTACGCAATATGATAGTTGGGCTTATGTTTTTAGGTCTGGTTTGGGCCCAGGAACAAGATGCTCTTTTGCAAAGCTATAGTCTGGCTATAGACAGCCTCAACCTTGCTGTCAGCAGTATGGCCACTGATACCATAAAGAGTAGCGATGAACTAACGCGCGCCTCGGATGCTTTGCGCCCTTTGGCTGCTGAAAGTAGCAGCAGCGCACTTATTACCGCTTTGGAAAATACCTTTACAAGGGCCCAGACTACTATTCAAAACCAAAGTCAGACTGACTTGGCTGTACAAGTAGCAGTTCTTAAAGGTGGGTTTCAACGTCTGATTTATGAAGCAGCTATCAATGCTGCCAATCAAGGTAATACAGCTCTAACCCAGCAGCGATTACTTCGTTTAGCCACTGATTTAAATCTTCCTTCTGAAACACAAAACGCTCTAAGCACCGGAGATTTAGGTCAATTATTTGCTAGTTTTGAAAAAGGAATCGCTCAGATTACTCGAACCCGTATTGATAGTGTGGCTGGCATTTTGGCAACTGACAAAGGTCTGGCCTATCAAACGCTTGCCGAAGCTTATGGTGCATTTTTACCAATTCAGGATTCCCCTAGGGCCGATGCCTCGAGTACACCTCTCTTTACCCAAGCCTTTAGTGCCTTGGTTAGCGGTGATCAAGAAACCTTAAATGCCTCGCTAACTCAGCTCAGTAACCAAATGACCCAACTCGAGAACGCAGCAGCAGGCGTTCCTAGTATTCCTGTTGAAGCCGTTGAAGTGCCAGCAATAACCGAAGTGCCGGCCACAGAAACACAAGCTGTTGAGGCTACTCCAGTTGAAGCTAACCCAATTGAGGCAACTCCTGTTGAAGCTACCTCTGTTGAAACGACTGCTGTTGAAGCTACCTCTGTCGAAGCTAACCCAGTTGAAACGACCACCATTGACCCTACAACCACCCAAGTAACAACCCAGCCTATAAGCAATAATTCAGGTGTTGCTAAATCCCTCAGCAGCTATGGTCTATCTGCTAGCCAACAAACCAGCCTGGCCCAACGCATGAATCAAGAAGGCTTTATAAGCCCCAGCTTGGTCTTAGATAATCTTTTGGCGAACAGTGCTAGAGCCACTATGCAACTCCAGACTGGACATGTTCAAGAAGCCCGTGAAACCTTTAGTGCTATGCAGGATCGGTACGGGAATTTACTCGAGCCTATTATCAGTAACGCCAACGCCGATGTTCACACCACCACCGTTTCTTTGCTCAGCAATTTGTCTAGGGCTCCAGCCTTACGTGTTCAAGATGCTGTTACGGTAAGCCAACAACTTGGCGAAGTGGGCAAAGTACTAGAAAATAGCTCACCCTCAACCTTGCAAGGGTTGATGAGCAACTTAACCAATTTCTGGACTGGCTGGACCAGACCTATTGTAATGATCATTTTAGGGCTCTTTGCATTTGTTCCTTTATACCTTTTGTTTCTGGCCTTTGGCGGTGGCAACCGCAACTGGCAGCTAATCGGTTACGCCCTTTTCTTGCTCTTGATTCCAGTCATTTATGAAGGCATTAGCTTCTTGTTAAGCAGTATTGCTACACCACTTAATATGCCTGCCCTAGATGTCTTATCCCGCTTCTCGATGTTTCAAAATACCTTTACACAACTGTTATGGGTCATTCTTACAGCCATCGCTATTGCCCTAGCCACTACAGGACTTTATGGTATTTGTGTTCAATTTGGTCTGCTGGGTAAACGCAACGAAGACACCAGTGCAACCATGCTCGAGACCCCTGTGACTGATACAGGCATGACAGCGGCTAAAACCACATCCTTTGAATGGGATGAAGAGTTTTAGAATTTCTAATTCGCGTATGGTTTAATTTTTCAAGAGAGGATTCATGACCAGCACTGTCTACCAAGCCACTGTCGAAGAACTCGAGGCTCTTCTGTCTCCCAGAGTAGTCTCTAGATCTTTGCAAGAGGGTCTCAAAATTGTAGGAAAATCACCTGAAACCGTAGGATTTAATGATTTAGAAAAAATTCTTAAATCACAAATCTATCGCCAGCTTCAGGTGGCTATGCCCGTCAGCGAAGCCAAAACTCGTATCAATGATATTGTTGAAAAAATTAAGTCTCTTGAAGCCGAAGAAGTCAGGCGCACCTCAGGCAAAGCCAATTTATCTCAGCAAGCCAATATCCTAGCCGAACTTAAAGAGCAACTTAAACCCTTTAATATCTACTTTGAATGGTCCGAAGTACAAAAACTCAGGGCCCAGGTCCAGCTTTTAGACAACGAACAACAAGCTGGGCGCAACGCAGAAAAACTTATTCACGATGCCCGTGAGCAGCTTACATTAATTGAACAAAAGCTCGAGGGTGAGCTGGTTCAACAAGCTAAAGAACTAGGCGACCTAGAAGAATCTTTAGAGCTTGTCAGAGCTCTCGGTGGGCCCAAAGTACGGCGTTTGGAAGGGCTGATTGGGCAAATTCAAAATGCGCGGCAAACCCGTCATTTGGCTTTAGCTGAGTTAGAACGCGCTCGCAAACTTGCTCTGGATTTGCGCAAGACTATGGAATCAAGTGTGATGCCTGAAAACATGCCGCCGCCGATTACCGTCACCACCATTGTGCAACCTAGCGCACCCGAGGTTATTCCTGCTCCAAGCGAGATGAGCGATGAAGATGGTCTTCTGGATATTGATAACGCTGTAGAAGACCTTTTGAGCATTGATACTTCACAACTTGCCCCAGCCGTCAGTGCGAAGCTTTTACAACTCGATGTTGAAAGTGAAGGGCGTGATGTTGACGCTTTAGAAAAAGATTATGCTCAACTCTTTGTTTATCGACCAGATTTATCCGAACTCGTCTCAGAATTGCGCCTAAAACTCGAGGCCAGTGCCTCTGTAGCTTCTGAGTTAGCTCCTTTGCGTGAGCACTTTACCCAAACCCTTATTCAAGAACGCGAATCCTTGCAACAGGTTCTCAAAGGACTCGAGCAAGACCTAAATCATTTAAGTGCTGATGTCAACATCACAGAATTACAACAAGCCCTTCAGGTGACTCTGGGGGTTTTGAAAATTTCTTTACCTGCAAAACACGATGTCCAACATGTGCATAGCCTCTACCAACTGGCCAAAGAACAACAGCATGAGGCCCAAGAACGTTACCAAGTCGACGAAACTGCAAAAGCACAAAAATTTGCCCAACAAGGCCAAGCCTTAGAAATCTTTAAGGATGCACTTGAAACCTATAAAGATAACCGTGGTAGCTCTGACTACCAGGCCTTTGAAAATGCCATCGCCATGCTTCAAGAGGCACAAGACGCGCAGGTCATTTTGGCCGATCAAATCGCCGAAACACGCGCAGCACAATCACGCTTGGAAGATACCATTGCCCTAACCCAAGACAGCCAGCTCGAGCGTGAAAAAGTACAAATTAAAACCTTGCTTGGAGAATTACAAACCTTGCCGGTCTTATCTGAATTACAGCCTAATGCCGAGCAACTTAAACAAACCCTAACGCGTTATCTTGAACAGTTAACAACCTCCCCTCTTGGTACAGAAACACTTCATGCAGCTCAATCGTCGTTAAGCCTGTTCAAAGAAACCTTAGTATCGACGTATCGTGACCGCATCATGAACATGGTTCAACGGGCCATGAACATATCTGCCACTGGAGCCATCTCTGATTTACAACGCGCTGGTCAGGGCTTAGAATTTGGACGTTTTCCTGATTTAGAAGCCCTTGAGCGATCCATTTCTAAAGCCACTGAAGCCCAACGCGGTGAACAACTCAATGATTTACATGATTTAGAAAGTGAAATCATCAAATATCAGACGATGGGTGGACAATCCTTTAATGAGTTGCAAGAATTTATTGGTACCTCGCGTCAAAAACTCGAGCAGGGCAACTTAATTGAAAACCTAGACGATGCCTGGGGCATGGTTGAAACCTTACGCAGTGATATTGAGCGACGCTCCGTCAGTTTTATTCCGCGTCTCGATGCGGCCCTAAAAGTCTTTGACAAAATTTCTAAACTTAACAGTGAAGAAGTTTCAGGTGCAAGACGTATTTTGCATCACTTAAACGGGCAACGCCAATCTTTCCAACGGGTGTCGGTGAATGTGCAATATGACTTAGAAAAATCCTTAAGTGAAGCCGAAGGTATTCTCAAGCAGCTCGAGGAGCAATATGAAGCTACACGGGCCATTGCTGGGCAACTTATGAACAGCAGTGCCTTAGATGATATTTTTGGTTTTTTTGATGGCGAAAGCAAACCTCATATCGAAGACGCGCCTGAACCCCAAAGCAACATCACGACCATTCATAGCCAACACCAAACCCTCAATGAATGGTTTGGCGGTTATACCTCTGAACGCGGTGTTCGTGGTCTAGCTATTTTCTCTGATCAAGGAGAAATGGTCTTAGGTCAACTTGATGTGCCTGCAGATAGACTCCAACTAGCCCTAGCCGAAATGAGCGATTCAATGACGGTCATAGGGCAAGAACTTTCTTTAGGAAAACAGTTTCTGATGACATTAGAAATGTTTAGGCACACTTTAATTTTTGCTTGGCCGACTAAAACTCATCATCTGGTGATTATTGTCAATGACCCTTCGGTGCTTAGTTTAGTGCTTCATAAATTAAGACGCGATTTGCCAATGCTAGGGTCATGGCTTAGCAACAACGACTAAATTTATATAAGATAGCAAAGTGCTTTTTTCTCTTGACAACTTACAAGACTATAAAACTTTAGCTAATGCAATTTTGGCCCATCAAGGTAACTTAGTCCTTTTAACAGGCCCTTTGGGTGTGGGTAAAACCATGCTTACTCAATATCTCGCTAAAGCCCTAGGCAGCCAGGCCAATGTGACCAGCCCGACCTATACGCTTATCCACGAATACCCTACTGCCAAAGGGATACTCGTTCATATTGATGCTTATCGTTTGCCATCAACTGAGGCTCTATTTGAACTTGGCTTAGAAGACTATTTGGAACGCGCAATACTGGTCATAGTTGAATGGGGAGAAGGCTTGCTCACTTCTTTTCCCACAGCAATCTTGGTTAAACTAGAATTTGTAAATGAATCTAGAATAGCCACTATCATTAAGCATTAAGTTCGTTGTGTAAACCTAAGCGATCTTGAGCGTCCATATAAAGAGAATGCATCGTATATAAGATGGGATATACCAGCGAAAGTAGAACCAGAGCTGTTCGTGCTTCATTTTGTGGCATAGATAACGCCACCATACAGATAATTCCCCAACCTGCTCCCAAGATAAAATGTAAATTGCGCCAACGTTTGAGACGACTGACATAAAGGAAGCGAACCGGTACGAAGACTAAAAGTGACAGCACAATAACTACAACGGTATTAAAGGGTGCTGGTGTCTCTAAAAGATAAAGATAAAACACCAAGATATTCCAGTACGAGGGGAAGCCTACAAAAAAACCTTTATTGGCTAGCTTGGCAGTGGTGCGAGAAAACCCAAAGGCACTAGCAAACATAACTAACGATACCCAAAAAGTCACTGGGGTTAAGAGCATGTTGGTCTGCATCATAAAGAGCATGGGCAAGACCACGTAGCTCAAAAAGTCTACGATGTTGTCTAAAAGCGCACCATCAACACCAGCAGCCGTTTCCTTGACTCGGTAACGACGGGCTAACATTCCATCTGTCGCGTCAATAAGAATAGTGATGGTCATGGCGATAAGAGCTAAACGAAATTGTCCTTCTAAAATCCACTGGATACCTAAAATAATAAAAATAAGCGTCGAGGCAGTATAGGCGTGGACCAAATACCCTCCGTAGCGTCGTAAAAGTGGCATACCCATAGACTGTATCATACTCATTTTACTGGTAGTGAGAAATTTTGCAAATGTGAGCCTTATAACATTTAGTGTTCATAAAGGTAGATAGGTCTTACCCATTTATGGTGTCATACTAATTTAATCGTGTCATACTAATTTGTAATGACTTGGAATCTCCATGTTCTTGGAACAGCAACCTTAGTAAGTGCTAAAAAGACGCTAACCCTAGAACGAAAAATCATGGCGGTGCTCGGTTATTTGGCGCTCGAGGGCCCAACCCCACGCTCTAAAATAGCTGGACTCTTATGGCCAGACTCCGAGGAAAGCACTGCCCGAAACAACCTAGCTCAAGCACTCAGGAGGCTTAGAAAAGCTACTGACCAAGATTTAATTCTTGGAACAGACCTACTCAGCCTAAAGGGTCTCGAGTCTGATGCAACTAAACTCAAGGTGCTTTCATTTGAGGGAAATTACAATCAACTATTGAGTTTGGGGGGCGAGTTACTGGCCCCCTATGATTATGACGATTGCCCTGATTTTGCCGATTGGCTCTTTGCTGAGCGCGAGCGCATCTTAACTTTGTGTAAAGATGCGCTTTCGGGTGAAATGGCCCGGCTCGAGAAAGAAGGTAACCACCGTGAGGCCCTGATGGTAGCCGAAGCTCTGCTTGGGCAAGACACACTTTCTGAAGATGCTCACCGATGGGTCATGCGCTTACATTATGTATTAGGTGACCGCGCCGCTGCATTAAAAGCTTTTGAAAATTGCAAAATGGTTTTAGATAAAGAACTGGGCGTAGAGCCAACCCATGAAACTGAGCAACTGGCCAAACAAATTGAAGCAGGTAAGGTCATACTGGCTGTAAGCTTGAGTAAACCCAGTATCCCACTTACGGTATTGCGCCCACCTCTAGTTGGACGCGAAAACGAACTAGCCATACTTGCCCAACTTTGGGAAGCTAAAAAAATTGTCTTTATACGAGGTGAACCTGGAGTTGGCAAATCGCGTTTGAGTAGCGACTTTTTAGAAGATAAAGCTAGCCTGCGCTTAGAGGGGCGGCCTGGTGACTCACTACCTTTTTCAAGCTATACCCGCGCAGTGCGTCAATGGTTTCGGCATAACCCTATCGAACTACCAGCTTGGGTCAAACGTGAACTCTCAAGACTTGACCCTTCTTTATCAAATGAAGCCCCTAGCAACGACACCTTACGGCTTTCGGAAGCCATCACCGAGTTTCTTAGATTATTAACAGTCTCAAAAATAAACGCTCTGGTTCTAGATGATTTGCAATTTATGGACACTGCCAGCTTTGAGCTAAGTCGTTATTTGTTTTCAACTTTTGTTACTTCAGGCTTGCGTATTATTGCTAGCTACCGCAGTGGCGAAGTATCTGACGAAACCAGTCTGATGCAATTTGTAGATACCGGGCAAGCAACGATTGTTGATCTTCAGCCGCTAGATAGCACCATGACTTCCCAACTACTCGAGCAAATTCACATTCCAGAACTCAAGCATCTGGGCCATGCCATGCAAACCTCAACCGGTGGCAATCCCACGTTCATTATCGAAACAGTCAAGCACTTACTTGAAAATAAACGCTTGGATATTACCCCCGATAAACTGCCTAGCATTAGTAAAGTCAGCAGTTTGATTCAAAAAAGACTCGAGCAACTCTCGCCTAAGGCCTTGCGCCTAGCCCAAGTGGCTGCCGTAGCTGGTACGGAATTTGATTTAGACCTAGCCAGCACCGTCTTAGAAACGCACCTTTTAGATTTAGCCGAACCCTTTGCCGAACTCGAGAATAAACAAGTCATGCGCTCTCAGGCCTTTGTGCATGATTTACTTTTTGAAACTGCACTCTCTAGTATGCCTGTACCCATCAAAACACTGCTTCATTTGCGAATCGCTAGAACCTTATATTCAAACAATCAATTGGCTAAAGCAGCGCAGCATTATCTAAACTCACAAACGAGCTGGCAAGAAAAAGATGCAGCCGTTGCGGTGATGGCTTTTATTGAAATCGCCAAAAGCATTTCACTTACTGGCGATTTACAAGATGGTGCCAAGTGGTTTGAAAAAGCCTTTGAATGTGCAGCCGATAAACCTACAAGGGCCAGAATCTTGACTGAACAAGCCAAACTTTTAGAACGGCATTTACAGTACCCACAAGCTATAGAACTTCTGGACCTAGCCGAACACTTGGCAGTGAGTGCTGACGCTGTAACCAGAGCTACTATATGGAATACCCGCAGCACCCTTTTATATGAAGCCTTTGCTAATTTTGAAGGCAGCAAGCAGGCAGCTCAAAAAGCCTTTGATGTTCTTGAAGGCTTAGAAACCACTGAAGCCAAAGTAGAAACTGCCAATGCCCTAAAATTTCTTGGGGTTATCGCTTGGCAAAAACAAGATTTTCAACATGCTGAAGGATATTATCGTAAAACCCTTGAAATTTTGCGCTTGCTCGGTAATCAAGAAAAGACTGCTGAGGTGCTTAACAATCTTGGCATCGTTATGTTAGAGCGCGTTGATAGCTCTGCTCAAGCTATTTTTGAAGAAGCACTAGAGATTTGGGAAAAACTAGGATATCACGCTAATCTAGCCAGAGTTTTAGGCAACTTGGGCCACTTACATTGGAAGTTAAGAAATCTTGAACAGGCTGAAACCTATTTAGAAAAAGCTATTTCACTTGGAAATGGTCTCGAGCTTAGCCACATTTATAACAATCTGGGCATGGTGCGTTTTAGTCAGGGAAATTATCAAGCAGCACGTGAATCCTACCAGCAAGCTCTGGATTGTCAAGAAATAAAGGATAACCAAGACAGCCAGGCTCTCTTTCTATGGAATCTAGCTGAAGTTGATTTGCGCCTAGGACATTTGAAGCATGTATCTGAAATACTCCAAACATTATTAACACAAAATCTCCAAGATACCTCTCTTAAAACAGATATTTACTGGCTCGAGGGAGACCTGTATGCGCTCGAGAATCAGTTTGAAAAAGCCAAAGAAAGTTACCGTAACTGCCTAGCTGCTGCACAGGAAAGTGGCAACAAAGAACGCCAAGCCGATGCTCTAGCCAGACTAGCCAGACTCGAGCAAAACCCTGAATTTGCCCAAAAAGCCCTTGAATATGCTGATACACCCATTTTCCAGGCAGCTTTGCAGGTCGCTCAAGGCAACTTTGAGCTTGCTCAAAAGACTATTAAAGTAACTAAAGACCCTTTTGAAGAAGCTCGCTTATTACTGGATATTGCTCACCTAACAAAAAGTGCCAAGGCCAAAAACACTGCCCAAAAACTGTTAAGTCTGCTACAATCAACCAAACGAGGGTCATAAGGAAGGATGATTTTATGCGAATCATCATATGCTTGTTGTTTTGTTTGGCGTTGGCTAGTTGTGCCAGTAACACACCACAAGAATCTGTCGAAACTGAGTCTATTGTAGACCCCAGAGATACCCTTCCCTGGAATAAACCAGGTTATTTTGGCAGCCTCAATCTAGATGGGGTATCGGTTGATTACGAAAAAGGCGAGCTTATTGCTATTTATAAGCAACTTAACCCAAATGTAGACACGGCTAGTGATGAATTGAATAACACTCTTGAATACTACCTAACCAAGGCTGGTTTGGCACTTACTGCTTTAAGACTAGTTGACCTAGATAATAATGGTATTGGTGACGCTGTTTACCCTATTGCTGCCAGAGTTCCTGCTGTAAGCGGGGCTACAAACCCGGTCTGTGGTCAACTGATTGCACGTTTTGCTTTTGACGCTACTGTTTTAACTCTTGAGCAGGCTATTTCTATTCTTCTTGATCTGAATCAGCTTGTTCCTACTAATGGAGGCTTCCCTGAAGGCAATTCACTTTATGGCATCAGCCCCAAAGGCAAATCTCGTATCACAGGTGCAGGAACCTCTATTACGCCAGCTTTTACCAGCACCAACTGGTCTTATAGTGCCGTCAATGCTGTGCAGGGTATAAGTGCTGCGGGTGTAAAAGTGGCTGTGCTGGATACAGGGGTTAACCCTGTTGGTAATTTGCACCTTAACCTTATATCACCTGCTGATTTTGTTCATCTTCAAGCAAACACTAATTGTAACTACTCAGGTAGTCAAAGTACAACATATGGCGTTGTAAGGATATAGAAAGTCTATATCTAATAGCTGATACTGTTCATTGTGCAAATATAGCTTTTTTGTGCAAGACATATCCTACCAAGGCTTGTGCTTTTAAGATTCCTAAACCCATCATCTAGTACCTGAGTAGTTACCACTAATTTACCTCTAAGCAACGCATCAGATGATTTTGATGATGGCACTACCCAGGGTCATGGTACAGCAGTTGCTTCACTTATTGCCGATGATATTTATGGTGTAGCCCCTGAAGCCAGCATTATTCCAGTAAAAACCTGTAATAAGTTTGGTGTCTGCGATGACATCACCGTAACTCGAGGTATTTGCTACGCACAGTCTGTTGATGCAGATGTCATTAACATTAGTTTAGGTACGCTTATTTCTTCACCTATGGTCAGGCAAGCTATTCGTGAAGTTGTAGTC
>CAVTAE010000014.1:0-1523098 GCA_963732665.1 uncultured Trueperaceae bacterium | reverse complement strand
AGATACAGCCATTTTAATTTTATGTGGAGCACGTAAACCTTTGTAGCGGTTTTCAATGTCAATAGCAAGTGTCGTAGAATCTTGCACACCGTATCTGCACCATGTCGAGCCGACACAAGACTTCACTGTGCGTAGTGCTTTTGCATAGGCATGGCCAGATTCTGAACCTACTTTAGCAGGTTCCGCCCAGATAGTGGGTAAATCCTAAAGTTCTGGCGCCCCAAACATATCTATACGTTGACCACCTGTGATTTTTGTGTAGAGGTTATAGCTTTTTGCCACCGCACCAATCGCAATCAGTTGGTCAGGTGTGAGTTCGCCTCCTGCAACCCGTGGCACAACAGAATAGGTTCCATTACGCTGAATATTTGCCATAAAGGTATCATTGGTGTCTTGAATTGTTTGATATTCCATGACATGTTCATTCCAAGTGCTAGCCAGCATCGAAGCAACGGCAGGCTTGCAAACTTCACAGCCTCAGCCACGTCCGTAACGCCCTAAAAGTTGATCATAGGTTTTGATTTGTGCAAGTTTAATAATTTCTAAAAGCTCTTGCCGTGTATAAGAGAAGTGTTCACAGAGTGATTTATCAACTGCAACACCAGCTTTTTCTAGCTCAAGCGTAAGTAAATCATTTAAGAGCGGCACACAACTTCCGCAGCCTATGCCAGCTTTACAAGATTTTTTAAGTGAGAGAGCTTTATATCATGACAACCTGCTTGGATTTGTGTACTGATAGCACCCTTACTGATGTTTTCACAACTACAAATCGTCGCATCATCTGTGAATGCAGCAACACCTGCGATTGCATCCTTTTCACTTTCAGCAACGAGCAAACTTTTCAGGTACATCAGGTAGGGTTTTCTTTTGTTGATAGTAATTGAGGAGTGTTCCATAATCGCTCATATCGCCTACAAGAATCGCACCGAGTAAGGTTTGCTCATCAGAATAAATAAGTTTTTTGTAAATACCTTGTCTCGAGTTCAAAGTCACAGCACTATGGGCAGTCTCAAGCGTTGCATTGCCGATACTTGCTACATCTACACCTAACAGTTTTAATTTTGTTGATAGATCAGCACCCTTAAACGTTGCATCTTCACCAAGTAAATGTTTTGCAGCCGTTTCTGCTTGACGATACCCAGGTGCAACAAGTCCATACACCATCGTACCGTGCAAGGCACATTCACCAATTGCATAAATATCTGGGTCGGAGGTTTGCAAATGGTCATTCACCAAGATGCCACCACGCTCACCAAGTGTGAGTCCTGCTTGTTTTGCTAGTTCATCTCGAGGGCGAATGCCAGCAGAGACGACGATCATGTCTAGCTCAAGTACGGAATCATCCGTAAATTGCAAGCCCGTTACAAAATCTTCACCTAAAACTTCTTTGCTGTTTTTGTTCAGATGAACGTGTACGCCAAGAGTTTCGATTTTCTTTTGGAGAACACTCGAGCCTTGTGTGTCAAGTTGCCGCATCATCAGTTTTGATGCAAACTCGACGACATGTGCTTCTAAACCCAAATCAAGTAAAGCTTTTTCAGCCTCGAGTCCGAGTAAACCGCCACCAATCACCGCAGCTTTTTTACATTTTTTCGCATGGTGAATCATGCTATCTAAATCTTCAATGGTGCGGTAGACAAACACACCTTCCTTTTTGATACCTGGTATATTTGGCACAAAAGGTGCAGAACCTGTAGCAAGAATAAGTTTGTGATACTTGAGCACCTCACCATTTACCGTGGTGACAGTTTTATTATCCCTGTCTATATTTTTCGCACCTTCGCCAAGACGCAAATCAATGTTTCGCTCGCTGTACCAAAGCAACGGCGCAAGACTTAGTGACTCAGCACTTTTGTTTGTAAAATACTCACTCAAATGCACCCGGTCATAAGCAGGACGCACTTCTTCACAAAGTACCGTGATGTCAAAACTTTGGTGTTGACTGGTGAGCTTCTGAGAAACTTAAAACCCACCATGCCATTGCCAATGACTATTAGACGTTGTTTGTTCATATCATCACTCCTTAGGCTAAAAGATTCAAGATTGAAGATTCAAGATTTTCTAATTTTTAATCTTCGACCTTCAATCTTCAATTGCTCTTAATCTCCCGCCGGCGCAGATGCATCAATCACAGGTTTAATTTTCCCTGCTTTAATACTCGAGACTAACATTCATCCACACAATGCACACCGCCGTAAACACCAATAAAATCCAGAAAATACTGGCAGGATTCCCTGTACTTGCAGCAATTGGCGAAAAGAAATACTTTGGTAAAAACCAACCACCAAGCCCACCGATTAAACCAACCATGCCGCCCACTGCACCGACATCGTTGGGATACCAAGTGGGAACCATTTTATAATTAGAGGCTTTACCAATACCCATGGCCACACCGACGACCGCCATAAGCGCAGTGAACATCACAACACCGAGAGCTTGGGGTGCAATAAGTGCAAGTGGAATACAGCAAGCAGCAATAATATAAAAAACACTAAACATCACTTGACGCGAGCCATATTTATCAGAGAGCCAACCACCAAAGGGGCGCAGCAAGCTGGCAGGGAAAATAAAAATCGTTGTCAAAAGTCCAGCAGTACCAAGCGGAATACCATAAACATCTACATAATATTTTGGCAACCATGAAGACAGTGCAACATAAGCACCAAAAACGACAATGTAATAAAACCCAAAACGCCACACTTGCACGAAGCGAAGTGGTGCAAACATTTTTCCATATGCTTTGGCATGGCCAGGTTTTTTATCTTGTTTGGGTGTAAAGTAAAAAAGTAATATAGCCATTACAAGCATTAAAATGCCATACAGAAACGGTATAAATCGCCAACCACCAGGAATCATACTACTAGCACCCACTGGCATGAGTGCAATCATCGCTGGACCAATAAGTTTGGTAACAGAAGCACCAACATTGCCAGCACCAAACATCCCAAGGGCGTAACCTTGACGTTCTTTAGGAAACCAGGCTGCGTTCCAAGCAATACCAATTGCAAATGATGTACCTGCTAAGCCCATCAGCAAGGCATAGATAATCAGTTGTTCATAGGTTTGAACGCCCGAAATTAAAAAACATGGAATCGCAATAAAGAGCAAAAGAAGTGTCATCAAAATACGCCCACCAAATTTATCAGTCAAGATTCCCATTGGTAATCGTAAAAGCGATCCTGTTAAGACTGGAATTGAAATAAGCGTTGCAAATTGTCCATCTGTAAGTCCAAGCTCTTCACGAATTCTTACGCCAAGAATGCCGAACTGTAACCACACCGCAAAAAAAGCAGTAAAGGCTGCCGTTGACCAAAAGAGAACTGAGTTTCTGCCGTCGTACTCACTGATTGTTATTTCCATCTTGCTTGTCATATTGCCCTCCTTAAAATAATTAAAGGTTGAAGATTAAAGAGTGAAGATTAAAACCAAAAAAATCTTGAATCTTCAACCTTGAATCTTGAATCGCCTTTTAATCGCCACTAACAAATTGCCTTTTACCTCCTTGATCAAGGCCTAACTTTTCCGCTTCTTCTTTACTGACTGCCTCCAGATTTGCAGCGCATACTTTGAACTCGGGCATTTTACAAATCGAGTCTAAAACAGGATTAGTTAAACGGTTGGCGGCTTGTGCGCCTTCCCAGTGCATGGGGATAAAAAGTACATCAGGCTTGATCTTTTTGGTAATTTTTACCTTATAGAGGGCTTCGGCGCGGCGCGTGGTGACGCGAGCGAATTCGCCTTGATAGAGTTTGAGTTTGGCTGCTGTATTTGGGTGGACTTCGACAAAAGGCTCAGGCTTTTTGTGAATGAGCATATCGGTTCGGCGTGTATGATTACCAGTGAGATAGTGAACTAAGTAACGGCCTGTAGTGAGTTGAAAAGGATAGGTGTCATCGGGAACTTCGTCTGGGTGGTGATAAGGCAGTACATGAAATTTGGCGCGTCCATCGGAGTGGGCATATGTTTCTGTGAACATGCGGGGTGTACCTGGATGCAGGAGGCTTGGGCATGGCCAAAAGAGTTCTTCGTTATTTCTCAAACGTTCATAAGTGATGCCGTAGTAGTCGGCGGGGCCGCCTTGGCTGGCATGGCGAAGTTCGGTGAAGATGGCTTCTGAGATAGTACTAACTTCGGTACTTTGTGTGTTGGAACCCCCCGTACTTGATTTGTAATCAGTGAAATTCGCTTCTGAGATAGAACCCCCCGCACTTTCTTTGTAATCAGTGAAGTTTGCGTCAACATTTGAAACATGCTCCCCCCTAATAGGGGGGACAGTTCCAAATGTTGACGCAGTTATCGTTCTCTGCAAATGAGGCACAGGGGGTTCCTTCTCCGCAATAAGAGTAAGTTGGCCAGCATAATCGAAATACCTCTCTGCACCAAGTCGTTGGGCTATATCCAAAATAATTTCAGTATCTGTCCTCGCACCCTCAGGTGGAAGACGCAAGGCCTCACGCAAAACCACACGACCCTAGAGATTCGTCGTGGTGCCAGTCTCCTCAGCCCATAGCGATCCAGGCAACACAATATCGGCAAGCATAGATGTTTCAGATAAAAAAGTATCAACCACAACCAAATGATCCATCGTGCCAAGCCATTTTCTTACTCGGTCTGTGTCTGGTGAACTAATAACTGGGTTAGAGCCAAGAACAAATAAACCACGAATTTCTTTTCTACCAATAGCTTGCATTAATTCAAAGGCGGAATAACCTGGCCCTGGTAAATCGTCAGGTGATATTCCCCAAACGTTTGCGACATGTTCTCTGGCGACTTTATCAGTAATTAAACGATACCCAGGAAGTTGATCAGCTTTCATGCCATGTTCGCGTCCACCCTGACCGTTGGCTTGTCCGGTCAGTGTGCCATAACTTGCGCCGAGTGCCAGAGATAAATTGATAACAGCGAGTGTGCTGGCAACGCCCCTCGAGTTCTGGTCATTGCCCCGTCCGGTTAAAAAAAGTGGGCGTTTGGCATTGCCTAAAAGTTCAACAGCTTCATGGACTTTTTCAACTTGTAATCCAGTGGCGTTAAGCAAATAATCTAAATTCGTACTGCGAACATAGGCTGCTGTTTCTTCAAAATGACTGGTGCGCTTAGCAATAAACTCTGGCTTGTACCAACCCTTATCCAAAATAATTTTTAGCATCGCAGTTGACAGTGCAAAATCTTCACCAACATTAATTTGCAAATGCAGCGCAGCAAGATTAGTGGTGCTAGTTTGGCGCGGGTCAACCATGATAAATTTCGTGCCGTTGTGTTTAGCCTCGAGCAGAGTGTTCACCATAATCGGCAAGGTCTCGGCGATGTTGCTACCAAAAACCATGATCACATCGTGCTTGGGAATATCAGAAAGCGGCATGTTGAGACCTCTGTCAACCCCAAAGGCTTTATTGGCACCTGCGGCAGCAGCAGACATGCAGTAACGTCCGTTGTAATCAATGTGTGGAGTCTTTAGAGCAACGCGAGCAAACTTGCCCAGTAAGTAAGCTTTTTCGGTTGAAATCGAAGCCCCTGAATAAACGGCGTTAGCATCATTGCCATATTTGAATTTCAAAAACTTAAAGCCAGCCACAGCGCGTTCCATGGCTTCTTCCCAGGTTGCAGGAACAAGTTCGCCTTTGCGACGAACAAGTGGCGTAATGACGAACAAGTGGCGTAATGAGGCGTTCACGGTGGTTGAAAAGTTTTGCGCTATTTTGCCCTAAAACACAGAGTTTATTCTTATTGATGGGATGCTCGAGCGGTTCAACTATAACGCCCTCTGGGGTTTCAGAAAGGTGCATTCTGCACTGCATGGCATAATAACAACAATGGGTTTTGCTACTACGATACGTCAAAGACGCTGATATACACCTCTCCAAAATAGAATCTCTTTTTCAGGAATTCATCGGGATTTGGTTTCCCGATAACAGAACAATACGAATTAAATTGCATTTTGTCAAGTAAATTATATTCATTTTTCCATTTATTGGGTAACGATATGCATAATTTATCAATTTTTTTGCAAAATGTATTTATATATCTTAGCAAATGTACGTATATATTTGCTCAAAATGTATTCAAAATACATTAAATTATCCATAAGTCTAAATTTTCCAGCTATTTCTTGGGAAATGAATCTGTATTTGGTTGTTTTAGGAGCGTGATAAGCTAGAACGATATGGCCAACCCTAAAGGCGAGATTATCGCCCATGCTCAACGAGAAAACCTAGGCAAACCTCAATTCAAGACCCATATCACCGGGCCAGACCATGAGCCTACCTTTCATTGTGACGTAGTAATAGGAGAAAAAATAATTGGTCAAGGTCAAGGCCCTAACAAAAAAGTAGCCGAGAAACGGGCACCTGAGGTGGCATTGCTCTTTCTTACACAACCTAAAGAAGCTGTAGCCACAACAGTAGAAGATTTTGAAGGCCCTTATCCCATTTTTGAAAGTGTCTTGGCTGAAAGTTTGCGAATTGCCAACCAACGTGTTGATACTAAACTCACAGGACTCGAGGCTATGACAAAAATAGGGGATTTAGGTCTGCACCTTTATAAAAACGTTTTGCTTAGTTTGGGAGATGTGGTAGAAACAGATGAAACAACATGACCCCTCAAATTCTCTTGGAAACTTTGATACTAGCTTGGAATGCAACCGACCCTCATAAACGTAAAGCGTTCCTCGAGCAATGTGTCACAGAGAATTTTCACTATACTGACCCACATCGCACTCAGCCTGTTAGTAATCGCCAAGAAATGCTCGATTTTCTTACCCTTTTTCGTGAACGTCTCGAACACAATGTCAACATCCTCAAACTCGAGACCCATCATCATGTCTTTCGTTTACACTGGCAACTCAAGCGGGAGAGCGATAGCCATATTCTCTCGAGTGGTCAATTTGTAGGTGAAATCCATGAAGATCGTATCAATAAAATGATTAGCTTTATTGATAAAATGGGAGCTTAAAAATTAACCGCGCAAGGTGAGTTGAGCACAGTACGAAGCTTGATGATTCTATACTTTTGCTGGCCCCTGATAGGTTGCGCTGCTAAAAGCAAGAATAGGTAGAAAAATAATAGGTAGCAAGGCTACACCAATACTAAACCCTTCTTCTTTGCCGTAAGTTTTACTAAAGTGATAGGCCGCAAGAAAAGCAAAAACGATATTGGCAATAGGAACAAACAACATAAAAAACCACCAAATCGGTTTACCGGCAATCTAGAGCATCACAATATTGTTATAAAAAGGAATCAACGAGGCCCAGCCTGGCTTACCTGCTTTGGCAAACAACTTCCAAAGGCTGACTATCATAAGTGCAGCCACAGCAAGGTAAGCTACCCACACAATAGCAGGCATCTGCGGAATCTCTGCACCTGGAAGACTTTCTTGTGCACCTGCTAATGTCAACATTGAAGCGAATAAAACCATAACCTGACGCATACTAAACCCCTTATAAATCTTGAACAGTTTTTGCATTCATTCAAGCTAACATGGGGTCAAACCCAAGAAAAGTATGTTTTTTCACTCGAGCCTTGATTTTTTAAGAAAGAATTTTATCTTCTCTCAAAAGCTCACCTAAACTAGCCATGCCCTTTTCTACTTGTTCAGCCGTGGCAATAGAATAACTCAGGCGCAAGGTGTGCAGACCGCCACCATTGGCATAAAAGGGTTCACCTGGCACATAGGCCACCCCACGATTAACGGCTTCTTTAAGCAGCTCGAGGGTGTTATTACCCTTGGGTAAAGTCACCCACAAAAACATGCCCCCAGTGGGTCTGGTAAAGTGTACGTCTTCTGGAAAATTTTTTTCAATAGCACTGATCATCAGGTTGCGCTGTTGATGATAGTAGGCTCTTACCTTTTCAATCTGGGATTCCATAAAGTTATCTTTGGTCACTTCATAGGCAATCATCTGGGTAAAGGTGGCAGTGTGCAAGTCGGCGGCTTGTTTGGCCATAATGCAAGCACTTATTACTTCTGGACTAGCCACAATCCAACCCAAACGAAAACCTGGAACCATGATTTTAGAAAAGGTTCCGCCATATATTACCGTGTCCGGCCCAAGCTCAAAAAGATTAGGTAGTTCTGGGCCTTCAAAACGCAATTCGCCATAAGGATTATCTTCGTAGATAGGAACATTGTAGTGACGTGCTAGCTCTACAAGTTTCTGCCGACGCTCTAAACTCATGCTAATTCCAGTAGGGTTATCAAAATTAGGAATGGCGTAAATGAGTTTAGGCTTTTGCTTTAGGGCAGCCTCGAGGGCTTCTGGCAGCATTCCCTCTTCATCACAGGTCACGCTTAGATACTGGGCTTCATAGACATCAAAGGTACGCAATGCACCTAAATAGGTTGGCTCGGCCACCACCACTTTATCGCCTGGATCTAAAAAAATCTTGGCAATGATATCTAAACCCTGCTGTGAACCCGAAACAATCTGCACCTGTTCAGGCACAACTTTTAGACCCTCTGCCACCCACTCACGCAAGGGGGTATACCCCTCAGAGGTTCCATATTGCAAAGCCAACGAGGCTTGCTCTTGCAAAACTTTTTGGGCAGCTTGGGCAATGCGCTCTTTGGGAAAAAGATTAGGCGCAGGCAAACCACCAGCAAAAGAAATCACGTTTGATTTTTGGGTAAGTTTAAGAATTTCACGCAGAGCCGAAGGCTTCATGCCCTTAACACGGCGAGCAAAGTGTGTGGAAAAATCCATAACATAGGGTACTCGATAGTCGCTTGAAGCACAATCCCTATATTTCTCAGGAAGAACCCTATTACACTTTGCAGAGTGAAGTGGGTTGTTGGGATTGGCTTATTAGGGGTAGCAACGCTGGCAGGATTTATATATCTGGACTCGAGGCGGATTGATATTCCTGTGCCTAATGTGCAGGCTATTATTTCTGACCCTTATGATGAACCCCTCTTAGGAGCTTACAAACTCTACCGTGACGCAACACTAGTTAACGACTGGATTACCTTAGAAAATCTGGCCATGTTGCGTGATGATTATGTGGCCTACCGTGCAGCTTTAACTTTAACCCAGCAAGATTTACCAGCCACACAAAAAGTAGGCTATTACCGCAGACTACTCGAGTTGCGCCCTGAAAGCCCTCTAGCCAGACAGGAAAAAAGCACCTTGCTTCTGGGTTATGCCCAAGCTGCAGAAGCAGCGGGTTACACCGACGAAGCCTTGCGAGTCTATCAGGAAGCCTTGCCCAAATCTGAAGCTGTGGAGGGCCTAAAGCGTTTGCAAGCTGACCCCTACACACTTGCCAATATCTTTTTACAATCCAGACTCTATCAAGCTGCTTTAGATGCTCTTAATGGCAACACGGCTCACTCGATTGAAGGACCTGCCCACGCAGGTTTAGGACAATACCAACAAGCCCTCGAGTCCTATGAGCAATGGCTATCAGAAGAGCCCAGTAACCAAACTGCCCAACTAGGCAAGGCCTGGCAGAGTTTTTATCTGGGTGACAATGAAACTGCCGATGCCCTGTTTAGTCAAGTAGGTGGCAGTGAGGTTTTATTAGGACGAGCCCTGATTGCCCGCAAACGTGATGACATTACGGCTGCCGTAGGCTATCTGCAACAAAGTGGAAACCCTGACCACCTGTGGTTAGCTAGCGGATACTTAGAAGCCAAAGACCGCTTTCAGGATGTTTTACCCATTTACCTGCAACTGGCTCAGGGAAGCTCTAAACTCTCCGATGATGCAGCCTACCGGGCCTTTATTTTAGCTTCGCGCTTAGGCGACAGCCAAACTGCCGAAACCGCCAAGAGTTATCTTCCTAAAAATTCTTTCTTTGCTTTAAAAACTGGGCAACCCTTAAACCTGACCTTAACTTCTCAGCTCAATCCCATCACTTCTGAAACCATTGAACGGGCTCAGCTCTTAAATAGAGTTGGTGACAACGATGGTGCTATCGGAGAATTGCTTTTCGCCTTAAAACGCACTACTGATCCTTCTGATATTGTTACCCTTGCTGAGCAGTTACAATCCTTGGGTGAATACTATCAAAGCTGGCGAGCCGTTACCGAACTGTTAAACCGGGGGTTTACTGATATTCGCTTGTGGTATTTGTCTTACCCTAGAGCCTATAACTATGAAGTTACCCAAGAAGCTCAGCATTTAGGTGTTGACCCTATGCTCATTTGGGCCATCATGCGCCAAGAGTCAGCCTTTTATCCCAAGGCGCATCTTGAGCTCTAATGCTCAGGGCCTCTTACAAGTTGTACCCAGCACCTGGACCTGGCTAGCCGAATTACAAAAAGAAACCCCAGGCGATCCCTTTAATGTTGCTACCAATATCCGCTACGGCACTTTTTATGTGCAGTGGTTACTCAACTACTTGCAACAAGATTTAGAGTTAGTCATGGTCAGCTACAACCGTGGACAAGGCTATATCAAAAGACTTTTTGAAAGCTCTTTTGTAGCTGGTAATAAAGATGATTTGTATAGAGAAATTGATACCTTAGAGGCCAGAGAATACCTGCAAAGCGTGATGGTCAATTATCAGGTTTATAAATATTTGTATCCGCAGCAATAACAGTAATCAGTAATCAGTAGTCAGTAGAAAACCATTCTGACTACTCTTCAGAAATGTGCTGCAAAGCAAGAAATCTTGAGCTTAGATTATTCCGAATTCTGGGCTACACCCATCGCTGTACCAATAAGCATATAGAGTTCTTGCTGCGTAGCCTGGCGACCTTGTTCTTCTTCAAACCGCTCGAGGGCATACCTTACTACTGCTGCGTAGCCGATGTCGTAGCCTAAAGCTCCCATCGCTACACCAATACGGTAATCAAGGTCTTTCTGAACTTCACTTCGCTCATCGCTGATGGGTTCATTGCGATACTTTACGAAAGCCACTATTACAAACACCAGAGCGAGAACAATCATGATCCAGTTAAAGAGTGTCATAAGAGTATTATAGGGGTAAGTCTCGAGTTCGAGCGGTTAGGTGTACCTAGGTCGCAGATAGTGCTGGCTTGGTATCCTGAGGATATTCGGGAAGAAGATGGGTATGCAGTGAGGTAAACCATGAACGAGGTTGAAAAGATAAATTTTCTACTAAGTCAAATGTGTACTGAACTGAATGAAAACAGTTGGAACTATTCAGTTAGCATTGATATTTTTAGTGCAGCAGGAATGGCAGGTCAGTCTATTGAAAAGATTGTCAGCGAAGCACTTAGCAAAGAGATCATTTTGGGTAAGACTCATAGTATTAGTCACAATGAGATTCTTAACGAAATTGCATCATCTCTTGAGTATAATAACGGCGGCACAGCAACACACCCCAACTTAGAATTTATTGGAAGCAGTGAATTTTTATCCTTGAAGCAGGAAATTCTCAATCACTTACAAATTTTACTTTCTAGTTCTGAACAAACAATAAAATTCTTTCTTAAAGAAGTTCATCCTTTTTATCCTGTTTTCTGGGACTACGCTTTTGTTATTGAAAATAAGTCAGATGCTTATGTCTTGATAGGTTCGGCATCTGACTAAATTGTCAAAAGAAAAATCTACTCAGGTCTGAGAAGCGGAAATAAAATCACATCCCGAATACTCGGCACATCCGCCAGTAAAATCGCAATTCGGTCAATTCCCAAACCCAAACCACCAGTAGGTGGCATCCCATACTCGAGAGCCGTCAAAAAATCTTCATCTAGTGGTGGTTTTTCATCATCGCCAGCTTCACGCAGTTTTTGTTGTTCTTCAAAACGTTCACGCTGATCTAGGGAATCATTGAGTTCGCTAAAAGCATTACCTAGTTCCATGCCCATACACACGGGTTCGAAACGTTCTACAAGTCCTGGGCGTGAGCGGTGCTTTTTGGAAAGCGGACTAATAGCGAGCGGGTGATCCATTACAAAAGTAGGCTGTACCAAATGTGGTTCGACATAAATGTCATAGAGCTTGTTGTAAATCTGGTTGATAGGTTCATCGGCTAGAACGACATCATCAACTCTAGGGTGATGCTCAGGCACCCAGGCACGTAGTTTTTGTTCATCCATAAAATCAAAATCAATGCCAGCACGCTTGGCAACTTCGCTGGTGTAATCTAGGCGCGGCCAAGGTGGAGTGAAATCTAGTTCTTGCCCTTGATAGGTGATCTTCATGGAGCCGGTTAATTTGAGAAATAGCTGGCTATACATCTCTTCAACCAGTTTCAAAATATCAATATAGTCTTTGCCCACCCAATAAAGCTCGAGCATGGTGAATTCGGGATTATGCTTAAAACTTATGCCCTCATTACGAAAGAGGCGACCTATTTCATAAACAGCATCGAAGCCACCCACAATTAAACGCTTTAAGTAAAGCTCTAAAGAAATCCGCAAGTGAAAATCATAGTCAAGTTGGTTGTGATGGGTCAAAAAGGGGCGAGCCTCTGCTCCACCGGGCACAGCTTGCAATACAGGCGTTTCCACTTCAATAAATCCTAGGTTATCCAGATAGTTGCGAATAAAGGAAATGGCCTTAGAGCGTAATACAAAAGCTCGTTTGACCTCGGGGTTGACCATTAAGTCTAAATAACGCTGGCGATAACGCACTTCTTTGTCGGCGATGCCGTGAAACTTGTCAGGCAATGGACGCAGTGATTTTACAAGTGGGCGAAATGTACTAGCTTTAATAGTAAGTTCGCCGGTCTTGGTGATAAATAAAGTTCCTGAGACCTCGAGCCAATCTCCTAAATCTAGCTTCTTACTAGCTTCATAGTGTTCGGTAGCATCTTTTTGTAAATAGGCTTGAATGCGCCCAGTCATATCTTGTAAGGTCAAAAAGGTAGCCTTACCCATAGCTCTAAGTAGCATGATGCGCCCTGCTATGGTCACATTTTCTTCAAAATGATCCCCAGGTTGAGCATTTTTTTCTTTATACGTTTTTTGCAAGGTCTCTGCGTCATGGGTAGGCGTAAAGCTGTAAGGATAAGCCTCGAAACCAGCATCTATAAGTGACTGGAGGTTCTCGAGGCGTTGTTGGCGTTGTTCATTTAGGGATTCGTTTGACATAAAGACAGTGGAAAGTGAAAAGTAGAAAGTGGAAAGTATGTCACGATTACCTAATCGAACTCCCTTTTCCCTTTTCCCTTTTCCCTTTTCCCTTTTTCACTCCATTTGAAATTAAAATTTTCCTACTTGATCGAAACTAGCGTATAGTCTGTAGTCTTGCCATTAATAGTTACTTTGAATTCTTCACCTTTTTTGCGTCCCATCAAGGCCTTGCCTAAAGGAGATTGGTCAGAGACTTTCATCACATCACCCTCTAAAACACTTACTTCTATCGAGGATACCATCTGCACGTCAAAAGCCTTCTTGGCTCCTTTTGGTCTTAGGCTGACCATAGAACCCAAATCCACTTTATTGGCCTTGTGATCTTCGATAATCACAGCGCGGTTAAGCTGATCTTCAAGTTCATCAATGCGCTGTTCATTACGAGACTTTTCGCGCTTGGCATCTTCCATACCTGAATCATCATAATCGTCTGAAGTGCCGGTTAAATCCCGTAAAATCTTGGTTGCCTCCTCGAGTCTTTCGCGTTCATGCTCGAGGGTTACCTTGAGCCGCTCATAGCCTTCTTGAGTTAGGCGTACTTCTCGTGCCATGCTACCTCCATAATTAGGGGTACTATCCTTAACATTTAGGGATATTATTCCTAAATGTTAAGGGGATTATTATTAAAACGACCAAATGCCTCCCAGGTGGGAGGCAATACCCTTTTTCCCCTGTAAGATACGCCCCACCCCTTATTACCCAGGGATAGAGATATACCTTTTACGCAGCGTTACTATAACAGAAAAGCGTCCTTGTGAGAAGTCTCTCGTATAACAAAAATTCTTTATGAACTCAGTTCCGTATTTTTTTTACCGCGTAGGTCAGGGTTAGAAGGTAGGAAAATAGGAGGCCAAGAGCTAAGGGTTGAGAGTTAAACCTCTTATTTCTTGCACCAGTATAAAACGCTTCATATTTAAGCAACATCCTCGCTAACTTTAGACATACTATTGGCGTTTATTGGCTTAAATTAGCCGTTCCAAGCATTATTGAGACACTTGTGGCCGTGTTTACTTGTTGAAACATTTGACACATTTTGTCTGCCTCAACGAATTGTGGAATTGCTAAATGATATCTCTTCAAAAGCTAAATTGCATATTTTCCCCACCTTTTGCATAGGTGCAAGAAATAAGACCTTTAATCTTTAATCTTCAATCTTTAATCTTTCTATCCGCTTCAATCAATTCCAAACACAGGTTGGCCTTAAAATAAACACATGTCTAAAAAAATAGTCTATCTCACCATCGATGATGCACCGACTGAACATTTTTCACAAAAGGTTGATTTTTTAGTCAAAAACAACTTGCCAGTAGTGTTCTTTTGTCGGGGAGATTATTTAGAACAACGTCCAAAAGAAGTCATAGAGGCCATTCACAAAGGCTTTATTATCGGAAATCACTCTTATGACCACCCCCATTTCTCAGATATTTCTCTTCTAGAAGCCTACAGCCAAATTGAACGCACTGAGAAAATCATCGAGGGCATTTATAAAGCTGCCAAGGTTACGCAGCCTGCCAAAATTTTTAGATTCCCTTATGGCGATAAAGGTGGCTTAAACGGCGGTCAAGCCCTCGAGCCTTATCTAGGGTTAGGACTCGAGCGTAAAAACGCGCTACAAGATTTCTTGGGCCATGCTGGCTACACCCAACCCAGATTTGAAGCTATTACCTACTCTTACTATCACCAAGCTAACTTGCTTAAAGACCTCGACTGGTTGTGGACCTTTGATGTTGTGGAATGGTCTGTCAATGCCAAAGAGCATTTATATGGCATTGACAGTTTAGAAAAAGTTTATGCACGTATCGAAACCGATGACCCTGAGCATGGCTGTGGTTTGCACTACTCTGGTTCAGCCGATATCATCCTGACCCATGACCACCTCGAGTCCAGCGAAATCTTCTATCCCATCCTCCATAAGCTCATGACCAAAGGCTTCGATTTTCAGCACCCTAAGCTCTAAGCATGTCCCTTTTTTCAACATCCTTGTCTGCTTTGCCAGTAGTCAGCTCAAGCAAAAATTGCTACATTACTTGACAAAGGAGAAACTCATGTCTGATATTAAAACCTCATTTGAGGAAAAAGGATATTACCTAGCCAAAGGCGTTTTTTCTAAAGAAGAAGTGGCTGCTCTTGAAAAGGACTTTGACCACATAGTGCAGCAACTCATGGCTTCAGGAGAAAAAATTGATGCTACCTGGATGGGGCCAGAAATGAAGCGGATTCAGGGTGAGCAGGATATGATTATCCACACCCATAACGTACAGCAGTTTTCACGGGTCTGGCTTAATGCCATGCTGCATGAAAAATTTTTGGATGTGGCTTCAGAAATTCTTGGTGAGGATATTATCTTGCACCACAGCAAACTTTTTCAAAAACCTTCTGAGAAAGGCTCACCCTTTCCCATGCACCAAGACTGGTCTTATTTTCCAACAATTAAAGACACCATGATGGCTGGCATCATTCATGTGTCTGATGCGACCGATGAAATGGGTTGCTTACGTGTTTATGAAGGAAGCCATAAATTAGGGCGTATTTTGGGCAGTGGTGGACAAAATGAATCAGATGTCTTAGAAAAGCACCCCATTGAGGGTGCAAAGGTTATGGAAGCCGAAGCTGGAGATGTACTTTTCTTCAATTATTTCACCTTGCACGGTTCAATGCCTAACCGCTCGAGTAATACCCGAAAGACAGTGTTGGTACAAATGTATGCTGGTGATGACCGCATTGAAGAGGGGAATAAACACCCTGATGAACGGCTGACCCTAAAAGGCTGGAACCATCACACCACCCGTGAGCGTGCAGGATGGCTTAAAGGCTAAAGAAATGTCGTGCCACCTTGCTCCCTATACTGACTAGGGCTCACCCCCGTATAGTGTCTAAACACGGTACTAAAATGCCTAACATCATGATAGCCCGTATCATAGGCAACTTTTGAAATAGATAGGTCTTGATTGAGCAATAACTGTTTGGCAATATCCATCTTGAGCTGGGTTGCATAGTGCTTGATCGTAAACCCGGTGGTGTCCTTAAAGACTCGGCTCATATGCCTTTGACTCAAGTGAACTTGAGCGGCGATTTCTTTTAGACTGAGAGCCTGGCTATAATTATCTTGCAGATAGCGCATGATGGTGGTGCTCACAGCATCTTGATGATTTTGATTAAAGGACGGACTTAGCGTAGGCAATGTGGTGCTCGCTCGAGCGGTTTCAATAATGAGTTGTTTCATCAAGTTTTCAATAGCTAGCGAATAGCCCATCTCGTAAGTGTTAATTTCTTGTGTCAGAAGCTCGAGGATATAAGCAATATTTTTCTGTTTTACACAAATCGTTTTATTGCTAGCCATAAACGCATAAAACAAACGGCTCAAGTGATTGGTTTTATGTTGAACTGGTGGAACTAGGGTATAAGACCAAAAATAAATCCCTAAGGGTGCTGATTCTGAAGAGATAATTTCGTGCCTTTCATCGGGTTTGGCAATAAACAAATCTCCCTTTTTGACGGGGTTAATTTGATGATGAATCCTAAACTGTCCTTGCCCTCTAAAAACATAGCAAATCTCAAAGAATGAATGAACATGCAAATAATTACGCCACCACTCTTCTCCACTATAAAACCCCCAACCTAAAATTTCACTGCTAAACCCTTCAAGCTGGAGTCTTAGCTTTAGACGATTCAAGTCTGTAAAACGCTGAGGGTGTATATCCATACATAGGTCACTATAGCTTAACCTTTAGAAGCACATCCTATTTTATCAATATCTACTCTCGGCACGTTTAACCTCGAGATTAGGTGTAGATGACCCAATGATACCTGCTAGAGTAAAATGATTGCAGTGAATTCACTTTTGAACTTACATAAACATCCGCGCTTAATTATGTCTGGCTTTTCTTGCCTTGACCACATTTGGCAACTCCCTCACTTTCCACCCACGCAATCACGCACCTTTGCCAAAAACTACCAAAGTATCGGTGGTGGTATTGCTGCCTCGGCTGCTGCCACAGCCGCGCGTTTGGGTGCGAACGTCGAGCTCTTAACCATTCACGGCCATGATGCCACTGCTGATTCCATCGAGCAAGAATTAAAAAACTTTGGGGTTCAAACTATTCAAAAGCGTTTTGATCATGTAGCCACACCAGTAAGTGGTATTTTGGTCAATCATCATGGCGAACGCTATATCTTTCCTTATCGTGATGATGCACTCTTTGATATTGAAACGGGTTGGAACTTAGAAAATATTCAATACTGCCAGGCCGTGATGGTTGATACTCGCTATCCGCACTTAAACCAGATGGTTATAAAAGAAGCACAAAAATATAACCTTCCTATCGTGGCTGATTATGGTGACTCAAGTAACTGGCATTTAGCCAAAGACATTACCCATTTAATTGTCGCTGAAGAATGCGTCGTGCAACTCTATGGTACTTCTGAGCCAAATATTGTTCTTCCTAAAATCAGACACTTTGAAAAGCAAGTGGTAGGTTTAACCCTAGGAGCCAAAGGCTTTTATTATGATGCAGGGCAAGGCATCAAGCACGTGCCAGCTTTTATTGTAGATGTCGTAGACACTACTGGGGCTGGTGATATTTTTCATGGGGCTTATACCTTTGCTCTAGGCTGTGGCGCAAACCTCGAGACCTGTGCCACTGTGGCGTCAGCAGTAGCAGCACTATCCTGTCACGGGTTTGGCCGCTCACAGTTACCGGAACTGGATGAAACCTTAGACTTCATCAACAACTACCCCAGAATGAGCTGAACAGCTGCTCTCTTAACATCGCTGCACATCAACAGAAGTTATAGCGGATTTAAGAAATAGGCTCTCGAGCTACCAATCTCAGGGTCATGATTTGATAAGGACTAAAGTGTAAAGGCACTTCATTGGACCTGATTTCGAGCGTTTCCTGGTTTTCCTCGAGTAAATTACAACGGTAAGCCTCAGCTATCTCAAAACCAGTTTTTAAATTCACAGCACCGCGACAACGTTCATTTTCGTACAGGCGCACAATCGTACCGTTACCGTCTTCTGCACGCTTAATTGTTTCAATGATTACATTGGGTGAGTCTGTTTTCACAAAAAAGCGCTCAGAGCCATTCTTGCGACTAGAGCTAGGTTGAATATACGCTGGGTTATTAAGCGCATAGCTCTCTTTGACTGTCCCATAACGCCAATCGCCTTCGTGTGGAAAGAGGCTATACGTCACCTGATGCAAACCCTGGTCAGCATTTTCGTCAGGCGAAGTTGCACTTTTAAGCAGGGTTAAACGCAACACATTTCCCTGCACGTCATAACCATGCTTGCAATCGTTAAGTAAGCTCACGCCATAATTGCCTTCACTCAAATCGACCCACTTGTAGGCGCAGGTTTCAAATCTTGCCCAATCCCAGGAGGTGTTGCGGTGGGTAGAACGCTCGACATTTCCCCACTGAATGTCATAGGTTGCCATCGTATTTAGAACGTTGACAGGAAACGCAACTTTCAGAAGCGTGTGTTTATCGTGCCAGTCAATGGTTGTGTTGAAATCTATGCGACGGTGGTTACGATACAAATACACACGTTGCGAGATTTCGCTGTTCATTACACGGCGTTTGATTTCCAATCCAACACGTACGGGACCATCCTCAATGATTTCCAAATAGTGTGCTTTTTCTGCTTCCCACATCTTGTCGTCGTAAAACATATCGATATCCCAGGCATCAAACATCATCGGGCGGTCTTCAAAAACCTGGAAAACGTTGGCTCTGGTATCTTGTGATAAAACTTCACGCTTAATCGCCTTATCAAAAATTCGCGTGATATCGCCCGAGAGATTAAATTTGACACTGAGTAAGGAATTCTCCAGCTTCACTCCAGAATCATCTCTCGAGATACTCAATTCTTTTACGGGTTTCCCAGTAAGATCTGCAAGACTTAAAGGTGTAAGTGAGTATGGCCCAAGTCCACCAAGCTCAACCAGGGTACCACCCTTAATAGGTTGAGTCACCACTGTTTTACCTGAATAGGCAAGCGTTTTTCCTTCAGGTAATGTTTCAGCCAAGGCCACAAAATACGTTCCGCTAAACGAGGTGGGATTCACCACCACGAAATCTGATGAACCGGTGGTTGCCAGGGACTCGAGGGCGGCGTCTCTTACCTGCTCACCCAGGGCGCGAACTTCAGCGTGATCACGTTCACTGTCTATATAAACAAGACCAATCGAAGAACCCGGCAGAATATCGTGAAATTGATTGAGGCAAACTAGTTCCCAGGCACGTTTTAGGTCTTGGTATGGATACTTGTAATCTGTGATTAGAGACGCCCACGCTGCTAGAAACTCGGCGTCGTGCAGTAAAAATTCGCTTTTGCGATTATTACGCTTGGTTCTGGACTGGCTGGTATAAGTACCCCTATGATACTCGAGGTAAAACTCACCATTCCAGGTTGGGAGGTTTGAAGAATTGGACTCGAGTCCCTCTAAAAACTGTTTGACAGTGCCTGACCTTGTTTTCGGTAAGCCGGGATGATTCTGCACATAACTGAGATTCTCAAGCATTTCCCGGGTCGGGCCGCCGCCGCCGTCGCCGTAACCATATGCAGTCAAAAGTTCCTGCTGCGTCTCTTTTTGCCGATAAAGTTTCCAGCTGCCCAGAATTTGCTTGGGTGACAAGTCACCGTTATAGGTAGTTGAATAAGGTAAGTCGGTCCAATTGGTTTCAGGCGTAGTCAGAAAATGGGTAAGCACTTTGCTGCCGTCTAACCCTTGCCACCACAAACTCTGAAAAGGCATCTGGTTGTATTGGTTCCAACTCATCTTGTGCGTAATGAAATACTTAAAGCCGGCTTCCTTAATCAATTGCGGCAAGCTCCAGGCATAGCCAAAGGTATCAGGCAACCACAACACAGGTGTTCCATCTTGCCCAAACTTGTCACGGAAATAACCAATACCTAGTAAAAACTGTCGAGCTAATGATTCCGCACCAATCGCATTGCAATCAGGCTCTACCCAGGTTCCACCCATCAATTCCCATCTACCTTCGGCAACACGCTTTTTTATTTCTTCATAAAGTTTGGGATACGTTTCTTCGGTGTATTGGTAAAGCTGCGGCTGGCTTTGAGAGAAATGATACTCAGGGAACTCGTCCATCAGTTTAAGAACAGTACTAAAACTCCGGCCTGCTTTGCGCCGGGTTTGATCAAGGGTCCAGAGCCAGGCCACATCAATATGCGCGTGACCAACGCCAATCACGTTAACGTCAAGTGCGGCACCACTTTTTGCAACCCCTTTTTGCAAGACCGCGTGAGCGTCATCAACACTTTTATAAATCGCCTCACCTAAAGGATCCCTAGTATCCAACACATTAAACGCATCATTGAGTGCATTGAGCAACTGTCCCTTTACAGGATCGTTTTCTCCAAGTTCATTGGCAGTGCCAAGCGTGACTCGAGCCATAGTTATGAAGTCACGTAAGTCTTTATCAATTTGCACCAGAGCACATTCACGCATAAAGAGTTTAGTGTTTTCCTGACCCGGTGTAGCAAAGCCACCCAAACCCGTCCAGCCATGCAAAAAGAGCGTGTGACTTTCACCATCGTTGTAACTGTCAGGCAAAAAAAGTTCTTGATGGTGTCGGTCGCAGGCTGAAATGATTTGTCCGTCCACATAAACCAGAACTTCGGGGTGGCTAAAATCTCCTGCTTCACCAAGCGGCAAATGAAGTGCAATGGGTGCCCCACCCCAACCTTTTGGAACGGTGAAGGTCGAAACCAGGGCAAAATCCGTAAACCAAGTGCCCCAATAACTCTTCCAGGGGATTTCTGTCCAGGTTGCTGTGTCTGCGTTTAAAGGCACTTCTGTTTTTGGACTTTCGAGGGCCTGATAGCGAAAAGGCTGTAAAAGTATGCTGTTCTTGTGGATGAGTGGCTGGATTAGCTCGAGCCTGTGCTTGATTTTTTCTGCCGTCCAGCGAATGTCATGTTTCATGAGCTCTCCTTTTCTCAATCCTTTGTCTAAGCGATGCAATAAGAAGAGGTGGATGTTTTGAATAGCAACCTACGCAACCAAAACACTGACAAAACCCTCTTCTAATTTGAAAACAACAAAAATCCGAAAGCTTCCGGCCGACTATTATTTTCCTGCTCTAACGGGTTTAGCCACTTCGTTAGCCTCATACAAATAACATGAGGCCTCATGTTCCCCCTCACCTACACTGTAAAGCGGTGGTTGTGCTGTTAAACACTTGTCCATTCGCTCAGGACAGCGCGGATAAAAGCGACACCCCTTTACATCAGCATTTCGCATGGTCTCTTCATCAGGCAGTTCAATGTCTTCGCCCCATTTTTCATCTGGATCAGGTTGTGGTACTGAATCTACTAAAAGTTTTACATAAGGGTGATGCGGTTTGTCAATCACGGCCGTGGTTTGACCTTTTTCAGCAATCGAGCCTTGATAAAGAATAAAAATCTGGTCACCCACCTGATAGGCTGTTGATAAATCATGGGTGATGTAAAGAAAAGATATGTTTTCTTTATCCCGCATTCTAAGCATCACATCTAAGATTGCTGCACGCAAAGAAGCGTCCACCATTGAAACCGGTTCATCCGCCACAATCAGTTTAGGCTTAATCATATAAGCGCGTGCCATCATGATGCGCTGACGCTGACCTCCTGAAAGTTGATGGGGGTACTTACGCAAAATTTCTTCACCTAAAAGTCCTACTGCATTAAGGGCTTCTTCAATACGCTCTCTAGCTTCGTTACCATTTTTAGCCAGACTAAAATTCTTGATGGCTAAATCAAATAAATGCTCAATGCGGTAAAAAGGATTATAAACACCAAAAGGGTCTTGGAAGACAGCTTGTACATTACGGCGGTACTCCAGGGCCTCAGTTTTATCCATCATAGCCGTATCTTTACCCTGATAAATAATCTGACCTGCGCTAAGACTGGTAAACCCTAAAACCACATTGGCCAAAGTAGTTTTACCACTACCTGATTCACCAGCAATGGTAGTAATGGTTGCAGGCTTATGGGCAATATCTAAATTAAAATCTTGCAAGGCAACAACTTCGCGTTTCTTTTGACCAATTCCGCCCCCAACTTGATAACGTTTTGTAGCACTGCGAATACTCAAGAGTGGTTCCGACATTATTTACCCTTTCTCTTGGACTTCTTTTGAGACTGGTTCTTTTGAGATTGATTCTTTTGGGGCTGGTTCTTCTGCTCAGCTTTTTTATCTACTACTTTGTCGACCACCCTTACTGCTTCTGAGGCATTATCTTCATATAAGTGACAAGCTACATTTTGGCGTGGTTGCAATTCACGTAACACAGGTTTTTCTGTTCTGCATCTGTCCATCACCAGAGGGCAGCGTAATTGAAAGATACAGCCTGGTGGTGGATTGCGTGGGTCATGGGTTATTCCTTCAGTAATTTTAAGAGGCTTTTTTTCTTTAAGGGAAGGAATAGAATCAATCAAAATCTGTGAATAGGGGTGCATGGGGTTCTTAAAAATATTTCTAACTGGCGCAATTTCTACAATATTACCCGCATACATCACAGCAATTCGGTCAACCATCTGGGCCATCAAGCCCATATCATGACCAATCATAATCATGGCTACGCCCAGCATCTCTTTGACCTTCAACATGGTCTGAGCCACCACACGCTGCACCACTACATCAAGAGCACTAGTAGCTTCATCTGCGATAACCACTGTAGGGTTAAGCGCAATGGCCATAGCAATACATACACGCTGTTTCATGCCACCTGAAAGTTCATGAGGATACATATCATAGATGCGCCCTGGTAAACCAACCGTTTTGAAAAGCTCTAAAATTCTATTTTTTAACTCTGCCTTATTCTGTCTACCCTCATGGGCCTCAATCACATCTGCAATCTGCCCAGAAACTCTCATAGTGGGGTTGAGTGCATTCATGGCACCCTGGGGAATAAGTGATAAGCTCTCCCAACGTAACTTACGAAATTCTCGTTCTGAAAGCTTGAGTATATCTTGTCCATCTAACGTGATACTGCTTCCCTCAACAATATGCCCAGGTGGATTAATAAGTTGCAAAATGCCGTAAGCCGTAGTAGATTTTCCACACCCTGACTCACCTACAAGTCCTAAAGTTTCACCTGCATAAAGATCAAAACTTACGCCAGCAACAGCTTGCACTGCACCTTTGGGAGTTTCATAATGAATACGCAAATTGCGAACTTCCATCACAGGTTTATTGCCACGCATATCCGCAGAAGTTTTTTGAGAAGTCATGGTCACTATTCCACCTTCTGACGTAAACGCGGATTTGAAACTTCATCTAGACCTAAGTTAATGAGAAGAAGTCCAATAAAAATAACAATCAAAATGATTGCAGGGAAACCCCACCACCACCACAAACCTTGGCTTAGACCCGAGAGTTGTACTGACCAGTAAATACTCTTACCCAAAGTTGGCACGCGCTGCGGGCCAAGCCCTAAAACTTCCAAACCAATACCTGCCAAAATTGCCCCTTGCATATTGCCAATAAAACTTGCCGCCAAATAGGGAATAAGGTTCGGCATCATTTCCTTAAACATAATGTCAAAGGTTGAAACCCCAGAAATTCGGGCCATTTTTACATAACCACTTTCACGCATACTCAAGACTTGTCCACGAATAAGGCGGGTGGGGCCAGGCCAGGCAAAAGCAGAGATAAGCAGTGCCATACCAATAAGGTTTACAGGGATAATTGACTGAATCACAATCAAAACCAAGATAGAAGGAATGGTGATAGTCGTATCTGAAGCAATGCGAATAAAATCATCGACACGCCCACCCACAAACCCTGCTGTAAACCCTAATAAGATACCAATACCCATACCTGCTAAAGCCGCAATAAAGCCAATGGCTAATGTACGCGGCGCACCCACAATCATAACCGCGAGCATGTCACGGCCGTCACCATCTGTGCCCAATGGGTTTGCCATTGTACCCACTGTGGTGCCACGCAAGGTGGTATGACTAAAACCAGCTGGAGGTGCTTTTAAGGGTGAGTTACCTACTAGGGCAAGGTCTGTATCCCAAACGAAACGTCCTATTAGGACTCCAAGCAGAATTATAAGAATGAGGAAAGAACCCAGTAGCAACGAAGGGTTCAACCAAGGGTTATCAAAACGGTTAAAGCGATTGGCTTTTTTTATCGGACTTGCTACCGTTATGGCCATACTATCTTCCCTCATGCGAAATGCGTGGATCAATGAGCGGGTAGAGCATATCTAAAATAAACACAGCTAAGGCTGTGGTGACCACCAACACAAAAGTTGCACCTTGAATGACTGGATAATCTTGATTGCGAATAGCCGTAAAAATAGCTGTACCCATACCACGATAAGCGAATAAATACTCAACTATAATCGCTCCGCCAACTGCCGTACCCAAAGTAAGAGCTAGGGATGTAATCTGAGGCAATATAGCATTGCGAATCATATAGCGATACAGAGAGTAAAATGGATTTAGCCCTTTGGCTTGAGCCAGGGTCATATAATCTTCACCTTCAACTGTAATCATCATGCCACGCATACCAAGCGCCCAATAGCCAAAGGTTACAACTACAATCGAGAATACGGGCAAAATAGCGTGCCATAACACACTTTGTACAAAACCCCAATCCCAACCTGGCTGCACCCCTCGACCATAAGATCCAATAGAAGGAAACATGTCTAATCTAAAGGCAAAGACATAGAGTAAAATAAGCCCCGCTAAAATTGCTGGTACTGAGGTAAAAATCATCGTAACTGGAATCAAAAACTTAATAAACGCCGGCGTTTTTTTCCATGCCAACAAGGCACCAAAAAAGTTACCAATGAAGAAAAATAAAACTATGGAAACACTAAGTAGACCTAGCGTCCAAGGCATGGCTCTAACCACAATTTCTTTGACCGGCGTGGGGAAAAGAGCAATCGAAGGACCAAAATCCATAGCAGCCAAATTACGCAAATAACGTCCGTACTGAATATACCAGGGGTCATCAAGTCCAAAGCGTTTTTTCCAACCTTCAATGATTTTATCTGAGTTCTCAATATAACCGGCCTGCTGACTCATGCGAGAAACCATAGCCGTAATAGGATCACCCGGAGCCAAACGCGGAATAATATAAATAAGCGTGGCTGCAATCCAAATAGTTAAAAAGAAAATACCAAGCCTTCTTAAAAAATAACCAAGCGTAATGCCTTTCAACCCAATAACCTCCTAAACGTAGTGTTGCTTTATTACAACATATTTATATGCACAATAGAAGTACAACGAGCACAAAGAAAAATAAGGAAAACCTTCTAAGCAAACCAACTACAACTTATTACCACTAGTCATTGCGAGCCCTAGTTAGTGGCACACTGCACAAGAACTAAGCTAAGCATTGCTGAATACGCGCGGCAATCTCGCTTCGCTGAATAAATAGCGAGGTTTTTTACAACGATTACAAAACCACTTCATTACAAATGCAGAGCAAGGAGATTGCTTCGTCGGGAGTTTCTTGCAAACGACCTCACAACTTCGTCAGTTATTTCTCACTTCTCCTCGCAATGACGAGGGGAGTGTGTTGCTGAGCGTAAACTCAGCAACACACTTGAAAAGAGCTTAGTTACCTGCGGGCTCGAGATTATGGATAATTTGGTGTGTACTCATCCACCAGGTAGCTGGGTGGTTATAGTTATTGGTCGCAGTGGGCAACCTGTCCAGTAGGTAGTATCAAACGGAACAAGCTTTCTGGCTTGAGTCACAGGAATAAAAGGCATAGCGTCATATAGATACTTATAGGCTTCTACAACCATCGGAACAATTTGTGGATCGCCCAGTGGCAAAACGCCAATTTTCTCAACAATTGCGCTGTAAGCATCATTGTCTGCACCCGTCCAGCGAACATGGTTGTTACCACCAATTACGCGCTCACCTACAGGTCTAGCAAACTGACCTGTGAAACGGTTCATGGAGTTCCAGGGTTCGTTAATAGAACCGCAAGCATCCCAGTCCATTACGGCCGAATAGTTACCGTTTTGCTTGTTATCATCCCAAGTTGCACCTTCTACGTTACGAGTGCTTGCGTCAATACCCGCACTGCGAAGCTGCTCAACCATTACAGCTGCAATACGCTGCTTCTCAATGAAGGCTGCGTGGGTCTGAATCTCAATGGCTAAGGTATTGCCATCTTTTTCATAGAAACCATTCGCACCCATGGTCCAACCTTTAGACTCAATAAGGGCTTTGCCTTTTTCTACATCAGCGGTAGTACTAAGAGTCATACCTGCATCGGTAATCCCTTTAATCACATTGAGCAAACCACCATATTCAACAAACATGGTTTGTGAGGGAATGGTTGTACCTTCGTAGGCAACATCAATAATCTGTTGGCGGTCCATAATGTAATTTACAGCCCAACGCAAATCTTTATCATCCCAAGGAGCAACGGCTGTATTAAAGGAAAGCTGACGTGCGCATGGATCAAACCAGACATAAGGCATACCATCAACCCAACCAATGATGTTGGGGTTATTAGCAACCATAGCTTCAAAGCCGCCCAAGGTTACGTCCATGATGCTGTCAAGCTCACCAGACGAACCAAGCTGAACTTTGTTTTCTTCTGAGCCTGTAACTTCCCAGACCAAGTACTTAGGCTTAGGAAGACCATCAATACCCAATTCAGGAATACTTGCATCTTTACCCCACCAGTTGTCATCGCGCTCATAGGTGAAACGGGTTTCACTGGCACTGCTTAACTTGTAAGCACCCGTACCAAGTGGCCAGCCTTTTGCTGGGTCATAATAGGTAAAGGTAAAGGGGTCTTGTCCGGCCCAAACGTGCTCAGGAAGGATAATAATGCCACCCCAGATACGAACGGACCAGTAATCAAGCTGGAAACGTGGGTTTGGAGCTTTAAGGTTAAATATCACGGTTAAATCATCGGCTTTTGAGACACTGGTGACCCACTGCTGCATGTTAGCTGCATCACTTAATGATGCAGTTTCATCATTGAGCAACATTTGAACTGTGAATACGACATCATCAGCATTAAAGGCTTCGCCATCTGACCACTTTACGCCATCACGGAGTTTAAGGGTCCAGACATCCAGAGCTTCATTAGAGGTAAATTCTGTGCCGAGATAAGGCATGATTGCGCCAGTCTCATAGTTCAGGATAAAGAGTGGCTCCCAAACAGCTTGGTGCATTCCCTGATTACGAGCAGTACCCGGAACCATCCAGTTAAAGTTAGTTGGTGAGGTGACATTACCACCGTCAATATCAAAAATCACTGTTTCGTTGCGGGGCAAATCCTGTGCCAGCGCAAAACCTAACATTAAACATAAACCTAAAATCATTCTTTTAAACTTCATTGTTTCCTCCTGTAGTGAATTAAATCTTTGAATTATTTATATAGATAAGCGTTTCTTGCCAACCTCCTTTCCCTGTGTGTTACGGCCAAGCTCTTGAATGTGCATGGGAATCATAACACGTTTGGCTTTAGTGTGCCGTCCCTCTAAACGACCAGTAAGAAGCTCTGCAGCGTTTCGCCCCAGAGCCTCTCCTGGTTGAAGGGCAATAAGTTTTAAGATGCTGCTCTCTGGCAACATCCTATAGCTAAACGTTGCAGCCTCGAGAGCATTGGCATTTAAGTAGCCACTCTCGTCTAGAACTGCAAGTTCAAATTCAAGATGATTCAAGTCATGGGTAAATTTTTCATAAATACTATCATTGATAGTCAAGACTGCCGTAGGGCGGGTCTGGATCAGTTTATCTAAACACTGTTGCCTACGCTCAACATCATCGTTACCAAGGTTGAAGCGGTTATAAAGCCCAAACCACATCAGTTCCTCTTGAAGCTTCACACCGTGCTGCTTTAGAGCTTTCTGATAGCCCCTCAAACGATTTTTGACTGCAGTGGTCTCAATCTCGGGTCCTGGAATAATTGCAATGCGCTGATGGCCCCTGGCAATAAGGCGTGAGGTGAGGTCAAAGGCCGCTTTTTCATCATCGTAAACTACCCGATCAACTTTTAGTTCAGGATAATAACGGTCAATCATCACCAACGGTAATCCCCGTTTGATAAGATGTTTATAAACACCAATATCTTCATAACCAGAACGGGCATAAATAATAAAACCTTGCACCCCATTGTCAATACAGGCTTCAATATAAGACTCGAGTTTGCTAAAGGCAACATCTACCGCCAATACTTGCAGTTGATACTGCTTTTCCAAAACCACTTTTGAGATGCCCTCGAGTTCATGTTGCACTGACCAGCCAGCTTTGATATAGGCAATGGCTTTGGTATCAGGTCTTTTTGCCGCCAACACAAAGGTTCCTCTTCCCTGTTGTTTATCAATAAGTCCATCACGTGCTAATAAATCTAGAGCCTTAACAACAGTGAGGCGAGCTACCCCAAACTGCTGGGCAATGTATCGCTCAGAAGGCAAAGATTCACCCACAGCAAGTTCACCTGAATGAATCTGCTGCAAAATGGCGTTATAAATCTGGTGATAACGCGGTAGTGGGCTGTTTTTATCGAGCCTTCTCGACATAGGCCTCCAAGAACCTCTCGAGTGCAATATGCAAACGAGATGGTATAGACAACTGGACTAATCCAATTTATAATCACAGTGATTACTTTGTCAAGCGAAACAACAATTAATGAAGTGTAAAAACGTTATTCGTACATCGTTATTCGTCATTCGTTCTTTACGAAAAACGAAATAATAACTTACTGGTTTGACAAAAAGAAAGGATACTTATGGCAAAACTAAAAGTCGGCTTTATCGGCGTTGGTGGGATTAGCAATACCCACGTTCCGGGCTGGAAGGCTTCACCTCATGCTGAAATTGTAGCTGGGGCTGACCTTAGTGAAGCGAGTCTAAAAACCTGGGGAGAACGCAATGGCATTACCCGACTAACCACTAAGCCCGAAGATTTACTGGCGGATGATTCTATTGATGTGATTGATATCTGCACCCCCAACATGTATCACACCCCCTGGGTAATTAAAGCCCTCGAGGCTGGCAAACATGTGATTTGCGAAAAGCCACTCGCACCTTCACCTAAAGATATCAAGAAAATGATTGCGGCCAGAGACAAGAGCGGCAAACTCTTAATGACCGCCCAGCACTTTCGTTTTAGTGGAACCTCGAGGGCCGTCAAAGCCGAAATAGAGTCAGGAGCTTTGGGAGACATTTATCATGCCAGAGGCTGGATGCTACGCCGCAACGCTTTTATTCCAACTCAAACCTTTGTCTATAAAAAACATGCTGGTGGTGGTGCCTGCATTGACATCGGCGTACATATTTTAGACCTGACCTTATGGATGATGGGCAACCCCAAACCTCTCACTGTAAGCGGTGTAGCTAGAAGCGAGTTAGGTAAAATTCCTGGCAATTTTAGTACCTGGCACGGGTCCAGTATGCCTAAAGATACAGATGTTGAAGAATTTGCTTCGGCTTTTGTAAGATTTGATAATGGAGCTACGCTGGTTCTAGAAGTCTCCTGGATTTTGCACCACGACACCGCCGGCGAAGACATGCAGATGTGGCTTTATGGCAACAAAGGTGGAGCCCACTGGCCCAGCGCACAATTCTTGAGCAGTAACTATAAAACCAAACAGCACTATAACAACATCCTAAAAAATACCAAAGACGTAATGGAAGCCCACGCTTTTGAATGCCATGAATTTGCCCAAGCCATTGTTGACGGCAGATCTTCACCAGTTCCACCTGAACAGTCCTTGCAAGTGTTGAGTATCTTAGATGGTATTTACCGCAGTCAGGCCGCAGGTAAAGAAGTTAAGCTCGATTTATAAACTTATGCCCTCTCACTACACTAAACGTTCTAGCAAAGAACGTAAAACATATCCTTTGAAAACCGAAAAGGTTTATCGTTCAAAAATAAGACTCGAGGACTTATTAAAGAATCTAGGCCCTATGAACGAAATAACCTGGGGTCACGCTGTAGGTAAAGAGGTTTGGTAAACAAACAGAGCAATTTAAGATTAAGGAGACAACATGAACACCCGCACCGGCAATTTCCCAATAGGCTTCCGCAGACTCTGGATGAAATGGCATAAAGACACCAAAGGCCTTTTAGAGTGGGCAAAAAAGAATAAACTCTCAGTCATTGATTTAGGACCAGATGGTGACAAGAGCGGTAAGAAGGCTCTCGAGGTTGGTCTTAAAATTGGCTCTATTGATTTACTCGAGTGGCAAAAATTGATTTCACCCAGTAAATCCAAACGCCAAGAAGCTGTAGCCAACAACATTAAATACATCAAAAAATGCGCCAAGCTTGGGCAAGTCAACTACTTTGTAGCTATGATTCCAGAAGACGCTAAACTTTCTCGCAAAGAAAATTTTGGCTTTATGGTAGATAGCTTTAAGCAGCTAGCTCCTGTTTTAGAAGACACTGGCGGCAAAGTGGTAATCGAGGGCTGGCCTGGGGCTGGTGTTTTGGTGACCACACCTGAAACTTATAGAGCCTTTTTTAACGAGGTTCCCTCTGATTCAATGGGTATTAACTATGACCCATCCCACTTAATCCGCATGGGCATTGACCCGCATAGATTCTTAGCAGAGTTTAAGTCTAAAGTGTTTCATGTTCACGGTAAAGACTGTGAGATTAATAATGACAGTCTTTACGAATATGGCAACGAATTACCTGCGACTTTCAAAGATGCAATTCCTTTTGGCAATCAACACTGGCGTTATACTATCCCTGGTCATGGTTTAACTCGTTGGGTTGATGTTTTTGCAACACTCAAAGAGAGCAGCTATAAGGGGGCTGTTTCAATCGAACTCGAGGATGCCAACTTTAATGGCACAGAAGAAGGCGAAAAGCTGGGGATTTTGCAGGGGGCAATTTTCTTGAGCGGTTGTTAGGAGAATACTATGAGTAAGTCCGCCACAGAGCTTGTTAGAGAATTCTGGGAGACCATGCAAACCAATGATTTTCGTGCGGCCAGCAAATTCCTAGGTGACGACTATATTGCAGAATAGCCCCAATCCAATGAACGCATTCGTGGACGAGACAATTTTGCAGCAATTAACGAACAGTATCCTGCCTATGGACGTTGGAACTTTACTGTCAACAACATTGTGGGCAAATAATGAAGCCGTTAGTGATGTCTCAATCACTGACGGTGTTCAGGTTGCCAGGGTTATATCGTTTAATACAGTAAAGGATGGGAAAATCATCAAGCGAGTTGAGTTCTGGCCTGAGAACTATCCTGCCCCAGACAACCGCAAGCATTTGGTAGAATCTATTCAATAAAATTAACACCTCATACCGTTACACTCCAGGAGAAATACGAATAATCGCCAAGCGCCGCGCAGCTATAGTCACATGGACTTACTTTAAGGTCTTCTACTGCTTTTTCTAATGCATCGCAAAGTTTTGCTTCTCTTATAGTCAGTAATCCAGAGCCCATGATCGCCTCTTGCTCTTCATCTGAAGCATTCAGCAAACGCAGGATGACACCATCCTCAGAAGGTTTCACATGCAAAGTTAAAATGGGAGCCTCTGGAAATTTAAGCATTGCGCCCTGCATTGGTAAAGTAGGTCTCGCAGGTTCACCAAGCTGCTGAAACACTGGCTCGGGGTTCATAGCTCTCGCACCAAACTGGTGGGCCCGACTTTCGTCAAACATTCCTTGATAAGGCTTAAGACGATAACGTGCCTCTACCCTGCCCGGTTGGTGGGCACGAAAATTGGTCTCCCAATAATTGTTGGTAACCCAGCCCAAAAAGGTGGCTTTCTTGAGTTCAAAGGTTTCCTGATAATGTCCAAAATGAAAATCATCCAATTGAACCAGTGGATTTTCTGGTGTAGCAATGGTCATACCCCGCTGATGGTTAGACATATCTACCCACTTCTGCACAGTAAAGTAATCTCGGCAGACTCCTGGAAGCTGGTCTTGCTCTACTACCATGACCTGTCCACCCAAATCTAAACGGGCAGTAGCCTGAGGAAGATTAAAGGAAAAAACCAGATAGGTTGCTTCAGGGTGGGTACTCCTGCTCATATTCCAGAAAGATACAAACTCGAGGGAGTCATCATCTTTAGGTAGAAAGGTTCTTTGGGTTAAGAATCCATCACATCCAGTAGCCTCAAAGGTTTGCTCAACTGTTATACCTAAGTGTGAGGTATAAACCTTATGCGAAATTAAACGCTCAGGTGTCTTGCGTTCAGCTTTCCAATCTTTTTGCCACCCAATAGGAATTTCAGCCAGCGGCACACCCCAATCTTGTTCCGCTAACAATCTTCGTGGCCAGGGATGCTGATGATCGGCCACACATTCATAAACAAATTCACCTAAATGATAGGGTGAATTTGGGTCCACCCATTCATAAGCTTGCGTTTTATCATAAAGGGAGGTGATAGCACCACGCTTAATATCAAATTCAAGACGATAGAATTCATTTTCAACCACCTTATCTTCAGAGACACTGTGACGAAGCTCGAGCAGATCTTCTCGTTTTACAACTTTATAGCCATAGCCTTCTAGCTCAGTAGGGGCTAAGGCAAAGACTTTAGTGGTTCCGCCCCAAACGTCAATATCATCTTTTAGGTCATGATCACGAACACTTCTATCTTGATGATGCCTGCCCGCTGTTGAATCATTGGCTAGACCTCGAGGGCTGAGAACAAAATATGGAACCTCGGCACAAAAGGTTTGTTTTAAGGGCGATGGATTAAAGATCAGAATATCAGCATTGTTTTCCCGTTTTACTACTCGAGCTAAATCCGCTATGCCATCACGGCGGAGCATCTGACTTAAACTTCGGGCAGTGTAAGCATAATTAGCTTTGTGATTCCACTGGGATTGGGTGTCTTCGGCTTCAGGCAAGCGAATGGCTAAATCTGCACCCCAGGTATGCTCATCCCACATGTGCAAATTCCAGTAGGCTTTTTCACGATAACGCCCCCTGGATTGCCCTGACCATAGCAAATCCTGATTCACAAGCATGGCATTCAAAACATCAGCCTGGCGCAAATGTTCACGGCTCCGGCGATTTATAGTCGTTTCTCTGGCACTGCTAATAGCTCCAAAATTCCAGAAATCAGTCCAGTCTCCTCGCAGAGTCTGCAATTGAGATTGATAATCTTCTACTGCCTTCCACCACATTTTCGGTGTTGCCATTACAATACGTGGATTCTTTCCAGCCTTATTCCAGTTTCTAATAAAGTCAGTGAAATCAAAAGCTGTTCCCACATCCCCATATGGGTGATAACTTTGCAACATCAAAATAGGTAAAGGATAGTTTATTGAATCCAGATAAGTTTGCAACCTTGGCCAGCGCACTTCTTCAAAATCTTTGGCATCATGCCCAATTCCTTCACGCCAACCCTTGTCATAGGTCCAACCGTTCAATACCGGCAAGGTCCGCCCACTAGGACCCTGCCATAAAAAGGGCAATGGGCGCGGTTTGACTGCACCTCCAAAATGGGTATTGATGGCCATGCTAAAACCTTTAATGCCAACATCTAGCATCACGTCTACCGCTGGCCAGTTAAGTCCGTTGACATCACAATTCATAGCATGAGCAATCTCAAAATCATAGTCGCTGCGCAAGGTGCGTAGCAGTTGAAAGGACTCGAGCAGTTGATCAGTGTCTGCAAGCGGCGTGAGGTGGGCGAACATGCCGGTAATTTCAATTCGCCCAGCTTTTTCCATTTTCTTTAAGCGTTCGACATCATTATCTCCAGCATAATCCAGCCATTGTTTTAGGGTTGAGGTGGTTTCAATAGTCCACTTAAAAGCTGCATCATCAGCTTCATCTGCATGAATTTCAGCCAGATTCAAAGCTTCATCAATAAAGCGGGTATTGAGGTCCCAAACAATTGGTTGATCATTGGTATAACCAATATCGGTATGGCTGTGATGGATAAGATAAATCGTATGAATTTTTGGCATAATATCTCCTTGTTGCTCTCAAGATAACACAGGTATACACACTCAAAATAGTCAGAAAAAAGACGACCATGTAGGTAAAACAGACAAGCAATTTATTTGATAACATACTAATGATTCAAGGAGGTTTCATGTATACATCTCTCAGCACTGGAGCTATTGGGGTAAAGGCAAGTTTTGAAGAAGGAATTAGTCTAGCAGCCAAACACGGGTTTGATGGTTATCATTTTGATATTCAAGAAGTCTATAAACTTGGTGTGTCTAAAGTCAAGAACATGTCTATATCAGCTAAGGTTCGCTTATCTGCCTGGAGCTTTCCTACCGAATTTCGCCAAGATGAAACTCGTTACAGAAATGATTTATTAGCTTTACCTGCTCTGGCCAAAACTGCCAGTGAATTAGGTGTATTCAGAACCTCAACCTGGATGATGCCCTGTTCTGATGAACGCACGTATCGTGAAAATTTTGCATTTAACTATCAACGCCTCAAACCTGCGGCTGAAATTTTACTTCATTACGGCATACGGCTAGGCTTGGAATACGTTGCACCCAAAACCTTGTGGACGACAAAACGCTATCCCTTTATTCACACTATGAAGGAAATGCTCGAGCTGTGTGACGCACTGGGTCCTAACGTTGGTTTACTGATTGACAGCTTTCACTGGTTCACCGCCCATGAAACCACAGATGATCTAAAGAGTCTATCCGCTTCTCAGATTGTAGATGCCCACATCAACAATGCCCCTAATCTTCTGCCAGACAAACAGCAGGATTTACAGCGTACACTTCCTGATGAAACCAAGACTATTGACCTAAACGCTTATCTAAAAGCCTTGAAATCTATTGGTTATGATGGCCCTATCATGGTTGAACCCTTTAGCAAAAAACTAAAAACTATGTCGACTGATAAGGCTTGTGCCACTACAGTCAAAAGTCTTAATGCTGTGATGAAACGAGCCAGAGTCCTATAACCTCACCTGAATTATTTATAAGTGATAGACAACGTTGATTGCGAATTCAGCAAGCGGTGCGTAAAACGCACCCTACAAGGAGCTGCTAAAATTGCTTAATCAGAACATGGTCTTCATCGTCACCTAAAGGTTCAAAGCGTTTCTTAAATAATTCAAAGGCATGATCATCAATAAGAAGCGAACCTTGCAAGTTTTCGTTGCGCTTGCGGGTACGCTTTAGCATCACAGCTTCGGGCGTATCTAAAAAATAAAGTTTTGTATCTGCACCCAACACTTTTGCTTTTGACCTAGCTTCATCCCTCGAGGCTCGGCTCCAAAAGCCACTATCTAAAATCACATCTTGCTTTAGCTCGAGTAATCTTGTTGCGTAAAGCCAAATCACATCCTGAACACGGTTGTAATAATCTTCAAAATGCTCGAGGGGTGGATTTTCACCATAGAGCTTGCTCATCCATTCATCGTGGGTAAAACGCACGGCAGGAAGGGAATGCTCGAGTTTTTTGGCAAAAGTGGTCTTGCCTGCACCAACAAACCCATGAATCAAATGTAAATCCATCGAAGGATGATACCATCAGCTCAGGGCTGTTTATAACGAGATGATACCTCCTGCTCAGGGCTGTTTATAACGAGATGATTGTACGAAGTTTGAGCGTACCTCCTGCTCAGGGCTGTTATTCGTTGATGATACCATCGGCTCAGGGCTGTTGCTTACCATGACAATACTTATAGGGCTTGCCACTTCCACATGGACAAGGCTGATTGCGACTCACCGGTTTATGTTGTGGATGCGTGCGCCGTTCTGGCTCTAAAAGGTCATAAACCGTCACCAGTAAATCACTGATTAAATCCTGATTCTCTTCTGGTGATTGCTCTTCAAGAAGTTCTAAAACACCCTCTTTAGCCCGCAAGAACTCTTCTTGGTTTTCATCATCTGATTCCTGGCTTAAATCTATGGCAAAGGCTGAAACAATGGAGGAGAAGACTAGGTTTTCATCTTCATTAGCATCACGCAAGTCTCGAAGTTCGGCATTGGCGAGTTTTTGCAAGGCATCAGAGTCATAGTGAAAGGCTCGCCCAAACCCCTCGAGCCAAACCCGAGTTTGCTTACTCGAGCCATTAAAGCGAGGTTCTATCTCACCCTCAGTCATAATTGCAGAAACATTATTGTAGTACTTGTAGGTAAGAGCAGTAGCCTTTTGGATAAGTAATTTATCTTTATTGAGTTGCTGCGGCAAGACATCTTTAATCCACTCTTCTGGTTTAATCGGCACAGGTAAACATAACAGTCCATAGAAAAATCCATCTAAAGACACCAGACTAAATGACCGAGCAGAATGGTTTGAGAAAAACGTGTTAAGCTCCCTCCATTCGTTGTCTTTGAGCGTATGTCGTAAATCAGGCATATCCTAAGTTTACTCCAAGTAGACTATAGCTATGCAAAAGAAGTTGCTCTTAGTTCCACCGGATACACGGCCACCCACCTTGGAGTTTCCAGTCAAGTTAGCTCGAGCGGTAGGACTCGAGGTTTTTACACCACCTTTAGAAGCCTTAAACACTCTCAATCAACCTGGAAACTTTGAGATACTCAAGGCGTGGTTACTAAAAAATGTAGCCAAGACTGACCTACTAATTCTTTCTTTAGAGCAACTCACCCTTGGTGGCATGATTCCAGCACGGCAGGTTGATGATTCACTAGATGAAGTCTTAAAAAAACTCGAGCTGCTTTCACACCTTAAAACCTTAAATCCAAACCTGAGTATTCTGGCTTTCGGAGTCATCGTGCGAGTGGCACATGGAAATGATCCTTTAGAAGAAAAACTCTACTATGGCGACTATGGTGACAGCTTACGAGCCTACAGTGAGGCTTTTGATAAGTTTCAGCGTCAGAACACGCGTGAACATGAAGAGCATCTATGGCAAATTACCAAAACCTTACCCAACACCATTTTAAGCAACTGGCTAAAAACCCGTCAGCGCAATTTTGAAATGCATCAAAAAGCTCTGGAGCTCGCACAAGTTGGCATCATTGATCATTTATGCTTGACCCTAGATGACACCAGCACTTTTGGCTTAGCTTCTTATGACCGCAGGCGGCTCGAGGCTAGAACTGATGACCTAAAACTCTGGCACAAGGTAGATATTTATCCAGGAGCCAATGAAGTGCCAGCTACACTTCTGGCACGGGCTTTACAAGAAAAACCCAGCAAGGTTTATGTGCGCTACTCAGGCGTTAATGGCGCACATGCTGGTATGAAATATGAAGACCGTCCAGCAGGTGAACTTATCAAAAGTCATCTAAGAGCAGCAAGATGTATTCAAGTAGATACGCTCACCGAAGCCGATTTTGTATTGGCGGTCAATACACCCGCAGTAACCCAAACTGAAGACCGCCCAGATTTTTTGAATGTAGATACAGCAGCCAGGCATTTGCCCGAGTTTGTAGATTTTATTAGGCAATGCCTGAACACTAATAAACCTGTAAGTGTTGCCGATATTGCCTATCCCAACGGTGCCGAGGAGAGGTTTATTAAACTGCTCGAGACCCTACCTCTAGCGCAGCTTTCTGGTTTTAGTGGTTGGAACACGGCTGGCAACACGCTGGGTAGTGCTATTGCTATGGGCATCCTTTATCAGCAAATAAAATATCACTCTCTCTGGATAGAAATACTCTTTAACCGTTTTGTAGATGATTATCTTTATCAAACCCTAATAAGAAATGATGTTTATAAACATTTTCAACAGCTTGACCACTTTGATTTAGGTGAAAAGAAACTCGAAGTAGAAACTCTGGTCAATCAAAAAATTGAACCCTTAGCCCTCGAGTTTTGGGGTAAACACTTTGCAACAAGTCAACTCACTTTGCAATGGAAAGGAGCCCACTTGGCTTGGCCGCGTTTGTTTACTGGTGTATTTCCTTTTGAGGTAAACCATGACCTGTGATATTGCCATTATCGGCGGCTCAATGGGCGGAGTAGCCGCAGCACTCTCAGCACTCGAGGCAGGCTACAAAGTCATCTTGACCGAAGCTACCCATTGGCTGGGCGGGCAAATGACTTCACAAGGTACATCTGCATTTGACGAGCACCCCTTGATAGAACAGGAGGGTTGCACTCAGCATTACCAAGAGTTACGTCAGCGCATTCGTCAACACTATCAAGATAGGTATGGTGTAGAAGGTATGAAAAGTGGCCAAGCCCTTAATCCAGGCAATGGTTGGGTCAGCCGTCTATGCTTTGAACCTAGAGTAGGTGAACAGGTCATCAGAGAGATGCTCGAGCCTTATGTACAAAATAAAAAGTTACACATTCTGTTTCAATGCCACCCTATTAAGGCCAAAGTAAAGAATCATGTTATCAAAGAAATAGTCCTGCAAGATAAAAATAAAAATTACCTGATAATCAAAGCTAAGTATTTTTTAGATGCAACTGATTTGGGTGATTTACTTCCGCTAACCCAAACCGATTATGTGACGGGTGCAGAATCGAAAGCAGATACAGGAGAACCCAATGCTCAAGCTAGAGCCAAACCTGAAGAAGTACAGAGCTTTAGCTATTGTTTTGCTCTAGAGTATTGCCAAGGCGAGCATCACAGCATTAAGAAACCTAAAGACTACGAACGCTTCAAGAAAACCCAACCCTACTCTTTAAGCCTTGATTCAAAGACCAAACCTAGGCATTTTAAGATGTTCAAAAAAGGTTCCAAAGACACACTCCCTTTTTGGACCTACCGCCGCATCTTTGATGCTGGGCTATTCAAAGACTCTAAAAGACCCAACGATATTGCTCTGATTAACTGGCCCAGCAATGATTACCGTTTTTCTAATATTATTGATAAATCCAAAAACCAACAAGCTCGCATTTTGCGTGAAGCTAAAAATCTTGCCCTTGGTTTCTTATACTGGCTACAAACCGAATGTCCACGTGATGAGGGCGGGTTTGGCTATCCTGAATTTAAGCTACGCAAAGATATTATGGGAAGCAGAGATGGCCTAAGCAAATTTCCTTACATTCGTGAGTCAAGACGCATCATTGCCCTCGAGCGTATTCTGGAGCAAGATATCAGCTTAACAGTAGAAACCAAAAAAGCCAAGCAGTACCCCAACTCAGTTGGGATTGGCTGGTATCAAATGGATTTACATGCCTGTGTGGGCAACGACGAGGTTTCCCTGTTTGAGCCAACGCTTCCTTTTCAGATTCCACTTGGCGCACTTATACCTATAGAGACCAAAAATCTTTTAGCGGCTTGTAAAAATATCGGCACAACTCATTTGAGTAATGGAGCTTACCGCCTGCATCCTGTTGAATGGGCAATAGGTGAAGCCGCCGGGGTACTGGCAGCCTTTTGTCTAGAGCATCAAGTCACAGGCAAAGAGGTTTGGGAAAGCAAAAAGCTCAGCAAGAGTTTACAAAAAAAGTTAGTACAGCAAGGGGCCAGGCTCGAGTGGCCCGAGACTACCTTGCAAAAGCTCTAAATGGATTCACTCGAGTAAGTTGGTCAATCATCACTTGGTCTAATCCTGCTTCACGTAATTTTGGCAAAAACACTTCACTCAAATAGGTATAGGGTTGCTGTGTTCCACCTTTAGGTTTGGAGGGGTCATACCAACCACGGTCATGGCTTAACAAAAGCTGCTTGGCGAAACCAGCTTCAATCAGGCTAAGAATCCGCTCGAGAAAATACGCATCACTAAACCCTTCACTGCCAATGGCATCAAACTCGAGCCAGGCTCCGCGCTGAGCTACCTCGAGATGTAATGCAGTATCAATTTCAGCCTGGGTATGGATCCAGATAAAACGCTGTGGTGTATATCCTTCTTCTTCTAAAATCTCGAGCTGACGCAAGACTACGCGACCCCGAATAGTGTGACTACCAATGACTGCATTAGTCAACTTGCCAGCATGTGCAGCCGCACGAAGAATTTTAGTTTCACACTCAGTAATCCCCTCATCACCCGCACTCAGTTTTATCCAGGCTGCTCTTACACCCGTATGTTCAATCTCGTTTTGCAGTTCTGAAAGCATCCAGGACTCGAGCTTTTCAATGCTAGCCTGCTGGGCCCAGAACGGAACCCAAGGCTCACGGTAAATCCCTGTTGCTACCACTACTGGTAATTGCGTTGATTCAGAAACAGCCTTAATAATATCAACACGCCGACCTACACCCAATGGCGTACATTCCACCAGCGCAGTCACACCTACTTTTTTTGCTCGTTCAATAGTAGGGCTCATGACCTCAATAACATCACTGGCATTGGCACTTTTATAACTTTCGGCTTCTATAGGACCCAGATCAACAAAGATATGTTCATGAGGAAGGATTAAACCAAAATCCTCGAGGGTTTTTTCTCCTAGTGTTGTAATAAGCTTCGTCATAGCTATGTATTCCCAGTCAAACCCATGATACAGCACCTTGAAATAAGTTCAACTATATCGTTGTAATCTTATAGACAATAATGTCAAGTCTATTTCCTGCCAAATCATTATTTACATACACTCAGTGAATCACAGAACTATAGAACTAAACACACAGGCTTGCGATTTCAACCCGTTTTCACCTAACCTGTCACACTGAGCCGACCCTAGGATAAACATGACCAAGGATTCTAAATGTCAAGCTGTAACTTGCGAAGTGTCTCGCTATCAGACACTTCGCAAGTTACGAATGTGCATGACTGACTTTGCTTCAAAAAATGTGTAACTGGCGGCTCAGTGTGGCTATGAAATGAAGCGAAGCTACAAAAGGGGATTCTGTGATTCACTGACACTCTCATTTATTTTTCGACTGGCTTAGCAAAAATCATCCGACCCATGTTGGTTTGTAAATGACTGGTCACCACCACATCCACCGTTTCGCCAATCAAATCATCTGCATCTTCTACAACTACCATCGTGCCATCTTCTAAATAGGCCAGCCCTTGCCCAGATTCACGGCCCTCTTTGGCTATGTGTAGTGAAAGCCTTTCACCTGGCAAGAACATGGCCCTTACGGCGTTGGCCAATTGATTGACATTGAGTACCTTTACACCCTGTAAAGCAGCTACGCGGTTTAAGTTGTAATCGGTGGTAATCAACGCAGCATTTTTTCTCTGACAAAGATGAATCAATTTTTCATCTACAAGGTTTGTATTCAGCACATCATCTTCGATGATTTGAGTTGGGATATGCGCGTGTTGAATAATTTTATCCAATACCTCTAGACCTCTACGTCCTTTTACTCGCCTTAGGGTGTCACTGCTATCGGCAATATTTTGTAACTCACTCAAGACAAAACGCGGAACTAACAGTTTTCCTTCTAGGAAATGTGCCTCGATCACATCGACAATTCGACCGTCAATAATGCTTGAGGTATCCACAATTTTATATTGTGAATCTTCTACAATCCCAGAGCGTTCGCCAGCAGCAACTGGGGGTCTAAAAGCTGTAAAAATTTGTCGGTTGGCAACAGAGAACCAAGAAAACCCAGTGACCAAAATCAGAGTAATTAAAAGGGACCAGTACCAGGTAAATCCAGGAACATTCTCGAGCAAAGTATTAAGCAGCACCGTAATAATAAGGGCCACAATCACACCTGCCACAGCCGCCACCACGGCCTGTGGGGGAATACGCCCAGCAGCACCTAGCAGGTTGGCATAGTAACGAGTTATTCGTCTGGACAGAGAACCACTTAATAAAAAACCGGCCATAAGACCGGCCACCATTAAGTAAATTAAGTTGTAAATGGCTCCTAGATATTCTGTACGCATAAGTAGCGTACCTACAATATATCCAAGAAAACTACCTAGTAAGCTAAAGAATCCTCGAGCCAACGCATAAAACCAATAGGGTTCTATCCTTAGTTCAGGGTCTTTCTGCGGGACGATATTCATACTCTCTTGCATAACCAATTAAGCCTTCCAAACTTGCTTTAGGGCTTCAGCCAAAGAGCGTACTCCTTCACCTTCACTTTGCGGTGCTACCAGTTGAGAATAGCCCGAACGTTTCGCTTCAGAGGCTCGGCGCGATAACTGCACCACCGAACGTATCTCTCCGGCTAGACCAACTTCACCAACCACTGCCACCGTCTCTGGTACAGCCCTATTAGTGACTGCCGAATAGACCGCCACCGCAACAGCTAAATCCGTGCCAGGGTCAGTTAGCCTTAGCCCACCAGCCACATTAACATAGACATCTAAACCAGCAAGAGGCAATTCTAACCTTCGTTCTAGCACCGCCAGAACCACATCTACTCGCCTCTGGTCAAGACCCTGAACAATCCGCCTTGGCGAAGCATAAGGGGACTTTGCTGCCAGGGCCTGAACCTCGAGCAGTAGAGGGCGTTGACCCTCGAGGGCGGCCACCACCACTGACCCTGGAACGCCCTTGGGCCTTTCGGATAAAAAAGCCTCAGAAGGATTGGATACTGGCCGCATCCCCTCACCAGACATCTCAAAAACCCCCATCTCGCCTGCTGGGCCAAAACGGTTTTTAATCGAGCGTAACACCCTAAAGCCCGAAGCCGTCTCCAAGGAAAAAGTGGCATCGACCATATGCTCAATCACTTTGGGGCCAGCAATGGTTCCTTCTTTGGTCACATGCCCAATAAGAACCAGCGTGGACTCTATATCTTTGGTGGCCGCGGTGAGCAGAGCTGTTGAATCCCTAACTTGGGTTAAGCTTCCAGGAATCCCGCCATCATCGGCAGTTAAGGTTTGGATTGAATCTACAATAATTAAATCTGGGGCATGAAGGCGCAAATAATCTGAGAGAACTCTGGCATCGGTTTCTCTGGTCAGTTGCAAAGAAGCTACCACTCCCAAACGCTCGGCTCGCATCTTGACTTGTGAAAGCGATTCTTCACCAGCTACATAAAGAACACTGCGGTTGGCTTTACTGGCTTCATGGGCTAGTTGTAAAAGCAAGGTCGATTTACCAATACCGGGTTCACCAGCCATAAGTAAAACCGAACCCGCCACCCAGCCACCACCTAACACGCGGTCAACCTCTTCAATACCCGAAGTAACCCGAAGCAAATCATTTTGACTCACTTCAGAAAGATTTTGCACGGTTACTCTGGCAGCCCCTAGGGTGGAAGCACTCGAGAGCGAGGGTGACTCTACTTTGGGTTTCATGGTTCCCCAACTCGAGCATCTGGGGCAGCGTCCCATCTGCATCGGTGACTGACTTCCGCATTCGCTACATATATAGACTGTGGTTACTTTTGCCAAGATAGACCTCTTGAGTGTAGTGTATCTTTATCGATGCTTGGGGTTTGTAATAAAAGACTATTTAACCTGAGTATGGCTTATATTGAAGCGCACCGGCGAGAAAGAATATAGAAGCTTTTCTTCTCTCCCACCTTACTGATCACTGACTATTGATGTTTTCTATGACTTGCACCGAACCCTGAGTTTATCGAAGGGTGAGATCAAATTTGATGGTAGCTTCGCTTAATCTTCAGGCAACAAAGTCCATACGAAGCATACCTGCTATAGCACTTCATTTCCTTGAACTCTTGGTACTTTGTTTTTCATTCCCCCGCTTAAAGTTGCCGGTGACTTTTGCAAGCGTCAACTGAATCTCAGTTTCACCCATATCATCTAATTCGGCAATAAATTTTTCAGCCCTATTTCCACTAAGTGTAAAAATATGTTTACCTTCATAATCAATAAAAACTTTGCCGTCTTTGCTGAGGCGGTAAGAAAAGGGTTGGTGATCTAGAGGGTCGGTCATAAGAATTCAGAATTCAGTAGCCAGTAGTCAGTAGAAAGTCTTTTATGCTGAATTCTGACTACTGGCTACTGTCTACTCTAGTGCCATCACATAATGATATAAATCCGGCGCGCCCGAATGCACTTCAAACTCAAGGTCTTCAAAGAGTTCTTGTAATTGCCCTACAAAATCCTTAGCTTTTTCTTCGCCAACAGATGTGCTGTAAAAAAGCGTGGCAATCCCATAATCATCAGCAATGGACTCGAGCATTTCTCTTAGGCAGCCTTCAGGAGTTTTAGCTGAAACTTTCAAGACATCATTAGCTAGTCCAATAAATTCACCTTCTTTGACTTCAACCTCATTGATAGTGACAGAACGACTAGCGGTTGTAACCTCGAGGGTCATAGCATTATCAGAGGCTTCCTGCATATCTGGTAATTGCTCTTCTGGGTTTTGGTTTTCATTAAAGACCACTGCAGCAGCCAAACCCTGCCCCAATGTGCGAGTAGGTAAAACCGAAATTTTCTTTTCAGGAACCAGTTCAGAAACACGCTGCGCGGCCATAATAATGTTTTTATTGTTTGGCATCACAATCACATGATCTGAACCCACACTACGCACAGCATCAGCAATATCTTGCACGCTGGGGTTATTGGTTTGTCCACCGCCAATCACCCTTGCTTTCAAACTTCTAAAGACTTTAGTAATGCCGTAACCATCACTGACCACCACCAAGGCACTCTTGGGTGATTCTGTTTGAGACATATCAATGTTGGCTAAAATCTCAGAGTGTTGCTGGCTCATATCTTCAATTTTGCTGCGAACCATTTTGCCGTAACGAGCTACTGTAGCCAAAAGTTTTTCAGGTTCTTCGGTGTGAATATGTCCTTTGACATAACCTTCTGCACCAACCACTAGCAGCGAGTCACCATAGGGTGCAACTAGTTCTTGAATCTGTGATGTTGGCACGCTGACATCTGAAAGCAAAAACTCGGTGCAGAAACCAAACTCTTGTTCTTCAAATTGTTCTTGGGCACGTTTTTCTATTTTTGGTGGTGGTGGTAAATCCTTGCCATCAAAATAGGCAATTAATCCCTCGAGAATTCTTACCAGCCCCAAACCACCCGAATCAACTACCCCAGCCTGTTTAAGCATAGGAAGCATATCTGGAGTTTTTTCCAGTATCTCTTTAGAGGCTTTATCAGCATCTCGCAAAAGCTCGAGTGGCGTAGTAGCTGCGCTCTTCTCTGCACCTTCCGAAGCACCACGCACCACCGTAAGAATCGTACCTTCAACGGGCTTCATCACGGCGGCATAGGCAGATTTGGTAGCACTAGCAAGAGCTGCTTTTAGTGTTTTAGTATCCAGACTATCTTGTTGTTTAATAACTTCCGAAAACCCTTTTAAAATTTGTGAAAGAATCACCCCAGAGTTTCCCCGTGCGCCTAAGAGCGAACCATACGCCAGCGCATGAGCAACCTCAGGCATGGTTTTAGGGTTTTCATCTAAAAGCTGACGACGCACTGATTGCATGGTTAAGTGCATATTGGTTCCAGTGTCACCATCGGGTACTGGGTAAACATTTAGAGCGTTGACTTCATCAACATAAACCCCTAACCAATCAGTGGCATACAAAAAAGCCTTGGTTAGGTCTTTGGCAGACATGTTAGCCACGACTGACCCCTGCAATATGCACACGGACTTTCTCGAGTTCAACCCCGGCATAGGCTTTAGAAGCGTATAGCACCCTCTCCCGAATCGAGTCGGCTACGGCTGGGATATTGACCCCATAAGCCACTACCACGTGCAAATCCACATTGGTTTTGTCATTCTGGTGGGCTACAGTCACCCCTTCGTCAGCCTGCGAAACGCCCAAAATACGCTTAATACCTTCTCGCACACCCGAAGGAGCCATACCAACAACTCCTGGCACTTCATGCGCTGCTAAACCAATCACGGTGGCCAGTGCCCCATCGGTTACTGTTACTTTGTCTTTAACTTTAATTTCTGGCGGAGTTTCCTTCTCACGCTTGGTACTACGTTTTTCTGCCATCTTGCCTCCTGCTATGAATACCACATTGTAACAAGAATGAGGCTGGGAATTGGGAGCTAGGGACTAGGGTTTTTCTAGCCCCCAGCCCCTGATCCCTATTCTGGTACTTCCCAAATCTCAACCGCTTTGTCAATCACCTTAACTTCATAAGAGCCATTGGAAACTACAAAATCATGGACTTTATTGAGGAGGGACTCGAGCCATTGGTAATCATGATGCAAGGAAGTCACCCCAATGCGCTCCCAATCATGGCTATTAAGACCATCTAAACGTGCTACGGAAACTGGAAAGCGAACTTTGAGTTTTTCGGTCACAGGCAAAATCAGGGCGCGTTTTTCTTTTAGGCTATTTACCCAGGGCATGTGCAGATCAGCAACGTAAATAGCAAAGTAAATATTGTTTGCTCGAGACATATTTTATAGAGTAAAGGCTAACAGATTGGAAAGTTAGAAGGTTATAACACAAAAGGCTTCAAATACTTAAAAAATCCCTTGTTATATAGCTCATTTACTGCTTTCTGAAGATTTTCACGAGTAACTTCTGGTATTACAAATAAATTAACTTCAGAAAAAACACTCTCTCCATTAGCAAAATCATCTTGAATAGTTTGGGACAATCGTATCGGGGCGTAAAATGTCAACTCGTAAATTGTCTTATCAAGCAGCTCAACCTTAATTTCAGCCCAACCACGATAGGGCATCTCATCTTCAGATCTTTCGTTCCAACCTTCAGGGAAAATCAGTTTAGGACTTTGAATAGCCATTGCGATTTAGAAGTATACCATTGTAAATGTATTTGACAATTATTTTCACTTGTGCTAAGTTTATGAAAATAATTTTCATTGCTTGGTATTCTTATGAAAAATCAAACTAACCACGCTCGTGGTTCTCTCTCAGTTATTTCAGATGCGCTGCCCAAACTAAAGGGGTCAGCTCAGCAGATAGCTCAGTTCATTCTCAACTCACCCCAAGAGAGCATTAACTTAACCATTACTGAATTAGGCTCAAGAGCAGGCGTTAGCGAGGCTAGCATTTCCCGTTTTGTTCGGTCACTGGGTTACGCTGGTTTCCACGCTCTTAAAATTCGCCTAGCCGAAGATATTGTCTCGCCGATGCTCATCGTCCATGAAGACTTAATGCCAGATGACGGGCCAGCCATCGCCGTACAAAAAGCCATGACAGCAGGCCTGCGTTCACTCGAGGACACCGTGCGCATCCTCGAGATGCCCGTGTTAGAAGCTGCCATCAAGGCTTTATGCAATGCCCGCCAAATTGAACTGTTTGCCTCAGGGAATTCTATTCCCATAGCCATGGATCTCGATTTCCGCCTGACCAAGATCGGTCTGCGTAGCCGCTTTTCACCTGACCCAACCATGCAGGAAATGTATGCCAGTCTATCGTCTCCCGAAGACGTAGCTATAGGCATCTCACATACCGGTAGCTCTATAGACACTGTTTATGCCCTGGAACTGGCTAAACAACGCAAGGCATGTACTATCTGCATTACCAATCATTCTGATTCACCCCTGACCCGCCACAGTGATTTTTGTTTATTTACCGCTGCACGGATCAGCCATTTTCGGGAGGAACGCATGTCCTCCAATTTAGCAACCTTGGCACTAACAGAAGCTCTATATGTGGGTATCTGTATAGAACGCTCTGATGCTTCGGTGCAAGCTGTCACCAAGACGCTTAGAGCCACCGGACATCGCAAGTACTAAAGGAGGTGAACTCCATTGGATAAACCATAACTAGGGTAGGGCAAGAGAAAGGGAGCATTGCCAACTCCTGTTGGTATAGGCGCAAATTGGTTTTAGAAATTCTGTTCAAGATTTACATTCTAGATTCACAAGGAGAAAAGATTATGAATAAAGGTATCATTCAAAAATTCTTGGTGCTGGTGATGATTGTAACCCTGGCAATGGGTACTCAAACCTTTGCCCAGGACGTTACTTTAGAATTTGCCCAGTGGTGGGCACCCGAGCTTCCCGAGGGCTCCTTTAGGGCCCTGATGGATGAATTTGAGGCTCAAAACCCTGGTATTAAAGTCGAGTTAATCAGTGGTCCTTATTCCTCTACCAAGGAGCAAGTCATTGCTGGTGCGGTTGCCGGAACCATGTCCGATGTGGTGGGTTTAGACGGGGCCTGGGTCAGTGATTTTGTCAAGCAAGGTTCTATTGCTAACCTTACTGAGCTTATGGGCCAAGCTGGCTACGATGACAGCGAACTAGCTTCACAGATTCAGTCGGGCGGCGCAACCTATATGATTCCAGTCGTCAACTTTGTTTATCCAGTATTTGTCAATCTTGACCTCATGTCAGCAGCAGGCGTGGCTAATCCTCCTTCTTCAAGAAGTGAATTTGCCGATGCCGCCGCTAAGTTGACCAATGCAGATAACAATGTCTATGGCTGGGTACTCCCATTGTCTATGGAACAACCCAACGGTATTCAGAATGATGTGATGTCATGGCTTTGGGCTTCAGGTGGAAGCATGATGAAAGACGGAAAGCCAGACTTAACCAATGCTGGTGTTCAAGGAACCATGGAATACATCAAAGGCTTGTGGGATGCTGGCGTGATTGCACCAGGTTCCTTCTCTATGAAAGAGCAAGACAAAGTTGAAGAGTTTGTTAATGGTCGTGTGGGCATGATGATCTCCTCTTTAGCTCATATTAATTTGATTCGTGAGCGCAACCCTGACCTTAACTTTGCCATCACTGCCTTACCTTCTGAAGATGGATACACTGGCAAGCGTGGCCTGCCCTATGCCTCATGGGGTATCGGTATTTCTGCCAATAGCGAACATCCAGCCGAAGCCTGGAAACTGGTGCAATTCTTGATGAGTGCAGAGACCAATACCAAGCTGTCCTCTATTGCCAACGCTTTCCCCGGAAACGTTAACTCCACTCCCGACTTTGTGCAAGCAGATGAGTTGTTTGGCGCAGCCTTCCAGGTCTTCCAAGATGGCTATCTTGCCAACGAATTTACAGGTCTGCCAGTTGCTGAAGATCTGATGCGCCAATTCGATGAGCAGTTCCAGCCCTATCTAGACGGCAGTCAGTCATTGGATGACACCCTCAATAATGCCCAAGAAAGTTGGATGGGAAGTTTCCAATAATTCTAGTGCCTCACTTTAGTTAGGACAGCTAGCAAATCCTGACCTCGAGTAGATTTCTTGTAAGACATAGGCATGAATCAGGTACGAATGTCTGATTTCAGGACACCGTGAAATCAGACATTCACTTCAATTCGTCATCACGAGGAGGAGTGAGAAACACACGACGAAGTTTTAGTGTCATTTGCAGCAAACTCCCCACGAATCAGTCTCCCTCTACCAATTGACTAACAAGAGTTTTTTAACGGTTGTAAAGCCACGTCATTGCAACCTCTGATTCATAGTTTCCTACAGCCAAAATTCTGTACCACACGACCGAGAGCTAGTATGTTTCTAAGTGACACATTCAATTAAGAAAAGGTCTCCTTATGGCAACGGATAAGTATAATCCGACCAGTTCAAAAAAACGTAAGTTACAAAGAATAGCAAAAGGACTTGTTCCCTATGCTTATCTGTCACCTACCCTAGTTTTGTTGGCCATATTATCGTTCCTACCTATAGCGATGGTGTTTAAGTATTCCATGATGAACAATGTCATCATGGAGAAAAATCCGGTCTTTGTAGGACTTGCTCATTATGTAGACCTTATTAGGGACAAGGTTTTTCAGCAAGCCATTTTGAATACGCTTTACTTTACCGTCTCGAGCGTGGTTTTTCACCTTATTCTTGGTTTGGCCTTTGCCATGCTTCTAAACACTAAGTTACTCTCCCTAAGTACCAGAGCATTTTTTCGGGTTATTTACGTTTTACCTTGGGTATTTACGGCCACCATCATCGCAATCCTGTGGCGACTCATGCTCAATCCAAATGGCATCGTGAACTATCTCTTTACTTGGGCAGGCTTGGCTACTGAGAAAATCGAATGGCTAAGTTCCAAAGAGCTGGCCTTACATTCCGTAACATTCATTAACATCTGGTCTGGTTATCCCTTTTATATGGTTAGCTTGCTGGCTGGTTTGCAGAGCATTCCTGAACAATACTACGAAGCAGCCACCATTGATGGAGCCAATGGGCGGCAATTATTCTGGCATATTACGCTGCCACAATTAAAACCCATTATCCTTAGTCTCGCCATGCTTGATTTTATTTGGACCACCCACCAATTCACTCTAATCTGGATGACCACAGGTGGTGGACCCATCCATGTTACAGAGATGCTTAGTACCTTTACTTATAAACTGGCCTTTAGTTCTTATAAGTTTTCTCAGGCCTCGGCCAGTGCCTTCATTATTTTAGCCTTGTCAATGTTTGTGGCTTTTTTCTATGTTCGGCAACAGAAAAGTGATGACTAACGTGCTGTCTAAGCCTGCTAAAACTAGAATTGCCAAAACGTTAGTCATCCTTGGACTTTTGCTTGGTGCTATATATGCAGGCTTCCCTATCTTGTGGATGGTCGCATCTTCGTTTAAGTCCAATACAGAAATTTTTGCCTACCCGCCAGGTCTTATTACAAAATCTTTTTCTTTCAATGCTTACGCCGTCGTTCTGACCAATCCAGAAAAGCTGCGCTTCTTTTTCAATAGCTATTTGGTTTCTATTTTGGTGACGATCTGTACTCTTATTGTAGGTATATTAGCGGGATATAGTTTTAGTAGATATGACTTCATGTTTAAGAAACCACTGAACGTAATCATTATCGCTGTACAAGCGGTTCCACCCATAACCCTCTTGATACCGTACTTCAGCCTTATCGTAACGCTCAAACTGTACAATACTTACGGAGCTTTGGTGCTTACCTATATGGTTTTTACACTTTCCTACGCCATCATTATGATGACAGGTTATTTTAATACCTTGCCAAAAGAATTAGATGAAGCCGTTACGATTAATGGCGGTAGTCGCTTGGTTGCGCTCTGGAGAGTTCTTATACCGATTTCTTTACCAGGAATTGTAGCCACAGGCATCTATACTTTCATGCTGGCCTGGAACGAATTCCTCTTTGCGCTCACCTTGACCAAAACCATTGATATGCGAACCGTTCCGGTGGGAATCCAAATGCTTATGGGACAACACTCCTATGAATGGAATGAAATGATGGCCATGAGCGTGCTGGGTTGTTTGCCGGTCTTGATCCTTTATTTGGTTTTTCAACGTTACTTTATGGCTGGCATGACAGCAGGTTCGGTGAAGGGGTAAACGTGTCGTGACTTTTTGTTGCTGCTAACATATACTCGAGCGATGAAGGTAGTCGGTAATCAGAATGCAGTAGTCAGTAGAAAATCTTTTATTCTAACTTCTATAATAGTGAAGAAACCTCAAATTACGTTTAAGAAAATGGAGAAGACCTTATGTTGATGAATATGAAAGACTTGTTAGCTGTAGCCCATAAAAACCATTTCGCTGTGCCGGCTTTTAACATTAGCAGTAATATGCTTCTTAGTGGCGTGATGCAAGCCTCGGAAGAAAAGTCCTCTCCAGTTATCCTGGCGATTCATCCAGATGAGTTGGCGTTTGTGCGTCCTTCTTTTATCAAAGCGGCGATTGAAGAAGCGATCAACTCGAGCATTCCGGTCTGCATCCATTTAGATCACGGCTCCTCAATGGCTCATATTATGGAAGCTATCAAGTGCGGTTTCACTTCTGTAATGATGGACGCTTCTACCTTACCACTCGAGCAAAATATCGCTGCCTGCAAAAAAGTCGTAGAGCTTGCTCATGCAGTCAATGTTTCTGTCGAAGGGGAATTAGGCACCATCGGCACCACCGGCCCCGAAGCCGAAGCAGGTACTGAAGAAATTATCTACGTCAATCCTGATGATGTTGTCACTTTTGTTGAGGGCACCGGGGTAGATACGTTAGCAGTTGCAGTTGGTACGATGCACGGTATTTATCCAAAAGACAAGAAACCTGAGTTAAAACTGGATTTACTTAAAGAGATCACCTCGAGAGTAGATATTCCGCTTGTTCTGCATGGCGGTTCTGCAAATCCTGATGATGAAATTGCTAGGGCGGTCAAGCTGGGCATCAATAAGATCAATATCTCGAGTGACATCAAGGATGCTTTCTATCAGAAGTGTCGTGAAATTCTAAAAGACCCTGTACTGAGAGAACCGAACTCCATTTATCCTGCTTGCATTGAAGCCATGAAAAAAGTTGCCCACTATAAAATCGACCTCTTTGGTGCTACTGGTAAAGCTGCACTCTATTAGTGCGCTCATAAACCGAATGCATGATACTAAAACAGCAACCTTTGCACTAAGTGACACATCAAACGCCTGTGGTGCACAAAACCCACCCATAGGGTTTCTTCAATATCTGTGATTTTTCAGATACATAGGTTTTTCTGTCAGACTGTTTGCATGTATAGAAGCGTGAAAAGGAGTTATGAAAGAAAGCATTGCCTTGGGCTTTGGCGACAACATTGATTACGAGATTGTCTGGGATTCTAAGGTTATTGAAACCCTGATTATCCACTATGACATTCACGATGCCGAGCTAGATATTAATAAAGCTGTTATTAGCGAGCGTGATTTGGTTATCTCGATCCTGAGTTTCTTACAGTCTGGGTCTGGCGGTGAACGCATTGTTGCCTCATCGGAGATACTCAAGCATTTTTCACAACACTTTGAAAAGAAAGTAACACTCGGCGGGACCCCTGTACGTGCCGCTATCGCCATGCGAAAATTTGGTTATACTTCAGCCCTTCATCTTGTCACCATCAATGACCACGTACGTAGCCTTTTGCCACAAGATTGCCCTTATATTTGTAGCAACTCTAAGGACAGCTTGCACCCGCACTTAATTGTGCAATTTGATAAAGATGCTCGCATAAAAGCTGGTGATATTGACATCTGTGCTAGCCAAGCTAACCGCATTATCTACCACCATGACGATGACAATATGACCATGAACCTCAACGAGGACTTTGCCAAACTAATCACAGACGCAAAAGTTTTTTTACTTTCGGGGTTTAATGCCATGCAAAGCGAAATATTGTTAAGACGTAGCCTCGAGTCTCTTTTAAGAATCATGGAAAAACTCCCCAAGGATGCACTGGTCTATTACGAGGACGGGGGTTATTATGAACCGAAATTTCGTCAATTAATTTTTCGTACCTTAGCAAGTCATATTCATATTGTCAGTCTCAATGAGGATGAACTTCAAATCTATCTTGACAGAAAGCTGGATTTGCTAAATGTCTTTCAAATCAAAGAAGCCCTGATAGATTTGCAAAAACAAATTTCTGTACCAGTCATTGTTGTCCATTCCAGGTATTGGACACTTGCTTATGGCAAAGATGTGGCCAGATTTTCTAAAGCCCTTAAAGGGGGTATTACGATGGCCACCACACGCTTCTGTTATGGCGACGATTTCACAGTAGGAGATTATAAAAAAGTTGAAGGGCTTTCTCCTAACCAGAAGGGAGCATTATTTGCAAGTGGACTAAACCAGTTACTAGGAAATACAGTATGTTGTTTGCCAGTTGCTCATGTTGAACCATTAAAGGCAACGACGATTGGTCTTGGAGATGCGTTCGTGGGTGGATTTTTGTCGGCTCTTTAGCCTTTATTCCATTCCCGCTAAAAACCCAATACGGCGCAGGGCTCGAATCATATCCATAGTGGTTAAATCATCTTCATGGTATTCCACAATAGCTTGTTGCTGAGGGCTTACATCAACCTTGATGATTCCCTCGAGTGACATCAGAGCTTCCCAAACCTTTTCGGCGGAATCCATGTTATCCATACCTTTTACACCAAGGAGTACTCGAGCCATCGCCTTTAGGCTATCAGGTTTGGCATGGGGAAAAGGTGAAGTTTCTTTAATTAGGGGCTAGGGGCTGGGGATTAGGGGCTAGAGAAAACCCTTAGTCCCTAGCCCCTGAACCCTAGACTCTGCTTTCCTCTCGAGCCCAGAACACGTTCAAAAATCTGGATGTCTTTCTCATGAAAAGATTTTTTTTCTAAACTTCCAAGCCCCTGCATATCTTTTTGGGGGTGTTGTATCCAGAGGTCATACACCGCAGCGTCATAGGCACTTTTGATTAAAGCCTCGAGCAAGGCCTCTCTGGATTCAGTGTCAGATTCGTCAGCCAAAGCTAACCTATTGCTATACACCGTCGGGCGAGTTCCATTCCAAACAGCCTGCGCCAACACAAAGCCTGTCGGCTGCCCAGAACGCATAGCCACAAAAGAATGTCCTGTACGCACATAAAAATGCAAGCTGCTTCGAGTCAAAAAAGGCTCTAACCCTAGGCTTTGAGAAAAATTCTGGTCAATCTCAGCTAAACTCTCGTCATCATCCTGATTTAGTGGTCTAGCGAACGTTGCCATAATCCTGACTTCCCACCCTCTTTTTCTACAAGTTGCAAACGTTCGATGACAATCCCCTTGCTAACCCCTTTGAGCATGTCATAAAGCGTTAAAGCTGCAATGCTAGCCGCCGTCATGGCTTCCATTTCCACACCAGTTTGTGCAGTGGTTTTACACACGGCCTCAAAACGCACTAGAAATTGGGCTTCATCTACAGTTCCTTTGACTGTGACTTTAGTTAAGGGCAAGGGATGACAAAGCGGTATTAATTCAGAAGTACGCTTTGCTGCCATAATCCCAGCTAGCTCGGCTACGGCCATGGCATCACCTTTTGTGTTCTCTCCAGCCAAAAGAGCTTCTAAAACTTCAGGGGGTAACTTGACAAAGACCTCAGCTACAGCTCGGCGGGCTGTAGCAGCTTTATCTGAAACATCCACCATGATGGCTTTGCCGTTTTCAAAATGTGTAGACATAAGGGGATTATAAAGGTTGTAGGACGTGGGAGTAAGTTGTGGTAAAAAACCCACAATCGAATCCCACATTCTACTCCCAAGGTTTATAACCAGCTTCTACAAAGTAAAGCCCATGCGGTGGTGCACTTTGACCAGCCCGATTGCGGTCTTTAGACTCGAGAATTCCCAAAATATCTTCTGGTCTATGCTTGCCTTCACCGACCTCGAGCAGGGTCCCTACCACCGCCCGAACCATGTTTCTTAAAAAGCCATCGGCAGCAATATGCAAGTTTAAGATGCGTTGGTCATGTTCTAGTTCACAAAGATAGACAGTGCGAACAGTTTTTCTGATTTCTTGGGTAGCTAGAGACGCAAAATCATGTGTGCCCTCAAAGTATTTTGCGGCTTGTTGCATGGCTGTGATATCAAGCCTTTGGTAAAGAAATAAAATGCCATAACGCTCTAAAGCTGTGTTTTGAAAATTATCCCTAGCCAGTTTTAACTTATAAAGATAGCGTCGATATAAACAATCATACTGTGCATCAAAATCATCACTAACAGTTTCGATATTGTACACGCGCACATCTGCAGGCAAGTAGGCATTAAGGGCTTGAATAAGTTTTTTATTTGGAATAGTGGTGCTGGTGTCTAGATGGGCGACCATAGCTAGTGCATGAACACCTGCATCGGTTCTGCCTGCGGCTTTTACAGGGCTGTGTTGGCCTGGCAATTTGGTCAAGGCTTCTTGCACGGCAGCTTGCACAGTACGTTCCCTAGTCTTGGCTTGCAGTTGCCAACCGTAAAAGTTTGTTCCGTCATACTCGAGGGTGAGTTTGAGTCGCCTCATGTTATTTGGTTAAGAGTTCAAAAAAGGGTACGTTGAGATAATAAAGTTCTGCACCCCGCTTCATTGAACGCAAGATACCAATTTGCTCGAGTTGTTTTAGATAGCTTGCAGCAGTTTGACGCGCAGCTATTCCTTCTAGTTCCAAAAATTTTATCTTGCAGTAAGGTTGACGGAACAAAAGTTCGACAAGCTCTTTGCGATAAACTTTGGGAAGTTCCATTTTGATTTTAGTACCCGTCGTTTCTATCAAATGACGAATTGCCAAGATTTTCTCACTTGTTTGTAGCGCAGTCTGCTCTACTGCCTGAAGCATATAGAGTACCCAAGTTTCCCAAGCATTTTCTTCCGTTACTTGACGCAGGCCTTGGTAGTAACCCACTTTATTTTCCATAATATAGCCACTCAAATATAGAACTGGAATCTCAAGCAACTTTTCTTCAATCAAATACAAGATATTTAAGATGCGTCCTGTGCGCCCATTACCATCTGGAAAAGGGTGAATGGCTTCAAATTGATAGTGCATAACAGCCATTTTGATAAGTGGGTCAAGATCATCATAGGCATAGAGGAACTTTTCTAGATTCGCCAGCAAATCTCGAATGACACTTTCTCCCTCAGGAGGTGTGTAAATGATTTCGCCAGAACTACTGGCGATTTTTGTCCCAGGTAATTTGCGAATACTAAGACGGCTAGACTTAATTGTCTGGACTATTTCCTCAAAGAGTCGTGTACTAAGTGGACGACCTCTACGAATTTCTTCATAGCCTACCCAAAGGGCCTGGTTATAATGCAAAACCTCCTTGGTAGCGTGGTCTAGCTGATACGTTTCCTCAGAAAAGGCACGATAAAGCTCATCGTTTGTCGTAACAATATTTTCAATTTCCGAGGACAGCTTTGCCTCTTGTAATCCTAAGGTGCTTAGCAGAATGGCTTGATTGGGAATGAGGTCTCCCACTCCTTTTAATTCGGCAAGAGCGCGGCTCGAGGCAACCACTTGTTTTAGGATTCTTTTGGTTTCCAAATCCACTTTAGGAGGTAGTAAAGGTAAATTGTTGTAAGGCACGCTTCTATCAAAGGGCATTTTTTCACTCCTTACAATAGTATATGTCGAAAAAATCTCTCATTTTGTACACATTAAATGAGAATGTCGAAAGCCTCGACATCTTGACATCTTGATTGCTTTAGGCTCGAGCCTGTCTCTCACTTAATCCAAGCGCTCTCCCCAGCCAAGGTGCAACCAATAACCCCATATACCCCAGTAATAGATAGCGCACAAACCCACCAAAAGGATCACGCTTGATAGCTTCAGGTAAAAGAACACTCGAGCCTAGCAAAAACGCAAACACCAAAATAACTCCCAGTAAAGCCAGTACGATTTTCTTCCAAAGGGTTTTAGGTGGACGATGCTCTAAAAAAAGAGGTGCAGTCGTATATGCCGCAAAAGCCCCTGTCAAAAGGTCAGATTCTGGAGTTGGGAAAAAATAGTGTAAAGCCAGAGGTATAGCCCCTCCCAAAATAAACATAAGGATGCGCGGCAGTTTGAAAGCTTGCGTAAACAAAGGGTCAGCAAAAAGGGCCAGACCTATCATGCCAATACCTATGACTAGACCACCCACAACATCAATCACCCAATGCACACCCAGATACAAACGGCTTATAGAAACCAATAGAACTATCACTACCGCTAAAACCCACAACCACCTGCGCCGAAAATAAAAGGCTGTTAATCCCCACAGAGTCACACTAGATTGGGCGTGACCACTAGGAAACCCGCCTCCTTGGGCAGTGGCTACCGCTTCGGGGCTACGGGCTATCGAAGGGTCTAAAATAAATGGGCGGGTAGTATTTATATAGATTTTAAGCTGTTGATTGACATAAAAACTCAGCAACAAAAAAAGCCCTAATCTGCGCCCAATCTGGGCATCAACAGCCAAAAAAATAATGACCAACACCACAATATAAGCACGCTCCGAACCCAGTTGAGTAATCCAGAGCATCAGCTTATCTAACCAGGGCGAGGCAAAACTTTGTAAAAAAAGAATAAATTCCATTAGGGTCACTTTAGCATCTTGGAGCATGAACCCAAGCAAGCTTATATGATTGCCTGAATGCGTCAGTGGTTCTCTACATTCTTAAAACACCCTTGGGTGGCTTTTCTACTTAGGCTTTATGAACGGTTTAAGCAATCAGAAACACCTATGCTGGCTTCAGCCCTGGCCTATTATGCGGCCTTCTCCTTGGGTCCACTGCTGATTCTGCTCACAGGGATGGCAGCTCTTTTACTACGCCGTAATCCTAAAATTTTAATGCGCTATCAAGAAGCCTTTACCGATTTGGTCAGAACTTTGCTTCCTATGCAAGAAAATGCCAGCAAGGTAGCCCAACAAAGTCTGCACGTTATCCTCGAGCAACTCCATGAAGGAACGTTTCTAAGAAGCCTTATTTCCATAGCGATACTCTTCTGGGCCAGCAGTAACTTTTTTACCTTTTTGCAGCTAGCCCTCGAGCGCATCTTCTCGGTACCCCATATTCGTTCTTACTGGCGAAAGCGTTTGCTGGCTCTTTTATTGGTGGGTAGCGTAACCCTGATTATTGCTACTACCGTTATTGGCACTATTCTGACCACACCATTACTAAACTTATTTACCTTTATTGCCAAAAGCCTAAACCAGATTAGCCCCAGTTTCCCCCTTATACAGTTTTGGTCTCGAGGAGTGTTGCTAGAAGGGTTGCAACTGGTTATAGCTGTTTGCGTTTATACTTTGTGTTTTCGTTATTTGCCCAACAAATCAAGTCGCTGGCTAGGAGCTTTTATAGGAGCCTTGGTCAGCACTCTTGGCATTGTGGTTACCCGATACTTCTTGTCTACTACGTTCAGTTTTGAAAGTTTTAATCTGATCTATGGAGTGATTACCAGCCTCTTGGCTATCTTGTTTTGGCTTTATTTGGCCATTCTTATGTTCTTGTTTGGGGCCATCGTCGCGGCAGAGTTAAGCCAAACAGATACCTAGGCTATGATTGAGGCTATGGCTTTGCCTCCTCTACATGACACTATTTCTGCCATTGCCACAGCCCCAGGAATTGGCGCAGTCGGCATCATTCGGCTTTCTGGACCCGAGAGTTATATTATTGCCAGCAAACTTTTTATTCCCCAAAAAATGCGTAGCATCAAATATCTTCCTGCAGGCCAGATTGTATATGGAACCCTTAAAGATCAAACCCGTCAAGACCAAGATGAAATAATTGATGAAGGTCTACTTTTAAGTTTTCGCGCACCTCACTCGTATACCGCGCAAGATGTTGTTGAACTGCAAACCCACGGTGGCCCGGCTGTACTCAGGCGCGTCCTCGAGCTGACTTTAAACCACGGCGCGAGACTGGCTCAACCTGGCGAGTTTACTTTGCGGGCTTACCTAAATGGGCGCATTGATTTATTGCAAGCAGAAAGTGTCTTAAATTTAGTCAACGCGCAATCTGATGGCGCGCGTCGCAATGCTGCTTTAGGATTAAGCAAGGCTTTAAGCGAAAAACTTAACCTCATTCAAGATGAGATCACCAAAGTTTATGGTGATATTCAGGCCATGTTTGACTACCCAGATGAAGGTGTACCCGAAGCACGTTTTAAGGAGCCTCTCGAGCGGGCTTTAAGTCATGTTAAAGAATTGCTCAAAACGGCCAAAGCCGGACAACTTACCCAACGCGGTGCAAGATTGGCTCTAGTCGGCAAACCAAACGCTGGAAAATCTAGCTTGCTCAATGCCTTACTGGGCTATCAACGCTCCATCGTTAGCGATATTCCAGGAACCACCCGCGATTATTTAGAAGCTCCACTAACCCTTGATGGCATTCCGATAACTGCTATTGACACTGCTGGTCTACGTGAAACCACCGATGCCATTGAAGCGGCGGGTGTAACCTTGGCAAAAAATTTGGCGACCAACGCTGACCTCACACTTTATTTGATTGACCAAAGCCAAGCTTTGGGGGACGCACTCGAGCTTTTACAAGATTTACCCCTCGAGCGCACGCTGATTATAGCTAGCAAAAATGACTTGTCCAAAGCCTGGACAACTTTACCTTTTCCTTTTTATTCGGTATCTGCTACAAGCTTGCAGGGTCTAGATGAACTTAAAGAAGCCATTCAACACAAACTCTTGGGCGACGTGAGCCTTAGCCAACTCTGGATAAGCAACGAACGCCACGAAGAGGCTCTAAAAAAAGTTAAGGACCTCTTGCAGCAAGCCCTAGACACCAGCGATGATTTAGCTGCGCTAGATTTACAAGAAGCCCTAAGCATTTTAGCCCAAATGACCGGACGAGGTGAGATTGCCGAAGAGGTCTTAGAACATATCTTTGCCAATTTCTGTGTCGGGAAATAACTTTATCTCTCGTTAGACTCGAGTGTATTTCAAAACCGAGGTACATATTCCCGCAAGCACTTACAAGCTCTTAGGGAATTTGTACCTCGAATAATGGGAGCGTTTCTCTATGGAAAAACACGGTGTACAAGGTTTGAGCGACAGCGTACAACCTTTCTGAAATACGCTCTAGTTTATAATTTTGCTGTCAATCCAAGCCTTGTAATTTTGTAATTTGGTATACACCCCATAAGCATTAGGTCGCGCACAGCCATCGCCCCAACTGACAATACCTACTTGCTGCCAGACACCCTCAACACGGTTCAAAATAGGGCCACCACTATCACCCTGACAAGAGTCTTTTCCACCTGCTTTTGGACCCGCACAAAACATATTGCCTGTAATTTGGCCTGGATACGCAGTACCACAAGCGGCACTGGTCACCAAAGGTACATTAACCATTTGCAAAGCGTCTGGAGCTACACCCGCTTCGGATAAATCTCCCCAACCAATAACTCTAAGAGCCGTAGCTGGCACAGGAAGATTGCCAACCCCTACTGTTCTTACATTGGTATTAAAGACAAAAGGCCGATTAAGTTTAATAAGGGCCAAGTCATTATTCTGAGTATTATTGTTGTAATTAGGATGCAGAATAATTTGTATGCCGCGCCTTACTTGTTCACCTTCGTTTGGCACACTGAGCTGATGGTCTCCCGCAACGATAACTAGGTTACTTGCGGTTTCTCCAATCACACAATGTGCTGCTGTTAACACCCAGTTATCATCCACTACAGACCCACCACACCAAGCGTCTCTAGCAGCATAACTAATATGCACCATAAACTTATACTGGTGCGCGATAGCCTCTTGCCCACCTACAATTTGCTCCTCGAGAACTTCTTGTGGAGTATTTATACGGGTACTACAAGCCGTTAAGAGAAGACTCAAACCAAACAACAAGCCATAAATCATTTGTTTTTTCATATCTATCCTTTCTAGTAGCATTTTCAAGAGGCATTGAGACAAAGGTAAAATCACAAACTGCGTCCTGAATAGCGTTTCTCTTACTACGTTTGTTTCAAACCAGCACCGAACAAAGTGAAACCGAATTTGATGCCACGAAGTGAATGCAAAGCATACCTGCTATAAACAGTCTATAGCCTACCCTTCAAACACTTCATCAGCCAAATCAATAGTTTGGCTCGAGTTTTCAAAAAGCTCGAGCCATTCTACTTTATATAAAAACTCTTTTTCTTTACTTTGCACTTGCTTTAGGGTGTAGTAATACGCCCCTCGACTCCAGGGGAAATGGTTCCTTGTTGTGAAACATAATCCATCACAACATTAGCTATTAGCGGGCCACCTGCTTCACTAAGTTTGCGTGGGGCATTGATAAATACTTCGTAGCCATCACCACCGCTACCAATAAACTCGTTAATGGCCACCACATACATTTTTGCTGGGTCTAAAGGTGCGCCGCCTACTGTGACCTCGAGGATTCTTGCGCCAGCAGGTGCAGCAGGATCATATTTATAGGTTGCACCAGAAATCTGGGCAAAGCGTCCAGAGGTTTTCTCGACTTCGCTTACACCATTTTCTAGTGCAGCTACCAAATCAGCACCACTTACTTCAACGGTAATCACCACATTACCAAAGGGCAAAACTGCTTGAATATCCCGGCGAATCAACTGGCCTGGGCCGTACATTTGGTCAGTACGAATTCCGCCACCATTCATAATAGCCACGTCAGCACCGGTGAATGCTCTCGAGGCATCAGCAATCAAATTGCCAAAATTAGACTCTGTAGTGCGTACTGCAGTACGTGTTGCATCTAGTGCAACCGTAGTTTCACCCACAGGCTGACCCAGTTCTGCATCCAGTGTTGCCGCATAACCAGCAACCAAGGCAGCCATATTGGGTTCTTCGGCAACCGAAGCCGTCACTGGAATATAGTTGGGTAAAATCAGTGCCTTTTGACCAGGAATCAAGAAGACTTTAAGCTCACCCAAAGTACGAAAATCACTGCCCGTTTTCCAAATCAAGGTGTTATTCACAATCTCGTGCATAGGTTCATGATCGTGTCCACCCAAGATTAAATCAATTTCAGGTATAGCCTCGGCTAAGGCTCGGTCCTCATCTATTTCCATATGAGTTAGGGCAATGATAAATTGTGCGCCTTGAGCCTTGAGGTTTTGAACTTCTTGCTGTCCAACTGTTATAAAATCGTTGTACTGGGCCTGAGCAGTAGGCCCAACCAAATCTAGCCAGTTACCCAAAAGTCCTACAATCCCCACTTGGACTCCATTCCAATCAACTAAGACACTAGGAAGACTACCGGCATAGGGAGCACCTGAAACTGAATCTGTAACATTAGCAGAAAGCCAAGGAAACTGTGATTGAGCAATGCGCTCTACAGCTAGCTCCAAACCAAAATCCATTTCATGATTGCCCACCACAGCATAATCAAGGCCCAATTGATTAAAGGCATCAACCATTTGCTGACCTCTAAAGATTGAAGACATAATGGACGGGCTTAAAGCGTCACCACTAAAAAGAAGCAGTGGGTTATCGGTAAACTCATTGATCAGGGTGGCTACCCTAGCAGCCCCGCCCAAAGCCCCACCGCTCACGGGCTCAATTTCATAGACATCATTAAAATGAATGATTCGCAAGTCTGGCCCTTGGGCATTTGCTAGACCAACGAGCAATATCAACAGCAACCCTAGATGTTTTAGCATAAAAATCTCCCTTCAAAAATGATGACAGGTAATATACCCAGATAACATCTTTTATAGCGTTTCCAGATTAGCCTGCCGTACTACGCCTTATATCCTAACGTATTTATAAACCTCGCAAGGCAAAACAGTTTAATGGGGCTGTAGACAGTGTTTCTTTTCCAGATGAGATTTTAGGGAAATACTAATTGTAAAATGCTAGCATTAGCCATGAATTCTAAAATGATTCAAGCCGGTGAGCTGTTTGATTGGGCATCGGTTGAACCCTTGTTTCAAAAACTGCTCGAGGAAGACTTGACACCTGAGCGGGTTCCTGAGTGGCTTTTGGAGTGGAGTGAGCTCGAGAAAGAATTATGGGAGGCGCAGGTTGTTTCCAAACTTGACATTCATAAAGACACTACCGATGAAAGAGCTATCAAGGCCCACGCACATTTCATTGAAAATGTTGATCCTCATCATAACAGTTTGAAACAAAAACTCACCAAAAAGCTTCTGGACTTATATTATGAACCTCTTGCTGAACATGAGCAAATGTTCAAACGCTTTCGCACCGAGGTGAAACTTTTTCGAGAAGAAAATATTGCAGTTCAAAAAGAGATAAGTACACTTTTGGCTGAATATTATAAACATGACACCACCAATCCAGACCGCAAAGATATTTTCTTGCGACTTTTGAAGCTGCGCCGAAAAATGGCACATAATGCAGGCTTTGGAGATTATCGTTCATATCGCTGGCAAGAACTCAAACGCTTTGATTACACGCCACAAGATAGCCTAGAATTTATTGATGCTATCGCAAAGGAAGTCATTCCTTTATTGAAGGAAAAGCGTTGGCAGAACCCTAATGACTTAGAGGTTGGACATGACTACGAAAAACCTTTTGCAACTGTTAAAGATCTTGAGAATGGTTTAGAGCGTATTTTTACCAATCTAGATCCTATTTTAGGTAAGCAATTCGGCAAGATGCGAGATGGTTGGCTCGATATCGAATGTTCCTCCAAGAAAGCAACTACTGCCTATTGTGACTATTTCCCTAAACAAAAAATGCCGTATATTTTTAGCAACCAAAATCGTTCTCGTTCTGATGAAATATGGTTACTTCTACACGAAATGGGTCATGCTTTTCATTGGTATGCAATGGGAGATATACAACCTCTTGTATGGAACAACTGTTTCTTTAGTGAGATTAATTCAGAGTTTTCTGAGATTGCCTCACAAGCCATGGAATTAATAGCACTCCCATACCTCCAAAGAGAGAGGTGGCTTTTTCAGTAAAGAGAGTATGGCAAGAGTACGAAGCGAACGTCTTGTACTTATCCTTAAGCACTTGGCAAACAGTGCTCTCCTTGAGGACTTTCAACATTGGTTGTATAGCGAAGCTTCAGAAAATGTTACGATTAGTCAAATTGATGAAAAGTATATGGAATTGTGTCAATCCTTTCATCTTTGTACTCCCTGGGAAGAAATAGATCATATCTTTAGTGGAGCTTTTAATACACTTGACTACGCCATCGCCTACTTAGGCGCAATCCAAATCTGGCAAAACTCGCTTTCTAACCCCAAGAAAGCACTCGAGCAATATCGCTACGCTCTTTCACTTGGTGCAAGCCGTTCACTGCCAGAACTCTTTGAAGCTGCCGGAGCCACCTTTGCCTTTGACCGTTTGACGCTGCGAAACAGTGTGCAGTTTGTTAAAGAGCAACTCGAGCAACTCTAAGTCATATGCTAATCTCAGACTATGAATCAGAAATGGATTAACTGGCAAGACCTCGAGAGCCGTATTCCCTTAGATGACTTACCCACCTTTCACCGTGAATTCCTCAAGCTGGCCAGACCTGATGGCACTGATTGGAATACAGTTTTCTTGCGACAAATTCAGGGTAAAGTACAAGCAACCTTGAAACATTTGTGTTAATCTGGATAAAGTAATTCATTCCTCTCATTTAGGAGAAACCCAATCGTGGCCTCAGCAGCCCCACCCCTCTCTAATCTTGCTGGGCGACTCAAACCCGTTGTTATCAAACGTGCTGGTCTTGCTCTTGCCTTGTGGGGCAATGCGGGAATTGGAAAAAGTTATCACATCAACCAGCTCCTGCAAAATCTAAGCTGTCGCAGTTTGAGTCTTCATGCCACCACCCCCTTGGACACCTTTGCTAAATCCTTACCCACGCCCACATCATTAGCTCCTTGGGCAAATCACAGCCTTTTAAGCCTTATTAAAGGAGAAACCCTTGAGACTACCAAGGTTATTAATACTCTTAGTGCTATTTTGGCGGGTCTGGCCCCGTTTGTTTTACACCTGGAGGATATTCACGAAAGCAATCAAGAAAGGCTCGAGTTCATTCAAGCCTTAGCTCGTAGAGTCAGTCATATAAAAGGCGTGGGACTTATCGTCAGTAGCCGCACCGTGCCTCCAGAACCTTTTGTGGCTATGAGTCTAGAAGCCCTTAATCAAGATCAGTCTAATACGCTTTTAGAAAAGGAGATGGCTGCTCATTTACCCAGCGAAGCCCTCGAGTGGATTTATGACAAAGCCTTGGGAAATCCCCTTTATACCCTTGAATATCTTCGCTACTTGAGTCGTCAGGGCATTCTTTGGAACGATGGTAAACATTGGCATTGGCGTAAACCCGAGAGTCTCCTGATACCCGTTACGGTAGAAGCTCTTATCGAACTATTACTCACTGAAGTCCTTACACACCCATCCCTTGAACGTGTTTTACAAACCAAGGCCTATTTACCTCTAGATATAAACGACACTATCTCGGCAACCATGAGCGGGCTTCCTTTAGCAGAACTAGAATTGATAAAACTCGAGCTCATGCGACAAGGTATATTTGATAACCATAGCTTTGCCCATCCTCTTTACCGCGAAATCATCCGAAAAAAATTACCTAAACCCCAACAACGCTTTTTGGCCAGAAAGTCCTTAGAGGTCTTGCAAGATGATCCCATCCAAGCTACTGCTTTTATTGAAGACGCTGATTTAGAGTCAGCAAAGATTCTCGAGTTACTCCAGCAAGCTACCTTCCAAGCCACAAATATAGGAAACGAAGCTCAAGCAGCACGTTTTCGGGCTCGCACCATTGACTATATCCAAGGTCATGAGCGCAGCCAACTAGCCTTTGAAGCTGCTACCGAACTCTATGCTTATGATTTGAGTGAGGCTATCCGATTACTCAAGTTAGCCCATCAATCTCAACCTGATGATTTTAATATCCTTAGCCGACTTGTTGCTTACCTGGCCCAAAATGGAAATCGTAACGAGGTTGAACACTTACTTAAAACATTATCCACAAATGAACAGAATCATCACCATCGTTTGATGTTAGAAATCACTATTTTTCACTATTTGCAAGAACCAAGTCAGGTGCTTAAACTTTGGGATGCGCATCCAGAAATACACCCTTATGCCACACCTACCACCATTAGAAATGTGGCGTTCTCTAAAGCAGACTTAGGTGACACTCAAGAAGCCCTCGATCTGGCCAATGAAACCCTTAAAGGACAGCTCTCTATAGAAGAACGGGCCTTGTTACTTGAAGCTTGTGGATTTGCTTGTTATACCAAATCAGATTTTAATTCAGCAGTAACTTACTATAGCCAGGCTATCCAACACTTTAATGACCATGCCCAACATCATCGCACCGGTTCTCTCTTATTCAATCGGGCTATCGCTTTGCAAAACTTAGCTCGCTTTTCCGAAAGCCTCTTAGATGCTGAACAAGCCCGCCAAATAGCTGCTCGAGGGGGGCATAGCCTGTTCTACAGCAATGCCCAACTGGCCTTAGGATTAGCTCACTTAGAGCATGGTCATTATGAGCTTGCTGAAGAGCTTTTACTGGAATGTGAAAGCTACTACCGTCACAGTGAAATGACCGGATGGTTAGTAGATACCTATAACAGTCTAAGTGACTTATATTGCCAGTGGAAAGCACCCCATGCACGCATCCTAGCAACTAAACACGCCCATAGTGCCTTGGCTTTAGCTAGAACTCTGGATAACCCACGATTTGTTTTGGATACTCTTCCTTATACCATTGTGGCAGAGGCACTTTTTGGCAAAGCTCAAAGTGCCCTCGAGTTAGCCCATGAAGCCGATCATTTGGATAGTCGCCAAGACAACTTGGTTAGAAAAGCCAGGATTCTGCGGGGGTGCGCTCTAGCTCACAAGTCACTTACTCAACCCCAGGAAGCCCTCTGTGAACTTAAAAAAGCTTTAGCTATTATTCAACCTTTAGGGTTAGAACTTGATACAGCAAAAATTTGTCTCGAGCTTGCACATCTAACTCATGACCTTGAAGAGGCTAAGAAAATCTCCTTCTGGTTTGAAAAACATAATCTCATCAATGGAGTCCACCTGGCCCAAAATTATTTTCCCGAATTGGCTGATTTACCCTCTAGTGACCCATCGTCTAAACCTACACTTTGCCTAAATGTTCTGGGCATCATGGAAATTTCGCAGCACCAACAGATAACCACTATCCGCGGGCGTAAACGCCAAGAATTTTTAGCCTTACTACTCGAGTCCCGTTTATCTGGACGTTCTGAAATCAGTAAACTCACGCTCCTTGATTTACTTTATCCAAACCAAGATGAACTCAAAGCCTTGCAAAACCTTAAGACCCTTATCCATAGCTTGCGCTCGAGTTTTGGTGAAGCCCTTATTCAAACCACCAGTACCGGTTATAGACTGGGCAATATTCATTCCGATGCCGAAACCTTTCTGGAAACTGCTGATGTGAGCTTGTGGCACGGACTTTATTTAGATGGGATAGAAACAGGACTCAATACGGTTCAAGAAACCCTCTATCACGCTCTTTACGAAAAAGCCACTATGCTGCTTGAAAGGGATAGCAAAGAAGTTGCTCGAGTCACCGAGTTCCTGCTCAACTACGACCCCTACAATGAAAATTATCTTTATCTGGCTCTACAAGCCCTTCAAAGAACAAAGAACTACCGCAGCTTAGGAAAACGCTATAACCAAGCGAAAACCCACTTTAGTGATATAGGAAATCCCCTACCTCAAACATGGACTCTTTTTTTAGAGCAGCAGGCCAAATCCCCTTAAAACCTAACCTAAAACTAACCAAGACTAGTCCATGATGAAAGCGAAAGGAAGCCTTATGATGTCACTTTTTATCCTACCCAAGCTGCTATTTTTCTCATTTATAAAAACCAAGCCCAAGATTCATAGTCAAGTCTACTTCTTTAAAGCTCTCGGTTATTACTTAGAACCCCACAAGGGTCTCTTTTAGGTGGCGGTTCTATGCCCTCGAGCGTCGAACAAATCAACTACCATCTTTGCCCACGCTGCGGCCGCGCTACACCTGCTTCTGCCAAAGAACGCTTTTGCTCTAATGATGGCATGAAGCTCTTAACCTCTTGCCCCCAGTGCAACACCAAGATCAACTCACCCTATAACCGTCATTGCAATCAATGTGGCTATAACTTTAGCGCATCCTTTCAAGGCCTCTCAACATAAACCAGACCATCTTCTCAACTGATATAGAAAGAGAAATGATGAAACCACAACTGGGATTATACCCCTACCCTCTTACTCAAACAAATACAAATAAGGAGAGTCTATATGCCTAAACTCAGAATCATCACCTGTTTAATAATGCTTTTAGTAGCTTGTAGCAGCACCCCATCTAGCCCAAGCAAACCCCTTATTGAGAGCTTTACGGCTAACTCTCCTAACATAAAAGCAGGAGACTCGAGCACTCTTTCCTGGACGGTCACAGGCGCAGATACACTCACGCTCACCCCCGGCAAAGAGGTGACAGGACAAACAAGCGAAGTCGTCTCGCCAGGTGCAGATACCACCTATACACTTACAGCAATTAATGAGGCTGGTTCTGTTAGTAAAAGTATTAAAGTAACCGTCACGACCGAAGAAAGCACGGTCTCGCAGACAGTCAAGGCAGCCGATGGTGGAACTCTTCAAACTGGCGGTACAACCCTGGTTATCCCAGCTAATGCCTTAAATCAGGATACCCTTGTCACCCTGAGCGTGGAGGCAGCACCCCCTGAAATTGAATCTAACCCGATGCAGCCTGCTGGACCTCAAATTGGCGTTGACTTAGGAGGTGCTACGCTAACCACAGCTACCTTAGAGATGCCCTATATTCCTAATGACAAAATGCTCTACATCGTGACCGAGAGTGGTAAGCCTTTCAGCACCGAAGAGATGCCCGGAACTCGAGTTCATGCCACTACTCTAGAAGACAGCACTGCCTCACTGGAGATAGCGCGGGCTGGGGCCTACGGAGTGTACGCCATCCCCAAAGTCGTTTCTTCAGAAGGTCTCAAGCCTACTGCTGAAGGCATCAACAATACCTCTCTGCAAGTCCCCTTCTACTGGCAGGCTGGATATCCCTGGTGCAGCCCCACCTCAACCTCGATGTACCTCAACTATTTCCAAGCACTCCCCGGCCTAAATAGCCCTACAGAAGCCCCCGCCGGACGGGTCAGCAACTACTATCTGTCCAGCCTTCTAGACCAAGATGCAACTAGTGGCTCCTGGGTAGTGTCATTCCTAGAAGCAGCAAAAGTTCCTACTGATCTCTACAAGTGGCTGGTTTGGGATGCTGACCTTATTCCCAGTGCACCTTTCAGCAGCTATATTGTGCTAGCAACCACTGGGGCCTTTGGTCTGGGACCCATGCGTCCAGTACTTACTACCTCAGACCGCAACGCCCATGCTTTCGTGATTACCGGTCTTAGTGCCGACGGTATTTTTATTAACGACAGCAATGCCCGTTGGAACGGCACGCATCCTTCCCTAAGTTGGGAACAATTCCGCGACCAAAATAAGATAGGAACTGAAAATGATGAACTTGGCACGCTCTTTGTCTTGGGTGAACCCCGTCCTGAAACTGAGCGACGTGGCTCTTTAGAGCTTGCGCCACCTACCGCTGAGGACATGAACCGCACAGTGCGCTTCGAGAACCCCAGCGGAAACCTGATCTCTAACTGGTATTGGGATGCCAATCCCTTTGCACGTGGTTACTATTTCGATGATGCTACTAAAAAGAGTCTCTGGCCCAGCGACAATGAGTTTGGACGAATCCTACCTCGCTCGAGTGGTCTGGAAGCCAACTTCAACGTGATCAACATCACCGAAACCACCCTAAACTACGAGGTACTGGCAAGACTCTATATCAATGACAGCTTCAAACTCGAGCGTTCTGTTCCCAGTTTTAGCGTTTCCGCCTACGACCGCGAAGAGATCAATCTCGATTTCGGCAATTTAGCAAGCGCAGTGGGGGTTATCAGCGGCCCAGTGACGGGGCGCATTGAAATCAACTTAAGACAAAATGGGGTCATTCAAGATGTCAAGGTAATATCTTTCCGGCTTGGCCCCGACCCAAGTGACATACCCTATGTAACCATCCGAAATGCAGGTGTCGGTGTTACTACTCTGGTCAATGTGCCAGTCGCACTCACTGGGGAAGCCTTTGACCGCTACTATCTACCAGATGGCATCATCCCAGACAATCGGCTGGTTTGGTCTGAAAATGGCAGCAATCTTGGCAACGGACCCACTCTGGCTACAACCTTTAGCACCACCGGACAACACACCGTAACCCTCACTGCTAGAAGCGAATACGGCGTTCAGGCCAGTGCCGGGGTGTTCGTGAACGTCATTGATCCAGTGCGTAACCCAGGCGAGGTAGTCATTGACTATCCAACAAACAATACGACTATCGGCATCAATAGTTTTGGCACTGTAGATATTAACCTTGTCGGTCATGCTACCGAAAGCAACGGGACAGCCGTGCCGAGTGACCGGCTCTTCTGGACCCGTAGCGACGGAACAGCCATAGGTACAGGCTCGAGCACCCTAGTCACACTTCCTGGCTTTTGTTCAAACCACACTTACACTATCAACCTCACCGCCCGCAAACTTGATGGTAGCCCAGTTGGCACAAAGTCCGTCACGATTATCATCGCCGGACCCCCTTGTTAAAACCTGGGTAGAGGCTATAGTTATCTCCCCAAAAACCCATCGTTCGACTGAGACTTCGGTGTAACCTCAGTCGAACACTCACATCGAAATCCAGCATAATAAATTTAAGAATGAATGTGTTTACAACCAGCACCGAACCCTGAGTTTACCTACGGGTGAGATCAAATTTGCTGCTATGAAATGAATGCGAAGCATACCTGCTATAGACTCTGAAAGGAATTGACAGAATGTCTCCTAAACACATCTGGTTTTTATCACTGATACTCTTTCTCACGGCCTGCCCCGCCACCACACCATCTACGCCAACCTTAACTGTTACACCTTCTAGCCTGACTATCCTTGCAGGCAATGCTCCCTCGCCTTTTGAAGCACTTGCAAGCAACAGTAGTGGTGAAATCACATGGTCACTCCAGGGCCCTGGTAGCCTCTCAAAGACTTCTGGCCCAAACACCGACTACATCCCACCTGCAAGCACCGCAAGTCCACAAACGGCAACACTCAGTGCATCCCTAGTTGAAGGCAATACAACTGACCAGGCCACGATCACCATCAATCCTGCTCAAATAGCAAACGGAAATCTCAGAGTGGACATCTTTGAACTTCCCATAGGTGTTTCAGCAAGCGTAACCGTGACAGGACCCAATGCCTTCAAGCAAACGCTAACGAATACACGAACACTTGTCGAACTCGCTCCAGGCGATTACAAAATAAGTGCCAACGAGGTACGGGAGAATTTAAACGGTATTGAAACCCTCTACAATGGCAAAGCAGATTGCAACTTGGGTATCACTACTATCACCTCCTCGTGTAACCTCGAGGTCAAAGGGAATGAACTTACTAAGGCCACTGTAAGCTATAAACCCGTTCCTGGAACGGGTTTACTATGGATTCCCAATTACACTTCAAGAAACATCGCAGCCTTTGATGCAAGCCAACTGGCTAGTAGCAATGATGAGCCACCAGCCAGAGTGTTATCCGATACGCCTTCGGCACAGGGAGTCGCTTTTGACAAAGATGGCAACCTTTGGGTCACCAACTGGGACGGCAATCAAATCAGAAAATACGACTTCAGCCAACCCCTAACTGACCCTCCTACGCCCAGCGTCATCATCAGTGGGAACTTAAACCCCACAGCACTGGCCTTTGCAGAAGATGGCAGCCTTTGGGTCACCAACCGAGGTAACGCCACTGTGGTCAAGTATAGCCCTGACCAGTTAAGCACTTCTGGCAGCCCCATCCCGGCCGTAACAATTATTGACGACGGAAGCGACAACTTAAGGGGTCCTACTGGCATCGCCTTTGATAAAGACGGACATTTATGGTTTAGCAATCTATTTAGTCAATCCCTTTATCAATTTGCCAATCCCCATACACTTAGTGGCACGATAAACTCTTCACCCGATATCATCCTAAGCACCACTATCACCGGTGATGCAACCCTGGCCGACCCCAGCGGTCTAGCTTTTGATAAGGATGGCAATCTCTGGGTAAGCAACCAGGGGTTAAGTACATTAGTGAAATTTACACCCGATCAACTAAGCACTTCTGGTACGCCTATACCAGAAGTGCTTATCAAGGCAATAGGTGATAGTTTAGCAGCCCCCGGAGGGCTGGCTTTCGACGCCTCTGGTAACCTCTGGGTAAGTAATACCAGCAGCACTGTAGTGAAATTTACCGCTGCACAGCTAACAAGCTCTGGTAATCCGACACCTTCAGTTATTTTAAGTGGACTGAAAGGCATTGATCTTGGCTTTTTGGCCTTCAACCCACCACCTGCTAACCTGCCACTTGAGTAATATTTAAGTACCTTGCATAATGCCGTTGTCATATCCTGAATGTATAAAATCCAGACGAAACTATTTCGAGGTGGACACACTATCCACCTCGAGTTCTTAAGTGGACATCTTGCGAAATGATGGATAGCTGTTAGTTTAGGATAAGTTTAGTCGCTCACCCAACACTTATCCTCAAATGTCGCACAGCAAAAAGAAAATCAATTTTTTGCAACTTGCTTTAACATCCTAAAAGAGTTAAAACGCTAATAAATAAACGTACAACACAACTTGGTATAAGCTATACCTATGAAAAAAGATTGGGTCAATTGGCAAGAACTCGAGCAGCGTATTCCCCTAGATGACTTACCGACCTTCCATCGTGAATTCCTCAAACTAGCAAGACCCGATGGCACTGATTGGGATACGGTTTTCTTGCGACAAATTCAGGGTAAAGTGCAAGCAGCCTTGAAACAACTCGAGCGTGAAGGAAAGGCTAAACAGGATAATGAACACTTACTGATTGCTCAAAATCTCATTCCAGAACCCTTCTTAAAGTTTCTTCCCTAATCCCCAGCCTCTAGCCCCTAATCCCTAAACATGGTTGAATAATCACCGTGACTTGGCAACGCATTGTTATCAAAATAGGAACCAGCAGCCTAACCGATGAACGCGGACGCATCTTTGCCCCCAAAATGTGGGCTGTAGCTCGTGGCGCACAAGTTTTACAAGAAGCTCTTAAATGCAAAATTGTTTTGGTGTCTTCTGGTGCAGGAGCCGCAGGTCGTGAACGACTGGGCCTAAGTTTGCCTTTAACGCTACCCGAAAAACAGGCCGCTGCTGCCGTAGGGCAAACTCTGCTAATGCTGGATTGGGCCAGGGCTTTAGCACCCTTGCCGGTAGCTCAAATCCTGCTAACAGCCTCTGATATTCAAGAGCGTGAGCGTTATGTCAATGCCAAGAATGCTTTAGAAGCTAGCCTAAAACTAGGTGCTATTCCCATCGTCAATGAAAATGACAGCGTAGCAACCTCTGAGATTAAACTTGGTGACAACGATACGCTCTCGGCTTGGGTGGCCTATTTGGTGGATGCCGACGCGCTGATTATTCTTACCGATGTAGACGGGCTTTATGATAGTGACCCACGCAGTAATCCCCAGGCCAAACGCATTGAGGTAGTTAAAGACTTAAAAAATGTTGAGAAAGTGGCGGGTAAAGCAGGATCATCACGGGGTACAGGCGGCATGGTCACAAAAATTCGTGCTGCCAAAATTGCTGCTGAAGCTGGCATTGAAACCTTAATTATTGGTGGCGGTGGTGCAGGTTTAGAGGCACTGGCCAAGGGTCAAATCAACGGTACACGCATTTTAGCTAAAGGGAATTTACCTACTCGCAAGGCCTGGCTCTCACAACAAAAACCCAAGGGCAGTATTACCATTGATGCTGGTGCATTCAAAGCTTTACAAAATGGGCGCAGCTTACTTCCCAGTGGTCTTACCCATGTCAAGGGTCATTTTGATTTTGGCGATGCGATTGCGATTCGTTATCAAGATAATGTTGTAGCTCACGGTTTAAGCAACTACTCACATGACGCGCTAGAACGCATCAAAGGTAAGAAAAGCAGTGAAATTGAAGGAATCCTGGGATATAAAGACTTTGATGAAGTGATTCACCGAGACAATCTGGTCCTACTCAAGGATTAACTATTATAAATTACCACATGACCTTTTTAGACCCATTACCCTTCAACATAATGAAAATAAGTACAATAGAGTTCAAATGATAGCCCAGCCTCTTATTTCTAGGTTATTAGATAACCGTACTCGAGATACTGTTGGTAACTACCTCCATGAAAAACTCCGTGCAGGTTCAGACCTTTCTGTTGCCTCTGCTTATTTTACAATTTATGCTTATCAAGCTCTAGCTGACAAACTCGAGGCTTTGCGGCGGGTGCACTTTCTCTTTGGAGAGCCCGACTTTATTAACATACTCGATCACGAACGTAATGGCACACCAGGCTTTGATATTGCCAAAGACCAGCTTCAATTGGCAAGCTATTTAGAACAAAGTCACATTGCCAAGGCTTGTGCTGCTTGGATTCGTGGCAAAGTCGAGATGCGTTCTGTTAAAAAAGCAGGGTTACTACATGGCAAGATGTATCATATTAGCCAAGGTGACTATGCCCGCGCCGTATTAGGTAGCTCGAATTTTACGGTGCAAGGTTTAGGGCTCAGCAAACACAGTAATATCGAACTTAATATGGAAGTCACCGATGATAGGGACCGTGATGATCTTAAAGCCTGGTTTGACGAGGTTTGGCAGAATAAAGAGTTAGTACAAGACGTAAAAGAGGAGGTTCTAAGGCATCTCGAGCGTCTCTATCTTCCTAATTCACCACAGTTTCTTTACTTCAAAACCCTCTATCACCTCTTCGGACGTGGTGTAGATGACCCGTATTTATCCCTTAAACAACCAGAACATCTTTATGATAGCGATATTTGGCAAACGCTCTTCGAGTTTCAGCAGCATGGCGCAAAAGCGATTATACGCAAGCTCCTGACGCACAATGGCTGCATTTTGGCAGACAGCGTAGGCCTCGGAAAAACCTACACAGCACTTGCAGTGATGAAGTATTTTGAAACGCTGAATTACCGTATTCTTGTCTTGTGCCCCAAAAAGCTCAGAGAAAACTGGACCATTTATCAAGTCCAGAACAATAGCCCACTTAACCCTTTTTTGGGTGACCGGTTTGCTTACACAGTGCTATCTCATACTGATTTGAGTCGTGAAAGTGGCCTGGTGGGTGACATCAATTTAGCTACTCTGAACTGGTCAAACTATGACCTCGTGATAATAGACGAATCCCACAACTTTCGCAATAACACCAAAAGCCGCCGTGATGAAGAGGGAAACATCATCCGCAAGAGTCGTTATGAAAGGCTTCTCGAGGACATCTTAAATGCGGGTATCCCCAGTAAAGTTTTATTACTTTCAGCAACACCTGTCAACAACACGCTTTCAGATTTGCGGAATCAGCTCATGTTGTTAAGCAGTGGGAATGATGCTGGTTTTAAGGAAAGCATTGGTGTCTCTAGTTTAAAAGGATTGCTAGGTGTCGCACAACGGGACTTTAATACCTGGGCAGAAAAAGGACAGCAAAATACTGAATCTCTACTTTTGCGGCTCAACGCGAGTTTCTTTAGTCTGCTCGATGAACTCACTCTTGCACGCTCGAGAGAACACGTCCGCCGCTACTATGCTGACACGCTCGAGCGTCTGGGTGGTTTCCCTGAACGCCACAAGCCTATTTCTATTTATGCCCACGTGGACAAGCGCAATATGTTCCCGAGCTTTGAAGCGATTAACACGCAAATTTCGGGTTACCGTTTGTCACTCTTTAACCCCTATCCTTATGTTCGCAAAGAATTTCAACCTCTTTATGAACGGGATAAGGTCAAAAACTTTAGCCAAAAAGACCGCGAAAATTATCTTGTAGCTATGATGAAAGTCAACTTTCTCAAACGGCTCGAAGAGTTCCATTTATTCTTTTACCTTAACGCTAGAACGCACTTTGGAAAAAATTAAAGGGCTTAGAGAAAAACTTGTGGACTTCCAGCACTTGACAAAACAAGGGGTGTTCGATGTTCCCTTGCCTGAAACGTTTGATGATGAAGACTTGCAGGCTGCCCTGCAAGTAGGGCAAAAAGTACCTTATGACCTGCGGCATATAGATGTTGATAAGTGGCTCAAAGACCTACGCCAAGATGAAGAACAACTGATGGCAGTTTATGAACAAGCACACCTTATTAAGCCTGGGCGTGATGCTAAACTCGACGAGCTTAAAAAATTACTCGAGCAAAAAGTCAAGCATCCAACCCTAACCAAACAAAGTGAATCCAACCGCAAAGTACTCGTTTTTACTGCCTTTGCTGATACAGCCCGTTATCTTTACGATAATCTCAAAAACTGGGCAAAAGACGACCTCGGTGTTCATGCAGCACTTGTTGTTGGCACGGGCGAAAACGCCACAACACTTGGCAAAAGTGACTACAATACTGTTCTGACAAACTTCGCACCGAGAGCTAAAAAACGTGACAAGCTGCCAGGCCTTCCACAAAATGAAGAGATTGATTTGCTCATTGCTACTGACTGTATTTCTGAGGGACAAAACCTGCAAGACTGCGATTACCTCATCAACTATGATATTCACTGGAACCCCGTGCGGCTCATTCAGCGTTTCGGGCGTATTGACCGCATTGGTAGTCAGAATGAAGCGATTCAAATGGTGAACTTCTGGCCTACCGAAGACCTCAATGCCTACCTCGACCTCAAAAACCGTGTCGAAGCAAGAATGGCACTTGTAGACCTCGCGGCGACGGGGCAAGACAATCCGCTTACGCCTGAGCAAATTCGTCTCGAGCTAAGCTACCGCGACCAACAACTCCTGCGCCTCAAAGACGAAGTGCTTGACCTAGAAGACCTCAACGAAAGCGTGACGCTAGCAGATTTTAGCCTCGACGACTTCCGTGCTGACCTGATGAATTTCTTAGATGTCAACCGTAAGCTCATCGAAAATGCGCCACTCGGACTTTTTGGGATGGTTGAAGCAAGTGAAGCAGCAAAACCAGGCGTGATTTTCTGTTTGCGCCAGCTTACTACGAGCGATGACCCGAGCCTCAACCCTTTACACCCACACTACCTCGTTTACGTGCAAGCAGATGGCAACGTGCGCCTGAGTCACGCGCAACCTAAGCAAATCCTAGACCTTTACCGTAGCCTTTGCGCTGATGAAAGTGAAGCCAAACAGCACCTTCACGACTTGTTTGATGATGCAACGCAAAATGGACAACAGATGGCAGGCTATAGCAAGCTGCTCGAGTCCACCCTTGCTTCCATTCGCCAAACCTTCAAACGCCGCGCCATGACACAGCTTTTTTCTGGACGAGATGCACTTTTGCCGAAACAAGAAGACGCACCAGAAGACGAAAGCCAGTTTGAACTTATAACTTGGCTCATCATCACGGAGCCAGCTTCATGAAGGTAAAGCCAATATCTGCACCGTTCACCCTGAACCGCCGCTTTGCACCCTCATGTGTTGCTTCGTATCATTTCATAACCATGCCGGCTGAAGCGGTAGCGGAATGGAGGCATCTGACACACTGGCTGTGTACTCCCTTTAGTGTGTTGTTGTCTAAATCTGTTACTTCGTACAGTGCCCTAGTAGAAATGTGTAGGGTGCGTAAAACGCACCACTGCGAACCAAAAATAAACGGCTTTTTATTCCAAACGACACCGTTTTGGTGCGCTGAGCGCACCCTACAAAACTGGCTTATTATTTCGGAGAGCGCATGATAGACCTTAGGCAAAGTATTGAGATTTCCCTCACTGACTTAGGTAAGCCTTACCTTAAAGATGCAGCCTTGGCGTTTTGGAGAAATTTAGGGTACGAAGGCAAACGCTCCCTTGACATCAATTCCTTTACAGAACTTCAAGAATTTGCCCAAGAAAATTATCCCGAGCGGTTAGACCTCCTTAAACTTTTGGAGCCTGTCGTCAAAAAATTTCATCTACTTTTTCAACTTACCGTAGAAGACCTTCGCTTGGCTGGTCAAGGCACACTTTTTAGCGGGGGCAAGTTTGATAATGCCATCGTTGACTCTTATGTCTTTGTAGTTCTGGAACTAACCTCAAAAACCTACAGCCGCAAAGAACTTGCTGACTTCACACGCACACTCAATAAACTTTTTAACCTACCTGTATTCGTGTTATTCAAAATTGGTGAGCACGTCACGCTTTCAGTGATTCAACGCCGTGTGAATCTGCGAAATGAAACCAGAGATGTCCTCGAGCGCGTCTCGCTCATCAAAGATATCAGCACGAAAAAAGAAACCCTCCACCGCGCTCACTTGGATATTTTAGAAGACCTTTCCCGCACTGAACTGTTTTCCACTAAGTTACCAGGAACCTTTGTAGAACTCGAGCGTGCTTGGCGCGGTATTTTAGACAGTAGCGAACTCAACAAGAAATTCTTCAAGGAACTTGCTAACTGGTTTTATTGGGCCTCGAGTCACCCGCATCTCAAATTCCCCAAAGATGCCAAAGACAACCAAGCTAACCTCATTCGCCTTATTACGCGGCTGATTTTTGTGTGGTTTCTCAAAGAAAAAAACCTCGTGCCTGATGACCTATTCGAGCCTGCCAAGCTCAAAACTATTCTCAAGACGTTTAACGCAACCGACAAGCAAGATAGCACCTACTATCAAGCTGTTTTGCAAAACCTGTTTTTTGCTACGCTCAATACAGAAATGAACCGCGATCAAGCTAAAAGTCGCCGTTTCATTTCTAAAAAGAGTTACCAAGGCAGCAATCCTGGTTACACAGTGCATGGTTTATATCGCTACGAAGACATGTTTACTGATGCAGCGAAAGCCCTTGAGCTATTTGCGGATGTTCCTTTTCTGAACGGCGGACTCTTCGAGTGCTTAGATGAACGTGACGAAGGTAAACCTGAAGTGAGAATAGACGGTTTCTCCACGACAGTCTCGAAACGTGCCAACGTACCCAATGAACTGTTTTTTGCCCAAGAGCAATCTGTAGACCTCAATAGTTTTTACTCCACCAAAGGCAAACGTTATAAAGCGAGTGGACTCCTCGAGATTTTGAAACGTTACAAATTCACGATTACCGAGAACACGCCCATCGAAGAAGAAGTCGCCCTAGACCCCGAACTTTTGGGCAGAGTCTTTGAAAACTTGCTAGCTGCCTATAACCCAGAAACCGAAAGCACCGCCCGAAAAGAAACAGGCTCGTTCTACACCCCCCGCGAGATTGTGGACTACATGGTAGACGAAGCCCTGATTGCCTACTTTCATACCAAGCTCTCGGATGGACACGCCAACTACGTGCCAGGCTCAGGTAAACAGGCTCCGCTCCTTGCTGCAAAAGACGAAGGCGCGATGCTGGCCCCGACCCACGCCCCCAACGAGCCTGACGCACTAGAACGCCGTATTCGCCAGTTGCTGAGTTACACCAACGAAACCCATCAGTTTAAGGGTGATGAAATCACGCGGCTCATTGCTGCTATTGACAAAGTGGACATCTTAGACCCTGCTTGTGGTTCGGGTGCGTTTCCGATGGGTGTGTTGCAAAAACTCGTGTACGTGCTTGGAAAACTGGACAAAAATAACGAGCGCTGGAAAGCTCAGCAAAACGAACGCATTAAAAAAGAGATTGACGACAAAGTTAAAACCATTAAAGCAGATTTGGAAACGGCTAGAAAAATTAGTGATAAAGAAGTTCGTCAACAAGCAGAAGTCACGCTACAGGAACGCCTCACGCAATTAGAGCAAGCCTTTGACCAAGACCGCACAGATTTAGATTATGCCAGAAAACTTTACCTTATTGAAAACTGTATTTACGGTGTAGACATTCAACCGATTGCCGTACAGATTGCCAAATTGCGCTGTTTTATCTCGCTGGTGATTGACCAAAAAACCGACGACAGCAAAGAAAATAGAGGCATTTTGCCCTTGCCCAACTTAGAAACGAGATTTGTCGCAGCAAATAGCCTCGAGATTTACAGCCTCGATCAAGGTATCAAACCGCCCGAAGTAGCCAAGCTCGAGCAAGACCTTAAAGACATTCACGACAAGCATTTCTATGAAAGAAACTACACCAAGAAAAAAGCCCTTCGCAACCGTGACCGTGAAATTCGCCAAGAGATTGCCGACAAAATCACCGCGTCAGGGTTTGCCAGCAACCCCGCAGAAGCCAAGGAACTCGCACACTGGAGCCCCTACAACCCCAATCAATCCGCGAAGTTCTTCGATACCCACTGGATGTTTGACCTAGACGGCTTTGACATCGTGCTTGGTAACCCGCCCTACGTGCGCCAAGAGAAAATCAAAGACTTAAAACCCATGCTCAAAAAGAATTATGACGATGACAGCTTCTATGTAGGCACCGCAGACCTCTACGTTTATTTCTTTGCCCGCGCCCTCAAACTTCTTAGACCCAGTGGTGTACTGACGTACATCTGCTCGAACAAATACTTTCGCAGTGGTTACGGTAAACAATTACGCTTTCTTCTTAGTCAGCAAAGCCGCATACGTTTACTGATTGACTTTGGTGACGCGCCCGTCTTTACCGCGATTGCCTACCCCAGCATTTTGCTAACCCAAAAAGCCCGCCCCAACGGAAACGAAATGCGCCTGCTGTCTTGGAAACAAGAAGACGACATTGCTACACAACGAGACAAAATTACTAGGTTCCGCAGCATCATGGAAACAGACAGCTTTATGATGCCGCAGAGCAGCTTGGGCAATGATGGCTGGCGGATAGAGAATAGCACCGTGCTAGATTTGCTGGACAAACTACGCAAAGCAGGCAAACCGCTAGGCGAATACGTGAATGGACGGTTTTACTATGGCATTAAAACAGGTCTCAATGAAGCCTTTGTGGTGGACCGTGCCACGAGAGACTGCCTGATTAAAGAAGACCCCAAAAGTGCTGAAGTTCTAAAACCTTTCTTACGCGGACGGGATGTAAAAAGATGGAAAACAGAATTTGCCGAACAGTATCTAGTCAAGATTGAGTCGTCTGAAAACAAAAAACATCTTTGGAGCGGTGAAGCAGATGACAAAGCCGAAAAGATATTTGCCAAAACGTATCCAGCTATTCACAAACATTTTCAACAATTCCGTGATGGACTTATCAACCGTTATGACCAAGGACATTACTTTTGGGAATTGAGAGCTTGTGTGTACTGGGATGCTTTTAACGAGTCAAAAATAATATATCCAGATATTTACTCTGAACAAAGTTTTATGGTTGATAGAGAAAACTTTTATTGTGGAAATACTTGTTATTTCATTCCCACAACTGAAGTTTGGTTATCTGGTTTGTTTAACTCCAAACTTATTGAGTGGTTCTACAGTTTAATTTCAAACAGTGTGCGCGGTGGTTATCTTCGTGCATTTACAGATTACATGCAGCAAATTCCTATTGCAAAGCCAAGTGATGATGTAAAACAGCTAATAACTAAACTTGTCGAATATCTTCTTTATTTATCCAACCAAACGCTTACCAATCCCAAAGACAAGTTAATGATTCGTTTCTTTGAACAGGTTATAGATGCCCTCGTGTACGAGCTTTATCTCCCCGATGAACTCCACGCAGCAGACCGCCACCCCTTCGCAGTGGTCTCAGCAGAAACCTTCCCTGCCCTCACTGGCAAAAACGACTTGGAGATGCTACGCACCCTCTTTGATAAGCTGCATGACCCCAACCATCCCGTGCGGAAACTGGTGTATTTCCTAGACAGTGTAGAAGTCGTGCGCCTCATCCAAGGCAAAAACACCCACCCCTCACCCACCTAATTCGTCATTGCGAGCGTAAGTGAAGAGTGGTCGAAATATCAAGCCAGTCAATCACTACCGCATCCGCGAAGCAATCTTCCGTCATTGACTTTGCAGTAACGTGATGTCTGAACAGTATGAAAACCTCTTTTTGTTTGAGTGGTGAAGTGAGATTGCTTCGTCGCTCGTTGATTCCAAACGCCACTACAACTTTATTGACGAGTCCTTCACTTCAAAACGCTCCTCGCAATGACGAAGGAGGGGGCTTTGTGCAAAAGTCTAGGCGCAAAAGTCTAGGCGACGACTTACACCACATTCTTTCGTCATTGCGAGCCTCCGTGTAGAGTGTTTTGAATATTGATACAGCCAAGCGTTGCTGCATCCGGGCGGCAATCTCCCTGCTCTGACCAAGCATAAAAGTGATGTCTAAACGGTATAAAAACCTCTTTTCGTTTAACCAGTCAAGTGAGATTGCTTCGTCGCTCGTTGATTCCAAACGCCACTTACAACTTTATTGATGATTTCTTCACCCCAAAATGCTCCTCGCAATGACGAAGGGATATGAGGACTGAGTGGCTTTTAGGCTTTGGCGGGAAGAGCAAAACGTGTGCTAAACTTTGGCTATGCAAGCGGTCAAATTACTAGCCACCGTTCCACCCAGCCGAGAGTTGAAGTTACAACTCCCTGATAGCATTCAGCCTGGGCGTGTCGAAGTGCTTATTTTACGTGAAGAAAAAGATATGGTAGAAAACACTAAATTGCTAGAACTGCTTGATGAAATTGAGGCATCCACTGAGCCAGGTCAACCTTTGGAAGCCCTTGACCAGCGACTTAATGAAGAAAGAGCTAGCTGGGAATAATTTACTACGGATGCAGCGAGTTTTGGACCAATGACTTTCGCCTTAGCAAAGTGGCAAGTACACTTCACTTTCGAGTCTTGCCCTAATCTCTTCTGTCTGTCACATGGTTAAGATAAAGTAATAGTCAAGGCTATGCGAATCAAACACATTGACATCTGTGATTTTAAGGGCTTTTACGGCAAGCACGAAATCAGCTTGCACAATGCTTGTAAAAATCTCTTGGTTTATGGTGAGAATGGCAGTGGTAAAACGTCTCTCTATCAAGCCTTGCAGCGTTTTTTGGACTCGAGCCGTGACGTTCTTTCTCTTTCCGACTACAAAAACATTTTTTCTAGTAGTGTGAATAGCGGTTACGTGCGCCTGACTTTAGAAGACGGTGCTGTCTACACCTGGTCAGAAGATGACAGTCAAAGCAATACCAAGGTCACGGTGCTTTCAGACGCTGCTAAAACCAAACGCTTCCTCGATTACAAAAGTCTTTTGCGAACCTACTTCCTGACACCTGTGGAAGATACTGTCAATATCTTTGATTTACTCGTTCAGAATATTCTTTCAGAATCCATCAACGAATTTACCAACCGAACAATTTTAGAGGAATGGCGTTTTGTCGAGTCAAGTATTCCCAAACGAAATACGTCCAGGCACGTCGAGGTGTTACAAACACAGATAGGGGAATTTAATCGTGGTCTTTTTGTCAAGCTCGAGCAACTTAAAGGTAAAGCTGCAGAAATCTTGAGATTGTTTGATGACAAAGTGGAAATGAGTTTTGACTTTGCAGGAGTTGGTTATGATTCTGCTTCTAAAGCATTGTTGGGTCAAGAAATCAAGCTCACAGCGACCTTTCATGGGAAGCCCCTTGGGAAGCATCAACAATTTTTGAACGAAGCACGGCTTTCTGCCATCGCCCTTTCGATTTATTTTGCGGCAGCGTTACTCGAGCCTCCTAGTGATTTAAGGCTGCTCGTTCTCGATGACGTGCTGATTGGGCTTGATATGTTTAACCGCTTGCCCGTCTTAAAAGTTTTGAAGGATTACTTCACTGACTATCAGCTTGTTCTTCTTACCTATGACCCCACTTGGTTTGAGGTTATTCGACAAGAAATGTCTGAAAGTGACTGGCGTTCCGTCAAATTTCATTGCCCAGTCAATGCAGGTTTGGAAATTCCTATTCTCGACGATGAAGCGTTATTACAAACAGCCCGTCATTATTTAGCGAATTTTGACTACAAAGCTGCGGCTGTTTACATGCGTTCAGCTTTTGAAGCCTGTCTCAAGAAGTTTTGTGAGCGAAAAAGCGTGTCCGTGAAATATGACTCTAACCCGAGGCGGTTGGCCAGTGAAGACTTTTGGCGAGGCATTCTCAGTTGGCAAAAAGCTAATGTCATTGTTGTTGAGGCTGCATTGCAAAAAGAAGTCGAGCTTTACCGAAGACTGATTATGAACCCGCTTTCTCATGCTGAAGTTGTTGACGTAGCAGCTAGGGAAGTGAAAGAGGCGATTGATGTCGTGGAGCGACTCGAGGCTACCCTGAAAGCCGTGAAGTAAATGGATAATCTTGCTTTGCGTTTGCAGCAGGCGTATCAATATCTTCTATACTTTTATCAAACAAACCCCCTAAAGCTACATAAACAAACTTTCTAAACCGAACTTTAGCTCTTGACAAATTAAATTATTTATTTTAACTTAATGTCACATTATTCATTACTCGAGACAATCCTATGTCTTTTTGTGCCACTCGAGCTTGTAATTTCTCAACCTTGGGAGGGTTGTAATGTCTATTAATGCTGTTAAAACCAAAGACTACAATCGCTCACGTATTCTCAATCTTATTCGCAAGGTGAGCAAACTAAGCCGTAATGAAATTGCTGAAGAGATTGAGCTTAGTGCTCCTGCTGTTGGAAACTTAGTAGCAGAACTGATTCGTGAAGGCTTAGTGCGTGAAGTGGGTCGGCGTTCCCCACAGCGTGGTCAACCCCCTATTGAACTCGAGCTGTGCGCCGATGGTGCTTACGCACTAGGTCTTTTCTTAGAGCGCAATATGATCGAAGGCGTTCTGGTGAATTTAGTTGGTGAAGTGTTGGGCCAGCGACAAATCCTCCTAGATCAGGCCCCTAGTCCACTAGAAGCTTTGGGGCATTTGAAGAATTTGGTTCAAGAGCTTTATCCCCAGCAACATGCCAGCCGTTTTCGTGGGGTGGGGCTTGCTACCTTTGGGCCTTTAGATATTGAAACAGGAACCATTAGTGCCCCTCAACTTTCAGAAACTTGGGTCGGTATTCCCCTAAGGGATCAGCTTGCCGAAGCTACCAACCTCACCGTTTATCTAGACAATGATGCCACCGCAGCAGCCATTGGTGAATATTGGTACGGTGCAGGAAGACATTATCCAAACTTTTTATATATCCATATCTGTGAGGGTTTAGGCGGAGGCTTGTTCTTAAACGGTCATGTTTACCGTGGAAGCAGCCTTAACGCGGCTGAATTTGGCCACATGCTTTTGCCCCACCAAGGGCAAATGCACTACCTAGAAGATATCGTTAGTTTAGAAGCCTTCGCTCAGGGATTACCCTATAATAAAAACTCTGTTTTGGCAGTTCAACAAGGCTTTGAACAAAAAGATGTCAAACTTTTGGCCCGCCTAGATACCGCCGCCTCAGCCCTAGCAACAACCATTGTTTCCGTTGATCACTTACTTGATTTAGATGCCATCATTTTAGGTGGACAAGTTTCACAAGGTGTATTGCGCTATCTACAATCCGAAATCCTAAGATGCAGTGAGCCTTTTTATATGCGCGGGAAACGCCATAGAGGGCAAATTGTTTTAGGTCAAACTGATGAGCACAGTGCCGCATTGGGAGCTGCAACCTTGCCCCTCTACGACGCTTTTGTTGAACCCGCTCGACTTCATCTCGAGTCTGGCTATAGCTCGAGCCAAGGAGGTGAGGCGGAACTGGTTGTAAAGTAAACCTAGTTGTAAAGTACACCTGGTCGTAAAGTAAGCATTCTGGGAGAAAGATTTTCATAAAGGAGAAAAAGTATGCGTAAATTATTGGTTGTTTTATTCGTTTTAGGTATGTTTGCTGCACAAGCACAAACCAAAAGAATCGTTTTGATTCCTGGCCTAACCACTGACGCTTTCTATATCACTATGAACAAAGGTGCGCAAGCTGCCGCCGAAGCCCTTGGTATCACTGTTGATTTTCAAGGCGCACCCAACTTTAACCCTGTCGAGCAAGTTCCTGTACTAGACGCAGTGATTGCCAGCAAGCCTGACGCAATTCTTATTGCACCTACAGATAAAGTTCAGCTTATTGAGCCCTTGCGTAAAGCTATCGAAGCTGGTATTGCTGTTGTAACTGTAGATACTTTTATTGATGACGGTAAATATCAAGATGGCGCAGGCGATGGCGACTTCCCTATGTCCTATATTGCTTCTGACAATGTTGCTGGTGGCAAAATTGGTGCTAGAGCCATGTGTGATGCCATTGGTGGTAAAGGTTCAGTTTACGTGTCTAACGTAAATCCTGGTATTTCAACAACTGACCAGCGCGAAGAAGGCTTCAAAGCTGGTATTGCTGAAATCTGCCCTGATGTAAAAGTTTTAGAAACTCAGTACAACGAAGATGACTCTGCAACTGCTGCTGCTCAGTTTCAAGCTGTAATAGCTTCTAACCCTGATTTAGCAGGTGTATTTGGTGCCAACTTGTTCTCGGCTCTTGGTGCTGCTAACGGCGTAGAATCTGCTGGTAAAGGTGGCGAAGTAACCGTTATTGCTTTCGATGCGCCACAGTCTATTGTTGATCAAATTGCTTCAGGATTGGTTGATATGACCATTGCCCAACACCCCTTTGAGATTGGCTATTACGGCGTGATGACTGCTTTTGCTCATATCAGTGGTCACCCCGTTCCACCCCATATTGGAACTGGTTACACCATCATGACCAAAGACAACATCACTGACCCCAACGTTATTAAATTTATTTACTCAGAGTAATACCTCTTGTGTGGGGCAGCCAAAAACTGCCCCACATTATTTTGGAGATCAATGACAAGTCAATCACAAAAAAAGGATACTAGCTTTCTAAAATTTTTAACCAAGGCCTGGTCATGGTTTTTTCTTATCTTTGTACTGATTTTTTTTGAGTTGTGGTCACGCTTTGATAATAACCCTAATGTAAATACCTTTGTATTTAATCTAAGCAGTGTACAAAGTGTTTTGCTCTATACCACCCAATACCTGATGATGGCACTTGGACTCACCCTGGTTATTATTGCAGCAGGTATTGACTTATCTGTGGGGTTTACTTCGGGTCTAGCTTCTGTAGCTGCTGCGGTTATTCTTAAACTCTTAGGAACCAGCGTCCCTGCTTATGTTTCTTTTATTTTAGCAGTTATTGCTGGCGTGAGTATTGCTGTATTATTTGGCTATTTTAATGGTCTGATGGTGGCTAAACTTAAAGTACCTTCTTTTATTGGAACCCTTGGTATGTCAGGCGTAGCCAGAGGAGTCGCATTTTTAATTGCAGGTGGTTCTACAGTCGCTATTAAGAACACAGTCGCAAGAGAGTTTGGTAATGGTTATCTTTTTCGTATTCCCATTCCCGTTGTAGTCACGGCTATTCTGGTACTCATCTTTCACTATCTGCTCTCGAGTACAAAGTTTGGTGTTTATACCTATGCCATGGGCGGCAATTTTAATTCTGCGGTGCGAGCTGGCGTAAACACTACCAGACTCACTATTACTCTTTACATTCTTAGTGCCTTTACTGCTGCTATGTTTGGTCTTATCAATATGGGGCGTTTTTCTGGCGGCAAACCTGATGCTGGAGATCCTATTTTACTCAATGCTGTAGCGGCGGTATTTATTGGTGGCGCAAGTCTAACCGGTGGTAGCGGTACAGTTATGGGTACAGTTATTGGCTCCCTGATTTTGGCTATTATTCAATTTGGACTGGTCTTTATTCAGTTACCTTCTTACTGGCAATTTATTGCCGTTGGACTAGTCATTATTTTAGCTGTGCTTATTGATCAATTTCGTGACCGTTTGATTCGTGGCAGTGACAGCAAATGACCCCTTTACTCTCAGTACGCAATGTCAGTAAACGCTTTGGAGGAACCCAAGCCTCGAGAGATGTCTCGCTTGAGCTTTATCCTGGTGAAGTATTAGCACTTGCCGGCGATAACGGCGCAGGAAAATCTACGCTAATCAAAATGATTTCTGGTGTTTACAATCCTGATAGTGGTAGCATCACATATCAGAATCACGATATTACCAATAAAAATACTCAGGAAGTCCGTGACCTTGGCATTGAAACCATTTATCAAGATTTAGCCCTAGCTGATAACCTAGATGTTGGGGTTAACTTATTTTTAGGGCGCGAAAAAATGACCACGGCCTTTGGTTTTTTACCCGTATTAGATCGCAAACTGATGCGCGAAGAAGCTAAAAAATCTCTCAAAGATTTAGGTATTGTGGTCAATGATTTAAGTATCCCGGTGCGCTACCTTTCAGGTGGACAACGCCAAGCCATTGCGATTAGTAGAGCTGTCTATTGGAACGCTAAGGTCTTGATCATGGACGAACCCACTGCTGCACTTGGTGTACCTGAGCAGCGCGAGGTTAAAGACTTAATCAAAAGGTTAAAAGTTCAAGGGGTAGGAATTATTTTTATTTCGCATAATCTGGTAGATATTTTTGATGTGAGTGACCGTATTGTGGTGCTCGAGCGTGGACGCATAGCAGGCGAAAGACTCATTAGCGAAACCAACGATGATGAAGTAGTGCAGCTTATGATGGGTCGCGGCGATAAGCAGGTTGCCTAGACTATGCTGATTGCCTTTGCAGGTCTTCAGGCCACGGGTAAAAGCACCCTTGCCAAAAAACTTCAGCAAACCCTTTCGGCTATACTGCTTGATAAAGACAGCTTGCGAGATTGTTTGTTTGCCGAACATGTAGACTACAGCGCAGCCCAAAATGATCTCTGTGTCAATATCAGCTATCAGATCTGTGCGTACTACCTGCAAAAAAGTCCTCAACCTAAAATTATTCTTGATGGACGAACTTATTCTAAAGGCTATCAAATAGAAGCCCTTAAACAAACAGCAACTCAGCTCAATACCCAGCTTCGCATTATCGAGTGCATCTGCTCGGAGGAAAGCAGTAAAAAACGTTTGGAACAAGATGCCCAAAATCACTTAGCCAAAGACCGTGATTTTGCGCTTTATCAAAGAATTAAAGCTGCTGCTGACCCGATTAACGAACCTAAACTTATTATCAATACCGATCTACTTTCACCGCAGGAGAGTATCGCCAAAATACTTACCTATCTCTGATGTCACAGGATTTGTCTAATCATTCAATAGACAAAAAGAAAGGAAATATATGCCACTCGTTTCAGGATCAGATCTTTTAGTACATGCAAGAGCTAATAAATACGGAGTTGGTGCATTTAATACTGACAATCTAGAAACCACCCAGGCCATCATGGAAGCCGCCGAAGAAACACGCAGCCCAGTAATGCTGGCAATTACCGAAGGAGCTATGAAATACAGCCGCAAGCGTGTGGTTGATATCGCTCTTTATGAAGCTAAAAATGCCTCAGTACCTGTTGCCGTTCATTTAGATCATGGCGAAAGTTATGACATTTGCCTTCAGTGTATTCGCCTAGGTTTCACTTCGGTCATGATTGATAAATCACATCTAGATGAAGCCAGCAATATCGCCGAGACCAAACGTGTTGTCGAAGCTGGTCATGCGGTTGGGGTAAGTGTCGAAGCAGAAATTGGCGTACTAAGCGGCATTGAAGAAACACTCAATGTTTCAGCAGATCATGCCCAACTCACCACCGCCGAAGAAGCCGAACGTTTTATGTTGGCAACGGGGGCCGATAGTTTGGCCATTGCAATTGGCACCTCACACTGGCCCCAACAAAGGCATTGGTCGCCCTTTTATCCATCATGAGCGCATACAGGAAATCGCGGCCCATGTTTCTCAACCTCTGGTCATGCACGGGGCTAGCGGCATTCCGCAAGACCTAGTAAAACGTTTGCACGAGGCTGGCGGTGTTCTAAAAAATGCGGTGGGCATTCACGATGAAGATATTATCAAAGCCGTTAGTGAAGGCATTGCCAAAGTTAATGTTGGTACAGACCTAAGATTAGCTGGCATGACTGCGCTTAGAGAAATCTTGAACCAGAAAACATCTGAAATAGATTTGCGTAAAGTTTTAGCTCCAGCTCGGGCAGAAATGAAGCGCATTATTAAAATCCGTATGGATATTTTAGGCTCGAGCGCAAAAGCATAGACAGCCACATGTCAGCAATTATTGTTATTGATATGGGCGGCACCAGCATCCGCCTGGGGCATTTGCTCAAGGGCAAACCTGTGGGTATGCAGTTAAATCTGCCAACGGCTGAATTGCGTGAAAGCAGCACACCCTTGGTATGGTTAGGCAACCATGTAAAAAACTATGCACTGACCCACGGGCTCAGGGTCAGCAAGTTGATTATTGGTGTTCCTTTTACACCCGATAAAGAACGCAGCACTGCTCTCTCGAGTCCGAACATACGCAATCTTGAAGGCGCACCCATCAAAACAGATTTGCAAAAGCAACTAGGCACCGAAGTTATTTTAGAACGTGATATTAATTTACTCCTTTTGGGCGAGTGGTATGCAGGTAGCGCAAAAGGCGCAGGTGACGTTTTGGGAATGTTTGTAGGTACTGGTATTGGTGGCTCCTTTTTGCAAAACGGCGTGCCTTATAGGGGCGCAAGTCACGCTGCGATTGAACTAGGCCACATTCCGATAAGGGCCGAAGGCAGGCTTTGTGTTTGCGGCAATACCGATTGTTTAGAAGCCTATGCCTGTGGCCACACCCTATTAGCTATTGCCCAAGAAGAAAATCTAGCAGTTTCAACTATTTTTTCAGCTCCTGATTCGGCTTCTTTAAGCCCCAAACGAAACGATTTTGTACGCGACCTTGCCTATGGCCTGGCTACCGCTATCAATTTATTTCAGCCCGATGTGGCACTGCTTGGTGGGGGCATTCCTGAAATGAAAGGTTTTCCCAAAGACGAATTCAAAACAATCTTCCTCGAGCATCTTAGACGGCCTGTACCCCATACCACCATCACCTTACAGTGGGCAAGCCTAGGCTCTGAAGCTGCTCTTTGGGGAGCGTTAGCCTTGCAATAAAATCACTAATCTCGAGACTTATAGACTGTCCGAGAAATCAGAAGGTAAAAAAATGAAATAATGCGCTGAGTGCAAGAAAGGCTTTGTACTACCCCAAACGACATTTTGTGCAAAATGAGCCGTTCTGGTACGCATTGCACACCCTACAAAAACACGACAAAAATAGTATGTGTAACCTCTACATATCAAACTGCTATATCATATTTACTTATGAATACACTGGTAAATACCCTAGGGATTTTAACCTCCGGCGGTGACTCGCCTGGCATGAATGCTTGCATTCACTGGCTGACATATTTTGCCGAACAAAAAAACTGGAAGGTGTTGGGAATTCGTGAGGGCTTTGTAGGGCTTTTGCGCTCAGATGCCTTTGAATTAGCGACTCATCAAACCTTGCCCAAGGCCCGCTTTGGTAGCACCATGTTAGGTTCATCACGGCTCAAAGATTTTCCTGCCCATGTTGAGAAACTACAAAACAACTTGTCACACTTAGGTATTAACAAACTAGCTATTATTGGCGGCAATGGTTCGCTGACTGCTACCAAACTGCTGGTAAGCCAAACCTGCACTGTGATTGGGATTCCTGGAACTATTGATAATAACGTAGCAGATTCTGAAGAAACATTAGGCTTTGATACTGCACTGACCACTGGTGTAAGAATGATAGATGGAATTCGTGACGCAGGGGAAGCCATTGCACATGTTTTTGCCCTCGAGGTTTTAGGAGGCAATGATGGGCAACTGGCTCACGCCATAGCCGAAGCAAGTGGCGCAGATGTTTTACTAGTGCCCGAACGCCCATTAAGCATTGAAGTCATTACTGAAAAAGTAAAACAAGCTATGGCACACCATCGCTACGCCATTATTGTCACTTGTGAAGGATATCCTGATATTGACCCGATTATTGAGACTGTTTCAGCCAATGTAGGCAAAACCAAACGCTTTGGACGCATAGGTCACGCCCAGCGTGGCGGGCAACCTAGTGGCCGAGATAGACTTTTAGCCCTCGAGTTTGCTCTAAAAGCTACTGAATCCCTAGAACAACACCAAAGTGGTCGCATTGTATGGCAAAAAAACCAAGCTACCTTTTTGTCTTATCACACCCATCCAGAAAGCACAAAAATATATGATCGACCCGAACGAGTTTTTTAATGGGCTAAGGCTCGAGTCTTAAAGAATATCTGAAAAGGATGATTAAGTTTGAAACCCTTACCTATGCCTCATCAAGATTGGTACACTACACTGGTGAGAAGACACCTGCTATTTTTATTTTTACTCTTTTTTTTGCTAAGCCCAACCTTAGCGCAACCTATTGTGGTGGGTATTCACTTTGATCAGGGCGATTGGAATACACCAGGGTTTAATCAAGATGTGTGGGACGGAGTAAGTGCTGCTACACGTGATTTAACCAGTACTACCTTTGACCGCCTCCTCTTTCAAAATCGTTTAAATGCTGACGGCCAACTCAGTTCGTTGCCTCAAGACCTCGACTTGATTATTGCTGCTGGTTCAGCCCAACTTCCGTTTGTTCAAGCTGCCTCTGCTAGCCTACCCAACAGCCATATTTTGCTCATTGACGCCGTACTCGAGGCTCCGAATGTCAACAGCATTTTATTTAGGGAATACGAGGTCAGTTATTTACTAGGTTATCTAGCCGGTTCACTGACTCAAACTGGAACAGTGGGATTTATTGCTGAAACCCAAGATGCCAAAACCCTGGCCAATGCCAGTACCTATATCCAAGGGGTGAAGGCTGCTTGTAGTGATTGCGTGGTTGTAAGTGATTATATAGAGGAATCTAACAACCCAGAAAAGGCCAGTGCGTTAGCTGCAAGTCAACAGCTTAAAGGAGTTGATATTTTCTTTTCACCTGCTGAGGACTCGAGTGCTGGGGTCGTTGAATATGTCAATAAAACCATGTGTTTTATTCCCACCCAACAGCGTTCTTCTCTTTTAACCACCCAACTCTCAGGTGTATCTACCAGTCTTCCCTACACCGCCAATTGTCAAAATGCCATTCCCCTATTTTTTATCGGTGACGGCAATAATCAACCTGCTGTCGGTGACAATGACAATAATCCACAGACACTCAATCATGGTCTAAGTGCCATTCGCAAACGCGCTGACCGTCTGGCATATCAGGCTCTTAGTGATATCGCAAGCGGCCGTTTTGTTTTTGGAACCCGTGTGGTTGGCCTTCGTGACAATGCTATTGAATATGCCCTTAATCAATACAATCAAGACCTTATTCCAGAAGAACTGATAATCAAACTCGAGGACCTAAAAGCCCAGATTATCTCTGGCGAGATTATCCTCACCTTACCCTTTGTGCAGTAAATAATGGAGACTCCACTTCCTGTTACGCCGATTAAACATGAAGATTTAGACCCCCATACCTTTCCACACAAACGTGATCCTTTTGACACGGTAGTTATGTTTGCCTATACCTTTGATGGTTATGCCCAGTATGGCATGGAAGAGTGTGCTACTATTGCCAATCAGTCATTAAGCACTTTTTATCACACCAACACTCTACCTGAAAACCTGGATACTTTACGGGCCTGTCTGTTTTTTGAAGCCCGCCGTTGGACGATTTATAAACAAGAGCCGGATAATAAGGGGCTGATTTATATGCACGCACTGATTGACAGGATTAAGAAAAAGGTTCAGGAAAATAGTTGTGTTGACTAGGGTTGTTTTGGAGTTGCTCGAGGCCTGGTAATATCTTTTAATGGGAAAAATAAAAAAGCTATCTATCCACGCTAATTTTCTTCTGGATTTGACAGATCATTTAGAAGGTCTCGAGTTAGTGTCTGTTAATTTATCTCAGTCTGGTCATCTTTTTGTGCTAACAGCAAAACAGCCTTTGGATTACCGTCGTGTAATCAACAATGCAAGTTTCGCCATGGCACATCCTGATAATCCAAGTGATTTTGTAGTATTCGAGTTTGCTCAGGGTGAACTTCATAGGCAAATCGAAATTTTAGAGCAATCTTGGAACTATCACTTTGTTCAGCCTTTACCGGACGGGGAGCTTTTACTAGTTTGTGCTCGAGTACGTGGTGAAACCAATAACGCTCGAGTCTTTTCTAGTGAAGGTGTTCTGAAACGGGATTTTACCTTGGGTGATGGCATCGAGCATGTTCAAACAACCTCTGATGGTCAGATTTGGGTGGGCTATTTTGATGAAGGGGTTTTCGGAGACACACCGATTTCTCAAAGTGGCATCAACTGCTTTGACAAATTTGGTAAGCTTGTTTATTCACATAATGACCAGAGCATAGCAGATTGTTACGCACTCAATGTTGTTTCAAATAGTGACGTTTGGAGCTGTTACTACACAGATTTTCCACTGGTTCAAATAAAAAATCATACGGTCAAATGTTCGTGGGAATCTCCCGTACGTGGTTCACATGGCTTTGTGGTCTGGCAAAATTTTGTGCTGTTTTGTGGAGGTTATAAGAAAATTGACGCAGATGAATTTGTAAACTTAAAGGGCTATCAGCTTTTAGAAGTTATCCCCAATCAGGCAATTAAAGAATTAGCCGAGGTTGAGGTTCTAATTCCTCAAGAAAGCGAACCTGGAAATTGCTGGATTTTGACTCGAGGATCGAAAATGCTTCTTGTGATCGAACAGCATAAATGTTATGAAATAGACTTAAGGGATGTTATCCATTCTTACTCAAATTGACAAAATCCCCCTTCAGAGCTACCATATCCCTTATATGTTACTTATCTTCACACTCCGACTATCCCTACCAGGAGGGTCTATCCACTAACCACTTCTTAGCTTGGTTATGTGCCTGACCCCCGCTTATAGCTGGGGATTTTTTGTTTTTAGGGCAAGTATGAGGCAATTTTCCACTTTCATTTAATAAAAAGGGCTGATAGACTTACTAGCTGATAGCCTAACTCTAGGAGAAACCATGTCTGACACAAAAGAAAAAGAAACCTACCGTGAAAAATACAATCCACAAGAAATAGAACCCCGTTGGCGTGAACACTGGGGGAAAACAGGGTTGTATAAAACTGACTGGACTAGCTCAAAACCCAAGCATTACGCCTTCACCATGTTCCCTTATCCATCTGGAAATCTGCATATCGGTCACTGGTACAGTGCCGCTATACCCGATACCAGGGCCCGCTTTATGCGTATGTGTGGGCATAATGTCTTTTTCCCTATGGGTTTTGATTCCTTTGGCTTACCTGCCGAAAACGCTGCTATCAAAAACAAGGTTGACCCCGCGAAATGGACCAATGCCAACATTGCATACATGATGGGTCAGTTTGGGCGCATGGGAACCATGATTGACTGGGATAGCAAAGTTGTAGTGAGTGATCCTGAATACTACAAGTGGAATCAGTGGTTCTTTATTCAGTTTTATAAAAAGGGCCTGGTCTATAAAAAAGAATCTTTTGTCAATTGGGACCCCGTTGACCAGACGGTACTGGCTAATGAACAAGTCATTGATGGCCGTGGGGATAGAAGCGGGGCACTCATTGAACGCCGATTGATGTCTCAGTGGCATTTCAAAATTACTGACTATGCTGAGGAGTTATTAGATTTTGGTGGTATGGATTGGCCAGAACGTGTTAAAACCATGCAGATTAACTGGATTGGAAAATCGCGTGGTGCAGAAATTGATTTCCCTACTAAAGCAGGAAACATCTCTGTCTTTACCACAAGGCCCGATACGGTTTTTGGAGCAACGTTTATGGTCTTGGCACCTGAGCACCCTCTGGTTGATGCGCTGACAACACCTGAACAAAAAGAGGCTGTCGCTGACTATAAAGATACTGCTTCCAAAACAACCGATATTGACCGCCAGGCTGAAGGGCGAGAAAAAACCGGCGTTTGGTTAGGCAGCTATGCAAAAAATCCTTTTACAGGTGAAGAAATTCCTGTATGGATTGCGGATTATGTTTTAGTCACTTACGGAACTGGTGCAATTATGGCTGTGCCTTTTGGTGACCAGCGTGATTTTGAATTTGCTCGCAAGTTTAACTTGCCTATTCGGGCCATCATTCAACCTGCCCATTCGACCCATTCGAGTGCCTCAGGGCAAACAAGCTCAGGACAAGCCGAAGGAGCCTTAAATCCTGATGAGATGACCAAGGCTTATGATGGGCCTGGTGTGATGATCAATTCAGGTGAGTTTGATGGCATGGCTGGCGGCAAAGAAAATATTGACGCAGTGATTGACCGCATGGCCGCGCAAGGTAAAGCCAAAGCAAAAACAACCTATCGTTTACGTGACTGGCTGATTTCACGCCAGCGTTATTGGGGTACGCCCATCCCTATGATTTACTGCCAGAAGTGCGGCATGGTTCCAGAAAAAGAAGAAAACTTGCCGATTACCTTGCCTGATAATGTCGAGTTTTTGCCTACGGGTCAAAGCCCTTTGAAAGTATTAAAGGATTGGCCTAAGTGTAAATGCCCGCAGTGCGGTAATGATGCCGAGCGAGATACCGACACCATGGATACTTTTGTAGATAGCAGTTGGTACTTTTACCGCTACTTAGACCCACACCGCAGTGAATCTGCAATTAACCCTGAACGTGTAAAACAATGGTTGCCTGCCGATGTTTACTCAGGTGGTATTGAACACGCCATTTTACATTTGCTCTACACTCGCTTCTGGACTAAGGCCATGCGTGACTTGGGATTGATTGAATTTGGTGAACCTTTTAGAATGGTGCGCAACCAAGGGATTATCTTGGGTGAAGATAACGAGAAGATGTCTAAATCTCGAGGCAATGTAGTTGACCCAGATGGCTTAGTAGCCGAGTATGGCACTGACACAGTGCGTTTGTATTTACAATTTATTGGGCCCTGGGATATGGGTGGGCCGTGGGCTCCAAGAGGGGTCAATGGTTTAGCTAATTGGCTCGGGCGTATCTGGAATTTATTTTTAGAAACCCCTAGTGATACTACTGAAACCTTTAGCGTGAAAGACTTAAACTTTGCGATTAACAGCGCACTTAAAAAAGTTACTGAGGATACTGAAAACTTTAAGTTTAATACTGCCATTGCTGCCATGATGGAACTGACTAACACGCTAGGTAAAATCAAACGCTCGAGCCTTTACGGTACACCTGAGTGGAACCAAACATTGCACACCTTAAACATGATGTTGGCTCCCTATGCCCCACATATCGCCGAAGAACTCTGGCACCGCACAGGACATACTACAAGCGTCCATTTAGAATCATGGCCTAGCTATGATGCAGCCGCTTTGGTGCGCGATACGGTAAAACTGGCTGTACAGGTTAACGGTAAATTACGTGCTGAAATCGAAGTCTCAAAAGATGCCGATAAAGATACTATTTTGCAAACTGCTAAAGCAGAGCCTAATGTAGCAAAACACTTAACCAGTGAAATTGTGCGGGAGATTGTAGTGCCGGGGAAATTGGTGAATTTAGTAGTGAAATAAAACCAAGCGGGGATATAATAGTTAAATCTCCGATAGAAATCCCTACTTGGTTTATGTTATTTCTTTATCAGATGGGTCTAAAAATGGTAAACTCTTGAATCTAACAGATTTACTTGAAAAATTCTTTAACCAGAGGTTTAAGCTCTGGCAAAATTGGCCAGGAAGGCTTATATTTTCGATTGTTTTCTCAGCAGCCATTATATCAGCAGCCATTAGTATTAATAAGCTATTTGATTCCAATCCCATAATTGATAATTATGAGTTAATTACGTACATAATTGTATTTATCCTTGTATCGCTCTCAGTTTTCTGGATAACCACAACAAGGTATTTTCCAAGAACACCAAAAAACCATAAAGGATTTCTTCTAATCTTGGGAGTATCCGAAGATGAAAAAGATGATGATGAAATTCGCTTTAGAAAAGATGTTGTCGAAACGCTCTCAGCTACTTTCTCTAAGTATCAAAACAACATTTCGTTTTTAGCCCCTTGTTTACAACAATCACAAGTTGAGTTGGAATCTATCGATCAAAATCAAAGGCTCAAACAAATTCAAAAATTATCCAAGGCAGATCTTATTGTCTCAGGGCGAGTCAAGGTACGCAATGCATCAAACAAGAAACATTATGTATTCAATCCTCTACCCAGTTTCCATCATAATATAGGGGAAAAACTCCAAGAAAAAGGCTTTACACTTGAACAAATCGCTACAGTTGAAAAACAAATTAATTCTTTATTTCAAAATCGTACATGGAAATTCGATGGGGATGACCAAGTACTTGGGGTTGAAATAACAAAGAAAAATTTAGAATTGTCTGCACTTTACTTGTTAGGTTTTCAACTATTTATACTAGGAAACTTTACTGATGCGGAAATCACTCTAAAAAATGTTATTTCTGACTCAAATTTTACTTCGACGTATACAAGCCACGAACAAAGAATCATTAAACGGCATTACTCGACAGCCTCCTATATCAAGGCTGCCGAACTCCACGAAAAAGGATTTGAACGACAAAATCATTTAGATATCATTCACTTATTAGAACCAATTACAAAATCAATTGACCCTGATTTTGATTCCATTTATTTTCCGTTAGCAAGAAGTTACTTTTTAGTAGAAGAATTCTATAAGGCTAGTGAGTTATATATACAACTCGAACAATCAAATTCAAGTCAAATGCCAGCTTTTTATGCAGGTAGAGCATTTCTTTATGCTTGGGATAAAGATTACAACAATGCTGAAAGAATGTACAAGAAATTGGGTGATTCCAATTTGCTCAATGAGCAACTTAAATTTTACCACTCGATATTTAATTTTGTTAAGTTTATTGGGGAAAAACACAATCGAAAGGACTTGGATTACTTTATTGGTCAAATTGCTTATTTTGCTGGCGATTACAGAAATGCAAAAACCTACTTTAATGAATTTTTGGAGAACCAGAATCAAAATTTTCCAAAACGATTCTATCACAAAACAAAAGATTTACTAAAACAAATCGGTAACAAGGCTTGAACTTTAATGTACAGTTTTTCTGTCTCATTTGGTACAGCTTTAATTACTCAACTTCATAGCAAGAAAGAACATTTATGACCTATAAAGCCATCAACCTCGAGCAAAAACTTAGACTCTTTAACGACCACTGGCAACCCCAAATTATTGCCGAGATGAATGATTATCAGTTCAAACTGGTTAAGATTCAAGGCGATTTCATCTGGCATGATCATCCAGATACTGATGAAACGTTTTTGGTTATAGAAGGACATTTGCGAATTGATTTTGAAGACGGGCAGGTTCATCTCTCAGCAGGTGAAATGTTTATTGTTCCCAAAGGCATTAGGCACAAACCCTATGCAGAAAACGAAGTTAAGTTGATGCTAATTGAACCGCGTGGGGTAGTCAATACGGGTAACGAGCAAAGTGACATCACTGCTGAAAACGATGTTTGGATATAGAGCATGAACGACACACCTATTCACATGCCTCGAGTCCTCAAACATATCAAAGAGTCCAGTCAAACCCTTGGCTTCACCATGAATTGCGATGACCTAACGGGAAATTTACTCAAAACACTTGCAGCGTCAAAACCCGGTGGAAGATTACTCGAGCTTGGTACAGGAACAGGGCTTTCCACGGCTTGGATTACCGAAGGCATGAATAAAAACGCGATACTTTGGACAGTAGAGCTTGAAGAAAAATACAGCCAAGTCGCACAGCAAGCACTCGCTAACGATAAACGCATCACCTATTTTGTCGAAGACGGTACAACTTTTTTAGAACGCCAGCAGCATGAGCGTTTTGATTTTATTTTTGCAGATACTTGGCCTGGTAAATACTGGAGTTTAGAGGTTGCACTAAACATGGTCAAGTCTTGTGGTTTTTATATTATTGATGATATGATAGAACAACCCAATTGGCCAGATGGTCACGCAGAAAAAGTAAAAGAGTTACTCGAGATTTTAGACAAGCGCACTGATTTCTGCATTACGAAAATAAACTGGTCTACAGGTATTGTGATTTGTTCTAAGTTAGCTTAATTTTCTTTTTTTCACTTCGAGATTCAACCCTGCATAGATTTCATCTATAGCTATAGTGGTTTCTAAACAAGCTACCTCAAAATGATCACCCTCGAGCATTTCATAAATCCATTTATCTTGATGCCTTGAATAGACCTCAACCTTGTGGCGCGATTGGTCAACTAAAACATATTGCCCAATAGACGCAATTCGTTGATAAGTCTCGAGTTTTTCTATTCGGTCAATGCTGGCAGTGGATTCTGATAACACCTCAACGACAAAACATGGGTTTTCAATAAAACGATTATCATCGCTTTTAGGCCCACACATCACTGCAACATCAGGATAATAATACTTACGCTTTGATCCTTTGGGTAAACGTAATTTTACACTCTCCACGCGTACACGACACCCCTTGAGTCTAGCTAGAGGTAAAAGGCGAGTAGCAATGTTCAAAACGATTTCATTATGCTATTCCGTGGTTCCAGCCATCATACGCAAAACACCATCTACATACTCATGGCGTTCAGAGTTTTTATCCTCGAGTTTAAGATATTCCTCTTCAGTTAATCGTTTTTCAGCAATGGCAGACATACTCTAGTCTAGCAAATTATAGAAATAATTTCTGTCAACTACCTCCACAATAAAGATGTCTACTGGGTCTGTTAGTCCTGACGCTTCGCTCAAATTTCGTACAAAACGCTCATGTTGGAGATAAATGTCGAATGATATTTATTTCCATGAGGTATTTACTGCAATTCAATCAAAGTCACTTCCTGCAAAGTCATCACATCTACAGCCGGCTCTACAATAAACTCAATGCGCAAATCATTGGGGTTACGAATCGGCGGCTCTATCACTTTGCCCAACAGTAACCCTCTTGGAAAAAGCCCGCCACGACTGCTGGTTTCTACAGTGTCTCCTATTTCAATAGGCTCATCTTCAATAAAGTTAATCACCCTGACCTTGCCGCCAATTTCACCAACAGCAATCCCTTGACCACCTTTATCACGAACGGTTATACCAACTTTTGATTGGGGTTCAACAATGGTTCGCACGCTGCTGCTGCGTTCTTTGACATCGGTCACTAAACCCACCAAGCCTGCTGGAACAGTTACTGGCATATTGGCCATCACACCATGCTTGCTACCTCGCCCAATGGTCAGTTGACGCAAGACAGGACTCGAGTTAGTTGCTGTGACTGGCGCAGTAAGAACTGCTGCTGGCGACTGGGTTTCCCGTACATTTAAGAGTTGCTCGAGTCTTTCTATTTGTATTTCCAAATCTCGTTTTTCAGTAAGCAGCGTATCAACTCTCTGTTGCAAGGCCTGATTTTCTTCCCTGACGTTTCGCCTATCCACCATGCTCTGAGCTGATTGGCGAAGGTTTGTAGCAAGAGAAAAAAACAATTGATTTGGCAAAGCAATCGCGCTACTAAGCATATAAGGCACTTGACCCGTAAAGGCTGTAAATAAAAAGGTCAGGAAGCCTAAACCTAGGAAGACGTACCATGCACGTAAGAGGTTAGACATAGACACCAAAAGGTGAAAAGTGAAAAGTGAAAAGTGAAAAGGTATTTACTTTCCCCTTTATCCTTTCCCCTTTCCCCTGCTTCGTCACAGTAACCCCACTCCCAACACCTTAGCCATCTCCACCACCATAGCCACGCTTAATCCCACGACATTAAAATAACAACCCTCGAGATGAGGAATCAAGGCAGCACCGTATCCTTGGATGGCGTAACCACCGGCTTTATCTAAACCTTCACCTGTAGCCACGTAGCGGTCTATTTCGGTTTCAGAAAGATTTCTAAAGGTCACATGACTTTGTTTGACTACAGACTCGAGCCTCCCTCCATATATGAGCGCATGACCCGTATAGACCTGATGGGTCTGACCAGAAAGAAGGCCAATAAACTGCTTATTTTCTAATAAGTCTTTAGGTTTCTCGAGAATCTTATCTTGCAAAGCTACCGTAGTATCCGCAGCAATAATCAAGGCTTCAGGAAACTTTAGGGCAACTACTTTAGCTTTAAGTACACTCAAACGCTTGACTAAATCCTCAGGCAATTCATCTGTTAAGCGCGTTTCATCAACATCGGCAGGAATAATTTCAAACTGCAAGCCCAAGCCCTTCAAAAGCTCATAGCGACGGGGCGAACTGCTAGCAAGAATAATAGGTACATTCATTTTCACATTTATTAGTCTACCGTAACTTTATAAGATTGATTCTGGATAAAGGTCTGATAGTTGACGACATTTTTCTATTTGCTGGTAGGTTAGTCTATCAGGTATGACAGAACTCACTATTGGCGATAAGGCCCCAACTTTTAAGCTCGAGTCCACCCAAGGCTCCATAGACCTTTCACACTACCAAGGCTCTTGGACAGTGTTGTATTTCTATCCCAAAGACAACACCCCAGGCTGCACTGCACAAGCCTGTAATTTTAGAGATGCACTGCCAGGTATGAGTGCCAAAGTGCTGGGTGTTTCTGCTGACGATATGAAATCCCACCAGAAGTTTGAAGGCGATTTTGGTCTTCCCTTTCCACTGGTCTCTGACCCAGAACATAAAATTGCCAAAGCGTATGGTGCTTTTGGTACTAAAAAAATGTATGGCAAAGAATATCAGGGAATTATTCGCTCAACCTTTATTATTGACCCTAAAGGTAAAATAGCTGACGCTCGCTACAATGTTAAAGCAGATCAAGACACCGATATCGTGCAGAAAACGCTTGAGTCCTTGCAGCAAAATAACAATGTAGGCGACCATGCCTAAAGGCAGTGACGAGTGATGAGTGATGAGTGAAAACATCTCATCACTCATCACTAAAGCATCATCCTGCCAACACATACAGCAATAAGGTAAAGTAAGAACATGGATCTAGAACACTTAAAACAACAAGCAGCTATCTATGCCTTAGAGCATGTTCAAAGTGGCATGATAGTCGGGCTTGGCTCTGGCAGCACTGCTATATATTTTATTAAAGCTCTAGGAGAAAAACTTCAACGTGGCGAGCTAAAAGATATTATTGGTGTGCCCTCATCCAAACGCAGCCAGGAACTAGCCCAAGAACTAGGTATTCCTCTAGCCGAATTAACCCCTCACGGTGTTGATGTGGCTATTGACGGCATGGATGAAGTTGATCCTAAACTTAACGCTATTAAAGGCTTGGGTGGGGCACAAACCAGAGAGAAAATTGTAGCTAGCAGTGCTAAGGTTTTTATTTTAATTGGTGATGGAACCAAAATGGTTAAACAGCTTGGCGAAAAGGCTCCTATTCCAGTAGAGGTCATACCCTTTGGTTACAAGGCCACTTGGGCAAAGCTCGAGCCACTGGTCACCAAGGTCGAGCAGCGCATGAACGGCACACAGCCTTTTTTAACCGATAATGGAAACTACATTCTGCATTGCCATGTCACTCCACCTATTGACGCACCGGCTCTGGCAAAATCTATAAACATGATTCCTGGTGTGGTAGAACACGGGCTTTTTCTAGGCATGGCCGAAGTAGCTTACGTTGCAACTGGCCATGATGTCTTAAAATTAAAGGCACTATGATTATATCTATTGGCATTGATATTGTAGAGCTTTCACGGCTTAAAGCAGTCTGGCAGCGACATCCTGAGCGGTTTTTATACAAACACTTTACACCCGAAGAAATACGCTATTGCCGCAGTAAAGCTGACCCCTTACCAAGCCTTGCCGCCAGATTTTCCGCCAAAGAAGCCTTTCAAAAATGCTGGCCAGAAACCCACGGCTGGCAGGATGTATGGGTAGAGATGGACGGGGTTAAACCCAAACTGCATTTCACAAAAGAAATCGCTGATGAAATGAAGCGTCAGAATCTGGTTGCACACTTGAGTCTGACCAATGAAAAAACTCATGCAGCTGCGGTGGTTATTTTAGAGCAGTTATAAACCGCTTTTTAGCTGAGCCGAAGTAAACTCTAAAAATTCATCCCAAGCCTGTTTCTGCACAGGGTCGCGCTCAATTTCGTCTACGCTTTTTACAAAAGCATGACCTTTATCTGGATAAATGGTAATTTGCTTAGCAATTCCAGCCTGCTCTAAACCCGCTTCAAATGCTTTAACTTCTGACACTGGAATCGAAGCATCCTCCTGACCAAAAATACCTAGCACAGGCCCAGGTAAAACTCTAAGTTCTTCGGCATTTACCGCTACATTGCCATAAAAAATTCCCGTAGCTGCAATCTTGTCATTATGCAAACTGTATTGTAACGAGGTTCCGCCACCATAACAAAACCCCATCACCATAATTCTGGTGGGGTCTACATTGGGTTGACTCTCAAGCCAGCTAAACACCGCATCTAAATCCGAAAGGATATTTTCTTTAGGGGTACCCATCACATTCCAGATAGCACTGGGTAGCCAGCTTGTGGTTCTCCCTCTAAAAGTATCTGGTGTAATCACCATATACCCCTCTTTAGCAAGAGCCTCCGCTTTGCCTACTATCTCGGGTTTAAGACCCCAAAATTCATGAATCATAATGACCACTGGTAATTTATCCGATGATTCTGGTGCAACCACAAAAGCATTCACCTCACCTGAAATAACCGTGTTAGTCATAGTTGCTACTTTGCCCCGATTAAGCAAACGGTCTATTGGCACTGAAACCACTATAGCTAGAACTACTGCAAGAATAGCCACCAGTAATCCACTGATAATTCTTAGTATTAAACGCATAGCCTAAAGTTTAAAGCCAAGGCACAAAAAAGAATAGCGGTATGGGCCATAGACATCGATGTACCCTGAGGTCGTCGAAGGGTGATACTTCTAAGTTACAGATGATACCTCTAAGTTTCATAGATGATACCTATGATTCTCACCATTTCATAACAAATTTCACGTCTTTCTAAGTTCTCAGAATGTCATAGTACCTATATGAAGAAACCTTTTCGGTTCTTAGTCCTCCTGCCTATGTTTTTTTTATTACAAGCTTGTAGCTTAAAAGATAGCAATACCATTGTGCTGTGGCACTACTGGGAAGACGAGGATGCCAAGGTCTTAAGCAGCATGATTGACCGTTTTGAAGACCTCTATGATGTTCGCATCTTAAGTGAATATGTGCCTATTGATACTATCGAGGCAACCTTCCAACGTGAAGCCCAGTTTGGTTTTGGGCCAGATATTTTGCTAGCTCCCAATAATCTGATGGTTCCACTGGCTATAGACAAACAACTTGCTGATATTGCCCCGCACCTTAGCAATGAGCAGTTAAGCGTATACAAATTTTTTGTCTTGCAAATGTTGCGCTCGAGGACCGAAGGCAAACTTTATGGCCTTCCCATCACGGTAGATACATACGCCCTTTACTACAACAAGAATCTGGTTACTAAACCTGCTAAGACTCTAGATGATTTTAGGCGTGAAGCCATTACAGGTAAACGATTAGCCATCCGCACCAGTTTTTTTGGTGCAGCCTGGGGCGTAGGAGCCTTTGGTGGTGAAATTCAAAATGCTGATGGACAAATCATGCTAAGTCGACAACCTTTTCAAGACTGGCTGAGTTGGCTTCAGGACTCGCAGAATTTACCTTTTATGATATTTAACGCCGAAAAGCAACCGTTGATTGAAAGTTTTAAGGCTGGTCAGGCAGCCTACTACACTGGCGACTCGAGAGACCTCTTTAATATCCGCGCTGCACTAGGGGATGCCGTCGCCGTCACTACATTGCCAAGTGGCCCAAATGGCAACGCCACGCCTTACTTAGAAACCGACACCCTTTTCTTTAATAAATCATCTTCAGAGAAACAGCTTAAACAAGCCATAGATTTTGGGCTTTTCCTTAGTGCTGCTGAACAGCAACGCCGCCTGATGCGTGAACTGGGGAGGCTTCCGGCTAGTACCCAAGTGCGTATTGATGAAAGCCTCGAGCCCACCATTGGCGGGTTTACCTTGCAGAGCGAAAATGCAGTACCCTTTCGTGGTGAAGCCAGCACTCGTGAGCTAGTCTTTGGTTCAGGTCGTGAAATCTATGAACAGGTTCTTGAGGGTGCACTAAGTCCTTATGTAGCATCCCAACGCATTGGTCAGCTTAATACAAAATTTGGTTACGAAATTCCGGCAAAAGAATAATTATGGACAGCATACAAACAATGACCGACTTTATTACCATTATCAGACATTTTTTCTCGAGACCCGATGTGTTGTGGCAACTCTTGCCTCTGTTGGTTTACCCTGCACTGTGGTTTGTTTTGCACTTTATCTGGAGTTATCCCGATAAAGCTATGCGCCGTTTTTTTATTCGTCGTTTACCCAAACGCAGCCGAGGCACTATTCGCAGGCTTCTCTTTATTTTGCGCCGTACCTTTGCACCGCTAGTCTCAGTGATGGTTCTTTATGCCATCAGACTCTTCTACATTCAGTCTGGGCGTGTAGCGGGTTTGCTTAATGAATTTATTGCTGTGGCTTGGGTACTGCTCATCTACCGATTTTTAGTCGCTGTACTTTACGCCTATCTACCTGACCGTGCAGTTAAAAATTATCACCGTCGTTTGCTTACGCCACTGTTTATATTATTTGCCTCAGTTTGGCTCCTTCGCACCATCATGCCACCCCTCGAGTTTCTCAATTTATCCATCTTTAAATTCTTCCAAACTTCTTTTACTGCTGGTTCTTTACTTATCCCCACCGTTGGGCTTTATCTGTGGATCATGACCACACTGGCTCTCGAGGCTATTTTGAGGGCTATATTCTTGAGACGCAAACTGATAGATAAAGGCTCACTCGAGGCTGGTCTCACCCTCGGACGCTACGCACTGGTGATTGTCGGCATTGCTATTGCCTTACGCAGCGCAGGCTTAAATCAAACCACGGTTGGGTTTATTACAGGTGGTTTATCAGTAGGTATTGGTATTGGTTTGCAAGGCATTATCAGCAATTTTGTCAGTGGTCTAATTTTATTATTTGAACGCTCGATTCGCCCAGGTGATGTGGTGGATGTAGGCGGAACCATTGGTACAGTCAATAAACTTTCTATTCGATCTACCGAAGTTCGTATGGGAAACGGTAAAGATATTATTATCCCCAACAATACTTTACTTACATCCAACGTAGTGACTTATACCCGTAATGATAGAACTGTATTGGTTGATGTTGCTGTTACTATTACCAAAGGTGATGATCTAAAACGTGCCATGGAACTACTGCTGAGTATTGCTCGCAAACATCCCAAGGTTTTACGTAATCCAGCCCCTAATGTCACTGTGACTGGCATTAGTGAATCGAATATTAAACTCTCGCTGAATGTGTGGGTGGCAGACTTAAATTTTGGTGTAAAAAATGATCTTTATGTCACGGTGTGGGAGACGTTTAGAGAAGAGAAAATTGCGTTTTAAGTCTTGAGTTCAGCGACGCACTTCAGCAGGTCCACTGGAATGAATTGTCAGGTTCCCTTCGAGTTGCGAAGTTTGTTTTGATTTTCCCACAAGACGAGACCAGTCAACAACATTCAAAATCCCTGTTTTAATTGGCCGTTCTCATCCCAGAAAATCAAAGAAGACAGGAGTTTTATAGAAGGTTCTAATTTCAGTAAATCCAAGACTTCTTGGGCATCATGCTCTGTATCAAACGATATGTAGTAAACCGTATCATCAAACATTACAGGCTTTCCATTTATTGGCCCAATAAGGCGAAAGTTTAGATTTTTGTATAGTCCACATATAGCAATACGCCAAGGGCGGAATGCATAATCTCCAACGCCAAATATAGAAAACCGAGGAGTTTTCTTGTAGATCGTGCTGCCCCTTGCGTCTAAAACAGATGCATGAGCATCAAGGTAATTCCATGTTTTCTTTGCATTTTCACGAATCTGATCTGTTTTTTCGCCAACAAATTTTTGCGTTACCAAAACGAATTTTTGACGCCATGGTTTGTCACTGCCGATATCAGATCCTTTGAGCAATGGGAATAGATAGTCTGGCTCAATATCAATAGCCTCACCTAATCCATTAATAAGTCCCTCAGTTGTGCAGGTAAGCTCCATAACCGCCGCCGCATCATGTTTTATTCCAGACCGCCATTTTTGTGGACATTTACCAAGCAAGAATGACGACGACTCAAAAGCATCAAGATCACCTACTGTCAACCCTTCTCGATGTCCAACTCGATACCCATGACTATCAGAAATGCTTTTGAATATTGAATAGTCATAGATGGCAGTTGACGAGTTATCCGAAAGCCTAATAACCAGAAGGCCGGCTTCAACGGAGGCATTAAATTCATTTTTCGCATCAATACAAAAAATATTAGCCTCGCAAATAGGCAGTCTTTGCCGCTCGATGTGCTAACACCTTTCTTGCTACGGATGTTTTAAGCAACATAGCTATATCACCAGAGCGACCAGAAAACCAGCGAAGCACTTCTAGAAGCATCCATTCTGAAATATCGAAGTTTGATTTTCCGCTAATGGCATCAAACCCATTTTGATTGAGGAAATTGGATTTTTCAGGAAGATTTTTTCACCAATAACCCCTTGTGTAGCATTTGTTACCCATGGAAAATTTCCCAGGACTAAAATAGAGCCTGGGGCTTTGCTTAGGATACTTTTCCAATCATTGGAAAAGAAATCAGCCTGAGCAAGCTTTACGTTATTTGCCTTGGGGTTCACCAACAGACGCTGACGCAATATTTCTAAATATGCTTCATTAACTTCAAATCCATGAATCTTGCAGCCTGATGAAAATTCGTTAACAGCAGCCAATACAAATGCGCCGACACCACAAGTTGGCTCGATTACCACATCTGGAGAGATTCCGATGCTGGATAGTTTAGCGCAGACTGATTGCGCCAAACTATCCGAAGTTTGGAAATCGCCGAATTCTATTTTCTTTTTACGAATGTCACTCAAGATTGGTGTCCTCGGTACACTGCTAAAACCCCATTTACCATTCCCGCTTTCTCAATAACTCTGCTGTATTGCAATCTCCATTGCAATGCGTTTGAAATTGTCAGGTAACCCTGCTCGGGAGGGTTATTCTGAATTTCAGTTGCAAGATTATTCAACTCTATTTCGTCTACAGGTAAGTTCTTCTCAGACATGTACGCCATTAAGTCATCGGAGTTTCCTTCATTGGCAAGAATATCTCGAAGTCCTTTCGTCATTTGAAAGTCTGCTGTTTGGCTTGCGTGGACAAATATTGTGTCAGTTATTTTGAGTGTCGCTGTTCGCAAAGCTTCATCATCATTTTTGTCGTAGGCGAAAATGATGAGCGAATAACCTAACCCGTAAATCTTTTGACGAGCTGACTTAAATGGGCATGATGACTGTGGTTGTCGAATGCTTGTGACTTTCATATCCACACCAAGGTTGGGGAAGTCAATTCCACTTGCAGAATTTCCTACCTTAAAGGAATAACCTTTGCCAATTAGGTATGCCCGAAACTTATGCTCAAGATAAGTGCCCACTGCTTTCCCATCAGTCACCCCAAATAGTGATGGCTCAGGGTGGCTACTCTCCTTAGATGAGAATTGCCAAGCTTCGGTACAAAGGGTTTGAATTGTTAATTGTGACAAGTTCATCTTATGCTTTATCTTCTCTTATTCGCTATATGTATCGCCATCCCATGCGCTGCCTCTGCCGCTTCCATAAAGGTTTCTGCAATAGTCGGATGTGCGTGCTGCGTCAGCGAGATATCCTCTAAAGTTGCCCCCATCTCAATCGCCAGTGCAGCTTCCGAAACCATATCTCCTGCACTAGGTCCTACCATATGGAATCCAAGCAGCAAATCAGTTTCTTCATCGCCAATCACTTTGACTATTCCCTCAGCACTTCCCAGTGTCATGGCCCGACCCGATACAGCAAGCGGAAAAATGCCCACACGGACTTTATGACCTGCGTCTTTGGCTTCTTTTTCAGTCATGCCCACACTGGCAAGTTCTGGGCTGGTATAAACCACACTCGGCACAATGGTGTCATAGGTGGCCGTTGTTTTACCCGAAGCGTGTTCGGCAGCAACTGCCCCTTCTTTCATGGCTTTGTGTGCCAGTAGCGGTTGACGCGCCACATCACCAATGGCGTAGATGTGGGGCACATTGGTTTGCAAGTGGTCATTGACAGGAACATAGCCTTTGGCATCAACGGTGACACCTATTTCTTCTAAGCCTAAACCTTTGCCGTTAGGTTTGCGCCCCACAGCGATGAGCAATTTATCTACTACTACAGTTTCCTGCTTACCGTCACTTTCCAGTACAACTTCAATGCCATCTTTGGTTTTCTTTTGGCTTACTGCCTTGGTTTTAGTTTTAATTTTAATACCACGTTTGGTAAATGATTTGCTGAGTTCTTTGGCTGCGTCAGTATCACTGCTGGGCACAATCTGATCCATAAATTCAACCACTGTTGTTTCAGAACCAAGTGCGTTGTAAACATCACAGAACTTGAGACCAATGGCTCCACCACCAATGGCCATAAAGCGTTTGGGTACTTCAGAAATGATTAGTGCACCAGTTGAATTGACGATGTGTTTACCATCGGTTTCAAAACCCGGAATTTCAATGGGTTGTGAACCTGTTGCCACAATAAATTTATTTGCGGTGTAGTTCTTGTCGCCAACTTTAATGGTGTTTTTATCAGTAAATTTGGCTTCACCAGTAATCAGTTCGACTTTGTTAGCTTTAAGGAGGCTTGAGACTCCCCCAGTTAGTTTCTTGACAATTCCAGCCTTCCAGCTCTCTACCTTGGCTAAATCAATCTGTGGCTCACCAAAGGTCACGCCAAAGTCTTTGGCATGATGAGCCTTGCGAATATCATCGGCTACGTGTAAAAGGGCTTTGGTAGGAATACAGCCTACATTCAGGCAAACCCCACCCACAAATTCTTTCTCTATACAAGCTGTTTTTAGCCCAAGCTGCGCTGCACGAATCGCCGCATGATAGCCACCAGGTCCAGAACCAATCACAATCAAATCAAAATCCATGAAAAACCTCCAATAAATCTTGCTTAGTTTACCTTGAAGCAGTGGCGAGGAATGAGTGATGAGTGACGAGTGGAAACAAGTGGAAAGTGGTGAGTGACAAGTGGCGAGTCTGTCTACTCATTGCTCATTGCTAGTTACTCATTGCTACTTATTGCCCAAAAAATTCGCTCGAGATTCCCTAAAAATCATGCAAGCTCTCTAAAAAGCCTATTTTTATTAGGTACTACGGCTTGTACTTGACCAGCCTTAAGGTTTCAATTATAGTAGTGAAGTTCTAAATTTAATTCCCTCGTAGGACAATATACAAAACACATCTTATTGTATAAAAAGACATCTTGCATACAACATATTGTATCTGATAGAGTCTTGTTTGCAATACTTGAGAGAGGGTTAGCAAAGCATCAATAATGTATACACATGTACAACATCATGATGAGAATAGGGTATTTACACACTATAGGTTGTATGCTAAACTTCATCAGCAAAAGAAATAGAAGAATTTTGAGGAGAAGGTATGAGTAAGGTAGCAGTTTCAGATAAAGAGATTTTGGCTAGTTTTGATGAGCACGCAGTGGCGATTGCCAAGCGGCAGTATTTCATGCCCGACGACAAGGATTTACTGGGCATGTTTCGCCGGGTGGCTAGCTGGGTAGCCAGCCCCGAAAAAGGGGAACTCAAGGGGATTTATACCAAGGCTTTTTATGACCTGATGGTTTCTAAACGCTTTTGCCCAGGTGGGCGTGTTCTTGCTGGTGCAGGAACCCTGCACGGCAATGTACTAAACTGCTTTGTACAAGACGGCAGCCCAAAACAAGCAGGTAGCAATGAATGGGTCACTAACCTAGCTACCAAACTGGCACTTGTAACCAAAGTAGGCGGGGGAAATGGTCTTTGCTTAGACCCCCTTTCACCTAAACGTACTTATACTAAAACTGCAGGACAGCTTTACATCACGCTCTCTCCCGCTCATGCTGATTATGAAAAAGTAAAAAGTGGAACCTATATGGATTTGGTTCACGGCAAGTATGTGACCAAAGGTTATCGCTATGCCTCGTTTATTGAACAATCCGAAGTACCACCTACGCTGTCTCAAGTCTCTGTGGGCGACTCAGTAGATAAAATCTGGGGTAGTGGCAACGAGATGATTATGAAGCTTCTTAAAGGGCAAGATGCCTTGCTTGATTTGAGTGATTTACGCCCTGAGGGAACGCCGGTGAATGGTTCTGGTGGAAATAGTAGTGGCCCCTTCGAGCTTTGCTGTAGAAGTCTTTGATAACTTTGCTTACTGGGCTTCACTAGGCGGTGCAGACTACGCTGGGCCTGTTGCAACTCTGCGCTATATTTTTGCACCTACTCTTAGAGTTATTCGTCAGGGCGGAACACGCCGTGGCGCAGGTATGGCTACTATGTCTATTACCCATCCAGACATTAACGACTTTATTACTTCCAAAGACTTAGAGCGTGAACAGTCTGAGGGCGACATCAGCACTTTTAATATCTCGGTACTGGTCACTGATGAATTTATGAAACAAAATGCTGCTAAAAAATCGGGCACACTCTTGACCATTGCTGATCACGCTTGGCAAACTGGTGAACCTGGACTTATTTATATTGACCGCATCAATGAACATAATCCTATGCGTAAGGCTTATGGGGATATTAAATCCACCAATCCTTGTGGCGAAATCCCATTATATGCTGGCGAGCCCTGTGACCTTGGAGCTATCAATTTAGCAGCCTATGTCAAAACCCCCAACACTGGCATGAAAGGTTTTGATGTCGCAAGTTTTCAAGCTGATGTAAGAACCTGCATTCGTTTTCTAGATAATGTTTTAGAAGTTAATAAATTTGCTCTCGAGGACAACCGCCAGATGAGCTTAAAACTCCGCCGCTTGGGTCTTGGCGTAATGGGTCTAGCCGACGCTTTAATTCAAATGGGTTACCGCTATGATGACGAACAAGGCCGTGAAGCCGTAGCCACCATGATTGGTGAACTGCGCGATAGTGCAACTGAAGCCAGTGAGCAACTTTCTAAAGAGCGTGGTGTTTTTCCTGGCATTAAAGAAAGCAGCGTCAAGACTGAACGTCGCAATGTAGCTGTACTGACCGTTGCACCAACAGGAACCACCAGTATGTTGATGGGTGTTTCTTCTGGGGTTGAACCTGTCTTTGCACCTTTTGTGTTTCGCAAAATTGGCGATTCTTATGCCTCGCTGATTCACCCATTGTTTGAGGAATTATTAGGGCGCAACACACCACATCCTGACTACCTTAAAAATGGTAAATGGGATATAGAAAAAGTAGTACAGGAAGTTCAAAACAATCATGGTAGCGTGCAAGGTCTAGATTTTATTCCTGATGATGTTAAAGCTGTATTGGTCTGCGCTCACGACATCAGCCCAGATGCCCATGTGCGTATGCAAGGTGTGGTGCAAGCTACTTTTGATGGTGGTAATAAAATGATTGCTAACAGCATTAGTAAAACCATTAACCTACCCAATGAAGCCAGCGTAGAAGATGTCTACCGTGCCTATAGCCTAGCTTTTGAAACAGGGTGCAAAGGCATTACGGTTTACCGTGATGGTAGTCGTCAGTTTCAGGTCTTGTCTACCAAAGCTGAGAAAAAAGAAGATCAAAAAGAATTTAAGAGCGAAGCTCCTGTTGCAATTTCTGCCAACCCATCAGCAACACCTGCAATCGCTGACAGATTACCTGGTGAACCTCTCTTTGATCGCCCTGGTCGCCTGACTGGATTCACCGATACTGTCCGGCTAATGCTACCCAGTGGTGAAAAGCGCGGCTTCTATGTCACTGTAAATAAGCAAGATGATTTACCCACCGAAGTCTTTATTATGTCAGGTAAAGCTGGCGATGAAGCCAATGCCGATTCTGAAGCCTTAGGACGTGTAGTCTCGATAGCTCTTCAATACGGCGTACCTGCCGAAGCCATTGTAAAAACCTTGCGCGGTATTAACGGTGGCATGTACGGAACCTATCAGGGGCGCATGGTGGCCAGCAAAGCCGATCTTATTGCTGTGGCTTTAGAAACCGCCGGTGTTGAAGCTCCGCCTCAGATTAAAGCAGGTGGCAAAAGCTGCCCCGAATGCGGTGGTAACCACTTGCGCTATGAAGAAGGCTGCGTGAAGTGCGAAGTGTGTGGGTATAGCAAGTGTGGATAAACATTAAATAGATTTTTCTTATGTCCCAGTGAGAAGAGATTGGGCAGTGAAAGGGCGGTTAGGTTTCACCTAACCGCCTATGTGCTTTAAAAGTGGGTTAATGCTAATAGCTACTTACATAAAAGTTACTAAAGTCATCCCACGCAACAACAGGTTCATTGTTAGCATTTATTCCTACAACAATACTTTGAACACTCGAGTTAGTAGTCTTGCGAATATCATCTCCTACTAAAGTCCAATGACTTCCATTCCAGCGTTTAACAAAAACAATACTTGTTTCATCAAAATCATTGGGTATGTTCTCCTTCCAAGCTACAACTGGATTGCCCGAATGATCCATATCTAAAGAAGGAAAATATGCCTTCCTCCAAACACTGACATCTAAGGCTGCCCCCAGAGAAATCCAGCTTGTTCCATCCCAACGCTTCACATAAACACTATAATTATTTGACCCGTAATTTTGAAATGCTATGACAGGTCTATCCTCATTGTCAATCAGCATATCAAACCTCGAATCAAAAGAATTAGGTGTCTCTATTAGAATATTCCCTAGAGTTTCCCAGGTACTTCCATTTAATTTTTTTACTGTAAGAGTATCTCCATTACCCTGCATATAAAGTACAAAGGGTTGATTGCTGCTGGATAGGCCTAATTTCAAACTAACATCATAGAAAATTCCATCCTTATTAACTTGATCACCCCAACCAATCCAGTTTGTTCCATTCCAACGTTGAATGAATAACTGATCATCATTAAGATAAGCAACAACAGGCAAACCACCTGTTGTGAAACCCAAATCCATTTCTAATCTAACACTAGCAAAAGGAGTACCTATGACTTGCCATGTTCTTGATTGCCACTTTTTAACAAATAGCTTTGAATTTTCAATATAAGCCAGATAGATATGCCCGAATTGATTGATCTTTATAACAGGAGATGAGACATTAATTGTTGTGTTGACTTTTTTCCCTAACTGAATCCAGGTTTTTCCATTCCATTGCTTTACATAAAGGTCTATCCTGTTATTATATGCCTCTATCCATGCCACAACTGGATTTCCCAACTTGTTTATATCCATTGAAATCATACGAATTTGATCTATCTTAAAGACATCTAGCATATCACCCAAAGGCTGCCAACTTTTTGTCTTCCACCCACTTACACGAATATCTTCTTGGTTAAGACTCCCACCATATTCTTGCCAACTCACAAAAATGTGACCAGAAGCATTGGAAACTAAGGCGGGTAGAAGGGCCTTTTTGGTTGTACTTGTATCGAGCGTTGTACCCAAAGATTGCCATGCTCCATTCCAACTTTTAGCATAAACATTATAGTTACTTCCCTCGAGTTCTGACCAAGCTACATGAATTTTCCCAGTTTGATCTGCTGAAATAGAAGGAGAGAAAACATTATTTGCAATCCCTGTATCCAAGGCACTGCCCAAAGCTTGCCAAACTCCACCTTGTAAACGCTTAGTAACTAAATCTCCATCTAAAACCATAGCTAAAACAGGCCTTCCGTTTAAATCTAAGGTCAAAGAAAGCTCTGTGACATCTTGAACTGAATCATGAGACACTGGCAATATTTTCCAACTGCTTCCATTCCATTTACCTACATAAGCATCACTCTGGTTATCTATTCCCTTTTCCAACCATGAAACGACAGGCATATCGTTAGCATCTAAAGAAATATCAGGTAATGAAACAGGTAAAGTACTCGCATTTACCTGACCCAAACTTATCCAGGCTAAACCGTCCCAATACTTTACATAGACTTTATTGCTTTCGCGCCACACGACAAACGGACTTCCATTACCACTCACAGCAATAGCAGGTTGATCTGCCAAGGCAGATGGCACATTGTCCACAACATCTCCAACCTTTTGCCAAGAACCGCTACAACAACCGCTCGCCCAACGTTTAACGAAGATATTGTAAGAACTCCCAGCAAACTCACTCCAAACAACAACAGGATTGCCTAACTGATCAACTGCAATGTCTGGTTCTATAGCATTTTGCAAACTCGAGTTATCCAACTTGGACCCTAAAGATTCCCATCGGTTAAAATTTTTACTCCAGCGTTTGACATAAATATCATAGGAAGTAGTGGGGCTTTCCTGCCATGCCACCACAGGTTGACCACTTGGATCTACCGCAACTGCTGGTGCTATTGCTCGGCTAGTCAAAATCCTGTCTACCTCACCACCTATTCTTAACCAGAAATCTGCTTGTGGATTAAGCGAATCATTAACAGGATTCAAATTACAAGCCGACAGCAAGAAAACAATAATTAATAACCCCAGTTTTTCATCGTATTTTGCCCCTTTCAAGACTTTGAGGCTATTCTATGTGTAGAAACTAAGGTGACTCAAGTATAAATTTTCACATGTAACCAAGGAGCTAGACTAAAAGAACCCACCGCCAATATTTAATCTAAAAATAGCCATCACCAAAACCACCAAGTTAATATTGCGACCATTGTTATTTTTAGCCAGTAAACCTAGCACTAAACCAATTACAGCCACTGGCAAAATCAACCAATTGAGCCAACCTAAAAAAGGTAAAAAAGCCACCAACGCAGCAATTAAAGCAGTAATTCCAATAAAGACAGAAAACACGTTCATAACACATAGTGTAAGGCGAGCTAATCTTGATTACTTCCGCCTTTGGTATAGCTTTAGTTGATTAAAGGTTTAAGATTTAAGGCTTGTCCTGAGTTTTACCGAAGGATTAAAGATTTAGCTCTTGGCTCAACTAAAGCTCAAACTATGTACACAGCTCTTGGCTCTATGCTTTTTACTCGCCACTTTCTCCTTACTTCTAAATTATTATGAACTCGAGTTGACTGAGTTGGGTTGAACTTTTCTAGCAATCCACAACGCCGAAGCAATAAGCCCAGCCAAGACAACCACCGCTAAATAATCAATGATCGGGATGCGAATAATCTCATTGACCTTAGCCCAACCACGGTCATTATAGACAAAGAGAACACCCGCTATATAAGCAGCCAGAATAAATCCACGCAGAAGTTTTGAAAGTTTGAGGCCGTGCATTTGGGTAATCACAAAAATACCGCCAAAGCCAAAAAAGAACATCGGCCAGATACCATTTGCTTGCTGCACTGCAACTAGGGTTCCATGTGCTAAAACAGTAAACTCGAGAAAAAACGTCCAGTAGCGGTTTACATGCGAACGTGTAAACATAAGGCTAGCTTGCAGCATAAGTAGTAAGGTATAAAAAAATCCCCACAAATGTCCAAGCGACGCTTCGGTAGGATGATACCAGAAGGTATAAATAATAGCCCAGGCAAAATAATAACCATGATACTTGCGAACAAACTGCATGATGTTTTGACTAATGGGCAACTTTTTACCAAAGAACATACCTCGGCGGTTATTCTCCATCAGAAGTACCAACACCAAAAGCACCACCACCGACACTTGCGAACTCCAGATAGAGACATCTTGGGCTAGACCATCATAAAAAAGGTGGGTTTGCAAAACATGCAGCAAGGCAAAGACTGCATTAAACCCTAGAGCAAAGACATTGATAGGATGCAAACCACTGGTATAACTTTTGACTTTATGTTGTGCATAATAAATAATGCCCCACAAACCAATCTGATGAACAAAGTAAAGTGTCCAAACCGATGCACGGCTCCAGAAAGTTGGTTCAGGGAGTTTCCAGAAATACCACGAAGCCCCTTGGTCAGGTAATTTAGCAATATTATCTAGCCGAGCCCCCAAAAGATAAATCAAGGCTGTATAAACCAAGCTAAAAAGCACACAACCCCACAAGATGAGATTATCTTTGGATTTTGATGGCTCGAGTCTTGCTGTGTTGTCCATATTTGTAATCTACCCTACTCTTTTTAAGAAAGCTGTAATATTGACTTATATTCTGTCTTCCTGAACCTAAAGTAAGGATGCTATACTTTTGACCAAGCGGGAGGTGACATGACCGCTAAAATGTTTGTTATCTTGAGGTGTCACAGGTGTTACCCAAATTTAATCCTTCACAATTTTTTGCTTTACTTCTGGTTAGTTTATTGTCTGTTGTGGTGTGCTTTGTGCTGCTTTATTTAGGGCAATATGCCCAGTTTGGCCAACCTCCAACCCAGCTACGGCTCGAGGTCATTTTCTTTCTAGGAGTCCTTTTTGCAACTTTCGTTTTTCCTTTTTTACCTAAAGATGACCATGTTCTTCTGACGATTGCTCTCTCGCTTATTATTTGTACTGCTCTAAGTTACACCTTATCTCAATGGAGTATTCTTTCTCCAACCACGCAAGCACCATTACAGGGTTCTATGAACTATCTGCTCTCCCCTATTGCTGCCCTTTTAACGGCTATGATTGCACAAACTATTTTTAAGAATAGGGCCAGCTTATGGCTGGCCATTAGCAGTTATGTAGTCTGCACTATTTTAGCCAACTACACTTTAGACAGTTTTATTCCTGTACCCTTGAACATTCCTGCTATAAACTTTATTGGTCAAATCAATGTGGGCACACTTTTCTTTGGCATGATTTTTACTCAGCGTGACCGCATTCATCAGTTTGGCCGCAAGTATGCTTATCTAGCTATTGTACTAGCTGTGATTGCCAACATTTTTGCAGCCTGGTATCTGCATACACCCTGGCGTTTTATCGCTGTAAGTTTTCTTGCCCTTAGTTTATCTGAACTTACCGATACCGAAATCTATCAGCGTTTTATTAAGCAGAGTTGGTGGACCAGGGTTGCTACTTCCAATGCTATTAGTATTCCTATAGATTCTATTGTATTTACAGTCTTGGCTTTTTTTGGTGAAGCTTTTGCTACACCCACTTGGATGACACAAGTCATTATCACCGATATTTTAGTCAAACTTGTGATTGGATTTATTGTGGCATTGGGTATTTGGAGAATGAGTGGTCAGAATTCAGTAGTTAGAATTCAGTAGTCAGTAGTCAGAATTTTTCTTTAGACACTTTGCAATTCTTTACTTTGCATTCCCTGCATAGCTTCTAAGGTCATTGGTCTAGAAAACAAATAGCCTTGGGCATAGGGGCACTCGAGGTCTTTTAGATAATCGGCTTGCTCTTGCAATTCAACACCTTCTGAAACCACGTCTAGATTCATGTGTTTGGCCAGTTCGGTGACCGCGCGTACAATGGCTAGACTGCTGGGGTCGTTACCCAAACGGCTAATAAAAGAGCGGTCAATCTTGATAGTGCTTAGAGGCAAGGTGTGTAAATAACTTAAAGATGAATAGCCTGTGCCAAAATCATCCATGCAAATCTGCACCCCTAAGTCCTTGAGTTGCTCGAGCGTTGCGATAGCTATTTTAGGATCTTTGATAATCGAGCTTTCGGTAATCTCGAGCTTTAAGTATTTTGCCTCTAATCCGGTCTCTTGCAAAACGGTTTTGACTTGCTTTACCAAGTCTACTTGGCTTAGTTGCTTAGCCGAGAGATTGACACTTATAAAACTTGGCTCGAGGGTTTTCTTATTCCATTGAACAATTTGCTTGCAGGCTTCAGCTAGCACCCATTCACCCAAAGGAATAATAAGCCCAGTCTCTTCGGCGATAGAAATAAAGTGGGCCGGTGCAACTACACCCTGCACAGGATGCTGCCAACGCACTAAAGCTTCAAAGCCTTGAACACTACCACTTTGCAAAGACACAATCGGTTGAAAGAGCAAGAAAAATTCTTTCTTTTGTAAGGCCTCTCTAAGTTCAGATTCAACTTCACGGCGTGATACGATGTTACTGAGCATTGAGGCTTCAAAGAAGACATAGCTTTGGGTACTCAAACGGGCGTTATACATAGCAATCTCAGCATTGCGCAAGGCCTCATCAGCCTGACTATAAAGACCTATATCCCCAACAATGCCTAGATGTGCAGTCACCGTAATAGAATGTCCTTGAATATCAAAATCTAAGCCAATTTGACCTTGAATGCGGTCTATGATCATCACCAGGTCATTTTCGCTAGCCACGGTCTCTAAAAGTACAGCAAAACTATCGCCGCCCAAATGCGCTACCGTATCTCCTGAGCGCACACTGTTTTGTAAACGCTGACTAAACTCTTTAAGAAGCTGGTCCCCCACATAATGCCCAAGGCTATCATTGACCAAACTAAATTTTTGAATATCGATCATCATCAGGGCTGAGCGTCTATTTTCACGGCTATTTCGGCGCAGGGTATGACCCAAACGATCCATCAGCAAATGGCGATTGGGTAAACCAGTTAAGGTATCAAACAGTCCACGCTGACTCATGTCGGTGAGTGACCCTGACATACGAATGGGTTGGTCAAAATCGTTGCGAATGGCTTTGCCGCGCATAAGCATCAACTTGTAAAAACCCTCTTGATGCAAGATGCGGTGCTCGCTTTCAAAAAAACGGCTGTGACCCTCGAGATGGCTATGGAGATGGGATTCTACCCGCTCACGGTCATCAGGGTGAATACATGACAACCACTGTTCAAGAGTATCTTCACGCTTGACAACCTGACCCAAAAGCCCATACCAACGCGGGGAGTAATAAACAGCCTCGCTCTCGAGGTTCCAATCCCATAAGCCATCATTGGCCCCAGAGGCCGCTAGCGCGTAGCGCGTTTGACTGTCCTCGAGGTCTTTCTTGACCCCCTCGAGAGCTTCTAACATACTGTTGATGTTTTTACCTAGCTGTTGGTACTCCAATGGCCCCTGAGGAATAACCCGTCTGCCAGCGTCTCCGGCTTGGGCAATAAAGCCAACCCCTTGGGTAAGTTTCTCGAGGGGTGAAAAGAGATGTTTTTGAGAGAATCTATAAAAAACTGTAAAAGTAAAAATAAAAACAGCCAAGCCCATAATCATGGCTAGACCTATACTAAGTGAAGATAAAACACGCCCCAATAGCAAAAGAGCTATCATCCCCACCACAGTACATACATAAAAGTAAGCTGTACCTCTCTGACTCACTCACCTAGCATGACAGATGAGGTATCACAAAATTCTTACAAAAGGTTTAGTTCCCTATTCAAGGTAGCCTCATCCCTTCCATAAAACTTAGTTATCTGTTCAAATAGGGTCGTGAACCTTCAAAGACAAATCTTTATCCGCATTGGTGTAGCTCCATATAGCAGGTATGGTCTGGATATAGCAGGTATGGTCACCTAAACACTGATTTCGAGATTAAACGTGCCGGGGCAGTATTTATAAAAGCCTCTATCTATTTATCTGCCGTATCTTGACCTTTCACTAATCTTTATCCCAGCACTTTATTTATTATTTTTTGATTTGTCGGTTTAGGTTTTACAAAAACCAATCCTGCACAATCAACTGTTCCAAGGACGGCAAATACTATGACAACAACCATCAATCTCCAAAAAGCCCAAGCCCTATTTAAAGAGGAAACAGACCTCTTTGCCAAAACTCATCCCAAATCATTTGAACTGGCGCAGCGCGCCAAGCTTTCTCTTTTGGGTGGTGTTCCCATGCATTGGATGACGCGCTGGCCTGGAGGGTTTCCTATTTTTGTTGCAGAAGCCAAAGATGCTAGTTTCAAGGATATTGATGGAAACGACTATATTGACTTTTGTCTAGGAGACACTGGTGCCATGACGGGTCACGCACCAGAAGCAGTCAAGCCAATCATTCTCGAGCAGCTTTCAAAAGGTATTACCACCATGCTACCCAGTGAAAATGCACTATGGGTAGCCGAAGAAATGCAGCGACGTTTTGGGCTTACATACTGGCAGTTTGCTTTAAGCGCGACCGATGCCAACCGCTTTTCCCTAAGACTAGCTAGAGCCATCACCCAACGTCCTAAAATTTTGGTCTTTAATGGCTGCTATCATGGCACAGTAGACGAAGCCTATATAAGTATCTATGACGGCAAAGCCCAAAGCCGTGCAGGCAACATTGGGCCACAAATTGACCCCACCATCACCAGCAAAGTCATTGAATGGAATGATCTAGAAGCCCTTGAAGTTGCCCTTAAAGAAGGTGATGTAGCTGCCGTCTTGACTGAACCCGTTTTAACCAACGTGGGTATCGTCCAGCCAGAAGCAGGTTTTCATAAGGCCATGCGTGAACTCACTAAAAAATATGGCACACTCCTGATTATAGATGAAACCCACACCCTCTCGGCTGGCCCAGGTGGTTACACCAAAGCCCACGCTTTACAACCCGATATTCTTACTGTAGGTAAGCCTCTGGCTTCTGGTATTCCTGCGGCTGCTTATGGCTTTACCAAAGAAGTAGGTATAAAAGCTGACGCAGTAGTCGAGCGTCCTTTTGCAGATACCGGTGGTATAGGTGGCACACTAGCCGCCAATGCCCTTTCAATGGCCGCCATGCGAGCCACACTCGAGCATGTCCTAACTGAAAGTGCTTACAAGCACATGATTCCACTAGCTGAAACTTTTGAAGCCGAAGTTAAAAGCGTAATCGATAAATACACTCTGCCCTGGCATGTGACTAGGGTCGGGTGTCGGGTGGAATATCTATTTAGAGAAACCCCTGCCAGAAACGGCAGTGAAGCTATGGCGGGGCAAGATGCAACCCTCGATCCGCTCATTCATTTATTTATGCTCAACCGTGGGCTTTTGCTTACACCGTTTCACAATATGGCCCTAATGTCACCAGTGACGACCAAGGAACAAGTGAGAAGACATACCCAAGTACTCGAGGAGGCTATTACAAGGTTAACGATGTAAAGATACCTTTTGCGCTCTGTACAAGCATCTTGCACGTTTGACGAATAAATTTCAAAAACTGTTCTGTAAGATAAAAAGTATGAAACATTTTATTTTTTTATTAACTATCACCATTGTTTTAGCAGGTTGCTCGAGCCAAAGCGTTATTCTTGACACTCTAGCCACACCGCAATATCCTTTCCCTCAGCATGTCAGCTATGCTCCCAATACAATTAAACCCAATAAATACAGCCAAACCCAGCAAGACCAAGATGTCAAAACCTACTACACTATTTGGAAGTCACGCTATGTGGTCAACACCGGACAAACTGTTAGTAGCATTCAGCTTTACCGAATCGCACTAGGCAACCCTGGAACACCAAAGTGGAATCAAACTGTATCCGAAGGTCAGGGTTATGGCATGATGATTGTGGCCCTCATGGCTGGACACGATACGAATGCTCAAACCATTTTTGATGGGCTTTGGAAATTCTCGAGAGTCAATTTTAGCCGTGTTGACAAGCGTTTAATGCGCTGGAAAGTACCTACTGTACTCAGTGACCAAGACAGTGCCTTTGACGGAGATGCCGATATTGCCTACGCGCTTTTGTTAGCTCATCAGCAGTGGGGCAGCACCGGGCAGGTAAACTATTTGCAAGAAGCTAAAACAGTCATTCAGGCTATTCGTGAATCAACCATTGGCAAAAATAGTTATCTGCCTTTATTGGGCGATTGGGCTCGAGATGAACCTGATACTGCTTTGCACAATCAATACAGTCCGCGCTCCTCTGATTTTATGCCTGCGCACTTTCGGGCCTTTGGCCGCGCAACCAACCAAGCACTTTTTTGGAATCAAGTTGTAAGCAAAACCCAAGGGGTCACTACCATCATCCAGCAAAATTATTCAAGTGCCACTGGGCTTTTACCTGATTTTATTGTTAATACTTGTACCAATACAGCATTCTGTCCACCCCAAGGTGAAACCTTAGAAGAGCCTACTGATAAAGATTATTCATTTAACGCTGGTCGTGTACCTATGCGCTTAGGAACTGATGTTTTAATCAACAATTCAAGCTCGAGGGCTCAAGTACGCAAAATAAGTTTATGGGCTCGCAGGAGTACGGGTGGTGATCCACTAAGTCTTAAAGAGGGCTATCACTTAGACGGCTCACCCATTAATGTGACAAGTAAATTCAATATCTTTTTTGCTGCACCCTTTGGTGTGGCTGCTATGAGCGTACCTAGCCAGCAAGTATGGCTTAATAGCATTTATGATTCGGTTCGTATCAAACATCAAGGCTATTACGAAGATTCAGTGGCTCTTTTGTGCTTGCTGATAATGACTGGAAATTACTGGGACCCAACCACAATTCAGTAGCCTTCTTGCAAAGGTATAGCAGATATCATCCTTTCAGTACATTCAGGGCAAGCTCTTCAATTACACTTAAGACAAGCCTGAATGTAATTGAAGGAACAAGTTCTGGTCGTAGACAAATTCAGTCTTAAATTTATTGTCTTGGACTTCAGCGTGAGATCAGTCGAACAACAATTTTTTGAAAAGATAAATGCAGCACCTAACGATTAGTCTTCTATAGGTTTAGCTTGCACTTAAAGGGTTTAGTTTTTGACCCAACCGAGTCCTAATCCCATAGCTACGCCAGAGCAACCACAATAACTGGGATACATTGCCAGCTATAAAGGCAATCACCCCCACCATTAAACCTGGATAGGTCTTTAACACTACGCCTAGTAACAACAGCACTGCTGTAACCACCACTGAAATCGTCACTGATTCACTTACATAACGGGTTTGCCCGGCAAAGACGATCACACCCTGATAGAGATTGGAGAATACCGATAGAGCTGGCCACAAAACACAAAACACAAAAGCTGGAATGGCTAGAGCAGCTAAAGATGGCTCGAGTCCTGCTACTTGATTAAAGTAAATTTTGGCTAAAGGTGTAAAAGCAATCAGACCTAAAAAAACTGTAAGCACCAAACTCAGTAACCAAGCAAACTGGCGCAAATCAGCAAAGCTGACTTTTTTATCCTTGAGCATACTCACCACCACTTCGTTATAGGCAAATCCCAGACCACGAAACAAGAAGATAAAAGAAACCAAAACTGGCCAAACCGCTAGCGAATTTAAGGGTTCAGGCATCCGACTAAGGGCTGCGCTACCCATAGGCTGAGCTACCAGAACCAGAAAACTGGTTAAGGCCAGAGGCGTATAGAAATGGTTAAAAGCTTTCCAGGTCAGGGTGTGGTCGTTCAATTCGGGCAATCTATTTCTGATGATGGGTTTAGCCCGCCAAGCCACAAATATCATCTCAGTTAATACACCTGCACTAATACCTGTAGCAGCAACCACAATGCCAGGAAAACCCAGCAGGGCCATCAGACCCATGGCACTCCCACTGGCAATCAAACGAAACATGGTTCCTACACTAATAGCTTTAGAATCCCCATAACGAATCAGTAAACCCTGTTGATATCTGCGGTGAGCAATACTCCAGGTCCAGGGTAATAAAATCATCAGCCCCCAGCGAGAAGGCTCAATAATTTCTTGAGGGGGTCTTAGGGTGGCTACAACCAAAAGATCATAAAGTGGTGTAAAGGCCAGCAACGCATGAAAGATGGTAATAATAAATCCAGTCCACATCATAAAGCGGTTCATCAGTTTATAAGCCTGTTGGTGATCTGCTAAAGCCGTTGAGGCTGTAAGCAGCATAATGATGGGGGATTCAATAATAAGAGCAATCGGAAAAACCACACCACCTAAAGCAGCTAAGTGAATAGTGGGGTCAGGTAAACGGGCGATGATGGCACTGATTAGAGGCTGCTCTAAACCCATAAAGAGCCAGCTAAGAGCTAGCGGCCACCACACTTTTAAGATGTAACCAAGGATATTAGATTGCACTCGAGAATCCTAACAGTAAAAACCTCTATCTGATGTACTCTCATCAACCCCTAATCCAAAAAGCTATAAGGCCAGTTTAACTGGCCTTATAGCTTTTTGGATTTTCCCTCAGACTAGAAACGATAAGTGCAGGTCTTTTGTAGTCGTCTAGTCAATTCTTTACAAAATAAGATAGACCCTGCCCGGAGGTTTATAATGAAACGAATGAAGTTCATCTTTGGTCTATTGTTTTGTGGCTTGCTGCTCACAGCTTGCTTCGCTCCTAAAAATAGTGAACCCCTTGTCACTATCCAATCAGTAAGTTCAACCACCCCAACCAACAATGCCAAACCTACTTCAGTAAGATCGCTGGTTATTAATTATGCGAGTGAAGTTAATAGAGTTTCAGCCGAACAAGCTCTAACCCTTTATGCAGGCGATTATGATGTAACTCAGAATCCAGTCACCTTTACTAAGTTAACCCTGACAAGTATCTGTGATGGCTATTGGCGCGCCTCGAATGCCAACACGGTACCCATTAGCTTTAACTGGGATATTGAAGGTGGAACAGAAAAAGCCGTTGGAGTAGCTCAACCTGGCAGCACTTACTTTTACAGCTCCAAAGGTACAAAAACATTACGTGTTTTAGTAGGTGCTGCTTTACAACAAAAGAAAGCTCAAGTGGCTACAGCCTGCACGACTCAAGGAATAAGAACCTTTGCCTGGGATACCGGCTCACTCAAACTTACACAAACCTTTGCTCCTCGACCACTAGGTAAATACACCCTTGTGGTTTCCACGGGATTGGTTACAACTACAGGGGCTAACCCAGCCAACCCTTACATCTCCAAATTCAGCGTCATTCGCAACCCCAACTTGCCGAAAATTAGTCTTTCTAGCCCAATAGCCTTTGGTGGCGGTGGCTTTAACTTTGAAGCCTATGGTGCTGGAGTAGATGGTTCAACCTATAGCTGGAACTTTGGTGATGGGACTTCACAAACAGGAGAAGCCGTTTACAAGACCTACACCAACCCTGGTTTATATACAGTGACCCTAAGCGTTACTAGCCCTACAGGAACTGTCACTACTGCTAAAACCACAGTGGCACAGCACAAGAACATTCATGATGCACCTAGTACCAGAGCTAATAGCACTAACAAGACTTTTACCTTTGACGCAGGAGCTAACTTACCTGGATTTGTCTATCAATGGAATTTTGGCGATGGCAAGAGTGCTATTGGTTATACAGTTACCAAAACTTACACCGCTTTAGGGTTTTATGATGTAGAGCTTAAGGTTATTGACAACCGCACTGAGGAAGCCAAGTTAGTGGCTCAGGGGTATACCCAAGGTGAGATTGAAGAGCTTAAAGCTGAAGGGTTACTGAGTGATTTGGAGGCACAAGCTGTAACGCCTGTGGTTGCAGCAGTAGAGCCTACTCGGGTTAATTCTTGGAAGACTAAGCCTAGTGCTAAGTTTACTGCAACAACGACAGCGAACCCTGGCAGTGTTGCAATGGGAAGAGTACCCTTTACCGTAAATTTTGATGCCAGCACCTCTACAAGTAGTTCAACGGCAACTTACACTTGGGATTTTGGTGATGGTAGTCCTACAGTTACAGGTACGACTCCTACAACTAGCCATACTTACACTATTGCTGGAAGGTACATGATTACTCTTTCGGTGAAGGATGCCGATAACCAAGTTGACACTGCTAATACTTATGTCTTTGCCTGGGCAACAAACTTAAAAATTCTTACTGGTGTGACCTATAAAGTAACAACTCCTGCTCTCATGGCAGAATGGGAAAAAATTCAAGCTGAGAGTGAGACATCTTCAAACCTCAATTCACTTTCTGAAGGTTTAGAGCCTCAAGCTGTTGCTACTTTTGCCTCGGATTACCCCTATGTGATTCATAAAGATGTTGCCTCAATAAGAACTACCTTTTATCCACTAGCTGGGGTTTTTGTCAAAGCTGATTTGAGTGCTTTCCGTAATGGAATTCAGGTTACGCCAAATGTAACCCCTGGTATAAATGGTGTACCGGATACCAATGGCAACTACACGCAGATTCAGTTTACAAATACTGCCTATACTAAACCCCTTACAACAGGTACGAATCTATCTAGTCTCGTCTATCAACTTGCAGGGGGCACACAGGAAATCCTTCAGTATTACCAAGTCTTTGCTGGTTTAAGGGTTCCCAGGGTGGTTATCTCCATTCTTCCAGATGAGCAACTTCCAGGAAACATGCCTTCTCCTATTTTGACTGAGAATACTGTGCAGGTGAATGGCAAGACTGAACTGATGCTTCAAGTCAACATTCGTGAAAGTGAAGCTGCGGCTGGTTTTGCTGAGTTTGAAGTGCCTGTGTATGGGGTGAACGACACAGGTTCACAAATGAGTAATTTGGATGGGTTATTTAAGGCAAGGTTTACCCAAGTTGGGGTTGAGTCTTCAGTAGTGGATGGGGTGATGATTGATGGCAAAGCATACATCAAGGTTAAAGTTCCCCTTAGCACCTATGCCAATGGGTCAACACAGCTTGATCTGACTACCGTTCAGCTTTATGCGGCTAACCAGACCTGCGATGCTCAATCACTGTACGATTTTGCCCCTGGAGTCATCCCTGGCGTAACTGGTGGGTTTGCTTTTTGTAATACTCTTACTGCTAGTTATGAGGCTCCTGTAGGGTCTGCGGTTCCTGTCTTTGCTTACACCCTTCCTGCGGATTATCTGACTCGGACTAATAGGGTTTATTTGGGTAAAGATACTGCGGAGCAAACCAAGTATGACAACAACGTGAAAGATGTACCTGGAGATGTAGCACGACTTGTTCTAGGATTCATTCCTATTTTGGGTGATGGTGTTGATTTTATTGAGCAAGCTGTGAACAGTGCAATAGGAGCAAATGTAGACGAAGTTATGATTACACTTGCTGCGGCTGGTTTGATACTTGATTTAACTACAGGTGGTATTGCTGATATTTCAGCACCTGTTAAAGGAATTTATCGCTTTAGTAGAGACTTTGCCTCTGGTGCTTTAGCAGACGGTATCAAAGAGATTGTTCAGCAAGGGATAATTGCTGGCAAAGGTTCAACTGCGATTCTTAACGACCTTAATACGTTAATTGGTGTTAGTGCTAAGTTGATTTGGAAGTGTGGTTTTGAGTGTTTGGGTAAAACCGATGGAATTAGTAAGGCATTGATTGATGAGGGTAGTGGTCAAGCGGCTGATACATTCAAGAGAATTGAGCAAATGATTAAAGACACTGAGGCAGTTGGGGGGGATGGTGCTACATCACTAAAAATTGTTGATGGCTTGAGGCAACAGCCTTGTTTAGTCTTAAATACTCTTGTACCACTCGCTGGTGGGTGTGTTGACGGGATAATTAGTCAACTCAAGAGTGCTGAATCTGCTATCAGTAGTCTAAACCTACCAGGGTTAGGAGCAAAAGAGGTTAGTGGTTTATTCGCTCATGTTTGTTGCAAACTAAACATTGAGGGTTCCAGGAAACTTTTAGATGACTTAGTGGGGTCGATTAATGGTGGTGATGTTAAAGGTAAGATAGGTGAAATTATTAATGCAGCTAGAGCAAAAAAGGTGGGGTTAAAACCAATAAAATTAGCTTCGGACAATATCGGTAATAATGTAGATGCTGATATGATATCTGAAGTAATCACGAGTTCAATAACGACTCCCGGTACACGTTTTGCAATAGATCAAGTTAAAGCTGGTAATAGTGCTTTAGGGGGAGCAAGGACTCAATTTATGAACCTTGTTACAAATCTACAAAACAATTCGTCGGGACTTTGCAATGCCATACCTAGTTGCAATAATCAAAGTGTAGGTGGACGTTTTGTATATACAGATGTACAGCGTCTATATACTTCCGTAGATGATTTTATTGCAAATTCCGCAATCCCCTTTTCAAAAGCTGACTGTTTAGCTGCTGAGGCAGTAAACGCCTTTATCATATTTACCCAATTTGGACCAAATGACTTTTCAAAGCAGTTTCGAGTAGATTGCAACAAATTACCCTAGGTTTAAATTATTTTTATTTGATCTTCAACTGGACATCTTTAATGCCCAGTTGAAGATTTAGGAGAATTTCATGGCATCCTATGCTCACCTCAACTTAATTGTCAATAAAAATGAACTCAGAGAAAAGATAAACAACCTTATTCATTTGGATAATCTTCAAGGTCGTCTTAGCAGAATTGAAATGGCTTTAGACTCTTCTTCAATTGGTGAACGGTTTGAACGTTTAAGCTGGAGTTGTCAATATAATTTTTTATCTTTTGGAACACCAAAGTACAAAAGCGAAGATGACTTTTTCAATGCCGTTGAGAAGGGTGATCCTATCCATGATGGTGATGCTGTGTTACAGATTGGTAAACAAGATTCAAATCTTCCTGAAAATGGTCAACTTTACATTACATTGAGTTTCTATGATCGTTTTGGCAAGAATGTTATCCATACTCGTGAAGAGATTTTTATTAAAATATCCCCTCCAACTCTTGGACGCACATTTCAACAAGATCAAAATGCTATCCGACCTATTATAGGATTAGTTATTGAGGTCATCCAACCTAATTTCGGATTTTCATATATTGACAATAATCCCATTCTTGATAAGTTACTGTTATCGAACACTTATAATCCTCCCTGGCATTACTATTGGGATACTTTGGTGTATGGTCCAGAGTTAGTTAATAACTTGGGGTTGGAACGCTTGCGAACCATTCCCGCTTTCAGAAACATAGAGCTAGAAGGGCCAATGATATGGTTAAGCAGCCCACGGGGAATGAATGATGAACTATTTTTTAGCCATCAAGGTAAGGACATATCTTATAGTGACGGAGCGTTAAAGAAGCTCTTTTTACGTGCTTGTAAAGAACACGAAGAAGCTGTCAAATCAAGTTTGAATCTAAAGTCCACTGTCTGAAAGATATTTAGCCCACTACCCAATCTTTAACCAACCTACTTCTTCCTAGGGGCAGCCTGGGCCGCAAGCTCTTTACTCATCCTAGACTTCGCCACAGGTCTAGCTGCTATACCTACCTGTGCTGTTTCCGAAGCTAGCTCAGGTGACTCTGTAACCGCTGGTTTCTTCAGTGAAAAAAAGCCTAGCAGTCCACCCACTAACAGTAATCCAATCCCTCCAGGGATTCCCCAGATAGCAATAATTAGAGATTTAATGGCAGAATTACGTCCTGAGACTGTGGCTCCATCGGCTATATCAGGTGAGATAATCATAAAAATTCCAATACCTATCATCATCACTGCAATAACTATATTTTTTAGACGAGCTCCTTGCATATATAAACCTCCGAGTAAGGGTATAACTACTTCTCTAAGGTAGCAAAGCATCTAGCCAAAAACTGGTAGTATTTTCACAGTTATTTTGTTTAGAAGATATGTGAAGAATCTTAAATGTTTCATACTCAATGATTTAAGATAAGCATCGTGCTGGCTACTATCGCTGTCTCCAGCCAGGGTTTTCCTTGGAAATAAAAAACATGAGTCAGGTACGAACTTTTAGTACAAATGGCGCACATTGCGCCGTTTGTACAGTAATTTGTAGCTTCGCTTCATTGCATAGCCATTGCGAGCCTCAGAATAGGGTGTATTCAATACTGATAAAGTTCCTCGCTGCCTGTCCGCGAAGCAATCTCCTTGCTCTGGTTCGCTACAAAGTAAGTGACATGAGATTGCTTCGTCGCTTGTCAACACTAAACGACATTCTGAGCGTCGTTTACAGCACTTCTCACCACCTAAACGCTCCTCGCAATGACAAATGGATGTAAAATTCCAAGTTCACGACAACATGAACTTGGAATTTTGGGATGACTTAAGTCAAGCAATAAAACTATAATTTTAGACTCTAGGCTGTCTTTCTTGAGTCACTCTTGCTGGTGCTGTATCAGAGGTTCCTGCAGTAGCACGCTTCTCTAAGGTTCTTTCGTCAGCGACACGGGTTTCACGTATTTCAGCTAACCCAGTACCAGCCGGAATCAAACGTCCTAGAATTACATTTTCTTTTAAGCCTAATAAATTATCAACTTTACCACTCACTGCGGCTTCGGTAAGTACATGAGTCGTGTGTTGGAAGCTAGCGGCTGATAGCCATGACTTAGTTGAAAGGCTGGCTTTGGTAATGCCTAACAAGATAGGTTTCCAGTTAATAGGAGTCTTGCCTTCATCACTTAGTTTGCGGTTGATGTCATCCACATCAAAGCGTTCAGCAATTTGTCCCTCGAGTAAGTCACTATCGCCACCATTTTCAATCTCGACATATTTAAGCATTTGACGAACAATGGTTTCGATATGTTTATCGTGTACGCTTACTCCTTGACCACGATAAACTTTTTGCACTTCATCGACTAGGTAAGCTCTGGCTTTATCTGGGCCACTAGACTCTAAAAGATCATGGGGGTTAATGGCACCACGGGTCAACTGCATACCCGCTTCAACACGTTCACCATCGCGCACCAAGATACGCACGCCTTTATCAATCTTGTAGAGTTTTTCCAAGTCGCTTTCTTTATCGCTTACCCGAATGCGAACACGGTCATCTTCTTCTTCGATGGTGGCTATACCATCTAATTCAGAAAGCACCGCCCGCACTTTAGGTTTACGAGCTTCTACAAGTTCAATCACACGGGGCAAACCCTGAGTAATATCTTGAGCACCCGCTACACCGCCAGTATGGAAGGTACGCATGGTGAGCTGGGTTCCTGGTTCACCGATAGACTCGGCGGCAATCACACCTACAGCTTCACCTTGTGAAACAGGCTTCATAGTGGACATATCTAGACCGTAGCACTTGCGGCAGACACCAGCACGGGTTTGGCAAGTCATAGGGCTGCGTACATTGATGCCACGAATTTCTGGATGTGAGGGCAAACGCTTGTAAATCACGTCAATGGCTTCTTTCATCATAATAGATTCCATTGAATAGCTCGAGTCGCCAATATCAAAGTCTGTACCTAGATAGCGGCCATAAAGTGACATCTCGATCTGGCTCTTGTTACGCAAGCGGCCATCTGTGCCATAAAAAGGAACATCAATATATTCAGCACTTCCGCAATCATCATCGCGCACCACAATCTCATGAGCTACGTCAACGAGCTTACGGGTTAAGTACCCTGAGTCAGCAGTACGAAGGGCAGTATCTGCACCACCCTTACGCGCTCCGTGGGTTGAAATAAAGTATTCCAACACCGTTAGACCTTCACGGAAGTTAGCGCGAATAGGAAGTTCGATGGTATCACCGTTAGGCTTATTCATCAGACCACGCATACCAGCAAGCTGGCGCATTTGCTGAGGATTACCACGGGCACTGGATTGAACCATCACGTACAGTGGGTTAAAGGGCATATTGACTCTAAAGTTTTCAAACACAGCATCTTTAACTTGTTCAGTGGTGGTGTTCCAAAGATTGATAACCTGACTTTTACGCTCTAGATCGGTGACAAAACCCCGCTCATAAGCCGTAGTGATTTGCTCGAGTTTTCTCTCTGCTTCTTCCAAGAGTTCTTTTTTCTTGGGCGGAATAGCTACGTCATCAATACCAATAGTAATTCCTGAAACTGTTGAAAGCTCAAAACCTGAAGTCTTTAGACCATCAAGCAGTTTGGCAGTACGCTCAATACCTAAAATTTTAAAGGACTCTACTACCAAATCCCGCAAGGCACTCTTTTCGTAGGCGGTGTCATAGCGAATCAGTGAAGCAGGAACATCGCCACCATCTTCAGCTAAGGTTTCTTTGACTAGACGCGCAAAGAACGCACGCCCTGGGCTGGTCTCGAGCATTTTTCCATCTACCCGAATCATCACAGTGTCTTGCATATCAATCTCGCCACGCTCGACCGCCAACAAGGCTTCATCAGGATTGCTATAGCGATACTTGATGCGACCAATGCTGGTTTCTTTACCTTCTACTTTAATCACAGCATTCATATCAACTTCGCCTTTTGCATAGGCTTTCATGGCTGCTTCAATAGATTTATAGCTGTTGTCGCGGCCCTTATAACCCGTGTAGAGCTGTGTAAGCACATATAGACCCAAGATGATGTCACGGCTGGGTTGAACGTTGGGGTTGCCGTGTGCGGGTGACATCAGGTTGTGAGAAGCCAGCATTTGCAAGCGAGCTTCGGCTTGCGAATACACTGAAAGCGGAACGTGAATGGCCATTTGATCACCGTCAAAGTCTGCGTTAAAAGCTTCGCATACTAAGGGGTGAAGTTGAATGGCTTGACCTTCTACTAGCACAGGTTCAAAAGCCTGAATGCCTAAGCGGTGCAAGGTTGGCGCGCGGTTTAGAAGCACCACGCGGTCCTGAATCACTTCTTCTAGTGCATCCCAAATTTCATCGCGGGTATCTCTATAACGCTCGAGCATCTTACGAGCACTCTTGATGTTAGAAACAACTTGGCGTTCTTCTAAAGTCTTAAACAAGAATGGCTTAAACAACTCTAAAGCCATACGCTTGGGTACACCGCACTGATGGAGTTTGAGCTGAGGACCTACCACAATCACCGAACGACCAGAATAATCCACACGCTTACCCAACAGGTTTTGTCTAAAGCGGCCTTGCTTACCACCAAGCAGGTCCGTAAGTGAACGTAAAGGACGATCTGACCCAGGGTGAACTACTGCCGCCCCACGACGACCGTTATCAATAAGAGCATCAACAGCTTCTTGCAACATGCGCTTCTCGTTGCGGATAATCATTTCTGGCGCACCTTGCTGTATAAGTTTTTTAAGGCGGTTATTACGGTTAATCAAACGGCGGTATAAGTCGTTTAAGTCACTGGTGGCAAAACGTCCACCTTCGACTTGTACCATCGGGCGCAAGGCTGGTGGCATGACCGGAACCGCTTCCATAATCATCCAGGCTGGGTTATTACCAGAGTTTAAGAAATTGCGAGCAATCTCTAAACGTTTGCGCGCCTTGGCACGCTTATGACGGCTAGGGCTCTTCATCTCTTCGGCCAGTTCAGCCTCGAGGATTTTGAGGTCTAAGGACTCGAGAAGTTCTTGAATGGCTTCGGCACCCATTTTGGCTTCAAAGTCATAGCATTCAATCAGTCTTACCTGATTACGCACCAAATCAATCTCTGCACGTCCTGAAATATCAGCCTTGACTTTACCACCATCGGCCAAGTCATCACCCGGGGCTACACGGTCACCGTTAACGACAATAGGCTCATCTTTATAGGGATAAATACGCGCCCGTGAAACGATGATGCTGGCTGGATAACCTAAGCGCATAGTCCCTTCAGCGGAAGCAAACACTTCCTTGGCTGGATCAATGGCTCCAACAACTTTTTCGCCTTCTAAAACTCTGGCACCATCGCCAACTAGGGTGTGCATGGTGGGGTCAATATCGCGCTCTTCACGGCGTTCCCACTTGATGGTAAGAGTAAGGTCCATATCACTGCCACGTTTTTTATTGCGGTCTACATTCACGGTAGCAACCGTAGGAACACTTAGAGTGGTGCCTTTCTTAGCACTGGCTAACTCGGCACCTTTTTCTACAAATTCGCCTTCGCCACTCTTAATCTCTAAACCTTTAGGAATAAAGTAACTAGCAGAGATTTCATCTTTATCCACATTGCGGATATTGATTACTGCGCCTTCATCCCCAATAGCTAAAACTTCAACCACACCTTCGGCGGTAGAGAGCAAACTAAAGTTTTCTTGCAACTCAGCCAGAGGCTGTCCACCTTTATATTTTTCTTCTTCAATCCAAGCTTTAGCAGGAATAGCCAAATGAACCTGACGGGATTCTTTGTAATCAAAAATAATTTTGCGTGGAAAGCGGTACTGAGCAATACCCGAAATTTTTGCCTTGAGGCCTTTGGCAAGTTGTTGACCTTGCTCAACTGCGTCACCATCGCTAATCACTGCATCTTCGCCACTTGGAACAGTATAGGTTTCTTGCTGACCATATCTAAGCTGGCGATATTCATCATCAGAAAGTAAGTCAGCGCGTTTGAGTGATTTGCCGTCTTTATAAGCACCCAATGGATTGGTCACTACATATTTAGCAAAGTATAAGACTTGCTCGAGCTGACTCGTCGATAAATTTAACAAGGCTCCAATTTTGCTAGGAATATCCTTGACATACCAAATATGGGCACAAGCAGTAGCCAGTTCAATATGGCCCATGCGGTAACGGCGCACAGTGGCCTTAGTGACTTCTACACCACAACGCTCGCACACTTTACCTTCAAAACGCTGACGCTTATATTTACCACAAGCGCATTCATAATCTTTTTCTGGCCCAAAAATACGCTCATCAAAAAGCCCATCGCGCTCTGGCTTTAGAGTGCGGTAGTTAATGGTTTCTGGCTTGGTGACTTCACCATAACTCCAACCACGAACCTGGTCAGAGCTAGCAATTTTAATCAGTACCTTTTCAAAATCTCTCATTCAATCTCCTTAATCAAAATGATTGAAAGTTGAAGATTAAAGAGTAAAAATTATTTTCAATCTTCACTCTTTAATCTTTACTCTATCTAACGACAACTCTTCCACGGCCAGCTTCATCAAAAATGTTGACTGACTTATTGTTTTCATCCAAGACTTGTACATCTAAACCAAGCGAATGAAGTTCCTTGACTAAAACCTTAAACGATTCGGGCATGGTGGGTTCTAAAACATCATTACCTTTGACGATGGCTTCATAGGAATCATTGCGTCCGTCGATGTCGTCAGACTTTAGGGTTAGCATTTCTTGCAAGATATAGGCTGCACCGTGTGCTTGCAAAGCCCAACATTCCATCTCACCCAAACGCTGACCACCAAACTGGGCTTTACCACCAAGTGGCTGTTGCGTAATAAGGCTGTAAGGGCCAGTAGAACGTGCGTGCATTTTATCTTCGACCATGTGATAGAGCTTCATGACATACATGATGCCGACTACAATCGGAGCATTGATGGCTTCACCGGTGCGACCATCAAAGAGAATGGTTTTTCCTGAACGCATCAGGGATTTTTGAGCACTATCAGGATCGAGTCCTTCAGGAATAATGCCCAACTTAGAAGCGCGTGCAATAACATTCAACTGCCGCTTGTCTGAATCAGAACCTTCCTCTTTGTTTTTCTTGATAATCATGTTAGCTACATCTTCTAAGTGGACTTTGATCTCTTCTTCTTTGGCACTGTCAAAGACTGGGGTTATAAAGGACACGCCCTTGTAATAAGCAGCCAAGCCCAAATGGGTTTCTAAAATTTGACCCAAATTCATACGTGAAGGCACGCCCAGTGGATTAAAAACTAGATCAACTGGTGTCCCATCCTCGAGGTAGGGCATATCTTCTGGTGGCAGGATTTTTGCAACTACGCCTTTGTTACCGTGACGGTTGGCTAATTTATCGCCTTCAACCAAGCGGCGTTTTTGTGCGATGTAAACCCGCACCATTTCCTGCACACCTGGCTTGAGTTCTACACCTTTTTCACCACGCTTAAAGCGCACTGTGCGAAGAACCACACCACCTTCACCTGGTGGAACACGCAATGAAGTGTCTTTAACTTCTCGAGCTTTTTCACCAAAGATACTACGCAACAAACGCTCTTCTGGCGTTGGTTCGGTTTCACCCTTAAAGCTGGTGTGACCTACTAAAATATCGCCTTGCTTGACTTCGGCACCTACGCGAACCACACCATCTTCGTCTAGGTCGCGCAAGGCAGCTTCAGAAAGACCGGGAATATCTCTCGAGATTTTTTCGGGTCCGAGTTTGGTATCACGGGCTTCTTTTTCATATTTTTCGATATGAACACTAGTATAGGCATCATTGCGAACCAATTTTTCAGAAAGCACAATGGCATCTTCGTAGTTGTAACCATCAAAAGGCATGATGGCAATCAAGATATTTTTACCCAGTGCCAAACGCCCATTTTGCGATGATGGCCCATCGGCAATCACTTGACCTATTTCAACCTTGTCACCTTTGTTGACAATCGGGCGATGGTCAAGATTGGTGTTCTGGTTAGAACGTTGAAAGCGCATTAAAGACTGTTCTTTCTCAATGCCTTTAGCATTTTTGATAACGACTTTGCGTGCATCTACATAGGTAACAGTGCCTGATTCTTGGGCCAAAGCAACTGTACCCGAATCGCGTGAAACCCGCTCTTCTACACCTGTGCCCACAAACGGCGCATCGGCACGTAGAAGTGGCACAGCTTGAGATTGCATATTAGAACCCATCAAGGCGCGGTTAGCATCATCATGCTCTAAAAAGGGAATCAATGAAGTTGGAATCGACACAATTTGCTTAGGCGAAACATCCATCAAATCAACTTCTTCAGGAGCTAAGAAAATAGGGTCACCCAGCTTGCGAGCTACAATCATATCGGTGTTAAAAGTTCCATCAGGTTTAAGTGGTGTATTGGCTTGCGCTACGGTATATTTATCTTCTTCATGGGCAGTCATATAGATGACTTCAGCCGTCACTTTGCCATTTTTGACCACGCGGTAAGGAGCCTCGATAAACCCAAGTTCATTCACACGCGCAAAACTAGCCAAAGACGTAATCAAACCAATGTTTGCGCCTTCTGGTGTTTCGATTGGGCAAATGCGGCCATAGTGAGTACGGTGTACGTCACGAACATCAAAGCCGGCGCGTTCACGGGTCAAACCACCAGGTCCAAGAGCCGAGATACGACGCTTGTGACGAAGCTCTGAAAGCGGATTGACCTGATCCTTAAATTGTGAAAGCTGACTGCGCCCAAAGAATTCACGCATAGCAGCCACAATAGGGCGGTTATTAACCAGCTTTTGTGGCGTTGCTGCTTCGGGGTCACCCAGAAGCATTCTTTCACGCACACCACGTGCCATACGACCCAAACCCACACGGATTTGATCAGCTACTAGCTCACCTACCGTGCGAATACGGCGGTTGCCCAAGTGGTCAATATCGTCGGCGGTATAACCTTCAGCACCCGCAACTAACTTGATTAGATATTGAATTGTAGGAATTAAGCCCTGGTCAGTAAATTGGCCATTTTCAAAGCCAAGCAAGGTTGATGACTGGAACTTTAAGTTGAGTTTACTATTCATCTTAAAGCGGCCAGCATCGCCAAGGTCATAACGACGTGGGTCGGCTAAAAGCCCAAAGAGGTAACTGGTGGCTTTGTCTACTTTGGGTGGATCGCCAGGACGCAAGATGGTAAAGAGGCGCAAGAGAGCTTCGTCTACACTAGCACTCGAGGATTCATCATTATCTAGAGTCTTTTCAATCATCGATTCATGACCCGCAAAGAGCTTGCGAATCTGATCGTTGTTCATGCCCAACACGCGCAGCATCAAAGAAAAATAAAACTTGCGCTTGTTGACTTTCATCCACAACACATTGCTGTTATCAAATTCAATTTCAATCCAGGGGCCACGCTTGGGCATAGGAATAATGCTGGCTAAATAGCTCGTGCCACTATTGCTTTGAGTAGCCGTAAAGTAAACCCCAGGTGAGCGGTGAATCTGTGACACAATCACGCGGTCTGCCCCGTTGACTACAAAAGAGCCATTTTCAGTCATGATGGGCACGTCACCCAAGAAGACCTGATCTTCTTTAATAAGACCAGTATCTTTATGAACCAGTTGAAGCTTGGCAAAAAGCCCAGAGTGGTAGGTTAAATCTTTTTCACGACATTCTTCAGGGCCAAACTCAGGTTCGGTCAGGGTGTACTCGAGAAAATCTAACACCAAGCCAGCCTGCCGCCCACGCTCGCTTTCATCGATAGGGAAAATTTCCTTGAAGGCTGCTTGTAAGCCTACATTTTCACGCTTGTTAATAGCAGCTTCTCGCTGCAAAAACTTTTCATAGGACTTAATCTGGATATTGGTCAGATTAGGTAAATCAATAACCTCTTTAATACTGCCAAAGCTTTTTATCTCGCGCATTGCCACCTCTTTACAGATATCATCTGGTCATCAACCAGGCTAGCTATATTAGGTAGATTTATAAGGATGATACCTACCCCTCAAAACCCACTAGAACTAAAAATAACGACAAAACACCACGAAGCAATCTCATGGTTTCACTGGGTAACTTAAACCCTAGTCGGTTGTCAGCCAACTTATTCAACTATGTCTGTCCTAACTTTGTATATCTGTCCTAAACTTGAAACGTTTAGCCTTTTACTTTAAAACCCGTTTTTAACCCCCACCCTGCCATCATGCAAGAAGACCGGTCACCTCCTGGTCAGGGGTCAATAGTCAAACTTGAATTCTACAACGAATTATGAGTTTGTCAAGTATTTTACAAAAGTCTAGCATGAGTATCCTTCCTGACCTGTAAATTTGCGTTTATTGAAGTGAATACTCGAGGTTAGAAGGGTAATGAGTAAAGATTTAGCCCTCAGCCCTCTGCTCTCAGCCCTTTGCTCTGTCTGGGCTCTCAGCTTTAACCTGTGCTGTAGTAAAAACTCTACCCTAAGGTCAAGCTAGACCTGAATAATACTGTGTCATTTTACTGTAATAGCCTCTATCCTAAAATACAAAACGTTATGGCTGATTCCGTTGTCTTGCTTATGAGTGGTTCTACTAACCGTCTCGAGACCTTAAAAAGTGCCTTGCAAAATGTGGGTTGGAAGGTTGCAGCCTCGAGTAACCCCAAAGAAGCTTTAGGGGTCTTGCAAAAAAATCATTTTGAAGCCGTTTTCTGCGATCAAGATATTAGAGGAGCCAGTATTCCTGGACTCCTTAGCTTTACTAGGCGTGTACATCCTAATATGCCTTTTTATATCTTTGGCGAGGTGGACCCACTAAGCTTTAAGGTTTCAGGTGAACCTAGCGGGTTTTTACCCTATCCTCCTGTAGAAGCTCATTTGCCTGTTCCTAGGGGCAGTAAAAGCATTGAAGAGCGCACCGCAGGAGTTAAAACACCCCTTTCAGGAAATACCTCCTTGGTTTCTCTTTCTACAGTTATGGAAATGATGGGCATGTCTGGGCAAACTGCCAATGTTGAGCTTGACTTTGGTCGCAAAGGTCTTATTCATATACAAAACAACATGGTTGAACATGCTTTGGTTTTTCAGCAAGGTCAATCTCAGCAAGGCTTAAATGCTCTGGCTCAATTGCTAGTTATGGAAAATACCGAGTTTCGTCTAGTAAAGTATGAGGCTCCAAAACGCCTAAGTGTTAATTTGCCTATCGCCTCAGCCCTTAGTGAAGCCTCGAGGATGGCCGATGAAGTAGGTCGTTTTCAAAACTTTATCAATGCCGTTCGTAAGGCCTGCCCTTCAACCCAAGCTATTGCTATAGGTTACCCACTCAATGCCACGCCCAACGCCAGCTTTGGCAATGCTACTGAACTTTTTCAAAAAGGCAAAGTTATGCTCGAGAAAAAACCGAGAAATTTTGGGAAATAAACCCAATCTAATGCTGATTGCTACTGACCAATCGACTTTTGCTTTAACCAGTTTTGGTGAAGGAAACATCTTAGTCAGCATGGCCCCTGCCAACGCCAAAGAAAATCTTCTAAAAGCAGTTAAAGAAGCCATTCAAAGCGAACTGGTAAGAGGATAAAAAGGTAAGACAGGAAGAATGAAGGAGAGTAAGGAGAAAAATTTGTAATCTCCTAATTCCTTCCTAATTCCTTTCTAGACAATCTGACACCCAGCAACACCCCAGTAATCAGCGTAAACGCCGTAAGCGACAACACCGGAATGGTAATAAATCCTAGCCAGTCAATATATTTTACTGTGCAGGGCACGCCCACATTGCACATGCCTATGCTCACACCTGTGTTTTCTTCTATGACATGCCAGATGGCAATCAGCATTCCAATAATGCTTAATGGCAGTACATAAGCTGTCATTTTTTTATCTTGCTTAAAGCTGGCTATGCCTAAAATAATTACGAGTGGATACATAAAAATTCTTTGAAACCAACATAGCGAACATGGCACAAAATGCCTAACTTCGCTAAAGTAAAGGCTGCCTGCTGTCGCCACAATGGCTACTAGCCAGGCTAGATAAAGTCCATATTCATCAATGATATTACGCATAATTCAACCTATCAAAATAAGAGTAAGAACAGAAAGTAAAGAGTAAAATCTTCAATCCATTCGACAAGCGTTCGACCGAGCCTCACGCCGAGGTCTCAGGACAAGCCTTCAATCTTCACTCGTTAGTTACTGCCTTCTACTGCTGCATCAAGCGCAGTTTTTACTTGCTCGTAGTATTCATCATAGGTTTGAGCAGTAGACTCGAGCTTTTGGCCATTGATGAAGATACTGGGTGTACCCTGCACACCCGCAGTGATACCCATATCACGGTCTTTTTGAATATCATCAGCATAGCGTTTTTCATCAATACAGGTTTTGAGTTCATCGGCATTGATGTCTGGCACATAGGTTTTGGCCAGTTCAACCATTTTATCACTGGTAGCCCAATCCAAACTTTCGTTTTCTTGTGAGCGGTAGACAATCGTTTTATAATCCCAGAACAGTTTTTCCTCTTGATGATAAACACATTCGCCAGCAATGCCGGCTAGAGTTGAACCGTTGATAATCTGAAAGTAAACAAAATGAGCCTGAACTTTACCAGTGGTGATGTAGTCTTTTTCTAGCTTGGGCCAGACCTGTTCTTCAAAATTTTTACAAGCTGGGCACTTAAAATCTTCAAAGAGGGCTATTTTGACTGGGGCATTAGGGTCGCCAATAGCAGGCTGCCCCTCGAGGGAAAATGCTACTGATTCGGTAGGTGTGGTGCTAGTTGTGGTGGCGGGTTTAGCATTGCGAAACCACACAAAGGCAACTACTGCTAAAATGGCTAAAAGGATAGCGGTTATTATGGTTAGTCGTTGAGCATTCATGGCCTCTAAGTATAACAGGGCATGTATTGAGTATTGTTATCTAAGATAGTGACCCTGGTTAAAAGGGCGAGAGAAATCCTAGCTTAAACCATAAGCCTTCAGCGTAGCCAAGATTGAGAATAAAGCTCGAGGGGTTATCCTCTAGCACCACATCTGCACTGATGGCAATATCGCTAGCGATTCCCAAAGACCCATCATAATAAACACGCACTTTGGGTTCTAGGCTGCTGCGCTTGAGGGAGACACTAAAAACATCCCAAAAAACTGGAATACTGCTGTGGTAGCCTGCACTTAGCAAAGCCGCCCAATCTAGAAACCTTAGTGTTGGAACAAGCTCTTCAGGCTTATATCCAATGCGCAATCCGACTTCAGCTACATCATTGGGTGTAAACAAAGAAACAGCTTCAGTGAATCACAGAAAGTAGACAACGAGTAAGAGAAAGGGGAAAGTAGAGATATGAGCCAACTACCTTCCCCCAGTAAAAATAACAAAGAACTGAGCAACGAAGCGACCCGTCAAGCGACAATCGAGCATCTGAGAGCGCATTTACCTATCGAGGTGGATGGGACGAAAGCGAGTACGGAGATGGTGCTAGATGTGCTGGTACATGCTGCGGTGAATGGACAGAGCATCGAGGCAAGTTGTGCCGCATTAGCTGGGAGTGCGGACAGTAATACATTGCGGGGATATGTGAACGAAGCGTTTTGTGAGGGATTGCTTGCTGAGGTGGAAGAGCGAGTGAATCAAGCGTTAGTGAGCGAGTTACCTAAGAAGGCGAAGCGAAAGCCACAAGAGGTAGTGATAGACCTCCACGACCAGGCATTTTACGGCAAAGCTGAAGGGTTACTAAAGTATGCCAGTCGCGGGCAAGCCAAAGCGGGTACAACCTACTTTTATCGCATTGCTAGTGCCTATCTTATTCATCAGGGGCTGCGTGTCACTTTAGGGGTTGTATTTGTTCATAGCGGCATGAGTTTCGCTCAGTGTATTATGCGTCTTCTCAACCGCCTCAAGCTCCAAAAACTCAAGGTAGGCTATCTTTTTCTAGATCGAGGCTTTGCTGGTATTGAAGTCTACCGATGCTTACAGCGCAGGCGCATTCCCGCTATCATTGCTTGTCCGATTCGGGGTAAACACAAGGGAACAAGAGCCTTATGTAAGGGTCGTCAGAGTTACACCTCACGACACACCTTTTATTCGCAAACGCAGGGTAACTGTACCACCACTGTTGTCGTTGTTAGAACCTATACCCAGACAGGCAAACGTGGTCACCGCAAACAGCGCAAAGCTGCCTGGTTCCTCTATGTTCTTATCGCTTTGCAGCTTTCCCCTCAAGCTGTCCATGCCCGCTATCGCTATCGTTTTGGTATCGAAGCTAGCTACCGCCAAATGCGTCAGCTTAGAGCCAGAACTAACTCCCGTAATCCCGTCCTACGTTTCCTCTTCATGGCTCTCGCTTTCATCCTTTTGAACCTCTGGTTACTTCTTCGCTTTCGTTTCTGTCAATGTCCTGCTCGCGGTAGAGCAAGGCGTTCTCTTCATGAAACGCTTTTTCGTCTCACTCGTTTCGCTGCCTTTTTATCTCATGCTATTGGAAAAATTTATGACCCCGTTTTATCTATCTCTGCTCCCGTTTTACCCTTGGGTGTCTGATTCTGTGATTCACTGATAATCAGTGAATCACAGAAAGTCTTAAAAGCCTTAACGTAAAGGCTTAGCCTGACATCTTTGCAGTGTAGAACCCCCTGTACCGCATTTGCAGGGAACGAAGTCTACGTTTGCAGGTGGACATGCTCCCCCTATTAGGGGGGACAGTGTAGCAAACGCTAACGTTGACTTCGTTCCAGACTAGTAAAGCACGGGGGGTTCTACACCACCTTGCTAGCCTATTTCAAATTACTTTCTCAATGCTGTGATTTACTGATTATAGCAAGTTAAGCTAAACACTTATCTAAAACTGCTGCTCGTTCGCCAAGGGACATTATCAAATACGGAATTATCCTGCATTTTGGGCTAAAGAAGACATTGATCGGGTTAAGATAGCCTAATGTCATGGCAATTACAGGTTCTAGGCGCAGCATCTTTGTCAGATGCTGATACCCTTTTGCACCCCGAACGCAAAACCATGGGAGTCCTTAGTTACTTAGCTCTCGAGGGCCCTACCTCACGCTCTAAAATTGCAGGCCTACTATGGGCAGAATCCGATGAAAGAACGGCTCGTAACAACTTAGTCCAAGTCATCAGGCGACTTAAAAAAGCTACAGACACCAACCTAATTTTAGGTGACGACCTGCTGAGCTTGTCAGGTGAAATCAAAACCGATGCCGCCGAGTTAAAAATCTTGGCCTTTGCTGGTGATGAAAAGCTGCTTACCTTTACCGGCGAACTGTTAAGTCAATATGATTATGACGATTGCCCAGATTTTGCCGACTGGCTCTTTTCTGAACGTGAACGCATTTTAGACCTAAGGCAAAACACCCTAAAAAATCTTATTGGACAACACCAAAAAGCTAGCAATTATCAGGAGGCTCTGCATTGTGCTGAGGCTTTACTACAGCTAGATACTATTTCTGAAGAAGCACACCGACTGGTCATGCGTTTACACTTTTTATCAGGTGATAGAGCCGCAGCACTGAGAGCTTTTGAAAAGTGTAAAGCGGTCTTAGATAAAGAGTTGGGGGTGGAGCCAACTACCGACACTCACCAACTGGCTGCTGAAATTGAATTTGGTTCGCTGTTGCCTGTAGCTAGCAAAGCCAAAGCCGACCTTCCCTTGCGAGTATTGCGCCCGCCCTTAATTGGGCGTGAAAAAATGTTAGCAGACATGGAAGCAGCCTGGGATAAATCTCTGGCTATAATTCTGCGGGGTGAGCCTGGAGCTGGTAAGAGTCGTTTGCTTAAAGATTTTTTAGAATCCAAAGGTGCTTATATTCTCTTTGAAGGGCGACCTGGTGACAGCAACGTTTCTTACAGCACCCAAAGCCGTATCTTGCGGCAAGTGTTGAGTTTATATGAAGTAAACCTCGAGTCTTGGCAACGCAAAGAGCTTTCACGCCTTCTGCCTGAACTGGGCGAAACACCCGAGCCGCTCACTTCAGAAACCGACCAGTTACGTTTTTACGAAGCGCAAGCGTCTGTGTTTCAAAGTGCCTTTGAAAAAGGAATGCGCGTTATTGCAGTAGACGATTTACAGTTTTTTGATGAAGCTAGTTTTAAGTCCTTATATTTTATTCTAGGTAAGCACTGGGGAAAACCTAATGCCTTGCAAATGGTTTTGTCATTTCGGCGCAGCGAGTTGCATCCCGAAAGCGAAACCAGCTTAAAAGACATGGTGCAAGCAGGGTCAGCTTGTTTGCTCGAGGTAGCCCTACTTAGTGATAGTCAAGTGCAAGAACTGGTGAATAGTTTGGGCATTGCCGATATAGAGCCTTTACAAAAGACTTTACACAGTTACACCGGTGGCAATCCTTTATTTATGATTGAGACCATTAAGAGTTTACTCGAGTCTGACCCAGTGAATAGAACCTTCAAGTTGCCCAGCTCGAGCAAAGTACAGACGCTTTTACAACAACGGCTCGAGAAACTTTCGCAAAGTGCTCTCAGACTTGCCTGGACTGCGGCTGTGGCGCAAACGGATTTTTCTTTAGAGCTTGCCAGCCATATCACCCAGCAATCAGTGTTTGATTTAGCAGAGCCGCTTGCCGAGTTAGAACAGCGCAGTATTTTTATGGGGCAGCGTTTTAGTCATGATCTGATTTTTGAGGCTGCTTTAGCTAGTATTTCTGCACCCGTGAAGACTTATCTGCATAGGAAGATGGCGGAGTTTTTGGAAAAGCAACAGGCGAATCCTGCAAGAATAGCTCATCATTTTATAGATGCGAATGACCAGGATAAGGCACTACCATTTTTAGAGCAGGCCGCAGAGCTTGCAAAACGTGATTTTCAACTGATTGACGCTGCGACGTTTGCTGAACGAATGGCGAATATTCTCGAGGCACAAGGCAAAAAGGATGAGGCTCTTGAATATCTAAATAACGCAAGAGAATGGATTGTTAAGTCAAATCTATATGAAACACAAGAACGGATCATTGAAGCTATGTTTCGCCTAGCTCACACTAATGACCAACGTGCAAAGAGCTATCATGCTCGAGCAGATTATTCTGTTAATCAAAAAAACGATTGGGATACTGCTGAAAGTTCGGCTCGTGAAGGCTTGAAGTACACTACTACACCAGAAATACGCGCCACTCTTCTTGTTGATTTAGGGGCAGCATTTTGGCGACAAGATCGGTTACTAGAAGCAGTTGAACCTATGCGAGAAGCAGTTAAAATTGAACAAGAACTAAACTCAGATAATCTTGGTCCTTCATTAGCCAATCTTTCTATTGTTTTACAACATCTGGGGCAATATCAGGAAACCTTAGCCTTACAAAAACAGTCTATTGCCCTCGTGCGCCAAAAGGCTCTCGATAATGGGCTCCCAACAGCTTTGGGTAATTATGCCATTACACTTGCGGAACTTGGTCATATAAGACAATCCCTGGAACCCTTGCAGGAGGCACTTGATTTACAGCGAAAAATACAAGGAGTAGAACTAAGCCTAGCTCTGACATTAACGACACTTGGGCAAGCCTTTAGAGACCTCTGCCAGTTTAAGACTTCGCTCGAGTCTTTGCATGAATCCCTCGCTATTTGTGAACAAAATAAAGACCCTTTAACAAGCTATTTTGCAACCAACTTAGCAAATGTCTATTTGCTACTAGGGCAAAACAACATAGCCAAAGAACTTCTGGATAAGTCCCTAAATGAATTACCCGATTTCCCCACAGTTCGTGCGGTGACGTTTCGTGAACAAGCTCGCTGGTTAATTGTGCAAGGTGACCATGAACAGGCTCTAAACGTTTTAGAAGCAGCAAAAAAACAATATGCAGGCGGAAAACGCAAACTTTCCCTTTGCATACTTGACCTTCTCGAGGCTCCTTTATTGCCAGCCAAAAAAAGTCTTCAGGTTGCCAAACAGGTTTTAGAAAATGCTAAAGAAGGCGAACTCAAAGGTGGCTTAGCACTAGCCGCACTCACACGCTGCGCTCAGGCACTGCTAAAGCTAAAACAAAATAAAGAAGCTCTAGCCTTTACACAAGAAGCTGTTGGAATGCTGCAAACTTATGACCCTGACTCGTTCTATCTGGGTGAAATTTTCCTAACCCACTACCAAGCCCTAAGTGCCTGCAAAGACAAAACCGCCAAAGCCTATCTAGGGCAAACCCTCACCTGGCTCATGGACATCGCCGACAACCACGTACCTAGCGAATACCGTGAGAGCTTCCTGAATAATAACCCTGTCAATAAGGCGATTTTAGAAGCAGCAAGGCTCGAGGGTTTACTCGATTCAAAGACTTCGGTGTAGGACTCGAGAGTTTTTTAATTTTTCCTTTGTGGACAGTCACCTCCAATCAAGGTGGAAACTTGCCAAAAGCGACCCATAACTCTCTTAGTTCAACAAGTGCAAAACGGTTGAGTTGAAGTTTGGCAATCGTTGCTCTTGCCGTTGCCGATTTTGCTAACAGTTGCGTTTTGTCTTCACTCCAGAAAAAATGCGCTGACCAACTATCTTGATGCGGGTGAAATAAAGGAAGGCTCGAGCCTGTCTCTGGGTCAACTGCACTTTGCTCGTCATGTTTATAGCTGTTACAACTCGGACAAGCAAAACACAGATTTTCAAAGGTTGTTTCGCCGCCCAAAGCTCGAGGCACGATGTGGTCAAATTCAAACGTTACAGGGATAAGAGATTGTGGACTGAGGCAGTACGCGCAACAGTGCGTAAAATGGTCACGAACACGCTGGCGCAAAGAAACAGAAATGTAGTGACTCATTGCTTTTGGCTACTGCTTATTCATTTGATGAAGCGTATACATGGCTCTCGCTTTGAGCAGGGCTAGCTGGTCAACCTGCTCTAAAAGGCTCGAGAGCAGCTCACTTTCTGCGAGGTCAAGGGCTGAAGTTTTTTTCTTCTCGAGAAGGTCATGCACCATCGTTTCTCTCTCAGTTGTGAGATGACCCTCAGCGAGGGCCTTGAGTTGCTCCCGGCTCAAATCACGGAGTATTTTCGGGTCTTGAACTCGGGATTCTACGAGTTTTTTATAGGTGTCCAAGTCGAGAATCACTTCCACAGGTTCACCCCTGTCATTGGTCAAAAAACGAGGTTCATGCATGGGCTAAGTTTAGCATGACTGAGTGGCTTCAAACCGAGGTCGTTAAACCTGCTTTTCCTGAGATAACAGGATGATGCTACGCTAAGTTTACCCGTTCGGTTGAACTCTCGGTTGAAACCTGATGAATAGAATGGGCTCAACTTACAGACAATGAAATGAATGCGAAGCGTACCCCCTACTGAGGGTTCCTCAGTCAGGCTCGAGCTAATCCGAACTACTTCTGATGCGCTTCCATATAAGCCCGCAGTAACTGATTCATCTTGGTTTGGTAACCAGCCCCTTGAGCTTTGAACCACTCGAGTACGTCTTGGTCAACACGCAAACTCAGCAGTATTTTTCGGTCAACGGGTTTAAGCCCTTTCATCAGCACGCCCTTGGCAAACTGCTCTGGGGTAAGGCGAGGAATATCTGAAAAATCAATGTCTTTATCTTCCATTGCCTTAAGACGCTCCCAATCTGTTTCCGATTTCTTGATAGTAGATGTCTGTTTCATCTTTTTCCGCCTTTCGCATTGAAATAATTCGCATGGCCTCGTTTCGTGGTGTATGAGCAATAACAACAACGACACCATGCAGCAACCCTAATGAGATATAAGGCAGTTCATCGTAATTCCCGTCATCCTCAACTGTGAATGTGAGACCTCCAAATACCTCTGACGCATCGGCAAAATCAAGTGTGTGTTTCTTGAGATTACTAAGCCGCTTGGTCTCGTCTCACTCGAGTTGCATATAGTATTGTAGCTGCATTTTGTAGCTACGTCAAATAGTTTCATAATGAGAACCTTTTCAGGCAAATCCTAGGTAAACATCCTGACCCCAAATTCCCAGTCATCCTCCAGTCATCCTATGTTTCCTAGACTCTCTTTAGGCAGGGAAAAACCATATCAAACCCCTACCCAAACGGAGATTCACTATGAAACAAGTCAAACGCTTTACCTGGCTTTGGGGATTTATCACACTGGTGGCACTACTGGCAGCTTGCTCAACTACCCCTGTACCCACCGAAGACACCCTAGAAACAGAAGCCAGCACCGCCTATACCTTTTTTTATAACAGAACTGCAGGTACAGGAGCCTTTGGCACTATCGGTTTAACAGGAGCCTACACCCAAGTTAGCAACGCCACCTTCCCTAAAAATTTTGCACAGGTAGTAAGAACCCCCAATGGTATTTTTTTCTACAACGCTGGTAATGGGTCTGCTAGATTTGGCAGGATGAGTACAGCAGGTGTTTATACTAATCTTGCCACTTATCCTGCGGGTTCCTTCGTGACTGGTTTTTCACAGGTTGTCAACACACCCAATGGGGTTCTCTTTTATCGTGCCTTCGATGGAATTTCCTGGTTTGGTAGCTTTGACAGAAACGGTGTTTTCTCTTTCATCAGTAGTGGCCAGGGATTCTCTACAGGCTGGACTCACATCGTCAACACTGCCAATGGGGTCTTGTTCTACAAATCCTCGACTGGCCTTGCTGTCTTTGGTGAATTTGATATAGATGGTGTTTTTGAGCAAACCAACAATAACCCTGGTACTGTCGGAACAGGTTGGACTCAGGTTGTCAATACCACCAACGGGGTTCTCTTTTACAAAACTGGCAATGGAGCTTTTGCCTTTGGTAGGTTTGATGTTAGTGGTACATACTCCCAACTAAATGCCTCTACATCAATAGGCAATTTCTTCACTGGCTGGTCACAAATTATTAGTCTTCCTACCGGGCATATCCTTTTCTACAACACTTTAACTGGTGCGGGATACGTTGGTGGTTTTGATATCAATGGTACTTATTTCGATGTCAACCCCAATCCTGCTGTCCCTTCTTTTGTGACAGGTTGGACAAGAATTGTAAGTGCTAGGTAGTCTATAAGGTTATACACAGCAAAACGTATACAAGGCCTCGAGCAAGCTCGAGGCTTTTTCTTTGTCCTTAGTTTTTGCCCTCTGCGTTCTGCCTTCTGCGTTTGAAGGCTCTTCATAACGAGATGATACCTCCTGCTCAAGGCTGGTCATAACGAGATGATACCTCCTGCTGATGGCTCTTCCCAGTCATCCTCCAGTCATCCTAAGTTTTCTAAACTCTTCTTACGGTGAACAACACCGAATAAAGGAGGAATTATGTCGAACTTCTTCAAACCTTATAGTCTTTTACTTACTATGCTGCTGTTGCCCAGTTTTACCTTTGCCAGCGACACAGGTCAGCTTTATGCAGGCATGTACCCCGATGACTTCTGGCGCAACACTGAAATCTTAAATAGTGTGGCAAGCTGGGCGGGTAAACCCATGACCTTTGGTGGAACCTTTTTAGATGCTTCTGAAGACCCCAGCAACATCATGGAGAAGCTCGAGCAGGCCTGGCAAGCCAAGTCCACGCCCTTTGCCAATATAGAAGTAACAGGCAACACTGCAAGTGTAGCCAGTGGCGCATTAGACGCTGAGATTATGAATCTAGCAGTGAGTGTTAAAGCCTGGCTGGACAAAGGTGAAAGACGCTCGGTGATTATTGCCCCCATGCAAGAGATGAACCTGCAAGAAAGCCGTTGGGGTTGTGACGCTGCTAATTTTCCAACTGCCTTTAGAAAGTTTGTCACTGCTTTTCAACAAGTAGGTATTGATAACGATACCCAAGTGAGATGGGCCTTTGCGCCTAATGGCTGGACCACACCTGCGTGTGGCTCGATTGCTCCCTTTTATCCTGGTGATGATGTTGTTGACGTTATCGGCATTTCTGCTTATAACTTTGGTCCCAATGAATGGGACGGCAAATACCAAGCACCCACAGAGGTTTACACGTACTTAAACGAGTTACGTACTTTTGCCCCCAACAAGCCTTATGTTATTGCCCAGACTGGTACAGCACCGCAAGGTGGAGACCGGGATGCTTGGCTGCGTGAAATGTTTAGTGTACTCTCGGCTGACCCAAACGTGGTTGGTTTTTTATATTTCAACAAAGACAAATCTAGCTGGGGTGGCAATGAATGGGATTGGCGCATTTTTGATGAACGTGCGCTAAGTGGTGCAACAGGTTTTGCAGAAGGTATGCAGCAACCCACGACCATGCACGCCTGGCCACTGACCAAGTGGTTTCAGCCTGGAGCATTGCCAAAGAATCCTGGGTTTTAAGTTATGGGTCATTGGTTTTCGTCAAATCAAAACCCAATGACCATTAGCTTTTACTCGAGTGAGTCTTTTAACCACACTGGCCTAACCCACCTTGGTACAACTAGAATAATTTTAGCCAAAACCTGCTCTGGAGGCAGAAATGAAGCTGTTTGTGTTTTTAGCTCTTAGTTTATTTTTCCCTTTTATGCAAGCCCAAGGAAGTATTCAGGGTACGATTTCTGCTAGTGAGGTCAGTGGTTTTTCGGTCATCGCTTGTTACGCAGATGCCGAGGTAGGTTGCAACGAAGCATTAAGTAGCAGTACCGAGATTACAGCTTCAGGAAGTAGTGCCACCTATGCACTCGAGAATCTCTCAGCAGGGCAATATATTATTTTCTTGTGGCGCGATAGCAATGCCAATGGTGAACTAGACGAAGGTCAAGACGAGGTTGCTTACTATGCTACAGGAAATGAAGAAGTGACTTTAGTGTCACCACCAGCACAAAATATCAATTTTAATTTAGGTGGAGCTGCACCTACAGCCTCGAGTCCAGTGACAACAGAGCTGGTAGGTTCTTGGAGTGACTATGGTTACTTAGGAAATTATCTCAATGGCAACAAAACAGCAAAACTTGATTTAGCCTCTTCCGTAGCACGAAGTTTTATCTTCAATGCAGATGGCACGTACACCAGCCTTATTTACAACGAGAATTATGATGATGTTCTAAACAGCTATGGCCCGTGTATCTGGACAAGAGTAGCAGGTATTTATCAAGTGCAAGACAATGCTTTGGTTACAGACATTCGCAGTGAAGAGAGTGCTATTTGCGGACTCGATCTAAAGACTGTTAAAATCACCAAGCCTTTTGAGCGTTTTACTTGGCGCAGTGAAGCAAACGGTATTGGCATTTTGGATATATCTGAACTCTCGAGTATTGATGAATCCTACTGGAATAGTGGTTATGCTTATCATCTCTCGAGTGACACTGCAAGCTCAGATAATCCTCTAACAAGTTCTGTACCCTCAAATAATCCAGACCTCATAGGTTCATGGAGTACCAGCAGTTATTTTGGTGACTATGTAAATGCCAATACCGGAGCCTATGAAGGTGATTCACAAACTGCTCACGGCGTTACTTTTAACAATGACGGCACTTATAACATGGTGGATTATTACAACATAGATTTTGATTGCAAATGGTTCAGGCTTCAGGGTACTTATCAAGTTCAAGCCGAAACAATTATTCTTCAAACACAAACCTACGAAATATCAGAGTGTGGAAAAACTTTTGTAACGCAGCCCAATGAAACCAGGGAATATCTGTGGCGGTTTATGCAGTATGACGATGGGGTAAAGCTCGAGCTTTTACCCACTTACAGTTACCGTGATGAGCGTGATTGGTTTTATGCCAATAGGTACCTAAGCGTGAAAGGCGAAGAATGAAATACTTTAAGTTACTGTTTGTAATGTTTATGCTTAATATGGCGCTTGCACAAAACACCATTACAGGTAATCTAGTTGCCAATGACACACACGGCTTTATTATCATTGGTTGCTTAATTGACCTAGCTACGTCTGATTGTAACTACGAAAAAAGTCAGAGCGCAACAGTGAATCAGGATGGTACTTATACGTTAAGCAATTTAGAGCCTGGGCAATACATTGTTATTGCCTGGCGAGACACCAATAGCAGTGGAGATTTAGAGGAAGGTCAAGATGAAGTTGGCTACTATACAAGTGCTGATGGTCAACCTGGTTTAGTGTCTCCACCTGTTGCAAATATCACTATAAATGTCGGCACTTCTGCCACCAATCCGCTTACAACCAATCCACCAGATACTGCAAACAATCCTTTGTCGCCAGCACAACCCCAAAGTAGTAACTCGATTGTAGGTACATGGGTCGATACTTATACCTTGAGTACGTCTTATCAGGATTCGGTCTCAGGTAGATTTGCTCCTCCAACCGGCGGTAGCTGGAACTACACCTTTAACCCTGATGGTACATATGTATTCGACTTTCTTTTTCAAAATACCTTTTATAGCTGCACCACCACGATTTTTAATTCTGAAGAGGGAAACTATGTAGCAAATTCTGATGGTGTTTTAATGCTCACACAGACTAAAAGTCATACGAAAAGTGAAGATAGTTGCACTGCCTCGTCCAATTATGAAAAAGATCTTCCTTTAGAGACTGTGTATTTTTTCTTTCAGTTTGGGCGAGACATTTTTATGGATATTGATAATGGCGAAACCCTCGAGCTAACCGACCTTATTCTAAATAGTCAGGGAACTCTTGAGGTTGATCCAGAGGATAACACACCGCTTGCCCTGCAGAGGGAACAATGAAGCTTCTTTTATTATTTCTTGTTTTAGTAGCTTCGTTTGCACTTTCGCAAAACACCATAAGCGGCACACTTTCTACCAATAATCCACAAGGCTTTATCATCATTGGTTGCTTGATTGACCTAGCTACCTCTGATTGTAATTACGAAAAAATCCAATACGTTGAAGCCAATCAAGATGGAAGTTATACCCTGACAAATTTAGAAACAGGTCAATACTTGGTTATCGCTTGGCGAGATACAAATGGTAGTGGCAACTTAGAAGAAGATCAAGATGAGGTTGCTTATTACACAACAGCAGATGGACAACCCGGACTTGTCTCACCTCCTGCAACTGGAATCAACATGCAAGTTGGCACAGCTAATCCACTTACTCAAATACCCGCACAGAATCCTGTAAATACACCTACAAACGCAGGTGCAACTACAGGTGTGATTGCACCTGAATATGTCGGGGTTTGGGCAGATGACACCGAATACCTAATCCTAAATGATGCCTCACTTACAGGTAGCGTTTCAAGTGAAAATGTAGGTGGGCGTGTTTTAAGAATTCAAGCTGATGGCAGCTATAGTTTTTATGAAAGCGATTTGATAATAAAATCCTGCCTTCAAACCATTCATCATCAAGGTCGCATAGAGATTGGAGCAGATACGGTTACTTTTTACGAAAACGAAAAACGCGAAACACAAAAATATCTTGGCACTTCCTCAAGTTCAGGCTGTGAAACGTATGATCGCCAAGTAAATCCTATTCCCGAAAGTCGTATGCTGGATTCATTTGGTATGATTGAAAGCTTTTACGGTTGGCTGACCTATCAAATGGTCCTAAGTTCTCCGAATGAGCTTTACTGGGCACTTCATAAAGTCAAAGGAACCTCGCCGCCCCTACCCGAAACACAACCCTTGCCTAGTGCTTTTACAATCGGTCAAGATGCTATGTACCAAGAGTTAGTGGGAGGCTGGTTTATTTCAGATGATAATGAATTTACACCCGCAGAAGAACGAACGCCAGCCGATTTTTATAATGCTACGGCGTTGTTGCATAAATAGGAATAGTTTCTAAGGATTAAAAGACTAGGTAGTGAGAGTAATTGAGAGAGGCATAGCCAAGGCAGCCATAGCATTAAGGATTTTAGCACCGAGTTTCATTTCAACACATTGCGAATGAAAAAGGCGAGAATTGAGAGTATTGCCAATGATAGTTTTATAACGAAAGATCCCTGATTCAGCTTTAGAACGTTGATGATAGCCCGAGGTTTGCTTCCAAGATTTACGACCGTGTTTACGAATAGCACGAAGATTTTCATCTCTGTCCAGAGGTGGAGCATTGCTGTTAGTATGTTGTTGAATCTTGGCATCTTTGCGGGGTGGGATCACGGCTTTGGCTTTACGTTTCTTGATAGCTCGATAACTGTTGCTTCGGTCATAGCTTCCGTCACCGCAGACCTGTTCAATGACAATGGCTTCATCAATCTTTTCAAGCACATCTGGAAGCATTTCATCATCTGTAACATCATTGGTACTGACTTCTAGACTAAGAATCTCATTCGTTTGGGGTTCAATGGCTAGATGGAATTTACGCCAGGTACGCCGTTTACTCTTGCCATGGATTCTTACTTTCCATTCGCCTTCACCATAAACTTTAGCCCCGCTAGAGTCTACAACCACAGTGATGGCTTCTGAAAACTTCCGTGAAGACAACTTGAACGTTTAGATTTCCTCTGCGTCTACTTAGCGTCGTGAAGTCTGGTACTGTAACTCCTTGCCAAGCTGCCAGTTTCAAGAGTGATTGCATGAACCCTTCAAGTTGGCGTAACCGCAACTTGTACACTATGCCAAGGGTCACAATCAGTTCTATCCAGCTATCTTTATACACCTCAGGATGTCCTCGCTCTCCTGTCTGCTCTTGACTTTCCCAATCTTTAGCCATCGCTTCATCTATCCAGATGTCCAGACTTCCTCGTTTCACTAAGGCTGCGTTATACTCAGACCAGTTGCGAACACGGTACTTAGCTTTCTTCGTTTGTTTCATCAACTGCCAAGATTACCATTGCCGTGTTCGTGGCTATTTATGCAACAACGCCGAATGCTACTACAGGTGAAGTTATTGCTAAAAAATACGCCTCGAGTCTGACCCTAGCCCCTGACGGAAGCTATGAAATGATTACCTATCGCCCAAACGTGCTCTATGCACCCATCTGTAGCAAAAATGCTTTGCTACTCGAGCGTGGCACAACTCGGTTTGTTGTTACTATTACCGACACCTATGACAACAAATACATTGCTGGTGACATGGTATTAACACCTAATAGTTCAACGCTATATGACGAACTCATTAACTATGAAGCAGATGACTATAAACAAACCATCTCCTTACCCCTTACGCCTAGGTACTTACCCTGGCGACTCGAGATGTCTAATACTCTAAGCGGAGCCGTCTCGAGCGAAGACAGATTTAGCCTATATTGTCCCCCAGACGAAGCAGACCGAACTGAATGGCTATTTATGTTTTGTCCAGAAAGTAATCAAGCCTATACTGGGTTCAAGCGCAAATAAATATGGGGGTGAAAAATCTTGGTCACCAAAAAAAACTATGATACCAATAACTATAAGCAAACTACATCTTTAGCGACCACGCCCAGATATTTATCTTGGCAGATCGAGTTACCCAGGGGTGCAACTCAACTCTCGAGTGAAGATAGCTTATGACTTTGGCTTATACCAATTCTTAGGATAAACCCTATAAATACTTTTCTCGCATCTTCTTCAAAAACTCAATAGATTCTTTCATCTCTTCCATCCCATTCATCCCGTCTTCTATACTTATCCAGCCCTTATAATTCACGCTTTTCAGAATTTGAAAAATCGCATCATAGTCATTTAAGCCCTTACCCGTTGCCCCATGTTTGAGTTTTGGCGAATAGCCCAATGTACCATCAGCTTGCTTTAAGTCATCCAGGCTGGCCCCTTCTATTAAATACCTGTCACTGGCGTGCATACTCACCACCCTCGGTGCAACCTCACGCAAGAGTTCAATCGGGTCATCGCCAGCCACAATCGCGTTACTCGGGTCATATTGAACGCCAAAATACTCGAGCTCAGGAATTGCATTCAAGACTTTGAGGAACACGTCTTTTTTCTGCGCAAACTCGGGGTATTTCCAGTAACCATCTTTATAGTGATTTTCTAAGCCTAGAATGATGTCGTGTTCTCTAGCTGCTACCAACACTTCGTTAATGGCTTCTGTAACCCAAATGAGGCCCTGCTCAAGTCCTACTTCAGGATAACGCTGTCCAGTTAGTACACGGCATACCGCTTTAGCACCACCCAGTTTACGGGTGACTTCCACCATTTTGATTTCGTGTTTAATGGCTTGTTTGCGGCCTTCTTCATCAGGATTAGTAAAATTTGGTGAGCAGCAGAGCATGGGCATAGCAAAATTAGCTTCCTCGAGAGCAGCTTTCACTTCATCTAAATATAGGTCATCAAGGCTTTGTAAGAATCCTTCATACATCTCTAAACCATCTGCCCCAAGGTCTTTGGCCATCTCAATCCATTTGAACAAACTGAGTCGTCCTTCGGTGATGTCCTCCAAGTAACACTTGGGAAAGGCTGATATTTTCATGCTTTATAGTAACGCACAAGGTAGCGACTAGCAAAAACCAAAAACCATGAATAACAAACTACAAATAACAAAGGGCGAACTACAGACTATCTGCTCTTCTTCTTTTATGCTTACCTATGAAAACAAATCAACTCGGCAGTTCTGATTTACAAGTGAGTGAAATTGGCTTTGGTTGTATGTCGTTGGGTAGTGACCATAGCGACAACACTACGATACTTCACAAGGCCCTTGAAAAAGGTATTACTTTTTTTGATACCGCAGATTTATATCAACAAGGACAAAATGAAATCATAGTTGGTAAATCTTTTAAGGGTTTACGTGATAAAATTATTTTAGCCAGCAAAGTAGGGAATCGTTGGAATAATGATGGTAAAACCTGGCGATGGGATGCCAGCAAGGCTTATATCAAAGAGGCTATTCATAACAGCTTAAGGCGTTTTCAAACGCCTTACCTAGACCTTTATCAGCTTCATGGCGGAACCTTAGATGATCCCATAGATGACACTATTGAAGCTTTTGAAGAATTAAAAAAAGAAGGTTTGATTCGCTATTACGGCATCTCCTCTATTCGCCCCAATGTGATTAGAGAATGGATCAAGCGTTCAAACATGGTCAGTGTGATGATGCAATATAGCCTGCTTGACCGCCGAGCAGAAGAAACCATTTTTGATGTGCTAAAAGAAAACAAGATAAGTGTGATTGCCAGGGGTCCTGTAGCCAAGGGTTTACTTGGGAATAAGCCTGCGGCTGGTTTTCAGGATTACACTAAAGAGGAAATTGAAAAAGTACAACAAGGACTCGAGACTCTAGTAAATTCCGAGCGCACTAAAGCCCAAATCGCCTTGCGCTTCGCTCTTTCGCATCCGGCTGTAGCCACTATTATTCCAGGAGCTAGTAAGTTAGAACAACTTATAGAGAATGTTTTAGCCAGCCAAGTGCAGCTTACAGAATCAGAATTGAATACCCTTAAAAAACTTAGTAAAGCCAACGTCTACGAATTGCATCGCTAATAGTACGGCAGATATGGTTAACTTGTAAGGGCGTATTGCAATACGCCCCAACATAAAAGCCGCCCTTAGGACGGCTGAAGTCTTCGCTTAACAAGGGATTGCAACCTCTTGTTAGAACCTTCTACGGCGTAAACGCTCGAGGGCTTCTTCCATACTCACTCGCATACGCTCTAAGGATTCGCCTAAATCACCTAGTTCATTATTGCTCTTAACTTCTACAGAACCCGAAAGTTCGCCACGGCTAATCTGGTCAGCACGATCAGTTAGATAAAGCACCTTGCGAGTTAGGGGTCTAGCAAAAAGAATCGCCAGAAGGGTAGCCAGCAATAAAGGAATTAAGCTATAAACAGCCACCGAAGCAATAGTTGATAAAATATCTCGTTGAATCCCCTGGTTGGTTACACCAACCACAATGGCGCCTACGGCTCTGTTGTTTAGCCTAAGCGGTTGTGAGACCACCTCGAGCTTGCCCTGAACCACAGGAATCAAACTTTTTGCACCCTGGGTAATCGCCAAAAGAGCCTGGTCACGAATGGCTGCTTGCAACAGGTCTCCATCGGTGGTGGTATCGCTACCGCCCCCAGCAAACCAAGCACTAATCAATTTGCCATCAACATCAGTAGCGGCAATAAAGCTTACATTCTGATGGTCAAAAGCCTGACGGGTTAAGTCAATAGTTTTTTGTAGCTGGGTGTAGTCAATTTTTCCATCTGGGGTTTCAGTCAAGACACTGCTAATGCTGGCTGCAGTAGCAATGGCAGGTGTGCGGGCAGACTCCCATAAACCTTCGCGTAAAACGGGCTGCATTCTAAAGTAGGCCACACCTAAGGTTCCAATCAAAGCAATAAAAGCTGGCAACATGGCTGCTAAGAGCAAGTCACGACTTAATCCATGACGACGCTTAGGAGCATTTAATACGTCTATCGCCGAAGGAGGTGCAACTGCTGCATCAACTAAGGTCTTGCGAACATCACGGCGCAGTCCTGATAGGGTTTTGGTGGGGTCTAAATCGGGCAAGGTGTGCTTGTTGACACCGGGGAGCGTTTTGCGTGGATCAGGATCACGAATCAAGGTAGAGCGCAATAGATCATGATCATCTTGCTTGGTTGCCACTGGAGCATTCTGAAAGCCATCAAAATCAGACTTGGCAGGTTTTTCAAAGGATTTTGTAGGGAACTCGAGTCTTGGTGTTGTAGATGTGTCTGCCTCTAGGGTAGCTAGCGGCTCGAGCTTGACTGGGTTCATATTTAAGAGTTCGGTTATTTCATTGAGATCGTCCGAAGAAACCAGCTTGGCCTTTGACTCGAGGGGCTCGAGTTCAATGGCTGGAGCCTCTTGGGCAAGGGCCATCTCTTGTGCGGTATCACTAACTTCTTCAACCCGATTTACAGGGGCAACAGGAAGCGATGAGGTCGTTAGTCCATCAACAGAGGGTGTAATGACTGACTTGAGATTGGCTTTTAACCCAGCTTGCTCAAAATAGTTGACGACCACCGTAGCCTCTTCTTGACTAATTGACTTGGTGGCTACACCTGGCAAACGCCTAAGCATAAGTTCAACTTTACGGGATTCAATCTTAAAGGCTCTGGCCAAGCCCTCGAGCGATTCGGGAGGGATTACTGCCGGTTTTTCAGTCACTTCGACAACGAACGCTTGACTCATAGTCCTCTTATCCTCTAATAGTGTCTGACTCATCTTAGTGTAAACCTTAGCCTACATTAAGATTATAATTCTATATAACTTTGCATATGCCTATCAATGTAAAACTTACCACATTTGGACGAAGCCTAGCAAAAGCTTTATGATGATAACAGAAATAGAACCTAGTTAAATGAAACTCAAGGAGTGAATATGCCAAAACTTAGCGTAAATGGAATCAGTCAAGACCTTTCTGAGCAGCGTTTGGTCTTAGCCATTAAACATTTAGGGGTCAATATCGGTCATCGTTGTGGGGGCAATGCCAAATGCACCACCTGTCGTGTGAGCTTTATTGGTGGCGAACCCGACACCATGACCCAAGCTGAATACTCTAAACTCAAAGAAAAAGAGCTTTTAGGGCAATATCGTTTGTCTTGTCAGATTGTTTGCAACCAAGACATGGACATTTTGGCCCCGATGGTGCTGGAAAATCAAAACTGGACCGACACTGGGGTCCAGCCTGACCCTGAGGTTAAACCAGAGGCTCACTGGTTAAGTAGAGAAGCTCTAGAAAAGGCCTGAACTATCAGAATAAAGGGTTTAAGCATAATTTTCCATCACCCTAAAAGGTCTAAAAACAAAAATGATAGCACAGTGGCCACAACGGTCATGGAGATACCCCATAGCAACAGTTGCCGAAAGAGTTTGCTGCGGTCTACACCTTCAGGCAAGGCTGCTAAACACAAGGCTCCCAAAGTAGAGAGTGGGCTGACATCTACCATGTGTGAACCAATATCAATGGCTATCACTGCTTGGGTTAACTCAGCACTGCCTAAACTAATACTGCTTAAATTAACACTGCTTAGCTTTTGCAAAATATCTGGTGCGAGTGGAATAAACAGTGGCATTACTACCCCTGAGGAGCTACTGCCTAATGAGGTTAAAGCACTTACTAGAGCTAAGAGCCCATTGAGGATTTGTGGGGAAGCATAACTTGCCAAAAGATCGGTGGCCAGCTCGAGGCTTCCAGTAGTTTGGAGTAACTCGAGCATAATGGTGATGCCTGAAATAAGCAGCACCACAGCCCAGGGTAAGTGCTTAATGCTTTCTTCGGCATCGGCAACACGAAACAGGGTTAAACAGGCCGCCAGTGCAAATGCGGCTGCACTGGCAGGAATGTTCAGAAACACGATGCTGCTAATAAACACCACCAAGGTTATGAAAGTGACGATATGTTGCCAACGTAGTTTGGGAGCCACAGCCTGAAGCTGGCTCTCACTGTCTTTGATTTTATGACCACCAAACAAAATATACGCACCCAAGGCTGTGATGGCTTGTAGTGCAGCCACAATAAGAAAAATCCTTAGCGGTAATGTCGGCCCAGTTAAACCGATTTGTCGAATGAGTGTGGTGTTTATAATCCCTGTCACAGATACAGGAGAGAAGGCACCTGCATTGGCTCCTGTACAAACAAGGATAGCCATGAGGAGCGGGCTAATCGAAGTAGAAATACTGGTCCGCATGGCAATAGGTGCAACCAGTGCTGTCGCGGCAATGTTTCCAGGTCCTAATGCAGAGAGCAAAAAACTTAGGAGGAAAAAAGAAAGTGGCAACAGTCGCCGATGCCCTCTGACTAAGGTGATAGCAAATGCAGTGAGACGCTCGAGGGTACCATTTTGATTAGCTAACTCAAAGAGAAGAGCAACACCTACAATCGTCAAGATAAGTTGCGAGGGTAAAAATTCTGCAACTTCATTTGCGCTTAAACCAACCGCACCTAGACCAAGACCATAGGCGGCAGCAACCGCAAGGATTCCCGCATTGAGATCACTGCGAAAAGCTGCCAAAATAAGAATGGCAATGAGGGCGAGAAGGGCAATAAGGGCAAGTGACATAAGTTTATCCAGTGACTTGCATACCAAGGTCTCCCTCAGTTTTCATCACCATGTATGATTAGACAGGGCTTCTGGGCACGTCTTATTACACCCTCAGTAACTGAACCCATAAACCATCGATTGACACCTTTGCGTCCATGCGTTCCCATCACAATAAGGTCATACTTATCATGCTCTTGTATGATGATATCTGCAGGACGTATGCCCTCAAAAAGTAAGGTTTTTACGCTGACTCCAATTTGTTGCAAGGTTTTTTTTGCACGCTCCAAAATACGTTCACCTTGCTTACGCAAATCGTCATGAAGTTCATTTTGATAACTAACCACATCGCTCATGCCATAAAGCATGACTGGGTTTTCTACCACGTAGAGGGCCACAATATGCGCACCTAATATTTTAGCAAGGTGTGCACCCTCCACTAAAGCTTTATCACTGGTCGGACTACCATCAATTGGAACTAATATGTTTTTATACATCATTCCTCCTGTTATGTCTACTAAAGTCATTCTTTGCTAATTTGCGAGTGATTTGATTTCAACATACCAACCATCTCGATACGGAAAAATACGTTCCATAACCGCGTTGAGCTGTCTAAATGCGACGGCCGTAGTGGCGAAATAAGTTGTAACCTCACGGCTCGAGAACGGGCCTACCAAACCCGTTTCACCCTGCCACAGATTAGGTGGGGTAGCAAGAACTTCGTGTAGGCCAGAGGCATCTTTAAGCCAAACTTTTGTTTCTAGCATTTCAACCTCCTTGGTTAGTTTTTATCCTACGAGGTGTAGTAAAAGGTATCGTCAGTAAAGGTCTGACATGTACCGTAAGAATCTAGTGGACATAAGTGAGGCATTTGTCCTAAAAACTAAAGCTATGTTTTATGGTTTCAGGAAGCTTGGGTCTCGAGTAAATGATGTTCTAAAGCCCAGCGAACAAGTTCGGCACGCGTTTTGATACCAAGTTTTTCGGCGGCACGTTCACGGTATGTGGCAACTGTTTTTTCACCAATGTTAAGAACCCGAGCAATCTCCTTGTAGGTGCGTCCTTGAGCCACCTGGCGTACTACGTCCAGTTCACGCTCAGTAAGTTTGGCATTTCGGTAAGGATTGGGGGCAGCCATTTCTCTGGCTATTTCGGCAAGGAGTTTACCAGGCGCATAGTATTCGCCACGTGACACTGCATGAATCGCATCAAGAAGTTGTGTCTCTAAAGAACTCTTAGGCACATAGCCTGACCCACCAGCTTCTAGAAACCCTTGTACATATTCGAGGTCTTCATGCATAGATAAGGCAATCAGTCGCACATTGGGCAATGCAGTTTTGAGACGCTTAGCCACTTCAATACCGTTAAGGCCTGGCATAGAAATATCCAGTAAGACAATCTGCGGGTTAAGCGTGGGAATAAGCTCGAGGGCCTGTTCACCACTTTCGGCTTCACCGATGACTTCAATGTTGTCTTTGGACTCGAGTAAGGCTCTAAGTCCAGAACGCACCACAGCATGATCATCTACAAGAAAAACATTGATGGTGTTCATAGCCTTAGCATATCCAGATCTGCTTAGTTTTATGTCAGAAAAAGTCTTACGACTTGTCCGAATCTTACGGATGGTTCCTTTGTGCTTGCAAGTTAGCCTTTAACAAGAAAACAAGAATGGAGCACAACTATGAATGATCCCATTGATAAAGATGAAGATTTAGAGCACGCACCAATCGGCGCAATTCTTATTACTACTCTCTTGCTGGTTGTCATTGTCATGCTGTGGTTTAGCATTTATTTATTGAACATCGTGAGGAGCTAAGGTGACTGAACGCGAACATGCAGGGATTGCTCGTTGGGAAAGACGTTGGCTTAGCGTATCAGGGCTTATGTCCCTTTTCTTTGTTTTGTTAATTGCCTATTCACTCGCCACTGAGGGCGCACATATCGCACAACGCAGTGGTCGTACCACGCCTGATCAGCTTACAAGCAATCCACTTTTTGCTGAACCAGGCCTAAGACTCTTAGCCCCTAATCAATTTCAGGTGACTGCCGTAGCCCAAGCTTTTGCCTTTGTTCCTGCTGAGATTCGTTTGCCTGTTGGTGCAGAAGTTGATTTCTTTTTAACCAGTCGTGACGTAATTCATGGGTTTCAAATTCAAGATACCAATGTCAATGTCGAGATATTGCCTGGTGAAATTTCCTATTTACATTACACTTTTGATAATGTAGGCGAGTTTCGCTTGACATGCAATGAATACTGCGGGATTAGCCATCAGAATATGTTGGGCAAGATTGTTGTCGTGCCTGCCTCGCAATACGTGCGTGGCTCGAGTACTGAAGCGAGTATAGATGGCAACATAGGCGAAAAAATTTTTAACACCAATTGTGTTGCTTGCCATCAGGCCACAGGTGAAGGTATTGCTGGAGCCTTTCCACCTGTCAAAGGACATACTGCTGAAATTCACAATGCTCAGGGTGGACGCGAATATCTTGTCAAACTTTTACTCAATGGTTTACAAGGTCCTATTCAAGTTGCAGGTGCAGACTATAACGGTGTGATGCCGGCCTGGAAACAACTTAGTGATGAAGGAATTTCAGAGGTGCTTAATTACATCTTGACCACATGGAATGAAACAAATGATTTCCAGCCTTATGAACCATCGGAGGTTGCAGGAGTCAGAGAGACAGCCCTAACTGCCACAGATGTTCATACGCTCAGACAATCTTTAAACCTTGGAGGACAATAATATGATTTCTAGTCTCGCCTCAGCAAGTCGCAGCGAAGTAACTCTAGCTCATCCCGAAAAGCGCGTTACGCTTTGGTTTATCATGACTGGTCTAATGGCTTTGCTAGTGGGCGCTCTACTCGGGCCATTTCAGGCCCTCAATTATGCAGGTATCAACCTATATCAATACTTACCCTTTCTAAAATCGTATTATCAAGGTCTTACCCTACACGGCGTTCTCAACGCCATTGTGTTCACCACTTTTTTTATCAATGGTGTTATGTTCTATTTGCCTGTTCGTGAGATGAATCTCAAACCCAATATGACCTGGATGTGGGCCTCGTATGGTGTTGCTGTACTGGGTCTTGTCTTAGCAGGTATTGCGATTCTCTCAAATACCTCCAACGTGCTTTACACCTTTTACCCACCCCTACAAGGAAGTTGGGGATTTTATTTGGGTGCGGCACTGATTATTGTTAGCTCACTGATGGTTGGGTTTGAAGTCGTGAGATTACGCGAAGTCTGGAAACGCCAACACCCCGATGAAGCTACGCCGATTGTTACCTTTATGAGTGTGACGACGTGGCTCATGTGGGGTTTATCTAGTCTCGGAATCGTGGTGAGTGTGGTTGTTTTTCTGTTGCCGTGGTCACTTGGTTGGCGCAGTGGGGTTGATCCACTTTTGGCGCGCACCTTGTTTTGGTTTACCGGTCACCCCATCGTTTATTTTTGGCTGTTGCCTGCGTATATTTCTTGGTACGGGCTTATGCCAAAGCAAGCAGGCGGCGAATTGGTATCAGACTCACTAGCTAGGCTAGCCTTCTTAATGTTCTTATTGTTTTCAACACCAGTAGGGTTTCACCATCAATTTACTGATCCAGGTATTCCTGCGGCTTGGAAAATGATTCACTCGCTGCTAACTATGTTTGTGGGTATCCCAAGTTTACTCACTGCGTTTACAGTAGCAGCCTCACTCGAGCTTGGTGGTAAACGCCGAGGAGGTAGCGGCGCAATCGGCTGGATTGACAAATTACCTTGGCGCGATGCTTCTTTTACAGCCCAAGTCTTGGCCATGATTTCTTTTATTTTTGGTGGTGCAGGCGGCATTGTCAATGCTAGTTTTAACCTAAATATTCTGATTCATAATACAGCCTGGATTCCAGGACATTTTCATTTAACCGTGGGTACAGCCGTCACCCTCACTTTTTTTGGCATAACCTTTTGGCTCATCCCACACCTCACACGCAAGCCTCTTTTTTCAAATGGTTTAGCCTTGTGGTCAAGCTGGCTTTGGTTTGTGGGCATGATGATCTTCGGTTTAGGAATGCACTGGCAAGGTCTACTCGGTGTTCCACGCCGCGCACATATTTCAAACCTAGCTCCAAATCTAGCAGGAACCTACAATGATGTACTCATTCCTCGTATCCTCACAGGTATTAGTGGCATTATCTTATTGGCTGCGGTGATTGTGTATTTTATAGTGCTGTTTAGAACAGTTTTTAGTAATAAGCAACTCGAGGATATTGATATTCCTGAAATTCCCTTTGCCAACACTGTGCAACGACGCAGCGATAGCATCCTCAAACTCCTTGATAATATCTATGCTTGGTTTGCTGTTGCGGTGTTACTTGTGGCGGTGGCCTATCTACCTACGCTCATTGATATGTTTAGCAATCAAGTCCTTTCACCAGGTTTCCGTCTATGGTGAAGATTCTAGGAGGTGAAGAATGACCCTTGCGCTGTTTCTTTCTTCGATTCTTTCTGGTTTAATCGCTACAGCGGTCATGATTTTGTTTTTGTATTTGCCCTTAAGTTGGGGTGGCATGTACTATGACACCCTAGGGGCAATTGGTGCAATATTTTTCAAACGAATTGATGGGCAATCGCGTTTGATTGGGGCTGTTTTACTGATGCTTGGTGGCGTACTCTTTGCATTTTTCTATGGTGCATTCACACTGATGTTTATGTATGGGAATTTTGCTGCACCAACCTACACAATTTTTCCAGGCTGGCCAGTGCAGCTTAATTTGTTTTATCCTTTACTAGGATTAGTCGGTGGGTTAGGGCAGGGAATCTACATCGCGCTGATAAGTACCTTTATCATTACCGACTTTCATCCCGTTGAAAGCTACCGGCAGGCATTTCCACTGGTCCTTTCATTTTTAGTTGGCCACACTGTGTATGGTGTAATAGTGATGTTTTTTCAACATCAACTGTTACAGCTCTTGCTGTAGATACACTTCAAATACTGGCATCTAAAATACGAATAGCATCTCAAGCCTATACTCCAACGACAAAGTTGTTGTGCACCACGGCAACCACAAAGTCCTAATAGCTTGCAAAAAGACTTAGACATAAATAGCACAACATCACTAACTGGCTCCACTTGTGGCTAACAAGGGGCTTAAGCCCCTTGTTGATGCGGCCACGGGCCAACCTTCAATGCACACACTTCGACTTTGCGGTTGCCCTGAGTTGTGCTCGAGGTGTTATGTTTTTTACGATAAATTTATGTTATATATTGCTACATTATGTTAGTGATAAAACTTTGATATGGGGGAATAATGAAGTTTATAAAATGGTTGATTATTGCAATCGTAGGCATCATCGTATTGGCAGTTGTAGTTTTCTTTTTCTTGGTTGTTGATGTTAACCCAGCACCCGAAAAGCTCGAGGTCACACAACCAAATGACACCACCCTAAGGGTAAAAGGGGCGATTGATGCCCAAAATGCAAATAGTTCATTAGATGCAATCAAAAATAATCCTAAACTCGAGACAATTGTAGTTACCAGTGGTGGTGGCACAGTTTCGTCTGCTGTAGATATTGCTAAAGAAATCTATCAACGCAAATTAAAGCTAGAAGTCGAAGGCTATTGCATGTCGTCTTGTTTTAACTAAGTACTCGTACTAAATTACCTTAAGCTAACCTTGGTGAATATTAGCAAAAAACCCTGTGTAGATTGAGGTTTCCAGAAATTTTAAGTTTAACTTAATTGTGTTGGAGTACTTATTTTGTCTTGGCAGCAACCGAAACAAAGATTCATGAAGGTGCTATTTTGGGTTTTCACGGCTCAGCCGAATCAACCGCCAATGGGTTTGCACCCTTTAAACTACTCATGAAAAAGGATATTACAGCAGAACAAGCCTTTCTTGCTTTTATTGGAAAACCCAATAATCTATATCTAGAATTTGATGCTAAACGCCAGAGCTACGTAGATAAACATGAAATGGAAGATGTAAATTTTTGGATGGTAGGGCCTTCTTTTTTTGCAGAGTATAAAGTCAACCTTGGCCCTGATAGCTATTTTCCAGCTACACAAGAAGAGTTAGATGTACAGGTTAAGCACATTTTGGAGGAAAAGAAGCAAGAAGGTGAAGACGTTACCCTGGCTATGACCAGTGATTTTTTACCCTAAAAGGCTTGGGGCATACTTTTATTTCTTTAAGCGTATAATCAATGGTGAACTTTTAAAGAGGAGTAAAGGCAGCTATGTCTCTTTTTTTGCAAAATTCAGAATTGTTTTATCACCAAGCACTCGATGCTGTACAACTTCCTATTGTCATTGTTGATCACACTGGCTCTATTGTTGCTGGAAATGTCTTATGGAAACACTTTAGTGATGATCCAACCCATAAAGGATTTTTAGCTGAAAATTATCTAGCTGTTTTTCAGCAGCTTCAACCACTCGAGGCTTCTGATATTAAAACCTGTCAGCAGGGTTTAGAAGATACTTTGGCGGGCAAGCAAGCGATTTTTGAGTTTAGATATCGCCGACTTTTAGGCAAAAATGAACATTGGTTTCAAATGCAGATGTCCCCCTTGTCTACGCCACTGCACGGAGTAGTGATTTCACATCTTGATATTACCAAAGAGTGGCAAGCCAAAGCCCAAATGACCATGCTCTTAGAATCCCCCATTGACGCACTGATGATTGTTGATACTGATGGTCTTATCCAAATGATCAATAGTCAAATGGAGCAAATGTTTGGCTACAGTCGAGATGACCTGATTGGTCAACATCTCGAGGTTTTGCTTCCCCATCGCTTTCGCCATCAACATCAAAAACATATGGCTGGCTATATGGCCAAGCCACGGATGCGCTCGATGGGAACTGGGCTCGAGCTTTACGGGCTTCGCAAAGACGGTACTGAATTTCCTATCGAGATTAGCCTTAATCCCTTACAAACTACAGGAACACCCCTAGTCTCAGCCGCTATCCGCGACGTGAGTGAGCGCAAGGCTAGTCAACAAGCTTTGCAAGATAGTCAGCAGCGTGTAGCTATGCACGTAGCAAATACGCCCCTGGCAGTACTCGAGTGGCGTATCGAAGATGGGATCATCACGGCCTGGAATCCTGCTGCTGAACGTTTGTTTGGGTATCGGGCAGATGAAGTGATTGGCAAACATCGGGCAGATTTTATTGTTCCTGAAGATCAGCGCACTAAGCTCAAGATGCTACTACAAAGCAACATCCATACCCGTGGGTTTCGCAGTACCAGCAAGAACATCACTAAAGAAGGTCGCTTGATTACCTGCGAATGGTACAACACTGTATTAGATGATGTGGCTAAAGAGGGTAAGCGTATGGCGGCCCTAGCCCTTGATATAACAGCTCGGCAACGGGCTATTAATGACCTACTGAGTGTACAAGAAGAAGAACGCTCTAGAATTTCCAAAGATTTGCATGATCATGTGGGACAATTGCTGACAGGTCTTAACTTGGGTTTAAGTGCTGTCGTCGAAAAACCTGATAAGCAAAAACTAATGGACCTTAAAGCCTTGGCATCAACTATTTTAGAAGATGTACGGCGCATCTCGAGAGATTTGCGTCCGGCCCTACTCGACGAGCTGGGGCTAGCTACGGCAATAAAACGTTTTGCTCGTGAACTGCTACCTGAAGGCAGTCCTACAAAGGTAGATATTTTAGTGCGCGTACCAGAAACCCTCGAGCGTAACACCACAACGGTTATTTACCGCGTAATACAAGAAGCTCTTACCAATGTAGTGCGTCATGCCAATGCTAAGAACGCCTCTGTTGTGGTAACAACCTCAGAGGATGCCCTTCAGCTTATTGTTGAGGATGATGGGGTTGGATTTGACCCCAATGCTGTTGCTACTTCTGAACATGTAGGACTCTCGAGTATGCGTGAGAGGGTTGAACTTTTAGGTGGTATCTTTGCTGTTGAGAGTCTACCCAACCAAGGCACAACCATAAGTGCTAGGCTGGCTCTAACCTAATTTGGCTCTAAGCTAATTTGGCTTTAACCCAATAAAGATGTGACCGTATTGCAAGTTTCACTCGTCATAAAAATCACCTTCGACATCAAGATCATGAGCATAGGCTAGTTGCAGAGGCTCGAGTGAAAAAATCCGAAAAAGTTCATTGCATTCAGGGCATTCAGTTTCCCTAGCTTTGTAACCAGAAACCACTTCAATGAGTTCGCCACAAACAGGACAAGACGTAACTATGACCTTGATCATAAGACCTCCCCTATGCCTTACACCTTTTAGTTTGACTCAAGATGTAGAGAAGTGCGTCAGAAAATTTCTTACATGACCTGTCAGCCATCCACTAATGCTGACAACCCACCGCACATCCTAAACTTTTCTAAGGAAGCAATATGCAAAAGACCTTGTTAGGTAAATGGCTACCCTACGCAGTGACAGTTCTTTTTGTTATAGCGATAGCACTAAGTCAAACCTTAGGAAATACAGCCCCAAAAAATAATGAACAAACAGCCCTCGAGCATTCACAAATGGCTCAGGTGCATGAAGTTCAAACACAATCGGTTCAAACAGAATCACTTCAAACACAATCGATTCAAACACAACCAGTACAACTAGCTCAAGTAGAAACCACGACACAGCCTACTTCTACAGTCGTAAATAGTAGTCAAGTGACCTATACACCAGATATAAGCTTCACTTTAGAGACAGGCATTGCTGAAGGCAAGCTTGTTTTTACAGGTGTAGGTGGTGAAATTGAAGGCCTCGTCAATCCCACCCTTAAAGTCGCAGTAGGAGCCGTTGTACAAATTACTTTGATAGATGGCGACGGCGCACAACATGATGTTGCATTTCCAGATTTTAATGCCAAGTCAGATTTAATAACAGGACAAGGCTCGAGTTCAGTCTTTGTCTTCCGCGCCGATAAAGAAGGTAGCTTTAGTTATTTCTGCACTGTGCCAGGTCACCGCCAAGCAGGCATGGAAGGCTTACTCGAGGTTGGAGAAATTCAGCAAATTGCTGATACGCTGCCCAGCGTGGTGCGTGACCCCAGTGATCTTCCTGCACCACTTGAAAAACGCGAACCCATGACCCATGACATAACCCTCGAGACCAAAGAAGTCACAGCTCGTTTAGCCGATGGAACCAGTTATCGTTTCTGGACCTTTGATGGTCAAGTACCTGGCCCCTTCTTGCGCGTGCGGGTTGGCGATAGCGTCAACGTAAGCTTAAAAAATGCTTCTGATAGCACTATGATTCACTCAGTTGATTTCCATGCAGTTACAGGTCCTGGTGGTGGCGCAGTAGCAACACAGACACAACCTAATCAAGAAACAGCATTTAGTTTTCAAGCCCTCAATCCAGGTCTTTATGTTTATCACTGTGCTACGCCGATGGTAGCTCATCATATTGCCAACGGTATGTATGGTCTGATTTTGGTAGAACCAGAAGAAGGTTTACCCAAAGTTGACCACGAGTTTTATGTGATGCAAGGAGAAGTCTATACACAAGAGATCTTTGGTCAACATGGCGAAAATCAGTTTAGTGTTGAAAAACTTTTAGATGAAGACCCTGAATACTTTATCTTTAATGGCGCAGTGGGTGGGCTTACTACTGAAAAACCAATGAATGCAAAAGTGGGAGAGACCATTCGCATTTTCTTCGGCGTGGGCGGCCCTAACTTCACCAGTAGCTTTCACGTGATTGGAGAAATTTTTGACCGTGTTTATGATCAAGGCTCGCTTACTTCTAACCCACTCACTGATGTTCAAACGACGACAGTAGCCCCAGGAGGAGCCACTATGGTCGAGTTCGAGTTGCAAGTTCCAGGACGCTATTTGTTGGTGGATCATGCCCTGAGTCGGCTCGAGCGTGGCTTGGTTGGTTTCTTATTTGCTGAAGGTGAAGATAATTTTACAGTCTTTCAGGGTACAGCAACACCCGGAAGTGGTCACTAGGAACCCCAGATGACCTTCTCATCTGGGGTTCTTTGGTGCTTGAGACACTTTACTGTGGTGGGCGATCCCGGATTTGAACCGGGGACCTCGTCCTTATCAGGGACGCGCTCTAACCAACTGAGCTAACCGCCCAAAGAGCGTTAAAAAGGGTATCACAGCTTTTCATCTGTGGTCAAGAGAAGATATCACTCAAAGGGCGGTCGTGAACTTTAGACACCGCCTAAATAGCTCACCAAATTACTCCACAAACGAGGGTAGTGCTTCCAATTCACAAAAGGAGGCGGTCCCCAGTGCGGTCCACAATCTGAAGCAAACACCCCACTGCGTCCTTTACCTACCTGAGCCACTGCAATAAATACATCCTCACCCACTGTTGCCAGAACATCTGCGTTTGCTTTGGCCTTGAGTTGGTTATAGCCCAAAAAAGCCGGCCAGCGTCCTTTAACACCTTCAAAAATCGGATGTTGTTTATTTTCGATACGTGGAATCACGCCTTGCGGAGCCTCCATGCGGTCATCGCCTTCTATTATCTGAACAGGTAACACACTATTAAGAGCAGTGCGCTGATAGCGGGCTTTACCATCAATACCTGAAAACGATAAATATCCACCTACCATCAGCAAGCCACCTCTCTTGTGAACATAGTCTGCAAGCAAGTCACAACGGTTTGGCATAGCGATAGACTTCTTAAAGGTGTCGGGGTGAATGAGTAAAGTATTGCTACCAATATCACTTAGAATGACCACATCATAGACTTGCAACCCTTTAAGGGTAGTAGGAAATTCGCTGTGGGCAATATGATTAGGCATAAATCTAACAACGTGCCCAAAGGACTCGAGTCCCTTAATCAATTGCGTTCCCCCTTCGGCATATTCAGTAGTAGTAAAACTGTCAAAGCCTTTGACATGAATGGTGTGACTGGTCCAGGATTCACCTGCCAGTAGAATCTTTAGTGATTTCATATTAACTCCTTCTTTATAGTTATTTTTCTATTCCTGAAAATGATTCTACACCTGTATAGACAGCAACGATAAACAAATGGCCTAAGCTATTTTGCCAGACGTTAAACTCACCAGATGTTAAACTCATAGATGTGCGACTAGCAGTGTTATCCGATGTTCACGGGAATTTACAAGCCCTCGAGGCTGTTTTGGAACATGCCCAAAAACAGCAGGTTGACCAAATTATTGTAGCTGGAGATTTGATTAACATCATTCCAAACTCAAGAGCTTGCTGGGATTTAGTAAAGTCATACCGAATTAACCTAAAGACTTATTTATGAAAGTCCAGCTAAAACCACAAGCAGCCTTAACAAGATTGAAGTGTTGATGAAGGAATTGACAGCGACGGTGAAGGTTATCTTCAAGGTGTTTGAGGGTAGTCAAGGTTTTGTTGGCAATAGCTTCATGAAGTAAAGGAACAATAGGTTCAGCCGGTGACAATTCTGGTGTATAAGCAGGAATAGGGAAAAGGACAAGACCAGGGGGAACCTCTAGATCATTAGATTTGTGCCAACCAGCATTATCCCAGAGTAAAACAATCATTTTACTTTGCTTAGGGTTTACCGTAGCGACAAACTGTTCTAAAACGATGTTCATGGTCACAGTGTCTACATGGGAAGCAATCCAAAATTCACTTCGTCCCGACTCAGGTTGGACAAAGGCATAGGCATGAAGCCATTGATAAGCACGATGTTGTACGGCTATTGGACGCTGACCCTTACGAGACCAGACACGACGCATAATGGGTTTAAGTCCCATTCGTGCTTCATCTTCAGCCCAAAGTTCAATACTTTTATCGGGATACTGTTGGCGTAAATCACTTAGCTTTTCCTGGACTTTTTTTAAAATTGGTCTGTTCTTCCTGCGTTGCAGCCTTACGATGTTGGGGACGGGGAACTTGCAAGGTATAGCCCAAACGCCTTAAATACTGCCAACCCGTCACCGCTGAAACCTTCTGCTTAGTTTTCTGGGTTATCCAAGCGGCAACTTTAGGACCTGTCCATAACCCTAAACCTGGCGCATCTTTCTCCAGCGTTTTGACTAAGGCTTCTTCTTGGGTTTGACTTAGTATACGCTCTTGCCCTGGATTATCATGGCGTAAGTCTTTTAATCCTTCCACCCCCAAACGGTTGTAACGCTTCACTATTTCACGCACCCAGATTGCGCTATATCCTACCTGCTCTGCTACTTTATCGGCATTCCCATACCGGCCATACAGCCACACCATTTGCCAGTGACTCCGCTCGATTGCTTCATTGCTGTTGCGATATCCGATCTCTAGTTCCTCTACACTTAAATGCTTAACCAATCCTATTCGTTTCCTTGACATACATAAGTGTATTGCTTAATTTGGTATCACTCAATCTTCCACTTTTACGTGGAAACCATGAACGCTATATCTATCATTACAACACCCCACATGCTCACCCTGATTGGTATAAAGAAAATTTTCAAGGGTTGCCTTTTACGGTAAATCAATTTACCTTAGAAGAACGTCAAGCTATGTCCGAATTACCCATGCACCTGCACTTTGACAATTTACTTATCACTCATGCGACTTACCGAGCCGATGGCGAATCGTTTTCTTCCGAGACATCCCCCGATGAATTAGAACCGATGTTTGCTGGCTCTACAGAGGCTTTTATTTTGCGTGGTCACAATCACCGCTTTTTCTCTAATGGGTTTAAGAACCGAATCATTGAATCTATCGGTTCGGCTGGATTACCTTTAGACGGCACACCTGAAGCCAAGTACAGTATCACCGAAAAACACAGAGACACCTGGGTATTTTATAGACATACGGTTCCCTATAATAGAGAAGTAACCATCAAACATTTTATTGACTCAGGCTATCTCGAGGCGGCTGGACCTGTAGCCAAATTAGCTTTACGAGAATTGCAAGATAGTCGAGATTACTTAGTGCGATTTATAACCAATTATGCTAAATGGTCACAAAACGAAACTTTAACCATGAACCAAGCTGTAGATGTGTTTTTAGCTAGCCAATAGTTTTTACCACAAGGTATATCCACCATCCACCACTAGATCATGTCCGGTGACATAGCTCGAGGCATCCGAAGCCAAAAACACGGTTGCGCCCTGCAAATCTTCAGTCTGACCAAGGCGGCCCATTGGCGTATTAGACAACCAGGTTTCGCTCATGGTATCCATCGCGGCAGCAGTCATGGGGCTTATGGTGTGACCAGGACTTAATGTATTCACCCGCACGCCTCTGGCAGCCCACTCCGCAGCACAAGAGCGTGAATACTGAATCACACCTGCTTTGGCTGCATTGTAGTGAGCATGGAGCTGAGGGCGATTGGCAATCTGACCTGACATCGAAGCGATGTTGATAATCGAACCTGAACCTTGTTTTAGCATAGCTTTGGCTTCTTCTCTGGTGCTTAAAAAAATCCCCTTAAGGTCAATGTCAACCACAAAATCCCAATCTTCTTCGCTCATATCTTCAGCCGGGCTACGCCTGGCAACACCAGCACTATTGACAGCGACATCCAGTCTTCCCCATTTGCTGATAACACCTTCAACCATTGCAGTTACACTAGCTGCATTTGTCACTTCAAGTTGTGTCGCCAAGGAACGCACACCTAGTTTCTTCAGGACTTCAGAAGTTCCTTGTGCCGTAGATACGTCTAGATCAGCGATGGCAACATCTGCACCAGCCTCTGCTAATGCAAAAGCCAGCTTTGCACCAATACCTCGTCCACCGCCAGTAACTAATGCTGTGCGACCTTTTAGAGAAAAACGATTTAAGATTGACATAGAGCCTCCTAATGAGTTGCAATTAATATAACAGTAATCAGAATTCAGTAATCAGAATTAAGTAATCAGCATAGGTTTTCTACTGACTACTGATTACTAATAATCCGTCTAGCTAAATAGGCACATCCAAGTAACGGTGCATCATCACCAAGGCTCGAGGGCACAATCTTGATTCGTGGAGCAATAGACGATAAAGCATATTTGGGAGCAATATCCCGAGCAGGTTGCAAAATTAAATCTCCTGCTTTGGCCACACTTCCACCAATCACATAAAGTTCACTATCTAAAGTAACCGCCAGAATGGCAATCATCACCCCAAGGGCTTCACCAGCTTCACGCATGACTTCTTGGGCGGTGGTGTCGCCTTGTTTGGCTAAGTTGGCGATGTCTTCACCTGTTAAAGAGTGATGAGTGGTGAGTGGTGAGTGATGAGTGTTTTCTTCCACTTTTCCCTCGTCACTCATCACTTTTCCCTTATATCTTTCCACCAAATACGGCCCCGCAATATACGTCTGCGAGCAACCCCTCGAGCCGCAGTTACAAACCATGCCATTTCTATCTAAAGTGATATGTCCTATTTCACCAGCAGTGTTTTGCACCCCACGAATCAGTTCACCATTTTCAATCATGGCTCCGCCTACACCTGTACCTGCCACAATGTAAACCATATTTTTGCTGTGTTGATTTTCTTTGGCACGTCCTGCGCCATAATGATATTCACCTAGTGCAGCCGCTTTGGCATCATGCTCGAGGGTTACTGGTACACCCAATTTTTCTGCCAACATTGGGCCAAGGGGTGCATGATGAAGTCCAGGGATATTAGGTGGATCACGAAAGGTTCCAGTTTCATTATCTAATGGCCCTGGGCCACAGATACCGACTGCGGAAATTCGTTCGGCTTTTGGTAAGGAAAGCTCGAGTTCTCTAATGACCTCGAGGATGCGTTCGGTGACTCGAGCCGGACCCTCTTCGGTTTGAGCAGCAATACGCTTACGAACAATGACAGTATTATCTGGCGCGATTAAGCCCAGTTCTATTTTGGTTCCACCTAAGTCAATACCAATTACATAGCTCATATCGTTTACTGATTAAAGATTGAAGGTTGAAGATTGAAAATTAAAATCTCAAATCTTTAACCTTCAATTTTTAATCTTTAATCAATTCACTCCCCATTTTAGCCAAAACCATATCTTCTTCTTCAGGCAAACCGCTTACACCCACTGCGCCCACAACTTGTCCTTTATAAATAATCGTTACACCGCCACCCCAAGCGGTATAGCGCGTATCACCAAAGTTGGTCATGGGCCAATTTTTGTCTTTGGAAGATTGTCCTATGTCAAAAGAAGGTTTGCCTTCACGTGCTGCGGTGAAGGCTTTATTCATGGCAATCGTAATAGACGGTAACTTACAACCATCTGTTCGCAAGAATGCCAAAAGTTCACCGTGTGCGTCACAGACGGCAATAGCTGCACCTTTTTTTTGCTTCTCGAGCTTCTTCTGAATCGCAGAAACTATCCTCTGCGCGTCCTGGTGTGAAAGTTGATAATGTTGGTACATAAATCCTCCTAGAGGAAGTGGCGAGTGATGAGTGGTGAGTGAACAGAATCCTCATCACTCGCCACTCGTCACTCTTCCCTTTCTTAAATGCTCTGCCACTCGCAAGGCCTGTGCAGCAATTGTCAAAGCTGGATTCATCGCCGTTGATGACGGGAAAAACGAACCATCCACCACATACAAATTGTCAACCTCCCAAGTTTTACAGTAGGAGTCTAACACCGAGCTTGCTGGGTCATTGCCAAAACGAATGGTTCCACATTGGTGTGAGTTGGTGGCAATTCCCATTCGTTCAATAAATACAAGGGGATAACCCGCATTTCGCATCATGGTTTTAGCCGCGTCAATCAGTTTTTGATGCGCCACAAGATTATTGGCTTGCCAGCGCACTTGAATTTGTCCGTTGCTTCCCAAGGTCACACGGTTTTCAGGGTGAGGTAAATCTTCGCTCATCACCCACCAATCCACACTGCGATTAGACATGGCTTGCAAAACACTTTTGGGCATAAAAGGTTTAGCTGCGGCTAGCATTCCTGCTTGAAGTTTTCCCAGAAGTTGAATGTTTCCCATCGGATAGTTGAAACCTGGTCCCCTAAAATAAAAATCGTTGATGGCCGTCGTTTTTTGAAACACAGTTGGATTAGGTAAAAGTGGATTGATTGCCATCATGGCAGTATTGTTATGCACCATATAATTTCGTCCTACCAAACCTGTTTTATTGGCAAGACCATTGGGATGTGCGCTATTGGCTGAACGCAATAGCAAGGCTGTAGAATTGACTGTTCCACAAGCAGAAACTACTATGTCAGCTTTGACTGTTACAGCCTGTCCATCTCGTTCAACTTCAACGCTTTCAATGCGTTTTCCATCAGGTGTTGTAAGCAAACGTTTGACGAAACTTTTAGTCCATAAGGTGACGTTCGGGCTTTCTAAAGCTGGACGAATCCCACAGATATCAGCATCACTTTTAGCTAAAACTTTGCAGGGGAACCCATCACAGGTTTTGCAGCGTATACACTTACCGCCTTCACGCAAATCTATTCCCATCGGGTAAGAAAAAGGGTGAAGTCCTTGAGCTTTTAGTTTGGTCATCAAGTTGGCAATGTAAGGCTCATGAGGAACAGCAGGAAAAGGAAATTCAGAAGAACGTGGCGGTTCGGTAGGGTCTTCACCCACTTTACCGTGGACACGATAAAGTTTTTCAGCTCGAGCATAGTAAGGCTCTAAATCATTATAAGAAATAGGCCAGGCTGGCGAGGTTCCACCTTCATGCTCGAGGGCTTCAAAATCTTCTTTGCGAAAACGTGGCAAAGCTGCCCCATAAACCTTGGTGTTTCCTCCAACATAATAATGTACGCCTGGCTTAAAGGCTTCGCCGGTATGGCTATACCAAACTTCTTTGGGTTTATAGCGGTTTTCCTTAAAGACAGATTCGACTTGCCAGTTTTCTTTTTCTTGTGGCAGAAAATCACCACGCTCGAGTAAGAGTATTTTTGCACCAGAATCTTTTAGTGCATAAGCCAAGGTTCCACCACCAGCTCCAGTGCCAATAATAATAATGTCATAGTGGTCTTGCATCTTAACCTCGAGTCACTAGAGTTTAACCCACTGACCTAGCTCGGATGATTTAATGACCGCTTCCATCACTTCTTGAATATGAAGCCCAGCTTGGATATTTGGCGAACCGTCACGGTCTTCCCAAATAGCTTTCATAAATTGATACTGACATTCAGCATGTGTACGCACAAAGCCTGTAGGCATGGTTACATCAGGTGCTTTTTGACCATCATAGCGTCCAACCGTTTCAATCTTCTTAAATCCGCGTAAGCCGCCTTGTGGACTAGCAGCGTCTCGAGTGTCATAGACTTCTAAATAACTGGGGTCTTCGGCATTAAAACGCATCGCACCCTTTTCACCATAAATTTCAAACAGGCATTCATTACTTACACCCGTACCCATGCGTGAAACTTCGATATTGCCAATCGTGCCATCATGAAGTTTAGCGTTAATCAGTGCAAAATCATCAACATCTACAAGGCCTTTTTCACTTGCGCCTGCTTTAACGGGGCGTTCTTTAATCAAGGTTTCCAAAGTTCCCTGCACTGATTCAAACGGTCCAAGCAAATAATAAATCAAATCAAGAATATGCGAACCCAAATCATGCAACGAGCCACCGCCAGAGATTTCTTTACTGAGTCGCCAGGATAAAGGCTTATTGGGGTCAATGTAACTCGAGCGAAAATATCTACCACGAAAAGAAAATACTCGCCCTAAAAATCCTGAATCTATGAGTTGTTTGGCTCTATAGATTGCCGGAAAGAAACGAAAGTTAAAAGTGAGCTGTGTTTTAACACTAGCATTTTGAACAGCCTCAGCCATGCGTTTGGCTTGCGCTACATTCATCGCCAATGGTTTTTCACAGTAAATATGTTTACCAGCTTTTGCGGCTGCAACAATTATGTCTTCGTGCAAGTAGTTGGGTGTGCAGCAATCAATAAAGTCAACATCATCACGACTTAGAAGCTCGAGATAATCTGAGGTAAATACAGAGCAACCTATTTCTGCGGCTGCTTTCTCTGAGGTTTCTTTCCGACTCGTTGCTACGCCAACAATGTTGACTAGATTTGCAGGAATCCCGTAAGTAAAAGGAATATCACGGTACGCCATCGCGTGAACTCTGCCAATACCACCGTAACCAATCATAGCAATGCCGAGAGGTCTCATAATTTTGTCCCCCCTATCAGGGGGGAAGGCACACTCACTGACGATGTAGACTTCGTTCCCCACGAATCAAGTACGGGGGGTTTTCCTTCGCAGTATGGCCATACTGCGAAGGAAAACCCCTCCGCCCTTCGGGCACCTCCCCTGTTAGGGGAGGCAAGGTCTGCGCTCAATAAATGGAGTTTCATGTCAGTGAATCAATCCTTTTTTATTACGATGCTTATCACTGGCTTCATTCATTACATTACGAAGTTTTTGAACGGCTGCTTTAATATCTCCCGTACCTGGTTTTAATTTGCCGTTAGGGCCTTTTAATAGCGGTGAAGAAAATTCTCCCACGGTCATCCCTGCTTGAATAAACTCGGCTACGTTGCCACTATTAAGTCCACCATCTTCCATCAGTTCAATTTTGTCTTCCATGCCCGCTTCTTTAATCATCTCGTGCAGTTTACGCACGGTGCGAACCACAATCGGGTCAATGGTGTGGGGGCTTTTGCTGCCTTTGGTTTTAGTCCAGAAGGGTGCGCGGCATTCATACTCGATAATGCTGATATAGGGGTGAATAAATTGTTCAAAGGCTGTACTAGGCACACCCTGCCAGGCCCACACACCAACTTTTAACTCGAGCTTTTCCACAATATAAGTAATGGCCTGAAAAATAGTTTCGCCTGTTGTTTCAATCGGCAGCGTAATTAAACTAACGCCTAAATCTTTAAGCTGATTGTAAACATCAAAATTTGGACGCACCATTTGCAATTGGGCTTCAACCTCGAGCTTAGTGGTATTGCAAGTTGCTTCGATAATGTCAAAGCCGCCCCTAGGCATTCCGAAATCCATGTATTTGCCATCACGCACTTCGATGTGAAACCAGTCCACACCAGCCGCCTCGAGTTCTTTAATTTGTTCACCCAGCACCGCATAATCTGCCCAGAAAAGCCCTGCTGCGATTTTGCACTTTTGAGTTACTTTGCCAATTGTATTTGCCATTTTTTTCCTTTCGCTTGCCCTTCTAGCAATACCCTACTTGCTACTTGCTCAACATCTTTCATTAGCAATTTTTCCCTTGATCAGATTTAGGGTGTACTTTATCCTTATAGAATAGAGTCTAAAGCATACTGTGCAATTTTTCAAGTACTGTGCAATTGCACAGTCATCTCAATAGGTTAAGATAAATGAAATGGATGATTATCACCACGAGCTTTTGGCCAATGTCGCTAACATGTTTTATGAACAGGAGTTAACTCAGAGCGAGATTGGCAGCAGCTTAGGGCTTTCTAGGGTCAAAATTTATCGTCTCTTAAAAGAAGCTAGAGAAAAAGGGGTAGTACAAATTACTGTCAACTGGCCTACCAAACGAGACAGTAAACTCGAGCAACACCTTAAAGAAACCTTCGGACTAAAAGAGGCTCTGGTTTTAGTTTCACCCAAACAAGAAACAGCTCTGCTCTCTGAACTCGGTCAACTAGCAGCACGCTATCTCGAGAATATCTTGAAGCCTAATTCTACATTGGCTATTTGCTTGGGTCAGACTACCTTTGAAGTAGTCAACGCCATACGCCCTAATTATCAAGCTCACTTAAAAGTGGTTCAGGCTATTGGCAGTATGCCTGGGGCTTTGCACCGCCATGATAGTTCAGCGTTAGTGCGGCAGTTCGCCGAGAAGGTCGGTGGTGAAGCTCTTTATCTCTCATCACCACCAATTGCTGATAGCCCAGCTTCGGCGCAAGTAATCCGCAATCAAAGGGATATTAAACACACCTTAGAAACCGCCAAATCGGCTGAGGTGGCCCTGATTGGTATTGGTAATCTTGACGCACAAACATCTATCTTTGTGCGCTCTAAAGTGCTCTCTGGAATTGAACTAAAAACTTTAATGGATGAAGGGGCCGTGGGGGATATTGCCTGGCGAATTTTTGATAAAAACGGGCATTTGCATCCTGGCTCTTTTAATGAGCGGATTATTGGCTTATCGCTTGATGACTTGAAAACAATTCCTATGACTATCGCTGTTGCTGGTGGTATTGAAAAAGCTAAAGCTATGCTAGGTGCGTTAAATTCAGGCGCAGTGAATGTGCTTTGCACGGATGATAAGGCTGCTAAAGAAGTACTTGAGTTAAGCAGAACGAAATGACGCTTTATCCCGATGTGAATGAAGCGGTAAATCTTTTATTACATAAGGTCAGAGGTGTATTAGGGAGCAACTTTGTTGGCATGTATCTTCATGGTTCACTTGCCAGTGGCGATTTTAATTTAGAAACCAGTGATGTTGATTTTGTAATTGTTACAACTGATGTGATTCAAGATGAAACATTGAAAACTTTAGCCGCTATGCACAAACATCTGCTTAGCCATAACCAAAAGTGGTTGGATAAGCTCGAGGGTTCATATATCACTCAAACCGCCTTTCGTCAATATAACCCCAACGACAAAACACCCTGGCCAACGCTGAATGAAAAAGACTTTTATCTAGCACCTCATGAACCGCACTGGATTATTCAACGTCATATTATCCGAGAACAAGGCATTGTTATTGCAGGCCCAACCCCCAAATCTCTGATTGATCCTGTGTATCCAAATGATTTACGAAACGCCGTTAAGAGTTACTTATACAAATGGTGGCAACCCATGCTTACCGATTCAACAAAATTGCAAAGCAGTGACTATCAGGCCTATGCCATCCTCTCTATGTGTCGCACTCTCTATACACTACAGTATGGCGAAATTGCTTCAAAACCTGTGGCTGCCAAATGGATACAACAAAAAACACAGTGGCGAGACGCTATTGAGCAAGCTCTAAATTGGCATAATGGGAAAGAATTGAATCTGTTAGATGAGGCTCGAGAGCTTATTACCTACACCATTGAACAAAGTAGAAATGTCAAGGCACACTAAAATACTTTGTAGTAAAAATCTTACATATATTGTCCTTTTGTAGGAAAAATACTACAGCTATTGCAAGCACGTTTCGGACTTTAGTCCATAGGCTTATCAAATTACAATTGGATAAGATAGACCTAACCTTTAAGGGGGTTATATGAAGTCGTCTTTTCGTTTTACAGTCAAAGCTACGTTGCTCGGGCTAACTATTTTACTTTTACTAGCTGGTTGTTCCAGTCTTCAACCCGAAACCCTTCAATCCCAGGCCACTTCAACCACTGGGGTCACGGTTGTTGATTTAGGTTTACTTCCAGGTGGCACTTACGCATCGGCCAGGGCCATCAACAATCTAGGTCAGGTTGCAGGTGTATCCAATGACGGAACTTTAACTGGAAACAAACAAGTTATCTGGAATGCTGGGAGTATCACTCCCATTAGCGTTTGTTGTGCTGCGGGTCAGGCTACACCCGTTGCCATCAATAATTCGCGTGAAGTTGTGGCTTGGGAAAATGGTGGGAAAGGCTTATCGAGTGCAATTTATTGGAATGGCAGTGGTCAACATTCTGTATTACCCACACTTCCTGGCGGAGAGAGTTTTACCCATGCCTATGACATCAACAACGCTGGTGTGATTGTGGGTGATAGCCGTGATACAAACTTTGATGTCCATGCACTGGTTTGGAATAGAACGACGTTATCACAAGATCTTGGCTTTCTGGGAGCAGCCTATTCCTGGTTTAATGATTTCAGCAGTGCCAGAGGCATCAATGATTTAGGCGATATTGTTGGCGAAGGACTGATTGGCCAGGACCCACATGCCTTTTTGTGGCGCAATGGTAGCTATACCGATTTGGGTTTAGGGAGCGCACTAGACATCAACAATAACGGTCTTATTCTTGGTTGGGCTCCAGGCAGACTTCCAGCAACCTGGAAAAATGGCCTAAGAACAAATCTGACTGCACTATCAGGTGGCATTGCCTATGCTACTTATTCTGCACTCGACCTCAACAACAATGGTGATATTGTAGGTTTTTCAACCGTTGACCAAACCAGCCTTGCTACTGCGGTACTTTGGCAAAATGGCAAGGCAAAAAATCTTGGCTATTATCCTGGTGGCAACAGCAGTCGGGCTTATGGCATCAACGACCAAGGTCAGATTGTTGGCGAAGGGAGCATTACTCCTGGTGGCCCTATGCACGCCCTGATGTGGACTGTTGGAACCTCTACTGGCGGAACTACCAACGCTGCACCTAAAGTCACTTTGATAGCAACTACGACCACACGCATTAAACCTGGTGGCAGCGTAAGTTTTCGCGGCAGTTTTACTGATCCTGACTCTGGTCCCTGGACTTACACTTTTAACTGGGGCAATGGAACAAGCACGGGTACAGTCTCGAGTGCTGGCAATATTACTGCAACTCGAGCCTTTGCTAATGCAGGCCGTTATAGCGTTACGCTAACAGTTAAAGATGCAAAAGGTGTGTCAGGTAAAAGTAATACCATTACAGTAAGAGTTCAGTAACTACCATTGTTGAATAATTATAAAGCACCTTAAACATGTTTAGGGTGCTTATAAGTAAATAAAAACCCCATCAAGGCTACTTGGGCCAGTAACCCTGGAGCTAGTGCCGGAGCCGCCCCAGAAAGGATGTCCCATAACCTGCTCCAACCTTGTAGTTCTGAATTTAGTTCTTGGGTAAGCTCAAGGTTTCCCCGCATGTGAAAGAACACCCCTAGCAAACTTCCTATTAGCAAAAGAGACATCACAATTCTAAAAAGTAGAAGCGTCTTTTTATTTGGCCAGAAGGCTACTAATGCAATACCCACTAGAGTCAATCCTGATAATACAAATGGAATATACATCTGCCAATGTTCGTAATGTTCAACAAAGAGTAATTCGATAGGAACCATCAGAGTAGCTAGGGTCGAGAGTAAAAGCAACCACTGCCTAAAACGAGAAACTAGCGAAGATTCGGTCATAGTTAAGGTGACTTACTATAGCCTGAAATTATTCAAAAATCCAGTAAGGCTCGAGGGCTGCCACAGTCACTTCATCATAAGACTGGCTCAACACACTGCTTAATCCGGCCCAGTCAGCATAATCACGATTATCTATAATCAGTGTACTCATTGCTTCGTCTACATTTGGCAAAGCCAAGAGTTCATCTTCGGTAGCTGTATTGGGATTTGTCGGCACAAACACATAGGCTTCCCACTTGACTATTTGCTCGGCATCTACATATTTCCCTAGTTCACGGCGAAACTCGCCAATATCATCATAAGGGCGATATTCCTTAAATTCACGCAACATTCTATTACCCACATCAGGAAGGCTTAAAATTTCTTCATCGGTGGCAGTATTTAAGTTAATAGGGATAATCTCGGCTAAATCCGATTGGGCAAATCCTAAAGTCAAACCAAAAAGAATTAGGACTAACATACTTTTTACTATTTTCATAAATAATCCTTTCAAATATCTTTATACGAATCTATCATATCAAATAGCTGATTATTCATTCAAAAGTACCCGCCGACGCGCTTCATAATCTTCTAGCTCAATTTCACCCTTAGCCAAACGTTCACGCAAAATAACCAAGGCATTATCAGAACCTGGTACTGATGGTGCAGGAGTGCTAGATAACAAGGATGGTTTAGAGCTTCTAAGTTGTTGAATTAGGTAATAGAGTGCTAGAGCTAAAAGGGCAAATATGAGCAACATCATAAGCAGTGAAAAGAAACCTCTTGCGAAACCCATAGCATGAAACCCTCGGTCAAACCCTCGAGCGTTGGCTATATTCAATAGGCTAACAGCACCTGTCATTATTGGAATCATGGGAGCGAATATTTGTAAGCGATTCATGGTATCTCCTTGTGAAAGTGCTGGATGAGCAAAATTCATCCAGCCTAGAGGGAAAAGGGTTATTTTATTTATGAATTGTCAGAGGTACTATCAGGGGTACTGTTATTCTCATCGCTAGGACTTGCAGGGCCAGTAGGTACATTGTCAATACCATTCATACCTGGTCCAAAGCCTTGTCCATGACCAAAGCCATGCTGATGTCCACCTGGACCGAAGCCCTGTCCACGTTGTGGCATTGCTGTAAGGCCAACAGTTTTACTTTGTGGGCTGGTAGTGATTTTTACAAAAGCTGCACTCTGAGCCGCAGTTGAAAAGTCATCAGCAAAGCCTGCTTCACTGCTGGTTCCTTGGGTAAAAGTCAGAGTTTCTAAAACAGTGCCACCATTTTCAGGGTCAGCATTATAGAAAGTTGCAGTAACGGTACTGCCATCATTAAGTGCGCCTGGGCGAGCCAATTCTCGAGGCATCAAGCCTTGGCGTTGGGTTGCATCAAAGGTTGAAAGATCAACCGTGCGAGTTTGTTCACTGATGTCTACTTTCATGAATGTTGCAGCTTCCCTAGCAGTTTGAAATTGTTCGGCAAAGGCAGCTTCGCTATCTACACCATAAGTGAACTCGAGGGTTTGCAGAGCAGTGGTACCACTTGTAGGGTCTGCATTATAGAAGTTAAAGGTCATCTTGGTATCCAGAGCTAAACCTCTAAAACCAAATCCACCCATACCGCCTCGGTCACCAAAACCACCCTGATCACCAAAACCACCCTGATCACCAAAGCCACCATGATGACCATGACCACCCTCTCGTCCACCGCGTCCACCCTTACCAAAACCCATACCTGGGTTCTGATTAGGCTCAGCGGTCTGAGTTTGATCTGGTGTAGTCGGAGTAGGCGTAGTGCTGGTTTGTGCGCCAACTAGTCCTGCAACTAATACACCCGAGATGCCTAAGGCCAATAAATGTTTACTGTAATGTTTACTGTTAAGTTTCATTTTCTTTCTCCTTTTGAGGATGTTTGTTTTTACATGCTTCATCCTCTATAGATAGAATGCCAAAGCATTATCTACAAGTTACATGGAGATTGTTTGGATTTTGTTTGGTACAGCAGGTATGCAGTGATATTTGCAGGCAGGATTTCTGGTTCTAATTCCCATAATCATATCTCACTTGGTAACTCCCATTAAATACTTAAGAGCTATAGCGATTACCAATACTTTAGACAATGATGTAAATATAGCCCACGTGCAGGAGTGGATGCGACATATAAGGATTGAAACAACTCGAGCTCACTACTTTGATACTGTTGAAGAAGCCTCTAAGATGCTAATCTTCAGTGAATAACTTTCTTTACTTAATGCTACATTGTCATTACATGTCAGCTTTACTCGTTCCGCACAACCCTGCTTGGCCACAGCAATTTGAAGCTGAGGCGCAAAAAATTTTACAAGCCTTGGGTGGTTGGGTTTGGAATGGTGGTGTAGTGTATTTTCTCGAGCATGTTGGCTCGACCAGTATTCCAGGTCTGGTAGCAAAACCCTGTATTGATATAGCTTTAGCAGTTTATCCGTTTCCGCTTGAGGATAACTTTATTCAGGCTCTACAAGATTTAGGGTATCAGTCCAAAGGTGAATATGGCATAGCTGGGCGACAGTATTTTCGACGTGGGCCGCACGAGTATCACCTTCATATCTATGAAGCAGGTAGTGATTTATTTTCTGATCAGGTGCTGTTTCGCAATTATTTACGCTTTAGTGTAGAAGCGCGTGGAATTTACGAGAAAATCAAGCTCGAGCTTGCCCATAAGACCACAGATGCCTATACTGAGGGCAAAGCTGAACTCATTCAAACACTCTTAAAAGAAGCTCGAGCTTGGCATATCCAGACGACTGGTTTTAGTGACGTTGAATTTATCAAGCGAGAACTTAGGTCAGTCCAGATTCCTTGGTGTGTGGCGAGTGGTTGGGCCTTAGATTTGTTTATGAACCAAGTAACCCGAATTCACCATGACTTTGACGTATGTATTTGGCGCAGTGATCAGCAAGCCTTTTTGCAATACCTCAAAGCTAGAGCTTGGGACTTGTATGTACCTGTTGAAGGCAAGTATCGCCCGTGGCAAGATAATGAATTTTTGCAGTTACCGATAGTTCAAGTTCATGCCAAACGAGCGGATATGCCCTTTGAGCTTCTCGATATTCTGCTGATGGAACATGATGACGTAAATTGGATGTATCGCCGTGAACCTAAAATTATGTTGCCTAAGTCTGTAGTGATGAAGGACTCGAGGCTGGCTCCTATCCTCGAGCCAGCAATTATTCTTTTATTCAAATCACGTACTAATGGCAAATATCCCAGAGCTAAAGACCAAAGTGATTTTGAAGCAGTATTGCCTTATTTGAGTCAGGAGCAAAAAACCTGGCTTGACAATGTGTTTGCCGTGTGGCTGCCTGAACATCCTTGGCGCAAACTTCTGAATTGACACGGGTTTATGACTCGAGGTTACTTATCTTGCCCATTGAGTACCTTTGGATAGAATGCGTGGGACGCTTAATTTCACTCGTTTGTTTTTTTGTATCAATATTTCTATCAATGCTGACAGAACTCGAGCTAAGCTGGGGTATGAACCTCAACGAATTTTAAAGGATGATTGATAGTTTATCAATCATAGCTAGGAGTTTTATGAGCGATTACGATGAGGCAATAGATGCTTTGAGCGGTCTCAATCAGAAAGAGTTTGGTTACTTGCTTAGTTGTGTACGAAATGCAGTTAGTATTAAAGACTCTAAGATTCGCAACGAAGTTCAGCTTCGCTTGGAACAACTGACTCAAGGACTAGCTACTGTTTATCTATTTGCAATATTTGAAGATTTCTTTCCAATCGACTACATAAAAAGGAAACATAACGATCTCAACGAATTTCTAGCTTATCGACACATACGACACTCGTTTGCTCATAAACAATTAGGGAAACGTGCCAATCTTCATCGAGCTGAATTTGAGACCCTAGTAAATGCGGGGAAGCATTCACGCTTGTTCACATGGCATCCCACTACTGACACCATTGAGTTACATAGCGGCTTTGCAGAACACTTGCGACGATTTCTAATCAACTCTGTTGCACGTTTAGCAAACAATCCTTAATAAGTCTTCCGATCCGAGGCTGCTTTGCAATAAGGCTTGAATCCAGAGATACATTGACTTAAACCCTATTTGCTCCCTCTGTAGCCTCACAAGCATAAATACTAGCCTCATTCCCGCTTCTTTCCTTATAGCTCTGAGAAACATTTCTTGCAAAAGCTTCAGCGTTATCTGCATTCACCAAAGCCACCGCACATCCCCCAAACCCAGCCCCAGTCATCCGCGCACCATAACAACCCGCTTCTAAAGCACACTCGACAATTATATTTAGCGCATCACTCGAGACTTCAAAATCCATAGCTAAACTTATGTGACTTTCATTCATCAGTTTGCCTAGTAAAACCGCATCGCCTTTTTTCATAGCTTGCGCTGCTTGGATCGTGCGTTCGTTTTCGCTAATCACATGTTTAGCTCTTTTGTAAGTAAGTTGACTGAGTTCTGTAGCTCGAGCTTCAAATTCTTCTAAACTCACATCACGTAAAGCCTTAACACCAAAAAACTTAGCAGCTTCTTCGCATTGACTACGGCGTTCGTTATAGGCAGAATCAACTAACCCTCGCCGTGTATTGGTGTCCATGACTACGACCACAGTACCTTTGGGAAGCGGTACCGCTTCCAAATCCAAGGAACGGCAATCTATCAGCACAGCATGATCTTTTTGTCCTACTGCACTAATAAGTTGATCCATAATGCCGCAGTTTACACCAACCCATTGGTTTTCAGCCTTTTGCCCAAGCAGAGCCATCTTTTTTGCGTTCCACGAAAAATCAGAAACGCTGTGAAAGGCTCTTGCTGTAGCCAGTTCAATAGCCGCCGAGGAGGAAAGTCCAGCAGCACGTGGTACATCACTAGTCATTACACCTTCAAAACCATTTAAGGAAAATCCTTCCTGTTGTAAGGCCCAAGCCACACCTTTGAAATACTCGAGCCAGCCCTTATCCTTTTGCAAATCCTGTAAAGAAAATTCTCCCCAGATTTCAAAATCAATAGAATACAACCGCACCTTTTTATCACTTCTTGGGCGCAAAGCAATATAAACAGCACGGTCAATCGCCATTGGCATAACAAAACCATCGTTGTAATCAGTGTGTTCACCAATTAAATTCACACGTCCTGGCGCACGCACAATAAAAGCAGGCTCAGTAGAAAATTGTTTCTTGAAACTATCTTTGACGATTGTGATTAAATCAGACATGAAGGGCCTTTTCAGCCCTCAGCCCTCAGCTATCAGCTTTTAAGTTTTGGCTGACGGCTGACGGCTGAAAGCTATCTCTGCTTATAGTGTACCTCAGACAAATCCCGTAACCGCTCAGCAGCTTGCTCGGCAGTTAAGTCACGCTGTGCCTCTGCCAGCCACTCATAGCTAGCCAAAAACTTTTGCACGGTGCTACTTCGTAACAGGGGCGGATAATAATGGGCGTGTAATTGCCAGTGCTTAGTGTCTCCTGTACTTGGCGCACCGTGCCAACCTGAACGATAAGGAAATTCAGTTTCAAAAAGATTGTCATAGCGACTGAGCAATCTTCTAAGAATGTCAGACAATCCATTGCGCTCATCAGCAGTTAAATCAGGAATATGCTGCACATGACGGCGTGGCAATACCAAAGTTTCAAAAGGCCAATAAGCCCAGTATGGAACTACTACAACCCAATGCTCATTTTCAATCACGATACGTTCACCATGTTTGAGTTCGGACTCGAGGTAATCCAAAAGTAATATTGAATTTTGTTTTGCAAAATAAGCTTTTTGCTGCTGGTCTTCTTTATCAACATAGATAGGTAAAAAATCACTAGCCCAAACTTGCCCATGTGGATGTGGGTTAGAGGTTCCACACATTGCACCTTTGGTTTCAAAAAGTTGTACCCAGGTATAAGTTGGTGAAAGTTCAGTTACTTGAGCAGCCCACATATCCACTACCTTGCGAATCTCCGAGGTTTGCATTTCAGCTAAGGTCAAATCATGCCGAGGTGAAAAACACATAACACGACTAGTTCCTCGAACACTTTCAGTCTGAAAAAGTGCATCACTATTTTTATAGTGCGGTGTATCGCTCAGTAAAGCCGCAAAGTCATTGGTAAAGGCAAAGGTCTCAGTGTAGTTTGGGTTTACTACGCCTCCTGCACGCTCAACTCCTGGACACAGATAACAAGTAGGGTCAAAAGCTGGACGCTGCTCGAGAGCTGTTTTTTCTACTTGGCCTTGCCAGGGACGTTTATTGCGATGGGGTGAAACAAGAATCCATTCACCCGTAAGCGCGTTACGGCGGCGGTGAGGATGGTCGGTGGCTAAAAATGTTGGGGGCATTTAGAACCCCCCATAGTTTATTGGCAATGAACAAAGACAACGTTTGAATTTGGAATCTGCCCCCCTAATAGGGGGGCCATGTTCCAAATGTTCATCCAGTCTTCGTTGATTACACATGCAGGCTGGGGGGTTCATCTCTTCACCAGCAACGATGCCCCACACGAATCACGAATGACCAGCTCTGCCTCGAGCTTCTCCACACGCTCTTTGGGTTTTTCACCACGTACCAACTGGATAAGCATTTCTCCTGCTAATGCGCCCGATTCGACTGCCGATTGGCGAACGGTAGTTAAAGGTGGTGTGGTATAGGCAGCAACAGGAATATCGTCATAACCAGCCACTGCAATATCCTTTGGAATACGCAAACCTTTTTGATTTATAGCGGCCATCACACCAATAGCAATCGTGTCATTAGCAGCAAATACCGCCGTTGGATATGGTTTTTTGACCAGCAGTTCATTCATGGCTGTAAAGCCACTTTCTGCGCTGTAGTTACCATAGCGCACCAAAGATTCATCATATCGAATTCTTGATTTTTCCAGCGTGCACCGATAGCTTAGCAAACGCTCGTAGGAAACAGAATGATCGGATAATGGAGCCAAAGTTACATGGGCAATGCGCTTATGTCCCAACAAAACTAAATGCTCAACAACTTGTTCGGTTTTATCAAAATGAATTACTGAATGTTCATTGGGGTGAGCTACACTTCCTATTAAAACTGTAGGAAAGCCCTGATCAATAAAGGAATAAAGCTGCCTGTCATCTATGCGAGAATTAATCACTACCAACCCATCTATCTTTTTAGCCTTGACCAGCCCTGAGTAAGTACCCTCACGATCTATATCATCTGAGCTTTCAATAAGAAGCCTAAACCCTTGCTGATTACAAACTTCGTTAAGTCCAAAAATCGCCTGTGAAATAAAGGCATCTACTTTTAGATGTTCAGCCTGACGAAGTACCAACCCTACCGTGTAAGTCTTGCCACTAGCCAGTGTTCTGGCAGCTTCATTAGGAACATAACCCAAAAATTCAGCAGCTTGCAACACACGGTCTTTAGTTTCCTGAGGAAACTTTGCACCAGGTACATCATTAAGAATAAATGACACCGTAGTGCGCGAAACACCGGCGTGTCTGGCAACTTGTTGACTGGTAACTCTGGACTTCATATGGGGGCTAGGGGTTAGGGATTAGGGGCTGGGGATTTTGACCAACCCCCAATCCCCAGCCCCTAATCCCTATTAGGCTGCCTTTCTTAAATTTTTGGGAATATAATCTCCGTGTGCAGCCAGTAGTTCATCGGTCATCTTCCAGATTTGGTCAAGGGTGAGTTCAGCAGAAGTGTGTGGGTCTAGCATAGCTGCGTGATAGATATGCTCACGGTTGCCAGTCAGAATTGCTTCAACGGTGAGTGCCTGTACGTTAATATTGGTCTGCATCAGAGCGGCAAGCTGTGGTGGCAAGTTACCAATTTTGGTGGGTTGCAAACCACTCTTGTCAACCACGCAAGGCACTTCAACAATGGCTGTTTTGGGTAGGTTATCAATCAGACCATCATTCGGTACGTTGCCATACACCACCCTGGTTTGCCCTGTTTCCATACTATGAATAATCAAGGAACCATACTCATGGCTGCGGTGGACCTCTAACGTGCTGTTAGGGTTTTCCAAATGCTTCTTGAGTTTTTGCCAGCTACCAATTTGGGCAATGCAACGGCGCGGATATTCATCTAAAGGAATTTCAAATTCTTTAATTTGTTTGGGGTATTCTTTTTTAATAAACCAAGGGCTATATTCACTAAAATGCTCACTGGATTCAGTTACAAAATAACCAAGTCTGCGGAACATCTCATAACGCACGACATCACTTAAACCATCCCAGCGTTTAGGTAAATCTTTATTTTTACGTTTGGCTACTTCGGCAATTTTTGGATAGAGGTCTTTCCCATTGCGCTCAAACTTTAGATAAAAGGCAACATGATTAATGCCAGCGCAAATATAATTGATTTCTTCAATCGGTACGCCAATATCACCAGCAAGTTGTTCGGCAGTTCCTTGTACACTATGGCAAAGCCCTACACTCATGATTGGTGAAGCTCTACGCAGAGCCATGATGTTCATGGCCATCGGGTTGACATAATTTAAGTGAACAACATCTGGGCAAACTTTTTCCATATCGCGCTGCATATCTAAAAGAACCGGAATCGTTCTTAGAGCCCGCATAATGCCGCCGATACCAAGCGTATCAGCAATAGTTTGGCGCAAACCATATTTTTTGGGAATTTCAAAATCAATCACAGTTGAGGGTTTGTAACCACCGACTTGAATCATGTTGATGGCATAGTCTGCACCTTTAAGTGCCTTCTTGCGATCAGTGGTGATTTCGATTTTTGGTTTTGCACCAACAGTAGCAGCTACTTTTTCGGCTACGACTTTTGAAGTCTCGAGCCTTTCATGATTGGTATCAAAAAGTGTAATGGTTGACTTGGCGAGTTCAGGAAAACTCAAAATATCACCAAGTAAGTTTTTTGCAAATACTGTACTGCCTGCACCAATAAAAGTTATTTTTGCCATTTTTATTTCCTCCTTAAAAAAGCCTAATCGCTTTTTATTTTAGATAGTGTTACCCAATTCTTTTTGTTGAGCGTTCAAGCAAGAGTTGCTCATCTTCTAGACCAAAGTTTGTGCGTCCCTCCCCAAGCGGCAAGGAAAAGCAAAGTTACTTCGCCCATATTCCACCAAAAGTGAATCACCGACCTAGGCGCAGTAGTTAACCCTGGAATACGCCCACACAAATCAGCCAGTTCAGAAAGTGCCAACCAGCCATTTCTGCCTAAAACGCCTGGCAAAGCCTGCGCTACTGTAAAAGTAGGCAAACCAAACTGCCCCATTTCAACAAGCACTTGCAAATAGCGCACCAACAAATAGGTGTGTTCTAGACTATGCAAGGTAGCCCAAGTCAAAAGAATATAAGACCAAGGATTACGCATACCCTTAATCACTAGATAAAGCGTAAGACCCCAAATCAGCCAGTTCCAACTAAAGTGAATCCATTCAACATTGAGTGCAGAGATAAGCCCCAAAGATTGTCCTGCTGGTAGTGAAAAGCGATAAAACTGAATCATTTGAACAGCGTGCTCGAGTAAATGCAAAAGTTGCAGGGTAATCACGATTCCCAGAATGCCTATAGAAGCTCCCCAAATTTTAATATCATCGAGCCATTTGGGAGTTACTGAAAGAATAATCAGGGCAAACCCTAATGCACTAGCTTTGGAAACTGAAAGTGCGCCATACCCCACTAAAAAGCTCCACAATAAAACCGAAATCACGATTCCAGCAAACACTATCCAAGTGCGTTTTCCAGGATTAAACAAGTTCAAAAAAGTAGGGCGGGTTATCATAACGCTCCTTTGCGCGAAATGGTTATAAGTGTGTTGCGTTGGGGGTTTTCCAGAGTTGTGCTTTGTCCATCTGGCCACAGAATCTCGAGGGATTCTAAACCAGCACTCTTTGGAATACCAAAATGAATTCTGGCCGCATCCCCACTTAAGTAACCGCTATTTACCCGTACATCACGCAAGAAAGTTCCTGCACTAGTATGTAGTTTTAAGGTTGTGCCAATGGCTCTGGTATTTAAGCTCTCCCAATATAAATCTAATTCCAGAGCATCACCACCACACATTTGGTTTTCTAAAAGAGTTGATGGGCTTTCTAAGTTATTGACTACAATATCCAAATCACCATCTGTATCGAAATCAGCAATAGCCATCCCGCGTCCACCAGCAGTAGAGTTAAGACCCCAATCCACACGTTCAAAGTTATCAGCACCCAAATTATGAAAGACTTGGTTTTCTTCAATGAGTTCGTAGTTGGGTAAATGCGATAGAATCTTTTCATCCATCATGCCATTAACCACATAAATATCTAAACGTCCATCATTATCTAAATCAGCAAATTTACCCGACCAACTCCACCCTGTAGAATCCAAATGAAGTTTATAGCTTTGATTTTCAAAACCGTTTTCAGTTAGACGCTGCAAGGCATTTTCTACGCGCTGTTTTGGGTGTGCTTTTTGTTGTTCGTAAGTTTTCTGCATCAAGGGCATCCACTGAGCTAAAACCTTTAAGTCAGTAAAATCTGGTTTCATATCGGTAGCAAAAAGCTCGAGTTGGCCGTCATTATCCATATCGCCTACATCAAAACTCATAGTATTGCGTGATGTGAGTGCAAAGGGTTCTGCACTTGTCCACTCACCATCACTGTTTGTATAAATAAAGTCAGGAATAGCAAAGTCGTTTCCTACTAGAATATCTAATTTTTGATCCTGATTGACATCAAATAAAATAAGAGCTAGTGCTTGTGATTCATCAACGATTCGTTTCTCTACGAATCCTTCTGGTGTTTGCGTATACACAATCACACCAGCCTTTGAAGAAAGCATAAAGGTGTCACGCAGTTCTTTCTCGAGTAGTGTGTCATAAGAAGCAGTCACCAAATCCAAATCGGTGTCACCATCTAAGTCTCCCCAGGCCATACTGTAAGCCTGACGACCTACATCAGGTCTAAAAACATTCTTGAACGTACCTTGTTCATTAAAATAAAAACTGGGTGAGGAAATACTTTGGGTAAAAACAATATCATTCCAGCTATCACCATCAATATCTACAATAGCAACAGCCCTCGAGTTTCCATACTTTAATTCTTCTTTACGAAAGTTTAGATTTCCTTCATTCCATAAAATAGCGTTTTTGTCTTTTAGATTAGCCAGCACAATATCAATATCCTGGTCATTATCTAAGTCACCAACAGCCACACCTGTGCCATTGCTATCATAGGCTCCTATATGTTCAGGGTCATGCACCTTGGTAATAAAGTCTAGTTCATGGGTGATAAAGGTACTCAAGCATTCACTGACTTGCAATGGCTGAGATATCAGGGTGACATCTTGAGCTATCGCAAGAGCAGCAAAAATAAAAATTGTTAAAATAAGTTTGTTAAACATTGCTTTACCTTCTGTATGATCACATTAGAATCTTTGACAAATAACACGTCTAAGTTTTTTGTAGGGTGCGTTTTACGCACCATCTGCTACGTTTGCAGCAAACGTAGCTCACGTTACTCATTCGTCATTGCGAGTTCAAGTGTATGGCAAACTAAACATTTATTTAGCGAATCGTTACTGCGTCCACGAAGCAATCTCCCTTCACTACATAACTGGCGAGAGATTTTCAAAGCTTACGAAACCTCTTCACTCCAAACTCAGAGCAAGGAGATTGCTTCGCAGGGTAGTTCGACATTAACTAAGCCAATTATTGCTTTCCCTAAACTGAGGCTCGCAATGACGAGTGAAGGTGATTTGCTACGCTACTTGAAAGTAAGCGTAGCAAATCAAAACGATTATTTACTCAAACACAGCATTTACTTCAGCAGCAGCAGCAGGAATAACATCGGCAGCAGTACCTTCACCAAGGAAAACTTTTTGCATGGCTTTGGTCATGATGTCGCCTACAGCCGAGGCATAGTCAGTAACTGGGAACAAGAAGGTTGCGCCTTCAGTTTTGGTTAGGTCAGAGAAGGCAGAAACATTTACACCTTGCTCGAGACGCTTAGCAACTGCAATATCAACTGCAGAAGGAATAGCAGGGAACACAACAGCAAACGAACCTACGATTTCTTCGCAAACAGGTGAAGCGGCAAATTTAAGCCACTGCCAGGCTTGTTCTTGATTTGGACTACCAACCCAGATAGAGTCAGCTAGACCGTTAAACATGCTCTTGCGGCCTTCGGGGCCGGCAGGAATTGGAGCAAAGACTGTTTCAAAGTCAGACTTGAGAACATCGCCAATTTCCCATGAGCCACCAGCGCGAATCGCACCTTGTTTGCCCTGGAACATGGCCATAGAACCAAGCCCTTGAATTTCTGCTAGGTCAGGTGAAATGCCCTTTGCCATAAGATCGGCAAGCCACTGAATAGTGCCAATAAAGCGTGGGTCGTCGTAGTTATACTTTTCAGCATAGAGGCCATCGGTGTGTGTCCAACCAGTAGAGTTGGTAAGCCAGCTCCACTCAGTTTGACCATATGCACCACCATCACCGTTTTGCAAGAAACCATATTGCACAACATTTGCAGAATCAAAATCTGCGCTTAATGCATTGTTGCCATTAGCATCAAGGGTTAGCTTGGCGATAACTTCACCAAATGTACCGCCATCTTCAAGATTCCAAGTCAGGTTGTTCATTTCTTCTTCAGTAATACCAGCAGCAGCAATCATGTCTTTGTTGTAGGCAAGGGCAATAGTATCCCAGTCTTTAGGGAGACCATACTGAGCATCGTCACGTCCCCACAATTCAGCTAAGCCACCAACATACATAGTCTTATCAACGCCATCACGTTCAATCCAGGGCTGAATATCTACAATTTGCTGGCTGGCTGCAAACTCTGGATACTTGGCTAAGTGGTTGGTGAATACATCAGGGGCAGTACCTGAAACAAAACCAGTGGTAATACCAGTCCAATAGTCGTCCCAGCCTTGCTGAATCACATTAACTTTGATGTCTGGGGTGGTTTTAGCAAACTCGGCAGCACATGCTTCATAGGCTGGAGCTTGGTTGGCATCCCATAACCAATAGTTAATCTCGGTTTGCGCAAAGCTAGCAGTAAACATAGCTGCTACTAAAAGCGCGAATAATTTCTTCATTACTTCCTCCTTATAATTTGCAAACTCCCAGTTTTTTTATTGGGAGAAGTTGCCGAAACGGAATACCTACTACCTCAATGGATAAGTGGAAAGGGTAAAGTGGAAAGGGTAAAGTTAAAACCTTTGAGTATGACTTTCAACCTTTGCACTTTCCACTTTCTCCTTTTTCCTCACTTGAGACCACTAAACTGCAATGAGTTAATGACTTTTCTACCTAAAACCAATAACAAAATAATCATAGGGATAATACTTAAGAAAGTTGCCGCCATAAGCCCTGACCAATCAGGCGCACCTTGTGGCGTTTGAGATTTGAAAATAGAAAGGGCAACAGTGAGTACCCGAACATTTTCACCCTTACCAATAAGCTGAGGCCAGAAATACTCATTCCATGTACCCAGACTGGTAAGAATCGCCAGTGTTGCGAGAGGCGTAGTGCTGGTTGGAAGAATAATGCGCCAGAAGGTTCCAAAAGGTGTAGTGCCATCTAGCTTAGCGGCTTCCTCGAGTTCTTTGGGGATACTAAGGAAAAACTGCCGCAAGAAAAAGATAGCAAAAGGTGAAAATAAGGCAAAAGGTGCAATCATGCCCTGATAGGTATCAATCCAGCCTAGATTTTTAATCAAAATAAAATTTGGAATAAACAGAATCACTCCAGGTATCATAAGAGCCGTAAGGTAAAGAAAGAAAATGACTTCCCGACCTATAAACTTTAGGCGAGCAAAAGCATAAGCAGCCAAAGCACTAAAAAAGGTTTGCAATATAACCACTGCCGAGGTAAAAATAATACTGTTTCGTATGCCCAATAAAAAGTTAATACTCTGACCAGAACCACCACCAGCTACACTTTCTTCTCGACTTATCAAACCTATAACCCGTCTAAAATTGAATAGAGTGGGGTTTTCTGGAAATAAAGAGCCTGGGTTATTAAATAGTTCTTTGGTAGGTGTAAGCGCAGTCTTTAGAACAATCCAGAGGGGAAACAGCGTAATCAGAATGATCAAAATCAGAAGTGCCCAAGCAGCAATACGTCCAATACCCCATTTATTATTAACCATCATATCCTCCCTAGCTGCTCAAATCTGAAGTGTTACCACGCAAGACCCGCATTTGAATAAGTGTAATCACAATCAAAATGCAAAATAAAATCACCGATAGTGCTGCAGCATAGCCAAACTTAGAAAGCTCAAAAGCATTTTGTACAATGTAGAAAACGACCACGCGCGTTGCGTCAATTGGGCCACCGCCAGTAGTCACTGAAACTGTATCGAAGACTTGAAAAGACCCAACGATGTTGGTGACTAGAATAAACACGGTAACTGGGCGCAGCAGGGGCAAGGTAATACGGCGGAACATGCCCCACTCGCCTGCACCATCAATGGTAGCTGCTTCGTAAAGGGCCTTGGGAATAGATTGAATACCCGCATAAAATAACAACGCCGTAATACCCATGTGTCGCCAGGTATTTACATTGGCAATGGTAGGAATACCTTGGGTGGTTGAAAAGAAAAAGGCTTGCTTATCCATTCCCAGTTGTTGCAAGAACAAATTTAAGAAACCCAGATTGGGGTCAAGTAACCACAACCAGATCATGGCCACAATCACATTTGATAATAGATAAGGCAAAATCAAAATGCCTCTTACAATCTCGGACTTGGTGACTCTGTCCATAAGAACTGCCATAAACAGGGCAATAAGGGTCTGCACAGGGATATTAAGTACCACGTACTGCAAAGTCACTTTAAGGGAATTCCAGAACACTGGGTCAGCAAAGGCATCTTTGTAATTTTCTAAACCAATGTATTTGGGTGGGCGCAGCAGATTCCACTTGGTAAAGCTAATTTGTATACCGCGAATCATGGGTAAAACGATAAAAGCAAAAAAACCTATTAGGCTAGGTAAGATAAAAATATAGGCTGTTATAGATTCTTGGTTAAAAAGGCGTTTCCAAAAGCCTCGAGTGCCTGATTTTGCCTTAGTTTCTACTGGCGAATAAACTTGGGTACTCACCTAAGCCCTCATTTCTTTAGAACGAACATGTCGTACTAAGTTGTGATTTGAACCACATGATAGCACGCATTTCTACGCTCACCAAGACTCTATTAACGCGCTTTATTAACTCGCGTTAATAACCATACAAAAAAGAGGGCTATCTGTCAAGACTCTAGGGGTTCATTAATCTTCAATCTTTAAAGTGCAAGACCTGGAAGGAAGAATATAGGAGGGAGGAGGGACAAGAAAAGCTTCTCCCTCCTAGTTATTGATTCCTAATTTGAACCGAGATAGAAACACCAAGCTGCGCTTTTCATATACTCTGAGATTCTGTTAAAAGTTCCCTGGCATTGGCAATGGCTGCGTTGGTGGTTGAACCTGAAAGCATCCTAGCAAGTTCTAACTCTCGTTCATGGGGCTCGAGCCTCATCACCCTGGTCACTGTTCTACCGGCCTCTTCACGTTTTTCAACATAAAACTGTGCGTCTGCAAAGGCTGCTACTTGGGGCAAATGGGTCACTACCAAAATCTGATGATCTTTGGCTAGTTGTTTTAATAACTCTCCAACCGCCCTTGCCGTTTTTCCACCAATGCCTGCATCCACTTCATCAAAAGCCAAAATAGGCACATCTGAGCCCGTGACTACATTCAGACCCAGCATAACCCTCGAGAGTTCTCCACCCGAGGCAATATCAGCTAGGGGTGCAAGCGGTTCACCCAAGTTTGCGCTAAACAAAAAAATAATCTCATCTTGACCATAGCTACCTAAGTCTTCGCGTTGGGTGATGCTCACTTCAAAGCTGGCATTGGTCATACCTAAAGGTTTGATTTCTTTACTTACTGCTTGCGAGAGTTTCTTGGCTACTTTTTGTCTTGCAGCCGATAATTCATTGGCTAGTGATTTTAAGGAGATAAGCAATTCTTGTTGCTGTTTTTCTAAAGTCTCCATCCTAGCATCGGCATTGACCAAGGTATTAAGTTCATCTTGGGCTTTGTCACGGTAGTGCAGCATAGCCTCGATGCTCTCGCCGTATTTGCGTTGCAAACTTTCAATAAGAGCCATACGGTTTTCTAAACTCTCGAGCTGCTTGGGGTCAGCTTCAAAATCACTTAGAAAATCAGTCACGGCTTCAGAAACAGCCTGGGCAGCACCCAGAGCTTCACGCAAATCTTTGGCTAAGGATTCAAGGGTTTTGTTGTAGCGTCCGGCTAGTTCTAAATCTCTTAGGGCTTCAGCGATTAACTCAATGGCATTGCCTTCCATATCATTTAAGAGGTTTGAAGCTTTACTGGTGTTCTGCACAATTTTTTCAGCAAAGCGCAAACTCTCGAGGGTTTCCTTGAGGGTTTGTGTTTCATTGGGTTTTAATTTTGCAGCATTAAGTTCTTCTAGCTGAAAACTTAAAATATCAATGCGTCTGGCACGTTCACGGGTAGCTTCATGCAAAGAGGCTATAGATTTACAAACCTCTTGATAGTATCCGTAAGTTTGGCGGTATTTGCTTAATTTACCCTGGTCTTTATCACTGAGTAAACGATCTAAAAGTTTGCGCTGTTCAGAACTGTTTTGCAGAGTTTGTGAAGTATGTTGTCCATGAATAACCACCAGATGACTTAACTTTTCAGCCAGCTCGCTCACCGTGACCAGTTCGCCCTCGAGCCTAGCTGTACTGCGACCATTGCTGCTTAACCTTCTCGAGGCTGACTCAATGCCTGAATCAAAGAGCCCCTGAATCAAACTGCTATCACTACCTTTACGAATCCATGATGTTTCAGCCCGACCACCAATTAAAATACTCAGTGCGTCAATTAAGATAGATTTGCCTGCACCAGTTTCACCAGTAAGCACATTAAGCCCTGATGACAGGTCGATTTTAAGCGTATCGACAATGGCAAAATTACTTAGCTCGAGGGTCCGTAGCACGGGGTCTATTATACACAGGGTCTATTATAGCCAGCAGTCCTGAAAAGTAAAACCCTGTCTAGCAACAACTAGACAGGGTAGACAAATTTGTTAAACATTTATTCTTGAGCGAGGTAATACCAATCTAGGGTGGGGCCGCTGCTAGAAATGTCAGCGTGAGCGTTACCATCTACACTAATGTGGAGGGTATTCCAACCTTTTTTAAGATCTAGGTCAATACTTAGGCTATCGTCTTGACAAGCACCTGTAACCGTGGCATCGGTATTAACATAGACTCTACCTGCGGCTTTGGCATTGAGTGTGGTATAGTTTGTTTCATTCAAATCTTGAATAAAATCTAAAGATGAGACTTGTCCCATATAACCAAGAACATTACCATTTTTAGTGATGGTGAGAACAGGCAAGACAGTCCCTTTGCCTTTGGTGGTAGAAACGTCTAGACTCGAGCAAAAATCATTAGGATTTAATTCAGACTCTAAACCGGTAAGACGTGAATCACTAATGAGGTTCTCGAGGGTGATGCTAAAAGTGCCATCGGATTTAATGCTTCCTGTGCCGTAGCTATCCTCATTCCATAAGGCTTCAACCGTTGCGTCCCCACCATCATATCCAAGGACTTGGCCAGAAAGGGTATTGAGATCATTGTTGCTTATATTCTTATTGGTAAGACCACAGGCAGAGAGTACCAGAGTCAAACCTAAAAGCAGAATAAGAAGACTTTTATTCATATTGCCTCCACTTTAGTTTATGATTTCCGAAAGTTAAGACTTATCTCAACTCTTGTAAAAATCGTATATCTATTAGAGCGCAAAAAGAATACAAAAGCAGCGCATTGGTCACAAAAGATGGCCAATCAACTGAAGTTATACCGAATTGCACTAAATACTTATGTTTGAAAGCAGCAAACATAAGCTAAAAACGTGCAATTCAGTATGAGATAAAATTTCTTACTGTAACGAGCATGAGCGTTATAAGTAAGTTTTCACTGCAACTTGGTATTAGCTTAATCTAAAGGAATTGCTGATGTAGCTGCATAGAGTTCGAGTGATCCATGCATAGGCATAAACAGGCTGGTATCTTTGTATGTACTTGCATAGCGAATATGGGCTGCACCTTGCAAACTACCAATAAAGTCTGCGGTAGTCATTAGGGTATCGGCAGGGAAAATAAATTCACCATCGTCTTTGGCATAGCAAGTAAAGCTATGGGTCGTACTCTGACCAATGAGCAAGACAAAGGTGTCTTTGCTAGTTGCAGCAGACCAGCGAAAAACTGAATGAGCGTTTAAGTCCGTCATGTCAGTAGGGCTGCTAAGGCTAAATTCTGAAGTACTCTCAGGCATGGTTACAGCTTCAAAGGCTGGGAATGATTCTCCTGGAATAGTAACGACTAAGTTTTGGGGAGTACTTTCTGTTAATACATTAGAAAGATAGTATCCATTCTCTTGGGCTAATAACCTTGTGTAAAGGCTCGAGCTTGCATTTAAAGTAATTTCACTCCCGGCACTAATAGGTGATAATCCTTCACCTATAGGAAGCGCAGGTAATTCTGGTAATTCTGGTAATGTTTGTTGGGTACTTATTGCAGCACTGGGTACAGAACCAGATTTTTGACTTACAAAGCAGGTGTCAAAAACTTGCATAAGTGGATCTTTGGGCAACCCTGTGGTTTCTGGTAGAGCCTGAAAGTTGGCAAAGGCATAATTAAATTTAATGGTCTCAACGGGAATATCAATAGGTATTTCTGGAAGCTCAACTTTAAGATGACCTTCTAAAATTACTAAGGCCCCCAGTTGGCTCGTACTTATTAAGTCATTCCCATCTGGATCGGGGTCTGGGCTAGGATCGGGGTCTGGGCTAGAATTGTTTCCACTACAAGCAGTCAATAAACACAGGAGGATTAAGAAAACGAACTTACGCACAATGATTCCTTTCAATGCAAGCCCAAGGCCTACTTTGTTGAAAGTCTACAAAACCGCATCTGACAAAAATCTTACTAGGTAAAACTTACCGCATACCTTATTTTGATGAGCTCTTGTTTAGAATGTCTTGGCACTCTCGCCAACTTTTAGGACAATTGTCCAAAGAGCTTCTGCGTATACTACCCTTATGAAAAAGTTAACAGGGATTCCTGTCTCGAGCCTAGCCTGGGTAGCCCTTATTGGCAATGCCATTGTCATCTTGCAAGGAGCCATTGTGCGGGCCACCGGGTCGGGGGCTGGCTGCGGACGGCACTGGCCAACCTGCAATGGACAGGTGATTCCCCTATCGCACACCACCGAAAGCCTGATTGAATTTAGCCATCGCTTGTTATCCCTGACAGTTCTCATTCTGGGAACTTGGCTATTAGTACGGGTTTGGCAGACCCGCAAAGAAAAACCTACCTTGTTTGCCGTAGGTGCTGCTGCTTATGTTTTTTTAATTCTCGAGGCTTTACTAGGTGCTGCTACGGTTCTGTTTGGCTTAACTGGTGAAAATACTACTGTGGCTAGAGGGGTAATGGTAGCCTCCCATCTGGTCAATTCTCTTTTGCTTATGGGAACTTTGACCCTAGTGTTGGTCTATGCTCGTCAAGATGCACCAGCAACCCCTAAAATGGCCCAGCAAGGTCTGTTATCAACAGTTCTCGGTATAGGTTTAGTAGGCATGTTAGTACTGATGTTTTCAGGGGGTATAGCTGCTATGGGTAACACCATGTTTCCCTCAGAAAGTTTAGGTCAAGGTCTTGCTGCTGATTTTGATCCCCAATCCCATCCCCTTATTCGCCTTAGAATTCTGCATCCACTTATTGCCATGAGCGTTGGGGTTTATTTATTTTTAAGTTTGGGTTTGGGTTGGTGGCTTAAACCAGTACTCCAGGCCAAGCGTCTGGCACAGATGTTATTTAGTGTTTATATCGCCCAGCTCGTCATTGGCATGGCTAATCTGGCCTTTTTGGCACCTACTGTTTTACAAATCATTCATTTGAGTTTAGCGGTTTTAGCTTTTTCTCTTTTGACTGCTTTAAGTGCTTTTGCTTTGGGCATAAGCATTCAGCGTACACCTGTATTTCATGTTGTAAAGGAAGCTTAATATGCAAACCACTCTAATCCCTAAAGCCACCTGGCGTGACTATGTTACCTTGACCAAACCCAAAGTGATTAGCTTACTTTTGGTAACCACTGTTGGAGCCATGTTTATTGCCGCCAAAGGGTTTCCTGGCTGGCTATCCCTACTAGGTATTTTACTAGGCGGATACATGTCTGCGGGGGCGGCAGGTGTCTACAACATGATCTATGACCGCGATATTGATGTACGAATGAAGCGCACTGCTAAACGTCCTACCGTTACCGCAGTGATTCCTATTCGTAATGCAGCAGTGTTTGCTGTCACCCTAACCATTCTTTCGTTTGTGATTATTACCCTTACTTCAAACGTATTGGCAGCCCTGTTGTCTTGGGCTGGCATTGCCTTTTATGTGATTGTCTACACCATGTGGCTTAAACGCAATACCTGGCAAAATATCGTGATTGGTGGTGCCGCAGGGGCTATTCCGCCTTTGGTGGGTTGGGCCGCTGTTACCAATGATTTAAGCCTTTTGGCCTGGTGTTTGTTCACCCTGATTTTTGTTTGGACACCGGTTCACTTTTGGGCTTTGGCACTGATGATTAAAGACGATTACGAAGCTGTAGGGATTCCGATGGCCCCAACTGTGATTGGTGAACGCGCTACGGTTATACAAATGGTGATGTATGCCATTTTGACCATTGTGCTTACCGTTATTCCGTTTTTCATGCACGAATTCAGCGTGGTCTATTTTGTAGCTGCACTGGCTCTAAACGTTTTACTTGCACTTAGGGTTATTCAGCTTTTCTTAGTCGTGCAAGCTGGCAAACCCATTGACCGTTCAACAGCCCTGCCACTTTATAAGTATTCGATGTTGTATTTGTTTTTGCTGTTTTTAGCAATGTCACTAGATAGAGTCTTTTTCATTTGAGGGTTCAGGGGCTAGAGATTAGGGGTCAGAAACCTCTAGCCTAACCCCAGCCTCTAACCCCTAGCCTCTTGATGAACTACCGTTTCCTCTTAAAACCTCGCTGGATTCTTTTTCTGCTGGTTGGGGCAATACTGGCCGTTAGTTTTACCTCACTAGGCTTCTGGCAACTTTATAGGCTCGAGCAGCGCAAAGCAAGTAACCAACTTATTCAAAGCCGTCTTGCTGAAACTCCCCAAGGACTTTTAGACTTAGCTTCTAGCTATAGTTCTGACGTTTCTGCTTTTGATAAAACTAGCCTTGCCTATCGCCAGACATTTATTGCTGGTCAGTACGACCATGATTCTGAAGTTTTGCTGCGAAGTACCAAAAACTATGATGGGCAGCCTGGATATTATCTTCTCACGCCCTTGGTTTTACAAGATAATCAAGCCGTCTTGGTCATGCGGGGCTGGATTCCTTTTGAACTTAATACACCCCCCATAAAAGAAGCTATGCCCCCAGAGGGTGAAGTAGAAATTTCAGGAATGATTGAACTCGAGCGCAAGCCCACACCAGGATTATTCAGGCCAAAAGACCCACCTGGAAAACTGGGCATTACTGCTTATATTGATACTGAGCGTTTAGAGGAGCAAATGCCCTATGATTTACTGCCCTTTTATATAAGCTTAGAAAAACAAATTCCTGAGCAAACCCTAGATTTACCCAAGCCTGTGCCAAGACTCGAGCTTAGCAATGGACCTCATTTAGGCTACGCCATTCAGTGGTTTAGCTTTACAGTCATTGGGATAGCGGGTTATGTATTGCTGATTCGCAAGGTGGCTCGAGAGCAGCAGGTAGGGAGTTAATAGCGCAAGAGATTGACCAAGACGGCAGTGCTTTACTACCGTCTTTGGTTTTGTTCAGAAAAAGAATCAAGAAAAATTCCTGTAATCATCATTTAAGTCTGAAGTGAACACTTTAATTTTGGACAACAATTTGTTCCTCGCGTACTTATTTACTTGCTTCACCTAGGTGAAGCTAAAACACGATGAGACTCACCGAGCAAGGGGCAAATAGTCCTGTCTGTACATTAATGGTGTGTATTTCTAATTGAGTACCAGCAGGTTTTACTGTTACGTTACACTCGTTAGTTGTATCTATGCTCGTTGCACTGTAAAATCTGTTGTCTTGAGAAAAGCCCAGCGTAACAACATAAAGTCCTTTACTCCCTACAGCAGAGAAACCGCAACCGTTGCTCGAGCTGCCTGTAGTTCCGTTGTAACAGCGAGCAATCGTACCACTGCTATTTAAGACAACCATTGCTTTAGCCCAGCCAAAAGACCCGAGGGTCTGCCGGGTGTTGCCCTGAGCCTCCATTGCTATAGGACCGATGCCTCGTACCCCGATGCCCGTCGTTGACTCACCGCCAACTCCCACCTGGGGAGCCGTGCCGTAGACACCGTAACCGACTCCTTTGTGTTCACCTCGTACCCCAAAGCCAAACGTGCCATTCGTCGTACCCGAAACACCTGTGCCACCATTAGCATTCGTGTTGATACCCGCGACAGCCGTTCCCTGTGCCAAACTCGTTTGACCTTCCACACCGGTATTGCCCGTGCTCGTGCCAACTACGCCTTTGCCTGTGGTACTTGTTCCAAGCACACCTGCCCCGCCCCTACTCACACCATTAATGGCGTTACTGGTCAAGGCGGTTCTATTATTAGTGATCTTAAAGGCTGAGCCAGGGACGTTGCCTACACCCGAGGAGGGAATCTCAAGGATGGCTTGCGGACTCAAGCCACCATCTAGGGTTGCACTCGAGCTAATAGTCACTTTGCCATCTTCTGAGGTTTCAACCGTTACACCATCTCCACCTTCAATGGCTAGACTGCCTGTTTTTCCGTTGAGACTCGAGACTCCCGAACTTCCTGCTGAACCAATCTAGTCAATACCACAGCTTAAATTTCCGTTTGCAGCAACACCTGTTACAAATTGCCCGTCTCCACACGGACTATTAGTAATCACATTTTGTTTGCCATCAGCCAGAGCTTGAAAGTTAGCATTGACTTCATCGGCTTTGATGGGTTGACCAGCTTGAAAGGTGAAGGGTAAGGAACCAGCAGCTAGTGCATAGTATACTCAGTGAATCACAGAAAGTAGACAACGAGTAAGAGAAAGGGGAAAGTAGAGATATGAGCCAACTACCTTCCCCCAGTAAAAATAACAAAGAACTGAGCAACGAAGCGACCCGTCAAGCGACAATCGAGCATCTGAGAGCGCATTTACCTATCGAGGTGGATGGGACGAAAGCGAGTACGGAGATGGTGCTAGATGTGCTGGTACATGCTGCGGTGAATGGACAGAGCATCGAGGCAAGTTGTGCCGCATTAGCTGGGAGTGCGGACAGTAATACATTGCGGGGATATGTGAACGAAGCGTTTTGTGAGGGATTGCTTGCTGAGGTGGAAGAGCGAGTGAATCAAGCGTTAGTGAGCGAGTTACCTAAGAAGGCGAAGCGAAAGCCACAAGAGGTAGTGATAGACCTCCACGACCAGGCATTTTACGGCAAAGCTGAAGGGTTACTAAAGTATGCCAGTCGCGGGCAAGCCAAAGCGGGTACAACCTACTTTTATCGCATTGCTAGTGCCTATCTTATTCATCAGGGGCTGCGTGTCACTTTAGGGGTTGTATTTGTTCATAGCGGCATGAGTTTCGCTCAGTGTATTATGCGTCTTCTCAACCGCCTCAAGCTCCAAAAACTCAAGGTAGGCTATCTTTTTCTAGATCGAGGCTTTGCTGGTATTGAAGTCTACCGATGCTTACAGCGCAGGCGCATTCCCGCTATCATTGCTTGTCCGATTCGGGGTAAACACAAGGGAACAAGAGCCTTATGTAAGGGTCGTCAGAGTTACACCTCACGACACACCTTTTATTCGCAAACGCAGGGTAACTGTACCACCACTGTTGTCGTTGTTAGAACCTATACCCAGACAGGCAAACGTGGTCACCGCAAACAGCGCAAAGCTGCCTGGTTCCTCTATGTTCTTATCGCTTTGCAGCTTTCCCCTCAAGCTGTCCATGCCCGCTATCGCTATCGTTTTGGTATCGAAGCTAGCTACCGCCAAATGCGTCAGCTTAGAGCCAGAACTAACTCCCGTAATCCCGTCCTACGTTTCCTCTTCATGGCTCTCGCTTTCATCCTTTTGAACCTCTGGTTACTTCTTCGCTTTCGTTTCTGTCAATGTCCTGCTCGCGGTAGAGCAAGGCGTTCTCTTCATGAAACGCTTTTTCGTCTCACTCGTTTCGCTGCCTTTTTATCTCATGCTATTGGAAAAATTTATGACCCCGTTTTATCTATCTCTGCTCCCGTTTTACCCTTGGGTGTCTGATTCTGTGATTCACTGAGCCTCCTTAATATTTTTTTGAGTGAGGGGTTATTGCCAGGTGGTGTTATTCCAAGTGATCTTCCCCCAAAAAACCGGAGGCATAGTTAAGTAACTCCATGCGAAAATGGAGGTTACTATGAAGAATCGAAAAGTATATACAGGAGAATTCAAACAAGAAGCGGTCAGGTTGACAGAACAGCCTGGGGCAAATGTTCAACGGATAGCCAAAGATTTAGGTGTATCCGATCACAGCTTATATGCGTGGAAAAAAGCAGCGCAGAGTCAAGGAGGATTGGCATTTCCCGGGCATGGGAAAATAGCCTTAACCCCCGAGCAGGAAGAGAATCGGCAGTTAAAGAAGGAACTCGAGCTAGTGAAACAGGAGAGAGACATTTTAAAAAAGCGGTAAGGTGTCTTGACCATAAGGCAGCACCTTCGGGCTTGGTCGCTTCTTTGCCAAGGAGTCCAAATGAGGTACGCCTTTATCAAAGAACATCGCTACCAATGGGCAATTAGCTTGATGTGTAGAGTATTGGAAGTAGCCGTAAGTGGATTTTATGACTGGCTAGGTCGTCCTGTAAGCAAACGTGCTCAAGAGAATGAGACATTAACTGAGCAAATTGTGATGTTTCATTGTGGTAGTCGTTGTACTTACGGCTCACCTCGTATCCATAAGGATATGCGTAAAGCTGGCTATCCCATTGGTGAGAATCGTGTTGCCAGATTGATGAAACAAAACGGCATACAGGGTAAGGCAAAACGTAAATTCAAGACCACCACGACTTCCAAGCATCAACGTCCAAGGGCAGAAAATCTAGTTAAACAAGACTTTACAGCCACAGAACCTAATAAGTTGTGGGTTAGTGATATTACCTATATCGCTACTTTAGAGGGTTGGCTGTACCTAGCTATTATCCTTGATGTGTTCTCCCGTAAAGTTATTGGTTGGGCATTCTCAGACCGTCTGGCTGATGACCTAGTTCTAAGCGCATTAACTATGGCCAAACAACAACGGTCAACAACGGCTGGTCTAATTCATCATTCTGATCAGGGTAGTCAGTATGCAAGTATTGATTTTCAAACGAGTCTTAAACACGATGACATCATTCAAAGCATGTCAGGAAAGGGTAACTGCTATGATAATGCCTTAGCTGAAAGTTTCTTTGCAACTCTTAAAACCGAAGAAGCTGACTCTCCTTATGAAACCAGACAACAAGCTATAACCAGCATCTTCCGTTATATCGAAACCTTTTACAATCCTAACCGTCGGCATTCATCCTTAAACTATCTTTCACCTATCGACTTTGAAAAGGTATACTTGGCTAAAGTTGCTTAACTATTACTCCGTTATATCGGGGGAATTTCAAAGTGCTGTTGTTCCAGCTTCCTTGCTGACTCGGTACTTTGTTCCTTACACAGGCCGACAGCACTAGCACAATTAACAAGGTGATGATAAAACGTGTTTTCATTTTTCTCCTTTTATGTGGGGGCTCGAAAGCGTCATTGCTAAATAAACTAAAGTCTCCGAAAATCTAAGGTTCGTGACAATAACGTTGGCTTAGTACCAGAACGTTGGCTTAGTACCAAACGAACATCAGCTTTAAGAGGAAGAACTCGAACAGGAGTAACAAGAGAAGGCTTACTACCGCTCCCACAATGCGGGTGTAAAGCGGTTTCCAATTTAAGCCCAAACGTTTTTGCTTAACATACAGTGTGTTTGGAAAAAGTGTTCCAGTTTTGTCTCATACATTCAACATCCTTTCTTCTTACAGTGGTGAAACCCATAGAGCCATGGAATAAATAGGTGTGAACTGTTAATTAGACGTTAATCAGGAATAAGGTTTTCGTATCGTTTTTCCCTTTGTAGATGAGGTTAAATACTATTCCCGATAACGTCTAGTGACTTAGAGAAGCTGGTTCATGGTGTCCTCCCTACTTGTTGGCGGGGTTGCCTTGAGATTTGATATTTGCCAGGCTGGTCTTAAAAAAGTCTTCATGGATTTTGTTGGTTGTGGTATTGCTAATTTTTTTTGCGGTAGAGCCGCTAACCCTGATACACCTAAAACAAGCACCACACCAAGTGTGCCAAGTGCAGTAAAGCGTTCATTAAACAAAAGCGCAGCAAAGAGCAAACCTGTGACCGGCTCGAGATTGGCGAGCAAGGCAACCCGTGAAGCTGCTAAGTGTTTAAGCCCCGCTTGATAAAGCAAATAAGCCAGATAACTTGGCAGCAAAATCAGCAGCAGTAAACTAGGCCAAGCATGAAGGGGCAACGGACGAAAAGTCACAAAGGGTAATAAAGCGAGGGCAGCCAGTGGCATGATAAAAGCGTTCATGCCAACAGACGAATAACGCTCGAGTAAGTTTTTGCTGGCTAGTGTAAACGCCGCCGTGGTAAGAATGGCCAGGAAACCAAAACTCAAGCTAGTAACAGATATTTGAATACCCTGCCCCCCACCCCAAGAGGCTAGGAGTAGACCGATAATGCTTAGTGCAAGCAAACCCAGGAGTCGCAGCGTTAACCGTTCACCAAAGAAGAGGCAAGCCGGGATAGCAATCAGCATCGGAACAGTAGCCAGAAATAAGTTGGCTAAGCTCACCCCGCCGTAAACAATGGCGTAGTTAAAACTAAGATAATTCAAGGCGATAATAAACACCGCAAAGCCTGCAAGTTGCCAAAGGTCTTTTGTTGCTTTGAGTTTTAAGTCTCGTTGAAAGAATGCCTGAATACAAAACGGGACACCACTTAGGAAGAGTCGCCAGAAGGCAATCTCGAGGCCGTCCATACCTACTTCTAAAAGGTTCTTGGTAAAGATGCCACCCAAACCCCAAAGGACAACGGCTCCTGAGACTAGCAAGGATGCAGTTGATTTGGTCATACCAAGCTCCTCATCTTTGGCGTAGTTGAAAAGGGGTAAATGCCCTCGAGCAACTTCTGACCACATTGTGTGCAAAACCGGCTGTAAGGAGAGGTAATGTTTGCGTTGCAATGTGGACATGCGCTAAGCATCCGTGAGCCGTCATTGGGGCAGAAGCGTTCTTTAGAAGTGGTGGGTAAGGTCCTTTGGCACTTGGGACAAAGGAGATAAGTAAGGGATGCAACCTGATTCATAGCTGCATAGTAGGAGACGCTCGGTTAGGTTGCGGTTAGCGTTTTGGGGGTTTTTGTATATTTTGGAAGGCAGTGATCAGTAGTCAGCATAGGTTTTCTACTGACTACTGACTACGCTTTTAACTAAGAAAGCCTTGCCAAGTTTCAGGAAGTGCTTCGTTTACCTCGAGCATCCTTGTTCTGGCTTCTTGGTAGTGCCGTGTCAGTTTTCCATGATTCTTGTCAAGGCGTAAGGCAGCAAAATAGAGTCTCAAATAGTCTGTATTGTAAGGGTCAGCTTCTATTAGAATTTTACCAACTCGAGCCACTTCTTTAGAGTCACGTTCTAACAAGGCTTTAGCTTTTTCAAAAAGGAGTTCATAAAGCGAATCTCGCACATTACTCTCATTGGCAAGTTCTAACCCCTCAAGATAAAGCCCACGCCAAAGTGCTGTGTCACCTGTTTGCAAAAACAATTCAGCATCTGTGCTGCATTCTCCCAAGGCATAACCATTATTTGTAGTCGTGAGAGCATTTTCCCCTAGCGTTTCACGCAGGCTATGCACTACAACTTTTAGGCTCGAGCTTGCTTTGAGTTCGTCTTCATCAGGGTAAAGTTTATCAAGCAAAGTTAATCTCGAGACTTCACTTCGTCCAGAAATTCTGGCTTCTACAAGTAAGGCTATGAGTTCCTGGCGTTTTCGTCCGCGCACAGACGTTGTTTCAGTGCTTGTGAATTGCAATGTTCCTAAGACCTCGAGCCTAACCTTACTTTCCATAACAACTACTTTTTGGCTATCTGCAAGTTCGGGGAAGTAACGTTTAACGATGTTTACGCCGTTCATTAAGCCTCGTTCTTCAAACCACTGCATTCTGGTTCTGGCACTCTCGAGGTCGTTGTTGAGCCGGTCTAGCTCGAGGCTTACAATATGAAGATTATAGGGGTGTCCTATTTCTTCGGCGAGACTTTTTGCTCTTGACCATAGCTTGAGAGCCTCATCACGTCGCCCGAGAGCTTCTGTCGCGGCGGCTTTATTCGTGCAAGCATTCAGTGTTTGGGCTGGTGTTTGGGAAAGTTCTGTTGCCTGCGTAGCAAGCTCGAGTGCGCTTGTGGGATTACCCGCCAAAACCATAGCGATTGCCAAACGACATGAAGCCGAAGTAAGTCGGCTGGTATCATTGCGAGACTTTGCTAGACTAAGAGCTTCCTGAGCATACTTCACAGCAAGGGTCGCACTATGCGCTGTACGCCAGTCACAATAAAGAGCTGCCAGGTTGTTTAAGCAGTCAAAAAGAAAAGCAGGATCGTCGTGCCTTCGTAAAATGTCCAAACTACTGACATAAAGCTCTTCGGCACGCTCATATTGACCACACCAACGAAGTTGGTCGGCAATAGCAATATTCGTCTCTGCAAATACGTTGATGTTGCCAAATTGCATACTAAGTTTAGTCGCCTCTTCTAAATCGGAGAGAGCTTCTTGATAGTTTCCCAAATCCTGCAAAACCATGGCGTGAGCATGTAAACCAGCAATAATTGAAGTCGTAATGTTTAGCTCACGAAAGCCTGCAAGGGCCAACCGTAATTCGCGCTCAGCCTCATGGCCATTAGCACCAAAGTAACTAAGTATTGCACCTTGCGCGTAATGAAAACGAGCGTATTGAGAGGGGCTTAAGTCTAGTAGGGTAAGGCTATGGTGAACCAACTCTTTAGCCTTTTCCCCTTGACCTGCATAAATCATCGTCCAAATGATGTCAATAAGAACTTCGGGATTTTTACTCTCTAGCAAGCTAGGATGTTTTTCAATAAGGTCTAACGAGGCTTGGTCGTCATGAAAGAGTCCATAAAGCCTTAGCCATCTGTGTAAGCCTTTTTCACCTTGGGTTTCCTCTTCACTTAAAAGACTGATACTGTGTTCAGCCTTGTCGCGTTGTTTAAGCGAGGTAAGTATAGCCACCAGTACCTCGATAACCTCTGTCCTTTGGGGAAAATGTGCTAGGGCGATTTCTGCTAAATGAAGGGCCTGTTGTAAATCATGATTTTTGAGTACGGTAGCAGCCTCTAAAGCCAACTCACCTTTTTCTTCACTCTTTGCAAACGCCACAGCCATAGCTAAGAATCTTGCAGCTTCTACTTTATTTCGTTCTTTAATGTATTCGGCGGCTTTTTTAAGAAGTTCTAAAGATTGTGCTGGCTCAAGTCCCGCCTCCTCCACAAACATAGCTGCTTGTTCAGGATTATTCTCGAGAATATTGATAGCCCGTCTTGCCAGATTACGCTTTCTCTCTGGTGACAAAGTTTTGAGCGTCACTTCACGAAAAAGTGGATGGGCAAAATAGTTGTCCTTAAAAATACCTCTCTGTGAAAGTTCTTGAAGAGCAGTTTGTAATTCCTGTTCACTAACTCTAGCTACTTTCTGCCAGGTGTCATGACTCGAGTCAAGCGGTAAAAAGGCTTTAGTCTCGAGTACGTACCTCTGTAAAGGTTCAGTTTTAGCTTGTTTAAGCAGTTGTTCAATCAGAGCTTCAACCGTTATGGGCATAACGTTTTGTTCTGGTTTTCGCCAATGCCAGTGTTTCCCATCATTCCACAAGAAACCTTGCCGGGTTAGGTAGCGCAAATACTCGAGTGTATACAAAGGATTGCCAGCAGCTTTGCTGTAAATAAACTCGAGGGCTTCCTTAGGTAGGCTTGCTTTTAGGTCGTCTTCAAGAAGTTGTTTAGCCTCTGGCGATGAAAGAGGACCCAACTTGATAGATGTAAAAGGTTCAGGTGGCTCCCTGCGACTTGTGACCACAAGCCCAACACCCTTACTGCGTAAAACAACCTTGGCAAGAGTTTGAATAAACTCGAGTCTCTCTGAATCTACTTCGTGAATGTCCTCGAGATGTAACACAAAGGGTGCTAAACCTGCTAGGACAGCACCTAATGAATCAAGTACGCTGGCACTTTCAACCGCTTCACCTTTGGCTAAACGGTTCAGATTGTGTTCTGCCCAGATGGCTAGTTTTTTGGGTTTGGGGAGCGTTTGGGCCAGTGTTGCTAGCAAGGTGATGGCGTGAAAACTTGCACTGCGACACGTCAACCCCTGTAGAAGTTGGGTCACTTGATAACTTTTACCAATACCTGCCTCACCCCAAATACCAAGAGCAAGACCCCTATGTTTACTAAGGACAGGTTTAAGAGATGTAGTAAGGCTGATCATAGATTTTGATTAGCCCTTAGTTTAGCAGGTTTATTTTTTAATTAGCAGCATCCTAGCCACTCTTATCACTTCTTTGGGTTTGACACAGGAAACTTAACTACCAGCACTTGCAGGCATCCGTCCTTGTTGAATAGCTTCAGCCACCGTAGCTGGCAAACCCCAAGCAATAATGTCAAAGGCTACAGCAGCAAAATCATATTCAACTTTATCCATCTCTACGTCAATAATGCCTTCCTTGGAAATACGCACAATTGCATAGTCTGCACCAGGTTCACCGTTGAGAGATAAACCCACTGAGCCAGGGTTGAGTAATGTTCCCATCGAGAGTTTGCGAACCACCGGAACATGGGTTCCTCCACAGGCCAAAATAGTACAGCGTTGCTGGTCTAAAAGTTTACCTAGGCGAATGGGGTCGATATTTAAGTTGATTTTTTCACTGGGTGTGTCCGGGTTACCATGAAAAAAGCGTAACTTTCCTACCGGGGTGTTGATGCGTTGTTGAATAGGCAGGCTGCGTAAAAATTCAACATGCTTAGGTTCAATCACAGTTCTAGTCCACTCGAGGGTTTGGTCAGCTACACCGTGACGCGGTAATTTATCGCGGGCAAAGTCGTAAGCAATACGCTCATCGGCAGCTCCAATGGTACACATCACGCCTGCCGAGCGAATCAAATCTATAGTTTCATTGGGAGATGGGCCATAACCCACCAAATCCCCTAGGCAAATGATGGTGCTGACTTTTTTATCTTTGAGAGTCTGTAGCACGGCCTCGAGTGCCACTACATTGGCATGAACATCGCTAATAACACCTATAAGCACGCTTTTAAGTGTAGCAAAAGCCTTGGCGTTGCAAAGAGAAGCTTTCAACAGTGCTCTTACAACAAAAACTCATGACTTTTGAGTTATTAATGCATATATTATACAGGGTATGAGAAAATCAACAAAAAGATAGAGGTACTGAAATTTTACTTTACTCTGTACCTCTATAGGTAATTTTTATCGTTTAGACTGCACTGACGTATTTGCTCAAGCGGCTTTGATAAGCTCCCTTGGCCATTGCACCAACCATAGTTTCAACAGGTTGACCATCCTTAAAAAGAATCACCGTAGGAATGCTCATCACTCTAAAAGCCATCGCTGAAGCTTGGTGGTCATCTACATTGAGCTTGCCCACTTTGACTTTGCCTTCATATTCAGTAGCTAATTCTTCGATAACTGGTCCTACCATACGACAAGGACCACACCAGGGAGCCCAAAAATCAACTAAAACCAGGCCTTCACCCGTTTCTTGCTTAAAATTTCCATCTGTAAATTCTTGCGCCATAATAAAACCTCCAGATATCCACTGTAGTGCAGATATAAGGTACTTAATGTTGGGTAGTAGACATACAGAGAGGTAGCATCTCGTTTCAGAGAGGTAGCATCTCGTTATAGAGAGCCATCAGCAGGAGGTATCATCTCATTTCAGAGAGTTGCATCCTTCAGCAAGCTCAGGGCAAGTCTCGTTTCGTTAATGATAGGCTAGTGTGGTGGCACAACTTACAACCAGCGAGAAGATGTATTTTGGTGTTGCCGATGTTGGTGCATCTTTAACCTTTGTAGCTATCAATACCTGGTTACTATATTTTTTGATTAATATCGTCCATTTAGAACCTATTCTGGCTGGACTGGTCTTTATGTTGGGTCGTGTCTTTGACGCACTTACTGACCCTATTATGGGCGTTTTATCTGATCGTCTTAAACCCAAAATAGGGCGTAAACCCTTTATTGCTTGGGGAGCGATTCCTCTAGGGCTTTCTTTTGCTTTGCTGTGGCTTATTCCTGAGGCTTCGCAAGGCCTTAAATTCTTACTTTCTACCTTTTACTTTCTACTTTTTTCTCTTTTGTATACCATTGTACAAATGCCTTATATGGCCCTGATTCCCGAACTTGCCGAGGATTATAACGAGCGCACCAGTCTATCTAGTTACCGCGCAGCCTTTGGCACCTTTGCCTCGTTACTGGCAGTGGCTTTACCCCCTATCATCGTCAGTTGGTTTTCACCTGCTACCGAGCTTTCTCAGACACACCCAGTAGGTTGGCTCATGATGGGAGTTATTTTTGGAGTGGTCACCAGTGTGTCTTATCTGATTATGGTTTTTAAGGTCAAAGAACCAAAGCGTATCCAAGTATCTTTAGAAAATCCTGCTTTCATAGACGAATATCGCTCGGCTTTTAAAATTTTTGGCTTTCCGCAAATTTTTATACTCTTTATGGTGATCACCATTGGGCTCATGATTGTAAACTCCATCTTGCCTTTCTTTCTCGAGTCCAGTCTGCGTATCAGTGCCGATAGTCAACCTATTGTTCTAGGAAGCTTATTTTTAGTGGCTATTTTGGTGTTTCCTTTATGGAATCTGGTGGCGATACGCTTGGGTAAAAAAACTGCTCTTATTCTTGGGCTCATTATTTTGGCAGTCAGTTTATTGTTGCTAGTTGGTTTTACTGTTCCTGGCAAGATTTCTTTCTATCTTATGCTCATGACTGCCCTAGCTGGAGTTGGGCTGTCAGCCGTGATGCTCTTTCCTTGGGCCATGCTGCCAGATGTGGTGGAATTTGATGAATTGGCTTCTGGGCGCAGGCGCGAGGGCTTAGTTTATGCACTTTTTACCTTTGGACAAAAAATTGCTGGCTCAATTGGGGTCTTTTCCAATGCCATTGTGGCTTCGGTCTTTGGCTACCAACAAGGTCTTGTAGAGCAATCTGCTCCTACTATAGCTGCAATTCGCTGGATGGCTGGGCCGGTGGCTGCTGTGATTTTTTTACTTTCGGTTATCTTTGTGCTGCGTTTTCCTATCACCAGGGCCAAGCACCTCGAGGCAAAGCAAAAATTATCACATTAGATTCCCATGTTTGTCTCAAGATTCCTATGTTTGTCTCAACCTTAAGCTATTTTGTGTTGATTCGGGATGTGAAATATTCAAAACGATACGACAAAGGCATAAATTTAGAGGCGAAAATCAAAAGTCTCAATTGGTTCATAAAATACTTGTTTATTGATATTACCTCTAAGTTTTACAGATGCTACCTCTAAGTTTTATAGATGATACCTCTAAGGGGTTAATTAACTCTATTATGGATTTCATAACAGCATTTCAAACCATAATAGTGCTACAGTACCCTTACTCATTGCTCTTAACAATCCATCTAAGTGATTTATAAGAGTTAAGAAAGAGGTACAAGCTTTTTATGGAATCTAATATCCCTGAAGAATATAAGGGTTGGAAAAAGTTGGTTACCCATTATCAACAACCAGTGGTACGGAAGAGTGTCTGGCAAATTATCAATTCTTTTGGTGGTTTTTTCTTAGGGCTTACTGCCATGTATTTTAGTTTATACATTGGTTACTGGCTAACTTTACTTCTCTCAATTCCAACAGCAGGGTTTTTGGTGCGTATTTTTATCATTCAACATGATTGCGGACACGCTTCTTTCTTTAAGTCTCGCAAAGGCAATGACACCCTGGGCATCTTATGCAGCTTATTCACCATGACTGCTTATAAATACTGGCAAAAAGGTCACGCCGTGCATCACGCGCACCATGCCCAACTCGAGGAACGTGGAATCGGCGATGTTTGGACCATGACCGTCGATGAATATCTCAAGGCTCCGCGTTGGAAACGTGCTGTATACCGCGTTTTTCGCAACCCACTTTTTCTTTTTGGTATTGCTCCAGCCATTAACTTTATTGTTTTGGCTCGTTTTCCTTTGGAAACCCAAGAAACCTGGCATAGTGGTGAGAAGGCCTCGGTTTGGTGGACCAACCTTATGCTCCTAGGCTGGTTTGCACTGATGTCTGCTTTGGTAGGGTTTAAGGTCGTTTTGATGTTGCAAATCCCAGTCATCGTTATTGCAGCCAGCGTAGGTACTTGGCTCTTTTATGTCCAGCATCAGTTTGAAAAAACCTATTGGGAACATACACCGCAATGGGACTATACGCTAGCAGCCCTCGAGGGTAGCTCTTACTACAAGTTACCTAAAGTCTTACAGTGGTTTACTGGCAACATTGGCTTTCATCATATCCATCATTTAAGCCCGCGCATCCCCAACTACAACCTACAAGAATGCCATGAGCATCATCCCTTGTTTCAGCGTGTCACCCAACTCACCCTTAAAACCAGTTTCAAAACTGTCACCCTTGCCCTTTGGGATGAACAACGCCGACGTTTGGTTACGTTCAAAGAAGCTAAAAAACTACGAATGGTTTAACTTTGATAAAGTTTTGACAACACCAAGTCATTTCTTTTTTGTAATATCTCTACAATAGAGTCACGCAAACTTTCATTATGGCTTTTAGATTTAAGAGCCTCGAGAGCCCATTTGGCTTCACTTGCATCTCCCTCTTTAAGTCGTTGTAATAAAAACCGAACCGCTTCTTCCAAAGGTGAAACGCCTAAGGCTGTAAACATAACGCGCTGTAACTGCATATCTTTAAGTTTGGGGTAAAGCCCAATTACTTCCTTGATGGCTTCAGCTACACTTGAGCTTGCTAATGATGCCACTGCTTCTGCTTGCAAGACATCATGGCTTGGAGCAAACCGTTTTATAACAGGTTTTGGACTGGCATAGCCTAGCACTAGGCCTACAGTTTCACTTTCAGGCACCAGTAACAACAGTGTGTCAAAGCACACCCCCATCACTCTTGGCTCAGTGTCACCTAAACGAATTTTAAGACGCAACAAGGGAGCTACTAGCAAAGGCTGCATATAAACACAAGCCCGTACTGTTTCGGAGCGCACCTTTGCACTTTCATCAGCAAGTAAATCTGCTAGTACCATCATCACCGTTGTAAGATCAACCAAGGGCAACTGCACCAATACTTGAATGGCTGCCATACGAACAGAGGTAGCAGTATCAGACTTTCCACCATAGACAGGCTCGAGCTGAACTGTTCGGCAAGCATCTATAAATACTTTAGGATCTTGATGCGCCAATTCATACAAGGCTTTAATAATGGCAGTCTTACCCCAGCACTGTGGATCATGGTTCAAACCATCTTCTTGCAAGCGATAAAAGGTGGCAAGCAAATCTTTTATTAGTTCTGTGGCATTCCAATCTGCGGCAAGTTCGGCAGCTTTGGCTACAACGACACCAGATTGTTTACGAATCGTTACTTGTAAGGCAAGAATGCCTTTTTCCGAGATGCCTTCAGAACGCACCTGCGAGATTTTTTGTAAGGCTTCTTTAAGTGGGTCTTTTTTCATACTTCAACCAAAATGACTTGCACCTTCTCGAGTAATTCTAAAAATTGTTTCTCTCTATCTAAGACATTGACTTGCATACCAACCCTGTATCTCAACCCTGTATCTCTAGTATAGCGCATTCATGACTTTGGAAAATACCAACCGAGGCTTTCTCTACAAAGTCATATTTACAAAACCAAGATGAGGCATTTCTTTAAACAACCTTTAACAGCTCAAAAGAACTTGTAAACTATGCCATAATAAAACTGTGGAAACACTTTTAAGTCTTGCTCTTGGGATCAGCCTCAGTGCTGCTTCTGGCTTTAGAATTTTCGTACCACCTTTCATGATGAGTCTTCTATCGCAGACAGCACTTTATAATCCACCAGAAAATCTGGCTTGGATGGAAAATCCTCTTGTGACAACAGCTTTTGCAGTAGCCACTGGTCTCGAGGTGTTTGCCTATTACATACCCTGGCTTGACCACGCGCTAGACATGATTGCTGCTCCTATAGCTTTTGTGGCAGGCACACTCATGACCGGAGCCTTTGGCATAGAACTAGACCCCGCCCTGCGCTGGACGCTGGCAATTATTGCTGGCGGAGGTGCTGCTAGTGGCATTCAACTTTTAACCAGTGGTGCAAGACTTATTTCGGGTACGACTACGGCTGGTTTGGGTAATCCTATTGTGTCCACGACTGAAAATATAGCCGCAACAACACTATCAGTATTGGCCCTATTTTTACCCCTAATAGCCTTTATTGCTGTTATTGCATTGCTGTGGTTTGCTATTAGCCGTGTACGCCGTTTACGCCGACAACACACTCAGTGAATCACAGAAATACGCCGTTTGCACTTTCCTGTGTCATGTTGAGCGACCTTCTGTAAATACTTACCTAATTAGTCAGTTTAAGATGCTCAACCCTAAACGAAAGTGCAAACATCTGTAACGCTGTCAGATGTTTGCACTTCGTTTGCTGTGAATGACACTACCTTGGCAGTAAGCCTCGAAAGCAGAGCTTTAGTCACTCAACATGACACACCAGAACGAAGACAGGGTTCATTTTTGGTATTCACCAAGATGTTTAGTTCTGTGAAAAAAGAGGAAAGATTTTCTCTTTTACCTTTTCTCTTTAACCTTTTCTTCTAGCTTTTATGACCAGCAATCCGGGAAATTTTAATAAGCCTTCATAGCCTTCAGGGTCAGTTTCGGCATAAGCAGCATCAGGTAAGGGCTCGAGTAATTTCTCAAGTACAAAACCTGTTTGGTGCAGGGTTTCGGTCATACTCGAGAGCGAACGGCGAAACGATACTTGCCCACCCTTGCGTTTGCGCTCTTCGGTGGCGAAATAATTTTCTCCTGAAAGCTTAAATTCTTCAAAGGGATGATGTACTGAAAAAATGAATAAGTCATTAGGTTTGAGAATACGATGAAATTCTGTGAAGGTTGCTTCCCACGACTCGAGATATTGCAAAGTCAGTGAGCAGAAAACTAAATCGAATTGTTCTGATTCAAAAGGTAAAACCTCTGCTAAATCAACCTGTACTACAGTTGCATTAGGCACTCGTGCCTTGCAACGTTCAACCATCAACGGTGTAACATCTATACCTGTCACTTGTGCGCCCTGATTGACAAAATACTCGAGGAAAAAACCAGTTCCGCATCCTGCATCTAAAATCTGTTGACCTTGTAATGGCGGCAACAACGATATCAAAGCAGGATGATTGTAGAGTCTATGATAGGGATGATTTTCAACATTCTTTGCATACTGTTCAGTTGAAAAGGCATTCAGGTTAGGGTTCATTATTTTATTCTACGTCATGCGGATTCTCGAGGTCGAGTTTGCGTAACTTAGGTGCTTTTAAGCTCACGCTTAAAACGACCAATAGAGTTACGATGCCACCCAACCACACAGCCCTGGTTACTCCAAACAGCTTGGCAGCTACGCCACTTTCAAATGCACCTAATTCATTTGAAGCACCAATAAACATTCCACTGACGGAAGCAATGCGTCCACGCATAGATTCGGGAGACATGATGCGAATTATCGAGCGACGAATCACCATGTTCATGCCATCAAATAAGCCACTGAACATAAGTGCTAAAAGCGAAAGATAAAAATTGCGTGATAAGGCAAAGACAATGATGCTTAGACCAAACCCAGCTACATTAAGTAGTAGAAGTCGCCCTGCATTTTTAGCAGGTGGATGACGTGTAGCCCACAGCATGACCAGCAAGGCTCCCACCGAGGGTGCAGCACTCAGAAGTCCAAACCCTTGGGGACCAACTTTTAGAATGTCATTGGCAAATATCGGCAGAAGTGCGATAGCCCCACCAAACAACACTGCAAATAAATCTAGTGACATCGAAGCGATAATGATCTGATTAGACAAGACATAGCTAAGACCAAAACGAATGCTTTGCCACATGGATTCGCCTTCTTGAATTTTAGGTTTGGGTTTGGGCGATACTAAAAACATAAGTAACCAAGCCGTAAGAAAAAGAGCTGCAATAATCCAGTAGGTCATGCCAACGCCTAGATAAGCATAAGCAATGCCGCCTAAGGTTGGACCCAAAATAGAACAGGCTTGCCCTACGCTACCTAGCCAACTCGAGCCTACTAATACAAACTGACTTGGCACTACCTGAGCCTCTAAAGCCGCAGTGGCTGGATCAGCAAAACCCCTTGCAATTCCAACAATGAAAATAATCATTAACAGTGACCACAACTGGGGTGTACCTAAAGCTAGCAAGGCAAATAAAGCTGCACATATCACCGATACTAAACGGGTTATTAGAACCAGTAAACGCCGACTGTTGCGGTCAGCGATATAGCCCCCATAAAGTGCCAGTGACAACGCCGGAATAGCTTCAACCAACCCCAGATACCCTAGTGCCAGTGGGTCTTTGGTAAGTTCATAAATCTGATAACCGATCACCACTGCCAAAGCCCGACTACCCAAAATATAAGCTGCTTGTGCTACTAAAAAATACCGAAACTCAGGTAAATACCAAATACTCTTAGCCAAACTCATAAGCCTGCATCCTAACACTCATCGAGACCAGAACGTTTTGTACCAATACCCTATGTCTAAAATCGTTTCCTAAGTTTCTTTGCATAAACCCTAGGACGACGCACCACACCTTCGCCTTTTACTTTTCGCTTGTAGGCCGACACCACTCTAAAAGCCATTACCCCATGAACAGGCTCGAGTCCTTTTTTCTTTCGGCGATAAACCGTTGTGATACCTAAAGACTCAATGAGTTGATAATTTTTGCCACCATACTTAAACATTTCACCTTGTTCATTCATAGCATCATCTCAACCCTTTTACTAGAAAAGCAAAATATCATCATTTTTAGCTCTACTCCAAAAAAGCAGAGTATAGTGAACTATGCCTTTTCGTGATGACCTAATCGAGCGCACCATAGAACAGCTCAGCCAGATTCTGTCTCGTATGATTCTTCACCAAGCATCACCCGTAGAATTAGAAGGGTTTGTACAGAGCACCTATCAAAAACACACCGGTATCGATGGAACCCTTCTAAGAAAACTCTCGAGCCAAGACATCTTACAAACCCTAAACACCACCGGTCAACTCGATAAAGAGAAAAGTTATTTGTTAGCTGCCTTGCTAGAGGCAGACAGTATAATTGCCGAAGGCCAAAATCAAGAAGGGTTTGATCTAAAACTTAAAGCCCTAGATTTATTCCTTGAGGCTACCCTTGCCAATGTTGGTATTGACGACATTCATCAACGCATACAAAATCTAGTTGTATCCCTCGAGGCTTTTATCTTGCCCGAAACCACTGAGTGGCGACTTTTTGATTATCAGGTAAAACAACAGCAATTTGCCCAAGCCGAAAATAAACTCTTTGATTTAAAAGAACGTTTGGGGCTTGAAGCTGTAAGGTCTAAAGCACTCGAGTTTTATGAAGGCTTGAAAAAATATAGTGATGCTGATTTAGAAGAAGGTGGACTCTCGAGGGAAGAGGTAGAAATGGGAATAAATGATTTTGAATCCTAAGTGATATTGAATTTCACCCAAGTATTTTTCTAGATATTTCTGTAATTTCATATGCCTTTTGTTCATTGTGGTTCCCTTGTTTTACGCAATTTGGAATCACAAGTTTTACCATTTATGAGCTACTACGGTATACTACCGAATTTAGTATAGTTATAAAGGATTGGAAGTGATAACCAGTGACATTGAATCAAATTCTTTTAACATTGACAAATGTTTTTGGTTTATCGATAGTCTTCAATTATATGGAGGCAAGTCGAAAATATCCTGGGGAAGATCCTCGTCGAACGGTATGGAATCTCTCTAATGTTACCATGTAGTTACGATTACTTATCATTGGATTAGCTTTCATTATCTTATTGATTTTAATGAAAAACTTAAACCTAATGACTATCTACGAAATTGCTTCAAGGGCTGTTTCTATTCTAATTATTGTATACCTTCTTTACATTATTAAACCCTTTGGTTGGAATAAAAAGAAATCTTGAATTAGCAGTAATTGTCTAAAAATAATTACCAGCCCTTAAACTCCCCACCCGAAGGCACTAAAGCCACACTGTACTTCACTTGCATAGGAAAATAACTCTCGAGTGTTCCCCCACTTCTTTCTACCGAGACTTCATCTATAGTATTCCCATTTTTATCGCGCACAATCACCATCAGACTGTTTATACCCCTGCTCCAATCAATGTTGTAATACTCGTAAAAAGATGACAAGGGTTGGGTGAATTCATAGACACCGGTTTGGCTTAGAGTTAGTCCTGAGGCGCGGCTGCAAGCAGGTTTGATGGAAATGTCATCATTGGGAACTAGGCATAGCTGGTAATACATCACTTCATTGGTAGGTTTACTTAAAACCTCGAGCCTTTGATAGATGGTTCCATTGGCATAGTTGACTGGGGCTAACCAATCTCGGCGTACATCATTTGAACTGGTAAAAAAAGTTATAGATTGTTCTGTCGTTGTGGGCATTCTATGTTCATAGACCGTATCTAAAAGATTCAAACTCGAGCCACCTGTTACTGGGCCTAGATTCAGGTAGGGCAATATCACTACACTCACCATGCGGTCACTGACCCTAACTTCAGGTGCTTTGTTCTCCTCTGGTAACTCTGTTTTTGGTAACTCTGTTTCTTGTAAACCAGTTTCTTTTAAACCAGTTTCTTGGGTCATGGCCAGCATGACTTGCGGAACCACTGCCGCAACCATTACAGCAGCAGGGCGGGACGCAACTTGGGAGGGTGCTGCTTTGACCTGAGGAACTTTCTGAGCCTCGAGTTTTTTGGTCACTTCCTGATAGGCCTGTTGATACTGCACATTTTGTGGCTCTATACGACAGGCTTCAGAGAATGCTTGCGCAGCTTTTTGGAGAGTGCCTTGTTGCTGGGCCATATATCCTAGCTGGGCCCAGGCTTCGCTGTAATTAGGATTCAAGGAAATAGCCTGAGTAAAACTTGCTTCAGCTTGGGCAGTATGACCTTGTTCATTAGAACTTAGACCCTGCAAAAATGCCTTATAGGCTTCTGGCCCCCACCGCATTTGATTTTGGGTCAGATTTAGAAAATAGCTTGCCCTTGAATCGTGTGGATTTAAGCGGCTGGCTTCTTGCCAGTAGGGTAAGGCCTCTTGGGGTCTTCCAAGTTCTAACATCATACGTCCGGCCCAGACCTGGGCTTTTTGATAATTGGGGTTTGCGCTTAGAGCCTGTTTGAAAGACTCGAGGGCGGCTTCAAAATTTCCTTGATAATAATGGCTTACCCCTTGCTGAAAGGCTGCACTTGCGGCTTGTCCATAACTGTTTTGGTCTTGGGCTAGTTCTAAATAAGAGCCATATTCTGAGCCCTTTCCCCTGGCTTCTAATTGACGTAAATAAACTTGAGCCAAAGCAGGTTTCTCTAAACTCAGATACGTTCTAGCCAGTTGTAGAACAATCTCAGAATCTTGAGGTGCATAGCTATAGCCTAGTAAATAATAAGTCTGTGCTTCTTGATGCAACCCTTGCATCATCAGGCTATAACCCAAGGTTTTTGAAAGCTCGACCATTTGAACCACTTGCTCGGCATTAAGCTCTCCACCCAAGGTCTGAAAACTCTGATAATTGACCCAGGCCCGTTCATACCAACCCAAATAGCTATAAACCTTGCCTAGGTAACCATAAGGTTCTGGGTGGGCTGGAGCCATTTGCTTAGCCATCTGACCAAAAATAATAGCTTCTTTCCATAAAGGGTGATCTAGATAGGGTCTTTCTGGGCTAATCAGGGCCCGAACCAAAGCCAGATTACCCTGGCTTATGGTATCTCTGGAATTGGTAGGTAAAGGGGTAGCAAAAGCCAACGAAACAACAAGAAAAACGTAAAAGAAGAAGGGTTTCATCAAATTCCAAGCTAGCACAAGCTTGTCTCATAACCGCCAAAATCATCACAACAGGGAGATGAGAGATGAGGAATGAGGGATGGGTTTTGGTATTATTAGGTCAACTAATACCTTTGGCACTTGGCTCTTAGTTTAGGAGGAGTCTACATTGCCTCACACTCAGTCCTGTTAAGGGGCTAAGACGCTTTTGCCTCCCCTAACAGGGGAGGACGAGGGGTTCAACATTCGCTTTGCCCATGATGTTCTTACACCTGCTTAACTTCTGAGTTCTCTGCTTTTACCTTTCCCATTCCTACTTCCTCTTAACAGCATGATACGCCCATGTAAGAATTTTGTATGAGCCCATTTGATAAACTTGTCCTATGGTCTATACCCTGCACTCTGCACAACTTCGCCGTATGCACAGAAAAGAACTCATGCAACTTGCAGAACAGTGTGAAAAAGCTTTGCTTGATGGAACCTCAACGCATCAGGACATGGTTAGCTTGGTCGAAATTGAAAAAGAACTCTTGCGCCGTAACCAAGCCAAAGCCCTCGATGATGTTCGCAAAACCATGGTCGGCGCACCCATTTCTATCTCTGAAATTAGAAATTCGACCAAACCCCAATAATCTTACAAACACGTTCAAGAGACATTCAAAAAAGTCGGTTGACTCCATTGTTTGTCATTCTGCACGAGACAAAGAATCCCTACCTTGGCAAGATGGCACTACACAGAATCTTGCTCACGTGCTCTTTTCTAGTCTTTCTTTACTCGAGCATCAAGCAAACGCAGAAGTTCCTTGAAATAACATCTTCACCACTCAACTAATTCAGCTATACATTTCTATACATAAAGATTATGATGATCCTGACATGGAAATGTCTTATCCTGACGCACTTGCAGTCTGGAGTGCTTTGTGAACCTTGCTATCCTTTTACGCAAGGTGGGCTGGGCCGCACTAACGGTTTTATTTGTAGTGATCTTAAATTTCTTTTTATTCCGTGTGATGGGTGATCCCACCAAAATTTTCAAAGACCCACGCTTGTCTCCAGCTACCATTGAAAATATCCGTATTCGTTTTGGGCTAGATAAGCCCGTCATTAACTGCTTTGAGAGCTTGCGGCCTTTGAAGTTTAAGCCTAATCTTTGTACAGCCAATCCTTTTGATACCCAGTTTTCAGCCTATGTGACTAACTTGGCAAGAGGAAATTTTGGGGTGTCCTTTCACAGTCAAAAACCTGTTGCCGAACTTCTGCGACAACGGCTCTGGAATACCTTGTTACTCATTGGTGCAGGGCAAATTCTGGCCATTATTTTAGGAATGCTCTTAGGCATCATTGCTGCCTGGAAAGCCAGAACCCTCATTGATTACAGTTCTCTTTTGGTCTCGCTCACGGCCTGGAGTTTGCCTACTTTTTGGTTAGGTATGATTTTACTTTTTTGGGGAAGTACCAAATTTGGTTTGCCCCTTGGTGGCATGAATACCGTGGGTGCTAGCTATGATTCATGGTGGGCCCAACTCAAAGATACGTTGCGACATATGCTCTTGCCAACCCTTACCTTTACAGTGGTCTGGCTGGGCGAATATATGATCATCATGCGCAGCAGTCTTTTAGAAACCCTTTCACAAGACTATGTTTTGACCGCCAAAGCCAAGGGACTAAGCACCTTTCAAATTCTTAAAGATCACGCCGTGCAAAATGCCATGTTGCCAATGGTCACAATTATTGCCCTTAATCTAGGGTTTACCGTAGCAGGAGCCATTCAGATTGAAACGGTATTCTCCTGGCCTGGTTTAGGACTAACTATTTTTGAAGCGGTAGAGCGTCGTGATTATCCCGTCTTGCAAGGAGCTTTCTTTATGTTGGCTATTTGTGTGATTCTGGCTAATTTCTTGGCAGATATTTTGTATAGCAGCCTTGACCCAAGGATTCGCACATGAAGGCTCTCTCTAACTCCCTGGTCGTTGCTGGTGGCTTTATGATCTTACTCACTGTCGGCATGGCTGTCTTTGCACCACTGGTTGCGCCTTATGACCCTGATGAAACTGTGAGAGTAACGCTAGATAGCATTTATGCCAAACCTAGCAGCCAACACTGGTGGGGAACTGATGATGCTGGTAAAGATGTGCTAACTAATTTTATTTATGGCTCGAGAGTTTCTTTAATCGTAGGTTTTTTTGCCTCGTTAATTTCGATTGGCATTGGCGGGCTTTTGGGAATGCTAGCTGGCTATAGTGGTGGGCGTATAGACAAATGGGTTAGCGGGTTAACCAATATCTTTTTAGTGATTCCAGATTTACCTTTGGCGATTGTGCTGGTTGCACTCTTGGGTCCAAACTTACTCAATATCATTTTAGTGATTGGCATCTTAGGCTGGACGGGTAGCTCGAGGTTGGTGCGTTCACAAACACTTTCTATAAAAGAACGTAAATTTGTACTTAGAGCTAAAGCTCTAGGAGCCAGTCACCTGCACATTATCCGCAGACATATTTTGCCCCATGTATTACCCCTGATGATTGCTAACGCTGTGCTAGTGATTTCGCTAGCTATCTTAAATGAAAGCACCCTGAGTTTTTTAGGGCTTTCTGACCCAACCAAATTAAGCTGGGGACAAATGCTCAACTTTGCCTTTACCAGAGGGGCCATGAGTTCTGGAGCCTGGTGGGCTTTGGTTGCACCAGGGTTTGGTATTGTTTGGCTGGTTTTAGGCTGCACTCTTTTGGGTCATGGTTTAGAACAAGTCTTAAACCCAAGGCTTGAGTCTCATCATCTTATACCTAACCCCAATATGATTGAAGTCTCTACCCACAATAATGAACCCACGCCCCATTTAGCTAAAAAACCCAAAGAGGCCTCATGATTCTCGAGGTTAAAAATCTATGCGTTAATTATGTGCAAGGAAAAAAAATATCTACCGCTTTGCACAAGGTTAGCTTTGGTTTAGAGCGTGGAGAAATTTTAGGAGTGGTGGGTGAAAGCGGTTGCGGCAAAACTACACTGATGCTAGCCCTATTAAGACTATTACCTCAAGCTGGACATATTGTGAACGGACAGGTTTTATTTGAAGGGCAAGACCTTCTTAAATGCAGCGAATCCGACATGTCCAATATACGCTGGAAAGATATCTCGATTATTTTTCAGGGAGCCATGAACGCGCTTAATCCTGTACGCAGCGTAGGCAAACAAATCGCTGAAGCTATTCATAGACATGAGCCTGAAAAAAGTAAAGAGTCCATTGAAAAACGGGTTGATGAGCTTTTAGAATTAGTCGGAATTGCCAAGCATCGCAAAGATCAGTATCCTCACCAATACTCTGGCGGCATGAAACAAAGAGCCATGATTGCTATGGCTCTGGCTTGCAATCCCAAAGTGATTATTGCCGATGAGCCCACTACTGCTTTAGACGTAATGATTCAAGGACAGATTTTAGAACTGCTTTCTAATTTACGAAAAGACCTTGGACTATCAGTTATTTTGGTGACTCATGATTTAGGTGTAGTGGCTGAACTCTGTGATAGCGTACTGGTTTTATATGCTGGTGTAACTGCTGAATATGCCGATGTAGACACTCTCTTTAACAGTCCACAACACCCTTATACGCAAAGACTGCTTAAAGCCTTCCCTGACCTTTCGCATCCATTAGAAAAGCTCGAGAGCATCCCGGGCTATCCACCCAAACTAGACGCACTACCCAAAGGCTGCCGTTTTGCCCCAAGATGTAATCAAGCCTTTGAACGCTGTGAAAAAGAATTGCCTAGTTTGTATACGGTGAGTCCTTGGCAGTATGCCAGTTGTTTTTTGGTAGACTATCAGAAATGACTCAAGCCTTAGAAGCAGCCTTAAACACGCTTGGTGAGGTCAAAGATACCTTTAACGAAGATGACATAGAACGGCTTTTTCAGAATGTTTATCTCGAGCTTGGCTATACAACCGTTGGGAGAGACATTTTAGGGAAGCGCAAAAGTAAAAAAAGTGGTATCCCTGATGTTCGTTTGCTCAACACGGATGACAGCCCTCAAGTTATTGTAGAACTCAAAAAACCCGCCGAAAATTTGAGTGACCACGAAAATCAACTCTTTGCCTACATGCGTGACCTCAAAGCACCTTATGGCTTGCTTAGCAACGGGAAAGCACTATGGTTTTACGAGCGTGAAGGGTTGAATGTCCGTTTAATTTCTAAACACACAGCCCAGGATTTAGCGACAGACCCTACACCACTCGAGTCCTTCCGCAAACAGTACCTTGAGGCTACTGACTTCAATCAAGTAAAGACCCGCTTCGAGGAAGCCAAGCGTGAAGGGTTAGTCTTAACCGATATTGAAAGCGTTCAGGCTGAACAGTTTTTGAACACCTTTGATTTAACCATAGGCAGCCCGTTTGGTGAATTGGTTACTAAGACACAAACACTTTTAGGAGAACTTATTGGCTCGAGTGACTTTGTTATTGGAGCTTATGACTTCTGGAAAAAGACTTATGCTCGTGACCCAGGCGATGACATTCCCAAAGTGTGGAAAGCGTTTTTAACCACCACAGGGCGTGAAGACGTATACCGCTTTATGTTTTCGCTCGAGACTGCCTACCTTCTCACCGCACGTCTTATTCTTGCCAAAGCCATCCAAGATCATGATAGAGAAGACCGCATCAGCACTGACCACATTGCCGACGGGTTTCTAAAGCACCTCGACACCCAAAAGAGCGGACGTGGTGGCAAACTGCCAGAGACAGCCTACCTAGAAGCAACCCAAAATCTCTTCAACGGCTATGCCAAAACACTCTTTACATCTATCTATGCCCAAGACCTCTTTGATTGGTGGCGTGACTATAGCAAAAGCAGTGAAGCCACACGCAACACTTTTGGTCTCGCGCTAGCACGTTTGGTGTTGAGCCTCATTCGTTTTGATTTCAAAGAACTACAAGGCGATTTGCTCGGAGAACTCTACCAAAGCTACTTTGACCCCGAAACCCGCAAGGCACTGGGTGAATTTTACACACCACCCGAAGTCGTTGATTTTATTCTTGACGAAGTGGGCTACGACGGCGAAGGACGCTTGCTTGATCCCGCCACAGGCAGTGGCACGTTTTTAATTCGTGCCTTGCGTCGTTACTTGCAAGCTAATGAAGGCAAAGACCCGATTGACACACTAAATGGTTTAACTCGAGACTTTAATTTAGTAGCCTTTGACGTAAACCCCTTTGCGGTACTGATGGCTCAAGTCAATGTAGCTGCACATCTGGTGCCACTTTATGCCAAGGCGATTGAAAAAGACCCCAACCTCGTGCTGCGCCGCCTGCCGATTGTCCGTACTGATTCGTTAAGGCAAGAAGTCATCGAAGGTGAAACCTTGACTAAGGGTAATCAGTTTGGCTTTGACTTTGGAAGCGAGGAAATCACTGCTTATATTGAACTGCCTGTAAAGACAGCAAACGGCCCTTTGCGCGTCGGTTTGACCTTTCCAAGTTTGGAAGCTGCCAAGGCACAAAGCTTTATTCGCAATGAACGCGAATGGCTCTTAGCACTGCAAGCCGTGTTTGCTGCCGTCGAAGTGTTGTCACAAGCCTATGACGCGAATAGCAAATTACCCAATCTAAAAGACAACCTGCGAAAAGAACTCGGGCTGTACAATCCAAACCCAGATAAACTTGCTGATTACTTGGAGCCTTACGCCCAAAAGGTTTGGGAAACATTACAAGACCTCAAAGACAATCACGGTGACGGGCGTTTTCTCAAAACCTTAGAAGACTTGATGCTCGGTCTGGTTCTCAAGCATTATTTACAATATGACTATGTAGTGGGTAACCCGCCTTACGTGCGAGTGCAAAACCTGCCTGAAATCCTGAAAGATTATTGGGAAGGTAAATATGTGTGGGCTAAAGGCAACTATGATATTTATATTCCCTTCATCGAGCGTGTGTTGTATGGTGACAGACCTTGGCTCAAAGATGGCGGCAGACTCGGCTACATTATTCCAAACCGTTTTCTAAACGCCAACTATGCTGCTACACTTCGTTCAGAATTACCAAGCGTTGCAAAAGTACTTTCTATCACCGACTTCAAAGCTGTGACCTTTGCAGCAACGGATGACGACCAAGCAGCCAGGCTTTTCAAAGAAGCGATGGTTTACCCTGCTATTTTGATTGTCGAGCGAACGCCACCCAAAGGCAAAGCCTACAGTTTCAAAGCCGCACGCTTTTACCCGCATACCGCACCACTGCACCACGCCGAGGCCATCAAAGAAGTGCAAGCTGCCCTCAAAACAGGCAAAACATACAAAGCACTCAGCAAAAACAAAACCGACTACGCCGATGTTTTCAAACAAGAAAGTACAGTGCTAGCTGCTCAAGGCTGGTATGTGATGCCAGAAGCAGAGCGCAAAGTTTTTGAAAAACTAGAAGCGATTGGCAACAGCAAAGACGAAACGCTGCCTGTGACTGACAGTGAAATAAGCCAACAGCGCAGGTTGGAAAATTACACGGCTACTACGAGTGGTGGATTTCAAGGCATTGCAACAGGTCTTGATGGCGTACTCGTTTTGAAACAACTTGACGAAGATAAAAAACAAAACCTGCTCTACGTTGAACCACGTGGCGGTGGTGATGCTGTTTGGCTAGAAAAAGATGCTCTGCGCCCATTTCTGTTTGGCAAAGACGTGGAACGCTGGCATGTAGGCTGGGAAGGTTGGTGGGTTATCTTCCCATATTTCAGGCATAAAGACCGATATTGGTTCATGCCCAGCACAGATTATTGGCACAAGGAAATTGAAGTGAAACAGGGCAAGAGAAAAACGAAAATAAAACTTTTTCAAAACTGGCCAGATGCTAGTCCAATGATTGACGGAAAATATCCAAAACTCTGGACGTATTTGAAGGCAAACGAGAAAGTTATGCGCGAGCGGGAAAACGGACGATATAAGAAAGGTAAAAGTGAAGAATCTAAGTGGTATGACATTGCATATCCGCGTAGTCTCGAGGCTAGTGCAAGAATAGGAAAATTGCTATTACAAACAGCTTCTAAGACACCTGAATTAGCCGTTGATACTTTGGGTGTTCTGTTTGCTGGCAGTGGTACACACAATGCTTACGGTTTATCACTTAGTGACAAGGTAAATTCAAAGGTTTTAGCTGGACTTTTCTCGAGCAAAAGCTCTGACTTTTTTATCAAGCATATCTCGTCAGTCTTTTCAGGTGGTTTCTACTCCTACGGCGACCAATTCATCAAAACCTTGCCCATTCCCGCCACAACCAAAGAACAACAACAAACCATCGCTTCACTCACCCAATCCCTCACAGACAAAACCGCTAGGTTGCGTGAGTTGGAGAAAAGTATTGCAGCCTTTCCAGATTCTGTTACTAAAAGTTTGAAATCCCTGCCAGACCGTGACGACTTGGCTCGTTTAATCGTCACCAACACCTTGCCCAAAACCTTAAGCGGTAAAAAAGTTTCCGAAGAAGGAATGCTAGATGGTCAAACTGTACTTAAAATTGGTAAAGCCGAACTGCTTATTAAAAAGCCTGAATTGGCAAAGTTTATAAAGCGAGTTTTAGAGTTGCGTGGCACGGTAAACACACAAGAGTTCTTAGCACTTGAAGTGCCCATTAGCAGCAAAGACCAGACAAGCTATTTAGAGACGCTAGCGTCTTGGGAAGCTGAAACCTCTATACTTTCAGGTGAGATTGAGAAACTGGAAGTAGAGTTGAATGATGTAGTGTATGAAGTTTACGAGCTGAACGTAGCTGACCGTAGGGTCATTGAGGAATTTCTGCGGAGATTTTGAGGGAGTTTTCTATGCGCCGATTTTTGCCTTATAAACCGGTTTTGGGAGAACGCGCAAGTAAATTACGCAAAAATATGACCCAGCCTGAGCAAAAGTTGTGGCGTGGCTTTTTGCAAAACTACCAGCCTCGCTTTAGAAGACAGCGCATGATAAAAACTTTTATTGTTGATTTTTATTGTCCTGCAACGAAACTAGTCGTTGAAGTGGATGGCGAAAGTCATTTTACACCTGAAGGTAAGGCGAAAGATATAGAGAGGACGGAGATGCTCGAGGGTCTTGGTTTGTACGTTTTGCGATTTACGAACACCGAAGTGATGACTTCGTTTGAGGGTGTGTGTCAACGAATTAGCGAAGTTCTTGCGGGCAGGGCGAATGTTGGACCCCCCTCGATCCCCCCTGTTAGGGGGGAAGACAATCGTGACTTCCTGAGTACAAAGAGTGACGTTGACAAAATAACTTTTGAAAATGAAGAGGATGACCAAGAAGACGAGAGTCTGCTTTTTATAGAGGGTATTGAAAATAGAAATGATATTGACGAGGACAAAAACCCCCGCCCTAACAGGCGGGGGCAGGGGGGGGTTAAACCCCACGAACCAACGAAGCCGAGGAAATTATGACAAATATCCTCGAGCTTACAAATCTACGCAAACTCTTCCCACTTAGAACCGGACTATTCTCGTCTACCGTTTATGTTCATGCATTAGATGGCGTGAGTTTGACCTTGGCCAAAGGTGAAGTCTTGGCTGTGGTTGGCGAATCTGGCTGCGGCAAATCTACACTTGCACTGACTTTAATGAATCTAGAAAAACCTACTGAAGGAAAAATTGTTTTTAAGGGTCAAGATGTGACGCATCTCCAGGGTCAAAAAGTCAAAGCTTTACGCAGACAAGTCCAAATGATTTTCCAAGACCCTTACGAATCACTAGATCCCAGCATGACCATCGCCCAATTGGTAGCAGAGCCCTTGCATATTCACCATAGTGGCACAAACAAAACCGAACGCTTACAAAAAGTCAAAGAGACCCTAGAAGATGTGGGTCTCTCCCCTGCTGAAAGTTATATGCACCGCTATCCACATGAGCTTTCAGGTGGTCAACGCCAGCGCGTAGTCATTGCCTCTGCACTGGTTTTAGAGCCCGAACTTTTGATTGCTGATGAGCCTGTATCCATGTTAGATGTAAGCATTCGGGCCGATATTCTAAACCTGCTCTCAAACTTACAAAAACACAAAGGGATTTCTTTTATTTTTATTACCCATGATTTAAACACGGCGGCCAGTTTTGCTAACCGCATTGCTGTGATGTATTTAGGGCGCATTGTGGAAATAGGAACCACTCAAGAGGTCTTGCAAAATCCACAGCACCCCTACACCAAAGCCTTGCTCTCGGTAGCCCCTGTTCCCAACCCCAGATTACGCAAACAAAGACAGCTTTTAGAAGGCGATCCACCTAACCCGATTAACATTCCCAAAGGTTGTCGTTTTGCGCCACGCTGCCCAGTGGCAGTAAATCAATGTAAAGATATTGACCCACAGCTCGAGTCTATAGCAACAAATCATCAAGTAGCATGTATTCTTAAGAAAGTATCCAGTGATGAGTGACGAGTGTAAAGTGTTCTTACTCCTTCACCACTCGTCACTCATCCCTCGCCACTTATACTTAAATCATGTTTCCTAAGTTTCAGATCCAGACTTTTAAAATGCTAGGTTCTACTCAAGATGAAATGCGCTCAAGACTCGAGCGTGGTGAGGCTGTACATGGTCTAATCATTCGTGCTCACGAACAAACTTCTGGGCGTGGGCAAAGAGCTAGAGATTGGGTAAGCAATAGGGGTGGCAGTTACCAAACACTTGCCATTAAAGATTCAGAACCACCTACTTTGAATAAATCCTATGCAGCAATCTTGATGGCAATTGGCATCGCCAAGGTAATACCAAATCTCCAAATCAAGTGGCCTAATGATATTTATTTAGAAAACAAAAAACTAGCAGGTATTTTGTGTGAATATGTAAAAGGACATTTGCTGATTGGCGTAGGTGTAAATGTCCAAAATGAAATACCAGAACATGCTACACACTTACAAGGTTTTGGCGTTGAAACTGTAAGCAATATGATTCTAAAAGGTACCCAAGAAGGACTTGAGCTTTTGCAAACCAATTTGGATTTACCAAGTCTTTTCAAGGCTTATGATTTTTTAGAGGGTAAAACCGTTTCGGTAAGAGTTGGAAGTGAAATAAAAGAAGGAATAGCAAGGGGCATTGATCAAAACGGGTGTTTAAGACTCGAGCAAGCTCAAGAAATAATTTCTATTTGTAGTGGACACATAACATCAAAGTAAAGTGCCAAAAAATATCCAGAGAAGGACTGTGGCGATAGTGGCAAATAAGAGATAAAATTGTTTTCTATATATGGTGTACTTATAGCAATAATGAATAACTTGATAATTTTATAGAAACAATGCCAAACCCGTGAGTATAGCCACCATCAGTAAGCCAATCCAGCCTGGATGCCTAGCTTTAGTACCATAGAAAACCAGCAATAACCCTACCACCATGGCAACAACAATAGTCTTCAATACAAAGTTTTGAAATACTGTACTATCACTTGGAAATGCTAAACGAAACAAAATTGCCGCGAACCCCCAACCAAACACACTTAAAACATGCCAGCTTGCCCAAATGATTCTGAGGTGGCTTTCTTTAAGTGTAGGTTTTCCGTTGGTTGGAACAATGCTTCCGTTTACCCGCATAGGCTGAAAGATTTTTATTTCACCGATGACAGTATGGGCTAAACCAACAAGTATTACCAGTATGCCTGCAAACAATAGATAAATTTGCACAAGGTTTACTATAACTCATCTAGTTATCAAACTAGAAAAGAGATGATTTCGCTTACATTGGAAGCTATAAAGATTATTCAGTAGAAGGAAAATACTTAGATGCTAAAACTTCTTTATAAAGCCTAAAGCCCCTGGCTTGATAGTTTGCTAGAGCACTAGGATGATCAACTGAACAAGAGTGTAACCAAACCCTGGTTGGCTTTTTTGACCAAGCTGCTTTAATCGTTTCAGTAAGAAGATACCCCCCTAGACCCTTACCAATAAACTCAGGCAAAAGCCCGAAACACATCACTTCAATTTCATTATTTTCTTCAATAAGTTCAAAGTAACCAAACGGCGTTCCTTGCTCGTAACCAATCCATAAACTCACATTGTCTCGCTCTGCATAGGCTTGCCATTCCTCTTTTGACCAGTTGGCATGATCAAACCAAGCATAGTCAGCACCGACGGTTAAATAAAAAAAACGATGCAAATCTCCTAAAGGTAATTTAACTTCCTGAACCCATATATCAGGTCTGGGTGCAGCCTTAGCGCGTAATTGACTGGGGTCGGTCATTTCCAGATAATAAGTCGTAACAGTCTTTTCCATAATTAAAGACTAACCGCCTTACCCGTTTTGATAGACTCGAGTGCAGCTAAAGTCATCTGAACCGCTTTGAGGCCATCTTCACCCGTAACAGGTACATTTCTGTTATACAAAATAGCATCAACAAAACCGCGGTCTTCGGCGATGAGTGGGCTAGCCATAGGCGGAAAACTGGTTTGACCTGCCACGTGTTTTTCAACCCCTTGCCTAACCATATCTAAATTAAGCAGTCCTTTTGTACCAGTAATATCGAGCTTAAAGTCAAAGCCTGTCGGATGGCCCTCGGGAATACACCAGCCAATATGGGCGCAAGCAATCACGTCATTGTCAAAACGAATGGTCGTGAAGGTTTCGTCTTCCACCATGTATGGACTTCTATCATGTTTTGCCGAGGCGCAATAAATTTCCTTTGCATCAGCTCCGACCATCCAGCGCAAGACATCAAAATCATGAATCCCCAAAAAGAACAGAACCCCGGTGCGACCTTTCAGTCTTTGGGCTTGAGTTATAAGATTGGTGCGCCTAGCAAAAAGGCTGATTAGCTTACCCAGTTCACCAGACTCGAGGCTGGTTTTTGCATGTTGATATTGCGGAAAAAAGCGCAAGGTAAAACCAACCATTAGTTTTACACCTGCTTTTTCTACTGCCTCGTTAATAGCCCTAGAATCTTCTAGCGTCATAGCAAGCGGTTTTTCAACCAAGATATGTTTACCTGCTTGAGCTGCATGAACACAGGGCTCTTTATGCAAATGATCTGGCGTGGCGATAATAACCGCATCAATGTCTTCCCTAGCAAGAAGTTCCTTATAATCTTGATACGCCCTAGCCCCTGTTTGTTGGGCGATTTGTTTGGCCCTTGCTTCGTCAATATCTGCAACAGCAAGCAGCTTGGCTTGTGGGATTTGCATTAGAGCATCACAATGTACTGCGCCAATTTCACCTAGTCCTATAACACCTATGTTTAATTGTTTCACTTAGTAACACCTATTCCTTTTGAGATGGAGTATATAGCAGCCTAAGCGTAAAAGGCTACCATCATCTTTTAAACTATTTTGTACTAGACGTTTAATCTCAAATTCAGTGTATAGGTGACCAGTCAATACCTGCTATATCACTGGCAAAGCGGTATCCCATTCTCCCAAATAATCCGCTTTCTTGATAAATACCAAGTCTTGCCAAAATCATTATTACCCTGAAAAAAGAGATGATAGCTCCCATCTGAAGCCTCAAATACAAAGGGATGCCCAGATTCGCTGCTGTTCCATTCACCCTCTTGTCCATTCGCCAGTACAGGCGTATCTGAAACTCGTTCCCAGTGAATGCCATCAAGGCTTACCGCACACCCAATCTGCTGGGGTTCATTGTTGTAGCCGCCTGCATAAAACATATAGAGCTTCCCATCATGTGTACAAAGCGCACTAAGTAGGTACGCAGAATTAATTTAACAACAAAGTGCGTCTAATGTCGGCAAGCCAGAAGGCATCAGCAAAGACACCGGCTTTGGCTAAGCGTTGAGAAGAAGAAAGTGTGTCAAGGTAGGCGATGACTCTGGTAACAGTTTTATCAAGCTGAGGACAAGGCTCGTTGGCAAGAACTTCATCACGGACATGTCGCCACAAACAATCCATGACGTTAAGTTCAGGACAGGCAGTAGGCAGAAAGCGCAGTTCAATCGCCAGTTGTTTGGCAAGGATTTGACTGCTTTTGGTGCGGTGGGCTGAGTGCTTGTCTAAGAACAAAACAATGTGCCAGCCACGCCACAAGGTACGGGTCTGAGTCAGCACAGCATGAAAGGTGGTCTGATTGAAGGTAGGAGAGACATAAGACAAACAACGTCCACTGAGGATGTTCATGACACCAGATAACACCTGTTTATGGTGGCTACCAATGATGGGTATCCTGGCGGGTTGAGCGACGGGAGTCCAAAGACGACTTAAAGGAGGAATCTCTCGAATCGTGATTGAATCCATAAACAATAACACTGTGCGCTTGCGTGTTTTTAAGCCACATTGAAGCCCCCTTTAGCTTGTCGCCACTGGGCTTCACGTCGTGCTAACACATAGCGTGGACGTTTACAGCTATAGCGCAAGTCATGTAAAGCACGTTGCACCGTATCCTCGCTGACCTGGATGAGGTGCTTTTTCTCGACCTGTATTCGTAACATCCCTACAGTCCAATACTGTCCAGGGTAGCCATACCGTGCAGGAGGCTGTGGCAACAACCCTTCAAGTTCAGCCTTCACCACATCTCGCTTTTGTGCAGGTCGTCCAGGATGCTCACGATCATCAATCCGCTCGACTACGGGCAGGGCTTTTCGCCCTTCATAACGTTCCACTAACGCATACACCATCTGCCGACTTACGCCTAATCGCCGAGCGACTTCCTCCACACGCTCACTCTCGTCTAGCCATAGCAACCCTTGTGCTCGTCTGACCATGCGCCCGTGATGATTGCCACTCACCACTGCTCTTAAAGTTTCTCTCGCTCGTGAAGATAGTTGGAATTCCATCTGCTCATCATACTTTGTTAAATTATTTTTGCGGTACTACTTAGCTTCAATACAATTTCTTTCCCACGGCAACTCTGGATAAAGAATCGGTTTATCACACTGCTGGGTCCAATCCTGTTTTGAGAAATCAGAAGCTAAATCAGCAGTTGCTACTCCTGTCATCTGGATACGCATCTCAGGGTCTCTGGTCGAAAAATATAAAAACAGCTTTCCATCATGAACTATCACGTCAGCATCAATAGCCCGCCCTGAATTCCAGTCTCCTGTAGGTGAAAAAATCGGGTTAGTGCTATTGGGCTGAAAGTGAACACCATCCTCTGAAACTGCGTGACAAATTGCATCATGCTTGCCGTTACCATAGGTCTGGTAAAAAAGATGCACTCTGCCGCCAAGTACAATTGCCCCAGGTGCAGCCTGACCTTTTTTGTCATAGCTACCAAAAAATGGGAGTTCACCTACTTTTATCCAATTATCCAGATCAGTGCTAGTAGCAATACCAATGCGCCAGCCATCATCTTCTCTGGAATCTTGATAGGGTGGCAAGGAGTAATATAAAAAGTAGCGACCATCAAATTCAATTACGGCTGGGTCTTTGGAGAAGGGTCGTCCTCGAGAGGTGTCGGCGAACATCATCATGCTAGTCCTTTATGCCCTTTAGTATAGCCTCTCAGGAGCATAGACAATATGGAGAATATGCAGTGCAGTGACTGTAAGGAAGACTCGAGCAAAGCCAAAAGAGAGACTTGAGTATATTGATTTTTAGATTAAATCTTTTTGTGGTGTTTCATTGATCTTGAATTTTAAAAGTTTTGCAAGTTTGACCATATCGCCATCAAAAGTGTAAAGATAAAACTTAGATTTTGGCACAAGTTTACTCAATTCAATAGCCGTAGATATATGAATAGCATCCAAAGTTTTACACTGAGCAAGCTCTTTCTTGAGGAAGAAAGCTTTCTCGATATCCTCATCAATAATTCTAAAGTTCATTTCCTGAAAATACTCGCCCATTTCACTAGTTTTCTTACTCAACCAACTTGAATCCAACTTTGACTTGTTATGTTCATAGGTACGGCGCAACACCGTAATTGTTTCTAATTTAAGAAGAATGGAACTGACACGAACAGTTGCCTCTTGCCATAATTTGGTCGCCTCGGCTTTCCGCTTTTCATCCAGCAAGATAGCCAAGATAACACTCGAGTCAAAGTAATAAAGCATTAGTCTTCACGGTTACTTTGATAAATCGAAATCCACTCAATCCCAGGTTTATTAGAGCTTGAAGATGCAATAGATTTATTCCGCTTTGACTTTTGTAACTTTCCAGAAACAGCGAGGTTTTCAAGCAAAGATTCAAGCTCGAGATTCTTTTCATTTTCTTTAGGTAAAGAGATTTCTGCAATAATCTGATTATGCTCAGTAATCAAAACACGCTCTCCCTGCTTAACGTATTGAAGATAGTGGGAAAGGCGGTTTTTTAGATCACGAACACCAACTGAAATCATGGTTGGATTATATAGCTATTGTAGCTATATTGTCAAATAATGCCTGGGAATTAGATTCATAAATAACTTGGGCTGGGATGAACTCGAGAGGTGTTGGCGAACATCATCATGTTAGTCCTCTATGTTATTAGGCTTAAGCACATCAATTAATTTTTGCATCGAATCAGAGCAATAATCTATTTCAGTAGTAAAATTTAGCCAACCTGATACACCTTTGTTGCCATGAAAGATGTTATTCCTATATCGATAAATGACAAATGTAATTAAGTGAATCGCCTCTGTATCAGTAATTTCAGATAACGCTTTACCTAATATATTTTTTGAATCATTGTCATCATTTTTAGACTCAAAGATTAAATTGCCATACAGTTTTGAATCTTGATATCGCCGATGAAAGTGGGAAAGTGCTTTGTCGAATGTTGTCCTATCAAAATTTGGAGATACAACAATTTTTTTAGGAAGACCCTTAACATCACTAAATTTCATGTAATTACCAAAACAAACCGTTTCAAAGATTGACCAAGTCATTAAGAAATACACTGCACTTTTGTGCCGAAGAAGGCTTTCAATATCTCGTGAATCTTGTTTAAGATATTTGGCGAACCACTTTGTAAAAGAGCTTTGCACTATTGTACGCTCTTCCGTAGCGAAATGATTTGGCTTGGCTTTGTCATAATCAAATGTATATTCAGGTAAAAGATCATCTGTGTCTGAAGACATATTGCCTATACTCCTTTCTCTAAAACGCATTATGCCCCGTAACCTCACGCCCCAAACCTCATACAGACTCAGCCTTCTCTTTCCCAACACGCTCCTGTAACCAAAGATTAATTAAGGTCTCAGGCGAAACACCGTGTTTACCTGCCAGTTTGCGAAGCTGGTCACTTAGTGAAGATTCAATAGGAAAATAAGTAGTAGAACTCTGTATAGCTACACTAAATTCAACAGCTTCTGTTTGCTCCCAAGTATCACCAAGGTCATGGCTATCCCAATACTCTCCAGCTTCTTGATAAGACTTGGCTTGTGAAAGTGATGTTTTATCTTCGTTCATAGTTCCTCCTTTCAGTATCTGTCATGGTGCGTGAAGAAATAATGACTGCACGATTATCCTGCCTGTAAACAAAAAAGGTGATGAGATAGCGTCCTGCACTGGTTTGTCCTAAAGCTGCATAAATATCTTCACTGTGGCGATGACCTTTTTCAACAAAACGAAAATAGGGTTTGTTAGCGAATATATACTCCACTTCAAAAGGCTCTACTTGATGTTTGTGCCAGAGCTTTCCAACAATATCTTCAAGCCAGATAAACCCTGTTATTGTCAAGTCAATCGGCTCTCCTGAATAGCTTAATGCAGATTATTATAGCGCAACTTGAGGTCGACTATTCTACACTTTTAGTAATTCTGCCGAAAACACCTCATAAAAGTATCTTTTTGTGCCTTAAAACGCATTATGCCCCGTAACCTCACGCCCCAACACCAAGGTATGCACCGTATCCGTCCCCTCATAAGTCGCCACTGTTTCAAGATTCAACATATGCCGTATGCTGCCGTACTCAGTGGTAATCCCGTTACCACCCAAAATATCTCGAGAGGCCCTAGCAGCATTTAAAGCAGCCCGCACATTGTCTCGCTTAGCTAGTGAAACCCTAGCAGGAATATCTTTACCCTGTTCTTTTAGCTTGCCCAAATGAAAGGCCAATAAACTTCCCTTGGTCAGGTCAGCTAGCATGTCAGCTAGACGTACTTGAATAAGTTGCTTGGTTGCTAGTGGCACACCAAACACGGTGCGGTCTTCGACATAGCTGCTAGCTTCCTCGAGACAGAAAAAGCCCGCACCCAAAACGCCCCAAGCAATCCCAAAGCGAGCTTGATTCAAACACGACAAAGCACCTTTAAGCCCAACGATATTTAGCTTATCTTTGGCTGGTACAACCACATCATCTAAATAAAGTTCAGAAGTTACAGAAGCCCGCATAGAGGCTTTGGTTTTTATATCTACTGCTTTGAAACCTGGGGTTTTGGCATCTACAGCAAAACCATGAATCTTGTCGTCTTCGCCTTTGGCCCAGATGATAGCAACGTCAGCCCTCGAGCCACTGGTAATCCAGCGTTTGACACCGTTAATGACATAATCATCGCCTACTTTTTTGACACGGGTTTGCATTGCTCCTGGGTCAGAACCTGCGTCAGGTTCGGTTAGGCCAAAACAGCCAATGGCTTCACCACTAGCTAGTCTTGGCAACCAGTGCATTTTCATTTCTTCTGAGCCGTAAGTAAAAATAGGATACATGACTAGGCTAGACTGCACACTAACAAAGCTACGCATTCCAGAATCACCATATTCAATCTCACGGTTGATTAGCCCATAAGCCGTATAAGACGCGCCCAAGCCTCCATAAGTCTCTGGCAAAGTTGCACCCAGTACGCCCAAGTCACCAAATTTTTTGGGCAATTCTGGTGGAAAATAACCTTCCTGCCACCACTCGCCTACGTGGGGCAAAATTTCGCCCTTTACAAATTCCTTTACACTGTCACGAATCATGCGTTCTTCTGGGCTATAAAAGGACTCGAGTTCATAAAAATCTTGTAATTGCTGCTTGGTCATTCCTTTAGGTTGCGACATAAAAACTCCTTAGGCTCTAGAATACGCCTTTAAGGTTAATCAATTAGTGTCGTCTTTAACTTTGGGTTTCAAATTCTGGGTTTCGGGTTTCGGGTTCCAGAATTCAGGTTTTACCGAAACCTGAAACCCGACCCCTGAACCCTGATAAACTGTCCTATGCCTACCGAACGCGAACTCAAATTTTCACTTGTTGATGATTTCCCTGAAACTGAAGAACTCGAGCTGTGTTTTCAAAAAGCAGGTTTTGAACTTTCTGCACAAACTACTCAAAAACAATTTGATTCTTATTATGATGATGCCACCCAAAGTCTACGCACAGCGCACTTAGCCTTACGCAAACGCAGAGTGGATGGGCGCGTTTTGGCTACATTCAAAGGGCCAGTCACAAAAGAGGGGGCTTTGCACCAGCGTGAAGAGATTGAAGAAGCCATGCTTGGCAACGCCTGGCCAGATGTTATTTTTGAGCGCATTCAAGCGGTAGTGAATCCTGAAACCTTAAAAGAAAAACTTGAGCTTTCCACCATTCGCAGACGCTATTTGATTAAGCAAAAGCAAAAAGACTTAGCCATTTTGTCCTTTGATCATGTAAGTGCAAGTTATCCTAAAAGCAAGCAAAGTGTAGGCTTTGAAGAAATTGAAATCGAAGCTATTACTGCCAGCAATGATGACTTGCAAAAAATAGCTGATACATTGATGCAGCTCATTCAACTAAGCCCTAATAGCACCAACAAGCTCGAGCGGGCTGAGGTGCTACTCCAACTGTCTGATTCGCTGTCGGAGTAGCACCCCCGTAGTTATTTTGCAATAAGCGAAGTAATCGCAACGTGTGGCCGTGGCCCCCTAATAGGGGGGCTGGTTTCACACGCAACATAGACTTCGTTCCCTGCTAATAAACTCTGGGGGTTCTACGTTACACTTAGTCATGCCCACCCTCTACCTAATCCGCCACGCCCAAGCAGGCGAACCTGGACCAAAGTATCCCGACGACAGCAAACGTCCTTTACTTGATAAAGGCTTCAAGCAAGCTCAAACCTTAGCTGATGTTTTTACTAAGCTCGAGGTTCAGTTTGATGTTCTATTCTTGAGTCCATACACCAGAGCCATGCAAACAGCCAAACCCCTCGAGGTTTGTTTAAGAACCAGAAAGATTCACTATCTGGATAATCTAGCAAGTTCTGATTATGATGGTTTACTTGCAGATATTCAAAAGAACACCAAAAAGCCAAAGATCATTGCAGCCGTTGGACATGAACCCTATTTAAGTGAACTGGCTTCATATCTTCTTGGCGCAACGATACCTATTAACTTTAAGAAATCAGCCTTTATGGCTTTAAGTGGAAAGCTCGAGGCAGGGCAAATGAGCCTAGAAATGTTTATGCCTTATTCAGTTTACAAACATTTTTAACAAAAGATTTAGAGAGCATCTGAAAAGTCAGAAATCAAAGTAAACACGTAGGGTACGCACCACGCAATACGAAGTTTGAGCCCTTCTATTCGTCAGGATAAACTCTGCGCACCAAAGGCTTTGAGCTACTGAAAACAACGTTGTGTACAACTCACACTGTTCAGGTGCGTAAAGCACACCTTACAAAAACATAGGATTGAATCTTTAATCCATTCGACAAGCGTTAAACTGAGCTCACGCCGAAGTCTCAGGACAAGCCTTTAACCTTCAATCTTCAACCTTCGATCTTTAATTATATTAACTCTCTACTTTTTCAATATCGAGCATAACTGCATTCTTGAGCTTGCGACCACTTGGGCGATAGAATTCATCTACAGCATCTTTATATTTCTTCATCACTTCATGCCGCTTGACACTCATCTTGGGAGTAAGCATTCCATTTTGAACGGTCAATTCATCTAAGCTAAGGGTTACTTTTTTAATGGTTTCCCAAGGCGATAAGCCTGCATTGGCAGCTTGCACTAAAGATTTAATGTGCTGCTGCACTTCTGAGTTTTTAAGAGCCTCGAGACCTTGTGCAGAGCTAAGAGTTTGTACGGTGGTTGCGTTAATAAAAAGTAATGCTGCACAGTATTTTTCGTTATCGCCTACAATCTGCGAAGCGTCAATAAGAGGTGAAGCCTCGAGGCGTTCTTCTAGAGGTTGGGGCATCACATATTTACCGGTTGATAGCTTAAATAAATTCTTGATACGCCCAGTGATTCTCAAATAACCCTTGGCATCTATTGCACCCAAATCACCAGTGTGCAACCAGCCTTCACTGTCAATGGTTTCTGCCGTAGCTTCAGGGTTTTTGTAATACCCCTTCATAATATGTGGGCCACGGCTCAAAATTTCACCTTGCTCAGTCAGTTTTATTTCTACACCCTGCAAGACTGGCCCCACCGAGCCAGCTTTATTGCTACCCGGGCGGTTAAAGGTAATCACTGGACTGGATTCAGTAAGACCATAGCCTTGCAAAATAGGAAGTCCAGCGGCTGCAAAAGAGTTGATAAGGTCACCGCGCATAGCCGCGCCACCGCTACAGATGCATTTCACATTTCCACCAAAGGCTTCGCGCCATTTGGAAAATACCACCTTATTCGCCAGAGCAAGTTGCATAGCATAAAGCCCTGAAGGTTCTTGCCCTACTTCATAACGTTGAGCCAAACCAATAGACCAATCAAAAAGTTTTTTCTTAACCCCATGCAAAGCTGCACCCGTAGCCAAAATACGGTCATAGGCTTTTTCCATCACTCTTGGAACCGTCACGAAAAAGGTGGGGTGGATTTCTTTGAAATGGTCCCGCACCAAATCTGGATGACTAAAGTAAGTGCTGGCTCCGTACCAGATAAGACAATAGCTAAGCGTGCGAGCAAAAATATGACTCAAGGGCAAGAAAGATACCGCTACTTCTTTACCCCGCTCGAGATCGGTCAAACCTGTAAAAGCCGCGATGGCATTTGAAGAGATATTTTCGTGGGTCAACATGACCCCTTTGGGCATTCCAGTAGTACCTGAGGTGTAAATAATAGTGACTAAATCCTGAGCATTGATTTGGCTTTTAAGCTGCTTGAGTAAATCAGGTTTTTTGCTACTAATGCGCTCACCATGTTTCTCGAGGTCTGCAAACGTCAAGCCCTGACCTTTGGCTAAAACTACATGTTTTACAGAAGTTTCAGGAATGATACTTTGCACTTGCTTGGCCAAAGATTCATCTGAAACAATTAAGGCCTTGCTTTCACTCTGATTTAAGATAAATTTCATGGCTTCAGCACTATGTGTTAAGTAAATAGGCACATCAACCAACCCAGCAATCAGGCAAGCCATATCGGCCAGACAAAACTGGGTATCACTGTTCATCAGTAATCCAACTTTGTCACCACGCTGCAAACCCAAGTCTAGAAGCCCCAAAGCCAGGTTTTCAGCACTCTGGCGAAAGGCTGTATTAGATAAAGCCACCCAACCCTGCTGGCTGTGGTCATTGAAAGCTGTAGGATTTGGGTTCTTCTCACAGGCTTCATCTAAAAGGGATACCAAACTGCGACCCAAAACCAGTTCTCCCGATACAGAATTGGATCTAGGTTTTTCTGCGGTCACTTGCATATATACTCCTTTTTAGATAAGGTCGTCTTAACCGAGCCTTTCTCGAAATGGGTGAGGTTTTAGTTTATACTGAATTTAAGTTTAACATGATCTGGATAAAAATCAGTGCTTAAAGTTATTTGCTTGCACCCTACAACCCACTCTTCACCCTGAATATCCAAGACCCGTTAGAATATCCCTTAATTGAAAGTTGAGGTCATTATGACTAAACGTATCATCACCTGTGCCATCACTGGCGCATCTTTTACCCCCACCATGTCTCCCTATTTGCCCTATAAGCCAGAAGATATTATTTCTCAAGCCATTGATGCCCATAAAGCTGGGGCTGCTATTTTGCACTTACACGCTCGAGACCCTAAAACAGGTGAGCCCAGTGCTGACCCTGAGCTTTTTAGAGAATACCTAGTTGAAATAAAAAAGCAAACCAATGCTGTGGTTAGCTTAACTTCGGGTGGTGCAACTGGGCAAAGTATTGATCAACGACTTAATGTTATTAAAACCTTGCAACCCGAATTATGCACCTGCAACATGGGAACTATCAATTACGGTGGCTTCCCAATGATTGATAAATTCAAAGGCAAATGGCAGTTTGACTGGGAAGAACCTTTTCTAGAAATGACTCGCCGTGAACCTTTTACCAGTAACTTCGCCGATATTGAATACATGCTTACAGTCATGCACCAAGAAACTGGAACTCGTTTTGAATTTGAAGCTTATGATATTGGGCATATTTATACGCTCTCCCACTACCTCGAGATGGGCTATATTAAGCCACCAATTTTCTTGCAATTTGTAATGGGCACGATGGGCGGAATTGGGGCAGAAGTTGTGGACAACGTAGTCTTTATGAAACGCACCGTAGATAGGCTTTTAGGAAACAGTGTGCAGTGGTCAGTTTTGGGTAGTGGACGTTATCAAATGAATACCGTCACTACTGGAGCCTTAATGGGCAGCCATGTGCGCGTTGGACTCGAGGATAGCCTGTATCTGGGTAAAGGCAAGATGGCAGAAAACAGTGCCCAGCAAGTAAGTAAAATTAAAAGAATCATGGAAGATTTATCTATTGAAATCGCATCATCAGATGAAGCTAGGGCAATGCTGGATTTGAAAGGGATAAATCAAGTGGCTTATTAAGTTGTTCCTTGGTTTTTATCTAGGAGATCTATGAAGACAGTAACTTCCAAGCAATTGGAAAGAAATTTATCTCAGCTTTTAGATGAGGTTCTCGAGACAGGTCAACCCATAGAGGTGCTTCATCATGAAAAACGCCTTAAAATCATTGCGGTTTCCAAGGGCAAACTCCAAAACCTTCTCTTTAGGCCCAAAACAATTAACGGAAACCCTGATGATCTTGTGAGCATTTCATGGACATTTAGTAGCAAACTCGAGTAATCATCTGGCGATAAATCTCTACAGCTTGTTCCAACTGACGCACTTCAATCCATTCCCCCACTGTATGAGCCTGTGCAATGCTCCCTGGCCCCAGAATCACCAGTGGTACATGCGGTTGATAAATCAGGGCTTCGGTTCCGTAAGGGACGCTAATGGCTTGGGGTTGGCCCGTAACCTCGAGGCTAAGTTTAATAACTTGGGCATCTTTAGGAGAATAAAAGGCTTCATATCCCTGAAATTCAAATTCAAACCCGTAGTGTAAAGCCCGTTCTTGCACGAGTTCTACTACAGCCCGATTATCAACGGCGGGCATAGTTCTGAAATTTAAGGTACACACCGTTTTAGCCGCCGTTACATTGCCAGCGCAGTCATCATCATTCAGGGTCATGTTAAACCCATTGGTGGGTGGTTCAAAATCAACATCCATAAATTGGGCTTCGGTCATAAAGCGTTGCTTGAGTAAGGCCATCTCAGCCAAAAAGGGGGCAATCATAAAATTAGAGCTTCGTCCTATATCGATGCTGGTATGAGCAGCCTGACCTTTGGCAGTGACCACCATCCAGTAGCCGCCTTTATGGGCATAGATAGGTTTGAGTTCACTGGGTTCGGCAATGACACCCATTTCAGGAAAACCAGAGTTGGCAAAATACTTTGATTCAGCCACAATTTGCATCGCCCCGCCAAAGCCTGTTTCTTCATCGGCGGCAATCACAATATAGACTGGCTTTTTTAGTCTTGCTTTATCTATACTTGCAGCCGCAATCATAGTGGCGGCGATAGGGCCTTTCATATCACAGCTACCCCGGCCATAAAGTTTGCCCTCTTTGATATTTGCTGCAAAGGCGGGCCATTCCTGTTCGGCTGCTGGCACGGTATCACTGTGCGAGAAAAAGCCCAAGCCACCCTGTCCTGGCCAAGTTTGGCCACCAGACTGTATTTGGATATGCCGTTGGCATCTTGATAGACCAAGGTTTCAACCTCAAACCCCTGCTGCTCGAGCCATGTCGAAAGGAACTGTGTAATCACTTCATTGCCATCTCGACTGACCGAAGGAATAGCAATAAGAGCCTGCGTAAGGCTGAGAACATCTTGAGTCATAGTAATCAACATTACCATAGGGCTAGGGACTGGAGATTAGGGATTAGATGTTTGCTTTTCTCTAACCCCTAACCCCTGAACCCTAACCCCTTGAAAATGGTAAAAATAATCTATGAATATAAAGACTGTAGGGATTGTAGGGACTGGTGTAATTGGCGCAGGCTGGGCAGCACGTTTTTTAGCACACGGTCTTAAAGTAATTGCCACTGACCCCGGCCCTAATGCTGAAGCCTTATTAAGAGCAAAAATTGATAACGCTTGGATAGCTTTGGAAAAACAGGGCTTAATGCCCGGAGCCAGCAAAGATAATTTGCGTTTTACCAATAGTATAGAAGAAGTTTGCAGCCAAGCTGATTTTATTCAGGAAAGCGCACCCGAGCGCGAAGACTTAAAAATAAAACTGCACACTCAAATGGACGCTGCTGCTAAACCGAATGTGATTATCGCCTCGAGTTCTTCTGGGCTTTTACCCACCAACATTCAATCGCAATGCAAACACCCTGAGCGCATCGTGATTGGGCATCCTTTTAATCCGGTTTATTTATTGCCACTGGTTGAAGTTGTAGGCGGAGAAAAAACCGCCAATGACTCTATCGAACAAGCCATGACCTTTTACAAATGGGCTGGAATGCACCCGCTTAGAGTCCGCAAAGAAATTGAAGGTTATTTGGCTGATAGACTTTTGGAAGCCTTGTGGCGAGAAATTCTGCACCTGGTCAATGACGGCATTGCCACCACTGGCGAACTGGATGATGCCATTATTTACGGTGCTGGTTTGCGCTGGGCTTTTATAGGAACCAATCTGACTTATCATCTAGCTGGTGGTGAAATGGGAATGCGCCATATGCTGGCCCAGTTTGGTCCGGCACTTAAACTTCCGTGGACAAAACTGGTCGCTCCCGAACTAAGCGATGAACTAATAGACCGCATGGTTGAAGGCACACAGGCACAAGCTAATGGCAGAAGTATTCAAGAACTCGAGCGTTTACGGGATAACTGTTTGATGGCCATTATGAATGCACTCAAGCAATACAACTACGCCTCTGGCAGAGTGATGAATGAACTCGAGGCAAAACGCTATACAAGCCTTAAACATACACGCTGGACAAAAGACGCAGAGATTGGGAAACCGCTCGAGCTTTATCACTGCAACGTTGAGGCTGGCTGGATTGATTACAACCACCACATGACTGATGCTAGTTATTTAACTGCCTTTGGAGATGCTACTGACGCACTCTTTAGGTATACCGGAATTGATGAAAGCTACCGCAATTCTGGAAATTCTTTTTACACTGTAGAAAGCCATATCAACTACTACAAGGAAGTCAAAAGCGGTGAGCCTCTTGTGTTTAAGACACAGCTTTTAGGTTTAGATGAAAAACGAATGCACATCTTTCATAGTATGCACCACAGGAATACAGGGGATTTGCTGGCGACTACTGAGCAAATGCTTTTGCATGTTGACACCAAAGCAAGTAAAGTCTCAGTAATTAGGGCGGATGTTTTTGAGGCTTTGAGTGCGGTTATGGAGGTGCATAAAGATTTGGGTGTGCCGGAGCAGGCGGGGAGGCAGATGAGGGTGAAGAAGGGTAGTTAGTTGAGGTAGTGTTTGGTTTCAAAAACTGGCTGAAGTCTCTTGCTTTAGGTGTGTTGACGGTTGCCGCCCAATACACGCTAATGCGATTGCTGGCTTTCATTTTTTATAACCTTCTTGGCATCAATTAAGTTATGCTGAGGTTGTATGAAAGAGATTTTCTGGTCAGAAGTATTAGCAACAACATTGTTAGCTATTGCCGTTTCTTTCGGTATTAGTATTTTTGCCCACTTCTTGTTCGTTCCAGTATTTACACTAATACAAGAAGGAGAAAATGAATTTCTATGGCGTTTGTTCGCTCACATTATTTTTCTAGCAATACCCTTGGTTACGGGATGGTTTCTGGGTGCAAGATTAAGTAGTTCAGAAAAGAAAAGTCTACCCACAATTTTCACTGCCTTATTTACAACCCTAATCCAACTTAGCTGGATTCTTTTTATTGATTTATTTGTTGCAGTAGTTTGGCAGTAGCACACTTTTGGAGTTGAGTCATTTGAAAACAAATTCTGAAGCCGAGTAAAAATCACATAAAAGATTAGAATGGTGGCATATAAACTTCACGGTTTTTCTAAGTTGTATTACTTCTCTATTTATTAGCTATTGGGTTAATAGAAATTTTCTTGCTATAGAGCATCTTTATTATATAAGCAACAGCTATAGAGCTAAAAAAGTTTTAGCCTATTTTATTTACCTTTTCATTCCTCTTATTACAGGTATTGTTCTGGGAATTATTCTGGGAAGGCGTTCTCGGTTTTCTTTAGGGCTTCTTAGTGGTTTAATTACTTCACTGTTTCAATTAGCTTTGATTGTGTTTTTCTACCTTGTCTTTTCTAATCCCTAGGTAGTGTACATAGATGACTTCCAAAACGCTCACTAGAATAGTGAAGTCACTTTAGAAGGCGAAATAGTTATTGGGTTTGAATCTCAGTATCATGCGTAAACTGCTTTAGCGTAACAACCCTATCAGGAAACTTCGCTCTAACCTCGAGTTCACCACCTAAAGCATAAATATACCGCTCGAGCTTCAACCCTCTTATAAAGATTTACAGGAAACAAAAACACCCAAACTCGAGGCATTTTTCCTGCTTGGCTCAATATTCTCAGTGAATCACAGAATCAGACACCCAAGGGTAAAACGGGAGCAGAGATAGATAAAACGGGGTCATAAATTTTTCCAATAGCATGAGATAAAAAGGCAGCGAAACGAGTGAGACGAAAAAGCGTTTCATGAAGAGAACGCCTTGCTCTACCGCGAGCAGGACATTGACAGAAACGAAAGCGAAGAAGTAACCAGAGGTTCAAAAGGATGAAAGCGAGAGCCATGAAGAGGAAACGTAGGACGGGATTACGGGAGTTAGTTCTGGCTCTAAGCTGACGCATTTGGCGGTAGCTAGCTTCGATACCAAAACGATAGCGATAGCGGGCATGGACAGCTTGAGGGGAAAGCTGCAAAGCGATAAGAACATAGAGGAACCAGGCAGCTTTGCGCTGTTTGCGGTGACCACGTTTGCCTGTCTGGGTATAGGTTCTAACAACGACAACAGTGGTGGTACAGTTACCCTGCGTTTGCGAATAAAAGGTGTGTCGTGAGGTGTAACTCTGACGACCCTTACATAAGGCTCTTGTTCCCTTGTGTTTACCCCGAATCGGACAAGCAATGATAGCGGGAATGCGCCTGCGCTGTAAGCATCGGTAGACTTCAATACCAGCAAAGCCTCGATCTAGAAAAAGATAGCCTACCTTGAGTTTTTGGAGCTTGAGGCGGTTGAGAAGACGCATAATACACTGAGCGAAACTCATGCCGCTATGAACAAATACAACCCCTAAAGTGACACGCAGCCCCTGATGAATAAGATAGGCACTAGCAATGCGATAAAAGTAGGTTGTACCCGCTTTGGCTTGCCCGCGACTGGCATACTTTAGTAACCCTTCAGCTTTGCCGTAAAATGCCTGGTCGTGGAGGTCTATCACTACCTCTTGTGGCTTTCGCTTCGCCTTCTTAGGTAACTCGCTCACTAACGCTTGATTCACTCGCTCTTCCACCTCAGCAAGCAATCCCTCACAAAACGCTTCGTTCACATATCCCCGCAATGTATTACTGTCCGCACTCCCAGCTAATGCGGCACAACTTGCCTCGATGCTCTGTCCATTCACCGCAGCATGTACCAGCACATCTAGCACCATCTCCGTACTCGCTTTCGTCCCATCCACCTCGATAGGTAAATGCGCTCTCAGATGCTCGATTGTCGCTTGACGGGTCGCTTCGTTGCTCAGTTCTTTGTTATTTTTACTGGGGGAAGGTAGTTGGCTCATATCTCTACTTTCCCCTTTCTCTTACTCGTTGTCTACTTTCTGTGATTCACTGATTCTGGGAAAATTAGGAGAAAAACTGTATTTTTTACTCCCTTGGGTGTTAGAATAGACTATGCAAGTTAGGTCAGCAATTCTGGGTTATTTTATGTCAGCCTTTAACCTTACTTGCGATTATCTCTATATTCGCCGGAGATTTTTGTTTATCCCAAGTCCGTATGAGCGATGTTCTACTGACTAATCCTCGAGCTTTATCTTCCAATTACCTTTAACATCTAGACATTATTTTACTCTCAAGGCATTTATATGCAAAGGAACTGTGTCATGAATTTTTTCCCCACCAGCGAACAAGACCTCATCATCAAAACCGTCCACACCTTTGTAGAAAAAGAACTTTACCCCTATGAAGACGAAGTGGAGCGCAGCAATCAGGTACGTCCAGAACTAGCCAAACAAATCATGACTAGAGCCAAAGAGATGGGGCTCTATGCTGCCAATATGCCAGAAAAATTTGGTGGAGGTGGTTTAGATGCCGTCAGCATGGTCTATTTTGACCGAGAGCTAGGCAGAGCCAATTATGGGCTTTTGTCTTATGTGGCCCACCCCAGCAACATCTTGCAAGCTTGCCAGGGTGAACAGATTGAAAAATACCTGCTGCCGACTATTCGGGGGGAACGCATTGATTGCATTGCCATGTCAGAACCCAATGCTGGGTCAGACTTGCGCGGAATGCAATGTAAAGCTGTGCATGAAGGTGATGATTATATTATCAACGGGGTAAAACATTTTATTAGCCATGCCGATGTAGCAGATTTTGTGATTCTTTTTGCAGCAACAGGTGAAGAGCAAACTTCTAGAGGTCTTAAAAAGAAAATCACCGCCTTTCTAGTAGATAAAGGCACTCCAGGTTTTGAAGTTAAAAAAGGCTATGAGATGGTTTCGCATCGTGGTTATCATAATTCAATCCTCGAGTTTGATCATTGCCGTGTGCCTGCAAAAAATATCTTAGGTGAAGAACATAAAGGCTTTGACGCTGCCAATGATTGGCTAGCCTCTACGCGCTTGCAGGTGGCAGCAACCTGCTTGGGCAGAGCATACAGGGCTCTCGAGCTTTCTACCCAGTGGGCGGCAACCCGTGAACAGTTTGGGCAAGCTATCGGAAAGTTTCAGGGTGTATCATTTAAGCTTGCAGATATGTACATGCAGCTTCAAGCAGCAGAGCTTCTTACCTTGCAAGCAGCCTGGAAACATGACCAAGGTATCGCCAAAGATCAGGATTATGCTGTAGCCAAGCTCTACGCTTCAGAAATGCTGGCTTTTGTCACCGATGAAGCTATTCAGATTTTTGGCGGAATGGGTCTGGCTGAAGAAAATCCTTTAGCGCGGCTCTGGCGTGACGCAAGAGTTGAGCGCATTTGGGACGGGACCAGTGAAATTCAACGACATATTATTTCACGTTCACTTTTAAGGCCTTATGAAAGCCAGGGTTAGACCATGAATTTTTCACCTTTTGTAAATCAAGTTGCAGTTGAAAGCAATGAAGCCTGGAAACTTCATAGCATTGCCGCTAAAGAAGCCAAACACAATCCCAAGGTTATTTTATTAACCATTGGTGACCCTGATATGAATACACCAACCAATGTGGTGGATACTCTATATCAAAGTTTGCAATCAGGCCGTACGCACTATACACCTGTTAATGGAGAATTGCATTTGCGCGAAGCAATTGCAGCTTACTACGGCAATATAAGTCCAGAAAATGTTGTGGTCGTGCCGGGTACACAATGTGGACTCTTTGCTACCGCTATGTGTTTACTAGCTAAAGGGGATAAAGTGATTGTTCCTGAACCGTTTTATGTGACCTATCCTGGGGTTATTGGTGCTACTGGTGCAACGATGGTGACAGTTCCATTGCACTCAGAGAATGAATTTCAGCTTGATGTTGCCGATGTTGCCAAAGCTATTACACCGCGTACCAAAGCTATTATTATTAATAGCCCCAATAATCCCACAGGTGCAATTTTCCCTAAAGAAACTTTAGATGCTCTGGCCCAATTATGCCAAGAGCATAATTTATGGCTGATCAGTGATGAAGTCTATAAAGAGATTTATTACGATACTAATCCCATCAGTGCTACTACGCTTACAGAAATTGCCGATAGAACTGCTGTGATCTCAAGCCTTTCTAAATCTCATGCTATGACCGGTTGGCGTTTGGGCTGGGTAATTGGCTCCAAGGAGTTATGTAAGCACCTTAACAACCTGCTCTCGAGTATGCTCTTTGGCGCACCTATGTTTATTCAGGATGCTGCGGTGACTGCTTTGCAAGATCAGTCTATTACAGTCACTATGCGAAGCATTTATAGAAACCGCCGTGATTTGTTTTGTCAACACTTAGCCAAAGTTAAAAACATCAATGTCCATACACCTGCTGGTGGAATGTTTTTGCTAATGGATGTTCGCCCAACAGGTCTAGGTGCCCAAGGTTTTGCCAACAAGCTTTATGAGCAAGAAAAAGTAAGCGTGCTGGCTGCGGATAGTTTTGGCCCTAATGCCGTAGGTCATGTGCGTATTAGCTTGACAGTGAATGATGAAAACCTTGAGGAAGCAGCAACTCGTATCGAACGTTTTGTGAAAGGGCTTATATGACCTTTGGCGAAAGCATTGTCAAACATCTCGAGAACTATGGTGTCGAAACCATTTTTGGTATCCCCGGTGTACACAACCTTGAGCTATACCGTGGGTTAGCCAGCAGCAAGATTAAGCACATTTTGACTCGCCACGAGCAAGGTGCAGGTTTTATGGCCTATGGTTACGCAGCCTTAAGCAATAAACCTGGAGTATGTTTTGTCATTTCAGGTCCAGGACTTACCAATATCACTACACCTCTAGGACAAGCCTACTCAGACTCTATTCCCATGCTGGTCATCTTGAGCGATGCACCTTCTGATACCTTGGGTAAGGGCTGGGGATATTTGCATGAAGTCACCGATTTAACCGCAGTGAGTAAACCTCTCACTGCCCTAAGTGCCAACATTAAACAAGTTGACGAATTAGCGCACTATCTAGCTCAGGCCTTCGCTATTTTTTCGCAGCGGCCAAGGTCTGTTCATCTTTCTATTGCACTTGATATTTTAAGGCAACAAGTAGAATCAAATGATTTTAAAGCCGTGCTTAGTAGAGGAAAACTTAAACCTGATTTGGCTCTGATTCAAAAAGCCATATCGCTACTCGAGTCTTCTAAAAACCCTTGCATCCTTGCTGGTGGCGGTGCAGTTGAATGTAGCGATGAAATTCAATCTCTTGCCGAAACCTTTGGGGCCAGTGTAATTACTACCAATGCTGGTAAAGGCATTATCCCCGAAAGCCATCCCCTTTCACTAGGTACAACGCTAACCCAAGTTTGTATACAAGAACATTTAAGTCAAGCCGATGTGATTTTAGCCATTGGCACTGAGTTGGCAGATACTGATAGTTACAATCACAAACATTCATTCTCAGGCCAGCTTATTCGCATTGACATTGATGAAAATAAACTGACTGATCTCTATCCTGCTGAGGTTGCTATTCACGCCGATGCCAAACTGGCAACTCAAGCCCTTAGACAGGCTACAAAAAATAGCTCTCGCTCGAGTGAAGCCACCACCTTAAAAGTCGCACAACTCAAGAAACAAATTCTCTCTGGGCTTTCACCCCTCGAGCAACAACATCAGCATTTGCTTAACATCTTGCGTCAGAGTTTAAAAGAAGATACAGTCGTCGTTTCTGATATGACCCAACTGGCTTATTCTGCAACACACTTACTCCCTATTCATAAACCCAAATGCTGGCTTCATCCAGCAGGCTATGGCAGTTTGGGCTTTGCACTTCCGGTTGCTATCGGGGCAAAATTTGCTCAACCCAAACGAGATATAATCGCCATCATTGGCGATGCTGGATTTCAATATACTTTACAAGAATTAGGAACGGCAGTAGAGCATAAATTAGGCTTTCCTATTTTACTTTGGAATAATGACAGCCTTGGCGAAATTGAGCGCGGCATGGAAGCCGTGAATATTCCACCTACACAAATTCGTCAGCATAATCCAGATTTTTTGGCTCTTGCTAGAGCTTATGGATGCGATGCTGTTTTAGCAAGTACACAAGATATCTTTGTGCAAGCCGTCAAAGAAAGTTTTAGCAAAGATAAACCTACTTTGATTGAAGTAAAGCAGGACTCGAGCTGGCTATAACTATGACATCTCTCGAGCGTTTACTTCATCCTAAAACTATTGCCGTCATCGGTGGCAAACCTGCCGCCGAAGTAATTCGCCAATGCAAGTCTATTGGCTTCACTGGAAAAATCTGGGCTGTTAATCCTAAATATCAAGACCTCGAGGGTCAACCTTGTTTTCCAAGTATCGAAGCCTTGCCAGAAGCTCCTGATGCTTCATTTATTGCCATCCCTCGAGAGGCAAGCATCGAGGCCGTTTCGGCTTTAGCCAAACGTGGTGCAGGTGGTGCAGTGTGCTACGCTTCAGGATTTGCCGAAGTAGGAGAAGAAGGTCGTGAAGCTCAACAGCGTTTACAAAATGCGATGGGCGATATGGCCATTGTGGGACCAAATTGTTATGGGCTCTTAAATTATATTGATGGGGTTGCTCTGTGGCCTGACCAGCACGGCGGAAAACATGTAGAGCAGGGTGTTGCTGTGATTATGCAAAGTGGCAACATTGCCCTTAATGTCACTATGCAAGAACGCTCACTACCACTAGCTTATCTTATTTCAGTGGGCAATCAAGCTGGCGTTGCTATTCATGAATATATAGAAGCCTTCCTAGATGATGAACACATTACGGCTATTGGGCTACACCTCGAGGGCTTAGGTGATATTCATGCTTTTTCCAAAGCAGCCCTCAAGGCTCTAAAATATAAAAAACCTATCACAGTACTTAAAACTGGCTCTTCAGAAGAAGGTAAGCAAATCACTCTCAGCCACACCAGTTCACTCGCTGGCGCAGACAAACTTTATGACGCTCTCTTTGAACGCTTAGGAATTACTCGAGTACATACACTGCCACAATTTATTGAAACACTAAAATTTTTAAGTATTGTGGGTCCACTCAAACCTACCGGTATTGCTTCAATCAGTTGCTCAGGTGGTGAAGCTGCGCTTATAGCTGACCTAGCAAGTAAACAAGGACTAAACTTTCCAAGCTTAAGTAAATCTCAACATCAATCTCTGTTTAATGTTTTAGGTGAAAAAGTAGAATTGAGTAACCCACTGGATTATCACACCTATATCTGGGGAAACGAAAATGCCCAAACCAAATGTTTTGCAGCCCTAATGCAAGGCCAGCAAGCTATCACTCTAAAAATTCTTGATTACCCAAAAGCAGGGCGTAACCGCAGTGATTGGGATAAAACCACTCGAGCCTTTACAAATGCAGTTCAATTGCAAAATACCAAAGGTGCTGTTGTAAGCAGCCTGCCAGAAACGCTACCAGAAGATGTAAGAGAAGCTTTAATCAAAGAAGGTATTGCACCTATGCAAGGCATGGAAGAATGCCTAGTTGCTATTAAAGGTGCAAATCTTCTTTATGGAAAACAAAAAGCTTTACCCAAAGCAGTAGCTAAAGCAAGACTTAGACATGGTGAAGAAATCACTTTCAATGAAGTGAAAGGTAAAAAGATATTACAGTCTTATGGTATACCTGTCCCCAAATCTCTGGTCTGTACATCTGCCGATGCCTCTAAAAAAGCCGAAAAGCTCGGTTTTCCTGTAGTCCTCAAAATACTTTCTGACACTATCATCCATAAATCAGATGTAGGTGGTGTAGAGCTGAATCTCAAAACAAAAGCAGACGTTAAACAAGCCGTTAAGAACATTCAGCACTTGGGAGATACTTTCCTTTTAGAGCAAATGGCTAGCAAGCCTATTGCCGAAATGCTCTTAGGAATTTCAAGAGATCCTCAGTTTGGTCTTTCACTCACTTTAGCAATGGGCGGGATATGGGTTGAACTTATTAAGGATACCCAAAGCCTTTTATTTCCTATTCAGAAGAAGGATATTCAAGATGCACTTTCTAGGCTTAAAATGTATCCATTACTTACAGGCTATCGTGGGCAAAAGATAGCAGATATGGAGGCCCTTGTAGATACAGTTATGAAACTGGCTAAATTCACTGAAGACAATATAGATAGTCTTTTAGAAGTAGATATTAATCCATTATTTGTGATGTCAAAGGGTAAAGGGGTCATAGCAATAGATGCGGTTATACGAACAAAAGTTAACGAATAGTGATGACCTTTATTGGCAAATGTGGCAGTTTTAACCATGCTACTTCTGCAGTCAAAACATCCAGCTTACGGCTTTCTGCTAAAGCTAGACAAGCACTATCACCCAGCGAAAGATTATAAGGATTTCTCCTAGCATAGTAATAGGATGCCAAATCAGATTGCTCTACGTCAAAAGGAACCATCTCAAGTAATTCGCCAAGATTTACCAGCACCTCATCAACTTGTTTAGGGGTAAAAACTCCCATACCAACTAATTTTCCCTTCACTTCAGTACGGTTAATGGTCGATAATAGTAGGCCACCTTTTAAGAGTAATCGTTCGACCTTTTGATAGCCAGTTTCATGACGAAGAAAAGCAATTAATGCACTCGAGTCAATTACCATTCTTTACGCTTTGCCTCTTTACGTCTATCTTCTAGAAGTTCATCACTAAGATCATGCCCATCCGTTTTAGCAAAGATTCCACCAAGCTTTTTAACTAGAGCAGCTCGAGTAGTGACTTTGATTTCATCATTCTCGATAATAAAAAGAACTTCATCACCCTTGCCCACTGAAAGTTTGGTTCTTACTTCTTTAGGAAGCACAACACGACCATTGTCTCCAATTTCCATAGCCTTACTAAAACGTTCCATTCTATCAGTTTAGCACAAAAGTGACAGTTTTAAGCCAAAATGCACATTCGAGGAAAAGACAGAAGTGTTAAACTCCTGACTATGAAAACATTAGACCTTAACTTTGTTCGCCAGCAATTTCCTGCCTTTTCTGAACCCAGTCTTTCTAGTCAGGCCTTTTTTGAAAATGCTGGTGGTTCTTATGCTTGCAAGCAAACCATTGATTTGTTAACGAACTATTACCGCAAAACCAAAGTTCAACCTTATTTTGATCATCCAGCCTCGAGAATTGCTGGTGAAGCTATGGACGCAAGCTATGAGAGTTTCGCCGAATATCTGAATGTATCTTCTGACGAAGTATTCTTTGGACCTTCTACTTCGCAAAACACCTATGTGCTAGCCCAGGCCATGCGCGGATACTTAAAAGCTGGTGATGAAATCATTGTCACCAATCAAGATCACGAAGCTAATGGCGGAGTTTGGCGGCGGTTAGCTGAGTATGGCATGGTCATAAAAGAGTGGAAAGTCAACCCAGAAACAGCCAGCCTCGAGACTCCTTCATTGCAAGCGTTACTCACTGAAAAAACTAAACTGGTAGCCTTCCCGCATTGTTCCAATGTTGTTGGCGAAATCAATCCAGTAAAAGACTGGGCCAAACTAGCTCATGAGATTGGTGCGGTAGTAGTTTGTGATGGCGTATCGTATGCAGGTCACGGGTTTCCTGATGTGACTGAACTCGGTGTAGACATTTATGTATTCTCGCTTTATAAAACTTACGGCCCTCATCAAGGAGCGTTTGTTGTACGCAGCAATACCATGACTAAACTTAAAAACCAGAGTCACTTTTTTAATGATAGCGAGCTGAACAAACGTCTTATTCCTGCTGGGCCTGACCATGCTCAGGTAGCTGCTGCCAAAGGCGTGACTGATTATTTTGATGCTGTTTACAAACATCACTATGGAGATGCAGTTTCTAGTCAAGAAAAATCACATAGAGTTCATGATCTGTTTCGCACTGCTGAAACAGCTAGACTCGAGCCCTTACTAAATTATCTGAACAATCATCCTAACTATAAACTCATTGGACCTAAGACTACTGAACACCGTGCCCCCACCCTAGCTATCTTGCCCAAGAATCATCTACCACAAACGCTAGCTACTGAATTAGGTAAAGAAGGCCTCATGTGTGGTTGGGGGCATTTTTATGCTTACCGCGTGGTTGAAGCATTGGGGATTGATGTCAATACGGGTGTGCTTAGGTTGTCTTTTGTGCATTACACCAGTGATGAAGATGTGCAAAGGTTAATTGCTACGCTGGATAAGGTTCAATAAACAATCATTGCATTCTCGAAAGCTAACGACACTCGTGTTCAACAAGGGGCTTAAGCCCCTTGTTGAACACAGATCTAAATTAACATGTGATTTCACTGATATTTCTTTACGCTGTTTTGCTTGATTCAACATGTGTCTTTTGCTGCCCCTGTAAAAACGGAATCCCTAACTGTTGCCCTATCGCACTAGCCCCAGCCAAACCCATACTCAATTCTTTAATCACATTAGAAATGCCGCTTTGACCTTCCTGACTTCCACCAATTAACGTAATATCTCCAAACTTAATTTGCTTCATAGCTTCGGTTTGAATTTTCATCAATTCAGGTAATTGCTGCACGTAGAGCAGTTGTACTGCTGCATTGGCATCGCCACCGGCTGCTTGCACGATTTTAGCGAAACCATCAGCTTGACCCTCGAGAATGGCTTTGATGCGCTCAGCTTCGCCGATACCTTGGTGTTTTGATGATTCAGCAATTGCCTCCGCCTCGAGAATAGTTTGTTCACGGGCAATTTGTGTGGGCACAATCGTTTCTGCTTCCAGTTTGGCTTTTTCAGCTTTGGCACGCTCGAGCTGGGCCATCTGCTCGGCTTTATAGGCTTCCACTTCGGCTTCGGCACGGCGGGTGCGCTCGGCAACTGTTGCTACTTTTTGAGCCTCGGCTTGGGCCACTTTAAGCTGCGCTTCCGAGTTGGCAATGCGGGCTCTCGAGTTGTTTTCACCAAGCTGGGCTTGCGCTTCTGCTTCGGCTACAGCCACACGCTGATCTTGTAAAGCCAGTGCCCGACCCGACTCACCTTTTTTCTCAGCATCGGCACTGTCAATTTTGGCCTGATTCACTGCTTGAGTGCTTGCTTTTTTACCTAAGGCCTCAATATAACCACCTTCATCACTAATATCACTGATGTTCACATTAATTACGCTAAGACCAACTTTGCGAAGCTCGGTTTCTATATTGTCCATCACGGCTTTTTCAAAACGTTCACGGTCAGAATTAATTTCTTCAATATCCATAGTGGCAATGGTGGCCCTAAGCTGACCGAAAATAATATCTTTGGCAAGCTCTTCAATATCAGCACGTTTGAGTCCAAGCATACGCTCAGCCGCATTGACCATGCTGGTTTGATCGGTGCTGATAGCCACTGTAAAACGCGAAGGCACATCTACACGGATATTTTGTTTGGACAAAGCACTTTTAAGATTGATGTCAATAGTCATGGGAACCAAATCAAGATAGTCATAATCTTGAATAATGGGCCACACAAAAGCACCTCCACCGTGAATCACTTTGGCACTTTTGCCCGTACCTACACGGCCGTAAACCACCAGAATTTTATTGGATGGACAACGGCGATAACGACTGACCCAATAGATGATCACCAAGAGTGCAAATACAACTGCAATACCTACCATAATTGCTGCATTAAACATTTTTTCCTCCTTGAATATAGGGCGTATTATGCCGTTTTAACAGGGCGTGGCTTCCGCCTCATTTCATAGCATCATGCCGTTTTAACAGGGCGTATCATGCCGTTATCATTACACCAAAGTAAAAATAAAAATAATACATCACGAAAAAACTATTATGAAAAACACTTTGAATCAACGCATAAACTAAAGCGAACGAATACCAAGTTTATCTTCACGTGAAACAAAAACTATATTATCTTCTACATTGTAGACCTGTACCTTTTCGCCACGACTAAGGCTTTGGATATCTTCTGTTACTGCCAGAAGTTCCATTTCACGTTCACCCACACGCACCAAAACTTTTCCCTTTCCTTTCATCTCGGCATTAATCGCTACACTCACCCTAGCTTCCTGCCCAATGGCCTGATTGATATTGCTGGTTCCACTGCTTTCTAAACCCTGTAGCTTTTTCATGAGCCATTGATTTAAGACAGCAAATCCAAATCCGACTAGCAGTGCTAGCAACAATGACAATCCTTTGAATTGCGGATAAAACAAAACGCCAGTCCAGGAAAACCCTAAAGTAAATGCCACGATATTGCGAAAACTTAGGAACTCGAGCAGTTCTCCTGTAGAGCCTTGTGTTGAGTCAGTGTCTATATCGGTTTCAAATCCATCAAAGCCAAGTAGTGAAAGCAAGTTACTGATTAGGAAAAAACTACTCGAGAGAATTGCCAATACCCAGAACACTTGTTGCAAAGCACTTAAAGCTTGCCACCAAACCATCTCACACCTCCTAGTAGTTACAGATTTAACGTAATAAACAACGAATGACCTATAGTACAGCATTACAAGTATGATTAATTTTTCTAAGGTTTTACACTTTACTCGATATATCCTTTGTTTGGGTTGCTGCTAACAACCTTAAACAAATACTATAGGCTAAACCAGCAAACGTTACTTCCATCCAAAGATGGATGAGGTTAAGAGAGAGGGTTGGTCACTTCGACTGGAGCAATAGCGAAATGGAGAAGTTTGGGGCAGTGTAAGAAATACCAGGTCGGACACTGAAAAGCTAAGCTGTGTAAGTAGTTAGTGTGTCAGATGCCTCCATTTCGCTTTGTTTATTTTTGATGTTTCTGCATCGCACTTAGCTTTCAATCAACGAATTACGCTCCAGTCGGCATGAAAAAGGGAGGTGAAAAAGTAGGAAGGCTAACGGTTAGGTGTTCGTTAAGGCATGACCATAAACCCAATTGTGACTATTAAAATTACGATAGAATCAACAAAAGGTCAGGTGAAATTATTATTCACGTTAGGAACAATGGACAGATTCCGGAAATAACTTTAGATCGCCCTAAAGCCAATGCGATTGACGCAAAGACCAGTCGTGATATGGGTAACGTCTTTGCCAACTTTCGTGATGACCCCAATTTGCGTGTAGCGATTATTACTGGTGCAGGTGAAAAATTCTTTTCAGCAGGTTGGGATTTGAATGCAGCAGCTAGTGGTGAAGCTATTGAAAGTGATTGTGGCGTTGGTGGTTTTGCTGGCATTACCGAAATGCATGATTTGAATAAGCCAGTGATTGCAGCAGTCAACGGTATGGCTGTAGGTGGAGGCTTTGAACTGGCTCTGGCTTGTGATTTAATTGTGGCTGCTGACCATGCCCAATTTTTCTTACCTGAAATTTTTGTTGGTGTTTTAGCGGATGCTGCTTTGTTTAGATTGCCTAAGCGTTTGCCCTATCATATTGCTATGGAGATGCTGCTTACGGGTCGGCGGATGGATGCCAATGAAGCCTTGCGTTGGGGATTAGTTAATGCTGTTGTGTCACAAGCTCAACTTTTAGAAAAAGCTCGAGAATTTGCTCACACCATCATCAAAGCCGCGCCTTTATCTATTGCTGCAGTTAAAGAAGTAACTCGCGCTACCCAAGCTCTTAATGTACAAGAAAGCTATGCACTTATGCGTAGTGGTAAGCTAGCTGCGTATCAAGCAATGTTAGATTCTGAAGATGCTAAAGAAGGCCCCAAAGCCTTTGTGGAAAAACGTGAGCCTGTTTGGAAAGGGAAATAAATATGTCTAAAATAGCCGCCGAACAACTAGGGTTTTCTAGTCAACGCCTCGAGCGTTTAAGTAAACACTTGCAAGGCTATATTGATAAGGGCTATTTAGCAAGTATCAATGCTCTGATCCTTCGCAAGGGACATGTAGCTTATCAGCAAAGTTTTGGTAGTGTGAACGCTGCACCCATGACCCAAGAGAGTGTTTTTCGCATTTACTCGATGACCAAGCCCATTACATCGGTTGCTGCATTGATGCTTTTAGAAGAAGGCAAATTTATGTTAGACGAACCTGTGTCTAAATACTTGCCTATGTTTAAGGGTACTAAGGTACACAAGGCTTCTGAGCATCAAGGGTTAAAACTCGAGCCTCAACAAACACCCATGACCATTCAGCATTTACTAACGCATATGTCTGGGCTTAGCTATGGCTGGTTTCAAGATACACCAGTTGACCAGCTCTATAGAAACTTAAATGTTAATCCTCGAGATGTGCGTCTTAAAGAGTTTGTAGAAATGCTTTCAGATTTACCTTTGGTATTTCAGCCAGGTACTAAGTGGCGATATAGCTATTCGGTGGATGTCTTGGCACATCTGATAGAAGTTGTGGCCGATGAGTCTTTTGAAAGCTTTTTGGAAAATAGAATCTTCAAACCGCTTTACATGCACAATACTAGCTTTAGAGTCAAGCCAGAACAATTAGAACACTTTACTAATGTGTATTGCCCAGTAGAAAATTTTGCTTTGGGTGTGGACTTTAGCCAAATTCCTATTGGCAGCCCCATTTATCCACTTGATACCCCAGAAAATAGTCCTTTTATTAACCATGATGTGCTTGTATCAGGAATGTCCGGCGGAGGTGGTTTGGTTTCTACGATTTCTGACTATGCCCACTTTGCACAAATGCTTCTCAACAAAGGTGTCTTTGAAGGGACACAGCTTTTAGGCCGCAAGACTATAGAACTTATGACCATGAATCATGTACCCAAACCTATACGCCCCTTAGAGATTGGCGGTTTTCCTATTGCAGGTTATGGCTTTGGTCTAGGTGTTGAAGTCTTAGAAGATGTGGCTGCTAGTGCCAGGCATGGTTCTGTAGGCAGTCATGGCTGGGGTGGTGCAGCTATGACCAATTATTGGGTTGATCCTGTAGAAGATTTATTGGGTATTGTCATGACCCAATTCATGCCCTCTGATTTTTATTCACTAACCAAAGAGTTTAGAATTTTGACGTATCAGGCCTTGGTGGATTAGTGAAAGCTCATAAACTGTGAATGACCCGTTAAAACTAAGCAATCAAATTAAAGGTGAGACAAGAAGAAAGATATTTTATTATCTTCCTTCCCTCGTCTCTATTTATCTTTATTATGAATAAAGGTATCTATTATGCTATCGGGGCTTACATCCTATGGGGGCTATTACCTATTTACTGGAAATTTCTAGGACATGTTCCAGTCTTTCAGGTTCTAAGTCACCGCATTGTGTGGTCATTTATTTTTCTAAGTGTGGTTATTTTCCTTTCAGGACAATGGAAGGTATTTCGCCAGTCTATTCAAAACTCTAAAATTTTAATGGTCTATACCCTGGCGGCTCTTTTGGTGGGCCTGAACTGGTTTATTTATGTCTGGGCTGTCCATCAAGGCTTTATTATTGAAACCAGCCTAGGATATTTTATTAACCCACTAATTAGTGTATTGATGGGGGTCTTTTTTCTTAAAGAGCGTTTGCGTTTAGGTCAGTGGATTCCTATTATGATTGCAGCCGGCGGCGTTTTATATTTAACCTTTGCCTTTGGTTCTTTGCCCTGGATTTCACTTTCTTTAGCCATTACCTGGGCCACCTATGCTTTGGTAAAAAAACTTGCGCCCCTAAGTTCGCTGCATGGTTTGACCCTCGAAACGGCCGTTCTTTTTTTACCAGCTTTAGTGTACTTAATCTACTCCGAAAGCCAAAATCAGGGAGTGTTTTTTCATTACAGCCTTGCTTCTGATTTACTCCTGATAGCTACTGGGCTAGCCACGTCTGCACCCTTACTCCTATTTGCCCTAGCCGTTTTTCGTATTCCTTTATCGCTGGTAGGTATTTTGCAATATATTGCTCCAACCATTCAATTTTTAATAGGGCTTTTAATTTATGATGAGCCTTTTAATCAGCAAAGATTGATTGGCTTTATCTTGATCTGGATGGCACTGCTGATATTTGCTGCTGAGGGTTTAATGACCATGAAAAGACAGCAAGGTAGACATAGCAAATAAGTAGATTAGTACCCAAACACAATTAAGTTAGTCTTATGTTTTTTGAGAATGTTAATTTACAAAGGACTTCTTAGCGAGAACTGTGAAAATAAATCTAAGCTCATTTCGTATGAGGACTTAGAGGCTACAAAATTATCTCTATCAATACTGCCTAGATAAATTTTACCTAGCACGTTTAATCTCGAAATCAATGTGTAAGTGACCCGCTCCGAACCCTGAGTTTACCTACGGGTGAGACCGAGTTTACTACTTGCTATATTAACTAAGGGCTATATTCTGACTGGTATGAAACTGCCTCTTGCAAGAGCCGCATTCTATATAGTCCACCACCATGTCATCAGTGGGGTAGAGTGGTACAAAAAGTACCGTCATATATTGCAAATCTCTTTTGCGGGTATAGCTGGTATGCTGATGGCACTGTGGGCAATGAAACTTACCTTCAGAGATTTTGATAACCCGACGCTTAGTTCCGACGAACATAATCCTCCTCTACCACCATAGAATGATGGTAGAGGAAGCAAGATAAAATGTTTATTAAAAAGTAGACAATGACTAGCTAGCTGTGAAATTATCCTCGAGAAAGGGTTCGTATTTTCCCGACTTGACCCTTTGTCTTCTTACATCGTAGAGTATACGTGTGATGTGTAACTTACACATTGTATTATTTTTTGAGGTTAGAAATGCCTAAACCTCGAGTCCTGTTGTTGTGTGGTGGTCAATCCGAAGAGCATGAGGTTTCACTCTCCTCCGCTCGTTCTGTTATTAGAGCTGCTGGAGATGAGTTTGAAGTCACCTCACTAGTTATTGATAAAAGTGGCAAGCTTTTACCTGCTCAGGTTTCTTTGCAAGCCCTAACCCAGGGTCGTAGTAGCGAAACCCAAAACACGCTCCAAGCCGTTCAGAACCTCGAGTTGCAACATATTGACCCTCAAGCCTTTGATGTGGTTTTCCCGCTCTTGCACGGTCCTTATGGTGAAGACGGCAGTATTCAGGGAATGCTCAAGCTGATGAGGCTTCCCTTTGTGGGTTCAGATGTTCTGGCCAGTGCTGTGGGCATGGACAAAATAATGATGAAAACTGTCTTTGCTGCTCACGGGCTACCTCAGGTAGCCTTTAGCCTAGTCAATCGCAAGGAATGGCTCGAGAGCCCAGAGCATGTCCTTCAAAGGCTTGAAAACCTCCGTTTTCCACTCTTTGTCAAACCTGCCAATTTAGGGTCTTCGGTAGGAATTAGCAAAGCTCTGAATCAAACTGAACTGAAACAAGCCCTCAACGAGGCTGTCAAATATGACCGCCGCATTATTATTGAACAAGGTCTAGATAAACCCAGAGAACTCGAGGTTGCTATTTTAGGCAATGATGACCCCAAGACAAGCGTGGTTGGAGAAATCAGTTTCCAAAGCGATTTTTATGACTATGAAACCAAATATACCGAAGGTTTAGCCCACCTAAATATCCCTGCCGATATTCCTAAAAATCTAGCCCTAGAATGCCAGAATTTAGCTCTAAAAGCTTTTAAGGCTCTAGACGCGGCTGGACTCGCCAGAGTGGACTTTTTTTATGACGGAAACCTTTACTTAAATGAAATTAACACTATGCCAGGCTTTACCACAACAAGCATGTACCCTAAGTTATGGGAAGCCTCTGGCATATCCTATGCCCACCTGATCAGACACCTCATCCAACTCGCCCTAGAGCGGTCCCCTTGAGTTTTGGGGAAGCCTAAAAGGCTTCCCCAAAAGAATTAAGTACCGGTACTAAATTAGATTAAACTAATCTTTTAGTACGTTTTAGTGAAAAGTCCTTTGTAGATTCAGATTTCCGAAAATTTAAGTTTAACTTAATTGTGTTGGGGTACTTATTCCTTTGAAATGATAGCTTTTTAGCAAATGAGTACCACTTTGAAACGAGATGATACCTCTCTAAAAATAACCCCGCCGGTATTCTACGGCACCTGACGATCACCCCTTAAGGCTGCTTCTTCCGACCTGACCTAATTCGAGGGTCGCCACCGCGTAGAGCCGACGGGGCTTCAGAGAGATTATCACAACCCTATCCTTCTGTGTTGAGGGCATTTACACACTTTACACACATATCTAGATTTCAAAAAGTACATTAATATTTAATAATGTTACTTTATACCTTGCATTTTTAGCTTAAATCCCCTATAGTTAAAATTGTTCCGATAGAGTTAAATAGCTTTTTCGTGACTCGAGCCCAGGCTCGAAATTGTTTTTTGCCCTTCACGGGCGGTTAGGAAAGTTGCATGGCAACAGGAAAAGTAAAATGGTTTAACGGAGATAAAGGCTTTGGCTTTATCGCACAAGACGATGGTAGCGCAGATGTATTTGTACATTTTTCAGCTATCAATAGTGACGGATATCGCAATCTAAATGAGGGCGATGAAGTGGAATATGAAGTTGAAAAAGGTCAAAAAGGTTTGCAGGCCAAGAATGTTAAGGTAACCAACGCAGCTCCACGCCAACAGCGCGCTCGCCGTTAAACGAATTTCATTCTTAAAATGCTAACAAGGGGTCTAAAAACCCCTTGTTTTTTATATAAATATCAAAAACCTGCTTGACACACTATCTTTAAACCACGTAAGCTAAACAAGCCTTGGGGTTGTGGCGCAGCTGGGAGCGCACCTGCATGGCATGCAGGGGGTCAGGGGTTCAAATCCCCTCAACTCCACCAAAAAAACACCGTCAATGACGGTGTTTTTGATTTTTATATGCTGAGTCTTCCTAGTTTATACCGCAGGTATGTTTCACATAAACTTCGTACTATCAAATTCGGTCTCACTACGTTTGGAGCTGGTCACCTAAACACTAATTTTGAGATTAAACGTGCTGGGGCGGTATTTTTTTAGCCTCTATCTATTTATCTGCAATAGGCTTTAAGTGTACGGTAGTGGCTTCCGAAGGTACGCCGTTTTCATCAAAAATAAACATCATGTAGTAACCAGGAGGAGCTAGTTCGGGTTTAGATGGGGCTTGAATAGTCAGGCGATTTTCAAATTGATTAAACTCTGAGCTCTAAGAAACGCTGATCCATGTTGAAGCCGTGGGTCACTGAACCAAATCTTACTAAAGTCACCCGACTCACTTCGTTTGCATTCCCAAACGTTGCCATGAACGACTGACCATAGTCAACATCTGACATAGCTACAATACTTGGTCTGGGTGCAAAGTCACCTGAACCATCTTTCTTGAAAAGATAGGGTGGGTAGTAAATTTCAGCATTAAAATTACGAGCTGCCGTAGGACGGTCACCACCAGCTGTTAGCACAGTACCATTAGGCAATAAAAGAGCCGTGGAATGATACATTCTCGGACGCTGAGCAGTAGCACTCAATGACCACTGACCTGTGTCAGGGTTCCAAATCTCGCTAGTATAAACAGCAGATTGCATAGTCCCGTCACCCAACAGATAACTTCCACCATTAACAAAAACCTGACCATCTGCCAGTAAAGTAGCATCTAAAAATTTGCGTGAAACAGACATATGTTCGGTTGATTCCACTATTGGATTCTCACCGCTAATATCAATCTTCAAAGCTGAATTTGATGGATTAGCCCCACCACCAACAATCAATATCTTACCTTCACCATACATTACAGCTGACCCTTGGGATCGCACTAAATTTTCACGCACACCTACATATTGTATTGAGCCATTATCATCTGGGTCTATGTACCACATATTTCTACCCTTGCCTGCAACAAACACTTTTCCATTAGGTGCCAAAAAGCTAAAAGGATAACTCCAAGATTCGTTATATGCTGTAGCAGAAGTCGCATCTGATAAAACCTTCCAACCACCTTCAGAAGACCATACTTCTGGCGTGATGCTTGGTTGCCTCGTAATATCAATTCCACCTTGTACTAAAACATCACCGTTAGCAAGAGTTGTCATAGTAGGATACCAGCGGCCTTGAGTCATTTGCAGCGGTGAAAGTGTTATTTTTGAACTGCGATAATCAAAAAGGTTGAGATCTTGTACACCTGCATTGTTCAAAACCCCATCATCTCCTGTCTCGACCTGATCAATTTCTGTTTTGTCGCCTCCTGCAATCAAAAGCTCGCCATCATTAAGTAGCATTTGGGCAGCACAAAATAAATTGGTTGCCGAGGTATTTTGTAGGGTTGTATGAGATTCTAATCCTAGCCCCATATCTGGAGACCAAACATCATTATAAAATGCCCTACCATTTTTTATATACTGATCTACCGGATTAGAACCAAAAGTAAATACTTTACCATCAGGTAACAAAGCCGCATTGTAAGCAATTAGTGGCCAGTCAAACACCTGTGACCAAGTTCCTTCTTGATGAGCCTTTGGGTTATTGATTACCCCAGACCAGATATCACCCTGTACATCAAAGGTAACTCGATCTTCAGGAATGAGGGGTAAACTATCATCTCCCATATCTTCAGGTACATCATCATAAATTATCGTGGAAGTCGGACTAGGAGGTGTAGGGGCACTACAAGAAGCTATCAAAATAAGAATTAGCAATAAGACAAGATAACGCAAGAAAATCACCTCTTAGGGTTTACCCTCGAGATTCTTCTGTCAATCAAAAAGAATCAGGAGTGTCTATTACATTTTTAACAGAGAGTGCCTTGGTATTATCCTTCAACTGTCACAAATTACAAATTGGATCTTAATTCATTTTTAATCGTTTACTCATTTATTTATCTGGCTTTTATGTTTGACTGTTTCCAGAAACTGTTTAAGACTAGGCATAGTGGCAAAATTACCCCTATATAGAAAAGAGATACATCAAAAATATTCATAAAAAATATGGGGACTATAAAGGCTAAAGCACGCCATCTACCCCAATTCCATGCAAGCCAAAGTAACCCCCCAGTCAACCATAAACTGGCTATTAGACCAAAAATCCCATAAGTAGAAGCTAGGTAAAGCAAAAAATTATGGGCATGTGTCACACCACCTGCTTCTACTCCAACACCTCGCTCTAAAGCATAGCCTCTAAATTCTTCAGAACTAAGACCTGTCAGAGGATTTTCACGAAAAACTTGCCAAGCCAAACGCCAGATTTCTGGCCGTGGAGTAGCTTCATTATCAAATTCAATCAGTCTACCTAAACGACTAAGACCAAAAAAACCTATGCTCCCTGCTAACATCACGGCACAAATACTGTAAATTAGCCAGCGTCTTCTCTTGGCCATAAAGTAAAGTAGCAACATAAAAGCTAATAAAATTGCCAAAAAAGCAGTCCGACTCCCTGTAAGCCAAATACTCGCCACTGAAACTATGAGAGCTACTGTACCCAACCCAATTGATTGCCCAAGAACAAAGTAAGAAAGTGTAACGACAGCTATCATATGACCAGCTAAATTGGCATGAGGGGAAAACAAGGTTTGCCGAATTACCCTAGGAAGGGCTATAGGCTGGATCGTTCCAGGAGTAAGTGATTGGATAACTACATTCTTAACTTCGACAGCTAAGGATGGCTCAAGATCAAGATAAGTTAAAAGCCGCTCCTTAGAAAGCAGTTGGGCATCACTATAGCTAAAGGTATAAGTCTGCCACTCAGACGAAGGTAAAAAACGAAATTCTGGGCTAGGTCCAGCCGGTTTATCTGCCCATATTAAGCCAATGCCTACCCCAGTAGGTGCTGCTGGAGGCATATCTAGCCAACCATCCTGCCAACGCTCGAGCTTGACTTGGGCAATGTCAAAATAAGTAGTTGCAACATTGTCGAGTACAATTTCTAAGAATTTTCCTTGGGCCTCTGCAGAGGGCTTCCATTCAAAGCTGAAGCTCTGCCAAGCGGTGCTTGTACAAAGTTCCTGACGGCTACGCACACTGACTGGCCGATCAATAAATCTTAGACGACCACACACCGCCTCGGCTGAACGGGCCTGAAAACTCACTCTAAATGTTTTATCTCTAAGAGGCTCCCCTATATAAAATCGCCGACTGATTTGACCTTTTGGATGATACCAACGGGTATAAGATGACATAGATTCTAGCTGGGCCTCTTTACCAAACCAAAACCAGTTCATCTGCCCTCCAACAAGCCTTAGCTCGAGGGAAATCTTTAAATCTTGAGTAACTGGATCTAAACGCCAACTCCGTAATCCAGCTCGACCTTGGCTACTAGAACTTACAATATTCACTGCACCCTGACCAGTCAATCCTGCCTGCTCAATTTGTCCAGAACTACTTGAGGTAGTGCGCCAGGAATTGGAAAGCAACCAACGTTGTACAAACCCTCCAAAAGTAAAAAGTAAAGCAACACAAAAAAATAAAGTTGGCAGCCATTTTCTTGGTAGCCAAAGCCAACTTACTAAAAGCCAAAAGCAAAACTGTAAAATCAAAAAAGGAATAGATTGCCAATCCTTAGCCACTATACGACTAAGAATCAAAAAACCACTTAGTCCCCCCCAAAGCCATAACCAAGCTTTAATACGAGACGAATGCTCTTTGAAGCAATTTAACAGAAATGCCACAAATTAGTTTATCGCTTATACAACAGCAACTGGCGTTCTATGACTCACATACCAAAGCACAGTTTTACGAATACCTTCTTCAAGGGTAGTCTGGGCTTTCCATCCTGCTCTAGATAGGCGTGAAACATCAAGGAGTTTACGAGGTGTGCCATCCGGCTTGCTGGTATCAAATACAAGTTCTCCCTCATAACCCACAGTCTTCATAACCAGCCTAGCTAAATCAGCGATACTAAGGTCTTCACCTGTCCCCACATTGATAGGACCTGGCTCTGAAAAATGATTCATTAAGTAAATACAAGCCTCTGCCATATCATCAACATAGAGGAATTCTCGCTTAGGACTACCCGTACCCCATATTTCTATAACAGCTTGATCTAGGTCTTTTGCCTCTACAAACTTACGAATCAAAGCAGGTAAAACATGGCTATTTTGCAAGTCAAAATTATCACCTGGACCATAAAGATTAGTGGGCATCGCCGAGATAAAATCACAACCATACTGTTCACGATATTTGTCACAGAGTTCAATCGCAGCAATTTTGGCAATGGCGTAAGCACGGTTAGTGTACTCGAGCTGACCCGTAAGCAATGAATCTTCCCTTATAGGTTGCTCTGCATACTTTGGATATATACAAGAGCTGCCCAAATTGAGGAGTTTCTTAACACCATGCCGATAGGACGCATCTATCACGTTAGACGCAATCATTAGATTGTCATAGAGAAATTGGGCAGGATAGCTAGCATTAGCCAAAATCCCACCGACTTTTGCTGCCGCTAAAAATACATATTCAGGTTTTTCGTGTCTAAAAAAGTCATTTACTGCTGCCTGGTTTTTGAGGTCCAGGTCTTTGCTGCTACGTGTAACAAGGTTCGCATAACCTAAAGACTCGAGTTTTCGCATTAGGGCTGAGCCCACTAATCCCCGATGTCCAGCAATATAAATCTTGGCATTCTTGGCTAATTCAGCCATTTGCAACTCCACGCAATGCTACTGTATGACCCGCATCTTTCAAAACCTTTTCCTGCTTGGCTAACTCGAGGTCATATTCAACCATACGCCTAACCAGTTCATCAATACCCACTTTGGGCTGCCAGCCAAGTTTTTGCTTAGCCTTAGCGGGGTCACCCCATAAATATTCAACTTCGGTAGGCCGGAAATAACGTGGGTCAATCTCTACATAGTCCTGCCAGTTTAAGCCCAGAGAATTAAAGACTCGTTCTACAAATTCTTTTACTGAGTAAGACTCTCCTGTTGCTACCACATAATCATCCGGTTGATCTTGCTGCAACATAAGCCACATGGCTTCTACGTAATCCTGAGCATGTCCCCAGTCGCGTTTGGCTTCTAGATTTCCCAGGTATAACTTGTTCTGTAATCCAAGCTTAATACGGGTTGCAGCTCGAGTTATTTTCCGAGTCACAAAGGTTTCACCTCGGCGCTCAGATTCATGGTTAAACAAAATACCATTACAAGCAAATAGCCCATAGGCTTCGCGGTAATTCACTGTCTGCCAGTAGGCATAGACTTTAGCAGCAGCATAGGGTGAACGTGGATAAAAAGGGGTAGTTTCTGATTGTGGCGGTGGGGAAGCACCAAACATTTCAGAGGTGCCTGCCTGATAAAAACGCAGTTCATGACCTGTACGTTGACAATAATCTCGAATAGCTTCTAAAAGTCTGAGTGTCCCTACAGCGTCAATATCCACTGTATATTCAGGCTGCTGAAACGAAACTGCAACATGGGATTGAGCTCCTAGATTATAAACCTCGTCAGGTTGCACGTTCTCGATAATTCGGCGTAAGTTAGTCCCATCAGCTAGGTCACCATAATGCAAAAATAATCTGGCATCTTTCTTGTGTGGATCAATATAGAGATGGTCTATACGATCTGTGTTAAATGTGCTGGCACGACGTATAATCCCATGCACTTCATAACCTTTAACTAATAGAAGTTCACTAAGGTATGATCCATCTTGTCCTGTTATACCTGTTATTAAGGCTCGTTTCATATTACCTCTCTTCAGATCATGGAAATAATCTCTATTTTTTGCAAATTGTTCTTAACTCTTCCTCAAATGCAGCTAAAATAGCATCTTTGGCAATAAAGCGTTCAGCATACTGGCGTGCATTATGACCCATCTGGGTAAGTCTTTCTGGTAAATTTGCCATATTTATAATCGCAGCAGCCAAGGCCTCGGAATCTTCTGGAATACAGCAAATCCCTGCTTGGTATCTTTTGAGAACTTCATAAAGAGCCGTACCTGGTTCTGCTGTTGCTAAAGTAGGGCGGCCCGCAGCCATAATATTCGTCACCTTTGAGGGCATGACCAAGTCACCAGCCTCACGTTTTTGAATCACTAGATGAATATCGGCAGCAGCCAACATATCAGGGACTTGCTGCCAAGGAAAAACATCAAAGAAACGTAAATTACCTAAGTTGCGTTTCTTAGCCTCTTGCTCTAGAACCTCTCGCTTAGCCCCTTGACCAACCAATACAAGTTTGATATTAGGCTGAGATGCAAGCCTATCAGCAGTCTCTAAAACCACCTCAAGCCCCTGTTTTTCCCCCATGTTACCAGCATGAATAACTAATACATCGTCTTTTGTAACTCCTAGTTGTTCTCGCAATGGATTATTGCGTTCTTTAGGACGCACAAATGCGGTATCTGCCCAATTTGGGAAAAGAAGCGTTTGGCCTTCAGGAATACCCTTTTGGATAATACGTTTCCGCATAGCCTCGGTAATCGTTGAAATCTTGGTAGTCCGATTGAGTAAAAAGGCCTCAGAAGCTAGTAAAAGGTGCTTTAGGCGAGGATTAGAAAGCATACCTAAACCCAGTGCTGCATCAACTTGCAAGTCCTGAATATGAAAAACGAAGGGCACACCTCTCAAGCTTTTATAAAGCCAAGGCATCACTGCATCCTGTAATGGCGGACAAATTCCCACTACTACATCAAATGGTTTAGCAAACATTAGTTTCATCCACCATCGGAGTGATGCGGTTGAAAAACTGCTCTCCATCATAATGCGCGTCTTAGCACTCAACTTTTTAAGCGAAGGAACATAAAGAGGTACACGGTAAGTAGTTACTCCTTCTACATTCTCAATAAACCACCCTCTATCCTGATAATCTTTGTCAATTTCCCACTTTGGGTAATGTGGAAAGGCAGCTATGGCATGAACCTCGTGCCCTTGTTTGGCAAACCAAGCTGCCATCTCGCCAGTGTATTTACCAGTTGCAGTAGGCTCAGGTGCATAATTCAAACTCACAATTAACATTCTTAAGGGCTGTATTTCATTCATAACAATTATTTTCCAACATATGGGTTACTTTCACCGGTTACCAATCCAAATCTTTCTCATAACCTAATTCAATAAGCAATTGACCGGCAACCTCTTTAAGTTGTTCTTTATGAGTAGGTGTCAATACGTCACGCCATCCACCAGATTTGCCACTTCTAAAGGTATGTGAACGCTGTGGATCAATATTATCTACAGCGTTTTGTATAAGCCTACTTACAATATCTAATTGGTGAGTATGTTGACAGTAAAAATTTATAATCTTACTTATATGATCGTCTCGATGAGCAGATACCAAATCTTCGAATCTTAGAGATAATACTCGAGGCTCTTTAAGCCAACCCATATAACGCCTAAAGCGTAGCGCAATATTAGGATAGTCATAGGGAATATGAGCACTAGCTCCATTGATCGCCAATGAAATCTGAGCTTCGGTTGATGGCAAAGCCTTAAAATATGGATGTAAGCGATGCCATTTAGTCATTGTGGATAAATAGTGAGCCTCAGAAATCACGATGTCTCTAGGGTCCCTATAGATAAAATAATGAACGGTGTTTTTAGATGTTAAAACCTCTTTGAAGGCAGGCTCATAGAAGAGATGCGATAAAACCAATTCACCAGGTACTAACTTAGTAAGTGCAGAGCACATGACATCTACCGAACACTCCCTAAAGGTATAAGAGGGCATACTGGCCCAGAAGGTTCCATAATCTCTGGTATTAGGTAAAGCTTCAGCAATTTGTGTGAGTAAGTGGGTGCCACTTTTGGGAAATGAATTCACAAGTACAGGGGGAGAAGTTTCAAAGTCTGAAGCTTTTGTCTGCATACGTTTGACGGCTCGAGGAAGCTGCTGCACAAAATCTTTACCCTTGCGGAATACAGTATATTGGCTGATTTTAGCTAATTTGAGCACGTCCACCTTCTAATCTATAAATAACTGAAAGCATTTTTTTTATGTGTACGTCTCGACTAAATCTTTCTTCAAAATACTTCATGGCATTACTACTTAAGGCTTGATAGTGTTCAGGGTTTATGACTGCTTTTTGCACAGCTGCAGCAATCTCGTTAGGAGATTTTGGAGCGACATAGTATCCATTATAGCCATCTTTTACTTGTTCTAGCATTCCTCTATAAGCCGTTGTAATGACAGGTGTACCCAAAGATAGAGCTTCAATAATGCTTATGGGCTGGCCTTCCCAAGGATGATAGGTAGGAAGTAAAAAGAGATGGGCTTCTTGCAAAAAGGTTTGTTTGACATTTCCCCCAACAACCCCATGATAAAAAATATAGTTTTCAAGTCCTAACGCCTTAATTCGCTGAAAGAAGCTATCTTTTGCTTGAGCAGCCGAAAGCTCTGTCCCTTCAGAGGTACGCACAAAATCACCACAATAATCACAGCGGAAATCTAATCCCTTCTGCTTCAGTTGATAACAGGCTTCAAGAACATCCATATAACCCTTGGATTCCATAAGATTAGAAAGGTATAAAAGTCTCAGAGGCCCCGATAAAAACCGCTTTGGTTTAGCACCGTTTATCTGTACGTCTGAAGGCAAACCATTAGGAACCACCTGCAGTTTTTGATCTACATTAGGAACAAAAGTAAACTGCTCACGCAAACCTTCTCCAAGGACAATAATAGTATCCGTCAACGACAAAGTGTGCTTAATAAGAGTTTTGAGAACACGCGGCTGTAATTCATAGAATCTTCCATATCCACCACCATGGAGGTGTACTACAATGCGCTTACCGAAAAATTTAGCCAACCATATATAGAGAGCATCTCGAAAAAACCCTGCCCTTGTTGAAGCAATGGTCATGTATACACCTTCAACTTTAAAAAGGGCAGGAATGTAGGCCAGTAATATGCGAAGTGTTGCTAAAGACCGTATTACTCCAAATGCACCAGCTTCCCCTGGTAGATCTGCCACACTTTTATCTAATAAGCAATAGGGAAAGTGATGGTCTTGCAAACCTTCGAGTAAGATGTCAAAAGCCTTAGTAAGGCCTGTCACTGCATGGCTCGATGTATTTCCAACCAATAGAACTGGTCGAGGATCTGAATCTAACATTGTAAAAACCACCTTCATCAACCTACTCTTTCATGAAAGCCTACCCAGCAGTCACGTCAGTATCCCCTAATCTCTGCGGTCCGTCGAGGAAGTTTTTCACCTTTATATTAACTCCCACGGCCACCTATTATCCTTTAAAGACGCTCGAGCACTACTACGAGATAAAAAGTAGTTCACATGCCCTACAGGCCAAGTGGCCATAACATGATCTCGACGAATACACAACGCTGATTTCTCCAGTTGACCCACTACATGAGACCCTCGCATACCCGAAGCGCAGGACTCATATCCTACTTCAAATATAGCCTTAGCAGCTTGTGGTGTTATGCAAGCAGATTTGCCGTAGGGCCAAGCAAAATGCTTTATCTTACCAAAACGCTGACGAAGGATGGTAAACGACTCATTAAGCTCCTGCTCAACTTGCACCACAGGTATCTCAGCTAAATTAGGATGACTCATGGTATGTCCACCTATTTCATGACCTGTCAACAGCAAATGTTCAAGATCAGCCCAATTCATAAACTCGAGTGGGAGTTTGCGCAATTTTTCACAACAAAAGCGTTCAATTCTACCAAAATCCGTCTCACCAACCATAGGAGGACACACAAAAAAGCAAGCTTTTGCACCTACTTCATTCATAATTGAAACCGCCTTCAAGCAATTCTTAAACCCATCATCAAAACTCAAGGTAAGATAAGTATCATCAATATTTCCTGACCAAACTCTCGCGACGGCTTCTGAATAAGAGATAAAACGATAGCTTTTTGTTAAAGATGTAAGTAACTGGCGAAAGGGCTGTTCTTCATCAGGAAGGACATGATGAAGATACAAAAACTGAACACGCCTTTTTTCCTTCTGTACCTCAATACGCCCGCTCTGCTGCCAAAACAGAGCAAGGGTTGAAAGCGTAACATGTCGAGCGATACCTCGCAGTGTTCTTGGGTGTAGGTCTCGGCTTAGCTTTGCATACGTCATATTGCATCTATCCCTTCTTGGAAGCGTTTGTATAAATACTCAGACCGCTGCAAAAGAGGTCGTAGCTCAAGACGATTAAAATTCGCTTTTAAATGCTCTTTTATCTTTTTACGTTCCTCGGAAGGACGAGCCACTTTATCCTCAGATACATTCATTTGTCCAGTATTTTCTTTGTCCATGACTTCTACCATCGCGAAGACCTTTTCAACATTAACAAAATTATGCTCAAACAGCTTAAAACTAGTAAGGTAAAGTTGATTTACACGCTGAATTACATCGCCAAATCGATGAGTCACATCATCAAAAGTCGCTAAAACATAGTGCTGACGTAAAGGCAATAAAGGCTCATAAAAAGCCAGATAATCTTGTAGGGCTGTAGATAGAGATACCTGAGGATTACGTATCACTATAGAGCTGACTGCATCCAATGGCTGACGAATAAGAACTATCGCTGGTACATTTCTTCGAATTGCCGCAATAATTTGAGCAGGAGCATGTAAATGTCGTGCGATATGCAACTTACGTTCTTGGGCAAAAAGAAACGCTGCCACCGCAAATGTGTTACCCGACCTAGGATAACCTTCAATGACAATTTCAGTGTGTTTTGATAGTAAAACTGATGATTGATTTTTATAATTACGCCAACGAACTACTGGAAAGTAAATTTCAGGATAGCGATTAATCTTGCGCCTCAAATCATGTCTCAATTGTTTTATCATCACAACCACCATCGACTCGAGCTCATTGCCAAGGGCCTTTGATTTTCAGGTACTTTGTTTATCATAGTTAACAATTGACTATTATGTGGTTGAAAAAAATCATGAAGCCTGTTTTGTAATGCAGCAGACAATTGGGGTTTATTTTTTTGAATACCTGCACTAGCTAACACCTGATTAGCTATATCTAATGATTTATTCATAACTTTAGAGCTCGAAAAGCGACGTTGTAATCCGATGAGTGGTTCTAGATACGTATTACGCTTTGGCTTGGCTTTGAGTGATAAGGGCTTAAAGTTATCATCAACCTCTATATAATTATAAATAGCCTTGAGAACTCGATCGGGGGATTTATCAATATCCTCGTAAAGCACGAACATAAATTGATCAATAGAAAAAAAACATAAATAGTGAGCTAACTGAACATCGTAGAAACCACGTTTCAGGATGTCAACTAGCTTATTAGTGCTTTCTAAACCCTCTTGCTCAAAAATGAGCAAGGCCCTAAACAAAGCATCCTCTAAGGATAAATCTGGGATAGTTTTTTTGCGCACATGCCAGTAATAAGCTGAAATTGCTCTACTAACAGGTTCCCTCAAAGATAAAATCATTTTGACTTTCGGAGCATAGTGGTGTACTACCTCAGCAGAACGAGGATCATAGATATATTCAACAGACACATCACCTAATTTTTTGTTAGGCTGTGGCTCTCCTAAAAGTGAAAAATACCAATCCGCCCCATTGTTTTGATACAGGTCACCTCCCAAATACTCAACTTCACGCTTTTTGGCTGGTAATTGCAATTGAGGATGGCATTGCAAGCAATCAAACAGCCAAGTAGTAGCGGACTTCTGCGCCCCTATCACTAAGAAATCTAGTCGAGAGCTAGATTGACTAATCATAAAGATATCCATTTTTGATTTACTCTATCTTTAGAAAGCAACTTATCTAGAGGTTGCGGGCTAACTGGCTTACGATTTAAGATAATTGTTGTAACATAACATAATAGAAGTGAAAAAAGTAAATATCGAAGTGTATGCCTAAGAGGATATTGGTACATCCTAGCAAAAGCGTAAAATGCTGGCATATATAAAACAAATGTTAGCCGTCCTCCAAAACGATACCAAAACCTGTTTAAAAAATATAAACTTAGAATGATTATTATCACGAAAAGAATAGAATAGATAGCTCCAAATAGGTAGGCCTCTGCAAAATTACTAAATGGACCTGTTGAGCTTGCCCTATACACTTTAGACACATATGAAACAGAATCAAAACCATCAATGAAAGAAGGTAGAGGTGAAAATGATAGAATTTTGTATTTTATGGGATAATTTACATTGTCTCTTAAAAAGGCCTCTGCCATAACAAAGCCCCCCCCAAAAAAATTGAAGAGCATAAAGAAAATAGGGCTATCTGGAAGTATATTTCCACTACTAAAGAGAGATAAAAACGGGGCCAACCCAAACTCTCCAATCCTCGCATCGGCTGCCCTCCGAAGGGAGATCGTAGCTCCATACATCAAAAACCCGAAAGACGTAATTAAAGCTGCACTCAAACTCCATTTTTTTCTCCTTGTTACAAACAAAATAAAAGCCAAAAAGAATAGTTGTAACGGTGCAAACCTCGAGTTAAAAGCAACAGATATCAAAAAACTATAAAGGAAAGGAAATAATACAACAGAAAGCATAACTATGTTTTTTTTACGAAAGTAAGTAGCCAACAAAACACTAAAAAGTACCCCTTGTAACGGAAGCGTATCGTGGACGAGATTGAGCATACTGTTTTCAATGCCCACAAAGTCTGCTTGACGAATACTAAGGTACTCATCATAGTAAAAAATCTTAGATTTATCAATTTGCCAAAAATGGATGAAATAGAGTGAACTTAAAAACAAAACACATAAGGCCATCGGTATCGAATTGAGAAAAGAATTTACTGATCCATCTATGCGGTTCAGGGATTCGAAAATGAACTTAGTGGTTGGTTTGTGAATCTTTATCCCGAGTTGCCTATGTAGCCAACTATCCACCGTAAAAGCCAAGATGACAAGAATAAGAAAAAGGAGTAAGACGTGCGTATGAACTGAGCCATAAGTTCCTTTGACCTGCCACCAATAAAGATAGGCACTAGGATAGAGGAGACGAACTGCTACACCATAATAGACGATTGCGTTCATGCTAGCAACAAAAGCAAAAATCGTTGTTGGAGCAATGAGATTTCTGCGAAGAAGTCCAAGCGTCACGAATACCGTCACACAAATAATCAATTCATTCAAGATTTATCTGTCCTCCTTAAAATAGCATTCTACTCAATCGTTTTCTAGCATACCTAAGCATCCTTAAGCATACTGTGATAAATATTAATTCTACTTCGCCCTAGGCAAACTCGAGCGAGGAAGTCGCCTTTCATCGAGTTGGATAGAAAACTTAGAATTTTTTTGAATGCGGTTAGCTCGGCCCTCGTCAGCAACCTCATAGCTTTTTTCCAGCCCACGAACGTCCGTAACATCTCCCAAATTATTATCCTGCACCACACAGTTGGTAGATTTCTTACCTAGCCGAATAGCAAATTTCTCTTGTCCCGCTAATCCTGATACCGTATTGCCGATGCACTGTACACCTTCAGCGTTAATGTTAATACCATGAGAGTTAGGGGCAATAACCACGTTTCCCTCAAGGACGGAATGGTCACCAGCAACGGCAATACCTACACCCCCTTCGGGACTGCCCATCACTATATTGTTCTTTGCTACAGTTCGCTGCTTATTAAGGGCCAAACTCGCCTGTTTACTACTACTCGCATTTTTTTCGAGGATCGTGTTTTCGTTTAGGCTACAGTCATTTCCACCTTCAGTGCTCACGTTAATAGCAAACTGCCAGTTTGAGCCAACATCGGCAATACGCTCTAAAGTATTTTTCTCGACCACAACATTATTTGACCAATAGGCTAGCTCGATACCAATTTTTTTGTAATAGATATGACAATTTCTAATTGTAGAAAAGGCAAAAGGATTTCCTGCAATTCCCCCTGAACCTATAATAATAATATTATCAATCAGTGCGTACATACTACTTAGTTTAATCACGTAGAAATCATCATCTCTCGTTTGTTCTAATTTTAGATTACGCACCACAATATCACGGTAAACCTCAGCTGATTCAGGGTGCAAGGAGCTACCTACTAAAATACTTTCACATTGTCCCGTATTGAGACGGTAAATTCTCGCACGCCGACCTGCTACGCTGTTATAAGCATCCAAGACAGGATGTTTGAGCCTTAATCCTTTTTGTCCACCTTCAACAACTTCATTGAGCATAGAATAAACAGGGTATATACCCGATTCGATTCTCTGGGCAGACTCAAGCCCTACGACATCTCCTGCTCGAAACTCAGTAACCTGCTCCGGTTTTTCCAGAACAACCACATTCCCTTTGTTAGTGATGCCCTCGATGGCATAGGACGGCTCACTATTAGCGCCTCGTCTACTTTGATAACCCCCATACGTACCCATCATTAAAACAGTGCTATCCCAGCCCCCTTCTTCGTTACGTTTTTGATAAAACTTCCCTCGCCTTCACCCTCAAGAGTAACCCCAGAGCGCAGCAGGAGGGGGCGGGTAAGTTTATAATAGTCATGGCTGGCTGGCACGAAAACCGTACCCCCTCCTTGTTGACTTAGCTGATCTATTGCATCTTGGATAAACTTGCCGTCATCTTGTGATCCGTCTCCTCTAGCACCAAGTTCTCTTACATTCATGATTTTTTGCTGATTCATCCTGGCCTCCCAACCCCTTCAGCCTATCATCTCAGTCATGAAAAATCTTTTAGCTATTTTCCTAACCGCTTCATTCTGAGGCGCAAGAAAAGCAGCCGTAGATTGTGGCAATAATAAACGACTCGATTAAGCCCATACTTTAGTGTTTGCACAAAATGTAACGCATACATTCTCAGCAAAGCTAAGGATGCAGCTAGTCTCAAGGATTGGGGTTCATACCAGAGAGCATAGCCATAGCGCTGCAACTCGTCTCGAGTGAGTTTTTCTGTCGCCAGACCCTGCCAAAACGGTAATTCACTCTGCCACGCCACAGCACGTTCAGGCTGTAAGCCCTCACTGACTAGGCGGTGGATGGACTGCTCTTGTTTACCTATTTGAAAGGTATTGGTGACTTCTTCAGAATGCTTGATGGTGGCTATGCCCAATTTTTCTAATAGCATTTTAGTAACCATGGGTTCAAAACACAGTTCTTCGTAACTCACGTCCAGGACTTGGCAAATCCTCCGGGCTTTGAGAGTCTCGACACTGTGAACTAGTTCAAGCCACCTGTCGACCACGAAGAGGCTATCACCCCGACCCATTTCAAATCCTTGTAAGTAAGGCGATTTACTACTTAGGGTCGAATTCACCACACCCCGAATATCTCTCACGATATGAATATAAGTTGCTTCGGGGAAAAACAGCTCAAGGTGTGAAATGAATCTGAGGATATTACCACGTTTAATTATAACAAATTCCGGAGAAAAACCTTGATGTCGAGCATACACCTCGACGATGCTTTCAAGCACCTCACGAAGATTTTTACCTACAACCTGCTTCACTAAACCCTCTACTTCGCTCCCAGAAAGTTGTAAATTGTGAAATTGATGATCGAGGTTAATTATTTCCCAAAACTGTTCTTCATTAAGTGAAGAAATTCTATCATGTCCATAGCCAATAAGTAACTCTAGCAATCTAAACTCGGGTAAAACCATACACTTATTCGTCTGTTGGGAGATTTGTTTTGCCAAGACAGTAGAGCCCGAACGTGGCGCATAAACCAAAAAGATGAAAGAGTAAGAAGGCATATTATGACTTGCGCCTAGAAAGACGCTTCAAACTTTGCAGTATATTAGGTAAGGTACGAATACCTAATTTATTCAACACAAAATAAGCTGCAATCATATTTTGTAAGATGACAGTTGTGGCTGATGCAATCGCTGCTCCCTGAATGCCCAAGCTAGGAATCAAAATGATATTAAGAAACACCAGAACGAGAGCACAGATAAAAATGTTGTTGCGCATTAACCTCTCGTAACCACACATCATGAGAAGAAAACCAACTGAGCCTGTTGCTACGCTAATATACTGCCCGATTGCCAAAATAGAAAGAACAGATGCGCCGCTAGAAAATTCAGAACCAAATATATTCATGACCCAATAAGGAAAAAACAAAAAAACAAAAAGAATAGGTGCTGCCGCAACGGCCATGATTTGGGCAGAAACTCTCGCTGTGCTAGCAAGTGCTTTCATATCACCCTTTTTATAAAGAGCTGCAAATTTAGGCGCAGAAATACTGTTAACTGCCACTAAAATAAAACTTGTTAAGAATGCAGTGCGGTTAGCTGACTCATAGATACCTACCTGCGCACTATCTAACCAAATGCCTAGCATAAAAGTAGAACCCCATGCTGTCACCATTTGCAAAGTTGACATCCAAAAAAGAGGAACACTGCTATTTAATAGCTGCGGCACTTCAAACGACCCCCTAACCCCCCTAAGCTGAGGGGTTGCTCGCCACCAGCTAATAAGACCTATTGCAAGGGTAATAAAACTGGCAATGACATATGCCCAAATGGCCCCCAAGACACCCCATTGGGGAATCCATAGAAGAATACCCACGAGAGTAAAGATAGCCACCCATAAACTTTGCACACTGAGTGCTGAGGCAACATGTTTGAGACCCTTGAGGGCTTGAGCATTCAAGGTAAACAGGGCTAACCCAATGTTGGCGAGGGCCATAAAACGTAAAGGAAGAAGCATATTGCTATCTTTGAACACAGTATAACTAAGCCAAGGAGCGAGTAAAAAAAGACCTAGTGCAACCAGCAAAGAAGATACTAACACCAAACTGATTGACCGTTGATAAACACCCTTAACTGCTTGCCAATTTTCTTCGGCAACACTCGAGGCCACAAACTTAAGAAGGGCATTGTCTAAACCAAGGCGACTAATCATTGCTGTAATAGTAACGACAGTAAAAGAAAGAAAATAAATCCCCGCACCCTCTGCGCCTAACAAACGTGCCAATACTACACTAAGCGAGAAATTAAGTACAGCTGCAGATATTTTGATGAGCAATGCCATAGAAGCACGCTCAACAATTTCTTTAGTATGTGAATCTAAACGTTTAAGTAAAGTTAAGACCATAACGTGGACTTGCTCCTTAGCCAAAGTCTAACGTACACTACTAGCAGAAGTTTGGCAAATTTTTACATCAAAAGAGCCTGTCGAATTTTGAGGTATTTTTATAGTGATACGTGTTAGGGGAGAAATATAAAGATCAGAAAGCTCTACAAAGAAGACTCCTGAATTAGCCCGCCGCGTCGAGCGGCTTATCTGAACTCTATCATCACCTTCTGAATAGCCAAGGGACAACTCAAACTCGTATACAGTTGCATCTGAAAGACTAAGTTGCACGAAGAACTGGCTCGAGGCAATAGGCACTACCTGCTCATCTAGCTCAAATGATACCTGATTGTCCACAAACTCAGCACTCGCATTCCAGACGATTGCCTCTCCTTCACACGACCCACGAGCAGCCGGAACCAGTTGTCTTAGCCCATTGATCTCTTGTTCTGTAAAAGGTAGTTGTGAAACAGGAAACTCCCAAACCAAGAAGTGCGGCGGGTTTTCCTGATAGACAACATCAGAGAAATAGTAATCAATACTCGAAAACAACCCACCCCCCGGCACACTATAGTTAACAACCTCGAGACCACTCGATTCACTCATAAAACCACTCAGATTCCAAGGATATAAGCTGTAACTCGTACCCACTAAAATGACAGGAGCATTCACCTCGTCGAACAACGCCGCACCAGTATCTTGGACACCCGTATCCTGAGCCATGGTTTCGTAGAGGTCTACCGGCTGTTCGGGCAATTCAATATCACAGGCTTTCTCAATACTCTCGTAAAGATTGCCTTCTCGACTAAAGGTTTCGACAATGGTAGACTCAAAGGTCATTCGCTTGAGCGTGCTATAATCACCGAGTGAGTTGAGTAACTTTGCCACCGCTTGGGCCGCCACTCTCGAGCCACTGGGGGACCAGTGTGTATCCCAATCTAAAAAGAAACGTTCCTGTGAAGATTCGGCAGAAAACGCTAGGGCTGGCTCTAACAAATTGACCACTTGAATACTCTTGGTGGCAAGCGCTGAAATAAAATCTCGGTAGCGTTGTTGGTTTTCAGCTACAGTTCCGGCACTTACATAATCTTGCACGTAACTCGGCATTGCCATAATGCGCGTCGGCACAGGTAAAATAACCAGTGTAATCTGCTTGGCAGCCAATACCTCATTAAGTCGCTCGAGATAGGGTAATGCCTTCTCAAAGTCAAAAAATGTTTCCTGGTCACGCTCACTAAAAACGAAGTTGTCCTTAGCAAATCTCAGCTTGGTTGTTTTTTCCAAATTAGGGCAGCGTTCCCGAAGCACAAACTCTTGAGACTGAGAGGACATCCACAGAAGTAAAACTCCAATTATTGTAAGTATTCGTATTAATTTGATTTGATACGACATAACCTTCCTTCGATCTGACCTGTAAGTGTACCATTGTGCTCCATCACTATTTCTTTTAGATTCGCAGTATACTGGTTAGATAAGGCTAGAAAAAACTTATTAAAGTTTCCTCCTCTGGTCGAGCGCTCAACCACTACCTCTTCACTGGTATCGTCTTCATAGTTGAATCTTAACCTAAAATCGATAAGTGGTATTTGTGCCTCAATATAAAGATAATATTTAGCTCCTATAATGTTTCGTTCTGTAATGTTAGCTAACAAAATACCCATCTCACTATCCAACGAAATAGTGCTAGAAACAAGGCTTTCCTCCTGAGAACAAGCCCCATAAATACTAGGAATAATCTGCCGTACGAGAACGAGGTCGCTTTGCGAAGTCATGTTCGAGGGCAACTCCCAAATAATTACCTTGGGTTTCTGCTCAAGATAACTTTGATCTAACAAATAAGTTTGCAAAGCCGTGTAAGCTCCCCCTCCAGGAATTGCATAGTTCAAGACCTCGAGTCCCAACTCCTGACTCAAGAAACCATCAAAGTTATAATCCTGTTTAGCGTCAGGACGTTGACTGAAACTTGTACCCACTAGCACAACTTCACCGCCACTTATATCAAATAAACCAATTTCATCCGATGCTTGGCGTGTGGTTTCAAACAAGTCAAGTTGCTCAGGCTCAACTTTGATACCACACGCCACCTCGAGTGTATCTACTAAATCGCTAGGGTGTGCAACGGTTTGAGACAAGACTGTCGTAAAGGCAACTCTCTCACCTTCTTGCAAATTCACGCTCTGTACTGCGTCTTCCGCTACAGCCTTTGCTGCTATCTGTGCCCCGTAGGAGGTCCAGTGATTATCTATCTTAAAAAAAAGTTGCCGATCCCTCGCCGAATCAAAAGCACTTAATAGCTTGACAGCGTTCACACCTTGTGAACGAAGGCCTTCAACTAAAGTTGTATACACTTCTCTAGCTCCTTCTGCCGAGTAGGTAGCTTGGTTAGGGTCTCGAAGGTTGAGTTTATCGAAGTAAATTAGTGGCTTCCTCGGAACGAGAACGACCACCAGTTCAACACCCTTCTCTTTGAGAGCTTCTGAAATTCTCCGCGCACTATCCACAAAGGCTTTATTAGGCTTCTTTTCTTTTAGATCAACTTGTCGGAACAACCAACCGTCTAACCCTTCATATAATACGAGACCTTCTCCGGCCTGAGCTAATTCAGGGCAGACCAAAGAAGGTGATTGCGCATAAAGTATAACTAAAGATTGACACCAGAAAATCAGAAGTATTTTTTGAATCATTTTTATATTAGTCATTATTGACCCTTTCTTACTAGTAAATCAAAAGTGTCTACCTATTGGCTGTGCAATTATTCTCTATAGCCAAAAAAACCTCTAAAAAACAGTCCTATGGAATACATGAGAACTTATTCGAGGATATTTCTATCATCGTATTCTTGACAGAAATAAAGCATCTTCTGCATTTAATTCTACAGCTTCACCAATTTCCGCACCATTGTTAGTTAAAGGATCTTGTTCTAAAGAACCCTTTAAACGTTGAAATTTTTCTTTTCCGAAAATCCCCTTTAAGTTGAAAATAAAAGACTTAGTTGATGGATTAGCAAGGACTAAACCACTTTCAAAGAGGCGATATATTCCGTTTTGCATCGAATAAACTGACAAATCTTCTATAATAATTGGATCACAACCTTCAAATGTAAATTGTGGCTCTACATTTCCAAAAATATCTCTGAAATAAAAACGAGCATAATATGGAGTCTCACCAATTAATGCCATACCCTTATCTTTTTCTGGTTTAAGTTGCAAATTGACCTCACGACCCACATTAGAATACTCTCTGAATGGAAAAGTTTTAAATAAAACTTTAATTAAGACATCTCCCTTAATATCACCTAAATTGGGAAGTTTTAAAATAATCTCCTTATCGTTAGAAGGGCATTCAATCTTTATACCTTTTTCATAGGGGATAATATTAAGAGAGGGATTCTTATTAGACACACTTTGAATGAATTGGCTAGACCCAATGCCACCTTCAAAATTAAGTAAATCGTCACTTGTCTCAGCCAAATGTATAGCCGGTCCTATTGGATTTCCCAACCAGTTCACTTCTTGATCCCTTATTTGAATCTCGTCAAAAATTGTCATTATATTTTCAAGTCCTGGCTTTTTAGAACTAGTAGACTTTAATAGTGAAAGAATTCCACCATTTGGTTCAATAAAAAAAGTAAAGGCTGCCTCAGAGAAGTGTGTTGCCGCCAAAACCATACGAAATGCTGAGTAGTTAGTTGGAAATGATCTATCACTGTCATATTTATGATTGACATAGCTCAAAGCTGGGTCAGAAGCATGAGCATACCAAAACGCCAACAAATTAAGCCCAGTCATCCAATGTTTCATAATTGGCCCCTCGATTTTAGGAAAGCCCTCCATCTCAATTCCGTTAATATATTTATAGCTTGGTCGTTGAAAATTCCCAATTCCACCATCAGTTAGAATCAATTTATTGTTTCCCAAACGATGCCTTAGAACCTCGAGCAGTTGAAGAGTTCCAAGTCCGTAGCTATTGATAGAACCAACAACTCCACCATCAATCATCTTATCGTGATCAATATCTACCGCTAATCTCTGAGGTGGTTGAAAACCAAATACATCTAGCTGAATACCATCAAAATTAGAAAGTAAAGCACCGGATTCAAATTTACTAGCTATACTTTCAGCAAAAATATCTATTGCACTACGTCCCAAATGATCTTTGGGTCCATCTAGTGAGAAATTATACGACCACAAAAGATCACAACCCTCACACCAAGGACCAAGGAGAATATGAGGAGCAAGATAAGAACCTCTATCAAAATTCAAAGGCTTTGTTCCATACGTTGCTCGCTTGACAGTAATCGTACTATTTAGCTTATTGATTTCGACGAGTTTGACATATTCAGACTCAAACCAGTTAAGCTGTCCTGTATATTCCCGACGAATTATACAAATATCATCTGGAGCATTCGCAAATAATCCATTGCGTAATGAAAAAATATTAGTATTTTCCACATGCAAGATAGTTTCAAGTTCGTTTGTAGAGATTGATCTAGTCAATACCGTACCCACTCTATAAAGCCAATGCCCAGGGAAAAATGAACCGAGTTCAAAATCAGGAAGTCTCGCTCGTCCATTTATATGTGCTAGGACTACCTTCTTGGGGTGATTTTTCTTGAAGCGAGAGAAATAGTCAATGTTATTTGCGGTAACAGTATCTCCCCGCTCCTCTCTTAAAACTTTACCTAAAATACCAGAAAAAGGCAGGAATAATGCCTCCCATTCATCATACGATAGTCTAGAAACAAATGCTTCAGATTGTCGAAAAATAAAAGTTTTAGGGTAGCTTTGATTAAAGATATCTAAGTTATTTAAACTATTGGAGATAGGTTGGGCAAAAGATTGAGTATTTAAGTTAAAGGCTCCTGTAAAAATTAGGCTCTTTCTTAGAAATTCTCTACGGTTCATCATTCAAACTCCTTTCAAATATAAGACTTCTATAAACCGTTCAGGAATCTCCCAAATCACTAACTCTGATGGCGTATCTTTCAAATCATTCCCAGCTAGATAATCCTGCATAGGGACCACTGGCCCCTCACCCTGATTAGCTACATTAAGTACATCTACACCTAAGGCTTCTTTCAATGCACCATCAAAATTCCATAAGGTATTTGCGCTATAGCTTGTACCAACCAATGCTATAGGAATGGAGTCACTACCAAAAAGTCCACCACTTTCACCAGACCCCTCTGTTACGCGCTGCTCGAGCCTGTCAAATGCTGGACCTAACTGCTCTTGCAAGCGGCCTAGCGGAATATAGGTGAGCAAATCTCCTTTGTGACTTATAGTTTCTGATATTGAGGTTTGATATTCACTCGAGTTCAAACTAGGTAGTAACCCTTTCTCGGCTACGACCTGGGCTATTTCTTTGGCCACTACTTCGGCTCCAAAAGGTGTCCAGTGAGTATCTGTTTTAAGAAAAACTTCCCCTTGCGTTTTAGCGGCACTTAGAACGCCTAAAAGATTAACCGTCAATATACCTTGAGTCTCGAGTTGTTTGGTAAAGGTTTGATACAAATCTTGGTTATAGGTTGGATAGGTATACCGACCCAAGTGTTCGCCATAAATTCTGGCTTTAGAAGGAATCACTACCACTACAAGTTGACTACCTTGTTGCGCCAGTTGAGTCTGAGCCTTGGTAGCCAACTCGAGTTTTTCTTGAATCCCCTGCTCGCCTTCAGGGTAAAACTTGAATTCTTCACTAGTAAAAAGCCAACCGTCTGCGCCTACTAATACGCCCTCACGCCCTTCACGAAAGAGCAGATAATCTAAACTTCCCCAAGTATCAATAGCACTTTGCCTGAAAGCCAAACCCTTATTAAGAGCAGCTTCATAAGCGAGTGCCCACTCACCATTCCAGAGTGATTTTTCAGGTGACTTGAACATTGTTGGCGACAGTACCATCAGAATAAAACCTACTACTACGAAGAGAAGGATGAAAATGCCCGAGAAATAACTTAACCAGGATTTTTTTGAATGAGTAGCTATAGTCGTTTGCATAGTTAGAATTGAAAGTACAAAAAGGGTGAGAAGCTTTGGGCCGAAAGACGTAGTGTAGCCAGCAAGAAAAGCGGAATGATAAAGAATTGCAAGCCATTTAGAAGGTATTGGCGGTGTTGCTGTGGGTCGGTAGAAAGCTTGCCAAAGAAATTTTTCCACCAAGGCTCAATATAAACAATAATCAGAGCTAGTAAAAGCATGAATACCTCGAGTCCTGTGATTTGCCAATGTGTTGCATCGGTAAGTGCCAGCCCATTGAGTCCAAGCATTCCTGCGTACATTTCAAAGGCACTGGCTACATCTTTGGCACGAAAAAGTACCCAGCCAATCATGGCAAAAAGAAAAGTGCGGGGAATGGCTAAATAAGCAGGAATTTCTTTCCAGCGTTGTGGCTTACCCAAATAACGTTCTATGGCTAGAACGCCCCCATGCCAGGCCCCCCACAACACAAAGGTCCAGTTGGCACCATGCCACAGACCGCCCAAAACCATCGTAATAAACAAATTAAAGTAGGTTCTGCCTACACCCTTACGGTTACCACCAAGTGGAAGATAAAGATATTCCCGCAGCCAGCTCGAGAGGCTCATATGCCAACGCCGCCAAAATTCAGTGATGTTTTTACTGATATAAGGGAAGTTAAAGTTTTCTGGAAAGGTGAAGCCAATCATTTGAGCTAGTCCAATAGCCATATCACTATAACCTGAAAAGTCAAAATAAATTTGCAAGGTATAGGCAAATACGCCTAACCAGGACTCGAGCAGTGTGGGTTGCTGCACCGCAAACATGACATCTGCAAGAGGTGCCACCGAGTCAGCAATCAACACTTTTTTACAAAATCCCATCATAAAACGAAGTGACCCTTGCGAAAATTGTTCAAAACTATGTTTGCGGCTACGAAACTGCTCAGCCAAAAGATGATAGCGCAATACAGGTCCAGCAATCAGGTGAGGAAAAAGGGCTATAAAAGCTGCAAAGTCAATCAGATTGCGAGTGGGTGGGGCTTCTTTACGGTATATATCAACAAGATAGCTAATAGCATGAAAGATAAAAAAGGATAAGCCTATTGGCAATAAAACATTTGACCAAGGAATGGTACTGGCCCCTAGCCCCTGCAAAATACTATTTAGACTATTGATGCCCAAGTTTGCATATTTGAAATAAACTAAGGCAGCCAAATTTAAGACGATGCCAACAGTCAACCAAGTTTTAGCCTGTTTAACCGTCTTGGCCCGTTCGATAGCCAGGGCAAAAACATAAGAAACCACAGTAATGGCTGCCAAAAGATAAAGAAAATCCCATCGCCACCAGCCATAAAAAAAGTAGCTACCAGCAAGAATCCAAGTACTGCGCCAGCGAAAAGGCAATAGATAGTAAACCAGTAAAAAAATCGGAAGAAACAGAAATAAAAATAGATTCGTAGAAAAAACCATTACAGCACTACTTTATAACTGCTTTTATGAGTAAACATGTTTAAGATTTCACATCATTTAAATAGGGCTCAATTTATGTAAAAAGGACTTGAAAAATCTTAATATCGCAGGTATCGAAGTCAGTCTCACGGTAGCATTTGTCGAATGGTTCAGTGCTGGTCGGGTTTTGGAAAAGATAAATATAGCATCTAACTATCAAAATGCTACAGTTACACACCATAATGACATCACTCACAACATGAAGCCAATGAGTATTTGATCTACTTGCTTTGCAAAATGCCTATAATTTAGGTTTTATCATAATTCTTTCATAATCTTGACTAAATTTGTGACACTTGCGCCTTAAATGAAACTTCATCGTCCGATAATAGTCATAGCATTAAAGTCTTCATCAGGCTTGGTATTTATTGACACTACCTAAATGCAATGGAGTTCAACGTGCGCCGCTTTTTCCATTTTCTTGTTCTTCTAATCATTTTAACAGCTTGTACCTCAGAGCCAGTATCAGTACCTGTAGCACCCATCATTGATAGTTTTATAGCTTCCAAGATGTATGCCCAATCTGGAGAGACAATAAACCTGTCCTGGCAAGTTACATCTGCCACCCAAATCACCCTCGAGGGTATAGGTGAAGTAAAGGGAAAGAGCTTAAAAGTCAAACCTACGGCTACCACTACTTACCGACTTATTGCCGTCAACGGGAATGTGAGCACTTCTAAAGACTTAACCATCACTATCGGTCAAGCCCCTATTATCAAAAAATTTGTGGTTATGAAACCAGCTATTACCAAAGGCGATACCGCCACTCTATTGTGGGAAGTTGAAGGTACTGATGATACTGAAATTACTCTTGAAGGCTTCGGTACTGTAACAGGGAAAACTTCCCTTGAGGTTACCCTCGAGCAAGATACTACCTTTAGTCTTAAAGCTCATAATCGTTTTGGTTCAAACGATATGGAACTCGTTGCTACTTTAGGTTTGGCTATTTCTACTTTTGAAACCAGCGATACAACCATTATTTCCCAAACACCTACAACCTTATATTGGCAAATTATCAGTGAAAAACCGACACAGCTTGTGTTGAAAACCCCTAAAGATAGCTGGAACGTAACAAACCTCGAGTCTTTTACTGTTTTACCTGACGTAACCACCACATTTACCCTTGAAGCTGATAATGGTACATCTAAAACCAGTCAAACCATTGTCCTTACTGTAGGTACACCTCCTGATATTGAAGGCTTTACTGCAAACGATACGACTGTTCTAGCGGGATCATCAGTAAACCTTACTTGGCAAATTGAAAATGCTCAAGACATTTATTTTGGAAACCAGAAAATATCAGAAAATCAGAAAATAGTGCAACCTGATCAAACGACACAGTACTTCTTAAGAGCCGAGAATGATTTTGGTGAAAGTCAAGAAGAGCTGATCATTGAAGTGGGTGAAGCACCTGCCATTTTTACTTTTTCTGGTGACAGAAGCGTGATTAGTCCAAATGCTACAACCACAATACAATGGGATGTTAATGATGCTGAAAATATTATCTTTGAAGGGCAAACACAGCGAACATCTAAAGATGCCTATACTGTTCAGCCCAACATAACAACGACATATCACCTACAAGCAAGCAATAAATTTGGAGAAAGTCAAAAAGAATGGGTTGTCAAAGTTGCCCAACCTATTACACTACTTATTGCAGGTCAATCCAATGCCTCAGGGCGAGGTTTATTAACAGGTGACGTAGGCATTCCTGAAGTGCGAATGCTTGGTAATGATTACGTTTGGAAAGAAGCTCGAGAACCCCTAGACAGTTCTCAGGGACAGCTTGACCTAGTTAGTTTAGATGAGAGCGCAGGAACATCGTTTGGATTAACCCTAGGTAAAAGCTTGTTCAGGGAAACTCAAAGACCTGTTTACCTTATTCCTAGTGCTAAAGGTCAAACTTCTTCTTCCGAATGGCTACCTGATAATAATCTCTTAAATAGAAGTACACTTTTAGGAAGTACTGTATATCGTGCTAAAGTTTCTGCAGGGCAAGTAGCATCTGATCTCCCAAATGAAGGTAGAGAAGTCAGTGCTGTTATATGGTTTCAAGGGGAAAATGATGCCAATAGTCCTGAGGGCGTAGCACTCTATCAGGCGAATACAGAAACCATATTCAAAACCTTTAAAGAAGAGCTAAATGCGCCTATTATTTACGCTCAAATTGGCGATAGAATTTATGGTTCATCTCAGCAACGGGCACAAATGATACGCGAACTTCAGCGTCAACTAGAAACAGATTATGGCTTGAACTCTATAGCAAATGCTTACATGGTTGTTACTCATGACCTACCTTTAAAAGATAATGTCCATCTAAGTTCAGAAGGTCAACACATTCTAGGAGAGCGCATTGCCCTTGCTTATCGTGAACATATTTTAGGAGAAGCTATCAATGGTACTGGACCTAGGTTACTCAATATCACTCAAGAGGGGCCTATCATAAAAGTAAGATTGACACGTCCTATCAATCATCACGCTTCCTATGAAGACTATTTCAATGTTTTTATTAATGGTTTAGCAGTTGATATCCAAAGCCTTGGACGGGATCCAAACGATTCCACTAGTATCCTAATCACATTAGAAGATATCCCTCTAACAGCAAGTTCAGTAAGTATCAGCTACACACCTACTGGTAATCGTTCTCTTAATACGCAACTTATGAATGTTGTAAAAGATCAAGATGGATTACCACTACCTGCTTTTGGCCCTATTGCAATACACTAGCCTCTACTCAGTCGTTGTTTCACTCTGAACCCAGATAGCTGTGGGGGTTGTACCACCTAAGACAATGACACTATAAGCAGCACCACGCTCGAGTTTCACTCCAGGAAAAGCTTGAATCTCCGTTTCAGATAGGGCAGCTAAATCCACTGTAATTCCATTAACTTCAATGCTTTTTTGTGTACCTAGAGCAACTCCCAAAAGTACCTCTGTTTTACCATCTGCTGTTTTTAGGTCAACAGTAGGCAGATCACTTAGGTTATAAAGACTCAAAAGGGCTTTGGCGCGGTTGCTGCTTATGGCATCCTCAATTACTACAATTCCAGTTACAGTAATCGCTAGCGTATAGAACTTACCAGCTACGACCTCGAGGTCTTGAGTTACGTCGCCCGCAGCTACTAAGCGTGTTCCCTGAAGCACTACGCGATAAGGGCTGGCTTGTGCAAACACCAAATCCCCATAAGCAGTGTCCCCTACAGAAGCAGTTACCGAAGGAGCAGACTCGAGGGCGTGAACAATCCTTACAAATGCAGCATCTGCAGGAGGTGCAGGTGCGTAAAGACCCTCATCTTGAGCTAAAACACTTGATACCAATAAAACCAGAAAAAACAATACTTTTTTCATAACTCTCCTCATAAAATCATATCCTTACTTCAGCTTGAGTAAGGCAAATACTGGCATTCTACCTCGGTTTTGGCTTAATTTTTCTTAAGACTTAATAAGCTCCATCACCCTTGCCTACGACTCTCACCGTAGCCATAAGAATAATAATATCTAACCATATCGACCAATTGCGAATATAAAAACTATCCAGTTCTACTCTATGGTCATAACTCGTATCACTTCGTCCACTTACCTGCCAATAACCAGTCATACCAGGGCGGGCCAAGCAATAAAGTCCAAAGGCATCTTTATATTTTTCCACTTCTTCATCTACAATTGGTCGCGGCCCTACAAGACTCATATCACCCCTCATAACATTCCATAGTTGAGGTAATTCATCTAAACTATATTTTCTAAGGAATTTGCCTACTCAAGTAATTCTTGGGTCATTTTTCAATTTATGTGTTTCTTTCCATTCGGATTGTAATTCAGGGTGTTCTTCAAGATAATTTTTGAGCACTTCATCTGCATTCTGTACCATTGAGCGAAATTTGAATACCATAAAGTGCTTACCACCACGCCCAAGACGTTTTTGGGTATAAACAACAGAACCCTTAGAATCCAATTTAATAAGAAGGGCCAAGAGCAACAACACTGGAGCAATAACTAGCCCTCCTAAAACAGTACCTACTAGATCAATCAAGCGTTTAAAGAATTGGTTACGTCTTAGGCGCAGATTATTATAAAACTCAAGGGCCAAATAATTATCAATACTGCTTACCCCTACACTATGGACAGGTAGACCGCGCATATGTGGGATAAATTGAACCTTAGTAAATACTTGCCCCTGTCCACTGGTGATTGTATTAAGTACATCATGGCTGATGCGCGGAATTGCAATAATGGCATGGTGAATTTTCTTTTCTTTTGCAAATACGCCCGCATCGGAAAGTCTACCCAAAACAGGTATTCCTTCAATCCTCGAGCCCATTTTCCCAATATCATCATCAAATAAAGCTACAGGTATAAGTCCTGATAAGGGAGAATCAGCTAAAATAGCAACAATTCTCTTGCCTGTCTCACCTGCTCCAAAAACAATTACAGGTTCACCCCAAACACCCAACTTAAAGAGTATTCGCTGTGTTAATAAACGGGTTGGGTAAGTAATAAAAACACTCAATGCCGTACTTAGAATTAGATACGGATAGGTCAAATGGAATTCTAGTGATATAAATGGCTTTAGAACAAGCAAAAGCCAACCCGCCAGCAAAGCACCAATAATATATTTTTGGAACTTCTCAGGACGACTAAGACCATATCCTGGATAAAGACCTTCACGCCAATAGATAAAAGGCCATAAAAATGCTAAAAGCAGAGGTGTAGCTTGTCCAATATTCATTCTTGCTGAGAGATCCAAAAACCTTTCAGCAATAAAAAATGAGAAAGTGACCACAACAAAATCTGTAACCGCTAAACATATTTTGGTTATCTCAGAAGACCACCCGCTCCGAAATGTTGAAGTTCCTTGCCAAGATTCAGTGTTGATCACGATACCTTCCTTAATAATTGCTATTGAGGGCATAGCATTACATCAAAATTTAAATAAAAGAATAAATTCTAATAATTTCTACTATCTACGCCTCCTGAGATAAGTTACCGAACTTTTAGCTTAAAAACAGTGAGAAAATTTATATCACACCCGTTAAGTCTTGCATAATCGGTCTAGATGAGAAAGTACACTTATCACTGACAAATTCTAGGTAGAGTACCTAATTATTTACAATAGTCTAGACATTAATTATAAAAATGTATGCAAATTAAATAAAAGTTTTCTTGATAACCAATAAAGATTATCAAAACATAAGAAGTATATAATGAAAAACAGTAAGAGATTTTTAATATCTTTAGTTTATACTAGTGCCTTCATACACTCCCATCAGAAAACGTAAGCAACTTAAAGCGCATTTCAGAAAGGATTAGAGCGTTTTCTCGGTAGAGAAGCGCAGTCAACCTTTCTGAAATGCGCTTTGTAGATACTCCCTTTGTTCGACAAAATGGTTTACTTAGATCAATCATTAAAATACTTTTGTGAACCGTACTCTTGACTTTGTAACACTTTTCACATACTATATTTCACAAAGAGTAGGACAAAAGTCCTACTAGGAGGTGTTTTCAGTCCTATAGATTACATCTATAGTAAACATCTCCAAATATGTTTTATTACTGGTATTCCTGTAGGCATTTTAAACTGCCTCTAAGCAGATGATACTTGTAGTAAGTAAGGTGATTTTATGTCCAGGGCTCGAGTGGTTATTATTGGTGCAGGGTTTGCAGGGCTTAATGCGGCCAAAAGTCTTAAAAAGCTTCCTGTAGATGTGCTGATGATTGACCAGAACAACTACCACACCTTTCAACCTCTTCTCTATCAAGTGGCTACTGCAGGTCTAGAACCCAGTGATATTGTCCATCAGGTACGCGGTATCTTTCATGGACAAAAAAACTTCCGTTTCCGCCAAGGTCAGGTCACTGGCATAGATTGGCAAAATAATGATGTGATTTTAGAAAGTGGCGAAGCCATTCATTTTGATTATCTGGTTTTAGGCCTAGGAGCAGTTTATAACGACTTTGGTACCCCCGGAGTCAAGGAACATGGCTTTTTACTCAAGACCTTAACCCAGGCCAATAATCTCCGCAGCCATATTTTGCAACAATTTGAACTAGCCAGCGCACATCCTGAAATGATTGACCAAGGCATCTTAAACGTGGTGATTGTAGGCGGCGGCCCTACTGGGGTAGAAATGGCCGGAACCATGATTGAGTTATTTAATCGGGTTTTGCCCAAAGATTATCCAGAAATTGACATGTCTAAGGCCAAGATTATCCTTTTAGAATCTAGCGATGAAATCTTGACCCCTTTTACGCCACGCACACGGATTTACGCCCTCGAGATTTTGCGTCGTCGCGGGGTAGATATGCAGCTTAACAGCCGCGTAAGTGCCGTCAGTGCCCAAGAAGTCACGCTCAAAGATGGGCGCACCATTCCTACTAAAACTCTGATTTGGGCCGCCGGGGTAAGAGCCAACCCACTAGTTGATGTATTAGGACTCGAGCTTGACAAAGGTTCCCGCGTTAAGGTCAACCCCGACTTAAGTGTCCCAGAAAAACCCTATGTTTTTGTGCTGGGTGATATGACCGCTGCCAAAGATAATGCTGGCAATCTTTACCCTCAGGTAGCTACCGTAGCGATTCAACAAGGCAAGTATTTGGGTAAGGCTATTCAGGCACGTTTGCAGGGTCAGAATCCACCCACTTTTCACTACTTTGATAAAGGCAGCATGGCTATTATTGGGCGCAATGCAGGAATCGCCGAACTTTCAAGAAACTTAGGTGGCTTTAGGTTGCGTGGGTTTATGGGTTGGCTGGGCTGGCTCTTTATTCATCTGATTTATTTACCAGGCCACCAAAATCGCCTTAGTGCTCTAACCAACTGGGCTTATAACTACCTGACCTTTGACCGGCATGTGCGGCTTATCAATCATATGGTTGAAGAATCTAAAGAAAAAATTAGCCGATGAGTGATGTATTCCCTAACAAACTCATATAAAATCGTTAAACTATAGGGTAACATGCCTACTCTCGTTGCAGCCTCTCTTGCTCAGAAAGATCGCTTTCAAGCCGCCCTAAGCACCCTCCAGAATGTTAAACAAGAACACCTACTTCATTTTTACAATGAACTTAGCCCTACTGAACAAGATAACCTTCTGACCCAAATTGAAAGCCAAGATTGGCAAAACGTATACAAACTTATTGATGTTTATGTGCTTAAAAACCCAAAAGTTACAGCCTTTCAATCTATTGAGCCAGCCCCCTATTATCCGGTAAACCCTAGTATTGAACTTGCAGAAACCTACCTCGAGGCTAGAACCCTGGGTGAAACCTTGCTCAGGAGGGGAAAAGTCGCAGCTTTTACAGTGGCTGGGGGTCAAGGGACACGGCTAGGCTGGGACGCACCCAAAGGAACCTTTGTGGCCACGCCCAGTGGCAAGTCTTTGTTTGAAGTTTTTGCCCAAACCATCCTCAAAGCCCAGCAAAAATATGGAGCTACTATTCCCTGGTACATCATGACTAGCCCCATGAATCATCAAGACACCCAAGATTTTTTTGCTCAGCACCATTATTTTGGAATAGACAGCAGCACCATTATGTTTTTTCCCCAAGGGATGTTGCCAAGCATTAACCTAGACGGGAAAATTCTGTTAAGTAGCAAACATAGTATTGCCATGAACCCAGATGGGCACGGGGGAAGCCTAATGGCCCTTAAACGCAGTGGGGCTCTTGCCGATATGAAGCAGCGTGGTATTGAACAAATCAGCTATTTTCAAGTCGATAATCCTAATGTCAAAGCCATTGACCCTCTCTTTATTGGTTTGCACGTGCAGTCACAATCAGAAATGTCATCAAAGATGTTAGCTAAACACAGTGCCAAGGAAAAAGTGGGAGTTTTTTGTTTGTTAGATGGCAAAGTAGGCGTGATTGAGTATTCTGATATTTCTGATGATCTGGCATCTTCTTTAGACGGCGAAGGCCATTTGCGTTTTCGCGCGGGTTCGATAGCCATTCATATGATCTCACGCAAATTTGTTGAACGTTTAACCCTGGATACTGATGCTAAACTCATGTATCACAAGGCTGTAAAAGCTGTCCCTTTTGTCAATGAGTTGGGTCAAAAGGTCAAACCCGAAAAACCAAATGCAGTTAAACTCGAGCGGTTTATTTTTGACGCGCTTCTGTTGGCCAACAACAGTATTGTTTTAGAGACTGACCGCATAGAAGAATTTGCTCCCATCAAAAACGCCAAGGGCGAAGACTCACCAAGCTCGAGTAAACAACTACAAACCGAGCGAGCCGCACGGTGGCTTAGTGAACAGGGTGTCACTATTCCAAGAAACACCGATGGCCAAGTAGATGCAGTTATTGAAATAAGCCCGCTTACAGCGATTGAAAGCCAAGATTTGGCAAATGTAATATTACCCAGTCAAATTCAGGTGGGCGAAACAAAAAATCTATAGCAGATAGCATCCATTCGACAGGCTCAGGACAAATCTGGTCGTAGACAAACTCAGTCTTAGATTTATGTTCTGGACAACTCTTTTAGAAAGATGCCTGGAGCCTCTAACGGTTAGAGTGCTATATAATCATACGGAATTAAGTTGTTCACTTATACGGATTCCGATAATACACTTCATAAAATCCAGCAGGTTTTATTACGTTTCTTACAGAATCCGTAGGGTTTCTACTCGCTACGCTCGGATTATTTCCTTAAGGAAATAATCCGAACTGGTATTGCTAAAAAACCGTTTTGAATGAGATTTCAAAAACAAGTGTTTAGCTTAATTTTGTATCAGCCATCCTACAACAGAACCCTGAGACAAATTTAGCTTTTTATCCACTCCCGAATCATGCCAGGAGTAAAGGCTTCTTGTAAAAGGTGACAGAATTTTTCTTTTGCATTTCCTGTTTTGAGTAGTTCTGCTAACAAATCTTTACCTGCAGTATAGGTAAAAACATAAGAGCGTGAGGTAGGGCCTTGTAAAAACTCGAGGGTTTTCTTAGCTTTTTGTGGCGTGCTTAGGCTGTATTTTTCAAGGTAACCCTGCACCTCTTCTAAAGGGCGTTTTTCTTGGTGAAGTAATAGTGCGGCATTTCCAGAAACATAGCCCAAAGGTTTTATTACTTCCTGAATCTCTTGGGCCACAACAATATCTTCTTTGTTTGCTTTGACCTGGGCTACAGGTAGTAGTTCCTCGAGCATTTGCCTTACTTCTTTTTCATTCATAACTATTTCTAAAGCCGACTCAGCAATCCCTTCAGCCAAAACAGCTTCAGGTGAATTTATTAAAAAAATACTGTGCTCGAGTTTTTGCCGATCTTGGCAAAGATTCTTTTCTTTCAATAAATGTTCCGTGTGGTGGCCAGGATACCCTTCATGAGCAAGTAAGTGAGGTAGTACATGTAGGCGCACAGGCAAATCAGTATTCAAATCAATGCGTGATTTGGCATTGCCCAAGTACCAGTTATATCCACCCCAAGGTTTATTGTTGACCAGTTGTATTTCAAAACTCTCGTTTTCAGGTAAAGGTAAAAAAGTCTTGCTCCGCTTTTTTAATTCGCTGTTGATAAAGTTAACTACCTTAAATAAATGCTCTGAATGAATGGTAAAACGGTCCCAAAAGGACTCGAGCCGATCTATCAAGCTTCCCTCTCCTGAGAACATTGTGTCTAGGTTTGTAATAGCCTCTTCAAAGATTTTTTCTGGCACAGGTTGAATATCCAGATCATAAACCTCATGGATTTCCTGACGGTAAGGTATAGCCTCACCACGCAAAATGTCTATGATGGTTCGCATGGCGTTTACTTGGGCTTCTAACCATGATGAATCAGCATTATAATGTAAGGCTTGGGCAACTCGAGTGAGTTCTTCTAACGATTTTTTCTCTACAGTCTTCCAAGCCTGTGGGCCAGTATAAGCATCGATATATCCATGAAAATGCTGCTCAATACCAAAAGCAAGTTGGATATAACGCTGGGCAATACTCATAACACTGGCAAGGTCATCATATTCTGAACACTGATGTATCCAGCCAGGGTCCGCGCCGCGCTGCGAAGTTCTTGGCTAGACGGGCTTTCTGGGTCGGCAATCACGATGGGTTTACCCCCATCACCGCTTTCACGTAAACGTGTAGTGATAGGAATATGGCCTAGCACAGCAATTTTTTCTGCCTCAGCAAATCTATCAGCCCCACCTTGGCCAAAGATGTAATCTTTACTTCCGTCAGGGAGTTGATAGTAGGACATATTTTCAATGATACCCAACACCGGAATATGGGTCTTGCGAAACATGGTGTAGGCCCGCTTTACATCCAAAAGAGCTACATCTTGTGGTGTGGTCACCAACACTGCGCCTGTAACGGGTACAAGTTGTGAAAGTGAGAGCTGTACATCACCAGTGCCTGGGGGCAAATCAATCACTAGGTAATCTAATTCTCCCCACAAGGTCTGTTTGAGCATTTGAGTCAGCGTGCCGTGCAAAATAGGTCCCCGCCAGGTTAGGGCCTGGCCATCCTCGACTAGGTTGGCAATCGAGATAATTTTGACCCCATAGCTTTTTAGTGGAATGATGTTCTTTTCATCATCAGCCATTAAGCGTTTACCTTCGACAGCAAACATCTTGGCTTGGCTTGGGCCATAAATGTCAGCATCTAAAAGCCCTACACTGGCTCCTTCTATGGCTAAACTAGCCGCCAGATTAGCTGCTATAGTTGATTTTCCTACGCCACCTTTGCCTGCACCTACTGCGATAATATTTTTAATATGTGGCAAAGCATTTTTGTCTTGATGGGCCTTGACCTGGGCACCAAAAGAAAGCTCGAGCCGCTGGATGGGTAGCTTACTTAGGGCACTTCTAACATCTTTTTCAATCTGGGCCCGCATAGGACAAGCAGGCGTAGTTAAATTAATTTTGACTATGGCATTATTGCCTTCGGTTTCTACGGTATCTACCATGCCTAGGCTTACTAAATCTTGATGTAACTCAGGGTCATTGACTGTTTTTAAGGCTTGAATAATCTGCTCTTTCATGGCTTAACCATATCAGTTTAGTCTGATTAAGACGGAGTTGTAGCCTACGGGAAGGGAGGCTAAGTGCAGAGAATAAGCTTAAAGCATTTAGCTCTTGCTCATCATTCTCGCATTGTAGTCTGTCTCGGGTTATACTGACTTTAGAGTCCTTTTAGGACAGTCCATCTTGAGGAGATGACGTGGCACTACGGTATCAACGCCAAAAGCTGTTAGCAGACCATGGAGGGGTTAAAACCTATCAAGGTATTGACCCACTAACTGGCTTACCCGTCTTGATTTATGCTTTTTCTGGCAACCCCCATTTGCTCTTAAACGAGTTAGAGTCAGAAAATATCCCAGGCATTTTGGGGTCGCAAACCGAAGGTCAGCAAAGCCATGTGGTAGTAGCCTATGCGAGAGGGTATCAGTTAGCAAGTCGTCCTTTAGAAATGGATGACTTCACCTTTTTAATCGAGAGTGCTAGGGCCCTTAAAGATGCTGCCGAAATTGGAGTCTTGCATGGCGATATTCGCCCAGAACGGTTTTGGGTCAGCAGTGACCATGTTTTTGTTGAAGGGTTTGGTTTACCCTGGACTTCTGAAGACGACTCCTATAAGCCCCCAGAACGACTCTCGAGTTTTGCTGGCGATATCTATTCTTGGGCTAAGTCAGCTCTTCATTTAACCAATCCACCCTTGGTAACCAAGCCCCTCCTTGACCTTTGTCTTAATCAAGAACCTAATCTTCGGCCTACTGCCGAACAGATTTATACTGCCTTAATAAAAGCTAAGACTCAACCCGCTTCGGCAAGTGTACTTAGTCCAGTAAACAGTGTGCTTAATTCAGTAAACACAGTAAAACCTCAAGGTGCTCCCACTGGCAAAACCCTCGAGATTGATTTTACACTTACTGAAGAAGAACCCGAACCAACACCTGCTCCAGTCATGCAACCCACCATGCAGGGTCTTCCCAAACCACCTTCAAAACCAAAAACCTTATCTGATTTAAGCGACCTTGATATTCATATGTCACCGTCCGATTCTACGCCTGTAAGTAAATCTATGCCAGCTGCGTCATTTCCTGCCTCCTTTGAAGACGAAACCCTCGAGCCGATGGTGCTGCATTCTGACCCAGGACTCAGAGGTGTTTCTAAGCCTCAGGTTCCACTCCAGAGTAAAGTAAAATCCAAGACTAAAACTACTGATTCCAAACAGCCTTTTGTCAAAGACTTACCGCCAGGAGCCACCTACCGCGCTGGAAAAGCCGATGCCAACGCCAATATGACCTATAAGGAAACCCCACTTCCCCCTACCTTTGATGATGTTTTCTTGAAAAACGCGACTTCAAAACGCAATTCGCGCCGCACCTTCTTGTTAGTCGGTCTTTTTTTGGGGGCCCTCATTTTAGTGGGGTTGGTTTTCTTTAGACAAAAAACACCGACTGTTATAGAGTCAAATCCGTCTTCTCTTAATTACATTGTGGAAGTGGCTGTAGAGCCCGCTGGTCTTTCTCGAGTTGATTTAAGGATTGTCGGCAGTCCTGAAGGTTCAAAACGTAAAACCGGAGACATCCTCACCACCGTGCCCAATCAGATTGTTTTAGACCAAGCTGGCATCTGGAAATTTCAGGGTGAGTTTCAAGAATTAAAATCTGAGGTGGTAAGCTTACAGCTTCCTGACCAACGTTCTATGACCATCGTTATGCCTATACCTCCAGTAACTCCTACTGAAGAACCACCAACACCAGAAGAACCTGCTACAGAACCACAAACACCATAATGATTGAAGGTTAAAGATTGAAGATTGAAGGTTAGAAGCCTATTTTTAATTTTCAATCTTTAATTTTAAGAGAGAGTGATGATGTCATCGATTGTTGTTTTAGATTATGGTTCGCAATATACGAGGCTTATCACTAGACGTTTGCGCGAACTCAAAGTTTATTCAGTTATTTTGCCCTCGAGTAGCACTCTAGATGATATTCAAAAACATCAACCTGCTGGGGTTATTCTTTCTGGTGGTCCTAATAGTGTTTATGACCAAAATGCCCCTCAACTTCCCCAAGGATTATTAGAAAGTTCTCTACCTATTCTGGCTATTTGTTACGGAATGCAATTAATTGCCCAAACTTCTGGTGAGGTTAAGGCAGGTACTGTGCGTGAATATGGAAAATCTGTTTTAGAATCTTATAAGGGTCAACTTTTTGAGGGCATCGAAGGTGAGTTTGTAGCCTGGATGAGCCACGGAGATTCAGTTGCCAGAGTTCCCCAAGGATTTACAATTACTGCTTCAACGCAAGATACACCCATTGCCGCTATGGAAAACTCAGAGCGAAAGATTTTCTGTATTCAGTTTCACCCCGAAGTGCATCACACACCCAAGGGTATAAGCATACTCGAGAACTTTTTAGGGCAAACCAGTTTACCCATGAACTGGACTTCAGAAAACATCATTGACCAGTTGACCAGAGATGCTCGAGAAAAAGTAGGTAAAGAAAAAGTTTTGTTGGCTATCTCGGGTGGGGTGGATAGCAGCACGCTAGGGCTTTTACTCAATCGTGCCATCGGCAAACAGCTTTTTGCCGTTTTTGTTGACCACGGACTCTTGCGACTAGGCGAAGCCGAAGAAGTCGAAAAAGCCCTGCTGGGTTTAGGCGTAAATTTAATCGTAGTCAATGCTGAAGAAAAATTTTTAGCTGCCCTCAAAGGCATAAGTGATCCCGAAGAAAAACGTAAAATTATCGGGCGGGAATTTATTGAGGTCTTTAATGGTGAGGCCCAAAAACTGCAAAAGGAACATGGGAAAATAAAATTTTTAGCCCAAGGGACTTTATATCCCGATGTGATTGAATCTGCTGGTGGGCACGGAGCTGCCAACATTAAATCTCATCACAATGTAGGTGGTTTACCTAAAGACTTACAATTTGAACTTTTAGAACCCTTTCGCACACTTTTTAAAGACGAAGTACGCAGCATTGCCGATCACTTAGGAATGCCCAAGCACTTGCGTGACCGTCACCCTTTCCCGGGACCTGGCCTAGCTATACGCTGCATTGGCGAAGTCAATAAAGAACGCCTGGATGTCTTGCGAAAAGTGGATGATATTTTTATTTCTGCCTTGCGTGAATTTAATCTTTATAGTGAAACGGCGCAAGCTCTGGCTGTTCTTACCCCTATTCGCTCAGTAGGTGTAATGGGTGACGCACGCACCTATGCCAATACAGTAGCTCTGCGGGCTGTTAGCAGTCAGGATTATATGACTGCCGATTGGACCCGCTTACCTCATGAATTTTTAGCTACGGTAGCAAACCGAATTGTAAATAGTGTTAAAGAGGTAAACCGAGTGGTTTATGACATTACCAGTAAACCTCCTGGAACCATCGAGTGGGAATAAATTTACTGTGGCAAAATCACCACATGCTGATAACTAGGGTCTTTGGCTTGCTTGCGTTGAATCATAGCAATCTCTTTCCAAACAGCAACGATTCCATCTGGGCAATAGGGCAATTCGTGCAAGATAGCTTTGTGCAAAGCCGCTAAGTTATAGCAAGGAACAGCCGCATACATGTGATGCTCAATATGAAAATTCATGTGCCAATACAAAAACTGCACCACTGGATTAACAGTAAAGGTGCGGCAACAAAGCCTAAAATCAGTCACATTATCTTGCAAACCAATATGCTGAGTATTGTTGCACAAGAAAAAAAGCCAACTGCCATACAAGGGAGCTAGACTTAGTAAAACAGGAAGCAAATACCAACCAAAATAAAGCGAGGTTATTAGAATAATCCCATGACCCATTAACAGTATCCTAGCCCAGTGAATAATAGGGCGACTTAGTTCGGGTTTATCTTCAGGAAATAAAATATGCTCCCAGTCTCCTTCAAATTTACCTCTGGCCAAACGCAGCGTAGTTTTAACCGCACCGTACATACCCTTAGGATTGATAAATCCTGTGCGGAAAAAATCCTTCACCAATACATGCACAGGTAGTACCACCTCGAGGTCATCGGGTGGATGAAGTGTAAATTGATGGTGACGCATATGGCTACGGTAAAAATGTTCAAAATTGATCCAACCTGTAAAGGCATAAATTCGCACAAAAAAACGATTAAAGACTTGGGTTTTGAAAACACTTTTGTGGACCAGTTCATGAACAGCATTGATTGCAAACGAAGCCACCATGCCGTGTAAAAAAACTAGACTAAGCACCAGCCACCACGGCCAGCGACCAACACCATAAAGTGCCAAAGAACCAAACACACATAAAAGACTCAAATGCCCTAAGGTTTGTATAAAGCCTTTAATATCACTCTTGGCATTAAGTTTATCCATCAGGTCACGCTCGAGTTTGGTACGGTACCAGGTCACATGCAAATTTGGTGCTTCCATCACCTTAATAGTCTAGCAAGAGAAAACTCCTTTGGAAATGGGTCAGATGGTAAAACTTCAAGACACGTAAAAATTAGTATGCTTCCTTCAAAAGCGTTGTAGTCTCTTGATTTCTGCAAGACTGCATAAGTGTGGCAAGCAAACCTGTTACACTATGAATACCTAAAATTTGAAAGGATGAATATGATTCAAACCCAAGATATTCAACGCCCCTCCAAAGAACTAATTGAAGGATTACGCAATATAGGCAGTGCTACCGCCAGCGGCGAACTAGCTGGGCTAGGCATTCGTGATTCTCAAATCAGAGGACCCGTCGGCTGGAATCCTAATGTGACTATGGTCGGACCTGCATTGACACTGCAATTTATGCCCAAGCGTGAAGACCAATATGGCGAGGGTGAATACAACGACCCTGAAGTACAGCTTCACCGCCATGTGCTCTATCACACGCAACCCGGTGACATCGTGGTGGTGGACGCTAGAGGCGATATGGCTAGCGGTATCTTTGGTGAAATGATGCTAACTTACTTTAAGGGTAGGGGTGGACAAGGCATTGTGATTGACGGCTGCATAAGGGATTACCCAACCGCCAAAGAACTAAATCTAGGCATCTGGATTCGTGGCGTAACGCCAAACTATCACACCCAAACCAATATCTTTCCTTACGCCGTCAATGTACCTATTGCTTGCGGTGACAGGCTGGTCATGCCTGGTGATTTGATTATTGCCGATGAAGATGGTGTGGTAGTCGTACCCATAAAACTAGCACCTCAACTTCTTAAACGCGCCAATGAACACCGTGAGTGGGAAGTGTTCTCGAAGATGATGTTGGAAAAAGGTGGCGACTTACGCAAGTATTACCCGCTAAGAGAAGATGCTTGGAAAGAGTATGAAATATGGAAGAAAAAGCAGGATAAAAAACCAAAGCAAAAAGTTAAGGCAAAGACAAAAAAGAAATAGATGGTTTTCCTACCCAAGCATCGGAATAGATTGCTCAACTGTTGTGAGGTGATTTCTCTGATACCCAACACTATATTTAGTGCAACAACCACTAACCAAGGTCAGTAGTGATCCCCTCATGACAGTAGTAAACTGTCTTAAAGGAGAAACTATGCGAAAAATCCTCATCCTCATTTTAAGTCTTCTTAGTCTGGCTCATGCTGCTGAAATGTATGTTGGCGTTGTTGAAGGTAGTGACGCACTGGTGGCCATTGTAATTGATGAAAATCAAATTTTAGCTTATAGCTGTGGTGGCACAGAAAACTGGCAAACCCATACCTCATGGTTTAGTTCTCAAGCTGAAAATGCCAGCGTAGGCAACATGTCTTTTGATCTTACAGGGCGAAGTGGTCTAAAACTACAGGGTATGTTTAACTCAGATCAAGCCCAGGGAACCCTGACCCTAAAAGACGGTACAGTGCTTAACTGGCAAGCCGATAGAGTGACAGGAGATACCCCTACTGGACTTTACAAACTTAATGAAGTGAATACCGAGCAAGAAGAACTCACTGGGCTTATCGTTGGTCATGATTTGCAAACCAATGGAACCATTCGGATTATTTTGCCCAAGATCAGTGGTGCGCGCTCTGAACCTGTACATCTAGACCAGGAACTTCCTGCTAGTATCCCAGATTTCTTAAAAGTTTGTTTTTCTATCGACCAAAAAACCTCTTGCAAAGAGTTACCCAGAGCAACCTCAGCCGTGTTATAAAACACTCTAAGGCTTACTTCTATAACACTCTAATAGCTAGAGGTTACAGGCATCATCCCTTCAGTAAATTCAGGGCAAGCACTAAAAACCTGTCCAGGACAGTACATCTAAGACTGAGTTTATCTACGACCAGATGATTGTACGAAGTTTGAGCGATAGCGTACCTGCTAGCTTACTCCATTTTCATCCCTCGCCCCATCAAGTCTGCAATGGCTTTTTGGGGTAATTTGTTTTCATAAATCATGCGATAGACTTCACTACAAATAGGCAGCTCGAGTCCTTCGCGTGAGGCCAGTTCGTTAACCGCTTTAGCCGTGGGAATCCCTTCGGCAGTTATTTTACTTGCCTCCAAATCAGCAAGTGTTGCGCCCTGGGCAATCCGCTCACCTGCAATATGATTGCGTGACTGACCACTATTGCATGTCGCTACTAAATCACCTAAACCCGAAAGCCCATAAAAGGTTTTTAGGTCACCCCCAGAATACAGTCCTACTTTGACCATTTCATTTAGACCCCGGGTGATCAAGGTGGCTTTGGCATTATCGCCTAAATGCAAGCCATCACTAATACCGGCAGCCAGTGCAATGACATTTTTTAGGGCTCCTGCAATTTCTAGACCGATAATGTCATCGCTGCTATAGACCCGAAACCTGGCCTGATTGAGCCATAGTTGAGCAGTTTTAGCAAAAGTAATATCCTCGGAGGCTATAGTCACAGCAGCCGGCAAACCCAAAGCTATTTCTTTGGCCAGATTTGGCCCTGAAAGTGCGGCCACTTTAGCAGTGGGTTTATATTCCTGAATAATTTGACTAAAACGCTTAAAGCTCTGAAACTCTAAGCCTTTACTGCAAGAAATAAATTCAGAACTATCCGGACACTCAGCTAATACTTGGCGCAAACCCTTGCTAGGGACAGCTACAAAAACAGCTTGGGATAATGAGAGGGACTCGAGGTCAGAAGTCGCTAAAACATTCTCGAGCTTTAATCCTGGTACATAAGCTTTATTTTCTTTGTGGGTATTGATGTCTTGGGCATGGTTAGACCGCCTGGTCCATAGGCGTACAGAATGGCCATTGCCAGACAAGAGGCTAGCAATCACTGTTCCCCAAGTTCCTGCTCCTAAAACGCTAAGATCTGCCATGTCTTTATTCTAGAGCTTTTTTACTCCCTCAATGAGTTCAGTCTTATCCTTAGAGAAAATAGCCTCTGATGAAAGGGTTACATTCGGGTTGCAATGATTTAAGGCATTACCTTAATTATTGACCTATGACTGCCCAAATAGTAGAACACCTTACCTAACAATAGAGTCAATGTATCGTATAATTCCTGAGTTTACTCACATCAAGGGTGATGGAGTAGTACGTTTATCTTGGAGGAATGCAAGTGCCTGTTTATGTTTATAAAAATCTTACTACCGGTGAAACCTTTGAACTCAAGCAGTCTATTTCCGAGTCGGCCCTAAGTACCCATCCTGAAACTGGGGACCCAGTAAAACGCCTCATTCAGCCAGTTGGGATTGCCTTTAAGGGTTCAGGATTTTATGTCAATGACTCGAGAAACTTGAGTTCTACTAAAAGCAAGTCCGAAGCCAAATCTGAGAGTATCAGCGAAGCGAAGAGTGACAGCTCTGAGGCTAAAAGTGACAGCACGAGCGAAACCAAAGGTGAAGCCAAGTCTGAAACAAAGGGCGAAGTTAAATCAGAAGCTAAATCTGAGGCTAAAAAAGAAACAAAGTCTGAGGCTAAAAAAGAAACCAAAAAGTCTGAAAGTAAATCTAGCACAAACCTATAGCAAAATATTTAAACATGAGTCAGATGCGAATTTTTAGTGCAAACGGAGCAAAGTGCTCCGTTTGCACAGTAATTTGTCATTGCGAGCCTAAGAATAGGGTGTATTCAATACTGATAAAGCACATCTTTGACAATCCGCGAAAAGAAGCCTTTAGCAGGGCGTATCATGCCGTCATCGTAGTCGCACTGATTCAAAGATAAAAAGTCTTTAGCCGAGCGTATCATGCTGTTGTCCTATACTTGGCTTAGCGATTCGTTGATAAAGAGTCTTCAACTGGAGGTATCATCTCGTTATAACTAAGCTGAGTTGAAGGTAACGGCATACTACGCCCAGTTGAGAACTCTTTTACCATCGGCTAATGGCTTTTTTACCTCTAGCTAAAGGCTTTCAGCAATCTCCCTTCACTGAGGTTGCTACAAAGTAAGCGACATGAGATTGCTTCGTCGCTTGTCAACACCAAACGGCATTCTGAGCGTCGTTTACAGCACTTCTCACCACCTAAACGCTTCTCACAAGGACGAATAATTATGAAATGTTGAGTTCGCGACAACATGAACTCGAAATTTTGTAACCACTCGAGAATTTCTTTTTACCCAGAATAAAACCAATTCTTTGCTTCTTCAACAAAGTGAACAAAACGAATCATGTTATGCGATTTATCTTTTACTCTCAACATTATTTCTTCTCAACAAATTTCACTTCAAATAATTTAGGCCACAGTTTTCCAGTGATATAGAAGCTCTGATTTTCTGGGTTGTAGGCAATACCATTAAGCACCGCGTTCGGATCCATGCCCTGACGCTCTTCTGTGCTTAACAGTGTACTAGCATCAATTTCAGTCAAAACCTGACCACTGGATTTATCAACTTTTAAGATACGATCAGTTTGCCAGACATTGGCATAAACCACATCATCTACACACTCGAGTTCATTTATTTGATCAACCGATTGACCATTTAATTTAACTTGCACTTGACTGATAACTTCAAAGGTTGCAGCATTTCGCTTAAATAATGTACTGCTGCCATCGCTCATATATAAATCTTTACCGTCATAGCACAAACCCCAACCTTCACCTTCATAATTAAAGGTTTTTTCTTTACTAAAGGTTTCAAGGTCATAGACAAAGGCCTCTTTGTTTTGCCAAGTGATTTGAATAAGTTTATTATCTACTCGAGCTAGTCCCTCAGCAAAATATTCATCCTCGAGAGATAAGCTGCGAATAACCTCACCACTTTTTATATCCACTTCACGTAGCGAAGAACGCCCATTTAAGCCTGTGCTTTCATAAAAATTTCCATTGGCATAAACTAAACCTTGTGTAAAGGCTCCAGCATCATGCGAATAAGTATTCAAAACCTGCGGAATCTGTGTGGTTGTTTTTTGCTGACAGGAAAAAAGTAAAAAGTAAAAAGTAAAAAGTAAAAAGTAAAAAGTAAAAAGCCCTCTGCCCTTGGCTTGTAATTTGTCTCCCCTTCTCCTCTTCTCCCCTTCTCCTTGTCTGATTAAATCTTTCATACCTCTCCTTTAAGCTTCAACTGCTTAGCCACAACCTGCCAGATTTGCTCACTCACACTATCTTGGGTTTGTGAAGCATCAATAATGTGCCAATTTGGATTAGATTTAGCCTGCTCGAGAAACCCTTGTCTGACCTTGTGATGAAAACTGATGTCTGCTAATTCAAGACGATCCTTTTGCCCACGAGACGCAATGCGTTCTAAACCTACTTGTGGGTCAATATCCAAAAGTAAAACCAGGTCAGGCGTGATGCCCTGAGTTACACGCTTGGTCAAATCATAGATAAAATCCAACTCGAGTCCTCGCCCATAACCCTGATAGGCCACTGAAGCTCCAAAAAATCTATCACTAATCACAACTCTATTTTGAGCTAAAGCAGGCTTAATCACTTCATCAACATGTTGGGCTCGGCTAGCTGAATAAAGTAAAAATTCTGTGAGTGGATCGATATTTAGTTCAGGGTCTAAAATCACTTTACGAATCGCATCTGAAGCAGGTGTGCCGCCGGGCTCCCTGGTCATCACTGGGACTATCCCACATTCTTGCAAGCTAGCCTCGAGTCTTTTGATCTGCGTAGATTTACCAGCACCCTCGGGGCCCTCGAAGACAATAAAGTGACGAGTGATGAGTGATGAGTGATGAGAAGATTCACTCGCCACTCGCCACTCGCCACTCGCTACTTTTTTCTCAGATTTCACAGCTTACCTCACAAACCAGTAGGGAGAAGAATAAACTGCGTCGCCAAATTAAACTCGAGTCTTATTTTTTCTTCCAGAAGTTTTACGCCCACAGTTTCAGTCATATAGTGTCCCGCATAAATAGCATTGATATTTCTTTCAAAGGTTTCATAAAAAACTTCATGTAAGGGCTCACCAGTAATAAAGGCATCTAGACCTTCATTGGCAGCGTTCACCACATGCCAAGCTGCCCCACCGCTAATAATACCCAGACTCGAAATTTCTAGTTTTCCACCCGCATGAACCAGCACCGATTCACCTAATTCTTTTTCAATCTGATTAGCCAAATCACGCAAGGTGATTGGGTTTGGAAAAATCCCTTTTACACCAATGCCTTTTGAACCAAAGATTTGCAAATCACTTAGTCCCAAAATACGCGCCAAGCCCCAATTGTTGCCCACTTCAGGATGTGCGTCCAGTGGTAAATGTGAGGCATACAGGCTGATATCTTTATCCAGCAAATACTTGACTCGATTTTTGTGCATTCCAGAAATAGCGAGTGGGCTTCCCCAAAAAAGTCCATGATGCGTAATCAGCATATCTGCGCCTATCTCTGCCGCCTGCTCAAAAGTTCGCAAACTACTATCAACGGCAAAGGCAATCTTGTTGACTTCAGCGGTTCCTTCAACTTGTAAGCCATTGAGTGATTTATCTTCAAAGGCAGAGGTATTTAAGTAGGTGTCTAGCCATTTTACCAAGTCATCACGTTTCACGCCGTATAGCATAGCAGCAATGAGCAATGAGCAATGAGCAATGAGAAGGAAACCTTTACTCATTGCTCATTGCTTTAATAACTCCCTCTTTCTCGAGTCTTGCTAATTCATCTGCAGATAGACCCAGTTCATGACCTAGAACCTCAAAAGTGTGTTGTCCCAAAAGAGGTGGTGCAGATACTTGTGTATTTAACGAAGCCTTAAACGGACTAGCAATAGTAGGCAAAGAGCCTAAAGTTGGATGCCCAAGATGTTCAATTAATCCTCTAGCTTTAGACTGTTCATCGGCAAAAGCTTCGGTGAGCGTGTTGATGGGTGAAGCTGGAACATGGGCAGTTTTGCATAGCTCGAGCCAGTACGTCTTAGTCTGTGTTTTTGTAAGGCTACTAAGTTTAGCAATCAATTCTAAGCGGTGCTCAACTCGTGCAGCATTACTTTGAAATCTCAAGTCCTGCCATAAATCTTTACGCTCTGCCACTTCACAAAACCGCCGATACTGCTCATCATTGCCTACTGCCAACATAAAATATCCGTCACTGGTTTCAAAAGCCTGATAAGGCACAATCTGCGGATGTGCACTGCCCAAACGCTTTGGGTTTTGTCCAGTCATCAGAGTCGCCTGAACCTGATTGACCAAACTTGCTAGCGCAACATCCAGTAAAGAAATATCTAGATATTTACCTTGCTGCGTTTGCTGGCGTTCATGCAAAGCTGCCAGAATAGCCACCGCCGCGTGTAAACCAGTTAATACATCAACGACGGCAACGCCAACTTTAACCGGCGCACCATCAGCTTCACCCGTAATACTCATCAGCCCGCTCATGGCTTGCAAAGCTGCATCATAGCCAGGCTCGCTCAAGCGTGGACCAGTTTGACCAAAACCTGTAATTGAGCAATAAATAAGTTTAGGATTTATGTTCTTTACAGACTGATAATCTAGTCCATAACGCTGTAAATCACCTACTTTAAAATTCTCGAGTAAGACATCAGCTCGAGTAGCCAATCCCCGAACAATCTTTTGGCCTTCTGGTGTTTTTAAGTTTACAGCAATACTCTTTTTACCACGATTAACTGATAAGTAATACGCACTTTCGCCTTCTTCAAAAGGTGGCCCCCAACGGCGGGTATCATCTCCATGGGGTGGCTCGAGTTTCCAGACCGTTGCACCAAGGTCGGCTAGCATTTGGGTGCAGTAGGGGCCAGCTAAAATTCGGGAAAGGTCAAGAATCGTGATGTCTTTTAGCATTCTCAAAGTCTATCAAATCTGGCGAATATCCTTAAAAATAGCATTTTGGACATTTTAAGATTATCAGAATATGCTAGACTCACCCCTAAGCAAATGTTTCAGGAGGTCAACGTGGGCCATCGTCTTGCGCTTTTATTGGGTTTAGTTTTTATTCTGGCATCTTGTAACACGACATCTTTTTCTGAACTCGAGTCCCAGGCCGGTAGCTGGCAACTTTTAGGCCCTGTTCAAGGCTCGCAAGGAGCCTTCCCTCCACCATCTGTACGCATTTCACTTAACTCCTTAGGAAATCCAGGTGCCGCCTATTACAGCTCATATGCTTCATTTAACTATTATGACGGCACTCAGTGGTACGGAACAAACAATTTGGACCCTATCACGAGCGGCTTTACCTCGATAGGAGGTATGGACATCGTCTTTGACACATTGGATCGCCCAGTTGTGGCCTACAGCCAATGGCTAGGAGGTGCAGGTGGGGGCTTTATTTATGTCAAACGGTTTAATAGCAGCACAGGAAACTGGAGAACCCTTGCTTCTTTGTCTCTAGGAAGTGTCTATCCCTACAGGGTTGAACTAGAATTGGTTAATAACCTGCAACCGATTATTGCCTATCAAACTGGCCCAGGTGGCTCTACAGTTCAGGTTAAAGGCTGGAATGGCTCGAGCTGGATAGACTACGGTGGACCTGAGTATAGTAGTTATAGCTTTTCACTTACCCTCGATAAGACTAAAAACCTGTACTTGCCTATGGAAAGACTGGAGCCGGTGTAGGAGTATTCGTTAAACAATGGGACGGTACGCAATGGATACCCTTAGGTGGTAGCCTTAATTTTGGGATCATCTGGGGCAAAACCCCCAGTGATTACCACTGACGCATTAGGAAATTTTGTTGTTGTGTGGTCAGAATATAATCGTATTCATACCACTGAATCGTCTTATATTTATGCCAAACATTGGGCTAATAGTAGCTGGCAGTCTCTAGGAAATTTTGTAACCGACAATGCTCGCACCTTTGCCCTTGATTTAGCTTTAGATAACGAAGGAAACCCCTATGTTATCTGGCAAAATGATATTGATAAGGCTATCTATGTTAAACACTGGAAAGCGGTAGTGGTCTCAAAGTACATGATGGCAGGGTAAACTGAGAGTTATGATCGTAGAGACAATAATATACACATGCCGAGAGTGCGGGAGCGAACGGATAGTCAAGAACGGCAAGAATCGTTTTGGGAACCAACAGTATCTATGCAAAGACTGCGGGAACTGTCGAGTGTTACAGCCCAAAAAAAGAGCCTTGATAAGCCAAAGATTCTCAAAGCAACAAGGGAACGTATCAGTTTAAGAGGGTTAGCCCGAGTGTATGGGGTGGGTCGTAAAACCATCAAACAGTGGTTCAAGACAGCCCTGCAAGCCCTGCCTAGGTTTGCCAATAGTATTAACCCTGCCCAAGGCGATGATGTTCTTGAATTAGATGAACTTTGGAGTTTTGTAGGTAACAAGAAACGACAAGTGTGGTTGTGGATTGCTTTATGTCGCCGTACTAGGCAAGTCGTGGCTTATACCCTAGGTGACCGTAGTACCCAAACCTGTCAGAAACTTTATAACAATCTCCCTGAAAGTTACAAACAGTGCAAGAGTTACAGTGATTTCTGGGATACTTATCAGAAAGTCTTTCCTAAACCTACTCATCAATCTCTGGGCAAAGAAGCAGGAGAAACCAATCATGTGGAACGTTGGAATAATACTTTGCGTCAACGTATGGCTCGTTTCGTGCGTAAAACCTTATCCTTCTCCAAGTCCTTAGCTGCTCATCATATGTTTACCAAGTGGTTCATCTTTCACTACAATCTTGAATGTATTGCATCATGTACTTGAGTCCACTACCCTGGAAAGCTGCTGAAAACCGCTGGCGTTTTATTGGGCCCAATCCGATAAGCAATCTACAGGGTATAAAAACAGGGGGCAGTCCAAATGTTGACTTTAGAAACAATACGCTTGTGGCTACCTGGAACCGACCTTCTGTAATCATTAACGGTATTTCCTATAACGGCAGAATTCTCACCAAACGCTATATCCCTTAATCAAAAAATTTCTTAACTTCAGCCTTGATGACTTTTCCCATCGCATTGCGTGGTAGGTCATTTAAGGCTTTATAGTTTCTAGGAATTTTATAAGCAGGTAATTCTTCTTTAAGCCACTCTTTTAAGATTTGGATAGAAATATCCTGTTTAACCACAAGTACAGCAGCTACCACTTCTCCCCATTCTTCATCTTCTAGACCCACCACAGCACAGTCTAAAATATCAGGGTGGGTACGCAAAACTTCTTCAATTTCTAAAGCCGAAATTTTATAGCCACCTGACTTGATAATATCTGTTGAGTTTCTACCCATAATGCGGTAATAACCATCTTCTATAACAGCAACATCGCCAGTCTTAAACCAACCATCAATAAAAGCCTCTTTAGTAGCTTCGGGTTTATTCCAATACTCTCTAAAAACATTTTTACCCCTGACTAAAATCTCACCGGGTTCATTCACTACATCCTGATAGGCTTCATTGACTAATCGTACTTGTACACCAGGTAAAGGCAAACCCACATAACCTGCTTTGCGTTCACTTTGGTAGGGATTACTCAAGGCCATGCCAATCTCAGTCATGCCATAACGCTCGAGTAATCTATGCCCACTCACTTCTTCCCATCTTTGCATAACAGTAACAGGCAAAGCTGCTGAACCACTGACCATCAAACGAAATGTTTTCATACATTCGCTCAACTGTTTTTGCTTATCTTCAGTTAGGGTTTCATAGTAAGTAATCAATTTAAAATAAATGGTCGGCACGGCCATAAATATATTGACTTTACCTTGCAAAAAAATCTCAAAAACTTGCTTTGCTGAAAAATCTGCAAACTCACAACAAGCACCAGACCACAAAGCACACGCCACCACATTGATAATTCCATGAACATGGTGAAGCGGCAAGACACAAAGAATGTGATCATTTTGATTCCATTCCCAGGCTTTAACCAAAGTGTTTACTTGCGCTTCTATATTGGCGTGGGTTATGACTACACCTTTGGGTAAACTGGTAGTGCCACTGGTATACAGAATCATCGCTGCTCGAGATTTATCTATTTTTGGAAGTGCAACCTTCTCGACTATTTCATCAAGCACAATCAGTTTGGCATTTAGTTCATTTACAAGAGGCTCGAGTTTTTCTTTGTATTGGGGTGAGACAACAATTATTTTTGCTCCTGTATCTTCAAGGGTGTATTTAAGTGCGGGTAGTGGATGGCTAAGACATAGTGGAACCGCAACCCCACCAGCTTGCCAGATTGCCCATTGCACTTTGACATAATCAAAGCCTGGGTCTACCATAAAAGCAACTTTAGATGCTTGTAAATCTATTTTGTTTGAAAGAAGTAGGGAAGCAAATGTTTCTGAAGCCTCGAGCAGCTGGGTATAGGTATAGGCTTTCCCTTCAGAAATTATCACATTACTCTGAAGATGCTCCTGGGCCTTTAGGATAATCTGCATAGTTTAATATAAACGTCTTAAGACACTTTCAGCAGTGATTACCAAAGCATCAGCCCGCTTAGGATCTATAGAAACAATAGTTTCAAACAAACATTCAATAATAGCAATCAGCGTAATCACACTGAGTGCTGATCCACCTGCCAATGGATAGTCACTACTGCTTCCAGCCAGTAAAGTTATATCAACATTCTTAGTCAGACGACTCCTAGCATGGTTGGTAAGAGCAATGGTGGTAGCTTTACTCTGAGTAGCTCGCTGGGCCACCTCATTAATATCAATCGTTGAGCCAGAGTTTGAAACTGCAATCAGAATCGAGTTTTCATCCAAAACACTAGCTGCCATTAAACCCGTGTGCATATCCGCGTGAAAGTCGCAAAGAATCCCCGTACGCAACAAACGATAGTGCAAATACTTGGCCACATCTGCTGATGCTCCTACACCAACCACCAGAATAGTTTTAGCTTTCATAATTTTCTGAGCTACTTTTTTAAGCATGTCCTGATCAAGCAAGGCCTCAGTATTTTTAAGGGCGGCATGTATAGAAGAAAACACTGCATGTTGATTACCTGGAATAGTGGCTACTTCTTTTAAAGCTGAGTCAAAAGCCAGCGACAACTTAAGCTCTTGAAACCCAGAAAACCCCAATTCCTTACACCAGCGAATCACTGTACCTTCACTGCACTTAGCTTTTGAAGACAGCTCTTCTACCGTCATACGAGTCACTGCCAACGGATCAGAAGCCGCAATTTCAGCTACACCTCGCAAGGCTCTGGGCATAGTGGGCAACATGGATTTATTGAGTGCTAGAACACCTACATTATTATCTTTACGCTTTTTACGCACCACTGATCGCCTCACATGCCTTGCTAAACTTTGAACAGATTATCCCAAGAAAAATCCAAGAATGCAAATTTAGTCTGCATGTGCTGCCCGACTAAACCAAGCTGTCATCACCTCGAGCCTGGTCAAGGCTGTTCCCACTGTGACGGCCCAGGCCCCCATATCCAGAGCCTGCTTAACCTGCTCAGGGCGATAAATACGTCCTTCGGCCATTACTCGCATTCCGCTTTTAGCCATTTGCATAATCAGCTCAAAATCTGGCTCTTGAGGAATCGGTCCACCCACATAACCAGAGAGTGTGCTGCCCATGATGTCACAATCCAGATTTGCTGCCATTTCAGCTTCTTTTAGGTTTGAACAATCAGACATCAGCGTAAGTCCTAAAGATTTTCCATAACGTATAAGCTCTGAAACGCTTACTAAACGTGGTCTATCTGTGGCATCAAAAGCAACAATGTCTGCACCAGCTTTAGCTAGAGCCTGAATATCCTCGAGAAAGGGAGTGATGTATACCAGTGGCTGATCAGCACGTTTGACAATGCCAATCACTGGAATCTTCACCGCCCCTTTGACTTTTGCTACACGCCGAACGCCTTCAATACGCAAAGCCCTGGCTCCACCAACTTCGGCAGCTCTGGCCATGGCGACCACCATGTCATCATGATCAAGTGGCCCACCTGTAACCGGTTGGCAAGATACCACCAGTGCCCTATCCCCTATTTGTTCAATAATCGTTTTCATATCACCCCTTAATTGCACCAGCAGTTAATGATTCACTGATTCGGCGGTACATCAAGACACCTAAAACAGTGGGAATAAAAGTACCTAAAATCATCACCGCCGCAGCAACTCCCCACTGCACACCGCCCCCACTAGCAGCAAAGAAAAAAGATGCTCCAACCGTCATGGGAACCGCCCGGCGGGTCGTTAGAATAAGCCCAAACAGATATTCATTCCAAGCTGTAATAAAACCAAAAATTAAAGTTGTGGCAATAATCGGCCATGCCAAAGGGAAAATGACACGGCGCAACACATTCAAGGTATTAGCTCCGTCAATATAAGCAGCTTCATCTAGTTCTTTAGGAATATCCACAATTGCATTAACCAGCAATACTAGCGTTAAAGGCAAATTGACTAAAGCAAGGATAAGGCCTAAGCCTATTTTGGTATCTAATAAACCCAGCAATTGATACATCATATAAAGTGGAATTGCGAAGATAATCAGTGGAATTGCTCTAAGGTTAACAATAACAGGTAATAAAAAACGGCGACCAAAATTAAAGCGGGTCATAGCATAAGCTGCTGGCAAACAAATGATCAAAGGGATTACTGCACCAGCCAATGAAGCAACCAAACTATTCCATAAAATTGCCAGAATATCAAAGCGGTCTGCCATGTCAAAAATCTGTTGGTAATTGCTTAGCGTGAGTGCCTTTATCCAGAGTGAAGGATTGATGCTAAGTTCCGCTTTTGACTTTAATGAAGTGACTAGGGTGACAATGACCGGAAAATTCATCGCCAACGCAGCAATAATGAACACCAGCCAGCGCAAACTATTCGGCAATATCCTCATACAGATTTCCTCGAGAGTGCATTGAGTCCAAAGAGCAAAAGAAAGGATGTAAGCAAAAATATCATCGAAGCCGCCACCGCAACTCCTATTTCACCTTGCTGAAAAAACCTTTGATAAATATAAATAGGTAAGCTGGTGGTCGAACCACCAGCTCCCCCTCGAGTGAGGACAAAAACATTATCAAAGACTCTAAACCCATCAATAAACCGAATCACAAATCCAACTAAGAGTGCGGGTAAGATAAGTGGGAAGCTAATCAAACGAAACATCTGAACCCAGGATGCTCCATCAATACGGGCTGCTTCACGAATACTCTCTGGAATTCCGACATACGCCACATAAAAAAGTAGCATTGCAAAGGGTGTCCACTGCAAAACTTCAATGACCACCAGTGTATAAAAAGCATTTACACCATCTAAAAACGCTGGGCTATCCCCAAACCATTCATATAAATAATAAGGAACTGGCCCTAAAAATTCGTGTAAAACTAAACGGTACATCAACCCAATTAAAGACGGAGCAACCATCATAGGCATCATCAGTATAGCTAAGAGCCAAGAACGCTTTTTAAAAAGAGGTGCTAAAAAAATCGCTAAAAAAAGACCTAGCAAACATTCGAGAATCGCTGTCAATAAGCCAAAACGTAACGAAAACCATCCTGCCTGCCAGAACTCAGGGTCATTAGCGACCTTTTGATAATTTCCAACTCCGGTGATATTAATATCCCTTAAAGTCTCAAACTTAACATCAGATACGCTATAAACAATATCAATAGCAAAAGGAATTGCCAAAAAAATAACGGTAAAGACTGTTAGGGGTAAGAGCAACAAAAGTTTTTCACGCCAACCTACTAAGTTCATGATTCAATCCCAATAAAACATATACATAATTAGAGAGCGTCTGAAAATAGAAGTTGACCTGCATCTAGGTTAATAGATGCAGGTCAACCAACACAATTACTTCAAGAGTTCAGCCATACCTGCACTAACATTTTTAAGGGCATCATCAATGCTTTGATTACCTGCCCAGTAACCAGTAAACTCCTTAGCTTGCAATTCGTAGACACTTAAGGTTTTTTCTGATGTACCACCATTCATTACAAATCCATAACTACCAGCAAAATTACCCACCTTGACCAGATCAGGTCTTTCAGCAGCAATAGTATCTAAAATGCTAGCTTCCAAAGCAGGACCACCCCCGGCCAAAGCATAGGCCTTGATGGCATCGGTGCTCGCCAACCAGTTTAAGAATTTTTTAGCACCTTCAGGATTTTTAGCATTGGCATTAAGACCTAAACCAAGACCATGAATATGCGTAAAGCGACCTTCAGGACCGCTAGGTGGTGCAACAGTTCCAACCACCTCAGCTACGGCTGGATTCTGCTCAGCGTTGGTCAGTTCGCCTGCTGCAGCGTTCCATTGCAGCATGGTTGCAGCTTGTCCCGCACCAAAAGCCGCATTGGCCTCAGCATATTCATAGCTTAAAGAATCTTTGGGGGATGCACCAAGATCATAGAGTTTTTTGTAAAGCTCGAGTCCGGCTCTAAAGGCCTCCGAATCAACTGTAATGTTACCAGCAGCATCCATCCAGTCCCCACCATAAGAACGGGCTGTAGAGTGCCAGATCATCATGTTAAAGAGCAAGTTCTTCATTTGCAAAACAGTTCCGTAGCGGGTCGGGCTATCTGGGTTAATGCTCTGGGTAAAGAATAGTGCGGTGGCTGCATAATCATCCCAGGTCCAACTATCAGGGTCTTTGGGCTCGAGAGCCTGACCCAAATGTTCTTGACTAATGTCTTTATACTTGGCTTGCCAAGCTGCATCACTTAAAAGCTGATCAATCAAGTCCTGACGGTAATACATAAAGTGCATTGAAAGGTCAGTAGGAATACCATACTGCTTGCCCTCGAATTGCATGGTGGCTAGAACCTTATCACTAAAGGCTCCTGAATCTGGCAATTCAATCGTTTGCATATATGGCGCATAACGCCCAATGGCGTAGGTAGCCAACAGGTTAATATCAAATTCCTGGGTGCCCGCAGCAAGGTCAGCCTGTAACTTGTCAAAGAAACCATCACGATTAAAAAAGATAAGCTCAACTTTATCTGCATCAGCAGCTTGACTGTTATACATCTCAGCCACTGCACGCAAAGCGGTTTCTTCTGGCCCACCTGGCCAACCGAGCACTGTGACCTGAGCCTGAGTTAGACCCAGCAATAAGAAGATTCCTAACCACATTATACCTTGACGCATTATGTACCTCCCAAAAATTGAGCAAAGCTCAATTTAGTTTAATAGAAAGTTGAGCTTTATGCAATAGCTTTAGTGGATCAATCAAACATTACGTTGCTAAAATCGACACCGGATAGACCAGCAAAATCAAAACTGAGGTCCAAGGTAATTTCCAAAGGGTTCTCTTATTGGAGCTACAGCTATTCCTGGCGATCCTAATGCTGCTTATTTATCAGGTAGGTTCGGCAAGGAACATCGTATTGACCATAAAACCCATAAGGGCAAAAATACTCGAGTTCATGCACCCAATTAAAGCGGAATATTCCCATGCTTCTTATAAGGACGCTTTTCTTCTTTATTAGCCAACATCCTCAAATGCCGTATCAAATGCTTGCGCGTCTCTTTGGGATCAATGACATCATCTATATAGCCACGCTCTGCCGCCCAGTACGGGTTATCAAACTTCTTGCGGTATTCGGCAATTTTTGCTGCTCTGGTGGCGTTTGGGTTAGAAGATTTTTGAATCTCCTTGCGGTAAATAATGTTGGCTGCACCTTCTGCGCCCATCACTGCAACTGCGCCCGTAGGCCAAGCCAGCACCACATCTGCGCCCATATCGCGTGAGTTCATAGCCAGATAAGCTCCACCATAACTCTTGCGAACAATCAGGGTAATTTTGGGCACGCTGGCTTCGGCATAAGCGTAAAGCATCTTTGCACCATGACGAATAATTCCAGCATGTTCCTGAGTAACTCCAGGCATAAAACCGGTTACATCTACCAAGGTCACTATCGGTACATTAAAACAATCGCAAGTACGAATGAATCTGGCAGCTTTATCAGAGGCATCTATGTTTAGGGTTCCGGCCATAAAACGCGGATTATTGGCCACAATGCCTACAGACTGGCCACCCAATCTGGCAAAACCGACAATGATGTTTTTAGCAAAGTCGGGTTGGATTTCAAAAAAGTGTTTATCATCAACAATAGTTTCTATCACCTCGAGCATGGGGTATGGCCTGCGCTGATCTGGGTGAACTATCGATAAAAGCTCTGGGGTACTGCGTTCAACAGGGTCAGTGGTAGGTAGCAAAGGTGGTTTTTCTTTGGCTGATTGTGGTAAGTATGACAAAAGCTCTCGAATCATCTTTAAGACTCCAGCTTCATCATCGGCCTCGAGGTGGGCCACCCCAGACTTGCGGTTGTGTACATCTGCCCCGCCAAGCTCTTCAAAACTCACATCTTCTTTGGTAACAGATTTAATCACTTCAGGGCCAGTGATAAACATATACGATGAGCCTTTAGCCATGGCAATAAAATCCGTCATAGCTGGGCTGTAGACTGCCCCACCCGCACAAGGACCAAGAATCGCACTGATTTGTGGAACCACGCCTGAGTAGATGGCATTGCGATAAAAGACTTCACCGTAACCTGAGAGTGAATCCACACCTTCTTGAATACGAGCCCCTGCTGAATCATTTAGTCCAATAATCGGCGCACTGGTTTTTACGGCCAAATCCATGACTTGGCAAATTTTCTGGGCATTCATTTTGCCCAAGCTGCCACCTAAAACCGTAAAGTCTTGGCTAAAAACAAAAACTTGTCGCCCGTCAATCGTGCCGTAACCAGTCACTACGCCTTCACCTGGGGCATCGATGCCTTGCATCATTTCGCTATCCATATGCTCGGTAAAAACGCGCAGTTCTGTAAACGAGTTTTCATCGAGCAGAGTGTGAATGCGCTCCCTGGCCGTCATTTTTTTCGCGTCGTGTTGTTTTTGAATCCGTTCTTCGCCGCCGCCTAGCTCTATGCGTTTGCGGCGTTCTTCCATTTCGGCAGTGAGTTCATTCATCCAGATAAGGGTATCTTTTGAATACTGGTCTTTAATGTTATATCTCCTTCTCTACTAGCATTAAATATAGATTCTATATCATCCACTAGCACACCTACTTTAACCTCTTTGGTGTCATCAGGCACAGGCAGGCTCCAGTACATTTAGGAGGAAGGAAGAAGGAGGTACTTCTAACTCCTTCTATTCATTAGGTAAGGTAATAAAACGCATTTCATTAGGAAAGGCAAATCCTTGCTGCCTAGCCAATTGTTCGCGGTAAACCTGATCATCACCGTGTTCAACCACAGCTCTTAGTTCAGAAACTTCGCTTTCTAAGGCGTATACATCTGTACTTAAACGTGTAATACCTTGGCGCATCTCGAGGGTTCGGTTAAATTCAATCCCCAACATCACCAACACATGCAAACTGCCTATAATCCCTAGCACCAAAAAAATCCAGCTTATTCCCTTATCAGGAATGGTTGGTGGTAAAACCTTTACTGGAGCTTCTGCAAGTTCAATCTCTTCTACAGGTTTGCGCTTCCCTTTGGGGGTTGCTTTACCCATTCGGGCCATAAACACCTCTCGAGACGAACCTTCTAAATATGAAGGTAGCTTTTCTCAAGCGTTGATGCGTTCCACACGACCCACCCGTTGTGGGGTTAAAGGTAATTGTGAAACACCTCGCCTAGACGGTGTTTGAATCAAAGTGCCACTCCCTGCAATGCCAAGGCTTGTTTTAGAAAGCGAGCAGCATCTTCTGGTGGCGTTGGGTTTACATAAAACCCACTACTCCAATCAAATCCTGCTTGCCGCGTCAACCTCGGCAACAACTCAATATGCCAATGATACTGTTTATTGCCCTGCTTGGGAAGAGTGTGAAGCATCAGGTTGTAAGGTGGATAGTTTAGAGCCGTGTTCATAGCTCCAAGAACACTCTGTAAAAGGTCAGCCAGAGATGGTAAAAGGTTACTGGCCACTTCAGTAAAACTACTAGCATGATGCCTAGGAAAAATCCAGGTTTCAAAAGGGTTTTTAGAGGCATAAGGTGCCAATGCCACAAAATGTTGATTCTGACTAATAATGCGTTCTTTATAGAGTAGTTCTTCATTCAAGACATCACAAAAGAGACAGTTTTGATGGTGTTCATAATAAGTCGCACTGGCTCCAAGTTCTTCTTCTGTCCAGCGATTTTGCACCGGAATCGCCAACAGTTGAGCGTGAGGGTGGTCATAGAGAGCCCCAGCAATTTTCCCGACATTGCGGGTTAATTGAACATGGGCAATATCTGGCTTTTTAGCTAGGTAATCCATGCGGTCACGATAGACTTTGAACACTTCAACCAGGTGGTCTAGAGACATATTTTCTAAAAGCATCAGGGAGTTAGGATGTTCAACAATAATCTCTTGATAGCCACTATTAGGAGCAGATAAAAAAAGTGAATTTCCTAACATTTGAAAGGGTTTAGGGCTCAACAGGGCCGCAGTTTGCTCTATCACCCGTATGCGCCATTCTCCGTTAGGGGCATAAACTGTACGAAGTTCTTTACCTACTGAGGTTTCATTACCTGGTGAAAGAGGAGAAACATTTTTACTAGGACGAATACTGCCAAAATCTGAAGGTGCAAGACCGCGTTCAGGCGAAATAATCACCCAACCAGGTCCAAAAGGGTCTTTACGGAGCTGCGACACAGACTTTAGTTTAGATGAGGGCCCATCTAAAGAGAGTGAGTAACTTCAAATCAGGCAATGTAAGGTTTTACCTTTGTGACCCTATTCATTATTTAACAGACACCCCTATAAGCAACACCTAAGCTATAGAAGTCATGTCTATAGGGGTTTCATCACTATTATGAACGCCAGCGAGTCTCTCAAAAAAGCCAAAATCCTGATTGTGGATGATGAGCCTGCCATGCTGAAGCTGCTCGAGCTTAACCTAAAGGGGGCTGGCTATACCAACATCCAAACCGCTAGCCAACCCAAAGAAGGTTTAGAAGTCTATAAAACGTTTCAACCCGATATTGTCTGCACTGATAAGCACATGCCCGGCATGACCGGGGTTGAGTTTATTGAAGCCCTTAGAAAAATTGTGCCCCATCATGTCTTGCCTATCGTCATGCTCACCGCCGATGATAACCCCGATGCCGAACGCGAAGCTCTAGCTAAAGGGGCTAGTGATTTTATTCGTAAGCCTTATAAAAAAGATGAAGTGAATTTGCGGGTCAGCAATCTTTTGCAAAACCGTTTTTTATATTTGCAAATTCAAAAACAAAATGAAACCCTAGAAGACAAAGTTCGTGAACGCACAGCCGAACTAGAAAAACGTAGCCAACAACTAGAAATGGCCAACCGCTCTTTAGAAGCGGCCTATTTAGAAACCTTAGAGCGTTTGGTTTTGGCCGCTGAGCAACGTGATGATGCCACTGGGCAACATGCCAAACGAGTCGGTAAATTCTCGGCTCTTATCGCCGAAAAACTTGGCTTATCCAAACAACAAGTACGCCTTATCTATCGGGCTGCACCCTTGCATGATGTAGGCAAGGTCAAAATCAGCGATAACATCCTGCTCAAAAAAGGCAAACTGACCGATGATGAATACTCCATTATGAAAACCCATGTTGAGGCCGGCGCAAAGATTTTAGCTAAGAGCAATAGTAAACTTATGCAGTTAGCTGAAGTCATTGCTATGACCCATCACGAACGCTGGGATGGTAGTGGCTATCCTAAAGGTCTTAAAGGCGATGATATTCCTATAGAAGGACAGATTGTTGCTGTTGCTGATGTCTATGACACCTTAGTCAGCGAAAGACCTTACAAATCTCCGTGGCCTCTAGAAAAGGCCATGGATGAGATTTGCCGCCACAGTGGTCACTGGTACTCTCCTAGAGTGGTTGAAGCTTTTCTTTTAGTCATCAATGACCTAAACAGCAAAGCTATAAAAGTTACTGCTCATGAAGCTTCACTTGTCTAAGCAGCCAGCTTGGGTCAGCATAAACCCCCAATTTTTTGAATGACGTACACAGCGAGCGCACATCACGCTCTAAAATCTCCTGGACATTAGGGTTCTCTTGAATATTGACCATTTGCGGCACATCAATGATGATCACTTTACCTTGCCAGTAAAGCAAATTATAGGTTGAATAATCCCCGTGTACTTTGCCTAGCTCGAGCATTTTTTTAAGCCAATGCACACTCTGGTCAAAAGCCTCCTGAGCAGCTTCTGGTGAAAGGTTCACCTCGGAAAGGCGTGGGGCCGGGCTTTCTTCATCACCTATCCATTCCATCAACACAACTCTTCCAGATTCCTCAATTTCATGGGTCTCTGGGCCCACCAGTGGACGCGGCACTGGCACACCCGCTTTATAAAGTTGCCAGAGTTGCATATATTCATAAAAGACCCACATATCTTGTTGCATAGCCAGTCCTGCTTTAGAGCGTTGGGCAATGGCTTTTTCTACAGTCCGACTACCAATAAAACGCCCTGCTCGGTAAATGGCATCATTCTTAAAGGAACGAGCCTCGAGGTCTTTATACACTTTGACCGCTACAAGTTTGCGCACACCCTCTAAATGGTTCACACCCAAATAAACTGTGGCTTCTTTACCACTTTTCAGCTCCGCCAATACATCATCTACATAGCCACGCAAATGCAAATTCTGCAAATCTGGATGGGCAAATTTACTTTCAGAACTTTCTTTCTGCGTTTCTTCTACATATAAGTCTTTTGTTGAGCGGTGAGCCCTGCGCTGCTGGCGTGTGCCATGCTTGCGCTTTTCAAAATGGAACTCGAGGTCACCATCTTCATAATCAATTGTCTTCAAATGTTTCCTCCAAGGAACAAATAAATCTTTTAACCTAAAAACAGATATAAAAGCATCCTCTTGGAGATATTTAATTGTTAGGAATCAAAATAAACCAAGGCGATGCTGGATAAAAACTATTCTCTTTTTCATAAAGCACCACCTTTCTTGGGTTTAGTATGGGGCAAAACATAGGGTGTTGTCAAGCCTCGAGGGCGTTTAAGGCCAACCAGGAAAGCTCGAGCCTTCTGGAACTAGAATAGCTGTATATTGTACTTCCATAGGGTAAAACTGAGTTAAATCAAGAGGTTCTTGACTTCTATAGGAGTAGCGGTCATCAATAGCATTCCCAGCTCCATCTTTGACCACTAACATGACTTCACTTAACCCTCTTGACCAATCCACACCCTTGGCATTGCTTAAAGAATTCACGGCCTGGCTGCTTTCATAAACGCCTTTATCAGTAAAGCTCAAGGCCTCGAGCGAGGCACATGCTGGTCCTATTGAAATATCACCTGCATGAACCAAACAGAGCTGATAGTTCACCACTTGGTTGCTAGGTTTACTCAAAATTTTAATGCGCTGATATAAAGTACCACTAGAAAATCCATTGCTTAAATCGCCTTTAAGACTAGACGGGCTACTAAAAAAAGAGAAGGCACCTGTACCCCCATTATCTGGGCTTTGGTGCGTATAGCTAACATCAAGTAACACCACAGGCCCACCCACTGGACTCGTAGTAGGTTGACTACCACCACCTACGGGCGGTTCAACCGATGCCACAGGTTCAGCAACAACGACAGGCTCTGGCTCTGCAACAGGCTCGGGTTCGACCACAGGTTCTGGTTCTACTACCGGCTCGGGTTCTGCAACAGGCTCGGGTTCTGCAACTTCTTCCTCTTGGGCTTGGCGAGCGGCTTCTTCGGCTTCTGCCTGACGGGCAGCTTCTTCGGCCTCGGTTTGACGGGCAGCTTCTTCCTCTTGGGCCTGACGGGCAGCCTCTTGGGCCTTCGAGTTGTTTTTGTTGCTCTTCGGCTAATAGTTTCTCTTCAGCTAACAGTCGCTCTTCTTCTAGTTTACGCGCCTCTTCATCGGCAAGTTGTTTTTGTCGTTCTGCTTCGGCCAAGCGATCTAGCTCTGTGCGAGCTTGGGTCAGCATGGTGGTGTATTCAGTGTTGGCAGGTGAAAAATTAAGGGCTGAGGTGTAGTAGCTTATAGCACTGGCATAATCTTGAGATTGCAAAGCGATTTTACCCAAATAAGACCAAGCCTCTTCATAGCGTGGATTTTGGGTGGTTGCACTCGAGAAAGCCTGTTGGGACTCTGGGTAACGCCCTTGCTGATAAAAGGCCACCCCTTGCTGAAAAGAACTAAAGGCCCCAACACCCCAACGGCTTTGTCCTTCGGCAGTGGTCAGAGCCATAGTAGCCTCTGTATTATTGGGTGACAAAACCAAAATGCGTTTCCAGTAGGTTACGGCCTCACTGGAAAACCCTAACTCTAAACTGCTGCGGGCAGCATAAAGAAGAGCCTCTTCAAAATTTTCGTTGAGCTGAACCGCTTGGCGAAACGAGGTCAGAGCCTCTGATTTTTGCCCAGCATTATAGGAGGCTAATCCTGCTCGGTAAGCCCTGCTAGCTTCTACACCATAGTTTGATTGCTCCTGCGTGATTTCATAAAGGCTGGCATACTCACCGCGCTCAGGCAAAGTGCTAGACAGGGTTTGCAAATACGGCAAGGCTTTTTCAGGCTGCCCTAAGGCCTGATAACTAAGGGCTAAATGCTGATTGGCTTCTTCACTCTGGGGTTCTAAGTCATGTAGGGTAGTGTAGTATTTGATGGCTTCTTCATATTGCTGACCTTCAAAGCTGGAACTGCCCAACCACTGGCTGGCCTCAATTAGATAGCGGGTGGTCTGAGGATTGATAACCCCGCCTAGTTTTAGATAGGTGGTCCAAGATTCATAGGCACGACCATAGAAGGCTACCGTGCTATAGACCTGTCCTAGAAACCTGTAGGGCTCGGGCGAATTGGGGGCCAGACGCTGGGCCTCGAGACCATAAGTGATAGCCTCTCGCCATAACGGTTTATCTAAAAGTTGCTGGTCATAGGTAGCCAAAGCTTGCGCCGCAGCCTGGGCTCCCTTGGCTAAAGCCTGCTGTGCTTCGGAGGGAAGTCCTTGGGTATGTGCCCAAACGCTAAGACTAAGGGCAACGGCAAAAACAAAGGGTCTTAGTTTCATGATTCTTAACCTCTCGAGAAAATCCTAAAAACAATCCTTAGAAAGCATACCATTCTCACAGATACAGCATAGCTCATCATGACCTATTGGGAAACTAAAGTAGCCCTAAGCATTCATTTAATTTTCATCAAACACCTATATATAGCCTTCAGAGCAGCGTTTCTATCGCAGTGAAAAAACAGGAATTAGGAGGAAAGAGGGCTAAATCTTCAATCTTTACTTTTTACTCTTCACTTATCACTGCTTCCCGCCTTTCAGTTTCAATAAATACCTAACTCAGGTTAATATACATACCAAGGCTTTATATAAGTGTGGTGTCTAAATAAGTCTATATATTTTTAGGAGAGTGCTATGCGAAAAATGATTGCGTTGATAGCTTCACTGATTGTAGCAGGTGTGGCCCTGATGCAAACATCAGGAGATTCTTGGAAAAGCCAAGCCGTTGATACTCTAAGTCAAGCCGGGATTAACATTTCTTTTCCAGACGGAGCTTTTTTAGGCGAAGACACCCTTACAGGGTATCAAGCTGCAATTTTAATCAGCGATATGCTTACAAAAGTAGACAGTTTAACTGGTTGCCCCGAGGCAGTTGCGGCCCCAGCTTTTATCTTTAATGATGTACCCCCAGACCACTGGGCTAGACCTTCTTTAGAGCGCATTTCCGCACTCAATGTCCAGGAAGCCTTTGCAGACGGAAATTTTAAGGGAGACCAGTTTTTAACTGGATATCAAATGGCTTTTTTGGTGGGCAAAGTCCTCGAGACCACCACCCAAAAAGCTGATTGTGGGGCACAGGATATGCGTGGGATCCTCTCTGGCTTGCAAAATGATTTAGGTACTTTACAGACCAATTTTTCTACTGGTGCGCTGCAAGGTCCGGCTGGGCCTGCAGGTCCGGCTGGCCCCGCAGGCCCCAAGGGTGATAAAGGTGACCCAGGTCTAGCAGGACTAGCAGGCCCGGCAGGTCCGGCAGGTAAAGTTGGCCCTTCTGGAGAGGCTGCCGCGACTGGCTTATCATGCTGGGATTCAAACAGCAATAATATTCAAGACCTTTTTGAAGATATCAATACCGATGGTGTATTTAATGCTTTAGATTGCATAGGTGTAGATGGTGCAGCAGGCCCGGCTGGCCCCGCAGGTGCTGCTGGTGCTGCTGGTGTAGCAGGCCCGGCTGGTCCACAAGGTCTGGCTGGCCCCACAGGTGCAGCTGGTGCCAGAGGCCCGGCTGGCCCACAGGGGGAAAAAGGCGAGAAGGGTGAGAAGGGTGAAAAAGGCGAGAAGGGGGAAAAAGGCGAGAAGGGGGAACAAGGACCCCAAGGTCCTACAGGCCCTCAGGGCCCTGAAGGTCCCTCAGGAGGCTAGAACAGTTTAGTCAACAGTTATTTCAACCCGACCCCATTTGTATAAGTACAAATGGGGTCGGGTTTTATTAGACCTTTTGAACAAATAGGCTTTTTGGCAAGACCACAAGTTGTGCCCTGGATAACGTTTCTCTTACTACGTTTGTCTAAAACCAGAACTTGTCCTGAAGAACTTGAAGGATGATACCTGCTAATAGATAGAGGCTACAGACATTCTCCTAAAAACCTGTCGTTCGACTGAGCTTACGCTGAAATCTAGGACAGTAAATCTAAAACTGGATTTGTCCATGACCAGACAATACCTGCTATATTTCAAAAATAATTTGACCATCTACTACTGTCATTAGGACTCGAGCCTCTTTTAGTTTTGCAGGCTCGAGTTTAAAAGGATTTTCAGCCAGAATTGTCAAATCAGCAAGGTATCCAGTTTCTAAACTGCCACTTTCTTTTTCATGGTGGGTACTATAAGCCACACCATACGAAAACATTTCTATAGCTTTGGCTAGACTAATACGCTGATCCATTCTCGAGTGATTGACCGCAGCATGAATCCCCAACATAGGCGATAATTCTGTGACAGTGCTATCAGACCCACCTGCTATAGGAATCTGTTTATCTAGCCAGCTCTGCAAATAATCTACTTTTAGTGCCCTAGTTTCTTCTATCCACTCCAAGTAGCTGTGATGATCCCAAAGACAGTTAAATGCTGGCTGCAATGACATCACTACCCCAGCTTGGCGAATACGCTCCATATGATTTTCTTGAATCATCTGGGCATGTTCTATACGGTGACGCGCATTAGGTCTAGGAAACTGCACTTGGGCTTTTTCATAAGCACCTAGAGCCTGCTCAACGGCTCTATCGCCTACTGCATGAAAAGCACATTGAAACCCACGCTGGTGAGCCCTTAGAACAAAATCTTCTAAAAATTCAGTGTCGTGATAGAGCATCCCTATACGGTCAGGAAATCCCTGATAGCCACCAGATAGAGCCGCCGTATACATGTCAAAATCTCCATCTAAAGCCGAGCCATGACAACCCCCAATACGCTTTATTCCAAGGGTTTGCACCGCCTCGAGATCAAAACTTTGTGCATAAGGTAAAACCCTAAGTGGTAAATCAGATTCGACCTTTAATAGAGCCTCAACCGCTTGTAAATCATCTAGAGCATGAAGGGTCGTGCAACCCTTACTGACTGCACGCCTAGCTCCGGCCATAAAGGCTTGCGCGTAGCCGACTTGAGTAGCGTTAAGCACATAAATTCTTTGCGTTGCAACCTGGGTGGCTTGAGCAATTAAATAGCCTGTGGGTTCATCGTTTTCATTTAAGACTACACTTGGGCGGTCTGTACTGAACTCTAGCCACTCGAGGGTTCTCTGATTCACAAATGACCCATGTCCGGTGATATGGCGAATATACACCAAATGATTTGGTGCAGCCAATGTTAATTCTTGCAGACTTGGAAAACGACTATCCTGCAAGGTTTGTAATCTAAACCCTAAAATAAGTTGTCCCTCTGGTTTAGATGTAGCAGATTTGTGAATAAGCTCGAGTAATTCTGCTACTGTCTTAATATCACTGCAATCCAAAGCCGTTTCCAAAAATCCTGTAGCCGCAAAATGCACATGGGCATCACCTAGGCCTGGCAAAATACTTGCTCCCTTTACATCTTTGATAGTAGTTTGACTTGGCAAATGAGGCTTGAGGTTTCGCCACAAACCAATCTCGGCAATTTTATTGCCACGAATCACCAAAGTATCCGCAGGAAACTCTAGGGTTGGCAACACCGCATTGCGAAGAACTAAAATTTGCGAAGGATTAGCAAAGGATTTCATTGGCAAAGAGTATAACAGTGATGAGCAATGAGGGATGAGGGATGAGTAAAGTATGTTACTGCCTTACTCCCTCAGCTTTATTCAAAATGAGCACTACTTTGAATTTTTACCTTAGAGGTTTTCAAGTGGTATTAGGCAATGTTCTATTAAGCAACAACGTCACTCGAGCCTGAATATGCTGCAAAGCTAAACCTTCACTGGTCTTAAAAGTAATGCCAACATCAGCAGGTTCTAAGCCTAATAGGGTAGCTATATTCTTTTGAATATCCTCTCGGTATTTACCTAGTTTGGGTTTATCTAGCATGACTACTGCTGCAACATTTTGAATTTGAAACGAAGACTGTTTGTTTAGCTCGAGTAAGACTCGTTCTAAAATCACCTGACTATTCAAGTCTTTATAGTCAGGGTTTGAAGGTGGAAAATAAAACCCAATATCGCCTAAAGCAAAAGTAGACAGAAGCGCATCAGATAATGCGTGGAGCAAAACATCACCGTCACTGTGTGCTACAGCCCCCACTGAACTTTCAACAAAAACTCCACCAATCACCAAAGGCCTACCTTCGGCAAGTACATGGGAATCTTCGCCGTAACCAATTCGTAACATGAGGCAGTTTAACAGGAGATTTCAAAGTGGCTTGTTGGTTGTTAATAGATAGTAAGCAATGAGCAATGAGTAGTGAGTAGTGAGTTTTTATCTCATTGCTAGTTGCTATCCAATGCTCTATAACATAAACAACCTCACAATCATGCCACAATAACCCTCGTGTCTTTTGCCTGGGGTGTTGCTACTTTACTTTTCCTAACAATTATCTGGGGAACATCATTTGCAGTCACCAAAGATACCCTTATGGCTATTTCACCGGCCCTTTTACTAGCCCTTAGGTCAACCATTTCAGTCATAAGTCTTAGCTGGGTTAAGCCAGATAACCGCAGCTTAAGAGCTGGATTGATTCTTGGTGTGATCACCTTTTTAGGATTGGCTTGTCAGACCATTGGATTAAGTACCACCACTGCCTCTAAGTCGGCCTTTATTATTTCGCTTAATTCTGTCATTGCGCCACTTATTTCATATCTCCTGTTCAAGCACAAAGTTCCCAAGCGGGTTTTTGTTGCTTTGGGTGTTGCTGTTTTTGGTTTAGGTTTAATGACCCTAACCGGACAACAAGGGATAAATACTGGTGATATATGGTGTTTTGGCTCAGCCTTTTTTTATGGGTTTTATATTGCTTATTTAGGCGAAGTAGCCAGCAAGGGATCCGCTCGTTTTATGATTTTAATTCAGTCACTGGTAATGGCCGTGTTTGGTTGGATTTGGGCTGCCTCCAAACTGTATGAGTTACCTACCTTGTCACCCTCGAGTTGGTTAGCTATTCTCTACTTGGGCATTATTTGCATGGTGGTTCCAGCAGTATTGCAGGTTTACGCCCAACGAGTAGTTCCGCCTTATTTGACTGCGCTATTGTTTGTCCTCGAGCCTGTGTTTGCGTCTCTATTTGCCTTTATGCTCTTAGGTGAGATTTTAAGCCCGATGGATTGGTTTGGTGCTGGATTGGTCGTTGCTGCTTTATTGATGGCTAGTTTGCCTAAGACTTTGAATAAGGAACATTTACCAACTTAAGTCAGTAATCAGTAGTCAGTAAACCATCTGCATAATAAAACATCAAAAAGGGGATAAGTCTTGGTGGATAGAACTCAGGATTTAGAAAGTGAGCTTATTCATAGTACGAAAGTTACTGAGTCCAGCCACGACCAGGAAAGTATCATCATAACGATGGGTTGGACCTCGGTAAATACCTGCAAGGACAGAAAATTTCTTTAAGAACCCAAGGGTATGTTCAACAGGCATTCTCAGAGAACTTATGACCTGGTTATAGATTTTTTCTAAGGGTGTAAGTGGATGATTACGTTGAGCTCTTTTAGGTTTATCACTATCAGCATCAGGATAAGCGTCTTCAATCCCTTGATAGCCCTTATCTAACCTAAGTTTACGCTTCTGAGCTTGCACAGTATAGACAACCCCTGTAGCCCGAAGCAGACTGAAATCATGAACTGAACCAGGTACGTGCTTTGATAGATGTAATACTAAACGATTACTCACTGTGACCTGACTTTTAAGGGTGTGTTGTTTTTTCTTACCTGAGTACCTTTGTTTACGTTTTAGTTTATCTTTAGGTTTAGGTACTTCTTGCTCAGTAGCATCCACCAGTAGCTCTTTGAATTCAGGGTGAGCTTCCAGCAGTTCTTCTAAGGTACTAATGCGCTTTTTCGCCTGAGCCTGAAGGCTGGGGGTTAAGAGTTCTTCTTGCAGGGGTACAGGTAAGACTTGTTTCAAACTCGGAACCATGCGTTTATTGATCTCTCGACTGATATTACTATCATCTAGGTCAAACATATAGCCCAATAATGTCTGGCTTACATACAAGCGCAAATACATCAGTGTCAGTAACAGCCGCTCTTCTAGTTCTAGCTCAAACTTTCGTCCTCCTCCTGCTTTGCGTTGTTTTCTCCCTTTCTTCAATCGGGCACGCTCTTGCTTGACATACACTGGTCTGACTGCTCCTAACACCTCTTGAAACTGTTCTACTTTCATTCCTGTAAAGTTTTGGAAGTGCTTCCCTTGACGACTCAGACGCTTGACTGTGAACATTCCTTAGTCTATCAGCTATTATGCAGATGGTTTAGTAATCAGTAGTCAGTAGTCAGTAATCAGTAGTCAGTAATCAGTAATCAGAAAAAGCCTTTAGCAGCAGGTAATATCTGGTCATCAGCGTGACTAAGATAACGGGATGATGCCCTCTGCTAAAGGCTTTTGTCAGTAGAGAACCATGCTGACTACTGAATTCTGATTAAGAAACCTCGAGTTCAAGTTAAACAGCTTCATTCTAAAAGCAATTGTAAACCTTGGGTGGCTTTAGTTTGTAACGAAAAATCCACCTGCGCACTTAACGGTGTTTGCTGCGGATTTATTTCAATCACATAAGCCCCTTGCTGCTTAGCCAAAAGGCCAAGACTAGCCGCAGGTTCAACTACCGCAGAAGTGCCAATCACTAGAGCTACTTCAGCAGTATTGAAAACATGAACAGCTTGTTCAAAAATCTTTGCTGGCAAGGTTTCACCAAACCACACCACGTTGGGTCTAGCTCTTGAATAACATTTAGAACATTGGGGTGGAACATTAAAACCCAACTGCAACTTATCTAAATGCCCACATTGTTCACAGCGGCTGTGGGTGATATTACCGTGAAGCTCTAAGACATTTTTAGAACCTGCACGCTGATGTAATCCATCAACATTTTGTGTAACCAGGGTTAAGTCTTTTTGCTTTTCCAAAGTGGCTAAAGCCAAATGTGCTTGATTGGGTTTGGCTTTACTTACAGTCTCAAAACGCATGGCGTACCATTCCCAAACCAGTTCGGGATTCTTGGCATAGGCTTGGGGTGTGGCTAAATCTTCGGGGCGATAATTGCGCCACAAACCATCTGCACCACGAAAAGTCGGAATACCAGATTCGGCACTAATGCCCGCGCCTGTAAGCACAGCAATAGAGCTTGCTTTGTGAAGGGCTTGCTGGGCAGACTCAAGCGTCTTCATTTAAGACTTCCAAGGCGCATAAGCAAAACGCACCACATAGCGCACCTCACCCTGTTTTTCCTCACCACGTTTTTGTTGATATTTTTGCAAGACCGCTTTAATTTCGTTTTGCATTTCTTCAACATCGGATAAATTCAGATAATAGCTAGTGTTCCAGATGCTATCAGCATTAGGTAGACGAGATACTTTTTTACTAAAGTCTCGAGGATCATCGCTAAGAGAAAACTTAAAAACATTATCGTCATCTAGGGTCAACCCTATACCAAAGGTGTCAAAATTGATCGCACTGTGTTGCAGGCAATTCACATAACTTTCTAGCATGGGTTCATACCACTGGTTGTCAAACTCTTTAAGAAAACTTTTAATATCATTCGCTTCTGTCATGGTGAAAGGAACAAAAAAATATTTGGCTTTGGCCTGGTAACGCTTGCGTTCTCGACCTTTGTATACGAACCTATCCACCACCTCGAGTAAATGCATATCTGACAGTTTTTTAATGCGGTAATACACTTTCATAAAGGGTTGATCCAGCAAACCACTCAATTCTTGAAGGGTTAAGGCCTGGGTCATCAAAGGGCGAAGTAAATCGATGGTTTCTGGCCTAAGCAGCATCCTAGCGGCCTCGGTAGTTTTTACAATATGCAAAGAACTTAAATTCACGCCTATTAGTTTAAGTGCTTATAGAATAGATTGATGTGATGCTATCTAAAGGAATGCAAACCTTCATGCTGATCTGGTTTGGGCAATTGGTCTCGCTGGTTGGCACAGGTATGACTCAATTTGCCCTAACCATTTGGGTCTGGCAAGAAACTGGTCAAGCCACAAGCCTTGCCTTAATGAGTTTCTTTGCCTTTGCTCCTACTATCTTGCTTAGTCCTTTGGCTGGAGTTCTGGTAGACCGTTTTGATCGCAAAGGCATCATGATTCTTTCTGACTTAGGTGCAGGCTTGGCAAGTATTGTTATCTTTTTGCTACTAATCACAGATACGCTTCAGCTTTGGCATCTGTATGTTTTAAGTGCCTGGGTGAGTGCTTTTGCAGCTTTTCAGTTTCCTGCTTATTCGGCTGCTATTAGCATGATGGTAGATAAAACCCACTATGCAAGAACCAGTGGGCTGTTGTCAGTCGCCGAATCTGCCTCAGGCATTGTTGCACCTGTGCTTGCAGGCGTGTTGCTTACTTTTTTAGGTTTACAGGGTATCTTGCTTATTGACATCATCACCTTTGTAGTTGCGCTTATAACCTTGTGGCTGGCAATGATTCCTAAACTCGAGCAGCAAAAAGAAGCAAGGCTCAACATCTGGCAGGATTCTCTTTTTGGTTTTCGCTATATCTGGCAACATAAACCTTTGCTCGCTGTTCAAATGGTTTTCTTCTTATTTAACATTGTAGCTGGGTTTAGTTTTTTTATGGTTTCGCCCTTGATTCTGGCCCGTACAGAAAGCAATGAAATCATTCTTGCCAGCGTACAGTCAGTGATGGGTATAGGCGGTCTGGTTGGTGGCTTATTCCTTACCATTTGGGGAGGACCCAAAAAACGCATTCACGGCATTCTTCTAAGTATGGCTGTGTCTAGTATCTTGGGTAGCTTACTTCTTGGTCTGGGTCAAAGCCCCATCATTTGGATGATTGCTAGCTTTTTCATGATGGGAACAGTTCCAATCATGAACGGCTCCAATCAGGCCATCTGGCAAAGCAAAGTGCCTGCAGGTTTGCAAGGTAGAGTCTTTGCAGTACGCCGCCTTATTGCACAGCTCAGTATGCCCCTCTCCATGATTCTTGCCGGTGTACTTGCCGACCGAGTGTTTGAACCCGCCATGATGCCAACAGGGTTTTTTGCGCCTATCTTTGGTAAAATAGTAGGTGTGGGTGAAGGTGCAGGTATTGGGCTAATGAGTGTCATATCTGGAGTTTTAGGAATATTTATTATTGGTATGGCTTACCTGATTCCTAGTGTGACTAAGGTTGAAACGTTATTATCAGATCACGACCAAAATTAGAGATATAAATTTAAGGAACAATTTCAAATTGAATATCTGTACGAGCAGTAATACCCATTTCAAAATTAGAGAGAAGAGGGCCACTAAAGCTTTACCATCATTAACAGCATATAGAAATATGTAAACATTACTGCTGCTAGAAACTATCACTTCTTCACCTGTTTGAGCAATTTATCTTTTTTGACCTGCACTTTCTCATATGTGGTAGGATAAGCATCTTGTTCCCCATCATTTCTCGCTGGCTAGCTTACTGTTATCTGCGAGATAAAAGGAGACCAACGTGCAGCTTGAATTTAAGCACTTGAGTGATATCACCTGCACTGAGATTATTGCCCTGAATACTAACACTCGAGTACGTCAGTACATGCCCTTGTCAGATGATCATTTCGGAGAAGCCGAATGCTTAGAATGGGTAGCGGGTAAAGAAAAGCAATGGGAACAATACGGGTACGGGCCGTGGGCGTTTGTGGTGGACAGCAAGTTTGCGGGTTGGGGTGGCTTACAGTATGAGGATGGCGACGCTGATTTAGGGTTAGTACTGCATCCCAATTACTGGGGAATGGGCAAAACTATCTACGACGAAATCATTAAACGCGCTTTTGGGAGCATGGGCTTAACATCAATCACAATCCAACTGCCACCCAGCAGAACCAGGGTTAAAGGAATACGACGGCTGGGTTTCCAAGTAGACGGCGAGGTAGAAGTTTACGGTGAGCGGTTTATTCGTTACAGACTCAATGCACCACAGAAGTAGCTGCCCCAAACGATTTACTCTTTCACACCCGCCGCCGTCAACCCAGAAATGTAATACCTTTGCACTGATAAGAAAATAATAATCACAGGTATGGTAATAAGCGTGGCCGCAGCCATTGAAGCACCTACAGGCGGTTCACTTCCTGCTGTAATACTTCCCATCATACTGACTGTACCTACTGGCAGAGTCATGCTTTCACGATCACGCATTACGGTCAGTGGCCACAAATAGCTATTCCATGAGCCCAAGAAAGTTAAAACAGCTTGAGCTGCTAAGGCGGGGCGCATTAAAGGCAGCATGATTCGCCAATAGATTCCAAACTCTGTTGCACCATCAATACGAGCCGCTTCCATAAGTTCTGAAGGTAAGGTACTGATATATTGCCGCATTAAAAAAATGCCTAGAGCAGGAGCCATAAAGGGAATAATCAATGAGGCATAGGAATTTGTCCAGCTAAGGCGGCTCATAAGAATAAACAAAGGAATCAGAATAAGCTCAAACGGAATCATAGTCGAGCCGAGCATGATTAAAAACAAGGGTTGCCTACCCCCAAATTTATATTTGGCAAAACCAAAACCAGCTAGCGAGGTAAAAAAGAGAACCGCCAAGGTCACTAAAATAGCAACAGCTAAACTGTTGGCATACCACCTTCCGAAGGTCCAGTCGGTAAACAGACGTTGATAATTACCAAAGGTAAAGGTTCGGGGAATAATCGTTGGGGGAAAGGCATAAATTTCTGACAAACGCTTAAAGGATGCTGATACCATCCACAGAATTGGCCAGGCCATAATAATGCCACCTAAAGCCACAGTAATATTTAACAAAAGGGTTCCCAGCAATTTACTAGATTTAGGTTCTACCATTAGCTTTCACTCCCTCTGAAAAGTCTGAGTTGTAACATCGAAAGGGAAAAAATGACCACAAATAAGAATACCCCTACGGCTGAGGCATACCCATAAAGCAAGTCACTAATGCCTCTGGTGTAAAGATATTGCACCACACTCAAACTGGCATTAGCAGGTCCGCCCTGAGTCAGGATTTGTGGGTCATCAAAAATCTGGATAGAACCAATTAAGACAATAATCGCCACAAATAAAATCACTGGTCGCAGTGCCGGCAAAGTAATATGAAAGAAGCGTTGACGCGGCGTGGCTCCATCAATGGCCGCGGCTTCATAGAGAGAGTCTGGAATAGACTGGAGCCCGGCTAAAAAATACACAGCCAGCAAACCTGTCCAGCGCCACAGCACCACGCCCATCACTGAAAATCTGACTACACCTCTGTCCCCTAACCAGTCAACGGGTAAACCACCTAAAGCCATAATCAATTCATTGAGAAAGCCAAATTCGCGGTTGTAGAGCATCCGAAAAACCATTGCGACGGCTGCTGTAGACGTAACGATAGGAGCAAAATAAATAGCTCGCCAGAAGGTGCGGAATCTAAGACGCTTGGAGTTCAGTGCAAGAGCTTGTAACAGAGCCAATGGAGCTACGATAAAAAGGCTCGAGGCTGCATAAAACACAGTATTCCTAACCGCCTGCCAGAAAATAGGATCGCCTGTAAACAGACGTTCAAAATTGCGAACACCAAAAAACTCTGGAACGCCTAGAGCTTTCCACTTATAAAAACTTACTGCAATAGCAAATAAACTGGGTAATAAGAAAAAAATTGTAAATAAAATAAAAAAAGGTGAAATAAAAATATAGGGTGCAAAGCGGTCTCGCCGCAATGCAGATCGAGGACGCACGGCGGATGTTACTTCGAGCCTCATGTCTAGTTGCCATTCATCCTCCTAAGAAAAATACTTGATACATACTAAACTTTTCCTGTAAATGGTACAACTCACTCAATTTACATTTCCCTTCGTCATTGCGAGTCTCAGCTTGAGATGAATTCAACATCAACTAAGATAATCATTGCTGCATCCACGAAGCAATCTCCCTGCTCTGAGTTCGGGGTGAAGTGGTTTCTAAACGTTGAAAAACTCTTACCAGTTAGGTAGTGAAGAGAGATTGCTTCGTCGGTAATTTCCTGCACATGACACCTAAACTTCATCGAGAACTCTCCCACCTCTCCTCGCAATGACGAACGAGAGTGCGATGGGCGTAGATTACGCCCATCGCACGAAATTGCTTAGAAACCAAAGTCAATGGCTTCTTGGGTCTTTGCGGTTACTGCATCTACAAAAGCTTCTGGCGTAAGCGTACCGTCAAAAAGGAGTGGCAAGTTGTCACCAACTGCTGTACTCCAATCGGAGCGGAAGGGGCTTTGATACCAGACTGGCACACCATCGGCTAGCTGAGCATAAATTTCACCAAGTTTTTGACCGCCGTAAAAGGGGTCCTCTAATGAGGTAATGCGTGGATCCTGATAAGCAGAAAGCATCCAAGGGAACATATTAATCTTTTCAAACTTTTGAACTTGACTTTCTTGACCTAAGTACATAAAGCCAATAAATTCTTTAGCTAAATCAGCATTAGGAGTTTGGCTAACGGCCCAACCTGTACCACCCCAAACTAGGGTTTTAGCACCGCCACCACTCCAAACTGGAGGTAGGGCAACTTTCCACTGTCCAGCCATGTCTTCCACACCTGGAATAAGGCAGCAAGAAGACCACCAGTCAGGCATGACCTGACCAGCCAAACGGCCTTCACGGTAAGCAGTTGGAATAGTTACACCACCCCAGTGGTCACTACTTAAGACCACCATAAAAGTTCCATTCTTTACACCTTTTTGAATAAGGTCAGCCACTTCAATGGCTAGTGCTCGATTGGTTTCATCACCAAAGACAAAGTTGCCCTCTGCATCAAACACTGCACCACCACGCTGGTCAAGCCACATTTGGAACCAGTTACCGCTATCGGTAGCCACGTTAAGTGCAATGCCTTTTTTGCCAAGCTCTTCACCAGTGGCTAGCATTTCTTCCCAAGTGGTAGGTACAGCTACACCGTTATCTTCAAAAATCTTGGGTTGATAGTAGTAAACACTGGCAGTTAATGAGCTTTCCAGACCGTAGAGCTTGCCGTTATAACTATAGATGGACATACGCCCTTCAGAATAGTCAGATCGGTTTTCTGCCACCAAGTCAGTCAAATCTATAAAGTATTTTTCGATGATGCCGTCTTTCATGAATTTAGGAAATCCACCCTGCTCGAGTCCTAACAAATCTGGCAAAGTTTCGCCGGCTGCAAGAGCTTCTAAATAGCGGTCCCAGGCATCGGGGATAAGCTGGAAATCATAAGTGAATTTAACATCGGGGTGCATGGCTTCCCACTCGGGCAAGCGCGAATTAAAGAAATCAAGGTAGAGTTGGTCATGCGTCCAGGCTGAAAGGGTTACTTCTTGCTGGGCATTGCCCCAAGCACCTAGCCCCAATATAGCTAGAAGCAGCGTCATAAAAATTTTCTTCATTTAATCCTCCAAAATTGTAAATCTTGCCTATTAGAGTGAATAACCAGTTTCAAAGAGAGGGCATTCACACTAATAAGTCAAGTTATGTAGCCCTTTTACTTTATACAAAATCCACTTGTGGTGCAAGCGTTTGCAATATAGATTAAGATTCTTAGGATAGATATTGACTCACAATAAAACTTTGAAAGGCACTATGACCTCATTTTTTGGCATTACTCTGAATAAATATTCCAATCCCCATAAAGTTAGGATACATCTATGACACTCAAGAAAATGCCGTGTCAATGATTGATATTGCCAAACTGCTCAAGGCACAACTGGGTGAACAGGATAAGCATGTGCCCACGCGCAAGTTGCCAAATTTCATCATCAGGTTTATTGCTCTCTTTAGTATCGAGATGCGCGATCTTGTGCCGCTACTTGGGAAAGTGCGAAATGCAACCAGTGCCAAAGCACAAAGGGTACTGGACTGGAAACCGAGAGCCTAGGAAGATAGTATTATTGCTACAGCGGAGAGTCTCTTAAAACTGGACGTTGTTATCAAGGGATAGAAGGTAAACCTATAAACCTCTCGAGCAAGAGTGATGCTTTAGAAGCTCAAGATAACCGCTACGATATAGTCAGAATATGAACTTTCCAAATCGTCACAGGTGGCACAAGCTGCTGTGGGTTGATTGCATCGCAGGTGGAATGATTGGTATCATTGTAACACTAGCAAGTTATTGGCTAAGCCAATGGTATCAACTACCGCAAAATCTAGTGCTTTTTACAGGCATAGCCAACCTAGCGTATGGATGCTATTCATTCTTTTTAGCAAGGCAACCCAAGCGACCCAAAACACTTATTCTTCTACTAGTTGTAGCAAATTTGCTCTGGGCTATCGTGTGTTTATACTGGGCTATCACTTATAGCGGAACTGCTAGCTGGCTAGGGCTTGCTCACTTGCTATTAGAGGCTCTGTTTGTAGGTGGTTTAGCATTATTGGAGTGGCGTTGGCGAGAAGTGTTGTGGGCAAAATAATCATTACTCGAGCCTAAATAATAAATTTAGTTGCAAGTAGCAATTCCATGTTTCATTGAGACGCTTTTTGCCCTTCGACAAGCTCAGGGCGCATTTAAAGTACCCTGAGCTTGTCGAAGGGTAGTCTGTCTCACTCAACCTTGGAACTGCAAAAGTAATTGACAATCTCCTTCTAAATACCTTATTATTTAAGTGTTTCATATTACCTGCTTTTTGTTTGTATTTCAACGAACTTCAACAGGAACAGATACTTAGATTGGAGTAACACATCATGGCTTTGAAAATCGAAGATATGTTTAATCCTCAGGGCAAAGACGAAATGGTGTCACGCATCAATGCTCTAACACCAAATAGCAAAGCTCTGTGGGGAAAAATGAGCGTTGGACAAATGCTTGCCCATTGCAACGTTGCCTACGAAATCGTTCATGACGCAGGAAAACATTCTCCGCCAGGTCTTATTGGTAAGTTCTTTGCTAGAGTTTTTGCTAAAGGCACTGTGGTTGGTGACAGACCTTACCCACAAAACGGCCCTACTGCTCCGATGTTTATTATCAAGGACTCGAGAGGATTTTGAAAAAGAAAAAGTAAGACTTATCGCTTACATCAATAAAACTCTCGAGCAGGGTGCAGCTCACTACGACGGTTTAGAAAATATGACCTTTGGTAAACTTTCTTCCAAAGAGTGGAATACTTTATTCTCTAAACATCTTGATCATCATCTTAGGCAGTTTGGAGTTTGAAGCAAATGAAATTTCTACTTACTTCGGCAGGCATCAAAAACACCAGTATCCACAATGCGCTGCTTGACCTACTGGGCAAACCGATTACCGAGGCTAGCGCCCTCTGCATTCCCACTGCGTCGTATGGACACCCCATGGCCGGTCCTGCCGCAGCTTGGCGGTTCATCAGCGGACGAGACGACTGCCCCATGTGCGAACTGGGGTGGAAGTCCCTGGGAGTCCTCGAGCTTACCGCACTGCCCAGCATCGCTAAAGAGCTTTGGGTTCCTATGGTCCAAGAGACTGACGTTCTGCTGGTGAATGGCGGCGACCCCTTGTATCTGTGTTACTGGATGCGCCAGTCCGGGCTGGCAGATCTCTTGCCGTCACTGCACAACACGGTTTGGGTAGGGCTGAGTGCCGGAAGCATGGTGATGACCCCCAACATCGGGGAATACTTTGTTGGCTGGAAGCCGCCCACTGATAGTAATAAAACAAATGGTAATGAAACACGTGGCGATAAAACGCTAGGCATGGTTGATTTTGCGATGTTTCCGCATCTAGATCATGAGATGTTGCCGCAGAATACTCTGGCCGACGCAGAAAGATGGGCCGCCAAGATGCAGATACCAAGTTATGCAATTGACGATCAGACCGCCATCAAAGTAGCTGACGGCACGGTCGAAGTTGTCTCCGAAGGTAATTGGAAACGGTTTACGTCCTAATGGGGTGAAAGGGAAGGTGCGTAAAACGTATCATTAAAAGTATCTTTGAACAACTATTCAAAGATACAGCATAACTATAGTTGTGTTTCTCGAGTCACTGTTTCAGTTGAATCATTATTCCTCACTAAAAATACCTGAGCCACAACAAAGGAATTAGTTGTAAAGTCCCTCAAGGAAAATTCCCCTGACATCTCGTTTTTAGATAATTTGAGTATCCAATGCTCCTGAACTTTATCTTCAAAATCACTTCCTCGAATGTATATATATTCTCTAATTTGAATGAAAGAACACTGATAAATTTGATCAGACTCAACTTTAGTCGAGGGTTTAGAAATTTCCACTAAACCTTTATCAATGAATTGAATCGTACAACTTAGCTCTGGAGGCAACTTATCTACATACCGCTCTGGATATATTTGTTTAATGATTTTAAGAGAGGCTTTCCATATGCCTTCAATGGAGTTTGACAACATCAGGTAATTCCATTCATAACACCCATAAAGCCTTTCAGCATTTCAAGCACTTGATCTGTACTACGTGATTGATTGAAAGGAGTATTTGAAAATACCATTTTGTCAGACTGAATAAATTGCATACCGTTTAACCATTCTACAAATTGCTCGTCAGTAACAGAATCCTCACCTAAGAGAACCTCTTGAAAGTTATCACCAAGGGACTTTCCAATAATGAAAAAACCAAGCATTGGCGTTAAAGGTAAGTATATGAAAACTTGTGCCATATCAACATGCTTCTGTGGTAAAAAATTTCTCTGCCCTGTGATAACAGGTAAATTTCCCAGTTTATTAACGTTTGGAATCAGGATAACTGGATTATCTGACGTTATTAGGGGCTTTTTTGTTCTATTTTTGTATAACTTCCACTTAACAGATTTATCAGCAGCAATCATTTCATAGAAGTACTGCCAACCTTCAAGAAATTCTAAATGAAGCTGTTTTAGAGTTTCTTTATCATCGTAGAACCCAATTTGCTCAAGATAGGACAATTTTCCTTCTAAAACTGCTTGCTGTATATTTTCATATTTTTTGAGTGTTGCATCAATTTCTTCACAAATCTCTTGATCGCTTGCATATGTTCCATGACGGCCAAAAAGCCCTTCGACCTTGCGTAGTTTTTGCATTACAACGATTGGAAATGCCAACTCCTGCAAATCAGTATTTCCTTTATTATAACCTTCATTAAGTACTTCTTTTTTGATTTGTTTGCGGAGGTCTTCTCTCGTTTTTCCTGTTCGCACAGCCTGAAGTGCAAAAAAACGCAAAAACGTTACAACGTTACACCGCAAAAGATTTTCACTTGATACTAGCTTGTTGTATTCTGCTGAAGCTTTAGTTTCTAGTGCAGCTAACTTCGATTCATATGTATCATCAGTATCTTCAACAGTAGTATAAAACTTTCGCATATGGGCAATACTGCTTATTAGTTGGTTACTAAGAAGTTTCCCTTCATTTTTAAGAAGTGCATTAATTCGTTGCTTTTTCTTCTTTGCATAAGGGTTAGTAGTAAAGTATCTTAGGTAAAACTGCGGTACTACATGTGAAGCATTAGTTTTGGACATCAACCACATTATAAGCTTTTTAAGAGTGTGATTTTTCGGTTATTCATAAGAGCATGATTAAAAGCTCCATGAAACGTGAGTAGTTTCTAGCAATAGACGTTATCAGAAATAGCATTTTTGGCTCTTTTACAAAGGGGAAAACGATAAGAAAACCTTATTTCTGATAACGTCTAATGTGTAAAGTTGATTTAACTCTATCCCTATTCACATCCCGGAATTTCAAACCGTTTGCAATCTAACATCCTTCTGCCTTAATCTAAACTATCAATTTCTTTTAAAAACTATCCAAATTAGTGTAAGTGCTTATAGCCTCTTTCCCTTCAAAGTCCTAATATAAAACACCCCTAGACTCAAGCGTTAAGTGTCAAACCTCTCTTGCAAGAAAGTCTTTAGTGTCTTAAAATGACACTATGGGGTTAAACAAGAAGCAAGCTAAAACCCTTGGAGCCATTTTTGATAACCCCGTTCGCTCTGATGTTGCATGGTCAGATATAGAAAAATTGTTTGCTGCTTTAGGTGCAGAAATCAGTGAAGGTCGGGGTTCCAGAATGCGAGTTGCTTTTAAGGAAGTTAAGGCTGTATTTCATAGGCCTCATCCCCAAAAAGAAACCGACAAAGGTGCTTTAAAGTCGGTAAGACGTTTTCTTAGTGAAGCAGGATTTGCTCCAAAGGAGGACTAATGCTTAGCTATAAAGGTTATACAGGGCATGTCGAATTTGATAATGAAGCAGGTGTTTTCCATGGTGAAGTGCTTGACTTACGTGATGTCATAACATTCCAGGGTAAGAGTGTTGATGAAATTGAATCTGCTTTCAAAGATTCTATTGATGATTACCTTGAGTTTTGTAACAAACGTGGTGAAGAACCAGATAAACCTTTTTCAGGTAAACTTATGATTCGTTTACCTCCAGAGCTTCATCGCAAGGTTTATACCTCGTCTAAGCATGAAGGTAAAAGTCTTAATCAATGGATTGCTGAACGACTTGCTAATGCCACTTAATCAAACCGTGTCAGATACTCAAAGCAACACCATTTAGCCTCAATTTAAACTGTCAAGTTCTTTTAAGAACTATTCAGATTAGTGTAAGTGCTTATAGTCTCTCTTTCCCAAAAGTCGTACTATAATGCACCCTGTTCATGGCTTTCTACGCTCAGCCATTTACGCAATGTAAGCCAGCTTGCAGCAGCCTTGCACAGGTCACGTAAACTTGATAATACTAGACTAAGATTTACTTAGTTTTGGGTTTGCTTAGTTTCGACGCTGGAAACCTCAGCAGAGGGAGACGTTATGAGTAACAACCTCAACCAACCTATTCCGGTTTGCCCGGTTCGTGGGTCAGTTTTATACCCTACTATGGTCATGCCCATTGATGCCACCCGTCCTATTTCTATTCGGGCCATCAACACTGCCCTAGACCGTGACCGCACTATTTTGATTGTTAGCCAAAAAGACCGTGAAACTCAGGAACCTACCAGCAATGATTTGTTTACAGTGGGTACAGCCTGTAATATCTTGCGGATGAAGAAAAACCCCGATGGCAATATCCAGATGCTGGTTCAGGCTTTTGCTAGGGTAGAAGTCAAAAATTATCGCACCGTAGGTGACGTTATCGAAGCCGAAGTTACACCTATTGATGTACCTGTGGGTGATTCGGTGATGCTCGAGGCAGCCTTCAGAGAACTCAAAGAAAAGTTTGCAGAAATGCTCGAGGGCAACCGCAACATTCAGCCCGAAGTGGCTCAGTTTGTGATGAATCTAGAAGACCCTGGGCAATTTGCAGATTATGTGGCTTACCACTTAGATTTTAGGCTCGAGGATAAGCAAGCTGTTTTAGAAGCAGCCAGCATTTCTGCAAGGGTCAAAAAAGTCTTGGTACTTCTTGATACTGAAATTGAGCTAGCTGAAACCCAGCGCAGATTGCAGCGTGAAGTCAAGGATGAAATTGATAGAAACCAGCGCGATTATTTTATCCGCGAACAAATCAAGGCTCTTCAACGCGAACTCAATGGCTCAGATGAAGATGAAGATGAAATTGAAGTCTTCCGCAAGAAGTTTGAAGAACTTAAACTACCTGATGAAGCTAAAAAAGAAGCTGATCGTGAACTCAACCGTTTAGGACGTATGCACCCCGATTCCGCCGAAGCTTCAGTTATTCGCACCTATTTGACTACGATTACTGAACTCCCTTGGAATAAGCGCAGTGAAGACAGTTTAGATTTAGACAATGCCGCCAAAATTTTAGAAGAAGATCACTATGGTTTAGAAAAAATCAAAGACCGTGTTTTAGAGTATTTGGCCATACGCAAACTCAAATCAGATCGGGCTAAAAAAGGTGAGCTTGATATCAGCGAAGTAAACCGTGGGCCTATCTTGATTTTTGCTGGCCCTCCTGGTGTAGGTAAAACTAGCATTGCCAAATCTATTGCCAAAGCCCTTAACCGTGAATATGTAAGAATTTCACTAGGTGGAGCCCGTGATGAATCTGATGTGCGTGGACACCGCCGCACATATATTGGGTCTATGCCTGGTCGCATTATTCAGGGTTTGCGCCAAGCAGGTACAAAGAATCCAGTATTCCTCTTAGATGAAGTGGATAAACTTGGAGCAAGCTATCAGGGTGATCCTTCTTCGGCACTGCTCGAGGTTTTAGACCCTGCTCAAAACAACAGCTTTGTAGATCACTATATGGGCGTGCCTTTTGATTTATCTGAAGTCTTGTTTATAGCCACTGCCAACTATTTACAAAATATCCCCGAAGCCCTGATGGACCGCATGGAAGTCTTGGAGTTTAATAGCTATATTGAACAAGAAAAATTAGAGATTGCCAAACGCTATTTGTTGCCAAGACAAATTAAAGAAAATGGTCTTAAAGACAGACAGATTGATGTAAGCGATTCTGCACTTGCCAAATTAATTGCTTCTTATACTCGTGAAGCTGGAGTCAGAAACCTCGAGCGCACTATAGGCACAGTCACTCGTAAAGCCGCTCGCAAAATCGCCATTGGTGAAGCCAAGCGTGTAAAAATTGGTGAACGCAGCTTAGAAGCTTTATTAGGTTCAGAAAAATTCACCCCCGAAGCCGAAGCCGAAAGCAATGTAATTGGTGTAGCCACAGGCATGTATTACACACCTGTAGGCGGAGATATTCTTTTTGTAGAAACTTCTGTGACCCCAGGTAAAGGTGGACTGGTACTCACGGGTCAACTGGGTGACGTAATGAAAGAATCTGCTAGGGCTGCTTTAACGTATGCCAAGTCAAATGCACAACGTTTTGGTATTTCACAAGAAGTTTTAGACAATCACGAAATTCATATTCACTTACCTGCTGGCGGAACTCCCAAAGAAGGCCCTAGCGCAGGTATTACTCTAGCGACTTCTTTAATCAGTGCTTTAACCGGCATTCCAGTTCGCAAAGATGTAGCCATGACTGGTGAAGTCACTTTGCGTGGACGGGTCTTACCTATTGGTGGACTCAAAGAAAAAATGCTGGGAGCCAAACGTGCAGGCATTAAGCACATTATCTTCCCAGAAAAGAACACACCAGATATCAATGAAATTCCGGTGCATTTAAGAAAGAGTTTACAATTCCATGCTGCTAAAGAACTTGACCAAGTTTTAGATGTGGCTTTAGTGGGTGGCATGAAGGCTTTAGAGGCTCATGCTGCTGGTGGGAAAACTCTGGAAGGTAAAAGAAATCGTAAGAAACCCGAAGGTGTTCCAGCACAAGCATAAAATATAACTATGAGTCATCCTAAAAGGTGGCTCAGGGCTTGACAGCAATATACTAAGTTCACGAAATTTCGAGTTCACGACAATGTGAACTCGAAATTTCATATCCATTCGTCATTGCGAGAAGCGTTTATAGGGTGAAATAGTTATCTATTACACAACTTGTATCATTTGAAGGGCATAAGCGACGAAGCAATCTCCCGTCACTGATTTCGCTGCAACTTCAGTGAAAGGAGATTGCTGAAAAGCCTTTAGCAGGGCGTATCATGCCGTTGTCCTAGTCGTGCTGATTCAAGGATGCTACCTTTGGCTAAAGGTTTCTTTTCGCAGATGCAGCAACGATAGACTTTATCAGCATTGAATACACCCTATTCTTAGGCTCGCAATGATAAATTTTTTTGCAAACAGCACACTTTGCGCCGTTTGCAAAAAAGATTCGCATCTGACTCATGTTATGCCCAATGAGCGAAAATTTTGCGTAAGTCCTGGGAATTGAGCACTTTGTTTCACCCATAAGGTCTCTCATACCTGCATCAAGACTAGTATTTAACCAAACTCCTAAATTTCCATATGTTTATAATGACGCATGTACCTCCATACCTTAGGGCAACTGAGGCTCGAGGGTTCAGACTTTCAACGGTCTAAACCTCTCTTGCTACTGACTTTTTTAGCTCTCGAGGGTTCTAAAGAGAGGCAGCTTTTGGCTCAGCTTTTTTGGCCCAGCATGGATACGGATTTAGATAATCTGACCACCACCCTAAGTAGGCTTAAACGGGTCATTCCAGGCTATCTTGAAATGAACCATATCTACGCTAGAGTCACAGTTCCCAGTGATGCACAGGCTCTAGAGACTGCCTTTGGTGATAAAGCCTGGGAACAGGTTTTAGGCCTTTATAAAGGCCCTTTTTTGCAAGGATTTCAAACTGATGGCTGGGGCTCTGAATTAGAAGAGTGGATTTTTCAAAAACGCGAAGCCCTTGCGGCTAAAGCACGTTTGGCACTTGTGCATATGGCCCACCAAGAAGCCAGCAGGCAAGACTTTGATAGAGCTGCTCAGTATGCTTTGCGAGCTTATGAAATACCAAATGCCCCCGAACTCGAGATTGAAGATTTTGAAATTCTCTATACCTTATTGCAAGCAGGGCATCACCCCAAGGCCAAAGACATTCGCAAAGAAGCCCAAGAGTTTGGTATAGATTTACAGCTTTCAGAAACCGAGGCTCGCCAGACCCTCGTGGCTCCAAAACTAAAACAAATAACCCTGCCACATCAGAACACAGCCTTTATTGGTAGAGAAACCGAAAAAGCCCAGCTTGCCCAGCAGCTTAGCCAGTGCCACCTCCTTACACTTATTGGTCCTGGTGGTATGGGCAAGACCCGTTTATCTTTAGCCTTGGCCCAAGAACAGCTTGAATTCTTTCCAGACGGCGTTTGTTTTGTTGCCCTTGACACCGTTACCTCAGCAGACCTTATGGTGTTTGCCTTAGCAGACGCGCTAGGGATTCATTTAGTTGGGCAAGATCCTAAGACGCAGGTTTGTAATTATCTACAACATAAACACCTGCTGTTGGTCTTGGATAACCTAGAGCATCTTGTTGATGATGTTTCATTTATCCAAGAACTTTTGACAGCTTCCCCCAGCCTTAAAATCCTGGCAACCTCTAGAGAAAGTTTAGGTTTGCAAAGCGAGTATCTTTTTGATGTGCAGGGTCTCGAGCTTCCCAAAGTTAAGCGCCCTGAAATGACAGAAGCCTTGCAACTTTTTGCTGACCGCGCCAAGCAGCATAGGCAAGATTTTGTTTTAGATGAGCAGACTTTGCCAACCGTGGCGGCTATTTGTGGTTTGGTCGATGGGATGCCTCTGGCCATTGAGCTTGCAGCAAGCTGGTTGCGCGTCCTGAGCCTAAGTGAGCTTTTGCAAGAACTCGAGAGCAGTTTAGATATTCTCTCGGCAACGGTTAAAAATTTACCCCCAAGACATCAAAGTATTCAAAACGTCTTCGAGGCTTCTTGGAATAGATTAACCCTCCAAGAGCAAGAGGCTTTAAGAAATCTAGCCATCTTTCAGGGAGGCTTTAGCAGAGAGGCCGCTCGAGATATTGCAGGGCTTGATTTGCGAATGATTCTTAAACTTTTGAACAAATCTTTTTTGCGCCGCGACGTAGCTGGAAGATTTTCCCAGCACCCACTTATTTTTTATTATCTTACTCAGAAACTAAACCATGACCCTACTGGGCTTAAAGAGCTTGAAGAAAAACACAGTTTTTACTATTTACAAAAGCTTAAAGATAGCACAAGTCATTTAAGAACCTCCAAAGCCAAAGATACCCGCGAAGCTTTAGAATATGATTTGCTCAATATCCGTGCAGCCTGGAAGGGGTTACTGTTGGGGTCTCATCATGTGCATATTCCAGTCTTTGGTCAGGCCCTAAGCCATTTTTTTGATTCACATCATGACCATGAAGCCATTGAAATCTTTCAACAAACGGCTGCTCTTCTTAAAGACCCTTCTGCTGGCTTGGGATACATGCTGGTACTTCAAGCCAAACATGCCCTTAACATCGGTGTGGATGTCATTTCTCTTGAGGAAATAACCCAGCGCAGTTTGGCACTGTTGCAACCCTTAAATGAGTATTCAGGAATTTTGGCTGCCAACCTGATTCTGGGCTATATTGCCCGCGAACAAGGTTACTTTGAAAAGGCTATTGATATTTTTAGCGAGGCTCTCGAGCTAGCTAGGCAACATGGTCATCCTGAGGAAATAGGACAATGCCTTAACTGGCTATGTTCAACCAAAAGAAATAGGGATGATGTTTTTAACATCACAGCCTTTATGCGCCAAAGCCTGCAAGAACTTCGGCATCTTGGGGATTTGGTCAACCTTGGGTTTGGCTTATTTATTTTTGGATCATTTTTAGTGCAGAACGATAAGCTTGATGAAGGCGAACTGCTACTTAGAGAAAGCCTCGAGCTAGAACGGCAATCTCATTTCTTTGCGATTCCCATTCAAAATGAACTAGCCAAACTAGCCTATAAACGCCAGCACTTTGACGAAGCCGAAACCCTGCTCGATGAAGCCTATGATAAAGCTTTAAGAATCGGAGACGCTTTCACCCAACAAAGTACCCTTTCTACAAAGGGAAAAATAAAGTTAGAGCAGAGTCAACTAGAAGAAGCAGAGCATTTACTTATCTCGAGCCTGCAACAAAGCTGGTCAGGAAATATGTTTCTAGCTACGTCGCATACACTGATGAATTTAGCCGAATTAAGTATTGCCCTAGGTCATATTAGGCATGGACTAACCCTTCTGTATTTTCTGCATGATTACCCTGCTATGGTCAAACAAGACAAAGATCAAGTTCTTAAACTTTTGGCCGCCAGTACCCATCGGCTATCTAAGCAAAATAGCCTGAATATAGCCAAGGAAGCAAAAAGTCTTAGTCTTGAAGAGGTGGTTCGTTCAATGCTAAAGAGTGATACATCAAAAAGGTTTCAATTTTTTGCTGATGACTAGAGGTAGCATCTTGTAGTAGAGGTAGCATCTCGTAGATCAATTAGAGGTAGCATCTCATAAGTACCCAAACAAAATTAGATTAAACCAAAATGTAAAAATCTTTTGTGGTATCCCTAACGTTGCGTCCATTTCGTTTCCGTAGGGACATTTCATGAAATGTCCCTACGCAGGCACAATCCAACGGGTTTTAAAGATTCATTATTACTTCATTTTCACTTTCAATTGTAGCTTCACTTCGTGGCTTCGTCTCATTTCATAGCAGCTATGTTAAGCGACATCAGCTCTGCACTCGAGGGTCCTTATCAAATAAAACTAACGAAGTCGAAACATCTGCAACACTACCAGATGTTTCGACTTCGTTTAGGATTAAGACACTCAAACTGACTGAGCAGTAAGTTTTTACAAAAGGTCGCTCAACATGACCAATGGGAAGAGCTGTTATAACGAGATGCTACCTCCTGCTCAAGGCTGTTTATAACGGCATGATACGCCCTGCTCAAGGCTGTTTATAACGGCATGATACGCCCTGCTCAAGGCTGTTTATAACGGCATGATACGCCCTGCTCAAGGCTGTTTATAACGGCATGATACGCCCTGCTCAAGGCTGTTTATAACGGCATGATACGCCCCGCCCTGCTCAAGGCTGTTTATAACGAGATGCTTGTCCGAAGGTTGAGCGAAGCGTACCTCCTGCTACCACTCAATAGATGCAGGAACTGTAAATGCAGAACTTAGCTCAATCGTGCGTCCTGTTTTTACAGATTCATTGGTAGCTTCAAGGATTTCTACGACATGGGCAGCTTGGTCACCAGTGACTCTCAAGGGTTTCTTGGCTTTGATGCTATCGGTAAAATCTTGTAAGCCCACTGCCCAATCAATGCCTATATCGGTAGGTTTCACCAGTTCTAGTGGAGCATAGGCTTTTCCAAAGTCCGCATAGTGAAGCTTACTATTAGACATAAACCAGCTCTCCAAATGCAGTGAACCTTTATCTCCGTGAAATTCGATGCCTTCACCCTGGCGGGTTTCACCAGAAACATAAAAATTGGTGGTTAAGCGCACATAGGTTCCCCCAGAAAACTCTAAATGAATCACATAAAAATCTGGAGCTTCAATGCTAAAGGCTTTTCCTTCTTTGGTAACGCGGTTAGGTGAAAGCGTGGTTGCAAAGGCACTCAGTTTTTTAGCTGGTCCAAAAAGTGCTGTGAGCAAGGCTAGCGGATAGACACCAACATCTAAGTTGGGGCCTACTGCATAAAAAGGTGCTGGATTTGGATGCCAAGATTCAATGCGCCCATGGTTGACTTCGGCATAAACCATACGCACCATTCCTAGTTTGCCATCATTAATATATTTCATAGCACTTTGCTGGGCTACTCCCAAAAAAGTAATCGGCGCACAACCCAAATATAGTTTTTTATCTTTGGCTAGGGCCACCAACTCTTTGGCTTCGGCGTAAACAAGGGCCAGAGGCTTTTCTGAATAGACATGCTTAGCAGCCAAAAGAGATTTTTTGACCACTTCATAGTGGGCACTAAAAATGGTCAGGTTGACCACTACATCCACACTAGGGTCAGCTAAAACATCTTCTAAAGAAGCATAAGCCTTACCACCATGCTCCTTAGCAAAAGCTTGGGCTCTGGCATTATCTACATCATAAAAACCCAACAGGTTCATACTAGAGCGTTTCTTGATGTCCTTACTATAGGGGCCGGCTATATTTCCACAACCAACGATGGCTAGATTCATATTTTCCTTTCTTACCTATTTCTATTTTATCCTCGAGCTAGATTAAGCATTAGCTAAGAATTATTACTCTTTACTCTTCACTCTTCACTCTCCTACAACCATCCCTCGAGCATCTTCTTACTTTCTCTTATATCATCCGTTGGGTCAAAGTGTTCAGGTTCATGCTCAATTCCTAAAACTCCCTTATAACCAATATCTTTAAGAGCTGTTACGCAGGCTTGAATATTTACTACACCCTGACCAAAGCAGCAGGTATCATGTCCACCAACAGCTTTTACATCTTTTAAGTGAACTGTCAAGATGTGGTCTTTTAATTCATGCAAAGCTTTGGCTGCATCATAGCCCTGGGTTCCCCACCAGCCAGTATCCGGTGAAGTGCCAATATACCCGTCAGCCCCATCACCAATTTGCACCAGGACTTCTGCTGGGGTTTTCTCTGGATGGTTTTCGATTCCCAGCTTTACACCACTATCTTTTAGAATAGCCACCATTTCTTTACGATTTTCTACCAGTGCTGGCGCGCCACCGGCAATGACCGGAATGCCTACAGCAACAGCTAAATCACACGTTTCTTTTAAGTGCTGTACTGACCCAATCCAAGCTGCAAAACTGGTCACTTTCAAATCATGGTGTTGAAGCAAATTTTTAGCGATAGCAATGTGCTCAGGGGTGGCCCAGCTAGCGTGAAGGTGGGCTCCCCACAAATCAATAGCACTAAACCCCAGAGCTTTTATATCAAATAGCATTTCTGCAAATTTTTTCTCAAAGGTCTCAATAGGTCTAAAAGCATTCTGGGTTGCACTATCACCTTGCATCCAGCCCTCAGTCATGTAGTAGCCAAGTTCTTTGGCCAGCATAATTGGCCGTAATAAACGAAAGTGTATTCATAATCACTCCTTATTTGTTTAGTATACAAGTTTAGGCTACTCAAAAGGATATAGCTCTCTCTATAGTTAGAGGCTATATTTATAATTCTAAGAAACCCATTCAAGACAGTAAATCTACAACTTGTTTGTCTATGACCAGATTTGTCCTGAGCCTGTCGAATGGATGCTACCTGCTATAGAATATCTCCATGTCTATTGAATTATCTCCCCAAGTCATCCTCAGAGTCTGAACAACGCATCCGCCCCTATGTGCGCGAAACTCTTTTAGAACCCTCGTTAAGTTTAAGTGATACTGAACGGCAGGTTTTCTTAAAGCTCGAGAATCTACAACACACCGGCTCTTTTAAGCTTCGCGGAGCCATGAACAAACTCTTGAGTCTTGATGCCCATGAAAAGGCAAAGGGTGTAGTAACAGCGTCAACGGGTAATCATGGGGCTGCGGTAGCTTACGGACTTAAACATTTAGGCATCACAGGTTTGGTCTGTGTGCCCACCAATGCTTCCCCAGCCAAAATTGCCAACATTAAACGCTTGGGTGCAGAGGTTCGCCTTTATGGAGATGATGGGGTAATCACTGAAAACTATGCTCGAGACTTGGCAAAACAAAACCAAATGGTCTACCTCTCTCCTTACAATGATCCAATGGTTATTGCGGGTCAAGGCAGTATTGGAGTAGAACTGGTACATCAGTTGGAAAACATAGACACCATCATGATCGCACTTGGCGGTGGTGGGCTACTGTCTGGAATTGCACTTTATCTTAAACATGTGATGCCCCATATCAAGGTTATGGCCTGCTCACCAAAAAACTCTAAGGTGATGATGGAATCTATCAAAGCTGGACACATCCTGGATTTACCCTCTGAGCCTACACTCTCAGATGGAACGGCGGGCGGTGTAGAAGAAGGCTCTATCACCTTTGACTTATGCAAACAGCTTATCGATGATTATGTTACCGTTTCAGAAGAAGAAATTAAAATAGCTCTCAGAAATTTTCTCGAGACTCATCACATGCTGATTGAAGGTGCAGCCGCTATGGTACTTGCCAGCTATGAAAAGATAAAAATGACGCTTAAAGGGAATGTGGTGCTGGTGATGTGCGGGGCGAATATTAGTTTAGAATCTCTACAGTCAGCTCTAAGATAACTAAAATTTCTAGTGTTTCCTTACTCTCAGTGAATCATAGAAACCTCATTCTGTCATATAAAGGGAGAGACACAGTTTCATTCAAAACTGGGTTAAACGTAGGAGAGGAGGAGCGACGAAATTGTCAAAGGCGAGAAGCCACTCGGTATGCAAAGTGTCACTCCTCTAATACGTTGCGGAGCCACAATAAAATGGGTAGGGTCTCCAGAACCACTTTAACCAATATGACAAGGCTGAGCAACGTCAACTTAAACAGACGGAGGTTGATATGAGCGAGGATGTGAAAGTAGCGAAGTCGGTGCTAAGCGCAGTGGGCATAGATGTGAGTAAGGCAACGCTGGATGTAGCATTTGTTTATGAAGCTAGACAAACGAGCGAACGCTACAGCAATGATGAGGCAGGGATTGGTTTATTGCTAGTGAAGTTACAAGAAACGACAGGGCAGTACAAAGTGGTGATGGAGTCTACTGGGCGATATCATTTACTTGTGGCGTTACGGTTAAGTGAAGCGGAGGTAGATGTGCGGGTCATCAATCCGTTATTGGCTAAACCCTACTATGGAGGGCAGATTCGCAAAGTTAAAACCGATAAGGCTGATGCACGGGTGTTAGCCCGCATGGCTCTGCTCGAGTCCAAGTTGCCTGCTGGCTTTGGTCGTGACAAAATGGTCATACAAATTAGGCAGAAAATGGGCTTACTTGCTTCTTTAGAAAAACAACATCAAGCTCTCAAGGCCACCCTCAAGGATTACACGACCTTTCAACAACAACTAGGCATTGAAGTCAGTGATACTGAACAACAACTCCTGGCTACCCTCAAACTCTTCAGTAAGCAAATTGCTAAGCTCGAGCAAGAACTCCAGCAACTGGTTCTGGCTCAAAGTAAGCACAGTACAACCATGAAACGTTTACAAACCATTCCAGGCATCTCTGCATCTGTAGCTGCGTTAATAGCTCAGTTCCTTGATGCCAACTGCCAGCATCCTAAACAATGGCTTGCCTTTGTTGGTTTGGACATCTCAATACGTGAAAGTGGCAAGTGGAAGGGTAAGTCGAAAGTCACCAAACGGGGCAATGCTTATCTTCGTAAACGTCTTTACAGTGCTGCTTGGGGAGCCCAAATGAATGATGACAACTTTCGTTCTTACTACAAAACGCTCAAACAACAAGGCAAAAAACACGTTGAAGCTCTCCTGACTATCGCCCGTAAACTCCTCCGTATTGCCTTCTTGGTTGTTACTCAAAACACTTCCTATGACCCTAAGTGTGCTTTCCCCTCTTGACTTTTCCCTTTAATGGGCATGCTGAGCCTCCAGTTGCAGGTTTTTTGAAGCAACGTAAGCTGTGCGCATTCATACATAAGCGAAGTATCTGATAGCGAGACACTTCGCAAGGTACGGCCTGACTTTCGGAACCCTTTGCAACCTTGTAGTCTACATAACGGCTCAGTGTGACAAATGAAGGTGAAAACGGGCTGAAACTTCAACGTTCTTGTCCAGATTTATAATTCTGTGATTCACTGACTCTGAAAAAACGACTCGAGTGTCCATTGATACTTATGTAAGCATATGCTAACATAAAGGCGTGAATACTGTCATCCAAGCTCTTAGTGAACCCAATCGTCGCTTCATTCTTCAATTGACGGCTAAACAAGAATTAAGTGCTGGAGAGATTGCTGACCACTTTACTATTTCGCGTCCAGCCATATCTCAACACATTACTATCTTAAAAGAGGTAGGTCTATTAACGCAGAGGCGAGAAGGTACCAAGCGTCTTTATCGTACTCGAGCCGAAGGGCTCAGAGAACTAAAGGAGTTTATTGAATCTTTTTGGGATGAAAAATTACTCAAACTAAAAAAGGTAGTCGAAACAAAACAGCGGAGGCTCAATTGAGCGAGCTTATCCGTAAAGTCTATATTGAAGCCCCGCCCGAAACTGTCTTTGCTTATTTTACAGATGCTGAAAAACTGTTGCAGTGGATGGGAATCGAAGCTACCCTCGAGCCTCAAGTAGGAGGGCGTTTTCAAGTTATGATCAATCAAGAACGCAAGATCATTGGAGAGTATCTTGAACTTATACCCTATTCTCGAATTGTCATTTCTTGGGGCTGGGAAGGTCGTGAGGATGTACCTCCGGGCTCGAGCACTGTAGAAATTAACCTTTTACCAGACCAGCAAGGAACGCTGGTTCGTTTGCGTCATTACAATCTACCTGACACAGCCCTGCTTCTCCATGCTAAAAGTTGGGAACACAACTTGCCACGCTTGAAAAAATCTCTCGAGCCCTCCAGAGTCTAAGCAGCTATTTTTTATGTAAGATTTCTAAAAGGAGGAAATCATGCGTAACAAAGCCAAAGTAAAAGGCACTAAAGATGATCCCTGGAAACTCAAAACGCCCAGTGGAACCTCTGAATACATCATGTACCGCGATGAAGGCCCTGAAGCACCTATCTTGATGTGTATAGTTGGTACAACCGAATTGCGCTATCAATGGAGATGTATTGAAGATTTACACACTATGCTAAAAGAACATGGCGATTGGATGCTTTTGGGAAGTGCAGATGAGCAAAAACCCGCCGCCGAAGGAACCGTGGAAGCTTGGGGTAGATCATCTGAAAATCCTGTCGGTGGCTGGTATGGCCTCAAGAAAGGCTTGCGTGGACGATTTGCCATGTATGTTCCGCCCTTGATGGAAGCCTTGGGATTAGTAGAACTCGAGCACAACGCCAAAAATAATCGAATACGGGCACTCTAGTGACTCAACACTATAGTAGATATCTTATAAAGGAACCTGATCTATGATTGAAAATATCGCAGTAGACGGTCGCGCCAACAAATCTAAATCTACCTTTCAAATAGGTTACGCTGTTGGCATCAATATCAAAGCTCAACCTAAATCTATCTGGACCCTATTAACCAATGCTAAAGACTTTCCTCGCTGGAATTCGACCATTCAGAATATAGATGGAACCATTGCCCTAAGTGAAAAAATCCAGCTTAGGGCTACCATTGCGCCAGAACGCATATTCAAGCTTAAAGTTAGTGAATTTATTCCTGAACAAAAAATGGTCTGGCGGGATGGGGCCGCGCCTATGTTTCAAGGCGTTCGCACCTTTGTTCTAAACCCAAAGACGGATGGCTCAACAGATTTTTTGATGCAGGAGATTTTTAGTGGGCTTATGTTACCCATGATTGCAAAATCCCTACCCGACTTTGGACCAACATTTGAGAAATATGCTACTAACTTAAAACGTGCTGCCGAAAAATAGCCCTCAGCTCTCAGCCCTTCCCCTTTCAACTTCCCCCTTTTTACACTAAACTATCCCAAATGAACTATTGGCTTATCAAAAGCGAACCCCACGAATTTAGCTTTGATGATTTACTCAAAAAGCAATCTGAACCCTGGAGCGGTATCAGAAACTATCAAGCCCGAAACTTTATGCGCGATGGCATGAAGCTAGGTGACAGAGTTTTGTTTTACCACTCGAGCACCCTCATCTTGGCTGTTGTGGGCATTGCCGAAGTAGCCAGTCAGGCCTACCCTGACCCACTTCAGTTTAATAAAAGAAGCAAATACTTTGATCAAGGTTCCAAAAAAGATAATCCTAGGTGGATAGCTGTAGATATAAAAGCCATAGAAAGACTAAAAAACAGTGTCACACTAGACACCATGAAGTCTGACTCTGAACTTCAAACCATGAGGCTTATAAAACGCGGCAATCGACTTAGTGTTATGCCAGTAAGTGAAAAGGAATTCAAGCGGATTCTCGAGCTATCTGGAGGTATCATCTCGTTATAGCCTGGAGGTATCATCTCGTTATAGCCTGGAGGTATCATCTCGTTATAGCTTGGAGGTATCATCTCGTCATGACCAAGCTGAGTCAAAGGTAATGGCATATTGCTATGAAATGAATGCGAAGCATGGTACGAAGTCTGTATGAAACACACGCCCAGTTGAAGACTCTTTTACTATCCTCCAGTCATCCTCCAGTCATCCTGCCTTGTTTATTATCTAAACAAGCCTCCAGACAGGGGGCAGTACCAAGGGTAGGAATACCCACAGGAGATAGATATGAAAAACATTAACTTCAAAAAATTAGCCCACTTATTCTTGGTCATAACAGCTTTGGCAGTCTCGAGCCTAAGCTACACAAGCCTAAATATAGCTGAGGCTCAACCCCGTCAAACCGGTGACGATGAGCTTGATGATTTGGAAGTGCAACGCTAAATCATTGGAAATAAAAATAATACCAACATAATCACAAATAAAGATGCCACTGTCGTTGCCACTACCGAACGAGCCACACCAGTGGCATCTCCTTTGACTTCGACAGCAATCACAAACATAGTTACGGCTACGGGTAAAGCTGCACTTAAAACCAAAACATTTCTGTCTAAACTTGATAGCTGTAAAAGCCAAGCTACTGCGTAAGCAATAAAGGGTCCAAGAATAAGTCTAAAAATAGTGGTGCGAATTGCAGCCGTGCCAAATTCAAAGGTCCAACTGCGCTGCATTTGCATTCCTAGAGCAACCAGCATAAGCGGAATGGCCGCGTCACCCAAAAGCTCTAAACCCCGACTGATGCTTAAAGGTAAATGAATGTTGAGCAAATTAAAACTTACACCAACAATGGTGGCCCAAACGGGTGGCATTTTGAAAGTGTCAATCACGCGCTTTCGCAGGTTTCCACCCCCAGCTAACATGATGGGGCCAGCAATAAACATGCCCGCCAAAGAAACGATGAGCAGAATAACTGCACGCTCGAGACCAGCCTGACCATAAGCAAACAGCGTTATAGGCAACCCCATATTGCCCGTATTGCCAAAAAGCGTAGAAACAATCACCGCCCTGGCCTGAGTCTTGGGAAGGTCTCTGGTACTAGCAAAAGTAATAAGTCCTAAAACCAGTAAATACAGAGCATAAGCCAACGTCAACATGGTTGCCGATGCCATAGAGACATCGGTTTTAGCTAGCGCGGCAAACACCAAAGCTGGAACCAACAAATGCACACTCAAACGCGACAAGGTTTCCATGCTCAAACCAGCAAAACGCCTATCAATAAAGGCACCCAAGGCAATCAAAACAAAAGTGGGAACCACTGCGTTAAAAGCAGTTTGTAAAGCAGACATTATGAAGAGTATGACATAACCAAGCAATGAGCAATGAGTAACTAGCTTTGGTACTCATTGCTCATTGCTTTTCACTAAGTACTTTTATTTCCTATTCCAAAACGGTGTGTCTCCATCAGCAATGGTTTGAGCAGAGCCATCAATATAAAAAACCGTGATTTGTTCGGCATTTTGGGCACCTGTGGTAGGCAATACTACTGCGTCACTTTGGGGCGACCAAATGCTATGACTCAGAGCATACTGATCAAAAAAGGGTAAAAACTGGGTCGCAAAAAGAAACGTTGGAGTAAAGGTTCCTATAATGGTGTCTTGTTTGGTTGCACTATCCACCACATGCACTTCAAACAAAAATGAGCCTTGAATTTTTTGTGCAATCAAGACTTCTTGACCAGTTTCTGAAACATCGGGTTCATCTGGGTTAAGCGGTGAAATATAGGCGATAGCCTTTCCATCGGGTGACCAGAAAAAAGCTAAGGTGACGTTTTGACTAAGTTCCTCGAGTAAGCCTGTTTCAGCCTCGAGCAGTTTAAGTTTTCCGTATGACCCTGGTGCATCTTGGTCTGGGCTTATAAATGCTAATGTATCTTCCTTAGGACTCCAGCTTAATCCTGCTGCACCTTCATGTTTGACTTCGCGTCGCAGATTTGGAGTATTCGTTAAGGGATTGTTTTGAATAATCACTTGCGTACCGCGCACTGAGTTATCTTCAGCGTAGGCAATATACTTGCCACTAGGTGAAATACCTGGAGCCTGAAAAATGCCTGGAGGAGCTAAGTTATCTTGCAAGGTATCTGCCTCAGTAGAAGTAAATCCAAGCCTCGAGTCTGCTCCAGTGAATTCTGTATGAATAAGCAAATTTTGATTGTCATTGGTCCACTGCCAGTAAAAAGGAGCCCCACCCGCTAAAATACGATCTTCCTGGGTTTCTGAAGCTAGGTGTAAGGCCAAATTACTTTCGGGGTGATTGGCTAAAAAACTCACCACGCTACTATCGGGCGACCAATACAGATAAATGGCCCCTTGGTCTTGGGTGCGGTAAATCTCTTTGGCTTCTGTGGTTATCGCATCAGCGAAAACACGAATAAACCCACCTTCGGGGTCAACCCCAATGGATGCAATTTTTGAGCCATCGGGTGACCAGGCCGGAAACTGCAAACGCTGCTCACCTTGGGTCAAAACACGCAAATCACTACCATCTGGATTAATGGTGGCTAGCTGCCCCTCAGGGTTGACAAAAGCAATCCGACTTTGCTGGGCAAAAACCAAAGAGACTATCCCGATTAGGCAAACAAGAATTGTTTTCATGGGTCATTCTAGCGCGTTTTTGTCACAAAACAATAACCTAGATGGCTATTGGACAAAGAAGAACGGGCAAGCTGCTAGCAGCTTGCCCGTTCTTCTTTATATCTTATTTATTCAGTTTTGCTAATTTTATCAAAGTCTACATTACCTTGTGCATTGCGTACAAAACCTTGCACATAAGCCCTAGTTGTGATGGCCTGCACAGGTTGGAAAAGAATGGCGTAAGGGCCTTCATTGGCAACAAGTGAGGTCAATTGCTTGTAAAGCTCTACACGCTTGGCAAGATCAGATTCCAAAGAAGCATCCAGTGCCAACTGTGAAGCGGTTGGATTATTCCAATCATTGCGCCAGGCCAAAGACTTGGCATTGAAGTCACCTAGAGGTGTGGCGTTTCCATCTGGATCAGGATAATCTGGGCTCCAAGAAATCAAAACCATTTGACCTTTTTGAGCACGGTAAAGATCAAGCAACTCTGATTGTGGCGTAATGCGAAGTTCTGGGTTTAGACCAACAGCAGCTAAATCGCTCTGGATTTTTGCGGCTAAATCTGGGCAAGGAATACCACCACCACAAGACCCATCGGGAACCATGAATTCAAAAGTTAAACCTTCAGCACCCGCCTCGGCTAACAAAGCTTTAGCTTTTTCTGGGTCATGCTCAAAGTAAAGAGTATCATCAAACCCTAAAAGACCTGCAGGGACAATGGTTTGCGTCTTGAGACCTAAACCACCTAAAAGATCATTGATGATGGCATCTTGGTCAATAGCATAACGCACTGCCTGACGAATGCGAACATCGGCGAAAACGGCATTTGCACCAGAGTTCATACCGATATATTGAATTTGGAAGTTATCAGTTTTATAAGCATTGTAAGTTGCATCTGTTGAAGCCACTGCAAAGGCTTCTGGGGTTAAGTTCCAGGCTACATCAACTTCACCCGAGGTTAAAGCAGCTTGCTGAACACTGGACTCTTTCATAACCCGCAAAATCACGCGCTTGATAGGTCCAACTCGAGTAGTGTTATTAGGGTTAGCAGCCAATACCACTTGGGAATCGCGGTCCCAACGCTCTAATGTATAGGGGCCTGAACCTGCCGAGTTTTCAGTAAGCCATGCCGAACCCGAGTCACCATCGACTTCATTGGCAGCAACTATTGCAGAATCTACGATTCCACCAATGTTAAAGGTCAACAAGTTAAGCACAATTCCGGGGTTAGCATTAGCAGGTAAATTCATTTCTACAGTTTTGTCATCAACAGCCACCGTAGAACCGATTTGCATTTTGGCAACATCGGTAAACAAGAAAGCTGAAGGGCTTAAACCAGCCTCACCAAGTTTAATACCGCGCTCAACTGAGTACACCACGTCATTAGCAGTGACAGCATTGCCCGAAGAAAACTTCGCATCACGAAGCTTAAAGGTAATTTTGTGTGTACCATCAGCAGCCGTTTCCACAGTCCAGGATTCTGCTAAAGCAGGTTTGACATCAGCAAGATTAGTACCCTCAAAACGTACTAGTGTGTCATACAAATTATCAGTAATCAAACTACCCGAAAACTCATACGATACCTGTGGATCAGCAGTTTTGAAATCCGAAAAGTCTCCACCAATCACCAAGGTTGATTCGCGTTGAGCCAAACTAAAACTTAGCAAAAACGCAGCCAATAAGAAAAATCTCTTCATTTTACCTCCGAAGGGTAGTTTATCAGTAAGCTGTAGGCAAAGCAGTTATTGCAAACTACCTAGCTTTTCATGAAAAAGCAGTAATCGATTTCAGAAGCAGTGATGATTTATTTTAAGAACAAGTAGTACAACGTTTGGCACATCTGCGAGCAAAACAGTAATCTCAATCTGATGTACATTAATATCAGCTTGCCTACCACCATGAAAGAGAAGCGTCTCGAGTGGATTGATTTAGACCTTGAGTACCGCGTTCATTTAGATAACAGCATAGAACGCTTAGACCAAAACGCAGCTTATAGAGCTTGTACTATGTAATGCGATAAGAGTACAGATGCGCTAGGATAGTTCAAATATGAATATACTCGAGACCAAGAGACTTCTACTTAGACATTTTGTTCCCGAAGACACCGATGCCTTATTCGCCCTTTACCGTGACCCAGAGATAAGGCGGTATTTCTCCGAAGGCACGCTGACTTATGAAGAAACGAAAGAAGTAGTGGAACGGTTTCTGGGTGGGCATCCAACTCACCCCGAGCTAGGACTCTGGGCCACCCTCCATAAAGAGACGAACACATTGATTGGTCGCTGTGGCTTGCTCCCACAGACGATTGAGGGACACTTAGAAGTGGAAGTGTCCTATTTGCTCGATAAAGCCTATTGGGGGCAGGGCTTAGCAACCGAGGCGGCTCAAGCAATCGTCCATTACGCCTTTGAGCAGTTGCACTTATCACGCTTAATTTGCATGATTGATCCAGACAATCAGGCTTCGGTGAAAGTCGCCGGGAACATCGGCATGAGCTTGGAAAAAGAAATGGTAGATGAGCACGGACCGTTTCTGCTTTATTCTAGAGGTAAGTAGCAACCTGTTGTGGAAAATCACAAACCTCAAGTCTTACTCTCGGCTAAAATTTTAGCCACGATGCTCTCGAGCGTCAAGGACTTACTTTCTTCTTGCTATACTCAGTGAATCACAGAATCCTCATTCTGTCATACTGAGCCGCTAATTGCACTCCTGTTGTAGCAACCTAAGTCCTGCGCGTTCATACCTTGCGAAGTATCTAAGTAGCAAGATACTTCGCAAGGCAGGGCTTGACTTTGGGAATGACTTGCAATGTTCACCCTAGTCAGCAGCTCAGTATGACTAAAGAAGTAAAAACTGGCCTAACTTGCACATCCAGACATTCAGTTTTACCCTTCTGTGATTCACTGAGTACTACTAACATGACAGCGTTGTTACAAGAAGTTGTTGACAAACTTCAGGAGCTTCCCGAAACTTCCCAAGATGCCTTAGCAACCTGGTTTCTCGCCAAGCTGTCCACTGATTTAGAAGATGCTCTTACCAACGAAGCTTGGTTACAGTTAAGCGAAAGTGCTTTCGAGTTTTGGAACGACCCTGAAAATGATGTTTGGGATACTCGTTGCACTAAACATTTCTAAAGGCAGCAATCTTTCTAAACACTGGAATGATAAACAAACCCTTAGTAACTATTTGTACTATCTGCTATGATATGCCTATGCCTGCACTGAAACGCCAATTTATCAATGATGAACGTGGCAATCCTGTTGCGGTTATCTTGCCGTTTGAAGAATATATCATGGTTAAAGACCTGTTAGATCAGACCCTTGATGCCGACAAACTTCGCCTCATGGAGCAAGCTATTAGGGACGAACGGTTTATGGCTGATTTACAGAATGTCATGTCAGACTTTCGCCATGTTGATACCGAGTGGTGGGAGCAGGATGTGTGACTTACCAGTGGCATATTTTTCTTGCATCGCTTGATCCTATTCAAGGCTCAGAACAAGCAGGTACACGCCCCGTTTTAGTTGTCAGTCGTGAACGCTTAAATCAGCTTTTACCTGTTGTAAACATTATTCCTTTGACTTCCTATAAAGGTGGTCAGGTTTATCCCAACGAAGTGCTTTTAACCTCTGGAACAGGTGGCTTAAAAGTTGATTCTGTTGTCCTTTGTTACCAGCTTCGCACCTTGGATAAAAGTCGCTTGGGGCGTGATTTTGGTGAGCTAACTGATACCATCGTTCGTCAAGAGATATTAGCAGCGATTCAGTTTCAGTTGGACATGTAGCTAAAGCCTTGAGTCCACCTTAGCTAATTAATTCCTTGCTCGAGAACACCTAGACAATCCCTTCAAGGGTCAGAGATTTACTTTCTTCTTGTGCTTGGCTGAAGGCTCGAGGTGACATTCTAACTATCATTCAGTGTTGCCCTCGAGCCTTATGAGAAATGTAGCCGCAGCTAGCACAGGCTTACCATCAAACTGTTTGAGGGCTAACAGTTTCTTATCACCTGTCACCAGGTAATCAGCCTTGCCATCACGTAATAAGGCCAGCAAAAACCTATTATCTTCATCCTCTTCAAAATCTGGAAAGGGTCTCCCTAAAATCACAGCTTCTGCTAGCGTATCAAGTTCAGCAAGTAATGTGCGCTTTGCCTCAGAGGTGAGGAATGAAGCCAGACGAGGATACTCGAGTACCTCTTTTACTTCCTGGATTAGCTCACTAGAACTTAGCACACTAAACTCACCTTCACGCCAAAGGGTTCTTAGTTTTTGCATCGGGCCTTGTTTTGCCAAGGCCATACTAATAAAGATATTGGTATCAATGACTACACGCATCATTAGCGAGGTGATTTTTTCGCTTTCTTACGAGTTTGCAGCACTGCTTCATCAATAAGTCCAAGTAAGTCTTCTTGCGTTTTACCTTTTTGCTCGAGTCGCTTTGCTACTGTGTTGGCAATCGCCTCGAGCCTTTCAAAAGATTTCTGGCGTTCCTGAAACCAACCTTCAAACTGTCTGTAGGGAATCATCACCGCCATTGGTTTACCATCTCGCTCGATGACAATCTGGGAGCCTTTAAGGTCAACTTCGTTGAGGAGTGTGCCGAATTGTTGTCGGGCTTTGACCGCAGGAACAGCTTTTGTCATAACAGCAGCATAGCATACTTATCATACTGACCAGTATGATCATAACGACTAAGCCATTAGTATCATTACTCAACTAAAAGCCAGAATCCTCAAGGGCTCGAGTCCACCCTACTTAATCCCTTTCTTGAGTCCCTGTAACTATGGCATTATTTTTATGCTATCATCCCTTATCATTTTAGTAGTTTGACCCCAGTTGGAACCCCTAGGTATAACCCAAAGGAGGAAATCATGAGGGTGATGGCTTTATTCAAGACAAGTAAATAAGCAGAAACGTATAAGGTTTGAATCGAAACGTACAAGACAAACCCAGTTAGCCTTCTCTATTCTGTTTGCTAGGTATCTTCAGTCGTGTTGTTTCTGAAGGGCTGGGAAGCGGCATTCAAGAGAGTTTACAAGTTTATTGAGTCTTAAAGGGGTAGACCCTGGAAGGAGGGAGTTTATGAATACTTCATAGCTTTGTGGATGTTCTGTGAGATTTCTTTCACCTTTTTTGTTGAGGCTAACTGAGGTTGTATCGAGGTGAAGAGGATTGCACTATAAAAAGATAGGAGGGAATAGGTAAGGAATGAAGTTACGGAGAAAGAATCAAAAAACGATTGCAGGTTCAAGTTTATTTTGTGAGTACATAAAAAGGAGTAGAATATGCCTGATAGAACTGGTGCTGGGTGTGTTATTGGAAGTACGAAAGTAATTGTTAACGATGGCGGTGTTCTAGAAGAAAAAGCTATTTCAGGGATAACAGGGCTAAATGTCCTTTTCGATCTGGAGTTAGACTATAGTCCGCCGGACAGACCCATACCACAGTTAACGTATAAAAAGTATGGCGAAAATCCAGGCGAAAATCCAATAGACATTAAGCCAATAAAATCTCTCAGCAGAAAGTACGTCTATCCAGTTATTCGTTACCATTTTAAAAATTTTTTTTCTGGTGGTTTTGGTTATCCCCTCCTCAACATAAGAGTAACAACATCTTCCACTGACTCAGAAGTCACATGTACCCCTGTACACCCATTTATGGAGGCTGCTGCGAGAAGAATTGTTCCAGCTTATTGTCTAAAGAAGGATGACGAAATCTTCCTTGACCCGAATTCACCTGTACTAACGGGGAAAATTGAATCCATAATTCTGGTACCACCGCAAGAAGTCTACGGGTTATGGGTTATTGACCTAGCTAACGCCGCAAGCGTAACCGAAGAAGTAGTCAGGTCATTGATTAGACTTGTAAATACTGACCTTGCACTCTATTGGGAACACAGTCTCGCACGAAGATCTGATATTAACCCTGTGGGAGCAGACGACTTTGCCTGTAGTAAGTTTGATTTCTATTGGAACGGAAAATTTGCAGATCCGCCTATATTCGGTCGTGAATTATTCAACGACCTTCGGCAACATGATTTTATGATTATCACGGATTCAATTGCAACAGGAACTCTAAATGTTCAATATGGATATCACGAAGAAGCTAGAAAGGGGTTTCCACTAAATACTCTTGTTCGATAACTTTTGTTGGCAGGTTGTAATGAAAACCACAAGTTGTAGAGGGCAATGTCAATAATAAGAATGGAAGTTTTAATGGGTAATTGGGTGACTGATGCCAAGCGAATTTGGATGAAGCAAGTCACCCAATTACCATAAGTGTCGGCTGGTTTTCGAGAATTTCAACCAAGAGTGTTATCAGAGAAGGCGATAAGTTGGTTGATGATTCGTGTGGAATTAAATCGGGTCTAGCAGAAAGTTCATTGCAAGTCAATAATAATTTTTCTGCCTGTTCCTTAGCTGATTTCCAGGCTTCAGGAGCATTGCTAATGAATTCTGCAACTTGTCTCGCCAGCTCAATTTGGCCCTGAGTAATGAGGAACTTTCCAGCTTCTACTAGAGTAAAAAGCATGTCTGATTTCATATTAAGTGTTTTTGCGAGAGTCAGTGAGCGGATAAGATAGCGTTCTACATGAGTGAAGTCTCGAGTATCTACTTTTAGCATAGCAAGAGATGTAAAAATCTCTATAAGGCGACCACTTTCATTTGCACCTTCGGCATGTTTGAGGGCCTTGTGAAACCACTTTTTACTTTCATCAACCTTACCTTTCTGATAAAGGGCTATACCAAGTCCATTAAAGAGAAATGAAGTAGCCCAAACGTCACCTACTTCATTTGCCAGATTCAAACTCTCTCTAACAACATTTTCAGCATCGTTTGCTCTGTGTGTAAGGAGGTAAAGATGCCCCAAACTGGCAAGGTCAGTTACAACACCACTTAGATTGTTGATTTGACGGTCTATCCTGATACTCTCAAGGATACACACCTCGGCTTCATCATATTGGCCTACCGTTGTATACAAAACACCTAGATTATTCATTGTGGCAGCCAAATATAATAAATTATTTTCTTTTTGGTAAATTGCAAGCTCTTTATCTAAACACTCCTTAGCTTGGACAAATTGACCTTGACCTTTGTAAACAACTCCAAGTATTCTCAAAGCCCAAGCCTTCTCGTGTAGAAAATTGGAATCTTGTAATATGTTTAGACTTTGCTCTGCAAAATGTTGAGCTTTGATGAGGTTGCCAGTATCGTTATATAGTTTAGCAATACATTTATTGAGTATCCCCAGAACCAAAATATCTTCGTGATTTGTGTTTTCAATCCTTTCAAGTGTAGAAATAAAGAGACTGATTCCCTCTTTTGATCTTCCCTTCACACTTAAATATTCACAGAGTGTATTTATTGTTTGTCTCAACTGTTCACTATCCTTAGACTCAAAAAACTGTGGCCAAGCCCTATAGATATTATCAATCTCAAAATCAAGCTGTTCAAGAACAGTCTTCTGCTCAGCCCCCAAAATAGCCTCACTATTACTACTCAAAAAGTTGCAGTAGTAAGTGGCATGGTGCTGTCGTGTTTGCACAAACTCATCAGGTAATTCTTTCAGTTTCTCCTGACTAAACTCATAAATCAAAAAGTGCCTACTATACCTGCCATTCTGCATCACCCGCAACAAAGACTTATTAACCAGACTAACTAGGATGGGTAGGGTCGCTCCTGCCACTTCAGAGGCAGCCTGCCTATTAAAACTCCCCACAAACACAGAAAGTTTTCTAAACACATCTTGCTCTTTAGGCGTGAGCAACTTCCACGAGTGTTCAAACACCGCCCGAATACTCTGGTGTCTTTCGTTTTTGTTTCTATTTTGATTTTCCAAAAAACTCAAATTGCTTCTTATTTCCTTGGCTATTTCAGAAAGCGTCATCACCCTAACCCAAGTAGCTGCTAGCTCGAGTGCTAACGGTGCGCCTTCGACCAGTTGACAAATTTCTACGATGGTGGCGATATTATCTTCATTGGCTGAAAACTCGAGAACAGCTTTTTTAGCGCGTTGGCTAAACAGTTTAACTGCTTCAAAATGCTGGGCTTCCTTGAGAGTCATGGTGGTACTAGGTGGATACTGTAAACCCTCGAGGTCTTTGACCCACTCTTCTTCTAGCTTCAAGACTTCCCTGCTCGTCACCATAATTTTTAGTTCAGGACAGGCCGCAAGTAAGTCTGAGGCTAAGGTGGCTCCTTCCATCAAGTGTTCAAAGTTATCCAGAATCAGCAAGAGTTTTTTCTTGCCGATAAAGGTTTTGACTTGAGTGAGTACGTCATCTAGACCTTGCATGTCAACATCAAGAGCTTCAGCTATCGCTGATGGAATCATGTCAGCGGAAGTTAAAGCGTCCAGGGCGATAAAGAAAATACCGTCTATGAACAAGGAGCTTCTTTCGACACGAGCTTGTCCTGAAGAACTTGAAGGGCTCAGGATTCCTCTTGTTTGTCTGAGCTGATGATGGCCCACCTCGAGTGAGGTTCGGCTTTTGCCAATGCCACCCATCCCGTGCAAAGTCAGCAAGCGGCACTCAGGCTTGGATAGTTGCTGGGCAATCTCAATAAGCTCTTGGTCACGCCCTACAAAGGAGCTTTTGGCTGGGGGCAGATTATGAAGTATTTCAGTGGTGTTGACTTCTACAGTTTCACTAAAGTGGGCTTTAGAAACTGTCTGAGAAGTGTCAAGCCGCCAATTTTTTCACCATCAAACGAATCATGGTGACGTAGATAAAGGCTTCTGAGGTTTCTGGCAAACGCTCAAAGTCTTTGGAAAGACGACGCTGCCGATTGAGCCAGGAGAAAGTACGCTCAACAATCCAGCGTTTGGGAAGAACTTCAAAGCCAAGTTGCTCTTTAGGTTTATGAACGATCTCGAGAATCCAGCCACAGGTTTTCATAAGCCAAGCGATGAGGTCACCGGTATAGTTACCATCAGCCCAAATCAACTTAAGACGTTTCCAGGAAGTTGTCCTCATTGCCGTAAAGAGTTGTTTTGCGCCAGCTCGGTCATCAATATTTGCAGCCGTTACCAGGACAGCTAACACCAAGCCTAAGGTATCTACAACGAGATGACGTTTACGTCCAGTTACTTTCTTATTACCGTCATAGCCGATCTCCTTACCCCCTTCGACACTTTTCACACTTTGACTATCTATAATGGCTGCACTGGGATGTTTTCTACCTTTTCCCTTGACTTTCTTGCGTAATCGTTCACGCAGTTTGGTATTCAGTTCCTCCCAGAAACCACCTTTACGCCACACACGGAAGTAGTGATACACCGTTTGATACGGTGGATATTCTTTAGGCAACATCCGCCAAGGAATGCCACCTTTCACCACATAAAAGATGCCATTGAGAATGCTGCGCCAACTATGTTCTCTAGGTCTCCCTAGTGGGTTTGGTGTCGGCATGAATGGTTTTAATGCTTCCCATTCGCTAGTCTTTAGATCAGTCGGGTACAGTTGGGATTTGATCATCTTTTAACTGTGCCCGACTTTTTCATGAGTTTCCTACTTCTCAGACAGTTTCTTAGCTTTTTCACGATTAAGATCTAAATGAATCTCAAAGGATTCAGCCTCTGTTCGCACCTCGGCAGCGAGTGGGCTATTGCCTGCATAAAGTAGGTTATAGAGTCGTGCGTAATCATCAGGCTCGAGTTCAGAGGCTTCTTTTAAGCGGTAAGCCTTTTCAGCTAAATGGGCAGCTTGCAAAAAGTTTCCTTGGCTTGCCTCGACTTCACCCAACATAAGAAAAGCATTTCTAGCTTTGGCTGCTAAAATTTCACGGGTACTATAAACCCACTCCTCGAGTTCAGTTCCCATCTCCATATTCAAATCTTCGGCAAAAGCTCCTTGGTATAGAGCCAGGCAGGATTCTAGGGTTTGGGTTTCTACGGCCTTGATAAGTTCAGGTGCATCACACTCTAATAGCGTCCAGACCCGTTTATAGTCTGACTCGATGATGCTAGGGGCAATTTTGCGTAAGGTTGAGAGGGCCCTCGAGAGATTGTTCAAGGGGTCTTTATTATCCATAAAAAACAGTTCAGCTAAATAACGCCGGGGTTTAGCTCCTTCTATGGCCAAATAAGCCAGTAGTAGCAACTGCTTTTGCTGTGTAAGGCTAGTCCCCACCAATTGCAAGCTACCCAGCGTTTTGAGTTTCATGGTTCATTTTAGCGGTTTTGTGACACCTTCACTCCAAAGTCAGTGTAGAACCCCTCCGTCGCTACCGCGACACCTCCCCTGTTAGGGGGGGCAAAACCTTGCACATAGCAGGTTTTGCCCCTCCTAACAGGAGGGGGTAGGGGGAGGTTCTAACTTCGCAGTGAGCGTGATTCTTAACTACTTAGCCCCTGACTCTGCCTAAAGATGCGGCCCCCGTTCAGACTTTCATCAGGGTTTGCAAAGGGTTGGGTTTGCATTCTAAAGCTGGCTTCGGCTAGAGCAATTTCAATGAGGAGGTAAGCCATGACAACGATGCGCTCTTAGCGGTCAGACCTGGGTCAGACCCCAAGTCTAGAATTATCCCAAGGAGGAAATTATGCGATTTATAATTCAACGCTGTTTCAAACTACCCACACTCCCTATAACGGTGAGATTCATCCTGGCCCCCGTGATGGGTGGGTCTAGAGCGTCCTGTCCAGGACTCGAGCTATGCCTACCATCAACAACTGAATATCAAGCCTGTTCTCCCCCTGATTAACATTCAAAAGAAATAGAAGGTGTTTGAAATGGACTACCAGCAATTAGACCCTCAACAGTTAAATCAGCAGCAGTTAGATCAGCAGCAGTTAGATCGGCAACAATTAAAATCTGTACCATCTCCTGGCCATGACCAGATTACCCCTAAGTTTGAAACTCTGAACTCAAGTCTTAGTACGACTAAACATTTACCTAATCATGGTTTATCACTAGGGCAACTTCGTTTAGTCTTCAACTTTATCAATGACTATTTGGGCAACGAGATTAGACTCGAAGAATTGGCTGCACTAACTCACTCGAGTCCGTCACACTTCACCAAACAGTTCAAACACGCCACAGGTTTACCACCCCATCAGTACCTTATTCAACAACGTGTAGAAAGAGCCAAAGAACTCTTAGGCAGTGGTGATATTCGCATCGCTGAAGTCTCACAGGTCGTAGGGTTTTTTGACCAGAGTCATTTGGTAAGGCACTTTAAGTATTGGGTAGGTGTCACGCCAAGAGATTATAGAGATAGCAGGTTGAAAAACTAAAAAAGTAGTCAGAGGAGTCTTCAACAGCAGGTAGCATCTGGTCATCGTCGTTGCGTAGATAACGGCATGATTTTCAGAAGTTAGTAGAAAATCTATGCTGATTACTAACTACTGCATCTTGCCAAAACAGAAACCTACAAATTTTGAATAGGAATATACAAGACAAACCTAGTAGCAATTCTCTAAACTTTTAGCAGGGATAACTTCACTAGCCTATGCAGGGGCAACAGCAGCGAAGTTTCACCTAAACCCCACAAGGAGGTAGAAATGGTCAGTTATCAGTTCGCCACAGCTTCTAGTCTAGATTCTAAACCCTTCACACCTCGAGTTTTTAAGAAAGGATACTTTATGAAACACTTTTTTCTAACCCTTTTAATTTTCGGACTCAGTGTCTTAAGCTACGCACAATCGCCCCTAGGCGTTAAGTTTAATGACACTGGCTACAACTACTACGGTGGTCTTAAAGACATCAAGACTGGTTATATTCACCTTGGCTATGATGCAGGAACACTCACCGTCACACTCTCCGAGAAGGCTAGTTCCTTAAAGGTGCAATATGCTGAGATCAAACAAGTCGCCGATAGCAAAGGAATAAAGAAGTCCTGGAAGAAAAATGATATTGCAAATTATGTAAAGATAAACAGCTATAGCGATGGTATTAAGCAGGGTGTCACAGTGTTGCATAACGAGTCGTATCTAGATGACATCATGCGTGCCTATAATGAAGCCTTGACCAAACTCGGTTTCAGTGCTACCCCTGAGGCTAGCTACCCTAATACTAAGGTTTTAGTTTACAACAATGACAATGGTGCATTAAGGGTACTCTTTACTAGACTCGGAAGGCAAGTCACGGTTCGCATGACCGCCCTTTAAGACTTACAAAAGACCTTACCTCATTAGCTGGGAATCTATCCCAGCTAATTTTATTTGATACGCCAACATTCATTTGACTTCAACTGCAAAGTAGATCATTCCTAAATGGAACGTGACAATGTAAAGGTAAAAGAATTCGAGTAATCAGAAACGTACAATTTTTGAACAGGAATGTACAAGACAAACCCAGTTAGTTTTCTCTAAGCTGTTCGTAAGGCTCTTAAAGCAGATATGAAAGATTTGCTTATTCTCGAGCCTAAAAGGAGATTCACTATGAGAATATGACATTTTTGAAACAGGGATTTGCCCCTACCTAGACCACTAGCCCAGGGTAGCGAGTAGGCCTTGTTCATTCGCCCATCCGTTCACATTCTGTACTTTCCTTTTGGGAAAGATTTAGGAGGTTCACAATGAAAATTGTTTACGCAATTCTGTTTTTTCTTAGCTTATTCGTCCTAGCATCTTGTAACAGCCTGGATAGCCCTACCCTAGATACTCTCTCAGAGAACATTATTCGTTACGAAGATAGTTTCACCTTCAATAGTGTTTTCCCTTTATCCATTGAGGAGAATTGCGTTGGCTACCCGGGTACAGTAACCGTCAATGGAAGCGGTTTGGCGCACATCACCGAATTTGTCTCGGGGCGAAACGCTGGAAACTTTCAGTTGTTACAACGTGTCGAGGGTTCATTCTTTGTTGAAGCAGATGACCCAGCAACATATCCCATCACCTATTCAGGTAGCTATGAAGAGAATACCAACTTTCGTTTAAGTCGCAAGAATGAGCACTTTTCGGACCATCTTCTCCTGACAGCCATCGGCACTGACGGGTCGTTTATCAAGTTCAGCTTTAATTTCCACGTCTTAATAAAAAATGGTGAGGTTCAGATTGATAGCTTCACGGTGAACTGCATCAGATAAGGAGCTTAAAGTTGCCATTGGGCATGAACACGGATTCGCGTTAGTTCAAGCCAAAGAGGAGTTAGCAAGAAAGATCAACCGTCGGTTTAAGAAAATACATTTAACCTCAAAGATATAACACCTTTCATTTTTTCTTGAGGAGGATAGTGTGATCCACTTTTTTAATACTCGAGTCCATTTACCTCAAGTCATTTCTCAATGAGCTTTTGTAACAACCCGCCCACGCGCTCTAAAACACTTTCATTTACTCGCCCAAACGTTCTTAAAATGATGCCCTGCGACAAGGTATAGATTTTGTCAACACGCACCTGGCTTGGGCGTTTCAAAGCACCTTCGGTTAAATCATCTGAAGTGATGATAAATCCATAAGCTGTGACTTCTGGCTGAGATGTTAATGCGACTACAACCACGTCTTGTGTTTTTTGGTTGTAAGCATCATTCGAGATGACAATAACAGGACGCTGTTTTTGTGAGGATAAATCTGTGAAAGGAACAGGAATGAGAACAATATCTCCCCGTTTAGGCATTCCAGTCCTCATCATCAAGGGGATTATTCCAAAACTCGAGGCTGCTCTGACTTGCCAGCAACAAATCGTTAAAGGTATCGGCTGCTCCCACGATAAACACAGTCACTTTAGAGCCTGGTGGCAAGGGAACCACAACCTCAACTTGTCCGTCACTTTTGACCTCAGCATCGTATTTGAGTGCCGTTTGCGTTGTCATAGAAACATCTTAACGTATTTCAGTGCCGAAATGAGTTAATCGGCTCGAGCCCAAAAGGAGCAAACCCATGAAACACAAACTAATCACAATCGTTTTAGCACTTCATTTTATCAGCTCACTTATCTTCGCCCAAGTTGACAAACTAACAGACACAGTCACCAACGACGCAACCATGGCCCGTTTACGCTTGGCACATTTTGTCTTCGGTGGCCCAAACGTAGACTGGCTCGTCAACGGCGAGATTGCTGTAAATGGTGGTCAAGAACAAGTCAATATCCCAGTGGGTTACATCAACGGCTATTTGTATTTAGAACCTGGAACTTACAGCTTCTCTGTCGTACCCACAGGCAAAACCACTGCTGATGCACTGCTCGAAACGGACGTGGCTGTTAAAGCAGGTCACCGCTACACACTCGCCATGATAGGTCAACTGGAAGATGAAAAACTTTCACCCCTAGTAATTGATGAAACCGTAGAGTTGCAAAAGCTAGGTGCAGCCAAAGATCAACAGGTTTACTTCGTCGTAAATAACATTGCTGGTGCCGAGACACTCGATCTTGATGAAGATGGACACGGACCAAAAAGCGTAAGCTACGGCGGTTTTGGCGTGGCTCCCGTCCCGGCTGGTAAATATAAACATGCCGCAATCACGGCCAATGGCGACCCAAATGCTGTGATTGACAGTGGTGATTATGGTGGCTACGGTGAGCGGCCCGGTGCAGATGCCCTGATGGGATTTTTTGGTCATTTTCCTGGAACTCTAGGGGAAGATTTTGATTACTCTAATGCTTCACCAAACAGCGACTTAAATACCTTGGAGTTTTTACAAGGGTTTAGTGGCGTGGGTTTTGAAGAGGACTATCAAGTCATAAGTTTTGATACCTTCTTGAAAGCCGTTGAGATTGCTGGGCTTACGGATTTGCTCACAACTGCTGACCCACTTTTAGTTTTGCCACCAACTGACTTAGCTTTTGCCGAACTTCCAAAAGAACAACTTGACGCGCTTATGGCAGACCCTGAAGCCCTAGCTGATTTGTTACGCAACCACATCGCTGAAGCCTATGTCCCTAAGGGTGCATTAGCAACAACACCTGGTGGACCCTTTGACCGCAGCTTTACCAATCTGTTAGGTGGCACGACTCACATCGGTGATGGCTATACCGTCAATGGCTTAAATGTTGGTGACACTAGCTCTACCTTTACCGTTAATGGTACACAGGTGCATCCGATTACCAAAGTTTTGCTGCCAGATTCGCAAATAGCTCCAGTTAGCACAATTCAGGAGGAAAATGGCTTTGAGGTAAATGTTGATAGACCAGGACAAGATTATTCGGATTTTGACTTAGAGATTAATGACCCAGGGCAATGTTATCAGGCGTGCCAGGATGACGGTCAGTGCAAGGCATGGACTTATGTAAAGCCCGATGTTCAAGGTCCGAATGCACGTTGTTGGCTCAAATGGAGCATTCCAGATAAAGTAACGGATGAATGTTGTGTATCTGGAATTAACCTCACACTTATTGACAATTCGAGTAGAGCGAATGAGGATACACTTACCTTAAGGCTTGCGGTTGCTGACGGAGAAGATGCGCCTAGCGAGGCATATGTAAAAGAGTTTGTCGCCCAGGTCAACGCTCGCTCGGATGGCACTATCATTGTTAAACCTGTCTTTAGAGCAGGGGACGATACGGTTGACGGTTTCGAGAAAGGGGTCATTCAAGTTGTTGGCGCAGGCAAGTATGAGCTGGGGCTGGCGGCAGCAAGGAGCTGGGATACCGAAAGCATCATGAGTTTTCAAACCTTGCAAGCACCTTTTCTCATTACCAATGACGCTTTAGCCGAAGCCGTAGCGACAAGCGACAGTGCCGCCAGGATGCTCGAGAGTTTGTCCTCAGTGGGATTTATAGGTCTAACGCTCTGGCCCGAGGACTTGCGTCACCCGTTTGCCATCCCACCCCAAGAACCCCTGCTTTCACCCGAAAACTTTGCAGGCTTGAATATTCGCACTACGCCATCGGACCTATCCTATGCCCTTATAGACGCGCTGGGTGGAACGCCTGTATTTCCTGATGACTATCAGGGGGCAGAATCAGGTTTGCGACAGGGATTTTCCCTCACCGGCACACCGATAGCAACGGGGAATGTTGTTTTCTTTCCCAAATACCAGGTGCTTTTTGCCAATGCTGCGGCGTTTGCGTCATTAACCGACGAGGAGCGAAGCGTTTTGCGTGAAGCTGCAAGTGCCACACAAGAGAAAGCGATTGCCGAACACCCGAGAGAAGTCGATGCTGCTAGTGCCTGGTGTGCCGACGGTGGCACGGTGGTCATGGCAAGTGACGAACAGATCGCATCGTTTGAAACGGCTGCTCAACCCGTCTTCGACCAACTCGAGCAAGACCCCATGAACGCCGAGCTTATCGCCGCGATTCGTGACCTCAAGGCAAAAACGCCAGCTTCGCCAGGAGCAGAGGCGTGTTCGCCGGAGCTTGCGGCGACGAGTCCGACCCCTGATGCAGAAACCCAGGTCTGGAAACAAGGCTTACCCCCCAACGGCACCTGGCAAGTCGAGTTGACGACCGACGACTTTGTGCGGATGGGTCTGTTGCGATCTGTCGCCCGTGACGAGTGGGCAGGGGTTTATACCTTGACCTATCAGGACGGCACAGCACGCTTTGATTGGCAAGGTGAACAAGGGAAAACGGGAAACTGCGAATTCACCTATAGGGAGGTTGACGATTTTGTAAGGTTTACCAGCCTCTCCGCTGTTGATTGTGGTCATGAGGTTGACGATATGAGGTGGCGACTCGACGCTGACGGGAACCTCTATCTTCTTGTGAATGACGTGCAAAACGCAAGGTTGATAGAGGCGAAGGCCATGTACGAGGCCAAACCCTGGCAGAAGATTGAGTAGCCTTTGCCTCCCCTAACAGGGGTTTCACCTCGAAAATCCGCTAGCACTTCTTAACAAATGACTCATAGGATTTTCGAGGTGAAAAGTGGCAGAGAGCCAAGACAGTTACAGAAAACGCTGAAGCTGGTGCATTAAAAACAAACGCCTGGCTCTCTGACGGAGGGGTTCCTCCCTCGCCAAGCTACATTGCGAGGGAGGAACCCCCGTACTTAATTTGCAGTGAACGAAAACTGCATTACCATTTGGAACCTTCCCCCCTGTTAGGTGGGGCAAATCTGTGGGGTGTGGCATTTGCCCCGCTTGGTTATCAAAATCTTGCTACGCTTTTCCTATGCGGCGAAATTTCCTTTACAAAAAAGGGCATGTCGAACGAGCTAGAGAACTCCGCAGAGCCATGACCCCCGCCGAGCGAAAACTTTGGTTTGAGTTTTTGCGCTATCAAAAACCTCGGTTTTATTCTCAGCGTCCTATTGGTAAATTTATTGCTGATTTTTACTGTGCTAATGCAAAGCTCGTGATTGAAATTGATGGTGAGTCTCATTCTACTGAGCAAGATCAAATTTACGATGCAGAGAGAACTGCGTTTCTTCAAGGCTTAGAGATGTCAGTGTTGCGGTTTACCAATTTTGAAGTGACGCAAAATTTTGAAAGTGTGTGTAGTGTTATAACAAATACACTACGATCTAAAATCCTCCTTTAGTTTTTGGAAACAGCAGGCGAAAACGTTGAAAGACAATCGGCATTGTTTCACTTGGTATACGTCCAATAAACCTTTCACTAGAACCATGTATGGTTGAGTCTAGTTATCCTTCATTTTGCTTCAAACAATTCAATCGGATTTCCTGAGGGGTCTTTAGTCAACACTGGCTTACTACCGACACCGTGAATCATGTCAGAGATTTCTATTTTTTGCTACACTTTAGATTATGACACGCCATGAACAGCTTGAAACCATTAGCAAAAAGCTCGAGACCTTAGATAGTGAGGTTCTTGAGAGCCTTATCAAACTGCTAGTCCGTATGCAATCCCAAGCTCCTGCTCAGGACAAGTCCACTGAAGTAATGGATGACGAAACAAAAGCCTGGCATGACGCTGATTTATCAAAATTATCTGACTATGAACCCTATGACTGGGGAGATATTGATCCTTTAACTATAGGTGAGCCTTTGCGCTTAGGAAATCAATGAGTGCAAGTAAGCTCGAGTTAGGTGACATCATCACGGCACTTTTCCCCGTACACAACCCACAAAGCCGTGAACAAGAAGGCTATCGTCCTGCTGTTGTGGTTGGTTTGCCTAACAATGTAGGTACGCCTCGTTATAACATGGTGATTGTTGTTCCTTTAACGACCGACCATAACCAAATTTGGGCAAACGCAGCACCGTATCTTTACCCCCGCCTTAAAGCAGGTGTGGGAAATTTGCCTCATGACTCTATTGTCCTAACTGAGCAAGTGCGTTCGTTACATACCAGTCGGATGATGCGCTATGTGGGGCAACTATCTAAGCGTGAGTTAAGACCTATAAACCGCGCCCTTGCAAAAATGGGTAGTTAGTTGACATCTATAGTAATAGCGATTTGCCCTCATCTTTCATATGATTACCACAGAAGATTCTCCATTTTTCGAAAACAAAGTCCTCTACTAGGCTAAACCTTGGCAAAAGATTGAGTAGCCTTTGCCTCCCCTAACAGGGGTTTCACCTCGAAAATCCGCTAGCACTTCTTAACAAATGACTCATAGGATTTTCGAGGTGAAAAGTGGCAGAGAGCCAAGACAGTTACAGAAAACGCTGAAGCTGGTGCATTAAAAACAAACGCCTGGCTCTCTGACGGAGGGGTTCTTCGTTTGCAATGTGGCTGCATTGCAAACGAGAACCCCTCTGCCCTGTCGGGCATCTCGCCTGGAGAGCCTTCAGCAGGTTTCACCCTCAAAATCCGTAAGCACTTTCTTTGCAAACGACATAATAGGATTTTGAGGGTGAAAAGTATCATGCCGTTATCGTAATCACGCTGATGACCAGATGCTACCTGCTGCTGAAGGCTCTTTTAGGGGAGACAAACCTAGACCTGATTGGAACATTCCCTGGTAAATTAGGGAGGCCAATAGATAATGACTTGAGCTTAATCCCCAAAACCTGCTTTTGACTGAGCGTATGCTAGAATCCATCTAGAAATGTCGGACTCCCCTGAGCGATCTAGGCTCATTTTGACTTTATTCATCGCAGCCTTTAGTTTGAGCTTTGCCCAAGAAACTTCTGTAGTAGCTAGTATTCCCCTCACACAAATTTTTATCTTGATTGGGCTTTTAATGCTCTCAGCCTTCATGTCTGGTTCAGAAACTGCGCTTACAGCCATTGGTCACTGGAAAATACGCCAGCTTCGTGAAGAAGGCCAAGACCCTACTGGGGCTTTTGGTTTACTCGAGCGTGACCGAACTAGGTTTATTACTACCTTGCTCATTGGCAACAATATCGTCAATATTGCCAGTGCAGCCTTAATTACACAAATTGCCATTCGTTTAGCAGATAAGTTTAAGTTTTCCGAACCTCTGGCTGTTGGCTACGCTACAGGTATTACTACCCTTTTAGTGTTGGTTTTCGGAGAAATCACCCCCAAATCTATTGCTGTTCATAATGCCGTGCCTTTTGCCAGGGCGGTCATTAAACCAGTTTATTATCTGTCTGTTTTTCTTTATCCCATTGGTTTATTTTTTACATTTATGACCTCAACCGTCTTGCGCTTATTTAGATTAGAGCCCAGGAACAATCCTCTAATTACCGAAAATGAATTGCGCCTGATGCTACAAAATGCCGAAGAATCTGGGGTGATTGAAGAACAAGAACAGGAAATGATTAAAGGCATTATTGACCTAGAAGAAACCATCGTGCGTGAAGTGATGACCCCAAGGGTGGACGTGATAGCCATTTCTGAAGATGCCACCCTGAACGAACTTTTAACTCTGGTTAAAGAACATAGTTACAGCCGCTTACCGGTCTATCACGAAACAGTAGATAATATCCGTGGGATTGTCTATGCTAGAGATTTGTTAGGGCTACTTAATAAACCAGAAAAAATCGCTACGACCAAAGCCAAAAATATAATGAGTGCCCCCCAGTATGTTCCTGAAACCATGAATGTACTCAATCTTTTGCGTGACATGCGTATGCGGGCCAACCACATGGCCATCGTGGTTGATGAATTTGGTGGGACGGCTGGGCTTATTACTTTAGAAGATATCATCGAAGAAATCACTGGCGAAATTTATGATGAAAGCGATGAAGATGAACAGCGAGATGTGGTTAAACTAGCCGAGCAGCACTACCGCGTGTTGGCTTCAGCACACCTCGAGGATGTCGGAGAAGCTCTAGCCATCACTTTTGAAAACGAAGGTGAATTTGATACGTTGGCAGGATTTTTAACCAGCCGCTTTGGCTATATTCCGCAAAATGGGGAAACTCTCGAGCATCAAGCAATTTGTTTTACTATCGAAGAAGCTGATGAACGGCGGATTATTTCTGTTTTGACTTCTCCAGGCACACTACTAAGTCAAAGTACCGAAGAGAATGTGGTGCAGCAAGTCGAAAGCTAGAGGACTTCAACATAGCTGATAGCAGAAACAGCAGGCACATGTTGAATAATAAAATCGCGCAGAAACTGATGTTCAGATTGGGCAGCATAAATAATAAAATTAAAATTAAGATTCAATTATTCTTTGCCCATCTTGCAAAACATTTATAGCCTCCACTGCTTTACCATCTATTTGCACTTTTTGCACAACCAGCCATTCATCTTTTGTAGCTAGCCATATAACCCCATCCTGTTCCTTAATACTGCCTGCTTCCTGGTCAGCAGCAACACCCGTTTTGGAAACTTTCATCAAGCCTATTTCTTGCTCTCCTAGATTTGCCTTTGGATAACCCCAAGGCGAGGGCAAAGGGTAGTAATCACTGGCACGGACGAACCGCTCTAACTCTGCTGCACTCATATCCCACTGGATTTTCCCCTCAAAAGGGGCTTTGAACCCAAAATAACGGCGTTTAGAAAAATCTTGACTGAGTTTAGGAATTTTCTTTGGGTCTTGATGAAGGTTAGCCAGCAAGGTTTCAATCATCTGAATCCCCAAACGAACACACTTGGTACTTACGCTCAGCCCAGTATCTTTTTCAGTAAGGTCAAACATTTCCTGATAGGCAATGGTTCCCTCATCAATGCCAGCCGTCATCTGGTGCAGGGTCACGCCATGCTGTTTTTCATCATTAAAAATAGCCCAGCTTGGAGCGTTCATGCCGGCATAGTCTGGCAAGGGGCCTGGGTGAAGATTGAAGGCTCCTACCTTTACGGCTTCTAGAATCTGAGGCTTGATAATATAGAGTGAATGGACATTTAGCAAAACATCGATGTCCATTTGCAAAACCTCAGTGGCAAACAGGGGGTCTTTGACTCGCTTGGCAGACAAAATTGGGAACCCCAAACTCTGAGCGACAGTGGCTACCGTAGCTCCACGCATAGCTGAATCTTGTTCAGAGGCAGTAAGCACAGCAATCACCTGATGTCCTGATTTGTGAATGGCTTTGAGGGTCTGAACCCCCGCAGCTTCTTCAGCAGCTAATAAAATTTTCATAAAACTATCCTACGCTTAACGCTAGTATTTTGTGTAAGCAAAAGCCAGCAATGTAGCTTTTGTACATACATATCAAGAGCATTAATATACAATCTGCATGGGTTGCACAATGATAACCCTCTTATATTTCAACACCGCTATAATGAAAGTTCTTTATGAATAACGTTTTAACCTCTACCGTCCTAGGCAAACCCCTTGCCATAACATTTATCACTGCACACTCCTACCCTTATCGTTCAAAATAGGAATGTGATAAAAGTCCGTCGTGTAGATTCTATGTACTGGTAAGGTGAGAGAGAGTTGTCGTGAGTGATACTACTAACAAAATAAAACAAGCTGTAGACCCTCGCTGGGTCATGCTTGGCAAGCTAGGTTTGGATTTGCTTTTTTGGCTTTTGGCCACACCTTTGGCTATCTGGATGCGTTATGACTGGTCTATTCCCAATTCTAGCGAGCTTCATTGGTCAGTGATTATTTTCAGCACATTAGGCTTTATCTCCCTAAAAATCGGGGCCTATTTCCTTTTTAACTTACATTTGCAAAGCTGGTCAAAATTTGCTTTTGCCGACCTTAGCAACATTGTCAAAGCCGTTATCAGCGTAGCTTTTTTTGCCACCCTTATTTTGCTCTCGGTAGCTAATAATTTTGGCCTAGCACGCTCCCTTGGTATTTTAGATGGTCTGCTAACCTTAATGTTTATGGGCTCTATTCGCTGGATATCACGCTACTGGCGCGAAACCCGCCTAGAAAATCATGTTAGCCCTGATCAGCGCAAACGGGTTTTGGTGATAGGTGCAGGTGAGGCTGGGTCATTGGTGGTACGCGAAATGTTGCGCCACCCCGAAACCGGGCTTTACCCCATAGGATTTTTAGATGATAATCGCCGCAAAATAGGTCAGCAAATTGCCAGCGTACCCGTTCTAGGAACCTCAAACGACCTCGAGATCGCCATTCGCAGTCACGCCGTCAATGAAGTCTTGATCGCCATTCCTTCAGCCGAAGGCAAAGTTATTCGTGGCCTGGTTGACCGTATTACCGCCATGAAAAGCGGCATCAAATACCGTACTATTCCCGGAGTTTATGAACTCCTGACTGGCAAAATTTCTATGACCCGCATTCGTGATGTGGAAATCGAGGACTTGCTGCGCCGCCCTACCATCAAGCTAGATACCGATAAAATCTTGGGTTATATCGAAGGTAAAACCGTGATGATTACTGGTGCAGGGGGCTCTATTGGCTCAGAAATTGTGCGCCAGGTCTGCCGTTTTCACCCTAAAGAACTGATTCTTTTTGGACACGGGGAAAACAGTATTTACCAGCTCGAGCGCGAGCTAGACCGCAACTGGCCCGAGATTGCTTATACCAGCGTGATTGGAGCATTGCAAAACGGTGTACGTTTAGACTATGTGTTCAGACGCTATAAACCCCAGGTAGTCTTCCATACCGCTGCCCATAAGCATGTTCCACTCATGGAATCTAACCCCGAAGAAGCCGTCTTTAACAACATTGTAGGCAGTAAAAATGTAGTCAATCTAGCTCTTAAATACGGTGTATCGCACTTTGTTAATATCTCTACTGATAAAGCTGTCAACCCCACTTCAGTGATGGGAGCCTCCAAGCGCATGGTGGAATACATCGTGCAAGATGCCTCACGACGAGCCAAGGATTCTCAGGTGTTTGTTTCGGTGCGATTTGGTAACGTTTTGGGAAGCCGCGGTAGCGTAATTCCAGTTTTCAAACAGCAAATTGCCGCAGGTGGCCCCGTAACCGTTACACATCCTGATATGGTACGTTATTTTATGACCATTCCAGAAGCCTCACAGTTGGTTCTACAAGCCTCTGGGCAGGGCAGAAATGGCGAGATTTATATTCTAGACATGGGTGAGCCAGTACGTATTGTAGACCTAGCTCGAGACCTTATTCGCCTTTCTGGCTTAGAGCCAGATGTGGATATCAAAGTTGAATTTTCAGGTGTGCGACCCGGTGAAAAACTCTTTGAAGAATTAATGACCAAAGAAGAACGTGGTGCCTCGACGGCTCACGAAAAGATTTTTGTGGCTATGATACAACCCTTTAGCTCCGAAGAACTCGAGGCCAGCATCATGCGTATGCAAGACGCGGCCCTAAATTCTGACCACACTGCCATTCGCAGAAATCTCGAGGGGTTTGTAGAAGGCTGCCAGTTTAACTATAAAGCTGCCATAGGGACTTAGATTTCTCACTGAGAAACACCCCACCTCCATTTAGGTCCTGAATTTAATTATGGAATAACCTTTAATAATACCCATGATAGTTTCGTTATTACCAAATTAGGGAATGTATTTGTGCGTGAATGTACTGATGGTTTATAGAAGTTTTGTGATCGATTTATTAGTCTGTTCCGTGCGCTCGCCACAAACAATCCTCGAGCCTACATTCATCAAACCTAGCTTCAAAAGAAGAGTTCAGAGGACTACAAGCATAAACTCCAAATGCAATAAGCTTTTTAGCTGGCAAAGGTGGATTTAATTTCCCCATTTCTAGCGTGGTTTCACCAAGAGCATGTAAATGAAAAATACGCATTTGCTTAAAGTCTTTGCCAGTAATAGAAGATTCAATTAAAAAATCAGGTCCACGACGGCTCAGGCGATACCACATGAAGGTTGGTGTAGGTATATCAGTAGTTGCCCAATCAGAATAGCCCAGATTAGTGACCACGCTACCCAAGCGCGAAAAGGTGTCAGTTTCATATTCAATCGAGGCCTTAAACCAGTTATCGCTGTCTAGATAAATAATTAAGCCGCATTGGTCAAAGCGGGCTTGATACTTAAAGGAAACTCGAGCAGTAAAGCTGAAATTTTTTGTACTTTCCAATAAGAGTGCGGGTGCATTGTCATTTCTAAATCCGTAATAGCTGCGTTGCCAGAAGTCTGTGTTAGGTTCGGTAATAATGGTGGCGGTATTTTGAGAGACTTTAGAAACTTTGGGTTGATTGAGTAGTTTAGCAGTTGTGAAATCAAAGACCATGTACTGAGTTTATAACACGCATTCATGCTCGAGTTCAGGTTCTCTAGATTGCTACTTCCGCCCCTAAAGACTGCAAGATTTGCGATGCCCTTTCCAAGCGTTGCTCGTTCACATCTATAAGACCGATTTTGGAAGCACCTCTTTCAACCATGAGTTTGGCAGTGGTTAGGCCAAGACCTGACGCACCTCCAACGATAACAGCTGTTTGATTGTTCACCTTTCACTCCTTAGAACGGCGTTGTGTGCGAAGATGCCGTTTTGATTTCCTTGTATGATCATGCGCTCTTTAGAGGTCTTACAGTTGCTCCTAGTTGTTCTAAAGCCTCGAGCCAATCAAAACAAATAGTATCCCAGGTAATTTGAAGGTTTTCTAAATAGTAAGTGCCATAAGCTGTTATTTCAATGCGCTTCCCTGTGGCGGGTATTCCCATAAATTCCTCTTGATGCGTACCTGTAAATAGTAAGCGCACCATCACCTTGTTACCTTCAGCAACAATGTCTTCAATCACTTCTTGTGCATCAGGGAAAGGATTCGGATGATTCGGATCAACAGAAAGAAACCCTCTAACCTTATCGCTCATTTCAGGCGTAAAGAACTCGTCAATTAAATCAAGCTTCTTTTGATTAATCACCTCTTCGATATAACGTTTGACAATAGTTTTATTGGCTTCTAAAGTCATAATAGCCTCCTTCGTTAAATTTGTGTTCCAGTTCTTAGGTTAGGATACGTTCTCTGTGCCACCAGCCATCACCCTTGTAAGCACTTAGTTTTGTGGGTGTACTTCTGTCTGGCATATCAGAAGTATAACCCCTCATAGTTTATTGACAATAAACTATGAGGGGTAGATAGCGTTTGGAATCAGCCCCCCTAATAGGGGGGCCACAGCCACATGTTGCCTAGACTTCGTTTATTACAATTTAAGTGCGGGGGGTTCTACTCCCAAGCATCGTTTACAATCTCACAACTTAAACACGAGAAGTTAAGTGCTAAGGTAAACCCATGAGTGACCCCAAACCCTTTGAACTAGGACTTTACTCCTTTGCCGAACTCACCCCCGACCCACTCACAGGAAATAAAATCAGCCCTGAACAACGCTTAAAAGATTTAATTGAAACCATAGAACTTGCCGATCAGGTTGGTTTAGATGTCTTTGGACTTGGTGAGCATCACCGTGAAGAGTTTATTGCTTCGTCCCCGCAGATTATTTTGGCAGCTATTGCTGCTAGAACCACACGTATTCGTTTAAGCAGTGCAGTGACGGTACTTAGTTCTGATGACCCAGTAAGAGTTTTTCAGGATTTTGCTACGCTAGATTTACTTTCTAATGGTCGAGCTGAGATTATGGCTGGGCGTGGGTCTTTTATTGAGTCATTTCCACTTTTTGGTTATGACCTGCATGATTATGACGCACTGTTTGCAGAAAAACTCGAGCTTCTCTTAAAACTCCGTGAGCAAGAAAAAATTAGTTGGTCGGGAAAATTTCGCCCAGCCCTGAATAACCTTGGCGTGTATCCAAGACCTTTGCAACATAAACTGCCGGTCTGGATAGCGGTAGGTGGCACGCCTCAATCAGTGATGCGAACAGGCTTGCTAGGGTTGCCCATGGCTTTAGCCATCATTGGTGGAATGCCTGAACGCTTTGCTAGCTTTGCTGAACTTTACCGTGAAGCTTATGCCAAGGGTGGGCATGATGCAAACAGGCTCGAGCTAAGCATCAATTCGCATGGTTTTATTGCTGATGATTCTAAACAAGCTGCCGATGATTATTTTCCTTCAGTATCTGTTTTGATGAATAAAATTGGACGTGAACGCGGTTGGTCGCCTTTGACCCGTGAACACTTTGAAGCCTCACGTACTTTGCGTGGTTCGGATTTTGTAGGCAACCCTGATGAAATTATTGAAAAAATTTTATTTCAGCATGATATCTTTAAACACACCCGCTTTTTGTTACAGATGAGTGTAGGAACCATGCCCCATCACAAGATGATGCGAGCTGTAGAGCTATATGGAAGCAAAGTTGCGCCAGTAGTTAGAGAAGAGATTAGCAAGCGTTTGCATATGCAGGACTCGAGGGTCATCAACTGACCAAAAATTATTTTGCAGAAAGGGATTTGGCCATATTGATACCAGTTATCTTATAACCGAGCTTGGTATAAAGAGCTTGGGCTTCTAGATTATGACCAAAAACGTGGAGTCCAATGTTGTTTAATCCCATAGATAAAACCAGTACCTCTAGGGCTTCAAAAGCTTTTTGGGCATGTCCTTGCCGTCTAAAGGCTTCTTTAATTTCAAGGTCATACACAAATGCTGAGCGACTTCCCTGATTTTCTAAGACTGCAAACCAAAGTACACCTACAGTTGGCCCAGTGTTATTTTGCTTAATTTCAAAGAGATAGTTATCAGGGGTAGACAGTCCTTGAGGAAGTGATTTCTCAAAATCTAAATGTGAACGCTTGAGAGCTCCTTTGGCTGGCCAGCGACCCGAGGCAACATTGTCATCAGCATAAGCTTTAATAATATATTGCAAGTAAACAGTATAGACTTCTGCGCTCATGGGAACAAGTGTAGTCATAAAAATAACTTCACTCTGACACACCAAAAAATGAGCCTATAATAGCTGTGAGCACCATCGCAACAATGCCCCACATAGTCACACGAATGGCCCCTTTGACTATAGATGCACCCCCGGCATAAGCGGCTAGACCACCCAAGAGTAAAAGGGCAACTATAGTGGCTGACGCGACAGTGTATATGACTATAGAAGCAGGGCTAACTATTGCAACCAAAATAGGAATGATTGCGCCAACTGCGAATGCTACTGCCGATGCTAAGGCTGCTTGAAGCGGTCTTGCTCGCAAGGTTTCAGTAATCCCCAGTTCGTCTCGAGCATGAACCCCCAGTGCGTCTTTAGCAGTCAGTTGTTCTGCTACTTGGCGCGCCAGCGTTTTATCCAAACCACGCTGCACATAAATATCAGTGAGTTCCTCTAGTTCTTTTTCTGGGTGCTTCTTGAGTTCGCTAGCCTCGAGTTCAAGGTCAGCTTTTTCAGTATCTGCTTGAGATTGCACTGAGACATATTCACCAGCGGCCATGGACATGGCTCCAGCAATCAGGGAAGCCACGCCTGCTAATAAAACCGTAGCCTGAGTGGAACCGCTTGCGGCGGCTACACCCACAACCACACTAGCTACAGAAACTACACCATCATTGGCTCCAAGAACAGCAGCACGTAACCAGCCTATGCGGTCGCTGCGGTGATGTTCACTATGAAATATGCTCATTTATATCTCCTCAATAAAATCCTATCCCGATGTTTATTCTTCATATACCTCTATTCTACCGTTGACAATACTCAAAACATTCTGATATGGTCATGTGGTATAGACCAGAAAAGTTAAGGAATGATTGTGAAAAAGGTTCAAGCAACTTCACTTTACTATCAACTTGCCGAAGGCTTGCGTGAGCAGATTACTTCTGGCAAATTAAAAGCTGGAGATAAACTGGCTTCTGAACGTGATTTAAGTTTGCAGCATGGCATGAGTCGCATGACGGTTCGGCAGGCTCTAAGTCAACTCGAGCGTGAAGGTTTACTTACCATTAGGTCAGGTGTAGGTACCTTTGTAGCTGAACCCAAACTTACCTATGACGCTGTTAACTTACTAGGATTTACCGAGACCATGATAGGTAAAAAAGGCTCCCTGAGTTCAAAGGTGCTTTCACAAAAACTTACTCTTGCCTCTGCACAGATTAGCCATGCCCTAAAAGTGTCTAGCCGTCAGGAAGTCATCGAAATTAAACGCGTTCGTTTGATTGATAACGTGCCAATGGCTATTGAAACTAGTTATTTACCCGTGAAGCGTTTTGCTGGTTTGGAAACTATGAATTTGAGTGAGGCTTCGCTTTATGCAATTCTCGAGGATCTTTATAATGTAAAGCCTTATGTAGCCGAACAAACCATTGAGGCTTCAACAGCTAGCATATTTGAACAAAAACATTTAAACGTTGCTAGCCATATCAGCATACTTCAAATCGAGGGGACCAGTTTTGATCAGAATCATTACCCAGTTGAATTTTTCAAGTCATCGTTTCGTGGAGACCGTTTCAAAGTTTCAGTCATAAGTCAAGGTAAGTCTCAGCAAACACTTCAAACCAGCTTGTCGCTGGTTTTAGATTAAAGGAGGTAGCTATAAGTACAGCGCATGAATAAAGGGTAAATGATGACCTTTATCACTCATCACTTGTCACTCATCACTCGTTACTTTTATAGGGAGGATTCATGAAATATATAGTTATTGTTATAAGCCTATTTTTAGCCATCAGTTCAGCTCAAAATCTTAAAGAGTGGGATTTGTCAACTCGTCCTGCGGTAAGTGCTGTACAAGAACAGCTCAATGCCGAATTTATTGAAGCTCATCCTGGAGTAACTATAGAGCGCAATGCAGTTTCTTTTGAGGATTTGATTGCTACTGTCAACCTAGCTCTTGATTCCAATGATCCACCTGATATTGCTATGGTTAATCAAGGTGCAGCCGATATGGGTCAGGCTGTCAAATCGGGGTTGATTATGCCCCTAGATGGTTACGCTGAAACTTATGGCTGGAATACGCTTTATTCAAAAAATCTCCTAGACCGTTTTCGCTGGTCAGAAGATCATAAATTTGGCGAAGGACCTCTTTATGGTTTAGCCAACACTGCACAGTATGTAGGTGTCTACTACAACAAGGCCATCTTTGACCAACTTGGGCTAGGGATTCCTGAAACCTTTGAAGAGTTCCAGAGCCACCTAGCCACTATTAAAGAAGCCGAAATGACACCGATTGTTTACGGAAATTTAGACGGTTGGCCTGGCATTCACCTTTACAGTGCGGTGCAGCATTTATTTACTACTGCCGAAGAACTAGACACGCTTATTTATAACCGTGGTGGAACTTGGAAAACTGGGGGTAATGTAGAAGCTGGAAGAATTGTTCAGGATTGGGTAGCTAAAGGTTATCTCACTGAAGGTTTCTCTGGTATTGGTTATGACGATACATGGTCACTCTTCTTGCAGGGCCAAGGCGCAATGATGATTACAGGAACTTGGATTACGGGTGAATTTATTGGTAATCCTGATATTCGCTTTTTCTTAATGCCACCCTTAGAAGCCAATAAAGGTTCAGTGCCGCCGCATGTAGCTGGAACTGAAGTTCCGTTTACGCTAAGCGTAAAAACTGAATATGCAGATCTTGGTGCAGAATATATTAACTTCATGCACTCACCTCGAGCTGCTGAGCTTTGGTTAAAAGCGGGTCTTATTCCCACCATGCCTGCCGATGAAAGTTTATTGGTTGCTGATACGCTGGTGACAGATACTTACTTGGCTTGGCAAAAATTGGATGATGCTAATGCTATGGGTCACTACATTGACTGGACTACGCCAACTTTTTATGACACCACCACCTCTGGCTTGCAACAACTCGAGGGCAGCAAAATTACCCCCGAGGAATTTGTGGACATGCTCGAGGCGGATTATCAAAAACACTTAGCCAGCAAACAGTAGCACTTCATCCGTCATTGCGTGTACGAAGTTTGAGCTTTTGCGTTGGAGCATGTTGACTAAATCCCAACCAATGTAGTCAAGGATGTTTGAAAAGTACATCCGACGAAGCAATCCTTCTGCTCTTAGTAAGAGTAAAGAGATTTTAAGAAAGGTACTCAGAAACTCTTACCAATGAATGAGCGAAAGGAGATTGCTTCGCGGATGAAGAAATTATCTTCAAACTTAACTCTAACTTCAGCTCGTAATGACAGACAATAAGAAGGTAAAAGACTTTGCAAGAATCTCAAACACAATCTAAAGCCTGGGCCCAAGGAATTACCTTGCGCCCAGGTGATCGTTGGTATACCGGTTGGCTCTATCTACTACCTGGCTTCTTACTATTTTTAGTGTTTGTTATGTATCCGCTAGTTCTAACCATCTGGTATAGCCTGCATGAATGGTCAGGGGTGGGCACACCCACCTGGATTGGTTTAGAAAATTATTTTAATCTTTCTAGAGACCCACTATTTTGGCAAGCCATTTTTCACAACTTGTTATTTGTAGTGTTCTATACCATCATTCCTATTTTGTTGGGGCTTTTACTCTCGAGTATCCTCAGTCAAAAATGGTTTAAGGGCATGACCCTTTTTCGCACGCTTTTATTCTTGCCACAAATTTTGCCAATGGTTTTAATCGGCATTATCTGGCGATGGCTTTATTCACCCGTCAATGGCCCTATCAATCAATTCTTAAAGGCCATTGGGCTAGGTGCAATTGCTAGACCCTGGTTAGGTGATTTTGATTGGGCCTTGCCCAGCATTGGCTTTATTGCTAGCTGGTATTACTACGGATTTTGCATGGTAGTTTTTTTAGCTGGCATTCAAAAAATAGAGCCTTATCTTTATGATGCTGCTAATCTTGATGGTGCTAATGCCTTTAGGCAATTCTGGCATATCACACTGCCAGATTTACGCCGTGAAATTGGTGTGGTGAGTCTGTTTACTTTTATTTCAGCCCTTAAAATTTTTGATGTCATCTTTGTGACTGCACGGGGTGGCCCAGGCAACAGTACACTGGTAACCTCGCTTTATCTCTACGAAAAAGCCTTTAAGCAAAAGGCTGTCGGTTATGGGGCTAGTATTGCCGTGGTTCTTACCCTATTTACAATTGTAATTTCTATTTTGTTAAGACGGGCTCAAGGAAACAAATGAAACGTTTAGGTCTTTACGTGATTCTTTCCATATTTACTTTGGCAATTTTGGTTCCCTTTTTACTAACTTTGCTCACTGCCTTTAAGACTCAAAAAGAACTTTCGCAAGGTGTTTTTAAACTGCCGCAGCAGCTTAGCTTTGCCAACTTTGCGCAGGCTTGGAGTGAGGGAAAATTTAATATCTATTTTCTTAATTCAGTGATTGTGATTATTCCGGTAGTTTTACTAGCTACCTTCTTGTGTATTCTAAGTGCTTATGCTTTAGCACAGTTACCTTTGCCTGGGCGAGCCGTGGTTTTTGCCCTATTTATGCTAGGGATGATTTTGCCACTCGAGGGCTTAATCATTCCCCTATATTACGCCTTGCGAAGCCTAAATCTTTTAGACACCTATTGGGCTCTTATCTTGCCAGAAGTTGCGCTGTCTATTCCCTTTGGCAGCTATTTGCTGTGGTCTGCTTTTAAGTCGGCTCCACAAAGCCTGGTGGATGCAGCCGTGATTGATGGTGCAAGTCGCAATGCAATTTTGTGGAATGTGTTAGTGCCTTTAGCCCGTCCGACCATCAATGTCTTGATTGTATTCTTCTTTATCTGGAACTGGAATGAGTTTTTAATGCCGCTCATTCTTACCTCTAAAGACGAGCTTAGAACTTTGCCAGTAGGTCTGTCTTTTTTTCAGGGGCGATATACTGTGAATATCCCGCTTTTGGCTGCTGGTGCGACTATGGTAAGTCTGCCTCTGATTATTGTGTATCTGATTTTTCAGCGGCAGTTTATTCGCGGACTTACTACTGGTATTGACTAATACCTAAAAGTGAAAATTAACCCCTGCTCTTAGGTTAAATATAAAAGGGGATTCAGCACCTGCAAATATCATGATGGGTTGTACTTCTACAAAAATGCCTGTCTGCTTTTCGGGAGTGATAAAAAATTCTGCACCAGCAGAAGCATGTAATCCTAGAGCTACACCCCCTATGTGACTGGCAACATATAAAGCACTTAGACCGCCACCGGCATACCACCTGGCATTAGAATCTGGAATAGTATCTGTATATAAAACATCATCTGTATATAAAACATCAACTCCAAAAAACCTGCGAAAACGATAAGCGTATCATTATTTGCCCGCAACTCAACATTGTCAGCCACTAAAGTGCCAACCTGAATCCCTAGTAAGGGCAAGGTTCCATATTCAATGATTGGAAGGGCTATTCCCACCCCAGCATAGCTTTTTGTGCCACTCCCAAGGAGGTAAGAGCTAATACAAACATAATCCATAAAATCTTTTTCATAACACCTTCCCTTAAAATTATTGATACATATGCCAGTAAGCTAGCTTTTCCTTATTCATAGCCCGGCGATAGTTGATGGCCACTGCATCAAATTGCAAATGCAGCTCATCTGCTAAATCAAAGGGAACTTGTTCAGGACGCTGTGATTCAACGACACGCTGGTCTTGAGAAAAAATAGTATCTTCAAAGGCTTGCAAGACATCATCTGGCTGGTCTAAATCATAATTGCGCCCAATAATGCAATAACCACGACACTTGTCTTTGGCTATAGGCTGTGAGACAAAGAAATACACCATACCCTTGTCACCGCCCCAACCCAAACGCAGCACAATGGTATAGGGCAAATGCAGTTCATAGCGGCTACGGCGCATGGGTTGCACTACCTGGTCATTGGCAAATACCGGAAAGTCATCGCTGTTGGTGGATTCGGGGCGAACTACTTGATAATGCAAAACATGACCCTTGGTTTCTACAGTATGGTCAGGAACAATGGGTCTTTCGGGATCACCTAAAAGTCCTGGATGCACCCAGGGGAAATGTCCAAAATCAGTAAAGTTTTCAACTTGCCTCGAGGCATCACTATTCCAATCAAAAGGACCCGTGTTGACAATTTTCCAAGACCCATTTTCAAATTCAGGAATCTCGGGTAGAGCATAAACTGGTTCAGGTTTTAAGCACACCCAGATAAGCCCATAACGTTCCTGAGATAAGTACACAGGTGTTTTTGCTTTGGTTGGAATGCTGACATGTTTAGATTGTGGAATGGTTACGCACTCTCCCTTAGTGTCATATTGCCAAGCATGATAGGGGCAAACAATACAGTCATCTTTGACCCAGACTAAAGAAAGCGCAGTTCCACGATGAATACACAAGTCTCGCATGACATGGGCTTTACCATCAGACGAACGCCAAATCACCAAGGCTTCATCAAGCAATTTTGTAGCGTAAGGTTCTGTATTTACATGATAGGCATAGGCCACAGGATGCCAGCAATTAAACAGTTTTTCTGGAAAGGTGCTCATGGGTTCTCCTTTTAGTTAAACTATTTTATGGGCAAGTCAGGGTTGTTAGCAAGATAAAAAGTAATTCCAAGACTGATTAAGACACTTGAAACCACCCTTCGACAAGCGTTCGACTGAGCTCACGCCGAAGTCTCAGGGTACACATCTACGTGTCCTGAGCCATAACCGTCTCAACGAATCTTGGAAACACTAAGAATAAGTTGGCTCGAGTTTAGTAACACTTTGTAATACAAGCTTTACATGCCAAGGCAATTAAGTATTTTGGATATAAAGAAAAACCAGTTGTTGCTCAGGTACAAACACAAAGGTCAGGATATTTCCGTTACGCCAAGCTGTGAAAATGTGTCCTGAGTTTGCAGTGGGTTTCCACCACCAGTTATGCCAAACAAAGGGTTTATGTAGGGCAAAGACAGTATCCTGATAGTATTCATAACTACCAGTATCTACAGCCTCGAGTTCAAGCTGATTTACAAGTTGCAAAAAGTCGCCTTCATTCATGTTAAAGCGGTAATAAAAAGATGGGTCTAAGAAAAGGGCAGTAGAAGAACCAATAAGCCCTGTGGTTTGACCCCTAAGTTCTGGAATGTTACGAAAAAGAAAACCTTGGTTGGGTCTTGGATATAGAAGGGATAAAATTCCTAGTATCACTAAAGCTATAAACCAATATCTTTTTAGAAATACAGCCATCTTTTTACAACGCTCCAACAAGGTCTTGCTGCACCCAGATATCCTGGCTAAGCTCGAGGTCTTCAATAATCCCTAGCATCAAACTCATATCCTGCAAATAGGCTTCGTAAAGCTTGATATCAAGTAGCGTTTTGAAAAGCGGCGGCTTAAAGAGGTTTTTGTGTGTTTCAATGGCTAAATAAATATACCCATCAATCAAAGAAAGGTAAATGGTCTTGGCTTGCTTTTTGCGAAAGTCTACCAGTCTGGCCATCAAGCTGGTACTTAGTAAATAGCGAGCCGTAATTTGATTATTGCTGTACACTGCAAAATAACGCTCAAATTCTGGGTCTTCTAAAGATACCAATTCGCCCCGCATCTGAAAGGTGCCAGCTAGACGCTGCAAAGGCTGAAACACACTACCAGGCTTTGCACCAAAAGAATCTGGTAACACAAAGGTTGTGCCTCTAAAAGGTTTATAAAAATTGGCACTAAAAAAGATGCCCTTGAAAATTGTTTGGTGTGCTGTACCATTCTTGGTCTTGTGCTCATTCCGGGCATGGATTTCGCTGACCCTAAAACGGGTTTGTCCCAAAGTACCCACAATTAAATTTTCGCCATCAAAACGATTGGCTTCTTGATTAAAAAGATAGCTGTCTACAAATTCATTTAAGCCTATAGACCCTGTAGGCGTGTACTTTATATCTTTACCAAAACATTTAATAATATGTGGAATAGCAAACTGCTTAAAGGCTCGCTTGTATCCCTGATACTCACTCCAGATAAAAAAGAAGGCTGCCACAAAACTGGGAATAGACACCAAACCAATACCTGCTAATGAACTATCTGAAAATTGATCTTTGATGGCTAACACCAGCATAAACAACATAAGCGCAGCAGCAATGCCAAAGCTCCATTTTATCTTTTGCCATAATTGTAAACGCTCGAGCTCGAGTGCTTGCAAATAGGGCCTTAGTTCATCACGGTAAATCTGATAAATATCGTGGTTCATAAATTTACAGCAGGTACTTGAGTCTCAATAGGTGGAATGCTGAAATACCTCTGACGCTTAAACCCCAAGAGAGTTGCCATTACATTTCCAGGAAAGGTTTGTACAGCATTGTTGTAGTCATTGGTAGCGGCATTATAAAAACGCCGTGCAGCTGAAATTTGTTCCTCGAGTTCTAGTAGAGTTTTCTGAAACTGCATAAATTGTTGGTCAGCTTTTAGCTCTGGATAATTTTCTGCTAGCATCAAGACTTGCTCCAAACCACTAGCAATACTGCTTTCGCTCTCAAAACGCGCAGGTGTGATATTAGGATAGCGCATGGCTTCACTGCGGGCCTTAGTCAAATTTTCAAAAAGAGACTTTTCATGCTGGGCGTAGCCACTTACCATTCGGGTCAAATTGGGTACTAAATCGTGACGCTTTTTCAGAAGTGTATCAATACTGCCTTTAGAAAATTCAATCTGATTTTTCCTAGCATGTAAATTATTGTACAAATAGATACCAAGGAGTATTAGAGCTACAAGAATAATAAGCCACCACATATTGCTAGTTTAGAACCTCAAAACAAATTTGGATATAAAATTTCACAAATTCAGGCCTTCAAAAATCTCACATAGGCATAAATGGCTAGAGCCGAGAGGATAAGAAGTACTGGATAAATAAGCAGCAAATCAACACGAATATTGCATTCACCCTAACACAGTATTCGCAGTTTTATGGCTTGTTCGTAAAGAAAATAAAGTAACCAGGTAGTGGTCGTTATTAGAACGATAGGTCGCTTAGACTGAGAAAACATGAAAGTAAAGATTTCAGTTGGCAAAAGAGCTAGAAAAGGGAAAGCGATAAAAATGCCAAGAATAACACCTATATCCATATTTAGGGTCTCCAGTTGGTGTAGTTTGCCCACTCGAGGGCTGCTTCCCAAATAAGGTCATAAACAGGGTCTTTAATATCGTAGTAAGCCTCTACATCATCAGCGTGGCGTTTGGCAATTTCTTGTTTGATCAATTCAATCGTTCTAGCAGAATTTGGGTGAGTGCGTAAATAGTCACGAAACAGTAAAGGATATTTCTGGTTAGGATTTCCCAATTTTCGCACATGGATATGTGCCCTGCGCTGACCTTTAATTTCATTAAAGAAAAATTTAATCCATAAATCAGGGTTGGGGTCTTCACCTGAAGGCACATGGTCACTACGAAGCCCACCAAAAGATGGATACCCTGCATGAATTAGTTTTTCTTCTATGGCTGGTAGTAGTTCTTTAACTATAATTTGAATATCAATAACATCTTTTGCACCCAAGCCGGGAACTGAGGTTGAGCCGATGTGGTCAATTCTCAGGGCCAAATCTCCTAAAACATTTTGTAAAGATGATTGGATGATTTCAAAGTCTTTGGGCCAGTTGGGGTTGTAGGGTTCAATAATAATCATTGTTAGATTATTTTATCATATTCATTATGCGGGCCAATCCAAAACCATACGAAAGCATCTTTTCGTTTTATTGCCAATGCGCGATAATCCTCATTCACTCTCGCTGACCAAAGTTTACTTACGGGTTTGAAGCGAAGTGAAGCGTGCTGAGGATTTTGTCTGAGTAGCTGGTACTGTTTTCTTGCTTGACGTTGTAAATCGGGGTTCAGTTCTTGATAAGCCTTCCAAAAAGATTTAGTCGCACGGTGCTTCAAGATTGATCGTTTCCCCTGCTTCATCTTCTGCGACTACACTAGCAATGAGTTGGTCAAATTTTCCAGCATTGGCATCTGCACGTAATCTGCTTTCAAAAGCATCATCATCTTGCTCGAGCCAGCCAAGCAGTGCCTCGAGTTTTTCCTGAGGTTGCTGTGGAAGCAAATCATTAATTGTTCTCAGAGTTTCCTGTCGTGTCATGAGGATATTTTAGCACAAACTACTTTAGCTCGAGGGATTATTTTATCAAGTAGAGAAGATGGTATTACGTTTTGAATTCTTTCTCAGGTGATAGGCATAAGTTATCTAATCTTAGCAACAAGCAATATGAAGCTGAATATGAATTTTTGTTTATTTTCAATTGACAAACATTTAAGTTTTTGGTTAAATGTTAAATATGAGTAGGCCTATGTCACAAACAGACATCTACAAAGCCATCGCAGACCCTACCAGAAGAGCTTTACTTAGTTCCTTAAGCTCAGGAGAAAAATCCGTTACAGATTTACTCGAGCCCTTTGATATATCTATGCCTGCACTTTCTGGCCATTTGCAAATTTTGAGAGAGGTTGGTCTGGTCAAGCAAGAACGCAAGGGTAGACAACGTATCTATTATCTTAATGCACAACCTTTACAGGAGGTATCACAATGGTTGGCATTTTTTGAGCAATTTTGGGATACAAAACTTGATGAGCTTGCGATCTATCTTGCAACACCTAAAAAAAAGCAAAAGACAAAACCTGTTTCGGCTAGGGTTAAACATGGCAAGAAATAATGCAAAGTATTTATCGTGAAATCATCTACCCTTATCCGATTAAGCAAGTTTGGGAAGCCATCTCGAGCCAAGAGGCTCTCTCGAGCTGGTTTATGTCAACGGATTTTGAACCTATTGTTGGTAAACATTTTAGTTTCAAAACCAAACCCGCACCAGGATTTGATGGTGTGGTTAAAGGGGTCGTTCTAGTGGTAGAACCTCCACACAAATTGGTTTATAGCTGGCAAGGAGGCCCATTAAAAAAGACTATCGTAAAGTTTCAACTCGAAGAAGTTCAAAAGGGCACTAAACTCACTTTTGAACATTCAGGATTTGCAGGATTTAGTGAACTCTTTCCCCGTTTTATCTTGGGTTCAGGTTGGAAACGCTTACTTACAAACAATCTTTATGACTGGCTCGAGTCCCAAAAAATGAAAGGCTAATGATGATTATTTCAAAAGCAAAACTTGGTTCCTTTGAAGACTTGCTAAAAGATAGCAAATCTGAAGTTAAAACTCTTGCTCAGAAATTACGTGAACTGGTTTTTGAAGATTACCCTGCGGCCTGTGAGGTTGTACGTTTAGGTGACGGCGCAGCTTCGTATGGAATTGGACCCAAGAAAAATAGTGAATCCCATGTTTACATCATGCCAAAGCAAGAATATGTCAACTTAGGTTTTTTTTATGGAAATAATCTATCCGATCCAGAAAACTTGCTAGAAGGAACAGGCAAAATGATGCGCCACATCAAGGTTCATTCCATCAAAGATATTGAAAACCCTGCTTTAAGAACGCTTATGCTCGAGGCTTTGTTAGAGAGAAAGAAAGCTCTTGGTAAATAACTATGACACGACTGATTCTTTCCACCGTAGCGGCCACCATAATTCTTTTTTTATGGAGCGGTCTAACCCAAATGCTTCCTTGGGGTGTTACTGCAACTCAAAATATCTCTGTGCAAACTAATCAGCCTGTTCAAGCACCTAACCTCCTTCGCTTAGAACCTAATTCACTAACAACTGAAACCTTTGATGAACAATTTATCAATAAAATCAGCACCTATACCACCGATAAAACATTCTCCTGGATTGTTACGCAACCCCTAAACACCAACTATTTGAGTTACTTTGTAAGAGAAGCCTTCGCGCAATTCCTCGTTGCGTTTTTCTTATCTATGTTGCTCTTCATAACCGTTAAACTCAATCTCAAAACACGCCTTAGTCTTATCACTTTAGCGGGTCTTGCTGCTGTTACCACTACCTATGGTCAGTTGATGAATTGGTGGAAATTACCAGCTAGTTATGCCTTGGGAGTAGGGCTGAATTTGATGATAGGTTGGTTGCTGGCAAGTTTTATTGTTGCAAAATTTATCATGAAGACAAAAGAGTGAGACAGATAAAAACATTCGTTTGCTTTTGTCTTGCTTACGTTTATAGCAATTCATTTTTGTTGTTAGATATATTTTCTAATTTTATCCACAGAGCTGGTCGGATACCACCACTATCTTTGGGTCTGCCGTAGACACCGTTACCGCGAACGTAGATATTTCCGTTGATGTTTACACTAGCGGCGGTACGGCCATAATAACCTGGTGAGCGGAGTCTCCACCAGTGAAAATTATTCCCATATTTTGCTTGTCGCTCGTTATTATTTTGGTCGTCGATATACCATCTTTGTTTGCCTTTGTTCTGCAACTTGGTCTTGCTATTACCAAAATATTCGCTAACCTCCTCAAGGCTCAGTAAAAAAATCTTGTCAGCAGTATCCTTACCACCTTTTGTTCCAAACCAAGGATTGTCGAAATTTTTGGCGTTGTTGCATAAATAGGAATAGTTTCTAAGGATTAAAAGACTAGGTAGTGAGAGTAATTGAGAGAGGCATAGCCAAGGCAGCCATAGCATTAAGGATTTTAGCACCGAGTTTCATTTCAACACATTGCGAATGAAAAAGGCGAGAATTGAGAGTATTGCCAATGATAGTTTTATAACGAAAGATCCCTGATTCAGCTTTAGAACGTTGATGATAGCCCGAGGTTTGCTTCCAAGATTTACGACCGTGTTTACGAATAGCACGAAGATTTTCATCTCTGTCCAGAGGTGGAGCATTGCTGTTAGTATGTTGTTGAATCTTGGCATCTTTGCGGGGTGGGATCACGGCTTTGGCTTTACGTTTCTTGATAGCTCGATAACTGTTGCTTCGGTCATAGCTTCCGTCACCGCAGACCTGTTCAATGACAATGGCTTCATCAATCTTTTCAAGCACATCTGGAAGCATTTCATCATCTGTAACATCATTGGTACTGACTTCTAGACTAAGAATCTCATTCGTTTGGGGTTCAATGGCTAGATGGAATTTACGCCAGGTACGCCGTTTACTCTTGCCATGGATTCTTACTTTCCATTCGCCTTCACCATAAACTTTAGCCCCGCTAGAGTCTACAACCACAGTGATGGCTTCTGAAAACTTCCGTGAAGACACTTGAACGTTTAGATTTCCTCTGCGTCTACTTAGCGTCGTGAAGTCTGGTACTGTAACTCCTTGCCAAGCTGCCAGTTTCAAGAGTGATTGCATGAACCCTTCAAGTTGGCGTAACCGCAACTTGTACACTATGCCAAGGGTCACAATCAGTTCTATCCAGCTATCTTTATACACCTCAGGATGTCCTCGCTCTCCTGTCTGCTCTTGACTTTCCCAATCTTTAGCCATCGCTTCATCTATCCAGATGTCCAGACTTCCTCGTTTCACTAAGGCTGCGTTATACTCAGACCAGTTGCGAACACGGTACTTAGCTTTCTTCGTTTGTTTCATCAACTGCCAAGATTACCATTGCCGTGTTCGTGGCTATTTATGCAACAACGCCGAAATTTTTACCAGTAACTTCAATAATTTTCTCTTTTTCGTTTTGGTTAAACCCAGCGTAAAACTCATTATTAAGATACGCTCTTAAAACGCAATCAGCCCAGGTTATATCTTCAAACCTTTTGTGATACCAACGCAGTTCTATAATATTTTCTGTAATAACTAAAGCTCTACTAGCCTCGAGCTTGAGTACTCGCCAGTTGTAATCACCGAAGCTTATTTTCTTGTTGTCGACTATTTGCATTAGAATCAAACCGTGTAAGACAGTGGGGTTTAACTAGTGATTAACAGACACTTGTCTGATAACATCCTAATTTGGGGGTTGCACGGCGTAAAACCCTGATCTACCTTTCTTTCATTACTGACATCTATCTATCTTTACTACTCAATCCTGCTTAAAGGTCATTGTACACTATCCTTCATGCCCCGCCCCCAAGACATCCAAGAACTCCTAAAAATCGCCCTCCCCCTGATCCTGGCCAAATCGCCCAGGTCGCCATGTGTTTTATTGACACGGTGATGGTAGGGCGACTAGGCGGAAATAAGCTAGTTGGAATCACGTTGGGTAGCACCTTTTTCTGAACCAGTGACCATTTATACGAATCCTAAAGCTAAGTACCCGAACAAAATTAGATTAAACCAAAATACAAAAATCTTTGTGGTATCTCTAGCCTTGCGTCCATTTCGTTTCCGTAGAGGCATTTCATGAAATGTCCCTACGCAGGCACAATCCAACGGGTTTTAAAGATTCATTGCAGGGTTCTGGGATGTGACAGTGCTTTGTAAGGGTTAGTCAAACAAAAAGGGTGGGCACAAATAAGTCTAAGGTATTTGTGTATGAGGTCTTAGCAGAAAGAAAGCTTGGTAAATTCTCATTATTCCAGCTATAACCCCCTTACTTTGTCTACAGCCAAGGCTTCGTGCTAAACTTGTGGTGTGAAAGAGTACCGCCACCTCTTACAAGAAAAAGGGCTGCGCTATAGCAAACCCAGAGACATCATCCTTGGTTACTTCAAAGAGCGCGCCAAGCATGAAAGCGCAGAGAGTCTTTATTTAACCCTCAAAGACCGAGGGCATAACCTTAGTCTTTCAACCGTTTATCTTAATTTAGGGGTTCTAAAAGACGCTGGGCTTATTCGTGAATTTAAGGGTGCTACCGGTGAAAGTGTCTTTGACAGCAATATCTTGCCCCATCATCACCTTATTTGTAAACATTGCAGTCGGGTCATGGACTTACCTACTGTTAAAATTGCTGACCAAACACCCAAGCAATTTCTTAAAAATCACGCCCAGAAGGTTTCAGGGTGGGATGTTGATGAGCCCAATTTAGACTTATTTGGACTTTGCCCCAAGTGTCAAAAGGCTTGAGTTTATTCTAGCCAATTGAAGCCCAGTTGAAGTACTCGAGAATCCTTCTGTAAAGTCACCCTCGAGGGTTTCTCGAGGTTCTTTTAGTTTTTCTTGAGTCCGTTGGAGTGCAATAAAAGCTGTTGAAAGTGCCATGATTGCAAAAAGCACCGTCAGCACTGCGGCAGGGTCTTTGACGCTTTTAGCAGGTAAAAACTGTTCAATAAAAGGAATCATACCTAGGGCTAAAGCTATCCAAATAAAGGTCATAATTCGGTAGTGGTCTAATGCTAGCTGATAAGCTAAGGAATGATACAAGAGATAATCATCCATCACTGTCCGAGTTGTAAGAGTAACAATATGGTTAGGAACGGCAAGAATCGCTATGGCAACCAACAGTTCAAATGTAAGAACTGTGGCAAGCAAGGGGTGTTAAATCCAACAGAGAAATATAGTGAAGAGCAAAAAGAGCAGATACTAGCGACCTATCAAGAACGTCCAAGTATGCGAGGTATCCAGCGTATCTATGGGGTGAGTCGTACAACTTTGTCAGGCTGGCTTAAAAAAAAGCCCAAAGATGTCACTTAAAAGAAAGCCTTGCTAAAACCAAAGCAGATGACGTACTGGAACTCGATGAGGTGTGGTCATTTGTCCACTGTTCGGCCAACAAACGCTGGTTATGGACTGCCCTGTGTCGTCGCACTCTTCAAATCGTTGCTTTTGTTTCGGGTGATCATAGTGCTAAAACCTGTGCCAAACTGTGGGCAAAGATTCCAGAGTCTTACAAGCACTGCCATACCTTTAGTGATTTCTGGGATGCTTATACCAAGGTGTTTCCTAAAGCAACTCATCGCAGTGTTGGTAAGGGTGCAGGTGAAACTAATCATATGGAACGCTGGAATTGCACTTTGCGTCAACGCTTAGCTAGGTTTGTTCGTAAGACTCTCTCTTTCTCTAAGTCCGACCTCATGCACCAAGTTGTCCTCAAGTGTTTCATCGTTGACTACAATCTTGACTGCTTATCAGCTAGTGGTTAGCCATTACCCATAATTCTATATACTTTGACAGATGCCTTGGGCCTTGACGCTGGTTTCAAGATAGCATCTAAAGACATAACCCGATCAGCTCGAGCTATTAGTAAAATCCATTGAATCAGACTATAAAATACGTTTGGGTCGGGTCGTCCTATAAACATAAAATTGAGATTCATAAAAATACCCCCTAGCAAAGCCACTCTGGTCCAGGCTCCAAAAAGAATACCCAAGCCTACTAACCACTGCCCAAGTAAAACCACAAAAGCCGTTTCTTGAAGGTGTTGTAAAAATATATGCTGCACAAGATAACTATAAAAAGGAAAAGGTATGAGGGCTTGCTGAGACTCGAGAAAGACTCTTAGGGTTTCACCACTTGACCACTTAGGGTCAGCAATTTTTTCTGCACAAGCTCTCAGCCAGCCCAAGGCAATAAATACTCGAGCTGGTACTAAGTAGGCAGTTTCTGGGCGGTTTAAGCCTAGACGCAAACCCAGGTGTTGCAATTTTAAACGATTAAAAAAAGAATTCCAGAACGATGGTTGCATAGTGTTATATCCATTCATTTCATTGTAGGTTTATCAAGCCCAGGGGGTAGGATAAAGCCTCACATCTGGCATTTTTTCATCCGCTTCTAATAAACATGAAGCAACTTGAAATCTGCGTCAAGCACTACGCTATCGGGCATTTTTAAGCTTTTCCAAAACGCATAGATATCTAAAACATTGTGATCGGCAACAAATAAAGACAACACACTAGCATGGGTCACAATAGCTATAGGTTCAGAATAAATTTTCAAAACATCTCTTACAGCTTGATCAAATCGCTTCAAAGCCTGATTAGCCGTTTCCTCCCCCAATACCCGTTGATCTAGCTTTGCAAAAAAATCTTTGATTGTTTGCTGCCACACTTCTGCTTCCATAAACGGTACTTCTTTACGTTCATGTTCGTGCAAGTTAGTTGCCGTTTCCCAAGGTAAGTTGAGTTCTTCTGCAATCACACGGCCCGTTTCTTTAGCTTTGAATTCTTCACTGGTGACAATATGTTTTAGCTTAAATCTTTTTAGCTCTCGAGCTAAATGTTCAGAAGCCTGATACGCTGAGTTTGCCAAACGCCACTGAGAGGCTGGTAACTTAGAGTCTATTTGTGTCTCAGCATGGCGAATAAAAATGATCATATTTCCATTTCATCCAGCTCTAGCTGCAAAGCCCGTACTGAAATCTGAATTTCCCAAAGCTGTAAAAAAAGCGAAACCAGCAGCAAAATTAAACTGAGACCAAAAACAAGATTGGCGAAAATTCTAAATTCCCAAAAGAGCAAAGCCATGCAAAGCACACAGCAAAAGAAACTGCTCATGGCTAAAAACTGGGTATTGCGAATCAGGTAAATGCGTGTACGCAAATTTTGGATTTGTTTTTGCAGCTTGGTTTGTTTGGTTTGTTTATATTGTTCATTTAGCTGACGTACCAAACTGGCTAACGCCAAAAAACGCTGTGTGTAGGCCAGCATAAAAAGGGAAATAGCCGGGAATAAAAGTGCAGGTGTGGTTAGGTCTAGCATTGATTCATCTTACACTGTCAGGACAGCTTATTAAAAATCATTTGTTATACTTTGTAGTGACTACTCAATTCTACAAAATCCAAAAGCTGCACCTATGGCTGGGCTAGCCTGAGTTGCCTTGCACTGTTGATTGCTACTGGCTACCCCTTCGTCAGTATTGTTTGCACAGTAAAGAGAAGACTTGTTATACACGGTTATAGCTTCATTAGGAGCTATAGAGGTAAAGGTGTTATTGAGGAGAGATAAACCAGAGATGGTTAAGCTCGAGCTGGGATAAGTGACTTGACCTGTAGCGGTTTGATAGCTGGTCGTGCTTATGGGTGCGCCTACACGAATAGCAGGACTCCAGGTATCCCGAATCCTATTATGATCTAGCTTAATATGGTGTACACGGTAAGCCCTCACCAAGGCGGGATAAAGAGCTTCTGCCTTAAGCACATGACTGTACACCTCGATTCCGCCATGATAGCTGGGCACAATTTTATCTGCTTTAGCTTGAGCAAAGGTGCTTGCAAAATCATAGCTGGGATCTTTGGTTTGAATGTTTTGAATAAGATTATTTTTAACCAGAATGTCGTTCACACCTAAGGTTTGAAAACTAGTTTCTCTTGCTAAGTAAATACCTGCAAACCCCGGACTGCGATTGATGCTATTATCTATAATCGTAACATGCTCACCACCTACCACTGAGATGCCACGACCCCAATAGATGTCTGAAATTTTGTTGTCTTGAATAAGGATATTGCCGGCTAGTTCTTGCTTGAGGATTGCTGTCATGTGACTAGCGGTTTGCTCGAGAGGAGTTTCAATAATTTTTTCGCTATAAGAAACCCCTGCAATGCCGTCATCACCGGTTTGCGAGATAACGTTTCCGATAACGCGCCCATTACGGCTGCCCGCAGTCATGTGAATGCCATCTGCAAGACTACGTTGGATGACATTATTAGCTACTAAAAAATTCTGGGCGCGGTATAAGAAAATTCCAGCACTCGAGCTCGAGTTGGTGAGTCCTGGCTGTATACTGTGAGCAAACGTAATGGTATTGCCCCGAATCACTGTGCCTTTAATGATGCGCCGTGTCGCTTCAGTAGGAGCTAGGTCATCAAAAACAGAAATAGCAGTGTGCCAAGGTGCTGTTTTGCGCTCGGTGGTTTTAGCTTGAAAGGTGAGGTTGTAAACACCAATGTTATCTTTCGTTATCATTAAAGACATACTGTTTGGATTGGTTGCAAATAGTATTGCACCCGTTTCTCCCCAAAAACTTGTATTGGCAGTTCGGAGGGCTAAGTATTTATTATAGTTAAACCTGCCTCGAGAGAAAATGAGCCAATCATTAGCTTGAAGGTCAGCAAGGGCACGCTCTATAGCGGCTGTATCATCCTTGCCGTCGTTTGGAATTGCTCCATAATCCGTGACACGCTTGGCATTGCGGGGCGGTTGGGGTAATGCCAGCAAAGTCTTACAGAGCGAGACAGAAGTAGGCAGTTGTTCTACCAAACTATTTACAGTGTTACAAGCACTCAGACTTGTAAACAAAAATAGTAACATGATGAACCGCAGTAGATTTTTAGAATACATACAGGAAGTATAGTATTTGGGAATAAAACTTATCAACAACACGAAACTTGACAATGCGGCCAAGCATGGTAGTTACTGTAAGACTTTCATTGCAGCAGCAACACCTTTTCCGTAATCAACATTTTTTCCAAGTTCACGCAAAACATCCTCGAGTACCGCCACAACAGTGATTGCGTCATAAGCATCAGCGTGACCCACTACCGATGGGCGAATCATATGAGGCTTTGCGTCATCTTGTCCACCTGCAATTCTTGCACCACGTTTTGCAAAACCTTTTACAATATCTGGCGCACTCATACCTTCTGGAACATAGAGCGCGGCCACAGCAGGGCTCACACGCTCGGCATATTGTTTACAACCAAGCGCAACCGCCCCTTCAATCACTGCGCGATTTATTTTTTCACGGCGCGTCCAAACATTTTCAACGCCTTCACTTAGCATCATGTCTAGTGCAGTTTCTAAACCAAAAATAAGATTGACTGCTGGTGTATAAGCAGTTTCTCCCTGACGCTGATTCTTGCGTTCTTTACGAAGGTCTAAATAAAAACTTGGATTTAAGTTTTTATCACTGACCCAAGCACGTTCTGAGAGCCAAGCAAATGCTAAACCAGGTGGCAGCATCATGGCTTTTTGTGAACCAGAAAATACACCATCTAGTTTCCATTCTTTCGGGCGCAGTTCGGCAGAGGCTAAACTGGTAACGCAATCAACCAACATGAGCGCATTGGGCATGGCTTCATGAACAACTTTTGAAATTGCTTCAATATCGTGTAATGCACCTGTTGATGTTTCGGAGTGCGTGGTCATGACGGCGTAGGTGTCTGGGTGTTGCTCGAGTAACCCCCTCACCACTTCAGGGCTAGCTACAGTTCCCCAAGGCAGTTTCATCTCAACCACGTTATAGCCATAATGCGTAGCCAGTTTGACCCAACGCTCACCAAATTTTCCAGCATTGATGCCAATAACTTTCGCATCTTTGGGAACACAAGCCAGTAAACCAGATTCAAAGGCAGCCGTGCCGCTGCCAGCTAAAATCAAAACATCCTCACCAGGAACTTGGGTAAGTGTGGCGAGTTTTTCCAGAGTGCGCTTAAAAATCGCTTTGAAGTCTTGAGTGCGGTGATGAATTGTGGGGCGAGCAGTTGCTTCTAAGACTTGGGGTGGTACTTCGACGGGTCCGGGGGCGTAGAGGCGGGGTTTGAACATAGCTGTTTATTGTAAGTCATTATCATTTTCAAAAGGTAGCCTGTAACTAAACCCTTTTTGACTTTGAGGCGCAGGTCGTTTTAGGTTATTCTAGGACCCATGTTAGAGCAGCTTCGTTTTATTGACCTTTTTTGCGGCATCGGCGGCTTTCGGATTACTGCTTAGCAGGCATGTAGGGAAAGTCAGGTAGAGGCCCACTGCCTGTTCTCGAGCGATATTGACTCAGATGCCCAAACCGTTTACAAAGCAAACTTTGGCGAACAGCCCACAGGTGATATCACTCTAGTGAACGCCGCAGATATCCCTGACCATGATGTGCTTTTTGGTGGGTTTCCTTGCCAAGCCTTTAGCATTATTGGGGATAGAAAAGGCTTTGACGATACACGTGGCACACTATTCTTTGATATTTCCCGAATTTTAGCTGCAAAAAACCTAAAGCCTTTGTCCTCGAGAATGTTAAACAACTTGTCACCCACGATAAAGGCAAAACACTAAGTATCATTTTAGAAACCTTGCACGATTTGGGTTATCACGCTGAGTACCGAATTTTGAATGCCCTTGACTTTAGTTTACCCCACAAGCGTGAACGTATTTTCATCGTAGGATTTCGAGAACCTTTGCATTTTAATTGGCCAACTAGCAATGTCCCTATAAAGCCACTTAAAGAAATTCTCGATTCCGACGTTGATACGTTTTACTACGCCTCAGAGCAAATCAGAAAAAATCGAAAGAAATCCAGAGAAGGCAAAAAGATTTTTTCTGAAGCTACGATTCGGCACGAAAATAAGGGAGGCAACATAGGTGTGCATCCTTTTTCGTGTGCGCTACGTGCGGGTGCGTCTTATAACTATTTGCTCGTTAATGGTGAGCGTAGACTCACCGAGCGTGAAATGCTGCGCTTACAAGGCTTTTCAGAATCATTCAAAATTACGGTGGGGTATGGAGCCATGCGTAAATTGGCTGGCAATAGTGTCGCTGTACCTGTGGTGGCAGCTTTGGTAAAGCAAGTCATAGAGACCCTCAAAAAACAACAAGTCAAATCATTACAACTATCCCTTTTCAAGACAAATTACACTTAGGGTGCAGTTGTAGCCGCAGCACCTGCATTCACCATACCAGCACCATAAGCATCAGAGAAAGCAATACCATCATCCAAACCAAATTTCAGGTGACACCAACCAGTTGAGCAAGGCACACCTGCTAAAGAAGGAGCAGTATTTGCTGAGTCATTGGGACCTGTTTCATTAACCATATTGGTTCTTGCAGTACCCTGTAAATGTGAAAGAAGTGCGTCTGGATTACCTTGTAATTCTGGGTGAGCAGCAAGTGTTAATGCACCTACCCCAGCAGCATTAGGTGAAGACATCGACGTTCCTTGTAACCAACCAAAGGCTGTACCATTAACCTTAAAGCAAGCAAAGGTCAATAATGAAGCTGAAGCAGGGTCTTGGCAAATTTCACCATTGGCAGTAAGACCAGCTAAGGTTCCCCAACCACCATAAAGGATGTCAGCGTCTCCACCATCATAGCGTGGAACACCTAGTTTACGTGCGCCACCTGGAGCAGCTATGTCAATACGACTACCGTAGTTTGAGTAATAAGCAAGTTGATCTTTTGCGCCGACAGTAGGTTTCTCAATTCCTGGCTGTAGAGCATAGGGTGCAGCACCGTTGGCGTTGCTGGTAGAAGAGACCATAATGACACCTGGAATGCCACCTGGAACAACAAGCTGGCCACGTAAGTCACCACTTGCTAATGAACTACCAGGAACTATACTTGCTACACCATCTGGACCCGTGTCTACTTGACCTATTCCTATAAGTAATACCCCACCAATAGTTAGGTTCACGCGGTTGACACGAACATGGTTATTACCTGCAGAAGCAAAAATGGCAGTACCTTTACTACGACAATAGTTAACAGCCTCTACCCACAACAGAGTATCTTCTGTATCTGCAACAGGATCATTGCGTCCACCTAGTGACATATTGATAATGTCTACATTGCTATCACAAGCACGAATCATGCCGTCAACAATCCAGGTTGTAAGTCCACCACCAAGGGTAGTTGAAAGAACTTTATAACCTATAATTTGTACGTTAGGAGCCACACCATTAGAAGCAAAGCCATTCACAGCCCCACCAATGCGGCTAGCAACCCAAGTACCGTGACCCTCAGTGTCACCACTGTTACAATCTCTTTGGCCTAACTTCGTACCAAACTGGCGGGTTAAAAGATTACAAGGAATAGTATTTGCTGAAGCCTGATTATCGTAGTTGGGGGCGAGTTCTTTATGTGCGCCCTCCACTCCAGAATCAATCACAGCAACTCGTACCGTGCGGTCACCTCTAGTTACATTCCAAGCCGCAGGGACATTCATGCGATTGTCATCCCACTGCAAAATACCTTCTGGATTGGTTTCACCCAAAAATGAGGTCAGGTTATGCCAAGGGTCAGGAATTGGATTGATACCAGGATTGCCTAGAGCAGGATCGTTTTTACCAGTGATTCCTGCATCTTCGGCAGCTATATCAGTAGCTGGATTAGTCAAAACTTTTTCAGCAAAAACAGCTTTAACTTTAGTGTTAGCTTTAATTTTGGTGCTAAAGTCTGCGCTGATGGGTAATACAGATACAGTACGCAACTTGGGAATGCGAGTGATGACTTCGCCACCAGCACTTAACACAGCAGCATTCATCTGGGAAACAGTTGTTCCTGCCTTAAAGCGAACCACCAGCGTGCCAAACGGATTGGCTTTTTGCCCAGCGGCCAAGCTTGATAGCTCAGGCAGGGTTGGTTGAGAGGTTTGGCTACAGGCTGCTAGTAGCAGTAGTAGGGCCAAAAACAAAACGGCTTTTCTCATAGTTCCTCCTTTTGGAAAATTTGAAAGTCGAATCATCATAACCACAAATTTTAAACTCAGTCAACAAATTTGTCACTGACAGCAGAACTATAATCAAGGTAAAAACATGCTGGTTTATTTTTCTTAGCGATTTTCTATAACCCACAGGTACGCCGTCGCCACTGCACGTTGCAACTGTTCCCTCGAGCCTGGATTAGCCAGCAAGTCCTCGAGTTTCTCTTCTGAAATATCTTTGTAAGGTTGTGCCTGTGGCAACTCGCCTGCAAATAACATAGCTTTGCCCTCGGCTTTCCAGCGTGGCCAATCTTTAGATTGCGCTAAATGAAATAACTCATGACGAAAAGTTTTCTCTAAACTATTTCTAGTTATTAAAATCTCGAGGCGTTGTGTTTGAATAGTATTGGTTTCACGGTCAGCAACCGCAGCAATATACCAAGGCAGATTTACAGTATTTACATACGAGTCAATATCTGGATGTATACGCACGCTTACTGAATCAGGAAGTTTAAGCCCTTGCCTAATCAAATCTTTTTTAGCTTGTTGCAAAATATCAAAGACTTCATTTAGGTGTTGTAAGTCAGCCAAAGAGGCTACTTCGACAATAAAAAAACCATCAATGCTGGTCTGCCAATCTTGGGCAAAAACCGTGTGCATGAACAAGAACGAAAACACCCAAAAAATATTGTTTTGTTTATATACAAAAATGAATTGCTGTAAAAATCCGTTTACATCAAACCGCGTAGGGGCGACCCATTCGATAAACTTAGGGTTCCTCTCGCCCCTACACAAGGCACATATAAACGTTATGTTGGGTAAATTCATCATGTTTTGGAATTCGCATCAAACATTTTTGGTTGCAGGGGCGTATTGCAATACGCCCCTGCAACAGGCAACATTTTATTTAATATAAAGCACCGCATCATTACTAATGCCGCGAATGCTGGGTTCATACATTAACCAAGCTTGGGTAGGTAAAGCAGCAAAGGAACCTGGGGTTTCTGCACGCAGAATATAGGTGAATGTTACTGGGTCATTTAAGTAAGTGAAGTAAAAGTCTACACGCTCGTCATGCACTTCGCGTCCGTCATACCAATAATTCCAGCCATACCAGTCATAGCCATAACGGGGTTCTAAATCAGCTACACGAAATACGCTGTCATCTTCGACCACACGGAAACCAGCAGGCAGTGGATCATTGACCATCACATAGCGATAAGCAGCTTGTGGATTAAGTTCTACTGTTACCAAAACATAATCGCCCTGTTTGACATCGCTGATGGTTAAGTCACGGTCATAAATATAGCTCTGGGTTTCTGGGTCAAGACGAGGCGTGAGTTTCTCATAGGTGCGCTTAATGCGGAAGTGTTCGGTCTGTGGTGAATAATTATCTTGCTCGGCAAAGTAGTGAACATTTGCGCTGGCATAAAGTGTTCCTTGACCGGTTATAGAAAGCTCGAGATTATTTTCTCCTGCACTTATTTTTTCTAATGGTACTTCAACACTTTCTGAGCTTTGTCCTTGAATCTGCTGATTTAAGACTTCATTTCCGTTGAGCTTGACTACAACTTGATAGTCTATATTTTCTTCGCCAGTGGCTTTGGCTAGAGCCAGTGCAGCTTTGACAATAGCGGCAGTTTGTTTGGTAGAACGCCAGTAACTGCCTTCACGCTCGAGCAATAAATAATTTACTGCTTTAGGAATCACAGGATCATTAGGGCGCAGTTTGACTAGGGCTTCAAGGGCGTAAGCAGTAGACTCGAGGCTGTCATCATTCCAGTAATAGCGTGGAGCTTCAGAATTCCACTGGGCGATTTGCTCACTTACTTTGGCTTTGCTCATCAGTTTGTCCATAACTTTTTGAGCCTTGGTGTCATCTTTAACTTCAGCGAAGGCTAAGGCACTTAAAGCCAGACCATAAGAAGTCATTTCTGGATCTTGGGTAAGTTTTTCTAAGCCATCAACCTTTCTACCTGCCCTGGCCAGGGCATGATAAGCATAGGCTTTAGCATCCATTTCCACTAAACGCCAATCTTCAATAGGCTCACTGATAACAGCATTTTCTAAATAACTTAAAGCACTATCTAAAACATAACCACGAACGGTGTAGCCAGCCTTTTGAGCATCAAGTAAACCATTGACCACATAAGCGGTAATGAATGGGCTGGTGCTGTCATATTGCCAGAATCCCCAACCACCGTCTTCATGCTGGAAGGTGTAGATGCGCTCGAGTCCTTTAGCCACAATGTCATCTAAGTTTTCTGCAACATCAGCAGGTAGTTTGGCTAAATCACCAGCTTGTTTGGCTAATACACTTGGATAAAAGCGGCTCATGGTTTGCTCAGTGCAGCCATAGGGGTAACCAGCCAAGTAAGAAAGTGCAGGAGACACCGCAGCAGCCAGTGAAGGTGTGAGATAAAGTGTGCCACCAGTGGAATTCAAGTCTGTATTTGTAGGTAAATTAAATAACCAATTACTGCTACCACTATCAGCCCAACCAATATCGCTGCGAATCCCGTGGGGCAAAATGGGCAAGGGTAACTTCATTGCGTCACTAGCTTCACCAGAAAGGGCTGAGCCTGTTACCGAAGCTGTACCTGTTTGTAAAGCTTTGGCAATATAGTCAGCAGTTACACGCCCACCAGCAGGTAAATTAATATCTAGTGGTTGACCGTTGAGTTCTAAACCATCAGCAGTAATGCTCAGTTGACCAGCCACATCATTCTCTAAATTACTTTGTCCAACCACACGCAAGCTGGCACTATCACCACGAATTAAGAAGCGTGGCATAGCTAAGCGGGCAATCACTGGCAAACTGGTTTTTACTGCGTAAGTATTTTGACCAACTTGATCAGTTAGTGAAATCGCTCTAGCTGTCACTCGCCACTCGGTTAAGTTGTCAGGAAAAGTTATTTTGGTAGTGACTAAACCGTTATCATCAGTTTCTAAAGTCGGTAGCCACAAAATGGTATCACGGAAATCTTCACGTACATCAGCAGCTTTGAGTTCTGCTTTGCTTTGACCAAAGGCCGCTTCATCCATAGCAGCTCGAGCCACCGGACTAGCAGGACTTTCGGCTGCAGATTGTTCCATGTTTCCAGCGGCATCTGCTACAGAAGCAGCACTACCAAAATAAAACCAGTCACTTAAATCAGTACCAACCAAGTTGCTTTTTTGGGCATAGAAAAACTCTTTGATATCAGTCGTATTTTCTGGGCGCACCAAATAAATGCCTTCATCTACTATTCCCAAAGTAAGCTGTGAACGCACACCTTTACCACTAGGGTCAGACACACGAATATCAAAGGTGCCTTCTTCACCTGGTTTGTAAACATCTGAATTTGAAGTGATTTCTACATTAAGATATTTTTCAGTGGGTGGTACTACCAGGTTAGCAACATCATAATAAGTAGTTCCGTTACCAATAATGGTGACACCGACATAATGATTGGGAGCCATTTTATTTGTAACAGCGAGTTCATAGGTCAGCACCGAGCCGTTAAGTTTAACCAGTTCATACTTACTAATTTCTTGACCTTCTTGTGTAATCAAAACATAAGCATCGGCAATGGGTGACTGAATCACAATGCGAGCAGTGTCACCAATTTTGTATTCGGCTTTATCGGTTCGTAAACTTAAACCGTCATAGGCCCAGTACCAGTAATCATCACCAGAAACCCATACCGATTCTGAGGCCGTGGTTTCACGGTCTTTACTATCTTTGGCGGTTGCAGTAAGCGTATAAGAGCCTTGGCGTTCAAAAGGAATACTTAGTACAGCTTCGCCATTTTCGGCAGTTTCACCTCGGTAAGTTTGCCCTTTAATGCTTTGGCTCGAGTCACTATCCCAGAAGTAACGCTCGGTATCTAATACAAAGGGAACTTGAACTGGATTACCTTCAATGTCTTCAGCACGTACTGTGACCAGAGCAGTTTCGCCAGCTTTATAAGCGTAGCGTTCGGTGGTTATATTTAGAACGATTCCAGAACGGTAAACAGTGATACTCGAGCTTCCCGAAATTTCTCTTCTAGCTTCATCGGTGACACCCGCTTGCAAAGTCAGTTGATAATCCTGTTCAAAACTGTCTAGGGGTACTGTAACCACCAGTTCGCCCTTTTCATTCAAGACACCTTCATCTTGAATAATTACTTCATCACCGTAGTAAGGATAAGAATCAAAATAGTAATAGGGATACCAGCGATAATAAGGCTGGCGCATCACGGCGTAACTTACTTTGCCACCCGTGACAGCACCACCAAAAAGATATTCGCCCTTGATAGTAAAAACGGCTTTTTCACCCTGAATGGCTACAGTTTTATCTGGTGTAACCGTGACACGATATTCAGGTTTTTGAAATTCTTGCACTTCAAAATTGGCATAGCTGGTTTCATCACCGATTGTAGAAACCAGACTGTAATAACCAAGTGGAGGCGCAGCACTTAACTGGACTTCACCGTCAAAACTTCCGTAGTCATCAGTTTTTAGCGTCTCGTTGTAAATCTCGCTGCCGTCAGGGTCACTAATCACCACTTGCACATCTTGATTGGGTAGTGGATAAATATTAGAAGCAGAGCGCGCTGTACCCTTAAAGTAAACCAAATGATCTGGGCGATAGACTGGGCGGTCTGTTTGTAAATACACATTGGTTTTTTGCAGTGCCCACTCGCTCCAATAACTGCTGCTAAAAGCCCAAGTTTCACCAAATTTGGCCGCAACGACTAAATTTTCTTCAATATCTTTGGTAAATTCGGTTAAACCTTCTTCATTGGCTAGACCTTCGGCAAAAATGCCCCTAGTTTCACCTTGGCGCACCAAATACACTTTGGCTTTGCGGGGTGTGCCATCACTGCTAGCGGTGTAAGCCAGAATAGTGTTTTGATCGCTTTTGACCACCATAGTCAAGTCACTAACCAGAATTAAGGTTGCACTCTTGCTGCTCTTGCCCTCGAGCTGGGCAAAATACATCCCTGGAGTCAGACTATCAAAGGTAGCTTCACCCCAGTACTGCTCGGTTTCACTGCGAAGGGTAATGTTGTTGATTTGTTTAAGGTTTAGTTCATCAGATTCTTGAAATTCTTGGGGACCACCCAGTTCTAAAACTTTTTCTGGGTTTTGAATACGGTAAAGCCCCAGGGTGGCACTACTTCCGGGTGGAATGTTGTACTCGAGCCGGACACTATCTCCAGGTTTGTAAACACCACCACCATAGAGCCAAACCTGCTCATCTTGCGCAGATACAAGTATCACACCTAGAATCGTCAACACGGCCAAATAGAAAAGTCTTTTCATATGCCTCCAATTGTGGCACTAGGCTAACCCCACTTGCAAACTTATTGCGATATATAACACCACAATGTGAGGGCACATAACCCCCCGTGCTTTACTAGCATGGAACGAAGTCTACGTTGGTATTTGCCACCCGACCCCCCTAATAGGGGGGTGCATGTTCCACACGCTAACGTAGACTTCATAAACTGCAAATGCAGCACGGGGGGTTCCTCCTAATCTGAAACGAGATGATTGTCCATAGGTTGAGCGAAGCGTACCTCCTAGTCTAATATCTTCCACCTATAAAACCCCAAAAAGTACCGATTCTCGGAGTCTGGATGCCAAGTGGGGTCGGGGTGCTTGCGAAGGGTCTCGAGGCTAAGTAACCGTACTTCACCGCCGTCCTCGGGGCTATAACCCGTGTGATAAACCACCAGTCCATCCCCTAGATAGACCATGCTGTGATACAGCGAGCCCTCAGCTAGTGGATGAATAAAAAACAGCATGTCTCCACGTTTGGCCACGTGCTCATTGGGGCCTAAAGATACGCTGCTATAACGCATCAGCTCTTCGGCAGTGGCTAGCCCTACTATGCGCCCTTCTTCCACATCACTTTTTTGATAAGCCCCTGGCGCAATGCGGAATACGCTGCGGCTTAGGCGGGGCATGGGGTAACTGAGACTGCGAATAGGTGCTACATTGGGAACTTGTAAAAACGGAAATTTACTAAACCAGGCCGTGTCCTTGGGTTTAAGGGCTTCTACAAAGGCGTAACGCAACAATCCTGAACAGTCACGGTATTCCCAATCTGGGGTTGGGGCTGTGTACTGCGCTTCGGCGATAGCAGCAAACCACTCCATAAAAGCCACCCGCTCAGAACTGCTACTAATTTCTACCATGTCAGGATAGCCATCGGCATCGGCATCTTGGGCTGTGGCCAATTGCAGCAAAAACATTACAAGTAAGGTCAAGTACTTCATAAAAATTGTCCTATAAACATCTCTAAACGATTGTAAGCATCATCATAAGCAAACTGTGTTATAAAACCGTCAAAGTAATTTTTATGCACTACTATAAAAAATTTATTAGTTAATCTGGCTAGTTTCGTATTAGAATGTAGTCAGCGTAGTCATGGATAGCCTTCATCTTGATAGTCCGAAACTCTGGGACGAGTTCATTTCTCGAGCCTCAACCGTAGATTTAACTGACCTGCTGGACACCCTTCCGGCTACTGATACCGGGAACTACCGCCGAGTTTGCATAGAAATTGCACTAGGCGATTACCAGAGTGCATTGGATTTGCTAGAAACAGAACCACCTCTTTTTGAACAAGGCTATGCCTCGGGGTTATATGCCCTGGTTCGGCAACGCTTGGGGTTAGCTATAGAGTATTCTTTTGCTACACATAAACAAGGAACCTTAGAAGATGGTATCTATGGACATTTGGCTTGGGGAATGCATAGTGCTTCTAAGAATCCTGATGAAGCTACTCAGTTCTTAAATCAAGCTGCTACCCTAGCCACAGAAGCTGGAATGCAAAAAACTCTAGAAACTATCCAGACCGTACTTGATAACCTTTCTGACCCACATCTAGATTTACCTCTGGTTGCACCACCTTACAAAGTGCTGGCTTCACCCCAACTATTTGATAAATTGCGTGAAGATAAGCATGAATTTGAGAGGCTGGCAGCACTAGGGCAAATGTATCTGGACTCTTTGCAGAAGTGTAGGTATGCACAGTATCTTTTATACAACCAAAAATATGATGAAGCATTAGTAATAATTGAGCAAGCGAATTCTGAAGAGTTTTTACTGGCATATGCAGTGAAGATGGCGATATTAGCGGCTCTCGAGAGAGCAGATGAATTGAGTCAGATGGTTACTGAGTTTAGGCCTGGCTCGAGTGAACCACTCGAGGCAGAAGCTACTGCTCTTGGTTATGAGATGTGTGCTTCTTATTTTGCAATGTATCCAAAAGAATATCCTCTTGCCTATGCATATTGGCATCGTGCAGAAGCTATAGCCATTGAGCATAAACTAAATTATCGTTTTAGGGTAATCCGAATGAATTTAGAAGCTCTTACTAATATGGCAGGAGATAATATAATCTTAGACCCACTTTATGAAACTGATACTGGCGACTTCAAATTAAAAAATGTCCGCAACCGTTTTGATAGCTTGTTGCGGGCAGGTAACTTGCCAGAAATTGAAAGCTATGTACAACAAAACCATCTGAGTAAAGAAGAATTATTTTTATCTCAGGCTACTGTCGAATACGGACGTTTTATTTTGGGTGAGGAAAATATATTACTGGTAGCCGAACAAATTACCAATTACAAACCTGAGCATCCGACTTCGAGGTTGTATTGGGCTCTATTGATGTTGCAGGTATTCAGCTATATAGGCAGTAGCGGCGGTAGAGCCAACCCAGAACGCATTTACAAAATACTTGATAGTGCTCTTTCGGAAATTGAACAAGTAAGAAGTGTTATTCCTGTAGCCGCAAACATTTATCCCTTAGGATTATCCATTGCTTCTAAATTTCACCCACATTTAAGTGACTCAGATAAAAAAGTAGCTCTATTGTGGTCAGAGCATGGCCGTGATGGGTTGCGGCGTAATGGAAAAAAGCTGGTGACTATTACCAGACCAGTGCGTGAGGCTCTGATTTTGGATGAAGTCTATGGCACGCAAGAGCATTATGCTGCTGCCATTCACTATCAAACCGGTCATGCTGAAAACAAGGCTCGACTCGAGCGGAGCCTGAATGAAGTGGGGCTTAAACGCTATGAAATTGCCACTATTGGTGGTATGTACCGAGGGCTTTTGCGACTTGGTAAAGAACTAGATGACAGAAGTATTTTGAAACAAAGTGAGGCAGTTTTTGAGTCCTCCAGCTTTTTGCAAAACCACGTTGTGCAACACGCACTGCATTTTTAAGTTTTTTCCCCTATACTAAATTTAGGCTAGCCACTGCATCAATGTCCCGGGATCTATGTAGGCAGATAGCCGCATATGATGTGAGATGCAGAGAAAGAGTTAGAATGCCTTCACGTTCTAATCTAGTAGCCCATTTGGTTGCAGGTTTTCAAAGCAAGAGCAGCCTTAATGTAAGTCGGATTCTTATTATTCTTGTGGCAATTTTTATGGTGATGACAAGTGCTGAACCTGCTTATGCTGAAATTTGTGTTAGATGCTAGTTCTACATGGTGTGTAATAAAACAAAATTAAAACTGCGACTCTCCTAGACGTAGGAGAGTTTTTTATTGCCTGAGGTTATAAGCTCACCTTTACCTTCGATTTGTATTTCTGCTATACTCACCCCACTGCATCAGTTGAAAATCTATACTACGGCTCAGGTGCAGAGAAGGAGTTAGTATGCTTCAAAATACTCGTTTATTGGCCCGTTTAGTTTCAGGTTTATCCTCTATTCAAACAAAGCGCACAACTAAAGTTCTTGTTATCCTTACGGCTATTTTTATGGTTATGGCTGGTGGTGAACCCGCTTACGCTGCCTGGTGTCCTCGTTGCTAGTTATATCTCGCGTGTAATTACACAGATTTGAAACAAAAACTCTCCTAGACGTAGGAGAGTTTTTTTATGGTCTGAAATTTAGAAGATTGATTTCTTAATCCTGTTTTTGCTATATGCAAACGTTTTCAATCACACAAATGATGTAATAAACGAATTTGAAACTGTGATTCTACAAGAGTCAGGGGAGTTTATCATTGATATTGATGTATATGCTTTCGGGCTGTACATCGTGGGTTCACACCGGGATGTGAACCCATTCTTTTTGTCGTCTACAAGCTCAGGGCAAGTCCTTCAACACTAAGTTTGCTACACGGTAGCAGCTACAATGGGCTAAAGCCGCATTGTTAATTAGAACTATTCAGTTAAGTACTACCTTACCTCGAAATCAGTGTAAAACCTCCCCCTACCCCCTCCTGTTAGGAGGGGCAAAGACGCTTTTGCCTCCCCTATTAGGGTAGGTGTCCGAAGGACGGAGGGGTTCTACTTTCGCTCTGCCAGTGTCTTTCTTGCAACTGCTTAAATCCTAAATTTAGATGTCCAGCGTCTATATTGCATTTTCATACTGAATGCGTGGTTATGCAAAACGTTCAGGTCTGGCCAGCTTAAATTTCTCCCAAGTTTCCCAAGTTTGTTTTTCACCCAGTTCTTCGGTCCACATCCAAAAAGGGGTTAAAAAAGAACGGGCTTTTTCCAGCTCGAGCCTAAAGATATAGGCACTTAAACCTGCAATTTTCAGATATCCGGATGTTTCAAATTCTTTTAGAGCGGCTTCTCGGTTGTACTCGAGCTTTCTAAAATCTGGTTGCCAGCTCTTATCTTTTAGAGTCATGACCAGATATTGCGCTCTAGGGTCACGGTTAAAGGGTGAGCCCACTGCACCAGTATTCAAAATAAGATGCTTACCCCAGATACGCTCTAAAGGGTCATGGGTATGAGAGCCGATTAAAATATCAGCCGGATATTCTCGCAAAATTTCCGAAAACGTTTCATCGCTCATGTGTGGGCTGTAGCCTTCGCGGTAGTGGCGTGGGCTACCGTGTGAGATTAGCAGACTTGGCGCACCTGCACTTTCAACTTTGTGAGTCATCGGTAAATCTCGCAAGGCATCAATTAATTTGGCTTCTTGTAGCTGTCTGGCACACCAGCGATTGGCTTCCCAAAAAGGGTCGGTAAAAAAACCTTCGGATAGTTTAGGGTCATTATCAATGAGCATTCGTAAGAGGTCATCATGATTACCCAAGGTGATGATGTAGCCTTGATTCAAAATGATCTGCATGACCTCGACATTGTTAGGGCCGCGATTTACCAAGTCCCCGTTGACCACGACTAAATCCGGGCTCTGGGCTTTCAAATCAGCTAGAACTGCATTTAAAGCCTGAAGGTTTCCGTGAATATCGGCAAGGATGGCAACTCTCAAAGTAAGTTCAGTCTATCAAACTGTTTATCAAGATGTGTTTTATAGTCTCAATGAATCATAGAATAGAGAAAATGATTTGAAATAGGCGGGCAAGGTGGTGTAGAACCCCCCGTGCTTTACTAGCCAAAAACGAAGTCAACGTTTACATTTGAAACATGCACCCCCTAATAGAGCCATCAGCAGCAGGTAGCATCTGGTCATCATTGAGCGATACGATAACGGCATGATACGCCCTGCTGAAGGCTCTCCAGGGGGGTCGGTATAGCAAACGCTAACCTAGACTTCGTTCCTTGCAAATGCGGTACGGGGGGTTCTACACTGCAAAGATGTCAGGCTAAATCTGAACGTAAAGGCTTTTAAGACTTTCTGTGATTCACTGAGTCTGATGTGGTTGTAAGCCAAAAACATTTAGACTTACACACATATAGATAAAGTATAGCCTTGTGAGTCAACGTGATTTACTGAGGCACTATGCCTGGGCTAAAGCCAAAGGCTTACAGCCTGCTTTACTGGAGTCGGCTGGTATAAAAACAGCTTTTGGGCAACTGAGTCTACTAGGTATAGGAGCAACGAAAAGACTCGAGGTTTGGCAAGGAATTACTTACCTAAATGACAAACCCGTGGGAGATGCGCTGGCTATTTTCAAGTATCTAAAACAGGGCTTGGGCAAAAATTACTTTCCAGCTTGGATTGGTTTTTTTGCTTATGAATATGCCCAGCATTTAGGTTTACCTACCCATAAGGCTTTAGCAGATTTACCCGAAGCAGCCTTTTATTATTATCCAGATGGCTGTGCGTACTTAAAAGGAAAATCTGTTCAAAGTTCAAAAATTACTTTAGGAAAACAAATTCTTGACACAATCATTCCCAAAGTCAAACTCTTCGAGCGATTACCCCAAAGCAGAATTTCTAAAAGGCGTTCATGAGGTGCAAGAGCGCATTCGTGCAGGTTGGGTGTATCAGGTCAATTTGTCACACCGTTTTCATTTTGATAATCAGGGCTTAGAACCTTTAAGTCTTTACCAAGCCTTGCGCCACTACAACCCTAGCCCCTTTATGGGTTTGTTTGAAGGAGACGATTACGCTGTAGTTTCTGGTAGCCCTGAACGATTATTTTCTGTAACCCCCCTTGCCTCCTCTAATAGGAGGGTTACAACTAGACCGATTGCAGGAACCAGAGCTAGGGGGAAAACAGCAAAAGAAGATGCAAGGCTCGAGCAAGATTTACGCACTAGTATCAAAGAACGCGCTGAGCATGTGATGTTAGTTGATTTATTGCGCAATGATTTGGCTAGAGTCTGTAAACCTGGCACAGTAGAAGTCACCGAAGCCTTTACCGTTGAGCGATATTCACATGTCATGCACCTAGTTTCAGAAGTCCAGGGAAAAACTAAGAAATCCTTGAAAGATATTTTTGCCAGCATTTTTCCTGGTGGAACTGTTACGGGTGCGCCCAAAGAAAGTGTGATGCAAACCATTTGTGATCTCGAGCCTGTAGCACGTGGAGCCTACACGGGTTCACTGGGTTATATTTCAGGCCAAGGCACAGATTTTAATATGCTCATTCGCAGTTTTACGTTTGCAAAAGATAAAACCTTTTTTTCTGCTGGGGGTGGAATTGTCATAGCGAGCAACCCCGAACGTGAATATATTGAAACGCAAAATAAAGCGCAAGCCTTGTTGCTGGCCTTGGGTCAGGGAAAGCAAGGACAAAAACCTAAAGCCCCAGTCAAGGACTCTTCATGGAAACCACCCAAGCCAAAAGCCAAAACCAAAGCTAGGGTTTTATTTTTAGAAAATCACGATTCGTTTAGTTACAACATCATTGATTATCTTTCTGCACTCGGCGCAAAGGTCACTGTGGTTGAGCATCACCACAAACCCGACCTAGGCAACGCAACACACATCATTATTGGGCAGGGCCAGGTGAGCCAGCAACCTCTGGCAAGGTTTTACCGTGGACAAAAGCCGCTCTAAAATCTAAACGCCCTGTACTAGGCATTTGTTTAGGACATCAGGCTTTGGGTGTTGCGCTAGGTGCAAAGTTAAAACGCGCTAAACCTGTTCACGGTGAAGTACATCCAGTGACGCACACTGGTCAAGGTATTTTTAAGAACCTGTCTAACCCTGCATTATTTACTCGCTATAATTCTTTGATGCTTAGTGATTTACCCAAGATAGTGAGGCTCGAGGCCTGGACAGATGATTTATGTATAGGCATCTCAGCCAAGGGTGGCTTGGCTTGGGGTGTACAGTTTCACCCTGAGAGTATGCTCTCGCAAGAGGGCATGGTGCTGCTAGAGAATTTCTTGCAAATGAAATGACCTCAGTTGAAATGACCTCAGTGGTTTTCTCGACCCAAGCTTTCAAACACTTGGCCAAACTATAGCAGGTATCATCTGTCATGACCTGATTTTCATAGCACAAAAACTGTCCTAGACGGTTTTTCTCACGCTCGAGTACCCCACGATTAGACATGAAAAATCCACTTAAACACAAACGAAGCCCGACCAATGTCGGGCTTCTCTAAAAAATGTTGTGTTGTTATTAAGGCTTGATGATATTCCAGAAAACTTTGTCGGCTACGGCTCGAGCCTTCTTGCTATCCGCCGAAGTACCTGGTGTAAAGGTGCCACTGTCGCCTCCTGTATTAAAGGACGCGGCTTGCTGCTGGGCACTCTTGATGGCATTGATATTTGTGCCACAAAGCGCGGTTTCCCATGCTGCAAATGAACCACTGCTTGGCACACTACCAAAGGCTGAAGCGTTTAGTTCTGCTGCTAACAACTGTTGCAACAGTTGCATTCTGGCTTGATCCAGGGCAGACCGTGTAGCATTGGTGGTTGTTTTTGAAATGCTACTCCAGAAACCACCCATGAGCTGATTGGATGAAGCTGTCGTAAGGTTGCTCGCGTCAACATCGCGTCCGCAAATGAGCGTATCCCCTATACCACTGGTTGCAGCAACACCAGGGAAAGTATGTTTACCAAATGTGCCACCTTCCCAAGCAGCTTTGGCCAGTGTGAGGTGCGTTGACCAGAAGCCCTGCGTGCGAGTTACACCCTGACCTGTATTTTCAAAGACGCAAGTTACCGTATCGCCTTTCTTCAGCGAAATACTAGCTGTCATGGTGTTTAAATTACCTACGCCTGTACTGCCACCACTACCACTGATCGTACAGTTGTAAGGTGTATTTGTATTGGTTGAACCACCAATACCCGTGAGAATCCAACCCAGTTGCGATGATTCAGTTACGGTGTAGTTACCCGTAGGCAGCGTTTGCTCGTTTTGAGTACCACCAGCCAAGGTGAAACCTGAATAGCCTGTACCTGTAGTTTGGAATGTGAAACTGCCTGTGTTTAAGGGCTTGGTAATCTTCTTGATGATGATCGTGCCACGGTCTCGAGTGATGGAGTTTCCAACACTTATTTCAAAAGTTCCGTCTTTAGTAGCAATGGTTACTGATGCTGGGGTGTAGGTAATCGCGCCCCAAGTGTAGCCAGCAATAGCTGCTGGTGCAACCTCAGTCACTGTGCAAGTACTACCCGTCGGAATACCGTTTACCGTTACTGGTGTGCTTGTAGATACGCTAACTGTGCCGGTATAGCCAGTACCGCAGTTGTAATTTACTGAGAAGTTTGCTGGCACAGATGCACCATCTGGGTTGCTCAGCGTCTTGAGAATTTTGAGCGAGCCAGTATCGCGTGTCAGAGTATTGTTGGTAGTAACTTCAACAGTTGCATCTTTTGTATCAATAGTTACTGTCGCGTTTGGAGTAAAGGTTGGCGTACCAAAAGTGTAGCCAGTTGGTGTAGTCGGTAGGGTTTCACTAACCGTACACTGCGTACCTGTTGGGATGCCACTGATGGTTTGTGACGCACCTGCATTTAGTTCGACACTATCATCATGCACTGTTCCATCGTTACAGTCATAGCTGATCGTGAACGGTCCAGTATAGCCACTGGGCCCACCAGTCAAACTCTTTGTAAGTTTGAGCGAACCCGTATCTCGAGTAATGGAGTTACCAACGCTGATTTCAACAGTTGCATCCTTCGAGATAGCTACAGAAGCTGGGCTATAGGTAATGGTACCCCAGGTGTAGCCAGGGATGGCTGTAGGTGACACTTCAGTTACTGTACAGGTGTTGCCTGTTGGGATGTTGTTGATTGTTGCTGGTGTGCCAGGATCCACGCTAACGTTACCTGTGTAACCGGCACCGCAGTCATAATCCACTGAGAAGCTAGCAGGAACGCTTGCACCATCAGGGTTGCTCACTGTCTTGAGAATTTTGAGCGAGCCAAGGTCTCGAGTGATTGTATTAGTTACTGTGACTGCTACAGCAGCAGCTTGATCGCCCTTAACAATAGTTGCTGGACTGCCAGAGACGGAGGGTATGCCAAAGGTCCAACCCGTAGGTGCAGATGGGAGAGTTGGTTCACTCACTGTGCATTGAGTATCTGTGTCAAATGGTCCGACGGTCTCAGAAGCATCTGCGGCTACGTTCACGGTACCTGTATTACCACCACAATCGTAAGCTATTTCAAAGATGCCGTTAAAACCTGAGGTCAGCGGATCGAAAACCTTAGAGATTTTTAAGTAACCTTGATCACGTGTCAGGGTGTTGTTCGTTGTCACCGTAACACTGGACGCATTACCTGCTGGGATTTCAACAGTGTCCGAGGGATCGAAAGTTGGTGTACCAAAAGTGTAGCCTGTTGGCGCAGTAGGTGGGGTTTCGCTAACTGTGCACTGTGTTCCTGTTGGGATACCGCTGATTGTTTCTGAAGCACCTGAACTGATGGTGACGCTACCGCTTGTACCATCAACACAACTGTAGTCAATAGTGAAGGGGCCTGTGTAATTTGCGGGGCCACCGGTCAGGCTCTTGGCAAGCACTAATGAACCCAAGTCGCGAGTCAGCGTGTTGTTGGTAGTAACTTCAACTGTTGCATCTTTTGTATCAATAGTTACTATCACGTTTGGAGTAAAGGTCGGTGTACCAAAGGTATAGCCAGTTGGTGCGGCTGGTGGTGTCTCACTAACTACGCACTGCGTACCTGTTGGAATCCCACTAATCGTTTCTGATAGACCTGCTTCAATAGTGACGCTACCATCATGTGCTGGATCATCGTTACAGTCGTAGCTAATTGTGAAGGGGCCTGTGTAACCACTCGGTCCACCGCTTAGGCTCTTACTCAGTTTCAACGAACCAGTGTCGCGGGTCAGTGAGTTATTCGTTGTCACCGTAATACTCGAGCCATTACCTGTTGGAATAGTCACGGGGTCCGCAGGGTCGAAAATTGGTGTACCAAAGGTGTAGCCTGTTGGCGCAGTAGGCGGGGTTTCGCTAACCGTGCATACTGCACCTGTTGGGATATTACTAATCGTTTCTGAAGCACCCGCATTGACTTGGACATTGCCGGATGGACCATCAACACAACTGTAGTTAAGAGTGAAGGGGCCTGTGTAATTTGCGGGGCCACCGGTCAGGCTCTTGGCCAATACTAATGAACCCAAGTCGCGAGAGATCGAGTTGGCGACAGAGACTTCGATGGTGGTGTTCTTGCCAATCGTGGCCGGGCTGCCAGTGACGACTGGTGTCCCCCAAGTGTAACCCACAATCGGTGTCAGAGCTGGCTCGCTGACAGTGCAGCTTGAGCCCGTCGGGATGTTACTGACTATCTGTGAACCACCTGCTGCAACCGATACACTGCCAGCGTACGTGCCACCGCAGTCATAATCAATCGTGAAGCTAGCAGGAACGGTTGCGCCATCAGGATTGCTCAGTGTCTTGAGGATGGTGAGCGAACCAAGATCTTGAGTCAACGTATTGTTGGTCGTGACTTCAACTGTGCTACTCGAGCTAATTGTGACGGTTGCAGATGGGACAAAGGTCGGCGTACCAAAGGTATAGCCTGGTACGGTTGGTAGCGTTGGTTCGCTGACCGTACATTGTGTACCTGACGGAATACCAGTGATCGGGTCTGAAGAAGCACCTGCATTTAGTTCGACGCTGCCATCATGGGCTGTTCCATCATCACAATCGTAGTTAATTGTGAATGGTCCAGTGTAACCACTTGGTCCACCAGTCAAACTCTTGACAAGAACGAGTGAACCTGTGTTTCGGCTATTGGTGAATGTACAGGTAATTGTCTTGAGAGAAGCTAGATTAATGCTTGCCGTTCCCCCTGAAAGATCAACCGTAGTATTGTTAGTCGGATCGACACACACTATATTAGTTACACTCCAACCAGATAGAATGTTTAGTTCTGAGGCATTCCAAATCCCAGGCGAAACAGAAAAAGTTTGGCTGTTTGGCAGGGTTGCGTCACCATCGTCATCCAGCGTAAAATTTTGAGAAATTACAGCATTGGCTAGATTAAAGTTAAAATCCTGTGCATCATTTGGATCAGTATCTTTGACAATCGTTATCGTTCCGTTGGGGATAATGGCACCTGATTGCATTTGATTGTCACGTTGCCCTACAGCAACACCATCAATCGCGTCGAGTGCCACATGGTAGGGTGATCCCGCAATTCCACCAGCACCGAGTCCTATTCCCCAATCCGTTTGGGCAGATACATGAGCACCGAACCACAGAGCCACAGCACAAGTACCAGCTTTTGGACCCGAAGTCGGACACATGGGTCCGGTAGTAGGAACAGTGAAGCTGATGGTGATGACAGTCTCACTGTCTCCAGTGTAATCACCACTGACAATTGACGGCGTGGTGGCACTATTTAACGTACCGCCACGCATCACAAATTGGCGATCACCCGGAGCACTAGGTTCAAAAGAGTCAGGTACATTCGGGTCTTGCGGAATATCCGTTGTAGTCTCGCTGGCGGTAGTGCAGCCGGTGATGGTTTGGCAACGATCAGCGAGTGTTATCCAATCTTCAGACCAGTTCCATGTCGTCAGGAAGTCATATGCGTGCTTGCCCGCTTTGGTAGTACCGTACTTCAGTCTGACGGTGTGAGTGCTTCCAGGAGCAAAATCCTCCATCCATAGACGTTGCACTGTTGCGTCACCCTCAAAGTATTTTGAATTATTGACGTTGAGATTGCCGTTGATCCAACGACAACCGGTGTCGCCACTAGCATACCCATCGCCATCATCGTTTGAACACTGGTCGTAGGTTCCAATCGATAGATCGGTAAATGTAGTCCTTGCAATAATACCCGAGGAACCAGTTGCAGTAACTGCATAGTTCGCTACAAACCAGCTTGGGAGCTGGAGCTGATATATGAACCCACCCGTTGCATTGGCAACAGGGTCTGGATTGCTATTATGAATCCAGGTTTGTCCACTATCATCATTGACAAAAATATGGACACTCTCGCTTGCAGGCCAACTTGCACCTGTAAGGATCACCATCTCGCCGGGTGCGTAGTCTAATTTATCAGATACAATCGTTGGAGCAAGAAGCGGTTTAATAGCTTCCTTGGGCTGTTCTTTGTTACATCCCACCAGCACTAAGAGGACCATCACGAGAACAGCAAGTAGAAGTGAATATCGTCTCATAAATCTCCTTTCTGAAAGTAAAGCCTATTAAGAACTAAACAAAATTTTCGCAATTGTGTCATGACTTATGTCCTCCTCTTGTCAATAAATCAATACTGACAAATCAAATGTCCTGACTCAGGACTTCCCTAGACCGGCCTCAGTTACTTAATGCCCAAGTACAAACCCTGCAGTTTGCTTATGGATAAAAGCTTCATTCAACCTCTCTAATGATAATTAGATTAACGTTAGCTTAGAATAATGGCAAACAAAATGCAATTAGCCCATAGTTGAGTTAGTTGACTAGACTTGTGGCTAATTTTTGTACAACTTAAGTATAGTATCTATTAGACATCTTGCGAAATTAGCAGAAGTAGCGTTTTATAAGGGATGCAGACAAAACAGGGTAGTTATATTTGGCTGAAGAAGATGAATAAGAAGCGGTTCAAACGGCTGGTTGGGGTAAGGTTCAAGATCTATAAACTTATGGTAAGAGTGATCGAGGAATACGAAGCTGGAAAAACAGCAGGACGCAAGAGTAAGCTGTTATCAGAAGACAAAGTGCTGATGACCTTGCAGTATCTGCGAGAGTATCCAAGCCTTTTAAGATTGTCCATAGACTGGGGAATACATGAGTCCCCAGCCCAAGGGATTGTCACGAAAACAGAGGAACTGCTGTTAAAAAGCAAAGATTTCCACTTACCAGGTAGAAAAACCCTCAAGGAAAGTCATTGGGATATTGTGATTATAGATGTCGCTGAAACCCCAATGGAACGACCTAAAAAAAACAGCGTAGGTACTACTCAGGTAAGAAAAAACGACATACTTTGAAGGCACAGGTTGTCATTGATAAAAAACGCAAGAAAATCTTGTATGTTCTAGTCGGTAAAGGACGTGAGCATGACTTCAAACTCTTCAAACGCTCCAACATCCAGTTTTATGAACTCAGTGAAGTCTTGGGTGATAGAGGCTATCAAGGACTCCAACATTTCCATAGCAACAGCCAAACTCCTCAGCGCAAACCGCCTAAGAAACCCCTGAGCAAAGCCGCAAAGAAGGTAAACTCTAAACTCGCTAGCCTACGCATCACCATCGAACATGTCATCCGTGACCTCAAAATCTTTCGTATTCTCAAGGAAACTTACCGCAACAAACGCAGGCGGTTTGGACTTAGGCTTCACCTTATTGCTGCTATTTGTAACCTTACTTATGACCGTTAAGCCTTGTCCTGTCTGCACTCTCGTTATTTCGCAAGATGTCTAATGAGGCAATTTCTACTTGGGTCTAAAGATTTGATGGGACTGACGAGCCACTAATTCGAGGCGGCTTTGAACCTTAAACTTACTAAGCAACCTCGAGATATGGGCCTTAACCGTACTTACCGAAACGACCCAAATGATCGGCAATATGCTGGTTACTTAGACCCTGTTCTAGCAAAGACTGAACCTCTAGTTCCCGACGGGTTAACTTTGAATTTTTATCTTGCTCAAATAGGTCAGCTATGACTTTACGCTCAACCCAAAATTCCCCCTTGGCAATGGCCCTTAGAGCCTTAAACAAGAGGGGTGGCTCTGAATCTTGGTGTAGATACCCGTGGTAACCATTGGATAGAAGCACTTTTATTTCAAGCTCGAGCCCTTTGACGAGTGCCAAATTAGGCACATGTAAATACGGTAATGGATAAGGTGGGGATACTTGTGATAAATCAATAACGACTACATCTGCCTGAGCAAGGTCCGTGGTGGTCTTAAAGTTCTGACGCTCGAGCATTTCACACAAACTTGCTTGCATAATTCGATGTGAACACACCACTAGAACTGTAATGAAGGGTTGCTCGTTGGGATCTAAAGATTTTGTGACACTTTCCAAGTACCCACCTCACTTAATTACTTATTTTCTGTCTTTTATCAAGTATATAGTATTGAAGCCACATGGCAGCTTTCTTGAAGTTCTTGGACACCGTAGCCAACTGTAAACCACCTCACTAATACTCTCCTCACGCTTATCTAAGAATCATTATATGTTTGACCTATACCATGTTACCTATCGTATAGGTACGTCAACTGCCTAAATTTAAAAGTATTAAACCCAAAGGAGTCTACATGCGAAAAATATTGTGGGTCTATATATTAGTTTTATTATCAGCCTGTGCAAGTCAATCTACCAATAGTGATTTAGAGGCCGAGGTTTTCTCCATTGGAGTTTACGGAAATGCTTTAAGTAGCGGCTGGCAAAGCTGGTCTTGGGGAACAACGGTCAATCTGGCTGCTAATGGAGGACTAAATAATTCCAAGGCTCTTTCTGCAACTATTACCGATGCCTGGGCAGCTTTGTTTTTGCACACCGATACCTTGGTTGATAGCAGCTTAGTGAACATGGTGCAGTTTTATATCAATGGTGGAAGTAGCGGTGGGCAGAATCTGAGGGTCAAATTAGTTGATCAGAGTGGGACCTTTCTCGAGCCTGGTCTAGTAATCCCTGCGCCAGCCAATACCTGGACTAGGGTACGTATTCCTATAGGAGAACTGGGTGCATCTAGCAGCATTAGTGGCATTATCTTCCAAGACAATACAGGTGCGGGTCTAAGCGAATTTAAGCTAGATAACATCAGCTTTATTAAAATCAATACACCCGTTGGTCCACCACCGCCTACGCCATCACTCAATCAGGTCAATGCTTATTTTGACAGCTATGAATCAGGATTTTATAGCTGGTCATGGGGTACTAGGCTTAACCCACTTAGCTTTGCCAAGATTCATACTGGAACGGCTTCACTGGCTGTGACGATGACCGAGGCTTGGGCTGGAGCTTTTTTGCATAGTGATAGCTATGTTGATGCTAGCCAAGTCAACCGTTTGCGCTTTTGGATTCATGGTGGTGCAGGCAATCAAAAGTTACGAGTCAATCTAGCTGATGAAGGAGGAGTCATCCTCGAGCCTGGACAAGTCATCACCCCAGTTGCCAATACCTGGACCTTGGTTGATCTGGCTCTTTCCCAACTGGGCTCACCTGAAAGTGTTTCGGGTGTGGTGTGGCAAGATACCTCAGGCGCAGCGCAAAATACCTTTTATCTAGACGAAATTAGCTTTTATAAAAAAGGAACCATTCCACCTGTTACAGCACTCAAACTCGAGGTAGATACCACCTTGCAACGCTACGCTATCTCAGAAGATATTTATGGACTAAGTTGGGCGAATGAAAGTTTAGCTAGTGATTTGCGCTTGCCCTTTAACCGCTCAGGTGGAAATGCTGTTAGCCGTTATAACTACAAGGTAAATAACACCAATCGTGGTTCAGACTGGTATTTTGAAAATGCTACTTCTCCTCAGGAAAATCCCACGGCCTTTATTGCCCAAAATCGGCGCACTAATACCAAAACCCTTCTGACTATGCCCATGACTGGCTGGGTCACCAAGGGTGCAGGATTTGCCTGTGGGTTTTTAATAAGTAAATATGGTCCTCAGAAAGAACTTAATCCTAATCATCCTGAGTGCGGTAATGGAATTAAACCTGATGGCAGTTTTGTAACTGGCAATGATCCAACGGATACCAGTATTGCAGCTAACCCAGCCTTTGTAGGTGGATGGGTCAGAGAATTAGTTGCTCAATATGGCCGGGCTAGTGCTGGTGGAGTTCGTTATTATTCACTAGACAATGAACCTGCTCTTTGGAACAGCACTCACCGCGATATTCACCCCGAACCCCTAAGCTATGACGAACTTTTGCAACGCACGATTGACTATGCATCTGCGATTAAACTAGCTGACTCTACTGCCCTTACAGTGGGACCAGCCGAATGGGGTTGGTCAAATTATTTTTACAGTGCCAAGGACGTAGCCATTGGTGGTTTTAATGTAGCCAATAACCATCCTGACCGACTAGCGCATGGGGATATGGAATTAGTAGCTTGGTATTTAGATCAGTTGCGTAAGTATGAAGTTACCAATGCCAAACGTTTGCTTAACTATTTGGATCTACACTTTTATCCACAAGCTCCCAATGTAACTTTGTCTGATACAGTTGACCCTGCCACAAAGGCTTTGCGTTTGCGTAGCACCAGAGCCCTGTGGGACCCTACTTATCAAGACGAGAGCTGGATTGGCGATACTGTAAAACTAATTCCGCGGATGCGGAGCTGGATCAGCACTTACTATCCTGGAACCAAAGTAGCCATCACCGAATACAACTGGGGTGGACTTAAAGACATCAATGGGGCACTGGCGCAGGCTGATGTCTTGGGCATTTTTGGCCGTGAGCGTGTAGACATGGCCTCTTTGTGGGAAATGCCAGACGGAAACGTGCCTGGAGTCTTTGCTTTTCGTATGTACCGCAATTATGACGGCACTGGTAAAGGCTTTGGTCAAACCAATCTAAGAGCCATTAGTCAAGACCAAAGTAAAGTGAGTCTTTATGCTGCCGAACGTACTGACGGGGCTTTGACGATTATAGCTATAAACAAAAGTGACTCGAGTCGAGCTGTTGATTTAACTGTCAAAAATTTTGCTGACTCTACTGCCCAAGTATACCGTTACAGTGCTGCAAATCTAAATGCGATTGTCAAAGAAGCAAATAAAACCCTAAGTGCAGGAAAACTTTCAACATCGTTGCCAGGGGCCAGTATTACACTGTTTGTTTTGCCAAAGCCCTAATGAGTTCATTATTTCTTGTAGGGATTAGTCATGACTAATCCCTACAAGAAATAATGCCTTACCAAATTAAATCTATAAGTATGTCTTAATAGAATTAATGAATTTACCTGAACAACTCTGGCATGGGGCTTTTGTATTCACAACCTTACGTTTAGAACAAGGTAAACCTTTGTGGTTACACGAGCATTTTGACCGCCTTAAAAACCACAGTGAGGCTTTAGGGTTAGGCTTTGCTGGCTTTGAAAGACTCGAGCAAGAACTACTCAAACATCAAAACACATCAGGATTAAATCTTTTACGTTTGGTCACCAGTGGTGATTTTGTAAGCTCGAGTATTCGTCCACTTATTCCACCTACCCCAGAGCAATATACACAAGGGGTTAAGGTGCATTTCAGCAGTATTCAAATTCATCCACAACTAGGAAGATACAAAACGGGTAATTATTTGCCTTACCGTTTGGCAAAAAAAGAAGCCGATGGGGTTGGGGCTTTTGAAGGCTTACTAACCGATAGTCAGGATTACTTGGTTGATGGAAGTAGAAGTAGTTTGTTTCTTTTTCAAGATGACATTTTGTATTCTCTACAAGGTGGCTTAGAAGGCATTACTAGGCAAAAAATCCTGGAGAAAGCTCGAGCCTTGGGGATTCAAACCAAACAGGCTTATTTCAAACCTGATGAGATTAAGGGGCAACTTTTGTTAGCTGGAACAGGAATGGGATTAGTGCCAGTGGAAGTAGCCAAGCCTGAGCTTGTTCAATTGATACAAGAATTCAGAGTTTGGTAGAGAAACTTTAGGTGTTTCAATCACAAGGTTGTAAATCAGTCTTTAATACTATAGGATCATTTCAGGCTTTTTAGATCTGTTTCCTCGAGCTTTAAATAAATACTTTCTGACTCTATAGATTCTATAAATGAAATGGGTATGCGTAAGCAGGGTTGGGAGTTGAGTAAGATATGAGTAAGATAACCTTCCTGTTCTTGAACTGCTGCCACTCGACCCAAGGCATGAGCATGTTTGTCAAATAACTTCATGCCTCGCATAATGATCTGCTCTGATTCTTTGCAGCACAATGTGCCGCAAGCCATGAGTCTTGGTTGGTTTACTTTCATACATGACTCCAAATCTAAACGGGCTTCTTTACTTCCCTAACACCTTGCTGTAATACCAGAATAGTAATTACTCCAGCCACCACATGCAAGAAGGCCGTTACAGTGCTAGCCAAAAAGGTTTTGTGGGGTACAGGTAAAAGATAGTCAGGAATAATACTGATGACAAGGACCATAAAAGCAATGCGGTTAAAAAGTTTTTTTGGTTGGGCTATGCGAGAGTATAAAAAAGCGAATAGTAACGTTGCGCCAATGACAGGAACAGCCGTAAAGAGTGCTGAACGACCAAAGCTGTTTAGGGGTTCAAAAAGTCGGATATCTGGCCAGATCAAGAGGGCAATAGCTTGAGTGATGACAACGGTAGGCACACTAAAGATTAAGGCTTGGACTCCAAGGTTTATCCAGTGATTTCTCGAGAGTGATTTTGGCATGGCTTTTGTAGATGTAAACATAAGTATCCTTTCTTTGAGGTGGCAGGACTGCCACCTCAAGCAAAAAGCGTTTTTGGTTTAGGGTGCAGTAATTACTTTATCCATAGCTGCCATGTGAACTTCGGTTAACCACACTGCAATTTGATTCTTGGCACGGATTTCCTCTAGGGTCATGGTGGATAAGTCACTGCGACAGGCTTCAGCTTCTTTAGCTTCAATATCAGCAGGTTGCAAACCAGTCATTTCCATGACTACAGGTATAGCGTTTGCTAAGGTTCCAGTTTTGGTTAAAACGGATGCGGCATATTTAATATCACGACAGAGGCTGGCCTGAGTTTCGATAAGCGCACTACGCATTTGCTCTGCACTGGGTTCTAAAGGTAAGGTCTCAGGTAAGGGAAGTTGGGGCGTTTGAGCACTGATAAAGGTTAAGCTAAGTAGAACAATCAGGGTACTTAGAATTTTTTTCATGGTATTAGGTCCTTTCAAAGAGTTTTTTTGTTGGGGGTTGGAGGGGTGTTTAGTTTTGCTATTAAACGTTTATTGGCAAGTGGGACTCGAGAAAATACAGTTGTTTGTCTACTACTCTAGAAATCTCGATCAAGAGATCTTCTGTGCTGGGTTCGGCTAACTCAGCCGCACTCAGACTAGCTTTTCGGTTTGAAGCTGCGTAAGTGGCTACTCGCTCGATAAGGGCTTTAAGATAAGCTTCACCCGTTTGTGGCTGAGTGGGAAATTCAGGCAGTCTCGAGTCCTTGGCTGCCATTCTGAGTGTGCCTTGTGCTACGCCCCCTAAAGTGGTGATGCGTTCAGCTAAGGTATCAATATAAGGCTCGATACTTAAAGCCAATTGGTCAAAGAGCAGGTGAAGGCTGTAAAAATTCATTCCTTTAACATTCCAATGGGCCTGTTTAGCTTGTGAGTGAAGATCGGAGGTGTCGGCAAGTTGCTGATTTAAGAGCCTGACTAGCTCATCTCGTTGGGTCTGAGTAAAGTCAATTTTGCTTGTAAAAGTAGCTCGATTTAAGGTTGCGGTCATGATTCTTCCTTTCTTGCCTTTTTGCACATCCTGTACTTAAGGCATGTCTAAGGATAGACCCAGACCTAGCAAGGTTTCTTCGACTTTTGTCGGATTTCAGGCAAGTTTGGTTTTTTCTTCTAAATCTGCTCTGTTGAGAATTATGATTTGTTGCCGCTGCACTTCGATGATCCCTGCCTCGCTAAAACTGCGTAAGACCCGATGCAAAACATCTGGCACTGTACCCAGACGTGAGGCTAGTTCAGCCTGAGTAGCCCAGCGGCGACGGATAAAAATATCATCCTCGGCTTGCTCGAGTAAAAACTTAGCAAATCTGGCTTCAACCGATAAAAGAGATAAATCTTCTACCAGGCTTACTACATAAAGAAGGCGTTGGGCTAAGTTTCTAGTCATACTGTGCATAAATTTAGAATTGGACTCCATGAGGTTTAATACGACCTGGCGCGGAATAAGCCAGACCCTCGAGTCCTCGAGGGCAATCAATGTAGCTGGGTTAGGAGCATCCAAAAACAGCCCCACCTCATTAATAGTTTCGCCCGGACCAAAATAACGCAAAACCTGTTCACGACCAGACTGGATAATTTTTGTGCCTTTAAGCCAGCCATCTTCAACGACATAAAGCCCTTGAGAGGTTTCGCCCTCGAGAAAAACAACTTGTTCTGGCACAACATTAAGTGACAGGGCTTGCGTTGCCAAAATCTGTAAATGCTTTGCTTCTACTTCTTTAAAAAAAGGTATGTTCGCTAAATTATTAGCATGTAAGGGCATAGATAACTATCAGCCTAGCACGGCTTGACGGCTCTAGTTCAGTTTGTAGGTAAGATGCCAACTACTATAAGAGTGCATTATCAATAATTTCAATAATCAACTTTCATAAACAACCGGAAAATGCCCCCCCTGCATCATTTCACCATCAGCTACTTCAACAAAGGTTTTCATCACATGTTCCCCACTAACCACATAGCGAGTATCCTGTGTCATGTAATGCAGCGCAATGGCACGGCGTGGTCGCCCACTGGTGTTGGCGTGAGAGCCGTGCCAGGTTAGCGCGTGGTGATAATGCACTTCCCCTTTTTTCACTGGGCAGCGCACAATCTCTATCTTGTGACCTTGGTATTCACTAGGCATATCTTCATAGCTCTTAAAACTGTTTAGAAAATCAATATGATTATCCCACAAGTGTGAACCTGGAACCATGCTCATGCAACCGTTGTCTACATCTACATCATCTAATGCAACCCAAGCCGTGACTTCGGTCATAGGTGCAAGAATGGGCCACAAGGGTGCGTCCTGATGCCACATATTTACACCGCCAATTTGGGCAGGTTTGTATTGAATCTGGTCATGCCAGATGCGCAAGGTTGTGGCTTTGGTAAGCTGAGCTAAACCTTCTACAATGGTTTCTCGAGAAATTAAATCCTTAAAAGGATTACTGGCTTCCCAGATATTTACAATTTGCCAAACAGGAGCCTTGTCATTGCCACTTAAATTTCTAAGCAAGACAGGTTGAGGAATACTGTTATCGTTTTGATGCTCGATCACACGATCAATTTCTGAACGCAAAATATCTACTTCGTCATCACCTAAAACTTTGCCGCCGTTGACGAAACCGTTAGTGTGAAAGATAGCGATTTGTTTATCTGTTAGCATTGCTTCCTCCAGAAGTTAGTAGTCAGAAGTTAGTAAAAAATATTCTGAATACTGTGTTCTGAATACTCTACAACAAACTTACATTCCCTCACATTTCCACCATTACTATTTGGCATACCTAAACTCAAGGTGCTAAACTCTTTCACAAGCCCGAGTGGTTTTGTTGAGACAGGATAGGGGTGTCATTATGATGCAAATGCGCAATATCCAAAGCAACATCTAGCACGTTTTCTAAGCTATTAAAAACGAAAATGATTGCCGAACGCAGAGTTGTGTTCCTTTGCGTTCATTGGGTATTGAACTTTATATATCTCATGAAAGGTACCACTATGATTGAAGAACTTAATAATTATACATCTCGAGCCACCAGAGCTTTGGTGCTTTTACACGAAAAACACTTGCGGCAGTGTTTGGAGGTCTGGAAACAGGCAAAGGCAGAGAACATCAATCTTCCTGTGACAGGTGAAGAAGCGTATCAATCCTTAGAGAACTTGCTCAAACATATTCTGGATTCAGGACCAAATATGGTCAGAATATGCGAGCGTCTCGAGCTACCCGACCCAGACATAAGAGATGTGCCAGATAGTAACACGATTGAAGCAGAAGCAGATAGCTATGTCGAGCACATCTTGGCACGTTGGCGGTTGCCACTCGTGACCGTGTCAGATGAAAAACTCGAGCCTACGACTTACGTTCCTGACGAAACGCGGTGGTGGATTGACGGAAATTTGGAGCACGCTGTCATGCACCCGATTCGTCACGAGTTTCAGTTAAAAGAACTTATGCAACAAACTGAAGAACTTAGCAACTATACATCTCGAGGTGCAAGAGCCTTAGTATTATTGCACGAAAAACATTTGCGTCAGTGCTTAGCAGTTTGGAAAGAAGCAAAAGCTGCAAACCTTCTACTTCCTGTTACAGGTGAAGAAAAATACCAATCGTTAGAGAACTTGTTGAGTCATATTTTGAATTCGGCAGGAAGGTACATGATGGGGATGTGCAAATATTTAGAGCTACCTGACCCGCAGATAAAACCAGTGCCAAACCTTGATGTGATTGACGATGAAGCAGACAGCTATCTCGAGCATCTGTTAGAACGCTGGCGGTTGTCACTCGCAGACGTTCCAGACGAAAGGCTCGAGCCCACAATATACATTTCAGGAGAAACGCACTACTGGATTGATGTCATGTTGGAACACGCCGCCATGCACCCGATTCGTCATGAATTTCAGTTAAGAGAACTGATTGAAGGGCAAGCAAATGGCTAGTTCTGTTCGAGTAAAAAAATAGCTTCAGAAGATATGAATTAGGTGCTAAAGTCGAATGCGAACGGAAACACTCATCCCGTTCGCATTCGTAGTTATCAGAATTCAGTAAAAAACATTCTAATTCCTAAACTCTGACTACCTTACAACAAACTGATATTCACCCGCAGACAAGGTGTGAGTCAAGCCTTCAACGTTTTTACCATTCAAACTAACTTTTCCATTTATTGGTAAGTGTGCAGTAGCAGTAGTATTAGGTGGTACAACCACATTCCATTCAAACTTACCTTTACTTTGTTTCCAGCTTGATTCTAGGTTCCCGTATACCGTTTTAAGTTTGGCAGAAGCGTGGGTTAGGCTCTTATGGGGTTGTGGGCGTAAGATGCTTTGTTTATACCCTGGACCTTCTGGATCAATTTCAATGCCTGTCACAGTTTGATAAAGCCATGATCCAATCGAACCATAGGCGTAGTGGTTAAAAGAATTCATCTCTGCACTCTGAAAGCCGCGTTCAGATGTCCAGCCATCCCAGCGTTCCCATATGGTTGTTGCACCTTGGGTTACAGAATAGAGCCAAGAGGGCCAAGTTTTTTGATGCAAGAGTTCATAGGCAGCCTCGAGCTGTCCATGATTGCTTAGTGCATGGGGCAAATAAGGTGCGCCCACAAAACCAGTAGAAAGATGCATACCACGGCGTTTAATGTCTGCAACCAATTCTTTGGCGGCTTTACTTCGCAGATTTTCTGGCAGCAAATCAAAATGTAAGGCTAGAACATAAGCAGTTTGCATGGGCGTAAACAAATCAGTGTTAAACACTTCAGATTTGATGGGGCCATAGTCAACAACTTCTAAGTTACCCCTCGAGATGTTATCAGCCTGACTTACCTCTAGGCGACGCTTGGCTGCTTTAGACATCTTGGCTTTGCTACCTTTGAGGAAGCGTTTTTGAAAAGCTGTGCGGGTATCTTCAAAAAGTTTCTGATACATTGCTGCATCTTTAGTCTTGCCCAAAATACCAGCAATTTTAGACATCAAATTTGCGTCATAAGCTAGAAAAGCTGTACCGATTAAATCCCTTGGTGTATCAGCATTAATAGAGAGCCAGTCACCAAACCCCATCCAACCTTTATAGTCTTCAGCGCAGCGAATAAGTCCGGGGCTTTCAGCTTTTAGAAAATCCATAAAACGGCTCATGCTTTTGTAGTTCTTTTCTAAAATACCTGTGTCGCCATAGCAAAGATAAATAGTCCAAGGGCAAATCACGGCTGCATCTGCCCAAGCAGGGCCACCATCTTTTAAGTCTGGAATAACGCCAGGCACGACTGCCGGTACTGCACCCTTATCACTTTGAGAATCCTCAACATCCTGTGACCACTTAGTCATAAAACCAGCCACATTCATATTAAACGCTGCAGTGCGCACAAAGACTTGAATATCACCTGTCCAACCCAAACGTTCATCACGCTGCGGGCAATCGGTGGGTACATCCAAAAAGTTTCCTTTTTGTCCCCACAAGATATTGCTTTGCAATTGGTTGATGGTGGGGTCAGAGCATTCAAAGCTACCAGTTTGTTCCATATCAGAATGCAACACAATGCCGGTAATGGTGTCTTCGGTGGCTTCACCTGGGTAGCCCATCAGTTCGACATAACGAAAGCCGTGAAAAGTAAATTTGGGTTCCCAGGTTTCTACACCTTCACCTTTGAAAGTATAGACATCGGTAGCTCTGGCATCACGCAAGTTGGTGGTGTAGATACTGCCATCAGGATTTAAGACTTCTGAAAAACGTATCACCACCGAGGTTCCTGCTGGCGCACTACCTTTTAAGCGCACCCAGCCCACCATATTTTGTCCCATATCAAAAACAAATTTACGCCTAATGAAATCACTCTTATTCACAGGTTTATCCACAGGCTTGATTTCCTGAATGCGTTTGACGGTGGGTTCATTGGTGGCTACAAGTGCAGCTTTGACTTCTTGACCTGCTTCAACCTTGAGCCAATCTTTGTCTTTGTAGCGTGTCGTGTTCCAGCCTTTAAGCTCGAGCCTTGCATCATGGGCTTCACCCATAAACATATCACTTTCAATAATTGGGCCGTGCTGATGCTTCCAGCTTTGGTCAGAAATGATCGTGACTTTGCGGCCGTTTTTTAGGGTAATCTCGAGCTGTGCTAAAAGCTGTGGTTTATCAATATAAAGCTGCCTGTTGCCTAATCCCACAAAACCACTAGCCCATCCATCACCCAGTATCGCACCTAAAACATTGTCACCTTTTTTAAGTTGTTTGCTGACATCATAAACACAGTAACGAACACGCTTGTTGTAGTCTGTCCAGCCAGGATTTAATACGTCATCGCTAATCGTTTGCCCATTTAACGAACATTCGTAAACACCTAAAGCAGTTATATAAAGTCTTGCTGACGCAACATTAGAAGGCAGCTTAAACGGCTTTCTAAAAAAAGGCACAGGCACACTGTGGCGTGCGCCACCTGTGAGTGAGCCAGCAATCCATTTGGCTTTCCAATCTGTGCGCTTCAGAAGTCCTATTTCAAAGAAAGCAGTTTCGCTTTCGTTGGCTTTCCCTTGTTCATCCCATACAATTACTTTCCAGTACACACGCTGGCGCGAAAAAAGTTTTTTGCCTTTATAAGTAATTTGTATAGACTGGTCAGAGGCTTTTTTGCTGCTATCCCACAAGTCGGCTTTGCCTGCTTTTAGAAGTTTGGGATCACTTGCAGCAAGAAGGTGATAAGCAGTTTGTGCTGCGCCTTGCCGACCTGCTGAAAGTTGCCAGGACAAACGTGGATTGGTGATATCTATGCCTATAGGATTGGTTAGATATTCACAAGTGAGATTAGTGATTTTGGTGGCCATAAATTCCTTTCTACAAGGGGCTAAAGCCGCCTTGTTTTTATCCCTGTTTTATTTCGTCATTGCGAGCCTAAGTTTAAGCATTATTTGAAAATAAATACGATTATTCAGTAATAAAATGCGAAGCAATCTCCCTGCTCTTATGTTGTCGCAAAGTTAGAGCAAGGAGATTGCTTCGTCGCTCGTTTTGCCCAAATGATGCAATAGACTTAATAGAGGTTAATTGCCTCACTATCTCGCTCCTCGCAATGACAAACATACTATCTTGCACCGCAGGCTTGTAAACAGGCTTGCATATGACCTTTGGTTTCGGCAGCAATTATGCTACAGCGGGTGACATCATAATCTTTTGCTCCAATAACCTCGAGGTTCAGTGGCCCGCTATAACCACCCTGATGCAACGTGCGAATATAGCCAACCAAATCAATGTCACCACGGCCATTAGCTTGGTTTTCTGCTGTACCTGGCCCTTGCTGACGGCCTTTGCAATCACGAATATGAACATGCTTAACTCTCGAGATAACTGCTGCGATGGCCTCTACAGGATTTTCATTGGCTCGGTAAATATGTGATGGGTCCATATCAATACCAAAAGCTGGTGAAGAAATTGCTTCCATAATTCGCAAGGTAGTAGGGGTGTTGTAAACACTCTGCCCTACATGAGCTTTCACGCAAAGCATGACACCATAGTGTGCAGCACGGTCAGCAAGTTTACCCAGTGATTCAACCGAGGCTTGAAAGCTATCTTCGTCATCGGTTTTACCACCTGGCCCACAGTTGATGATGGGGATACCAATTTCAACGGCGGCCTGCATGGCGGCTTCCATAATATCTGGGTCTTGGCGGGGTTGCTCCATTGCTAGAAGCTCGAGGTTATATTCCTTGGATAACCTTTTGACTTCGGGGGCAATTTCTTTCCAACGACTAATGACCAAATGTTCACTCATGCCATCAATTGCCGAGACTTCCACGCCGTCATAGCCAGCTATAGCCAAGTGCTTAAACGCCGTTTCCATTGAGTGTCCGCCGAATAGAACTGTATTTGCGCCTAGTTTCATAAATGTCCTTTCTAGCTATGAGCAACTAGCAATGAGCAATGAGTTAAAAGAAAAATCTCATTGCTCATGACTCATTGCTCATAGCTGTACTCTCTCATCGCCTCATCAAAAAAATCAAAATAATGCGTCCCCTGATCATGTTTGTAACGCTCTACTGCGTCTGGTCTTACAATGATGCGTCCTAGGGGAATTCCTAGAAAGTCCTCGAGTCTTGCCAGTGTATCTTCTTGCTTCAAAACAAAATCTTCAAATCTCACCTCGAGCCAGTGTTTAGGTTTAGGTGTAGCTTTCACTAGGTCATATTGATACTTCCAAGAAATCGCTCTGCGTAATCGTTCATCATGGGTAGCTGGATACTGAATATCAAATTCCCGCATGTCATCGGTTTTGTGTTGTTGCAAAATAGAGTCGCGTGGGTCACGTATCCAAAAAATATATTTTGCTTCTGGATACATGCGTAAAATCCAGGGGAAAACAAGTGTCGTTTCGGGAATTTTCCAACCCTTGTGTTTGGATTTATCTGCTAGTACAGATTTCAGATAGGACTCAATAAGGTGTGTAAACTCTTCTGGAATATCTGCATTGATAGCTCTACTAAAATCCCACTCGAGTCCGCCCTTCCAATCCACATATCTAGCAAAAACACGGCAAGCCTCATACATTTTATCTGGCGGCAATAAATCTCCTGAAGCATTGAGCATATTGCCCATATACACACCACTGGCATAGAGCGTATGCGAAATAGCTCGGGTTCCTGAATGTCCGCGTCCAATAACCGTAAACATATTAGAGTGTAATCACCTGACCTGTCTCCCATGATTGTATACAGGCTTCAATCACCTTTTGGCCTTTAAGTGCATCTTGGCCAGAGGCAGAAATATCTTTGGGATCTACACCTTTTAGATTTTCATCAATCCATATAGTGATGCGGCTGGCAAAGGTTTCACTAAAGTGTTTCATGCCACCAACATAATCTTGCTGCTCGAGTTCTTTTTCATAGCGTGGATAAAAAGTGAGGTGTTCGCAGGCATCTTTTAGGACAAAGCGACCTTCCGAACCAACTACGTCCAGTGTTTCTAGTCCGTAGGTTCCAGCAGCTCCAAAGTTGCCTTCATAACTTCCACGCAAATGCCCGATGATGCCGTTTTCGTACAAAACATTGACCTGCACATTAGTCCAAGTATTGCGCCCTTTGCCTTTTTTGAAGAAGGCCTGAACCTTGCTGGCTTCTGAACCCGCAAAGTAACGCATGATGTCAAAAGAATGCGGGTGAAGTGCGCGCATATGAAAATGATCAGCACTTTCGTTAGGATTATTAATCCACATGGTTAAGTCAATTAAATTCAGTTCGCCAAGGCGACCTTGCTTGACCCAATCCTTAGCCAGATAGGCCGCTGGGGTAAAGCGGTGATTTAAGTTAATGCCATAACGAACATTTTTCTTTTTAGCTAAAGCCACCATTTCTTCGGCTTTAGGAATTTCGTTAGAGATAGGTTTTTCACCCAGCACAGCAATGCCAGCATTCAAAAGTTCAATAGTCGGCTCGTAGTGGTCACCGCCATTTTCTTTTCCGGCAGTACACACGCTAGCAGCATCAATCTTTAAGCCGGTTGCTAGCATTTCAGCAATCGAAATAAACCCTTGAGCACCATATTTTTCTGCGGCTTCTTTGGCTTTTTCTGGGATGGCATCGCAGACGGCCACAATTTTGCAATCAGGATGTTTTTCATAAACTCGAGCGTGGGTGTTCCCAATTCCACCCATGCCGATAATGGCTACATTTAACATGTTTATCCTTTCAAAATAGTTTTACTATAGAATACAAAAGTACTCAGATACTCACCCACATTTGTCATTGCGAGCCGCAGTTTAGGGTTTGACTTGGAATTGACGTTACTATTCTTGATTAAACCTGCGAAGCAATCTCCCTTCACTAATTTATTGACAAGTGTCTTTATAGTCTTATAAAACCCATTGCTTGCAAAATCAATGACGGGAGATTGCTTCGTGGAGCAGGCAATGATTTGCTTAGTTGGTAGCGAAATCAGGTTTGACTGAAACTCGCAATGACGAAGGAAGAGTAAAAGTCGAAACGAACTATATTTTCTCAAATAAACGACCTGACTAAGCTGTGACATAGGATTTACTCACATGATAGATAAGTGGGTTTTGTTCGTTGTTCTCCAAAACATCTCCCTTGTTTAATTGGCTAAAATAATCTTCAGGTAAAACATTTTGTTGCCCATTAAAGGTGCTGCCGTCTGGCATATACGCACAGGTCATAGCCCTGCGCGCTCTGGGGGTCATATTCGCACCTGCACCGTGCGCCACTAAACCATTGTGAAAAGAACACGAGCCTGCTTTCATGATGGCGGGCGTAGCCTCGAGTGTTGACCACTGGGTATACACCCTAAATAAATCGCCAATATTTTGTCCAATGCTGGCATTATCAAAGGTAGCCGTTTTGTGTGTGGCCGGGACAAAATAAAGACAGCCGTTGTCATGAGTTACATCATCAAGTGCTACCCAAATACTAATTGCATTTTTAGAAAAAAATGACCAGTAAGGATTATCCAAGTGCCAGCCTGTCGGGTTTCCCCAAGGTTGCTTAATCAGTGCCTGGTCATGCCAGATGCGAATGCCTTCTACCCCAGCTAGCTCTGTTGCCATTTTACCCAGGCGTGGGTCAAGCATCAGTTTGTGCATGGCAGGGCTGTCCTGCCAGAGGTTAATGCGTTGCACAAATACACGGTCATAGTAACCGTCACCGGCTTGCCACTTGGCATCTTTTTCACGTCCTGCTAGTTTGGTATTTCCCCTCGAGCTAATTGCTTCACCTACAGCTTGTCGCCAATGCTTGAGTTCATCAGGAGTCAAAAAATCATCAATGACAATGAATCCATTTTCCTGATAGCTTTCAATTTGTGTAGTACTTAGAGAAGTATTCATGAATAGTTCCACTCACTTAATCCACTTAAAGTGCTCAGGCCTCCACTTACATTCGTCATTGCGAGCCGTAGTGTAGAGTCTCGTTTGAAGTTAATAAAGTGTTTGCTTGCCGAATTGGCGAAGCAATCTCCTTTCACTAATTTATTGACCAGAGTTTTTACAGCTTTGTAAAGCCTATTAACTACAAAGTCAGAGCAAGGAGATTGCTTCGTGGAGGGAGTAATAATAAGCTTAGTTGACTTTTGATATTCTCTTAACTGAGGCTCGCAATGACGAAGGAGACGTTTTGCTGACTTTAAGACATTTGACTTTAAGACCCATGGTAATGAATGAAACACAATAACATCACTTCTTTCTGGATTCTGCTTGAAGTTTGGCGGCTTGTTTGGGATCACCAATATGCATAGTGTCATAGGCTTGCTGCGAAGTCTTAAAGGCTCCAACACCTTTATGTCCATGCCAATCTCCCTGATGGTGCATAGGATTTGGCAGACCCGTTTCTTTTTCCCGTCTGGCAATATATGCGTCCATACGCTTGCGTAACAATTCGACAACGTCAGGATATTTTTGGGCAAGGTTGTTATTTTCCTGTGGGTCTTCAATTAAGTTGTAAAGTTCAACCTCGGGCTTAAAGTGAAAATCAGGCTCGAGGGCTACAATTAGTTTCCACTGCGGTGTACGCCAGCCATGTTTACGCATCCAGGTACATTCGGTAATATAAAATTCGCTTTCAAAAGAGGCTTCTTCATCACCTACCAGCTTCATCAAGCTACGCCCGTCAAATTTATCTTTAACTTTGATGTTGGCAAGCTCGATCAACGTAGGCACTAAATCTTTATGTTGATTAAAACCTTTTATGCGTTTACCTGCTGGCACTTTACCTGGATAGCGAACGATCAAAGGCACATGTAAAACATTGTCATAGATGCCGTGATGATCAAACCAGCACTCGTGTTCATAAAGGGTTTCACCGTGGTCGCCATTGATAACAATAATGGTTTCATCCATAATGCCCTTGGCTTCTAAAGTGTTAAAAATAGTTTGAATACAGGCATCCATATAAGCAATCGCACCGTCATACTGGGCAATCACATAATCTTTATCGGTGATTCCTGGCGGCATCCAGCTAGCAAAAAAATCACGAAAAGGCTTAAAGTCCATGACGGGTTTCATCGTCTTATTTTTAGGATCGGTTTCGTTTCCGTGATAGAACATGCGCTCATAGGGTGCTGGTGGCAAGTATGGCGCATGTGGGTCCATGTGGCGCAAGAATAAAAAGAACGGTTTATCTGATTTTGCTAAACGATTGATTTCTGGAATCGTTACATCATTTAAGTTTTGAGCTTTGGGGCTGCGTCCTTCGTTCCAGCTACCCCAACCAGGAAACTCTAAATATTTATCAAAACCTCTCGAGCTTGGATTTCCACTAAAGCCCACACAGGTAGTGTTGTAACCTTCTGTCTTTAGCATTTCAGCCAGCGTTCGTACATCTTTGCGTAATCCACCCTGATGCCGCAGGGCCACCACTTGCGTGCCAAAACAGTCACGCCCGGTAAGCATGGAGGCATAGGCACTGGTGGTAGGCACGTGGGCACTAAAGGTGTTTTCAAATAGCGTGCCCTGCTTGGCAATGTTGTCCAAATGTGGACTCGTTAAGCGGGTGTAGCCGTAACTACTTAAATGATCAGCCCTTAAAGAATCAATACCCAGCAATACAATATTGGGTTTCTTTGCCATTACACCAGTCTCCTTTTATCAACCCTTAATCTTTCTATAGAAGAACCCTGCTCAAATCAATACAGCAAATACAAAAACCCAAATATGTTTATTCAACCTTTAGCAAACCCATAACAAGTATTGACAAGGAGAATAAAAAAACAGTAGTCTTCTAGGTATCCGTTTACACGAGTCATGTCATTCGTGTCAAAAGTAAATATATAGCACTACAAAGGATGAATGCAAGTCTGTTCATCAAACCATTTTTCAACCTCGAGTGCAAAGGCACTTTAGGAATAAAGGGAGGAAATAATTCTTATGGTAAGAAACGCATTTCTATTTCTTATGGCTTTGCTAACGGCAACGTTTAGCCTTGCCCAGCCTTCGGGTTTACCGGTGGATGTGCCGCGCGAAGAACTCTTCGTAGCCGACCAAATCTACCGCTATCCTGATAGCGGTAACTACAACCTGTGGTCAGGTGGTCAAACCCCACACCGCCACGCGCTAATGATGGAAACCCTCTGGTATCGTGACGCTGAAACCGGTGAACGTTTGATGGGTGCTGCGGTATCTGGCCCTGAATACAACGATGACTTTACTTCTATGACGGTAAAGCTGCGCGACAACATTTTCTGGAGCGACGGCGAGCAGTTTAACGCTGATGATTTTGTTTTCACCGTTCAAACTATCAATGATACTGAGGGTTTAGTAGGTAGCGGTGGCTGGAAAGCTCAGCTTAATCAGTATTTAGATTCTATGGACAAAGTAGATGACTATACTGTTGTTCTAAATCTTAAAGAATCTAACCCACGTTTTCATACGCTGTTTGAAACTCGCTGGAACGGTATCTACATGATGCCCGAGCATTCCTTATCTGGTGTTGCTGATCTGGTTACAGATTTGCTGCCTAACCCAGTGGTGCTTGGTTCTTATGTGCCTATTCAAGCAGATCCCACGGGTTACTGGGAACTCTTCCAAGTTCGTGAAGATTGGGAGCGTACCCCAGCAGGTATTGTTACTGGCAATGCTGGCCCTAAATACATCATGACTATTTTTTATGGTGACAGTGCCAAAAAAGCTATTGCGATGTCCCGTGGTGAACTAGATGTTTACTTTGATGCTGACTACGAGGCCTTCCAAACCACATTAGAAACAACTCCTACCGCACGTTCTTGGTACACCGAATTTCCTTGGGCTTATCCTAACGAAAACGACACCAGACACTTTGTTTTCAATCAAGAATCTGCTGACGGGCTTTATGCCGATAAAGATGTTCGCTGGGCTTTGGCACTGGCAATCAACATTGTTGAACTGCAAACTGAATACATTGGTGGCGTAGCTAAAGTTACACCTATGCCTGTTCCACCCACATCTAAGTTGGTTGACCTTTATTTAGACCCACTCGAGCCTTGGCTAAATGAATTAGAAATTGACCTCGGTGGCGGCGAAATGTACAAGCCCTATGACCCCACTGTGCCTGACCAAATTGCAGCCTGGGCCGAAGGTCAAGGGTACACCGTTCCTGGTACTCCCCGTGAAGTCTTCGGTACAGGCTGGTGGAAGTTTGATACTGGTGCTGCTGAAAAACTCTTGATTAAAGCTGGCTTTAGTCGTGGTGATGATGACAAGTGGCTCAAACCTGATGGTACTGCTTGGGTATTAGACCTGCAATCACCTCCAGATGAAAACGATGCCTTCCGTATGGCCAATGCTGCTGCTGATATGTGGAGTGAATTTGGTATCGAAGTGAATCTGCAAGGCCCCGAGCGCAACGTGATTGACCAGAACCGTTTTGTGGGTCAAAACGAAGTAGCTACGCCTTGGATCAGCTTTGCTTTAGCCGATGGTGACTCATGGCCACAAATTCGTGGTTACCACCCAGACTTTTATGTACCTAATGGCGCAGATTTCCGCGATAAAGGTGGCAACAACGAAGCCCGTATCAATGATCCCAAAATTGGTGAATTTATTGATGCTATGGCCGCTGTCAATCCTGACAGCCCAGAAAATGTTGCCTTGGTTCAAGACTTCTTAAAATACTGGACAGAAAATATGTACTACATTACTGCCATTAGCTTTAAGAAATTTGTAACTTGGGACGAAAAATACTGGACAGGTTTCCCCACTTCAGAGAATCCTAGCTATATGCCTCTGTACTGGTTCCAAGGCGGTAAATTTGCCTTCCAAAGCCTGAAGTCAACGGCTGGACAATAAAGGAGAATCGCATATTTTCTACGTTCACGGTACCGTGAACGTAGAAAATCATTTCCCTTCGTCATTGCGAGGAGCGTTTTGGGTGTGAAAAGTTTTAAACTACGTTTGCTGTATCTTTTGCAATAAACGAGCGACGAAGCAATCTCCTCTCACTGATTGATTGGTAAGAGTTTTTACTATTAGTCAAAAAACCTATTCACTTTGGGTCAGAGCAATGAGATTGCGAAGAGTCTTCAACAGCAGGTAGCATCTGGCCATCGGCGCAACTACGATAACGGCATGATACGCCCTGTTGAAGACTCCACTTCGTGGATGCAGCAAAGACTAATCGAGTTGATGTTTAGAATACTCTTAACTGAGACTCGCAATGACAAATGATGGTGAGTCGTAAGCTACGACAGAAGGTTTTGTCTCCCCTAACAGGGGAGGTGTCACGTAGTGACGGAGGGGTTCTACTTTCGCAGTGAGCGAGATTCTTAACTTATGAAACTACTTCAAACTTTTATTTTACCGCGCCTACTTCAGTGGGTCATTGTCGTATTTGTGGGAGTCACGCTGGCTTTTTTTATTCCCAGACTTTCCCCGGTGAATCCTGTTGATAATGCTCTAGGTCGCCTGACTGCCTTTCAAAATATGTCACCCGAGGGAGTCCTTGCTGTAAGGGAAACTTTAGAAGACCTTTACGGGCTTAAAGGCAGTACACTCGAGCAGTACCTTGGTTTCTGGAAGCGAGTCTTTACTTTTGATTTAGGGCCGTCTTTTATTGCCTTTCCTACGCCTGTAAATACACTGATTAGCAAGAGTATTAGCTGGACTGCTGGGCTCTTGGGAATCTCGATTATTATATCCTGGATTCTTGGACTCATTTTGGGTTCACTAGCAGGGTACTTTCCTGACAAATGGTGGTCTAGGGCTTTAGAAAATATCTTGGTAGGTATTTATCCGATCCCTTATTATATTTTGGCTTTTGTATTGCTGATGCTGCTTACTTATTACTGGCCGATTTTCCCCTTAGTCGGTGGCTCAAAAGGTGCGCCTGGATTTACCTGGGCTTATATCAGCAGTTTGCTTTATTATGGTTTTTTGCCTGGGTTATCTTTGGTGATAGGCGGTTTAGCTTTTCGCTTTATTATTTCTAAAACCTTAACTTCTTCTGAACGCTCGAGTGATTATGTCAAATTTGCCGAAATGGCTGCTGTGCCCAAGTACAAAATTATCTGGTCTTATCTTATTCGCAATACACTCTTACCCCAAGTCACTGACCTTGGTCTTTCTTTGGGTCTTATCTTTGAAGGTGCGCTGATTACCGAGGCTGTCTATGGTTATCCAGGTTTAGGCTCCCTACTTTTTCAAGCTATCAACGCTGCTGATTTCAATGTGATCATGGGCATTACCCTGCTCTCAATAATTGGCATTGCTACTGCGTCACTATTAATAGATTTAAGTTATCCGTTCTTAGATCCAAGAGTAAGGTATTCATGAGAACCATTATTGATTTATTTCGCTATAGCCCACCCTTTCGCTATGGTTTTATTATTCTCTTACTGACGCTGATCATGGTGATTCTGTCCTTTTTCTCACCCCATTCACCCGACAAGCGTAGAGCTGTGCCGCGCAATGAGCCACCTTCGGTGGAACATATTTTAGGTACAACCTCGCAGGGGCAGGATGTCTTTTGGATGCTGACCTTCGCTATTCGCAACAGTTTAATTGTGGCTGGTTTAGCGGTGATGATTGGGCGGGGTATTGGTGTACTTCTAGGAATGTTCTCAGGTTATATGGGTGGCACTATAGACCGTGTTTTATCTACGCTGGTAGATAGTTTTATTGTGATTCCTAGATTGCCTCTACTTATTTTGATTGCGGCGATTTTGCGTGGACAGATGACGCTCTTGGGGCTAGGAATGTTATTGGGCTTTTTGGATTGGGCTTTTCCTTCCAAGCGTTACCGTTCACAGGTACTGAGTCTGCGTGAACGCGACTTTACCCATACAGCAACATTCGCTGGTATGAGCACGCTGAAAATTATAGTACGTGAACACTTGCCCTTTATTATTCCGTTTTTACTAGCCGATATTGTGAGTGGTTTTCTCTTTGCTATTGGCATAGAAGTTACCTTAGCAACACTAGGACTGGCCGATATGAATTCACAAACCATTGGGACACAAATTTATTGGGGAAATTATTATCAGGCTCTCATTACCAATAAGTTGTGGGTTCTAGCCGCCCCTATTGGAGCCTCGGTTGTGATTGTGATTGGTTTTTATTTACTCTCCCTAGGGCTTACCCAATATCTTGATCCACGCACTCGTCTAGCTCGTTTACAAGTCAAGGCTACCTCATGAGTGCCATTGTAAGTGCCAAAGACTTAAAAGCCTATTACATCACCAACGCTTACGGCGTAGAGCGCACCGTAAAAGCCGTAGACGATGTTTCTATTTTTGTTGAAGAAGGCGAAGTGTATGGTCTAGCAGGAGAATCAGGCTGTGGTAAATCCACTCTGCTCAAAGTCATGCTAGGAGAGTTTCAAGCACCCTTAACGGTAGTAGGTGGTTCAGTAACCTATACCTTTGATGGAGAAGAAAGAAACGCTGCGTCCCTAACAGAACAAGACCGCCAGGAGATTCGCTGGAGTAAAGTCTCTTATATTCCGCAAGGTTCCATGCATGTGCTTAATCCGGTGCGGCGTATTCAAGATACTTTTCATGATTTTATCGTCACGCATAAACCCATGAGCAAAAGAGAATCTTTTGATATGACAGGAAATTACTTGCGTGAACTAGGCTTGCCAGAAAAAGTCATGCGTTCTTATCCGCATCAGCTTTCTGGTGGTATGCGCCAACGTGTGACCATTGCGCTAGCCACTATTCTCTGGCCCAAACTTATTTTTGCCGATGAACCTACCACTGCTCTCGATGTAGTGGTGCAGCGCGGGGTGATTCAACTCCTCAAAGATATTCAGCAGAAAAAAGGTAGTACCATTGTTTTGATTACGCATGACTTAGGTGTTCATGCCAACTTAGCTGATCGTATTGGGGTACTCTATGCAGGCAAACTTGTTGAAGAAGCTGCTACACGTACCATCCTGACTAAACCGCGTCATCCTTATACCCAGTTTTTGATTAAATCTTTGCCAACCTTTGAAGAGCGTGGTGAGCGTGAAGGGATTCCGGGTCGTCCACCCGCACTGGATAATCCACCAAGTGGTTGCCGCTTTCATACACGTTGTCCACTTGCTATAGAGAAATGTAAAACGGTAGAACCTGCCATGCTAACTATAAGCACAGGTCACCGTGTGGCTTGCCATTTGGTTTCAGACGAGGTAGCTCATGTCCAAGCCTGAGATGCTTTTAGAAGCCAAAGAAGTCACTAAAATTTTTGATATTCGTCAGGGGTTTGCTACCAAGCAGTTTCATGCTGTTGACAAAGCTAGTTTTAGTTTACAAAAAGACAAACCAGAAATTTTTACGATTGCTGGTGAAAGCGGCAGTGGCAAAAGCACCATGGCCAAAATGATATTGGGTATGGATTATGCCAGCTTAGGTTTATTGCAATATCAGGGTCGTGATGTTGCTTCTTTGAGTAAGGCCGAAAAACGCAATTGGTTTTTCGCTAAGGTTCAACCCGTCTTTCAAGATCCCTTTGCTGCCTTTAGTCCACTAAAGCGCATTGATAGTTATCTCTATGAAACTTTTTATAACTACAAGATGGCCGCGCGTTCTGAAGCTGATAATTATATCAATGGTGTACTCAATCAAGTAGGGTTGTCTCTGGCTGAAATCAAAGGGCGTTATCCTAATGAACTTTCAGGTGGTCAGGCCCAACGTGTAGCCATTGCCAGAGCCTTGATTACCAAACCCTCTTTAATTGTAGCTGATGAACCTGTCTCTATGCTGGACGCTTCTTTAAGAATGTCTATTGTGAATATGTTTCGTAAACTAAAAAACGATAATGGCGTAAGCATTATTTATATCACTCATGATTTGGCTACAGCTTATTATTCGGCTGACCGCATTGCAGTGATGCTGCGGGGCTGGATTGTAGAGATGGGTCCAGTAGAACAAGTGCTCGGCAACCCAAAACACCCTTACACGCAAAATCTTAAAGCCTCGATCCCACAAGCCGACCCCGATAAAACCTGGGATACTAAAACTAGCCTAGCAGATATGGAGCTGGCTGAGTTTTCCAGAACGGGCTGCAAGTTTGCGGCACGTTGCTCGATGGTTAAAGATATTTGTAAAACGCAAGAGCCGCCTACGGTCCAACATGAAGGGCGTGACGTGAAGTGCTTTTTGTATGAGTAAAGTAGTCAGTAGTCAGAATAAGCCTTTAGCAGGGCGTATCATGCCGTTATCAACAGGTAACGATGATCAGATGCTACCTGCTGCTAAAGGCTTTTCAGAAGTCAGAATAAAAGATTTTCTACTGACTTCTGGATTCTGTTTTATATGAATGAGCCTCTTATGCTTACCAAACGACCTACCCAAGCCGATGTAGCCAAAATAGCTGGTGTTTCTAGGGCCACTGTTTCTTATGTGCTTAATGATTTAGAGAGCAATATACCCATCTCAACAGAAACCCGCCAGCGTGTCCTTTCGGTCATTGCCCAACTGGGTTACGAACCTGATACCAGAGCGCAGTCCTTGCGTTCGGGTGATAGCAAAACCATTGGGCTGTTAATTCCAGATATTCACAACCCGCATTACTGGCAAATGGTTGATGGGATTGAAGAAGAGACCTACAAGGCAGGTTACGATTTAATTCTTGCCCATAGCTCTGTAGATAAAGCTAGGGAGGAATACTGCATTAAAGCTCTCTCGCGTCGCACTATGAGTGGTCTGATTATTATTACCTCACAAGAGTTCTTAGATGAGCGTCTTATTGAACGCTTACGTGCATCAGGTCGTCCAGTAGTTGCTATTGATGCACCTGGCTTTGATTACAACGCTACCAATTACCGCTCGGGTACGAGGGAACTTTTAGAATATCTTTTGAAACTGGGTCATCAACGATTTGCCTTTATCAATGGCGTTGCCGATTTGAAAATAGGCTGAGACCGACTCGAGGTTTATGTCCAGATGTTGCGCAGCAGAAGAATTCCTGAAATGAATCGCCTTGTTGAAAATTGCGGTTTTGAAATTGAGGACGGGTATCAAGCTGCCTATAAAGTTCTCTCGAGAAATCCCCGCCCAACTGCTTTGGTAGTGATTAACGATTTGTTAGCCATCGGCGCAATACGAGCAGCCAATGATTTGGGGTTACAGATTCCCAAAGATGTGTCTATTGCCAGCTTTGATGACCTACCACTCTCGAGTTACGTGGTTCCGCGTTTAACCACCGTTCGGCGTGATAACAAAGTAATAGGACAAGCCATGACCAAGATGTTGCTCGAGCGTCTTAAAAACCCCAAACGTCCACAGCAAAGGCTCGAGTTGCCGACTCAGTTTATTGTGCGTGAGTCTACGGGACCTGCTCCCAAGATCAAATCTAGTTCTAAGAAAAAAAGTAAGATATCCTCATGACTTACAAACATTTAGGAATTTACAGTGACTGGGTAACTATAGCTAAAGCACACTTACCTGTCGTAAAGCCAACGCAGGAAAAACTGCTCGAGGTCTTAGGTTTTCAAAGAGATACCACCCCAAAAGATGTTCGTGTTGAAAACCGTTGGAGCAAAGATGGTGTAACGGGTGAGTTGATTACTTGGTCAGTGGGTTATGGCCCACGCACTGAAGCTTGGGTGCTGAAGCCTGAGGGTGTCAATAAACCCTTACCTGCTGTCCTAGCCCTACATGATCACGGCGGCTATAAATATCACGGCAAAGAAAAAATTGCCGATGGTCCTGATACGCCCACAGCGATACTCGAGTCTCACCGAAGAATTGCCTATGGTGACCGTGCTTTTGCCAATGCGCTAGCCCTAGAAGGCTTTATCGTCATTGTGCCTGATGTTTTTCTGTGGGGCTCGCGTAGAGTCCCTTTAGAAACCTTCCCAGAATCCATGCAAGTTGCAGCAGCCGCTACTCAAAACACTTGGCTACCTGAGGGTGGAAACGATGGTGAAGTGGTTGCTTATAACACCGCAGCACACCAGCACGAACACCTGATGGAAAAATATTGCAGTCTGCTGGGCACAACCTTCGCTGGCATGGTGAGTTACGAAGACCGTGTGGCCCTAGACTATTTGCATTCACGACCCGATATTTTGGCAGAACAGATAGGTTGCATTGGTCTTTCTGGTGGCGGTTGCCGCGCAGCCTTTTTACAAGCTACCTCAGGTCACATCTCGGCTTCCGTGGTAGTTGGTCTTATGAGTACCTATGAGGGTATGCTTGACCACAACGTGGCCAATCATACCTGGATGTTGTTTCCTGCTACTTGGGCACGATTTGGTGATTACCCTGATATTGCAACCTGTGGCGGGCCTAAACCATTACTGGTGCAATATGACCTAGATGACACACTTTTTACTCGAGAAGGTATGTATGCGGCTCATGAAAAAATCACTTCCCATTATCAAGCCTTGGGTTCAAATAACTATACCGGTGAGTTTTATCCTGGCCCGCACAAATTTGATTTGTCTATGCAGCAAGCGGCCTTTTCATGGTTGAAAGAAAAATTAGGTTAATCCACACAGCGTTTTTGCTTTAGCCTCAAGTTGTGCGTTAAGCTACTGACTTGAATGAAATTGTTCTTTGAAGGATTTAGAGCAGTTATGCCACTTTGGGCCGGCATGATTCCCTTTGGCTTAGCCTACGCAGTAACAGCTAGAAGTGCTGGCTTGAGTATTTTTGAAACTCAGCTCATGAGCCTGATTGTGTTTGCTGGTAGTTCCCAGTTTAGCGCGGCTGGTTTATTCCTCACTGGGGCAGCCCCTATTACAATTATCCTGACCACCTTTATTATCAATGTACGTCACTTTTTATATAGCCTTAGTCTAGGGCAAAAAATGAAGCTGTCCTGGTCTCAAAAATTTATGGGGGCGCACTTTCTTACCGATGAGGCTTTTGGCATCACCATCGCCAGTGGTCAAAGCAGTTTTGCTTATTTATTGGGGGCAGAGCTAAGTGTGTTTGTATCTTGGAATCTAAGCACTCTGCTTGGCAGTTTGATCAGCCAGGCTATTCCTGACCCTATTGCCTTAGGCATAGATTTTATTTTCCCTCTAAGTTTTTTAGCTATGCTTATTCCACTCTTAAAAAATAGGTTGGATATTCTAATTTGTCTTATAGCGGGTGCTAGTGCTTTTTTACTCAGTCATGGTCTAGGACTTAACAGTGGATTAACTATTTTGCTAGTGGGTGTTTTTATTTCATTGCTGGGTGCATTTTTTATGAAAGAGAATTCGTTATGAACTTTACACCACAGAAAGGGATTTTTCTCCCCTGCTCCCTTTCTCCCCTGCCCCCTTTCCGTTTTCAAGGTTGCCTATGTCTGTAGTTATGACCATCGTAGGCATGGCCCTAGTCACTTATCTTCCTAGACTGCTGGGGTTTATTCTTTCAGGCCGGAAGGTTTCGGCTTTTTGGTTGCGTTTTTTACACTTTGTACCTATTACGGTTTTTGCCGCTATTGTTGCCCCTTCAATTCCTGGTTCATCTAATCAAAGTCTGATACGTGTAGTGGCTGCAACAATAGCTGGTTTAGTGCTTTGGCGATTCAAACGTTTATGGATAGGAATTGTGGTGGGTATGAGTGTGTTTTGGTTATTGCGGGCAATTTAGACCCCCGTACTTTATTTTAATTACTCACCTTATGCGCTGTATAGATACAGACTCAGTTAATCACAAAACTAAACATCTTGGTGAATACCAAAAATGAACCCCGCTTTCGTTCTCGTGAACCATGTTGAGCAACTAAAGCTCTGCTTTCGAGGCTTACTGCCAAGGTAGTGTCATTCACAGCAAACGAAGTCGAAACATCTGTAACGCGTTACAGATGTTTCGACTTCGTTTAGAATTGAGCATCTTAAACTGACGAATAGGTAAGTATTTATAGAATGTCGCTCAACATGACAGTGAAAGTGAAAACGGCGTGTTTTTGTGATTCACTGAGACTGTATATTCTTTCAATTTTGCCATTGACATAGGGTTACAAATTCGCACTTAACACAACATTTGGCGTACCCTCCTGTTTTAGTTTGTCATTTAGTTTTTTCAAATCAGTTTTACAAAGACTATCAAATTTACCTATAACCTCATCAATGCGCTTACTAAAATCTTTATAGGCTTCTTGGGCTTGGTCAGTAGGTTTATAGTTGCCTATACACACCACTGAAACTAGAGTAGAAAGTTTTTCTAGTAAGCGTGCGCCAGCATTAAAATTATCTGGCCAGCCTGGGCGCAAATCGGGAACGGCAAGACATTTTTCTAGCTCGAGTACCTTTTCTCTAAGCGTTTTAGTCTGTTTGGAAATATCTTTGTCACTACGTTTTTCCCAACCACTAAGCTGTTCTCTTAAATCCCGCATTTGATTGATGGTGTTAATTGTCTCAATGAGTTTGGTGGTGATTTGTTTCCAGAGTTTGTATTGTGCATCTAAATCACTAGCTTTTACATTACCTGCCATCGGGTCAGTGAGTATCGTAATATCTTGAGTTTGGCTTTTTGAACCAATTTTTAAACTCATTTTATAATTTCCTGGGGCCACCATTGGGCCTTTTAAGACGGCTTTACCTGCTACATCATCACCATTTATTTTGGGTAATTTACTTTCGCGCATATCCCAAATAAAACGGTTAAAACCTTTATTGGCTGTGAGACCTATTTCATGGTGAGGGTTTTCTTTGAGTTTGGCTTTTTCGTCATCATCCAAATTGCTAAAACTTCTTAAGACTTGACCCTTGCTATTACTAAGAGTCAGGGTGATTTTATCTTTGGAAGTCTTTGATAAATAGTAAGTGATAATGACCCCTCTGGGTGGATTATCGCCACTATCAAGATAGTTGAAAACATCTGCGCCTTCGGGTGTTTTGCTTTGTATATAAGCAGCTACATGGCCTAGGTTGGCCATATAGTTTTTTCCAGGTGCGCCACCAAAGGCCCCCTCGTACATAGTAGGCAGAATACGAATACTATCTCTGGGCTTAAACAGATGAGCTTCTTTTTTAAGCAAACTATCCTGATATTGATAAAGCGGTGTGAGGTCATCTAAAATCCAGAATGACCGCCCGTGGGTAGCAACTACCAAATCATTATTTTTTACTTTCAAATCATAGATGGGTGTAACGGGCAAATTGAGTTGGAAAGGTTGCCAGCTTTTGCCATCATCCATAGACATATAAAGCCCGCATTCTGTGCCAGCATAGAGTAGTCCCTCACGGTTGGGATCAGCTCTGATGACCCTAGTAAAGTGATCTTTAGTAATGCCTTTATCTATGCGGGTCCAGGTCTTGCCGTAATTAGTGGTTTTGAATATATAGGGCGTGTAGTCATCCAGTTTGTATTTGGTAGCCGCCAGATAACATGTTGCAGGGTCAAAGGGAGAAGGCTTGAGCATACTTACTAAGCATTGTTTAGGTAAATCTTTGGGTGTAATGTTACTCCAAGTTTTGCCATCATTTTTAGTGATGTGTACCAGCCCATCGTCACTGCCAGCCCACAACACACCTTTTTCAAAATGACTTTCTGCTAGTGCAAAAACAGTGGCATAAACTTCTGCCCCCACCGAATCACGGTTGATAGGCCCACCTGTGGCCTTGATGGTTTCTGGATCAGCCTTGCTCAAATCTGGACTAATTTTTTGCCAGCTTTGCCCTTCGTTGGTAGTCTTAAAAACATGATTGCCACTAATATAAATACTGTTCACATCATGTTTGGAATAGAAAATAGGATAGGTCCAGGCAAAGCGGTATTTATCATCTTCTGCCCCTAAACCAGTAGTGCTTTCTGGCCAGGTGGTTACCAAACGGATTTGCTTGCTGCGGTGGTCATAGCGTTGTAAACTGTTGCCACCACCTTCAGAGCTACCAATTGCACCCACAAAAACGATATTGGGATCTTGTGGATTTACTGCGATATAACCACTCTCACCGGTGCCAGCAATATAGCAGTCACTCCAGCTAATGCTTTGGCCTTCGGTGCTATTTGGTACAGCAATGCTACTGTTGTCTTGCTGGGTTCCGTAAACATGATAGGGATTTCTGGTGTCTACATCTAAGTGATAAAACTGTGCAGTAGGTTGATTGTAAATACTAGACCAACTATCACCACCATTAAGAGACACATTCGCTCCACCATCATTGCCCTGAATGATGCGTTTAGGGTTCTGTGGGTCAATCCAGAGGTCATGGTTATCGCCGTGAGGTGTACCTATTTCAGTAAAACTTTTACCCCCGTCAGTAGATTTCCAAAAACTCAAGCCGTTTACATACACCGTATCAGCATCTTGGGGGTCGGCGGTTAAGTGCATATAGTACCAAGCCCTCGAGATTAAATTCTGGTCTTCATTGATGCATTGCCAGTTATCGCCATAATCATCGCTGCGGTACAAGCCACCTTTTTCTTTATTTTCAATAATGGCCCAAACCCGACCAGGCTGTGCAGGTGAAGCCACAAAGCCCATTTTCCCTTTAAGCGTCTTGGGAATTCCAGGGTTGCCAGTAAGGTTAGTCCAAGTTTCACCGCCATCAGTAGATTTATAGATACTGCTATCTGGGCCACCACTGCTAATCTGCCAAAAGTTGCGATACCCTTCCCAGATAGTGGCATAAAGAATACGGGGATTATTGGCATCTACACTTAAATCAATTGCGCCAGCTTTATCACTTTTATAAAATACTTTTTTCCAAGTTTTGCCGCCATCGGTGGTTTTATAAATGCCGCGCTCTTTGTGTTTGCCAAAAGCGTGACCAAAGGCCGCAACCCACGCTGTGTTAGGGTCAGTGGGGTGAATCCTGATTTTGGAAATATGGCGTGTGTCAGAAAGACCCATATGTTGCCAGGTTTTACCGGCATCAGTAGATTTATAAACCCCATCACCATGTGAAACATCAATACGAATAGTGCTTTCGCCCATGCCAGCATAAATCACATTAGGATCACATTCGCTCACTGCCAAAGCACCTACCGAAGAAGTCTTGAAAAAACCATCCGAGATACATTCCCAATACAACCCAGCATCGGTGGTTTTCCAAACACCACCAGCACAGGCTCCAAAATAAAAGGTGTTTTTATCTTTGGTGTCCCCAGCCACAGTAACTACCCGCCCACCACGAAAGGGTCCAATACAACGCCACTGTAAGAGTCCATCAAATGCCATAAGATACTCCATTTCTAGACTCGAGAAGTCCTAAAGTTAATGGATTTAACCACTACGGGAATCTTCTCAATACGTCAGAGCGATTCAAAAACTCTCTGACATGCAAACAGTCTATATTTGGGGTTACAATAACACCCAAAGAAGTTTTAAGGGTGTTATTTGAGTGTAGGTTTTCTTAGGCGGGCTCAGGAAATGTGCAAGCTAAAGTTGCTTGTATAGTAAAAAGGATGGGAGATAGCAGTGAATCAAACCAGACCCAAAGGGTTTATTAAACTAACACTAGCAGATTTTATTGTGCGCTCAGCCTATCAGATAGGTAAAACACCCCTATTGCCTTTATTTGCTGCAACCTTGGGAGCCTCAGATATTTTTTTGGGTATCATTGTCTCAGTTTCTACTTTTACAGGTATGGTTCTAAAACCTGTATTTGGTTTTTTGTCTGATCGCTGGGGCAGGCGTATCTGGCTTATTGCGGGCACGATTATTTTTACGCTGATGCCCTTTTTATACTGGCTTATTGAAACCCCGCAGCATCTTTTTTGGATAAGACTGATTCATGGCTTAGCGACTGCCATTTATGGCCCTGTCACAGTGGCATATATTGCCGAACACACGCAAAAACGAATGGCTGAAAACTTAGCCTGGTTTGGTTTAGCTAGAGAAGGCGGCTATATTGTGGGGCCGGCATTGGCAGGATTTTTACTTTTAGTGTGGTCACCACAGATGGTGTTTACACTCATTGGGATTTTGAGTGCCTTGGCATTTATTCCAATCTTGGGTTTGCCAGAACCTAAAACTGAACCCAAAGTTCACTCACATTATGATCTATCTGGGCTGATCAGGGCTTTTAGACAATCCTCAGCCATCTGGTTTTCGGGTGGACTCGAGTTTAGTAATTATATTGTCCTCTACGCCCTAAAAGCCTTTTTGCCTATCTATGCCCTTTCGGCTGGGTTTAATATAGCCGCAGTGGGCAGTTTTTTTGCGGTGCAGGAAGCCTCGCATATTGTCCTAAAGCCCGTCACTGGACGCTTGGGAGATAAATTTGGCTATCTAAAAATTATTTGCTTAGGCATGATGCTACTAGGTTTAAGTGTTTTAGGTGCAACCCAAGCTACAAGTGTACTCATGCTTTTTTCTGCTGCTGCCTTAGCTGGTATTTCGCAGGCTCTTATTTTTTCCAACAACATAGCCTTAGTTGCCCAGCGGGTTTCTAAAGCTCATTTGGGGTTTGGCTTAGGACTCGAGGGTTCACTAGCTAATGCTGGCAAAGTAATTGGGCCAGTGCTGGCTGGGGTAATGATTGAAGCTTTAGATTATGCTGCTACCTTTAGGTGGTTAAGTATCGGGTTGATTATATTTGCAGTATTGCTTTTTACCATTCATTTAGTTCAAAGTAAGAGTACCAAGGTGTTGGCTAGTGGTACAGATTAGAGTTAACAGAATGAGAAATCAGGTTAAAAGTGGTTAAGAATTTGTGACCACAACTTTTTTTGTGGTTCGCGCACATCTTTGTCCTCTTGTAATAGCCGTGTGTATCTTTGAATGAAACTATCTTTGTCTGAGATAAGTCGAAGGTAATACCACAAAGTTTTAATCAGACCATTAGGGATGATTTCATAGCCCGTTTCGCTACGAATTTCATCTACTGCCTTCATCACTTCTGCTTTCTCGGTAGGGTCTATATAAACTTCATCAGTAGACAATAAATAATAGCGGTCTACAGCATATCCTTGTAACTTCGTTGGAATTGATTTAATCATGTCTACCGTTATCTGTTTCCCAGATTTAACTTCTATCCCCTCGAAAGGCTCCTCATTGCTATGATTAATTTGAATATCTCCGATAGAACCCTTTTTATCGTTTGCGGTGTGACGAGCTATGTTCACAAGTGTTTTGCCATCGTAACGCTTTAGCTCCTCTGTAATACACTCATAAATAGCCTGAATTGCTAACACGGGTAATCTTGATTTTCCGTGACCGCTAGATTCACTAAAGTGCCTAGCTGTTGCGTCAATAATTTGCTGAACAGTTAATCCCTTAGGATCTGGGTAAGTGAAAGACACAGCTTTTTTGGACCTTAAATCTTTATAAAAAAGATAAATCAGAACAGGCAATGGATTGACTTTATCTTATTGCACTACATGAAGGATTCCAAGAGTTGCTTCCTTATTTCCTTTGCCCCTTGGTTTGGCTGGAAAATTGAGTGTTAGTGGCAAAGGTCTTTCAAAGTTCCGCCCGCTCTCCATTCCGCTTGCGGCACAGTGAGTCAAACCATTCTTCTTTAAAAACGGTGTCACATGGGTTTGGTCAGTGCTTCGATTTGAGTAACTGTTTTCCATAGTAGATTGATGGTTTCGTATATCAATATTAGGAAAAATGATCTTTGTCGTAAGCGCAGTTGCAATAATACTGAATAGATACTTGTTTTGATTGAGATTAGCTATGATGGTGTCTACAGAAGACGCTAAAATACCCCAAGGTACTTTTTTACCTTTTTTCTTAGCATAGGTAATTGAGTTGAGTGCAGAGTACTGTTGGAGAATCGCATTTATATCATCCTCGTTCTTAATATGAGTGATAGCTTGCTCTAAGACTTCAGCAAGAACACTCTTGTAATCTTTGTCTTCCTCCATAGCTGCTAAACCGCTAGGAGCTGATTAGGCTTTTGCCAATCATTCCATGTAATTGAAATTTGCCTATTAAGACTTAAAGTGAATGGATAACAACACCTAAAATGCTCGAGAGGAATTTTGGGGTTAGTTTGATTCACACGTATATCAAAGCGAAGCATTCTCAACGATTTGATTATCTCTATAAATTCACTCTCAGAATGGATTGTTAAGCCCATTATTTTTGCCAAATAATCACGGTGTAAAATCTGGCGGTTTGTCACCACGTTAGAGAAGTGGTATGCGAAATTTAGATAGCTATCGCTGGTGTTAGATAAGTCTACTTTTAGATCAAAAATAGGGTGCGGCTCCGTGAAATGACCATAAATATCAAACATTGTTTGATAACTTGTAAATTGCCTCAAGCTATCTTCTATGGCATCCCAAACAGCGTATAACGAGGTCCCTGGGAGTATTGCTTCACAAGTGATAACCCTTAAATTATCTCCCACAGGCTTATGAAATAATAGATCATATTTTATTGTTGACCATTCATGCCTCTTTCTACCCAGTGAAGAAACTTCAATAAAACACACTTCATTTTTGCGCATGACATTTATCTCAAAAGCATTAGTATCTTCATTTCCAACATCATTAAGCTCTTGACAAGCTTTTGGGGTCGGATAGACAACCCTGCTCTGTTTACTAGAAGATGCTTTTTTTGATTTACTCTGTTTTGATTCTTGCGACACTTCTTCTGCAAAATCAAAAAGAGGATAATTTTGTGTTTTCCCCCTAGTTTTTTTAGCTCGATGACCCTTCTGTTTATCAAAGGAAAATTCAAAGTCTTCTGAAATCAAATCCACATTAACATTCTGATTAAATAAACTCTTCAAAACAGACAATGCAAGTTGATTTGCAAAAGTTGGCGGAACTGAATTCCCTATTTGTTGCATTTGTAGAGCTTCTGTTCCTGCTAATACATAATCATCAGGGAAACTTTGAAGCCTCTTCATTTCGGCAACAGTAAATCTACGATTCTTCCAATGAAAGGGTCCTGAGTATTTGCCCAACTTTGCTACTACTGTTCGGACTGGCTCATCAGGATGTGCTTTGTAGAGAAAGTCAGAGAAGCGCGACCGCCACGCAAAAACAGGATTAGGATAACTCATTTTAGAAGTAAAATAATGATAATTTTGTCCTAGCGGAACTTCCTCGAGTAATTTCCCATATTTCCCTGAGTATTTATGCAACGGCTCATTGGGGTCTTGAATGTCTTTCATGGACTCAAAAGCACCAACATAACTATTCTTTTTTGAGTCAGGTCCATGTGTTGGGTGTGGAAATTGATACTTGTAATCTGCTTTTGTACCAACCAATATCATTCTCTCACGTCTTTGTGGCACCCCATAATCGGCAGCGTTTAGAATTCTATAAGTAAGTTCATAACCGATCTTTTCAAACGCACATTTTATGTCCAGCCAATCTTTACCCTTGTTAGAGCTTATAATACCTCTAACATTCTCAAATAGGAATCCAACAGGCTTATAATGAGCAACCAATCGACAATATTCTTCAAAAAGGCTTCCTCTACGATCATCAATTCCTTGTGCTCCACCAGCTCTTCTACCAATAGCTGAAAAGGACTGACACGGAGGGCCGCCTATGATAAAATCTATTTTTGAAATTGCAAGTTGGTCAGGCGTGAAAGCCCTAACGTCTATATTAAAAATCTGGCACTTTTTGGGGGAATAGCGTCCTTTATTTACCTCTAGTGTCCTACAGAAAGCTTCTTCGAGTTCTACGCAACCAACAATATTAAATCCAGCCTTGTGGAACCCAATATCTAACCCTCCAGCACCCGAAAATAATGAAGGTGTTAAAGGAGAGTAGGGTTCATCTAAGGGAAGGACTTTATTTGTGGAGTTCACAGTACTCATGATTGCTGTTTACTTTAACATCCAAACCTTATGTCCTTAACTTACGTGGGGTGCGTTCTATTTATGAGGCGAAAGCCAATAAGCGAGTGGCATGAAAATCAAGGAAAGGATTAACTGAACATTGCTGAGAACGTAACAGAGCCATGCGATTGATGCCGTCGTGAGACCAACGCATACCACCCCGCTTCATACGAGCGCCAATAACAGATTTGTTAGCACCTTCAATCTGACCCGAGCCAATAGGATAACCAAGCTCTTTGAAATCAACATAGTTCATTTGGTTAAGGCGTTTATCGAGATAAGCTAAAGCAGCTCGGGCATCATCAGACCAAGAAAGCCAGACTTCTGGGTCTTGAGGAACATAGTGATTGAGCCAGACTCTAGCATTGATGTCACCCCTGAGCCAACTACAGCGTTCAGCCGTGCGCTTTGACTCATCCCAGCCAAGGGCAAGCATGACTTTATCGAGATATAAGGTGGCATGATACACGTCTAAAATTCGCACCTGAATTCCTAAGTCTTCAAACAAGCTATCAATCCAACTTGAACCCTTAGCAAGCCCGATGAGCATGTCGTGTTGTCGTATCTGGGCATGACGTAATAATCCGTGAGCAAAAGTTTGAAAGTGTTCAGGGTCACTACAGGCAATGCTGTGACGTTCTTTAGGCTTTTCAAGTGGATAAGTTAGGATGTGTTTGACTTCTCTACCTTCACAAGAACCCTTACTGGGCTTGTCTTTCTCCATCACATAGACCCCATCTGCTTGAATGACTTGCACCCGGTCTGCTTGCTGTTTAGTCAGAGCTAAAGGTTGCTGGGCAAGCTTCTCAAAGTCTTGACGCACTTGCTTATAGAGTGTCGCACCATACTGTTGCGTTAAGCGTTCACAGTGACTAAGCTCTAACTCAATCCCTTGGATAGCTAGGGCAACTTGGCTTTCTCGGTAAGGCAAACGAACACTCAAATCAAGAACCCGTTCCAGCGTTCGTGGCGATAAGCCACTCCGATCAAGACCAGGTAAATGACTATGACCTTTTTTCCTACACTCACAACACTGCCAACATTGCACGGCTATCTTGACAGAACCCCAACTGGTGAGTAAGGGTACTTCTCGTTGTCCTTTGCGATGTGTTCTGCCTCCACAACTTTCGCAGCACTTAGGGGGGAAAATCCTTACTCTCAGCCACCCGTTTCAGGGTCTCAGGTAAGGTCTTCGCTGCTAACTTCTCTACCGCTTCTTCTAGCTCCCTGAAATCTTCCCTCATTTCAGTCTCTGCTAGTAATTCATCTATCACTTCGCTATATCTCGCTACTAATTCCGCTTTTAGTTCCGCTCGACTCTTTCTCATATCCTATTTTATCAAAGTCTCAGATTTAGGACGCACCCATCTTCACCCGTCACAGGATGCTTTTTAAAGCTGCGGCCATCCCAGCGTGTTACGGGTTTGCCGTCTTTATCCACAACTTTATCCACAGCGTCGTAGGCAAGTACCGCATCTCGGTTTTCTATGTTGTGAAAGTCTCTTAGGATAGGTGCAGGCGGTGCAATGTTGCCACGAGTGCGGTAGTGCCATTGCAGGTAGCCAATCCACAAAACTTGCTCGGCAATTTTGGCTGCTCGTGGGTTGACCTCGATGCCTAAAAACTGGTGCGGGTCTACGGTGATGCCTGCCATGTCTAGTCGTGCGTCTTGTCCGCCAAGTTGTTTTAGGATGTCTAGCACTTCACCCTCGAGGCGTTTGAGTAATTCTAAAGTGACATAAAGAAAGTTTCCTGAACCACAAGCAGGGTCCAGAATTTTTAGGTTGCATAAGTGGGCATGAAACTTTTCTACGCTAGCGATAGCGTTTTTAGGTTTATCTTCTTGTTGAAATTGTTGCACTTCGACCAGCACGTTTTGCCACTGTTCACGCAAGGGTTCCATAATCGTTGGAATAACCAGGCGTTCCACGTAGGCCCGTGGGGTGTAGTGTGCGCCTAGTTTGTGGCGTTCGTGTTCATCTAAAGCACGTTCTAGCAGTGTGCCAAAGATAGCAGGTTCTACATCACGCCAGTCGGCTTGGGTGGCTTCTATTAAAAGCCCCAATTGCTCTTTGGTTATTGGCAGGGCTTTGGGGTCAGCAAAGAGACCGCCATTAAATTGCAAGAGTTTTTCACGGAAGATGGGCGAAAAGCCGCCTGTGTTCATGGTTTGCCACAAGGACCCCAACATCTCTGTAAAGGTGCTGGGGTCATTTTTCAAGGACTCTAACAAATCAATAAACTTGCCTTTAGGTAAAAGCTCCATGTCTTCAGCAAACATAGTAAAGATGGCACGCATTAAAAAGGCTGCGACATCATTTGCCGAGTGAGATTTCTCGAGAGACTTGGCCAGAATAGCGAGTTTGCTGGCAATTTCCCGCGTGACTTTGGCACTGCGTTTGGCTAGGTCGAGCGAGAGCGGCTCCCTCCAAACGGTTTTAAGGAGCGTGCGCGTTTCTTCTTTCAGCAAATCTTTTAGGAAGATGCGGTAATTCTGCGGGTCAGGGAAGGGTTGATAGATGCCACCCGTGCGACTGAATTCGCTGTAAAGCTCGAAACTGTAGCCGACATCAATGACGATTAAAAAGGGCGGTCTGCCTTCGTAAGCTGGTAAATTTCTGGCGTAACGTTCAGCCTGGTTTTTGGCGCGGTACATCGCGTCGTCCCAGCCTTTGGTGTTGCGTTTTGCCGTGCCTTTTCTGGCAGGTTTATCAGAATTGTCATCGCCGCCTTGTTTGGACTCGAGGATAAAAGCAGCACGTTTGTAAAGGTCAATGCGTTTGAAGGTGCTGTTACCATCAGGGCTTAAAAACTCGACGCGCTTTTCAAAGGTGTAACTGTTGCGTTCGTCCTCGGCAACGGCTGGGTGAGGGCGTTCTACGCCTAGCACGTCGCAGAGTTCAGCCAAGAAGGTTTGAGTGTTGGCCAGTTCTGATGCAGAAGAGGCTGACCAGCGTTCGATAAAGGACTTAGGCATTAACAGATTGTATCAGTATCCGTTTCTACACCTCGAGGTCATCTCTAAAAGGCCCCAATGCTTCCACAAACTGTTTAAGCCCTTGCTTCTCAAAATCTCTCAGTAGCTCATCAACCGTCTTGGGAGGGTTTACAAGATTGATACATTGTCTTTTGACGGCATCCACTACAGCACTAGCATCTAGCTCGAGTAGATTACTGGCAAAGTCGTCAGGATGCTGGGCTTCAATGTCGTATTTCTCGAGGACAAAAGCCGGAAAGTCTTTGAGGTTAAAGGTCACAATGACCTTTGCTCGGCAATCAATTGCTGCTGCTAAAACGTGCCTGTCATTTGGGTCAGGTAAAACGAGTAAGGGAATGTGCTCTTCATAACCTGTCACCAGTGCGTCGGGAATGGCAGTGTTCATCAAGGTACAAACATGATCGAGCTTCTCTTTTTTTAATTCAGGGCGATTCTTGAGCAAACTTCTGGTCCATTCTTCATGAATCGTCTCTGTCCATTTGGCTTGCACCAGATCAGTGAGTGCCAAGTGCATCAGTAAATCACGCACCAAAGCAGAATAAAGAACACTCACATCATAGATAGCAATGATTGGCATAAGACTAGCTAAAGAGTTGAGGAAGGTTCATAGCTTAATAAAGACCCATGTTAGTAAAGACCCATGTCCTGAGAAACTTTAGCAAGGTCTTGTAGGGCTTCACGGCTTTGACGACACATCTTTTCTTTATATTTTAGGACATCTTTGAGAAACACCCGCCGATGGGTTCCTACCATACGGTGCGGTAGTTCAGCAGCATCAAGTAGTTTTACAACAAAGGGTCTCGAGACGTTTAGTACCTCCGCAGCTTGTTGGGTAGAGAGTTCCGCCTCGAGTGAGACTAAGGTCACGGCATTTCCTTCTGCCATTTCATTAAGGATGCGTTGCAGCAAACGAACGACTGAGGCAGGCAGTAACAGCGTATCCTCTTTTCCTTCGATTCTGAGCTTCATGTCTTTTTTGCCATACTTGCTAAGAAGTTGGCGTGAGGTTTCAGCAAGACTGCTGTCACGTTCACTTGGCAGTAAGAGTTGTTCCATACCTCACACTTTATTCTATAAACGCAATAAATGCAATAGACAAAATAACTGATAGATTCATCATTTTCTACAACCTAGCTTTGCCTTATTCTTGGCAAATCTAACAAGACGAAAATAATAATAATCCTACAATGCTTTGTACTTGAGAATCATTGGTTATAGTGACACTGGTTATAGTAATCCTATGGAGGACATGTGCAAGCCTTTAGAGATTTATGGCAGTATGTAAAACACTATCCCCGACCTTATATGATTGGTTTAACCGGTTTGGTTGTCTTCGCTTTTTTTTCTACTTTGACCCCCATTATTATTGGTAAAGCCATAGATGGTTTTCGTTTGGAAAATATTGCCTTTAGGCAGTTGATGATGTACATCCTCGAGCTTCTGGCGGTAGCTTTTATTGGGGCTTTTGCTATGGTGGTGGTTCGACGCACCATGCTTAATGCCAGTTGGGAGACTCAGTTTGATATTCGCCATGATATTTTTGAGCACTTTACCAAACTCGAGGGGAACTATTACGACAATAACCGTGTCGGTGACTTAATGGCCCGCATGACCGCAGACTTGGGCGCGGTCCGCACCATGATGGGCGTAGGCATTTTTATGGGTCTTAGCACGCTGCTGAATTTAATCATGACCTTTTATCGCATGTTCCAGCTAAGTGTCAATCTAACACTTTTGACCTTATTGATTGTTCCTTTTATCACCCTAACTTTTTTCTTTTTACTGCGAGTTATTCATACCCGCTATGAAAAAGTACAGGAAAAATTTAGTGATGTGTCTGCTATGGCCCAAGAAAATTTTAGTGGCATCAGGGTGATTAAAGGCTTTGGCATTGAACACCGTGAACGGGGTGTATTTGCCAAACTAAACGATGACTTTATCAAGCGCAATATGCGCCTAACGGCAGTAGATGGTCCACTTTTTCCACTGACTGAGCTTATGTTTGGCATGACCATTGGCTTATTGCTGTTTTTAGGTGGTCGGACAGTTTTAGGCGTAGGGAACAATCTCAGTATCGGGCAGTTTGCTTCGTTTATCTTTTTATTTGAAGGCGTGCAGTGGCCTATTATTGCTTTAGGCTGGATTGCCAGTGTGATTCAGCGTGGTATTACCTCATGGGGTCGGCTTAAAGAAATTTTGGATGTACAGCCTGCGATTAGTGACAGCACCCAAACCGATTACACGCTGCGTGAAATCAAGGGCAGCATTGAGTTTAAGAACGTGACCCTAAAATTTGGAGATATGGCCGCCCTCGAGAATGTTTCTTTCAAAATCAAAGAGGGTGAAACCATAGGCATAACTGGGCGCACTGGCTCAGGCAAAACCATGATTGTAAATTTAATTGCCCGACTGCTTGATCCCACCTCTGGGCAAATACTCATTGATGACAGAGACATTAAAGACTATCCAGTTGAAGTATTGCGGCGTTTTATTGGCATTGTGCCACAAGAACCGTTTTTATTTTCTGACACCATTGCCAACAACATCACTTACGGCATTCCAGAAGATAAAAGTGAAGCTAGGCAAGAAAAGATTGCCGAGGTTGCTCGCCTAGTGCAACTTGCCAACGACGTAGAAGATTTTCCTAAAGCCTTTGATACTGACCTTGGTGAGCGTGGTGTAACCCTTTCTGGAGGTCAGCGCCAGCGCACTGCCATGGCTAGAGCCATCATTCGTGACCCAGCCATTTTAATTTTAGATGATTCTTTAAGTGCGGTGGACACCCAAACTGAAGCTCGCATTTTAGACGGACTCGAGCATGTCGCCAAAGGACGCACCACCTTAATTATTGCCCACCGCATCAGTGCTTTTCAAAGTGTAGAACGCATTCTGGTTTTAGACCAAGGCACTATTGTTGAAGAAGGTACGCATACTGAACTGATTGCTAAAGAGGGTCAGTACGCAGATATTGATAGAAGACAAAAACTCGAGGAAGATTTGGAAGCAGCATAAGAAGGGGCTGGGGGCTAGAGATTGGGGACTAAAAATTTACCCTAACCCCTAGCCCCAGAAAGGAAGCAATGACTAAACCTAAACTCACCGACATGTCTGACCCCAACTACTCAGTTGATGCCCAAAAGGCCAAGTATCGCGCCAATCGGCAAAGCAATATTCGGGCCATGCGTAAAGAGGGCGATTTTAACGAAGACGGTGAACTGTTTAAGAAATCTTTTGATTGGGAAATCACCAGACGTTTGCTCATCTACCTCAAGCCCTATCAGTTGCAACTTGCTATTAGCTTAGTTTTAATGCTTACTTACAGTGCCCTAGTTCCAGCTTTTCCAGGCTTGACAGCAAGAGCCATAGACAACTACATCACTGCTGCTAAAGCTCCGTTTAATACCCTAAACATGGACGAGCGACTAAGTGGGTTGACCACCATTGTGATTATTTATTTATCCCTAAAAGTATTTAATTTTATTTTGCGCTATGGTTACACTTATTTGGTCTCATGGCTCGGTCAGCGCATTATTTACGATATACGCCGAGAAATTTTTGCCAAAACCCAACGCTTGCATTTAGGATATTTTGACCGCACACCGGTAGGCCGCCTTATGACTCGCATCACTACCGATGTTGACGCAATTCAAGAGATGATGCAAAGCGGTGTGGTTGGTCTAATTGCTGACGTAGGTTTACTGGTGGGTCTGACCATTTATATGTTTGCTACACATTGGCAACTGGCCCTGATTACACTTGCGGTCATGCCAGTTCTTTTTTTGACCCTGAACTATTTGGCTGCTCGCATCCGTGATGCTTACCGTGCCATGCGTTTACGCACTTCTAAATCAAACGCCTTTTTAGCAGAAAGTCTCAACGGTATGAAAACCGTACAACTCTTTAACCGTGAAAATCGCAGTCAGCAAGCCTTTGACAAAATCAACTTAGATTTACTAGATGCCCTCTACGAACAGATTCGCTGGTTTAGTTTGTTTTACCCGACTGTAAATATCTTTGGTGCAGTGGCCATTGCCCTGATTTTATTTTATGGCTCTCTGCATCTTATTGGACCCAGTGTAAATGACAGCGTAACCATAGGCGTTTTAATTGCCTTTGTGCAATACGCCCAAAGTTTTTTTAGACCTTTGCAAGACTTATCGGAAAAATTCAATATCATGCAAGCTGCCATGGCCTCGGGTGAGCGTATTTTTGAACTATTAGATACACCTGAGCAAATTGCCAATCGCCAAGAGCCTTTTAAGTTTAAGAATTTTCGTGGCGAAGTCGAATTTGAAAATGTTTGGTTTGCCTACCAGAACGAAGAATGGGTATTGCGGGATGTGAGTCTAAAAATCAAACCAGGAGAATCGGTAGCTTTTGTAGGTCATACTGGGGCAGGTAAGACCACCATTATTAGCTTAATTAGTCGTTTTTATGATGTGCAAAAAGGAGCTATAAAAATAGATAGCAAAGATATCCGTGACTATGACCAGATTGATTTACGCAGACATGTAGGCATCGTTTTACAAGACCCATTTTTGTTTAGCGGCACAGTAAGAAGCAATATCACCCTAAACGATGACACAATTCCTATAGAGCAAGTCATCGAAGCCGCCAAGTTTGTCAACGCCCATCAGTTTATAGAAAAACTCCCACAAGGTTACGACACTCCTGTGCGTGAACGCGGGGCGGGTTTCTCAACAGGGCAAAAGCAGCTCATAGCTTTTGCTAGGGCTTTGGTACAAAATCCAGATATATTGCTGGTGCTAGACGAAGCCACTGCCAATGTAGATACCGAAACTGAAGAGCTGATTCAGGATGCTCTTAAAAAATTAATGCAGGGGCGTACCAGTATTATTATTGCCCACCGACTATCCACCATTCAAGATTGTGACCGCATTATGGTCCTGCGCAAAGGGAAATTGCTTGAAGAAGGGAATCATTTTGAACTCTTGAAGCAAGAGGGTGGGTATTACCGGAAACTCTATGAATTGCAATATGCTGGACGTAAGTAAACGACAATAGTGCTTAGACAACACTCTCGAGCCAATTCTTAAAAGCAGCTAATCCACGTTGATACATCTGCTGTCGCCGCTCTGACTTGCCTACATTTTTTTGTTTGGGAATAGCTGGTACTAAACTCCAGTTGGCATTCATGGGTTGAAAATTGTCAGCGTTAGCCGTTGATAAAAACCTAAGTAGCCCACCTAACATAGTCTCCTCTGGTGGAAGAATTAACGGCAATCCGAGAACCTGCCGTGCAGCATTGGTTCCTGCTAACCAACCCGTCGCCGATGATTCTAAGTACCCTTCTGTGCCTGCTAATACACCCGCTACAAAAATGCTGGGATGCTCACGCAAAGAAAGCTCGAGATTAAGTAATTTGGGTGCATTTAGGTAGGTATTGCGGTGCATGACCCCATAACGAATCACCTCAGCATTTTCTAGTCCTGGCATAAGCTGGATAAGCTCTTTCTGATCACCCCATTTAAGTCCGGTTTGAAACCCAACTAAGCTCCACATCTGACCGCGCACATCTTCCTGGCGCAGTTGGGCCACCGCAAAAAAACGTTTTCCCGTTTCAGGATGCTCTAAACCTACTGGCTTCATAGGGCCAAACCTTGGGGTGTCATAACCACGGCGAGCAATTTCTTCTATCGGCATACAGCCTTCAAAAAACTCGAGCTTTTCCCAGTCATGCGGGGTGTGTTCCCTGGCCTTACCCAATGCCTCAAACCAGCGATCATACTGTTCTTTATCAAAAGGTACATTGAGGTAATCAGCTTGCTGTTCATAACGCCCTTTGCGGTAAACCACCTTCATATCTATCGAATCAGACGCAATCACGGGTGCTGCCGCATCATAAAACCCTAAGAAATCCATACCTACTTTTTGGCGAATACTCTCGGCTAACGCATCTGATGTCAACGGACCAGAAGCCAGCACCACTACACCCTTAGGAATCTGGGTCACTTCTTCGGTATGTACCCTAATGTTGGGGTGCTGCTTAAGCCTAGCAGTTACTTTTTGACCAAAGGCTTCACGGTCTACGGCAAGAGCCCCACCTGCTGGAACTCTGGTTTCATGAGCGCAAGTAATGACTAGACCACCTGCTGCTTTCATCTCGGCTTGCAATAAACCTTTGGCGTTGTTTTCACCTTCACCACCAAAACTGTTTGAGCAGACCAGTTCGGCAAATTGCTCGGTGTGGTGAGCAGGGGTCATCTTTTTAGGGCGCATTTCATAAAGGTCAACTGCCACACCCAGATTAGCCGCCGCCAAAGCTGCGTCACTGCCGGCCATACCTGCACCAATAATGGTTACTCGAGGATTCGTCACAGGGTCAGTGTAACAAGCCTTTGGAGTCTTTGAGGTTACAAGATCGTTATGTAAAGAAAATATTTATGGAAAATTAGGCTAAAATCAATAGTCAATGTCAACCCAATTATCTAAAATTATTGAATATCATTTTGGAGTTGAACCCCTGAATTTTTCCCATATGACTTTTGGACACAGTAGCAGTGCTGTTTACAGCATGGGTTTACCCCAGTCTGAAATTATCTTAAAAATAAATAAAGATGCCAAGGCCCTCGAGGGTATTGAACATAATCTTATGGTGCTATCTCAACTTGGGTTGCCTGTCTCAAAAATTCTGTATTCAGATATGTCGTGTTTATGTTTTGAGGCTGCCTATGTGATTCTGGGCAAAATTCCTGGTACAGATTTGCGTTATGAAATCGCCAGCATGACAAAAGCACAAATGACAATCCTAGCAGAGCAAATTGTCACGTTTCAAGAACAGGTCATGACCTTAGCTGAAGGTCAAGGTTTTGGCTGGGTTCCAGTGGGTCAAGTAGGGCCATTTACAAGTTGGGCAGATATTATCCGGCATGATTTAGAAAAAGGAAAATTGACGCTCGAGGCTTTAGTAGAGAACAAGCTTTACCAGCACATTACAAGATTGGCTCAACCCCTAGAAAATTACTTTACAAAGGTGCGCCCAGTTTGTTTTTTGGATGATGTCACTACCAAAAATATCATCGTGCAAAACGGTCAACTGCAAGGATTGGTTGACTTTGATGTGGTGTGTTATGGCGACCCACTTTTTTGGTTATCCCTTACACAAACCGCCGTTTTTGCCGATGTGGGTGAAGTGGGTCAGTTTTATGTTGATGAACTGATGCGTTTTTGGAAAGTGGATGCTAACAAACAACGTATTGTTCAGTTTTATTGTTTGCTTCAGGCCATGGATTTTGTAAGTTTTGCAATTAGAAATAATGATGGAGACATGGCTAAGCGACTGCTCGAGTGGATGAATCTATTGGCTAAAAGACTCGAGGCTTACTAGGGTTGAGGCAAAACAAATTCAAACGCCTCAGGCATGGGTTTGGGGTAAATAAAATACTCAATATCCTTTGGAATCTCAACAAACTGTATGTAAAAGTGAACATCTTCTGGAATATCGGCATACCACATGCTTGCAGTGCTTTGCGGTTTGACTATTAATAATTCACCTGTTAATGATTCAAAAGATGGTGAGGAAATATCAGGGTTTAACCTAAACGAAAATTCGTTTTGAAGTTGAAGTGGTTCTTGAGCAAAGCCCAGACCCAAAACAGCAATCAATATTAACCAGCATCTCATGATGAACCTCCAAAGAAATTAAACATCATGGAGAAAATAGATTTCAAGAAAACTCGATATAAAAGGGCAACCACTCTTCGACAAGCTCAGGAATTGCCCCGACAATAGAAAAAGGGCAACCACAAGGGATTACCCCGACAATCTTTAACCCTTAGGGCGAAAGCCCTTCTTAGGTGCACGGCGCATCATCTGCTTCATCATGTCTTTCATCTGTTCATAGTTGCGCATAAGCTGATTGATTTCTTGCACACTGGTTCCCGAACCAGCAGCAATGCGTTTGCGGCGACTGGCGTTGAGCAGGCGTGGGCTTTTGCGTTCTTTTTCGGTCATAGAAGAAATAATGGCTTCGACTCGGCCAATTTGTTTTTCATCAATTTGTGCGCCTTGTGGAATCAGCTTGCCTGCACCCGGAATCATTTGCAAAACATCCATAAAAGAACCCATGCGCTTCATGCGGCGCATCTGGGTCAGCATGTCTTGCAGGGTAAAGTCAGCTAGGCTCTTAATATCGCCTTCACCTTCGTCCTCTTCACCCTCGAGGGCTTTGGCTTTTTCAATAAGCGTAAGAACATCCCCCATGCCCAAAATACGTCCAGCTACTCGGTCAGGATAAAAGGGTTCTAAACCATCAATCTTTTCGCTCATCCCCGCAAAGTAAATAGGTTTGCCGGTTACATGCTTGGCAGAAAGTGCAGCACCGCCACGGGCATCACCATCCATTTTGGTCAAGATAAGCCCTGAAACCCCGATTTGTTCATCGAAGGTTTTGGCCACTGGCAAAGATTGCTGACCGGTCATGGAATCAATGACCAGCATAGACTCAGCAGGTTGAAGCTCATTTTTTAAAGCAGCCAATTCACCCATCAGCGATTCATCTATTTGCAAACGTCCAGCCGTATCTACAATGACTAGATCACGAAAATCTTGGCGCAAGTATTCAGCGATGCGTTCCTTGGTGCGCTGCGGGGTCTCAAAGTCTTCGACTTTGAGGACTGGAACACCAATTTGTTTACCTAAGACCTCGAGCTGGTCACGTGCTGCCGGACGCTGGGTATCAGCAGCGACGAGCAGCGGGCGGCGACCCTGAGACTTAAAGCGGTAAGCCAGTTTGCCGGCCGTGGTGGTTTTACCTGCACCCTGCAAACCAAAGAGCATCCACATATTGCCATCATTTTTGAGATTAGGCTGGGCAGCTTTACCACCCAGAAGTTCAATCATTTCCTCATGCACAATGGCAATCACTCGTTGGTCAGGGTTAAGGGACATTAGGGCTTCTGAGCCAATGGCTTTCTCTTGTACACGCTCGACAAAGGTTTTAGCTACCTCGAGGTTTACATCGGCTTCTAAAAGGGCTATGCGCACTTCGCGCAGGGCTGCTTTGACTTCAACTTCGGTTAATTTGCCACGGCCACGCAGGCCATCAAACACATTTTGTAAACGATCACCAAGGCTCTGAAACATAACGGGGTAGTCTATCCTATTTGTACAGTCCTAAAGATTAAATGAACCACATAAAATAGTGACGAGTGATGAGTGACGAGTGATTAGGGTTTCACTTTTCACTCGCCACTCGTCACTCATCCCTCTAATACTAATGCCAAAAACCTTATTTCTTTCCCTTGGCCTAGCTGTTATACTGCCTTGATGTCGTCTATCTGGAGCCAGCTCTCTTTACCTCTCCTACCCCAGGACTTTGAATGGCGCATCATTGAAGTTTCTACCGATAACAAACAGGCACGTTTACGACCCCAGCTTAACTATGACAAAGTCATCCAACGTTTAAACGAGGTTTTAGGCCTTGAAGGGTGGTCAAATCGCTATTTTCCTTTAGCAATAGGAGTATTTAGTAGCGAGCTTACGATTCAAGGAGTGACCAAATCCTGTTGGGTAGCAGATAGAGGGCTCGTAAATAGTGAGCTTTTAGCCCAAGACGCTTTGGTCTATGCTGCTGAGTATTTTGGAATCGTTTCTGCAGTGAAACAACGACCCGACTACTGGGTTGAATATGACCCCGAACAGCAAACCATCCTCTTTGAACCTGAGCCTGAGCTTATTTTGGCTGCTAGCCCCACCCCTGACATACCCGAAAAACCAGCAGGGCAGCAAGCTATTGATAAACTCCTTGAACGCTTAAAACAAGAAGGTCAAGGGTTAGAAGCAGCCAAGCTTTTGATTCGTTTTGGGGGCTATGGGCAGAATCCTGAAGCAGCCAGGGAGCTTTATAGTAAATTGAGAGATTTATTACGGGATGTGGCTGTATAATAACTGTGATTAGGTTCAGATAAAGCTGTGGTAAATTAATCATTTTGTGAAACAGGGCTAAAGATATCAGGGTAAAAGATTTGAGGAATTAGAAATAGTGATTAAGGTTATCGCCATAGGAGACATCCACGGACAGTGGGCAGAGGTCTGGCAGGCTCTCAAAGCTGCCGATGCCTGTGATGCTAACTTTGACCCAACCCCTGCAGTTCTAGGGGGCTATTACCAAGTGGTCTTTATGGGAGACTTGGTTCATTATAAAGATGCCAGAGCCTATGCCCAAGCCGTAGGGGAAGAACCTTTTAATATCGCCAATACCAAACACCTTAAGCGTGCAGCCAAGGCCCAAATACGTGAACTTTATCGCTTTAAGGACTATGTAGATAAAACCGAAGGCAATGTAAGCATTATCTTAGGTAATCACGATGAATCCGCAATTAATCACAAGTTTGAGTTGGGTACCGCAGGTGGGTTAAAACACGATGAGTTTAATGCTAAAAAGGGTGGGGTCACCCTTCATGAAGACCTAAGTGTTTGGATGCAAGGATTTGTAAGAGAAAAAATCATCCATGATGTTCAGTTTGCCCATGCTGGCCCCTTGCCTGGAATGCGGATTTTTGATGACTTTTTTTACAATGACCCAGACACTAAACGCTGGTGGTACACCAAGCCAGACCTTTTACGCCAGACCGGACATCGTTTTGGGGTTTATGGGCATACAGTGATGGAAGACGGCATTTATATTGATAAAGAGCATCGTTTTGCTATGATTGACGCGCTATCTAAAAATCAATTTTTAGAACTGTTGCTTGATGAAGACCTACTCGAGTATCAGATCGTTAAGTTTTAAGTAAGCGGAAAAAAGTGTCTCAATAAGTTGTGGAATTGTTAGCCATAAATAAGAAACTTCACAATTAACTCCCTGATGATGGCGGGATGATGGTCGAAGCATATTCCCTCGAGGCTGTTTATAACGAGATGATACCTCCTGCTCAGGGCTGTTTAACGAGATGATACCTCCTGCTCAGGGCTGTTTAACGAGATGATACCTCCTGCTCAGGGCTGTTTAACGGGATAATACCTCCTGCTCAGGGCTGTTTAACGAGATGATACCCCCTAGTTGTAAGAATTTTGTAAAGGCCTAAGCTTTAAGCTAGAGGCATGTCTAGTGCCTTGCCCTCAAACGAGGGTCTTTTGTCATTTCCTAATGATGATGCTTTTCTGCAACCAGAAGAGCTAGACCCGGGCATGGCCATACCAAAGATTGATGACCTTAACCAGAGAGCTTGGGAACTAAGAAGTTTAGATAGCAAACAGGCCACCCAACTAGCCGAACAGGCTTTGCACTTAGCTATTTCTATAGATTATCAACCAGGCCAAAGTGACGCGCTTTTGGCTAAAGGGTTTGCCAGCTTCCGTTTAGGACAATTTGAAATAGCCCGCCAGGATGCAGAAAAAGCCAGAGCCATATGTGAAACCCTGCAAGATAAACAACGAACCCTCAAGGCTCTTAACTTGTTAGGGATTGTGCATGGGCAAACCGGTAATCTAGAAAAAGCCCTCGAGACCTTCTTATCAAATCGCAATCTTTTTCATGAAATAGGAGATGCCAAAGGCGAAGCCAACGCACTTAACAATGCCGCCTTTGCTTATACGCTTCTTGGTGATTACCCCAATGCTTTAGAGCTTTATCTAAGTGCTCTAAAACTTTTTGAGTCTATTGCCAACCAAGAGGGTGTGGTGCGTTCACTGATGAATATCGGTGGAGCCTATCTTGAAATGGAAGATTTTGCTGAAGCCCTAGCTTACTTTTTGCGTAGTCTCGAGATAAGTGGAGTAGAAAGAGAACCACAAGTTCATGTCACTAACTTAATTAACATTGGGCGTTGCCATGAGGCTCTAGGCCAAACCGAGAAAGCCTTTGGCTATATTCTCGAGGGTTTGCGAATGGCTGAATCTATCGAAGACCGCAGTGGAATTGCATCTGCTTTAGATAAGCTTGGATTTTTATATCTAAAACGTGGAGACTTGCCTCAAGCCAAAGAGACCTATACCCATGCTCTGGTTATCAAACAAGAGATTGGGGATCGCGCCAGCCAAGCCGACACTCTTCTTTTGATGGGCGACCTTTTACTTGAACAATCAGATCTTGCACCAGCCCTCGAGGTCTTTCAAAAGGCCCTGCAACTCGCTACTGATATTGGCAATAAACCCGATATGACCCAGGCGCATGAAAAGCTCTCTTATATTCAAGAAAAACAGGGTTCTTTTGAGGCAGCCTTGCAGAACCTCAAGAAAGCAATCAGTCTCAAAGATGAAATGTTTGATGAGTCTTCTAACCGCAAATTGCAAAGTTTGAGGGTGACTTTCCAAATTGAACAAACCGAAAAAGAAAAAGAGATTTATCGTCTTAAAAATGTAGAGCTAGCCAAAGCTAATGATCAATTGCAATATGCCAACCAGGAAAAATCAGACTTACTCGAGCAGCTTGCACGTCAGGCTCAAGAAGATGTTCTGACCGGACTTTATAACCGCCGTTACTTTGATACTCGGATGCAGCTCGAGTTTAGCCATGCTAAAAGCTTAAGCATTCCACTAAGCGTCATGATGTGCGATATTGATAACTTCAAATCAATCAACGATACCTTCTCACATCAAATGGGCGATTTAGTTCTTACCAAAGTTTCTGAGCTATTCAAAAAAGGTCTGCGTGAAACCGATGTCTTGGCTCGTTATGGGGGCGAAGAGTTTATTTTGCTGATGCCCACAACTGTTCTAGACAACGCCGTAAGACTCTGTGAACGTTTGCGTCAGAATATTGCCAGCTATGCTTGGCATGAATATCACCCCGACTTAAAAGTCACTGTTAGTGTAGGCGTAGCCAATAACCCATCTTGTAGTAACTATGAGAAACTGATTGCCCAAGCCGATGAAAAGCTCTATGAAGCCAAACGCAGTGGCAAGAACAAGGTTTGCAAATAAGAATTCTGTAATAGCCCATTTGTTACATTAGATATAGAAAAGCGTGTGACCCCTCACCCCCTTTTCGGAATTTATCACCCGTTTGGGTAGAAAAGAAAGGTCATCATGAATAACGTCATGCATTTAGTAAAAAACAATATCTTAAAACTGGTTATGGCTATGCTTATAGCCCTCTCCTTCGCCCTGTCTGGAGTAGGACATGCTCAAACAAGCACTACTACAACTAAAAAAATTACCACCCCTAGTGGCGACACACAGGAAATGCTCAAATCCGGTAGCGGATGGGGCGGCTAAACACTAGTTTTACCCTTGATCATTTAAGCTTAAAAGATTATTGCGAATATCTGAGGTTTCAGCAATATAACCTCAGATATTCACTTTCATTGTTACTACATAAAGTAGTAACTGCTATAATTTATAGCAGTTCCAAGAAACCTTACGACAAAGACAGAACTACAAGCTGTGTCCTAGAAAGCGTTTCTTCTACGGTGCTTGTCTCAAACCAGCCCCGAACAAATTGAGACCGAATTTAATACCTGTTATTAAACAAGGCTTTGGAGATATTAGCAATCAGCATCATGCCCTCTTGTTCCCAGCTATAAGACTCATCAGCCGAACCGTCGGTCATAACCACCAAAGCATAAAGGGGCTTATTCGCTTGGTCATAAACAATACCAGCATCATGCCAAAGACCGCGCAAACTTCCACTCTTGCTTGCTACAACTACATAATGTTCGCTGATTTCTGCGTCTCTGGGAAGATAACGAGACATGGCTTCAGTGAATTGCTGTTTTTTAAGAATATCTAAAGCAACTCGAGTTTCTTTTTCGGGTAAAAGCTGTCGCTGCTCGAGCCTGACCAATAAATTAAGCATATCCTGCGCCGAAGTATGGTTACGCAAGCCTTTTTTCTGCTCTGGGGTTTGCTTGTGCTCAGGAAGTTGCAATTTGCCAATCAGGCGCGTCTGAGTAAGACCTAGCTCTTGAATATACGCATTGATCGTTTCTAGTCCAACAATATCAATTACTTTATTGGTGGCCGTGTTATCACTAACAATAATCATCAGCGTCAACAAATCATGCAGGGTCAACTCTAAATCAGCATCTAGGGTTTGTAATACGCCTGCACCTGGCACCTTATCATCTTGGGATAACTTAAAGCGTTTTTCTAAGGGTATACCTTGCTGCAAGGCACAAAGTAAAAGAGGTACTTTAATTAAACTTGCTGAACGCATGGGTTGTGAAGAATCATGAGCATAGCTTTGCTGATTGCGAAAATCATAAAAAGCTACCGACACCTGTCCAGAAAAACTTTTAATTAGGGGGTGAATGAGATTATCAAACATAAACATGAGTGAACATCAAATACCTTCTAACTCGCCTCTCTCAAGAACACTAAACAAATATACATATAACCTCTACTAAACGCCCATTTACTATACTTCTAAAGCGATTAAATCTTCAATGCTTTCACGCTTGCGAACCAAACGAAATTCGCCCTTTTGCACAATAACTTCAGCCGGACGATAACTCGAGGCGTAGTTTGAACTCATGGTGTGTCCGTAAGCACCAGCTTGTTCAATGACCAGTAAATCACCTACTTCAACATGGGGCAACTTCAAGATTTCTGCCCAAACGGTCAGCATTTTCACAGAGCGGCCCGTCAATATCAGCTACTAGAACCTTGCTACTTTTACCCACTACCCTAATCGGATGCGTAGCACCATAAAGTGCAGGGCGAAGTAAGTCTGACATGCCTGCGTCAGCAATAACATGATTAAGGGCTCCTGATTTAAGATGTAAAACCTTGGAGAGTAAAACACCCGCCTCAGCTACTAAATAACGACCTGGCTCAATGGTTAGCTCGAGGTTAAAACGGTGAACAAACTCTGTGACTTTATCTCTAAACACTTCAAAGGGAAATCCTGGCACGCCAAAGCCGCCACCAATATCTAACTGCTTTGGCTTAAAGGTTTCATATAAGGGGGTAAGTACTGTAAAGATATCGTCGTAAACATCGGCTTCGGTAATCTGTGAACCTGCATGAACATGAAACCCCGCCAGTTGATTTCTGGATGCTAGTTCTTCAGCTATATCTCGAGCTTCTTTTGGAGTCATGCCGAATTTTGAGGTGGCCACACCGGTAGCTAAATGCTCATGGGTTTTGGGATCAAGAGCAGGGTTCACTCTAGGAAAAAACGTTACTCCTTTACAATCAATACCTTTCCAAGTTTTCCACTGCGAGGTGCTATCTATACTCACTTGAGTAATGCCAAGCTCGAGAGCTTTTTCAATCAGAGGTATATCCTGCCTGGGGCCACCTAAAATAATTTTATCTTTGGCAATCCCAGACCGCACGGCCCGCTCTAACTCACCTAGTGAAATCGCTTCGGCACCAACCCCATGACTAGCCAGATGACGCAGAACAGCTCCACTGGGGTTGGCTTTGACTGCATAAAGAATAGTGGCTTTTGGAAGAAGGTCACGCAAATGCTGAATATGCTGACTAACCGCATCAAGGTCATATACATAAGTCGGTGTACCGTGGGTTTGGGCAATCTCAAGTAACACTAAATCATCAAACATGACCTTAGCTTAACCCCAAAAAGAGCTATAGTGCAGCATGGTTAAAGTCAAACGATGGACATCTCAGGAAATTCTGGCCTTGGATAAAGCTGGCCAACTCAACCCTGAAAAACGCTATGAACTCTTAGATAGGGAGATTTATGAAATGCCACCAATAGGTGAAAGCTGTGCTGGACCCGCATACTGAAATCTATCGTGACCCCTTAGGTGAAGAATATCCAACTCGTTTTGTAGTCAAGTCAGGGCAAAAAGCAGCTCCACTTGAGTTTCCACAAGATGAGATTTTACCTCTTAACTAATTACGGAATTTTTATCACAACGCAAGTCAGGAAAGGGCAATTGTTATGACAATGCACTAGCCGAGAGTTTCTTTGCAACACTTAAAACTGAAGAAGCTGATTCTCCTTACGAAACCAGACAACAAGGCATTACCAGCATCTTCAGCTATATCGAAACCTTTTACAATTCTAAACGCAGACATTTGGCACTTAACTATCTTTCACCTAACGACTTTGAAAGATTATACTTGGCTAAAGTTGCTTAACTTCGACTCCGTTATATCGGGGGAGTTTCATAGACATCTCCACTTCGCTACGCTAGGTCGATGTGAAAAAACGAATCGGATATGCGTCACTTGCTTACCGATTTGGTATAAGTACAAATTACCTAAGCTCAAATCCTCTAAGTGCAGATGTTGATACCCCCTTTCATAATCCTTGCTAGACTATAGTCATGAACCGCCAGATGCGCCGTGTGCAAAAAAAAGCCGAAGAGAAACAATGGAAAGAACGTGACCAATTAAAGGCTGAACGCCTTACCAAACGCCAGAATATTTTTAAGCGTCGAAGCACGCCTAAGAAATCTGACTCGAGTTCCCCTAGGTCCTCTTTGCAAAAGAGCAAGATTGGCCGTTTTGCTGGTATTTTTGCTTTGGTGTCAACATTTGTAATTGTTTTACAAACTCTTGTACCCACCACCGGCACTGACCAGAATCCAACTTTTATCTTTATTGTTCAGGTGTTGTACTATATACTCTTTGGTTACTTCGTTTACCTATGGCTCGAGCGGCGTAACCGCCCTAACGCCCTGTACTGGACCATTGGCATAGGACTTGCGCTTATTATTATTGTAAATGTAGCTGCGCTACTCATACCTGCGGTTAATCCTGATTTGCGTATTGCTGTTTTGGGTGCAGGGATGGTGGGTTTAGGGGCCTATTTGGCTAGGCTTATTTATATTCGGGCAGTTTAGCGATTAAGATACGGTTGCAACTCTAACCAGGATTCAAGTTTAACTTTAGAGTTTTTAGCATTTTCAATGGCTTTATAAAATCCCAAGATAATGTCTTCTTCAATCAAGCCTTGTCGGTCATCGGCAAATAGCTCACTGCTAGCATCAAGTAGCACGATGTCATCCACTAACTGGTGCGACACAAAATGCCGATCAAACATCACTTCAACGCGCAAATCATCCTTACTATATTCAGGAAGATTGTCAAATAGCGGGTCAACATAAAAACTGATAATCTTCTCAGTTGAATCGGCTTGAAAAACCGAAATAAATCCTTTATCGGCATCAAGTTTCCAGTACCACTGCAAACCCGAGTTAAAGTAATCTGAGTAAATTTTTTGCTTTTGTCCTGGTCGAATAAGAATAAAAATCTCCTCGAGCCAACCCCGAAGTTGCCCGTCTACTGTCTGAGGCTTGTTATTAATAGTAAGAGTTTCTTCCTGTTTATCTAGCTCATAACGCCAAACGTCAGGGTGAATAGATAAGGGTACAGGTGTACTTTGCTCGATTAAAATTCTTGAATACTTTTCCCAGGGTTGTCTGGTTTCTGGCTGATCAGGTGAAGTGACGTAGGTGACCCAAAGGTAATGATCTGTGTCGGCTGGTGGAATAGGGAGGTCTTGAGCAAGCCCGTGAATACTCATTAAGGTTAAAAGGGAGCAAAATATCTTGAAGATCATGAAGCTATTCTACAGTATCGGTTATCCTAGAGACTTCTACTGCTCCCAAATCTGATAATGAGCTTCAATCAGATACTAATCTGGCATATCAGCGAGTACCTTTTGTTTTAAGTCTTCTGGAAGATGAAAAGCTACATTGCGGTATTGAGATAATAAAGAATTACTCGAGAAATATCTAATGTGGGGAGCTAGCTTGAGTAATATATCCGTTTTAGCTTCTTCTGTTTGCATTTCGTTGACAAGCAAAAGTAATTCTTGAAGAATACTTTTACTGAGCAATGGTTTTTCTATATAATCTTTTATAAAAACATTAATTTTTTCATCATGGGCTATAGGTGAATTGGCAAGGACATGATGCGCTGCATAATGAATGGCACTTCGGATGGGAAAGAGTGTTTCTGAAGGTACATAAGAATATACCGATAGAGGATCAACTAAGTCATCACTTGGTAATAGTTCTGGCAAATATTGATAATCCCTGTCTTCTAAAATCACCAAGGAATAAAAACCATATTCGCCATCTCCATGACTAGACCATAACGTTGTTCCTTGCAATCTTTCTAATGGTGTCTTAGAAGCCTCATGCTCGCTCCAAGGGCCTGTAATTGTATGCTCAAAAATATTTTTGTACCAGACTTCTGCTTCACTATCAAAAGGCGTGACTACACCATTAACCGTATAGGTGTATTCTTCCTTGCCTTGATACTTTTTGACTACTACACTTTTTTGGCTCGAGCCACTTCTTTCCTCGAGTTGAATATAGGACTCTGGTGTATCGGTACTTTGAAGTTCTAAATATCCTTTAGTAAATGTAACGTTACCTTTTATGGTTGCCCAGATGGAAGGTTTAGAGGCAATACTGTACTGTTCTGGTTCGAGTCCCAACACCGTTATTTTATCCGATTCACTTTCAATCACAGACTGTCTTTCTAAAAGCATCTTGTACTCTTCTTCAGGAATCACCCCATGATTAAAGGCTTGCTCTAAAATCTTCTGGCGAAGTTCTTTATTAGCAGACATAGTAGAAAACTGAGAAGAGAAAATCTCTGGGTCTTTAATAATAAGGATAGAGTAGGATGTACCATCCTCGAGTATTCCCGTGTCTCCCTTTAGAGGCAAACTATTATTAGCAAGCTCGAGGTATCTATAACTTATGCTTGTCACTGCATTTTGCAACCAAGGCTCTATATCTATTTTTCCCTCCTTCATTTCAACTATCCTTGCTTCGTCTGACTCTATAGAAGGATATTTCCCTTTGGTAAAGTAAAAAACAGGATTTAGGACATAAACAATACCAAACTCACCATCAGCTCTTATGGCTGTCTGAGTCTGACCCTTAAGTTCAAAATCATATGTAGAAAAATTTGCTTTTAATTGACCAGTCATACCCTCGAGGTTAAATAGGGCAGCTTGTCTATTTGTGCCAGAAACTTGCTCTATGATTGCAAATGAGCCTTTATTAATTTGTCCATTTGCCACGCCCTGATTTAGGTTGATGTCAATATCACCAACAACAGTTAAGCGAATTTCACTTGTGTTTTGCGAACCAGATGCAGCAAGTTTATTGCGTTCAGTTGTTGCTTGAGCATAATAAAGATTGCTACCTTCAATCTTTCCAGCCAAGAACTGTATCGGGTTTACATACTCGTTTGCACTACTCATGACATAAAATTTAAGGCCATCCCAAGTCTGGTCTCACATAGCCAATCACATCGCCTTGCTTTACATTCTGTCCTTCATGAATCAGTCCTTGTTCTTGCAAGTTTGAATACATTGAAGTAATGCCTTCTGGGTGCTGCACAACAACTAAAGAACCATCAAAAACTGAAAGTTGTATTGACTGAATAACCGTACCCTCTTGAATTGCTTTTACTGGAGCAGCGGGTTCATTAGGTTTTAGCGACACATATTTTTGGTAATCACTAAAGTCACTTGCAATTTCAAAGTCGTCAAGAGGGAAAATGTATGATAAATTCTGTTGACTCTCTCAACTACTATCCTCAGATTGAATTTCGAGAACTTCAGGTGTGGGGTTGAGCAGATAAGGTTGGGAATAAGTCATATTGGGTTCTGATTCATCTTTTGAAGACTGTTGTTGCCAGAGAGCTTGTAAGTCAAAGGACTCAAATTCACTCTTGTCTATTGTTTTTATTTGATAATCTTCATTGTAAATCCAACCAGCCGATGAGCCAGCCATATACCACCCTAGTACCAAGGGGCCAAGATGTAAGTTATGAATCTCGCCACCTTTAACTGGCTTCGAGATTGACTAGATTATCTTCATCGTTTAATGCCTCTTGATAGTTTTCAAAAACAATACCCTCTGCAAATTTTTCTTCTGATGAGCCTTTTTCTAACAAGCGGTAGCGATATGCACTGCCGTTAGGATAGCCACCACCCATAAGCGTAGTGAAATAATCAAAAAATTCTATTATTGCCACCCCATCTTCAGAGATCACAGTCATGGCCTCTTTGGGATAATGGACATGAACAGGTTCATAGTTATCAGAATAATTCAGGAAACCTTCATCAGCATTCAGAGTTGCAGATAATGCAGCAATAGCATCTTGCTTTAAGTCTTCAGGTAAAAAGCTGGCGATTTGTAAATATTCCGAATATAGCGAACCACTTTGGGGTAACATTGGTACAAGAGCAATAAGGGCTTCGGATTTTTCCTGATAGGTTTTGAGAGTTTTAATTTGCTCGAGTCTTTCCTGTATAGCTGTTAAACATTCAGCCCCAACATATTCACTTAATACTATTGCGCTACATTCTTGCTCAAGTTCGGTGTTTTGTTGTGCTGCTCGCTCAAGTCCTTCTTCAATTTCAGATTTTGTACTTATAGGCAAAGCTACTCGAGTACCACCCACTTCACCTGTAGTTAAATCAATATGCTTAAATTCAATCCCATCTGGTACAGGAAACTCAGCAGGTACATCTTTACCCCGCAAAGCTTCTTCTACAAATTCTCTCCAAATGTAAATAGGTTGCCGTGAACTACCTATTATACCATCGCCAGCTCTGGTCAATTCAGGAGCAATCTTTTTAGGAATTGAAGAGCCATCATCAAAACCAATCCAAACAGTTGCAACCATGCCTGGAGTTAGTCCTACAAACCAAATATCGCTTTCACCATTAGGAACATCGCCACGTTTACCACTCAAGCCAGTTTTTCCGGCGACATAACGCCCATCAATATCTGCTCGCAAACTAAAAGCTCCATTATCTATGGCGTTACCGTGCATCATATCTAGGGTCATATAAGCTGTTTGAGGTGTCCAGACGGGTTTTTGATCTATTGGGAATTCAAGTATCATTTTTCCATCGCTGGATTCAACACGCTTGATAATGTGTGGTGTATTGTAAACCCCAGAATTGGCAAAACTACTGATTGCTGCAGCTTAGTTCTAAAGGTGAGGCTTGAAATGATCCCATCGCAGAGGATAAAAGGGTTGAATGTCGGTAAACCCTAATGCTGTAGCTTTATCTACAACCGCTTGTGGTGTTACTTTTTCAATGGTTTTTACAACTGGAACATTAGCGATATATCTAGGGCTTTGCGTAGGGTCATAGGGCCAAGAAATTTCTTATCATGATTTTCTGGCGTGTAATCAGGTTGACCAGCTTGCTTAAGGTGATTAGGTTCGTCTATTAAAACTGTTGACTTGCGTATATCCTGCTTTCAAAAGCTGTTGCATAAGCAAAAGGATCAAAGGTTTGGGCTACTTCTCTTTGCATCATTTGTACTGCACGGTTAAATCCATCAGGTGTCTGACCTTCTTTAAAGTGTTCTCCAACCATCGCCAGTATTTCACCTGTGCTTGGGTCAATACCCACCAACGCCATTTGTGCTCCTGGTGGCATTTCAGCATTTAAGGAAGCTGCGTTTGCGGCTTGTTGAGCTTGAAGATCAATGGTGCTATAAATTTTCAGACCTTGTACTTCTAATCCAAATCTCTCAACAATTTCATCTCGAATCATCTGGAAAGCATGAGGGGCAATATCTTCTGTTAGTTCTACACCGTTTCGGTCAAACACTTGCATAGTATTTTCAGAGTCTTGCGCTTGACTTTGTTGCAAATTTGCCCAAAAGATAATTCCCAGTGTCAGCCCAAACATCATCAAGAGACTTGTAACCCAAGATGCTGAAAGATGTGTTTTGGTTTCAGATTTTACTAACCGTTGAATGCGTTTTAGAAGAGAATTTCCTGTAGCTGCCATTGATAGTCGTGGATGATGCCGAAGGTACTTGAGTCTCTCCAAAGTCTTTGCATATCCCACCACATCTCCACCACACGCCGCCACCGCAATATCATCACAGCAATGTTCCCGCTCTAATACTAATCCGATTTGAAACCCACCACACCGCAGGATTATAGAAAAATAAAGTTTCCACCATGCTTTGCAAAAGGTTAATCAGATAATCATGGCGGCGAATGTGGGCCAGTTCGTGGGCTAGAATCGCCTCGAGTTGTGAACTGCTTAAACCCATCAAGCTGCTAGCAGGCAATAAAATCACTGGCTTTAAGAATCCAATTACCGTAGGCACTTCGACTTTGACAGATTCTAAAAGCTGCACGGGTCTGCTTATGTTTAGGCGCATGGTTAAACCCAGCAATAGGTTTTGCAAATCCTTTGAAACAGGTTTGGTAAATTTATGCTTGAGTCTTTCGGCATAAACCCATTGCAATAAAAGCCTTAGGGTTAAAAGAATCACGCCAACTAGCCATGCCCCAACTAAAAAAGGTATCCAGTTTGTCAACTTTGCTTTAAGGTTAAAACTGACTCGAGCAGGTTGTGTTGCTTGCAACATTAGCTCTTGAGACACTTCAATCTCGGGTGTTTCCTGAATTACTGGCAGGTTTGTTTTTAAGACTTCAGGATTGGGTTCAGTGGTTTTTACTAGAGGTTCTGCAATCTGCACTGGACTAGGGTTTCTTAGTGAATAGAAGGTGAATGCCGGAAGCAGTAAAAGTAGAAGCATAGCCATACAGGCCAGTACATAACGCACTTTCGCTTGTCTAACTAGCAAGTTCACAGCAAATAAAAGTGTAGCAATTAACAAACCTTGCCACAAGCGAATGAATCAGTGTCCAACCAAGGGTATGAATCATCTTAGTCTCCTAACTCCTGTAAGAGTTTGCGAATTTCAGAGAGTTCTTTTTTACTTACTTTTTTATTGGATAACGCACGTAAGAAAAGTTTGCTGCGTGAACCGGCAAAAGCAGACTCGAGCAAATGATCAAGCAGTGTAGTCTGGGTAATCGCCTATTTAACAGCCTGATAAACATGGCTTTTATCAGAATCATCCCTTGTTACCAACCTTTTTCAAACATCACTTGAAGTTGTTTAAGGATAGTGGTGTAGCGAACGTTTTTATCACCCAATGCTTCAAATACCTCACGGACTGTTGAAGGGCCTTTTTCCCAAAACACTCGTAAAATAGACAGTTCAGCATCGGTTGGTTTCATTTTTCTCCTCTTACGACAAGTATCGTAGATAGTTATACGATACCCGTCGTAGATTGTCAAGCAGTAGCTGCCCTTTGAAGGCTACTCATAGATAGTGATATCAGAACACAGATCTCATTTTGTCATACGAGCCGCATTGCACTCTGTTGCAGCAATAGTTCCCGTCATTGCGAAGTATTAGCTACAGGGTATTGAACATACTTTGAGACAATGTTTACCCAGTCGGCAGCAATTTACACTAAGCTGAAATAGCTAGCCAATAGACAATAGATTGCTCTCCATTGCGCTCAGTATCCTATCAATAGATTTCCAAGTCTACCTAACTTGCTCTTAATGAGATAACGCTCCAGTCGGCATGACACCATTAAGATGAATAACAGGCATTATTTTTATTGTGTTATAAGTCTTTGTGACATGCCTTCGATTATTTGACTCATTGGGTTTCAATCTTACCTGACGTTTGTAGCACTTTTGGCGTATACTTGCTTATGGAAACTGTTCTGGAAAAACCCGAAATTAAAGCCTTTCAAGGGCCGCTGATGCTTCACTTACCTAAAAACAGGGTCTGGGATGATGACACCATTCTGGCTATCTCTGTTGAAAATCCTGACTTACGCTTTGAGAAAACTGCCCAAGGAGATTTAATCATTATGCCCCTTGTAGGAACTGAAACTGGTGATAGAGATTCTGAAATCAATATGCAACTAAGGCTCTGGTCTAAGAAAAATGGTAACTTGGTAAGGTTTTCAGTTCTTCCGCAGGTTTTCGGCTAGCAAATGGGGCCTTGCGCTCTCCTGATGCTTCGTGGGTCAGCCTCGAGAAACTTTCCACAGTCACACCAGAACAGTATCAAAAGTTTGCGCCCGTATGTCCTGAATTTGTAATTGAACTCTTATCACCTAGTGATAGTTTAGGATACACGCAAGACAAAATGCTCGAGTACATTGCCAACGGTGCAGAGCTTGGCTGGTTGATTGACCCAGACGAAAAGAAGGTTTATCTCTACACAGTGGGTAATGTGAGATGCTTGAGAATCCTGAGAGTGTTGTGGGTGTGGGAAGGCTTGAGGGGTTTGTGTTGGAGTTAAGAAACATCTGGTAAGTTATAAAGAGCTTACATCTTATAAAATCTCAAAATCAGTGTGAGGGCTAAGTGACAGAAACCAATCCCAATATCATCGTCATCGCTGGCCCCAATGGTGCAGGAAAATCAACCACTGCTCCTGTCTTGCTCAAGGAAACTTTTGCCACTACTGAGTTTGTGAATGCTGATGTCATTGCTCAAGGGTTATCTGGCTTCGCTCCAGAGAATGTTGCTGTGGAGGCAGGTCGGGTCATGCTTACACGCTTAAAACAACTAGCCAGCGAAGGAAAATCTTTTGCTTTTGAAACCACATTGGCAAGTCGTAGTTTTGCTCCGTGGCTTCGTGAAGAAAAAGTTCAGGTTATATTTTCACACTTGTTTTTCTTTATCTATCTTCACCTGATTTAGCCGTGCAGCGCGTCCATGAAAGAGTACGCTTGGGTGGGCATAGTGTGCCTGATGATGTTGTAAAGCGGCGTTATGAGGCGGGTTTGAAAAATTTCTTCAAGTTGTATGCGCCCATTGCAGATGCGTGGGTGTTTTATGATAATAGTACCAGCTCCCAGGCTCATAGCTGAAAAGAGCCTCAAGGGTAAACTTCGTATCAGCGATGAGGAGTTATGGCTAAAACTGCAAAAGAACTACAAATAAACGTCTCTGAAAAAATAGCTGAAGCGTTTCGCAATACAGAGATTATTACACAGGCAATTACCAAAGCGACTAACCTTGCCCTGCGTCAACACAAGCTAGCTGGCAATTCAATAGCTGTAGAGCAAGATGGCAAAGTGGTCATCATCCCCGCTTCCGAAATCCCCGACGAGGTTCTAAAATAACCCCCAACTATTACTGCCTAAACTTTTTGCCAAATGATATAACCAAACATGCCCAATGCTATTGACGTTGCTTCGGTAAGCAAAACCTTTCCTGTTGAAAAAGGGATTCTGACGGCTTTAGATGATGTTTCCCTAAGCATCAACAACAACGAATTTTTTACCCTGTTAGGGCCTAGCGGTTGCGGCAAGACTACCTTGCTGCGTCTGATTGCTGGTTTTGAATATCCAACGAGTGGCGACATTTATTTGTTTGGGTCACCCATTCAGGATTTACCCCCACACAAGCGGCCTATCAATACCGTGTTTCAACAGTATGCCCTTTTTCCGCATATGACCATAGCTGAAAATGTGGGCTTTGGCATGGAGATGTTGGGCAAGGATAAAAGCGAGCGTGACAAGACCGTACTCGAGATGCTCGAGTTGGTCAAAATGTCTGAATATGCTAAGCGCAAACCCACACAACTTTCTGGTGGACAACAACAGCGCATAGCTCTGGCACGCGCACTGGCTCCCAAACCTAAAGTCTTGCTTTTAGATGAGCCCCTTTCTGCCCTAGACTTAAAACTGCGTCAGGCTATGCGTGGTGAACTCAAAACCTTGCAGCGTGAAACTGGCATTACTTTTATTTTTGTCACCCATGATCAAGAAGAAGCTCTGACCATGAGTGACCGCATCGCCGTCATGTCTCAGGGGAAGGTGCAACAGATTGATAGCCCTTTAGAGATTTACGAAAATCCTGCCAACCAATTCGTTGCTAATTTTATTGGTGAAACAAATATCCTCGAGGGAACTGTTAGTAAAGTTGATGGCAAGACTATTTGCTGTCTGGTTGGACAAAGTATCATAGAGTGTCAGTGCCAAACGCCGGTACAAATAGGGGATAAAGTAAAACTTTCTTTACGTCCAGAAAAAATTCGTTTGTTGCCTATGGGTGAAGCAGGCAATTTATCCAGTGAAATCCTCGAGGCTACCTACATAGGTACAGATACCACCTACAAAGTTAAAGCCGGTGATTTATTGCTAGATGCTAGGGACCCCAATGCGCTAAGTGGAAGCTCTAGGTTTAGACCCGGTGATAAGGTAAGTCTTTCGATTGCACCCAATACTGCCAAAGTACTCCATGATTAGCCCACTCGAGCGCAAAGAGCGCAGGCAGCGTTTTTGGGGCTTACTACCAGCTATGGCTATCATCGGGATTTTTATGGTGATTCCTATGGGCATTGTAGCGGTGTATTCTTTTTTAGAAGCAGATTCTACAGGCGGTGTGGAGTCGCAATTTTCTCTAGATGCGTATCAACAATTTCTTTTTGAACTTGATTTAGATGATAGCCTGATTTTTAATCCTGGCTACTTGCGTATTTTTGGGCGTTCATTTTGGTTAGCTTTTGTTTGTACAGTGCTTTGTTTAATCATTGGTTTTCCAGTGGCTTACTATATGTCACGACAATCCCCTGAACGAAAAAATCTGCTGGTAATGTTAGTGACCATTCCCTTCTGGACTAACTTGCTTATTCGCACTTACTGCTGGATTTTGCTACTGCGTGATAATGGATTATTTAATAATTTTTTGCTATCCACGGGTATCATCAAAGAACCTATCCAAGTGCTTTACACACCTACTGCGGTACTGATTGGTTTGGTCTATACCTTTTTACCGTTTATGATTTTACCCATGTATTCCACTTTGGAAAAGCTAGATGGCAAATTGCTCGAGGCTGCCCATGACCTTTATGCCAATCGTCGGCAACTCTTGCGCCGAGTCGTTATTCCACTGGCTATGCCTGGCATTGTGGCAGGTTGTTTGCTAGTTTTTATTCCTGCCCTGGGAGCGTTTTTAGCACCTGATCTTTTAGGTGGTGGAAAGAATTTAATGATTGGTAGCTTGATTCAGTTACAATTTTCTTCTTCACGCAACTGGCCCTTTGGTTCGGCTGCCTCACTCATTTTACTACTTACCGTCATGATCGCTTTGATTATTTATTCCAGAACACCTTCGGGTAAATCTGGTAAAGGACTCTTTTAGATGACCTCTTCTAAACGTGCTTTTAGAGTAGGAGTCTTTCCAGGTTTTGGAGCTTGGTCATGGTTAGTTTTTTTATATCTTTATTTGCCCTTGGTAGTGTTGGTGGTTTTTTCTTTTAACAGCAACCGCACTGTGACCATCTGGGAAAATTTTAGTTTGGATTGGTATAAAAAAGCCTTTGCCAATGCCAGCATTCAAGACGCACTTATCAATACACTAATTATCGGCGTGATTGCCACTGTAGTTTCAACCATTGTGGCCACCCTCACGGCCCTGATTATGGTCAGAGGAAAATCCTTTCGGGGTCAAGGGGCTGTTTCGGGAACCTTAATGCTTCCTTTGATTATTCCAGAGATTGTAACCGCCGTAGCCACCTTGATTTTTTTCGTCAGCCTCGAGCGACGCTTAGGGCTCAATTTAGGCTTGCTAAAACTAATTATTGCCCACACCGTATTCTGCATTCCCTTTGCCTACTTGCCTATTCAGGCCCGCTTACAAAGCATGGATGCCAGTCTCGAGCAAGCTGCCAGAGACCTTTACGCAAACCCCTGGCAAGCCTTCCGCAGAGTGACTTTACCATTGCTCATTCCAGGCATTATTTCAGGCGCACTTTTGGCGTTTGTGGTTTCTATTGACGATTTTATTATCAGCCAACTGGTGTCTTCTGCTGGCACAACCACCTTGCCAGTTTATATTTATGGCATGGTGCGAACCGGTATAACCCCAGAAGTCAACGCAGTTTCTAGTGTGATTTTGGCGGTGTCTATAGTCATTGTACTACTTGCCTTTGTTGCTGGGCGACAACGTAATTAGGTATCTCCGATATAAGTCATGCCGAATCTTTTATGCAAACGGCGCACTTTGCGCCGTTTGCACTACATTCCTGTCATCCATTCGATACGCTCAGGACAGGTTGCGAGCCTAAGTATAGGGTGTATTCAATGCTAATTTAGCCCATCGTTGCAGCGTCCGCGAAAAGAAGTCTTTAGCCAGAGGTAGCATCTTTGAATCAGCACAACATAAGACAACGGCATGATACGCCCGGCTAAAGGCTTTTCAGCAATCTCCCTTCACTGATTTCACTGCAACGTCAGAGCAAGGAGATTGCTTCGTCGCTGGTTACATGCAAATGAACCATTGAACTTCACTTCGTGGTTTTTATCCTAAAAACGCTCCTCGCAATGACGAACAACAACAAGCTCTAAAGTCCACGACAAAGTGAACTCGAAGGTTTGTACCTGACTCATAAAGTGTCAATGGTAAGGAGTTTTCAACCAAACGTTAAGGGTAGACACATGGACAAACCGAAGGAAAATATGTCAAAGTAATCTCGGAGGAAAAATATGAGAAAACCTTATTTGTTAGGTCTTTTTTTGTTTCTTGTTTCATCGCTAGCTTCAGCACAAGGTGAATTGTTCTTTTACAACTGGACTGATTACACCAATCCTGAATTGATTGCCAAGTTTGAAGCTGAAACGGGTATCAAAGTCACTTTAGATTCTTATGACAGCAACGAAACTCTGCTGGCCAAACTCAAGTCAGGTGCAACCGGCTATGACATTATTGTACCCACTAACAATTTTGTACCAATTTTAATTAATGAAGGCTTACTCGAGCCGATCAACGCAACAGAACTGGCTGGCTATGCAAATATTGACCCACGTTGGCATAACCCCGAATGGGATCCAGGAAGCGTCTATACCATTCCTTGGCAGTGGGGCACGACCTCATTTACAGTTAATACCAGCAAGTACACTGGCCCCGCAGATTCTTTGGAAATTCTCTTTAATCCACCTGCTGAATTGCAAGGTCAGATTGGTATGTTTAATGCACCTGATGATGTGATTGCTATGGCCCTAAATTATTTAGGCTTGCCCCAGTGCAATGAAAGTGCTGAAGACATGAAAAAAGTGCAAGAGTTGCTGATGGCTCAAAAACCTTTTGTGAAACTTTATAACTCCGAGAATATCAATGAGCGTATGGCTACCGAAGAAGTTTATGCCCACGCTCAGTGGAATGGTAGTGCTATGCGCTCACGCATCCAAAACGAGGCTATTCAATATGTTTTCCCCAAAGAAGGCATTGTGACCTGGATGGATAATTTAGCCGTTGCTAAAGGCGCACCTAATAAAGAAAATGCTATTAAATTCTTAGAGTTTATGATGCTGCCTGAGAATGCTGGTTTGCAATCCAATTATCCCAAATATGCCAATGGTATTTTGGGTAGTGAAGAATTTATGGACGAAGAACTCCGTGTTGCACCTGAGATGAGCGTACCCGAAGGCATTCCCACCAAATTCACACCAGCCTGCTCAGAAGCAGCAATTGAGCTCATGGATAGAGTCTGGACGAAGGTTAAGCAGTAGCGAGTTGAAAGTAGCGAGTTGAAAGTGTGGCACGTTTTTCTAGGCGTGCCACACTTTTTACTTTCCTCTTTCCCCTTTTCCCTTTTCACTGATATGCTAAAACATGTTTAAGAAACCTATCACCTCGAGAGAGCACCTTCGCAGCCTTATGCGTGAACCTGGCGAACTGGTCAAAGCCAAAGAAATTGACTTTTTAGATACGCACTGCCAAAGTTTAATTTCCCGTTCCCCTTTTGTGCTTTTGGCAACCTCAAATAAAATGGGTCGCTGTGATGTTTCACCCAAGGGTGATGCTCCTGGGTTTGTGCAAGTTCTTGACCAGCATCATTTAGCCATTCCTGACCGAGTAGGTAATAACCGCCTAGATTCAATAGAGAACATCCTCGAGAATCCACAAGTAGGATTGCTCTTTGTGATTCCTGGAACCGAAGAAACCTTGCGTATCAATGGTCAGGCCTGGATTATTCAAGATGATGAGATTCTAGATAAATCCATTGTGAATAACAAACGTCCGAACTTAGCCATTGCTGTAAAGGTACAAGAGGCTTTTATTCATTGTGCCAAGGCTTTTATTCGTTCAAAACTTTGGGAGCCCCAAAGCTGGCCCAATATAGATGACTTACCTTCATTTAGTAAAATGCTGATTGACCACGTGAACGCTAAAAAACATCTAACTGATATGAGTGAAAAAGAATTAGATAAGGCACTCGAGCATGATTACAAAAACGAGCTTTACTAGAATCCATCTCAAAAGTCACTTTTGCCTTGAAATACGAAAACAGCCTTGAACTCGAGGTATTGACTGTGATGGCTGTATACTGACTATTCGTTGATGATACCATCGGCTCAAGGCTGTTCGTTGATGATACTACCGGCTCAAGGCTGTTCGTTGATGATGGTACGAAGTCTGTGGAACACACCATCGGCTCAAGTCTGTATACTGACTATATCGTTGATGATACCATCGGCTCAAGGCTGTTCCATCCACTTAAAATATAAAGCTTCCCACTGATCAACAACACGTTCTAAATCATAAGTAGCCGTCACATGTTCGCGCCCACGCTTTCCCATAGCTTGGCGTTTTTTTATTTCAAGACTCGAGAATTTTTGCATGGCATCGGCTAAGGCATCAGAATCATGGGACTTAACCAAGTAGCCATCTTGACCTTCTAAAACAATTTCACGGTTTCCCCCTACATCGGTGGCAATCATCGGCAACTCAGTGGCTGCTGCTTCTAAAAGCACCATCGGCAAACCTTCATAGGCAGAAGACATCAGGTAAGCATCAGCAGCATTCATAAGGTCAGGAACATCGGTGCGACGACCCAAAAAAGATGCCCGCTTATCTAAACTGAGTGAACGAGAATGTTCTTGAAGTGAAGCCAGTAAAGGGCCCTCACCGACAATCCACAGCCGGTGATGTTCTGGCATCTTGCTAAAGGCTCTAAGCATGTTGGGATAATCTTTTTGTTCCTCGAGCCTTCCTACAGCTAACCAAATAAATTCGTGGTCTACACTAAGTACATTACGCACCTTTGCACGAATCTCTGGCTTAGGTCGAAAGCGACTAAAATCAATGCCGTTAGGAATAAAACTTATTTTATTTTTTGGCGCAGCTTTTATTTCAATATAGCGTTCAACGGCGGCAATGCTGACATTGGTGGTGTGGTCAGCCAGAAAATCAGTCAAGGTGTAACCCAACATGCGCGCTTTGCCACCTTCGTTAATGTTGTGAGCAGTGCAAATCAAAACCGGCATTGGACTAATGACCCTGGCTAAACGGGTAAAGATATTGGCGTGAACCATGTGGCTGTGGACCACACTGGGTTGCCATTCTTTGATGATACTTCGCATCTTCAAGAAAATACTTGGGCTCACCTGGCCGCGCTGAACATCCAGGGTTTTCCAGGGAATACCAGCATCCTCGAGCATCTTCATAAGGGGCGGAGCTTCTGGGGTCATAATCGAGATAACCCCCACTTTCCAGCCTCGAGCTTTCAAACGAATGGCCAAATCAATGACCTGGGTTTGAGCACCTCCATAAGGATAATCAGTAATAACAAAAACAAGACTCTTCTGCATCTAAAGATACCTCCAAGGAATAAATGTCATCAGCCATTTCTTTTCAGCGTGAGCAGCGAGGAGTCTTCAACCAGAGGTATTATCGAGGAGTCTTCAACCAGTGGTATTATCTATGAATCAGCGTTACTATCATAACGGGATTATACCCCTGTTGACTCTGATGACCAATACCTGCTAGGCCACTCGTGTCATGCCTTTGCGCTTCATCCAATGCGCGTAAAGCTGTTCCCAGGCATCGACAATGGTATTAAGATCATAGGTTTCTTTGACATATTTGCGCCCACGTTTTCCCATAATCTCGCGTTCTTTTAGATTGGTTTTAGTCAGGGTTTGTATAGCTTTGGCAAGAGCCTCTGGATTACTGTGAGGAACCAAGAAACCATTTTCACCTTCTAAAACAATCTCGCGGTTTCCACCTACATCGGTGGTAATAATAGGTAGACCGCTAGCGGCGGCTTCTAGGAGCACCATCGGCAAGCCTTCCATCACCGAAGACATTAAGTAAGCATCAGCAGCTTGCATAAGGTCAGGTACATCACTGCGCACACCCAAAAACTGTACCCTGGACTCGAGCTTGAGTTCTTGAGTAAAATCCTGCAACATTTCCAAGTGTGGTCCCTCCCCTACAATCAATAATTTGCTTTGTTTATCCTTGCTTAAAGCAAAGGCTCTGAGCATGGTGCTAAAATCTTTTTGATCATCTAACCTACCCACTGCCAAATAGGTAAAGGTATTTCCCAACTTGAGGCTTTGACGTGTATCTGCACGAATGCCTGGTCTAGACGCAAAACGCGAAACATCGATACCATTGCGCAAGAGGCTTATTTTATTTTTGGGTGCAACCCCAACTTGAATATAACGATCAACCGCCACCTGACTCACATTAGTGGTGTGCTCACAAAGCGGGTCAGTGAGGCGATAAATCATTTCGCGTACTCGCCCACCTTCGATGGTGTTGTGGGCTGTGCAGATGACCACAGGAACAGGATTTACCATACGAACCACTCGAGCCAAGATATTGGCGTGGATCATGTGGCTATGCAAGATGATGGGTTTCCATTGCCTCAATATCTCACGCAATCTAAAAACAGGGGCTAAGGGATTTCTCGAGCCCTTTACAACATCCAGTGAAGCCCAAGGGATTTCTAATTCTTCTAGCATAGGCACAATGGTTTGCCCTTCGGGTTTCATCATGGTGATGACTTTAATATCCCATCCTCTGGCTTTAAGGGTTTTGGCCAGAGCTAACATCTGGGTCTGGGCACCAGCATAAGAAAGAGAAACGATTAAAAAGACTAACCGCTTGGGGTTCATAGGAACATAGTAGCTCTTTGAAAAGGACTTTGACAGGGACTTGAGCATAGGTATAGTGTAAGAGAAAATGGGGTTTTTCTTGTCTAATAGGTCACTCGAGTGGCATATTAACCTGAGTTCGGAGCTTTTATTACAGCGTACTGATTACAAGAAGGGAGAGGTAGGAGAAAGGATTCTATATTCTCCCTCCTACCTCTCCCTTCTATTCTTAGCCATTCGCTTTAATAAACCCTGAACTCAGATTATTAACAAATCACGAGCTAGGCCGTGATTTATTCAAAACTGCTTTATGGGCATCCCAAAAGATTTTGGTAGCTTTAGAAAGCTCAAAGTTTTCTAGAACCTTGGCTCTTCCCTTTTTACCCAAAGCTTTGCGCTGATCAGGGCTTAGGGCTTGCATCTGGCGAATTCCTTGGGCAATGGTTTGTGGTTGTCCCATCTTGCCTACAAATCCGCAGCCTTCTAAAACCAGGGGAACATCAGATACATCAGTGGCAACCACAGGTTTTTCCATGGCCAGAGCCTCTAAAACCACATTGGGTATACCTTCACTATCTGAAGTCAGCAAGGTGTAATCTACACTGGCAAAGAAGCTGGGCGTATCTTGCACAGTTCCCAAGAGTTTGCAGCGCGCACCTAACCAAGGGTCATTTTTCATACGCTCTTGAACCATCTGCATATCAGGGCCGTCACCCCCTAAAACCAAATAATCTGGGCGTTCATTTTCAGGCACTAATAGCATGGCATCAAGTAAAACATCAATACGTTTTTCGGGTCTAAATCTAGCAATAAACCCAGCCACAACCGCTTCTTGAGGAATACCCCAGGTATCCCGAATAGATTTGACTTTAGCTGGGTTAAACCGCTCACCATCGGTGATATTAGGAACCACAAAAATTTTTTCTCTGGGAACGCCATGTGAAACCAGGCGGTCAGCAATAGCATGGGCATTGGGTAAAAAGATGTCGGTTTGACGGTTAAGAAAAGGATCAAGCAGTTTATGGGCCCGGGTGAACTCGAGCATCATGGTTAAGTCTGATTGAACAATATGGGGCACACCTGCTAATAGGGCTGCCAAGCGTCCCCACGTACCTACTGAGCCGGTTAAAACAGTATGCACCAAAGTAGGTTTAGCTTTACGCAGCATTTGACTAAGATTCCACATGAATTGGGGAAAGGATTGTTTAGAATAATCAACCAAGGTAATTTTAATACCTAAATCCAGAAATAGTTTTTCTACCCACTCGCAGCCTTGAGGCGTAGGTAAAATGGTAATAATTTCAACATCAAAATCAAAATCTTTAGGACGTGAAGAAAGATAAAGAGCCCACTGCTTTTCCGCACCTCCTAAAGTAAAACTACTCATAATAAAAATGATCTTGGGTTTGGCATAGCTGGTATTGCTCATATCTAATACTGCTGTATTCATATAGCCTCATTTCTTTGTAGTGGTAGAACGAAACCTGCAACTTGTAAATAAGAATGCACTGCTGTTTCATAGGTATAGGATTGCAAAACATCATGACCGACGATATTTGGTGATGCTTTTAAGCTTTCTTCAATGGCCTTAGCCAGGGCGGTACTATCTTGAATAGGAACCAAGATGCCATATTTACCATCCTCTAAAATTTCTCAAGGGCCACTTTCACAATCAGTAGATACCAAACGACGACCCAAGGCCATGGCTTCAATAAGCACTGTAGGTAACCCTTCCATCACCGAGGACATTACAAAAACACTACATTGCTGAATATAGCGATAGGGATTACTGTCAAACCCGTGTAAAGATACATCATCTTGAAGCTGCAACTCGGCGATGAGTCTTTCTAGTTTAGGTCTTTCTTGACCCTCACCTAAAATAAGTAAGCGTGCAGGTTGCTTTTGTCTTACCTGCGCAAATGCCCGAATAAGGTTGGGAAAATCTTTTTGTTTCTCCAATCGCCCAATCGCCAAAATCACTGGTGGCTCACTTAAGGCAAACCAAGGATGGTCTAAAGGTTCCTTGGCCTTTTGAAACATTTCTTTTCGCAAAACTGGATTATGAATGACTTGAAGCTTATCTTCTGCAACAAGTGTTTTTAAGTCGTCAGCCACACCCTGGGAAACAGCGATAACCTGGTCAGCCATGGGATACGACAGACGCATGGCAAATTGAATGGCTCCCAATTTTTTAACGGTGGCTTCCGTAGCATGTTTAAGCATAGAAGGTGGGTTATGTTCACTAATAATAACTTTGGTAGAGGCTCCAGAAAGTTTCTTGGCCCAGATAGCTAAGATATTAGTGTGCTCAATAGCAGAAATCAAAGCCTTGGGTCTTACTTTTCTAAGATACTGAACCAGTTTGGGCAAGCTTTGAAGTGTGCGTGCAGCGTCTAAATCAATAATATTAACGTGTTTAGAAACTTGATTTAGGTAGGGTCCGTCAGCTTTGGCTAGAACCAAGTCAATGTTAAAGCCTAAATCAGCCATGCCATTGGCCAGGTTGAGCATGACCCGTTCGGCCCCTCCCCCGGTGAGAGAAGGTAGAAAAATAGCAATGGTAGGGTTAGACATATCTCTTAACATTAATCAGTTTTAGATTTTTAGGATGTGAAAAACTCTGGTTCTGTATTTTGAGCTTGGCGTTGTTTATGAGAGGCAATGGCAAGAGTAGTTCCTAAAACCACCCAAGACAAGAAATTATCGGCGATAGTGACACTCAAATGGGCAAAAAGAAGAAAGATAATCATGCTGCCAGCATAGAGAGAGAGCTGCTGATTGTCACTCCATAAAATTCGCAAAACAGAGATATGAAGCCCAACAAATAGACTTATGCCTACCAAACCAAACTCGAGCAACATCTGTAAGTAGGTATTATGCATTGAATATAGTTTTCCCACCACCCGACTAGTAACCGTAAGGCTGTAATTCATACCGTGTCCAAAGAGCAACTCTAAAGGTGAAGAAGACATAATCTCTTGAATGCCCGCCTGCCACAAAGGTAAACGACCATTGGCAGAAGTCACGTCACCTTGGTTAAAACGGTCTACTAACATATCACTGCCAGGTAACCCCGCCACTACCACTGAGGCCACCACACCCAAAAGTAAAATGGGTATTATCCTTTTGGGGTCAGTAAAAATCCTAGCCACCATAAAAAGAAGGGCCATTCCTAAAGCGATGGTCATCCCTCTCGAGGCTAACAAAATCAACGCATAAGCTCCTAAAGCCAAGAAGACACACAAAAGAATGCGTTGTAATAACGAATTGCGTTGGGTAAGTAGATTAGCCAAAATCGGTATCATCCCGAAAGAAATCATCGTCGAGACATTATTCTGATCAGCCTCAATACCTACACGATCAGAAAAACCGCCCTGAAAGGCAGTAATGATAACCCAAACAGCAACCACCACACCTGCCCAAGCTTGAAAACGGGTAAGCAAACGAAAAGTACCTTCAGAACTAAACTGAAAGAAGGTAAGAAGTCCTAGAGAATAAATAAAAAGCTTTTGGAAAAGATCAAAATTAATTGTGGTAGCAACATTGAAAAGGCTAAAAAGAACTAAAATATAAAAGAAAATATAAGGGATCAAGATACCAACTGCACCCTTAAATTTTCCACTTGCTAACCCTATAACCAGATTAAAGGCCATGAGTATATAAATAGGGTAATACATGCCCCTAATCTCTATGCCTGAGAGTAGCGTTACCTGAATAATATAAGCAAGAAAAAAAGACGAGACCGTAAACTGAGGATGACGAATCATCAACCAGGCAAAAATGAGAGCCAGCACTCCTGCTACGCCTGCATAAAGCAGAATAGGTAAGTACGAGGTCAATAAACCTAGAAGTACCCCAAGAGCCATGCCCCCTAAAAGTACAAGGATGTGGAAGGGTTGAGAGGGTTTAAGAGCCTGCTGCATAAGTACTTACTATACGTGATTTTTCTAAGAAATTGCATCTTTTTATCACACTGTAATAGGATTTCATCGTGGCTTTAAGCAATTTATACTAATTCTGATTGTATGGTTAATGGCGACTGGTAGCTTAATACAGCTTAAAATTGAGACCCAAAGACAAATCAAAGGCCTGCGACAGATTTGGCGTAATAAGTGGTCTGTGAGTATAGGTCAACATCAAGGCAGTGCTGTCACTAAGGTCATAACTAACAGCAGCACTTAAAGCAAAGCCAAAACGAGCTTGGGTAAGGCTTAGACCAGTTCCTACATAACTACGAAATCCCTCGAGGTCTTGAATAGTAATGGGCAGCCTAAACCAGGCTCCGGCATCAACATTAAATCCGCCTAGCCAGTATGGGGCCACATAAATATCAACTGCTTCAGAGACTGGCAACATCACTTTTGTACCTATTTTGAAGTAATCGATATAGCCACTGCTTTGCTCTATATAACCAAGACCGGTTTCGATAGTTATGGATTGAGACAAGGCAGGGAAAAGGGAAAAGTGGAAAGGGAAAAAGCAAAGAACTAAAAACACTTTCCACTTTTCCCTTTTTCCTTTCCACTTTCTCATTAGAAATAGATATTAACACCCACCAACACACTGGCTACAGGGATGCCAGGTTGGGGAATGTCACCAGTAGCTAGAGCTGCGCCGATATGGATTTCCATAAATAAACCCAGCTCTTCTAAATCGGCGTTAGCCAGGCGATATTCGGTGCCGATGATACCGTGAATATCAAAGAGAAAACTGGAACTTTCAAAGAAGATTTGTCCACCAGCTCCGCCATACACACTTAGGGGAAAAGACTGAGTAAAAGGACGCAGAGCATCTACACCAAAACCTAGAGCAGTATTGTCTGCACGACGCTGCAAACTACCACTGACCCTTAGATCAAAACTATTTTGATTCTTGACTCCAAAATGTACCGAAAAACCAAAAGGATAACTGCTATTGATATAACCGGTTTTAAGACCAAACCAGGATTGGCCTGGTTGAAGAATAGGTGTAACTTGAGCTTGGCCTAAGCCTAGCCCCATCAAAACAAAAACCAAAAACCATTTGCGCCACATCCAAGTATCTCCGTTATTGATATCTAACGTCGCCAGCTCACTTTGTTGCGGGCATCCTCTAAAACATGAGACATCTCGAGGGCTTTACCTGTACCAATGACGACACAATCTTCCGAATTCTCAGCTATAAACACTGGAATACTGGTAACGCTGCCCAATAAGACATCTAAATTTCTTAGCTTGGCTCCACCACCAGTAACCACGATGCCACGTTGAATGACATCTGAAACCAGTTCGGGTGGGGCTTGTTCCAAGACTTTGCGCACGCCATCAGCAATTTTATCCAACGAGTCTTTAAGAGCTACCACAATATCCTGGGTAGTGATTTCAACAGTTTTGGGCATTCCATTAATCAGGTCACGCCCACGAATTTCCATGCTTAAATTTTCTTCACCGTTTTTAAGAACTGCAGACCCCACTACACGCTTGGCTTCTTCGGCGGTGCGGTCACCAATAAGTAAGTTTTCTTTGTGGCGCACATAGCGCACTATATCTTGGTCAAAGACATTTCCGGCGACTCGCAAGGACTGGCTTACCACAATGCCACCTAAGCTAATCACGGCAATATCTGTGGTTCCTCCACCGATATCAACTACCATTGAGCCTATGGGGTCAGCAATGTTAATGCCTGAACCAATAGCAGCAGCTATGGGCTCCTCAATCAAAAAGGCTTTTCGGGCTCCAATTTCACTCACTGCTTGCAAGACAGCCCGCTTTTCAACTTCGGTGATTCCACTAGGAATACAAATCATGATATTAGGCCGGATAAAACGCGCTGGGCCAGTCATCACTTTGCGAATAAAGTATTGCAGCAATTTTTCAGTGAGTGAGTAATCAGCAATCACACCGTCAGCCATAGGACGTATAGCAGTAATATTTCCAGGGGTACGCCCCAACATGCGGTAAGCCTCTTCACCATAGGCTTTTATCTCGGTAGTACCATTAACAACAGCAATAACTGCGGGTTCACGTAAGACCACGCCACGCCCTTTGACATGTACTCTTACATGGGTTGTACCTAAATCTATTCCAATCATGCTGCTTAGGCTAACAAATTGGGGGATTAGAGTCTACTTAGATGGTAGGGGTAAAGTTCACAATAGGCAAAAGGTTTCAGGGGTCAGGTTTCAGGGGTCAGTAAAAATCCGAAACCCGACCCCTGAAACCCGAAACCCAATACAATGCTCTTATGAAAGCCATCACCGTGAGCAGCCAAACCCAAGCCCTCGAGTACACCCACCAACCCGACCCCATCCCTGGCCCAAATGAAGCCCTGATTGAAGTTCATTACACCGCTCTAAATCGTGCTGACCTCTCTCAACGGGCAGGTCACTACCCGCCCCCAGTCGGTGCAAGCCAGATTTTAGGACTCTGAGCTTGCTGGTGTAGTGCAAAGTTTGCCCAAAGCTGCTCAGGGCTGGAAAGTTGGCGACAAGGTTTGCGCTCTATTAACCGGCGGTGGTTACGCCCAAAAGGCTAGTGTTCCAGTAGAGATGCTAATGCCTATTCCCCAAGGTTGGACATTGCAAGAAGCCGCAGCCATGCCCGAAGCCTATTACACTGCTTACCTCAATCTTTTTTTAGAAGCAGGTTTGCAAGCTGGTGAAAGTGTCTTGATTCATGGCGGTGCAAGCGGTGTAGGCATGGCCGCTATTCAGCTAGCTAAAGAAGCAGGTTGCAAAGTCTTCACCACAGTTGGTTCAGCAGAAAAAGCTGTCTTCTGTAAAAACTTAGGTGCAGATAGGGATATCAATTACCGAGAAGAAGATTTTGCACAGGTGATTGAAGGCTTGAGTCTTAATGTGATTCTAGATATGGTAGGCGCAAATTATTTTGAAAAGAATTTAGGGCTGCTTGCTACCAATGGACGATTAGTGTTTATTGCAACTTTGAGTGGTGCAAAAACCGAAATTGATATTCGCAAATTGATGTCCAAACGCATTATGCTCAAAGGCTCTACCTTACGTGCTAGACCGCCAGAGGAAAAAATAACTATCAAAGAAAAATTTATGACGCAGTTTTGGAATGCTTTAGAAACACGCATTAAACCCATCATTGATTCGGTGTTTGATATTGAAGATGCTGAAAAGGCTCACATGCGTATGAAAGAGAATTTGAATATGGGGAAGATTGTGCTACGGTTGAAGTAAATCAATTACATTCTGCAAACTAACTTTCACTACTTCCACAATTAAAATTTCAAAAGGCGTAAGGTCGCCTTTGTTAGCAGATTCCAGAGCGTCGTAATACTTGGCTCGTAAAGTCACAGGAAGCAATGCTGGTGGATAGCCAGAGCGAATCAAAAGCAAATTCATTAGCAGTCTAGCTGTGCGACCATTGCCATCTACAAAAGGATGAATGGCTACCAAGTGATAGTGTGCATGAGTCGCTTGTAAAACCTTATGACCGTCAAAGGCATTAATGCTCTCAATAAATCCTTGCATAAGTTCTGGTACTTTAACAGGGTTAGGGAAAATATATTCGGAACCCAAGACACGAACCCGTACACTGCGAAAGACTCCAGCATTCTCGCTTTGAATCCCTGTAAGGATAATTTTATGAATATCTAAAATCTCTGAAATTTCCAAAGGTTTATCTATAGCAGCCAAACGTTCCATAAGGCGCATGGACTCACGATGATTCACCACCTCTAAATGTTCGCGCAAAGGTTTACCACTAATGGTAATGCCATCTAGCAAAATAGCCTTGGTTTCACCTAAAGTAAGGGTGTTTCCTTCTATAGCGTTGGAGTGATAGGTGTGGGTAATTTCGCGGTCGGCACGTAAGGTTTGCAAGATGGATTCGGGTAAAGACCCAAAGGAATCTAGTTGGGTTTTGAGGTTGTCAATATCCTTGAGCAAACTGGCTAACATATAATATAGTGTATCAGTTTGAGAAAATATGATTTCAAACCTATGATTTCTCAATCCTTCTTTAGATTTTTTAGCAGATATGTTTTTCTCTGCTTTGCATCTTTGGCAATCTCTACCAGAGTTGCATGTTCACTGTTCCCAAAGCGTTTCTCAACTTCGTCATAAACAGTAATTTCATCTTCCGAGCGGTTCAGTTGTCCAAGCCTGAAACCTTTATTGACAAGGGCTTTAGCAACCCGTTCTTGCAAGATCAATTCAGTTGACTTGCCAAACTGTCTTACGACTTCATCGTAAGCAGCAATTTCCTCTTTAATGTAATTGAGTTGACCAAGCCTGTAACCTTTATTGAAGACAGCTGAAGCAACCTGCACCTGTAAAACTAATTCAGTTGACTTACCAAACCTTCTCACAACATCATCATATATAACTATTGACTGTTCAGAGAAATTAAGGTGTCCGAGGGCGACACCTTTGGCAACGAGTGCTCTAGCAACTGCTTCTTCCAAGGTTAGTTCAGTTGATTCAGCAAATCTTGTTGCAATTTTATCACAAACAGCAATTGATTCTTGAAAACGTTTAAGTTGTCCAAAAGTATAAATTTTGTTAACTAGTGCTTTGGCAACCTGTTCTTGTAAGATCAGTTTACTTGATTTACCAAAATGTTCCTCAACTTTATCATAAACAATAATCGCATCTTCCAAGCGGTTCAATCGTCCGAAAATATAACCTTTATTGACAAGGTTTTTGGCTAATTCTTCCTCTAATAAAACGTTTTCCCCATCAAATCTCGATATTAAATCGATAAGTATGTCAACAATGCTACTATACGAAGATAAAGCTTCAGACCAGCTCACTCTCTCTATTTCGCGGCGACTGTTCCATAATGAATCTTTCAATTCAGTAAGTTGATCCACTGACAAAGAGTTCTTCTCTGTTTTTAATAGGCTAGTAATTTTATTTATAGCTTCTTTATAGCTCAAACGACGTAGCGCATCCCTTATAGTTTCAAGTTTATTTTCTAGTTCGCTGCTTACTTTATTTGTTTCAGTAGCCTCTACCAACGTTTGATTGAGAAGAGATTCCGCCCTGCGAATGCGCTCGATTACGCCTTTGACTAGATAAATATCATTGGGTGAATCATCATCCCTTTGCAAACTTAAAGTTTGCTCTAGCTGGTCAGCAAAAAAACTTAGAGGTTCTTTGGTAAATCTAGGAGAAGATAAACTACAATCTTGAATTAAGGCATCAAATACATCTTGCCCCGAGAGTGTTTCTTCTGGGTTTTGCTCGTCATCTAAACTGGAGAGTTCTAATAATCCGTCGTCAGCTCTGGGTTGTGCAGGGGGTGGAACTACAAAACATACATGAGCATCCTTTCTTAACCATTGAGGTAATTTGTCAATATCAGCTCGCTTGTGGGAAAACCAATAAATTTTGTGCCCAAGAGGTTCACGCATTCGGCGTTTGAGTGCTGACATAATCACATCTTTTTCCCAACCAGAATAACCGACCACTATAGGTGAACGATCCATGAGAACACTATCCAAAAATGAAGCTACCGAAACACTTGTTTCCATACGCTTCTTGGCACGACCTTTAATTTCGTCCATCAAATTTGCGCAATCGTAAAACCAGTAAGAACCATGTACCTGGACAATCTTAATATCTGTAGATTTAGCAGCCACGATACGCAAAATGGTTTCTGGGTGATCACAAATTACATGCGACCTCCCAAAAAGTGCAAGCCCTCGCGCCAGAAAGTCGTCAAAATTTGGGGTCACTATAAGATCAGTAAAATTACCTTCTGAGAGTAAATGTGCCAAACGCAAATTGGCATTGGAGATAGGTTTACCTTCTATCAAATTTCGCAGATAATCCTGACGTTGTTTTTTGTTTGGATAAGCCGCATCGAAATAATCGGAATATTGCTCCATCGGGTCTTCAGACAATTTTTTCTCTCTATCGAATTGGCCTGCTTTTTCTTTGCAATGTTCAACAATCATTCTGGCCAGCGGTACAGGAGGATAAGAAATCCCAGAGCCAACAATAAAGAAAAAAGGGCTTTCTTTACCCTTTAAAGGTTCTCCAGAGGCCGATTGTCTGGCTTCCCGGATTTGTCTAACCGCTGCTTCTAAGTCAATCAGGCTGCTCATGATACTTTTATTAAAACATACAATAGACTAACCTTTAGTTTTTTGTATCTCTCGCATCTTCTTATACGCATTAATCAACCCATTGGTACTAGCATCATGACTCTCAACTTTATCTTTGTCTTCTAGTTCTGGCAAAATCGCTTTAGCTAAGACCTTGCCCAGCTCTACACCCATCTGGTCAAAACTGTTAATGCCCCAGATAATTCCTTGGGTAAAAATTTTGTGTTCATAAAAAGCAATCAGTGAACCCAAGGTTTCGGGTGTAAGTTTTTTATAAAGAAATGAGTTTGTGGGGCGATTTCCCTCGAATGTTTTAGCCGCAGTGAGAAGCTCGAGGTCTTTTCCTTTAAGGCCTTGATTAGATAGTTCTGCACGCACTTCATCAGCAGTTTTACCTTGCATAAGAGCTTCGGTTTGCGCAAAAAAGTTGGAGAGCAAAATTTTATGGTGGTCGCCAATATCATTATGGCTTCTAGCTGCCGCCAAAAAGTCACAAGGAATCAATTTGGTTCCTTGATGAATCAACTGATAAAAAGCATGTTGCCCATTGGTTCCAGGTTGTCCCCAGATCACAGGGCCAGTATTGACATCTACGGGCTTGCCATCACGGGTTACGCTTTTACCGTTGCTCTCCATATCGCCTTGTTGAAAGTAGCTAGCGAAATGCTCGAGGTATTGGTCATAGGGCAAGATGGCATGGGATTGCGCATCAAAAAAATTGTTGTACCAGATTCCCAGCAAGGCCATAATAACTGGAATATTTTTTTCAAAAGATGTAGTACGAAAATGGGTATCGGCAGCATAAGCCCCCGAGAGCAATTTTTCAAAATTGTCCATGCCAATATAAAGCGCAATTGAGAGCCCAATAGCTGACCACAAGGAATAACGTCCACCGACCCAATCCCAGAACTCAAACATATTTTTTGTATCTATTCCAAACTTTGATACTTCTTTGCTATTGGTCGACATAGCTACAAAGTGTTTAGCAACGGCTGATTCATCATTGGCTGTTTTCAAAAACCAATCACGTGCTGTGTGGGCGTTAGTCATGGTTTCCTGAGTGGTGAAGGTTTTTGAAGCGATTAAAAAGAGTGAGGTTTCAGGATTTATTTTCTTTAGCGTTTCAGCAATATCCGTGCCGTCTACATTGGAGACATAATGGACTTTGAGGCGTTTATGACTATAAGGTTTAAGAGCCTGAGTGACCATCTTTGGCCCCAAGTCAGAGCCACCAATACCGATGTTTATAATATCAGTAATAAGTTTATTGCTGTAACCTTTCCATTCGCCACTGCGTACGCTTTCAGTAAAACTTCGCATGTTTTCCAAAACCTTATTAATCTCTGGCATTACGTCTTGACCATCAACCATAATTGGGTCATTAGAACGGTTGCGCAAAGCAGTATGTAGCACCGCACGATTCTCGCTAGCATTTATTTTCTGCCCAGTGAACATTTTATCAATATGATCTTTTAAGTTAGCTTGATTGGCTAACTCTAAAAGTAGCGTCATGGTTTTGGCACTGATGCAGTTTTTGGAATAGTCAAATAAAATATCACCAAATTGCAGCGAGAATTTCTTGAACCTGCGCTTGTCTTTAGTAAACAAATCTCGCATATGGGTTTTGGCCATTGCTTTCTGATGTCTTTTTAGGGTTTGCCAGGCTGGAAGTTGTGTGGTCATATTTTTTCCTTTCATCTATTTGGGTAGTACATTAAAATTCATCAATAATGCTACATCTCTTAAACGTTTATCAGTAGTTACCATAGTTGTTGCTTTAGCCACCAATGCAGATGCCATATGAATGGTATCTAAACTGCGTAGCATCATGGGAGGAATGTGTTTATAAACCTTTTGAACAATGGCCTCCGAAGCAGTTACCACATCTTTGCCATTTGGGATAGTAAGTATCCGACCAGCATCCTCATCTTCTAAAAATTTCGCAAAGAGTTTAGCGGCTGCTCTGGGTTTTAAGTCCTCACTTTGTTCTTTACGGTACAAGACACATAAAATCTCTTGTCTAGAAATATCCGAAGTGATAAGGGGTGATTGGCTGGATTGTGAAAGTCGCAAAAAATAAGCAGATTCTGCTTCACGGACATAGAGCTTTGTCAAAGCGGAGGTATCCCAGTAGTTCAAAATCTATCCTCACGCATTTCTTGCAGTATATCTTCAGACTTCACTTTATTGTTTCTAGTGTACTTTATTTGTAGACTCTCGAGTTCTTTGGCCCATGCTTGCATATCCTGAGAATGTGTTGGTGCAGCCTTGGTTAATTTTGCTTTGACTTTACCGCGAACTGTAATCAAAACGTCTTCGCCTTTACTGGCTATGTCAATGAGTTCAGATAATTTGGCTTTACTTTCACGCAAGGTCTTAATCATGTAACTATTGTAGTCACTTAGGCTTTATTTGACAAGTAGCTCTGTTTGAGTCCAAAATAAATACATGTTCTCTCTTCTACTCGAGACTACCAGACTTCTCTTGCGTTCTTTTAAAGATGAGGATTTAGAGACTTTGGTGGCTTACCGCTCACACCCCGATGTAGAACGCTATCAGATGTGGCAGAACTATAACCAAGCCCAGGCCAAAGATTTAATTTCGGGTAATAAACACTTGGATTTTAGACAGGGTGGCAGGTTCCAGATAGCCCTCGAGTACAAAGCTACTGGGGAACTTATTGGCGATCTATATTTGCGAATTGATGAAAGTGATCACCGCCTTGGTGAAGTGGGTTATACCCTATCCAAAGATTATCAAAGACAAGGACTTGCTACTGAGGCCATGCAAGCCTTGCTGACTTACTGTTTTGAAACCCTCAAAATGCACCGCTTGAGTGCAACGGCTGACCCACGCAACTTACCTTCACTCAAGTTACTCGAGCGTTTAGGCTTTCGCCGTGAGGGTTATTTTGTGAAGAGCCTATGGTTTAAGGACGAGTGGGCGGATGATGTTCTGTACGGCCTTTTGCAAGAAGAATCTAAAAGAGAAAAAGGTTAAAGGTTATTCGTTTTTTATTAGAGTAATTATAAAAGCAAGCGATTTTTAAAAGAAGCACATTTATGTAGGGGTGAATAGTATTCGCCCTTCTTTATGGACGATTATGCGTAAGATAGCGCATAGGAATTTGTTGTGTATTCTGCCCTGGGTAGGCCCACTCGAGCAAGGCCGCAGCCCCACCACTGCCCTGCCGCATCTCGAGCTTGATAGGATAATATCTACCAGCTTGCAAAGTCACACTAAAAGTATTTACTGGTGGGTCACTATATTCCCAGCGATTGACATGTTGGGTGTTATTCAACCATAACCTTGCACCATCATCGGCAGTGAGCGTAAAAGTATAGAGGCCTGTGAGGGGTGCTTTAAGATAACCCGTCCAGCGCGCACTGTAGTTTGCACCACTTGGCAAATAAGTTCCTGGTGGACTGGCAGTATCATCGTAATATCCAAAATCCAAACCTGGCTCACTGCGCTGACTGACAAAAGTGCTCAAGGTTTCATCACCAAAGTATTCGGCTTTTACACCATAGCGAAGTGTGGACGGTGGTGTGCAAGGATCACCGTAGACACAAGGTTCGGTAATGGTTGCACCCGCCACAAAAGGAGTCTTACCAGACTCGAGGGCTCCCAAATCTGGTTTGGTTCCTATGTAACCATTAGTGTAAGACCCCAATAAACGCCCTGCATCAATAGCAGGTGAAGAAGTTTGCAACGCATAGTTATTCTCTAAAGCATTTATAAAGTTTGGATTGATGTTGTAGTCAAGATTATTTTGTTCAGTGGGCAGTACAGTTCCAGTAGGGCAAGAAGTGCCATCAAAAATATAACCAAAATGTGTTGGACCACCATAGATATTATTGATAAGTTTAGTACCTGTTGCATTACATTGTGGTAAGCGAGCTGCGCCACCTTTAACTGCTTCATTTTTACTTAGCAAAGTATTGTTGTAAATGCGGTTATTGATACTTGGAAAGTTTAGATTAATAGCATTGCTGACGTTCCAGACAATGTTGTGATGAACCACAAAATTTTTTGAGCCATTATCTAAATAAATTCCCATGCCTTCATAGGTAGCAAAATTATCATGGACAATGTTGTAAGCAATCTCAGTGCCACCACCATCAGATTGCACACCATCAGCCGTAAAGGTATAAGTCATACCTAAATCACTAGCAATGAGTCCGGCATTGTAAAGATGATTGTTTAGAATCTTGAGAGCCTGCGTTTCACGATGCACAATAATGCTGCGCCCGGTATTGTAAAGCGTATTGTTTTGAATGAGGTGTCCACTCGAGCTGTAGTCACCATATAAACCTGTGGTGATGGCACTGGTATCGGTGGCGGTATATCCAACATCATGAATAATATTATTTCTAACTTTGTGATTACTACCGGCTAAAGTCACACCATTACCGGCACTAAAGGCAATAGTGCTATCTATAAGCTGATGATTTTTTCCAAAAAGAATAACCCCAGAATCGGTCATACCTTTAACCCAAGATGTTCCTAAATTGACTTTAAGATAGTGCGAAGGATAGCGCACATGGATCTTTTTAAGGATGATGTTTTGGCTCAGTGTTGCATCTGGGTTGGTGGGCTCACCCGTAATAATTGTAGAAGCAAAAATGTGTAAACCCTCGAGCTGAATATACGAGCGGTCTCTTAAATCAAAAGCATAGTTGCGACGTTTAACCTCAACAGTGTGGCTATTTGGGTCACTATTATCGGGTGTCCAGAGATAGAGTTGACCGTTTTCTAAAAACCACTCACCAGGACTATCTAAAAGCACTTTCTTGCCCCAGATAAAATAGGGATTTCCGTTTCTAGCTACATACAATCCAGGGTCAAAATCAGGAACTTCGGTCATCTGTCCACCAGGAGCCCTAAAGGTAAAAGTGCTGCTAGTAGCAGCAGTGATAGTTCCGGTCTCGCTGACCCATTCGGGTCCAGGAAGCAGGGTGATATTTGCTCCTGTAAGGCCGGTAGGAAGATTACTAGCATCTACTGTATAAGTGACGTTTGAACCTCTTGGATTAACAAACCTTCCCCAGGGTGCAAGTACATCTCGACCCATATTAGGATAGCGGGCCTCAGTCATCATTTTTCCGTCTACAAAGACTTGATTATTGCCCGCACCCAAACTCCAGGTTACAGCAGCTTTATACGTGCTGCCACTATCGGGTGTCCAACTATTGACGATATTAGTGCCACTGATTAAAACCTTTTCGTTGTTATAGGGCTTAAACAAAATAGGTAATCCCGCCTCTCCTGAAGCAGTTGGGCGAATGGTTTCACGATATGTTCCTGCTCGAATAAAACAGGCTGTGCCAGGCGTAGCCACTAAAGCACATTTTTGAATGGTGCGAAAAGGTTGTTGCAGGCTTCCCGGGTTAGCATCATTGCCCGTAGTTGCTATGTAAAAACGCTGGGTAATGAGTTCAGGCTCGAGATTAGTAGATACCTGGGCACAAGCCGTAAGAAAAACAATAGCCAGAAGCAGAATTTTCATAGTTCACCATAAACCCCTAAAATGTAATTGGTATGAAAGTAGCGCAGGTGGTCGTAATACAGGAGTAAGTCCACGATAATCTTGAATCAACTGCCAATATAGCGGTTTTGTAAGTTTTCCCAATTAGAGCGCCTAACATAAAGGTTGACCGCGTTTCTCTTGCAGAGAAAACACTTGAGTCCTTTCTGAAATGTGCTTTGTAGATACTCACTACGTTCGTAAAATGGTTGATTTTAGGTCAATCATTTTGAAAACCGCTATATCTTTCTGACGTGAAATTGCTTACACTCAATCTAAAGATGGATACCTTTTCTGGTGACAAGCTCATATACTACTCTAATGGAGGTGTTATGACGACCTTGAGTTTTGCAGAAAGAGTCTTCTTTGAGATTTTTATCATCATTCTTGTCACAGGTATTTTTGAAATCCTAGTGGCACCCTACTTTGGCTTTGTTAAACCGGCGCCAGGTAGTGGAGTTATGCCTTTGAGTCTTTTGGTCTATGCTGTGGGACGTTATGGTTTGCACAAGGTTCGTCACTATTTATGAAACCAAAAACAGTTGTACCTTTAGCAGTGGTAGCCATTATTCTAGCCATTGTAGTGGCTCTTCAACCCTTTCGCTTTACCACCATTCAACCGGGTAATGTAGGCATCAAGGTTGATTTATTAGGGCGTGACCGTCAGGTTGGCAATACCGAAACAGTCGTTGGTAGGGTGCTTTACAACGCTTGGAGTACCCAAATTGTGCAGTATCCCTACACCACCCAGCGTTTTGAGTGGTACGGCGAAGAAGCCCTTAAATTTAGTTCTACCGAAGGTGTGCGCCTAGGTGCAGATGTTGCTATTAGCCTTGGAGTTGACCCATCCAAAGCTGCTAGCCTTTATGTCAAGTACCGCAAATCGCTCGAGGCCATGATTGACAACGAAGTGCGTGACCGCGTAAACGGTTGTATGAATCAAGTTTCTAGTACCATGACGGTTGATCAGGTTATTGGTGTCGAGCGGGCTACTTTGTTAGAAAAGACCCTCGAGTGCATCAATGTAAGGCTAGTTAGCGAAGGATTTGTGCTAAACGATTTTCAAATCACCTCAGAGTTTTATGTCCCCGATTCTATCAAGGCCAAAATCGAAGAACAAATTCAGGCTCAGCAAGCCGCCATTGCTGCTGAAAACAAAGTGCGCCAGATTGAAGCCGAGGCTAAGCAACGTGTAGCCGAAAGTCAGGGTCAGGCCCAAGCTCGTCAGATTCAGGCCGAAGCCGAAGCTAGTGCCAAGCGCATAGAGGCCCAAGCCGATGCTGATGCTAGGTTAATTCAGGCCAAAACTGAAGCTGAAGCAATATCAGTGCAAGGTGAGGCAATTGCCAAAAACCCACAGATACTTCAACTTAGCTATTTAGAAAAGTGGAATGGCACTTTGCCCCAAGTGGTCGGTGGAGATGATTTTTCAATGATGTTGCCGGTGCAAAACCCCTAAGGAAAATGGACATCTTGCGACATTCAAGTTTCATGCCCCTGAAGAGTCTTCAACCGATGGTAGTATCAACGAATCACTTGAGGAGTCTTCAACCGATGGTAGTATCAACGAATCACTTGAGGAGTCTTCAACCGATGGTAGTATCAACGAATCACTTACTTTAGCTGATGATAACAGCATGATACGCTCGGTTGAAGACTCTTTGCCGTGACCGATTTGTGAACTTAGAAGCATACACTTGTCTTTATGACAAAAAGTATCTTAAAAAATCATCTAATCGTGTTTAGTATTTGGGCTTTTTTGTTCTCTGTTTCAGCACAAGCGGCTGCGCCAGAATTTATTCCTTCTGGTCAGTGGTTTAATAGCGAAGGTGTGAGCCTAGCCGATCTAAAGGGTCAAGTGGTTTTGGTTGAGATGTGGACCTTTGGTTGCTACAACTGCTACCGCAGCATCCCTACCTTGCGTACTTTTTATGACACCTATCAAAAACAGGGTTTTGAAATCATTGGGGTACATCGCCCAGAATTTGATTATGAACATGACGCAGCCAATGTTCAAGAATCTCTGCTTAAATACCAGGTCACTTGGCCAGTCTTTCAGGACAATGACTCTAAAACTTGGAATGCCTACGGAACCAATGCTTGGCCTACTTTTTATTTACTAGATAAAAATGGCATCATTCGCTATAAACATCGAGGCGAAATTTCTGAAAAATATCCTAGTGGGATTGCGCCTTTAGAAGATGCGATTAAAACGCTTTTAGCTGAATTGCTCTAAATTTTTATGGGCCGTTATCTACTTATATTTTTTATGTGGGTTGGAGTATCTCTGGCTCAAGAGACTCGAGTCCTCGAGCTGGAACTCCTTGTAACCGCCGACCCAGAGATTCTTTTTAATCATGTTAATCCGGTTCAGTTTATATTGAGCAGCTCTTATGGTGACTTGATAGTAGAAGCTACTGGACAGTTTTACCAAGATGACCCAGAACTTTACTGGCAAACGCTCGAGCCTGTAATCTGGACGCTCGAGTTGCTGGATAATACAAATATATTGGACGTTCAAATCACAGCTAGATTAGCACTATGTAATAAGCAGCAGGGACTTTGTTATTTTCAAGACGTTCGTTTAGAACAAAACATAAATCTAAAGCAACCCCTAAACAAACAGACTTTGCACATAATGCTCGATCGTCCTGTTTACTAGGTTGCTTTAGAGCAATTTTCGCAGAAATCGGCTTTCCTTTGAAATTTAAGGAAGGTAATTTTTGTGATGGCTTCTACACCTTTTCAACTTTTATCTGCTCACAGCCAATACGACCTTCTTCACAGACCAGTCCAACACCACCGCCGTCAAAACTATTCTCTGGGTCTGTTGTCTCAAGCACTTTTTTCCCGTTTACCAAACCAATAAGTTTATTGCCTTTTACTTTCAAACTTAGCTCATGGGATTTCCCAAAAGCCCAACCGCCCTTGGCTTCGGCAAGCACTGTCTCATGACCTAAAACCTTAACAATTTTAAATGTGTTTTGGTCACATAGCAGGGCGTAGTAACGCCGTAAGCCTTGAGTGCGCACGGCAATACCGCCAGTTTTGCACATGTGTGGAGTCATCGTAGCAGTAACCTGATAATCTTTCCAATCTTTAGTTCCCTGACTCATCAAGCCCCGGCCAACATTTTGAATAAGTCTAAAAGGTTCAGGCCAGAAATCAAGAAAGTCAAGCCGGTCTTTATGGTCAAAGCCATTGACCCAGGCCCGTTTCCACATGGTGTTTTTGTGTTTGGGTCGAGTAAAAGTAGTTTGGGCAACTCCACTCCAAGTAAGGGAGTCTAGAAAGACAGTACCTTGGGCTCCCTGGTTGCCATTGAGTTCTAAACCAATAAAGGCAATAGGTGAGGAATCTGTATCAGGAATGGTCCACTCGAGAGTTTTGGATTGTCCGGGTTTGAGTGTGACGACTTCACTATGCAAAATTCCCAAGGCATCATTTTCAATATAAGGGCGTATATAAAGCTGGCATTGAACACTGCTAGAATTCGCCTTGTCAGCTTTGATTTGTGCTTGAACCTTTTGACCAGAGTACAGTGTGGGCGAGGCTAGCAGTTTATAACCACGTTTTTCAAAATAGCGTGCCACATCTTCCGAAGGAATAAAAGTTGGTGTTGAGGCTCTAGCAACTCTACCTGCTGCTAACCCCCGGTAATGCAGGGCAAGTTGTTTTTTGCTATTCTCGAGCTGCAAAGTTCCTTTCGTTTCAACACTCTCTTCTGCTTCAAAACCTTGCACCGAACCAGACAAATCAAAATGAAATCTAGCTCCATTTTTAGGGTTTATGGGCTTTTTACCTGCTAATGCACGACCCATGTTGACCACATGATAGGTTTCTGTTACAGCGTCAGTAATAGCTCTTCCACCATCTGCGGTTGGTAAGTAAAGTTTGTCTGCTACCGGCGTGCGAAAATCTGGGCCAGACTCTATGCCAGCCAAACCATTTTTAATGCCAAGCAAACAGCCAACATTCCCCGAATTGCAATCGGTATCCCAGCCAGAAGTATTGACGATCATCAGGGATTTTTGAAAATCGTCTTCACCATAAAGTAATGAAAGAATAATTAAGCCATGATTGGGAACCATATGGCAGTTACCGCCGTATTTATCATAGCCGTAGTCCTTTGCCAGATTTGCTCGAGCCTTACGCCAATCTTTCTCTTGTTTGTGCCAGGTGCGAATGTCTTTAATCATTTTATAAATCACAGAGTCTTTTGGAATAAATGAAATGGCACAGTCAATAAGTTTATTAAGATCTTTTTCTACAAAAGCTTGGGCTTCCATAGCAGCAATAACCTGCGCACCATAGATAGCCTCGCCATCATGGCTAACACTCGAGGCTTTACCTGCTAGTTCCACTGCTAGTTCTGGATCACCAGGAGCAACCATGGCCCAACCGTCAATAAAAATTTGTGAACCAATTTGTTCAGCAACCACTTTGCCGTTCAGAGCAATTGAGCCACTTTGTGGGGCAGGAACGCCAGACTTCAAACGCAAGTAAGCCGTGTGTTCAGTAGAGTTGCCCATACCTCCCCACCACAAAATGGTTTCTCGGTCAATAAGATAGTTGAGCCAGGTTTCGCCAATTTGTTGCGGCGTTAAGTCTTTAGAGTTACCATAATCGGCTAATGCTCTTAAAAAGGTAAAGGTTCCAGAAACATCATCATCAGTGACAATCAGTGGCACATTAAGTTTTTCGTGAACGTAATAGTTGATTTCGCCCAGTTCAGCCATGATGCGTTCATAAGACCAACCCTCAAAAGGTCGCCCCAGATAAACCCCGATGATTTTTCCTAGAATTCCGGCGTAAACACGTTCTACATAATCTGCTGGTAGTGACATTTTCTTCTCCTTAGAAAATAGTTTGTGCAAAGATCAATCGTTAGGTCATTGCGAGCCTCAGTGTGAGGTGAATTAAGTATCAATAAAATTCATCATAGCTGAATCTGCGAAGCAATCTCCTTGGGATAACTTATATATTTGCTTAAGTCTTTGTTCTTCAAGGTTATGTCTTTACGCTACCCTGGGTTAGACCTTCGATAAAACGCCTTTGTAACATTAGGAATATAAAGATGACTGGGGCAATCATCATTACTGCTGCTGCACTGGTTAAAGCCCAGTCACGTCCAAAACGGTTCACGAACGCAAAGTAGCTAGTTGTAACAGGAAAGAGATTAGGGTCATGAACAAAAATAAGAGCGATTTGAAACTCTCCCCAAACCGATAGAGCAACAACCAGACCCACCGTTAAAAAGCCAGACCAGGACAGAGGCAAAATGATACGAAGCAAGGTTTGAAAACGATTTGCACCATCTACTAGAGCTGCATCCTCGAGCTCTCTGGGTATAGAGAGTAAAAAGGTCCGCAACAAAAAGATAGCAAAGGGAGAATTAAGTGCAGTGTAAATCATGATCAGTCCAAGAGGTTTATTGAGAAGCCCCAGGGTGCGCCAGAGGGTAAAAAGCGGTACCAGATAGAGCCAAATGGGTAAGGTTGAAGCGATAAGGATGTAAAGCATAAAACCATCCGCTCCAGGTGGTTTAAGACGAGCCAAACTGTAAGCTGCTAGTCCACCTAAAACCAAAACTGAAATTACAGTGCCCAGAACGAATATGACACTATTACGCATGGTGGTTGAAAACTTGCCCTGTTGCCAGGCATTGCTGAAGTTCTTGAGTTGAATCTGCCTAGGAAAACCTAAAGGATTTTCGCCGATTTCATTTTTACTCTTTACCGAATTAAAGCCAAGAATCAAAATGGGTGCAAGCGCAAAGGCAGTCAGTAAAATAAGAACAATGTGGTTAAAAATTACGCTGGGATCGCGTCTTGGTGAACGGGTCATATTTCCCACCCTAAACGACGCAACACCACAACGATAAGAATAATGCCCCCAGCAAATGCACTCATGGTGAGTCCCATGGCCGCACCGTAACCAGCTTCAAAATTATTAAAGGCTTGTTTATACACCAGCGTACCCAGAACTTCCGAAGAGCCAGCAGGGCCACCTTGGGTTAGAATCCAGATGTATTCAAATACTAAAAATGACCATATAGCGGTCATCATAAGCATAAACAAAATGGTGGGCCGGATACCAGGCAGGGTGACGTAGCGCATGAGTTGCCAGCGGTTAGCCCCGTCAATTTTGGCGGCGTCATAGAGGTCTAGCGAAATAGCCTGCATAGCTGTGAGAAAGAGAACGGTTAGAAACCCCCAGTAGTGCCAGTTGTCTACAAAAGCAATGGTTAATAATGCGGTTTCACTGCGTCCTAAAAAAGCAATATCAAGTCCGGGAATGCCCGCTTTGGCGAGCTGAGCCCCTACACCCCCGCGCGGGCTTAAAAGGTTTCTCCAGATACTTGCGGTAACTACACTAGGCAAGATGTAAGGAAGAAATAGTGACAGGCGATAGAAAAGGGCTCCACGTTTAACCTGGGCTAGTAGACTTGCGGCAAAGAGTGCCAGTGTAAAAGGTATGGTCAAGAAGAAGGCTAGCCAAGTAAAGTTGTTTTTGAGGGCCTTCAAAAAAGCAGGGTCATCGGTAAAGAGGCGGCGAAAGTTTTCTAAGCCTATAAATGTTGCCTCGCCAATGCCAGACCAGTCCGTCATGGAATAGTAGATAGCCTGGAGTGAGGGTACTGCTACAACAAGTACATGCAGTAGCAAAACAGGCAGAATGAAGAGCCAGGGAATAACGGTATGGCGAAAGCGTGCAGTGCTATACCAGCGTCGTTTTGTCATCTGATGTGGAAAAACACTCGAGCGACTATCAGCCATCTTGTATCCCTTTCATTTTTGAGTTCATCATACCCCTGCTCGTCCTTTTACATTATGGGAAACGTAGAAATCACTTTCCTTTGTCATTAATTCCTCTACATGGCTATTTCACTACCGTTCGTTATGCGAGGCTCAGTTTGTGTCGCCCTTAATGTCAACCAAGCGAGTCGTTGCTGCATTTGCGAACAATCTCATTTCACTCAATCAACGACGGAGTGTTTTTTCAACGTATACAAAAACACTTCACTACAAACTCAGTGCAGGGAGATTGCTTCGTGTCTTCGACAGACTTCGTACCCGCTTGTTTTCTTCAAATGCCGCCTTCACCAGCTTGATGTTTGCTCTGTTTTTTGATGCTCCTCGCACTCGCAATGACAAGGGGTAGCGTGAACTAGCTCGTTAGCCAGTTCACGCATTCAAAGCGCAAGTCCTAACGCATGGGTAAAGGGGGTGTTTCACTTGCAGCTAATTCTTGTGAGGCAATATCATTAAGACCTGATAAATAATCCTCTACAGTGATGTCACCGCCCCAGACTTTTTCAATTTCTTCATAAATATAAACATCACTCTTGGGTCCCCAGAAGGTCCAGGTCAGGTAGCCATAGTTACCTGCATCAGAGGCTTTACTAATGGTGTCATAGAGTTTTGCACGCCGCGGATCAATTTCGGAGAGCATATCGCTGGTAATGCGTACAGGTGCAGGAGCTTGGCCGCAGGTTTCAGTAAGTGAGGCTTGGGTTTCAGGCGAGAAGAAGAAACTTAAGTAATCTGCGGCGGCATCGGTGACCTTACTGCTAGCGTTAATTGAGTAGGTTGAGCCAACTCCGATAGCAAAGGTGTCTTCACCCGAGGCTGATGGAAAAGGAACCCAGTCCCAGTCATTGGTGTTGCCAGCTTCATCACCAAAGTAGCTACCAATATTGCCCATAGCCCAACTTCCTTCTATGACCATAGCCGCTTCGCCAGCCCCAAAAGCGTTCCAGTATTCATCGGTGGTGATGGTGTAGTAATTCTTGAGTCCGCCTGAAATCCAGCCATTTTGCTGCAATGCATCCAGAGCACCAACGGCATCTACAAAGGCTGCATCGGTCCAGGGGCGAGTGCCACTAAGAGCTTCATAAACAGCTTGTGGACCTGCAACAGCATTAAAGAATGCACTGGCATACCATTCGTTAGCAGGTCGCCATTCCGAGTTACTGCCAGAAAAGGGCATGATGCCTGCATCCTGAATGGTTTGGGAAAGAGTCATAAGATCATCAATGGTTTTAGGTGCGGTCCAGCCGTTTTGTTCAAACAGAGTCTTGTTGTAGTAAAGAATCATGGTCTCGAGTTCAACTGGAACACTGTAGAGCTTACCTTCTACTGAACCCAGGCTCAGAGCCCAGCTAGCCATGTCTTTATCCCAGCCCATGCTCGAGATGTAATCATCTAGGGGTAAGAGCAAACCTGCCTTGGCTAATTCAAAGCCAAAAGAAGGCCCAGGGGTAATAACAATATCTGGTCCACTACCCCCTGCTAAGGCTGTGCGGGTAACATCCCACTGGTTGGCTTGAGCCACAAACTCTACTTCACCTATAGAACTATCAGTGTTATAGGTGCTGAGCAAGTCAATGCCGCATTGAACTGTATCATTGTCCTCAACCCAGACGGTTACTTTGGGTTTTTGTGCAATACCTAATGCCATGAGCAAACAAACGATAAGAGAAAATAGGCTAATTTGGTAACGATTCATCTTAAACTCCTTTAGACAATAAAAACTAAAGACCTGTATAACCCGAACTTGCTGTTACGCTTTTAAGTACCTCCTTTAAGTAGATTCTCTAGGAATAAGTTCATAGGGCATCTCGACGCTTCGTCCTTTCATGACATGCTCTCCTCTAAGCCGTTCAAAAAGCATTTCGGCGGCACGTTTTCCCATGTGATGCTGAAACTGGTCCATACTTGTTAGTGGAGGCTGCATGAGTTTGGCTGCTGGAATATTATCAAAGCCAATCACGGCTATATCTTTAGGAATCTCATATCCTGCTTCACGAATAGCCACCATGGCCCCCATAGCCATAAGATCATTGGCGGCAAAAAGAGCTGAGGGAAGGAGTTTCAACTTCAGAAGAGTTTGCATGGCTTCATAGCCACCGGTTTCATTAAAGGGCCCACTAAGGATTAAGCTTTTGTCCAGTTTTAAACCATGTGCTTCTAGCGTTTCCTGATACCCTTGCAAGCGAAACCGTGCTGGACCTTCATGGCTCGTGAGCATGGCAATACGTTTATGCCCTTTATCAATAAGGTAAGTCACAGCTTTCTTAGCCGCAGCAACATTATCAATATGAAGATTATCCAGCGGAAGATTACCTGCTTTTTTTGGCGTAGCCTCGAGCCTCACTACTGCAATGCCTTGCTCGAGTAAAGGCAATAAGTCTTTGGCTGAAAGATGAAAGAAAACTCCCACCACACCATCTACGCGACCTTGGAGCAAGGAGTGTAAACATTTTTCTTCTTTGGATTTATTGCCATCGGTGTTATAGATAATAAGATCATAGTTTTGCTTGTCCACGACATCTTGAATACCGCGTTCAAAGGCAGGATAAAAGGGATTGGTAATGTCAGGGATGATGCTGGCGATGGTCAGAGTTTTACTCGAGCGTAGTCGCCTGGCCGTAATGTTGGGACTATATCTGAGTTCATCCATGGTTTGCAAAATGCGTTTCCGAGTTTCAAGTGGAATAGAAGTTACATTGCCGCTTATAACATAAGACACCATGGCCTGAGAAACGCCAGCACGTCTAGCAACATCTGCCTGGGTAACCCTTTTTTTGAAGGTAGTGTCCACTATGGTGTGCTCCAGTGTTCTACAAAGGTCTTTTTTGTCTTTGCTTATACGTATAAGCAAAGTATCATATTCTCTGGTCACTGTCAAGAAAAAAATGATCTTGATAATTTGCCGTCTTTAAGTTTTAATGCTTTGACAGGAATCTCTTATGATCAAACGGGTCTCGAGTGTGACCTGTTTTGGCTTGGTTTCAGGATGGTTAATTTGCTCGAGTAAGAGTTGCACCGCAAGTTTTCCCATTTGATCTAAAGGTTGTCTTACAGTAGTTAATTTCGGATAGCTGGTGGATGCTTGCGGAATATCATCAAAACCAATCACTGAAATATCTTTAGGAATCTCTAAGCCAGCATGACGAATTGCGTCCATTGCGCCAAAGGCTGATATATCATTAGAAGCAAAAATAGCGGTGGGTCTAGGCGAAAGCTCGAGCAATTTCTGGGTAGCTGCGTAACCCTTGCTCGAGTCAAAATCACCCTTGACAATCAAATTCTGATCACTGGTGATACCCGCTTCTTGCAAAGCTTTTTTGTAACCCACCAAACGTTCTCGAGCAGAATGAATGGCCATAATTCCAGTGATAAATCCAATACGCTTATGTCCTAGTTCAATTAAATATCTGGTGGCTTCATAACCGCCCTGATAATTTGTGCTGTCAATAATCGTGCTTTGTTTACTTTCATCCATTTGGTCAATAAGTACATAAGGTACATGTCGCTGACGCAAGACCTCGAGGTAGTCACTTTCTAAAGCGTCATGATCAATAAGTGGAATCATCAACAAAAGCCCATCACTTAAACCACCTAGCGTATTGACGTAGCGGGCTTCTTTACCTTTTTTATGGTGGGTGGTGTAAACCATTAAGTCATAGCCTGCTTTACTAAGCTCTTCGTCAATACTTTTGGAAACTTCATTGACGTATCCGTTATCCAAACTAGGAACCAACATACCAATAATGTTTGACTTACCACCTGCTAAACGACGGGCTTGTAAATTAACTGTGTACCCAAGTTCATTTGCTGTTGCTAAAACCTTTTGACGGGTAGAATCTTTGATAAAGGCAAACCCGCTAAAGACCCGCGAAACGGTAGAAAAGGAAAATCCTGAGGCCTTAGCCACATCAAAGATGGTCACATTTCTTTGCCGATTGTCTGCCATAAAGTATGGTGCTGATTTTAAGCCCTTCTTCATTCATTTTGCAAGCGTTTGCAAAATGTAATGATTTCATGTAAAGTGATGGCACATCAAAGATGACCCTTAATGGGGCTGGAAGGAGGTATAACCTCAGAATATATTTAAGGCTCTTTATCTATAATCGGTCAACATTCTATTCCTATGGAGGAAAAATGAAATCATTAAAAATAATTATTCTTACAGCCCTTTTATTGTTAGGTCTTTCTCAAGCACAAAATACCGTTAAGGTGCTAAGACTAAGTGGTACCGATGCATTCCCTACTTGGTTTGACAGTGTAGCTGCTAAATTTACTGAAGAAACAGGTATTCCAGTAGTCGTAGAAGAACTCGAGAACGAAGATTTCAAGAAAAAATTACCTACGCTTTTACAAACTGACGAAGCTCCACATCTTTTTTATAGCTGGGGTGGCGGTGTCTATGCTGAGCAAGCTGGCTCGGGAGCCACTCGAGACGTGACAGCTCTGCTAGGTGAAGACTTTCTGGCAACCCAGTCAGTAGCCGGCCTCAACGCTTTCACCATTGATAACCAAATCATGGGGATGCCTTTCAAAGTCTCACAAGTAGGCTTCTTTTACAACAAAGATTTAGTCGAGCAAGCGGGTGTTGATGTTGCGACTATTAAAACCTGGGATGATTTTTTAGCTGCTGTTCAAACGATAAAAGATGCTGGCATTACGCCGATTGCGGTAGGCGGTTCGGATAAGTGGCCCTTACATTTTTAATGGTCGTATCTGGCCATGCGTGTGGCTGGACAAGAAGGAATGGCTGCTGCTAAAGCTGGCGAGGGTGCAGGCTTTGCCGATGAAGCCTTTGTGGCTGCCAGCGAACAGTTTATGCGTCTGATTGATTTAGAGCCTTTCCAAGAGGGTTTTGAAACAGCGACTTATCCTGTGGGTTCGGGTTACTTTGGCGATGGCAAAGCAGCATTCCATCTAATGGGTGACTGGGATATTGGTGTGCAAGCGGGTGAATCAGCAAGTGGTACGGGTCTTAGCGAGGAGCAGCTTGGCTTCTTTAATTTCCCTGTTGTTGAGGGCGGCGCAGGTCGCGCAACAGACACATTGGGTGGCTTTGATGGTTTTGCCTTTAGTAAGAGTGCTCCTGACGAAGCCGTGCAATTCATGGAATACTTTATGAGTCCAGAAAATCAGCTCGAGGGCGGCAAACAAGGCCTCTTTATTCCTATTGCTGTTGGCTCAGATACAGGTATCGAAAACCCCATCCGCGCACAAATTTCCCGTAATGTAGCGCAGTCGCAGTGGCACCAGCTTTTCTTGGATCAAGACTTAGGTGCTGATGTGGGCGGTGTAGTCAATGATATTTCCTTGCAACTTGCTACCGGAGACATTGACCCACAAGGCGCAGCCGACCTTATTCAAGAAGCTTGGGAATTGAGATAAATTAGAGGCAATGAGCAATGAGTGATGCGCAATGAGTGATTTTTACTTTTTACTCATTGCTCATTGCTTTCAACTCATTGCTTTTTGAGGAGAAACAATGGCTACAGTCTCGAGTCAGCACAATCTAGGCACTACTAAACGCTCAAGAAGTATTGATGGTCGGCGTAAATGGCTGGCTATTCTTATTTTGTTAGTACCTGCGGTGCTGGTCTTTAGTATTTTTGTGGTCTGGCCTGTGTTTAGCGCAGGCTATATGAGCCTCTTTAAGTATAAAGGTTATGGCCCATTAATTGATTTTATGGGTGTGGATAACTATATCAACATTGTCACCAAACGAACCTATAATGCTTTCTTTATACCTGCTTTACGCAATACTGCCTTACTACTAGCAGTGTCGCTGTTTTTGCAATTACCCCTGGCACTGCTGTGTGCGCTGATGCTTTATAAAGAATCTTTTATCAACAGCGTTTTTCGTCTTATTTTGTTCTTACCTTTTATTTTATCTGAAATTGCATCGGGGCTTATCTGGGTCTTTATGCTAGATGGTCGAAATGGGGTTTTAGGACCTCTCTTTATGCAGATTTATGGTGAACCCTACTTTATTCTAGCTGATAAAACCTGGTCTTTTACTGCCGTACTACTAGTCCTTATCTGGAAGTATTTTGGTTACCACATGATTATTTATATTGCAGGCTTGCAGGGTGTGCCCAAAGAACTTTTAGAGTCTGCTGAAATTGATGGGGCTTCAAATTTACAAAGTGTTTTCTATATTAAAATCCCTCTTATTTCTCACGCTCTAAAACTTTCGGTATTCTTTTCACTCTTAGGGTCTTTGCAAGTCTTTGACTTAATCATTGGTTTATTTGGTGCTTCACCGCCAGAAAGTGCTCAGACTTTTGCTACTTTTATTTTTGAATGGGGCTTATCGCGTAGGCAGCAATACGGTGTTGCCTCGGCGGCTAGCATTATGCTGTTTGCTATTTGCATGATTGTTGGATTTGCCTATCAGTATTTTATCATGGGCGAACAGAGCATGTTCCGCCGGAAAGCCCGAACATGAAAGGTGAAATATGAAACACTTGGGTTCAATTTTCAAATACACCTTTTTAATTGTGCTATCAGCATTTGTGATGATACCGGTATTTGCCACCTTTATGGGAGGCTTTAAGTCAAACGCAGGGATTCGTTTGAATCCGATTGGTTTTCCTAAAGTGTTTGATATGGAAGCCTATCGGGATATTGTTCAAAATCCTGAAACCTGGCGTTATGCCTATAATTCATTACAAATTGCCTTGCTCACAGTTGTTTTAGTGCTTTTACTTTCTTCAATGGCGGCTTTTACCTTTAGCCACATGAAATATGCTGGAAAAGATTTTATTTATTCGTATCTTTTATTAGGGCTAATGTTTCCTCTAGCCGTAGCTATTGTGCCTATGTTCACTATTATCAATAATTTCCTTGATCTTTTTAATACCCACTGGGCTATTATTTTGCCACAGGTGGCCTTTGGACTGGGCGGTGCCATACTCTTCTTTCGCAGTTTTTTTGAGCAGTTGCCCTATGAGCTATTTGAGGCAGCCAGGGTAGATGGGGTTAGTTATGTTGGCTTCTACACACGTTTTATTTTGCCCTTGTCCACACCCATTCTAGCCACAGTCGGGGTACTGACGCTGGTGAGTTCATGGAATGGATTTTTACTTCCTTTGATTATGCTTGGTACAGATAAAGCCTTGCACCCTTGGCCCCTAGGTTTAATGAATTTTCAGGGTGAATGGACGACAGAGTGGAACCGCATTTTGGCCTTTATTTCGATTAACCTTGCGCCTGCGATTATTTTATTTTTGTTGGCTCAGCGTTATATTGTGGCGGGGTTGACAGGTGGGTCAGTAAAGGGATGAGTCTTTATATCAAAAAGAAACTCTTCAGTTGCCCCCTCGCTATTTGATCTTCTATGTGAAGTCAACACCTTTGTGCCGACTAATTGAACATCACAAAATCCCAAATCGAATTTTTGGATTAAATCAATTAGACTTTTTTTCATTGATTGAATAAATCCTCCTAAAAATTATTTCAAGAGGATTCTACCAGTTCTAAAATCCTTATGACCTTAAGAAACAACTTTGGCTTACTCACTTTTACGTTTATAGATTCCATCAAAAATAGTATTCCAGGTTTCACCATCTATAGACCATTGCCAATGTTGCCGAACCTGATCAGGATTAGCATCTATGATTGTCCAAGTGATGCGTTCAATCACAGTTGCACCAGGATTTTGTTGGGAAGGATACTGGCGACGCAAATCCATAACTCCGTTTTCAAAGGAACCCTTGAGATGTAGCCAGGTACCAAAAGCGTCTACATACCCCTGATGCCATAACCCGTCCTGAGCACTGTAGCTGTTATAGCTGCGCCCGGTGACATCCCCACCAGTTTGGCCAGAATAGCTTTCTTGCAGCGCACAATTATTCAAAATAAGTTCGATTTTACTACTGCCAGCCGGGTCGCCAGGTTGACCATTATTATTGGTAAACACGTCCCATTCTCCAACCCAAAAATCAAACTGCCGATATTCAGGGCTCGAGCAAGGGGCTTGTTGCTGGGCGTAACTGAAACCCAGCAACAAAAAGAGAAGGAATAGACTGGACCTTTTTAAGAATGAAAACATGACAACTCCTTTGAAATCTATATGTATCTGCATATATAATTATATACATATAGATGATTTGTCAAGTACTGGCGGTTATAGTGAATTTATGTCTCTCGAGCATCTTATTTTGGGCATTCTAAAAGACGAGCCCCTTTCTGGTTATGACATCAACAAAAAGTTTCGTTATGTAGTGGAGTTTTTTTGGTCGGCTGACCAGAGCCAGATTTACCGTGCTCTTTACAAAATGAAGGAATTGGGTTGGGTAAATGTCGAAACCATTGCCCAAGAGAAAAACCCCAATAAAAAAGTTTACTCGCTTACCAAAACAGGACAAGAAGAATTGGCTGAATGGCTACTTCAACCGCTTGAATCTCAACCGAGCAGATCACTCTGGTTAGGACAGCTTTTCTTTGCAGATGATTTATCTAGTGAGGACATATGCAATTTACTCGAGGCACGCATTACTCAGCTTAAAGGACATTTGAAAGTTCTCGAGATTCGTTTGGGCGGGTACGACGTTCAACCTGCAGCTAAAGCACAAAAAGTAGCCTGGAAATCTCAGCCAACGGGAGTTATTACTCTGCATTATGGAATTGAGCAGTTAAAGTTTCAGATTAAGTGGGCTGAGGATACAATTAGACTCTTAAGAGAACTATCCGAATAAATTGTAATGTTGAGCAGGACTTCTTATTGTTTAGAGGTCTTTCTTAAAACCTTGAGTACAAACTTTATATCTCCTAAAGCTCTATGGCTATCATAGCTTTCAAAGAGTTGCTCGAGACCTTCATCGACCACCGCTTTATGCAAGCCTCTATTTTTTATGCTGCGCTTTTTGGCATATAGGCGCATGGCACACACAAAGAACCATTTGGGATGATGTAAATCCCAGATATGGCTGGTCTGCTCGAGCATGTGTGCATCAAAAGGAGCATTCCAGGCTAGTAGTGTTCGGCGATCAGCCAAGGCAGATAGTTCGGGTAAGACACTGTTCCAGCTAGGAGCACTCTTGAGCATATTCAAGCTGATTCCATGCACATTTTGAGCCCAGGGATTCATGATGGAAACTTTGGGTTTGACCAAGGTATCTAGCAAAATATCACCCTTGGTGTTAATCACTGAAACTTCTATGACTTCAGTACCGTGACCTGTGCCATTGGTTTCAGTATCTAAAATAAGCACATCCTCTCTTTCCAGAAGATGGATAATGGCAGCTTTGGCTTTTTGAGCCTCTTGTACCTTTAGATGCTGTTGAAAACAAAGTTTGCAAAGACCTTCTTTGAGTACAAAGTGACTGCGAACAGTTTTCTGACACTGTGTACAGACAGGTACGGTAAGGGTACTTAGCACCCTAGAAGTTTAGCACAGGGTTTATGATAGTCAGCATGGAAAATAGTCTGAGTCGTATTATTCAAGAATCTACCCCTAAACTTTTAGCACTTTCCGAAAAAGAAGCGTCTCAACCTAGAGCTGTGGGCAAGTGGTCACCCAAAGAAATACTAGGTCACTTAATTGACTCCGCTTGCAATAATCATAGGCGTATCATCAAAATGCAACTTCACTCGGAGTTAAGCTTTGATGGCTATGAACAAGATGACTGGGTACGAGTGCAACATTATCAACAGCATTCTTGGTCGGATATTGTGGCTCTGTGGCAGGCTTACAATTTGCATTTGAGTCATGTGATCACTCAAATTTCACCAAAGGCTTTAGAAAATATAGGTGTGTTCGGAGAGCAAACAGTGACCCTCGAGTTTTTAGCCAATGATTATATCGCCCATTTAGAACATCATCTGGCCCAAATTCTAAAATGATTGAGTCCCTTTCTCTTGTCGAACGTAAAAATATAGGCTGGGACGAGCGCATTCGTTCTTTTAATGCCAGCGATGTAGTAGATTTGTTTACGATTACCACCAAGAGATACCTCATTATCTTTGATACAGGAAATGCTCCCGAACAAATGCAAGAGATCATGCAAGCTGTTAAGGCCAATTTAGCAGGTCGGCAACTTTTAGTGATTAACTCTCACCAGCATTATGACCATGTTTGGGGGAATGCACTTTTTGCTGATAACGGTATGTATCCTGCGCCTATTATTGGTCATGAAAAGTCGCTGCAATTGCTTAAAGAAAAACCTCAAGAAGCTTTAGATTTTTTGCAAGAACAGCAAGCGACAAGAGCTTTTTTAAGCAATGTCAAAATCATTTCTCCAACAGTGTCTTTTTCAGAAAGCTTTACTATTCATGGAGGAGACTTAACCCTCGAGCTTTTTCCTACTCCTGGGCATTCGTCAGACCATATCTCAGCCTGGATTCCTGAATTAAAGACTATCTTGGCTGCTGATACTGCCGAACACCCTATACCTTACGCGGCAGCAGATGGATCAGTAGAACAACTCGAGCAAGACCTAAAACGCTTAAAATCTTTTCAGCCTCTGGTTGTACTGCCTTGTCATGGAGGAACCATAGACGCTTCTTTGATTGATAGAAACTTGCATTACTTCAAAAACCTACGTGAGAAAATGCTCTTAGCAAAAACCCTAAAACATGTTTCACCCGAAGATGCACCTGGCTATATTAACTGGACGTTTGAAACTGCTATGCAAGACCTTGGTCTAGATGCAAAAGACTCTGATGATTTTTATAGAGGCTTACATATACAAAATATCCAAGCAATTCTTAGGGAATAATCTTCTCGTAGCTCTTAGTGTGAAAAATCCCACATTTTATAAAATTCTTTACACAGCACAAACCTCTTCAGCTACTATAAGTTCATGGTTTCGCACCAGCACCAATGTATTTTCATTCATATCCCTAAAGCTGCAGGAACCAGTATAGAAAAGAAGCTAGGGCTTTTTGAAGAAGTTACTCGAGATACTCAGGATCACCGCACCTTAGCCGAGATTCAACCCCTCAACTTGAATGATCTTAAAAAGCCTTTTTCTCATGCAACAGTTTATGGAATATACCGCAAAATGGTGGCCTTAAAAGAACACCGTCAGTTTTTAAGCTCAAAACAATATGACCATTACTTCAAGTTTTCAATCGTTAGAAACCCTTGGTCTAGAGTATTCTCTTGGTACAAAAATGTGAAGGCTGACCCACAACATCAAAAAACCTACGGGGTTTCTGTAGACTGCTCATTTGACCAGTTTGTTGAGCAGCATTTAGAGGATTGGCCCTTAAAGTCCCAGCTATACTGGCTCAAAGACCGAGAGGGTCAATTGCCTTATGATTATATTGGCAAATTTTCAAATTTGGAAAATGATGCAGCTAAGATTTTTGGCTTCTTAGGATTAGACCCAAATTTGCCAAAACTTAACATGGGTACAGGTGAAAGTTATCATTCGCACTATAACGCCTCAATCATTAAAGAAGTCGCTGAAAAATATGCTGAGGAAATTGAGCTTTTTGGTTACACCTTTCAAGAGTCAGGGGTTCCCAAGCCATTTTCATTACCTTCAAAACTATCCCCAAAGCATCGTAGATTCCATAAATTACTCAAGAAAACTCCTTCTAAAAGTCCAAGAATGTAAAATAGGGTGTGTCCCTAGTCTACATTCCACTTTTAGAAAAACAACTCAAGCTTTATAACGTTCCACTGGGTCAAGCACGTTTTCAGGCCTATATAAATGTAGTGGTGGGTGATGCGAGTGGACATGATGTTGAATTAGCACCTCTAGCTTGGATTAACCCAATGGCCAAAGATCACGCCCTCGAGCGTGTCAAAGCATTGCTTACATTAAATGCCGACGATGTGGCCAAGCAGGCCATGCAAGAAGCTGAAACGCACCTGATATTTCAAGAAGAAATCAAAGTTTCTACTGTTTTGCTAGATGACTTAAAAGGTGGCTGGACCAATCGTTACTTAAATGAAGCCAAAGATTATTTTCAACCTCTAGACAACTTGAAAAAATTCTCTTGGATAATCGTGCCTTGTTGGACAGCCGATACGCCATCCTTAGAACTCATCAGACAAACTGTGAAGGTGTGTATTTATAGAGCCATGTATGTTTTGGAACATGGAAACCCTACAATGCTAAACGATGTTTTAAAACAAGAGGGTTTAGCTATGCGATTTGCTGGTGTAAAACAGTGGTTGGGTGTTGACGACCTCGAGTATTCTAAAGAAGTTATAACACCCTATTTTCAAACGCAGCATTACCCTACCCAGTTTGCTTGCTTGTTTGGAGATGAGGCAGCAAAAGCGGTGGGTTATCCAGCACTGGGTTTGTCAGCTCGAGCGGGGTTCGCATTAGCCCTAGCCTCATTTGGCTAGGAAGATTTTTTGCAAGTATCTCCATAATGAGTTTGTGGTACAGATGCAGGCACAATGGGCTAAAGCCACATTGTTGAAGCACAGACTTATATTCTTACAATGGAAAAACTGAATAGGTTCCTACTTATAAATACTCTCGAGATATTCCAAAGCCAGTTTATCAATTTCCCCAGGCTCGAGCATTCGGTCCTCTACATTTTCCATGCCAGCCAAATCACGCAGGGCTTTTTCAGAAGCGGGGCTCCAAGGCTGCTCTGATTTTAAGAAACTAGATTTTATAAGGACTCGAGTGATACGTGTGGCTATCGCAATATCAATCTTTAAGATATTTTCTGGTTTAGGCTTCTCAAAATAAACGTGCCTTAGTTCTAGCAATCTCTGAAGTTCAGGAATAGGCAAAGGATGATCATCCACACGCAAATCAATATAGCGATCATCAAAGTCACCATAGCCACCATTTTCTCTAACTACTAAAAGAGCTGCTGATTGTTTACCGCGTTTATCTCCACCAGCGTCATCACCTGCTTGCAAAGAGGCTAGTAATTTTTCTGGAAATGGCAAGGTACTGTTTTCATAAACCTCAAGCATTTGTTCAACAACTTGTGGCCCAGCCAGTAAATTCCCTTGAATGGCCAAATTGAGTTTAGCTATGCCGCCTGCCCAGGGAAAACAGCTCTTGCCAGTAAAGGTAATGCTGTTACCCTTTGCATCAACAAGACCATATTGGCGTGAATCATAGTTTTCATCAGTGGCTGCAAATGATAACTGGATACTCTCTAAAGTCATATCAGCTTTGAGTGCAGCTATAGTGCGTGGGCCATAGGTGGTATTGGCATAAGACTGGGTGGCTATAGCTCCTACATTGGACTCAGCAAAAGGTACGGCAGAACCTACTGCTAAAAACTTGGAAGCTACTGCAACACCAAAGTCACCTGTTTCAGAATCTCTAGCTACAATCGAAAAGGTATTAATGGGTTTCATAAACCCAACTTACCATAAGTGTGCTAAGCTGCTTTAGCACTGGTCGCTACAAAATATATATTTCCGTTTACAAAAACCATCTCGAGTCATCTTCAATGTAAGGAGTTTTCGTGTCTATTGAAAATAAAGATTTTACTAACAATTTATTCCAACTACTCAAAGAATTTTTTGAAAGCCCACCCACCACCGGAGCAGCCTGCCTAGATCAGAAAACGGGTCTTTTTGATACCTTAAATCATTTGAGTGCAGAGCAAGCTTCAAAACGTATTTCTGATGCACCTAGCATTGCTGCACACTGCGAGCATATACGCTTTTATCAAGATATTTTTCTAGGCGGACTAAAAGGTAAAAGTTACGGGAAGATTGATTGGAAGCAAAGCTGGCTGGTACAAAGTGTGACTGAGGGTGAATGGCAGGCTCTAAAAGAAAAATTGCGAGCCCAGTATCAAGAATTAACACAACTGCTAGAGTCCTTTGAAACTTGGGATGATTACCGAGTGGGTGACCCTATGGCTATACTGGCTCACACTGCTTATCATTTGGGGGCAATTAGGCAACTTGTGCGACTTGTTTAGGGAATTCTAAGACAGCGAGTCCTACCACTAAAGTAGGTGTTTTCCTCGAGATTACTTAACTCACCTTACGCACTGTATATATCAATACGGCGTTTTCTTTCAGGTTTGCCGTTGACAAAGGGTTAAAACACCCTTGTTGAATGTTGGTACGCGTAAAGGTGAGTTACTTGATACTGGATATTTAGCCTACAGCGATTTGATGAAGATAATCTCGAGTACTTCATCTGGCAATAAAAGTGACCCCGCATCTTTATAACCCAGCTTGCGGTAGAAAAATTGTGCATCTTCATTGGCTAGTGATGAGGTCATGAACCTTATATAACCTTTTTTCTGCATTAACGTTTCCCAGTGTTTTACAAGCTGACTCCCAAACCCTTTACGCCGATAGCTTTCTTCTAAAAATAAAAGATTCATAAAGGGTGTGTTATCCCAAAAATAGTTATAGCGTAAGTAGCCGATAGGTGTACTATTCTCTTTGGCAATAAGAATTTCACCAGCCTCGAGTTTTTGTTTTAGCATGACGATAGAAATATGATGGTCACGCTCGCTTAAATATGCAAAGTCGTTAGAGGTGGCAAGATTTATAGTCATAGGCGAATAATAACGCTTTTGAAAAAATGTCCTTGCAAATAAGTGGCTTTAGCGAATAGCTTCATCACTTAATTCTGTGTTTTCAGGAACAACTACCAGTTTGTCATCGTCAAGTTGGTGAATAATGGCAATGCAAATACCTGTCACTCATTACTAGCTGCTCAATTATGGTTAAATCTTTTATGACCTTGCAAAAACTGTTTCCACTTTTTTTGGTGATATTTGCAGGTGCATTATTGCCTGCTCAATTTGCAACCAATAGTGCGTTGGCACATCACCTTAAATCGGTCACGCTCACTGGGGCTATTTCCTATCTAGTTGGCTCATTGTTACTTGTAGTTTTAGTCTGTGTTAATTTTTTCAGTGTACAGAAAAAAGCACCCGATTGGGTTGCTGCACGCCAAGCTCCCTTTTGGTCCTGGTTGGGTGGTGTCATTGGTAGTGCTTATGTGGTGGGTAGCGTGGTTCTTACCCAGTCTCTAGGAGCAGCCGTTGCTACAACCTTGGTAATAGCTTCCCAAATTGTAACGGCCATTTTACTAGATCATTTTGGTGTTCTTGGTTTGCCCAAACGCCCTATCAATTCGGCTAGGTTTATGGCATTGGTTTTGGTTTTTATGGCTTTGGGATTAAAGCTGTGGGGAACTCTATGAACCTTTTGCTTATCTTGGGAACTCTGGGTGCTGGTTTGGGTCTTGCAGCAGGTTTAGCTTTTAATCTTCGTTTAGCTAGGGCACTGGGGATACCACTAGCAGCAAGCATGGTCAATTTTTTAGTAGGTGCATCCCTCTTACTTTTACTTTGGGTTTTGGGTTTAGACGGTACACGCCCCTCGCAATGGCCACCGTTATGGATGTTGGCTGGTGGTCTTATGGGAGCAACCTATGTGACCTTGAGTTTAATTGGTGCGGCCCAGCTTGGCGCAGCTATTAGTACGGTAGCAGTTACCCTTGGGCAAGTATTGGGAGCTTTGCTGATTACGGGTTTGGGTTGGTTTGGGCAAACACCCCAAAAACCTAGCTGGACAGGTCTTTTAAGCGCATTATTATTACTATTGGCCGTAGCAGTGTTGGCTAAAGACCGAGAAGTAAGTAAATAAACCAGATTGGTGCTATAAGGATGGAATTAGTAAAATCCAAATAAGGGAAAAGAGTAGAATCTTTGTACTTTCAACCTTTCCATTTGTAACTTTTAGTCACTCATTGCTCATTGCTAGTCACTCATTGCTCATATAATCTCTTCATGCCCTTTCGACTAAAAATCTCTTTAGCCCTTTTTCTAGCCATTATTTTGTCAGTATTGCTTGTTCCGCTTTTTGTTCCTATTCCACCCTTGCCAAATACCGTTTCTGAAAAAGATTTAGCCGATAGTGATAGTCAGTTTATTGACATCGGAGACTTAACTGTACACTACAAAACCGCATCTAACACACCGCCAGACGCTTCGCTGACCTTTATTCTTTTACATGGCTTTGGCTCGAGTCTTTTTACTTGGCATGAAGTGATAGAGGAGTTGGGAGTTTATGGCAAAGTCATTGCTTTTGACCGCCCAGCTTTTGGTTTAACTGAGCGGCCCCTGCACGGTAGCTGGCAAGAAAACCCATACACGCCACAGGCTCAAGTCAAGCTTTTGCTTGGGCTTATGGATAGCTTAGGTATTGATAAAGCTATTTTGGTTGGTAATTCAGCAGGTGGGGCCTTGGCTGCTCAGGTTGCACTACAACATCCTGAACGGGTAACAGGTTTGGTACTAGTTGACGCTGCTATTTTGAAAGGAGGCGGTGCGCCCGCCTGGAGCAAACCTTTACTTTACACCCCACAAATGAACCGCATGGGGCCCTTTGTGATGCGGCAAATTGCCGGTGAGCCTGGAGAAAACTTTATCAAAAGTACCTGGAATAACCCCGATAACCTGACCGAAGCTACCCTCGAGGGTTACCAAAAACCCTTGCAAGCCAATCACTGGGATAAGGCTTTGTGGGAACTAACCAAGGCTAGTCGCTGGGTCAGACTCGAGCCAGACTTAGGCAAAATCCAGATACCTACCCTAGTCATAAGCGGTGCAGGTGATAAAATTGTGCCCCCTACCCAGAGCGAAAAAGTGTCCCAGCTTATTCCTAATGCCCAGTTCGCCCTCTTTGATAGCTGTGGGCATGTACCCCAGGAGGAATGCCCAGTGCCTTTTGTAGAGACGCTAGCTACATGGCTAAGTAGTACCTATTAACCACTTTGTTAAGTGTTATTCATGTTCATAACAGCATGATGGTGCTACATAGCGAAGCTATGAAGTTTGAGCGTTAGCGTACCTCTGGCTCGAGGCTGTTATTCAAAGATGATACCTCTGGCTCAAGGCTGTTATTCAAAGATGATAGTACAGAGTTTGAGCGGAGCGTACCTCTGGCTCAAGGCTGTTTATTAACGCTAGTTAAAGGTGAATTTCAGGTAATTCATGTCTGTCTTAGTCAATCTCACGCAAATTATCTCATACTGATATGTAGAGAGGAAATGAGAGTTAAAAGCTCTAAATAATTTCCGCTTAACAACTGCAGGAATGGTTAAAGCAGGTATCATCACCGAAACACCCTGTTTCGCACACAGATTCTGTTTCAAACCAGAAGCTACCTGCCACAATCACAAAGGAGTGATGTATTTTTATGAAGCGTTTGCTTCTATCTATTGCAACTGTAAGTGTTTTGAGTCTGGGTGCTTACAGTTTTATTCAAGCTAGTCAGCCCCAAACGGTTTTGGCTCAGGAAGTTAGCTCTATCAATGAGGGTCAAGCTCTTTTGCAAGATGAAGAGAACACCATTAGCATTGTAGATACTTACGGACCCAGTGTAGTTGCAATAAATGTGACAATCAGAGGCCAAGCAGTTATTCCAGAGCAGTTTCAAGATTTATTGCCTCCAGGATTTGAAATGCCTCAGGGTCAAGATGGTGAAGAAGCCCCTTTACAAGAAGGCGCAGGCAGTGGCTTTGTAGTGGATGAACGTGGTCACATTGTGACAAATTATCACGTTGTACAGCAAGCTCTTGAAGGAGAAACGAATCAACTTACAGAGGGTGCAGAAATTACTGTAACCTTTGCAGGTAGTGAAGAAAAAATTCCGGTGAATGTATTAGGAATCAATCCACTTTATGATATGGCGATGTTGCAGCTAGTAAATTCCAATGATTTGCCAGAATCAGCTAAACCCATTCCACTAGCCGATTCAGACGAATTAAAAGTAGGACAAAAAGTGGTGGCTATTGGCAACCCATTTGGTTTGGAGTCAACAGTCACAACCGGAATTGTTTCGGCTGTAAACCGCAGTTTTATACCTTCTATTGGTGGGATTTACGTGCCTATGGTACAAACTGATGCAGCGATTAATCCAGGTAATTCTGGTGGCCCACTCTTAAACTCAAAGGGTGAGTTAATAGGTATAAACACCGCTATTATTCCTACAGTAGGTGTTTCGGGTGATCGTGGAAACTTGGGTATTGGTTTTGCTATGCCCAGCAATGCTTTAAGGGATAATCTTACTGATTTGCAAGAGAGTAAAATTATTGATGTAACCAGTCGTCCTCGTTTGGGAATTCAGGCCGTAGCTTTGCAACAGTTATTCGACAGTGCTGCTTTTGAAAGATATGATTTGCCCAAGAATGGCGTAGCTATTATTCTTGTGGAACCAAGTGGCCCTGGAGCTAATGCAGGACTCAAGGCCATGCTAGAAAACGAAACTGAGAAAACCTATGATGCTGATACAGGTGACGTGATTACTACAGCAGATGGTAAAGAAATTAAGGATATGGTTGATTTGAGAAGTGTGGTTCTTGCCAAAGGTGTTGGAGATGTCGTAATACTCAAAGTTTGGCGTAATGGTGAAGTACGTGATGTTGAAGTCACATTAGAAGTTGTACCAGTTACTGAAAATCGTTAAGGTTATTTGCAATATTCAGGGCGAGGCAACTCGCCCTTTTTTATTTGAGTTCTTTAAGATCAATCATTCCATAAATCCGTGTTGAACGAAGCTGTCCATTGACCCCACGCTCATCATTTCGCCTAATGCCTTCTAAGGTGTAACCACATCGTTCTGCTACAGCCACGCTCTTAGTGTTTAGGTCATCGCAGCAAATTTCTACCCTTGCAGCTCCCAAGGTTTCAAAAGCCAGTTTGCTTAAACCTCGCACGACTTCGGTGACATAGCCTTTGCCAGTTTCACTGCTACGACACCAATAACCAATTTCAAAACGGGGTACTGACCAATCAATGCGGTGAAAGCCAGTGTTGCCAATTAGGCGACCAGTTTGTTTATCAAAAAACATCAGTCTAAAATCTTCCTGGGTGACAAATTTGGCGATGGCCTGACGCAAATTGGTCTCGCAAGCCTCGAGGCTATAATCATCAGTAGCCCACGGCATCCAGGGTTGTAATTCTTTTCTGGACTCCAAAACAGCTTCATAGACCAAGGGTGTGTCTTCTAGTCTTGGGCAGCGAACAAGAAGTCTTTCAGTCTCGAGTTGGTCGGGTACGACTGGGCGTTTTTGCATAAGACTAAGATAGCAGATTGAAGATTGAAGATTGAAGATTGAAGGTCAAAGGTTTATCCTGAGTTTGTCGAATGGACTGAAGATTTAGCTTTGCTCTCTGCCCTTAGCACTTAACTCCCTGCCCTCTGCCCTTAGCTCTTCACCACTATCCCTGAATTTTCTCTAACTGCACCAAATGATTCAAATCATGCCCAGCCAAAAACCGCACCATCAAATCTATGCTTTCTACACCTCTGGCCGGATGCGTAACTTCTTTATTCCAGTCTTCTAGACCAAAGGTAGTAAACAAAGCCAGATTCCAAGCCCGCAAAGCTCTAAAGGTTTCAACGGCCAGAGCCGTATCCATTTTTTTGTAGCGTGTTGCCCAAATATCCTGTTCCATATTTTGCAAAACATGATTATCTTCAGAGATACCCTGACGGATGCGGTAACCCAGAAGCATTTCGACATCAGCCATATGGCACAGGATTTCTCTGGCAGTCCATTTGCCAGTTTCATAGCTAGTTTCTAAATCTTCGGGTGAAAGGTTTTCTAATAATATGTCTAATTTTGCGGGTGTGTTTTGCAAGACCAAAATAGGGTTTTGACTGCCCAGAATGCCCAAAATGCGCTCTATATAAGGATCCATCTAGTTATTTTAGCATCTGATTCAAGGTTTTATGAAGACCAGACTTGCAAAACTCAGGGCTTTGGGTTCTAAAATAGTAAAGGTGGTTTAGAAAAGGAGACTTAAGATGAAAAAAATCTTTTTTGCTTTGATGATGATGATTCCTGTGTTGTCGGGGTGTTTTATAGTAATTCCTGTTGACCCTTCTTTTACTATTACAGATGGTTCTTACAAAACCAACTATATTCTGACTAAAAATGGAGAACAAAGCTTTGCCATATGCAATGATTTGAATACTACACTAGATTATGAATTTGAGTTTAATGGCACACTTATTGCTTGGGAATCTTATCTTAAAGGTGATCAGGATAGTGTAGCTGGGAGATTTCAATTTGTGCCAGGTGATGGCAAAGCTGATATTAATTACACTACAAAAACAGTAAAGGCTCGTTATCTTATTCCTCCAGGTACTGCTCCTAGGTTGGTTGCTTCTGTAGCTGCAATTTCAAATTTACCTAATATAACTGTTAATCCCAATGCGGTTATTGTTGGTTACAGTACGCTTTATATTACTGCTGAAGGATTTAGTGGAGCACAGGTGCTTGATTCGGAAAAAATGGCGGTTGTTGATAATTGCAAAGACTTTTTGAATTAAACCTGATTTTACCTTTTCAAGGTGGGCAATGCCCACCTTTTTTGTTTGCTTTAGCTAGCAGAGTCTTTGCGCTTCCGTTATAGTATTCAAGCTGTGTCCGACCTGCTCACTTCCCTAAATGACGACCAACGCTCTGCTGTACAACATTATGATGGGCCTGCTCTAGTCATTGCGGGCGCAGGATCGGGTAAAACCAAGACTGTTGTTCACCGCATTGCTTACCTGATGCAAGAACACGGTGTTTACCCTCAACAAATTTTGGCAGTGACATTCACCAACAAGGCTGCTGGTGAACTTAAAGAGCGCGTGGAGCATCTTATTGGGCCACCTGCCAAAGATTTATGGGTCAGTACCTTTCACTCAGCTTGTTTGCGTATTTTGCGTAGTTATGGTGAAAAGATTGATTTGCAAAACGGCTTTGTGATTTACGATGACAATGACCAGCTAGATATTCTAAAAGATATTTTTGAAACGGTAAGTGGTTTAGGCGAGGCAAACCCCAGAATTGTACGGTCTTTAATAGATCGTGCCAAGTCAAATATGTGGTCACCCAATGACTTTATACAAAAAGGAAGTTTGGCTTTTGGCAATATGATTTCAGGTATTCCTATTGAGCTAGCTGCCGAAGCTTATGACCGCTACGAAATGCGTTTGCGCCGTGCCAATGCCGTAGACTTTAATGACATTCTAGGTCGTACAGTAGAACTCTTTGAAAACTTTCCTGACGTTTTAGATAAGGTGCAACAAAGAGCAGTATTTGTTCATGTAGATGAGTATCAGGATACTAACCATGTACAGTATAAACTCACCAAGTTTCTAGCTAACAAATATCAAAATTTGATGGTCGTAGGAGATCCCGACCAGTCGATATACAGTTTCCGCGCAGCAGATATTCGTAACATCTTAGATTTTCAAAAAGACTATGATGGTGCAAAAGTGTATCGACTCGAGCTTAACTATCGCAGCGTCGGAAACGTTCTTAATTTAGCCAATACGCTTATTTTGCAAAACGAAAGTCGTTTGGAAAAAGATTTGCGCCCAGTCAAGGGAGAAGGCGATAAAGTAAAAATTTATCGTGCTACTGATCACCGCAGTGAAGCCGATTTTGTAGCCAGACAAGTTGAACGGCTCATGGCTTTTAAACATTATAAATACAAAGATTTTGCTGTGCTTTACCGCACCAATTCACAATCACGAGTTTTAGAAGAAGGCTTGCGCCGTGCTAGTATTCCCGCCAAAATCATTGGCGGTATTGGGTTTTATGAACGGCGTGAAGTCAAAGATATGTTGAGTTATGCCAAGGCTGCCCTAAACCCTAGCGATGATATGGCCTGGCGCAGAATTTTAAATCGCCCCAAACGTGGAGTGGGCAAAACCAGTGAAGATAATCTAGTAGCCTGGAGCACAAGAGAGCGCACACCTTTTAGTGAAGCCCTCAAGCAAGCCACTGATATTTTGCGTGGCACACCGGCTATAAAAAAGATTGAAGAATTTTTATCTTTGATGAAAGATTTGATGGCCGCTGCCGAGAGTTTAGACGCAGCACAATTTCTAAAACTTATTTATGACCAGTCAGGTTATGTACAAATGCTCAAGGATGAAAAATCATTTGAGTCACAAGAACGACTCGAGAATCTCGAGGAACTCCTCAATGCAGTCATCGAGTGGCAAGAGGAAAGTGGCGGAGGCATTTCTGAATTTTTAGATGAAGCTGCTCTGATGGCCAGTGTCGATGACCGAGCAGTCAAAGCTGTCAATGAACAAGTCACCGATGACTCAGTGACTCTAATGACTCTTCACAATGCCAAAGGACTCGAGTTCCCAGTGGTTTTTTTAGTCGGCATGGAAGAAAACCTTATTCCGCATCGCAGCAGCACCAACAGCTTACAAGATATCGAAGAAGAACGCCGCCTTCTTTATGTAGGGATTACCAGAGCCCAAGAAGAACTGATGCTGGTTCACTGCGAATCGCGTATGAATTTTGGCCGCACAGAAATGGCTCGCCCGAGTCGCTTTTTAGAAGATGTTCCTAAAGAGATGCTGCAAGAGATTGATGTCTTAGGTCAAGACCTTCATGACAGCAAGCAACTCAGCAAATTTTCTAGGCCTGTTTGGCAAGCCCCCGTAGTAGAAAAAACTAGCTCTAATGGTAAAGCTAGTGGCTTGGTGAGCTACCGTGGAGGTGAGCGGGTCAAGCACCCACGCTTTGGTGAAGGTACAGTGGTTGGTGTAAGCGGTGAAGGTGTCAATGCAGAAGTAACCGTGATTTTTAAGGAAGCAGGAGCCAAACGCTTGCTTCTAAAGTTTGCTAATCTCTCGAGTATATAGCAGGTATCATCTGGTCACAAACAAACTCAGTCTTAGATTTACTGTTCGTAACAAGTCTTTAGTGCTTATACCAAATCGGTGAGCAAGCGACGCATCCGATTGTCACATCGACCGTAGCGCAGCGAAGTGGAGATGTCTTAAGTGTTTGCTCTGTGCCCAGCCAAGTTCACTCTTTTCCTGTGCCCTAGACTTCTCGACGTAGCTTGCCCTGAGTAAAACCGAATGGGCTCGAAGTGACTAAGTGAGTAGCCTGCTACAAAAATTGGTATTACTTTAAAGCGTGTTGAAGAGCTTGCCTCGAATTACTCGAGGTACATGATTTCAATAGTGTCTAACTGTTAAAGGACCCTATTCGTTTTTTCTAGGTGTCTTTAATTCTTAGCCTCACGGATATGATCCAAGAAATCTTGTACTTCACGCCAGCGCAAATTACTTCGCATAGTACCCTCGTAGCGAAAGTCAAAGGGCTCGTTGCCAAAAAATTTGGCCAAGACCAAATCCCAAGTCATTTTGGGTTTGGTAAGGGGCTGATAAAATACCACCGAAGCCCCCAAGCTATTTTCAAAGCGATAAACGCGCTGTCGCCAATCGGAGAAAAGACTTTCCAAAGGGCTAGCTACACTAGGTAAATGATATTCGCCTTCGTAAATCAGATGATTACTATGGCGATCTTGAAATTCAAAAAAGAGTTCAACTTCGTCCATATTTTAGTTTAGTATCTAGAGCTGGGTTTTGGTGAGAAAAAATTTCACGTTTGGTTTAAGATGTTGAGTAATTCATAAAACCCCATATACTATCTTCATGTCTATCTTGGCCGCCATTGCCACTCTTGGCTACGCTTTTGTCAATGCTTTTGGTACCTGGATGGTAGTACGGCGCAAACCCTGGGTGGCGGGGCTTTTTATGCTCTCCGCTACCGTTTTGATTATTGCCTTTGCTGGATTTATAGGTATTTTCCCTTACACGCAGGGCATTTTGGCTATTGGGCTCATTCTGGCTTCAATATCTTCGCTTATTAACGCACAGATTGTGTTAGGGAAAATCATCTGGAAACATCACTTTATTCGGGCTGGCGTAGGCTTATTTATCTTTCTACTAGCCTATTTTGGACTGAAATTTTAAGCCTTCCTCTGTACAATCGGCAAAAAGGCTCGTTTTTATAACTCATTTATTATCGAAGCACCTTTAACCTAAGCTGTGCCTAATGGTTAGACACGAGTCAGACCTTGGTCAGACACTGGTCAGACCCTATTTGGCACAATCAAATTCTAAGGAGAAACATAATGTTACGTTTCAAAATTTATAAAACGTTCAATACCCCGTCACACCTAAAAGCATCATCCCTACAAACCCTAGCTACCCAGCGTGCTCAAAGCTGGTTTCCCAACCTACGCCAAAGATGATCGCAAACTACGACACACCGTATTTACTCATGGATTTGCCTCAAATTTCTCAGGCCTTTGAGGCTTTAGTTAGTTGCTTTCCCAAGACAGGCATCTATTACGCTGTAAAGGCCAATCCTGCCCCAGAAATTATCAGGTTGCTACTTCAGAAAGGCTCGAGCTTTGATGTAGCTAGCCCTGCCGAAATTGATTTGTGCCTGGATTCAGGAGCTAAAGCAGATCATTTATCCTATGGTAACACCATCAAAAAGTCTAAGGATATTGCTTATGCTTTTGAAAAGGGGGTCAGGCTTTTTAGTTTTGATAGTGTTGAAGAGTTAGATAAACTGGCTCAATATGCTCCTGGTTCAAAAGTCTTTTGTCGCGTCTTGGTATCTTCTAAGGGGGCTTCATGGCCACTCTCACGCAAGTTTGGTTGCAGCCTAGACTTGGCTGAGCAGCTCCTTTACTGTGCCCAACAAAAAGGGATGATTCCTTATGGTGTTTCCTTTCATGTAGGTTCCCAGCAAACTCAGCCTGATAGTTGGAGAAAGCCCTTAAAAGATATAGCCAAGCTTTTTCAAAAGTTAGCCAAGCAACATATTCATTTAAAAATGGTGAATTTAGGCGGCGGATTTCCTGCACACTATAATGAAACGATTCCTGAATTAAAAATCTATGCTGAGCACATTCAAGAAGCTCTAAAAGTACTCGAGGAGTTTGCTCCAGAAGTTATTCTCGAGCCTGGTCGTTCTTTGGTAGCTGATGCTGGAAAAATTATTAGCGAAGTAGTTTTGATTTCTCGCAAAAATCCCACCGAGAGTCTGCGCTGGGTTTACCTTGATGTCGGTAAATTTAATGGGCTTACTGAAACCTTAGATGAATCTATTCGCTACCGTATTCACACCCCTTATGACCCTATGCCTGCTGCACCCGTGATTCTAGCTGGCCCCACTTGTGATAGTGCCGATATTCTTTATGAAAAATATAAATATGATTTGCCACTGGCTCTCTCTATTGGGGACAGACTCTGAGATTTTAAGTGCTGGCGCATATACCAGCAGTTACGCCTCCGTTGGCTTTAATGGCTTTAAGCCTCTTGCAACATATTGGAAGGAAGCAAAATGATCTTGCTGTTATCCCTCTGTGCAGCCATTGCCTATACCATTGGCGGTGTCTGTATGAAATACTCTGATGGTTTTACCCAACCCTGGCCCTCGGTAGGTGTATTTTATTTGTTTGCACTAGGTGCAGGTATACAAACCTTTGTCACCACCAGAGGTGAATTGGCAGTAAGTTATATTGTGGTCTTAGGCTTAGAAGCGATACTGGCTCTACTCTTTGGAACATTTATTTTTAAAGAAGGTATTTCACTTATAAAAATTGTGGGCTTTTCACTGGTCATTGCCGGAGTAGGATTCTTGCGTGCTGCTTAGAGACAACCAGTAAGGGCAAACCCTTATATTTTTTATCAACCAGCTAGTACCTAATACTCGAGGCTGTTGACCAGATGATTGTACAAAGTTTGAGCGAATGCGTCCCTGCTGCTCGAAGCTGCTTGACCAGACTTGTCCTGAGACTTCGGCATGAGCTCAGCCAAACACTTGTTGAATGGATGATACCTGCTGGCTATGACCAGACTTGTCTTGAGCTTGTCGAATAGATGATACCTGCTAAATATCTCCAAATAGTTTTTTAAGGGCATCTTCCTTGGTGGTTTTGATAATCGCCTTCCAATGCGTGCCTTCTTTTGTTACACGCCCTTCGGTATTTAGTTTATCCAAAGCCACCTCGATGGTATCAACCGCTAACTCTTCATAGTGGTGCTCATCGATATAACGCTGAATTTCCCGCAAGGTAGCCCCAGCCTTAGTGTGCTGCTCGAGGGCTTCATAGACCCATTCGTCAACCGTCATGTACCAGTTTACGACGTTTGAGACTGGGTTACTAGTACAAAAGCAGGGAAAAGGGAAAAGGAGAAAGGGAAAAGTCTGTCCCTAACCCCTTTCCACTTTCTCCTTTTCCCTTTCCACCAAATCTTTTGGCAACAATTCCTGGATTCTCTCCATCAACTCCTCGGTCAAAGCGGCCATCTCTTCCCGACTTTTCCCTTGCGGAATCACTGGGTCACCAAAACTTACCCTAAAAGTGCGCCCCTCGCGCCAAATTGCCGCAGGCTGCAAAGGCACACCAGCACGTTGGGCAATAAAGGCTGCACCATCAAGGGCTTCTGCGTCTCCATCATTACGAGTTCCCTGAATAAAAATGCCAATAGCAACCTGTTTTTCCTTGACCTTACGAATGGAATCCTTGATAGCTCCAGTGGCATTACCCTCACGGTCTACCGGATAGGCCCTAAGACCGGTTACTAAAAGCTTTAACCAAAAAGGTCCTTCAAAGAGTTCTTTTTTGGCCATGTAATGGGCCTCTCTAGGAATCGAAACCCCCATCACGGGTGGGTCAAGAGCACTAAAATGATTGCTGACCACCACTAGCCCACCCTGACGGGGAACTTTTTCTTTATTTATAATTCTAAGGTTAAGAAAGAGTTTAGCGTAGATTAAAAAGGTGGTACGACCAAACCAGAAAAACCAATCTTGGCTTATAAGTTTAAGTAGAAAATCCTTCATGCGTCTCTATCATAAAATAATTTTCAAGTCTTTCAAGCTATGAATGATGTAGGTAATAGATAAATCCGTGCTAGCTTTTTGCGGGTTATACCAGCAGGTATCAATTTCATAATTCAATCCTCCTTTTATATCCGCACTCAGGCTATCCCCAATCATCAGCACTTCTTGCTTGCTAGGCATCCCCATTTTTTCAAAAGCAATATCAAAAATACCTGCTTCGGGTTTGGCTACCCCAACTTCACCTGAAACAATAATCTCTACAAAATAAGGTCTGAGGATAGAAGCATCAAACCGTGGACGCTGAACTTCTTTTAGACCATTGGTGATAATCAACATTTTGTACTGTGAAGCCAAATGTTGAATGAGTTCTAAAGCCCCCTCGAGGAGTGGCCCTTGCATGGCAAGCTGATGAACATAATACTGGCTTACTTCTTCAACATCTGCTTTTATATCAAGTTTTTCTAACCACTTTGCAAACCGCTGTGTCTTGATTTCAGGTTGCTTAATTTGCCCTTTTTCAAAAGCCTGCCAGAGTTGCTTATTGATGGTTTTATAGCTGGTGTAGGCATGGTCACTAAAGGGTTGCTCTATACTTTCTAAAACCGATTGAAGGGCTAATTTTTCGGCTAAATCAAAATCAAAGAGTGTGCCATCGGCATCGAAGAGAAGCCAGGAATAATTCATCTTGCAAGCTTAGCACTTGTACAAATTTATAAAGCTTTTTCTCGAGTGACTTCAAAAAGAAGATCTTCGGAAGTGTCTGGACGATAAATTCTTAAAGCGACTGTATCGCCAACCTGACCTTGAAAATAAATATCCTCGAGTAATATATCTTCTACATTCTGCCGATTGAGTTCAATAACAATATCCCCAGACTTTAATCCTGCTCTACTTGCAGGGCCATCTGGAAAAACTTCGCTTAACCTAAGACCGACACCATCTTCTTGAGCAGGGGCCACTTGAACTCCTACAACCCCCCGATTTTTATGGCTAGGAAGTTGCTTGGCAATTAAACGAATCTGCCCTCGATGATTAATTTCATCTTCAAACACATGAAACCAACAAAAGTAGTTATTACCAGACTGTCCCCAAAATGGAAACTCTTGATGTAGCCAGGTATCATCGCGTTTCTTAAACTCGGTTAGCGTTTTTTCTCTAACCTCTTTTAACTGATTAAGGTAATAAGAAATGTCATGTCCACGTATTTGCTCTCTGCCTAAATTTCCCAACTCCAAACCAGCTTCCCAGCGAGACATGTCCAATTTGGATTCATCACCATCAAAGCTAAAGACCTGATAATAGACTTCAACAGCAGCCATATGCTCGAGTAACATCCCTACCGAATTGCTATCAGGTGAAGCTAAAAAGTCAAGTTCTTCAGGGCTTAAACCTCTGACCATCTCCAGAGTCGTACGCCGAGCATAATTCATCATCGAGACAAGTCTGGAGATATTCGGGGTAAAACCACTCTGGTCAGTAATTAAAAAAGGGCTAGGTTTAGACATGCTCATAGCTTAACCTTTAATTTGCAAGATTATTTCAAAGCCTACACCAAAGGTTTCACTTTTCACTTTCTACTTTTCACTTTCTACTTTCACCTTGCCACATTAGTCCAAAGCCCACACTCGAGCTTCTTCCCATCCCATCGCCCAGAGCGCGAATCTTCACCTTTGCGTACTGCACGGGTACAAGGCGCGCAACCAATGCTTAAAAAACCATCATGGTATAAGGGGTTTATCGGCAAGTCATTATCTTGGGCATAGGCCTCTAACTCTTCGCGGTGCCAAAAGGCTAGTGGGTTTACACTATCGCGTTCACTGCCTACATCAATCTGCCCAAGATTAGCTCGTGTTGCAGCCTGGTCGCGGCTGCGTGCATTAAGCACTGCTCCTGGTAAAGTACGCTCGAGATATTCATGTAACGGAATCACTTTGCGTAATTTGCAGCACTGGTCGGTATCTTCTAGATACATTTGGTTATCGGGCTCATTGGCAGATAGGGTAATAAATTCTAATTCTGGATAACGTGCAGCTACTGCGTCACGGGTTTGCAAAGTCTCATGGAAATGATAGCCAGTATCAATAAATACCACTTGACCACGGTAGCCAGCCTTCACGGCCAAATCTATAAGCACAATGCCGTTTAAGTTAAAGCCACTGGTCATAATCACTTTTTTATATTTTGTTAAGGCCCAAGAAATCAATTTGCGTGAGCGGGTGATAAGCAGTTCTAAATCAGGTTTTACTTGAGCTGAGTTTACTTGGGCTGAATTTAATTGTAATGAGCTTAATTTTACAGTATCCATATCAATTCACCAACTTTGCAACTTGAGTTTTAAGGGTGTCTACTCCAAGTCTACGGCAAAAATCACCAAAGGCTTCACGAGATTCACGCTGCTCTTTCCAGAGTTTGAATAGAGGCATCACTGTAGCAATAAGGTCTTTTTGCTTGACTAGTTCTTGATAAAGCTCGGTTAAGTGCAAGCCTTCAAAACTTCCGCCTACATACACGTTATAAGATTCTAAAGATTTGCCAACAAAAGCAAGTTCGGCCGTAAAGGGCCTAGCGCATCCGTTAGGGCAACCGGTCATGCGAATGCTGATATCTTCTTGGTCTAAACCTAAGGCCTTGAGTTCACGCTCGAGCTGGTCAATAAAACTGGGCATAACCCGTTCTGATTCAGCTAGTGCCAACCCACAAGTAGGCATCGCTGGACAAGCCATAGCATAACGACGAGCTTTAGAAATTTCATCTTTGGTCTTGATGCTGTGAGTTTTAAGGATTGCTAATAAAGGTTCTAAATCAGATTCTTTTAAGTTGCAAACTAAAATATTATGTTGGCCAGTAATTCTAAATTCAGCATCAAATGTTTCAGCAATGGTTCTCAAAGCACTTTTAAGTTGAATATCTGCCGTATCGTGAATACGTCCATTTTCGATGGGGATGCCGTAGTAATATTGCCCGTTTCCTTGCGGATGCCAACCCAAGTGATCTAATAACTTAAATTCACCCACATCTACCCAAGGCAAAATAGCTTTACCAAAACGCTGATTAAATTCATCACGGAATTTTTCCAGACCCCAATCATGAATTAAATACTTCATACGAGCACGCTTGCGATTTTCACGGTTGCCGTAATCACGCTGGATTCCTACAATGACCTCGAGGGCCTTGATTAAATCATCAGGATGAGCAAATCCCAACTCATCAGCAAGACGCGGGAAGGTATCACGCAAAGTGTGGCTCATACCCATGCCACCACCGACCACAAGATTAAACCCTTGTAAGGTCTCGCCCTTTAGCACTGGCACAATCCCAATATCCTGAGTAAAAACATCTACACAGTTGTCATGCGGAAATGCAATGCCGATTTTGAACTTGCGTGGAAGGTAGGTTTTTCCATAAATAGGTTCAACCTCATCAACAGAAGAGGTATAAACAGCCGTTTCAGTTTCCTGTTTCTCACCCTCAAGCCATAAATCATAGTAAGAATCTGCACGAGGTAAAAAGTGTCTTTCGATTTCTTGGGCTACTTGCTGAATAAGAGCGTGTTCACGGTCATATTCGGGTGCAGGACAAGCCATTACGTTTCGCACTACATCACCGCAAGCTGCAAGGGTGGTTACTAAAGCGTTATTCAATTCTTGCAAAAGGGTTTGAATATCACCCTTTAGAATTCCGTGAAGCTGAATGCCCTGACGGGTGGTAAAGCGCAAGGTGTTGTTTCCCAAACGTGTGGCCAGTTCATCATGGACTAAATACTGCTTGCTACTGACAATGCCTCCAGGTAACTTGCTACGCACCATAAAGCTATACGCTTTATCTAAACCTTGAGTGCGGCGGCTCTTGCGCTGGTCACGGTCATCTTGTTGGTACATGCCAGAAAACTTGAGCAGGTTATAGCCGTCTTCGGTGACATGGTCAGAATCGTTGGCCAGTTGTTCTTTTAGGTCGCCAAGCAAGTAGTTACTTTCTTCTTTTAAGAGTTCAACACTCGAGCGTTTTGGGGGTTGTGTTTCAGCATCCATGCAGGTTACTCCTTAAAAATAGTTGGGGAAGGCAGACAAAAACCTTTTGCTGCTAGGGGCAGCTAATAGAGATTAGCATAGAGTACTTTACAAGTCTTATCAAGTATTATAGATAACATCAATTCTCAGGGCTATGTTTTGCCGTATTTTGAGCTTTATTTTGGTTAGATTATTGATAACAAATATCAGGATCTATGAAGCTTAGAGGTCTTTAACCATAACCACTAACTCTTTTTCCCAGTAATTGAGCCGCTCGAGTACCACCCACCCTCTAGCTAGATAAAAACCCTCACGGTCATGGGTATGCAAGTAAATTTTGGAAAATCCTTGTTTCTTGGCTTCTTCTTCGACTTGTTCTACCAGTTTTGAACCAAGACCTCTCGAGCGGTGCTCTATAGGCACATACACCGAAGCCAGCCAAGGGCCAAGTGCAGAACGTGGGGGTAAATCTTCATCGTCTAGACTAGCAGTTCCTAAAATCTCGTTGTTCTCGAGGGCAATCAGCGTCGTAGACCCTTTTTCTTGGCTAAGGCGCATCTGCTGAGTCCATTGGCCTAAGGTTGTATTGGTCATTTCATGAGGAAATTCATGGTAAATCCAGCTTGCAACAGTTGGAATATGTTCAGGGAAGTCCTTTAAATAAGCAAGAGTCACAGAAAAGTATAGCTTAGGATGTTCAGGGGATGTTCAGAGGGCCACTGATATCTTAAGTTTCAGGAGGTACTTAAAGATTCCCAACAGGTACAACTGCTAATTTTTTAACGCTTTCTTAACGCCCCTAGCGTTATGCTCTCACTTGAGGTTGTGGCAAATTTCAAAAAGACACTTTGCCACGAAGGAGGACTATGAAACGATTTACCCTATCCCTATCGTTGCTCATCTTATTTACGCTTGCCAGTAGCCAGACTTACGTGGAGCTGATTTTAGATGCCAGTGGCTCCATGTGGAACAAACTGGATGATGGCACGTATCGCATCACTGCTGCCAAGGGCGTGCTTGGAAGCTTTATCAAAGAGTTGCCAACAGGTGACTTAAATGTGGGCTTGCGGGTCTATGGTGCTACAAAAGGTGCTATGGACGAAGGAGCTTGCGACGATATTCAGCTAGTAGTGCCACTTTCAGGAGTAGATAAACCTGCTTTGCAAACCGCAGTAGATAACACCAAAGCCAAAGGTGCTACACCGATTGTGAAAGCCCTCGAGCTTGCTGCTGCTGATTTTCCTGCTGAAGCCAGCAAAAAATTAATTGTATTAGTCACGGATGGCCAAGAGTCTTGTGGTGGAGACTTAGAAGGCGTTGCCGAAAAACTAAAAGCTCAAGGCATAGAAATTGATTTAAAAATTATTGGCTTTGCACTTTCTGCCAAGGCTCAAGAAAGCTTTGCTGGTATAGGCGAATTTGTCAATGCTGCTGACGCTGCAAGTTTAGCTAGTGCTTTAGAAGGTGCAGTAGAAGAAGTGGTGGTAGAACCTGCTCCTGTAGAACGGCAAACCATTACCCTCAGCGTTCCAGCAACGGCACCAGCCGGGCAATATGTAGACGTAAGCTATGACGGCCCTGATATGACCAAAGATGACTACCTGACTATTGTTCCTAAGGACACAGAAGACGGTAGATATTTAGACTATACCTATGTTGATTTAGAAAACAAAAAACTAAGGCTTACTACGCCCTTTGAACCTGGCCTGTACGAAGTGCGTTATATGAATGACATTAATGGTGGTGTACTAGCACGTGCATCCATTACGCTCGAGCAAGCTGACATCACCATGCGCCCTTTAGAAGACATCTATGCAGGGGCTTATTTTAAAGTTGAGTGGACTGGACCGAATGGTGAAGCTGATTATATTACCGTTGTTGAACCCACTGCCGAAGAAGGAACTTACAAAGAATACAAATATACTCGAGATGGCAATGTTTTACAATTTACTGCACCACTTACACCAGGCCAGTATGAGTTGCGCTATCAAACTGACCGTGCCGGCGATAGTGGCAAAGCCTTTGCCCGAACAACCATAACGGTACTCGAGGCTATTCCAGTATTCATGCAAGCTCCTGCCGAAGTCTCTGGTGGTAGCAACTTTGCAGTGGAGTGGGCTGGTCCTAATAATCCCAGTGATTTCCTAACCATTGTGTCCAAGGGTGCACAAGAAGGTACTTACACCAACTATGTTTATACACGTGATGGTAATCCTATAACTCTAAGCGCCCCTTTAGAAGCTGGTGACTACGAAGTACGTTATATGAATGATAACGAAGATAAAACCATTGCTAGTATTCCTATTAGGGTTGTCTCGGTCAGTGCTTCTGTGCAAGCTGCTCAAGAAATTGTGGCAGGCAGTGCTTTTGAAGTGACCTGGAACGGCTCATCAAGTGACAGTGATTATGTAACCATTGTTCCAGTAGGTGCCGATGAAGGTGCTTATACGGATTATAAATATACCCGTGATGGCAACCCCCTTAAAATCAATGCACCTTCCGCACCAGGGGACTATGAAGTAAGACTGGTCAATGACAATGAAGATAAAATGCTAGCTAGTTTTCCTGTCAAGATAATTGCTACCAATGCTTCTGTGAAAGCACCCAGTGAAGCTATGGCAGGTTCTGCTGTAGAGGTCAATTGGTCAGGTTCAACCAGTGATAGTGATTACATAACCATTGTCGAAGCAGGTGCCGATGAGGGTGCTTACGCTGACTATATCTACACCAGAGACGGTAATCCTTTACGCATTCAGACCTCTTTTGAAACAGGTAGCTATGAAGTGCGTCTGGTTAATGACAATGAAGATAGAGTGTTAGCCCGCACTCCTATCACCCTAACCGCACCACAAATCACCTTGCAAGCACCCACCGAAGTAAGTGTCAACGCAGACTTTGAGGTAAGTTATACAGGTCCAGCTTCAGAGCGTAGTTATATCGCCATTGTACCTGCTGGCGCACCCGAAAATGATTACGGCTCGAGCTATGGCTACACCACAGGAGCTAGTGGAACGGTAGTGTTACGTGCCCCCGAAACCGCAGGAAGTTATGAAATTCGCTACCTAAGCCCAGATAACAAAGCCCGCCACAGCATTCCTATCACTGTCAAGTAAGTTAGGTGTTTTCAAGCAGTGCGCTTTATTATGGCGCACTGCTTTTATAGCATTGCTGTGTCACAATAAGACTCGAAAGAGAGTTTATGCATGAGTGAAAAACTAGCCCTGTTCTTACCTTCTTTGGTCGGTGGTGGTGCAGAGCGAGTTATGGTCAATCTGGCTAATAATATTGCCGAAAAAGGGGTCCATGTTGACCTAGTTGTTGGTAACGCCGAAAGCACTTACAAAAATCAAGTTTCTCCTAGAGTTAATCTAGTTGATTTTCAAACCCAACGCTCACTAGGGACTCTACCCAAACTCATTAGCTACTTACGCCGTGAAAAACCTAAAGCTTTAATTTCTGCCCTCGAGCATACCAACGTATTAGCAGTCTGGGCCAAACGTCTGGCTTTATCGTCTACAAAAATTATTATTACCGAACATACCTCAGCTAGCCTAATGCACCTTCAAGCTGGTTACACGCCCAGTAAACTTCGGGCTACTCGCTTAGCAATGCGCGTTTCTTATCCTATGGCAGACCAGATTGTTGCCGTTTCTCAAGGTGTGGCTGAGGATTTGGCACAAACCATTGGACTTAACCCTAAACGACTCGAGGTTATCTATAATCCTATACTAAGTAAGACCATGTTTCAAAAAGCCAATCAACCTCTTGAACATCCCTGGTTTCAACCAGGGCAACCCCCAGTCATTCTTGGAGTAGGTAGGCTCGAGGAGCAAAAAGATTTTCCTACACTGCTTAGAGCCTTTGCGTTGCTTAGAAAAAAACAAAATGCAAGACTAATTATTTTAGGCGAAGGCAATTTGCGTAAACCCTTAGAGGCTCTTATCAAAAAACTTGGTATTGAACACGATGTAGAGCTTCCTGGATTTAACAATAACCCTTATGCCTTTATGAAAAATGCTCAGGTGTTTGTACTCTCGAGCATCCTCGAGGGTTACCTACTGTCTTAATCGAAGCTATGGCTCTGGGTACACCTGTAGTTTCTACAGACTGCAAAAATGGTCCCAAAGAAATCATTAGTCACTCTGGCTATGGCACCCTGGTTCCCATACAAAACCCTGAAACCCTAGCTCTAGCTATTGAAAAAACGCTTCATGAGGCAAAACCTATCGTTGATCAGCATACTTTTGTTCGTTATACATCCGATGAAGCGACCCTGCATTATTTACGCACTGCTGGCTTTAAAGTGTAGGCTCGAGAGGTGAAAAAATTCTCTACTCTGGTCTGGTTTTTTGGCTAATCTAGAGCTAATGGCAACGATTGTTGTAGATACAAACCAAGAATATTTATGGAATGTCTCCGATGAGGTATTAAGTGGTGTTTTAGATTTTGTCTTAGACAAGCTAGACCGTACTACTGCCTTTTATGATCTACTCTATATTAGTCGCAACGCTGGCCGAGTTGCATTTTATGACCTTGGGACCGAACAAAAGAATCTTCTTAAGAAGCATGTTAAAACCTTCCATGAAAGTAAGCAGCAACAGCTTGCTACTATGTCTCAAGATGTTCATGACTACGCTGTAGTAAATGAGTTTGCCAAAAAATCAAAACAGCTTTTGGATTTAATTAGCTTTGCTGAGTCATTAGAAGTAGTAGCTTAGTCCCACATCCCCAAACAACATTTATAGCTTTTAAATACTATACCTTTAAGATTACAGGTCTAATAGGTATCATCTTGCGAAAGACCCTGAATGATAGACTAGCTCTATGAAACGTTTGGAACAGTTTGATAGTTACTTAAAAGAATTTAAGAGCACCATTACCTCAATAAGGAATGATGAAAATTATAGTTACATAGCTCTATCTGAAAGTGCCTTTTACCCAACCGCAGGTGGGCAATCTTTTGATACTGGAGCCATAAATGGGCAAGTTGTTTTAGATACGTTTAAAGAAGAAAAGAGTTCTGATACAGTCTGGCACAAGCTCGAGCTACACCCTTTTCAAATAGGTGATGCTGTCACGGGCATCATTGATTGGGAACGCCGTTATAAACATATGCAAAGGCATACCGCCGAACACATGTTGGCTCAAGCCTTTGTGCGGGTCAACTCTAGTTTTGAAACCCAAGCTGTTAATCTTGGCCAGATGATATCTACTTTAGATATTGCAAATCAGCCCAGTGAACAAAATATAAACCAAGCTGAAATGCTTGTCAATGCCACAGCGTATCAGAATCTATCTATCACAACTTTTGAAATTGATGAAGCCGAGATTGACAATTATCCTCTGCGCCGCACACCCAAAGTTTCAGGGAGAATCCGCATCGTTAAAATAGGTGATTATGATTACTCAGCCTGTGGTGGAACTCATTTACGTTCAACAACAGAAGCTTTACCCATTAAAATTATTGGCTCTGAAAAAATAAAAGGAAATCTTACCCGAATTTATTTTATGGCTGGTCAAGAAGCTCTAAACGATTACGGCATTAAACATGCTATTAGTACACAGCTTGCAAAATCATTTAGCAGTACGGTAGAGCAATTACCTGAGCGTGTAGCCCAACTCCGTGATGACCTAAAAGAAATGAAATCTCAGCTCTCGAGCCTTCAAGACACCATAGCCAAAAACCTTGCTGAAACCCTCTTGCAACAAGCACAGGTAACACCTAAAGGGCGTATGGTTACACATCTTTTAGATACTTCGCAAAGTGTATTACTTCAGCCTTTATCAAAAACGCTTGGCAGTTATCCCGATGTCATCGCACTTCTTGGTTCAACCAGTAATAAAGCTTCACTTTTATTTGTAAGAGGAAAAAATGTTGATATTGCAGTTAATACCATCTTGAATGAAGTCTTACCTCTTATTCAAGGTAAAGGTGGCGGAAGCCCAGAGCGCGCACAGGGTAACGGCACAAATACAACGGGTGTCGCCCAAGCTCTAGAGGTTGCAACATTAGCCATTCAAAAATCATAGGAATAAGGTATTACTTGGCAATAACCACCATATGAGACGCACTCGAGGTATAACGCTGTTTATCAAACCCACCATAGGTTTGAATATGTTCAAAGCCTGCCTGCCTTAGCATTCGTTCCACTTCAAAGCGAGTGTAATAGCGTTGTTTAAGAACAGCAGTTTGTCGCCCAAGACTTCCGTCAGCTTGAATCGTATCTAGGTAATAGCGCGACTCAAGTATTTGGTTATCAGGGTCTAGAGATTGATATATAAAAAGTTCTGAATGTATACCTATATGTTCCCATTCACTTTCACGGCGCAACACATTTAAGTCTCTAAAATTTGGATTGTATAAATCAAAAGCAAAGACACCTCCCAAAGCAAGGTGTCGTTTTACTGTTGCTAGGGTTGTATCTTGATCACTCAAGGTATAAGCGTGCATAAGGGTGTTAAAGGGTGCAATCACTACTGGGAAGCTTTGGTTAAGCTCGAGGCTTCGCATGTCACCTTGTTGCAAAGTGATGAATTCATTTAATCCTTCACTGCTAACGCGCTCTTGGCCTAGAGCCACCATCGATTCAGAAAGTTCAATACCAGTGACTTTATGTTTTGCTTTAGCTAAAGCTATAGAAACTCTCGCTGTTCCTGCGCCCAGTTCTAAAACACTCGAGCCGTAATCATTGGCTAAACCTACATAAAAAGACAAATCGTCGCGGTAATAAAGATATTGCTGATCATAAAGAGTTGCAAATTCATAAATATCTTTCATATCTTTTTAAGTTCACCCTGCTCGAGTATCCATATACTATCTGCAGCTTGAATCAGTGCCGGACGATGTGCTACCGCAATCACCAAACGCTCTTTTGAAAGATGTTTTAATAAATCAACTAAAGCCAGTTCTGTTTCAGCATCTAGGTTTGAAGTGGGCTCATCTAAAAGCAAAATACCAGGGTTGCTTAACAAGGCTCGAGCCAAAGCCAGACGCTGCATTTGCCCACCCGATAATCCACTGCCATCTTCACCAAGGGTGTAATCTAAACCCCCTAATTTTTTTACAACCTCTAGAAGTTGAACAGCTCGTAAAACCTGCCAGAGTTGGTCATTATCGAAATCACGGCCTAGACAAAGATTATCTTTTATTGTTCCACTAATTAAATCGCTTCCTTGGGGAACATAAGCCAGATAATCACGGAGTTGTTTTTCTGATAAGGCATTGATAGCTTGACCAGAAACGGTCACATGCCCATTAGATTGTAAAAAGCGCAGCAAGATAGAAAGAAGGGTAGTTTTTCCACTGCCACTTTCACCAGTCAGAGCAATAAGTGCAGGACCCTGTAAATGCGCAGAAAGATTATTGAGAATAGTTTCATTGGCATAAGCAAAAGAGACCTTAGAAAGCTCTAAAGATGCAGGTTGTTGTAGAACTAAATTTTCTTGATTGGCTAAAGGCCCAAGACTTGGCCACAAATCTTTAAGGCGTTTACTGGCTCCACGCGCTTGCATCAAGGTGGCATAGGCTCTGGGTAAAAGTTGGGCTGGTGTAGACATAAGTGCTACCAGGGTTAGATAACCCACCAGTTCACCTGTAGTCATGCTGCTGCTGGTAACACGCCGCAAAAGCAGTGCAATCAATATACCTAAGATAACAAAAATTAAAAGCTGCGCTAAAGGTGTTTGTAAACTTAAAAGCAGATTACGTCGTGTAATCATTTTGATGCTGTGGTTATTGGCATATGCTGCGCGGCCAAGCATAAATCTATCGGCTAAAAAACTACGAATCAGGTTATGGTGCTTGAATCCTTCTTGGAGCGTTGAACCTAAATGCTCGAGGCTGGCTTGTGAGGCTTCAGACGTTGTTTCTACAAACCGCCCTAGGAAACGAATGATTCCCACCACTGGAATAATTAAAGCCAGCAAAATCAATGTAGCAGAAGCATCGGTGTATAAAAGCACTCCCAAGGTTCCCAAGAGGGTTGCGCTTTCGGCAATTAAGGAACCTAAACCATATTGATAATAAAGTTCAACTTCACGTAAGTCACTCAGGATTCGGCTGCTTAAACCGCCACTGGTGCTGGGCAAACTTCCAGGTGTTTTCAACAGAAGCCTTTTATAAAGGTCAAATCGCCATTGTTGAATAACCCCTAAACCCGCTTTGCTCAGAGCAAAATCTTGTAAGAAGAGTAAAAGTGAACCTGCCACAATGACCACACCGCCAAGCCAAAGAACTCTAGATAACATTTCTAAATTCTGGGTCTTGATCACCGTGTCAAAAATTGGTTGAATAAAAAGTGGCACAATGGCCACCCGACTCACCGCATTGCCCAAAGCTGCTACTATACCCAACACTGTCCATGAGGTTTTAGAAAAAAGGAGCGCGGGAATCTTAGGCATTATTTATAGTATGTCACAGCAGCCATCATTCATTGGATAAACTCCAAACAAGGCGGGTCATAAAAACCAATTTCAAGTCTCTCTCGAGATATCAGCCAACACCGATTTCACCAAACGTTCGGCAGCCCCGGGTTGGGGCATGGTCTCTAAAAGCCTCTTGCGGCGGTGGCTAAAGGTTGGGCTTTGTAATAAGGCTAAGACCTCATCGCCAATACCTTCTACACTTACTTTGCCTTTAACCTCGAGCATTAAATCTTCTCCACTAAAGCGGTTTGGCAAAGATACCGGGACTTTAAGACCTTCTACGAATAATTTTACAGCCCTACGTTTGATAAAGGTTCCCACCCAAGGAATCATGCCTAACCAGTGCCCAATTCCTTCTAGAGGAATCACTTCAGGCTTATTCATGGGCAGCATAACCACACTAGGCACGCCTGCAATTCCAAGTTCTAAGGTGTTAGTTCCTGGAATAGTAACTGCCAGGGTTGCCGCACGCATATGGGCATGACGCTCTTGTTCAGCAATCATTTCAATCTGGGTTCCACTAGGTGTAATGATGATATTTTCTTTGCGCTGACCTGCTAATCCACCTAAAACATCTTTTTCATTTCCTGCAATACCATTGCGAATAGTTTCTTCTTTGAGCAAACTCACCACTGGCCAGACAAATTTAGCCTGGGGCAATTGTTGCCCCAAATAATCAGCTAGACCAATCATAAAAGGAATCAGCACCACCGAAAAAGCATCACGGCTTCCAGCCAAAAGCAAAATATGCGGACTGCCTGGGTTAGCTATAGGTTGTGTTTGCTGCATTGCATCAGCCACTAAGTTGCCAATAAGCTCGAGTCTTTCTTTAGGCGCGCCTAGTAACCTAGCCCGCTTATAGGCCGCTTCGCTATGCACAAAAAGCTTACGCAGCTTGCGGTTCCAGTAGGGTTCAAAACTATAACGGTAGGTTGGATAGCCAAGTTTATTAGCCAGTTGTAAAGCCATACGGGTATTTCCACCTAAACTAATCACAAATCCCTGAGCGTCGCCTAGACCCAAGGGTCTTTTGCCCATAGCCATAAAAGATACAAAATCTTTGGCGGTAGTCACTGCATCAGCCCCAAAGGTGCTGGCGATGGCAGCCTCATTACCACTGGTAAACTGGTCTGGAACCAAACTAATCGTTATTTTTAGCTGGGGATAAGACGTTCGCAAAGCTCTTAGAACAGGTTGCGTCCAGGTATAGAGTTCGCCTGGGCCATTAGTGACAAGAACTGCTTCCACACGTTTAGGTTATCAGGTTATGAGCATCAATAGCAGTATAGGCTCGAGGATTTCTGATTTTTAAAATGTGATTGCTCGAGGTTTACTGCTCCATATTCCCTAGAGCCAGTAATTTGCAAACATCTTACAAGTTGTGTCCACCAGATACTTTAATCACTTGCCCCGTCAACCACCGCGCTTGATAGGAAGCCAAGAACAAGGCGACATCCGCAATCTCTTCAGGTGTGCCTAATCGCCTAAGGGGAATCTGTGAGACAATGGCATCATCAGGAACATAACCAGTCTGTGTTGGACCTGGCGCAACCGCGTTCACCGTAATGCCAAAATGACCGACTTCAATCGCTACACTTCTGGTGAAGGCTTCTATATTCTGTTAACCAACAACCTGATTCTTGCCATTTCGTTTAGCAATATAAAGGTTTTCATCTGCCATAGCTACCATTTTTTCGCAATCTCCCAAAGAGAGGTCATCGCACAAACCAAGACTAATGGTGATGGTGAGGTTAGGGTGAATGGTGTGCCAGGGATAATGTGCGACTTTTTGACGCAGTTTTTCAGCAACGCCAATGGCTTTCTCGAGGCTCGTATGTCTAAACACCGCCACAAATTCTTCGCCACCATAGCGTGCCACCATGTCTCCGCCCCAGATGTTATCGGCAAAAATTTTAGCAACGATTTTTAGAACGTCATCGCCGACACTGTGAGAAAAGTTGTCATTGACTTTCTTAAAGTTATCAATATCAGACATCAGCACCGTAAAGGGTTGGTGGTTGCTTTGAGACTCGAGAAAGATCTGTGCTAACTGTTCATCGAAATAACGGCGGTTATACAAACCTGTAAGACCATCACGAACGCTGAGTTCCGCGAGGTGTTCAATCGTGCTGCTTAGCTCTACCATTTTTTGTTTATAGCTCTCTCGTTCATGCTCGAGTTTAGACACATCAAGCTGTACCGCGATGGCTTGGGTACGTTTTTCGTTCATGTCCCTGAGCTGTTCAATCTCTAAGTCGGCATAGGTTTTGTAGTGTTCAAGAGCCTCGCTCAGCTTGCCTTGTTTCTCGTAGAGTCTGGCTAAACGTTTGTGGGTATACGAAAGATATTCGGTAGAGCCTGTCTCTTTCATCATCCCCAGAGCTTTGTGCAAGTAACCTTCAGCCTGCTGGGAGTCTGTTTCGATCAGTGCCTCGCCCATGTGTACGTAAGCCCTGGTTTCGACCCCTTTATTAGGGTGCAACTCGAGCTGGGCCAGAGCTTTGCGAAAGTAGACAAACGCCTCTTCAACATTTTCAAGGTGAAAGTAATCTGTGCCGACATTGCAATAACCCACAGCAACACGTCCAGGGCTGTCTATTCTTTGAAAGGTTTCGATAGCTTGCTGATGATACTTAATGGAGGTATGAAAATCTTTTAAGATACTGTAAACATTAGCCAGATTGCCTATGGCCCGTGCCCCAAGCATCACATCATGGATGGAGGTAGCAATGTCCTTCGCCAATAGGAAAAATTCTTTGGCTTTGCCATAATTCTCCATGACACAGTAGGTCCAACCAATCGAGATATAGGTTTCACCTATCCCCTGCGGTTGTCCTAAAGTCTGGTAAAGGCTAAGCGACTTCAAATAATGCTCGAAGGCTTCCTGAAAAGCGTAGAGTTTGCAATAAGAGTTTCCTAAAACTTCGTGTAATGTTGCTTGTTTAGCAAGGTTTTGCTGCTCATGCTCAGTAAAGTGACTAAGGGCTTCTGGCGCGTAAGTCAGGACTTTATTGATTTCATCGCTGACTTCACAAGCCTCGATGAGGGACATAAGCACTTCCATACGCTGCTCAGAGCTTAAAGAAGAGACCAGCAAGGACTCGAGCAGCGCTACAGCATCAGCATATTTTTGTTTTTCTAAATAATGTTTTCCTAAAAGCAAACGACTCTGAAACAAGGCTTCTGCATCACCTACTGCTTCTGCTTGTTGCTTAATCGTATGGGCTAATTCAAAGATGCGCTCGTCGCTAAGTTCAAGGGCCATAGCTTCCCTGAGCAATGTCTGCGCTGAGTTTGGATTAAGTGTAGCAGTAAGGTCTGTCATCGTGTGCTGTGGGCACAAGACCAAAGGACGTAATCCCCTCTGGTCGGTTGCGCTACTGGCTCCCCCTAACTCGAGCGCCCAGTGAAGTTTATAACTTCTTAGAGCTAGGGTTCATCGCCTCCAAAAGCGATTGACCTAAAAAGAAGTAGAATCTTTGTCAGGTCTTAGCTCCCAGCTTAGCAGCATTCCTCTTACAAAATTATGACGTTTTAGATTCTAAAGGATTAAGGTTTATATCTAATATAAAACGACAAAAATCAAACGGGCTATTTAAGTATAGAATTTGCATTCTGTAACTGGAGTCTCTAGATTAATTGACTGCTAGCTAACCCACAGAAATAGTGTATGATACCTTTTAGCTCGGAGGTCAGCCATGAGAAATAACCAGAAGACCACCGTCGTAATGCGCTAGTTGTGCAGTAACGACGCTTCTGACAATTTAACCAAATCGTTAAAGAATGTTATTGGTGTGTTTGTTTGAACGGTCAATGTTTATCCCAACAAGAAAAATGATAGCGACTGTGAAGTGTCCAGTTTAATTATGTCATGAAACGAAATAGACGTTTCGTAAGGGCAAGGGTCCCTACTGGCAAATTCATTTTGCAATGACATTTTGGTTGCAATGACATCTGGATAAAAATAATCTTGATAGAACATTTCCAGAAATTATTAAAACGGGTATTTTTCACCCAGAGCAGTATCTCCTTGACTGAGTGGATTTATGACCAGCACCGAACGTAGTGAAACCGAATTTAATGCTATGAAATGAATGCGAAGCATACCTGCTAATGGAGGCTAATGTTACACCCTCGAGCTAAAAAATTTTTGTCGTATTATAAACCCTACAAGAAACTGCTCCTTATAGACCTAGCTTGTGCTCTGGTCGTGGCAGCTATAACTCTGATCCTTCCTTTGTGTGCCAGATTTATTACCAAAAATATTTTAGAAAGCGGTGCAGCCAATGCACTGAACCAAATTTACACAATAGGTGCAGTCATGGTTGCACTGGTCATTATCCACGCAGTATGTAACGCTTTTGTTGACTATCAAGGACACATGATGGGAACGCTGATGGAACGTGACATGCGAAACGAACTCTTTGCACATTATCAAAACCTCTCTAATAGCTTTTATGATGAACAAAAAACTGGTCAACTCATGAGCCGCATCACCAATGACACCTACAACATTGGCGAACTTTATCATCATGCCCCTGAAGATATTGTGCTAACCATCATCAAGTTTTTTGGAGTATTTTTTATTCTACTAAGCATCAATGTTCAACTTACTCTTATTCTTTTCTTGTTCTTGCCCATGATGGCTGCGTATGCCTTTTACTTTAATCAGCGAATGAATAAGGCTTTTAGAGCCGAACACGATAGCATTGGTAACATTAACGCCCACCTTGAAGATACCTTGTCTGGCATCAGAGTTGTAAAATCTTTTGCCAATGAAGAACTAGAACAAGAAAAGTTTGCTTTTCAGAATAATGACTTTGTGAACGCCAAACGAAATGCCTACAAAAATGAAGCCTATTTTTATAATGGCATGGTTGGGTTTACACAACTCTTCACTGTCACCGTAGTCGTTCTTGGCGGCGCAAGCATTGTCAAAGGCTCGTTGAATTTATCTGACTTAGTGACCTTTTTTCTCTATGCAGGTATTATCCTCGAGCCCATTCGCACTGCCCTAAATTTCCTTAGGTTATATCAAGAAGGCATGACAGGTTTTGATCGGTTTATGGAAATGCTTGAGGTTCAGAGCGATATTCGAGATTCACCCAATGCGATCAACTTAAAAAATGTTCGTGGGAATATTAAATTTAAGAACGTCAGCTTCAAATACAAAGATGACCAAGATCATGTTTTAGAAAACCTATCCCTCGAGATAAAAGCTGGTGAATATGTTGCTCTGGTTGGCCCTTCAGGTGTAGGCAAAACAACGCTTTGTTCACTTATTCCACGCTTTTATGAGGTCACTCATGGGCAAATACTCTTAGATAGACAAGACATTAAAGGCATCCGTTTAAGTTCATTGAGAAGTAACATTGGTGTCGTCCAACAAGATGTTTATTTGTTTGCTAGTACGGTTGCAGATAACATCCGTTACGGTAAACGTGAGGCCAGTCAAGAAGAAATAATCAACGCAGCCAAACAGGCCAATGCCCACGACTTTATCATGGCTTTACCAGATGGCTATGATACAGACATTGGTCAGCGTGGCGTAAAACTTTCAGGTGGACAAAAGCAAAGGTTGAGTATTGCCAGGGTTTTCCTAAAAAATCCCCCAATTATTATTTTTGACGAAGCGACAAGTTCACTGGATAACGAAAGTGAAAGGGCAGTGCAGGAATCACTCGAGCGTCTGTCTAGTAACCGCACTACCATTGTGATTGCACACCGTTTGTCAACCGTTAGAAACACCCAAAGAATTATTGTTTTAACTAAAGAGGGAATAAAAGAAGAGGGGACTCATGAAGAATTAATTGCTCTTAAAGGTACATATGCAAATTTGCACAATATACAACTCAGGTTGTAATATGCCGACAATTGCAGCATTCATGCTTTAGAACTACCATTGATACAGGCAATCCAGAGCTGTTTCTAAAGCCTCACTAGCAGGAACTTCAATATCTGGTTTAACCCCTACACCTTCCCAATTGGTTTTAGTAATGGGGTTGATAACTATACCTGATGGGACAAAAAGCCCAAACTGGTCTTCGATAAGATGAAAATCTCCAGGGTGCGCTCCACCGCCTGTTACTTCACCAATGATAGTGGCACGCTTTAGGCATTGTAAGTTGTAGGCAAATTCCTCTGCTGCCGAAAAAGTTTGGCTACTGGTCAAGACCAATATATATTCGTTTGGATAACGTTTACCAGCTATGTCTGGTAGTGTCCAAAATTCGGTTGTGCTATTTGTTGCTCGAAAATATAAGCTGTTGAGGTGTACAGGTGTTTCATCAAAAAGATAACTCGAGAGGAGTTGCACCATTTTAGGGCTACCTCCAGTATTTTCTCGCAAGTCAAAAATGATGGCTCTGGCTTCGGCGAAGATATTCATGGTTTCATGTATTATGTTTACTGCTTCAGGATTATTTTCGATGTCATCAAAACCATCGAGCCTAAAATAACCAATATTACGCCTTATCATTCTTGCATCTACAATACTAGATACTGAGCGAAAATCATCTTTATTTTTTAGATTGGCAATTACATCAGGATTGATAAGTAGTTCTAAATGTTTATCTTTGGATAAGTGTTGCAAATCTTCTGTAATCGCTGAGGCAAAGTCGGAATTATTATTTACCTCAGTATAATATCCTGCTTGATAGTTCGCCAAAAGCGTATCTGAGAGTTTTACTGCCATATCGGGATAAACATATAACGCTTTAATCAGACTCGAGGCTTGATGGATAATCTTTTGTTTAAGGCTTTGTTCCATGATAGATGTTAACAGGCATTAGAACTGTGCGAGTTGTATACCAGGCATGTTTGATGGGTTAATGTTGTGGTACGCTCGGTACTGCTACAGATTTGATAGTTGTCACTCCATCATTTTCGCCACCAATTCCTTTAGCAATTTATAGGCAACCATTGCGGTCATATTGTTTATATCTCGTATTGGATTGTATTCTACAATATCTGCACCCACAATTTTAACTGAAATACCTTGAATAACCCTTATTAAGTCCCTAGTCGTCATTCCTCCAGGTTCATGATGTGATATTCCAGGAGCAAAGGCTGGATCAAGAACATCTAAATCTAAGGAAATATAAAGAGGTGATGATAGACTTTGTATAAAATCAAAACTAAAATCTTTCATTTCGATAACTTTTATCCCAAATTTTTGAGCTTGTTCTCGCTGATGTGTACTTAAAGTGCGAATGCCAACTTGGGTCAATGAATTTATTTTTACGTTTTCCATAATTCTTGCAAAAGGTGAAGCATGGGAATATGAATTATTGTCAAAGCTATCATATAAGTCAGCATGGGCATCTAAATGTAAGATGTTTAGCTGCTCATATTTATTAGCCAAGGCGCTTATGATTGGAAAAGTAACAGAGTGGTCACCACCGATTGAAATTATTTTACTATCATCTTTGATCAGATTGTTAATCTTGTTTTTTATAGTGCCAAAGGCTTTTTTAGGATTTGTGTCCTTAAAAGATATATCACCACAATCTTGATAAGTATGGCTTTCCTTGATTTCTAATCCGCTTTCAGAAAAAGTATTTGCCGAACCTTCTTGGTCCATGAGTCTTATGCGCTGTGGGGCAAAAGATGGGCCTCTCAGAAAAGAAGAATTTGTGTCAAAAGGAATACCTATTATTTTTATCATATCTTTACTATACAACTCAAACGGTTGACCTAACCTTTGATTGCCTAAAGTTGCGATTTTCTCGAGTCTCTGAACGTTTGAATCGAGTCACTCCGATTTCCGAGACAGAGAGTTCTTGAGCTTATAATGTTCTCGAGACTCTAAGTTCCTCAGAGAAGTATTTTTATTTTGTGCTTCGGTAAGCTCGACTCGAGATGCTGACAGAATTCTTGTCAGGGTCTTTAGCGTTGGCAAACGAGTAGCCATTGGCGATGTGAGTTACTCCAAACTTGAGTCCTAGCTTTTCAGACTTTGCTTTGAACGCTTCCACATCACGAACAGCGAAACTGATTTTAACGCCAACCTGTCCGAGCTTGACACTCTTCGCAGCTTGATGAACTCGTATATGCGCCCCGCCGTTTGGCGATGTGAGGTCAATCAAACCCTCGACAACTTGCCCTGTTGTGGCGAAGCCGAAAAACTTACGGTAGAACTCTGCTGTCTTTTGCATATCGCGAGCGTAGATAACCACGCTGTTAAAAATTGCCTCCATGTTTTGCCTTTCTACTTGCCTTAAATCAGGTACGTCATCGGTGAATGTATTCGCTTAAAAAATTTTGGTTTAGCACCAAGAAATTTTATCATTAAGTATTCTCGTAGTAACCTTGTAAGATGAGCGGATTTGGTAGGGTGCGTTTACGCTGTATGACATTTGAGCGAAGCGTACCTTGCGCTACGCAATGACAAACGTCGTTCTGCCACGAAGTTCACTAGGTTTTACCTTAGCATCAATGATGAGTTCATATGCTTGCCTGAGGACTATCCTTACATTTCTCTATCAAATAGACACGATAGAAAATGCTTAGGCCGATGGCTTGGCAATGAATCCTTGCTTTTCATGGCGATCAAAACCTGCTGACTCATAGAACCGGAAGATGGCTTGGTCTTTCCTACCCGTGAGTAACATGACCTTGTAGCAACCAGAAGACCAAGCGTGGGAGAGGGTATGAGCTAGCACTGCTTTGCCATACCCTTTGTTTCGATAGTTGGTGTGGGTGACCACATTCTCGATGATGCCATACGGCCTGCATCCGCGAGTGAGATTAGGAATGATGGAAATGGTGCAGCTTGAGACAAGAATGTTTTCTATATAACCACCAAAGTATTTATAGCGATGGTTCGACATGAGTTCTTGCCAGACTTCTTGAATGACTGCTGGCTCGGGAAGAGGTTCGTCCAAGCGATGGAGATGTGCGTAGAGTGCAAGCAACTCATTTAGCTCGTTTGGTTGAATTAGTCGAATGTTCATCGTCACTCCTTCTAATACTCCTTCACTCGCAAAGGATTTCTCTCTACAAACCCACGCTGATGCCAATACGGATAAGTCGGTGTCGTTTGACTTACTGCATCCAGTTTTGCAATTTGTGTCTCACTCAAGCAGTAGCGAAGCGTTATTGCACCCTACGGTTTATTGTGCATTCGCTCTCTCACCAAGCAACCTCTTCTAGTGGCAGTAATCTCGAGTCTTCTAATGCAGCAGTTCGATGGCCTATTCCCAAGAGATATTCATGATTTGACGAAAACGCCATAAAGGCTTCGGTACTGTCTTGTTGAACAAGCATAGCCGCGTCCCAATGCTCGTCAGGCGGGCCAACCAGGAAGGGGCCGCCGCGCCCATAAAACAATAGCTTTCCACCAGAACGCTCCAGATAGGGTAGGGTATGCTGCATGTATAAACGATAGGCAGCTTCTCCTGTTATTGGAGATTGCGGGGCAAGTTCAGGTGTTGCTGAATAATTAGCAGTGCTGCGAAACCTAAGCAAATTGAGCATAATTACATTACCAGTAATTCGGCGCATGAAGAATGCTCGGCCAGAGTCTTGAGTAGGTTCGAGGTAGATTGACATAGTGTGATACTCCGTTCCGTAAAAATTAGTGACTAGTTATTCTTTAAGCTTATAGAGCTTAACAGGTAGAGATTACTCTCGAGTCCTCTTATATATAGCGTGGTATCTGCTCGACATCGGGTTCTGTAAATACCGTTCGGGCCTGCTCAGAAAATAACCTGTCTGGGGAGTAGTGCGTCAGCATAATATCTTTATCAAGCAGCATAGGATAGTCTTGGATAAACTGTTCGGCTGAAGATGCAGGTTCAGCATTTTCCATAAAGTGACGCACTGCCAACATCCAGGCTCTGGTTAGCGTTTCATGATATTTACTTATGTCAATACCGTGAAGCTTCAAGTAGTTTTGTATAGACTGGCGCATACAGACAAAAGCCAATTCCTGCTCATACTGACAAAGATAAACATAGGCAAGTTGAATATGTCTGCCATGGCTAAATTCTGAAGGCGGGAATATTCCCGCTTCAAACAATCGTTGTAATTCAAGATCATCTTGAGAGGGTTGATGTTTCATGAGCAGTATTATATACAAGGCGGCGGCTTTCCAAGACATGATTAGATACTTTTTGACCTTTTAAATAGATTCTCGAGTTTCAAATTCACCACAGCAATACTTCCCACAATCATTATAGTTCCCAATATAAGCCGATACTCGAGTTTTTCTTTTAGAAAAATGACTCCTAAAAGCAAGCCCACCACAGGAATAACATAAGTAACCATAGACGTTCGTGCAGCACCCAGTTTAACCACTAGACCATAAAAAATTAAATAGGCAATAAAGGTATTTAGAAATCCTAAAGTCAGAACAGCAAGTAAAACACTTAGCTCCAGTTGCCTTATATCAACGGGAGCTAAGCCACCAAACATTGGGGTAATAAACGTCATGATGCCTGTAATAACAGCAGCAATGGTCATAGCACCGGCTGAAGCCTGTAAGGGCTCGAGGCGTTGCTGCATGGCTTTGCGGCTATAGGTTCCTCCTATGGCATAACAAAAAGATGCAACAACCACAGCTAGTTGTCCCAGCAAATAAAACAAAGGTTTTGTAGCTCCAACAGTGCTTGCATCTCTACTGGTAAGCACCACCACACCTAAAAATCCAAGGGCAAGACCCAAGAGTTTGCGTGGCGTAATGCGTTCATCGGCAAAGGTAAAATGTGCAACCAACAAAGTAAACAAAGCTGCCGTACCTTGCAAAATACTAGCCAAGCTGCTTTCAATATGGGTTTCTCCCCAAGTGATCAAAAAGAAAGGCATGACCGTATTCACTACACCAAGAAATATGATGTCAAGGAGATTACGCCCACGTCTAGGAAAAGATTTTTTCTGCCACCAAAGCACTGCGTTCAAACCCACAGCCGCAATCAAGGTGCGGATAAAAACCAGTTGAAGAGGAGGCACATGCTCAACTCCAATACGGATGAATAAAAAAGATGATCCCCAGATAAGACAGAGTAACCAGAATTGGGGCCATTTTCTGTTCATTTATTTCCCGTAATAAAATGATTGGGTTGATAATTTCCAACAGGGCTCTGAAAAGTTATAGCAAAACGGTTCCAGACATTGATGGTCACAATAGCCATCATGAGGTTGATCAGTTCTTCATCACTGAAATGTGTTTTAGCCTCAGCATAAACGTCATCAGGAACGTGCTTGTGCGAAATAAGCGTTGCAGCTTCAGTTAAACCTAAGGCTGCTCGTTCACGCTCACTATAAAAAGGGCATTCTTTCCAAGCACTAAGCCCATAAAGCCTTTGTTCTGTTTCTCCTAGGGTTCTGGCATCTTTAGAGTGCATGTCAATACAATAGGCGCAGCCATTAAGTTGTGAAGCCCGAAGTTTGATTAACTCGAGTAATAGCGGTTCTAAGCCACAATGTTTTGTGTAGCTTTCCATCACTTCCATGGCTTTCATAGCTTCTGGTGCAACTTTGTAATAGGCAAGTCTAGATTTCATTGTTCTCCTTGAATGTTTATCTCAAGCCACTCTACTCGTGTAAAAGCATCTTTACTATGCGTCAGTTTTACAACGTATCAATCGTAGACCTTAACAGGTGAAGGGTTACGCTCAAACCCTCGCTGATGCCAATACGGATAAATCGGTGTGGTTTGACTCACCATATCCAGTTTTGCAACTTGCGCCTGCGTTAGATTCCAACCAAAAGCAGCCAGATTATCTCTAAGCTGCGCTTCATCTCTAGCACCAATAATTACATTTGCTACAGTTGGGCGTTGCAAGAGCCAATTAAGGGCAACCTGCGGAATAGTTTTGCCTGTTTCTTTAGCAATTTCATCCAGAGCATCAACAATGTTGTAAAGAAGCTCATCAGGAACCGGTGGTGCCATATTGGCAGTGGTATGCAATCTGCTTTCCACAGGTAGCGGTTGACCACGGCAAATTTTTCCCGTAAGCCTGCCCCAACCCAACGGACTCCAAACAATCGTGCCGACTTTTTGGTCAAGGGCCAGTGGCATCAACTCCCATTCATACTCGCGCCCAATCAGTGAATAATAGGCCTGATGGGCCACATAACGTGACCAGCCATATTTTTCCGAAATAGCCAGAGACTTCATAAGATGCCAGCCGGAAAAATTTGAGCAGGCTAGGTAGCGAACGTAACCGCGCTGCACCAGAGTCTCGAGTGTGCTGAGAACTTCTTCAATCGGTGTAAGTGCATCAAACCCGTGCATGGTGTAAATATCAATGTAATCTGTGTCAAGACGTTTGAGGCTAGCTTCACAGGCTTTGATTAAGTGATACCGTGAGGAACCCTTGTCATTAGCTCCGTTTCCCATAGCAAAGGTTGCTTTGGTGGAGATCAAAACTTTATCTCGCCTGCCGGCAATAGCTTTGCCAAGAATGGTCTCAGCTAGACCCTGTGAATAAACATCGGCTGTGTCAAACATGTTGACCCCAGTTTCTAAGCAAATATCCACCATCCGTGTTGCTCCGGCAGCATCAGTATTTCCAAAATCCTTACTACCGCCAAAGGTACCTGTGCCAAGACTAAGTACAGGAACTTTCAAACCAGAAGCACCGAGTTGTCTAAATTCCATAAAATATCTCCTTATTCATATTCCAAAAAATACCATTAGCCAAGTAACTTATGTGTTCAGTCTAAGCACGCTTATTGAGATAGTAAGTAAGGTCAAGTGTGACAGGCTCTTTACCAAGGTCTTTAATCATAGCTGCACATTGGCTTCGGTGTTGTGTGCCGTGATTAATGACATGGATTAAACAATGCCATAGGAGGCGCTCACGCTCTATATCGCCAGCCTGATAACGAACGGTATTTTCCATATCACTGTCATGAAGACTACCTAAAAAGGCCCGCATTTCGGCTTCTTCTTTTTTCCAGTAGGTATGTAGAGACTCGAGAGTTGGAAAACTTTCTTTATCAACCAAGCGACCCTCAAAACGATTAGTGCTGCAAATGGTGCGCCAGACATATTCAGCATCGAGGATATGAATCAATGTTTCATGTAAGTTCCCAAATGGAAACGAGGCAGGTTGCAAACGTTGCTGTTCGGAGAGTTCGGCGGCCCTAACAAGAATTAAATGATTAGCCCAATAATTGTAGTCATAAAGTAGTTGTATATCACTAATGTTCATATACCTCTCCTTAATACTTTGGATTTACCGAAACTTGTTTTTTTAAGTTTGAGGCTGTCTGAAAAGCCAAGCATTAAGCAAAAACTGTAGGGTGTACACCGCACACCAGAATGTTGAAGCAAGCAAAAACGGCCTTATGTGCAAAGGTTGCCATTTTGGTGGGCATAGCCCACCCTACAAAAACTGAAAACGTTTGACTACGTTTCATCCAAAGGTGGAGGAATCAAGACCAACTTGCCAACATAGTTCTTCTCGAGAAAAGTTTGCTGTGCATCTACCATTTGCTCGAGTGAAAATGTCGTCGCTACCAGTGGCCGTAGTTCACCACGTTCTATATAGGAAATAAGGTCTGCAAAAACGGTCTGGTCCCAAGCAGTGCAACCTATTAGCGTCAAATCCTTCAAATAAACAGTGCGCATATCGAGTGCCACCAATGGTCCTCCAATTGCCCCAGAAGACACATAGCTTCCGCCTCTCTTGAGAACCCTTAGCAAGCCTCCAAAAGCTGGCCCAGCAACATTATCAATAACAACATCTACAACATTCTCCCCCAAGAGAGCAGTAACATCTTGGCTATTTTCAATGATGTGATCCGCTCCAATAGCAAGCACTTGTTCTTTCTTTGTCTTACTAGTTATGGCAGTTACAGTGGCATTACGCCGTTTCACTAACTGCACCACTGCCGAGCCAACACCGCCCGACGCACCTGTGACCAGCACATGCTGACCCTCGCCCACCTTCGCACGCTGTATCATATTTTCTGCGGTTCCATAAGCACAAGGAAGTGAGCCGAGTTCAGCATCACTCCAATTGCAATCTACTGTAAACACTTCACTAGCAGGTACTTTTACATATTGGGCGAAGGCTCCATCAAAATCACAGCCCATCCAGAGGTGTTCTATAGCTTCATTGCTGGCTGTTCGCATATAGGGTCTCACCAAGACGCGCTTGCCTAGAATGGTTTCATCACCACCAGGACCAACGGCTACCACGCGCCCACAGCAGTCTGTACCTTGAATGATGGGAAAGGGTGTAGCCTTGTTCCATCCCCCATCCCCTTTGGTGTTTTTCTGCTGTTCCTGAGCCATTGCGGTACTGGCTGTATCTGTTGTAATTGAGGAAGCGTACCAACCAATGCGGGTATTGATATCAGTGTTATTAATACCCGCCGAAAGCACTTGCAAAAGAACCTCACTGGGTTCACATCTTGGAATGGGAACCACACAATACTCGAGTTTGTCATATCCACCATGGCCTGTGGTGACCACAGCTTTCATCGTTGCTGTAGGCTTTCCTAGAATAGACTCGTATTGTTTTAGCACGATTTACCTCTTAGATTAACTCTGAACCTCTGATCGAGTTTAACAAATGCGAAGGCTCTCGAGCCATAAAAACTTTAGCCTAGACTGGAGCTTTCAAACCAGAGCCACCAAGTTACCTGTTGTCTATAGATGATCTCCTGAAACGCATCATAACCATTTATAAGGCAAATTGTCTTAAGTGATGGTTAGCATGAAGATAGCCCCAGCGTTTCCACTCAGGCGTACTCAACACACCAAAAATAGGATGTTGAATCGTTTTTGGAATATCTCTAGCTTCTGCAAGTTGCTTAATCAGACGGACAGCCCTAACTTTATCAGCTTCAAAATTGCTAGGTTTTGTACCCTCACGTTTTGGGTCAAAGGCTGAACGAGTCTTGATACCTTGTGGCCACTTCATGGGCAGCTTTAAGGCAATGAATTTGAGCATGGCTCTTTTGAATACACTACCAGTAGGAGTAGCTGCACCGCGCCCAAAGGCACATTCGCAGGAATCTGCAAGATGACACAGCATTTCCTGCGGAGTCATGGTTCCCCACATACGTCTGGAAGTGGATGTGATATTGGCAATTCGATCTAGAATTTCTTTAAGGTATTTAGGGTTCTCGAGGGTTTTCATTTTGAGTTATTCTACTCTTTTTTGTTTCGCCATTCAAACACCTGAGTTTCTGAACCATCCTCTTCAATTCTCAACTTTGTTTTATACATTCCTACCTTGCCAAGAACTTTCTGTGAAACTACATGCTCTGGCGCAACTGTAGCAATGATGTGGGTAAGTCCGTGAACACTTGCCCCATACTTAATAAGTTCTGCAATAGCTTCTGTTGCCAAACCTTTTCCCCAGTGTGTAGGAAGAAAAGCGTATTTGACCTCGGGTTCTAGCTGACCACCTGGATGCACAATGCCACAAAAACCTATCACTTTTTGAGTCGCAGGTTCTACTAGAGCAAACATGCCATAACCCCGCTTGAGATAGTTGTTTTGTGTGACTTCAATCCACTTTCTAGCTTCGTCTTCTGTTAAGGGTGAGCCATCACCAACATAACGCATAGCATCAGCGTCACCATAGACCTCGAGCATCGCCTCAAAATCATCAGGCGTAAGTCGTCTGCAAAGGAGTCTTGTTGTTTCAAAAATAATAAGGTTCATAGCGTTTATGACCTCATGATACCAGCATTATTGTGACCTGATGATACCAGCATTATCCTAAAACCTTACGCACCACCGCTTCAAACACGCTTACACCTGTTTCTATAAGTTCATCTGGAAAATCATAATCAGGGTTGTGTACTGCTGGTGTGTCTTGGCCTGCGCCTAGCAAAAACATACAACAAGGAAAACGAGAGGTAAAGAGTCCAAAATCTTCGCCACCTTTTAAGGGTTCAGGTAGCTTGATAACCGCATGTCCTGATTCAGTAGCAGCTTGTTTTACAAGTTCAGTAATCGCCAAATCATTGATATTGGCATGAAAATGATCTGAGGTTTCATGGCCTAGCTCGAGCTTGTGGGTTGCACAAATATTTTTAGCAAGGCTGATGATGCTTGATTGCAATTTTTCTAGACGTACATCATCCCAAGCCCGCAACGTAAATTGCACTTCTGCATCTCCGGCTGAAACACCGTAAGCAGCACTTGAACCAACTCGAGTATAAATCGGCGTAACCAGTTGAAAGTTTTCTGCGGTAGGATCATTCAGATTATAGCCATCACTCGCTTTCAAAAGGTCTGCAACTGCAAGGGCTGGATTAAGACCATATTCAGGTTGAGAGGCGTGGGAGGTTTTACCTTGCAAACGCAGTGACAACCCAATCACTGCCGCTGTGATCAGGCCTTCTTTAATAATAATCTGATGCTTTTTGTAACCTGGGAAATTGTGTAGAGCAACGGCCATATCAGGCTTGAAGGCTGAAAAACCTGGATCATTAAGCATGGCTAAGGCACCCGAGCCATCTTCTTCTGCACTCTGAAAAAGCAAGTAAACTTTTCCCTTGGCAGGTCGGCGTTTGGCTAGGGTTTCAGCTAAACCACACAAAATTGTGCTGTGCCCATCATGACCACATTTGTGAGATACGCCCGAAACTCTTCGAGCGATGCTCAAAGGTATTGATTTCTTGAATAGGCAACGCGTCTAGCTCGGAACGAAAGAGCAAGGCTGGGCCAGGCTGACCACTATCAAAGGTTGCCACAAGGCCATGCCCTCCAATACCTGTCACCAGATCATCAGGGTTTAAAGCCTGCAAATAACTGGTGACGCGCTGCGCTGTTTGTTTTTCTTGCCCAGAAAGTTCTGGGTGGGTATGAAGGGCGTGACGGAATTGGATGAGTTTCTCGAGCATGATTCTTACTATAAACCGTTTATGTTCTGTGGGCTATAGCAGCCCAAACGCATCAAGCAATCCCTTTTGGACAATGGGATTACCCATATACTCCTGTGGCGGAATACGGTTGCCCATATACTCCTGTGGTGCAATACGATTACCCATATCGTCCTGGGTATCTAACAAAGTTGACTCGAGAAGGCATAAAATCTCTTCATCCACAACCTCATCAAATTTTCGAGCAAACAAATTATCACCCTTGAGTAAAAACTTTAAATCTGTTTTAGTAAATGTTTTTGGACGCAATTTAATATCTCCCTCAGGTATCCAGATAATCGCACGCTTATCATCATCAACAATCTCTCCACTAAAAGATGTATTCATCAGCACCGTTTGAAAAAAAGATTCATCGGGAATAAGCGTATGTCGATAAAAGTCTTCAAATTTTCTAGCCTCACCACTATTGCATATAAACTCACAGCAGTCTCTAGTTAAGATCATCCATTGTCCACCAATGTATGAAGTGACACCTTTGAGAAAAGGACGTTTATGGGTACTGGAAACTCCTGTATCCGTTTCATGGAAATGATTTTCAATTCGGTTCATGGTATCAGGCCGTACTGTGGCTTGATTGGCGACCTTTAAGAAATTACGCTTTCTATTTCTACCCAAAAAATCATAGATTTGGGCTTGGGTTTTTAGAGGAAAATCTTGTCCACTAAGGTTAATAAAAAAATCCCAGTTAAGATCCAAAGCTAAAAGGTGCTTCATACCTTCCAATTCTGATTGAACCATGCTGTAACCTCCCCAAATCACTTTTCCACTTTCAATAATGTAGGCATTTGGGAAATCTTTAAGAAACACTTCTATATCTGTAAAAAACTCTGAACCAGATTTTTGGTCAACACTAATTAAATAGTGATTGTTGGGATGATAAATAGCTCTAAACAGCCGTTTGAATTGCTCTGGAAAACGATGCACAAGAACAAGATAAGCAATACTCATTTTTCTAGGCTGTAGCACGGGGCGTTTTAATTGACCTTGCAACATATTTTTATTTGTACTCAGATGTGTATTCGGGTTTGCAATGTACTGAATCATAATTCCCTCCAGGAGATATGGTTTAAGAGGATTAAACACGCTAGCTGCCAAACCGATCCAGATAGCCATTGTCAAATTTCAAAATAAACATCTTGCGAAATGCAAGTTTCATGCCTCTGTAGCCGTCTCCAGTGCTCAATCTGGGGATTTCGCAAGATGTTTAATGTAATAACGAAACAAAGAACCAGCAAGGTGAGGTTCAAAACAAATGAAGCTCGAGTACAAACAGTGCCACATAAAAAAGGCTCTTTAATGTACTATAGAGTCCTTAAAGTTCTATAGAAACCTCGGAATAAACACTAATTACTCGAGATACAAGCTATGTTGTTAAAAAAGATTAAATCGTAGAGGAAGAAAAGTTGGCATCTATTGCTCCAATCGGCATATGCACAACCTGCGCTAGGATAGCATTATTTCATTGGTTTAAGCAAACGCTAATTATCTCACTCTTAAAGCTGCTCAATACATGCTTTCAAAAAGACCATGTTAGGCTTAGATATTATCAAATGTTTTGTGATAGATCTTCACCCAGGAGACAACATACAAAGTCAGGATGGGCAGTGGCATATGATTACGGCGATTTCACCCTTTTGGCATCAGCGAAAACTTTCTATTATGGAGCCAGATAAGGTTATGGTGAGAGTATACAATCACGGCACCACAGTTTTGGTAAGAGAGTCTTCGCTTATTAGTTGAGGAAAACCGTTAAACGTTTAGAGATATATTAAAGATGAATATGGTCGAAAGACGAACTATATCTGGAATTATGCAAATCGCACACTGACACGAATTGATTATTTGGTTGATGCGCAAGGAAACCCAGCTCGCAAAGCAGTTTTTGCCTATCACGCCATCAACACCTTTGGTGGAAATGAACGTGTGATTCAAAGTGTTACTTATACAGCCCCTAATGGTCATGGCGGCAATGCAACTCGTACGATAGATTTTGACTACTACACTCAGTCAAATGGGGTAATACGGCTTAAAAGCATCACTAGGCAAATACCAAATAATGCTACCTTTAAGACACTTTATGAATACAATGGCGATTATATTTGGAGGTTGACAGAAAATGGAACAATAACCACCACATATCATTTTGAACCCACTGCAACTGGAACAAAAGCTACGGTTGCTAAGCGACGGTGGTCGGGAACAGAAATAACTCCAATAAACCTTGTACCAACCGATTCAACCCAATACGAAATTGTAAATTATTTTTTTGATACAAATGGCCAGCTAGTGCAGAAAGATGTCAAGGACTACAATGCCCTTTCAAGTATTAACCAAGGGGGTCCAAAAACTTATACATGGGACTACGAGTATTATGCAAATGGTTCAACAAAGAAAATAACTCATCCAGCAGGGAAAATAGAGACCTTTCAATATGACGAGCGTGGGAATACTACGGCTTATACATTAGGTTGGAACGGTGGAAGTCGTCAGACTACTTACGCCTATGACAACGATAATCGTTTGCTTAATGAAATTCAGGAAGGTCGCACAGTCACAGTTGATGGTGTGCAACACGTCTATAATGATATTAAAAGGTTAACGTAACTACTCAGGTAGCCTCAAGCTGAGGCACTAAGGGGTGGTGCTGAAAAAGGCGAGTAAGAGCATCAAGGATAGGAAGATGTTGTTTTCTGAGGGTAGAACAATAACTGCGAAGGCGAGTAAAAATAGCAGCACCTTGAGAAGAGCGGTAAGAACCAGAGATTTTTTCCTTGAGGCGCATCATGCGTAAGTCACGTTCAGCCAAGTTGTTATCAAAAGGAACACAGGGGTCTGAAGCAAAGCGAAGGATAGCCTGTTGATGTCGTTCAAGACGCAGCACAAGATTATGAGCAAAAGATTGTTTAACCCGTCCAGGTTTAGCAACACCTGCTTGTCGAGGAAGGGTGGGATTGGCTTGCTTAGAAACTGTCTGAGAAGTAGGAAACTCATGAAAAAGTCGGGCACAGTTAAAAGATGATCAAATCCCAACTGTACCCGACTGATCTAAAGACTAGCGAATGGGAAGCATTAAAACCATTCATGCCGACACCAAACCCACTAGGGAGACCTAGAGAACATAGTTGGCGCAGCATTCTCAATGGCATCTTTTATGTGGTGAAAGGTGGCATTCCTTGGCGGATGTTGCCTAAAGAATATCCACCGTATCAAACGGTGTATCACTACTTCCGTGTGTGGCGTAAAGGTGGTTTCTGGGAGGAACTGAATACCAAACTGCGTGAACGATTACGCAAGAAAGTCAAGGGAAAAGGTAGAAAACATCCCAGTGCAGCCATTATAGATAGTCAAAGTGTGAAAAGTGTCGAAGGGGGTAAGGAGATCGGCTATGACGGTAATAAGAAAGTAACTGGACGTAAACGTCATCTCGTTGTAGATACCTTAGGCTTGGTGTTAGCTGTCCTGGTAACGGCTGCAAATATTGATGACCGAGCTGGCGCAAAACAACTCTTTACGGCAATGAGGACAACTTCCTGGAAACGTCTTAAGTTGATTTGGGCTGATGGTAACTATACCGGTGACCTCATCGCTTGGCTTATGAAAACCTGTGGCTGGATTCTCGAGATCGTTCATAAACCTAAAGAGCAACTTGGCTTTGAAGTTCTTCCCAAACGCTGGATTGTTGAGCGTACTTTCTCCTGGCTCAATCGGCAGCGTCGTCTTTCCAAAGACTTTGAGCGTTTGCCAGAAACCTCAGAAGCCTTTATCTACGTCACCATGATTCGTTTGATGGTGAAAAAATTGGCGGCTTGACACTTCTCAGACAGTTTCTTAGCTTGGTCAACTAAGCCACGATACTTCTGGCTCAGGGTCATCACCTCAGGTGCTTCTAAACACTGTTTGGAGCTTGACTCAACCAATGTTTTCGTTTCACAAAGTAAGGTTTTGAGGTCTGTTGCCCAAGATTGCTGAAACTGTTCCTCAACTCGGGTCAGGTCACGCAGCAGATGGGCATTACAAAAGGCATGGGTAGCACAAAGCTGTTGATAGGCACTGTAAAAATCATGAACTAACTTGCCCTTAAAGGTCTTGAGCCAAGGAACATAGCCTTTGTTGCCACGATAAGGACTCATCTGATAATGGGTGAGTGTTTTGTGACTGATGACGTGTAACCAGTTTAAGGTCCCAGCAATTCTTGCACCTGTTTCATCGGCATGAAGAAGTTCCGAGGTTGCTAACGCTTGTTCTATCTTGTTGGTTACAGCAGAGAGTTCCTTAGAGGCTTCTGATAAGCTATTTGCCAGCGTTCCTTGACTGAGCTTGACCCCCAAGACATCCGCCATCAGTTCTTGACAGCGTTGGTAGGGCAGCAATTGTTGTACTTGCAAATAGCTACTCACGGCTTTCACGCTTGCCCCATATTGCACAGGTGCAGTTACACCTTTTGGAAACCTTGCCTCATGGACTTTGCCACACATACACTGTCTTCGTTCGGCTTGATGTTCTGTGATGTGAAGTCTTATGACAGGTAGGTCAAACACTTGCCGACGACTATAACCTAGAACTTTCCCTTGAGTTATCGCCCTGCCACAGCTACAAACACCTTCTGCCTTATGGAACTCTCGTGCATCAGACCTGTCTGCAAATTTCAGTGTCTCTCCTTTGTGTCCTACCTGTCCTCCACTTGCTTTGTTCCCCTTCGTTCGCAGACTTCTGGGTTTCCATCTCTCGTCACTTGAGGGGGCTTTCCCTGAATTATGACTGTCCACTTTCTTCGACCGCTCTAATTCTTTCACACGCTCTCGCAATTCCTTTAGCTCTCCCTGCAATTGTGAGATAACCCCTCGCAGCAGTTTGTTCTCTTCTGCTAACCCTTTGTTGCTCGAACCTTGCTCTGCCATCTTGAGGTTACTTTACCTTAGAACTACCTGAGTAGTTACAGGTTAACTACCTATACAAATCATCAATATCAGAATAATGCGTTTCAAGCCACACAAACCGCAACAACAGATGTTAAAGATGCAGCAGCCGTACAGTATACGCTGACCAATACCTTTTCCGAGCAAGGCTTGCTGACCCAGGCAAAAAAAGAATGGACTGAAGGTACCGATGCTAAAATCCTCAATACCTCGTTTGGCTACAATACTGGAAGCTCTAAAACCACCTATGACTTTTCTATAGGGGGTAATTTAGCTGCTACTACAGGGGTACGGCAATATGCTGACCAAGTAGAAACCCAAACTGTAGGTGGTATAGAAACGACCTACGTTTATGATGCCTTCGGGAATGTTAACCGTGAAACAATTACCGATGGATTTGTTTCAAATTATACGACTGTCGCAGGAAACCTTGATGCTCAAACCAGCAATAAGACCATTTATCGCAGCTACAACGGTTTTGGGCAAGTGGTGGGTGAAGCCATTGGTACATCACCAACAAATTTGGCAAGTCAATCTATGTGGATTTATCACCCTACCGGAGAACTCCAAGCAAGTTGGGCAGGGACTTTCAAAAATCTAACCTTGTATCAATACCACACAACTGGTTTCAATGCTGGACGCTTATCAAGTATGCGTTCAGGAGAAGGAAGCATTGAAGCCGGAAACTTCGTCATTGATGCTACGCATTATTTAGAAGATGGCTATGGCTATAACATGTCAGAGCAAGTTACCACCAAGAATATTGATGGATTTAACTACACCTATCGCTACAACTCTTTTGGACAGTTAATACAGGAGACGTTTCCTAGCTCACCTATTAGAACGGTAAAACGTACCTATGATTATTCTCTACAGGAATATGGTGCTTTCGACAGCAGTACAGATAAATGGACACTAACATTACACGATGAGCTTGGCAGACCCATCGAAACCACCTATCATGACACCACACCAAGTGTTGCCGATGATAATACTGTAACTTATCAATACGATCAGTTTGACCGCTTGGTTAAGATGATAGATAACCGCCTTAGCATGAATAATCCTGGCAATGCTAGAGCGACTTACTACGTTTATAACAGTATGGGACAACTGATTAAAGAGTTAAAACCTGCTATGCGCACAGCAGGCGGAGCAGGGTATCAAGATACCAGGCGACCTTATATTGAATACACCTATGACAATATAGGGCGACAAACAGCCATTAAACAAATGGTTAATACTAGTAGTGTCTTAGCCGCAGCAGACATTTATGGGTCTATGTCGTCTGCTATGCCTGCAAACGCAGTAGTGGCTATCACTAAAACTGACTATGATATTTTAGGTCGCCCTACTTTGATCACTGATCCAGTTGGATATCAAAACAAAGTTATTTATGACAACTCAAATAGCGTTGTGAAAACTATCAAACAAGTGTGCCTTAATAACAATATTGACTGTACGGGTAATTTTGTTGGCGAGACTAATACTGGAGGAATTGAAGACTCAATTAGTACCTTCACAAGCTATGATGCTGCGGGTCGCCCAACCAAAGTGATTGATAGTAGGGGTAATAGCTTTGAAAAAGAATATAACCTGCTTGGTAACGTTACTGCCGAGAAACAGCCCAATGTAAACGGCAATTTAATCACACGCTTTGAATATGTTTACACCGATGACGGCCTTTTGTTGCATGTTAAAGAACCCGCCATTGCCGACGGAACTTCTGGACTAGTGACGACTAAAACGTACACCTATACCAATCGTCGTGTCCCTCAATCCATGCGTGTTGCTCATCACAATACTCAATCAACAAGCACTGACGCTCCTCTTACAAGTTACACCTATGATTGGGCCGGACGTGTTCTCACAACAGTGCTTCCACCAATCACTTATGGCACAACCATAAACTCTCAAATCGTTCAAACCTATGACCCCAGAGGTAATCTATTAAGCATTACCGATGCTGATGGCTTTAAGACAGTATATACCTATGATATTTTTAATCGAATGATTAGTGAGAATAAACAAATCCGAACCTTAGCGAATACCTTTGATAACTTGGCTTTCCCATATACCTATGCTGGTAAAAATGGCTTGTATACCCAGTACAATTACGATGCAGCCGGAAATTTAGTCAAGGAAAATCGTGGTGGTCAAGTTACCTATTATGAGTACAATACATTGGGTAAAGTCATGGCTCAAGATAGATCTAAAGTTGATAGCCGAGCAGTTCTTAATCTAGGGGTTCACAATAGCAAGTTTAAGGTTTATCGGCTTGATGGTGGGATGGTGGCTGAAACCGACTTTTCATATAATGGAGAGCGCAATATTTCCAGTCCAACTACGCTATCTACGATTGATGCGGGGATTGATAAAGATGGTGTTATTGTCACTGATGGCAATTTAACTCTCTATACCCTAAATAAACGTGGTGAGCAAGTAGCCACCCGTTCTATTGGTTATGCTTATGATCCGATTGACAATAATAATGCCGAATATCAACAGTATTATGCCACCTTTGGTGTTAACGGTTTAGGGCTGCGGTATAACCGAGACTTTCAGGGCAAAGCCCGTGTCTATGCTCCTATGCGCAATGATCTGGGTCAACCGCAAGGCACACGCACACTTACCTATTGGAATTACGATGCCAACGGCAACTTGTTACAAAAGTATGACCAGATTCCTAATGACTCCTATGAGCAAAACAAGTTCACTTATACCTATTCCCCAACCAATAAGGAAGTCTCCAGTGTTTACAGTGTGAGAGCTGAAGTTGGGCCAGGAAGCGCAGTTTGGAAGAATTTCACCAATAGCCTGAGTAACGGCATTTTGATTGGGGCGACAATAGGTGATACCACGACTATCTACAACAATCGTGATTTAGTGACTAAAACGATTATTTCAGATAGAGTTCCCAAGGGTGTTGCTGGATTGGATGATCCGGTTGGACGAATATCGGATTATAGCTTTTTCCAAGATGGAAATAAGGCTAGCTCAACCGTTGGTTCATACAGCGTACTCTACAATTATGATGACCGTGGCCGCATTGCTATAACAACAGATCAGAACGGTAACGACATCACCCCTGGTGACGGCAGCCCTATCAATGCCTGGAAGTATGAAACCCAATACATCAATGGCAAAGAATCACAGTATGTGTACAAACGCATCGCTACTGAATGGACCTTGCAGAGGTGCATGGACACCCACACCACAATTGGTGGTCTCATTTTTGCTAAAGCCGAAAGAAAATTGAGTGGTACTAGCTGCACTGCTGAATTTAGCAAATACGACTTAACCGTTTATAACGAAAAGGGTCAAGCCACCTATAGCAATTCATTTTCTGATAATGACTCAGTAGCCCTGACCACCCTTAGTACATTAACCCGACCCGTAAGCGAAAACCCCACTAAAGTGACCGATTATGACCTTGACTTATTTGGACAAGAATTAGCCGTGAAATCTTTAGGAGAGACCTCAACCAGCGACAAGACCATACATGAGACCTTTTATAACCCAAATGGCTCAGTAACCAGTGAGAAAGTTTATTACACCAATGGCACCAGCCAATTGAGTACCTATAAACTGGATGCTTTGGATAACCGCATTACTGTGAGTGGTGGAGCCTACAATAACTACATCAAAATGTATGATCCCGATGGACGAGTAGCACAATTTAATAGAGATGAATGGAATAGTAATAACAGGTGGTATTACGGCTATACCTTCTTCCGCTACGATCCCTATGGCAATCAGGTACTAGCCGCCAAAGGAACAGAATGGGAAGGGGTAGGTGGAAATGAATTTGAAATCGTCCGCGCTCACTACTCCTATATCCACGCTGCTGGTGATGTTGAAGTCATTCGCAAACGCACAGGTAATCATTTCTGCACAGATAATAGCTCTTCTTGCGGAAACTTATCCTGGAATGATAATGCCGCAGACAATCAACGCTACAAAACCGAGACCTTTAGCCTGATTGATAGCCTGTACCCAGCCGATAGCTTTACCCTGATGCAACCCTATCAAGCTGAAACAGACCCCACCACCACCTTTGCAGCCCCAACCGATACCATCAGTGACCAAACCGGCATATTGGCAACGGATGTAACCGCCCCAGTCACCGTGTTACCAGATACCACCGAAGTCACACAACCGACAGATACAACCACCCCACCTGCTACAGATGAAGGTGTAACACCCCCAGTAGCAACCCAAGAATTAGGGATAGCACCTGGGTTTGGGAGTTTAGAGACTACACCACTAGGAACAGTAGGCGAAACTGGTAGCCTGAATGTGCAAACAGGAGTAGTAGCAGGGGAGCAGGGGGGAAAGGGAGCAGGGGAAGAAGGGAATGTCTTACCAGAATCCATCAGTACCCAAACGGCAACGAATATCCAAACCCCCACGGACTTAGCTGGTGGAACCACACCTGATGGAATCACCCCACCCGATACAGGAACCCTGCCACCTCTAGGCACGACACCAAGTGATAACCCTACAGAAGTACAACTGCCTGCTGATTTGTCTAGCTCACCCCTGCCACCAGTAGAAACAGGTGTACAAGTGCTTGAAGTAGCACCACCAGAGGGATGGAGACCTAGTGAAGATGGAAGTGTTGATGCCTTTGTAGAGTTAGAAGAACTCTGTGCTAGGAATCCAACGGATACCAGGTGTTTTCCAGCTAAAGACCTTGATGATCAGGCAGGTAATGACAAGGATGGGGTTGATGTGCCTACGGATGGAGATGGAAATAATAATCCTGGTGATAACACACCTGACCCCCCTAAAAAAGAGGAGATTGTAAAGAACTTCATGGATAATTATGGAGGTTCAGAGGAAGATGCCCTTATGTTTATTGATACCCAGCTAGATATGCTCAATGGTTCTCTAGAAGCTGGTAGGGGTAATGGTTTAACCGAGGCAGAGGCTAATGCTGCATTAACCTTCATTAACACCCAAATATCCAATGGTACAATTTCAGAAGACGTGATTTGGGGTACGTTTGAGATTGCTAACTACACGCCAACAGGGATGATGCCTGAAGCATGTACGGCTCCTACTCCTGAAGAGATTTTTGGCTCGAATCCGAATGGACAGGCTTTACCCAATGACCCTAGAATGAGTTCGGTAGATTTCTTACTGTTCGTAACAGGTCATGTTCTTGCATTTACCGAGAGCACCTATGATCCAACAACAAATTATATGCAATACATGGGGAACCTTAATAAGGCACAGCTTCAATATTTGCAAAAGTACGCCAATCTGCATCCATTCACAACATCTGCTATTGTTCAAACTAGCCCAAATGGCCCTGTTTACTGGAACTACAAATTCAAAACGCCTGCTGCGTTACATTTTGGTCTTAGATCTGCTGGTTATGGAATGTTAACGTGGAACTACTTACAAGACCTAAAATACATTGGGAATTATGAAAATGCTACCTTTGACGAAAAGATTGGAGCAGTAACTCTTGCTTATGGAGAGTATTTAACAGATATGGTAGGTGGCGCAAATGTAGCCGCAAGAGCTGGGGCAACATGTGGTCTTTCAGGTTCATTTGTTCTTGCAGGAACTTGTGCTACGGGGGCTGCTTATGGTGTTGACGTGGCTACCAACTATGCTGCTGATGGCATTCAGGAAGAAGTTTTTGGAATTGCGCGACGAACGGACATTTGGGGTTTTAATAGTAAGCCAGAATCCTACATAAGAGAGTTCGAGTATGGACAATAGATTTCGATTGGTATCTCAAGCTGGTGTTTTACAAGTGGCAGGGCTCGTTGGACTGACAATGTTAATAGCTGGAGAAACCTACATCATTATAAAAAGTATTCTCAATCCTGATGAATATCTTATTCGAGATATTATTGGGCAACCACTAATTTTGCTATTAATGTTGCTTTTAGCGTATTTCCTCTTTAAACAAAAAGCTACCGTTGACCAAGATGGAATAACGTCTCAGGATGGATGGAGAAAGAAACATATTCCCTGGAAAGGAATCCACAGGATTTCGGTAGTTCCTGGATATGGATACCTTCCATTTGCGGGTTTCTCGATTTTGATTCACACCACAAAAAGAGAGCGTCCTATTGGTGTCCAAGCTCTAATGTTTTACAACAGTCACGAAATTGTTAAGGCAATTATCGAAATGGCGGATAAAGCTAATTCGGGCATAGCCATAGATGATACCCTGATACATTCTTATGGGCAACCGCCTTACGGGATTGTAGAAGCAGAAAAGGCGAAACAAGTAGCTTTGAAAAAGTGATTCTAGGTGAAGGCTCGAGTCTAATCTGTTGACTCGAGCCTCTTTTTTTAACCAAGACTCAAGCTTTTCTTAACCCCAAGGACTCAGGGCTTCTTTTTCAAACAAACCTCGAGCCCTAACTGTTGATGACTCGAGCATTAGTGAATAGCCTCGAGCTTTATTTAGCGGTGACTTCAAGCCCTACCCAGGCAACACCACCGTAATCATTGACTTAGCCCCATCCTCAGGCTCAAGCGATAACCGCACCTTATACCCCAAAGCCTGTGCTTGCTTAACAATGGTCTGAATTTCTAGGTTAGCCTTGTCATTCTCGAGTTGTGCCATCCTGCCCCTGGTTAGATTGGTTTTTGTAGCAGCCTGTGTAAGACTAAGACCACTCTCAGTACGAGCTTTGGCTAATACGTCTCCTACCGATTCAGCTACTAAGGCATTTTGCCATCTGGCTTTGAAGTCATTAAAACTTTCTCCTTGAGCCTTGGGTTTCCTAGAAGACTCCTTTTTTCGGTAGACAATGCCTTGGGGATTATCCAGAGCAGCTAAACGTTCATACTTGGCTATAAAGTCTTTACTAGGTAATTGATCTAGCTTGAGAGAAGCTTTAATGACCTGAGCTTTAGTTTTCATGATGATCTCCCTTCTAAAACGGCTTTGCCGTCTAGGTAAGCCTCGAGAATGTCTAAGACTTCCTCGAGTTTAGTGGTACTAGCTTCGCTGTCAGCTTTTACTTCGGCATTGACCAAAGCAGCTTCTTTTTCTTCAGTAACAAAGAAGTAGATTCTCGAGCCACCTTTTAAGCCTCCTCGAGACTTTGTTTTAAGTTCCCAAATAGGTAACCCTTTAAGTTTCTTGACAAAACGACTTTCAAAACCATAGGTGTGAAAGTCCTCGAGCATTTCAATTAGGGCATCTACGGCTTCTTGTTTACCCGACTTTGCAAGCTCGAGTAAGTCCTCAATGATTCTAGGATGTTTCGCTCCAAGCCGATTTGGGTGGTAAGCATAGCGAAATACCATAGTGATTAGTTTAAGCTAATCACTCTCAAAGTTCAAGTTCTTTACCTGAATCCATCAGTACCCAAACGTCAACGGATGTACAAACCCCTACAGACCTAAGCAGTTCAACCCCAAACGACATAACCCCACCCGACCCAGGAACCCTACCACCATTAGGAACCACCCCAAGTGATAACCCCACCGAAGTCCAACTGCCTGCTGACTTGTCTAGCTCACCTTTGCCACCAGTAGAAACAGGAGTGCAACCCCTAGAGGTAGCACCACCTGAGGGGATGGAGACCTAGTGAAGATGGAAGTATAGATGCCTTTATTGATAAGGATGAGTATTGCGAAGCACATCCTACAGCTTCTACTTGCAATGATTGGGGTGAAGATTTAGGTAGTGAAGCAGATGATCAGGAAACCACCACTACCACAACAACAGGAGGCGGTGGAAATAATACCCCTGCACCACCAACCCCTCAAGAGCTAGCTAACCAAGAAGAACTAGCAGAAGACATCGAAAGGTTACTAGGTATACCTGCTGACCAAGCCAAGGACTTTGTAGACCTTACTTTTGACTTTGCCAGGGCAGCGAGTGGTGGAAACCTAACCCCAGAACAGCATCTAGCCATTAGGGACATGATTAGTCAAAAGTTGGCTAAGGGGGAGATTACTTCAACACTTGTAAACGATACAGTGGCAACCTTGATGGATGGAAAAGTACAAGCTCTTATGGCCAATGGTGAGGACATGATGGCGGGTATCACTTTAGCCCCTGGTTCAACCCAAGAAGCCGGAATGCCACTACCTTGGATATCAGCAAACCCACTTTTCATGATTGCGTTTATAAGCCTATTTACAGTTGCTGGCACGATGGCTGAAGATGCCAAGATAGGTGTTTTCAACTGGTTATGGGGTATTTCTAGGGCTTCTAGTGATGATGATGAGTTTCCTCCTTTTATTGTGCCTGGGATTGCTGATTTTGCTGGTAGTCCTAACCCTGAAGATTTTTGTAAGAACTTCGGACGAGGTTCGACGGTTCCACCGATGTCGGGTCCTAGCAAATATGGTGCTGGTGGCCCTTCTGGCCAAAGTCCAAAAATGCCATCCCAATACTACAGATCGCTAGCAGGTGGTAAGTTACAACCAATGATAAACGGCTTTGGGAATGAGTTAATTGAGTGGGGAAATAAAACACCAGGAGCATTAGGACGTTTAGGGTCAATAACTTATGAACAAATTCAAAACATGGGCTCTAAAGGACTAACATCCAACATGGCTCGAGATTGGGCGGATTTTTACAACTTTGAAATGAATTCCAATCCTACGAATGAAACTGCTTGTGGCAGAGCATTTCTAATGGATCATATAGCAAATGAATTACAAAGAGCAGGTTACTGATAAAATTGAGGAGGATAGTTATGACTGAACGCAATTCGACAACGTACTTTGCAATCACAAATACAGATACAAAGGATCAAGTTATTATAATTGAGCCTTCTGCCCATCTATACAGAGTTTTTCCAAAAGAACAACTCGAAGTACGGGCAAGATACTGGGGTGAAACAGTTCCAGTACCTGTAATTCTTTTTGAAATGGTTATTACTAATAGAACTATTACGTTATTTCCATATCATGAAGTGCACATCGAAATTTTTCGCAATGAAATCCTACTACAACCATTTGCTGATGGTTATCCAGATGATTACGAAACATTTTAGATGCTTGTAAGTAAAATCTGAAGAGGCTCGAGTAATTCTCAAGCCTCTCTCTATAAACCTCAAACCTGAAGCCTCGAGTCCTTGCCTAACTACCAGGGACTTGAGTTTCTTTTCCAACCAAAACTCAAGCTTTATCTGTTGGTGACTCAAGCCTTAAACTTTGAACCAGTCACCAAACCCAAGAATGCTATAATGCCCACATGAAAACAGAAGTGCTTGTTCCTGATGAAGTGTTTGTTGCAGCCGAACGTTTTGCCCAAGAACGTGGACTTACCCGCAATGATTTATTTACCCAGGCTTTAGAAGCCTTTCTCGAGACTCATGATATTGATCCTTTAACCGAAGCCATCAACCGAGTGGCTGACCGAGTTGATACCCGCTTAGATACTGAACTCGAGCGTTTGCAAACCATCACTCTTAAACGTCATCCATGAATCAAAGTCGTGATTTCACAATTATTTTCCGTGGTGAAATCTGGTGGGCTAATATGCCTAAACCTCAAGGTAGTGAACCTAGCTACCGACGGCCTGTATTGATTATTCAAAACAACCGCTTTAACCGCTCGAGACTAGCTACAGTCATGGCTGTGTCTTTAACCACAAACCTTGATTTAGCAGAGTTACCAGGTAATGTATTTGTTCCAGCCTTTGAAGCAGGATTAGAAGAGGATAGCGTAGTCAATATTACTCAGGTTGTGACTTTAGACCGCCAAATGCTCGAGGCACGTATTGGAAACCTAAGTGAAGATTTATTGCGACGTGTCGAAAATGGATTGAGAATCATTCAAGGGCTTTGAGCTAAGACCCCTTTGAAGTCACTGACCCCACCACCACCTTTGCAGCCCCAACCGATACCATCAGTGACCAAACCGGCATATTAGCCACAGATGTAACCGCACCAGTCACGGTGTTACCAGATACCACCGAAGTCACACAACCCACAGATACAACCACCCCACCAAGTACAGAAGAAGGTGTAACCCCACCAGTAGTAACAGAAGATAGCAATACGCTAGGAATAACACCTGGGTTTGGCAGTATAGAGACTACACCATTGGGAAGTGTAGAAGGTCAGGGGTTAGGGGCTGGGGACGAGGGACGAGGGACTGGGGACGAGGGACTAGAGATAGGGGACATGGGACAAGAGACAGGAGTCTTACCTGAATCTATCAGTACCCAAACTTCAACAGATGTACAAACACCTACAGACTTATCTACAGGAACCTTGCCTGATGGAGTAACACCACCAGAAACAGGAACCCTGCCACCCCTAGGAACCACTCCAAGTGATAACCCAACAGAAGTGCAACTGCCTACTGACTTGTCTAGCTCACCCCTGCCACCTATAGAAACAGGTGTACAACCACTGGAAGTAGCACCACCAGAGGGATGGAGACCTGCTAATGATGGTGGAGTTGAAACCCTAGATTTCTGGGATGACCTTGCAAAATGGTGGGAAGAACAATTAGAGAATGCCCGTAGCTTGGCACAAGATGAGATAAAACAACGAGTAGAAGTAGCTCACCAAACAGGAGATGGCAATTCTGTACCTGCGGTAATGGCTGAAGAGGCAGTCAAAGGTTATATTATTCAAAATCTTGATAAACTAGGGGATGGCGCAGTTAATGACCTAAGCAATATCATAGATAATGTGAATAGTAAACTTAATCCTACAGCCCAATTAAGCTTTTATAGGCAACTTGGTACTCAACTGTATGATCTACAATCAGGTATAAGAAATGAAAATGATGTTGATAAATGGATAACCGATGTTAATAGTCTTCTTGCAGATTTATCAAATTCAAGCCAGGCAGCAACACAACAATCCAGTGATGAAGGTTGGACGAACCTTTGGTCTAGTTCTCAAGAAAGGCTTGATATTCTCTTTCCTAGCCAACGAGAAATGCGAAGTCTGGCAGTGAACTATGGTTATGGGATAATGTTAGGAATTCCTAACGAAGAAGTCAATAGCTGCAATGTGTTTGCCGTCTATGCTGAGAATGCTATCAACACATCTTCATCTCCTCGAGAAGCGATGGATGATATTGCAGAGAATTTTGCCAACTTTGGTAACACATGGACGGGGGGATGGGCAAAACCGCAAAATGCACCAATCAGGCTGGGAGACTCATCAGGATTTAGGGATGAATTTAAAGATGATGTTGGAGCAGGAGGAGGCAACGGCGACCAAGCTCATCATGTTGCTGGAGCAATGAAGGCAGGGTTCTTTGAAGGTAGTCTGGGAACAGGAAATGGAACAGGGACAATGAACACATGGGAATCTCTAGCTGGTTTGAGAAATATTTTTGGTAAAGAAGATGGAATTAGTAGTGCAGATTTGCAAATTAATTCAGTTGCAGGACCCATTGGGGCAAATTTGCAAGGCTACACAACACAAAGTTTTAGTCTCTTTGGTGGTGCTACTTACGGTTATTCTGTTCCACAAACTGAAGCTGCTAAGTATATTGGTAGCCAGTTGCGCTCAGGTCTATGTCAATAAGGGGAAGGTTTATGAAAATCCCAAAGCTAATAATTCCAATTGGTGTGTTACTTGCTCTATACTTATTTGCAAAGTTTGAAAGCTATGAAACAGAAAAGATTTGGCACTCAAATTTTTCAAATACGGAGATACGACTTATCTCAAAACCGTGGGTGTATTTTGTAGTTTTACCTCCTTTTGATGGGTTTGAATACGTTTTCCAGGTTCGCCGTGAATCTGGTGGGTGGCGTGAAATTGTAAGTCAACAGAAAACATCAACTACCTATGAACAGTTGAATAGTGATGCGCTTGCGAATTCAGTTATAAAATTCGAGAACAATTTAATTAGGATTACGTTTGACCGCACTATTGCCGAGAGTCTTGATGAGGGGAAAACATGGAAAATTGAGAAACTAGATAAGGCGTTTTGGGTATATGAAAGGTAGGAACCAAAAGGCTCGAGTTCTTTAATGACTCGAGCCTTTTTACTATCCCCAAGTGATAACCCCACAGATGTGCAACTGCCTGCTGATTTGTCTAGTTCACCCCTGCCACCCATAGAAACAGGAGTGCAAGTGCTGGAAGTTGCACCACCAGAGGGATGGAGACCTAGTGAAGATGGAAGTATTGGTGCTTTTGTAGAGTTAGAAGAACTCTGTGCTAGAAATCCAACGGATACTAGGTGTTTTCCAGCTAAAGACCTCGATGATCAGGCAGGTAATGACAAGGATGGGGTTGATGCTCCTACGGGTGGGGATGGGAATAATACACCATCACCAGACGACAGTGATCCTCCTACAAAACCTACCGTTAATGAATCAATTGAGGCGATACTTCCAAGTACTAATGATGACGATATGGATTCAATTTTGCGGACCTTTGAATATGTAGCAAAATATATAAAAGGTGATGAGCTTACACTTACTGAGAAAACAGAGCTTTATCAAAAAATTTCAGATGGTATTCTTAATGGTGACATCGGCAAAGAAGACCTAGAAACCGCTCTAAGAATAGGCAACTCACTTTTAAGCAATGGAGAAATACCTGATAGTTATGAGGTAGAGAAGATATATAGTAGACAATTTTCTTCAAATCTAGGCGCAGCTGAGATAATGAATGATTTCAAGGGTCAATTTACAACTTTTGCTGATCATTGTGGTCCTATTATGGCGGGTCTTGGACAGTTATGTACAGACTTCGGTAGTGGGGAAAATAGTCGTGTTACATTTGGGAACGTGATACCTATTCCGACTGACACATTTACAGGCATACCTGGATTTATTGAGGCAAATGTTCGTCATGACAACAATGCAGTATTTGTAACTAATGAAACAGATACTAGCTATAGATTCGCACCAGTAGAAGGCAATCACCCCTTTAAGACAAATGGTTATATCGAATTCTCGTTTAATGATGTCGACAAGGATACTGTAGAATTTCAAATAGATTTGAAAGGAGATTTTGTTGATGACTTTAATAGAACCGCTTTTAATCGGCTTGGTGGAAATGCTTTTGAAGAGGGAATGTGGAATGAGTTACTTGATGAAGTAGAAAATTTATATGAGGTGAGGTAATTATGGATGAAATGATAAAACAGAATCCTTGGATTAAGTACCTACAGTGGTTATTTAGGGCAATCATCGTATTATCAATAGTTACAGCCTTAGTTCCCTTTGCCGTTACAAATCGTGATTTAGATATACGACTCGAAAATTTTATAGGACCTTGGGTTTATTGGTATTCAGTTCCTACATTAATTGTAGTATATATACTCTTGGTTATATTGAGACGTTTTTATACTAAAGATTATCAAGCTAGGATAAGCTCATCAAAAACTGAATTGTGGTTTTTACTTGCCTATATTTGTTTTTGGTTATTTATGATTTTCTTAACTCTCAGATACGGATTTTACTGAAGATGATTTTGTGAAGTTAACGAACATAACTACGATTTGAATGCCCTCGAGACCTCGAGCCTCATCCCCTCTATAACCCTCAACCCCACAGCCCTGAGTCCTTGCCTAACCCCAAGGACTCAGGGCTTCTTTTCCAACCAAGCCTCGAGCATTATCTGTTGATGACTCGAGCTATAAAATCTGAAAATACCCTAGCGCAACAAGCATCCGCCGCTCGAGTAACCTCTCTTCACTATTCAACTGAAGCAAAAATACTGTAGCCCGACCTTCAGGCGTTAAACCTATAAGCTGCTCACCATCAAGCTGAAAATGTTGGGTCCAAATCTGCTTACGAGGGTTAAAGAGTTGCGTAATCTCTTGAGTGTCAGGATCAATAGAACTCAAGTTAGGACCTTTGTAACGGTTACAGATTGCACAACATAAACAGAGGTTATCTTCATCATCTGTACCACCATGCTGTTTAGCTCTAACGTGATCAATCTGATGGCTTATAGCTGTTTCGCTTTGTGGATAGAGGCAGTATTCACAACGTTCTTTTGCCCTCTGACGAATACGCTGGCGAAGCTGTTGATTCACATGTTAACCAAAGTGTTGGATTTAAGTTTGAGCTTTAGAACCCTGATCACATGCTCGAGTTTCAAATAATCATCTAACTCAACAGCATCAGCTTCATTTAAACTTCGTAGACAATTATTCTCGAGTAAAGTGCCAATACGTTCTTGAATCTGTTCTGCAAATTGATAATCACTGACAGCTTGTTCAGAAGGGTTTGAAACCAGGAAATCAATAAAATCACTAGCTGTTTGGTGTGCAGAACTCTTTAGGCTTAGCAGGCTTACTTCTAAAATACCAGGTAACCAACGACTAAAGGGTTTCACTTGAGCTTGAAGCTGTTCTGAAAGGTCAAGGGTTAGTGTAGCCATTAGCAAAATTTTAGCAGATTTTGCCAGACTCGAGGGTATCAAAGTCACTGGTGTCTTGGGTTTGGCAGTATAGAGACTACACCATTGGGAAGTATAGGAGGACAAGGAGACTTAGGACAAGGAGACTTGGAGATAGGGAGACAAGGAGACGAAAGCAGTGAAGTCTTACCAGAATCAATCAGTACCCAAACTTCAACAGATGTACAAACCCCCACAGACCTAAGCAGTTCAAATCCAAACGATATAACCCCACCCGACCCAGGAACCCTGCCACCACTAGGAACGACACCTAGTGATAACCCAACAGAAGTACAACTCCCTGCTGATTTGTCTACTTCACCTTTGCCACCAGTAGAAACAGGAATACAACCCCTAGAGGTAGCACCACCAGAGGGATGGAGACCTGGTGAGGATGGAAGTGTAGATGCCTTTATCGATATAGAGGAACTGTGCGAAGCTCATCCAACCGATAGAAGATGTCATGAAGACGGAAGTTTGGGAAGCAATGCAGATACACAACATGCCGCAGGAATAACCCCTACAGGCGGAAGTGGAAATAGTACCCCATCAGGTGCAGGAGGTTCATCAGGAGCAACGCCCCAAGAAGTAGAGAATCAAGACCAGTTAGCAGGGTCTGTTGCTGACCTGCTGGGAATACCTGCTGACCAAGCCAAGGACTTTGTAGACCTGACGTTTGACTTTGCCAGGGCTGCTAGTGGTGGAAGTCTGACTCCTGAGCAGCATCTGAAGGTTAGGGACATGATTAGTCAGAAGTTGGCTAAAGGAGAGATTACTTCTGAAACAGTTGAAGGTACAGTGTCACGCCTCAATAGTATTAAAGCCGCAGACAATACACCTTGGTATTTAGCTTTATTAGGTGGTGGCGCATCTAACAGCTTAGGTATTACTAACACCGCAAAATGGAACCCTGCTACAACCATTAATCCAGGTGAAGCAGCGATTCATACAGGAGCTTGGATAGTCACGCTTCTGGCTATACAGAGCATGATGCCTATGGCTGGTAGTGGCGAGATGGACAGTGTGTCGTGGTTCTTGAATGATGTCTTGATGGCAACGGAAAAGGGAAAGAAGAAATCTAAAGATAGTGATGATGATCTAAGTCCTGAAGAACTAGACGAGCTGGATCGACAGTGGAAGGAAAGTGGTGGTCAGGTTGCGGATAATCCTGCTGAGGATTTAAGTGATGGCAGAGATCCAACTCGAGTTCCAAAGACTAATAAGGAAGTTCAAGATGAGATAAAAAGAATCGGGAACGAGAAAGGCCTAACTAGAAATGAGATGGATGAGGTAATGAGAAAGGTAGAGGAAGCAAAACGGCCAGGAGAGCCCGATAGAACATGGGGACGGATCTATGAAGACATTGGTCGTGCGCTACCCGGACGAGTACAATAATAATGGAGGTGGCTAAAAATGCAAAATGACAAAGATGATGATCTTAAGCTCAAACAATTTTTAAATGATGTTAAGAAAATGCATCAGAAACCAAAGCCTGAACTTGACGATATCTGGTCAAGACTTGGACCTTTTGCCACAAAAATAAAGATTGTGGGAATAGAATTAATTCAAGAAGGAACAGAATTTCTGACAAGGGTTGGGAAACCTTATGTTATCAATTGGCCTGAACCTCTTGTAGTTAAGCAGGTTTATTCATTAGAAGAAGCTATTAAATCAAGGAAGTCACCTGAGTTAGTAGAAATACAACGGCAAGCCATCAAAGAAATTGATAGGCTTATAGATGAAAATAATAGGAAAGTTCAGGCAGATGCTATCAGGGATCTAATGATTCACTACATCCACGGGCCATTGTCCAGAAAATATCCAGATGAACTGGCCTGGTACATTCCATCAGATTTTGAGCTGGCCCTTACAGAGTTCATTTTATGTGATGTTGGCGAACCAACCTTTTTCCGTGAACGTTGGGCATGGTATGACGCTGGGCATTTTCCTTGTGGTACTCTGGCGGATGGAACAAGAATAATCTATTAAGCTACACGCTATAAACATGCTCTCTAGATACTAGGTTAAGTATTGCACAACGTTCCACTTTTCAATCCCCTCGAGAACCCTCGAGGGGATTCCCTTCCCCACAAACCTCAACCCCAAACCCTCGAGTCCTTGCCTAACCCCAAGAACTCAGGGCTTACCTTTATAAACAGGACTCGAGCCTACCCCAACCGTGTAGCCAACACCTCCCCACCCTCCCTAGGAATAAACTCGAGCCGAATGTCATACCCTAAAGCATCAGCATGACGGGTCAAGGTTTGTAGTTCAATAGCCGTTTGAGCTTTCTCGAGCTGGACAATACGTGGATGGTTGACCTCGAGCTTAGTCAAAATTATTAAATACTCGAGAAACACTTTTAAGCAACCCTTAAACCGACTATCAAGAAGCAGGATTCCGAGCTAGATATTGCACATCCATCACTGCTTTTTCACCTAAAAACCGCTACGCTAATCCTTGCAACAAACACGTGCTCCAACGTGAACAGGTCTCTTAACAAACTCGTCATTGAGGTAAATCCAGAGGGGTCCTCACTGCTTCAGTCACCTTTGAAAAGAGACCTCCTTTAATGTGTCAGAAAGGTTCATGGTTCTATGCGTCTTGTAATCCTTTTTGGATGTCTAGCTTTTCTATTAGTAGCCTGTAACAAAGAAACCATTCCGCCTTCAGTGGCCATAAGCTCACCTGCTTCTGGGTCTACCGTCACCAGCACCGTACCCGTCCAAATTGCATCTAATGCTGATGCCCAAGTTAGCCGTGTAGATGTTTATGTTCGTGGTAAGGGTAGTCAGAGCAAAGGTGTTTTAGTCGGTTCAGCCGTTCAAGAACCTTATGTCGTCAATTTGGGTCACTACAGGTCAACCCAATCAAGCTTCTTTGGAACTGGTAGCTGTTGGTATTGATCCTCAAGGGCGTGAAGGCACTGCACCGCCACTTGAAGTTAAAACCCAGAATGGCAGTGTACCCGCTTTCAAGCTCTTGGCGGCTTACACGATTTCACCTTCATCTGCTAGCGCATCTCTTGAAACTAGCAGTTTGCCCAGCCACGTCAATGTTGCTGATGTTCAACCGCCGTCTGACATTTTGCCATCAGCTTATCCAAAGTTTGAGTCCACCAACGAAATAAGCCCTTTGCAAGCCAATCGCAACTATATTCTCGAGTGGTTATGGGAACCTTATAGCAGTGCTACGGGTTATGGTGTCTATGCCAGCAGCCAGGATATTGCTGGGCCTTATGAACAACAAATCAAACAGGCAGGAACAGCAGCAGGTGGATTACAAAAGTATTCCAAAATCATGCCCAATGCGCTAGCAGGAAATACCTACTATGGCTCAATAACTTCATTTAACAGATAATGGCGCATTTGAAACAGGTTTATCGAATGCTGATAAAGCCACCTTCTTATCCCCGCAGGAAGCCATCAGTCCAGCACCCAATGCACAAATTCCTGGGGGCGTTCCAACTTTTAACTGGCAAGCCACACCAGGAGCAGTAGGCTATTTGTATTACGTCTATGATCGCAACCCTTGGGAAAAGGGAGCTACGCTGTTATGGAGTAATTACCCCAATTCGACATCCGCTTTGAATGTAGCCTATCCAGCCACTAGTGGTCCCTTAAAGAGTGGGAGTTATTGGTGGTGGGTGGCAGGCGTATCGTTTGACAATAATGCTAAGGCTGATGCGTTTAGTTTTAGTGATCCAAGAAACTTTGTAGTGCCTTAAACATTATGAGATTTCTTTTTATCCCGGTTGCAATACTTATTTTGGTGGCGTGTAGTCCTGCCAAAAAGGACTATTCGCTATCCTCCTTATCTCCCTCGCCAGTTACTCCAGGCATGACCGTCACAGCTTTCGGTCTATTCCCTGAAAATCCGCAAGTGTATTTAGGTGATGTTTTATTAAGCACCGCACCTGTACCCAATGGGTTAAGATTTACGCTTCCCGAGTCAACCATAGCTGGTATGACCACACTAAAAGTCGAAGGCAATGACGGCGCAGTTTCTGGTGTTTTACAGATTATTCCCAGAATTGATAGTGTGACATTAAACGATGACCTGATGACGATTAAAGGTGCAGGTTGGCCAGCACAACCTAATCCTGAAGTCAATGTAGAGGTTGATTTTGATGGTCTTAGTTTTACACCAGAAATTTCACCTGGAAATTTAAGTGTAGCCTTAACGGAAACATCTTTTAATGGTCTGTTATCAGTGTATGTTAAAGTCAATGGCCAGGTCAGTCAAGCTAAGAGTGTGTTACGAGAAGCTGGGGCGGTTCAGGGGAAAGTTTTGTTGCCAGCATCTGAATCAGTCGCCACTTCGGACCTGCGTTATCAGGTGAATATGAATGATTTATCCCTCACTTCGATTATTGTTTATCAGGATATTGGTGTGTCGGGTTATCAACAGCATTGCTCGAGCCTCTATACGCCCACACATCAATTACTCGAGAGTCTTGCATTAAGCTGCAATGCACTTAAATCATGGCAGAGTTCATCAGAGTTGGATGCCACACGACTCGAGTTTGTCAGTCATGCAGAAGCCCTAGCTGCATTTAATACTCTGAAATTTCAGGGTAAAAGAGTGGAATGGGATATTCCTGTCAAGGTAGACGGACTCGAGCTTACAGCGCAAAGTTCTACACCTCAAGGTAAACAGTGGCATTTGGATTTAATCGGTGTAGATCAAGCCTGGCTGAAAACCAAAGGTCAGGATGTAGTTGTAGCGGTTGTAGATACAGGTGTTGATCTGGATCATCCTGACTTAATCTCCAATCTCTTACCTGGATATGACTTTATTGATAACGACACCAACCCTGTGGATATTGCTGGTCACGGCACCCATGTGGCTGGTTTGATTGCTGCCAATGGCCTCGTCTCTGGTACAGCACCTGAAGCAAAATTATTGCCAGTGCGTGTTCTCGAAGGATTATCAGGTGGAAGCAGCTTTACTGTAGCCCAGGGCATCTTATGGGAAGCCGGTTTAGGTCCGCAGCCTAATCCCCACCCAGCTCAGGTTATCAATCTGTCTTTGGGTTCCAATAGCTATTCAGAGATCATGGCTGAGGCTATCAATAAAGTTTTGGAAAAAGGGGTAGTGGTGGTTGCCGCTACCGGTAACGACAGTGGCCCAGTAGCTTATCCGGCTGCCTTACCAGGAGTGGTTTCTGTAACTGCACTGGCTGGCCCAAAAACGGCCTATCAACCCTGGTATGCCAATAAAGGCATTGGAACCATAATCACTGCTTACGGTGGTGATTCTAGTCAGGATCAGGATGGTGATGGTGTTCAAGACGGCATTCTATCAACGGATTTAGATGGTTACAGCATTAGAAATGGCACATCAATGGCCAGCCCACAAGCTGCAGGTTTAGCTGCTCTAGCTTTGTCTTCTGGAATCAAACCGAACCTAGTCAGTAAATCACTTTCAAACACTGCTACTGAATTAGGTGTGATGGGCTATGATCATCAATTCGGCTATGGTCTTGCTAGTGGGCGTGTGGTTTCTACCTCTACACCACGTATCTATATTTTAGCCTTACAAGACAACATCATTGTCACCTGGACACTAGTGCAAGATGATTTAAGTTTTCAACTTAACAACCTATCCTCAGAATTAAGTTTTGTTGCTGCCAGTGACGACGATGGCGATGGCATTCTAGCTGAAGCTGGCGAGATGAGGTCAAATGCCCTCACACACCTTGTTACACGCGGTCAAGTCTTAACCCTTAGTGATTTACAGTTAACAATTTCGGATGGAAGTAATCTACTCTCTTTGGAGGCCCCATGAAATATTATCTTTTGATTTTTATCTTAGTATTTTCAAGTGTAACCTTGGCTCAGAACCGTCTATGGCCAAGCTATGAAGGCGAAACCGTAACCTTTGAGGGTGAGGCTCCTGTTCGTTATATTGCAGATAATGACAAACAGACCATTACCTTGCCTGATGCAGTGCTGGGTAGCTTTGGGATATTCTTCCCGCATGATTTTAAGGTTACACAAAAATCCGATCATATTTTTATTCAGGTAGGTGGCCCGTTTTATGTCACGATATCCGCAGATGAACATACTCTGACCGTTGTTCGTAATCAGGTCTTAGGTTCCACACCAGAGCCACTCGGCAATGATGAGCGTGCCCCTGTTGTTTATAAATTATCCAATGCTGAACCTTCTCAAGTAGCAAGTTTATTAAAAAGTATGTATAGCAATATCAAAGTCGAGATTGATACACGTCAAAGGGCTTTGTTAGTGATTGTCAATCCTCAGGATAAGGAGCTCATTGATCAGGTCATTACCAAACTTGATGCTGAAATGCCACAGGTGGTTTTTGAAGCTGAAATTATTGAAGTCAATCAGAACATTGCCCAGAGTCTAGGAATAAATTACACCTCGCTCTTTAGTTTTAATTTTGCTGAACAGTTGCAACAGGGGCAAGGAGCCTTGTCTCTAGGGTCGTTTAATCGTGGTGTACCCCTTTCACTGAATGTGGGTATAAACTTGCTTAAAACTTTATTACCATAACAAAGTAAAGACTTAAGTGTAGTAGATAAAATTGGTCTTCTCGAGACGAACAAGTATTTTCTTAAAAGATATATAGCTATTGCATAAAGAAAGATGGGACACTTGTGAAAAGTGGGAAAATTAAATGGTTTGATAAAAAAACAGGTTACGGCTTTATTCATTCAGATTCAGGAAATATAGATGTGTTCTTTCATACCTCTGCAATTCATGGAGAGGGGAAACATCAACTAGAAAAAGGGGATCAGGTTATGTTCAAAAGCGAAGAAAGCCCTCGAGGACCAGAAGCTATCACAATCACTGTAACTAAGTTGGTGTTAGACAGCTAGGCCAGTAAAAACGTATCCGATAGTCAACGAATATAAGTTCTTTTGTTTGTGGAGGTAAGACATGGATACTATTGGTTATGACGCATTATTAAATTTAACAGACTCACGTTACCGGCTTTCAACCATTGTAGCTAAACGTGCAGTTCAACTTAAAAAAGGATTTCCTAGCACACTGGCAAAAGAAGATTATCCAAAAGACCTTGACCGCGTATCACATAATGTTGTGGCCATGGCACTTCAGGAACTGTTGCTTGACAAACATATTGTATGGGGTAAGGCACTGCCAAGTGATACAGAATTATTAGAGACTCTTGAACTTAAAAGGCGCAATGAGGTTTCAAATAGCACTACTCTATTTAGACAAGAAATAACTGATATTGATGAATCAAACTACTCTATACGGTTACAAAAAAGTTCTTTAAATAGATCCCCACTTATGGCAAAATAACCTAGCCTCGCAAGTTATAGCAGGAATTCACTTAAATTTCGGACTACAAAGTTTAAGTGAAACTACTATCAAGTTCAGTCTCACTCTGAACTTATCGAATGGTTCGGTGCTAGTCGTAGACAAACTCAGCTATAGATTGACTATCCTGGGCAGCTTTTTTAGTGCTTGCCGTGAATTTATTGAAGGAATAATGACTATAATCTCTAAATGCTAATGTGCTATAGGTGCATGTGTTGCAAGAGCTTTAAGCTCGAGGATTACTACCTTACATTTCAGATTCTTCTTTCATATTGACTAGAACAATCGCGTAGCCTTGGGTCGTCATTCCATCAATAATCGGTGACATAAGTTCTCTGATCATCTCTTCACTTGATTGGGTAGAAGAAAAGTTTTCATGGGCAAGTGGTCCAAACTTCGAGCGCGGTAGTGGTCTCCTGTTCGTCTTTGCTTCTAGTAATTGGAAATACTGAACCTACTCTTTTATCTTCCAAATAAGGATGTGATGAAATGAACCCAAGAGCAATAATACGTTCTTTGAGCCAAATTTCGTACTTGCGAGTCATGACGAGCCTTTCTTTTTTAGAATTTCCTCAAAACTTTTGTTTGGCAGAAATCTTTAGCATTAGGTGTTTGTAAATACATTGCGCACTGTATTTGGCGGATAAAGAACATTCAATGTCTAGATAGATACACACGTTTCAAAAAAGCTTGTTAACTTGTTTAGAACATTATCACTATACGAGTAGTGACATGAATGTACAAGCCTTTTTGAACATTGCCAATATATAGAAGTATCTACGACTAGGACAAATCTCTTGCCTAGACACTGCTCTATTTGTAGCATTTCAACCAAGTAGCATTTCAACCAAGCAACTTTTCACAGCCACAAAATCTAAAGGCATATCAAACCAAAGCCGTAATTTCTACCATACAGTGGGTGATATATTTTTTGACTAAAAACTTTCCAGGCTATTGATCTTGAATAATTTTCCCATCTTGCACCAGCACCTTGCGTTTAGCCAAATCGGCAATACGTTGGTCATGGGTTACCATCACCACTGACATGCCTTCATTATGCAACCCGGAGAGAATATCTAATACAGCATTCCCTGCCTCTGTATTCAGGTTTCCAGTAGGCTCATCAGCCAGTAAAAGTGTGGGGTTGTTGACCAGAGCACGGGCAATGGCTACGCGCTGCTGCTGTCCACCTGAGAGTTGATTAGGCATGTGTTTTAGTCTATCGGCTAGACCAACTTTCTCGAGCATGGCTCTAGCCCTTTCACGACGTTCTTTGGCTGAGACCTTGGCATAAATCAAAGGCTGCTCAACATTTTCTAAGGCAGTCATATCTGAAAGCAAGTTATAGGCTTGAAAGATAAAACCAAAATGCTTATTGCGAATACGCGAGAGTTCATGGTCAGGTAATTGGGTGATGTCATTGCCCTCGAGTTCATACTTTCCAGAAGTTGGATTATCTAAACAACCCAACAAATGTAGAAGCGTAGATTTGCCAGACCCAGACTGTCTTACAATCGAAACAAACTCCCCACGTTGCATTGCAAAGTTCACACCGTCCAAAGCAGGCACGTCTACGTCTCCCATGTTGTAAACCTTGAAGATGTTTTTTAGTTCGATCATGCTAGTATCGCTCATCATTGTCTCCCAACTGATTAGATTCAAAGTTGAAAATCTCATTTCTTGCACCAGCATAGAACGCTGTATATTTAAGCAAAACCCTCGCTAACTTTAGACGTACTATTCGCGTTTACTGGCTTAAATGGTATCTTTTCAAAAGCTAAATTGCATATTTTCCCCACCTTTTGCATAGGTGCAAGAAATAAGAAATTCAAGATTTGCCCTGAGCAAAACCGAAGGATTGTTTTTAATTTTTAATCTTCAACCTTGAATTTTCAATTGCTTTTATTCAATCTCTCCCTCAATCACTAAAGAAATCTCTACCTTTTCCTTAAACGCCTCATAAGAACCAACAATGACTTTATCTCCCAGCTTGAGACCTTCACGCACTTCTACATTGTTGCCGTCTACCAAACCAAAAATAGTTTCGGTACGTGTGGCCTTGTGACCAGTGATTAAATAAAAAAACGTTCACCACCAGTGCTCAGATAAGCACCTCTGGGCAAAAACAGCGCGTCCTCCTTGCGCCCCACTTCTATTTCTACTGCACTACTGGCCCCGATGCGTATATCTTGGGGAGCACTATCAAAAGCAAGTGCCACAGGAACTACGGGGCCCTTCTGCCCCGACTCAGCATTGGGTGAAATTTGTATCACACTACCTGCATAATCAAGATTGGAAATTTTTAACTTGGCCACTTGCCCCACACTAAGCCGGCTGGCTTGAGACTCAGGAAATTTAGCAACCACTCGCACATCCTGGCTACTAGCTACAGTAGCTAAGACCGTTTGTGATTGCACACTTTGCCCAACCGTAGCCGAAAGTTTCATGACCCGACCCGTAACAGGAGCAGTGAGTGTAAGCTGGGTTTGTTTTTCCTGGGCATTGCTTAGTTTACTTTGGGCCTGCTCGAGTTTTAACCGAACTTCTGTGGTAGCTAATTCACGGCTACTGGCTGCATTTTGTTGCGAGAGCTGTTTATTTTCTATATCTTGCTGAGCCTGGCTTACTTTCTGCTGCGCTGCACTAAGTTCATTTTTTGAAGCCGAGCCAATCTCAAAAAGTTTTTGGGTAGTTTCCAGAGTTGCCTGGGCATCTTGCAAAACCATTTGGCTATTGCCAAGTTCCAGCATTTCTTGGTGGATAGCATTTTCTTGCTCGAGTTTTAATTTATCACCAGCAAGCTGAGCCGTTTGTACTTCTTTTTCGGCATCGGCAATATCTTGACCCAAGGTTTTAGAAGTTAAGGTTCCAAGGGTTGTACCCTCAGTCACTTCATCACCTTCAGCAACTAGCCACTCGGCTAGGGTTCCTTCGACGGGGGCCAGCACCGAACGTTCCAAACGCGGCACCACACTACCCGAAGCGCGCATATAATCAATTAGGGTGTCACTCTGCACAATCGCGGTTTCATAGCTACGCAAGGTATAGGTATCGACCTTGGGGCGAAGTATTAAAAAGGGAACCACAGTCAAGACCACTAGAACACCTGCCACCCAAGCTAGCAAACCCCAGGGACGACGGCGTTTTTCGCCTTTGGGGCGGGTGCGGGTTTGGACGATGGGTTCGGGGTTCATAGTGTTTTTTATAGCTTAATACATCTCAACATGAAACAGTTTGAATGTCTTGGAATTAATCTTCATAAATATTCGTAGATTGTGTAATGATAGTTATGCGCCTTTTAGGGCTTCCACAGGTCGCACCCTCAAGGCCCTAAGGGCAGGAAAGAACCCCAGTACCATTCCAAGTAAAAGTGTAATCGCAAAAACAATCGCTGCCGCCAGTGGCTGCCAGCGTAAATTGACATTCCAAAAAAGGGCATCGCCGACTTGTTGGAGCAATAAAGGAATAATCAGTGCAGCTACTAATACACCGAGTAGCCCACCAAGCCCTGAGAGTAGGGTGGCCTCGAGGGTCATCTCCCTTTTGATTCTGCCTCTAGTACTTCCCAAAGCGCGTTTAATACCAGTCTCGCGTTCACGTTCTAAAGCGTCTACTAGCATGATGGAGAAAATACCGATAGAACCAACAAATAAGTGCAACGATGCCGAAAAGCCCGAACATGACAACTGTAGGATCAAGGCTATTGCTTGGGGTTTGATTCCAAATATCCTCACCTATTTCTTTGATGTATAAGTCTTTGCCTTCTTCTGCACCTTGTTCAGCCAGTTTAGTTTTAAGGGTATCTCTGGCAGCCGTAATAATTTGTTCTCGAGCCACATCACCTTGACCTTCTTTAGCAAGAACTGTCATTGCATCAGCATTAAAAAATTCAGGTGCTTTCCAAATAGGAAAGTAAACATAGGTTTGGTCTCTGGCCTCTATAGAGTTTCCTGTCTTATCCGCAAAGGTTCCAACTACTGTATAGGCAACAGGAGGGTCTAAAGGTAAAGGATTTCCATTTTCATCATAGCTCAGCATATTTTCGTCAGGCATTAGGTTGAGCGTTTGACCTATGGGGTCAGTATCACCAAAGATAATCTTGACAGATTCATCAGATAGAACAACTACTGCTTCTTGGGCCTCAGCATCTTTCGTAGTAAAAAATGAACCTCGAGTTGGCTCGAGACCTATAAGCTCAAAATACACTGCGCTTACATAACCACCGCCTTGTGACCTACTAATAAACTGGTAGAGTTTCCCTTCTATTTCAACATTTACATTCCATGCCGGTGAAAAGAGGGCAGCTTTTTCAATATCAGGGGTAAGCTCGAGGATAGCTGTCAAATCTTCTTGGGTCATGATATTGTAATTTGTGTACCCATTATTTTCTTTGTCCATATGACCAGCTACCAAATCAAAGCGATCTGCTTGAGCTACGTTTTGTCTTTGCACTGCACCCAGATAAGCCGATAAAGCCAGCGTCATCGCAAGTGCGCCCAAAACAATTTGTAAGAGTGTTAGAAAGGTACGAAGCGGTTTACGGCGTAGTTTTCTTAGCACAGCATTCATCCTAGACTCCCCTCAAGGCTTCGATGATACGGGTTTTTGAAGCACGAATGGCAGGGTAAAGCCCAAAGAGTAGACTCACTGCCAAGGCCACCAGAAAACCAATCAAAGCAGTCATAGGCGAAAATCCAGATGAGACAAATCCAAACTGTTCACCATAAAATGTTCTTTGATAGTTATTATAGATTTTGTGTAAGCCGTAGCCGGCAGCAATGCCAAGCAAATCACCTAAAACGCCAAGCAGCAAAGCTTCGTTTAGAAACCTCCAGATGATGGTGTTGGTAGTTGCACCAAGGCTGCGCTGAATGCCAATGTCGTGGCTACGCTTGAGAACTCTTGCCAGCATTAAGTTCATGATGTTGAGTGAAGCAGCTACCAGTGCAGTAGAAACAAAAGCAGCAATCACAATATTCATAAGCCGTATTTGCCCATCATTACTAACATTATTAGATGACACGCTGACCCGCTCACCCCAGGTCCTACGGGCAAAGGCTGCTAGCTGGTCTCTGGCTGCATCTAGGTTGTCAGGGTCTTCTATAGCAAAGATAAGTTCTCTTGGTTCACCTCCATCCCAAGGTGGTGGTGAATAAGGAATAAGCGAGTTGGATTCTTGTCCGCCAAAATTATTTTCTGGTTTTTCTAAAATGCCAATAACAGTGTACTCTATAGATGTACCGTCCCAGTTTGTAAATTGAACACTTTGACCCACTATACTTTTATCAATACCGAGTTGCTCGAGTCCTCTTTGTGACAGCACAATCACTTTGCGTTGCTCAGTAAAGTCTGTGTCGCTAGGTAAGCTACCTTTAGAGATTTTAAGCTTTGCTGCTTTAACATAATCAGCCGTTGCCGAAGTGACATCGAGATTTAACATGCTGTCGTCATCTTGAAGTTTTTGCAAAGAACTCCACTCGCTCAAGTAAGCATAATCAATCAAAGGCGCGGCTTCTTTAGCCTTGGCTAAATCGTCTAGGCTCAAAACAACTTTTTCGTCGGTTGCCAAGCCCACTTCGCGTACAGGAATCGGCGTGCTACTTTGGTAAAATGCACTCCAATCATTCTTTTTAGATTGCAGACGCATTTCACGGCTCCAAAGCTGGTCAAGCTGGCTATTGCTTAGAGCATTGCTCGATTGCAATGAGGCTGCAACCATCGTCACCACCGCTACCCCCAGCGCAATGGCCAATATAATCAACACTGACTGGAGCGGATAACTGCGAAATTGACTCCAAGCTTTAAGACTCATAGTTTTGCTCCTTAGAAAATCTCAGACTTCTTTTCAGAACAATGTTTCATATGTCTTTGTATACTCTAAAGCCTATAACTTACTTACATGAAAAAAGTAAACACCTAGCCCGTTTGCAAGGTGCTGTGTAAGATAGCATTCTTACCTGAAGCTTTTACTTTATACATCAGTTCATCAGCCTTAGCGATGATGCTTTCTAAATTTTCTGGGGCCTCGAGGCAGGTCAACACTCCTATACTAAAGGTGACTGGCCAACCATAGGCATCGCTGCTTGTAAGCAAAGTTGAATGCAAGCGTTGGATCAGAGCTTTAGATTGTACATAATTGGTTTCAGGAAGTAGCACTGCAAATTCATCTCCGCCCAAACGTGCTACAAAATCACTGCCACGCAAGGTTTGTTTGAGTGTCTCAACCACTATTTTTAAAACTTTGTCTCCTTCACCGTGACCTCTGGTGTCATTCACTTTCTTAAAATTATCTAGGTCAATATAAGCAATACTTAAGGGTTGGCCTGAGCGGTGAGAACGGTTGATTTCCATTTGGGCTTGATCATAAAAGGCCCTGGCATTGCTGGCCCCCGTTAAAAAATCAGTACGGGCCAACTGGGTTTCATTCTCGAGTTTTGTACCAAGCACACTACTTAGCTGAGCGAACAACATAAAGAAGGCAAAACGTGCAGCAAAATTCCAGACTTCAATCCTAAAGGCTGCTTCACTATTCCAATTGGTCATAAAAATAATTAAGGCCGAGGCTAGAGCAAAACTAAACCCTATATTACGCCCTACAAACCAAGCCGAAATGGTTATAGGAACCAGATAAAAAATATCAAAGAAAAGATATGACCCAGTAAGGTAATCAAGCCAGCCAACTACCAAAAGTAGCAAAAGGGCAACACCCAAGACTCTGAACTTAGGCTGGTTTCTAAACAAAATAAAGAAAAAATTAGCGAACATATATTGCACGAGGGAATGCTAAACATAGTTTAGCACACCGCTATAAGTAGTCGTACAGAATTAGGTTAGACTTATTCACATGGGTCGCCCAAGCAAGAAATTAGAGCTAACGGAAACGCAAAGGGAAAGCTTAAACCGAGGTTATGAAACAGGTCAAAGCCATGCCTACAGGAAACGCTGTCAGATGATGCTACTAAAAAGTGAGACACGAAGTTCCGAGGACATTGCAAAGATCGTAGATAGTTGTGAGATGGCAGTCAATGGCTGGATTAAACGCTATGAAGCAGAAGGTATCGAGGGACTGCAAACGAAACCAGGACGAGGACGCAAAGCCATCTTGAATGAAGAAACCGATGATGCCAAAATCAAAGAAGTGGTGAAAGCGAATCGGCAACGCCTTTGTCTTGCTAAAGCAGAATTGGAAGAAGCCTTGGAGAAGCAGTTTAGTCAGAAGACCCTGGAACGCTATATAAAAAACGTGCTTGCCGTTATAAACGCATCCGAAAGCATCCTCAACAGAAGCCCTGTGACGAGACGTATGCCTATAAGCGGGAAGCCCTAGCTGAGCTAGAACGCTTATCAAGGGCAAGTCTGATTGACCTGTACTATGCTGATGAAAGCCGTGTTTGCTTGGAACCCTGTGTACCTTATGGTTGGCAGTTTCCTGATGAGGATGTCTTTATGCCATCTGCCAAAGGCAAAGGGCTGAACTGCTTGGGGTTACTCTCACGCAATAACAAACTTATGTTTACCACCACCACAGGCAACATCACCAGCCACTTCGTATTTGATTATCTCGAGCGTTTATCTTTTACACTTGAAAAACCTACTGTCATTGTCTTGGACAACGCTTCGATTCACACCGCTAAAATCATTCAACAACAGCGTAAGGTTTGGGAGATTCGGGGTTTAATCCTCTTTTACTTGCCACCCTATTCACCCCAGCTTAACCTCATTGAAATTTTGTGGAAGATGCTCAAGTATTACTGGCTTAAGCCTGAAGATTATGCAGAAGAACAACTCCTCTTCTACATAACCTCTCAAGCTCTTGCTGCGGTTGGTAATACCCTCAATATCAATTTCTCTGAGGTGGCTTTAGTCTAATGTAATTGTGGATGGGTACTTAGAATGAACTCGAGTTCTATCTTATCGCCAACCTTTGGATGACCAAAGGCTTGATGAGCACTCCCACCACGCAAGAAGAGTTCCATCCAGCGCACCTCTCTTCCTTTTTCTAGCCAGCCACTGCTTCCTGGTGCAAAGGTCAAGGTTCCTTGTGATACCGAGAAACTACCATCACTCACCAAAACCTCGAGGGTCTTTCCTACTATGGTTACTTTAAGGTTCTGCCCCACCTTGGGGATTTTACTAAAAGTAGTTTTAATGTTACCAAACCCATCTATATAAGCCACGCATCCTTCTGGAATATCGGCAATGCTTTCAGGTTGAAGAGGCTCTAATAAGGCCTGGTCTTGTTTTTCCGCAACTGCCAAAACACCCTGCGGAAAAATATCGCGCGAACGAAATTGTGACCCTGCCGAAGCCACATTGACAAAATACATTTCACTAGCAGCATGTTTTATAAAAGAAAAAGCATAACCTGCATTGACCCCCACCACCCTTACCCCATTAGGTAAAAGCGCATAGGCTAACCGTTCACCATCATTGTTTTGTCGTGCAGCCTGATTATCCTTGCGTGGGGCCACATTATGAAAAATCATCATCTCTGGCGGAGCCTGATTAAGCCCCAGTTGGGCCACACAAAACCCAGCCGCCAAGGTAGAGAATGGCGACACCGAGGTTAAAACCAACTCAGCATGAGGCAACAAAAATTTTAAGCGTTGGGCCACCTCGGCAAAAGCTAGGTCAGCGTATCCAAAATCTGCAATAACATGAAGAAGCATAGGGGTATTAAATCAGTCTTTCGTAAGTAAGTCAAAAACAGGTGATAAGTTTAGAACCGTCACCTATCACCCATGACCCATCACCTTCCTTAAAAGACGTGATAAGCTAAACGGGCTAAAACGATGCCTAGAGCATCACTCAAACCTATAAAGTTGGTAACTATGGCAAGAAACAATCAAACCGAAGATAAACCTCAATTAAGTTTCAATCAAAAACTTTGGCGTGAAGTTAGAGGCTATGCCGAAGCCATCATTATTGCCCTGATTGTCACTACCTTTTTATTTACTACGGTGGGTGTAGCTGGCAGTTCTATGTCACCTAATCTAGATGGCGGCTCGGGCAGGATTATTGAGTCCCTGTTATTTGGGGATAGGCTTTTTGTACCCAAATATGAAACCTGGCTGCGCCGCGCAGGTGTATTGGGCGATTATAAACGTGGCGATGTAGTCATTTTTCGTGAAAAGGCTGATTCACCCTGCCGCCAAGGGCGACGGGCTTTTTTAGTAAAACGTATGGTTGGTTTACCTGGTGATCATGTCATAGTAGATGCTGACGGCAATGTAAACGTCAATGGAACCGCACTAGACCAGGGTTTTATTGTTGACAAGGGTGGTCGTGTGGGACCCAACAGTCGCTTGACTGACTTAACTGTGCCTGAAGGTGAATATTTTGTAATGGGCGATAACCGCAATAATAGCTGTGACTCGAGAATCTATGGAACTGTGCCTTTTATGTCCTTTGCTGGCAAAGCCACCTCAGTGATTTGGCCCCCCGTGCGTAACAGTAAACTCAACTGGCGTGGACTAAAAGCTCCAGAAGCCTTCTCAGCAATTCAAAATCCCTAGGTTAGATTGAAAATTACAGGGGTTAGGGGCTAGCGTTTAGCTAAAACCTATTGCCTTACATAGCCCTCTGCTTTTCACTCACCCCTCGTTACTCACTACTTACTCCTTGTCTCCCCTTCTCCTTGTCTCCCCTTCTCCTTGTCTGCCTTTCTGCCTTTATCCAATGCAAACTTTTTCACTACATGAACTTTGGGGACAAACATCTCTTTTTTCTCACAGAGTTTTAGCGCATGATATGTTTCTAGAGCACAATGTTGCTCGAGTCTTTAAAGGAGGCGCATCATGTCCACAACTACGACCCTACAGCAAAATGCCCAAAAACTAGGTATCTCTGTTAATGTGCTCCGTGAGTATATGGCTGCTAAACTAGCCGAAGTTGCTCCTCGCACCGCCCCTCCTCAACGACAATCCTCTAAGCTTGCCTCTGGCAAATAACTTTTGATTTCTTCCTCATCCCCTCTCAATACCCCCTGGTCACCCCACCAGGGGATTTTTTTATGATCAAGCCACTTGCGATTTCTAATCTTTCTATAGTCCTCGAGGTTTTAGAGCTACAACGGCTTGCTTACAGCGTTGAGGCAAAATTGATTGGCAGTGAGGATATCTCCCCTTTGCAAGAAACGCTTGAAGACTTGCAAGCATCTACAGAAACGTTCTATCGCTGGTTTGAAAAAGACATCCTTGCAGGTGTTATTGCTTATAAACAAAGCTCTTATGTGTTAGATATTCACCGAGTTATAGTTCATCCAGGTCATTTTCGCAAAGGAATTGCCAAAAAACTTATCAGCTTTTTAGAAACCCATCTACAAACCAATAAACTCCTAGTTGTAACAGCCAGTTTAAATCTTCCGGCAGTAAAGCTCTATCAATCCTTAGGCTTTCAAACCGTTAGGCAACAAGAAGTGGAATCAGGGTTTTGGCTCACTCATTTTGAAAAAACTTTATAGTAAATCTGTTAGACTATAGCTTATAGCAGGCATTATCTGGTTTAACTATAGTAGGTATTATCTATTTTTTAGATAGCCTCAGTTGTAGAATTAATGCCCTAAACAGCTTTTTTGGGATGCTCCCTGTAGCCTCTTAATCTTAAAGTGCTCTATTTTTAAGGAGTTATTATGAAAACAAAGAAAAGCCTTTTGGCTCTTATCCTAGTTCTTTTCTCACTAGCTGGGGGCCAAAACACTATTATCCCAATCCAAAAAACCTCATACTGGCTATCTCAGGTCAATGAAAGTAAAGCAAGCGGAAATGTTGACTTTATTGATTATGGTCTGGGTCAGACCCTAGTTGTTATCAATATGACTGGGCTGGCCGGCCAGCAAGTTTATCCTTCCCATATTCATTCTGGTTCCTGTGGTAGTAATGGCGATGTAGTCGTCCCCCTCGAGAACATAGGTGGAGATAGCGGTTTAAGCATTACCCTGACCACTGTGCCCTATGCCGAAATTACAAGTGGTGCTTATTACCTTAATGTGCATCAATCTCCCGAAGACCTAGAAACCATTATTTCTTGTGGTGTCATAGGTCCAGAATCACAAGTCGGTACTGCTACAACCGCCGCAACTACTACAGAAACAACACCTGCTACAGAAACAGCGCAAACCGAAACAACCTCTGGTGAAACAACTCCAACGCCTGGAACTATAGAACAAACTGGCGTAGCTCAGGGCAGTACCTTGCCAACGGGTGTAAAACCTGAAGAGTTTGCTACTAGTATGCGCACCGAAGGCTACGGGATTTATGCAGTAAGTGGTAGCAATGTTTATGGGCAAATGCAAGTAGCCGAAGAAGCCGATGGAACCGCTCGAGTGATAGTGACCCTAAATAACATCCAGAGTGGGGACCGCTTCCCGCTCGAGGTTTTTCAGGGTGACTGCGGCCCGGGTCGGCCCTCTTTGCTTCTACTTAATGATGTGCCTTCAGTTCCTGCTGACCCTACAGCTAGCGCAACCTATACCAGCCTGACCTATGACCAGATTGCAAAAACCAATAATTTTATTTATGTATATGCGCTAGATGGAAGGGTGCTGGCTTGTGGAGAAGTGGGGTTGGGGGCAAATCGCTAGGCATTACCATTTGATGTCGCATCTAAAATCCCGACTTCAGCCATCTTGTAATAGTTTTGAAGGGTGATAGGTAAAGAGTTTGGAAGTTTCTTCATTAGAAAATAGATAATCTTGTTAGAACTCGAGCTATAGTGATTACATCTCGAATTCTAACAGTTAAGAATGTTCTACCACCTATTTCTATATGTTTTTTCTTCAGCACCGAACAAGATTCCTAAAGGAAATACAATACATAAAATAGGAGCAAGCCATCCAAAAGAACCCAATGGGCCTTGGAATGCCATCAAAGTACCCTTTGCAAGTACACCAACGGCTAGAGCCAATGATACGATTGCCAAAACTTTGTTATTGCTAAAAATGCGCAGGCTAAACAACAATACTAAAGCTCCAACCAACAAAATGACTCCTGCCCACACAATTGATAAAAACGGTTGAAAAATTAATTCCATGATTTACCTACCTCCTAAGAGTCTGAAAATTTCTTGGTTTTTTTAAACTCTGCTTATCTGATTTCTTGTGACAATAACTATAAGGTTTACCTGAACCACAGTGACACAGTGATTTGTCACTAATTGATTTGTAAAGGTCTATAGTTTCATGGGATGCTTGTGGACCCAACCACTCCCCCGTTTGAACCCACAAGATATGATTCGCCAACCATATAGATGTCCACTCGATTAACTTACTAGCTGTTGATATTTCCCAACTCCATTCACCGTCATGTGGGGCGAACGTACAGATGGCATTTTGAACGCTACCTAATGGATGACTATTCAGATACATATGTGGGTGTTTTGGAAAGACAATTTTGTCTATCTTTGGGTATAAAACATATACTCTTGGAACTGTCGGAGGTTCATCGTAAACCAATTCGATAAGATAGGGAACATATAGCTCATTTTTGTCTTCTATTGGCAAAGGTGGAACATCTTGTGTTGGTAACAGCGCACCTCGAGTATTAACAATGACAGGCAACTGTTGTTTCAGGTGTACAGCTAGAAGACCAGCATCACATCCTGGATACAAAGGATGTAAGTAACCTCGCCAGAAACGGTGATGATATGGACGCAGACGCTCCCCCCATTTCATGTGGGGGAAGCGTTCCGTCATTTCTTGTACTTCTATTTTCCAGCGATTGATATCTTTGTCAAACCATACAGGTAAAGGTAGAGTCGCATCCATAATTTAGTTACCATATGCCCTTGGTTGAGAAGTTGGAGGTATCACTATAGGTGAACCGATACTTTCACACTCATTACCTTGTAATACACGGCGACTCACTTCATTTTTTTGAGCATTGAGGAGGGTAACAATGTCACCTTTATTGTTGAGTTTCCAATTTCCTGTTCCATGAAGTCCCGCAGTATAAATATGGTAATTCCCAGCACTGTCGTAACCATTATTACCACCACCGTTATGAACGATAATGCTTGAATTTGGAACAAACCTCGAGTTTGAAGGGAAAACAAACATATTAACTGGATGGGAATTTGAACTTTGTGGGTTGGCTAAGTGTTGAAGAACATATCCACTAACATCACCGGATGTTCCAGCAATAACCTGTACAAATTCTGCTTCTTTACCTTGACCTTTGTCTTTGCCTGGCAGATTTGCACAGACTTTACCTATTTGTGGTTCCATAAGAACCTCCTAAAAATGCAATGTAGAACACTGCTCTAAGGGGGTATCTCGTGGTATCTTAAAGTTCCTACACTTTAGCAATACCTGTGAGCTACCCCAGCTTTGGGTTAGTTCATGGGAATCCCATGAACGCTTTCGTTTGTGGGATTTATACTATATCTACATCTCAATCAGCTCCTTAGTACAATATATTGTATTTCACTATAATCTAAGTGTCAACCCAGAACATATAGTGCGAAGCCATTCTAACACATATATTTCAAGAAATGCCGGCTTGAGTAAATTTTAATGCCAACATTACATTACATGGATTTGACAAGCGTAGGCGCATGTGTACATACTTGCTACAATGAGCTTCGATAATCAAAGACTTTACAAACTCATAGGTGTGAAGCTGCAAAAGGCTAGGAAAAACACACCTAATAGGATGACTCAGGGTGAACTTGCTAATTTAATGGGTTTATCTCGAGCAACCATTAGCAACATTGAAAATGGCGAACAAAATTTATCCGTTCACATTTTGTACGAAATGTGCTTGGCCTTAAATAAGCGTGTGGTCGAGATATTGCCTGACAGTGAGGAGTTTAAGCCGAAATTAGATAATCTCGAGGTTGGCCCACTAACTGCTACAAGTAAACTTCCAGATAAAACTAAACAGGCTATTGAAAAGCTTTATAAAGGTAAGTAATTCTTTTAGGGAGGTAAAAGAATGTCACTCATTGAGAAAGCCAAACAGTCAGCTCGTGAACTTCATAGAAAATTTGGTAGCACAGTCCCTATTAATGTTGAAAAACTGGCAAGCCTTTTAGGGGTAAGAGTAGTCGCACTTGATCTAGACAAGACAACATCAGGTTTCATAATTGAAAAAGATGGCGAAGCTATTATTGGTGTAAATAAAGATCATCACCCAAATCGACAAAGATTTACTATAGCCCACGAACTCGGGCACTTTAGATTACACCAAAGCATCTCCAAAGAATTTTTTGATTCGTATACTGTTTCTTTTAGAAATCAAAGGTCATCAACTGGCACAAATCCTCAAGAAATTCAAGCTAATGCCTTTGCTGCCGAATTACTGCTGCCCGAAGATGAAATCGTAAGTTACTTAGATGCAAGCCCCTTTGATGCACTTGATGATTTAGAAATTTACAGAATGGCTGAACATTTCGGGGTAAGTGTACAGTCTTTATCAATTCGCTTAGCAAGCCTGGGATTAGTCACAACAAATGGTGGTTAATTTTCATCAAAAATTCGCAGTGAATAACCTAGTTTCAACAGTGACTTGAACACTTTTTTTCTCCAAAGCACGTATACTGTACCCTTGTGAAAGTCGCCGAAACCACCCTCACCAAACTAGACTTCTCCCGCATTCGCCTTGCGCTATCTGAACGCACGGCTTGCAATCTGGGCAGAGAGCTGGCACTTTCACTTGCGCCCACTCTAAGTAAAGACGAGATTGATAAATCCTGGCAATGCACCAATGAAGCTCTGGTAGGCCCAGCCATTACCCTTGGTGGTGTAACCGATGTGCGCCCCTATGTTGCTGCTATTCATGATGGGAAAATGCTCGAGGGTAGTGACCTTTTGCAGATTGCCTACACTATGGAGGCTTCTGGAACCATCAAGCGGGCCATTCTGGCTTCCGAACGTCCAGCCCTTTCAGAACTCGCTACACACTTGCGCAGCTTTGATGGAGCCTTACGGCTGGTACGTGAACAGCTAGATATTGACGGTAAAGTACGTGATGATGCCACGCCTAAGCTGCGGGATATTCGCCGCAGGCTAGCTCCTTTGCGTGGGCGCATCCGAGATTTACTGACCAGACTTATTCAAAGCTATAGCGAATACATTCAAGACCCCATCATCACCTTGCGCCGTGAACGCTATGTGATTCCTGTGATTGCCAGCTTTCAATCCAGGGTTCCAGGCATTGCACTAGATATTTCAGATTCTGGTGCAACCGTTTTTATAGAACCACAATCGGCTGTACCGCTTAATAACGAACTGGCTCTTTTGGAATTTGAAGAGCGTGATGAAGTGCGGCGTATTTTAATTGCACTGGGTCAGCGGCTCGCCTACGAAGAAGGTTTAGAAGAAACCTTTGCGACTTTGGCACAACTAGATTTAATTGCTGCTAGCGCAAGACTAGCCGATGAATGGAAACTCTCAAAGCCCAACTTTAATGATCAGGGTAAATATAACTTGCCTGATGGCAGGCATCCATTAATTGAAAACTGTATTCCCAATTCGATTTTTTTAGACAAGGATGCTCGCCTTTTGGTGATTACTGGCCCTAATGCTGGTGGTAAAACAGTTTTGCTCAAAACTCTGGGCTTAGCCGTGTTGATGGCTCACAGTGGTTTATTTGTAGCTGCTGGTGCTGAGCGTTTAACTATTCCTTTTATAGAAGCGTTATTAAGCGATATTGGCGATGAACAGTCTATTGAGGCTAGTCTTTCTACTTATGCAGGTCACTTAAAAAACTTAAAAGCGATTGTAGATGCAGCTAATCCAAATGTTTTGATTTTGATTGACGAGCTTGGCTCGGGTACTGACCCCGCCGAGGGCGCAGCGTTATCGCAAGCTATTTTAGAACAAGTTTTAGAAAGTGGCGCAAGGGGCTTAATCACCACCCACTTAGCCCCACTAAAAGTCTTCGCTTCCGAAACTTTAGGAATTCAAAATGCTTCTATGCGCTTTGATGTAGAAAGGCTTTTGCCTAGTTATCAAATTGTGGTGGGCCAACCTGGGCGCAGTTATGCACTCTCTATTGCTGAACGCATTGGATTATCGCATCAGCTTTTAGAAAGAGCCTCTGATATTTTAGGCCCAGAGGGTGAAAGGCTCGAGTCCTTATTGCAAACCCTCGAGAGTCAACGCCTCAAACTTGCCGAAGAACTCTTAAAAGCCGAGGATGCCAGAGAACAAGCTCTAAACGAAGCCATTGTGCTTAAAGAACAAATAGATAGACTTCGTTCACAAGAAGCACACGTGCTAGCTGCCGCTGCCGAAAAAGCCGATGAACTTTTAGAAGATACTTTGCAACGCGCCAAAGAACTCAAACGTGTGGCCACCACCAATCCACAAGAACGCTCTAAAGCCTTAGAAGAACTACAACAACTTCGCAAGAAAGCCCAGCATCAAGTTCAGGCGGTTAACCCCAAACCACAAGCCACAGCGCAACAAAATAAAAATGTTTTGCAAGCTGGCGCAATGGTGCATGTAGAAGACTATGGGGCAGATGGGCAAATTTTAGAAATGCGTGGCGATGAAGTAGTGGTTCAACTAGGCTTACTTAAAATTACTGTACCTAAGCGCAGCGTCAAAATAAAGAAGCAAGAAAATACACCCAAGCAAAAACAAAATGCCTATACTGCGCCTACCCGTTTTGAGCAAGAACTAAATATACGTGGTGAAAGAGTAGAAGAAGGCTTAGAGAAGATGCGGGAGTTTATCCTCGAGGCTAAGTCTCTAAAGGTTTCCCCTATTCGCATCTTGCATGGCAAAGGCACTGGAACTCTGCGTGACGCAGTAAGAAATTATCTAAAGAATGACCGCACTGTGGAACGCTTTGAAGATGCTGTGCCGTATGAGGGTGGGCATGGGGTCACAGTTGCGTATTTACGAAAGTAGATAAATTAACAACCTTATTCTTGTCTTTTGGGGCATTATTGAGCTATGAAAGCTTTTATAGTGATTATAGTTTTTGCGATCCTCTTAGCCTTTATATCGTTTTTATTGAAACGTTCTAAGAAACCTTCGCAAGCGAATATTGAGGCAAACATCTATGAAAGAAGAGATGATTTCTTTACAAAAGCGGAGCGTTCATTTTTTGGAGTGTTACAGCAAACGTTTGAACCACACTATAGGATTTTTGGGAAAGTTCGCCTTGCTGATATTATAAAAGTCAAATCAGGTCTATCTCAAAGTACACGCCAATCTATGCTCAATAAAATTACCAATAAACATATTGACTTTATTGTGTGTGACTCCAAAACTCTTGCTGTCATCTGTGCTATCGAACTTGATGATAGCAGTCATCAAAAAGAAGACAGGAAACATAGAGATGATTTTGTTGATCATGCTTTTCAATTAGCAGAAATACCAATTATTCACTTTCCCGTAAGGCAAGCCTATACTTTGGATGATATAAGAGAGGCTCTAAAATCAGTTCTTGAAACTCCCAATGTAATCAAAGAAGAAATCAAATCTGAAACTTTCCCATCACTTGAGAAGAAAGATAAAGACCATGAGAATACACCTCAATCATGTCCTAAATGCGGCTCGAGTTTAGTCCTCAAAGTAGCTAAGCAAGGAAAATATAAAGGAGAGGAGTTTTTGGCTTGCTCAAATTATCCAGTTTGCAAAACGATTATTCCCATGAGATTATCTGCTTAATTCAATACTCTTCCATCGTCCAGACCTAAACCGCCAAAAATATAAAACTGCTAAACCAAGCAAAAATATAAAGGCCCCTGTCCAGGCTCCACCAATGCCAGTTTTGAAAACGAAAATCATCACGTAAGCCGCAGGTACAAATATCACCCAGGCCATAATGGCTCGAGCCACCATAGTAAAGGTGGTGTCTCCTGCTCCATTTAGGGCCCCGCCCAAAACAATAGTTAAACCATCAATCACCTGATAGAGCGCAACCAGTTTTAGAATGGTTACCCCGGCTTGAATCACGGTAGCATCTTGCGAGAAGAGTCCCATTAAAAACTTGGGCGCAATTAGGTAACCTAAGCCCACAATGCCCATCACGGCCATGCCTAAAAACATGGCTCTATAACCTACACGCTCGGCTTGCTGGGGTTCTTTGGCCCCTAAGTATTGAGCCACTAAGCTCGAGCAGGCCTGACTAATCGCTACTCCCAAAGTAAACGAAATAGACATGTATTGCAAAGCGATATTGTTAGCGGCCAAGGTCTCTGTGCCTAAACGTCCAATCATGGCAAAAAATACACTAAAGGCCGCAATATCAAAAAAATCTCCTAAGCCCATTGGCAGTCCTACCCGCAAGACTTCACGCAATTCTTTCATAGAAGCAAAACGCACACGACCTGTTTTATACCGCCAGCGATTTTCGTTATTCCATAAAATAAAGGCACTCAAAATAGAATGAAGCACCACTGAAGTAACCGTGGCGTAAGCAGAACCTGCCACGCCTAAAGCTGGAAACCCTAGATTTCCCGGAACTAAAAGCCAGCACAAAAAGATATTAAGCAATACCTGTAGCCAGGCCAACACCATCGGTGTACGCGAATCTCCACGACCAACCAAGAATCCCCACACCACTGCACTAAACATAGCAAAAGGAGCTTCAAAAGCCCGAATGCGCAAATAGGTTGTACCCAACTCTCGAACCATAGAGCCATCATCGGGCGCAGCAAATTGATATAAAAAGCTATAAACCCAAGGCAACCCAAAAGAAACCACCGTCAATAAAAGAACCACCGACAAAACATTCCACACGGCTTTGCCTATACCTAGCTCATCATTAGCCCCATGGGCCCGCCCTACAAAGACAATGCTGCTGCTAGCGGTAGAGCGAAATAAAATCACAATAGCAAAAAACATCACCCCAGCCAATCCAACCGCAGCTACTGCATCGGTACTGACTTGAGCTACAAATAAAGTATCTGTCACACCCAAAAGCACATAAGACAAACTCTGAAAAATAAGGGGTGCAGCTAAAACAAGTATTTCTTTGGTGAGTCCGGTCTTTTGTGAGGCCATAGAGAATGAGTGTAACCGCTTAGTATAAGAGAGCTATGTTGTTTGGAATAAAAAGCCCTCGAGAATTCTCGAGGGCTTAGTTTTGTACCGAGGTTAGCGTTGTTTAAAGTAGATTTTTCCTGCTTCTGACCAACCAACAATTACTTTACCAGCGCGTGTAGTCAATATATTTATAGGCGGCCAAGCAAAATTTGTCACTACCTTGTCCAATTTATTTCCAATCAAAACCCAACTGCTACCGTTCCAGCTTTTAACATAGACATTGCTTGATTCTGGGGTAGCAATATCTAATACTTCACTCCAAGTCACCACTGGACGGTTTGAACTATCTATATCGATGTAAGCTTGAGAGGTTTGTGAGCGGAGATTTGGGTCTAGATATATATCTAACTTACCACCTAGCTGCAACCAGCCACTACCTGTCCAGCGACGAACAGAAATGTTACCCAATTGCCCCGCAGATCCACCTTTACTTCCTGCCGAAGCAACTATAAGTCTGTTGCTGTTATCAAAAGCAATATCTGGAAAATGCTCAATTTGACTCTGACCTAATTTTACCCAACTACTACCATTCCAACGAGCTATATAGTAATCACTGGCTACAACAGGACGGTTGTATGGGTCAATCTCAATATCTAGACTTATAGTTCTACTAAATTCCGAGTCAGTCGCTAAAACATTACCCAATTTTTGCCATGCGCTTCCATTCCAGCGTGCAACATGCAATTCATAATCTATACCATTAGTTGATTCATACCAAGCTACGGTTGGCAAACCCATTTTGTCTAAAGCTAGAGCCACGTAAGCAATTGATTTACCCAAACGAATTGGCGTAGCAGGAATATTTACCCACGAACTTCCTGTATACACCTGAACACTAATTCGATCATCTGCGGTAACTCTAGCAAAGCCTACGGAGTCTATACTCATATCCGTACTGTTCGCTTTTGACCTGGTGGCTATAGCAGAAAATCCCACTAGTGGATTGGTTCGAGAAGCAAAGGTTGTCCAGGCAGTTCCATTCCATTCTTGAAAGCGAAAGGTATAGGTACTGGTAGCACTATCAACAAGAGTTTGACGAACAACCATCGGACGGTCATTGCCACGCAACAAGGCAGTATGTCGATAAGCATTTTCGCTCAGTGGCGAACCTATAAAGGTCCAGGGGTCTGCCTGGGTTTCAATATCGCTACTCGGAGCAGGTTGAATGTTACAAGCAGTAAGTAAGAGAATAAAACCTATGATGCCTAAAAATTTTTTCATAGAAAACCCCTTCTTCTAGAAATGAGATGGTTTAATGTAAGCGTCTACACCACATTATAAATAGGCTAACCCCAGATAATCTCCTTTTTAATCATACTGCCTGCGCCAATAATAACATGAGGTGTGCCAGCAGTGGCTGTGATCTATTACCACATCAAATTGCATATTGAAATGTTTACCCACTATAAGACCATGTTTTTTGAGACTTTCTAAATAGTTAGGTTTGATATGGGTATAGAGTTTTTGTAATAGACGATGCATGTTCCCTCTATCGTAAAAGAGTTGCAGACTCTAAAAGAACAGAGCTGCAACTCTGAGACTTGTGCTAAAAAATTATCGTTGCTTGAAGTAAATGTTTCCAGCTTCAGACCAGCTTACAATCACTTGATTATTGCTCTTGGCAAAAACATTCGATGAACTTACATTATTGCTGAGCCCTTTATCTAAACGATTACCGAATAGTGTCCACGCTGTACCATTCCAGCGTTTAACAAAAACATCTCCACCCTCAGTCCATGTGACAATTGGGCGATTAAGCGAATCAACAGTAATTTTCGCAACAGCAGAGTAATTAGAGTTTGTTATGTTTATATATCCCCAGTCAACCCAGTCACTACCATTCCAAGAGTTTACTTTTACAATGGTTGCATCTTTATTTCCATTAAAAGGATTGGGGAAACCCGAGGCAATGATTGGATTACCATTAAGAAAAGCAATGTCAGGATATGCCGCGCTGCCATTACCACTAAGCGTAATCCAGCTCGAGCCATTCCAGCGTTTTACAAAGCCATAACCAGCAACGACAGGGCGGTTACTTGGATCAATCTCGAGGTCAAAAGTATCATAAGAAACCCAGGGTATCCAAACAGTCTGAGTTACAACTGTCGCACCTAATTGTGTCCATGCAGAACCATTCCAGCGATGTACATAAAGTTTATAAATGGTACTTGGTGCTATGTAGCTTTGTTCCATCCTTGCCAAAATGGGCAAGCCAGATTTATCCAGAGCTAGGGAAAAAGTGGTTACATTGCTAACAGCTAAAGCTGGTAAATTGGTCCAGGTACTTCCTGCTTTCATTTTTACCAGAATGCTGCTATTTGTTCCATTTTGCGTTTTCCAGGCAAAACCTATAGGGTCTATAGTCATATCGGTACTGTTTTCTTTTGAACGTGTCGCCATTGCAAAACCAGTCGTTGGTAAATTACCTAGGCTTCCTAATGAAGCCCAAGACGTACCGTTCCACTCTCTTAGACGCAAGGTGGCTTTGGTGGGGTCAGTGCTAAAAGATGACCAAGCTACAACGGGGCGGTCATTTCCTCTTAATGCAGTGCCAACAGAGATTGTGCTGCTACTTGTGCTTAGGACTGAATCGCCTAAAAATGTCCAGGGGTCTGTAGGTGTAGGTGTGACGTATTTCTTGACATAAATGCTTTGACTGGTGCCATTAAATTCATTCCACCCCACCATCAAATTGCCATTGACTAATGAAAGAGACGGAAACGAAGCACTATTTGCTCGATTGTTATCTAGGGTTACAGTACCCACATTGACCCAGCTACTACCATTCCATTGTTTGACATAGACATTCCAGGAAGTGCCATCCGATTCATACCAACTGACCACAGGATTGCCCGAACTGTTCAGAGCAAGGCTGGGGGTGTAGGCAGGTTGATTAGTATTAACATCAAGAGAGCTACCCAGTTGTACCCAGCTACTACCATTCCAGCGTTTGACATAGACGTTATTACTAGTGCCATCATATTCTTCCCAACTCACTACTGGATTACCGAAATTGTCCAGAGCAAGGCTGGGGTCGTAGGCAAACTGGTTGGTGTGAACATCCAAAATGCCACCCAGTTGTACCCAGCTACTGCCATTCCAACGTTTGACGTAGATATTATTACTGTTGGAGCCGCCATAGCCTTCCACCCAACTGACCACTGGATTCCCAGAACTATCCAGAGCCAGACTGGGGCTGGAAGCAGGTAGGTAGGTAATGACATCCAGAGCAGTACCCAGTTGTACCCAGCTACTGCCATTCCAGTGTTTGACGTAGATATTGTGACCGAAGCCCTCTTCCTCCCAGCTCACCACTGGATTACCAAAACTGTCCAGAGCCAAGCTAGATACATAGGCATGTTGATTGGTATTAACATCAAGAGAGCTACCTAGTTGTACCCAGCTACTACCATTCCAGCGTTTGACGTAGATGTTAAACGAATTACCATCAGATTCAGACCAGCTCACCACTGGATTACCAAAACTGTTCAGAGCTAGGCTGTGGTAGTAGGCATCCTGGCCAGGATTGATATTCACAGAAGTACCCAGTTGTACCCAGCTAGTGCCATTCCAGCGTTTGACGTAGATGTTACGACTGCTGCCATTATAAGCAGCGTAAGCCACCACTGGGATACCTGTGTTAGTTTGTGTCAGAACCGGGAAACCATCTATGTTTATAGCTACAGTACTTCCCACTGGTTGCCAACTACCTGCCGAAGCCTCGAGACTCTTAGATGTACTTGGTGCTGGCTGCACACTACACGCTGCTAGTAAAAACACTAACCCAATAATCGCCAATATCTTTTTCATACATTCCTCCTAATAACTCTTTAGCCCGTCTAGATATTTAGATTTAGACGGCCGATTCATTCGCCCTAAAACAACTCTGTCTTTTACATACAACAAGTACCCCAACACACTTCCAAGGCCAAAATGAAACATATTCTTTGACCCTACCCTGCCTATAAGCCCCCAGTCATACCCCGCATGAAGCGAGTAGCGCACAAAGTAGGCATGAATTCCTAGGCGCACCTTAAAAGAAAACCGATGCGGGTCGTTTAAGAGTTCTTGGTAATACAATGATGAACCTTTGGGGTTATCCAGTAAGTGCTTGATTGTATTAAGTGTTTGACCATCAGATAGATAATCACTCACACACAACACTTCATTGATAAAGCGAGTTTTATAGGTTCTTGCAATGCGGTGCCAGATAATAGAATCGCTGATAAACCGTTCAGCTTCAAAAACGGGATAGGGGTTCTCTTTTAGAATGTCTGTGCGCAGCATCCCTTTGCGGTCACCACCAAAACGCAGGATGTAGCTTAGCGTCGTGGTGTCACTATCAAAGATATGCTGCCGGAATTTCTGACCCAGAATCTGCCCACTCTGGGTTTGGATAAGAGCCGTTACCCCTACATAATCTTTGCGCTGGGCTACGGGGATGCTCTTCCAGTACAGCCAGAACATTTCCAGAGCTTCTGGTAAAAGTCTGTCGTCAGAATCTAGTGGCAGGCAAAACTCGCCTTGGGCTTCTAGGATGGCCTTATTGGTGGCTACATGATGCCCGGCATTGCTTTGTTTGAAGTAGCGAATCACAAAAGGAGCTTCTTTTATCCAGCCATTAACTAGAAAGCCTGTATTGTCTGTAGAACCGTCATCCACAATAATCCATTCAAAGTCCAAAAGGGTTTGTGCCTTGAGGGATTCATAGACCTTGGGCAGGGTATGGGCTCGGTTATAGGTTGGGGTTAGAAGGCTGTATATCATAAAGTACCTTAAAACCCTGCTAAAAGACTCTGAGAATTTTGCCGAGGACTTTCTTGCATCCTACAGATAGCAAGAGGTTCCAACACCTTGCTATGCCCCACGGTGGTGAACTGAGTGTTGGTTTTGTATAAGTCCTGTTGTAGTTGACCCGCTACCACCAAGAAAAAACTGCCGATAAACGCAAAACTGATGACGATAAGATATTTTTTGATTGTGTTTTCTTTTTTCATAAGACTCTTTCCTCAACTTTTTTCTAAAACCAGTTTTTAACCTGAGTAACATGAAGATGGCTAATAGGGGTATTTCATGACCCAACCTCGCTTCTTAAGATTATTTTTAACAAATGGGGCGTTAACAAGGCGTTAACAAGGCGTTAACAAGCCAAAAAACCTATCTTTAGCTCTTGACACTCAGCCAAAACTCATGTGAAACTCATTCTTACCCCTCACGCAGCAATGATGTCATGGTGTTTGAAAAGTAATAATAGCTATATAGAAGAGGTATGGGATAGGTTATGAAACTTATTGTTTTAGGAAGTTTAGGGCTTTTAGGTGCAGACCTGACTCGGCCTAAGCCTTTGCTTTTACTGACCTATATCACTATAGAGGGTTCTAGACCGCGCAGAGATTTAGCCGAGCTTTTTTGGCCTGAAAGCCAAGACCCCATGCAAAGTTTGCGCGTGGCTCTGGCGCATATCAACAAAGAAGCCAAAGGGGCTATTGCTACCGATGAAAAAAGAGTCTGGACAGACCTAAGCAGCGACCTATCCGAGTTGCAAGCAACCCTTGGCAAAGGAAGCTATAAAGAAGCTCTGGGGAATTACAAAGGGCCTTTTTTGGATGGGTTTGATACTACTGAAATAGGCGAAGAACTCGAGGAGTGGATTTATAAAACTAGAGAGAACCTGGCCAAAGAAATTCAAGGGGCTTATTTGGCCCTAGCCGAATTTGAATCTTCACGCGGTCATTTTGTTTATGGGGCTAGCCTAGCTGAGAAAGCCTATTTTTTGCGCTTTGCCCCTGAGCCAGGTAGTGACACCTTGCAGCGTTTGCATCTTTTGCTTAGAGCCGGTGAAAACCCACAGCTAGAAAGCGTGACCAAAGAAATTAAAAGCTATGGCTTAGAGCCAACCCTTTCTGTCAGTGAAGCTCAAACTCAGGCTAGAGCTTTGCAAGCTACCCTGCTTATTGCCGATAACCCTTACCGAGGGCTCTTTGCCTTTCAAGAAGAAGATACCCCACTCTTTTTTGGCCGAGATAAGCCCATCGCTGAGCTTATTCACTTAATTGAACAACCACCCTTTATTGTGACTGTAGTTGGCAATAGTGGTGCAGGCAAATCATCACTGGTTTTTGCCGGACTGATTCCTCGTTTGCGCAAGCAAGAAACCCTGCTTATTAGCTCTTTGCGTCCTGGGCGACAACCTTTTGTATCACTAGCCCAAGGCCTGCTCGAGATTTTAGGCGTAGGTGAGCGCGACCAACTTTTAGAGAGCCACCAGTTAGCACAAGATTTACAAAACAACACTCTCGAGCTTGCTGAAGTCATCAGTCGTATTCTTAGCAAACATCCTCAAAAGCGTTTACTGCTAGCTATTGACCAGCTCGAAGAGTTATTTACCATGAATGAAATGCGTGACTTGAGCCAAACCGATACTCACCAAGAAGCCAGACTATTTTTAGACATGCTGCTTCAGGCCACCCAACACTTGCAGGGGCAGCTTTCAGTGTTGTTTACTTTGCGAGCCGATTTTTTGGGCACACTCTTAGACTACCGGCCCTTGCGAGATATGCTGCAACAAAGCCAGTATTTTTTATCGCCAATGGATGAAACCGAACTTCGGCAGAGCATCATTGAACCTGCTTCCAAACAAGGGGTGCAGTTTGAAGCAGGCTTAGTCGAGCGCATCATAGAAGATGTATCGGGTAAAAGTTTGCCGCTTTTAGAATTTGCTCTGACCCAACTTTGGGAAAAGCAAGAAAAAAATCTGTTGACCCACCACGCCTATACGTCTGTTGGCGGCGTTGAAAAGGCTTTGGCTAGCCACGCCGATGAAACCTATAACAGCCTCAATCCCGAAGAGCAGACCTTAGCTCAAAAAGTGTTTTTGCAACTGGTCTTTCCGGGCATTAACCAAGAAGATACTCGCCGGATTGCCATCAGGGATGAGTTAGAAGAAGCCTGGTATCTAGTCCGAAAGCTAGCTTCCTATCCGGCTCGCTTATTGGTCACTGGCTACAGCCAACATGGTGAAACCGCCGAAGTCATTCACGAAGCTCTGATTCGCTCCTGGAAAACCTTGCGTCAATGGCTAGAAGAATATCGCAGCTTTCGCATCTGGCAAGAACGCTTGCGTCAGGATGTGCGGTTATGGGCCGAACAAGACTATAAGGACAGCACGCTCTTGCGTGGTTACCGCCTCAGTGAAGCTGTGCAAAAAATGGAAGCGCAAGAAGCCTTGCTCAGTGCCAATGACAAACTTTTTATCAGGCGCAGCCTGGATTTAAGTACCCAGGAGACAAGCGAAAAAGAAGTGCAGCGTCAGGAACAAATGAACGCCCTGCAAAAGCTAGCCATCGAAGAATCTTCTCGGCGCAAGGCTGAAGAGGCTAGAGTACAAATGCGCAACGGTGCGCTTAGATTGGTATCTTTATTGGGTATCTTAGCCTTATCCATGGCCCTCTTTTTCCTTAGTGCCCGCAATCAGGCCATACAAGCTCGCAATGAAGCTCTTGTAGCCAAAAATGAATCTGAAGTGCAACAAAGCATCATGTCAAGCTTGCTGTCAGAACAATTGGGTACGGTGGCTCTTAATTCCCTTGAAAGTACACCCCAGCGCAGTTTACTTATGGCCCTCGAGGCTCACAACGTTGCTGTAAGTAATGGTGGTGAAACCCAAGGAGTCGAAAGCGTTTTGCGTGAAGTGTTTGGTAAAACGGGTGGCGTAAATCTAATCCAGGAGCCTGTATCAGCTAGTGGCTTTAGCCCAGATGGAAAATGGATGGTTACTGGCGATGACAATGCCAATGTCACCTTCTGGGAAGTAGCCAATCCTGTTCAACCTGTATTGACCCTGCCCACCAATCAAAGCTCTCTGCGTGCAACCGAGTTTAGCCCAGATGGAAAGTGGCTTGCTGTTGGTGGAGGAAATGACACCGTGCGTTTATGGGATATGACCACATTTCCAGAACATACACCCACCTCAACGATCACTTTAGAACACGATGGTGATATCACCGATATTGCTTTTAGCCCTACCGAAAACTGGATGGCTAGTGTCAGTCGAGATGGTTACTTGCGCTTATGGGACACACAAACCTGGCAACTTTATAAACAATCCCAGCATTTGCAAGACCCTAGTTGGGCAGTAGTTTTTAGCCCCGATGGAAGGTGGTTGGCTGCTGCAACTGTAGGTGACGAAGAAGGGCATACCTTTATTTATTCCATGCCTGACCTAGAAGCATTCAAACCTGTTGTCTATACCCTTAAAGATGGGGCCTGGTCACTGGCTTTTAGCAGCGATAGTCAGTACTTAGCTATAGGCGATGAGGCTGGGCAGATTCATGTTTTATCCACACAAGCCCTCGAGCACCCTAGCCCTATCATCCTCAAGAGCCATGACCTTACTATTTCTGACCTAGCCTTTAGCCCCGATGGAAGGTGGTTAGCAGACTCGAGCTGGGATAAAACCATCAAACTCTGGCCAACACACCATATTTTTGAGAGGCCTATTGATGATATTGCCGATGAAATTCCTATTCTCTTACGAGGACACGAAGCTAGGTTATCTTCGGCTTTAGCCTTTAGCATTGATAGTCAATGGCTACTTTCTGGAGCCACTGATAGCGCACGCCTGTGGGACTTACGTTTACTCCAACTCAACCTGATGATGTTACCGCCTGAAACCTTTGGCAAGCGCAGTTTTGCCCTGAGCCCCGATGGTAAACAGATGCTAAACGGTTATATAGACGGCACCGTGACCGTGCAACCCATGAATGACCTGATGGGAACACCCACTGTACTAGGCAAACACGATAGCTGGGTAGAATCTGTAACCTTTAGCTCAGATGGCAAGATGGCAGCCTCGAGTGGTGACGCATCTAATGGAGGCGAGCATACCCTGATGGTTTGGAATCTCGAGAAGCCATCTATCCCTGCCATTCCTTCTCTAGCCAAAAATGCCAAGACCCTCTTTGATGTTGAATTTAGCCCTGATAATCGCCTTCTGGCCACTGCCGGAGAAGACAAAACTGTTCAGGTATGGGATTTATCTAATGTAAGTCAGCCCAAATATATCTTCAAGGGTCACCGTGATATGGTCACCGATGTAGCCTTTAGCCCAGATGGAAGCTACCTAGCCAGTGCCAGTTTTGATAACACTGTAGGGCTCTGGAACCTGCAAGAACCAAATCAAGCAGCCAGAATTCTGGGGGAACACACAGAAGACGTGCGAGTCTTAACCTTTAGCCCAGATGGCAAATGGCTAGCCTCAGGAGATTGGAACCATCAAGTTCTGTTGTGGTCCTTTGAAAATTTAGACGAACCACCACTAAAACTTACTGCCGACAGTTTAGTCTGGTCTATTGCTTTTAGTTTGGATAATCAATATCTAGCCGTTGGAACCCAAGAGGGTTCTATTTTTCTCTGGCCAGTAGGAAGTGAAAATAGCATTAAACTCACCGGACATCAACAAGCAGTCTGGTCTTTAGATTTTACTCTTGATCACAAGTGGCTTATCTCAGCTAGTGAAGATAACACCCAACGATTTTGGCTGCTGGATATAGAAACTATTAAGGCTCTAGCTTGCCAAAAAGCCGGACGCAACCTAAGCCAGCAAGAATGGACTGATGTTTTTAGAAGTACACCCTATCAAAAAACCTGTTCGGCTTTTGCCGAAGGGAATTAGAGCGCATTTCAGAAAGGTTGACCGCGTTTCTCTTGCAGAGAAAACGCTTTGTCCTTTCTGAAATGCGCTTTGTAGATACTCGCGAAAAGTCTTTAACCGGTGGTAAAAGAGTCCTCAACTGGAGGTATCATCTCGTTATAACTAAGCTGAGTCAAAGGTAACGGCATACTACTTGTTACCTTGAAAATCCTACGAATCTATTTGGAGTTCACAGCTTGCGGATTTTCAAGGTAACACCAGTTGAAGACTCTTTATCAACGAATCGCTAAGCTAGCTTATTACAACGGCATGATACGCCCGGTTAATGACTTTTGCTCGTCAAAATGGTTTCCTTTGGTCAACCATTTTGAAAACCGCTATAACTGAGTTTGTTTGCAACCAGAACCGAACTTGATCCCTGCTATATTGTCTCATGCGCGTAAAGATTTGTGGAATCACTAGGACTCAGGATGCTGTAATAGCCGAACAGGCTGGCGCAGATGCTATCGGGCTTATCTTTGCTGAGCGTTCTAAACGCAAAGTCACTCTCGAGCAGGCCCTAAACATTAGCCAAAGTGTGGGTGTTTTTATAGCTAGAGTAGGTGTTTTTGAAAACCAACCCTTAGCCTGGGTAAAAGAGGTTTCCCATAGCTTGCGCCTAAGTGCTATTCAGCTACACGGACAAGAAGATGCTATCTATGCCAAGGCTTTAGGCAAAGACTTTCGGATTATAAAAGCGGTTTCTTTTCAAGAAGGGCTTGACCCTAAATCTTGGCTAGATTTCCCTGCTGACGCACTTCACTTAGACGGGCTAAAACCCGGCAGCGGCGAGACCTTTGATTGGAGTGTAGCTTCTGCCTGGAAAGGCCATCCCAAATTGATTTTGGCCGGGGGTTTAACTCCTGAAAATGTAGCTAAAGGCATAGCAGCTCTAAAACCCTATGCTGTGGATACTGCATCAGGGGTAGAAGCTATTAGTGGTATCAAAGATGCTCAAAAGATACAACATTTTGTACGCACTTCCAAGAATTCTTAACTTATCCACATCTATCCACAGTTATCCACAACCCTGTGGATAACTTATGACCTTCATCTAGTCGGGGAAATTTTAATTAAAACACGAGAAAGTGCGTCCTGGACGCACTTTCTCGTAGTGTGGCAAATTTCACAACCTATATCAGATAGGTCATTATCTTGTCAAGAGACAGGAGTTATCCACAGATTTATGGGGTTTATCCACAGGCTGCACTTACAGATTACAAGGCCTTTTAGAAGGGCAATTTGCCCCAAATGATAAGCCTTATGCTTGGCCACACTGCCGGCTAGTTTATAGCCAGCAGTCTAAGCCATTTCGGTTGGGGTTTTGGCAAAAACAATCTGGTTTAAGTCTAGTTTATGGGCTAGTTTTTCTAAGAAGCCTAAATGCTCGAGAAAGCCCATTTTGAGTACCGCCAACATGGCTACAGGTGGGCCATATAAAGTATTCATTGGTTTATCATAAAATAATCTAAGTTTAGTCATAGGAGGTTGGGCATGGATACAGTGACCATCAGCGATGCGCGACAATTCTCGCTTAAAACCATTCAGCGCCAAGATTTAGTCAAGACCAAAGACTTGCACATCCAACTTATTTGTTTTGAGGCTGGTCAGCGCGATAAAGAACTGAGTCACACCAAGACCTGTGTCTATCAAGTCCTCGAGGGTGAGCTTTTAATCCGTGAAGCCGATATAAGCAAACGCTTGGGCAAAGGAAAACTCTTTACCGTTCAAGCAGGGCACAAACACACCCTAGAAAATGCTGGCGGCGGGTTACTAACCGTGATGATGACACAAGCCATTTAAAAGGTCTTATTTCTTGCACTTATGCAACAAGGTAGGGAAAATATGCAATTTAGCCTTTTGAAAAGATACCATTTAAGCCAGTAAACGTGAATAGTACACCTAAAGTTAGCTGGGATTTTGCTTAAATATGCAGTGTTTTATGCTGGTGCAAGAAATAAGAGGTTTCACTTTCCCCTCGTCACTTTTCACTTTCCCCTTATCTATGCTTGTTTAAGCGAAAGCACCATATCCCCAGGTTCTAAATCTTGTAAATTAAAAAGCTTGCGGATTTTTCCACGGGTAACGAGTAGCGGTAACAAAGCAGGGTTTTGAAACTTAATAGCATCATTAGGCTGTTCAAAGGTTTGCAAAATAGTTTGGGCTTGGTTGTGCAAGAGTTTATCATCCCACTCGAGGATGTTAATAGGATTCATAAATAAAGGCTTGGCTTTTAAGTCTTCTAAAAGCTCAACTAGTTCAGTGCTACTTTTTTCGGTGACCAAAACCCGCAACTCAGGGGTTAAAAAATGCTCTCTGGCACGCTGGGCCACCAATACATTCACTTCAGCATTGGGTGTAAGGGCAATCAAGGTTCCGGCACTTTCAATCTGTGCATCACGTAAGACATCCATGCTTAGAGCATTACCACTTAGAGCATGAAGTCCTAAGTCTCTAGCAGCTTTACAGTTGCCTTCGTTGGCATCTAAAAGCGTCACTGGATTATTCTTGGAAAGCTCGGTGGCTAATAGCCTAGCCACAGGCCCTGCACCTACAATCACAATCCCATCACGGCTGCTGCTACGCACTAACTCTTGGCGTTTTTTAAGCCAGTTAATTCCCCATTGCAACGTGGTTGGGGTCATGGCGGTGGTGATGATGGCCATAAACACCAGCATGGAAAAAATATCTTGGTTAATAATGCCAGCTTGTAAACCAATGTTAGCAATGATGATTTCCACCACCCCACGCCCGTTCATGCCGGCACCAATCACTAAGCCTTCGCGCCAACCATGACCACTGGGCAAATAAAACAACGTGGTTCCAATTATTTTGCCAAGCACTGCCATGATAATAATTGCAATCAAAAAGAACAAGTCTTGCTGGAAGACATGAAAAGAAACTTGAAACCCAGCCGTTACAAAATAAATAGGAGCCAAAAATCCTAAAGAGACATCTTTCACCAGGTCAGTAAGCTCATGCGAAAGTTTGCGTTCAGCAATTGCTTCACGCAAGTAAAGCCCGGCCATAAAGGTTCCAATAACCCCATGCAAGCCCACCAGCTCGGCAAGCTCGGCAAAGACAAAAGCGATAAGTAAAATAAGGGTGGCATTAAAAGTGCGCCCACTTAAACCTCTCGAGCGCAAAAAAGTGTAAAGCCGTGGCACAATTTTTAGGCCTATAAACCAAGTTAAGACAAAGAATCCTAAAACCTTGATGGATATCAGGACAATCGCGCTAAAATTAAGCACTCCAAGGGTCGATAAACTTAGAATACCTGCAAAAATAAGTAATGAAATGGTATCGGTAATCAGCGCACCTACCAGCATCACATGGGAAACTCTGGTATCTAGGATATTTAACTCGAGTAAAATCCTCGAGTTGACAGCCAATGCCGTAACCCCTAAAGCCATACCGATAAAAGCTGCCATAATATGGCTATCTAAAAAATAGAAGGTGAAACCATAACCTAAAACGAAGGGAACAAAAAAACCACCCAGCGAGGCCAAAAACCCGGCCCAAGAGGCTTTGCGAATATCATGAATGTTGACTTCTAGACCTACATATAACATCATCAACAAAACCCCAACCTGTGCCAAGATATTGATGGCTTCACTGCTTTGTAAAAACCCCAGCAACGGCGGTCCTAAAACAATACCTGCAATGAGTTCACCTAGTACCGAAGGATAACCAAGGCGCGAAGCCAAGTTACCTCCTAGCCAAGCTGCAAGTAGAATAAGAGTTAAGTTGAGTAAGCTTAGTTCCATTGATCCTCCTGGTTGAGATGAAAGTCCTTGCACACTAGCTTATTTTCCAAGAATGTAAAAGGGGTTCTTTAAAAGTTATAACACTTAGAAGTATACGGTATTGGATATGAGAAGGTATTTATTCTTCATTCCAAAAGGTATCCAGACGTTTTTGGGCAAGGTGTCGCTGGGTTTCGCTGCTAGCTATAGCAATACTTAGCTCGAGCAGCTTTACATAGAGGTCTTCGTAGTAATCACGCTGAGTGTTACTCCAAGGAGAATCAAAATCTTTTAAGAAGGGACCTTTATACAACTGAATACTTTTTTCAATGGTGCTACCATTTTTAGTTTCAAGCGCGGCCTTGGCTTCGGTTTCAAACCCCTGTGCATCCCAGATATAGGGTCTGCTCAGATGAAGTTGCAACATGTCGTCTTCAATTACAAATTCAGCCAGACCCTCGAAGGTTTTACGAGCCCGTCCTAGCAGAACATGAACACTATTATCATTCACTTCTTCCCACCACAAATCATTAAAAAGGTCACGCCAGACCACTCGTTTACCTTTGGTAAGTAAGTAAAGCAGTAGCTCGATAACTTTTTTGGCTTCATACTCGAGGATTTTACCTTCGGCGGTCACTGCTACGCTCCCCAGGCTCTTTATTTCACACTCATCTTCACGCAAATGTTCTGCTCGTTGCAAACGGATATTGACCACTTCTTTAAGTTCATCTGCTGTAAAGGGTTTGGTTAAATAATCATCGGCACCTTGGTTCATTCCCTTACGAAAATGTTCTCGGTCGGCGAGTCCGGTTAAATAAATAAAAGGTACACCGCGTAAACCAGGAATCTCTCTAAAGGCTTGATGTATTTCAAAACCATCTAATCCAGGCATATTGATATCACAAATAATCAAATCAGGTTTTAGTGTAGGGGCCAGCTCGAGGGCTTTGGTGGTGTCATTAAAGGTTGTAAGGTCAAAGTCTTGCGACAAAATAGCCCCAATGAGGACCAAAATGTTATCTTCATCATCTATTGACACAATATGCTTTTTGATCTTCATAACCAAGCTTTAGGGTAACACAGGGAGGGAAAGGAAGCTGAGAGATGAGGGCTAAGGGCTGAGAGCTAAGAACAGGGCTAAATCTTTACTCTTCAATCTTTAATCTTAAATCTTCACCCCCATGTCTTCGATACCGTATAATAACCCCCTATGGCTAAAGAACCGATTTATCTAACCGCTAAAGGTTTGGAAAAAATAAAAGAAGAACTTAAATACCTCAAAGAAGTCAAACGTGACCAACTCTCTGAATATATGGGTAGTGCCATTGCCGATGGTGACTTGCGTGAAAGTGCCGCTTATGATGAAGCTCGCCTCTTGCAAAGTGCCAATGAAACCCGCATTGCTGACTTAGAAGAAATCGTTCACCGTGCTCAAGTTGTTGAAGGCCAAGCCGGCGGCGATGTTATTTCTCGTTTAGGAACCAGTTTATTAGTAGAGGACTCGAGCGGTAAACGCGAAACCTTCTTCTTAGTAGGAACCCACGAAGCCAACTTTTTTGAAAACCGCATTTCTGATGAATCACCTCTGGGCAAAGAACTCTTGGGCAAACGCGCTGGAGACAAGATCAAGTTTAGAACCACTGAATTTAATGTTATTGAAGTCAAGTTTGAATAGGTAAATAAATCTCAAATACGGCTCCGCCTTGAGGATGGTTGCTGGCTTCTAAACGTCCTGCATGGGCTTCAATGATGGCTTTAGCAATAGAAAGCCCTAAGCCAGACCCTCCAGAATATGTGGTGCGTGTTCGAGAGGAATCTTCTTTATAAAAACGTTCAAAGATTCGCTCGAGGGCTTTTTCGGCGATGCCAGGCCCATGATCTCTTATTCCAATCGTGAGGGTGTCCATTTGTTTGTGTACCTTTACTTCGATAGGCCCCTGACCATAACGCAAGGCATTATCAAGAAGGTTATTTAAAACTCTGGTCATTTGTTTAGGATCAATAGTGATTTTATAATTAGCCTCTGCAAAAAGATTTATTTGGGTCTGAGCTTGCTGGGCTTGGGCAGTAAACCCACCCACTACACGACGCAAAAAAGGCTCTAATTCCAGGGCTTCTTTATGCAATACCAGTCCACCACTTTCAGCTAGTGATAGGGTTCGCAAATCTTCAATCAAACGATTTAATAACATGACCTGATGATGCAAACGCTCGAGCCCTGCCCCATCGGGTTTAGAAACACCATCTTGCATGGCTTCTATTTCACTGCGTAAGACTGACATGGGTGTTCGCAAATCATGGGCAATATCAGCAACCATATTGCGCCGCCAAGCTTCTTGTTGCTCGAGCCCTGCCACCAGACTGTTAAAGGCCTCTGTCAAACTTTGTAATTCATCTCGAGAGTGAATAATGTTGAGTCGCAATCCACGTTCACCCAAGGCTAATCGTTTGGCACCATCGGTGAGGGCAATCAGTGGGCGCGTAAGAATGCGGGTCACAATTCCTGCAACAATCGAGGCTAAGACAAAGGATAAAGTTCCTGCAAAAAAAGCTGTTCCAACAATGCGTCTAAAAAGAAATTGAGCTTGTGCAGAAGAAGCATCCGAACCCATAGAATGTTTCCAGATTTTCCAGGTCATATGTGAATCGGGAAAAAAGGCACTGTAGACAGATCCCAAAATAAACCAAGCCGTAAGAAATACTGCAGCGAGTGCCACAAAGGTAAAAACCAAAGTCAACCTTCGGCGCAATCCCCAGCGTGAACCATGTTTCCAATGACTCCTGTACTTATGTTTCCACCCAGGAGGGTGAGGCTTGAAGGATTTATTCACGCAGTTTATACCCAATGCCTCGAACAGTTTCAATGGCCTCGCCACACGAACCTAGTTTACGACGGATATTTTTAATATGGGCATCAATGGTGCGTTCATCGGCAAAACTTTCTATATCACCTGTCACCGATAAAAGTTCTGAACGGTGGCGCACTCGGTTAGATTCCTTAGCCAAAAGGGCTAGAAGTTTTATTTCACTGTGGGTCATATCCACAATGTGTTCATGACAACGCACTTCAAAAGCAAGCATATTAATCTCTATGTTTCCTACCTTGAATATATCTGCACTCAATACATCTGCGCCCAAAGAGCCCCTGGTTCTACGCAACACAGCTTTTACTCTGGCCACCACTTCACGCGGGCTATAGGGTTTGACCACATAATCATCGGCACCAAGCCCAAGCCCTACCAAGCGGTCAACTTCTTCGTCTCTGGCAGTCAGCATAATAATCGGTACATCAGATTCGGCGCGAATACGTCTGGCTACTTCTAAACCATCTATATGCGGCAACATAATATCCAACAAAACTAGGTCGGGTTGAGCAGCCCGCCAAAGCTCTAGGGCCCGTTTGCCATCCCCTGCTTTTTCAGTACGAAACCCATCGCGTTGTAAATAGCCCTCGAGGATTTCTGCAAGGCGGCTTTCATCTTCGACAATTAAAACAGTGCTGCTCATATTTCAACCTCTAGCTTAACCTAAGTAAGTATAGTAATCTTCTAAATTAGCTGCAATCAAGGTTTGTAGGGTGATTTACATCCAACGCCGAGTTTTGCTTTTGTATAAACTATAACTATCACCAAAAACACGAAGCATTGCTTGCTCTTCAAATCTTATATACCAACGTTCGGTTATCACAAAAAATGCAGCCACAACAAAAATAGGAGACAGTGCGCCAAGTAACATTGATAAACCAAGCAAAGCTATAACAAAACCGAGATACATAGGATTTCAGCTAAATTTGAACAGTCCATCGGTTACCAAAATACTTGGATCGTCAAATGTTTTTATATTTGTACCAACCTTGCCAAATTTTTGGGACCCAAGAATAGCTAGTCCAATCCCGATCAGCAAAGGGATACTGCCAATGACGTTAATTGGAAATGAAATAAAACGAACTATTGATGCGTACTTCCATAAAAGAATCATCAGTATACTCGAGAACAAAAAAAGCACAGGCGGAAGAATTCTTTTCATAGCAAAAGCTCTTTTCTTCGCCGAACATTTTTAAGAAGTCTTGGTTTTTGTGGTTGAATCATAGGAATACCTCTTTTTGACAAAGGAGTTGAGATGATTCACGAACCATCTCAACTCCTATCAATAATCACTTTAACTTAACAAGGTTTTCTTAACAGCTTCAAACTCCTCTAAGGTAATTTCACCTTTGGCACAACGCAAACGCGCAAGTTCTAAGGCACTATCATTGCTCCAATCTTTCCAGGGTTGCGTGGGCTCTTGGGGTTGATCTTTGGCAAGACCCGTTTTAATAGTTTCAAATTCTTCTTGATTCACCTCACCTTTGGCAAAGCGTTCTCGAGCGGTTTGCATGGCATTATCATGTTTCAAAGAGTGATGTCCACAGCGAGTGTGATTCCAAAGGCTAAACCCTCGAGGGCTACCTGGCCCATGCCCACTCGAGCGGTAAGCAAAACCTTTAATCAACATGACTATAAAGCTAAAGAATAGAACCATTCCTATAAGATTTAAGAACCCTAAGCCAAATCCACCGTGAAATCCTGGATGCATTATTATCCTTCTTTCTACCGCTCTTGGAGCGATAGTGATTAGAATAGAGCTAAAGCAGTGAAGACTGAGAGAGGATTTTGTGAATGCTGCGTGAATACTTTTGTTTATGTGAATGCTTTTATGTAAAAGTATGCCACAAAACACTGAATGCAAAATATAGAAATACTAGACCCGTTATTTTGGTAATCCATAGAGAATAACCCTGATAGATGGTGCGCACTAGCTTCAAACCAATCACATAAATCAGAATAAAATCTGCAAGTACAAAACCAATAAAGCAAGCTAGTAAAAAAAGTGGAGCGTTGGCTAAGGTAAGGCCGGATAAACGCTCTCCTAAAAGTGCTGTAAAAAGAGATAAGGTTACAGGATAGCTTTTTGGGTTTGAAAGTCCAAAAGTAAAGCCCAGCCACAATGGACGCTGAACATTAAAGCTATGAGTAGTACTCAAGCTGCTCAGCAAGGCCCTAAATCCCATATATCCTAAATACCCAGCACAGAATAAACCCAGAATCTTAAAAAAAGTTGGAGATAACACATTCACCCAGACCAGCGCGACCAAGGCCAGTGCAGCCCATAAAGTATCTCCTGCTAAATGCCCAAAAAGAAATTTTGCCCCGACTTTTCTCCCTTGTGATGCTCCTAAATTCAAAAGGGCTAAGACAGCAGGGCCTGGTGTAAGAACAACAATTGCAGCAGCAAACGCAGCCTGGAATAACAAAGAAATATCCATACAATCTGGATATTCTATCCTACTTAAATCGTTACGAATAAGCAGCAAGCAAGTTTAAACTTGCTTGCTGCTTATTTATTTCTTAACTCTACCAACTGCCAAAACTCAGATCAGGGTGATATTTGAGCGCGTTAGCACTTCCACGCAAATAATAGGAAACATTCAGTTGATTGTCAGTGGCAATTTGCTGGTCGGTAACATTTGGAAAAACTCTGTTTAGTTTATATTCAATCACAAAAACAGGTTTGTCTAGTGCAGCAAAGGGTTGGAGCAGGTCACACTCTCTATATCTAAAACACTCTTCATTGATTGCGCCATCAAAAATCTGTGCTAGGCCAGGTTTGCTAGCAGGAATTTCTGAAGCATTGGCAATTTGGTTAAGATCATTCTTGAGAAATATCTTTAAACCTCTGGCATGGGCCCTAGCTGCAAACCAGGTGTTGTATTTATACTGGTCCACAAAAGTAATGGCTTGTCCTAAATCATTGCTGACGTTATTGGTGTATTCATCTACATTATCGGGGTCTACCGCATCGCAGCCTGCACTTTTGGCCTTGTTTAGGCGGCCCAGCATAATTTTGCGAAGCAGGACATGTTGGGGAAGGGTACTCGAGCCTGTAAAGTTATGAATATCAACCCACTGTTCGCCAGCCCAACCATCTAGAGGTTTTACCAGTAATGCCACTAAGGCTGGATCATTTTTGGCAGCCATAAAGTCGGGTCGCCAATTTTCATATTGGCTACTAAAATAACAAATCACGGTTTTGCCCTTGCTTTTTAGACTAGCAATTACGGCTGGTGGGTTATCAAACAGGTCTAGACCTACCACTTCAAAGGCTGGTGTTTCGCTGGTGGTAAAGGGTGTGGCAATGCGATACGTAAAAGTTGTAGGAACTTGAGGAGTCTGGAAGATACTTTGGGCCTCGAGGCTGAGACTAGGGGTGGCTGTGCAAGCCGTGAACAAAATCAGAAAGACTAAAACCATCAAACGAGTGGACATATTTCACCTTTTCTAGCATCTGCGACACGCATGGGAGATGAGTCTTCAACTGGAGGTAGCATCTCGTTAACTGGAGGTAGCATCTCGTTAACTGGAGGTAGCATCTCGTTAACTGGAGGTAGCATCTCGTTATGAAACTGAGTTAACAGTAACAAAACACCACCTTGTTGAGGGTCTCAAGTATCATCTCGTTCCAAAGATGATACCTCTGAAACGAGATGATACCTCTCTTGGCGTGCGACAGGGGACACAAATGCTGGGTCTTAATTTGGGTAACGCACCCCGCCACTCGAGGGAAGCTTGGCTTCCGTAGGTTTAGTGTAGAGAAAAGCTTTAAGAAAATCTAGTTATCTGATGAGCGAAAAAGTCCACATCAATCAAATAATATGCTGTTCTTGTTAGGAAAACCCTAAAGGACGCTCGAGTTTAAGCAAATCATTCAGAAAACGTGCTCGTTTATAGTATTTATGTAAACTATAGACACATGAAAGAAACCCTGAGCAATCGTGAACGGCAACGGCGTATCCATGACCTAGTGCTCCAACGCGGAGAAGTTAAGGCCGATGAAGTCATGGAAAAACTTTCTATTTCACTGGCTACTGTCAGGCGAGATTTGGCAGCTCTCGAGCGTCAGGGTTTAATTGAGAGAACCTGGGGCGGAGCCAAAGTGCGCTCTCCTATTGAATACCTCTCTGACTTTAAGGCTATGGCCGATAAAGAAGCTACTGCCAAACGGGCTATTGCAGCAGCAGCAGCAGCCCATGTCGAAGCAGGAATGGTGGTTGGGCTTTCAGGCGGAACCACCTGCACCGAACTGGCTCGGTGGTTGCGGGGTAAACCTGTTACGGTGGTCACCAATGCTATCAATGTAGCCACCGAACTTTATAACCATAGCTTAACCAAAGTGATTGTGACTGGTGGATCTCTCAACAGTTATTCCTATGAACTAGTCGGTGAGATGGTTGGATACACCTTGCAGGAATATCGTTTGGATATTTGTTTTTTGGGCTGTAGTGGGGTCAGCACAGATTTTGGATTTTCTATGCGTGACCACTTAGAGTCCGCTATTGCTAGGGCTTTTTTATCAGTGTCTAAACGCGCTATTGTGATTGCAGACCACAGCAAAGTGGGCAAACAAACCCTGGCACGTTTTGCACCTCTATCTGCAATTGAACGGTTTATTACTGATGAAAAAATGGATATACAGCAGTACAAAGGTTTAGAAACGTCAGGGTTGAATATAGAAATTGCTCAACATCTGATCACGACTCACTCTCTCTAGCTCAAGTACTAAACCCAAGGTGACAACTTGCCCAGTTGTATGAAGAAAAGAGGCTATAATTATTAAGTGTCAAATCACCTATTGAATTGACCAAGTATATGCATCAAAACCTAGAATTTCTGGGGCGGTAGTGATGCGTTGCAATTTTAGGAGGGGTTTATGACCTTAGTTGATTACCTCAAGCGTCGGGCACGTCACTTGAGGTCTACCTTAACCAACAAGGTCCGGCTCGAGCTAAAAGACTTCAGACCCCAATCTCAACTGGTCACCAAAGTCACCACCATCACCAAACCTCGTTTTCCACTTATTGATGCACATATTCACTTACAGGCTCCCTTTGGCACAAACTGGAATGCACAACCTACTGAAAAATTATTGCAAGCAATGGACGCAGCCAACGTCCGTACCGTCATTGATTTAGACGGTGGTTGGGGTGAAGATATCCTAGACGCTCACTTAAAACACTTCAAGGAAAAAGCACCTGAACGATTTATTCACTTTGGTGGCGTGGATTGGTCAAAGTGGCCTGAGCATGGTGATAAATTTGGTGAATGGGCCGCTCAGCGTTTACGTGACCAAGTAAAGCGTGGTGCCGAAGGTCTTAAAATCTGGAAGCCCTTTGGTTTACATGTAAAAGATCAGCATGGCAAGCTGGTTAAGGTTGATGATGAACGCTTAATTCCATTGTGGGAGATGGCTGGTGAACTCAAGGTTCCAGTATTGGTCCATGTGGCTGACCCGGTAGCTTTCTTTGAACCAATTAATAACAAAAATGAACGCATTGAAGAACTAGGGAATCACACCGATTGGCATTTCCCCAGCCCAGCCTTTCCTAAATTTATGAGTATTTTAGAGGCTTTTGCCAATCTTGTTCGCAGGCATAAGAACACAATTTTTATCGGCGCACATGTAGGTTGCTATGCAGAAAATCTTGGCTGGGTCGGAAACCTTCTAGATGAATGCCCAAACTTTTATATTGATATCAGCGCGCGGCTTGGCGAAATCGGGCGGCAACCGTATACGGCAAGAAAATTTTTTATTCGCTATGCTGACAAAATTTTATTTGGTACTGATGCCAGTGCAAAACCAGAAATATATCAGCTTTACGCTAGGTTCTTGGAAACAGATGATGAATACTTCAACTATAACACCAGCGAGGTTCCACAACAGGGACGCTGGCATGTCTGTGGTCTTTATTTACCTGATGATGTCTTACAAAAAGTTTATTTTCAAAACGCTAATAAACTCTTTTTCGAGAACTAGAAAGCGTTGAGAAGTCAGGTGATAGGTGTACCATAAAGGTTTTTTGGTAACAACCTTATCAAATCTACTCCTCTTATATCTTTCACTTGTCTCTTCTATCCGCTTCAATAAACTCCAAACTCAGGCCAACACATAATTCAAAACAACCCACCAGAATTCTTGAAATTGACTTTAGAGCGCATTTCAGAAAGGTTGACCGCATTTCTCTTTAAGGAGAAAACGCTTGAGTCTTTTCTGAAATGCGCTTTTTAGATACTCACTAAAAAGTCCTTAACCGGTTTCACCTTGAAAATCCGCAACTGTGAACTCCAAATAGATTCGTAGGATTTTCAAGGTAACAAGTAGTATGCCGTTACCTTTGACTCAGCTTAGTTATAACGAGATGATACCTCCAGTTGAGGACTCTTTTACCACCAGTTAAAGACTTTTGTTCGTAAAATGGTTGATTTAGGTCAACCATTTTGAAAACCACTATAATGAAGCTTAGTCTTGAGTGAATTATGTCAACTCGAGCAAGTGTCTCTTGTTAAAGCAAGATTAAATTCTTAGGATAGGCTATTCGGTTATTCATTCGTCTAGGAGTCAAGGTCTTATGGTTCTTAAAAACTTCAAACCTCGAGCCCAGCTTGTCACCAAAGTCACCACCATCACCAAACCTCGTTTTCCACTTATTGATGCACATATTCACTTACAGGCTCCCTTTGGCACAAACTGGAATGCACAACCTACTGAAAAATTATTGCAAGCAATGGACGCAGCCAACGTCCGTACCGTCATTGATTTAGACGGTGGTTGGGGTGAAGATATCCTAGACGCTCACTTAAAACACTTCAAGGAAAAAGCACCTGAACGATTTATTCACTTTGGTGGCGTGGATTGGTCAAAGTGGCCTGAGCATGGTGATAAATTTGGTGAATGGGCCGCTCAGCGTTTACGTGACCAAGTAAAGCGTGGTGCCGAAGGTCTTAAAATCTGGAAGCCCTTTGGTTTACATGTAAAAGATCAGCATGGCAAGCTGGTTAAGGTTGATGATGAACGCTTAATTCCATTGTGGGAGATGGCTGGTGAACTCAAGGTTCCAGTATTGGTCCATGTGGCTGACCCGGTAGCTTTCTTTGAACCAATTAATAACAAAAATGAACGCATTGAAGAACTAGGGAATCACACCGATTGGCATTTCCCCAGCCCAGCCTTTCCTAAATTTATGAGTATTTTAGAGGCTTTTGCCAATCTTGTTCGCAGGCATAAGAACACAATTTTTATCGGCGCACATGTAGGTTGCTATGCAGAAAATCTTGGCTGGGTCGGAAACCTTCTAGATGAATGCCCAAACTTTTATATTGATATCAGCGCGCGGCTTGGCGAAATCGGGCGGCAACCGTATACGGCAAGAAAATTTTTTATTCGCTATGCTGACAAAATTTTATTTGGTACCGATGCCGATGCAGAATTAGCTACCTATCAACTTTACTACCGCTTTTTAGAAACCGATGACGAGTATTTTAACTACAACTCGAGTGAGGTTCCAGAACAGGGGCGTTGGTATGTGTACGGGCTTTACTTACCCGATGAAGTGTTAGAGAAAGTTTATTTTCAGAATGCTTACAAACTCTTTTTCAAAGGAAATTTATGAACCTAGGACAACATACTTACTCTGAAATTATGTCGCAACCTAAAGTCTGGTCAGAAACCCTCAAGACCTTGCAAACCTATTCGGCAGATGTCAAAGGTTTGCTTGCAAAAGGCTATGATCAGATACTTTTTACAGGATGTGGTTCGACCTATTATTTAGCTCTAGCTGCAGCAGCACTCTATCAAGAAGCCACCGGAATCTATGCCAGAGGTTTGCCAGCTTCAGAGATTTGGTTATATCCAAAATCGGCCTATCATTCAAAACATAAAACTTTGCTTGTGGCAGTAAGCCGTTCAGGAACCACCACTGAGACCTTGCGGGCTGTAGAGCATTTTAAGAAAAACAGCCAGGGAGATGTGCTTACCTTGAGTTGTTATCCTACAACGCTGTCCACAATGGGTGATCTAAATCTTGTATTAGAAGCAGGGCAAGAAGAAAGCATTGCACAAACCAGAGCCTTTAGTGTGTTGTACCTAGCTACTGTAGCCTTGACTATCATCCAAGATAAATCTTTGAGTCTACTCGAGCCTCTCTCGGAGAGTTGCCAACAGTTACTTTCACTTCATGCTGGTCTGGCCAAGCAAGTAGGCAGTAACCTCAACATTGACCGTTTTTATTTTCTAGGCTCAGGAGCGCGTTATGGTCTGGCCTGTGAACTCAGTCTTAAAATGAAAGAAATGACTCTAAGCCACAGTGAGCCCTTTCATTTCATGGAATTTAGACACGGCCCTAAATCGATGGTCAATGAAAATACCTTGATTATAGGATTGCTTTCTGAAACCAATCATTCATATGAGCAAGCCGTATTAAACGACATGGAAAAACAAGGAGCCCAGATTTTAAGCCTTGCTGAGAAGCAGGCCACTATTTCTTTTACTTCAAACCTTCCTGAAGCTTTTAGGAATGTTTTATATTTGCCAGTTATTCAACTCTTGGCCTTTGAGCGTTCTATCTCTAAAGGATTAAACCCAGATAAACCAAATAACCTCGAGGCGGTGGTAGTATTGGATATATAAGCGACTGTAAACGTAAAGGAATACTTAGCAATGAGGGTTTAGCAACAAGCTACTAACCTTATAAGGAGGAAGACATGAAAAAACTATTGGTCATATTCATCTTCACTATATTATTCATTTCCCAAGCTCAAACCATTCGGGTCTGGGCTCACCAGAACAATTCTTTTAATGCAGCCACGCAAGCTGCCATTGATAGCTTTATGGCGGCAAACCCCGGCGTAGAAGTCAAGCTCGAGACTTTTCCTTGGGATGTCTTTATTCAAACCATTCAAACTTCGGTTCCAGCCGGTAACACTGCTGATGTAATTCAGATTCCTGGCGGATACACCTGCCGCTACGCACTAGGTGGGCAACTGCTCGAGGTTCCAAGTGATGTACTGAGCCTAGAACAAGCCCAAGAAGTCTTTTTTGCTGCGCCACTTGGTGGACAAATTTGTGACGGTAAGCTATATGGTTTCCCTGCTGAATACAACCTCGAGTATGGTGGGGCTTATGTCAACCAGACTCTCTTTGAAGCTGCTGGCTTAACCTATCCACCCGCTTGGGAAACTTGGAGCGATGTAACTGCTGACGCACAAAAGCTCACTGAATATAATGATGACGGCAGTATGAAAATTGCAGGTATGCACTACACCAACAACGACCAGATTTATACCTATTTCCTTTCAGGGATTCTAGAACAAGGCGGAAATTACTTTGCCGAAGATGGTCAACACTTTAACTTTAATACTCCCGAAGCTATTACCGTGATTCAAAAAATGATTGACCTGACCGTGAATGATAAAATTGTTGACCCTGTAGTTTGGAACTCTGATAGCGAATGGGTTGGTACATCTTTTGCCGAAGGGCACAGTGCTATTGGTGTTTTGGGTTCTTGGTTCACTGGTGAAGCTCGTCTGGCCTATCCTGATCTAAAATTTGACTATGTAAGCTTGCCACCTTTTGTCGGTGATGATCATGCCTTTATTTCAGTAGGTGGTTGGGGCATGGTAGTCGGTCAAAGTACAGAAAACCCTGACCTAGCCTGGCAACTCGCTGCGCATCTCTCAGCAAATGAAGCCAATGCTCTAGCTTTTGCCACTATGACTAGTTCAATTCCGGCTTATAAATCTGTTGCTGCTAGTCCTGAGCTGGTAGCGGCTGTTCCTGCCTTAGCCTCGGTACTACCTATTTTAGATAAAGGGAGCTATCAAGGCAATGTAGCAGATACTGGTATTTTAGAGTTTGAAATTGTTTACCCAAACATCCTAGATGCCATACAGGGTTTTCAAACTGCCGAAGAAGCCGCACAAAATATCAATGACCAAGCCAATGCGATGGTCGATTCACAATAGATATTAAATCTAAGGTTGCAATCAGTTCACTGATTGCAACCTTAGGTGTTCTTTCTAGGCTCCCAAGCGGTTCGCAAAAACAAAAACCAAGTAATAAAAAATTCTAAGGAATTGCTGCATCATTGTAGTAGTTCAGAATGATTGATGATTTTTATGAAACGCTCACTTTTTTCTAAAGAAAATCCTCACTATGAAACGGGTAAGCTCACTGCCAATCAGCGTCGCTTTGCTTATAGCAGTATTTCGCCCATTATGCTCTACATTGGGTTTTTCTCACTTTTTCCAATCTTGTGGGCTCTGACCATGAGCTTTTTTAATTACACTCCGATACGTGAAGGAAGCTGGTTTCTAGGTCTTGGTGGACAAAATCCTTTTGTAGGCTTAAAGAATTATATAGAGCTTTATGCCGGCAACAGTAAACCGGCTAGCGTTTTTCGTCAAGCAGTTTGGAATACTTTTTTATTTACGGCTTTGGTTCTGCCCCTCAACTTACTGATTACCTTGCCATTAGCAACTCTGCTCGAGAGCATCAGTGAAAAATTTAGAACACTTTTTAGAGCTATTTATTTTTTACCCACCATTAGTTCATCGATTGCCGTCACCATTATCTGGGCTTATATGTATGCGCCAGGTTATGGGCTTCTTAGCGAAATAGTTAGACTGGTGGGGCTCACACCACCTAAGGCCTGGTTGAGTGACCCCAGAGCGATAGTGTTGGGCATTCCACTAGCTATGCTTTGTGTGGTGGTGGCTTATGTCTGGCAAGACTTTGGTTACAACTTAGTTATTTTTGTGGCTGCCTTGCAGGGTATTCCTACCTCGATTAAAGAAGCCGCTTATATTGATGGGGCAAATTCATTTCAAACTTTCTGGTATGTAATTGTGCCTTTACTGCGCGGAACTATTTTACTTACTTCGGTTTGGACCGTGCTTTCGTCGTTACAGGTCTTTGTTATTTTTCAGCAGCTTTCGCGTGGGGGGCCGCGCAATCAAACCCAGACTATGCTGCTTAGTATTTATGAAAATGCTTTTATATTTGCCAATAACTTGGGATTAGCAGCAGCTATGTCAATGATCTTATTTATTATTATTTTGATTTTTACCGTGCTTCAGTTTAGACTTCTGCGTTCACAGTGGGAATACTAGCATGAGTATTCAGCGAACTAAAAAAAGGTCTTGGAATGCACTTAGCAAGCTAGGTATTTATATCGCGTTGATTATTGGACTATTTATCACCCTTTTGCCGTTTATCTACATTATTATTAGCTCATTTAAACCCCCTGAAGAACTGCGGCAACGACCACCCACTTTTTTTCCGCAGATTTGGACCACTCAGCACTATCAGACAATTCTTACCGATGACTCTATTTCTATTCCGCGCAATGTGGGAAACAGTTTATTTGTTGCACTGACTCGAGTGGCCATTACCCTTTTTACCAGTTCTTTTGCTGGCTATATCTTTGCTAAATATAAATTTCGTGGAAAAAATATTGCCTTTGCCCTGATACTGGCTCAGGTCATGATTCCTTTTCAGGTGGTCATGATTCCCAATTATTTAATTGCCGTTAAGCTAGGACTGATTGATAAACTGTGGGCCTTGATTGTGCCGTTTATGATTGATGCCTTTGGCATTTTTATGATGAAGCAATTTATCGAAAATTTACCCTCGGAGATTATTGATGCTGCCCGCATTGATGGAGCTTCAGAATTTTCTATTTATTCCAGAGTGATTTTACCCCAAATAGGTCCAGCCTTAGCCTCTTTGGGTGTCTTTACCTTTATGGCTACCTGGAATGATTATTTGTGGCCCTTAGTGGTTCTTACCTCTCCAGAGAAACGCACCATACCTCTTCTTTTGGTTTGGTATAACACCCAACACACCGCCAATCAAGGCATGGTCTTGGCGGCTTCTATCTTAGTATTGTTACCGATATTTTTTATTTACATTTTTGTACAACGCTGGATAGTCGATCAGGCTTCCTCGAGTTCATTTAGATGAGGTGATAAAAATGTTTAATATTATTCCTAGTGCGCCAAGTACAGCCTACATAGTCGATGAACAATCAACAAGGGGCTTGAGCCCCTTGTCAGTGCAACTAACTCATTCTCAAAATGTGGTTTACACAAAATTCAAAAGTGTAGGGTGCGTTTCACGCACCAAAAAAGTCAGACACATATCTATCCTTATACTGTTGTTAATGCTTTCACTTTTATCTTTAGCACAAGAACCGGAACAAATAACTATAACCCACACCCCAAGTGATGCCAATATCATAAATCCTGAAAGAGGTTTTCGCTTTAGTGCTGACATCAGTCCAGAGAGCGATTTTGCAACCTATTATGAAGCTCTTGGAATAACCTTGGTTCATTCTTATGTGCGTTTGGATGATTACCGCGAAGCAGATTTACCCCAGACATTTTTAGATGATTTGGAAACAGGCTTTGCTAACATGCGTAGCTCAGGTGTAAAAACCGTGCTGCGCTTTTCTTATAACTTTGGACCTTATCCTGATTCTGAACCTGATGCCAGCAAAGCACAATTACTTAAACACATTGAGCAGCTCACGCCTATTTTACAAAACAATGCCGACGTAATTGCCTGGATGCAGGCGGGATTTATTGGAGCCTGGGGGGAATGGCATACTTCTACTAATGGTTTAGATAATTTAGAAGATAAACAAGAAATTCTTTTTGCCCTTTTAGATGCTTTACCAGAAACCCGTATGATTCAAGTACGTTACCCGAGCGATATTATTGATATGTTTCCTGATGTTCTAAAGAGTGAACAAGCCTTTACACAAACACAGCAAGCTAGGGTAGGCTTTCATAATGACTGCTTTGTCTCGAGTGATACCGATGTGGGGACCTATGAAAAAAGTGGAGAATTTACACTTGAACGTGATCAAAAGTATTTATTTGAGTTAACTCGCTTTACGCCCACCGGTGGTGAAACCTGCGCGCCCAATCCGCCACGCTCAGATTGTGACATCGCTTTGCAAGAGATGGAGCTTTTACACTTCACCGAACTCAATCAAAGTTATCATCCGCAGATTATAAGAGCCTGGAAACGTCAAGGTTGTTTTGAAGACATTCAAAATCGTTTAGGTTATCGTTTGGTATTAAAATCTACCACGCTAAATCAAGAAGTGCGACCAGGGGGTATGCTTGATGTGACTGTTAACCTCGAGAATCAAGGGTTTGCTTCTTTAATCAACCCACGTGATTTGATTGTGGTCTTAGATGGAGCAGAGCGTCATGAAATCAATCTACCTCTCGACCCTAGAATCTGGGAAAGTGGCGACCATTCTTTTTCAGTTTCTCTGCAACTGCCGTCAAATTTAGCTGATGGTGACTATAGCCTTGCTTTATGGCTACCTGATGCTTATGAAACTTTGCGCGATAATCCTAGATATGCTGTGCGCTTTGCTAATGAAAATATTTGGAATGAAGAAAAAGGCTATAATCTTTTGGTTGATATTACAGTAGATTCAAACATAGACGGGGAAAGTAAGGATAAGGTAGAACAACTCGAGCTAATCTCTATACAATAGTTTTATGTCTGAATTCGATTTATTAGTTATTGGCGAAATTAACCCTGATTTAATTCTTCAAGGTAAAGATGTAACTCCCGCCTTTGGTCAAGCCGAAAAATTAGTTGATAATGCTGTGCTAACCATTGGTTCGTCATCGGTTATTTTTGCCTGTGGTGCAGCTAGGCTGGGACTCAAAGTAGTTTTTGTAGGCATTGTAGGTGATGATGTTTTTGGTCACTATATGCTCAATCAAATGCAGATCAGAGGTATTGATACAACCCATTGCATTATCAGCAAGCAAGAAACTACCGGCTTTAGTGTGATTTTATCGCAGCCCAATGACCGCGCTATTCTGACCCATGCCGGCAGCATAGCCAGTTTGCGCTACAGCGATATTGACCAGGCCCTGTTCAAACAGGTTAAACATTTACATTTGGGCAGTTTTTTTATGCTCAGTCAGTTGCAAAAAGATGTATCTAAACTTTTTTCTCAGGCCAAAGCAGCAGGCTTAACTACTTCTATAGACACCAATTGGGACCCAAAAGAAACTTGGGATAGTGGTATCGCTGAAGTCTTAAAACATACTGACGTATTTTTACCCAATGAAGCCGAACTACTCAATATAAGCAAGCAAAAAACCTTAAGTGATGCTCTCGAGTATTTTCAAGATATTCCAACCCTTGCCGTTAAGCTAGGTTCTAAAGGTGGCTTGGCAAAACTAGCTAAGCAAACGCTGACAGCTCCGCCATTATCTATAAAAGTAGTTGATACAACTGGCGCAGGAGATACCTTTGATGCGGGGTTTCTCTATGGATATTTGCATGGCTGGACACTCGAGAAATCCTTGCAACTAGCTTGCGCGTGTGGATCACTATCGACACAGGGCATTGGTGGAACATCAGCCCAGCCTACTTTAGAAGAAGCTTTAGCTGCACTGGAACAAATTTGATTTTATTTTTTAGAACGTATCCTTCTGTTGTTACTTGCCTAGCGATTCGTTGAGAATGGTATAGAACTCTTTGTTCTTTGGTAAACATTTGCTGCGTGCCAGTGAGGCAGTTGCTCTCCTGGGTCTTGAACACTTTCCCACATAGCCTCAGAATCAGGTTGTGATGGGACGAAGGGTTATGGTTTTGCCATGAAGGGTTGTTTTGTCTTTAGTGTTCATTGGCCGCTAATAGGTGTAGATTGATCTGCTGTGATTCGCCACCCCTTAGCGCGTCTAACCCACACCGCCATATAATGCGCTTCATAATCAAAATGTTTTCCATGATTACTGCCTTTGGATTGCCAATGGCCAATAACCACAGCCACATCACCATACATTCGCACTTCATGACGGTCACTACTAGCTGCTTCCCATTGGCGTTGTTGGGAACCTAAAGACTCGAGTACGTGTTGCTTGCGCTCGAGGGTGCCATCTTGCTGAATAAGCACGTAGTCGTCATCCATCAGCTCAGCAATTGTAACTAAGTCAAGCTCGAGAAAGGCCTTAGCCCAGCGTCTTTCTACCTCGAGAACCTCATCGATATCCATAACTTTTTTTACCCTTTTACGCTTAGCGTCTTATACGCTTCCAAGCATCGTTATAAAGATTCTCCGCATCTCCCAAATCATTTAGGAATGATAACTTAGCCAGAACATCAGAAGGTGGAAAAATGACGGGATTGTTTCTTATATCTGCTGGAATTAAATCAAAAGCTCCAGCGTTGCCGGTATCCACTTTTGCACCAGCAGAAATTATGGCTGCATTGGCAGGTTCTAAAAAGAAAGAAATAAATTCATGGGCTCTACCTGGGCGTGGTGCGCGCTCAGGAATGACTAAACAGTCAATCCAGCGTGTTGCGCCTTGCGTAGGCAACACAAACTCGAGCTTAGGGTTTTGTTCTTTGGCAATTACAAAATCACTCGAGAAGGCCTGAGCAGCCACTAAATTCCCAGCCGCAAGTTCACGCAAATAAGTTTCAGAATCAAAACGAGCATTTTTATTCATGGCAATAAGTCGTTCAGCAGCAGCACTTATATCAGCTTCACTTGTTGAATTAGGGTCTTTATCTAAAGATAATAAGGCCATGGCTAGCGCATCACGCGAATCGTCTAAGATAGACATTTTACCTGCATGAGTGGTATCTAAAAAAACTGACCAGTCTGGTGGTGTTGGAAAAACACTGCCATCATAGGCAATACCCGTCGTACCTGTGGCCCAAGGAATGGTAAATTTATTTTCTGAGTCAAAGGGCAAACCACGAACATCATCTCGTAAATTTTCTAGACCAGTAATTTTGCTTAAATCCATATCTTGAATTAACCCAGCACGATAAAACTTGGGAATCACATTGTCTGATGGAACTGCTAGGTCATAGCTCGAGCCGCGCCGTCCACCACGCCGCACCGAGGCTCCCTGATTGAGTAACCACTCGAGTCTGTCATTTGAAGCATAGGTCTGATAGGTCACATCAATGCCGGTAATTTCCTTAAAATCACGCAGGGTACTATCACCTATATAATCTTGCCAATTTAAGAATGAAAGCTTGCTGGGTTCACTAGTGTCACAACTAGCCAAAACGCCTATAAGACTAAACGAAGCACCACTGCTTAGGGCTGTTTTTAGAAAACTGCGTCTGGATACTCAAGTATTTTTCATAAAGACCTCAGGACACAACCATCACAGGAATTTCACTGTGACGCAAAACACGCTCAGAGACCGAACCCAACAACATGCCACGTATACCCTGTAATCCACGCCGACCCATCACGATTAAATCAACCTTTTCATCTTCCGAAACACCAATAATTGCTTCCGAAGGGTCACCACGCACGGCCAAACCACGCACCTTGATACCTTTGCTTTGCAAAAGATTGGCAGCTTCACCAGCTAATTCTTTGGCATCGGTTTCCATCGCAAAAACAATTTCTTCAGGGGGTAAAAGCCCTCTGCGGTGCAGTCTCGAGGGTGGATCAAAAGCTACCATCACAATCAGTTCGGCTTTTGACCACTTGGCTAAGCGCACTGCGTGAGATAGCCCAAGTTCAGAATGGGCTGAACCATCTATAGGCACTAAAATGCGATTTAGAACTTCGGGAATGTCGGGCAGATGCGTTGGCTCATCCCAATTGGCGGGGCGGGTATAGTTCAGGCTGGCAATATCACTCATGCTGAATCTCCTTCCTCGAGTAACGTAAGATCATCTTGGTATTTATTACGTCGTTTCCACCACCTGGCAACTGGATAAAGAATTGGGCCTGTTGCCATCAGTAACACTGCTTTACCTACTGCTTCCCACAGACCTACATCATCAACTTGTCCTTTGACAGCAATTGAAACAATAAGCAGTGGCCCCATGCAAACCAAGAAAACACCAAACCATCCCCCAGGAATTCTAAAGGGACGCTTCATGCCGGGTTCACGCAAACGCAACACAATCAACGAGGCAAACTCTAAAAACAATACTGAGCAGTATAAAAGGACATCCACTGTAGCCAGAGCCTCGAAATCATTAAATAAGAGCACCACAGCCGTGTAAATAGCGGCTGAAACTACTAGCGAAACCCAGGGTGCCGAGTTAGCATTTACACGCATAAAATTTCTGGGGAAATAACCATCACGTCCCATCACAAACGGTACACGGCTATTGACCATTAAGAGTGCCGAGAATAAACCAATGGCTGAAACCATACCCATTGCACTCATAAAGTAACCAAGCCATTTACCACCAATAATTTCAGCAGCTACACTCCAAGCACCGCTGGTCCACTCAACATCTTGAGTGCCAACCATAGACAGAGATATTAAAGTCGGAATAAGGTAAACCAGTGAAATAAGCGGAATAGCAATCAACAGGGCCCTAGGGTAATCTCGGCGAGGATTCTTCATTTCACCTGCTACTGTCGAGACCCCTTCCCAGCCCAAATAGTTCCACATCACTACAAACATACCGCCTGTAAGCGAAGCAAACACACCTTGCCCCTCGAGCTTAAACGGTTGCACTGGGCTAAAGTTAAAGCCTTCCGTAAATCCTCTAAAAAGCCCTATTATAATCATCAAAAGAAACGGCGCAAGGAGCAAAACACCAAAGAGTTGTGATGACCCCCCAATGACATTTGAACCGCGCAGATTTAAGAAAGTAAAAATCCAAATAACCGCAATCATGGCAGCTTTTCTGGCCCATACATCCCCTGTTTCTGCGCCAAACATAGGCAAAAAATAAGCCAGATAATCTGCAAAAAGTAACGGGTATAAGGCCATATCCACCCAAGTAGTAAGCCAGGCCCACCAACCCTGACAAAAAGCCCCCATCGGCCCCAGCGCACGTTTTGACCACACATAATAGCCACCTTGAGCTGGCATGGCTGTGGCAAGTTCAGCGCACATTAGTGCAATAGGCGCACTCCAAATCAGTGGGGTCAAGACGATCAGTAAGATCGCCATACCTGCGCCAGATTCGCCCATCACATCTTCTAAACCATAAGGTCCACCTGAAACAGTAAAGAAAATAATACTGACGATGGCAGCTAAAGATAGACTGCGCCGTACCGAACGGACTTCTACCTGGACCCCTCCAGGTGTGCTTGTTGTACTAGCGTCTTTGGCCATGTACATCCCTCCCGTGTTGCTTTGCTATATTCTTTATTGGGGTTAAGCCTATAACAAAGTAAAGTTCAGATACAAGCCCTTGGAGAGTACCTTGAGCAATCTAAGGAACAAAATATATAAAATGTTTAGCTTAAAAATTCAGTGCTTATAATAATTATTCAGGCGCAAAGATATACAGCCCATCTAACCGCCAATAGTATTCATATCGCAAAAACTGTAAGGTGGTTTCTAACGGTACATCATGATTTGATTTTACTTATTTTCCTTCAATTTATCCAGAATAATTCGTTTCATCATGCTTTCAGTAAACCCAGAAAGAAATCTTCCAGCCCAAGCAAAAACCTTATTACTAAACCCTGGCACCAAATTAGATTTGCGCTGCTTCATTCCTTGGTAGATTTTTTCTGCCAACACTTCAGGCAGCATACGCTTTTGTTCATTGCTGTTGTCTGGGCTGTACATTCTGGCATGAGGCGTGCGAGTTGGGCCAGGAAATACAGTCATGACATGTACATTTTTTATTTTTAAGGCTACTCGCAAACTACGAGCATAAGAAGCCAGCCCATCTTTGCTAGCTGCATAAACTGCGGCTCCCGGATAAGAAACAAAATGTGAAAGCGAACTGATGAAAATAAGATGACTGCCCTTAGTTAATAGGTTACGCTCGAGCATCCCCTTGGTAAGTAACATCGGAGCTTTTAGATTGACATCTAAAACCGATAACTGCTTTTGAAGATCAACTGTTTCAAACGCACCAACAGCATTAATACCTGCACTATGAACAACAACATCAATCTTTTTAGGCAATTCATTTAAGATACGCTCCAAACCCGCTACCGAGGTCAGTTCTGCAATAATAAAATAAAGGTTATCGCCCAACCGTTTTTGCACTTCCAAGGCCTTTTGCTGGTCACGGTCAATACCAATGACAGAATAGCCTTGGGCAATATAAACTTTTGCTAGAGCTTCACCAATACCACTAGCTGCACCTGTAATCACACAATAGTTCATGTCTTACTCTTTACAAAGCGGTCAATGAGTGCAGGAAAATAGTATGCAGTGGCTCGAGCCACTTTATTTACTAATCCAATCGTCACCTCGGATTTACCAGACCGGATGGCCTTGTAAACCTCCTGTGCAACTTTAGAAGCACTGGGGAATTTGGTTACATCAAACCAACCCTTTGGCACACCACTTTTGTCATGAAAAGTGGTTTGTATGGCCCCAGGATAGATAGTCTGCACCATTATTTTATTCTCAATTCTTAAATTTCTGGCAAAGCCACCTAGGGCTGCTTTACTGGCTGCATACGCAGCATAATCTGGTGCAGTTAAATGAGCGGCGATAGAATTGATAAACACCACCTTACCAGTGGGTTTCAAATGATTAAAAAAGGCTTGGGTTATAGCAATAGGTGCATAAAGATTGATTTGTAATAGCTCGTCAAGATTTTTATTACTTTGTTTAGCTACATGTCCGTAATACCCCATTGCAGCATTGTGAATCAGTAGGTCGAGATGGTGAATATTTTCTTGCTTTAGTGCATTTGCAATCTGTATAGCCACATCAGGTTTATTAAGGTCATACTGAATATACAGTGCATTTTGAAAAAGAGGCGATTCGGGTTTGGATTGTCGCCCAATTAAAATAAGCCTTTCATGTTGGTAGAGTTTGGCCAGCTCTAGTCCTAAGCCGCTGGTTGCACCAGTAATAAGTACCGTTTGCATATTAAGAATCTTTCTCGAGGATTTCTTCAAGCTGTTCTACAGTTGGTAATGTTCCCGTTAATTCTTCTGGTAACGCATTTGACAAATTAAAGCTCGAGACACCCAAAGGCTGATTCATACCACGCAAAGCATATTCCACATCCGTTTTATTTTTATGCTTGCACAGAATAATCCCTATACTTGGTGCGTCACCCACAGTGCGAAGTAAATCATCAACAGCCGAAAGATAAAAATTCATCTTACCGGCATATTCTGGCTTAAACTCGGTCACTTTTAAATCAACGATTACAAAGCAGTGCAAACGGTAATGATAAAACAGAAGGTCAAGATAATAATCTTTGTCATTGACCTCGAGGTGATACTGGCTTCCCACAAAGGCAAAGCCTACCCCAAGCTCAAGTAAAAAAGCCCTTAGATGCTCTAATAATCCTTTCTCGAGGTCGCGTTCATGGGCCTCTTGACCCAATGATAAAAAATCAAAGTTATAAGGGTCTTTAAGCATTTGCTGGGCAAGTTCAGATTGTGGTGCAGGCAAGGTTTGCTCAAAGTTATTTAGAGCCTTGCCCTGACGCTGATGTAACTTTGTTTCAATCTGTGCCTCTAAAATGGCTCTTGACCAACCATTTTGAATACAGGCTTTGGCATACCATTCACGCTGTTCAAAAGTTTCCAACTTATCCAACAAGCGCACATTATGGCCCCAGGGCAATTGTCCAACAATCTGTTGGACAAATTCCAAATTGGGATATGCCTCAGCAAAAGCTCTCATGTAAAGCAAGTTAGTTCTGGATAATCCCTGCATTTCAGGAAACTCATGGCGTAAATCCTTTGCTAGTTGCTCTACCACCTTAGCTCCCCATCCAGCTTTGGCTTGCTGGTCTAAAATCTGTTTACCGATATTCCAGTAAAGCAGCACCAGTTCACGATTGACGGCCAGAGCTGCGCTGGTACGGGCTGAACGAATCTGGGTTTTAAGCCCAGTTACAAATGTGGCGTAATCAAAGCTTTGTAGCATCTTGATATATTCTAACTGAGATGAGGGTAGCTACAATTCAGCTAGGGCTTTTAGAATCTGGTCGGGGAGGTTTGGAGGGGCATCTCTAAAGAAGGTGTAGGTTTGTTTGGTGGCGGTGTTTAGGATGCTGTCGCCAGAGGGGAATAAGGCACGAAGGAGAGTTTCAAAATCTTTTTGTTCTGTTTGCTGCTTGAGTTTCTTTAGCACATTTTGCTGAAATGGTGAACCAATAGTTGCAAAGAGAAACCAGGCCCGAACCATGCAGGCAAGTTTGCTCTTGAGGTCGTCTTGTACTAGAGCGATATTAAATAGTCTTATCCCTTCACCTAACGGATTTTGTATTTCTCTATCAATCGCCAGTGCCTGTTCATAATACTCAATGGCTTTCCTGACTTCTCCTAAATCTTTGTAGGCAAGACCCAGATTGCCAAGGTCAGCACCTTCTCCTCGTCTATCCTGTATTTCTCTTGAGATTTCTAATGCCTGTTCATAATACTCAATGGCTTTCCTGACTTCTCCTAAATCTTTGTAGGCAAGACCCAGATTGCCAAGGTGATTACCTTCTCCTCGTCTATCTTGTATTTCTCTCAAGATTTCCAGAGCTTGTTCATAATACTCAATGGCTTTCCTGACTTCTCCTAAATCTTTGTAGGCAAGACCCAGATTGCCAAGGTGATTACCTTCTCCTCGTCTATCTTGTATTTCTCTCGAGATTTCTAATGCCTGTTCATGATACTCAATGGCTTTCCTGACTTCTCCTAAACCATAGTAGGCATTACCCAGATTGCCAAGGTGATTACCTTTCAGGGTTTTGTCTTGTACTTTGTTTAGTAGTTGCAGGTGCAAATCACGGGCTTCCCTCACGTAACCCCACAGCATCAGGTAGTTAAAATCTATGTCTGTCAACACATCACAGGCCGTGTCATAATCCTGTGCTTTTATTAGCTGCTCAAACTCATCCAGATTAGCTTGCAGGTCTTCTATACGTTTCCAGTTTTCCTGCGGTTTGCGTATCTCTCGGTAGTAACCCGCAGCCTGTTTATGCTGGTGGCTCGCTTCGGCTATTTGCTGGTAGATATAGTGCTGGTCAGCGGCTCGCAAACTAAACATTTTATTGTCTTTGTTGTAGAGCAGAGCATAGTTGCGTTCTAGCTGGCTCAGTTTTTTACGCAACTCGGCATCCTGCCCCACTATGTGGGTTATTGCTTCTATCGGTACAGCCTTGTTATAAATCGCCAGTGCTTCCAGCAGGTGTTTTAGGGTGTCTGTCTGGCTGTCATAAAGAGCTTTTGCAGGGTTTTGCAAAATGCTACTCAGTTCTTTTTCATCATTTAGCAAATCAGGCAGTTCATATAGTTCACCCATATTTCGCAAATAACCCACAATGGTTTCCAGTACACGGGGGTTGGCATCGCAGCGTTTGATCAGCTCTTTTAGTTTTGTTTCTGGCGTATCCTGAATGCCTTCGTTTCTGTCACTGTCCAGTGCATAAAACAATTTCAGTGCATCATCTTCGGGTAAACCCTGCAAGCCGTGTCGGGGTGGGTATTCGCAGGTGCGGTTATGGGTTTGTGCCATTAAGTCATTAGGCAATTTGATAGCCCGCTGACTGGTAATAAAAAGTGTCGTGTTATGCCCTGTGCTGTCCAGCAGAGTATAAACAAAGCTGGCTACATCGTTATCTTTTATGCTGTTATGTTCATCCAGCAAATCTTCAAAGTTATCTATAAACAGTAGTGTCCTCTGGTTTGAGAGCAATTGCAGCAAACTGTGGCTCTGGTTTTGTGGATTTCCTTCATTAGCTTTGCGCTGGTCTTCCCACTGGCGGCGCAACTCGGGGGTTAGGGTTTCAGCCAGTGGGCCAAAGATGCCACTTAAACCCAGACTGCGTAAATCTTGCAAAGTCACGTAAGCAAAAGCATGAATGCTTGGCTCAGCTTCTAGTTCATCAAAGAGTTTAGTAATAAGCGTGGTTTTGCCTACGCCGCTGGGGCCACATATCTGGATAAGCTTGTGTTGATTTTGTGCCACCAGTTGTTTTAGGTCGTGGCGTTGCTGTTCACGGTCAGTAAAGTGTTCCAGTCTTGCGCTGGTTTTTACGCCAGCGATGCGTTTAGCGGCTGGAAAATCAGGTTTGCTTTCTAGCTGGTCAATGCGAGCAATAACACGGTCTGCTTCACTGGTTTGATGACTTTTTAATGAGGTTTCCAGTTTTTTTATAGATATAAGAATAAGGCTAGTGCGCTCATCAAAATAATCTTGCAAAACCTTGGCTAATTCTTGGTTATGTGGAGCAAGCTGGGCTTGAAATTCTTTTAAGAGTTCAGAAATACGCGCTTGGGTTTCTTCTGGTAGCGTTTTGAGTGCTTCTAATTCACGCTCTTCACGGCTAGCAAGTTGCACCAGCATGGCTCCGTCAAAGGCGGCTTGAATCAGGTCTCGGTCTTTGTACTCTTGCAAAAAGTAGTCTTGTAGCTGGTTAAAGAAGGTGGTGTCTCTTATTTCACTACGAATTTTTTCTACGGCTTCGCCGTGTTCTTCACTATCAAAGCGTTGTTTCAGTTCACGGCGCAAATCAGTTTCCAGATCTGCTTTTAGCTGGCTTCTATCACCTTCATAAGCTGGGTGGATTTTGTAAACCTCACTGTAGGCAATGTTTGGGGTATTTATGCTGCCACCAAGCACATAATTCTCTTTGTAAATCTGTTTTTGTTCTGCACTAAAGACCTGTGTAATGTGGTCAATGGTGTGGTTGTGTTGAGGGAAACGAGCTTTTAAGTCTATAAGTAGGTTGATAGAAGCACTCAAGTAAGCATGGCGAATTCCTCGGTAAAGATCGTGATTTAGGGGGATTTTGCCAGTGGTTTCTTCTTGCTGCAAGCGTTTTCTAAAAACTTTACTAACGACATTACCCGTCAGCCCACCCATTTTCTTGCTTGCATCATAGGTAACGTTTCCAATAATGCCTTGATAAAAATCTGTTTCTGTGGCAGTAGTAACAAGAAAGTCAATAACAGGTTGGGCCAGCTCGAGTGCCATAGTCCATATTAGCAGGTTCTGATACTGCAAATCCCAGCAAAGGCCAGCGCATAAAATAGCTATGGCAAAACCAAAACAGGATAAACTAAGCCAAACCAACTCTGGAGGACCCATGAAAACCATCCCCTCCTATACCCCCGAAGACACCAACCACACCCGCTTGCAAGCCTCACCCGAAGGCTTAAAGCATTTTGTAGATTCAGGCTTTGGTCTGACCACCCACTGGGGCTTATATTCAATGGGTCATAGCAGCAATGAATGGTCTTATTTCAATGAGCGCATCCCCTATGCAAACTATAGAAAGCGAATGGAAAAATTTAATCCCACCCGTTTTAATGCAGATGAATGGGGAGACTTACTGCTAGAAATTGGCGCAAAGTTTTTCTTTATCACCAGCAAACATCATGACGGTTTTTGCCTGTATGACACCCAGTACACCGACTTTAATGTAGTGAATAGTGCCTTTAAGCGCGATATTGTGGACGAACTTGCAACAGCCTTACATGACCGTGGAATTGCCTTTCACTTTTATTATTCCCTAATTGACTGGACCCAAAAAGATTACCGCACCGATTGGGAAAAATACGTTGAGTTTTATCAAAATCAAGTGCGGGAATTATGTACTAATTACGGCCCTATTGCTGGATTTGTGTTTGATGGCTACTGGCCTCGCAACGTTTTAGAGGGACCAGATGAGGAAGATTATTTTAGAGCCAGAGGCCCTTGGGATTTGGCTGGAACTTATGATTTGATTCATTCTTTGCAACCCAATGCAGTCATTACCAACAACAGCCATATCCTGCCGCTTAAAGGCGAAGACTATCAGGTTTGCGAACTGGATTTACCCGGTGAAAACACTACAGGGTTTAACACCACTGAAATCGGTACGATTCCAATTGCATCATGGTGGAACCTAAATGTGGGTTGGTCATATCAACCCTGGCAACACAAACTCAGAAACGCTAAAGATATGTTTGATATTTACAAAGAGACCCGAAAACGTAATGGCATCTTTATGCTCAATGTAGGCCCACGTCCTTTTGGTGATATTCATCCGCATGAACAATTTGTTTTAAGAGAACTTGGTGATCTAATCAGAAAAGGTGTCTGATGCGCTACTTGATGATTAACGCCGATGATTTTGGCATGTGTCAGTCCATGAACGCCGCTACTATTGGGCTTTTAGAGGACAACCTGATTACCTCGGCTACCCTCATGCCGCCCTGCCCGTGGTTTGTAGAAACCTTAACCTATGCAGCCAGTCATCCAGAAAAATGCATTGGTGTTCATTTAACCCTGACAAGTGAATGGGAGCTTATGCGTTGGGGACCTGTAGCCAGAACACCATTACCCTCACTGGTAAACAATGGCTATTTTCCTATGGGCAGCCTCGAGGTCGAACAAAATGCCAAAGCTAACGAGGTTGAAATAGAACTGCGGGCGCAACTCGAGCTGGTAAAAACCTACGGTCTAAAACCATCCCATATAGATAATCACATGGGCTCCCTTTACGGCTGGCAAGGCATACAATCTTTTTTACCTTTAGCTTTCAAACTATGTCAGGAACTTAGTTTGCCTTTTCGCCTTCCAAAAAAGCTTTTAGACAATTATGGCATCACTGCTAATCTACCCGCCCATGTGCTAAATAAAATGCCAGAAACCTTGAAGCTTGCTGAATCTATGGGTGTACCTCTGGTGGATTATATTATGGCCCCACCGTTTACAAGTTTGCCCAATGAAACTTACAAGGATTTTAGAGAGAGTATTTGTAAAAGGCTCGAGACTTTACCCGATGGCATCACTGAGTTTATTGTTCATCCCTCGCTAAACACACCAGAGATTCGCGCCCTTAAATCCCCACTGGCAAAAGCGAGTTTGGGAAGAGCAGTTATGTAGAGATGAAGTGTTTATAAAAACGATTGAGCGTGCAGGGTTGAAGCTCATTACATGGCGAGATTTACCCTCTATAACTTAATGAATACTCTAAGAGTTAGCAAAAATATTTAAGGTGAATATGAAAAGAAACCTGAGCTTGTCAAAAAAGAATTGAAGTCAGCGAAAATTTTTACCATTATCAGACTCGAGCAAACAACTTTCCTGGGTTATCTTTACACTTAATGAGCAAAAACACCATTAGTGCAACGCCATAATGAAACTGCGGCAAACCAGCGAAAAAGGTAAAAGCGATAAGACTATATACAGCAATTCGCAAGCCTACTCGAGCCAGCTTCATCTTTGACATAGCTAGAGTATAAATGCAAGTTCTTATAGTCTGCCGTGACCGATGTACCTAAAAACAGTAATCAGTTATCAGTAGAAAACCTATTCTGACTACTGACTACTGACTACTGACTACTATTTTCTGGAATAAACCTTAGGGCTACGCCATTATTGCAATAGCGTTTGCCAGTGGGGTCGGGTCCGTCATTAAAGACATGTCCCTGATGCCCACCACAATTTGAGCAGTGGTATTCGGTACGCGGCCAGATGAGCTTAAAATCAGTTCTGGTTTCTAGGGCTCCTGGTAATCCATCAAAAAAGCTGGGCCAGCCAGTGCCACTTTCATATTTAGTATCACTGCCAAAAAGCTCTTGTTCGCAGCCTGCACACACAAAGACCCCTTTGCGCTTCTCCTGATTTAAGGGGCTAGTGCCTGCACGCTCCGTACCTTCATGGCGTAAGACCTGATAGGCCTCAGGGCTGAGAGATTGTTGCCACTCTTGATCAGATTTTTGTAGTTTGGGTTCTTTTGCCATACTTTAGTTTAGCAGTTCTCGAGTGTCGCTAATGTAGGTGCTCATGCAAAGAAGAGATACTTAGAATGCTCTATATCTTCTTAGGCTATGCAAAATCCTATCATTGTTAGCAGTTTTGTAATGGTAGGATACCTAATAATGGTTAAAGATACTTTTCAACGTATTTGGCAGAATATCTACTTGCGGGTTTTACTAATCTTTGGGGCAACCTATGTATTCTTCTATATACTTAAAGTTACACAACTTGCTTGGATAAATTTCCTTATCGCTTTTTTAATTGCCTATTTGGTAGAACCCTTGGTGTCCAGACTCGAGCGTAACCGTCTTATTCCGCGCTGGCTTAGTGTGGCCATTACTATGCTGCTGATTATTCTCTTTTTTATCATCAGCGTGGTTTTAGTCGGTGAAATTTTGGCCCAACTGGTCACTTTACCCGGAATCATTCGCCCCTTTTTAGAAACCTTGCCTACCGAATTAGAAAAAAGAACCCCTCCCTGGATAGCTGGATTTTTTGGCGACAACACAACCAGTGTTCAAGCCTTTTATGAAGAGCAACGAGGATTCCTGATTGCTTGGTTTCAGGGGCGTGCCCGGCTTTTGGTTAGGGGCATTGGCGTGTTTTTTGGAGGATTAGGTCAAGCTGTAGTCGTGGTGTTCTTATCAGCTTTTATTATCTTGAGTTACTCCATCATCCAAAAGAGTATCTATACCCTCTTCCCTGCTCGGTATCAAGAATTTTTACAAGATTTAGTCACCAAATTAGATCACTCTGTAGGTGGTTATATTCGTGCTCAAGTGTTCCGCTCGATTATCGTTGGGATCGTTATTTGGATTACCTTTTTGATTATTGGTGTGCCAAAAGCTGCGGCTATTGCCTTAGTGACTGCATTTCTCAATCCTATTCCCTATTTAGGACCCTCTCTGGCAACTATTCCTGCGGTGTTGTCTGCTCTTACTGTAAGTTGGCAAACCGCCCTCATTACACTTATTGCTTGCGTGGTTATTCAAGTAATCGATGGTAATGTCTTACAACCCTTAGTTCTTTCTCAAGGTGTATCTGTGCATCCTGTAACTGTTTTAGTTTCTCTGTTGATTGGTGGAGCCTTATTTGGTTTTTGGGGTATTTTGCTCTCTATTCCAGTTGCAGCCTTTTTGCAACTCATTTATCAAGATTATTACCTAAAGAGCAAATGGTATTTAGGGCTTGAAGAAGCAACCGAAAGTAAATCCTAGCCCTCTCCCTTACCCTCTCCCCACCAACGGCATCTTAGTCGCCATCACGGTCATAAATTGAACATTGGCACTTAACGGTAAACTGTCCATATAGACAATAGCCCTAGCAACATCTTTTGGGTCAATAGTGGGTTCTACTACCATTGTCCCATTAGCCTGCATAATGCCTTGTTTCATAGCTGCTGCCATGTCAGTGTCTGCATTACCAATATCAATCTGTCCACAAGCAATGTCATATTTTCGCCCATCTAAAGAAGTGGACTTCGTAAGCCCAGTTATAGCGTGCTTGCTAGCAGTGTAGGGCGCAGAGTTAGGACGTGGTGCATGAGCAGAAATAGAGCCATTGTTGATAATCCGCCCGCCCAATAGGGTTTGAGATTTCATTATTTTGAAGGCTTCCTGAGTACACAAAAATGACCCGGTGATATTGGTGTCAATCACTGCTTTCCATTTTTCAAAAGGTAAATCTTCTAAAGGAACTGCTGGCGCACCTACCCCAGCATTATTAAAGAGTAAATCTAGCCTTCCAAAGGTTTCTTTTGTTTTGGCAAAAAGAGCCTGCACAGATTCAGGGTTGGTGACATCTGTTGGAACAAGCAAAACATTTTCAGGACTAGAAGCTTCTGTAGCCACTTGCTCGAGAGTTTCCCTTCTGCGCCCAGACAGTACCACTTTGTAGCCTGCTGCCAATAAAGCTAGAGAAGTCACTTTTCCAATTCCTGTACCTGCGCCAGTGATGAGAGCAATTTTATTCATGGGTGAATCGTAACAGAAACAGGGGGTCAGGTTTCAGGTTTGGGGTTTCAGTAAAAACACTGACCCCTGAAACCCGACCCCTGAGTTATGATAAAAACCATGACCTACTCCCTTTCCGATCTTGCCCGTTTAGCTGACCCCAGCGACAATGTAGCTATTGCCATCAAAAGGCTCGAGCCCAACACGTCTATTCAAATAGACCAAAAAACTTTTCAGCTAAGTAACAGCGTTTTAGAAGGTCACCGTTTTGCCGTAACAAAAATCGCTAAAGGTGATGTCTTACTCTCCTGGGGTTTACCTTTTGGTGTTGCTACCCAAGATATTGCTGCGGGTGATTATATTTGTAACCCAAGCATGTTAGAAACGCTAAAAGGTCGCAGCCTTGAGATAGATTTACCTGCCCAAGCCAACTTTAAAGACATGATTATACCTTATAATCTAGATGAAGACACTTTCCAAAATTCCGAACAAGTTCCTCTTTACCAAGAAACAAAAACCTTTCAGGGTTACAACCGAGGTCAGCGTGGCATAGGCACACGAAACTACATTGTGCTTTTAGGAACTTCTTCTTTAACTGGTAGTTATGTCAAAGCCCTCGAGCAAAAACTGAAAACTCAAATCTATGCAGGCCTTGATGGGGTAGTTGCTATCGCCCACACTGAAGGCGGCACTAGCGTTATGCCCAATAATTATGATTTGGTCTTGCGTACATTAGCGGGTTTTGTAGTGCATCCCAATGTAGCAGCCGTACTTTGCGCCGATTATGGCAATGAAGCAATCAATAACAAGGCTTTAAAAGATTACATGACTAAACACAATTATCCTCTCTCTGAAGTGCCTCATGCTTTTTTAACCCTCGAGGAAACGTTTGAAACCTCATTAGAACAAGGGCAGAAAATAATTACAGAATGGCTCGAGCCTGTTAGTCAGATCAAGCGCGAAGCCGTTCCTTTATCAGCCTTAAAACTCGGCTTGCAATGTGGTGGTTCAGATGCGTTTTCTGGTGTTTCTGCTAATCCACTTTTGGGTTGGATTTCTAAAGAAATTGTGCGTTATGGTGGTGCAGCCAATCTAGCCGAAACCGATGAACTGATCGGCGCAGAATCTTATGTGCTTGCCAAAGTAAAGAATATACAGGTAGCCAAAAAGTTTTTAGACATCATAGAAAGATTTAAGACCAGGGTTTCTTGGCATGGTAGTAGTGCCGAGGGCAATCCTTCAGGTGGTAACAAACTGCGCGGGCTTTATAACATTGTGCTTAAATCTATTGGTGCAGCCATGAAAAAAGACCCCGAACTGCGCCTAGACGAAGTCATTGATTACGCCGAACCTATGCGTGAAGGTGGGTTTTATTTTATGGATAGCCCAGGTAATGATTTAGAAAGTATTGCTGGGCAAGTGGCTTCGGGTTGCAATATGATTTTCTTTACTACTGGTAATGGCTCCATTACCAATTTTCCTTTTGTACCGACCATCAAAATTGTTACCACCACTGAACGGTTTAAGCTCCTAGAAAAAGATATGGATGTAAACGCTGGTGCATATATGGGCGGCAAATCAATGGATGAATTAGGAAAAGAAACCCTCGAGCTAACCCAAAAAGTAGCCTCGGGTCAAAAGAGTGTGGGCGAAAAAGCCGGACATGCCCAAGTGCAACTTTGGCGCAACTGGCAACAAAAAGATAAACTTGAATTACCAACTTTACTTAGTAAACCTGACCCCAATGGTCAAGCATTAGATATAAAAACCACCAACACCATTCCTGAATTTTCTTATCCAGCTTTTGTAAACGATCAACAAACCAGTATTCAAAACCTAGCCCTGATTTTGCCTACCAGTCTTTGCTCAGGACAGATTGCCGTGAACATTGCCCAAAAACTTAATATGTTGCAGCTTGGGCATAAGCAGGGTATAGAACGTTTTGTTGCACTTATGCACACCGAAGGCTGTGGTGTCTCGAGTGGTGGTGAACAAAAATATCGCCCTACCATGTTGGGTTACTTAAACCATCCTGCTGTAAAGTATGCGCTTCTACTCGAGCATGGTTGCGAAAAAACCCATAACGACTACATGCGAAACGCCATGCAAGATTCAGGACTTTCAGCAGAACGTTTTGGTTGGGCTAGTATTCAAATGGATGGTGGCATCGAAGCGGTTACACAAAAAGTAGAAAATTGGTTTAGAGAAAAGATTCAAGGTTCATCGCAACAACAAACAGTCGGATTTGCATCATTGCGTCTTGGGTTAATGAGTTCGTCTACACTAAGCCCTGATATTACCAAAGCCTTTGCCCATTTAAGCAGCGTGATTGTTTCGGCTGGTGGCAGTATCGTTGTGCCCGAAACACTCTTGAAGAAAAATTTGTTGCTCGTTGATGAATTAGACTTGCCGACAATTTCACCAAGTTTGGCTTATGGGCAACGCTTTAGCAATTCAGGATTTCATATTATGGAAACACCTACTGAGGATTGGCTCGAGACTCTGACGGGTTTAGGTTCAACAGGGATTGACCTTGTTCTAGCTTATACCAATACTCACCCACAGCAAACCCATCCTATGATTCCTGTTTTACAAGTTACGGATAAGCTCGAGGTTTTTACTCGTTATCAGTCTGATTTAGATTTATATCTCGAGGGAAATGTATCAGAACAGCTTTTTGATTTGCTGAAGGTTACGCTTAATATAGAACAGCAGCCAAAATTAGCGTTTAGGAATGAAGGGTTTCAGATTAGCAGGGGGTTGTTGGGAGTGTCGTTGTAGGGCTTTGAGTATTGACAAAAGAATAACTAGGCTTGGGTGTTTTAGAAGGATGTTTATATAGAGGAGAATATTAAAATGAAAATTGAAATTAGAACCGAAACCGAAAGTGACTATTTTATAACTGAGTGTGTCATTAGAGATGCATTTTGGAATCTTTATCAGCCTGGGTGTTCGGAGCATATTTTAGCTCGGAAAATCCGAAGTCATCCTGACGGGAAAGCAAATCTCAATTTTGTTATAACCGTTGATGAGGAAATAGTTGGATCAATATTCTTCACCAAATCAAAACTAACAAACGCAAATAAATTATCGGTAGATTCTGTCACCCTTGGTCCAGTGTGCATACATCCAAGATTGCAAAGAAAAGGATTAGGCAAAAAGCTTATAGAATATGCGCTCGAGAAAGCAATAGAAGTTGATGAGGAGATAGTTGTCATACAAGGTTATCCCCATCATTATATTCCTTTGGGATTCAAAGACTGCAAAAGTTTGGGAATAATGAATCATGACGGTCGCTATCCTTTCGGTCTTCTCGGAAAAGAACTTGTGCCAGGAGTTCTTGGAGGCGAAACATGGTGTTATCAAGAAAGTACAATTTTTTCAGAAGAAATAGAAGATTTAGACCAACTTGATCAAGTGTATCCGGCTAAGGAAAAGAGTTGGGCCACTTCCCAAGAACTTTTTTCTTTAACGATTCAGGCTTATCTGGATTAAAAATCACCCGGTGTTGCCTTCTCACACCATGCGACTGACTCCACTGTCCACTAAGCTGGTGACAATACCGATCATTTGTCTTTGAATGATAATTTGCGGTATCGTTAATCGTAATGGCAAAACTTACCGTACACGATCTTATACAAGCTAAAGGCAAACGCAAGTTGGTGCTGACCACCGCATTTGATGCCTGGACGGCCAAAGCCGCCGAGAACGCGGGTGTGGACATGATCCTAGCCTGGGGAAGCAATTTAGAGCACAGCAAGTGGGTGATTGACTCGGTACGTTCTGGCGCGCCCAACACCTTGATTGGCTCCGGCTTGCCAAGCGTGGGCGCATACTCGAGTGAGTCCGAGGCCTTGCGTCTGGCGGGCGAGTTGCAAAGTGCCGGCACAGACATCATTTACTGCTCGGGTCTGATTCCAGAAAAATTTGCTGCGCTGGCGCGCCAGAGATATCCGTGTGTGGGTCATGTCGGCTATTTGCCTGCACAGAATACCTGGTTTGGCGGGCCACGAGCCGTAGGGAAAACCTGGGAGGAAGCACTTCAGGTCTACAACACGACGGTGGCACTCGAGAAAGCAGGATGTATCGCCGTTGAAATGGAATGCGTGCCGGCCCGGGTGGCCGCCGAGATCACCAAACGCGTTAACCTGCTGACCTTCTCGATGGGTAGCGGTGCAGAGTGTGACGGCCAGTTTTTGTTTTCAAGCGACTTGCTTGGAACCAATACAGGACACTATCCACGTCATTCAATCACCTACACACGGATGTTTGAGGCTGCTACAGAAGCCTTTACACGTTACCGTGCCGATGTTGAAACTGGTGCTTATCCAGCCCCGCAGCACATGATCAGTATCAAAGACGATCAGTTTGAGCAATTTCTGGATGCGATCAAGATATAACTGCCATCTGACATCTTCCGCCTAAATAACTTACAACGATTTTTGCTCTGTAGCTTATTGGTGATTGTTTTACTACTAGAAGATCGCATTCTGGTTTTTTCTATTGTTCACACGCAATCGAGATCAGCCTTTGATTAAATAGTGGTCATGAAAATTGGTTCTATTGTTATCCACTGCTACGAGTTTGACCGCATGGTAGCCTTCTGGCAAGCAGCCTTAGATTATGTTCCTAGAGAAGCTGCTAGCCATGATTGGGTCGTGCTTTGTGATCCAAAGGGAAAAGGTCCTAATCTATCTTTTCAAGCTAGGGATAAACGCCCAGTGCAAAGAGGTTGGATACATCTTGATTTGTATACGCCTAGTCAGAAGCTCGAGGTCAAACGTTTAATCACACTGGGTGCAAAACCTTATCCTTGGCGGTATCCTGATGGGGCGGATTATATAGTGCTAGAAGACCCTGATGGGAATTTGTTTTGTGTAGTGCAGAAAGGTACTTTTCAATGAATTCAATTGAGGTTGAAACCAGTCACGGCAAAATAAGAGGCAGCCGAAACGATGGTGTCAATACTTTTAAAGGTATACCTTATGCAGGAAAAGTTTCAGGTGAGCGAAGATTCCGTACGCCTGCTGAGCTAAAGCCTTGGGTAGGTGTGCGAGATGCTTTGCAGTTAGGAGCCCCTGCTATACAATCTCCCAGACAGAACGAACCAGAGCCTTCAGAAGATTGCCTTTCCCTAAATATTTGGACACCAGCTAATGACAATAGGAAGCGTCCAGTCATGTTTTATAGTCATGGCGGGGGCTTTGTTATTGGCTCTGGGGGAACGATACTTCAGGACGGAACAAATCTGGCTCGCAATTTTGATGTGGTTGTGGTTCAAACCAATCATCGCTTGGGTTTGCTGGGGTTTCTTTATTTGGATGAGTTAGCTGGCTCAGGTTATGAAGGCTCTGGCAATCAAGGGATTTCAGATATTGCTATTGCACTTGAGTGGATGAATAAGAATATCAGCGTCTTTGGCGGTGACCCAGATAATGTAATGATTTTTGGTGAATCAGGTGGTGGCGCAAAGACCTCTTGTTTATATGCCATGCCTGCGGCTGCTCCCTACTTCAACAAAGCCTCTATTGAAAGTGGGCCAGGTGTGCGGATGTACACGCAAGAGATGGCCGCTGCAACAACTCGGTTTGTATTAAAGGAATTGAGTATCAGCCCCAAAGATTGGCAGAAACTACTCGAGGTATCTGCTGCCGATTTGCTACATGTCCAGTCCAAATTTCCATTCGTACCACCCCACCAGGCTAAAAGCAAAACCGGCAGAATCACCGAACCCTTTTTGGGTGGATTCGGCCCAGTAATAGATGGCATCGTACTACTCCATCATCCCTTTGACCCAACTGCACCAGCACTTTCCCAAGACAAACCGCTTATGGTGGGATGGAATGAAGATGAATATACTTTCTTCGCTTGGGAAAGAGGCGATACCAGTGCTTTTGAATTGGATTTTGCGGGCTTACACTCGAGGCTCGAGTCCCAATATGGTTTAGATACCCAGCAGGTAATTGAAACTTACCGCAAAACTATGCCTAAGACTTCAGCACCAGAACTCTTTGTGGCTATAACGTCTATAACCATGATGGGCTTAGGCTCTATTGAGATTGCCGAGAAAAAAGCTATTCAGAATGGTGCGCCTGTTTACCTCTACAATTTCGGCTACAAGTCAGAGATGAAAATCCCTGGAACAGATTACCCTATAGGCACACCTCATGCTATGGACATCACCTTTAAATTTAATAATGAAACACTCGAGACTCAGCATGGTTTTCTCTCTGGCAGTAATCCTGACCGATTTATTGCCTCTCACACCATGGCTGAGTTGTGGACAAATTTTGCTAGAAATGGAAAACCTGCGGCAACGGGCGTGCCAGACTGGCCTGCATATAATTCTGCTGATAAAGCAACCATGCGAATTGATACAAGATGTTCGGTCATTCATAACAGGTTTAGTGAAGAGCTAGATATGTGGCGATCAATTGGGAAATTGTAATCATATTTAATAGGTCATGTAATCTATAAATAGGCTCTGGGAAGATGATTTCAGATAGCAATAGAAGGGAACCACAGAAACATGGACGAATTCTGGGAGGAAGCATTCAAGAGCAAGCAGATTATGTGGGGGGAACAACCAACCACAGCAGCGATTGAGACCTGCGAACATTTCAAAAGCCTAGGTTTTCAAAAAATACTGATACCAGGATTTGGCTATGGAAGAAATGCGAAACCCTTTATTGATAGTGGATTTGAAGTTGTTGGTATTGAAATCTCAAAGACAGCCATACAACTAGCTCACCAACACCTAGGTGATGACATCAAAGTCTTTCACGGTTCTGTTGGCGACATGCCGTTTGACCAAGACAGCTACGACGGGGTTTTCTGTCATGCACTGATTCACTTGCTCCAATCAGATCAAAGAAAACACCTGCTCACAAACTGCAATGCACAGACCAAGAGCGGTGGCCTGTTGGTCTTTACAACGATAACCAAGCACGCCAGTAGCTATGATGCAGGTGAGAAACTGGGTAAAGACCTTTTCAAAACCAAGCATGGTGTAGAACTCTTCTTCTACGATGAAGAGTCTATCCAAGAAGAATTTGGGCTATTCGGATTGGTTGAAGCAAAAGTAATAGAAGAAAAACCAGCAACGAAGTTTTGGAAAATGGTGTATCGAAAAGAGTAGAGGATATAAAGGTAATATTTTTTGTATGATGAAGGCTATATGACTCAAACCATACTTATTCGTCCTCTCAAGCGTTCAGACTATAACGATTGGCGTTTGCTTTGGGATGGTTATAACGCTTTTTATAATCGGCTTGGCCCAGCAGCACTTCCTGAAGACATCACCTCTACAACCTGGGGACGCTTCTTTACAAGCAGTGAACCAGTACGGGCACTGGTCGCCGAACATCAGGGTCAAGTTGTTGGGCTTGCCCATTATCTTTTTCATCGCAGCACCACACGTCTTCATGATGTGTGCTACTTGCAAGACCTCTTTACAGCTCAGCACTTGCGGAGCAAAGGTGTAGGTCGTCAACTTATTCTGGCTGTCTATGAAGCAGCACGTCAGGCAGATTGTAGTCGTGTGTACTGGCAAACGCAAAGTACAAATGAGGCGGGGCGAGCATTGTATGACAAAGTGGCACATCACAAAGAGTTTATTGTTTACGCCCGCGAATTGTGATTCATAGCTCGAGGTCAAACGTTTAATCACTTTGGGCGCAAAGCCCTATTGAAGGGGCAGATTATATGGTGCTAGAAGACCCTGATGGGAATTTGTTTTATGTGGTACAGGAAAATAGTTGAGGACGAGGTTTTGTATGAGTGAAATATCAGGTCACATCAAAAGTTTATGGCGTTATCCAGTCAAGTCTATGCAGGGGGAAAAACGCAACACCTTAACATTAAATTTGCGTGGTGTTGAGTGGGATCGGCTATTTACTATTCGAGACCTAGACGGAAAATTTGGCAGTGGTAAGAATACCCGCAGGTTTGTTCGTATAGACGGACTACTTTCTTTTGAAGCCCATTATGAACAAGATATACCTGTTATTACTTTTCCCAATGGACGCATTTTGCGAGGCGATGAATCAAATATTCATACAGCTTTGTCTGAAGCATTAGGCCAGCCAGTAACACTAGCCAGAGAAGAAGTGATTTCACATCTTGATGATTCTCCTATTCATATTGTGACTACGGCATCGTTAACCTGGCTCCAAAATGCACTGCCTAATTCCGTCATTGATGAAAAAAGACTCCGTGCCAATTTAATTGTTGACATTGAGGGTGACACACCTATAGAACACACCTGGATTGGACAACAGCTCCTTGTGGGAGATCACGTTGTATTAGAAATAACCAAATTGGCTGAGCGTTGTGTCATGACCTCGAGTGAACAAAAGGATTTACCTCATGACCCTCGAGTATTTAGACACATTGCCCAACACGCCAATCTCAAGCTGGGTGTCTATGCAAAAGTTATAGCGGGTAGTGTTATAAATCTTTCTGATAAGATAAGTATCTCGAGTTGAGTATGTAAAAGGAGTAATAATGAAAGAATTTCATTTTCAAACAGTCGGCGTATCAGCTCGCATGGCAGCTATCATGGGACAGGAGGCAATACAAGTTATCTGAGGGGTGTGCATCCATTAGCCTAACGTAACGCCAGTAGGGTTTGCTTGAGATGTAAAATCGGACGATTCAACAAGAGGTTAAGCCAAGCGAGGAAATTGTAAAGGAAGGTTGCTAACAAGACCAGAGAGCGTACATTTTTTAAGCCTTTCACAGGTAGCTGGTCTAAGTCAAAGAGGGATTTAAGATGACCTTGAAAAGGCTCAACCGAGACTTTGCGAAGCACGAACACCTCTCTAACTTCAGGGTCATTGAATAAAGTTGCACGTTCGATGCGCTCAGGAGGCGTGTTGGGCTTGATTTCCAAGGGAGCAATAAGGCTCATTTGTTTTGCATCACAAACATCGTAGCAGGGTTGTTCATCATAGCTACCGTCTGCCAAGACCACCTGCGTATCAGCACTGAGAGAACGAGCAAGTTCATCTGTGAAGACACTCGCATCTTTGATATTAGCGGCATACACAGCCACATCTTTCGGTAACGCCAACTCAGCATGGGCATTGACCAGACAGTGGAAACGATACCCAAATGTCCACTCACCACAACCGTTTACACCCCAATGGGCTTCAGTATCAATATTGCCACACTTAGGCAGCACACCTGCTTCCCGATCTTTCTTGTGCCAAACATTCCCGTTTGCTTGCATCAGGCTTGAATCCACACTCATCGCCTCTTCCTGGATATGCTTGCCGTTGACGAACTCTCGATAAACCTCTGCGATTAAAGCACAGAGTTGTTCAGGTAAAGTTTTGAAGCGACGACTCAGCGTGGTTCGATGCGGAACTTGTTGCCACCCCAGCCAGCTTTGCACTTCAGGTTTCCCTTCCAAATGATCATGCAGCGTTTTGAACTCGTGTATCCCTTTGATCAGTCCATACACAAACACTTTCACCATACTCCCTTCGCTGTAGCTATAACTCGCCATCTCGCTGATGGTTAACTCGTCAATCTTGTTTAAGCAGTCTTCCATGTTCAGTGCTACCATTGCCCTTAGCCTCCTCGCTTTGGTCTCTTCAACCTTTAGCGTACAGGAGGCTCTTATTTTCTTTCACTTGACTGTGTTTTTATGCCCTCACCCCTCAGTTATATAAGGATTCTTCTATCAAAGAGGTTGACGAACCCACCTTTGCGAAACTCGAGGGAATTCGTTTTCTGAATGGAACCATTGAGGTCAAGGTATTAGGCAAGCTCCTGAATGATGCGCCTGACTTTGCCAGGGGCTTTATTGGAATTGCTTTTAGAATTAACTAGGATAACTCGAAGTTTGAATGTATCTATATTCGCCCGACCAATGGGAGAGCCGAACAGCAACTCAGAAGAAACCGTTCGGTTCAGTATTTTTCGTTTCCAGAGTTTAAGTTTGAGCGGCTTAGGAAGGAAGCACCTGGTGAATACGAGTCTTATGCAGATATGGGGTTAAACGAATGGATCACTCTAAGGCTCGAGGTAAAGGATGCACAAGCAAAGCTCTTTGTTAACGAATCTAAAGAGCCGGTACTAATCGTGAATGACTTGAAGCACGGTGCTGACGCTTTAGGCAAAATCGGGTTATGGGTTGATATTGGGACGGAAGGATATTTTTCGAGCTTAAGGATTCATAATGATTGATAGGAAATACAAGGAAACTCAATGACAATTAAAATTCAAAGACAGATCACTCTTATTGCCATAATAGGATTATTGCATTGGTTTTTTGGAAATCTTTATGAAGCGATGGTTATCTCGCCGAATTGGGTTGTTGACAGCCCTACTCAAATGAAGAGGCTCAATGAGTTTTTTGTGAACACAAGCCCGACCATTTACTTCGTACCCATAACACAAATCGCCCCCATTTTGGTTTGGTTCCTACTTTGGAAAAATAAGGTCGCCTCAATAACCTTTGAACTAAAGAGGGCAAGTATATTTGCAATTTTTGCCACAATTTTAAATACCTTTATAGTTTCGACAGTCGTACTAAAGCTATTCGCCAGAGATTTTGAAAAGTACGGGGATTTTCTCACTACCCTGACTTTGCGTTGGAACATATTAAATTCTTTTAGAATGTTACTAGTGGCATTAACTATTTATTATTTATTCAACGCATTCAGAAAACTTGACAAAATGTAACACAAAGGAGAAGCCTGTGAAGAATAAAAAACTTAGCCTACATGGTTCTCATACGTGGCATTATAATCATCCCTTACAAAGCCTTGTTTCTTATTCCATAGGATTATTAGTTAGGGCTTTTAGCTCACAGTATTCGCAATGATAAACTTTTCAACCACTATTCTGCATGGTCTACTTATTTGTATACCTTTTACCCTTTTTGCAGTTTACAGCTTTTGGCGATGGCCAAGATTATGGTTACACAGCTTGCCAGCAGATATCGTTGAAATGGCTGGCCCAAAAACAGATACCGAAACGAAACAAACCAGATGGTTTCTTATTCCAATACTAGTCATTTTGCCAGGTCTTTCAATTCTATCTACCTTATATCTTCGGCAGATTACGCAAACAAACCTGAGTTTTTTAGGAGTATTTATTCACCTTTACACTATTTGGCTCATCGTTCATCTGTGGGATTTATTAGTCATTGATTTTGGGCACATACTTTTTATAAATCCACAACACCCACCTATTCCTGGAACACAAGGAGCAAAAGGTTATCAGGATTACGGCTTCCATTCTTCGAGCATTTTTGAAAGCTGCCTTGATGAGTTTAGTCTTTGTTATTCCTAGTGCCATCATCCTTGGGTTTCTGTTTTGATCATCATAAGGAGCGAGCAGATGGCAGTCATCGAAGACCTGAATTCGCAGCACTTTTATCATGGCACTAAGGCCGACCTGAAGCTAGGGGACTTACTCGAGTCTGGCAATAATTCTAATTACGGCAAAAGGAAAAAAGCAGCCTACGTCTATCTAACCGCTACCTTGGATGCCGCCACTTGGGGAGCCGAGCTAGCACTAGGTGAAGGCTCTGGCAGAATCTACATAGTGGAACCGACCGGCCCGATTGAAGATGACCCTAATCTGACGGACAAGAAGTTCCCGGGCAATCCAACAAAGTCATATCGCTCCCTTGATCCGCTTAGAGTCACAGGTGAGGTCAAGGATTGGCAAGGGCATTCCCCTGAACAACTCAAAGCTATGAAGGATCACCTCGAGCAACTTAGTCGGCTTGGTGTTGAGGCCCTCGAGGACTAAAGTCTGGCTCGTTCTTTTAACAGGCAAATATGGGTGAATATGTTCTATAATCTATTGACGATACTTTGCAAGCGAAGAGAGGTTTATTTTGAATAGACAATTACGAAGGTTTAATATTTGCTATCTTTCTCACCCCTATGCTGCGAAAACTCTCTTATTTGGGATATTCCCGTAGCTTACGGGATAATCATAGTTAAACCCCTTACTCATGTTTTCAGAGATAACCGTTCAACCTGGTACGTTGACTGACTGCCCATCACTGGCTTATGTCCTCATAAGTGCAAATGAAAGAGCTTTTAGAGGTCGCGTGCCAGATGATTGTTTGGACAGCTTAACGCCTGAGCAAAGCGAAAAAAATTGGACAAAAAACTTTGACGAAAACGGTAATTTCAAACGAGATGAGCATTTGCTTGTGGCTACCTATAAAGAGCAAGTTATAGGTCTCATTTTGTCAGCAACCCTCTCAAAGCAACAAAAAGGAGAACTTTCAGGTTTAGAAAGCTATTCACGAGAGCTTAGCGTTTTATCCGTTGACCCCAGCTGGCATAAAAAAGGCATAGGTCGCCGATTGGTAAGAGAGTTGGTAAGGTTACTTCTTGCAGAAAACGAGACTCACTTACTTGTCCGCTGCCTCAAAGACAATCAATACTGCATTTTTTATGAACGCTTAGGGGCTTTGAAGCTAGGCATGTTGCCTTACAATTGGGAAGGGTATCAAACTGATGAAGTGTTATATGGTTGGTCAGATATTACTAGTCTGGCTGTTGATGTTTAACCAAGAACTACATGGGGCACTGAATCGTTCTGCTGCAAACGCAAAAGGAGTCAGAGCATGTTTTCAAACTTAAACTGTCAATATTCAGTGCCACTGAGTTCAATCCGTTCGGCAACATTTGCAATTTCTCTTTCAATCATCAAGCAGTTTATATCAAAGTGGGAATTATAACCCTACAAACTATGTTTCCCGGCAGCCAATCTCTTTATCTCTTTCCCAGGCATCTCCAACACTACAGCCACCGGCGAATCAATACTAACTTGCGAATCCTTGACCTCAATTTTAATCAACCCATGCGGTGTAGGCACACTTGCCCTAGCCCATTTCAAGCTTCCCAACCTTGGCGCAATTCGTGCCACCGTGTAGCCAGGTTCTGCAGGCGTAACCCCAAGCGTATAAAAAATCAAATCTTTAGTTGGTGTACTGCTCCAGCCGTGAACATGCGTACCATGACCCCAATTTTCACCAAGCGTGTCATAACCGTCTACCAGAAACTCCATCCATTTTTTATATAAACCAACAAGTTTATCTGCCATGCCTGCTTTGGCTACGGCATCATGCACCACATAGCTCATAAACGGTTCCGCCATCACTATTTCATTTTCCACATCCCAGTTTGGAAAAAAGTTGCTTGTCGCCATCTGCACAAACCCGGGAGGTGTGCCTTCAACTTTTGGATCGCTCGCACTTTGAAACAACCAGCTACGCACCACAAGTTTTTTAGAATCAGTGATGGTTTCAATAATTCTTGACAAACGTTCTTTGGGTGCTAGTTCGGAGACGATGACGAGGGAACTCGAGATTTGATTAACAGGTCTTTGTTGAATGCCGCTTTTAATATGATCAACATAAACACCACGCCCTTCATCCCAAAAAAGTTCAAAGCCTGCTTTAACTTTTTTATAAACTTCTTCAGCCCAACTCTGACTTGCGTTTTCACCTAACCACTGGGCCATCTCGGCATATTCTAAAAGCCCCCTGGCCCAACTTGCATTGACCAAAGCACTTTGCTCACTGGAATATAAACTCGACCAATCAATTAAATTCCATTCGGGTACATCTTGCAATAAACCATTGCTGGTTTGATAAGGCAAATACCAGCGCAAAATGCGTTCGATAGTGGGCATAAATTCTTTGACTTTGGTGCGGTCACCTGTAAAACGGTAAAGATTATAAACGCCATGAATCCAGTGAATAGACCAATCAGGAATAGTGAAGCCTCTACCGTTCTCTACATCTCCAGCCACACTCATCGGTAAGATGCCATCACTTCTGGGAGAATTACCCAAAGTCAAATAATGCCAAGCTAGTCGCCAATCGCTATTGGTTGCCAGATGCACCATCTGATGCACCACCGCATCACCGACCCAGGCTCGCTGCTCTCTTGTGGGACAATCCATAAAGGCATCCCAAGAGTTAAGCTCTACCGTGCGAATGCCTGCTTTATACAGACGATTCAAGTCTTCATCACTGCATTCAAAACTAGCTTCGCCCTGCCAAGGGTAATTGTATTCATTCACTGCAAAATGATTGAGGCTCACGCTTTCAGTGGTGCCATGAATGAGGATGTAAGCATAGCGAAGTCCTCTGGAATCAAAAACGATGTGATGGTCATTCTTTCCTCTGGCAATATAGCGACTCCCACCCTGTGCTGGAAAATGCCCAAGCACTTGCGCTGGCGTTTCAAAATAGCCAATATCAAACACCGTACCTGCTGGAGCGGTTATATCAAATTCAACCAACCCAGCCACAATGCGCCCCATATCCAGAATGACTCTGAGCATGACCACCTGCGGGTGGCGCGAGCGTAACAGGCAATGTTGATGTCGTTTGGCTACTGTCTGCCTTATGCTTTACCGCCGAATGTTCAGCTCGAGCGGCGGCATTATTGCGAGTGATGTCTACAGGTGCATCAACCATTTCAACGGTGACGCTTTTTACTCCTACAGTTTCACCAGCAAGTTTGGCAATAGGTCTGGGAAAAAGTGGGCCATACGGGTCAGTGGGTGGCTGCGAGCGACCTCTGCCACCAATATGAAACGGGGTGATCAGATGTGCCTGAGTCCAGCTCGAGTCATCAAAGTCTGGCTTAAACCAATTAGGCTCTATGTTTCGTGCATCAAATGATTCTGCTGGAACACCCGCAACAACCGCAGGCGCGTCAGCATCATAAGCATCAGATAACCAAGCCAGATTTTTTTGTGTTCGCCAGGAAGCATCACTCACGAGCCAGCTATCCCCAATGTTTGCCTCAAAAACCATCACTCCAGTTTTGCCCAGCGTGCCATTGGCTACGGCTGGCATCCAGTGGGTTTTAGCTCTGCCATAAAACTTTACATCCACCGCAATAACATTTTTTCCTTTTTGTAAATACGGTACTAAATCAAAAAGATCATAGTACAAGCGGCGCGGCTGACTGCGAATGGGCCCACGAAAAACTTCCTTGCCATTGACAAGAAGCACATAATGCGAATCGGCAGTGATGCGAGCAGGAACAAGTGATGGCACTTCGGTTAGTTCAAAAGTTTTACGAAAGAGACCACTTGCTTCGGGTTGCTCAGGTGTATTCCAGCCAATGGGGTCGCCTGGGGGGACGGGTTCGACCCAAATCCAGTGGCCGTGCCAGCGGACTTGGGGGAAGTGGGAAGGGGTTATTGATTCAGACATGTTGATTGTCCTTTAAGTAAGAGATTATTTATAGCTTAACAATTTTTAGAAGCTGTTGTCTTTCATATTCTACTGCCTACACTTGGGAATAAAAGCTGATATGTTAGTTCTTGATGATAAATTCCGAACCCCAAAATATTGAATATGAGGGATTTTGGTGGCTTCCCGAGCGTCCTGAAATCCAGATACCTGGCACACTAAAATTTGCAAAAGGGAAAATGGCGGAGCTAATCTGCTTAGATGAGTTTCCAGGCTATCCTGTTTCACTTCATCATATGATTAAGAGGCCTCAAACACCTCAGTTAGTTAATGGGAAGGGATTTTATAATGGTCATTGGAAGGATATTACTCTTTTTAGTTCGACCTACAATGGCTCGAGTCAGGTTTTAGGTACAACAACACTTCAACGGGTTTCTTTAGAAATACACTTTGTCTTAATTGGTCATCATTTCTCTAGTATAGAAGAGATTCGGTTTCTCTCATTTGAGATGGATTTTCTTCATATGCGTGAATGGGTTAATGTATATCCTTTAACTTCCGAAAGGGAAGTTATTGATAACAAAATCAATTTCGTCTCGCATAAATTCACATCTCCAAATCTGCAAAAAATTAACATCAAACATCTAAATGCAGAACTTTCTTTCAACATCTCATTACACGAAAACCGTATTCGGAACTATAAATATGAAATGTGGTATCAGGTTCCCTTCAAATTAACTCTGGAGGAACCCCAATCGCTTGAATGGTTTTTGAAAGTAGCAGGTAAACTTCAAATACTAATGACTCTTCTTGTTGGTTATTCAACAAACACAATTTCTTATAAAGGATATGTACCTATCCGAAGGTCAGAAAACAGTAGCATTTATGACTCGGGTGAAGTAGAAATTTACTTTAGCTCGAGTTTTCCTTGGGCAGAACACGCCAAAGATGGTATTTCACCGCTTACTAATTACAGAGAACTAAACGAGTTTCCAATCCTACTAAGTAACTGGTTTGAAAAGTTTGATATGTTTGGTAAGGCTATTCATTTATTTAACACACATCTGTTTGAGAAAGACCCTTACATCCACCTTCGTTTTCTAAGAATGGCTCAAGCTGCTGAAACGGTACACAGGGAGCTACACGGGGACACACGATTTTCTGATAAAGACCTGTCTGAATACAACATTTTGCGAGAAAACCTTTTAGGAGTCATTAAGGACAAAATTAGCCCTAATTTTTATCAAAGCCTAGAAAGTAAACTTGAACACATTCCAGCAACAACATTGCGAAAAAGAATCAGCGAGCTTTATAAACCCATCTCAATAGCTATATCTAAATTCATACCTGACATAGAATCTTTCTCAGAACTGGTTCTAAATACTAGAGATTATGGAACTCATCATATTGAGAGTTTAGCTGAAAAATCAGCCAAACCAGAAGATTTCCCAGAACTCAATATTAAGTTAGAGATTTTGTTAACTGCAACATTTTTGCATCAGGCAGGCATGGACGTAGCGCAAATAAAGTATTTCTTTGAAAAATCTCGCAAATACAATTGGCTTTCGGAATGTTAAAACGTAAACTAAGCAGCATTTCACCCTCAAATCCGGATATTCATGCTTGAATTGCCGTAAAATAGAAATGTGGCTAGCGACGAACTACTTCTCAAAAAGTTTCACCTGACACTTGACCTACATGAAACAGGTAAAGACATCATGCGTCAAAATCTTCGGCGTAAATATCCTGAAGCCAGTGATGAAGACATTAAGGCCAAACTATTAGCCTGGCTTAGAAACCGCCCGCCAGATACACCTGGCAAGCCCTATATTTTCAAGCATAATCCACACCCCGATATACCATGACAGAATTAGAAGCTTTCCTAAGTCGTGTGGCTAAACGACTAGATACCTGAGGGGTGAGCGCATAAAAACACAGTCAAGTGAAAGAAAATAAGAGCCTCCTGTACGCTAAAGGTTGAAGAGACCAAAGCGAGGAGGCTAAGGGCAATGGTAGCACTGAACATGGAAGACTGCTTAAACAAGATTGACGAGTTAACCATCAGCGAGATGGCGAGTTATAGCTACAGCGAAGGGAGTATGGTGAAAGTGTTTGTGTATGGACTGATCAAAGGGATACACGAGTTCAAAACGCTGCATGATCATTTGGAAGGGAAACCTGAAGTGCAAAGCTGGCTGGGGTGGCAACAAGTTCCGCATCGAACCACGCTGAGTCGTCGCTTCAAAACTTTACCTGAACAACTCTGTGCTTTAATCGCAGAGGTTTATCGAGAGTTCGTCAACGGCAAGCATATCCAGGAAGAGGCGATGAGTGTGGATTCAAGCCTGATGCAAGCAAACGGGAATGTTTGGCACAAGAAAGATCGGGAAGCAGGTGTGCTGCCTAAGTGTGGCAATATTGATACTGAAGCCCATTGGGGTGTAAACGGTTGTGGTGAGTGGACATTTGGGTATCGTTTCCACTGTCTGGTCAATGCCCATGCTGAGTTGGCGTTACCGAAAGATGTGGCTGTGTATGCCGCTAATATCAAAGATGCGAGTGTCTTCACAGATGAACTTGCTCGTTCTCTCAGTGCTGATACGCAGGTGGTCTTGGCAGACGGTAGCTATGATGAACAACCCTGCTACGATGTTTGTGATGCAAAACAAATGAGCCTTATTGCTCCCTTGGAAATCAAGCCCAACACGCCTCCTGAGCGCATCGAACGTGCAACTTTATTCAATGACCCTGAAGTTAGAGAGGTGTTCGTGCTTCGCAAAGTCTCGGTTGAGCCTTTTCAAGGTCATCTTAAATCCCTCTTTGACTTAGACCAGCTACCTGTGAAAGGCTTAAAAAATGTACGCTCTCTGGTCTTGTTAGCAACCTTCCTTTACAATTTCCTCGCTTGGCTTAACCTCTTGTTGAATCGTCCGATTTTACATCTCAAGCAAACCCTACTGGCGTTACGTTAGGCTAATGGATGCACACCCCTCAGATAACTTGGGGGTTCGTTGGGCTGTGGTGGGTGGGATTGCTGTTTCTTCGCACAGTGAGCCAAGATTTACCCGTGATATAGATGTTGCCGTGTCCGTCAAAAATAATGCTGAAGCCGAGAAAATCACGCTAGATTTTCGCCAATCTGGTATGAGCATCTTGGCAATGATAGAACAAGAAACCAGAGAACGACTTGCCACGGTTAGATTCAATCCTGATGCAAACTCTGAAGTCATTGCTGACTTACTTTTTTCATCATCGGGTATTGAGCCAGAAATTGTAGAAGCTGCCAAGGTCATGCAGGTGTTTACACATACACAGGCTCCTGTGGCGCAAATAGGTCACTTGATTGCCCTCAAAATTCTCTTCCAAGATGAACGCCGTCTTCAAGATAAAGCTGATTTACAAAACCTTTTGCTTGTTACAGACCAGACAGAACGCAACCGAGCCAGAGAAGCTGTAAAGCTCATTACCGAACGAGGCTATAATAGAAATAAAGATTTAGAGAGTGAACTCAAGCATCTCTGTAAGCTTTACCCCGTCACCTGATGGGGTTTTTACCCCACTAGACAGTAGAGGACTCATGGCAAAGCAGCCGCAGCAAAGATACTTTAATTTCATAGCTCATTTTACCCTGATACACTTAAATAGATGCTAAAGCTGCTCAAAGATCTGCCCTAGTTAGTCCTGCTTCTTCTAGCCTCGCGTATTCTTTCTTGGTTTATTCTGGGCAGACTGTGGTTTATGCCAGCTTCTGTAGTGGTCAAGCAACTCGAGCCGACCATAGCGTGGATTGAAACCCAAAGGCTGCTGGCTTACCGCAATCAAAGTTGGTGCGAGAATATTGCTTATAAAGTAGGCGTATTTTCAAAAACCAATCATTCAAGTACCTGTAATCTCTTTGATCAAGAAGCTCAAGCCTTTTCTTCAAAAGCTAGGGCAGATTTTCAAGTTTTGCACCAGAAGTTACGCACCAGTGGGGCTCAAGTGGCCTTTATCAATGCTTACTATGAGCTTGAAAGTTTGCAAACTGTAACGTTTAACTTTAATTGCCTGTGGTGTCCTAAAACAGGCTATGTTTATGAGCCCAATTATGTCTTACCAGACAATCAGGGCAATGAAATCTGGTATAAACCTATCAATCAAGACTGATATCAGGTCAATGAAGATTGGAATTAAAGCGTTATTTGTAACATTGCGCTCTTTGGTGGGCGTGGTTTAATAGAGAAAGCAATTTAAGTCATAATTATTGAAAGGTTTTTTTGGATGAGTGAAGGCTAGAGTGCAGAGGTTGAAACATTATCCCCTCTTTAATCTCCCCTTCTCCCTTTCTGATTTTTTGGAGGATTTATGAAAGAAGCTGTTCGTGTTGCTGTAACTGGTGCTGCTGGTCAAATTTCGTATTCACTGTTGTTTAGAATTGCTGCTGGAGACATGCTCGGCAAAGACCAGCCAGTCATTCTGCAACTTTTAGAAGTTCCCGTACCAGATGTTCTGAAAAAGCTCGAGGGTACAGTGATGGAACTCAACGATTGTGCCTTTCCTTTGCTGCATGGCATTATTGCTACGGATAGACCCGAAATTGCCTTTAAAGACGTGAATTACGCGCTTTTGGTAGGTTCACGTCCACGTGGCCCGGGCATGGAACGCAAGGATTTGCTCAAGGCGAATGGAGCTATTTTTACTGTTCAAGGCAAAGCCATCAACGACCACGCCAACCGCAATGTAAAAGTCTTGGTAGTAGGGAATCCTGCCAATACCAATGCCTTGATTGCTATGAAAAATGCTCCCAGTCTAAAGCCAGAACAATTTAGTGCCATGACTCGCCTTGACCATAATCGCGCTATTAACCAGCTTGCAGGCAAAACTGGTGAAAAAATTAGTGAAATTCGCAAAGTCATTATCTGGGGAAATCACAGCAGCACCCAAGTCCCTGATATTCACCATGCCACAGTAGGCCGCAAAAAAGCCATGAATATGGTGGAAAAAGTCTGGATGAAAGACATCTTTATCCCTACTGTACAAAAACGTGGTGCAGCGATTATTGATGCACGTGGAGCTTCTTCGGCAGCTAGTGCAGCCAGTTCAGCAATAGACCATATGCGAGACTGGGCACTTGGTACAGCCAAAAAAGATTGGGTCAGTATGGCTATTCCTAGCACAGGGCATTATGGGGTTGCGCCAGACCTTATGTATTCATTTCCTGTAACTGTAAAAGATGGGCAAATAACAGTTGTGGAAGGTCTAGAAATTAACAACTTTATTGAAGATAGGATGAAGGCTAGTGAGGCGGAGTTACTCGAGGAGAAGGCTGCGGTGCAGCATTTATTGGGCTAAGACTTTAATTGGGTATAGAACTATTTGTTTAGTCCTATACCCTCTCATAAACCTAGTCTTTTGAAATCAAACTAGGCAAGACATCCGTAACGAAGCTCTGAATAATTTTGTAATTTTGAGCAGTAGTTTTAAAGTTAGAGCTAGAACTTATCTTTTCAAATAACTTCTCTAGGCCTTTGCTTTTCAATTTTTCAGCAATATCTTCATCATTTGAATAAGGGATCTCTAGAGTAAGAATTTTCCCAGTAAATTTTCCTAAATAGGCTTTAATGCCGTCATATTTTTCCACTTCGTTTTTTACAAATTCATTAACAATATATTCAAAATCCATCAAAATCTTTTCTGAACTAACATTTACTTTTATCTGGTGAGGAATTAGAGCAGATGATAGGGAGCGTATCTCGTTTTTTGTCGAGCTTATTGTGGTTTGACTATGCTTAGCTCTAAAAGGATATCTAGTGTTAATTGCGCTTAACATATATTTCCTCCATTACATCAACTGTCCGAGAATCTGCAAGTATCTTTGCACCTTTGGTTTGAGTTCTTCAGTGAAGGGGTTTTCTTTTTGCCAACTATCCACTATTAAAACTCCAATTGGTTTACCTTTATTTATTTTCTGATCATAGATAATTTCACCATAATAATGCAAGGCCCTTCTGTTCAGTCGCCTTAAAGTGTCAAGGCTTGTATACGTCTTCTGCACATACTCTTTCACATTATCAGGTATGTTGCCATGATTGATGTCACTCAGATCAAAATTTTGAATATCTGGAAGACTGTGAACAATTATGGTTTCGGTAGACTGGCGAATTCTCGCTGCGATTCCGTCACACTTCTCTCGAGTATCCTTTGAGACCATAAGAAAGGTTTTTGAGTTTGGATACTCTGTTCCAATTCTGTTCCACACCATTATATAAGAATTACCTAGTTTGGGTAATTCTGCTTCTTTTCCAGCAAGTTTCATTTTCATAGCTCTAAAAAAGAGTCTCCAGTAGCATTGAAAACTCTTCCAGTAACCGCAATCCTTAAAAATTGTAGCCCTCAAAAGTTGCTTTTCACCTCCAAAAAGGTCATCTCTCATCGCCCCTAAAATAGAGAGTCTCAGTTTCGCTCGTTCTGTTCTAGGTGAAACCAAATAGCTGCCTAACGCACCGATGAAAACTTGGCTTATGGACGCAAAGAGAATGATCAAAAAGCTATTTTCGTATACCGCACTAAGAAACTCCCTTCTTAGTGGATTTGTCATACTATTGATTTGAGTGAGGTTTAACTGTCTGGCAATAATAATAATTGCCACTAAAAGTATGTTTAGTAAGAGAGTAAGTGAGGAACGGAGCATTTTCAAGTAGCCTGACTTTAGAAGGTTATTTAACCATATCGCCAGATGTTCGGTATGTAAAAACTCTTGCATACCTTTGGAAATAAAAACCCATGTAACAGTTATCGTCTATACTAAAAAGCAGTGAAATTTTTTTTGTGGCTGTTCCTTTGCTCCTTATCGCTATTTTATTGCTTCTCTTTACGGTGCGCTCCACAATCAAATCAGCTACGCTGTTTCAAACGAATACTTCACCAAATTTAAGCCTATCCAGTTTGGTTTAGACTACTCAGCCCTTCCCGAACGTTTCAGGGCATCTATCGTGGGTGTACTTGCTTCATGGTGGATGGGCATACCTTTAGGGATTATTATTACGGGTGTTGGGTTTATTCAGCAAGACTTCAAGCGAATATTTTTGGTAACGCTGCAATCTTTTTTGGTTGTTATTGCTGTTGCAATGTTAGTTGGAATGTTGGGCTTGCTCTACGGTTATTTTCAAACCCAGGAATTCATTTTAAGTGAGTATCAAGGCTGGTTTATTCCAGATGATTTAACCCAGCCTCGCAGATTTTTGTGTGCTGGCTATATGCACAACTCGAGCTACTTGGGTGCTTTGCTGGCTTTACCCTTGGCCATATTCTTCCAAGTACACAAAAAATGAAGGGTTTTTTCAATCAAAGCCAAAAAGTAATCTAGATTACAATCTGTGTCGGCAGTTTCTCTCATAAAAACGCCCAAAACGCCTTAGCACAGAACACTTTTTCACATTTGTATCAGGGGACTATCACTCCTGACATTTTGTCTGTATAATCCCCTCTACGCTAGGTTGGTTTCCTAGCTTTCTTGGTTGTGGCGCATTTGGGGCGGTACCCTTTCCCCGCCCCTCTCGCCCTTTAGAAGTTCCTTTTTTAATTTGAATTTTGGTTTTCTTTTTTTGTTATCAAATCACAAAAAGTCCTTATTTTTATGGTATTTTAAGCATTTATGATGTCTTTTGATGTAATTGTAGTTGGGGGCGGACATGCCGCTATCGAGGCTGCCCACGCTGCTGCTAGGCTAGGTTGCAAAGTGGCTATGGTCTTACCCAACCCAGACAAAATTGGCCTGATGCCCTGTAACCCGGCCATCGGCGGGCCAGGCAAATCTCAGCTAGTTTTTGAGCTTCATGCGTTGGGTGGGGTCATGGGAAAACTTGCGGATGCCACAGCCATTCATGCACGCACCCTAAATGCCAGTAAAGGACCGGCGGTGCAATCGCTTCGTGTCCAAAATGAGCGTGATGGCTATGCCACGGCGGCCAAGCAGCTTATAGAATCAACCTCTGGAATTACAATTGTTCGTGGTGAGGTAGCCACCCTCGAGACCTCTTCTGGCTGCATCAGTGGCGTTTTAACCAGCGATGGGCGACATCTAAAGGCAACGAGCGTAGTGCTGTGTACCGGAACCTTTCTAGCCGGTGTGGTGTGGTACGGCAAGCAGCAGCGTGAGGCGGGTCGTCAGGGTGAGCCACCTGCACGGTTCTTGTCGCAAAGTTTGCGTGATACTGGGCATCAGCTCTTGCGCTTTAAGACCGGAACGCCACCACGTATCCGTTCGGATTCTGTAAATTTTGAGGTACTTCAGGTTGTACCTGCAGATGACCCACCCTCTAGCTTTAGTGGTACACCTGGCCCAAAGGTGACCTCGAGCCCAACTTGGCTTACCCACACCACCGAGGCTACGCATACCTTGATTCAACAAAACCTCGAGCAATCTGCCATGTATGGCGGCGTGATTGAAGGACAAGGGCCACGCTATTGCCCGTCGATAGAAGATAAAGTGGTTCGCTTTGGAGATAAAGATCGGCATTTGCTTTTTGTAGAACCTGATGGCATTGAAACCAGTGAAGTCTATTTACAAGGCTTCTCGAGTTCCATGCCGCCCTACTTACAAGACGATATGATTCGCACACTTCCAGGCTTTGAAAAGGCGGTCATTCACCGTTATGCCTACGCCGTTGAATATGATGCGATTGATCCCACTCAGCTAGACGTTACATTGATGTCCAAAGTTTTGCCTGGTCTTTTTAGTGCTGGCCAAATTAACGGAACCAGTGGTTATGAAGAAGCTGCGGTGCAAGGGTTTATTGCTGGTGTAAACGCTGCCAAGTTTGCACAAAGTCAAGAGCTTGTATTCATAAAACGCAACGAAGCCTATATAGGTGTATTGCTTGATGAATTGGTGCGCTGGGGAATCAACGAGCCTTACCGAATGTTGACTTCACGCAATGAATATCGGCTTTTGCACCGTCAGGATAATGCCTCCTCACGGCTCTCCCCCATTGGTCATACTTGGGGGTTAGTCTCTGATGATGAACTTGCCAGTGTAAAGGCTAGCCAAGAACGCATAGAAAACGAAGTCAAACGTCTTTCTAGTACGCGCTTTCAGGGGGATTTGGCCAGCAAAATTATGTGTCGTCCAAATATGGGCTATCAAGAGATTGCGACCATGATTGGTGAATCACCAGTGGATTTATCGGATATCGAGAAGCAAAAAGTTGAAATTGCTGTAAAGTACAGTAGCTATATTGAACGCAACACTAGGGACCTTAGTCATCGCAAAGATTACGAAGACCTCAGCCTTGTACGCATCAATTTTGCCTCTGTGGCAAGTTTGTCTAATGAAGGTAAACAAATGCTTGAGAAATCCCGTCCAGCTACGCTGGGTGCAGCTCAGCGTTTGCGTGGTGTACGAGATAGTGATATTACAGCACTTTTAGTCTTTATGAAGTCAAGGAATGTTTCACGTGAAACATTTAGTGCTTAGATCTATGAATTTAGGCAATTTATTGGTTTTTTCCCTCTTTGGCGTAGGGCTTGTTATGGCCCAATCAACACAATCAGACGTTACAGAATTTGATATCAGCAAACCCTTTGAGACTTCCTTGAAGCTGAATCCTGAATCTGAGCAAACTGCACAGCTTATTTTTGATCCAAATCAAAAAAGGTTACTGGTGCAGGTGGATAATAAACAACAACAGAGTCTCGAGTTAGAGATTCTTGATGATAATTCATTGACTGTTCCCTATCCGCCTATTCGGATTGCCGATTACACCTTTGATGGTTGGTTGGATATCGCTATTCCCTCGGCTATTGGCTATGGGGGTGTAAATTACTTTTATTTGATTTATGCCTTTGATGTTTTAGACTCTAGCTTTAAGAAGACGACGTTTGCTGATAATGAAGCGGTATGTAATCCAGAACTCGAGACTAAAACAAAGACCCTCAAGACCTCATGTAAAAGTGGTCCAGCTTGGTACGAATCGGATTTTCGCTTTTTATTGGGTCAGCCGTATCTATATAAAGATGGTCATATGATTATTATTGAAGGTTTAGAAGAAAGCGATATCTTATGGCAAATTTTTAGCTATGATGCCAACGGTCAAGTCATTGATAGGCAAATTACGGATTATAGTAGCGATTCTATCCTGCGAAAAGTTGAACTCGAGAGGTTATATATCTACGAAAAACCCACAGACTATAATCTCACAGACTATTACCTAAACTATGGCGATGAGGTCAAAGTGCTAGATGTTTTACTCGAGGATCCAGATAACACCTGGGTAAAAGTGGCTTTTACGAACCATCAATCAAAAGAAATATTGGGCTGGGTGAAGGTATATGTATATCAACCTTAGTAAGCATAGAAGGCCTTCAAGCAAAGTTTTATGGATAAATTAAAAGCCTATAAATCCCTAGTTACTAAATACCATAAGACCCTTGATTTGGTTTCTGATCTAGCCCTCGAGCAGTTTGATAGCAAACTTTCCGATTCTTTAGCCTACGTTGAAGCCATTAAAGAAGCCTTTCCTGAAAAGGGCACAATTGTGGATGTAGGCTCTGGTGCAGGGCTGCCAGGGATTGTTTTGGGCGTGCATCTCCCCCACCATAATGTGATTTTGGTTGAGCGGCGGCAAAAGCGTGCGGCATTTTTGAAAATTGTAGCTTCCCAGCTCGAGTTGCCCAATGTTCGTGTTTTTAATCTAGATGTCACAGACCTAGATGTTACAGACCTTAAAGATATTCAGGCCGATGTAATCTCGGCCATGGCGGTAGGTTCATTTAGATTGCTCTATTGCCTTACCCGCCATTTGCATAGTCAGAACGTATTGCTGCTATCCAAAAAAGGTGCAGATTATCAAGGAGAACTCGAGGATTTACAAGATTCTATCGGATTAGTGCCAGACTATGTTCGTTCTGTAGCCTTAAAAACAAGCTCTTCTTCCCCATCTCATATTGTTTCACGTGAAACAATATATGGTAATCTGGTAGCCGTTAGGTTATTGGGAGGAAGAGAATGCACAAAAATATAGCTTGGAATGCTTATTTATGCCTATTTTAGGCGTAATAAATCAAAAGGGCGGTGTAGGCAAAACCACAACTGCTATCAATCTAGCGGCGGCCCTTGCAATGTTAAATCGCCGTGTTCTATTAGTTGACTTAGATCCTCAGGCCAATGCTAGTAGTGGAATTGGGGTCACTGATCCAGAAACCACAGTCTATGATGTTCTTATCGGCAAAGCATCAGCACGCCAAGTTATCAAAGATTCAAACATCCCCAACCTAAAGATATTGCCTGCTTCCTCGGACTTGGCTGGTGCTGCCGTGGAGTTAGACGCTACCACCGATAATATGAAGTTACTTTCTAAATCTCTTTTGGCAGTCAGGCCTAATTATGACTTTATTATTGTGGATTCACCGCCATCAGTTGGTGCGTTGACCCTGAATTCTTTAGCTGCTGCTGATATGCTGATTATTCCACTTCAGGCTGAGTATTATGCCCTGGAGGGCATTGCCAAGATGACTGATACTGTTGAACGGGTCAAAGGAAGCCTAAATCCCGACCTAAGTATTCTAGGAATCCTAATAACTATGTACGATAACCGTACAAAATTATCAAAAGAAGTTGAAGATAACGTAAGAAAACATTTTGGAAACCTGGTCTTTACTTCGGTCATCCCACGCAACGTGCGCCTGGCTGAGGCTCCGTCCTATGGTCAGAGTGTATTTGAGTTTGCAGCCGATTCTCAGGGTGCAGAAGCCTACAAACAATTAGCCGAGGAGGTGCTTGAACGTGTCAGTCGCCAAGCGTAGTGGATTAGGGCGTGGTTTAGACGCGCTATTGCCAAAAGTAGAACGGGGCGGGGTAGAGCAGGTCAACCTCGAGCAACTTCATGTTTCACCTTATCAACCCCGTAAACGTATTGACCCAGAATCAATTGCCGAATTATCAGCTTCTATCGCCGAAAAAGGGGTTTTACAGCCACTTTTAGTGCGCCCTAGCCCCACAGGTTATGAAATTGTAGCCGGCGAACGGCGTTTTAGAGCTGCCAAGCAAGCTGGTCTAAACTCGGTTCCAGTCATCGTAAAGAATCTAAATGACCAGGAAACCCTCGAAATTGCCATCATCGAAAACTTGCAGCGTGAGAACTTAAATGCAATTGAAGAAGCGCTTGCATTTAGAAAGCTGATGGATTTTGGCTTAAATCAAGAGGATGTAGCCAAAGCAGTAGGGAAGAGCCGCAGTGCTATTGCTAATACGCTCAGATTGCTGCAATTGCCAGAAGCAGCCCTCAAAGCTCTAGAGGATGAGCGAATTTCGGCAGGCCATGCCAGAGCTATTCTTTCTAAACCAGAAAAAGACCAACTCTGGACGCTTGAGCAAATCCTTTTGCAAAATTTGAATGTGCGCCAGGCTGAAGCCTTGATACGCCCCGAAGTTACGCCAGTTATGCCTAAGCGAGATATGGTTGCGTCTGAAAAGAATGTTTTTGAGCAGCTCGAGGAAGACGTATCACGTCATGTAGGAACTAGGGTCAAAATTGTAGGGCGAGATGTGGGTAGGGTAGAGCTTCACTTTCATTCCAGAGAAGAACTCGAGCGACTTTTATCTGTTTTGGGCTATCAGGCTTAGTGTTTCACGTGAAACAATTTGTAAGGGTTTGAAAGACTTAGAACTTTTTTGAATAAATACTTAATTGCTTTCAGGATTGGCAATCATGCCTTTCCATAGCGTGTCAATAAAACCTTTGATAAAGGACTTTGTATCTGGCTCAGGGTTCTGAGTGACGGTCTCGAGCCATGCCATGTAATGCATTGTGCCGACGATTGTCCTGGCAGTAATCCAGGTATCCAAAGATGGACGAAGTTGCCCTGCCTCGAGAGCTTTATCCAGAAAACCCTTTAGTTTGTTGACTTCAATATCATCTTGAATTGCTTGATGGTCAGCAGACTCGAGCCTTTGTGCCCACGCCATCATAGCTCTAGGAAGGTTTTGCCTAGCACTTTCAAAAACAATATTAGCTACTGTCTCGAGGACTAGCTTTAAGTCATTAGTTTCAGCATGACTAAGGAATTGCTCTAATGAATGAGCTTCGGGTTTCATCGCCTCGAGAAATAAAGTTTCTTTATCACAGTATCGCCGAAAAATTGATCCAGAGGAGATACCAGCATATTTGGCAATGTCAGTAGTTTTAGCATTAAAGCCTTTCTCTAAGAAGACTTCTCGAGCTGCTTGGAGGAGTTTTTCATCATCAATTGCTGTGGTTCTTGCCATATATAAATTATTGACTAGTCAGTTATTAATTGTCAAATATAGGTTTCTAGTAAAAGTTAAATGAAGAGTATAAGAAATGCTCAGATACTCTAAAACATCTGCTATAAGAATCTAAAGAAGGACGAGCAAACTTTAAAACTCGCTTCATTCTGCTTTATGGATAACGCCCAACTTTCAAGAGAGATGACCGCTCATCAATTCGTTCAGCCTCATTCAATTTAAGAATAAACGCAGTCACACGCCCTTCTGGGGTTAATGGCTGAATCCGGCCGGTTGCTCGGTCAAGTTGAAAATGCTCTGACCACTGGTGCGAACGCGGATTATAAAGAGCAGTGATTTTATCTGTTTCAGGATCAAGTGAAGCAAGATTTGGACCTTTGTTTCGGTTACACCAGCTACAGCACAACGCAAGATTCTCCAAGCTATCTGCACCTCTATGCTGGCGAGGAATGATGTGGTCAATTGAATGTGAGCGAGGCGTGTCACTTTCGGCGAGCAAGCAGTATTCACATTTACCTTGCGCCCTGTCACGAACATTTTTCCGAACTTCATCAGATAAATAGCTCACGGTTACGATGTGGGTAAAGAGGCTTTTAACATGATGATGACATGCTCGAGCCTTAAAATCTCGTCAAGCTCGCTCACTTCACTTTCGGTCAAACTATTTTCACGATTACGCTCTAAAAGTTCATCCATACGCTGCTGTGTTTTAAGTGAAAACTTAAAACTTCTAACAGCATGTTCGGATGGATTAGATGCCAAAAAAGTTATGGTTTCATTGGCAGTTTTTAGTGCTGGTGAGGTAAACCCAAGAACACTTATTTCTAAAATAGTGGGCAACCAACGACTAAAAGGTTCGACGCGCTCAGCTAGAGTGTCTGATACATTTAAAGTAAGTGTTGCCATAGGGCTAGTTTAGCATGTATGCAGAAAAACTAGCCGTTAGAAGGATAAAATTTTTGTAAAGTACTAGAATGATACGAATAAAGCTTGGTAAGTTTATCTCATCCACGCCCCTCCAGCATTTCTTTATCTACTTCTTCCCAATCTTCTTTTGGCATTTCAAAGAAGTGATCATTTTTAAGTTCACGGTATCGTTCTTCAATAATAATCCTAGGATTTTGAGGTATGACTACGCAATCTTGATAGGTTCTAGCTATAGATAGCAATGCTTCCTTAAAATCGAAAGAATCGAATTGACTATGTGAGACTCTTAACTTTACTAACATTCCCTCTACAAGATGCCAAGGTTTTAATGAACGTACAGTAATAAAATAAGATAATTCCCCCGATTGATTGATTTGATCATCTAAAAAACGGTCAACTGCAAAATCTTCACGATTTTCAGTTACAAATAGATGAGAAGCTAAATACTCGAGAACCGTTTTGTGTATAAATTCTAGTCTATCTTCACCAATTTGCTTAATAAGTCCACTTCGGTCAACCAAATAAAGATAAGCATCATCTACTGTTGCTTTTCCACTAACTACACTAAGTCTACTTTTTAGCTCTGCTTTCATATCAGAGGAATTTATATGAATGTCTCCGGTTCTTACAACACGTCCTGCTATCGTAGCTAAAAGATAGATTTTTGCATTTGCGTCAAGACCAATATCTCTTTTTATACCTCTTGCACGGTCTCGCCTTTCCACCATCATATGAATTAGGGTTTCATAAATCTGATGTACTTTTTGAGGGATGCCGCCTGTTGTGTAGTGATCTATTGCACAAATAGCTGAAGCTAAGAGAGGTGTATCAGCAATACTGCGGAGATTTGGTGTTTGCATTATCTTGCCTAGTAATTTGCCAGCCTTATGTGACGCGCTACTCCTGTCCTCATAGTCATGTTCAGCAACTTGATACCAACGTGTTACTAAGTCGTTTAGCTCAGTGTTATTCATTGACTCGACTTGTGCATTTTTGAATTTTACCTTGCTCAAATTTAACTGATTGAGTCCAATTCTGTTTTCAAGCTGTTGAATAGGTCTTGAAGAAATGATGTACCAAGCATTTGGATACAACTTGATTAGGTCTGCAATCCATGTCTTCACCTCATCTTCACGTTTTACTTCATCAAATCCATCAATCATCACTAGAACTTTCCCTTGCTGAAATCGCTCCGCAAGGGTTTTTTCTAAGAGTTGAGGATCAATATAAGGCATAACGTTTGGTAGGGATATTAAATCTCTTAGTGTTTCTGGAAGTGGTTTTTTATCGTATTCTCGCAACGTGACAAGAATAGGTAATTTTGCGCTCCAGTGTGGATGGATTTGTTCACCTCGAGCTGTCATAACAGTAAGCCAACGTAATAAAGTCGTTTTCCCCGAACCTGCTGTGCCTTTTAGTAATAATTTGTGATGTTCCACAAGTGCATCTGTAATTGATGTGGGTGAAGATTGGTTGGTATCTAAACGTAAGTGGACAAAAGACGTATTAAGTTGATATTGACGTAATCTAGGACTTATATTATCGAGTCCAAGCAGTTCCATTCTATCGTGGCGTTCCGCAAGTCGAGAGCGATACACCGTTTCGTATTGTGAAAAGTCACCACGTTGCGAGAAAGCCTCTATCGTTGAACTAATTTTTATTATATGAGCTTGGATTTCCGCAACTGACTGTAATAGTTTATTTCCTTGCTGTAATAAAAGTTTTACAGAGTGTGGCAAATCAAAAGAAACCTTTAATAATGGTTCGGCTAAATTCCTTAGCACTTCATCTATCAGCATCTTTTGTTCTGCGCTAAGTCCCTCGAGTTCGCCTTCTTTCGTCAGACTTTTTATGTAAATTTCTACAGCTTCAGGATTATCCAAGAACTCATCTCGAAGTGATGATGAAAACGTTATACGGTCTAAAATCGTTTCTAAATGGATTTTAACGGGCATTAGTTCTTCATGACTAAGCCCACTTTCCTTAAAACGCTCTTCTAAAGCTCTAACAAGTTTATTTGCTAAGGCTTTTAGAATTCCCTTAGCTTCATCATCGTCTAAAGCAGAACCTAACAAACTATTAAGTTCATTGTTTGTTTTAGAATGACCAAAAACCTTTTTCCTAAAGGTCGTCTCCAACATGTTATAGGCTTTTCCCAAAAGAGATAAAACAATTTGAATTTTAATATCTTGGACCACGTTTGATACCTGCCTCACTCATATCATTTTAACGTATATCTCAAACCCTATCCAAAAAGCTCGATATATTTGTTTGCTACATATTGGTAATCAAAAATAAAATCCCCCAACTTTCCAGCCAAGGGATTCCAAAATTTGCTTAAACTTTCAACGACTCAATATCATTAACCACATTCAAATCAATAGCCATTAAAACGGTAAAGCCTCTTCAGGCACAAATCCTTCATCAATATCCAATTGCTGACCTGATGGGGCATTTTGTTTAGCCACTTGTGAAACAGAACGATTCCCTCGAGCCAGAAACTCAACCTGTGAGCCTTCAACCCGTGTGGTGTAACGCTTATTGCCTTCCTGATCAGTCCAGTTGTCATTGACCAAACGGCCAATCACATAAACGGCATCACCTTTTTTAAGATCGCCACAGCCTTCGGCTAAATCACGCCAGAGGCTGACTTCAACAAAGTGGGTTTTCTCTTGCTCAGCACCAGACTTATCACGATAACGCTCATTGATAGCTAGGCCAAAGCGAGTTAGGGCGTGACCACTCGAGGTATAACGCAATTCGGCATCTCGAGTCAGGTTTCCAATCAAGCGCACTTCGTTCATTGCATTCTTTAGGCGATGTTGACCCTTGGAATCTACGACGGTGTTTTCACCTTTGCGAGAACCAAAGGTTAAAACCTCAACACGCTGAGCTTTAATATCTAAAGAACTGCGCTTTTGCCCTTCGGTTTCCCAGGTGCGATAATTCAGGGTTCCCTCAACAAATACCGGCGTACCTGCTACAAGCTGATTAGCCAGATTTTCGGCGGCTGTTCCAAAGACCGAAACACGGTGATACCAAGCCAGTTCATGCAAGGTATTGTCATCACCAATCACGTGGTCATTGCCAGCTAGATTCATTTCTAGGATGGCTAAACCTGCTGCGGTGTAGCGGAGTTCGGGGTTTTGAGTGAGAGTTCCTGCTAAATGAATATTATTTAGACCTTTTGCCATAAAATTCTCCTTTTAAGTCTCGATATAGTGTGTGTCTTCGTTGTCGGAGGTCTAGTTCCAACATTTTTAGCTTAGCACATTTTTTGAGGTCGGTGGTGAAAATTTTCGCATTGAAAAACTAGAAGGTTATTTTTCGGCTCGAGTTAGTACAATCTCAAAGACCCATTACTGGTGCATAGCCGAACTACGAAAACTCGAGTAAACTAACCTATGGCAATCATTGACAATTCAGGTAACATCACCAGTTCAGAAAGTGCAAAAGCCCTCGAGTATTTTGACCAAGCTCAAGATGATTTTCTATATTTTCGTGGCGCGCTTATAGAAAACATAGACCAAAGCCTGACTGCTGACCCTAACTTTTCCCTCGGTCATGCGTTTAAAGCCTATGTAGGTGTGTTGGGTACGGAAGCCAATGATGCCACAGATTCCCGAAAAATTTTTGAAAGCTATATTGCAACAGCAGATTTAACTAAACTCCTCGAGCCTGAACGATTGCACTTAGAGGCGGCCCAGATTTTACTCGAGGGTGATTTTCTGGCTGCTGGAAAATTGCTAGATAAAATTTCTAAGGAATATCCAAGAGATTTGCTAGCCCTCTCAGTCGGGCATCAAATAGATTTTTTTACTGGAAACACCACTATGTTACTAAGCCGAATCGAACGTGCGTTGCCAGCCTGGACACCCGAGGACAAATACTATTCCACCATGTTGGGAATGTTGAGTTTTGGTCTGGAAGAAGCAGGGCAGTATGAGCGTGCTGAGCAGGCTGGACTGGAAGCCGTAGAATGCAACGCCAAAGATGTTTGGGCTATTCATGCTGTGACTCATACCTATGAAATGCAGGCCCAGTTTTACAAAGGAATGCGTTATCTTGATGCACGTCTGGATGATTGGGCAACAGGAAACTTTTTCTTAAATCACAACTGGTGGCATTATGCGCTTTACACTCTCGAGGCTGGACATGATGATCGTGCCTTAAACATTCACGATACAGTTTTGTTTACTGAAGACCAGGCTAACATCGCTTTACAACTTTTAGATGCGACGGCACTTTGCTGGCGTTTGCATCTAGAAGGGCATAACGTTCGGGATAGATTTATAAAACATTCAGCCTATTGGAAAGAAAAACTCGAGCCTGCTTTTTATGCTTTTAACGATATGCACATGGTTATGGCTTTTGTGGGTGCAGGTCTTAGAGATAGAAGCCCAAGCCCTCATTCAGAGCCGGGAGCGTTGGTTGGCTAATCCACCACGCTCCAATCAAGTCAATGGCCAGATAAGTAATGTTTCCATGACTCGCAATATAGGTTTGCCAATTTGTAAATCTATTCTGGCCTTTGGTAGAGAAAAGTACCAAGAGGTTGTCAACTTGCTTTATCCTATTCGTCATCAGCTACATGAATTTGGCGGTAGTCACGCCCAGCGAGATGTGGTCTTGCAAACCTTGTTGGTAGCTGCACTTAGAGCAGGAAATACCAAGGTCAGTAAAGAATTATTAGCTGAAAGGCTGGAAGCTAAACCCAGAAGTCCTTATAACTGGTTGAAGCAAGCTGCTTTGTTAGAGCAGATGGGGGAGAAGCTCGAGGGGGCAGTGGCAAAAGAGAAGGCTCGTCAATTTCAGCAAGACACTTAAATCATTCGTTGATTTTGTAATAGTGTTTCCAGACTATCAACAAGTTCCTTCACATTAGTTTTTATCTGCATAAAATCATGGGTCATCAAGGCATTTACGTTTTCAGACATGTGTTCTGGTTTTAATTCTAATGCTTGAGCATACTCTAATTGTCGTTTGGCTCCAGGATGCAGCTTGCGGTTTAGAGCAAATAAAATATCGAAATACGAATTGAGAATCATATTTACAAGGCTGACACTATGGGCTGTATCTTTTCGCTCGAGAGCCAATTCTAATTGCTTTGGATGTTCGGCTAAGCTTCCCCTGAGCAGGGCAAAATTTTTCCGAATGATTGCAGTGGCTAGACTATCAGGGTAAGGTCTATCCGCCATCTTTTTGAGAGATGTTAAAAATCCATTGCGGTCAAAGAGAATTTTGCAGGTGGCAATGTTGTGCCAGATGCTAGTACTAAATCCCATATGGGCACGGTTGTTATCAAACATATCTTGCAAAGTTTTAAGGGGCCAGTTATCACGATAAATAGCTTCTACTTTGATACAACTATCTTTTTCAATCCAGTAATCTTCAGTTTCCCAAAAAGATGCATCCAGTTCCATAACACTCGAGCGTGCATGAATAATCTGGGCTCGAGTTTCAACGGATATCGGTTCCTTGAAATAAATATAAAGGTCAATATCAGATTGAGCATTAGCTTTGCCAGTAGCCAATGATCCTCCCAATGCTACAGACTCAACTGAATCTAGAATAGAGAATTCAGTGGCAATACTTTGGGCTATGGTGAACGGGTCTTGTTGCATTCGCTACTATAACAAGTAAGTGTTCTTAGGCTATATGCAAAGCTTGCAATCCTGCTTCAATAGCTCCCTGAACATCGGCTTCAAAATTGTCCCCAATCATCAGCGTTTCTACTGGGTCAACACCCAAACGTTTGCAAGCTAAATGAAAAATCTGGGGGTTGGGTTTGCGCACGGCTACATCAGCATCACCTGACACAACAATGGTTTTGAATAAATCTGCAATTCCCACTTTATGAATGGCGGCCCACTGCATGTCAGCCGGCCCATTAGTGATGATGGCTTTGGGTAGGTAGGCGAAATACTCGAGTAGGGCTTTAGCATTAGGTAAAAGTTGAACTTGAGCTGCATACGCATCAATGTTGTATTGATAAATAGACTCTGGATTTTTGGGAATAAAAATATCAAAATCTTTGCAAGTTCTTTCAAAAGCAATCACTGAAGTGAGATGACCTTCTGAGCGCAAGTGTTGGCTAAACCTTTGGGAAAATTCAGGCGTTGGCTCCACCAAGAGCCGTTTAAAACAGGCTGCAATATAGCTAGGAAAATCCCCCATAAATTCAACCAGCGTGCCATCTAAATCAAAACAAATTGCCTTAATTGGCTTCATTATCACAACCTCAATAACGATGATACCGAATCATCAAAAAAAATTATAGGAGCTTGCTGTAACAAGCCCCTAGAGTATTGATATTGCCTATTCGTTGAGCAAAAGTATTTTGGACTTTATGCTGTAACAGGTTGTTTTTTAATTTTTATTCCCAGCATTTCTTCATAGAGTTCTTCGTGCATACGCACAACATTACTTAGATCAAAATCCTGCATACGGGTTTGTCCGCGTTGACCCATAGCAATTGCGTCTAGGGTGTTATCCAGCATCCAGGCCATAGCCTTGGTCATTGCTGGAACATCGCCGACATCGGTCATAAGACCGCAGTTGTTCCCCAATAAATCCTCCACGCCACGAATTTTGGTGGAAATCACTGGTGTGCCTAGGCATAATGACTCCATGATGCTACGGGGAAGACCCTCGCGTTCAGAAGGTAAGACCAGGGCCGAGGAAGCCTTGAGGAGTACAGGAATATCTCGACGATAGCCAAGAAAACGTACTTTTTCGGCAATGCCAAGTTGTTGCGATAGGGTTTTGATTTCACCCTCGAGTGGACCCACACCGGCTAGAGCCAGTACCACATTGGATCTTTTAAGAGCAGCAAAAGCATGAAGTGCGTCACGATGGCGTTTGCCAGGGTTAAATTCGGCAATCATGAGTAAAAACTGGTCTTCGTCACGCAGTTGAAGTTCTTGTCGCACTTTGTCAATATCGGTAGGATTGACTTTTTCTGGGTTGTATTTCCGCGTGTCTACCCCTATGCCAGGCATATAGGTCAACTTGGATTCAGGCATGATTTTGTGGGTTTTAACGGCGTTTTCATCTTCGTGGTTAATCACGACTAAGTGGTCAGTCCAGGGGCCAGCAGTCTTTTCTAGGGTTAAGAAAATTTTGTTTTTAAGCGCACTGCCGCCCCGATGAAAGTGAAATCCGTGGGCAGTATAAATGACTTTGGGCCTATTGGGCATGTTACGCAGGGCAAAACGGGTCACAAAAGCTGCTACTGGGCTATGCACATGCACAATATCGTATTTTTCTTTGGCTACAATATCGCGGATGGTTTTAGGGGCTTTAAGGAAGTTTCTGGGGTCTAGAGGGTTGCGAGACCACTCTACACGCCAAAGTTGGTGAAATTGCTCGAGTTCACGACCTACATCGGCCTGATTGGTGGCTTCGCTGACCATAGCGTCAACCTGCCAGCCCAATTTGCTGAAATGTTGACCAAAGGGCAACAGGAATTCCCGCAGCATAGACGGGACGTTAGCGACAATTAAAAGTTTAATTGGATTGGGCACACTAGACTCCATAAAAAGGTTTACAGCCATCTCACCAAGACTTAATCTTAATCCTAAGCCAAGATACCCTGAGATGTCTGTGATACGTCTGTGCATTGTCTTAACCTTTGTGTGATGTCTTAACCTTTTTTTTAGAATTTTGGGTACTCGAGGTAATCTATTTTGAAAAGCGAGGTTGGAATGCAAGGACAGACAGGGAGACAAAGAGAAGGGGAGATTAGAGAGGGGATAATGTTTCACTCATCACTCATCACTCATCACTTTTCACTGTTTTTATGATCCTCCGTATTGCAACCCGTAAAAGTGACCTTGCACTGTGGCAAGCCAATTGGGTTAAAAGTAGGCTCGAGGCTTTGGGTCACACGGCTAGTCTGGTGCTTATAGAAACCCAAGGGGATAAAGACCAACAGCCTTTTGCCACCATGAATGGGCAAGGATTTTTTACCAAGGCCGTACAAGATGCTGTTTTGGACAAGCGGGCAGACATTGCCGTACATTCTCATAAAGATTTACCTTCTGCACCAGTGGCAGGTCTAGAAATTGCTGCGGTGACAGAACGGGCAGATCCAAGGGATATGTTGCTTATTCGTCCTCAGGCTTATGACAAAGCTGCGCAACATTTACCTTTACAGACGGGCACTACCTTAGGAACTGGGGCGATACGAAGACAAAAACAATTTTTATCCTTGCGCCCAGATTTAATCCTTAAAGAGCTTAGGGGAAATGTGCCTACGCGGGTACAGAAATTGCGAGAGGGTCAGTATGATGCGATTATGCTGGCTGCCGCAGGGTTAGAGCGTTTACAACTAGATTTAAGTGATTTTGTAACGATTCCTTTAGAACTCACCGTTTTTGTTCCTGCGCCCGCACAAGGGGCTCTGGCTATCGAATGTAGGCGTGAGGATTTTGAAATCGCTAGCCTCCTAACAGACCTAAACGACATGAACACTTACCGCGCAATTTCGGCTGAACGTGGGCTTATGGCGATGCTGCAAGGGGGTTGCCAACTGGCCTTGGGTGCTTACGCCACTTTTGAAAATGGTTTGGTGACTTTGCACGTTTGGTATGAAGGGCAATTGATAACAGTAGAACATCGAAGCTCAGAGGGGGCGGCGATGTTGGCGTATGAGGCTTTGGGACGGCCTTTATGAGGCAGGGGTCAGGGGTCAGGCTTGCCCTGAGCGAAGTCGAAGGGGGGCAGGGGTCGGCAAAAACTCGAGTGGCCCTAACACAGTCTTATGGGAGGTTGGAACGTTTGCAAGGAATGCTCGAGCAGCGTGGGTATGAAGTTGTTCGTCAACCGCTTATTGAAACACAACCCTTACATGATGATAAGACTAGACTCGAGGCTAAAAAATTACTCAAGTGCACCTGGATTTTATTTACCAGTAGAACTTCGGTAGAAGTTTGGCAGCACCTTAGTTTATCCCTGACCCCTGAAACCCTGCCCCTGAAACCCAGAATCGGTGCAGTAGGAAAAAAAACTGCAGCTATGCTCGAGGACCTTGGCGCAAATATCTCGTTACTTAGTAGCTGGCAAAATGCAGATGACTTGGCAGAACTTTTTATAAATCATCCAGACGCAAAAGGCCCTATTGGTTTACCACAAGGAGATAGAGCCTTAGATACTTTGCAAAAGAAACTGGAGGAGCATGGCTTTGAAGTCTGGCCTGCTGTGATTTATAAAACAGTATTGTGCCCACAGAGTTTTCAAGATGTAGATGTAATTGTATTAGCTAGTCCGTCGGCAGTAGAAGCACTAAAAGATATTGGCAAAGCTCGACTGGTAGTGATTGGTGAAACAACTTTGAAAGCGGTAGAGGCTCGAGGGTGGAAAGCGGTTCAGTCTCCATCACTTGAGGTAAAAGATGTTTTAGATATGATCGAAATTCTGGTGAAAAAAGAGGAGAAGATATGAATTTTCAAGGCAAAGAAATAATCTTGCTTTTGAGTTTTTTCTGTTTTTGGATAGTGGTAGTTTTGACTGGTTTTTATATATACCGAAAAATGCGAGGCAACTACAAATATGAAAATAGTATACCTATAGTTGAAGCTAAGGCTCAAGATGAGCAACACAATTTAGAAATAGCTCAATTAGAGATTCAAAGGATAAAAGAAAATCTCGAGCAAAATACAAGTGGTGAAATGTTGCAAAAACTGAATGACCTTGAAAAACGCATTAAGCATCTAGAAAAGAAAGGTCAATGATGACTAAAGTGAAATTAAATCTTGATTTAACCCAACGTCCACGCAGACTTCGCACCACCCAAGCTATGCGAGACTTAGTGGCTGATGTAAATTTGAACGCAAAGAATTTCATCACGCCTTATTTTGTAGTTTCAGGATATGAACAGGTGCAACCTATTCATGCACTTCCAGGAGTGTCACGTTTTAGTGTTGATAAACTAATGCCAGAAATAGAGCGTGCGCTTAATCTGGGTATTAAAGCCGTAATGCTGTTTGGTGTGATTGATCCTGCACAAAAATCTGCTGATGGAAAAGCCTCGAGGGATGCCAGTGGACCTGTTGCTTCTGCCTTGCGAGAAGCACGTTTACAGTTTGGCAATGACGTAGTACTTATGACTGACATATGTTTATGTGGCTATACCGATCATGGACACTGTGGTGTTTTGAAAAACACGGCCAGGGGTGTAGTAATTGATAATGACTCGAAGTCTTCGAGCATCTTGCAGCAATGGCTCTTACTCATGCTGAAGCTGGAGCAGATGTGGTTTCACCTTCAGACATGATGGATGGTCGTGTGGCAGCTATTCGCCAAACTTTAGACACAAATGGATTTACAGATGCAAGCATTTTGTCTTATGCAGTTAAATACGCTTCGGCGTTTTATGGGCCGTTTAGAGAAGCTGCGGGTTCATCACCCAAGCAGGTATCCTCCGGTCACAACGGGATGCTACCCCCAAACAACGGGATGATACCCCCTAAAGATAACGAGATGATACCCCCTGAACATAGAAAAACGTATCAAATGGATTTTCGTAGTTCTCGTTCAGCCTTGCGTGAAATTGAAATAGATACTTTAGAGGGTGCTGATGTGCTGATGGTGAAGCCTGCTCTGGCTTACCTTGATGTCATTGCCAAGGTTCGAGCTCACACGAATTTACCCGTAGTTGCTTACAACGTTTCAGGTGAATACGCCATGATTAAGGCTGCTGCACATGCTGGCGTTTTAGATGAGGGTTTAGCAGTTGCTGAAAGTTTAATGGCTATGCGCCGTGCTGGGGCTGATTTGATAATTTCCTATCATGCTGTTGAAGCCTTGGAAAAAAGTTGGCTCATTTAAGAATTTCTCGAGTGTGATCCTATAAACATAGAATTTACCTGCACTGGTTGGATGTAGATCATAAATTCACCCCAACTCTGATACACATAAAGTATATATTCTAGTATATACTTTAATATGAGGTTCTATTTATGAAAACGATCAAGCAAGAAAGTTCAAATAAAACCGCCAAACTCTTTCAAAATGGCAAATCTCAAGCCGTCAGATTACCAAAAGAATTCCGATTTGAGGGGAATGAGGTTTATATTCGCAAGCAGGGTGATGAGGTTGTTTTGTCGCCACTTAAAGCAAACTGGCAACCGTTTTGGGAAAGCCTCGAGCAGTTTAGTGAAGATATCTTCAAAGATGGTCGCCAACAACCTAAAGACGTTGACAAACGAAAATGGTTTGAATGAATTACTTGCTTGATACAAATACCTGCATTTACATCATGCGTCAATCTTCGTCCAAAATTCTCGAGAGGTTTCGCCGTGAAAGTCCTACTGATTTGGCCATCTCTAGTATTACAGTGGCAGAGCTAACATTTGGGATGGAGAAAAGCTCTAAGGTAAAAGATAATCTAGCATCACTCACCAAGTTTTTACAACCTTTTCAACAAGTTGATTTTGACGCAAATGCAGCAGCCATCTACGGAAAAATTCGTTTTGAACTCGAGCGCAAAGGTACACCTATTGGGCCACTCGATACTCTCATTGCTGCACATGCACTTAGTCTTAATACGATACTAGTAACAAATAACCTTAAAGAATTTAAGCGTGTGCTCAAGCTGCGTTTGGAGAACTGGCTATGAGTTTATTTTTAATCGATAAAGTACAAGGTTTTGATAAAAGACAAAAGCAGGATTTTAGAGAATAGCTATGGACAAATGGAGACACATTTTTGGCAATGAGGGTGAGTATACCTCACCAGAAAAGACTCTTGCAGGCCTGACTTTAGAGAAAGTCACACATTTACCTTCTAAAGAATCCCATACTATTTACGATGAACTGTAGCATATAGTCAGGTGGCAGAACATTATGGTTTTTAGAGATGAAGAGCTTTATGAAAGGTGGTGCAAAGGAGAGATTTATCCTGCGCAACCGTTGACGACTGAGCAAGAATGGCCTGAGTTAGTTGGTAAATTTTTTGATGGGCTTAAGGAAGCCCTAGAGTGGACACGCTCACCAGAGAGACTAGCAATGGAGACTGACCCAGCGATTACGATGGCAGATAATCTAGTGGGTCTAGCTATTCATAATGCTTATCATTTTGGGAAAATTGTGGCGATTCGGCAGATGATGGGGGTTTGGCAACCGCAAATTGAATGAAATGTGAGATGTGTCAGCTCTTTTTGCTACAATGATGCTTAGAGGTGAATACGAATGTCTCAAGTGGTCTTAACCCTATCTGATGATTTAGCCAAAGAAGCAGAGGCTAATGGCTTACTCAAACCTGAATTTATTGCCTCACTTCTAAAAGCAGAAATCCGTCGCCGCAAAATTAATAAATTGTTTTCAGCAGCAGACCGCTTGGCGCAATTAGATGAACCGCTTACTGAAGCAGATATTAAAGCAGAAATAGCAACAGTTCGTAAAGCACGCCAGTCTGATAGTAAACGGTCTACTAATGCGCGTCGTCCTCGACACTAACATTATTGTTTCTGGTTTACTTTGGCATGGTAGCCCGCGCCGTGTTTTGGACGTTGCCCGTGACGGCATTATTGAACTTTACACCAGTTCAGCATTACTCGAGGAATTGCAAGACGTACTCAGTCGTGAGAAATTTGCTAAACGGCTCGAGGTTGTAAAGGTGACTGCTCAAAACCTGACTGAGGGTTATGCAGCCTTGGCGACAGTGGTTGAAGCAGAACCCATTGAGCCGGTTATTCTTCATGATCCTGACGATGATGCTGTTTTGGCTTGTGCGCTTGTGGCAGATTGCGAAATGATTGTTTCGGGTGATGAGGATTTACTAGACCTAAAGAATTATCAAGAGATTCGTATTCTAACGGCAGCAGGGTTTTTAGAAGAAATTTCTCTGTAGGCTCGAGACTGACCCAGGATTACTAGGTCAGATAAGAGTCGTTTTAGTGGTTCATAAGGTCTATCATTTTAGCAAGATCGTTGCAATTTGGGATATGATGGGGCTTGGTCAAAAGGATGAGCAAATGTCCTGTTTAGATGACGAAAACAGATAGGAAGTATTATATGGAAATGAAAGAAATAGCTCCTCTTTTATCTGCGATTGTAGCATTTATGTCACTGCTGGCAGTTGGATTTTTTGCTTTTATCAATTATCGCCGAGAGCGTCTCAATCAGAAGATGCAATATGTGAATACGAAACAGCAGTATTTCGCTGCTCTCCGCACATGGTCGGATTTGTTATCTGACACCTTATCAGAAGCAATTCACTTTGCCGAGTTGGACCCTGCAAAGATGGCAGCAGGCTCGTTTTTCGAGCGTCGTAATAAGCTACGAGTGAGTATCTCATCCTTGATTGATAGGGGTCGTTGGTTCTTTTCTAATTTACACACAGAGGAAGTTGGTCAGCATAAAGAAAAGGCTTTCAGAGGGTATCGCCAGGAAGTTCTAAACAGTCTTGTCTCAGCCTACGATTCAGTTACAACACTTGATTACGTGAGTGGAAAAGACAACGATGTTCGACGACAGGAGCTTGTAGATGCTAAAAAGAAGTTTGTTAGTGAGATTCAAGAAATTCTCAACCCAGTGAAACGAGACGAAGAATTTCAGCAAATTACAAACGCAGTATCAAAAAAACTAAAACCTTAGAACCGTCCCTTTCAAAGCGTAAGGTAAACTATCTCTGCAACATAAACTCTCAGGAGGCAACAATGGAATACACCCGTCTAGGTCGCACCGGTCTTAAAGTCAGCAAACTCTGTTTAGGAACCATGAACTTTGGCCCACAAACCACCGAAGCCGATAGCTTCAAAATAATGGATAGAGCTTTGCATCACGGCATCAACTTTTTTGATACCGCCGATGTCTATGGCTGGAAAAAAGGCGAAGGGGTCACTGAACAAATAATTGGTAACTGGTTTGCTCAGGGTGGCGGACGCAGAGAAAAAGTAGTAATTGCTACCAAAGTATATGGAGATATGGGTGACTGGCCTAATACCTCGAGGCTTTCTGCACGGCATATTCGTCAAGCTTGTGAAGACAGCTTAAACCGTATGCAGACCGATTATATTGACCTTTACCAGATGCACCACATCCACCGTGAAACACCTTGGGAAGAAATCTGGCAAGCGATGGAGCAACTAGTGCGTGAAGGTAAAGTCTTGTATGTCGGCAGCAGTAACTTTGCAGGTTGGCATATTGCCCAAGCAAATGCGCTTGCGGCACAGCGCAACTTTATGGGATTGGTTTCAGAGCAGAGTTTGTACAATCTTGCTGCACGTACAGTAGAACTCGAGGTCATCCCCTCCTGTGAGGCACACGGTCTAGGCGTGATTCCCTGGAGTCCGTTAGCAGGTGGAATGCTTGGGGGCGTGCTGAAAAAAATCAGTGAAGGTCGTCGTGCCAATAAAGATACCCAAAAGCGTGTTGAGAAAATGCGTCCACAGCTTATGGCTTACGAGAAACTTTGTAAAAAACTGGGTGAGCATCCTGCTGATGTCGCACTTGCTTGGCTATTACACAATCCTGTAGTGACTGCGCCGATTATCGGGCCACGCACTATAGAGCAGTTAGACGGAAGTTTGCGCGCACTTAAAATCAAACTTTCCAAAGAAACTTTAGAAAAACTAGATGGTATTTTCCCTGGCCCTGGTGGTGCAGCACCCGAAGCTTACGCCTGGTAAACATAAAGACATACTGGTAAACATTTAAAGACAAAAAGGATAAACTGTCGCTAAAAGCAACCATTTTATCCTTTGGGATTATCAAACGAGATAAAATTAGTCAAATACAAGCACATTAGACGTAGATTCTCGAGTAATCCTTTTTGATGTAAGGTAGAAAAGTTATGCGAATAACATTGTAGTAAAATTCGCGCTCGTTTAGGGCTGCGGTGTTGATAATCACCCCATTTGGGCCGTGCCAGAAGTCAGGGCTTTCTGGGTTTTGCTGCCATACTTCGGTGTGTTTGAGGAATTGCTCTGTTTTTTTCATATAAATAGCCTCCTTTCTTGAAGTTGCTTTTCGATAAAGATATACACATTAGGTTGTAGTTCGGATGTAATGATTTGGTAAATCATGGTGTTTCTCCTTTCAATAGGTAGTAGAGCAAAACCAGCGTCACAAAAACGTCACATCGTGGATATAAATATCATTCAGACATTTATATCCAGCGTGAGCGGTTTGTCCAAAGGTTGAGCGAAGCATCAGGACCAATAGACTTGGGAGATACTTAGAGAAGGTTTAGGTATGAGTATAAAATTATGTTTAGTTTTATCACCCAAAATGTAAAAGGCTTAGTAGAATAAAGCATGTTAGCTCAAGAGAATGTTCAAAAAGTTATTGATTTTGCCACCAAGAGTGGTGCTGATTTTGCCGAGCTTTATGTCGAGCGTTGGCGCAGGCGGGCCATGCGTGTAATTGACAGAGAAGTTCGTGAAGCCACCAGTGGCATAGAACTAGGTGCAGGCTTGCGTTTGTTTTATGGTCTTGATGTAGTCTATGCCTACACCAATGATTTAAGTGAAGCATCTTTACTCGAGCTTACTGAAACCCTAACGCGACTAAAAGCCAGTCAGGGCAAAGTGGATGCACGTGGTCAAGGCGGACTCGATTTCCGCAAGGAAAAATATACGGGGTTACACACTCCCAAATCAGCTTTTGATAGTCAGGATAAACGCTTTCGTTTACAAAAACTTTTGGAACTTGATGCTGGGGCAAGAATCGTGCCAGAAATCAAACAGGTTGAGGCGCGGCTTTTAGAGTGGGAACAAGATGTTTTAGTTGCCAATAGTGAGGGCGTATGGGCTGAGGATAGACGTGTGCGTAGCCGCATAGTGGGTTTAGCTATAGCTGGTGATTCTCAGGGAACCCAAACTGGCACTGCCAGCCCTGGCTTATCCGTAGGACTCGAGCTATTCGATATTTATCCGCCCAAGGACATTGGCAAACAAGCAGCCGAACAGGCTTTAACCAATTTACGAGCCAAGAAAGTTCCAGCCGGAACCATGCCAGTTGTTATTGGCAATTCTTTTGGTGGCGTGATTTTTCATGAGGCATTGGGTCACTTATTAGAGACAACCTCAGTGGCCAAAAAAGCCTCGGTGCTCACCGATAAACTAGGTGAAGAAGTAGCCAGCAAAACCGTGACTTACATTGATGATGGTACGACCAAGCACGGTTGGGGTTCATCTGAATATGACGATGAGGGCATGAAAACTGAGCGTACCGTACTGATTGAAAAAGGGATTCTAAAAAATTATATGGTCGATAAACTTGGAGCTTTGCAAACAGGTTATGCCCCAACAGGCTCAGGGCGCAGACAAGATTACACCTTTGCACCAACTTCACGGATGCGAAATACCTTTATTGCTCCAGGAAATACACCTAAGGAAAAACTTTTTGAAGGTATCGAGTATGGTCTCTATGCCAAGTCAATGGGTGGTGGGCAGGTCAAACCAGGTTCAGGTGAATATAATTTTGGTGTAAACGAAGGCTATATTATTCGCAAAGGAAAAATTGAAGAGAGTGTACGTGGGGCCATGTTGGTGGGAAAAGGTCCAGATACCATCATGAAAGTAGTAGCTATTTCGTCTGACTTAGAAACTGCACCAGGTATGTGCGGCAGTTTATCAGGCTCCATTCCGACTGAAGTGGGGCAGCCGCATCTTTTGATTAGCGAGATTGTGGTGGGGGGTGAGGCATGACCTATAAAGAAGCAAGAAGCTATCTTTTGAGCGAGGCTAAAAAACGTGGGCTCGAGGCAGAAATTTTGGCTAGTGAATCACGGGAGTTGACCCTCGAGTCCTTTGAAGGCAAGCTAGCCCAAATCACTCAGGCTACCCAAGGCGGCATTGGTGTTCGTGTGGTGATTGGAGGCAAGACAGGGTATGCCTCTACCGAAGAGCGCAGCTCTGAAGCTTTAGATTGGGTCTTGAATGAAGCCAAGGAAAATGCCGAATTGCAAACCAAAACCGGTGGATTTATTCCAGTGGGTCAGGCTCTAGGCAACAAAGATTTAATTGGCGAGGGTTTAAGTGCGCCTGTAGAAGAAAAAGCCGCTAAAGCCATAGAGTTAGAAAAACAACTACGCCAAGATTCGCGTACCCAGCAAGTGCCCTATACACGTTATAGCGAAAGTGAAACCGAGCTTTCTCTGAGTTCTACTCAAGGTGCTGAGGGTGGTTATCGCAACGGCTATTCCTACTTAATGTCTTCATTGATTATGGTCCAAGATGGAAATATCAAGCAAGGCTTTGACTTCCAATTAGAAAAAGAATTTCATACTTTAGAGCCTGGTAAAACTGCTCTAAGAATGCTGGATGATACGTCACGCTTGTTAGGGGCTAAGCCACTTAAAACAGGTCGTTACACGGCTTATATAGAGTCCAAAGCCTTTGCACAATTAATGGGGATTTTCTTTTTTATGCTTAATGGTAAAACCGTCATGGAAGGAAAAAGCCGCTTGGCAGATAAACTAGGAAAGCAGATTGCCTCTGAGCTGGTCATACTCATTGATGACCCTGTGCTCAAAGATGGTAAAGCCAACCGCCCATTCGATAGCGAAGGAACACCTGCTAAAACCTTGAGCGTGATTGAAAAAGGAATCTTGAAAAGTTTCTTGCACAATTCAGAAACTGCTAAAGCCCTTGGTCAAGCCAATACCGGTCATGCTGCCCGCAGTTATAGCAGTACCTTAGGTGTTTCACCCTCAAATTTTTACTTACAACCAGGTCAGGGTATTTTATTCACAGAAGGGGTTATTATCACCGAACTTATGGGTGTTCACGCTGGTGCTAATCCTATTTCGGGAGATATTAGCGTGCAGGCTTTTGGCTTAAAAGTTGAAGGTGGTGAAGTGGTTTATCCAGTGGAAAATTTTGCCTTGTCCAGTAATCTCTTAGATATGCTGATGAATGTTAAAGCCCTAGGGGAAAAGCTCGAGTGGAGTCCTTTTGCTGGGATGACCGGTACGCCGATGGTTGAAATTGCCGATGTTTCGTTTGGTGGGGCCTAGGTGGGGGTCTTAAACGTTTTTTGAATCTCGACTTTGAACACGTTACAATGCCTTATGCACCTCATAGATTTGCGTTCTGATACAGTCACCAAACCCACCCCTGCCATGCGAAAAGCGATGAGTGAGGCCCCCGTAGGTGATGATGTTTATGGTGAAGACCCTACGGTAAACAAGCTTCAAGACATGCTTGCCGAGCGCACAGGGTTTGAAGCAGCCCTATTTATGCCAACCGGTAGCCAGAGCAATCAGGTAGCTTTGGCAGTTCATACCAAACGTGGTCATGAAGTGGTTGCACCTGTCGGAGCCCATATCTATGAATATGAAATAGGAGCTATGGCTGTGATTAGTGGGCTGATTCCCCGATTGGTTCCTGCACCTCTAGGTATTCCTAGCCTTCAAGATATTCGTGCTGCCATTCATTTTGGAATTCATCAATCACCCACAGGACTTATTTCTTTAGAGAATACCCACAATAAAGCTGGTGGGACCGTAGTACCTTTATCTCATTGCTGGGAAGTACGCAAAATCGCTGATGAATTCAAGTTGCCTTTTCACCTTGATGGTGCCAGAGGGTTTAATGCTGCGGTAGCCATGAAGGTATCACTCGAGGATTTTTGCAAACCCTTTGATTCGGTCTCGTTGTGTTTAAGCAAGGGTCTTGCTGCACCTGTAGGCACAGTTTTAGTTGGTTCAAAAACCTTTATCAAAGAAGCCCATCGTTACCGCAAGATGTTAGGGGGTGGAATGCGCCAGGCAGGTGTTTTGGCGGCGGCTGGGATTGTGGCTATAGAAACCATGATGGACCGACTTTCCGAAGATCACCAAAGAGCTAGAAGCTTGGCTCTGGCCCTGGCCAAACTGCCAAGCATTAAGGTAGATTTAGCCACTGTTCAGACCAATATGGTTTATTTTGGGGTACAGAATGCGGCTGAATTTGCTAGTGCCCTGAAAGAACAGGGTGTTTTGTGCAACGCCCTAACCAGTGATGCGATTCGTTTAGTAACCCACTATGAAATTAGCGATAAAGATGTCAAAAATGCGATAAATGTCATAACCCAACTCTCAGAAAAACGTCAAGCTGTAGCCTAGAAATGAAAAAAGCCTATCTTCTTGCACACCCAGCCGCTCACAGCCTTAGTCCTGTGATGCACAATGCTGCCTTTAAGGTTTTGGGTATTGACGGGAAGTACGAAGCTTTGGATGTTGCTCCAGAAAACCTAGCCGAGGTTGTGCAGAGCTTGCGCCAGGATGATGTTTATGGGGCTAATGTAACTATTCCTTACAAGCTCGAGGTCATGCCCATGATGGATAAACTCAGCAAGGCAGCTAAAACCATTGGGGCAGTCAATACCATCGTTAATCAAAATGGCGAACTGATAGGCCACAACACCGACGCGGCTGGATTTTTACAAGGACTCGAGGATGCCAGACTTTATTTGCGAAAAAAAGTTGTGGTCATGCTAGGTGCTGGAGGGGCCGCTAGAGCTATTGCTTATGCTTTGCTTAGTTCAGGGGTTTCTAAATTGTGGATCTATAACCGCACGCCCGAAAAAGTTGCCACCTTTCTTAAAGGCTTTGCAGGAATGGGTTCTATAGCTTTGTTGCGCCCAGAAGAACTTGGATTTATCTCTCGCCAATGCGACCTTTTAGTCAATACCACTTCAGTAGGTATGGAAAAAGAGGGGGAGTCTAAAGAATCTCCGCTTGATAAATTGTATATGCCCAAAAAGGGTTTTGTTTGCGATATTATTTACCGCCCAGCTAGAACTCAATTTTTACAAGACGCTGAAGAGGCCGGGCTCGAGACTCAAAACGGGCTTCCCATGCTGGTGTACCAAGGCACTGAAGCCTTTAGACTCTGGACAGGCCACGATGCGCCAGCCCAAGTAATGTTTGCGGCTGCCCTAGAACAACTTGGCCAGAGCAAGACCACCAACAGCAAGACCACCAAACGCAAAGTCAAGAGTTAGACGGGGAGCTGAGGGCTGAGGGCTAAATCTTTAATCTTCAATCTTTAACCTTATATTCACCTGAAACCCCTTTCCTGCTTATTCTTGCCCCTATGCTAGGCTTGTGCCTAGTGTGAAGGTCTATCTAGGAATTGATACATCAACCTCTTTTTTATCCCTTGCCTTATGGTCAGCCGAGGGTGTTTTGGGTACATTTTGCGAGAATATAGGGCGTGATCATGCCAAGAGGCTTATCCTCGAGTTAGATCAACTTTTTGAAAAAGCTACTATAAAAAAATCATCTTTAGCAGGAATAGGGGTAGGCATTGGCCCAGGTTCGTATACGGGTTTGCGAGTAGGTATTGCCTCTGCCAAGGGGTTATCTAGAGCCTTAGGGATTCCATTGAGCGGTGTAGATAGCCTTGCTGCTATTGCCTATGGTTGCCTAGAAGAAGGGCAAAAGGGGCTGATTACTCTAGATGCTAGGCGGGGAAATGTCTATGCAGGATTATATGAAAAGACCCAAAATGAGGTTTTGACCCTAGAAACTCCCCAAAAGCTCGAGTTTGCCCTATTGCAGCAACATTACCCACTTTTTCAGGACCAAGCCCCAAATGCCCTTTATATTGCCCAGCAAGCCCAAAAACCAGGACAGTTGCCTAAAGCTTTGTATTTATAGCAGGTATCATCCGTATATTAGAGAAAGCGAGGTGTGGCCCAGGTATCATCCCTCAAGTTCTTCAGGACAAGTTCTGGTCACGTACACACTAATTTTGAGATTTAATGTTCTAGACAGATTTTTAGAAACACAGCTATTAAGGTGATTTATAACCTTAGAAACTGTCTGAGAAGTGTCAAGCCGCCAATTTTTTCACCATCAAACGAATCATGGTGACGTAGATAAAGGCTTCTGAGGTTTCTGGCAAACGCTCAAAGTCTTTGGAAAGACGACGCTGCCGATTGAGCCAGGAGAAAGTACGCTCAACAATCCAGCGTTTGGGAAGAACTTCAAAGCCAAGTTGCTCTTTAGGTTTATGAACGATCTCGAGAATCCAGCCACAGGTTTTCATAAGCCAAGCGATGAGGTCACCGGTATAGTTACCATCAGCCCAAATCAACTTAAGACGTTTCCAGGAAGTTGTCCTCATTGCCGTAAAGAGTTGTTTTGCGCCAGCTCGGTCATCAATATTTGCAGCCGTTACCAGGACAGCTAACACCAAGCCTAAGGTATCTACAACGAGATGACGTTTACGTCCAGTTACTTTCTTATTACCGTCATAGCCGATCTCCTTACCCCCTTCGACACTTTTCACACTTTGACTATCTATAATGGCTGCACTGGGATGTTTTCTACCTTTTCCCTTGACTTTCTTGCGTAATCGTTCACGCAGTTTGGTATTCAGTTCCTCCCAGAAACCACCTTTACGCCACACACGGAAGTAGTGATACACCGTTTGATACGGTGGATATTCTTTAGGCAACATCCGCCAAGGAATGCCACCTTTCACCACATAAAAGATGCCATTGAGAATGCTGCGCCAACTATGTTCTCTAGGTCTCCCTAGTGGGTTTGGTGTCGGCATGAATGGTTTTAATGCTTCCCATTCGCTAGTCTTTAGATCAGTCGGGTACAGTTGGGATTTGATCATCTTTTAACTGTGCCCGACTTTTTCATGAGTTTCCTACTTCTCAGACAGTTTCTTAGGAATGAGGATTGTGACGGTTTCAGAATTTTGTCAGGGGGAATCAAGTACACTAAATTTGGACTGAACGCCAGCTTATGCGCTGTCACCAAGTCCACTCTCTTCTCAACAGGCTCGAGTGCCTTACCGTGCTGCTTTCTCACCAGCGTCATCTCACAACATCACGGGCACTCGAGCCAAATTTACTAGAGGTAGCATCTGTAGCTTAGAGGTAGCATCTGTAGCTTAGAGGTAGCATCTACCTTTCAATAATCCTAAAACCTAGTCAACACACACTGCTATAGCTTTTACTAACTGGCGTATTCGGTCCGTCCACGACCAGTTCTGGACGTAATGAGACCGAACTTACTGCTATGAAATGAATGCCAAGCATACCCACCATGTTATCCAAACTTGACCAAACTCAAGGGTTCTACCCCGACCATACGAGCCATCATCCAGATTTGCCCTTTGTGGTGGGCTTCGTGTTCACGCATGAAATCTACGAGGGCGTATACTGGCATTTCCATATTTCTAAAAGCCGAGGTCTTGTGAGAAAGTTGCTCAGAGGTCATTTGGCTTAGCGCGTTCTGAACTGAAGTGGTGGAATCTTTTAGTCGTGTGGTGGCAGCAGCGAGTGTAACCGAAGGCTCGAGCTTGAACCGTTCTTTCCCCAACGCCAAATTGACCAAATTAAGCCCACTTGCACTTAGATGATCTGTAAGGGCAATAAAACTCATGCCATTATCCCAGGCCTTTAAAGTTGCCTTCAGATTCAGGGATTTTTTCTAAAAGATCGATTAAAGCATTGCGGTGCATCAGAAAGCGTTGTACATATTCTTGGGCTGCATAGGGCATGTATCCTCCTGAAATTCTTTTCAAAAATAGTCTATCAATTCTATTTGCTCTTTTATAGACTATTTTGCTGTTATAGTCTTTTTTATGAAATCCTTTGAACAAAACTTGCAGAGCTACGCAGAGCTAGCCATCAAAGTTGGGGTAAATCTACAGCCCGATCAAGAGCTTATCCTAACCGCCAACACCAACGAACTACCTCTGGTGCGAATGGTTGTCTCTGAAGCTTACAAGGCTGGTGCTAAGAATGTAGTGGTGCTTTACAACGATGATAAAACTACAGTATCTCGTTTTAATGATGGTCAGCAGGGAGCCCTCGAGTATGCTCCGCAGTGGTTGTATGACGCTCTGACCACGGCCTATGAACAGGGTGCAGCCCGACTTTCTATTTATGGGGGTAACCCAGCCCTCCTAAAAGATGTTAACCCTGATAAGGTAGCTCTGCATAGCAAAACTCAATCATTAGCCTCCAAACGTATTGGTGAGCTTATATCAGGATTTGCAATTAACTGGTCTATTATTTCCTATGCTAACCCCGTATGGGCCAAGATGGTTTTCCCGGATGACCCAGAAGAGGTGGCTGTCAAGAAATTATGGGAAGCTATTTTTAAGGTCTCGAGGGTTGACCAGAGTAATCCGGTAGCCGCTTGGCAACATCACTGTGAAACTTTAAGTCAGCGCAAGGAATTCCTCAATCAGAAAAACTACGCAGCTTTACTTTTTCGTGGACCCGGAACCAACCTAAAAGTTGGCTTAGCCGATGGTCACCGTTGGGAAGGGGCTTGGGGACATGCCCGAAATGGAGTGCGCTGTGTTCCCAATATGCCTACTGAAGAAGTCTTTACTATGCCTCATAAAAACCGCGTAGACGGTTATGTAAGCAGCACTAAACCTTTGAGTTTGCGTGGGCAGATGATTGAGCATATGTATGTGCGTTTTGAGCAAGGCCAAGTTATTGAAGCCAAAGCGGCCAAAGGCGAAGATGTCCTAAGGAAATTTCTCGAGACCGACGAGGGTGCAAAATACTTGGGTGAAGTGGCTCTGGTTCCCTATAGCTCACCGGTATCAAAAACCAACATCTTGTTTTATAACGCCCTCTTTGATGAAAATGCAGCTTGCCATATTGCTCTTGGTAGAGCATATGAAGAGAATCTCGAGGGCTTTAAGAAATTAAGTCCAGAAGAACGTGTAAAACGTGGTTACAATGATTCCTTAGTTCACGAAGATTGGATGATTGGCTCAGATGAAGTAGATGTAGAGGGTATTACCCAGAGTGGTCAGAGTGAACCCTTAATGCAGCGTGGTGAGTGGGTGTAAAAACCGCGCAAATCAATTTTGCGCGGCATCAAAAGGTATTTGGTACTAATTATTCTGGCATTTCAAGATTAGCTACAAACCAAACATCGCCCATGCCTTGCCCGTTAGTGTTACCAGCAGCCGTATCAGCAGCAAAATAATAAAGCGGCCAGCCATTATAGGTAGCTTGCATGGTTCCATCTTTACGAGTAATGGTTCCTATTTCAAGTGTTACTTCATCATGGGACGCGCCTGGAACTTCAGTCACAATGTATGGTGGCCATGCTCCAGCACAACCGTCATAGCAGGTGCTTTCTCCACTATTGGGTGAATCTGATTTAAAAATATAGAGCGTCTTGTCATCTAAATCAGTAAGAAATGCCCCTAACTCAGCATGTTGATTGATTGCAAATATATTGTGATAAGCAAGTGCAAATCCACTTAAAAGAATTCCTAAACCGATAATCATTACAAAAAAATTTTTCATAGTTTACCTTTTTCCTTTGATTTTGAATTTTTTTAACTTAGGTTTTTATTACAGTACAAATCTTGAGTGATAAGTGGAAAGTAACGAGTGTCTTTAAACATTCACTGTTCACTTTCCATCCTTCAACAAGTTCAGAAAATGAATGTATCTATCCTTAACCGCTCACGCTGGATGAAATTGTCTACTGACAGTTTCATCCAAGGGATACTTAGTAGCTAGGTTTAGCCGCTTCGTAACCATATTCATAATAAACACCTGCATATTCATTAAGGTAATAGGAATAGGTGTCATAGGCTTTTAGAATGTGATAACCCTTGCTGGGGCTGTACCAAGTGTAATAAAACTTTTTATCACTCTGATGATAGTAAATGCTTACCGGCACGTCTCCTGGGGTGGTTTCAATAAATGTTCCCAACTGAATCACATTGTTGTCACCAACCACAAAGACTGCTGCGTTTACATCTCCGCTTTGTGCAAATGAAACTCCTAAAGCAACTAACCCTAGCACCATTAGTATTACCATCTTGACGTTTTTCATACGTCCTCCTTTGATTTAGGAACCTTTTTGGTTTCCTGAATGTATTAGGCCAAAGGGAGCGTCACACCAGCGTCACATGGTTTTGAGCCTAAGCGTTACATCAGTTTTTTGTACCTCTACCTCTTAGAAACAAACAGTGCTCTTCTTTTCTGCGTATAAATTCCCACAAATATCTCTCTGCAAACGATTTTCAGGAATAGACTCGGTAAGGTACGCTGAGTGCAATACACAATTTGAGCGAATGCAGTCTTAAACTTTGTTCCACTCGCTAAGCTAAGTGGATCTTAAAAATCTTTCTTTTTCAGTTGTAAGGTTCTAAAGTAAATGATGCTAGCAGGCAACAAAAATAAACCCGCCATCACAAAGGCAATACTGATTGAAAAGGCTTTGGCCACAAGACCCAAAACTGGCCCGCCTGAGAGTTGCCCTATTGCGTCCATTTGATTATTCATGGAAAAGACTGTGGCACGGCTGGAGCTCTCGAGGTTTTGATTAAGCCAGGCTTTTGAGAGTGGGTCTTTGAGGCTGCGCAAAACAACCGATGCGGCATAAAAAGCAAATGCCAGCATAAAGTTTCCGGCTAAACCAAAAAGAATCACACAAACCATCAGCAAAGTGTTAAAAATCAAAAGTGTTCTAGCCACACTATGATGCTGGTTTACATCCAAGCGTTGTTGCAGGCGTTGGATGAATAGAATAGAGATGAGGCTAATCACAATTTGAATAATTCCAAACCAAGTCACTGTTGAAAAAACACCCGGTAAGCCAATATCTAAAAAATGTGCTTCGGAAAGCCTATCAAAGGTTTCAGAAAACGCGCCTACGATAGCTGTAATGATAAAAATAGACAACAACAATGGTTTCCCTTTAGCAACATTCAGACCAGCTCCAAAGGTTTCTCTAAAAGCCTTGAGTGGATTGTGCGAGGATTCATGTTTGCTAAAGTTTTTCTCTGGCATAAAGAACATTAGAAAAAGACTTAGCAGCAAATAACCTAGACCACCAACAACCATTGGAATAGCTAGCGAGACATTTCCTAAAATGACTGCGACAATAATTGCCAAGATACCTGTAACTTGACTAATCTGCGAAGCTCGCAGAAAGAGCTTATTGGCCCTTTTCCTCACCGACTTCATCACTTATCCAAGCATCTATGGCACCACTTTCAAAGGTGGCCCCGATGCCCCAAATCACTTGCGCTGCAAAAACGATAGAAAAAATAGGGAAGAGGCCCTCGAGCAAGAACCCTAGCCCCACTAAAACCATGCCGATAATCACCGATAAACGGCGGCTGTAAATATCGGCCACAATACCCGTAGGAATCTCAAAGACAAAGACAGCCAGCTCTAAAGCTGTACCTAATAGGACTAACTGCAAAGGGTCAAGTCCAACCACTTGAATGCGGTAAAGTGCTGACAAACTAGCCCAAACGGTAAAGAAAAAACTTGTTGTAGCTACAAAAACAAGATAGACAACATGCGCTGAAAAACGATTCATATCACCTCGGAAAAACTAAAAACAAGTAAGAAAGTTGTTAGTCTGTTGGAGTCTATATTTTAGACTTTCGACCAACAAAAAACAATTAACTTAGAACTGGGGTTAACTAACAAAAAATAAGAGGTCAAAGGAAACACCAAAAATCATAACTAGCTAAACTAGCTTTCATTTTCACATTGTTTCATTTTCACATTGTTTCTTTAACCCTTAAAGCGTTGTTTTCATGTCAAAACCAGTTTACTACGCCTTTTGAGTGAGGTGTCAAGGCTTTATTCTTGTCACACTGTAAGCACGAATGTGACGTGCTAACGAATTGGCATGGGATATGATGAGGTTAATATGCGAAACAGATTATTAGGTGCGGCTTTAATTGGTTTAGGTATTGGGCTTTTGGTCAATGTGTGGTTTCCGTGGTTACGCTGGGCTTGGCCACTAGGGCTTATTGCTGGTGGTGTTTTGCTTTGGCGTGAGATTGCCCCTATGGCGGCCAGAGTTGCGCTGATTGTAGCTTCTTTAACGGTGGCTATTTTTGGAAGTAGTTGGGGTTGGGGATTTGACCTTAATACAGGTCCTGGTAGAGAAATTGCCCACCTAGAAAGTAGTGGCGACCAAGAAAGTTTATGGGCAGGACTCGAGCGTGTAGAAATACTTAATACTGTAGGGGATATCAGCATAAAAGATGATGAGGCTATAGAGCTAGACTTGACCTATCACAGCAATCGTTCTAAAGCTAAAGCCCCAGAAACCCTGCAAGCTACTTTTAATGAAGAAAATCAAACCTTGCGTATTATCGGTGTTGACCCCAAACTTCCCGAGAGTGAACGCCGTGGAATAAGTGCCGATATTACCTTGAGTTTACCTGAAGGTGTTCTTATCCAAGTGGTCAATGATATAGGCGATATTCAAGTTGAAGATATGGGCAGCGTAAGCCTCGAGACCCGAATAGGTGATATTCAAGCTAGCCGTATTTCTGGCAAGGCTAATATCCATAGTGATGTTGGAGATATTAGTTTGGAAAATACAACCCAAGACATAAAAATCAGCACTCGAGTCGGCGATATCAACATTAAACTTGATGAGGCCCTGAATGCTCAATTAGAAGCAAAAAGCGATGTAGGCGATATTAGACTCAGTGTGCCTGATGATTCTAATATCACCATAAGTGCAACCTCGAGTAGCCGCAGTATAGAAGGAGACCTCGAGCGCGTCACTGCCAACGAAGGTCGCTTACGTTTGGGCTCCGGCGAATTCCTGGTTGAACTAAGTACCCATAATGGTGAGGTTAGTGTAGAGCAAAGATAAGAAAGTAAAGTGATGAGTGAAAACTCGTCACTCATCACTCAGTGCATAAAACCTAAGATCAATAAGAATTGGTTTTTCACCCATCGTCAAATAGGTTAAACTCTTTTAGGGTCGCTACTTGCTTACACTTTCGCTGCTGTGTTTATTTGCCTTTTTGGCTGGATTTATTGATTCAATCGTAGGTGGTGGCGGGCTCATTTTGCTACCTGCTGTTTTGGTGATTCACCCTGAATTATCTTTGGCAACCGTGCTGGGAACCAATAAAGCTACTTCCATTTGGGGAACTCTGACTGCAACCATTCAATATTCACGTCAGGTAGGTATCCCTTGGCCAGTGATGATTCCATCTGCAATCTCAGGGTTTGTTTTTTCTCTTCTGGGTGCCTACGGAGTGACCTTGGTAAGCGGTGTCGGGCTCAAGCCTTTTATTTTGATTGTTTTATTACTGGTGGCTATTTATACGTTTATCAAAAAAGACTTTGGCAAGATTCATGCCCCAAAGCGTTCTATGCAAACACAACGGTGGATAGGTATATTGGCAGGGGCTGGGCTTGGTTTCTACGATGGATTTTTAGGGCCAGGTACTGGAAGTTTTTTAATCTTTGTTTTTATTGCCCTGATGGGTTTTAGTTTTTTAGCTGCCTCAACATCAGCTAAACTTATTAACTTATCAAGTAATGTTGCAGCAGTTATTTTCTTTGCCTATAGCGGAAACATCGCCTATCATCTGGCTATTCCGATGGCGGTTTGTAGCATTCTGGGAGCTTTTCTGGGTTCACGTTTGGCTATATTAAAGGGAAGCGAGTTTGTAAGGATTTTATTTTTAATCGTAGTCATTGGGGTTATATTAAGACTAACCTACGATACGTTTTTCAAGTAGAGCTTACTGCCATGAACTAGTTCACTCGTTGTTTCTTGGGAGAAATGCTTAAAAGTATCTGCTTGAATTCTATGGGCATAGTTTAATGTGGCAAACATGGAACCTCAGGTATATCTGCAGTTTGTCCACACATTCAAGAAAACGTTAGGAATGACATAAAAACTACCTTTTCTTGTGGAATTGAAACTCGATTTAATGATGGAACACCTTCGCTCTCCTGGGTGATTTGTCAAAGATGTCTCAAAGAATTTAGGCAACTAGGGTTACCTGAAAACAATACTTTGCAAGGGGCTGACGCTTTTCTGGAAACTTGGCAAACCATGCTTGAAGAAAGAGGTTTTATGCAATCTGTAGTTTGTGGTAGGTGCTTATCAGAAAATCAAACAACAAGGGCCTATTAGCTTAGTATGAAACAAATCAACTATGGAGGTACTTAAACCCCTAGTGACATACTTAATCCTGATATTTATTACAACTTGTTAAAGTAAACTACTATGCGTATGTCGCGCCGTCACTTTCTAAAATTTTTAGGGTTAACTGTTCTGGGAGGCACTTTAGGAGGCACAGGTCTAGCTCAAGCTTATCGTTTTGGAGTAAATCGCCATTCCTTTGCCATGCCCAAACTCAAAACAGCGTTACGGATAGTTCACTTGAGTGATTTACATTACGGAATCTATATACATGAAAACTTAATCAGGCGTTGGGTTGACGCAACCCTGCAAGAATCGCCCGATCTTATTTTAATCACCGGTGATTTTGTTGATTCCTCAGCAGGGGATTTTGATGGGCTCATCCAAGAACTTTCTAGGCTTAAAGCTCCCTTGGGTGTTTGGGGTGTTTGGGGAAACCATGATTACAATCATGGGCTTACCTACCGAGATAATTTTGCAGAAGCCCTACATTCAATTGGAATCAATATCTTAGTCAATAAAGGTGTATCTATCAGGGAAGATTTATTTCTTGCTGGATGCGATGATCTATGGAAAGGTCATCATGACTTATTTGAAACATTCAAAGAACAACCTCAAGACCAAGCTACTCTTTTTATGTGCCACATTCCCAGTATTTTACCAGGACTAGCTTACTATAATTACCATCCTGATTTAACGCTGTGTGGTCACAATCATGGTGGACAAATAAAATTGCCTTTACTGGGTGCTGTTTCGGTTCCTGTTACATATGGATATAAATTTGTTGAAGGATGGTTTACTGACCCTATGCCCGCCTTTGTCTCGAGAGGTTTAGGGGTTTCTAGCGTACCTCTACGCTGGAATAGTCAGCCTGAAATCGTAGTGATTGACTTAGAACCTTTACCTGTATAGCAGGCATGTTTCACTTAGACTTCGTAGTCCGAGGGTTAAGGTGAAATATTAAGTATTCGCGTATGAAATGACTAAACAACCCTATAATGTTATGTGCGAAATCTAACATCGCTTTAGTTTACTGAGAGCCTTTTCGTTTTTTGGAAAACAGGCTCATGTTTAGAAATGCCGTCCCAGACGACAAAAATCATGTTATATCAAGCCTCCTTCTCATCGATTAGCTAATACAAAGTTCATTTTTCTTAAACCTTATCACAGTACAACTAGGCATCCCACAGAGCCAACTGGCTCTCGGGAGCAGTGAAACCTGTTTGCGTTTGGGCGCTCGAGAATCTTTTAGAAGTCCTCTCACTAAGATTCTTCAAACAGGTGGAGCCAGTAGCGCAACCGACCAAGAGACGTTTTTTTGCATTGTCATACTGTTATGTAGCTATGTAAACGGTCTTGGTCAAAAAGGTGGTAAGGATGAAACAGGGTTATCTATTTCTTACATGGTTATTGATTCTTTTTCTCGCCTCATGTCAAACCACAGCACCATTACCCGGTAGTGCTGAAGACCTAAGCCCTACCCTTACCACTGTGCGCTGGTCTGACCCAGCCACCTGGGGTGGCAGTGTACCCAAAGCTGGACAAAATGTAGAAGTTCCTAAAGGCAAAGCTATTTTGCTAGATGTAAGCCCACCTGCACTTGGTAATCTGACCATTAACGGAACATTGGTTTTTGATAATAAAGATTTAAACCTCACTGCAAAATGGATTATGGTTCACGGACGTTTTGAAATCGGTGTACCTAGTGCCCTCTATACCAAAAAAGCTGTGATTACCCTGACTGGCCCAGATGAAGATGTGATGGGTATGGGCGGTAAAGTCTTGGGGGTAATGGGTGGCTTACTTACCATGCATGGAGAACGCAAAGCACCCTTTGTAAAACTTGCTGCCACTGCCAAAAAAGGTGACACGGTTCTTACCCTGACTGAAAATCCTGGCTGGCGTGTTGGTGACAAGATTGTTTTAGCCTCGAGTGATTTTGCACATGAACAAGCTGAAGAATTTACTATCAACGCAATTACCACTAACAAAGTAAACCTAAATAAAGCTATTAAATATCTGCACTGGGGACAAACCCATACCTATAGCGGCAAAGTTGTTGATGAACGCGCTGAGGTGGTTTTACTAACGCGCAATATAAAGATTCAAGGCAATGCTGCTTCTGATACCACGGGTTTTGGTGGACAGGTAATGGTCATGGGCACGGGAAGCCGCGCTTATGTTGAGGGTGTAGAATTTTACCGCATGGGTCAGGCTGGCAAGACTGGTCGTTATCCTATGCATTGGCATTTGATGGGTGATGGCTCAGTGAATCAATATCTGCGCTATAGCAGCGTGCATGATAGTTTTAATCGCTGCGTCACTATACACGGCTCTAACAGTATTAAGATTCAATCCAATGCTGCTTATAAAGCCCCAGGGCACTGCTACTTTCTCGAGGACGGAATAGAAAAAAATAATCTCTTTGAAAAAAATATTGGACTCTCTATTACTGCACCAGATAATGCCAAACGTTTGTTGCCCACCGATACCGATTTTCCTGGCCCTGCGGTTTATTGGATTACCAACCCCGCCAACACCTTTCGTAACAATGTTGCTGCTGGCTCGGCTGGCAGTGGGTTTTGGGTGGCCTTACCTAAACATCCAACTGGTCTTTCCGCCAACAACAACATTTGGCCGCGCTACACCGCCTTTACCGAATTTGCCGCCAACAAAACACACAGCAACGGTGCAGATGGTTTGCATGTAGATACCGGTCCACTGAGTAATGTACAAAGCGGCACAGAACCTGTCGGCTATGAAGCCCACAAAAATCCTGCCACAGTTGATGCCAATGAACAGAATACTTCTGCTTACTTAGTTGTCACTTTTGAGGGCTTAACTAGCTATAAAAATCGTCGTAATGGTGTTTGGTTACGTGGTAGAAATCATGTCTTACTAAATGCTATCTTAGCTGATAATGCTACTGGTGTAACCTTTGCTTCAGATAAAAGTATCTTAAAAAATAGCACTGTAGTTGGCGAAACACCCAATGTGGGTACTCCTCAACCTTGGGAGAAAACGGGTCTTGGTGGGCGCAGCTTGCCAAAACCTTGGGATGGATGCAAACCTGCAGAATGCTTTGATTTTCCGATTCGTGGTTTTGAATTTTATGATGGCAAGGTTGGCGCAGAAGACAGTTACTTTGCTGAGTTCAAGCCCAATAGTATTCGCCAAGCTGCGGCATTGTCTTATTTAGATTTCACTGGCTTTTCGGTAAGCCCGCTTAACTACACTAAAGGCTTAACATTTGCTAGTGGAACCAAAAGAGTTTATCTGGCTTCTAGAAGTAACCCAACTGACCCAACTGAAAACACTGAAGATGGATACCGCAGTGCAGTCTTTTTAGATCAAGATGGTAGCGTCACTGGAACTGCAAACCGCTACGTGGTAGTCGACAATCCTTTTATGCTGACCAATAACTGCACCAAAAATAATGATTGGAACGCCTGGGTTTGCAATGAACGTTATACCTCATTAGCTCTCTATACAGATTCTCCGCAACTGGCTTCGGTAAGCTTGAGTCAAGCTGGAAAGAGTCAAACTATGTTTGGATCTGGGGCCGCGCCAGGTACTTATTTTCGCAGCCTGCTACGACCCAATCAAAGCTATAGTCTATCAATAAAAAATACTTTACCCAACAAATTTGGCCTAATTTTACAAGACGGTGGTAATAAGTGGTTGCGTCTGAGTATTCCTATAACTACCCGCCCTGTCGTTTCACGCTATGGCACTACGTTAATAGCAGAAAGCTCTTTGGCTAAGTTAGATAGCACTATTAAATCAAGCTATTTTTATGACAATAACGCCAAAGTTCTGCATATAAAAATCATGGGCGTGAACTGGTATCAGCCTAGTGAAAGCTCGAGTTATGAAGCCCTCGAGGTTCAACCCTAACTTTCAGGTCATTTTGCATCTCTTTCATTCTAGCGACGTGCTAATTTAGAACAATGACTCAACTAAAGCAGCAACTTCTAGGGGCTATTGCACTAAGTATGGTTTTACATATTGCGCTTGCTCAGGACTCGAGCTGGCTCTTAGGCACTTGGCAGGGTTCATCTGAGGGAGTCACTTACCTTACGACCCTCTATCCTGATGGAACCTATACCTTTGAAGCTCTGGGAAATAACTATTTTGAAGATGGAACCTGGCAATTTGATGGTAGATATTTTTCACAACAGTGGCAGGACCCCCAAAGCGGGCAAGCCATGCAAGAAACCTATGTGCTCGAGTTTCTTTCTTCGGAATCTTTTATCCAATCTGGGGGGAATTTTCTTGGGCCCATAACTTTTTTTAAGATAACAGAGCCTGAACTTATCAATGCAGCACTCACACCAAGGAACTACACCTGCTCAACCGTAAGCGTTATGACTACAACAACCTATACCTATAATATGAACCTTGGCATGGTACCTATGACTATACCCGTTTATGTACCTAGCCCCAGCGTGATTGGTACGCTTACACTAGATGAACAAGGAAATTATTTTTCCTCTGGCTTAAACGAGCGTGGAAATTATTTCTTGGATTCACAAACCAAGCAACTTAGCTTTACAGGTGTACTTGCCAGTTTAAACCCTTCTTATGATGGTCAAACCCTAACTTTTACTTACTCTTCAGATGAGGGAACACAAAACCATACCTGTACTCACCAATAATCCTTACACCTCGACTGCTAGTTAAAGAGGAACAAAACGAGGTTATGAGCGGCGATTTTCCTGCACACAGAAGCGCGAACACTCCAAGAAGAGTTAAGTTGCTGTAAGGCTAAGTTGCGAGAACGCACTAAAGAAGAGAAAGCAGATTCAATAGACTTACGAGCTTTGGCAAAGAAACCACACCAGAAGGTCTGCTGCTTGGCATTGACCTTGGGAGGTGTGTAAATGTCCAAGCTTTGATAGCCTTTATCCCCAATAATGCTCTCAAAATCATCATCGCTTTGGTTGAGTAAACAATGAGCAACCGTGACATCGTGCTCATTAGCAGGCACAATGCCAAAACGACAGAAATAGCCCAATAGATTAGTGACAGCGTGAAGCTTAAAGCCATAAAAGAATTTACTTGCTCCACCTCGACCCTGCACGGCTTCAGTCATGAGTCGTTCACGTTTATGCCTGACACCTTTACAAATAGGAATCGGCTTAGAATCAATGAGGTAAACACCGTCATGACGCGCTATCAGTAAGGCAAAGTCTGCATAAAGACGCTCGAAATTACGGGCAATACGATAGAAACGAGTAAGGTCTGGCAAGGCTGGAAACAACGCTTTATATTCAGACTGCACTAGCACATACCACAACCCTTGGTTTTTCTGTTGCAAGAGTTCACCCACCATGGCTATGGTGAACAACTCGCTGTACGTTCCTTTTTGATTCGGCTTATCAGGCAAGCTAAACCGTCCTTGCTTTATGGAGGCTTTCAGGTAATCATCTACTAGCACGTAAACGGCTGTGAAAATTTCTGTTACTGTATGCTTTGTGAGAAGATTTGTGGTTCGCATAACCTCATTTTCTCTCTTTTTTGTTCCCTTTGCTACTAGCAGTCGAGGTCTTACATGTTTTCAAACCCCATCAAGGTATTCACCACATTGATCCCAATTTCTTCCACAGCATAGCCACCCTCCATCACAAAATGCGTAGGAACCTTTAAGGCAGCAATCATCTGACCCATTTTAGTAAAATCTTCATGCTGTAATTTGAAGTGCGAAATGGGGTCTTTTTCGTAAGTGTCAACGCCCAGTGAAATTACTAAAGTATCGGGTTTATAGTCATGTACATTTTTAATACCAGCCTCGAGTGCTTCTCCAAACATTTTCCAATCGGTTCCAAAAGGCATAGGGTAATTAAGGTTATAACCCCCTCCCTGACCTTCCCCTGTTTCATCTTCATATCCCAAAAAGTGTGGATACTCGTGATGCGGATTTGCGTGTAATGAAACAAATAAAACATCCGAGCGGTTATAAAAAATAGACTGGGTTCCATTACCGTGGTGATAGTCAACGTCTAAAATAGCGACTTTGCTTGCGCCATGATCTCGCATATATTGCGCTGCAATAGCGGCATTATTAAAAAAACAGTACCCACCAAAATGCTCGCTATCGGCATGATGCCCAGGTGGGCGGCACAGCGAAAAAATAGTTTTCTCGCCTTGCATAATTTTTTCTGCACCGGTTAGTGCCACATTGACTGAGGATGTGATAGCTTTCCAAGACGTTGCTGTAATGGGCGTACCAGCGTCATAAGAAAAATAACCTAGCTTGCCATCAATGCTGTCTGGTTCAATCATCCGTAAGCCACGATTAGGCCAGATTAAAGGAAGTGCATCCGTATCACCACGTAGCTTGCGCCATTCATCGTGAGCAGTTTGCAAAAAATTGACAAAGCGTTCGGTGTGAATACACTTAACAGGTTCTAACCCAAAATCTTTAGGCGCAATGATTTCGCCCAGATTTGTACTCTTGATATGCCCTAAAATAATCTCCATACGCTGTACATTTTCAAAAGGCGGCAGGAATTCACCATTGATAAGTTCGTATTTGCCCTGGTGGTGATAGTGGTCTTGGCTGTAGATGGTTTTCATGAACATAGCCTATCAGTTAGTCAGCTAGTCAGCTAGTCAGCTAGTCAGCTAGTCAGCTAGTAGCCAGAATTCAAAGTACCTGCTGATTAATGACTACTGACTACTTTCTCTTACTAAAATAACTTTAAGCGGTGGACGGTTTTTTCCCCGTCGTTGCTCTGCCACATCCTGAATAATACTTTTGAACGTTTCTGCCACATTTGCGTCACGCTGTTCTAAAATTGCCATATTGCGAAAAACTAATACTAGACCCTTAAATTCCTGACCCGAATAACTCGTCCAGGAAGAATCAGAAAGAATATCTTTGAGTGCGTCCCAGTTAAAACCAAAATAAGCGGGAAACACACAGCTTTGATAAAGGGCATGGAGCAAGGTTTCTTTACTAAATACTGGGGCGCGGTCAACTAGAACGGCAAAATAACCCTCAGTGCGTAAGTTACTTAGAACATACTTAAAATTTTGGGTGGTCTCGAGTACTGCTTTATCACTTTGCATTTCATCTAATAGATTCATCAGCGCACCTGAGTAAAACTTTCATAGTGATCAGAAGTGTAATAGGTTTCGCCATTTTCACCCAATATCAAACGCTGTGGCCCCACCGACTTTAAGCCTGGTGTTCGCACTACATATTCACGGTAATACCCTTTTGATTTTTTGGGCAGCAAGCCTTCGTAGTTGCCAAAGACCGAGCCATCATTATCATGGGGGTCACTTTCCCCTCGGTCTATTCGGTCTAAAACGGGAGTCAGGTCTACGTCTCCTTGGTAGGCCAGATTGCCATCTAAGTCATAGACTTGAACGTCTTGCATAATCAGGGATTCATCTTGTGAGGCGTTCTGTGACGAAGAACTCGAGGTGGTCGTTGCTTGGGTTGAGGTTGATTGGGTTGAGGTTGATTGAGTTGAAGTATTTTGATCGTTCAGCCCAAGCTGGTCACCAAAAAAGTAAATTGTTAATGCCGCCACAACAATCAGGGCGGTTCGCATCATGTTGGAATTATTCTTCATGACCCTATCATACAGGTTCCTTAGTTCTCGCTATGCCAAGACTTGTGTTGGGTCTTGCTTGTTGGGGCGGGTTTGTTCTCTAATTTTGTCCTAGGCAAGTAACGTAATCATTTGATAAGCGAAACTAACCCGCCCTTACTGCTATTAGAAGCTCGTTACTCCATCCTACAAATCTCGAGAGGTCATAGCCATATAATGCCCTATGGAAAATATAATTGGTAAATCAGTTAAACGCATCGAAGACTTGCGACTCTTGCAAGGGCAGGGTATTTATCTGGATGACTTAAAGATAGACAATGCACTGCACATGATGGTAGTGCGTAGTACCCAAGCCCATGCCAAGATTGAAGCTATAAATACAAGTGAAGCCAAAGCCATGGGTGGCGTGGTAGCCGTCATTACTGCGGATGATCTCAAAGACCTTCCAGATTTACCAGGAGATTCACCCAAGGGTGGCAGGGTAGCACATCACCCCTTGCTAGCAAAAGACACTGTGCATTATGTGGGGCAACCTTTAGCCCTGGTTTTGGCCCACAACAAAGTAGATGCCGAAGATGCCGCCTTGGCGATTACAGTGAACTATCAAGATTTACAGGCTGTAGTAAGCCCATTTGATTCACTCACAAATAACACGCTATTACACCCTGAGTTAGGTAGCAATATTGCCTATGAAAAGCGTACGCTGATTGGTGAACCTGAGGATGTTTTTGCTAAAGCTTACAAAATTATGGGTGCTAGTATTCAAAACCAACGAGTCGCGCCATCATCTATGGAATGTCGTGGTGTGGCTGCAAGCTGGGATGGCAAAACTTTAACAGTGTGGTCGTCAACACAGGGAGCGCATAATCTGCGTGATGATCTGGCTAGCGCACTCGAGCTAAAAAAAGACAGCGTTCATGTGATTACTCCTGATGTAGGCGGCGGTTTCGGCGCAAAGATTATGACCTATCCTGAAGATATTTTGGTAGCCTATCTGGCTCAAAAATATGGCGCAATTAAATGGATAGAATCCCGCAGCGAAAATTTACTTTCTATGACGCATGGGCGTGACCAGATTGGAAACTTAGAAGTTGCCTGTGATGAAGAGGCCAGAGTGCTAGGTCTGCGTGGCAACATAGTAGCCGATATGGGAGCTTACCTGGCTAGCTTTACTGCCGAATGTGCCATTGGAACAATACCCATGTTGCAAGGACCCTATGAACATTTGCGTCATTTTGATATTACTCTAACCGAGGTCTACACCAATAAGGTTCCTGTAAGTGCTTACCGTGGAGCCGGAAGACCCGAAGCGACTTTCTTCCTCGAGCGGTTAATGAATCTAGTCGCCCATGAATTTAATCTTGACCCCACCGAAGTACGGCGCAGAAACTTTATTCAAAAAGAATCATTCCCTTATGTAACTAGCACTAATGTTAAATATGATTCAGGTGATTATCAAAAAGCTCTGGATGTACTTTTAGAAAACGCTAATTACACACAAAGGCGCAAAGAGCAAGAAAAGGCCAGGCCCAAGGGCGTTATATCGGTATGGGGCTCGCTACCTATGTAGAATGCTGCGCTTATGGTTGGGATAAAGCCACCGTAAAAATCAATAAAGATGGTACAGCAACCGTATTATCTGGAACGTCACCCCACGGTCAAGGTGCATTAACTGGCTTTGCTCAAATCGTCAGCGAAACACTTGGCGTAGACATCAAAGATATCGAAATCATTTTTGGCGATACCAAAAAAGTAAAAACTGGCATGGGAACTGCTGGCAGCCGCACTATGGCAGTTGGTGGAAGCTCAATTTTTCAGGCTTCTACAGCTCTAAAAGAAAAACTGTTTAAGTTAGCTGAACATGTTTTAGAAGCCTCGAGCCGTGACCTCGAGATTATCCCTGGCGGTATTCAGGTTCGTGGTGTGCCTAGCAAAATTGTAACCATTAAAGAACTGGCAGAAGTTGCTAGCAAAGATAAAACTATTCCCGAAGAGTTAAGGAAACTCGAGGAGTCAAGCAAGTTTGAGATTCCTGCCGCTACTTCACCCTTTGGGGCACATTTGTGTGTTGTAGAAGTGGACGCAAACACTGGCGAAGTAAAAATACTTGATTACATCTGTGTGGATGATTGTGGCACAGTGATGAATCCTATGCTGGTAGATGGGCAAGTACATGGCGGCATTGCACAGGCTATAGGCCAGGCTCTTTATGAACAAGTCGTCTATGACAACTATGGGCAAAATATCTCAGGAAGTTTAATGGAATACGTGCTGCCCAGAGCGCACCTAGTACCCAGTTATCAAACCCACCGCACGGTTACGCCGTCTTATACTAATCCACTTGGGGTAAAAGGAGTGGGGGAGGCTGGGACTATTGGGGGAACGCCAGCGGTGGCTAATGCGGTGATTGATGCTTTGCAGCCGTTTGGGGTTAGGCATATGGATATGCCGTTTTGGGCGAGTAAGGTTTGGGAGGCAGTACAAAATCCTAAGTAAAACTTCAATCCCATTAGTTACAAATGCGCTTGATTCTCCCTCTGGAAAAGCTTACCAATACCTTGGGTGTGGATTGGTTCAGATAAAGAACTAAAAACTGAATCAAGCATTATTTTAATTTCTATCTCTGATTTATTAAGTTGTTTACTAAGTGAAAAAACTTGCTGATAAGCGTGACTATCAGCTATACTGGAAAGCATGAGTACTGCTGTAAAACCCCGTGATATTGAGCGCAAGCTCATCACCCGGGCTAAAGACATCCCCGACTTTGGGAGCATGTCCAAAGAGGAAGAAGCCACCTGGTGGGAAACCCACGAGCTTTCTGAGGACTTACTCGAGTCTGGCCCCAGCGTCACTGCAGACCTATATGCCGAATTAGGCATTCCCAACCCAGCCAAAACCAAGAAATCTAAGGCAGCATAAGCCCTTATTTTTTGGTGGTCTTTAATATGAAGAAGAACATTACCAGCTTCCTGATGTGCCTGCTCGAGAAATCGTGCAACACTTTATGGAAGAATATAATCTCACCCAGTCTGATTTACCCGAAATTGGTTCTCAAGGGGTCGTTTCTGAAATTTTAAGCGGCAAGCGTGAGCTTAATTTACGTCAGGTGAAAGCTCTGTCACAAAGGTTCAAAGTTTCACCCAATGTTTTCCTGTAAACTGTTACATTTAATCTATGGCAACCAAACTTTCAGACCAAGAAATCCAAACTCACCTGCAAACCCTCCCTAGCTGGCAACTCCAAGACAACAAACTCCACAAAACCTACACCTTCAAAAACTTCATCGAGGCTTTTGGCTTTATGACTCGAGCAGCTCTAGTGATTGAAAAAATGAATCACCACCCTGAATGGTCAAATACTTATAAGCAAGTTACGGTCAATCTTTCTACCCATGATGTAAGTGGGATTAGCGAGCTAGATATTGAACTGGCTAAAAAACTAGATGCTTTAATTTAATCATGCCGGCAATCTATAGCTCATGAAATCAATGCCTGAATATTCCTTTTGTTTCTCGCTCAAAGACTCGAGCTTTACCCCTAGCTTTTCTAGATGCAATTCGGCTACAAACCTATCAATCTCTTTGGGTATGGCATGAATACCCACCTCGAGCTTTTCTTGTCGCCACATTTCAATAAGAGCTAGGGTTTGATTAGTAAAAGAAATACTCATAGCAAAATCCGAATTTCCATTTGAGCAGCCTAAATTTACGTCATTGCCCTCGGCTAGCAAAATCAAACTTTTACCATTGGGAAGAAATATCTGTTCAACATAAGGCTTAATTGATTGCGAAGGATACTTGCGCAAACAGGCCACATCAACCTCTTGGTCACCGTGACCCATATTGCACAACACTGCTCCATCTTTCATTTTAGCAAAGTGCTCTTCCCTGATGACATTGATGTTTCCTGTGGCAGTAATAAAAATATCACCCAAGAATGCAGCTTCGCTCATGGTGGTTACAGTAAACCCATCCATCACTGCTTTTAGTGCATGAATAGGATTAACCTCAGTGACAATCACTCTGGCCCCATAGGCCTTTAGAATTTCTGCACATCCTTGCCCAACATAGCCGTAAGCACAAACCACAGCCACTTTGCCAGCGATCATTAAATTAAGTCCTTGTTTTAAGCCATCAATCAGGGATTCCCTACAACCATAGATATTATCGAAATAGGATTTGGTGAGCGTATTATTCACATCAAACACGGCTAGTTGTAAAAGGTTATGTTTCAACATGCGTTGATATTTCATAATGCCACTAGTCGTTTCTTCACACACCCCCATCACCTTATGAAGATGTTGAAAATAGTGCTCATGGGCCAGCTCTACTAATTCACCGCCATCATCAATAAACATATTGGGCCACCACTGACCTTTATCAAACAGGGTTTGCTTTAAGCACCACAAAAATTCATCCTGACTCTGACCCTTCCAGGCAAAGACCGGAATATCCTGTGAGGCAATATATGCTGCTGCTTGATCTTGGGTAGACAGAGCATTACTCGAGCACCATCTCACCTTGGCCCCTAACATCACCAGGGTTTCAATAAAGACGGCAGTTTGTGTAGTCATATTTAAGCAACCCGCAATATTTGCACCCCGTAAGGGTTTTATTTTTGATAATTTTTCTCTTAAGATCATTAAGCCTGGCATTTGTGTTTCAGATAACTTAATCTGTAACTTTCCACTATCACTTAGGAAAAGATTCCTAACCTTGTAGCCCCGGGAGGTACTATCAGCAATCATGACAACCTTTCAATCCATTTGATTTTTACAAAGAATGCAAGACGACAATCTATTTTAAGATATCTTAAAATTCAACCCTAAACATACTATCCTTGATATGAGAATGCTTAACACTATTTAAGAGTAAATTGAGAACAATACCTTCCGATTCGACAAGCTCAGGGCCTTCAGGCTTGTCCTGAGTGTAATTGAAGGGACATGTTCTGGTCGTAGACACATTAAAATGAATTTTGGAAATGCTAAAATTTAAGCGGGAATTCAGATAAGGAAATCAACCAACCGCAAGAAATACAAACCTTATGCAAAACCTAAAGATTCAGCCCCCTTTCATTGGTCAAAAACACCTACTATTTGCATAACCCTAGTGTCAGTCTCTTTTGAGTCATTTGATACACCCAATAGATACAATCAGGGTACTTAACTAACTACTGTGTGTAAATTCATTATGTAGCTTACGAAACGCTTTCATCATTGATTTTTAATGTGAAGTTTTATACACTTAAGCTCCCTCGGTGGGCAGGGAAGGAATGATTATGGGTTTATTACGCCATTGGGCCGGTTTGGTTGGCTTTATTGTTTTACTAAGTTTGAATGGTTGCTCTTCATCTGAACCTGCTATAGAACTTGACTTGAAACCTCAAACACTCGAGGTAGAAGTCAACGCGCCTAAAACCTTTACAGTTACGGTAAATAGGAAAAATTTAGACAACACTTTACCCATACATCTCGAGCTTGAGAAACCTCCGGCTGCGCTTTCTATGGATCAACTCCCTGCAACGGTTAAAAATTCTTCTAAGGCCTCGTTTACCCTCACCTCTAGCAGTGAAGGAACCTTTAATCTAAAACTAAAAGCCAGCACAGCAAATGTAAGCAAAACGATTGCTTTTACCCTTAAAGTCATCAAGACTGGTTTTGCATTTAGCGCAACCCCCTTGCAGCTTAATATTTCCCCTTCTGAAAAGGGACAAGTCGCCATTAACGTTTCGCGTGGTGCTCTTCCAGAGTCAACACCAGTGCGGATCAAGATTAAAAATCCTCCTACTACTATTACCTCCGCTCCTATTCGCATCAACCAAGCTTCAGGTACTTTAGAAATAAGTGCTAGTGAAGTAGGTACTTATAATCTTACCTTGGTAGCAGTAGCAGGTGATTTAAGAAAAGAATTACCCATCACAGTTCAAGTTGCAGAAAAAACCCTTGTCAAGGAAACTATCGCCTCTGGACTCGAGGTTCCCTGGGACTTAACTTTTACACCTGAAGGTGACCTCTATTTCACTGAGCGCAAAGGAACTATCAAAAAAGTTGTAGATGACTCAGTGGTGGAAATACCTCATCCACTTGATGTACATGTAGAAACAGAAGCAGGTCTGATGGGATTAGACTTTGATCCTGATTATCCAGGAGAGCCCTATTTATATACTTGCTATAGCTATTTAGATGGCTCCTCGAGCATTAAGAATCGTGTCTCTCGTCTGACGGTTTCGGAAGATAGTTTAACTGACGAAGAGGTGCTTATTGATGCCATACCTGGTAGCACTAACCATGATGGTTGCCGCATAGCTTTTGGACCTGATAAAAAACTTTATATCACTATGGGAGATACCCGAGTAGGAGCCAACGCCCAAGATACAAGTAGCCTCTCAGGGAAAACCTTACGCATTAATGCCGATGGTAGTATTCCTAGCGATAATCCTTTTGGCAGTGCCGTCTGGAGTTATGGACACCGTAATTCTCAAGGTCTGACCTTTCATAGCAATGGGACCCTCTATGCAAGCGAACACGGCGACTCTGAAGAAGATGAAATTAATCAGATTATCAAAAGTGGTAACTATGGCTGGCCCTATATTGAGGGAAGCTGCAATACCAAAACCGAACACGATTACTGTGACAAAATGACCTTACAAGAACCTCTAGCTGTTTATGCTCCAACCATTGCTACATCAGGACTGGCTTTTTATAACGGGAATATGTTCCCCGAATGGAAAGGTGACTTACTTTTAGCTTCTCTAAAAGCAGGTCAGCTCCACCACATCGACCTTGACGACAATGGCACTGTAATAGATGTAGGTGATGTCGTTATTAACTATGACTATGGCCGCTTACGTGATGTTGAGGTTGCACCGGACGGTAGTATTTATATCGCTGTTTCCAACCAAGATGGGCGTGGCAAGGACCCCTTCGATAAAGAACTTGATCGCATCATTCGCTGGTCAAAACAATAAGCTCTTAGCTATTAACTAACGCTCTTGGCTCATAGGCCAAATACGGACTTAGCCATCTTTCTACTTCTTCTAGCTTCATTCCTTTGCGTTTGGCATAGTCTTCTATTTGGTCACGCTGAAGTTTGCCAACTGCAAAATACTTTGACTCTGGGTGGGCAAAAAATAACCCGCTTACACTGGCTGCTGGATACATAGCAAACGATTCTGTCAAGGTTGTACCGATGGTTTTCTCAACATCGAGCAATTTGAACAAGCTGCGTTTTTCAGTGTGGTCAGGTTGTGCCGGATACCCTGGAGCTGGGCGAATACCACGATATTTCTCTTTGATTAACTCCTCTGTACTCAAGGCTTCTTCATGGGCGTAACCCCACCAACCTTTTCGCACCAGTTCGTGCAGATGTTCGGCAAAGGCTTCTGCTAAGCGGTCAGCAAGGGCTTTGGTCAAAATAGAATTATAGTCGTCGTGGTCTTTTTCAAAATGTTTGGCTAGTTCTTCTGCACCGTGAATGCTTACTGCAAATGCACCCAAGTAGTCGTTAAGGCCTTTTTCTTTGGGTGCAATAAAATCTGAGAAGGGCCATATTCTTTTGCCCTTCGCGTTTGGCATGTTGTTGGCGCAAGGTGTGAAATGTAGCTGCAATCTTACTTCTGGTTTCATCGCTGTAAACTTCAATATCATCCCCTGAAGCGTTGGCAGGATAAATACCAAAGACGGCTTTGGCAACCAGTAATTTTTCAGCAACAATTTTTTGTAATAGAGCTTGAGCATCATCAAAAAGTTTTTTAGCTTCCTGCCCAATCACCTCATCTTCAAAAATATTGGGGTAGCGTCCTTGCATTTCCCAAGCAATAAAAAAAGGTGTCCAATCAATGCTCGAGATAATACGTTCTAATGGGTAATCTTCAAATGATTTGGTGATCTTCAAATAAGGTTCTTTGATATCAGCTTGTGACCAATCAAATAGTGGCTTGTTGGCTCTGGCTTGATTCAGACTAACCAAGTGTCGTTCCTGATCGCGGTTAGCAAACTGTTCGCGCAGGTGTTGGTATTGTACCGTGGTTTCTTGTTTTAGGTTAGCTTCATCACTAATGGCCCGACTGGCTACACCCACACTTCGGCTGGCATCTAAAACATGAATGGTTAAACCGCTATATTGTAGAGCAATTTTTACGGCAGTGTGAATGCGTGAAGTGGTTGCGCCACCAATCAGTAAAGGTGTTTTGAAACCTTGGCGTTCCATCTCTTTTGCCACATGAACCATTTCATCTAGGCTTGGCGTAATCAGTCCAGAAAGTCCAATGATATCAGCATTTTCTCTTTGGGCAGCCTCGAGTATTTTCTCTGCTGGAACCATGACGCCCAAATCAATCACTTCAAAATTATTGCAAGCCAAAACCACACCCACGATATTTTTACCAATGTCATGAACATCGCCTTTAACCGTGGCCATAACGATTTTACGACCCCCCTTGCCTCCCCTTGAGTGCTCAGTTAAGTCAGCGTTAGCCAAAGTTGATTTTTCTTTTATCCCTCTAGAGGGGGTGTCCGAAGGACGGGGGGGTTGGGTTTCCGAACCAACCAACAATGCGGCTTTCTCGGCTTCTAAATACGGTTGCAAATAGGCCACTGCTTTTTTCATGACCCGCGCACTCTTGACTACTTGCGGCAAAAACATTTTTCCAGAACCAAATAAATCACCCACCACATTCATGCCATCCATCAGTGGGCCTTCGATGACTGCAAGAGGTTTATTTAATTTGATTCTAGCTTCTTCAACATCTTGTTCAATAAAATCAGTGACACCTTTGACCAGCGCGTGTTTTAAGCGTTCTTCTACGATGTCTTCCCGCCAGGCTTCGTCTTTTACTTCTACCTTGCCTTTGCTTTTTACGGTTTCAGCAAAGGTGACTAGTCGCTCCGTGGAATCAGCACGGCGGTTAAAGAGTACATCTTCGACGAGTTCTAACAAATCTTTAGGGATTTCCTCGTAAATCTCGAGCATTCCCGGATTTACAATTCCCATATCCATTCCGGCCTGCCGAGCATGATACAGAAACGCAGCGTGCATGGCTTCGCGCACAGTGTCGTTACCTCTAAAAGAAAAACTTAGGTTGCTTACCCCACCACTAACCAAAGTACCAGGCAGATTTTCTTTGATCCAGGTGGTGGCCCGAATGTAATCAAGGGCGTAGGTATTGTGAACCTCGAGACCTGTAGCTACCGGAAAGATATTGGGGTCAAAAATAATATCTTGGGGTTTGAAGCCAATATCATTGACTAGAATGGTGTAGACGCGTTGGCAAATCTCAATGCGTCGTTCAAAACTATCAGCTTGACCCTGTTCATCAAAGGCCATGATCACTACCGCCGCCCCATAACGCTTAACCAACTTAGCCTGACGCTTAAACTCAGTTTCACCTTCCTTGAGTGAAATCGAGTTGACCACACTTTTGCCCTGGGTACGTTTTAGACCAGTCTCCATGACAGGAAATTTGCTGCTGTCTAACATAATCGGCAGCTTGGCAATATCTGGCTCAGAGGCTACCAGATTTAAAAATTGCACCATTGAGGCTTCTGCGTCTAACATGGCTTCGTCCATGTTGATATCAATCATCTGTGCGCCGCCTTCAACCTGGTCTCGGGCAATGCTTAGGGCTTCTTCAAATTGATTGTCTTTAATCAAGCGCAAAAATTTACGCGAACCCGTAACATTGGTACGTTCACCGACATTTACAAAATTAGTGTCTTCACGAATCACCAAAGGCTCGAGTCCTGAAAACCTTGGATAGTTTTTAATCTCTGGGATTTGACGCGGTTTATATTTTGCGGCTGTTTCAGCAAAAACTTTAATGTGCTCTGGCGTAGTTCCGCAGCAACCACCAATGATATTCAGCCAACCCTGTGAAAGCCACTCTTCCATTAAAGCAATCATGCTCTGGGGGGTTTCATCATAACCACCAAAGGCATTGGGCAGCCCAGCATTAGGGTAAGCGTGGGTTGGAACAGAAGCTAGGGTTGATAGTTCTTCGACGTGACTGCGCAATTCTTTGGGTCCTAAAGCGCAGTTAAGCCCCACACTTAAAAGATTGGCATGTGACATTGAAATCCAGAAAGCCTCGAGGGTTTGCCCACTAAGAGTTCTGCCACTGGCATCGGTAATGGTTCCCGAAACGATAATCGGTACTCTAAGATTCAATTCTTCAAAGACTGTCTCAGCCGCAAACAAAGCTGCTTTACCATTGAGGGTGTCAAAAATAGTTTCAATTAAAAGTAAATCAACACCACCCTCTAAAAGCCCTTTTATCTGTTCGCTGTAGCTAGCCACAATGGCATCAAAATCAATGGCTCTAAAGGCTGGGTCAGCTACATCCGGCGACATACTCGCCATTCGGTTGAGTGGTCCTAGTGATCCAGCTACAAAGCGTGGCTTCTGGGGTGTTGAAAAATCTACAGCAGCCTGCTTAGCAATTTGGGCAGCAGCTACATTCATGTCAAAAACAGCGTCCTCTAAGCCATACTCAGACATCACAGTGCGAGTCGCATTAAAAGTATTAGTCGAAATAATATCAGCACCAGCTTCTAAAAAACTGCGGTGAATCTCTTCGATGATATGCGGCTGGGTTAGACATAAAAGGTCATTAGCCCCTTTAAGCAATTTGGGGCTATGGTGAAACCGCTTTCCTTGCAAGGCACTAAGCTGCCGCTCGAGGTGAAGGTTGCCCAAATCTCTAAACTGCTGCCCGCGAAACTCTTCTTCAGACAAGTCATAGCTCTGGATAACAGTACCCATAGCCCCATCTAAGACAAGGATGCGTTCTTTAAGTATGTCCTGAATTGTCACGATATATTCCGTCCTATGACATAACCACTCGAGCTGTCCTCGCTAGCGTCATCGTGACGGGGTTAAATCATAGCCACCTAAATGGAAGTGGCGAGTTTTGATAGTGTACAACACATTTTTGAAAATGGTCGATTAATACAATGGTGGACGTAAGCCTGCAAAAAGATAATACAAAACCACTAGCCCAACCGGTGCAGACATCATGGCTAGGGCAAATAAATCGCGTTTGCGCCAGAAAGCCAACCAACCAATAAGGCTAAAAATAACCAAGGCTACTGGATAGAGATAAAACAGGGAACGCAAGGGACCCACTACAACATCCTGAACTTGCCCACCATTTTTGGTCAGCAAAAGAAAAATCCCAAAAGCCCAGAACAAGGTAACACCCAGCCCAGCAATCTGTAAAAGAAGCAAGTTAAAAAGGGAAAACACCCGATCACCTGAGAGATTTTTAAGGTCACTAAGAGTCATATTGGCAGGATTTTAACATAACCCTGAGGTGGGTATGAGGATAATTGTCCCACTAAGTAAAACCTTTAGCCAGTGGTAGCATCAATGAATCACTTAGTATAATGACAACAGCATAATACGCTCGGCTAAAGGCTTTCTTAAACTGCCACCTCAATACGGTCACGCCCCGACTCCTTGGCTCTTAAAAGAGCCTTATCGGCTTCACTGATCCACTGGGTCAAGGCTGTAGCATCTATAGGTGAGTGCCCCCCAGCAATACCTGCCGAAAGGGTCAGGGGCCAATTAATAGGATGTAGGGGATAGTCACCTAATTCGTTACAGATACGTTTAATGACCTCCCTAGTAGTGGCCAGCGAAGTTCCGTAAAGAACCAGCAAAAATTCTTCACCACCCCAGCGTACTACCAAGTCTTTAGATCGTACATTGCGCTGCAAAATGTCGGCTAGTTTTCTTAGAGTAACATCTCCCACATCATGTCCAAACTGGTCATTGACGCGCTTAAAATAATCTAAGTCAAGCAGAGCAATACTGATCACTTCTTGAGATTCTTTGGCCTGGCTTAAGAGTTGGGTAATGTGAACTTCAAAGCCTCTTCGGTTAAGAAGCCTGGTCATGGGGTCAGTCATAGCTTGGTTTTGTGAGGTGAGATGAGACAAGGTGGTTTGAATATGACTTATCAAAAGAGGTGCAAATGCATTGATAAAGCGCATGTTTTCTGGAGGCTCCTGAAAATAGAGATGTCCTATAGATTTGCCTTCATGCTCGAGAGAAAAGGCGTAGCCCTGAGACTCACCTAAGGTAACAGCTTTGTCAAGTTGTAATTGCAATCCTGTCATCGAAGGAAGGGCTCTTTGTAAACTTTGAAAGAGGTCTGCTAAAACCTGCTCGAGTGTTTCTGTAGCATTGGCTACTGAATTTGAGACTTGGGGTTGAAAACCAACTAAGCCCTCGAGAAGTTCTGCATAGCCTTTTAAATCTTGCTCGGCCTTGAGCCTGCGCTTTCTATCAGTATCTAACAGCACCATAACCCCATATAAGAGCAAATACGCCAGCACCGCCGAGGTAATGTTTTGTATCTGTCTGGGTTGTCCCGAGCCTTGCACCATAAGATGCACCAAGGTTCCAATGACCTCGAGGGCAATGACCGAATAGGCGGCCATCCACAGGGTTCGCTGACTGCGTTTTAACTCGAGCCAACTCCCCAAGAAAATAAAGCCATAGGATAAAAACGAAAGCCAATAAAAAAAAGTTGCCATTTCATTTTGTGGAGATAACCAAGCATAAAGCCCAGAAGATAATGCCCGCACAAAAAAACCAAATCCCCATAAAATACGCCCCTCAGACACGCGTCCCTGAAAGGCTGCTTCAATGGCTGGGATACTGTAAAAAAATAAAAGAGTTTCAACCAAGGGAAAGTTTAAAAATAGCGTCCTTGAACTTTGGGCTAAGACCCAAAATAGAAACGCAGCCACCGGTAAGCCTAGAAGCATATTGCGACCTGGCAACATGCGGTGAGACATAAGGTGTAGGGCGATAAGCCAGGCCCCAGCTCCAGCATAGTAAAAAATATCAGTGAGCCATTCGGTGCCTGTAAATCCTTGCAACCGCACCACTGACCAAATAGCTTCTTCGATAAACCACAACCCGCCACCTAAAGCAGCCCACCGCCAAGAAAGCTGCTTCCAGCCAGTTAACACAATACTTAGGGTCATAGCTAAGGCCACCAAAGGAATAGCCAGATGAACGCCTATAGTAGGAATAAAAGCAACGCCAAGGATCACCAAAAAGATAATAAGAACACTATTGAGTGATTCCCCAAGATTTAGTTTGGTCACAAAGACTCGCTCCAAGCACCGACGCGATTTTTGTAATTTTAGCATAGAATCTGCTGAAATAATCACTCTTTTTGAGAATCTGCACAACAAGTATCACGATAATATAGAGTTGATTCACGATGGTAGACTGTCAACACCGTCACTTCTGAAGACTGTTCAGGGAGGTTTCATCCCTGAAACCTTATGCTTAGGTTATGGAGGTACTATGAAGAAATTTCTAATTGGCTGCTTGGCTGTTTTTGCAATTCTTGGTGTAGTTGGAGGTTATTTTGGCTACAGGTTTATCTACAAACCAGCACAACAAGTCATTAAAAGTGCAGAGAAATTTACGCAAATTGCCGACCTCGAGAAACAGGTTCAAAATATCCAAGACTTTGTAACCCCCGATGAAAGCTTGCTAAACCAAGCCCAAGTAGAACGGTTTATGCAGGTACAGAGCCAAATGCGCGAGAGCTTAAAGGAAAAACTGGATACGCTAGAAAGTAAATATAAAGAATTAGAAAGTAAAAAGGATAACCTTAACATCATGCAAACCCTGCAAGGTTACAGGGATATGCTCAACCTGATTTTAGAAGCCAAAAAAGCCCAGATTGCTGCCCTCAATGCACAAGGGTTTTCTCTTGGTGAGTACAAATGGGTCAAAGAACAGGTCATGGCTGCTTCTGGTTTTCCTTTTAAGGGTATTGATTGGTCAAATCCTGAGGCTGAACCTTCACTATTAAATCTACAGGATTCTCCTCAAGCCAATATAGATTTAGTCGCGCCCTTCAAGGAAACTCTCGAGCAAACCTTAGGGCTTTCCTTTTTTGGCTTGTAGTGTTCGCTTTGTAGTATTTACATGGCTCTAGCTTCATAAACTCGGATGCTGGTAATACTCGGACAACTCTGAGCGATTTTTTCTGCTTCTTCTATACTCTCGGCATTGATAATGGAGTAACCTGTGATGGCTTCTTTATCCACAACTAAGTGTTTGGTCTCGCCCGCTTTGATTTCAATCCCTGGTCCAAAGGGAGTACCACTATCCACAAACTTATCTCCCCAAGTAGCAAACCACTTTTTCCAGGCCTCCCCTATTTCCTTGGTCGGTGTGTCATAGCCATAATGCAGCAAAAAAAACTTCTTCATTTTTTTCTCCTTTTCTCCTTCTTTTGTTCCACTCTTTCCAAGTAAGGAGCGTAGTTTTCCAAAGTCTCTTCGTTGCTGCCCCAGTAAGCATGAAATTGACTAAACCACTCTTGTAGTGCGTACATGGTTTCTCGGTTGAAAGTTAGGATGTTGGTTCGTCCAACTTTCTTACGAATAATCATGTCTGCACTCTTGAGAAGTTTGATGTGCTTGTGGATAGCAGGTAGAGAGAGCCCTCGCCGTGAAGCCAACTGATGAATGGAGTAAGGTTGCAGACTTAAAGCGTAGATAATATCTCGCCTATGCTCATTAGCAAAAGCCTCGAACACTTTATCTAAATTCTGCGGAATCTTCTTATCCATAAAGGTTAACTTCTGGGTTAAGTTTATCAACAAAGGTGAAGTATGTCAATAACAATCTTGGATTAAGCTTCTACATTTCCCTTGGGAAGCGCATCAACCAGAGCTGCTTTTTCAAGGACGCTTTCTGAAACAAAGATAGGAATATCTCGCCGAACTGCCAAAGCTAGAGCGTCACTCGAGCGTGAATCTATTTCAAATTCGATGCCCCGGTTTTCAATAATCAGTTTGGCAAAAAAGGTATTTTCGGTAAGCTCGGATATTTCTACGCGTTTAATGCTGGCATTCAAAATATCCATCACTGAAAACATCAGGTCATGGGTAAGTGGGCGCAGATGTTTTTCATTAGCACGACCTGCCGCAATAGACATAGCCTCGAGCGGCCCAATCACAATTGGAATAATCTCTTGCTTTTCAGTGGCTAATAACACCATAAAGGCATTGCTATCCCCTGCAATAGTAATGTTCTCGAGTTTGACTCTGACCATACCTCAGTCTAGCTCAAACCCTTCTGGGTTTGGGTATTTTTAGCAATTTTTGAACATCATCTCGAGCCTATATTACAGTGACCCTCGAGTCTTAGCTGTCTAAACCCTTGCTCTTGCTGGTATAGATTTTTACAAAGATATTTTTGCCTTGAATAAGAACTTTAGACTTCTGGAAGATAATCTACTACAAACACATCTTCTAAAACATCCAGCTCTTGTAACATTGCGCCAAACTTAGTGTGTTCAAGATGGGGTAGATAAATGTCTCTGGCTCTAGCATCTTCAAAGGTCAGCATATAGATATGAGTAAAGCCAAAATTTTTTCCTTCTGGGCTGTTGTTAATACCGTGTTCAAAAGAAATAATTCCGGGAATTTTATGTTGCAAATCCCTAAAATTCTCGGTCACTTGTTGAATCTGGGCTTGGGTGGCTTGCGGCTTGTACTTAAAAACAACGATATGGCGCATAAATACCCTAGAATACCCCTAAATATCTGCTTGTGAATAATTTGATTAGGGTGTGGATAACTTTCTTCACTTTTGTGTTAGACTAGCCCTCCTGATGAAAGTTATCCACAGGTTGTGGATAAAATAGGGAATAACTTTTAAGGGTGCAACGGGCAACTACCCTCTAAGGCCCACACCTGTGGAGAACTAAATGGCACGTCAAGAAGATGCCTACTGGGAAGACATTTTGAGTTTCGTCAAGGAGCGTATCCCTGATGTAGAGTTTCGTACCTGGTTTAAGCAAGTTAAACCTTTGGGTATAGAAAACGGTACGTTTATGATTGGGGTTCCTACCTCTTTTGCCAAAGATTGGCTAAAAACTCACTATGCAAGCGTTATGGAAGAGGCCCTTGGCGAACTGGGCGCACCCTCCCCAAGGGTTGGATTTCAAGTAGTTTCCACACTTAAAACCGAACAGCAAGATATTTTTAATCCTTCAAACAATGACAATCAACCACCCGTTATTGCACCTAGGCTCAATCCTAAATATGTTTTTTCAAACTTTGTGGTTGGCCCCAATAATAATCTGGCTCACGCAGCTTCTTTAGCCATTGCTGAATCTCCGGGTAAAGCCTATAATCCTTTTTTTATCTATGGAGATGCCGGGCTTGGTAAAACCCATCTAATGCACGCTGTAGCCCACGCCGTAGCCGAAAAATACCCAAGACTCCAGATTGAATACACCACCACCGAAACTTTTATGAATGGACTTATTGATGCTATTCGTGAAGATCGCATGGCTTCTTTTAGAGACCGCTACAGGAGTTCAGACCTGCTTTTAGTGGACGATGTACAATTTATTGCTGGTAAAGATCGAACCCAAGAAGAGTTTTTCCATACCTTTAACTGGCTTTATGAGTCAGGTAAACAGATTATTCTTTCTTCAGACCGCCCACCTAAAGATATTCCTACCTTAGATAATCGTATTCGCAGTCGCTTTGAGTGGGGTTTAATTACCGATATTCATGCTCCTGAGCTAGAAACTCGCATTGCCATCTTAAAAATGAATGCTGAATACCGTGGGGTTAAGGTTCCAGGTGAAGTGATTGACTTTATTGCTCGGCAAGTCACCTCAAATATCAGAGAACTCGAGGGCGCACTGGTGCGTGTCATCGTTTATGCCAGCCTCAATCAATCTGAAATTACCCGTCAAACTGCTGCTAAAGCCCTTTCTGATGTCTTTACCCAAAGCGAAGTACAACTCTCTATGGAAGATATCTTGCGGGCTGTGGCTCGAGTATTTGAAACTGATCTTAATGAACTAAGGTCAAAAGGTAGACGAGCCGAATTAATTACACCACGTCAGGTGGCTATGTATTTAATGCGTGAATTAACCTCGCATTCCTATCCTGAAATAGGACAGTTCTTTATGGGTCGTGACCACACCACCATTATGTACGCAGTAGAAAAAGTTAAAGAAGAAATCACTAAAGACCGTGAACTTGATAGCAGAATTAAATCTTTGCGGAGTGAATTGGTATGAGTGGAAAGTGGAAAGTGGAAAGTGGAAAGTGGAAAAAACCTTGGTTCTATTCTCTTCACTCTTCACTCTTCACTCTTCACTCAAAGATAAGAAAATCTGATACCTGTGCTTCAAGTAAGTTAAATTTATCCCTAAAAACTCTCATCTCACTCATCATAAAACTCACAAATCCTGTGGATAAAGCTGTGGATAAGCTGTGGATAAGCTGTGGATAGAGCTGTGGATAACTACCTGTTTTTAGACCCCTGTGGAAAGCTGTGGATAACTCGGGTAGTTATCCACAGGAAAGTGCCAGTTATCCACAAAATTGTCCACAGGCACTATTGCGTCCTGGACAGCATAAAAAGCACTTATCCACAATTTCCACAGGCCCTATTACTATTTATTCTAAACTTAAAAAAATTTTCTAGTCGCAAAATCTTTTATGAGAAAGGGTGTTGTTTATGAGAGTGCAAGTACCAAGAAAACAACTCTCTGATGCTTTAGGGCATGTTGAGAGAATTATTCCAAGTAGGTCAAGTAACCCCAGTCTTAGTCTTTTACAAATAGATCTAAGTGAAAAAGCTATGACGCTAAGTGGCAGTAATCTGGATATTGATATAGAAGCCAGAGTTGCCGCTGATGTTGAAGGAAAAGGTCAATATGCTTTACCTGCACATGTTTTTGGTCAGGTAGTTAGAGCTTTGCCTGGTGAATTGGTGGAACTTAATTTCACGGATACGGAGTTAGGGATTGCTTCTGGGAGTTATGCCACCAAATTGCAGCTAGCAAATGCTGGCTCGAGTACACCCCTAGAATTTCCTAAGATCTATCCAGGGGCTTTAGACGCAAGTTTGCTAGCTTCAGCCCTTAACCATGTTCGCTACGCAGCAGCAGTAGCTGAGTATCAAGCTATTTTTAGAGGAGTTAAACTCGAGCTTGATGACAAGAAGACCCGTGCGATAGCCACCGATGGGTTCAGGCTAGCCTATTACAACCTTCCTGTATCAAGTGGCCTAAAGGCTGATCTGGTCATTCCTTCAAAGAGTGTTGATGAAATAGTAAAGCTCTTAGGAGACAACGAAGTAAAACTGGCTATTGATACTGGTCAACTGTCGTTTGCCAATGGACCCTTTAGGGTTAATGTCAAACTTATGGAAGGTAACTTTCCTGATTATGGGCGCGTGATTCCCTCGAGCTTTCCAATAAACATCACGTTAGATGGTCAGGCTTTGGCGCAGGCGGTATCTAGGGTGGCCCTGATGGCCGATAAGAGTGCCAATAACCGCGTTGATATGTTTATCAAGGATAGCAAGATGCAAATCACTGCCGAGGGCAGCTACGGACGCTCACAGGAAGCCCTAGAGGTACAGCAAGATGGCAAGGAGAGCGAGATGGCTCTGGCTTATAATGCTAAATATCTGAGTGACGCGCTATCACCTGTAAGTGGTGATATGCAACTTAAGCTTTCTGGAACAACCAGTCCAAGTGTGATGAGCAGTTCGGCTGACCCAAATTATTTAGCCATGGTTGTACCGCTTAGGACATCATAGGTGGATATCTAAGGAGTTTTTATTTTTCTAAACTCCTTAGATATCTAAAACTTCAACGCCCACGCAGCGCATTATGCAGTGCATAGTAGGATGGTTTCTTGCCGTAGTTCTTATCAAAGATAAGGGGTCTAGATTCAGGATCAGCCTCGGGGTTATTGGGATCGTTATACTCAAGTGTATTTATCAGTAAAGCCCCATGTTTGAAAACCTGTGCAGTTGGGTGCTGCTAAGCAAACATTCAAAATAGCTTTGTAGTAAGCAGCCTGCTTAGTTAAACGTTCTTGCAAAGTTTCTCCCGTATCAGCAATATCAATATCAAACTCGGTGATACGAACTTCGATACCAAGCTTATGGAGTATTCTAAAACGCTCGGCTAGAATGGCGGGGTCAGGAAGACCATAGCGCATGGTGTGATGACCCTGAAACCCCACAGTGTGAATGGGTACACCTCTGGCTTTAAAGTCTCTAACCATAGCCAGTATCGCTTCCCATTTGGCATTAGTACTAGAGTTTTCGTCATTACCCTCGATAGCGTAGTCTTTATAGACCAGTCTTACATTTGGGCCAGCCTCATGTGCCACACGAAAGCTGTCTTCTATATAAGTATATAAGTAAGGCCTAGAGGATGAAGCCAGTTGATGCCTGCGAATTCTCCAGTGACTAGGTTTTCATCAATTTTTTCTCCGCGAAGCTCGCCATATTCATCAAAGGCTTCGTTGACTACGTTGTAATAGCGAGTCTTGTTTTTGTAGCGTCCTATGATGTCACGAATATGCTGCTCGAGAAAACTCCAACGCTGATTTTCTGGAATTTCATTCAAATAGGTAGTCCAGAGACTATCTCTGAACCAAGCTAAATGAAAGGCCTGGGACTGTGCGCCGTTTTGAAAGGCGAAATTGACCTGTGCATCCAGCTTTGGAATAGTTGGTAAAATTTCATGAGGGGGATTTTCGTTGTGGGTATCAATAATAGAAAAACCGCCATCGGGAGACATGTAATTAAATTCGCGCTGGGCTGTCTCTCGGTACAGGGCATCATTAGCCAGTGGGGTGGGCTCGAGCGCGCCCCCGATCACAATACCTCTGGCATAAGCTAGGTCACGCAGGGGTGCATCAGCCGGTAACCCAGTAGCCTGACCACGAGCAGTAGAAAGCGCAGAGACTACTTCAAGGCCTTGAGAACGGCTCTGCCACTGAAGCTTTATACCAGCCCCCACCACACCCTCGTGATATTCAATTTTGATGGCGTAGGCTACACCTGCCTCGAGCCTGAGTTTGGTGTAGCGTGTGTTGGGGGTATAATTCCAGTCATCAATCAGTTTGATTCCGTTGACCCATAGCCTGAGTCCATCATCAGCATTGGCAGTAAAAGTATAAAGCTCGCTGTAGCGCGGGGTGATGCTCCCCGTCCAACGCACACTAAAAGTATCTCGTGCAATGCCAGCCACAGGTGAGCCTTCCCCCCAGTTAAAATCGAGAGTTGTATCAATACGGGTGACTTGTGTACCGGTAAAATTTTCGTTGTTAAAATAGATAGCGCGTAATCCAACTGCTTCAGGCTCGAGTCCTGTTAGTTCACTTTGTGTACAACCCCACAAGAAAAAGGGTAAAAGAAGAATTAGCAAGATTGACCATTGAACGAAACGGATATTTTTCATATGACCTCCGTAAGCATTAAGCTTGGAATTACTCTATAAAACCGTATACCTTCTTTGATTTTTATACTACTAGCCAGACTAAGCTATAAAAATGACCGTAGGCTGAAATAAAGATGAGTGGTCATTTTTATAGTATAAGTAGCTCAAAGACAGGGATAAGTCGTTTATAGTAAAAAGAGTTGCTCTTGGGCATTCTAAGCCAGTATAGTTCTCAGAAAAACACGATGGTGCAGAAGGTCTAATGCCTATTGGGGTAAGTATTTCTCGAGGATATTCATTTAAGAAAGCGTCTGAAAAGTCGCTTTTGGCGTTTTTCAAAAGCGACTTTTCAGAGTAGAGAAGAGCCTTTAGCTGGGCGTACGCTAACGCTCAACCTTTGGACAATTATGCCGTTATAACCGGTATCATGCTTCATAGATATTACCTCTGGCTAAAAGCTTCTCGAGTATGACCCGAGGAGTTAAGTTAACGGAAACTACTTTTCAGACGCTTTCTAAAATTTAGCAGGACTTTATGAAAAAATAGATGATGATTGCGTAAGTGGTCAAATGCTGAGCGTGAACTGTGTTGTAATAGCGTTTATGAAAGACATTAAATATATAAACTTTGTTTTGGCAACTGTTGCTCTAGAGTGCAGATGATGGCTGCTATTAAACCCCAAGAGCTTTATATCGCAAACTCGAGTTGGCCAAACTTTCAACTTTTGGATGTACGCGCACCTATAGAAGTTGAGCGCGGAGCCATGCCTTACAGTGTCTTTGAGCCTATTTTGAATAATGAAGAACGTCACCAAGTAGGGTTGTGTTACCGAGAAAAAGGACAAGAAGCAGCTATCACTCTTGGATACGAACTCACCGCACCCTATATGCCCAAGCGCATTGAATCTTGGCGCAAAACCTGTGAGGCTGCTCCTACAGCCATAGCTTGCTGGCGAGGTGGTTTGCGCAGCAAGTTAGCTACTGAATTTATCGCGGGTTCAAATGTTACTAGAATTGAAGGTGGCTACAAGGCTTTGCGCAACTATGTCATGAAGCAACTCGAGACCACTGTAGACCACAAAGACTTTTTTATTCTGACTGGGCTTACCGGTTCAGGCAAAACCAAACTGCTTAGAGATGCCAGGCTTGACCACAGCCAAACCCTGGGCATTTTAGATTTAGAAGCCGAAGCCAATCATCGCGGTAGTGCTTTTGGAAAACAAGGACAGCAACCTAGCCAGGCCACCTTTGAGAATGGCTTGGCTACCAAACTACTTTTGAGTCCTTACAAACATATTCTGCTCGAGGATGAATCAAGATCTATTGGACGAGTCTGGATACCAGAAATACTATTACAGAAAATGTGTGAAGCCCCAGTGATTATCCTAGACGTTGCTTTAGAAGAGCGGGTCCAGAATATCTTTTTAGAATACGTCCAGGAACCTACGCTTAACCAAGGTCTAGAAATTACTAGGCAAACCCTTGAGTCTAACCTTCTAAGGCTTTATCAGCGTTTGGGTTGGGAGAAAGTGAAGGCTTGTGTAGATGGGCTTGACCAAGCCCAAGAATCTGGAACCTGGAACCTGGCTTCTGCACACCATTACTGGATAACAACCTTGTTGACTGAGTATTATGATCCTGTTTACAAGAAAGCCTTTGGGAAATACCAACGCCCTAGTCTATTTACAGGTAATTTTAAGGAATGCTTGGACTATATAGATTCATCAGACAGGCAATTGGTCTAAAACGACCGTTTCTAACCAACGATTCCAACAAATACCTCAGTGATACAATTAGCGGCCACAAACCAAGAGCCTCTAAGGGTGATATACTTACCTGCTTTATAAGTCTTCTATGTTATTGGGTGAAGGCTTCAATGGGAGGACTTAGGTGCAAAATATCATCGTTCGCGGTGCCAGAGAGCACAACCTCAAAGATATTTCTATAGAACTACCACGCAATGCGTTTATTGTTTTTACAGGGGTTTCGGGTTCTGGTAAGTCTACTTTAGCCTTTGATACCATTTATGCCGAAGGGCAACGCCGTTATGTAGAGAGTCTATCTGCTTATGCTAGGCAGTTTTTGGGCTTAATGGATAAACCTGACGTAGACGTAATTGAAGGTTTAAGCCCAGCCATTAGCATTGATCAGAAAACTACCAGTCACAACCCGCGTTCTACGGTTGGTACTGTCACTGAAATCCATGATTATCTGCGCTTACTCTTTGCCAGAGCAGGTAAACCCCATTGCCCAAGCTGTGGCAAACCCATCGAGAAACAATCGGCTAGTGAAATTGTGGATAGGCTTTTAGAAAAATACAATGACCACAAGGCCATCATTCTTGCGCCAGCAGTGCGCGGACGCAAAGGTGAATATAAAAAATTATTTACTGACTTAAAAAAAGAAGGCTTTGCTCGTGTGCGTGTGGACGGTGTGGTGCAAACCATCGAAGAAGCTCTAGCAGCCAACCTCGAGCGTTTTGAGAAACACGATATTGACGTAGTGGTTGACCGCTTACAAATTGCTTCTTCTGATCGTTCACGTTTGGCTGAATCTATTGAACTGGGGCTTAATAAAGGCGAAGGCTTGGTGCGTGTTTTTATGCCAGACACCCAGCAAGATGAACTTTTTAGCGAACGCTTTGCCTGCCCTGAACACGGCACAGTTTTAGAAGAACTCGAGCCTAGAGCCTTTTCTTTCAACAGTCCTTATGGTGCTTGTACCGCTTGTACTGGTCTTGGGTTTAAACAAGAATTTGATCCTAATTTAGTTGTACCTGATGACACTTTAAGTATTGGTGAAGGTGCTATTGCGCCCTGGAGTGGCGGTGGCGAAGATGGTAGCCGAGTGTTTTACTGGGACCGCATTAAGGCTTTATCAGAGCATTTTGATTTTGGTTTAGGCCAAGCTTGGAAAGATTTACCTGAAGAGGCTAGAAAAGTAATTTTATATGGAACTGAACAAGCTATCGAAGTGGTTTATAAACGTGCAGGCCGCGAGACTATGCGTTTTAATGCTGAGTTTGAAGGAGTCCTTCCAAACTTAGAGCGTCGCTACGCCGAAATGTCAAGTGAGTATGCCCGTGAACGCCTCGAGGCTTATATGTCTATGCGGGCCTGCCCAGAGTGCGAAGGTACACGCTACAAGAAGGAAATTTTGGCTGTTAAAGTAGCTGAAAAAAATATTGCCGAACTCAGTCATTTGACGGTACTCGAGGCTAGAAGTTTCTTTAGTGATTTGCAACTTCCTGAACCTGCTGGCACTATCGCCAAACCCATCATGCGAGAAGTCAATGCACGATTGGGTTTTTTAGAAAATGTTGGACTTGATTATTTAACTCTAGACCGTAGTGCTAATACCTTGTCTGGTGGAGAAGCCCAGCGCATTCGTTTAGCTACACAAGTGGGTTCGGGGCTTACAGGTGTGCTGTATGTTTTAGATGAACCTAGCATTGGCTTGCATCCACGGGATAATGCCAGACTTCTAAAAACCTTACTTAATTTACGTGATTTAGGTAACACCTTGATTGTCGTTGAGCACGATGAAGAAACCATGCGCTCGGCAGATTATATTGTTGATTTGGGTCCAGGGGCTGGTATTCATGGTGGCAAAATTGTTGCTGCGGGTGAGCCTGATATATTTATTAAGCACCCTGAGTCGCTTACGGCAGCCTATTTGCGTGGTGATAAAAAAATTGATATTCCATCTGAACGACGTAAGGGAAACGGAAAAAAATTACGCATTGTAGGAGCCAGAGAACACAATCTAAAAAATGTGACTGTAGATATTCCTCTTGGAACTCTGACTTGCATTACCGGTGCATCAGGTTCAGGAAAGTCTACCTTGGTGCATCGAATCTTGCACGCTAGTTTGGCCAGAGAGCTTTATCGCTCTAAAGCTTTACCTGGATTACATACCCGCATCGATGGTGTGCAACATATTGATAAAGTCATTGAGATTGACCAAACTCCGATTGGTCGCACACCGCGCAGTAACCCTGCCACGTATACTGGCATTTTTGGCGATATACGTGATTTGTTTACGCGCTCAACTGAGGCTCGCAAACGTGGTTATAAAGCTGGGCGTTTTTCCTTTAATGTTAAAGGTGGACGCTGTGAAGCTTGCAAGGGCGATGGCACAGTTAAAGTAGAAATGTATTTCTTGCCTGATATTTATGTGCCCTGTGAAGTTTGTAAAGGTAAACGCTATAACAAGGAAACCCTCGAGGTCAAAATACGTGGTAAATCCATCGCCGATGTTTTGGATATGACTGCCGATGAGGGTGCAGCTTTTTTTGAAAATATCCCTACCATTGCCCGCAAGCTTCAACTGATGCAAGATGTTGGTTTAGGGTATGTCAAAGCTGGTCAACCTAGCCCAACGCTTTCTGGCGGTGAAGCCCAAAGGGTCAAGCTGGCCTCAGAACTTGGTAAACGTTCCACAGGAAAAACCCTTTACATTTTAGATGAACCTACTACCGGCTTACACTTTGATGATACTCGCAAACTTTTAGATGTTTTGCACCGACTCGTAGATGGCGGCAATACCTTAGTGGTTATTGAACACAATTTAGATGTGATTAAAACCTGTGACTGGATTATTGATTTGGGCCCCGATGGTGGGGTACGCGGTGGCAATATTGTGGTTGAGGGTACACCCGAAAGTGTGGCTCTTCATCAAACTTCTTCTACTGCCCATTTCTTGCGGTTAATTCCAGAGATTGCAGCGCGGATTCAAATTAAAGATGTAGCCTAAAAAAAGATTTAATCGTTATCAAATTTTAATGGAATGCTCAGCTTTCTATAAGCACCAGGATTGCATCCCATTCTTTTTTTAAAAACACGACTAAAATAGGCTGCATCAGTAAACCCACAGGCTTCAGCGATAGATTCTAAAGTATCATCTGAATATATAAGCATGGTGCAGGAATGCTGTATGCGGTGTCGCAGCAACTCTTCGATGGGGCTAATTTTAAAGAATTTTGAATAGAGTACAGAAAAACGATTTAGACTAAGATAGGCCTGGTCAGCCAAGGTGGCAATATTCCAGGGTTCACGGAAATGCTCGAGCATGGTGGTTCTAAGCATTTTAAAACGGATGAGGTGGGCTTGCTCAGCTACACTGAGAATTTCTGAGGCCGTGTAATTTTGTTGAGCCCTACCCAAACGCAACAAAATTTTCTCGACCTCGATCCTAATTCTTTCTTGCCAAAAAGCCTCATGGCGACGGTCTTCATCGGCAATAACTCGCAGATTTTCGCTTAGGAAAGAAGCCAAGCCTGTTTGAATTCTTCGGTTTAAGGGAATCTCAAATTGTTCAATGAGTTCCTTCATTCCCGATTTGCCTATATGAAGCCAGTCGTTGCGAAACCCTTCTTTCTCGCTTGGCAGTGTGGTGTGCCATTCTGAATAATTGGGGTCGTGAATAATACAATCACCAGGCTGTCCAGTTTCCAAACCATCTGCTGTTCGCATTAAAAACGGCGTGCGGAAACAAAGGATCACCCAATCGTTTCTGGGGCCAGGTCTATCAACGACAAATTTAGAATCATGCGGCGTATCCAAACCGTATAAAAGTAACTGCGGAGAAACCTGTAATGCTTTAGCAGGCATAAAAGGATTGTACAAAAAATTCAAAGACTTATCCATTTCTTTTTTGCAACTCTCTGAGTAGACTCTTTTTGTGCAACCAAACTTAGGTGCTTGGGGGCGTTTCCTTTTTTGAAGGCTTTCGCTCTTTGCAATGACGCTCATTATTTTTTACATTTTTAGTACCCATATGTTTGGATGTTTTCAGGGGGTGAAAGGTTGTTGTGAGTTAGTAGTCAACTCGAGTTCTTTCAATTTTTCATTACGGAGGTTTCATGAAAAAAATCTGGATTATTGTAGCAACATGTATTCTTTCTTTGGTTTCGGCATCTGCCCAGGAAACAAGCAATCTAACCATGTGGGTCCTAACTGATATTGCTCCTTACTACAAGGGCCTGGCTGAAGAGTTTCAAAAGTCAAACCCCAATATAACCATTACTGTGCGCGACTATCCCAACGAAGCCTACAAAACAGCCGTTCAAGTCGGCGTAGCTTCCAACCAACCACCTGATATTTTCTATAACGACCCTGGTGAAGCAAGTTTCAAATTTGTACGCGATGGACTAGTGATGGATCTTAGCCAGACTGCTAAAGACAATGGCTGGGATCAGACTCTGAAAAATACCCTCAGTGCCTACACACTTGATGGTAAAATTTGGGCTTTACCCTACACCCAGCAATCTAAATACTTTTATTACAATAAAGAAATGTTTGCGACTGAAGGTGTTAGTATTCCTGCTACCTTCACTGAGCTATTAAGCACCTGTCAAGCCCTTTCAGCAAAAGGCATTACACCTATTGCCTTTGGTAACTCTGAACGTTGGACAGGTATTCACTATATGACTATTTTAAATCAAAAGGTTGTCGGTGACGAGCAAATTGCCTCGGACTACTCACTTAAACCCGATGCCGATAAGCTTTTTACTGATCCTGCCTATGCCACTGCGCTTCAAAAACTAAAAGATATGCAGGATGCTGGCTGTTTTAACAATGCTGTCAATTCGGTTAGCCCAGAGATTGCTAGAGCCACTTTCTACACAGGTAAGAGTGCAATGACTTTTTGTGGAACCTGGTGCTTGGGTATTATGAACTCGAACGGTTTTGAAGGAAAATATGGAACGTTTCGCTTTCCTGTTATTGAAGATGGGAAGGGTAATCAGGACTACGTTATATCGGGTCCAACCGGTCTTCAGGTAAGTGCAAAATCAAAGTATCCAGAGGCAGTTTTCGCCTTTTTAGCTTATATTGGCTCAGTTGAAGCTCAGGCTCGTTTACTATCTGAAACCAATCGTATTCCTACCAATTCTGCAGCCGTTGAGGGTCTTGACCTTGATCCTGCACTAGCCGAAGTCATCACTGATCTTGGTAAAGCTAGTGGTACGACCTTGTGGCTTGATAGTGCAGTTGAGAGCGGAATTTCGGACACCTATCAAAATGTAATTCAAGAAGTATTAAATGGTACTAAAACACCTGAAGAAGCGATGGTTAGTGTGCGTGAAGCAGCTCTAGCATCCAAAGAAAAACTGGGTCAATAAAGAACAGCGTGGTGTGGACGCTACAGGTCCACACCACCCTTGATAGTGCTTTCCTATGACAAACCCCAAGCAAAACACCTTTTCTCCCAAACCAGGCTCTCTGGATAAAAATTGTCAATGGGCATCCTACTCTATGATTGCCCCCGCACTAATACTTTTTTTTATTTTTGTGGCTTATCCCCTTTTCAATACCATAGCCTCGAGCCTTTACGATTATGGTTTAACCAGCCCGACCCGCACCTTTATCGGTCTGGGAAATTACCTAGAGTTAGTTAGTGATTCTATATTTTGGATAAGTTTTCGTAACAATATTATTATTTTGCTTGGCTCAGTAATATTTCAAGTTGGAGGTGGCTTGGTCTTGGCTGCCGCCTGTAACCGAGGTCTCAGTCAGAGCGCAAGTACTGTAGCACGAACGATCATCTTTGCCCCAATGGTCATGAGTTCCGTCGCCGTCGGCATTCTCTGGCAAATTGTTCTTAATCCGTCTATTGGTTTATTAGATGCCACGCTCACTTTTTTGCGCCTGCCCAAACCAAGCCTTGGTTGGCTTGGTGATCCAAATCTTGCCATCTTTAGTATTTTGCTAGTGGCCTGCTGGCAGTTCACAGGATTTATGATGGTGATTTTGTTAGCAGGAATGCAAGGCGTGCCAAGCGAACTGTATGAAGCTGCCACACTTGACGGAGCAACAGAAACCCAATCTTTTTTCTTTATCACTATCCCTGCTATTCGCAATGTCATTATTGCTGCAACCCTTATCACCATGATTGGTTCGTTTAAGGCTTTTGATCTGGTGTATTTGCTCACGCTAGGTGGCCCAGCACACGCCAGTGAAGTTTTAGGAACCTATCTTTATAAAAATGCCTTCAACCTTAACCGCATGGGCTATGCGAGTGCTATTGCTGTTGTGTTACTCGCCTTCACAGTGACCTTGAGCATCGTGCAACTCCGTTTTCAAGCCTCATCTAATCGAACCCAGGCGAAAGCGTAAACGCATGACAAAAAGTAATTACAAACCTGTAATGTACGCGGTCCTTGGTCTGTATCTACTGTTTATGGTCTTGCCGTTTTTGTGGTTGATAATCTCATCGTTTAAGACCACCTTGGAAATGTTCTCGAGTCCCTTTTCTTTTCCTGAAACGTTGCGCTGGTCAAACTTTGCCGAAGCTTGGCAGACTGGAATTGCCAAATACCTGCTCAATTCTCTTTTTGTTACAAGTGGAAGTGTTGCAGCTATTCTTGTTGTGAGTGGCTTGGCTGCTTACGCTCTGGCTCGCAGCAATTTTCCTGGGCGCAGTGGCTTTTATATTTTGCTCATCACAGGTTACGCAATTCCCATTCATACTGTCTTAGTGCCGCTCTATGAAATGCTGCGTGCTGCTAATGCACTCAATTCTTATATTGGACTAATTGGTCCTTATGTGGCTTTTGGTATTCCCTTTTCCGTACTACTTTTATATTCGTTCTTCCTAGATTTCCCAAGAGAACTCGAGGAAGCCGCACGCCTAGACGGATGTAATGAACTGCAACTTCTAGTCAGAATCGTTGCACCGCTTTCTCTGCCCGGGTTGTCTAGCGTAGCGATTTTCCAGAGTGTCTTTATTTGGAATGAGTTTTTACTCGCACTTATTTTAATAAGCGATGACTCACTTAAAACCCTACCTTTTGGTTTGGTAAGCTTTCAAGGGCAGTTTGCCTCGAACTGGCCATTGCTCTTGGCTTCCGTCACGATGTCCACGCTACCTGTATTGCTGCTGTATGTCGTGTTGCAACGCCATTTTGTAAATAGCCTTGCCAGTCTAGGTAAATAAAGTTTGGGTAAATAAACTATTTTTTGGAGGTTTAGTTATGAAAAAACGTGTACGTTGGGGTGTATTGGGCTGTGGGCAAATTGCTGTAGACAAAATGATTCCAGCGATGAAGTACGCCGAGAATGTCGAATTGGTTGCGGTTGCTGACCCCCTCGAGGAGCGGCGTAATCTCGTTGAGGCAGAGGCCTATTCGAGCTATCAGGACCTATTAGCCGATGAACGTATCGAAGCTGTTTATATTGCCTTGCCAACCGGTATGCACTTAGAGGCAGTTTTGGCGGCTGCTAAAGCAAAGAAAGCTATCCTGTGTGAAAAGCCCTTAGGTCAAAGTGCCAGTGATGTTATTCAAATGCTCGAGTCTGCCAAACATAATAGGGTCAAACTCATGACTGCCTACATGTCTCGTTTCGGCGATATTTTTCAACAAGCCTGCCAGGCCCTTAAAAGTGGAGCCATTGGAGACATGACCTTTGTCTACGCAAATTTTTCCTATCCTGCTCTTGAACCTTATCCACCAGGAGCTAAAGGGAGCTGGCGTTGGACTGACCCCATCGGTGGTGGACCCTTGCTCGATATTGGTATTTACCTAGCTTTTGGTCTGCGCGAACTCCTCAATCAATCCATTCGTATGGTCAATGCCCATGCCACAAATACTGTGGCTCCATCTGAGGCTGCGGTAATGGACACCAACCTAGCTTGGTTTGTAACTGAAGGAGGTATCCCAGGTGTTTTTGCGGCGACATTTTCGCATCAAGAGTGTTGCATCATCATTTACGGAACCAAGGGCCGCTTGGTTTTAAGAGACTGCTTTGCACAAAGACCCACTGGAAGACTCGAGCTTACCGTTGACGGCAAAACCACGGTAACTGAAGCCTCTCCCGACCTCCCGCATTTTGACAACTATCGCCGAGAAGTCGAGCATTTCTCTAATGCCATTCTGACAAATTCACCCTACCAACCTGATGCTGCGGCAGTGCTTGCAGATACGCAGTTATTAGATGCGATGAAAGGAATGCAGATATGAAAAACTCTGGCGTGAAACTTGCCATCAATGCCCAACAACTTGCTAGTACCCACACTTTGCCAGAAATTTTGGATATTTTTGAGGCTCATGGGGTAAAGGCCCTCGAGCTTTGGCCGTCTAATCTATCCGGGTCTTCTAGTACACCCGAGGAGCATGAACGCTATGAAACTAAAAATGTTGAAGCTGCCGGCGAACTCATCCAAAAACGGGGCTTTGAAGTGGCTTGTGTCACGCTGGGATTTCATGCAGCTCCACTTTGCATCGCCAAAGGCGGAACCCAAGGTTTGACAGAAGCTCTACAAGGAGCAGTGGATGCAGCCGTCAAGCTAGGGAGTCAACTGGTCAATTGCTACACCGCACATATCAACTTGTCCTTGTTTTTAGAAGCCATGCGTCCAGCAGCCACTTACGCTGCTGAGAGGGGCGTGGTCATCACATTAGAAAACGAAGCTCACGATGATAGCGGTTTGCCTGAAGACATTGCTCGTTTGGTAAAGACTATAGACTCACCTGGATTTCGTACTCAGTATGACCCGTGTAATTATTATCATGCCTATGTGGAACCTTTTCCGCACTCCTATGAAGTTCTTCGTGACCACATTGGATATGTTCATTTCAAAGGCGGTTGCCACTATGTAGAGCGTCAGGGCGTTTATAAGGGTAGTTTGATGCGTCACTCCAACAGGGATTATATTGGCTATGTTCCCCTAGACCAAGCTGCTTTTTCAGTTGACGGGATAGTCCGGCGTTTGCAGGCTGATGGTTATCAAGGTTGGATGACCCTCGAGCCCCATGTACCATCCAATGCGATTCCAGAATTCTATCAACAAGACTTGGCTTATTTGCGCTCACTTCTTAAATGATCAGGATTTTTTAAGACCTATACTAATGTGTTTAATGTGTTTTTTGATCGTTGGTCATAGCCAAGATACAAAAGGGTAGATAAGCGTTCGCAAATCTCGAGGTACACTTCAAAAAGAAATCGTTATGATGAGGCAGGTAAATGAAAAAACAATTCTTGAAAACCTGGCAACTTAAACAACATTCTGGTTCTATCATCACCGATTGGATTCCCGCCAAGGTGCCCAGCAACGTGCAACAAACCCTACTCGAGGCCAATCTTATTCCTGATCCTTTTTATGGGCTAAATGAAAAAGAGGTGCAGTGGATAGGCGAAAGCGATTGGCTGTACTGCACTACTTTTGAAATCACCCAAGATATGCTGGCGCAACCGCACCTCGAGCTTTGTTTTGATGGGCTGGACACGTTTGCTAAGGTTTCACTTAATGGTCAAACCGTTTTAGAAACTGACAATATGTTTGTTCCTTATCGTGTAGATATAAAAGAATTTGCGCTACTAGGTCATAATGAACTCCTTATTCATTTTTCCTCTCCCATGCGGCGTGGACGTGAGCTCGAAAACCAGTATGGCAAACGCCCACGCTGGAATGGCGATAGCAGTCGCCTTTATGTACGCAAGGCCCAATATCACTATGGCTGGGATTGGGGTCCAGTGGTGGTTTGTGTGGGTCCTTGGAAAGATGTTTATCTAGAAAGTTATAGCACCCGCATAGCTGAGGTTTTGACTAACACAAAACTATCCACTGATTTCAATAAAGCCGAATTTGACGTAACCGTGACACTCGAGGGAAATACCAGTTCTCAAATAACACTCGAGCTTTATTCGCCCGAAGGTAAGTTACTTGAATCTATACAATCAGCTCACTTAAGTCAACACACCTTTACATTAACCAACCCACTACTCTGGTATCCACATGGCTACGGTGAACAACCCCTTTATAAACTGGCTATAAAACTTGCTACTGAAAAACAAGAATTCAAGCTTGGTTTTCGAGATATTCAAATTGTGCAAGAACCCGTCGCTGGTGAAAAGGGCTCGAGTTTTTTCTTTAAGGTCAATGGCATTGAAATGTTTGTTGGCGGTGCCAACTGGATTCCCGATGATTTACTTTTAAACCGTATTTCAGCAGAACGTTATCGTGAGCGCATTACCCAGGCACGTAATGCCAATATGACCATGCTGCGGGTGTGGGCCGGTGGAATTTATGAGCCAGATATTTTTTATGAAATATGTGACGAGCTTGGGATTATGGTATGGCAAGATTTTCTTTTTGGTTGTGGGATCTATCCTGCTTATCCAGAATTTTTGGAAAATGTAAAACGTGAAGCCGAAGCAAATATCAAACGCTTGCGTCACCACACCTCGATTGCCTTGTGGTGCGGTAACAACGAAGACTATCAGATTGCAGAAAGTGTTGGCCAGTATGGTGAAAAAGGTGACTCGAGTAAATTTGAAGCTTTAGCCATTTACGAAAAACTTTTGCCTGAAGTTTGCAATCGTCTTGACCCAACACGTTTTTACTGGCCTGGTAGCCCCTATGGTGGCGTGAACAGTTTTGACCCTACTATGGGTGATCGCCACACCTGGGACATCTGGCACGGGGTCATGGCCCCTTATCAGGAGTATTACAAGTTTGAAGGACGATTTGTCAGTGAATTTGGAATGCAAAGTTATCCATCATTGCAAACCATGCAAAGCGTTACACCTGAGCATGAACGCTTTCCACAAAGCCGCACGGTGGTTCACCATAATAAAGCCACAAGCCCTGATGGTAAACCTGAGGGACACCGCAGAATGGCGGTTTATATTGCCGATAATTTATCTGATCCAGTAACACTTGCAGGCTATGTTTACAGCACACAATTTGTTCAAGCAGAGGCTATGCGTTATGCCTACAGTAGTTTTCGCCGCTGCTGGGGTGTGGCGGGCAAACGCGCTGTGAGTGGTGCACTGGTATGGCAACTTAATGATTGCTGGCCAGTAACCAGTTGGGCCATTATTGATAGTTTGGGCACACCCAAGCCAGCCTATTACATCATTAAACGAGAACTCGAGCCTATTACTTTGGGACTGTGGTCAACGAACGATGGCTGTGAAATCTGGGCCACTAATTGCAAAGCCAAGAGGCATGAAGGAACGCTTGAGTTACGTGCTTATAACTTTGAAGGACAAGAAATAGCTCAAGAAAAACGTAACATAACCATAAATCCAAATAGCACAACTGAACTTGGCAATTGGACTATGCAGGGTGCTATGGTCATAAGTGCAACATTACTGGGGCAAACTGCCCGAGCGACCTTGTGGAGTGAACCTTTTAAGCACTATCAAATCCCCAATCCGGAATTAAACGTTGAAGTTCTGGACAAAACCCAGCTTAAACTAAAAGTTGTTAAACCTGCCAAGGGTGTTTGGTTAAATGCTGCCTGTACTGACAACTTTTTTGACCTTATGCCTGGAGATGACCTAATTGTTCACCTGCAAGAAGTACTTCAAGTTAAAGTGCAGTGGTTGGGTGGAGAAAAGATTGTTAGGCTCTCTAGTCTCTAGGTACTAGGTTTGTAAATGATTGATAACTTTCCTTTAATTGGTTAGTATCTATAGTGACTGCATGGTCCATACTCTACCCAAACCCCTGAATATCGTCGTTGGTATCTTTTTATTTTTACTAGCAGCGGTCTGTGCTGCTGCACCTATTCCTATGGTGTACCGAAGTTTGGGTGTGGTTCTGGCTACATATTTAGCCTTTAGCTCTTCAGGAATGCCTTTTGCTTACCTTACAGCACTGGTAGCTCCGCTTATTGGTCTTATTGCCAGAGATGCCAACTGGTTTATTATGTTGCCGATTACGCTTAGTTCACTCTTGTTAGCGGTATTAGCTCTTGAGTTTTCTTGGCGATATCCTGCTTTAATTCTTTCACCCTTACTTTTTATCATTCCGCAAGTGGTGGCTCTTAGGCTTTCCAAAGATGAGCTCTTTGCTGTTACCTTGCCCTGGGAGCCTGCCAATAATTGGGTTGGCTTACATTTTTTAGTGGCTTTTGCGGGCGTCTTGGTGGCTATTTATTTAGATAGAAGACGAGAGCGCATTAGAAAACGTAATGATGATTTGGAAAAAAAGATAGATAGGGTTGCAACATCCTCCTCACGCTAATCCTTACTGTTCTCGAAAATGTTCGTTTCAATTGACTGTGACAAGGATTTATTGTCATACCCATTCTGCTCTTGAGTGACTCATATGTTGAATTATCCTTCGACAAGCTCAGAATAGGCATGTGTGCGCCCTGAGCTTGTCGAAGGGCTATTTAGTGTTATGCATCACTTAATCGCAGAATTGGTATCAGTCAGGGTGTCTTAGAATAAATGTGATGTAGAATTTTCTATAGACCTAGAACGTGACGAGTTGCAAAAAGCCATCCTCGATCTGGGGCTATAACCAGCACTGTGTAGAAGCCAAAAGTGTTGCCGGCGAGCTTTACAAAACACCTGCGCCAATCTGACTAGCAGCCTTGTTTGAATAGAAAAGATAAATAAGGGGCAAAAAAAATAGCACCTTTTCGGTGCTGATAAAAATAAGTATACACCCATATGCAGTATTCGTCAAATGTATTCACGTAAGTTGAAGATGTGCCAGATGAAACAGCACAGGTGCAAGAGCTAAAGTATCTGAATCCACGAAAGGCAGAATGGCCAGAGGCGGATTATATTGTGGGGAATCCACCATTTATTGGGAATAAGAGAATGCGTGAAGCTCTTGGTGATGGTTACACTAAAGCAATTCGAGAAGCACATGAAGATGTTCCAGAATCAGCAGATTTTGTGATGTATTGGTGGAATCATGCAGCTCATTTAACACGTGAAAGCAAAGTAAATCGCTTTGGTTTTATTGCTACAAATTCTTTACGCCAATCCTTTAACCGCCGTGTTTTGCAAACACACTTAGACGCAAAAAATCCTTTGTCCCTTGCCTTTGTAATCCCTGACCATCCTTGGGTAGATGCTGATGCAGGTGCTGCTGTAAATATTTCTATGACTGTGGCTCAGATTGGTTTATTAGACGGAACTTTACAAACAGTGAAAAATGAAGTTGATAGCGGTGGTGAAGCATTTGAAGTTGAAATGGAATCTAAAATAGGACGAATCTTTTCTGATTTGACAATTGGCGCGAATGTGGCTGGAGCGTTACCTTTGAAAGCTAATGAAGGCATATCAAGTCCTGGCGTGAAGTTACATGGTGCTGGATTTATTGTGACTCCCGAGGAAGCGAAAAGTTTAGGGCTTGGACGGATTCAAGGACTCGAGAAACATATACGTCAATACTTGAATGGACGCGATATGAACTCGATAGCAAGAAATGTAATGGTCATTGATTTGTTTGGACTTACTGCTAAAGATATAATGGAGAGATTTCCTGAAGTTTATCAGTGGGTTCACCAAAGAGTTAAGAAACTGTCTGAGAAGTGTCAAGCCGCCAATTTTTTCACCATCAAACGAATCATGGTGACGTAGATAAAGGCTTCTGAGGTTTCTGGCAAACGCTCAAAGTCTTTGGAAAGACGACGCTGCCGATTGAGCCAGGAGAAAGTACGCTCAACAATCCAGCGTTTGGGAAGAACTTCAAAGCCAAGTTGCTCTTTAGGTTTATGAACGATCTCGAGAATCCAGCCACAGGTTTTCATAAGCCAAGCGATGAGGTCACCGGTATAGTTACCATCAGCCCAAATCAACTTAAGACGTTTCCAGGAAGTTGTCCTCATTGCCGTAAAGAGTTGTTTTGCGCCAGCTCGGTCATCAATATTTGCAGCCGTTACCAGGACAGCTAACACCAAGCCTAAGGTATCTACAACGAGATGACGTTTACGTCCAGTTACTTTCTTATTACCGTCATAGCCGATCTCCTTACCCCCTTCGACACTTTTCACACTTTGACTATCTATAATGGCTGCACTGGGATGTTTTCTACCTTTTCCCTTGACTTTCTTGCGTAATCGTTCACGCAGTTTGGTATTCAGTTCCTCCCAGAAACCACCTTTACGCCACACACGGAAGTAGTGATACACCGTTTGATACGGTGGATATTCTTTAGGCAACATCCGCCAAGGAATGCCACCTTTCACCACATAAAAGATGCCATTGAGAATGCTGCGCCAACTATGTTCTCTAGGTCTCCCTAGTGGGTTTGGTGTCGGCATGAATGGTTTTAATGCTTCCCATTCGCTAGTCTTTAGATCAGTCGGGTACAGTTGGGATTTGATCATCTTTTAACTGTGCCCGACTTTTTCATGAGTTTCCTACTTCTCAGACAGTTTCTCAGCCCGAGCGTGATAACAACAATCGATCTACATACCGTGATAACTGGTGGATTTTTGGAGAAGCTAGAAGTAATTTTCGACCTGCATTACAAGGTCTTTCACGCTATATCGCTACTGTTGTTACATCAAAACATCGTTTATTCACTTTTTTAAGTGTTGATGTTCTTCCTGATGATGCTCTAATTAATATTGCTATTGGTGACGCTCATTTTTTAGGAATTCTCTCGAGTCATATTCATGTTGTTTGGGCTTTAACTGCGGGTGGTAACTTAGGAGGAAATACACCTCGTTATAATAAAACTCGTTGTTTCGATCCATTCCCCTTTCCTGCCGCTACCGACTCCCAAAAATCCCACATCCGCCAGATTGCCGAACAACTAGACACACACCGCAAATCCCGCCAAGCCCTGCACCCCACCCTCACCCTAACCGACATGTACAACGTCCTAGAAAAACTAAAAGGTTTTGCCTCCCCTAACAGGGGAGGTGCCCGTGAGGGCGGAGGGGTTCCTGACGCGGCCACAACCCTTTCCGAAAAAGAAAAGAAAATTCACGAACAGGGTCTCGTCTCTGTCCTCAAAGAACTTCACGACGAACTAGACACAGCCGTTGCTGCTGCATATGGCTGGCCCACAACGTTATCTGATGAAGAGATTTTAGAACGCTTAGTGGCCCTAAACGCCGAACGTGCTGCCGAGGAAAAGCGTGGACACATTCGTTATCTTCGCCCCGAATATCAGGCCAAAGGGCAAAACGTGCAAGCGCAAGTTTTAGACGTTGAAGAAACCGAAGTGGTTGCCTCGAGCGAGAAACCAACCTTCCCCAAAAACTCGGGCGAGCAGTCCCAAGCTGTGCGAAACATGTTGCGTACTTTGGCCAAACCAGTTAGTTCTACAGAGCTTGCAAGATGTTTCAAGGGAGCACAAGAGAAAAAAGTAAAAGAGCTTTTAGGGATTTTAGTATCTTTGGGGCAAGCCAGTGAAACCAATCAAATGTATTCACTCTGACCACAAGAATCGCATAGCCTAAAACCCCGCCAGCAAGTAATCTATAGTCATGATGAATACATCACCCACCTACTGGCAAGCCGTCTTAAACCGAGATACTACAGCCGACGGAACATTTTATTACGCAGTACATTCGACAAAAATATACTGTAAGCCCAGTTGCCCCTCGAGACGACCCAAAGAAGAAAATGTAAGCTTCTTTGAGACTCCAGCTCAAGCAGAGCAAGCAGGTTTTAGGCCTTGTAAACGCTGCCAGCCCAATGTGCAAAGTGTAAGTGTGGTTGAAGTCATTAAACAGTTATTAGATGAAGAGCCTACACCTACCCTAAGCGACCTTGGAAAGACACTTAATCTAAGCCCTTTTCACCTTCAACGAGTCTTCAAAAAATCTACGGGTCTTAGCCCAAAAGTCTATGCTAAAACACAAAAACTCAAGCGTCTCAAACAAAATTTGCAACAGGGTTCTAAAGTAACTCAGGCTCTTTATGACGCAGGCTTTGGCTCGAGCCGTGAACTTTATCAAACAAGCTATTTGGGCATGACCCCAAACACCTATAGAAAGGGCGGTATAAATCAAACTATTCTTTATACTCAAGTAGATACACCTCTAGGACGGATGTTGCTAGCAGCAACAGAGCGTGGTGTGTGTGCCATTCGTTTTGGCGATGATGAAAAATTGCTGGCAGAATTAAAAGCCGAATTTTCTAAAGCTGTGCTGGTAGCTGATTCACCTGTAACTGGTATACCCAGTCTCGAGGCTTATGTACAAGCAGTCTGCAAACATTTAGAAGGTTATGAAAAACTTGAGTTGCCTTTAGATGTTTCTGGAACCGCTTTTCAATATAAAGTCTGGCAAATTTTACAAAAAATCCCTTATGGTCAAACTTGGTCGTATAGCCAAGTAGCAACAGAAATGGGTGATCCTAAAGCGGTTCGGGCAGTGGCTACAGCCTGCGCCAGTAATAAGGTTGCGTTGGCTATTCCTTGTCACAGGGTGGTGCGCTCTAATGGTGAACTAAGTGGTTATCGTTGGGGTGTAGAAAAGAAGCAAAAGCTTTTGGAGCAAGAACGCAAGCAGGCTGGGCTTTTTGAGTAGTCATTTAAGGATTCACGGTTTGTTGATCATAGAGCACATTATTTAAATAAAGAGTAAAGGTTATTGGCCCCACATAGGTGGTTTGCCAGCTTCCCTCAATACGTTCACCTTCAGAAATATATTTAGCCAAAATCACGTTTCGCTGTCCCTGGATATTTTCTGCAATAAGCTGGGCATAAGAATTTTTGCTAATTCCTGATTCTATATAAAACTGATATGGAGCTAGCCGTGGCTCAGGTTCTTTAATAGTGACATAGGGTGTAGGTTGTGGAATAGGTACTGGTGCAACATTGACCACTACAGTTATGGCATTGCCAGCTTCGGGGCCAGGAGGTGGGGTTTGGTCGATAATTCCTTGGGGAAGATTAGGGGTTGAAATTTCCTGAATATAGAGTGTAAAGCTTGGTGCGACTTGGCGGGCTTGGTTGAGAGTCAGACCTACTAAGGAAGGAATACCTAAAGCGGGCAAAGGATCTTGGCTAGCAATAGAAATTTCTAACACAGTATTGGGCTGAGCAAGAGGTGTATTGGCTGGAATGTTTTGCTCAATCACAACATCAGGTAAATATCGCGTTGTCACAACACGTTTGATGGTGGGGCTAGGAAGCCCTGCTAGTGAAATAAGCTCGAGAGCTTCGGTAGAGGAGAGCCCTATAAGATTAGGGACAAAGATTTTTTCTTTTGATGGCCCCAAACTGACTAGAACATTGATATTGCTACCAGCATCGGTTTGACTATTGGCTTCTGGGGTCTGGCTCAAGATGATGCCGTCTGGCACTTTGGCATGAATATAAATAATCTGCCCTACTCTCAAGCTAGCTTTCTCGAGCATGGTCTGAACGTGGCTAGACAGGACTTCGCCGCCTAGTTGGGGAACCTTGACTTGTGAGACCTGACCAGGTGAAACTGCGTAGGTTAAAAACACGTTTCTTCCAGGGCGCAAATCGCTGTTGACGCTGGGATCTATCGCTAAAACGGTTCCTAGAGCTTGTTCAGAAGATACAGCTTGAACATTTATTTTTAGACGCAAATCATAAAGCAAGCTCGAGGCCGCGTTGACATCTTGTCCAATCACATCAGGAATAGTCACCAACACATCATTGGAGCGCAGCTTGAATCCTACACTTCCCAAACCTAATCCAAGCAGCATCAGAAAAAAACCTATCAACCAATTGCGGGTCCAATTTGGAAACCTAAAGCTAGGCTTTACTGGTTCTGGTTCGACCACCATAGGTGAAGGTATCGGGGTAACTGGAGTCACCGAATTAAAACTCAAGTTATAGACCACACCTTTGTCTTTCTCAGCACGAATGTCTGCATAGTTGGGGGTGTAGTTATAAGTGTTTAGTAAACCCTCGAGTTCTGCACCAGCTTTTCCCCAGCCGCTACTAGGTGTATACCAAGCCACGTAATGGGTTCCAGGCCGTGAGACAATATCGTAAATAGCCGCTAACCCTTTGCGCTCGAGCTTTCGCAAAAGTTGCCGGTAACGTTCAAACTGCAATTCTTCTTGGGCGGTGCTTAGTTCAAACCAAGCAATACGCAAAGCTGTCCCATCGGGAGCTACCGCGTCAAAGACGCTCTCCTGGTCACTTAGCGTATGTTGGGATAAAATTTCGTATTTACTATCAAGTACGGCCATGCTCTTATTACTATGACACGTTGAGGAGTTAGGAGGAAGAATGAAGAAGGTTTTTACTAACTCCTTCCTCCTAACTCTTATTTTTAACCGTCTGCTGGTCTAGGCTCGAAGGGACCTTTGGGGGCTTGCGTTTGAGTCTGACGACGGCGTTCTTCAGTTTCTTCTAGTTTAGGTACCGTGGCTACAGCGCGTTCTTCGGCAGTCTTGGCTTCAGCAACAATCATGTCGGTGATTTCCTTGGCACTCATGCTGCCTTCTTTGGCTCGTTCATAGGCTTTATCAATCAGTTTTCCATCAATGGTCTCGAGTTCTAACAAGGCCTCAGACACCGCTTCAATAGCCAACCAGTTTTCATCTACAACCTGTTGAGATTTTTCATAGGACTGATGCAAAATTTGATTGACTTGCTCTTCTAGCCTCCTAGCAGTTTCTTCGCTAAAATCTTTGCGGCGACTGATTTCTCCACCTAAGAATACTGGGCCACTATCACTACCCCAGGCAATATATTCTTCTTTACCCATGCCCAGATCAAAGACCATTCGCTTGGCTAGGTCAGTGGCTTGCTTTAAGTCACTAGCAGCACCCGATGAAATGGTACCGCTCATTTTCTTCTCGGCAATACGCCCACCAAAAATTGAGATTAGACGCTGCTGTAATTCTTCAATGCTGGTCACCATTTGTTCTTTGCTAAGGTAAGCTGCAAACCCACCAGCATCTCCACGCGGCATAATAGTTACTTTACGCAGTTTGCTGTGCTTAGGTTGAGAGACTGCGGCAACAGCATGACCTGCTTCGTGATAGGCCAAGATGCGACGTTCTTCTTCGCTAGGAACCAAGCTGCCACGGCGCAAGCCTAAGATAATGCGATCTAGAGCCTCATTAAAATCACTCCAAGAAATAATCTGTTTACCAGTACGAGCTGCAATCAAGGCTGCTTCGTTAGCAACATTCTCGAGGTCTGCTCCAGAGAACATCGGTGTAGCTTCGGCCAAACGCTCCATATTGACATCTTCGGCAATGGGCTTATTGCGCACATGCACTGCCAAAATATCTTTGCGCTCAGATTGTGTTGGTAAGCCAATAGTTACCTGACGGTCAAAACGACCCGGACGCAAAAGAGCTGGGTCAAGAATATCGGGGCGGTTGGTTGCTGCTACGACAATGACTGAGGTATCTTTTTCAAAGCCGTCCATTTCAGAAAGAATTTGGTTAAGGGTCTGTTCACGCTCGTCATGCCCGCCCCCAATACCCGCCCCACGGCGGCGACCTATTGAATCAATCTCGTCGATAAAGATAATGGAAGGTGATGACTTGCGGGCTTCTTCAAAGAGGCTACGCACGCGGCTAGCACCCACGCCCACAAACATTTCCATAAATTCTGAGGCACTGACTGTTAAAAAAGGAACCCCAGCTTCCCCAGCGATGGCCCGGGCTAAAAGAGTTTTACCTGTTCCTGGAGGACCCACCAAGAGTACACCCTTGGGAATTTCTGCGCCAATGCGGTGATACTTTTGAGGGTTCTTTAGAAAATCTACAATTTCTAAAAGTTCTTGCTTAGCTTCTTTGTGACCTGCCACATCATTAAAGGTGGTCTTAACTTTATTTTCACGGCCATAAGTACGGGCTTTGGATTGTCCAAACTGCATGACCTGATTGGGCCCGCCTTGGGCCCGCATAAAGACAAACCAGAAAAATCCAATCAAAATCACTATCGGTAAAATTGAAAAAGCAAAATTAATCCACTGGGGTGGGTTGCGCCCGACAATAGCCACATTATTTTTACGCAAGGTGGCAATCAAAGTGTCGTCATAGGAAGGGGGAGTAGTCTTAAAATCCTTGATGGCGACTGGCTCATTACCCACTTCAATTTGAACTTGTTCTTTTAGTTTACCTTCAATGCTGGTGTTATTTTGCAAAATAACTACAGACGCAACTTTGTCATCTTCAACAAGGTCTAAAAACTGAGAATATGAAATCTCGCGTCGGGTTGTAGCACGGTTGTTGAAGGTACTAAAGATAAAAATACCTAATACAATTAACATTACCAACAACCAAGGGTTAAATGACCGTCTCAACATGCCTCCTCAGGCTTTTGGGGTTGTACCCACCATCAGGACTATTATGACCTGAAGCTAAGCCTAGCTCGAGTAAAAAAACACACCTTAGAGCCCCTCAAACTAGGTTGTAATTAGGTTAGCACCCCCAAAGATGAGGCTGCTGTAAGCCAGCTACCCGAAAAATGAGTAAAACCCATTTCAAAAGTCGCTTTTTTCTACACTTTCAGAGGAAGAATGACTTTTGAGATGGTCTCAAAAGTCATTCGAGCCTGATTATTTTACTCAAATTTATAGTTTTTGGGCACCACCACTACACCTTTTTCAGTTACTGTAAACCCTCGAGCTTGATCATCGTCAGTATTTATACCAATCTGGGTATTATCAGGAATAATCACACTTTTGTCAATTATGGCGTTTTGAATGTTGCAGTGGCGGCCAATTTCTACGCTGTCAAAGAGAATAGAGTTGGCAACATTGCTAAAACTGTTGACCCGCACCCGTCTCGAGAGTAGAGACTTTCTGACAGTTCCCCCAGAAACAATCACCCCACCAGCTAACAAGCTGTTAAAAGCCTGCCCGCGCCGCTCAGTTTCTTCATGAACCAATTTTGCTGGAGCAGAATACTCGGTAGAGGTTCGCAAGGGCCAATCATCATTAAATAGGTCAAATTCGGGGGTAACGGCTACCAAATCCATGCTGGCTTCCCAGTAACTATCAATAGTTCCTACATCTCGCCAGTAGGTATTTGGGCCTTCTTGACCAGGTACAGGGTTCTTAGCAAAATCGTAAGCCATGATTTTATAGCCTTCGTTTAGGGCCATAGGCAGAACATTTTTACCAAAATCATGCTCAGAACCCTTATCTGAGGCATCACGATTAAGCAAATCAAAAAGGGCCTTGGCACTAAAAATATAGTTACCCATCGATGCCAGCGCGTAGCCCGGGCGACCTGGCATAGGTTTGGGATTTTTTGGTTTTTCCTGAAAGTCGGTGATTTGAAAGTCATTATCGACTTGCAAAACCCCAAAGCGGTTGGCCTCTTCGGTGGTCACTGGGTAAGCTGCAATAGTGACATCGGCACTACTATCTAAATGCTGTTGAATCATGTGACTAATATCCATTTTATAAATATGGTCACCACTAAAAATGGCTACCAGACCCACATCGGTGCCGTCTATCAAATGGATATTTTGATAAATAGCATCCGCCGTACCCCGATACCACTCGGCTCCGAGTTCTTCATAGAGGTACATCTGGGCTGGCGCCAGGGTAATAAAATTGGTTTTAAGAAAACTACCAAAACGCCAATAACGCTGGATGTGCTCGGTTAAGGATTGAGCCTTAAACTGGGTCAAAACATACATGCCGTAAATACCAGAATTAAGCATATTGTTAAGGGCAAAATCAATAATGCGATATTTGGCTCCAAAGGGTACAGCCGGCTTGGTGCGTTTCCAGGTTAAGGGATGCAAGCGGGTTCCTTTGCCACCGGCTAAGACCATTCCTACAGTTCTGACTTGTTTCATATAACCCTCCAATAATGACCACGATTAAGCAGTGTCATAACCTTAAAATACTTTTATATGGCTCTACTATAGCCTTGACTAGCCTGTTTAGGGAAGATGGTAGAAATGAAGAAGGACTCGAGCACCCCCTATCCCACGTACCTGTTTTATTTTATTTATATGGAAATACTTTCTTGGCTCGAGTTAATTTTAAGCCCAAAAATCAAGCTCGAGGACTTTTGGTGCTTCGAGTCCCCAGTTATGGAGGGTTCTAAATCCCCATGAGAGTTCACCACTGGAATGGTGACCGCAAATCCTGATTCTTGAATTGCATCAGGAAAATTGGTTTTGGCAATCTCTAGATCATCTATGGCAATAACCTGCTGTTGGTCTGGTGTTTTTTGTAAAACTACACCGCCATTCAAGCGAGGCATTCCTAAACCGTTGTAGACTATATGAGTTTTGAGTAGAGTTCGTTGTACCCTAAAAGCCTAGCACGGCTTTAGTTTATCGTTGGAGGAGACAAGACCATGAAGCGTTTTTTTATTTTGCTGGTTGTGAGTTTACTAAGCGGCTGTGAATTATTGTTGCAAGAAGCTACTAAGTTTTATACGGTTACCCTCGAGCCTACCGAAATCACTATGGCTAAAGGTGAAACTGGGAAATTGACGGTTAAAGTCAGTATCTTAATAGACTTAAATGGCGAAGCCCTCGTCAAACTCTATAATGAACCTGAATATATTAGTGCCAAAGATATTAGTATTCCCAATGGTTTACCCGATGGCATCATGACTATTGAAGTAGATGCGGATGCGCCCCTTGGAACCGAAGATATCACCGTTCAGATTGAAAAAGCAGGCAAAGGACAGCGCAAAACCTTTAAGCTAACCATCACTGAATAAACATACAATTCAACATCAAAGGTTAGCATTGAAGGAATTAGTGAATCACAAAAACACGCTGTTTTCACTCTCGCAGTCATGTTGAGCGACCTACTGTAAATACTCACCCCTCAGTCAGTTTAAGATGCTCACCATGACTCACCAGAACGAAGGCAGGGTTTAGCTTTGGTATTAACTACGATGTTTAGTTTTATGATTCTCTAAGTCTCAATAAATCTTTAATCATTACGAAACAAGGTTGAAATACCTGCTTATGAAACCAGATGATACCTGCTAAAAAATGCTAAAATAAACCTCCTAAGCTCATCTACCCTCGAGACTTTTGAGCTATACGGGAGGAATATCCATGTCTTTACTTGAAACCCTTAGTCAACAACTCAGCCCCGAAGTGGTTCGAGGTATTGGTCGTCAGATCGGTGCCGATGAACAAAAAACCACTTCGGCTATTTCGGCACTCTTACCTATGCTTATTGGGGGCATGGCCAACAATGCCAGCCAACCCCAGGGCATGACCAAACTTAGTCAGGCTCTCGAGCGTGACCATGACGGCAGCATCTTAGACCACATATCTGGAATGCTAGGCGGTGCTTCTGCCCAAAAAAGCCCCTATGCCAACGTAGCCCAATCTGGTGGTGGTGACATCCTAACTGGCCTTATGGGCGCAATAGGCGGCGGTAATAGTGGTGGTTTAGCTAATGTACTTGGTGGACTTATGGGTGGCGGTGGCGCAGGTTCCTTGCTTGGAACTTTAATGGGTGGCGGCAATAGTGGCGGTGGTGGCGGTGCAGCAGCCAATATACTAGGCACTTTGCTTGGTGGTGCTGGCGGCGGTGCAACAGATTTATTGGCTGGAATTTTGGGAACGGCTCCAACCAGTTCACGCTCAACCAATGTCGGCGGCATTTTAGGCAATATCTTAGGTGGCAATGTTGGTAATGTTCAACAGGGTGTAAGCAAATCTTCAGGTCTTAGTGGTGGACAAATTGGTACACTGATGGCTATTCTGGCTCCTTTGATCATGGGTGCTTTGGGTAAAGCCAAACGTCAGCAAGGTTTGGATAGTCGCGGCGTTGCCGATGTTCTAAAACGTGAACAGCAAACTATTCAGCAGCGTGTTCCCGAAGCCGCAGGATTCAATAAAATTTTAGACAGCAATCGTGATGGCAAAGTGGATATGAAAGATGATGTTGCCAAAGTCGGTATGGCTTTGGGTAGTGCCATGATTTTAAGCCAGATGCGGAAAAAATAATAAGCAAGTAGTCAGTAACCAGTAGTCAGAATTCAGTAGAAAAATATGCTGAATTCTGACTACTCTTTATCTTCTGCCAAAGGCAGTTTTACTGTAAACACTGCACCACCTGCCAAACTATTCTGAGCTTCTATGGTTCCTCCATGCCACTTAACAATACTTTGAACCAGTGATAGCCCTAATCCACTTCCCTGTCGCCGATATTGAACATTCCCTTGATAAAACCGTTCAAAAAGATGAGGCAAGGCTTCTTCTGAAATACCAACACCTATATCTTTAATGGTTAAAACAACATTCTGATTTTCTTGCAGCACAATCAGTTTGACTTCACCATGATCTGTAAATTTATAAGCATTCTCGAGCAAATTACGCACCACTAATCCTAATGCCAGATGATCTCCTTTTACCAAGACAGGACTACCGGGTAACTCGAGCTTAAGTAGCAACCCTTTTTGTTCAAATTGAGAATGCTGCATCTCAGACATGGTAGCGGCTATTTCGGTTATATCAACGACTTCTTTGCTCAACCCTTGCTCTGCTTCAGTTCTTGCTAAGAGCAAAAGTTTTTCTACTAACATTAAAAGCTCTTCTAGTGCTGTTGCTGATTTGCCAAGCAGGGGTGCAAGGTCTTTATCTTGGTTGCACTCGAGGGCTTGCTCTAACCTGCCTTGCAAAACCGTTAGGGGTGTTCTGAGTTCGTGAGCAGCATCGGCAGTAAAGCGTTTTTCGCTTTCAATAACACTGGCTAATGCGCTCAACAAAGTATTGGTTCCTCTGGCTAGTTGCCACAATTCATCTCTTTGTTTTGGCTCGGGCAAGGCCTCGCGCCAGGCCCGGCGTTGTGCCAAATCGTAAGCGGCTTTTGTAAGCGATGTGACAGGATTCAAAGCTTGACCTGCTAACAGATACCCTAAAATAAAGGCCAGCAAAACAGCCATCGGCGTAAGAATGAAGAAGCTCGAGTCGAACTGCCTTAAACTTTCTTCCACACGTTCTCTATCTCGCAATAAAACAAGTGTTCCACCTTGTACTGTTTCAGCATAACTACGCCACTCACCCCACATTGAAAACCCTAGACTCAGGCCTGGCAAAGGTTCAGGTACACGCCCCAAACTGTCCAATAATTTTCCATGTTCATCAAAGAGCAAGGCAGATAAATCAGCAGCGAGTTGCAAAGTATTTTCTTCATCGTGCAATTTGGGTGTTTCTTCTGAGTCAATGGTTAAACTGCCTAATAAATTGGCAGCTTCACGCAAGCTATGATCCAAACTTTGATAAAGATTTCGTCTTAAAAGAAGATGTAAACCAAGGCCGCTTACAGCTAACACTATAGCAACAAGCAGTGTATAAAAAAGAGTGAGACGTAGGCGAAGGGTCATCATTAACCTCTAAAGGTGTAACCCAAATTGCGAACCGTTTCAATTGCGTTGTTTGATAGTTTGCGCCGCAAATAAAGAATATATGTATCCACGGTGCGCGGGTCAATGCTAGCTTCGCCTGACCAGACATGCTCGAGTAAACTTTTGCGGGTGTAAAAACCATTAGCGTGCAAGGCTAAAAACTCGAGTAGTGCATACTCTCGGCCAGACAGCTCGAGTTCAGTGTTTTGCCACCAGACTTGTTTTTTTTCTAAGTCAAGCTTCAGCCTACCAACTTCAACGCTGTTACTCGCTTCGCCCTGCGAACGACGTAACAGAGCGCGAACTCTGGCACGTAACTCTTTAAGGTGAAATGGTTTAACTAGGTAATCATCTGCGCCGAGTTCCAACCCCTTTACACGGTCATCAATGCTGTCTCTGGCCGTCAGCATCAGGATAGGTACAGCCTGTTTTTTGCTTCGTAAGGTATTGGCGATATTAAATCCGTCTATTCCTGGCAGCATAATATCTAGCACGATCAGATCATAAGGAAAACTTTCAGACAAAGATAAAGCCGCATCACCCTCTTGAGCCCAGTCTACGGCGTAGCCCTCCCTGGAGAGTTCATCACTGAGCAACTCGCCAATACCCAGATCATCTTCGACCACCAGAATGCGCATAGCGTCAACTTATCTCCAAATCATTTTGCATACTAAATTAGAACGATTATTAATCTATACTGTAGCACTTTTATTCGTAACATTTTTACCATGTAATCATTTAAATAGTAGTGTATAAGCAAACCACTAAGTGTCAGTGAGGTTATAACTAAAAAAAGTTAGCGGAATGTCCTTTTCTTAATATCTGAAAAGACATTCCGCTCAAAATGTTTAGTTCCTTACTTCAACTAACTCAAGTCTCTCACCGGTTATTGGTTTGATCTCTAAAATAAAACCAACATCTGGTGCGTAGTATTTATGCTCGAGGACATCTGGCTCTAGAGGTGTGGTGTCTTCAGTGAGCAAGCAATCCCCATCACAAGAAGCCGCAAGTGCTGTCGCAGACGCACTTAAACTCAAAACTTTACCCATATCCTCAGCGTGAGTCGCATAATACTCTTGGCGATAAACCTTTCCAACCTCAGGCTTAGCCCACATCACCACACCCGGCAGTGCGCCATCAACTCCAGATGTCCATGAACCCTTGGTACTAACTTCACCATCGTTGAAAGCCTTGGTATCTTCACCAAAATACCAAACATTGCCGTCTTTATCTTGTGCATACCAATCATAAGTATCTTCTATAATTGTGCCGTTATCCTCGACCACATCATGAATGACCGCACAAGTTACACCCATGATTTCTTTGGTATCTGTAGTCACTGTCACGGTGATTGTTTCAGTCCCCTGTTTATAAATACGGGTGTATCCATGCAAAAGTAGAAAGTAGGGATTGGGTTCAATTGTTTTTCCGATTTCTACAGGATTAATAAAGTTAGCAGGATCAATGGCAGGTGCGTAAGCTCCTTGGTTATCATCTGCATCATCTTCGCTACTATCTTGGTCGTTTATGTCTTGGTCATCATCTTGGGTTTGCACTTTTACCAGTTGGGCTACACCCACTAAACTAACCAAACCAATGAGCATGAGGGTGAGTAGGATAAAACGCTTGAGTTTGTGGTTCATATGATTCTCCTTGATCTGTGTCTCGAGATGTCTTCTCGCTAGCACGCCTTAAAGATAAAAGGTGAATGTTGGAAGGATGTTGGAAGGTTTATTGGCAAAACATCAATCATTATGACGACTGCGTTAGAATAGACCATGCGTCTTAGAACCCTAGGTGGTGTGGTCCTCGAGGGCAGCAACTTTACACGTATAAAGCCGTTACTGCTTCTTAGTTATCTTGCTGTAGAAGGGTCTAAAGACCGCCGTTATCTCTCAGAATTTTTTTGGCCTGGGGCCTCAGATGGCTTAAACAGTCTTTCAAGGGCCTTATCGCAACTTCGCAAGGACGCACCTGGAGCCATAGATGCCGATGAGCAACGGGTCTGGACGGCTGTGCCTTGTGACACCCAAGAATTTTTAGAAGCTTTAGAAAGCAAAAATATTGAAAAATCTGTAACTCTTTATCAGGGTGCTTTTTTGGATGGCGCGTATTTGCAAGATTGGGGCGAAGAACTCGAGGAGTGGATCTACGCCAGACGTGAACACTTTGCTAGCCATGCCCAAGAAGCTCTTTTAGGCTTAGCCGAAGATGACGCAGCCAGAGGCCGTTTTGCCGAAGCCGCCAAGCGTGCCGAAGCCGCTTTTAGCCTTTCGGGTGGGCCTATTCCTGAACCTGAAAATTTCCCTAGATACTATGCGCTTTTAGTTGCGGGTAACAGCCCTCTGGCAACCAAACTTAAAGAAGAAGCTGATGGCTACGGCATTTCACTAAAAATTAAAACTGAAGAAGCCAAAGGTCGTTTGCAAGTTGCGTTTGTAGGGCGTGAAAAAGAAAAAGCCAAACTCGAGCAACTCGCCAAAGGACAGTGGGCCTGGATTTCTGGTGCGCCAGGTATGGGTAAAACCAGTCTGCTACGCAGTCTTTCGGGAACCTATTTACCTGCTCGCAGTGGCCTACCTTATGCAACGCTCGAGCCATTATTAGGTTCAACTATCGAAGATGGTGAAGAACTCATATTGCGTAAACTTTCTAAACTCGAGGGGGTGTGGCTACTTGACCCTTGGGAATGGATGGACCAGGAAAGCCAAAAGATACTGCGTCGTCTGCGCGATGTGCGCCCCAGCAGCAAGGTCATTATTGCTTCACGAGAAAAAGCTTCTTTTAGAGTAGACCTAGAACTCGAGCTAGGCTCTTTATCCCCAAACGATTTGCAACGCTACCCAGAAGCCTGGGAAAAAACCGAAGGACTGCCTGCACTAGTCGGCGCATTCTTGCGCGGCGAACCTCTCGAGGAGGCTTTAGGATCCAGGCTTAAAGCCCTGCCCACACACTGCGAAGAAGTTTATTTGGCCCTCTCTCTCTTAGAGACACCAAACCCAGCTTTAGTACGTCGCGCCTTAGGGCTTAAAGCCAATGCGATGGCTCATGCCTTTGAAGCTCTCTTGCAAGCAGGTCTAGTTGAGGCCTCTGGTAAGGCTCATGCACCACAAGCGGCCAAAGAACTGCTCGAGAGCCATGCCCTACAAACCAGCCAACTAAGCATAAAACTAGCTAGAGAACTAGAAGGACTCGAGGCTTTCCCGCTATATAGCCAGTCCAAACTTTTATGGGAAGATAGTGACCTGCCCAAAGTGCAACAGGCATACCTGGCTTGGGCTAATGAGCTATTGCGCCGTGGGTTTCCGCAACGTGCTAGCGACACACTGAGTGATGCACCTAAGGGAGATGACGTTACACTACTAAGAGCAAGAGCACTCGAGCGGTCTGGGCTTTTTAAGGAAGCACTCAAAGAACTCGAGGGGTTAGCCGAAACTCCAGAGATTTTGGCACTTAAGGGTGCGCTTTACTGGAGGCTTGGGAAACCTGAAGAAGCGAAAGCTGTATCCGAGAAAGCCTTGGGTGGAGAGATGGAGGCTAGGGCTGAGGCGTTGAATACACTTGGGAATTTAGCAAGGTCAGAAGGAGATTATAAAAAGGCGGCTTCATTAGCTCGTAGAACAGCAACATTATGGAAATCTTTAGGCCAACGAAGTCGTTTAGTAGACGCACTCAACAATGATGCTATAGCTATAACACTCTTAGGTCAAAATTCTTCTAGTGTTTTTCATGAAGCACTACAAGCAGCTCAAGATAACCCTTTACTGCGTGCTAACGTATTAATTAATTTTGGGTGGATGTACGAGCGAATTAATAATTTAGATAGTGCTCAGGAAAGTTACCAAGAAGCTGCAAATTTAGCCGAAGAAGTAGGTGTTATGGATACTGCTGCGTGGGCATGGAATAATTTAGGCGTTCTCCTCGAAGAAAGAGAAAATCATCAATCTGCCGAAAAATTTTATGAAAAGGCATTAGAATTGGCATACCGAGCGGGAGAGAAGCGCATTGTAGGTATGGTGATGGCAAACCTTGCTCAACTCAAGCAAGAGATTGAAGCATGGGAAGAAGCCCTCCGCATCCTCGAGGATGCAGGCCATAAAGAAGAGGCAGACCAGTATAGAACTGACTTGCCCCTTAATCACCCATTTAGAAATCAAGAAATTCACCTAAACGGAAACTGATAAATGTATTTGATGGAGTAGCTTCTATAGGAGTAGGATCAGCTACTCTACCAGCACCATAATCTAGTTCTTGGAGCCATAAGAGGAATACAAATAGCTATGATCAAAATAATCCAAATCAGCTTCTGGGTCAGTCTTTTCATAAATACCTCCCTAAATCTATTTGGTCTCACATAGATGATTGCCCAAACATTAGCAAACCCCAGCAAAAATGTTTGACATTTTCGCTGGGGTTTATTTTGTCGCTTCGGCTGGAGTAAAGAGTTAAGCACGCCCGATTCGTAAGTTCGTTAGCAATACATTCAAGACCAAGCTCTTTACGGAATGGAGAAGCCTAGGGCATAGGGCAACTATCTGCTTAGCTAGCAACTACCTGTTTGTTAGACACCTCCATTCCACTTAGCTCACCCTGAGTACATCAAATGGACTCCAATCGGTGTGGCAAATAAAACCCCCATCCCTCAAGATGCTATGCTAAACACATGATTCAACTTAACCGCATTACCCACAATCCTGCTGTTATGGGTGGCAAACCCACCATTCGCGGAATGCGTGTAACAGTGTCTACCCTTGTCGGACTTGTTGCGGTAGGCAAAACCAATACGGAAATTTTGGCAGCCTACCCTTACCTCGAGGAAGAAGACATTCGTCAAGCTCTCGCTTATGCTGCTTGGCGTTCGGGTGAAATAGAAGTCAGCCTCGAGCCTTCTAAGGTCTAGTGCGTGTTTTGATTGACATGAACCTCAGCCCAGATTGGGTTGAGACCCTTAAGCAAAACGGTATTGAAGCTGTTCACTGGTCAACTGTTGGGGCCAAGAATGCTTCTGATATCGACGTTTTCAGTTATGCCAGTAGGGAAAATTATCTCATCTTTACGAATGATCTGGATTTTGGTACTATTCTGGCTTTAGGCGGTCATAGTTTGCCGAGCGTCTTACAACTTCGTAATCAGGATATTTTGCCCTCGGATGTTGAGAGTGTAGTTATTCAAACCCTAGAAACCTGTAAAGACTATCTCGAGGCTGGGGCTTTAGTGGTGGTAGACGTTAACAAAACCAGAGTGAGGGTCTTGCCCTTGCGTAAAAGCAATTGATTTGACTGCGTTCAGACCCTTTTCAGACCCTATCAGCTAATGTAAGTCATGCCAATGAGCGTTATCATTATCGACGGGAAAACAATGGTGGAGGTAGACAATGTACTTATTGAATTGGAAAAAGCTGTGGATACTCTTATTAGCCGTTCTCATACTCACGGCCTGCCCTGGTCAACCCAGCTTTACCCTGAGTGTGTCGCAGGCCAAACCAGGCGAGAGCGTAACCGCTAATTTAAGTGGCATGGATGGGCGCAAGGCCAGTGTCAGTGTTGCTGACACTGAGGCTTCTATTATTTCTTCAAAACAGGATTCAGTTGAATTTTATATCCCCGATGTGCTCGAGGGTGAACAGGAAGTCTTGATTTCATCTGAGGGAAAAACGGCTAAGGGGAAAGTGACAGTCTTAGCTAAAACTGTCCTAAAACCTAGCTTTACACTCAACCCAACACAAGCTGCTCCAGGTGATGAAGTTACTGCAACACTTACTGACTATAGCGGTATTGGGGCTACTGTGGATGTGGCGGGTAAAACAGCAACGATTAAATCTGCTACCTCGAGCAAAGTCATCTTCATTGTTCCCGATGTCCCCGAAGGAAACCAAGAAGTCATTATTAAATCTGGTGATCAGGAAGCTAAAAATACACTCAAAATTCTTCCTGTTCCTGATGTTGTACTAACCCTTGACCGTGAAAATGCCGCCAAAGGCGAAACCGTCACTGCAGATGTAACGGGGGCTAGCCTCGAGGGTGCAACCCTTAAAGTTGGCGATATAGCTACATTATTCACAGCAATTGACCAAGACAGTTTTAGCTTTGCTGTACCAGACTCAGACGATTTATCTGCTGGACCTCAAAAGGTCATTTTTGAAACGACTAAAGGTAATGCCGAGCGTAGCCTGAATATTTTTGGAGACATAGAAAAAGGCAAACTTACCATCATTCTAAAACCAGAAACCAACGAAACCGAATTTCAAACCCAAATAGGCACGCTTGGATTTACTTTGGAAGATAAGAACATTCCAGATGATTCTACAAACCTTAGATTTCTTGGACTTTCCGAGGGTCCCTGTTCAGGCAAACTTGCTGATATTGATGTAGGTGATATGCCACTAGGTGAAGCAATTAAAGAACTAGAGAAGCTCGAGCAAAATGGTAAAGGGGTTGCGTTATATGTTGATGGGAGAAGTGGTTATAAGGCTGGTACAGTTGACCACCTTGCAGCAATCGGCACACCTGCTGCACACACTCGTAGTTTCACAGGCTCAGGCACGCTGATTGCTGTTCTTGATACAGGCGTAGGCAATGGAACAGACTCTATAACCGAATTAGGAGTAAGACTTCGTGATGATTTAGCTTATGATTTTGTAAATCAAGATGACATTGCCGAAGACGACTTTGACCAAATCATTGAAGGTACAGATGCAGGTGATGGCATCATCGAAGGACATGGCACACCCATTGCAGTGCTTGCAGCAGGTAGCGTTTCTGGGGTTGCACCTGATGCTGAAATTTTGCCTATAAAAACCTGTGATGAAAAAGGTAAATGCCTAAGCAGTGACGTGATTTTAGGGGTGTGTCACGCTATTACCAAAGCGCAAGGTGATGATATGCCTTTGGTGATTAACTTAAGTCTAGGTGGAGATACACCTGTAGATGCTCTCGAGGCTGTTTTAGATTACGCGCTTAGCACGAATGTTTTGGTTGCTGCTGCGGCTGGTAACGAAGGCAAGTCTGGGTCACCTGTGCACTATCCAGCAGCTTTTGATTTACCTGGTTTGGTGGCAGTGGGGGCACTCGAGGCTCCAACATTATCCTGTGTAGATTTTGAAGAACAAAAGTTGGACGCTTCATATCTGGTTGGTCAAGGTTTCCCTGATAAAGGTGTTGATATTAGCTTTAAAACATTTTTCACTTCAATAGACGTTCCTGCTACAGGGGGCTTTGCTTCTATAACCGGGGATGCAACAAATAAGATTCTTTCTTTTAATAATATAAATGCTGATGTTGCTTTTGCTTTCTCCCTTGAGGGCCTAACCCTTACTTATCTTGATCAAGGTGGCACAGAGAATCTCGAGGTTAATGGTGAATTAAAGGTTGTAGGAGCCTTGAGTGAGCTTAATGATACAACTTTAGGTGGCGTAAACATTACCGTGACATCTGCGACTGTTGGTAGTGGTGCAATCGGTGTGGTTAGGCTCGAGGGTTCCATCACGCACTTTGTCATCGGTGGACAAGAATTTATTATTGATAATGTATGCCCTCTAAAAACAACTTCTTGGCAACCCGCTAACTTTAGTACCAGGGGCGATTATCTTGACATCTCTGCACCTGGCAAAGCTATTCGCAGCAGTAGCCCCAGCAATGTCTATAGTGATTATGAAGGAACCTCGTTTAGTACACCTTTAGTGGCAGGTGCGCTGGCTTTGTGGCGTGAAGCGAAACCTCTTGAGACATCTGCTAACATTGAAACCGAACTAAAAAATGCCGCCTTTGACCTTGGCTTACCCCTTAATGAAGTAGGCGCAGGTTTACTAGACCTAAGTCTTGAACCTCAATAATCCCCTTGCCTTCCTCTTGAGATAGCACTAATTACTAACGTTGTAAGCATATGAACTTAACCAAAATAGCCTTTGAATCTGCCTCCCCTTTTTAGGGGAGGTGGCACTTTGTGCTGGAGGGGTTCACCAGGGCAAATTAAACCCACCGTGGTTTTCAGTGGAGTAGTACATATCAATTTCTTGTGGAATGGTTGAAACATCATCTATAACCTTAAACAAATGCAAGTCATGTTCACTAATTACTCCTGAACGCACCAAGGTGCTTTGCATCCATTGCAGTAACCCTTTCCAAAAATCAACCCCGATTAAATAAACTGGAAAGGGCTTAATTTTCTTGGTTTGAATCAGAGTCAGGGCTTCACTTAGTTCATCTAAAGTACCAAAACCTCCAGGAAAAACTACAAAGGCTGTAGAGTATTTAACCAACAAGACTTTTCTTATAAAAAAATAGCGGAAACTCACTTCATCGGTTTGATAGGGATTGGGGTCTTGTTCATGAGGTAGGTTGATGTTTAGACCTATTGAGCGTCCACCATTTTCAAAGGCCCCTTTGTTTCCAGCTTCCATAATCCCTGGGCCACCCCCGGTAATCACGGTATAGCCATTTTCGGAGAGTTCTTTAGAAAGTTCTACTGCTTTTTGATAATAAGGATTATCGGGTTTAAAACGTGCCGAGCCAAAAATGGTCACTGCCTTGCCTACATCGGCCATTTCTTCAAACCCTTTGGCAAATTCTCCCATAATGCGAAACATGCGCCATGAATCTCCGGCTAGTGCGTCGATAACATATTGTTTATCAGATTTTTCCATAGACCCATGCTAACATCTGCTCTTTAATGTTGGCCTTGATAAGCGCAGATGAGTCATCAAATGAGAAAGATTTTATGAGAAAGGAATTCACTTTTTAGGCTTTCTTACATTCGTCACGTTAGATTAGCTGTTTATCTTGTATTCTTTAGAGTGTGGCAAAGCGTCTTTATGGTCAATCCCTCTCACCAAAAAATGCTTATGATACTTCCTGGATGGTAAAGGATTCTGACTCCATGTCTTATGAAACAACTCGAGGGCTAACCCCTCAGCAACGTTGGTTAAAACGCGGTTTTGATGTAATGGTAGCCTTGCTAGGGCTTATTCTCACCAGTTGGCTTATCTTGCTGGCTTGGTTGGCTGCTACCCTAAGCACTGGATACAATGGGTTTTTTACCCAGTTACGCGTTGGTCGCTATGGTCGACCTTTTTATGTCATTAAGCTTCGCACCATGAAAGTTTTTCAGGAACCGGGTACTAGCGTTACCACTGAAAATGATCCGCGCATTACAACCTTGGGTAAGCTCTTACGCAAGACTAAAATTGATGAATTACCCCAACTTTTAAATGTCTTAGTGGGGGATATGAGTCTGGTTGGCCCCAGACCTGATGTTCCTGGCTTTGCAGACAAACTCGAGGGGGAAGACCGAATTATCCTCAGCGTGCGTCCAGGCATAACAGGCCCAGCAACCCTCAAATACCGCGATGAAGAGGAAATCTTAGCAGCGCAACCAGACCCCGAAAGCTACAATAACCAGGTGATTTACCCCGACAAGGTAAAAATTAACCGTGAGTATGTAGAGCACTACAGCTTTGCTAAAGACCTAACCTATATTCTCCATACTGTCACTGGAGAAAAGTCATGAGCAAACGACTCTTTGATTTTTTTCTAAGCGGTATAGCCCTGATTATCTTGTCACCGGTTATTATGCTTGTTGCTGCTTTGGTAGCTATTAATTTGGGAACCCCTGTTTTCTTTAAGCAGACTCGCCCTGGCTATAAAGGCAAACCTTTTAGCATTTATAAATTTCGCACTATGCGAGAAGCTGTTGATGTGCATGGCCACTCCCTACCAGATCAGCAGCGTTTGACAGCTTTTGGAAAATTTTTGCGCAGTAGTAGCTTGGATGAACTTCCTGAACTCTGGAATGTCTTAATAGGTCAGATGAGTTTAGTAGGCCCTCGACCCTTGCGCATGGATTATCTTCCACGCTATAACGCCCAACAATCCCGTCGCCATGATGTTTTACCAGGTATTACAGGTTGGGCACAAATCAATGGGCGTAACGCTATTAGCTGGGATGAAAAATTTAAATTAGATGTCTGGTATGTTGATCATCAAAGCCTGTTTTTGGATATAAAAATTCTTTGGCTGACAATACTAAAAGTTTTTAAGCGTGAGGGCATAAGTGCAGAAGGTCATGCCACCATGCCTGATTTTATGGGAAGTGAACGATGAAACATCTTATTATTGTAGGTGCTGGTGGACTTGGACGTGAAGCCTTGCAATATGCCAGAGAAGCTTTTGCGGGCCAGTATGAAATCAAAGGATTTTTAGATGATAACCCTAAAGAACTCGAGCAGCGCGGCTATGATCTAGGTGTAAGTATTTTAGGTGGTACTGCTGATTATTTCCCTGAGGAAAACGAGCGATTCTTAGTAGCTGTGGGCAACACCAAAGTTAGGCAAATGCTGGTTGAAAAACTCTCTGGGCGCGGGGCAAAATTTGCTACTCTGATTCATCCTAAAGCCTATGTGGCCCCTTCGGCTAAAATGGCTGAAGGCTGTATTATCAGCCCCTTTGCAACTGTAGCAACCTTCACCAAACTCGAGCCCCATGTGGTTTTAGGTTTTTATGCCCATGTGGGTCATGATTCCCATGTAGGAAGCTATGGTGTTTTGTCTCCTTACGCGGCTATCAATGGTGGTGTTGTATTAGAAAAACGTGTTTTTCTAGGAACCCACGCTACTGTTACCCCAGGTCTTACCATAGGTGAAGATGTACAAATTGCGGCAGGTGCAGTGGTTTATCAAAATGTACCTAGTCACCGTTTGGTGGTGGGTAATCCAGGTAAAATTGGGCCAAAGTTTTGATATTTTCTCTTGGAAACCCTAAATTGTAAATAACATCACATTTTGGCAGTCTTGACATTCATCACCTCTTATTTTTAGGACTAGGCTCATAATAGATTTATAGGCCACATGGCTGTAATAGGCCTCTATGGAAAAATAATTAGGTTAAACTATACAGATCGGCATTTATGAATCCTATTCTTACTAAACCCTCGAGCCTGACTCTGGCTCAAGATATCTATCCAGGACACCCTTATCCTTTAGGAGCCCATTTTGATGGTCAAGGCATTAATTTTGCTATTTATAGTGACCATGCCGAAGCGATTGAGCTTCTTTTATTTGACAATCCTAGCAATACTTCTCCTTCAAAGTCTTTAGGTTTACCTGAAAAAACTGGGCCTGTATGGCATGGTTATGTTCCAAACTTAAATCCTGGCCAGCTCTATGCCTACCGTGTTTACGGAAAGTTTGAACCTGAACGCGGTCACCGCTTTAACCCTCATAAGGTTTTACTTGACCCCTATGCCAAAGCTATCGGTCGTCCTTTACAGTGGCATGAAAGTCTTTTTGAATCTGAGTTGCAGGCTACTCGCATTGAAGATAGCGCGCCTTACGCGCCCTTAGGTGTAGTCATTGATGATCGCTTTGATTGGCAAGGCGATACCCAACTCAACATCCCCTGGCCCAACACCATCATCTATGAAACCCACGTCAAAGGAATAAGTAAACAGCATCCCTTGGTGAGCGAACATTTGCGTGGAACCTTTTTGGGGTTAGCTTCAGAGCCCATCATTAACCACCTGGTATCCCTAGGAATTACAGCCGTGCAGCTTATGCCTGTGCAGGCCTTTGTGAATGATAAATTCTTACTAGATAAAGGGTTAAGCAACTATTGGGGATATAATACGCTGGCCTATTTTGCTCCTGAAGCTTCCTATTCTCACAACGGACCACTCAGTGCGGTACAAGATTTTAAGTTGATGGTGCAAAGGCTTCATAAAGCAGGACTCGAGGTCATCATCGATGTGGTTTACAACCATACCGGTGAAGGTAGTCACTTGGGTCCAACCCTATCTTTTAGAGGTATTGATAACGCTTCATATTACAAACTGCATCCTAAAGACAAGCAGTATTATATGGATTACACCGGCACTGGTAACACGCTGAATCCTAGTAATCCCTTTGCTTTGCAACTGATTATGGATAGCCTGCGTTACTGGGTAACAGAAATGCACGTGGATGGTTTTCGTTTTGATTTGACTTCGGCACTGGCTCGAGAATTCTATGACGTAAACATGCTCTCAGCCTTTTTTAAAATTATTCAGCAAGACCCTATTCTCTCGAGGGTTAAACTGATTGCTGAACCTTGGGATGTAGGTCATGGCGGTTATCAAGTTGGCAATTTCCCTTGGCAATGGGCCGAGCACAACGGTCACTACCGCGACACTGTACGCAGTTATTGGCGCGGAGATAAAGGCAAAGTAGCAGATATAGCTACACGTCTTGCTGGCAGCAGTGATTTGTATTCTCATAGTGGGCGCAAACCCCATGCCTCAATCAATTTTATTACTGTACATGATGGTTTTACTTTGCAAGACTTAGTAAGTTATGAACAAAAACACAATGAAGCCAATGGTGAAAACAACCGTGATGGCAATGATTACAACCTAAGCAGTAATCACGGCATCGAAGGTCCAACTGAAAACCCTTTGGTGAAACGAAAACGCGAAATTCTTAAACGCAGTCTTTTAGCCACACTCTTTTTTTCTCAAGGGATTCCTATGCTGCTTGGTGGCGATGAACTGGGCCATACACAGCATGGCAACAACAATACCTATTGCCAAGATAATCCCTTGAGCTGGTATGACTGGAATCTAAGCAGTGAACAACAACAGCTCTTAACCTATACCAAAGATTTGATTGCCTTTAGAAAAGCCCACCCCATCTTTCAGCGACGCAACTTTCTAAAAGGGCAATTTGAAGGTCAGTACAAAGATGTTTCATGGTGGCATCCTAGCGGACGCGAAATGAAAGAAAATGACTGGAATGACGCGGTACTCAGCAGCTTTGCCATGCAGCTTTGTGGCTCTGCATTTTACGAAGTAGATACCAAAGGTAATCTAAAACAAGATAATACTTTCTTACTAGTCTTTCATGGTAAAGAGAACACTATGTTTAAGTTACCTCACCCCAATGATGCCGAGGCTTGGCAACTGGTGTGGACAAGTGATGTAAAAGAGCAGGCAAAACAGATTATATTTGGTGGAAGAGTATTAAAACTCGAGAGTGATTTGGTATCGGTGTTTAAGGGTATTCAACTTAATACTTGAAATCAGACAATAAGGTATTTATAAGATTTTGTGTGTAGATGTTTCTATGTATAACTCCGATGCTTGTTCACCAAGGAATGTTCATAAGTGTTTAGCGCAATTCCATATAAGAACAGACTATTTCGTCATTTATGCAAGATGATGCCTCTTCTGCTAAAGAAGAGGCATTCGTTGTTCTTGAATATGTAGATGTAATTATTTTCTTATTAAATTGACAGCCCCACTTGCACCAACTGTACCTATTGGCATAAGAACAATTTCACGTTCTGCAAGATTGATTCCTGAATGAGGTGTACTTCTTAAACAAGCAGGGGAACAAGACGGAATACTATAAGGATTGGCGGGGGTTTTATTGACTTGATAACCCAAATCACCCAAAGAGCCTACAGTCATTCGGCTAAGAGGGACAGCAGTACTCGAGCTTCCTCCTAGGAAACCAGTCATCAGTTCGTTATCAAAAGTCTCTTCATCCCAGTGAACACATTTAGTGCCTAGACTATACTGATTCTCGACAGGTACATTGCCAGAGCCACCCAAAGTTGCATACTCACCCTTAGCATTTGCACCTGTAAATTTAGGTTGGGTTGTAAAGGCTGTGGTGTTTCGACAAGGCAGTGTCGTAGGAGCATAGTTGATAAAATTAAAGAAGGGCGAGAACTGCCAGAACGAACCAATCCCTAGTACATGCCCCATTTCGTGTAAAATGACTTCATCAAAAGTTCCACCTGCCTCTAAATCTGCAACATCAGCACTATCAAAACGCATAACACCATAGATTGTTAGTCCTCCGGTATTTCGGATTAAGCAAGGACCTGCTGAACCAAGGATACCTCCTACCCCATCAATCGGTTCTACAGAGGCATAAATCACTAAGTCATCCACTGTTGCATTAAAGACGGGTTCACCCGCACCACAGGCATTGGCAGCTTTATTGAGTGGAAGGTCTGCAATATCTCCTATAACAAGCTGAGACCAACGCGTTGCAGCATTTCTAAAAACTAACTTTCGAGCATTAGAAATACCAGTGTTAAAGACAAGTTGTATGTTATAAGCAGAGCAATAAAGCGTTACCCGGACTGTTTCTACATCATTACTGCTAGTGATTGTTACATTGGCTGAACGCTGATTAGGAGTTGCACCACATGTTCCACGAAGACTTAGGGTTGCGGTTTGATTGACCGCTAAAGTACCTGTGCCTCCACTGACAATCGTTAGCCAAGAAGCACTTTCAGTAGCCGTATAGGTGGTCGATACACCTTCATCATTCCTAAAAGTAACTGAACCCAATTTAGAGGTACTGGTTGAAGCAATAATAGAAAGGCTGCGCGGGGTTGGTCGGGTTAAGTTAGGCTCAAGGGTTTCATTTGGGGAAGATGTAGAACAAGAGACTAAAATGAAGGCTAATACAAAAACTAATGCAATACGGATGGTAAACCCTTTCATACTTATGACCTCTTCCTAAGGGACTTATATACAAGACTGAATATTGATTCTGGCTTTAGGACTCTACCTCTTGAGAGGATATCAAAGAATGATACCAAAGACAGATTTATATTCCTGAAGATGTTGCCCTTAATTGACCTTCACCATGAAGTTTAGCATAAAATCTTTTATTTTTTGTAGTCTTAGGGCATCTTAAAGTGTAAAATAGAAAATTATGTCAGAGCTGCATCGTCAATGTGCTTTGAAAAAATACCAGTGCAACACTGCACTGGTAAAAACGGCTTTATGTTTTATTACTTCTTAGCTTTAGAAAAATCACCTAATTGATCAAAATGTTCAGCTAAAAGATAATAGACTGTTACTCTAGATTTATTCTTTTCGCTGGCCATTTTCTTTATGACTGTGGCAATGGTGGCATCAAGGTCTTTATCTCCCTCGCTGCGCTTGAGTTTACCTTTTAAGAATTTTTCGCGGACTCGCTCGAGTTCCTTGGCATCACTGCCTGAAACCTAAAGAAGCATCCTTGCTTTTAAGGGCAATTCCTAGATACTTTACAATGCCACTAATGGCTTCATCCTGAACGTTACTCGCGTACTTTTGAACATCACTTGTATATTCAGACATAAACGTACCCCCTATTTGATTTCCACCAGCTCGAGTAGTGTAACATACCCTTAACAGCATCCCTGACCTGCTAGGCTTGCGAGTGTGGAACGAAAACTACTCAAAGCCGAAGTCATCTATAATGGTTTAGGACTTCCGCGTCTAAATAGTGCCATCGCCATTCAGGATATTCAAAACCAACGACAGGTCATTGCTGTAGATGATCTAGAGATTGCAAGGGCTAATTTCCCAGATGCAAGGGTGCAAGAAGCAGGGTTTGCTGTCACTATTCCTGTGGTGAATCCACACATTCATCTTGATTTATCCACTATGCCCTATAGCCCCGGAAGCTATGAAGATTTTATTCGGGCAGTGGTGCGCCATGATCGATCAGGACAAAGGAATCTAGAGGCAGCTCAACACGGGCTAAAGCAATTACATACTAAAGTCATTGGCGATATTGTGACCGAAGAACGCGTGATGCATTATCTACTAGAGCAAGACCTGCAAGGTGTAGCTTATTGGGAAGTCTTTGAGCCCAACCCTGATAAAGCTGAAGAAGCCTTTAATGAAACCCTAGAAAAACTGCGAGCGTTCCGTAGGCTCGAGCGTCCTGGAGGTCTGCGGGTTGGGCTTTCGCCCCATACACCCCACACCGTGAGTGCCCCGCTTTTGCAAAAAATTGCTTTACTGGCCAAACAACACACGCTTCCTATGCAGATTCATGTTTCTGAAAGCCCCTCTGAAATTGCTTTACATAAAGATGCTACAGGGCCGCTCTATGAAATGATTAAACCCTTTATGGGTAGTTGGCAGCCCTCTGGTTTATCTCCGGTGCAGTATCTAAAGTCATTGGGTGTCTTAGAAGCCCAGCCGACCTTAATACATGCCGTAAATGTTACTGAAGATGATGTGCAAGAGATTCAAAAGGCAGGCTGTGTGGTGGTGCATTGTCCACGCTCAAATGAAAGCTTGCAGTGTGGACGTTTCCCTTGGGAACTTTATGCTAAACATGGTGTGACGGTGGCTTTTGGCACAGATAGTTTAGGCTCGAGCCCTAGTTTATCTATAGAAGAAGAAGCCTTTTTTGCCCATACCTTGTACGGTGAAAAAATAAATAAGCAAGCCTTGGTGTGGTCAGCGACTAAAGCCGGCTACCGTGCCCTCAAGATGCCTGTGCCAAGGTTTGTGCGCGGTGATGCTGCAAAAGATGTTTATATTTGGAAGGAGGGTTTTTCTCTTATCTCTTAATCTTTTACCTCCTTCCTAATTACGTTCTCATCCACCTAAAAGATATTATTTAAATGTATGAAGCTCACGCAGACTTTTATTTTTCTATCCCTATTGCTCTTGAGTGCTTGTTCCCCCAGAACTCAAACTTTTTCTGAAGTGCTTAGTAGCCCTGCTGCCCAAGAGGTTGAGCAGATTGCCAATATCGCTTTTCACCGCATGGAAATAAGTAGGCTTGAGAGTGGTGGCTATACCACCAATATACTCATGGATTTACCTCTGCCTCAAGGGTCAGCCTGGACGTTAGAATCATTGGCCCAGGATAATTATCAAATACGTTTTACATCAGTCAATGTGCCAGGATTTGCTTGGTTGGTTTCACCTCAAGGTGTAAAGCTCTTACCCAGTTAAAAAGTTTTACCCAATGAATGAGTATGGTTAATGCCTCAGCCTTAAAGGTTAGGAAAACTTCTCGAGTGTTATGGGAGTAGCCTAGGTAATGAGGCAAAATTCACTTTATCCTTTAAAAATTGTCACTATTTCCAGCTTCCGATAATAAATTCACGTAAGAATCTGCGGGTATAGCGCAAACTACTACTATGAGCTATAAACCTGTTACCATTTTGATGGCTGATGATGATCCTGATGATCGTATGCTGGCTGAAGATGCGCTTAGGGAAGCGCATCTTACCAATGAGATTCGTTTTGTAGAAGATGGCGAAGCCCTTATGAACTATTTGCATCGTCAGAAGGAATATGCTGATCCTAATACATCTCCTAGACCGAGCATTATTCTCCTAGACCTCAATATGCCCAAGAAAGATGGGCGGGAAGCTCTTAAAGAAATAAAGAGTGATCCGACCTTGCGGCGTATTCCAGTGGTCATCATGACCACCTCTAAGGCCGAGCAAGATATTGTAAAAAGCTATGACCTAGGTGCAAATTCTTATCTGACTAAACCTGTTACCTTTGATGAACTAGTAATCGTCATGCGGGATTTGGGAAAATACTGGTTTAATATTATCGAATTGCCAGAGACTTAAATCTCATGTTCAAACTTTTGCGCTATTTTTCTTGGGCTAGTTTGCCAGCATTTTTATGTATTGCTTTGGCCATTGTGTTCTTGTATCACCGCTTTGCAACTAACAGTTTTATTAGACTACACGAGCAGAAGCACAACGATATTGCCAATCTATTAGCCAATGACTGGTTTAAGGAAGTAAAAGATATTTCTGAGAATTTAGATGAGATTCAAGATGAGATTCAAGATGAGATTCAAGATGAGATTCAAGATAATCTTGAAGAGTTGTCAGTGAGTCGTCTCGAGGTTTTTGATCTTCAGGGCAATACTGTATTTTCTAATGATGTAGAACATCAAAAAGAAAATATCGCCAATGATATCCATTTTCAAAATGCCTTACAAGGATTAAGCTCGAGCCAACTGCTACTTAAGAATACTCTTGACCATCAAAACTATCAAGAAACAGAAGACCTTATCGCTAGCCATCTTCCTATAAAGAACATTCGGGGTGAAATAATTGGTGTATTTGAACTTTATTCCAATGCCACCGAAACCTTGAACACACTTAGAGAAAATCAGCAACAGCTTTTTATATTAGCACTAGGATTATTGGGACTACTCTACATTATTTTGTGGAGCCTTATTCGTTACGCAGATCAACTTATTAAGAAGCAATATGAGCTTAATCAAACCCAAGAAAAAAAGTTAAACCATTTAGCTCTATTTCCTGAACAAAGCCCGTACCCTATCGTAGAAGTCGATTTAAATGCCCAGTTTCATTATATTAATCCAGTAGCCCAAAACCTTCTGCCGAATGAAGCACGGCAACAAGCTTTCTTAGGAGATTGGGAACTGCTAAAAAAGTTTTTTCAAGAGAGCCCGCAGGCGTTTTTTGAGCGAGATATTGAAATTGAAGATTACATGTACCAGCAGCAAATTTTATTTTTACCTGAAACACAAAGGTTTCGTATTTATGCTGCTGATGTCACTGGGGTAAAACGTGCTGAAGCCCAAGCCAAAGCAAGTGAAGCTAAAAACCGTAGCTTGATTGAGGCTTTTCCTGATTTGGTTTTTGTTATTGATAAAGAAGGAAGATTCTTAGAGGCAAAATTAGATCAGGAGCATCCTTTAATTGAAGAGATTGTAGGCCGTACATTGAGTGAAATCAGTTTTATTCCATCTGATGTAGCTGAATTGATTTTGCAATGTGTACACAAGGCTCTACAATCACGAAGTATTGAATCTGCAGAATATGCTCTGCCCAGTCTAGGTCGTATAAGTGAATATGAAAACCACTTTGTTGCCCTAGATGATGAGCGCGTGCTTTATATTGCTCGAGATGTTACCGAGCACAAACAACAAGAAAATGCTTTGCGGGAGAATGAGCAGCGTTACCGTGAGGTCGCTAGAGCTGCCCAACGGCATACCAGAGAACTCGAGGTGCTTGATCAAATACGCACCATAACTGCTGGGCAATTTGAGCTTCAACCCCTTTTGAAATCGGTTGCCGAATCTGTCTCTGAAGTCTTAGATTACCCATTTGTAAGCCTTGCTCTGATTAAAGGTAGTTATCTAGAGATTCAGCATCATATTGGTTACGATGAGATTGCTCAGACCCTTACACCAACCCTAGAACTTTCTAAAGGTGTAATTGGTAGAGTGGCGCGTACCGGACAGAGTGCCCTGATTACTGATGTTAAAACTGACCCAGACTATTATCTGGGGGCAAATAATCAGATCATTTCAGAAATCTGTGTTCCGCTTAGACATCATGATGATGTGGTTGGTGTTCTAAATGTCGAAACAATGCGTGAAACGTTGACTGAATCGCATCTTGAAACGCTTGAGAAAGTTGCTGATTATGTAGGGATTGCTTTACAAAGAGCCCGCTTATTTGATGAGCTTAAAGCCAATGAACAGAACTACCGTAACCTCTATGCACTTAGCCAAATGCAAGCCGAGGAACTTTCTCGTCAGACTGATGAACTACTGTTACTCGATCAGGTGCGTAGTTTGATTAGTAATAAGACAGGACTCGAGCAGGTCTATGATGCGGTGATTAGGGCCGTGAGTGAGATTTTAGGGTATGACTTAGTCAGCATCGTTTTGATTAAAGATGGGTTTATCGAAGTTCAGAATCAAAGAGGCTATCCAAATAAACTCGAGCGTATGTCTATACATCAAGGTATTGTAGGGCGGGTCATTCGTAGTAAAGAGGCTGAATTGGTTGTTGATGTGAGTCAAGACCCTGATTATTTTTCAGTCAATACTGAAGTGGTGTCTGATATTTTAATTCCTTTTATTGTCAAACAAGAGGTTGCTGGCTTACTGATTGTAGAATCTAAACAAAAATTGTTTGAGATGGATTTTTATCTTTTAAGCAAGGTAGGCTCTTATCTAAGTTTAGCTATGGAGCAAGCCCGACTCTATAACGATTTACAAAGCAGTGAAGCGCGCTATAAAGGTCTTATCGAAAATGCTAGCGATATGATTTACCGCACCAACCGCAAGGGTGACTTTATTTATATGAACGCGATGGTCAAAAAACTTTTGGGCTATGATGAAGCGGTTGTTCTTAACTTTAACTATCTTGATTTAATTCATTCGCAGTATCGTCAGGGCACAGCCCAATTTTACTTACAGCAATGGCAAGACCAAAGAGTTAATAGCTATTATGAATTTCCGGCTATTCATAAAGATGGCCATGAAGTCTGGATTGGCCAAAATGTACAGTTGATTATAAGAGATGGTCGATTTGAAGGTTTTCAGGCCGTGGCTCGAGATATTACCGAACGCAGGCATATGGAAGAAGTGTTGTTGCAACAAACCGAAGCCCTGACCAAAGCCAATACCGAACTCGAGCAGTTTGCTTTTGTGGCGGCTCATGATTTACAAGAACCCTTGCGCAAAATTCAGGCCTTTGGTGATCGTCTGAGTACCAAATATAAACATGCCTTAGATGAGCAAGGGCAAGATTATTTATTCCGAATGCAAAGTTCGGCTACGCGGATGCGCCTTTTGATTAGTGATTTGCTAATTTTTGCCAAAGTGAGCAAAGAAGAAACTCGAGAAAGAGTTGACTTAAACCTTATTGCCAAAGATGTGCTCTCAGATTTACAGACCCGCTTAGAAGAAACCCAAGGGCAGATTCAACTAGGTGCATTGCCTACCCTTGAAGCCAATCCAACCCAGATGCGACAACTCTTACAAAATCTGTTGGGAAATGCCATTAAATTTAAGCAACCTGATGTTGCGCCAGTGGTTGTGGTCAGTGCTCAGAAACGCGCAGATGGTGGCTGGCGTATAAGTGTTTCTGATAACGGCATTGGGTTTGATGAAAGCTACAACGACCGCATTTTTAAAGTCTTTCAACGCCTGCATAGTCGTGAACGCTACGAAGGAACTGGCATGGGTCTGGCCATTGTTCGCAAAATTATAGATGCCCATCAAGCCAGTATTGAGGTTAAGAGCCAGATCAATCAGGGAACCACCTTTATAGTAAATTTCCCAGCATCAACCCATCAAGAAATCCAGATACCCCTACCTCTAGCAAATCTAGAAGAGGTGAGGTGATGGATATCTTGCAAGATGATTTACTCAAAAAAGAACTAAACATCTTGCTTATCGATGATGATTCTGATGACTATTTGATTGCTAAAGATCTGTTGATGGATAGTCGCTTAAGCCTAAAGATTGAGTGGTGTTCAAATTATTATGATGCCCTAAAAACAATTACTGAAAAACGACATGATGTTTATTTTTTTGATTATCATTTGGGGGCAGAAACTGGTCACCAACTCCTTTTGGAAGCTAAAAAACTTGGCCTAGATAAACCTATTATTATGCTTACAGGTCTTAGCGATTTTGATGCCGATGCTAAAGCTTTGCAAGCAGGTGCTGCCGATTATTTGGTAAAAGGGAACATCACCACCATGTTGCTCGAGCGTTCTATTCGCCATGCTTTAGAGCGGGCTCGTATCCTAAAAGCCCTAGAGAACCAGATCAATGAAACCAATAAATTAGCTCTGGTGGCAAGCCATACTGACAATCTAGTGGTGATTACCGACGCACAGGGACACCTCGAGTGGGTCAATGATAGTTTTGTAAAAGTGACTGGCTATACCCTTGATGAAGTCAAAGGTAAGAAACCAGGAAGGGTCTTGCAGGGCCCAGAAACCGATGCTAAAACACGCCACTATATATCGCAATGTATTGGGGCAGGACAGGGTTTTAGCTGCGAAATTATCAACTACAGCAAAGACCAAAAAGCTTACTGGGTGCGCATCAATGCCCAAGCCATCTATAACGACCAGGGGGTCTTGAGCCGTTTTATTGCTATTGAAAGTGATATCTCAGAAAATAAACGTGCCGAAGCTGCCTTGCAAGAAAGCGAAGAGCGTTATGCGCTGGCTGCTAAAGGTGCTAATGATGGTTTATGGGATTGGGATATCGCAAAAAATACAGTTTATTATTCTTCACGCTGGAAAACCATGCTGGGTTACACCGAAGATGAAATTGGCAACACCACAGATGAATGGTTGAAACGTGTGCACCCAGAAGATAGTGAAAGGGTTGAGGAAGAATTGTCCTATCATCTCGAGGGCTTAACTCACAGTTTTGAAAGTGAGCATCGTGTACTGCATAAAGATGGTGGGTATCGCTGGATGTTGAGCCGGGCCTTGGCAGTGCGCAATGAAGATGGTAAGGCTGAACGCATGGTGGGGTGGCAGACTGACTCCAGTGGTCGGGTGGCAGCCTATGACGCGCTTACCAATTTGCCTAACCGCACCTTATTTCTAGATCGCTTGCGCCGCGCTTTGGGCCGCACCAAGCGCGATTTAGGGCAGAACTTCGCAGTGCTTTATATTGACCTAGATGGCTTTAAGCTGGTCAATGATACCCTAGGTCATGCCATGGGCGATTTGCTTTTGGTAGAAGCTGCAGCAAGGTTAAATAATGCCCTGCGGCAATTTGATGAAGTGGCGAGAATCACTATAGAAAAAGGTACCCAAGATACCGTGGCACGTTTTGGTGGTGATGAATTTGCAGTGCTGATTGAAGATTTCCATAATTTGCAAGAGGTGATTAGTATTGTGCAGCGTCTTCAAGTAGCTCTTTCTGCGCCTTATGTTTTGGGGTCTCAAAAGGCCTATAGTACGGCCAGTATTGGAGTGGCTTTAGGCAATGACAGTTATCAAAATCCAGAAGAGATTCTGCGCGATGCGGATATTGCTATGTACCGCGCCAAGCATGATGGCAAAGCCCGCTACGCTCTATTTGATAATGATATGCATCAACAGATTAGGGCCCGCTTTTCCCTCGAGTCCGATTTGCGCCAAGCCCTTGCCCAAAAAGATTTTCGCGTTTTTTATCAACCTATTGTTGATTTGAAAGATGGCCAGATAAAAGGATTTGAAGCCTTGCTGCGCTGGCAGCGTTTGCAGAACATCGTCAACCCATCTGAATTTATTCCTCTCTCCGAAGAAACCGGTATTATTGTGCCTTTAGAAGCTTGGGTCTTAGAAGAATCTTTAATGCAGCTTAAATGTTGGCATGGTCTAAACCCTGATTTGAGTATCAGTGTGAATGTCTTGAGTAAGCACTTTGAAAGCATGGATTTGTTACACCATATTGAACAAGCTCTCTCTAAAAGTGGAATTGCTGCTAAACATTTAGCACTTGAGGTGACCGAAGGTATCCTTAATCAGCAAGAAGAGCGAGTCAGACATGTGCTGAGTAAATTAAGAGAGATGGGTACTCGTATTTATTTAGATGACTTTGGTACAGGCTATTCCTCACTCAGTCGCCTTCATGCCTTGCCTATCGATGTCTTAAAAATTGACCGTTCATTTATGTTTGGGGTAGAAACAACCCCTGAAAAAGCCAATATGGTGGAAGCTATTTTATTGATGGCCGATGCCCTGAAGTTGCAAGTCGTAGCCGAAGGTATTGAAAACCCCCAACAAGAAGACCTCTTAAGAGCTTTAGGCTGCACCTATGGTCAGGGCTATTTGTTTTCACGCCCAGTGTGTGCAGAGCAGATAGAAGTAATAATCAAAAAATCGTTGTTGCTAGAGAGCAAGAGATAAAAGGAAGAATATCGAATTAGGACTTTCTCAAAGATGGCACTGACTACGATAACAAGGGGTTGCAAAAAAGTCTTTAACAGGGCGTATCATGCCGTTATCCTGGTCACGCTGATTCAAAGATGCTACCTCTGGTTAAAGACTTTCCCTTTGTTATGCCCGATGATAGTGAACTGAATGTAAAACTTTGAGAAAGCCCTAAGAATATAGGAGGGAGAAGAAAGGCTTCTATATCCCAAACCCTATTTTAGAGCAATAAATCTATAATGGATGTTGTCTAGGACCAGATTTGTCCTGAACCTGTCAAATGGATGATACTTGCTATATATCGAATTTTCTACCCTTAGTTTTGGGCTTAACCATAAACTTATGTGAAATATTTCTGTGTTGTATGTTTCTCAGCATGGGAATCTATAGACTGGAAGTGGAGGTTTTATGAAATATGTACTAACGGTGGTGACCCTCTTTTGTTTGTCCTTTGGATATAGCCAGAGCTTGGCCGAACTAGCCCCTGCAGACGCAGCTTTAAGTTTTGGCTGGACGTTTCAGGGTGGTGTCTATGACACTATTGATGATGATATTAAAGCCCTGGATTGGTCAAAGGGTAAAGTGGCTCTAGAAAAACTCCTTAACTTTTTGGCCCTGAATAATGATGACCCAGACTTGCAACGAGTCTTTGAGGCCTATCAAATGATGATTTTGGGTGATTACGAAGGCTTTAATGAAGAACTTTATACTTTTTGCCCAGCCTTTAAGGATTTAAGTGCTGAAATGAGAGCCGAAGCCGAAAAGAATGAAGTCATGCTGGTGGATGCTTTGCTTACCCTAAGCATTAATGGCATGAATCCTATGCCGGCTGTAACCGCGCTTTTTCGTGCCGATGAGCGGGCTGTACCTATCTATGACAAGCTCCGTGAGACCTTTTTAAGCTGTGCCAAAGAATCTGATGACCCAGTGATAAGTGAACTCGAGCAAGATGGGGTAAAACTTTATGTGATTGGCGATGGTGGCGATTTTCCTATCGTGGCTGGAAACATAGATAATCTTTACTTTGTAGGAAGTAACCCCGATGTGGTGCGCGGTATTGTGCGTAAAGTCAAGGGTGCTACTGAAGATAGTTTGGCGGATACTGCCCTTTATCAAACAGCTACCAGCAAAATGGCTAAAACCCAAAACAGTGCCACTATGACCGCAGATTTTACGGCTTTAGCCGAGGCCTTAGGGTTTGCCCAAGGGTTTGCCGGTGAAGACCCCACCGCTCAATACGCGCTTAACCGTTTAGATTCCATGCTGCGGACTTTGGGTGGATGGGCAGGGCACATCAGTGTTACCCCCGAAGGCATTAGCAGTGAAGGTGTGCTTTCATCTAACCCAGAAGGTGGCGATACGGAACTTCTGAAATTGATTAATTGCACCACTTGTAAAATCTCGAGTCCTTTTTTGGCTCCTGAAAATGCTACCTCGATATCCTCGAGCTATTTACCCATCCGAGAATTATTTGCCTATGCTGATGATTGGGTGCGTGGGGTTTCTGAAGCTGCAGGTGAACCTACCAATATCCGAGATTTGTTGACGGAGATGGATGTAGATATTGATACCTTGCTGCTGGACTGGATCGGTTCAGAAGCGCATACTTTTGTTCTAGAGCCCATTAGCACCGATGCTAGACAGCTCATCTATGGTCAACCCCAGGTTACAGTCATGCCGGTGAGTTCGCCAGAAGCAGCCCAGGCTGGGCTTAATCAGATTGGTGAAGACCTGTGGGATGTTTTGCCCATGATTATGGAAAATGGATTTTCAGCCGCTGACCTAGCAGGCTTTGAAACCGCCCTAGATTCTTTTGCAGCCCGTGATTATGACTATAAAGGAACGACAATTCACCGTGTTCAGTATAGTTTTAACGGTGATTTGGGCTATGCTTTTGTGGGCAATTATTTGGTCCTTGGCACACCTGCTAAAGCCATTGAGAGCATGATTGACACCTATCAGGGTGGGCGCACTATTTTAGACAGCACTGCCTATCAAGAGGCTCGAAAAAGAGCCCCTGAACAGCTCACCTTGTTTAATTACAGCCAAGATAAACCTAATTTGGCTGGATTAGCCAATGTTTTAGACTTGGTTAGTCAACCCCTAGCTTTTGCGGTGAGTGGTGGGTTTGAGGCTCTGTTGGGCATTGAAGATTCCTATACCTTTGAGCCTTATGCTGTTGATTTAGCTGGTTACACCTCTGAACCTTTAGAGGGTACAGGTCAAATAGATTTAGAAATGACTCCACCCGATGATGAATCAGGCTATATCACCCAATACTATGAATTGACTGGCTTAACTGTAGGCAATGCAACAGATATTGATGTGAGCAGTTCCAATGTCGATTTTTATCCTTACATTTCACTGGTTAATGTAGATACCAGTATGTATATAGCTTCGGGTGAATATCAGGATGACGGAAGTTATAGGGTGTCTGTTATCCCTGAAGAAGGCGTGACTTACTGGCTCGAGGTTTCAGGAAGTGTCCCTGGTGGTTTTTCTCCTTATGCTGCTGAACTTGAAGGCTTTACTGCGGAACCTTTAACCATACCCAGCACTATAGATCTAAACGTGACCAAAGAAGATACCGATGACGAAGGCTATGTGACTAAGTATTACGAACTCTCTGGTCTAACGGTTGGCGATACCATCAATGTTGATGCTACTGGGGATATATTCTTGCCTTACTTGAGTTTAGTGGATGTTGATAGTGGGCAATATATCGCCTCGAGTACGTATCAAGATGATGGTAGTTACCGCGTTACCTTTAGTGTTGAAGAGGGCAAGACTTACTGGCTCGAGGTCTACGGTAGCCTCTATGATGAAAGTGCGACCTTTAGCCTCGAGAGCACCACTGGTAATGACCCTATCGCTCAAGGGCCTCTGCCACTGACCGTCAATATCACCAGCATTGCAAGTGAGCCTGTTGATACCGTGCAAGTCACTGCTGCTGACGCACCTAGTTTTGAAGAGCTTTTAGATGCGGCTGATTTATTGCCACAACTGATTCGGGTCATTGCAGACCACGCTGCTACCAGCGAAGCCTACAGTCAGACTGAAGGTAATCAGGTTTATTCAAAGAGCATTATTAATTTTAGATGGTAAGGCGTTAGAGTGCGTAGTTAAGTGGGTTTAGAATAAAAATCTAGACAAAGAGAAAGGGAGACTAAGGAGACAAGGAGATTTGCATTTTCTCCCCTTCTCCTTGTCTCCTTGTCTGTTTTTGTAGCGACTTTCACCGATAGTACGATATACTCCCGCTTGGTTATAGAACATTATTCCTTTCGGGGGTTTATGTGATTGGTGAACAAATCAAGTTGTTTAGTGGCGGGGCAACCCCCGATTTAGCACAGGCAGTAGCAAAGCATCTAGGCTTAGAAGTAGCCCAAGGATTCGCTACCCAGTTTCCAGATGGTGAATCTAGGGTCAGCATCGAAGAATCAGTGCGGGGCTGTGATTGCTATGTTATCCAGTCTACCTGTGCGCCAGTGAATCACAACATTATGGAACTTTTGGTTTATGTCGATGCTTTGCGCCGAGCTTCGGCTTGGCGTATTAATGCGGTGATTCCTTATTTTGGCTATGCTCGCCAGGATAAAAAAGTACAAGCCAGAGAGCCTATTACGGCCAAACTGGTCGCCAATATGCTCGAGAAAGCTGGTATCCACCGCGTGATAACGGTAGACCTTCATGCGGGGCAAATTCAGGGTTTCTTTGATGTGCCAGTAGACCATTTAACCGCCCTTGATATTTTGGGAAATTATCTTAAAAAGACTGATCTGAGCCAGAGTGTAGTGGTTTCACCAGATGTTGGTCGTGCCACCGAGGGTCGGCGTTTGGCCAATACTCTAGGGGTAGATTTGGCTATTCTTTATAAACGTCGGCGCAGCCCTACCGAAACCGATGTCTCCCATGTCATCGGTGAGGTTAAAGGCAAACACCCGATTATGATTGATGACATGATCTCAACTGCTGGGACGGTCTCGAGGGCCATTGAAGCTCTTGTAGAGCTAGGAGCTGTGCCTGAGATTACACTTGCAGCGACCCATCCTGTCTTTATCCCTCCGGCCCTAGACCGTTTAGCCCACGAAGCTATTAAAGAAGTGGTGGTGACCGATACCATTCCTTACAAGGGGCATTTGGGCAAGGTCAATGTGCTCTCAGTAGCCGAACTCTTGGCTTCGGCGATTAGAAATGTACACGAAAATCAGTCGGTGAGCCAGCTTTTCTCGAGTCCGACACGAGGATAAACTGTGTTACAGAGCTATGGGAAAAAACTACTCAAAACATTGGGACTAAACGCTTTGACTTTAAGGCCGGATGGGAATTGGTAAGGGATTATGAAACAGATATGTATCTTTGTGGTTCTGATTATTTTTCTTGGTTCATAAGGTCGTCAGAAGTGAGCACCACCTACCTGAATGTGGCTCGAGCTTGGCCCAAAAAACGTCACTGCGTTTCATTTTCATCCCAAGTAGTGTTAGCCAATATACTTTCAATTCCTGCTGCCTCGAGGGTTGGGTCTAAATCCAGTTCAGTAGCAGCATTGGCCTTAATCCATCTAGCAAATTCTTCCTGAACACGTTGCTGTTCTGGTTCCTGCAGGACTCAAGTATTTACATTCGCAACTTGCCCCTGTAAAGCCTTCTGAGTGAGCTTTTGGTACAAAGCCTTTGGTAAAAATACCTGAGGAATGGGGGATTTTCCTATCTTGGACATGGCTTATAGTAATCATTTTGCAGAATTTTAGGTACTCCTGCAAAGTAGGTGGCCATTTTCACCATAAACTGGGCTTTTTGGTGTATACTCGGCAGGTTTGTTTTGGAGGATTTATGGAATTACAAGCACAAAAACGTCAAGCTGGAAGTAAAGCCGAAGGTCATATACCCGGAATTGTCTATAACAAAGAGACCAATATCGCGGTCAATATAGAAATGCGGGCCTTTGATAAAGTCTTTCGTAGTCAGGGAACCTCGAGCATTATTGACCTAAATGTTGATGGCGAAAACCACGAAGTCTTGGTTAAAGCCGTCCAGATGGACAAGCGTCGCCGCCTACCCCAGCATGTAGACTTTTATAAAGTCATGGCTGGTCAAACCGTCGAAGTTCACATTCATATCCACTTAATTGGCATTCCCGAAGGTGTGCGTGATGGTGGCGTGTTGGATATTCAAAAGCGTGAAGTCTTTATTGAGATTTTGCCTCGTTTGATTCCCCACCAAATTGATATTGATGTAACGGGCCTCAAAATTGGTCAGGCACTGCATATTAGTGATCTGGTTGCTTCTTTGCCTGCTGAAGCCAAAATTCTTGATGACCTAGCCTTAACGGTGCTGGCTGTTGTACCACCACGTGCTGAAGAAGCTGTTGCTGCAATTGCAACTGCTGCCGGTTCTGAACCTGAAGTTATTACCAAGGGTAAGAAAGATGAAGAAGGCGAAGAGTAATTTTGGAGGTAGTATCTCGTTATAGAGATGGTATCTACCTTCATAGTACTGGTGTACGGTTACAAGGGGCTAAAGCCCCTTGTTTTTTGAGGTTGGGTCATGCGACTGATTGTGGGTTTGGGAAATCCTGGTGTGCGCTACGCCCATACGCGGCATAATGCTGGGTTTATGGTATTAGATGAATTGGCACGCAGATGGCAGAGCAGTTTTAAATCCTCGAGACTTGCCGAAGAAGCCAAGCACCAGAGTCTTGTTCTAATGAAGCCCACAACGTTTATGAACCTTTCGGGTCAAGCTGTACAGGCCTATCAGATCAAGCTGGGTTGCAAACCCCAAGAAATTCTTTTAATTCATGACGACCTAGATTTACCCCTAGGAAAATTGCGTATCAAACAAGGTGGTGGTGGCGCAGGTGGTCAAGGAGGCGTGCGCGATACCATTGCCCGCCTTGGCCCCAACTTCTTGCGCTTAAAAATAGGGATTGGTCGCCCACCTGAATTATGGACTGTAGAGAATTGGGTGCTGAGTCAATTTGCTGAAAATGAAAAAGAGCTGCTTGTAAAAGTGATTCAAGCTAGTGCAGATTCTATAGAAATGCTGCTCAATGAATCTTTAGAAAAAGCCATGAATTATGTTAATGGGTTAAAACTAGAAGTTAGCAATGAGCAATGAGTTACTAACACCCATCACCCATCACCTCAAGAAAAAACCACTCGAGCCTTTGGTCTTCACACCAAGCTAAAGCCACACGGTTATCCTGACCATAGAGAATCGCATGTTGTTCAAAAATAGTACCAATCTCGAGGGCTTCAGAAAGCGTAATATCAAAAATCAAAAAACCTTCTTCGCTCCAAGAACCATCAGGGGACTCCCCTGTACTTATTTCAATTTCAAACTGCCTATCTTGCAAAAATGCTTGAAGCTCTAAGTGCCTTATGCTATTTTCTTCTTTGGTTAAAGGTTGACTGTGCGGATTATGGGCGGTGATGATAGCAAAGGCTCGCTTAGAAAATAAACTAAGGTCATTGGGTAGATGGGTGAGAGTAAAGCCTAAGGCGGCTGTTTTGTAGATGGCGGTGGTATAAGCAGGGAAAAAGTCTCGAGCGTCCATCATGGTTTCCTATAAGCAGTACTTTTAATCATCAGAATCAATAATAACCTGCTAAAGTGTAGCTAGGTATGCTTCTAATGCCTTTAACTTAATTAGCGTAGAGGAATACCTCGAGGGTGAAAAACTAGCCACAGTTCGCCATGAATACTTGTATGGCTACGTCTATGCAATGGCTGGAGCATCGCCTATTCACAACATTATTGTAGGGAATATCCACACAGTATTTAATGTGGCCCTTGGCAAAAGTGCATGTGTCGTTTACAACAGGGATATGAAAGTGCGGGTCGAAGATGAAGTCTTTTACTACCCTGATGTGATGGTGGTTTGTCAAAACGATTTAGAGTCCTATTTTCAGACGAAACCTTGTGTGATTATCGAAGTATTAAGCCATTCTACCTCGCGTAAAGATTTTCATGAAAAAGCCTTGCTCTATAAACAAATCCCTAGCCTCGAGCTTTATCTGTTGGTGGATACAGAATTTCGCAGAATGATAGGGCATTACCGCACCAAAGATGGTTGGCAAGAAAAACTGTTTACCAAAGAGCATCTGGTTCCTATTCCGTGTGTGGGTATTGAGCTGGGGTTTGAAGCGGTTTATGCCAAGACGAAACTCGAGGGCTGAGGGAAGAGTATTACTTATAAAGCCAGACTGGGCAAATTCGATCTTCATGTAGCTTTACGGGTTTTCCTTTTAAGCGAGACTTTCATGTTTTCCACATTGTCAAAAGGGGCCTACGGTCTTGCCTTGCTTAACCTCTTTAAGGGCAACTTCTAAAGTTGCATCAATTCTGGGGTCACGGCCAATCACGGTCTTAGGTGTAAAGACCAGCTTGCGGTTTTTGACATCAGCCTCTAGTAAGTCCCTTCAGCAATAGCCAGCCGTTCACGCAATTCTTATGGTATTCTCCCAATCAAATGCTACGTACACCGCTTTTTGAAGACCACCTGGCCTTGGGAGCAAAAATGGTTCCCTTTGCTGGTTGGGAGATGCCACTGCACTACCCTAGAGGTATTAACCAGGAGCATATTGCGGTAAGAACTAATGTCGGTGTGTTTGATGTAAGCCATATGGGTCAGGTGCGTGTACGCGGCTCAGAAGCGACTATCTTTTTACAATTTGCCACCTTAAATGATCCTGCTAAACTCAAGCCAGGTCGGGGTCAGTATTCTATGTTGCCCAATGACCAAGGTGGGCTGATTGATGATTTGTATATTTACTGTGATGCTGAAAATGATTATTTGGTAGTGTGTAATGCCTCTAACCGGGCCTCTGTGGTCAGCCACCTTGAAACTTTGATACTGAGTTATGACGTGGAAGTATTTGACGAGTCGGAAAACTGGGCTCTGCTGGCTTTGCAAGGGCCAGGCTCGAGTTTACTTCTTTCACACCACTTAGGTGATGAGCTTTTAGAGCAGCGTAAAAATAGCAAACTGGTAACGCGCTTACAGGGTTGCTTGGTGGATGTTGCCCGCACAGGGTATACCGGTGAAGATGGCTTTGAAATTTTTTGTCGCCCCGATGACGCGCTAAAACTATGGCGTTTATTTTTATCAGAAGGGGCAGAACCTTGTGGGCTAGGCGCACGGGATACTTTAAGACTCGAGGCTGGCTTTCCGCTTTTTGGTCATGAATTTACAGGAAGTACCAATCCTCTTTGCTGTGATTATTCATGGGTGGTCAAAGACAAGAATTTCTATGGACGGCAGTATTTGTGGGGGCAACGCTGTGAAAGACGTTTGGTAGGTCTAAAATTGACTGACAGAGGCATTGCGCGGCAGGGATATTTGATTTACAAAAATGCCGATGTTATCGGTGAGATTACTTCGGGGACTATTTCTCCTTTAACCCGTGAGAGTATTGCTATGGGCTGGATTCAAAATCGCTACGCTACTTTGGGCGAAACTATCTATGTAGAAATACGTGGACAAAACCACGCTGCTGTTGTGACTAAGCCACCGTTTTATCAGAGTTAGCATAGACATAGATTGTGAGTTTTTTCCTACCTTCTACAACCCACTTTTTACAACCTATACGTTAAGATAAGACCCATAACGAAGGAGACCTCCATGAATATCCCAACTGACCTTAAATATAATCCTAGCCACGAATGGGCCCGCGATAACGGTGATGGAACCGTGACCATTGGTATTACCGAATATGCCCAAGATTCCTTAGGGGATATCGTGTTTATTGAACTGCCCAAAGTAGGCCGCACCCTTGCTGCTAAAGAAATGTTTGGGGTGGTCGAATCTGTTAAGGCTGCTTCTGATCTTTATAGCCCAGTCAGTGGGGAAGTGATTGAAGCTAATGAAGCCTTAGTTAATTCTCCTGAAACGATTAATACTTCACCCTATCAAGATGGGTGGCTGATGAAAGTTAAAGTTTCTAATATCTCGGAAATGAGTGATTTGCTGGACTCGAATGCCTATGCAAAGGTGACTGAATGAACGAAAATCAGGGGCTAGAAGATTCTCTGAAACCCGAAACCCGAAACCCGAAACCTCTAAAAGATTTACTCCAAAGCAACGATTTTATTGACCGCCACATCGGCCCTAGTGAAATAGAAGTAACCGAAATGCTCAAGGTTGTGGGGGCACAATCCCTCGAGGATTTAATCTCTCAAACCGTACCAGAAAATATCTTTCTCGAGCAGGCTTTAGGACTCCCTGAAGCTCTGAGCGAAACCGAAGCTTTAACTGAACTTAAAATGCTAGCAGCACAAAATAAAGTCCTAAAGTCTTTTATTGGCATGGGCTATTATGGGACCTTTACGCCCAACGTAATCTTGCGAAATGTTTTAGAAAACCCTGGTTGGTATACCGCTTATACGCCTTATCAAGCCGAGATTTCTCAGGGTCGTTTGGAAACCTTGCTGACATTCCAACAGATGGTGATTGACTTAACGGGTATGGAAGTGGCGAATGCTTCGCTGCTAGATGAAGCCACTGCCGCCGCCGAAGCTATGACCCTTTGTAAACGCTCGAGCCCTAGCAAAAGCAATCGTTATTTCATTGCTGATGATATTCACCCACAAACCCTGGCAGTGATTCAAACCAGAGCCAAGTATCTGGGTATTGAAGTCATGGTGGGCAAGCCTGAAACAGAACTCGATGCTACAGAGGTTTTTGGTGTTCACCTCAATTACCCAGGAACCACAGGCGAAGTGCGTGATTTAGAACCTTTAATAAAACTAGCCCATGAACGCGGTGCTTTAGTTGTAGTAGCCTCAGATTTGCTGGCCTTAGTCATGCTTAAAACGCCTGGTGAAATGGGCGCGGATGTAGTGGTAGGCAGTAGCCAGCGTTTTGGTGTGCCGATGGGTTTTGGTGGACCCCATGCTGCCTTTTTTGCTTGCAAAGATGCTTATAAACGTTCTATGCCAGGTCGGGTGATTGGGGTTTCGGTAGACAGTAAAGGTAAGCCTGCCTATCGCATGGCTATGCAAACCCGTGAACAGCATATCCGCCGTGAAAAAGCCACCAGTAACATTTGTACTGCCCAAGCCCTATTAGCCAATATGGCAGCCCTATATGCGGTCTATCACGGCCCACAAGGGTTAAGCATGATTGCCCAGCGTGTGCATCGCCTGACTACTATTTTAGCTTTAGGTTTAAAACAACTTGGCTTTACCTTGCAGCATGAAACATACTTTGATACCTTGATGGTTTTGGTGGGACCCAAGCAACTCGAGCTTTATCGTTTGGCACAACTCAAAGGAATCAATCTAAGACTTCTTAATAGCAATGCTCTAGGTATTAGCCTAGACGAAACTACTACCCCAGCCGATGTAGATGCACTGCTTAGTGTATTTGCTCAGGGCGAGATAAACAGTGTTGAGGATTTGGATAAAGAAGCAATGAGCAATGAGCAATTAGTAATGAGTAATCAGCTACAACGTAAAACAGAATTCCTGACTCATCCAGTTTTTAACCTTTATCACTCTGAAACAGAAATGCTGAGATATTTAAAGCGTTTAGAAAATAAAGATTTTTCGCTTACTCACGGCATGATTCCTTTGGGTTCTTGTACTATGAAACTCAATGCCACTGCCGAGATGATTCCAGTGACCTGGCCTGAATTTGCCCATATGCATCCGTTTGTGCCTTTAGAGCAAGCCACAGGCTATCAAAAAATGATTCGTGGCTTAGAAGACATGCTCAAAGACATCACTGGGTTTGATGCGATCTCCATGCAGCCTAATTCGGGAGCCCAAGGAGAATATGCTGGACTCTTAACTATTCGCCGTTATCAGGAAGCTCGAGGGGAAAGCCACAGAGATGTTTGTCTTATTCCTAGCTCTGCACACGGTACGAATCCAGCCAGCGCAAACATGATGGGTATGAAAGTAGTGGTTGTTAAATGTGATGACGAAGGCAATATCGATTTGCCTGACTTAAAAGCCAAAGCTGCTGAATATGCCAAAAGTTTATCTACCATCATGATGACTTATCCGTCTACACACGGTGTTTTTGAAGAAAGTGCCAAAGAGATTTGCGAGATTATCCATGAATATGGTGGACAAGTCTATATGGACGGAGCCAATATGAATGCTCAGGTCGGACTGACTAAACCTGCTTTAATTGGTGCAGATGTAACCCACCTAAATTTACACAAAACCTTTTGTATTCCACATGGTGGCGGTGGCCCAGGTATGGGACCTATTGGTGTGAAGGCGCATCTGGCTTCTTATCTCCCCGGACATACGCAAGAAAAGTCTGCGGGTGCAGTATCGGCAGCTCCTTTTGGCAGTGCAGCTATTTTGCCTATCTCTTGGATGTATATAAAGATGATGGGAAGTCTTGGCCTAAAGAAGGCTACTCAAATAGCTATTCTCAATGCCAATTATATTGCCCAACGTTTAGATGCACATTTTCCAGTTCTTTATCGTGGCAAGCGTGGTCGTGTAGCTCATGAGTGCATCATTGATATTCGCCCTGTTCGTGAAGTTACAGGAATCACCGAAGAAGATATTGCCAAACGTTTAATGGATTATGGTTTTCATGCGCCAACCATGTCCTGGCCGGTGGCTGGAACTATGATGATTGAACCTACGGAGAGTGAATCCAAAGCCGAGCTTGATCGTTTTTGTGAAGCCATGATGAGCATTCGTAAAGAAATTGAGAATATTGAAAAAGGACTTTATAAAGCCGAAGAAAGCCCACTGCATCATGCGCCGCATACCCTAGATGATGTAGTCGGTGAATGGAACCGTCCGTATAGCCGTAGTGAAGCAGTGTTTACCAGTAGTGCAGTACGAGCCAATAAATTCTGGCCCAGTGTAAACCGAATTGATAATGTTTATGGCGATAGGAATTTTGTGTGTACGTGTCCGCCGATGGATGTGTATAAAGAAAGTATTGAGGTTAATAGCTAGATGATGACGCGCCCTCAAGCCAAAACTATTCAAATCTTTCTACCTGACGGAAATGCTCGAGGTATCAGGATTGCTGACATTACCAGTGAAACTGTACATGCAATTCAAATACCGCGAAGTCAAATAAAAGATGCAAAGTCGCGCAAAGAAGCTCATCAAGTTGGCACTTATTTCCTATTTGGGGAACAAGATGAAACAGGGAATACACCAGCTTACATTGGTGAAGCCGAAAATTGTTTTGAAAGAATCGTGCAACACGATAGTAAAAAACCATTTTGGACAACGGCCATAATTATCACTTCAAAAACTTTGAGTTTTACAAAAACCCATGCTAAGTATTTAGAATGGCATTCGCTGAATGAGGCACAGAAAGTGGAAGGGCGTTTTCGGCTTGAGCAAATAATGCCTTCTAAACCTTATGTTTCTGAACCTATGGAGGCAGATTTACTCAACAGTTTTGAGACAATAAAGGTTTTGCTTTCAACACTCGGGTATCCTATTCTTGAGGCGATTGAGCAACCTACAACAAACAAAGATGTTCTTTATTGTACTCGTCGCGGTGCATCTGCAAAAGGTGAATACATCAACAATGAATTTATCGTTTTTAAGGGTTCTACTGCGAAACCTTTAACAGAATCACTTACTGACAACCCTAAAAAGGTTTGGATCATGAATTTTCGCAAACGCCTTGAAGAGAGTGGTGTCTTGTTAAGCAAAGGCGAGGTGTTCCTTTTTGCGAAAGATTTTGTGTTTGCCACACCCAGCACTGCTGCAACAGTTGTAATTGGAGCATCAGCAAACGGTTGGGTTGAGTGGAAAGACAAAAATGGTAAAACTCTTGATGAATTAAAACGCCAATAAAACAACCTAGCGGATTAAATACTATTTTCTTCCTTAGAGCCTGAGTCCGCAAACTCTTTGGCCTTGACAGGAGTATTCTCGGGTTGTCCTCGAGTTACCCGCACAAGTTGCCCTTGCATAGATTCATTTTTTTGCATGGCTTTATCAATTCTTTCGGCTAATGCCACAAAATCAACATCAACTTTACAAACCACAATACCTGCGTGGTCAGTGCTTTTTTGGTGCATTTTGATAAATTCTTTTCGGTTAAAGGTTAAAGCAATACGATCTTCTCGAGTAGCATAACTCAACACTTGATCATCGGAAACACGCTTGTCAGATTGACCGGCTTCAAACATAGTAAGAACATCATGCCCTAACATTCTTAGAGTTTCGACGGTTGCATAAGGAAAGTTTTCATCGCTATAAAACTTTGCCAACTAGGCATCCTCATTTTCTTTTATGGCATTCTCTATTTCATCAGGATAGGCTCTGGCATAAGCCCAAGCATTGGTCAAATCTTCAGCGCGCAGGGTCGGATAATTTTTAAGCAAATCAGCTTCACTCATACCTAAACGCCTTGCTTGTACCAGAAGCCATACGGGAATACGAGTTCGGACAATACAGGCTTCGCTACCTAGTACACCCTCGTTTTTTTCAATGCCAGAAAAGACACCCTCGAGATCACCTGCTAGCCATTTAAGAACCTGTGCTTTTTCTGCGCGACTTAATTCAGGCAATCTTTTTTCAATATCTTGAAGGGCAGTCATAAAAAGATTATAGCTATTTTCTTATCTATTTACTACTTTGTGCGAGCAGAGCGTGGCCAAATTTAGGTGCAACGGATGTTTAAGATGGTTTTGCAAGGGGATTAATCAAATAGCTTACAATATCCCTATGCTCTGGCTGACATTTCTTTTACGTGGTTTACCCCTAGGTCTCACTGCTGCCGTGATGCCTGGCCCTTATCAACTTTTTATTTTTTCCGAAGCCGCCACGAAAGGCTGGCGTAAAACCTTAGCTTTGGCTATCGTTCCACTGTTTAGCGATGGGCCGATTATCTTGCTGCTCTTTTTCTTACTAAGGCAAACGCCTTTATGGTTCTTAACCCTGCTCAAAATCCTAGGTGGATTGTTTATTTTATATTTGGCTTACGGGGCTTATAAATCCTCGAGCCGCCTTCTCGAGCTAGACCAACAACCTGTGCAAAAGTATGGACTCTTAAAAGGGATTGCCATGAATTTTCTTAATCCAAACCCTTGGATTTTCTGGAGTGTGGTGGGGATACCCATTTTACTCGAGGGTTTAGAGCAGTCTATTTTTGCAGCCTGGAGTTTTATCTTAGGATTTTATATTTCTATGATTCCCACACTGGTCATCATGATTATCGTGTTTGCTACCTCGAGTCGTTTTGGCCCAAAACTTAATCAGACTTTACAAAAAATTGCTGCTGTAGCTTTAGCAGGGTTTGGGCTGTATCAGCTTTATCAAGGATTGATAAGTTTGATATAGCAGGTATCATCAACCGCTATTCTCTTTTATTTCTACAGCAGTAACAAATCGCTTAATCTCTTTAACGGGTTTTGTGGCCTCAATGGCCGGATACCTCGAGAGCCTTAACAGTTCCCAGAATTCTTTGTGATTGCGAATATATTGCTGGGAAGCATCTTCAAAGGGTTGAAAATCCCAAGCTGTTGGTTTACCTATGGACAGAGCTTTGGCAACAATGTGGCGTTGCTTTTGGCTGGCAATGATATCAGCACGCAATTTTTCTAAATCCCAATTTTGTTTTAGGGTAATTTGGAAGGACTCGAGCACGTCTTGCATATTAGCTTCAGTAGCAAGATTATTTATTTCATGAGGGTCAAGATTCAAATCAAAAAGAAGTTCAGGATCGCCATCAGTGAAAATATATTTATAATTTCCTTGCCGAATCATAATGTGTGGTCTATCAATACCTTCTGAAAGATATTCAACCGAAGCTTGATTATTTGCGTTTTGTGTTTGACCATGTAGAAGTGGTAGCAGAGTATGACCATCATTTTCAGGTATGCTCGAGCCAGCAAGCTCCAAAAGTGTCGGAAACAAATCGACTAAAGACACAACCTCATTAATGATTTTGGGCTTAAAGTATTGAGGCGCATGAACTAAGAGTGGAATTTTAGCTGAAGCATCAAACATCGACATTTTGTACCAAAGCCCGCGCTCACCTAGCATATCGCCGTGGTCAGATGTAAAGAGGATAACTGTGTTGTCATATTGACCTGTGTCTTTAAGAGCTTGAATGATTTGTCCAATTTTATCATCGATATAGCTGAGTGAAGCATAATATCCATGCCTCGCTGCGCGGATGTGGTGATCAGTAATTTCATATTCATCGGTAGCGCACATTTTCCATAAGCGTTGGCTGTGCGGATCAAGATTTTCAAAAGTGAGTGCGGGAATAGTAGGCATATTGATGTCAGAATCTTGGTAGAGATTCCAGTATTCGGGAGTCATGATATAGGGGTCGTGCGGATGTGTGAAGGAAACAAAAAAACAAAAAGGCCGCTTATCATCTTCGCGTACCAAGGTGCGAATTTTTCGTACAGTCTGAAAAGCCACGTCGTCATCAAAATCAATATCCATTGATGCGGCACAGGGGCCAGCCTGTACCACGCTGGTCATGGTGTGATACCACTCAAGCATTCTTTCTGGGTGGCTCCAGTCGGGTGTCCAGGTGTAATCTGAAGGATAGACATCAGTGGTCAAACGTTCTTCAAAACCATGCAATTGATCAGGGCCCACAAAGTGCATTTTTCCTGAGAGCAAAGTGCGGTAACCAAGCACACGTAAATAGTGGGTAAAGCAAGGAATTGCTGAGGGAAACTCAGCCGCATTGTCATAGGCTGCAATTTTAGAAGGTAGTTTTCCACTGAGCATAGAAAAGCGTGACGGGGCACATAGCGGGCTATTGCAATACGCATTTTCAAAAAGTACACCTTGCTTAGCCATAGCTTCTAAATGAGGCATTTTGACTACAGTGTTTCCATAAATAGAAAGCCACTGGGCAGCGATTTGGTCGGCTTGGATGATGAGGATGTTGGGTTTCATAAGGGTCTCCTAGAGGTATATAATATATGGCTAATAAACTAACACAAGAAGTCGAGGGTTATTTCCTTTCATACCTCCTAATGAGTTACGCAGGCTCAGCACCTGTTTGAAGTGGGCTTGCCCTAGCCAAGACAGGCTAGACCCTGATATTAAGGAGCTGCCTATGAAATACATTTACTTTTTGGGAGTTTGCTAAACCTTTAATCAGAGCCTCAAGTCTTCACTGCAATCAGCTATGGTGGATTAGCACCTAAAGAAATAAGACCAAGAAGATAGCCCTCTATGAACCACTTGTTCGGCATAAACAACCACTTGCACAGGATTGGCATACATTTTATTTTCTGGATATAAGATGTAACAGGGCAGCAGATTCACAATGTGTTAGGAATTCACAGTGTGTTGGGAATTCACAAGGTATCAGGAGTCATTATGAAATCATTTGGAGCATTTAGTGTAATTGTGTTCTTAATTATTGTTATGGCAAGTGCCTGTTCGGCGGTAAAGCCCCAAACTGTTGACCTACCTACTTGGGATGAACTCGAGAAAGTTGATGATGTCCTCAGTGTAGCTGCACTTACTACCTACTATGTATCTGGTACAGGCAGTGACAGTAATGATGGCAAAAGTACAACCAAGGCCTTTCGCACGCTTCAGAAAGCCCATGACCTAACCAATCCGGGTGACACTGTATGGATCATGAACGGTACGTATACCAGTACCAGCAGTGATGTTCTTAGTATTTACCGCTCGGGCGCACCTGGTCAATACATTCGTTATAAAGCCTATCCAGGACATACCCCCAAACTCAAATCGGTCAAGAATTGGCAAGGGATTTACTTAGGAGGTGTTTCTTATATTTTGATTGAAGGTTTGATGCTTGAGGGCAACAATAACAACGTAACCCCAGCAAAAGCAAGAACACAGCTCAAAGATACCAATGGTGACGGGAAAATTGATGCTATGGAACCAAAGCCTGAATATGCGGGTAATGGAATTGGTATCAACGCCAACTCTGACAACCCAGATCAAGCGTCGCATCACATTATTATTCGCAAGAACATCATTTACAAATTTGGTGGCGGCGGTATTTATACCTATGGCGCAGATTTTGTGGTACTCGAGGACAATGTTCTTTACAGCAATGCCTGGTATTCACCTTATGGTAATAGTGGTATTTCTTTTTATCAAAATCGTGATACAGCTCCTGATTTTAAGGGCTACCGCATGGTGGCGCGGCGTAATATATCGTATTACAACCGAAACTTTTTACCCTGTGCCTGTGTAGGTTTTGAAAGTATCACCGATGGCAACGGCATTATTGTAGATGATTCACGCAACACCCAAAACGAAAGCCCTTACGGTATTTACACAGGGAAAACACTCCTTGCTAATAATATTGTTTATGAAAACTGGGGGCGTGGGCTTCATGTCTTTGAAAGTGATAATGTCACCATTCTTAACAATACTAGCTTTAGTAATTCTTATGGCCCAACCATACTCCAAGGAGAAATAAGTGTGATTAATTCTGATAGTGTGCAGGTCTATAACAACATTATGGCCCCCTATGCTTACCGCTCTGCAGTGACCAATAAAAGCTACATTCCAGGTAAAGCAAATAACATCAACATTAGGATTGACTATAATTTAACTTTTGGTGGTAAAGGCTTTTTTGACCCTAACCCAGATATCTCTGACCCTATTGCCACTAGAAATAATCTACTTGGCCTTGACCCAAGATTTGTAAATGCCAATGCTAAAAATTTCAAGCTACAATCAAGTAGCCCAGCCATAGATGAAGGTACGGCTTCTTTTCCACTTAAAGATGACCTTGAAAAATCCCTTCGTCCTAAAGGTGCAGGTGTAGATATCGGAGCTTATGAGACACGCTAATTGAAGTTCGCATCAAATAGTAGCAGTTCCGAGCATTATTGAGACACTTGTGGTCACATTTACAAATGGTTAGATGAAAGATTTTGTCTCAATGATTTCTGGAACTGCTATCTGTAATGAGCATGATTCTTCTACTGACTATTGAATTCTGACCACCGAATTCTCACCATTCAATATACGTTAAGCTTGGCCACAACGGCCTCCAGCGTGAAAGTTTTGCTTCATAAATCGGTACTGCTACAGAAAACACTACCAAAGATTCTTAGAGCCTAGCATCCCGTTTAAGTTTCTGCCAAGGGGTCAAGTATTCGATAGCAGAATGAATGCGTTGCTTGTTATACCAATAATCAAATTGCTTGCTTAAGGGAAGTAAATGGTCATAGCTAACACACTCCTGCCTGAAGAAGAAATCATACTTGAATGTTTTGTTGAGCCTTTCTAGGATGGCCATGCCGTCTGTTTGCTTGATTGAACTGCGATGCCAAGAACCAAGGGTTTTGCAGGTTGTTTGAAAGTGGTCAGAGGTAAAATCCGACCCTCCATCGGTTTGAATGACCAAAGGGTCAGTAATACCTTGCTTATGAAGGCGTTGCTGTGCTTCTTTGAGGGTGGTAGCAGCAGCAAGCTTACAAAGCTGTTTAACGGGTTTTAGACTCAAGCAAGCCCGTGAGGCAATATCTTCTACGACATACAGCCAGGCTTTGCTACTCCCATAGGCTACTTGAGTTGCATCCATTTGCACCCTGCGTCCTTTAGGTAACTGGGCAGCAGGGGTTGGTTCAGGTAATTCACGTCTAGGTTTGGCTTTTGGTGTTACTGTTAAGTCAAGCTCTGTCATGATTTTCCTGACCTTGTGTTCCCCTAGCTGCCAGCCTTTCTTAAGCACTTCCTGATGAATACGGCGATAACCGTATGTAGGATGTTTGAAGGCTAAACGTTTAATCTGGGCTTTAAGCTGTTTCTCTTCTTTTACTTGGGTTTGCCGTTTCTCTTCACTTTTGAAGAAGTCACGGAGTTGCCAATATGCAACTCCCGCAGCCTTAGCAAAGCTGCGTAAGGAGATACCTTTACGCTTCTGGTATTGCTTTGCTAGCTCGGACATACTTAAAGCCCTCTGGCCTTTTTTGCTATATCCAGTTCCACAACCTTTCGCCCTAACATCTGCTCCAGTTTCTCTACTTTGGCTTCTAGTTGCTTCGTTTCAGCTTTACCTTCTGATCTACCCAAGGCTGCTTGTCCTGCTGATAAAAACTCAGCCTTCCAGTTATGTATCTGACTCGGCGCTATTCCATGTTCTCGTGCTAATTCAGATACTCCTGCTTCCCCTCGTAGATTCGCTAGCACTATCTCCGTCTTTTGCTCTACGCTCCATTTGCCTTTCCTTGCCATTTCATTCCTCCATTAGTCTCCACTATTCTAGTGGGTACTTTGGAAGTGTTTCTTGTAGCACTACCATCTCTTTGGTAATTTGTTTCTTATTTGGACGTACAATGTAATTGAACAAGTCATCATATCCAAAGGGTGCATAGATCATATAGTCACCTGCTTCTTTGCGAATACCAATGCAACCTGCGGTGATTGGAAAGGTATCAATAGCTTGCTCACTCGAGCCATAAGGAGCTATCTCATAGCCAAACTTTTGTTCATACCACAGATGTACTCGAGCCTCATTTTTTATATCTAGTGGAATAGGTAAATGTGCAAAGTGGGTTTGAACGCGCTGTTGATGACTTGCTTCGCTTTTTTCAGATAGATCATGTGCGTCAAAATAGACCATATCAATATCTTTGATATACATTTCTGGACTAAATCCATGATGAAGGTTCCAATATGTTTGGGCAATGCAGGCTCCGGCCACAAAACAATTTGGAAGTCCTAGGGTTTCTGTAGCCTTGATGACTTCAAGGAGATAAGGGGTTTGCTCGAGGTAATGAAAAAGATTGTCAGGTGATGATACTGAAACCTTCATGTGTTGATAGTCTAGCAAAGCTACAGCAGGTATCATCACCTATTAAAAGAATTATGGGGAGAAAGGGTAATCTTGAGTGCCTTTACGGTGTTACCCCACAAGTAGGATCAATATCTCCTGAAGCATTGTTGCTAAAGCTGTTCCCTGGACCTAAAATCAAGGTAATGGTGTCAAACTCATCAGGTTCATCACAGGCAATTGCAAACTCGGCATTATCAGAAAAATTGCTATTACTGACTTTAAGGCTCGAGGTGTAGCGCATACGCACGCCGCCATAAGCATCTAGTGCGCCACCTGTGAAGCCATTATGTTTTACATCTACATAGCTAAACTCGTTTTCTTCCCAGTTGCTATCCCAGAAAGTAATGCCGTCCCAGTAGCCAGCTTGTTCTACTAGACCTTTGAAAGTTATGCGTTCAGTAGCGGTGCCGATGGCCCTTAAATCTCCATTATCGTGAACGGTTATCCAGGACTCTTCGCTAAAAAGAATGGTGGTTCCCGGTTCAATAATCACACTACCGCCATCAATATTTAAGTATCCATCAATAAGGTAAGGGGCATTTAGGTTTTTCCAGATGCGAGTATCACCTGATTCCAAATCTTCAATAGAGAGATAAATATACGGGTCGCCATTGGGTTTGTCTTGACCTAAGTAATCGCTAGCCGAATCTAAAAATTCGACATACTTTGGTGAAATCACCACACCTGATAAGGTATTGCCATAAAAACGGTTGTTTTCAAAACGTTTAAAAAGAACATTGCCAGTAGCATAGAAGCCGTCCACATAGCTGTTTGAAACCGAGGAATTACTAAAGGATATGGTCACATCATCCAGGATAAAAGCTGCATCTGGGCAGTAAAGGCTTCGAGCAAACTTGCCCGGCATCTTTTAAGTGGAAATAGTCAAAACTGCTTTCACGCCCTACGGCAAAACGAATCCCCTGCCAGTAGCCAGCAATGGGATTCAAACCTTCCATACTAATTGGGGCGGTGGCTGTACCATTGGCAATGATTTGCCCGCCATCAACCCACAAAATTGCGTCTTGGTTAGCCACAATCTGTACGCCAGGATCAATGGTTAAAGTAGAGGAGATATTCACTTAGCCCTCGAGTAAATAATCGCAGTTTGAAGGTGTATTGATTAAACGGCTAGGTACGGTGATGGCTTCGCTAAGGCTATAGGTACATTTATTGTTGGGATCAGGGTCTGGATCGGGGTTTGGGTCTGGATCAGGGTTGGTAGGTCCGGTTCCCCCACAAGCCACTAGCATCAATAAAAGCCCTAAGATCAAAAAGTGTTTAAGCATTATTAGAGTCCTCCAAAGGTCATTATCAATTTTAACGTTTCAAATAGGTGAAATGTGTAGCGAACGATAACATGATAAGGCCGACAATAACGGTGGTTAAAGAGTTTCATTGTAAAGGTATTTGAATCACAAGGAGAGGCGGTCAGGAGATACTTTTGATTCTTTTTTTTTTTAGTAAAGTTGTAAATCCTGGCCACATCTTGTAAAAAATCTCAAAGCCATCTGATAAATTGTCAAATCGAGAACTATCATTTACTCTTAAAGCGGTTTCAGCAGGATTGATAGTTGCTTCCTTTGCTTCTACTTTAAGTTCAACTAATCGAACGTCTTCAATTTGAATGCCGTTGATGAAGTTCCCATACTCTTCGGGGGTTGGCATGTCCTCTTGTATACTATGAGTTTCATTCATAATTTATTTTTACCTAACTAGGCTAAGAGACGATAGTGTTTTTGTATGGGTTATTGACAGGAGGTTTATATAATTCGTAGCTATTGGTTAGCTGATTGGTTTGTAAATCTAATTTTGGCTGTAATAAATATGATTCTACCCGTGCCATAGATGTCTCTAAAGACTGAACTTTTTGTATCAAAGGTTCCATGGAATCCCGAACAGCTTTATGAGTGGATTCTTGAAAAACACTACATTCAGAGAGAAATATCAAATAAGAGTCTAATCCCATGCCTTTTTGCTTAGCGTCGAAACGGAGCTTACTTAATATCCTTTCACTGGGTTCTGTAGAATGAATGGAAGGTGGGAGTTTATTCTTTAGAGGCCTACCACCTTTTTTCCCATTCATCTTTGCAGCTTCAGATTTTGCTTCACTTTTTACTTGTCCACCTTTTTGACCTAGATGAGCCATCCATGCTTTAGTACCATAAATACCTTTTACTAGGCCAGGCACACTAAGATCAATATCAAGTGTTTCCCAGTGAAGGGCATAGCCTTCACCCTCGAGTTCAACATCACTTCGTTGCTTGTCAGTAGTATTTTCCAAGCCTTGGATGAGCTTTGTATCAATTGCTAATCGAGAATTGTCTTTAAGGTGCAACACGATTTCTTGAGTAGATCTATCATAATAGATAGAAGTGGCTCGAGGTTCATGTTTCTCTGATTCACGTGACACTTCAAGGGCCATACTAATTTCATCTAAAAGATTTTTATCCAAGATTTCAGTTGCCATGAACTGCTCTCCATTTCTCGAGTAGAATCTCGTTGTATTCAATCGTGAGACTCTTATCCTTCGCTATTTCTGGAACCTTTAAATCTCCATGCGTTGTGAGTACTTTTACTCCCTGTCCTGTGTTGAGCTGAATTCGTACCATATTGCCTGCTTTTTTTACATGGACGTGTGCAGGTTCATGATCATCCGAAAAAATAACGAATTTGTAGCCATCTATCTCCAAAACTTTCGCCACAGGTTTACTCTAAAACAATGCCCGTCCTTGGTTCCATAGCCACACTATACAGCATTCGCTTGGGTTTTGCAAATTTTCGCTTGGGTTTTACTAAAATTAAACTTGATACGGTCACACTCACATCTCTTGACAAAGCAACATAACCTCGCTATACTTTTTCCTAGTGATTGACTTGCGTCTGATTATATCAAGTTTTATAGCAAGTCCCTATTAAAGAATATAGAAAGGATACTTATCATGGCTAAAGCTGTAGGTATTGATTTGGGTACAACAAATAGTGTTATTTCCATTATGGAAGCCGGCGAACCTGTTGTTTTAGTAAATAGCGAGGGAAACCGCACCACCCCATCGGTAGTTGGTTTTAAGGACGCGAACCGCATGGTTGGGCAAGTCGCCAAACGTCAGGCAGTCTTAAATCCTAAAAACACACTTTTTGAAGTCAAGCGTTACATTGGGCGCACCTGGGAAGAAGTTCAGGAAGAAGTCAAGCGTTCCCCTTATGAAGTAGTTAAAGGTGACGATGGTGGGGTTCGTTTTGTTATCGGCGACAAGAAATATACTTCTGAAGAAATCTCTGCAATGGTTTTGCAAAAAATGGTTCAGGATGCCAGTGCAACTTTAGGTGAAAAAATCACCGAAGCTGTGATTACTGTTCCTGCTTACTTCAACAACGCCCAGCGTGAAGCAACCCAAAATGCAGGCAAAATTGCAGGCTTAAAAGTTTTGCGTATTGTCAACGAACCGACTGCTGCCGCACTTGCATATGGCCTAGACAAAAAAGGCAATGAAACCATTCTGGTCTTTGACTTGGGTGGGGGTACCTTTGATGTATCAGTCCTCGAGGTCGGTGATGGTGTTTTTGAAGTCCGTTCAACTTCTGGTGACACCCACTTGGGTGGTTCAGACTTTGATTACGCGATTGTAAACTGGCTCGCCAATGATTTCCAAAAAGAATATAACGTAGACCTTCGCAAAGACCGTCAGGCACTTCAGCGTCTTATTGAAGCTTCTGAAAAAGCTAAGATTGAACTCTCGAACATTCCAGAGACAACCATCAGCTTACCGTTTATTGCGATGGACCCAGCCTCGAACGCGCCTATGTACTTAGAGAAAAAACTTACCCGCAGTCAGCTCGAGGAAATCATCGCGCCACTGCTCGCCAGAATTCGTGGCCCCGTCGAAGCTGCACTTCGTGATGCCAAACTTACCAAAGACAATATTGACGAAGTGATTTTGGTCGGCGGTTCAACCCGCGTTCCCGCAGTGAAGCGCATCGTTAAAGAACTTCTCGGCAAAGAACCCAACCAATCGGTAAACCCAGATGAAGTAGTTGCGCTTGGTGCTGCTGTTCAAGCTGGCGTTCTTAAAGGTGATGTGCAAGATATTGTTCTTCTTGATGTCACACCGCTTTCACTTGGTGTAGAAACCAAAGGTGGCGTATTTACCAAACTGATTGACCGCAACACCACGGTTCCAGTTAAAAAGAGTGAAACATTCACCACTGCTGAAAATAACCAAACAGGTGTGGAAGTTCATGTCCTGCAAGGTGAACGCCCAATGGCAACGCAGAACAAATCATTAGGCCGTTTCAAACTCGATGGTATTCCGCCGATGATGGCCGGTATGCCCCAAGTTGAAATCACCTATGACATTGATGCCAACGGTGTGCTTCACGTAACTGCTAAAGAAAAATCTACTGGCAAAGAAGCCAACATCACCATTCAAAACACCACCACGCTCTCTGATGATGAAGTGAACCGCATGGTCAAAGATGCGCAGGACAATGCTGAAACTGACCGCCAGGTCAAAGAAGATGCTGAAGCGAAAAACCAACTTGACTCTTTACGCATTCAAGCACAGCGCATTGTGGATGAAGCAACGGCTGCCACTGATGAGCAAAAGCAACCTGTGCGTAAAGCGATTGATGAAGCGCAAGCTGCTATAGAAAGTAATGCTGGCAAGGAGAGGCTGGAGGAACTCAGCAAGACCTTAGCTGAAAAACTCAACGCCTTCCAACAAGCCACTGCAAATCAAGCCCAACCGCAAGGTGATGGCGAAGCAACTGCCGAGCAGCCCAAACAAGATGACGATGTAATTGATGCGGATTTCAAACCAGCTAGCTAAAGATGAGTAAAGATTGAAGATTGAAGGTTGAAGATTAAAACAATCTTTACTCTTTACTCTTGACTCTTTACTCTTGAATTTTACTCTTTAAGGAATTTTTATGACTGATGATACAAATAATGCAACTCTAGAAGCCAATGAATCTGCTACGGTTACAGTTGAAGCCAATTCGAGTGAAGTTACTGAGAGTGAAGTCACTGGTCAAAATGTTGATGGTCAAAATGTTGACGAGCAGAATGTATTAACACAAATCCTCGAGGGCTTCCAGAAAGAAATGGAAGTAATGAAAGCACAAGCTGACGATTACAGAGATAAATTCATGCGCTCGCAGGCAGATTTACAAACCTATCGCCGCCGTGTGCAAGGAGATATTGAACGCGCCAGAGATGCCGGACTCGAGAGTGCCTTACTTCCTGTGATGACCGTTTATGATGACTTAGGTCGCGCTTTAGTGATGTCTGCTGACCCAGAAAAACTTATCCCAGGTATTCAAGGCGTGCGTGAAAGTTTAGAGCGCAACTTAGACATGCTTGGTATCAAAAAAATAGGCGAAAAAGGCGAAGCCTTTAACCCAGAACTGCATGAAGCTTTAACTATGGTTCCAGTCCCCGAAGGTGCAGAAGCAGGCACAATAGCCGAAGTATTTGCAGTTGGGTTTATGAAGAATGACAAGTTACTAAGACCTGCCAAGGTGGTTGTTTATCAAGAGGGTTGAAAGTATAAAGTGAAAAGTAAAAAGTTAAACCCTTTATCCTTTCAATTTTTACTTTTGACTGAGGCTTCTATGGCAAATTACAAAGACTACTACAATCTACTAGGTGTACCCAAAACTGCGACGCAGAAAGAAATAAAAAGTGCCTTTCGCAAGTTGGCGGCCAAGCATCATCCTGACAAGCATCTCGGCGATAAAAAAGCTGAGGAAAAATTTAAGGAAATCAACGAAGCCTATACTGTTTTAAGCGATGAAGATAAGCGCAAATTTTATGATCAATATGGCAGCACCGATGGTCGTCCGCCTTTTGGGCCGGTGGCTTTCAGAGGTGGCCTGTGGTTTTCAGGGAAGCATTAACCCAGAAGATGTTGCGGGTTTTAGTGATTTCTTTCAAGGACTTTTTGGTCAAAGTGGTTTTTCGGGCTCAACCTTTGGTGGTCGCTCTAATCGTGATCCATTTGGGCAATACCAGCAAGTACCCAGAGATATTGAAGCAACTTTAGAGATTGATCTTCTCCAGGCCTATCAAGGTGCAACAACTACTATCTCCCTAAGTGGTCGCCGAATTGATGTGACGATTCCTAAGGGTGCAAAAGATGGTACTAAGCTGCGTTTGCGCGGTCAGTCTGCCAGTGGGGGAGATGTCATTCTTATTCTGAAATTAAAACAGCACCCAACCTTTAGACTCGAGCAAGATGACATCCGTGTGGTGGTAAATGTATCCGATTATGTGGCTGTTCTTGGGGGGATGGTTCGTGTACCAACTTTAGATGGTGATGTAGAAATGAACTTACCCAAAGGTACACAGTCAGGGCGTACCTTGGTTTACGTGATAAAGGTTGGCTAAAACGTGATGGTTCACGCGGTGATGAGCTTGCTGAAATTCGCATTGTTATTCCGACGAATGCAAATCAGGAAATGCTCGAGCTTTACGAGAAATTACAAAAGCTCTCTACTAAAGTTTCCGCAACGGATTAAAATTTTTTAGCCAGAAATAAAAACTGCCCTCGGGGTATAAGGGCAGTGTAGATAGTTATAGCGAAAAACGTTTGACTCGAGCGATTCTGGGATAAACTTGGTTATGATGCTTTTTCTAAGGTTATGTTATAAAAATAAAAACTTTAAGGAGATGTATGGCTTCTAATATCATTTTATTTGACCCCTATCCGCGTCCTATTGATTTGGTTATGAGCGCAGCCGATAAGCGCAGGCTCGAGAATTTAGGGCAAGTCCTCTGGCATGAAGGTTCGCCCGCTACAGACGACCACATAGAAAAATACTTACCAGATACCGTGGCTTTGATTGGACAAACAGCCCTAAGCAAAGAAAGACTGGACCGTGCTAAAAACTTAAAAGTAGTCTTTAATGTCGAGAGCAATTTTTTACCAAATGTAGATTACGCGGAAATTCAACGCCGAAATATCTATATGCTTTCTACAGGTCCTATCTTTGCCCAACCTGTAGCCGAGATGGCACTAGGCATGGCCCTGTCTGTGGCACGGCGCATTCACGAAGCCGATGCAGCTATTCGCAAGGGCACAGAATCCCTCTATGGAGAAGGCGATAATTACGATTCCTTTTTGCTTTCGGGTAAAACGCTAGGATTACTTGGCTGTGGGTCTTTGGGTAAAGCTCTGTTACCTCTTTTGCGCCCATTCTCGAGAGACATTATTGTGCATGACCCTTGGCTTCATGACAGCACCTTGCGTGAAATGCAGGTTGAACCCGTGGGTTTACAAGAACTCTTTGCGCGTTCAAAAGTTGTGTTTATATTAGCTGCAACCACTTCGGAAAATCAAGGTGCGATAGGTACTAAGCAATTTTCTGTGATGCAAAAAGGTTCAGTGGTGGTTTTGGCTAGTCGTGCTGGTGTGGTCAATTTTGATGAGATGTTAGATGCTGCCCAAAGTGGTCATATTCGTGTGGCGATTGATGTTTTTAATCAAGAGCCTATTCCGGCTGACCACCGTGCTAGGCGCACGCCGAACACCTTACTTTCTGCTCACCGTGCTGGCAATATCCCCGAAGTGTGGCATGGCATGGGGGAGAGGCTAGTGGATGACCTCGAGCTTATTTTGCGTGGCTTACCACCTCAGCGTTGTCAAAGAGCCAATTTTGAAACGGTGAGTAAGTTGCGTAGTATGCCAGTGGCGCAGGAACATAAACATTGACCAAGTAGTTTCTATAAATTTGAGAGTAAGTGATTTTCAGTCTTTCCTTTCGTCATTGCGAGAAGCGTTTATAGAGTGAGGAAATTACAAACTTCAAGTATTGTGTCATTTGCAACAGACGAGCGACGAAGCAATCTCCCTGCACTAAGTTTGCTGCAAAGTAAGTGCAGGGAGATTGCTAAAAAGCCTTTAGCCAGAGGTAACATCTTTGAATCTTCATAGCTATGATAACGGCATGATACGCCCAGCTAAAGGCTTCTTTCGCGGACATAGTAAGGATGAGCTTTATCAGAATTGAAAACACCCTATACTGAGGCTCGCAATGACGGGAATGTAGTGCAAACGGCGCAAAGTGTTCCGTTTGCACATTTGCTGAATCTAGCGTTTGACTCTAGTTAGGTAGGCTTGGGTTCCCTGACCTTCTTTGGTTCCTACCCAGGAGATTAGGGCTTCTTGATTGGTTGAAGCAATAGAGATAGATGGAGAAGAAATGCTAAGACTTTTGACGAATTCATTTGAGAAATGGGAGCAGGATTGATTTTCTCTGGTTCCGAAAATGTTTTCCCATTGTCAGTGCTGTACATATAGAAAACATCATAGTGGACAGTTTGGGTCATTAGATATCTTCGCCTTTATCATCGAAACATCCTTTAAGATCACTTAGGGTGTAAGCAACATCAATAACCCCGACTTTTTGAAATATCTAGATAGTTTAAAGATATGAATTCCAACTGTTGTATCGAAACCTTCTTGTTGAGGTACGATTTTTAAAGGATAACTTTCCCAGGTCTTGCCACAAATCTCTGGGATTTAAGTAATGCTAAATCAAATTTTTTATCTATTTTTTGTTGTGCAATTAGTAATAGTCGCCATTGTAAAAGCAACGTCGATAAAAGTTCCCAGGTATATCCAAAGGTAATTTTTGTGGTTCTGTAAACGTTTCCCCACCGTCTGTGCTGGTAGCAATAAAAGTAGGTGGATTATACGGCTCTTCATATATACCCCAAAAAACAGATAGTGTTTTGTCGTTTCCTAAAATAATTTGAATCTCCATAGGTGTTCCCAAAATTGTATTATCATCTCTGTCGATGAAACATCAAATGGGCTACGTTCGTTGTTTTTAACAACTTTCCCTCAGTTCTTTTTTCTAACAGAATATCTCACTTCAGTAATACTTTCATTGTGAATAGCATAGGTTAAGTAACTGATATTGATTATTTGGATTGGTGGTAACAGCTATGGATGTGATGGATTTTGGAAGAATGAGATTGCTACTAGGGGTATATTTCAAAGGTGATTGTGGGTCAAATACATGTTAAGAATGAACGAACATCATCAAAGAGACTCAACTCGGTAAATATCATATAGGGTTCCAAAATCTATAAACCTCCCCAATGGAATTTACATAAACACTATTGCTTAAAACCTTATCTTTTCCTACTTGCTCCTGCCATGTTTTTCCGCCGTTTAAGGTTGTATATAAAACCCCGTGCATATCGCATTTTAGTGGTTGACAATCGCTTTCAGTGGCAATAGTCGTATTCATGGCTATTTGACTTGGATTTGCTGGATTAACCGCAATGCTAGTGCTAAGAATATTAGGTTGCTGTGAAATCTGTTCTGGTTCAGAAATACTCTGGGCAAAACTATTATTTTCAACACAAACACACACAAAACTGTTAGTGCAAGTGCAATAAGTGAGGGTATCCATTGCAATTCTCTTTTAGCTGGTCTACCCAACAATCTACGAATTCTCGTCACCAGATTTCCGCCGGTTGTGGTCATGGCTAGATTCCCTCTTAGAGTCTCGAGTCTTCCCAATGTTTCGGCATAGACTATTCTTTCTTGTCCAGTGATTTGCAGTGCCAGATCATCACAAATATGTTCACGCTCTTGCCGGATGATGCCAGAAATCCACCATACGACTGGATGATAAAAGAGCATGGTTTCAGCTAGTGTTTGCAAAAGATTGACTAGATAATCACGACGTTGGATGTGGGCTAGTTCGTGAGCTAGGATAAGCTCGAGTTGATTTGGCGTTAATCCAATTAGGGTACTAGCAGGTAACAGAATGACCGGTTTGAAAAAACCTACGGCTGCGGGTATATCCAGAATGTTACTTTGCAAAAGTTGGACGGATTTTTTGAGATTTAATTTTTGCGAAAGAGATTGTAGTTTTTGTTGTATCCATTCAGGTGCAGCCTGAACCTGATGTTTGCGATAACGCTCAATAAGATAGAGATTGATAACTAGGCGCAAGGATAATATCAGCACGCCTAGAATCCAGAACAGACTGAGCCAAGGTAAGTAAGACTCGAGCTTTTGTGATGTAGAAACAGTATTAACTAGCGTGAATGCTCGAGGTGATGTAACTGGTAAGTTTGTCGGTGTGGTTTGACTAAGCGTTTCAAGATTAGTAGATGGATTAAGTATAACCGTTTCGACATCAGGTGTTGCAAGATTATTTGGATAGAATGTGGGTAAACCAATATAAGAAACGATTGGCAAAATTAAAACCAAGGCTAAAGCGGTGCAAGCAATACTATAACGCAGGGTTGGTTTGCGTAAAAAGAGTAAAAGAATAACTAGCGCAATGCTAACAGCTAAACCCTGCCACAGAGAATCAATCATGATGAGTCCAAGGTCTTGATTTATAAATGAGCGCAGAGAGGTCATGATCATTGCTCCTTTTTAGCTTGCTCGAGAAGTTGCTGGATTTCCTCGAGTTCTTTTTTAGAGGCTTTCTTTACGCCAAGCGCACGAGCTAGCAGGGCTTTGGCAGAACCACCAAAAACGCGTTCTAGTACGTCACCTACAATGTCGTTCTCAGCATCCTGCTGACTTACTTTTGCTGAATAAATCAGGGTGCGCCCAGTGAGTTTGCGTTTGACTAGGCCTTTTTCAAACATCACATTAAGCATGGTTTGAATGGTGGTGAAGCTGAGCTCTAAATGTTCTAAGTATTGGTGAATGTCACGTACGCTGAGTGAAGGATATTGCCATAGGACTCTTAAAATATCTAATTCGCGTTCGGTGGGGCCAGTAGATTTATATCTGGGCATAGAACCTCCTTAACTAATTCATTAGTCGAATCATAGCTCGAGGATCTATATTTGTCAACTAATGAATACGTTGAGATTTATGCTTCGTAAAGTTCTAGGGGCAACCCGTCAGGATCGGCAAAAAATGTAAAGTGTTTACCAGTTAATTCATCGGTGCGAATGGGTTCTACTTTGATCTGATGTGACTCGAGATACTTTGTAAACCCTTCAATATCATCTACTGTAAAGGCTAGATGTCTTAAACCTCTAGCTTCTGGGTAAGAAGGGCGAAGTGGCGGATTAGGAAAAGAAAAAAGCTCGAGCTGTACGCCGTTTAATTCCAAATCAAGTTTGTAAGAGTCGCGTTCGGCACGGTAGGTTTCACGTAGAACAGTCAAGCCAAGGATTTCTGTGTAGAAATGCTTTGAGGTTTGATAGTCAGAACAAATGATAGCTACGTGGTGAATACTTTGAAGTTTCATAATTGCTCGAGTTCGCTTTTTATAGTGAAATATAAACTGACTACGCTTGTGATCAACAAGGGGTTGCAACCCCTTGTTGACGCGGCCACGGAATAAGCTACAACGCACATCATTTGACTCTGCGACTGCAATGCGATTAGGTTGTATTTCGATTTAATTTTCCTGATAAATAACATAAATGGTATCGTCAATCACTTCGGTTTGATAGAGCTTGATGGGTTTAACCGCAGGTAATGTAGGCTTGCCAGTTTCTAAATCAAAGCAAGCCCCATGATGAATACATTTTATTTTCCCTTCTAAAATTTCACCATCGTGCAGTGGGAATTTAGCGTGTGTACATTGATCAGGTACTGCATAAAACTTACCACTCTGATAAATGACAACGACATAGTTCCCATTCACTTCAAAAACGTCCATTGTATTTTCACTAAAATCGGATACTTTGGCTACGGCAATTTTTTCCATATTGATTAAAGAGTAAAAAGTAAAGAGTAAAGATTATTTTTATTTTGCTGCCTGAAAAAATCTTCAATCTTCAATCTTTACTTTTCCTTTCTTATAACTTTTCTTTCACACCTGGTACACCAAGTTTCGCTTGTACGATGCGCTCGACGTATTCTGCAACTTTAGGCAGCGTGACACGGCTGGTTACTTCGTGCAGAAAACTGGTGACCAAAACGTGTTCGGCAATTTCGGGTGGTAAACCACGACTCATCAGATAAAAACGCTGATCTTCGGGAACGGGGGAGATGCTAGAGCCGTGCGAACATTTTACGTCATTGGCTGCAATCTCGAGTTGTGGAATACTCACGGCTTCACTTTCGCGGTCTAGCAAAAAGTTTCTGTTGGTTTGATAGGCATCAGTTTTTTGTGCGTCCTCATCTACTTTGATGATGCCTGAATATACTGCTTTAGAACCATCACGCAACGCACCCTTAAAGAGCAAATCACTAAAAGCGTGGTCTTTGCGGTGATGTTGCAAGGTGTACTGATTGTAATGCTGACCTTTATCTGCAAAATATAGCCCGAGCATTTCAGACTCACTGCCTGGCCCGTCTAAAAGGCTTTCCACTTCGGCTCTGGCAGCATCAGCACCAAGACTTACAGTAAGGGACTCGAGCCTACTGTTTCTATCTAACTTTGCTTGCATTTTATTGATATGTGCAACCGTGCGACTCCAGTTTTGAAGATTTACATAACGCAGTTTAGCTCCGTCTTTAAGAATAAGTTCAACAGCACCAGATACAAACAGCCTCTCGCCGAATTCTTCGCTGCTATATTCGTCAATGAATGTTGCTTTGGCATTGGCTTCTAAAACAATCAAAGTTCTAGGTGCAATAAGCCCGCCTTTGTCGGCGGTGATAAAGGCACCAAGTGGTAAATCCACTTCAACATTTTTTGGAACATAAACAAAAGTACCGTTTTCCCAAACTGCCGCGTTGAGTGCGCTGTATTTGGTTTGGGTTGCATTTACTGCGCTAAAGAGATGTTCTTTTACAAGTGCTTCATGTTTTTGTAGAGCCGTGCGAAGGTCAGTGAATATCACACCTGATTCAGCAATGTTGGCCTCATATTGAACGACTTGATTACCTTTGTGAACAATGATGCCTTCTGCATCGGAGTCAGTAATACGCATTTGAATGCGTTCACTGACACTTTTGTCTTTAGGCGCATCTACCAGTGCTAAATCATCTGTGGAAAATCGTTTGAGTTGCGTGTAACGCCAGACTTCATCACGCTCGGTGGGGAAGTGCATGTTTTCAAATGAGCGCAGGGCGGCGCGGCGTTCTTCGGCCAGCCAGACGGGTTCGTTGTATTTTTTGATAATAGCTTCGATGCTATCTTTTGAAATGACTGAATTGTCGGTTAATGTAGCCATGAATATAAATCCTCCCAAAATTAAACTTTGACTGCTAATAGTTCGTCCATTTTTTCAAATAAGATATTTGACCAAGATTTAGTTGTATTTTGAAGCTCAGATTTCTTCTCAGAGTTTGCCCAGAGTTCATTCCAATTTAATTCCCAATCTGAAAGCTGCTTAATTAACTGAGACAAATGACCTTGCAAATTTTCAGGAGCATCTTTCATCGTCCATTCGGCAAAGTGACGGGTTTCCGTCAGCCAAAACAAAGCTCCTTCTCTAGTTGTGTCATCTGAGTGAGCAGCGATGCGTTTGACATTAACTGCCAAATTGCCAAGGCGACGGGGAAAGGGTTGTTTTAGAAAACCCACTTTGCGTTTTTCAAAATCAGTTGCGGTCATGGTTTAACTCCATCAAATAGTTTGAGAATGACTTGCTCGACACGCTTTCTTAATGCTGGGTCATCCACTTCATCAGAACGGTTTTGTGGTGGACGGCGGTTAATCATCGAGTCATAACGAATACTCTTGTTTTGCCAATACCAACTAGCACCCCAGATATTTTCTTGCTCACTTCTTGCCTCGAGTAAAACTTCCTCGCATTCGTAGTGCCACTCTGCGCCACCTGCTGCTATTTCTTGTTCAATATCTACAGCAAGTTTGATGTACTGAGATTCTTTATAAAACTCGAGCATCTCTTGCATCTGTTCTTTGGTGGCACGTTCACGGATAATATAAATCATTCAGTCCTTAAAATCTGCCTTCCCAATAACTTGGGGCTCGGCTCGTATGCGCGACTGCTAGAATAAGAAGTGTTTCATCTGTTGGCACATAAAGCACAGCATAGGGAAAACGGCTCAGTAAGCTGCGACGAATTCCTTTGAGGCTAACGACAAGTCCACTTTCGGGAAAGGCGAGGAGCAAATCTACAACCTTGTTTAGCTCACTGCGAAAAACCTCGCCAAGTCCTTCGCGCTGCATCTCGAGGTAAAACTCAATTTCGAGAATTTCCTCGAGTGCAACTTCTAGGTAAGACTCACGGTAAGGTTTTTCGGACACGCTTTCGTGCCTCCTCACCTGAGATAACCTTTATCTTGCCTTGCTCGACTAACTCGAGCCTCCGCTCTGCTTCTTTAATCCAAAGTTCTTCAATCTCTTCTTTTGAGGGCTCTTCGAGCGTTTGCAAAAGCTCATGAGCTAAAGCTGCACGTTCTTTAATGCTAAGACCAACAGCCTTTTCTTTTATTTCTTGATAGTGCATAGACTCATTATACTCCTTTCAGGAAAGACTCCTCGAGCATCTCCCGCATCTGTTCTTTGGTAGCACGCTCACGTATAATATGAATCATATATTTCCTATTACGACACTTTTTCTTTACTGATTAGCTCGAGGAGCCTATACTGCACCCCGTCACACTAAATAAAAATGCGACGAGGGTAAGTGATTGGAATAATTTGTTTGACATTAACCTACGGAACCTTCCATCTTGAGTTCAATCAATCTGTTCAGTTCTACAGCGTACTCGAGCGGCAACTCTTTAGCCACTGGCTCTAAGAAACCACGCACAATCAATGCAGCCGCTTCAGCTTCTGGCAGACCACGTGACATCAAGTAGAAAATCTGCTCGTCGTTAAGTTTAGAAACAGTAGCTTCGTGACCAACGTGTGCAGTTTTTTCGTTAATTTCAATATACGGATAGGTGTCTGTCTTAGCGTGTTCATCCAGTAAAAGTGCGTCGCACTCTACATTGCTGCGGGCGTTGGTTGCACCTTCGTGGATTTGTACCAGACCACGATAGCTAGCACGTCCTGTGCCTTTGGAAATAGACTTGCTCACCACACTGCTGCTGGTGTTTGGCGCAACGTGAACCATCTTGGCTCCAGCGTCTTGCCATTGTCCGTCGCTGGCAAAAGCGATTGATAAAACTTCGCCGCGTGCGCCTTCTTCCATGAGGTAACAGCTTGGATATTTCATAGTGGTTTTGCTGCCCAGGTTGCCGTCTAGCCAACCCATGCTGGCGTTTTTGTACACAAGCGCACGTTGGGTGACTAGGTTATAAACATTGTGTGACCAGTTCTGAATAGTGGTGTAGCGAGCCTTTGCATCTTCCTTGACAATAATTTCAATCACGCCACTATGAAAGGCATCAGTCGTATAAGCAGGTGCGGTACAACCTTCAATATAATGAAACTTGCTACCCCTTTCACCAATAATCAAGGTGCGCTCGAATTGTCCGGCACTTTGTGCGTTAATCAAAAAGTAGGCTTGCAGAGGTACTTCGATTTGTACGCCTGCTGGCACATACACGAATGACCCACCAGACCACACCGCACTATTCACGGCAGCAAAGTAATTATCTTCAGGTGGCACAACCGTAGCAAAGTGTTCTTTGAAAATTTCAGGATATTCTTTTAAGCCTGTGTCCGTATCTAGGAAAATCACACCTTGGCGTGACCACTCTTCTTTAAGCGAGTGATAAACCATTTCACTCTCGTACTGTGCGCCTACACCAGCAAGAATGCGCTGCTCGGCTTCGGGAACACCAAGACGTTTGTAGGTGTTGCGGACTTCTTCAGGGATGTCATCCCAGTTATTGGTGGTGCCTTGCTTGTCTTGTGGGCGAATGTAGAAATAAATCTCGTCAAAGTTTAATTTGGGAACGGTGTCTGGACCCCACTTTGGGCGACCTTTTTTCTCGGCAATTTCTAAAGCTTTGAGTCTAAATTTGAGCATCCACTCAGGTTCGTTTTTCATGTAGCTAATTTCCTCTACTACGCGTTTGCTTAAACCTTTCTCAGAGCGGTAAGCATAATCTTCGCTGAGTCTAAAATTATATTGACTCTCGTGGGTCATACCCTCGAGCTTGCTTGCATCTGGGTGAATCGTTGCGTCAGACATTATTTCCTCCTTCGGAAGAATTGAAAGTTGAAGATTGAAGATTTAAGATTGTTTTTAATTTTCAATCTTTAACCTTGAATCTTAAATCGCCCTTAGGCAGCCTGCTTTACCCAGTCATACCCTTTTTGATCTAACTCCATAGCCAGTTCTTTGGGGCCAGTTTTGATGATTCTGCCTTTTTCCATAACGTGAACTACGTCAGGCACAATGTGATTGAGTAGGCGTTGATAGTGCGTGATAACTAGTGCACCAAAGTTAGGACCCCTAGCAGCATTGACACCTTCGGAAACAGTTTTAAGTGCGTCTACATCCAGCCCTGAATCAGTTTCATCCAGAATGGCATACTTGGGTTCTAAAACCAGCATCTGCATAACTTCGCTGCGTTTCTTTTCGCCACCGGAGAAGCCTTCGTGCAGATTGCGCTCGAGAATCGAGTCATCCCAATTGACATCCTTGACAGCTTTTTGCAATTTCTTATAAAAATCCAGTACGCTAACTTCTTCACCTTCGGGCAAACGCGCATTCACAGCCAGACGCAAAAAGTTGGCGATACTCACGCCAGGGACTTCGACAGGATATTGAAACGCCAAGTAAAGACCGGCCCTAGCCCGCTCATCGGGTTCCATTTCTAAAATGCTTTCACCGTCTACCAGTACATCACCCTGGGTAATTTCATAGCTGGGGTCACCAGCGATAACTTTGGCTAGTGTAGATTTGCCTGAACCGTTGGGTCCCATTAAGGCGTGAACCTCGCCGCTAGGGATAAGTAAGTCAACCCCATTCAAAATAGCCTCACCGTCTTTAATTCTTGCGTGTAGATTCTTAATTTCCAGTTGCCCCATAGTTGCCTCTTTCTCATAGCATTTATCGCTTCAAGCGAAGTGTAAAAGTGATTTTGAGCGTTTCCCTGCTGTAAGGAGGGTTTACTCTTAGCTAGACCCTATAGTAATAGTAAAATAGGATTCATTCCGATTTTTAGTATACACTTACAATTGCTTAATGTCGAGCGGTTTAGTCGGATTTGAGTTAGAAGGATTTCTGAATCTATAGCTTGGAAGTTTTGGCTAACCACATTACCCAGAAGTAAAAACCAATAAGAATAATGCCTACTGTAATACCTACAATTTTAGCCCATAATGGGAGTATTGGCTGGTGATCGGATTCAATGACAGCTTGAGGTACGAAGGTTTTGAAGGTCATTGCTAAGTCTTCTTTATTCCCAAATTGGTTCAAACTCACATTTGCACCCCCAGCTTTTATATCAATAGAGACAATTTTCTTTGATTTGTTCCTAAAAATTGAAACGAGCTTGATGTTTGGATAATGCCAAACCTGTATTATTTTTTGCCCAAAGGATTCGCCTTTGCGTAAAGGGTAGAAAATAGGATAAGGGCAAACATATTCAAGGTATTCTTCTTTGAATGTAAGTGTATCTGGTGCAAAATGTTGCATATACTGAGGTAACAAAGCACGTCTACGTCGTCGAATTCTATACATGAAGATAAAACCGAGAAAATATGTGAGCGCAAAAACGCAAATGCCGAAAGTAATCTCGTAATCGTTTTTATTAAAGCTGTCAATAGCACCCCATAAAAATACAGAAAGCATTGGTATGGCAAAAAATGCTGTTATCAGCCAGAAAAAGTCATTGCTTGAGACGATGTAAAAACTTTCTCGTCCTAACCCATACTCGAGTGTGCTTAAAGCTCGCTGTTGACTTTTATCTTTGGAACGAAAAACTTGCTCCATTTCTCGAGCTTAGCTGAGTTTTATGAATAAGGCTTTGAAATAATTCATTCAACATCTAAATCATAAGAAAAATCTTAAGCGGCTTTCGGAAGCTCCACCACCTCACACCCACAAACTTCTGTTCCATGTTCAATCCTAAAAGGTGTTAAACAAATCTCGCATACCTCGAGTATCCCTTCACCTTTACAATGTTTGCAAATAACAAAAGATTCACTTTCTTCAAAAACCTCACAACGACTTCGAGTATCTGGCTCTGCCCATCTCCAGCACATATCCTTCTCCCTGACAGTGCGGACAATCTATTGATTTACTAAGCATTCTTCCTCCCAAATGATAAAAGATAAAATAATGATTAGGCAGGGGTACTTGCTTGCGTTTTCATTACATTTCCACAACGGCTACAGACTACTTTGGCTGGCAAAAATAATTCGACTTGTTTTTTGCAACGCCCGCACAGGTAAATAATCGCTTCGCGTTCACCATCTACCCAGCGATTTCTGGGCATCTTTTTGCGTGGAGCTATTTTTTTAATAGCTGACTTAGAAGACTCGAGTCTAGCTTGCTTCTTGCTTTTTGCTGGTTTGGCCTTTGGCTTTTTGCTAGGGTTTACTCGAGATATCTTTTTTGAAAGTGCAAGTTTCCCTTTGCCCTTTGGAGTTTTTGAACCCGCTACGGTTTTTGCTTTACTTTTTGCTTGAGTAGCTTTTTGTTTGCTAGTAGCTTTAGATGTTGACCGAGGCTTTTTTTTAGAAGCCGCTTTTGTTTTTGAGCTAGACTTTAACCCCTTTATAACCTTGCTTTTGCTCTGACGCTTCCCTGACTTCACAACCCTATCCCTTCAAAAGGGAAGGTTCACCCTGCCCTTAGTTTCTATATTTGATGACAAACCTTAGCAATTTTGAACTTTATGGCTTGGTAATGACAAGGGGCTTTAGCCCCTTGTTTAGGCTGCTTGACGCGTGACCCGTTTGGCATAACTCCAGACCTCAAAAGCCTCGCCATCACTTAGATGGGTTAAGTTTTTGATGGGCTTCTCTAATACGGATGAAGCTAGGCGCAACTGTTCAGGTTTGGGGTAGCCAAGTTTCTCGAGTTCGCTACTCATAGCATTGGCACGGTCAGGGGTAAGACTGGTAGTTATAAAGTCTAAAGTTTGAGCTTCGTTGACAGCAATTCTAGGCAAAAATTTATTGGGTATTTCAGGTGTTTCTTTTAGACGACTTTTTTCTTCGTCATAGTCTACCCACAACACAGGCAAATCATAGAGATAACGCCCCAAGCCAAACTTGCTGCAAGCCCGCTTAAAAGCCTGAGCTTCGGCAACTGTGCCTTCGGCAATGGCGTTACGTTTTTCGCTATCAAACTCACCGGTTGAGGAGCGGGTTACACCATGAATAGTAAGTTCACAAATCAGCCGAGTTTCGCCCCAGGGAATAAATTTAACTGACCAGTCTCCTGGGCAGACTTCGTTGAGGCGGTCTTCATAGATGCGTGGTTCGGCGTATGCCAGAGCCTGAGCCCGCTTTTTGTCACGAGTCGTTGCACCGGCACGCCAGAAAATGTCTTCTTTGGTAAAGGGTTCGGATAGTTGGGTTAGTAAGGTTTTCCAGTTAATGGTCATAAAAGTCTCCTTAGCATAGAGTGAAGAGTGAAGATTAAAGAGTGAAGATTGGGTTTAAGGTTATTAATTTTTAATCTTCAATCTTTAATCAAACTAGGCAGCTTGTAAGTAAATGGGTTCAAACACGCGTTCTTTTACCTTATTTCCAGTAAATTCATTTGGGGCTTCAGTTTTGCGGTCTATATAGATAAATACCCCATCTCGTTGTTGGCGGTAACGCTGGCGTAGAAGTAGGCCATAGCCATCTAAAAAGTAAATCAGTCCAAAGAGGGTAGGAATACTCTGGGTATTCATAAGCCCCACGCAAAGTGAGGTGTCATTGCTGGCGACTTGAGAACTCAGTTCGGCAGCTAAGGTTTCGACACGTTCAGAGCTTGCGTCATGTTGCCAGGTGGTGAGTAAATCACGAAAGAGTGTTGCGGCGTTATTCATCCCGACTCCTTTCAGATTTGGGTTGGGAATACTAGAGATTTTCGGCGTGGTGGGCAAATGCTGATAAGGTCTTGGTGCTGGTCTCGAGTGTTGCATGATCTCCTTTATAAACGCGCTGTATAACACACTGTGCGCAGTGACTTACCTTATTAACTAAGGTATACATAGTTTAGGGCAAAAATGGGGCGTTGTCAAGTGAAAGTGAACAGGATTTAAGGTATCAGGGTGTTAGGTTTTTAGGGTTCAAACATGAGAGACAGTGCTATGGTTTAAGGCATGAAATCTCGAGTTATTTCTAGAAGCAGGGGCAAATGTCAATGCTGTTGATTTAGAAGGAAAAACAGCCCTGATGTTTGCTGCACAAAGCAACACCAACCCTGAGATTATTACAACTTTGTTGGCTTATGGAGCCGACCCTTTAATGATAGATAGTGCTGGTAAAACTGCTTTTGATTACATTCAAATGAATGAGCCATTAAAGGATACAGAAGCCTACAGGCGTTTAGAAGAAGCGAATAATTAAACAAAGAATCCTAAAAGCTAACTGTTGGCAAACAAAAAAGTGGCTAAGTTATTTGAATCACTTAACCACTTGATTTTCAAAAATTAGTAGAGAGCAGGACAATTTGATTATCTTGCGTATTCCACCACCCTAGACTCTCTGACTACCGTAACCTGAACCTGCCCAGGATATTCCATATCTTGCTCAATTCGGTTAGCAATATCTCTAGCTAAAAGGACAGCCGAGGCATCATCAACTTTGTCAGGTTGAACAATAATACGAATTTCCCGACCTGCTTGAATGGCAAAGGACTTTTCTACTCCAGGGAAGCTCGTAGCGATTGATTCTAAGCCCTCGAGGCGTTTTAGATAGCTCTCTAGAGATTCGCGTCTGGCACCAGGGCGAGCAGCCGAAATTGCGTCAGCAGCTTGCACAATCACTGGAAAAAGCGTTTCAGCTAAGTCAAGGTCGTGGTGGTGTGCAATCGCGTCAATCACTTCACTAGGTTCACCAAAACGCTTGCCAAGGTTGGCCCCGATTTCGGTGTGAGTACCCTCAATTTCGCGGTCAATGGATTTACCTATGTCATGTAAAAGGCCAGCTCGGCGGGCCATAGCCTCATCTATCCCCAGTTCAGAAGCCATAATGCCGGTTAGGTGGGCTACCTGTACCGAGTGTTTAAGAACGTTTTGCCCATAAGAGGTTCTAAAGTGCATCCGACCCAAAAGCTGAATCATGCCAGGTTTTAATCCCACGATATTAGCTTCTAAGGCAGCTTCTTCACCGCGTTCACGGATATAGGACTGCATTTCTTGCTGGGCTTTTTGCACTACTTCTTCGATGCGGCTAGGGTGAATACGTCCGTCCGAGACCAGTTCAGTTAGGGCCATTTTGGCAATCTCACGGCGCAGAGGGTTAAAGCTGCTTAGTAATACGGCTTCTGGGGTGTCATCAATAATTAAGTCAACACCAGTTAGAGCTTCAAAGGTGCGAATATTACGGCCTTCACGCCCGATGATGCGGCCTTTCATAGCGTCACTAGGAATCGGAACCACTGACACGCTAATGGCGGCAGAGACTTCAGAGGCACTGCGCTGAACGGCTTGGGCAATGATGTTATAGGCTTTGCGTTTGGCATCAGCATCAGCTTTCTCGAGTTCACCTTTAATGCGCATGGCTTTTTCACGCTCGAGTTCTTTATCTAGGCGTTGCATGATTTGTTCAGCAGCTTGCTCACGGCTAAGTTGGGCAATGCTGTAGAGCTGTTTATCGATTTCAGCAGTCTTGCTGCCTAGGTTTTCTTCTTGAACTTTTAGGCTAGACTCGCGCTCGTTAAGCTTTTCTTCGCTTTCATCTAGTTTGAGGGCTCTTGAATCTTGTTGTTCCCCACGTTTGGTTAGACGATCCTCGAGCTGTTCTATTTTTTCACGCTCACGCTTGATTTCTTCACGCTGGTCGCGCACATAGATGCGGTCACGTTCTAGAGCTTCGCGGATGCGGTTTAAGTCTTGTTCGGCAGTTTGTCGCAAGCGGCCCAAGTCTTGGTCAAGCTGGGCTCGGCTTCGCTCGGCCTCTTGCTCGAGCCTGCTTCTTTCTTGCTCAATCAGCTCACGTTTTTGCCCTTCAGCCTGGGCCAAAATTTGCCGAGCATCTTGCTCAGATTTGGCTCTTAGTTGGGCAGCATCAGATTGCGCTTGTCGCAAAATATCTTGGTCACGGCGTTGGCGAATGGCAAATCCGATGATGCCACCAATCACCAACCCGATAAGTAGGTCGAGAATTAATAAACCAATATTCATAACGATGTCCTCACTTCTTGTCCTTTAGCTTCTAGTCTTCATTCATCCTTGTCATCACTGGCAGTTTTGATTTTGATTTTACTTGGAGAGCTTTTTACTTCAACAATCACTTTTTGCTTTATTTCTTCTATCATGTTTGGGTTCTCGAGCAAAGAAGCCACAGTTTTCTCCTTACCCTGGCCTAGCCTAGATTCCCCATAATTAAACCAAGACCCAGATTTCTGGATAATGTCTAAATCTGTAGCAATGTTTACAAGGTCACCTAACTTGTCAATGCCATGACCAAATAAGATTTCAATCTCTGCTTCCTTGAATGGTGGAGCAACCTTGTTCTTGGTAATCTTGACCCTGACTTGGTTTCCTACTTTGTCTCCCCCAACTTTTAAGTCACCCTTGCGCCTTACTTCCATTCTTACCGAAGCATAAAACTTTAAGGCTCGTCCACCAGGAGTGGTTTCAGGGTTCCCATACATAACCCCAATTTTCTCCCTGATTTGGTTGATAAAAATCATGGTTGTTTTACTTTTAGCTAAGATACCAGTGAGTTTCCTTAGGGCCTGACTCATTAAACGAGCCTGAACCCCTACAAAAGCCTGACCCATCTCACCTTCAATTTCAGACCTAGGGACTAAAGCAGCTACAGAATCAATCACGATTACATCTACGGCACCACTTCTAACTAAGAGTTCGGCAATATCTAGGGCTTGTTCACCAGTATCTGGTTGAGAGACTAGTAGGTTATCTATATCTACCCCAATAGCCTTGGCATAGCCTGGGTCCAGGGCATGTTCTGCGTCTATAAAGGCAGCTACCCCACCCTCACGCTGAGCTTCAGCAATGACATGCAGAGACAGGGTGGTTTTTCCTCCTGATTCAGGTCCATAGATTTCTATGACTCTTCCTCTAGGGACTCCTCCTATACCTAGGGCCAAATCTACGCTCATTGAGCCTGTAGAGATAATCCCTTGTTCCATCAGGTGGGATTCTTCTCCAAGGCGCATGATTGCACCTTTGCCAAATTGTTTCTCTATCTGGGTGATTGTTGCATCTAATTGTTTTTTACGTTCATTCATACTGTCTTGCCTCCAAAAAAGTAGGTTCAAGGTTGTTAAGGTGTTGACCTAAAAAAGAAAAACACCCATCAACCCGTTAGGATTGCGTGTTGAGGCAAGAACTATTTAATTGGACCAAGACCTTTTCAGCAACGGTGAATTGCTGTTTTACTTACAAACCCCCAAAGACCTAAAACACCATTTCTATTAAGCTTACGTAACCAGTCATTATTTGAAGCGGGTAAAAAGAGTGTCTTTTTTCGTTGTTGAGGGTAAAAATGATCTTTATAAACTGCTAGATGCAGGTTGATACCATGCACCTCAGAGGATAACTTCCTCGTTACAGCTAGTCCAAAACGATGCTTAAACAGCCTAGTCATTTTAAGTAGTATCAAGATAGCCCAAAGAAGACCTTCATCAAAACCTCTGATGACATTTAATACAAATCCTAGAATGACCCTTGCCTGCATGGGGCATATTACCATGTAATTTTTATGAAGGTAGCATTTTCTCAACTGAATTTGTCTATGACCAGATTTGTCCTGAGCCTTCGGTGTGAGACTTTGGCGTGAGCTTAGTCGAACGCTCAGTCTAACGCCTGTTGAATGGATGATACCGGCTCGAGTTTTTGTATTTCGTAGTAAACCAAGATTTGGGCCAGAAGTCTATGCTAGGGTGATGGCAACATCTATAACCATTCAGATTTTTGGCACCAACAAATCCCAAGACAGTAAAAAAGCTCAACGTTTCTTTAAGGAGCGTGGATTATCGCCCCATTTTGTAGATTTGCAAGAACGGGAAATAGCTTTGGGTGAATTAAGACGATTTGTTGATAAATTTGGACTTAAAGCCTTGGTTGATGACAAAAGTAAGGCCTATCAAGAGACGGGTCTTGCGCATATGCGAGTACCTGATGAGCAAATGATGCAAAAGTTGATTGACGACCCAAAGTTGATGATTCAACCTCTGGTGCGAAGCGGGAATACCTTGTCAGTAGGATGGGATGAGCAGCTTTGGAAAGCTTGGTATACCGAGCAAGCCAGAAAGCCCTAAGATGGTCAATTGAGTCTCACCAAAATGGGAAAGTATTAATAATTTTGTTATCTTAACCTTGTGAAAGTTCTTTTTATTGGAGATATCTTTGCCCGACCAGGGTTAACGGTAAGCAAGCAGTACTTAGCAAAGTATCGCTCTGAGTATGACTTTGTGATTGCCAATGGTGAAAATACGGCAGGTGGATTTGGCATTACCCGTAAGCATTTTGAGCAACTTTTGGATATGGGTATAGACGTGGTGACCTTGGGGAATCATACCTGGGATCAGCAGGAAGTCTTCGGTCTTTTAGAAGAAACCCCCCACCTCATTCGCCCTCTGAATTACCCTACGGGTACACCAGGCTTAGGGTTTGCCAGCTTTCAGGTTGCAGACGAGCGTATTCATGTAGTGCAGATTATGGGGCGAATTTTTATGGATGCTTTGGATTGCCCTTTTAGAGCCATCGATGGGGTACTCGAGCACCTTCCCAAGCAAGATACAATCATCGTTGATTTTCACGCTGAAGCCACCAGCGAAAAGAAAATAATGCTCTTTCATTTGTCTGGCCGGGTAAGCGCGGTAATTGGTACACATACCCATGTCCAAACGGCAGATGAAACCATTAAAAATGGAACTGCTTATATTACCGACGTGGGAATGACAGGTGCCCAAGATTCTTCAATTGGTATGAACTATGACGAGGTTTATAAGCGCATTGTGCAGAAGATACCCTCACGCTATAAGGCCTCTGAGCAAACAGGTACACTTTGTGCGTTATCTATTGAAATTGATCAGGGAAAAGCAACACACTTAGAGCGTATTCAGTGGCAAGCTGAGTAGATGTAGCAGGTATTATCTGGTCATAGACAGATTGTGAATGAGTCTTGGAACTGCTAATGGATAAAAAAAGAACACTTGCGTTCAAAATATTTTGAACGCAAGTGTTGTAAGAATCTAATTCTTAGAAGAAAGGTAAAGCAGGTAACTCGGCTAGGCTGGTATTGAACAGAATTCCTAAAAGTCCAACTGGTATCTCGAGGTTTAGATCACCTAAATAGTTTCCAAGGAAATCAGCCAGAGAAACGGTTTTATCAGCAAAGGTGATCATGAGTTTTTCGCCACTGGTGTCAAGCGTTCCACTAAATTGGGCAACAATGTAACCATTGACTAAAACTTTACCCTTATCAAGATCTACTGAAAGGATACCGTATTGGTTCTTAACAATATTCTTGAAGATAAATTGGAGTTCTAAAGTATCGGTCTTGCCGCCAAGTGTAAAGGTAGCACCAAGTTTGATTTCACCATAAACAATTTTAAGATCAGTGAACACACAGTTGGTATCGCGGAAGATATACCCTTTGAAAACATTATCCCAGTAGACTTTGCCACTGTCTTTTCCAACAGCAATCTGAACATAGCCTTTGCTGGAAATTCTGGTGTCATAATCATCATTTTCAAACTGAGCAGTGAGTTGATTGTCAGTTGGGCGATGTTGTTTGTTGATGTTAAAGCCGAAATCAATCGCAACGTCGCTGCCATAATGGCCAAAGTTACCCTTAACTTCGATATAGCTAGGTTCAGGAGTTTTTACACCGCAATCAGACTCATACCAATCAACCATAATGTTGATATGACCAGCATTGATACCATCTTTATTGAAGTGGATCTTAAGCCCAGTAGGAACCTCGAGGGTTTCATGACCTTTGATTACAGTGGTAGTTGGGCTTAAAGCATCCCAATCAAGGGTAAGCGTAATGTGGGTATAGGCTCCAGTGTAAGGAATATTCCCCCACCAGAATTTGACAATTAAATCTTCAGAATGACCTTGGTAGTTCCAAGTATTTTCAAACTTGTTATATTCCCAAATACCTGTGGGTAGATGGTGAACACCACCGTTACCATTGGTTGTTGAAAGCGAATGATTGGCCAGACCGTTTAAAGCTACACTGTTAAGAAAGGTTTCAGTAAGGTCAGCATTTTGCATGGCTTCTGGATTGGCTAGAGCTGAAAGGTCCCCAACGGGTCCATTGGCGGGAATAGCAGCGAGTGCTGCAAGCGCACTGTTGCTAGCAGCCAAAGAAGCTAGACTGCTCTTGGTTCCTACGTTCTTGACATAGTTTCCAAGTTTCTGTTCAGTCCAAAGGGTTTCTGGATTTGGGTTTGGATTCGTAATTCCACAGGCACTCAGCAGCAATGCTAAACCCACAAAAATAAAAATCCCAAGGTAACGATAACGTTTCATAAATTGTAAAGCCCTCCTCTAAAAGGTGTACTAAAGTCCTCTGGAACATTTTATTCATAAGAGGAAACTATCCTTCGGTCATGCGTCACTGCACATTTTTGTAAAATGTGCTTAGGCTATTTTTAAGGGATTTCTTATGAAAAGTCTGGGTTTAGTTTAAGAAATCCTCTCATTTAGGTGAAAAAACTCTCATAATAAGCAAAAACTTACAAGAAGTGAATTTTCTCACACGGTGATTTTGGGGTTTTCCAGAGATCCATAGGATAAATAACCTAGAGTGACTTATCCCAAGTTATCATATGCCTATTGCTAATGTATTTTGTGTATTTTGAGTACTAGATATAGAGCAAAAAATTGGTTCCGCGTTAGCGGAACCTTAGAGGAGGAAGAGGAGAGTGAGGTACTGGGAGGACTGTTACCTCAAACTTAAAATAAGTTTAGACTGCCAGGTCTTACAAAAAACTGATTTCAGGGGTCATGTGAAAAAGTTCATGCTGGTCTTCACCTATTGTAAACCTAAGCGTTATAAAGTGAGGGCGTGAGACTCATAATCACTCTATTTACCGCACTTTTAGCGGTTATCGCGGCCCTTTTTTTGTTGTGGCGTGCCAATATTGTATCTTTACCCTTTATCAATTCTGGCCAAAAAGCTTCTGTAAGTGCTGCTAATACTAATCTTTTTAGCTTGGTTAAAACAGACGACGTAGGGAGTGTCGCCAAGGCTATCGAATCAGGTGCTGATATCAATGCCCAAGATGAATTTGGACAAACCCCTTTGATGTATGCAGCTAGCTCGAGTACCAATCCAGATATTTTAAGTACCCTTATCAAGTCTGGAGCCAATCTAAATACTCAGACCAGCACCGGCTGGACGGCTCTTATGTATGCAGCTAGAGACAATAAGAACCTAGAGGTTTTGGTTTCTCTTATGAATGCTGCGGCTGACCCAATCCTGAAAAATAGCGAAGGGCAAACTGCCGCCGATTTGGCGCGTAGCAATGTAGCCATGAGTACGGCTGTATATGAACGTTTGCAGGATTTATCGCAAGCTGTTTTTGATCCTAACTGGCCTAGTGGCTATACCGTGCCTATCGAGGGTGCAACCATAAGCTCGAGGGCGACACATTTACCTGGAGCAACCCGGGCCTACCGCAACGGAACCCACGAAGGCTTTGACTTTTATAGTGGAACAGTAAGTGTGCCTGTCGAGTATGGAACGCCTATTCGTGCAGTGGCTGGTGGCATTGTGATTCGGGCAGATCAGAGTTATGTAGAAATGACTGAAACCGAATATAACCAAGTGATTGAAACCTCTAAGCGCAGCTTAAATACACCACCAGAACTTTTAGATAAATTGCGTGGGCGACAAGTATGGATTGAACATTCAGGTGGCTTTATTTCACGCTACGCGCATCTTTCAGCGATTCCAGCGACACTGGTTGTTGGGGCAAGCATTAAACAAAGTGATGTGATTGGCGAAACGGGTAATTCGGGAACTTTAGAAGCTGTGCAAAACACCCAAGACGACCCGCATCCACATGTAGAAATTTGGAAAGGTGATACTTACTTGGGTCACAATCTCGAGCCTGCAAAAATCTATGAATTAGCCGCGCAAGTGTTTGGGAAAAAGGCCATGCCGCCGTATGTAGAGTAGTAGTTAGGGAAGTAAAGATTAAAGATTGAAGATTTAATTCTCAGCCCTTTGCCCTCAGGCTTCACTCATCACTTTTCACTTAGAACCTCTTCTATAACGAATACCCTCCGCCTTCATCATCACGCACCACTTGGCCATTGCGCAACACAATAGTGCGGCGACGCAAACGGTCAACTAGATCTCTCGAGTGGGTAGCCACAATGACGGTTGTACCTTTGATGTTGATGTCATTGAGAAGTTCTAAAATTTCCCAACTGGTGTCTGGGTCTAGGTTTCCGGTAGGTTCATCACATAATAAAACTGGTGGATTGATCACCAAAGCTCTGGCAATAGCTACCCGTTGTTGTTCACCTAGAGACAGCTCAATAGGAAATGCCTTGCGCTTATGGGCTAGAGCCACCTGACGCAGGGCTTGGGTAGCTCGCTGCTCGAGGTTTCCACTTTCACCAATCGCACGTAGCGTAAACATCAAATTTTCCTCAGCACTCATATTGGGTAACAAGCGGTGATCTTGAAAGACCATGCCAATTTTGCGGCGTAAATAGGGCAATTTGTTTTCACGTAGTTTACTTAGGTCTTGTCCCAAAATAGATACTGTTCCTTCGCTAGCCACAGTACGGCGCAACACCAGCGCCAGAAGGGTTGATTTACCTGCACCAGAGTGTCCAATAATATAAACAAATTCCCCAGTTTCAATAAGAAAATCAAGGTTCTTCAGCGCGTGGGTATGGGTGCGAGGATAGGTTTTAGTGACGTTTTGGAAATGAATCATGGGGATAGTTTAACAAGAAAGCTTAGGGCATAGAGCTTAGAGCAGAGAGCTTTTAGCCTTCAGCTCTTAGCTCTATGCCCTCTGCATTACTGGTAACTCTTAATTGCTTCTTTGACAACTTTCAGGGCTTGTTTGGCTTTGATAGTTATTCCTACTTGGACATTGGGGGTTAAGCTAGTGTTTCTAAACCCACGTTCATCAACTAGAGTCATGCCGCGAGTATGTTGTCCACGTAGCTCGACAACTACATTTCTTGGCTCGAAGTGAATAAGTTCAGGGTGAGTGATAGCTAAAATGGCACAGGGGTCATGTAAAGGGGCTTCAATTTCGCCAAGGCGTTTAGAATAGGCTTTAGCAAAGAACTCGAGCATATCGGCTACAAAAGTTCCTAAAAACGTTTTATGCTTGCGCATTTCTGAAATATCAGGTGCAGTTACTAAGAATTGATGAGTCAAATTTAGACCACACATCAAGATATGAGCCCCACTGCTAAACACAATATCAGCAGCTTCGGGGTCGGCGTAGATATTAAATTCAGAAGCGGGTGTGCGGTTACCAAAGCTGTTACTACCGCCCATGATAGAAATCCCTTTGATTTTTTTGATGATATCGGGAGCTTGACGAATAGCTAGGGCGATATTGGTTAGTGGCCCTATAGGAACCAGCCAGACATCTTTGGTATTTCTAACGGTATCAATAATAAATCGCACTGCATTATGGCTGGCAACCTTGCGTTTTAATTTGGGAAGTTTGGGACCACCCAAGCCTGTTTTGCCGTGGATTTCTGGAGCATGAGCATTGGCTTGATTCATAGCATGAGCAGTCCCAGCATGAACAGGAATATCTACATTTAAAATCTGGGTCATGAGCAGGGCATTATGGGTGGTTAAATCTAGCGAAACATTTCCTGTAACGGTTGTAATACCTAAAACATTACAGTGTTTTGCAGCTAGCAAAATAGCCACTGCGTCATCATGTCCGGGGTCGCAATCAAGAATAATATTTGGTTTTGTTTTCATAAATGTGCAGTCTAAACCAGACCTATCAACAAATGCAACGTTTAACCTGATTTCCAAATAAAAATAAACCCCATATTTTCAGGGGGTGCATTGTTATAGAAGTTCAGGATGATTTGCAGCATTCCTAAGCAATGTATCAAACATAGAAGTGTTAAAAGGATTGTTTGCAAGCCAGGCAATGATAGTAGCTCCTAAAACGGGGGGAAGTGCCGGTTCGGAGAAGACACAAGACTCGGGTAAGTTTTGCAAAAAAGCCTTTTTAACTATAGAACTATTCTTAAGGACGCTACCACCAATGGATACTAAAACAGGAGATTGAAACGAACCTTTGCTGATGAGTGCAAGTACTAGACCCACCAAGCTTTCTCCTGCTTCTCTAAGCAGACCTTCGGCACATACATTTCCTTGCTGAGCTAATTGATCTATCCACGTGGCAAACCCAGCCAATTCGGAACTCGAGCGTTCTTTTGCATATAGCCAGCTCGTCAGAGTGTGAGCAGTACTCTGATTCCAATGGGTAGGGAATTTCGCAAAGCCCAGCAAAGCCTGCAAAAACTCAGTTTCATGGCTACGACCATCGATGACTTTGAGAGCCTCTCGGATGGCTTTATTGGCAATAGCATAGGCACTTCCCTCATCACCGAAATAAGGCCCCCAGCCACCTATGCGGTGACGCAATCTTGTAGTATCAATACCTAAACAAATAGAGCCAGTACCTGATATGACGATCACACCCCGTTGGGCTTTAAGCGCACCAGCCCAGGCGATATAGGCATCTGTATCTAAAAGAACTGTTTCAGCTTTGATAACATTTCCTAACAGCTTTCTGCCTTCTTCCTCAGTACCTTGCTCCTCGAGTCCTGCACTTCCAATACAGACCGCTTGAACTTTTTTAATGGCCTTGGCTTTTAAGGCTTGTTTAACCGAATCTTGGATAGCTATAGCGGCTTCAGCAAAGGGTTTGGTTCGGAAATTGGCCGCTCCAGAAAACCCCAATCCTAGAATCTCTCCTTGATCTGAAATAAGGGCTGCTCGAGTGTGGCTTCCTCCGGCATCTACCCCAAGAAAATATTCTGGCATTTATAACCTCTTAATGCGCTTTCGCCAACGTTCTAAATCTAGGATCTGCTCACTAGCTTCTGTATTGGCACTTACAAAAATATCGGGAATATGGCCTTGCTGAATAGCTAACGAGGTAGCCTCAACAATGATTGAGTTGATGATAAACAACCCTGCAATACTTGAAAGGGGTCCAACTTTACTTGCTAGTCCTGAGAGCACAATAGAAGCGTCTCCATAAGGAACACCATTATCAATGACTAAATCGGCGATCTCAAAGAGTCGTTGACCACTGGAATGTCTTGAACTAACTTTTTGTGAATGGACTAAGGAAGTTATGGCGATGGTTTTACATCCACGCGCTTTTGCTTCGCTAACGATTTCAACAGGAAAAGCATTGCGCCCTGAATTAGAAGCAACGACAAGTAGGTCATGTTGACCAAGAGAAAGATCTTGCATTAAAACCTTTGCCAAGCCCTCGAGCCTTTCCACTGAGCTACTTTTAATGGCCCCTTCATGGAGCATTAAAGCAGGTTCCAAAATGGGATAGATAGCAGCCAGACCCCCTGCTCGGTAGAAAATTTCCTCGGCTATCATGTGTGAATGGCCTGTGCCAGTGATATAGAGTAAGCCGTCCTTTACTAAAGTTTGGCTCAGCCACTGTGCAGCAATAAGGATAGATTCTTTTTGCTGCTTCTGGATATAGGATAAGTTATGGCTAACCATCTGGGCATACTGATCGCTTGGGCTCATAACACTTTCCCCATATAGAGTACGTCTTCGACTTCCTCCACTGAATGAAATCCTAGTTTGGTATAAAAATGAAAGGCTTTGGTATTGCGGATATACATACCTAAATGTACCCCAGGCGAACCTGCGTGAGCTAAGCTGGTAAGCAAGACATCCATCATACGTGTCCCGTTACCTTGACCTTGGGCTCAAGATAATAAGTCAATATGCAAGTGGGAAGGATAAGGCTGTAAGATGTCTGAAAAACTAATATTAGGATGATGAATCTGATAATAAATTTTCTGATCTTCTGTCCAGCTTGCTTGATCATTTGTAGGGTCAGAATAGTGTTTTTGTAAAGGCGGCAACCATTCCTCTAGGTAATGTTTTTGAAAACACAGGGTGTCCAAAGCACCTAAGGCATAACCACACACACCTTGCGGGTCTTCTAAAACAAAAGCAAATGTAGGCTTGAGAGCCATATAAGGACCAACAAACAAATGCCCTAAGGCCTTAGGGTCTTGAAACAAATGTGTAGCATCTTGACCTGCATCACCGGTTTTTAGACACACTTCATATACAGCAGTAACATCTCTAGGTTCGCAGGGTCGAATCTGAAACATAACTAGCTCTGATGATACATATTACCTGATGGATCCAAAGGTAACATCTTTTCTAATGTGGCAACTAGGCCTGTGCGGAAGGTATTAGGGAGTTGATTGGGCTTGGCAAATTGGCCTGTATTGCCCATCTGCAAATGCTCGAGATACTTGACGAGATATAAAAGCTCATGACGCATTTCCCAGACATAAGAATAAAGAGAATAAAGCAAGTCACGGTTATCTAATTCGGTCAATTTATCAAAAAGATGGTTAATATCTTGGGCATCTTTTTTAAGGCGTTTGAATTTGCCTTTCCAAACTTCAGGAGAATGCGAAAGACAGAAAGCTGCATCTTTTAGAATACGTTTAGCACGTTTGCCGTTTTCAAAAGGCGTATAGAGTAAATCACAAAGGAACTCGAGTTCACTAAGTGTAATCGCTTCTTTGCCATGTACTTTAAACCGTGGTAACCACTCTTTCAAGGCTTGTTGATAGGCGACTTGGGTTTGATAATTTTTTTGTCTGGAATAAATAGCAAGTGTTCTTAAGGGAATAAAATTGGCTTCAAATTCATTGTTGGAGTTACTTAAAATACCTCTTACTTCCTGACGTAATGTATTAGGACGGCCTGTAAAAGGTCCTAGATAGACACGACGAATATCATAGTCATTGGCATGAAAGTTATCCCAAATCAAGGGTTTGCGCTTTAGCACCTTGGAAAGTTCATGTATCGACACACTTGGTATGGTTTCAGAAACAATCTCAGGTCCAGTCCAGAAAATATCAATATCTTTATGCAAACAATTCCCAAGTTCTTTCAAATACTCAGATTTTTTTACAGAAGGTTTTGCCATTCGAGCGCAATAGTCGGTAGGGCAAAATAGGAAAAGTCCTTTTACCTTCTTACGAATATGCTTAAAGAGCTCGTTGGATACATAGGCCTGTGCCTTGGCAAAAGAGCCGAAATGGTCTTTATCTTCCTGACGCATTTGAAAAGGAATATCATCAAAAAGAATACAAAAATGTTTTATACCTTCGCCAAGAAGTTGAGCTATTTTTTGCTTCAAAGATTCAGTATCTGCTTGATCTGCATAGTGAATATCAAGCCCTGGTGCAATGGTGTAGATAAAATCTATTTTCTTCTTCTTACATTCTTTCAAGAACACTCGTAAATCAGTTAATTCATCTTGACTATATAACTCTCGCCAGACAGCACGCATCTTTAAGTCATCTTTAGGGCCATACATGTAGGTATTCATGCCCCATGTTTTCATCCAAGAAAACAACTCGAGCCTTTGGCTCATGGTCCAGGGACGACCATAAAATCCTTCAAGCACGCCAGAAATAAAAGCCATACTCACCTCTCAATCGATCCTACGGTTAGACCCGCAATCACCTGTTTTTGAAAAAAGAAATAAACAATTAAAATAGGCACTGTTGAAATTGATAATGCTGAAAACACTAGGCGATAATCAACATTGTGATAGCCATAAAAAGTTAAGAGTCCTGAGGGTAAGGTTCGCAGAGCATCATCTCTAATAAATAAAAGAGAAAATAGAAGCTCATTCCACAAACCAACTAAGTTTAGAATAATCATAGTAACCAAAGCTGGGCGAATAAGTGGAAGCATGACATAATAAAACACTTGAAACAGTGAGGCACCATCGATGTAGGCTGCATCCTCGAGCTCTTGTGGCAATGTAAGATAAAAAGATTTGAGCAAATAAACAGTAAGTGCCAGTGACCAACTGCTATAGGGCAAAATCAAAGACCACCAAGTGTTGAGTAAATGAAGGTCACGTAATAAAACAAAAAGTGGAATAATTACTACTTGAGATGGAAGCAGTAGTCCGATGAGAAAAACAGAGAATAGTGTATCTCGCCCTCTAAATTTTAGTCGTGCAAAGGCGTAAGCAGCAAGGCTCGAGAACACTACGATAATCAAAACTGAAATACCTGTTACTAGGAGGCTATTAATATATAAACGTCCTAAGTTACCCTCGACCCAGGCTTCAATAAAATGTTGCCAGCGAAAGGCTTTGGGTAAAGACAAAATACTTCGGGAGATTTCACGATTGGTTTTAAGCGAGGAATAAACCATCCAGATCAGTGGAAAGCCCATTCCGATAACAATAGTAATAACCACCCAATAATGTAAAATAATCAAGGGAGTTATTTTCAAAGCTTTAGTACTCAAGGACATCACCTCGGCGCGTGAGCATTAGGTAAACAATTGAAATAACACCGATAAAAAGCATCATTAAAACAGTCAGGGCAACACCGTAACCCATCTGTCCAGCATCAAAGGCTTGCTTAATAATCCAAGTCCCTGGGACTTCAGTTGCATTAAAAGGTTGACCATTGGTCATGGCAAAAAATAAGTCAAAGCCGGCGAATCCACCAGTAATTGCTAAAAGTAAAGCTGTATAGGTGGTCTCTTTAAGCAGAGGTAAGGTAATTTTCCAGAATTGCTGAAAAATTCCGGCACCATCAAGCATGGCCGCTTCATAAAGAGATGTTGGGATACGCTTAAGTGCAGCCAGATAAATCACCATATAGAATCCTGCATACTTCCAACCAGAAACAATGATGACAGCTATCAGTGCTGTTGACGAATTGGAAAGCCAGGGTTGGATGAGGCTATTAAGCCCTATAGTTTTTAGAAATCCGTTCAAAAGTCCAAAACGAAAATCATAGACAAAGGTCCAGAGAATTGCTGCAGCAACCATCGAGAGTACCACCGGTGAAAAACACATTACTCGAAAAAGTGAAAATCCTGGACGGTCACTATTAAGCAGTACAGCCATTACTAGCCCCACCACAACTTCTACAATAAGCGTACCCAAAACATATAAGGTTGCGTTGAGATATGAACGCAAATGAATGCTATCCTGAAAAGCTCTGATGTAGTTATCAAAGCCAATCCATTCGGGTCTAGCCATACCATCCCAGCGCGTAAAGCCGTAATAGAGCGAAGCAGCTATAGGAAGAAGAACAAAAGCTGTAAAGAGAATAAGGGCTGGCAAAATAAAGAGATAGCTCTGCCAGGTTTCACTCGAGGCTATCTTTTTTTGCCTACCTTGCCGGGCGTTGGTCATTGCGTTCCCCTAAGTCAAATAATACAAACGATGCATCAGCTCATTACGTGGTTATTACAAGAGGTCATGTAGATGATACTGGGTGTGTCCTGAAGTAACTAACTACCTGAAGCAATCTCTTGATATTTATTGCGAACTCAATATAAAGAGATTGCTTCAGTAATTCTTAAACTATTCTTTCATGGGTGCAAGCTGTTCATCGATCCAGACCAGTGCTTCTTCTGGAGTTTTTTGTGCAGCAGCTACATAAGCTGCACCTTGATAAAAGATGTCTGCAACTTCTTGTGGATAGCCAGTGTCCGGGGGCGGAACAATCGAACTTGCTTCAGCAAAAAGCTGGGCGAGTTTCTTGGTGTGCGGGTCAAGGTTGGCTTCTTCCATAGCTCCACGAACTGGGCTAAAAGCACCTGACTCTGCCCAGGCAATTTGGTTTTGCTTGGATGTAAAGAACTTCAGAAAGGTCACTGCTTCGGCAAGGTGTTCTGATTTTGCACTGATTTGATAGCCAGTAGAAAGCCCAATAATACTGTTGGGATCACCAGCACCACTAGAAATAAGAGGCGTATTAAAAGCGTCATATTCAAAATCTTCTGGAGCGGCCTCTGAGTGCTGTGGACACCAACCATGAACCTATTGGGTGCATAGCAGCTACACCATTAAAGAATCCACTCATGGCAGGGTCAGCACCTAGGCTGGGCATATCAGCATTGAAGGCGTTAACATCAGCTAGTTGCTTAAAGAGTTCAAAGGCTTTTAAGAATTCAGGCTGATTAAAAGGCTCTTGTAACCTAAAAGCAGCATCAAAACGTTCGGGCGAAACCACTCTGGCTACAACATGTCCAGCCCAGTTACCAAAGGGCCAAAATTCTTGATTGCCAAAAATAATCGGGGCTATGCCATTATCACTAAGGGTTTTAACCAAGGTTACAAATTCTTCCCAGGTTTTGGGTTCTGTTAATCCAAACTCATCAAAGGTAGCTTTGTCATACCAGATCACGGTAGTTACGTCTAAACCTAGTGGGACCATATAGATTTTTCCGTCCACCATGGTTCCTGCTGGCGCAGACCAAGCAGCATCAATAAAGCTATCCTTCCAACCCTCTTCAGCTAAGACATTAGTAAGGTCTGCTGCGAAGCCGTTCTCTGCATTACTAGCAACACGCTCCCCACCAAACTCAAAGAAAATATCAGGTGGATCGTCACTTTTAAGTAAGGTGATTAACCCCGTATCTTCATAGAGGTCATCATCTTGCACGATCTGAGTAATTTTTATACGTGGATTGGCTGCTTCAAAATCAGTAATAATTTTATCAAATGCCTCACGGTCTGCTCCACCTGTCATTCCGTGAGCTATAGAAAGCTCAACCTGCTGAGCCGTAACCAAAGAAAAAATAACTGTAAAAACTGTTATGAGCACACTATTTATTATTTTCATAGCTCCTCCTTAAATTTCTTATAGCTAAACTAAGTATTGAAGATAAATTTCCCTTTCAAACGCTTGAGTCTTGTCTCTAACTTCTGCTTGTATTCATAGCTCCTCCTCTATATAAGTAAGCACTATCTGCGCTTCCATGTTATGACTAATGCCCATACAGATTGAGAATATTGGTTTTGACCTGGCTTACAAAAAAATCATCAATCTTGGCTTCGTGGGCAATGCCGTACCAAAGCCCAGCTTGCTGAACAAAGGTAGAAAGATTTTTTAAAGCATGACCAACATCATCCCAAGTAATTCCCATAGCTTCAGGGCGAATATCTACGCCTACTTTATGAATAGCTCTGAGCATCTCATCTGCCTGATCATTGTGTAGTAGAGATCCTACATAGATACCTAGGCATACAGGTTGACCGTGGATAAATTTTTTGCCAGTGTAATACTCGAGGGCGTAAAATACAAAGTGGTCAATCCCCTCAATGTGCCTTGGGTTCCAGCCTGCATTGTGGTAAGCTGCACCACCCCAGCGGTTGGCATTCATCAGTACACGAATTCCGGTTTCATTTACAGCATGAATATCATCCAGATGAGCCATTACATTGTCAAGAACTGACTTGGCTTCAGCTACAAAGTATTCATCATAGGGCCATTTGGCTTCGGTTTTTCCTCTGGTTTTGGCTAGCCTCCAATCTGCATGAGCAGTGTGGTAACAAAAAATCTCGCATACTCCGCTACGGTTAATGTGGATTGGCGCAGCCTGAATCACGTCATAGTCAATATAAATAGCCTCAGGAACAACCCAGCCCACGTAGCACACATTGCCCTTAAAGCGCAAACCTGAGCGGTGTCCAAAAGGTGCATTGACGGACATTGAGGTAGGAACTTGAAAGAGTGGAAGCTGTAAATTCCAAGCAAAATATTTGGTGGTATCTATAGCTTGCCCACCGCCCAGACCTACAATCGCCTTGCAGGGGGGAAGTTTGGCGATTTCATCTTTCAGCTCATCGCCATCAATCGTGCTAACTAAATAAACTTCAGCAGATGCATGTTGAAAATGGTGTTGAAAGCGTTCCCACAAATCGGGCATGGTCACAATTAAAAAGGGCTGGTGAACAAAATTGGCTAGTTCACCTAACAAATTGCGTCCATAAATTGTAGTAAACATTCCACCAAGGCTTAATATAGGAGGGTTGGCTAAGCTATGCATATACACTACCTTCTTGAACCTCTTGACCCATCACTTGAGTTGACATAAAAGACCCATCTTTAATGGAAGCCTCGAGAGCTAGAACACCTGCACCCCATGCTCCAGCGTAAGGAGGTAAAGAGGCATACCGAACAGAAAGATTTTTTAGTAAGGGTGCTACAACCCTTTTTCTGAGGGTAATCTCTACTTCTTGTAAAAAGGTCATACCAGCTAGGTTTAACTGTCCCCCTATGACGATACTGGTTGCTCCGCTAATATTAATCACAGAACCTAGGGCATTTCCCATGTAACTAGCCAAACGATTTAGGGTTAAATAGGCTGCTTTGTCTCCTCTTGCTGCTGCTTGACATATACTTGCAAAACTTAATTCATCGATGCTTGAGCGCACACCCTGCTGCAAAATATCTTGGTATGAAGCAAGTACAGCTTGATGGGAAGCCACCGTCTCAAGACATCCCTGACTTCCACAATGACATTGCAAACCGTCTGGCTCTACTACTAGATGCCCAAGTTCTCCGCAGATACCTGAAGAGCTTTTGAGTAATTCACCATTAAGAAAAATACCCCCTCCAACCCCGTCTTTTCCTACAAATACATATAAGACATCTTTGTGATGTTGGGCGGAACCAAAACGCTGTTCAGCAAAGGCAAAGGATCTCGAGACATCTTCGGCAATCACTTTAAGTGATAGACGTTTCTCCATTTCAGTGACAACATTGAGGGGATGTGGCTGAAATTGGTCTCTAACAAACCAATTGCCTTCGGCATTGACAATATCGTGTAGGGCTAGGCCTATCGCTGCTACCTTATTTAAGGCAATGTTGTGAATATTTAGGAAGTGATAGATTTTATCCACCAGTTTTTCCAGAGTTGTTGTGGTTGCTTCAAATAGAGGTGGTATATCAATAATTTGCTGATGTTCTACATGAGCTAGGGCATTAAGACCTACGATGATCAAATGATCCCGCCCAAATTCCAGACCTACACTATAGCGACTGTGTGGAGATACTTTAATTTGTTCAATGGGTCTTCCTCGTTGCTTTGTACTCTGAACTTCAGTGGTGAGTAACCCTGCATGAATCAGACGACCAACCAGACGAATGATGGCTGTTTGATTAAGTCCTAGCTTGTAACCTAGGTCACTTCGACTGATACCGCCAGAACGGTAAACCAAGTCAAGAGCATGGATACCTCGAGGATTGATAGTTTGACTAAGCATAGGCATTTTTATGCAACTTAGCATAAAAAAAGCTAATAAGTCAACTAATTAAATTCAATATATAATTTAATTAGATATACTTGAGACTACAAAACCAATATTTACTGGGATGCTGGATCTTTAAGCATAGGGTAAGTCTTATTCCCACTGTCAAGTGTTAGGGTTATATCCTCTAAAAGAGCGGTAAATTCAAAGTCTGTACCGTTTACATTAAAAGTGCCTTTTAAGAGATTTTCTTGGCTACTGGCCTGAACTGGATAGCTTTTACCCTGAAACTCGAGGATTCCTGTATAGTTACCTTCCCCTTGTAAGGTTAGAGCTATATCCTCACCTCTAAACGTCCCTGAAAACATAGTGTTGGTTGGACCCAGTGGGTTACTAGCACCCTCAGAGGTATCTGGTGTCACAGGCTGGGTAGGGCTTGACTGATTACCAAATGTAGCGACATAGCTCTGGCAATAGCTGGTTTCGTCAGGGTCTTCAGCCACAGCATCCGCATCAGCTAAAAATTCTTGACAATAAGCAAGCTCTTCGGGGTCAAATTCATCTTCGCCGCCAGTACCTTCTTCAATGGTGGATTGACTCATAATTGAATTGATATAGGTTTGACACTCTTGTAGTTTTTGCTGATCACTGTTTTCATCTTCTAAAACAGTCATGCACTCTTGAAATTTTGGATCATTACTAAAATCCTCTTCAGAAATGTCTTCGCCTAGGTCTTCGTCAGTGTTACCTTCTATGGCTTGAGTAGACACCTCAATTTGAACAAGAGTGGGAGCTTCACTACTTTCTCGAGTTAGCAGAATTTCATCACCGGTATCACTGGCTTTTAGGGTCATTTGGGGCTCAACCAAGGTCAGCGTGAAAGCAAAACCTCCTGCTTCATCTAGCAAAGTTGCATCGGCTTGACCAGTAGCTATAACTTTGCCTGAAACCATCACTGGAATGGTGTCAAAGATAAAGTTGCCAGTGATGGTTTGATCAGGATTCTCGAGGAGTTTAAGAGTAAAACTAGCACCAGAGGTTGCATCTTTAGCAATAAAGGTTCCAGTAAAAGACTGGGCTAGGCTCAGGCTGAAAAATAGGAATAAAAAAAGAACTTTCATGGTATCTCCTTTGTTGCTAGGATTGTAACAATAACAAATATGTGATTAGGGTGAAAATTCATATTTTGCAGGCTTTTGAGGTGTTTGATAATATCTGTAATTGCTCAGCCTTGCTTAATTTTTTCACCACTAACTCATAAGACAAATCAATTAAAAAAATAACTTCGTGGTCAGGTACTGACCCGTCTAGAGTCAGGGTAATCCAGTGGCGTTTATTCATGTGATAGCCAGGTTTGATACTGGCGTACTTTTTTTGCAACAATTCAGAAAGCTCAGGTTCGCACTTGAGGTTGACTTTAGGGGGATTGTCTTTGATATTGCACAGCGCAAACATTTTGTTCATGACTTTAAAAACTAAAGTAACTTTATCAAAGGGATAATCCTCTTTTACAAAAGGTTTTGAAGTACACAATGTGCGTAGGGACTCGAGAGAATCGATCACGATTAGCTTTCTTTATCTATCCTGAATTTTAAATAGCTATCCTCACTAGAAATTTGAGAGAAGCCCGTCTTGAGCAAGAGCTTTCTTGAGGCTAGGTTATCAGGGCTAACCTGGGCAATGATTGCCTCGAGATTCATTTCATAGAGTCCAAAATGGACAATTCTTGTTAGGGCTTGGTGCATGATTCCCTTAGCGCGATAAGCCTCTTTAAGAACATAGCCAACCTCTGCGATATTATCTGGATAGCCGCCATAAAATGTACAGGAACCAAGGATGTCTTTGGTATCTTTCAAGCAAATACCCCAATGGATAGACTCACCTTGCAAATAATCGCTATGGATTTTCTCGAGGATAATCAGAGCTTCAGCTTCTGAGGTAGCGGGTACACCATCATAAAATGAAATATCGACAATAGAAGGCACCTCGGAAGGTTTGATTTCTCGAAGGTCAAGGCTAGCTGTTGACAATACTGGGAATTGGCTAAAAATATGTTTTGTTGGCTGTAATATAATCATATTGAACCTCATGGTGAAAAACAGGAGAAACTTTGAGAAAGTGTCTGAAAAGTCGCTTTCTAAGGAGAATACCTTGAGTGATTTTTAATTTAGCAATAATGGGAGCATCACAAAATTAGGACGATGATTTATTACAATGCTACTACTTATAGCGTACTCGATAAACTGGTTTGTTGCGTCTTACTTTATGCCTACTTCAAGGTTGTAACTACTTGCAAACAAGCATATACTAGATGGTGTAAATGAAAATCTAGATAGGTTTATAGGAGGTGAAACATTAGTAGCCGCAACCCGCTCAGACACAGACTTCACTCGAGGGAGGAAACTCATGAAACGCAAGCTATCGACTCTTCTTTTTAGCCTTATTCTAACAGCAAATGCCCAAACAGTTACTTGGGGTTTTTGGGGTAGCCCTGAAGAAAAAGTCACCCACGAAAAAGTTGCTGCTGCTTTTATGGAGCAACATCCTGATATCAAGATTGAAATTTGGCATCAACCCTGGGGAGACTACTTCACCAAACTACAGACCATGTGGGCAGCAGGTGATGGTGCAGCTATTCCTGATGTTATGTTCTTGTTCCCTGTACCAAGCTATGCCAAAGATGGTGTCCTTGAAAACCTAGACCTGTATATTGAAAAAGCAGGCTATGACCTCAATGATTACTGGCCTGGCCTTCTTGATTCTGCCAAATACCAAGGGAATGTTTACGGTTTCCCCAGAGATATTGGTTTAGAAGTCCTTTACTACAACAAAGTTATTTTTGATGAAGTGGGTGTGACTTATCCAACTGATGAATGGACCTGGGATGATTTCCAAAAAGCCTTAGAAGCCTTGACCAAAGTAGAATCCACTGGACGTGTATCACGCTACGCACTGGGTATGGAAGGTGGCAAGTATCAGCTTTGGGTTGGGCAAAATAAGGGTGCTATTCTTGATGACTTTAGTAACCCCAGCAAGTGTATGTTAACTGAACCCGAAGCGATGGCGGGCATTAAATTCTTTGCTGATATGATGAATAACAACCAAGCCATGCGCGACGCAAACCTCAGTCAGGCTGGGGGTGACGCTGCTGTCTTTCAGAGTGGTCAAGTGGCTATGATTATTCAAAATGCTAGCCGCATTTCTGCCTTTAATGCTGCCAATATGAACTATGATGTAGCCACTGTGCCCATTCCTGTGGGTGGTCAGCGTTCGGCTGGTGCAGGCGGTGCTGCTTGGGTCATGAGCAGTTTAAGTGATGATAAAGATGCTGCTTGGACCTTCCTTAGCTGGTTACAAAGCACTGATGGTGGGCAAGCCATTTATACTGCTTCTGGTGAAATTCTGCCTGCACTAAAATCTACGGCTTTATCTGAAACCTTTATGGGTGGAGATATTCCTGCAAATCGTCAGGCTTTTATCACTGAAGGTGAAAATGCTAAAGTTGGACGCTTTGGTTTCTTCCCAGAGTGGAACGAGTTAAGTGGTTCGATTCTTGATCCTGGCTTGCAAAGTATTTGGTCAGGCGAAGCAACACCCGAAGATGTTTTGCCAAAACTTTGTGCTGATGTTGATACATTCTTATCGCAGAATGGTTATCCGAAACAGTGATGAGTAAATGGTATTAAGTACATACCTTGGCTTATCTACGCTCACGATTCGTAAGTGTAGATAAGCATATTCGTTCGTCATTGCGAGGAACGTTTTAGAGTAAAGGAATGATCAAATTGAGTTAGAGATATTTTCCGAGTTCAATAAGTGACGAAGCAATCTTCTTTCAGAGCCATTGCCGAAAATAGTTTTTTCTATGGTTTATAAAGAACTCTTTACAGTAAGTTAGCAAAGGGAGATTGCTTTGCTGTTTAGTTTGCAGCATCTTGAGATGACTTCAAATCAATAACTATAGAGGCTCGCAATGACCAATGAGGGTGATGAGGCTCGAGTCTTAAAGGAAACAATCTATGAACAAATGGCGACCCCAGCAACAATCCGAGGCTTATCTGTTTTTACTTCCCAGCCTCATCGGGTTTGCTTTGTTTGTAATTATTCCCATTATTGGATCATTTGTTCTAAGTTTTTTTGAATGGAACTTGCTCACCCCACCCCAATTTGTGGGGGTTAGAAACTATGTTGAACTTATTACCCAAGACAGTATTTTTCATAAAGTTTTAGGCAACACGCTTTACTACGCACTTACCATTGTTCCACTACAGCTTATTTTAGGCTTGCTGATGGCAGTTGCCCTTAATCAGGGAATTCGTGGCTTAGCCATTTATCGTGTTATTTATTTTATGCCCGTTGTCACAAACATTGTTGCAGCAGCGTTGGTTTTTCAGTGGCTTTTTAATCGTGATTTTGGCATTGTTAGTAGTTGGTTTTGGCAACTCGCCGAAGCCACCAAATGGCCTATCGCACCACCAGATTGGCTTAATAGTTCTTTCTGGGCCAAACCTGCTGTTGTGTTACTTACACTCTGGAAAAATGTTGGGTTTACCATGGTGATTTATTTAGCTGCGTTGCAAGGCGTGCCAGAATCCCTCTATGACGCAGCCAAGGTTGATGGTGCCAATCCACGGCAGCGTTTCCGTTTTGTTACTATTCCAATGGTGAGCCCTACCACCTTCTTTTTGCTTGTTATTCAAATGATTGGTGCATTTCAGCTTTTCGCTGAACCGTTTGTCATGACCAGAGGTGGCCCTGCTCAAGCAACGCTGTCCATTGTTTATTACATTTATCAAAATGCCTTCAACTTTCAGCGCATGGGTAAAGCTACAGCCATTGCCTGGATTCTCTTTGCAATCATTTTTATTTTCACAGTGATTCAAACACGTTTACAGCGCAGGTGGGTACATTATGAGACGGGAGATTGAAGGATGAAACGTCAACGACGCTGGAGCCATTTAGCTTTGCATCTGGGACTCATTCTAGGTAGTGCCTTTATGCTTTTGCCGTTTATCTGGATGGTGAGCACCTCACTTAAAGAAGCAGCAGAGGTGTTTACATATCCACCAACCTGGATTCCCAAAAAATTCGTCTGGTCAAATTTCAAAGAAGCTCTTACCTCGTTACCCTTCGGGCGTTTTTATTTTAATAGTTTTATTGTGGCATTTAGTGTTACGGTTTTGACCTTGCTTACTTCATCACTGGCTGCATTTGCGTTTGCTCGTTTGAATTTTAAGGGTCGCAATATGCTTTTCCTGATTTATCTAGCTACCTTGATGATTCCATTTCCTGTGTTACTCATTCCTAATTTTATTATGGTGCGCTACTTGGGTTGGTATGACAGCTATGCTGCCCTTATCTTGCCACCGGCATTTTCTGCTTTTGCTACGTTTTTGTTACGTCAATTTTTTAAGGGTATTCCCACCGAACTTGATGATGCAGCCCGTATTGATGGGGCATCTTCGCTGCGGATATGGTGGCAGATTATTTTGCCTAATAGCACCGCAGCCTTAGCGGCACTATCTATCTTTATTTTTCTGGGAAACTGGAATGAATTTTTGTGGCCTCTGGTCGTAACTAATTCGGAAAACATGCGAACCATACCAGTAGGGCTTAATATGTTTCAGGGGCAATTTGGGGTGAAGTGGCAGCTTTTAATGGCGGCGGCGGTGGTGGCGATGTTGCCAGTGCTGATCGTTTATATCTTGGCGCAGAAGTGGTTTATTAAGGGGATTACCATTAGCGGGATGGGTGGACGATAAAATCAGCTTATTTACTTATCTGTTTCAATATTTGAATGTGCATTGAGCCATTTTTGAATTTCTTCTTTGGACTCTTCCACATCATTCGTGCTATCACCAAACACGCAATATTTGAAGTCACTATGAAAAATCATCCAGCAGTATTTACCAGGTTCAGTGCTAACACCAATCTGAGCTGAAAAGCTTGTTTCAGTTTTACCATAGTAATATTCGTAACCATCATTGGTTTTTTGCTAAGTAGTCGATGTTGAAAAAGCCAGGGAAGCCAAACGGGGCATAAAGAAATAGGCATAAGACAGGAAAAACATTGCAAGGGAATGATAGAAAAGTAGGAGAAACCTTGCAATACTTGGGTATGAAACCACGCCCTAGCCCCCAAGAGAATCCAGCAAAAGAAACAGAAACCATCAGACATCCGTTGAATGGATTAGTAAACTCGAAACATCCCTTAGTAATCCTGAGCCAAGAAATCCAGTGGCAAACATTTGATGAGACATTCGGGGGTTACTACAGCGATCTAGGCAGACCAGGGGTAAGTACCCGCTTGATGGTGGCCTTACATTATTTGAAATACCAACATGATTTAAGTGATGAAGCGGTGGTTGCTCAGTGGATAGAGAATCCGTACTGGCAGTATTTCAGTGGCATGATCTATTTTGAGCATGAATTGCCTATTGATCCATCAAGTATGACTAATTGGCGTAAACGTATCGGCGAAAAAGGAGCAGAGCTACTTCTCAAAGAGACTTTGACAGCAGGCTTAAGGTTAAGCATCATCAAAGCCAGACAACTCGAGCGGGTCAATGTAGACACCACGGTACAAGAGAAACATATTCGTTTTCCGACCGATGCCAGATTGTATGACAGGATGCGAGAACGCTTAGTCAAAGAAGCCCGAAAGGATGGTGTCAAACTAAGGCAAAGTTACAAACGGGTAGGCCAGCAACTCTTATTCCAGCAAAGTCGTTACGCTCATGCTCAGCACTATAAACGTGCGACAGCTTGCACCAAAAAGCTCAAAACCCTACTTGGTCGAACCATTCGAGATATTGATCGCAAAGGTTCAGAACCAGGTCCAGCCTTAAAGAACTTACTCGATTTAGCAAAACGTTTAGAAAAGCAGCAACGTGATGATAAGAACAAGCTCTACAGTGTCCATGCTCCTGAAGTTGAATGTATTGCTAAAGGCAAAGTCCACAAACGCTATGAATTTGGCTGTAAGGTCTCTGTCTCAGCTACTAGCCAAGGGGGTTGGCTTGTCGCAGCTAATGCCAAATCAGGTAATCCTTATGATGGGCATACTCTCAAGCAAACTATTGAACAAACTGAGCGTTTAACAGGCAAAACACCCCAACACGCTTACACCGATGCTGCTTACAAAAAACATGATTACAATGGTGACTGTGAAGTTCATGTTGACCCAAAACGACGAGGGACTATTCCTAAAAGTCTTTGGAAGTGGCTCAAACGTCGTGCCGCTATTGAACCTACCATTGGTCATCTTAAAGACAACAAACGTTTAGACCGTAATCGTCTCAAGGGTTCACTGGGGGATGCCTTAAACGTTATCTTCTCAGCCGCAGCTTTCAATTTTACTAAACTTCTTAAAGCTCTTGCTCTTGACCCTTTGGGGACTTCGTGAAACATAAAATGGGACTTTTTCAGTGACGACTAAGTAGTCAGTCCACAAGAAAAACAGACTTTGTGAAACTGCAGAATGTATGGCAAAAAGCCACTTTCTGAAAACTCAAAAGTCTAAAAATTAGCTGGACTGACTACTAAGAGATGTTCATAAAAGAAAAGACCCTCGACTAATCATTAGATTGTAGTGGATAATAATACATCAAATGATTTCGACATCGTATCAGCCTAAGCCTTCCAATAAATCCCCCACTGGCATCTTCGGAAAACTCCCACGCAAACCACCCAAAACAAACCCTTCTTGCTTAAACATATCGCCCCAAACTTTGCTCATGTCCTCGAGGTTTTCTGCTACTCCCACTTGTGAGCGGTGCGCCAGGATAGCTTGGCGTTTTTGTTCGGCATATTTACTCACGTCAAGCAATGCCGCAAACGAATCTTCTGATACGCCGTAAATTTTTGGCTCGAGCGTGTTGACAGTGGTGCTATCCATATTTGCTTTCATGTGTTCCACCTGAGCAATGGAGCGCATGGGATAAAATAGACGTTGCGGTGCGTTTTGCAGCACACCACCTGCTGACCAGAAAGCAGCAATAGCCGCACGGTGAATGACAACATGGTCAATATGGCCATACATGCCATGTGGATCAAAAGTAATGATGATGTGGGGCTCTATAGCTTTTATATGAGCCAGAAGTTCAGCTTCTACTTTTAAGATATCCTGATTCATAAAGGCTCTTGGGTTATTCAGACCTACTTCAATAGGAAAACCTGAATCTTGATGGTTTAGAAATATAGGTGGTTTTATGCTAAGTGCTTTACAAGCATCCTCGAGTTCACCTTCACGTAACTTGCCCCTAGCATCCCCTTTGGGATATTTCTCGGCATCAATATCAGGATGGATGATTTCGCCTTCTTCACCTTTGGTGGTGCAAATCAGATATACCTCATGACCTTCGGCAGCGTAACGTGCCAGCGTGCCACCGCAGGAAAAGGCTTCGTCGTCAGGGTGGGCAAAAATAGCTAGTAGTTTCATAATAACCTCCACCAGTTAAGTATGCTTTAAGTATACAATGATAGATATGATGAAATTCAGGGTGTGATGGACCAATCTTTAGAACGATATATTCAAATTGGCGATTTGCGTTTGTACTTACGCCTTTGGAATAATGCTGGTGTTCCTGTGCTGCTCTTACATGGTTTGGCTTCTACCAGTCACATTTGGGATTTCGTTGCTCCTAAACTTCCAGAATCCTTTAATGTGTATGTGCCTGACCAACGCGGTCACGGTTTAAGCGATAAACCACTCACGGGCTATAGCTTTAAGCACATGCGTACTGACCTCGAGCAGTTCCTTTCAACCCTCGAGTTAGACGCTGTTTTATTGGTGGGTCATTCCTGGGGTGCAGATGTTGCTCTGGACTTTGCAGCACATTTTCCTGAACGTGTGAGCGGGCTGTGTTTGATTGATGGTGGCATGATTGATTTTCAAGCACATCAAAGCTGGGAAGAAGCAAAGACGCTACTTACACCACCAAATCTCGAGCATTTGTCACCTCGAGATCTTTCCGAGTCTTTCCCACTATGGTTTGGTTCAGCGTGGCAGCCAGATTTTTTACCCACCGTTCTAGCATCGTTTGAAGACAAAGGAGATAAAGTAGTACCACGTTTAGGACGAGTACAGCATATGGAAATTGTTCGTGCCCTATGGGAGCAGCGACCTTACCAATGTTATGCACGACTGTGTTGCCCTACGACAATTTTACTTGCCGTACCTCCTAAACCGCATGACAATTACACAGCGTCACTTGTTGCTTGGCGTAAAGAGGGACTCGAGCTTGCTCAAAAACATATTGCAAAGTTAAGTGTGGTGGTGCTTGAGGATTGTATTCACGATATTCCTTTGCAAAATCCAGAGCGTGTTGTGGAAGAAATTCAAAAGCTAGGGGTCAAAATTCAAATGAAGCCTTGAGCAGGGGGTATCATCCCGTTATCTTAGTCATGCTGATAACCAGATATTACCTGCTGCTAAAGGCTTTTTGTCAGCATAGTTCACAACTACTGAATTCTGACTACCGACTCCTATATTTTTACATCGAGCGCATCCCGCAGGCCATCACCCAAGAGGTTAAATCCCAACACGGTTATAAAAATGGCCAGTCCTGGAAACCCACTAATCCAAGGTGCGTCACGCAGATAGCCACGTCCTGCAAAGAGCATTGAGCCCCAGCTTGGCTCGGGAGGTTGCACACCCAAACCCAGAAAAGAAAGACCTGCTTCAGCGAGAATGGCAGCGGCTATTCCCGAAGTCGCCAGCACGATAAGCGGAGCTATAACCGCAGGAAAAATATGCCTGATAACAATACGCAAAGGTGAAGCACCAAGTGACGTAGCAGCTTGCACGAAATCCGTTTCTTTACTGATCAGCACTTGAGCACGAACCACTCGAGCCAAATACGGCCAACCTGCTAAGCCCAAGGCAATATAGCTGTTAATCAGATTAGGTCCTAAAGCTACTACTAAGGCAATTGCCAAAATCACGAAGGGAAAGGCTAACACTAGATCCACCAAGCGCATGAGTAATGTATCAACGATTCCACCAACATAACCTGCAAGTAATCCAACGATGAGTCCCAAAACCAGAGCAATCGCTTGCGAGAGCAACCCAACCGTGAGCGATAAACGTGCTCCATAAAGCACACGGCTAAACACGTCACGCCCTAAGTCATCGCCGCCCATGAAGTGTTCCGCACCAGGAGGCACGAGAAAAATATCGTAGTTGATTTCATTTGGTTTCATTGCAGTGAGTAAGGGTGCAAGCAAAGCACAGAGCATCACACCAAGCACTAGCACGATTCCTATCGTTGAAAAGGGGTTCGTCAGTAAACGTCTGAAGAAACGCCGAGTGTTACTCATAGCGTACCTGTGGATTTAGCCAGCCGTAAGAGAGGTCAACAAGCAAATTGACCAGAGCGTAAGCGACAGCAACCAAGAGCACGATGCCTTGAATCAAGGGAAAGTCCCTTGCACTAATCGCATCTACAAGAAGTCTGCCTAATCCTGGACGAGCAAAAATAACCTCGACCAACAAGGCACCCGTCATCAAATCACCAAACGACAAACCAATCACCGTCACGATGGGAATGAGCGCGTTTTTGAGCGCATGTTTCCGCAACACTCGCCCTCGGCTGAGACCTTTGGCGTGACCTGTGCGGATGTAGTCTTGGGTTAGCACCTCGAGCATACTCGAGCGCGTAAGCCGGGCAAAGAGTCCAGCCGAACCTGGAGCCAATGCCAACGCAGGTAAGATGAGGTGCAAGCCATAACCCGCACCGCTAATCGGTAAAAGTTTCCAGTTCAAGCCAAGCCAAAGTTGAAGCTGAAAGCCAAGCCAAAAAACGGGTACAGAAATCGCCGCCAAGCTAAGACCTGTCAGCACGAAATCGAGCCAACTTCGTCTAAACGCTGCCGAGATCATCCCGACGCTAAGCCCCAACGTAGCCGCAATGAACACGGCCACACCTGCCAGAGCCAGTGTGTGAGGCAAAGCTGTGCGAATCACCTGCCATGCATCCTGACGATAATAAAAACTCTCGCCTAAATTGCCTTGCAAGAGTTGCCAGTAAAAAATACCCAGGCGAGTTAGTACAGGTTGATCTAAACCCCACTCGGCACGAAGCCGCGCTTTCATTTCGGCGGTGCCGCGCATCCCCAACAGGATTTGTACGGGGTCGCCTGGGACGATTTGGAAAAAGATAAAGACCAACAGCGAAATGCCTGCTAGGAGGGGAAGCAGTTGCAGCAAGCGGCGGATTAAGAGACCGGGCATTTAACCTCGTAAATATATTGGTCATCTCCATTCACAAAGTGCGTGAAATTCAGCATATTGCGTGGTGGATTTTTTGACGGCCTGAACCAAAGGCATTAGCACTTGGTTGATCTCATAGAGCGTTATTCCATATAGGCATAGGAAATAGTATTTTTGCTTCATCTACAAATCGAAAATGACGAACCCTTATTCCCGATAAAGTTTCTTGAATCGTAACTACTCAGGTAGTCAAAGTACAACATATGGCGTTGTAAGGATATAGAAAGTCTATATCTAATAGCTGATACTGTTCATTGTGCAAATATAGCTTTTTTGTGCAAGACATATCCTACCAAGGCTTGTGCTTTTAAGATTCCTAAACCCATCATCTAGTACCTGAGTAGTTACCTTGAATCGTGAATCGCCCACTATTACTCTTTAATTGCTTTCTCAACATGCACCACACCCAAACTATCAATAAACACACCCTTCACCCCAGGTGCAACCGCCAACACAGCATGGCTCGAGCTAATCGGCAGAATCGGTGCGTCTGCAATGATGATTTCTTCGATGCGTCTGTAGAGCGCGTTTCGCTCGTCACCGTTGGGCAGCGTGACGGCCTCGAGTGCAAGTTGCTCGAGTTCTTCATTCTTGTAACCTGCAAGTTCTAACGAACCTGCTTGCGTCACGTTAAAGGTTACAAAGGCATCGGGGTCGGTGTAATCCGCACCCCAGACGATGCGCCCCATGTCTAGGTCAGCAGTATCGAGCCGTGAAATGTAAAGACCGAACTCGAGGGTTTCAATCTGCAAATTGATGCCGATTTTTGCTAGGTCTGCTTGCACAGCTTGCGCCACGCGCACACCCACTTCATCGGTTTCAAACGTTAAGGTAATAGGGTCTGGAATACCATCAGGGAAACCTGCTTCGCTCAATAGTGCTTTAGCTTTTTCAGGGTCATAGGTGTAACCTACTAAGTCCTCAGCGCGTCCGGCAATCCCCGGGGGAATCAAGCGACCAAGCGGCGCACCTAAGCCTTGCAAGATAACCTCGGCAATGGCTTCACGGTTGATGGCATAGTTCATGGCTTGGCGCACCAGCAGATTGTCAAGCGGTGGACGGGTCTGGTTAAAGCGGTAATAGACTTGTTGCAGGGTATCTTTTTCTTGCACCGTTACACCTGCGGGCGGCTCTGTTCGGAAACGGCGTACTTCGGCTGGTGGCACCATAATGTGATCCAAATTGCCTGCTTCAAACTCTAAAACCTGACTGCTAACTTCGGGAATGACCTTGAAAACAATACGGTCAACGCCAGGTTTATCTCCCCAGTAGCCATCGTAACTTTCTAAGGTAATGTCACTGCCTAAATTGCGTGAGACAACGTGATAAGGCCCAGTGCCCATTGGGGTTTCGTTGAGGTCGGCTACGCTGGGGTCAGCGATAAAGGCTGGGAAAAAGGCCAGTGAAGTAAGAAGTGTGCTATTGGGTTGACTTAGCGTAATACTCAGGGTTTGGTCATCCACCACTTGAATACCGCTAATATCGCAGCACGTTGCTTGCGCCTCACTTAAACCAGCTACGCTGCTAAACAAGAATGAATAATAATTTGCCGAGTTGGTGAGTTGTCGCTCGAGTGCAGCCTTCACCGTCTGAGCCGTCAATGCTGTACCGTTATGAAAGGTGACATTCGGGCGCAAGCTGAAGGTGTAAACCAGGCCATCATCAGAAACCGTGTAGGACTCGGCAAGGGCAGGCAAGGGCAGACCTGTTTCAGGGTCAAGCTGCATGAGGGGTTCGTAAATACGGTTGAGGATGTTGAGGGTGACAGCACCTTGCAAGAGGGCCGGGTCGAGGGTGGGTGGGTCAGCCTCGAGCGGGAAGTTATAGACACTTTGCCCAGCAGCAACCGTAACCCAAAGAAAGACTCCGAATACCGTATTTAGTAATGCTTGCATAGCTACCTCCTGAGTGGTGCTTTGTTCCAATCATTTATTTACTTACAGGGTGAGTCTATCACAAGTATTTACAGGGTGAGTTTATCACAATTGATTTGCTAATCTATAAAAGGCGATAGAATAGACTATCTCGAGGTGTTTTATGCAAAGAGCATGGGCGCATTTTTTCTTTTTAGTGCTTATCAGCCTTTCCCATATGATTATTGCTCAGGAAGTCTTATTGACTTTAGAGCAAACCACACTTATTCCTTCACAGTGCTCAGGAACGTTTGTTGAACACCTTTTAGACCACACTACTACTGTGCCAGGTGGTGACGAAGTGCGAATGTTTGAGGCTAATGGTGGTGGACTAGGTATCAATGATTTAGATAATGACGGTGATTTGGATATTGTGCTGGCTAGTCATGCTGGACAAAATACGATTTTGTGGAATGAAGGAAAGTTGCAGTTTCGCACTGAGCATTTTGGTGAGGGGGATGTACGGGCTGTGACCCTTGTAGATGTTGAGGGTGATGGTGCTTTAGATATTGTTTTGAGTCGCCGTGTAAATGCACCAAATTACTGGAAGAATCAAGATGGAACCTTTGTACTTACCGATTTGACTAATGTTGGCAAACCACTCTACGCCATCAGTTGGGCAGATTTAGATAATGATGGTGATTTGGATTTGGTGGGCGGAACTTATGATGCAGGGTTGCTCAATGAATTTGGACAAGATTTTTTATCCAGTGGCAGGGCAGGTGTGTTTGTTTATCTGCAAAATAAAAATAGCTTTTCTGAAACACGCTTGGCAGATCATGCCCAGGCTTTGGCCATAGCTCTAGTTGATTTAGATAAAGATGGACGCAAAGATATCTTAATTGGCAATGACTTTGCTGTGCCTGATATGGCCTGGCTAAATAGCGCAGAAGGGTTTCGGGAAGCAACCCCTTTTAAGAACGTCAGTCACAGTACCATGAGTTTTGATGTAGCCGATGTAGATAATAATGGCTCACTCGAGCTTTTCTCCACTGATATGAAACCCTACGCTGGCGAGGATATGGCAGCCTGGGAACCTATGATGGAAATGATGATGGAAGAACCCATGGAAAATGATCCGCAAGTAATGGCTAATGTATTTCAGGTCTTAAAAGATGATGATTTTGCGGAACAGGCACTAGTGCAGGGGATTGACGCAACAGGTTGGAGTTGGTCTGCAAAGTTTGGTGATTTAAATCAAGATGGTTTAGTAGATCTTTATGTGGTCAATGGCATGATGGAAAGCACCACCTTTGCTCATTTGCCCCATCATGAGCTGGTAGAAGAAAATCAGGCGTTCAAAAATGAAGCGGGGAAATTTGTGGTCATGCCTGAATGGGGTTTAGCTTCAATCTCGAGTGGTCGAGGTATGAGTATGGCAGATTTAGATAATGATGGTGACTTAGATATTGTGGTCAATAATGTGCGTACACCAGCACAGCTTTTTGAAAATCAGCTCTGTGAGGGAAGCAGTTTACAAGTTGATTTGCATTGGTCCGATGGTAAAAATATAAAGGCTTTAGGTGCAGTGCTAACTTTGGAAACAGACCGAGGAACCTTTCAGCGTGATGTTCGGGCCCTAAGTGGATATTTGTCAGGAGACACCACTCGAGTCCATTTTGGTTTTCCCAAAGATACTGTGCTGCAAAGCTTGAGCATTCGCTGGCCAGATGGAGCAACGTCTAGGCTCGAGGATTTACAAGCGAATATGCTTTATACTGTTTTACGCTGAGATAGCAGGTATGTTTCATATAGACTTCGTAGTGCGAAGGTTAAGAAAAGCTACCATCAAATTCGGTTTCACTTCATTCGGTGCTGGTCGTAGTTAAAATTAGTTGTAGATTTACTGTCCTAGAGCGTTTTTAGTCCTTGCCCTGAAGGCCCTAAGCTTGTCGAATAGGGAAGGGATGATGCCAATAGTCTCTAAATGTTAGAGTGCTGTAGCAGGATATTTTTGTTCAAGAGCTTTATTTGCATCTGTTTTATTATCTTATAGATTGCTTCGGAGATGCAGCAACGATAAACTAAATTTATGGTAAATACTCGCATGACTGAACCTCGCAATGACAAAGGGAAGTGGCAAGGGTATAAGTTACGCCCTTGCCACAAAAATTCTCGCCTGACTCATGTTGACATTCTAAATCTAAACGATATTGGCTTTCTTATTTTTTTGCAAACACACCGTAATCATCAGCATTTTCAGGTGTAATCAGCTCACAGTCGAGCGATTGCTTTTCTTCGGCAGGTGCAGTCCCTGATTTAATAAACGTATCAGCTTGGTTGACCGCTTCTACTGCTAACGTTGCTGCTGGTTGTAATACGGTTGCGGCAATTTTACCTTCTTTAATGGCGGCAATGACATCAGGGCTACCATCAAAACCAACCACGATGACATCGGTTTTACCAGCAGCCTCGAGGGCGGCTTGTGCGCCAAGGGCCATGGTATCGTTACCTGCAATCACACCTTTAATATCTGGGTTGGCTTGTAAAATTGTCTCCATTTTTTCAAAGGCTTCAGTTTGGCTCCAGTTGGCACTCTGTTGTGCCACCAGTTCTAAATCAGGATATTGACCAATCACATCATTGTAGCCTTGTGAGCGGATACCTGCGTTAGTATCAGACTCTTTACCGATTAGCTCTACATATTGACCTGCTTCACCCATCAGGCGCACAAATTCTTCTGCTCCAAGAGTTGCACCTTGGTAGTTATTGGAAACAATTTGTGCAACTGCAACACCTGTAGAGTTAATTTCACGGTCAATCAAAAAGCTAGGAATACCAGCGTCTTTGGCTTTTTGTATAGCAGCCACTGAAGCATCTGCACCCGCATTATCGAGAATAATGGCTTTCACGCCTTGGGCGATCACTGTGTCAAAAAGTTCATCCTGCTTGGCTGCGTCATCATCATGGATAAGTACCAATGCTTCATAACCGAGTTCTTTGACTCTAGCAGCCGCTGCGTCAGCTTCTGCCTTAAAGAATGGGTTGTCGTGAGACGGTGTGATGATGGCAATAACATCTTGTGCTAGTGCTGCGGTGAATATACCTAAAACGAATAAACTTGCTAAGAGCTTACGCATACTTTTCTCCTCCTTGAGAGATTGTTGCGGAATACATTGATTTTTATTCCGCATCATTGTGTTACTAACCATTTGCTTGTACTTCTCACCTCCTTATAAATGAAATAACAAAATAAATTAAGCAGCCTCACGCAGCGCGGCTCGCTGCTGCATTCGGTGCTGGAGTTGGTCAATAACCACAGCTAAAACAATCACGAGTCCTTTAATCACCATTTGCCAGAAGGCAGAAATCCCCAAAAGCACCATGCCGTTGCTGAGGACTCCTATCACAAATGCCCCCACAATCGTGCCGCCTATAGTGCCGCGACCACCCATGAGCGAAGTACCGCCGAGAACCACAACAGCAATGGCATTGAGTTCAAAAGTTTCACCTGTGGCAGGGTGCGAGGCAACTAATTGTGAGGTGATGATCAGCCCGACCATCGCGGCGCAAAAACCAGAAATCATGTAAGTAAAAAGTTTGATGCGCTTTACGCGAATACCTGAAAGCTCGGCGGCGCGTTCGTTACCACCCACGGCGTAAACTTGTCTGCCGAAAGGCGTTTTACTGGCAATAAAAGCAGCTACCAGTGCAAAGACGACCATAATCCAGATGGGGTAGGGTAAATTCAAAAAAGTTCCTGCTCCAAGAATAGGAAAACCAGTGTTGCCCAGTTCTTCTTTGCCAATTAGGTTTGGAAACGTCGCCCCACTCGAGCGCAACAATGCGGCACCTCTTGCCACATACAAGACACCCAGCGTAGCAATAAATGGTGCAACATTGAGTCTTGTAATCAGTAAGCCGTTGATAATACCTACCAACACTCCAACCAGCAGGGTGATGACCATCACTATCCAGATATTAAAGAAAATTGCTACGCCAAATATCGGCAAGATAAGACCTTCGTTGATAAGTCCACCAGCAATCATGCCACAAAGCCCGACGATAGAACCAACCGATAAATCAATCCCGCCCGTCAAAATCACGAAGGTCATGCCGATGCCCAAGATAGCGTTGAGGGCAACTTGCTTGGTTAAAATTACTAGGTTGCCTATAGTTAAAAAAGCTGGGCTTAGAAAGGCAAAAACGATACCCAAGATAACTAAGGCTATGTAAGCTCTCGAGCTTAACAAGAGCATCTGCCAAGAAAATTTTTGTGACGAAGGTGTAGCTGAAACCACACTTCCCTGACTCATACTGCCACCACCTGTTCTGTTGAAGTAGCAACTGTTGAAGCAGCAACCAGAGCCTGCTCGTTCATGTCGCGGCGAGACAGTTCTGCGGTGATACGACCTTTCATCAACACGAGTACGCGGTCAGCCATTGCCAAAATTTCCTTTAACTCAGAAGACACAAAAATCACACCGAGTCCTTTATTGGCTAAATCATTCATGATGCTAAACATATCTGCTTTTGCTGCAACATCAATCCCGCGTGTGGGCTCATCCATCAGTAAGACTTTAGGCTGTGTTAGCAAACTTTTTGCCACCACGACTTTTTGCTGGTTACCACCGCTAAGTGAAGTGATGAGTTGTTCTGGATTTGCTACTTTAATCGCCAGTTCAGAAATCATTTGACCTACACTCTTCTTTTCTTTTGCATCTGAAAGCGTAACCCCTTGCATGAACGTTTTCAAGTTTGCTAGTGTCATATTTTTTGCTACCGAGAGCGATTGCACCAGTCCCATGCGCTGCCTATCTTCAGGGACAAGGGCAATTCCAGCATTCAGGCGTTCTCCAATATCTCCTTTGAGTTCTTGACCCGATAAAAGAATCCGACCTTTTGCGGGATGTAAGCCAATGAGGCTCTCGAGCAACTCACTACGCCCAGCACCCATCAGTCCATAGATACCCAAAATTTCACCAGCGCGTAAAGAAAAGCTAACTCTGTCTAACAAAAAGCCACCACCGACTCGAGGCAAGGTTAAATTCTCAACCCGCAAGAGTTCTTGTGTAACTTTGTGTTCGTCCCTAGAAAATAATGATTCAGGTTTTCGCCCGACCATTTTTTCTACAATCCAAATTAGACTTACATCTTGTGCAGGTGCTTCTGCAACAAGTTTACCATCACGCAGAATCGTAAAGTAATCGCCAATTCTCAAAAGCTCATCGAGCTTGTGCGAAATATAAACAATTGAAACACCTTGCTCTGTAAGATCTTCAATAATCCTAAATAAACTTTCAACTTCACTCTGACTCAGCGCAGACGTTGGCTCGTCCATAATCAAAATGTTTGCATCTTGTGCGAGTGCCTTGGCAATTTCAACAATCTGCTGTTGTCCGATTCGCAAATCTGCAACCAGTGCTCTTGGGCTGATGGGTTGTTGGGTACGCGCTAATAACTTCATTGCAAGTGCTTCTTGCTTAGCATGTTGTACGACACCCAAGGCAGAGACTTGCTCTCGAGCTGCAAAGATATTTTCACTCACATTTAGATTTGGAAATAAATTGAGTTCTTGATAAATAATGCCAATACCATGTTTGGCTGCATCCCTGGGTGACTTGAGGTAAATCTCTTGACCATTGAGTAAAAGTTTTCCAGAGCTTGCTTGTTCAACACCTGCTAAAATTTTCATCAGTGTAGATTTACCTGCGCCGTTTTCGCCAATGAGTACATTGACTTTGCCTTTGTAGATATTAAAATCAACAGCGTCAAGTGCCAAGGTGCCAGGGTAAACCTTGCTCACTTTTTCAGCATGAAGCACTATTTTTTCAACAGGGCCAGTGTCGGTCATATTACTCAGCCACCTTTAACTCTACGGGCGTAATAACGATACTCTCTACATCTTTGAATGCAAATGCCCCAGAGAAATTAACTGTTTTTCCTTGCAATGAAGTCAAATCAATGCTGCTAATGACATCGCTCATCACACGCTCGTGGAGTTTTTTGGAAACATCGGCGTACTCGAGTTGATTGGTAAACTGATTAAAGTCAATAAAAGGCATTGCGTCACGCAGACCAGTTCCTTTAATAACAGGCCCAACAGCAATTGCAACATCAGCAGTTCCGTCCGTGGGTTCTAAATCTATACGGGCTAGACTGGCTCTCGAGCTTGTGTCAACTTCGCTCACCACGCCTTGTCCCTTCACAATAAAATTAAACGGCCCCGAGCCTTGCTGTAGTCCATATTTTTCTGACGCTGTAGCTTTGTCAGCCGTGAGTTCTGCCAGAAGTGTTGGCATTTCAATTGCACTGCTTTGTACGGTGGTCAAAAGCGGGTCTGCCCAACGTTCTGCCACATACGCTTCTGCACTAAAAACTTTTTGCGCTTCTTCTTCACTCAAAACTGCTTTGCCTGTTTCTGGATCAAGTGGGCGAATTACTGCCAACTTGCAGGAACTCAAAGTGAGTATCAGCAAAAATGTAAGCGTGAATGTGGTCATTGGCTTCTTCATGGTTAGACTCGAGGGGTTTTTGGATGTTGTAAATATTGGGCAAGTTTGTGGCTAAAATCTCGAGCCTGTAGGGTGGGCTCCTGCCCACCATAAATGCGGACAAGCAATAAATTCTGTCCGTTACAAAACTCACTGCTTTGGTGCAGGGGAGCGCATCCTACAAAAATTTTAATGAATATATTGAAAAACGCTTTATAGTCAATCAATGAAGGGAGATTGCTTCGTCGCTCGTCCACTGCGAAATACATAACTAATGTCGTTAAAGTAGATTTTACTCTAAGGATGCTCCTCGCAATGACGAATGTGGGTGAAATAAAAGTTGCCAATTGTTTCTTAGTCTGATATTTACGCATGTTGATAAACATCCCATTTGAAATATGTCTCAAACGCTTCTGTCAAGGCTGCCGCCGAATGCGAAGCATTCATAGCTGCGTGATGTTCAAACCCGTTTTTACAAATGTAGCGCATGAGCGTTTGTAATTCAGGTATTTCAACCACTGCACGGCTACCAAAGGTACTCAAGGGGTCATTCACAAACATACCGTTGCCCACATAAGCCTTGATGACTCCATTGCGGTCATCCGTGGTAACTCTGGCATAACTAAATGGCCCTGCGGGCGTGCGACCTGAAACAACGCCATACGTATTTTCATCACCAAGTGTAGAACCTAAAATGGGTGCGTATTCCATTTTGAATTCATCACCAAAAAAACTCTTAGCCCAGTTACCACAGTGGAACAGCACGCACTTATTCGGGTCATCTGCGTAGTTGTTATTCCAGTCAACCAGTGCGCTTGGCATACCCGAAGCAAGTTGCAGTGCATACATAGAAACCACACCCGTAATATCTACTTCGCAGGCACTTGGCAAAAGCGATTCGCTCATCATGCTCATTAGGGTGCAAACGTTCACGCCGTAATTGAGTTGCAAAGAATCCCAGCATTGTAAAGCAGAGGCTGTAATATCAAGTGATTGCATCCAGTCGTCTAAGACAATACCAATCTTGGCCATTTTGACAAGTGAAGGCGGCGGCACGCCATCAGTGCTTACATAGGCTTTAATGCCAGCCAGTCTTTCTTTAACCCTCGAGTTATCATCAGTCAGTTTCTCGGCAGGACCAAACACATCAGATAAATCAATGGTTTGTACACTCATACCAAAAGACTGCAAAAGTTTTTCACTGTAGCGCGTAGTATTAAAGGCATTCGGTCTAGCACCCACTGCGCCGAGTCTTGCATTTTTCAAACCTTTGATCACACGACATACACTGAGGAATTTTTTCAAATCCTTTTTGAAAGAATCTGTTTTTGGATGAACGGTGTGCAACTCGGTAACAGTAAATGGGAAACCATATTGATACAAATTATTACAGACTGAAATTTTCCCGCAGAAGGCATCACGGCGCAGAGACGGAATAAGTTTTCCTAAATCATCAGGATAAGCCTGCACCAAAATGGGAACTTGTAAACCAGAGAGTTTGATAGTATCTGCAATTCCCTTTTCATCGCCGAAGTTTGGCAAGCAAATTAAAACGCCGTCAATCTCGTCTTGATATTGCTTAAATAAGGCAGCACATTTCTTGGCTGTTTCCCAAGTTTCCACTGCGCCGAGTTTGGTTGCATCTTCATCTAGGATAATCGGACGGATATTCATATCAGCAAAAAGCTCGAGGATATCTTTTCGCCCTTCACTAATCAGCGAGTCTGGGAAAAAATTGCGATTGCCGATAATTACTGCTAGCGTCATCTGTTTTGTCGTGCCAGTTTGTGTCATAGATATAGCCTACTTTCTAAAACGAAGAGCCAGATGAGGCTTGCCGGGTAACTCGAGTGCATAACCAATCATGCTAGGAACGTTTTCACCCTGAGGCATGTTATAGAGATAGGTTTCTGTGCCGTCAAGTTTCTTAGTCGTAACAGGTGCAATGGTCATATTCCAAGTATCAATCACATCTATTTGATAGCCATTATGTTCAAAAGGAACAATAAGAATTTTATGTTGATAATCTCCTAAATAAATCAGGTGATAATCACCATTAAGCCCACCCGCAAACTTGGTATTAAAGTAGCGTCCAATACGTCCGGGGAAAATGGTCTTATCTGAGCTGCGTTGAGGTGTTAAACCACCTGGAGGCGCATCTTCAATAATTTTTCGCATGAAGCCAATGCGCTTCCAGCTTTCGCCGCGCAACACGCCGCCTTTACCCCACCATAGTTCGTCCTTTTCATCAAAATAAGTTTCACCATGACCCGCATAGCCACCATTCACCACCATAATCCAGAAACGATGAACTTCTTCCTCAGCACTGATAGCTCCCCAAGGATATGGCACGTTGCCTTCGTACTCGAGTTCGTCATTGACAATTGGCTTTTTATATTGTTCACGCCACTCTACTACATTGTGGATAGCAGAGTTCTGAATACAAACGTGCGTCACAGCAGGTTTGGTGTGGTCATAATTCATTGTCACGTCGCCGTTGTGAATCGAGCGCAAATGTTGATAAGGGTCTTCTTCTTGCAAAACCTGGAAAAATCTATCCCAGAGTTCCATTGGCTTGACCTTTAGCAAGAAATCATATTCATTAGCCAGTGACCACCAGACATGACGATACGCACCAATTCGTGCCATCAAATAGCGCAGATAGCGAATATCACTTTCTTCATCCATCGTCGAGTAATTCCATCTATCATAAGGATGCCAGATGATAATATCTGCTTCGATGTTTAGCTCAAGTAACTGCCCTAAACGTTTTTCAAAATGTTGAAAAAACTCAGGATTAAATTTAGTGAAATCGCTCTTACCATCAATGTTCCTTTCAAAAGGGTGATAGACAGGCTCATTATGATTAAAAGGATAATGCTTAGGAAAAACACACATGCGGATTTTGTTAAATGAAGCTTCTTTCAACGTTTTAAGTGTTTGTTCTTCCATCTCGTCACCTTGATGTGTCCAGGCGTAAGCAGTTGTACCAAATGGATAATAAGACATTCCATCAGCATAGGCAAAGTGAAAGGTGTTGTGAACATAAACAGGGCCGTGATTGTCTTTTGAAGGTGTAATACAAGTGAAGTTACCAGTTTTTCCGTCCAGTTCGCTCACATTACTTTTGGTTGTATAACTCCAATCACCCTGTTTGGTTGGCATACAACGAATACGGTAAATGCCGTCACCATCATAAAAACCTTGTGAATTAAGCACTTTGCCATCACAGCGAAACTCTGCACTTAGCTCTACGTCAATAAACGGATTACCCTCCGAAGGACCGTTAAGCCCGAGTTCAAAAATGCTCCATCGCTCTATTTGCCCGATATTTGAATATATATTCATAAATTTATTTTTATTCTAATCTAAATATACGTTACCTTTATATATTTCGTCAAGGTACGAGTCAATACATTATAGAGATAAGCTAATGAGTATAAATTAACGCTTGACATAATTAGTACAAGAGAGTAGCCTATTTCTGAGTATGTGGATAAATTCGATATTGAATATATATTTAATCTAATTAACTTCTCAAGCCATAGCTATGGAAAAAACGAATGGCTATTTCGAGTGTAAATAAAGTGTTAACGGGAAGCCATAGTGTATAAAATGATGTTTATTAAGGAGTTTTGATTGTGCCAAATACAAAACCATCAATAGTGTTTTTAAGAAGGCAGGCTAACACTATACGGCGGTGTGACTTACAAATGGTTTATGAAGCAGGCATGGGGCATATTGGTGGTGATATGTCTGCTATAGATATTTTGACCACACTCTATTTTGGAATACTAAAGTTTGACCCTAAAAAACCCACCGATCCAAATCGTGACCGCTTTATTATGAGCAAAGGCCACTGCTCAGGCGCACTTTATACAACACTTGCCTATGCAGGCTTTTTCCCTGTAGAGGAACTCAGCAGTTATATGAAACCTTTATCAAGATTAAATGGCCACCCAGACCGCAATAAAATCCTAGGCGTTGAAACCAACACAGGGCCACTCGGTCATGGGTTGCCTGTGGCGGTGGGTGCAGCGATTGGTGCAAAGCTTTCAGGAGCATCATGGCGCACGTTTGTACTAACAGGCGACGGCGAACTGCAAGAAGGTAGTAACTGGGAAGCGGCCATGTGCGCTGCTCATCAAAAACTCGATAACCTCACTGTGATTATTGACCGCAACCGTTTACAACAAGGCGACACTGTGGCAAACACCAATGACCTCGAGCCTTTAGCCGATAAATGGCGAGCATTTGGTTGGGCTGTTCAGGAAATAGATGGTCATGATTACACACAACTACTCGAGACTTTTAATAGTGTTCCTATAAATAAAGGCAAACCAACATGCGTTATTGCCCATACTCATAAGGGTCAAGGGATTTCATTCATGGAAGATAATGTGGCTTGGCATCACCGTGTACCAAACAAACAAGAATTTGAACAAGCTATTAAAGAACTCGAGGGTGTCTTAGAACTTGAAAGTGCCTCACTATGAACGTGTTTGAAGTGGCAGGACTGTTTGATTGTAGAGATGCCTTTGCGGCCACCATTGAAGACTTGGGTGCAAAAGATGAACGTATTGTCGTGGTCTGTAACGATTCGGTAGGCTCGAGTAAAGTAGGTGGGTTTAAGAAAAAATTCCCTGAACGATTAATCAATGTTGGTATTGCCGAACAAACGATGGTCGGTGTGGGTGCGGGCTTAGCCAACGCCGGTAAAATCCCTTTTGTTTGTGCTGCGGCTTGTTTTCTTACAGGCCGTGCTTTAGAGCAAATCAAAGCCGATGTTGCATATTCAAATACCAACGTCAAACTTGTTGGTATTAGTAGTGGTATGGCTTACGGGGCACTTGGGCCAACGCATCACTCAATAGAAGATTTTGCTTGGATGCGGGCTATTGCCAACATGACCGTGATTGCACCTGCTGATCCACTCGAGACTGAACAAGTGATTCGCATGGCCGCCCAAACACCTGGACCAATGTTTCTTGCGACTAAGCCGAATGGGTGTTCCTGTAGTTCACGATAATAATTATAAATTCCAAATTGGTAAAGCCGCAAAACTCCGTGAAGGTACAGATGTAACCCTGATTGCTAATGGTGTGATGGTAACACGTGTCTTAGAAGCTGCCGACTTACTTGCCAAAGACGGTATTAAAGCTCGAGTCCTAAACATGGCAACTGTAAGACCAATTGACAAAGAAGCTATCATCAGCGCAGCCCGTGAAACAGGCGCTATCGTGACTGCCGAGGAGCACACCACACATGGAGGTTTGGGTAGTGCAGTTGCGGAAGTGGTGGTAGAAAATGCACCTGTGAAAATGCGTATTTTGGGCGTACCTGGTGTGTTTGCGCCAACAGGAGAGGCTCTTTGGTTACTCGAGCATTTTGGTTTGACAGCAAATGGTATTTATAAAGCAGCCAAACAATTGTTGGCAGGGAAATAGAGGCTCGAGGCATCTATGAGCAACTACATTCTTGCTATTGACCAAGGAACCACTAATACCAAAGCCATTCTCGTAAATAACCAAGGGCAAGTTACAGCACAGACTTCACGTCCTGTAGATATTTATTTCCCTAAACCTGCTTGGGTAGAGCAAGATGCAAATGTGATTTGGCAGAGTGTAAAAGATGCTATTGATGAATGCCTGACAAAAGCAAATCAACCAAAACTTGCAGCGATTGGTATTACTAATCAGCGTGAATCTGTTCTTGTTTGGGAACGCAAATCTGGTAAACCACTTGGGCCTGTGGTTACCTGGCAGTGTCGGCGCAGTGCGCCGTTTTGTGAAACCTTGCGTGAAAAGAAACTCGAAAAAACGTTGCAAGAAAATACTGGCCTTACCATTGACTCGCTTTTTTCTGCTTCTAAAGCACGTTGGCTTTTGGAAAATATCCCTAATGGAAAACAACGTGCAGAAAATGGTGAGTTTTGTCTTGGCACAGTTGATAGTTGGGTCTTGTGGAATTTAACGGGTAGACAAGAACATCGCTGTGATGTCAGCAATGCTTCACGAACTCAGCTTTTTAATTTACATACGCTTTCTTGGGATGATGAATTGTTAAGTATTTTTGATATTCCTAAAGCAGCACTGCCAGAAGTTTTGAACTCGAGTGCATCATTCGGTGAATCAATTAAAATAGGCTCTTTGCCAAGTGGTATACCAATCACCAGTTTAATTGGTGATTCTCATGCAGCTTTGTTTGGTCAAGCAGGATTTGCGACAGGTGCAGTCAAAGCAACTTACGGCACAGGTAGTTCTTTGATGACACCAACACCTAAAGTTAGGTTGTCACAAAGAGGAATATCCTCTACGATTGCTTGGGGATTAGATAGTGTTGTGTACGCCCTCGAGGGCAATATCTCCGTCACCGGCGCAGCCGTGCAGTGGTTAGAGCAATTGCTCGAGCTAGACACCGCCGCTATTACAAACTTGGCCAGTCAAATCGAATCTACTGAAGGTCTTTATTTAGTGCCTGCTTTTGTTGGTCTAGGCGCACCGCATTGGGATGATAGTGCCAGAGGACTCATGTCAGGTTTAACTCGAGGAAGTAGCAGGGCGCATTTGGCAAGAGCGACTTTAGAGTCTATTGCTTATCAAATTCGTGATGTCTTTGACGTGATGAAAACTGAAGCGAATGCAAACCTAAATGTTTTGCTTGCCGATGGTGGAGGTAGTCGCAATACTTGGCTAATGCAGTTTCAAGCAGATATTTTGGGAGTTCCGGTTCTTGCTAATTCATCAGCAGATTTATCAGCCTTGGGTGCAGCCTACCTTGCAGGTTTACAAGTGGGTGTATGGAAAAATCAAACAGAGATTGCTCAGTTGCCTAGGATGCTCGAGCGGTTTGAACCCAAGATGTCAGAAGTACAACGTGAAGCACTTTATGATGGATGGAAAGAAGCAGTTGCACGAACGATATATAAACTGTAACGGTATCAAAAGAAGCCAAGTAAATCTCAAAGTATTTCATATTCATTCGTCATTGCGAGAAGCGTTTTAGTGGTAAAAGGTGCTACAGATAATGTTTGATAAGTCATTTGCAGTAAACGAGCGACGAAGCAATCTCATTGCACTGACTTTGTAACAACTTCAGTGAACGGAGATTGCTGAGGAGTCTTCAACAGGTTTCACCTTGAAAATCCTACAAGTTCATTTGCAGCTTACAGTTTGTGGATTTTCAAGGTGAAAAGTAGTATGCCGTTACCATCATGACAGCTTTATTATGACGAGATGATATCTCCTGTTGAGGACTCTTTTTCGCGGATACAGCAGCGATGGACTTAATTTGTGTTCAGTACACCCTTAGCTGAGGCTCGCAATGACACAAAATACTTTGTAAACGGCGCACCATGCCCGTTTGCATAAAAATTCGAGATGACTCATGTATGCCTGATGATGGTAAGCTACGTCACGCACGTTGAAATTTCATTGGTAATGCTGACAGAATCGTGACCACATCCAAAAACTCTCGAGTATCCAATTTGATACACTAAACTACTTATGTCACGTCCTGAAGAACTCCGCCTCATTACCAAAGTCGCTAGCCTCTACTACGAACATGAAATGCGGCAGTCAGATATTGCTGCCCAGCTTGATCTTTCACAAGCGGGTGTGTCCCGACTTCTCAAGCGTGCCCAAGAAGAAAATATTGTGCGGATTACCGTAAATGCCCCCCAAGGTTCATATACAGAACTCGAGTCTCAACTAGAAACACACTATGGTCTTAAAGAAGTTATTGTGGTTGAAAGCAGCGATGATGACGCACAACTCCTTCGCAATTTAGGAACTGCTGCTGCATTTTACCTCGAGACCACGCTTAAACGTGATGAAGTCATTGGTATCTCTTCTTGGAGCGAAACACTTTTGGCAATGACCAACGCCTTGCATCCACTTGGTAACGCTTACAAAACTAAAGTCGTGCAGATTTTAGGAGGTATTGGTAATCCAAGTGCTGAAGTTCATGCTACACAACTTGCCAAACGTTTAGCTAATCTTGTTCATGCTGAGGTGACTATGTTACCGACCCCTGGCGTTGTAGGCTCGAAAGAAACACGCAGTGTTTTGTTAGAGGATACTTTTGTAGCCAAAGCAGTAGCTATGTTTGATCAAGTAACCCTAGCACTGGTAGGGATTGGAGCCGTGAATCCCTCGAGGCTACTAGCCAGTAGCGGCAATGTTTTTACCAAAGATGAAGTAGAAAAACTTCGTACCAGAGGTTGGGTGGGAGATATATGTATGCGCTTTTTTGATGAAGTTGGTAAACCTGTCAATACCCCACTCAATGACCGTGTGATTGGCATGACTCTCGAGCAGCTTAAAAAAGTCTCGCGCACAGTTGGCATTGCTGGGGGCAAGCGCAAATTTGCTGCAATTAAAGGAGCACTCGAGGGTAAATGGATTCACGTCCTACTTACAGATCACCTTACAGCAGAGCGGTTGGTTAAAAGTAGTAAAACCTAAAGTAAATGCACCCTATTCGTTTATGAATTTGTCTATGACCAGATTTGTCCTGAGACTTCGGCGTGAGTTCAGTCGAACGCTCAGTCGAATGGATGATACCTGCTGTAACCTGTTAAACTATTCCTAATAAATGAAAGGAACTTATGAGTAAATATACAATTGGTGTTGACTTTGGTACAGAATCAGGTCGTGCGTTGGTCGTGTGCGTAGAAGATGGTGCAGAAATTGCCATAGCTGTTCACCCCTATGGAGACAGCGTGATTGACCACTATTTACCAGGTGATAGCAAACCCCTTCCACCTGATTACGCCTTGCAAAACCCAAGAGACTATATTGCCGTGTTTCAAAATGCGGTACCTGCTGCCTTAAAGAAAAGTGGTATCAGTCCTGATGATGTGATTGGTATTTCTGTAGATTTTACAGCTTGTACACCGATGCCCGTAAAAGCAGACGGCACACCCCTTTGTGAAATCCCTGAACTAAGAAATAATCCGCACGCTTGGGTCAAACTCTGGAAACACCACGCTGCTCAACCTCACGCTGACCGCATTAACGAGACTGCTAGAAAGATGGGCGAGACATGGTTGTCACGTTATGGGGGGAAAATCTCGAGTGAGTGGTTCTTTAGTAAGCTGTTGCAGATTCTTGAGGAAGCCCCAGACATCTATAAAGAAATGGACAGATTTATTGAAGCTGCCGACTGGGTAACCTGGCAACTCTGCGGACGTGAAACCCGCAATGCTTGCACCGCAGGTTACAAAGCGATCTATCAAGAAGATTATCCGTCTAAAGAATATTTTGCCGCACTCAATCCTGCATTTGCAAATGTGGTGGAAGAAAAAATGTCTCGAAGATTTAGTAAACCTAGGCGACAAAGCAGGTGGACTCACGGCGCAAGCTGCCAAGTGGACAGGACTCAAAGAAGGTACTACTGTCGCCGTTGCGAACGTGGACGCACACGTGACTTTCCCCGCAACAGGTGACGTGGCTTCCGGCACGATGGTCATGATTATGGGAACCTCGACCTGTCATATGCTGGTTGCAGATTCACTGAAAGAAGTCGAAGGCATGTGCGGTGTGGTGATGGGTGGGATTGTGCCTGGGCGTTATGGTTATGAAGCTGGGCAAAGTGGTGTGGGTGATATTTTTGCTTGGTTTGTAGATAACGCTGTAAGTAAAGAGTATTTTGAAGCCGCCAAAAAAGCAAACGTGGATGTACACAAATATCTCGAGCAGGAAGCCGCCAAACAAAAAGTCGGCGCACACGGTCTGCTCGCGCTGGACTGGTTTAACGGCAACCGCAGTGTTTTGGTAGATGCAGAACTTACGGGCTTACTGGTTGGTATGACCATTGCCACCACTGCACCAGAAATGTATAGGGCGTTGCTCGAGGCTACTGCTTACGGTACGCGCAAAATCATCGAATCTTTTGAAAGCAACGGCGTACCTGTGAAGAAACTTGTTGCCGCAGGTGGGCTACCTGCCAAGAACCCACTGATGATGCAAATTTACGCTGATGTGTGCCAGAAAGATTTACATATTCTCCACAGTGAACAAGGCCCTGCGTTAGGTAGCGCGATGCACGCGGCTGTGGCGGCAGGCGCGTATAAGGATATTGAACATGCTGCAAAGCATATGGGTAATTTGAGTGTGCAGGTTTATAAGCCGATAGCAGAAAATGTAAAAGTTTATGATGGGCTTTATAAGGATTATGTTTATTTGCATGATTTGTTTGGGCGGAGTAAGGCTAGTGAGGTGGGGGGGGTGATGAAGAGGTTGAGGGGGTTGAGGCATGGATAGGTACTGAGAATGATGAAAATTTTGCGTATTAGACTAAAATCTGAAATTTCATGGACAGGTGATGTAAAATTTCCTCGCCTATTAACTTTCGGAAATTTACAAGTTCTTAAATTGATTCACCCTTTTTTATATCACCTGTTGCCTTTTAAAGACGATCAAGATCATCAACCTTCAATATCTAGCAAAGGTTTGAGTGTTACAAGTTCAAATTTATATTTTTGTTTCTCGCATAAAAAAGGTTTTGAAGTACCGTATGATTTTACTTCGGGTGATTTTACTAAAGACATTGAGAAAAACCTAGAGATTTTGAGATACATCTCAAAGCAGTCAGATATGGGTATATTATCGACTAGGATTACTTTTCTATTTCGAAGAATTCTTGCTTTACCTAAATTTGATCTTAACGATCTCCATAGTTTTTCTTCTGGTGGCCCTCCGTATGATGAAAAAACTTCGATAACACTTGATATGCTTTCCCGACTAAAGTGTTGTACAAATATGGTTATACCTGTATACGCAACAATTTTACTTGATGCAATTCGTGCATATAGGAATAGGGACAGCAGAACGGCGATATTATATTCAATGATTGCATTAGAAACGGCTTTGACGACAAGGTTTGAAGAAGAGTATAAACGAAATTTAAATAAAAAGAAATCCCCATCGTTTTTGAGAATACAGAATGTAATTGTTAACATTAAGAATAATCACAAGAAAGACTCAGTTTATAAATACTTAATGGAGAATGCAAAATTCCCACAGCTTCTTCACGAAGTTCCACTTTATCTATTGAAACGCTCACTTTGTATAGATGACCCTAGTCTTTATGATCGCTTATTAAAACACAAAGAGAAGAGAAATCAAATTGCCCATGAAGGGAATTCTGATGCCACTTCTTCAAGCCGTAAAATTGCTTTAGAGGTATTAGAAGATACAGAGAGAGCCATGAAATGGTTGGGTATTCCTGAAGATTTCTATGTGGGCGATATAGGAAACTTTAGGCTTAAAGTTGAGAAAACAGGAAAATTGTTTTGATGAAAGCGGAAATTTAATAATTAGCTAATATTAAGTTTGGGGGAATGGCCCTAGCATATCATGCCGCAACTTTTGGAAAGTCAATACGCCTAGCTGCAAAGAACAGTGAGGCCTGAATATCTTCCTTGGTTAGATCAGGAAAGTCATTTAAGATTTCTTGCTCAGATACACCCTCGGCAAGCATTTCTAAAATATCACTTACCCTAATACGCATTCTTCTAATGCACGGTCTGCCACCACACTGCTAGGGCTTAAAGGTGATGCGCTCTAAAAGAGAATTATTCATGAAAGTATTGTAGCATCTACAAAACGAACACACTTACAAAAATGTGTTAAGATTGTAGCTACTTAGTAGCTACTCTGGAGGTTTTATGGAAGCAGTTGGCATTAAAGAATTTAAGAACAAAGCCACGCAATATCTTCGTGCTGAGAAACCTGTGGCGATTGAGCGGCACGGCAAACTCGTCGGGTTTTATATCCCTGTTGCTGAGCGTGATGAAGAAAAAATCAAGAAGTCTTTGACTAAATTTGAGAAGGCTTTGAAAAAAGCTCTTGATGAAACAGGTTTGAGCGAAGACACATTTGCTGACTTGGTAAGTAAGGCAAAGTAACGTGTTACTGGTTACAGATGCAAGCTCACTTGTCGCTGAGTTATTACGCGAACGTGGGCGTAAGTTACTCACGGATGCTAGGCTCGAGCTTGCTATCACCGATGTTCAGTGGAACGAAACACAGTATGAACTAACTAGACGACTAACAATTCTCGTTGAACAAAATCAACTATCTGCAACAACTGCCAACGAACTTTTACAAACCAGCTTCGAGCTAGCTGGTTCAACACTTGTTCTTTTTGACAAAGCGAGTTATGAGCATCTCGAGCCAAAAGCAAGACGGCGCATGACTCGAGACCCCAATGACTGGCAAAGTGTGGCTCTAGCTTTGGCACTAAATACGGGTGTTTGGACAAATGATAAAGATTTCTTTGGCTGTGGTGTGGCAACTTGGTCAACAGAAACACTTATCAGAGAGCTAGAGGATTTTTAGGAGAATCAATGCGTCTGGCTGCAAAGAGTAGTGAGGCTTGAATATCTTCTTTGGTCAGATCTGGGAAGTCATTAAGAGACACGCCTTTAACTAACATTCTCAGAAGGCTACTTACCCTAATCCTTGTGATTTCTGCTTCTGCATCCAAATAAACTAAATAAGCATATTAATATAATGAGGCTCCGTCTCTACAAACATATCTAGGGCTTAGTCTCAGAAATGGAGGGTAAGGATGCGAATTCGTGCATTCACGTTTATTGCTGGGTTGGTTATGGTGCTTGCGGCTTGTGCCCCTAGTGCGACTAGTGGTGATACATCTAGTTCGGGTGGGTCCAGTTCAGTTAGTGCAGAACAGTTAGTGGCAGGTGAGAAGGTCTATGCCAACAGGTGTACATTCTGTCATGGGACCGATGGATTAGGGGGAGAGCGTGGACCGGCTCATGCAGGAAATTCTGTATTAGCCTATGCTCCTTATACGATAGATCGTATTTTGTATGGATATGGGTATAAGAAAATGCCTGCTTTTGCAAGTCGTCTTACTGACGAGGAGGTTGCGGCTGTAGCAACTTATATTCGTAATAGCTGGGGTAATAACTTTGGAGCCGTTAGTGCAGAATGGGCGACGGCAGCCAGACGTTAGGCAAAGTTGGTTTTGTAATAAATGGGCAATCCCTTAAAGTCTATTGTCCATTTATTATGCTTTGTGAGCAGTAGGCTGTGAAAGAAGATCAACTTGCTCTTGGTTCTGCAACGGGAGTCATGATGATGCCGTCTTTATTCCTGGCAATCTCCTTTTGCTAAAGGACTAAAGCGAGTTTTTCAAAACAGTACTTGCCAGTCTCTGTTTGAAAGCCTATTTACTTTTGGTTTGGTGAAGTGAGATTGCTTTGTCGGTAGTTATCTCTTACCGCCCCATCGGCTTATTTCTCTTGACTAACCTCTTCTTTATATGACGAATGAGAATGAAAACTGCGTTCATGATAAGTGAACGCAGTTTTTCAAAATGGCTTATATTTCTAGGATAAACGATTCTTGAAATCTTCGTACCCAAATTCTTTTACAACATCAAAATTTCCATTCTCTCGCAAAATCCCAATACTCGGATGCTTCACGCCATTAAAGGTTGTGGTTTTCACCATCGTGTAGTGAATCATGTCATCAAACACCACTTTAGAACCCACTTCTAAAGGTTTGTCAAAACTATATTCCCCAATAATGTCACCAGACAAACAAGTTGTGCCGCCTAAAAGATAAGTGTGCGCTTTTTTATCGGGTAAATCAGCGTGTAATATGTTTGGGCGGTAGGGCATCTCTAAAGTGTCGGGCATATGTGCGCTGGCACTAATGTCTAAGATGGCTAGATCTTTTTCATTGTGCATTAAGTCAAGGACACTAGAAACTAACCAGCCAGTTTGCCAGGCAATGGCACTGCCAGGCTCGAGAAGGACATCTACATTCCAGCGTTCACGGAAGGCTTTAATAACTTTAATAAGACGCGGAATATCGTAATCGCTGCGCGTCATCAGATGACCGCCACCGAAATTCACCCATTTGACTTTAGGTAAAATATCGCCAAAATTTTTTTCTATCACAGCAAGCGTGCGCTCGAGCGTATCGCTATTTTTTTCACAGAGTGAGTGAAAGTGTAAGCCCTCTAAACCATCCATTAAATCTTCACGGAATTCTTTTTTGGTAACACCAAGACGCGAATAGGGCATAGTGGGGTCATACATATTGGTTTCAACTTCGGCATATTCTGGGTTAATGCGAATGCCACAGGAGACATGACGAGAACTAGCTTGCACCTGTGACTTAAAACGCTGCCACTGTGAAAAGCTATTAAAACTCAAGTGGTCAGCGAGGTTTAAAATTTCTGGGAAATCAGCGTCGCTGTAAGCAGGTAAATAAACATGCACTTCTCTTTGAAATTCATGCTTGGCTAGCATAGCTTCATGCAGGCTCGAGGCGGTAGCCCCAGGCAAATACTGCCTTACCAAATCAAAGGCACTCCACATCGAAAAGCCTTTGAAAGCAAGGATAATTTTTGCGCCAGATTCTTTTTGTACATACTGAAGTAGCTCGAGGTTCCTTTTTAATCTTGCTTCATCCAAAACAAAACAGGGCGAAGGAATCTTGGAGAAATCAATTTCTTCAGCAGGTTTTATTTTAGTTTTAACCTTGGCTACTTCAAAGGGTGTCATCATTGTAATTGTAGTTGTCATCAAAGTACCTCCAAAAAGTGGTGAGTGATGAGTGGCGAGTGGCGAGTGTAAAATCTTTTCACTCATCACTCGTCACTCATCACTGCTCTTTAATCTTTCACCAATTCAATATCAGCCAGCTCATGCCAAGGTAATCCCCACATATTCATTGCGTCCATAAAGGGGTCGGGGTCTAGTTGTTCCATGTTGAATACGCCTGGTTGCATCCATTTATTTTGCAGCATCAGCATGGCTCCAATCATGGCAGGAACGCCAGTGGTGTAAGAGATAGCTTGCGCCTGCACTTCTTTATAGCACTCGGCGTGGTCGCAGACGTTGTAGACAAAATGAACTTTTTCTTTGCCGCCTTTTTTGCCTTTGATTTGTACACCGATGCAGGTTTTGCCCGTATAGTTTTCAGCTAGTGATTCTGGTGCAGGCAGAAGTGCTTTGAGGAACTCTAAGGGAATAACTTTCTCGCCCTTAAAGTCAATGGGTTTGATGCTGGTCATGCCGACAGCTTCTAGCACACTAAGGTGTTTAATATAAGGGTCACCAAAGGTCATCCAGAAACGAGCGCGTTTGATGGTGGGGAAGTGTTTAACTAAGCTCTCTAACTCTTCATGGTAGAGCACATAACTTTTGCGCGTTTGCACTTTGGGATAATAAATATCCTGAGAAATCTCTAAAGGTTTGGTTTCAATCCATTTGCCGTTTTTGTAATAACGACCCTTGGCAGTAATTTCGCGGATATTGATTTCTGGATTGAAGTTTGTAGCAAAGGCCTTACCGTGATTGCCGTTGTTGCAATCCACAATATCTAAGTATTCAACTTTATCAAAATGATGTTTGGCTTGATAGGCGGTAAATACATTAGTTGCGCCAGGGTCAAAACCGCTACCTAGAAGTGCCATGAGTCCTGCTTTCTTAAACTTATTCTGATAAGCCCATTGCCAGGAATACTCAAACTTGGCCACATCTTTGGGTTCGTAGTTGGCAGTGTCTAGGTAGTGAATTCCAGTCTCAAGACAGGCATCCATGATGGTTAAATCTTGATAGGGCAGGGCCACATTAATGACCATTGCAGGCTTGTACTTTTTAATCAGCTTGACTAACTCGGGTACATTGTCCGCGTCAACTTTGGACGTAGACACTTTAGTTTTGCTTTTTGGAAAATACTTTTTGATGTCTGCGGCAATTTTGTCGCACTTGGATTTAGTACGGCTGGCAATCATGATGTCGGTGAATACCGCATCATTCTGAGCGCACTTTTTGGCCACCACGTTACCTACGCCACCAGCACCGATAATCAAAACTTTTGCCATCTCGAAACCTCCTAGACAAATCAACAAGGCATTTTTTTAGCAAGCCAAATACCCTATGGGTACACAGCTTGCCAGAATGATAAACATTAGCATGTTTGGAAGTAAAAATGTAATATTTGAACTAAGTTCAAGTGGTTTTTAGATAAAGCTAAGCTGGCCCTAGGGCCACACCCGAGCCTATAAAGCCTTAGCTAAGAGGTTTTACTGATACACTAGATAAAATCTAATTTCTCGAGGTTTCCTATGCTAGCAGCCAAACTTTATGGTCCAAAAAATATGCGTACCGAAGATATTCCAGAGCCTGGTGCGCCCAGCAAAGGTCAAGCTCTTATCAAAATTAAGACAGTCGGTGTTTGCGGTTCAGATTTGCACATGTACGAAGATGCCCGCATTGGCTATATCACTATAGATTCACCTACTATTTTAGGTCACGAATTTGGTGGCGTGGTGACTGCGGTAGGTGAAGATGCCAGAGACGGCGAAGGACATCCCTTAAAAGTTGGTCAGCGTGTAGCGGTTGATCCGGCGGTTCCTTGCTGGCGTTGTGAAGTTTGTGAACAGGGTCATGCTAATTTATGCCCCAACCATCACTTTTATGGTGTGTATCCAACCGAGGGAGCCTTGCGAGAAAAAATGCTGGTAGATGCACGGAGTTGTTTTCCTCTCCCAGACGCAATTACCGATGAAGTAGTACCCCTCTTGGAAACCCTAGGCATTGCCTTACATTCAGTAGATTTAGGTCGTATAAAAGTGGCTAAGAGTGTAGTGGTGTTGGGCTGTGGACCAGTTGGACTTTTGATTGTCAAAGTGGCAAAACTGGCAGGAGCTGGCCCAATTTATGCGGTGGATAAGTTTCCTTGGCGTGCAGCCAAAGCCAAAGAATTTGGGGCTACCGAAGTTTTTACCACCGATCAGGAGCCGATTAAAAAAATTATGGAACTTACCAAAGGTCGCGGTGCCGATGTGGTTTTTGAAGCAGCTTGGGCAGATGTATCTGTACAACAATCTATGGATGTCGCCAGACCAGGAGCTACTGTAGTTATGGTGGGCATTCCAGGCAATGACAAATTTGAAATGAAGCAGTCAGTAGCTCGCCGCAAGGGGTTAACCATCATGATGGCTCGCAGAATGAAGCACACCTACCCAAGAGCTATGTACCTAGCGACTGAGGGTGGTGTGGATTTAAAGTCACTGGTATCACACCATTTCCCCTTAAGTAAAACGGCTGAAGCCTATGAGCTGAATCTAACCTATCAGGAAGGGTTACAGAAGATTATTATTGATGTGTAATGCAGGTATTATCTGGTTATAAAGTGCAGATATCATCCCTTCAATAAATTAAGGAAAAGTCTTGTCAAACAGCCTTGAGTAGGTATTATCTGTTCATAGATGAATCCGTTTCGTGCAATCTGCGAAGGATAATTCAAGTAAGTACTCCAACACAATTAAGTTAAACTTAAAATTTCTGGAAACCTCAATCTACACAGGGTTTTTTGCTAATATTCACCAAGGTTAGCTTAAGGTAATTTAGTACGAGTACTTATATCAAGATGATTTTGCCTTGATGTAGGAATATTCGATACACCTTTTTCTGTTATATTGTGGCTATGGTCAAACTTACTGTGATGTACAACTTACCCGAAGGCGAAGATCACGAAGAATTTATGAAGTGGCGTACTACTACCCACCAAGAAGCCAATGCTAACATGCCACATGTCCTTAAAACGGATTTTTATGTGGCTAAGGAAACCATGATGGGTAAACCTGCTTACCGCTATATTACCGAGGCCTATTATGAAACCATACAAGACCTCGAGAATTCGTTCTTTACCCCCGAAGCTCAAGCCAAACTCAAAGTGGATTCTAAGCGGGGTTCAGAGATGATTTTCTTGGTTTCAGATGAAATAGTCACCACGGTAAATAAAAACCACGGTGAATAAAAAATAGAGCCTCGAGAAGTCTCGAGGCTCTATGAGATGGAATGCTTTGAGTGCTTAGTTCAATAACTGAATCTTCCACTTTTGACTGTTGCTGGTATTACAACTCCATTGATTGACATTTCCACCATCAGCTATTGAGCTTCCTGAGACATCTAAGCACTTGCTACTGTGCACAGCCTTGATTTGGAAAGAACCATCACCGTTGGATGCTAATGTCCACTTCTGGTTATTTGTACCGCCATAGATCCATTGATTGACATTTGCTCCGTCACTACTTGAAGAACCAACTACATTCATAGCTTTACCGCTATTGACATTAATGACTTTATAATTTGTACCCTCAGAAATGAGTTTCCATTGATTTGCGGTTCCGTTATAACACCACCACTGGTCGATATTTCCACCATCAGCAAGGTTTGCAGCATAGACCTCGAGACACTTGTTGCTATTGACATTCACCACTTGAAAAATTGGCTGTGTCCATCCGGGTAAAGTGCGAATAAGTTTTTCTACATCTAGGAGTCTTGCTCCCTGAATACCAGTATTGCTGGTAAGACTAAAATTCATACTGTTCCAAAGGTAGTCGGTCAAGGTAGCTTTATTGGTGCTGCTAGACATTTCAGATAGAGCCAAGGCTCCAGCACCCGTGAAGAGTGGGGCAGCGAAAGATGTACCGGTCACACCCACAGACTGATTTGCAGGATAAGCAGCCGAGATACCTTCACCTGGTGCAACTCCGTAGAGATGATACCCATAAGAGGTAAAGCTAGAAAGCGTATTGTTGCTGGTCACGCTGCCAATACCCAAAGTCTTAAGGTAGGTATTGCCCTCTGTAAATGAATAACCACCTGGATAAGTCATGGTTTCATTGCCACCATAATTACCCGAGGAAGCAAAGATCATGATCCCTTTGCTGTTGGCATATCTGGCCATTGACATCAAGACCTCATCGTGTTGTTGGCTACCTAGTGAAATATTGATAATATGAACACCTTTTTGCACGGCCCAATCAATTGCAGACGCAACATCATCGGTATCACCTAGGCCACTAGCACTAAGTACCCTAATTGGAAGAAGCGTGGCTTTAGGTGCAACCTGAAGGATAATACTAGCAACGGCGGTACCGTGACCATAACCATTGCCTCCAGACTCGTCCATTGGATAGCTGTCACCATCTACAAAATCTTTCCATTCAGATGCAGGAGCCAAATTGCCACTAAAGACAGAGTGATTTAAGTCAATACCGGTGTCAATGACTGCAACTTTGATACCCTGACCAAACTTGCGGCTGATGGCATGAGCTTGTCTTAGTTTGATTTGATTCCAGGCAGTATTATTGTCACTTGGTGCAATGTCTGCAAACCCACCAGCCCAGGCATTTTTGCCACCGGCCCAGCTTTTTAGACCGCCACCCCAAGCATTTTTGCCACTTGCCCAAGCATTAGTTCCAGAGGCAGAAACTTCAGGAGATGAAAAAGTGCTTGCATTGGGTGTTGTGTTGAGTGTAGTAAGTTGACCTTCCTTAAATCCTAAAATAGCAAAGCCTGCTTCGGGTTTGAAGATGAAGGCTTTGCCACCATAGAGGGTTTCAATATCGGCTTGTTTGGCATCGGCTGAAATCTGAACCGAAGCTACTGAAGCAAAGGTGCTAGAAGGTTGTGGTGATGGGGAATTGCTACAGGCTGCTAAAAGTAGTAGCAAACCAACCACAAAAAGGGTTTTGAGTCTCTTGATGATGAAATGCATGGCGTAACTCCTGAGATGAGGGCAAGCCTCATAATTTCCACACGAGTCTAGCGAATCAGATCTTGCAAAATTCTTACTTTAGATGTTACTTCTTGTGAAGGGTGGGTTTGCTGCCACATTCTTGCGATCAGGGGTTTCCTTATAAACAATAAACATAATATGACGATATATCTAGCTGTGATCAGTGTCCTTGTGTAAAAATAAGATGTGAGTTATATGTGTAATTTACACACTATATGTATAAATGGTGGTGTATAAATACCGTGGTGTATAAATACCAGTGTATAAGGGAGACTATCGTGCAAGCACCAGAAGATATTCAAGCAACCTCTAAAAACCCTCCTCCTATTCCTATCCAGCAGAGTCTGGTACTTTTGTTGGCTTGTGTGGGCTTGGCAACCTTAGCAGATTGGTTATTTAGGTCTAATTTGTTGGGTCTAAACATAAGTTTGTTTGTAAGCAGCTTTAGCCTAGTTCTTTTTCTTTACTCGAGCTATCAGCAAGATAAGCAGCAAGATAAGCTGAATCTATTTTTGCTCACAGCTTGGATTTTTCTAAGCTGGCTATTTTTGTGGCGAGCCTCGCCCTTTTTACAGATTTTGAATGTTGGGGTGCAACTTTTTTTGCTTTTGCTTTTAGTGGCGCGTTTAAGTACCAGAGCCTTGCTACAGAGTAATTTTGCTGAAATAGCTATCAATGCAGTCGTTACTGGGTTTTCACTACTATTTCGTCCTTTTATTTTTTTATTTGAAAGTAAATGGTCTGATTTGAGTCAGTACCAGAATCAAAAAAGCACCAAAACTTTATTTGCAGTTTTGCGAGGGTTGATCATAGCTTTACCGCTATTACTGGTATTTGGATTCTTGCTGGCATCTGCGGACGCAGTTTTTGAAAGACTTCTAAGCAAAGTATTTCGGTTTAATCTCAAGTCTTCTATCAATCATCTGGTTGTGATTACTCTACTTAGTATGGTGATGCTGGCTCTTTTAGCGCAAGCTTTGTTTGGTCCGGTCTGGAAGACTTCCCAGATAGATCCACCTCAAATGTTTCGTTTAGGCATGATTGAAACAGGTTTAATTTTCGGTTTGCTGGCAGCTCTCTTTTTAGGATTTATGATGATTCAGTTTGGTTATTTATTTGGTGGAGAAGCCAGGGTCTTAGGCTCTGATATTACCTATGCCCAATATGGCCGGCGCGGTTTTTTTGAACTGGTCACGGTGACTTTTTTATTACATCTTTTATTGCTTTTGGGTCCTTGGTTTATCACTGAACAAAAAGCTAGAAACCTTTATAAAATGTTGGCTACAATCCTGGTTATTTTGCTTTTTGGAATTATCTGGTCGGCACAGCGCAGATTGGGTTTATACATTGACACCTATGGTCTCACCGAATTGCGTTATTACAGCAGTGCCATGATTTATTGGATTGGCGGTGTGATGTTTTATTTCTTGTTTCGTTTGCACAGTGACTTTGCCCCCAAACTTGCACCTAGCTATATCGTGTTAGGACTACTAGGGGTTTTTGCGCTTTATATAAGTAATCCAGATGCACGTATTGCTCAAGTAAATTTAGAAGGGGCACAGGAAGTCAAAGAGGTAGATATAGAGTATTTAAGACAGTTAAGTTTGGATGCTGTTCCAGTATTAGTTGGCTTTGAAACAATGCAAGGTGTAAGAGACATCCTCGAGTCCAAATACGCCAACCTGCCAGATTCAGATTGGCGGCACTTTAATTATGGACGTTGGCGTGGTGCAGAGATGCTTAAAGCTGTGTTTCAGATTAGTTTATAAGTTACTTGATAACACTATCAATAACATGAATGATGCCGTCTTCAGCCTCGAGGTCAGGAGTTATAAAAGCCACCTTATCATTAAGAATAATATTTCCGTCAACAACGCTTAGAGTTAGGGTTTCACCATTTAAGGTTTTAACTTCAGTAGAACCACCACCCAAATCAATATCAGCAATAATTTCGGCAACACCCCATTTTCCAGGAATGATATGGCTTTGTAAAAGCGTGCTCAAAAGGGGGTCTTCTAGAATTTCAGTAGAGGTACGCCCCGTATCTCTAAAGGCTTTATCATTAGGTGCAAAAATAGTGACAGGATTAGCTTTAGACAGGGTTTTGACTAGATTTGCTTTGTAGAGTCCTGCAACAAGCATGGTGTGTTCAGAGGTTTCTTTGGCAATATCTAGGACACTAAGAGGTAGTTCTTGAGCTAGAGCTATAAGAAGTAAAGTAGAGCAAATAAGAATTGAACGTAGCAATTTCATGACCCTATTAAAGCAGGTTTTGCTTATTGAGTACAACTCAAGCCTATAAAAATAATACAGATGGCATACTATGCCATCTGTATTTAACTTTAAAGATCGTATTTAACCTTAAAACTGTCTGAAAGACTTTTGCTCTACATTGCAGGTGGAAGAATCACTGCGTCAATTACATGAACAACGCCGTTGCCAGCTTCTAAATCAGCTACTGCAACAGAAGCTGCACCATTAAGCATGACTTTGCCATCAACGACAGTTACTGCAATTTTTGCACCATTAACAGTTTCAACTTCGGCAGTTCCGCCACCAGCTTCAACAGCAGCTAGAACGTCAGCAGCCATAAGTTTTCCGGCTACAACATGATAAGTCAAGATACCAGCTAAGTCAGGGCTAGCCAAGAGTTCTTCGGCTGTAATACCGAGAGCCTCTAAAGCAGCTTCAAAGGCAGCATTGGTAGGCGCGAACACCGTAAAGGGGCCTTCACCAGAAAGGGTTTCTGCAAGCCCAGCAGCTTGAACGGCTGCAACTAAAGTGGTGTGATCAGGGCTGCCCACAGCAATATCAACGACTGTGGCTGGCATGTCTTGAGCTAGAACAGCTATTAACATTCCCAAGCTAATCAACATAGTAAGAAAAACTTTTTTCATATTTCCTCCAAAGTTAGTGTGTCAAAGGACTCTAAGGTTCTTTAACTATCCCGAATTTGATTTGGGATATACACAGGGTGTTTGACGCTTGTACATGTAATGTCAAAGCAACCTTGGTCTAATTATAGGTAGCAATAAGGCTCATCAAACCTGTGTGGTCATTACAATTACTGTATTTAATTCTTTATGTTTTCTTAACAAACCTCAAACAATTGTTACATATAACTTAACTGTGTCTCACCTATTGAGGGGATTACTCCTGTTATTAAAGTTCTGTTGATTAGATGCTACCTCTGACGTTCACAGATGCTACCTCTAACAATGTAAGGAGGTATACACTTCTTTTTCGAGTTGACGTATGATTGAAAAGATAATTCAATCGAGGAGGACGTTATGAAATGGATTTGGATTTTATATATAGCCTTAGTTTGTAGTTATGGGTTTGCTACTGTAGCTGATGGTGATAAGGCCATTGAGGAAGGAAATTATCAGGTAGCAATTGATGAATATACAGCAGCTCTTAAATCTAGCCCTGATAATGTTTTTGTGCTGATTAAACTAGCTAAAGCCAAAACTTATTCTGCTGAGGCTTTAACAAGTGCTGAAGCTGAACAACTTTATACAGAAGCTGCTGACCATGCTAGAGCAGCTATTGCAATAGCCCCTGAAAATCCTGATACGCATATGGAACTAGCCAGGGCTCTAGGACGATTAGCTCAGTTCAAAGGTGTGTTGCAATCTTTGGGGCTAGCCAGCGAAGTGAAATCAGAACTAGAAAAAGCAATTGAATTAAAACCCGATAATGGAGCAGCTTTACATGCTCTGGCTTTGTGGAATCTCGAGGTTCCCTGGGTAGCTGGTGGACGAAGTGGGCAAGTGGTTCCACTTTTTGAACAGTCTATTGCGGCTGAACCCAACGAGATTGTTCACTATGTAGACTATGCCGATGCTCTGATTCGACTAGGCAATAAAGAGGCTGCCAAAGTCCAACTCGAGAAAGCTCTGGCTATGACCGTGAGTACGTATCGTGACCAGCAAGACCAGGCAAAAGCCCAGCAAATGCTAGATGGCTTGGGTCAGTAGACATTTTGCGAAATCCCTAGATTGAGCAATAGAGACGGCTACAGAGGTATGAAACTTGAATTTCGCAAGATGTCTAGTAAGCGTATAGTTTTTCACATCATGAAGGGCAAGAATGTTCGACCATAAGGGCTAGAAAGATATGTCTCGAGGAGAACTTATGACTAAATTTGGCCTGGGGGTTCTGTTATTTTTTAGTGTTATCTTGGCCCAAACAGATACCACCAAACCCATTATTACTTTGGGAACTTCAACCTCTACTATCACCGAAGCTATGACCCTAAACTTATCGGCCAATGTGCTCGATAGTGGTGGGGTTAATCGAGTTGAGTTTTATCAAGATGGGATTAAAATACAAGAGAAATCTGAAGCTCCTTATAATTTTGGCTTGCCTATAAACCAAGAGAATAACGGCACTTTAGAATTTTATGCTATTGCCTATGATAATGCGGGTAATTCAAACTCGAGCTCGGCAATTACTGTAACAGTCAATATAGCAGTTTTAGCCCTCAAAGGCAGCGATGACTTTTTTACTACTTTTGTAAATACGCCTCTTGATGTAGGAGTTGACGCAGGTCTTCCGGCACTCAAGATGCAGGGGAATGTTTTACAAAATGATGGCCTTGAGGGTGCAAGAATTTCAGGCAGTAGTGATGTTGTTGGGGGTTCGCTCAAGGTTCGCCCTATGGGTGGATTTGTCTTTATTCCTGATGATGGATTTATTGGTCAGGCTGGGTTTACCTACACGGCTGCTAGTGCTGCTGGTCAGGTTTCGGCATCAGTGACAATCACAGTCCAGGAAGCCAATCCTGATGTGGCTGGTGATCAGATGATTTGGTTTGTCGCTGCAGGTGCATCTGGTAAGGGTAGTGCTGTGAAGCCTTTTGCTACCCTAGCTGAAGCTGAAGTGGTTAGCAAAGACGGCGATATTATTTATGTGTTTTCTGGAAACTATACTTGTGGTGATACGTGCTTTACGTTCAAGCCTTTTCAGATGGTGATTGGTCAGGGCTCTACCTTAGTTTTGGGTGACGCTACCTTTGGAGAAACTGCTGAAGCCCCACTCTTAAATAGTCTTTCTACTGGGTTCGTACTAGCCAATCAAAGTAGTGTCAGAGGTTTTCATCTTAAATTCACTGGGCAAGAAGGCAGTACAGGAGTGCAGGGTGCTGATGTACTTACAGGTAGTATCGCTATCGAAGATATGATGATTGACAATCCTGGTGGGTTTGGAATTTTAATCAATGAGAGTAACGCCAAGGATGCAAGTACCGGTGCAAAGCACACCTTAACTATTAAAAATGTGACTGTGAATAATCCAGGAAAGATGGGAATTCTATCCAATGATGCTCTGGCTGTGACTATTGAAAATTGTGTAGTGAGTGGTGTGATGCGCCACCCTAGTGATGGGTTTTCGGGACGAGGGATTCAGATTGAATCTGAATTTAATACCAGTATCGTTGTTAGTAACACGACTGTCTCGAGTACTTCTCTTGATGAAGTCAAGGGATTATACATTCTAAAAAACAATGCCTTTGGCAATGCCCAAACATCTAGTGATATCAATGTAGCTTTGAATGGTAACACTGTGAATTTGGGTGAAAATTCTTTGGCTTATCAGCTCGAGGTCTTTGCAGGAACTGCCGATTTTCCGGCGGATACAGGAACCTTAACCTTGTCAGGAAGTAAAAATACGACACCTAACACACAAGCCGTCAACCTATCTCTGGGTTCAGCAACGCTTAATGGAACAATTGAGATCAACGGGCTAATGTATCCACAGTAGATAAAGCAGGTATGCTTCGCATTCATTTCATAGCAACAAATTCGGTTTCACTTCGTTCGGTGCTGGTCATAGACAAATTTAGTTGTAGATTTACTATCTTGGATGGGTTTTTTGAGAAGATAACTGTAGCCTCTATCTATTCAGAGTCTCGAAATTCCACTATAGATTTGTCATTGCGTTTTTGAAAGTTGAGCCCATTCAGTTTTCTCAGGGTAAACTTTGCGTTGAAGCATTCTAAGCTAAAAAGCGTCCGGTAGGTCGTTTGAAGTTGACAAGTCTATACTAAGTTCTCCTGCTCTTATTTTGTAGCAACATTAGAGCAAGGAGATTGCTTCGCGGACAGGCAGCGATGAACTTTATCGGCATTGCATACACTCTATTCTGCGGCTCGCAATGACAAATTACTGTACAAACGGCGCACATTGCGCCGTTTGTACAGTAATTCAGGGTGACTCATGTTACTCGCAGTATGTGCCATCATTGAGAAAGTTCTAAGAGTTCTATATCTCACCCAATAACTTCTCTACTTTGCCTTTGATGCTTTGCCAAGCGACAAGAAGATCTTGACTTACAGGTGGAACATCATTCCATTGGATTATAGATTTCCCTTGCAAGGGTAAATTATTTAGGTCACAACCCATTGAAATAATATGACTTGCAGAAGCGATATCTTCAGGGGTTACTTTGCGTGGTGTGGTGGCCTCTTCCATACCTTCTTTTTTTAAGAAGCTGGATACTGCGGGTGCAACCTGTTCATCTGGCTCGGTACCTGCGGTATCAATCAGTACATCCAGTCCTTGTTGATTAGCCAGGGTTTTGGCATAAGCTGCGGCTAGAGCACTTTTGGCGGCATTGTGCGGACATAAGAAGAGAATTTTTGTCATGGGACAATGTAACACATATTGCAAGTAAAGTAAATATCTATTACAATACCTCTCATGACTTGGTTGGTTTTCTCCTATTCACTCCCTAGCAAAGGAGGCTCGAGTTCCAGAGTTACCCTCTGGCGACGCTTGCAGCACTTAGGAGCTTTAGAGTTGACGGGGTTGTATATTTTGCCTGAGAATGCTGAAACCCTAGAGGCTTTTAACTGGCTGGCCCAAGAAGTGGAAGCAGCAGGCGGTAAAGCCACACTGATGCAGGTGCAAAAATTTAGCGGTTTAACCGATGGTGCAGTGATTGAAAAATTTAATGCTGAAAGAGCCAAGGGTTATCAAGAACTTCTTACGCAGATGAGGCTTTTCCAAAAAACCAACAGTCAACTCGAGTTATCTGAGCGTGGCAAAACCTTGGGCAAGTTGCGGCGACAGTTTGATGATATGACCCGCATAGATTTCTTTAATTCACCGCTCAAAGGGCAGGTGGCAAACATGCTAAAAAAACTCGAGCAAACCCTGCATACCCCAAGTCTAGTGGTCAAGATTGCTTCACTCAAAGTTAAGGATTATCAAAATAAAATTTGGGTTACACGCCCTCAGCCTTATGTAGATCGCTTGGCCTGTATTTGGCTTATTCGCCGTTTTATTGATAGTCAAGCGAGTATTCGCTACCATGAAGTAGCTAAACCGAATGAAATTAGTTTTGATATGCCCAAGGCTGAAATTTTTGGACATCAAGGAAATCTTTGTACCTTTGAAACCATGCTTTTGAGTTTTAACTTAAAAGATGCAGCCTTGCAAAAACTAGCAGATATTGTCCATGAACTTGATATATCAGAAGGATATTTTTCTCAATCTGAAAGCTATGGTCTCGAGGCTATTTTGAAAGGCTGGTTAAAACAAACTCTTAGTGATCAAGACCTCGAGCTTAGAGGGGTACAACTTTTTGAAGGGCTTTATCAAAGCTTAAAGGAGAAAGTATGAGATGGATTACCTGGAAGAACGCTAATGTTGACCGCATTGCTTGCCCTTGGCTTATCAAACGCTTTGTTGATCCGCAAGCTGAATTTTATTATGTCGAAGTGAATGAAGTCAGGCCCCTTGCAAAAAGGCTCCAGGCAATTCCTTATGATATTTTTGATGCTGAGCTTGGGCATGTGGATGAGCGTTGCAGTTTTGAATCCATTTTACTGAAATACAATCTTGCTGACCCAGCTTTACACCTCTTAGGACGAATTGTTCATGGAGCTGATATTCCTTTAGATATAACTATTGAGCCTGAAGCCGCAGGGTTACATGCCCTTGCTTATGGATTTGCTTATTTGCATGGCGATGATGATTTAGAGAAACTTTATTTAGAGATGCCTGTTTATGACGCGCTTTATGCCTGGTGTCAGAAACGCACTCAAGGTTAAAATTAAAGGGGAAAAATAATGTCTAAGCCTCAACATAGTATTTCGTTTTCTCAAGCGGTTCGAGTTTGGATTCGTATTGCACTTAATTCTTTTGGTGGACCTGCTGGTCAAATTGCAGTGATGCACAAAGTTTTAGTGGATGAAAAAAAATGGATTAGCGAAAACCGTTTTCTGCACGCTCTTAATTACTGTATGCTGTTACCTGGCCCAGAAGCCCAACAGCTTGCCACCTATATAGGTTGGCTCTTGCATGGCACTAAAGGTGGGTTAGCAGCAGGTTTACTTTTTATTGCTCCAGGATTTATTTCTATTTTGCTTTTAAGTATTTTATATGCTGTTTTTCAGCAAACTACGTTTATTGAAGCCTTGTTTTTTGGCGTTAAGGCAGCAGTCTTGGCACTGGTACTCGAGGCTGTTCAAAGAGTTAGCAAGCGGGCTCTTAAAAATCCTGTGATGTATGGCATTGCAGCTTTAGCCTTTATAGCGATTTTCTTTTTTAAGATCCCTTTTCCCATTATTATTATTGTTGCAGGCTTAATTGGGTTTATTGGGGGACGTGTTGCGCCAAACATTTTTTATGTCATCAAGGGTCAAGCAGATAAAAACGTAAGTGATGAAGGGTTTGTGATCACTGATAGTATCGCCTCAGAAGTTAAACCTTCAGCCATCACGACCTTGCAAACAACCTTGCTTTGGCTAGTGATTTGGGTGTTGCCATTTTTGCTTTTATGGTTTGTTGTGGGACAAGAAAGTGTCTTTATTCAACTGGCGCGTTTCTTTTCGCAGGCTGCGCTGGTCACCTTTGGCGGGGCTTATTCTGTACTAGCGTACGTGGCTCAGCAAGCGGTAGATGTTTATGGCTGGTTAAAACCTGGTGAAATGCTAGACGGGCTTAGTATGGCCGAAACCACCCCAGGCCCACTGATTATGGTCAACCAGTTTGTGGGTTTTTTAGGAGCCTATCGTTTTGCAGAAAATATGCATCCAATTCTTGCAGGTGTACTGGGTTCCGTTGTTACTGTATGGGCAACCTTTGCACCTTGTTTTTTATTTATTTTTGTGGGTGCTCCCTATATTGAATTCTTGCGCCAGAATAAATCTCTTAGTACTACGCTTTCAGCAATTACGGCTGCGGTGGTTGGGGTTATTTTAAATCTTGCAATCTGGTTTGCTTTACATGTTATTTTTGGTGTTGTTAATGATGTGAAGATAGGCGTTCTAAAATTTTCTGTACCTGAGTGGTCAAGTTTGAATATTCCTGCGCTGGTGTTATCTATACTGGCTTTTTTCCTAACCTTTAGATTGCATTGGGGAATGTTTAAGGTTTTGGGCGTTTGTGCTGGGTTGGGACTGGTTTATTATTTTGCGGCTAACTTGGTTTAGTTCTTGAGTACATCCATAAGCAGTGGTAAGTATCTTTATAGTAATTTTGCGAAATAGAAGATTTTGGTAGAGTGTATTTACGCACCACATGTTGGTGAGTAGTAACCTTGTTTTGCTACTACGTTTGCAAATAGTGCATAGTACGAAGTTTGAGCGCAACGGTTTATGCATCCTCAGTGAATCACAGAAGCCCTTCGATTTCACTTTCACTTGTTGCTTCGCATCACTTCGTAGCCATGTTGAGCGATAAAAGCTCTAAACTCAAGGATCATTATGAAAAGACGCTAATCAAAGCCAACGAAGTCGAAACATCTACTTAGCGTTACAGATGTTTCGACTTCGTTATAGGATAAAGTCACTCAAACGGACTAAGTGGCAAAGTCTTACAAAATGTCGCTCAACATGACAAATGGGATACCAGAAAGCGGCATTTTTAGTGCCTGCCAAGGTTTCTAGTTCTGTGATTCACTTATTCCTACGGACTATCTTATATTTTCACTATGCAGATACTAGACACCTTGCGAAATTCAAGGGTTCCATCACCCCACAGCCTAGCACTATAATCCACAACAAAAAAGAGGAGGGGTTTAGCCTCCTCTTAAAAGATATTGCAAGAATTTTAATTTAACAATTTATCTGACTTTTTCAAGCTAGCCTCGAGTTTTTCTTCATCGGGCATGACCATGGCCGCTACAACCTTGTCATCTTCGCCTAAGCGCATAATGGTTACACCTTGGGAAGAACGACCATAGGAGCTGACTTCTTTGACCCTGGTGCGAATCAGCACACCACCTTCAGAAAGGACAAATAAATCTTCATCGCCAAGCACAGGATCAAGGTTGACTAGATTTCCAGTTTTATCGGTTACTTTCATGGTGATAACCCCTAAACCACCGCGACCCTGAAGCGGATATTCAGCAAGCGGGGTGCGTTTGCCAAAACCAAATTCAGAAACGGTTAAGAGTTCAGTGGTCGGTTTATCAATTTCGGCAATGACGGCCATACCTACTAGGTGATCACTTTCACGCAGTTTCATACCAATCACACCCTGAGTAGCTCGGCCTGTATCACGCACTTGGTCTTCTTCAAAGCGAATGGCTTGACCATTGTTGGTGGCCAAAACAATATCGGCTTTACCATCAGTGATTTTTACAGTCATTAACTCATCGCCTTCAATTAAGTTTATAGCGATAAGTCCCGAGGCGTTGATATTGCTGTATTCACGAATAGAGGTGCGTTTGATGATGCCCTGCTTGGTAGCAAAGACAAAGTAACCATCTATATCAAAACTGTTTAGGGATAAAACGGTTTCGACTGTTTCATTTTCATCTAAGGGTAAGATGTTTCGCATGTGGCTGCCACGGGCTGCACGGTCAGCTTCGGGTAGGTCATAAATTTTTTCGCGGTAGACTTTACCCCGATCCGTAAAGAACAGTAAGTAATCATGGGTGCTGCCAACCAAAAGAAGTGAATTGATATCGTCTTCTTTTTGTTTTTGCGCTGTTGCGCCACGACCACCCCTAGATTGTGAGCGGTAACTAGTTAGCGCAGTACGCTTGATATAACCGCCCCTGGTCAGAGTGACTACCATGTTTTCTTCGGCGATTAAATCTTCTTTGCTGATATCATCACGCAAATCAGTGATTTGGGTCTTGCGCTCATCACCATATTGCTTTTTGATGTCTTTGAGCTCTTGCTTAATTTCTTTCCAGAGCAGTTCTTTATCACCCAAGATAGCATTTAGGCGGCCAATTTCTTCTTGGACTCCACGATATTCCTCTAAAAGTTTTTCTCGCTCTAAGCCAGTCAAACGCTGTAAGCGCATATCAAGGACAGCCTGAGCCTGAGCATCAGACAAGCCAAAAGTGCTCATCAAGCCTTCTCTGGCTTCGGGTCCATCTTTAGAAGCGCGGATCAGTTTAATGACTGCATCTAAATTATCTAAAGCAATTAAGTAGCCCTCTAATATATGAGCCCGCTCTTTGGCTTTTTTGAGGTCAAACTCAGTACGGCGGCGCACCACGTCTTCACGGTGATCCAAGAAGTACTGCATGGTTTCTCTAAGTGAAAGAATGCGCGGTGAGCGGTCAACAATCAAAACATTATTGACGCTAAAGGTAGTCTGTAACTGCGTGTATTTATAAAGCTGATTAATGACTAGGTCAGGAATGGCACTGCGCTTGAGTTCAAAGACGATACGCATACCCTGTCTATCAGATTCATCTCTAAAAGTGGCCACATTTTCAATTTTGCCTTCGCGGATAAGAGCAGCAGCATTTTGAATCATGGCGGTTTTATTGACCTGATAAGGGATTTCGGTAATTACAATCGAGGTGCGGTTATTGCGCTCTTCTACGCGCATTTTAGCCCGCATCCGAATGGTGCCACGCCCGGTTTCAAAGGCTTCTTTGATACCTTCTCGCCCGATGATTCCGCCGGTTGGAAAGTCTGGACCTTGAACGTATTTCATGATTTTCTCGAGGGTGATGTCAGGCTCTTCAATCATGGCAATAAGACCATCTACAATTTCGTTGAGGTTGTGCGGTGCAGCGTTAGTGGCCATCCCTACTGCAATTCCTGAAGCCCCATTGATTAGCAAATTGGGTACGGCCGAAGGTAGTACTTCGGGTTGAGATGAAGTGTCATCATAGTTGGGATAGTGATTGACAGTTTCTTTGTCAATATCAATCAGCATGGTTTCACCGATGGCTGACATGCGGGCTTCGGTATAGCGTTGCGCCGCAGGAGGGTCACCGTCAATGGAGCCAAAGTTCCCTTGACCGTGAACCAGTGGGTAACGCAAGTTCCAGTTTTGGGCTAGGCGTACCATCGCGTCATAAATCGAAGAATCACCGTGAGGGTGATATTTCTTCATGACTTCACCGACCACAGCCGCCGATTTTACGTGTTTGCGGTTGCTGGCTAGACCCATTTCATTCATGGCATACAGAATGCGACGTTGTACGGGTTTAAGTCCGTCTCGTACATCGGGTAAAGCCCTCTCTACAATCACGGACATGGCATAGGTGATAAAACTGGTTTTTATTTCGTCGGTAATGGATACCGGAACGACTGTACCTTCGTTCAAAATGACCTCCTGGGTGACAGACTGCTAAAGCTACATTAAGCTAGAAACCTAGACTGGTTGTAGATGTCGTTTCTTTCACCAACATAGGCGTTTCTTAAACCTTAAAAAACGCTCTAAAATCTAACAGATGAGTCTACCATTCTAAGGCTATGTAAGGGAACCTTGGGAGACATTTTACTGGTCTTTAAGAGATTATCGGATTTGTGTTTGGAGATTTGTATTAGCCTGTACGTTTCTTGGAATATCCTATAAAAATATCAATTATTGACGGTTTATTTCGGTCATAATTCTGGCCATCCACCTCGAGCTTTTTGCGTCATAATGAGTAACACATCGTGCCTCAAGCCGGAAGGGTGGATCAGGCTGATATAAGTCTAGAATCATTCCTTCCTCTAAATCAATCCCAAGTTTCGCTAAATCTTGGACTGAGCAGAGTTTGTTGAGTGCTACGTATTCACTATCAAAAGAATTGAAGTCAACTTCTATTCTAGGTACTGATCCCATAAAACTAATGATACTACTTTGTTGTCTACCTGAACAATTATTGCACCAAGTTCAAAAACTGAATAAAATATACATTCAAGTACGTTTCTCCCTGACGAGAGCCTACCTGATAGGGTATAGTTTCTCGCTATGGCGAAGATTTTAATTACAGACACCATTCAACTAGGCGACTATGACTTTCCTGATATGGAAATTGATTACCGTGAAGGTATTGATCGCAAAGAAATTCTCGAGATTCTTGGTTCCTATGATGCCATTATTACCCGCAGCCGAACACAAGTGGATGCTGCTCTTATTCAAGCAGGAAAAAACCTGAAGGTTGTAGGGCGTGGTGGGGTAGGGGTTGACAACATTGATATTGATGCGGCCAGTCGCCGAGGGGTCTTGGTGCTTAATGCTCCAGAATCTAACAATGTTTCAGCCGCAGAGTTGGCCATTGCCCTGATGATGGCTGCAGCCAGAGGGATTGGGCGCAGCGATAAACAGATTAGAAGTGGAATCTGGGACCGGAAATTTCTAGGGCGAGAACTTAAAGGGGCAACCCTTGGGATAGTAGGTTTGGGTCGCATTGGAACCCTAGTCACCAAACGTGTGCAAGGAATGGGCATGAAAGTGATTGGCTATGATCCCTATCTTTCAAAACATCGGGCAGATGATCTCAAGGTTGAGCTTTTTGACAACTTAAAACAAATGTTGGTCAAATGTGATTTTCTAACCGTGCATACACCCCTTACCGATGAAACCATTGGCATGATTGGCCGTGATGAGCTAGCTTGCTTGCCCAGACATGCGGTGGTGGTGAATGCCGCTAGAGGTGGCATTATTCAAGAAGAGGCTCTAGCGGATGTCTTAAAAAATAAGAAAATTTTTGCAGCAGGAATTGATGTGTTTGTGGGTGAACCTCCTGCCAAAGACCATCCTTTACTCGCCTTAGATAATCTGGTGATGACCGCCCACTTGGGAGCCAATACCGAAGAAGCGCAGGCCAGGGTAGGAGCGGAAATTCTCGAGCGTGTGGTTTTAGCTCTTCGTGGTGATATTTCGCGTGGGGCAGTCAATGCTCCATCTATGGCGCCGGGTGTTATGGAGGCCTTGGGTGGACATTTAGGGCTTGGTGAAACTCTAGGACGTTTGGCTGCTCAGGTCAGTAAGGGAAGACCTAGAGAATTGCAAATTGAATTCTCAGGAACTTTTCCCAGTGATCCTGAACCGATTGCTGTAGCAGTTACCAAGGGATTTCTCGAGCCTATTTTAGATGAAGCCCCCAATTACATTAACGCCCCTTCGATTGCCAAAGAGCGAGACATTCGTGTTTCCAAAATTATGGCCTCGCGCAGCCGTGGCTATACCAATCATGTGATGGTAACAGTAACCACTGATGAGGGCAAAGGTGAGACTACTAGCGTAGGTGGCACGGTCTTAGGAAACCATCCGCGTATTGTGAGCATCAATGATTTCAATATCGAAATTCGTCCAGAAGGACACATGCTGCTTTGCACCAATTATGACCGCCCAGGCGCAGTAGGAAAAGTGGGCACGGTGCTGGGTAATGCCGGCATCAATATCTCGAGTATGCAGCTCTCGAGGGTTGGTAAAGACGGCCTTGCTATGTTTGTGCTTACTGTTGATCAGGCTCCCAATGAAAATGTCTTGAATGTTTTGCGGAATATGAAAGAAGTGATTCATGCTTTGCAAGTAGTTAAGTTGTAGGGGTCCAACCTAGAGATTTTGCTCGGTCTTTGTCAACCATAAGTTTTTGTTTGGTTTATTTGTGTAACCTCGAGTTTCTAAAAAAGCAACAATTTTCTGGTTTTGTGGGAATTCTTCTTTGAAACCCTTGCTTAGTAAAGTGAGTAAGGGTTCGGCTAATTTGTAGGCGAATGTGCCACGTAGGCTCTGTTCATACCATGTGACAAGTTCAATTTCTGTCACAATTCCTTGCACACGTTTTCCCCAACCAATCTGTTTAAGAACCGTTTCTATTACCGATTTTTCAGCGGATTTACAGACAACAACAATATGGTCGCTTTCAACCTGGTCAATGATTTCTTTCGCTAACTCTTCTCGCAATGTTAGGTGTTTAACCTGAATGGCTGGGCCAAAGTTAGCCCACATATCTAATTCTCTGTCTGCAGCATTAGTCGCACCCACACGGTAAATGTGAGCGTCCTGTGTCCATGAGAGATGATGTTGATCTATACCAAGAAGCACTTTTGCTAAATCCGAAAATACTGCTAGTAATTCTTTATTGCTGTCTGGAACCTGCAATGTAACAGTTGCCTCGAGACCAGTAACAAGTGCTTCAAATAAACTGTGGGCAATAATTTCATAGGCTTTATCTATGCTGCGCCTTAACCCTGGTCTTGCTTCAAAAAGTTTGAGCAGCCGCTGTAAATCAAACGTTTCAGGTGTGGCTGACCTCAATAAGCAAGATGATTTCACTGACTACATCGAGACGTTCTGCATACATCAGGTATATATAACGCTCAACTGCACCATTTGTTTTTTTATTCTCTGTGTCAAGCACAATAAGAATCTCGGGAGGCATTGTGTTTGTTTCCCAAACGTTATCCTGAAAACGTGAAGAAGACGTAGATTTCTTACCTGTTAGGTTTAAAGTTACTTCGTCGCGCCAGTGTTTGGATTGTGTGCGATATGTTTCTAGGTTGCTTGAGTCTACCTTTGGGTCAAACCGCGATTTGTACAAGACTTCGGCAATTTGAATGGGTTTGTACAAATCAACACGGCTTTTGTTAATCAGGCTATCTAAACGTTTTTTGGCTTCTGCTAATTCCATAACAATTCAGAGGATTCTTGTTTTATATTTGTCTTGAAAAAAAGCTGCGAAATATTTCGCAGCTTTTTTTATCTCGAGTGAAGTTTTACTCGAGCTTTCCCATCTAGGGCCTATAGGCTAGATTTAGCATGAAAGTTTACTTCTTTATTGTCGGTATATTGATTTTATGTTTGGGGCTTTACCTTCTTTATCGTCGTCTCAGCTTTCTAAAAAAATCTCAATTAACTGAGGGTCAAATTATCTCATATGAAGCTCGAAAAATTAAACAAGGCTATGTCTATCATCCGATTGTATCTTTTAACTTAGAGCAAGCGGTTTACACATTTATTTCACCTGCTGCACGTGGTTGGAAGCAATATCCAGAAGGACACCTAGTTCCCGTAAGATATCTACCCGAAAAACCCCAAGAGGCATTTATAAATAGTTTTTTACATTTTTGGGCTGCGCCACTAGGATGTATGGTGTTGGGCTGTGCAGGAATAGCCGTAATGTTTGTAAAATAGGATTCATGAAAACAAACCTTATTGCCCCCGCCTTGATGATTGCAGTTTTACACTTTATCCTTACCTTTTTTCTAGGATTTGCCACAGGTGTTGGAACATTAAAGTCTTTTTGGGTTGTCCTGGTCAAGATACTTACTTTTCCCCTTTCACTCATATCTATACCCAATAACCCTGCATGGCTGGGTTGGGCAGCCTGGATTGTACTCAGTTTGATATGGGGATTTGCAATAGCTTATGGTGTGAGGCGTATTTCAAAGTCTCAAGGCCTTTAAAAGATTTAGTGCTTAAGCAGATAGCAATTTTTGCGCCAAAAGAATAAAAACTGATACACTTTTTTGAATTTCTATTTGAGAGCTTTTATCTCGAATGAAGTATTATTGTATTACTTATGGGTGAAGCCAAACAACGAACACAACAACAAACAAAATGCATTTATTGTGGAAGTCAAGATAACCTAACTAATGAACACATCATCCCTTACGGGCTTAGCGGGGATTTGGTTTTAAAAAATGGGAGCTGCTCTAGTTGTGCTGAAATTACAAGTAAACTCGAAGGTCGTTTACTTCGAGGACACTGGCTTGCATATAGACAACTTCTGAGACTTAAAACTCGCAGGCCAAATAAACAACCGAAAGATGTTGAGATTAAAGTAAAACAAAATACAGGTCATGAATTTTCGGCTATAATACCAATAGAACAGTATCCAATTGTAATGATTGTTGAGTTCGATCCGCCGTCAATTCTTAAAGGAATTTACAAGACTGGCCTTCCATATGCATCTCGAATGGGCATGAAATATATAACCAATCCACCTATTAGTGTAACCGTTGAAGATTCTAATTATAAGCTTTTACCTACGGATAATATTGAATATCCTGTACACTTTGATGCAATAGACTTTTGTCGTTTTCTAGCTAAAATTGCTCATGGATATGCAATAAGTAAACGAGGTATCAATTGCTGTTCGGAATTCTTTTTACCAAAGATCATTCTGGGAGATGGTCAAGATGCACTTACATATATTGGAGGTGCTAGTAGTCCATTCTTAAGTTCAAAACTCAATGGAAACAAACTACACGCCCTTATAGATCGTATCAATGGTCCTTACTTATCCGTTTACATCCAGCTTTTCAGGGATAAAGGAGATCCACCTCCTATTTATGAGGTGATTGTTGGAAAGGCTCATCTATAACTTTAGGTCAACTGCGGCCAATCTTTCCCAATCTTTTCAAACCGCTTATACAACTCTGCAATCGCCACTTTAGAAATAGGCAACTCACCAAGCATCTTGATATTCCCCTGCATATACTTTGGTGTTTTGGTTCCCACAATAGCTACATCTACTTCTTCATGGGCTAGTGTAAACCCTAGTGCTAGCAAGATTCTATTTTCAGGAGCTTCGGGCAAATCACCTAAAGCCAGCATTTTTTGTGAACGTTCAAAGTACTCATCAGCATAACCACTAGGGCTTTTAGCTGCGCCCCACGCACCATTAGCAATTGGGCGTTTGATGATGATGCCCATGCCCTGTGCCTTAGCTTTTTCAAAAAGTCCAAAACGAGCTTTTTGATCAACCAGATTAAAACTGGTTTGCAAAGTATCAAAGAGTCCACTATTTACAGCCCACATAGCAGCGTCATTGTCACCGCTGTAACCTATATAGCGTGTTTTGCCATCTTGCTTGGCTTTTTGCAAGACTTTAATTACATCGCCTTTTTCTAAAACATCAATCCCGCAAGAATGAAGCTGCATCAGGTCAACATAATCGGTCTTCATCCGTTTTAAGCTGCGGTCTATGCTGTCTGAAACAGTTTGTGCTGTCCACTCTTGCCCAGCGTAGCCACCAGAAACATGACCAGTTTTAGTAGCCAGAAAATACTCGCTGCGCCGATGCGAAACGGCTTTGCCGACAAGCTCTTCGCTAACGTTATAGCACTCTGCGGTATCTAAAAAGTTAATGCCACCATCTAGAGCTGCATTTAAGACATCGGCAGCTACCTCTTCAGAAATACCACCAAAGCCTATTTCAGAAAGTCCTACGCCTAAACGGGTAATGTGCATATCGGTTTTGCCAAGTTGTCGTTTTTCCATACGCTAGCTTAACGCTAATTGTTCAAAGAATTCATGTCTGGATAACAAATAAGTAATGACAATGTTCTGATAGACTCTAAGCTATGAAACTAACCGTATTTGGTGCAACTGGCGGTACAGGTTTACAGGTTATAGAGCAGGCTTTGCAGGCAGGTCATGAGGTTACTGTTTTAGCTCGAGACCCCAGTAAACTTGCGCCTTTACAGGATAAAATCAGGGTAATAGCTGGCAATATTTTAGAAGTACCTGATGTAGCAAAAGCCCTCGAGCAAGCCGAAGCCGTGATTTGCTCACTTGGCACAACCAGTAATAATCCCAAGGATGTTGTTTCATCAGGAACAAAAAATATCATTGCTTCTATGAAGACAAAAAATGTAAAACGTCTCATGGTTATTACCTCATTAGGTGTAGGTGACAGCAAAGATCAAGTCCCCCTTGCCTTTAAAATACTAATGAATACGGTACTCAAGAGTGTGATGGCAGATAAAAATGTGCAGGAAACTCTGGTTAAAGAAAGTGGTCTCGAGTGGACCATTATTCGCCCGGGTGGACTTACTAACAGTGCAAAAAACAGTAATTACAAAGTTGGCACTGATAAGTCGATTAAAGCTGGGCAGGTCTTGAGAGTCGACGTAGCAGCCTTTATATTAAAAGAGCTTGCGGAAAAAAGATTTTTGCACCAAGCTGTGGCCATTACTTAAAAGAATCTTGGAGTATATATGATGCAAGATGTAAGCTCGAGAACCCATATAGTCCACATCGTAGATACCTTTTACCACCAAGCTACCCAAGATGAAACGATTGGTTATTTATTTGAAGGACTTGATTTACAAAATCACTTGCCAACCATTCATGACTTTTGGGAAAATATCTTGTTTCGCACTGAAGCTTACAAAGGCGGGCTGATGTATAAACACTTTGCGCTTAATGCTCGTAAACCTTTACAAACTGAACACTTCACCAGATGGCTCGAGTTATTCACAAAAACTATTGATGATTCATATGCGGGTGAAAATGCTGAAATCATGAAGCAATATGCACACTCCATTGCCCAAACGATGCAAGAGCGTATTTTGCAAGTCGAGATTCCTATGGCTTTTCGGGATGCACCAAAAGACGGTTGATAAAATTCCATAAAAACTGTGGCAAAAATTCAAACGCATAAGGGGCATGTACACGCTCGAGCTTCTGGTGATAATCCCTGCCCCACGGACCTATATTGATAATCGGGCAATTAAGATTTGATTCAAATACTTTTTCCATAACAGGCATTTGCAGAGCTACAAATTGCTGTGGCTCCAGTCCATCAGATGGGTTAAAAAAACTCATATCAGAAATACCATCAAAGAAGGGGCGGATTGTTGGGAACTTACTTCCGTTACTGCTGCTTGTTTCCTCAGAGCTTTTAGAAGGGGGAAAGGGGAATTTGCTCCCCTGCTCCCCTGCTCCCTTTCTCCCCTTCTCCCTTTCAAGTTCTTGCATGATTGCTTTTAAGATATGCGAAGCTTTAGCCTGATTAAATTCAACCCTCGAGTAATAAGGTGGCGAAAATCCAACTATAGCAGCAGGTCCCTCAAGGTTAGTTAGTTTGACCAGAGCTTGGGTAATATCATTGCAGCGGTTGACTGACTCAACATCAGGAGAAGTCTCGAGTAAAATCTTTTCAGTTTGCTTTGGGTCTATAGTTTTTGCAAGCTCGAGTAAGTTTGCAAAGATCATAACCTTAACAGGATAATTTGCCATAGATTGAGAATTTCTTTTAGCACGTTCTTGGAGTGTAATTAGGCTGGACTCGAGGCTTTCTTTGGCAAGATTGCTTATACTTTCTAAAACATCCTGCGGTGAACGTTGATGGGTTAAAACGTTGATGGCACAAAAAACACTATTTGCTGTGGTGACATCATAGTGTTTTCGGTTATCACGGTGATACAGAACAGTAGGTGGTGCAGGTGGGTCTGTTTTATCATCACCATAATCAGGATTGGCCTCAATGCGCCTAGTAAACTCTGCTGCTATCAAAGCAGGATTCACCCCGTCAAATGGTGCGCCTACATGACTTGGGCGACCCACAAAAAGTACAAAGGGCAAAAGTTTTCCTACACTGCCTAGAAAAATAGCTGGCTCGGTAGAAACATCCAGATTGATAGCAAGCTCGAGTTCTAAATCATGCTTTTTGCAAATTTCAGGAAGTTGCTGCGCTACGGATTTCATGCCATGTGAAGCTACTTCTTCATCAGGTACTGCGATAAATAAAAGATTGGCTGGAATATCTTGTTGTTTACTCCACTGCTCTAAAACAGCCAATCCACCTGCTAGACCGCTCTTCATATCAAAGATACCCCGCCCGGGTAAGAATTCACCGGACTCAAAATCCTGTAATGCCTGCGGGTTATTTCCTGATTGTTTAAGTTCGACAATAAGTGCCTCGAGTAGTTTTTCTACGTCACAGGCTAAAGGCTCGAGGTTGCCATAATTTTCGGTGCTTACAGTGTCATAATGCCCAGTCAGGATAATGGTTTTATTGCTGTTGCCTTTGACCCTATTACTTTTAACCAATGCAAATAAACTATTGCGTTTATAAGGGTCATTCAGGGTTTGTTGGGGCCAAAGTCTATCTGGATAAGCTTTGAAATAATCCCACTGGGACAAGAGGTTTTGTAAAAAATGGGCAAACTCACCTTCTCCTGAGCTATTGGTAACACTTTTATGCTGACATAGGGTGGTAGCTAGGGTTTGAACGGCTTTAGGATTTAACATCTTTATGTGATTATACTCACACTTGGCGAATAGGAACTGTCATGGCTTAGGGTTATTCTAAACTTTTTCACGTTTGTAAGACTCTAAGTTATTTAGACTATGCTGTGATAATGCGCTGGCTTTGTACTCTGATAGTTTTTTTCTCTATGGCTTTTTCTCAAAGTGCCGAAGACGTAGTACAGAAATATGTTCAGGCCTTTAATAACAAAGATACCGCCGCCATTCTTAGTTTGTATGATGACCCTAAAACCCAGCAACACGTTCAATTTCTTTTGTCTTATGCCTTTGAAAAACTTAGAATCGAACCTGAAAGTGTTCGCACCGTAGACCAAGGCAACCAAAGTGCGCTTGCCTACTTAAATTATTTACCCAAAACAGGTCACTGGATACCCGGCACACTGCTACTTATAGATATTGGAGATGGTTACAAACTTAGTTATAGTGATTTGAATGCAGTGCTTAAACAGGCTTCTCCGTTTCTAACCGTCTGGTTAGATATTCGCCAGCGTCCTGAATTGTTAATTGCTCTTGGCGCTATAGGGCTGGTAGCAGCCTTGAGTATTTTTGCCTTGCTTAGAGCTTTCAAATCCTCAGGTAAAGCACCCTTGTTTATCTATGAAAATCCTAAAACTTTTAAGCCTTCGAGTGAAACCCTTGGTCTTGCTCTAGGTTCTATTTACCGTACTGCCTGGGGATTTCCTTTAGATAAGTTAGTAACACCAAATCAAGGATTACTCGAGATGTTTCGTAGAGACTGGGATATTTATAACCGTGACCATTTGCTTTTCAATATGATGTCACTTTATCACCACGGTCACCGCATTAATTTTAAGAGTCTTAGTGAATCTTATCCAGAAGCCAAAGGAGATCATCTGGCCTGGGATATGACTCAATATATTATTCTGGGTCTAAGCGGTGCTTCGGTGGGTCATTTGCTGCCCCATGAAGCCAGCAATCTTATTCTGCACGCTTCGCATCGTTTGCAGAAACATTACTCGAACTATCAAGACTACGCCAAAGCCTTTCAAACGGAGCGTTTCTTGTGGCAGCGTCTTACACTAAAACCCTTAGATTGGGAATTAGAACAACACAACACCAGTCAGGATAAATTTATTCAACAACTCTTAAAGCGTAAAGACAGCCCTTGGCGAAAAATTGCTTGGAATACACCTTTAGATAAACCTAAAGACAATGATTTCTTTGCTAAAGTTAGCCAACACTATTTTGCCCAACAAGAACCAGAAGGTGTTTCTCGAGACGACAGTATTCTTAATTGAGGTTTTACTCTACCCATCAAAGCTCGAGTGATGTTTTGCTCGAGGCTAGCAATAATTATTTCTGTAAACTTAGAAATAGATGGAAGTATTATCAATTTTCACATCAATGCTCACAAAATCCTGGTGGCTTTTCGCCCTTGTTCTACTGATTGGTCTTACTAAGACATCGTGGTTTAAGGGCTATGCTGGTGAGTTCATAGTTAAACTTATATGCAAATTTGGCTTGAATAAGAATCAATACCACGCTTTTCATGACATTATGCTCGCTACACCTGATGGCACGACACAAATTGACCACATATTGGTTTCTACTTACGGTCTGTTTGTAATCGAAACAAAAAACATGAAAGGAGGGATTCTCGGCGATTCATCACAAGCGAATTGGACCCAGCAAATTTACAAGCAAAAGTACAGCTTCCAAAATCCGCTTCGTCAAAACTATAAGCATACGAAAGCACTCGAATCCCTCTTGGGTATTCCTTCTGAAGTCATTTATTCAGTCATTGTTTTTGTTGGAGAGAGCACTTTCAAGACAGCCATGCCCGAAAATGTCACCTACGCAACTGGGTTAATTTCGTATATCAAATCTAAAAATCAGAGGGTATTGTCAGATTTGCAAGTCAAAGAAATCATTTCGGCAATTGATTCAGGAAAACTTAAAGCGTCTTTTCAAATGCGTCAAGAACATGTTCGGAATCTCAAATCGAGAAATGATCCAAACTCGAGCCAACGTTGCCCAAAATGCGGCAGCCCTATGGTTATTCGTACTTCTAAAAAAGGAGTTAGTCAAGGCAAACAGTTTTGGGGTTGTTCACAATATCCAAAATGTGAAATGACTCGCCAGATTGAGGAAGCTAGTGCCTAAAGTGTCTCTCCCCCGTCATCACCATCACCAATCCATGTTCATTAGCCGCAGCAATAATCTCATCATCTTTTACTGATCCACCCGGCTGAATCACAGCACTTATCCCCGAAGCAGCAGCAGCATCTAACCCATCACGAAACGGAAAAAAGGCATCGCTGGCACATGCGCCGCCTAGGGCACGACCAGCAGCTTTTTTTACGGCAATATCTACAGAGTCCACACGGCTTTGCTGTCCTGCACCTATGCCTACGGCTTGACCGTTTTTGGTTAACACAATGGCATTAGATTTGGTGTAAGCACAGACTAGCCAGGCCAGCTCGAGGTCACTCCACTGTTCTGCACTGGGTTTAGCCTTTGTGACAACTTTCCAACTTGCGCGGTTGAGCATGACCAGATCGCTTTGCTGCACCAAAAATCCTGCATCCAGTCGGCGATACTCTAAAGTATCTTGATTAGGAATTTGTGCTTCGATGATACGCATATTTTTACGTTTGGTTTTAAGCAGTTCTAAACCTTCAGCATTAAAGGCAGGTGCAATCAATACATCAGCTTTAGGATTAATAGAAATCTCTTGAGCCAGTTCTAAACTGATAGTTTTATTAAGTGCCACAATGCCACCAAAGGCAGATTTGGGGTCACATTCAAAAGCACGTTCGTAAGCGCGTTCAATGCTGCTGTCTATGGCCACACCGCAAGGGTTAGCATGTTTGATAATCACACAAGCTGGTTCATCAAATTCGTATACCAGTTGCCAGGCTGCTTCGGCATCAAATAGATTTAGGTACGAGAGCGCAATTCCGCTATGGTGCAACGCACTATCCCACCAGCCACTCTTTCCTATTTCACGATAACGCGCGCCTTGCTGGTGTGGGTTTTCACCATAGCGTACATCTTGAGCTCGTTCTAAAGCTAAATGCACTGTGTCGGGCAGAAGTGTATTTCTATCAAACCAACTTACAATCGCTGCGTCATAAGCAGCCGTATGGGCAAAGGCCTTTCTAGCCAGAGCAATGCGAAATTCAGGTGTGACCCCCTGCTCGAGGGCCTCTGCAACTTTTTCATAATCATTAGGGTCAACCACCACAAGTACATGTTCATGATTTTTAGCTGCCGAGCGAATCATGGCTGGGCCACCGATATCTATATTTTCAATAGCCTCTTCTGCGCTTACATTCGGTTTGGCAATAGTCTCTCTAAAGGGATAAAGATTGACCACCACCACATCAATAGGTGTAATTTTATGCTCTTGTAAAGTTGATAGATGTTCTTCATTGCGCTTAGCCAAAATGCCACCATGAATATTTGGGTGAAGAGTTTTTACTCGCCCATCTAAAATTTCAGGGAAGGCTGTAATTTCAGAAACCTGTTTTACATTGAGACCTAAGCCTTTGAGGGTTTTATAGGTGTTACCCGTAGAAAGAATTTCAAACCCAAGCGCATCTAAACGTTTGGCAAAGGCTTCTAAATTGGTTTTATCTGAAACACTAAGTAAAGCTCGCATAAAAGATTTTATCAGCACCAAATGAAAAGTGGTGAGTATCGAGGTTATTCCTCGTCACTCACCACTCGTCACTCACCACTCTATTACTGTTTAGGAATAATCAACACCGCGCCCGGGAAAAGGCTATCAGCATTTTCAAGGATGTAGTCATTGGCCTTGAGAATCTTAGCAGACTGATCTGCGTCACCAAGAAACTGTTCGGCAATAGAATCTAAAGTATCGCCTTCTTTGACTGTATAAGAACTTTGGGCTCCACTTAATCTAGCGATATTGCTTTGAGCAGTAGCCAAGCTAGTTTGCAACTTCTTGAGGTCTTTTTGTTCATCATCACTTAAATCCGAACGTCCAATTAAGTCCTGTACTTTTAAAGACAGGTCTTTAGCCTGACTTTCCATAGCACTAAAGTTGAAACTAGTTCCAATACCACCGGTAATTGATCCAGAGGTCGCAGCAGGCTCTTCAGCAGCTTCTTCGGTGGGTTCAGTTGCTTCGGTAACGGCTTCAGTCGTTTCTTCCACAGCTTCCGTGGCAGCCTCAGTAGTACTCTCTACTGCTTCCTCGGTTGTTTCAGTAACAGCTTCTGTTGTAGTTTCAACTGCTTCAGTTGCAGCCTCTGTGACATTCTCAGTCGTTTCAGTGGCAGTTTCGCTAGTCGTTTCAGTTTCAGAAACTGCACCCGTTGCGGCTTCTGCAATTTCTTCTACAGCATTTTCGGTTTCTCCCTGTCCTTCAGGCTGAGTTTCTTCTGTAGGTGTTTCTTCTGCGGGTGTTTCCTCAGTAGGTGTTTCTTCAGTGGGCGCACCTGTATCGTCAAGAGGCGTAGTTTCAAAGGTTGCTTCAGGTGTTGTTGTTGGTGTGGCTGTGGCTAGCAAGTTCTCAACTTTAATTTTTTCTTTCAAACCATCTAACCAAGTTTTTTGCAGTTCGCCACGCTGTTCACTCAAGACGGTTTCTTCAACCTGCATCTTTACTTCATCAAAAGGACGCAGGCGCTCGGTAGTGCGTGTACCTACTAGAACCACATACACATCTTTAGTTTTGGGTTCAGTAGCTTCGGTGGATTCTTCGGTAGTGCTTGTATCTTCAGTAGCAGTTTCATCAGTAGCAGCCTCATCAGTTGTGGTTTCTTCAGTAGCAGTTTCTTCAGTAGCAGTTTCTTCCGTACTAGCTGCTTCATCGGGGGTTTCAGTGGCGGCTTCTTCGGTAGCGTCAGTAGTTTCTGATGTCTCTTCTACAGGCTCTTGAATAACCAGTACATCAGAGGCTTCTTCTTCGCTGTTGGGTAATTTGTCAAAGGCATTGGTCTTAAAAAGAGCATCATCTAGTTCGGGTGCAAGACCACCAGGATTAACAGTACCCAAATCCACTACAATGCCACCATTGGCTTCGGCGGTAGCTTGTAATTCTTGGCCCCCCTCTAACATAACTTCACGGAAGGTTGTTGCAGCGTCTTGTGTCTCAAAGTTAATGCGGTTGACCACGGCACTGGCGGGGTCGGTATAGCGGGCAGTATTTTCGTCGTAGTAGGTTTGAATTTCTTCGGGGGTAGCAAAGGCATCACGACTTACATGTTGTAAGGCCTGCTGTGAAACCAAACCTTTGGTTCCGTAAAAAGCCGCATCCGTAATTTCTTTTGAACCCTGATAGGCCACTTCGCGATCTATAAGTTGTTCTAAATAAGAGGGCTTAAACAAGCTGGTGACAATTTGTTCCATGCCTGGGCTAAGAGATTGCTGAATTTGAGGGGATAGATAAACCGCTTGGGCCAATTCACTGCGTTTGATTTCGGTCTCGCCCACTTTAGCTACGGCAATATCATCAAAAGTTAGGGTGCTGCCTTCAGGAATCGTTATTTGAGCTTTATTTCTAATATCGGTGTAGGTCTGCTCTAAAACACCTGCTTTTTTAGCATCTAAAGCACTTTCTTTAACTTTATCTTTAACCACCTCGAGAGCTTCAATAGCCGCAGGTATAAATTCTTCAACCGAGACGATATAGAACTTTTCACTCGAGAAAATCACCTCAGTAAGACCCGAAGCTTGTAAACCAAAGGCTGCGGTTGCTACCTCAGTAGGTAAGGCTGCACGCCCTACAGCTTGCGGATCAGTGCTGCCTTCAGCAGCCCCTAAAGCCCCATTACGGTCAGGGCGCTCCAAAGAATTATCTTTGGCTAAAGTGGCAAAGTCTTCGCCGGCTTTAGCTTTCTCCAAAAGGTCATCGGCTTTGTCAGAGTCATCTAAAACAATGACTCTGGCTTTGATTTTCTCTTCACTTTTATAGCTGTCTTTATTCAAATTATAAAAAGCTTCAATTTCAGCATCAGAAACACTGACATCCTTGGTTAAATCTTCCTGAAATTTTTCAACCTTTACACGCTGCCGCCAGTAATCACGGAAGGTTTGGTCATTAAATCCATATTGACTAATTAAGCTTACGTAAGCTTGGTCATTGCGTGAGCCTGCTACACCCTGTTGTTCTCTAAATTCACTGACTTTAGCCCGAACATCACCATCAGTAACCCTGATTTTGCTAGAAGCTTGGTTAAGGATAGTGTTTTGGATTAGGCTATCAACCAATAAAACATTTAAGTCATCGGCTACTTCACCCTGAAAGCCCTGATTAAAGGGTGGGTTTTGTTGAGCCTGGGCTACATCAAGTTCATAAAGGGTTTCTCCGTTAACCACCAGAGAAGGGGCTCCTTTTTGAATATTATTATTGCCTCCACCAAAAAACCCATTAAGGGTAGGTGTAAAAGCGATAAGCATACTGACCAGAAGACCAATAATAATTAGCCAGAAAATAACCTGTGTGCGTTTACTTTTTGCGTTCACTGTAATTCCTCCTGTAAGAGTTCAGGTGATATATTATAGGTATCATCTGTAACCCGATTAAGGTTTTATAGATGATACCTATAATTTTTTGCGCCCGTAGCTCAGATGGATAGAGCGTCAGCCTCCGGAGCTGAAGGTCACAGATTCGACTTCTGTCGGGCGCACCACTTTAAACCGTTACTGTCATTCATTAAAAGCACGATGATTCGTGCCCCAAATAGCGAACGTAAGTCTATCATGTTGAGGCTGGGTCTGGTGAAGGCTGTGAAGTATGGGTGAAAGCTCTAATATTTTCCTAATGAAATTAGGAGTGGTGAGTGGAAAGACTTTTCACTCACCACTCGCCACTTTTCACTCATCATTTTATTGCCCCTATTTAATTTTGACTTCTTTAGGGTCATACTCAAGTCCTGGATACTCTAAACCCATTTTTTCTAAGGTTTCAATCAAAATTTGAGCTACCACGGTGTCCCGATACCACTTATAATTAGCAGGAACCACATACCAGGGTATTTCAGACTCGGTAAAGACATCCTTGAAAGCCTCCATATAATCATCCCACTTTTCTCGTTCTTGCAAGTCTCCGGGGTTAAATTTCCACTGTTTACTGGGGTCATCTAGGCGTTCTTGTAGGCGTTTTTTCTGCTGGTCTTTGTCTATATGTAAGTAAATTTTTACGACTTGAGTCCCTGCCTCAACCAGCCCTTTTTCAAAGGTATTGATCAGTGCATATCGTTTTGACCAGACTTTTTTTGACACCAGTTCCTTAACCCGAACCACCAAAACATCTTCGTAGTGCGAACGGTTAAAAACTCCTATCACCCCTTTGACCGGGGTTTCCTTGTGAATGCGCCACAAGAAATCATGTGCCAACTCTTCAGCAGTAGGAGCCTTAAAACTGCTCACTTTAACCCCTTGAGGGTCAAAAGAACCCACCACTTTTTCGATACAGCCATCTTTGCCACCTGCGTCCATTGCCTGAAAAATCACCAGAAGGGATTGTTTTCCATCAGCATAGAGACGTTCTTGCAGTTCAGCTAGGGTTTCTTGTTGTTTAGCAAAAAGGTCTTTGGCTTCTTCTTTACCTTTTTTATCCGCCTTAAAGGGGCCAGTATCATCGGGTTTGATCTTAGAGAACTTCATTTTTCCTTGGCGGATGTGATAGTCACTGATAGTGAGTTTCATGGGGTTGTCCTTTCAAAAGTTGTAACTACTCAGGTAGCCTCAAGCTGAGGCACTAAGGGGTGGTGCTGAAAAAGGCGAGTAAGAGCATCAAGGATAGGAAGATGTTGTTTTCTGAGGGTAGAACAATAACTGCGAAGGCGAGTAAAAATAGCAGCACCTTGAGAAGAGCGGTAAGAACCAGAGATTTTTTCCTTGAGGCGCATCATGCGTAAGTCACGTTCAGCCAAGTTGTTATCAAAAGGAACACAGGGGTCTGAAGCAAAGCGAAGGATAGCCTGTTGATGTCGTTCAAGACGCAGCACAAGATTATGAGCAAAAGATTGTTTAACCCGTCCAGGTTTAGCAACACCTGCTTGTCGAGGAAGGGTGGGATTGGCTTGCTTAGCTTGGTCAACTAAGCCACGATACTTCTGGCTCAGGGTCATCACCTCAGGTGCTTCTAAACACTGTTTGGAGCTTGACTCAACCAATGTTTTCGTTTCACAAAGTAAGGTTTTGAGGTCTGTTGCCCAAGATTGCTGAAACTGTTCCTCAACTCGGGTCAGGTCACGCAGCAGATGGGCATTACAAAAGGCATGGGTAGCACAAAGCTGTTGATAGGCACTGTAAAAATCATGAACTAACTTGCCCTTAAAGGTCTTGAGCCAAGGAACATAGCCTTTGTTGCCACGATAAGGACTCATCTGATAATGGGTGAGTGTTTTGTGACTGATGACGTGTAACCAGTTTAAGGTCCCAGCAATTCTTGCACCTGTTTCATCGGCATGAAGAAGTTCCGAGGTTGCTAACGCTTGTTCTATCTTGTTGGTTACAGCAGAGAGTTCCTTAGAGGCTTCTGATAAGCTATTTGCCAGCGTTCCTTGACTGAGCTTGACCCCCAAGACATCCGCCATCAGTTCTTGACAGCGTTGGTAGGGCAGCAATTGTTGTACTTGCAAATAGCTACTCACGGCTTTCACGCTTGCCCCATATTGCACAGGTGCAGTTACACCTTTTGGAAACCTTGCCTCATGGACTTTGCCACACATACACTGTCTTCGTTCGGCTTGATGTTCTGTGATGTGAAGTCTTATGACAGGTAGGTCAAACACTTGCCGACGACTATAACCTAGAACTTTCCCTTGAGTTATCGCCCTGCCACAGCTACAAACACCTTCTGCCTTATGGAACTCTCGTGCATCAGACCTGTCTGCAAATTTCAGTGTCTCTCCTTTGTGTCCTACCTGTCCTCCACTTGCTTTGTTCCCCTTCGTTCGCAGACTTCTGGGTTTCCATCTCTCGTCACTTGAGGGGGCTTTCCCTGAATTATGACTGTCCACTTTCTTCGACCGCTCTAATTCTTTCACACGCTCTCGCAATTCCTTTAGCTCTCCCTGCAATTGTGAGATAACCCCTCGCAGCAGTTTGTTCTCTTCTGCTAACCCTTTGTTGCTCGAACCTTGCTCTGCCATCTTGAGGTTACTTTACCTTAGAACTACCTGAGTAGTTACCAAAAGTTTTTCTATTGAACCATAATTAAGGCAGGATATAGAGGAGGGAGAAGGGAGATAGGGAGGAGAAGAGTATTTTCTCCTCCCTATCTCCCTTCTTTCCAAGAGGCTTGACGGAATGCAGTCTCTTTCTACGGAATGCAGTCTCTTTCTAATGAGATGATTGTCCGAAGGTTGAGCGAAGCGTACCTCTGTTAGCTCGTAGCTGTTTTAACGAGAATGCTACAAAGTGAGGCGAAGCCACGCCCTGTCACACCAGAATTCCTTTGAAAGGCTAAAAAGTGCTATTATTCTATGTTTGGATGTATTCTAGGAGGATAAATGGCAACAGTAAAGTCCACAAAAAAGAACAGTCACCGTCCTAAAAAGCAATCTGCAATACTGTCTGCTAAAGCTTCCAAGTCTAAACCTGCTTCCAAAACAGTCAAATCTCAACCAAAGTCAAGACCTAATAAGAAAGTTGATGCCAAGAAAGCTGTATCCAAAAAACCTATAGTCAAACCTGTGAAAGTTTCTGCTAAAAATGCGGTAAAAACCCAGCAGAAGCCTGTAAATAAACTCCCCAAAAAGAAAATAGAGGCAAAAACTTTGATAAAATCCTCAAAAACAAAACCATCTAAAGCCAAAGAGACCCCAAAAGATACAAAAGAAGTCGCCAAAGTGGTATTAAATAAGAAGCCTGAGGGTAAAACCAAGGCTCAGCCCCCTAAAGACTCTAAAACAGTATCTAAAGTCGAACCAAAAAGCCCAGCTAAACCAAGCAAAGATACACTTAAAGCTGCTAAGCTCGACCCCAAAACAAAGCCCTCTAAAGACCCAAAGGCTATTACCAAAACAGCAGAGGTCAAAGCTAAAAAAGCACCTGAGAAGCCTATGGCAGCTCCTCCTCTAGGAGATGATGGAGAAATCTTGTGGCTCGAGTCTGAATTGATTCAACGCCTGCTTGATAAGGGTATCTCCGAAGGGTCAGTAGAGGTCATCGAAGTTGAAGATGTTTATAACCGCACCATTGAACAACTAGGCTTAGATAGCGATGATCAGCCCCTAGAAGAATTGCGTGATTACCTTGAATTAAAAGGAGTTAGTTTCACTGAAACCCTTTTAGAAGTAGAACCTGATGAAGTTGATTTTGTAGCCGATGAAGTTAGTATAGAAGATGACTTCGATGAAGGTGGCTTTGGCGAGGATATGGATTCCTTGGAGATTGACCTAGAAGCCGATATTGATGCCGAGATGGTTGGAATGGGCATGGCAGAGGACCCCGAGGCAGAAGAAGTAGAGAATCCAGCCGAGAGTTTTGGCGATGCCAAAGTTCGTACCAATGACCCCGTGCGCCAATACCTACAAGAAATTGGCAAGGTAGATCTCTTAAAGCTCGAGGAAGAAATTAGCTTGGCGCGCCGTATCGAAGAAGGCGAAGCCGCCCAGAAACGTCTCGAGCAGGAAAGTGGAAACCTCTCCGAACGAGATAAGCGTTCATTACAGCGTGTCTACGAAGATGGTGAATTGGCCCGTAAACACTTAATCGAAGCCAACTTGCGTTTAGTAGTCTCCATTGCCAAAAAATATAATGGTCGTGGCATGAGCTTCCTTGACCTTATTCAAGAAGGTAATCAGGGACTTATTCGCGCGGTAGAAAAATTTGAGTATCGCCGCCGCTATAAGTTTTCAACCTATGCCACCTGGTGGATTCGTCAGGCTATTAACCGCGCCATTGCCGACCAGTCTCGCACCATTCGTATTCCTGTACACATGGTTGAAACCATCAATAAACTAACCCGTGCTGCTCGCAGACTTCAGCAAGAGCTTTCCCGCGAACCCTCTTACGAAGAAATTGCTGATGCGATGGGTCCAGACTGGAATGCCGAAAAAGTCGAAGAAGCCTTTAAGCTCACCCGTGAACCTTTCTCTTTAGAAACCCCTATTGGTGACGAAGAAGATTCCTTTTATGGTGACTTTATCCCCGATGAAAATGTAGAATCCCCGGTTGAGCAAGCCAGCAAGACCATCTTAAGTGAAGAACTTGATGAAGCCCTAGATAAACTCAACGAGCGTGAAGCTATGGTGCTAAAACTTCGCAAGGGCTTAGTAGATGGCCGTGAACATACCCTAGAAGAAGTCGGAGCTTACTTTGGCGTAACCCGTGAGCGCATACGCCAGATTGAGAATAAAGCCTTGCGTAAACTTAAATATCACGAAAGCCGTACCCGTAAACTAAGAGATTTTTTAGATTAATACCTAATTGTTTGATTGGATGCCCTACTCATTACAAATGAGTAGGGCTTTTTTTATGAGCTAGGAGAAAGTCTCCTAGTCTTTTTAGTGGGTTTATAGCTTGCGCTATGTAACCAAAAAAAGGCGGACGCTTTCACGTCCGCCTTTTTTGAAGTAAGAAACTTACTTCCGCTTAGCAGCAGCTTTTTTAGCTGGAGCTTTTTTAGCTGGAGCTTTTTTAGCTACTGGCTTCTTAGCTGCACTTTTAGCAGTCTTTTTAGGGGCTGCTTTTTTAGGGGCTGCTTTTTTAGGAGCTGCCTTCTTTGCTGCTGGTTTCTTTGCTGCTGGTTTCTTTGCTGCTGCTTTCTTGGTTGTAGCCATTGTAATGTCCCTTTCTATGGCTTAATTTTTTGCACGATGTAGTTCACGATGGTATGTGTCTTGCATTCCTCTTTATGCATAGACTTAACGCACACACATAAGGAGTAAGCGTAGTACACACATCAATATCATACAACAGCTTGTGAGTATTGCAAGAGGGTACATGAAATTACAGCTTGTGGTAAGGGTCTAGGGTCTTTTGAATTTTGGTGACTATCTAGATAAAAAAAGTGTATCTCGTATACGAAATCATACCCTTTGAAAAACTTACCTGATTCAATTTTCATCGTCCCAGACGTTAAATATAAATTCAGGATTTTTTGTTGCAATAGTGTTTTTGGATTATTTATTTAGGCATCAAGAAGAAAAAAAAGCTGTGAAATAGGTTTGATAGAGCATGGTAACTCTAACCCCAATTGTGATTTTTTTACGCTCTCGAGGAGGGTATTTAGCCCTATTTAGAAGTTTTTGAAGCCATAAATTTGCTTTTTTGAGTGCTTAAAGTACCATCAATTTTATCCAGATAGGACTGTAATAAAAAAATAATATACTCACTATTCTAGGAGGTCTTATGATTAAACTAATTGCCTTACTCAAACGTAAACCACATATAAGCCATGAAAATTTTGCTACACGCTGGTTGCATGAACACACCAAACTTTCTTCTAAACTTCCAGGGCTTCTGGAATACCGCATCAACATTGCTACACCTCAACAACCCGATGGTTTAGGTGTTGAAACCCTCTATGATGGCACTGCAGAATTATGGTGGGAGAGTCTTGAAGCAATGGAAGCCGCATTTGCTAGCGATATTGCCAAAATAGCTGGTGCGGATGCAGATGAATTCTGTGAAGTTCGTTTGCATATCTATACCGAAGAGCATTTTGTTGTTACCAGGAGGCACACTAACGCTCAACCTTCGTACTAGCATCTCCTGGAGGTAGCATCTCGTTATAAAGAGCCTTCAGCCGGAGTATTATCTCGTTAAAGAAGCTGGAGGTACACTTCGCTCAACCTTCGTACAAACATCTTGTTATGGAGCTTTTACAGAAGGTACTATCTCATTATCAAGAACCTGTAGCATCTTGTTATAGAGCCATTAGCCGGAGGTAGCATCTCGTTATAACAGCCTTTAAAAGAAGGTACGCTTCGTTCAAATTTCGTGTCTTGGACAGATTTCATACCAGCTTCGCTACACTCTGTAGCACTATCATCTTGTTAAAGCCTCAAGGTAGCATCTTGTTAAAGCTCTTTATAGCCTTGCTAGATTTTTAAACATCTTATTGGGGGTATTTAATGCTAATTTATTTTGCCGCACCTTTGTTTAACCAAGCCGAATTGGATTTCAATGACCGCTTTACACAGCTTTTGGAACAGGCTGGATTTATCGTTTTCTTGCCACAGCGTGAGGGTTTGGAACTTAAGGCCACACCCATGCCACCTAAAGAATGGGAAAAAGCTATCTTTGAACTTGATCGGGACTGGGTTTTTAAGTGCGATATTCTTTTATTTTTACTGGATGGCCGTGTTCCCGATGAAGGTGCGGCTCTAGAACTAGGTCTAGCTTATGCACAAAAACATTTGCTAGGACACAAAAAACTTTTAGTGGGGTTTAGCACTGATCGCCGCGCCTTTTCTGAGGGACATAAGCTTAACGCCATGTTAGCAGGTGCGCTCGAGGAGGTCTTTACTGATTTTAGAGAGTTGCTCGAGTACCTCAAACAATATCGTTCATCAGGTGGACTCAACTAAGAGTAAAGAGTAAAGATTGAAGGTTAAAGATTAAAAACAATCTTCAATCTTTACTCTTCAATCTTGAGTTGCCTTTATGATGTAAAATAAGACTATGGACAAAATAAATATATGCATGGTGGGTAGTGCCATGACGGACTTGGTGGCCAGGGTTCCGCGTGTGCCTGGGCCAGGGGAGACCTTGATTGGCTCTTCTTTTGCGATAGGTTTTGGTGGCAAAGGTTCTAACCAAGCCGTGATGGCTGCACGTTTGGGAGCCAATGTCACGGTTGTAGCCAAGTTGGGCAAAGATGTCTTTGGTGAAAACTATTTGCAAAACTATAAAGCTCAAGGGATTGACACCACCTATGTGATGTTTGATGAAACACGCTTCTCAGGGGTTGCACCCATAACTGTAGATGACAACACCGGACAAAACTCGATAGTGATTGTTCCTGGAGCAAACGACGGGTTATCACCAGCAGATGTGCGTGCATCTCGAGCTGCTATTGATAACGCCGATATTGTGATATGCCAGTTAGAGACACCCCTAGATAGCACCCTTGAGGCTTTCAGAATTGCCAAAGAAGGTAAAGCTGTCACCATTTTCAACCCTGCACCAGCCAGAGAACTTCCCGAAGAACTCTTAAGCCTTACTGACATCTTTGTGCCAAATGAGGTAGAAGCTGCCATGCTGCTAGAAAAAAGTACCGCCACCGTAGAAGAAGCTATGGCTGTCACTCTAGAATTCTTGGAGCGTGGCCCCAAACGGGTGATTATTACCCTAGGAAGTAGAGGGGCGGTATTTGCTAGCGTGGGGGAAGCACCACAATTTGTAGAAGCCGAAAAGGTAAAAGCTGTAGACACTACTGGGGCTGGTGATGCCTTTGTAGGAAGTCTGGCTTACTTTATAGGTAACAAGTTCCCGCTTAGAAAAGCGGTAGAACGGGCTGGTGCTATCGCTACACGCTCAGTGCTAAAGCCTGGAACGCAGACTTCTTTTCCTTATAGAGAAGAAGTTCAGGATTTACTTGTCTAGGGTTACTTGATGAAGATTCCTAGGATTTATGCTGATTTTAATGGTAAACAAGGTTCTAGTTGTGATGAAAAACTAGAAGCGATTCCATTAGATACCTATGGTTCTTTAAGAGACTTAACAAATCTGCAAATTAAATTAAAAGAGGGAATGGTTCTGGTTGTTTACATGGATAGTGACGAAAATGAAGATATTGAGGCAGATAGTACTGTCTACTATGATTATCAACAGAAATGGTGGATGGCAGAAATTGATGCTAAGAAAATAAGAGATGTACTTCAACATAGAGATGGTGACAATAGATTTTTATGTTTTGAATGTCGTAACAACTTAGAACCGTTTTTTGAAAAACATGGACGCACTCTTGATACTAAATGCCCTTATTGTGGACTCAGTATCTTATATGCTGTTCTAGCTTCTGAAACCGAGAAAATAGATGATTGACTTCCAAACACATCCAGAAAATCAACCCTTGCGAATTATCATTGGGGCAGGGCTTAACCTTTGCTTACAAAAACCTGCCAATAGGTTTTGGCTTGTCCATGAAGTTCACTATAGGCATCCCATATAGTATTTATCCATTCGCTAGCTCGAGCTGTTACCTCCTCGAGACTTTGGGCTTTTTGTAGATACAAAATAGTTAGTGCGCCACGTTTTCCCACCTGGGGTACAAAAGCTTTCTCACTCGTAAAGGGGCCATTGAGACCCCTGTGAACTGCCTCGAGAACGTCATGACGATCTGGGTGGGTAATCCAGCAATAAAGAAAAGCTAAATGGGCAGCATACGATTTTGCTGATTTGCAATAGATTTCTGGATGTTGCAAACAATAAGCGTCAAAGATAGCTCGTCCTAGTCCAGAAGTTAGAGCTAGGTTATTACCAAGGGCAATTTGATAGTAAGTGGCTTGGCAAGCTTCAAGCCCACCAATATCTTTAGCGCAGCAGTAAGGGCAATCTTGGGTGGTAATCATATAGTTAACATTTAGAGGCTAAAGCATGATCGCAAAAACCCTTGACCAGATAATACCTGCTGCTCAAGGCTGTTGACCAGATAATACCTGTTGCTCGAGGCTGTTGACCAGATAATTGTCCAAAGGTTGAGCGAAGCGTCCCTGTTGCTCGAGGCTGTTGATCAGATTTGTCCTGAGCCTTCGGCGTGAGCTCAGTCGAACGCCTGTCGAATGGATGATACCTGCTAATCAAAGTTTATGACAAAAACTTTCTTAATGGTGAAGGCCTATTCATGATGCAAGTATCTAAACTCATGGTTTTCTGGGTATGGTGCATGGCTAGGATGGTTTTATGACCTATCGAATAAGATTTATATTTTTACTTCTGCTATTGCTGGCCTTAAATGCCTGTTTACCAGCTACTACCCAGGAAACCCTGATTACCACTTCTGAAACAGGAACGATAATACAATATGCTCCTACCGATGAAAATTTCGCTAACCCTGAACGGGGATTCTATAAACAGTTGGCCCCCTTTTGGTTAGGTGAGCAAAAAGACCCACTCGAGGGGAATGAATTACTCCTTTTACGCCGGCAAGGTATATCCATAGTGCGCGTATATTTTATTATTGATGAATTTATTGATCGCCCAATTTCCGAAGAGGCCCTAAAGCAGATGGCAGATAATTTTTCTACGGTGCGTAAGGCTGGTCTAAAGATGATTGTGCGCTTTGCCTATAACTTTCCAAATGGCCCCAATGATCAACAACCTGATGCTCCATTGGGAATCGTGCTAACCCATATTGACCAGCTTGCCCCATTGTTACGTAATAATGCAGACGTGATTGCTTTTATGGAAGCTGGATTTATAGGAGCCTGGGGTGAATGGCATAGTTCTACTAATGCTCTGGTTAATGAACGCCAAGATGATACTGATGATAGACCTACTATCAATGATGCTTCACGGCAGATTTTGGCTAGGCTTTTAGATATTCTTCCTGAATCACGCATGTTAGCTATTCGTAATCCGCATAACAAGCGTGTGGTATTTGGAGATGCTCCACTGACTCAATCAGAAGCCTTTAGTGCTATGGATAAGGCTAGGGTTGCACACCATAATGATTGCTTTTTGGCTTCTAGTACTGATGCTGGAACGTATCCTATAAACGCTATTGATGCTGAAAAAAACTACCTTAATCAGGATAATAAATATCTTCCTCAAGGTGGGGAAACCTGTCGCAATGATGGGATTGCCGAACCCTATGTGCCCTGCAATAACGCCCTTAAAGAACTTACCCGTATGCGCTACACAAGCCTAAATATAGACTTTCATCCTGGGGTCAATCGCAGATGGCAATTTGGTGGATGCCTAGAGACCATTAAACTTCGTTTGGGCTACCGCTTTAGACTACTCGAGACCACCTTGCCCAACCAAGCTCAATCAGGAGCTTCTTTTAACCTTTCTCTTGCACTCAAAAATGAAGGCTTTGGAAGTTTATATAATCCTAGACTTTTTGAAGTGGTTTTACGCAACATGCAAACTAGTCAAACTCATTCTATAGACGTAACTCCTCAAGCCGATCCACGCTTTTGGTTGCCTGACAGCACTATCACGCTAAACTTAAATATTAGTTTAGCCAATATTCCTGCTGGACAATATAAAGTGCTTTTACACCTTCCTGACCCAGAGCTTTATAGCCGCAGCGAATATGCAGTGCGGTTGGCTAATAAAGATGTTTGGGAAGAGGCTACTGGGATGAATAATTTATTGGCTCAACTCGAGGTTTTTCAGTAGTTCATTGACTTATAGCAGATTTCACAAACTTAGGATGAAACCGAATTTAATGCTATGAAATGACTTCTAAGCATACCTGCTATAGTTAGCAAAACTTGAAAAATTCACATTTTTTTTGTTGAGGTTTTCACTATGAAAAGCCCTCGAGTGTCTTAGGATGCCCTCAGTGCTAGAACCCCATCACATTGTCCCCTAGCGCAAAAATCAATATCTGTCTTTAAGGAGACAATTATGAAATCCCTGGTTATGTTTGCTTGTTGTGTACTAGCACTAACAGCCTGTGGTGGCGGTGGTACTCCTAAACCCCAACCCAAAACGCTGCCTATCGAAGGTAAAGTAGAAAACCTTCCAGAAGAAGCCAAAGGAGCCACCGTTACAGCTACTACTAGTAGCGGCGCTGAGCTGGCTACAGCTACTGTAAATGATGACGGAACTTTTGATATCACCTTAAAAGAGCCTACTGCTGCACAGTTAGACATTGGTTCTGACGGTGCCGCACTCAGTGCACAAGCTGCAGTAAATGGCTTTGATTGCGATAGCCTAGATGTATCTGATGCAAGTGCTCGCGGAACTGTAGTTTGGGAATTTGGACTTTCTACAGGTGGATACCTAAGAAGTGCTTCTAGTGCAGCAGTTGCGGCTAATTTTGAGCAACCAGATTTAGGTACAGATGGTTTCTTTTACATAGAATTCTATATGGATAAAGCCGTGACTCTCACGGGTGATAACTGCTTTAGGAAACAAGGACATAACCTTGATTTTTCTGTTACTTTGGATGAAGGTTGGAATTGGGTAGAATTCGGTTGGTCTGGTGGAGAAATCGGTGCCACTTCAGTCTCTGAGACTGATGAAGAGTGGTTCTACACAGCAGAGTAATTTCTAACTATCTGAGGGGTGTGCATCCATTAGCCTAACGTAACGCCAGTAGGGTTTGCTTGAGATGTAAAATCGGACGATTCAACAAGAGGTTAAGCCAAGCGAGGAAATTGTAAAGGAAGGTTGCTAACAAGACCAGAGAGCGTACATTTTTTAAGCCTTTCACAGGTAGCTGGTCTAAGTCAAAGAGGGATTTAAGATGACCTTGAAAAGGCTCAACCGAGACTTTGCGAAGCACGAACACCTCTCTAACTTCAGGGTCATTGAATAAAGTTGCACGTTCGATGCGCTCAGGAGGCGTGTTGGGCTTGATTTCCAAGGGAGCAATAAGGCTCATTTGTTTTGCATCACAAACATCGTAGCAGGGTTGTTCATCATAGCTACCGTCTGCCAAGACCACCTGCGTATCAGCACTGAGAGAACGAGCAAGTTCATCTGTGAAGACACTCGCATCTTTGATATTAGCGGCATACACAGCCACATCTTTCGGTAACGCCAACTCAGCATGGGCATTGACCAGACAGTGGAAACGATACCCAAATGTCCACTCACCACAACCGTTTACACCCCAATGGGCTTCAGTATCAATATTGCCACACTTAGGCAGCACACCTGCTTCCCGATCTTTCTTGTGCCAAACATTCCCGTTTGCTTGCATCAGGCTTGAATCCACACTCATCGCCTCTTCCTGGATATGCTTGCCGTTGACGAACTCTCGATAAACCTCTGCGATTAAAGCACAGAGTTGTTCAGGTAAAGTTTTGAAGCGACGACTCAGCGTGGTTCGATGCGGAACTTGTTGCCACCCCAGCCAGCTTTGCACTTCAGGTTTCCCTTCCAAATGATCATGCAGCGTTTTGAACTCGTGTATCCCTTTGATCAGTCCATACACAAACACTTTCACCATACTCCCTTCGCTGTAGCTATAACTCGCCATCTCGCTGATGGTTAACTCGTCAATCTTGTTTAAGCAGTCTTCCATGTTCAGTGCTACCATTGCCCTTAGCCTCCTCGCTTTGGTCTCTTCAACCTTTAGCGTACAGGAGGCTCTTATTTTCTTTCACTTGACTGTGTTTTTATGCGCTCACCCCTCAACTAGATACGACTTAATCTGAGTTCGCTTTAGCGAACTCAGATTTTTTTATATAGGGTGCCTCTTGGAGATAAGTCAGAGATTTTTTATTAGATATAGGCATACTTATAGCAATTCTACGATTCGTTGAGACAGACAAAATACACCAAATGTTTCAACAACAGTTTTAACCTTAAAATTCGGTGTATGTGTATGTCATTGATGGCTCTGGGATTTTTTAGCCCATTGTAAATGCTGACAAAAGATGTCTCAGTGAGCCTTAGAACTACTATTAGAACAAAGGCGTACTCGAGGGTACTAACTCTGCCCCTTCCACGCGGTCAAGCCTAAAAGTAAGTTCTTCTTTTTTCAAATGACAAAAAGCCCGAATGTACATACCGTCAAAACGAAGGACATCAATGAGTCTTTCTTTTGCCCCGTAGGTCATTTTTATGCTGGTTTTAGAGGCGAGAGCTTCTTCAAAAAGTTTGCTGTAGGGGCTTGCGCCAAATTTCATGGCAATAATCCCCTTTTGGTTTCCCCTTTGATAAAGCACATGCCCGTGTTTCTTGGCGTATTCGTAAAGGTCTTTGGTGAGTTTTACATCTTCTAAGCAGTACCGCTCGAGCTTTTCCCAGTTGCCGTTTCGGTAATACTCGAGAGCATCTAGTCCAGAACCTAACTTGCTACTTCCTAGAGTAGCTTTAGCCATGGAATCTAAACTGACTCGTTGCCCAATGGTTTTCTGAGCCTCGAGCATTAAATCTAAAGTGGGCAGATTATAAACCCAGTCGCCTAATTCACTAGCCAATACCGGATAATCAAAGCCATGTAAATTAAATCCAATGACTAATTCGGCTTGTTTCAAAATTTCAGCAAGCTCAGTAAACTTTTCTTCACGATAAGCTACAAACCTGTCATCTTCATAGTGATAAGTCCCCACCACACTTATACCCATTTTGGCTTTGTTGTGTGTGCCGCCGACTTCATCAAAAGAACGTTTGGTCTCGAGGTCTAGGACTAAGTGTTTCATAGGGTTAGTCTACATGAGTCAGGTGCGAAATTTCGAGTTCATGTTGTCGTGAACTCGAAATTTCATATTCATTCGTCATTGCGAGGAGCGTTTTGGTGGTAAAAAGTGCCTCAAACGATGCTTAGTAAGTCGTTTGTAGTTGACAAGCGACGAAGCAATCTCATTGCACTTACTTTGTGACAAAATCAAATTTAATAGGGACATAACTAGATGAAATTATTGTGATGACTCTGGGTTTAAGGTAGGATTATTTACTTTATGAAACTCTGGATATTAAGTGATTTACACCTCGAGTATGGTGGTATTGTGTTGCCCAAGATTAATGCTGATGTAGTGATCTTGGCAGGGGATATTGATGTAGAAGGCAATGGTCTCGAGTGGGCTTTGGAAACTTTTCCTGATGTGCCTGTTCTTTACGTTTTTGGAAACCATGAATACTATGGCAGTAGCTACCCAAAACATTTATACGATTTGAAAGAGAAAGCAGAAAATACAAACGTCAAGATTTTGGAAAATGACGCTGTGACTATAGGTGATATAACTTTTTTAGGTTGCTCGCTATGGACGGACTTTAATCTTTATGGCAACCCTAAAGTCGCAGGTTATGAAGCTACACAAATCATGGCTGACTACAAAAAGATACGGCTTTCTCCGCAGGACAGCAACCTTCGTTCACTCGATACTGCAACTATTCATCACCAATCAGTTGACTGGTTGAAAAGCCAATGTGATGAAATCAAAACCAAGAAAATCATCATTACGCATCATGCACCCAGTGAAAAGTCGGTGTCTTTAAAATTCAAAGGGGATAGGTTGAATCCAGCTTTTGCATCGAATCTCGAACCTCTAGTTGAAGCCTCTAAAGCTGAGTTGTGGGTTCATGGACACATGCACACAGCAAGCGATTACCCCATTGGCAAAACTCGAGTCTTGTGTAACCCTCGAGGCTACCCAAACGAACCTGGTACAAATTTTGTTTCTGACCTAGTTGTAGATTTGTAACCAGTCAACAAAATTGAGGTTATTGATTCAGTAATGCCACCAGTCCATCATGAATTTTTCCATTAGTAGCCACAATGGCCTTTGCATCCAAATGATAGGTATCACCTTTGAAGCCAGTAATCACCGCACCTGCTTCTTGGGCAATGATTAATCCACCAGCTACATCCCAGGAATTAAGCCGTAGCTCCCAGAAACCATCAAGCCTTCCGCAAGCTACATAAGCCATATCCAGCGCAGCCGAACCAGGCCGGCGAATAGCCCGAACCTTAGGATGCAATTTGGCAAATAGAGCCAGGTTATCGCTTAATCCATCGGGGTTACTGGGAAAGCCAGTTGAAAGTAGTGAACGGCTAAGTTCTGTTTCTTCAGAAACTTTTATAGCTACACCGTTACAAAAAGCTCCCTGATCCTTTTGAGCATAAAACATTTCATTGCGAACACTATCTAAAACGACACCTGTAGTCACTTCTCCATTGACTTCTAAACCAATAGACACCGCATAAAAAGGAAACCCGTGAGCATAGTTCATGGTTCCGTCCAGTGGGTCTACAATCCAGCGGTGGCTAGCGTTTCCCACAGATTGCCCCTGCTCTTCACCTAAGACAATATGGTCAGGAAAATGCGAGGAAATAATCTCACGAATTTTTTCCTCGCTAAGCTTATCTACTTTGGTGACTAAATCGGTGTGGCTGCTTTTGGTGTTTATACCTAGGTCACTGCCCGCATAGAATTGGTGAATTCTGGCGGCGGCTTGAGCGGCTTGGATGGCGACGGATAAAAAGGAAGTATTGGACATAGACTAACTATAACTGACCTATGCAAAAAAATCCCCTCGAGGTCTCGAGGGAAAGTAACTACAGAACCACTTATGGATTTACTCTATAAGTTACACTTACATCAGAGGCGACGTTACCTGCATTATCTATAGCCCCAGAGCATGTCGCAATAAATGTTCCAGTGCCATCAGGATCTCCTCCAGAAATATTTATAATGGCATCGATTGCAACTCCTGAAGTTGAGTCAGATGTGCTACATCCCGCAACAGGAACACTACCTAATGTGTAGATCAATCCCTCCGAGACACCCGTGATAGCTATTTCTGGATCCAACGTATCGCGTTTTATAGTGAAATCTGCTGAACTGATACCACCATCACTTGCAGCCTGGCATGAACTAAAAAGTGCAGGGGTATCGTTGGTAATCATTATTTCATCACAACCTACAGTAGAAGTAACCTCTGATAGAGTATCATCTACCGTCCAATATAAAGACACATCACTGATATACCAGCCGTCATTACCTATAACTCCAGTAACACTAGAAGAAATAATCGGCGGAACAGTGTCAATGGAATCTGAACAATCGTGACCTTGGCAATTTTTTAATCTATTTAATTCAGTTTCGAGCTCTACCTTTAGCCCATTAGCACTTTCCACATAGATATTGCTTAGTTCATATGGATCCATTCCCAAATTGTAGAGTTCATACTCAGGAGTAGACAGTGGTTGCCCTTCTAGATTTGTGTACCATTCAATGTATTTATATTTTTTCGTGCGAATTGCAGAATATCTTAAAACCCCATACTTATTCCAAATTTGAAAAAGCATAGATGTCTTTAGCGATGAAGTTGCGTCATTCAATACCGGGTCTAACGACTGCCCATCTATTATAGGAGGAATAGATATATCCGCCCAACTCATAATTGTAGGAGCTATATCACTGTTTAGGACCAACTCAGAATTTACATGCCCATGAGGAACCGTTGGACCACGAATAATCATGGGAATATGAATATCTTCTTCATATGCATACCCTTTATTCGGCATAAAGCGATGCTCTCCCATATGATAACCATTATCAGAAGTAAAAAGGATATACGTATTTTCTAAAACACCCTTTGCTTCTAATGTGGAAATGATAGAATGAATCGCTTCATCTAAGGATTGAAGCATTTGTAAGCGTTTTTGATACGTTTCATTTAACACACTGATTTGATTTGAAGATAACATAGGTAAATTCCGAATAATTGAAGGTTTATCGCTTACATCAGCCTCATTAAATGAAGGTAATTGGGGAAGTTGAACACCACTGAATAAACTCTCATGTCGCATTGCAGGAATCAGAGGAGTATGTGGGACTGTAGGTGAAAAATATAGAAAAAATGGTGTATTTCCACATGCATTTCGCTGAATGAAACCTTTAGCAAGGTTTTTTAGCTGATCTACCTGATAATCGCTTTCGTCATGTCCATAAGTGCGTACAAATCCGTTTTTATTCAACGTATAATCGTAAAATTGTTGTTTGTATAGTAAAGCATACCATTCATCCCATCCTAGTGGGATATGTGTTTCAGAAACTACACGATTATTCTGACTTACACCTGGGTAATAATTTAAGTACTTACCCATTAACCCGGTGTGGTAACCCCCATTATTCAACCAAGTCGCTAAAGTAGTGTTTTCATGACCTGATAAGTAAAATGCCGAGAAACTACCAGCAGGCCCATTCGTATGTAAGACACCATGATTATGTGCATATTGCCCGGTGAGAATGGATGCTCTGGCAGGACAACATGTACTCACGCCTGTAAATGCGTTTGTAAACGACATCCCTTCTTCTATGAGTTCTTCTTGAAGATATTGCATATGAACATAGTCCTGAAACATGTGGTCATCAGATATAATTAAAATAACATTAGGTGATGAAGGTAGGACACTGCATATTGAGTTATCTCCGATCGTAACATTCACATCAATACTGGAAGAGGTTGTTGTATTTGTATGGATATCATAGGCTTTAGCGGTATAGCTGTGTGATCCATTATTAGCCTGATTTACATTGATATGATGACGAGCAGTAAATGTCAAGCTACTGGAAGCTAGATAATCGGCTAAAAACGTGTCCCCATCATAAAATTCTACATGACTAATGCCTGCATCATCTGTTGCTGTTGCTGTTAAAACAATCGTGTCATCTTCCGTTATCCAGACATCATTACTTTTAAGTGTCAGGGTTGGCAAGGTTGTATCGGCGGTTGTTTCAATTGAGAACTCGAGCAGATTATTTACGCTATCCGGGTCTGCTGTATCAGATGTAATCATGGTTGTTACAATACCCGTAGCAATCTGTGTAGCTTTAAGATTTATCGAAACCCCAACGCTTTTTGGGCCAAGGCTGGTTCCGCTAGCCAATCTACACTCCACCAGACCAGAAGCAAGACTCAAGCAATTGAACTCTTTAGAGTTATCGCTGACAAACGTAAGGTGAGGTGGAAGCTGGAGTTGAAGAAGGGGATTGCTTGCAATCCGAGGTCCAAAATTTTGAATAGCGATAACAACTGCATCAGTAAGCGATACGGGTATAGAGCTAGCACTTCCCGGCTCGAGCTTAGCTACCATATCTGCGCCACTGGTTGTATTACCCAAACAGTAAACAAGGGGCTTAGTAAAGGTAAAGGAAAGGCCTTTTGAGGTCACCAGATTCCAGTCAGTAACATCAATGCAAAGTCCACCAGTTTGTGATGTGCTTGGCGTGTTGGCTCTATGAGAAGTATAACTACTCGAGGCATAAAGTGTGCGATTACTGGCAATCGGAGCATTTTCAGTTTGGACTACTACAGAATTGTTAGGTCGCCGCAAACGAACTGTGGCGGTTCCACTCAAGGTGGATCCACCTCTTGTATCACTCACATCTGACCAGAAAAACGTGGTTCTGCCAACACGTTCTATTTGTCCACTCGGGTTTGTTGTTATAAGTATTTGCAAGGTAACTGTTAGGGCTGGGGCATTTGTTGCTAAGTGGTCTATACCATCAGGCGTAATAACAAAAACCTGACTACCTTCTGCAAGGTCTCTTGGTTTTTCACTTGATTGCTTAGTACAAGAACTTAAACACACCATCAACAATATAATTCCAAAAATATTTAGTTTTCCCACAATTCATTTCCCTTTCTTATTAATCCCGATCTCTCAAACGGTGCAAGCCAGAACCAGAATATGAGGGTTTTGACGGACAGTTACCTACTACCTACCCCCAGCAATTCTTCATTGTGCCTTTTGGTGTTCATGAGCCATATTCTCCAATTTAGTATGGCACATCTCAAAGGTTTCTTTCAAATGAAGCCACTTGGTTTTATGACCCCCTTTCTTAGCCCACTGTTTCCGAGGACTTTTGCTAAAAACAGCAGGCCCTTTAAGTCTAAAAAACTAGGGTTGCAATTGGGTTGCAATCTCACTGGGAACATATCAAGAGGGGTCTGACCGAGGTCTGACCGAGAGAGCCAGGCTAGACATTTGGGAAATAAAAAGTTAGGTAAAAAATCTATTTTTTGCACTTAATGTTGCGCAAAATATCGCTTCGGGTAGTGCAAAGCCTTTGTGCGCTTAGCCTACCCTACACATTTCCATCAATTTATGTATTTTCAGGTAGGTCTTTACGTGTTTGTGAACAATTCCTAAGTGTAAGAAACTTCACTTCTCACCACAAAGGGCTAGGCTGGTGATACTTATAGACTACCCAGATAGATTTCATAAAAACTGGGTAAGGAGATTGGATTAAAGGGCTATGTCTACCGTGTTTGGAATCATGTTGAACCTTATTAAGAGTACTATCAGTACTGTACTCATATGGCTCAATAGTGTTAATATGAACATCGTGATTTGGTTACTGGTCGTTTTTGTAGCCTTACTTGGCCTATTGGTTTGGCGCAAGCTTAAACCGGCCTATGTCAAGAAAAAGCCAGAGCTACTTATTTCCAAAGGGGAAATCATTCAGGTCGAGAGTAGTACCATTCAGGTCTTGCACCTAAAGGTCAGTAACCTCAATGATTATCCGGTTCAGCTTTTAGAATTTTCTATTAAAACCAATCTGATGTCTGCACCTATTACTGTTGAAGCCGTAGAGCTTTTAGGGCCGCATGAATCAGTAGAGTTTGAAGCTAATATGCCTGTGAGTCTGGTGGGTGAGAGAGGCGATGTAAAACTATATGCCTATATTGCCCAGCCTTTTAAGAAGATGTTTTTGCTAAAAAGCTCTTTTGCCTGGGAACCCTGGAATCGCCGTCATAAAATTTCACCTTTGGGTCAGAGCTTGCGTCCGGTAAGAAGATTGGGCAGTGCCCAGCTCGAGCGTTTGCGTAAACGGGCCTGGATAGATCAGTATGCCCCTAAGCCTAAAGACTTTGCAATTGCTCGAGATGTGCCAGAAAGACTCGAGGCTCGCCCCCAAGAAGGCAAACAAGCTATAGCTGGGGATTTAGATTTTCCTAACGAATTTTAAGTAAAAAGTGATGCGTTGAAAGCAATGAGCAATGAGTAAAGATTTCTACTCATTGCTCATTGCTTTTCACTTCTGGGTTTGTCGAAAATGATGACATAGCGTAAGCTGTTGTTATGAAAATTGACCGTGTAGAAATCCGTGAACTCAACGTCCGCTTAAAGTTTCGTTTTGAAACCAGCTTTGGGGTAGAACAAGACCTGCGTAAAATTATTTTGACCTTGCATAGTGAAGGCATAGAAGGCTACGGCGAATGCGTAGCTGGTGAAGGACCTGGATACAGCTATGAAACCACCGATACCGCTTGGGATTGCTTGGTGCAACATATTTTACCCCAAGTGGTTGGCAAAGACTTTGCAACACCACAACAGCTCTTGCACCAACTTAAATTTATACGTGGTCACAACATGGCCGTGGCAACCTTAGAGACTGCCTTCTGGGATGCCCAAGCCAAAGCTGCTAATCTTCCGTTGTGGCAACTCATCGGCGGGCGCAAAACGGATATTCCAGTAGGGGCATCACTCAGCATCGAAGACACTATTGAAAAAACGATTGACAACGCCATCAAGCACAAAGAGCAAGGCTACAAACGACTCAAGTTCAAAATTAAACCAGGTTGGGATGTTGTGCCTTTGCGTGCTGTACGCAATGCTCTACCTGACATGAATCTAACCGTAGATGCCAACAGTGCTTACCGCTTGGTAGACACTAATGTCATGCAGCAACTTGATGAACTAAACCTTGATTACATCGAGCAGCCACTTGCCTATGATGATTTAATTGACCATGCCAAACTGCAAGCCATGCTCAAGACTCCGATTTGTTTAGATGAATCTATTCACTCACCCGAAGATGCTCGCAAAGGTTTGCAACTTGACTCGGGTCGAATCATCAACATAAAAGTAGGTCGTGTGCGTGGCCACATGATGATGCGTCGTGTACATGATATTGCAGTTAGTTTTGGAGCGCCGGTGTGGTGTGGGGGCATGATGGAGCTGGGTGTAGGACGGGCGCATAATTTGCATCTGAGTTCTTTAGAAGGATTTACTCTGCCCGGAGATACCGCTAGTGCTAGCCGCTACTGGGATGAAGATATTGTGGAGCCGTGGTTAGATGCGGTAGATGGGATTCAGAAGATTCCTGAGGGGATGGGGATTGGCGTGAAGGTAAGAAAAGATATTATGGAGAAGTACACGGTTAGGAAGCAAGTCATTTAATCCAATATGGGTAGAGATGTTATTGCTTACTTAGACTATGGCTGGAATGAGAAATGGAATCGGACAGTGTGCTACGCAAAAGTTGATATAAATCGGAACTATGATTTTTTTACTGTTTTAGATAGTTTTCCAATCAAAGGATTGCCGAAACAAATTAGTGGGGAAGTTTTCAAACAATTTTTTGTATATGTTCCTAGTGACGATAAACTAAAGTTTTATGAAGAGTCATATGGCAATGAATATATGAAAAAAGAAGAAGCAGATGAGTTGGTTGAATCAGGTGATTGTTTTTATATAACAAGAAATTTACCAGATGGTGAGCATCTTTATATATCTGATCCAGCTTGGTATGCCGTAACCTTCTTAACACTCGAGAAATGCTTAGCGGTCATCGAAAAAAGCAAAAAATCTATAAATTATGTAGACCCTGATTTTCTAATTGCCGTTGAAGTTATGAAGTTACTTAAGCTTTACAAAAAGCCAGATTTTATCAGAATCGTTATGTGGTCGAATTCTTGAAAAACCATCATGATTCTCGAGACTCCCCGCCTTATCCTTCAGCCTTTTACAGCTAGTACATCATTGCTTTTGCCTTTATAGAAAACGTTGCTTCACAAAAAGTTCTTGAAAAACTTGGAATGAGCTTTGTTGAAAATCGTATGGCGAACGGATTTAATCTAGTGTTTTATAGGCTGACTCGAGCTGATATAAAAATACTAGATTACAAATAGGTTCTCTTTAATGCCAATTTAGCTGCGGTCACTACAGGTTCAGTAGTCACTTTGCTAAACACTGTACCCTTGGGCAAAAGTTCTTGCAAAGCCTTATCAAGTATAGGGCTAGCCTGACTCATGCCACCCATAAAAGCTACTGGCAAAGGTTTATCCAAACGTTTCAAAATAACATTGGCTAGCCGAGCAAGCTCTTGGCCAGCCTGTTCTAAAATAGCTATTGCAGTAATATCATTTTGTGTAGCTGCTCTAGTTACCGCAGGTGCAAGCTGCGCTAAAACCCCTCTTGGATCGCCACTATAAATAAATTTTATAGTGTCATCCCAAACTTTACTGCCTATGATTGCGTAAACTTCTTTAGCTAATATGTGTTCAGATGCTTGACCCGTTTCATCAAACCAGCGCATGACCTGTTGAATGGCTTGTTGTCCTATCCAAAAGGCTGAACCAAAATCATCGAGCAAATATCCTGAGCCACCACTGCGAATACTCTGACCCTGAGCATCTGCAAAATAACCAACACTCCCAGTGCCTGCATAAATCAATACACCTTGCCCAGGTTCAAAGGCGCAAGCATAGGCTGTGTGCATATCGTTGGTGAGGTTTACTTTGGCCAGCTCGAGTCCAAGATATTGCGCTACAAATAAATTAAATTCTCGAGCTGCGTTTGTATCAGAATAAAGCCCAGTTAGGCCACCAACAACGGCATCAGGTCTGGCATAAACTAAAACCTCTTCAAAAAGTTTAGTAAGTTTTGAAAAATTTCTTTGTCTATCTTCTGATGTATAAATATGCCCAGTGATACTTTCTAATTCACCTCGAGCTATTTCTCTATCATCTTCTAAAAGCAGCCAGCGTGTAGCAGTGCCACCAGCATCAATGCCTAAGCCAATACGCATAGCCATTCCAGCCGTCGTTGTGAGATGGTATTAATGATAGATAATACATTGAATTGTTTCCATGACCAGGCTTGTTCTGAGCATGTCGAATGAATGATACCTGCTAACATATCAGCCTATAACCTTTTGTCCAGCCACATAAACTTCTTGTACCTTAAAGTCTTGATTGAGGACGACTAAATCAGCACGTTTGCCAGTTTCTAAACGTCCACGATCATCTAAGCCCATATACTTTGCAGGTGTTAATGAAAGAAATTTGCTGATTTGTGTTAAATCTAAACCAGCCCCAAGTGCATTTCTTAGAGCCTGATCCATCGTTAAAACACTTCCTGCTAAATTGCCACTTTCTAAAGTAGCTTTGCCATTTTTTACGATTACTTTTTGCCCACCCAGTTCAGATTCGCCTTCGGGTAAACCAGCAGCGCGAATACAATCAGTGATAAAAAACAAATGATTAGGCTTTGCTTGTAGTGCGGCCAGAAAACTACCCGTGTGTACATGGTGCAAATCAAAAATAAGTTCGGCAAAACTGTCTTGGCTGGCAAGAGCTGCACCAACTACGCCAGGTTCACGCCCAGTCAGGCCACCCATAGCATTATAAAGATGGGTAAATCCTGCAACACCTTTTTCTTGCTGCACAGTTTGAATCATAGTTTGTATTTGCTCATATGTTGCAGCCGTATGACCAGCACTTACGCGAATATTGTTTTGAGCAAACATTTTGCTTGCCTCGAGTCCGCCCTTGATTTCTGGCGCAAGCGTGACCAAGCGAATTAGGTCAAAAGCTAATAATTCATTTAAGTGTTCCTGAGTGAGTTCCAAGGTAAACGGGGGTTGCGCCCCAAGGCGTTGTGGATTTATAAATGGTCCCTCGAGGTGTACCCCAGGCATATCAGGAAGTCCCTCGAGTTTTTCCTGCATGACTTCTTTTACACCTTGTAAAGCCTTGATGATATTTGACCAAGGGTTGGTCATGGTGGTGGGGTAGAGGGTGGTACTTCCGTGGCTTAAATGAAAACGGGCCAGTTTCAAGACACCTTCTACACCGTCCATAGTGTCGCCGCCGTTGCCACCATGAACATGTGTATCAATAAAACCAGGAAGAATGAAAGTCTTTTGTTTTTGTGGTGTTGTTTCAATCCCCGTAATGGTACTCCCAAAAGTGATAGAGCCCCCTAGTAGCCCTGTAAGCGTGACCAGTATTCCTTGAAGTCTTGGCACAGGCTTAGTCTAACGTATTTTTTCCTTCTTCTTGAAATGTGACGCTGATGTGACGCTAGGTTTTGCAAACTGATCATCAGGAGGAAGTTATGAAAAATACTTTATCAAAACCAGCCAAGTCTAAATTTGCAACTGCGATGTATTTCAATCTTACAACCACTATCAAAGGATGGTTTACTCGTCAGGAGCCAAGACCTGAAAAGCAAAACATGGACTCTATCTTTAGTTTGGCTTGTCAGCGTTGTGCAGGATTTACTACTCGTCCTAGGGCTCGCCAAGAAGATAACTATTGATATAGTTGATATAGGACTTTCTCAAACCTAGTGTTCAGTTTGTGTATGTCGGGCATCACAAGGGGTTGCAACCCCTTGTTACCCGTAGTATGCGAAAAAGTTGAGAAAGTCCTATTACTTTTACTTCTTTTCTTCTTGTACTTTAACTGGCGCAATAAAATCGCTAGCTACTTTATAAAACATCACCAAAAAAACTTGCATGACCTTGGGGTCTTTTAGTTTGGGTAAATGCTCAGAAGCAAATCCTTGTTTTGACCAGGTCATGAGTAAGGGCTCGAGGTTCATCAGGTTGCGTTCACGCATAAACCCTAAAAGGCTTTGCAAAATATCTTGGTGGCTGCGTCCTGTATTTTTAAGATGTTTCAAAACAATCTGCATAGTTTCCTGGAACATCACATAACCAGCCGGAAGAACCATACCACTTTGGGTTAGTTTGACCACTTCTGCAACCGCTTTAATATCCTGGCCTGGAGTCTTGATAGGTTCTGGTTTATTCATAAACACAGGTTCCAGATTAGGTTTCTGGGCAGGTGTAATGGGTTCAGGCGGGGCAACAGGTGGGGCTAGGTCAGGGTTCTCTTGAGAGCTGGGGGGAGTCGCAGTGCGCACAAACTCATCTGGATACATCTTTAAGTCCTTATAGTCATAGGACATATATTGCATCAAGGCTCTAGATAAACCACGCTTTTCTTGTTCTTTTAGAAGCCCTGCCGACATCCAGGTATCAATATAGGTTGTCACCATAAAGGTACTAGATTGACAAAACCTTTTATCCCAGAGCATAAAGAGCTTAGGAATGCGCTGGTCTTTATCCAAAACACTTCGCAGGGCTGTATAGATAATACGGCGACGATGATTAATGCGAGTTGGAACATTCATAAATTAAGCCATCCACCAGTAGTTCACGGCCTTATTATGGGGCCTAGCTCTTGAGCGGAGGTGTTGAGTCTTCGACACAGCTCATCATTTAGGCCTCATATGTGAATTTCTCCACGCCCAAACCCAGCTTTTAGACCCCCAAATGAAGACTTTGTAAGAATTTTGTAAGAACTCATTGGCTAGACTCTCTGCACATGCGTTGTACTTCACACCTGGGTTTTACACCCAAGTACTTTATACCCAGCAATGCAGAAATGAAAGAGGGGAATACCTATGAGAGATATGCCCAAACGATTTGTCCTTCTACCCGATGATAACGGGGCCTTAGAAGTCAATGTTTCAGCCCAGTGCGTGGGGTACGTCTGGACTGACGAAGAAAAATGGATGGCCAAAAGCTATAGTGGTGAAATCCTAGATACAGGTACAGGCAACTCTGTATTTGAAGCGGTAGCTGCCGTATTTAGAGCCCATCAAGTTAGCTTTTCTTAGCCTCTATAAAGAAGTCCCTTAAACGTTGTGTGCCATAGGTTGGGGCAACAGCATCTATCTGGGTCACTGCCAAACCAAAATCCAGTAGGGCATAAACACGCCGATTGATTAATTTTAACGGGCTGATAAGAGCTTTGAATAACCCTGGTGATAGGTTTCTAAGATTTGGCTTCTTCCCTAAAACCTCAAACGCAAGCAGGGTTTGTTCTTCACGTGTAAGAATATCTGGACCGCCTAGCATAACTTCCTTTTGACTACCTTCTAAAGCCTCAATACATCCTTTAGCTAAATCTTGATCATGGATAGGATTGGTTTTACATTCACCATTCCCTATAACCATGCCAAATCCTCGCTTTGCAAAATTGAGGATTTCTAAGCTGAAACTAAAAAATCCAGTAGGTCTTATAATCACATACTCCAAACCAGAATTTTTAAGAGCTTCAACACATTTTTCATGGGCATCGGCATATTCAGTGTGGCGTAATTTTTCTGCACCTGCAAGCGAAACATAAGCAAACTTTGCCACTGACATTTTTTGGGCTTCGTGCAAGAGGTTTAAGTTTCCCTGATAATCAACTTGATAAAACGAGACTTTATCTTGAACGTTACCCACCTTCATAGAAGCCCCAGCACAAGAGAAAACCCAATCTATATCTTTACAACAATTGTACAAGGAACTTACCTGTGTTAAGTCAGCTTGAATAACTTCATCTAGATTTAGGGAAGCTAACTTAAAAGGGTCTCGAGCCATAGCGCGAACCCAGTACCCACGCCCTTTGAGTTCTTTAGCGACGTGTTGCCCAAGGCTTCCACTTGCGCCAGCTAGCAAGATTTTTTTCATAGCCCAAGAATAGACCTTATAATTCCAGCAGCAAAGGGATATTTGACCTTTTTGGTTTTATACTTAACTTCTAGTACGAGCCAGAAATAAACGGGTTTTCTTCAAATAACACCGTTTTGGTACGCATTCGCTCAAACTTTGTACCGCGCTGAGCGCACCTCACGAAATTTATTTCTTTTGTCTTTAATTCGCAAGTTTCCAGAAACTTTCTATCCTGTTATAAGATAAACCCTATGAACATACGTGAAATCGCCCATGCCCAACGCAACAGCTATTTAAGTACGCTTAAAGATTTAGTGTTGTTAGAGTCTCCTACTCACAACAAAGCCGCCAATGATAAAGTTGCCGATTACTTGCATGATGTCCTCGAGAGTGATCGCTGGCAAGTTGAACGTGTTGAACAAAAAAATGTCGGCGACCAACTCATCGCTAAATGCAGTGCCGAAGGCGAAACAAAAACCCTCATCCTTTGTCATTTTGATACAGTTTGGGATATTGGCACTTTAGAAAAAATGCCCCTGCATGAAGACAATGATAAACTTTATGGGCCTGGTGTACTGGATATGAAAGCTGGCATCACCAACGCTATTCAGGCCCTAAAAATCATCAAACAAAACAATCTAACTCTAAAAGGTCCGGTTACACTTTTGCTTACTTCTGATGAAGAAGTAGGTAGTGATGAATCAAAAAACCTTATCCTGCATCATGCCAAACAACACGACCGAGTGTTAGTCCTCGAGCCCTCGCGTGATGATGGCGCACTCAAAGTGGGGCGCAAGGGCATTGGTGGATTTGAAGTAGGGTTTACTGGTATTAGCGCACATGCAGGCAATAATCCAAAAGACGGAGCAAGTAGCTTGCGTGAGATGGCTCATTTTTTACTTTTGGCTGAAGGTTTGACAGACTATGAACAAGGTACAACCGTCAATCTGACCGTAGCTAAGGGTGGAAGTGTTACCAATGTTATTGCTGAGGAAGCTAAGGCTAGTCTGGATATGCGTGCATTAAAACTCACTGAAGCTGAACGAATAGAAAAAACCCTGAAGGCTTATATTCCTAAGGACTCGAGGGTCAAAGTAACAATCACCGGCGGACTAGACCGACCCCCACTAGAATTTGACGAAAAAAATCAAAAGCTCTTTGCCGAAGCTAAAACAGCAATGGAGAAATTGGGGTTCATGCTCGAGGGGGCTGTTGTCGGCGGTGGCTCAGATGGAAACTTTACCTCTGCTCTTGGTATTCCAACGCTAGATGGACTTGGTTCGGCTGGTGAAGGCCCACATGCACGGCATGAACATATTCGTATTACTGAAACGCTGGATAGGCTGGCACTACTCACTTCATTGCTTACAAAATAATTGTTTTCACATCATTGAACCCATCTATCACCTAATCTTGATAATGTGCAGAATCGTCAATCTATTCATTAGATTCTATTCGGGAATACATACACAATAATCCCCAACAGTGGACCAAAGATAAGCATCATCTCAAGTAACTCATGGACCAAACATGGTAGCTTATTAGGGCATGTTTTACTTTCAAGCAATCCTGGCTTTAGTGTGTGGAGCTGTCTTAAGCACGGCTTTACCGCCCATTGGTTTATGGTTTTTGTTTCTAGCACTGGTTCCTTTATTTGCCCTAGTTGCAGCTACTGAAAAACCCAGAGATGCTTTTGGATTAGGGTTTTGGTTTGGTCTTGGGTTTTTTGCGCTTTATATCTTCTGGTTACCCAACAGCCTCTCAGATATTTTTGGCCCCATCGCCTGGGGAATGTATCCACCGATTGTTTTAATCTGTGCAGCTTTCTGGGGAATCGTGACCTGGGCTAGCCGCCTACTTGGGAAACGTGGGGCTGGAACACTGTGGCTTTTGCCCGCCTTTTGGCTACTCATGGAGTGGGGTCGCACCCAAGGGTCTTTAGCTTTTCCCTGGGGGAGTTTGGGCTATTTATGGCTGGGTACGCCACTAGCACAAGCTGCCGATATTGCCGGAAGCTACGGGCTTAGTTTTTTAACGCTTACGATAGCAGCCCTGATTGCTTCACCACTTATACCCCCACAAGAATCTGGCGATAGAGTTTTTGGAAGGAGTAACAACGCTCGAGGCCTCCTTCCCTGGTTAGGCATTCCTATTGCGATTGCTCTGGGAATAGGCACGTTCTTTTATGGAAACTACCGCTTACAAAACATTCCCCTTGCACCCAATAAGCAAGCTCTGTTAGTTCAGGGCAACACCGACCCACTAGGACGGGCGCAGGGAACCAGCAGTGACTTTGAAGTTTATACTCGTTTAAGCTCGGCGGGTACAGCACAGTATCCACAAGTATCGTTTGTGGTTTGGCCCGAAGGTGCAATCTTGCAAAGCGAAACTGGCTCGCTAGAAGGAATGCAAGGCGAAGAAACCCGACTAAGGCTACAAGAAAGTGCCAATGGTAAAACAGTGATTTCTGGGGCAGGAGTGTGGGATGGCAACACCAGCATCAATCTGGCTTATGGATTCTCTGATGGACAAATTACCGATCAATTTACCAAAGTATATCTAGTTCCTTTTGGTGAAGGCCTTCCCTTTTATGGTGCATTAAAACCCGTCTATGATTTCTTTTATCGCCTGTTTGGTTTTGGCTCCTCTTATAATAAAGCCAAAGGTAAAGTCTTTGATCCTATCACCACACCACAAATTACTGCTGCGACTTATATTTGTTATGAATCAGTATTTCCTCAAGTAGCTAGAAGTATGGTCAAACGTGGGGCAGAGGTGCTGGTGAATATCAGCAATGATGCTTGGTTTGGTGTTGGCAGTGGTGCTGAGCAACATTTTTTAATGGGAACCATGCGAGCTATAGAAACCCGAAGATATTTGTTGCGGGCTGGCAATGATGGGATTACGGCAGTTATTAACCCCTTAGGGCAAGTGTTGGAAAGGCTCGAGCGTCGTATTGAGGGAACTCTAGTAGGCGATTATGCGGTAGTAGATGGTATGACGATTTATGTGCGGTTTGGGGATTGGTTGATTTGGGCGGTGGCGGGGTATGCGGTGGTGGCAGGGGTGATGTTGGGGTTTAGGCGAGATTAACTACCACACCCCTCAAAATCCCCCTCATTCTAAGTCACCGTTGTATAAAAAATGTATTTGTATTAGCTAAACTACAAACGTTTCTACTAAGTACCCCAACACAATTAAGTTAAACTTAAATTTTCGGAAATCTGAATCTACAAAGGACTTTTCACTAAAACGCACCAAAAGATTAGTTTAATCTAATTTAGTACCGGTACTTACCTTCGCAAAAACTTATCTGAAATCAGCGCGTCACGCAAAACGCCTAGCATGTCTAGGGCTTTGCCGGTTCCCAAAGCTACACAGTCAGTAGCATTTTCGGCAACCACTACAGGAATTCCTGTAGTTTGGCGCAACATGGCATCAAAGTTTTTTAAGAGGGAGCCACCACCAGTCATAATGATGCCACGGTCAATCACATCGGCCACTAATTCAGGTGGGGACATCTTGAGCACGCGCCTAACCCCATCAGCAATTTTTTGTAAAGGTTCTTTAAGGGCTTCCACAATGTCTTCACTGGTGAGCCTAATGGTTTTAGGTAATCCGTTGATAAGGTCGCGTCCACGCACTTCTATGTCACGTATATCTTCTTGGCGCAAAATAAGAGAAGCACCTATTTTGATTTTGACCTCTTCGGCGGTGCGGTCACCAATAAGCAGGTTTTCTTTGTGGCGCACATAACGAATAATCGATTCATCAAACTCGTTGCCAGCAATCCTCAAGGATTCACTGACTACAATGCCACCTAAGCTAATAATTGCAATATCTGTAGTTCCTCCACCAATGTCTACAATCATGGTCCCGGTTGGCTCAGCGATATTAACCCCGGCCCCAATAGCTGCCGCCAAGGGCTCTTCGATTAAGAAAGCGCGCCGCGCTCCTACCTCACGGGTAGCTTGTAGCACTGCTCTGCGCTCTACTTCGGTGACACCACTGGGTACACAGACCATAATAGAAGGTTTAAAAAAAGCTCCAGGACCTTTACGCACTTTGCGAATAAAGGCTTTGAGCATTTTTTCGGTCAGGTCATAGTCGGCGATAACCCCATCTCGCATGGGCCGCACGGCCACAATATTGCCCGGGGTTCGCCCTAACATTCTGTAGGCTTCATCGCCAACGGCCTTGACCTCGGCAGTATCTCGAACCATGGCAATCACGCTAGGTTCACGAAGTTGAATACCCTTGCCTTTTACATAAATCAATACGGTTGCCGTGCCCAAATCCACGCCAATTTCTTGCCAAAGTCTAAACATATGCTCTCCAACCCAACCCACACAGGTTATTTTGAGTCCTTTGGACCCACTCTCACTAAGGTTTTAGTATAACCTTTAGGAACAAGGTAACGTAACAATTGAAGGTTGAAGATTAAAGATTAAAGATTGAAGATTTAGCTAAAGGCTACCGCTCAAACTTCGTACCCAGCCCGTGCTCTATACTTTTTACTCACCACTCATCACGCGTTACGTTCTCTACCTCTTTTTGGTCTGGCTCGAGTAGGTACTTTCAAAAATCTTGTCAGCATTTCCGGCTTCAAACCCTTCACGGCGATGCTTGCGCTGGATTTGGTCTTTATTCAGGGTTTGAAACTGGGGTAACACCAAACGCTCGGCAAACTCTACGTAAGAACCTGAAATCAGATGCGTTTCACTGCCTGCAAACTCAGCTTCTATCATTTCGGCCACGGTTGAGCTTTGTAAAAGGAGGGCCATCTGGTGCTTTTTTAATTTTGCCCCCAGAATCATTAAGCTTAAATCCCTGATCTTCTAAAAAGTGATTGAATTTGGCAATGCTATCGTAACCCTGGGGTAAGTTGTGTACAGAAACCGTAAAATGATTTAAGTAATAACGGTTATAAATCACCCAAGCCGCGTATTCAGATTCACTGGCCAAACGCTGATAATCGGCCCAGCCCGGAAGCCTCCAGAGGGCCTTGTGCAAAAAGGAATCGACCTGAGTTGCATCATCTAAATCCAGATTATCAACAGGGTCATGCGTAACTTCGTCGGTGTAACTGATAATAATGTTTTGGGCTTCCTGGCTTAAATCAGCAACGCGCAATTCGGAAACAAAAATACGCGGATACTTGGGTGAAGGTGGGCTGTACCAGAAGGCATTAAGTTTTTTAGAAGTAAAAAAGTAGGGGTCACGTTTTTCATAACCATAATGCAAGAAAATCTTTTCAAAAGACTGAATACCTAGTTGGGGTACACCCATAGTGCGAAAGGCGATATGGTCGTTTTCAATATCATCAGCTTTATGTATAAGACCTTCTTCAAGCATCTTGGTCACAATACGTCCAACATCAGGAACACGCTCTTTATAACGGCGCATGAGACCCGCTAGAACTTGCTCGAGGGTTTCTGTAGCGAAAACAGGCATTTTTCCTCCAGGGATAATAACTTAGGCTCAAAAAAAAGTGCCCTATAGGCAACTTTCACAGAGTACCCTATTTCATAGGCAAAGGCAGGTATTTATCTAACATTATAAAGAGAATTTATTATTTTATTTCATTCTTATATAGAGTATCTGAGGGTTGCACTTTTATAAACCTTGTGACCATTAAGGACAAAAGTGATGCTATTTTTCCTATAATTATTACTATGGCGTATCGATTTGCTATTTTTGCCCTTTTCATACTTATTGCTGGATGCTCTCAACCAGTGCAACTAGCCCCTCAGCCCACACCATCTATTACTATCGACGTAGGCCAAGATCAAAATATCTATATGGGTCAATCGCTACGTTTAACTGCAAAAAGCTCTGAAAAAGATGCAAGCATCCGTTGGATAATTATTCAAAAACCCAAAAATAGCCTATTATCTCTTATAGACAATCAGAAAACTACCTTAAACTTTATACCTGATCAAATAGGGAACTATATCCTAAAGGTAGAAGCATCCAATAATAACGCAAAAGCCTCAGAAGATATCTTAGTGAGTGTTAAAGGCAATAAAGTTCCTCAAATAAATGCAGGCCCTGACCAGGCTGTTCTACTAGGAGCCGAAATAAGCTTGCAGGGTTCAGCCAATGACCTAGAAAATGCTCTCCTAGCGTTTAAGTGGTCAATTAAAAACAAACCCACAGACAGTCAACTTAACTTAACCCAAACCTCTAAGTCCAATATAAGTTTTCAGCCTGATGTCACAGGTTCTTATGAATTTGTACTCGAGGTTTCAGATGAATTAAACAGTGTCACTGATACCGTCCTTGTTTCTGTAAAAAATCCTGATAGCCCAAATCAACCGCCTGTTGTCAATGCGGGCCAGGATCAGTCTACACTAGTAGGTTCAGAAATTATTTTAGCTGGTTCTGCTTCTGATGTTGACGATGATCTACTAAACATAACCTGGTCTTTTTTGAGTCGCCCTACTAGTAGTACGGCCCAGCTTCAGTTGGAAAATTCTCTAACACCTAGTTTTACCCCTGACCTTGTGGGTCTTTATCAACTCGAGCTTAGAGTGTCTGATGGGCTTGAGACACGCTCAGATATTGTAACTATTGAAGCACAGGAACTTACTAAGGAAAATATTCCCCCTACACTTAGCTCCATCCAAGATCAAAGAATGCTTAGAAATACCTCTATTGACGTGCCTTTTATAGTTTCAGATGACGATTTAGGTTCACTAACATTGACAGCAATATCTAATAATGCGAGCCTTCTTCCCAATCAGCGTATAAATATTTTGGGAATAGGTTCTAACCGCATCTTAAAAATAAGCCCTATGTCTTCACAAAATGGTCAAGTTGCAATTACTGTCACAGCAACAGATCAAGCTGGAGAAAGTGACCAAGTGAGCTTTCTTTTGCAAGTTCAATTACCTTTTGAAACAGCTCCTGCATCATTTTTAAGTGATAGCAAAACTGCCAATGATTTTGGGGAGTCTATTGTAGTAGAAGATTCTGTAGCCATGGTGGGCGTTCCTCTAGCCGATCAAAAAACTCTCAATGCTGGCGCAGTGTATACATATAAACATGATGCAACATCTTGGGCACAGGGACAAATTATTACAGCAAATGATGGGGTAAGCAATGATCAATTCGGTATATTTATTGATCTCGAGGGAACGACTGCTATTGTTGGTGCAGCTTTAGCAGATGGCAATGATGTAGATACTGGCGCAGCTTATGTCTACACTTTTAACGGCATAGAGTGGGAACAAAAACAAAAACTGATAGCCGATGATGGAGCCATCAATGATCAGTTTGGTTATTCCGTTTCAATTAGTGAGAATTTTATAATTGTAGGGGCTTATCAACATGGTCAACACGGAGCAGCCTACCTTTTTCAGAAAAATGGTGGTCAGTGGTCATTCTTCAAGAAATTAACTCCGATTAGCTCAAGTACACATGATCGGTTTGGTCGCGCCGTCCTTATCGATAAAAATGACATCTTGGTAGGAGCTACCAGCGATGATACTTTTGGTACCGCAGCAGGGGCTGTTTATGTCTTTACATGGGTAGATGCTGATTGGATATTTACGCAGAAGTTAACTGCTAGTCAAGGCAAAGCCGAAGATCGATTTGGTCGTTATATGAGCCTCGAGGGTGACTTAGCTGTTATTGGGGCCATTTATGACAACAGCTTTGGTGAAAAAGCAGGCTCAGCCTATGTTTTCAAACGCCAAGCAGGAAACTGGGTAGAACAACAAAGGCTTTTAGCTACAGATGCTCAAGCAGGAGCGCGTTTTGGTCACTCGGTAGGTATAAGTAGTGGTTATATTGCAGTAGGAGCCCCGGGAAGTGCAACATTAGCTGGAGCTATTTACATTTATGAGAATATAGGCAATCAATGGAAACAGATAAGAAAACTCAATTCGCCAAATATACAAGCAGGAGATAATTTTGCACTTAACATGTCCTTTCATAAAAATATGATCATGGCTGGGGCTGCAAATTATAAATCAACACAAGGCCTTGGGGCATCTTTTTTGTTTAGTGAATAAGGATTTGACTAGGCTTTTGAGCCCTAAAGCAATAATATTTTATCAATGGCTTGCTCGAGTCCTTTTTCTACACTAATCAATTGGCCTAAGGCTTTGGCTTTGTTAGAGAATCTTCTATCATTTAAGAGGTACTCGAGATTCTCAGCTATGCGCCTAGACATATACTTTGATTTATGGATAGTCAGACCAACCCCTAAACGTTTTACCCTGAGCCCATTGTCAAACTGGTCATGAGCAAATGGCATAATCAGGGCAGGCTTACCTGCTTGAAGCCCTTGGGCTGTTGTGCCAATGCCACCTTGATGAACAAGGACAGAACTTCTAGAAAAAAGCTTTGAATACGGAGCATAATCCGCCACAAAAACATTCTTGGGTAAGGCTGAAAATTTTTCTCTACCGTTTTTTCCGACCAGCAATATTGCGCGGCAACCTAGTTGCTTAACTGCCTCTAAACTATCTACATAAAAGTTTCCTGCACTATAAACTGCCGCAGAACCTAGCGTGAACACCACGGGTGGATCGCCAGCTTGCAAGAAGGACTCGAGGTCAGGATCCAATTCTTGCGTTGCTCCATCATAAAAAAGAAAACCTGTAGCCTGACTGTTTTTAGGCCAATCTTTTTGTGGTGCAGCATAATACTTTGAAAACAAAGCCAGAGCAAAACGCGGTGAATGCTGTGCTTCAAAAAAAGGACTTTCGCCCTTTGGCAAACCCAACTCTTTTCTAAATTCATAAAGCGGTTTAGCCCAAGGGTTGGTAAACACTTTTCCCATATTAAAAAACCATTGGTTAAGTCCAGGACCTCGCTTGCTTATCCATTCACTCATTGCCGTATTGATCACCGATGGGTCATACTTAGAAAAAAAACTTACTGGAGCCAGCACACTAGAAATCCAAGGGATATTGGTTTTCTCAGCCACAATCGGCGCAGCCAAGGTAAGCGTCGAAGAAATTAAAACATCCGCCTTGCTTACTGCTTGGGTTAAATCCGCATAGGTCTCTCTAAGATAGGGCAGGGTTAATTCTTTAAAAACATATTGCGTGCCAGTTTTGCTATCCATGACTTTGGCTAACAATACAGGGTCATTAGGATCAAAGTTTGGGCGAATAGGTATAAAGCCTAAGCCAACTTTTTCTACCCTGGTTCTATAAGCCTCAGATGTGCCTATACTGACCTGATGGCCTTTGGCTTGTAAACCTAGTCCTAAAGCTATAAATGGGTGTAGGTCGCCTAGTGAACCAAAGGTATGAAGGATAAAGTGCTTAGGCATACAATAATACCTCTTACAAATTCCCCACCATATTTTCAGGTACAACCATCTTGTCAAACTCTTCCGAGTTCAAATAACCCAAAGCCAGCGCAGATTCTTTTAAAGTTAGGTTTTCTTTATGGGCTTTCTTGGCAATTTCGGCGGCTTTGTAATAACCAATATGGGTGTTAAGTGCAGTGACTAGCATCAATGAATTATTGAGTTGCTGCTGAATACGTGCATGATTAGGTTCTATACCCACAGCACAATGCTCATCAAAAGATTCACACGCATCACCTAGTAAACGCGCTGACATCAATACATTAAAAATCATCACTGGCTTAAACACATTAAGCTGAAAATGCCCGTGGGTTCCTGCCACTGTCACTGCGGCATCATTGCCAATCACTTGAGCGCAGACCATAGTCATGGCTTCGGCTTGAGTAGGATTTACTTTACCTGGCATAATCGAAGAGCCTGGCTCATTTTCTGGAATCAAAATTTCACCAATACCACTGCGCGGACCCGAAGCCAGCATACGCACATTGTTGGCAATGTGCATCAGCGATACTGCTAAACGCTTTAGTGCGCCCGATGTTTCTACGATGGCATCGTGTGCTGATAATGATTCAAATTTATTTTCGGCAGTGATAAAGGGATGACCAGTAAGGCTAGCAATTTTTCCAGCAACATTTTCAGCAAAACCTTGAGGGGCATTAAGCCCTGTACCTACCGCCGTTCCACCTAGAGCTAGTTCTGCAAGATGAGGCAAGGTGTTTTTAACAGCCTCGAGACTCTTTTTAATTTGTACAGCGTAACCAGAAAGTTCTTGACCCAAAGTAAGCGGCGTAGCGTCCATTAAGTGCGTGCGCCCAATTTTGACCACTCGCATAAATTCATTTGATTTTGCCAAGAGAGTATCGTGTAGCTTCTGCACTTTGGGAAACATATCTTCGATGATGGCAATATAAGCGGCAATATGCATAGCAGTTGGAAATGTATCATTTGAAGATTGAGATTTATTCACGTCATCATTAGGGTGAATAGGTTTTTGACTTCCGATTTCACCACCTAAAATTTCAATAGCACGATTAGAAATCACTTCATTCACATTCATGTTTGACTGTGTGCCTGAACCCGTTTGCCAGACCACCAAAGGGAAATGCTCATCTAGTTTGCCAGCTAAAATTTCGTCGCAGACTTGCCCAATTAATTCAGATTTTTCTTTGGGGAAGTTTGCTAACTCACTGTTAGTTAAAGCAGCCGCTTTTTTTAGAATAGCAAAAGCACGAATCACCTCGAGTGGCATCTTATGACCACCAATTTTGAAATTCTCTAAACTCCTCTGGGTTTGCGCTCCCCAGTATTTATCAGTAGGTACTTGCACTTCACCCATAGTGTCTTTTTCGATTCGGTAAGTCATATTTCCTCCGTGTATAACGACAATACGTCCATTATCAGTGTATCAGCTATAAAAAGTAGTCAGTAGTCAGAATTCAGTAGTCAGTATGATTTTCCTACTGAATTCTGACTACTGAATTCTGAATTCTTTAGGGCGCACTTCTACTTGGCGATACCACAACACAATTCCTAAAAGCAGAACTGAAAAAACTGCCCCAATAAGTCCAATGGTGGTATATCCGTAGGCTCCAAAGAGTGGCCCACCTACAAAGCTGCCAATGGCCGCAGTGAAACCAATCAGCAAATCATTGATGCCCTGAGTCTTGGACTTTTCTTTTGGAGTTAACGCGCTAGATAGCATAGCCGAACCCGATACATAACAAAAATTCCAACCCAGCCCCAGCAAAAATAATGCAAATGCAATCGGTAAAACATGAGGCGACAAAGGTGCGCTTAGGCAAGCAGTGAGCAAAATAACTGCACCCAACGTCAACATGGGCTTTTTACCCCAGCGATCAATCAACTGACCACTAAAAATAGAAAAGGCAAACATGCCAAAGGTATGTGAAGAAAACACCCAGGCAATATGACTGACTGGATGCTGGTCATGCCTCATGTGCAAACTGGTAATTTGCATGAGCATCACCATGACACCATGAGCAATAACCATAGCTCCAATCGAAGCCAAAACATTAGGGTCTCTAAAAATCTCGCCAAGTTTGCGTGGTTCAGCAGTAGCAGTCGCTGTGTCCCTGGCCACTTGTTCAGCTAAACGTTTGGGTTCAGGACGCAAGAAAACTGCAAAAATTATTACCACCACGGCAAACAAAATAGCCATCACGGTATAGGGACCTGCCCAGGGGCTAAACCCTGCATTTTCAGACAGGCGACTCGAGATTGAAATGAGCTGTGGCCCCACCACCGACCCCACCGTGCCACCTAAAACTACTGTGGCAACAGCCCGACCCCGCTTCTGGGGTTGGCTAATTTCGGCTGCGGTAAATCGCCCCAAATTAAAAGCAGCCTGAGCTGAAGCAGCCACAAACAGGCTTATTAGGAGAAGCCAAAAATTATGAGTAATAACACTAGCCACCGCACCCAAGGACCCAATCACTCCAATAAAAACGGCCGTACTTAACCCTTTGCGCCAACCCAGTCTCTCAGAGGTCAAACTCCAAAAAATAGAGCCCAAAGCCGTGCCTATTTGAAAAGTGCTACCCGGCAAACCCGAGAGATTTGCCCCTCCACTTAAATCTTCGCCAACCATACTGGCAATAGTGGCTATGCTGGTGATGGCTGCTGAGCCAAAACCCTGAGCAACCAGAAGTGTAATGAGGATATGCCGGACATCTTTATCATGGGAACTGTTAGCAGGAGATTGCATGGTGTTAGCTTAACAGCATTGGCTAAAAAAGCATGTTTCAAGTACCTCATTTATGGTTAATTCCTCTTATTTAGATATTGTAAAGTAAATTATCCAGAGAACGAAAAAGATGAATCCATAGGACAGCAAATGAAATCCAATAACAGGAAGGGATGAAAGAGAGGTTTTACTTTTAACACGATAGACATAAATGAAGGTCAAAATGGTAGCAATGAGCAACGCAGGCACGAACACAAATTGAATCATAGCCATAAAGGCAATGGCAGCTATCTCAGGATCTGGTCTATCCACAAATTCTGTACCCTGTGTATGGATGGGATAGGGGTCAAGATTGACTACATCTTTGACATACCAACCACCTAAAAGCACGATTTGTAAGATTACTAAACCTAGGTGTAACGCAAGAGGTGAAACCTTTACATAAATCGCAGCTTGTTTAAGCATGGCTTAGTATAGCCCCATAAATCCCCCTATCTGGATGGTATACGATGAATAAATTTACGCTCTAAGCTTGTAAAAGGGTAACTGCGCTCAATAGTCTTGCTCTTTTTGAATGGGTGAGTGTGTGGTAAATCTTGCACAACGCTGATTGGCTAGGCTGGCTAAAGGATTACGGTGGGGTTGGCTGGGTTGTGGTTTACCCTGAAAGAACTTTTTGAGCAGGGTCATATTGTAGAAGGATGCGCGTTTGGGTTGATTTAGGCTGTATCTCATATTAACTCCTTTTCTTTCACTTTGTAGCTTAGAAAAGGGGGCGTTTCCTGAGCGTTTCCTCTTGTTTCCCCGTATTATTTCGAGTAGAACAAACGCCTCGAGTTGTTGAGGGTTAAACATAAAATAAGAAATCTCCAGTCAGTCTGACAGGGAAAGTGAAGGCTAAACTGCAAAGCGCGTATCGAAACAAGAAAGCGGCTTGTACTAAGCCGCCTCTTGAATGTCAATTGATTTTTAGATCACCTTGGAACCTCGAGTGTCCTGGTTGCAAGAGGCACACCTTCCACTAATGCTTCACCACCTGTTGTCAGTTCTGCATTCATGCTATTTAGGCTAAAAGTATAGGTGCTGGCTTGTGGCGCAGGGTTTGGGGTTTGCAAACAAGATGTAAGGAGTAAACTCGAGGCAAAGAATAGAGCTAGCAAGGTTTTCTTTCTAGTGAGCCCTAAGCCTAAAAGCGTCAAAGGCAGCAATCCGGCTATGGCTTCTAAAACACTTGGGTCAACATCCCAAGTAACTAGCAGCGTTGAGGTTTCACCTGCAGGGATAACTACAGGAACAATGGTCTCGAGGGTCAGTGTGCCATTATCTTCAGTAAATTTTCCAGAAGCAACTTCTACTTCATTGGCATCTTTCTTCCCGTTGGCGTTGGTGTCTAAAACCAATTTAACTGCCGTAATATCTGCAACATCATCACCCGTACCTGTTACTGATACGCTCAGGCTTTTTACTTGAACATCTCTGGTTGCTTTGGCACTTACCTGAAAGAGTGTGTTGCCTAGGTTTCCAATCAAACTAAGTTGTTCAGGATTTTCCTCACCTAGTGTAATAGCAAGGTCACTACCTGAAGAAAATGAGGCTGTAACTTCTTCGCTAAAGCCAATTCTGTTTTCAATAGGCAGTATACAAGTAGGCGCGGTTCCCGCAGTTTCACAATCGCCACCCCAACCTGTAAAAATTGTATTGACACCTTTGTTTGCAGTTAGCGTTATAAAAAGTCCGGTATCAAAACCAAAACTACAGTCACCACTACCACACTCATTACTAACCGGTGATGTGGTAACTTTGCCATCACTACCCGCACTTTCTGACACCGTGATTTTGAGATTGCGTGTGAGACTTACAACGGGGCCAGTACTAGCTGCATAACTGATGTTCACTGAAGCCAAAGTGCCTGAAGTTAGCGTTACGCTTGGGTTATCTACCGTTCCTAAAAATATTGTGCCATCAATCAGTACAGGAAAGACTTTTATCCGGTAAGTACCAGGCTCTAAGTTATCCAAAGTTTTTGTTGACGCAACATCATCTATGAATACGCCATCCTTAACGACTTGTACCAGTGCAGGATCAGATAAGCCACTTACATTTACTGTCAAAGAACCAGTGTCAATAGGGTTGGGTGCATCTTGGGTAAAGGTGATGGCTACAGAAGATGTGTTACCAGAGGTTACGGTGACTGTTTGTGAAGCTGGTGATGGTGTAAAAACATCGCTGCCATTTGTGATTGAAGAAGCTGTTACGGTGTAAGTACCAGGCACCAGAGTGTTCAGAGTTGTTGTTTCATCAACATTTTGAGTAGTACCCGATGATGTGGTGACAATGACATCGGCATCTACATCCGCAGGTAAACCACTTATATTGATAGCTAGCGAACCCGTATCTAAAGCATCTTGATTAAAGGTGGCAGTTACAGTCTGGTCACTAGTCATTAGCACTTGGCAGGTAGTGTTTATACCTGCACTCGCACATGCACCACCCCAACCTGCAAAGACTGCACTGATAGGCGTTTGCGCAATCAAAGTTACGCTTGAATCAGCCCTAAAACTGCTGCTACAAGTGTTACCGCACACAATAATTCCGGTTGAATCAGATACAAAACCAGTTGCGTTACCATTTTTGTTTACAGTTAAGCGAAAGCTCGAGGGTGAAGCAAGTGTAGTAAAGGTTTGGTCTGCGCCTGTAAAGGTTTGACCACCCAAAACAAAGCGGGCTCGCCAGTGAAAGAGTGTGTTAGGTGTAAGGTTATTAAACGGCAAGGTTACATTGGAAGCAGCATTGGCAGCCGTAATAGGGATAGCCGCCGAAGTAGTGCCATAAGCAGTTGTTGTACCAAAATCATAGAAAACATTTCCAGCATTAAAATTGTTGGTCACAATGGCATTGAGTCGTGCGCTGGTAGTTGTGATGCTTGTGGTAGAAGGATTGGGATAAGTGACGCTGGTAGTAACAGGCGCACTTGGAACAGTGATGCGTTTTTCAGGCTGTAACGGTGAGATTGCGCCTCTAAAACTATCTACTTCAACAGACTGAACAAAGAAACGAAGACTGGCATTGTTCAACGCGGTAGAAAAGCGCACAGGGACTTGGATTTCAAAAACTTGACCTGGAAAGATAAAATTAGTACCCAAGACAATTCCGCCAAAGGTTGTTGCTTCATTAAACACTCTACAGCTAAACTCATTACTATTGCTGACGTTGGCACCGTCCATAAAACACTGCATGGGTGTGGCATTGCTAATGGCTACTTCTGCACCGGTTGGTAAAACAAGTTCTGTATAAACAGTATCAAAAAAGTTACAAGGTCTACCCAAGACTCTTATCTCGAGTAAGACATAGGCAATATCACCTGCTCTGGGTGAAGGGTTCGCACCTATCGTACCAAAATACCCCGCTATGGTACTTAATCCATTAGTGACAGTTTGAAAGGTGTCACAGTTTCTGGTAGTGGCACTGAGGCGTGTGCCAGCTTGCACTGGTTGGGTAAAACCTGTACTTAAAGTAAAAATAAAGAAAAGGGTAAGAGTAAAAAATAAGCGTTTGATGTTGACGAACAGTTTCATGACTTCCTCCTAAATGATTGCTGTACTAAGCAGCTTTTCTTTTTATAGATTAAGAAAGTAAGTGTCACATCAGCGTCACACACTGGTGTTCTTTACCTAGTATCAATTTAGGAAGAAAGGCGTTTCCTTGTTATTTTTTGTTGCTGACATTTTGTGGTAGATTTCTCGAGGCTGACCAGTCTGCAATGAGGGTGTCAATATAGTTTTTCCCAAAGGAAACAGCTTTGTCGCAATATTCTGCTTCTACGCCAAAATTGGCTACGCGCACAATAGCTTCAATTTGTTTATAAATGGCTATATTTTGAAGTCCTTGGAGGTTGGCCTAAGCGAGCAACTCGTTGTAAAAAGTAACCCTAATTGTCAGAAAATACATGAACGAGGACACTTACCTTCGCTTTTCAGGGTACGGAGATATCTCTTCATAGCTCCTCATCCTCACTGGCACTGCGAGTTTTGTCTAATGCTAAAACTCGAGTTGCTAATCACGAGACTATCTGCACTTTGACTTACAGGGTGAAAAAAAGTTCGCCCATCATCAGCTTGTAAAAACAAATAAGGCTCACCTAATATACCCACAGAAATTTCATAACGCCCTTGGTGCTGGTCACTTTCTTCACTACTAAAATCACTAAAGTCACCACTTAAACCACCTGTAGAAAACATAGTAGTGTCCTCCATACTGTAGGCGTAGCTACCATCACTGCAAAAAACGTAAAACTCTTCTTTGATGCCTGTAAGATGTGCGTCACCACTAGTGTTACTGGTACTGCTGCCATCATCAGCATTTAGCTCAAGTCCACCCAAATTTAGCGCAGTCTGTGGGGCTACTTGAGTAAACACCAAAGAAGCCAAGGTGCTATCTATGGCCTGACTAAGTCCAGCATCTTGACCCAGCAAAGCAAAGCCCATCAAGACCACAGCATTGCCAGTAGGTCCTTGTCTGGCAGCTAGGTGAATCGCTAGAGCATTCCCGTTGGCTTCAGTTTGAAAAGTAGCACGAAACATATCGGTGGTTTGTTGAGGTGTGCCTATGGGTGTAAGTTGCAAATCTCCAAAACTGCTAAGGCTTGCTTGGGCCAAGGCAAGAATGTCTGCCTTGGAAAGACCCAGCACGATAAAACCACTGCTCTGCTGATCGCCAACCACTAAGCCTGCTTGACCTATTTCGGTGGTGGTGTAGGTAGCGATATTTCCAGCAGGCACCATGAGCGAAAATCCTGCTGCACTAGAAACCAGTGTGGTGCCAGTGTTGTAGCTTTGATTAGCTGCAATGGCCACACCACTCGAGCCTGGGCTTGTTATTGCTAGGGGATTAGCTGTTGGGTGGGCCGTGAGTGGATTTTGTGGCTTTGCGCCTAATGTTGTTGTACTTAATATGCCTTCTTGAGTAAAAGTATAGGTTTGCAACTCTTCTAGGATGGGTTGATTGTTTGTATCCATAGGCACGACTTGTACTGTTAGTGCCTCAGCACTTTTAGTCGTCAGGACGATACCCAGAACAGTGTCATCCTCGAGTTGTAAAAATCCATAAGCCTGCCCAGCCTCTAACTCAAAAGGAACTTCAAATACTGTATCGCCTACAGTCATTTTGCCAAGCAACGTGCCGTCTACTTGCATTTCAAAGCTATGTAGGTCATTATCTTGATCGCGGTAAGTACCTGTAAAGCCTGGTGTATCTGTAGTTTGAGACCCTGCCGTTTGAGACCCTGCCGTTTGAAATACTAGGAAAAGTGCCAGTGTTGTCAAAAAGCTTTGGAGGTATTTCATAGTGAACTCCTTTGAAGGTGTTTTCATGTCCTTAGTTTTTCTTATTGAGCGTCACAGCAGCGTCACAGGGTTATTAAGTACGCTAACACAATTAAGTTAAATTTTAACTTTTCGGAAGTCTGAATCTACAAAGGACTTTTCACTAGACCATTAGTTTAATCTAATTTAGTAAGGGTACTTAGTTTACCTCGACTACTAGAGGGTCATGCTCATAAAGCAGTAAACAGACAAGCGAAATTATGAGCAGCGATTTTCCGACAAACATGAGCACGAATAGACCAGAACGAATTACGCTGACCTAAAACGAGATGCTTAGTTCTAACTAAAGTTAAAAAGACGGACTCAATAGTTTTTCTAGCAGTATCAAGCCAGGGTGACCAAAAGCCAGGGTTGAGAGCATTGTCTTTGGGTAGGGTGTAAATACCACAACCGACATAGGCTTTATCGCCCAGGGTTAAGTCCAAAGCGTCTTGACAGAGTAAGGCTTTAGCAACAGTGGAGTCAGCTTCATGAGCGGGTACAATAGCAAACTTAACAATGGGTCCTTGGGTTGCTGTCAGGGCATGAAGTTTGAAGCCATAGACAGGACCTTGTGTACTAAAACCAACCGTAGATTCAGCCATTGCTCTATCACGTTTATGCCGTCTGAATTTACAAACAGGTAACGGTTTAGAGTCTACAGCATAGGCAATAACCTCATGCTCTGCACTTAAACAAAGTGCAAAGTCAGCCCAAACACGTTCTAGGTTTTTTAGCACACGGTAGTAACGACTTTCATCAGGTAACACAGGAAATAACCCCTGATACTCGCTTTTCACAAGCCGAAACCATAACCCCACATCTGCTTGGTTCAGTAAATCGCCTACCAAAGCAATCGTCATCAATTCGGCATAGCTGCCTTTCGAGGTGCTAAATTCCCATAACCTCTTAACATGTGACTGTGTTTGGGATTTAGCACCTCGAATTTGTTGTTCTGATTGTGCTAGCTCTACATAGCCAATACTCTGGGCAGCTTTCAAGTAATCATCAATAACAACATAAACGATGGTGAACAGTTCACTTACGGTATGCTTATTTAGAAGATAGCGTGATTTGGACATCTTGCTATCTTCCCTTTTTCCTTTTACTCCTGTCTATCCACTAGCAGTCGAGGTAAAGTAATAAACGCTTGGCCATAACTACTGCCCCTACAACTCTTTGTTTTCTTCTTTTTCTTCTAACTTAGGTTTGATAACCCGCTTACCTTTTTCTAAAGCCTCGCTATAAACTTTTTTTAGTTCACGTTCAGTAAGTCTTTGTCCATCGGTAAGCCAGACATTCACACCTTTACCTACCAAATAAGTTCCAGCATAGGCTACCCCAACTTTAGGTATTGCTCCCCAGGCAGGAATAAGACCTACTAGGCTACGGGCGGCTTGCCGCATTAAAAAAGCACTGCCCAGAACACCTATCAGTTCGGTCATGACACTACTAGGTGCGCCAGTTTTACCGGCGGCTAGGGCCATTTTATAAGCCATGACCAATTGATTTTTAGTTAGCACCATCATGTCAGCGACGTTGAGTGGAACATTAAGTAGAGGAATCACACCAGCAAAGGCTGTTGAGGCAGCATAGAGGGCATTGGCTTTGGCGGTTTCATCAATCAGTTGTTTATTGTAGGAATCTCGAGCCAGTGGAATATATCTAGCCATACCTAGTTGCAAATGTTCAGGCATCCTGCTTATAAGAATTGGCAAAAGTTCGTTTTTGAGGCTTTCTTGTGACCAGTCACTTAACACCATATGATTAGCTGAAGTTGGCAAGAAGGTACTTTCTCCTAGAGCAGAAATGATTATGGTTTCTTCTTGAACAAAGGTTTTTTGGGCTTGCGAACGAACCACGCTTACTTTAAGCCCTGAATGGTGTACGTCAGTGCCTACACGCACCCTAGAGCTTTGCAGCATCTCGGCAATTGTATTGGCTTTTACACCCGTTAAGACAATTTCAAAAGGCTCATTGCTGCCCTGACGAATATGCTCTAAGTTAATTTCTTTAAGCAGTGTAAAAACAGTTTTCATGCTGGGAAGTACAGAACTAGCCATGATGAAAGTTATAGCATGATTACATTAAAACAGTCTCCTTCTTTGGTAGGAGATTGTTTAGCAAGCCACTTTTGCTTCCATTTAAAAAATAAAAATTTAAGAGGACTTTGTTCTCGGATGCGTTTCCCGAACTCCAAAAGCAAAAAGCCCAGCCGAGGCAAACCCAATAACGGCCATTACTACCGCGGCAGGCCCCAGTGCAAGGACATCGGCAATGACTCCCACAATCACTGGACCGCCAGTAAATCCACTATCGCCAATCAGTCGCCACAGCCCCAAAAACTCTCCTAGAGACTCTTTGGGTGCAAGGTCTGAACCAAGGGTCATCATGGTTCCAGAACTTAGACCGTTGCCCATGCCGGTGACAGTAGCAGCTATAAGCAAACCAGTAAAACCAGTAGCAAAAGGAATGATCAGCAGGCCTATTGCTTGCAAGGTAAAACTGGGAACAATAGCATACTTGCGGCCAAACTTATCCATAATCACACCTGCGGGATAAAACAAGGCAACATCTACAAATGCTGAAAGACTCAGGATAAGCCCAACTGACTCTAAACCTAGGCCAATACTCGAGCCGTAGAGTGGAATCACCACATTGCGTGCAGCTCTTACCATTTGCGCTCCAAGTTGACCTAGCCCGGCCGTAAGCAAAATTTTCCAGTGCTGTTTCAAGACACCTAAAAGATTGTGATGCTGTGCCTGCGCCGAAACTTTATTTCCCTTTTCTATGAACATAATCGCTAAGGGAATAGTGCAGAGAGCTAAAGCCCCAAATACTAAAAAGGGTAAACGTAAACTGTAATTGGCAGCTAGAAAGCCGCCCACTACTGGACCCAAAAATCCACCCAAACGATTGGTTCCACCAAAGAGTGCAATGGCTCTGCCACGGTTAGCTTTGCTAATGGCTTCAGACAAATAAGCATGGCGAGATAAATTCCAGAGGGCAGCACCAAACCCTGAAATAATGCGGTACATAAATACTTCCCAGATAGTTTGTGACCAGAAGAGAGCGATAACTGAGAGTGCTACTAATCCAATACCTAGAGACATGACCCATTTGCGATCAAGGCGTTTTATAAGTATTCCTGCAGGTATATCGGCTAACAGCGTGCCGATGGCTTCACCTGCTAGTACCAAACCAATAAGCCAGTAGGAAATCCCAAAAGACTGAGCAAAGACTGGTAAGACTGGCAATAGCAAACCATTGCACAACGACAAAATAAGAGATGGTAAATAAACTGAAAGAGCCAGGTTCCTTATAGACACAGAAAACCTGCTAAGAAAAATGGCATATCTAAGCATAACGCAAGTGGATAAAAGAAGTAACCCTGTTCTATAAACATCGCTAAGCATTACTCTATAAGCCAAGCTAGGTGAAACAAAAGCGATAAAATCATCTACTGGCTGGCTCGAGATATTTATGTTAGCTTTGTTCATGAGTCACCAGATTGCTTTTTTACACACTGCTAAAGTGCATGTTGAAACCTTTGGAAATTTAGTAAAGGAACTCGAGCCTACCCTCTCAGCTCTGCATGTAGTCGATGAAAGTCTACTCGAGGATGCCCGCAAACATGGCTTTACTCCTGAACTAGAAAAGCGCATTCACCAAGCAATGCAAGACGCTACTTCAACAGGGGCAAGGGTAGTAGTGTGTACTTGCTCGACGATTGGGGGCATTGCAGAATCATCTGGTGAAACATCCGGTCAAGGATTTATCTCTATGCGAATTGACCGTGCCATGGCCGATGAAGCCGTAAACACAGGTAAGCACATTCTGGTAGTAGCAGCTTTAGAAAGTACACTTGCTTCAACTAGAGAACTTCTAGAAGATTCTGCTAGAAAACTAGATAAAACACCTGACATAAAAATGCTGTATATCAACGAGGCCTGGAAACATTTTGAAGCAGGGGATACCAACGCCTACTTAAAAACCATTGCCCAATCGTTGAAAGCATATTGGAAAAATCATGATGTGATTGTGTTAGCGCAGGCTTCTATGGCCAAGGCAGCAGAGTTTTGTGACGGAGTGGGGGTTCCTATTTTGAGTAGTCCAAGGTTGGGAGTGAAAGCAATACTGGCAACTAAGATATAATCACTTTAGTTTACGTTAGGGAGAACTGATGCTCAGACGTTTGCTTACATTCAATGCGTTCTTTATAGGACTTTCAGCGATTGGTTTACTGTTTTTTCCATCAGCCATGTTGTCTGTTGTGGGTATACAAGGAAATGAACAACTCAATTTTTTACTTCGTACATCGGGGGTTGGTATTCTTTCTTTAGTTCCTGTTATCTGGGTGGCACGTGCTAATACAGCTTCACCCGTATCACGTGCAGCTATTATTGGTTTAGCTGGTTATATGTTTTTAAGTTCTCTGGTTGACTTGTTGGCGTATGTGCAATCAATCGTCAATACATCGTCTATTCCTAGCATTATTTTTCGTGTACTTATTGGCATTGCACTTTTGTGGTTAATGGCAAGAGATTCTAAAAAGAGTAGTTAATAAACTCAGTGAATCACAGAATTGTAAAGCTAGACCAGAATGTTGAAGGTCTTATTTTTTGCACCAGCATAAAACGCTGCATATTTAAGCAACATCCTCGCTAACTTTAGACTTATTATTCACGTTTATTGGCTTAAATGTTATCTTTTCAAAAGCTAAATTGCATATTTCCCCCACCTTTTGCATAGATACAAGCAATAAGAGGTTTAATCCGTCTCCACCTTCATTTGTAGCTTCGCTTCATTGCATAGCCACACTGAGCCTAAGAGTAGAGTAAAAGTTGCAAAGGATTCCGAAAGTCAAGCCCTACCTTGCGAAGTGTCTTGCTATCAGACACCTCGCAAGGTACGAAAGTGCAAGGCTTACTTTGCTTCAAAAAACGTGCAACTAGCGGCTCAGTGTGACAAAAAGAGGATTCTGTGATTTACTGAAGCTAATGGAATCTGAAGAAAAACTAATTGGTGGCAACATGACCCAAGTTTCTCGAGTTGGGAATACTGTTCGCCGAGATGTTGGCCCTTGGACAGCACAAGTCCATAAGTTGCTCAATCATCTTAGAGAAAAAGGTATTCAAGAAGTGCCAGAACCTCTAGGGTTTGATTCCTCTGGGCGCGAAGTCTTATCCTTTATTCCTGGTGTAGTTGGTCATCATCCTCTTTTGAAAGCCTTGCGTTCTGACGAAGTTTTAATTTCAGCCGCACATCTTCTTGGCCGTATTCACGATGCAACTCTCGATATTGCTCATCTTTGGCAATCTGATTGGCAGGCTTCTATACGACTACCAGTAGAAATTATTTGTCATGGTGATTTTGCACCTTATAACTGTGTATTTGATAAAGGGACATTGATTGGCGTTATTGATTTTGATTACGCACATCCTGGTAGCAGAGCATGGGATTTGGCTTACGCGCTTTATCGGTTTGTTCCTATAAATGCGCCTTCTAATCCTGAACATTATGGAGACCTACTCGAGCAGTGCCGCCGAGTCAGGCTTTTTTGTGATGCCTATCAACTGGCAGATTCTTCGCAGATAATTCAGACTGTTAAAGCCCGCATTGAATTTATGGCAGACTTTTTGCGCATTGGTGCGGCTAGAGGTGACAAACGAATGCAGGCTAGTATTGATGCAGGTGATTTGGAAATTTACACAAATGACTATGCGTATTTGGAAATGCACTATGAGCAATTCTTGAAAGCTTTAGAATAGAAGCCATCTCACAAGCCGCTTTTCCTTTGAAAAAGGAATATCGAAAGCGACTTTTGCGACAAGAGGAGTAAGATCAGAGCTATTAGGTATATGAAACAATAGTTTTGGGATGGGTTCTAACATCAGATTATTTTAATTTCAATACTTTAAGGAGAAAATACTTGCCTACTTTTCAAGACCTCATGATCCTTCACACCCAAGCTTTGTTCACCCACGATTTACATTCACGCATCTTGCGTATCAATGAACCTGGCGGTGGTGGTCGTGCCCCACGTTTCTTTTTGGGTCGCACCCCAGAAGCAAACCTCTGGCGATTTCGAGATGACTTACCAGAAGAACTGGTTAAGAAGTTAGAGGCATTGTGTTTTGATGAACCCAGTCTTGATGAACCCAGTCTTGATGAACCTATAAGCAAGGATTGGCAAAGCAGGCCACGGCATTTTGATGCTTATATGAAACTGCTCGAGTCCCATGCGTCCGTACAAAACATTTGGGCGGGACCTGTTTATCATTTCACTAAACTACTAGAACCATTACAAACCGTTGCCAGTATCACCACAGCAAATCCTGAATTGTTGCAAAGAGGGTTTGAAACCCTAATAGAAGAACTTCCCCAGTGGCAGCCGTTTGTTGCCATCCTCGAGGACAATCGTGCTGTATCCGTTTGTCGCAGTGTTCGTATTACGCCACAGGCTCACGAAGCTGGTTTAGAAACCCTACTCGAGTTTCGCAGACGAGGCTATGCTAAAGATGTGGTGATTGCTTGGGCGCGTGCAGTGCAAGCTATTGGCGCAACGCCGCTATACAGTACCTCTTGGGAAAATATTGCCTCACAAGCAGTTGCTAGAAGTTTACAACTCGAGATGTTTGGTTCGGATTTTCATGTCACTTGAAAATCTTGAGTGGTTGCAAAATTGTAGGAGGAATTAAATATGGATTTACACATACGTCGTGGGGTCATAGAAGATGCACCTGCGTTGGCTGAATTCGCAGCCCGAACATTTAAGGAAACCTTTGGCGAAGATAATGAACCTGAAGATATGCAAGCTCACTTGGAAAAGTCATATGGTATTCCTCAACAAACCAAGGAGCTACTTGATCCAGGCACGGTTACACTTTTAGCCTTCCAAAATGAAACCCTTCTCGCATACGCCCAGATTCGCCGCAATGCTCCACCATCATGTGTTACCCAAGAATCTCCTATCGAACTTCACCGTTTCTATGTTGACCGTTTAGCGCATGGTCAGGGCATTGCCCAAAAACTTATGACTGGGGTGTGTGAAGCAGTACGTGAATTAGATGGTCAACACGTCTGGCTAGGCGTATGGGAGAAAAACCCTCGGGCCATTAGCTTTTATAAAAAGATGGGTTTTGTAGATATGGGCAGTACCGTTTTTTATGTGGGGCCAGATAAGCAGACAGATAGAGTGATGGTGACTTGAGTCTTATAGAATATAATTTGTACGTTTTTGTTTAACCCGGATTGGGTGGTGATTGTGTATAGGATGTGGTTGAGGGAGTTGGGGGTGAAGTATGGTACGGCTTAGATAAACTATTATCATTACATTTGTTGATACGTTATGAATTTAATTACTAGCCGATTATCTTTGATAAAGTATTCAAATGTTTGGCCCATTTATTTATACCTGCGATAGAAGTATTGAAGTCTACGATAAAACGAAGAAGCATATTGAAACCAATGAGCATACTGAAAAATTAAAGTTGCTTGCTTGGGCGTATCATAGTATAGGCGAGGTAATTCCCCATACTCATGAAAGCCTATTTTCAGGACATTTCTTTCCATGGGAAGAGTCATGGAACGAATTGCAAATCTCGTTCAATCTTTGTCTTTTTGGTTTATATAAGCAAGCTATGGTTTCTCTACGAAGTGGATTAGAGGTGGGTCTACTTTCAGTGTATTGGAATTTGAACGATGATGGTCACATTATCATTCGTAAGTGGCTAAACTCTCAAGAGGAAACACCACGCTTTAGTGAAATATGGAAGCGTCTGGAAAGACACGGTAATTTTCGAGCATTCCAACAGTCATATGATATTAAGTCACGCCTGTTGAGTTTAGGGTATTTACACGATTACACACATACAAAGGGTTTCAAGTATTCCAACCGAATGAGAGTAATTAAATCCAACTTTCAGACCTTTGAAGAGGATGGTTTCAATATTTGGTTTGAAGGCTTTCGAGAAGTCATCGAAGTATTGGCAATTCTGCACTTGATTAAGTATCCTCTAGGTGTTATTAAATATGACTATGATAAGAAGTTTGGAATAGATAAGCCGATGTTTGGCGGACTAGATGCATTTAGAATTGAACAACTGGAACAAATAGTAGGACGTGAGGCGTTTGAAGCTATAGAAGATATGGCGAAAGATGATGGAACTGTTCAAAACACATTAAAATGGGTTTCTGATTTGCCAGATATGGATGAAGCAGCTGTAGAAGAACAGATTATCGAGTTTGACAAATGGATGATTGAACAAAATGGTATTGATGGGTGGCTCGAACAAGAGAAGGCACTTATGGGGGAAGCGTTTGATCAAAGCGAAATTCACAAGTATCGAATCGAGTATCTGATCAAGTGGGCCAAAGAGAACAGTTTTGAAAAACCAATATGGGAAAGATTAAAAGGACTGCCAAAGTTGTAGTAAAATATTGCTCTTGAGCCTTGTATACTATCCCTTAACAACAGGAGGATAAACAAATGTCCATTCACGCCCTCACAAGCAACATCCATAATTTGTTCAAGAAATTGAAGCCTGTAAACTATCCTTTAACAACAAGTAGTCAATGATAACAAATATGTTATAATCCCTCATGGGCTGGTCTATTGAGTATTACAGTGAGCGGGTTGAGAAAGCGATTCTTACTCTTCCTTCTGGGCTATTAGCTCGCTATTTACATCTTACTGATTTAATGCTCGAGTTTGGACCTAACCTAGGTATGCCCCATACTAGGGCAATAGGAGACGGGCTATTTGAGTTGCGTTTGAAGAGTAAAGAAGGAATTGCTCGAGTGTTTTACTGTACGGTTATTAAAGAACGTATGGTTATGTTGCATACTTTTAATAAGCAATCACAGAAAACCCCTATCAAAGAACTTGAAATTGCTAAACAAAGACTCAAGGAGGTAAAAAATGACTCACACTGAACTCAGGCGAACTGCTCTCAAAAAGAAAGCTGTCAGCAAACACTACCAAGATCTCGAGCCGGAATTCTCGTTGCTTCGAGAAATGCTCAAGGCACGTAAAGCTGCGGGTTTAAGTCAGGCGGATGTAGCCCAACGAATGGGAACCAAAGCACCTGCCATTACTCGTTTGGAATCTTCACTGAGTACCAATAAGCATTCACCATCCATTGAAACCTTGCGTAAATATGCTGAGGCAGTAGGATGCAAATTGGAAATTCGTTTAGTAGAGGCCAGACAATGACCATTCACGCCCCCACAGGCAACACCCGCACAGCCAAAGGCTGGATCCAAGAAGCCGCTAAACGCATGTTGATGAACAACCTAGACCCCGAAGTAGCCGAAAAACCCGAAGAGCTTATTGTCTATGGTGGGCGTGGTAAAGCCGCCCGAAACTGGGAAAGTTACCATAAAATTATCGAAACCCTAGACAGGCTCGAGAATCATCAAACGCTACTTGTTCAATCAGGCAAACCCGTAGCGGTTTTAGAAACCCAGCCACTTGCTCCTAGGGTTTTAATCGCAAATTCAAACCTTGTACCCAAATGGTCAACCTGGGAAGAATTTGACCGCCTAGATAAATTAGGACTCATGATGTACGGTCAGATGACTGCGGGTTCTTGGATTTATATTGGCACGCAAGGGATTTTGCAGGGAACCTATGAAACCTTTGCTAGTGCTGGGCAAAAACATTTTAACGGAACCTTAGCTGGAACTATTACTGTAACTGCTGGGCTAGGTGGAATGGGTGGGGCGCAGCCTTTAGCCATTAAACTTGCTGGTGGTGTAGGCATTTGTATCGAGATTGACCCCACTAGAATTCAGCGACGTTTAGAAACTAGATATCTTGATGAAGTAGCGAGTAATCTCGAGGATGCAATTTTAAGAGCTGAAAAAGCCAAAAAAGAAAAACGGGCAGTTTCAATTGGGCTTTTAGGTAATGCTGCCGAAGTGTTACCGCAAATGTTAAAGCGTGGGTTTATTCCTGATTTAGTCACCGACCAGACTAGCAGCCATGACCCGATGTGGGGATATATTCCTATTCTTAAAAATGACGAAGACATCAACACTACCAGAACACAACAACCAGAGCTTTATTTGAATCGTGCAAGAGACGCAATGGCTACACATGTTAGGGCCATGCTCGAGATGCAGCAGCGTGGAGCTATTGCTTTTGATTACGGTAACAATTTGCGAGCGCAAGCAAAAATCGCTGGGGTAGAAAATGCTTTTGATTATCCAGGCTTTGTGCCAGCTTTTATTCGTGATTCATTTTGTGAAGGGCGTGGACCTTTTCGCTGGGTTGCGTTATCGGGTGACCCAGCCGATATTAAAGCCACCGATGAAGCCTTACTAAATCTTTTTCCTGAAGATACACGTTTGCAAAACTGGCTTACTTATGCGGCTGAGCAAATTGCCTTTCAGGGTTTGCCAGCCCGGATTTGCTGGCTTGGTTACCGTGAAAGGGATAAAGCAGGCTTGCTGTTTAATCAAATGGTGCGAGAAGGAAAACTTAAAGCTCCTATTGTGATAGGGCGTGACCATTTAGATGCTGGTAGTGTAGCTTCTCCTTACCGTGAAACCGAAGCCATGCTAGACGGCTCTGATGCTGTATCAGATTGGGCACTCCTAAATTTTGCCACGGGTATTGCCAGTGGCGCAGCTTGGATGAGTTTTCATCATGGCGGTGGTGTAGGAATGGGTTACAGCCAGCATTCTGGCTTAGTTGCGGTAGCCGATGGTTCTGAAGAAGCCGACCAGCGTTTGCGTTTGTGCCTGACCAATGACCCAGCGATGGGTGTGATTCGTCATGCCGATGCGGGGTATGACAAAGCTAAGCAGGTTGCCAGGGAGCGTGGAGTTGATATGCCTAGTCTTTGAATCCCCCTAGCCCCCTTTGTAAAGGAGGGCTAGGGAGGATTGAGGTAGATTTCTCTTTGTGAATAAGAGGCTAAATTTATACTGTGTTCGTGCCTAGGTACGAGTATTACCTCAAGAAACCTGCTCGAGAGCTTCGTAGTGATATGACCAACGCAGAGCAGGTCTTATGGCATCGCTTACGACGTAAGCAAGTGTTAGGTATACAGTTTTATAGGCAACGACCTATTGGAAAATTCATCGTAGATTTCTATGCACATCCAGTGAAACTGGTTATTGAGGTAGATGGTGCACATCATTTTCAAGAAGATATCAAACAAAAAGATGCTGAGCGCACCAAGATTCTCGAGCAACTCGGTCTAAGCGTCATTCGTTTTACTAACCTCGAGGTTCTCAAAGAACTCGAGGCTGTAATGCAAAACATTCACGCAGTAGTTACAGAGAGGTTGAAGAATCCCCCTAGCTCCCTTTAAGAAAGGGGAAATGTTCCCTCCTTTTCAAAGAAGGGGCAGGGGAGGATTATACTAACCATATGTTACCCTTCGCAGGAATCCCAACTTTTGTACGCTCCCCGCATTTTGATGTAGAGAGCTCCTGGCATAGTGATGTGGGTGTGCTGGGTATTCCTTTTGATATAGCTTTAGGGTTTCGCCCGGGGGCACGCTTTGCTCCTAGAGCCATTCGTGAAGCCAGTTTGCGCTACACTCTGCCGCCTGAAGGCTTTTATGATTTGCGTAGTAATCAAATGCGATTGGCTGGTTTAAAAGTAGTTGACGCTGGCGATGTAGATTTACCAAGCCTCGAGCCAGAACTAGCCAGGGAACGTATTACCGAAGCCGCTAGGCACTTGCGTAGCAAAGTACAACTACCTATTTTTTTAGGTGGAGACCACAGCATTAGCTATCCACTCTTAAAAGCCTTTGATAACGTGGATGATTTACATATTGTTCAATTTGATGCACATTTAGACTTTACCGATGTTCGCAATGACACTAAGTACTCCAACTCGAGTCCTTTTAGACGTGCCTGTGAAGACATGCCTAATCTAAAGCATATTACGACCATTGGACTACGTGGGATTCGCTTTGATAAAGAAGCTGTAGAAGCTGCCAAAGCTAGAGGCCACACCCTGATTCCAACTTGGGAAATAGACGGGAGTGTTCTAAAAAAATTGCCTGAGAATAAGCGTGTTTATATTTCTTTCGATGTAGATGTCTTTGATCCTACAATATTTCCTGCCACCTCGAGTCCTGAAGTTTCTGGGCTTTCTTATGCAGCAGCTATGCACATTGTTGCCGAAGTAGCGAAGCACAATCATATTGTTGGATTTGATCTTGTAGAGATGACACCCCACTTGGATACCAGTGGCAATAGTGCATTACTTGCTGCAAGACTTTTGGTTGAAACCTTGATGGCTGTTTTTCCATGAACGCTGATAGATTATTTATCAATATTGCACATTTGGTTACACCTACAGGTGATGTTAGCCGTGGTGCAGAAATGGGAGAGTTACTACACCTCGAGGATGTTGCTTTAGCCGTTCAAGATGGTGTGATTGTTTGGCTTGGTAAAGAAAAAGATTGGCAAGGCGAAGTTAGAGAAACGATTGATTTGCAAAAGAAAACGATTATTCCAGGCCTTATTGATCCACATACCCATGCGGTGTGGGCAGGGGATAGGCTAAACGATTTTGAAGCAAGAGCTTCTGGCATAAACTATGAAGAAATCTTGCGCCGTGGGGGTGGGATTCGCAGCACTATGAGGCACACGCAAGAAGCAAGTGTTGAAACTTTAGTTGAAATGGCTTTGCCTAGAATCAGATCACTGATTCATTCAGGTGCGACGACTATAGAAATAAAAAGTGGTTATGGTTTTACTCTCGAGGCAGAATTAAAAATGCTCGAGGTTATTCGTCAATTACAATCCAAGATTCCTGCACGTCTAGTGCCAACACTTCTTATTCATGTCCCGCCCCAAGAAAAAAATGAGCGCACACATTATGTCGAACAGGTTTGCAATGAACTTATTCCAGAAGTCGCTAGTAAAAAGCTGGCTCAAGCAGTGGATGTATTTACAGAAAAAGAAGCCTTTAATGTCACTGAGACAGAAAAAATATTAAGTGCAGCTAAAGAGCATGGTCTACACCTCAAACTCCATGCTGACCAGTTTCATCCTATTGGGGGTACAGAACTGGCTGTAAAAATGAATGCGCTATCGGTAGATCATCTCGAGGCTTCAACGTCTACACAAATACAAGCTTTAGCTGATAGTTCTACTATTGCTACTATTTTGCCAGGTGTAACCCTACATTTAGGTTTACCTGCTGCACCAGCAAGGGAGTTAATCAAAGCTGGAGCTGCTGTAGCGGTAGGAACCGATTTGAACCCAGGCTCGAGTCCTGTATTCTCTACCCAAATGGCTCTGGCCTTAGCTGTGCGCTTAAATCATTTAAGCCCTGCCGAGGCTTTAAGTGCTTGTACTGTGAATGCGGCTGCGGCTTTAGGCTTAAAAGATGTAGGAACCTTAGAAGTGGGCAAGTGTGCCAATTTTTGTGTCCTAGATGATTGGCGTGAAGTAGCTTATAGTCTAGGTGTGAATTCAGTTCAAAAGGTTTTTATTTCAGGTAAGGAAGTTGTATGAAACCAGTTAGTGTAGGTATCAATCTTAAACTCCAAGATGTAATTGCTGTTGCGCGTTTTGAGGCTAAGGTCAAACTAAATCCTGAAAGCAAAGGTAAAATCAAAAAGAGTCGTATCTATGTTGAGCAACTAGTTAAAGAAAATCAAGTGGTGTACGGCATCACTACTGGTTTTGGCAAATTAGCTAGCACGCGCATTGAACCCAAAGATGTACAAACCTTGCAGCGCAATTTGATTTTGTCTCATGCCATGGGTGTGGGTGAGCCGTTATCCACTGAGGTAGTTCGGGCCATGCTCTTATTGCGGGCGCAGAGTTTGAGTTTTGGGTATTCGGGTATTCGTTTGCAAGTGATTGAGCTGATTCTCGAGTGCTTAAATCACGGCATTCATCCTATTATTCCGTCTCAGGGTTCAGTGGGTGCTTCAGGAGATTTGGCACCACTGTCGCACATGGCATTAACTTTTATTGGCGAAGGTAAAGCTGAATATCAGGGCAGTATTTTAAGCTCGAGAAAAGCTCTCGAAAAAGCAGGATTAAGGCCTGTTGTGTTAGAAGCCAAAGAGGGCTTAGCTCTTATCAACGGTACGCAAGCCATGACTGCCATTGGAGCATTGGTGATTCACGATGCTTTAGAGCTGGCTACCGTTGCAGATATTGCTGGAGCCATGAGCATCGAAGCTCTTAAAGGAACACTTTCTGCTTTTGATACAAGAGTGACTTCGGTGCGCCCACATCAAGGTGCAATTCAGACGGCTGAAAATTTGCGCCGACTTGGTAAAAATAGCCCTATTCATAAATCGCATGAAGATTGCGAAAAAATTCAGGATGCCTATTCACTGCGCTGTATGCCGCAAGTACATGGAGCCAGCCGTGACGCTCTAGGGCACGCTCTCGAGGTTGTAGAGCGAGAAATAAATAGCGTGACTGATAACCCACTGGTTTTTGCTGATGATAAAACAGTAATTTCGGCAGGGAATTTTCATGGTCAACCGGTGGCTCTGGTCATGGATTATGCCAAGCTAGCCATTGCCGAACTGGCCAACATCTCAGAACGCCGCACTGAACATATGCTTGACCCGGCTGTTTCAGGATTGCCCGCATTCTTGGCTAAACAGGGCGGGCTTAATTCAGGCTTGATGATTTCGCAATATACTGCCGCAAGTTTGGTAAGTGAAAACAAAGTCTTGGTGCATCCTGCTAGTGCCGACAGCATTCCGACTAGTGCAAACCAAGAAGACCACGTATCTATGGGAACCACCAGCGCACGCCAAGCCGCCATGATTTTGGCAAATGCACAATGGGTGATTGTGATTGAACTCTTAAATGCTTTACAGGCTTTAGATTTTCATTTGCCTTTAGTGCCTGGCCCAGGAGTCAAAGCAGCTAGGGATGCGCTGCGAAAAAGTGTTCCTGAATTGGTGGCAGACCGCTTGATGACCCAAGATTTAGAAGCGGTGCATAAGCTGGTACTTTCGGGTGATTTGCGAAAAGCCGTAGAAGCTAAGGCAGGAAAACTACACTAATACCTTATCTTTTTTGAATAGTTCTGCTGGTGGTAAGGGTTTACAGAAATAATATCCTTGAGCTTCATCGCATCCTAAAGATTGCAAAAACTCGGCCTGATCCAGAGTCTCTACCCCTTCGGCAACCAAGTGAAATCCTAGAGCCTTACCCAAGGCCACAATAGCCTTAACGATAGCTACATCGGCTGAGTCTAAAGATGTTATAGAAATATCCTTGACAAAAGAGCGATCAATTTTTAAGCAACTCACTGGCAACTTTTTAAGATAGTTTAAGGATGAATAGGCAGTGCCAAAGTCATCTACCGAGATGTAAATGCCCATATTTCTAAGTTCGCTGAGGGTCTTGATATTATTTTCAACATCATCCATTGCGGCACTTTCGGTAATCTCGAGTTCTAAATATCTAGCTTCTAAACGGTGAGAAGCGAGAATCTCTTTAAGGTTTGGAATAAAACTAGCGTGTTGCAAGCATTTGGCAGACAAATTCACTGCAATGCGAAGCTCTCTACCTTCGTCCTTCCAGATATTTGCTTGAATGCAGGCCTCCTGGAGAACATAATAAGTCAGTGGCAAGATAAGCCCAGTTTTCTCTGCTAAGGGAATAAATACAACAGGTGAAATAAACCCTTGGGTGGGGTGTTTCCAGCGTAATAGAGCCTCAACACTGTCAACAGCTTTTGATTTCAGATTTACTCGAGGCTGATAGTGCAAACTAAATTCACTACGCTCTAGACCACGCCGCATATCACTCTCGAGCTTAAGTTGATCAGTCATTTGCTGATTGAGTTCGGGTGTAAAAAAACAATAACGATTTTTCCCAGATTGTTTGGCGCGGTACATAGCAGCGTCAGCATGTTTGAGCATATCTTCTACGGTGTAACCATTATCTGGATAGAGGCTGATTCCAAGACTTGCCCCTATATGAATTTCATAACCCTGAAGATCAAAGGGTGTACTTAAAACCTCTAAAATTTTTTCGGCGATTTTGGCAGCATCTTGAGGTTGCTTAAAGGAATGAAGAATGATTGAAAATTCGTCACCACCTAGGCGAGCAATGGTGTCTTCTTCACGCAAACAGTTACTGAGTCTCGAGGTTACAGCTCTAAGCAGATGATCTCCCATACTATGCCCAAGGGTGTCATTGACATCCTTAAACCTATCTAGATCAAGATATAAAAGGGCAATCAGATCACCTGTACGCCTAGATTGCACTAACGTTTGTTCTAAGCGGTCAGCAAAGAGTAAGCGGTTAGGAAGACCAGTCAGGCTATCATAATTGGCAAGTTTAGTTAATTCATCGTTGGTTAGCTCGAGTTGTTGTTCAAGAGCTAGGCGTTTAAGCAAGACACCAATTTGTGTAGCAAAGGCCTTGGCCATCTCTTGAGATTCGGGTCTAAATCCATTTTCTTCAAAGGTATCTAGGCTCAAGGTAGCAACGATTTTATCCTCAACCAAAGCTGGTAAAGACATCATAGCTTTAATTTTGTCCATTGGGCCTGATTTGTAGAGAATTTTGAACTTGTCAGGGTCCAGGGTTTGATGATTAAGCTCTACTAAGTTATCAATAATTAAAGGTTCCAAAGAGGTATTCACAACGATTTCATTCTCTTCGTAAGTAACCTCTTGTAATATCTCGAGGTCGTACCCTAAGGCTGCAACATAATGATAAAGACCATCGGGTTTGCGCACCATGATGCTACCCGCATTCACTCCAGGAATCACAGCCGTAGCATGTTCTAAGAGCCTTTGATAAAAACTCTCGTCTAAGCCATATTGGAGAGTCTCAGATATAAAGTGATTTAGATTTGTGTGAAAATGATTCCATTTTTGTAAATTGGTTTGGCGAAGCTTTAAGTTGTTCTCAAGATTCAAGCGATTGAGGAGAGCGGCCATTTGCTGAGCAAAGATATTGGCTACGTGTTGGGCAAAGACAGTAAAAGCCTCAGGGTTATCAAAATTATCTAAAAATAACAAAGCTTTTTGTTGATTATGAAGAACAGGAACGCACAGTGTCGTTTTAATATCGTTGCGGCGACCTGCTTTTTCTAGAACCTGTTGATTCAAAGAGTCAGAGAATTTATAGCGGTGATGATGTTGAACGACCTGGGGTTGGGTTGAACTCAGGTCAAATTTGAATAAATCTTGGGGTGGCAGTGATATTTTTTGCAAAGCATTGAAATCAAAACCAACTGAGGCTACATAATGATAGCGGTCATCTCTCTGAAGCATAATTGAGCCGGCTTGGGCTTCTGGAACGGCTGCTACTACACGCTCGAGCAGTCGTTGATAGAGATCTTGATCAAGTCCGTGTTCTAGGGTGTCTTTGATACATTGAATAAGATTTTCCTGAAATATCTGGTAGTGTTTGCGCTGGGAAATATCCTCAATCGTACCCTCATAATAGAGGATGTTCCCTTGGTTATCCCGAACCAACCAAGCATTTTCGGAAACCCAGATGCGTTTTTTGGTTTTATGTCCGTACACTTCAGACTCAAAATTCTCAACTCTTCCTTGGGTGTGTAGCAGGGATAAGAAGGTTTGGCGGCGGCTGGGGTCAACATACCACTGCATAGCAATATCTTTGATGGCAGTCTTCAATTCTTCTTCCGAAGCATAACCGGTGAGGGTTAACAAATGAGGATTGATCTTTACATCTTTGCCGTCAGGACTCGAGCGGTACATGCCGATATTGGCATTTTCAAAGACAGTCAAGTATTCCTGACTTGTTGAAGTGGCTAGAAGAGGTGTTAGCTTAGTTGATTTAGATGCCATATATAGACTCCGGGAATGGACATTTGTAATGCTGTTAAGTTTAGCTATTCACCTATGACACAATTCTGACAAAATGCCTTAAATAAAAGACTGGCTTAGAAGTGATATACATTACTAAGAAAAAGCACTTCGAGGAAATAGACATCTGGCGAAATTCAAGTTTTATAAACCTGTAAGTGACTCACAGAATCCCCTTGTTTAGTTTCGCTTCTTTTCATAGCCATCCTGAGCCGCACATTGCACCCTTTTTGGAGTGAGGTAAGCTGTGTGCTTTCAAACATAAGCGAAGTGTCTGATGGCGAGACACTTCGCTTATCTACGGCTTGACCTTTGGAATCCTTTACACCTTTTACCTACAGGTCGGCTCAGTGTGACAGGTTGAGTGATAACACTTTGATATCGCAAGCCTATGAGTTCAGTTTTCTAGTTCTGTGATTCACTGAGTCTAGGAATTTTAAAAGATGTCTAATGAGGGTGAGGGCGTAAATGGTCGGCTTAAGAGCTTAAAGTTGATAAAGGGGAGTTTTTTTGAGCCACATTATAGTGAATTGGAAGTATCAAGAACCAATTTCACTAAGCTCTACCCAGCGTTTCTCTTGGTCACTCTTTAGGGCAGCCTCGAGTACTTTTTGCACATAAGCCCCTTCTTGAAAACTTGGAAAAGTCTGGCGTTTTTCGGCAATGGCAGAAATAAAATCCTGGGTCATAAACCCTTCTTGCCTAAAGACATCTTTGTAGGTGTTATGCACGGTGTCGTGCCTTGCTTTGCCCCAGATATGCGGGGGAATCTCGAGAGGTTTTACGGCCCCTTGGCCCGCTTTTGCTCCCTGAATTTCTTGCACAGTATCCCAATCGGTGAAGGTACGAAGTGAACCCTCAGAGCCATAAAACTCCATCTGGTGAATCTGCCCAAAGGCGGTGGCTTCGTAAGCCACGGTGCTGACCTGGATAGTCCCCTGTGCCCCATTTTTGAATTTGAGAATCAGCATAGCTGCGTCATCGGCAATCTCATAAGGTTTACCATCAGGTGTGATTTTGTCTCGGTCAATCATTTTATCTAGTTTGGCAAAGACACCGGTTATCTCACCAAAAAGTAAATAAGCAATATACAAAAAATGCGAACCAATATCACCTACTGCACCCGAGCCAGCAATGCCCTTATCAAATCGCCAAATGTAATCGGTGTTTCTGCCATAGCCTGTGTAATAACGCATATTAAGGTGATAAGGTTTGCCGATGTAACCACTATCAATCAGTTCTTTTAAGTAGCGTGTGGTAGGCATGAAGCTATAGGTAAAAGGAGTCATGGTGATTAGACCTTTTGCTTCGGCTAAATCGGCCATAGCTTTAGCATCTTTATAATTTAGTGCCAGGGGCTTTTCACAAAGAACGTGCAACCCTTTTTCTAAAGCCTGCATGGTGTAGCTGTAGTGAGAATCATTGGCAGTAGCAATAATGACGGCATCTAGTTTTTCATTCTCGAGCATGTGGGTAACATCTGTGTACCTACCTGGAATATCCCAACGCTCGGCAATGTCCTTGGTGGTGCTTTCTTTGCGTCCACAAATAGCTACAACATTGGCAAGAGGATGATTTTTTAGTGCAGGCAGATACATACCATCTGTCCACCAGCTTGTACCAACAACACCAATAGAGACTTTAGACATGAGCATATATTACCTCAAGAGCAATGAGCAACTAGCTACTAGCAATGAGCAATGAGTGATGAGCAATGAGTGATGAGCAAAGGGCAGAGGGCTTAACCCATCACCTAGCCCCTAATCCCTAACTTTACAAAACATAACGGCTTAAATCTTCGTCTTCGACGATATCCTCGAGCTTTTTATCTACATAGGCTTTATCAATGACGACTTTGCCCAAATTTGTACCAAAGGCTAAATCTTCTAAAACAGTTTCTAAAACTGTATGTAAACGCCGCGCACCAATATCTTCGATTTCTTCATTGACCCGTTCACTATATTCTGCAATGGATACTATCCCGGATTCATCAAATTCGATATGGGTTCCATCGACTTTTAAGAGTTCAATATATTGTTTAATTAATGCGTGTTTGGGTTGCGTCAAGATACGCTGCAAATCGCTGGCGTTGAGTTCCTCGAGTTCAACCCGTATGGGAAAACGCCCTTGTAGCTCTGGGATTAAATCACTAGGTTTAGCTACACTAAAAGCCCCAGCCGCAATAAATAAAACATGATCAGTTTTTACTTGTCCATAACGGGTATTGACTTGTGTGCCTTCTACAACTGGCAATAAATCTCGCTGTACGCCTTCGCCTGAAACATCGCCACCTTTGTTACTGTCACTGCTGGCAATTTTGTCTATTTCATCAATAAAAACAATGCCCTGATTCTCGGCACGGTAAATAGATTCACGCCCTACCTCATCAAAATCAATGAGCTTATCGGCCTCTTCACCCTCCAAGATTTTGCGGGCTTCACTTACGCTTACTTTGCGCTTTACTTTGCGCTTGGGCATACTATTGGAAAGCATGTCTTGCAGATTCATACCCATTTCTTCCATGCCTGGAATCATGACCCCGATATTGGGCCGTTCATCTTTGACTTCGATCTCAATCATTCTATCTTCCATCTTGCCAGCACGTAAAAGCTCAACCATTTTTAATCGGCCTTCTTCAGTACCACCCGGCAAGAGAATATCTAATAAGCGTTCATCGGCGGCTTTGTTGGCGCGCTCTTTGACTTCTTCTTTCTTTTCACTCTCCACCATTACATAAGCAGCCTGAGATAAATCACGCACAATGGAGTCCACATCGCGGCCTACATAGCCCACTTCGGTAAACTTAGTAGCTTCTACTTTTATAAATGGAGCCTTGGCCAGTTTGGCCAGACGGCGGGCAATCTCGGTTTTTCCTACCCCAGTTGGGCCAATCATCAAGATATTTTTTGGCGTGATTTCGGCCTGCCATTCTTCAGAAAGTTTTCTGCGCCGATACTGATTTCGCAAAGCCACCGCAACGAAACGCTTGGCTTTACTCTGGCCAATAATATGTTTGTCTAATTCTTCAACAATTTGTAAAGGTGTTAATTCAGAAGCTGCTCGTATAATCGCTTCGGCTGTTTTCATTTTTTATCTCCAATGGTTTTATCTGTAACCGCTTTATTTGTAACTGCTTTATCTGTGACTGCCTTATCTGTGACCACTTTTTCTCCAACTGTATAGGCAGTTATATTTCCACTGGTATAAATATCAATATCGGCTGCTATTTTAAGAGCATTTTCAGCAACTTCTCTGGCTCCCATAGTGGTATGCCGTAATAGGGCCATAGCCGCAGCTTGGGCATAGGCCCCGCCTGAACCCACTACAGCCACATTTTCATCAGGGGTAATTACGTCACCCGCACCTGAAAGCATTAAAATCTGGTCAGCATCGGCGACAATCAGCATAGCTTCTAGGTTACGCAATGCTCTATCGCTGCGCCATTCTTTGACAGTTTCTACGGCTGCTCTAAGCAAGTTTCCCTTGGTGCTAGATAAATACCCTTCAAACTTCTCTAAAAGCATAAAAGCATCGGCGGTGGCTCCAGCAAAGCCAGCTAAAATTTTGCCATCATTAAGTGGGCGAACCTTAACGGCTCCCTTTTTTACAATCTGATCACCCAAAGTAACTTGTCCATCACCAGCTATTGCGCTTACGCCGTCTTTATGAACCGCTACAATGGTTGTTCCGTGCATTCTAGTCATAGAGAGCCATCCTAACAGGTTAGGCGTTGAGTGAAAGTGATACAAAATCTTGCAATTCTAAAGCCCTGGTATAGAAACACGTAACACTGAAGTATCAAAAAATAGACTTAGCATACAAATTTGTTATGCTAAAATGTAGACATATTTGTATGCGGAGGTTTCAAAATGGCACAAACAACAGTGCGTATTTCTGAAAAGACTAGGAACACCTTACGGAACTTAGCTCGAGCCGAAAAGCAGTCCATGCAGTTAGTTCTCGAGCAAGCTGTAGAAACCTATCGGCGCAAACGTTTTTTGGAACAGCTTAATAGGGATTTTACTGATTTGAAACAAGATAAAGAGGCTTGGGCGGAACTTAGGCAAGAATATGAGTTATGGGATGAGACGCTTGATGATGGTCTAAAGCATGAAAATTCTTAGAGGTGATATTTGGCTAGCTGACCTTGATCCAACACGCGGCCACGAACAAGCTGGCAAACGCCCAATTTTGGTGATTTCTGAGGATATCTATAATGAAGGCACAGCCGACCTATGTATTGCTATTCCACTTAGCAGTGGTATTCGTTCAGTTTCATCGCATGTACTCCTATCACCACCCGAGGGTGGTCTAAAGAAACCCAGTGCGGTTATGTGCGAAGCAGTTCGTTCTATCGCTAAGGAAAGGTTGCTCAGGCGGTGGGGGAGTGTCTCGGTAGAAAAAATGCTCGAGGTAGAAAATATCTTGCGGATTTTGATGAGGATATGAAAAAGAGTGTTATATCTATTGGAGTCATTGATACGATAAGCTACTTTAGCTAAAATAGCTATTATGAACATTGCTGCTACTGAACTTAAAAATCGTTTAGGACAATATATGAATGTTGCTGAAACTGAACCTGTGATTATTGAAAAATCGGGTCGCAAAAAGTCTGTACTTATGTCTTATGCAATGTATGAAAGATTAATCGCCCTCGAGGATGCTAAGTGGGCGGAACGGGCTAAACAAGCTGAAATGGGCGGTTATGTGGGGCAAAAAGCAGTAAAGAGATTATTAAAGCGAGCTAGTGAATGAATTATAAACTCGATGTCACCAAAGAGGTACTCGAGTTTGTTGAAGCATTAGATCCAAAAAGGTTCAAACAAGTTTTTAACAAGACCCTGAGTTTACTAGAAAATCCTTATCCAAATGACAGCAAAAAGCTCTTAGGATATGAATACCATCGTGCCGACATTGGAGAATATAGGATTATCTACCGAGTGGATAAGGACACAGTAAGAATTGCTCTTATTGGCAAGCGCAATGATGATGAGGTTTATAAGAAGTTTGAGCGCAAGCAGAAATAATTCAAAAGCCCTATGCTTCACCCTATTTCAAGTGATAGAGAATTGAAACATTTTGTGTATTTTTATGAGGCTTTGAGACTCAGTAATTCACTGAGTCTTAAAATCTTGCTTAATACTAACAATGATGCTAGTAAGTATTCCTATTTGTCATGTTGAGTAACAAAAGCTCTGCACCCTGAGGTCATGATCAAAGGGCTTTCATCAAAGCCAACGAAGTCGAAACATCTACTTATCGCTATAGATGTTTCGGCTTCGTTTAGGATTGAGACACTCAAACTTATTAAGTAGTAAGTTTTTACAAAAGGTCGCTCAACATGACCAGTGAAGTGAAAGGGAGTGAGGCTGTGATTTACTGAGGCTTTAAGAAATAAAGAAGGGCGGTTTATGACCGCCCTTCTAAAAGTAGATTAGTTTAATTAGTCGATGTTGAAAAAGCCAGGGAAGCCAAACGGGGCATAAAGAAATAGGCATAAGACAGGAAAAACATTGCAAGGGAATGATAGAAAAGTAGGAGAAACCTTGCAATACTTGGGTATGAAACCACGCCCTAGCCCCCAAGAGAATCCAGCAAAAGAAACAGAAACCATCAGACATCCGTTGAATGGATTAGTAAACTCGAAACATCCCTTAGTAATCCTGAGCCAAGAAATCCAGTGGCAAACATTTGATGAGACATTCGGGGGTTACTACAGCGATCTAGGCAGACCAGGGGTAAGTACCCGCTTGATGGTGGCCTTACATTATTTGAAATACCAACATGATTTAAGTGATGAAGCGGTGGTTGCTCAGTGGATAGAGAATCCGTACTGGCAGTATTTCAGTGGCATGATCTATTTTGAGCATGAATTGCCTATTGATCCATCAAGTATGACTAATTGGCGTAAACGTATCGGCGAAAAAGGAGCAGAGCTACTTCTCAAAGAGACTTTGACAGCAGGCTTAAGGTTAAGCATCATCAAAGCCAGACAACTCGAGCGGGTCAATGTAGACACCACGGTACAAGAGAAACATATTCGTTTTCCGACCGATGCCAGATTGTATGACAGGATGCGAGAACGCTTAGTCAAAGAAGCCCGAAAGGATGGTGTCAAACTAAGGCAAAGTTACAAACGGGTAGGCCAGCAACTCTTATTCCAGCAAAGTCGTTACGCTCATGCTCAGCACTATAAACGTGCGACAGCTTGCACCAAAAAGCTCAAAACCCTACTTGGTCGAACCATTCGAGATATTGATCGCAAAGGTTCAGAACCAGGTCCAGCCTTAAAGAACTTACTCGATTTAGCAAAACGTTTAGAAAAGCAGCAACGTGATGATAAGAACAAGCTCTACAGTGTCCATGCTCCTGAAGTTGAATGTATTGCTAAAGGCAAAGTCCACAAACGCTATGAATTTGGCTGTAAGGTCTCTGTCTCAGCTACTAGCCAAGGGGGTTGGCTTGTCGCAGCTAATGCCAAATCAGGTAATCCTTATGATGGGCATACTCTCAAGCAAACTATTGAACAAACTGAGCGTTTAACAGGCAAAACACCCCAACACGCTTACACCGATGCTGCTTACAAAAAACATGATTACAATGGTGACTGTGAAGTTCATGTTGACCCAAAACGACGAGGGACTATTCCTAAAAGTCTTTGGAAGTGGCTCAAACGTCGTGCCGCTATTGAACCTACCATTGGTCATCTTAAAGACAACAAACGTTTAGACCGTAATCGTCTCAAGGGTTCACTGGGGGATGCCTTAAACGTTATCTTCTCAGCCGCAGCTTTCAATTTTACTAAACTTCTTAAAGCTCTTGCTCTTGACCCTTTGGGGACTTCGTGAAACATAAAATGGGACTTTTTCAGTGACGACTAATTACTGGACTTTAATCGATCCCTCCAGCTTATTACCCAAGGATCCTGTTGCATAACTTGGGTCAGGAGCGGGCGGATTTGCAGGGCAAGCACCAGGAAATGATGCCACATTACCGCTTTGTTCAAATTTAGCACCTGCCGTAATGGTATTAAAAGTAGAACCATCAAGTATAATATGCCCTTGATCTGCCTCATAGTTAAGGGTTGAGGTGATCGTGCTTGTATACGCTGGTGAAGTAAAATCAAAACCCTTTTCTGCTTTGCATTCCCCACCAAAGTACGGTTGAACTAGAATACCTCTTGTACCTCCACCTTTTAAATCTATTGTATTTCCCTCAATTACAACATTAGTATTCTCGACAATGGGGCTTTCATCTGGATAAGATGCGTTGACAAAATTACGCCATTTATTATTTTTCCAGACACGAATGCCTATAACATCTGCGTCGCTACTTTGAATAGCTACATTCCGAATAGTAATAGATTTATCAGCACCATAATTTCCAAATTCATCTTGTGGGTCAATGGCAACACCACTATAAGGTATTGTCTTTTGCACACCTGTTATGCTTCCACCTTCAATCAATAAATTAGTGGCATCATCAACCCAGATACCAAACTGCCCTGGATTTTGAATATTGATATTACGAATAGTAATGTCATGTTCGCTAGGTTTGTCATGATTGTTATGGTCAAGATAAATCCCATGACCTGTAGTATTGAGTATAGTTACATCTTCAATAATCACTTTTCCTTGTAAATTGTCACTATAGATACCACTTCCAAAATGTTCATGAGTACCACCTTTTACATCTTGAATGGTAATCCCTTTTATTTCTAAAGTTCCTACAACAGCATAATTAGGAACAATTCCTTTACCTAATTTAATACCGTATTCATTATCAGTAGTGCCACTAGCGGTAATTCTAGGTGCTGTTGTTCCTGCTTCTGCAAGGGTTAAACCATTCACAATAAAATCAGTACCTTGACCAATTAACTTCTGATTTTTCTTCATGTCTATAGTACCTTGATAAACAGCATCACCAGAAAGAATATAGATTATGTCGCCAGGATCAGAAGCTGCCTCAACACTGGCGATTTCTGTAAATGGATCAGCCAAGCTACCTGTAGCAGGGCCACTTGATGCGTTATCTACATAGTAAATATATTGATTACCAGCTTCAGCATCACTTACTTCACCAAGGGTTAAATTTACAGTGGCAGTTTCACCACCAGCACTGTAATCAAAGCTATCAGGGCCTACATACTTAAAGTCAGGAGTATAGGTAAACGTACCATCAGCATTTACAGTTACATCACCATGAGTTGGAGCAGAATCCATAACTGCATCATCTGTACAACTAGCACCAATAAGTGGGGCAACAATTGCTGCAATTTCACCAGCACTGCGTGTACCACCTTTAATTGGTGTATTGACTACACCAGTAAATGATTTTGCTTCGGCTTCACATGAGGTAGTGCCATTATCCACGGTTACATTTACTGTATCTTCGGCAGTTTTATTTTCCGAATCGGTTACTTTAGCCGTATAGGTTGTATCAGTGGTTGGACTAACGCTGTGGGTATAAGGTGCTGTGGTATCTGTAGCAAGTACTGTGCTTCCACTAAGAAATTCTACTTTGCTAATGGTTTTACCATTCTTTGCAGAAACAGTAGCTGTAAGCGTGCTGGATGCACCCTCGTTTATAGTTGAAGGGCTTGCAGAGAGTGTAATAGTAGGTGCAGTGGTATCTACTGGGCCAGGCTCTACAGGATCAGTTTTTGTACTTTCACCCGACTCTACACTATCTTTTACAGCAGTAACAGCGTATTCATAGCTAACACCCTCTGTTACAGCAGTGTCTTCATAGGGTGATGATGTGAGCAAGTCGGTATTTAGCTTGTTTTTATCTTCACCTTCATAACGATAAACATTAAACCCATCAACAGCAGCACTATCATTCCAACTGACGACAATTTTGCCAGCTTGAGCCTTGGCTTTCACTGTACCTGGTGGGGTAACCCCAGTAGTTGGATCTGGGCAAGCAGTTAAAAGTAATATCAAACTAACTAAAAAAAATCCTAAACGCAAACGTTGCATTGATCCTCCGAGGAGCCTTCAGCAGGGCGTAATATGCCGTTTTGAATGATACATAACTAAACCTAGCTGCTGAAGGCTTGGGTAGTTTAGTTGATTTAGTAGCTTCATAAGATAAAGATTAGAAAGACCTCAAGCTACAAGGCTCAATAAGAATAGCAGTGAATAGCCTATTTTGTCTCTTTAATGGTCACAATGGTTTTCTCATCCCTTCTTAACAATTAGTATGACAAAAACGGTCTGAAAGGGGCCTGAACAATAGGGGTGATGGGTAGTGGGTAATAGGTGATAGTAAAACCTAACCCCCATCACCTAAGTACTCGTACTAAATTACCTTAAGCTAACCTTGGTGAATATTAGCAAAAAACCCTGTGTAGATTGAGGTTTCCAGAAATTTTAAGTTTAACTTAATTGTGTTGGAGTACTTAACACCCATCACCTACCACCTATCTTGCTAAGATGACTATGTGAAGAGTGCATTCGTTATTTCCTTAGACTTTGAGCTGCATTGGGGTGTGCGTGACCAGTTTGGGCTTCAGGGGGCTTACACACCCAACCTCGAGGGAGCCCGCACAGTGGTTCCTAAGATGCTCGAGCTATTCCAGACCTATGATATCGGGGCCACCTGGGCCACGGTAGGGTTTTTGTTTGCCCGTTCCAAAGATGAATTGTTGTCTTACTACCCTGCTATAAAGCCAGTATACACCGATAAAAAACTCGACCCCTACGTTGAAGCCTTAGGCAATGGCGAAACCGATGACCCCTTGCACTATGCACCCAGTTTAATTCAGCGCATCCTAGATACACCCAAACAAGAGATGGCCACGCATACTTTTTCGCATTACTACTGTCTCGAGGCGGGTCAAACTGCCGAAGCCTTTAGAGCCGATTTGCAAAGTGCCAAAGCCATTGCTAAAACCTGGGGTGTAGATATTCATTCAATTGTGTTTCCTCGTAATCAAATCAATCCTGCTTATAAGCAGATTTTGTTAGACGAGGATATTCCGATTTATCGTGGCAATGAAACAAGCTGGTTTTATGAAGCGGCAGCCGTGGGTGAACAAAGCTATGCCAAACGTAGTGGAAGACTTTTAGATACTTATGTTCCAGTTACGGCGCATCATTTAGGCGACTGGAAAAACATTAAGGAAACTAGCGGGCTCTATAATGTCCCATCAACGCGCTTTTTGCGTCCGCATTCACCCAAGTTGGCAAGTCTCGAGTCCTTGCGTTTACACCGCATCACTCAAGGTATTCGGCAAGCCGCACAACAAGGAAAAATTTATGGTCTGTGGTGGCATCCGCATAATATGGGTTTACATCAAGAACAAAACCTGGCTTTCTTAAAACATATTTTGGAAACTGTAAGAGATTGCCGTGAGCGTTATGGCATGGAGGCCTTGAGTATGCAAGATGTGGTGAATAGGGTTAAAGAATAAAGCAAGTCTGGCTTTTAAGATTCTATATCTAAAGATACCAGTTTGCTTTGCAATACATCTACTAAACCCATATCAGTAAGCCTTAGTTCTGGAATAACCGCCAACCCCAAAAAGCTCAGGGTCATAAAGGGTGCAGGGAGTTTGTTGCCTAGAGCAGTTGCAGCAGCCTCGAGTGTATCTAGTTTATCGCGCATATCCTCGAGGCTTTCATCAGCCATTAAACCACCTATTGGCAGGGCTACATCAGCTAAAATGTGTCCATCTTTGACAGCTACAAAACCACCGCCTAGTTTTTCTAAATGCTGACAGGCCAAAAGCAAATCCTCATCGCTTACGCCTACTGCTAGTAAATTATGGTGGTCATGCCCTACCGTAGAAGCTAAAGCCCCAGCTTGCAGGGCAAACCCTTGAACAAGCCCTAGGCCTACATTGCTGGTTTTGCCGTAGCGTTCTACGCAGATCAGTTTGAGTAAGTCACGCTCGGTATCGGCGACAATATATCCCTGCTCGAGCTTGGGTATGACCTGAATTTCTTCAGTGAGTACCTGATAGTGAATCGCTTTGATGCACCTCACGTTGTCAGCAGCCGGAAGCGCAAAAGATTCTTTTGAGAGTTTGGGTAATTTGACAGTATGAAGTACCGGGTTAGCATTGACATGGCGTTCTTGGTGCGGTTTTATCAGTTTGCCGTGTTCGGCTACTTTTTGTCCTTCCTTATAGGTTGCAATAGCCCGATAATTGTTTAAGTCGTCAATGACTGCCAGGTCAGCTATATACCCTGGGGCAATCGCGCCGCGTCTTGTCAGGTGGTAATGCCTTGCTGTGTTATAGCTGGCACAGCGCACTGCGTATACAGGGTCAACACCCGCCCCAATGGCCATACGAACTAACATATCTACACCGCCGTCTTTAAGCAGGTCATGGGGCAAGCGGTCATCGGTGACAAAGCCTATGCGGTCTCCATATATAGGGTTAATAAGCGGCAATAGGGCCTTCATGTTTCGGGTAACCGAGCCTTCTCGAATCATCAAGAAAACACCAGCCTTGAGTTTTTCTAAGCCTTCCGTAAGGGTGGTTGCTTCATGGTCAGAGGCAATTCCAGAAGCCAGATAAGCTTGTAAATCTCGCCCTGATAAACCTGGTGCGTGACCTTCTGGACTCTTGCGAAAACTTTCTGCTAGTAAAGCTTTAGATAAATTTTCACTGTCTCCAGCAATCACGGCTGGAAAACTCATAATTTCGGCTACACCGACCACTCTAGGCTGTTGTAAAAGTGCGCTCATTTCTGGTAGCCCTAAAGTTGCCCCCGAGGTTTCCATAAGAGTTGAAGGTACACAACTAGGTACTGTAACCCAAACATCAAAAGCTAGACCTTCACTCTGTTCTAAAAGCCAGCGTATACCAGCCACGCCGGCTACATTGGCGATTTCGTGAGGGTCACAGACAATGCCAGTGACACCTCTGGGTAAGACTCCGGCGGCATAGGCTCTTGGTGTAACCAAAGAAGATTCAATATGGATATGCCCATCAATAAGTCCTGGAGCCAAGTAGTTTCCTTGCAGGTCGATGACTTCATCCGCCTGATCATAATCTCCAATGCCTGCAATCACACGGCCAGCAATAAGCACATTGCTTAGGTCAATGCTCTGCGTAAAAACATTAAGAACTTTTGCATTCTTAAAAAGCAGTGTGCCAGATTTTCTTCCCGCAGCACAGTCTACAGCAAAGGTGACTTCTTCTAAAGAAAGGTTAATGGGTTTATTTCGGTCAGACATTCTTTAGTATACAACGTAATTGAAAATTCAAGATTCAAGATTTTCAATTTTTAACCTTTAATCTTAAATTTCATTCACAACTATTTTGAGGCTCGAGGGTAACACTGACTTCTTGTGTAGTTAACCTAGCTAAATGTTTTTGGGTTATTTCGGTGTTTAGGTCAATGCAATTATTTTCTAGACTTAGAGATACAAGTGAGGGTAACAGGGTCAGGGGTTCAATATCTTTAACTTGATTCTTAGTTAGTCCTAGGCTCTCGAGTTCATTTAGGTTGCTCAAGGGAAAAACATCCGCAATCTGATTTTGGTCTAGAGCCAAAATACTTAGCTTGGTAAGGGAGGAGAGGGCCATAACCTGCGCAATGGTATTCTGGCTAAGGATTAATTCTGAAAGTTGGCGAAGACTTGTCAAGGCTGAAAGGTCAGTAAGTTTATTTTTACTTATATCCAAAGTTGCCAGTGAGGTCAAGTCGGCAAGTACAGCAATATCAGAAAGTTTATTGTTATGTACATCTAAATTAACAAGATTCTTTAGATTTTCCAAAGAACCTATATCCGAAAGTTTTAATCCAGCTATATCTAAAGTTGTTAGCTCGAGTAAATTGCCAAGAGCAGAAATATCACTTATAGGATTATTGGCTACGTTAAGAGATGTTAGTGGAAGACTAGCAAGACTGCTTACATCGCTAACCTGATTTTTCTCTAAAGAAAGGTCATGAAGGGGTAATCCTGCTAAGGGGGTAACATCAGTAATGCTATTAAGACTTAAATCAAGCTGGCTAATTTGTAAACCAATTAAGGGTGTAAGGTCGGTAATCTGGTTTTTACTGGCGTTAAGGTTTACAAGGCTCGAGAGCCCCTCGAAGGCCTGCTAGGTTGCTGATTGGATTTTCTTCTAAAGACAGATTTTGCAGATTGCTTAAAGAAGATAGTCCCCTAAGATCACTTATTTGATTTTGCTCGAGTACTAGGTTTTGTAAACTGTTGGGTAAACCAGCGGGGGCTTTGATAAGATTTTGTGAAGCCTCGAGAGTACTTAAGGTTGTAAGCGAAGCTAGCGGACTTAAATCAGTAAGCAGATTTTCATTGACGGAAAGCTGAACTAAGGGCAGAGCTTCTAATCCTGCCAGGCTAGAAAGTTGATTCTGGTCAAGCTCGAGCTTGCTTAAGGCTTCTAGTCTGGCCAGTGGCGTTAAATCGGTGATTGAATTTCCGCTTAGGTTTAAGTCGCTCAAATACTCGAGCCCGGCTAGAGGTGAAAGGTCACTCACGCTGTGATTTTTTAAGTCAAGTTTGTTCAATATAAAGGCATTTTCTAAACCTGTTAAATCTTCAATGCTTCCTTGCGCACTTGCCACAGTAAGCCGTTTAAGTTTAAGAAGTTTGCTACAGGTGATTTCTTCGGGACCAATCAAACTCAAGGTGTTTTGGACTGCTTGGGATAAAACAGGGTCAGGAAAAAGGATCACAGCCTCTAAATCCTCACAAAACGCATTGGTATTGACTTTGGATGGTGGGCTTGGAAGGGCCAGCTTTTCTAATCCTGGAATACAACTAGTAAGTGAAAGCAAAATAAGACCTATCAAAATATGACCTACTAAAAGATGACGCATAATCCCTCCTGGGAAACCTCAGTTCTCATCCTATGCTCTAGGTTTTAGAAAGAGATGTGAAATATAGAGCTTTTGCTAAAGAAATCCAAATAATACAGGGGTTAAGAGAAATGGCCTAGAGTGTGAAAATAATATCTATTGAAATGGACGTAAAAAATCTCGCCTGATGTTTTAAGATTACCCCCCACAATAAAAGTCTGATGTCACTCCTTAATTTTGTTTTAGACACCCTTCACGATAAAGACCTGCCAGTAGGGGTAAGTGCTTCTCCTCAACACAAGGTGTTTTTTGAAAAAGGCAAAGGGGTCTTAAAGACCTATCATGGTCAGTTGGGTGTCCTGCTCGAGTCCTATGATCTTTTTAAACAAAGCTCTGAGTCCTATTGCTACATGGGAATCGCCCTGATCCTAACAGCAGCCTCCTATAGCCAAAATGATTATGACCGTGAGGGTCTTTGTAAAGCCGTGGGTTATCTAGACAAGGCCAAAGCCCTAGCCCATGACCATCTTCAGGCTAGGCTTATTGAGGCCCATATACGGTCTTGTTTTGACCAGCTCGAGAAGGCCCATCACATCTTAGACAGCCTGCCGTCTTGTCTAGAAGTCAAGATGCTCAGACATTCTTTTTTTGCCCAAGAGGTGAAACAAGCCCAAGCCGAAAGCCTTTTTACCGAACTCTCGAGTGTGGTGCAGCGCGAGCAACAAAAAGATTTAGCAACCTCGATGGCCTGGCTCTACTTAAAGCTCAATCATACCTCGAGAGGACTTGAAGTGCTTAATCATCAGCTTGAGCAAGACCCCTATGACCCTTGGTTAAATCACACCCTGAGCTTATTTTATTTTCAACTGGGCAACCTAGAAAAAACCAAACACCACAATGACAAGACCCTTAGCAGTACACGTTTTCCAGTGGCCCTGGCCCTTAGGCAAGAATTACGCAATCTAAAGAAGTTCTTCTTTCAGAGGGTTTTGTTTAGAACAGGGGTTTCTTTGGTACTTCTTACGATTGGCTTGCGGATTGTTGCGGAAACGCTTTAGGAGAAGGAGATTGCAAATTTCCTCCATCCTCCTGCTTAAAGAGAACTTTCAGACACTTGCCTTTGTGGGTATAAGAATTTTAACAAAAAGGCTGATTTGTAAGAATTTTGTCAGAAAAAATTGGCTAAGGTAAACCAACTATTTACGAAGGCCTGGTCAGAGGGCCTAAGGGAGATACACCATGCTTTTAAGTGCATTTGTAAAGCAACTCTTATCCCAGCAGGGTTTAGGGGTCGAACTCGAGTCCAACGGCCCAGCTAAGCTACGCCTACCACAAGGCGAAAAATTATCTAGTGGAGGCATTGCCCATGCCAAATTGGTGGCTATGGTTGAAGCGGTGGCCACACCTTCAGAACTTGACCAGCTTTATGCCACCAAACAACTGCTTAAACGTCTAACCATTGAAGATACCTCAGTGCAGTTAGGGGTTTGGGTGCATGATGCCCAACGTTGGCAAGTGCGTATTGCCCTAGCGCGATCTGTAGATCTTAAATCTAGTCAAACCCCAGAAATGCAGGCTGTAGTTAGCCAGCCAGTTTCCCAAGAAAGAATAGAAGAACCTACACCTGCTATCGAAACTAGACTAGATGAGCATTCTGCAGATATCGCCCCTTCCAAGCCAGCCTTTAAGAAACCAGTCTACGAAGAGGAAGAAGAGCTGACCCTCAAAGTAAAATCTATTGATGGGGTTCCGTCTTATAGTGTTGAGGCCGCACCGCCTCCACGCAAACCCGAATTAGAAATTACAGAGGAGCCTGTTATGAGTACTCCTGGACAAGAGCCAGCTATCAATATCCTCTTGCATAAAATGATGGAGAAAAAAGCCAGTGACTTGCACATGAGTTCGGAAGCTCCAGCCATGGCCCGCATTCACGGTGAGATGCAAGTGTTAGATAGCCAGGAAGTGATTCATCGTGGGCAGTTGCGCCAGATTCTTATGGAGATTGCCCCTGAGCAAAACCAAAAAGAATTTGATGAAGGCAACGACACCGACTTTGCCTACGCGATTCCAGGCTTAGCGCGTTTTCGGGCCAATTACTTTATGGATAGACACGGTATAGGCGCAGTGTTTCGCCAGATTCCCTTTGAAATTCTTTCGGCAGAAAAGTTGGGTATCCCCAAAGAAGTGCTAGATTTATGCTGGCTTTCTAAAGGTCTGGTTCTAGTTACAGGCCCTACTGGTTCAGGAAAATCAACTACACTGGCTACGCTAGTTGATTATGTCAATCAAAACCGTAGCGACCACATCATCACCATCGAAGACCCCATAGAGTTTGTGCATCAAAACAAGAAGTGCTTGGTCAACCAGCGTGAAGTTAAAACCCATACAGCATCATTCAAACGCGCTCTAAAGGCAGCCTTGCGTGAAGACCCCGATATTGTTTTGGTGGGTGAAATGCGTGATTTAGAAACTATTGCTATAGCCGTAGAAACCGCCGAAACGGGTCACTTGGTCTTTGGAACTTTGCACACCACCACTGCACCTAGCACGGTTGACCGCATCATTGACCAATTTCCTGCGGATCAACAAGCCCAGATTCGGGTCATGCTAGCCGAATCACTCAAAGGCGTCATTTCACAAGTTTTGTGCAAGAAAAAAGCTGGTGGACGCGCGGCTGCCTATGAAATTCTTATTGCCAATGCAGCGATTTCTAACCTGATCCGCGAAGGTAAAACACACCAGTTACCCAGCATGATGCAAACTGGTAAAAGCTTAGGGATGCGTACTATGAATGACAGCTTAGTGCAGCTTGTAGCAGCAGGTGTAGTAGAAGCCAAAGAAGCATATGTAAAAGCTGTAGATAAGCAAGGGATTAAACTGATGTTTCAGCAGAAAGGGATTAAGTTAGACCTCGAGGAAGGTAAAGAGGCAGTTGCTGGATAATTCAGATTTTCCAATCCTCGAGTAGCAGCCCTGAGACTCTCGAGAACTCTCTGGTATTACTGCTTACCAAAATAAGCCCGCGAGCAAGTGCTGTTCCAGCCAACATGACATCATAAGGGCCAATGGGTTGACCACTGTGACTTAAACTGGCACGAATGGCTGCTGTTGCTCTAGCATCTTCAGGGCTGTAAGAGAGAATATGAATGTCATTAAAGAAGGGAAGAAGCACTGCCTCGAGTGTTGCCCTTCGATCTGGTTTACGACTAAGCCCATATTCAATTTCCATAAGCGTAATAGTAGACAATACCAGCAAGTCAGGTGAGGTTGCTTGTAAACGAGCAATCACTTTAGGTTCACGTCGCACGAAAAAACTAACCGTATCTGCATCTAACAAATAGCGCATTAGAACAAATCTCGCTCGCTTTTCTTTGCTAGGTCATCGCGGGAGAGGTCTAGCTCGAGCCTTTCCCCTTCCTTAAACCATTTTTGTACAGCCTTTGACCAAGTGCGCCCTCCTGTAGTTTTTATGCCAATGAGTTGAGCCGCAGGTTTACCGTTGCGGGCAATGATGACAGATTCGCCGCGCTCGGCTGCTTCGACCAGTTGTGAGAGTTGGGATTTGGCTTCGTGCATGTTGATGGTGGGCATGATGGCTCCTTAGCTAGATTAGCTAAGTATAGCACGGGATGGTTAAGCTCGAGGAAGGCAAAGAAGCTGTTGCTAGTTAGGTGAAAGAAGCAATAGAAAAAGGCAGCCTAGGCTGCCTTTTTCTATTGAAATGCAACTAAAATTATTTACAGGGGATCAACCACAAGTGTATCGTTTACTGTACCTGTAGTATTCTCAATAGGTTTTTTGGATGCTGCATCTGTTGCGTTACCCGTTCCTGAAATATTTAATATCCCAACATCACCTGTAGCAGGTAGAACGTCATCGAATGCGTCAGAAACAATAGTAAGCTTAAACCCTTCTGCATCAGGAATTAGCGCAGCAGGAAAATCAGCAGTACTGTTGTTAATGCTTACTGTCATAGTTTCAGTAGAATCTACATTTGCATGAGCAAAGGCATTATTCTTAAAGATATTAAAGCCTTGTTTAGCTCCAGCAGCTTTAGCTGCAACCGTTACATTATCAATAGTTACAGTTGTAGTGAATTCGGATTCAATGCGTACGCCTGCACCTGCAACACCAATAGAACCACCACCTGCTCCAACACCAGTAATTTCTGTATTGGTAATTGTAACAGTTTTAGCATCGCCAGCTAAAATACCTACGCCTTCAGGGTTGGTAATGGTTACATTGTCAACAGTTAGGGTATATTTTTCACCTTTTGCATTGTTAGGACTGGGTTCACGAATGTGAATACCAAAATTGCCACCATCAATAGTAACGTTTTCAACAATAACATCTCCTACAATATCATCAATACCTGCAATGCCAGCAGCAAAACCAGCAGTACCAGGTTTAAGAGTGACACCTTTAATCGTTGCTCCACCCGTTAAGTCAATAACTTGCTCAGTTGTGGAGGTAAGGCTGGGTGATGTTCCGGCTGCAACCAGTTCTGGGGTTATGTCTGTATCAGTGATTCCCAAATCTTCAGCAGTCAGAGCTACACCCTCACCAAGAATTTTTTGACCATCAGTCATTTCAATGCAATTGGTTGCGCAATCTGCAATATCTCCTGTGATGTAAAGGATGTTTTCAGTTGCACCGAGAATAGCGGTTGAGTAGGCCTTAAATGTAGTGGGCTGGATGACGATAGTTACAGTTCCTGTATCTCCACCAAATTCATAGTCAAAAGTTGTGCTTGCACCTTCATAAGTAAAGCTACCGTCTGCCCCAATTGCACTTAGGCCAGCAGGGGGTGAAGCTACAGTTGAACCAGCAGGTAAACCAGAGGCATAGTGTGCATCGACAGCAGCAGTATTAGCCCCGCCAGCTTTAATAGGTAAACCAGTTACACTCTCAAAAGATAAATCAAGAGCTTCTGTGCTTATGGTAATGGTTACAGTACCTGTGTCACTGCCACCATTGCCATCATTAACTGTATAAATCACAGTATCAGAACCAGTTGTACCAGCATTGGCAGTGTAACTTAGTGCGCCATTTGCAGCTAAATCATAGGTACCTTTAGAAGTGCTTCCATCAGTAACAGAAGTCACCGAAAGAGTATCGCCATCGTCATCTGTATCATTGGTTAAAACGTTAACGTTACCAGTACCTCCAGGTGCAACTGTGAGGGTATCATCGGTGGCAACAGGAGGAGTATTTTCATCAACAGGGTTTGGTTTTGTACCAGGGCCTGTTGTAGGCTGGTCAACTCGATCACCTAATGCTCCGTCTTTGGCAATAACAGCAACACCATAATAATATTTTTTTGTAGTGTCATTTGCAGTGTCGTCAGTTTCGCTTCTTTTAGTAACGTCACTAACAGTCTTAATTAGACCAAATTTGGCATTGCCGTCTTTATCAGGGTTACGCCAAATTTGGAAACCTTTGATATCGGCATTGTTAGCAGTAGGATAACTCCAAGCTACTTTGATGCTACCTGCTTGGGGTGTAGTAGTTAGGCCAGTGACTTTTCCAACACCGCCCCCACCACCAGGACATGCCGTTAGTAGTAACACCAATAGTGTAAACAAAGATAGTAATCTAAATTTATTCATCCGTTCTCTCCTCGTTGCGGTTTAATTTTCGCAGTGCTTGAGGTCTCACTGTTACTCGCCGCCACAATCAAGAGAATATCAACAGTTACATGAGCTTTTCTAGGCTTAGGGAGTATGAAAAATCACATTTGGTCTTAACCAAAGTCTTAATCCCAAGATTCTGTTTCAACAGGTCTTAGACTTTGGTAGTAGAGCTGGTGAATAAGGCGACGCTCGAGAGTTTTGTTGAGTACAAAAACAACCAAAGCCAAGCCAATGCTAAAGCCAACAAATTCAGAGTGATTAAAAATAACACCCGTAGCCATATAGAGAATGGCTGCAATATAGCCTAAAGCCAAATTAATCGTCCACATATAAAGTTCCTTTGTGAGCCGTTAGTAGGTAGAGACAACACTAGGACCTTAGTAAAAAGGGAAAGTTAAGACACCACCAGTGCGTAAGATAGGCGTTTAAGAGGGCTCGAGAGTTTTTTTTGCAGGCCTGCTGTTAAGTTTAAGTATAGTTCAAGAGGTTAAAAAGAAATGGTTAAGCGTCACTGACAAGCCCTCTCATGAAATAGCATTTGGTCTAAAACAGCCTAAATAAGCGTAATGTTTTTCTGAATTTAGTTTAGGGAAAATCTTTTTAGAACTGCTGAAAATCTAGCAAAAGTTAGAAAATAGGGGTTAAAAGCCCTTCGGGGTGATCTTTAAATTTAAGGAGTAGCGCAATCATAAGGGCCACGCTGTAATGAAAAGCTGGCAAACCCAAACAGAAAGTCAGGAGTAGGAGTAGATAGATAGTGACTCTGAGGGTCAGTCTTGCAGACATAGTAGTTGCTCCTAAGTAGGGTTTGTAGGTCTACCTAATGTGAAATTTTATACATTGTATTAGATTTTTCACAATCTGACAAGGTGCTTAGACAACCCTGTTGGTATTTCTATAGCTGTATTTTGGGTATTTCAAGGTGGTTGTTCTCGAGGATCATTAAGGCAGCTTTGATGGGTTGTAAAAACAATTGGCCTACCCTAAACTGCTGCTAATAGGTTCTAAAAATTAGGTTCTAGTAAATAATGCTCGAGATAAAATGCCGAAGTAATCGAAAAATTTGGATTGACACTCTACAATTCAGGTGCTAGTCTATCTAGCTGGAAGTTAGGGGGTATCATCCCGTTTTAAAACGGGATGATACCCCCTGAAGCTCGCCACCCTAGCTCAACTGGCAGAGCATCTGATTTGTAATCAGAAGGTTGTCGGTTCGATTCCGACGGGTGGCTCCAAAGAAGCCTTTAGCAGCAGGTAGTATCTGGTCATCTAACGTGAGTTTGATAACTGGATAGTATTCCCTGCTAAAAGTTTTGAAAGGTATTATCTAAAGATGAACTCTGGCTGGATTTTAGAAAGTATCAACTAAGTTACTAAAGATGATACCTATAAGAATTATAAAAGCCTCAAGACATCATTGAAAGATGTACCTCTCTTGGGTAGGTGCCCGAGTGGTTAAAGGGGACGGACTGTAAATCCGTTGACTTCGTCTACACTGGTTCAAATCCAGTCCTGCCCACCAGAAAAGCCTTTAGCAGGTTCCACCTCGTAAATCCGAAAGCACTTACGAGGCAGTAATGTAGTAGGATTTACGAGGTGGAAAGTATCATGCCGTTACCATCTAGGTAAGTTTAGGTGATAATACAAAGTTGACAAACGCCCTGCTGATGGCTGTGAAGGTAAAATCTTATAACGAGATGATACCTCCACTTTGCGGGAATAGCTCAGTTGGTAGAGCGTCAGCTTCCCAAGCTGAATGTCGCGGGTTCAAGTCTCGTTTCCCGCTCCAAGGAGCCTTTAGCAGGGCGTATCATGCCGTTATTGTATTGGCACTGATGACCAGATGCTACCTGCTGCTAAAGACTCTTTATCAAAGGCATCATCTGTAAAGGTATGCCTTACTGAACACTGTTGGAGATATCATCTTTGAGTAAGCTGATTTGATGTTTCCTTCACCACCATCGGAGCACATCTTTTGAAGATGATAACTCCAATTGCTTGTGTAGCTCAGTGGTAGAGCACTCCCTTGGTAAGGGAGAGGTCGACAGTTCAATCCTGTCCACAAGCTCCAAAATTTGGTAGATGAAAGCACCAATTCAAAGGTTGGTTGCTTTTTGCTGTGTTAACAGCGAAAGGGAGACGGAAATGGCGAAAGGCATATTTGAGCGAACGAAACCACACGTAAATGTGGGGACGATAGGACACGTAGATCACGGGAAAACGACGCTAACAGCAGCGATTACGTTTACGGCAGCAGCAGCAGATCCAACGGTAGAGACCCTGAGCTACGATCAAATAGATAAAGCACCAGAAGAGAAAGCTCGAGGAATAACGATAAACACCTCGCATGTGGAATATCAAACCAAGGCTAGACACTATTCACACGTAGATTGCCCCGGACACGCAGATTATGTAAAGAACATGATTACCGGAGCCGCCCAAATGGACGGAGCTATCTTGGTAGTTAGCGCAGCCGATGGTCCTATGCCGCAAACCCGTGAACATATCCTGCTGGCTCGCCAAGTAGGCGTGCCTTATATCATCGTGTTCATGAATAAAGTGGATATGGTCGATGACGCAGAACTTTTGGAATTAGTAGAAATGGAAGTCAGAGAACTTCTGTCCTCCTATAACTTTCCTGGAGATGATACCCCAATCATTAAAGGCTCAGCCCTAAAAGCACTAGAAGCCATGACCGCTAAACCCACTACACAACGTGGAGAAAATGAATGGGTTGATAAAATCTGGGAACTCCTAGAAGCAGTTGATTCTTATATTCCAACACCTCAAAGAGATATAGATAAAGCCTTCTTGATGTCAGTGGAAGATGTGTTTACCATCACAGGTCGTGGAACAGTAGCCACCGGTAGAATTGATCGTGGAATTGTCAAGACCGGTGAAGAGATTGAAATCGTAGGTTTAACTGATACCCGCAAGTCTGTGGTAACTGGTGTAGAAATGCACCGTAAGACCCTAGACTCTGGAATGGCAGGAGATAACGTAGGCTTATTGTTGCGTGGTGTAGGACGTGAAGATATTGAACGTGGTCAAGTGTTATCAAAACCAGGTTCAATCACTCCACACACTAACTTCAAAGGTTCTGTGTACATCCTCAAGCAACAAGAAGGTGGTCGTCATAGTGCCTTTTTCAATGGATATAGACCACAATTTTACTTTAGGACCACAGATGTCACAGGAATCGTCACCCTTCCCAGCAACATAGAGATGGTGATGCCTGGGGACAATGTGGAGCTTGCAGTAGAGCTGATTAAGCCTATTGCCATGGAAGAAGGTCTGCGTTTTGCTATTCGTGAAGGTGGGCGTACTGTTGGTGCTGGTGTTGTCTCTGCGGTGACTAAGTAAAGTTGAAAGTGTAAGGTTAATGCTTGAAGGCTATAAAAGCCTTAAAGTTATATATCAGGGTGTAAAAATTAGGACTGTATTGCTAGGTCTATCCTAACGTTTACTAAACCTGCTAGAATCGAAGGTCTGTATGAAGGGTCTCTTAGAATATTTACGCAACTCGAGGGCTGAATTAGGCCGTGTTACTTGGCCTACCCGTGATGAGGTCATTCAGTCCACCCAAGCCACCATTTTCTTTGTCTTCTTAACTATCTTGTTTTTGTTGGCTGCTGATTTTGTTTTAGGCAACCTTATTCGCTTTATTTTAGGTCTAAGGTTTTAAAGATTATGTCTATTGAATGGTATGCCATCCACACCTATGTGGGTCACGAAGAAAAGGTCAAGGAAAATATCCTTAGTCGTGCGCGTTCTATGGGTATGACCGACCAGGTTTATCAGGTGGTCTTACCTATGGAAGAAACCGTAGAACATGCGGGTGGTGGCAAAAAAGAAGTGGTCAAGCGCAAGCTTTTTCCGGGTTATATCTTTGTGCAAATGGATATGGGGGATAACCCAGAAGAGCCAAATGAATCTTGGGAAGTGGTTCGCTATACCCCGGGTGTGACTGGATTTGTAGGGACTGCTACCAGAGCTGTTCCTCTAAGCCGTGAAGAAGAGCAACGGATGCTTGGTACGTTTGGGGTGGGTGCTTCTAAGGAAAAACCCAAAGTCAAAGTATCATTCAATCTTGGCGATATGGTGCAAGTTACCACTGGCCCCTTTGCAGATTTTACGGGTGTGGTTTCAGACCTAGACCCTGATAAAGGTAAAGTCAAAGTTTTGGTTTCGATCTTCGGGCGAGAAACACCAGTCGAATTGGACTTCTCGCAGGTGATGAAAACGTAAAATTCAGATTGAAAAGTGTAAGGTTAAAGATTGAAAATTAAAAAATCTTGAACCTTCAACCTTAAAATCTTGAATTATTTCTGGCGTTAAGACCTCGTTGCTGGCCAAGCACTCGAGGGAGCTAAGGAGGAAATATGGCAAAGAAAATAGCTGGTATCGTTAAGTTGCAACTCCCTGCTGGGGCTGCAACGCCTGCACCACCTGTAGGTCCTGCACTAGGTCAGTACGGTGGTAATATTATGCAGTTTGTCAAAGAATACAATGCTGCAACTGCGTCACAAGCCGGCGCAATTATTCCGGTAGAAATTACGATTTTTTCTGATCGTTCTTTTACCTTTATTATGAAAACGCCACCTGCGAGTTATTTGATTCGCAAGGCGGCTGGCATTGATAAAGGCTCTAAAGTCCCCCACAAGGAAAAAGTTGGAAAAATTACCTGGGCCCAGTGCATTGAACTGGGTAAGCAAAAAATGGCCGACTTAAATGCTAATGATGAAATTGGTGCAGCCAAAATTATTGCTGGTTCAGCCCGTGCTATGGGTGTAGTAGTAGAAGGGAAGCCCGACAATGCCTAAGTATTTCAATGGTAAGCGTTATCGCGCTTTGGAAACAAAAATAGATCGCAATAAAGTTTATTCGGCTCAAGAAGCTACTGCCTTGGTCAAAACCTTAGCCACGGCTAAGTTTGATGAAACCATAGAAGCTCATTTTAAGCTGGGTATTGACACTAAAAAATCTGACCAAAACGTGCGTGGCACGGTAGCTTTGCCACATGGTACAGGTAAAACTGTGCGTGTGTTGGCCATTACCAAAGGCGAGAAAATCGCCGATGCTCAAGCTGCTGGCGCAGATCATGTTGGCTCTGAAGAAGTTGTAGAAAAAATCTTGGGTGGTTGGATGGATTTTGATGCCGTGGTTGCAACCCCAGATATGATGGCCACCATTGGTGGTAAGTTAGGCCGCGTTTTAGGTCCTAAAGGGTTACTCCCTAACCCTAAAGCAGGCACTGTGGGTCCAGATATTGGCGGGATTGTTCGCGCGCTTAAAGCCGGTCAGATTGAATTTCGTGCTGATAAAACTGGCGTAGTTCATGCCCCAATTGGTAAAGCCAGTTTTGATGAAGTTAAACTCGTAGAGAACCTCGCAGCTCTTAAAAAAGCTGTAGAAGGGGCCAAACCCGAATCGTCCAAAGGTTTATATCTGAAGACCTTATTTGTAACTTCTACAATGGGGCCAAGCCTCAAGGTTTCGATTTAGATTGAAGAGTGAAGAGTAAAGAGTAAAAAAATCTTCAATCTTTAATCTTAAACCTTGAATCGTATTTTTAGCACCCCGGGTGCGTAGCACCTTTTTGGCGTTGGAGACAGCAGGGGCCTGCCAAGGCTTAAAGACCCTGCCGAGACGAATCCCCTAACCCCTTTTTAGAAAGGGGAAGGATGGTGGAGCTGCGTGTCGCGGATAAAGTAGCATTTTAGAAAAGCTTGAAGAAGCCAAAGTGGTTTCTTAAATGATTACGACGAATGCGAATCGAGTTTAAAGTTAAGTAAGGTGTGTCTTTCCGTTTTTGATAACGGGATGATACCCCCAGAGAAAGGTCATCATGGCAAACCCAAAGAATGCGACCTCGCTCACCCAACTTCGTGAAGTTATGGGTGATACGAAGACATTCTTCTTGGTTGATTACCAGGGACTGACTGCATCAGAAGTAGGTTCTTTGCGGAAGAAAATCCGTGCGGCAGGCGGGCGAATGCTCGTTGCTAAAAATACGCTTATCAACGTGGTTCTAAAAGAACACGGTGTTGAGACGTTTGGTGAGGTTTTACAAGGCCCCACTGCGCTGGTACTGGTTGGCGAAGATATGGTTGCCCCAGTTAAGGCGATTACGGATTATATTCAAGCTCATCCCAAAGATTTACCTGTTGCTAAAGGTGGTATGTTGCAAGGTAGCCAAGTGGCTGCTGATGCCTTTGAGAGAATTTCCAAACTGCCTACGCGCGAGCAGATTTACAGCCAGCTCGTGGGTGTGTTGCAAAGTCCATTGCAACAATTGGTTACAGTTCTCGAGGGTCCACAACGCAACCTGGTCGGTGTATTAAACAACTATTCGGAGAAATTAAAAGAAGCAGCATAAAGGCGATTCAAGATTGAAGGTTAAAGATTCAAGATTTTTTTAATTTTCAATCTTCAACCTTGAATTTTGAATCTAAATCATAAAGTTGCAAGAAAAATAAAGTTACTTTTTAAGGAGAAACACAATGGCATTTGATAAAGCACAAATGATGGATCAGCTTAGCTCACTAACTGTACTTGAATTAGTTGATTTGGTTGATGGTCTTAAAGACAAGTGGGGCGTTGAAGCTGCTGCAGCTATGCCTATGGGCATGATGATGGCTGCGGGTGCGGGTGCTGCGGCTCCTGCTGCGGTTGAGCAAACTGAATTCACCGTTTCTATTAAAGATGCAGGTGCTAAGAAGCTCGAGGTTATCAAGGAAGTCCGTGCTATTACCGGTCTTGGTCTTAAAGAAGCCAAGGATCTAGTTGAAGCTGGTGGCGTGGTTAAAGAAAACATCAATAAGGATGAAGCAGGTCAAATCAAAACTAAACTCGAGGCCGCAGGCGCAGTCATCGAAGTCAAATAGGTTTTACGCTGGGGTGCAACAGGGCGCATTTGCTGTTTGGCAAATGCGCCCTGCCCTTTTTTAGGGATGTGTTAAGGGTTTGCGAACAAGACGTTGAATAACGGGGTCTTTATCCTCGAGTAAGTTTTTCAAAACAGGTATTGCTTTTGTATCACAGGATTCAACCAAACCATTCACCGCCTCACGGCGCACACGAATACTGGGGTCATGTAGAGCCATTCCAGTTTATTCCCTCTGTACAAGCAGAGGGAATTTTTTGTTAATTTCTTGATATAGGTTGCTCGAGGTATTTTGAGAGAACTTGCGTAATTGTTCTTCTGCTTGCTCGTTGTGTAAACATGGCTCGAGTCCAAAAGATGAACTCGAGCCTAAATTTATTGTCTAATCACCTAAGTTTATGTGTAAAAACCCAGTAAGTGATTTTGTTTATTAGGGCAAAAACTTTAGAACAACTTCACATAAATATTCTCTGTAGCTCCAGTCGTTGTAGCTTTTTCATCCCAAACTACCACAGGATTATTATCAGTCCTTAGAATTAGATCGGGTCGTCTGGCATCACTCGCTTGCGACACATCGAGTTCAGTATTAGTTGGTGTAAGCGGTATCCAGCTTGAACCACTACGCTTCTTTGCAAAAATATCAAAATTACCAGTCGCAACTTGTTCCTGCCAGGTCACAAATAGCTCATTGCCATAACCGATTGCCAATGAAGGAAGTTGGGCACTCCGAGTTGTGACAACATCTAGTGCAGCAGACCCACCTTGTGTTACCCAAAGAAGTGACGTGTTATTAAACCGCCTTACATAGATATTGTTGGCTTGCTGAATGGCAACAGTAGGAGCCCCACCACTGTCCAAAGCTAATGAAGGATTGATGGTACTTTGAGAAATGTTGGTATCTACTGCACTCCCTAACTGATCCCAAGCACTACCGTTCCACCTTTTGACATAAACATTGTAGTTTGTACTGCTTCCGACTTCTTTTTCATGCCATGCTACTACCGGTCTATTCGCATTATTTAAGATTAAGGAAGGCGACGAAGCATCCTGAGTAGGAACAATATCTAATGGGGTATTCGTTGCTGAGCCGTCCATAGCAACCCAAGCTGTTCCATTCCACTTTTTGACATAAATATTTAAAGATGTACCGACCGTTTCCTCCCATGACACCACAGGATTATTGGAACTATCAAGATCGATTGAAGGTCGATTTGTGGAATTGGCTAAAACAGTATCCAAAACACTACCAATTTGTGTCCAGGCACTACCACTCCATTCTTTGACATAGATATGTCCTCCCTGGCGAAAAGTAATGACAGGTCTATCATCTGAACGCATTACTACATCTGGTGACAGTGAGACGATGGTCGGCGAATCAACGACACCACCCAATAGTGACCATTGCGTACCATTCCACTCCTTGACGTAAATATCTGCACCGTTTTCTAGCCAAGCTACTACTGATGTATTATCGCTTTTTCTTGTTATTGAGCTATCAATAGCACTATTGGTTACAGTGTTATCTAATGCACCACCTAGGGGTTCCCAAGTGGTGGTGTAGTTGCTTTTGACGTAAAAGTTTCTTATGGCACTATTAGTGCTGTTAATTTCCACCCAACCCACAGCTAACCTACCGTTGGTCATCGCAATCGCAGGAGGCTCTGGCGAAGCATTATTTGCAAGACTAATGTCTAATGCTCCACCCCCAACAAGTTCCCAGTTACCGCTACTAATATTACCAACTAAGCGTTTGACATACAGGTTATTAGACGTGCCAACAGTTTCTGTCCACACAACTACAACCGTATTATTAGCATCTATTGCCACTTTAGGGAACGAAGCATTACAAGTGCTACAAGTTCCCACATTTAAGGCGGCTGTTGTTACATTATTGGCCGAATTATTAAAATCAAGGTATTGAACATAAACCTGCAATCCTGACGTAGTTGCCCTACGAAAAGCTATGAAAGCATTCTTATTAATGTCGAGGGCAATAGAGGGTTGGTCTTCTACAAAAATCGTTTCGGCTACAGATGTGGCAGCTGACCAAGCTGTGCCATTCCACTTTCTAATATAGTTATTGTGATTGTTTCCATTTAGAAGAGAACCTTGTTCATGCCAAACTACTACTAGGTTATTTCCATCCATTGCTAAAGAAGGTTCATGAACACCTAGTATATCGGGGTCATTGTCAAGAGGTCCACTTCCGTATTGCTCCCATAAAGTGCTATTCCAGTGTTTAACATAAATATTATAATCAAATCCACCGCCTACCCGAGGAACACCCTCAGCAAATGCTACCGCTGGATTTCCGCTGATGTCCAACCCCAAAGATGGATTAATTGTATTATTAGTACCTGTACCTATTGTTGCGTTGTACAGCACCCAACCTGCGCTATTCCAGCGGCTAACATAAGTTTTATTCTCTTGCTGCCAGGCTACAACTGGGTTATCGGTACTATCCAGTACCAGTGATGGTTTAGCAGGACTACCATTTAGCGGACTACCATTGAAGGTTGTTGGGTCCACAGCAATTGGATCCAAGGTTCCACTCATATCTACCCAATCACTACCATTCCATCGTTCGACATAGAGATTAGGGAAAACACCATAGGCAACTACCGGATTTCCATCTGATCTGACAGCAACTGAAACACCTGAAAAGGAAGTCGTGGTTAGAGCACTACTCACCAGAGATAGACCGTGGTTTTGGGGTTCAATTTGCTTCGATTCAGTACCCTTTGGGGAGAGTTGCACATTACACTCCGCAAGCAAACATATCAACGAACTTATAATTATCAATCGCTTCATTACTACCTCCATCGCAATTGTTGACTTTTAGCCAACATCTCCTAGTGTATCTCAGTTCAGAGTTCCTGACGCCAAAATCGGCGAAAAAGCTTTTTAAAAGATGATGTCAAGGCTGCCTTGAAAACCGCATTTGATAAGAGTTTGTAGTAGTTTTTTGATTCTCTAACGAATGGTGTGCTGTACGTTGGATGATAGTGTCATGTGACTCAGCAAGTCCTTCAAAACAGGTATTGCTTTTCTATCACAGGATTCAACCAAACCATTCACCGCCTCACGGCGCACACGAATACTGGGGTCATGTAGAGCCATGTTTATCAGTGTTTCTGTAAGGCCGTCATGGTTCGATAACGGCGAAACTTTACAAGCATCACAACTTAGACTATGCACGGCAGCACGGCGGACTCTTGGTACAGAATCGTTTAAGAGTTGACGCAGAGGTTCTGTGCAACGCTCATCTGCTAAATGATCAAGTGCAATAGCGCAGTTATAGCGCACACGGGTTTGTGTGTTTAGACCTCAGTAAACTTACCAACAGTGAATGTTGATGATTTGCAATAACTGCCTCACCACGCTCAAAATATCTTCAAAGGCATTATAGAAAAACGATGACCAAGTATTTCGCTATAATGATTTTTTGACCAATGAGGTTGATTTACCAGCTCTCGGATGAAGATTTTCCTGATAGATAACTGACGTGGCTTTGCTCGAGTGATTTCTTCTAAGGCCTCAACGTAGAGCTTGAGTTTTTTCCAGCTAGGGAAGCCGTATTCTCTAGCAATGTGTTCCTATAAATACATTTTGAACCACTCGAGATAGGCCTCAAGTCTTGCAATACGTCTATCCGGACGACCTGAACGCGAAAGCTCATGACCTTCTTCGGGGCAGCGAAAAAAGCGGGTAGGAACACCGCGTTGCAATAACAGGGTATACCAGCTTTCACCTTGGTCAATAGGGCAGCGGTGATCCTGCTCGGAATGAACGACCAAGGTAGGAGTCTTGACTTGATGCACCAAACGCATGGGGCTTTTTTCCCATAACACTTCTGGGTTTTCCCAGGGTGTAGCCCCAAGTTGCAAAGTAGTAAAGCGTGGCCCAATGTCTGATGCTCCAAAAAAACTAGTCCAGTTGCAAATGCTGCGGTCAGTCACGGCGGCCTTAAAGCGATCTGGATAACGGGCCGTGAGCCAGTTGGTCATGTAGCCACCGTAAGAACCTCCAGCTACAGCGATTCGCTTGGGGTCTAGTGGGAATTGGCCCAAAACAGTATCTAAGAAACTCATCAAGTCAGCTTCGTCAATATCTCCCCAACGTTTCCCTAGTTCTACATAATCTTGTCCATAGCCAGTCGAGCCCCTGGGATTACAGTAGGCCACAGCATATCCGTGGGACCTAAAAAACTGAAGTTGAAGCATAAGCGCATGACCAAAAGCCGTGTGTGGACCGCCATGAATATACAAAATAACTGGATGCGGCCCTGCCCTTCTGGCAGTAGTACCCAACCCGGAACACCATGACTTTCAGTTTGATGAATAATAGGTGCGGGAATTGGCAAATTGGGCAAAACATCAGCATTGGGGTCAAATAAAACCTTATCGGCTTTTTTGAGCGTGGCTCCCTGCGTAAGTGTTTCACTTAGGGTGTAGAGTTCGCTGCCACAAATGGCGTAGCCCAATACGGATTGCTCGGCTGGTGTCATGAACTCACTGTGACCCTCGAGACTTACCCTCAGAACTCGAGCGGAAGCATCTTTCGTGGTCACCACATACAACGCCCCATCTGGTCCCAAAGTTGGGGTTTGCACAGCACTGCCAATACGCATATCTGAATTGATCGAATTAAGAAAAGACCCCTCAGTCAGCAAGCGAGTGTTTCCTTTATTGTGGTGATAGAGCTTTGACTCGGTTCCACCACCATAGTCCCAGGCATGAGCTAGATAAGCCAGACCTCCATCTGGGGTACTTATTGGGCCTACGCCACCAAAGAGTTCATTTAAGTTTCCATCCAGACCTAGAGAGTAGACTCTTTGTTTCCAGCTCCACTTTTCTTGAGCCGTGCCTGCCATGACCAGATAAAGACCTGTGCCTCCTGTGTTCCAAGTGATTTCTTCAATCTCTTGCTGGGGTTGATAAAGCAGTTGGCTGCTTCCATTTAGCCAGAGCCAGAGCCCAGCAGTGGGGCCTAGCAGTCCTTTTTGGTCATATTTAACTGGCCAGGTATCAAATATTTTGGCTTGGTCAGGTTTGCTTTGATAGTCGCCTTGGCTTAAAAGGGCAATACTTGAGCCATCAGGGTTTGCTTTGTAATGTGTTATGCCAGCTTTGAAAAAAGTGAGTTGCTCGGCTTCGCCGCCGCTAATGGGCAAGCGAAATAACTGACTGACTTTATCCACTTTACGCATAAAGTAAATGTAGTTGCCCTGCCAAAAAGGTTTTTTGGCCTCGCTTTGCGTAAGTAAGTGCAAGCCCTCATCCCAGGTGGCCAAGCGTGAGCGATAATTAGGAGCTTCATCTTTTTTGCTTTCAATATCGGTGTAGACAAAAAGCGGTTTGCCCTGAGGACCTTCGGTTAAGTCAGACAAAAACCTAAGCTGATAAATAAGGTGGGTGTCCATTTGCCTACTTTAACCTCTATTTGAAGTTTTGGTTAATGAAAATATATTTTAAAGAGCCAGTAGTCAGAATTCAGTAGTCAGTAGAAAATCTAGGCTGAATTCTGACTACTGAATTCTGACTATTTAGACCGCAATAAACATAGTGATTGAATAAACCCAATTTTGTACCGCAGCACCCTTGTCTCATTATGCTCTAACATGCTAGGCTGTCATGCATATATTGTGAAAAGGCGCACAAGGGGCAAAACGCCCTAAGTGAGGCTTAGAAGTTTGTTGAAAGGAGAACCGTGTACCAAACCATTTTCTGGATGTTTTTAGCTGCAGGGTTTATTGGTGTACTGGCCTTGGCAGTAGGCGGGCTTTTAGGACCCAAGAAAGGCACAGAGACTAAGCTTGCCGCTTATGAATCGGGTGTGCCTGCTGTTGGTACAGCGCGTGAGCGTTTCCCAGTTCATTTTTATTTAGTGGCCATGATGTTTATTATGTTTGATATTGAAACGGCCTTTTTTTACCCACTAGCTATAAAGTTTAAGGCACAACCTGAGTTTTTGTTTTTTAACGCCATAATTTTTGTGGTGGTGTTGATGGTGGGATATGTTTATATGTTGAAGAAAGGTGTGTTGAACTGGAGGTAGCATTTCAGCATTTCAGCTAGTCAGCTAAAATCCTGGCATGCTGAAATGCTGAAGTGCTGACCAGCTAAAAATTATGGCACTTACTGATTTATTTACCAAAGATGTTCAAGAACTCGAGAATGAAGGGATACTTTTTACCTCGCTCGAGAAACTCGTGGCTTGGGGGCGTAGTAACAGCCTTTGGCCGGTTACTTTTGGCTTGGCTTGCTGCGCTATTGAAATGATGCAATCCACAAACAGCCGCAATGATTTAGCTCGTTTTGGTTCAGAAGTATTTCGTGCTAGCCCACGTCAGGCTGATGTGATGATTGTCGCTGGACGTTTGAGCAAAAAAATGGCTCCAGTGATGCGCCGCGTTTACGAGCAAATGCCTGACCCCAAGTGGGTGATTAGCATGGGTGCATGTGCGAGTTCGGGTGGCATGTTTAACAACTACGCCATCGTGCAAAATGTAGATTCAGTGGTTCCTGTAGATATTTACGTACCAGGTTGCCCGCCACGCCCAGAAGCCCTTATTTACGCAGTGATGCAACTCCAGAAAAAAGTACGCGGCGAAGTTTTTGATCAGCGTGGGGTAAAACTTCCTACTGTTGAGGGGTGGTCACGATGAGGCGATTCAAGATTCAAGATTTAAGATTTAAGATTAAAGACTTTTACAATCTTCAATCTTCAATCTTCAACCTTCAATTATTGGGAGTTCAATCATGAGTCTCGTAGAAACCGTAGTGGAAACACTAAAAGAACACGGTGGCAAGCCCGGTGAATTTAGAGGCATGGTTAGCGTTACTATTGAGAAAAAAGAAATTGTCAACGCTGTGAAAGCTGCAAAAGATGCTGGCTTTGAGATGATTTCAGATATTTTTGGGCTTGATTACCTTGAGTATCCGGGACACCAAGGAAAACGTTTTACAGTTGCCTATAACTTATATAGCATTGCCCAAAACGAGCGCGTTTTTATTCGCGTGAATGTTGATGACGGCGAAACTCTGCCCACCATTACACACCTGTGGAAAGGTGCAAACTTCATGGAGCGCGAAGTCTATGACATGTTTGGAGTTGAGTTTGAAGGACACCCAAATTTACGCAAGCTCATCACTCCTGAAGACCTAGATGGACACCCACACCGCAAAGATTTTCCGCTTGGTGAAACCCCAACCTTATTTAATGACGGACGTTTTCTCGACCCTGCCGCTTTTCGCGCAGGTATGACAGGACAAGACAAAGGGTTGACAGGCTTTAGAGGCGGCGCACGGAAAGGAGTACGCAGTGGCAATTAGAAACGCACAGCAGGTATCATCTGGTCATAAACAGCAGGTAACATCAGGTTATCAGGTGCCAACGCCGCACGGTGAATTTGAAACCAAGTACATGCGAATCAACGTTGGGCCGCAGCACCCAAGTACACACGGTGTTTTGCGTTTAGTCGTTGACCTTGACGGTGAACGCATCGCCAAGATTATTCCACAGATTGGTTATCTCCATACAGGCTTTGAAAAAACGATGGAGAACCGCACTTATCAACAAGGCGTGACGTACTCCAACCGCATGGATTATCTCCACGCTTTTGGTCACGACCTTGCGTATGTTCTATCTGTTGAAAAACTCATGGACGCAAAAGTCCCTGTTCGTGCTGAGCGCATTCGCGTCATTCTGACAGAACTCAACCGCATTGCGAGCCATTTGGTTTTCTTTGGTACTGGTATTCTCGATATGGGCGCGCTCACACTCTTTTTTTACACCATGCGTGAACGCGAACAGATTATAGATATTTTTGAAATGGTCTGTGGTGTGCGGATGAATTATGGTTACTTCCGTGTGGGTGGTTTGTCCAAGGATACACCTGAAGGTTTTGAAGATGCGGTTCGCAAGTTTATTAAAGGTTTTCCCAAAATGATGGATCAATACGCTGCGCTTTTTGCTAAGAACGATATTTTCTTGCAGCGCACCCAAGGTATTGGCATTTTAACAAAAGAGCAAGTCTTGGATTATGGCTTAACTGGTCCGTCACTTCGGGCTAGTGGAATTGGGCTTGATTTCCGTAAGGTGCAACCCTATAGCGGTTATCAAGATTATGATTTTGATGTACCGACTTCTGAAAAAGGTGACGTACACGCACGCTTTATGATGCGCTTTGAAGAAATGTACGAGAGTCTAAAAATTATTGAGCAGGCCTTAGATATGCTCGAGCCTGGCCCCGTAAAAGATCCAGACCGCCGTATTTCTTTGCCGCCCCGCAGCGAATTAGAAAACTCGATGGAAGCTGTCATCTTCCACTTCAAACTGGTCACCGAAGGGTTTCATCCACCACGCGGTGAAGTCTATGTACCCACCGAAAGTGCCAGAGGTGAACTGGGATATTACATTATTTCTGATGGTGGCTCGATGCCCTACCGTGTAAAAGTGCGTGTACCTAGCCTGATGAATTTGCAAAGTCTCGAGCCGGCCTGTTTGGGTGGGTTATTTGCCGATATGGTTGTGAACATTGCCAGCTTTGATCCTGTGATGGGAGACGTAGATAAGTAGGTGATGGGTTATAGGTGATAGGTATTAGCTAAAACGCTTTTCCCAACACCTAGCACCCAACACCCAACACCTTATTTATATGAACCAGACCAAGAAAAAAACACTCTTTTACATAGCCATTGCCCTAACCTTTGGAATCTCTATGGGTATTTCTCTTGGGGTTGCTACTGGCGATATGGTGTTGTGGGTAGTCGTGGGAATTGTATTTAGTGTTTTAGTGGGCTGGATGCTGGGCTCGAGTGGGGATAAGTGATGACTCGAGTACTTTTTGACGAGATGAATGACTGGTTTTACTGCAAACTGTGGCAAGGGGCTAAGCATAACTTACCCGTCAACAAGGGGCTTCAGCCCCTTGCTTCGCAAATGGTGACATCGCTCAGCAAGCTATTTGAGCAAAAACAAACTATGCGAGCTAGGAGTGAAATTTAATGACAGAATTACAAACACTAAAACCATTCTTCGCGGATAAACAGGATGTCCTCAACGAAATCCTAAACCGCTACCCACCTTACGGCCGCCGCAGTGCAGTCATGCCACTACTATGGGAAGTGCAACGCGCCGAACTGCATGTCAGTGAACCAAGAGTTCATGAAATTGCAGACATCGTTGGACTCCACCCCACGGAAGTCAAAGGTGTAATGAGTTTTTACAGCACGTACCACGAGCATCCAGTGGGTAAATACCATTTGCAAATTTGCTCGACACTTTCTTGCGCGCTGGCTGGTTCAGATGAAATGTATGATTTTATTTGTGAAGAGACAGGACTTGTTAACGGTGAGGCAGACAAAGAGGGACGATTCAGTATTCAAAAAGTTGAGTGCTTGGGTTCTTGCACCACTGCCCCAGTATTACAAGTCAATGATACCTATTTTGAGAAAGTCACCAAATCACGTTGCAAACTGTTACTTGATTCAATGAAGCAAGATAAATTACCCGAACCCTGGCGTGAGCGCAGTGGCGATAATGCAGGTGCGGAGAAAGCGAAGGTCTTGTAATGGACACAGCCGTTGCTGAAAAACCAAAACAAATCACCAGTCGTAAAGATCCTCGTTATGAAGTGGTGATGTACAAGTACGTTGGGGTTGAAAATTCGCACACCCTCGAGTTTTACAAGAGTCATGGTGGCTATGAAACAGCTAAAAAAGCTATTACCAACATGAAACCAGTAGACGTAGTAGAAGAAATGAAAAAATCTGGACTGCGTGGTCGGGGTGGAGCTGGGTTTCCTACCGGATTGAAGTGGTCTTTTATGCCGCCAGTAGATGGTCGGCAGAGGTTTATTGTTTGCAATGCTGATGAATCTGAACCAGGGTCTTGCAAAGACAGATATGTTTTAGAAGATGACCCGCATCAAATGATTGAAGGTCTGATTCTTGCGGGTTATGCCATTGGGGCTACGAAAGGCGTTCTTTATATTCGAGGCGAATATTATTTAGCCTATGAAAGATTATATAAAGCCATTGAAGATGCTAAGCGTGAAGGATTTTTAGGTAAGAATCTTTTTGGTTCTACTTTTGAATTTGAGGTTATTTTGCATCGTGGGGCGGGTGCTTATATTTGTGGTGAAGAAACTGCACTGATGAATTCTTTTGAAGGATTTCGTGCCAACCCTCGTCTCAAGCCACCTTTTCCTGCTCAGGCTGGTGTGTACAGTTTGCCCACAACGATCAATAACGTAACCAGTATTGCTAGTGCAGTACATATTATTAGTAGGGGCGCAGCCTGGTATTCGGCTATGGGAACGGATGACTCCAAAGGGTTTCATCATGTACAGCTTAGTGGACCTTTTAAGCGTAATGGTGTTTTTGAAGTGCCGATGGGTATTACCTATCGTGAAATTATTTTTGGACTTGGCGGCGGACCCACAGAAGAAGTCAAAGCATTTATTCCTGGTGGCTCGAGTTGCCCCATGTTTCCTTTCACTGATCAGTATTTAGATATGCCGATGGAATATGCCTCGGTTGCCAAAGCTGGTTCAATGCTCGGTACAGGTGGGCTTATCTTAATTCCTAAAGACAAGTGTATGGTAGACGCGCTCTATAACATCGTGCGTTTTTATGCACACGAGTCTTGTGGAAAATGTACGCCTTGCCGTGAAGGTGTTGCAACCTGGCTTCCCAAGATGTATCAAAAACTTTTGGCGGGACTTGGTGAAAAAGGCGACTTGGAACTTATTGAAGAAGTTTCGGTGAATATTCGTGGGCGTTCGTTTTGTGTGTTGGCTGATGCGTGCATCATGCCTGTGCAAGCGAGTATCAAACATTTTCGTCATGAGTATGAATACATGATTGAGAACAAGAAATCTATGTATCCTAGTAAGTCGCGGTGGGCAGAATGAATACAACATTTTGTCATTGCGAGTCTCAGTTGAATGTGGATTTAACATCAACTCAGTTAAACGTTGCTACATCCACGAAGCAATCTCCTTGCTCTGATTTTGAAATAAAGAGGGTTTTTAACGACTATAAAAACTCCTTTCAGCTATTGCGTGAAGGGAGATTGCTTCGTCGCTCGTTCATTCTAAATGCAGTGATAACTTGGTTGGCATCTCATTTATTCCAAGACGCTCCTCGCAATGACGAAGGAAATGATAGAAAGGTATTTGGAGGAATCAAGGGAAAATTACTCGAGGGGTATCTGCTATGAAAGTCAAAGTCAACGATGTAGAACTAGATTTGAAACCTGGAACATCAGCTATTGACGCTGTGTTTGCGGCTGGCTATGACGTGCCTTATTTTTGTTCACAAGAATATATGTCACCGATTGGGGCTTGCCGGATGTGCCTAGCCAAAGTAGGTGCGCCAAGAAAAAACCCTGATGGCACTTGGGTTTTAGATGAAGTGACCAAAGAGCCAAAAATTTTCTGGTTTCCAAATCCTATGGCTACCTGCACGACTGCCATCATGGAAGGTATGGCCATTGATACCTTGGCTGATGAAGCGGTGCGCGCGCAGCGTGGCATGGTAGAGATGACGCTGATTAACCATCCGCTTGATTGCCCAACGTGTGACAAGGGTGGAGCTTGCGAATTGCAAGACCGTTCTTATGAATATGGTTCAGGCTTATCGCGCTTTGTGTTTGATAAACGCCATCAGGAAAAACACCACGCGCTCTCAGAACTCATTACGCTTGACCGAGAACGCTGCATTCACTGCAAACGCTGTGTGCGTTATTTTGAAGAAGTTCCTGGTGATGAAGTTTTAGATTTTATTGAGCGTGGTGGACACACCTATATTGGCACAGTGGATGACGGAATGCCCAGCAACTTCACAGGTAACATCACAGATATTTGTCCTGTGGGTGCGCTACTTGATTCCACCAGTCGTTTTCGTGGACGCAACTGGGAATATGACCACACGCGCTCGACAAGTTTGGATGATGCTTCTGGTAGTGCTATTATGATTGATGCGCGCACAGGGCGCATTGAGCGCATTAAAGCTGCTCTGAATACAAAAATCAATAAAACCTGGATTGATGATGGGATTCGTTTTGGTCATGAATATGTGGGTAGTGCAGATAGAATCAAAACACCATTGCTAAGAAAAAATGGCAAGCTCGAGCCTAGTACCTGGGAAGAGGCAGCCAGCTATATTTCAAATAAACTTTCTAAAGATACAGGTATCGTGTTAAGAGCTGACGCAACCCTCGAGGAAGGTTTTTCTGCTAAAGGCTTAGCTGAATTTCTCAAGACAGGTCAGCTTGATCATTATCCGCGCTACGCTGCTTCGGTGATTCCACAAACGCCTGTAACCATGGAAGATGTGGCAACCTCAGATGCGATTTTGGTGATAGCTGATGTCACTGAAGAAATTCCTGCCCTTGATTTGCGGATTAAAGATGCCCTTAAAGGGATACCCATTCCTGAACTTATGCCGCATGGTGTACCCATTGCGGACTTGCGTCTAAAAGAACATGCACCACGCAAAAAACAAATCCTGACCGTGCTTGCCCCTTATCATGTTGACCTGATGAATCATGCTGGACGCAGTGTTCAGTACACGGCTGGACAAGAAGCTGCGTTGCTGAACGCGCTTGTAAAAATTGCTGGTGGTGAGAGCATTGACACTTCTTCGTTCGGATTAAAAACCGAAGATGCACAAGCGCTGGTTAAGCAACTAAGCGAAGCCAAAAATGCAGTGATTATTTGTGGTGGATTTGTGTTGTCTTCTGCGGAAGCTGCAAAAGCTGCTGAGGCTTTAGCAAAAGCTACCAATAGCAAACAAATGAACCTTGGCGCAATGGCGAACAGTTATGGTTTAGAGTCTCTTGGGGTTCTGCCGAGCCATGCACGTTATGGTTACAGCGAAATGCTAAATGGTTCTGCAAAATCGCTGATCATCTCTGGACTGAATCTTGCTAAAGATACAAACCTTGCTGAGAAGTTAAAAGCCCTCGAGCTTCTTGTTGTTCATGATATGTTCCACAACGAAACCACAGAACTTGCTCATGTGGTGCTACCTGCAAAATCTGGCTATGAAAAAGATGGCACGGTTGTAAATTTGGAAGGACGTTACTTGAGTGTGAACGCTGCACCAGTTGAAGGTGGGCAATCTGAAGATTTTACAGGCGTTGTCAAATACATTGCCGATGTAAAAGAGATAAAGCTCGAGGGTCGCAGTGTTCGCAGTTCACAACGCGCTCTCAAAAAGCTGATTGATGTTGACCTTGCCGAACTTCCAGAAGAAGGTATGATTGCAAAGTCTAAAAAACCTATCACTCATGTTGTGACATCCACTACGTCAACACCAAATGGCAATGTCATCGTTGCGCCGAGTATGATTCGTGCTGAATATATTTCGCGCAATCATCACCTTCGCGCTGCCCATGGAGACGCAAAACTTTCTATTCATCCAACTGATGCTGCTTTTCACAACTTGCGTCAAGATGATGTCGTTTCACTTAATGTTGGCGGCTTTACTCGTAAACTGCAAGTTCAAATCACTGACGCTGTAACTGGCGGTATGATGAGTGTACCTGCATTGCCTGAGCAACCTGTAGGCTTGGTTGCTGCCGATATGACAAGTCTTAAAAAAATACAACATGCGCTCGAGGTGGCCTGATGCCGGTAACTCCTATTGATCCTTGGTATATCACCTTCGTAAAAGCTCTGGTTCTCTGCGCGGTTTTGCTTGGTGCGTTTGCCTATATGACCGTCATCGAGCGTAAACTCTTAGGTAGAATGCAGCACCGCTACGGACCGAACCGCGTTGGCCCTTTTGGACTTCTTCAACCGATTGCTGATGCGATTAAATCCATCTTCAAAGAAGACATCACTGTTTCGGCAGCAGATAAATTTGTTTATTTGCTTGCACCATTTATCAGCATCGTCTTTGCGCTTGTGGCCTTTGGCGCGATTCCAGCAGGCCCAGCAGGTAGTTTGTTTGGCTTTAATCCTTGGGTAATGGATTTGGATATCGCACTCTTATTTGTGTTTGCCGCCACCAGCATTGGTGTCTACGGTATCTTCTTGGGTGGTTGGGCTTCAAACAGTAAATATGCGCTCTTAGGAAGTTTACGCGCTTCAGCGCAAATGATTTCTTACGAGCTTGGTCTTGGACTTTCAGCCTTAACAGTTATTATGATTGCGGGAACCTTAAATCTTCGCGGCATTGTCGAAGCAAACATTTGGGCAGTGAGTCCTTGGTTGTGGATTCCGCTTCTGATTTCATTTGGCACTTACTTTATTTCCTCCAATGCAGAAATCAACCGTACACCCTTCGATATGCCTGAAGCCGAACAGGAAATTGTAGCTGGATACCTCACTGAATATTCTTCGATCAAATGGGCTCTGTTTCAAATGGCAGAATATGTCAACATGATGACGGCATCAGCAATTATCGCCACACTGTTTTTGGGTGGCTACAAGGGACCAGCTTTTATGGATAATCTGATTCCGGGAATGTCAAACTGGCCTTTTATCTGGTTGATTCTCAAGATGGCGATTTTTATGTTTACCTTTATTTGGATGCGGGCAACCCTGCCACGTTTGCGTTATGACCAGCTTATGCGCTTAGGGTGGATTTATATATTCGAGATTGCGTTGGCGAGTGCGTTGATTTGTGGAGCGATTATCGCTTTTGTTTTGTAGAGGAGTTTAACGATGAGTGTATTAGACATAGCAAAAGGAATGGGCGTAACGCTTGGTCACTTATTTAAGAAGCCTGTGACCGTTCAATACCCAGAAGAGCCTGCCACCATTCAGGCCCGTTTTCGTGGACGGCATCATTTATTGCGTCATCCTGATACGAATTTAGAAAAGTGCATCGGTTGTAGTTTGTGTGCTGCGGCTTGCCCTGCTTACGCTATTTATGTTGAAGCTGCCGAGAATGACCCCAAGAACCCAACCTCAGCAGGGGAGAGATACGCCAGCATTTATGAAATCAATATGCTGCGCTGTATTTTTTGTGGCATGTGTGAAGAAGCCTGCCCGACGGGTGCAATTGTTTTGGGTCACGAGTTTGAATTAGCAGATTTCAAATATCAAGATTTTGTTTATGGTAAAGACGATATGATGGTGGGTATAAAAGGTAGTAAATGGCAACGCCGAGAAGCGCAAGCCAAAGGCAAGCAAGTTAAAGTTGGATTTAAGGCAGACTCGAGACCTGAACTCGAGGGCGTGGATTACTAACCGACGACTTAAGTTATGGAGGAGTTAATGATTATTTTAGGTAAAGTGAAGAGTAAAGATTTAAGAGTAAAGATTTTCTTGAGTAGTACCAAGGAACAAATCTTCACTCTTCACTCTTCACTCTTCACTCTTAATCCGAGGTGTTTATGTTGACGTTCCTTATCCTCTCCGCGGTCATGATCATAGGTAGCATTGGGGTAATTACACTCAAGCAACCTGTTCATGCTGCGCTTTCACTTGTCGCTACGCTGCTTACTTTAGCTGTGACTTATGTGACCTTGCAGGCTCACTTCCTGGCCACAATTCAAGTGATTGTGTATGCCGGGGCCATCATGGTGCTGTTTTTGTTTGTAATTATGCTTCTCAATGTTCAAGGTGAGACTCCCAAACTTATGTTTCCTTGGATGCGTTGGGCAGCGTATGCAGTGGGTGTTTTTGCTGCGCTTGGTTTGGTCATTAGTATCTTTCGTAACCCAAATCAAATGCCGGATATACAGGTTGTTCGCAACGCCTTACAAGGCGGTGGTGCAGCCCAGATTGGTGAGGCTTTATTTAGTGAATTTGTGCTAGCTTTCCAGCTAGTGGGTGTACTTTTGCTAACAGGGATCATTGGAGCGGTAAGTTTGGTGCAACGCAAAGCTGAAGAAGTCTATAAGCCTGCTGCTAAAGTTGCGATACCTGTGGCGGCGGCTGGACATGCTGGGCAGTCTGGTGGTGTAGCGGTTCTCGAGGGGGATGACCTTAAAAAAATAAAAGGAGTTGGACCCAAGCTCGAGCGTTTGTTACACAAAAATGGCGTTTATACCTTTACACAAATTGCCACTCTTAGTGAGCAGGGCATTACAGACCTAGATAGCCAACTCGAGGAATTCAAAGGTCGCATTATGCGTGAAAACTGGATTGACCAAGCGAAGACATTGGCGGGGGAGCAGTTATGAGAAAAACAGTAGAAAGTGGAAAGTGGAAAGTGGAAAGTGGAAAGTCAAAACCACTCATCACTCATCACTTATCACTCATCACTGAGGGTGTTTATGGTTCCAACTGAGTATTACGTTGCGCTAAGCGCAATTATTTTCACTATTGGTGCAGTGGGTGTCTTGACTCGCCGCAGTGCAATTATGGTTTTTTTGTGTGTTGAACTTATGCTCAATGCTGCAAATTTAGCTCTGGTTGCATTTGCACGGCAGTGGGCGGGTGTTAGTGCAACCCTTGCGCTATCAGGTCAGACCGCAGTGTTTATTATTTTGGCGATAGCTGCTGCTGAAGTTGCGGTGGGCTTGGGTATTTTAGTGGCCATTTTCAGATACCGCTCGAGTACCGAAATTGATTCAATGGCAGAGGTGCGGTTATGAACTGTTCATCACTTTCATTTGTCATTTCGAGCCCTTTAGATTCTCTCAGGATTAACTCCGTGCAACGAAGTCGAGAAATCTGGTGCACTGTATTTGGAATAAACTCCGAACGTCGCAAATCAGACTCTTCGACTTCGCTCTGCTCTGCTCAAAGTGACAGTACAAACATCGTGCTGCGTTTAGGGAGAACTGTATGACTATAGTTGAATATGCAGCCTACGCGCCCTTATTGGCTTTAATTGGGGCAATTATTAATGGACTCTTTGGTCGCGCACTCAAAGAACCCTTGCCAGGCATTATTGGCAGCATGACTATTGGTGCAGGATTTTTGCTATCTCTACTGGCGTTTTTTAGCTTGCGTGGCCTAGATGAGCCCAGTGTTCATATCCCACTTTGGCAATACATAACGGCTGGCAACTTTAATCTCAATCTTGGTTTTCATATTGATACTTTAAGTATTACCATGATGATGATTATTACTGGCGTGGGTTTCTTGATTCATCTCTACTCGATTGCCTATATGCATGGTGATGATGGGTTTAGTCGTTATTTTATGGCCCTTAATTTATTTGTAGCGGCTATGTTAGTGCTTGTTATGGCAGATAATTTCTTATTAACCTTTGTGGGTTGGGAAGGCGTAGGGGTCTGTTCTTATTTGCTGATTGGTTTTTGGTATAGCCAAAAAGAAAATCCTGATGCTGCTCGCAAAGCCTTTATTGTCAACCGCATTGGTGATGTAGGGTTTTTGCTAGCCATGTTTCTAATTTTCAAAATCTTTGGAACCTTGAACATCTCCCAAGTCAATGAAGCAGCCAATGCTATGTCCTTTGTTCCACCTACGATTACAGCTATTGGGCTTCTTTTATTATTAGCAGCTTGTGGTAAATCGGCTCAGTTACCACTACATACTTGGCTTCCTGATGCGATGGCTGGCCCCACGCCAGTGTCTGCACTTATTCACGCGGCAACGATGGTCACGGCGGGTGTGTATTTGATCTCGAGGGCTTCCCCTATTTTTGTGCTTACCCCAGAAGCTTCGGCGACGGTGGCTTGGGTAGGTGCTTTAACAGCCTTGATTGCAGCCTTTGCTGCCTTAACCCAAAACGACATCAAAAAGATTCTGGCCTATTCCACCATTTCACAACTTGGATTCATGTTTGTAGCAGTGGGTGCAGGTGCTTATTGGGCTGGAATTTTTCATGTCTTTACCCACGCTTTCTTCAAAGCCCTTTTATTTCTTGCTTCGGGTTCTGTGATTCACGCTTTAGGTGGCGAACAGGATATTCGCAAGATGGGTGGTTTGGGCAAGCATATGAAAGTTACTGGAACTACTGCCCTGATTGGAACCTTGGCTATTGCAGGCGTTCCTTTTCTGGCTGGGTTTTTTAGTAAAGATGCGATTCTTGCTGAAACCTTTAACAGTACCTTGATTGAAGGTTATGGCAACACCTTTATCTATGCGATTTTGCTTATCACGGCCATCATGACAGCGTTTTATATGTTTCGCTGGTATCACTGTGTGTTTGCAGGTGATGAACGTTTGAGCAAAGAAGCCAAATCACATTTGCATGAATCTCCTACAGTAATGACTTTTCCACTTATGGTACTTGCACTCTTTAGTGTCATTGCAGGTTACTGGGGTTTACCAGCCTTTGCTTTTGAAAATCCTTTTAAGGAATGGATTGAAGAAGCGACGGCCCATCCCGAGTTTCATCACCCGAGTGCCTCACTCGAGTGGTTCCTCATTTTGCTTTCTGTTGTGGCTGCCGCCATTGGTTTAGGTCTGGGTTACTGGATCTACCACGTTCGCAAAGGAGAACCTGTGCTTAAACTTCGTGAAAGTGCTTTGGCAAAGTTTTCTCGTAGTGGTGCTGGGTTTGATACCATCTATAAACGTCTCTTTACCCAACCCTCAGAAGTGGCTACTTCTGGATTATCTCTGGTTGACTCTGAAGTTTTAGATAAAGGTATTACGGGTGGTGCAACAGGTATAAACCTCTTAGGTGATGCCATTCGTTGGTTGCAAACAGGCTATACCAGAGCCTATGCATTAGCAATGTTTGTTGGTGTTGCCGCTTTGGTTTTGGTCGTGGCTTTTGGAGGTGGAAGATGAGAGAGCAGGGAAAAGGAAAAAGGGAAAAGGGAAAAGGAAAAGGTTTTAACTCATCACTCATCACTCATCACTCATCACTTGTTTTTGGAGTTTTATCATGAGCCTAGCTGTTATTCTTGTTCCTCTTATTGCTTCTATTTTTATTTTTACAGTGCGGCAGCGTGGCTTAGAAACTTTTTGGGCCGTACTTAGTACGCTGGTTACTTTTGTGTTAGCCCGCTCACTGCGTGATGATCCTGGATTTAGCAGGTTGTGGATTCCAGGTTTTGGCTCCTATTTTGAACTTAATCCAGAAGGGGCTGCCAGAGTTCTGGTTTTTGTAGCTTCTATAGTAATGATTCCAACGGTAGCTTATGCGGCTGCAAAAATCAAAGATCGCACCGGTGGATTTCTGGCCCTTCTTTTGCTTATGCAAGCGGGTCTGAATGGTCTATTCTTGGCTAAAGATTTAGTGATCTTTTATTTATTCTGGGAAGCCACGCTGATTCCTAGTGTGTTAATGCTGGGAATCTATGGCGGTGAAAAGCGACGGGCGGCTGCCACCAAATATCTTATCTACGCAGTGGCAGGTTCGTTTCTTATGCTCATTTCTATTTTGGCCATCAAGCCTCTTTCGGGAGCAGTGAGTTACCGCATCTCCGATTTACTTGCTGCCACACCCAATTTACCGCTTAATACCCAACTATGGCTTTTTGCAGGGTTTGCTATAGCCTTTGCAATTAAGCTTCCTATGTTTCCGCTTCATGCCTGGTTGCCAGATTTCCATGAACACAATCATGCTTCTGGCGTGGCTGACGTAGCAGGAACGCTCTATAAAGTAGGTGGCTTTGGTTTCTATGCTTGGGCTCTTCCACTTTTACCTGACGCAGCTAAAGCTGCTGCACCACTGATGATGGGCTTATGTGCCATAACAGCACTTTATGCTGGGCTTATAGCGATTAACCAAACCCATATCAAGCGCATGTTGGCGTATGCCTCGCTCTCGCATATGGGGATTGTAGGGGTAGGCATTTTTGGCTTGCATATGACAGGGTTAAGCGGTGCGATGTTTTTATTAGCAGCACAAATGCTTTCTACAGGCGGTCTTTTCTTTATCAGTGCCATGCTTTATGAGCGCAGACAAACTTTTGACTTAAATGCTTATGGCGGTTTAGCCAAGAGTGCGCCTGCCTTAGCGGCCCTGACCTTGTTTATTCTTTTTACCAGCATTGGTGTTCCAGGACTGGCCAATTTTCCTGGTGAGTTTATGAGCTTACTGGGTGGTTTTCAAACCCAACCGGTATTAACTGGGATAGCTACCCTTTCAGTGATTGCCGCAGGCGTTTATGGTGTCAATCTTTATCAGCGTTTATTTCAAGCTGAACAAAAACAAGCTACCCATGATGTCAATGAAAATGAAGTTTTCTTGTTATTACCCATTATTCTTGGGATTTTGTGGCTTGGCCTTAACCCGAATGTGGCCTTTAAGCAAATTGAGCCGCAGTCACAGATAGCGGTAGATCAGCTTGCACCACTACAAACTTCTATGCTTAGTGAAGGAGGGGAATAATGGATATTAACTGGTTAGCTTTATCACCTGCCTTGACCCTGTTTGCCTTTGCTTGTGTAGCTATTTTATTTGCTGTGTTTCAACCTGAAGATGACCGTGGTACAGCCGGCGTAAGTTTACTGGCCGTGATTTTTGCAGCAGTGATTAATTTTCATGTCTTTGCTCAGGGTGACTATAACCTCTCGAGCTTTGGCCTACGTTACTTTGCTGACCAACCTGCTTTGGCCTTTAACTTTATTATTCTTTTAGGAACTTTCTTGGCTATTTTAATTAGCTTTGATTACCTCAAGCGCACTGAACTTGACCATCCTGAATATTACCCACTGATGCTTTTATCTGCTTGCGGGGCTATGGTGATGGCCGCGGCTGGTGACATGATTACGCTAGTTCTTGGTTTAGAGATTATGTCTTTGGCAGTGTATGTTCTAGCAGCCTGGCGACAAAATTCTAGAGAATCTGAAGAAGCTGGTATGAAGTATTTTTTACTTGGTGCGTTTGCTTCAGCATTTTTAATCTACGGGATTGCTATGCTCTACGGTGCGACAGGGCAATTTACCTATAGTGGCATCAGAGTGGCTTTTGAACTGGTTGATTTTAATGGACACTTTTATGCAGTACTGGGCGGGATTTTATTGCTGGTTGGTTTAGGTTTCAAAGTTGCACTAGCTCCGTTTCATCAGTGGGCTCCCGATGTTTATACCGGCGCACCAACAGCAGTAACCTCATTTATGAGTGTAGTCGTCAAGACAGGAGCCTTCGCTGCGTTCTTGCGTATCTATGCGGCATTCTTTCCACAATTGCCAGCCTCGGTTGAACAAGCTTTGGTAGTGCTGATTGTTCTTACTCTAGTGATTGGTAATCTTTCAGCTTTAGTACAAACTAGTTTTAAGCGTATGCTGGCCTATTCGGCAGTGGCCCATGCAGGGTATTTAGGATTAGCTGTTTTAGCTGCTGATGGTTCTGGAACCAATGCAGCAATTTTTTATTTATTGGCCTATACCCTGATGAATGCTGGAGCCTTTGCAATTTTGACTATGCTGACTGACAAGAATGATCATGGTGATGACCTCGAGCGTTTTGCAGGTCTTGGTAGAACCAAACCCTATTTGGCTGCGGCTTTAACGATTTTTTTATTAAGTTTAGCTGGCATTCCACTCTTAGGTGGATTTGTAGGTAAGGTGCTAGTGTTTCAGGCCGTGATTGAACAAGGCTATATTGCGCTGGCTGTTTTGGCTATTATTACCAGCATTGTGGCTCTAGTTTATTATGTGCGCCCAATTGTTTATATGTACTTTCGTGATAGTGAATACATCCCTATGCAAAACCGCAGTGCCATGACCACACTAGCAGTCGCCATTGCTTTAGCGGGTACAGTGTTACTAGGTGTGTTTCCGGGTTGGTGGTATGGGTTACTCGAGGCTGGGCAGGGATTAGTGGCTGGTTTGTAGAATTAATTCAATACAGAGACGCTAAGTTAGAGCAGATTTCAGAAAGGTTGTCCGCATTTTCTCTACCGAGAAAACGCTCCCAGTATTCTGAAATCTGCTCTTGTAGATACTCACTACGTTCGTAAAATGGTTGTTTTAGGACAACCATTTTGAAAACCACTATAATGAAACACAGTTAAAAGGTAAAGAGAAAAAATTTTACAAGGACTCGGAGTTATTCGAGTCCTTGCTTTTGTATCTTTTGGAGATTTTGTTTTTGAAACGACAATTTATGGTTAAATTGGAGTTGAGGATTAGAATTGTAATATATTCATTTTCATTGGGAGTAGTTTTCATGCCGCAGCCCCACAGCCCAAAAATCTATCACATCGTGCATTTGGATAGGCTCGAGTCTATTGCAAGTGACGGGTTCTTGTGGTCAGACAAGGAAATTCTCTCGAGGACTATTGGTGGAACAACTATCGGCATGGGCAAGATAAAAGAGCGGAGGCTTCGCTTGCCTGTCAAATGCCATCTGCAAACCAAAGTTGGAGAGTTCGTGCCATTTTACTACTGCCCCAGGTCAATCATGCTCTATCTTATTCACATGCGTAATTTTGAAGTAGCGTTCAAAGATGGACAGGAACCTATTATTCATCTTGAGTTTGATCTAAACCGAGTAATGCAATGGGCCAATGCCAACGAAAGAAGATGGGCTATTGCTTTATCTAATGCGGGAGCAGCCTACACTGAGTTTAGGGATAGCCTAGCTGGACTTGCAGAAATAAACTGGGAAGCTGTAAGCAATACTGATTTCCGACCCAGCAAGATCAAAGAAGGTAAGCAAGCAGAATTTTTGGTATTTCAGTCAGTTCCTTGGAACTTAGTTGATCGAGTTGGTGTTTATGACGGGAACGTTCAAAGGCGAGTACAAAACATGATCAAGGGTTATGGACACCAACCTACTACCGAAGTTCAACCTAGCTGGTATTATTAATGGAGAGGCTATAATGATTCGGTTTACTACAGGCAACTTGATGGCGTTTGATGCTGAAGCTCTGGTCAACACAGTTAACTGTGTTGGCGTTATGGGTCGAGGTGTGGCTTTGCAGTTTAAGAATGCCTACCCCGAGAATTTCAAAGCCTATGCATCAGCTTGTTCCAAACAAGAAGTTCAACCAGGAAAAATGTTTATCTTTGAAACATATGCTTTTGCTAATCCCAAGTACATTATTAACTTTCCAACCAAACGCCATTGGAAAGGCAAAAGCCGACTAGAGGATATCGAAAGTGGTCTAAGCGACTTGCTCAGGGTCATACGGGATAAGCAAATTAAATCGATTGCTATTCCACCTTTGGGAAGTGGGCTTGGTGGGCTTGATTGGAAAGTGGTTCGACAGAAAATTGAGGATACTCTAAAGGTACTTGATAATGTTGAAATAATGGTGTTTGAGCCTCAGGTTGACAATAGTGACTTGGTGAAACCTAATCCCTCTACGGACATTCCAAACATGACTCCTGGTAGGGCAGCCCTGGTTGCTTTGGTGAGTCAATACTTAAGTGCCCTAATGGACCCTTTTGTTACCCTGCTTGAGATACAGAAACTTATGTACTTCTTACAAGAGTCTGGAAGTAATTTGAGGTTAAATTATGAAAAAGCACTTTATGGACCTTATGCTGCTAACCTGCGCCATGTTTTGAAGAAAATCGAGGGGCATTTCCTAACGGGTTATGGTGATGGTGGCGATCACCCAGACAAGAAAATCGAACTTGTGCCCGGTGCCATTGCAGATGCAGAGACATTTCTGGTTTCTCAGGATCAAACCCGTGAACACCTCAATAAAGTTGCCGATTTGGTTGAAGGTTTCGAGACTCCGTTTGGACTCGAGTTGTTAGCTACAGTTCATTGGCTAATGATTCATGAGGGGGCAGCCAGTCTCGATCAAGTTGTGGCTCAAACCTATCAATGGAATAGTCATAAACAGCAATTCTCGAGGGGTCAAATTGAGCTAGCGATAGAAACGCTTCAGTCTAAGGGTTGGTTAAACAGCATAGATGAGATGTAAGAACTGTGCAGTGTAGTTCCAAGTGTTCCTTTAGAAATATTTCCCCGGTGTAAACGGCAACGCCTCAATAACCTTTAAGGCTTCAGCTAAAGGCGCATCAAATCCCCTAGCCATTTCTGATAGATGTCTTTGAGCCTCAATATCTGGAATCACACCGCCACTAAAATGTTTGCCATACATCCCTTGTAAATTGGCCACAGCCACTAAAATAACGCTTTCATCGGAAAGCTTAAATTCTTGTAAGGCTTCTACATTCCCTAAGGTCTTTTGACCAATAATGATGGCCTGAGACATATATTGCAAAACCAGCACAGCCACTTCACCAGCACTGTTGTTGCTGTGGCTAACTAGTACTACGATGGGGCCTTCAAAAAAAGTAGCCTCCTCGAGCTTATCCTGGCTGAGAATCTCATCTTTAGAATTACTAAGGGTATTGCTGACGCTATGGTCATGGTAGCTGCACGAAGCAGTCCAACGGGTTTCATTGTGATAAATGGCTTGTAGCCAATCCCCCTCGAGAAAGGCACACATGACTAATCCTAATTCACCTAAGCCACCGCCAGGATTATCGCGTAAATCTAAAATAAGTTTGGTAGCTCCCTGGGTTTGTAATTCCCGTAAATGCTGATGAAACCTTTCGGCAGTAGAGGGTTGAGTAAAACTGGGGAGGTATAGATAACCAATGCTCGAGCTTAACATTTCAGATTGAGGCAGGTTCTTGAGTTCACTAAGGTTAAGTTCGGCAGGCTTCAAACGTATACTCAAACGTTGTTGCTTGCGCCGTATATCTAAAGAAACTTCATTCTGATTTATGGCTTCACTCAATAATTTAATGACTTCATGACTGCTGCTGTTTCTTAGGTCATTTGAGTTAATACGAACCATCACATCTCCACGTTTTAAGTCTGCTTCATGAGCAGGGCTTTGGGGTAAGACATTTTCTATAACCAACCCAGTGCCAGGTAAATAACTTTGTTCTGTTCCTAGACCGCGCTCGAGAAGGGGTGCAGGAAGGTTAGTGGGTAATTTTCCTAACCAGCGCGAATGTTGATCATCCAAATGACTGACCATGCGCTGCATTACACTGTCAAAATCTTTACGGCTGGTTGCTGCTAGGGCATCATCTCTAAATATATTTGCCCAGGTTTGCCAATCGGTATATTCCTGGTTCCAGTAGTTATCTTCAAAAACCCGAACTGTTGCCTCAAAAACGCGCTCACGACCTTCGGGGGTATCCCATACACTGCTTTGGGCTATAGCCAAGGTATAAAACATTAAAAAGCATCCAAGGCTATACATCAATTTCATCAAACCTATTCTAACCTGTTCCTGGATTTAAATTAATTGTAACTAAGCCCGTCTTTGCTTTGTTGTTTATCAGATTGTTGGGCATAAAAAGAAGAACGGTCATGTTCGGCAAGACGCAGTAGCAAAGCATTGAGTCGTTTGATAAATATATCGCGTTGGGGTTTGCCTCTATCAAAGGCTAAAACTTCAAAAAGGGGTTGATGGGTTTGGCGATGATGATAAACAATCATGGTCTTGCGGCTAAAATAAAAAAATAGGCCGCATAGCAGGGTCAAGCTCGAGCTAATGACAAGTATTTCAAGCGAGGTCTCAAACCCCCTAAAAAAGCCAAATAGCAATTCAATCAGCGTTATCACCATAAAGACTGCTGTGGCAAAAAGCAGAGATGGTGATGAGCTAATCAAGGAACTGGGATGAAGGTCAAGCTCAAAAAGGTCAAAATGACTATGGCCTTGGTGGGTAAGGCTTTTGGTCTGAACATGCACATAGTAATCAGGGGTAATTTCAAAGGATTGATGGCAGCCGTAGTGCTGCTGAGAAAGAGAGGGGAACTTACTCATGGCCGTATTCTATACCAAAATGCTGGGGGAATAAATTAGTGAGGGGATAGGAGAAAAAGCTCTCTTTGTGAGAAAAGAGCTTGTGCTATCTTGACTTGTGCACAAATCAGCTACCACCACCCGATATGCCAGGGTTTACACGACCACCTTGCGAATTCATGGCAACCTTCATACCAGCTTGCAGGCCGATGTCTCGAGTATTTTTAACCACCAGCGGCCCTTTTTTCCTATGACCGAATGCAAAGTCTATAAAAAGGGAATAGATTTCACACCCGCTCTTAAAGACCTGATAGCCGCCCCAGAGTTTTTGATTATCCCCAAGGATACAGTGTTATGGGTGGGTGGACTCGAGGGAAAAGAATTGCTGCGCCAACATGTTCGCAATTTGTATCTGATCTATGATCACTATGTTCTTAAAGGAGAAGTCTCAATTCCACCCAATGTGCGCCTCGTGGACTTTTTAAGCCGTGCAGTCCACGAAAAACCCTTTCAATATCTTTTTAATGTCGAAGTGCGTCTACCTGAGGGTGGAAAACCTCTCTTGCAAACTCCTGTTATTGAGAGGCTCGAGCTAGGTTTAGTCAATATCGCTAAGGCTTCGGGGCTTTTTGATATTGTCGAAGATAACGGGAAATATGATCTATCAGGATTCTAAATTTTTTCAAATAAAGCCATATTCACAGGCTGGTGATGCTGTGATTTTACAAGTTTTAAATGTTGATGCTCTGCTTGCGCTCTAAGGGTTTGAGAATTTATAAAACCAATACCTGAAGATTTGACTAAAGTTTGAATGGTTTTACTTAAAAATGTAGATGCTTCGCTAAGATACATCAGCCATAATTTACCCTGGGGTTTGAGCACTCGAGAAAATTGGCCAGGGTTTTTTCTAAATCTAAAAATTCATTGGGTGAGCCGCCGCAAACAATATGATCAAAAGCTTCATTGATATAAGGAAGCTTAGTTACGTCAGCATGAACAAGGGTGATCGAAAGCTTTTCTTTGGCTGCGTAGACTTTGGCTTTTTGTAAAAATGGCAAGCTAAAATCAACAGCGTGAACATCAAGGGTTTGATGCTTAAGCAAGGTTCTGGCATAAAGCCCAGCCGAACAAGCTGCGTCGAGCACGGTTTGATTAGGTTTTGGCTCTAACCACTCGAGCATTAACTGTAATTCATCTCTAGCACTAAACTGGCCTTGAGTAAGTAAAGAAAGTGAACGCTTGCGCCATAAGGGTTCGTAAAGATGCACTGTAAGCGGCCAAAAGTTGCTGCGTTGAGCCAGAGGTAAAATAGGAAGGGTTTCTAAAGCTCTATAGATGCCCTCTTTTTGAAGGATGGGAGTTTGAAATAGGTTCATTTGGAAACCATAGCAGGTATGCTCCGCCTCATTTCATAATATTAAGGAGTCTTCAACAGGAGGTATCATCTCGTTATCACTAGGCTAGCTTCACGATAACGGCATAATACGCCCAGTTGAAGACTCTATAAATTCCAGCCCCCTGAAACCTCGAGGGTTATCCCTGTTACATAACTCGCCTCAGGAGATAACAAATATAAAACAGCACTTACCAGCTCATCTAGTTTTCCTGCTCGCCCAATAGGAATTTCGCTGAGGGGTTGACTTATACTATTTTCAATCACTCCAGGACTTACTACATTCACCGTGATATTATTTTTTATTTCAACTTTAGCTAGAGCCTTGCTGTAAAGAATTACCCCTGTTTTGGCGATTCCGTAAGCAGCGATATTGGGTCTGGCAACAAGGTGTTCGGCTCCGGCATAGCCGATATTGATGATGCGCCCGCCACCAGATTCTCGCATCAATGGAGTGGCTGCTTGACAGGTATAAAAAGTGGCATGTAAATTGCTATCAAACATCTCATGCCAGGTCTCTACAGATAGATCTTTGAGTGGGCCGTAGTGATAATTGCCAACGTTATTGATTAAAACATCCAGTCTTCCAAAATGCTGATGGGCTTGCTGGATAAGATCTTGAGCCTCTTGTGGATCTTTAAGATCGGCTTGTAAACAAAGAGCTCTAACCCCAAAACTCGAGGCTAAGCTAGCTACCTCTTGGGCTTCTTGTTGGCTTTTTAGATAATGAACTGTAACGTCATAACCCTTTTGGGCTAAGGCTAAGAGAATAGCTTTTCCAATACCTTTGGCTGAACCAGTGATAAGTGCGGAGGGCATGGGGGTAGTGTAAAGGAAAAAGAGGAAAGAGGAAAGAGAAAAATCAAAAAACACATTCCTCATTCCTCTTTACTCATTCCTAGTCCTATAACGCTTTAGGCGAATAGCCCGCAAGAACTGAATCATGAAGACATAAGCTGCTTGTACATAGATGCAGTAAACATACCAATAAGGATGACCCAACACTAAGCAAAGACCCAAGAGAAACATTTGAGTGCTTAACCCAAGGTTGACCAGTGCAGCAGTAGAGAACAAGTCTGACCAGCGTTGCTGCATATCTTTGGGAGCTTTAGAGTATTCATAACGGGTAAGACACTTAAAGAAGGTTTTATCTAGGGTTTCAGTAAGCTTATCTTGGGGTTTAAAAAGAAGTGTATAGAGTCCTTTGAAGAGGTAATAAATTGGCTTAGGTGCGCCAAGGGGTGGCAGGATTTCTTTAGGTTGTGTAAAGTATGCCTGTTTATAAAGGCGTTCAGCATTAAAGTCTAGCGATAACAGTAGCGTGAGTAAGATAAAAGCTAGCCAGCACAGCAGGGCCGGGCCATAAAAAGAAAGGGCAAAAAACAAGGCTATATTGACAAAAAAATCCATGCCAGTATCAAAATAACGACCCATTAGCGTGACTTGTTGGGTGGCTCTGGCCAGTCCACCATCCATATTATCCAAGAGGGTTTTAAGCTGAAGACAAAGAGCAGCTACCCACCACAAACTAGGATTTTTTGTAAAGAGTAAAAGGGCAGCTATAAAGCCCAACATGGCGTGGGTCAAGACAACCCATAAAGGATTAATTTGCCACTTGGCCAAATACCGAACCCCAGCCGAGGCGATAGGTTGAATAAGCAGCATAATCACCTCACTGCGAGGTCTTATTTTTGTGGTAGAGGGCATAGCTAAATTTAGCACTGTGAACCTTTTTATAGGTTGGCCCTGCTGACAGTTGGATTTTCTCATCTTTTGGTTTCATATTCTAAACACGTGAATGGTTTGCGTTTTATCTTGTATTTAGCGGCTTTGCTTGTAGTGTGGCGTTACTTGCTGTGGCAACCCAGGGCCTTAACGGGTGTCACTAGAAAATTCCCTTTAGTGGTAGGGCATCGTGGGGTGCGGGGTGCCAGACCAGAAAATACCTTAGAGGCTTTTAAGTTGGCTTTTGAATCTGGTCTAGACGGAATTGAGTGCGATGTGCAAAGCTTGAGAGATGGTGAATTAGTTCTCTTTCATGATTTTGAACTTCAGGGTAAACAGCTAAATAAACTTACCTATATTCACATCAAGTCAATAGATGTCCAGATTCCTAAACTAGAAGAACTCTTTGAATTAGCTCAAAGCTACCCTGACACCTTGCTCAATGTCGAACTTAAAACCGAAAGCCTAAAAACCGATGGTCTAGAACGAAACACGGTGGCCCTGATTAGAAAATGGGGCTTAGAAGACCGGGTTTTACTCTCGAGCTTTAACCCTATGGCACTATTGCGGGTGCGCTTTTTGGCCCCTGATATTCGTGTGGGCTTGCTCTACTACCAAGAGATGAGCTGGTGGTTGCGTCATGGGTTGTTGGCTGGCTGGTTACATGTAGATGCCATTCATCCGCACTATCCACAGGTTGATAAAAACCTGATTCAACGCGCCAAAGTGAGAAACCTCATGGTCAATACCTGGACTGTAAACGATGGGATGAGAATTTCCTCGCTTTGTTCCTTGGGTATAACCGCTATCATTGGGGATGACCCAGAGGTGCTTCTAGCACATAGAACATTCTCTGCTGAAGCTGAAACGGGGGTAGTCTACGGTGACTCCAAAATTCAAACTTATAACCTCGAATAGCCTAGATTTGTTTGAAGAGCGACTGAACACATTCGCCGATAATTTGGCTACTGATGATGTGATTGTAGATATCAAATTTTCAACTACATCTTATCACACCACTATAGAGTACTCTGCGCTGGTGCAATATCAGCAGACTGAAAACTGGGGACAAGGTGACTAAAACTGTGAATCCTGCTTTGCCAACTACAGCCACTTTGGTGATGGCTGTTGATGATGATTTGGGTATATTAAAACTCACCCAAGTCAGCCTCGAGGGTGCTGGGTTTAGTGTACTCACCTTTGACAACGCCAGAGACGCGCTAGACGAGTTACAGCAAGGTCTGCGCCCAGATGTGATTGTCAGTGACATCAATATGCCTTCTCTAGATGGGTTTAACTTCTATCAAAAAGTGCGTGATATCGGCGAGCTTAGAGTGGTTCCCTTTTTATTCCTGACGGCCCTTGATGATCGCGGAAGTTTGCGTAGAGGCATGACTCTAGGTGCCGATGATTATTTGACTAAACCCTTTAGCAATCGTGAACTTATCGATGCCATAGATGTGCGTATGAAGCGCATTGCCGAATTGCGTCGTCCGGTTGAAGGAACTGTGCAAGCCAGGGGTTTGGGCTCTCCCATCGTTGAACAAAATAGTGACCGTCTGGATTGGGACTCACTCAAGGCTTTAGAGCTGTTATTTTATTTGCTCGAGAACCGCAGTGGTGTTACCACCTATGAAGTTGCTGAAGCTTTGTGGCCTGGCAAGAGTGAATCAAAAGCCAGCAGCAGTTTTCATACCACACTTTATCGTTTGCGTAAATCGATGGGTGGCGAACTGATTGAATCTGCTAATCGTCGCTATTATTTACACCGCAATTTTAAAATCGATTATGATGTTGAGCAGTATAAACAATTGTCCCAACGCGCCAAAGAAACTGGCAAGCTTGTCGATTATCAACGGGCTATGGAAATCTATAAAGGTGACTTTATGTTGGGCTTTGATTCTGTGTGGGTTGAAGATGCACGCATGGGCTTACACGCTGAACACTTAACCCTTTTACAGAGTGCTGCCGAAAAAACGGTTCAAGAAAAAGACTTGGAGCAAGCCACCCGCATCTACCAAATGATTACCGAGCATGAGCCTTACGGCGAAAACGGTTGGGAAGGCTTGGCCAGTGTTTGGGAAAGCCGTGGTGAGCGTGGCAAAGCCGAAGAAGCCCGCAAGCGTTTTAGAAAGTTAATGGAAGAAGATAATAAAGACTGGTGAAAACAGGAAAAAGTAGACAGCAATGAGCAATGAGTTAATTAAAACTCATTGCTCATTGCTTTTAATGCATTGCTCTAAACCCCTGATTTGAGCTTAAACTCCGTTATAGGGTAGACTTGCTAAGAAACGGAGTGACTATGCTAACCATTAACTTAGAAGGTAAAAAAGGACTTGTTTTAGGGGTTGCTAACCAACGCTCGATAGGTTGGGCGATTGCTGAGAAGCTGGGTGCGGCTGGGGCTCAGATGGCTTTTAGTTATCAGGGAGATAGACTTAAAGAGACACTCGAGAAACTCACCACAAACTTATCAAACCCTCTGCTCTATTCTTGTGATGTAACCAGTGATAGCGACCTAGATACTCTCTTTGCACACGTATCAGAAAAAATGGGCAAGCTTGATTTTGTGGTGCATTCGGTGGCTTACACGCCCCCTAGCACCTTTGAAAAACCCTTTAGCCAAACCACCAGAGACGAGTGGAAAATAGCCATGGATGTTTCGGCGTATTCCCTAGTAGCAGTAGCCAATCGGACTGCTCCTTTAATGACCGATGGCGGCAGCATTATTACCCTGACCTATCTAGCAGCAGAGCGTGTGGTACCGCATTACAACATGATGGGTATAGCCAAAGCTGCTCTAGAAGCCAGTGTGCGCTATCTTGCCTACGATTTAGGACCACAAAAAATTCGGGTTAATGCCATTAGTGCAGGGCCTTTACGCACCATTGCAGCACGCAGTATTTCTGGATTTGGCGATATGTATTCTGTTGCAGGAAGTCTATCTATGCTTAGGCGCAATATCACCCAAGAAGAAGTGGGTGGGTTGGGGCTTAGTTTGATTGCAGATGAACTAGGGAGTGGAATTACGGGTGAAACTATTTATGTAGATGCTGGGTATCATGCTATGGGGATGTTTTTAGAGGAAGCTAATAAAAGTGCCTAAACGCAAACCCAAAGCCAACTTTACTCAACGGTTGCTCAACTTAATTTCTGAGCCAGAATTTATTAAGTTTGAGAATATTTTGAGTGAACCAAATTTTTTCAAGATTGTAGGAAGAGCTCATTATGAGCGTTGTCATTCTGCATTTTTGGGTTGGCTTTTAGATTCAATTGGAACTGGGATTTGAAGTAATTGATACTTAAAATGGAGAATATGATGTCAAATGTAGATTGTGAAATATTGCTGGGTTATCTCGAGGGTATGATCAATGATGGAGTTCAACTTGTATATGGAGGTCAATTGGTCGATTGGAAAGATACTAAAGTTCCTGATCTAATAAGGGTTATGAGAAATCATCAGGATAAAGCTAAACAACAAACATATAAACCAGGAGCTGCATTGATAAATAAGCTAACAGGTCAAAGATTCTCAGTAACTCGAGATGCTGGCGATATAGTGCATCTTATTTCCAATGAAAATATGACTCTGGTTGCCAAGGAAGAACTCTCGTCTTATTTTGGAAAAGTTCAAAAGTTAGCTTCTAAATAAGAAGGATTAATAGTTTCTAACAACCATTCCCACTGAAGGTATCATGCCAAAGCGTTTGTAAAAAGCCTGTAATTCAGGGTCACAGGTTAAATCTATTGAAGGTAGATGCGCGAATTTGGCAAGCATCCGTTTTACTAATTCGCTACCAATTTCTTGTCCTTGATACTTTGGTAAAACCTCGAGAAGGGGAATAAATGCAGCTTGCACACCATCTGTTAGAGCAGTAATAAAACCAATCACTTTATCTTGCTCATCATCAAAAGCCACAACAATTTCGTCACTATTTTTTAGAATTTTCAGATGGACTTCTGGTGTAAGAGGTGAACGCCACCCCACAAAGAAACCCTGCAACATTTCAGACCTGATATTTGCACTCGAGTCTAGATACTGAATCATGACTTAGACTCTACCCTAAAAATGCCGTACTATAGACCCTATGAGTAAACTCATTGTGATTATGATTGACGGCGTAAGTGCAGATTATTTTAGGGATAACCGAGCTAAACTTCCTCACTTATCTAAACTTGCTAAAGAAGGTTTTGTGGTTGACAGATTACACTCGATTCAACCAGCCACTTCATTACCTGGGCGCACCACCATGATGACTGGTGTAAGCTGTGATAAACATGGTGCATGGGGAAATACTATCTGGGATGGTAAGCAGTTTCGTTATGCTACGCCATATGACGTGGTGGCAAAATCACTGCCGCAAGAAGCGATGGAAGCAGGCCTGGATGTTGCAGTGATGGGGTTTGGTATGTTGCGACCTGAAGAAGCACAGGTGTTTAGACACCCTTGGTGGGTAGGAGAAATGATTCAGCGTGGACGGGACAATACGGCTAAATATGCTGAAGACGGTTGGTTAAAAACCACGCGATATGAAGATAAAACAGGACGGCTTGAGGCTCTCTTTAATCAAGGCTATATGCCTGCTACCCCCGATGCTTATGCCAGCTCGAGTAACCCAGCCTTGACTTATCTTTCTGCCGAACTTGCAGGGGACGCAGTGATGATGCAGTGGAGTGCCGGACTTGCAACCTCACAGAAAGCTCCAGATTTAATTGTTACAGAAATTTTGACACCAGATAGCGTACAACACAAAATGGGCTATGAGAGCTTGCTTTCACATTGGTCGGTTATGTACTCAGATGCATTGGTGGGGCAGCTTGTGACGTGTTTGCAAGAAGCCAAACGCGATGATTACAATTTGGCCATCATGAGTGACCACGGTCATATGCAAGTCAAGAGTGTCATCCATCCTGATGTGATTATTCCTGAAACTGAGTATGCCATGGAATGTGGCTGGCTTTATGTAAATTATCAGAACCAAAATGAGTTGCAAGAAGTTGCAGTTAAACTTGCTGAATATGGAGTCGAACTTTCTGATGCTTCGCCGATTCCTGAAAAATACAAACATGAAATAGCAGTTTTTGTAGCTCCTGAAGGAATGACTTTTGAACCCGTGATTGGAGATGCATCTGAGGAACCTACCGGGCAGCCCTATAATTTATCTAGTCATGGGTTTAGACCAGGAACCTCTGGTGATGACCGCTTTTGTGTTTTTTTGGGACCTGATGTAAAACAGGACAGCGTTGCACATGCTGATGCGATTCAGGTTAAGCCTACTTTGGCAAGGCTACTTGGATTGGGTCAAGAACAAAAAATCTCTATTCTCTAAACTTGAAAGGTTTTGGAATTGTAACGTGATGCAGCAGTGTCAGGAGATCTCAAAGAAGATACTTTGGGCAGGAATTGAAGATTACACAGGCCTTTGGGAAATGTATTGGGAACTTAATTCTGATTATCCACATCTTTCTGAGACAGAAAAACATCAAATTCTATACGAACTGCTTATTTCTTTTTCAACTCGAGGCTGGTTGAAATTATATTGGTGCAAAGAACCATATGGGACCTAACGATTATCGAAAGTGCATTGATTGAAAGTATTTTGAGTAACCCACTTATATTCAATGAGCCAGATTTGGGAAATTTTGCAATACGTTTTAAGACAACTCGGCTTGGAGAAGAGATGCTGATGACGTACAAATTGTAGACTTATACGGTATGACTTTTTAGACAACATAGCTTTACAAGACCTCACGTTAACATGGGTCATTCAATGGACTCAAGTATTTCGTCATTACCAAAATCAAAATCACTCTGGATAGGCTGGTTGCTGGCATTTACCACTACCTTGCTCTTTAGCATTGTTCCAGCTATGACCAAAGGTTTAATCAATGGAGGTTTAGAACCTACCACACTTATTGTGACCCGTTATGTTTTATCCAGTTCTCTACTTTTACTAACACTGGCTCTTACCCAACCTAAGAGTTTGCGTATTGATAGGAAAGGTTTACTGCTTTGTATTTTGTGTGGGTTTTTGTATGCAGGAACTACCTGGACCTTTACGACTGCCCTAACTCGTATGAGCAGTTCGATAGCTTCACTTATTTTAGCGGTTGCCCCATTGTTTATTTTTTTGCTTCTCATGCTGCGCGGTGAACGCCCAACGCTGCGTATGCTCTGGCGGTTTGCACTTAGTTTTATAGGGGTTTATCTGCTATTAGGGCATGGTGGAACAGTAGATGCACTGGGTGTGGTTTTGGTTTTTCTGTGTTGTCTTTTTTATTCTATTTATATGGTAGTGATGCAGTGGTATCTAAAAGATTATGATGCTCAAAGTGTTCTGCTCTATATTTTTATTAGCCTGACATTTTTTGCTGCTTTGAACTGGCTTGTCCAGACTCCAACCTTGCCCACGCTAAGTTCTCAAGGTTGGATGATGATGGCGTTACTGGTAATAGGATGCACCTATCTGGCACAGCTAGGGCTCTTTGGAGCTTTGCGTATTTTAGGAAGTGCTGAGATGGGACTTATGAACCCTTTGGAAATTTTACTTAGTCTAATCTGGTCAGCGATTTTTTTAAGTGACCGCTTGTCACCCTTGCAGTGGTTAGGTGGAAGCCTGATTTTAGCAGCGATGCTGATGGCGATGGAACGCAAGAGTCAGGGGTTTGTTAGGGGAAAGATTGAAAGTTAAAGGTTGTAGGTAGTGGGTTGTAGGTTTTTCTCCTTGTCTCCCCTTCTCCTTGTCTCTTTAGATTTTACTCGTCACTCTCTACGCATTACTTTCCCCTTTTCACTTTCTCCTCAACTCATGGTAGCCTGTCTACACATTAGGTGCTTATGTCAAATATTCTTAAAAAGGTCATCGATCATGAAACGGTCTGGATTACACTTAAAGATGGTTGTCGTCTTGCAGCTAGACTCTGGCTACCCGATGATGCTCTAAGCCACCCAGTTCCAGCGATTTTAGAATACTTGCCCTATAGACGCAGAGATGGAACCATTGCTCGAGACGAACTTACCCATCCCTATATTGCAGCCCGCGGTTATGCCTGTGTGCGTGTGGATATGCGTGGTAGTGGTGACTCGGATGGTTTACTCTTTGATGAATACGCTTTGCAAGAACAAAAAGATGCTTTAGAAGTTATTGATTGGATCACCAGCCAAGCTTGGTGCAGTGGTGCAGTGGGCATGATGGGGATTTCTTGGGGTGGATTTAACGCTTTGCAAGTGGCTGCTCGTAAACCCAAAGCTCTAAAAGCCATCATCACTTTATGCTCAACCACTGACCGTTATGCAACGGATATTCATTATAAGGGTGGAGCCTTGCTGCTTGAAAACTTGGGCTGGGCCTCAACTTTTTTTGCCTATCAATCACGTCCACCTGACCCTGCTGTGGTGGGTGAAGGCTGGCGAGAGATGTGGCTTAACCGCCTCGAGCATTTACCTCTATTTATTAAGACTTGGCTCGAGCATCAACAAAGCGATGCTTACTGGAAACATGGTTCTATCTGTGAAGATTACAGCAGCATTGAGGCAGCTACGCTAGCAGTAGGTGGCTGGTGCGATGCCTACTCAAATACAGTCTTTAGGCTAATAGAAAATATCAAAGCACCAGTGCGTGGTTTAGTGGGGCCGTGGGCCCATAAATATCCGCATTTTGCTATTCCTAAACCACAGATTGGGTTTTTACAAGAAGCTTTACGATGGTGGGATAAATGGCTTAAAGGCATTGAAACTGGTGTGATGGATGACCCTCTACTCAAGCTGTATAAGTTTGATAGCTACCCACCACAAAGCCATTATGAAGAACTATCTGGTGAATGGTTAGCCTTTGACTCTTGGCCGTCACCACATATTCAAAACAAAATTTTCTATTTAACCGAACACGGTTTGAGTGAAACATCTAGTACAAAATATCTTCTATTAAATTCACCAGAAAATATCGGTACGCAAGCAGGTGAATTTTGTATTATTTGGCTAGGCCCAAGTGGCCCTTAGACCAACGTGCTGATGATGCTTTATCGTTATGTTTTGATTACCCTCTTGAAAATAATATAGATTTTATTGGAGCTGCTACCATTCATTTGAAACTTAAGAGTCAAGTATCTCAGTCTAACGTGAGTGTTCGTTTATGTGATGTAGCACCTAATGGTGAAAGCACTCGCATTACTTATGGTGTACTCAATTTGTGTCAGCGTGACAGCGCAGAGTTTCCTGAAGCCTTACCCAAAGATGAATGGGTTAAGGTGGTGATTGCACTTGATGAAATTGCTTACCAAATTCCTAAGGGTCACACCTTGCGTCTAAGTATCTCGAGTAGTTACTTTCCGCTTATTTGGCCATCAAAAGAAAAAGCCTTACTCGAGCTTGATTTAAGTGAATGTACCTTAAAACTCCCAGTGCTTCATGCTAAACCTACACAAGCCGTTACTTTCTTGCCTGTTGAGAGCGCACCTGTTGCCGATATTGAAGTCTTTAGAGCTAGTAATAGCCATAGATTCATTACGCATGATGTAGTTGCAAATACCACTACAACAAGCGTCATTGATGATTACGGCAAACGCCACATAAAACGCTATGATTTGATAACAGAAACCTATTGCGAAGAGATCTATACCATCAACAATGATGATCCTAATAGTGCAACAGCTAAAACCTTTTGGCGAGAATATTTAGAGCGTGGAGACTGGAAAGTGTTTACGGAAACGACCACACACATGTCTTGCGATCAAGATTATTTCTACCTGACTGCAAGCTTAAAAGCCTTTGAGTCAGATAAGGTTATTTTTGAAAAACATTGGCAAGAAAAAATCAAGCGTCAGTTGGTTTAACCATTGACTAATCGCTTCAACTGCTCAGCCCATATATCAAAAGCCTTGCGCGTTCCAGGGCTTGTCCTGCGGGCCTGCATACAGCCATGTACTAAACCTGGTGCATCATAATGTTCTACTGCCACCCCAGCTTCTTTTAGTTTTTGCACATAGATAAGCCCATCTTCTCGAACAGGATCAAATTCTACAGTTAAAACAAAAGCAGGGGGCAGATTTGAGTAATCAGTCTCGAGTAAAGGTGCTGCATATTTATCAGGGTTTCCTTGACCCATGTACGCACTGAAATAAAATCCAAGGTCTGAGGCTTTTAGCAAAGGGGCATTTTCTTTTTGAGGGTTTATTAAACTTCCGCCTAGACCTGGATAGATAAGAAGTTGTGCAAGAATTGGAGCTAAACCTAGGTCTCGACTTAACATACAAATAGCAGCAGATAAATTTCCGCCAGCACTATCGCCGGAAACTACTATTCGTGTAGGGTCAAGGTCATATTTTTTTGAGTTGTTTACCACATGCTCTAAAACGTCTCTAACATCATGCAGTGCAGCAGGATAGCGATGTTCTGGAGATAAACGATAATCAATGGAAATGATCACAGCTCCAGAAAGTTCTGAGAGTTCTGCAACCCAGTCATGATGAGTCTCGATATTGCCAACCACAAACCCGCCCCCATGCATAAATAAACAGCAGGGTTGGTTGGGTTGATTGTTCGGGCGATAAATACAAATGGGGATGGTATACCCGTCTTTGCCTAATACAAAATCATTTTGAATTTTGAGATTTTTAGAAACAACTTGCGCCAATTGAGAACGCATAGCGTTGTAACGCTGGCGTTGTAAAGGAACAGTTTGGTCACTAAGCGGAACATCAAACTGTTCGCAGAAGGCTACATAGTGGGTAATTTCGGGTTCTAAATTCATACTGAAGCTTACCAAAAAATTCACCTTGAAAACCTTACAATCTTTAGAAGACTTAGGATTCTCAAGGTGTATAATTTCATGCCAATAACGATAGGATGCTAGTACAAAGTCAAACAGAGTTACAAAGTTTGAGCGTTTGCATAACTTCGAGTGATAACGAGATGCTACCTCCTGCTGATTTACAGATGATACCTCTAAGCTTCATCCAACCAAACAAACTCTGCTGCACGTCCTCCCATTAACATACCTTCAGGGTCGCCTACATACCCTTGAACCTGGGTTGATCTGGCATCAATAAAGTCATTGAACATTGGCACAATCACGCCACCTTCATTGCTCAACATGGTTTGCATTTGGGTATAGGTGATGGCACGTTTGGCACTGTCTAGTTCGCTTCTAGCAGAGAGCAGCATTTCATCAAAGTCTGAGCGGAAGAAGCGGGTATCATTCCAAGGGGCATCGGATTTATAGGCGATAGAGAACATTTGATCTTGGGTTGGGCGACCACCCCAGTAAGAAGCACTAAAGGGTTGCACATTCCAGACATCCGACCAATAACCATCGCCAGGTTCACGTACAATCTCGAGGTTGATACCAGCCTGGGCTGCACTTTCTTTGTAAAGCAGTGTCGCATCAATTGCACCACTAAAGGCGACTTCGGAAGTGCGTAAAATGATAGGTCCACTGTGCCCTGATTTCTTGTAATGGAAAGCGGCTTTTTCAAGGTCAAATTCGCGTTGCTCGAGAGTGTTCTCAAAAAGAGGATAAGCCGCGTTGATAGGGTGATCATTACCTATAGAACCAAAGCCTTGTAAGACGGTATCCACCATTTGCTGACGGTTAATAGAATATTTGAGGGCAAGCTGTACATCAGGTGCATCAAAGGGGTTGGTGTTGATGTGCATGATAAATACATAATGCCCACGACCAGAAACGTTTTCAATTTTTACATTCTTAGAGCCTTGCAAGAAAGAAACTGTTTTTGGTTCCACACGGTTGACCATATGGACTTTGCCTGTTTGCAATGAAGCAGTGCGGGCCGTTGGGTCATTGATGACCAAAATTTCTACAGAGTCAACATAGGGTCTACCATCTCGGAAGAAGTTAGGGTTTCTGGTGGCCAAATACCTGATGCCGTGCTCAACTTCTGCGATAACAAAGGGTCCAGTGCCAATGCCATCATCTACTGAGCCTTCGGGTTGAATAATCAAGTGATAATCAGACATGTAGTAGGGCAAGTCAGCGTTAGGGCCGTCTAGGGTTACTTCAATAGCGTTCTCACCAGCGGCCTTGATATCAGTAATACTTTCCATAAGACCAGCCGCACCCGAGGAAGAATCTTCTCCACGATGGCGGTTAAGCGAATATACCACATCAGCCGAGGTCATGGTTTTACCGTTATGAAAAGTAACTCCCTGTCTTAAAACAAACATCCAGCGTTGACCGTTATCCAGGGCTTCCCAGCTTTCAGCTAGGCCGCCCTCGAGACCTCCGGTGGCATTGGTTTCAACCAAAAGATTTCCATAAAGACTACCCATCATATAAGGTACATCTGAAGCAAAGGTTGCAGGGTCAAGGCTATCTGTTGAACTACCACCTTGTAACCCAATCACTAGGTTTCCACCGCGCTTGGGTTCTTGGGCTACCGCCAAAGAATTAACTAGGCTACTCGCAGCAGTTGCGGTTAATCCTAAGATAGCTGCCGCACGCAAGAATTCACGTCTAGAAATCTGCTTCTTTTCAAAGAGTTTTTGCAGGTCTGTTAAGGTCATAAGGCTACTCCTTTAAGGTATCGGTGCATTCTAAATAGTTAAGCGATATGACCCTGCTTACAAATCAAAAAGGGCCTAGTCAAATACGCCCAAACCAAAAGCTTCACCGTTAGAGCAAGCATACCCAAAGTTGGGGAAAGTTGCAAGAAAGCAGTGAGGATAATTAGAGATTAAAGATTAAAGGCTTGTCCTGAGCTTGTCGAATGGATTGAAGATTAAAGGCTTGTCCTGAGCTTGTCGAATAGATTGAAAATTAAAGGTGTTAGGGGTTAAGGGTTGGCTAAAATCTAAAGCTCTTATCCCTCATCCCTCAGCTTTTCCCTTATTTGTTCTTTAACTGAATACTGCGCCCTGCCTGGGTTGGGGTCTCGAGCTGGCTGTGTTCCTCGAGGATTCCTTCTAACAAGGTTTGAATCTCTTCGGGCATAGGAGCCGTGCGGACAACCCCTTTTTGATTGACATGCAAAAACATTACTTCGCAGGTGGCAGCTAAATAGTTGGCCTCGGTATGTCGCATTTCCTGAAAGATATGAATGCGTTTTTGATCAAAGCCTAAAAGCCTGCAAGAAATTTTAATTGGGGCAGCTTCTTTGAGTTCACGCAAGTAAGTGATGTGGGTTTCAACGGTATAAATGCTGCACTGGGTTTTTTGGCGATAATCCAGATAGAGCCCAATGTAATCTAGGAATGTTTCAGCAGCTAGGCTAAAAGCCACTGCGTAATAACCATCATTGAGGTGACCGTTATAGTCAATCCATTCTTTACGAACCGATTCTTTGTAAACAATGTCTTGGTAATGATTCATAGCTATAGACTATCAAAGCTCGAAGTATTTATAACTGGAGTTCGTTTATTGAGGAGAGGTAAGGAATGAGTAAACAGGAATGAGGAATGAGTTTTTTGGTTTTTCCCGTTCCTCATTTCCCATTCCCACCAATCCAAAGCCCCTAGTTTCTAGTCTGTGCTAAAAATGAACCATAAATTACATTTAATAATAAAAATATCACTAAATCTATAAAATATAAATCAATACTTGACAAATTGTAAGATTTAGTTTATATTTTGTAATTATGTTCGAGAATCCAGAGTATGTTTATCAAAAAGCCCTCGAGAAAGTTGAAAAACTGCGCTCAGAGTCTGAGTTAAGGCAACAATTTCCCAAGCCTTTATGGCGGCATAACTGGGCTCAAAGGCTTAGAAACTTGGCAAATAGATTAGAGCCAGACCCATTTTTCCCCGAAGACCTAAGTTCATTCAACCTCCCAAAGTAGTAGAGCCTTTAGCCAGAGGTAGCATCTATGAATCAGTTTAAGCTAGGACAATCTAATCAATACAAAATATATATCAAGTGAAAGGACACCATGACCGACCAAGACCGAATTTTAAATATGCTGGCACAGGGCAAAATTAATAAAGTAGAAGCCAGCGAACTTCTCGAGGCTTTAGATGAAGCCGAAGGGTATAGCCTGACTAAACCTGAGGTGACCATTATCGATATTGACCCTATCCCGCCTTTGCCGCCCATGCCACAAGCCCCAGAATTACCTGTGCCGCCTTTGCCACCCGCTTTGGCTAAAGAACTCAGGGAAACCGAAAAGACTATAAGCAAACTCGAGCAAAAAGTAATAGAAAACTCTAAAGTTACTCAGCCTGTAAAAACAACGATTAAGGCTAGCGAAGTAGAACCTGATTTGCATATGGTGCAGCTCACTAGCAGTTCAGGCGATATTTCAATCATTGTAGACCCAGACCTAAAAGAACCTCAATTTGATAGTGAGGGCAAGGTTCAAATCAAACGTTTAGATGATAACTGGATAGTTACAAACCATGATGATGACTTGAGCGTGATTCTACCCAAAAATTATGGCGTGGTCTTGGTTGCTGATTCGGGTGATGTGGTGATTGATGGTGTGCCTTATGTTCAAGGCAAGGCTAGTTCAGGTGATTTGAGTGCAGAAAATATAAACAAACTTGATTGGGTGGCTGACTCTGGGGACATAAGAATAGAGAATATTGAAATGTTTCAAGGCAAAATTAATTCGGGTAGTGTAAGTGCCGAGCATGTAAAAATTGTTGATGTAGTAATTGATTCAGGTGATATTCATATAGAAAATGCAGAGCAGGTAAGAGCTATTCTTAGCTCGGGAGATTTAAGTATTGAAAAAGCAGGTTTGGTTGATTTGGTAGTGAATGATGGTGATATAAACATAAATAATGCAGTGATGCTAAGAGGGAAGCTGACCTCGGGTGATGTGAGTATAGATCATATTTCAGGTATAGATTTTGTGGTTGATTCTGGTGATGTAAGCGGAAGCCTTTTGCTAACTAAAGGCAGTCATCAGCTTAAGGTAACTTCGGGTGAGGTATCGTTAGAAATTTTGGAAGGCTCGAGTTTAAGCCTGTCTGGATATGTTACTTCGGGCGAAGCCAGTCTGAATCTTCCTGAAATCAAAAAGCGCGAAGATGGTTATTTTGAGGCCAAACTTGGCGAAGGTGCAGCAAGCTTAAACCTAAATGTAGATTCAGGAGATGTAAGTATTAACGTTGGTAAAAAACGTCCGCGTATTAAAGTAGATATCGATTTTGATTTTGACAAGTTGGGGTTTGAAGGCTTTGGTAAAGGTTTTTTTAACTTTGGCCCTAAAGGTGTAGCAACCCCTGCAGGTCTTAAATGGGTTCATGTTGATTCATGGGCTGGAGATGTGCATATCTCAAGTGATGCCAACATTAGTGAACCAAAAACCAACCGAGGTTCATTACAGCAAAATGAACAAGGTGATTGGAAACTCTCGAGCCTGACTGATGATTTACAGTTAGTTGTTCCAGCAGGTTGTGGGGTTGTTTTGAGTGTAAAGGCTGGAGATGTCAAGGTTAGCCACCTTCCATTTATTAAAGGTAAAGTTTTCGCTGGTGATTTTACAGCCAAGCATATTGGAGGCATAGATTTATTTGCGGCAGCAGGAGATATAGAAGCCAGCCTTCTTATCACCGAAGGTCATCATCACCTCACTGCAGCAGCAGGAGATTTATCCTTAAAATTTTTGAAAGGTTCAAATGTGAGTTATGAAGGTTCTAATGGCTTTGGGTTTTTAAGCAAACTTGGTCTTACCAAAGCACATAACGGTGTTGTGGGTGCTGGAAACGCCAACATGATCTTGAGGGCTTTAGCAGGAGAAGTTACTATTGAGGTGGAACAATGAAACGTTTTCCCATGCCAACGTCTTGCCCAGTTACAGGTGAATCCCTCGAGGTCACCCGTTTAGAAAATCCTAATAGCGGTATCATCATCGAAGGACGTTTTATACCCAATGAATTTGCACTTCTTTCAGCAGAACATTTAGAACTCTTACGTTTGTTTATGCGTACCAGAGGAAACCTAAAAGATGTTGAGCGTCATCTTGGGGTGAGTTACCCAACCGTGCGTTTAAGAATGGAAGGTCTTTTTAAGGCCTTGGGTTATGAAGACCAACCTGAAGTAAAAACTGAGCGCAGTGAGATTTTGGAAATGCTCGAGAAGGGTGAGATAAACCCAGCCGAAGCCAAAAGTAGGTTACAAGCAATTAAAAAGACAGGTTGAAAACAATGACAAAAGGCAAAGAGTTTATAAAATGGCGTGTTTATTTGACTGCATTGATACTTATTTTAGAGCTAGTGCATCTTGCCTGGGAATACTTTAAGGGTGGTGTACCTAGCCATCACCTTTTGAATAATCCTGATTTACCTGCTATTTCAAATTGGTGGGGCGCACTTTTGCTTCCTGCAATAACTTGGTTTCTTAGTGGTCGCATCCAGAAACGCCTTTCACTTCAATCGGCTCCAAAAGGGTTTTTGGCTATTTCTTCTGCTGTTATAGCTGGATTTGTTGGCGCACTTCTTTTTGGTATTTTTTTATCATGGTCTTTTAGCTTTGGCTATGACACGCTTAGTTCATATCTCTTCTTTGGGATGTTGCTACTAGCCTTGATATTGCCAGTGTATCGGGGTGAATACATCCTTGGATTTATCTTAGGGATGACCTTCACTTTTGGTGCAGTATTACCAACCATAATTAGCTTTATTATTGCTATTCTTTCGATGGTTATACACCTTTATATTTATCCACTTTTTAAGCACTTCCGAACAGTATTTGGAGGGAAATAAAAGGTATTCTTTAGTTTTTTCATAACTGTGTTGTGGTATTTTGATGGGGTGAATGAAGCGATTGATGGTTTTCAATTGACTAAACAACCTGATTTTATGCCAATCCTCGAGCTTATTCGTCAAGCCCGTACCCGCACGCTTTCTGCGATCAATCATGAACTTATAGACCTGTATTGGCAAATCGGGAAGTACTTGAGCCAAAAAATTGCGTCAGATGGTTGGGGGCAAGGCACGGTAAAAGAGTTAGCAAAATGGCTAAAGTCTCAGGAAAGTGATGTGCGGGGATTCTCGAGCCAAAACCTTTGGCGGATGCGCCAATTTTATGATGCTTACGGTAGGTCGAATGCTTTGACTTTTACTCCCTAGAGGCGTAAAATACCATCTTGCTGCTTTGCAGCTCTATGAAACTTCCACCTTTAAAGCGTTTTATTTCCGCGCAGGATCGCAAACGGGGACTTTCTCCGGTGAGGCTAGTAGCTTTATCCTTCATTTTTGCTATTTTAATTGGAGGGCTTTTGCTAACCTTGCCCTTCTCTCATGCCAAAGGTAAAGATGTCTCGTTTTTAGATGCCCTGTTTACAGCTACCAGCGCAATTTGTGTGACGGGTTTAACCGTCGTTGATACAGGAACCACCTATAGCTTTATAGGGCAAGTCATTATCATGTTGCTTATTCAGGCTGGTGGTTTAGGGATTATTACGCTGGGTACACTAGTGGCTTTTGCCAGTGGTCGTCGGGTGGGCTTTCGGGAACGCATGAACTTACAGACCCAACTTAATACTTTGCAAGTGGGCGGTGTGGTGCGGCTCATTCGGCAAATTGCCTATTTGGTCTTTGGTCTAGAGATTGTCGCAGCTTTATTTTTATGGACACGTTTTCGCCACTTCGAGGGCTTATGGCAAGGAGCCTACTACGCGCTTTTTCATAGTGTCAGTGCCTTTAATAATGCAGGGTTTGGGCTTTACCCAGATAACTTGGTGCGTTTTGTAGGTGACCCCGTAGTAAATATCGTGATGATGCTTTTGATTGTTTTAGGCGGTTTAGGCTTTATTGTAGAGGTGAATCTTTTACAGCACTTTCTTAACCGCAAACCGCGCAAGATTCCTTTGACCTTGCATAGTAAAGTGGTTTTGCTGATGACCTTTTTACTTATACTGATAGGGTTTTTAGTGTATTTAATCCTCGAGTGGCAACATACGCTAGCACCCCTGTCTTTTCCACAAAAACTTTTAGCCAGTCTTTTTTTGTCAGTGACTCCTAGAACGGCTGGTTTTAACACCCTTGACTATGCACAAATGCATGATTCAAGTCTGATCTTTACTATACTTCTTATGTTTATCGGAGCCAGTCCGGGTTCTACAGGTGGTGGTATTAAAACTGTAACTTTTTTCTTGCTGATTGCAGGTGTGTGGTCAGTAAGTCGTGGGCAAAGTGATATTTCATTTTTCAAACGCCGTATTGACGGGATGACCCTTATTAAAGCAGGTGTAGTTTCGATATTGGGAATGCTCCTAGTAGGTGCAACCCTTACCTTATTGACCATTACAGATTCAGATAAAACAGCTTTGCAACTTGCTTTTGAGGCAGTATCTGCTTTTGGTACAGTGGGGTTGTCTACAGGGATTACTTTTGATATGAGCGCCTTGGGAAAAATGATTTTGATTTTGCTGATGTATCTAGGTCGCATAGGCCCACTGACCTTTACAGCGGCCTTAATTGAAAAACAAAAAGATAGCCATATTCGTTATCCAGAAGAAGATGTCGTGATTGGGTGAACAGCCCTGAGCCAGAGGTATCATCTTTGAATAACAGCCCTGAGCAGGAGGTACGCTGTGCTCAAACTTCGTACAATCATCTCGTTAAACAGCCCTGAGCAGGAGGTATCATCTCGTTATGAACAGTATAGATAATACATACAGCTACAAATAATACTTAAGGAGTAGATATGAAAGTAAAACAGTTTTTAGTGATTGGCGTAGGGCGATTTGGCTCGGCTCTGGCTACCACCCTTTTTGATTTGGGACACGAAGTAGTGGCTGTTGATACCAAAGAAGAATCTATTGAAGCCATTATGAACGAAGTGACCCATGGCGTGATTATGGATTCTACTGATGAAGAGGCCTTGCGAAAATTAGGAATTGGTAACTTTGATACGGTAGTGGTCTCGATAGGGAATGACCTCGAGGCCAACATCTTAACCACGGTGGCAGTAAAAAGCATGGGTGCAAAATATGTTATTTGTAAAGCCAATAGCGCGCTTTCGGCAAAGGTTTTAGAAAAAGTAGGTGCCGATGAAGTGATTCGCCCCGAACATGACATGGGTGTGCGTCTAGGAGAGCAAATTGCTACACCAAGTATTGTGGACGCTTTTAAGCTGGGGGAAAATCACAGCGTTATAGAAATTGAAGCCCAAAAACGTTTGTGTGGAACTTTGGCAGATCTAAGTTTAAGCAACCGTTTTGGAGTACAAGTCATTGCTGTTAATCATGGGGGTCGCACCGAAGTAAGCCCAAAGGCTGATTACGAAATTAAATCAGATGATATGGTGGTTCTTATTGGTAGCAATGATGCTATTGAGAAGTTTAGAGATTATTTGGGAAGTTAGAATTTATTTTGATTGGCTTTCGGCTTTGGAATAATTAGAAGTTACAATATCTGTGGCAAAAAGCATCATGGATGCCAGCAGCATACTAATAAATAATCAAATAGGGCTAGTAAATAATCAAATAGGGCTAGACTCAAGTGATTCTTCAAGGGAAAATTGCTTGAAGGTAAGATTTTGAAAGTGTGATTTTTCAGATCTGGTAGCATTTCCAAGGTTGATTGAGACAGTATCATCTCCAAAACCACGTCCAGGACAGCATTTCTCAAACTGAATGCGTCAGTGACCAGATGATACCTGCGATGGTTTTATTGGAGCACTGATAGCCTGGTTGCAACTTGGTATAAGATAGTTATGAAAGACGATATTGAAAGATCTAAAGAGCTATCTTGCTTCGTAGCTGTTGTAAAGAAATCCTCATCCGTTTTTGAAAGGTATGTCAACCCGTGAGCAAGAGCCCTTCCGACTCTCCTAGCGTGCAACAACAAATTGAAAAAAACTTGCGCTGGAACTTTGTAGTCAATGCTCTTGATGGTGCTAGCTTCTGGCTGGGGATGAGTTTTATATCTTCGACAATTATCCTGCCCTTATTCGTCAGCCATTTTACTAGCAATGCACTTTTGATTGGACTTATTCCATTTCTGGCTACAGGTGGTTATCTTTTGCCCCAATTATTTGTGGCTAACTGGGTAGAGCGAATGCCGAGAAAAAAGTTTTTTCCTGTGACGATTGGTTTCTTTCTTGAGCGTATACCTATCTTTTTGCTACCTGTTGCTGCCTATTTTTTATCTAATGACTGGCCCATGCTGGCACTAACTTCTTTTTTTATTCTCTATGCTTGGCATACCTTTGGTGCAGGCCTGATTATTGTGGGCTGGCAAGATATGATTGCCAAACTCATTCCAGAACAACAGCGTGGGCGGTTCTTTGGTATCACCAACTTTATAGGCAATGGTGCAGGCATACTAGGAGCCCTAGCAGTTCCACTGGTACTTGAAAAATACGCCTTTCCTATAGGGTTTGTTATGTCCTTTACAGTTGCGGCTATACTGATGTTTCTCTCGTGGGTATTTATTGCTCTGACCCGTGAGCCACCCGTTAAAAATAGCAAACCATCAGTATCTCAAAAGGATTATTTGCGTTCCTTGCCAGAAGTCTTACGCAAAGATCGCAACTTTAGCATGTATCTATTATCGCAAATTATTTTTTCTCTAAGCGGCATGGCCACTGGATTTCTGGTGGTTTACACCGTAAAGACCTGGACGCTGCCAGATGCACAAGCCAGTGGATTTACGGTTGCCCTACAAGTGGGCCTGACGCTAGCAAATCTCTTCTTTGGTTTTCTCTCTGACCGCAAGGGTCATAAATTGAGTCTAGAAATCTGTATGGCCTTGAGCGCGCTTTCGCTGGTTCTAGCCATCTTTGCCCCCAGTCCTCTATGGTTTTTTGTTATTTTCTTTCTGCGTGGCGCAGTGAATGCCGGAACTTTCATATCGGGTATTTCCATTGTTTATGAATTTACCAAAGCTGAAAATCGCCCTACCTACATTGGTTTATCCAACACCATTCCAGGAATAGCAGGATCGCTAGCTCCTTTGATTGGCGGTTGGCTAGCCGGAGTCATGAGCTATAGGGCCATGTTTATTTTCTCTGCTCTGATTGGAATTATTAGCTGGGCTCTGCTGCGTTTTGCAGTTCTGGAACCAAGAAAAATAAAAGCTTCAGCAGTTCACGAGGACACAACGCAACTCTAGAGGTGAAGGGTGAAAAATCAGACTGCTGTCATTGTGGGAGGCGCGTCAGGGCTAGGATTGACCACTGCCAAGCTCATGGTTGAAAGAGGTGCTTCCAAAATTGGACTTATTGACCTAAATGAACAACGACTGGAAAGTGCAATGGAAGCCTTACGGTCTTTAGGCGCAGAAGTAGCTAGCTCAGTCACTGATATTTCTCGAGCTGAAACCGCGCATCATGGTTTTGAAGATGTGGCAAGCAAGCTAGGACGTATTCATGCACTGGTGAACAGCGCAGCCATCTATCCCCGTAAACACATTCTCGAGATTACTGATGAAGAGTGGGACCTAGAAAATGCCATCAATGTAAAAGGTACGTATCACATGATGGTGGCTGCAGTAAAACACATGCGTCAGTTTGTAAATCAGGGTGAAATAACCGGGCGTATTGTGAACATCACTTCAGTAGATGCCTTCAAAGCGCACCCCCAGAACGCGCACTATGCCGCAACCAAAGCGGCTGTCGTGAGCCTTACTAAATCTTTTGCCCAGGAATGTGCCAAAGACCAGATTTTGGTCAACTCGGTTGCACCTGCAGGATTTGCTACTGATAGAGCCAAGGAGCTTGGCTTTCTACCTGAACTAGCTAAGGCCAGTGCCCTTGGCAGAGCGGCAGAACCTATTGAAATGGCTGAATGGATCGTGATGATGGCCAGTAGTCGCAACACCTATGCAACTGGAGAAAATGTAGTGGTGAGTGGGGGTTACATCTATGTGTGAAAAGAACATGTGTAAGTAAGTGAGGTATTATCATTTTGAGATTTGTTAAGGTGATTTATGCAAATTGTTTTAAAGCTGTTTATAAGCGTTGTGGCCATTTTATTTGGTATTACATTAGTGTTTGGTGCCAGGGCCAAACTAGATTAAAAACAAAATACCCACCACCAGGAAAGATGGTGGATGTAGGTGGCTATAAACTCCATATTCAGTGTGAAGGACAAGGTAGCCTAACTGTGGTGATGGAAGCTGGTTTGGGGGATTCTTCAACTATCTGGGCACGTGTTTGGCCAGGGGTGGCTAAAACGACTCGAGTATGTCTTTATGATCGTGCTGGACTAGGTTGGAGTGAAACCAGTCCAAAATCACGAACAGCCAAAATAATTGTAGAAGAACTCCATACACTCTTAACCAACGCCAATATCCCTGCACCTTACATACTGGTAGGACACTCCATAGGTGGTGTCTATATGCGCTTTTTTGCACAGACTTACCCCAATGAGGTTGCTGGCATGATACTGGTAGATTCATCGCATGAAGAACAACTTCAACGCGCACCTGAAGCCTTTGTAACCTTTGAAAAAAGCTCCATGCAAAAAATGATAAGGCAAATGGAAATGTTTAAGCCGCTAGCTGCAATGGGGCTATTTGCCCTTTTCCCCTCGAGAGTTCCTGCTGATGACCTAATGCCAGAAGATGCAAAAAAAGCCTATCAAGCAATAGCAGCAAAAGGTACAAGTTTTTTAGAGACAATCATTGCAGAAAGTAAAACCATTGATGAAAGTCTGGCGCAGGTTAGGGAAACACAGATTAAAACATTTGGAGATATGCCACTGATTGTACTCAGCCGTGGTCAGGGTGCATTGCCACCTGATGCTGGGTTACCAAAAGAAGTGGTTGAACAGTTTGATATAGGGTGGCAGCAAATGCAAATGGAGATAGCCGCACTTTCAAGCAAGGGTAAAAGGCTAGTGGCTGAGCAGAGTGGGCATTATATTCATCTTCAGCAGCCACGAATAGTGGTTGAGGCGATTAAAGAGGTCATTGAGATGGTGCGTAAGTGAGTTGTTTATTTCCTTCCTCAGCGAAAATGAAAATTAGTTGACATGGATTAGCTACCACGAGTAAGATTCACTTTAATGCCTACAGTGCTGCGGGTTGGACCCTAAGAATATGGACGTACGCCCAGGTGAGCGTGTTAAACATGTCCGTTGTACCAAAGACTCTTTGCGAGTTGATCTAATAGATGGAAGAACCATTATCGTACCTTTGGCATGGTATCCAAATCTATTACATGCTACGCCTCAGCAGAGAAATAACTGGAAGGTAGCTGGAGGTGGGTACGGGATTCACTGGCCAGATATTGATGAGGATTTGAGTGTTGAAGGGTTATTGCGGGGGCTTCCTGCACCTCGAGTAGATGTTTTTGCTAAGGAGGGCTAAAGTAGTTAGGTGTTATATTGGGGCAATAATGTTGCTATCACTTGATACCTTATGAAGAACGTCTTAATTGGAAACGGTGTTATCATTCAGTTCGGGGGCAAGCAATACCTAAACTCTGCAATTATTCAGCGTGCCCTCGATAATGTAAGCACTAGTGATTTCCCTTCCCATCTTTACCCGAAGGAATGCGCTGAATTCGTTGTAGCACTTCAGATAGAGCATAGAAAAGTGCTTAACGGAGAATATGATGAATACGTTTTCACATCTTATGATCGTTTGTCACTCGAAGACTTCAAAAAGCGGTATGAAAAGAATATTTCCTACTCAATTACAGAAATTGGATTTGAGGATTAGTTTTTTCTTTTTGAGTTGGTTCATAACAAGCAAAAAATTGAGAATCCGGATAGGTTCAATTCCGTGGCTTTATGCGGAGAATGTTTTTGGATGCTGTTTTCAATAAGGGGAAAATCGAGATTGTTCACGAAAACTTCACCGATGGATTCATTACATGGCTGAAAACGCACAATACATTTTCACTACTAACTACGATTCTAATTTGGATATTGTTACTGGTGTTTCAATCCATCATCTTCATGGTGCTTTTAATATTCTAGTAATACTTATAATCCTACAAATCTCAGTAACCAATTGAGCGACGACCTACTAGATGGCGAAAAGGTTGACTATAACTACCCCCACCTCTATTCAACATGTCTCATTTCGTACACTGGTGATATAAAGTCTTTTTCAATGGCTCAACCATCACTGGCAAATAGTGGAATGAACAAACTCATTGAAGGATATCAGAATAAACCCGAATTACATAGACTAATTGAGGAATGGGATGAAAAAAATACTTTTCTCAAAAGATTAAAGGAAGCAGTTATATTAAAGATGGAGAAGCCAGAGCTTAAAATTCCTGAACAGTATCCGCATGAAAAGCTCAAAGAGATTTCGGGGACATTAGAAATTGTTGGCTTATCTCCTAACAACGATGGGCATCTGTTTAAGCAGATACTCGAAAACGACCAACTTACCGAAATTATCTTCAACTATTTTGGGCAAAAAGAGGCCACAGATGCTAAAAATCTTTTTGCATCAAGAACTTGTAATTCGAGATGTTCGGGAATTCTGGCCGACTTGAATTCTTAGGTGTTATGGAAAAATGCACGGTAACAATCCGTTTTATATGGAGTTGCCGGTTGAGAGATTCAGTGGAATAGATGTTATTCGCTAAATTTGGAGAACGGTAACTTAGAATACTCTTTTTTATTGATAGTTGACAGCCTCTCCCTCTCCTGTTACTCTGGTCTAGACCACATAGGTTCCAGACTAGAAAGCACTCAAGACCATCTAAACAATCCCAAACTTAAAAGATACTCTTTGCTACCTCGGCAACACTACACTAATAGCTGCCTTGGCTTTATCCTCTGGCTCTAAAGATAAACGGACCTTGTACCCAAGAGCCTGAGCCTGTTTAACAATAGTTTGAATTTCCAGATTGGCTTTTCATTCTCGAGATTGACTTTTCACACTATAGCACCCGTAAATTGCTGTATACTCATTGTAGATACAACAGGAGGCATTATGAAGACAAAAGTTCAAATGTGGGGTAACAGTCTGGCATTGCGTATTCCAAAATCCTTTGCTGCCGAGGCACTTCTAGAGCCAGATACCGAAGTTGACTTGAGTCTAGAGCAGGGAAAACTGGTCATCACACCAATTGTTGAACCTGCTTATACCTTGGAGCAATTACTCGAGGGTATCACCGAAGAAAATATTCATGCCGAAGTAGATACAGGGGCTTCTGTTGGTAATGAGGTCTGGTAGTGGCTTATATTCCTGAACGTGGGGATGTAGTTTGGATTGACTTTAATCCTCAAACTGGCTTTGAGCAAGCTGGTAGACGGCCAGCAGTGGTGCTATCGCCTTCTTCATACAATCAGAAAGTTCGTTTAGCTATCTTTTGTTCAGTGACCAATCAAGTTAAAGGTTATCCTTTTGAAGTCGCCATACCCGCAGGAGAAAAAATCTCCGGTGTCATTCTTTCAGATCAGGTAAAAAGTCTGGATTGGCAAAAACGCAAAGTTGATTTTATTACCAAACTTTCTAATGAAACAATTCAACAAGTCATGGTTAAACTTAAAACTCTTTTGCCCTGATAGCTGAAAAATTCAAGTTGACAGTTCTGCCAAGCCCTGTTACTCTGGTCTAGACCACATAGGTTCCAGACTAGACATCTCTCGAGAGGACTTCATGGCTAGCATCAAACTTGCATATATCGGCGGCGGTAGTACACGGGGACCGGGAACGGTAGCTTCTATTATCCATCAAGGTAAAAACTTTGATGGCAGCGAACTGGTCCTTATTGACTTAAACGAGGAAAAACTTAAACTGGTTAAAACCATTGGCGATAAACTAGCCAAGGCCAGAGGCGTTAAGCTAAAAATTAGTATTACCACCGATAGAAAAGCTGGTCTAAAAGATTGTGATGCGGTTCTTACCAGTTTCCGCCCAGGTGGATTTGAAGCTCGGTATTTTGATGAAAGTATTCCGCTAAAACATGGGGTAATTGGGCAGGAAACCCAAGGGCCTGGTGGCTTTTTTATGGCCTTGCGCTCGGTTCATGTCATGCAGGGAATCATAAAAGATATGGAACAGGTTTGCCCCAAAGCGATTTTGTTTAATTACACCAATCCGATTAACTTAGTTTCAGAAGCGGTAACGCATCACTCGGATATTCGCATGTATTCGCTATGTGAGGGGCCTATTTTATTTCCGCCACAGGTTGCAATCGCTGCGGATTTGAATCCTAAAAAAATTCACGCCACCCAGTTTGGCTTAAATCATGCTAGCTGGAGTAATGAACACAGTTATGAAGATGGCGATTTAATGACGCTGGTGCAACAAGCCTATGAACACAAGCGCAATGATCCTAAAGTGGATAAACATACCAAACGTGTCTTGCAGGTCACTACTATGATGGACAGTGTGCCACCCTCTGAGTATTTTCAGTATTACTTTTTTAGAGATGATGTATTAGCAGATCTGCAGCAAAAACCCACTACCCGCTCGCAGGACATTATGGCCAGCGTCCCAGATTACTGGAAGCACTATCAGGAGCAGTCCAAAGCCAAAGTACCCAAACTTGACCCCAAACGCTCGAGGGGTGGCATTTATGAACTCGAGCTTGCTTTAGACCTGATGGACGCACTATTTAATGACCGCAAAGAAGTCTTGCCCGTTAATTTACCCAACAACGGCGCAATTGCAGATTTCCCTGATGACTTGGTAGTAGAAGTGCCTTGTTATGTAGATAAGCATGGCGTAAGACCTATTGCCCAAGGGCATTTACCCAAGCAAGTTGCAGGGCTCTTAAAAATGTTGGGCGAATATCAGTCACAAGTTGGGGCAACCGCTTGGACAGGCACACGCAAAGAAGCTATTCGGGCATTAGCAAGTAATCCTTTGGTGTTATCACTAAGCAAAGCCGAAACACTTTATGATGAAATGTCACAGGCACATAAAGCCTACTTACCTAAACGGTTGCTGGTGTGAAAGAGATGGCGGCATGAAGGTTTTGCAAGTAGAGCCTGATAAATTTAATATCACTGGAGCTTCATTACTAGCAGATTGGTTTGCTGCCAAACCTAGTGCAAATGTTGTTATAGCCACAGGCAATACACCGATGGGGATTTATCAGAACTTAGCCGAAATGCAACAACAGGAAAAGGTGGATTGCTCGAGTCTGCATATTTTTCAACTTGATGCGTATGCCGATGTAGCTCTTTCTGATTCTCGTTCTTTACAAGGCTGGTCACGAAAGTCATTTATAGAACCGCTTAATATCCCAGAAAAAAACTTTACACCTTTGATTGGCTATTCAAATAATCATCAGGAAGCTTGCAAAAAATATCATCAGGCAGTTTTAGATGCGGGTGGTTATGACATTGCCATTCTGGGTTTAGGGCCTAACGGACACTTGGGATTTAATGAACCACCCACAGATGCAAATTCAACGACTCGAGTTATTACCCTAACTGAAGAAAGTATGGTCAGTAACGCCGTATATTGGGGTGGCCGTGAAAATGTACCTACTCAGGCTCTAACATCGGGTATGGATTTACTTTTAGCTGCTAAACAAATTTTACTAGTAGTGAGTGGCGCGCATAAAAAAGACATTTTACAAAAAACACTTTATGGGCCAGTTAATAAAAATGTACCCTCGAGCTATTTGCAAACCATTCCAAGTGCCACAGTTTTGGCTGATACTGCTGCCCTTCTCTGAGTTGATGACACCATGAAACCAAGACTCGAAAATCCCCCCTTCCCCCCTTTGCTAGCAAAGGGGGGCAGGGGGGATTTGTTCTTGGCGTTGATGCTGGAAACACCAAAACCATTGCCTTAGTAGCTGATTTGCAAGGCAACATTGCAGGCATAGGCCGTAGTGGCTGTGGTGATATTTATGGCATTGAAAAAATGCTGGCTATTGCCAATGTGAAAAGTGCAGTGGAGCAGGCTGTAGGAATTAAAGAGCCTATCCTTCATACCTGTTATTGCATGGCTGGCGCAGATTGGCCAGACGATTACGAATTTATAGAATCTCGGTTGCGCCCCTTTCAACCCTCAGCCATGAGTCTTTACAATGATGGCATAGGAGCATTAAGAGCAGGTAGCCCAGATGGTTATGGGGTAGCTATAACCATTGGAACTTATGTGGCTACTGCTGCGCGTTCTCCCACAGCATTTTGGCATAGCAGTTTCTGGCAAGCAGTGAGTCAAAGTGGAGCCAGACAACTAGCCAATGATGCATTAGAAGCGGTTTATCGTGCTGAGCTAAAAATGACACCGCCCACATTATTAAAAGAAGGAATCCTCGAGCTTTATCAGTTGCCCACAGTTGATGATCTCTTATACAACCAGAACAGTATGCACACTAAACCTATTCAAATTCACGAGGGTAAAATTGTTCGTGTCTTATTAGATGCCGCAGATAAGCAAGACAGGATTGCGTTAGGCATTCTCAAGAAACATGCCAAGCGTTTAGCCGATTTGGCTATTGTTGCAGTTAAAAAAGTTAATTTACAATCACCCTTTCATTTGATATTAAGTGGAGGCGTTCTCAAACATCCCTCAAGGGTTTTCAAAGATTTGATTGTCCAATACTTTCTTGCTGTTTATCCTGATGCGACGATTGTTCATAGTCAACGTGAACCTGTGCTGGGAGCTTTATTATTTGCTTTTGAAGCTTGTGATATTTTATCAACAGATATTAAAGAAAGACTCGAGGCCAGTTTGCCGCCAGCAACATTTTTTGAAACTTAAAGGAGGACTAAGGAGGATTATGATTAGATTGGGAATTCTGGGTTGTGGAAGTGTGTTCTGGGGACCGTATATGTCCTTGTTAGAAAAACTCATGTTTGGAAAACGGGTAGAAATCGTTGCGGCTTATGACCCAGTAAAATCCAAGGCTGAAGCGGTTGCCAAAAGAGTGGGTTGCAGTGTTGCCAAGAATGCTGATGAAGTGATTGAGAATGAAAACGTAGATGTGATAGGCATTTTTACCAGCATGAATGCACACGCACCCTTGACCATTGCTGCCTTGCAAGCAGGTAAACATGTTTTGGTGGAAAAGCCTATGGCTACAAACTTAGAAGAAGGACAAAAAGTTTTAGAGGCTGCAAAAAATGCCAAAGGCAAGTTAATTTGTGCGCCGCATATTTTGCTGTCACCAACGTATCAAACTATGTACCAGCATGTGCAGCAAAAAACTATTGGTCATGTGTTAAGTGCCAGAGCCCGTTATGGTTGGGCTGGCCCCTGGTGGGGCAAGTGGTTTTATGAACCTGGGGGTGGGTCGCTGTTTGATTTAGGTATCTATAACGTGACTAGTCTATGCGGTTTTATGGGCAGTGCTAAAAAAGTTACTGCTATGACCGGCGTGGCTATTCCAGAGCGTGTGGTCGAAGGTGAAACCATTCAAGTTCACCCTGATGCCGAAGATAATGCCCATGTTTTAATAGATTTTGGACAGAGCCGTTTTGCAGTAGTCACAACAGGATTCACTATGCAAAAATATCATTCACCAGCTATTGAGCTTTATGGTTCAACGGGTGTGTTACAAATGCATGGAGATGATTGGGCTCCTGAAGGATATGAATTATGGCGCAATAGTCACGGAGCCTGGGAATATTTTCCAGAGAGCAATCCAACCTGGCCCTGGACTGAAGGAATGCGGCATTTGATTGAATGTATTGAGCAAGATAAACAGCCACTTATAAGATGCGAACATGCATATCACGTTCTCGAGATTATTCTAGCCGCCAAAGCTGCTAGCAAAGATGGTCAAGCTAGAGAGATTGAAAGTGAGTTTCCTGCACCAGATTACTCGAGCTTAAAGACAGGTGAAGAAAAGCATTCACGCAGACAGCATGATCCCAGGACATCGTAAATGAATCACCTTTTGTCATTACGAATCTCAGTAAAACGATACTTAAAAGTTAAGTTAGTAAAGTGTAATTGCACATACGAAGCAATCTCCTTTCACTGCGTTTGCCCTAAAGAGAGATTGCTTCGTCGCATGTTTGTTTTTATGAATTTACTCCAAGGTACTTTAATCAAAATGCTCCTCGCAATGACGAGTTATAGAATGATGCGTAAAACACATCCTACAGGTTCTGTCTGTCATTGCGAGGAACGTCTGCATGGCAAAGGAGCAATTGAATTAAGTAAGTTGAATTATTTGCAGTTGACGAGTGACGAAGCAATCTCCTCTCACTTACTTAAAGACAAAATCAGTGAAGGGAGATTGCTTCGCAGATTTATCAGAGCTTGACTTACTTGAATTGCAATGGCAAATTAAACGGAGGCTCGCAATGACAAAAAAACTAAAAATGATGTGTTTTGCGCATCCTACAAATTTATTTGTAACAATCGAAAGGAAATTCCATGAGTGAAAAACCTACCTATCAAGCCTCACCTAGACCATCCTTTGACCAGACTACCTTGATTCGTTATGACACTGTGACCCGTCACCTGTGGGGAGATGATGAAGCTGGGCGAGTTGCTGATTGGATTTATGTCTCGAGCAATGAAATTCATCAAATTGTTTTTGGAGTTGCCCCAGGTGGGTCGTTTCGCCACTCCGAGGCTTACCGAACAGTATTTGGTGCTGATGAAGTCTTTTATGTCATCGAAGGCGACATGGCTATGTCTAACCCAGAAACGGGTGAAGTGCATTTGGTTAGACAAGGCGAGTTTGCATTTTTCCGCAAAGATACTTGGCATCATGCTCACAGTGTAAGTAAAGATGCTTTACGTGTTTTGGAGTTTTTTGCGCCACCACCAGCTACAGGAACTTCAGGTGCTTATGCCAAAACCAAACCTTATGTTTCAGAATCAAAATATACACAAGATGATTTGATTCATCACTGGATACCTACAGAAAATCCAAGTAGAAAAAATACTATCCAGGTTATTAGAGAGCAAGATATGCTTTTTAGACTCGAGGGTGAACAAACTGCTTTGGTTGGCATTGTGGCATCTACTGAACATTTAACTGTTGGCAAAATGTGCTTACTTCCTGGTCAACTCTCAGGGCTGCATACACATGCAGGGTCGGAAAGCATTTATGTTACGCAAGGAACCTTGAATGTTTTAGCGATGGAAGCAACAGGCAAGAAATGGCTCGAGGCAAATCCGAAAGATGGAGCCTTTATTCCAAACGGTGTAGAACATCAGTATTACAATTACAGCTCAGAGATTGTAGAGTTTGTGTTCGGGGTTGCACCTAAATACCAGTAGTCAGAGGAGTCTTCAACTGGAGGTATTATCTCATTATCGAGAAATCAGTTTGTGATAACGGCATGATACGCCCTGTTGAAGACTCTTTCAGTAGTCAGTAGTCAGCATAGGTTTTCTACTGACTACTATGATAAAAGGAGTTGAACTTGCCTAATATCGAACAATGTGCAATAGGTGTTGATGTTGGCGGTACGAAAATCGCTGCTGGATTGGTGTTGCCTGATGGAAATATCTTGCAACAAAAACGTGTGGCTACTAATGCACATTCGGGTGGTGAGCATGTTTTACAAACAGTTGCTGAGTTGGCACAATTTTTCCTCGAGCAGGCACAATCACTTAACAAGAAAGTTTTAGGCATTGGAATCGGTGTCGCCGAATTGGTTGATGCACAGGGTCAAGTTACCAGCAGTCAAACTATTAAGTGGCAAGGTGTAGATGTACAAAAACATTTATCAAGATTTGCACCAACTAAAATCGAATCTGATGTTCGCGCGGCAGCACTGGCAGAAAGTATGTTTGGAGCTGGGAAAGGCTTAGAGCATTTTCTCTATGTTACTGTCGGTACAGGCATCAGCCATAGCTTGGTCATTAACGGCCGTCCATTTACTGGAACACATGGGAATGCTCTGGTGTTTGCTAGTAGTCCATTGACTCTTTATGATGAAACTGGTGCAAAACAATATTTAGCCCTCGAGGATTTTAGCTCTGGCCCTGCACTGGTCAGACGTTATAATCAGCGTACAGGTAAAACAGTTACTCAAGGCCAAGAGGTTTTTGAAGCTGCAAAACAAGGCCATAAAGAAGCGTTATTTGTACTTGAATCTGCTGGTAAAGCGTTGGGTGCAGGTATCGGTTGGTTAGTGAATGTGTTTGACCCACAAGCCGTGATTATTGGTGGTGGTTTGGGTGTAACAGGTGGGTTGTACTGGGAAAGACTTATAGTTGCTACTAGGGAGCATATCTGGTCAGAAGTAAGTCGGGAGGTTTCTATACAAAAGGCGGCTTTAGGAGAGGATGCTGGGTTGGTGGGGGCAGCGAGTGTTTGGTTAGAAGCCACCTAGGTTTAGGTTCTGTGCTTAAATATAAATAACATGAAGGCTAGAAAAGTATCTCCTCCTGATTATTTGCAAAACTGTGTTCGGTATTTTTGGATTCTCGAGAATCCAGATATGGATGCCTCACCTAAAGTTTTTGCACCTATTGCTGATGGTTGCCCTGGGCTTTTATTTCAACTTTCAGGAAAGGGAACCTTTCAAGACCCAAGTAGCAAGGTACTACCAAATATTTTTTTATATGGACAAACCACTAGGCCTACTCAACTTCAGGCTACGGGAAGCTTTAGAACCATAGGAGTCTTTTTTTATCCTGATGCACTTAGTACAGTTTTTGGCTTTCAAGCAGATGACCTTACCAATACCTGTTTCGATTTGAACTCTGAGCAGCAAGGGATTTATCTCTTAGAAAGACTTTTTGATTGTGCTACAGTTTCTGAACAGCTCGAGTTGCTATCGTTTTATTTGTTTGATCAGATAAAACGACATGAAGCTCGAGTGGATAAAAAAATCTCTTACGCCCTATCACAAATAAAACAATCTATCCCCTTAAAAAATTTACAAGATGATTTAGGTTGGTCTGAACGAAGCTTTGAACGTAAATTTAAACAAAGTGTTGGCATCTCACCTAAACTTTATTCAAGAATTTGCCGTTTTCAGAGTTCACTAAACCAATTAAGAAATAAAGATTTCAGCAAGTTCTCTGATATTGTTTTTGATAATGACTATGCAGATCAATCTCACTTTATAAGAGTCTTTAAAGAGTTTACAGGCTTTTCGCCACAACAGTACTTAAAACACTCAAATGAAATGATTGAAAATTTTCCAGAATTACACCTATAGAAGCTTGGCGGTTTTGTTCTATTTGATATCCTAAATAGTATGCTACATTTTTAAGCATGATCGAAAAATTACTTTCACTTGTTATGTTTTTGGCCATTCTTAGTTGTGGGTTGATGGTTGGTATTTTCTTTACCTTTTCTGTTTTTGTGATGAGAGCATTAGGTCGTTTGCCTGCCAATGAGGGTATTTCTGCCATGCAGTCAATCAATATAACTATTTTAAACCCTCTATTTTTTGTAGTGTTTTTTGGAGCTATCTCGAGTTGTATGTTTCTCGTTTTCGCAACCCTGACACGCTCTACTTCAATCTATACTTTATTGGGCAGCATAAGCTATTTGCTTGGAAGTTTTTTGGTAACTATGATTGTAAATGTACCTATGAATAATCGTTTAGCTGCTGTTAATCCAATGTCTTCAGAAGCGGCTCGAGTGTGGGCTAATTACTTAACCAACTGGACGACTTGGAATCATGTAAGAACTGTAGCTGCACTTGTGGCTATGGCATTGCTGGTTGTGGGGCTTTGCATGAGAGAGAGGTAATGAAGAAAGCCCAATTTGGTCATAAGTAAGTTGTAAGATTCCCTAAAAAGCAAATAATGCACCCCGAATCCTATTTTTGGTGTACATTAGAGATATGGCAATGCTAACTACGGCACTCGTTTCAGCACAGGAATACCTCGAGTTTGAGGAAAAAAATGAGGAACGCCATGAGTATATTGATGGTATTATTCGCCCAATGCCTGGGGAATTGCGTCGTCATAATGAGGTTGCCGGGAATATCTATACCTCTCTTCGGTCAATTGCACGCAAGCAGCAATGTAGTATAGCCATAGAGGGTATCAAACTTTGGATTCCAACCATCAACCGTTACTACTATCCTGATGTGATGGTCTCTTGCGACAAGCGTGAAACAGATGAAAAAATTTGTCAGTTCCCTTGTTTTATTGTGGAGGTTTTTTCACCAAGTACAAAACTTACAGATAGGCGTGAAAAATTACAGGCCTATCAAACCATTGAAACCCTGCAAGGTTATTTGATGGTTGATCATGAAGAGAAGTGTGTGGAATATCTCGAGCGCAGCCCAGAAGATTGGACATTGAGTAGGCTCGAGACAGGCAGTTTAACTATTGCGTGTTTGCAAACCAATTTGAAGTTTGAAGAAATTTTTGCATAATGTGATATGAAAATACTTTTGCTACTTTTAACATTGCTTTTATCTATGTGGGTATATGCAGCAGATGGTGATTCTTTTAATTTTCCTAATGCAGAATTTGTAAAAGTAGATGATGAAACAATGGAAATGTTCCAAGAAGCAAGCTGTCAAAAAGAGCGAACACTCATTTGCTCATTTCCTTCAAATTATGTTTTGTATGGCAGTTTTACAGGTACAAATAAAACAGAAGCAATAATGCTATCCGGTGTTCCAGGTGATGGTCCTTATATTCCGCAAGGTGAGTTATTCAGTTTTGCTGAAAATTCTTGGCGACAACTAGGTCCTTTTGAGAATAAAAATTATAGTTTTTTTATGGGAAACAAGTGTCGAAAAATTGTTTCATCAAGCGGTCATAACCTCTTGCTTTGTACCAATGATTTTGCTGGCTCCTATGACAAATTTGTAGACCCAGAGTTTTTCCCAATGTATACACTTAGACTTTTAGATTTTTCAAAGATACCTTTAAATACAATTCTTTTCTCAACTCGTGACATGGCCAACAATTCATTATTGTGTATGGATTTACAACCCAATGAAGCATTCAAACTTTTAGATGATGTTCAAATGACCTTTAATGATTTTAACAATGATGAGATTTCTGATATTACACTCAACCTTCGTGAAACAGAAGTCAGCTCATCTCAGTGTGCTATTTTTGAAAATGAAGGTGGTGGAATGAAATTGGGAGGAAAAACACCTGTACTGCATGAACTTATTTGGTTATTTGACGGTGAAACCTTTACCCCAACACTCGAAACACAACTCTTTCTCGATAATATGAGGTAACTCTACATATCCTGCTTAGGATCAAGCGCATCCCTCAAACCATCACCCATAAACGAAAACCCCAACATGGTCAGCGCAATTGCCAGCGTAGGAAACAGAGCCATATGCCAGTACACTCGCACATAAGCACTACTCACGCCCACCATCTTGCCCCAACTAGCTATCGGGTCATTGACCCCAAAGCCTAAAAAGCTAAGACCGGCCTCGGCAAAAATGGTTGCGGGAATTCCGAAGGTTACAGCTACAATCAAAGGGCTAATGGCGTTGGGCATAATATGTTGGGTAATAATGCGCCATTGCGATGCACCTAAAGCGCGGGCAGCGTTGACATATTCCTGTTCACGTAAAGAAAGCATTTGCGCCCTCATAAGCCTGGCAATACCAATCCAACTGGTGATGCTTAAAGCAACCACCACCGTGCTAAAACCACCAGACATCACTGAAGACACTAAAATCGCAAAGAGTAAACTAGGGAAAGCCGTCATCACATCAATAATTCTTGTAATCACAAAATCAACTCTGCCGCCAAAATAGCCACTTAAAGAACCTAGGGGAACACCAATTAGTAGGGCAATAGCCTGAACAAATAAAGCCACCATCAAAGATGTTCTAGCACCAAAAATAAGGCGGCTTAGATAATCTCTTCCTAAGTCATCTGTGCCAAGTGGGTGTTCTGGGTGTTGAAGAGGGAACTGACGGGCTCTCTCAAAATAGGCTTTGTCGTAGGGAAAAGGAGCCAGGAGTGGTGCAAAGATAGCTATAAGTAAAAAAATAGCCACGATAGAAAACCCAACAATCGCCAAGCGATTGCGAAAAAACCGCCTAGTGGCATCTTGTAAAAAGCTGCGGGACTTTACTTTTTCAGCAGGCAAGGTAGTGGTCATGAGCTTTTAGCTCCTACTTTAATGCGTGGATCAATCCAGGCGTAAGCTAAATCTGTAAGCAAATAGGTAACTCCCCATAAAAGAGCAATCAGTAAAAACATGGCCATGATCATAGGGTAATCACGGTTTATAACACTACTTACAAAATATTTACCAAGGCCATTAATGCGAAAAACGCTCTCAATAAAAATACTACCTGTAATCAGGTTGGGGATTTCTGTGCCCAGAACCGTGACCATAGGAATTTGAGCATTGCGAAAGACATGCTTATTCATCACCACAGTATCTGACAGACCTTTGGCTCTGGCGGTACGCACGTAATCAGCGCGTTTTACATCGATAATACTCGAGCGCGTATACCTAGCTATAACTGCCATTGGCGCAATGGCATAAGCAATCACTGGCAATATCCAATCACTACAAAAATAATTTCCGATAAGACAGGTGCTGTTGTTTCCACTCCAACCACCCATCGGCAGCCACTGTCTGGCTACGGTAAAAAATAAAATAAGCCATAAAGCCACTACAAAATTAGGTACAGTCACACCCAAGGTAGAACCAAAAGTCACTACATTATCAATCCAGGAATTTTGATACCTTGCCGCCAGTATCCCCAGAGTTATGCCTAAACCAAAAGCTAAAATAATGGTTAGAAGACCGACCTGCATGGTAATAAACCAAGTTTTCTTGATCAGTGCAGCCACCGTACTAGTAGGTTGTTGATAAGGAATACCAAAATCAAAACGTACTGCATTTTTCATGTAATTAAAGTACTGGACATATACGGGTTTATCCAGACCGTATTTTTTCATGATGTTGGCCTTGGCTGCTGGTGGCAGGCGGCCTTTATCTTCATCGAAGGGGCCACCAGGTACAGCGTGCATAATCGAAAAGACAATAATTGACACCGCAAACAAGACAAAGATTAAAGATAACAGGCGTTCAACCAGAAAGCGCAACATACTTGTGACTCCTTATGCCCTCGAGTTTACCCTAAAACACAACCCCGAAACAATGCTGTTTCGGGGTTGGTGCTTGAAGACTAAAAAGTTATTACTTGGCAACGTACATATCGCTGATAACATTTACATTGTTAAAGTGCCAACCCAAAACACCTTTAGAATCAGGAACGCGAATGCTGTCACCCTGAATATAAGGCTGGAATAAGTCACCTTGCCAACGGTGGGCAATGAATACACCACCAACATCGTCTACCAAAATGCGCTCGGCATCTTTGAACATTTGTGAACGCTTTTCTAAATCATCAACAATGGCACCAGCTTCTATAACCAGTTTGTCAAACTCTTCGCTCTTCCAGGAGTGACGGCCCGTAGAAACCCAAATGCCCAGCATGTTAGAAGGGTCTACAAAATCCATACCGTAAGAGATAGAGCCAATCTGAATCTGCGTAGGTTTGGCGTTAAGCGCGTCCATATAGACTTTCTGATCTTTGTTGGAGGCTTCAATGGAAATACCCAAGCACTGAGAAACAGAAGCCGCTACAGCCTGATATACCGAAGCCATAGCAGTAGATTCATTACGCATCCACATTTCCAGTGCCGGGAACCCTTCACCGTTGGGGAAACCTGCTTCAGCTAGATGTTCTTTGGCTTTATCGCAATCATAGGTTTGATACTCAGCTAAAGTCCCATCAACATCAGCGTCAGGGAAACCTGGCATAAGCATGGCGTGAGCAGGCATAGCTTTAATTTCACTATAAACGTTCTTTACAATCGCGTCGCGGTCAACTGCGTAAGCAAAGGCTTTACGAACATTGATGTCATTAAAGGGTGGACTGAAAGTATCAAAGAGTAAATAGTCGGTGCGGAAATCACCTGGGTGACGCAGATAATTTTCACTTAAAGCAGGGTCACTCTCAATGATGGCAAAATCAGCAGGGGTTAAGGCTTCGTAGGGAACACGGTCAATCTCACCATTTTGGAAGGCGGCAAAGTAGGTATCAGGTGCCATATAGATACCCTCAATGCGCTGGAGTCTAGGTGGGTAAAGACCTTTATAGCTGGGGTTAGCTTCAATAACAACGCGGCTACCAGGCTCAAACTCGGTAAGGATAAAGGGCCCTGAAGAAACTGTAGTAGCTATATCGTTGTTGTAGAAGGGTCCATGCTCCTCGAGAGCTTTTTTCTGCAAAATCCAGGAATAGGTCATCACACCAGGAAGTGGTGGGAAAGCAGTTGCGGTGGTAATTTCTACTGTTAAGTCATCAACCGCTCTAAAGCCAATTTCCTCTACAGGCACTTCACCAGCAATGGCTTTATCCCAGTTTTTGATAATACCGTTATAGAACCAAGCAAAATCCCAAGCGTGTTCAGGCGTAGCGGTCAGGCGATAGGTCGCTTCGTAGTCATAGGCAGTGAGGGGTGTACCATCACTCCACATCAAGCCTTCTTTTAACTTAAAGGTCCAAGTTACGCCGTCTTCAGCTACAGACCAGCTTTCAGCACTTGCTGGCATTACGTTAAACTCTTTGTCAAAAGTAACCAGTGGCTCTGAAAAGAGAAGGTCTAGAGCGTTGCCACAAAAACGCTGATACACCGCTACCGCGAAATCGAAGGTGGTTTGATTAGTGGCGTTGTTGCAAGGCATACGCATGACTTGCTCTTCGGCAGCGTTATCGGGCAAGGTAGCTTGGGCAAACCCAAACCCCATGACCATCACAAGACTTAACATTACAAAACGGATATGTTTTTGCATTTTTCCTCCTTGTACAAAGGTTACTTTGTGGGTTAGCTTTATAAATGAACCCACAAGTGACACCTGTACTTAGAATCAGGATTGTAACATAAGTCTAAAACCTAGGTATTCATTGTTAAGCAAAGTCTTAAAAACATAAAACCCCACCTAGGCTTTAGGTGGGGTTTTCCGATCAGTAGGGCTAAATTTTTACTTCTTAGCAATGTACATATTTCCCCAAACCCAATCATTTCCCCAGTGCCAGCCAGAGATACCGTTAGAGTCTGGTACGCGGAAACTATCACCCTGCACGTAAGGCTGGAAAAGATCGCCCTGCCAACGGTGGGCAATGAAAACACTGCCTACGTCATCGACCAGAATCTTTTCGGCATCCTTAAACATTTGCGTGCGTTTAGCATCGTCACCTACTAGGCTGCTAGCATCTTTAACCAACTGGTCATATTCATCATTTTTCCAAGAGTGGCGGCCAGTAGAAACAAAGATACCTAACATATTAGACGGATCAAGAAAATCCATGCCGTAGGAAACAGACCCCAACTGTAACTGTGTAGGTCTAGCAAGAAGAGCGTCCATGTAAACCTTACCGTCCTTATTGGAAACTTCAATTGAAATCCCTAGACATTGAGCAATCGAAGTTGCAGAAGCTTGATACACCGATGACATGGCGGGGCCTTCACCACGCATCCACATTTCTAAAGCAGGGAAGCCTTCACCATTAGGGAAGCCAGCATCAGCTAGGTACTGTTTAGCTTTGTCACAATCATAGTTCTGATAACCTGCAAGCTCATCAGTAGTATCTGAAGCAGGGAAACCTGGCATCAATAGCGAATGAGCAGGCATAGCTTTTATTTCACCATAAACATTTTTTACAATCGCATCGCGGTCTAATGCATAAGCAAAGGCTTTGCGAACATTCAGGTCATTAAAGGGGGGGGTATTGGTATCAAAAAGTAAGTAGTCAGTGCGGAAATCACCGAAGTGACGCAAATAGTTATCTTTTAGAACAGGATCGCTCTCGATGATGGAAAAATCAGCAGGGCTGAGCTGCTCGTAAGGAACGCGGTCAATTTCACCATTTTGAAAGGCGGCAAAGAAGGTTTCAGGTGCCATATAGATAAATTCAAGACGCTGAAGTCTTGGAGGACGAAATCCGGTGTAACTTGGATTGGCCACCAAAACGATTCTGTTGCCTGGATCAATTTCTTCTAGCATATAGGGACCAGAAGATACTGAGGTGGCTGGGTCGTTGTTATAAAGGGGTCCATGCTCCGTAAGGGCCTTCTTTTGCATCAAGAAAGAAAATTTCAAAACCCCAGGAAGCGGGGGGAAAACATCAACTGTAGTAATTTGCAAATTCAAATCATCAACAGCTTTAATGCCAAGCTCTTCTACAGGTAATTCCCCAGCTACTACTTCATTCCAGTTTTTAATCATACCGGCATAAAACCAGGTGAAATCCCAGGCAGCTTCAGGGCTAGCAGAATAACGATAGGTTGCCTCGTAGTCATAAGCCGTAACAGGTGTACCATCGTTCCACATCACACCTTCACGCAGTTTTATGTTCCAGGTCAGACCATCTTCAGATACCGTCCAGCTTTCGGCGTTAGCAGGTTTAATATTAAAATCTTTATCCAAATCAATGAGGGTATCAGCAAAAAGATCCGAACCACAATAACGTTGATAAACTGCAACAGAAAAATCAAAAGTGGTTTGGTTTGCAGTGTTATTGCAGGCATCATGAAAGACTTGTTCCTCGAGTGGGGCGGCATCTGCCGGTAGGCCCTGTGCATTCGTCAGTGCAAAATACAATAGACCAAAGACCAATATAAAAAGCCTTTTCATATACTCCTCCTTAAAGAGTAAGCAATTCTGGTGGGTATCCACCGAATTACTTTTTTATGCTTAGAATAGTTATCTTAACATGCTCAATTGGGGTTCATAGGTAATTACGAAGAGGTCGTTAGCAATTCACTTAGGGCTTTCTCGAGGGCCTCCAAGTCTTGCTTGGTGGTGTAACCCTGTACAGAAATACGAGCAAAGGTTCTGCCGCTATGCTGGGTTAAGGGAATTTCAATGCCGTAGTCGTCATAAAGTTTATTTTTGAACTCAGTCGGGTCTTTAACCCCAGGTAACTCTACAATGGCTAACTGGCTATATAAACTGTCATCAGCGTATATATTTTGGCAACCTGTTTTTTGGTTAATGCGCTCGAGAGTCTCTTTAAGTAACTGGTGACAGTCACTACGCACCTTATCCCAGTTATATTTTTGCTGAAATTTAATGGCTGCTGGAACCGATAAATAATTGGCATAATCATTTGTGCCTAACCAGTCATAGTAATCCAAAAACTTAGAACCCAGTGATGGGTCACGGTGAAGTCCCCAGCCAATAAGCACGGGTTCAATATGGTGTTGAAGCTCTCTTCGTACATACAAAAACCCTGAACCTTTGGCACTACACAGCCACTTATGGCAGTTGCCAGTATAGAAATCTACGTCCATTGCAGTTAAATCTAAAGGAATCTGCCCAGGTGCATGAGCACCATCAATCACACTAATAATGCCAGCAGCCTTAGCTTTGGCACAGAGTTCTTCGACTGGAAAAATAAGTGCAGTAGGTGAAGTGATATGGCTAAGATAAAGCACTTTGGTTTGAGGTGTTACTCCCTGCCAAATTTGGTCTACAAGGTCCTGACGGGAAGTGGTGGGTAAAGGAATAGTTTGTTTTTTATAAATGAATCCTTGACTTTGACTCAGGTATTCCCAAACATTTTCACACGCACCATATTCATGATTGGTACTCAAGACTTCATCGCCTGCTTTTAGCTTGAGTGAGCGTGCCACCACGTTTACACCAAAAGTCGCATTGGGTACATAGGCTAGGTCATCTCCATCAACATGAAGATATTGACCTAGCGCGTCTCGAGCATCTTTTAGGTATCCCGAGATTTCACGCCCTAAAAATTTAACTGGTTGATGTTCTAGCTTTCGTTGCCAATCTTGATATACCTCAAAGACTTCTTTGGGGGTCGCTCCAAACGAGCCGTGATTGAGAAAAATGACTTCGGGGTCAAGTAGAAATAGGTCTTTGAGATTCATGGCACACTCCGTAGATTCGACTGGTTTTATGTTACCGCAGATTTAGAAGGGAGAAGGTAGGAGAAATACTTGTCCCTCCTCCATTCTCCCTTCTTTCTTCCTCCTGCATTTGTCATACAATAAACCCATTAAGGAGTAACTATGAAAGGCAAAACCCTAGGACGCATTATCTTTTTTGCAGTATTGACCTTGCTGCTTTTATCCGAACTCTTTTTTAGCAATGTGGGTAGTTTGGGCAGGCTCGAGGCTGTAGCTACACAGCTAGGCCTTAGTCCTCAAGCCGAAAGGACACGATTATTTATCTTGATTATTCTTGATGCTGTTGGTGGCCTTGGAGCTGTTCTAACAGTGCTTGCACTTCTGGGAAACCGCTCTCTAGCAAAACTAGGCGTTCCTTTAACAGTTCTTGGTTTTACGGCTTATGGTCTTTATCAACTTTTTTCTGCCTTTATACTGCTTGCACCACAGTGGCGTATGCCTATTAGCATAGTTGGTGGGGTATACATAGCCATCGGACTCTTGGCTTGGTATGTGGGTCGTGGTTTAATAAGACCTCATGGCCTTCAAAGATAAAATCACATCCGTTATCGTAACCATAATGATTGAGCAACCTGCTAAACGACAGGGGTTTGACAGCATTGTAAAAAAGCTCGAGCAAACAGGTACTTCTCTCAACACTCGCCTTAAAACTATTACGGATACTCAAAAAAATCGAAACAAGTTACGTCATGTCATTGCTATGGAAAAATGGGGACAGCGCAGACTAAAAATTGCTCTTGGTGAAACATTTATACAAGATGAAAACCACGCCTATAAACCCAGTGATAAAAGTTCATGGGAAGATTTGAAATCACTCTATGGCATCACACGACTCGAGACTTTAGACCTTACTAAAAAACTAAGCAAAGTAGACCCCTCCCAAAAAATCCCCCACAATCAATTTGGCTCTTTGAGTATTTTGGGATGGCTGAGGTATTTGAATACTCATGCTTTTTTTGAGAGTAAAAGAATGAAGTGAAAGCAGTGAGTGATGAGCAATGAGTTGTTGGCTTTTAGCTCATTGCGCATTGCTACTCTGCGAATAGCTCTGTAGTCATATACCGTGCTGCGCTATCGGCAGCCAGACACACCACCACTTTGCCTGGCCCTAGTTCTCGAGCCACCTCTAAAGCCGCATACACCGTAGCACTGCTAGACATCCCTATAAAAACACCTTCTTCTCTAGCCAGTCTGCGACCCAAGGGGAAAGCATCTTCTTCATAGACCATCTTACAAGCGTCTAGCAAAGCCACATCTAAATTTTTTGGAATAAAGCCTGGCCCCATGCCCTGAAATTTGTGTTGTCCGCGTTCATAGCCATTGATAACTGCACTGCGAGCTGGCTCGACAGCAATAACTTTTAACTTTTTATTTTGCTCTTTTAAGTATTTACCAATTCCACTAATGCTGCCGCCGGTTCCACTGCCCCACACAAAAGCATCCATACGCCCTTGCATTTGCTTCCAGATTTCTGGCCCGGTGACCTGATAGTGATAGCGTGGGTTGGCTGGGTTTTCAAATTGGTTGGGCATATAACCGCCAGTAGCTTCGGCGATTTCCTGGGCTTTGGGAATAGCACCTAACATACGCAAATGACCAGGTGTAAATTCCAACTCTGCTCCATAAGCTCTTAGGGTACGTTTGCGTTCATCACTCATAGTGTCTGGCAACACAATAATGCACTTATATCCGCGAATAGCTGCTAAAAAAGCTAGCCCAATGCCGGTGTTTCCACTGGTAGGTTCTACAATCACCTGACCTGAGCCTGGGGTTAAAATGCCCCGTTCTTCGGCATCTAAAATAAGCCCAGTAGCGGTGCGGTCTTTGATAGAGCCAGCGGGGTTTTGACCCTCGAGCTTTATCCAAACTTCAGCCATATCAGGTGAAACGACCTTAAAAAGGCGCACCATAGGCGTATTTCCTATCATTTGGTCTAGCATCTGTCTGGGAGCACTTAGGGTTTCCATATGTTTAAGCCGTGTCATAGGATTTAGTGTAACGCCCTAGCAAAAATCTATAGGTTATTCAACATTTTCCTTCTTCCTAACTTTTGTTAGGCCCACTCCCTAACTATTGATAGGTGTGATAGCCCGTGGGGGTTCGTACAGTGACTTTTGATACTAAGAAACCTGCGGTGTGACGCTGGTGTGACGCTCTATTTTTAAAACTAGGCTCGAGTGTATGCAGTTTTCTGAAAGGGGGTGGTGGTCATGAAGCGAGAGAAGGGTTAAGAAGCCCTGAGTACGACAATAAAGTCAATCGTTCACAAAATGAGTAGCTATACAATGCACCTGTTTTTACAGGATTCCCTTTCTACTCACACAAGGAGATATATGAAACGTTTATGGTTAATCGTCGTACTGTTAGCAATCATACTAACAGCTTGTCCCTCCGGTGGAGATGGTAATAACAATGATGGCACTACACCACCTGTGGTTAGTTCCTTCACCTTACAAAATGCTGCCGATAGCACCATTACAGCAGCAAAAATTATCGTCTTGCAAGCCAGCGCAAGCGATGATAAGGGCCTAGAAAGGCTCGAGTTCTTCCAGGGAAGTACAAAAATTGGTGAAGATACCTCAGCTCCCTTTGAGCAATCGGTTAGCTTAACCCAAGAAGACAACGGCACACTTAGTTTTACAGCCAAAGCATTTGACACGGCTAATAACGAATCTACACTTAGCGGTGCAATCACAGTCACGGTAAATATTCAGTTTGCAACGCTGGTGCGCCCATCAAAATCCAGTGCGATTGCCATTACTGGTAATGACAAACTGGTGGTTCAAGTCAACCCTGAAAATGATTCAATATCTATTTTCAATGCCGAAACAGGTGCAAAACTTAATGAGATTTCTGTCGGAGATGAACCCGTAGCAGTAGTCATTCATCCTGACGATGATACGGCTTTTATAGCTAACCGGGCTGATGCCAGCATTATGAAAATTGTTGATTTGAATGGCAGTCCAGAAGTAGATGACGAAGTTTCGGTTGGTTCAGAACCTACCGGTATAGCTCTTTCACCAACTGGGGCCAAACTTGTAGTAGCAGAATTTGCCGAAGGGCATGTGTCTTTGGTAAATACCGAAACCATGTCGCTTATTGGTGACGGTGTTGAGGTTCGTAACCCCAGAGGTGTGGCCATAACCAATGATAATGATCAGGATGATGATGACGAGCGTGTGGTCGTTACAGAATTCTATGGTCGCCCGATTGCCAAAGCTAAAGAAGCCAAGGAGGATAGTCGTATTGGTGCAGTACAGATTTTTGAATTGACTTCTAGTAGCCTTGACCCAACAGATGAGGTTTTATTTGATCCTGTTGCAATTACTGACTTTGCACCCACCATTATTACCTCACCCAATCAGCTTTATAGTGTAGCCATTGCAGGCGATAAATTCTTTGTTACAGCTACAGCGGCCTCATCAGATGGTGCGCCAGCCTTTAACCAGAACATTTATCAACTAGTCTTGGTTGGCAATGTAAAAACTGGCGAAAAACTGGGTGTTATCAATCTGTCACAGGAAATTAAAAGTGATGTACCAAGTGGCAAAATTTTTATGGCTGATATTGTTGATGTGTCACTGGTGGGGAATAATATCCTTTACTTTGCCTCGCGCGGTGGCGATGGTTTTCAACGTGCAGTTCTTACCAGTGATAGCAGTGTAGATTTAGGATTTAACACCATCAAGCAAGTTGATTTGCTTACCCAGCAAAAATGTCAAAACCCTATCGGCTTGGTTACAGCTCATGATGTAACTGACAGCAAATTTGCCTATGTGAACTGCTGGGTCAGTCGCTCGATGGTAACGGTAGAACTAGGTGGACAGACCGCCATTCGGACTACAGCTTCTGCTGAAGCACCTACGGGAGAAGAGCTGGCAGTCAACAAGGGTCGCCGCTTTTACTTTACTGGACGGGCAAGATGGTCAACTGAATCTTGGTCGAGTTGCAGTTCATGTCATCCAGATGGACTAAGTGACAATATCACTTGGCGTTTCCCAGCAGGGCCTCGCCAAAGCACCTCTATGGATAGCACTTTTTCACATGGACCTGGCACACAAAAGCAGCGCATCCTAAACTGGAGTGCCATCTTTGATGAAGTCCATGACTTTGAGCGCAATACTCGAGTTGTCTCAAAAGGTCTGGGGGCAGTTACTACGGGTACTACTTGTGGAGGTGATTTGAGTGGTGAAACCCCCACCTCACTTAACCCTGCTGAGCCAAATGGTGCAACAGAAGATGACCTCAACGGCATTAAAACCAATCTAGGTATTCCTGTCAAAGAGATTCAGGACACCACAGCAAATAATTGTGTAAAAGATTGGGATGAAATCGAAGCCTTTGTTAAGACCATTCGTCCGCCTCTTGGTAGACAGTTTTTAAGCACAAGTTCTATCTTGCGCGGTCGAGACATTTTCTCTGATGCAAACCAGGGAAATTGTGTGGCTTGTCATAGTGGTGCAGGATGGACAGTATCACGGCGTTTCTATGAACCCTCGAGCGTTAAAAATGCTGAACTCGCTGCAACTGATGTGGACCCTGCTGAATTTCCTGGTCATACCAAACTGATTCAAGTAGAGCAAGACGGAGCAGGCGTAGCCCCAAATCAAGTGGCTTGTGTACTGCGACCAGTAGGAACTTTTGGAGGTGCAGACCTCGAGCTAAAACAACCTATTAACGGTGTGGTTGGTGTGGCTCAGGGTAAAGTTTCTGGTTACAACGTACCAGGGCTTTATGGTTTGCAAGTCGGTGCGCCTTTCTTGCACCACGGTCAGGCCCAAGACCTAACAGAACTCTTTACTAGCCCAGCTTACGGGACCCATTTAGTATCCGGTAACAGCGTGTTTGCCCCTAGTGAAGCAGATATTGAAGACTTGGTAAACTTCTTGCTTTCTATAGATGCTAGCACTGATGAGTTTGATATTCCTGCAGGCTCAGATAAGTGTGCCCAATTTGAATAGTCATAAGTGTTAAATAGCCATAAGTGAAACCCCTTTCAAAAAGACCTGTGCTGTTTGAATAGCACAGGTCTTTTTAGTAATCCCAAGCTGTTGAGCTATAAGGTTAGGTCTTTCTACTAACTTTTGACAGATACATCGCCAAAAGAATTCTAAAAAAGTAAACCAAACAAAAGCATGTGACGCTAATGTGACGGCAGATTTAGCAAACTAAGTTAAAGAGGAGGTCATGAAACGTCAGGATGTAACACGTCCCTATAGTCAACCGTGGCCAGATTGCTTACGGGACTTCTGCGATGGACCCAGATCAAACCGACGGTTATTGATGTAGCCGTGATGGATAACATTATTTAGAGTGAACCACAGGATTAATAGTGAACCATAGGAGGTAAGACAATGAATAAATTTTTATATCTGGTGATTTTCTTGATTTTCGTAGCCTGCTCGAGTCCCACCCTGCACTCGCCACCAACCGAGCCTTCTGTGTTTACCGATGCCGATATTGACCGTGCTGAATTATCTATAGCTAAAGAGGTTAAACCCATTTTGGGAAGTAGCCAAGCTAAAGCCCCAACTGCCACAGAACTACCACCTCTAGCTGATACTCAAGAAGGTTTTTCACCTCAGGTAGTTTTACCGAATACCGATGGTTTTGTCTTTTATATTCAGCATAACCCTAGTACCACTAGCTCTTGGCGAGTTATCCGGCACAATCAGGCTACCGATGTCAGGACAACCATTCTTACCACTGCCAGAGAAATTCAGTCAGTGTCAGGTAGTTTAGATGGCAATATCGTGATGGTCTCCATGCGGCAGACAACCACGACCCCCAATGATTTTGAGATATTCAGAATTAATGTGAGTGCTGCAACTACCCAAAGGTTAACCACTGACACCGTTGATAACATCAATGTGGGTGTGAGTAGTAACGGATTAAGAGTTGTCTGGCAACATCTGCTAAGCGGGCTCGAGACTGTGTTTTTAAGAACCTATGCCACCACCACAACCACCAGTAGTTTTACTGAGGTAGCTCTTAGTTCAGTATCAAGTCAGGTTCAACCAAGTATCAGTGGCAATGGTAAATATATCGCCTTGATTCGTCAAGGTGTTATCAAAACCATTCAGCGTTTTGACATTCAGACCAATAGCTATCTACAAGTTGCCCTAACCGGGCGGTTTCAGACCTTTCAACATCCTAGCCTGAGTGATGATGGAAATAAACTTGTCTGGTTATTTCGTGACGAATTTGGAGCACTCTTTGCCAAGTTTTGGACCTTGCCAGATAATACTGTGCAGGATGTGCTTATAGGTGTAGATGGTGATTTTGATCATCCCTATATAACTTCGGATGGTAAGTTTTTAAGTTATTCACTCAAACAAGACAACACTTTCAAAGTTCATGTAAAAAACCTTGGTACAGGTATCATCAGACGTATTTCAAACCCAACTGCACCCATATCGCATTTTGGCAGCATGTGGCAAAAAATCCCACCCTTTACACAGGAAGAAAAGCTCTTAGCACCCACATCTGCCACTGGAGACTCAATGGGCAGCAGTGTGGCAATTGATGGCAGTACATTGGTTTCCTGTGCGCCCCGAGAAGATGATCGCGGAGCCTGCCATGTTTTTACCCGTGGTGTCGGTGTCTGGAGCTTTGTCAAAAAATTGCAAGCCAGTGATGCTGCCAACTTTGACTTTTTTGGCTCATCGGTGGCCATTGCAGGAAACACAATTGTTGTAGGTGTGCCCAGTGAAGACCATAATGCTGATGGCGTGGCTGGCAATGAAAGTACAGTAGGTGCAGCCTATGTGTTTGAGCGTAATCGTGGTGGAACTAACAATTGGGGGCAAGCCAAGAAATTGATTGCTTCAGATGATGAAGGCTTTGATAATTTTGGTCATGCTGTAGCGATTGCCGCAGATTTTATTGTGGTGACTGCGCCAGGAAACGATGTTGGAGCTAATAATAGCCAAGGGGCTGCTTATATCTTCGTTCGCAACTTAGGTGGTATCAATCAGTGGGGTCAATTCAAACAACTTTTCCATAGTGATATTGGCCCCGATGACGATTTTGGAACGGGTGTGGCTATAAATGGAACAACAATTGCTATAGGTGCGCGTGGCAACCAGGCCGCTTATATCTTTGAAAAAGATAGCCCTAGCCCCGATGCTTGGGGTGAGGTGAAAAAACTTTCTGGCAGTATTACCTTTGGCAGTTCGGTGGACCTCGAGCTTGATACGCTTGCGGTGGGTGCTAATCAGGAATCTTCGGCAGGTACAGTATCCATCTTTGGGCGCAATCAGGGTGGGACAGGTGCTTGGAGTTTGGTTAAAAAAGTAAGCTCGAGCCAACCCACTGGTACAGATTTCTTTGGGAATAATGTTTCACTTAAAGGAGATACGCTGGTAGTTTCTGCTGATATCGCTGATGTTGATTTTAATCAGAACGGCATAACCGATTGCTCTGGTTTTACGGGCACAGAATGCAATGTTGGTTTGGTTTATATCTTTCAGCGCAACTTATCAGGAAGTAATGCCTGGGGCGAATTGCGAAAATTCACGGCCAGTGATGCAGGTCTCGAGGATCAGTTTGGAACAGGTGTGGCAGCAGGTGATGGATTTATAGCAGTAGGGTTGCCCGGTCCACAAAACGGTACTGGTGCAACCCCACATCCTGGGGCAGTATATATTTATGAATAGGTGAACCCTAAAGGTGATTTATCATGTCCCAACTACCCACCCTGCACTCCCCATTTTATTCGCTCTCGAGAACAATCCTGCGGGTGGGTTGGCTGTCTTTGCTGGTGGGGTTTGGTTTGGAGGTTTTATTGCAACTGGTCAATGTGGGCTTTGGTAAAACCCTCAACTGGAAAGACTTCTTGCTGGGGTTGGCCCAAAAAGAAGTGTGGGCGTTTTTGGTGTGTTTATCTTTGGCGATTGTTCAACCCCAGCGCACGCTCATGATGCTGATGGGTTTAGTCTCTGCACCCATGTCCTGGTTTACAGCAAGTGCAGTCAGACAATTTATCAAGAAGCCTCTGGGTGTAGCTGGAACCTCATCCTTAGTTTTGTCTACACTGTGGGTTGCCTTATTACGGGGTTTGGAATATGCGGTTTTAGCCACGCTATTAGCCATGCTGCTTAACCGCCAAAGGCATAAACGAGACTATGTGCTTACCGGAGGTATAGTAGGTATTGTCTTCGGAGCCTTTAATCTTTTAGTGCTTAATCAGCCTGCAAATATGGTACAAGTCATTGGTCAGGGTCTAAATGAAATTTTATTCCCTATGGCCTGTTCGCTAGTGGTACGAATGGGTCAAATGGCAAAAAATGAATAAGGAGAACAATCATGACGATAGGTATCCCTCTAAGCCATCGCATCTATTACAGCATTATTAGTTTGGCAGCCTTACTGGTTGCTTTGCTAGGTTTATTTAATCCTGCTGGTTTAGCTAGCATTTTACCTTGGGCAACAGTACCACCCTTGCACGCACGCTTTATTGGTTCTATCTATGCGTTTGGAGCAATGTTTTTATTTGCTTGCACTATTTCTAGACAGCAAGCCAATGTGCGCTGGGCCAGTACTTATGACCGTAATCTGGACAGGCCTGTTAGGGTTTATCTCTGTTTTTCGTTTGAGTGCTTTTGATTTAAGTCGTTTGCCTGACCAGATTTGGTTTGCTTCGTACACCCTTTACCCATTATTGGGTTTATTGCTGCTGTGGCAACAGCGTCCCTGGGAAAAATCTATCCATATGAAAGGCGTTCCTCTACCGTTTTGGATAGAAAGAATACTACAAGTTCAAGGTATCCTTATTACAGTAGTAGCTTTACTTTTGTTAATTGCTCCAGCTTTTATGGCTACCTTGTGGCCTTGGAAAGTCACGCCCTTATTAGCTCAGGTTTATTCGGGACCGCTGCTGGCTTATGGTCTGGGAAGTTTATTGTTTGCAGGTGAAACCCTGTCTGCTATTCGTACCATTGTGCCAGCCATGCTGGTGTTTACAGCAGGAACCTTAACTGCCTCAGTGATTCACCGCAGTCTTTTTCCCTTGAAATAGCTGACTTACTTTGGTTTGGTTTTTTCGTAGTCATGACCTGTGGACTACTGGGAGTTTTTGTGGACATTTTTCGCTCGAGAACCCCAGAAGACTTGTTTGGGAAAGTTTTTATCTAGCCTTTGACGAATACCACTTCAAACGTTTATTGTGAGGGCAATGACTGAATCTTCTCTGGCTTTAATCAATGAACGTTTGGAGCGCAGATTAGCTCGGTCCAATGTCCTATTACACATAGGGCAGCGCATCGCCAGCTCACAAAATCTCGAGGCGGTTTTGCATATAACCGTAGAGGCTATCAGCCAGCACTTGCACTACGACGACGTGGCCATTTTTTTGCTGAATCCAGAAGACCCAGAAATCCTAATCTTGCGGGCTCGAGGTAGCGAAGGTATTCAACACTTAAACCCTTATCAACAATCCATTTATGAAGGGGTCATCGGCAGAGCCTTTCGCTCGACTCAGGCTGTTTTGGTTGAAGATACTAGGCATGATCAGGATTACATTATATCCAGTAACCTAAAACCCTTGCATAGTGAATTGGCTCTACCTATCGTTTCAGAAAATCGTATTTTAGGTGTGTTGAATTTGGAATCCCATGCACCAATTGATAAAGAAGATGTGGCCAGCTTTGAAATTATTGCTAGTCAATTAGGAATTGCTATCCTTAATGCCCAGCATTATGAAGAGGAAAAACGGCGTACCGAACGCCTCGAGTTAATTGCCAGAGTGGGGCAGCACATTGCAGCAAGGCTTGACCCTCCACAATTATTTAGCACTACCATCGAAGAACTGCATCATCAGTTAGGCTTTGATCATGTGTCTTTGTTTTTAGTTGATACGCAGGACCCTTCGGTATTGGTGCAAAAAACCAGAGTCGGCCAGTGGGCTCGTGCAGATAATGAACCTATAGGCTATCGTCAATCTATAGAAAAAGGAATCTTGGGCATAGCTGCACGCCAGCGCAAGGCCGTGCTGGTACAGGATGTTAGCAAAGATCCAGATTATATTGCCGTCCCAGGTGCAAATCTAAAAGCAGAATTAAGCATCCCTTTAATGGTTGGCGAAAAACTCTTGGGGGTACTTGATCTAGCCAGTTCAAGACCATTCAGTCTAGAAGATACAAAAGCCGCCCAAATTATTGCTGACCAGTTAGCGGTGGCTATAGAACACGCCTATCTTTTCGCTGATACCCAGCAAACCCTGACCGATACAGAACTTTTGTTTAAGAGCAGTCACCGCATCAGCACAGCCAATAGCGTAGAGGAAGTTGCCAAAGCCTATTTAGAGTTGGTTGCAACTCAGGGTAAATATAATTGCACTATTCTTATTTATGATTTTGACCAACACGGTGAACGCAAAGAAATTGTTGTCTTAGGACGCTGGAAATTAGATCAAGGTCTTAGTCAGGAAATCGAGCGATATCCTTATTTCAAAGATGACTTTGATGTGGTTTTAGATTCTGGACAACCTGTATTTATGTCACACGTGCCCACTGACCCACGGGCTTCAAAAACCTTGCAAGAAGCACAAACCGAACGCCCGGCTTTAGCTCTTATTCCACTGATGGTACAAGACCAGCGCATTGGTTTAGTGACTCTTAATCACCATCAAGCCCATGACTGGCTATCAGCAGATTTACGACCCTATCAGATAACCGCAGCTCAACTAGCAACCATCCTTTATAACCGCAGACAACAGCAAATACTGTTGCAGCGTGAGCAAGCTCTGGCAGTTTTGAGTGAAAGGCAACGCTTAGCTAGAGACTTGCATGATTCAGTCAACCAGCTTATTTTTGGTATGACTTTAATTGCCCAGTCTATTGGGCCAGCCATGCAGCGCAGTACAATCGAGGGTGAAGCGCGGGTTAAAAGGTTACTCGAGTTAGCCCAACATGCTCGCGCCGAAATGCGAGCCCTATTGACCGAGTTGCGCCCTTCAGTGATTTCGGGAACGCCGCAATCAGATAGAGTTGGGCTTCAAAAAGAGGGTCTAGTAAAAACCCTCGAGCATTATCTTTTGCGTTTACCCGAAAACGTCAAGGTGGTTTTTGATGCCAATGATTATAAAGCTCAACCATCCTATGAAGAAGCCTTGCTGCGGGTCGCTCAAGAAGCTGTAGGAAATGTCATCAAGCACGCTGCTGCCAAAGAGATACAGTTGCGATTGTATACAGATGAAAACACATGTTACCTTAGCGTTAAAGATGATGGGCAAGGGTTTATAGTAGGTTCAAAAGATAGTACTCAAAAAGATAATACCCACATGGGGTTACGCACCATGCGGGAACGTGTACAGTCCCTAGGTGGCAATTTACAAGTACATTCAAACTTGAGTGAAGGCACGTTGGTAAGTGTCGTTATCCCTCTAAAGAAAGTGAGCTAAAGTGATACGTGTCTTGGTGGTAGATGATCACGAAATTGTACGTGAAGGAATGAAGTTGCTGCTCAGTGAAGAAGCAGACCTCGAGCTTATCGGGGAAGCTGCATCTGCACAAGAAGCCCTCAAGCAAGCTGAAATATTGCACCCAGATGTGGTCTTGATGGATTTAATGTTGCCAGATAGCAATGGCATTGAAGTGACTAAACAACTCAAGCAAAGATATCCGAATACACAAGTGATTATATTAACCGGTAGCTTTGGTGATGAATTGCGGGTCCGTGAGGCTTTGCAAGCAGGAGCTATCGGTTATCTTCTGAAAGATGTTTTGCGTTCAGATTTGGTGGCAGCCATTAAACGTGCCGCCAGTGGCAAGACCACCTTGCACCCTGAAGCCCAAGAGCAACTCATGCAGGTCATGGTAGAAGAAAAAGCCCCTCATCTTGATTTAACTGAGCGAGAAATAGATGTCTTAAAGCTAATTGGTCAAGGCAATAGCAATAAAAAAATTGCTGTGCTACTTGACCTAAGCGAAGGAACAGTCAAAGGCTATGTCAGCACGATTCTTGACAAATTAGGGCTTGCTGACAGGACCCAGGCAGCCCTCTATGCGGTCAAGCATGGTCTAGTCGCTAATGCGTTCTAAGTAACTCGAGCATCCAAGAGCCCAGGGGTTTATCTTCCTTGAGAATGATGCCCCGCACTTCATACTCTGTTTCAAAAACTCTCAGAAAAGCTTCAACGCTGCGAAGACCCTGTTTATTCTCGAGTTGCAAAAGCAGGGTATCTTCTACCACATTAATTTGACCCTGGAACTGTCCATAAGGAGTTCTTTGTTCTGACCAGTTATTAAATAGTTGTGGGGATTCTGGGAAAACCAGGCAGGTGCGCTCAAGAACTTTCACAGGTATATCTACAGGTGTATCTATCTGGGTTGTATCTATCTGACTGAGTTGCAGGTGTATCTGCAAGCTACGCTCGAGGGCTTTGACAACCCAGTTACCTTCTACAGGTTTTTTCTGTTTGTCTTCATCAATAAAGTACCCTGTAATGCTCCAATGACTTCCTTTTTCTAGTAAAAGATGCTTTTCTAAAGCAAGGGGATACGCTGTTTGAGGCTTCATAGCCTATGGTATGTGAATAATCAGGGGCTACGCCTCTAACTTTTGATAGGGACACAACACTAACCAAGGATAGGGGACACTCCCTATCTAGAGCTAGCATTAAGCCTACTGTGGAAAATGGTTCAATATATTAAATGAAACGACACATGTGACACCTATGTGACGCAAGTTTTAGCAACATAAGGCAGAGCTTAGAACGATGATTTATAGACTAGGCTCTCAAAGGAGAATCGTTAAGATGAAACAAACCTTGGCATTTTTAATTGCAATGACTATGTTGCTATCTTGTAGCCCAAATCAAGTGACCCCGCCTACTCAAGACTTTGAACTCCTTCCAGCACTACAAAGCATAGAGCTTAATCCAGGGGGAGAAACCTCTTTGTGGATCAAGTTAGACCGTTCGGAAGGGTTTGATGGAACGGTGAGAATGTTTTTAGAAAGCCTACCTGCTGGGGTAAGCCAAAGATGGTCAAGGGATACCGAAAATGGAGATTGCACCCTGATTCTTAGTGCAGATGAATTTGTTAGACCCGGAACTTACCCAATTGATTTACTAGGTGAGGTAGAAGGAGCCTCACAGGCCCAGAGTCTGAAAACGCAAGCTGGAGAACTTAGTCTGGTGATTAGCCCTAGTACTTCGTTAAGCGTTGCCTTGCAGCCCGCTATTCTAAACGTACCTGCTAATTCTCAAACAGGTATGGTTGTAACCTTGAGAACAAATAGCAGTAGCCCGGCTACTCTTTCCCTGTCAGGCGCACCCACAGGTGTGAGTGCAAGTTTTGGGATACCTGTTGTTATTCAGGGCTTTAGAATTATCAACCTTTCTTTAAATGTAGGGTCTCAAACAGTCTTAGGAAGTCATGACTTTAGCCTTCAAGTTAGTGTGGATGGTACAACCAGACTCACGCCGATCAGTTTAAATGTAACCCAGGAACCTGCTAACCCCAATTTCAAATTGACACTTTCTGCTCTTAGCCTTAAACTCAATCAAACAGACTCACAAGGTATACGGGTCTTTGTTACACGCATTAAGGGCTTTAATCAGGCGATTACCCTGAGTCTGGATACCAGTGAAAGTTTTCGCTTAACAGGGATTTCGGCGCAGCCTGTCAACCTTTCAGCAACAGCCCTTCAAGGTAGTTTTACCATTACCAGTAATAATGCAAAACCAGCTTCGGGAACGGCTTTTGATACCAAAGTCAAGGGTACTGCCGGAACTCTGGTTAAGCAAGCAAATCTGAAAATTACTATTAACCCACCACCTGGTAGCCCAGACCCTAGCTTTTCAGAAGATGGTTTGTTTGATGATTTTGGTGGTGCTCATCTGGCACTACAATTAAATGACAAGATTCTCATTGCTAAAACTGAGACAGGCAGTAATCCAAAGATTATAATTAAACGCCTCAATGTTAATGGCACGCTTGATACCACTTTTGGCACCAGTGGAACAGCAACCGTTGATATTCCTTCTCCTTTTAAAGAAGTGCTGGTTGATGTTGTAGTAGCTAGCGATAACAAAATCTTGCTGATTGCCTCAGAGGACCTTAATGGCACAGGCAGCAGAAATAAAGTGGCTCTTATTCGCCTTAAAGCCAACGGACAACTTGACACAAGTTTTGCCAGTACAGGGCAACAGATTTTTGAAGTGCCAACCAGTGACCCGGTGTCATTTGGTGGTTTTGGAATTCAAGCAGATGGAAAATTGGTGTTGGCAGTCAATGAGCCTGCACTATCAGCTAATTTCCTAAACACACATGGTTTGCTATTTCGTTTTTTGCCTGATGGTAGCAATCTGGATACGACCTTTGGTACAGCAGGTAATGTAGAGATAAGAAATGGTGACATGGGTGTGATCTTAGATGTAGAATTGCAGACCGATGGCAAAATCGTTCTGATTGGTATTAAGTCAACATTATTAGTCATTTTAGGTGTTGAAAATGATCCAGTGGTTATGCGCTTACTCTCAAGTGGCATCCGAGACGATACTTTTTCTGGCAATGGTGTGAATCAGGTGGGGTTTGGCAACCTAGATGAGGACTTTGAACAACTTGCTATTGATGTTTCAGGTCGGGCCGTTGCAGCGGGAACCTCAGGCACTTCTCCGGCTGCTGTCAAGATGGCGATGGCGCGCTTTAGTACAGGGGGCGCACTGGATGATGATTTTGCAGGTGATGGCAAGCTCGAGCGCGCCGTGGATGCGCTTGGGATTGAACCAGCATCTATTAGAGGTTTGGTCATTCAACGGGATAATAAGCAGGTGGTTTTAATTAAGGGTTCAGCTACGCTACTTTTAAGACAAACCAGCACCGGCTCTCTTGATTCGAGTTTTAGCACTTCGGGTAAAAAATTACTGGACTCGAGTCTTGGCTTACCTAAAGACCTTGCACTTGATTCGCTTGGACGCATTATCGTGCTTACTGAAAACGCAGTTTTGCGTATCGTGCCCTAAAGGAGTTGAATAAGATGTTACCTGCAAAATCTTTAAGTAAACAAAATGTTGTTTATCCAATCACAGCAAGTCAACCTTTTGCTTCCTCTGCTCGCAATTTGGTTTGGATACTCTTTATCCTAGCTATTGCCAATGGAGTATTTCTATACTTTTTCCCGCATCTCGCCGAGGCCTACTATGCTTGGGCTATTAAACCACCTATCAATGCAGCCTTTATGGGCGCAGGTTATCTAGCAGGCTTGGCCGCCACAGGACTCACTCTTTTTTTCGCTAAAAAGTGGCGTTCTATTCGTATGTTGTTTCCTGCTTTTTTTGCCTTGGGCCTTTCTTTGTTTTTGACAACGCTGATTCATGCTGATAGGTTTCGATGGAACTGTGCTTTAACCTGGGTGTGGACTCTGGTTTACTTTAGTATTCCTATAGGTTCAGCTATCATTTGGTATCTTCATGAACGAAACATTGATGGTTTGGCTGCTCGAGACCCCAGACTACATTTCGTTAGAGTAAGTTCACTCTTACTTGGTAGCGTGGTCACTTTACTCGCACTTCTGCTGTTCATCGTCCCCCAGCTTTTCCTCGAGATTTGGCCTTGGCAGATTACACCCTTGATGGCTCGAGTGTTTGCAGGTTGGTATTTCTTGGGTGGTGTACTCATGTTAATGACGGGACTAAGGTTGCGACAAGCTTCTGAACTACCTGTGGGGTATGCAACGTTGGTAGCTTGGAATGCTTTAAGTTTGTTGCTGGTATTGATTTACCCAAGCAGCATAAAATTTTTTAGTCCTGGGTTTTGGGCATGGTTGATTTTACATATAATAGGTTTCATCTTTACAGGGTGGTCAACCTTAAAAGCTGTGCAGTTGATGAGGCAAGAGAATCAAACACTTTAGATTAGAGGAGCAAAAATGATTTATAAAAAATTGATTTATTTTATAGTAATACTGATAGGAGCTTGCTCGAGTCCTACTCAGCAAACACCGCAATTTTCTTTTGAAACTGCTCAGAATAGTTTTGAATTGATACAAGGTTCAGAAACCAGCTTCTGGCTTAACTTAAAACGTGAAGCAGGATTTGAAGATGTTGTTGATTTACAAATAGAGGGCTTACCTGAAGGTGTGAGTCAAACCTGGACCAGAGAAACATCTAATGGAGACTGCACGGTATTTTTAACGGCCTCACCAACCGTACCAGCAGGAAGTTTTCCAATAACCTTGCGTGGTCAACCAAAAAGTGGTGGAACTGAAGTTACAAAAATTGTCACTGCCAATATTACGCTTCCCTTGTTTCCAACCTTTAATTTATCGTTAAATCCCGCTACGCTTTCGGTTGCTCAGGGGCAACAAGCTAATGTTGATATTAACATTGCCCGCGTTTTAGCCTTTTCAGGAACCGTGAATTTTAGCTTACTTGATGCACCGGCAGGCATAACCGGAAGTTTTGCTCGAGCATCAACTTCGGGTAATGCTAGTGTACTAACCCTCAGTGTGGCTTCTACTGTATCCACAGGTACTTATAGTTTAAGAGTACAAGGGGTATCAAGCTCTATCATTAAGACAGTATCGCTTAGTCTAACCGTGCTTCAAGGCGCGGCTCCAAGTTTTTCTATTTCTTTAGAAAAGACTGACGGTACAACTTTTGTTGATCCCTTAGCAGCACTACAAAACCGTGGCAATGTTCTTTCAGTGCGCATCACTCGAGTGGGTGGCTTTGATGAGCCTACTACCTTTAAGCTAGTCAATGCACCAGCAGGAGTAAGAGGACGTTTTTTTGCTTCTGGCATTCTTGGTGGGGGTCCTGACACTATCAGTTTATCCATCACTGTAGATCACTTTGTTGCACCTGGGAATTATCCCCTAAAAGTTCGGGTGGAAACTGAAACTTTGATCAAGGTCAAAAACTTTATTTTAGAGGTGCAAGCCAATCCTTTAACCCTTGATGCCAATAATATAGGACAAGGACAGCGTGATTTAACTTATGGCCCCAATGCCAAAGGATTTAATTTAATTCAAGTAGGTAATGTGTTTAATACAGAGAGTTTACTCGATAAGGGCGCACCGATGGCTTTGCAAAGTGATGGCAAGGCTATCGTTACCCCTGAAAACGCTATGTTTCGCTATTTGGCAAATGGAAGTTTTGATACTACTTTTATACAAAGAAGTACGGGAGTTGTCGCCAAGGACGTGGCTCTTCGCTCTAATGAGGACATCATTGTAACTGGAGGAAGTCCGATTAAAGCTGCACGATTTACTAGTTCGGGCGTTCCAGTAACGGCCTTTGATGGAGACGGTGTATTTGCATTTGGAAACAATGGTAGCGGAAGAGCAATTTTAGCTATCAATGGTGGCAAGATACTTGTAGCGGGTGAGCGTATAGATGGCGATAAACCTAAATTGACCTTACTACGCCTTAATCCTGATGGAACCTTGGATACCACCTTTAGTGGAGATGGCAATAACGATGGAATTGTTGATACTTTTCAAATTAATTCGAGTGCGGCCAGTACTTCAAATGTGGCTGGTGATTTGGTGCGTGATAGTCAGGGAAAACTTATTTTTGCGATTATCACCAATCAGGGTCGTTATGTTATTGGGCAGCGCAATGCCAATGGGGATATTGGTAGTGGACAAACCATTGATACCTTAATTCTTGCTAGACTTGACGCACCGCCTAATTTGGCAGTAGATTCACAAAACCGAATCTTGCTTCTAGGAACTACTCCCTCGAGTACTACCGGAGATAACTTTGTGGTCACGCGCTATAAAGCTGACGGTACAAAAGACAATGCTTTTGGGGCAGGCGGAACTGATGGCGATGGTGTAGTCACCATTGATTTTGTAGGTGCCAATGATTTTGCCAAAGCTATTTTGGTACAGCCTGATGGAAAAATCGTCGTAGCAGGGAGTGCCAAAAATAATACCGATGCCTTTGCAATGGCTCGCTTAAATACCAACGGAAGCTTAGATACTACCTTTGGACAGGGCGGAAAAGTAGTGATAGGTTTAAGTGATGTAAGCGGAGCTTTTGAGGAACAACTCGATGACTTAGCTATCACTACCGATGGAAAAATCATTGCCTCAGGTCATGCCCTTATCCCTATCAGTACCAGCTTGAAAACCATTGTCTCAGTGATCTTTCGGTTTAAGCCCTAAACATCCATGAAGCTCATACGCTCATCTAAATCATTCTTTAGTCTTCTCTGGCAAGTTTCCTGGCTGACCTTAGGGCTTGGTCTCATCTTGGAAATGTTGGCTTTTGCTTTTGATGCGATTTTAGGACAAACTGATGGGCTAACCAGTTTTGCCCTTGGTTTACTAAAGAAAGTGCTATGGTCATTGCCACTTTGTCTAGTGCTGGTTTCTGTCTTACAGCGCAGTTTAAATATGGGAATAGCTGGTTTACTAGCGGCTCCAGTGTTTACTCTTTTCTCGAGCCTTTTAGACAGTCAGATCAGAGAAGTCTTTTTAGCTGCGACCACTGAACCACTGAGTTTGACTTCAATTAAACTGGCTATGTTTAGAGGACTCGAGTATGGGCTTCTGGGATTACTCTTGGGTTGGCTCATTGAGCATCATCGCAATACAGCCTATAACCATATCTTGGCTGGGTTAATTATTGGTGTACTCTTTGGGGCTTTTATTATTCTCCCACAATGGAATCAATCCCAAAGTGGGTCATGGACACTTCTAAACTTGCTTGCTCAAAATCTGGGAGAACTTATCTTTCCTGTTGGCTGTTCGCTGATCATAAAGCTAACGTCCTATGTCGAAGGTGTGTCTTCTCCCTAACTTTTGGCAGGTGTTTTTTTAGGGTTTTTAGCATAGATTAGATAAAGGTAGAAACCTGAAGGAATGTGACGTTGATGTGACACCTAATAAGGAAAACTGGACTATATGGCAAACAAACCTATAATTTATCAGCAAAACCAAAACTCAAGTCTTACTCATCTAGGTTCATTGTCTCAGGAGGACAACATGATCAAGTGGTGTAAAATCCTTCTATTTTTAATGCTTATTGGTTTTTTGGCAAGCTGTACCCAGCTATCAGAAACGCCAGGGCAAACCGAAGATACCAGGGCTTGGTTTACAGATCAAGATATAGATAACCCTGTTTTGAGTACCTTTAGTACCCCCCTGGCCCTCAAAGGCAGTTATGACGAAACTTCAAAAACCAGTGATTCCCCTGATGTTTCGTCACCAATCCAGAATTCAGGAGGGCTTGAAACGCAAGCCGTGATTAGTAACGCCAAAGGATTTATTTATTATATTGATGTTGACTTTATAAGAATTTAGTCAGCCTTACCGCATTATTCGGCACAATCAAGCTGATAATACTTTGGTTGTTTTCTACGGCGGCAGACGGCAAATTCAATCTGTGGCTGGTAGCAGCGATGGCAATACAGTGGTTGTAAGCATGAAAGAAACCATTTTTACCAGCAGTGATTTTGACATTTTTACCCTTAGCAAAACCAGCACAGGAGTTAGTGTAAGTCTACAAACATCAAATACTACATCTGATATTGATGTATCTGCTTCTGCTGATGCCTCGAGTTTTGCTTGGCAAGGTATCAATCCTGTTAGTGGGGTTAAGGCTGTTTTTATTCGCGGGTCGGCGGATACTTTGCTCGAGGAAAGCCTCAAGCAAATCCAGCCTTCTATTAGTTCTAATGGCAAATTTATTACCCTAGTGCGCCTATTAGCCGATGGCAGTGACCGCGTGTTGCGCTACACCATTTCTAGTAATACTTACAGCACTGTCTTTACCAGCACCTCAGCTCTAGAGCATCCCAGCATAAGCGATGATGGACAAAAGGTAGCTTTTTTATTTGGGGGCGGTAGCAATGTCAAATTTAAAACGGTTGGGGTGAGTGGCGTAAGCAACTTAGTTGGACCGGTTCGGTTTAGCACACTCGAGCATCCACATCTAACCCGTGATGGTAGATGGTTAACTTACGGAATCAAGAACAGCAGCAATGTCTCCAATGTATTTACCAAGCATATCGCAACAGGAGTAACCCAAACCCTTACAGCCTTTAGTGGTGATCAAGATGCATTTTCACCCTATTGGCAAATGCCTTTTCCCTTCTTTGAAATTAAGCGCACTGAAGTTAATGGCAGGATTACAGGGAGTGCTGTAGCCATTGATGGAGACACCATGTTTGTAGGCTCGAGGGTTGCCACAGTCGGTACTAATATTGGTATAGGTGCAGTTTTTATTTATCAGCGCAATGCGACTGGCCCAGAATCCTGGTCACTTGTTCAAACCCTTGTTTCGCCTGGAGCTAATACAGGTACACCAGGGTTTGGAGCATCACTAGCAGTACAGGGTAATACGCTCATTGTGGGCGAACCTGATCGAAATGTAAACGGTGCTACCTCACGAGGAAGTGCCTCTATTTTTAACAAAGATATTTCAGGTCAATGGATTTTTGCTAAAGAACTCATTTCCAATGACACCTTTGAATCCTCTGATCGCTTTGGCTTTTCAGTTGATGTTTATGAGGATACGGCTGTGGTAAGTGCATTAAAGGCTGACACTACCCAACCAGATAGTGGGGCCATTTACATTTTTGAACGTAATCAGGGCGGAACGAATCAATGGGGCTTGTTACAAAAACGCTTTGCCAGTGACGCAGCAACAGATGATAGTTTTGGCATCTCAGTGAGTTTGTATCAAGACACCATTGCAGTAGGCGCACCCGATGAAGATAACAGTCGTGGTCTTGGGGCAGGCTCAGTGTATATCTTTGATCGCAATACGGGTGGAACAAATAACTGGGGTCAGGTCAGAAAACGTTTTGCTGTAGCAGGCGTTTCTTCAGAGCATTATGGTCGTTCAGTGGCTCTCGAGGGTAATAACTTAGTAGTTGGAGCAACCGGCGCAATTGGCAAAAGCTCAGGTACAGGTGCGGTTTATCTTCTCAAACGTGGAAGTAACAACAACTGGGGTGAATTTGCCAAATTCTTTGCCACTGATGGCACTCTTGATGCGGATTTTGGAAATGCTGTAGCTATTAGTGGAAACCTAGTTGTGGTGGGAGCCTACCGTGACAACGACCAGGGCAATGATGCCGGCTCAGCTTATGTCTTTGATTTGCAAGGTTCTAAGAGTGAAATTAAGTTGCTAGCTTCAGATGGGGCTGTGCTAGATAATTACGGTGTTTCAGTAGCCATTGATGGGCTTTCGGTGTTGGTAGGTGCAGAGCGATTTGGTACAAATGATCAGGGGCAGGTTTATTTATATGAATAGAATCGAGACCTATGCGTCCTTTAGTTTTAGGCATTTTTATGCTTATATTATCTGCTTGTAGTCAGTCATCAATTTCCATTAGATTCTAAAGGGAGAATTGTCATACTTAGCAATAGAGATATAGCTCGCTTTTCTCCATAATAACAATTCCTGTCATTCGATTTTTTTGGTTATGATTCTTATTATGAATCCTGACCTATGTTTCTTACCTGCTACTGAGATGCTGCATTTACTCAGTAGCAAAAAACTTTCTTCAGAAGAGCTTGTTACGGCGCACATTGAGCAAATTGAGTTAGTAAACCCCAAGGTAAATGCAGTAGTTACACTTGTTGCAGAGCAAGCTCTAGCCAACGCTCGTAAAGCTGATGAGATATTAGCCAAAGGCAAACCTACAGATCTCTTACATGGTTTACCTGTTTTGCACAAGGATTTGCAAGAAACCAAAGGCATCCGCACCACTTATGGCTCCCCCATTTATAAAGATTTTATTCCTGATGTTGATGCTTTGGTAGTTGAACGTCTAAAAAATGCTGGAGCGATTACACTGGGCAAAACCAACACCCCCGAATTTGGCGCAGGCTCGCAAACTTTTAATCAGGTTTTTGGTGAAACCCGCAACCCTTATGACCTAACGAAAACCTGTGGCGGTAGTAGTGGAGGTGCAGCGGTTGCGCTGGCTTGTGGCTTTAGTCCAATTGCAGATGGTAGTGACATGGGTGGCTCTTTGCGTAATCCAGCCAGCTTTTGCAATGTGGTGGGTTTTCGTCCTTCACCTGGACGTGTGCCAAGCTGGCCTAGCACATTAGGCTGGAATACACTTTCAGTAGATGGCCCTATGGCCAGAACTGTTTCTGACGTTGCCCTCATGCTAGCAGCAATAGCTGGTCCAGATTCACGTTCACCCATTTCTATAAATGAAAGTGGCACAGTATTTTTACAAAACCTGCAACGCAATTTCAAAGGTACTCGCATTGCCTGGGTAACACTGGGGTTACCGGTTGAAAAAGCTGTTAAAGAAACAGTTGATTCTCAGAAAAAAGTCTTTGAAGATTTAGGCTGTATTGTTGAAGAGGTAGAACCAGATTTCAGCGAAGCTGATTTTATCTTTAAGACTTTGAGGGCCTCGAGTTATGCCCTAGGTCATGAAAAGCATCTCAGGGACCACCGTGACCAGCTAAAAGACACCATTATCTGGAATGCTGAAGAGGGCTTAAAACTCTCAGCACTGGACATAAGCCATGCCGAAGCTAAACGCACTGAACTTTATCACCGTGTAAGAGAATTTATGGAAACTTATGAGTTTATGGTTTTACCTACTGTGCAAGTTTTACCTTTTGATGTAACCAAACCCTACCCCACGGAAATTAATGGTGTAAAGATGGAAAGCTATATTGACTGGATGAAATCCTGTTATTACATTTCAACCATTGGGAGCCCGGCTTTGTCTGTGCCATGTGGATTTGCCAATGGGTTGCCGGTGGGGTTGCAGATTGTGGGGAGGCATAGGGATGATGTTGGGGTGTTGCAGATGGGGGAAGCGTTTGAAAAGATGACGGAATTCTGGAAAAGAAGGCCTGATTCCATATAAATCATGTACATCATTTTATGCTATTATGTACATCATGAAATGGACAGTTGCCGAAGCAAGAGACAAATTTGCAGATCTATTACAGAACACACGCAAAGAACCCCAAAGTATTTTTAACCGTAATCGCTTTGTGGCTGCGGTCATTGACGCTGAAACCTTTGAGGCATTTGAAGCCTGGCAAAAAGAACGCCGTCAGTCAGTAGCCAATACGCTGGATGAACTAAGTACTATTTGCCAAGAAGATGATTATGCACTCGAGACTCCCTCACGCAAAAATCGTGCCACACCTTTTGACTCCACATTTTTGACCAATGAATAGCCTGATTGATACCAATGTCCTGAGTGAACTAATACGCCCTAAACCTGATGCGAACGTTTCAGCATGGGCAAGAACCCAAACCCACTTTCAACTAAGTGTTATTACCGTTGAAGAAGTTTATTACGGTTTGACCTGGAAACCCAATGAGCGCATCAAACGCTGGTTTGAAAACTTTTTAGAAAACCATGCTGAGATTTTGCCTGTAACCCTAGAAATAGCCAAACATGCAGGCGAATTGCGGGGTGATTTGCAAAAACAGGGGGATAATCGTAGTCAAGCGGATATGTTGATTGCTGCTACGGCGTTGAGTCACAAGCTGGCCGTAGTGACACGCAATGAGAGGGATTTTGAGGGATGTGGGGTTAGGGTGGTGAATCCTTGGTAGGCATGTTACTATAACGTAAAATGAAGTCTTTTCCAGAAAGGTCTTACTTAGCATGAAAAATGCTTCTGTCGTAGATATTTTCTGTGGTGTGGGTGGTTTGACACATGGTTTCGTTCTAGAGAAATTTAATGTTGTAGCAGGTTTAGATAGTGACACGAGCTGTAAATTTGCTTATGAGCAAAATAACAAAGCTGTATTCATTGGCAAAAAGGTCGAAGAATTGCAAGCTGGTGACATCGCTTCTCTATACCCAGAAGGTGACGCACGCATCTTAGTAGGATGCGCCCCGTGTCAGCCTTTTTCGTCTAACAATGTAAAGCGTCCTGAAACTGACAAGTGGAAATTATTAAATACTTTTGCGGATTTAGTTGAAGAGGTTAAGCCAGATGTTTTATCTATGGAGAATGTACTCCAACTTAAAACTTTTCAAAGTGGGAAGGTCTATAACGAGTTTGTTGAACGACTCGAGTCACTTGGTTATCACATCGAGAGTTATAGAGCATACTGTCCAGATTATGGTGTACCCCAAAAGCGTAGGCGACTTGTACTGTTTGGCTCAAAATATGGCAAAGTAAAGCTGCTTCCTGGTAATTTCAAACCTGAAACTTATCGCACAGTGAAAGATACTATTGCCGAACTACAACCAGTTTCCGCAGGCGGTGATAGTCAAGGTGATTTACTTCATAAATCAGCAGGGCTTCAAGAAATTAACTTGAAACGTATCAAGGCATCGAAACCTGGAGGCAGTTGGAAAGATTGGGATAGAAAACTAAGGCTTGACTGCCATACTAAGAAAAAAGAAGAAACCAAAGGGCACACGGCTTTAAGTGTTTATGGACGCATGGAGTGGGATAAACCCTCCCCGACTTTGACTACTAACTTTTATAATCTGGGCAGTGGGCGATATGGACATCCCGAACAACATCGAGCTATTACTTTGCGTGAGGGTGCATTATTACAAACTTTCCCTAGGAATTATAAGTTTGTTGAATCAGAAAAAGATATTAATTTTGACAAGTTGGGGCGACAGATTGGGAATGCTGTGCCTGTCGAGCTTGGGCGGGCTATAGCTCAAAGCATTAGAAATCATTTGGAGGAATACTTTGTCGTCTGATCAGAACTACAGAATGACAATCAGTCTGAACGTGTTAAAGCATTTAGGAATTGGCTTATATAGCAATATTCCTGCTGTTCTTTCCGAAGTTGTTGCTAATGCTTGGGATGCTGATGCTAAGAAAGTTACTATTGATATTGACCCCGATAATGACGAGATAGTCATTTACGATAATGGGTGTGGAATGAGTCGCAATGATATTAATGGTAAGTATCTCGTTGTTGGCTATGATAAACGTGGTAAAGAGCCAGGTAAAACTAAAGAACTTGATAGACTACCTATGGGTCGTAAAGGAATTGGAAAACTTTCTGTCTTTTCAATAGCCGAAACTATAGAGGTTCACAGTGCAAAGCCTGATGTAAAGATGGGTGATTTAGAAATTAGTGGTGTAAGAATGAGTCGCTCGAAAATCAAAGAACAAATTGAATTAGCATCTTCTAAAAATAATGAACCTGGGGAATCTGGAATTTACACACCTGAAGATATTGGCTCTGCCCAATTGCGTCAAGAGAAAGGTACAACAATTATACTGCGTGGTATTGATAAAAGCCTCTCCAAAACGGAAACATTTTTGCGTAAAAGGTTAGCTAGAAGGTTTAGTGTTATTGGTGCAATGAATCAGTTTGAAGTAATTATCAACGGTGAACCTATTAACCCAAAAGACAGAGATTTCTTTGGTTCTCTCGAGTTTCTTTGGTATATCGGTGATGAAAGTGAGTATATTGCCCAAGAGTGTGAAGGCCTTGCAAAACCTGCTACTAAAGTAGTTGATGAAATAGTTCTTGATGATGGAACAAAATATAAACTTAAAGGATGGGTTGGTACTGTTGATGAGCGTAAAAGTCTAGATGATGATGATAATGTGATTGTTGTTCTTGCTCACGGGAAATTGGTTCAAGAAGACATACTCAAAGATCTCAAGGAAGGTGGCGTATTTTCCAAATATATTATTGGCGATATTGAGGCTGATTTCCTAGATTTGGATGTACAAGAAGATATAATTACGAGTGATAGACAAAAACTCAAAGTGGATGATCCTAGATACCAAAAATTGAGACTTTTCGTAAAACAATTGGTCACTAAAGTTGGTAATGATTGGGTTGATTTCAGAAACGAAATCGGTGAGAAAAAGGCTTTGGAAAATCCAGTTATCAAAGAATGGTATGAACGCCTCAAGGGAGATAATCAAAAGGCTGCAAAAAAGCTATTCGCAAAAATTGAGACTTTTAAAGGTGTAACTCCTGAGACTAAACACGAACTGTACAAGGCAAGCTTATTAGCTTTTGAGAAGTTGGCTCTCAAAAATTCATTAAGTGCCTTAGATAGCTTACAAAACGAACAAGATTTCTTTGTACTCAAAGCACTCTTTGATAGTATTGACGAGGTTGAAGCAGTACACTATTATCAAATAGCGAAGGCACGACTGAGATAATTGAAAAGTTCAAGGTGTTATTACCTCAAGAGCGGGAGAGGGTTATTCAAGGTTACATCTTTGATCATTTGTGGCTGCTTGACCCTTCCTGGGAGCGTGCTGCGTCTGACCCACATTTAGAAGAAAGCGTAGCAGTTGAATTCGATGCTGTTTCCGCAAAACTTTCTGATGAAGAGAAGCGTGGGCGCATTGACATTCGTTATAAAACAGCAGCAGGTAAACATATTATTATTGAGCTGAAAAAATATGATCGAAGGGTCACAGTATATGAGTTAGCAGAACAGTTGAACAAATATAGAAGTGCATTGGAAAAATGCCTAAAGTCAAGATTTCCATCTTCTCCCGCACACATTGAGTGTATAGCAATTCTTGGCTCTTCTCCAGAACCAATAGATCAACCTGACATGGTAGAAGGTATGCTCCGCCCAATGAGTGCACGTTATATAACTTACGATACCTTAATCCAAAATTCCAAAATCAGCTATGGAGCATACTTGGAAAAACAAAAAGAGGTCACTAAACTAATTGAGTTAATTGAGAAGTTTGATGCCCAAGTAGAATCCCATAAGAAGTCATAAATAGTTGGCAAAAACCAGCTTTTCAAAGAAAAAGATTATCGCGTATTCTGATTAAATTATTACATTTACCTTCTCAACCATTTCTACACATTCACAACTCGAGTACCCTCTCCCTCTCCAAACTCTCTTTTAATTGCCTATCCCCGTCGCCAGCTTCCACCACCTGGCATTGGCATGAGCAACCAGTAAACAGTAAAATTAGTCGCACTTCGCAACTAACCATTAGCCAAAATCAAACCCATCCAAGTTATCTGCTGGGTACATCGTTGGGTTCTCGAGTTGGGCCTTACTAAGTTCTTCGTAACCATGTTTCAGCTCGAGTTCACATAATCTAATTTCGTCCTTGGCCAAATTTTCATTTTTAATAGTGGGTTTTGCAACTCGATAATGCGCCATAAATCCATAAATCTAGGGTAGCACACACAAAAATTACCGAATCAACTTTACTTCTATTTTCAAATCAGACAACTCGGCCCACCTTTTCTCAGCCGTTATCACCGGCAAACGTAAGGACTCAGCCAGTGCCAAGGTGGCACATTCCCCTAAAGACAGGCTGTACGGTTTTCGCCTAGCGTAAAAATAGGCAGCAATCTTGGCTTGTTCTTCATTAAAAGCAATGGGCTCGAGTTGCAAGTTGTAGAGGTCTTGCTCTACGGTTTTTTGTAAGCCACCAGCCCCAACGATTTTCCCGACTACCTCGGTATAGGTCACTGCCGAGATATAAACTTGATCCTCAAGAGCTTTTTCTACCTTTTCAGCCCCATCTTCCCTATTGAAAAAAGCTAGCAAAGCTGAAGCATCCATTACCATCCTTTGGCCTCGGCTTCTGCACGGCGTTCTGCAAGCAGTTCTTCAGAAAGCGAAACTCCTAAATCAGCATATTTTCCTTTTAGTTTTGCAGCAATAGCTTTTCGGCTGATAATTTTGAGAGTATCTCCTTCTTGCTCGAGCCTAACTTTATCTCCAGGCTTAATTCCTAACTCTTTTCGCAATTCTGCTGGAATTACAATCTGTCCTTTAGGTCCTACAGTCATCAATTTCGTCATTTCATACCTCAAATAAAAGTATAACATGCTTATAAAGTTATACAAAATATATAAAGACTACTTTATATTGGGATTTATAGGGGAAATTATAGATAATTATCTCCCCATATTTATGTGGTAAATAGTTATCCACAGACTGTGGATAACTTTGTGGATAATGTAATACAAAAATATAGGTTGAAATGTAGTGGTAATATAGCATATATTTTACCTTATAAATAACCTTAGATTTATATGTATAGACTTGTGGATAAAATACCTGATAAACTCATGGACACCTGTGTGGGTAGTGGTGTGTCTACAAGTATGGATAAGTTGAGGGGTAGGGCTTGAAAACGGTACAGATGACCATTGAAGATGAACTGCTCGAGCAGGTGGATCAGCTTATTGAAGAGCTGGATACTACTCGTTCTGCATTTATTCGTGGTGCATTACAAGTCGCCCTAAAGAAACACCGCAAAAAACTACTCGAGCGTAAACACGCCCAAGGTTATAGTCAAACTAATAATGGGAGCCAAACCAGTGACAGGGGCGATGATTGGTAATGGCTGCTTCGGTTCGTCAGGGAGATATTTTTTGGTGCGTTGAAGCGGGCAAGAAACGACCTGCTTTGATCTTGACACGCGATTCAGCTATTCACTTTTTAGACACGCTTATGATTGCACCTATAACTAGAACCTTGCTAGAAGTGCCATCTTTTGTAAGTTTAGATAAGGTTGCAGACTTAGGAACAGTAGCGGTTAATCTAGATGCTATTCAAACTGTAGAGAAACAAAACTTGCAAGGATTTATTGCCAGACTTTCCAAAGAGCAAATGCTCAAAGTTAGAGAAGCTATTGTGTTTTCTATGGGGTTTGATGATGTTGAAGATGAGTAAAAAAAGGCAGGGAAAAGGAGACAAGGAGAAAAACCTACAACCCACTACCTACAACCTTCGATTTTTAATCTTCAATCTAATTTTTAGCTTTCTAAAGCCTCAGTGAGTCTTTCATAAAGCCCCAGCAACTCTTCATAAATTTCTTCACCATCACCATTATCTTCACTCTCGAGCCAGTCTTCAAACGAAGAGATAAGTTTCTTAAACTGCCGTGAAACCCCAGTGCGATGGGCTTTGGTTTCTTTATCTACACTATCTTGTTCGTCGTCCATAGTTTACTTTAGCATGATTCAAGATTAAAGGTTAAAGAGTAAAAAGTGAAGAGTAAAGATTAAAATTTTCACTCTTTACTCTTAAATCTTTAGCGTATACAGTCTTCTTGCCCTTGGTCTATTACTTCGCCATTTATAGTGATAAACTGCCAGCTATAAGAGGTCGGTTCAAGGGTTAAGAACAATGCACCAAACTGCTGGTTATAGACCAATTCACTTTGGGGAAAGAATATCATGACTCTATAACGCTGCTTGCCACCTGTACCCACCACAAACTGCCGAATACCATTAGGATTATCTGAACCGTCAGAGTCTTTTCTAGCAAAACGCTCATAGAGATGGTCATGACCGGTTAGAACCACATCGGCTTTATAGGTCTGCAAGGTATTCCAAAAAGGAATCATTTTTTCACTGTTGCCATGTGGGCCAGAACTAAAGCGTGGATGATGCCAGAAGGCTAATGTACATACATTACTACGTGATTTTAATTCGGACTCGAGCCAAGCAACCTGCTCAGAATTTTCATCACAAGCTACGTCATCACAATTTGAATTTAAGGAAATAATATGCCAGGTTCCCAAGGTAAAACTGTAGTAACCTTTATCTCTTTCACCAGCCACTACACCAAAATAATCAAAATAGCCAGCAGCATTTTCAGTGTGATATTCATGGTTTCCAGGGCTAGGATAGGTCATATCCTTAAAACGTCCCCAGGTTTTCTCATAGCTACTTTGAAAATCACTTAACGCACCATCAGGATATTGCATATCTCCTAAAGCTAGAACTGCACTGACATTGTTTTGCAAAATTAACTCTGAAGTCTCGAGCATATGACAATCTGAAGGTGTAACCTCGGCTTGGGCCGTGCAAGCAATGTCTCCGGCAGCAGCAATAGTAACTTGGGCTCGCGGAAAGCAGAAGGTAAAAAGCAGAAAGCAGAGAGCCAAAAAATGTTTTGCCCTCAGCCCTCTACCTTCTGCACACAGCTTCATGCTTTTAGTCTAAATCAAGTTTATTTAAGAGTGTTGAATAAGAACTTGCTTTTGGTTATTTTTGTAATGTGCCACCATCTTCTGTAATAAACCACGGTCTTCCATAAAGGTTAGCTTGCGCTCAGCTTCGGCAGGATGGAAAAATCTGCCACCAGGGAAGGTGTCTTCACGCAAAATGGCTTGGGTAGCCTGGGTAGACAGTAAAAACCAGGTAATCACACGCTGTTCGCTGCGAGCATTGGAATAGCGGGTGATGTGTTGTAAGGACGCATTGGGGCAATGGGTTACAACACCACCTTCTTCTTCAACTTCACGGATAGCTGCTTGAAGGTGATTTTCGCCGGGGTCAATATGACCTTTGGGGAAAACCCAATTTCCGTTTTTATGCCTGAGGACCAAGACTTTACCTTCATGGTTAAAGACTACGCCTCCGGCTCCTTCAACAAGGGTGAGAACCTTCTTCATGAAGAATATGCTAACCCAAAACCTATAGGCAATTTGGTGAGAGATTAAACAAATGAGCCCTTATGAGAAATTTGCAACAAAAAATTTGGCTTTATTTAAGACAGAATCAAACATTTCAGGAGTTAATTTGCCAGTATTGGTGTTTTGAAAACTGACGTGATAGGCATCTAGCATGGGTAGAGCATTGTCAAGAGTGTGAAATTTTCCATGTTGAAAGGGGTAATGGGATTTAATGACGGCTAATCCCTGGGTTTTAAGCATCTCCAGATAAGCATTATGAGCAATCTGTCCTAGAGCTAAAACCAGCTTGAGGTTTTTTAGACTTCTAAAGTCATGCTCGAGCCACTGTCTGCAAGTAATTACTTCTTTAGGGGTAGGTTTGTTATCTGGCGGCACACAGCGAGCTGCTGCTGTAATCCAGACACCCTCGAGTTCTAGACCATCATCCCTGTGCTTAGATAAAGATTGATTAGCTAGACCTGCACGGTGCAAAGCAGGATATAAGAAATTTCCACTGGCATCGCCAGTAAACATTCTTCCAGTGCGGTTTGACCCATGGGCCCCTGGAGCCAAGCCTAGAATCAAAATGCGAGCATTTATATCCCCAAAACCTGGCACAGGTTTACCCCAGTAGGGTTCATCTTTGTAGGCTCGGCGTTTTTCTTTGGCTACTTTTTCACGGTAAGTGACTAAGCGTGGGCACAAACGACAGGACTCGAGGTTTTTTGGAACATTTGACATTGACTAAATTATACGAGAATATAAACTCTGCTATACTCTCATCTATGGAACCAAGAATTGCCATCAACCCAGAAATTTGCAATGGCCGCCCCACTGTTTCAGGGACACGGATTACTGTGCAAACCATTTTGGAGTTCTTAGGGGCAGATGATTCTATTGACGATGTTTTAGATGAATATCCAAGTTTGACCAAAGAAGATATTTTAGTTTGCTTACGTTATTCTTCTCAATTGATGGGTAACCAATTTACTTTGGAAAAAGTGGCGTGACAGGCTTTTTACTCGACGAAAATCTACCTAATAACTTACAGTTCTCACCATCACTATCAGTTAAGCATGTTCGTGAACTTGGCAAGAGCCTTTCTGATACAGCACAAAAGTTTCTAGATAGCAACTTTTCAGAGGGAAATTGATTTTGTTTCAAAATTCAACTTAATCTTTTAACCCTCTCACTGCATCGCGAATACGGGTCAGTGCCTCTTGGAGAATCGGTCTCGAGGTAGCAAAGTTAATCCGGCTAAAGCCTTCTCCACCAGCACCATACAGTGGCCCATCATTCAAGCCTACTTTGGCTTTTTCAGATAAAAAAGTAAAAAGTTCACCACCGGCTTTATCTCCATTAAGCCCAAGAGCCCGAAAATCAAGCCAAGATAAATAAGTGCCTTCGGGTTTGGCGTGTTTGATGTCAGGGATTTCAGCAGCTAAAAAATCATAGATAAAATCACGGTTGGCTTTGAGGTAATTTTTGGTGTCAATCAGCCAGTCTTCAGCACTCGTGTAGGCAGCAAGTGTCGCAACTTGAGAGGGCACATTGGGAAATCCCAGCATATAACCGACCATGTGTGTGGTGCGCTCTAAGAGCTTGGTGTTTTCGCTAATCATAAAGCCAATATGTAACCCAGCTAAATTAAAGGCTTTCGTAGGACCGTAAAGCGTAAGGGTGCGTTGGGCAATCTCTGGACTGATAGAAGCAATAGGGATATGGGTTTGGTCATAGGTCAGGTCGGCATGAAGTTCATCGGAAAGAATCCACAAACGGTGACGCAAAGCAAAGTCAGCTAGTTTTTCTAGCTCTTGCCGTGTAAAAACCCGCCCAGTGGGGTTATGCGGGTTGCAGAGCATCATCATACGGGTAGCTGGCGTAACTAAGGACTCGAGCTGGTCAAAATCCATTTCCCAGCCTTGTCCATTCCAAACCAAGGGGTTATTTACAGGTACACGCTTGGTGTCTTTGGTAGCCATGCTAAAAGGCGGGTACAGGGGGGTCTGCAAAATAACCTCTTCACCCTCACTGGTACAAGCCAGACTGCCTAAATACATCCCTGAAATAATGCCAGACATGTGGTGAATATGCTTGGCTTCAAGGTTCCAGTTATAGCGGGTCTTTAGTCTGTGGGCTACTGTTTCCTTGAGTCCAGGAATGCCATCACGCTCAGGATAGCCTATGTTGTCACTATCAATATAGTCATGTAGGGCTTTTTTTATAGAATCGGCAATAGGAAAATCCATGTCGGCAACCCATAAAGGAATCACACCCTTAGGGTAGTGTTGCCACTTGCCACAGCGTTTGTCTTCCAGGGTTTCTAGGCTTAGGGAATCAAAAGGATGAGTCATACAATAGTCTAACAGAATAGGTCTAGGGTGAGTGTGTAAGAGTTGTGTCAGGGCTACTACACTATGCTTGAATCATCTCTCGAGCTGTTTCGAGGACCACTTATGACCTTACGCCACAGGATTATCCTCTTCATCTTTATCGCCATTATTTTATTCTTTGTTTTGTATGAGGCCTCATCCATTATTTTACTCAACAGTTTTAATAAAATAGAGCAAACCCTGGTTAAAGAAAATATCGAACGGGTAAAAGAAACTCTAAATAGCAAGCTGGATCAACTCGAGATAAGTACTTTTGACTATGCCTACTGGACCGATATGTGGCTCTTTGCCCAATACGGGGATCAAGGTACTTCTTTTTACGACGACAATTTTCATCCTGATGCCTTAGACAATCTCGAGATTGATGGGATGTTTCTTGTTAATGCTGATGGAAGTATTGAAGCTATGACACTACGTGATGAAGGGCTTGATACCGAGATAAAGTCGTTTCTTAAACAGAACCCTGATTTTTTGAACCCAGTTGATGGGTGGGATATCAAGAAGGGTCTTGTTATGTTAGCCCAAACTCCTGCCTTGCTGATATCTGCTCCGGTGACTAGCGATCGTAGCGGACCCATAGCAGGGACCCTGATAATGATGCGCTGGCTAGATGAGGGTCTAATAGCAGATATTAAAACTCTGACTAAGCTGGATGTGGACCTTCATCACCTTGGGGAAAATTCGGATCAGGACGATCAAGAGGCTCATCAATCCCTTTTACGAGGAGGTGACAGCTTTTTTTATGTAGAATCTGACATCTTGGTTGGACATACCCTTTTAAGGGATGTGCTAGGACAACCACTCTTCTTTTTAGAGATCAAAACGCCCAGACCCCTCTATACTCAGGCTCAGCATAGTCGCTTTCAACTTATTGCTGTCACCATCGGGGTTATGATTATCCTAATTTTAGCTCTTTACTTTCTTATTCAGCACAATATAGTAAGAGGGTTTCAAAAAATCACCGAGTCTGTAAGTTATATTGCCCAAACTCGGAATAACCAACTCCGCTTAAACGAGGGTGGTCAGGATGAATTTGCACAACTGGGAAAAAATATCAATCAAATGCTAGAAGCCCTCGAGCAAACTCAATATAAACTCCGTGAAAGTGAAGCCCGCTACGCCCTGGCCGCAACTGGGGTCAATGATGGAATATGGGAATGGGATATTAGTAATGACCAAATGTATTTCTCAGCACGCTGGATGGAAATGCTTGGCTACGAGTCCAAAGAATACCGTGATAGTTCAAAGTTCTGGCCTAAGCATGTCCATGCTGACGACCTGCCACGTGTGTATTCACAACTTATTGAGTACCTTAAAGGCAAGACGACGCTTTATGAATCAGAATATCGTATGCAACATAAGGACGGCAGGTACTGCTACAGAAAACACTACCAAAGATTCTTAGAGCCTAGCATCCCGTTTAAGTTTCTGCCAAGGGGTCAAGTATTCGATAGCAGAATGAATGCGTTGCTTGTTATACCAATAATCAAATTGCTTGCTTAAGGGAAGTAAATGGTCATAGCTAACACACTCCTGCCTGAAGAAGAAATCATACTTGAATGTTTTGTTGAGCCTTTCTAGGATGGCCATGCCGTCTGTTTGCTTGATTGAACTGCGATGCCAAGAACCAAGGGTTTTGCAGGTTGTTTGAAAGTGGTCAGAGGTAAAATCCGACCCTCCATCGGTTTGAATGACCAAAGGGTCAGTAATACCTTGCTTATGAAGGCGTTGCTGTGCTTCTTTGAGGGTGGTAGCAGCAGCAAGCTTACAAAGCTGTTTAACGGGTTTTAGACTCAAGCAAGCCCGTGAGGCAATATCTTCTACGACATACAGCCAGGCTTTGCTACTCCCATAGGCTACTTGAGTTGCATCCATTTGCACCCTGCGTCCTTTAGGTAACTGGGCAGCAGGGGTTGGTTCAGGTAATTCACGTCTAGGTTTGGCTTTTGGTGTTACTGTTAAGTCAAGCTCTGTCATGATTTTCCTGACCTTGTGTTCCCCTAGCTGCCAGCCTTTCTTAAGCACTTCCTGATGAATACGGCGATAACCGTATGTAGGATGTTTGAAGGCTAAACGTTTAATCTGGGCTTTAAGCTGTTTCTCTTCTTTTACTTGGGTTTGCCGTTTCTCTTCACTTTTGAAGAAGTCACGGAGTTGCCAATATGCAACTCCCGCAGCCTTAGCAAAGCTGCGTAAGGAGATACCTTTACGCTTCTGGTATTGCTTTGCTAGCTCGGACATACTTAAAGCCCTCTGGCCTTTTTTGCTATATCCAGTTCCACAACCTTTCGCCCTAACATCTGCTCCAGTTTCTCTACTTTGGCTTCTAGTTGCTTCGTTTCAGCTTTACCTTCTGATCTACCCAAGGCTGCTTGTCCTGCTGATAAAAACTCAGCCTTCCAGTTATGTATCTGACTCGGCGCTATTCCATGTTCTCGTGCTAATTCAGATACTCCTGCTTCCCCTCGTAGATTCGCTAGCACTATCTCCGTCTTTTGCTCTACGCTCCATTTGCCTTTCCTTGCCATTTCATTCCTCCATTAGTCTCCACTATTCTAGTGGGTACTTTGGAAGTGTTTCTTGTAGCACTACCGCAGCTATCACTGGGTACTGATACGGGCTTTGGCTGAACATAAAGATGGCCGTGCAGTAAAAATGGCTGGCTCACTTACCGACATCACTAAACGTGGAATATTTGATCCACTTACAGGATTGCCTAATCGCCAATTGATGTATCAGTATCTAAAACACGCTCACAGCTACAGCCAGCGTCATGATGATGCACCGGCGGCGATACTCTTCATGGACTTAAACCGCTTCAAGGAAGTCAATGACAGTTTGGGTCATCATGTTGGAGATTTGCTGCTTCTGGAGTTTTCAAAACGTCTGCAAGAGACGGTACGAGCTGAGGACAAGATAGCCCGTTTGGGTGGGGATGAATTCGTAGTACTCATTGAAGGGTTAGATGAAGCTGCAGTGCTGGCGGTAGCCGAAAGACTCAGCCAGGAAACCTCTCGCATGTATGAATTATCTGGCCATCAGGTTTTTGCAAGCTCGAGTATTGGCATTGTGACCCATCTGCAACGCTATGAAAACCCTGCTGCCATTTTGCGCAATGCTGATATTGCAATGTACCGCAGCAAGGCTCAAAAACGTTCTTTTGTTCTTTTTGATGATGCCATGTTTAAGCAAGTCAGCGAAAAACAAAAACTCGAGAATGATTTACGACACGCTTTAGACAAAAAAGAACTCTTTGTAGTTTATCAGCCAGTGGTTGATCTAACTACACAACACATCGTAGGGCTCGAGGCCCTCTTGCGCTGGCAACATCCAGATAGGCTTATCTCCCCGGTAGAGTTTATTCCCGTTGCCGAAGAAACCGGGCTTATCGTACCTATCGGGGCCTGGGTTTTAGAGGAGGCCTGTAGGCAGCTTAAAGATTGGCAAGAACGGCTTGGACGCACTGATCTGCATATCACGGTCAACCTCTCGAGTCGCCAACTGGTACAACCAAACCTAGTAGATACAGTCAAGGCCTTACTCAAGAAAACAAATCTTTCAGCACAGTCATTGCAGCTAGAAATTACCGAGAGCATTATTATCGAAAATCAAAGTGTGGCTATCAAAACTTTAGAGGATTTGCGAGCCTTGGGTATTTGTATCTTGATGGATGATTTTGGTACAGGCTACTCTTCCCTTAATTACCTGACCAGCTTGCCCATTGATCGCCTCAAACTGGACCGCTCCTTTAGTAGTCAGATTGAAAGTGATAGTAAAACCCTCGAGATTGTCCGCACCATTATCAATCTGGCTCATAGTGTCAATATGAGTGTTGTAGCCGAGGGAATCGAGAGCTGCAGTCAATCCCACCTACTTGCTGAGCTAAACTGCGAATTTGGGCAAGGCTATCTCTTTGCCAAACCCGAAAGGCCAGAGAGAATTGAAGCCTTACTAAAACCTTCCTCAATAACCATTCCTGCCTCTGTTATGCTCTAATTATTATGCTCTAGCTGTTATGCTCTAAACCATGCACTACACGATTCAAATTCCTAGTTGGGCCAAATTTATCGTTTCAGATTTTACCGATATGGAAAGAAGCCCCCAAGCTGTCACAGGCTCGTCATGGTCTTTTGAACTGCCTGAGGATGCTTATTTTGAATATGCCTTTTTGGATGCTGATAAAATGATGAAGCCTGACCCCAATAATGATGTTAAAGCCAATAATCCCTGGCTTCCAAACTCAAGTGCCATTCTTGCCCCTAACTACAAACCAGACCTTTATGCCAATCCAACATTCAAAGCTGCGGGGCGCGTATTGCGTTTAAGAATAGAATCGCTATTTCTAAAACAAACTCGCCGCATGATTGTCTACACGCCTCTGGGTTATGAAACCCAAGCCTTGCCTGTGATCTATGTTCAAGATGGTGTAGCCTATTACCGCATTGCACGTTTGGCGGACGTTTTAGAACAGCTTTTACAAGAACAGCTAATTGGCCCAGCACACCTAGTGTTTATTGAACCCATTGACCGTTTTGCTGAATACCGTTTTAACTCAAGCTATTGTTCTTTTATGGTTGATGAGCTTTTGCCGCTTATTGAAAAAGAATTGCAAACAACCTCTGAGCGCATTGTGATGGGGGCAAGTCTGGGAGGTCTGGTGAGTGCCACACTTGCCCTCGAGCATCCTGACCTATTCCAGACCGTGGTTTCTCAGTCTGGCGCATTTTTAGGAAGCCCTGAAGAGCTTGATTTTTATAAAGGCAAAAGTTCCTGGGTTTTAGAAACCTTGCAAAACAGTGAGCACTTAGCTCTCCGATGGTACAGCGATGTTGGAACGATTGAATGGCTTACCTCTATTAATCGCAAAGTACACGAGGTGTTGTTGCAAAAAGTCTATGACCATGTTTATAAAGAAAGAAATGCCGGGCATAACTGGGTCAATTGGCGTAACGGCTTGGGTTCTGCACTCCTATTTGCCTTAAAACCTTAGTTTCAGTGATAAAAAGCAATGCCTGTTCTGAGTGAATCGAAGGGAGTAGAAAGTAGAACCTGAGGTAAGTTTACAAAATTGTACCTCACGTTTTACTCATTGTTTTCTACTTTTTACGGGTCTGACCAATCTTGTCAGACCCAGGCCAGACCCATGCCAGACCTATTTCAGACCCTATATTGAACAATACTAGTGAAGGTAACAGAAACGCTTTTAGCAAGGCCCTCTTGTTTACCCTCAGAGCTGGAGGTAGTTTATGAAAAAATCCGCAAATCCGTTTTTAGCCCTTAGTTTGAGTGTGGTGATGATCATCCTAGCTGCATGTGGTCAGTCACCTAAGTCTCCAGAAATAACCCTAAATACGCTGGCTGCTGGTGATTTAGACCTGACATTTAGTGGTGATGGGCTTATTGATAGCAGCCTGCAAGCAGGAGATGACCGCGCCAGGGCAGTAGCCATACAAGCCGATGGCAAAGCGGTGCTAGCTGGCACAACGGGTGCAGGCAATTATGGAGTCACACGTTACAAGGCTGACGGCAGTGGTTTAGACCTTAGCTTTGACGCTGATGGTATTCGAGTAGTAGATATGGGTTCTGCAACCGATACTGCTACAGCCATGACCCTGCAAAGTAACGGTAAAATTGTGGTGGTAGGTGAAGTGGCTGGGGGCTTTGGTAAAGATGTGGGCATTATGCGCCTTAACAGCAACGGCACTTTAGATAATACCTTTAGTGGTGATGGTAAAGGCTTCTACGATTTTAACCATTTCAAAGATGATTTTGTAACTGGCGTGGTGATGCAGGGTAATAAAATTGTGGTGTCTGGTTATGTACAAGAAGATAGTGGCTCGAGCAGTACTGCTTTTGTAGTCATGCGCCTCAATAGCAACGGCACACCTGACCTGAGTTTCAATGCGAGTGGTGTGAAGCTGATTTCATTTAGTGCTGATGGTTTCTTTTCGGCTAAAGCTAATAGTCTAAGCATTATTAACAACAAGATTGTAGTGGTTGGACGAGCAGAGTTTAATGACAATAACTGGTATTTTGGCGTGGCTCGCTTGAACAATAACGGCACTCTGGATAATAGCTTTAGCGGTAACGGACTAACTGCTTTTAACTTTAGTGATCTTATTGGACCCTGCAATGTAGGTTTTGAAAATGTGGCCTTTGGGGTATCGGTAAATCCAGGACTCTTCCTTGCGGGTCAGGATATAGGTTTTGTAGTGGTTGGACGTACCAATGCTTGTGGAAGTTCGGATGCAGCCGTAGCTCGCCTGAAAACCAATGGTGATTTAGATACTACCTTTAGCAGTGACGGCAAACGAGTCATTGGAGATGCTAATTTTGAAAATGCCAGAGCTGTTCGTACCAGTGGAGGCTTTCCCATGCCCGGCCCCTCGGTTTCGCCAATGAAAATTACTATTGCAGGCTCTCGAGAAGGTGGTATAGCCACCGATTTTCAAGTCTTTCGCCTGAACTGGAATGGTACAAGCGACCTGGGCTTTAGTGGTGATGGCAAACTGACTACTGATTTGAATGGCAGTGATGACCGCGCTTATGCTTTGGCATTATCGGGTGGAAAAATCTATGTGGCTGGTGAAACCAAAAACGGGGCAAGCTATGAATTTGCTGTAGCTCGCTATAAGGCCAACTAGGTTTACCCGCTAACCGTTCTTACTCGTAAAAGAAAACGTCCTTTACTTGTGAAACCCTTTCCCCCCAACATTGGGGGGAATTGTGTTCTAAGAGTAAAGGCCGTTTTCTTTTGATAAACGTAAGGTGAGGAGGGTCTTGAGCCTAATATCACGCTTCTCACAGGGACTATTTGCTAGTCTAGGAGCGTGCTTAGAATAGCGACAATCGTTTTGGCAGCAGTAGTAGGGCTTTTACTACTGGTTTCGCTATTGCCTAAAAAGCCCAGAGTTATCCCTGATTCAACCATTAATCTGCAAAATACCACCCTGACGCTATATCCCCAAGAAGATCCTACAGCAGTCTGGTTCTTTAAATCACCAACGGTGGAATACAACCCAGATTCCAAAGAAACCACTTTGCTTAAGGTGCAAGATGGCAAAAGAACTGTGGATAACGAAACAGACTTTACTTTAGAGTCTGAAAAGGTGACCATAGGCAGTGATGACAATATGTATGGGGATAAGATAGTGGTTAACTTAATTGAAGAGGAAACCACACTGGATATGCAAAGTAAAGATGGCACAATGGTTTTAATTGATCAAACTCAGGGTCAGTTCTCTATACCAAAGGTTGAAATATCTGGTAAATCCAGAGGTACAAGAGAGAATATGTTGATTAGTTTTGATATGGAAAAGGTGACATCAGGTGGTGCTGGAACCATAGGAATCACGGAATTTGATATTGGTAAATCAGATGGAGAATAAAAGGAGTTGTTCATGAAGAGGTTTTTAGGATTTTTTATTTTGCTTATTGTAGTCATAGTTTTGGCTCAAGATGATAGCTCGAGTACCGAGCCAGGCACTGAAGAAAAGCGTATTATCCGAATTGATTTTAGCGGTGGTACTGAAGAAGGAAATTTTCGCTTTGGCCCTTTAAGTTACACTCATCCCGATGCTGAAGGAATTGTATCCACTGTTTCTAACCTTACTATTTATTCACATCAAGCAGAGTTGCGTGGCCCAGAAGGAGAAGAAATTCCTTTAGTAGATGCAGAAGGCGGCGTACTTCTACTTTCAACGATGGCGTTAGAGTTACACGCAACCGACTCGAGGCCAAAGGCCCCGACCTTTTTTACAGTGAAGAAACAGGTCTAGGAACTATCACTGGTGGTGCAACCATTCATATTGAACCCGAAGAAGAAGGTGATGACCCTGTAGACATCACCGCCGATGACGTAGAGTTTGATGTAGATACCGACGAAAGCATCAGCAAAGGGAATGTAGACTTAATCAGTGGCAATCAAACCGCCAAAGCTGATGAGCTTATTTATGAAGAAGAGCGTGAAGTGGGCAAGCTAACTTCTACAGAAGAACAAACCACCATTACTCGTACAGACGATGATGGAGCTGTTACCACTATTACTGCCGATGTGATTTATGTAGTGACCAAAACCAAACAGCTTCATGCTATTGGCAATGTAACGGTAGTAGACGGAAGTATTACCAGTAAGGGTGATGAGGTTTTCTTTGATGATGAAAAATCAAGGGCTGAGGTGATTGGCAATGCCACAGCAATAGATACCGAAGAAGACCTTGATATTTTCGGTGATAGAATTGAACAGCTTACTGATACTGATGAAATCAATTTGATTGATGCTTCTGTACCTTCTGAATTTAATGCTGATGATTTCAAACTTACCAGAGAATTAGAAAGTCAATAAATAATAATGCGTATCTTGGCTTTGCTTGGAATTCTTATTTTGAGCTTGAGCTTTAGTCAAGATTCAAATCCACTCGAGGATAGTTCACCTGATACACCCGTTACTTCGGAGCCCTCGCCTGAAGAAACTCCCACAGAAGAAACCCCGACAGAAGAGCCAGTCCCAGAAGAAGAAAAAAAACCACTAAGTGGCATTACCATTAAACGCAAAGATAGAACCATTAAGGTTTTTCAATATGCACCTGCCGATAAGGGGGCAGTGTCTCGCCTTAACATTCCAGATTGTGAAAAAGACTTGAAGTTTAACGTTTTTTATGCACCTGATCCCTATCCTTATGTTGAAACTCTGGTCAATGAAACTACTATTACGTCTCGCATAGCTATTCACCGCCAACCCCCTAAAGAACAGGGTGGTGGAGACAAGGCCAAGCTCGAGCTTTTTGGTGGCTCTTTAGAAATGAATGAAGAAACCCGTTGCCCTGAAAACATTATTCGTAGCGAAGAAGCTGATGTTACGCTTACACAAGAACGCACTACTATTGTGGGAAAGACGTTTATTTACGATAACGACAAAGGTCTAGGCAACATGGATGGCCCTGTCACGCTTGACCGTATCGCCGAAGGTGAATCCCCAGCCCTAAAAGCCAATTCTGACAAGCTCGAGTTCAATGTAGACACCGATCAGAAAATCTTGACGGGAAACGTAAAAATAGAATCCGAAGACCGTGTGAGTGAAGCAGAAAGACTCGAGTATGATGAAAAAAACAGTATTGCTGTCTTGTATGGAAATCCTGCCAAAAGTACCAAAGGTGAAGATGTTTTAGAGGGCAGTATAATTATTTATTATTTAGACAAAAATGATGTGGTTATTAAAGGTGATATTCAAGGAACTGTGAATGTAGATTTAGGCAACGAAGCCTCGAGGGGTGAAGGCTCGAGTGGCGAGCCAACGCAAGAGGAAGCACCCGCAGAAGCCCCTTTGCAAGAGCCAGAAAATTAAAAAAAGCCATTAGCCGAGCGTACGCTGCGCTCAACCTTTGGACAATCATGCTGTTATCATTCAGCTAAGTTTAGTGATTCGTTGATAAAGAGTCCTCAACTGGTGTTATACCAAATTAAGCTAAACACTTATGTTTGAAATTCCATCCAGAAAGGCTGTTATAAGCGTTTGATAGGTGTTTGAAAGATAAGTAAACAACTTAATTCCGTATTACCTTGAAAATCCTACGAATCTATTTGGAGTTCACAGCTTGCGGATTTTCAAGGTAACAAGTAGTATGCCGTTAGCATTGACTCAGCTTGATTATAACGAGATGATACCTCCAGTTGAAGACTCTTTTACCATCGGCTAATGGCTTTTTAATTGCGAAATTGAGCATGGTGTAAGGCGGCATAGATGCCAGCGCGTTCAACCAACTCTTGATGATGTCCTTCTTCTGCAATACCACTTTCATCCACGACAATAATGCGGTCAGCATTGCGAATCGTGGCAAGGCGGTGGGCAATAATCAGCGTAGTGCGCCCTTTTGCTAGTTCAAGAAGGGATTCTTGGATGGCTTGCTCAGTATGCGTATCAAGAGCTGAGGTTGCTTCATCTAAAATGAGAATAGGTGGATTTTTCAAGAACATACGGGCAATGGCCAGGCGTTGCTTTTGTCCACCTGAGAGTTTGACACCTCGTTCACCGATGACTGTATCAATACCCTTGGGCAATTCACGAATAACATCATCAAGACGCGCACGTCTTGCAGCCTCAAGAATGTCTTCTTCGCTAGCCCCTAATCTTCCATAAGAAATGTTTTCTCGAATGGTACCTGCAAAGAGAAAGACATCTTGCTGGACAACGCCGATCTGACTACGCAACGATTGCATGGTCATGTCCCTGATATCAATATCATCAATGGTAATGCTGCCCTCTTGTACTTCATAAAACCTTGGTAGCAAAGAGCAAAGCGTTGTTTTGCCTGCGCCCGAAGGACCAACAAAGGCGATGGTTTCTCCAGCACGAATTTTAAGGTTGATATTGTTAAGTACCGAACGCTCTTCTCGGTAGCCAAAGCTAACCTTGTTGTAGTGGATGTGTCCCCTAAGATGACTAACAGGAATAGCCGTGGGGCGATCGCTAATATCAGGAATGGTGTCAACAAATTCAGTGAATCTTCTAAATCCTGCAATGCCTTTAGGATAGAGTTCAATCACAGAATTAATTTTTTCAATAGGGCGGAAGAAAACATTAACCAGCAGTAGGAAAGCCACAAAGCCTCCACTGGTAAGTGAACCATTAATGACGAAGTAAGCACCGCAAAGCATCACGACCAATTGGGTAAAGCGCATACCTAAGTAAGAAAGGCTGTGGCTAGCGGCCATGAGCCTGTAAGCCTCGAGCTTGGTTGCACGGTAGTTCTCATTATCTTGGGCAAAGAGGTTGCGCTCATGCTCTTCATTGGCAAAAGCTTTTACAACCCGAATACCGCCCACCGTTTCTTCGATGCGAGCATTAAAATCGCCAACACCACTAAAAATTCTGCGCCAGGTAATGGTCATTTTCCCCCCATAGTACAAACTTACCCAAGCAGAAAGAGGAACGATAAAGGCTGTCACAACTGCCAGTTGAGGGTTGACCCAAAACATAAGAAAGAGCGCGCCAATAAGTGTCATGATGGCAATAAACAAGTCTTCGGGTCCGTGATGCGCTATTTCGCCAATTTCCTCAAGGTCTTTGGTTAAGCGGCCAACTAAGTGACCTGTTTTTTGATTGTCAAAGTAACCAAAGGAAAGTTTGTGCAGGTGATCAAAGGCATCCCGCCGCATATCACGTTCGATATTAATGCCTAGCATATGTCCCCAATAGGTCACAATGACGTTTAGACCGGTATTAAGCGCATAGAGCAAGAGAAGTCCAAGTGCAGCAATAGTAATTAAATTCCAGTTTTTCTCAGGCAGGAGTCGGTCAATAAAGACCTGTACAGCTATAGGGAAACCAAGCTCGAGTAATCCGGCTACTACCGCGCTGCCAAAATCAAGATAGAACAACCCTTTATAAGGGGCATAGTAATTAAAAAAGCGTTTGAGCATGTGCTAGACACCCCAGAATAATCTGGAGTTAATAATATCCTGGTATTCTACTAGGAATTGGTTTTGAGGAAACAAAGGTAGGGCAACCGCAAAGTCGATGTGTGTGCATTGAAGGTTTGCCCGTGGCCGCTTCAACAAGGGGCTTAAGCCCCTTGTTAGCCACAAGTGGAGTCGGTGAGTGATGTTGTGCCAGTGTACGATTAAGTCTTTTTGCAAGTCATTAGGACTTTGCAGTTGCTCTGAAACAAAAGCTAGAACAAGCCCTGAGCTATAACAGATATGTTAATCCACTCTCAAGAACTCGAGTAAAGCCTGTTTCACTTGAGTTAAGCCTTTATATTTCAACAAGGTTTCATCCATAGAAGAAACAGCCTGCGACAAAATTTGTCTTCTCTCTACAAACTGCAAGGTCTCCATCAAGGGTTCAATATAAATCCTGATGGTAAAAAGTGAACGTTGTAAATCTGGAAAAGCCAGTGTGGTTTGTCTTTCTACTCTAAAAAACCATTTTTCAGGGTTTTGACCCAATGGTTTTTTGCGACCTTGGGTATGCAAAGCAGGGTTTAAGTTGAGTTCATCGGTAGAGTTTAGGCTCCAGACATATCTTACAAATGGACCTTTATTGCTCATGGCTTCGGCTACACTACGACTGGCTTTTAGAAGCTGTTGATTGTTGGCTACTGGTTTATGTAGTCCATAAAGCCCTTGCCCAATGCGATCAGCAGGATTCCAGTGGCTAGGAAAACAAACATGCATGAGTTCGGTGGTGTCTGGGTCTGTATTATGCAAAATCACTAAATCTTCTTGTACTGCCAGAGCCAAAGTATCTATTAAACGTTTTAGACCTTGTTGTTTAGAGAGATATTCAAAAACATCTGTTGAACAGTGGGGAAGAGCTTCAAGTTTTAAAGATTGATCTAGATGTAAACCAAGATGCTCGAGTTTTACCCCATCATCCATGACTACATATTCAGGATATTCTTCTGCAAGTTTTTTAAAGATACGCCAGGCTATAGTGGTCAAAGCCATTTTATCTACATTTGAATAGACATGGCAAAGTTCAGGATAAGTTTGTAGTTGATGAAGTTTTTCTTTGACATAATCAAAATAAGCTGCGTCAATATGAAAATGATGGCTGCTTCTTGGCTCATTATTTTCTAGCATCCGTGCCAAGTCTGCGCGAATGGTGTAATTAGACTGGACAGGAAAAGGCACAATGATGGGTGGGAATGGAGATAGCATCATCAGGTAAACTTATGCCTTTGGTAAATTCAAAATCAAGACTCCCTCTTGCAAATGGGCAGAGACTTTTTCTTTGTCAATCTCAGTGGGTAATTCAATGCTGCGCTGAAAGTGGCCGCGGTGGCGTTCGGAGGTAATAATTTTTAAGCCTCTTTCGATGGGCTCACGCAAACCTGCCACAATCACGCTGCGTTCTTGCAGAGCCAGCTCGAGGTTTTCTTGCGAGACCCCAGGAACTTCAATCATCAGGCGGTAACTATCACCTAGATCAAATAAATCAATCTTGGGGCTTATGGCATCTTTATCTGAACCCAAGGTACTCAAACGCTCAATATCATCGCGGATAGAGAGAAGTTCTTGGATGGCTCCGGTGGTTCCAAATTTTTCTAAGTCCATGCCTTTGATTTTAGCATTCTGATACTGAGTAGAAAGTAAGCTCGAGGATTCGTTTGACAGTAATCAAGTTCATCACTGTCACCATCTAAGACTGAGTTTGTCGAATGGATGCTACCTGCTATATTTGGTAGGCTTTTGAGGTATGCAAATTCCTGTCTTAGCCGGCCCTACTGCTTCAGGTAAAACTGCCCTGGCCCTCGAGCTTTCCAAATACTTAGACCTCGAGGTGATTTCTGCTGATGCCATGATGGTCTACCGTGGTATGGATATAGGCACGGCCAAACCTACTTTGCAAGAACAGTCTTTAGTCAAGCATCACCTGATTGACATAGTGAATCCAGATGAATCTTTTAATGTAGCTGATTATGTCAAACTCTCTCAAGTTGCTATTCAAGAGGTTTTATCACGTGGCAAAGTGCCACTAGTGGTTGGTGGAACCGGGTTTTATATTCGTGCTTTATCGGATGGTTTACCTACGGTTCCTGAAGCTAATGAAGGGGTGCAAGCAGTTTTGTATAAGAGGCTCGAGCAAGAAGGTTTGGATGTACTGCTTAAAGAATTATCTGATTTTAGCCCTGCCGATGCCCAGCGCACCGAGCGCAACCCACGAAAAGTTGTGCGGGCCTTAGAAATTATTGAGCGCACAGGTAAAGCCCCCACAGATTTTCCCAAGACGACTCCTGCTTTTGAATATAATAAAGTCGTTCTTTTGCCCAGCATGGAAACCTTGCGCCCACGTATAGAAGCTCGTACTGAAACCATGTTCAAGTCAGGGTTAATCAATGAAGTGGTGGGGCTTTTTCGCAAATATCCAGATTTGCCCACGGCCAAGCAGGCCATTGGTTATAAAGAAGCTGTAGATTATTTGGCAGGGCTTAAATCTTTAGAGCAAACCAAAACCGAGATTACGCTAGCTACCACCCAATACGCCAAACGTCAGCGCACCTGGTTTCGTAAGGAACCCAAAGCAAGGTTGGTTGAGGGTTTGGGGGATGTGACTATGTTGTTAGATTGGTTTAAGGGATAGCAGGGCGTATCATGCCGTTACCATTAACTACGTTTTCTAAAACGAGACGCTACCTCCTACTAAAGGCTTTTCAACAGCTACCTTGTTCTGCCTACAAAGCTCTTGAGTAAACCCTGATACCCTAGCGCATGAACCTTGCTTTCTTGTTTCCGCAGTTCTTGTGGCTTTTACTGGGAATACCTTTAGTGATTCTTTTGCACTTTGTGCGGGCTCGCAAAAAACGTCAAGAGGTGTCGGCATTGTTTTTATGGAAACAGGCCAAAGAACAAGCCGAAACGCGCAAGCGGTTTTCTCCTAGCTGGTTACTTGCTTTACAGATTGCTTCAGTAGCTTTGACCGCGCTTGCTTTAGCACAACCTAGTTTAATGTTACAGTCGAATCCTGACCGCATTTTAATCATCGATGCCACAGCTAGCATGAATGCAAAAGACAGTGATGGGGTCAGGCTCGAGAAAGCCTTCAACTTATCCCAAGAAGTTTTGCGAGAGAGTGGGCGCGTAGCTATTTTGCGTTCAGGATTAGAAACAACAGTGGTTCAAGCTCTTACAGATAATCATAGTGAGGCCTTGCAGGCTTTACAAACCATTCAAGCTACCGATAAACAAACTGACCTCTCCAGAGCTATTGACATTGCTAAGTCTATTGCACCCCAAGCCGAGATTCATGTCTTTACGGACACTCCACTCGAGTATCCTTTGGTCAGTTTTTATGGTGTGGGTCATGACGCGCTTAATGTGGGTATCAGTGGATTTGAAATAGGCATTCAGCAAGTCTTTGTGGCTGTTGCTAGCAATCATTCACGACCTCAAGAAATTAATTTAAGTATTTATCAAGGGGATACACCTGTGGCACAAACCACTATGCTGGTTCCTTCTAAGGGTGTGGGGTATACAACCTTTCCACTAGATAACACCTCGGGGTTTTTTAGAGCCGAAATAGAAGTATCTGCCGAAGACGCGCTAGCTGTTGATAATATAGCCTTTACCGGACAACGAGAATTGCGTATAGTTTCAAACAGTGAGGATAATATCTTACGGCGTGTTTTTGAGGCTTTGCCCAATGTGCGCTATTCAGTGTTGCCCAATGCAGCAGGCCCTGATTTTGATATTCGAGTGATTGAAGGTGCGTTGCCAGAAGCGGCTAAAGGAAACTATATTCTTTTTGCACCTGCTGCTAGTGACCCTGTTTATAAAACCATTCAAACTTGGGACAGGGCTAGCGCGTTGTTGCGTTTTGTTGATTTGTCAAAAGCTAGTGTGGGATTTGCTGAAACTTTATTGTTTACAGATGGAAAAGTGTTGGCTGAAACCTCTGATGCAACACCGGTCTTACTCGAGCTTCAAACCTCAGACCTACACGCTATTGCTATGAATACTCACCCCAGTCAAACCGATCTTATTCGCCGTACTGCCTTTCCATTATTGATGGCCAATGTTATCGACAGTTTTCGTGCAGGGGATCAATTGCCTTTGGGTTCGCCTTTGCCTACAGGGGCAACCCTCGAGGACAAACCTAAGACCTTTGCTGATCAGCCAGGAATTTATCAGATGGGTAATCAGGTCGTGAGTACTAGTTTGCTAAATGCCGAAGAAACTCGCCTGCCTAGTTTTAATGAGACTCTTATACCCGAGGTTGGCAGCTCATCTGACTCGGTAGCTAGGGTAAGAAATATAGCCCTGATACTCCTTAGTCTGGCACTTCTTTTTTTATTACTCGAGTGGCTTTTGTGGTCACGAACCCGCGAGGGCTGGCGAATTGGGTTTGGTAAGGTGGGGTTTTCAGTTAAGCCAAGACGTTAAGGAGTGAAGGTTGCTAAAGCCTATAGCAGATAAATAGCTAGAAGCTACAAAGATATCTCTATAAAAATAGTGTCTTGGCACGTTTTATCTCAAAATCAGTGTGTAGGTGACCAGTTCCTAATCCTTCGATAAACGCTAGTCTGAGACCGAATTTGATGCTATGAAATGAATGTGAGGCATACCTGCTATATCATCAGGGTATTTGAAAAGATAAAATAAAACGAATGACGACTTTATCATCAACCACTAGGCCAAAAAATTCTGGAGCCTTCATAGAAAAATCATTGAGGCTTACTTCAAAGCTTCCTTCGGCAGTTAGGTGATTACCGTTACGCTGTATGGTCGTTAATATACTCAATTCTTTATTTACACCATGCATGGTTAAGTCTCCGCGAATGGTCACTGGATTGTTGCCTTCAGTGAGCGTATTGCCAACTGCGCTGATTTGTTTGGATACAAAAATAATTTCAGGATAAAGATGGCTTTCAAAAACGATTCTTCTGGCGTTGGCATCTCTGATAAAATTACCCGAATTAAAACTGCCAGCATGGATGACCAGAGTGAAATTTGACTGACCTAAGGTTTCAGGATTCAGGGTTAGCTCGAGTCCTAAAACAGGAGCTTGCCCTGTCCAAGTGGTATTGGGGTCACTAGCTTCATAAGTAACAACACTTTGAGGCTCGAGGGTGATGTTACTTTGAGCCGCAGCCCAACTTAAAAGAACTATAAAAAAAAAGAGGTGTTTCATGACATCTAGTCTAACCTCTGAAATCTTCAATCTTTAATCAGGATGAGGGTCTATTCACATACAGTGATAACCCTAAAAAGGTAAATATATAGAAATGTCTCGCTATGACCTGACTTTTCCTATTATTGTAGGGCTTTTGCTGCTTACAGGTTTAATCACCCTGAGTACGGCTGCGCCCGAATGGGGGTTTACTGCCAGGCAATCGGTCTATATGGCTTTAGGGTTGTTGGGAGCGGGTGTGATTTTGTGGTTGGGTCGTAGTCGCGTTATGCAGGCTGCTTGGCCGCTTTACTGGGTCTCTATTGGACTATTGGTTTTGACCTATCTGTTTGGTAAAGAAGTCAATGGTGCAAAATCCTGGCTTTTTATTGGGCCACTACCAGGGTTTCAACCTTCTGAACTGGCCAAAATTGCGCTGATTTTAGCCTTGGCAAAAACCTTGCATGAAAAACCTATTAAATCTTTACTGGGTTATTTTAAACCTGGGCTTATATTGTTGTTACCTTTTGCCTTGGTCTTTCTCGAGCCTGATCTAGGCAGTTCTTTGGTGCTTGCTGCCATTGGTGGCGGAATGCTTTTGGTGCGCGGTATTCCCTGGAAGCATTTGTTGTTGTTTACCATCATCATGGCAGTAGCTTTACCCACGGTGGTTTGGCCAAACCTAAAACCGCATCAAAAAACCCGTTTGACTATTTTCCTTAACCCTTCTGCTGATCCTCAGGGCAGTGGTTATCAAGTTATTCAGTCACGCATTGCCATCGGTTCAGGAGGGGTGTGGGGAAAAGGTTACAAGCAAGGCACCCAATCGCAGTTAGGGTTTATTCCCTATCGTTACTCAGATTTTATTTTCCCGGTCTTAGCCGAGGAAGGTGGGTTTATCGCCTCGGTAAGTTTATTGCTTTTATATACGCTGCTTTTCTGGCGACTGACGCTGTTATCGCTCGAGTGCCCTTATGAACGTGATCAACTAGCCATTGTGGGTGTGCTGTGTCTAATAGCTTTTCAAGTGATTGTAAATATAGGTGTGACTTTAGGATTGGCACCGGTTACAGGTATTACCCTGCCACTGGTGTCTTATGGGGGAACCAGTCTTCTTTCAACACTTGCTGCTCTGAGTCTAGTTTTTGTCATTCACCGTGATAGATATAAAGATTGGTAATATTTATCTGTGAACTTGCTCTAGAGTTTTCAGAAAAGCCTGCGCTAAAATCATATGCCCAGCACGATTTGGATGAACACGATCCCAGGCTAAAGCCATTGGGTGTAGATGCCCTAAGGCTGCATCAAAAGCAGCTTGGGTATCGACCACTACGGCTTTATACTTTGCAGCCAATTGTCGTACTACTGCGCCGTACTGATTCATCATGATACGCATGGGGTCAGCGCGATTAGACTCTATAAAATAAGGTGTCATAAGAATTAAACCTTTAAGTATTGGTTGGGTTTTCTGTAACAATTGCTCGAGGGTTTCTGTATATTCATCTAGCGGTATTTGCCATTCATATTGCAACGGCGTGTCAAAGTGTCGCCAGACATCATTGATGCCAATACAAATTGAGAGCCAATCGGGTTTTAGGTCAAGGACATCGGTTTGCCAGCGATCTTGCAAGTCACGAACCGTATTGCCAGAAATGCCCATATTAACAACCCTGATTTTATGTTCTGGATAGCCTGCAATTAACAAGCCATCCACCAAACTCACATAGCCATTTCCAAGGGCATCAAAAAGACCTTCGCCTATGGGTCGTGTACGTCCACAATCGGTAATTGAATCACCAATCATGACTAGTTTACTCTTGGGTTCTATAATCATTACTCTTCTCCTATGTATACTATGAACGATACCCAATAAGGGCTACACCCAAGACGCTAAGCACAATTCCTACAAAGTTAACTGGATTTAATTTTTCGCCTAGTAGCCATATACCTATAGCTGCCAAAATGACATTGATAAAAACACCAGTAACTAGGTTTCCCGTGCTTAGATTCCAACCATGGCGATACATCAGCAAAAAGCCTAGCTCGATGAAGACCACAGAAATGGCTAGTCCAATTTGAAGCCAGGATAGCTGACGGACGTGTTGCATAAGTCCATCTTTGATAGGAAAAAGAGGTAGTAGTGCTAAACAGAGCGCAATAACTACTAAATAGACACTGACTACGTTAACAATAGGATTTAGGTGTATTGGAACACGTTTAACAAGAAATTGATACCCTAATCCACCAAGGATGGTAAGCACAGCAGTCAAATAAAACATCGTTTCCTCCTTCTGTATGTGTTTCTATTAAACCATGAGGGCCTAATTTTTGAAATATAGGAACCATAATCAGGTCAAAACGCATCATCTGGGCTAGAAATAGGCTAAAGGTATAATGGTTTTATGGACAAACGAATGGTCATCATTGCAGGGGCTGGGCCAGGTGGATTAGCAGCAGCACTGGCCTTGCACCAACGGGGTATTTCAGTTCAAGTTTATGAAGCTGTGATGACCCTCAAACCGCTTGGCGTTGGCATCAACCTGTTGCCGCATTCGGTGGCTGTATTACACAAGCTGGGGTTACAAGACGCGCTTGAGCGTACCTCTATACATACTTCCGAGCTGCGCTACACTAACAAGTTTGGTCAGTTGATTTGGGCTGAACCGCGCGGTCTTGCTGCGGGCTATGCTTTTGCACAATATTCGGTTCACCGGGGCATTTTGCAAATGGCACTTTATGAGGCTGCACGCTCTTGTTTGGGTGATAGTTCTATACACACTGGCTACACGCTTGAAGATTGGCAGGATAATGCTGATGATGTAGTGGTGCGTTTTCGCGCTGCTGATGGAAGTATGCTCGAGACCTCAGGGGCTTGCCTGATTGCGGCTGACGGTATTCACTCAGCCGCACGGCGCAAGCTTTATCCAAGCGAAGGTGAGCCGATTTATGCTGGGCGTGTATTGTGGCGTAGTATCAGCGAAACTGCTCCTTTTCTTGATGGTCGCACCATGATTATGGCTGGGCATCAAGATCAGAAGTTTGTGTGTTACCCAATTACTTTAGCTAACCAAGAAGGGCGCACCATGATGAACTGGATTGCGGAATTGCGCGTGCCCAATTGGACAGCGCCCGTACTTAGAGAAGGCCAGCACTGGAATCGTGAAGTGGATAAGAGCCGTTTTGCAGGTGCATTTGAATCTTGGAAGTTTGATTGGTTAGATGTACCAAAGATAATTAAGCAAGCAAACGTGGTGTACGAATATCCGCTGGTAGACCGTGACCCATTAGAGCGTTGGACATTTGGGCGCGTTACCTTGCTAGGTGATGCAGCACACCCTATGTACCCTGTTGGTTCTAATGGTGCATCTCAGGCTATTCTCGATGCCGATGCCTTAGCAGAGTGTTTATCAGCGCACAGCAATACCCATGAAGCACTCTTAGCCTATGAAACCGCACGGCGTTTACCTACCAGTCGCATTGTTTTAAGCAACCGCCAGAATGGACCCGAACAAGTGATGCAACTCGCCGAAGAACGCGCACCTAATGGATTTACCCACGTCCATGAAGTGATTTCAAAACAAGAACTTGAAGACATAAGCACTAGGTATAAACAGACTGCGGGGTTTGCGCTTAATCAGGTGAACAAGTCATGAATTTTAGTCCTTCTGTACCTGTGCTTACACCCTTGTTTCAAGCTGAAATCAAAATAGGTGAAATACTTGAGGTTGGCATGACATCCCTTGGCCAGCGCAGAATTATCCCAATTTTGGGTGGCACATTTGAAGGTGAAAGGCTTAGTGGCACAGTGATTGCAGGGGGTGCAGATTGGCAAATCGTGACCACCGATGGTGTGGCTCTACTTGATGCAAGATACATCTTGCGCACCCATGATGACGCGCTGATTTATGTCAGCAACATAGGTCTGCGCTATGGACCTGCTGAAGTTTTACAAAAGGTTGCCCGTGGCGAAATGGTTGATCCTGCACAGTATTACTTTCGCACCACGCCGCGATTTGAAACGGGTGCAATGCACTATGCTTGGTTAAATCATTTGATTGCTGTGTGTAGCGGTATGCGTACTCGAGAGGCGGTTTTACTTGAGTTTTATGAAGTTAAATAACCAATCATTCAGATAGCGTTACTATAATGCCTTAGGGAAATACCCTAATTCCATTGTTTTACCCATATCCCACCCATCCCACCCAGGCTCATCCATATGCAACTTATAGCTCCAGAAAAACCAACCCTGTGCCTTTTGCCAAGCTTTGAGTTGTGCTGCTGATAATTGCTGATAAAATTCTTTCTTCTCTTCTTGGCTATAAGTTATAACTTTCTTTGACAGTGGTTCAATACACCATTCGCCTACGATAAGAGGAAAATGTTCTGACATATCATTAACAGTTTTTGCAAATTCATACTCAATATGTTTTAAGTATCCCTCTAAGGTTTCATCACCAGTTGTCCAGGTATGGACCATCAGATAAAAATGGGTATCCACCATAAAGTTCTTAAACGCAGGCTCTTTTAGAAAGCCAATCCATTCCTTGATACGAAATCCATCATGAAAGACAACCACGATCTCATCAGAATGTTTGCGAATTCTTTTATAGGCCTCTGTATAAAAGGTTTTCAAAAATTCTGTAGGAACAGGTTCAGAACCTTTGGCGTAGTCTTTGTCTACAGCCTCGTAACGGTTGGGCAAATCAATTAAATCCCACACCTCTTGTGAAATAGGTTCATTTAAAACCTCAATGCCCCACAAGCTTTTTCTATCTTTATAACGAAGAGTCAGTTTTTCTAGCAGGTTCAAAGTAAATTCTACATACTCTGGATTCTTGTGCCATTTACACACGCCACAAAGGCCACCGTTATCAAACCCGTTTTGACTATCAGGTACAGTATGCAAGTCAATGAGTATTTTCATGCCATATTTTTCAGCCCAATTAAAAGCTTTATCCAGATACTCAATACAACCCACATAGGGTTCAAAATCACCAAAGATGAAGAAGGGTATAGGAATTCTGATAACATCTATGCCTTTATCGGCTAGGTAGGCAAAATCCCTTGCGGTAATGTAAGAATCACGATGCACTTTGAACCGCTCTTGTTTTGCAACATCGCTTAGTGCTTTACACAAATGCGTTTCATCCTCTGCTGTTGTTCCATCAAAGAACTCTGGGCTCATCCATTTTTCTAGAACCAGCCAGTTACCTAAATTTACACCCTTGATCATGTTTTAGCTCCTTATCTAGATAGCAGTATATAAGCCTCATTTAAGATTTGTCGATACTAAATATACCGTCAAAACCTTTGCTAAATAAGAGCTTTGTGTGTTAAATGGTTATGGGTAAATCCATTGTGTTGATTGTCTAGCAGTTCTACGATTCATTGAGACACTTTTTTGCCACTTACAAAGGGTTAGATGAAAGATTTTTGTCTCAATGGAGTTTGGAATTGCTAGTCAAGTTTAATAGAGCCGTACTTAGTCATAAAGTTCGCTACTTCTTCCAACTTTACTCAACGCCCCCTGCTTTTGCTGATTCCATTTGAAAACCTGCAATTCTTTAATTTGCAAAGGACTCCGTAGGATATTTAAGATAAAAAGTATCATGCTGTTGTCACAAACTAGGCTAAGTGATTCGTTGATAATAGTACAAAGTTTGAGCGAAGTGGACCATCGGCAAAGGACTCTTTTACTTTTACTTTTTAACCCTTAATCGCAAGCGCACTCAACTGCTGATAATACGGTTGACATTCATTTAACAACGGTTTTAAAGATTCAGGAAAGGACTCTGATTTTGGACGATACTTCCCAAAACCTGTAGACTGATGCACCGATTTATACCAGTACTGCGCCCAACAACCGTCTTCGGGTCGTGCGCCAGCAGTCCAGCTAAGTACAGATTCACTAAATGGAATCCCGATGCGCTCGCATAATTCAGATAATACTTTTCTTGGATTATGCAGCACTTGTTTAGAGTCCAGTATGGGTGGATTTTGTCCTATAGATTGCAAATAGTTAAGCAGCTCGAGATGCGATTTATATCCTACATCCCCTAAAGACGGGGTTTCGATTTGTTCGGCAAAGCTAGGTAGCATATCCACCGGGTCTCGAGTCAGTAAAACATTCACTGTTTTAGAAAGAAAGGCCAAATCAAGATTAAACAAATGATGGGCCATATGCTTGAAAAAAGCTACAGGTTTAGGATGCTCTCCAAGGATCAAGTTTCGCACAACCTTTTCACCATCATTTTCCATCAAAGCAATCACTTCTTCTGCTCCGGGATGATACTCTTTAGCAGGAGTCTTAGAAAGATAATGGGCATAGAGTGGTTCATCATAAACCACCGTATCCTCACGCTGGGCAAAAGAATACATCAGAGCTGTAGAAATATTACGTGGGCCGCTCCATAAACAGATGCGAACTGGGTTTGACATTTTAGCGTCTGACATTTTATGCTGCCTTGCTTGTTGTTACGACACGCTGCACTTCGGCTTTATACAAGGAGGTTAGTTTCTTAGTGATAGCTCCAAGTTCGCCGTCACCAATAATTCGCCCATCAATTTTGCTTACAGGAGTCAGCCCACCAAATGTACCTGTAACAAACGCTTCATCTGCGCCGTAAACATCAAACAAAGAAAAATTCTTTTGATAGCAAGGAATGCCGTTATCATGAGCCACTTTGATGACTTTCCCTCGAGTGATCCCGTTCATACAGTATTGCCCAGTAGAAGTCCAAACTTCGCCTTTCTGAACGATAAAAAAGTTAGTGGCATTACACGTTGCCACAAAACCATTGACATCTAGCATCAAGGCTTCATCTGCGCCAGCCTCGAGAGCTTGAACCAACGCCATAACTTCATGTAATTTGCTATGACAGTTTAGGCGAGGGTCTAAATAATCTGGTGAACCACGGCGAATCGTGCTGGTAAACAAGGTCACGCCGCGACTGCTTGAATCGGGGCTAGCCAGTTTGTATTCAGGAATGATGACCAGATTGGGGCCTGATAAAACTAAACGCGGGTCTTGGGAAGGGGTTTTTTTGGTTCCCCGGGTAACCATAAAACGAACATGCACGCCGTCCTGCATATTATTGGCTTTAAGGGTGTACCAGATTTTATCAGTCAATTCTTGACGGGTCATGTTGAGGTTCATGCCCACCGTTGCCGCAGCCTGCCACAAACGGTCTAAATGTTCATCTAAAAAAACCAGCACACTGTCGTAAAGACGTAAAGCTTCCCAGATGCCGTCGCCCACCAAATAGCCACTATCAAACACCGAAATTTTAGCTTCGTTGCGAGGGAAGAGGTCTCCATTAACATAAATCAAAATGTTGTCATTGCGATTATCTGCTACTGCGTTGTGGGTTCCGTGAACAGCCATGCTTAACTCCTTTAGCAAAAACTTCTACCAGTATAGTTTGATTGCATATTGAAATGGAAGATGACTTATAGGCAATAATAAGCTCGAACCTGTTCTTGCACAATGGAATCCAATTCTGTATAAGCCCAAAACTTTGTGATTGTTTTAGAAATCATTGATCGCTACGCAGAAGCGTTTGAGTCTTTCCTGCATGATGTTCCGCCAAGAAAAGTAAATATCATCCTGACTGCAAGGCCTTCCACTCTCGTCTCAGAAGTCCATATACCCAAGAATCTGATACCTCACCATCTACGATACAATCTTCTCGCAAGGTTCCCTCGAGTACAAACCCCAGCTTTTCTAGCACCCGGCCTGATGCTATGTTGCGAGTGTCAGCTTGGGAATGAACACGGTTAAGGTCCAGAGTGTCAAAGGCCCAACTTAGCAAAGAAGAGGCAGCTTCGGTGGCAAAGCCCTGGCCCCAGGCCGCTTCCTCGAGGCAATAGCCCAACATTGCGCTGCGATACTCTGGGTTCCATTCGATGAAACTACACCAGCCGATGAACCTTCGGTCAGTCTTGCGCTCGATGGCCAGCCGTGCGCCGCTACCTTCTTGTTCCATTTCCTTGCAACGCACAATGAAACGCTCGGCTTGCGCCCGCTCTTTCCAGGGTGGTGCGTCCCAGTAGCGTAAAACATGTGGGTTGCTATTAAGTGCAAAAACGGTATCGGTGTCGGTTTCTGTAAACGGCCGTAAGAGCAAGCGGGCAGTGTGTAGTGTTGGAGTTGGTAAGAGCATATACACTAGTGTAATGGAATGGGAAGGTCTCGAGCTAGAGCACTCGAGTTACAGATAGGTACTTTTGGGAAGGCTGATAAGTTGAATATCTATCGTCCTGGTATGCGTAAATGCTTAGCAACAGCCAGCCGCAACTGTTCTTGGAGTTCTGTCCACAACAGAGCTTCTTATGCTGCATCTGTTTATTGCTGTAGTGACCTAAAGGCACGTCTCCATGAACCTCAATTCCAGTTGGCAAGTGTTTCATAAAAAGACGACGAGACGAAATATCAACGGCTGCCGATGCTCGAGATAATTTCTTACGTCTACCTATGCGCGAACTATGCTCGCCCCTTGCAATATCTTCTTGCCTCAAAACAAACTTAGTCTTCATAAACCCCAACACCCAAGTTCAGAGGTAAAAACGAAGTGTGGGTTTAAGTTTGACATCGTTTAAGTACCTCTTTAGAAAATCATCACTAGAAACAAAGAAAGTTAGTCGTTCATAAAGTGCTCAAATCAATAGCAGCCAGAGTGCGGTAACTTGTTTGAAGTGTTTGCAATGGATCAGCAGACAAATCTCGCTCCAAGAAGAAGTGCTTTACACCTGAGTGCTTGGCCTGTAGCAAAATGCGTGGTAAATCCAGAACTCCGACACCAGCATCACGCATATAGGGAAACAGTGCCATCCATTCCTGTGGTGTCTGGCCACGGCCCTCAAAGCGCACGACCTCGCTCATGTCTTTGACGTGCATGAGTGCAAAACGCCCAGGGTATGAAGCGAAAAAGGTCATGGGGTCGCCACCTCCAGCAATCATCCAGAAAAGATCAAGTTCCATTGTGACTAGTGCGGGGTCAGTTTCCTCGAGCAACACCTCGAGGGGAACTCTATCGTCAATCAGCGCATGTTCATACCCGTGATTGTGGTAGCCAAACTGAAGCCCTAGAGCCTTGGCCTTTGTACCAATCGCATTAAGCTCAGCCGCTAACCGCCGATAATCATCTAAGCTATCAAGACGCTCGCTACGTGCCGAAGGAATGACAACGTAGTGGTGGCCAAGTGTGTGTGCCGCCTCGGCTAGCGCATTAAGTTGTGTCCGTGCTGTCGGGAAATCCACATGCGCTGAAGGTGCGCTAAGACCATAGTGATCAAGCCTAGCTTTGACTTCTTGGGGGGTCAGGCCAAAGTAAGCATTGCGACTAATGCCCATCTTTGCGGCCAGCGGTGTCCACGATGCAATAGCTTCAGGTGTGCTGAAGGGGTAAGGCCGAAGAACTCTACCTCTTTATAGCCTTTCTCAGCAATCAGTTTTAGTGCAGCGTCCGGGTCATGGGCAACCATACTAGCCATCGTGAACAGTTGCACGCCGAGTCGAGTGGTTGGTTGGGTTGGGGTCATGAACAATGATACAGGAGGTTTAACAGACTCGCAATGTGCATTGGAATGCAATACCAACGGAAAGTTCAATGAAAATTGCCTACTCGAGCCATCCTGAACAATTGAGTGCATAACAAATTAAACTTAATTTCATCCGTCATTGCGAGGAGTGTTTGAGTGGTAAAAATTGTCCCGGATGATGTTTGGTAGGTCGTTTGCAGTTGACGAGCGACGAAGCAATCTCCCTTCACTTAGTTTGTAGCAAGGTCAGTGCAAAGAGATTGCTTCGCCGATGGAGCAACGGTACGCTGAGATGACGTTCACCGCCCACTAAGCTATGGCTCGCAATGACGAAGCGTAGAGAAAACGGCGCAAAGTGTGCCAATTACAAAAAAATTTAGCATGACTCATGTATGTACACAGGTTACAGATAGGTGCTTTTTGGAAGGCTAGAAAATAAACCTGGCATAAAGCAATACAGGGCAAATGTTGTGGTATTGGTGCGTAAAACGCACACTACAGTATCTTTACTTGATCAAGCTTTGCCTAGGCTAGGTACGATTGACTGTCTAAATCTTCGCGCTGAAGCTTTGTTATCGTAACGGCTGGATCGATAATTCTCATCAAATCAGTAATAATCGCCTCACGTCTTTCATTGATTTGATATCCGAAATAGATGGACTTGATTTTGACTGGGACAAATTCATCAGTGGAGAACACTCTGACTTCCTTCTCGTGTTTCCATGGGGAAAGTTTTTTCAAAAGAATTTTTTTTGCTTCTGCACCAGCTTCGCTGCCAAAGAACGGTTCAAAGACTAGGGTTTCAGTGTATTCCACCCTCTCGATGCCATCAACGCTGAGTGAATTGGTATCAATTTCAACACCTATTGCCGCTCCAGTGTGTGCTTCCCCATAGTAGGCCCACATCAAAGTGTTGTTATGTGTCTCGCTGAGCGCACATATCCTGAGCCTTTCTCTTTGGTCTGAAAGCTTCAAGACAAAGTCCTTGAGGTATTCCTCCTCGGTGTACGTGAAAGCACCCTCCATTGGATCATTGAGGCTTTGGTAGGTAGCAGTGTATAGTCGCTTTTTGACGACAATATCAAGAAAGAAATCTAACGATGATAGGGTGCGGTACTTAAAGAGCAGTTTGGGTATAGGTAGCATCAAATTTACCTCGCTGTCTAACTAGTGATTGTACTGCAATCTGCGATATAACATTGAACTAATTGAGACTTTTGAAATCTCTTCCATTTTGTCCTAAAAGTCACCAAGGATTTCTCAAAAATGCGCCTAAAACAAGGATGAAGACTCCAATTTTGAAGCGTTTTAGAAAAGTCTCAACAAGTTCATAGTAAAAATAAGGAATCGTAACGTACCTGGTGCTAATCCTATGAAGAAATTAAAAGAATATAGGCTACTCAAAATAAATATCTCTTTTCATCAATCGAGCTACATAAAGTTATTTAGACAAAAGAACTTAACTAACCTTATTCTAAGCCAAATCTCCCCACTCGAGTTCAACCTCCGCTTCCAAATCTTTATTCACTGCCCGACCCACCACATACATATATTCATTAGGATGAATCCCTGTACCCGGACGTTTGAAATCCAAATCCTCTATTTTTATGACTTCGCCTTTTTTCATAGCCCGTGTCAACACTGCCCGCCTGCGGAATTTGCCACGCTTGGCTAGTTCTGCTTCACTGACAATTCGTGACGCACTACCTAATGATTCAAATATATTTTTCCCTTCACGGCAAATGACTTCTAATTCAGCAGGGTCAGCCGAAATCCAGTGATCCCAACCTTCCATATCTTTATCAGTAGTAAAGTGCTTTTCAATAATGCAAGCTCCCAGCGCAATAGCTGCTAGAGGAATAGCTGTACCTACCGAGTGATCACTAAAACCAACAGGCACACCAAAAGTTTGCTCGAGAGTTTTCATATTATTCAAGTGAATATCTTTGTACTCAGGTGGATAAATCGAGATACAGTGCAGCAAAGAAATTTCTGTTGCGCCATTGTCTTGAAGGGTTTGCATAGCGGTAGCAACTTCTGCCATGCTGGCCATACCAGTAGACAAAATAATTGGTTTACCCGATTTTGCCATGTGCGCTAAAAGGGGTAAATGATTTACGTCCATCGAAGCCACTTTGATAGCGGGTGTATCCATGCTGGCCAGCAAATCCACTTCTTCTGGTGCAAAAGCAGAAGACATAAAATGAATCCCGATTTGTTTGCAGTAGGCTGCAACTTCATGGTGTTGCTCAGCGGTGAACTGATATTTTTCTACCATTTGCTCGAGTGAGCCAAAGTGCCGGTGTGAATCAGCATAGGCTGTATTACGGGCATATTCAGCTTTTGAAATAAGTGAGTTTTTTGACCATGACTGAAACTTAACCGCATCAGCACCACAGCGTTTAGCCTCATCAATCATGTATTTACACAGGGTCATATCGCCGTTATAGTTTGCGCCAATTTCAGCAATGATATAGGGTGCGTGTCTAGGTCCGACCAGTCTGCCGTTTAGGTTGATTGTTTTCATTTTTCCTCCGTGAATTCAGTGGAAAGCAATGAGCAATGAGTGTAAAGTGGACATTTACTCATTGCTCATTGCTTTCCATTCATTACTTTCTCCATAAAGTTAAGGATTGTCCCAGAGATTACTAAGTTCTGGATTCGCCACACATTCCCACCACAAAAAAACACTCTTGTGGGCATTTAAGGCTTTAGTGTAACGTGCCAGCAGGGGTTCGTCTGCGATATTTCTGTAAAAACGCACGACTTCAGACTGGCGTTTATGTAAATGGGGATTTTTCACATTCGACTTCCGTCCTGTACATATTTCATAATGCCCCAATACCAGCTCAGTAGCTTTGAGAATCTGTGTCTCTGTGTAGGGTGAGAGAACCCTAGCGGTATTGTTTTCATATTGTCTATAGAGCATATGTGGTGTGGTGTCAAAATAGAGTCTGGCTTTGGCTTGCTGGGCTTTCATCACCATTAACCAATCCACCATCACCGTATCTTTAGGAAAATCTAGGCAGTGTTTCAATGTTTTGGTGCGGTAGGCTGTATTGGATAAACCAAAAACATTTTGGTTGACAAGTAAAGTCTTCCAGTCCATGCGTGAGGTGTTGAACTCGAGCTTCAAATCTTTACCATCAGTATCTATAAGCTGCATAGCACAGCCGTAAACATCAGCATTTTGCAAGCCTTGTTTAGCAACAGCCACACGGGTGGGGAGTAATACATCATCACTATCGGTAAAAATGATGGCATCATACTGCGGAATCATTTCTCTAAAAACAGCTTCACGTATTTGTGCAACGGTGTCTTTGGGTTGAGCTGTAAACCATTGAATAGATTCTTGGGCTCGAGGGGTTGGTATGTCATTTCTCTTTATGCCATCAACAGCTACCCATAAATCAAAATCCTGATCACTTTGTGCGTTTACGCTATCAGCCCAGGCTTGCAAATAAGGTTTGGCAGCAGGATAAATGGTGGTGTAGAGAGCAGTTTTCATTGCATTGCCATCAAGACTTCTGCCATTTTCCAATCATCTTCGTCATCAATATCTAAAGCATGTTGCCAAGAAAGTTCAAAGCCTGTGCGGGAGCTAGTATGAAAGGTTTTTTCTCTTCGCAAGACATCGGTTTTAGCCCACCATAATGCGCCTGTTAGTGCATAGAGTGTGTCCAAGTCCTGACTGCGAGTTTTGAAGGCTTCAGGGAAGAGAGGGTCTAAAGCATTTTGCCTAGTTGAATCATTATTTTCAGCCATCTTAAAAGCCCACCACGGGTTAAGCCAACCAAAGCGGTTAATTGAAAGTTGAGTATCCGCATCATTATTTCTAAACTGTTCAAAACTTTTTTGAATATCTGCTGCATCACGTAAGGGGCAGTTAGGCATGAGTTGTGAAATGTATTTATATTTTGTGCTATCGGGGTCAAGTTTCTCTAAAGCATTTAGAGTAACCAGTGAGGCTGGTGTGTGGTCATCGGCTAAACTTGCTTCACGTACAAACGGAACTTCTGCACCAAAAGCCCTTGAAATTTCAGCAATTTCTGCATCATCGGTGCTTACAATAACTTTTTCAAACACACCACTTTGCAAAGCTGCTTCTATGGTGTAGGCAATCATCGGTTTGCCTTGCAACATTTTGATATTCTTTCGCGGTATGCGCTTACTGCCACCCCTTGCGGGTATAACCGCTAAGGCTGACATAGGCTTTTCCCAAGTGAATCAAGGGGAAAAGTGGGAAGTGGAAAGTGGAAAGTGGTACTTTTTCCCTTTTCCCTTTTCCCTTTCCCCTTTCCCCTAAATGTTATAAACATCCGCCTTATACCCTTTCAAATTTTCACGTTCACTAAACCAGTTAATAGTTTCAGTTAAGCCCCGTTTGAAACCCTTGAGACTTCCATATTGTGGTTCCCAATCCAATAATGTTTTAGCTTTTTTATTACTAGCCCACAGCCTTTCGACTTCACTTTTTTCTGGGCGCAAACGTTCTTCATCAGAAAGAATCTCAACATCGGTATTCATTAAACTTGCAATAGTTTTTACGGTGTCACCTATACTTATTTCATAATTGCTACCGATATTGACTACTTCACCCAGAGCGGCATTGGATTTCATCATGGAGATAAACCCTGCTACAGTGTCCTTGACATAATTAAAATCCCTGGTAGGTGAAATAGCACCCAATTTGATTTGTTTCTTGCCATTGGCTATTTGAGAAATAATAGTTGGAATCACAGCTCGAGCAGATTGCCTTGGGCCATAAGTATTGAAGGGTCGAATTACACTGACAGGCATTTCAAAAGAACGGTAAAAAGATAAGGCTAATTGGTCTGCACCAATTTTAGTTGCCGAATAGGGTGACTGCCCTTGTAAGGGATGCTCTTCATCAATAGGAACATAACGTGCTGTGCCATAAACTTCTGAAGTTGAAGTGTGGACAACTTTAGCCCCCACATCCTTAGCTGCTTGCAACACATTGAGTGTTCCAGTGATATTGGTATCTACATAAGTGTTAGGTGAATGGTACGAATAAGGAATGGCAATTAGAGCGGCCAAATGCAACACCACATCACAACCCTGCATAGCTTTACGCACACCGTAAGGGTCGCGGATATCGCCAGAGAATATATCTAGGGATTTTCTGATTTCAGCAGGTGTTTGCTCGAGCCAGCCCAGTGAGCCAAACGAATTGTAATAAACAAAGGCCCTGACCTGATGCCCTTCTTTAACTAAGGTTTCACTAAGGTGGGAGCCGATAAAACCATCTGAACCAGTAACTAGAACACGTGACATAGTGCTTTAGTGTACCGTTACTGGGGTTTATACAAAGGTTAAAATTTACGCAAGTTTAATGATTACGGCTACTTTTAACCTTACGGACTTTGTGGTGTGTGATGTTTCTGGGAATAATGGAGATGGTTCCGTCCATTTCCAAAACAGCCGTTTCTACATCAGTGACATCACTATAGCCATGTTCTCGTATGGCAGATTCCAAATCGGCTAGACTAATATCTTCTTGCTCGAGATGCTCCTTTATCATTTTCCCCTGATAGATAAGGATGACAGGGTTTGGCTCGAGCTTTTGGCGTAACCATTTGGTTTTGGCTACCAAACGATTTAGCAGTAATAAGAGTCCTGCTCCTAGTAAACCACCTAGCAAGCTGTTATCAGGTCCAATCATGGCGTTTTGGACAACGTTGGATAATAGCAAGAGGGTCACTAAATCAAAAGTTGTCAGTTGCCCCAAGGTACGCCGTCCGGCTAGATATAAGAAGAGAAGCAGGACAAAGTAAACCACTGCTACGCGAAAAGCAGTAAATAGCAGTGTCCAGCTGTTGCCCCACAAAGTATTGAAGTCAATACCAAACTCAGTCATAAAACTAGTTTAAGGCTTAGGGTGTGAGTTGTGGTTGTAAAACAGTTTCCTGAGCCCAGTTTTTAGGAATCAAAGGTAAGCTAAAATAAAAATGAGCTCCTTCCTTGGGTCTACTTTCGACATGAATCGTTCCGCCCTGGGCTTCTACAAAATAACGTGCGATGGTTAAACCAATGCCACTACCCTCACCACCCCTTGATTTATCAGCGCGGTAAAAACGGGTGAAGACATGGGGTAAATCTGCTTCAGGTATACCTTGACCGGTGTCTTGGACATGAAAAATGACCTTATCATCTTCTATGTTTAACCATAAAGCTACACGTCCGCCTAGCGGGGTATAGCGCAGGGCATTAAAAACTAGATTGCTCAAAATTTGCAAAGTGCGGTAAGCATCGGCGAAGATTTGAACATCTTCTCTAAACGATTGAACGATTTGCAAATCTACCCCTTTTTGAGCAAACGAAGGTGCAAAGCTGGACTTGACTTGCTCGAGTAGTTTATGGGCAAATACGGGTTGTGCGACAATTCGCTCTATACCGGCTTCTACTCTTGATAATAACGACAAATCATCAATTAAATGCTTGAGTCTTGCTACTTGTTTTAGGCAAGCTGAAAGGTTAGGTTCATCAGGGGTAAAGACGTTATCCTGAAAGCCCTCGAGGTAACCCCGCAAACCACTTAGAGGTGTACGAAATTCATGGGCTACATTGCCAATTAGCTCGGCGCGTTTAAGCTCAATCGTTTCAAGAGTGTTAGCCATTTCATTAAAAGATGTAGCCAACTCGCCAATTTCACCAGGGGCTCTAGCATCTAGGCGTTCTTGGTAGCGGCCTTCGGCAATACGCTTACTGGCCAATTCCATCTTTTTAACTGGCGACACAATTTGTCTAGACATCCACCAGCTTATAAGAATAGCAATAGCTGTAGAAATAACGATGCCCCAGATAATCGATTGGGTGAGGGCTTTGCGATAAAGCTCTTTGAGTTCTTCATCCATCAAACGCAAGATGTTTTCACTAGGGGGTGAATGAAGTTCTTCCATGTCTTGCATATGGTGATCTAGCAAAATAGGTGCGGCTAGTTCGCTGGCAACATAAAGAATAATCCCACCTAAAAGAATAATAAACAGGTAAGACAAAAATAATCGTCCAAGCAGGCTCTTAATCATAATGTTCCTTTGATTAATTTATACCCAATTCCCCGAACTGTCAGTAACCATTGAGGGTTGTCTGGGTTTGGCTCGAGTTTTTGTCTGAGGTTAGAAATATGTACGTCCACTACGCGGTCTACACCCGTAAAATCTGTACCCCAGACCCGTTCTAAAAGCTCATCTCTGGTAAAGACTCGCTCGGGGTGCTGCACTAGGATATAAAGCAAATCAAACTCGAGGGTGGTCAAATCCAAAGGCTCATTTCCGCGCAAGGCTAAACGCTTCTCTATATCAAGAATAAGTACCCCAAGACGTAGAACGTCTCCTTGTCGAGGATGTCCGCGCCGCAGGACAGCTTTCACCCTGGCTACCATTTCGCGTGGGCTAAAGGGTTTGTTGATGTAGTCATCGGCAAGGGCTAAGCCTTTTAGACGGTCTGTTTCTTCGGTTTTAGCAGTGAGCATAATAATGGGTATGCGGTGGGTTTTTTGCAAACGCTGCATGACACCTAGACCATCTAAACCAGGCAGCATCCAATCTAAAATAATCAAAGCAGGGTCTAGGCTTTTAGCCTTGTCTAAACCGCTTAACCCATCTTGAGCCACATCTACACTAAATCCATCTTTCTTGAGATAGGTTTTAACAATCTGAGTAATATCTGGGTCATCTTCAATAATTAAAATAAGCATTTACATCTTCCTAAGCCAGTCTTGATACTGGGCAATTTCTTGGGTTTGTGCAGTGATTATATTTTTTGCCAGTTCACGCAGTTCGGCATGGTCAGCCTTGAGCAAAGCTGCTTGAGCCATATCAATAGCACTGTTGTGATGCAATGACATTTGATATAAAAAAGCTTTTTCTGGATTTTCGGCTTTGCCTATCTCTTGCATCATCATCTCCATGTCACTTTTCATCATTGCAGCACTGGCTTCATCAACATCTTGGCCATACCAATCTTTCAGCCATTGGGTCATTTGTTTTATTTCAGGGTCTTGGGCAGCAAGGATAGCTTCAGCAGCAGTGATAAGGTCTGGATTTGTGGTGATATCAAGTATCCAGTTAGCCATCTCTATTGCGCCCTTATGGTGTTCAATCATCATGGACAAAAAAGCAAGCTCGAGGTCTTGCCCTTTAAGTTAGCAAGCATGTCATTAGAGGACATATCTATTTGGATACTGTTGGGGTTGTGCAGGGTGTGCTGGGACAAGGTGAGGTTAGAGAAAATGAAGAAAATAAATATAAGAAAAATTTGCCAAAAACGTGTAGGGTGCGTAAAACGCACCAAAGAACATTTGAAATAAATAGCTTTTAATGTAACAGGTATTTGGTTGCAAGATAACCGCTTAGCTTTACTGGAGGTATTGGAATTTGTAAAAAATGTACTCAGAATTTTCATAAAACCCTTTCGGAGCTGTTCATGAATTAGAGTTTAGTAAATCTGTGTTAAGACAATATAAAGCCAAGCCTAGTCTGCTCGACTGCTATCACGCAACCACAAAATAGCTTGCAACCCTCCTTGGGCAGCCCTTGCTAGCTCGAGCCGCCCATTATGCTGTTCAGCAATGGCAGAAACTAGAGCTAAACCAAGTCCTGCACCACTTGTACCTTGCAAGCCTAGCCCCCTTTGAAAGGGTTGACGTAAGCGTTCTAAATCTGCCTCAGGAATCCCAGAACCATCATCACAGACCTCGAGAAAAACTTTGTTGTTTTGCTTGCCACTCCTAAGCCAAACATGACCCCCTGCTCGTCCATACTTGATAGCGTTTTGTACCAGATTGCTAAGCGCAAGCCTAAGAGTTGCCTGGTCAGCATTGACTATAATTTTTTTAGCATCAAGCTCGAGAGTCATTGCTTGCTTGATAGCTTCGCTTTGATAGGACTCAGCAACTTCGGTAAGTAGCTTTTCTATATCAACTTCTTCCTGTTTTGGTGTTTGATTGGTACGGGCCAGCATGAGTAAACTTTCAACCATGTGATTCATTTGTTGACTGGTGGTGTGAATCTGGGCTAAATCACGCTGATACTGTTCAATGCTGCGCTCTTTCTCGAGGCTGAGACTAGCACGTCCTTGTAAAAAAGCAAGTGGTGTGCGGAGTTCGTGGGCAGCAGCTAAAGCAAAGGCTTTTTCACGTTCTAAGGTACTCTCGAGTTGCGTCAGCATGTGATTGACAGTTCTGGTCAGCCGTGCCATTTCGTCGTTGCCAGGTGTTTCAGGAACACGCTCCTTGAACTTTCCTGAAGTGGCAATGCGTTCTGCCAAACCCGTCACATGGTCAACAGGTTTCAAAGCACCATCTGCTAAAAAGTAACCCACACCCAAACCGATTAAGAGCAGAAAGGGCAACCCTGCGAGGAGCAGCCGTTGCGCTCGTCCTATGGCTTGCAGCGTTTCTACTTGAGAACGAATAGTTTGTACCCAACCACCCTTGGCTAAGCGCAAGGTATAAACACGGTGATCCTCAACATTATTAAACCCTTCAACCAGTGGAGCTATAAGACGAATCTGTCCTACTCGATCAAGTTCTTGTCCTTGAGCATTGACAAACACGAGCGTTGCATTTCCTGAGAGATGCTCGAGAAGTTCACTTATGTGTTCTTCTGTCAATTCTTCAGTTTCTTCGTCACCACGTTGACCCTCAGCTAACTCTGCTGCTTCACGCAACGACGTATCGAGTGCAGTGTGGAGGTTTTGCCTTAGCACTACAAAAAACGCTACACCTGCTAGCACAATAATCATAGTAGAGAGTGCAGAATAATAGAGCGTAAGTCGCCAGCGCAGGCTCATGGCACTATGCTCATTTCAATCGTACTCATGTCAATCGCCCTAAGCGGTAGCCCACACCGCGTACTGTTTCAATGATGTCTTCACCAAGTTTGCGCCTTACTGTAGATACAAATACGTCCACTACCTTTGTATCTACATCACTTTCTTCGGGCCAAACACGCTCAATCAATTCGTCACGGGTATAAGCGCGTTCAGAATGTAAAGCAAAGCACTCGAGCAAGGTATATTCTCGAGGCGTAAGGCTAATAACTTCGTCTGCTTTGCTAAGCTCATGGGCAGATAAATGTAGCGTGTAGCCTAAAGGTAATTGAAGTTGATTTGAAGCACCGCCACTCGAGCGGCGTATCAGCGCGTGAATGCGGGCGCGTAATTCTCGAAAGTCAAAGGGTTTAGCAAGGTAATCATCACCACCGCCTTCAAAGCCCTCGAGCCTGCTGTCCATATCACTTCGGGCTGTTAAAAATAAAATTGGTGTGGTGTCTTGATTCTCACGAAGGGTTTTAGCTAGTACAAAACCTGCGTTGTTACCTTCAGGCAACATCACGTCCAAAATGAGCAAGTCAAAAGGTTGTAGTAGCACAATGGATTCAGCCTGTGTTGCACTGCCCGAATGCTCCACAATAAAACCATCGTCACTTAATCCTTCAACGATCAGACTAGCTAAATGGGGGTCATCTTCAACAAGTAGTAGGCGCATGGTTCCAATCTATCATGGGTTTTATACCATCTCGAGGTAAAGATTAGGTAAAGCCTTTGGCTGCAAGCTCTAATGTACTCAGATAATCAAAAAGTAGGACATAAAAATGGCTGCGAGTGTAATCTCGCAGCCTGGAGAGAAGAATAGAAGAAGGCTAGTTTAGAGCATGTGGACTAAGAACGTGGTCAATACCAATAACTGTGCCATTATCAGTGCTAATTGTTGTGGCTGTCACATAAATGTTTTGACCCAAGCTTATGACTTTACCTGAGCTATTTGAACTAGCATCTGCAAAGTTGACAGTGACATCAGAACCCTGTAATGTTTTTTCTGAGATGCCCAATGCCCCAGCACCTGCATAGAGAGAACTCAAAGTATTTTCTTCAGGTAAGACATGGTAGCTCAAGATGGCTTTGAGTTGGGCAGGATTATTCATCAAGCTTGTAAAGCTCGAATGTGTCATAGTGGCTGCTAAGGTTTTGAAGGCCTCATCATTAGGTGCAAAAAGTGTAAAGGTTCCTTGACTGGCAAGTATCTTATCTAACCCCGATGTCTTTAAGGCTTGACTCAAGCAAGTATAGGCTTCTGATGTTGCGGTGGTATGGCCATAACAGGCATTTGTTGCTTGAGGAGTATGACCATTAATATAGGAGAGAATAGTTCCCCTAGGTGTACTCATCGTTTGAATGTCTATGCCCCTGTTGGGTGCTACCTCAGCTAATACAGTTAGGCTTAAAGCAGTTACCAAAAGCGCGGCGAGAAATTTGAGTTGAAAAGTCATATAAATCACTTCCTTCTGGATTAAGCTGTCTGCTTAATCCTGTTATCTTAGATGTTGCTAAGATGTTCACACTCTAGGCGCACAAGGTTGCGATTTGGTAAAGACTGTTTTTGGAGGATTTCGCCATTTATCTTGTGATAAAACCTTTGGAAGATTTATCCAGACATTGCTGTTTCATAAAAAGTATCAGACGATTTTTTTCTACCTTTTTGTAACAGAGTGCCAAAGAGCAAGAATCATTCTTTTGTAACTATAGCCTTGAAGATTTGAACTTGGTTTGTGGCAGAGATTGACCCTTAAAAAATCATGATGGTTATAGAGTAGTTTTAGGCAACACACTAAAGTAAAGATTTGGTAAAAATTCTACTGCTTTTTTCTTTACCAATTCCTAACCTTTTTCCATCACACTACCTATGTTGGCACACTTAGTAAGAATTACTAAACAGATGCCTAAAGGAGAACATTATGAAAATAATTGGCGCAGTTCAATCTCAACGTAATCATTCCCAAACTACCCAGAACTCGAGTACATCTCTTATTGCTAAGGTTCTTGGCATCCTCAGCCTGATTGCAATCATTGTTATTCATTGGATAGATTTGCCAGGCAAACTTAGTGAAGTTGCGTACCTGGGCTATGGTTACATTGTACTTATGGTTGGCTCTGCGTTAGCAGGGATTCTTATTCTTCAAAATAATAAACGGGGCTGGCAGTTGGGTGCTGTACTCGCTCTGGGTTCAATAATCGTTTACGCGCTTAACCGTACAGTAGGTTTGCCTCTTGCTATGGATGATATAGGCAACTGGACGGAACCTCTAGGTGTTTATTCAATGATTGCCGAAGCAGCAATGGTAGCAGTGAGTGCCTGGGTCTTAAATCGTAAAGCCGTCTCAAACTCAATCCCCACTGACATAACAAAATGGTAAGCCTCCAGTTTGGTTTAACAGTCAGAAGTAGGCTTTTATGATCTAGCTCAAAATAGGAATAGTCGTCAAATCATTGACTTTTACTAACCCTTAACATTTACCTAGCCCACTACCACCCAAGGGATATACCCCTTGGGTGAAGAAGGAGATTTATGAACACGCTACTCAACCAAAACCAACCGGGAAATACTATGACCAACCTCTTAAGCCGAGTGCCACAAATTACACTCATTTTCTGGATTATAAAAGTTTTATCCACCACAGTCGGTGAAACTGCTGCTGATTTTCTAGCCACCAACTTAGGTCTTGGATTAACAGGAACATCTATTATTATGGGTGTTTTGCTGATTCTCGCACTTATTAACCAATTTCGACTCAAGCACTATGTGCCTGCAAATTATTGGTTGGTGGTGGTTTTAATGAGTATTGTTGGTACTCTGGTAACAGATAACCTAGTTGATAACATGGGTGTTAGTCTAGTGACTACCACGGTAGTATTCAGTATTATTTTAATGATTGTTTTTGGTTTATGGTATGCTAGCGAAAAGACCCTGGCTATGAAGTCCATTGATACAACCCGAAGAGAACTCTATTACTGGGCTGCAATTTTGTTTACCTTTGCTTTGGGAACCGCTGCTGGTGACTTAGCAGCAGAAGGTCTAGCTCTGGGTTACGGAACGGCTCTACTGTTATTTATAGGTTGCATTGCATTAGTAGCTATGGCTCATTATCTTTTCAAGATGAATGGTGTCTTGGCGTTTTGGATTGCATTTATTTTGACTCGCCCACTAGGTGCTTCTGCTGGTGATTTACTGTCACAAGCTACAGAGGATGGTGGTTTGGGTTTAGGTACAGTTATAACCAGTTTTATTTTCCTTGCTGCAATTTTAGGTCTTGTAATCTATTTGTCAACCAAACAGCAAAAACAAACACTCGTTTCAAAACCTGCCTAGGAAAATCATGACTCGTTTACTCACACGCCCTTTGCCTTTGACCCAGATATCATATTGGGGAGTATTCCTTTTTGCTAGTAGCGTGTTTGCCAGCTTAGCCACCAAAGTATGGGAGCATCAGCGGTTTACGTTTGATGCTCCCATACTTTGGTGGTTTCATAACCTCATCACCCCACGCTTCACGACACTGGCGTTGACTTTTACGAACTTTGGTTCAGTTTATACACTATTGGCAGCTTTGCTTATCATCAGTTTCTTGCTCTGGTTTCGCTCTCGACGCGCAACACTTTTTTTACTGATTAGTTTTTGCGGTGCTGCTGTACTTGATATTGTAGCGAAAGTATTATTCGCACGTTCACGGCCTGACCTTTTTACGCAGCTTATCCCTGAGCACGATTTTTCTTTTCCGAGTGGTCACACGATGGGGGCTACTGCGTTTTTTCTAGCCCTTTATTTTTTGTCACGTCAACTGTTTCCTCGCTGGCAGTGGTTGGTGGCGAGTCTCGGATTTTTATTCGCTTTGGGTATTGGCATTTCGCGGCTTTATTTGCAAGTGCATTATCCTTCAGACGTATTAGCAGGTTGGATGCTCTCGGTGATGTGGGTGCTGGGAGTTAATCTTTGGTATAAACGTTCTCACCCACAAAAATGGAGGAAACCATGAAAGCTATAGATAAAGTTACTGAAACCTTAGACACCGTAATGGATAGGCGTGATGCACTAAAATTTTTGGGCTGTGTTGCGTGTGCTGCAGTGTTGCCAAGTCTCCTTGAAGCAAGCTTAGTCGAAGCACAGACAACTTTTGAACCCTTTCAAGTCGTAGCATCAGGTGAATTAACAACCAGTGGACAATATAAACTTTTCAAGATAGGCAGAAACCCAATCATTGTTTATGCCAGTGACACCCAAGTAGAGAACAGTTTGCACTGGGGTGAGGTTTGGCTGGTGGCTTACTCTCGGTCTTGTACTCACCGAGGAACCAAAATTAATGAACCCAATGCGGCAGGGTTGATGCACTGCCCAGACCATCGGCAAGATTTTGATACAAAAACAGGTCAACCGGTTGGACCCATTCATAAAGCCAAGAAACCTTTAGAGCAGTTTGGGCTCGAGCTGCGTGACCAAACGGTTTGGCTGACACAAATTGTTCGACCAGTTTAAGTTTATTTTTTGAGTGCCAGAACTACAACGCCTGCACCTACTAAGGCAATTCCAAACCAATCTTTTAGACCTGGGCGTTCGCCTAAAAAAATGACTGCAAAGATAGCTACCAGAACGACGCTAAATTTATCTACTGGGGCGACGCTCAAGGCCCTCCCCAATTTTAAGTGCCCGAAAATAGCACACCCACGATGCACCTGTGGCGAGTCCTGAAAGCAGCAAGAAGAGCCAAGTCTGGCCTTGTAGTGTAAAAGGATTGGCCCATTTTTTTGTAAGCAACACAAACGCAGTTAAGACAAAAAAGATAATTACGGTGCGAATGAGTGTGGCAAAATCCGAATCTATATTTTTAATGCCGACTTTGGCAAAAATGGCGGTCATGGCTGCAAACACTGCCGAAAGTAAGGCCCAATAAAACCAGCTTGATGTCATACAATACTCCCTTGTCATAAGCATACGCCCCATATGGGCGAGCGATCTGACTCTTTTGAGCCAAGAAGTGCTTCAACATAAAATTACTGAGTAATATAGGGTGATAGAATCGTTTATCACTATGTATGAACGGCGCAACCAACCTTTGCTTCCGCGATCCGCTTTTTATCGGAGGTTGGCTATTCAGACCACTCGAGCTGGAATGCTTGTTGTGGGTTCTTTGGCTATTGGTGTTGTCAGTTATCATTTTCTAGAAGATCTAAGCTGGCTGGATGCTTTCCTCAATGCGGCTATGATACTAGGTGGTATGGGGCCTGTGGATACTTTACACACGTTTGCAGGAAAAATTTTTGCTGGACTGTACGCACTTTATGCAGGGATCATTTTTTTGGTGGTTGTAGGGCTTCTTTTTGCGCCTATATTTCATCGTTTCTTTCACAGGTTTCACCTCGAGTTAGAAGATGATATGGACGGATAGGGTTTTAGGACTAACAACCAGCCAGAAACAACAGTAGCAATCGTTTGAGCTTCACTCAACTGGTAGGTTTCCTTAACTGCTGTGAGAAGTGCTAGTAAATGATAAGCCATTGGAGTAACACCAATCCCTCGACCAAAATATGGAATTGAGGTCATAAAACTAAATACCAATGGCACATACGCTAGGGAGACGTTTTTAATAAGCGTCGGCATATCTTGGGTTTTGTGTTGAAAAATATAGGTAATGAAACCGATACTCGTGACGTGAATAACAAAACTCAAGGTAAACAGAATTGCATTGAGTAAGAGGCTCATAAAAAAACGCCCTTGACTGACCTTGTTGAAAAAGAGCGCCATGCTGGGCAAAACCTTCAGTTAGCCCCACAATAGCAACAATGGAGAGAACCCCAACAACCGAGGTATGGGCTAGACCGACAAGCAGGTCTCACCGTAGCGTTTGGTCAATAGAAAACTTACCCACCCGTACGCGCCACAATTCAGTCACTCGAGGTTCAAGTAGGTGAAATGCCAAGTTGACCAGGTGCAAGAAGCGTGTACATTTTTTTCATAGTGGACTTCATTCATTTTTAAGATTACCTGAAACTTGCCCTGAAATGCTAGTTAAGAAATTACTGAGAAAGATTGTTGTTGCATGAAGCTGGGAAACACTGAATTTTTACTATTTCTTTACTTTCCAAGACTAGTCTGATGTTACCTATCAAGAATCCGTTTTTGACAGGAGAAAGTGTGCATCATGAAAAAGACCACCTAACCTGAAACGTATAAATAATTGGTTACATCAATGTTCATAAGTCATTCTCAAAAAAGGAGTTTTTTTATGTTCAGGAATTTTAGAATCGTCACCCTTAGTTCAGTCGTTGCCACAGTACTTTTTGCGTTGGCGTGGCATAGTCCAGTTGCGGTTAAAGCACAAAACATGGCTACATCACCTACGGTAGCAAAGACAATAGCTTCCTTCAACCAAGCAGATGCCCTCTTACAAGATGAACAAAATACCATTGATGTTATTGGTACTTATGGCCCCAGTGTGGTAGCTGTGAATGTAGAAATTCAAGGTCAGTTGGTAAGTGCTTATGATAGTCAATTACCCCCAGGCTTCCAACTTCCAGACCAACTCCAGCCAGGTCAACCTCAAGCCCAGTATGGTGCAGGCAGTGGTTTTGTAATTGATACAGCAGGTCGTATCGTAACCAATTATCATGTTGTAACCGAAGCCCTACAAGCCAATAGTATTGATCTTGGCGATGGATCTAAACTAACCGTGACCTTTGCAAGTAACCCTGATAAAGAACTGGCTGTCAAGGTAATTGGTGTTAATCCATCGTATGACCTGGCACTGTTAGAACTGCAAAATAAAGGTGATTTGCCTAAAGACGCAAAGGCGATTTCTATCGCTGATTCAAATATGCTGAAAGTGGGTCAAAAAGTGATTGCTATTGGCAATCCATTTGGCTTAGAGTCAACCGTTACTACAGGGATTATCTCGGGTGTAGGACGCGATATGCAGTCTATTGGGCAATTTAATGTACCGATGGTACAAACCGACGCAGCCATTAACCCTGGTAATTCAGGTGGCCCGCTCCTTAACTCGCAAGGAGAACTCGTTGGGATTAACACGGCCATTATTCCTAGTGTTAGCGCAACAGGTGAGCGTGGTTTCTTAGGCGTTGGTTTTGCTGTACCGAGCAATTACCTAAAAGATAATTTGGCAGTACTCGAGCAAGGTGGCTTTAACGATGTTTACAGCAGCAAGCCCCGCATGGGTGTTCAGGTCATAGACATTAGTCACTACCCTGATGATGTTCGCGCACAGTTGAACTTACCCACAGAAGGTGAAATGGTAATTGCAGTGCAAGAAGGTAGCCCTGCTGCTAATGCAGGCTTGCAAGCCTGCAGTTTTACCATCAATGTGAATGGCCAGGAGTTACCCGCAGGTGGTGACATCATTACAGCAGTCAATGGTGAAAAAGTAACCAGCAGTAAAGCCCTGCAAGACCACATTTTTGCCATGAATAAAGGTGATAGTGTTAACCTTTCTGTTATGCGTAGTGGCAAAGAAAAAATGATAACAGTCAATCTCGAGATTGTTCCACTTGTTCAAGCTCAACGTTCAAATTAAGGGAGAGCTAAATGCAAACACTTTGGCTTACAGATGCCTCAGGCAATTTCCCTATTACTGTTTGTTCACCTAGTCACTGGCACGGCGAAACAAATTGTGTAGTGGGTCCATTCTCGAGTTTTGCAATTGCCCAAACCTACGTTGAAATGGTGAGGTTTCGTGAGCTTGATAGCGTGATGGAATCTATAGTCGTTAAGGGTGATTCTTGGTATGTCAAGGTTGAAACCTTGCAGTAGTTATGCCAATTTTGTGACTGAGTGACTCAAATAAAATGGCTCTCAGGAGATTGAAAAATATGAGTCACTTTGCTGAAAATTGCTACTATAGTTGGAGTGCCAATGGCACTCCAACCTTTTTTATAAAAAATATGAAAAAACACTATAGAAAAAAATTTAGCACTGAAACATGGAAATCAGAAGGTGGGTGGCGCAAAAAAGAACCTTTTTCGAGCTAAACGTTATAACGATAGAATTTGAAAGAAAGTATGTAAGCCCCTTACAGTCTGTTTTTATTGGTGATACAGGGCTACGCGCATTCACCCGATTTCAACATCCTTCCAACATTCACCTGCTACCTTCCTACCATTCGGATAATCCGAAAAGAAAGAGGTAATAGATGAAACAACCTGAATACATGACCATTGCATTCACATTCACTTTGATGTTTGCTGGTTTTCTTAGCAATGTTTATGCACAAGAGGCTGCCGAGCCCAGCCGGGTCGAATTTGACCCGGCCAACTTTATCGATCCGACCTTGAGCACCAATGAGTACCACCCCCTTCGCCCGGGTATGCAATGGATCAGGGCTGGCACTACCGAAGTTGGGTCGCGTAAAGTTCCCCACCAAGTCATTAGCACAATGACCGATGTGGTACGGATGATCGATGGCGTTCCAGTTGTTGCGATGCTTGATCAGTCTACTGATTCTGGTGAAATCGCTCAGGTCGGCTTTGATTACATGGCACTCGATAAGGATGGTAACGTCTGGATCTTGGGCGGCTACACCGAAGACTACGAAGGTGGGGAGTTTACCGATGTTGAAAACGCTTGGCTAGGTAGCGCAACCGGTGGCTCTCCAGGAATCCTGATGCCCGCTGTCGTGACAATGGAGACACCACGCTGGTATATCGGTACACCTGGTCCAGACGAAGAACCTTCAGTAGCAGAACCCGTTGCTGTTGGCATTAGCACGACTGTTCAGTTTGGCACCTTCGAGAATGTGCGTGCCATTCGTGAAGGTGGTCTCAAGGCAATTGACAACGAGATCAAATACTATGCCCCAGGCGTTGGTGTTATTCTTAATGTGCCTAAGCTCAAGAGTTTACACCAAGATAGCTTTGAACTAATCAACCTTGTCGAGCTAAGCCCCCAAGGTTTGGCTGAGGTGAGTCAGGTGGTACTCGACCTAGAAGACCATGCTCGAGAAGTCGCCCCCGACGTTTACGGTTCTGTACCCAAAGCAACAAGGGTCCAATAATGTCTATTCCTATTGTTCGGCTTAAGGGAGTGTCCAAGAGTTTTCATTCAGTAAGTGGAACTAACCTTATATTAGAAGATGTAGATCTCACTATCAAATCAGGACAAAAGGTCAGTTTGGTCGGGCCATCGGGCTGTGGTAAGTCAACACTGCTGTCTCTTATCGCTGGGCTTCTTCACCCTGATAAGGGGGTTGTTGAAGTTGAGGGTGTGTCAATTAGCAATCTCAATGATGCTGAGCGAGCGGTATTGCGCTCTCAGCGAATCGGAATTGCTCTGCAATCCGAGAATCTTATTCCGTTCCTATCAACTCAGGAAAATGTCGAGCTGGCACTGGGTTTTGGGGGACATCGTTCGGGGGCGGCGCAAGCACGCAAATTGCTCGAGCGCATGGGTGTTTCGCATCGGGCAAACCATCGTCCACGACAGCTCTCGGGCGGCGAAGCGCAGCGTGTTTCGCTGGCCGTTGCCTTGGCTAACAAACCTGCTCTCCTTTTAGCCGATGAGATGGTTTCTCAACTCGATGCAACTACAGCCGATGCAGTTACACAAGATGTCTTTGATTCTGATATGGCTGTGCTGTTCGTTACCCACGATCCTACATTGGCGGCTCGAGCTGAGTTACGTCTTCGTTTGATAAATCGGCAGGTGGTTACACAATGAGTGACACCAACACAATACAGGTCAATGATCTGGTCGTTGAGCACCTTACAGAAGCGGGTCCCTTGTGTGTTCTGGACTGCTCTGAATTTAGGGTGGCTGGTGGGTCGAGCGTAGCCATCATGGGTCCGAGCGGCTGCGGGAAATCAACGTTGTTGGGTGTGCTTGCTGGGCTTACATTGCCCACCAAGGGCACAATAACCATCGGGGAAACCAGAATCACTGCGCTTAGTGAACAAGGCCGGATTGCTTTTAGAAAAAAAGCTATTGGGGTTGTCTACCAGGCCGACAATTTGCTGCCATTTTTAACCGTTTCCCAGAACATCCATCTCCAACTCGCACTTTGTGCTGACACGACAGATGCTGAGCAGCGAATTGCAGCTCTACTCGAACGATTGGGGCTCTGGCCAACTTGGTCCACGCCTCCCTGATCAACTCTCTGGAGGTCAGCGTCAGCGTGTGGCAATTGCTCGAGCGATTATCCACCGACCTTCAGTGATTCTAGCTGATGAGCCGACCGGTGCGCTGGATGCAGAGAATGCAGTAGCCGTTGTGCAGCTCCTTCTCGAAGCTCAGCGACACCTTGGATCCACACTAGTCGTGGTGACTCACGAACCCTCGGTTGCTAGCCATATGCAGAGGTTGGTTGCACTCAAAGACGGGTCAATTGTCAAAGATGGTGAGGTTTCCCATGTTGGCTAAATACGTTTGGGCAGACCTCGTTCGCAATCCTCGCCGCACCCTTTCGACTGCCATAGGAGTCATGCTGGGTGTTGGGCTCTCCTGCGCCATTTTGTTCTTTGTGGATGGTCTGTCGGTGTCTATGACACAGAGGGCTGTTGCACCGCTTCCTATTGACATGCAATATGTGTTGACCGAACCGATAGCAGGAGATATACGCTTGCAGCTAAAGATCGATCCCATTGGGCAGCTAAACAGGGAGATGTGATTTGGGTGCATCTCGAGTTAAAAAATCAAGGAGAAACAACTGCCAATGAGGTCATTGTTCGCTCCATTCCTTCGATAGGGTTGATTTATAAGGAATATTCAGCCAGCATTGACGGTGAAATTGTGACAACCAGCGAGAATCCCTTTGCGAGTGGTCCAGCGAAAATAGGTCTGAACATCGGTACCGTCAAACCTGGGGCTAGTTTGATAGTTGAGTATCAAGTGACGGTCTCAGCGGCCCAAGACATTTCAGAGCAGGATTTTGCATCTACCTTTTCGACACGCGAGGCGGTCATTCCTATCAAGGCAAATGCAGCCGAACCAATGAGTTTGAGTACGTTGGTGGCTCAGATCAGAACACAAGAGAGTGTCATCTTCGCTGAGCAACTCTCCTTTGTTGACCTTCCTCCAGGGGCCCTGTCGGCTAAAAAACCTGTTGACGGGCTAGTTCGTGCCTTTGGGTTTGATGTGAGCTATACAAAGCAGGATGCTACCATCAAAATCCTCGAGGGGTCACAGTTGGCAGGTGAGGCCATGATCAGTGCAGAGGCAGCTCATTCTCTTGCTGTGGGTATTGGCGATACCGTATCACTTGCCTTGCCTGATGGAAGTCAGCTAGAAGCGCGCATAAGTGGTATTGTTGACTTCACCCAGGCCCGCTCACTCTTTTCAAGTCGACAAGGGGCTAATCTCGAGGCCTTCATTTATGTTCCAAATGCGCTGGTTCTTGATTCGGTATTTTTCGCCGATAGGATCGTGCCTTCGTTTGAAAGGGCTGCCACGAGCAGGGGTGAGCGAATAAAGAGTTTGCCCATACGCGAAGTTGACATCGGCGTTAACCGAGCTTTACTCGATGCTGAACCGAGTGTCGCACTTGGCCAAACCCAGAGTCTCGCCGAGTCCATCTCGAGTGTAGCAGGAGGACAGGGGTTTTTGCTTGATAATATCTCTAACACCCTTGCAGTCGCCCGCGACGATGCCAAAGTTGCTAAACGCATGTTTGTCGTCCTGGGCATTCCTGGTGCAATGCTTGCAGCCATGCTGGCTTCCTACGCAGGTATCGTGCTTGCTGGGGCACAGCGTCGGGAGCAGGCCACCCTACGCATCCGTGGGGCAAGTCGAAAACACCTGCTATCAATGCTACTAATGCGTGTTAGCTGTATTACCTTGTCGGGTGCAGGAATAGGCATTCCCCTAGGTTATACAACTGCTGCTGCAGTGCTTGGTTACAACACGCTCATGCGAACGACACTAGCAAGTTTGGTAACCTCAGCAGTGCTTGGAACGAGTGCAGGTTTACTTGCCACAGGCAGTGCCCTTTATTTTACGGGTCGTCGATCAATCGAGCGCGAGATCAATGAAGAAAAAGCCCGACTTTGGGCGCAACCTCCAGCATGGAGACGTTTTTATCTCGATATTCTGGGCATAGTGGCAGTTATCGTGACTACTATGGTTATAAGCGCAAACTCAGGGTTTGAAGGGACCCCAGGCTCGGTTTATGTAGGTCGTGCAGTGCAACTTCCTTTGGGTTTGCTCTTTCTCCTTATAGCTATGTGGATTTCTGCTACTTTCCTTGGTGGGCGCATCGTCGCCTGGATTTTGGCACACCCTCGCATGAATTCGTCTTTGGATTTAAAGCGACCTTTCTTCCTCCTCTATAGAATGAGTCTCAAACAACGATCGTGGGTTTTAGTAGATGCTGCGGTCATTTTGGGGCTGATTGTTGCCCTGAGTACAAGCCTAGCTATCTTCACGACCTCTTATGACGCTGCCAAGGCAGCCGATGCACGATATACAGTAGGTTCTGATATCAGGGTTACCCCCAAACCTGCCAGTGGCTATAGATCTGGTGATGCTAACAAATTCATGATTAAAGGTATTGGCTCGGTAGCCCCCGTGGTTTACGGCGTACACAACGTTGTACTCCGCTCCAAACGCACCGAAGAGGTAGCAAATCTGGCAGCTCTAAATCCAGAAGCTTACTTAAGAGTTGCACCCCTTGACACTACTCATTTTTCCAATGGGTCAGCAGAAAAATCTTTGAACATACTTACTGATCAACCTGATTCAATCTTGCTTAGTACCCACATGGCTAGTTTTCTGCAAGCCAAAGAGGGAGACACGATTAGGGTTCTGCTGGCTCGAGCCACTTCAGAGCAAATTGAGATCGAGATGAAAATGGTGGGGTCGTTTGAGCGTTTACCGGGCTTTCCTGAGAGTGCTGATGCCCTCATGAACATTAATCGTCATGAGGAGATGGTTGCCTCAACATCTCCGGCGTTCTTTCTGGCACAGACCCATGAACCTGGCGATGCTGCGCTAGCGCAAACAGCTACGGCACTCCGCAATGGTCCAGGGTCGAATGGCAAGGTGCAAATCGATACCCGACTCACAGCTCTTGCCAAAGACCAGTCCAGTCTAGCGGCACTTAACATTGCAGGATTGCTTCAGCTTGATTCTGGCTATTCACTAGCTATGGGTGCTATGACGGTTGCTATCTTCGTCTTCGGTCTTTTACTCCAGCGTCGTCGCGAGTATGTCACGCTCCGAGCACAAGGTATGCAGTCAACGGCGATCCGAATCCTCATTTTGGCTGAGGCAGGAACGGCAGCATTTACAGGATGTTCTATTGGCGTATCAGTAGGACTTATCATGGCTTTCTACCTCATCAACATTCTGCGTCCTTTGTTCGTCCTCGACCCTGTGTACCATGTACCTCTGGGGTCGCTGAGTACGATTTTGGGATTGGTTCTAAGCACTACAGGTGTTACATCTGTCGCAGCATCGTCGCTTGTGAACCGACTCCGTGTAACTGAGCTGTTGCGCGATGAGTGACACTCGAGGAGATAGCTTAACTATAGTTCGTGGATTCCCTAGGGTAGCTCTTTAAATAATTCAGCATCTAGCTACTTGTTGCTACTTGTTGCCTCGAGGTTAGGTGCTATTAAGTACGTCCATGTTGAAAAATGCAAATACTGAGTTAGTTGATCCTTAACCTTTCAAGGTGCTAAATCCTTTGGTTGAGTTATTGGCTAGTGCTTGTGGATTTAGTACCTTGAATAAGGCTGGAAATAAAAGAAGAGCACATTTTATTTCCAAGAACTACATAGTTTGTTTCCATTGTAAGAATGAGTTAAGAAAGATTGAGGTTGGATGAAGTATTCAAGGTCATGTATTGAACTGTAAGGAGTAAATCTTTACCTAATCCCAACATTCACTTGCTACCTTACACGCAGTCAACAGGGAGATGACTCCCAATGACAATAAGGAGCAATACATGAAAAAGTTAATATCGTACACATTAGTAGGTCTATTGACCACAGGTGCATTAGGTTTAGTATCCGTGTTTGCACAAACTGATACCAGCACTCAACCAGCGATGCAAGAACCCGTAATCAAAGGTTCCATTACTTTGACGCAAGACCCGATGGCACAGTATCTCACGCTCGCCAAAATCAGCATGGCAGATGCGGTAGCTGCGGCACAGAAGGCTGTGGGTACAACCGAAGCAGCAACTTCGGCAAGTCTCGAGGATGAAAATGGTTATCTCGTCTGGCAAGTGGTCGTCGCTGGTCAAGAAGTGCAAGTAGATGCTGGCACGGCAGAAGTGCTGGCTCAGGCCGCCGTCAACGCTGACGAAATGGATAATAGCGACGAGCAAGGTGGCTATGAGCAAGGTGACAATGAGCAAATGGATAATCATAGCGACAGTAATCAGAATGAACAAAATGGTGACGAGCAAGGCGGGGAGAGCGGAGAGGAGGGTGGCGAATAAGAGGGTGAAGGCAGCAACTAGACTTTCCTAACCTCCCTAAAAATCCCCACCCCAAAGGTGGGGATAGTTTTTCCAACTTCTTTCCAACCTTCACGTTCTACGCTCAATAGGTAGCCAAGACTTAAACCCTAACACGCTACCAGAAAAGGTGAACTTTATGAATCGTAAGTATTTAACGCTTGCCCTCCTGGCTATGGTGTTGAGCTTTGGCTTTGCTCAAGACATAGACACCGACAAAGATGGTCTACCCGATGCTGCCGAAGTGCTGCTAGGCACAAACCCTCAAAATGCTGATACCGATGGGGATGGTGTAAACGACCTCGAGGATCAAACACCCACCCAGGTTGATACTATCCCCCAAGCCTCCACAGGTGAAGCTGGCCTTAGCATCGCTGAGGTTTTAGTCGAAAATAATTTTGACCTTGCCACGAACAAAGCCGCAGATGATCACTTAGAGATTTCACTGGTGAATTCGGGAACCCAAGCTATAAGTGACCTGTCGGTGTATTACACCATTAAAGATTTAGTGACAATGGCAGAGCAGTCTTATTTATTGCCCTTAACTGGTTTCATTCTTAAAGCAGGTGAAACCAAAGCGGTTCATATTGATTCTTCAGGTGAGGCGGGTCATTTTACTGATAACCCAAATAGCCTTTATCACACCTCACAAAATGAAATGCAGGTTGACGTGACAGTAAGTGTTAAGGGTTTTCAGGCAGCCACAGGTGGCATTAAAAAAGATGCTGGCGGTCCAGAGGAAAATGATTAAGCAGCGTGCTACAAAAAGTAATTTTACTCAATAATTTTGCTTAAGTAACTATGCTCATTACTCTAGGAGATGCTTATGGACACTTACATTATTCACACCGAAAAACTTACCAAGTCTTATGGCGAGGTCAAATCGGTTGACACGCTCAATCTAACCATCGCCGAGGGCGAAATCTTTGGCTTTCTTGGTCACAACGGTGCTGGCAAGACCACCACTCTAAGTATGCTCACGACATTACTTACACCTACATCAGGCAAGGCGAGTATTGCAGGTCTTGACCTAAGAAACTGTCTGAGAAGTGTCAAGCCGCCAATTTTTTCACCATCAAACGAATCATGGTGACGTAGATAAAGGCTTCTGAGGTTTCTGGCAAACGCTCAAAGTCTTTGGAAAGACGACGCTGCCGATTGAGCCAGGAGAAAGTACGCTCAACAATCCAGCGTTTGGGAAGAACTTCAAAGCCAAGTTGCTCTTTAGGTTTATGAACGATCTCGAGAATCCAGCCACAGGTTTTCATAAGCCAAGCGATGAGGTCACCGGTATAGTTACCATCAGCCCAAATCAACTTAAGACGTTTCCAGGAAGTTGTCCTCATTGCCGTAAAGAGTTGTTTTGCGCCAGCTCGGTCATCAATATTTGCAGCCGTTACCAGGACAGCTAACACCAAGCCTAAGGTATCTACAACGAGATGACGTTTACGTCCAGTTACTTTCTTATTACCGTCATAGCCGATCTCCTTACCCCCTTCGACACTTTTCACACTTTGACTATCTATAATGGCTGCACTGGGATGTTTTCTACCTTTTCCCTTGACTTTCTTGCGTAATCGTTCACGCAGTTTGGTATTCAGTTCCTCCCAGAAACCACCTTTACGCCACACACGGAAGTAGTGATACACCGTTTGATACGGTGGATATTCTTTAGGCAACATCCGCCAAGGAATGCCACCTTTCACCACATAAAAGATGCCATTGAGAATGCTGCGCCAACTATGTTCTCTAGGTCTCCCTAGTGGGTTTGGTGTCGGCATGAATGGTTTTAATGCTTCCCATTCGCTAGTCTTTAGATCAGTCGGGTACAGTTGGGATTTGATCATCTTTTAACTGTGCCCGACTTTTTCATGAGTTTCCTACTTCTCAGACAGTTTCTAAGCCATGATGCACTACAAATCAAACGCATCATCGGCTACCTACCTGAAAACGTTCAACTTTATGACACCATGACGGGTTACGAAAACCTGCTTTACTTTGCCAGACTCTCTGATGTAATCAATCCCAAAGAGGCCATTGAGCGCACGGTAAACTTTCTCGAGGTTAGCTCCTACCTTCATAAGAAAATTGCTTCCATGTCAAAAGGCATGAGGCAACGTATTGGCATCGCCCAGGCCATTTTACACGAGCCTAAAGTGTTATTTCTCGATGAACCCTCGTCAGGACTTGACCCGATGGGGATGCGACAACTCAGAGATATTATTGTCAGACTTAATACTGAAATGGGTATGACCATCTTTATGAACACACATTTACTCTCAGAAGTGACGGCAGTGTGTACTTCGATTGGCGTGTTAAATTCTGGCAAGCTCATTTATTTAGCATCTGTTGAGGACACCCTTAAAAAATTCAAAGACGAGCAGTCTTTAGAGCAAATTTACTTTTCAGTCGAGCGTAATCACGAGGCAGCTTATGTACAGTGAGACTAAACGCACTACTAACTCGAGTAAATTCGCGCTCATGGCAGGAAACGACATGCGTTTCTTGCTGCGTGAAAACGTGCTGCGACTGGCACTCGGAATCTTCGTGGTGATGGCCATTGCTTCCTCTTATATCAGTTGGTCATCGCAAAATATCTTACACGTCATCTATCAAGAAGCCATAAAAATGATACCACCTGGTAACCCTGTGCCAGCCTTTCCCGTTGCTTCTGCTCCTGCTCTTTCGATTCTCAAAAATATGATTATCTATGTGGTGCTGATCGGTTCACTGCTGGCGATTATTCTCGGTCACATCATTGGCACCAGAGACAGAAAAGCCAAGACCCTGCGTGTTTTATTCTCCCGCCCAATTACTAGAGGACAGTTTTTCTTTGCTAAGGTTGCTGCGTTAGCAAGTAGTCTCGGACTGATTACGCTTTTTGCCTTTCTGACCACACTTGTGTCACTGGTCATCTTGAACAAGACGTTCTCGACGGCGTGGTTTGGCAATCTGTTTCTCTTCTATACTGTGTCCTATCTTTTTATGCTCGGATTTGGGCTTCTTGCCCTGGGCTTTGGCTTACGTGAGCAGCGCAGCGCACAGGCGTTGCTTATTCCCATCATGCTCTGGATTGTCATCATTTTCGCTTTGCCCGAGCTGGGTTCGGCTTTGTTTCCTACGGGCTCACTCAATCCTATCTTGCCCCCGACTGACGTTTTGCAAAGTCCCACCTTAGCGTTTATTCATAAGATTGTTTATCCTTTTTCTATTTCAGAACAGTACAAAGCACTAACTTCAAGTCTTATTGGTATCAACATAGTTACTGATGTGGGTTCAATTAATTACAAACACTGGCTCGAGGCTTTCTTGCTCGTGCTGTGGAGTGGGGTTACCTTTGGTTTGGCGTATTACTTTGCCAGTAAACTCGAGGTCTCGAGGGATTCGTATGAATAGATCAGTAACAACTTTACCTATCATGGTTAAACCCGTGACCAACAAAACCTGGGTCATCGCTGAAAAGGAAGTTAAAGACGCACTCAGAAATAATATCTTTCTTGCGCTATTACTTCTCTTGGCGGGGTTGATCATTGTTTCTATCATCAGGGCTTACGCATGTGTCAAAGCTGAGCAAGGACATGTTCAAGGAAGTGGGTATCCCAACCAGCACGTTTACGAAGATTTTTAAGACTCATATGAGGTTTAGGAGGAGTAGTAGATTTGAGGAGATTGAGAGCGAAATGACGTAAAAGAGCAAGATTGACTGGCGCATGGTCTTTTTTGGCACGATGGTTATCTTCATTAAAAACGACATCTAAAACCCAGTGAAGGGAATTTTCGATTTGCCAATGAGAACGAATCATACGGAGCATTTCCGAAGCGGTTGAGTTAAGACTGCTTATGTAAAAACGCTTTTCGACTGAGACCACATCTTTAAGTGTGCGATGACTTTCTATTAAGACAATACTTTTCAACCCTGGCCAAGCATGAGTGTCTAAATAGCTGAGGTCAGTGAGTACCCAACAACGTCTTACTTCACTACGTCCGTGACCACGCTCTTGGGTTTGTGTATAGCTATAGGGACGATTTTTGAAATGATGGTCAAAAGCATCCTTCAAAAGCCATTGAACATCGTCACGAAGTTTAGCCTGATTGTCTTTTAGGGTCATGATGTAATGGGCTTGCTTTTGCAGAACCAGTCTGGCGATTTCACGTTGTGTCCCCATTGCATCTAGGGTAATCGTACAGTTTGAAATGTCAAATAAATCCAATGTTTCTATAATATCAGGGATGGCAGTAATTTCATTGCTTTTCGCTGTAACTTTGACTTGGGCTAAACTCAGTCCTAACCCTGTACTCCAGGCATTGACCAGGTAAGTTGCTCGTTCATCCTCCTGCATACTCCCCCTCAAACATTTACCATCTACAGCAATCACATCTTCATCTAGTAATTTCCCTTTAAGGGTATAGCGTACCCACTCTAGCAAACAGCTTTGCCATTGTACTGGATTAAGTCTTGCAAATAAGCGTCCGAACGTATCATGGCTAGGAATTCCTGCCTCCAAATTTAGAAAACTTCTCAACCACTCCTTGTGTCCTTCACCAAACTCCTCAAATTCTGTATAGTCATTCGCTCCACCTATCACCGCAACAAGACCTATCACGATAATGTTGATAAGTGGGTGGATACTATTCTCTGCTCTTGGATCGGGCAGTTCTTTGAATGCTTCTCGGATACTTAGGGCTAATTCAGGCTTTAGGTACTCTTCCATCCTCTCAACTTACGGCTTTTTCCTCACATGCGTAAGCCCTGTTTCTATCATCGTTTCGACATTAGTGTTTAGAAGTCAAGTGGTACAGTATCAGGCTGCCTTGGAATTGCTCAAGTCTTTGGGGAAAGAACCCACCATTGCCGCACCCCAACTGTTCCCACTCAACCTCTTGCGTGGCACGGTGGATTACCTCGAGATTATTGGTGCATTATTGGCAATTGTACTGGGTTATCTTAGTGTAGCAAAAGAGAAAAATACCAAAACACTAAGTCTTGTTTTAACCCGACCTGTCAGCAAAACCAAGGTGATCTTAGGCAAGCTCTTGGGCAACTATTTACTGATTGTAGGCTTAATGGTAGTCACTGGCTTCATTATTTGGCTTGCGCTCTTGACGATTGGGTCGGTGGCCCTAAACGGCGTAGAGTGGATTAAACTTTTACTGGTTATTGGGCTGGCCAGTTTTTACCTCATGGTGTTTTTTACGCTTTCGTTTTTTTTGTCGTTATCACAAAAGAATATCGTCAATGGTTTAGTGATTAGCTTTTTGATTTGGCTCACCTTTGTGCTGATTCTGCCCCAAATTGGTGACACCATGGACCCAGATAATCAAGTACCTGGTGGTTTCTTTGCTGCACTAACGCTTGACAGACCAAAAGAAAAAGAACTGATGAAAAAGTTTAACAGCTATGAAAGTATACGAACTGGACTCGAGCAACTCTCCATCACCAAGCACTTCGAGCGGGCTGCGTTTGCGCTCTTTGGAATTAAGAAGCAGTATAACGACATTCCTTTGCCTCAAATCATGGCAGAGAAAACCTATGACTTTGTTTTTGTGATCATGCTGCTTGTGCTAGGTGGGGTTGTGAATATCTTGTTGTTTAGGCGGCGAAATGATTACTTATGGTGAATGTTACACTTTTGAAGGTGAATTTCTAATATGCGCGTACTCTTAGTAGAAGATGATCCTAGAATCGCTATAAAGTTATAACCAGCGTCTAACTTTTTGACAGTAATGATGATAGATACTTCCATGCAACGGTGATAAATACGCTTCTTCTAACCTCACCTGAATTTGCATAAGCACGTCACCTAGCAACCAAAATAAAAGAGTTAAAGAAGACGGTAAAATGAGAAAGAACCCTAAAAGCATGACCCGCATTCCTAGAAAAATAGGATTGCGAGAAATAGCAAAAAGTCCATGTTGAATCAGCTCGGTTTTGTTCTCTTGATCAATACCGATACGCCATGAAGCTTGCATTTGTTTTTGGGCAATAAGAATCCAAAGCAGTGAGGCAACCAATAGAACCCAACCCATAAATTTTAAGGAGGGTTGCTCGAGCCAAGTTATTGGAGCTAAGTAAGTATAAACGTGGGGCAAAAATGCATACAGCGAAACTAAGGCTAGTATTCCCAGTAAAGTCACTCGAAACATACGACCTATAAAATCATGTGCTGAATCACTACTTCCCAAACGATAAGGGTTAAGACCTGTTTGTTTATACACGCGCAGGGTTGGCCAAAAAAAGGCTAGAGCAAACATAACTAACGAATAAACCAAAGGTAACAGCCGAAGGCTCATACCGTTGCCTTAAAGTTACGCAAACGCAAGGCATTTGAAATCACAAACACATCCGAAAGCCCCATTGCAGCCGCAGCTAGCATAGGCGAAAGTAAAACACCAAAGAAGGGATAAAGCACACCAGCAGCTACTGGAATAAGCAAGATGTTATAAATAAAAGCCCAAAATAGATTTTGCTTAATGTTGTTTAGAGTAGCCCTCGAGAGCCTAATCGCATCCACTAATTTGTTCACATCTCCAGACATCAAAATAATATCAGCACTTTCAATCGCAATATCTGTACCAGTACCAATAGCTATCCCAACATCGGCTTGGGCTAGAGCAGGAGCATCATTAATCCCATCCCCAACAAAGGCAATCCCCCCGTACCCCCCTTGTTCGCTCTGCGAACCAAAGGGGGGTCGGGGGGATTGTAGTTGCTTCACGGCTTCTACTTTGCCTGCTGGTAATACACCAGCAATCACTTCATCAATCTCGAGCTGCTTGGCGATGGCTTTGGCTGTGCGTTCATTGTCACCGCTAATCATGACGATCCTTAAACCTTGTTGTCTAAGAGCATGAATAGCTTCTCTTGCACCCTCTTTAAGCGTATCTGCTACAGCAATAAGCGCAGTCAGATGTTGATTGATGGCAATATAGAGCAAGGTTTTACCCTCGTCAGAAAGTCTCGAGCCTAATTCATTACTAGCATCTACCTGAATACCTAGTTGATTCAAAAAAGCGGCTGAGCCTATAGCAACAGCATCGTTATTAACATTCCCCTGAACGCCTAAACCAGGCGTGGCTTGAACATTGTGTGCAGGGAACAGCTCGAGGCTTTTGTCTTTTGCAGCTTTAACAACAGCGTGAGCAACAGGATGTTCGGAAGACTGTTCTAACGAGGCAGCAATACGTAACACTTCGTTAGTCTGTCCTTCATCCCTATTGGAAGGGGAGAAAGGGGGCAGGGAATCCCTCTCAATCTCCCTTTCTAAATCAAACAGAAAAATATCGGTAAGTTCAGGTTTCCCCTTCGTCAAGGTCCCCGTTTTATCAAAAGCAATCACTGAGACTTCGCGCAAACTTTGCAGAGCCGAGGCTTTGCGAAAGAGCATTCCAATTTCGGCTGCTTTGCCACTGGCTACCATCAGTGATACTGGCGTAGCCAAACCCATAGCACAAGGGCAAGCAATGAGTAAAACAGCCACCGCAGTCACAAGTGCAAAGTTCAGTGAGGGTTGAGGCCCAAAGATAAGCCACAAGGTAAAGGTTATAGCTGCAATGGTTAAAACTGCTGGTACAAAGATACCCACCACTTTATCTGCTAGTTGTTGAATAGGAGCCTTGGAACCCTGAGCTTCTTCCACCATGCGAACAATATTGGCTAAAACAGTTTCACTGCCTACTTTGGTGGCTTTGATTCTTAAACTACCGCTTTGATTGACGGTTCCCCCCACCACAGCATCACTTTCTTTTTTGGCTACAGGCAAGGCTTCACCGGTCAGCATAGATTCATCAATATAGGACTCACCCGAGATAACTACGCCATCGGTAGGGATTCTTTCACCAGGGCGAACCAGTAAGATATCGCTGGTGCGAAGTTGCGTAGTAGGCACGTCATGAAGCTCGCTGCCAAGCTCGAGCCTGGCTGTTTTAGCTTGCAGACCCAAGAGTTTTTTCATAGCCTCACTGGTGCGACCCTTGGTAACATGCTCTAAGTAACGCCCCACAATAATCAGTGCCACAATGGTAGCTGCCGATTCAAAATATAAATGCCTTGCACCTACGGGTAAAACACTTGGAATAAAAAGAGCTACCACTGAATAAAGATAGGCAGCTAGCGCACCAATGGCCACCAATGAATTCATATCTGGTGAACGACGAAGCAAATTGGGAATACCTACTTTGATAAAACGCCAACCTGGAATAAACACCACTACTGTAGACAGAAAGAAAGAAAAATGTCCCCAGTGATTTTGGGCTAACCAGTGATGCAAGTTTGGAAAAGCCAGCATGGAGAGCATCTCAACCACAAATAATGGCGTAGCTAGTAATACAGCCATCCACATGTCACGTTGTAGATTTGAGCGTTCCTGAGCTTTGTGATCTACTTGTATTTGGGCGGAGCTACCAGCAGATTCAAGAACTCCGTAACCCGAAGCCTCAACAGCCTTTTGTAGTAGTGATGGGTTCGTACTCTGAGGTAAAAAACGAACACTGGCCTTTTCGGTAGCTAGGTTTACATTGGCTTCGATAACGCCAGGCTGTTTACGCAAGGCTTTCTCGACACGGTTCACACAGTTGGCACAGGTCATGCCAGTAATACTCCAGGACATGTCTTCTATAACTGGTTGATAGCCACTTTGCTTAATCGCATCTAATAGTTTTTCTGGAGGTGTGGTTGCAGCATTAAAGTCAACACTGGCCCGCTCTGTAGTTAGGTTGACTACTACATTTTCTACCCCAGCTTTTTTAAGAGCTTTTTCTACACGCACTACACAGCTTGCACAGTCCATACCGCGCACGCCAATTTCTAGGTGATCTTTATTAGCTTGGGGATTTAATGCTTCTGACATAAGAGCCTCACTTGACCCCACCCCCCCTGGGGTGGTAATATCAGCCTAGCAGACGAAAGACACTTCGTCAAGCTCATGGCAAGTATCACCTGTTGTTATGGCAGGTATCATCTGTCACAACTCTGATATTTGTCGAGAATAGTACATCAAGGAGGAAAAAAATGACCACACTTAAAGTAGAAGGTATGACCTGCGGACACTGCCAAAAAGCAGTCAAAGAAGCCCTCGAGCGTCAAGGGGCGCAGAGCGTCCAAGTTGATTTGCAAAAAGGACTAGCAACAGTTGAAGGTAACATAAGTACTGAGCAACTTATTGCGGCTGTTGTTGAAGAGGGCTATCAGGCCAGCAGCTTGTAGTTTGTAGCTAGTGGATTGTAGAAAAACTACAGGCTACAAGCTACTAGCCTAAAGGATAATAATGACTAAAGACCAAATTATTACAGCCCTCGAGTCTGGCTATAAAACTATTGTTGAATACATTTCGAGTTTGCCTAAAGATAGCTTCTTTAAGAGCAGTTCAGAACAGTGGGGTCCTGCTCATCATTTAGGGCACTTGAGTTTAGTTCATGATGCAGTTGCTAGAGGCTTTAAAGCTAAAGAGCGTTTGCCTGAATATAAAGAAAGCTCCAAAAGTTATGAAGGTTTTAGAGATAGTTATCTCGAGAAACTAAAAACGGCTTCTGCTGGTTTTTTAGCCAATAATCCCTTTACGGCTTTGCTCGAGGGTACAACTCAGGAAAGTTTGATAGATACCTTTACGCAAAAAGCTCAGGGTTTATGCCAAAGTATTCAAGATTACTCAGAACATGAGCTTGATACTAAAGGCATGAAACATCCTTTGGTGGGTCTTATCTCGGTAAGAGAAATGTTCATGTTTATTGCTTTTCACGATAAACACCATTTATCAGGTATTAAAAATCTTGTTAAGAAAGCATAATGTATGGCAACTACCAAAGAACATATACATAACCAAGACTGTTTACATTTGGATAATAAAACCAGAGAAGAAGCCTTGCTGCGTCTAAAAAGTGTGCGTGGGCATTTAGAAGGTGTTTTGCGAATGCTCGAGGATGAAGAAGTCTACTGCGTAGATGTACTTAAACAAATTAAAGCTGTGCAGGGTGGCCTAGGCAAAGTCAGTGATAAAGTTTTGCGTTCACATATCCGTGACCATGTGGCTACAGCTTCTGAACGCGGTGATTCAGAAGCCCTTGTAGATGAATTAATGGAAGCGTTGAAATATCAAATTTGAGAGAGGTATCATCTTTCACCCTTCGACAAGCTCAGGGTTCAAGATCATAGAGCTTTTTCAAAACTCTGGAACCCGTTATCACCTAATTTGTCACACTGAGCCGATTCTGGGATAAACATTGCAAAGGATTCCAAATGCTAAGCGGTAGCTTGCGAAGTGTCTGATGGCGAGACACTTCGCAAGTTACGAAAGCGCACAGCTTACCTAACTCCAAAAGGAGTATGATGGACGGCTCAGTGTGACACAAGGAGGATTCTGTAATTCGCTGAGGAAAAAAAGTCATAAATTATCTGGTTCAAAAACCTATTCCCAAAATTAAAACCCTAAAAATAAACCACAAAGTAATATAGGCCAGCAAAAACCACAAGTCTATTTTTGGAAGAAAAGATTTTACAGGATTATGTTTCCTGATAATTTGCCAGTAGATACTTAGAGCCACAAAAGTTGCAATCAATGTGGGTACGGAGTACCAGAAAAACCAGATACCAGCACCATAGTAGAGTTGTTTGGGCAAGTACTTATAGGGCGAACCCGTGTTAACGACGATTGTAGCAATAGCTGACAAGATAACAATTAATCTAAATAGCCACTGAAAGGCTTTGAGAACTTGCAGTTGTGTAGAAGATGGATTCATATTGACCTCACTACAGATTTCCAGCGATAGCTTAGGTAACTCCCTAATTCTTTAGGCAGTTTAGGCAACGTAGCAAACACAAACTGATCGGCTATTTTCTTTATGGCTTCAGATAAAACTGGATAAGGGAAAACTAAGCTGCTTAACTTATACAAACTAATGCGCTGGTTTACTGCAAACGTTAATAGCGAAAGCATTTCGGAAGCATTTGGTGCAACAATCGTTGCCGATAAGACACGTCCAGTAAGTTGCATAGCATGAATGGTAACAAAGCCCTCTTTTAAGTCTTGGGTATAGCCACGGTCTGTTTTGCTTAGTTCAAAATGGTAGGTCTTAATCAGATTGGGGTGAAACTGCTCTTTAAGTTTTTCTAAAGTTGGACCCACCTGTGCAATTTCAGGATTGGTGAAAGTTGCACTGGGGAAAATAGGATCAGTTTTAACAGGCAAAAATGGAAAGGCTATTTTTTGTACCAGCTTGCGCCCTTGGGCATTGGCTGAATGCGTAAAGGCTGAGCGGTGATTGACATCACCAATAGCATAGATAGTGGGTACATTGCTTTGAGCAGATTTATTGGTAGGAATGCCACGCTTATCAAACATGACTCCAGCTTGCTCGAGTCTTAAGTCTTCTAAATTAGCCCGTCGTCCAATGGCCATCAGTACCTTATCAGCTTTGACCTTAAGTGTTTGATTATCTTGCTGCGCAACTAAATATTGATTTTCTGCATCATAGCTTTGCGCCTGACCTTTGGTGATGACCTGAATACCTTCCTCTTGCATTCGCTGTTGAATTAGTTGGGAAACTTCAGGTTCTAAAACCTTCAAGACTCTTTCACCATTATCAATCAAAGTCACTTCACAGCCCAATTTGCGAAAAGCAAAGGCCATTTCACTACCAATAATGCCACCACCAAGAATAGCTAGATGTTTAGGTGGATGTTGCAAATCAAAAAGGGTTTCATTGGTTAGGATGCGCTCTTCAGATAATCCTTCTATAGTGATGCGAATAGGCGTAGAACCCGTGGCAATCACAATATGTTTGGCTTTAATGCGTTGGCTAGTAGAAAGCTCGAGGGTTTCTTTATCAACAAAGCTAGCCTCGGCTTCAAAGAAGGTCACATTTTTATACTGTTTAATCCAGTGGGTTTCTTCATCACGCAAATGGTCACGGCGTTCACGTACTTTGGCTAGTATGTCTTGCGGTGATAGGTTCTGTTTAACCAAGTGAATCAGAGTTTTAGAAGGAATACAACCTACATTGGTGCAGTCACCACCTACATGTTTCTTTTCAATCAAGGCTACAGATTTTCCCAAATTGGCTAAGCCTACCGTTACTGTAAGACCGGCTGAGCCTGCACCAATCACAATCGTGTGAAACTCTTTTACTGAATGCGTAAGGTGCTGGGTTGTATCTGTTTCAGCCAACATGCTGCACTCCAGCTCGGCGTTTGAGTAATCGGCTAATAAGTAAACTGGCCACAAAAATAATTACCGACACCACAAGAATTCGCCAATCAAACTTGGGTGTACCTTTATCTAAACCACTCGAGGCTCCAAAAAGCACAAAAGAAACCGTACCTGGTAATGACCCAAGAATAGTAGCTAAAATAAAAGGAAGATAACGAATTTTTAAGAACCCTGCGGCATAGTTGACCAAATCATAGGGCAGAAAAACTAAGCGCATTAAGAAAATAGTTTCAAAGCTATTTTTCCGCATACGTTCAAAATAACCCTGCATTCCCTGACCACCAGAACTAGCCAGTGCATCTTTGCCCAAAAAACGGCCCAATACATAAGCTAGGCTTGCTCCAAGATTGCTGCCAATAACAGTGTAGATGATTCCCCACACTGGGCCAAAAAGTACACCCCCAGCCAAACTGAGAAGTCCTGCCGAAAAGAGAACTAACGGTCTAAGCGTATAGATAGCTATAAAAATAAGTGGCCCAAGCGGATGCTTAGAGAGAAAGCTAATCATTGAACGTAAGCTTTGGATGGGAGATTGTTTACTGCTAAACGCATAAATAAGATAAACGGTAAACAGCAAAACCCAAAAAATAACCAGAATGAGTTTTTGCCAATGTTTTTTTAACCAGTGTTGTTTTAACCCAGACATAAAATCCTACTTTCTTAATCCTTTATAGCAAATCCTTATCACAAAAGTTACACGCTGGTTCTTGAGATATTGCGCCAAGCCCACATAATACGCTGAGCAATGGTCGCTATTACTAAAATAGACATGACCAGACTAAGCCCAACAAAAGCTGAAGGGAGCAGCATAAAGGCCACATAAAAAATTATGGTTTCTGTACCCTCAATAATACCCGTAGGCATAACAATACTCGTGTGGGTCTTTTGGCTAGTGCGCTTCTTGAGTACTGCTGAGAGGAACATCCATGAAGCCGCATTGATATAAAAGGTAGCTAGTAATAGAGCCGCACATAGCCAATCTATGGCCGAGGGATTGGCAAATACTAAGGCTATAGGAATCAGGGCATAAATTGCCATATCACAAAGAATATCTATATACCCACCAAAGTCCGTTTGTTTGCCAAACCGACGCGCCACCTCTCCATCTAGACCATCTAAAACACGGTTAAGCAGCCAGAAAATCCAGGTCAAGTGAAATTGATTTAACACAATGCTAGCTACCGTCAACAATCCCATGCCAAAAGCCAGTAGGGTAATGGCAATAGGGTGAATCCAAGCTAGCCTCGAGGCTAATGGAATAAGCACAAACGCTTTAGAAGCACGCAAGGTGTGGTCAATCATTATTTGAGCCTAACAAGAAAATATCACAAATCTCTGTCAGATTCCGTACTGCCAAAATCCTGTGATACTTTTGTGAACATTTGTGAAACCTGCGTGATGCCTTCGGGGTTCAATACCCCCTATGAAAACCATTTTATTTTGGGCTTTGATTTTTTTGGGGTTTGCCCAGGCCAAACCCGTTGACGACTATGATAGCTTGCTAAAAACCTACATTTCTGAGATGGGCTTTGTAGATTATGATGCCTGGAAAGCCAACCCTGCTGATGTTGCAAAGTTGCAAGGGTTTATAGACTATATGGCTACTTATGACCCTAGTACCCTAAGCGGTGCTGAACAGCTAGCCTTCTGGATCAATGCCTATAACGCTCTGGTACTGCATGAAGTCCTCGAGCGGTATCCTATAGATACCGTACGACCAAGCTTCTTGGGTATTCCCGAAAGGTCTTTTTTTACTGAAGCTGAGCATGTCATAGGTGGCAAGAATTATGGCCTTGACCAGATTGAAAATGATGTTATCCGCAAACTAGGCGAGCCGCGCATTCACTTTGCCATTAACTGTGCTTCTTATAGCTGCCCTAAACTACGCGCTGAGGCCTATGATGCCAGCAAGCTCAACGATCAACTTAACGACCAGGCTATTGGCTTTATCAATGATCCTATAAGAAATCAGTTTGAGGTCTCAACCAACACTGCCAGACTAAGCAAAATTTTTGATTGGTTCAAGGGTGATTTTGAAGTTGTGGGAGGTGTAACAAGTTATATATCCCAGTTTGCCAAGGGAGAGGCCTTAGAGGTTTTGCAAAGTGGTTCAGTCACTATTGAATATATACCCTATGATTGGAAACTTAATCGTCAGGAAAAAATAGCCACAAATCAATAACGGAGGTAATGATGAAAATAATTTATTTAGGTCTTTTAATCCTTTTTTTAGCAGCCTGTAGTCAAAATCAGGCTCCTACCCCAACGCCAGCCGAGGTAGAGCTAAAAGCCTCAACCTTTACTGGAACAACCGACTATAAGGTAAGTGGCAAAGTAAGTTTGATTCAGGTAGCTCAGGACAAGTTTGTCAAGCTGGGCTCTGATTTTAATACGGATGCAGGGCCAGACTTGCATGTCTGGTTAGTGAGTGATAATGCAAATCCTGCATCTAATCATTTGGATTTAGGAAAATTAACCGCCAGTCAGGGAACACAGCGTTTTGCTATTCCTGCAACCGCCGTCCTTGCCAACTACACCCATATCTATGTCTGGTGCGAAAGCGTGAGTGAACTCTTTGGCAAAGCCAATTTGACATCTACGCCAGACCCCAAACCCGATCCAAAACCTACCCCCATCACCATCGCCGAAGGTAGTTTTAATGGTGATTCAGTAGGCGATCTAAAAATTGTAAAAACCGGTCCTAAACGTGTTATCAATCTAGCTAGTAACTTTATGGCTAATGGTACCGATGATGTAAGTCTCTATCTAGCCAAAGACTCTACAGGAGCAGATTTTATTGATCTGGGCAAGTTAGCTATTACAGGGGCACAAAGTTTTGCTATTCCTGATACTTTAGACCTTGCAATTTATACCTATGTCATCGTTTGGTGCAATACCATTAATGATGACGTTGGTACTTTCAATTTTGCCAAAACTGACCCAGTTGACCCAATCGACCCAGTTGACCCTATTGACCCTATTGACCCAGTTGATCCTATTGACCCAGTTGACCCAACACCCACGGTCACCTTGCAAGGAAGTTTTAGTGGTGATTCAACGGGTGATGTTCAAGTGGTGCAGACTGGTACCAGCAGAGCCCTTAAATTGGCTGCTAATTTTAGAGCCAATGGAACACAGCAGATTAATATCTGGTTAGCTACTAGTGCCAGCGGTGCAGGATTTGTTGATTTGGGTGACCTGAGTCCAACTGGAGCCCAGAGCTTTGCTATTCCTGATAGCTTGAATCTATCAAACTACAAATACGTCATTATTTGGTGCGCTGATTTTAGTGTAGTCATTGGCCAAGCAGAACTCAACTAAATGTGTCGTGACGTTTTATAACAAGGGGTTTCAGCTCTTTGTTATAAACCGTCACTTTTAGAATATGCGTATTGCTTTTATTTTTGCTTACATGATGCTCACACTGGCATTTGCCCAGCAAAGCTGGTCTCCAAAATTTGGAGTGTCTTTTAGACCCCTTGGAGGATTTGTCGGACTCGAGTTCATCACTCAAACCCATAATGACATCAACACGGCATTGATTGGCTATGACACAACCCTTGATAGCCACTTGGGTATACAAGTAACCTTGCGTCATGACAGTGAGATTGACAACATCTTGTGGGGTGTGCAACTTGGAAGCTGGGAACACGACCGTCATCTTTTAGATAACTCCGAAACTGCTTTGGGTATTCAAGGAGATATAACTTTAAATACCCAATTTGCCAGTCACTCATTGCAACTTAAAAGCCAGCTTGGTTTAATCCATCTTCAATCTTATAGAGCCTTTCAGGTAGAAGCTAGGTCCAGTGCCCTTTTCTATCAGGAAACGTTAGATATCTGGGGTTATCGTCAGACAGGTTATGGTCTTGGTCTCACTGCTTTATGGGGTGCAACACCCCAAGGTGGTGTCTTGGGGACCTGGGCAGATGCCTACTACACCCACCCTCAGTGAATCACAGAATCAGACACCCAAGGGTAAAACGGGAGCAGAGATAGATAAAACGGGGTCATAAATTTTTCCAATAGCATGAGATAAAAAGGCAGCGAAACGAGTGAGACGAAAAAGCGTTTCATGAAGAGAACGCCTTGCTCTACCGCGAGCAGGACATTGACAGAAACGAAAGCGAAGAAGTAACCAGAGGTTCAAAAGGATGAAAGCGAGAGCCATGAAGAGGAAACGTAGGACGGGATTACGGGAGTTAGTTCTGGCTCTAAGCTGACGCATTTGGCGGTAGCTAGCTTCGATACCAAAACGATAGCGATAGCGGGCATGGACAGCTTGAGGGGAAAGCTGCAAAGCGATAAGAACATAGAGGAACCAGGCAGCTTTGCGCTGTTTGCGGTGACCACGTTTGCCTGTCTGGGTATAGGTTCTAACAACGACAACAGTGGTGGTACAGTTACCCTGCGTTTGCGAATAAAAGGTGTGTCGTGAGGTGTAACTCTGACGACCCTTACATAAGGCTCTTGTTCCCTTGTGTTTACCCCGAATCGGACAAGCAATGATAGCGGGAATGCGCCTGCGCTGTAAGCATCGGTAGACTTCAATACCAGCAAAGCCTCGATCTAGAAAAAGATAGCCTACCTTGAGTTTTTGGAGCTTGAGGCGGTTGAGAAGACGCATAATACACTGAGCGAAACTCATGCCGCTATGAACAAATACAACCCCTAAAGTGACACGCAGCCCCTGATGAATAAGATAGGCACTAGCAATGCGATAAAAGTAGGTTGTACCCGCTTTGGCTTGCCCGCGACTGGCATACTTTAGTAACCCTTCAGCTTTGCCGTAAAATGCCTGGTCGTGGAGGTCTATCACTACCTCTTGTGGCTTTCGCTTCGCCTTCTTAGGTAACTCGCTCACTAACGCTTGATTCACTCGCTCTTCCACCTCAGCAAGCAATCCCTCACAAAACGCTTCGTTCACATATCCCCGCAATGTATTACTGTCCGCACTCCCAGCTAATGCGGCACAACTTGCCTCGATGCTCTGTCCATTCACCGCAGCATGTACCAGCACATCTAGCACCATCTCCGTACTCGCTTTCGTCCCATCCACCTCGATAGGTAAATGCGCTCTCAGATGCTCGATTGTCGCTTGACGGGTCGCTTCGTTGCTCAGTTCTTTGTTATTTTTACTGGGGGAAGGTAGTTGGCTCATATCTCTACTTTCCCCTTTCTCTTACTCGTTGTCTACTTTCTGTGATTCACTGAGAATAGGTTTGCTGTTTGGTAGGGTGCGTTTACGTTGTGACAAACGACGTTTATCACGACATTCGCCAAAGGTGCATAAATGCACTTTACAGGACAATGCTTTTGGGGAGGGATTTAGAGAAAAGCAACTTAAAGGCGGTTCTCGTCAAAACAAGATTGACCTTATTAAACAAATGAATCCTAAATGGCTAGACTTGTTTGATAAGATTTTGTAAAACTCTTTTCGGTTACTTTGTGAAAGGAGATTGCTTCGGGGATGCAGCAACGATAGACGGAATAAGCATTTAGAACACTGCTAACTGAGCCTCGCAATGACGAATGGTGGTGCAAACGGCGTGTACTGCGCCGTTTGCATTAAAAATCAATCAGTAGATGATGACTGCAATTATCTCTAGTCAGCCTCGAGCCTTTCCTTAAAAAAAGCCATCAAACTCTCGAGGCTGGCAAAATGATGTTTTTGCTGGCTTTTGGTATCGGTTATGGTCATGCGCCAGGCTTCGCTGTTTGATTCGCTAAAATCCTGTTGATAGCTACTGCGCTCGTGCCACAGGCGCATGACGTAAATGTCTTGTTGCTTGAGTTGGTTCATGTCACCCTTTCTGGAGTGAAGGGGGAGCGAAAACTCCCCCACAAAGTTTAGGGATTTGAACGCGGCACAGCAACAAAATTCCAGGTACTTGAATAGGTTGTTCCAGCATCTTCATAAGTTCCTGAAATAACCTTGCCATCACTGGATACTTCATCAACCAAGGTTGGCCACATGATAGGAGAGAAAGGGCCAGAGAAAGTTTGACTACCACTTCGGGGGCAACTAATAGTAAAACTCACATTTGGAAAGAAGGCTCCTGAATAAGCAACAGGGTCAGAGCCGTAATTCACCGTTAGATAACTGCGTTCCAGATTGGGTTCTACGCTGTTCACCGTTGCAGTGCAGTCGCCCCCTGAAGCTATATCAACCCGCACGTTTTTGGCTGTTGCCACGTAATTCACAACATCACCTTCAACACTGTCCACTACCCAGGTAATGTCTGCTGAGCCTGAGTAGCCAGCAAGAATACCGTCTGACTGACTCATGCTGGCTGTTCCTTCCCAGTTGGAAATACCACACATCTTTACGCGGTCTTGGGCTTCAGTAAACCAACCTGCACCTAAATTTTGCACCAATGCCGGATATTTACTTGACCAGTTTATCAAGGCTTGCATTTCCTTTCTAACTGTGCTGTCCCCTGCTCCGCACTTGGTAGCTAGTTCATCAAAATGACTGTGAATACGGTCTGCAATGCGCTTGCTGTGGGCCTTGATTTTTGCATCAAAGGTGGCTTCTAAACCATGTTCACGCAGGAACTCGAGCCATTGCCGATACTCTTTGAAAATGCTCTGGGTTTGCTCACTGGGGCGATTGATTTCCTTGTTTTGTAGTCTGGTATCCCAAGCATTGGCTACTCCTAAAGCAGGGGCTAATGGTGTTAATTCGTCATCATCGGCTGCGCTTTGCTGCTGGGTTTGAGACGCACTATCGGTAGGCGGGTGATCTTGGATTTGCTTTTTAACATCTTGACTAGTTCCTGCACCTGTGCCATAAGTTCCAGTTTCGTCAATTCTGGTCAAAGGTACTAATTCATCATCGTCTTGTTGGGCTTGCAAGGCTGTGGTAGCTGGTTTATCCAGAGGATATAAGTGAAACTCAGAACCTGTATTGCTGCTCTTAAAGCCAATTATGCTGGTGTTAGTGGGAGCTGCTTGCTTTAAGGTGGTAGTAAGTGTGGCGTAACCATAGAACTCTAAACCTTCAGGTTCAATTTTCACTGCGCTTAATAGTCCACCACTTAGCGGTAAATTGCCTACCTGACTAATCGGGGTCAGGGTTATTTCTTTATTGCCTAACAGTGCGTCAGCAGGAATGCTTAAAGTGTAGCTTACGCCATTTGCACCTGTTGCTGTGATGCTGCCACCTGCTAGGCCAATGGTTTGCGTTACAGGGCTTGCTTCGGGTGTAAGTGTAACTGTGAGTGGGCTAGCTGTGACTGCAGGAACTTTAAGGCTAGTTTCACCCAGTGGGTTAGTGCCATCTGTTAAGCGGTAGGTGTAATTTAGATCATCAAAAACAGGAAAATCTTCAAAGCTGGTTTGGCTTGTTACATCAGCAATGCTGGCAAACTCACCGTCTTCGGCTTTGCGCTCGAGCATTACCTTACTAGCACTTTGAGCATCCCAGCTTAGAGACGCGGTGTAATTTTTAGAAGAGATTGCTTTTAGATTAGTGGTGTTGTTGGGCAGATTGTTCTCGGTGATATCGCAAGCTGCCAGCAGCAAAAACAGCATAATAAAACATAAGTAGAGTAACCCTTTTAGCTTGAAAGATTTGTTTTGCATATAAACTCCTTTAGATTTGGGACTCGAGCTTGCTCGAGCGCTGAGTTAAAGATAGAAAATATAGGATGACTGGAGGATGACTGGCCAAAATGCAAACATGAGTCAGATACGAATTTTTAGTGCAAACGGCGCATCTTGCGCCGTTTGCACAACGTTCCTGTCATTGCGAGCCTCAGTTAAGAGTGTATTAGATGCTTGGTAAGCCAAGCATTGCTGCATCCGCGAAGCAATCTCCTTTCACTGACCTTGCTACAAAATAAGTGACATGAGATTGCTTCGTCGCTTGTCAATTGCAAACAGCAACCCAGGTAGCATTTGCAGTATCTTCACCCTTCATACGCTTCTCGCAATGACGAAGGGAAGGCGTGACCTGGCTGAACAGCCAGGTCACGCCTAAAATTTGAGATGACTCATATCTCGAGGAGACAGTACGGTTTCTAAGGCTTAATGCTTAGGGTTTGATAGTTAATGCTGTACCTTGAATGGGTAAGCCAGTCACCTCTACACTCGCACCCGAGGTCGTAGTGACAGCTATTTCGCTTAGGCTGAGTTGATAAGTGCGTATGTTTGCTGGAGGTTCACCACCACAGCTTGCAGCCATGATCAACGGAACCAGAGCTACAAAAAGTAAGGCCCTGATGCGTTTGCGTTTTACAAAACCAAAGGCAGCAAACCCTAACAGAGGCAAAGAAGCCAGCGCGGCTAGTTGGCTGTTTATGTCTACGGCAACAAGAAATTTACTCGAGCTACTAAGGGTAAGTGGTGTTGTAAGCGTGAGAGTTGTTTCACCATTATCAGCACTAAATTTCCCCTGGGCCAGAGCCGTTTCGCCTGCATCTATTTTGCCGTTGCCGTTGGCATCTAAGTAAAGTTTTAGCTTGCTTAGGTCAAGTGCGTCGTTGCCTGTGCCAGTGCTTTTTAGGGTGACTGAATTTAGAGTTGCGTTACCTGAAAGCCCAAAGCTAAGTACAGGGATGTTGTTTGCGCCTTTTTCAGTAGTGACATCAGCAGGCAAGTTTGTACCTTTGCTAGCCGTGACAGGTGTAGCTGGAACGGTGTTAGTTTGAAAGGTGGCACTAACTGTTTGAGAAGCGTTAGCAGTGAGGTTACAAGTTCCTGTGCCGCTACAAGCTCCACCCCAACCCACAAAGTTAAAGCCAGTATCGGGTGTTGCTGTAAGCGTAACGCTTGTGCCTGAGGTAAAATTGGCGGTGCAGCTTAAACCACAGTTAATTCCTGATGGACTACTCGAGACTGAACCACTCCCGGTCTTAGATACCGACACTGCAAAGGTTCCTGCTTGATTGGTGTCAAAAGTTGCACTGACGGTTTTTGCAGAATCCAGCGTGACGACACATGACCCTGCGCCACTACAGGCCCCGCCCCAAGCGACAAAGCTCGAGCCAGCAGCAGGATTTGCAGTAAGGGTAATAACGCTTCCATCAGTAAATGAAGCCACACAGATGCTTCCGCAATTAATACCCGCCGGGCTACTCGAGACTGTACCTACACCACTGCCTTGTTTATTTACAGTAAGTGAAGATGACCCTGCTGGAATAAGATCAAAGGTTGCACTAATGGTTTTGGCTGCGCTCATGGTTACAGTGCAACTGCCTGTGCCACTACAGGCCCCACTCCAGCCTGCAAAACTCGAGCCTGCATCAGGTGAGGTATTTAGCGTTACCAGCGTGCCATTATTAAAGGTTGCATTGCAGCTTGCCCCACAGCTTATGCCCCCAGGGGTACTTAAGAGTGTGCCACTGCCCGACCCTATTTTATTTACTGTGAGTGTAAAGGTAGATATGGGTGTGGTGTTAAAGGTTGCAGTCACAGATTTAGCTGCGTTCATACTAACTACACAACTACCCGTTCCACTACAAGCACCCGACCAGCCTGCAAAAGTTGAACCCGAAGCCGCCGTTTGGGTAAGCGTTACAGTGGTGCTTGGACTGAAATCGGCAATGCAGCTTATGCCGCAGTCAATACCAGCAGGACTGCTGCTTACGGCTCCAGTTCCAGTTCCAACCTTGCTCACTGTAAGGGCAAGATTTTGAGAGGCCCCCGTCACAAACGACTGAGTTGGACTACTAAAGGTTCCGCTAGCAGTCACATAGCGGGCACGCCAAAAGTAAGTGGTGTTAGCAGACAAATTCTCGAGGTCGGCAAAGATACCAAAGCCTATATTATTATCTGCAATCGCTCCTACACTGATAGATTCCCCCAGTGAGGCGGTGGTTCCGTAGTCAAAAAATGCAGTTCCTGATTTATAGTAGCTATATAAATCTGCGTTTACTCTGGCACTGTTACTGGTAATATTGTTGCTTACAAAGGCATCAAAATCAGCCTCATAGAAAGTTGTTACTGCCAGTTCAGGAAAAGCGTCGCCGTAAGCCGTTTGCGCTGCTACTCGCAGTCTGTGGGTGTTGGGTCCAGCTAAGCCTAACAGTTGCTGGTTAAAGCGAACCGGGACCCGAATATCAAGTTGCCACCCACCGGCTATTTTTGAATAACCAAAATAGTTACCACCAAAGGGGCCAGTGGTAGGTGTTTGAGAACAAGCTCCATCAGTATCATTGACAAATTCTTCAGTAAGTCCATCACTGATTCGCCTTCGGTAACAATGGACTTGGTTGGTGGCATCAATGGCAAACACTGTGTTTTGAGGGAAGAAAAAGTCAAACCCTACTGCGTCAATATGACAGGGGCTGACATTGGTAGATAGGGCCCGAACATAAACCACATCACCTGTTTTTGGGTAGGGTTCATTTGGGTCTACGAAGTAACCAACCTGATTTTGAGAAACAATCACGATATTATTTGTTACAAGGCAAATACTGCCTACAGATTCAAAGCTGCTATCAAAAAACGCCCTCTGGGCCTGGGCAGGCGACACACCAAAGGCAAGCAACAACACAACTATGATTGCAAGCCAATTAAAACGGTTTAGAGCAAATAAAATCATTAGAACTACCTCCAAGAAGAATAATAGTTTACCCAGGATGACTGGAAGATGACTGAACAGCCATGAGCCATTGGTACGCTTCGCTCAAACTTCGTACTATCATCTATGAATAGAGCCATCAGCCAGAGGTAGCATCTATGAATAACAGCCTTGAGCCAGAGGTAGCATCTATGAATAACAGCCCTGAGCCATGTGTATCATCAACGAATAACAGCCTTGAGCCAAAATCAGAGAAAAGTGGTTTCAAAGGTCGAAGATTGAAGAAAGTGTCTCGAGCTTATGATAAAACCTATGGCAAACCACTGTTTATTTTCCCAGATAGTATGATGAATGGCACAAGAAACTCTTATCAGGATGGCTAAATATGAAACCTATTGTTCAAATCTCGCTAGACTTAATCTCTATCCCCGAAGCCCTGCAAACTGCCGAACTGGCTTTGCGGGCAGGTGTGGATTGGCTCGAGGCGGGTACACCCCTCATCATCGCCGAGGGCATGAACGGTGTAAGAGCCCTGCGAAAAGCTTTTCCAGAGGTTCCTATTGTCGCTGACCTAAAAACAATGGACGGTGGTTACTTAGAAGCTGAGCTGATGTTCAAAGCAGGTGCAACACACGTGGTGGTGATGGGGCAAGCACAAAGTGAAACCATTGAACTTGTGGTGCAAGCAGGAAAAGACTTTGGTGTAAAGGTTATGGGTGACAACCTTGGAATGCCCGATCATGTAAAAGGCGCAAAACTTTTAGCAGATTTGGGTTGTGATTACGTGATTCATCATATTGCCTATGATGTCAGAACACTTCGCAAGCAGCGTGGTTTACCTTTTGCTAGTCCACTTGATGAACTGCGTGACGTTGTAAAAGCTGTGAATGTTCCTGTGCAGGCCGTGGGTGGTTTAACCATAGAGCAAGCCATGAAAACACCTGAATATGGTGCGCCACTGGTAGTGCTGGGTGCGCCGCTCACTATTGACGCACATTCCTTTAAGACTGCCAATGGAGATTTAGAAAGTATCTTGCGCCAGATTTGTGAGAAGGTACATAGTTATGGTGATATAGGAGGTATCATCTCGTCGGATAGAAATTCAGTTGATGAAACCTCAGGCTAGATTTGGTTACAGAAGAGGATAGCGTTTAAAAATACATCAATGAAGTTTAAGAAAAAATTTATATTATCAGGAGTTTACCGTGTCTAATACAACCATGCCTAAGATGCCTGCTGTTGTTAATTATGCCCTCGAGCCTCACAGTGTAGAACTGCGTGAAGTCCCTATTCCAGAAATTGGTGAAGAAGATGTTTTATTGCAAGTCAAAGCAGTAAGTGTTTGCGGTAGTGACTTGCATCAGTGGCTTGGCGGGATTAGTTGGAAGGTGAATTACCCGTGTATTCTCGGTCATGAATTTGGTGGTGTGATTGTGCAGGTTGGCAAGCGTGTCAAGGGCTATAAGGAAGGTGACCGAGTAGTAAGTGAAACGGCGGCGGTGATTGATGAAACTTCACCATACTCAAGACGCGGCTTGTACAATTTAGACCCGAATCGTCTAGGTTTTGGTTATGGTGTAAACGGAGCTATGACCCAATATGTCAAAGTGCCTGTACGCTGTTTACACCATATTCCGCAAGGGCTCGAGTTCACTCAAGCTGCTTTAACCGAGCCGTGTTCTGTTGCCTATAATGCAGTGTGCATGAATACAACTATTCGCCCTGGTGATAGTGTTCTGGTGATTGGCCCAGGACCTATTGGTTTACTTTGTGCGCTGATGGCAAAACTAAACGGCGCAGGACATTTGATTGTGGCTGGTATACCTAATGATGAAAAACGTTTGGAAGTTTCTAAACAACTGGGTGCAGATAAAACGCTAACAGAAAATGTTGAAGAATACGTTCGTGACTTTGGTGATGGGTACGGTGTGGATGTGGTAATTGACGCAGCAGGGATTTCAAAGACGCTCGAGCTAGCCATGCGTGTGGTGCGTCCGGCGGGGCAAATTACTAAGGTGGGCTGGGGACCACAGCCAATGAATTTTAGCCTTGATCAGGTGGTGCAAAAAGCGGTGAAACTCCAAGGCAGTTTTTCGCACAACTATCCTATCTGGGAAAGAATTTTATCTATGATGGCTTCTGGGCAACTTGATGTAAAACCCTTAATTAGCAAAACTGCTCCTTTGCAAAATTGGCAGGAATGTTTTGAAAAAATGCACAAAGGTGAGTATGTAAAAGCAGTATTGTTACCTAATGAGTGATAAGAAGGTAACCACCAAGGCTTTGCTGAAACGTCTCGAGACCACCATCACAACACTCGAGGGGGATTTATACGAGGACACAGCGATTACCAATGATAAAGCCTATGAAAAACTCTATAAAGAAATCAATCCAGGTTTTCCGATTAACATCGAAGCAACTTACAGGAGCTAACTATGCGTGACCTTAAAGAAATAGGCATGAGCTATATGGGAAAAATTACCGAGCGCAAGGCACCCAGCGTTGCCAAGATAAAGCAACTCGAGCAAGCTTTGGAGTTGAAGCTACCTAAGTCTTATAAGCATTTTCTCAAAAAAGCAAATGGCTTTGCTCCTACTTTAAATACTTTTTCTGTAGGTAGGGATGGTTGGTCACTCGAGTGTTTTTACCATGTCGCTGATGATTTGAGTCATGGTTATAATGTGGCAGAACGTTCTAAATGGCCTAGTGAGGCCTTGGGTCATCCTGTGATTGCTATTGCTGGCGATGGTTCAGGAGACCAGCTTATTTTTGACCCCATGCAAGATAAAGAAGCTCTTTATATGTGGTCGCATGAGAGTTCTCAAAAACCTGTCAAAGTTGCAAATAGTCTGGGGCATTTTTGGATATGCTCGAGGCAGGTGAGTAGAGCACGTTGTAGTCGTCTTAGATTATTACTTGATAGTGTGTGCAACGAATACTTTTATAACTATTCCCTTTGTATCCTTTAGGGCGTTACAATTCTAGTATGACCAACCGCTCAAGACCATCTTTTGCCGTAAGCGAATTTACCACTTGGCATTTAAGCTTTGAAGAAGATGTCAAGCTCTATTTACAATTAGGTGTAGATGCTATTGAAGTGTGTGAACGCAAACTCTCAAAAGATACTGTTAAAGCTAGAGAGCAGCTTGCCTACTTAAAAGAAACCAAACTCCCTGTTTGTTCCATTCAACCCAGAGTCCATGCACTGTTTTCTGATTCCATGTCACCTGAACCTATTGATGCAGAAAAACGCATCGAACGGTTTATGCACTCAGTAGATTTGTTTGCAGAATTTTTCCCTAATACACCACTGGTAGCTATTTCTGGTAATGCCCCAAATTATAATTTCCGTGTTGCTCACGAAATGGCGAGAAAGCTCTACCCAATTCTTGCTGCTCACGCCGCTAGCAAAGATATGAACATAGCTTTTGAACCTTTGAGCGTTGTACTTATGAATAATGATTCGTTTATTTCTACCCTAGATGAAGCACTGACCCTCACTCAAGATATAAATCATCCAAACTTTGGACTTTTGCTAGATGTCTGGCATGTCTGGCGAGAGCCAATGATCTTAGAGCGTTTGGCAAAGTTAAAAAATATCTTTGCTGTTCACCTGTGTGACTGGCCCAAGGGCGAACCTAGAGCCATTGCTGACCGAGTGATTCCTGGCGAGGGTTTAATTGATTTGCCTGCAATGTTAAAAGCTATAGAAGCCTCAGGCTTTAATGGGGCTTACGCACTCGAGCTTTTTTCTGCTGACCACTTTCCAGATTCGCTGTGGCAGCAAGATCCTAAAGATGTGATAGAAAAGAGTAGGGAGAACTTTTATAAGGCTTGGGGAACTCGAGTATGATTTACCTTTTAATAAGGGTGCTTCAAGTTCGTTAAAAGTTTGCAAGCTCACCCTATATCTAAATGACAGTATAAAATATCTATATAAAGTGAAAGGCGGTAAAACATGCTTAAAGGTAAAGCTCTCTTTGATGATGTTCAAAGTTTTAAGGGTTCTGCATTTTGGTGGTTAGGTCAGCACAGTTTTATTGTCAAACTAGATAAGACGGTTTTACTTATTGATCCCTTTCTTGCAGAAATGCAAGGGCGGAATGTTCCACCACTCTTTGCACCAGAAGATGCTGCTAGTGTAGCACTTGTTTGTTGTACTCACGATCATGCAGACCATATCTGCCCCACTGCTGTAAGCGGTTTAGCAAAAGCAACCAATGCGACTTTTGTTGCTCCAAAAGCCTGTAAGCAGCGAATGCTCGAGTTGGGTGTACCTGAATCACGGCTCGTTCTTCTTAGTGATGGTGAAGCAGAAACGATTCACAATATCAAGGTAAACGCCATTAAAGCCTCACACGAATTTTTTGACGAAACTCCTGAAGGTTTTTTCCCATATCTTGGTTATGTTTTAGAAGGTCCAAACAAAACTATCTATCATGCAGGCGACACTGTCTGGTGGGAAGGTTTGCAGGCACGTTTGTCTAAATGGAAGTATGACGTGGCTTTTGTGCCCATCAATGGGCGAGATGCAAAGCGTTTCCAGAGTGGCATCATTGGCAATATGATGTATCAAGAGGCAGCAGATTTACTGGGCGGACTCGAGGTTCAACTTAGTGTGCCTGACCACTACGATATGTTTGACGGCAACCTTGAAGACCCGCAGAAATTTGTGGACTATCTAAGGGTAAAGTATCCATCTCGGCGGGTGTGGGTGGGTAAACCGAGCGAGAGAGTAGAGATATAGCAGGGGGGCAGGGGAGAAAGGGGAATCCCTCTGTATCTCCCTTTCTAAAAGAAGGAGGAGGTATCTAACTAATATGATGTTAAATAACAAAGCCATCTTAGTCACCGGCTCGAGTACCGGAATTGGTAAAGCCATAGCCGAACGTTGTATTGCTGAAGGTGCAAGGGTTCTTATTCACGGCCTAGATGAAAATGAAACGAAAACCACCGCGGATAGATTAAATCAGCCTTATCTTAGTGCAGATTTGGCAAAGCCTGAAAGTGCTGATATTTTGATTGATGCGGTAGTTAAAGAATTTGGCAGAATTGACAGACTTGTAAATAATGCTGCGCTGATTACCAGGGCAGACCTTACTGAAACGGACGCGACATTTTTTGATTTGATTATGGCCATCAATGTGCGTGCACCACTTCTTCTGGTGCGTGCAGCTCTGCCCCATTTTCGTAAACAGGGTAAAGGCGTTGTTCTTAACATCGGTTCGCTTAATGCTTATTGTGGTGAAGCAAGATTGCTGGCTTATTCTATGTCTAAAGGGGCCATGATGACCATGACCCGCAATCTAGCTGATGCTTACGCAAGGGAGCATATTCGTGTCAATCAACTAAATCTTGGTTGGATCTTAAGCGAAAATGAAATCAAGCTCAAAATTAAAGATGGTTTACCTGAAGACTGGTATAAAAACGTTTCTAAAACTTTTGCGCCTACTGGTGCCCTGATGACCCCAGAGCAAGTTGCACCTCATGCGGTTCATTGGTTATCAGATAGTTCTGAGCCAGTGAGTGGAGCAGTGTGTGAACTCGAGCAGTATCCAGTGATTGGGCGCAATCCAGCCAAGGAATAAGTTTTGTACAGGAATCATTCTGCAACACGAGTCATCCCGAAATTTTGAGTTCATGTTGTCGTGAACTCAAAATTTCATATCCATTCGTCATTGCGAGGAGCGCCTATAGGGTGAAATAGTTATCTATTATTCAGCTTGTATCATTTGAAGGACATAAGCAACGAAGGAATCTCTCCTCAATTATTTTGATGCGAAGTCAGTGAAGAGAGATTCCTGAAAAGTTTTTAACATGCCAGTTAGAGATAGCTATTTTGTTTTTCCCCTAGCCCAGACTGGCCACACACCTTCAAGTAAACCTTGACGATGCACCACGACTTCATCATGTAGATTAGTAACCACACAAACATGATTAGGGATAATGCGTACTACCTCACCAATGACGGGTTTTTTGGTGCAACTTGAAAGATCAATAATTCCGTGCTCTTCATTGAGTTTTGTGATGATGGCATCTGGATACTCTAAAATGAGCCCATAGCCTTTTCCATATTCAGGTCTAACCAGATCACTACTCAGCGTTTTTGAACCGGCATCAATTACTGCTCTATTTTCTGTTGGATGACTAATGATGGTGGCGTGAACATGCAACGCACATTCTTCTAAAGTGGCAGTGCTACTACCTACAATGTTGCGGTCATTATAAATATATGTGCCAGCTCGCAATTCAGTGATATCTGCAACCTCGTGCATAGTCCACATGCCTGGTGTTCCACCTGCGGAAACAGTATTTATCTCTATGCCAGCCTTGACAAATAAAGGTTTGGCTGCGGCGATAAAGGTAGCGGCTTGTTTACCGCAAGGGTACGTCATCAATCCTTCAAATTTTAGAAAAGGATGCTGCTGAATTTTCTGTGCCAGCCCTAAGGCTTCTTGTGGTGTTTGCACACCTACACGTTCATTGCCAGATTCAAACTCGATTAAAAGATGAATGTTTGCTTTAGCTAAACTTGCTGCTTGTGCAATGGTGTTTAGAGCGACCTCATTATCAATAGCAATAGAAAGTTTGGTTTGTTTGGCAAGCTGTGCTAAAGGCTCGATTTTTTGTTTGCCAATAATGTTATAGGTAATCAAAATATCTTTGATACCAGCCGCAGCCATGACTAAGGCCTCACTCAGCTTCTGACAAGTGATGCCAACTGCACCAGCCTCGAGTTGTTTATAAGCCAAGACAGGCAATTTATGAGTTTTGATGTGCGGGCGTGATTTGATGTTGTGGAAGTCACAATAGCTTTGCAGTTTTTGAATATTGGCTTCTACTCGGTCAAGGTCAATGACTACGCTTGGTGTATCTAAATCGCTGATATTCATAATGGTGCGTAAGCAACCATGTCAATTTCAATAAGGAGTCCTAAGCGGGCTAGTGGTGTGCCTACAGTAGTGCGTGTTGGCGGTGAATCAGAAAAATACTGCTTGTAGACTTCATTCATGGCTCCAAAGTAATTGACATCGGTAAGGAACACATTCACTTTAACCACGTCATCAAAGCTGGCTCCGGCTAGAGCCAGCGCAGCCTGACAATTCTTGAAAACCTGATGGGTTTGCTCGGTGATGGTGTTGCCTACAATGTTACCGCTGGCATCGGTGGGAACCTGTCCTGAGATAAAGACTAAATCACCGGCTCTGGCGGCAGGAGATAATGGCACACTGGAAGAAGCGTTGGGGTGAGTGAAGGTTTTTCTGGGCATATGTGTATCCTTTCTTTTTTAGAAGCATATCAAAAAACAAGTAGTTTGAATTCTGGGAATGTGAATGTTGTAATAAGTAAAGGGCTCGAGTGACTGAGTTAGCTAAGCGGATTCAGGTTGGTTAGGAAGTAAGTGCTAAAGAGGTGTTGTAAGAGATGCCAATTTGTCCTTTTGAATCTTTGAAGGTTATCTTGGAACCATATTTCTCACACTGTTGCCTTTCCCTGAATTCAGTTCGTTAAAGAACTAGCCAATTTTTGCGTTTTTAGCAGTATAATCAATCTGTGAAACCTGTATTTGAATGGGATGAAGATAAAGACTTCTCTAATCAGGAAAAGCATGGAGTTTCTTTTTCTGAGGCAAGTGAGGCTTTTTTAGACCCATTCAATATTGTGATTAATGATCCTGAGCATTCGATAGAAGAAGAGCGTTTTTTGTTACTTGGTTTTGCAAAAAGTAACTTACTTATTGTGAGTTTTACAGAACGTGAAGAGGCTATTCGTATTATTAGCTCCCGAAAAGCAAATATAAAGGAAAGAAAGATTTACGAGCAAGGAGGTGAATAACACTATGCGTGACAACTATGATTTTTCAAATGGTATTAGAGGAAAATACCGTCACTTTACTGGGCAAGCCCGTACGCTCAAAATTCGTCATCCCGATGGTTCAGTAACAGTAGAAATGATTGAACCTGCTATTGAGTTAGACGAAGATGTGCGGCAATATTTTCCTAACTCAGAAGCTGTCAATAAAGCACTACGTGGGCTTATCGAGCTTATTCCTGATAGAGATAATCCTTCTTCGTTCTAGATTACGTTAGGATATATCATGCTCATCATTGATGCTCACATAGATTTATCCTGGAACGCCCTGCAATGGAACCGAGATTTATTGCAAAGTGTTTATACTATTCGCGCCCAAGAACAAGCTCTAGCCGGCAAAGGCCGAGGTCAAAACACAGTGGCTTTCCCAGAAATGAAAAAAGGCAAAGTCTTCTTGAGTTTTGTAACCATGCTGGCACGCTCTACAGGTAAGGCAGTTGACTATATTGATTACCGCTCGACTGCTCAGGCTTATGCTGTAGCCCAGGGGCAACTAGCTTACTACCGTGCTTTAGAGCAGCAAGGGCATGTGCGTATTATTGAAGATAAAGATGCTTTAGAGTTTCATCTAAAAGATTGGCAGCAAGAAGACACAGCTAATCTACCTTTGGGTTTTGTCTTGAGTATGGAGGGAGCTGACCCCATTTTAGAACCAGAGCAGCTTGAGCTTTGGTACAAACAGGGCTTGCGTTTGCTGGGACCAACCCACTACGGCCCAGGTCGTTATGCGGGCGGCACAGCTACTGAACTCGGCTTAACCGATTTAGGCAAACCACTCTTAAAAGAAATGTCTCGGTTGGGTATTTTATTAGACATGACCCATTTTTCTGACCAGTCGTTTTGGCAGGCTCTCGAGCACTATGACGGTCTTGTATTAGCCAGCCACAACAACGCCAGAGCTTTAGTACCTCATCAACGACAATTTAGTGATGAACAACTCAAAGCCATTTTTGTCAGGGAGGGCGTAGTGGGTGTGGCACTTGATTCATGGATGCTTAAATTCCCTTGGAGTGTAGAAACTAATCATCAGGTCACGCTGAATCATGTGTGTGACCATATTTCTTATATGTGCGAATTAGCAGGTAATACCCGTCATGTGGCACTAGGTACAGATTTAGATGGGGGCTTTGGTCGTGAGCAATCACCCAGTGATTTAGATACGATTATGGATTTACAAAAACTTCCTGAGATGTTAAAGCAGAGGGGGTTTAGTAAAGAAGATATTGAAAACATTATGCACAAAAATTGGTTGCGTTTGCTTAGGCAGGCTTGGTAAGCCACTCGAGGATTTTCTTCGCGACTTCCTCAGGTGTTTTATTTGAAGTATCTATAACATCAGACACTTCTTGGCGTAATTCGTTTGCGTCATTAAGGGCTTCCTGAATTTTGTCTTGCGACCATCGGCGTTGCTCGAGCCTTTTTATTCTTTCATTATCACTACAATCAAGTAAAAGCCAACTGATAGTAGCTTTGTCAACAAGCCCTTCAATATCCTGTTTAGATATAGGGGCAAATAAAACAGTCACCTGATGATTAAGCGAAATGCCTTTTAAGATCTCAAACCAGAGTTTGCGATAAGGTTCCCAGGTACTTGCGTCAGTATAAATAGAACGCCCTGCTAGTGAACTAGCACTGTCAGAAAGCCAATCTATGTCAAAAACAATACATTCAGTTTTTAGGGCAAGCAAAGCCTGAACAGTTGTAGATTTGCCTGTCCCTGGTGCGCCAGTAACAATTTGAAACTTAATCCTCGAGAGCATCGCGCACACGGTTCTGATGAAAAGCAAGTAATCCTTCTGCGTCTTGCAGGCTTATATTCTTTTTAAGCATCACAATCGCTTCACGGATTCGCCCCTGACTACGCTCGAGGGCTTGCTGGGCCGTTACCTCATCTACATTCGTCGCCAAGCTAACCATGTTAGCCGCCCGTTTTCTAAGTTTACTATTAGTTGAGCGCATACCCACCATCAGGTTTTGATAGGCTCCACCCAATTGAACTAAGACGCTGGTGGAAAGGGCATTAAGCAAAATTTTTTGCGAGGTTCCAGCAGCTAAACGTGTTGAACCAGCCAGGACTTCTGGACCCGTCTCGAGCAAAATCCCAACCTCACTCTCAGTTAAAAGCGGTGTGTTGGCATTATTGGCAATACCTATAGTAAAGGCTCCTAATTCTCGAGCCCGTTTGATTCCCGAAAGGGTATAAGGCGTTTTGCCACTGGCAGCAAGACCAATTACTACATCATTTTTACTTACGTTCGCAGCTTCAATTTCTCTTATCGCAGCTTCAAAATCATCTTCAGCGTTTTCCTGGGCTTTGTTGCCAGCTTGGGGGCCACCTGCTAGTAACACCAGTGTATTTTCAAAACCAAAAGTGGGCGGCAACTCAGCAGCATCTTGCATAGCTAAGCGGCCAGAAGTTCCTGCACCTATATAAATCAATCTTCCACCATTTTTAAGCGAGGCCATAATTCCTTCAGCAGCCCTGGTGATTTGTGGAAGAGCTTGTTGCACGGCTTCTACTGCACGCTGATTACTATCAATAATGGCGGCAATAGTTTTTTCTAAAGACCACATATCTAAATCCTGATAAGCGTTAGCAATACTTTCAGTTGACATAAAGACTCCTCGAGTGTATCAATCTACATTCTACATTCTCCGTCCTGCTTTGCTAGACTTAAGTCCAATGATTGCACTTGGTATTGATGCCGGAGGCTCGAGTACACGCTGGCGACTGGTGGACGAAACACGTCTAATTGCTGAAGGCAAGACGACTTCCATTTCTGGGCATGTAGCTACTCAGGAACAACGTGCGGCTATTTTTCAAACATTATCAGCAATACTTAGTGAGGTTTTAGGTAAAGCTCGTCCGCAAGCAGTGGTCGCAGGCATCACTGGACTTTCTGCCCATGCGGATGCTGCAACATTTTTCCAGGAAACAATAGCAAAGATTCTCGAGCTTCCTTTAAGTTCAGTTACGGTTTATAACGATATTACACTAGCTTACTTAAGTGCTTTTAAGCCAGACGAAGGTGTGGTGGTTTATGCTGGCACGGGCAGCATTGCTTATCACTTAAAACAAGATGGCTCGAGTTTGCGCTCGGGTGGTTTTGGCTATTTGATTGATGATGCTGGCGGTGGTTTCTGGATTGGGCGGGAAGGACTCAAACAGGTCTTACGCCAGATGGATGCCACTGGCAATAAATCTAATCAACCTTTAGCCACTGCTATTTGTGAAGCCTTGGGTGTTGAAACCTGGACTCAGATTTCCCCAATTATTTATGAAGGTGGTCGCAGCAAACTGGCTGCGCTTGCACCGGCGGTGGCTAAAGCTGCAAATCAAAATGATGAAGCTGCGATTGGTATTTTGAAAGAGGCCGGAAGGGAACTTGCCCAGCTCGCGATGCTGCTCTTAAATCGTCTGGGAAAATCTTTGCTGGTGGCTTTTGTGGGTGGCATTACTGCATTAAGCCCGATTCTAACTCAAGCCTTTAAGGATGCTTTACCTGCTGGGGTTGAGTTGCGAGTGGTGAATAAAGAACCTGTTGAGGTGGCTGCGTGGTTGGCACTCGAGATAAAGCAGGGTTGATGATGTTTCATTTAAGGTAAGTAGTCAATTACCGCTTGGTCCTGCCCCGGGAAACCATTCTGTATGTTGGTCTCCTTGACGACCGAAATAGGTAACTCGCTGGCCCCTGAGATACGCAATGTATCCCTGCACACCAGCTTGCACGGCCCGCTCGCAAAAAATGCGAAACTTTTGCCCATGTTGCTGGCTATCGAGAATGGCTGCTTTAAGTGCAATCACATCAAAGTTTTCAGATATTGAAGGCAATTCCTCGAATAGGATAGGCACTAACACGACCGCACCTCAGGTGCTGTAGAACGTAAATGAAGCAGATGCATAATCCACATGATAATACTCGACGTTGTGGGCAATGAGCTTGCTAATAATCTCAGGAAAAGGCATTGACCCATCCAGTGTAGCCTTTGCTAATAGGGAAACTTCGTTAGAATTCATTTCCGACCTTGCTATCAATGATGTGACCCCTAAATATCGTGATTATATATGAAAGAACGAAAAGGCTCTTTCATAGAGTGATTGTACTACCAAAAATAAGAATAACGTTTACTTAGCTTACTCGAGGTAAAGAAGAGTTGATTGATGAAGGGTTGAGGGTGCTTCGCTTAACGCCAAAACTCATCTGCGTTTAAGGAGTTTAGAGTAAGTTTCGACAAGTATTGACTACTGTGTGAGTTTTGAAGGGAACGATTAAGTGTCCTTTGCAGTGCGTAGTGAAACCATAGAGTGAATGACCTGCAAACCATTGTCTGTAAGAGTATGCTTGCCATGAGCTACTTGCCTAAAAATATTCTTGTATTTCTCCGCAATCGCAGGTGCTCCTCCTGGCTGGTCACTACGCATTGCTTGAAATGTAGGGCTATAGCTTGCATCCCAGATTTCTCTACTTACATTGATTTTTTGACGAATTGCCTCTCGTGAAAAAACTTCATTATCCTTATCGCCTAGTAACTGTCTGACTCCACTAAGTATTTGTTCAGCCTGTGTCATAGGGTTCTCCTTTCATGTGTTTTAAAGGGTTTAACGTGGGCACTGGCCAAAGGTGAGAATTGACGTATCCAGGACTTTTCTAGACATTTAACAGAACTTGTCAGCGTTCCATGCGGCGATTGGTTAAAGCGCAATGAGTACTAATTACACGTGCTGAAGATTCCAAGCGGGTTTATATATTTTGATAAGTTCCTTTTCAAGGTACTCTATTTCACTATCACTCTCTAAACTATAAAGCCAAAAAGAAATATTCGATTGACTAGCTATTAAAGCATTGAGGTGGCAATTGGTAGCTTGACCGTCTAGATAACAATTCTTAGGATGAATTTTTCCATAACCTTGGTTCACTCTTTTTTGCATGGAGTCTCGGCATCTCCCGAGATATTTCAAATCATCACCCACTCTATAGGCATAAATTCCCTTCTTACTGAGGTGCACTTTGCTAGCAATGGAAAATTCGGCATAAATTAAATCGCCATATTTATTAAGAAAGTTTTTGTAATAAGTATCATTATTAAGTTTGAGATGTAATAAAAATTTGCCTAATGGCCAATTCAAATAGGAACTGTAATGTTTTTCGATATGAATCTTGAATTTTTCATAACGGCTATGCTCGAGCGTTTCCTTTAGAGTCTTATTGTTTTTTTCTGCAAACACGTTGGTAAAACGCTCAGTTGAAAAATTAAGAGCTACCTGCTCGAAAATAAAATTTGTACTACTAATGCTTAAATTCATGAATCCTCTAGTGAAACTGCGCTTTAACTAGGAATTATACAGATTAAAGAACACATAAACCCCTTACATAAGGTGATTATACTGCCATAGATGAGAAAGAAGAAATTGTTGATTGATTTGCCTACTGCCTCGAGCCAATTTTCTTCAACTGACTGACTCCCTCTAACCATGCAACGCTCGAGCCAGCAGTTTTATATACTCTGCCGTAAACCGCTTTGCCGTATCTGATTCAGCCGCAAACGAGTCAAACCCGTGAAACCCATCGGCATAAATATGCAGTTCGATAGGAACCCCAGCTTTGATCAGGCGTTGTGCGTAGGCAATATCTTCATCACGAAACAAGTCAGGTGTGCCAACCCCAATATAGGTTGGTGGTAAACCACTTACATCTTTGGCGCGAAAGGCTGCTGCATACTCAGAGATACTTTCGCTACCCGGCTCCTGATTAAGATACGAACGCCAGCCGACTAAGTTGTTGGCCCTGCTCCAGAGAGGTGAATCGGGTATATTGGGTCCGGCCTGTGCAACATTGGTGTCGTCAATCATGGGGTAAATCAAAAGTTGATAGCAAACTGCAACTTCTTTGCGGTCTCGAGCCAGTAAACCAAGTCCTGCGGCTAAACCACCGCCAGCACTAGCTCCACCAATAGCAATGCGGGCCGGATTAACCCCAAACTGTTTAGCATTAGTCGCTAACCATTTGAGTGCGGCGTAGCAATCTTCTAATGGTGCAGGGAAAGGATATTCGGGTGCAAGGCGATATTCTACGGATGCCACTACGCAATTCAAAGCAAGTGCTAAACTTTTTGCTTTCAGATCATCCCCTTGCATAGTACCCATCACATAACCGCCCCCATGAATCCAGAGCAGAACTGGCAAGACTTCGGGGCGTGTTGCAGGTTGATAGATACGCACCAGCACATCAGGTGCACCGTCACTCCCGGGGGCGTGGTGGTCGCTGGTTATCACACCGAGGATATCTGGTGTTTGCGCTGCCATGGCTGAAAACAAGCCATCTAAAAATTGGCGTGTACCTGGAATATCATTTAGGTTAAAACCGCCGGGAACGACCTGGTTAAATGTCGCTAATCCAGCAGCTAGTTGTGGGTCAGTAATGGGATGCATAGCTATTCTCCTTTGTAATAAAGTATTTTCCGTACTTATATCATACAGCAGGTATTATCTGGTCATCTACACACTGAGTTGGAGACTTAAACGTCTAGCACACTCTGATATATAGGGATATAGGGTCATTCAAGGAATTGGATTTCTTTGTGCTGAGCGAGTAGGTTATCGTCTTAGCTGATGCAAAATTGGCCATTCTGCTTTCGCTTGCCCTGGGGTTAAGTTTGCTCCAATTTGAAATCGTCTGAATGAGATGTTAGAGTGTACGCTACAGCAAGGCTTAAAAGCACCAGTGAAATTTATACTGTTATAGATTTTGGCATCATTTAATTTACCTATGAAAGGAGCAGTATTCAGTCAATACAGATAATCAATACAGATATATCGAAACTCTGCAACTACGACAAGTTTATTCTATGGAGGAAATATATGATTCAGCAAAAGCTAAAGATTTTAGGTGTTTTGGTTATGTTCTTTTTGACCTTGGGTGTTGCCCAAACCATTACTTTTCTAACCCCTGCTTGGGGTGTGCCACCCGATGAAGAATCCCTCAAAGCCTTTCAAGCAGAGAGTGGTATCACGGTTGAAGTTCAGTCGGTGCAAATGGCTGACCTTTTTAGCCGCGTACAAATTGCAGCCGCATCAGGTCAAGCTGCAGCCGACGTGGTTTTCTTAACCGAAGAAGCTCCTTCTAATATCGTGGCGACAGGAAATCTGCTTCCCCTGAATGATTTAATGAGCGGTTTGGATATGGCTGACTTTAATAAGACGGATTTTTGGACCGTAGATGACCAGACTTACGGGATTCCAGTTTATTTGCAACTGGTGATGATGGATTACAACGCTGCCAGACTGGCAGAAGCTGGTTTTGATGCACCACCTGCAACTTGGGCAGAACTACGTGACCAGGCCGTAGCTCTTAAGGAAAAAGGTTTAGATGAACATCCGATTGCTTTTGGGGCTAATGACTGGTCATGGTATTTAATGGCCCTTTCGATGGGTGACCCTATGTTTGATGATGAACTTAATCCAGTTTTCGCTGATGAAGGTTCCAAAGCTCGAGAAGCTATGGCCATGCTCCTTGGTTTTCTTAAAGATGAACTTATCAGTCCTGAAATGCTAGCTGGTTCCATCAATCAACATCAGCTCTTCTGGAGTGGTACGGGTACATTTCACCAGGGCTGGCAAGGTTCAGTGCAAGTCGCCAATAATCCTGACACTTCTAAACAAGCACCCGATGTGAAGTATTTGGTGCTTCCTGAAGTGGGTAACACCTGGAGTTTCCCGGCTGGGATTGGCATTGACAAAAATTCTAAAAATGCCGAAGCCGCCTGGAAGTTTATTGAGTGGTATGTAGGTGCTGAAAATCAAACTGCTATCTACAACGCTTTCGGTCTTTACCCCTCGAGAACCTCAGTTGCCAATGCGCTAAACGAGGAAGGTAAAATTGTCGGCAACGACGAGATCGCTGCACAGAGTATGCACGTAGATGAATTGCCACGCTACGCACTGTGGTGGGGGCCTTTTACTCAAGTTGTTGGTGAGACGGTACTCGAGGCTGCACAAACAGGTATGTCCTCGGATGATGTCATTAACAAACTTGCCGAAGAGTGGAATAACTTAAAGACTGAATACGAGTAAAAAGTAATAGGCATGGGAAATTCCGAATACTTGTTTCCATATCAACATGGGAGCAAGTATTCACTTCCTTTCGTCATTGCGAGGAGCGTCTCGAGTCAGAAATGCGAGTGAATGATTTTAGAGGTGTACTAACAGGAAACAAGCGACGAAGCAATCTCCCGGCTCTGAGTTTGCAGTGAAGGGGTTTTATAAACCTTATAAAAAGCTCTTGTCAGTTAATTTGTGAAGAGAGATTGCTTCGGGAAGACAGTAACAGTTAGCTGAGTTAGTTTTTATAACACTCTCAACTGAGCCTCGCAATGACGAAATAGGATACATTTTATGTTGACGACACCACGAACATAAGCCATCTAGAATGACTTCTAAAGGATAGTAATGCGCCGTTCACTGCACAGAGATTTTCGGTTTGTTTGGTTTATCCTGATACCTATTTTAGTTGTGGTTGCTTTGCTTATTTATTACCCGGCACTGGATTCACTATTCACCAGTTTGACCTCGAGAAACCTCCGCATTAACCGCCCACCTCAATTTGTAGGGCTCGAGAACTATATAAAACTTCTAAGCAGCAGCGAATTTTGGCAGGTGGCCTTACGCAGTCTTTTAGTTGTTGTATTTACGCTGCCCCTAGAAATGCTGGTTGCTTTTTCAATTGCGCTTCTGCTCAATGAACGCTTTCCTGGGCGCGGGATGGTGCGCACATTGGTGATTTTGCCCTGGATGATGCCGCCCGTCGTCAACGGTTTTTTGTGGGGCTGGCTCTTAAATGGCGAGTACGGTGCGTTTAATGGCTTTTTGTATCAGTTTGGTTTTATAAACGAATATCAGTCTTGGCTTCGTGATCCGCAGTCACAGCTCTTTTGGGTGGCAGTGGTGCAGACTTGGACCCGCTTTGCCTTTCCGACCATCTTGCTTTTAGCAGGGTTGCAAGGGATTCCCCTCGAGCTTTATGATGCATCTAAGGTTGATGGTGCAGGTGGATGGGCCAATTTACGCCATGTTACCTTGCCACTTTTGTTACCGTCATTTGCCATTGCTCTGGTGATTGAATTTATTGCCTCCTTTCAAATTTTTGATGTGATCTGGACGCTCACTGCCGGCGGTTCAGCCGGTGGAGCTATCAACCCTTTTACCAAGACGCTAATGATCTATAACTACGAACTGGTCTTTCGTGATTTGCGAATTGGACTGGGTGCTGCACTTTCGTACTTGATTTTAATCATGTCCTTGGGCTTTGGACTTTTCTTTATCTCGCGCTTGTATAACCAAGGGATTGAAAACCGATGAAAGTGCACCGATGAAAGTACACAGTGGTCTAAGGCTCGCACTTATCTACATAGGTTGTTTAGTGGCCCTATTTTGGGCTCTTGCGCCAATTTATTGGGTGATTGTCTTGAGTATCTCCAGTCGCACTGACCTCTATGCTACGCCTTATAAAGTCTGGTTTCCAAAAAGCCCTACCTTCGAGCATTATATTGATTTGTTTACTGGTGGTGCAAAATATCGTGCGGGTGGGTTTTCACCTACTGCTGGACTGATGTGGTCAGGTGTGCGTAACAGCCTTGTGGTAAGTATCATTTCTTCACTGGTTGTCACGCTGCTCTCCACGGGTGCAGGCTACATCTTTGCACGAATGCGCTTTCGTGGCAAACAGTTTTCCTTTTACTTTCTGATGCTGATGATGCCTTTGCCAATTTGGGTTTCACTGATCGCTCTCTTTTTTCTGATGTCCAGGTTAAGACTTTTGGATACCTTGCCTGGATTAATTATTTTATTTATCACTCTGTTATTACCGCTTTCGGTGTGGCTCATGTCAACCTTTGTGCGTGATATTCCGCTCGAGATTGAGGATGCTGCTTTTATTGACGGCTGTAGTCGCTGGCAACTTCTTAGCTATATTATTATCCCTTTGGCCAGTCCTGGCATGGCTGCCGTGTTTTTAGTATCTCTATTAACAGTTTGGAATAATTTCTTAGTGCCGCTTATTTTTACACGTTCGTCAGATTCTCAGATGGTGACGGTGGTGCTCACGCTTTTTATTGGTCAATACGAAGTAGCCTGGGAGGCCATGTCGGCGGCGGCAGTGCTGACCTTGTTACCACCGTTTCTTTTGGCACTCTTTTTCCAGCGTTATTTGGTGCGCGGTTTGACGATGGGGGCTGTGAAGTGAAGATGTACATAAGTCATCACGACTATCTATTTCCACAACACCTGAAGGTAGTTAGCCACTCCCATTCGTCATTGCGAGGAGCGTTTTGGGTAAACAAGGCCAGTTTATGTTGTTAAGGGTGTTCTACAAGTCAATAAGCGACGAAGCAATCTTATTTCGCAGAGTTTGTCGTGAAGGAAGTTCGCTTTGCGGATGCGGCAAGCCAGAACTTTATTGTCGTTTAAGGAACTCTATACCGATGCTCGCAATGATGAACGAAAGTGTAAATAATGTGCTATGGATACTTATATTAAAAAACTCGAGATGACTTGTGTCAAACGTTGACGAGGCTTTTTCAAAGAAAGGGGAATAGGTATGGATGTTGAGCAGCTTATAACTCAAATGACTTTAGAAGAAAAAATTGGTCAACTTTTTTTGCTGGCCTTTGCGGGTGACCGTCTGGATGAGGCTCGAGTCCTGATGGAAGATTATTTTGTTGGCAGCTCTTATATCAGCAACGATAATGTGCCTACGCCAGAAAAAGCCTTTGCACTTACTACCGAGTTGCAAAGTTTTGCAGCCAATACACGCCTCAAAATTCCTTTAATGCTGGGAGTAGATCAGGAGGGTGCTTGGGGTGTGATGGTACCAGGAAGTTGTACTGGGCCAGGCAATATGGCCTTGGGAGCTACCAACCTTCCTGAAGATGCTTACCAGATGTATAAAGTCATCGGGCAGGAGTTAAGTGCTGTTGGGCTGAATACACTGTTTGCGCCAGCCGCCGATTGCAATTCAAATCCGCATAACTCGATTATTGGTATGCGTTCCTTTGGTGAAAATCCAAAGCGTGTTGCAGCCATGACAGGGGCAGCAGTGAAGGGTACAAGAGATGGTGGAGCCATCCCTACAGTCAAGCATTTCCCTGGACACGGTGACACCACAACCGATAGTCACCGAGGTATTCCTACTGTGAATCGCAGCAGGGAAGAATTATTTGCGATGGATTTATTTCCCTTTGCCGAAGGGATTAAAGCAGGCGTGGATATGGTGATGACTGCTCATATTATTTTTACTGCCCTTGACCCACATCGCCCTGCGACGCTTTCACCGATTATTCTGCAGGATGTACTAAGAAAAGAGATGGGGTTTGATGGCGTGATTTTGACAGATAGCATGAATATGAAGGCCATGAAAAAGAACTATGCTCCAGAAGACTCTGCAGTACAAGCCTTTAATGCTGGAGTAGACCTGATTATGCTTGCCGAAGAACATTATGACCATGATGCAAAAAATTACTTACGTCAGCAGACGGCTTTGCTCAAGGCTGTCAAAAAAGCAGTGCAAAACGGTCAGTTGCCCCTAGTACGAATTGATGATGCCGTGCGTCGTGTTTTATCGCTCAAGTCTCGCTATAACCTTTTTCCCAAGAGTAAGACTGAGTGGAAAAAAGTAGGCAGTGATGACAATAGGAAAATTGAACTCAAGGTTTCCCGTCATGCAGTTGCGGTATTGCGTGACGAATCAAACCTTCTCCCTGTTGCAACGTCACAAGCTATTACGCTAGTAAATACCACCACCAGAACCAGTTATGACCTTCTCGGAGCCACCAGAGGGATTGGCCCCAATCAAACCACGGCGGCCTTTGATTATTTTTTAGAAGAAGCTCGTAAACGGTTTGGCAACCTTCACGTTTTATCAGCAGAGGATGTTTTAGTAAATAAGGAACTCGAGCTTAATCAAGATAGTCTAGTCATTGCGGTAACAGAAAATTATCCTTTGCCAGGTGTGGATTTTGACCAAAAGAGTCAGAGTGAAGTGATTCAAAAACTAATGTCTATTGCCAAAGATAGACTGATTGTAGTGGCTTTACGTGACCCGTATGAACTTAGCTATTTGAATGTGCCAACCTATGTATGCGCCTTTAGCTTCCGTCCATGTGCAGCCCAAGCAGCAGTAGATGTTTTGTGTGGCGATGTAAAGCCTCAAGGACTCACCTCGGTCAGTGTGCTAAGCACAAATCTGAAAGCCTAGCCATGTTTAATCAAACCACGTTTAATCTTGAAGCAGCAAAGAAGATACTCGAGCAAGTAATAGAAAAGCGTGACATTCCTAGTGCTGTGGCTATAGTTGGTACTGCTAAAGAACGCTACACGGTTGCAGTCTGCGGTGTTCGCCGTTATGGTAATGAAGCTGTAACTTTAGATACTCGCTATGACCTAGCCTCACTCAGCAAAGTTGTTTCAACACTGCCGTGTATTCTCAGGCTTGTGAGTGATGGTGAAATCAGTTTTGATGACACGGTGGGTAAATTTATCAGCAATGCCGGTTGGTTTCAAACGCCTTCACTGACTGATGTCACCATTGGGCAGCTTTTAACACATTCATCAGGATTGCCAGCTTGGAAAACACTTTTTGCATTGGTAAGCACAAGACAAACTGCCATCGCTAATGTTTTGCAAACAGAACTCATTCATTCAAAAGGTACGATTATTTACAGTGACCTTGGATTTATTACTCTGGGTGCTATTATTGAACGCATCAGTAAACTGCGTCAGGATGAATTTGCAAAGCGTTATATTTTTGAACCTCTAGGCATGACTGAAACGTTCTATGGTCCGCTCGAGAATGTGCCTGTGGCTGCCACTGAAGATTGTGGTTGGCGAAATAAAGTGTTGGAGGGTATCGTTCACGATGAAAATGCTTTTGTGATGGAAGGTGTTGCCGGACACGCTGGTCTTTTTGGCACGGCAAATGATATTGCTAGCTATGCTCAGGCCTGGCTAAAGTTGGACTCGAGGCTTGGTAATGAAGACGTGCTAAATGAAACTATCAAGGAACATATCACTGATGGCAAGTTGCGTCGGGGTTTAGGCTGGTTACTTAAAAGTGAAGATTCCTTTGCGGGAAAGTTCGCTACAACCAAAGGTTATGGGCATACCGGTTTTACAGGAACAAGTATATGGATTGAACCAGAACAGGACTGGTTTGCGGTTCTACTCACCAACCGTGTTCACCCAACTCGCAATCACGGCGAACACATGCACCAGATTCGCCAAGCCTTTCATGAGGCTTTGTTTGAAGTTAAAGGAACGTGATGAAAGAATTGCCTGCTCTGAATGTTTTAGGTGTTATGTCGGGTACGTCACTTGACGGCATTGACGCAGTGCTGGTGAGACTCGAGGAACAGCGAGGTAAACTTTATTGGCAAGTCCTTGACCGAGAGAGTGCTGTTTATACACCTGAGTTGCGTGAGCGGTTGCATCAAGTCATTAAACCTGAAACGTCAAACATTGTTCTTGTCACACAGCTACATGCTGAAGTTGGTTTGGCTTATGCAGAAATTGTGTCAAAGGTACAGGCAAGAAACAATATTAACTTAGTTGCATTATCAGGCCAAACGGTCTATCACATTCCTAAAATTGATGAGGCTCGAGGTTGGCATACAGTTAGTACTTTGCAACTTGGTGAAGCAGCTATAGTTACTGAGTGTTGTAAAACGATGGTCATCTCAGATTTTCGTCAATCAGATATGGCAGCAGGTGGACAAGGTGCGCCGATGGTTTCTTTTGGCGATTTCAAATTGTTTAGTGAAGCAGGGAAAGCTAGGGCTATTCACAATTTGGGTGGCATCTCGAATCTTACTTACTTGCCAGCAAACGGAAATTCCAATGATGTTTTTGCCTTTGATACAGGTCCAGCAAATTGTCTTATTGATGAAGCTGTGAAGCGTTATTTTGGACTCGAGTATGATCAGAGTGGAACATTAGCTGCTTTGGGTCGTGTTGACAATAATGTGCTTGCGGAACTGATGCAGCATCCTTATCTGGGGCAACCCTTGCCCAAAACAACAGGACGAGAACTATTTACCCTTTCGGAAATTGAGAAGAGTATTTCTTTTGACTCTCTTTCACCCCCAGACATGATTGCCACACTGACGGCCTTTAGTGCTGAGAGTATTGCTAAGTCGTACCAGGATTTTGTTTTACCAAAAGACTTAGATGAAATTTTGGTAGCTGGTGGAGGCGCACTTAATCCCACACTTATGGCAATGCTGCGTGAGCGTTTGCCTACTCCTATAAAAACATTTGAAGAAGCAGGCTGGCATTCTAAAGATCGTGAGTCCTTGGCATTTGCGGTGATGGGTTATTTTGCTTATTATGGTTTGCCTAATACCTTACCCAGTGCTACCGGTGCAAACTATGCCACGGTAGCTGGAAAGATGTCTAGGTTGCTCGAGTAGCCCTCAATCTTTAGTAGCCCACTCAATCCCACGCAAAGTAATCTCTTTGGCTTCTGGTACTTCAAAATCTTTAGCCACATGACCCAGTGATGAATAAAAGATTTTTCCTTTACCCCACATACGTTTCCAGACCACCGGCATCACGGTTCCTTCCACCCAGGGGGTGTGTTCGCCTGTAAAGGTTGTTGTTGCTAGCACTTCGTTAGAGGGGTCAACGTGCATATAGTATTGCTCGCTCTTCATCTTAAAGTCTTTTAATCCAGCCACAATTGGGTCACTAGCTTTGGTGATATTTACAGTGTAATCAATGATGTTTCCAGGATGTGCTACCCACTGACCACCCACCATAAATTGATATTCGGTATTGTTGCGAAAAGAATCTCCCATGCCGCCATGCCAACCTGCGTAACCCACACCGCTAGCAATAGCCTCGAGTAATCCTTTTTCTTGTTCTTTGGTAATACTGCTCATAGTTACCACTTGGGTAATTACGTCATAGTTTTTTAGGGTAGGCTTGAGATACACATCTAAATTATCACGGATATCTACTTCAAAACCTTGCTTTTCTAAGAGTGGCGCAAAAACATCTACGCACTGTTTAGGCTCATGACCTTCCCAACCGCCCCAGACCATTAATATACGTTTGCTCATTGTTTCCTCCATTAACTTTTACTCGTTCTATCTTATTACAGTTTGTAGCCTGTAGCTTGTGGCTTGTAGATTTTTTTATTTCCAACAAGCTACAGGCCACGAGCTACTAGCCAAAGGGTACAGATGCCTCACGGCGAATCAGCACTTCATCTATGGTGGCATTCCCTTGTCTTGTCACCAAGAACAAAACCCATTGGGCAATTTCTTCTGGTTTCATCAATACTGATTTATCCAGATCAGGTCTAGCTAAACTTAACATATCGGTATCTACCCCACCAGGAAGCAAGACATGAACCCGAATGCCGTCCGACTGCACTTCTTTAGCCAGAGCTTTGCTAAAACCCATCAGGGCATGTTTGCTAGCTGTATAGGCTGCTTGATTGGGGTAGCCGCGTACTCCAACCACTGACGATACATTGACAATAAACGAACGTTCTTGTTTTCTTAAATGTGGAATAGTTTCACGGCACAGAATAAAAGGGCCCCTTGCATTGATGTTCAAAAGTTTATCCCAGGTTTCAGTGCTAGTTTTTTCCACAGCATCATAAATGCCCAGACCAGCATTATTGATTACAATATCCAAACCCCCAAAAGTATTGATGGTTTGACTAACCAGATGCTTAATATCTTCTTCAAGGCTCATATCTGTGGGAACACACAGTGCTTCACCGCCAAGAGATTTTATTTCGGCTTGCAGAATTTCCAAATTATCTTTATCCCTGGCAGCCAGCACCACCTTAGCCCCATAGCTAGCCAGCATCAGCGCAATGCTGCGACCAATGCCACGACTCGAGCCTGTGACAATGGCAACTTTGTCTTTAAGTGCGTGTTGTTGAATCACAAGTTAATCCTAACCCAAATATTAAGCTGATGTTTCATAAAATTCTTGCACAATAGTGGGCCAGCCACTATCCCTTGAGCGAATAAGTTTAACAACTTCGGTAGGACGCACAGACTCAGTTAGCTCATCAAGTTGTAACCACACTGGATGATAGCTGCCGTCATTAGGGTATCTTTGGTCACTATATTCTTCACCATCACCCGTTCCAAAAGTACCACCTTGAATGTTTGCCAAATAGTATAGTTGCACGTTCTGATTAAAGTGAACTTTGGCTAGTAATTGCTTAATGCCCACGACCAATCCTAATTCTTCTTTAACCTCACGAACCACAGCTTCTTCGGGCGTTTCCCCATCTTCAACTGTGCCACCAGGGAATAAATAATAGGTTATTCCCTCACGTTGACGCTTGATAAGTGCAAGACGGTTTTGCTCGAGGATGATAGCTGCCGCACGCATTTTATTTTGCTACTTTAGAAGCTTTCTCGGCAAACTCCCTAGCAAAAATTTTTATATCTGCCATTAGGTCTTTATTATTGGTAGCATTTTTATAAGTATCTGCCATCGAGAGCAAAGTCTGAAAGAAAAAATCATTCATATCATCTACAGACATATCTTGGGTCCAGAGATCAATGCGTAAACTGTTGCGGGTCTTAGGGTCCCACAGGGCCAAAATCATGGCTTTGGCTTGCTGTTTTCCAGGTTCTGCTGCTTCGTCGGCTTCCCATTCTATGCCCTGAATGCCTTCATTATTCATGCGTACAGCTAGTTTGATTTCAGAAGTTCTCATGGGGTTATCTTATCGTTTTTCATCTACTAAGCGTTTGACATAGATTTGTGATGCAGTGCCATCAAATTCTTCCCAACTGATTACAGGATTGTTTGAACTGTCTAATGCTAGGCTGGGAAAAGTGGCACTTTGTTTGGGATCAACATCTAAAATCCCTCCTAGTTGTACCCAATTTTTTCCATTCCAGTGTTTGACATAGATATCACCCACATGGGGGCTAACAGTATTATCAATTTCGTGCCAGCTAACAACAGGATTGCCTGAACTGTCCAAAGCTAAACTGGGATTACTGGCATAACTGTTAAGCTTATCAACTCGGACTGTACCCAGTTGTATCCAACTGCTCCCATTCCAGCGTTTTACAAAGATTGTTAAACGTGAATTTGCATAATCCACTCCCTCTAAACCTGTAAAGCTAATAACAGGATTGCCTGAGTTATCTATAGCTAAATTAGGGCTGGAAAAATCAATAGAGGTTTTTTGAACCAGCTTTCCTAATTGTACCCATTTAGAGTCATCCCAGCGTTTGATGTAGATGGTTGGGTCATCACAGTTATAAGGAACATTATGGCATTCTATCCATCCAACAGTAGGATTGCCTAAATTATCTAAAGCCAGACTATACTCAATTGCACTGTAATCAGAGTTGACATATAGGCTTTCACCTAATTGTATCCACTTATTACCATTCCAGCGTTTGACATAAAGTGGAGCAGGCCGACAAAATTCGCCACTGCATGTTATTTCAGACCAAACAACTACAGGTCGATCAGCCTTGTCTAAAGATAGTTTAGGGGAAAGAGCATCATACTCAGGATTAACAAGAGGAATTTCACTAAACGGCACCCAACTATTACCATCCCAACGTTTGACAAAAATGTCTCCTCCTTCTGCCCAAACGACAACCGGATGACCTGCACTGTCCAAAGCCAGCTTGGAATTGTAGCCAGAAAAAGTATTATCATTCAATCTCTCACCCAATTGTATCCATTGATTACCATCCCAGCGTTTAACATAGAGATTGAATGAGAACGTTTCGCAACTGTCGTTATTGCATCGTTCACTCCAACTAACTACAGGATTGCCAGCACTATCTAAAGCTAGATCAGAGTTAATGGCATCCCGGTTAGCATTAATTCTTAGAGATGACCCAAGTTGTTGCCAACGTTTTACCGTACCTTTTTGTGGCAGGTCGCAGGCCCCTAAAACTGTTATTAGTGCTATAAGAAGTCCTAAACTCACCTTATTTTTATAGCTCCATGACATTAGGCCAGTAATATAGCACTAATTTATAACCCTGCTTGCTCCCGCACAATCCTAGCTATATTAGACACATCCTCATCCCCAAACCCACGCTTAACCAAACTCACTTCCATCTGCTCAACTAAAGCTGCAATAGGCATACTGACCCCTAAATCTTTAGCGGTTTCTATGGCAATGCCTAAATCTTTGCGGTGTAAGCGAGTTCTAAAACCAAGTGGATATTCATTTTTAATCATATTGCCAGCACGGTTGGTTAAAACCCATGAATTGGCTGCCCCACCGCTTAGGGCTTTATGGGCGGCTTCTATATCTATGCCAGCAGCTAGGCCCATAGCTATGCCTTCGGCAACGGCGGCATAGGTTCCAGCAATGATGACTTGGTTGATAGCCTTAGTGACTTGCCCACTGCCAACTGGCCCCACATGGGTCACAGTTTTTCCCATCGCTTGTAAAACGGGCATGACTTTTTCTAAAGCTTCAGGCTTGCCACCAACCATAATCGAGAGCGTGCCTTTGATTGCACCCTCGCTGCCACCCGAAACTGGAGCATCCAGCATTTCTATTTGTTTTTCAGCCAGTTTTTCAGCGACTTTTCGAGTGACCAGTGGGCTTATGGTACTTACGTCAATTAAAATACTTCCGGCCTTTCATGCCATGAATAGCACCCTGTTCGCCTAAAATCACGGCCTCAACATCGGGGCTGTCACTTACGTTGGTGATCACCACATCAGCACCTTGGGCCGCTTCTTTGGGGCTGGTTGCGCGTTTAGCTCCTTCTTTGACTAAGGCTTCTTCTTTGCTAGGGGTGCGGTTGTGAACTGTAACGGAAAAACCTGCTTTGATTAAATTGAGGGCCATAGGTGCGCCCATTGTGCCTAGACCGATAAAGGAAATGTTCATGGTGCTAGGGTAACAGTTTATACAGGTGAGGGAAAGTAGAAGAATTGTATTGGAAAGGGAGAAAGGGGGAAAGGGGGATTTTTCTCCCCTGCTCCCTTTCTGCTGTGCTGCATTTCATATCCCCCAACACCACGCTATGGGTAACCTTTGGGTAGAATTAAGTGGATATAAGGATTGCCATTAAGATCAAATGTTAGATGTGACCTGTGCTTTGGTTGCTAAAGTCTTTTGATGATGGCCTAAAGGAGATGTAATGGATGTACTCGAGCGGCCCAGGCCAGCACAGTAGAGCGTGTGCCTGTGGTCAATGATTTTTGTCTAGTTGCAGCAACTGCCAACGGTACAGGTAGCCAAACTGCCAATATGACCTTGCTGCGAAGTTTCTTTAAGATGGGGATTCCAGTTCACGGAAAAAATATCTTTCCTTCCAACATTCAGGGTTTGCCTACTTGGTATCACATTCGGGTAAGTCATCAGGGCTATATCTCGCGTAAAGAGCCTGAGCTTTTGGTGGCTTTTAATACGGCTACTCTAAATGAAGATATTAAAGCCTTGCCCAGTGGTGGGGTTTGTGTTTATAACGCTGATTTTGCAGGTGTGCCAAAACGTGATGATGTGACTTTTTATGGTGTTCCAGTAAAGTTGCTATTAGAAAAAACTGATGTTAAAGGCAAGGCTAAAGACTATATTGCCAACATGATTTATGTAGGAGCAGTAGCTTATTTGCTGGGGATTCCACTTACGGTTATTGAAGGAACGCTCGAGCATCTCTTTGGTGGGCGGCAAAAACTGGTAACGTCCAACCTTAGCATGGTGCGCTTTGCCTATGAATGGGCTCAGGAAAACCTTGTCAAAAAAGACTCTTACCAAGTTGAAGCTATGAATAAAACTCAGGGTCTGATTATGATGACTGGTAATGAAGCTGGAGCTTTGGGCTCAGTCTTTGGTGGCGTGAGTGTAGGGGCCTGGTATCCCATTACACCCTCGACAAGTTTTATGGACGCACTGCGTGAATGGTTGCCTAAATTTCGCACCGATGAAAATGGCAAAGCTACTTACACGGTCATTCAATCTGAAGATGAACTCGCTGCCATAGGCATGATTTTGGGTGCAGGCTGGATGGGTGCGCGTTCGGTAACTGCGACTAGCGGCCCAGGTATTTCTCTGATGGCAGAATTTACCGGGCTTGGTTACTTTGCAGAAATTCCAGCCGTGATCTGGGATATTCAGCGTGTGGGGCCAAGTACGGGATTACCTACACGTACTGCACAATGCGATGTAACTTTTGTTTATTACCTAGGGCACGGGGATACTAAAAACGTGATTCTATTTCCCAGTTCAATTGAAGAGTGTTTTGAATTTGGCTATACAGCCCACGATTTAGCCGATACCTTGCAAACGCCAGTGTTCGTTTTGAGTGATTTGGATTTGGGTATGAATAACTGGATGGGTAAACCCTTTGATTATCCAATCGAGCCTATCAACCGTGGCAAAGTTTTGAGCAAAGAAGATTTAGAAGCCAAAGGTGGTTTTTCACGCTATGTGGATAGTGACGGTGACGGGATTGGCTACCGAACACTGCCAGGAACCGAGCATCCTAAAGCTGCTTACTTTACAAGGGGTACAGGTCATAATGAACATGCCGTATATAGCGAACGCTCAGATGATTGGCACAAAAATATGGAGCGTTTGACCCACAAATTTAATACTGCTCGCAAGAAAGTTCCTAAACCTATCACCGATGAAGTAGCAGGTGCAAAAGTGGGTATCATTGCATATGGAACTACCCGTTATGCTATTGAAGAAGCTAGAGACCACCTAGCAAAAGCAGATTTCAAAACTAGCTTTATGCGGCTTCGAGCTTTGCCAATAGATGAAAGTGTTAAAGACTTTGTGAAAGGCTATGACCATGTTTATGTCATTGAAATGAATCGTGATGGACAGTTGCGTAGCATCTTGCAAACCGAAATGCCAGAGATTGCTACCAAGTTACGCAGTATTGCCTATATGGACGGAATGCCGCTTACAGCTAAGTGGTTTGAAGAGAGAATAAAGAAAGAAGAAGGGTTGTTGTAGGGGTGGTTCATGAACCGCCCCTACAACATACGGACCACCGATAAGGAGAGAAAATGGATTCACCAAATGTAGACCGCGCACAAACCATTAAAGCCAACGCCATTGGTTTAAGTAAAAAAGATTATGACGGAAGTGCCAGCACCCTGTGCAAAGGCTGTGGACACAACTCGATTGCTAGCCAGATTGTGCAAGTCGGGTTTGAATTAAGTTTGCGCCCCCATGAAATTATTAAACTTTCGGGTATTGGATGCTCGAGTAAATCCCCGGCATATTTCCTTGGTATGTCTCACGGTTTTAATGCCTTGCACGGACGTATGCCCTCGGTTGGTACTGGCGCACTTGCTGCAAATCATCAACTTAGAGCGATTGGCGTAAGCGGCGATGGGGACACTGGCTCAATTGGCATGGGGCAATTTAAGCACCTTATGCGCCGCAATGTGCGTATGGTGTATATCGTAGAAAATAACGGTGTTTATGGTCTTACCAAAGGACAATTTTCTGCCACAGCCGAGCAAGGTTTAAACCTCAAGTATGCAGGACACAATGACTTTGCTGCTATTGATATTTGTATGGAGGCTCTAATTGCAGGATGTGGTTTTGTGGCCCGTTCTTTTGCTGGTGATGCCAAGCAAGTGCGTGAACTTCTTAAAGCTGCACTAAGTCACCGTGGTACTGCGGTACTGGATATTATCAGCCCATGCGTGGCTTTTAACAATGAAGACACTAGCCCCAAGAGTTACAACTACGGCATGAAGAATGAACAACCTCTGCATGATATTGGCTATGTGCCAATATCCGAAGAAATTGTGATTGATGACTATGACCCAGGAGAGCTAAAAGTAGTCGAACTTCATGATGGGTCGCATATTCGCTTGCGTAAAACCGAAACTGAGTTTGACCCGACCAACCGCATGGCGGCTATGGAACGGTTGCAACGTGCCAATGAAAATAATGAATTTATTACTGGGCTTATTTATTATGATCCATCACGGCCTAGTTTAGCCGAAGTCAGCAATGTAGTGGATACGCCGCTGGCTTGGTTACCTGATGAAAAACTAAGACCTAGTAAAGAGGTTTTGGATAGTTTTATGCAGAGCCAGATGTAGAGAGTGCTAAAAGTCGCTTTTATAATTGTGAGCCTAGGCTATTGAGTGATTGAAGAGTACACAAAGTTATCCATTACTGAAGAAGCAATCTTCCTGCTCTGATTTTATAATTAGGTTAGTTAGGGATGATTGCTTTATTACTTAGAGCCAAGGTGGAAGAATGCCAAACCTTTCAAGTTTTACTGCAAATTCATCTGCTTCTCTGCTTCCCTTCCATACCTTATCTTGTCGTTTTAGCCAACCTTTTTCCTTCATTTGTGCAAATAGGTCTTCTTGTTTTTTAGAGTAGATTAGTGCCAAAAAGCCAACTTCAGCATTTGATAAAGACAACGAATTCAAACGATATTCGAGAAACGCTTCCCAAGCGATTGGAACCCATTTGCTTACTATTTCATGGCCTATGAGATTGGCATATTGCCGTATCTCATATTGTGCATGAGAGTCCATTCTAAGAACTAGAAAGTTTAGAAGATTGTGTAAGTCAATTTTCCAGTATGCCTCAGTATAGCTAGAGAGAGGTAAGTCTTTGCGTGCCTGCTCACGTGCCACACCCACCTCGATGCGTTCTTCATATACTTCTCGGGCAAGTGTATGAAATTCTTGTTCTTTCTGACTTAGCTTTGTACCGGTATCTACAGGAAGCCTGCCATCACTTCCTTGGCGATTCCCTGAGGATTGAAATCTCCACTCGTTTGATTTGGTTTCTTGTGCTGCGTCTATCGCAATTGAGTATCGTGTAGAGTATTCATTTACATTAGCCGTTCTGTGTCGAATCCACTGTCGCCAACAATCCATAGGGACCCGTACATGTAGCTTGATTTCGCACATCTCAAAGGGTGTTGTGTGATGGTGTCGCATAAGGTAACGTATCAATCCACGATCTTCGTTAATCTTTTTGGTTCCTTCTCCATAGGATACTCGAGCTGCTTGTACAATAGAAGCATCAGTCCCCATATAATCAACAACTCGCACAAACCCGTCATTCAAAACAGAAAATGACTGATTAATAATATCATCTAAGCTAGTTGATTTTTTTTCACTCACTATTTACCTCCTACCCTTCAATGGTTATTTTTATCCCAAATGTTAAATATAGTAACCATATCATCTGGTCTCGAGTAATCATCAAAATTGTATGTCTCAGGCTCTGCATAACATATTTGAACCGCAGGATTATTCAAGCAAACCATTCCAGATGCAACAGTAGAAATTTTTGTATTAAGTGGTACAATAATATGATTAAACTCTGATCTTTCCTGAATTTTGCTGTTCAATATCTGAGTCGTTTGTTCAATATCTCTACATGAAAACTCAAATTCGTCTACTGTTCCTCGACTTGAAACCATATCCTGTACGAGAGTATGAAAATATTCCATCGGAGCTAAGTGGGAATCGTGAGTGACGGAGATTCCTTTACCCAGTAAAAGGTATTCTGGGTCCATCTCAATAATCATTCGTGTTGCTCTCTCATGTTCAAAACCTACAAGTACAATCAAACAGGTCGGTCGGCCTGGTACAAGTTGCCAGGATAGCCAAACACACTTCGTACTTCTTTACAACCCTTGCTGAGCCATTTTCTTTCTTTTGGTTCGCTTGGCGAATAATCTTGAGCACCAGTGTAAAGGCACATGATTTGAGCAAGATTTTCCTTACGATTCCATATTAGCTTTAATAAAATTAAAAGCATTTCGTGGGTAAATGTCGTAGTATCAATAGTAATACTGGTAATTCCACTCTCTACAATTTGACGAACTGCTTTTGCCATTACATTGGTTGTAAATAGGGGGTCGTGTGATTTCGACCTCACGATTTCTGCTTGATTTTCAAACATATGATTGATTTTGGAAGCGTTCTTAAGGATTCTAATATCGGAATCCTCTGTCGCAAAAATCATCTTTTTTGTAAATCCTACAGTCTTAATACTTTCAGGAATGGATAGTGAACGGTTTTCAAAACTAGCACAACACAAAAAAGCACTTTGATTTGTTGCTAAACTTTCTGGTAGTTCTGATAACTTAATTCTCGACTTAGTTTTCATAAAAACTCCTAATCAAAAAGAGCTAGCTGTTCAGAATCATCGATTTCTCTATCTTTCAAATCTCTCAAACGTTTACCTTTTATCATAGCTTGTAGCAAAGCATCGTTTGTGACAAATAAATAACCAGCGAATCCAGTAGGATCAAGAATAAATTGTGGTGCAAGACAACGATTCATAATATATAACCATGTACGGCCCGTACCCTCTTTGTTTCCAATCGTTGCCCTATGAAGATAGCCTGTTTGAACACCAAAATCAAGAACGGATTTTATTTCTATTGTTGGGATATTTGAAAGAGCTATCGAAAAGATTCGCCGCTCTGAGCGATTAGAAACAAGTATTTCATGAAATGTAGCACCCATTGCGAAAATCAGGTTCTGTAGTTTCTGCGTAATTCCAAGGCTATCTTTGATCACTTCCTCATCGGTTTCAAGCCTTTGAAATTGAGAGAACATCATTTTATCTGCTTGTTCACGCATGACTTTATTCTGGATACTATATGGAATAAATTTAGCTACTTGTACCACCTCTTCCTCTTTTATTGTTTCATCAAACATAGCTGCCGCAGAATCGAGAAAGTATCTAATTACACCAGATGAAAGATGGACAAGATTTTCAAGGCCTGCATACATATATGTTGAGCGTGATTTTCTGGTACCTCCTAAATCTCGAATATAGTTAGGTCTTGCATACCTTAGTGAATCATCTCTAGGACGATGGCCACGACCTTCATTATTCCACTCTTTTAGTATTCGTTGTACCTCAGCTTCTATAGCATTTTCCTGTTTTTCATAAACAGGAAAATACTGTTCGGGTGTAATATCCACGATATTAGAAAGCGTCAGCCGCTTTTCTACAATCTCGCATACTCGCTTATAGTATGATGTTTTACTGGTAGTATACCGATCTGAAATATTGACTTCTTGATAGTCATGTGGAGATTCAACTAATGTTCCCGTAGGAGACACAAATGATTTATATTTTCCCACTTGTGCTGATACTTTCAAGCTAATGTCTGGTGCAGTTCTAGTAGCAAGCCAAGAATTTAGAATCTGGGTTTGAGTCTTACTTAAATTATCTGCATCATCAACGAATAAATAGATGTTAGTTTTTGGAATACCAGGAAGGTCTCTCAGACCTTGAAAGAAGGGTACTATAAAACCAGAGAATGAAAGAAGTGGAAGATTGTATGGTGGAACAGGAACGCTACTTTCCGGATCAATCTTTAGAATGTACTGAATAAAATCAGCGTGCATTTCAAGGGCATGAAAGTGAAGACCTTCAAAAAAATTGCTTGCAGAACCCTTTTCAAACTTACACTCTTTAGTGCAACCAGATAACTTTAAGCGGCGAGAGTAGGTTTTCTCGAAAAACGCATGATATTTAGATTCATCAAAAGGTAAATTATTTTTAGGCATTTTGAATAAAGCTTGAAGAATCTCAATCATGATGGATAAAGTAAGAAAGTTCTCATTGATAAGAAAAGTTGCATGGTGTTGATCAAGTCGTTGTAAGTCTGTGATTTTGAGTTGAGTGTTTTTGATTGGAACATGAAAGGCAAGTAGTTCTAGTTCAATAAGCTCCTTTCCTTCTCTGAGCATTATTACATCAGGTAAAAGGCAGCGAAACATCATACTCTTTCCAGAGCCACGTGCCCCAAGAATCATTGAATGTCCGGGATTGCGAACTTGAGGAAAATCAGAGAAGACCTCAACAAATAATTGTTTCGCTGTGTTAGTATCTAGCTTTTCAGGACTAATAACTGTAAATGGATTGATGAGGTTTTGCTCTCGCTTGCTATCAGTCATTTCAACCCTCCTCAATGGAATTCTTTAATTGATGGCCGTTTTTTGCTTTAGGTGGTTTCTCAACCAAGTGCTGAATATCAGTGCTCGTATCTGGATACCCGGCTGTGCGAAAGCGAATACTGTCCTCATAAATAGCATTAAGAGCACCTGCTTTATTGACCGTTATGTCAGCTTGGATGGTAGTCAACTGCAAAAATTCACGACAGTACCTACTGCAATACTTGAGTTCTCGCATACATTTCTTCAGCCTTTCCAGTATTTCGTCATATAGGAAAACTTGTTGATTGTCTTTAGGAAGTTGTTCTGTCGCAAATTTGTAGGGTACGTCGAACTTTAAAATCAAAGCACTTCCAGAGATGGCCGCAGGTTGTAAACAAGAGGAATAAGTATGAAAGATTTTATTCTCGTCAGGCACTTGCCCACTATTAAATAAAAAGCGTGCTGCTCGGGTATGGTCATCTGAAATTTCGTCTGCATACCTCAGTATTGCAGCAAGCAATGAAGGTCTAATTCTTTTCCCCTGCAAATGATCTACTATAGGTAATACAGAGATAGTATCTCTACTTTCATTGATTTTTCCACCATGTGCCATTGCGATTTTGGCAATATATTTTTGTGTTGGGTTATCCAAAGGAAGTTTGGTACCAAGCTCAGTCATAACTTCATAGATACGCAATTCGTGTTCTTCACGGCCTCCAATATTACCAACGTCGTGAAAATGAATAGCTATTAATAGGAGGAAAACCTCATAGCCAGTTAGACTTTCAATTCTTTCCTCGAGAAGTAATTGAGTGCGTGCAATAACCATTGCTACATGTTCTTTTCCATGATCATTCAACAAGCCATTCCCTCTGATTGTTGCACCTATGTTAACCTCTGGGTGAACGTGCAGATTTAAATACTGTTCAATTTGATGAAAAACAGTAATATAATCAGTATTATCCTGTGGAAACTCTTCCCGTTTATTTGAGAATCGCTGTTCTAAGTGATAGCGAAGTCCATCTTGTTGTCTATATCTAAAACTGTTTGGTACTAGCACTCTAAGATTTCCTTTCAATCGCAATTTTATTACAGGAGAATTTTTTATGAAGAGAAGAGTATCTCAAAAACAGACTTTGCTAATAATGGTGGAACCGCATTACCTACCTGCTGTTGCTGAAAACCAATACTTCCTTTGAACTCAAAACTGTCAGGAAATGACTGAAGACGAGCAGCTTCACGCACTGATAAGCCTCTATCTTGACTTGGATGTATTAACATGTTCTTACGAAAGTTTCCAATGACAATAGATGGTTCATTTTCTTTCAAGCGATGGTAGATACCAGTATGACACCGTGTTCTATCTGCGTAATTTTTCATCAGCCGTTGAGGAATGTCTTCCCAGTTCCCTCCCTGTGGAATATGTTTATATCGCTTAATAATGTGTTTGGCATTCTCAGTTACATAGTGATTTGAAGATAAAGATTGATTTCCTCTTAGATTACAAGCATAAGCAGACTTGGCTTGTTTTCGGTACGGTAAGCTATCATAAGAAGCACCATTTTCAAGGAGGGGTAGATCATCTAACGCATCTTTAACGGTGTAATGCTTTTCTATTGTAGGTTGAGGTGGGTTGATCTTGACACCCTGCTTAGAACCAATAACGAATAATCTTGAGCGACTTTGAGGTACTCCGAAATCTTTAGCATTCAAAACAAAATATGAAGTTGTGTAACCTAACTTTTCTATACCCTTTAAGACGTACTCTAAAAAGATGCCTCCTTCAGTTTCGAGAATCCCTTTTACATTCTCAAAAACTACCCAATCAGAACTAACTTCTTTAATAACTCTAAGATACTCTTTAAACAGCCAATTCGTTGGATTTTGGGATGATCTAGTACGCTGATTAGAAGTTGAAAAACCAGCACATGGAGGGCCACCAAAAACGACTGAAGGTTGCCCTTTTTGTCGTCTAAAGTCTAAGTTCTTGACCTTGCGAATGTCTTTTTGGATAACTCTTGTATCCGCATGATTATGAACGTAAGTAGCGGCTGCGAAAGGGTCAGATTCAATTGCGACCTCTATCTTTAAACCTGCCCACTGTGCTCCAAGTGACATGCCACCTGCACCCGAGAAAATATCAATCCCTATCATATTTTGTTCAATCATACACGATAAACCCTCATGAGCGCAGCGTAACAGATTGTGAGTAATTTTACAATATTTAAGTATCTTCCCGCTTATAAGCCTTCAACATTGCCGTTGGATACGCAGCATTGCGCCCAGCTATCGCTAACACTACAATTGTTGCAGTTTTTGGCTTTCTCTAAATTTTGAAGTGAGGTATAGCCCTGAGCATAAATTCATTAAAGAGTGGAACGGTAAATGCCATTTCACCATGTGCAGGGCTATAAATCATTCCCTTCTTGATGAGTTTGGCACGAACAGGTCCTAAACTCGAGATTTTTACCTCGAGCATATCTGCAATATCACTTGTCTTTTGGGAACCTGAACCTAACTCAGCCATAGCCCGTAAGAAGTTTTTCTCGCTTGGAGTAAGGCGATCAAAACGTACTCGAAAGAAATTTTCGTCTAAGCGGGGTATAACTTTACTTGTCGCTTGCTGTACGGTTGCTAAACTAATCAGAGTAGCTTCAGCTAGGTTCCAGATTTGGTATCCCCATTCTTGAATAAAGTAAGGATAACCTTTGGTCATGCGATAAATTTCTTTTAGAGCTTTGGGTTCAAATAAAGCTCCTGCTTCTTTGGCTGGTTCAGCAAGAGCCTTAGCTGCATCACTCTCAGAAAGTGCACCAATATCAGGAAAACTAAAAAGCCTCTCAGCATAAGATTTTGATTCTCCTGCTAACCCTGGAAGAATGGGTAGACCTGCACCCACTAAAGCAATAGGGAGCTGACGTTGCTGAATTTTATGCATGGCCATAATTAAGGCTCCTAGTTCTTTGGTACTAAAATACTGAACCTCATCGATCAGAATGGCTATAGCCGTTTTTCGTTCTTCAGCAGCTTCACCCACAGCTACAAAAAGGCTAGGCAGGTCTATTTCAATATCACCACTATCGGCAGTACCTTGTTCTGGCTCAATATCCAAACCAAATGAAACCTCTCCAACTGAAACTTTGATGCCTCCAATAAAGCTACGCAAGACGGCCAAACTTCGTTTTACTTTATCTCCTACGCCAGCAAGTCGATTTAATTCAAAGAGTAGACTTCGTAAATAAGGCACAATCAAAAGGGCTAGAGGTTTATCTTCATGGGCCTCAAAGGCTACGGTGTGATAGCCATCGGTTCGGGCCAGACGTTCAATTTCATTGAGCAAAACGGTTTTTCCTACACCTCTTAAACCAGTTAAAATAAGGCTTTTTTCAGGTCGTTTTTGCCTTGTACGACCTAAAAGAATACGGGCCTGCTCGAGAATCTGGTCACGCCCTACAAGTTCGGGGGGTGGCGCACCAGCGCCAGGGGAAAAAGGGTTCTTAATCGGATCCATATCTTACAGTTTATTCTAAAATGTAAGCACTTATACACATGTATACACACTTATACTTAAAATCAGGTATAAACGGGTATAAATAGGTATAAATGAGTAGATGCGAAAAACTTATAGGGTAAAAATTAAGAAGGGCTGCGTCTGAATATTATAGAACGCCACCGTAAACCGAATACACCGCTTTTGGAATCAAAGCAATCCGCTCGAGGGTTTTCAAATGCGCCCGTTTGGTTAGGTTGTTATAGCGGTTCTGCCGCAGCTTGGTCAGGATACCTTCATAGTTTAGAGCAGCTATGCCCACGGCAGTTTTGCTTACCCCATTAAGTTTGGGAATGCCGTGCCAACCCTTGCGGTAAAGCGTATAGGTGATTTAACTTCCTTCACGCCTATAAGCCTTCAACATCGCCGTCGGATACGAAGCATTGCGCCCCGCAATAGCAAGCACCACAATGGTGGCTATATAGGGCAGTGCCAATAACGCCTCATAAGGTAAAGGCACACCCTCGGCTTGTAAGCGTAGTTGCAAAGCCTGCAAGAATCCAAAGAGAAGAACACCTAAAAAAACTTTGCTAGGTTGCCAGTTGCCAAAGATAACGATAGCCAGTGCTACCCAGCCACGCCCATTGACCACCCCATGCGTAAATGCGCCAAGCTGTGCCAAACTGAGGAATGCTCCAGCTAAACCCATCAGTGCGCCGCCAATGATTAGTGCTAAATAGCGTATTTGATAAACGTTGATGCCTGCTACATCAAGGGCTTCAGGGTTCATGCCCACTGCGCGAAGCCTCAGACCAAAGCTGGTTTTACTTAGCATCCAGCCGAGTATTGGAACTAGCAAGAGGGCCAGATATGTCAGCCAGTATTGACTAAACACAGGCTCGAGCATTGTTCCTTTAGCAATAGGCAACATTTCAAATGAAGTTTCTAGGGCAGGGGGGGTACTCGAGCCGCCATATAAAATTCTAAAACTGTATAGCGCAAGCCCGCTAGCAAGTAGAGTTAAGCCTAAACCAGAAACATGTTGGTTGAGCCCCAAAGTAACTGTTAGTAATCCCAGCAATAAACTAAGTCCAATGCCTGTCAACATAGCCACTAGCAATCCTACCCACAGTGAGCCACTGCTTTCTGCGGCCACAAACCCTGTAAAGGCAGAGAGCAAAATAGTTCCTTCAATGCCTAGGTTGAGCACGCCAGAGCGTTCAATAATGGTTTCACCCAAAGCTGCAAAAAGAATAGGAGTGGAAATTCTTAGCATTGCACCTAGTAAGAGTAAAAAGAATTCCATTTTAGCCCCTCCGCAAACGGTAGCGATTGAGTAGCAGCATGGCCAAGGTGACAAGCAGAAGTGTGGCCTGAATAATATCGCCTAAATAATCTGGAATACCTAAAGAGCGGCTCATGGAAAGTGAACCGGTATCAATCAGGGCCAGAAAAAAACTTGATAAGGCCACACCTATAGCACCAAGCCCACCAAAGGTAGCAATGATTACGCCAGTGTAGCCATAATCAGCCGAAATGCCGTTCAAAACATAGTGATGAATACCTGCGACTTCGCTTACACCTGCAAGGCCTGCAATGCTGCCACTGATTAAGGCTGCTGTGAGCATGGTGCGTTTGACTTTGATACCTGCAAAGCGAGCGGCTTCTTGTTCTTGACCAACAGCACGAAGTTCTAAACCAAAGCGGGTTTTTTTGAGTATCCACCATAAAAACAGAACTGCTAGAATCGCTAAAATAAACCCTAGGTGAACCCTGGTACGAGCAAATAATTGTGGGAACCATACCGAAGCAGCAATTTCTGGTGAATGTGGCCAGCCACTTATCGGGTCACGCCAAGGGCCGTTTAAAAGTGCATCAATAAAAAAGCGCATCACATAATTGAGTAAGAGTGTGGTGACCACTTCATCAACACCTAAACGCACTTTAAGCAAAGCTGGAATAAGTGCCCACAAAGCTCCGCCTAAACATCCAGCTAACATCATAATAGGAATACTCAGCCAGGATGAAAGGCCACCAAGAGTCGTGCCCAAGAGTGCGCCAGCTAAAGCACCTGCATAAAGTTGACCGTCTGCACCGATATTGTAATAACCTGCTACAAAAGCAATGGTGACAGCGACACCACAAAGAAGTAAGGGTGTGACCTGAACCAAAATTTCAAAACGTGCGCTGCGTTTGGTCAGAGGTTTAATAAGCATTTCATAAAAAACCTCGAGTGGATTAAACCCTGAAAGCAAAATAATGATACTGACAATCACAAAGGTAGCAATAACTGCCAAAAACGGGATAGCCAGGCGAAACCATAGTGGGGCAGACCCGCGTTCAAGCCTCAGCATGACTACCTGCCATCAGTAAACCAAGAGTGTGAATATCCGCGTCTGCCTTGGCAAAAGTGCCGCGTATACTTCCTTTATACATCACCAAAATACGATCACTTAAACGCAAGAGCTCATCTAAATCTTCAGAGGTCAAAAGAATGGCCGCACCTCAAGCTTTTTGCTCCAAAAGTTTTTGATGCACATATTCACTTGCTCCAATATCCAACCCCCTAGTTGGCTGTGCGGCGATAATCACCTCGGGATTTTTTGAAAGTGTGCGGGCTAAAATAACTTTTTGAATGTTTCCCCCCGAAAGCGTGCGGATTTTATCTTGGGGGCTAGCTTTGATTTGAAAATCTTTAATCAGTTGTTCAGCTATTTTTAGAATACTTTTGTGATTCAGAACACCCTGCTGAGTAACGCTGCTTAGATGCTCGAGTAATAAATTTTCGGCCACACTCAAATCACCTACCACTGCTTTTAGCCTTTCCTCGGGAATGCGACCAATGCCTAGCTGCGAAGCCTTACTTGGGTTTAGAGTGACGGTTTGATTTTTACAAGTGATAATGCCACTCGAGGGTTGAATCATCCCACATAAAATATGAATCAATTCGCTTTGTCCGTTGCCAGCTACTGCTGCAATTCCCAAGACTTCACCTTGATGCAAGCTAAAAGAAACCTGCTCGAGCTGAGTTAATCCGCGTTGGTCTTTATACCCTACGTTTTTAACTTCAAGAATGGTGTTTCCTGAATGTGTATTGTTCTGCGAAGCTACCTTGATGGCATCGCGCCCAACCATCAGACGTGTTAGGTCTTCTTTATTTGTATCTATGGTATTCAAAACGCCAACTAATTTACCGTGTCGTAGTACAGCCACACGCTGACTGATAGAGATAGCCTCATCCAGTTTGTGGGTAATAATAATCACTGCTAGACCCTGAGCTTGCAGAATACGCAGCGTAGAAAAAAGCTGCTCAGTATCCTGAGGGGTAAGCACTGCGGTAGGCTCATCTAAAATTAAAAGACTACAATTTCGGTAAAGAGCCTTGAGAATCTCTACGCGCTGTTGCTCACCAACAGAGAGGCTCGAGACTTTGGCTTCAGGGTTGACCTGCATGGAAAAACGTTTGGCTAATGTGGTGATGCGCTGGTTGAGCATTTGGGTATTTAGAAAACTAGCACCTTCACGCCCTAAGACGATATTTTCTGTGACACTTAATGAGGGAACCAATGCAAAATGTTGAGATACAAACCCAATGCCTTGAAGAATAGAATCAGCCGGTGAGCGCAACCGAACCTGCTGTCCTTGAATAATAATTTCACCTTGATCGGGTTGATAAAGCCCGTAAAGCATTTTGCTCAAGGTGGTTTTGCCCGCACCGTTTTCACCCAGAAGGGCCAGCACTTCACCAGGCGCAATCTCGAGGCTGATGTCTTGATTGGCGACTAAAGAACCAAAGCGTTTAGTTAGATGTTTTAATTCAATAAATGGTTGCATAATGATATGGGTAGGGGCGGTTCATGAACCGCCCCTACCTTGGTAAATCACATTATCTTATTCACCCGTAGGTGTATTTTCATCAATCGGCACACGGAACATACCACTCATGATTTCACCTTCGCGCTGTTTCACCATTTCAACTAACTCTGCATCAAGACTTTCTTCAAAACCGTAAAGCGGGGCTAGGCTCGAGCCGCCTTTGGCCATCATTGAAAAATCTTTAAGGTCTTGGGCAGTATAGGTTCCACCAGCCACTTGCTTAATGATGTAACCTACGGTTGGATCCATGTTCCACACTGGTCCAGTAATCACTGTTTCTGGAGCTAGGCTATTTTGATCACTCATATTACCAAAAGCTAGTAAACCTTTTTCTTGGGCAGCTTCAATCACACCAAAGCGTTCAGCAAATAAAACATCTGCGCCAGCAGCAGCTTGTGCCAAAGCAGCTTCTTTAGCTGCCGAAGGGTCAAACCAGCTATTGATAAAAGTTACCTGAACTTTAGCCTCAGGATTGGCTTCTTTTACACCTACAATAAAGGCGTTTACAATACGGTTGACTTCGGGTACAGGAAAGCCACCCACTACGCCAATAGTTCCAGTCTTGCTGGTGGTACCTGCAATAAGACCGCTTAAATACGCGGGTTCATGAATCCAGTTGTCAAACACTGAAACATTAGGTTCAGAAGGTCCTAAGCCAGAACCAAATACAAAGGCAATCTCAGGATAATCTTTGGCTACGCGGCGCACAGCTTCTTCATTGCCAAAAGCATCACCAAAAATAATGGCGGGTTGACTGTCTTCGGCGGTTTCACGCAAGATGCGCTCCATGTCGCCAGCGTATCCAATTTCATCTACAAATTCGTAAGTGACTTGTCCGGCTTCTTGAGTTTTGAGAAGTGCTGAGTGAATAACTCCGTCCCAAGGTTCTTCAATGGCGGTAGCATATGCACCAAAAACCTTTAGCGGGTCTTGGGCATAGGCCATACTTAGAGTTAAAGCAAGAAGTGCAATGATGCTGATGGCTTTTTTCATTTTCCCTCCTCGAGAGCTTTTGCTCTCTTGTGGCCCGTGTGGGCTGGGGTCAGTTTAACACTAGAGAGTGACGAGTGGCGAGTGAAAAGTCAAAACCTCATCACTTTCCACCTGTCACTATTTCTCCAAAATTACAATGTGATAAAGTGATCTAAGAACTTTGGGGAGGAATAATGGTAGACCTAGATTACGCAGCCATGTTGCAAGTCGCTATCGAAGAAGCTAAGCAAGGGTTAGCTGAAGGTGGTATTCCGATAGGTGCAGCATTGTTTGATAACACCGGTAAACTTTTAGGACGCGGACACAATCGCCGTGTTCAAGAAGGTGACCCTTCAATTCATGGTGAAACAGATGCCTTTCGCAAAGCTGGTCGCCAGCGCAGTTACCGCAAAACGATTATGGTAACTACACTTGCGCCGTGTTGGTACTGTAGTGGTTTGGTACGACAATTTAATATCGGTACAGTGGTGATGGGTGAATCCGTTAATTTTCAGGGCGGAGTGCAATGGCTCAAAGAGAATGGTGTAAAAGTAATCGATATGAACTCGCAGGAGTGTATTGAGATGCTCAAAACCTATACTGACGCTAATCCTGAAGTTTGGAATGAGGATATTGGGGAAGAATAAAATTGCGAATTAGCAAGGCTAATTCGCAATAGATTTTTAATTTAAGCTAGTAGCGTTAGTGTAAATAAAACTTGAGTATCCCAGTAACCGAGTTACTAATCACTAATTTTCTTGGACTCAAAAAACTCGAGCCAATGAGGTTGCCGTCCGTCTATATCTTTGAAATTGTACTCTCTGGAGAGATGCCAAGTTGCCAAGGCTTGTCCGTGTTTGGTATGCATGTCGGGGTCACTGGCTAGAGCAACCACGGCGCGGCCAATATAACGTGGAGTTTCTGATTCAGCAAAATAAGAATCTTTTTTGATGGCCTCTTGCCAAGTTGCTTCAGTGACCCCAAAGTGCTCGAGCATTTCCTCTGAACGTAAAAACCCTGGTGTAAGTGCAAGAGCAGTAATTTTATTTTCTGGAATTCCATCTGTATTTAAGCCTGACACATTTTTCACAGGACTGCTGAGTTCGGTGGCCATATTGTGTGCTAAACGAATCACTGTTGTTTTAACGTAACTACTCAGGTAGTTCTAAGGTAAAGTAACCTCAAGATGGCAGAGCAAGGTTCGAGCAACAAAGGGTTAGCAGAAGAGAACAAACTGCTGCGAGGGGTTATCTCACAATTGCAGGGAGAGCTAAAGGAATTGCGAGAGCGTGTGAAAGAATTAGAGCGGTCGAAGAAAGTGGACAGTCATAATTCAGGGAAAGCCCCCTCAAGTGACGAGAGATGGAAACCCAGAAGTCTGCGAACGAAGGGGAACAAAGCAAGTGGAGGACAGGTAGGACACAAAGGAGAGACACTGAAATTTGCAGACAGGTCTGATGCACGAGAGTTCCATAAGGCAGAAGGTGTTTGTAGCTGTGGCAGGGCGATAACTCAAGGGAAAGTTCTAGGTTATAGTCGTCGGCAAGTGTTTGACCTACCTGTCATAAGACTTCACATCACAGAACATCAAGCCGAACGAAGACAGTGTATGTGTGGCAAAGTCCATGAGGCAAGGTTTCCAAAAGGTGTAACTGCACCTGTGCAATATGGGGCAAGCGTGAAAGCCGTGAGTAGCTATTTGCAAGTACAACAATTGCTGCCCTACCAACGCTGTCAAGAACTGATGGCGGATGTCTTGGGGGTCAAGCTCAGTCAAGGAACGCTGGCAAATAGCTTATCAGAAGCCTCTAAGGAACTCTCTGCTGTAACCAACAAGATAGAACAAGCGTTAGCAACCTCGGAACTTCTTCATGCCGATGAAACAGGTGCAAGAATTGCTGGGACCTTAAACTGGTTACACGTCATCAGTCACAAAACACTCACCCATTATCAGATGAGTCCTTATCGTGGCAACAAAGGCTATGTTCCTTGGCTCAAGACCTTTAAGGGCAAGTTAGTTCATGATTTTTACAGTGCCTATCAACAGCTTTGTGCTACCCATGCCTTTTGTAATGCCCATCTGCTGCGTGACCTGACCCGAGTTGAGGAACAGTTTCAGCAATCTTGGGCAACAGACCTCAAAACCTTACTTTGTGAAACGAAAACATTGGTTGAGTCAAGCTCCAAACAGTGTTTAGAAGCACCTGAGGTGATGACCCTGAGCCAGAAGTATCGTGGCTTAGTTGACCAAGCTAAGCAAGCCAATCCCACCCTTCCTCGACAAGCAGGTGTTGCTAAACCTGGACGGGTTAAACAATCTTTTGCTCATAATCTTGTGCTGCGTCTTGAACGACATCAACAGGCTATCCTTCGCTTTGCTTCAGACCCCTGTGTTCCTTTTGATAACAACTTGGCTGAACGTGACTTACGCATGATGCGCCTCAAGGAAAAAATCTCTGGTTCTTACCGCTCTTCTCAAGGTGCTGCTATTTTTACTCGCCTTCGCAGTTATTGTTCTACCCTCAGAAAACAACATCTTCCTATCCTTGATGCTCTTACTCGCCTTTTTCAGCACCACCCCTTAGTGCCTCAGCTTGAGGCTACCTGAGTAGTTACGTTTTAACTAGGTCATAAAAAAAGTTTCCACGATAATTGAGGGTGTCCCCATCGGTGATTTCGATGATTAAACCTTGAGGGTTTTTCAACATTAAGGGTAAAGCGTATTTGCTAGTGATGATGTGGGTAAAGATGGAACGCTCGAGCAACTTAAACCCTTGTGCTAAATCAAGTTCATAAAAGGGTTTACCCCACTCAACGAGCTTCTCTCCACCCCAAATATCATTGATTAGAATATCTAATTTTCCTTGCTCTGTCTGTACTTTTTCAAAGAGAGCTTTAACTTCATTTTCTTTGGTGTGATCAACGCGCACAGGAATTCCAATACCGCCTGCTTTTGTAACAAGTTCTGCTGTTTCTTCGATGGTTTCAGGGCGTTTTAGATCTGATGGATTATTTTTGGTGCTGCGACCTGTGCAGTAAACAGTTGCGCCAGCATGACCAAGTTCTACGGCAATGCCGCGTCCTGCACCTCGGGTTGCGCCTGCAACAACCGCAATTTTATTCTCGAGAAGTTTCATAGTTCATTGCACAAGAAGTCTATCAGTATTATGTACTATGTGCTTGTTGGATAGATGCGCTAACTCGAGTATTTGATTTTGTTTTAGGATAGCTCCATAACAGCCGTAAACCATTGGCTACAACCAATAGGGTTCCACCTTCATGCCCAATTACACCCAGTGGTAAAGGTAAATGCCAGAACAGCGTAATGATCACCATAAGAATCATGATGCCAAGTGCAAAGCCTAAATTTTGCTTTATAATCCGATTGGTTTTTTGGGCTAGGGCCAGTGCGTCGGGCAGTTTGGTTAAATCATCAGAAAGTAAAGCTACGTCAGCAGCTTCCATAGCCACGTCACTGCCTGCTACACCCATAGCAATACCTACATTGGCGGCGGCTAGTGCAGCAGCATCATTGACACCATCACCTAAGTAAGCCAGTGATCCTTCTTTAGCAAATTGTTTGACCAACTCGAGTTTTTCTTCAGGTAAAAGGTCGGCATAAATTTCCTCTTTAGCAAAACCTAGTTTACTACCTATGGCTTGAGCTACGCCTGGATGATCCCCTGTGAGCATCACTAGACCTTGAATGCCAGAGGTTTTAAGCTGCTCTAGCGCAGTTCTTGCTTCGGGGCGTACTGTGTCAGCAATACTTACTACACCTAAAACCTTATCGCTGCCAAAGAGCAAAATAGTTTTTCCTTCGGCTTCTAGGCGGGCTAGTTTTTCTGCGTCAGCAGCGTCTAAAGGAATCTGTTTAGACTCGAGCATTTTGCGGTTGCCGGCCCAATAGGCTTTACCGTTTACCAAACCTTGTAGACCTTTGCCTGGAATCGCTTTTACATTTTGAGCTTGGGAAAACGTGAGATTTTGTTTTTTGGCATAATGCACAATGCTTCGGGCAATGGGATGTTCTGAGGCCTGCTCAGAGCCACTAAGCTACTTAACCAATCGCCTGTATCTAAATGAAGTACATCGGCAACTTGCATTTTCCCTTGAGTCAGGGTTCCAGTTTTATCAAAAGCCATTATTTTGGTGTGACCAAAATCTTCTAAGGCTGCGCCACCCTTAAACAACACACCATGCCGCGCTGCTGAAGCCAAAGCTGATAGCACCGCTGCAGGTACACTGATTACGACAGCGCAAGGACTAGCCACCACAAGAAGCGTGGCAGCCTTATAAAAAGCTTCTTGGGCAGGATAGTTGAGTAAGAAAAAAATGCCTAAGGCAAGCAAGCTTCCCAGTAAAACAAATGCGCTATAACGCCGTCCGAACCATTCGCTAAAACGTTCACTGGGGGCGCGTTGTTCTCTGGCTTCGGTGACCAGTTTGACCATTCTCGAGAGGGTAGATTCGCTGGCTAGTTTAGTCACTTTGACCTCGAGGGCTGCGTGGCCATTGACTGTTCCTGCAAAGACATCATCGCCTTCGCTTTTATCTACAGGTACAGATTCACCTGTAATGGGTGATTGGTCAATTGCACTTTGACCGCGCATGATTCTTCCGTCTACAGGAACTCTTTCACCAGGTTTAACCAATACTAAATCATTAAGCTTTAGAGCCTGAGTTTCGACGACGCTGCTCTGACCATTTTGTAGTAAGTTGGCAGTATCAGGATTAAGTTTCATCAATGAAGTCACCGCACGTTTGGTGTTGCCTAGGGCGTAATCCTCGAGACTTCCAGCCAGACTAAATAAAAAAAGTAAGATAGCTCCGTCTCGAGCTTCGCCTACGGCTGCCGCCGCTAAGGCTGCTAATACCATTAGCAAATCAATATCTAAAATTCCTCTTTGGAGTTCTTTAAGAGCAGATATACTAGCAGGAATACCACCTGCTAAATAGGCCACCACAAATGCTAATGTGATAGCTAGTAGAGGAGCATGAGTGACTTGAAAAATAAATCCTAAGATAAGCCCGAGGGCAGTAAGTGCAGTGAAGATAAAAGCCCAGCGCAAGGCTTTACGTTCTTCGCGCTGTTGGGCCTCAATAGCGGCAATAGAAGCATTCATACTGTATTGTAAGTCGGAATGATTCCGAATTGCAATGCTAAGTGATTCACTCGGATATAAGATGAGAAAGACTTTAGCTTTCAAGCTCCTTGATTGGCCACATAACTGCTTCCTATGGTAAAGGCCATAAGCGCAAATAAGAATGCTAAGCCTGTTAAACTAAACGCTGTCCAGCGTTTTTCCACAAGGTGTTTAGGCAACCAGTAAAGTAACAGATAAAAGAAAAAAGCTCCTAGTCCACCAATATAGTGAATGTAAAGTTGCAAGGGCCCAAGCCCTTGATCTAAGAGTTTTATGCCAATTAAAACTTGAAGCATTAAACTAGCTTGAGCAATAAGCAAGATGGTGTAACCAGCATAATTAAATGGCTTTTTTCGCTAGGCTAAAACACCTGCAAAAATAACACTTAGTAAAGTGCTTGCTAGTACAAGCACACCAATCCATACATGCACTGCAGGTTGAAGCCAAATTTGATCGATCATATACACCTCTTGAACAAGTAATTATTTTAGAATGAAGAGGGCTTTTGTCAAGCAATTAGTATCTCATTGTACTTCCTAGTTTGACAAATACACTCAGCTGCGCTCTACTGATTTACCTTCTTTCAAAGCCACTTTTTATTTGTGGAATCGCCACCATTTTTTATTGGGTTTAGAAGGCTCTACTCTATTAGCGCGTATAGGCCAAGACCCATCCAGACTCGAGCCCACCAATACTTCAGGAGTATAAATATGCGGAGCTTGTTTGACTTCACTTAGTAAGGTGACAAACCAGTGGTTTTGCATACTGGCTGCGTTTTTGTTGAGTAGGGCCGTGGTGTAGTCCTCGAGGGCTGCAAAGGTTCGCAACAGTTCATCTCTAAGGTCTTCAGCGCCAGACATAGCCACAATTTGGCTGGCTTCCATAAACCAACTGGGTTGGTCAGCCTGGGCTATGCGTTTGCAAAATTGGTCGTACAAAGCCAAACGCGCAGGGTCCAAACAGGCAATTACAAAGCGTCGCTTGCTCATATTATCAATGACCTTGTCATAGGGAGCAATGAGATAAGGAATGGATTCTCCTTCTTCGTCAACGATGGTTTTAATATGTTCTGAGGAAAACATGCACAGCCAAAATAGAGGAATGTTGTATCTAGACTGGTATTCCTGGGTTCCTTTTAGCGTATTCCACTGGTCTTCTAAAGGTATGTGGTCTATAGAGATATTACTAAGATAGACATTATTTGCCACAGGATTTAGTTTACCAGTTAGCAGGCGGTGAGGAGTAATTTGTAGGTTCTAGACCGAGAGGCCAAGAGGCCTGGAGACTAAGGAAACAAAGAGATAAAGAGACAAGGAGACAAAACCTTTCTTTAATATCCTCCTTAGGTCGGTTTTCTCGATTGTGTCAAACTCCAGCCCCTAGGTGAGCCCTTCTAAAGTACAATACAGCCGTGGATATTCGTAATTTTTCAATTATTGCTCATGTAGATCACGGAAAGTCAACGCTGGCTGACCGCATTATGGAGCTGACTCGCAGTGTGGCTGACCGCAATAAACGTGACCAAATGCTAGATACCCTAGAACTCGAGCGTGAGCGGGGCATTACCATCAAAGCTACGGCTGTACGGCTTTATTATGATGCCAAAGACGGCAAACGTTACATGTTTAACTTAATTGACACCCCCGGACACGTTGACTTTAACTATGAAGTCTCACGGGCTTTACGAGCTTGTGAAGGTGTGCTTTTGGTGGTTGATGCCAGTCAAGGAGTCGAGGCACAAACCATTCAAAATGCCTATTTAGCGGTGGATAACGGTCTAGATGTATTGCCGATTATCAATAAAATTGATTTACCGAGTGCTGATGTTGCTGCGGCCATTAAAGATATGGAAGAAGTGATTGGCATTCCTGGCGATCATGCCGTGCCTGTTTCAGCTAAAACAGGACAAAATGTAGAGGCCATCCTCGAGGGTATCGTCAATTATCTGCCTGCACCCAAAGGTGATCCTGAAGCCCCCTGCGCTGCCTGATTTTTGACGCAGTTTTTGACCCCTATCAGGGTGTAATTCCCTTTATTCGTGTTTTTGATGGGCAGGTGAAAAAGGGTGACAAGATAAAGATTTTTAGCACTGGCAAAACCTTTGAAGTTGATAAAGTTGGGTTTTTTCAACCAGCACTTACCCTGGTAGAAAGCCTTGGGCCTGGTGAAGTGGGTTGGCTTACAGCTAGCATTAAAGATATTGCTGACACCCAAGTGGGCGATACCATTACTTTGGCTGAAGGCGGCGTGGACATCGCAATTCCTGGCTTTAAGCCTGCGCGTCCGGTGGTCTTTAGTGGTCTCTATCCAACAGATTCCGAAGATTATCCCAAAATGCGTGAAGCTCTAGAAAAACTAAGCCTCAATGACGCGGCGTTTACTTTTGAGCCAGAAACTTCGGAGGCTTTAGGGTTTGGATTTCGCTGCGGTTTTTTAGGACTCTTACATGCTGATATTGTGCAAGCACGTCTCGAGCGCGAATTTGATTTATCACTTATTGCAACTGCTCCATCGGTGATTTATAAAATTGAAATGACTACTGGAAAAGTGCTTGAGATTCAGAACCCTGCTGAATTACCTGACCCGACACTTATTGAGAAGGTTCTCGAGCCTTATGTCAAACTTACGGTCTATACACCCGAAGAATATGTAGGCGCGCTGATGGGGCTTTTGCAAGACCGGCGCGGTTTCATGAAGAATATGGTCTATCATGGGCGGCGTATCGAGTTACGCTACGAAGTACCCTTTGCTGAAATCCTTTATGATTTTCATGACAAGATGAAAAGTGTTTCTAGGGGTTATGCCAGCATGGATTATGAACCCCTCGAGTACCGTGAAGGTGATTTGGTAAAAATTGATATTCTGGTCAACGATGAAAAAGTAGATGCTCTCTCAATTATTTCCCATCGTGAAAAATCCTATTTCATTGGGCGCAAAATTGTAGACAAAATGGCTGAGGTCATTCCACGGCAGATGTTTGTAGTTCCTATTCAAGCGGCCATTGGCGGGAAAATTTTAGCTAGGGCTACGGTGCGGGCTTTTCGTAAAGATGTGTTGGCCAAATGTTATGGCGGTGATATTAGCCGCAAGCGCAAACTCTTGGACAAACAGAAGAAAGGTAAAGACCGCATGAAGCAACTTGGAGTTGTTGAGGTTCCTCAAGAAGCGTTTTTGGCGGTGTTAGCTTCAGATGATTAGTTACTCAAACTCGAGTTCTGCCTTTGTTTTTGCCTCGTCTGTAGATTCTATTTTTTATTGCGTTCTTCTTCTGGCAAATGAAGTTTTTTAACCTTAAACAAATACCACAAGGTTATAGGAATAGCCAGAATGACTAGAATCATGATGATAGTTAGAAAAATAGCTGGAATCATTTTTCACCTTTTATTTTTTCTAATAAAAGCTCTAAATCTGCCTCACGGGGAGGGTTTGTTGCCGTCCACAATAATCCTTTTTTAATACGACTCTTATGAGGCTCCTCGAGCGTCCAGCGTTGAGATTCTGGTACATAAAAATCTAGTTTCTTATATCGCTCTTTCATAGTTAGTTGATACCACGTTTAGATATCATCTAGCAATTAACCTTGAATTAATTTTAATACTTCTGGTAACAAGGTTTTAGTAGTGCTCAAAGCCTCATTGCCATAAATCGTTTCCTTACCCTGTAAGTCACCAAAATATCCACCCGCTTCACGTAACAACACAGGAAATGGCCCGCAATCCCAAGCGTTCATAATGGGGTCAATCATGATGTCCACACGGCCTGTAGCAACTAACATATGCCCATATGCATCTGACCAACCCACACGGTGATAGGTGCTTTTTAGAATGCGCCCTAAAGCTTCCCCACGCCCATATTTGGCAAAGGCTCCAATATCAGTGTGTGCAAAGTAAGCGCGGTCAAGGGTTTTGGTATCACTTACAAAAGCTCGCCGTCCGTTCCAGTAACAGCCTTCACCACTTGCAGCACAAACCATATCACCCACGCCAGGAAAATAACTCACGCCAGCTTCAATACGCCCATCAATTTCTAAACCTATGAGTACAGCATAAAGCGGCACACTACGCATAAAGGCTTTGGTGCCGTCAATGGGGTCAATAAACCAACGGTGACTCGAGGCTTTATTGTTACCCCCAAATTCTTCACCGACAATACTGTGGCTTGGATAAGCCTTTTCAATACGTGAGCGAATTAGTTCTTCAGCTTTTTTATCAGCGATAGTGACAGGGCTGTCATCAGCCTTAAAATCTGGCTGCGTACCTGTTTGAAAGTAAGCCAGTGTGAGCTGTCCGGCTTGAAAGGCGGTTTCGGTGGCAAACTCGAGCATTTTCTTTAGTTCAGACATGGGTAAATCATATAGGAAGTAGGAGGTAGGTTGTAGAAGAACACTAACATAATTCAAGATTGAAGGTTAAAGATTAAAAATTTGAAAAATCTTAAACCTTGAATTTTTAATCTTAAATCAGGTTCTAGAAAACTGAAATACTTAACATCCCCTAGATTTCCTTCACGGTAGGATGCAACCATGTTGTTTTCAAGGGCTATTCTTCGAGCGCAATGAAGCCCTGACTTTGGCGGGCTATGCCAGTTTGGCTTCGGCTAGTCGGGGGCGTATTTATATAGAGGATGAAAGCGAGTATCGCACAGCATTTCAAAAAGATCGTGACCGAGTGATTCATACCAGTGCTTTTAGGCGGCTCGAGTACAAAACCCAAGTCTTTGCCAACTATGAAGGCGATTATTATCGCACTAGACTTACACATACTTTAGAAGTTGCACAGGTTAGCAAGAGTATTGCCAGAGCTTTAGGGCTTAATGAAGACCTGACTGAAACCATTGCCTTAGCTCATGATTTGGGGCATCCCCCTTACGGACATGCTGGCGAACGCACCTTGAATCGTCTAGCCAAAGACATAGGTGGGTTTGACCACAATAAACAATCGTTAAGAGTAGTGACCGAACTTGAGCAGCGTTATCCTGAATTTCCTGGACTTAACCTGACCTGGGAAACTCTCGAGGGCATGATGAAACATGAAACCAAATACACGGTTCCAGATAGTAAATGGGAGCCTGATCAAAGACCCAGCTTAGAAGCTCAGGTGGTCAACCTTGCTGATGAACTTACCTACAATGCTCATGACCTTGATGACGGGCTGCGCTCAGGCATTTTGAATACCCAGCAAATTGCCGAAGTAAGTTTAATTGCAGAGCTCATGCAATCACTGAATATTTCAACTGCAACTTTTTCTTCCCAAAATCGCTACGCCCTTATTCGAGAATTTTTGGGTTTAATGATTGGTGATACTGTTCGTTCTACCCATCAGAACTTAGAAGCCCAGAATGTAAAAACCATTCATGATGTACGCACCGTACCGCATACACTGGTAATGACTTCTGTAACACTCAAGGAACACCTTAAAGAATTACAACATTTTCTTTACCAGCACTTTTATTTTAATTATCGCTTACTTCGTATGACAAAAAAAGCTGACCACATCCTCGAGAGGATTTTTGAGGCTTATATAGCTTCACCAAAAATGCTACCCGATGAAATCAGGAAACATGTTGAAACCAGAGGTTTAGAGCGCACAGTGATTGATTACTTAGCCAGTATGACTGATCGTTATGTGGCTGATGAATATAGTCGGCTCTTTGATCCACATGCTAAGACGAGCTGAGAGCTATTCGCTGTTAGTAAAAACTCCGTAGGGTGTGTTTTACGCATCTTATTCGCTGAGTTTGATCTTTTTTTGTTAAGCATGATGTAAGGCAATATAGTGCAAATGCTGTGATGGCGGTACGCTGCGCTCAAATTACATATGGCGTGGTACGCACCCTACGATCAAGCGGTATGGTGATTAGGTGGCATATTGGTGGCGGTTAAGGACCAATACACTCAGTAATCGCTGCTACAGCCCTTGTAACCAATCGAACCCTTTTAACACGCAACATAAAGGTTTTTGGGTAAATTCCCAACCTGAGATACCTGAATTAGGATGATATGTAAGGATAAATAGGATTTTAGTGCTCTCTACACCCTTTTCTAACCTATTTTCTGCAATACTATTTCTATGTTAACTGCAATTGTCTTTCTACTTATTCTTACCACCGCGGTCGTGGTACACGAATTGGCCCATTACTGGAACGCCAAAAGTGTGGGGCTTCCAGTACGTTCTTTTAGTGTGGGTATGGGTCCAGTGATATGGCGCAAAAAATGGAGAGAAACCGAGTGGCGTATTTCTGCTTTACCTATTGGTGGTTATGTAGATATCCCTGGTATGGCTCCTAAACAAGATGAAATGGGAAACTTGCAGCATCCTGATGAAGGGTTTGCTACAAAAAATGTGTGGCAAAAACTGTGGGTGTTAGTGGGCGGAGTACTAGCTAATTACATTCTGGCGATTTTGCTGCTATCGCTAGTGATTACCCTTGACCCCAGTTACCGTGAGCTGACCTCGAGTGTTGTAACTAAAGTCTCTGGAGCCAAAGTCGCCGATGTGGTTTTTGGTAAAACTGCCATAGATGTTGGGGTACAAAAGGACGATGTTATTTTGAGCATCAACGGTGTTGAAAATCCTGCACCGCAGCAAGTTACGGATGCGATTAGAAATACCAATGGCAGTTTGGAGTTTGTTTTTGATCGTGCTGGTGAGCGCGTTGAGTTGTCTGTACCTTGGCCACCTGAAGGTGTTTCAGAGCGTCCCTTGTTTGGGGTTCAACTGGCACCCCTGAATGTCGAATTACCTCCTCGAGTTAATTATTTTCAGGCTCTAGCTGAAGTTTCTCGTTTTTCTATTGGCATTATTCCAGAGGCCTTGCGTGGATTTGTTAGCGGTATTGGAAGTGCTTTTAAGGGTGAGCAAAATAGTAATGTGGCTGGCCCTATAGGTATTGTAACGGCCGTCAATCAGGCTACCAAAGTAGGCATTGTTCCTATTATTGCTTTAGCTGCACTGATTAATTTTTCTCTAGGGATTTTTAATTTGTTACCTATTCCTGGTCTTGATGGTGGCAGAATGTTGCTATCGGTTATTATCGCTTTACGTGGTAAGCCTTTTAAGCCTGGCCAAGAAGAATTTATTCACTTTATTGGATTTATTTCTGTGCTGGGGTTGATGCTGCTGATTACGTTTAATGAAGTTGCTGGACTATTCAGGAACTAGGAAAAAGTGACAAGGGGAAAGGGATGAGTAAAAAAGAATCTACTTTCCCCTTTGCCCTTTCCCCTTTGCCCTGTTCTTTTCTCATTCCTGCTTACAACGAAGAAAAAACTATCGCTAGTGTGATTAAAGTAGCCCTCGAGTCTAGTCTAGGCGAAGTCTTAGTGGTCGATGACGGCTCGAGTGATAATACAGCTCAAATTGCTCAAGATGCAGGTGCAAAGGTTCTTAAATTGCCAAAAAATCTTGGTAAGGGCGGAGCTGTTTTTGAAGGTACAATTTTTCTAAAAACACCAGTGATTATCTTGTTAGATGCTGATTTGATAAATCTTAAAGCAAGTCATTTGCAAGATTTAGCGAAACCTGTTTTAGAAGGTAGAGCAGACATGACACGCGGTATCTTTACTGAGGGGCGTTGGCAAACCACCGCAGCCCAACACATCACGCCACAATTAAATGGGCAGCGTGCAATTTTGCGAGAAAAACTGTTTAGTGTACCTAATCTTCGTAATAGTCGTTACGGAATAGAAATTGCTATCACTGAACAGGCAAAAAGGGAAAACTGGACAATGCTCGAGGTTGCTATGCCCGGCGTTTCGCAAGTAATGAAAGAAGAAAAACGCGGATTTTGCAAAGGCTTTAAGATTCGCCTGGGGATGTACCGAGATATTGCTAGAACCTGGATGTCAAGTAAGAGAAGGTAGGAGGAAGGAGAAAGTAAAATATTCTCCCCTTCTCCCTTTCTCCCCTTCTACTTTGTTAAACTCTACTAATGCCACTTCTCATAGAAACATTTACCGTTGGTCCATTGCAAGAAAATTGTTATTTGTTATTTGATGAAGTAAGTAAGCAAGCCATTTTGATTGACCCAGGTGAAGAAGCTCCAAGGTTACTCAAAGCCCTCGAGTCCAAACAATTAAAACTACAAGCTATCTGGCTCACACATTCGCATTTTGATCATATTGGGGCTATTGCTGATATTCAGGATGCACTAGGGGACATCCCAGTTTATCTTCATCCAGACGATAAAATTATTTATGACAACTCATATAAAGCTGCCCAACTCTGGGAGATTCCTTTTAGGCAACCTCAAACACAAACTCTAGATTTAGCCGATGGGCAAGTTTTAAACCTTGCGGGCATAGAGGTGTATTGTCTTTTTACACCAGGCCATGCTCCGGGGCATATTGCTTTTTATGTGCCTAGTGGCAGTTTTGTACTTTCAGGAGATGCTCTATTTAAGGGCGGTATAGGTCGCACAGATTTTATTATGGGAAATCACAAACAGCTTTTAGAGAATATTCGTAATAAGCTTTTTACTTTGCCAGATGAAACAGTGGTGTATTCGGGGCATGGGCCACAGACCACGATTGGATTTGAGAAACAGACCAATCCATTTTTGCAGTGAGATTTCAAAAACGCTTCTAGCATTTGAAATGAGGTTGTTGCACAATAGGGCTATGGAAAATGTTTTGACCCTTAATAAGAAACAACTCGAGCTTTTACAAGACTATACCAATTTCCCCATTTTGCAGATTTTTGAAAACTTCCATAACCCTAGCCAGGTAGCTAAAAGCCTGAATATGCCAGCAAATGCTCTACATTATCGTGTAAAAAAACTTGCTGAAGCAGGGTTGCTTAAATTGGTTTCACAGCAAGGTCGCATAAGAAGCTATCAAAGTGTGGCTACAAACTTTAGAGTTCACCGCGATATTTTTCAACCCCCCCCAAGATTCACTGGGGTTTGCCGAGGATTTATTTGACAAAGTAGCCAAAGGGCTCAAAGAAGCCGAAGAAGATTATGTAGAGAAAGGCTTTGGTAGTAAAGATTCCGAATACATCTATTTTGGGATTGATGATACTGGACAGCATGTTATGGGAAATTTTGAACCTTGTTTAGGTGTTTTTGAAGTGCTATTAAGCCAAGAGCAATACCAACGATTAACTAAAACTCTTTTGGAGATTACTCGAGAGGTTCAAAAAGAAGATAAAAAGAAAGCAGTCAAACCCTGTACAGTGATGATTGCTGCCTTTGCACCAACTTTATCTTGAAACAAGCTTTGGCTGAATTAACTTAGCAAGTTCTTCTGCGCGTTGTGAGCCAATGAGTAATTTTTGCCCATCTCTAAAGACAAGCTGAACACCTTGATTGCCTCTTGCATTATAGGCTCTACCAATATCACCAAATCCATAACGAATTCCCCAACCACCGTATTCACTAATGGCTGAATATTGACGGGCAGTTACCGAGGCTATATCCTCAAATGCAAAATGTATAAACGCCTTGTGAAAAGGAAAAAATTTGATGTGGAGACCATCATGTCTAACTTCTGTAAGAAGTCGTGACGATATAAAAAATAAAATTATTCCTCCAAGTATAACAAACATAAAAATAGAAAAAAGTATGCTTAAGCGTGTAGAGGCAACCAAGAAAAATCCTGCTAAAACAGAGACTAAGCCTACTATAGGAATGATAAACGTAACTACTCAGGTAGCCTCAAGCTGAGGCACTAAGGGGTGGTGCTGAAAAAGGCGAGTAAGAGCATCAAGGATAGGAAGATGTTGTTTTCTGAGGGTAGAACAATAACTGCGAAGGCGAGTAAAAATAGCAGCACCTTGAGAAGAGCGGTAAGAACCAGAGATTTTTTCCTTGAGGCGCATCATGCGTAAGTCACGTTCAGCCAAGTTGTTATCAAAAGGAACACAGGGGTCTGAAGCAAAGCGAAGGATAGCCTGTTGATGTCGTTCAAGACGCAGCACAAGATTATGAGCAAAAGATTGTTTAACCCGTCCAGGTTTAGCAACACCTGCTTGTCGAGGAAGGGTGGGATTGGCTTGCTTAGCTTGGTCAACTAAGCCACGATACTTCTGGCTCAGGGTCATCACCTCAGGTGCTTCTAAACACTGTTTGGAGCTTGACTCAACCAATGTTTTCGTTTCACAAAGTAAGGTTTTGAGGTCTGTTGCCCAAGATTGCTGAAACTGTTCCTCAACTCGGGTCAGGTCACGCAGCAGATGGGCATTACAAAAGGCATGGGTAGCACAAAGCTGTTGATAGGCACTGTAAAAATCATGAACTAACTTGCCCTTAAAGGTCTTGAGCCAAGGAACATAGCCTTTGTTGCCACGATAAGGACTCATCTGATAATGGGTGAGTGTTTTGTGACTGATGACGTGTAACCAGTTTAAGGTCCCAGCAATTCTTGCACCTGTTTCATCGGCATGAAGAAGTTCCGAGGTTGCTAACGCTTGTTCTATCTTGTTGGTTACAGCAGAGAGTTCCTTAGAGGCTTCTGATAAGCTATTTGCCAGCGTTCCTTGACTGAGCTTGACCCCCAAGACATCCGCCATCAGTTCTTGACAGCGTTGGTAGGGCAGCAATTGTTGTACTTGCAAATAGCTACTCACGGCTTTCACGCTTGCCCCATATTGCACAGGTGCAGTTACACCTTTTGGAAACCTTGCCTCATGGACTTTGCCACACATACACTGTCTTCGTTCGGCTTGATGTTCTGTGATGTGAAGTCTTATGACAGGTAGGTCAAACACTTGCCGACGACTATAACCTAGAACTTTCCCTTGAGTTATCGCCCTGCCACAGCTACAAACACCTTCTGCCTTATGGAACTCTCGTGCATCAGACCTGTCTGCAAATTTCAGTGTCTCTCCTTTGTGTCCTACCTGTCCTCCACTTGCTTTGTTCCCCTTCGTTCGCAGACTTCTGGGTTTCCATCTCTCGTCACTTGAGGGGGCTTTCCCTGAATTATGACTGTCCACTTTCTTCGACCGCTCTAATTCTTTCACACGCTCTCGCAATTCCTTTAGCTCTCCCTGCAATTGTGAGATAACCCCTCGCAGCAGTTTGTTCTCTTCTGCTAACCCTTTGTTGCTCGAACCTTGCTCTGCCATCTTGAGGTTACTTTACCTTAGAACTACCTGAGTAGTTACTGATAAAAATCCATTGAGGGAATGATTGTGTTTCTTGGAAGTATGTGGTTTGATGAGTGTTTGAAGTCATAGTTAACCTTTTTGAAAACCGCTATAAGTCGCATTTAGCGAACAATGCCTAGATGATACGCAGTCAACATAAGAAGTTCGCGTAGCCCATAAGCAAAGCGTTTATAGGGGTTAAATACCGTGGCTAGCTCAGCGTTGTAACCTAGTTGCCTTGCCAGATAATGGGTGCGGTAAGCATGTAAATCATCAGTGACGATAGTCAGGTTTTTATCTGTAATGAGTGAACGGCTCAGCTCGAGGTTTTCAAAACTACTCATGCTTTTACTTTCACTTTTAAGCACCACTTGAGGAATCCCCAAAGAAGCTAAATAACCTACACCTGCTTCACCTTCACTAAACCTATCTCCTTCACGCTTTCCACCCGTGACAACGATAGTGGTTGCACACCCTTGTTCATAAAGGTCAAAAGCTTTATCCAAACGGCGTTGGAAAGCTGGCGAAGGCCTGCCATCATATTGGGCTGCACCCATGACCAAAACAGTTTTAGCCTGACAACCTATGGAAGTGGTTTGGGCATAGTTCCAAATTCCTAAAGCGTCTCGACCTATAAGCAAAAGGGTAAGCAACATCACCCCAAACAACATCTGCAACCACCAGGTATTTACCTGTTGGAGTTGCTGGCCATAAAACGCCATTTGCCTAATCGGACGAACCATAGCTTTAGAATCTCACTTTATGATGGGAGTAAGTTGTGAAGTAAATCATTTTCTGCCTTTAGTTTTGCTTAATCTTGACTCAATGGCTTTAGCATGGGCAGGAAGTCCTTCGGCTTTGGCCATCTTGGCTCCGGCAGGTGCAATTTTTTCAAAACTAGCTTTATCCATACTTAAAAAAGGAATCACCTTTTGAAAATCACGCACATTGACTGCACTAAAGAATCTGGCTCTACCACCAGTTGGAATAACGTGGCTAGGTCCTGCAATATAATCGCCAAGGGCTTCCATGCCGTATTCACCAATAAAAATGCCGCCTGCATGTTTGACGTTTGAAACCCACTGCCAGGGGTCTTTGACTAATAAACATAAGTGTTCAGGGGCATAAGCGTTGGCAAGTTCTAGGGCTTCCTCGAGCGTTCTCACCTTGACTACATATCCACGTTTTTCTAAAGATTCTTGGGCAGTAGCTTTAGTACTTAAAGTTCTGAGTTGTTTTTTAAGTTCTAATTCTAGAGCTTTCACAAGCTTAGAACTTGTAGTTACCAAAACCGGCTGTGCTGCATCATGCTCGGCTTGCGCCAACAAATCAGCAGCTACATGCTCTACATCAGCAGAATCATCGGCAATTACTAAGGTTTCGGTAGGTCCAGGTAAAGCCTCAATACCCACATCGCCAAAGACCAGTTTCTTTGCAGCCATCGTATACTTGCTACCAGGCCCCACAATTTTATCCACTCGGCGAATGGTCTGGGTACCATACGCCAATGCTGCAATCGCCACTGGCCCACCAAGGCTATAGACTTCGTTAATCCCTAATAAAGAAGCTGCAAACAAAACCTCGGGAGAAACTAACCCTTGTTTATTAGCTGGAATAGCCACAACAATTTCAGGAACACCTGCTACTTGTGCAGGAATCGCGGTCATGAGGAGCGTACTAAATAAGGGTACTTGCCCACCAGGAACATAGCAGGCTACACGCTCGAGGGGTCTAACAATCTGCCCTAATAACGCCCCACCATCCTGAGCAATAAAGCCTTCTTTGGGTTGATGTTCATAAAAAACACGAATACGTTTTGCTGCTAGTGCAATAGCTTCTTTAAGATCTTTGCTAACTTTTTTCTCAGCAAGCTTAAAGGCCTTTTCTGGAACTCGTAAAGTGTTTAGTTTAACACCATCAAATTTTAGGGTAAGGGACAAGGCGGCTTTATCGCCACCTAAGCGCACTTCATCTAAAACTTTTTGGACATCAGCAAATAAGTTTGAATCATCGGGTTTTAGGCGTTGAGAGAAGAGTTGGATTGCTTCTTGAAAACGTAGGCGTTGCATCTACTCTTTTAAACGCTCCACTCGAATCAAATTAGTTGTTCCACGCATAGCAAACGGAACCCCCGCCGTAATCACAAAACGATCACCGGTCTGAGCTAAATTGGTTTGGCGAATTGAACTATTAGCTCCGTCCACCATTTCTTCAGTATCATGAATATCCTCACGTAAATGTGGCACAACTCCCCACACCACGCTCATCTGGCGATAGGCGCGTTCATTGGGTGTAATGGCTAAGATATTTGAGGGTGGGCGGTTGCGTGAAACTCGCATGGCCGCAGCACCACTCGAGGTAAACGTCACAATAACTGGAGCAGATAAGGTATAAGCCATTTGGCAAGCTGCTAAAGAAACTGCGTCTGCTGTGGTGTCCTCAGCGCGTGGGTAATGATCATGCATATCTTTTTGATAACGGTCATCGGCTTCTACCGTGTGGGCAATACGGTCCATCATTTTTACGGCTTCAATCGGATATTGACCGACGGCGGTTTCTGCTGAGAGCATTACTGCGTCGGTGCCATCATAGATAGCATTGGCTACGTCACTGGCTTCAGCCCGTGTTGGGGTAGGGCTTTGAATCATGCTCTCGAGCATTTGAGTTGCAGTCACTACAGGCTTACCAGCTTCCACACAAGCTTTAATCAAACGCTTTTGAATCAGAGGCACTTTTTCAGGAGGCATTTCTACACCTAAATCTCCGCGAGCCACCATGATGCCGTCTACTTCTTTAAGAATTTCGTCAAAGCGAGTCACTGCGCTGGGCTTTTCAATCTTGGCCATTAGTTTGGCTCTTGAGCCTGCCCTTGCTAGATAATGCCGTGCTAACAGTAAGTCATCGCGGTTACGCACAAAGCTCATGGCTACCCAGTCCACATCAAGTTCAGCTCCATAAAGTAAATCTTCTACATCTTTATCAGTTAATGCTGGAATACTTAAATCAGCTCCAGGGATATTGATGCCTTTATTGTTAGAAAGAATGCCGCCTAAAACCACTTCGGTATCAATGGTTTCATCTCTCACGCCAAGCACTTTAAGAGATAAACGTCCATCATCCAAAAGTAAAAGGTCTCCAGGTTTTACATCGTTATAAAGATTTTTATACGTAGTTCCAACTCTGGTTTTATCTCCAGGTGAATCATCACCACAAGTTAAGCTAAATTTTGCGCCTACAACAAGTTCAATTTTCCCCTCAGCAAAGGTCGCCGTGCGAATTTTAGGACCTTGCAAATCTTGTAAAATAGCTACTGGGTGACCAGTGCGTTTACTCTCGCTACGAATTAAATCAACATTTGCTTTATGAAATTCGCGTTTTCCGTGTGAAAAGTTTAAGCGGAAAACATTAACACCAGCTTCGATAAGTTTCTTGATCATTTCCTCGTTGCTACTAGCAGGTCCTAGTGTGGCAACAATCTTAGTACGGCGCATGTAATCTCCTTCAGATAGAGCTTTCAGCTAATTGCATTCAGCTATCGGGTTAGTCATAAATTGACCTATCAAAAACAAAAACATCATGTCTTTATGAGAAAGACAAACCCCAAACTCACTGATTTTACTTGGTTTTGACCCAGATGGGAAGGTGCAAATTGAACTTGTGGAATAGTAAACGCCTATTGCATAATGTCTCAGCTTACGCACATCAGCATTCAACAAGGGCGTTTTAACCCCTTGGTAACGGAAAAATCGAAAGAATACACTGTCTAAACTGACACAACGCATAAGGTGAGGTGTCTAAAAACAAGGATAAACTCGAGTAAAATGAACAAATCTTGCTCAATAATTAACATGTGACTTGTAGTTTCTTACCTACTAACTACAAGCCACACCCTACAACCCAGTTTTACTGATTAAAGGCTTTTTTGCCTAAATACACGGCATTACTACCCAAATCGCTCTCAATTCTTAATAAACGGTTGTATTTGGCAATGCGGTCACTGCGGCTGGCTGAACCGGTTTTAATCTGTCCAGCATTGACAGCTACTGCTAAGTCAGCAATAAAAGCATCTTCGGTTTCACCACTGCGGTGGCTAATCATATTGCGGTAACCATGTGATTTAGCTAGCTCGATTGCGTCCATGGCCTCAGTCAGCGTACCAATCTGGTTGACCTTAACCAAAATGGCATTGCCTACGCCAGTATCAATGCCTTTTTGCAAACGATCTACATTGGTTACAAATAAATCATCGCCTACTAGCTGGATTTTGGCCCCATCTTTTTGGTCATTTTGGCCCAGCTTTTCCAATCATCTTCTGCTAGTCCATCTTCAAGCGAAATAATAGGGTAATTTTTAACCCATTCGGCCCAGTAGTCAATCATTTCATCTGAACTTAGTTTTTTCTTTTCAGCATCTAAATGATATTTGCCGTCTTTATAGAATTCAGAGGCGGCGGGATCAAGCGCAATGGCAATTTGTTCGCCTGCTTTATAACCTGCGGCTTCAATAGCTTGCAAAATAACCTCGAGGGCTTCTTTATTGCTCTTTAAGTCAGGGGCAAAACCGCCTTCATCACCTACATTGGTGTTATAACCTTTTTTGCTCAAGACTTTTTTAAGATGATGAAAGGTTTCTACGCCAGCCCGCAAAGCCTCACTAAAGGTATCAAAACCAATAGGTGCCAGCATGAATTCTTGCATATCCACATTGTTATCGGCGTGTTTACCACCGTTAATCACGTTCATCATAGGCACTGGCAAGGTTTTGGCATTATTGCCACCTAAGTAGCGGTAAAGTGGCATGTCAAAAGTAGCAGCAGTAGCACGGGCTGCGGCTAGAGATACAGCTAAAAGTGCATTTGCACCAAGTTTGGCTTTATTAGGCGTGCCATCTAGCTCGAGCATCAAGTGATCTAAACCAGCTTGGTCAGATGCATCAAAACCAACAAGTGCCGGAGCAATAATGGTGTTGACGTTTTCAACAGCTTTCCTGACCCCTTTGCCCAAAAAACGCCCATCATCATCCCGTAATTCGACAGCCTCATGGGCTCCCGTTGAGGCTCCCGAGGGTACAGCCGCACTGGCTTCAAACCCGCTCTCGAGCTTGACTACGGCCCCCACTGTAGGGTTACCTCTCGAGTCTAAAAGTTCAAGGGCTTTAATTGATTCAATCGTTGTCATGTGTCCTCCAAAGTGTGGGTGTATTCACCCAAAAGCTTCTTAGTTTAACAGATTTTATTTAGGGAGCTTGGGGTTCTTTTTTACCGAATATTGATTTGGTGATATATATTTTTGAAAGTGGTTTTTCTAGTAGGACCCAAGAGACATGTGAAATAAGTATAGTGATAGTCAACATAAGCCAACCTTGAAAGTAAGGAATAGTCACCCTCGAGCTGAGTAGGCGAACCACAACTTCATGAGACAAATACATACTAAAACTGATAAATCCCAAATAGCGAAATAGGGGGGTCTCAAAAAATTTTCGCAAGAAACCATAACCTGCAATACAGGCAAAGACCACCACAAACCATAAAAATCCAAATAAGATAAATTGCTGATGATTATAGTTATAAGCTAATTCCCTTCCAAGTATTTTAGAGGCGACAGAAGGGATCATCAACATCAAGATAAGCAGAGCCAAAATACCAAATATCTCCAATAAAATGACCCATGATGTGTGTTTGAACCATTCTTTTTGCTGCCAGTTGTGATAGACAACAGCTAGCAACGAGCCCATAAAAAAGACACATAAGTGAGGACCCAATCTGGGATCATTTTCTAACGATGTTCCCTGAGGCCAGAAGATTTGACTCAAAAAAATTAGGATCAAGGTAACAATAATGGATAAGCCTAAGTGATTCTTTAGCACTAGAGCATACATAAGAGCCAAAAGAGGCAAGACAAAATAATATCTAAACTCAACCAAGATACTCCAAGTTACTTCCTTACCTTGCAACAAAAATAAATGAGCTATAAATTCTTGAACATTTAATTCAAAAGGGATACCAATTGGGCTATCTGAAGGAACTATTTTTGCCATTAACGATGTGGTGATAAGTCCAAGGAGTAAATATAAAAAGTAGACGGGATAAATTCGGAGAAACCGCCTTAGACCATAATTTGCTAGAAAATTAGGAGTAGCAGCTTCGTGTCCTTTGCGTATAAAAGGATAGGTAAGTAGAAAAGAACTTAGAATAAAAAATAAAAAAACCCCACTTTTGCCAATTCCCGAAAAATCCATCAAAGGGAGTAAGAAGATGTCTAGATTGCTGGTGTGGCTCAAAAAAACAATGAATACAGCAACCCCTCTTAAACCATCTAAAGCATTAAGTTGAAATTTTTTTTCTGGTGATGGTTGCTCAGCCATGACTCGAAGAACCCCTTAAATATGTGTTTATACTGTAACGTGAGGAATGACTCATCTTATGTTTATAAGCTCACACCTAATAATGGTTTTATGACTAAAAGAATGCTTTATTGCAGTAAAATGGCAATTAAATAGTCGTTTTATGTGATATTCAAAAACTTTAACTACCTAACGGAAGGCGATTACCTATATTGAACGTATCATAAAACACTCATACTGGATATACATAAAACGCTCACGCTGAATATCAGGTGTTGTTGGGTATTTATTTGAGGCATTTTTCACCTCGAGTGAAAATTCTGTTTCTGAAGGAATTTTCTTACAAACCAATAAAAACTCATACTTTTCAGGTTCCACACACCTTTTAGAGGGTAAATTCTTGGAAACTGTTGAGGTAATTGCTCCGCAGCTTTCTGCGAACATCTTGTTGCAATATCTATAACGTTATTGGAGTAAGAAATGCTTCAGAGGCTGTACAGTAACTTAAAGGGGCGAAATCTTTTTAGACGTGCTGCGTCTTCTTACGGGGTGAAACATGCAACATCTTGCATCTATCCGAAATCGAATTGTGTTCTTTCTTGCTATCGTATTGCTACTTGGACTTGTAGCTTGTGGTACAAATCAATCTGAGTTACCTCAAGATAATCCTCTTGAGAATAATCCGAACGATGATACAAATACAGATGATACTTCTGGAGGTACACCTACTACTGAAACGCAAGCTGTTACAGTGAATTATCAAAAAGATAGCAGTGATTTTTTTAATCCTGAAAGAGGCATGATGTTAAAACTCATGTCAGATAGTTCTAATCCTAAGCTATTGTCCAGTTGGGACTTTCAGCAGCTCAAAACCAATAGAAGTAGCGTGGTAGTACGTGTTTATAACCTAAGAGCCTTCAAGAATGGTGCTATCTCACAAGGATATCTAAATCACATCGATAGTGATTTGAGTTTGGTGAGAAGTAATGGTATGAAAGCAGTTATACACTTTGCTTATAACTTTAATGATGGCTCAAATACAGATGCTCCGCTCTCTCGAGTTCTTGGTCATCTTGATCAATTGGGTCCAGTGCTTAGGAAAAATGTTGATGTTATTTCATTTATGAATGCTGGATTTATTGGACAGTGGGGAGAGTGGCATAACTCTACAAATGGATTGACTTCTACAGAAAATAAGAGAAAGATTTTAGAAAAAATTCTTGCAGTACTTCCTCAAGATCGGGCTGTTGCTGTTAGGTATCCTACAGATAAGAAAAATATTTTTGGTACGCAAGCTGCTATTACAGAAGGTATTGCTTTTAATAGGACAAATCGTACTCGCACAGCACACCATAATGATTGCTTTTTAGCTTCTTCAGATGATTCTGGGACCTACATTTATCCTACATCATCATTTGAAGCTCAAAAGAATTATTTGAATCAAGAAAACCTTTTCTTACCTCAAAGTGGTGAAACTTGCACCTATAGCCCCCCCCGTTCTGATTGCCCACAGGCCATGGCAGATTTGCAACGTATGCGTTGGAGTACGCTTAACAAACCTGGTAATTCTAATATCCTTAATCGTTGGCAGTCCCAAGGATGTTACACTGAAATTACTAAACGCTTAGGCTATCGCTTTAGACTTCTTGATGCTGTTTTACCTCAAGACCATGTTCGTGGTACAACCATGACAATTAAGGCCAGAATGACCAATGAAGGGTTTGCAAATGCCTACAACGCTAGAAAACTCGAGTTGGTTATACGCAACCGTTCTACTGGTGCAGTCACACGCTATAACATCAACCCTGGTGAAGATGTGCGTTTATATTTACCTACGCCAAATGAAACCAAAACCTTGACTTTAAAAGCTAATATCTCGAGTAGCCTTGCTAAAGGTACGTATGATCTTTTCTTAAATTTACCTGATCCAGCCTCGGCTCTTTACAGCCGATCAGCTTATAGCATCCGTTTAGCCAACCTAAATATGTGGGAAGCTTCAACAGGATTTAATAAGCTAGGTAGTTTTACATTGCGCTAAACATCAATAAACTGAGCTGCGAAAGATTAATATCAATCTTTCGCAGTGAAAACTTTTAGTCAGTGGTAGCCTCAATGAATAAGTTCGTATTCTTTTACTAACAGCTTAAGGCTTAACCCTTAAAATTCTTGTTGGGCAAAATTTTGGAGGAGGTGTGACGCTTCCAGGTTAGTCTGGCTTCGTTGCGCCTTCTTTGTTTTAGTGAGAAAACAGAATACCGCCTTTGATCCTTTAGTGTTTTAGCAATTAATTGCCTGTAGCTCATCTTCCCAAAAAAATGTTTGCGGTAAGTACTGTTACCCATAAAGCCGTCTTTAGGATGAAACAAGTTAAGCCGCAGTTTTGCATTGGGCAGGTGGTTCTTGCCGCTAAGCAAATCTTTGAAAGTGCTAGCTAGCCAAGGAAAGTGTGCAAACTGAGCTTTTATTTCAAGTACAGTGTGCTCGACATCAGCTTCATCTTCTGGATTAACTTTGTCTATTAAGGCATCAACCTTTTCCTGAATATCAAAGAATAAATCAAAGCCGCCACCTGCTAGGCGATGTGGTTGAATCAGCTCGAGATACTTTGCACGGTTCCCCTGAGTGCGGAAGCGGTTCATGATAAGTCGCACGTATTCAAGATACGCACCCAAGAGCCACAATACTTCATAGACTTGCCACAACTTAAAATGTTGCCAGGCTTTATACGAACTGGCCACCAAACGGTCATGCATGGCGATGTAGTTGAGGGTCATGGTCTCTAAAGGCGCAAAAGCTTGAGCCGAATAATCACGGGTTTGTTTGGCTTTAAGAATCAAATCTGCCATTAAGAAAATCTGGGCATGTGTGATGTAAAGACCTTTAGAGTACAAGGGGTCAATAAAGCCTGCGGCGTGGGCCAGCAAAGCAAAGCGTTCACCAACTACATGATGGGAAGCATATTGCAGACGCTCGAGTCTGGTCCAGTCGCGGACTGGTCGCGCTTGTTTTAGTTGCGCCTCAATATCAGGGAAGCGGTGGATGAAGTCAAGAAATTCCTGTTCAGGACTCACATCGTTGCGTTGGGGATAGAGTCTTGGGTCAAGCTGTAAACCTACACTGCATAGTGGATTAGTTGAGTTGGGGTGATTGTTAAATGGAATTACCCACAACCAACCCCCTTTGAAAATGTGGTGGAGCGTACCTTGAGAAAACGGATAGGGATGACCATACTGGTTAGGTGGTAGGGTCACTTCATTAAAGCCAGGCACGTCAATCATGTGGGTAAAGAGGGTTCTCGAGTGTGTTTTCAAATCTCGGTGTCGCCAGTTAAATTTTTCAGCTAAGATGGATTTCATGCCACCTGCGTCAACAATATAATCGCTGTGAAAGATGGTCCCTTTATGGGTGATGATTTCTACTTGGTCGGCTTGAATATCAATATCTTTGATCAGCGTATTTTGAAGCACCGTTGCCCCATAAGAAATAGCCACTGAAGTGAGAAAATAATCGGAATCCTGTCGTGTGATATGAATTTCGTGTCCGTAAGGTCTTTTGGGAATCACTGCCTGAAGGGTTTTGTGAATGTCTACTGGCTGGCCTGGAGTATGGTGAACAAAACTAAAATGTCGCTTTACACCATGTTGTGTACCGATAAATGGATAAAAGTTTTCTGAACTGTAATAGGCAATTTCTGGTACATCATAAAACTCTGAGAGAGCCCTCATGGCCTCGGAAGTCTCGAGAATCATAGATTCGCCTATGGTAAAGCGTGGGTGTGTGCCGCCTTCAAAGACAATGACTGACAAACCCTGCCGTGCTAGTACACTAGCCAAAGTAGAGCCACCGATACCAGAACCAATGATGGCGACATCATATTTCTTGCTTGGGTTGCTTTTGGTAGTATCCTGAGAAGAAGACATCATAATCGCTTTAGGTCAAGTGTCATTATACTCCTTGAAGCCCTAGGTCTATCTTACAAAGTGAAGCACAACTTCTTGGTAGCCTGACTCTCTATCTCCTTGTTCTATCCTCCAAACCCTTTAGCAAAAACTTCCTCTTTGATAAATCTCTCAGTCAACATAAGCAAAATAATTCCTGGAATCGAAACAATCAGTGCAATACCTGCACCTACTGGATCAAGTGCGCCACCACCACTTACATTTGAAAAAAGGAGTGTGGGTAAGGTCTCAATTTTTCCTCGACCAATAAAAAAAGTCAGTAAGAAAATGTTTGATGAAATCAGAAAAGCAAAAATTCCCCCAGCGATAATTCCAGGTAAAATCATAGGTAGGGTCACAAACCACAGTGTTTTGATGGGGCTTGCGCCTAAGACTCTGGCCTGCTCTTCATAATCTCTACTAAGCCCTTGAAAGACTGAGGTCAAAACGCGCACCATATAGGGAATTGTGGGAATCAGGTGCACGGTGATGATACCTAAATAACTTCCAGCTAAGCCAAGTTGGATAAAGGTAATTAAGATGCCTAGACCTACGGCAATCTCGGGCACAATTAAGGGGGTGAGTAGAAAAAACTCAATGAAAGGTTTCCCTCTAAAGTTTTCTCTTGCTAGAACTTTTGCCGCAGGCAAGCAAATCACAATACAAATCAAGGTGACAATAAGTGCAATGAATACCGTGTTTAGTGTGGACTCGAGTACTCGTGAAACGGGTGAAAAAACATAATCCCAGGCCAGAGGTGAACGTGCAGTTTTGCGCGCTCCCCACCACCATTGGCTAGGCAGTAAATCGGGCCAGCTCCAACGAAAAGCAAAAGACGCAATGAGCAAGGGAATAAATGGACCCAATACTGCAATGCTGACAAAAGTTAAATAGAATTTTTGAAAGGGTGAAAGGTTTTGTGAATGTTTAGACTTAAACATGATATTAGACACTACCCCGCTTGCGTTCAAAACGGCGATAGAGGGTAAGGTAAGTAAAGAGGAAAATACTCGAGATAAATCCAATAAACATTACAATAGCCATAGCTCTAAGTCTGCGTGAGTAATCGGCATCATCAAAAGCCCGCCAGGCTTCTACTGGTAGGGTGTTAGGAAAGCCACCACCAAGAATAAAAGGCACGTCAAAAGAGCCAAAATTAAAGGCAAAGACAATCACTGTTGCCGAAACAATCCCTGGCATAATTTGTGGCAAGGTAACACTCCAAAAGGTTTGACTGGCATTTGCGCCAAGTGTAGATGCGGCTTCTTCGCTTTCATGACCTAAACCCAGCAATACCGAAGAAACAATAAGGGTAGTAAAAGGAATTTGTTTCCATAAATAAACCATCATAATTCCCCAACCGCCATGACTGTAAAGCAACCTAGGGAAATCTTGGGTTGTTTCAACCAATCCTAAAAGATGCAAAAACCGTGCGATGATGCCACCGTTTGAAAATAGAACAATGGTAAGGGTTACGCCAACCAAATAGGGAATCATTAAAGGTAGTTTGAAAATATACTGAAATATTTTTTTACCTACAAAGCGCTTACGCAATACTAAGGCTAGATAAATACTGAGTGCTGTGCCGACAACTGTAGGCACAAGTGCATAGTAAAAGGTGTAACCAACCGATGACCAAAATCCAGGTAGAGCAAAGAGTTCACGGTAGTACTTTAAGGTGGGGAACTCATTTACTTTATAAAGTGGTGCATAGCCAAAGCTTTGTAATAAAGAAACCATTAGTGAACCTAAAAATAAGATTGTCAAAATCAAAACAACAGGAGCCAACATCAAAAGGATATAGAGGTGTTTGAGGTTTTGCTGTGTAGTCATAAGTAATAGTGTCCTAGATTTTTATGTAAGTGCTGTTCATTACACCATTAACATTATCATCTGTCATTGCGAGTGTCAGCGTGAAATGTAGTAATAATTAACCCAGATAACTTTTACTGTATCCACGAAGCAATCTCCTTGCTCTTAGATTGTAGTAAAGTGATTTTCTAAACGATATAAATTCACTTTCCGTTTAATTGGTGAAGGGAGATTGCTTCGTCGGTAGTTGCTTGCAAACGACATCTAAAATCCATCAAGAGTTTTCTCACTGCTCCTCGCAATGACCAATGAAAGTGAATGTTTGGCCTCAGAGCAGTATGAGACCAAACATTCGAGATAGCTCATCTTACTTATTCTTTCCCTTCAAAGGCTGCTTTTACAATATCTTCAAAGGCAGTCGTAGATTGACGTTCAATGTACTCAACCCAGGTGGTTTCAATAATGTCAACCAGTGATGCGTTGGTATCAGGTACAGTGGCTTTACCTAAGTCATCAAAAGTTAGACCGGCTAGGCTAGGTGCAACCTCGAGAGCAGCTTGTTGATCTGCAGGGCTCAAGAGGTCAGCATCGATACCCAGGCTATAACCAATCGCGCCGAGTTTGGAAATTTGATTAGCAGGGCTTGCTAGATAATTAGCAAGGACCAAGGCGGCGGCAGGGTTTGGTGCGTTTAGCGGAACACCGATAAAGTTTTTGTTTTTAATCATGCCTTCTTTGGGGAAGATGATGTTCTGGGCAGTTTCGGAAAATTTGCCAGTTTCAATGGAAGTAGCAGTGTTATATAAGCCAAATTTGCAACCCATATCAATTTCCCCGTTGGTAAACCTAGCCTCGAGTGCTGCGTCATCTTCTGGATAAATTGGTGAACCACGGTTACCCTCGCTGCCACCACCGCCTAGTAAGAACGGCTCAATACGTTTGAGATATTCATAAGCAGGTTTGGTCAAACGAGCAAATTCTTCAGCCCCAAGGTCATCGGCGTTCATTTGAAAAGGTGCTGCCCCAGAACCATCGGGGTTAAGGGCGTAAAGCACGGTTTGCACAAAAGTATTACCGTTAAAGTGCGGGGGGCGAATATAAGTAAAGCGTCCTGGGTTGGTCTGTAAATAAGTCTCGAGTTCGGCAAAATCTTTGGGAGCTTCTGCACGGGGCAAACGTGCCGTGTCAATAAAGCAAATAAACTGATCCCCTGACCAGGGTATTTCTTCGGCTTTGGTTGGGTAACCAAAATCAAAGAGGTTAGGACCTGAAGCCGGGTTACTTTCATCAAAGTGAAAATACTTGGCGTTGGGTACTTTATCGGCAAAGGAACCAAAGTTTAGACCTTGACTTGACAAGGTAAAGAAATTTTCACCGTTAATCCAGATAGCGTCAACTGCACCCTGACCTACACCACGACCAGCCGCAGCATCTGCTAGAACTAAATCAACTGCGTCACGGGTATTGGTAAGGCGTGAGGTTTTTAGGGTAATACCAAGTTTAGCTAAGTCAGGTGCGACTACAGTGTCAATCCAGGTATTAAGCTCATCGCTTCCGCCCCAGTGATGCCAATTAACTTCACCTTCTTCGGCGGCTCTAGCTAATACATCATCCCAACTCAAGTTGTCTGCTAAAAAATCTTCACGAAATTTGGCCGCTTCGGGGTCTCCTGCGGGTTGGGCAAAAGCTGCACAAAGAAGCAAAAAGCCCAAGAAAATTCCTATCTTTTTCATTATCCCTCCATTATTAAAATTGGGATAAGCCGTGTAGGCGGTATTTAAGAGTGTTATCTTAATCATAAATACTCAATCCACAATAACTTTATCGTTCTCGAGTGTACAAAACATATAGCCTAGTGAGTATCACATTTTTATCACTTAGCAGGCATCATGTTCAGATAGCAATTCCAAGGTTGATTGAGACAATAAAATCGCCCTTCGACAAGCCCAGGGCACATTTTGACGTATCCTGAGCTTGTCGAAGGATAAAGCCTGTCTCAATGATTCGTGGAAACGCTAAGAATTTACCTATGTTCAGTGAATCACAGAACTAAACATCTTGGTGAATACTAAAAATGAATCCCGCCTTCGTTCTGGTGAGTCATGTTGAGCGACTAAAGCTCTATTTTCGAGGCTTACTGTCAAGGTAGTGTCATTTAGAGAAAACGAAGTCGAAACATCTGTAACGCTGACAGATGTTTGCACTTTCGTTTAGGGTTGAGTATCTTAAACTTACTCCTCAGTAAGTATTTACACAAGATCGCTCAACATGACAGATGAGGGAGTTTATCTTCTAGAGATTCGGTTCCGTGATTTACTAATACTAGTTAGTTTCAGGAAATATCCACAAATGTTCTGGCGAGAGCCGAACATAAACATCTTCCCCTACTGCAAAACGGTGTGTCGAACGGTCTTTGATTTGTAAGAGAAGCTCACCAGAACGAACTTTATAATTAATCATTCCACCATAATAGACAGCCTCGAGAATAGTTGCTTTGAGGCTGTTTTCGGCTTCACTATTAACAAATTCAATATGTTCAGGGCGAATCGTTGCTACTACCGAGTCACCCACATTTTGCCTAGGAGAATGCAAGATATGCAAGATTTGAAGCGAGGTTTCCAAATGGCATTCCTGCCCAGATTTAGATTTCAAAGTTCCGTGAATAAGATTAGTTGCACCCATAAAATCAGCAACTCTAGGATTTTTGGGTCGATTAAAAATCTCTTCGGGTGTGCCAAACTGAACTAAATTGCCATCAAACATTACACCAATATAATCAGCTAGTTCAATGGCTTCGACTTGATCATGGGTTACAAAAAGTGTAGTGATACCAAGCTGTTTTTGTAGTTTGGTAATAAAGGCTCTCATCTCTTCACGCAGTTTGGTATCTAGATTTGAAAGCGGCTCATCCATAAGCATAAGGTGCGGATTGGTAATCACAGTGCGGGCAATAGCCACACGCTGCTGTTGTCCGCCCGAGAGTTGACTGGGGAAACGTTTTTCAAATCCTTTGAGCTGAACCACCTCGAGGATTTCAGCCACTTGTTTAGTAATCTCAGTTTTATCTACACCTCGCATACGCAAACCAAAGCTGATATTCTTTTCTACATTCATATGTGGAAACAACACATATCGCTGAAAGACCATGCCAATGTTGCGTTTGTCAGTAGGGATATTTAGAACAGATTGACCATTAAATAAAATATCGCCTTCGGTGGGTTGCTCTAAACCTGCGATCATGCGTAGTGTAGTGGTTTTACCACAACCCGAAGGCCCCAAAAGTGCCACCAGACTATTAGCCTTTACTTGTAAGTTGAGATTATTGACAGCGACTACATCACCAAAATGTTTGGATAAACCCTGAAGCCTAAGTTCAGTCACAGCTTAGACTACACCAAAAAATATTGAGCGATATCCGACTTGCCGTTTACAACCATCTGAGCTGCCCCACGCCCACACAAAGCCCCAATTACATTACCTGTGCCACTGTAGCCACCAATGCCCCAAACCTGTGGACGAACTTCTTTGAAGATAGGCAACCCATTAGGTGTATAAGAAACACTGGCCGCCCAACGGTGGGTAATCTCAGCTTTTACACCGATGTGATTACGCAGGAAATTCTTGAGCATTACTTGAATATCTTGACTAGGTTCATTTTCAAAAGTCCATTCGTCTTGCTGATATTTATCTCTAAATCCACCTAAAGCTACTTCACCTGTAGGAAGTTGCTGCCAGTATTCATAGCCCCACCTAGCATAGACAGGGCGAGGAATAGAAACCTCATGGGTGGGTGCAGTGGCTAGCATTTGTAACCGTGCTGTGCGGACTTGGCCTGTTAGTTCAGGTAAGAGTTGCTCGAGCTTTCCATCTACTGCCACAATGACCTGCTTACAAAAAATATTTCCTTTTGGCGTTTTAACATGCTGTCCTGAAATGATGGTGGCAGGTGACTGTTCAAATAACAAAGCACCTTTTTCTAAAGCCTGTTTAGCCAATATGCGACAGCGCAAAAGCGGATTAAAGGCACAATCTTCAGAAATTAAAATTCCTCTACCCTCAGAACCTTCATAGGCTTCAACAGGAAACCCATCAGTTTTCATAGCTTGTAGTTGCTTTTGACAATCTAAAAACTCTTCTTGGTCAGAAGCAATACGAAGAGAACCCACCTGCCTGATTGCCTCGGGGGTTTCTTGCTGCATTTCTTTAAGTTGACTAAGTGTAAGTGCATAGAGAGCTTTGGCACGTTCACGTCCTAAATGCTCTACGGCTTCATGGTAACTGTGCCAGCTACCCGCCAATAAAAATCCACCATTGCGCCCGGCTGCACCACCAGCGACTATTTTAGCCTCGAGTCCTACTACTGTTTTTCCAAGCGATAAAAGCTCATGGATGCAGGCTAGACCAGAGCCACCTAAACCAATTACGCAGACATCGGTGGTTAGGTCATTTTCTAGAGTGGGTAAGTTAGTCCAGGGGTTATTTTCCCAGATAGGGGTGTTGTATGACATGGGTTTAGCATATGCCAGAATACAAGCATTCAAGGTAGCCTTTTGAAAGCGAGGTATTCTGGCTAGTAACTATAAGGGCTCCGACTATGTACAACGATTCTGAAAAAAGAATTCGTCAAATAAAGCCTTCTCATCTCATAACACACAACGGGTCTTGGTTATTAGGTAAAATAAATAGTATGAATCCATTGCAAAAGAACCTCGAGCAACTTCGTGCAGAACTTGCCCACCTATCTCCCGAGGATTCAACTAGAAAACGTCTTGAGCAGGTTATAGCTGACCTCGAGCAGCATTTAGATAATCCTAAAGAAACCGATCAAACTAGACTAGGCGAGAATTTTTCGACAGCCCTCGAGCATTTTGAAGCCGAGCATCCACGGCTGACCTTGATTGTTCATCAAATCATCAATATCTTGAGTGGTTCGGGAATTTAAAGAATACCTTCTGTAGTTTGAATGTGTTCAAGTAGCTAACTTATTCTTGCCATTCGTAAGTATAAAAATATAAGATCAACATTCAAACAGGCTTGATACCTTAGATTAAATAAAAATCCATATGAATTTGTTTGAGTGACACAAGCTCGGGTTTGCCACTTGACTTGACGAATTCTTTCGTCTATACTCCTCTTGACGAAAGAATTCGTCAATGCGCGCATGGTTATTGAAGTAAGGCTGCTAAATAAAATTAATTGAAGTAAGGAGTCAATATGGCACGACCTAAAAGCACTGAGCCAACCGAACGAGAACTAGCTATTCTCGAGGTTCTCTGGAAAAGAGGCCCCAGCTCGGTCAGGGATGTCCACGAAGCTCTAAGCAAAGACGAAGACGTAGGGCGAACTTCGGTTCTTAAAATCATGCAGATCATGTTTGAAAAAGACCTGGTAAAGCGTGACGAATCTGAGTATAGCCACGTTTACACGGCTGCAAAAAACCAGGAGGAAATGCAAACCCAGATGGTAGGGCGGTTTATGCAACGGGTCTTTGGGGGTTCAGCTTTGAGCCTTGTTACGAAAGCCTTATCTATGCAAACGACTTCCAAACAAGATGCAGACAAAATCAAGAGTCTTCTCGAAGAAATGGCGGCAGACGATGGTAAGCGCAAGTGATTTGCTGATTACGCCTATCATTCAAGTCCTGGGTCGAATCCTATTACATTTTGTCTGGCAGGGTTTGGTTGTAGCACTCTTACTATGGGTCTTATTCTTTGTTTTTAGAACTGCCCAAGTGCGTTATATCCTTGCCTGCACTGCCCTAGTTGTGATGACACTGTTTCCTATTTTTACAGGAATTCGCATTGCTCAAGAGCAAACCAGAATCAAGGGAAATGCTTATGTACTCGAGACTTTAGCCCAATCTACTGCGCCACAAATGGCAGAGAATAAGCCAAGTTTAGAGGAAGGCTTAAAAGTAGTAAACAAGCCTCCAGTACAAACTGTCGAAGCACCCAATGTAGCCACTCAGCCAACTGAGAATACAAGTTACTTGCAAATTACCGTCAACATTGACCGTTATTTACCCTGGATAGTTGTGATCTGGTTTATTGGTGTAGTGGCTTTATCGGTACGATTTTTGGGTGGCTTATTATTTACCCAACGTTTGCGTAATAAGCTGACTAGAACTGTACCCAAAGACATAGAAGAGAAACTCGAGGCTTTGGCTTCTAGGCTTAACTTAAAAGGTGTGCAAGTTCTCGAGTCTTTATCAGTGCAAGTACCGATGGTGATTGGCTGGTTAAAGCCAGTAGTGTTATTGCCCACTAGTAGTTTAAGTGGACTAAGTGTAAAGCAACTCGAGATGATTCTGGCTCATGAACTAGCACATATTCGCAGGAACGATTACCTAATAAATGTTTTACAAACCGTTATTGAAACTTTGTTTTTCTATCATCCGGCAGTGTGGTGGGTTTCAAATAAAATACGTGAAGAGCGTGAACACTGTTGTGATGATCTGGCTGTGGCTCTGTGCGGTGGAAGTAAACTCCACTATGCCCAAGCTCTGGCCTCTTTAGATAGCCTCCGCCCTGAAAGTGCCCTAGCTGTGTCTAATTTAACAGTGGCAGCAAGCGGCGGCTCCTTAGTAAACCGAATTGAACGCTTAGCGGGAAGAACCCCGCAGACAGGTGGAGTTATGAATTGGTTAGTTAGTTTAGCTTTAGTATTGATTCCCTGGATGGTGTTATCCAGCAGTTATGCCCAAGCAAAATTACCCGTAGAGATTGAACAGAATATTGATGCGTTTGTAAATGGAAGACTCAAGCATTCGCTAGTTCCTGGAATTCAAGTTGCAGTCATTCAAGATGGAACCGTGACCTTTAATAAGGCTTATGGTCTTGCTGATGTAGAAAACAATACGGCGATGACCACTGATACCTTGATACAAGTAGGTAGCATGAGTCGGGCGATTACTGCTATTGCAGTGATGCAGCTTGTTGAGCAAGGGAAGATAGATTTAGATACTACTTTAGATGCTTACCTTCCTTGGGTTCAATTTAAAAATGGCGAACAAAGTAAAATTACCATTCGCCATATCATGGCTGGTACTGCTAATATAATTGATTATATTTATAGTGATAACACCGCAACTACACCTCATAATGGTACAACTGATTTGATTCCAGAGGTTGGCGCAAATGGGGAAACAAGTGAATCATATATTCGTTCACTCATGCCTGATAAATTGAGAACAAACTCATTTTTCTCTGAAGAAAATCACTATATCTCAGTTACTGGTTATGTCCTTCTTGGCTTAATTATTGAAGCCATCTCAGGAACGCCTTTTGAAACCTATGTTCAGAATAGTATCTTCACACCTTTGCAAATGACAACTGCAAGTTATGATTTGTCTGCTGTAAGGACTAAAATCTCTGGATATTCAGCTCAGACTGTAAGCATTGCAGAAGTACCTCGAACTTTTAATCCTGCCTTAGGCCTTAGTATAAGTAGTCAGGATGTAATTAAACTCCTTACTGCGTTACTCGGTCAAGGAAGTTATCAAGGCGTTCAAATACTTTCCAAAGAATCTTTAGAAACTATGTGGACATCTCTAAGTGAAGATGGATTTGCTGGACTTGGTTTCAGATTAAGGGAAATCGGGGGGCAAAGAGTTATCGGCTCTATCGGGGGCTTTAGTAACGGCACAGCATTTATGGATTTTTTACCTGATGCAGGGGTTGGAGTCATTACCTTAGCAAATAGTAATATCAATTCAGGTCAAAGTGTTCACTTTCAAGTTGCAGGTAGCGTAAGTATGGCTTTAATGCTTCTTAAAGACGACCAACTCTTTGAAAGAGGTATATATGCAAATCAAGAATTACCTAGTGCAAATCTAAATTGGGCTGAATCTTTAAGTGGAACATATACCTCTGCTCTGGGCCTTATCGAAATTTTCATCGAAGGTGAAGAATTAAAGGGAAGAGTTATGGGTCAAGAATTTAAGCTCGAGAGGGCGATCTCAAAGTTAATCATTCGTAGTGACTTCAAGGCAATTGATGGACTTATGTTAGATGGTGACCGCCAAACGATTTGGTTGGAGGACAGACAATTTGCCTATAGGGTAATAGCACCTAAACAGGCTGGTTTAGAACAAGGCAATCAACTTCCTACAGGTGTCAAAACCGAAGAATTTGCAACCAGTATGCGAACTACAGGTTACGGGATATTTCCTGTTGCGGGTGGCAGTATCAAAGGGCAAATGCAAGTCGCTGAAACTGCTGAGGGTGACACTGAGATTATCGTGACCTTAGATGGGATTGAGCGTGGTCGGGTTTATAAGCTCGAGCTTCGCAAGGGTGATTGTGGACCAGATAGAGAGTTACTTTTAGACTTAAATGCAGTGCCATCAGTATTACCAGAACCCAATGCCAGTGCGACCTCATCAGGGTTTAGTTTTGAAGAGATTGCCGAAGCTAATAATTTTATCTATGTTTACAATCCAGATGGTTCAGTAGCAGCTTGTGGTGAAGTGGGCGTAGGAGCTTTGAAGCAGTGATTCCTAGGGGCGCAAGCCCCTTATTTTCTTTTTTGGAGGATTCAGTATGTCAATTCTAAAAATACTTCTCTTTTTTATGGCCTTAGCTTCTTTGGTAAATGCACAAGAAGACCCAGTAGCTTATATCAATGAAGCGATTGACAAGCTCGAGAAAAACTGGGAGAAGCGAGATACAGTTGATTGGCAAGATATTCGTGCTAAGTATTCCGAGCAGGCCCAAACTGTAGATACGATTGAAGAAACTTACCCGATAATTCGTACTCTACTCAGAGAGCTTGGTGACAGTTGGAACTACCTCGAGGTTCCCAATGTCACTTACGAAGTTCCTCGAGACCAAAACGGCTTCCGTGTGATGCTGCCGGATTGGGTACTGGTTTATGTCTTTGATGAATCACCCGCTGCAAAAGCAGGAATGCAAGTAGGGGATCAGATTATTGCCGTGAATGGTAAACCTGTGACCTCACGGGATGCTTGGGGTGCGCCTCGAATACCTACAGGTGGTGGAGCAATTTATGCTTCATGTGAATATGACCCCTATAAGTATTGCGACTTGTTACGAGAGATTTATACCCCAGGAGCAAAGTTACAGTTGAAACGTGTGGGCGAAGAAAGTTCTTTCATTGTTCAAGTTGAAGGACAAGTGGAATGGAATTTGATGGTTCCTAGTGGTAAACGTTTTGGTGACATTGGGTATATTGAGTTGCTACCTTTAAAAATTGAAGAGCAAGACTATGTAGATATTGTTCAACAAGCCATTAAAGATATAGACCAAACGCCTATGTGTAGTTGGATTGTTGATTTAAGAAGACATGCAGGTGGCTATGGTCCCTTTATTGAATCAATAACACCAATAACGAAACGAGAAAGTGCGTATCAACTCCAAAATCCTAATCCTCCAATGGCAATCCTCATGAGTTCAAACACTGCCAGTGTAGGAGAAAGAACAGTTACAATCCTCAATAATATTTTAGCGTATGAAGCAAAAACTTTTGGCGAAGAAACCTGGGGTGATCATCCTTCCGTCACTCCGTATCGTTTGAGTAATGGTGCAAAGCTGGGTTTAACGACTGGAAGTGAAAGTGTTAAACCAGAAGTTGAAGTCAAAAACGATTGGCGATATTTTCAGACTGATGATGACCCGGTAATCCAAGCGGCAATGGAATGGCTGATGCAGCAAGAAACATGTAAGAGTGAATAAATATCTTGTTGCTGTGGGATAACATTGATGGCTCGAGTTCTCGAGCCATCCATTTAACAAAGCCTTGCAGAAGCCATGTGATAATGCTAGACTTATCACATGGCTTTTCAGGTTCGACTTGCCCAGAGCTTTGACACTACAGACGAAGACCTGCCTCTGATTCGGGATATGAGTGCTCTTAACCGCAAAGGTCAGAACAAATGTGTGACAGCTATGATTCGGATGATTGCGGATTTACGAGAACATGGTCAAGAGAGTCGTTATGTAAAGCATTTAGGTGGTTCATTGTTTGAGCTAAAAACAAGAACTCCCGTCGGAGGTGCAAGAGTTTACTTTTTTATTGCTAGTAAAATAGCTGTTTTATGTCGTGCTGAGTGTAAAAGAGAAAATGCGGCTAGCAAAACCCTGTTATTGGATACAGTGAGGTTCATGAATGAATATAGTGAAGGAGAAGATGATGGGAAAAACAACAAATGTTAAACGTCAAGGCAAGTCACCCTTAGCAGTTTCGGGAAACCTTACAGCAGCTGAGCGCAAACTTTTAGAAAGTGCCTTGAGCGAAACAACACCTCGCACCTTGCGTAAAGAAGCAAAGGTCGGAGCAATGTCACAAAAAGACCTCGAGGCCTTATTTGAGGTTGAGGTTCAGAATGCTGCTGAACTTATTCGCAAAGCCAAGGAAAAAAGGCGAGTTAGTCAGCGGGATTTAGCTAGTCGTTTGGGTGTTGCAAACCCTAGGGTGGCGCAGATTCAAAAAGCAGGTAACGCCATTGAGATTCCTACGCTGGCTAAATATGCCGAAGCCCTGGGTTACGATCTTGAAATTGCTTTTGTACCACGTCAGGGTGGCGAAAGACTTGTAACTAAGGCTCATTAGTAAAACGTAATCATTCATAAATACCTTGTTGCTATTTATGGCTCGAGTTCTCGAGCCACTTATCTCTTTATCAACCACAACCCAAACTACTTTGAAGAAGAGTACGACTCAGGGTTAAACTTGCAGTTCCAAGAAACATTGAGACAAAGGCAAAAACACAAGCTACGTTTGAGACAGCATTTTTCCTTCTTCGTTTGTCTCAAACCAGATGATACCTGCTAAAACTTGCAAACATTTCAAGTCTAGCTTAAACTAGACTGATGCATTTTATTTATGCTCGCCATCCTGACTCAAAACACCCTATTATCATCGAGAACTTACTCGAGTTTGTTGAGCGTGGACAACATGAAGCGGTGACTATGCTTATTGAAATGTTACGAGACTTACATCAAGAGGGTTTAGCTTCTCGCTTTGTCAAAAAGCTTTCTGGTATTCGTATATGGGAACTTAAAAGCAAATCTCGAGGGGGTCAAAAAGGTGGGGCTAGGGTTTACTTTTACCCAACAAAAGAAGCTGAGGTCTTGATTATTAATGCTGAGCTAAAAGTAGCTAGTGCTGCAAGTCCGCAAAAACTTAAAGAAGCAGTTTCTATTATTATTCGTTATGAACAAGGATTAGATGTCACATAAGGGAGATCCATATGAAAAAGGCAGCTATTAAAAAGAAAAGCCCTAAAACTTGGCAAAAACAGTTAGGCTTAGATAGTCAACCCGACCAAGAACTGGTGTCGATGCTCGAGCAGCTTAGAGATGATACTCCTAAGCCCAAAGTGAAATCTGCTAAACCGAAAGAAGGCATAACCCTAAATGACCTTGAAACCCTTGTTCAAGGGGCTGTGATTGCTCATTCTGTAGGTGATTTGCTTGCTAAAGCTAGACGTTCAAAGGGTCTTACGCTTAGCCATGTAGGTAAGCGTTTAGGTTTATCCAAGGGGCGCATAGGGCAACTTGAGCAGCCAGAGGCAAATTTGGAAATTCAAACCTTGGTTCGGCAAGCCGATGTTTTAGGTTTTAATGTAGTGGTAACACTCAAACCTAAGGGCAAGGGTAAAGATGTTTTCTCGAGTGAGTTAAGGGTGTAGTGTACTTTTAACCATCCGCATCCACCGTCCTAGGAACCTTAAAAAACCCCTCTTCTGTTTCCACCGCCAGATTCATTGCCTCTTCATGACTTAGCCCAGCTTTAACCACATCTTCCCTAAACACATTTTCCATATGAATAGGTCTAGCCATTTCTTCTACGCCTTCGGTGTCTAAATGCTTAATCTGTTCAAAGTAATCTAAAATTTTGTTTAAGTCCTGTTTAAGGTGCTGGGTTTCCTCGGGGGAGACCTCGAGCCGAGCTAGAGTTTTTAAGTGTTCCATGTCTTTGTCGCTAATCATGGGATAAGCATAGCAGGGCAGAAGTCAGTAGTCAGTAGTCAGTAGGGTTTCTACTGACTACTGACTACCCATAAAATCTGATAGCCTAATTCTATGACTCCAGAAGACTTTCAAAAACTCGGTTACCAACTCATTGATTTTATCGCTGATTACCGTTCCAATATAGCTAGTTATCCAGTTTTGTCGCAGGTAAAGCCTGGAGACATTCGTGCTATGTTGCCTGCGTCTGCACCAGAACAAGGTGAAGATTTATCGGGCATTGTGGCGGATATTGAAAAGTTAATGCCAGGTCTCTCGCATTTTCAACATCCTAGATTTTTTGGTTATTTTCCAGCTAACTCTGAGTTGTCATCAGTGCTAGGTGATTTGCTAAGTAGTGGTCTGGGGCAACTGGGCCTAAACTGGCAATCCAGCCCGGTACTGACTGAACTCGAGGAGCAGATGACCCACTGGATGCGGCAGCTTTTGGGGTTGCCAGAAAGTTTTCAGGGTGTGATTCAAGATACTGCCTCGACGACCAGTTTGGTAGCTCTTTTAAGTGCTAGGGAGAAAGTAAGTAACTACAGTTTGGCCAAAGGTGGTTTGCAGGCAGAAGAAAAACCTTTAGTGGTTTATGCTTCGGCTCAAAGCCATAGTTCGGTGGAGAAAGCTGCTTTGTTAGCTGGATTTGGGCGTGACAACGTAAGAGCCATTGAAACCGATGCGAATCATGCCATGCGTGCAGATAGGCTCGAGGCTTTAATCCAAGAAGACCTAGCAAATGGCAAAAAACCTTGTGCCATTATAGCCTCCACGGGAACGACTGCAACCACTGCTTTAGACCCCATTGAAGAATGTGTGCAAATTGCTAAACACTATAACCTCTGGCTTCATGTAGATGCGGCGATGGCGGGTTCTGCCATGCTTTTACCTGAATGTCGCTGGATGTGGAAAGGCATTGAAGGTGCGGATTCGATTGTGATAAACCCACATAAGTGGCTGGGTAGCGTCTTTGATTGCACGCTTTATTATGTGCGTGACCCTGAGCATTTGGTGCGGGTGATGTCTACCAATCCTAGTTATTTACAAACTTCTGCCGATGGTCAAGTCAAAAATTATCGTGATTGGGGAATCCCATTAGGTCGGCGTTTTCGTTCGCTCAAGTTGTGGTTTTTACTGCGAAGTGAAGGAGCTGAAGGCTTGCGTGTGCGCTTGCGCCGTGATTTAGCCAATGCTAAATGGTTGGCAGAACAAATTGATAAAACCCCCAATTGGGAACGGGTTGCGCCAGTGCCTTTACAAACAGTGTGTGTGCGCCACAGTTTGCCCAATATGACTGAAACAGAGATGGATGAACACACCCTCGAGTGGTGTAGCCGCATCAACGAATCAGGTGAAGCTTACTTAACCCCAGCCAAACTAGGTGGCCGCTGGATGATGCGAGTTTCTATTGGTTCACTCCTTACTGAGCGTAAAGATGTAGAGGCCTTGTGGCAATTAATGCAAGAAGCCGTATAGGGGACAGGTTTCGGGTTTCAGGGGTCAGGTCAAGGTGCTAAATCCGCAAGCACTAATGGTTGTGTATTCCTGGTATTTAGCACCTTGATTTTTACTGAAACCCGAAACCTATTCGACAGGTTCTTTTTTCTTCGTATTCAATAAAACCAATGTCGTCACAATAACTCCAGCGATGATCGGCACAGCAATCACCCATATTAGCCAGGTCTGCAAACTATTAGAAGACGTGCGTGTTGGTGGAAAAATAAAGCTAATGGGATCAGGGCTTCCTAGTGTAAATTGCAAGGTGGCCCTAGCTTCTTCTTGCTGATAGGTTTGGTCACGCAGCAAAAGAGTGTAGTTTCCTTCATTTGGCAAGGTTACTTCAGTAGAATATAAACCAGGCTCATCTTGAGTAAAGTTAAAACTAAAGGGTTGGGTCTGACCCTCTTGAGAAAATTCAACAATGATTACTGCATCCTCTACAGGAACCAAATTTGGATCGTGTAAATCTAGTTGCAAGGTAAAGGGCTCATTGACTTTGGCTGGGTTAGGAATGGTGACTAGGCTCCCTGTGACAATAAAAGCATGGGCATGTATTAAACTTAAAAAGGTTATTGCAAATAACGAGATGAGCGTTTTAGATTTCATACCTCATTATCATAAGCCTAAAACTGTAAAGATTAAATAAAGAAGACTTACACAGTTGACTACAAATCATAGGGTTACTTGCGGAAACAAGGGGCTAATTTCGCCGAACTCAGGACAGGCAAGCCACCTTCGTTCTGCTTACTTCACCCTATAATGATAATGCCTACGTCCTGGTAAAGACCCATGTTCCTTAACTGAGTGAAGATTCATGCTTGACAAAATCTATACTTAGGATTAAGCTAGCCTTATGAATAGTTTAGGCTTACCTAAAAATTATTCTGGCGAATCACGACAGGATTATCTCAAACATATTTTATTGCTTACAGAAACGGCTGCGAGTGTATCAACACAGCGGCTTGCCGAAGTGTTACAGGTAAAGCCAGCCTCTGTCACCATGATGCTCAAACGACTTGCTGAACTTGGTTTAGTGAGTCACACTCCTTATCAGGGTGTTTCTCTTACTGAAACTGGACGGGAAGCTGCCCTCGAGGTCTTGCAGCACCACCAATTGCTTAAAATGTATCTCCATCAGGCTTTAGGCTATAGCCAAGAGATGGCCCATGCTGAGGCTGAACGGCTCGAGCATCACATCTCTGAAACCTTCGAGAGCAAAATTGCTTTTTGGTTAGACCAGCAACCAGGTAGTCAGTGAATCCTTTTAGACGTAATTTTCTTAAAACAGGCTTTGCTGTGGGTGCAGGCGCGTTTTTGAACCGCCTCACCAATTTTGTTCGCGCTCAAGGTGCTCAAACCCAAGATAGCCAAACCCAAGGTAATCATGATATGTCTACCATGAATAATACCCCCATGAATCATGGCAATAACATGGCAGTAGGCAAAGTTGACCCTGCCACCAACGGCTTTGACCCAATGCAAATGTTAGTAGATTGGGATTATGGCACAGTGAGTACTTTGCCCAATGGTCAAACCTTGCGCGAGTACACCATCACCGCCATAGATAAAGAAATTGAAATCGTGCCTGGTATTTTCTTTCCTGCCTGGACCTATAACGGGCGTGTGCCTGGCCCCGCCCTTCGCGCTACCGAAGGTGACCGCCTTCGCATCATCTTTGTTAATGGTGGCAGTCACCCGCACACCATACACTTTCACGGTATTCATCCTGCCGAGATGGACGGCACTGCACTTCCTGAGAATGGGGGAGAAGTGCAACCGGGTGACATTTTTACTTACGAATTTGATGCTGAACCGTTTGGCTGTCACCTTTATCACTGCCATGCGGTGTCACTCAAACGGCATATTCACAAAGGGCTTTATGGTGTATTTATTATAGACCCCAAAGAAGGTCGCCCACCCGCTAAAGAATTTATGATGATGATGAACGCTTTTGACACCAATTTTGATGGTGGCAATGAAGTCTATGCAGTGAACACGGTAGGCTTTGAGTTTGCCAATCGCCCCATTCCACTTCAAGTGGGTGAACTGGTACGAATCTATTTAGTAAATATCCTCGAGTTTGATCTTCTCAACTCTTTTCACCTCCACGCCAATTTTTTCGACTACTACGATACAGGTACCACTCTCACACCCACGCTCAACAAAGTAGACACCATTTCTCAGGTACAGGGTCAACGAGGCATTTTAGAATTCCGCTATAAGTTTCCTGGCAAATATATGTTTCACCCCCACGTTTCAGAATTTACTGAACTGGGTTGGATGGGGTTATTCAACGTGGTGAAACCTGAAGACTATGAGGCAGCACTTGCCTTGGCTGGGGTGGACTCGAGCTGGGATGAACGTGCTTTGAATGGTTCAACTGTTCCTTGGAAGTCAAACTCATGAACGCTCAACCTATAGATGAAAAACAAAGTGGTCTGGCTGGATTTGGTTGGCTTTTAGCACTCATTCCGTTGCTGCTTTTGGGTATCTTGCTTGCCTACTTGGTTCTTACTGGTGGCGGTCTTAAAGAGTTAAGTGGGCCACCTGTGGAGCATGTCAGCATTCAGCGTGTGATATTGCCGGAACCTGGGCTAATTAAGCTCGAGGTGATCAATGATGGCCCTCAAGCTGTCACCATTCCCCAAGTCTTGATTGATGATGCTTATTGGCAGTTTACAGTTACGCCCTCTACTACGATTCCCAGGCTTGGCACGGCAACGTTTACCATTCCCTATCCTTGGGTGGCAGAAGAAGCCCATGCTATTGCACTCATTACCTCTACAGGTACAATCTTTGAAGGTGAAGTGCCAGTGGCGGTTGAAACACCCAAACCTTCAGCTAATCTTTTCTGGCGATTTGCCTTAATTGGTTTATATGTAGGTATTGTTCCTGTTGCCTTGGGAATGCTTTGGTTCCCTTGGATGAGACGTTTATCAAAACAAGCCATGAATTTTATTCTTTCACTGACTGTAGGCTTACTGGTTTATTTGGCCATTGGAACCTATTTAGATGCTCAAGAATTTGCGGCAGAACTTCCTGCTTTTTGGCAAGGAACACCGATAGTTATTCTTATTGCGCTTATTTCACTGGGTGTGCTTCTTGCGCTTGGTAATCGCCCAAAAGCAAAAGATAAAAATACTGAACGAACTCCGCTTGGCTTGGCGTATCAGATTGCACTCGGAATTGGATTACATAACTTAGGTGAAGGTTTAGCTATTGGCGCAGCTTTTGCTTCCGGTGAAGCAGCCCTCGGAACGTTTTTAGTCTTGGGATTTACTTTGCACAACATTACAGAAGGTGTCGGCATTGCTGCACCTGTGGTGAGACAAAATCCTGGTTTCAAACATTTTATATTTTTATCCTTACTGGCAGGTGGCCCAGCAATTGTTGGTACGTGGGTTGGCGGTTTTGCCTTTAATCCTGTACTTGCTGTATTGTTTTTGGCAATCGGCGTAGGGGCCATTTTACAAGTGGTTTGGGAAGTAGGCAAACTGGTCGCAAAAGATAGTGCCAAGCTCGAGCGTCCTACACTTAACTGGACCAATCTTTCAGGCTTTGTGATGGGTGTTGGCATTATGTATTTCACAGCCTTTATGGTCAAGTTTTAGGAATGTAGTTGATTTGTTTTACAAGGCTTAAGTACCCCAACATAATTAAGTTAAGCTATTGATTCGCTAAAAAGTCTACCTTCTCATTTCTTGCACCTATGCAAAAGGTGGGGAAAATATGCAATTTAGCTTTTGAAAAGATATCATTTAAGCCAATAAACGCCAATAGTTACGTCTAAAGTTAGCAAGGATTTTGCTTAAATATGCAGCGGTTTATGCTGGTGCAAGAAATAAGACTTTAAAAAAGTATCAAGATGTTGATAGAAAATTAGACTGTTCGCTTACAAGCTACGCATTTTGCAGAGAAGTATCGAAGGACTCGAGGAAAAGTACCTCATTACGGTTGCATAAGCAGAGCTACCAAGATTATTGTCAGCGCGTAAGGCGTTGGGTATAATAAGGTAGTGATTATAAGAAAACAAGAGCAGCGTATAGCTGTGTACTTTTTAAGGAGTAAAAATGAGTGAAAAACAAGTAGCAACAAATTCTTCTTTTCGCAATTGGCTTTGGTTTATTCCAGTATTGCTAGTCGCTGGGGGTCTCACGTATTGGTTTTTAGGTCGCTCACCTACAGTTAGCGAGATTGAAGGTGTCGAAACCCTGACTGTTGAACAAGGACACCAAGATGGAGCCATTGACTATACCGACCATCCACCAGCAGGCGGTATACATAACCCAGTCTGGATTAACTGTGGTGTTTATGATAGCCAAGTTCAACTCGAGAAAGCAGTTCATTCTTTAGAACATGGCGCGGTCTGGATTACCTACACGCCTGACCTTGCTGCCTCTGAAGTAGAAATGCTTCGCACCCTAGTGGGAGAACGTCCTTATGTGTTGCTCTCACCCTACATGTATGTGCCTCTGCCCAAGCCTATTGTTGCAGTGGCCTGGGGGATAAGACTTGCAGTTGATAATGCCAGTGACCCACGTTTGGCACAGTTTTTACAAAAATATGTCAACGGACCTCAAACGCCAGAGCCAGGTGCAGCGTGTACCAACGGCGAAGGTAATCCACTTTAGTGACCGATGTGATGCCAGCCCAACGTCTTCATCAAGCTGCTTTATGGGTACGTCTAGCCTTGGCTATTATGTTTGCGGCTTGGATATTTTTTGTTTTAGGCGATTCAAGAGGACGTTTCCCCAAGGAAAATAGCCCAGAAGTTACCTTCACCAGAGATATGATGGCTCATCATGCTCAGGCTGTGGATATGGCTACCCGCATTCGTGAAAATAGTAATGACCAAGAACTTCGCACTTTTGCCCTTGATATTACGTTGACTCAACAAAACCAAGTAGGTCAGATGCAAGCCTGGTTTCAGTTTTGGAATGTACCCCAAGAAGGCTTAGAACCTCCCATGCAAGGTATGGGGGAAGCGATGGGTATGGCAAGTAAAGAACAAGTTAGTGAACTCTCGAGCCTTTCTATAGAGCAAGCCGAAATAAGTTTTTTGCAGCTCATGATTCGCCACCACGAAGGCGGTGTGATGATGGCACAGGATGTTCTAAAGAAAACCAAGAATGCTGTCGTGCAACGCTTGGCCGAGAGTATTGTTAACTCGCAAACTAGCGAGATAAGTTATATGGAGAGTTTACTAGAAAAACGTAGTGCAAAGAGGCTCGAGCCCTTGCAACCTGTACCAATGTCAGGTATGGATCACTGAAGACTATTTGTAACTACTCAGGTAGTTCTAAGGTAAAGTAACCTCAAGATGGCAGAGCAAGGTTCGAGCAACAAAGGGTTAGCAGAAGAGAACAAACTGCTGCGAGGGGTTATCTCACAATTGCAGGGAGAGCTAAAGGAATTGCGAGAGCGTGTGAAAGAATTAGAGCGGTCGAAGAAAGTGGACAGTCATAATTCAGGGAAAGCCCCCTCAAGTGACGAGAGATGGAAACCCAGAAGTCTGCGAACGAAGGGGAACAAAGCAAGTGGAGGACAGGTAGGACACAAAGGAGAGACACTGAAATTTGCAGACAGGTCTGATGCACGAGAGTTCCATAAGGCAGAAGGTGTTTGTAGCTGTGGCAGGGCGATAACTCAAGGGAAAGTTCTAGGTTATAGTCGTCGGCAAGTGTTTGACCTACCTGTCATAAGACTTCACATCACAGAACATCAAGCCGAACGAAGACAGTGTATGTGTGGCAAAGTCCATGAGGCAAGGTTTCCAAAAGGTGTAACTGCACCTGTGCAATATGGGGCAAGCGTGAAAGCCGTGAGTAGCTATTTGCAAGTACAACAATTGCTGCCCTACCAACGCTGTCAAGAACTGATGGCGGATGTCTTGGGGGTCAAGCTCAGTCAAGGAACGCTGGCAAATAGCTTATCAGAAGCCTCTAAGGAACTCTCTGCTGTAACCAACAAGATAGAACAAGCGTTAGCAACCTCGGAACTTCTTCATGCCGATGAAACAGGTGCAAGAATTGCTGGGACCTTAAACTGGTTACACGTCATCAGTCACAAAACACTCACCCATTATCAGATGAGTCCTTATCGTGGCAACAAAGGCTATGTTCCTTGGCTCAAGACCTTTAAGGGCAAGTTAGTTCATGATTTTTACAGTGCCTATCAACAGCTTTGTGCTACCCATGCCTTTTGTAATGCCCATCTGCTGCGTGACCTGACCCGAGTTGAGGAACAGTTTCAGCAATCTTGGGCAACAGACCTCAAAACCTTACTTTGTGAAACGAAAACATTGGTTGAGTCAAGCTCCAAACAGTGTTTAGAAGCACCTGAGGTGATGACCCTGAGCCAGAAGTATCGTGGCTTAGTTGACCAAGCTAAGCAAGCCAATCCCACCCTTCCTCGACAAGCAGGTGTTGCTAAACCTGGACGGGTTAAACAATCTTTTGCTCATAATCTTGTGCTGCGTCTTGAACGACATCAACAGGCTATCCTTCGCTTTGCTTCAGACCCCTGTGTTCCTTTTGATAACAACTTGGCTGAACGTGACTTACGCATGATGCGCCTCAAGGAAAAAATCTCTGGTTCTTACCGCTCTTCTCAAGGTGCTGCTATTTTTACTCGCCTTCGCAGTTATTGTTCTACCCTCAGAAAACAACATCTTCCTATCCTTGATGCTCTTACTCGCCTTTTTCAGCACCACCCCTTAGTGCCTCAGCTTGAGGCTACCTGAGTAGTTACGACTATTTTAGATTATTAGAAGTGTTTGCGGTTTATTTATTCTCAAGATAATATGGATTAAGTCTTTGTACTAAATTACTTTAGGTTTATCCTTGCAGTTTTCGCCAAAAAGCCCTTTATAGATTGATATTTCCAAATAAACAAAAGTCTAACTTAATGGTGCATGACCACTTATTTTATAGAGAGTTTATCTAATACCAATTTTGCGATCAAGTGACGCATAAGGCTTGTGTGTACGAATAGTCCTTCGGCAAGCTTAGGACACCTATACTTGCGGTCTGAGCTTGTCGAAGGGCAACTCAAGATATGCGTCACTTGCGTTGAGAATTGGTATAAAATACCAACTCAAGAAGATTGGTAATAGTTATTTACTGTTGCTGCCATAACCACTGACGCAAGGTTAAGCCACTTTCTTTAACAGCTTTAGCGACTTCAATACCCATATAGCGGTAATGCCAAGGTTCATAAATATAACAAGTGATATCCTCGTGTCCTTGGCTATAGCTCATGATAAAGCCATATTTCCAAGCATGTTCTGCTAGCCACGCACCACCAGGTGTTTGAGCAAAATCTTCTACATCCCAAGGGGCTTTTCCACCAATTTCTCTAAAATCTACAGCAGTTCCTAGCTGATGTTCCGAGTGTCCTGGGCGAGCACTACTTTTTAGAGCTGCTTCTTTTCCTTCTTTTTCTACCCACGATTCAAAAGTTGTCCTTTGATAGCTATAGCTGCGGTACGCTGATTGAAGCTCGAGGTTTACCCCAGCAGCCTTAGCATCTTGTAAAAGATTTTTTAAGGGTGCAATCACAATAGTGCGCAGTTTATAATCAGGTGATAACCCTGCTTCACTGGTTAAAACTAAATCAGGTGGACTATAGCTTTCGGGAAGTGTGTAAATCGTATCCAGAAGTGTGACGTGCCAGTCGGTGTAGTTTTGATATTTGGTAAATAGGTCGTCATAACGGCAGGAGGGTAAAGGTTCTTGAGAAAAAACCAGAAAGGGAGAAAGGGAGAAGAAGAGCAGGGGAGACCATAGATTTATTTGGTGAAAACGGTATTTGTCTAAATATTGACTCAAGATGCATCGAAGCGTTTTGATGGATAAGCGAGACACTCGCAGAAGTTTATAACAACTTATTGATAGAAAACTTGAAGTAAACGACAAATCAACTCTCGGGGTCAGGTTTCCAGTTCATTTGTAATCCACCACAACCTATAGCTGCGCTAGGGTTGGTTATAAATGACCATGTGTTCTTGCTGCTACCTACTTCAAAGCGGATGTGTTGATTGGCTCCTGACATAGCTATAGGTAAAGCCTGACAGCTTTGCCCAGTGCCATAAACAATATAGCGATCAGATTGCATGGGAATGTCTTTTAATTCAAATCCTTGACTTATATTGGTCCATTCATAGATTGCAATTTTTACGGTGCAGGTATCTTGCTTAAAATCAGCCTGCTCGACCACACCATTGGCAGCGAATGTAAGCTGTTGAGGTTTAGGTTTTGCTGCCTGCCAAATTAAAATTGCAGCAATACCTAGCAAGGCTAGAATAGGCAATAGAATCCTTGGCTTCATGTCTTTAATCTAAATCAGGGCTCATGAAGTATATGAATCTAAGCCTAAAAGTCAAAAACTTAACACTAAGGTATCTCCACAAAACTTTTGCTAAACAAAAGTTTTGAGCGTTTAAGCGTTTATGGATAGACCGACTAAGATTAGAGGTCAACTTAAATGGGGAGGTACTTAAAAACTAGGTCCAAAAATAGTGCCACGCATTTCCATAGGTTGATTAAAGACCAATATGGCTAATACAGCAAAGACAATCACAAATAGCATCATAGGCCACATGGCCAAAACGCCACGCTTGCCAAAATCACGCAAAGAAATTCTTACTACGACAATCATGGCTAGAAAGCTATAAAGCGTAGTCACAGATGCCGAAATAGGAAAAAACCAGCGGGTTGGCACGACTTGAGCCAGTCGCCAGTTAGGGTCAACCTCAAAGCCTCGGTAAGCAAAAAAATGTTGAAAGACTGGAATAAAGGTAAGAGCCCCAGTAAGTAAATGAAAAAGGTAATGTGAAACCCAGAAGCCCACACCCAGTGCAACAATTACATAACCCCAGCGCAGTAAAGACTCGAGTGGTCTAAAAGGTTTTCCACCTAAAACGTCGGCTAAGGTACTGACCAATGTGGTTATGACTACACCACCCAGTGCTACTACTAAAAAGAATAGACTCAAAACTAAAAACTCATTTCTGGTGTTGAGTGCATCAGCTATATTCTGGGCAAAAACATAGTAAGGTGAAATCATGGCAGTAGCGTTCATAAGCCCATAAAAGGTCATCATAATGGCCATAACCATGACCGCTATTTTCCCACGTTTGAGCCAAGGGTTTTGACTCCATTCCCAACCGGGAGCACGTACAGTTAAAGCTACATTGTCATAAGGGCAAGCCCGCACACAGTTAAAACAAAAAGTGCAGTCCATATTAGATTGAATGGTGGGTACAAACAATTCAGTTTCGCAGCCAGGAAAAAAGCCAGTGCCGTTTGGGTGGGTGATGTTATTTAGTGGGATAAGAGCCACTTGGTTTTTGCCGTTAGTTTGTAAAGGGAGAGGAGCTGGGGGCTGGGGATTAGGGGCTAGTTCCTGACTCCTAGCACCTAGTCCCTGACTATATCGCCCTTGCAAACACGGCTTATGCTCGCAAGTTCTACAAACGTTGTGGTCAATGGCTGTGATTTGAGTAGGGGAGGCGGTGGCCATTACAAAGTTAAAGTTTCCTAAGGGGCACACATAGCGACAAAAGGTTCCAGTAGGAAAGAATGTATCAATTACCAAGGCTGCACTAAAATAACCAATCACTAACCAAGCAGTGAGCCAGGGACTAGACCAAAGATTAAAATATTCATAGGCGAAAAAGTAAAAAAGTAAAAAAGCAGTCACGAAAAATTTATTCTTTAACTTAAGGGGAAACTCGAGCTTCTTGCTTAGTAAGATCTTGAGCTTTCTGGTTAATCCCCTTGTGAGCATAAGTGGGCAAGCGGCACAAAAGGCATTGCCAAAGATAGCTAAAGCAATCGCCACAAATCCACGGTAATGCAGCCAGATACTGGTGGTAGCAACATTGCGCGGGGCCAGTTGGTTGCCAGTAAAGCCATCGATTAAAACAAAGACAGTAAGAATGAGTAAAGGGAATTGAAAGGCAAAACGAGCATATTTCCATCTGACCAAAGACCTAAACCCTGGCAAGCTAAAAAGGTCAAAGCCTATAGGTTGTTCTGCAATAGGTTTATAAATCGGGAGCTCAACCGATTTTGCCATAGGTTTACCTTAACGGTTTTGCTGTTGACAGGCTAGGGGTCATATGACCTAAGGGGTAGGTTATATTTTGTGTATAAGTACTCGTACTAAATTACCTTAAGCTAATCTTGGTGAATATTAGTAAAAAATCCTGTGTAGATTGAGGTTTCCGGAAATTTTAAGTTTAACTTAATTGTGTTGGAGTACTTAGGAGATTTTGAGTGACATCTAAATTACGTCAGAGCCGAAAAGATTTACCAAAAGCTTTAACCCTTTCTACTTAAGTACCCATCCACAATTACTTTAGACTAAAGCTAAGTCAGAGAAATTGATGTTTAGGAATATACCTACTGCAGCCAAGGCTTGAGTGGTGTTATAGAAGAGGATTTGTTCCTCGATATAATCTTCAGGCTTGAGCCATTACCCATCTTTCACGAGGCTCATGCCAGACCTGTTTGATGCACCTTTGCCTATACGTGAACCCCAGATGGTCAGCTTAAACTAACCTACCCCTATAGCACTAACCAATGACCAAAATACGTTTTTCTTAGTTCTGCTTAGCAAATCTTTTGGTCAGTGGGGTTTAACCTAAATTCTAAAGTGTGACCAAACATTTTGAAGCAAAAACCTCGGTTGCACATGGGTTGCACACAAGCAGTAAAAAAGCCTCTTGCTAGGAAAGTAAGAGGCTCTATTTTTTGCGTCCTAGACGCTATTTCTCATGGCGGGCGCGCAAGGGCTCGAACCCTGGGCCTATGGTTTTGGAGTCTTAAATGAGAACTTTGAATACGTCGCAAGTAGATGAATTTTATACGTCCTGGACGAAATTTTTATGCTTTCTATTTCGATTGGCTTTTGGCTTATTTTAGTGAGTTTTAAAGGGGTTGGCACACTGTATAACCAAAAGTAGCTTTTCACAAAGGCTCGCTTCCTTCATTCAAAATATTCAGATAGGCTTGATAGGTAAAGATGCGGTTGCGGCGTTGGCCGGTGATTTCTTGTATGATGCCCAGTACATCTAAAGTATTCAGGGCTTTGTTGGCAGCAGGGAAAGAAAGACCCGTGCGCTTACTAACTTCATTCACACTTAACAGTGGGCGTTCACGCAAGACATTAAATACTTGTAAAACAGTAGGGGTCTGGCGACCCAAGTTTTGCAATTTGTCAACATCTTCCCTGAATAAGTCCAAGAGTCGCTGTGCGGTTTGAACGGCATTATTAGCAGTTTGTTCTACACCCTCTAAAAAAAAGTCCAGCCAAGCTTCCCAGTTACCACTGTGTCTCACCTCATCTAAGAGGCGGTAATACTCGCTGCGGTGGTGTTTGAAGTAAAGGCTCAGGTATAGCATAGGGCGAGAAAGCACGCCACTATGATGCAGCATAAAGGCAATCAGCAGCCGTCCAATGCGCCCGTTGCCATCTAAAAAGGGGTGGATGGTTTCAAATTGGACATGCGCCAGAGCAGCTTTAATCAATACAGGATAGCTTGACGGATCATGAATAAACCGCTCGAGGGCGGCCATGCAGTTCTCTACTTCGTGTGGCGGAGGTGGCACAAACAGGGCGTTGCCGGGGCGGGTTCCTCCCAGCCAGTTCTGGCTGCGACGAAATTCGCCGGGTTGTTTGCCACTACCTCTACCTCTTGATAACAACACCTCGTGCATTTCACGAATCAGGCGATTAGAAAGTGGGAAGTCTTCTTGCAAACGCTTCATGCCGCGCTCGAGGGCGGCAACATAATTAGAAACCTCCACCACATCATCAAAAGGTACACCGGCTGCACTTTCTAATTCAAACAGAAGCAAATCAGAAAGGGAGGATTGTGTGCCTTCGATTTGCGAAGAAAGAACCGCTTCACGGCGTACATAGGCATACAAAAAGATGTTGGGTTCAGGCAAAAGCAAGGTAATACTGTCCAAGCGACCAAGGGCCAGGTGGGCATCTTCTAAGAGACGTTGACGGGCTGCAGTAAACTCGAGGGGTGGGTCTGGGGGCAAGGAAGCCGGAATGAAGGCACGAAAAAGCTCTCCGGTGGTACTTATTTCCTCGTAATGTCCTGTTATTCCCCTGTGCATATCCTTCACCATTTATTTTATTCAATTATCGTTTAATAAGAGTTTTGCTTATTAAACGATAAATCTTTATGATTTAATAAGAAAATACCATTTATCATGCCGATTCGCAACCTAAACCTAGTATCTGGGGAAGTCTCGAGGGTGTTGACGGTCCAGTGCGGCTACTATTTTACCTGCATATAAATCAGCAAGAGACACGACGAGTGTTTCTGCAAAACCATACTGTGCTTCAGTAGCAGGCGTTACGCGCCTAAGTTCCGGTGGAAACACTAACCCACGTAAAACGGGATTGACTTCTACCTTGACCTGAACCGTTCCTTCTGATACCACAAACTTTATCCAAGAAGATGTACCAGTTAAAGCCGTACCTTGAACACGTAAAATTGCGCTTCTCTAACCTTGTCGCTACATCTTTCAGTACTTTATCAATCTTGCGAAGGGCTTCGTTGCTAGGCTCGAGTACCTTCTTCAATTTATCTACACTCTCACGCCAAGCTTTAGCAGGCATTTTCTTGAGATTGGCGAGCTTCCACCTCACTGCAGGCAACTCTTTGACATGAAGCAGCTTTAGAAACTGTCTACAATCTATTAAGCAGGATTCTGATGAAAGCGAGTTGCATCATAGCAAGACTTGAAGAGATAAGGCGTTCACAGTTTTTCCATAACCTGCGACACTTTTCTAGCCAAGAGAAACTGCGCTCTACGATCCAGCGTTTGGGAATGACCACAAAGGTATGCAAATCACTTCGTTTAGCGAGTTCTACCTGTGCACCTATAAGGTCTTTGATGGTGGTTGCGAAATCCTGAGCTGTGTAAGCACTGTCTACTAGAACCTTTTGAACTAAAACAAGCTGGTCTTGCTCATTCCTAAGCATATCTATTGCACCTTGACGATCACTCACATTGGCTGCCGTAACTGCAAAGGCATGAGGTAAACCCTGACTATCAACGGCTACATGACGTTTGATACCTGAGACCTTTTTACCTCCGTCATACCCTTTGACATGGGCACTCTCAGTGTTCTTTACGGATTGGGCATCAACGATAACCATACTTGTGTAGGCTTCCCTGCCATTTCTTATACGCTCCTTGCCTACCTGTTTTTTTTAAGACCCCATCAAGGATACTTTCTCCTTCATCATGGCTCTCGCTCCAGATACGAAAGTATTTGTGGACTGTCCCATATTTAGGGTAATCCTTCGGCAAAGCTCGCCACTGACATCCTGTTTTGACTACATACAACAAGGCATTAAATACTTCAAATAGGTCTAGTCTTCTCGGCTTCGTCTTTTTCCTTGCACTCTCTAGTATCGCTCTTATTTCCTCAAATTGCTCTCGGCTTATATCGCTGGGATAGCTCATTTGCCTAGTTTACTTGAGATCGTAGACAGTTTCTTAGGCTAAAGCGTGGGAAATGGAAGAACCACTGTCCGTTTCCTTTAGGTTATCTCCCAAGCGTTGCCACTGTGTTCCCGTCCACCGTTTAACATACAGAACACTTTTGTCAGAGCCTACAATTTCTACTATCTCATTCACGACCAAAACGGGATGGTCTGAAGCATCAAGCTCGAGTACATCGGGGTTTAGAGAGACAGCACTGTTCTCGAGGTCATTAACTTTCGTGCCACCTACCGTGAGCCAACTCGGTAATTCCCAACCTCAGCTCGAGAGAAGCAATTCATTGCCTGCGCGGTCAGTCAGTTTAGACAAGGTTAATTCAGGCTGCGTATCAAACTCCTTGACACCTCCTTTGACCGCTTGCAGATTCAGGGTCAAGCCATCTGACTCGAGTGACGGCGTGAGGGAAACGGGCAGACTGTTGGCAATGAATTGTATATTCGCACTCGTGACGGTACTCGCTGACATCGGTTCTGAAAACTTGATCGTGATAGGTGCCGAGTAGAGCACGTTGTCTGCCCCTGGTGCTGGTGTGCGTTCAGCAATGGTTGGTGCGGTGCGGTCTACTATCACCGTCACAGTTTTTTCACTCTCGATAATTTCAGTACCGCGTTTGGCTCTGGCTTTAAGCGTGTAACTTCCTTCGGCTTCGCTCGAGGTATTCCAAGCGTAAGTGTAGGGTGCTGCTAAATTGCTCACTAGCACGTCGTCACCCTTCAAAAGCTCGACGCTTTCGGGTGTGCCGTTACCTACTACGACTTGAAGATTGAGTGTGCCATTGGTGTAGGCGGTTCCGGTGGGGCTGCTGATGGCGACGGTCAGAGCGTTGGGATTAGGAGGATTTGGTGTGGAGGGCGCGTTACAAGCGACCACGACGAAAAGTAAAACGAACTGCAAGCGGCGAAAAACGAGTTTCATAGGGTTGTCCTTTCTTGATTTAGAATGCAAAACGCACTACCACAACACCGCCACAAGGTGTCTCGAGGCGTTTTTCGAGGCGTTTTCATAGAACTGCGCCACGTATTAGGGCTCGAGAACATAAATGGCTCCCGTTCTTTCGGCATGACTGCGCGCACTTACAATGATGGTTTTATCATCAAGCGCAAGCGCATAACCGAACTCATCACGACCAGCACCGTCAGCAGCTATGAAACGTTTGACAAGACCAAAATTGTTGGAACCGCCTTCATTGCGCCGAAACACGGATACAGAACCCACATAACACTCATCTCCCTCGAAGGTGGGGGAGCAATCAACCTTGCCATCCTCATTGACATCACCATTGGTGTAAGGCATACCTACCAGGACCGTGTCGCCACGAAGGGCAACATAAGTAGCGTTATTATCTGGTACACCCTCAAATCTTTTAACTTCGCCCCAGTTATTCGTGCCACCCTGGTCACGCTGGAAGAGGTAAGCAGGAGCCTCATCCTTAGCATAAAAACCAACAGCCACGAGGTCGTTACTGATAGCGACTGAGCCGCCGAAAAAGTCACGGCTCAGGCCATCCCTAGCCAAGAACTTTTTAACTTCGCCCCAGTTATCTACACCGCCTTGGTCTTTTTGAAAGATATAAGCGGCACCAACACGACAATCTGGACCATTAAAGTTCCCATCACAATCAACTGTGCCATCACCATTGGTGTCATAGTTTTTGCCAAAGGCACCGATGACCACCGTGTCGCCACTGATGCTGACGGCTATGCCAAAGTTGTCCTCTTTTGCGGCATCACTGGCAAAGAGCTTCTTGACTTCACGCCAGGTATTGGTGCCGCCTTGGTCTTTTTGGAAAATGTAGGCTTCTCCGACACTGCATTCAGTGTTGGTAGTCTCACAATCCGTCGCGCCGTCTTTGTTAAGGTCTACAGCTTTGCTTCCTGCGCCTACAACCAGAGTGTCACCACTGATGGCGACAGAGAAGCCAAAACCATCATTATCAAAAGGGTCACTTGCTCCTAAAGTGGTGACAAGCCCAAAGTTGTTCGCACCGCCCTCATCACGCTCGAAAACATAAACGGCTCCATGCCTGCACTCTTCTACCGCGCAAGGAGTCAACGGCGGCGGTATAAAAGCTCTGGGTGATCCGATAAAGATGGTGTCACCACGAATAGCGACAGAGGTACCAAATTCTCCGTTCACGTTTCCGGGTGCAGCGAGTTGGTTTAGGAATTGCCATTCCCCTGTCTCACTACGCTGATAAACGTAAGCAGCACCCACCCCACGTAAGGTGTCTCTCGGTTCAAAGGGAGCACCGACCACCATCAGATTCCCGTCAATGGCAACGGCTTCACCAAATCCGCCCTCTACTGGAATGGCAGGGTATGGAATCGTTGGCACATAAGCTAGAGAAGCGTTGGTATTTTCACCCGCAACGACGTTGAGCGTTTGCGTTTTGGGAGTCGGGTTGTAAGGATAAGTACCGTCAACTTTTGAAGCTGTGATGATGTATTCGCCTGGTGGTAAATCGCTAAACGTTTTTGAAGCTGTAAGCGTTTCACTAAAGCCGTTCGGGCCGGTCACAGTCGCAGTTGCATTCAAATTAGTTGGTAAACCTTTCATCGTAATGGCGAGTTGACCCACTGTAGAACTTTGTTTTGTATAGGTTACTGTGAACTCTGTTTTACTACCTGCGGCAATACCAATCGTTTGATTGGTTGGTGTAGGTGTGTAGTTGTCACTTCCGACTGTTACAACGTTCGCTGTAAGTGTGTAGTCACCTGGTGTCAAATTGCTTAATACACTGCTCGTCGTGAGTTGTTGCGTGAAACCGTTTGAACCACTCACGACGACATCGGCATTCGTGCCAGAGGGTAAACCAGTAATGGTTACTTCCAAACTTCCCGCACTGGCATTTTGTTTGCTGTAAGTAACTGTAATGCTGGCTGTTTCGCCTGCTTTTGCTTCGATACTCTGCTGACGTTTGTCGGGAAAAAACGTGTCGCTTAGAACAACATCCTGAGCCGTAATGCTGTAGTTTCCTACAACAAGGTTTTCCAATTTGCCACTAGCTTTTAGAGTTTGGTTAAAACTGTTTGGACCTGTCACGGCGACATTTGCATCTACGGTGCTTAACCCTTGAATGGTTAGCTCGAGGGTTCCCGTTTTCACTTCGGTTGTAGAACCACCACAAGCACTAAGCAGAATAATAAAAAAATACAGAACTAAAACATGGAGCCTATTACGCTTGTCCATATCACCTTTTCTCCTTTGGATTTTTTGCCACTACCTTATGGCGTAGCACGTGTGATTGGAGTAAGACTCCAGTCCTTGACAAAAACTCTGGGTTGCAACGTAAAGTAAGCACCAGGACCGTGCCAAGCAATCACTAGGTTGCCGTTGGGTCTAGCAGCCAAGCTAGGAAATGGATTGAAAAAGTTGGAGACAGGTGATCCCATTTGAACCCAACTATTGATGGCGGCATCGTAGCGTTTTACGCGCAGCGCACCCACGGTCCAATACGCTACCGCTGTTATATTCCCAGTTGCGACCAGTGCGGGTTTGCCACACTTACAGGACTCTTCGATGCTGGGTCCGACCTGTACAAAGCTAGTGCCATTCCACTTCTTGACTACTAGCCGAGTCTGAGGGGACGACAAACCATGACGCTCGTAGACGATCATGACAGGTCTTCCTAGAGCATTTAACTTAAGGTCAGCTAAACCTACATGAGTGATGTCGCCATCAGGTTGTATGGTACCCAGTTCGCCCCAAGCCGAGCCGTTCCAGTGATTTACTTTTAAGGAGGAATTAGTGATGTCGTTGTAAGCTAAAAAAAACCGACGATTGTTGGAGACAGGCGTGACTCTTGGATTCTTGGCGTTGACGATAGTCGGCAAGCTCGTCCAGGTTGTGCCGTTCCAGCGACTGACTTTTATTTGGCGCGGCCCCGATTCTGGCACTACTTCCTCACAGGCAATGATGGGTTGACCACTCGAGTCCAGGGCAAACCCTTTGATTTCTGAGTCATTTGAGTTATATGAACAGCCATACAAATAGCTGCTCGAGACCCAAGCGTTATTGCTCCAACGGCTTACCCAAACCAGTGGTGGGGAAGTGTTGTAGCTCAGTGAGGCCACGACGGGGTTCCCAGCAGCGTCCAAGATCATACTGGAGAGGTTTTGTCCACCAAACGTACCAGGTACGATGTCACCATACTGAACCCAGGTGCTTCCGTTCCACCGCTTGACATATGTTCCTGGCCACTCGAAATGCTGCACGTAAGCCACCACCACTGTGCCGTCTGGAGCGATAGCCAGCGATGAACTATCGGCGGTAGAGGGAATTTGATTAATGGGGTTTGGACCCAGGAAGTTCCAGTTCCAGACGCAGGGCTCGAGCAGGCAAGACGAAAGGGTCGTCAGGTTTGGGTTTAGCTCTTCTTGTTCCTGGGGTGGTATCGTGCCACACCCCGCCAAGAGAAGGATCAAAGAAAGCAACCAGGTTAAAGAATTACGACTAACGTTTTTCATATCATCTCCTTTAATGTTTAGAATGCACAAGACCCCCCCACAACACCGCCACAAAGACAGTGAGCCACCAACTACTCGTAAATATAAATTGCCCCAGCATTAGTGCCACCAGCGTTATCGTCTGACCAAGCACCCACGACCACAACGCCACCAGAAATAGAAACTGCGTCCTCGCTAAATGAGTCACCTTCTGCACCATCAAAAGCAGTCAGCTTTCTAAGCTGACCCCAGTTGTTAGTGCCGCCCTGGTCTTTGTGAAAGATGTAGGCTGCACCTACACGCGTTTCATCAGTGCCATCGCCATTGGTATCGTGCGCTTCGCCATAAGCACCTACCACCACTGTGTTACCTGAGATAGAAATGGCATGACCAAAAAAGTCAAGGGTTGCACCATCGCTACTAACAAGTTTCTTGACCTGACCCCAATTGTTCGTGCCGCCTTGGTCTTTTTGAAAGATATAAGCTGCGCCTACGTTAACTTCATCACCAGCTACACCATTGCTGTCATGGTCTTCAGCATGAGCCCCTACCACAAGTGTTGTTCCACTAATGGCTACAGAAACGCCAAATTGATCGAGAGCTGCACCATCACCAGCAATGAGTTTTTTGACTTGACCAAAGTTGTTGGTACCACCCTGATTTTGTTCAAAAATGTAGGCTGCTCCCACACTTCCTTCATCACCTGCTGCGCCGTTCGTGTCGTGACTTTCGTTACAAGCTCCTACAACGAGCGTTGTTCCTGACATAGCAAGTCCACAGCCAAAGGTGTCACCTTCTGCGTTATCATTGGCGACAAGTTTTTTCAGCTCGCCCCAGTTATTCGTACCACCACGATTTCTCTGGAAAACGTAGGCAGCCCCAACCTTCAGCTCGTCACCCGTAACACCATCTGCATCGTGGTTTTCAAAATATGCTCCGATGACCACCGTATTACCACTAATCGTGACGCTGCTACCAAATTGGTCATCCGTTGTGCCATCGCTGGCGACAAGTTTTTTAACTTGCCCCCAGTTATTCGTGCCGCCTTGGTCTTTTTGGAAGATATAGGCTGCTTCACGCGCTCCAAACACGACGGTATCGCCACTGATAGCAACCTTAGAACCTAGGAAAGTACTGATTACCTCGTCACTGGTTACCAGTCGCTTGACAAAGTTCCAAACTCCTAAACTATTTCGTTGATAGATATAAGCAGTACCCTTGACAGCACTTACTATCAAGTCACCCTCCATTGCGACAGCACTTCCAAAACTGCCGACGGCTGTCTGTCCTGTAATCTTGTTCTCAAAAGCTTTTTGCCACACAGGAGCATAGACACGTGAAGTAATGCTAACCCCACTGTCAATGGTGACAACCTGCGCACTTGTCAGATCTTTAATCTGGATGGTGTTGCTACTTCGGTAGGTGATGAACTTTCCGTCGGCAGTGAGGTGAGGGTGGTCTAAAGAACTCCCCGAAACAATACTTTGAGTCGTGGCATTGACAAGGTTTTTAAGAAAGATTTGATCAGTCGTTGAATTCTTCGAGCCAAGCTACCTTGAGACCATCGTCAGACAAACTGGGGTGTTCTAGAAGTGCGGGGCTAGTAAAGACAGCAAGGTATCGGTTTAAGGCGATGTCATAGACCAGTACCCGATCCTCGCCAGTCGTCAAGTCCCTAACCAAGGAAAGGTATTTGCTATCACCGCTGAGGCTGGGCTGGCGTTGGGACTGGGGCTGAGTCAGGACGGTTCTGCTGACGCTCAGTATTCCATTAAGTCTCACGATAATGACTGTAGCTACGTTTGCTATGGGTTCTTCATAGGCAATTCTGCTACGGTTATGGCTCATCGAGACATTGGTGTTATCAATATTATCAGAGGTCTGTTGCAGGACAAACGGGTTGCCTGGATTAGACACCTCTAGAAGAAAAATTTCAAAGTCACTGCCAGCAGAGGTCGTTTCACGCATACTTACCACCACCAGATTACCATCCAGGCTACCTGAAACGGACTGTATCTGCCGGAGGCCTGAGTAGATAGGGATGTAGATGTTTAGAGTTTGATGATGCCGGAAGAGGGTATAGACTGTAAAAGTAGTCCCATCTTTTCTGGTTTTAACAACAGAGTTGATGTAATAAACATAACCTGATGTGTTGGGCAAAACTGTTTGAGAACTGAGACCACTGTCAATCTCAGCTAGAGCAGGCAACATTTCACCCTCTGAGGCTTGGTTATCCTCTAGCCCAACTAAATTCTTCATCTCCTGTGGAGCTTGAAATAGAGCTTTGTCAATATCGGCATCGGTGAAAAGAGGCTTGTCCTCTGAGGGTTGGGTAGGGGCTTGCGGGGATCGTCCACAGGCAGCCAGTAGGCAGAGAATCAGAAAAACGAAGAGTGGCTTTTTCATAGTGTTTCCTTTCTAGGGCGCAGATGCACCGCTTGCAACAAAAAAGAATTTCAAGAGTCTTTTCTATAAAGAAATGAGACCCAAAAAGATGATGAGGCTGCTAAAGGGTTACGGGGTAAGGTAGCATCTATGATGCTTCTTATAAAACGTGAAGGTTGAAAGTTGCTCGAGGTAGAAGGTAAAACTCAGAGAGGCTACCTCGAGCCAAAAGAGAGGAGTCAAGGTGTATCTGGTAGCTCGCATGATTCAAAGCTATAGCTAACACTCGCACTTGCGGTTTGCCCAGCGGTGACAATATCAGTTTGTGACGCAGGAGTTGGCGTATAAAATCTGCAGGCAGGTTTACCAGGTGCAACTACAAATGCTAACGCAGTGATGGTGTAGCTGCCAGGAGCTAAATCTGAGAATGTGGTACTCGAGCCAAAGGCACCACTGTTATAGCTGTTGGGGCCTGTTACTCTAACTCTATTTTGATTAGTGGGTAAGCCACTAATGTTCACGCGCAAGCTGCCTGTGGTAGCCGTTACAATCGTTGAAAACATAAACTCGTACGAACAGGGGGGTGCGCCTCTGCACAATCCTGAACCAACCAGATTTTTTCCAGAAGTGTCCTTGGCTGTTTCAGCTACCGTAATCGTGTAGGTGGTATTGCCCTGCAAGTTAGTTGGACTGCACAAGAGCCTGTCTTTTTCTTTACTGAGAGACCAAGTGCATCCTACATCTGGCGAACTCGAGACGGCGGCAAGTGTGCTAGCTTCATCCATTTCGTCGTTAAACCCTATTTTAATGGGTGTGGCTAGGGATATATTTACTGCCAAATCGTTTGGAGAGGTCGTAAGAACGCTTGGTGCAACAGTGTCAGGAACTGTCGAGAAGCTGATGCTACCGCTAAAGTCATGAAGGTCAAGGTCTTGACCCTTATAACTGAGCGTGTAGGTGTTACCGTCATTCAGTGGGCACCCCAAACGAACCGTTTCACTTACTGTTTCCGACTTAAAAATTAAACAAGCGTAGGGGGAATTCAAGTCAATTTCAAATCTCTCGAGGTCTACCCCTTCGGAAAACGTCAGTATTATTTCCGTAGTGCCCCCAATAATAACATCATCGGTCGCAGGAATATCAGTTGCGCCATTGGCGGGGTCGCTCGAGACGAGCGTAGGGGTTTCAAAACCTGTCGTGAAGTTAATGTCCTTATCCCCTGCAAGTGTGTTCCCTGCTCTGTCTTTGGCAGCGATGGTCAATTTATAAGGTGTGTTTTCCTTCTGTTCAAAGAGATGAAGAGATGCGGGCGAAAGACTGAGTACCGTGTCATTGTTACTCCAGGAGATAAACTCGAGAACATAGTCAGGCGGCTCTAACGTAAAACTCAAACTACTTTTATCCATCGGCTCAGAAAAGACAATGCTGAAAACAAACTCACCTTTCACATTGGTTGTGTTGTCGGCAGGATCACTCGATTGAATAGTTGGTGGGGTTGTATCTGTGACTGTCGCTGAGGGTGTAGCAGAAACAGGCACAGTTTGCCCTGAGTGATTATTGGCAGCGTCTACTGCGTCAAGGGCAAAGAAGTAAGTCGTGCCGTTCGTTAGACCAGTAACCGTCATGCTGTTTGTCGTTACGAAATCTTTGGACTCGAGCTTGTCCTGTGCCGTACCCATGTAAAGCCTGTAACCTACCACGTCAAGTTCAGGATTATCTTGCCAAGTTAGCGTCACTTGACCATTTGCAGGTGTGGCGACCAAACCTGTTGGAGTAGCTGGCGCAGTCGTATCCGTTGTATCAGAAGTCGTAAAACTCAGCGTTGTTGGGGCTAGCACATTGCCCGCAAGGTCTTTTGCCTTGACTGTTAGTGTATAAGAAGTCGAAGTTGCTAAGTTGCCATTGGCAAAAGCCACACTCCTGCTATCAGCGTTCCAAGTAGGATTACCAAGGGTGATGGCTGGATTACTGGTTAGCTCGAGTGAACCCTCATCCATTGCTTCACTAAAGGCAAACCCTAACTTGGCATTGATAGGAACTGCATTTGTACCCTCCGCAGGGAGGCTCGAGCTTAAAGTGGGTGCTGTCTTGTCGTTGGGATTTGGCTGCGGTGTGGATTCTCCCCCACATGCCACTAACGACAAGCTGACAAAAAATAAAGCGAAGAACCACATGGCGACTAGACTGAAATGTTTCATTATTACCTTCCTTTCTCTTCACTTTCTAGTGTGCCAAACCTACCGCCACAACACCGCCACAAAGAAAAAGGGCTCCTCGTGAAAAAAGATGCAACTATAGGCAAAAAGCAACACCTTTATGACTGACAAATGAGGGGTTATCACTTACACTAGAGCTAAGAGGAGAAAAGCATGACCCAGCTAAAAGCCTTGGGAGGACTAAGGCTCGAGTCCATTCCCTTTAGCCAACCTAAACCACTTGTCTTGCTGAGTTATCTATCTCTCGAGGGTTCTCAGCAACGCCGTCATCTAGCCGAACTCTTCTGGCAAGACGGTAACCGCATGAAGTCCTTGTCTATGGCTCTAACCCGTTTACGCCAGGGTGTGGGCGAAGTCGTTGAGGTTGACCAAAAACAAGCCAAAGCAAACCTTTCCGGCGATGCCAAAGCCTTGCTCGAGTCTTTAGATAAGAGTCAATGGCAACAAGCGAGTGAACTGTATACAGGTGCTTTTTTAGAAGGTGTTGTTCTAGATGATTGGAGCAACGAACTAGAAGAATGGGTCTATACTACTCGTGAGTATCTAGCCGAGCGAGTTCAATATGCCCTGCTCAATCTGGCAGAAGAAACAGCTAAAAAGCAAGATTTTGACAAAACTCGAGACCTGGCTGAACGTGCCTATACATTGCCTGGTCTGGGTGGCATAGAGATAACAAACCTCAAACGCCTTTACCCATTGCTAAGTGCCAGCAGCAGTTTGCTCGCTCCTGAAGTGCGAAAAGAACTGGACGGCTACGGCATCACTGTGCAACTGAGCCGGGAAGAAGCAAGAGCAACTTTTCGAGCAAGCAAAGTAACCAGTCAATTACCAACAAGACAAACCTCATTTGTAGGACGTGATGTAGAACTCACTGAACTAGTAACCATGCTTTCTAAGGTTCAACTCCTGACCCTTCTCGGAACAGGAGGAGTCGGGAAAACAAGGCTGGCTTTACAACTCGCCTTTGAACAGCAAAAACGAAACGCCTTTGAACACGTTTATTTTGTTTCCCACGAGTCCCTCACATCTGCCGACCTCATCCTTCCAACGATTCTCAGCACACTTGGTTTAACGCAACAAAGTAATACCGAAATAGTTACACAACTCACTGACTTCATTGCTCAGCGGTCTATCTTGCTAATTTTGGATAACCTCGAGCATTTGGTTGAAAACATCAACGTTCTTTCTGACCTAATTCAAAAATGTCCAAACCTCAAACTACTGGTGACCTCGAGAGAACGACTGAACTTAGAGAACAGTTTAGTGCCGTACTTCGGATTTGTAAACTTGTTGAAGGTTTACCGTTGGGTCTCGAGCTAGCTGCCAGTTGGGTGAGGCTTATGTCATGCCATGACATTGCCAATGAAATCCAAAGCAATCTCGAGTTCCTTGCAACAACTACTCGTAATGTACCTGAGCAGCACCGCAGTCTTAAAGCTGCTTTTGAATACTCATGGAAACTCTTAAATCCAAAGGAACAAGAAGTCCTACGAAAACTCTCTGTATTTATAGGTGGATTCAGGCGTGAGGCTGCTAGTGAGGTGGCTGGGGCTACCATTCCTATTCTTGCTTCATTGGTGGATAAATCTTTGCTTAGAGTTCTGCCTAATGGGAGGTATGACCAGCATCCTTTGCTTTATCAATACGGTCAGGAAAAACTCCTCGAGAATCTGAGGGAGGAGGATGAAGCAAAAAGAAAACATACTGATTATTATGTTCATTTGCTAAAAGAACAGGCAAGGTTTTTCAAAGGTCCTGACGAGAAAGATGCTGTTAATTTTCTTGCTGGGGATATACAAAACCTCGAGGTGGCGTGGAAGCACTTGATAGATTATGGTGATGTTCATGCTCTTCAAGAGGTTATTCAACCCCTTAGTGAACTCTGCGCCAGCTTGGGTAAATATCAAGATGGTCTGACTTTTTTTGAGAGTGCGCTGGCAACATTAGTTACTTTGCATTCAGAACATCGTTTTGTTTTAGGAAACCTCTATATTGCCAAAGCTAGGTTTCTTTATTTTCTTGCCCACTTTGAACAAGCCATTCTTGTAGGTGAAAAAGGACTTAGCCTAATTGAATCTTCAGAGCAAGGTGACACAAACGTCATCGTCAGAGGTTTGAATGAAGTGGCTAGGAATCTTGCCTCATTAGCCCAATATAGGAAAGCCATATCTTGTTATGAGCAAGCCATTGAACTTCTTAAAGCGAGTAAAGATTTTCACCGAATGGCTGATCTACAGGGGAACCTTGTTATCACCCTGACAATGTTGGGTGAGTACGACAAAGCTGAAACCATTGCCTATGAAGTCAAGGCTGTTTATGAAACAGTAGAAGATTGGGAAGGAGTCATATGGATACTCTCAACCTTAGGACATATCAAACGCTTTACGCAAAACTATCAGGATTATAAAAGACTATTAGAGCAGGCTTTAGAATTGTATCAACAAAAGCAACTGACATCTTCTTGGTTGCTTTGTGAGCTTTTGAGTTTCCTAGGTGTTGCCCATAGATACCTTAAACAGTATCCTTTAGCTACCCAATATCAACAGAAGGCTCTGGACATTGCTCGAGACACGGGGAATCTTTTTAAGTTACCCACAATACTCTTAGGACTTGCATACAGTGCCACAGGATTGGGTAATTTTAATCAAGCTAAGAACTATTTCAGAGAGTGTTTAGCTATCTTATCCTCTAGTAAAGAACAGGTCACTCTCCTTAACGCTCTTATTGGCTGGACCAAGAATGAAACTGCCTTGGAAAACTACGAAGCCGCCGCCAAAGTCGTTGGATTTGTTCAAACCCAAGCGAATCTCGATGACGAAGACCGAAGAGAAATGGAGGAGGCTCTGGAAGGGTTGCGAGCTAAGGTAGCAACCAGAATTTTAGAAGCCTACTTCGAGCATGGTAAAAAGAAGACGCTTGAGCAAGCTCTCGAGCTTGTTTTAGAAGGTGCGGACTCGAGCCATCCCATCACAATCCCCAAACTCGAGAGCATCGGATAAACGAAGTCATCCATCCCATTTACCCTTATATTATTAGCCAACACCCATGATGTATTTAACTCTTTAAAAACTGAGAACTACAAGACAAGTAATGCTAAACCTAGAAGCAACGTAACTACTCAGGTACTAGATGATGGGTTTAGGAATCTTAAAAGCACAAGCCTTGGTAGGATATGTCTTGCACAAAAAAGCTATATTTGCACAATGAACAGTATCAGCTATTAGATATAGACTTTCTATATCCTTACAACGCCATATGTTGTACTTTGACTACCTGAGTAGTTACGAAGCAACATTAGAAAGTGCGTGTGGGAGACACTTTCTAGGGTTCTTAAAGATATCTCCAAGAAACTTTTTAACGTTAAAGTACAGAAATGCTGCACAAGGATTGCCCTTAACACCTACATCCTACTTGGATTGGTTTAATACCCTAAAGCCGGTCAGGAGAAGAGCTACCAGACCTAAAACCCCACGACCTACGCCATACAGCAGCTACCCTCATGCTTAGGCGCGGTGTACCCGTGGAGGTTGTCTCAAGAATCCTTGGACATGCGAAGGTGTCTATCACCCTAGACGTTTACAGACATGTCTTGGAGTCGGAAAAAGAGCAAGTTATGGTAGGCCTTTTTGATACACCGTTACCCGTTCGGCAGCCGCAATTAAGGGCAGTCAACTAGCTGCTAAAATCTTGGTTGCACACGGGTTGCACACAAGACTAAAAAAACCACTTAGATGGTTTCTAAGTGGCTTTCATTTTTGCGTCCAGGACGCTCTTTCTTGTGGCGGGCGCGCAAGGGCTCGAACCCTGGACCTATGGTTTTGGAGGTTTGCCTAGTGATAAATAGTGATACCTAATGATAAAACACCCCGTTTTTACTGGACTTTTTGAATGTTCTTTGTGTGCATAGCTGTAATATAGTGATTAGCGGTGGGCTTGGTCGTATTTGGGTCGTATTTGGATTTCTTACTAACTATTTGTGAGTTGAAGCGATTGTTCAAAAACAGTTGCGAACTGCTGGGTATTGCTGGTATTTTAGGGTCAATATATTTGACAATCTGGGGAGCATCACCCCTGTGCTACAAAAACAGAAATCAAAATATGAAAGCAAAAGGCGAACGCTTGGCTTTGAATCAAGCAGAGGCCGCAAGGGCGATTGGTATTTCCAGGCGGACTCTAGCACGACTTTTAGCAGATGGGGAAATTTTACACCGACGTGTCGGTAGCCGCTACTTGATACCCACAAGTGCTCTTGAGGAATTCCTCAGAGGAGCGGAAAAATGAAGCCCACGCAGGGGAGCGTGGGCCGTCAAAATGAATTAAGCGACATTATAGCAAAATTTGACTTTCCTTCACTGGTTAGTGAGACACACACCATAGTGGCACACAAAAGTCTTTGCCCATTTCACCAAGACTCGAGTCCAAGTTGCCATATTTATGATGACGGGTATCACTGTTACGCTTGCGGTGCTTCAGGCGATGCTCTAAACTGGCTCGAGCATGTCCATAACCTGAGTAAGCCGGATGCAATCAAAGCCCTTCAGAATCGTGCTGGTGTCATTACTATGCTACACCAGAAGCCAGTCAGCAAGCCCAAGGCTCTAGTTAAGCAGTGTGAGGCTAAACTACTATCTGATAGCCTTCACACTCAATTCTGGCAACGCTTAGAAAAGCTCGAGACTGTACCTAAAGCATTAGAGGGTAGAGGCTTTACTATTGATGATTGTAAAGCCCTTGGTATTGCTAGCAGTGGTGAGAATGCAGTTTTGGCAATTACTGACCCACTCGGTAGCATCGTTGCTTTTAAGCAAAGGTTTCATACAATCAATGAAGGTCAGCAAAGGTACAGCTACCTTACTCCAGGGTGTGGAACTCCTGCATGGTGTAGTCCAATGTTTTTCACCAGTGAAAAAGTAATGATTATTGAAGGTGAGTTAAACGCTACGGCTGCTTGTCTATCAAGGCGTAATGGTGACCCAGATATGGCGTTTATGGGAATAGCTGGTGTCGACGGTCAATTATGGCTAGATGCCCTAAAAGGTAAGCGGGTTTATGTCTATGCAGATGGGGATGTACCAGGGCAGGAAGCTCGAGAAAAAATGGGCGTTAGCGGCTTTTGAAGCTGGTGCAAAAGTCTTTTTGCTTGACCCACTACCAGACTTAAAAGACTTTTGCAATCTGGCTGGTACAGAAGGGCGTGAGGCTTTGAGGGAGTTACTCTCATGCTGACCGCTACACCCTTCAAACCTCCTGAAATAAAAAAGAAAAATAAACGCCATGCAACCCTGGTGCAACTTTCTACTGTTGAAGCTAAAGAAGTCTCTTGGCTCTGGTTTCCATATATCCCACTTGGGAAACTCACCTTACTCGAGGGTGATCCAAGTGCAGGTAAGACTTTTTTATCCTTAGCCTTATGTGCTTCCATTACTCGAGGCTTTCCCTTCCTGAATCAAGACGGCTCACCATTACATGATGACTGTGAATCGCATAACGTGGTTTACCTGACGGCGGAGGATGGTTTAGACGACACTATCAAACCTCGATTTAATTCTATGGGCGGTGATGCCACACGCTTCTATGCTCTAACTGGCGCAAGCCTAACCGATGAATCTGGCAAAGAGCATGACCTGGCTGTATCTCTGGCTGACATTGATGTATTAAGGGAAATGCTCGAGCGAGTAAAACCAAAATTGGTAATCATTGATCCGATACAAGCCTTCTTGGGTGCTGGTGTGGATATGCACCGGGCCAATGAAGTTAGACCCTTGCTCTCAGGACTTTCAAAGCTAGCAGAAGAGTACCAAGCCTCTATCATCCTTATCAGGCATTTGGGCAAAAGCATGAAGGGTAAAGCGATGTATTCAGGACTTGGAAGTATTGACTTTGCTGCTGCAGCTAGAAGTGTTTTGTTAGCTGGTGACCATAATGGCAGTAAGCTCATGGCCCATGTAAAAAGCTCCTTAGCACCTACAGGTAAGAGCATGTCTTATTCCATTGGCGGTGACTCTGGTTTTACTTGGGATGGTGTCTCAACACTTACGGCTGAGGACTTACGCAGCTTTGAACCTGAAGGGGAAACCACAAAAGACAAAGGTGCTTTAGATGAGGCTTGCGACTGGCTCGAGTCTCAACTTAAAGATGGTGCTCTACCGGCTAAGCTGCTTAGTCACTACGCAAAAAAGGATGGCATTAGTAATGCCAGTCTTAGACGTGCTAAAGATAAACTCGAAGTAAGAAGTAAACGCTCTAGTGCAGGTAATAGCGGTGATGGTAGTTGGCTTTGGTATCTCGAAGGATTTGAGCATCTTGCTCAAAACTCTATAAGCATAAATGATGAGCATCTTGCAAATGTTGCAGAAAATCCATACAGAGATACCACTCTCGCAACATTATCAACATAATCACTCGAACATCTTGCGAGAACCCTATCTCTGTATAGAAAAATCGCAAGTTTCGCAAGATGTTCAAGAAAATACTCTTAGGCATATATACACGACAATCACCATCTAAGGATTTTTATGATTCAGGAATTAGTAACTCTAAACCAGCAACTAAACGAAGCACAAACCCGTCTCAAAACACTCGAGACTGAGGTGGTTATCTACCGAGAAGAACTGAGCAACTCAGAGGCTGCCGAGGTCCAGGCCCGTCAAGAAAAGGTTGACATTAAAACCTTAAGTCGCATTAAGGGTGAAACACTATCGGCACGTGAACTTGTAGCTGAAGCTGAGGCTGCAATCAAAGCCACAAAAGAAAAAATACAGCTTCTAACCCCTAAGTACCGGATAACCTCTCTAAAAAATCAAGCGGTGACTATAGCCCAGAGTGCGAATGTAGCAGTAACCAAAGCAGAAGAGCATTTTGCGGCGGTCGCCAATGTAGTGATGGAACATCTTGAAGATTTGAGAGTTGCTCGAGAAGAGATGAAAAAATTGGCAATATTTAGAGATGAATTCATTGAAGTGCTTTTTAGCCTCGAGCAATTAACGGGTGAAAAAATCGTTCATAGTCCCTACCCTAATCACTTCATTGATAACTTGGAGAAGCACGAAAATCTAGATAGTGTACTTGCCCCTTGGGTTGGTTCAAAGGCGGTAACTAAAGAGATTCAAAGGATCAAAGATATCCCCCATACGACACCCATCGGTTTTTACATCCAAATGCTAGCAGTAAACCTCGAGAAAAAAGGACTCCTTTCGGAAACCTATAGACAAGGGGAAACCCATGAAGGCAAGGTGAAATAGCCATGCCAAGTAAGAAAAAACCTAGACCTGATTACTGGAAACCTTTCATGGTGGATGGTAAGACTCCACGGTGTCAATCCCCTAAAAGTAATACTGGGAGTAAAGTTCAGTGTGAGAGAGCAGCTAGTCAGGGTTATTCGGTTTGCTCTAAGCATGGAGCCGGTACTAAAGAACGGCCTGGGGGAAGACCGCCGATCCATGGCAGGTTCTCAAAGAAGTTACCAGCAAGTCTAATTGAACAGTTTAAGGAATCGGTCACAGACCCAAAAAAACTTGAGCTAGATGCTGAAATCGCCTTGGTTACCATTCGCGCTGAGGAGATGGTTGCCACACTCAGTGAAAACCGTGTTCACCTAAACAAAATCGTTAAAGGTTATGAACTGCTCGAGCTTGCCCTTGCTAAAGAAGATGCCAGCTTAGTCAGTGAAGGCATGAAGGCAATGAAGACAGCTATAAACTCGGCTAGTGCCTTACGCTACACTTGGTCTGAAATTCTTAACTTAATTCAACACCGTAAAAGCCTAGTTGAAAGCCAGCGTAAGCGACTGATTGAAAATAAGGCGGTATTAACGATAGACCAACTCATGCTTTTGATGACTCAGATTCAGCATTCTATTTTGAAGAACGTTGACGATCCTTTAACCAGGTCCCGCATAGCAAATGACCTTAAAAATATACTGGGTAATGGTGGTTCTGAAGATTTGAACTGACAGCAAAAAAATTAACCCCTACCATGTTTGAGTGGTAGGGGTTTGCCGTAGTATCCCTTAAAGCTGTGGGTCTCACGCCACGAAGATTTCAATAAAAGTGTTTTTCAAAGTTTATTAGACTTGTCTCTATAACCCCTCTAAGTTCAGATTCAGGTAAACCCTCAGCTTTCCACTTTTCAAGCCAGTTTTTTAGCTTGGGAAGGATTTCCTCACACAGGGGGTTTAGGTCCAGTTCAGCACGGTCTAAGCCATTTTGAAGGTTAATATCAACGCCGTCCTCATTCACTTCTGGTTTGTCATAAAGACTCATTCTTGGTTCCCTTCCGCTACATTAGCGTTTAGCATTTGTATAAGGTGTTTGTGAAGGATGCGCTTATACTTGCCAACACTGACAACCTTCAAACTACCCTGATCAATACGGGCCTGAATAGTTGTCAGGGGTACGCCACAAAACTGTGCAGCCTGCTCATAGGTGTAAGTTTTATCTGGGTCAGAAGGTTCTGAGGGAATGCGCCGGAGCAATTCAGGTACAACTCGCTCGAGCGTTTTCTGTACCGCTTCCTCAACAGTCTTAGAGATAATGTCTTCAATCATTTATGTACCCGCTCAAATGCCTTCTGCGCTTGATGATGTAGTTCTTGATTGACTTGATGATTCACTTGACAGGCAATACTCGCAAACAACCGAGGTAAAGGTTTAGAGACTAAACGGATAGCTTCACTGTAGGAACATCCAAGCTCGAGGTGACTGATAATTTGCTTGGTATAGAACCAAGCAATGAAAGTCTTTAGCCTTTGCATTTCAGGCTGCCATTAACCAAGTTTGAGAAGTCGTGTGTACCAGTGGAAACACTGGTACTTCTTCATCCTGAATAGGCTCGAGGGCTTCTAAAACCACACCTTCACAATTGCATGTAGTGCAGGGTTTCATACTGACAAAGGTATGTAAAGCCCAGGCACGGTTATACCAAGCTGAACCTTCGGTTTCTATCCAGCCCTGACCTTCACAGTCAGGGCATGGGGTAAAACCAATACAAGGGTCTAGTTCATAAACTTCTAAAGGAATGTCTAAACAGTGAGGTTCAACATCACCAAAGGTATCAGCTAAGACCCAAGTGTGAGGCAAGTAATCCTTGCCTACACGGTCACAGCTAATAATGTGGGTCATTCCATCTGGGTAAGTGACTCTAAAGCCCTCAAAGCGTTCTGTACCTGTCCAGAAGTCCTCTGCATGTTCAGTGATAGTGACTTGGTTTTGGGTTTGAATGCACTCGAGTTGTGTGCCTACTAATTTTTGATTGAGGTTTGTGCTATCTTGCATTTTGAACTCCCTTAACTTGGATTCCTAAAGGTTGTCGGTTATCCAGACAGTCAACCTTTAGCCTCTTTATAGTATCATAAGTACATACATATGTCAAATAGTATGATAATATCTTACTTATACACTTACCGCTAAATTCTGCTTGCGGTAGTGATAAATGAATTAGAGGTGGTAACATGCAAACTATGCCGCTTAAATGGAAGGTCAAGCCTATCCTAGATAAGCACAAAATTACACCCTATCGGCTAATGGTTGAGTCTAAACTTGCTCGAGCCGTCGTGTATGCTATTTCAAATGACACTCATGAATCTTTGGATGTACGTGTTATTGAGAAGTTGATACCGACCTTACGCAGACTAACCAAAAACAGTCACCTGCAAATTGGTGATGTAGTCGAGTGGGTGAGTGACCATGCCTAAACTCAAACGCTTCAAAAAATCGGCAAAAGGTCAGGGAAACATCTACAAGAGACTGGTTACCCGTCCTAATGGCTCTAACATATGAACGATGGGAAGCAAAACTTTCCCTTGGCTATGATGGCAATGGCAAGCGCAAACGTGAAACCATCTATGGACATTCTCAGGAAGAGGTCTTAAAGAAGCTAGACTCACTCAAGCGACAAGTCTCGAGCGGCTTGTACAGTGATGACAAAAGAACCTTGGCCCAATACCTTAGTGAATGGATAAAGCACAAAGCCCTCGAGGTAAAACTGACCAGCATTGAACATTACCAACACCACATCACCAACAGCATTAACCCTGACCTTGGCAGTCTTCAGCTTAGGAAGCTGTCACCGGCTCAACTAAGAACTTGGATAGCTGACCTAAGCAAGAAAGTAACCCCTAATGCAGCAAACAAGGCTAGAGCAGTCCTAAGAAACGCTCTAAGGCAAGCTCTAAAAGATGGTTTGATCGTTCGTAATCCTTTAGATGCGGTTGCACCCTTAAAGGTTGAAAATTCAAACAAAGATCTTGCGTGGTCAGCTAGTGAAGTAGTGATGTTTCTAAACACTGCCAGAACCCACAGGCACTACGCAGCCTTTTACTTAGCCCTAAGCACGGGTATGAGGCACGGTGAAATCTTAGGGCTTCATTGGTCTGATATTCAAGATGACCTTTTGCATGTGCGTCACAACCTAGTCAGAGTAAAAGGTAGCTATGAAATTAGCTCACCTAAGACTGAGAGAAGCATAAGACGCATAGCTCTTGACCCTGAAACCTTGAGTGTTCTCGAGGAACACCGTACAAAGCAAATAGCAGATAAAACAGAGGCAAGTGACTCTTGGGCCAAAAGTGGACGTAATGACCTGGTATTTACTGATGAAAAGGGCGACCCGATGAATCCCCGAAACTTTGACCGTGATTGGCACAAGTTGCAAGAGAAGACTCGTAAGGCATACATTACTGAGGGCTTAACTGACGATGAAAAGCAGACTCGAGCAACCCAGATTGAAGAGGGTAAGGTCTTAGCAAAGATACGCTTTCATGACTTTAGGCACATGCACGTCTCACTGCTTAACAAGGCTGGTGTGGATGCCAGAACTATTGCTGACCGCATCGGACACACTGACCCATCGTTTACCCTCAAAAGATATGCTCATGTCTTTGAAGACCAAAGAAAAGCAGCAGCTATCCCTTTGCTTACCCTGCTAAGTAAAAGTGATGGTATGACTAACTAATCCAGTGGTCGTATATTGGTCGTATTTCCCTAAAACAATCAAGCCCTACTTACTCAGAAGGGCTTTAATTATTGCGTCCTGGACGCTTCTTTTCATGGCGGGCGCGCAAGGGCTCGAACCCTGGACCTATGGTTTTGGAGACCATCGAGGTGAAAACCAATAAACACTAGTAGAGCAAACTACGGTGTTCCTGTATGGGATTTCTTGTTTTTGTATGACTGATAAGCACTGGTAAAAACGGTTTGAAACTGAGGTGGTTACGCACGGGTTACGCACAAATTTTCTGGTCTAGCCTTCTCTACTATTTATGTTCAAAGCTCGAGGTCTGAAAATCGAAACGCGGTGACACCCAAACCTTTGCTTACACTCTCTAAGATTTCTGGATGGCGTAGGTTTTTGACCCTTGCGCTTTGATCTCAGGTCCATGGAACAGGTGGCGTTAATGCCACTTCCAGACGACATTTTCATAGTTCAGGGCCGTGAGCCATTTAGGAGGACGATCTTGTACCTACACCTGATCCCTCAATGTTCCTAAAGCTAGATAGTGTCCTAAACCCTAAAAATAGAAGGCTGTATTACCTCCGGCGTGAAAAAAAGTCCTGTGCCTATAAATAGTTAGGGTTCTGTGCCAACTAAGAGTTGTTTTTGGACGATACGCCGTACCATGCTCTAGCCACCAAAGACATCTAACGGTTAAAATTTGTTTGGCATGATTGCAAATATTCTTATCCTTTGTCACGGCATGACCCTGAATACCGAACCTGCTACCCACGACCATGAATACAACCTGCTAACTAGCCAACTGTGGAAAATGCATCCAGAATTATGTAAAAAGTTTAGCCAGATTATCCAAATTGAATATGGACACGAAATGCCTAGAGGAAGCGATCATCCTTTAAGACCGGATGAAAAAATCACTCGAGCGCAACAGTTTGTTCAGCAACGGGTTTCCTACCGCAACATTTCAACCTCTCCTAGCGATGAAGACGAGTTGTTGCCACCTAGCCTTGAGTTTGGTTCAAATCTGCTTCGTTTAGTAACCAACCCTATTCGTGACACGGTGTTTGCTCATGGACTAACCGATGCTTTGTACTATGCCTCGAGTGATGGAGAAAGAGAAATTCGCAGCGTCGTGTTCTCGCAAATCCTAGATGTGCTTGGTCAGTATTCCAAAAACCAGAAGCTTCGATTACACATTATTGCCCACAGCCTGGGTTCAACGATTATGTTTGACTTTTTGTATGGTCTATTTAGAAAAGATAAACCTATAATTGAACAGCTCGAGAGCAAAACTACTACCCAACCCTACGCTTACTGGCGCGGTCAAACCGTGACGCATCACCCCGAGGGAAGGCTAAGCCTGGCCTACTCTTTACCTTAGGTGGACAGATTCCCTTTTTCTTTTTTAGAAAACAAGCCCTGGTTGAACGCTTTGCTGAACAAAAATGTTTAGACCCAGAAAATATTGGTGTTCCTACGGAAGGACAGACCGTGTGGAAAATTTTCTATGATGTTGACGATGTGTTTGGCTATCCGGTACGAGGGCTATTTGAAGCTAAAGGCACCATTCGACAGTATCAGCTCAATACCAGCTTCTTGCCCCATTTGGCTCATGGGCGTTACTGGAATGATGCTAAAGTTTTAAAAGAAGCTGGAGACTTGCTGCAACACACTACACGCGCCGAACGAAAAAAGCTTAAGCAAACCTAGGCCATCCCGGTGCAGGACAAAGCCCCAGGGTTTCATAATTCCCCAGCACATAACTTTCAAAATCTTCGGAATGTTGTTTTAAGAGTGTATCCATCCCGGCAATGAGCAACCCTCTTTGACTCTGGTTGATCAATGTTGATAAGTGACCATGCTGGAAATCATGTTGCAGAGCATTTTCTAGTTGTACTTGCTGGGTGTTTGTATCGCCTCGAGCCATTCCCCGGCTAAAGACCCGCCCTTTGACTGCAATATCAATGGCCCGTAAATAGCGCACCATAGCATCATCATAACGTTCCATGCTGATCCGCCGCTGGGCATTGGCCAGTAAATCCTGGACCAGAGCTACAGAGGGTTTAGGTTTGCTAACTAAAGAATTTAACTGCGGTAGAGCCTCGTTTTGCAACTGATGCAAAAAGCCCCTAAAACGCGGTTCACCCCACTGCTTGGCTGCCTGCAAGGTTTCAGGCAGAGCCTGTTCCAGTTGTACTAGAGCTTCCTGATACTGAAAGCGGTCCCAGTAAGCAAAGCCCTGCAATACCTGATCCAGATGTTTAAACATGATCTGGGCTTCGGGCAAGAGTGCAATATCGCTTAAATACTGGCTCAAACCCTGTGCTTCTTCAAACTGCCATTCATTCCAGGCCCGGCCTAATGCGCTAATCGTGTGTTCTACCATCGAGGCCCGCGGCTCTGAAAACGCCTTTATCTTTTCTTCCCCGTCAATAGCCCTACCAGCCTGGTCATCATGGCGTTTGCCACCCACATAACTCCAGCTCACGCCTTTACCGTTTAAGGCCAGGGCCAGTACCCACACTCATAACTTTGGTGCCGCCGGTAAAGTCGGCAATGACAGTCGGTTGTTGGGCAAACTGCATCACCATTTTCAAAGCGTCTAGCGCAGCGTTGTAGCAGGCATCTAGATCTTCAGCATCTGGTACTACCACCACTTTGCTCAGGCGACCGATTAGCATTAATTCAATTGCATCAGTATTCTTAACCGTATCTGGGCTAGCAATCATCACTACCCCATCAGGTTGATGCTCATTGATGGTTTTTTCTAGCAAGGACGGGGTTCTACCTACAGTAAGGATTAAATAGCGACCAGACATTTACACCTCAACATCCTCGACATAGAGTTCATACATAGGTTTCCAAGCTCGCAAGAGTCTATCCCGTGCCTCAGGACTAAGACGTAGATCCCGTTTAAGAATCAATCCAATTTCAGTCATAGTGTTGCGCTCATGCTCAGTAGCGGTTTCCAATTCTGCTGTTACTTTTAGCCACTTGAGCAAAGTCACAAAGGTTTCAGCATTGGGCATGATGCTGCCATTTTCAATGCGGCTAATGGTACTAATACTGAGTCCTGTTTGAGATTCCACTTCTTTTAAGGTTAATTTGCGTTTTTGCCTTACCATACGAAGCACTCTGGGTAAATCGTCAACTGTGATTTTGCCTGGTAACGATACTGCTTGCGAGCTTGCTTTTTCAGTCATAGTTTTTTCTAAAGTTTTTGTCATGGTGACACCTTAACTTTCACATAAGCATAACACTTGATTTGCATACATGCAAAAAAATCAGAAACTAGCTCCCTAAAATATCGTGATGTGTTTTAACAAACTATACCCAGTTTAGGTTATTCTGGGTATAGTTTATGAACGCTCATCTACCGCCCAAACTACAAAATTTGCTAGCAAGACATTATAGGTAAGCTAAAAACCTTCATTTTCTCTCCTCTAAGTATTCCCAAGTTTCAATTCCTTATAGGTAAGCTAAAAACTCAGGCAATAAACACTGTTGCCCCACCGCCCACCTGGTTTCAATTCCTTATAGGTAAGCTAAAAACCACCCATGAATGTGAGCTCCAGTGGGTGGCTCAGTTTCAATTCCTTATAGGTAAGCTAAAAACCCTGCCTTTATGTTTCCAATACCCAAGACCAAGCCGAGTTTCAATTCCTTATAGGTAAGCTAAAAACTTTAGTTCTTTTTAATCCGCCACAGAAACTAGAAAAAGTTTCAATTCCTTATAGGTAAGCTAAAAACTCTTTTAGAGCTTCGTTGAGTTCACGTTGTTTCTGTTTCAATTCCTTATAGGTAAGCTAAAAACTGTCGATCTTCCAAATGGTTATGAGGTTTTGGAAAGTTTCAATTCCTTATAGGTAAGAAACTGTCTGAGAAGTGTCAAGCCGCCAATTTTTTCACCATCAAACGAATCATGGTGACGTAGATAAAGGCTTCTGAGGTTTCTGGCAAACGCTCAAAGTCTTTGGAAAGACGACGCTGCCGATTGAGCCAGGAGAAAGTACGCTCAACAATCCAGCGTTTGGGAAGAACTTCAAAGCCAAGTTGCTCTTTAGGTTTATGAACGATCTCGAGAATCCAGCCACAGGTTTTCATAAGCCAAGCGATGAGGTCACCGGTATAGTTACCATCAGCCCAAATCAACTTAAGACGTTTCCAGGAAGTTGTCCTCATTGCCGTAAAGAGTTGTTTTGCGCCAGCTCGGTCATCAATATTTGCAGCCGTTACCAGGACAGCTAACACCAAGCCTAAGGTATCTACAACGAGATGACGTTTACGTCCAGTTACTTTCTTATTACCGTCATAGCCGATCTCCTTACCCCCTTCGACACTTTTCACACTTTGACTATCTATAATGGCTGCACTGGGATGTTTTCTACCTTTTCCCTTGACTTTCTTGCGTAATCGTTCACGCAGTTTGGTATTCAGTTCCTCCCAGAAACCACCTTTACGCCACACACGGAAGTAGTGATACACCGTTTGATACGGTGGATATTCTTTAGGCAACATCCGCCAAGGAATGCCACCTTTCACCACATAAAAGATGCCATTGAGAATGCTGCGCCAACTATGTTCTCTAGGTCTCCCTAGTGGGTTTGGTGTCGGCATGAATGGTTTTAATGCTTCCCATTCGCTAGTCTTTAGATCAGTCGGGTACAGTTGGGATTTGATCATCTTTTAACTGTGCCCGACTTTTTCATGAGTTTCCTACTTCTCAGACAGTTTCTAAGCTAAAAACGAGAAAAGAGGTCTCATGGGAGGCTACGTCATAAGTTTCAATTCCTTATAGGTAAGCTAAAAACTTTTATAGTCAACTTGCGCTGCCCCGTACAGAAAAGTTTCAATTCCTTATAGGTAAGCTAAAAACAACGAGCGTACCAGTCTTGACATCAGAGACACCACGTTTCAATTCCTTATAGGTAAGCTAAAAACACCCGACGGGGAAGGTCTATCAGACCACGCCCTGGAGTTTCAATTCCTTATAGGTAAGCTAAAAACCAATGCTTTGGTGTATGGTGATGCTAGGGTGTATGGGTTTCAATTCCTTATAGGTAAGCTAAAAACTTGACGATCCCCGAGTGTATATTTTCAACACCGAGTTTCAATTCCTTATAGGTAAGCTAAAAACAATCAGGTCTCTTTAACCACATTCGTGGTAAAGAGTTTCAATTCCTTATAGGTAAGCTAAAAACTTTTGCAAAGTAATTGGGAATTTGTTGTTGCGTTGTTTCAATTCCTTATAGGTAAGCTAAAAACTATTGATATAACCTTGTCGGCAACTCCTGAGGAAGGTTTCAATTCCTTATAGGTAAGCTAAAAACTTCATCTTCTGAAAGGAGGTGGATTGTGTGAAAAAGTTTCAATTCCTTATAGGTAAGCTAAAAACTAATACTGGTAGGCCTCGTGACCTGATAAACGGATGGTTTCAATTCCTTATAGGTAAGCTAAAAACTTGCATGGTTCCGTCATGATTGACGGAGTTCGTCAGTTTCAATTCCTTATAGGTAAGCTAAAAACGTTTTTGTTCTAGGTGCATTAGCCCAGTTTGTATTAGCAGTTTCAATTCCTTATAGGTAAGCTAAAAACTGGAATTAATCTCTGACAAAAAAAATATCATCATTAGTTTCAATTCCTTATAGGTAAGCTAAAAACCTATTAATATCCAAAGGTACAGCCAATGCTTTCAGTTTCAATTCCTTATAGGTAAGCTAAAAACTTATCCGCGTAATTCATTTCCAAGATTTAGCTTTTGTTTCAATTCCTTATAGGTAAGCTAAAAACGACAGCGTGTGGTATATGGGCTTTTTAGAAGGGAGAGTTTCAATTCCTTATAGGTAAGCTAAAAACTCACGGCCCTCAAGGCTTGGGAAGAGAAAGCAAAAAGTTTCAATTCCTTATAGGTAAGCTAAAAACCAATTCTTGGTGCGACTAGTAGTGGCTGTGCTGTTAGTTTCAATTCCTTATAGGTAAGCTAAAAACCTGTTGACCCTTCCGCTGCAATTCAAGGCGATTTAATTCAGTTTCAATTCCTTATAGGTAAGCTAAAAACCAAAATTCATACTGGGTTGGTCAAACCCTCTAAGACTAGTTTCAATTCCTTATAGGTAAGCTAAAAACCGTTTCGTAGAAAGGCACGCATGCATAGAGTAATGGGTTTCAATTCCTTATAGGTAAGCTAAAAACACTTTGCAGTTGAGTTCTTAAATATCGTGAGTATAAGTTTCAATTCCTTATAGGTAAGCTAAAAACTCTTGGGAACTTCAAAGTTTCGTCGGAGCAGCCGAAAGGTTTCAATTCCTTATAGGTAAGCTAAAAACTCTGGCTGGTGTAGCAGGTGTCGCAGGCGGCGCACAGACAGTTTCAATTCCTTATAGGTAAGCTAAAAACGGCAAACCACCCTTTAGTACCGCTTCCATTAGTTGAGGTTTCAATTCCTTATAGGTAAGCTAAAAACACGACCTGATTAGTGAATTAAGGTACTCCATTGACTCGGTTTCAATTCCTTATAGGTAAGCTAAAAACATAAAATATGCCCCGTGACGTGGGGCTAACGACTAATGTTTCAATTCCTTATAGGTAAGCTAAAAACAGCGTAAGGATGGTGAAGCATGGAGTCAACTAAAGTTTCAATTCCTTATAGGTAAGCTAAAAACTGTTGAAACCACCCTCGAGACCATGAAGCAAACCCTGTCAGTTTCAATTCCTTATAGGTAAGCTAAAAACCCCGCTAGCTCCAAGCCAGGCTTGCATCCGAGTATACACCAACATATGCAAAAATTACAACTTGCGCCAATGAAAAATAAAAAAGTGCGTCCTGGACGTGTTTTTTCTTATTTACAAAGTCCTGTCGAACTCCTGTTTTTAAGCCTAAAAAAGTACCTAAAATTGCATATGCATTTCTCTCATAATGAATAAGTACGTCCAGAACAAAAGAAAACAAATGAATATTTTGTTGTCGGTCTCTATACATTTGGCTATACACAAGCATTTTTACTCCAAAATGGTGTTATTCGGGTCATCGGTGGCTATTCCTAGACGTTTTTTGTTGAGCATGTTTTGATGGTGAAAGCCATAAAACATCACCGTGTCATGCTGCTTATCAATAATATCATTTAACTCTTTTTGCAAACGTGAATACTTGTTGGGGGTGATTTCACCTTCAAGCACCGAATTCTGGACATGGGTTAGATATTTGCGTCCAGTTTTAAGCACTTTAGTCACGCGGTCAACGCCAACGTCATAAACCATGATTAAGTACATAGTTCACCATTTCGCCAGATAGGGCTGATAAGTTTGATTGTTGAGCAGATGCTGTTCTAACTTCAAACATTCTTTTCTGATTAAGAAACGATAACTGGATGGGCGTTTGTCACCATCATTGATAGTTTCGCTAAGGCGTTTATCAAAGGCTTCTAACACGATTTTTCGCCCTTCGTTATTTAAGTAAATGCCGCCTTCGGCAGGGCCAAAGTGTTTGGGTTTAATCATGTTTTTATTTATTAGCGTAAAAATCATGCGGTCAATAATAATCGGCTTAAAAATCTCGGATACATCTAAATTCAGAGTGTAGTTACGCTCATTGGTAGCGTGTAAAAACCCAATGCGTGGGTCTAGGTGGATGGTATTGATTTCAGACAGGCAGGTGGCGTAAAGCAGCGTATTACCAAAACTAATCAAGGCGTTGATAGCGTCTAGGGGTGGGCGACGACTGCGTTTTTCAAACTTAAAGTCTGGGTTTTTTAGAATGTCATCCCAGGTGCGGTAATAGGTGTCTCTGGCACTGCCTTCAAGGGCCATCAAGGCGTTGGTGTCTTTTTGCTTATCCAGGGCTTTTGCCAGTGCGGTCAGTTTATCAATGGCTTTTTGTAAATCCAGCTCACGGCGGTGATAGTATTTTAGAACCACCACGATATTTTCAAGGGCTCCCCGGACGAAGCGGCGGGCCAGCTCGAGGCGTTTGGTTTCGTCATTGTAGTGACTAGCCTGAGCCAGCGTAGTGTTGCCACTACCTTTTTGCAACCTTGGCATGTAGCTACCGGCGTAGTGACCGTTATGGCTGTAAACATGTAAGGGAATTTCGTTGTCACTTAAGAACGTAAGTAGGTGGCTATTGATAGTGATTTGACCCAGGGCGTGAATGTCTGAAATGTTTTCTACTGGAACAAAGCGGTTTGTTGGGGTCTGGTTTTTGAATTGAAGGGTATTTTGTTGGCGGCTTAGTGTGCCGCCTCCATAGAGATATAGGCTTCGTTTCATGGTCATCTCCTTTGCTTATATGATAATAGTATAGTTTGCATATATGCAAAAGATAAGTCGTTATATCAGATACTCCTAAACTTGCTAAGCATTATTAGGAGATTCTAAAACTGTGTCAGGAAGGCGTTTCTTGAGCTATGTGTATCAGGACTTATGCAATTAGCTACGAATGCTGTGATTAGCTGCGGGAACAAGGGGCTAACAGCCACCTTGTTCTCTTTACTTCACCACCTGTGCATAAGTCCTGTGTATATAACCAGCACCGAACGAAGTGAGACCGAGTTTGATACCTGCTGCTAGAAAGGATTATGGTCAAAAATAGTCACTTCGCCAGTGACAGGTGAATCATAAAGAAGTGTTCTGGCTTTGCCGTGCAAGGTGTGGGCAATACGCAAGTAGAGCCAAACCGGGGCTTTGCCTGTAAGTTTGACTACGTTTCCCTGACCTGCTAGCTCGAGGGCTTTGGCTTCGTAGCTGGCGAGGTCAGAGAGTTTGGCGGTTTCGGTGTAGAGGGACTTGAGGTTGAGGGTGATCATAACTAATCCTTTTTGTTGATTTTATCCACGGCTTCAATATCAAATTGATCAAACTCATCTTGTTTGCATTTGATTCCTATCGTACTTTCGCCGGTTGCTAACTGCGCCTCCCGTAAAGAATTAAAAAATTCATTACTAATGAGATAATCAATATCATAACGACCACCCTTAACTTTTTTGGGAATAGCCCCCAAGTAACCCTGAATCTCCGCACGTGATAAGTTAGCTCGTCGCAGGTCACCTGGTAGGTCTTGCTCTTTAGTTGGAGATATTAGTTTGATCTGAATACGCTGATTCTGCCGTTTTTGTTCGCGCCAAGTAGAGTATCGAATCCACGGAATACCTATCAGCGAAACAATCGTTGCTATCCAACCCAGAATTTCCATTGTAGGACTTAGAGTTTCAAACATTTAACTCTCCTTAATCACTAATTAGAATTTGCAATTTCCATCCGTCCATACCCACTACTGGTCTTAGCCTCGTCCTCTAGGTATAAAGAATTTTCACTAGCATTTACATTCCCATTGATCAACCTACGAACATCATTATCGACATTGCTTGTCAATATACTAGTGCCACAAGTTGAAACGATAACGTTTGGCATGATTATTTCTCGAAGGCTGTGTTTGGCAGTTGCCTATTTAATAACCCTTTCAGAATTGAGGTTGCTCACGATTGCTCGAGTCGTTCTAACTCAATATAAGCATTAAGCTTATTAATTTTTGGAATATTAGTTCTGTTCAAGATGTCTTTCATGATTTTAGCTGTTTGCTGCTTTTCTTCAACAGAACATTTGAGGCGTTTTAGTTTATCCACAAACCCCTGTGTACGGTTTTTGAGTTCCCCCTTACTAACCTGTCTAAACTCCTGCAAAAGACTTTCTACTTCTGACTTTACAGAGTGTTGTAGCGCAGATGCATTGACGTGGGCTTGCTCTGATGTTACAAAGCGACCATAGCCCACCGCAGTTTTTGCGCCTGCACCTGTCCAGCAAAGAGCATCTTTCAGCCAAACTTTTACCATTTCGCAATCAAGCTGGCCTTGAGTGTCATTGTGCCTGGGTAATACACCAAAGGAAAAAGTTTGACCTTTTTCAACGACTAGAAAGGGAATCGGGTTAGGACTATGCCAGTCAGCGGGTGGCGTTTTACTGTCCTTGTCTTGGTAGTAAGGTCCATAATGTGGGGTCATAATATCCGCTTTGAGGTTGGTCGGCTTTGTTGGAATCGCATCTAAGAAAATGACTGACCCAGACTGAAAGTTTTTATCATCTTTGCTTTCACTGCCAAAAATACGTTTGATGTCTCCTGGTTTTGGTTTATCCCATTCTTCAGCCCAGGCACGTACCATACCTTTTACCGATGAGCCTGCAAGGTAAGGTGTGCCAAGAGTATGATGCCAAGCAAAACCATTTTCCACAGGGTGCTCACGCCCCAGCCCTGTAACAAAGTCGGACTCGAGTATGTAAGAAATTGGTGCTTGCTGGTAGTATGCAAGCAGGCTTTCCAACCGGCTGACAGCTTGCTCGAGTTGGACTTTATTGCCACAGGGTTTGCCTGCTACACCATCAATCCAGTCTTGTTTAGGACTGATAGTTTTGCCATCCCCCTTGTTTTTGAACGACTCAAGCGTCCACGCTTCCAAACCACTTTTCTCTCGATTGCGACACCATTGATTACAAAACTTGTCGTACCAGAGTCCAGTATTGCCCATTTGCCAATCAATCTCGCTATCTTTGTGTTCGCTATATAAGGGACGCATTGTTTTTACTCCTTACCATCTTTCAAGTAAGCAACAGCAAACTTTTTCAGCCATTCAAGATATTCAATCGCTTCACTCTGTGCGTGAAGATACTTTTCCTCGCTACTTGCAGTAATGTTTTCTAACAAATCGCCTTGCTGGTAAGGGCTATCTTCATCACCACCGCAAAGCCAGCTTGACAAATGGTCATATAACTTACGATGGGCATCTTTTTTTCCTGCACGCAGAGTTGCAGCAGCTTGTCCTAAACCGCTCATTAAAATATTTGCAGGCAAACTACTCACATAGCTTTTATAGTTGCCGTGGTCTGAATCTTTAATAGCATAAATACGGCCTAGCGCATGAGCAGCCCGACGCTGCGCAAGTGTTTTACTCATCACGTCCCTCCAGCCAATTTAGTGCAAACCAACCCTGCCCGACCGTTTCATTTCCACCAACTTGAAGATAGTTGCCGATGCGCTGTTTGACTTGCGTCAACGTATCACCTGTACGCTCAATGATAACGCTATACATGAGTGTATCTGGAGGCAATGTTTCTTCATACCAAAGTGCCCCAGTTATGGTAGTTTTGGTTTTGCTGTCTAAGGCGTTGCGGGCTTGAATAGCCAAAGCATAACGTGCAAAATGGCTAAAATCTTCATCTGAAACAATTGCAAGTTGCTCATTAAGACGGCTTTTTGTACCCTCATGATGAATAAGGATTTTCAAATTGACAATTAGATCAGCAGGTACTTGTGCAACAATATCAAAGCTAAGCTCTTCCAGAAAAAGTTTACCCGTACCTGAGGTTAAAACCTGCTTTTTTGCAATAGTGGGTACTGTAAAGGGCTTAGGCAAAGTGATTTTTCCCCTTGCTGAATCGCGGTGCAAACGTTCCAGCAAATGTGGACAGGTAAGCCATTTATAGTTGCTTGATAGGCTACGAACAGGTAAAAGCAGTAAGCGTGCATCTGAAACAAGGATGTTTCCAGCGTGCCCCTGGCTGTCTGAATCGTCTGTCTTACCAAAAATAGTGCCTGCGATGGAATTATCAACCTGTTCATAGACATCACGCATAGCACCTTTAAGGCTTGAGCCTGCAATGAAGGGGTAGCTAGTTGCCGCCTCACGAGCAACGGGTAGGTCAATACCACCAACACTATGACCACTACCAGGATGAATAAAAGTTTCTGCCAACATACCTAAAATTGCTGTTTTCATTAATACCACCTTCCAATCAAAATTTGACCGTAACCCCAATTTGTATCGTCACCAATATGTGTACCGTTGAAGTTAAGAATTTCTTCAACACTAGCGTTCTCTGCTTTCATAAAGAATGTACTGCCAGGAGGCAAATAAGGTTGTAGCTCTTTGGGTTGACGTGCTAAAGAATCCCATCCACCTATTAGCAAGGGTTTTCCAACACATGCAGACATAACTTTACCAGGTAGTTCTTTGATTTCCCCACTAGGTTTTCGCCAACTATCGCCTGTAAGTTTTGCCGGTGTAATAAGTGTCGCAACATAATATGATGTATCATCTTCTGTTTGTAAGGTGTCAATTTTGGGAAACACTGGTAAGGTTAGCGAATCAATCCAGGCCAGGCGACTTTCTCCACCTAAGGGTGCAGGACTCCTAGGATCAATGTTATTCCTTAGTCCATCTAGCGTCATAGCCAAGGAGACATTCTTTGCTAACCTGATATGGGCTGTTTGATAAAGGGCATTATCTTTGGTTGTCTTGCTCATGTAGTCGCGCTGGATTCCCACGCGGTTTTCGGTTTGCCAAAGATGCTTTTGCATAATAATGTGGCTTAAGTTGGGTGCTTGTCCCTCCAAAACGGATTTCATGCCTTCACTTGTAAGCCAGTAACTGTCAAGTGTTTTGAACCCTCCAACCTCTTCTCCACCTTCATATTTTCTAATGACTTCGGGCAATTGAACTGTGCCAATGTCTGTACCTAAACTTGTGCCAGGTTTGAGACGGGTGAAGACACCCTGTTCAATACTATTACCATCCTCCGCTATTTTGATTTTGCCCAGCACATGGAGCGGAACCGGAAAAACTAGAGTATCTTCCTGTAGTAGATACGGTCCCGAGAAGTTTAGGCTGGATAATCTATCACCATCCCCTAAAATATCCGTGATTGCAGTTTCCCAGCGACCCTTACCATTCCATCCTAGATTTCTTGCCAGTGCTACTCTTAACGATCCAATGACGCTAGTTGGTGAAGGTGGAAAGCTACCCTCAATTTCCATTTGACCAGTTTCGCCTTGATTAAAAGGTTGACCCCCGCGAAAGAAAAGCGTATCTAATGGAGTGATTTTGTAATTTTTCATTCACTTAATCCCTTACCTTTACTTGCCAGAAAGCGCACCAGTAACGCACCCTCAACGTTAAGTGAGGCTAAGTCCTCCTGGCCGTTTTTTCGTATGCGGCAAACCCTTAGTAATTTGCCAACACGTTCTTCAGCAACTTTGAGGTCTACTTTGTGTTCACGGTTCTTTTGAAATTCAGCGGTCAGGAGGGGTAATGGCTCGAGTCCTTCAATAAGCTGCCTGTTTTCATCTATCAACAATTCAAAACGCTCTCCAATATTATAAAAGAAACCACTCGAGTAATCACTAGAGAAAGTTTTACTTAAATCCTCAAGTATCTCCGTGATGCCCCTGGTAGCAGTATTATCATCCCAAGATGAAACCCACTCAATTGCTCGTCCACGACTCGTAGAAACAGAAATTGCCAAGCTGTCACGACCATTGCCTTCTTTTGCAATGTTATCGAGTTGATGATGGGCTTCATTAAGCACGGTACGGAAACTTTGATTATAGTGACTGAACACAATCGCAGCAGAAATAGTTGATTTTCCTGCAAGATTGTGCTTTGAAAAGGACTTGAGATAATGATTGCGTAGCTGTTGTGCTGCTCCTAGCACCTCATCTAAGGGTACTAGGGCAAGTACATCATCACCGCCAGCATAAACCGTTTTTCCACAATGTCGTCTAACAACTTCATCTACACCATCTGTAAAGGATGCCAATGCTCTTGATATAACGCTACCCTCCTCATTTTGCAGCAATTTACCCAAGCTATCGCCGTCCATGAAAAGCAAGGCATAGAAAGGGCTTGGGGCATAACCTACTGCATCATTGAACTTCAGCAGATAGTTTTGTAGGGCTTGTTTAGCTGCGGGTTTGTCCTGTGTATACTCTCTTTCTTTATCACTTTCAATGGCATACTTAAAGTAGAGTTGCCCATCCAGTTGAGTAAATGGTTCACGGTTGATGCAACTTAACTGGGTATTGTATTCACCGCGACTACGATCTTTAATGTTAGCTTTGACAAGTTCGACATAATCTTGTCTAAGTTTAGAATCTGATTTTGCCTGTAATTCACGTAACCAGGGTACAGCGGCCATGTAGGACGTACTTGGCCAACTTCTAACATCCAGTTCCCAACCAATTGCTTCTTTGGATATTAATGGAAAGAGACGCTTAATGAGGGCAATAGCACATAGCCGTTCGGAATCGCCGAGGTCGAGGCTGTTACCTAAATTTTCTCGGATTTCGTCCCAAAACTCTTCTTGTGATTTTTTATCTATAGACCGAATATGACCTGAAAGCTCCTGCCAATCACCCATAAGTGTACAGTGATCGCCACCCTCGGCTTCCGGTTGATAAGTACGCCAGTTTTTACGCTGGTCTAGCCATGTATTATCACTTTTGTCACCAGGGTCATCTCCCACTACCCAGGCAATGTCCCAAAAGTTGTCAATCTGCCTATCCCAGATAATCTGAGTTTTGTTGCCAAGGTTGGCAGCACTAAACACATACTTGTACCAGACTTTTTCAGCGATATGTTTCCATGCTTTGCCAATGTCTTCTTTACACTTATTTACGTCAAAACTCTCTGGTACGGTGGCTTTGAAACGATTAGGTAGCGACCCTATATCAGGATGATTGTGACTTCCCTCGGGGTTCTGAATAGCAGCAAGGAGTTTATCATTGGATATTTCAGGAAAGTTAATACTTCCCCCAGCATCGAGAACAGATTTCATTGCGTGACCACTTAAATATGAAAGCAAGAATGAACCAGCCCATAGGTCACGGGTGCGCCGCGCGGAAGCAACGAAGCCTTGAACGGGACCGAGGGTAAAGTGGAGCAATTTAGTCATAATTCCACCGCTTCAACAAATTTTTCTTTACCTAAGCTTGGATTCAATAAGCGATCCAGAAATCCGTTGATTGGCTGCCATAGATTAGCTATATTGGGTTTTAAATGACTGTGACCAACACGAATAGTTTCATCATCTGGCAGAAATTTTGAAGGTAAGAAAGTAACAATCGCTATAGGATCTGCATTTTCAATATGATGGATATGAATAAATAGAGGGCTTGCGCGACGGTTAAATAGCTTCTCATTACTTGGTTCGACATGTAAACTTTTGTCTTTGCCATAATTGTGTGGCAAACCAAACACAATGCGTTCTGGATAAGTACTAACAGACCCACCACGAGCAACTTGCTTCATAAGATCATGGTCACCTCGGAAATTTTGCTCAGCCGGTAGACCAAAAACTTTATGCTCAGTATCCCCGTCACGTTTGTTTCCCCAACTGCGATAAAAGACCTGATCCCGACCAACTCGGTTTAAAATTCCAAGAGGCGTTTCTTTAGAGTTAGATTGTAATAACAAAATTCGTGACAATTTTGAAAAGGCAGTAAATTCAGACATTTGACTGCTATTTGACCTTTCAAAAGTCGCAATGACGTTGCACAATTCGGAAATGTTTTTTGGTGGATACCATAGTTCATTTGTAGCATTGCCTTGTTTATGCCACAATGATAATAAAGACAGGCTTCCGTAACCTTTTCGTGCTTTGCTTCCAATTGCTCCGAATACTCCAAGAACCTTTATTGAACGAATGAGTTCATCTCTATACTCGCTCTTGATAGCTTTAAGCAACATCACGATCTTAAACGTAAAAGGAGCGTCTAGACACGCCCTGGTAAGCTGTCCTGCTAGCGTGTTTTTTATTCTACTTGGAAATGCTTCCATAACCCCATAGCCTAGATACCTTGCCCCCTCACCAACTACGTCTCTGTTATCTTTCAACACAGTGCCAATATCAATTTGTTTTGGATAAGGAGGAATAAGCTCCAGTTTCATTAGTACACCAGATTGCCCCAAGTCCGAATCACCAAAAAGAGTGTTTTCTTCTTCACGAATTTCAGCCAGATTCCCATTCAAACGCCCCCACGCCAGAGCCCGCCACCAGAAGCGTAAAGCCCCCTTGATGCTCGGCAATCTAAGCTCAGCTTTAGTTTGGTCAGCACCGCTCATAAATAAGGGTGTAACTACTCTAAACGTTGCTTCAATGGTTTCCATCTTTTCTCCATTTCACAGGTTCACACAACCTTTCATCGCAAAGTTTTATAAAATTACTAACCAATTTGTGGATGCCCTGTAGTCCATAAGGCAATTTTCATTGAATAACCTCAATCATCCCAAACCCCTGCGCATTCCTAGCCCCCAACCCCGCATCATAGGCCAGATGAAAATACGCCACTGGCAATCTAAGCTCATAAACCCCCCTCCAACTCTGAATAGTAAAATCCTTGTAGTCAATAATAGCTTTATCTGAATTCTGAATGGTTTTAGGCATAATCGCCCCCGGTTTAAGACTACGCCCCCCATCATCCCAACCTAAAGCTTTAGCTTTATCAGCCAGGTTACTTATCACAGCCTGACTCCAGGCTTCTTCAAAGGGTGTAAAAAAGTAGGTTTTCTTTGCACCCAGTTCATTTTGTTCAGTCTGGTGAACAGTAATAGGAGAAATAGCCCTAACTAAAACCTTTTCATCATCTTTGACTCGAGGCTTGGGCAAGATTTCAACCCCCAGCACCTTGCACTCGTAATGACCTAGACGAATAGCCCTATCATCATAGCGTTCTGATAATAAATGTTCAGCAAAGGAACCCAGCACATCGGCGTTATAGGCACTTAAGTTAAACGATACAGGCCCGTAAAACTTGATGCGTTTACCATTTTCAAATGGCAGGATTTCATATTTCACTTGAGCATTGATGCGTGAAAAGGTCAGCATTTTATAGGTTTTTTGGGCGTGGCGATAGGCATCACCATGCAGCCAATCGGCTAAACCAGACTCGAGTTGGGTATAAATGAAGCCCTGCACGATTTCACCGTAGTGAATAGGCAGAATCAGATCACTCTTTGGCTCGAGGGTTATCTTGATACGCATTCAGTAACACCTTGCCGGGAAAAGATGAGTTTAGTCATATGTGAAAACTGAAGGCTTTGCATATATGCAAATATACTAGCAAAAGTCTTGTTTGTGGTCAATCCCTGTCAACATCTTGTAGTTCTATCCTGATTTCAAGCTTTGTACGGCGTTAGTGACTGGTAGAAGAACTTCCTCTCGGTCAGACCTCGGTCAGACCCCACTTGTTACATTGCAACCAGGATTGCAACCCAATTGCAACCCTGATTTGTTACAAAGGATTAGTTGAGAAATAAATTCTGGAGGAGCCATGACCCAACTCGAGCAGCAAACCCTAAAATACCAAACTATCAAAACCTTCTTGAATGCCACCAAGTCTATGCTCGATCAGTTCCCCTCACTCCAAACACGACCTTTGTTTAATAGGATAAACACCCTAGAAACTCAACTAGAAACCGCCTATCAAACCAACAACCCTAAAAAACTCCATCAAATCAGCCAGAAAACCGATATCTTAGCCATAGACTTACTGGATTACTTAGATACCCTAAACACCCTCCCCACCCCAAGCCTGGAAGCCTGAATAGGGAAGAGCTACTTTTTCTTCTTCCCCTGAGAAATGGAATCCAAAAAGGACATAAACCGCCTGTAGACCTCGAGTAACTCCTCATAAGAAGCCTTGTCCCACACCACATCCTCAGAAGCTAAACGCTCAAACTCAGAGATTAAACGCTTGGCAGAGGTTAAAGTCTTCTGTTTTTCTGAGATTTGTCTTTGCTCAGAATCTAGCTTTTTAACCCTGGCTTGCCTGACTGTCATACCTTTTTCTTTAATGTCTTTCCATAAAGACAACTGTTTCTTTGGATCATTCATCTTAGCTAACTCAATTAAAACAGACTTATTAACCTTGTGGAATGTCACACTCTCCTGTTTAATCTTTCTAGGTAAGGTGTTTATTCTAAGTAAAGTAGTTATAGTAGTTCTATCTTTCCCTACGGCTTTACCTACTTCTTCCTGAGTATAACCATATTTGTTTTTTAGCCTCTCCAAGGCCTCAGCTTCTTCTATAGGGTGTAAATCTTCGCGTTGAAGGTTCTCGATTAGGGCGATTTCATCAGCATTACCGGATGTCACCACGGCTGGAATCTTCTCCCTACCCAACATTTCAAAGGCTCTAAAGCGTCTTTCACCAGCTACAATCACGTAGCCTGCTTTATTCTTGGGGTCTCTTTTCACTGTAATTGGCTGTAATAACCCATGACTATTAATGGAAGAAGCTAAGTCCTTCAAGCTTTTCTCGTCAAAATACTGTCTGGGTTGGTCTGGGTTCCTACGGCAACTTTCTAACTCTACTTCGATGACTCTAAAGGTGTCTTTGGTTTGTCCGGGTTGGATGCGGATGCGGGATGGTGATCTACTTAGGTTGGACATAGCATAATTAGTTTACTCGAGGTTTATTATAGGCTTGTCACAGTTGGGTGAGTGAGTGGATACTGAAGTTTCAAATAGCAACCAGGGAAAGGTTTCAAAGAGAAGTGGATATAAGTCTTGACAACTGGAGTAAATAAGTAGACACTAGTGTTATCTAGGAATTTGACTTCAAAGACTTGAATGGATTTTTGAATGTGTTAGGGGAAAGGTATGAGCAAAACAAAACCTGTTATTTTGTTAGCATTTTCTGACCCACGCGATGAAAAAGCACTTCGGGTAAGAGAAGAATACCAGCGTATCCGTGATGTATTTGAACCGTTAAGCGATAAACTGGAAATCGTTCACTTTGATGCAGCTACCGCAGAAGGCCTACTTAAGCGTTTCCAAACCTATAGTGACCGCATGGTCATCTTCCATTATGGTGGTCATGCCAATAGCTTTGGTTTATTATTAGAATCCACTAAGGGTTATGGTGATTTTGCCAATGCCGGAGGCTTAGCCAAATTTCTCTCGACGCTAAAAAGTCTCAAGCTAGTTTTTTTGAATGGTTGTTCTACTCAGGGTCAAGTAGATGAATTTACACAAGCCGGTATTCCTGCCATTGAAGCAACCTCAATACCAATTCCAGATGCAGGGGCTATTAGCTTTGCTGAGTGGTTTTATAAAACCTTGGCCATGGGAAAGAACCTTGAAGACGCAGATACTCAAGCCCAGGCTGCCGTTTTCACATCAGAAGACATCGGGCGAAACCTTGCTGTTGTGGCTCAAGAGGCCCAGAAAAACCCTGATGAAATTTGGAAACTTTATGGCCATGAGGAAGCTAAAAATTGGAACCTAGACATTGCGCTTAATGACCCCTTATTTGGTCTGCCCGAACCCCAAAAATACGATCTTCCAGCCAAACCCTTCCGCCATTTGAACTGGTTTACTGAAAAAGACTGGGAAATTTTCTTTGGTCGTCGTAAGTGGATACGAAAACTTTATGATGCAGTCATCCAACCTGAAACTGATCCAGTGTTTCTTTTCTATGGTCAAACTGGTGTCGGCAAATCATCTGTACTCTCAGCCGGTTTAATGGCCTGGATTAAAGCTAAAGGCTATGAAGCACGCTATGCACGGCGAGATCAAACTCTTGGGCTAGTTGGAACATTGAAGGGTGCTTTGGGTGCAAGTGACAATACGCTTCTTAACGAAACTTGGCGAAAACTTGAAGCACCAGGAAAACCTTTAATCATTATTCTCGACCAACTCGAGGAAGCCTTCACTAAAAATACAAGCCCTAAAGCTAGTCGTGAAGAAATTGAAGCCTTTGCAGCCGTTTTAGAACAACTCTATACTGACCTGGAAAACAGACCCAAAGGAAAACTGATTTTGAGTTTTCGCAAGGAGTGGCTGGCTGATATTGAAAGTGTTTTAGAAGGCAAGGTTCCGTTTAGCAAACTCGAGCCTTTAGAACCTCTGGATGAAGAAGGGATTCTCGAGGCGATTACAGGTCCAACTCAGACAGAAAGGTTACGCACTAAGTACCACTTAACTATTGATGATGGACTGGCTGATGAAATAGCTCGCCACTTACTTGACCGAAATTCACCTATTGCGCCGACCTTACAATTGACATTAACCAAGATGTGGGATAAAGCCACTATTAATCCAGTTTTGCCACCACGTTTTGACCAAACTCTCTATGATAGTTTTAAGCTTAAAGGGTTAGGGGATTTTTTGGATGACCAGCTTAAAGAGCTGGCTAGTCCACATCCTGAAGAAGAGGCTTCGGGGTTAGCTCTGGATGTGCTAGCTTTTCATACGACTGACATAGGAACCTCACAACAGCGCAAGCAAGATGAATTAGTGACAGAGTATGGTGAAGAACGGTCTGGGCAAATTGACAAATTTGTCAAAACCATGAGTAACCTTTATCTTCTTTCTGATCCACCTTTAGAAGATGGAAAAAGCCAGGAAAACAATGAAAGCATAATGCCAGTCTCAACTCGTCTCTCACATGACACTTTAGCTCCTTATGTAAGGGAGAGGTTTGCGAAGTCGAGTAAGCCTGGGCAGAGGGCCAGGCGGATTTTGGAAAGTCGGGTGGTGGATTGGCATGACGGTAAAAATGGAACTTCCTTAGACGAACATGATCTAAAACTTATAGAAACTGGAAAATATGGAATGCGCTCGTTACACAAAGATGAAGATAGACTTGTAAAAGCAAGTTGGGAAAAATGGGAAAAAGAAAAGAAACAGGAAGAAGAGCGTCAAGCCGCATTGGCTGCTGCAAGAGAAAATGAAGAAAAAGAACGACTTGCGAAAATTGAAGCCCAAGAGCAAGTTATCAAGGAACAAACACAAAGAACAAATGAGCAAGGAAAATCTATCCGTATTCAGAGGTGGTTTTTGAGTGGTTTAGCGGTGTTATTGCTTGGTGCAGTTGGACTAGGGGTTTTATGGCGGGTGCAAAGAACCAAAGCTGAGCGACAAACTGTTATAGCTAAAGAACAAACATCAATAGCTGAACAACAGACTGCTGAAGCTCGACTTCAAAAAGAGGAAGCTGACAGACAACGAAATGAGGCGCAACGCCAAACCACTATCGCTGAAGTGCAAACTGCTGAAGCAAGGAAGCAAGCGCAACTACTTCTTGCAGAAAAACTGGGTATTCAAGCAATTCAGGCAATTGAGAATCCCAGTCTCTCGAATGGTTATCCTGACCTTGGAGCACTTTTGGCAGTTCATGCCGTAGAAATTGGGATGCAAACCAACACGCGCAATCCCGAAGGTGTGCTCAGAAGGGTCCTGGACGCTAACCCTCGCTTGATAGCAAATTACCAAGTACCAGTAGATGCTGTATTCAGCCCAATGAGTCAAATTCAACATTTCCTGATGAATGACGAATACAAATTTTATGTTGCAATACCTGATGGTTCTGATTATGAGGTTTACATCAAAAACCTGATAAGTCAAGAATTAGTAGGGGATGGGTTTCAGTATGAAGAATACATATCCGGTAGACTAAGGACTGAATTTAGTCCGTCAGGAAAAATTCTTGCTGCTTATAGTGATTCTCAATTTGTCATCTGGAAAGTTGACTCACCTCAACCTTTATATGAACTCAAAATGGATTGGACAGAAGATGGAGAAATCAAGCAGGTTGTTTTCTCACGTGATGAGAAGACAGTTGTAATCATTGCAAGCAACAAAGCGCGAGTCTTGAACCTTGAAACTAACAAGGATAGTGGTATTTCAATAAGCCCCTGTAGCGGTGAAATAAGTGTAGGTGCAATTAGTCCCGATGGAAAGACTTTAGCACTCGAGGTTTTGTATGCAACTGAGATTTGGCATGTAGATGAACCACTTGAAGGACAATGCGTAGGGGATTCTGATAAGCAACACATACGGCAAATAAACCCTGGTTGGCTAGTGCATGTACTAATGTTTAACGCCGACGGCAGCGAGCTTTTTATTGGAACGCAGGATGAGGCTATAAAAATCTGCGATATTGGCTCCCTAAATTGTACAGACTTAGCTGGGCACTTGGATGCTGGGCACTTGGATGACGTTACAAGCCTAGCACTTTCTCCAAATGGTCAGGTGTTTGCCAGTGGTAGCGTAGACGAGAACATTATTCTTTGGGATGCCCTTAAAAAAGAACGCATTGCTACGCTAAGAGGTCACGAAAACACTATAGGAAAATTAATTTTTAACTCGACTGGTGAATTACTAGCGGGTTTTAGTAACACGCTTAATCTCCTAGGTGAGATGGATGAATCTGTCCAAATGATAGCTTGGAAGGCTTCTACATCTCAAAATACAATTATTAAATATGGTGAGTACAACTCTAAAACAACTCTGGAAGCAAAATTTTCACTTGGTGAGATAGAACCTGTCGATATATCAGCAAGTAACAGTAATGACTTAGTAATTAGACAGTTATCCATTCCGGGAAGGAATATTACCTTACGATTTGATGAGCGTGATAACGGAAGTAAAACAAATATTGATGATGTTGATATAAGCAAGAATGGAGTCTTGGCAATTTCGGGGGGAGAATATGGGTTTCTTTTTGAGCCTATAAAAAATAGTATCAAACGGTTTTTTCCAGCAGGAGAGGCACTTACTTTCAATCCTGAGGGTAATGTATTAGCTGTTAGTAATGGCAGTCATATAGAGTTTATCAAGACCGAAAGTTTGGAAAAGGAATACGAGGTTAATATTCCAAAAAATGAAGAAGTAAATGAAGAAGTATGTGATATTAAATATAGTCCTAATGGTTTAGCTCTTGCAGTTTTGAGTATCAAAGATTGTAGTGATGCGCAAGACTCATTTCCATTTAACTATTCGCTGTCAATTTGGGATATTTCCAATTCTAAAGCTTCACCTATAGAAAAACCATCTGGCCACGTAGACTCAATAGCCTTTGTACCAGGTACTAGAGACTTAGCCTATAGCCGCGGTGGGTGTGGGTTTTTGTGGAATTTAGATTCGCAAACGGAGGTTCCTTTAGAAGATATTGATTGCACGACAAAGAATGGCATTACTAGCCTTGCTTCGGATGGTGAGTCCCTCGCTGCTGGCCGGACAAATGGAATGGTTACTTTTTGGAGTGTAGCAACACACGAGAAGGTTCACGAGCAAAATGGTCATCGTGAAGCAGTAGTAAATAGCCTAGCTGCTAGCTCTCAGGCAGGCATAGTAGCCAGTGGGGGCAGTGATGGAGCTGTGGTGCTATGGGATGCTAAAACGGGAGAACCTTACGCCACTTTACAAGGATATACGGCAGGTATTAGTGCCTTGGCGTTTAATAGTGATGGTTCAGTGCTTGCTAGTGGCAGCAAATTCGGCAGCGACAATGGAATCACTATCTTATGGGATGTAAGCCTTGATAGTCAGAAGAAGCAAGCCTGTTTCATCGCTGGGGGACGTATTCTAGAGCCTGATGAATGGGATAAGTATATAGGTGGTGAATTCAATAATCAGAGCGTATGTCCTGAAAGTGCGAATGGTTTTTGAATTCACAACCTTGCGTGTCATATAAAGTAAGGAGGAAGCAATAGTGATTCTCATCACGGGTGGCACAGGTCTACTTGGCAGCTACATCATCAAAGAGTTGCAAAAACAAAACCTTGAGGTGCCTGCGTTGGTTAGACCAGAATCCCTGAATAAGCTCGAGTCTCTAAAAGTAGACATAGCCGCCGGAGATTTAAGCAATCATTGCATAGTAGACATCTTGCGACATTCAAATTTCATACCGCAGTATTGCTCAAGGGCGATGATGTCGCAAGATGTCTAGTGGCTGCTTTCAGGTGCGTTACATTGGGGCTTTCATCCTTCAAACGAAATTTTTATGCTTGGCAATTCCTGTAATTAGGGCTCCTCATCTATTCAAGGTTGATCGTGCAACATCTTGAATAGTTGCAAGACTGGCACGCACTTTCCTCCAGTCATTTGCCAATACTCTTGACTGCTTTGCATAAATCCTTTTTGTCTTTCTAACCGTTTGTCATCGGTAACTTGTTTGTAAATAGTATATCGTACCTCCCCGTGCGAGCCAATTACAATGGTAGAACCCCCATAAAAATCAAAGAGATGGCCCTGTGAGTCAGTTACTTGCTGACGCTGCGTTACTTCGGCTACTAAACCAAAAGATACTTGCCCATCTGGCCCGATGCGCCGCAATGAGCGAAGCGATTCAATGCAAGGAGGATTAATGATCTGCCCCGCCTTAGCTTTTGAAGGGTTGGTTAAACCAAATGCAGGCATGTAGTCTGGGTGGGTTATTACTTGTCCTAAAGCCTCTGCTTGTTTTTTGACAGCATCTTTATTTGAGGGTTGGGCTGGGTCGCCGTCAAAGGTTAGTTGCCCAAAACGAAGAGCTTCTATCTCGGGAATATCGTGGTCTGGCCCTTGCCAGAGTACGGCATCTTCAGAGAGGCTACTTACCCCTTCGGGGTAAATACCATGCAACCGAAAAGCGTCCAGCCAAGCCTCTCGGTAGCCCCAGGGATCATCTGCAACAAGGTCGTAATCTGCAGTGATGATGGCCCTCAAGAATTCACCAAAGCTAAGGTCTACGGGTGGACAGTAATCAATGGCACGAATACAGATATTGAGAAATTGTTGAGCCAGCTTGCTCACTTCTTCTACGAGGATAGATTGTAGTTGTGATGAAATCTCACCAGGTGGCAAAATTCCTGAACCTCCAGTAGCAAGTTCTATATATCGTTTTGCCTTGCGATTGTAGATAGTGTAGAAGGCCTCAAAAACTGCTGAGACTAAGACTGAACCCCGCTCGTGGGGTTCGTTGGATGCTTGTTGATAGCTAGGATAGGTTGGCTTTTTTTCGTTAAAGCTTCCCCGCTTATCCAGAGCAGTACGCAAGGCGCGACCCGAACCAGTTGTTTCGCCAAACTGTTTGGCTAAAAAATTTAAGAGTTCAGCATCCGGTAGATTGCCTCGAGACACCACTACAGCTTTTTCCAGCAGCGTCTTGTGTTTGAAGTGTTGAAAGATCGCCACCAAATCAGCAAACGCTTCATGAAAGGCTAAAACATCCGGCGATGTAGGAAGGGTGAAATGAGCCCTTAATCCATCAAGCATAGCGTGGGTAAACTCGTGAGCCACAATGTCGTGAGATAAGCAAGTAAAGATGATACTACTGGGTAAATTTTGCCCAGTCACTTGTTGGTCGGCTTGGTAATAGCCAAAACACAGTTTGCCTGTTTCTTTATCATAGAAGGCATTGCGCATATTCCCAGCATGAGGTACAAGGATAAGCCTTGCCACCTCGCTATCGGGTCGCTTAAATCCCCAGGATGGATTTCTGCCCAGTGCACGTTTGAAAGAATCATAGATGAGGCTGCATACAGCGTAGACCATTTGCTGATGAAAGCGTGGGTCAGAAGGTGAGGCTTTATAACCACTGTTGATTAGCACATGAGTGTTCTCGAGATTGGCTTGTTGATAACGAAGCCCTGTCTCACCGTCCAGATTATCAACCTCAAGTAAGGCTCCACGCGGCCCTGGCTCAAGTGGTTCATAAGGAATAGAGACAATATCTTTAGCCCCAAACCGTGTGGGCAGTGAAGGGTCTAAGGTATAAATTTGCAAGGGCCGATATAAAGGGTCGGTGGGCTTTCGCTGATAGGGTTTTGTTTCGACGGCATTAAACACCCGTGGCCCTAGACAAAATGTGGGGAAATTTGTTTGGTAAGCCATCGCTAACCTTGCTGCTCTAGTTCATTGGCCATCTGGCGCAAGCGTTGGGCCAGGCTTGCGGTTGTGCGGGACGGGGTAGCTGCCGAACTATCTCCCAAGGGGTTTAGTAGTAAAAGATTTCGTGCCAAGCTCGAGCAGTCCAAAAGAGGGTGCTGTCTGGGACTGGAGCCAAAAGCCTCAATGACTCGGTGTTCAAACGCTTCGTGAGTAAGTGTATTGAAGCTTGATGCGAGTAAAGGAATTGCCCTGTTGGTAAAGTCCCCCTGCCCATTGCTTTCCCAGGCTACCTCACTCGACTGACAGGCTGAAAAGACAACTTCTCGCATACGGTCAGGCCCTCGAGACACACTAGGGGCGCGGCTCCGCCTGGTTTCTCTAAAGCGACGATGCCGTTCGATCATGCTATCGGTTGCTCGCATAAAGCGTGGGCGTTCATTGCCTCGAGCTTGCACGGGTGCGCCACCTACCATGACTCGAGTGTTCGTTCCTGAGTGACAACAATCCATAAAACAGGTAAGGTTCACACCATCTGGAATGCGTGCAAAGATCTCTGCTATGTCATCATCTATTAAGAAAGCACCTTTATCGTAATCAACAGGGCACAAGGCTTCATCCGTATTAGGTGTGTCTTCACCGAGTTCATCACCATTTAAGTCAGGTAGTGACGTACCATGACCTGAATACTGAAACACCAATACATCACCTGGACGACTAGAGCGCAGCAAATTTTCTAAGGCTGTGAGTATATTGTCACGGGTGGCTTGTCCATCAGTGAGCGAATCCGTCTCGAACCTAAGTCCACGCAAGGTTCTGACCCAAAGTTCTGCATCTGCTACGCAACCACTTAGTGGTGCATTTGGGTAAGTATTGATACCTATACATAAGGCTTTTAGTTGACCTGTGGTAGGAGTGATGCTAATACGAGAGGATTGCCAGCTATCTCGAGTGCTTTGAGAAGATGGCGAAATGATTGCAGCAGAACTCCGTCTAAGCTCCAGCTCTTTAGGCCAGTCAAACCCTTCTTCTCTTTGAATGGCACGACTCGAGTAATCGGGATAGCTCACGATTGAATCCTGGTCTCCTTTATTGAGTACTCGCCTGACAATACTATTCATGGTGGACTGATCGTCATTAAAGGCAGCGTGTGAGGTAGCTTGACTCGCATTACGTCCAGATGAAGAAGCGGTTTTTGACCAAATCACTTCACCCCGGCTCGAGCTTTTGCCATCTAAGCCAAAGAGTTTGCGAGTGTCGGCGTTTTCGCGCAGGCTCACCTCGAGTCCCAAAATTGGTGTCTTGCGATCGGGTTCAAAAGCGTAGTGAATCAGGTAGAGCAGTGACTTGTGATATAGGCTAAGACAATTATCAGCTAATTCGAGGTCTTTTTTCATGGTGAAGATAGAGACGTGTTCGAGTCCTCCCTCTTTTAGGTGAGGGGCAAGACGCTCTAGAAAAGCGTCCATGCGCAAAGCGGGTGCGAGCAGGTGCGTGGTTTGAATAGGAATCCCACTGTCAGCTAATACTGGTAAAAAATGACTTTGAAAGATGGCACCTGCACTGTGACCGAAGGCGTGAATCTCGACCTTCCCTTCAGCTTTATTCTTGCTTAGGAATTTTTTAAGTTGCTGGGCAGTGTAGTGTGCGCCGCCACTCTCTGCTGAGGCAAGCTCGGCACTGCGTTTCATTCCTGACCAAATCGTCACTCCTCCTAAGGCTCTGCCTAATTCCTCAAGCACAGGGTCAGCCACTACATCCCAGACATCCCTCGTTTCAGGCTGGGCAAGTTGTCGGCTGCGTGAAAGAAGCTGACCCAGGATTTCAAAGAGCCCTGTTTCCCAAGTGAAATAGATAGGATAAACCCCGTTATCCTTCCACCACTTAAAATCTTTATAAGCTCGCCACAAGCCATTCTTCTCTGAAACCAAACCGCCGTGTGCATGAAAAACAATTCGCAAAGGTTGCTTTTTGGCTTTTGCCGCCGTTAGTGCGACTTTAAGATGATCGTTAAAAATTGCGTCTACATCGCCAGCCGTTGTGCTAAACGCACCACTATTAGAAAATTGCCCCTGAACTAAGTTGATGACATGTGGGCGCAACTCAGCTTTCATTTCTGGAGTCAACTCAATGCCACCACCAAGGAGGCCACCACGAGTTTCTGACTCGCCAGAACGATAATAACTATATTGCTCTTCAGCCGTCATTGTTGCTTCGCTTAACTCATCATCGGGAGCGGCAGAAGAACGTTGCCTTAGATTATCAATGAGTTGGGAAACATAAAGGGCTTGATCACCAAAGGGTTTAAGCTCGCCGCGTTTACCCCCAGCAAGGCTCGGGATACTACGAGCATGTCGCTTATGGACTTCCTCGAGAATCTCTTCATAATTTATCGCCGTCCCCGGACACGACTTGGATGACATATGATTGTGAAAGCGCAGGGTTTCTGGTCGTAAGTCAAACCTTTTCTGGACCAAGGCAATGACGCTCAAGGTGGCTTCTTGCTGGCTACCGCCGAAGGGGTCCATACCCTCATCGAAATCACCAATCATTTCAAACATAAAAGGACCCATCACCTCATTCCCGTTATTCCCTTTGGCACTAATTGGCATGGCATTCCAGTTTCGCCCCAGCCACAATGTGCCGTCAGGTGCAATGGTCAGGTGCTGCGCAATATCATCCCAGTTTTTTTCTTGTGTGTGATAACGCCACATGCCTACGATGGTGTCGTGACCTTTGTACTGGCTGTGATTCGGTCGCCAGGTGTGGTGCATATGAACAGCGTTGATTTTTCGGGTGAAAGGAAAGCGTTCTAAGAGAGTGGCGAATTCAGCTAGGGTGAGTTGCAGGAAAGTGGGGGGCATGGGTTCCTCCTAAAAAGGGATAGGTTTTTGTCAAAAAGTGCTATTTTGAATGAAGAGACCTTCTTGAACATAAACATCTTGCAGGTGTCCAAAGGTAAGAATAAAACTCGAGTTTGCGCACTTAATCGTAAGTCATTTTCTCTCCTTAAGGTTCAAACTTGGGCTTCGTTATTCTCCAAATGAAAGGAAAAACTTAAAAGTTGACCCGATTGAGGGCGATGACTAAACGTAATGGTTTCCTTTTGACCTGCTTTAACCAATGTATTGGCTTGTCCTATCAGTGTTGAGACTTCACTTGCTCCTGAGTAAATTTTGGTGGTGGTCAATACACTCAAAGCCTGGTTTTCTTGCCAATCAGATTTGATATGTATCTCGAGTCTCAGGGCTGGCTGAACCCACTGAGCTATCTTGATAATCTCTTCATGTGGATTAACCGAGGAAAGTTGCACGGTATCCTGGTCAGGTGATTTTTTGTCAGGTCGTCTCCCATTAAGTGATGTTAAAGATTCCTTAACTACTAGCAAGCGACCCTGACTGCTCAACACGACTGCGATAGGATTTTCGGTAGTAACAATTTCTACTTCCTGCACAACCCTAAGTACCAAACCTGAGTCGTTTTGTTTAACCACCTCGAGTTGATGCCAACCTATGGGTATCCCGTCCAACCTAAAGCTGCCATTGGCAGAAGTTTGTGTTTCTTTGCCTTTGAAAAGTTTTACCCAGGCATTTGCAACGGGTTTATCCTTATAGGTTACCTTGCCCAAAAGTGACCCTGTTTGGCTAAAGGGTGTCCAGCGATAGACAGGCATTTGGCGGTTGTGTTTGGGGCGGTATTTTGCTGCTACGTGATAGCCGTAAACCCCACCCTTTTCAATTCCATCCCAAAACATCACGTCGGCTGGGCTAACAGCATGTCCATCACCAATCGGCAACAACGTTTTTGCTCCTTTAGTGGAGGCATCATCATTGGTAAAGGTGTTAACAATTTGATTAGCTAATTTTCTTGCAATATCGTCAATATCGGCTAGTCCTAACTTAGCTAGCACCTTAAAGTCAGCATGTTGTTCGGCCATTTGCTTGGCTAACATAAATGCTGTGTTATGAAGGTTTTTGGCAGCTATTTCACGTTCTTGAGTGGTGTAATAATAAAGGCCGTCCAGCTTCCCCTTATCTGTTTTGCTGCCTTCATCTGAGTCCAAATCACCTTCAAAGTGAACACCCCGTTTGCGTAATAGGCTCCATATATAAGACGAACATACCGATGGCCAGGAAGTACTTTCCCAGCTTGTTGAAGTTGGAGCAGGGGTTGTATCTATACTGGCATCGGTATAAACCGAAAGCCGATAGTGACTCCTTTGGGTTTTAGCTTCATCAGCAACTTCATGTAAGAGTTGACGAATGGCGGCTGTTTCTAACATAGGGTCTGGTTTTACGATCATGGGCGGAATAAGAACCCAGGCTTGACCTTTGGGATCATAAACCCATCGTGATGCTGGGTCAAAAGAATGAATAGCATAGCCTTTTTCTGGTTTGTCAGGGTCTGATATTATTTCCCTATCTTTAGGGTCTGATATACCCTCCCTATAGGTAGCTTTGTCTGTATCTTGAGTAATCAGTCCCGGCCACGAGTATTTAAGGATGTCTTCCCTGATGCTAATCTGCTTTAGCTGTATGCCATCAAAATGAGGCTCGAGATGCTCGAGCCAGCGTTCAATAGTTGCTGTCGAATGTGAAATTTGTTGAGGAGAATAACTGGGTTTCCCATCATTAGTCGTTTGAGTTAAATCTTGCGTAATTAGTCCACTATGGTCATAAAACTGTGGTGGGTCAACTTGCCTAAGCAAATGGGCAATTACTCCGTCTCCACCCAAAGATAAGAGAATGTCACCTTTTTGTGCATTGGCAAAATGTCCTGGAGTTTCAACTTCGTACATTTGTTCAGGTTGTAGCTGACATACCATTGCACTAGCAACGCCGTCTTCGCTTGGGTCACACAAGCTTCCAGCACTGGGACTGAGCTGCGAAGATTTAGAAGCAAAACTTTTCGCTACTCGAGAAGGCTCTAATTTTTGAATCATTTCACCCAAGGCTGGCTGAAATGCCGATAGATTCCCTTTTTTGCTACGTTTTTTCAATCTCGACAGAGCCTGCTTCTTTAGTTTTTCAGTTGGCATCATTTCAGCTAGCAAGATACCAGCAGGTCCTAATTTTGAAGACGTTACTACTGGCTTAATTGTTTTTGCTGCTCTTGCACCTATATTCTCTTTGGCTCGAGTTGTAGCTCGAGTTGCTGAAACTTCAAAGTGGGCTTCAATACGAACAGGCATTCCTGTACTCTTGGTCTTCTCTTGCCGATGCCCCCCTAGAAAAAGCGTAAAGCCACTGGTGTTTTGGGGTAAGTCCTTGGGATCAATAACAAACGATACAGCATGGGCCGTTCGAGCTTGAATAAGTATAGGTGACTCAAGAGTTATTGGCGGACTAAAACCAGAAACTCCCAGAGCCTGGATACGCTGATGCGTAATAAGAAGGGGTTGATCCTCGAGGTTTTCAATACCTACCACGGCTTCATAGCCACCATCCACATTATTAGCAAGATATGGATTGAAGATTCTGGGTACAATATAGCCACGTCGTTTGCTTAGGGCATAAGGGTTATAAACGGTAAGGGTACGTGTTGCTGTTTTGGCAAACCGTTTTGACCCAGGTACCTTAATACTCATTTCCACATGGAAGTTTTGATAGGGCTGATTTGTTTGAGAATCGAGTAGGGATTCAAAGTCATACTCGAGAACCGGTTCCTGAGTATCAACACTAACCCCTTTATCTATTTTCCAACGATAAACAGGTCGGAGTTGAGATACAACTCCTTTGCCTTGTATTCTCGCAACAGGTGGGCTAAACATGGAAGCAGAATCAACAGAAAAGCGTGCTCTGTAGGGGCGTTCAATTGACGATGAAAAGTTAAGCAAGGTATCTAGACGTTCTGGCAAAGCCAGTGCCTGTACGGTTTTTGAACGTCGGCTACGGGCTAGATTTTTAACTTTTAGAGTTAATGTCTTGGTTTGTTGCTGTAATTTGCCCTTGATACGCCTAACGACTTTGACTTGAATAGGGTAGTTGCCTGCCTTGGCAAATTGTAAATACTGTTTGGCCCCATGAATATCGTTAATAGACACCTGAGTGCCAGATTGCTGACGGTACTTTTTACTGGCATAGCTGATTTTTTGAGAATCGAAGACCTCAATCAACACTGTTTCGCCAGGGATAATGCTGCTGGGATTTATTTGGATACTACCAATCAGTTTGGGCATACTATCAACTCCTTAGCAGAGACTAGAAATGGAACTATAGTGGATTGAGGTAATCTAGCTCCTCCTCTCGAGTTGGCGATACCTGAGTGAAACGCCTATCAAACCCAGAAAAAAATCAACAACGACGGTAAGCTTTGAAGTGTGTCCATAATAGCATCTTTTAAGTGACTCGAGGCACACTTCAGCCTATTAAACACTCCCATATCCTAACTGTATAAAATCAGGTCTGACTGAGGTCTGACCGATTCAAACTAGGCGGTACTTATAAGCGGTCTGTAATGGCTCAAACTGGCCACCCCTAGCAAACTCATTTCATTTCCCATCTAGAACTAATACTATGATTTTTCCCTATGTTAATTTCTTCACATCATCTTTGAGGAAGACCTTGATGACCTTGTGCTTATAGATAAGATGATGCTATAGTTTAAGCGTTCAAGCCGTTCAATACTTAAGATAGCAGGGGAGCGATTTGAGTAATTTTAATACATTAATGAGTTAACAATCTCAAGGTCACACTTATGTGATTGACGAGAAGGTGGTAATGAAGTTTACACAGCTTAAGCACCATATTTTCTTTAGAAACTGTCTGAGAAGTAGGAAACTCATGAAAAAGTCGGGCACAGTTAAAAGATGATCAAATCCCAACTGTACCCGACTGATCTAAAGACTAGCGAATGGGAAGCATTAAAACCATTCATGCCGACACCAAACCCACTAGGGAGACCTAGAGAACATAGTTGGCGCAGCATTCTCAATGGCATCTTTTATGTGGTGAAAGGTGGCATTCCTTGGCGGATGTTGCCTAAAGAATATCCACCGTATCAAACGGTGTATCACTACTTCCGTGTGTGGCGTAAAGGTGGTTTCTGGGAGGAACTGAATACCAAACTGCGTGAACGATTACGCAAGAAAGTCAAGGGAAAAGGTAGAAAACATCCCAGTGCAGCCATTATAGATAGTCAAAGTGTGAAAAGTGTCGAAGGGGGTAAGGAGATCGGCTATGACGGTAATAAGAAAGTAACTGGACGTAAACGTCATCTCGTTGTAGATACCTTAGGCTTGGTGTTAGCTGTCCTGGTAACGGCTGCAAATATTGATGACCGAGCTGGCGCAAAACAACTCTTTACGGCAATGAGGACAACTTCCTGGAAACGTCTTAAGTTGATTTGGGCTGATGGTAACTATACCGGTGACCTCATCGCTTGGCTTATGAAAACCTGTGGCTGGATTCTCAAGATCGTTCATAAACCTAAAGAGCAACTTGGCTTTGAAGTTCTTCCCAAACGCTGGATTGTTGAGCGTACTTTCTCCTGGCTCAATCGGCAGCGTCGTCTTTCCAAAGACTTTGAGCGTTTGCCAGAAACCTCAGAAGCCTTTATCTACGTCACCATGATTCGTTTGATGGTGAAAAAATTGGCGGCTTGACACTTCTCAGACAGTTTCTTAGGAACAACTCATGCTGCTAAATTGTCAGCATTTACTTGATTTATTTTGAGATTGATAATATATGCCACCTGAGGCCTATCGACACATTCTTACCCCAGCAGGTGAATCTGCAGCAACTGTAGATACTCTCTATAGCAAAAGCTGGGCAATTGTTGTTGGTATCAATGATTACCCAGGCTCTCCATTACTCAATGCCAGAAACGACGCTGATGCAATAGCACGCCTTCTCAAGCATTCCTATAAATTTGAAGAAGTGCATACTCTCTTTGATACTCAAGCAACAAAAAGTTCCATTGAGGGTTGGCTCAAAGATACGTTACGAACGCAAACAAAACCTAATGACCGAGTAATCTTTTTCTTTTCTGGTCATGGGACAACCTTAAAGAATGACAGAGGAGATGTTATTTCAGGACATTTGATTCCATATGGAGCTGCATCAAATGAGTATGCACAATATGTAGACATGAAATATTTACAAGATGCTTGTCAGTCTATTCCTGCTAAACATATTTTGTTCATCCTTGATTGTTGTTTTAGTGGCGTAGCAGCCATAACTGGAAAATCTCAGCCTCGTACCAGCCCTGAGACTCTCCCAAAGAAATATATTGAAACGATGATGTCGCGAGTTGCCTGGCAAATAATCACAGCAGGTGCTAGTGACGAACTCGTAATTGATAGTGGTGCAAGAGCGGGACATTCTTCTTTTACAATGGCACTTCTTGATGCACTTCAAGGGGCGGCTGATCAAAATAAAGATAGAGTTATCATGGCAACTGAATTAGCCTTGTATATAACTCCAAGAGTTTCCCAAGAGACAACTGTCCTAAATGGAAAAGGGCAAACCCCCTTCTTTAATCGCTTAATAGGTAGCGAAGAAGGCGACTTTGTTTTCCTTGTGCCGGATGCTCAAGCTATTAAAGATGCTAATTTGCCACTCGAAGCAATTAGTTTATCTGAGAGGAGGAGAACGCCTAGGCAAAGGCACTTGGTTTTTATCCTTACTTTTATTATGCTTGCTGGCGCGCTTGGGGTACTAGTTTTGAATCGTTATTCCAATGAGGTATTGGTTTCCAGTTTACAAAATACACCTATTATAGAAACTGCATTAGCCCAGGAACAAGCCAAAAAGCATATCGTGATGGTGAATGGGACTTTAGGTAAGGATCCGATTTCTGGGGCTGGAATAATTGTAGGCTCCACGGAAAACGAAGTGTATATCGTTACTGCTAATCATCTAGTTAAAGAGGGGCTTTCAGAGGCTACCGATATTAATGTGTCCTTTAACAGCTTGCCAAACGAGGGTTTCCCATCGAAGCTTGATAAACATAATTTTGGTGATTCACAGTTGGTGGTCTTGACTGTGCCAACAAATAGTAATAAGTCTAAATTATCGGTCGAGGCTAGTAAAGATAAAGTTCAATTAAATGGAGATTCTACAAGGCTAAAGTCAAACGACAATATGAACACAATAGTGCAAGATGCTGCTGGAAATGGGGATTGGTTTTCACCACTTGAACCTATAAAATATTTGGATCAAAAAGATGATGTCCTCAGTATTAAATCGACCTTCAATTCTTTAGGTGCTTCTGGAGGAGGACTCTTTACGGAAAACTGGCAACTCGTTGGTATGGTTGTTTCACCATATGCATCAATGTTAGAGGGAATAAGTATTGAGCGAATTATTGAAGAGCTAGAGGCAGCAAACTTTCCCATTAACTTAACCTTTTCTACCTTCGAGATTAGGAATAAGGAGAACGTTTCCACTGATGCTCGAGGTGTCAGAATGGTAAATGTCCCGGCAGGTAGGTTTGTGATGGGTAGTACCGAAAAAGAAGTTGATGATGCCCTTTCACTATGCCCTGTGGATGCCAACTGTACCACTTATTCGTTTGAAGACGAACTAAATGGTGGAGAACAGTTTTTTAGCGAAGCCTTTTGGATTGATGAGAATGAAATCACTCGAGGTCAATATGAAGACTGCGTAAAGGCCAAAGTTTGCGATAAGGGTTCTGGAAAAGCTAGTTCATTCTCAAATACAGTTGATCAACCCATAAATAATGTCACTTGGAAAGAGGCGGTCAGCTATTGCAAGGAGTGGCGCAAGGCTCGCTTGCCAACAGAAGCAGAATGGGAGTATGCTGCTAGAGGATCAGAAAGATTTGTATTCCCATGGGGAAATGACATTACTGGAAACGAAGCCAACCATTGTGATATTCATTGTACCAATAGTTCTAGGGCAAGCAAGTATGATGATGGCTTTGCTGATACTGCACCTGTTAATAGCTTTACTGACACTTCCTGGGTTGGTGCTAAAAATATGGCAGGGAATGTTTGGGAATGGACAAGTTCAATGTATCAGGATTATCCCTACATAAATGATAACAGAAACCTAACTAGTGATGAAGATATTAATGATTCAACTAAAATTATTTTGCGTGGTGGTGCTTTCGACAGCTCCTTGTATTCCATACGATCAACTTACCGGCTCAAAAATAGTGCTAGCGAAGTATGGGACGCTATAGGATTTCGCTGTGTCCGCTCTACCCCTGATTTTTATCTTGTTCGGGATGCTTTCGGCAGATACTAAACCTCTTGCAAAATTATAGAATTGAGCAATAAAAGCTACTTCATTTCGCAATTAACCCCCAATTTTGCAAGAGGTCTATTCTTTATATATACATATATACCTATTGTTCTCTAAGCGAACTTTGCCTCTAAAGTTTTCTTACTCAAATCAAAAACGGCTTCCCCTTCTCAAACCCCTTATTCCCCTCACCCACCCAGAAATAATTAGGTGTCTGCTCAGGCGGCATCTCATCTACAATCTTACGGTGAAACTTACGATAATCTCCCTTGAATTTGCCATCCCGCCAAATCTGTAATAGGGTTCCTGTAAAAAGCCCATTAAACGTGCCATCAGAAGATAATTGATTATCCTGACAACCCGAAATCAGCAATATCGAAGCCTTGACTTTATCCTTGGATTCCTTAAGGTTTTTATTCTCTAAAATTTTGTCGTATAAACTGCGGTTAGCTCTATAGGTGCGTAAAGCCACATCTCTAGGCATATCACGGTAGCGTGTTGGCGTTGCTGACCTAGGTAATGCTCTATAGAAAGCATCTCTTGTTACTGACCCACTATGACAGCTATCTGATAATACAAAAATTCTTACCCCAGCCTTAAAGCTGGCATAGAGTGCATATAACTCATCATCTACAATCTCACCATTGTATAAACACCATGTTTCATCTTGATGGTCAGGTTCATCCTTATTCAAATCAGGTAACTGCCCCCCATGACCCGAATAGGTCAAAAAGAAAAAATCTCCAGCTTTGAGTGTTTTGGCTGCTTTGCCAATTTGATCAATGACATTTTTACGAGTAGCAGCTTTTGTCAAAAGTATTTTTGGTTTAACGAACTTCATATCCTTTGCAATAGAAGCCATATCATGTGCATCGGCCTCACAAGCCATTAAAGCCCCATCCCAACCCTGATAATGTTTGGGGTCAACCAGATTAAGTCCAATGTGAAGTGATAACCCTTTTGTCATTTCGTTCTCCTTTCATCACACCCTGTAACGTGTTAATACAAGGTGACGTGTTAATACAACGTGTTAATACAAGTCTTTCAAGCCTGTTTTGATAAATGCGGGTAAATTTCTCTCCTTTCCTAAAATGGTTAGAAAATCACTATCATCAGCTACTGTCAGAGGGTCAAGTTCCAGCGGCTCTACAATCTCTGAAAGTGCAGCTCTGGATACAGCTTGGACAATCTCACCCGTTGCCAAACCTCTAGGGCCAAAGGGTAAATGCGGACGCAAGGATTCTTCTGCAGTATCACTGTGGTCAAGCAGTAAGAACCACTGGTCACTTTTAGCTTGGGCTCGAGTGGGGCTCTCGAGCTTTTTAGCCAATTCTGGCAAACGTTTTAGACCATCCTTGAGTTTTTTCTTAGCCTCACGCAAACTTGGAATGGCTAAAGGTGGATCGGAAATATCTTTATCTAGATTGAAAAACCTCTTGAGACCTCCAACTCGCCAAGTCTGGGTATCATCAGATAGTTTTTTCATCAAGGTTTCGTTGCCATAACGTGCAACACCAGCAATAACAACAAGAGGAATATTGGTTTCTTTAGCCTTAATAAGCCGTTCATAAGGGTCACCGCTACGCCCCTTAATGACAAGTAAATCCGCACGTTTATTCTCCTCGATGGAGCCAAGGAGATGCTCCCATTTGAGAATTTTTGCAGCGTTACTAGTTGCCATAGCAACAATCTCACGTGGACTAAACAGTTTATCCAATTCCTGACTCACCAAATAGGCTACCTTGAGCTCACCTAAAAGATTCTTGCTGCCGGTCACTGACCAATCTGATCCAAGTCCTATAAGTATGCCCTTGGCTTTAGCCTCGGCAATTCTGGCTGTTTGTCCATATAGAAGCAAATTGCTTAGTGGTGACCAGATCATTGAAGCCCCGTGAGTATCCATGACCGCAAAATCTTCTTTGATTAAACCAGCACTATGAATGCCTGCCAAACTATCTGTGATAGCCCAACGACCATCTTCCATTTTTAGGGCTAAAAAGTGTTCTTCAAGCCTTTTCATCAATGCCTTCACTTAAATGAAGCAAGAAGCATTGGTCTGGATTATCTTGAAGTAACTTGAAAAATTTATGGACATTTTTGGCTTCCACGTCAGAAATTTTTGATCGGGCTTTAGGCAACTCAGGATCATCAGGGGATTCTACATTGCGTACTGCGCCTTGATAGTACTTTTGGATGCCTGCGTTACTAAACAGGGCAATCCCTTGAGATGTAGTCACACCACCTAACAAACACTTACATTCGACATATCTGACAGTAGCTTCAACATAGCCTGGAGTTTTACCAAGAATGTTCATAGGGCCACTAACTAGCTTTCGATATAAATCTGTTCCGCCCCATTGTGAACGGTTGGTATAAGTCTTGGGAACATCCCACAGAGGCAAAATGTTGTAGCTGAGGTGATTATGTAATTCAATAAGGCCTGGATAAATCGTACCGCCAGTGGAAATAACCTTGGTTGTTTCAAATCCTGCTGGAGGTGGCTCGGTATCTTTTTGTACGGCGATAATGTTTTTATCCTGAATATAAACAATACCTCGCTCAAGGATATCAAAAGTTTTATTCATAGTAACGACTTTGCCCTCGAGGGCATATTGGCTTAGGTTTGACATCGCACAACTCCTCAAGCAGGTGGATCGCTACTAGGAGCAATCCACATAAGTGTATGCCCATCATCGGGGTTAGGGCGGCTCACGCAGTTGTTGTGTTTAGGAGTATCTGTTCTGCCCCAAGCATCATTCCCAATCCAAGCTGGGACACCAAAAGGCAAGTCACGCCGAGGGATAGGGGCATAGTCAGCTTCGCTAAAAGTTGCACCATAATTTGGTGAAGTATTATTGCCACCACTGTCTGGGGTGATAATTTCCCTAAGCTGAGTAATCGCTTCACGCCAGCCATCTAGTAATTCGGTTTCTTCACGAAAGCTCGGATGCGGCACTTTGAAAACAGGCACACCTACTTCTGTCCAGAGGTCAGCAGCAATATGTGCCATGGAGCCAAAAGCAATAACAGCTTGCAAGTCAGGGCCAACCAGCCGACCAAACACTTTGTTGCGCCAGACTACTTGTTCAGGTTCTGCCAAAATAGCTTTAGCACTAAAGAAGTGGCTGGGATGAAGGGCGTAAAGAAAAGCATTAAGGCATAGATACGAATGGGTAAGACCCAACTTGCTCAAAAAGCCTTGCACACGCTGCCCGGCATCGCCGATTAAATTGCGGCAAACCAAGCGTTCGGTAGGGCCAGGGTCAGAGGCAATACAGAGTACCTTAACCTTTTTATCAAGCCGCCCACGGTAATAGACCGGCCCCCAGTCAAACCAAAAATGGTCTTTGTGAGCCGTGTAATCGGGTGCCTGGGAAAATAATTTGGCAATTTCTTTGGTTGGGCCTTTATCAAATTCGTCTAACATAATTTTTCCTCCTTACTAAGTGTAACTATTAGGTCTGACCGAGGTCTGACCGCTTCAACATACAAGGCTAGGGTTGCAATTGGGTTGCAATCAGCCCTTGATGGCCTGAGCTAGCACTTCTTTCCAACGATAGTGAGGCTTAAAACCCAATTTTCCTTGCAGCAATCGCCCGTCATAAGTCCATCGTTGAGCAAAAGATGACTTTGTATCGGTAGCTGGTGAAAATTCAATGGTACTAGAGCTTCCTGTCAGGCGGATTAGTTCTAAGCAAATCTCATACCAGGTGAAGTGGCTATTGACGGCATTGGCAGCGCAACCGAGTGACCTTGTGAGGCATTCGGCTGTGACCCAGGCCAGCTCTCTTGAGTCAATCCAGTCATCGCCATATTCTTTGCCAAATAGAGTGACGTTCGTATGGGTACGAATGTTTTGTAGAGGCCTGCCAACATAAAATCGCAAAGCACGAGAATCAGGTGACCAGATATTGGGAGGTCGCAAAATACTATAGTCAGTTCTGCCAAGCTTTGCAGCACGGTCTATAAGAAGTGTCTCACAAGCAATTTTTCCTTGGGCGTAATACGAATGGGTCGGGTCGAGGGGGTGTGATTCGGTAACTGGAATAGTTTTTGGATAGCCATAGACATCAACACTGCTAATAAAAATAAAGGGTCCATCTTTCCAGGACTCGAGCAAGGTTTTCATAGCAGCAACTTCAATATCAACTTCTGTTTGTGTTTCGGACTCGAGTGTAGCTACGTGGATGATGCCGCTTACACCTCTGGCTGCATTGCGAATGCTAAGCAAATCGCTCAAATCACCCACGGCAATTTCAACACCAAGGGCTTTAGCTTTTTCTTGTGAGGTTGAGCGGACCAAAGCACGAACATTGTAATTGCGAGATTGCAGTTCTTTGAGGATATAGCTGCCTAACATGCCGGTAGCACCAGTAACGAATAGGGTATTTGACTGATTAGGCATAAAATCTCACTAATCCTTTAATTAATTTTGCATTGGCTCGAGTCAGATAGAGTTTTAATTTCTATACCTTCACCGGGTGGAAAGTTTGAGCAGGTACAATGATAAGGGGTATCAGAACCAAGATATTGATCCCACTCAGCCTGGCTAAAGTTGCGCCCAGCAAGATCACAGGCACGTTCTTGCAAAGTCTGATCCAAATCCTTTTGATCTAATTTCCAAAGAGAAATGTTTCCAGCACTATCACCAGATGCAAAGAAAATGCCATCAATGCCATCTTTGTCAAAAGCAACACTATAAATAGCCTGCGTAAGGCCTTTAGGAGAAATATCTATTAAATTGGAACCATTTTCTTCGGGGTAACCGAACACATCAAGTGTATCGTTTTCCTGACGACCAAATACAAATCGGCGTTGTGGTTGCGAAAATGCTATGTCGAAAATTTCTCCCGCCGCCTCATCTGTTGCTAATTTCCAGTCAGACTTGTCACAATCACTGCTACTTATTGGAAAATAGAAGACTTTGCCAGTAGTCGTCGCAAGAAAAATAGATTGGCTATTGGATTCGTAAAAAGCACTTGAATACCTATCTTCATTACTAATCGCTTTACACCGAAGGCTTACATCTAAATCGGTTGTTGTAACATCTAAAGAAACAATCAAACCACCACTAAAAATCACCCATAGATTATTTTTATCAAAGATAACATTGAGAACCTTTTCAACATTTACCCTGCTATCCATCGGTTGAGGCAATAATTTATGAATGTCCTTGAAAGATTTTTTCACGCTTAGCCTGCAATTTGAATCAGTAATTGACCACAGTCTTATCTCACCAGAATGATGACCTGAAGCTACCAGCGTACTTGTTTCATTAAATGCAACAGCGGTTACATAATCTTCAGGAGTAGTATTTTGCGTATCAGCCTCACAAGCCTCGCCTGTTCCCTTTGTAATATCCCAGAGAATGACCCAATTGTCGCGTCCACCAGAAGCTAAATAATTTCCACTCGGATTAAAAGCAAGTCGGTCAACATCTTGGCTTCCATCACTTCCATGACTAGGATTGTTTTGATTCGTCAATTCACGTCTATTAGTTAGGTGCTTATTGGTTATATCCCACAAGAAAATTTCCCCATCAAGACCAGCAGAGGCAAGTATCGAATTTGTCGGACTAAAGGCTAAGTCTGCAACTCTAGGTTCTTTCGTATTATTCACACCATGAGCATGAACAATATGTTGAAGTTGTTTGGGGAAATTAACAGTCGATGTGTAGTTGTTCAAGTCTTTACTCGCAGTAGAATCAGTGTTAGGGTTACTTACTCTGACACTAGCTTCTTTGTAGAGAAGCAGTGCTTGATCAGGCCGAAGGCTTTCAATATCCCTAGCTTGTTTAATTAGCGAATTGGACAAGGCAAGGTCACGTTGTCGTTCAGCTTCTCGTTTTGCTTTTTCTGCATCTCGCCATTGCCACACCGAAACCCCTGCCCCCAAAACAATTAAACAAAGTGCTGCAATACCTACCCGCCATAAGCATCTTCTATTCGCTTGCTTCTTATCGCGCACCTTACGACTTTCCTCAATGAGCTTACTTTCCTCATCGTTCCGCCCGCGCATTCCCCCAGCCCCTGTTTCAACTAGAAACAAATCACGTTCATCTAGCGTTGTGCTTGTTTCTCCATTGTTCCAGTCTGGGGCCTTGTTTTGAAGAATACGCTGAGCCCGTTGCCCTGGCGTACTCGAAGTACTAAAACGTTGCCTGATTAGGGGTGCAAGTGTGTCATGTGCTAATCGAGTTGACCCTAATTCATCAGATCTAGGACTGTTTTCTTTTGGATCAGACAAAACATAAAGCCGCTTGAACTCTGAAGCAACATCCACTAGGTCTTTGCGGTGTGGATAAGTAGCCTGTAATTCCTCAACGCTGCGTTCTCGAGCCGTATCTTTTTCTGTAGTATGAAAATGTAGCAAATCAAGTGCAAAGCCTGACTCTACTGCATCTTTGTTTTTTGCACTAAGAGATTTGATTTGTTCATCTAGAATTTGCCCCAATCCTTGTGATTTTTTATAGTGGAGATAAAGCTCACGGCTAAATTTGGGTTTACCTTCTGTATTGCTTTTCTTGGCATAGGCTTCATCCCACATTTGTGTAAGCATGATTTGCAGGATGGGGGCGATGGGCGAATCTGGGTCAGAGCTTAAATCATCAGCCATTTCTATAGGTAAACCATCTTCGATACCGAGTCCATACTGCTCTATTAGTCTTTTTGACTTTGTGGGGCCAGAAATTGATTCTTCGATTTCTTTATCTTTAAGTGCTGAAAGCTCTACTTCGGTTATAAAGAGATTCTTCTCTTTAAGCACTTTGCCAATTTCTTGTAACCACTCTTTGCGAAAACTTAAAATAAGTTTACCTTTTGGCTTTGTATCAGGTTGATTAAAAAGAGTTTGTAGAGTGGTAGCCAGGGTTTCCAATTCTTTATCTTTTGCAAGTGCTTTATCGGCCAGGGGCTGGGTATAGGCTTCCTCGAGCTGATCCAAAACCACTACGGCGGGTTGGTTAACCTCAAGTTGTTGCCACGCTTTAGCAATATCACCATTTTGTGCATTGAGTGCTTTGTTCAAAGTTTCAAGTAACCCCAGGCTTGCATCCCTGCGGGCATAGCGTGTGGTGATGCTTGCACCCTCGAGCCTGGGTAATAACCCTGCATCTAACAACGAAGATTTCCCGACCCCAGAAGCTCCATAAAGCAAAATAATGGGTGCACCATTTGGACTCGTGACTTTATCATAGAGTTCACGTATCTTTTGACCTCTGCCAAAAAAGAGTTCAGCATGATCTTTTTCAAAGCGGTAGATAGCGCGGTAAGGCTTTTCTGGTAAGGATTTTTCAGGCAGCGCAGGTAAACCAGAGAGTGGGTTATTGGCTAGTTTGGGTAGACTGAAATCATCCCCTATGCTCTCGGCACCAGGCTTAAAATATAGTTTTCCAGGCCAACCTCCGTAATCAACTGGCTCATCATTTCCATTGACCCTGATATGGCGGTATGTATCGCCTTTTTCCAATCCTACGCTAGCGACAGCAAGTTCATAGGCATCGTTCAGGATATGGCGTTTAGCAAGGTTGGTGTAAAAGTGTTGGGCAAAGTTTGTTGCCACCTCATCGAGAATTTTTTGATGGGTGGCAATAACAGCCGGCACATTGGCTTCAAGCAAGCCCTTAACATGACCCTCTGTAGAGCAAGCATTCAATACAACCAGTTTGAGTCCAGGTTGCTTCCCCAAAAATAAGGCGAAATTACCAGAACTAGTTACAGCACTCTGTCCAGAACTGCCTTCTAGCAGTAGTTCGTAGGCATTGGCATGACCAGCATAGTGCAAGGCCACGATGCGACCGTAATAGTTGGGGTCAGTAAATGCCGCAATAATAGCATCAGGGTTAGCAAAGGGCAGGGCTTTAACTTCGCAGAGCTGACTAGCCTCGGCTAGAGCTGTACTAATAGCGTTAAATTCTTCGCCTAACCTGGGTAGGGGTTGCTCAGAAGAATTGGCAACCGCTAGCAAAATACAGGGTTTTGCCTCAGTCATTTTAACCTCTCCTCTTTAGACACTAGTTTACACCATTAAATAACAGGCTGAACCAATACCAAGCTGGGCAGACCGAAGCCCCAAAGCCTAGAGTAGAAACAGTTACAAAAAAACTCCTGAGGATACCTACTGTGATAGACTTTAAGTGCGGTGAAAATTCAAAAGGGAAGTTGGCGGAATAAAACTGCCGGGTTCTTCAATCTTAAACAGGGCCTGTCTCTGGAACACCCACAGTCAGGAGTCAAGACCACCGCAAAAGGAGCATGATATGACCGACCAAGAACGTGTAACCTTTGTGCAAGACATTAACCTTAAAGGAGTAGCTCGGGGTGTAAGTAACCGTGGAGCTAAAGGAAGTGCTCCCTCGCTCCCGGATACGGGTGATGTAGGTGCAGTGGTAGCCGGAAGTGTTGTTTCTTTTACCGCCAACTTAACTGGTGAAGCCCGTCAGGATGTCTTGAATTCAACCTTGCTAGCACAACTTTCTGCCAATGCAGAAAAAAATGCTATGGAAGACCCTGTTGGGTGGTATATGGAATACACAAAAGTTTTGGAGCATCTAGGTTGGAACATTCAGGGTCGTGGTTTCGCCAAACACGAGAACACCAGTGGTGCGCTGCAACTGGATAAAGAAGCTCTAGGCATCCTAGAAGCTATATTTTCCCCCAATAAACTAAGCGCACTTGCCAAAACACTCGAGGCTCTCAAAAAAGCCTCTGATGATTCTGATGCGCTCACTATTTTTAGCGGCAATGCAACGGCAGGTCAAAACGGTGTATTTCAATTAGGCTCGGCTGAGCAAAGCACGAATGGCGATGTTTCTTTAGCATTTGGAACCTTTCATTTTACCTCAACAACCCACAAAGGTCGTTTTCTTTTTGTAACCTGGCAAGATGACCAGATTGGTATCGAGTTTGCCGCAGAGCAGGCTACCTTGAATCAAGTGATGTATGCTGTGGTGAGACCTCATGTTCAAGCTAAGTTGGCGGAGAAGATGGCTCAGTTTGTGGCGAATATAAGCGTTTGAGAATATCATTCATAAACGTTCCTTTCTTCTAAAAGGCGATAGGTTCTTTTGTTCCTACGATGTCTGGGTCTGGATTATAAGGTGCTAATACTATACACGCTGCTCTGCACATTTTCTGTAGCACGCTTCAGGCTTTTTTTATCTCCTAACTCTCCCTGGTATAGCTCGGCGGAGAGTTAGGGTGGGGGAGTGAATCTTGGCGGGAGAGAATACGGACTGTTTCACCACGTGATAGGAGTTCACGGACGATGAAGCTGCCTGCTAGACCTGTGTCGCCTTTGACCAAGATAGTATTTGAATGGTTAGGCATTCGTGATTCCGTCGTTTGCTCTAATGAAGGTGATGTTGTCTGGTTCTTGAAGGCTTTAGGTGTGATAACTACGCCGAAATAAATTCTTTATGCACTTTACCATAATGTCATTTCTTTAAACTATTTACCTTCTGAGTATTGCGGACAGGTTTTTTGGTAAGGAATATCACCAAGATATTTTTGCCACTCAGCTCTGCTAAAGTTGCGTCCTGAAATCTTGCAGGCTTTTGTTAGCCAATCCTCGGGGTCAACCTCCCACAAAAGGATGCTTTTGTCCGCACTGCTGCTTGCTAAGGTCTTGCTGTCAGGACTAAACGCAACGCTGAGGACTGACTCCGTGTGACGTTGTAAGGGTTCGCCGATGCGGTCATAACTTTCGACATCCCATAAAATCACGGTGTCGTCTCTGCTAGCACTTGCCAACATTTTCCCATTGGGACTAAAGGCAAGACGATTGACGGGTGAGTTGTGTCCCTCGAGCCGTCGTTGAACAGTATGACTCTCTACATCCCATATCAAAATCGTCGTGTCGTAACTCGTGCTTGCGAAGGTTTTTCCGTCGGGGCTAAACACGACGCTTGTCACCGCTTCGTTATGTCCCCTAAGCGGTTCACCGAGTGGCAGGCGTGTTTCCACGTCCCAGAACATGATGCTTTTGTCTTCACTGCCACTCACCAACGTTTTGCCATCAGGACTAAAGTCCACACTGTTCACCCAGAACTTGTGTCCCTTGAGCGGCCCTCCTATGCGCTGATGGGTTTCGACATCCCAAAGAATAATCGTTTCGTCAACGCTGCCACTCGCTAAGATTTTTCCGTCGGGGCTAAAATCTAGTGCGAAAACATTCGACGTGTGCCCCAGTAAGGGTTCGCCTAGTTGCGTGTGTGTTGCGACATCCCACAAGATGATGTTTTGGTCTCTGCTACCACTCGCCAGCGTTTTACCGTCTGGGCTTAACGCGAGTGTGATGATCCAATCCTTGTGACCTAACAGGGGTTCGCCCACCTGTTGAAGCGTTTCTAAATCCCAGATAAGAATTCTGGCATCGTGACTCGAGCTAAATAACGTTTTTCCGTCAGGACTTATTACCACGCTTGTCACCGCATCACTATTACCTAACAGAGCCTTACTAATATGACTTTTATTTTCTAAGTCCCACAAGATGACACTCTTGTCTTTACTGCCGCTTGCCAACATTCGCCTGTCAGGGCTGAAGGCAACACTTCCCACGTTTTTGTTATGACCTCTTAACGGTTCTCCAATACGGGTACGAGTTTCGACATCCCACAAGAAAATAGTGCTGTCCCCACTGCCACTTGCCAAGGTCATTCCATCAGGACTAAAGGCCACCGTGGGCACGGAATCGCTGTGTCCTAGAAGTTGCTCCCCGAGTTGTGTGCGTGTTGCGACATCCCAAAGGATAATGTTTTTATCCCTGCTTCCACTTGCTAAAATAGTTCCACTGCTGTTAAAAGCAACACCGAGAACATAGCTGCTATGTCCTTGTAACGTTCCCAGTTGGCTGCGGTTTTGGACATCCCACAAGATAACGAGATTGTCTGAACCAGCACTTGCTAACGTTGTCCCGTCAGGACTAAAAGCAACACTATTAACCCAATCTTTGTGTCCTTTGAATGGAGAGGCAATGGGCTTTCTAGTTACCACGTCCCACAAGATAATCGTGGTGTCAGCACTGGCACTTGCTAGGAGTTTTCCGTCTGGACTAAAGTCGAGACCACGCACCCACTCGAGGTGCCCCACGAGCGGACTACTAAGTGGTCTTCTTTTGCTCACATCCCAAAGGATAATCGTGTTATCTTCACTACCTGTTGCCAGAATTTTCCCGTCCGGACTAAACGCAACGCTGTAAATAGGGCCTGTATGCCCTACGAGCGGCTGACCTATCGGTGTCTGGTGAGCGACATCCCACAAGACAATCGTTCCGTCTGCACTTCCTGATGCCAAAAATGTGCTGTCTGGACTAAAGGCCACGCTATGCACGATGTCGTTATGTCCGTGTAACGAACCCCTAAACTCGGGGGGCAAGGCTTGAAAGACTTTTAGCATTCCACCTTTAGTCTCTAAACTGGGATACATATATTCGGCTTGCTTTGCCAAGAGAGGAGCCAAATCCGCAAAGCCGTTAAGCGTATTCGGGTTGCGGGCTGCCAGCAGTGCCTGGGTACTAAGCTGGCGGCTTAACGCAAGATTGGCTTGCTGCTCGGCTTCTTTTGTTTTTTGTTTAGCTATAATGGTTTGCCCCTCAGCAATAGCCTCTTGCTTTCGTGCAGTGTCGCGTTCGTTTACGGCTACCCGCCACTGCCATAACGAAACACCTGCGCCCAAGACAATTAAACAAGCAGCAGCTATACCTGCCCCCCATAATCTTTTTTGATTTTTCTCTCTTTTTGCTTTTAGTTCTCGGCTTTTCTCAACCAATCTCTCCTCGTTGTCATTCCAGGCTGGCATTCCACTAGCCCCAGCTTCTACAAGGTCAAGGTCGCGCTTGTCTAAAGGTGTACCAACGTTGCCGTCTCTCCAATCAGGAACTTTGTTTTGTAACAACCGCCTAGCACGCTGTCCTGGTGCAACGGAGGTATCAAATCTCTGCCGGACCAAGGGCGCGAGCGTATCGTGCGTGAGGCGGGTGTGTTTTGAAACCGTCCTTTTATCTTCAGAAGTGTCGGTGAGTAACTTGGCTCCTTTGACATGTTCAATAAGGTCAGGAATAAGTTCTTGCCTTTTTAGATACTGTGACTGTTGGCTGGGATTTCCGAGATAGGTTTGTGCAACCTCTTCAGGTGTGCGCTGCCGTGAACTGCCAAGTGGCGTGGTGTGAAAAGCTAAAAGGTCGAGAACTAAACCACTCTGAACAACTTCAGGATTCCAGGATTTTATTTTCTCAAGTTGCTGGTCTAAGAAATCTTTTAACAGAATCCCCTCTCTTTTGAGTTTCTGATAAAGCTCGAGTGTAAATGTCGGATGACTTTCATTCTCCACTTTTGCCTGTTGCCACATCTTGCTAAGCAGAATTTGCAAGGTTGGTGCATTGGGAGAATCATGATCCTCGAGCAAATCACTCGCAATCGTTTCAGCGAGTTCTCCTAAGCGATTTTCTTTAATAACAAGCCCGTATTTATCAACGAGTGTTTTGTCTCTCGTCAGCCCTGTGACTGCCTCCATCATCCCTCGACGATCAAGCGTTTTTAAGAATAGCGTACTAAAGGAAATAGCTTTTTCTTTTAATGATTTTTCAACTTCAGCAAACCACTCTTTGCGAAATCCCAGCACGAGTTTTCCCAGTGGGCGTTTGTTGGGATTGCCGAAAGTGTTAGTGAGTTCACTCAAGAAGACCTCGAGGTCTCTGAGCTTTTCAGGGTTTTCACTGATAAAGACTTCCTCGAGTTGGTCGAGAATCATCACAAGTGGAAAACCTTGGCGGGCCTCGTACTCATTCCAGTCTTTAAACAAGCTGTTAGGTCCAGTTATCGTTTTTCGCAAACTTCCTATAAGCTTAAGGGTAGGATCATAGCGTTCGTATACGGCAACATTAACTGTTTTACCCTCGGCTAGAGCTTTACCCTCTAAACGCGGGATCAGCCCGGCACTCAGCAAGGATGACTTGCCAACACCTGCTTGACCGTAAAAAAGCAAAACAGGTGTAGAAGATGTGTCGGTTACTCTTTTATAGAGTTGGCGGATTTGGTGACCCCTACCAAAAAAGACGTGGGCGTGTTCACGGCCATACCACTTGAGATAGCGATAAGGTTCGTTGGGCAAATCACCAGAGGGAAGTGCAGGAAGACCAAAAAGCGGATTATCTACCGCATCTGGCAGATTCCAGTCTTTAACGGTCTCACTGCCAAGGCGAATATAGAGTTCCCAAGGCCACTTTTCAAGGCTAGTACCAGCAGGAATCATATTGCGCAACACTGTACTCGTCTCGACAGTTCCTTCAACTGAGGCTTTCGACTCTTCAAACGCCCGCCCTAAATTTGCGCCGCTACATAGATTTTTATAAAATTCACTAGATAACTTAGTAGTCAGTCCAGCTAATTTCCAGACTATAGAAGCCTAGGATATAAGCGGCGCAGTTTAATGCGAGCATCGGCTGTAGTAAATTGCCAGTTAACTTTGACAGGAGCAGCATTACGTTTATCTTGCCAAGCTAGGGTTTCGGAGGTAAGAAAGGTTTGACTTTCAATACGTCGATTGAGACACTGACTGGCTAAAGTAGCCAGTTCAATTTCTGCGGCATTAAGCCAAGAACCATGCTCAGGGGTGTAGTGCCACTCAATACGTTGCAATAAACGTCGAGCTTCAGCAGGTTCAAAGGCTTCATAAAACGCAGCCATGGTGTGGGTATTGAGATTATCGCTGATCAGCACCAGTGTTTCTGCTTGAGGATAGTGTGTATCAAGAAGGTCACGCATAAAGTAGGCAAAGTCAATACTTGTGCGAGAGGAGGTTACTTTGAGTTGACGTTTCCCAAGTAAGGGTTCAAAGGCAATGAAGATATTAGCTGCACCGTGCCGTTCATATTCATAATCTTCTCGTTTGCTGCGACCTGCTTTCATTGGCACAGCTTCACGGGGTGTGCTACGAAGTTCTTTGCGTCCTTCATCAACACAAACAACAGGACGCTTTTCATCAAATGGACGTGCGTAAACATCAAGTACATCTTCCATTTTTGCTACAAACTTACTACTCGCTTCAGGAATGCACCAGCAGGCTTGTTGCCAAAAGAGCCTTCAGCAGCAGGTAGCATCTGGTCATCGTTTGTGGCAAAGTCAGTGATAACGGCATGATACGCCCTGCTGATGGCTCTTTGGTTTGAGTTCGTTTTTTTAAGCACATTAAATACACTGGATTTACTAATGTCATCTACATAGCCTAGAACAACCATTTGCTCAGCTAACAGTCTTACTGTCCAACGTGCATAACCTTTTGGTGCTTCACTACATGCCAAGGTGACCAGTCTTGCTTCTATGTCACCAGTCAACTGCGGCTCTCGTCCAGGACGAGGTTTATCTGCTAACGCTGCTGTGACTCCTTCTAACACACACCGGCGAACTGTACTACTCACTGTTGCTTTACACACTTCAACTGTCTTCATTATCTCGGTGTAGTTTTTGGACCTCCCTTGGCTGCTATCTGCTGATAATAAGATTCGGGCTCGTTTGATAGTCCTTGCTGCACTCTTGCCTCGTCTGGTTAGTCCCTTCAGTTCTTTGCGCTCTTCTTCGCTTAAATATAGCTTCAAATGTTTTGACATGCTCTCAGTATTCCTGATTTTAATCCTTAAAGTCTACTTTCTTTGTGGACTGACTACTTAGCGGCTTCTCTGTCATCAATGGCTAGCGAGGTAGCAATCACTGCCGGAATGCCTGCATCGTGCAAATCTTTCACCTGCTGCATCGTTGAGCAACCGTTTAAGAACACGAGTTGTAAACCTTGCTGTTGTTTCAAAAACTGGGCAAAGCCCTGCGCCTTGACAACATCAGTTTCACCCTTAATGGACTCTAACAGCAATTCGTAGCCATTAGCATGACCCGCAAAGTGAAAGATAGCAATGCGGTCACGGTGTTCACGGAAAGGCTCTAAGATTTTTGCTTCAGTAGCAAGGGTCGGGGAACAAACTTGCACAAGCCTTGTTTTTCGGCGGACTCGAGTGTGTCAACAATATCGTTATATTCTTTGGCAATACCCCGCAAGTCACCCTGTGGATTTGCGAACGCCAGGTAAATGACAGGTAGTTCTTGTGCAAATTGTCCAGTACCGTTTGACATAGTATGACCCTTCTATCTTCTTTTTATATGCCGTAATTTATCACGCAAGCGGCGCATCTCATTGGTATTCATTCCAGTGGATACTACTGGTGCTGCTCCTCTTTCAACAGTTCCACCTACTCCACCCACAGCATCAGAAGTCGTATTCATTAAATTATCTATGTCATCAGCAACGCTCTGGGCTTCGGCACTTATCTGCTCGGCTTGGCTTATTGCAGTATTGGCCTGCTCTTGGGCTTGAGTTGCTCTAGCATCAGCGGGTACACGCCCAAAGTAATAACCAATAACTACCCCAGATAGCCCTAAAAGTAGCAGTAAGATGTCTTTTGCTGCAGACATTCTCTTTTCGTCAAAGGCATCCCCTGTTCTTAAAACACCAAAGGCCTGCCAGGCTAGAATTAAAGTAAAAATCACAATGGAAATACCAAGGATCGCAGTTACGATTTCTTTGAATCTTTGGAGCCATAATTCTGGTGTCCATTGTGACTTGTCATTGTTTGGATTGCGTAAAGCCATATCATCATCTCCTTGAATTTCTTCAGAACGACTTAAGCTGTTGACATCCTTCTGGGGCAAGGTGGATACAGGAAGCAGCATGGTAATAGCAGCTTTGCCTGGTATCACCAGTGACCCCATCACATCTTTTTTATTTCAATTTCCACCTGTTCTACGGTCCAACCTTTGCTTGGATACGCTGCCAATGAGAGATTGCGTGTGGTGGCGGGAGTGTTCTCCGTTACAGCCATCATTAACCGCTCGAGTGGGTCACTGGTCACACTGCGACTCATTGATTTGGGTTGGATGGGTTGATCTAAACTAGGAAGCTCGAGCCATCTAAAATTGGTGGTGCCTCGAGTAGCAAAAATTTTAATCACGTCTTTGCATTCCTCATACCCTTCTGGCAAATGTGCTTGTAGTGGGATAACCAGTTCCTTGCCAGGATCAAGTGATTCAAAAGCACCGGCCCCTGAAGGATAAACTTGTGTGATGCCCCAATCAGGTTGTAAATCAAGAATGGTGATGTTCAAAACGTTGACCTTCGCATCTTCATTCACAACTGGCAAATTGTTTTTGATTCGTAAGAATGTCCATTCGCCAGGTTTTAAGGCTGTTGAATCACCAAAGGGTTTAGGATCGGGTGGATCAACAGGGTCAAAATCAGTTTGCTTGCCCAGCAATTCCACAATTAAATTTCCGGCAAGTGGTGACTGTGCGTCATTGTTACTTAATTCTTGGGTATTGCGATATTTGGCCAGATGGAGAAGTCGCTGGATGACTTTTGGGGCATTGGCATCAGAAACCTCGAGGGGCGGACGCAGATTGCCAATCACAACTCCTGCCGCATCCCACAATTCGTATTGATTGTTTTCATTGACTGCCACTTGAAAAAAGGCTGCTTCATCTTCTTTGGCTAAGGGAATAAAGTCAATAGGGTTTTCAGAGAGGTTTTTTTTAACTTTATTTAATGCTGCATCTTGATCAATAGTGGCAGGCAGATCATCTTGCTTGGTCAGTACCACTTGGCGTTGAAACTTAACTGCTCCAGGATTAGTGAGGACGGCTTGCATTCCCTCCTCGAGGGGTTGCTCTTTCAACCTTTGAGTAATTTTTGCCCAAGAATTACCCGCATCAAGATCAGAAATTTCTACTATAGCGAGACGTTTATCTATTTCTTTGAGTGATACCTTGGCAGGATAAATAGCAAACTGTGCCCCCTTACGAACACCCTGGGCCTGCCCAACTCCTAAAAGCACACGGTCACCATCTACTTGCATCACTGTGACAGCGTTTTCGGCTGGCAATTGATCAACACCAAAAACCACACGGTTACCATCACCCTGGAGCATAGGTGTTTGCGCCTCAAACTGACTGTGAACTTTGGCCAGAACGCGATCATGGACTTGCTTGTAAGTAAGGGTGGGGCTAAGTTGTTGTAAGGCCTCAAGAAGCCAATAGGTTAAAGCTCCGCTCATTTCGCCATTATCAACAGGATATTCATAAGCCGACTCTTGTGCCCGGCAAGCAGCCAAGAGGGTGTAGCCTTTAGGCTCGAGCAGCCAGCCACTACCAGGTTTGATATTGCGCGTATTTGCTTGTTTAGCATTACCATCTGCGGCCTGCCAGGTTGCAAATAGCTCATCAGTGCTCGCTACATCACTTGTTGCTGGGCGCACTGAGTCATCAACTGATTCAATCCCCCGTTTGACAGCATTGCCCTTACCTCTGGTTGCACCACCTGAATGACAACTATCAAACACCACGGTGACAACAAGCCCTTTATCCACCATCGCTTTGAGCAAGTGAGCAATTTCTACATCACGCACATATCTTGCTTCGCTGTTGCCAATATCAGTTGGCACTAATGTTTCATCAACGCCATCAGTACCTTTTAAGTCAGAGTAAATGGTTTTTGCACGCCCACCATGACCCGAATAGTGAATATAAACTTGATCACCCGCCTTGGCCTGCTCTGTTACCTGCTTGAATTTTTCCACGATGTTTTCATAGGTGGGCCATTGTTCTTTTGGTTCTGAGGGTTTGTCTGCACCTGTGTTGGTAGCTGTGAGTTTTAGAATATGTTCATTAGTTAGGGCTAGGCGTGTGGTTAGAAAGTCGTGGACGCGGTTAATGTCTCTGACGCAGCCGTTGAGGCTGGGGTAGTAGCTGCCGTTGGGGAGGCGATGGGGGATGTAGGTGTCTACACCGATGAGTAGGGCCCATAAGTTGTTTGGCATGTTTGTTTCCTCCATATAACAAAGTAATGTTTTTCTATAATGCTACTGATACTTGTTTTAATGAACCTATAATTTGTTGTACGTTCTCAACGTTTCCTAGAGGCGCACCCTTTTTAATATAGGTGTCAAAAAGGGAAACGACCTCATTGAGGTTTTCACTTTCACGATTAACCAATTCTCGTATGCTCTGGGCTAGATAATAGCAAATATATGCATCATCTCCAAATTTAGATTTAGCCTTGCGTAGCTCTTCAACAGCTTTACCTAATTCCTGTTTAGTGTTATAGAGCATTCTTCCTAAGTGGTAGCGCGCTTCATACTCCTCTTCCGAACTCCCAGATGGATATTCGTGTGCGAATAGGTCAATGGCTTTGGTTGTCTGTTCCATAGCTTGTTTGTAATCACCTACACATTCATGAGCAAGCCCCAGATTCAAATAATCTCTTGCACTTAATTCTCCACGCAGTTTTCTTTGGTCATACATTGCATTTAGCTTTTGTACGGCATTGGTAATCTCTTCTCTATCGAGACGTTCAATTTGACTATAGGCCTGTCTTGTAAATGAAGGTACACTAAATAATCTGTTTTCATGATTTTCCCCAATCACAAATGGTGGCAATGTCAAAAGCTTTGTTGCTCTAGTCAACCAATCTTCATAAGTCGTAATTTTCTTGCCAAATATCTTCAAGCTTTGTGTTAGGGCATAGGTAAGCTGACCATGAACGACCTCCGATCCTTCAGGGCCATACGTCTCTTCAATAATTTCTGGTTGTGAAGAACCTAGCCTCTCAAAAGAGTTGGGGAAAATGGATATTGCGCCAATCTTGAAATTATTAATATGTTTCGGCTCGTTGGGGTTAGGCACGTGTTGCTGACTGGAAGATGATAACTTGATAACAGTTTCTTGAGTCCGCACATCAGGTTTAATCGAACGGCTACCATTGCTATTGGGTATCCAGCCTGCATCAATTATGGTAATGAGGTTAGGCGATAATAGAGCAGTATTTGCAAGACTCTTTAACCCAATATCAAAAACCTCTTCGGTTCTTCCATCAAAACTTATAATAGTGGGGGTTTTGTATTTTGTATATGACCCATTACCAGCGAAGTAAAAAAGGGCGAAATTTTCCTTAGCTTTTTCGGCAATATCTCCAAAAGCATTCAGAATAGCCTCTCGAGTAGCCCCCTCATCGGTTAGTATCGTAATATTGTCATCTGGAAATTTGTATTGAGAAACCAAAATTGATTGCAATGCCTTAACATCATTTACAGCACCATGTGCTGGAGAGACTTGATCATTGAGGTGGTTTTTTACTCCAACCAGAAGAGCATATTTTTGCCCAGTGACTAATCGTTTTGTGGTGGCAATCAGCTCGTGTAAATTCGCCTCAGATGCTTTCGGCGAGGATTGAAAGCTGGAAAGTGCATTTGCATAATCACCCATGTGAAACTGAGCTTTTCCTATCATGAAACTAGTCTGGGGATAGCTCTCACTCTTTTGGCCAATAACGGATTCCAATGCACTCATGGCCATACCGTAATCTCCTTTGGACAAAAAAGCATTTCCAAAACTATAATGAGCTTTTGGAAATTTGATATTAAGCTCCAAGACTGAAGCATAACTTTCTTTTAGTTTCTCGAGTGTGTATGGGGCAAAATTTTTACGCTTGGCAAAGGCATATTGTTCCATGAAATTAAATCGCTCGGCGTATATATTTTCATCATTTGATCCACCCAAAGCTATTCTCTGTGCATTTCCAATACAAAGGGGGGTCTGCATCACATTTTGGTTTCCAAAGTATAATACAATTTCGTTTAGAAGTTGTCCATAACTTTTTCTCCTCACTACGTGATTTTTGAGTGTTTCACTCAATGCGCGAGTGAAATTGCCCGCAAAGAAATTGTCAAACATTTGTTCGCTCAAGTGTTCACCTAGAGAAGCCCCTAATAAAACAGTATAGCTAGAGGTTTCTTTTGCTAGATTGATAAACGTTTGCTGTGGATCAGTGTCTAGAATAAGCAATACTTCGGGTGCTGACATTGCGTTCATCGTATTATCGATTTCATGAGCATCAATTGCCGAAGTTACAGCCCCTGATGAAATGCTGGTATCGTAAGCAGTCAAATAAGGAGCTGTACCCGTGTTAGAGTTCAAATTTCCAGACAATGCGGCACCGCTATAGTAAACCAAAATACTGTCATAGGAAGTACTTTTCGCTCTTAGATTATCAAGTTCTCTTAGAATACCCTGACGGGTTGCTTCTTGATCAACGAGCTTGGTAATGTCTGCTTCATAGAGTTGTAGAGCCTCAGTCATGAGTCTTATATCGTTTCCAGTTCCGTGAACAGATGAAACACCAGGCTGCATTTCAGTTCCGATAAGAAGAGCAGCGATTTTCACATGTTTTTTATTCAATTGTTGTAGATACATTGTTACCCACTCGGCATCTTCATGATCAGGAAAATACTTTAAGAAGTCCTCAAAGGATTCTTGTGCCTTTTCGTATTTTTTCTGCTTAACTTGGACAAATCCCAAATTGAGAAGAGCCTCGGAAGAAGCATTATTTGCATTCGACTTGATAGAATTTTGAAGTTCAGATTCGGCAGTTTTAAAATCACCAGCTAAAAGCCAAGCCTGACCTAGCTTATTCTCTAAATCATCAAAGGAACTTCCAACGACCTTTGAGAGCCGTTGAGCTTCATATAGCTCTTGAGCTGCTCTTTCTAAAAGTTTGGCGTTATCTAGATGCGTTCCTAGCTCGATGAGGTCGTTTCCTATCTGGAAGTGTTCTTGAGCATTGATGCCACCTGTAATAGCCATTGGCCAATTCCGATCAAATGAACCATCAATCTTAGGAATTTGGTGTCCATTCGTTTCTACTCCAACTTTTTCCCGCACATACTCAAAAAGCTCTCCAACTGTCACTATGCCATCTTTACGCCCGCCGGTAGCCACTCCACCATCGTTACTAACGTAACCGTCTGCTAAACCACTCATTCCTTCCAGAAGATAGTGAGTGAAAACCCCGTGCCCACCACCCCATTTTTTATCCTCGAGAGATAGTTGTCGAGCCTCGGCAGAAGTCAGAAGGGCAAAACTCCCCTGGGTTACTCTTAACTCTGCTAGATAACGATTTACAACCTCAGCCTGATTGAATTCAATGGCTTTCACACCGGGTATAGCACCACTGTGGCAAGTGTCAGCAATTACGATAACCCGTTTTGCTTTAATATGTTTTTCCACGGAATTTTTTATTTCATCCATGTATAAAGACGTTCCCGTAATGTCATCAGGATCTGTGTCGTGCGTAAAGAGATAGGCGATGTCGCCACCTCTTTTCGGGTCTGGTCCACCATGCCCCGAAATATAAATCAAAACAATGTCATCTTCTTTTGCTTCACCCAAGAATGTTCGTAAAGCTTTTTTGATATTAGATTCGGTTGCTTTTTTATTGAGAAGTAACTTTATCCGCTCTTTCTCGAAACCGCCGCCTGATGGGCTTTTGATCAGCGAATAAAGTTTTCCAGCATCTCGATGAGCATAATTTAGATTGATTCCTTCGTGCTTATACTTAGAAATGCCTATGAGTACTGCCCAACATTTAATGTTTTCTGGAAATACCTGCTGATTACTTGTACGAATGTTTTTTGCCTTTACACTCTTTTGTGTGGATGTTCTCTGCGACACGACAGTTTCTCCTTTCGACAACTGTATGGATAAGTTTGGAAATTATTGCCCTGACCCCGCCTCAACAACCTCAAACACATCACTCACTCCACCATCCCCCGCACTTACCTTGACCCGATACGTCCCAGCCTCAAGCCCCTTTACATTCAATACCCGAACCATCATCCGCTTTAGTTAAAGGCTGCTCTAACACTTGTCTGGATTGAGTAAGCGAGGTAATCACAGCTATAATCTCACCAAAGGCATTTGTCTCAGCATTGACTATCTCAGCCCTAAAATTGATTGGTTCCTGAGTTGTATAAACATCATCAAGCTCGAGGCTAATGGCTGGTGTTGGAGCTATGATACCTCTAGTAGTTCGACCTCGCACATTGCCAAATGCACCCGATAGCATGGTACTCAACCTTCCACGAAGATCACCTAGAACCTTGATATTGTTCTGTATAGAGGCATGTTTTTCAGCTACAAACGTTTCTGACCATACATCTGAAAGTTCAATGGGTGTGGCGGATACTCTGGGTACAGTTCCGTCTCCACCACCTAATCCTTGGGCTATATGACCAGGTAGTTCTTTAGAGACTCTAATTTTGCCATTTTCAAAGATAGCAGCCTGAGAGGTCGCCTGTTCAGTACCAATAATTGGCATAATGTTGAAATTCTTTTGATACTCCTCTTCAGCACTGTTTTTTGTGACAGCTTTTTCAATATCACGGTGGAAGATCAGGGCATCTTTAGCCTTTGCTTTGTTGACTCCTGGTACATTTTCGGTTTCAGCCACCCGTTTATAGCTCCCATTGACCACCAACATTTCATAAATAGGAAGAAGCTGATACACCGATGTGAAGGACCTTAAGGGTTCGGTAATGTCAATACCAAGCTGTTTGTAGCCATTGGCCAGATTATCAAGGGCGTTCACTGAGCCACGGTAGGGTGTGCCAAAGGTGATCAGGGCTTTGCAATCTCGCCAGCCCTCTAAAACTTCCAGATAGTGCCGTGACACCAATCCACCCATACTGTGAGCCATCAGAATCACTTTGGCGTTTTTGTAAGGGGTTTCTTTACGCCATAAATGCAGTTTGTCGTCTATGAGCTTTTTTAGCTTTCTAGCACTCACACGGTTATCCCGTCGCCAGTCATAAGGAAACTCAAAATAATTAGCAGGCTTTTTCTCAAAGAGGTTGCCTTTTTCTACTTTGAAAGTTTCCATAATCATGTTTGAGATTCCTGAATAGCCGTCAATCTTGACTAAACCAGGAATAATGTGAACATCAGGGACTAAGCGCGGCGCAGTTATACCGTCGCCCAGGTCATCTAGGTCAGGATCATCCCCCTCGAGTCTTAGGTTTTGCAGTGACCCTCCAATGGCCCCAAAAATAGCCTGGGCTGAAGGGGCCCACAGGTCTTTGCCATTCTTTTGTAAGACACTTCCGCTTATGCCAGGTAAAAGAACAATCATATCTTTGCATTCAATGGACATAGCCCCTCCTAAATTCTGGTACAAGGTAGATTAGGCAAGAAGACGGCATTTCGGGATAAACGAGATAGAGTTTGTAGAAACTACCTACCCTGCATGTGTTTGTATACAGGCATTATAGCGCATAATGCTTCATTTCATAGCCAACACTTATGCCCTCCTTTGTCTAAACCTAGCATAGGGGTCTGACCGAGGTCTGACCGGCTTCAGGAAAGGCTATCAAACTAGGGTTGTAATTAGGTTGCAATGATAAAAATGGCTATTGATTGTTGTGAACCTTTCAATAACCTACAAGCGTAGAAAAACCTAGTTTTAATGCCGTAATTCCTGAGTTTTGCCCATTCACTTTCTGAACTAATGGCTCGAGCATTACTCGGATTGGAAATCACTACAAGAATCTTGAGCGGCGGGGAAATAGCAAAGGATTTTCAAAATTTAGTAAAGACTCAGCACCCGGTCAGACCTCGGTCAGACCCTAATATGTAAGATGATCTTGAATACATCAGGATATATTGCAACCCAATTGCAACCCTGATTTTGTAAACTCAAGAAAAGGAGTACTCTATGGTCAAAAAATTATAAAGCAAAAGGTAATTTCGACAAAAATCAATAGTCTTAAGGAGGAGATAATGGCCATAAATTTTATACCTAATGATCCCAACGCAGCTAGTCCAGCTATGCGAACACAGACGGCTCACCGTAGTCCTTCAGCTAGCCGTGCCGGGTTTAGCTTTGTAAATCCGGTCAGTCAAAGGCTTTACAATCCTGGTACACCTGAATTTCTATACTGGCAATGCCGTGAAGCAGCACTAATGACCCTAAAAATGTGGGAAAGTTTAGATGGAAAATTAACAGCTTGGGCTCGAGCGAATCCTAATCTCAAAAAGTTACTGCTTGTACAAAATGGCGGACAAGAATTAAATGCTTACTACGATGGCGATAGCCTTGCCTTTTTTGAATTTACAACAGGTACAAAGACCACCTTTTCAGGTGCAAGTACCGATGTGGTTGCCCACGAAGTTGGACATGCTTTGCTAGATACCATCCGACCAGACTTGTGGGATAGCAACCTTACTGAACCCAACGCTTTTCATGAAGCTTTTGGTGATTGTGTTGCTATTTTGACGGCTTTGTTCGATCGGGAAACACGCAAAGCATTATTAGCCCATTCACCAGATTTAAGCAACCCTAACTTTGTGGAAGGCACAGCAGAAGATTTATCTGATGGTGTCAGGCGACAGTTTGGTGCAAATCATCCTGCCGCTGCTCCACGTCGTGCCCTCAATAATTTCAAATGGCAGTTACCAACAACCCTGCCGCCTCATGCACCACCGGCACAGCTCAGCTCAGAGATTCATAGTTTTGGACGGGTATTTAGTGGCTGCTTCTATGATGTCATCCGCAACATTTTTGCATCATCTCCAAGCAAGAACGAAGCTGCACTTCTGTCTGCTGCACAAATTGCTGGCAAGCTGTTAATCGGCGGGACTAAATCTGCACCTGAAACACCTCGTTTCTTCCAGGCAGTAGGTCGTGCGATGGGTATGAATGATCAAACACAATTTGGAGGAGTTCACCAAATGGCCATTCGGGATGCCTTTGCCAGACACAATATTCAGTTGGGCACGGAGGCCATGTTGATGCCCAGAGCCACCTTAGCAGGTGCTGTTTCCAAGGCTAAGACAGAGACCTCTTTGTCACTTGCAACACGCAATGATCTCAAACAGCGTATAGGGGCTAATTCCAAGGCCAAATTAACAATTAAAACTATACAAATGGGAAGTGAACGACTTACCGAAGTTGTACACCACCGTGAGATTTCATTGACTGGACTCAGTGAACGATTAAAAGGAGTGGTTGCTGTTGCAGCCGAACCGATTCTTGTTGGTAACGCAAGCGGTCGGGCAGCCCTGTTAAGTATGCTCCCTGAAAGTAATACAACCACAGATGAAGTACACGCCTTTGTGGAAAGCCTCTTAAAGAATAATCAGATAGACTTCACCAGCAAAAAACACAGTGCTAAAGGTAAAGCAAAACAGGCCATCGCCACAGTACCCACACCAAGTACACAATCTCCCACGCATATGATTCGCACTCGCAGTGGTAAGCAAGTGCTTCAACGTGTGCGTTTCGTATGTGGTTGTGGATGTAAGTGTTCTTAAATGGCTGAGAAACGTCCACGCTTAACACGTTTCTGTCCATTTTCATCAATGGTTTCCTGATGTGTTTCACCAGAGGAAAGTGGTCCAGGATGATGCGCTATCTGTTGGTTTTTATCGAGAGTTTTTAAGTAGTGGGCAACGTCATCAAGCTGATCACTCGAGGGTTGCTGGCTGTTTACAGCCACAACCCTGCCTTTAGAATCCAGGGTTATTTCTATGTTAGCATCGAGTGTAATTTGGCTAGCTTGTTCCTCTTTACCCTCAAGAGATATAGGATGCCAGATTTTAGCTTGTGCATAAATGTTACCGCCATCGAATGTGTCACTTAGGGCAATCAACTCTATTCCATAGGCTGCAGAAAGCCGCAACCTTAAAGCTTTTTCAAGGTTATTTTTTATTTCATGTCCTAGAATTTCGGCAACAAGAAGTGGAACTTCCGACCAATCATTAAAGTCTCTCCCTGAATTATCTAGGCTAAACTGCAAAGTCTTTATTCCCAAGGCACGACAGGCCTCAATATGTTGAGAATTCTCGGTAATGAACAAGCATTCATCAAAACGTGCTGTGAGTCCTAGACGCTCTATAGCTAGCTTAAAGATATGGGGGTCAGGTTTATTCACCCCAGCCTGTGTCGAGAGGGTTACATGTTGTTCAAATGGCTCAAAGAATTGAGCGAAATCAACTTGTTTTAAGATATTGAGATACTCCTGAAAAAGATATTGAGCGGTTTTCTCTTGAGTTGGCATGGAATAATCAGAAACAAGGCATAACAACAAGGGTTCCCGCCCTTTAGTCTCAAAACCTTGGAGCGTTTCTAGAACTTCATATACATGTGGGTAAACCAGATTACTTTCATCTATAAGTGTGTTGCCAAGATCAAACATCAAAACACGAACCATGGTAAACCTCCTTTGTAATCCTTGCTTTTCTGACAGGATAAACTGCCTCTATACTTACCTTATTATATCACTATACATTGAGCGTATTTGGTAAACCCCATTCACCCGGTCAGACCTCGGTCAGACCCTCTTTGTAAGATGATCTCTAACAGTTCAGGGCACACTGCAACCTAATTGCAACCCTGAAAAGTTAGGTTTGTTTAGGAGGTACTTTTTGGTTAGCACTTTCAGCAATTTTGGTCAGAATATATTTTATCGTAATCTAGTGTCTTGAAGAAACAAGGCAACAATTTTTCAGAGAGGAGTGTTATATGGCAAAGAAGAAAACCTTAAAGAAACGCTCTATTTCCGCTAAGGACTTATATGGTTCAACCACCATCAAGTACCCAGCGATGCCAACTAGAAAAACCATTGAAAAACTAGCTAAACCTAAAAAGGCCACTAGGGCTATGGCTAACCCACCTCAGGCAGATGTAAACCTTAACGTTCCCTATATTCATCAACTTTGGGATACCCCAGATGAGTTTCATGGGGGTTGGGCTTGTGGTCCTACCAGTGTTCTTATGGTGCTTGCTTACTATGGTTTATTAGAAATGCGCCCCATTCAAGCTTCTAAACCCACCCTTCATACCAGCTTGTATGGGTGGTATATCAGCAATGTCTTTACCCACAAAAATAAGACCTTCTCAGAAAAATCAGATACCAAAACTGGCAGTGCAGCTGGTCTATATGGGGCGGTGGTTGATCGTATTGGGGATGGGTGGGGAGCCCACTGGGCCAGTGACCGAGGTCGCGGTATCAAACCTGTGATGGATGTCTTTTTGCCTACAGTTAAGAACAAGGCTAAAATTATCGAGCAACCTAAACAGAATGGCTCGAGATTCCTCCAAAAGCAAGCTGCTGAAGATGCCATGAAGACCTGTTTAGATAGTGGGCATCCACTGATAGTGAGTGGGTTTTTCAATAACAAGTTAGATCATCTGATTGTTGTACGAGGCTACTTTAGAGATTCAAGTGGAGTGATCCAATGGATTGTCAACGATCCTTATGGATTTCAAACAGACCAATCTTATGACGGAAATAATGTAGTGTATTCCTTTGAAGACATCAAGCCCAAATGGCTCACCGTGTTTAGTGGCCCTTTTGTACCTGATACACGTGTGCTTCCGGCAACTAAAAGTGGAAGGAAAGCTGTAGCGAAGGCAGGTGCCCAAAGTAATATTTTATCAGGCCTTTTAGACGCAGCATTTAAGCTAGCCTTTGACTTTCTAGCTAATAAGTTTGGAGCTTCTATTCCCAAAGCTGTTCTGGATATTGCATTGCCGGCGGTTTCAGAAATCATTCAAGGTCTCATAGCTGGAGGAGAAGTCAGGTTATCTGTAAAAACACGTCTAAAAATTCAAGCTCGTTTAGATGATGTCTTGCGCCAGGCAGGACTGGCTGGGAGGTAATCATGCGTAAAGTGATCTTAGGCTGTTTACTAATTGTTCTATCAGGATGTGTCCCTGCGCTTTTGAATCTTTTAATCCAAGATACTGACAAGGGAGCATTGCAACTTACGACCACCAGTACTGGTACAATTATAACTTTTTCGGCGGGCCAAAAAGATGCACAGGAAGTAGCACTCTATATTGGTGGAGAGAATTTACAAGTAGCGGATGATAAATGCCAACCAGTAGACAATGGGATGGGTTGTGATTTGGGGAATATTAATACTGGAGCAAGTTATGAAGTTATCATTCAAGGTTCAAAGCTATCAGCCAATGTGACATATTACCGACCTGGCTCATCCCAACCTTTATTGCTCTTGCTAGAAGTGCAGTAGATTTCTGGTCAGACTTCGGTCAGAGGGGTTGTGTATTCTTTCGTTAGTAGACAGATAGCTACATCGTGTAAGATGTCCTAAAGCATTACCAACATTATTTTTTGCGCTGTCTACCGAAGACCCTAGTTTTTTATTGTTCTAGGAGGTGGGTGTGGACACTCGAGCTAAACAAGAGAACAATCAAACATCTGGTCAGTCACAGGAAAAAAGCTACCAGCAGACTGTGCCCTCATTGTCACTACCCAAAGGTGGCGGAGCTATTCGTGGCATGGGTGAGAAGTTTGCTGCCAACCCGGTCACGGGAACTGGCTCCATGTCCGTACCCATTGCCACCAGCCCAGGCCGTTCTGGTTTTGGCCCCCAGTTGTCACTTTCTTACGACTCAGGCTCGAGTAATGGCCCCTTTGGCTTTGGCTGGAGTTTAGGGATTCCCTCAATTACTCGTAAAACGGATAAAGGTTTACCCAAATACCAGGATGCAACTGAGTCTGATGTTTTTATCCTTTCAGGAGCAGAAGATTTAGTACCGATACTCAAGAATGGCAAACGAAAAATCCAAGCCAGAGCCGTCGGCGGTGTCAATTACACCGTTTATCCTTATCGTCCCCGTATTGAAGGGTTGTTTGCCCGAATTGAACGATGGGTAAAGGATAGTGATGGCGATACCCACTGGCGCAGCATCACCAAAGACAACATCCTGACCCTTTATGGCAAGGATAATGAATCACGCATTGCGAACGCAGAAAATCCTAGCCATATCTTTAGCTGGTTGATTTGTGAGACTCGAGATGACAAGGGTAATGCCGTTCTTTACCAGTACAAAAAGGAAAATGGTGCTGGTGTCAATCTAACTTTTGCTCACGAGCAAAACCGGGGCAAAGCCGATGATATACGTCGCACGGCTAACCGCTATCTCAAGCGGGTTTTATACGGAAACCGCATACCTTTACTCGAGAATGGTCAACGACCTGTTTTTCTTTCTGGTAATCAACTCAACAATACCGAGTGGCTTTTTGAAACTGTTTTTGATTATGGTGAACATGATCTAATTAACCCGACTTCAAGAGAAGAAATTGACTGGGAGTATCGTGCTGATACCTTTTCCAGTTACCGCTCTGGCTTTGAAGTTCGCACTACGCGCTTATGTAAACGAGTCTTGATGTTTCATCACTTTGAAACTGAAGCAGGTGTAGGTAAGAATTGCTTGGTACGGTCAACTGACTTTAGCTTTTCTTCGTCAACCGATCCAATTTACACCTTCCTCAAATCCTTTACCCAAACCAGCTATAAACGCCAGGGAACAGGTTATATAAAAAAGAGTTTACCGCCGGTTGAATTTGAATATAGCCAACCTATTGTTCAAGACACCGTTGAAGTGATTGATGCTGCGAGTCTCAAGAATCTCCCCATCGGTATAGATGGAACGCTCTATCAGTGGGTTGACCTTCATGGTGAAGGCATTCCAGGAATCCTGAGCGAACAGGGAACAGCTTGGTTTTATAAACGAAACTATAGCCCAATCGCTAAAGGGAAAGTAGAGCTTGCCCCACTCGAGCGCGTCTCCAGCAAACCAAACCTTAGCCTTGCAACCGGAGCGCAGTTTATGGATTTAGCAGGTGACGGGCAACCTGACGTAGTAGTGATGGAAGGCTCTGTACAGGGTCTTTATGAACATGATTTAGAAGAAGGTTGGGAAAGTTTTCAACCTTTTACCTCGAGGCTCAACCGTGAAACCCGTGATCCCAATCTCAAATTTGTTGATCTTGATGGCGATGGTCATGCTGATGTCCTTATTAGTGAAGATAATGCTTTTGTCTGGCATCCCTCACTAGAAGAAGCAGGCTTTGGCCCAGCACTGCGTGTAGCCCAAACCTTAGATGAAGAAAAAGGTCCTCGTTTAGTTTTTGCTGAACCACTGCAAACCATTTTCCTTGCTGATATGAGTGGCGATGGTTTAACCGACTTAGTACGCATTCGCAATGGTGAAGTGTGCTACTGGCCCAACCTGGGCTATGGGCGTTTTGGAGCCAAGGTTTCAATGGATCATGCTCCCTACTTTGACCAACCTGACCAGTTTGAGCCAAAGCGGTTGCGACTAGCGGATATTGATGGCAGTGGCACTACCGATCTTATCTACCTGCATAGAGACGGTGTACGGCTTTACTTTAATCAATCCGGCAATAGCTGGGGTCAGGCCCAGGTTCTGAGTATTTTCCCAAAAATTGACGACATCGTAAGCATCGTTCCTACAGACTTGCTTGGTAATGGCACAGCTTGCCTGGTCTGGTCATCGCCATTACCAGGCGATGCTCGCAGGGTGGTGAGATATGTGAACCTAATGGGTGCGCAAAAACCGCACCTGATGATTAACACTAAAAACAATCTGGGTGCTGAAACTCGTGTGGTCTATGCACCTTCAACCAAATTTTATTTGCAGGACAAACGTGATGGCAAACCTTGGGTAACCAAACTGCCTTTTCCTGTTCATGTCATCGAGCGTACTGAAACCTACGACCATATCAGCAAAAACCGCTTTGTAAGTCGCTATAAATATCATCATGGTTACTTTGACGGGATTGAACGGGAGTTCCGTGGTTTTGGTTTTGTAGAGCAATGGGATACCGAAGAAATTGGCAAAATCCTCGAGGGTGAAAACTGGGATGCAGCTTCCTTTGTTCCACCAGTACACACCAAAACATGGTTTCATACTGGAGCCTACTTTGATGCCAAAAGGCTCGAGCAGCACTACCGAGACAACGAATACTTTAAGGGTGACCCACAAGCTGTTTTCTTGGATGATACTGTGTTACCCAATGACCTCGGTGCAGAGGAATCACGTGAAGCCTGCCGCGCCTTAAAGGGTGCAACCTTGCGGCAAGAAGTATATGCCGATGATGGCGCAGACAAAGCCGATATTCCTTACACAGTGGCAGAACAAAACTACACCATTAAGCGTCTTCAAGAAAAAAGTGCGAATCAATTTGCGGTGTTCTTTACCCATGCAAGGGAAGTCCTGACCTATCACTATGAGCGAAACCCTAGCGATCCACGTATTCAACAGGCAGTGACACTCGAGGTTGACGCTTTTGGTAATGTGCTCAAATCCGCAGCTATCGGTTACGGACGACGGATTAAAGACAATACCTTAGACTCAAGAGACCAAGATAAACAAAGTAAAACCTTAGCAACGCTAAGCGAAAATAGCTACACCAATATTATTGATGAGCCAGACAATTACCGAACACCTTTGCCTTGTGAAGCGTTGTCGTTTGAGCTTACTGGGCCTGGAATAAGTAATACTTTTTTGAAGTTTGATGATGTTGAAGCAGCTATAAGCACTGCTCGGGCCATCGCTTATCATGAAACTCCTACATCTGGTCAATGGCAAATGAGAGTGGTTGAGCATTCTCGAGTTCTCTACCGCGAGAATGATTTGAGTAGCGCACTTGGTAAAGGCAAGCTCGAGTCCCTTGCAGTTCCTTTTGAAACTTACACACTTGCTTTTACACCTAAACTTTTAGAGACCTTCAAGCGAGATGGTCAAAATCTTCTTTTGCCAAATGCTGTGACTCTAATGCAAGAAGGTGGCTATGTTGATTTAGACAGTGATGGTCACTACTGGATTCCTTCAGGGCGGATGTTCTTTCATGCGAATGTTAGCGCAAGTGCAGCACAAGAACTGAATGAAGCTAATACTCACTTTTTCTTACCAAGACGTTACCGTGACCCGTTTGGTTACGAAGCAACCGTGACATTTGATGGCTATGACTTGCTGATGAAAGAAACTAAAGATGCGCTAGGGAATGTTGCAAAATCCGAAAACAATTACCGTGTGTTACAGCCTTTTCGGATGACTGACCCTAATGAAGTTCAAATTGGAGTGGTGTTTGATGTTTTGGGTTTGGTGGCAGGTACGGCACTGTTGGGTAAGCCAGGGCAAGAACCAGGGGATAATCTTGTTGGCTTTGAGGCTGACGTAACACAGATTCAAATAAAAGAATTCTTTGATAAACCTGTAGGCATAGGCTCACCCTCAGCAACATTATTAAATAACGCAACCACGCGAATTATTTATGATGTTGACCGCTTTCAACGTTTGGGTGAACCACCCTTTGCAGCAACATTGGTTCGAGAAACACATGTCAACGACGCACCTACTTCAAAATTACAAGTCGGTTTTAGTTACTCAGATGGCTTTGGTCGAGAGATTCAAAAGAAGATTCAAGCAGAGAAAGGCCCCTTGGTTGAAGGTGGGCCAGATGTCGAGCCACGTTGGGTGGGTAGTGGCTGGACGGTTTTTAACAACAAAGGCAAGCCTATCCGCCAATACGAACCTTTCTTTAGTCAACTTCCCGACCGTCGTCACCGATTTGAATCCGATGCCAAAGTAGGTGTAAGCCCTGTTTTGTTCTATGACCCAGTAGAGCGTGTGGTGGCAACGTTACACCCAAATCACGCTTACGAAAAAGTAGTCTTTAACCCTTGGGAACAAACGACCTATGATGTGAATGACACGGTGTTGCAAAGTAACCCAGCCAACGACCCTGACGTGGGAGACTTTTTCAAAAGACTACCATTAGGCGAATATTCTCCAACTTGGCACGAGCAACGCAAGAGTGGCGGACTAGGAACGCATGAACAAGAAGCTGCGAGTAAAGCTGCAATTCATGCCAACACACCGACCACTGCTTACTTAGATAGTCTTGGGCGAACCTTCTTGACGATTGCACGAAATGGCACGACACCCAATGACTTGATAGGGACGAGAGTTTTACTCGACATCGAAGGCAACCAGCAAGAAGTGCACGATGCCAGGAACTTGTCAGTCATGACCTATGACTACTCCATGCTAAGTCAACAGATTCACCAGACCAGCATGGACGCAGGTCAACGCTGGATGCTGAGTGATGTGACGGGTAAACCAATTCGTGCTTGGGATAGTCGTGGTCATACTTTCCGAAATACCTACGATGAACTCCGCCGACCTGTGCGTTCGTTTGTAATAGGCGCAGATGAAGCTAATCCTAACCGTGAGATTCTCTTTGAACGGATTATGTATGGCGATGGCAAAGACCCTGCCTTGAATTTAACACCAACACAAATTCTCGCTGCGAATTTGCGAGGTAAGCCCTATAAGCACTTTGATAGTGCCGGGGTTGTAACCAGCGAGCAGTTTGACATTAAAGGTAACTTACTACGCAGTACACGGCAACTGGTGCGAGATTACAAAACCATACCCGATTGGTCACAAAATCCAGTTTTGGAAACAGAAATTTTTAGCAGTGGAAGTCGTTACGATGCACTGAATCGTCCTATTCAACTTGTCGCACCCCATAGCAATCAAGCTAATACAAAAGTGAATGTTCTTCGACCTGGCTATAATGATGCAAATCTTTTAGAGCGTGTGGATGTTTGGTTAGAACAAATAGCTGAACCCACAACACTCCTCAATCCACAAACCGCAAACTTTATGGCAGTGACTGATATTGATTATGATGCCAAAGGTCAGCGAATGCTAATCGCTTATGGCAATGGCACACAAACAAGTTACACCTACGACCCTCTAACCTTTCGCCTAACAAAGTCGCGAACGACCAACACCAATGCAACACGAATCTTTCAAGATTTAAGCTACATCTATGACCCAGTAGGCAACATCACCCATATTCAAGATGAGGCGCAACCAACGACTTACTTTAATGGAAGGGTAGTTGAGCCACACAATAACTATATCTACGATGCCATTTACCGTTTGATTGAAGCTATTGGGCGTGAACACTTGGGTCAAGTCAATGACCAACCCACTAGCCCACGCAAACCACCTACTGCACCAGATGCCTTTAACCACTTTCATACCAACCTGAATCACCCTGGTAATAGTGTGGCGATGGGAAGCTATAAAGAAAGCTATGTCTATGACAAGGTGGGCAACATCTTAGAGATGCGCCACCAGAGTACAGACCCAGTTCATCCAGGCTGGAAACGTTGCTATCAATATGCTACTGACAGCAATCGGCTTCTTAGCACGACAAATCCAAACAGCCCACATGACCCCAGTGCGTTATGTCCAACCCAATATGCAACCACTCAGGTTTATGCAGAAAAGTATGACTATGACACGCACGGCAACATGATAAAGATGCCGCACTTGCCTGTAATGCGTTGGGATTTTAAGGACCAGTTGCAGGCAACGGCGCAGCAAGTGTTCAATAGCGGAACACCCGAAACCACCTATTACGTTTATGACGCAGGTGGGCAACGGGTAAGAAAAGTAACCGAACTCCAGGCTCCAGCAGGACAAACACCCAAACGAAAGGAGGAAAGAATTTATTTGGGTGGTTTTGAAGTGTACCGGAGCTATGAAAATAGTGGTGACATAAAGCTAGAGCGCGAGACGCTGCATGTAATGGATGACAAACAGCGTATTGCGCTTGTTGAAATAAAAACGAAAGGAGTAGATGACACAGCAAGGCAGCTTATTCGCTATCAGTTGGGGAATCATCTTGGCTCGGCGAGTTTAGAACTGGATGATACAGCCCAGGTTATTTCTTATGAAGAATATACGCCTTATGGGAGTACGTCTTATCAGGCAGTTGATAAGAGTATTAAAGCAGCTGCGAAGCGGTATCGGTTTACCGGGAAAGAGCGGGATGAGGAGAATGGGTTTAGCTATCATGGGGCTAGGTATTATGCGCTGTGGTTGGGAAGATGGGTAAGTTGCGATCCGATTGGAATTGCTGATGGACTAAACATATATAGCTACTCGAAAAACAACACAATCATGTTTACTGATCCCCAAGGAACTGACTGCAAAGTGTCAAACCCGAATGCGCTATGGGCTGCGAACGCATTGAACGGCGGAGGTTGTACCGTAGAATCAAAGATGATTGACCTCACCACAAAAACACCGGCTGGGCAAGAACTTGAACGACGCGCCAAAGACCCTAGTGATACCCTTCCAGGCCCCACTCCGAAACCGACAACAGAAACGACGCCACCGGTAGATCGCACATCATGGGGATACAACAATACCCGAGCAGCCTTCTACGAGCCGCCAAACAAATATACTGTTTTCCCAACACATCCGGGAATAGAGACTGGTTCACCAGCGCTAGATTTCGTGCCAAATCTAGCCCTTTCATTTGTAAATATTTTAAATACTTTAGGGAATGCTGCGTTGGTAGTACCACAAGTACCAGAAATGGTTGCGAGAAAAGCAGGGGTGAGTGAAGTAGATATTCAAGCATTTAATGATTTGAGTGGGGCAGGTATGCTGAAGCTTCCTGCCGCCTTGTCAGAACTAAGAGTTTTATCTAACCTATCACGTGTGACAAAAATTGAACAAAAGATACCTGTTATTTTGGATACAAATGCACAGATAGACTTTAAGACAGCATCCACCCTATTGAAACAAGGTGAATATCCAGTAACGACACCTACAATTTTACTCGAACATTTACGAGTAGCTGCTAGAAAGGAACAGGAGGTTAATAAACTAGCACTTACTCTGCCAATTGTTGCAGACTCTGGTAGCCCACAGTTAAGACTTGCGATTCGTGATGCAGTAATCGAGAAAAATATCTTAACGGCAATTGAAACGAATGGTAGAGGGCTAGAAGCTACAAAGAATAACCCTGGTATTCGAGGAATGTGGGGCGATGGAATTATTGGGGCAACAGCCATGACACAGGGACTTTCTTTAATTACAGCAGACAAGAAATTCTATGATGCAATGAAAGCAATTAACCCCAATTTCGATATACGTTTTTTTACTCGAAAACAATGAGTCTACTTTCATCCAAAAAAATCGAATGCGCTTAACTGATAAAGAGTATTTTGAGCTATCTCACCAAAATTCAAAACAACGAAACTAAAACGAAATCGATCCAAATTTGGCAGCAACTTAATTGGCTAGGAGGCATCAAGATATATGAATAAAATTATCTTCCCCTTACAGACAAACATGCAATCAGCTTCTGTTGCAGATTTGCAAGATACTTTGCTCTTGCTTATAGAAAAAGAGGCTATTCGACTTTCAGATGCTGAACGCCAAGAACTTAGCAATGTACTTGCTAACGAGAGACAAGAATCCATTTTCAAAGACGCAACAGCAAAGTTAGTTAGCATCTTTCAAGAGCAACGTCAGTTAGAACCAATCGGTGAAGTAAACGAACCCACCGCCACTGCACTCAACGCATTACTTAGAGAATTGGGGCGACTTGACCCACCCATCGAACCATCATACGAGGTGTACCGCGTCGAAGGCAAAGTTGTGAGTCGTGTAAGTGCAAGTGTAGGCGGTTTGCGCGTAGTAGTAGTTGATAAGGGCGTAGGTGGTGACCAGCAACTTGCCGAGACACTAACCAGTGAGCGTGGCACGTATCAAATAACTTTTCCAGCAACCTTAGTACGGCAACGCAATAAAACACAACCTGATTTGCAAGCGCGGGCGTTTATGGGCGAGCAATTTTTAGGTGCTTCAGACGTTCACTACAACGCCTCGCAACAGGAAACCTTGAATGTGCTTTTGGAGGATAAAGCGTCAAAGGTGTTGAATTCTGAGCATGAAGTTCTTACCAGCGCACTTTCCAAGCAATTTGCAGGAAATCTTAGAGACCTCAAAGAAACGGATGAACAACGAGATATTACTTATCTGGCAAACAAATCGGGGTGGGATGCTCGTGCGGTTGCTCTGGCTGCGCTAGCTGATAAGTTCACCGCACAAACCTTAGATGCAAATGGTGCTTTGAGCATTTCACCTGCTCATTTCTATGCACTTTTTCGCGCTGGGTTACCCGCTAACGAAGATACGCTCTTTCACACCAATGCTAAAACGCTGGAATCTGTCTGGAAGCAGGCAGCAGAACAGGGGGTTATTCCTAAAACTTCACTCGAACAAATTCCCAATCTTGTTCAGCAATTCCAGAGCCTCAGTGCTAAGAAACTTTTAGTCACTCCTGCTATTGCAGGAGCATCATCACTTACAGAAATGCTGAATGTGTCTGGGCTTCAACAAACACAGCAAGAAAAATTTGCCGAGCTTTACACGCAACATATGACAGATATGCCATCGTTTTGGAAAGCTGTTGGTGAAGATGTAACCTTCGGTACAACATCCGATGACCGACTCAAAGTAGCCAGCCGATTGCAAGTAGATGGCAAGCTGGGTTTCTTGACGCTCAACAATGCACCTTTGATGCAGCAGTTACATTCCAAAGCAGGTGAAAGTGGTCTTTCAGACCCACTGCAACTTGCACAGATGGGTCTCCATACGGCTGCACCTTGGTCGGAGTTACTTAACGACTCCATTGCTATTCCAGAGGGAATACCTGGTGAATCTCTAGAAGTTAAAAGAGCAAACTTTGCTGATTACATGGCTGCTCAGGTGCGTTTGAGTTATCCGACGGCGGCAGTGGCGCAGATGGTCAAGAGTAGAGTGTTGCCACTGACTGAGGCGCAAGACGATTTGTCTGAGCAAGTTCATACTTTTTTAAGTGAGCATCAAGGTAAATACGAGATAGGTGTGCAACCTGTACAGCAATATCTGGCTCAAAACAACATCCAAATTGCTGACACGACCTTGCACCATGTCAAACGGCTCGAGCGCGTCTATCAAATCACTGCTAGTGACCAAGCCATGATCGGTCTGATGAAACGCAATGTGGATTCCACCTCGCATATCGTGCGCTATGACAAAGAGACCTTTGTTCAGAGCTTTGCTGACGACCTTGGTGGTGCAGACCAGGCTACCGTGACCTACGATAGATCAGTTCAACTTCATAATGTTGTCCTCAACCTAGCTCTTAGTTACATTAGTGCGCGTACTGCTCCACCGATAGGGGTTCACAGTCCAGCCAGCATCATTGACCCAATACCAGCAAATGCAGGTGACGTAATTGCTTACGCCACCCTCGAGGATGTGTTTGGCTCGATGGATTTTTGCGAGTGCAAGCACTGCCGTTCTATCTTGTCACCGGCTGCCTACATGGTAGACCTCATGTTGTTCTTAAACAGTGAAGATGCGGTTTGGAAAGATTACCTCAAAGAGTGGAAACTAAAGCACGAAAACGCACCGTATCCATTTATGGACGACAAAACGTGGCAAGCGTACCAAACTCAATGGAATCTCAATCATCCTGGTGACCCCTTACCCAACACAGAGCTTTCACCTTTTGATGTGCTCATGTCGCGTCGCCCCGATATTCAGCATCTACCCCTGACCTGTGAAAACACCAATACGCCCTTGCCTTATATAGATATTGTCAATGAAACGCTCGAGTATTTTATTGCCAATACCAAACAGCAATATTCGCTCGAGGATTTCAAGGGATACGACTCGAGTAGCATTTCATCCGAAGACATGATGGCGAGTCCGCAGTTCGTCATAGACTCTGCCTATGACACCCTGAGTAAAGCCTCGTTTCCCATCTCCCTTCCTTTCCATAAGTCCTTAGAAACTTTGCGTCGTTACTTCAATAAGTTCGAGGTTCCTTTACCTCTAGCTATGGAACGACTTCGCAAGAGTGATGATCTCGAGGACGGTGTGAATCCTTACGGCTGGCGTGACATATTGATGGAAGAGCTTGGACTCGCTCAGAGTAAATACGAAATTCTCACCAGTAATGCCACTGTTCCTTTGTGGCAGATGTATGGTTTTCCAAGTGGTACAGCCGATGCGGATGTCATTGACCAGATTGCTAACTGTAAACGGTTTACAAGGCGTGTTGGGGTAAGTTACGAAGATTTAGTCGCTATGCTCAGGACACGCCTTATCAATCCGAATAGAGATTTGATTCCAAAACTAGAAATGTTAGGGGTCGAGTTTTCTACGCTCAAAGCACTCAAGGATGGCACGATTACAGATGCAGATTTTGATGCAAAGCTGGCCGCGCTTGCTGTTCCACCAAACCCAGCAGAATTTCTGGGTGATATTAAAGCCTGGGTGAAAAAACCTGAGAATTTTGACCGCATCATGGGGCTTGTCACGATTTCACTTCCTTTAGAGATATGGAAGGCAACAACAATTTACAAGCTCGGTGATGTTGTGCGACCAGCGACTGCCCCACCAGGAACGACCCTGTACCTCGAGTGTACGACTGCTGGCACGTCCGCCACAACAGGACCAATCTTACCTGTGCTTGTGGGGCAACCTCCTATTCTTGATGGCACTGTAAAATGGACTTGCCGTGATGATGCAAGCAGTTCTAGCTTTGAAAACTTGGCGTTTCGTTGGTCTGATCCCGCAAAATTGACCCAAAACATCGAGGCTGTTTTCTTCGTTCGCTTGTTGCGCTTTATTCGCCTCTGGAGAAAACTGGGCTGGACGATTGAACAAACCGATGCTGCCATCTGTGCGCTTTACCGTACTGACCTTAGCCCGCTTGCAGCCAGTGATGTTGATGATGTAACAAAACTCGATACTGGTTTTCTCACCCTGTTACCACGCTTGGGTATCGCGGCTCGAGTCATGAAGGCCCTCAATCTAAATGTAAAACGTGACCTGTTACCTCTACTGGCTTGCTGGTCTGACATTGGTACATTTGGTCAGACTGCGCTGTACCGCCAGATGTTTCTGAACCGGTCAATGCTCGAGCAAGATGCTATCTTTGCTGATTTTGGAGATGGGGAATTTTTGCAACATGCTGAGGTCAGCTATACTCATGCCCAACCTACGCTCGAGACTCCTATCACCAATGCTGCATTGGGGAAAATAAGTTACAACCATACGACAAAGCATCTTGCTTACTCGGGTGTTTTGGACGCACCTGCTCGAGATGCCCTAATAGCAGTTCCAGGTGTGAGTCCTGATTTTCAACAGGCGATAGGCGGGTTGTATAACGCCCAAAGGCTTGCCATGCACACCGAAGCATTACGCTCAGCCTTTAATCTGAGCAGTGATGAATTCAGTGCAATTTCTACTGCCCTTGGATACGATGCCAATACAGCCCTGACCATCTCCACTATCAGCGAAATTTATCGTCGTGGCTGGTTGGCACGTAAGCTCAAACTGAGTGTGCGTGAGTTTTTACTGCTTACACAACTTACTGGACTTGACCCGTTCAAACTACCAGACCCAACCCACCCTGCCATCCTTCACCTGATTTCTCTGGTGCAAAGTCTGAAGGATAGCTCACTTAAAACTTCGGCAGCACTCTATCTCATCTGGAATCAAGACCTGAGCGGCAAATCTAAACCTGATGCCGCAGACATTACAGAGCTTGCCCGCACCTTGCGAGCCGAGTTTGCCAGCACTGACGAGGCGTTTGCCGTTCTTGAAGACCCGAATGGCGATATTGCCAAGGCCCGAATGACCTTGGTTTATGGCCAGGACACGAGTGACACTTTTTTTGCTCTCTTGGATGACGCGCTAGTTGTAGATGTACCTTACACGCACGCGGCTGACATGCTCGAGGAAGGCATTACGAAGCCCAACCCACGCATTGCCTATGAAAAATTCCGTCATCTATTATCGCATAAGGGCCTCGTCACAACCGCAATGCAAAACGCCTTAACAAGCGTTGTTGGTGTGAGCGCAAGTTTTAAGGATGCTGTAAAGGCACTCTTCGAGCGCAGCAATGACATTAGAGATTCGTTCTTCGGGCGCAACAAAGAACTGGAACCTATTTACAATAAGGTCCTGGCTTTAGATACAAGTGCGAAGTTCACCGTAAGCTACAAACAAACGGAAGCAACTTTAGCGGCAAACATCACCGATACTGATAGCCGAATTAAGTATGACGCGATTAAGAAAGAGATTTCCTATTCTGGGCTTCTCACTTTTGCACGTCGGGAGATATTAAAAGGTATTCCTGACACTACGCCAGAGTTTCAGTTGGCAGTAGATGCTTTATTTACACTGAGTCAGTTGTCACGGAGCGTGGAAGTATTAAACGCCTCCCAACCCCTGCTGGTGTCCAGGCGCAAACGCCAGCAAGCCCTAGAAAAACTTAGCAGTGCGGCAACAGTTGACCTCGAGTTCGCTCGGGCTTTACTGGATGCCAGCAATACACCTTATCCGCTTTATGCCGATGCACAACCAACCCAACCTGCTCTCGAGGATGCACTTAGCCTAGACGGGAAAGATGACCCGAACACAAAAGCTGGGCTTGCTGCACAATTCTTCTTTCGGGATACGGCAACAGGTAGCGTTGATGAAACTAGTTCTGCCACAAAATTAAACTATGACAGTAATCATCCACTGCCCAATGCTGGAAGTAGTATTTCAGGTATTTGGACAGGTCACATTGAGGCACCAGAATCTGGTTTTTACAATTTCATCCTCGAGGTTGATACCGATGCAACAGTAACCCTAAACCTTGGAGGTCAAAACCGAACATTAGTGCAAAACGGGAAAATTCGACGCAATGGCGATGCTATTGAATTAAAAGCAGGCACGTTATATAAAATTGAGGTCAAGGTTGAAAAAGTTAAAACGTTACTCAATCTCAAATGGGAAACCCCAAAGCGAGAGCGGGAGCTTATTCCAGTACGCTACCTTTATTCGCCTTTGGTGCTCGAGACATTTGCTACAACCTATATTCGTTTCTTGAAAGCCGTCTCGCTTGCAACAGGTCTAGGCTTAACTGCGAATGAACTGGCCTTTTTTGCCACTCATTCTGATTACCGAATTGATGCAACAGGAAAACTGGATAGCACAGGTCAAGGTTGGCTGAATCATTTACCACGAGCTGACAACCTGCATCTTACTGATCCAGCAGAGATAGCCCTTGCTAAGACCCTGAATGCAACGCTTCTCACACCGTTACTCGCTCTATTAGATTTTGCCCGAATAAAAACAGAGCTATCTTCCAGTGATGAATCCCTCTTGAAAGTTCTTATAGACCCTACGGTCAAAACGCAAACGAATGAATCCGTGCTTCTAACCCTCACACAGTGGAGTGAAACTTCCTTGAATGACATGATTACTCATTTTGGGGGCATGATTGCAAGGCTCAAGAGCTTTGAGTTTTTCCGTTGCATTTACCGAGCTATGGCACTTACACAAACGATGAGTATTTCAGCCAAGGCCTTAATCCAAGCTACAGGCAATGACCCGACCAGTAAAACGGTAAGCGATTTACAACTTGCCCTACGCGCTCGCTATGATCCGGCGGATTGGCGAGATGCGATTAAACCCATTAATGATGAACTGCGCAGTCTACAGCGTGACGCTCTAGTGACCTACATTTTGCATCATTTGAAGTCACATCCCGAAAGTGCACACATCAATACGCCAGATAAACTCTTCGAGTATTTCTTGATGGACGTGCAAATGGAGCCGTGTATGCAAACCTCACGCATCCGTCACGCACTGTCATCGTTACAACTATTTATCGAGCGTTGCTTGATGAATCTCGAGCCAAGGGTTTCACCTCTTGCTATTAACAAAAAACAGTGGCAATGGATGAAACGCTACCGTGTATGGGAGGCTAATCGCAAGGTTTACCTTTATCCAGAGAACTGGTGCGAACCTGAGCTACGCGATAATAAATCTCCTTTCTTCAAGGAGATTGAAAGTGAGTTGTTGCAAAGTGACATCACAGAAGACTCTGCCGCAACAGCACTCTTGAATTACCTAGCGAAGCTCGAGGAGGTTGCCAAGTTGGAACCATGTGGTATCTTCCATATTCCTGCGAATCCTGCACAACGCACTGGTGAAATCAATCATGTTGTTGCACGCACGGCAGGAGCAAATCGTAAATACTATTACCGAAAGCTCGAAGATACCAGTTGGACACCGTGGGAACATATCAAGCTTGATATTGAAGATAATCCGGTGCTTCCAGTGGTTTGGAAAGAGCGACTGTTTTTGTTCTGGCTTAGAATTTTAAAACAGTCGGCAGTTGATCCTAATTCAACACCTGTATCGCCTGGCCCCATGGATTCTGGGAAGGAACGGAGTCTCGCCAACGTTAGTTTGAGTGACATCAAAAGGTCAGTTAAACAAGATGCTAAGACCAGTGCTCAGTTGACAGTCCAGGCAGTATTATGCTGGAGCGAGTATTACAACGGTAAGTGGCAGGCTACAAAGACATCTGATGTTAACAAACCAACACGGCTTGCTGATTTTTCGCTTAATGAATTTGACCGAGCGAAGCTTAAATTGACTGCGGATACTAAATCAGGAAACGGTACTCCGAATTGGCATCGAGAATCATGGGTTTTCATGGTTTGATCTTTATAATACTCATAGCTTACCAGTACGTGGCGAAGAAAGTGAATTTTCAAATTATCATTACTATTCTATTGATTATCGAGACCGCGATGCTCGTTGGCTAAATACTTTTGGCTCGACCCTTATGGGCAACTACCAAAAAGATGGTAAAAATTATACTCGAAGTATTTTGAAAACTACACTCCCAGATACCACTACTGAACCATTGCATAGCCTTCAAAAACCTTGGGAAGCACCATTTTTTTACTCAGATAGTCGCCATGCCTTCTATGTCACAACCATAGCAAAAGAATTTTCTATACTGAACTTTGAGTATTTCGGTTTCCAAGACATACTAGCTACTCCTAAAATTTCAGAAATTCCACCGTTGGTTTTTGAAGCTCCACCTAAAGTTTTTAAGATACCTAACATTTGGGATGATGACAGGACTACATTCACTAATCCAGGTTTTATTGATCCTGTACCAGTACAACGCTTTATCACAGAAGATGCGTATTTGTCACAGGCTTTGGGTACAACTGGTTCAGTTTTATATGGTGAACGTAATATTGGGCCGTCAGGACTCATCCTTCAGCTTTCAGATTTAGAGGGGAATTTATGACCTTTTATGAAATTGCTTACGGCTTTCACGATGTAGGAATCAAATATGCAACAGAGTTGGTGAAGCAAAAATCAGATGCCAAATTTTCTTACACCTTTGAAAATTTCTTCCATCCTTATGTTGGTGAACTCATCGCTAGGTTAAATCGTCACTCACTGCCTGGTGTCATGGATGCCAAATGGCAGAAGGATCTCGAGAAGAAATTTTTCGATGACCTTTATCATCCTACTAAGGATCTGCTAACCGAGACAGAATCCTTTCCTAAAGAGATAGATGTCTCTACAAATGGTCCTTACGCCAATTACAACTGGGAATTGTTTTTTCATATTCCATTGACCATAGCTGTACACCTCAGTAAAAATCAACGATTTGCCGAAGCACAACGCTGGTTTCATTACATTTTCGATCCAACCTCACATGATTTGACCATTGACCGAAAAAAGCAGGCTTGGAAATTTCTGGCTTTTCGTAAAGAAGGGGCTAACCCCACTATTGAAGAAATTGTCCAGATTTTAAGTACGCCGCGTTCAGCACTTTCATCGGCAGATCAAAATAATCAAGATAAAATAATGGCAGGTTACACCGCCATTCTTAATAAACCATTTCAGCCCCATGTCGTTGCGCGAACCCGACCCCTAGCATATCAATACAGTGTCGTGATGAAATATCTCGACAATCTGATTGCCTGGGGTGACCATCTTTTTCAACAAGATACCCTGGAGACGATTAATGAAGCAACCCAGATTTACGTGCTGGCAGCGAATATTCTGGGTGAACGCCCACAACGCATTCCAGCTCGGGGAACAGTCAAAGCCAAGACTTTTGCACAACTTAAAGCACAAGGGCTCGGTTCTATAGGGAATGGGTTTGTTGAATTGCAAGGACAAATTCCTTTTAATCTTGCGGCACCTATGTCAGGCACGGGCGGAGGCGGAGATTCTAATGCGTTGTTTGGTATTGGCCGAACACTTTACTTTTGCGTTCCACGCAACGAAAAAATGTTGAGCTATTGGGATACGGTTGCAGACCGACTGTTTAAGATTCGTCATTGCATGAATATTGCAGGGGTTGTTCGCCCACTTGCGCTCTTTGACCCACCCCTTGATCCAGGAATGCTGGTCAAAGCGGCAGCAGCAGGAATTGATATTAGTAGCATCGTCAACGGTCTAAATCAACCTGTCAGTCCTGTTCGCTGTCAGGTTCTCATCCAGAAAGCCTTGCGTCTTTGCGGTGAAGTACGCAGTCTTGGTAATGCCTTGCTTTCAGCTATTGAGAAAGGTGAGTCTGAACGCCTTGCGCTTATTCGGCAAAGTCACGAGATAAAAATCCAGCAGATGACGCAGGAAGTGCGCTTCTTGCAGTGGAAGCAAGCACAAGAGACGACAGCTTCTTTGTTGACCAGTCGCAAGAGTGCTTTAGAGCGTATGCGCTATTACCAGCGCGTGTTTGGTCTGTCAAGTGACCCGAATGTTTCAGATGATATAACGCTAGACCGTTCTGTCCTTAACGAAAGTAACTTTGACGAAACCTATAGCAAATTGGTAGGCCAGTATGAAAAAGCAATAGCAACACAACCTCTTCCAAAACTAGAAATTGCAAAAGATTCTTCGTCTAATGGGCTTTCCAATCCGCTTGGTGTATTTGGTGGTTCTGGTTCTGGAAGGCTTTACTTAAATTCAAACGAGGACACAGAGCTTAATAGTCACTTACCTCGAGCAAGAGACACAGGCTTGCTGGCCTCTGCAAGTCACACCCTTGCAGGCTCGTTTGTAGCTATTCCTGACGCAAAAGCAAATCTGCATTTTTGGGGACTAGGCGGAACAGTTGACATCAAAGCTGGTACAGCACTGGTTTCACTTGCAAAATTTGTTGGAGATGCATTAGGTATTGTCTCAGCATGGGAGCGAGATCAAGCAGGCATGGTTTCTCGAACAGCTTCTTACCAACGTCGGGCCGATGACTGGATTTTGCAATACAACCTAGCTGCCCACGACCTCATGCAAAACGGGCGACAAATTCTTACTTCGCTCATTGCTGAACAAATCGCCTACCATGAATACCTAAACATACAGAAGCAGATTGAAAATGCTAATGAAGTAAAAGACTTCCTCCAGGGTAAGTTTACCAATGAAGAGCTTTATCTTTGGATGCAGGGTGAAACCTCGAGACTCTACTATGAGTATTACCGCTTTGCATTTGAGACTGCGCGTAAAGCGGAACGAACCATGAAACAAGAATTGATGCGCCCAGAGGTGGACGCACAAGACTTTATTAAATTCAACTATTGGGATGGTGGCCGTAAGGGTTTATTGTCAGGTGAAGCGTTGTACTTAGATATTGAACGCATGGACATGGCCTACCTCGAGAACAACAAGCGTGAATTGGAATTAACCAAACATGTTTCATTGCGGCAGCTTGACCCACTTGCTTTATTAACCCTAAAAGCAACTGGGACTTGTCAAGTGACGATTCCCGAGTGGCTTTATGACCTTGACTGTCCTGGTCATTACATGCGCCGTATAAAAAGTGTGGCCCTTTCAATACCATCAGTCGTTGGACCCTATACAAATGTGAACTGCACACTGTCGCTTTTGAAAAGCAGCTTACGCAAATCGCCGATACTCAGTGACGGCGAGTATTTGCGCCAAGGAACAGAAGATACTCGGTTTATGGATTATACAGGTGCCGTGCAATCTGTTGTAACAAGCAGTGGGCAAAATGATAGTGGACTATTTGAAACCAATCTTCGTGATGAACGATTTTTGCCCTTTGAAGGAGCAGGGGCAGAAAGCACCTGGCAGTTAGATTTGCCAAAGGATTATCGTGCTTTTGATTATGCAAGCATTTCAGATGTCATTTTGCATGTTCGTTACACATCGCGTCAGGGTGTTGTGGCTACCAAGGTAACGTCAGCCTTAAAAGAGCTATTCCAAGAAACTACAAAGTCAACCTTTGCATTGTTGCTTAACCTCCGCCATGATTTCCCAACAGAGTGGTCGGCATTTGCAAATGACGAAAATACAACCGAATTGAATGTAATACTTCGTCGAAATCACTTTCCCTACTTTACACAGGGTAAGAAGTTGGCAATAAGCGAACTTGTATTATACAGTGGTCAAGCCCAAACAAAACCTTCCAATAACCCAGATGTTTCGGATTTAAGTAATGACCTTAATGGAACAGAGGTATCCAGTAATCTTGTACTTTCTCGCGATGACAAAGTTCTGAACCGGAAGGCAAAAGAGGTATTTTTAATCCTGCGCTATTCGTTAGAATAGTTTGTTAGTTTGTAATTCCCCTGTAGATAGAGGATGTTAATTGTATTTTTCTATCTACAGGTCTTATACGCTAACTTTGCGTAAAACTTTTGACCTGTGATAACTAATATCTCAACCCATGCGAAACGGCTAATGGAACTAAGCTTTGGATTCCCATCTTTAGATAGCTTTGTAAATCTATGCCAATCATCTGGGCTAGTTTACTCCCCTTATTGTGCTATTGTTCAAAGCCCAGCTAGTATAGACTTAGCCATATTCATACCCATTGCCCCTAAACCCACTCGAGACCTCCCACACCCTACTAGCCTTCAACGTCCACGCCTTCTTCTCTTTCTGTAAATCCCCCTCAGTGAGTAACATCTGCGCATCCCTTAAAGTGGTCCGTTGCTGTTCCCACAAATCAGGGGAAATAACCACTTGCACCCTTTCCACCCCATCCTCGAGCAAAAAGAAAGCAAACCCATTTGCAGTAGGTGGTTTCTGCCTAGCCACAATTAATCCCCCAGTCCTAACAAACCCTTCAGCATACTTAAGCCGAGTCATCGGCAAAGCTCCTAGCTCTAAAAGATTCTGCCTGACTAAATCCACCGGATGAATCTCCCTTTCAGTAAAGCCTTTGGTCTTATAATCCCAGCTCACTTTCTCCATTATGGTTAAATCTGGAAATGCTGGTGCTTGCATAGGCGTGAATAACTGATTTTGATTGGGAACTCGAGTATTAATAAGTAAAGCAATCTGAAACAGTGCTTCCCGCCTATCTATCAAACGATCAAAGGCCCCAGCTCGAGCCAATGCCTCTAAAGCATCCCTCGGTAAAGTTGTTCTCTCCACTATGTCTTGAAGATTTGTAAAGGGACCACGCTGTAACCGCTCGAGAATCACTTCCTTAGCTGCTTCTTTAGATACTCCATCCACAACGCATAACGGTGGTCTTAGAAACTTGCTCTGAATATCTGCACCAACTTGATAGACTTTTTCAACAAAATAATGAAACCCACTCTTGTTAATATCTAACCTACCAAACCCAATCCCATATTCTCTAGCATGTTGCCTGACTGTAGAAGCTGAATACATCCCAGGCTGTTCACTCATGACCCCAGCTAAGTATTCTGCTGGATAATGATGTCTTAACCAGGCAGAAGTGTAAGCATGTAATCCAAAAGCCCAGGCATGACTCTCAGCAAACCCATATCCCCTAAAGGCAGCACAAGCATTAAACACTTCCTCAGCTTCTTTTCTACTGGCATTGTGTTTCCTGATAGCTCCTTCAATAAACCGTTTCCTCTCAATTCTGATTTCATATTCATCTTCAAAACCCGAGACTAATTTCCTGAATCTATCCGAAGCCTCCCAGTCAAACCCAGCAAAATGATGAGCAATCTGCATGACTTGTTCTTGAAACAAAATGACACCATAGCTTCTTTCAAGGATAGGCTCGAGGGCAGGATGCAAATAAACAGTCTTTTCCTTATTCAATCTTCGATTCAAATATGGATGAACTGTCCCCGACTGAATAGGTCCAGGTCGAAACAAAGCCACCTGATCTTTCAAATCTTTCCGAGTCTCGGGTTTAAGTTGCACACTCATCCTGACTTGCCCAGGAGACTCGAGTTGAAACAAGGTCATGGTATCCCCAGTCTGAATCTCCTTCCAGACATTCACATCATCCGGTGCATCCTCAACATTGACCCATTCACCCTCGGTTTTAAGTATCTCTTCTCGAGTGCGTTCAAATACACTAAGCATCCTTAACCCCAACAAATCCAGCTTCATTAGTCCTAAACTCTCGGTGTCATCCTTATCAAACTGAATCAACCTCAACCCACCCGTTGACCTTTCCATAGGTGAATAGTGAGCCAGAGGATAACGAGATAGCACCCATCCACCAGAATGGGGTGCTATCTGTCTAACAAAGCCTTTTTCCATTTTGGATAACAAAGAAATCAACACTTCTTTTACTGGGGCTCTCCCCAACACCTCATCAAAAGCTATTTGCGCCTCTTTCGCCTTATGTGGTCTTATGCCTTTGAAATCTCTCCCCAATGCCTTAGTTAAAGCATTTCTAGCATTAGCAGGCAACCCCAAAGCCCTACCTACATCCTGAATAGCTGAGGATAATATAGTAAGTCACCTTGTTGCACACCATCGCCGAATGAGGAAACCTATCCTCAACCCAAGCAAAGACTTCATCACGCCTCGAGGATGAAATATCTATATCAATATCCGGCATGGCCCGTTTACCAGTGTGCAGAAATCTTTCAAAAAGTAAACCATTACTAAGTGGGTCAGCCTGCGTAATCCCCAGCAAATAACAAATCACACTCCCAGCAGCACTGCCACGACCAGAGGCAACGATCCCCCTAGACTTACAAAACTGCATCACTTCCCTTACAACCAGGAAAAAGTCAGAGAACCCTAGACTTTCTAAAGTGTAGAGTTCTCGTTCTAAGCGTTCTTTGGCTTCACTGAATAAATGACCAGGATATTTCTCGAGTAGAGACTCACGACATAGTGACTTTAAGTATGTTTCAGATGTATAGCCATCCGGTAACCTCGAGGGTGGCGGTATAAGTCTATCGGGTAACAAATCAAAACATAATTCTTCTGCTAGATTATTGGCATTCTCAATGGCTTCTGGAAAAGGAATTGGAAACTCGAGTGCATCAGGAATTGCTTGATATTCATTAATTGGTCGTTCTGGATGGGGTGTATTTAAGGTTATCCCCAGTCTTCCACAGATTAAAGTGTCATAGAGCGTGAATAAGTCTGAGGTGGCATATCTGACTTCTGGGGCAGCAACTACAGAAACTCTCTGGTCAATGGCAAAGTCTCTCAAGGCTCTAATTCTTCGCATGTCCCAGGGGTAATAATCAAAGTAAAGCTGAATCCATAATCTGTTTCGGAATGTACCCTTCAAAACATCCAATAGCTTTTCTGCCTCTCTTATCTTTTTATTTTGTAGTAACTGTGTTAGAAAACCCTTGCGTCCACCAGTTAATACATGCAGGTCTTCATGGTAGTTCTCGAGCATAGAAACAGTTAAAACATCCTTTTGAGCTTTAACCAGAGTGGTAAGTTCATTTAGGGTTTCATAGCCCTTACGAGAAGAAGCGAGTAAAACCAGAGGATAAGTCTCACCATTGTGTAGTAAAGGTAGTGTGGAACCTATTACAGCTTTAACGCCACATTTCTTAGCTGCACTATGTAATTCAACTGAACCAAAGACACCAAGGTTATCAGTTAAGCCTAAATGGGTATAGCCCAGTTCTGCCGCACGTTCAACTAAAGAACGAGGACTCGAGACTCCCTGACCAAAGGAAAAGTAGGAGTGAACATTTAAGAGTGCTTTAAGCCGCTCCCTTTTGATACTGCCCACGCTCCTTCACTTTGATAAATATCCATCATGATTCCTTCAACCTCGAGCTTGAAATACTCTCTTGGCTGATAGCCTTCCCACCATCTTGGCCAGATGCGATACGAATCAATCACATCAGAAACCAAGCACCCCCTGACTTTGTAGGGTCGGTTGTTTTTGAGTTCGACCTCGAGCATTCCTCACCTCGCTTACTTTGCTCTGACCATTCTCAAAAGGAATCAACTTATAAGCAAACTCAGATAGTGGTGTGTAAGGATCAACATTTAAGATCTTGAGTAACTTGCCTGGATAACGTTCACTAACTTTTGCAACAGCCATTTCAACATTTTCTCTTTGCTGCCATAAATGACCTTGACGTACAGGTCTGTAAATTCCAGACAGAGTTAATTCGATACTGTCAATCTCAAGTCCTAAAATCCCTGAGTCCTGAAGTGCTGATAGAGCCAAACGCTCGAGCATTCCCACATCACGCAACGGATAGTGACTGGCTTTTGTGCTACTAAACATCAGCTTTGAAGAAACAGCTTTAACAGATAATCTCGAGGCGGCTCTATCATTCAATTGTTGCGAAATATTTTGACACAGCAATTTGATTACAGGCTCAAACAAGTAAGGCTCCAGGACGGCATCTTCAAAGTCATAACTTGCGTTTAAAATGATAGGTGGTGTGTAGGTTAGAACATTATTTCTGTATGGACCATATAAATATCGGATGATTAGGTTTGCTTCACTCCCTAAATAACCTTGGAGTTGTGCTTTAGTCCACTTCATCAAATCGCCTAACTTGTTTAGACCAAGCCAACTTAGACGCTCGAGGGTTAGAGGATTTACTCCAAGTGCTCTCAAAATACAGAGTGGGATAGTTGCAATTCTATTTTGGATTTCTTTACCAGAAAAACTTGAGGCGTTTCCTTGAGATGTTGTTAGTGCGAGCAGATAACTTTGTTCCTGAGTTTCACTACTAGCCACTCGAGCCTCAAATACCTCTGCAATCTGCTTCATTTGGTAGGGTTCTACATCAAGAAAAAAAACCCCTAGCCTTACACTCTCAATCCTGTCAGTAAACCCATAAAGCTGTGCTATTAATCCTTCCCAGGCACTTTTTAGAGTTGGTGTATCAGTTTCAATAATGACTAACTCCTGACAATGACCTCTGGCACCCTCGAGAACCATCCCAGCTTTAACCCCACATTGCTTAACTTCTTTAGAAAGCAGTTGCACCTTACCCTGATGTAAGGTAATTAAGGGTCTACCCTTTAGATCAGGTCTTTCCCACACCGCCTGCCATAAGGCAAAGGGTTCAAAAAGAGCACAAACTAACATAATTTGCCCACAAATTCATATGAAAAAGCCGTACAATAACAATAAGACATAAAAGCCTCCAATGGTTTTTGTTGTTCTAAAGACGCACGACTGCCCGCAAAGTAGAACGTGCGTCTTTTTAGTTAAGAACTATTTCTTCTAACAGTTCATCAATAATGTCACCACGAAGCAAAGACTGAAACACCCCATCAATCATGACGTTATCGAGTTCAACCTCGAGGGTGTCAAAATCTGGATTATGTGGACGAAGTAAAGCTAATTCACGATTGTTGGTATAGAGGTCAAGATACTTAAGAGTAACCTCACCCCCTTCAATCCTGACCGCACAGATATCACCACTCTTGGCTGGCTTCTTTTCTAACACAACCACATCACCAGGTTGAATAAGGTCAGCCATCGAGTCACCTCTAACCTTAAGCCCAAACCGATCACCACCCCCACGTAGTCTTAAATACCCATGTGTATAGGCTTCTACTTCATGAGGTAATCCTGCTGCTATCTCTCCAATAAGCGGTACTCCTTCATTATTCAAACGAATAATCGGAGATTTACCTCTACCCGTTGATTCAATAGTGATATGTCCTTTAGTTGCTATTGCATCTAAATGTTGTCTTAAAGATACATAGTGCATATTTAGGCTATTTGCCACTTCTGAAAGATTAGGTTGACCTCCTCGTTCTTTCCAGTGATACTTAAGGAAAGTTAAGACCCTCCTTTGTTGTTTGGTTAGTTCCATAGTTCTCCTTCTTAACACATACCTGAATAATTAAGGTATACTATCATTAAGAGTAGTTGACTTGAAGATAATTGTCAAGAGTTATGACAAAACGATTTAGAAGATGATAGACAAATCATCTAGAAAGGAATCAACATGTGTGGACGATATAGCGGTGGATGGGATGTAAAACTGTTTGAACGACTCTTTAATGTTCAACCTGCAATCTTTGAGAACTACAACGTTTCCCCAACTCAAGTTGCACCAGTCATCTGGCAACCTAAACAACGAGAAGTCTTAAATGCCCAATGGGGGTTAATGCCTTCGTGGGTCAGTGATCCTAAAGACTTTAAAGCCAGTCTGTTTAATGCTCGAGCTGAAACCCTAAACGATAAACCCAGTTTTAAGAAACCTTTCAAGAATCAACGCTGCATTGTGCCAGCATTAGGCTTCTTTGAGTGGAAGAAAGAAGGAAACATAAAAACACCTCACTTTATTCACCGCAAAGATGGGGACTTACTGGCCTTTGCGGGACTTTATGACCACTGGCAGAAGGGTGAGGACAGCATCTATTCCTACACCATTATTACCACTACCCCAAATCAGGTTATGCAGCCTATTCATGACCGGATGCCAGTGATTTTAGAAGAGGATCAGTTTAATCTCTGGCTCGAGGGGGACACAGACCAAGTAGAACCTTTGCTAAAGCCATTTGAGGGGAAGCTCGAGGCTTATCAAGTGGATAAGCGGGTAGGCAAGGCTAGTGAGAATGACAGTGGCTTAATTGAAATGAAAAAAGATATCGTAAACTAAACTGTTTCAGTAAGGCTGGTAAAAGTAGTCATGATACTCAGAATCCTCGTCGTTTACAGATTTTGGAGTTGAATTCTTTATTTAGTCAATCCCTAAAGCAGAGGGTATACTTTAGTCAAAGATTGACTTAAAGAGAGGGTCATGACCAGCGAAGAACTAAAAAAACTCGAGGAAGAACTCTGGCGCAGTGCCGACACCCTACGCGGTAACTCTGACCTGACCGCCAATGAGTACAGCACGCCCGTACTGGGGATTATCTTTTTAAGGTTTGCCGACAATATCTATAGCCAGTATGAAAAAGAAATCCTGGCAGAATACGAAGGCCTCAAAGGTGGGCGACGTGAACGCAGCGTCGCAGACATTGCCCTCGAGAAGTGCGGGTTTTATCTGCCCCAAAAAGCCCGCTATGACTATCTTCTAAATTTGCCAGAGCAAGAAGACATCGCCAAAGCCGTCAAAGAGGCCATGCAAGAGATAGAAAATCATAAACCCGAGTTAAGAGGTGTCTTGCCACAGGACGAATACGCCAGACTCACCCGCACCGACAACAGCATTCCAAAAACCTTGCTTAAAAACTTTAGCAATATTCCTAAAAACATCACCGGCGACTTGTTTGGGCAAATCTACGAGTATTTCCTGGGTAACTTTGCTCTGGCTGAAGGTCAGGGTGGCGGGGAATTTTTCACCCCTCGCTCGGTGGTAAGGCTCATGGTCGAAATGATAGAACCGACAAACGGAACGGTGTTTGACCCCGCTTGCGGTAGCGGAGGAATGTTTGTCCAGAGTGCTCAGTTTAGAAATGAGCACAAACCACAAGATGATGAGGGCTTTTTTGTCTATGGACAGGAAAAAAGGTCAGAAACCATCAAACTTGCCAAAATGAACCTGGCAGTAAACGGTTTGCGCGGAGAAGTCAAACAGGCCATAAGCTACTACGAAGACCCCTTTGATAGCATGGGTAAGTTTGACTACGTGCTGGCCAATCCACCTTTTAACGTTGACGACGTGAGCTACAGCCGGATCAAAGATGACAAGCGGTTTTCCACTTATGGCATACCCCGCAAGAAAAGTAAAGCCAAAGAAGACCCCAAAGAGGCCGTACCGAATGCCAACTACCTCTGGATCAATCTTTTTGCCACCAGCTTGAACGATAAAGGCAGAGCCGCACTGGTGATGGCCAATAGTGCCAGTGATGCCAGACACTCGGAAGCTGAGATAAGACAAACGCTAGTCGAGAAAAATCTGATTTACGCCATGATTACCCTGCCCAGCAACATGTTTTACACCGTGACCCTGCCTGCCACACTGTGGTTTTTTGATAAAGCTAAAGAAGACGACAAAGTTTTATTTATAGATGCTCGAAACATTTATACCCAGATAGACCGGGCGCACCGTGAATTTAGTGCTGAACAGGTCAAGAATATCGCCGTTATAAGCCAGTTGCACAAGGGAAACCAGCAGGGCTTTATAGACCTGATAGACAGTTATTTTGCTAGCGGGATGAAGAATTTACAAGCGAACCAAAGGAAAATTAAACCCCTAACAGAACAACTCGAGAAAGTCCTCGAGGACAATACGGGCAAAACCGCCGCCCACAACCTGCAAACCGTCTGGGATGACCTAAGCAACCTCGAGACCAGCTACACCACCTATCAACAAGCCGTTCACAAGGACATCGCAAGCCATAACAAAGCACAGCACACATTGCGCCAGACCTTTAACCCCTTCTTTGACACGCTGCACAAGAACCTCAAACAACTCGACAAAACCCTGCGGGAACACGAAAAAGAGCAGAAGAAAACCGACCAGCAGACCAGGCAACTTAAAGCGGCTCTGGAAGAGCTGCATAAAGATGCTAAAGATGCCGAGAGCTACTACAAGCACATAAGCTGGCTACAAGAACGCTTTCCAGAGGCGAGCTATGAAGATGTGACGGGATTGTGTAAACGGGCTGACCCGCAGGACATTAAAGAGCAGGATTATTCGCTAAATCCTGGGCGGTATGTGGGGGTGGTGATTGAGGAGGATGGGAAGACAGAAGAAGAGTTCTTACAAGAGATTTTGAACCTGAATGATGAACTTGAAACGTTAAATAGTCATTCCACAGAACTAAAAAAGGCTATTTCAGAAAACATTAAAATTTTGGTTGGTCAATAATGCAGGATGAATGGAAACTACTAAAAATTCAAGAACTTTGCAAAAAAGTGGTCTCAGGAGGAACGCCTCTGAAATCACACCCTGAATATTACGAAAATGGAAGTATCCCTTGGCTTAAAACGGGGGAAGTAAAAAAAGGTCTAATCCACGAAACCGAAACAAAAATCTCTGAGAAAGGTCTTGCTAATTCTTCAGCAAAATTAGTACCTAAAAATAGTGTCATTATCGCCATGTATGGTGATGGAAATACTGCTGGAAACGTTGCTATTAACAAGATTGAACTAACAACAAATCAGGCCTGTTGTAATTTAATAATTGATTCTAAAAAGGCTTACTATCACTACGTTTACTATTACTTAAAGGGAAATTATAACAACTTAGTAAATCTAAAACTTGGAGGGTCTCAGCAAAATCTTAACGCGCAGTCAATAAAGTCATTTCCAATTCATACGCCGTCACTAAAGGCACAAAGAAAAATAGCCGCAATCCTCAGTTCCTATGATGAATTGATTGAAAATAACAAACGGCAAATTGAAAAGCTCGAGACCCTAGCTGAAGAAATTTATAAAGAGTGGTTTGTCCGTTTCCGTTTTCCGAATTACAAAGAAACAAGATTAGACGGTGGAATTCCTGAGCATTGGACGGTGGCCACTCTCGGTGAACTTTCCGATATTACATCAAGTAAGCGTATATTTTTGAGTGACTATGTAGCTGAAGGAGTTCCATTTTACCGATCCAAAGAAATCATTTCAAAATATAATAATCAAGAGATTACAGACCCATTATTCATTTCAGAAAACCGTTTTGCTGAAATTGAATCGAGGTTTGGCTCTCCACAGAAAAATGATATTCTGATCACTTCTGTTGGTACTCTTGGAGTCCCATATCTAGTAAAAGAATCGGACAGGTTCTATTTCAAAGATGGGAATTTAATTTGGTTTAAGAGCCGTGATAATTTGGTCAACAAATTTCTCTATTTTTGGCTACAGACAGACTTAGGGCAAGCGTCTTTGCTTGAAACAACAATAGGGTCATCTCAACAGGCTTTTACAATAGCTCACCTAAAACGTGTAAAGCTCTTAATGCCTTCACAACCAATACTTGAACAATTTATGAACATCGTCGATCCAATAGCGTCACAAAAAGAGATTTTGTTAGAAGCTAACCAAAACCTTCTAAAAACTCGAGACCTTTTACTCCCCCGCCTCATATCCGGCAAACTATCCGTCGCTGACCTTGATATTGCCTTCCCGCCCAGCATGAAAGAAGAGGAGAATAGCTGAGGATGCCCAACTTCATCTCCGAAGATGACATTGAAAAAGCCTGTTTGCAGCGTCTGTCTGCTTATGGTTACAAACTGCTCGATTGCTTTACCCAAGACCCCGCAGACTTGCGTGACCTGTCTAATCGCCCAAATAAAGCGCAAGTTATTTTGACGGACAGGCTCAAGGCTGCGCTTAAACGCTTGAACCCTGGTTTGCCTCAGCAGGCTTTGGAGCTTGCGCTCGAGCAAATTTCCCAGAGACGCTTTCTCGACTATAATTTGCGAGCCAATAAAGAGGTTTATGGTCTTATTCAAGATGGGGTCACGGTTGAATTTGATAATGAGGCGGGTAAACCAGAGCAGGCTAGGGTCAAGCTGATTGACTTTAATGACTGGACTACCGATGGTTCAGCAAACGAGTTTTTAGCAGTGGCTCAGCTCTGGATCAAAGGTGAAAATAAGTGGCGGCGGCCTGATGTCATTCTTTATATCAACGGCTTGCCACTGGTCTTTATTGAGTTTAAGAATTCAAACGTCAAACTAAAAACTGCCTACGACGAGAATTTGACCAACTACAAAGAGGACATCCCGCAGCTTTTTTTGACCAATGCGTTTTGTATTCTCTCTAACGCCATTGAAACCAGAGTAGGGAGTTTTACCGCCAAGTGGGATAGGTTCTTTCAGTGGTTGCGCGTTGACTCGGAAAAAGAGCAGATTGACCGCGAGCGTATCGAGGCCCAGGGAACCAGCATCGAATATGTGTTGCAGGGTTTGTGTAAGCCTGAAAAACTTTTAGACTACTTAGAAAACTACATTCTTTACCACAACGAAACCAGTAAAATTATCGCCCAGAATCATCAGTTTATCGGGGTCAATCATGCCTTTGCGGTTTTTAAGAAGCGAAAAGAACTTGAGGGCAAGCTAGGGGTTTTCTGGCATACCCAGGGTTCAGGCAAGAGTTTTTCCATGATTTTTTATGCTCGTAAAATTAAGCGAAAACTCTCAGGAGATTTTACCTTTTTGATTGTCACCGATAGGACAGACTTAGACGGGCAGATTTACCGAAACTTTTTGAGTACCGAAACGGTCAAAAAGAGTGACACCGCTCAGCCAAGAGATAGCCATGAGTTGCGGAAATTTTTGAGCCAAAATAAAACCCTGGTCTTTTCGCTCATTCAGAAATTTAGGTTTGACAAAGGAAAAGAATATCCTACTTTGAGTCCTCGAGACGATATCGTGGTGATTGTTGACGAGGCCCACCGCACGCAATACGAAGCTCTCGCTGACAACATGCGTAAAGGTTTACCGAACGCCCAGTTTATTGCTTTTACAGGTACGCCTCTGTTGGGGCGTGAGCGAAAAACCAATGCCTGGTTTGGTGATTACGTCTCCGAGTACAACTTTCAGCAGTCCATTGAAGACGGCGCGACCGTACCGCTCTATTATGAAAAACGTGTACCCGAAGTCCTCAATCAAAATGAGGATTTGAGCGAAGAGTTTTATGGCTTGCTCGAGTCTGAAGAACTAACTGAAATCCAAAAAGCCAAACTCGAGGACAAATACGCTCAGGAAATAGAAGTCATTAAGCGGCCTGACCGTTTAGAAATAGTCGCCAGAGATATTGTTGACCACTTTCCAAAACGGGGCTACCTCGGCAAAGGCATCGTCATTGCAGTTGATAAATTTACCGCAGTCAGAATGTATGACTTAGTGGAGCGTTACTGGCAAGAGGCTATTAAAACCTTGCGTGGACAAATTCGTGGGGCGCAGAGTGATGTGGAAAAAGACCGCTTGAGAAAACAGCTCGAGTGGATGCGTTCGGTAGAAATGGCTGTGGTCATTAGCTACGACCACCAAGACCTCGAGCGGTTTGAAGCCGAGGGACTGAACCTAAAACCCCACACCGAACGCATGAATAAGCTGGACGAGCACGCTCACGATATTGAACACAATTTTAAGGACCCCGAGCATCCCTTGCAGCTCGTTTTTGTCTGTGCCATGTGGCTTACTGGCTTTGATGCTGAGACTGTCTCCACGCTTTACCTCGATAAACCCATGCAGGGTCACACACTCATGCAGACTATCGCAAGGGCGAACCGGGTAACATCTCATGTTATCAACGGCGTAACCAAGCGTAACGGCGAAATTATTGATTACTACAATGTTTTTAGAAATCTCAATAAGGCCTTGCGAGACTATGGTCAGGGAAAGGGTAAAACTGACGATAGTCCAGTTCAGCCAAAGACAGAGCTGGTTAAGACTTTGGATGATGCCATAAGCGAGGGTTTAGCTTGGTGTTTGGAGCGAGGTATTGACTTAAAGACTCTTGCAGAGCAGGATGACATTTTTAAGAACATCGCAGCTTTTAAGGAGTATGCCAACATCCTTCTTGGTTTTGAAGAAGGTCATAAAACCTTTAAGGTCTACGACAACACTATCAGTGCGCTGTATGAGGCGTGTAAACCCGAAATCATACGTGAACCCAGAAAGCTCGTCTTTGTTTTTCAGTATTTGCGGGGCGTAATAGACAGCATCATTGACGAGCAAAATATTGATGAAGTGGCCAGGAGGATTGCGGAACTCTTAGATGAAAGCGTCGTGGTACATAATCCTGACGCTTTTGCTGAACACATGAGAACAGCGCAGTACCAAATCATTAAAAAAGGTAAGACCTGGGATTTAAGCAAAATTGATTATGAACTACTTAAAGCAGAATTTAAGGAGACCGAATACAAAAACATTGAGATTGCCAGTTTAAGAGCGTTTATTGATGACAAATTGGCCAATATGCTAAGGGTCAATACTACTCGAGTTGACTTTGCTGAGCGGTTTCAAAAAATTATTGATAGATATAATGCCGGCTCGAGTTCTGCCGACACTTATTTTGAGGACTTGCTCAACTTTAACCGTGACTTGCACCAAGAAGACGAACGGCACATCCGTGAAGGTCTCAGTCCTGACGAACTCGAGCTGTTTGACCTCATCAAAAAAGATAAACTGACCCAAGCAGAAACCCAAAAGGTTAAGTTGGCCGCTAAACAGCTTTTGAAACGTCTGGCAGAAGAAAGTCCTAAAGTGCTTATTCAAGATTGGTATAGAGACACCCAGAGCCAGCAAAGTGTGCGTTCAGAGGTGGAAAAAGTGCTGGATAAGAACTTGCCTGAGAGTTACGACAGGGTTTCTTTTAAGCAAGCCTGTGACCTCGTGTATGACAAGGTATTTGATTACTCGAGGAAAGGTCTGAAATGGGCTGCCTAGAAGCGAATGCGGTTGTCAGTAACACTCTGCTCTTTATAAATAAGAGCTGTACACTTAAACCTTAGTAGGTAATACCCTGGGTATTTTTGATGCTGAGTGCCGGTCATGCATCACTCGTCACTTGCGAAAAATCTAAACCAAAAACCCACTCGCCGTGAGGCAGGAGGGAAAGATAACACACCATCTTTCCCTCCCTTGAATAGTGTTGTGAATCATCAAAGACTAGGGCAGAGTTAGAACGTGTCAAGACCAAGCCGAGTTTTTGTTTCTCAAAAAGTCTTGACACTTGTCGTCATCGGGGAAAAATCCTGAATCGTCAGGCGGAATCATGAAGCAGCTTGAGCAATCTCCCAAAATAGAGAATTTACCTTTTAGTTCTTTTTAGTAAGTCTGGTGTGTACTCGAGCAAATCATTAGGCGTGATTGTTTTACCCGTTAGTTCCCTGAGTGCTGTAATTATTTTGTCAAGATTATCTGTTTTCATTACTTGCTTTTTGCCAGAAATTAAATCGTGTAAAGCAGGATAAGTGATTTCGGATTTTTCCGAGACTTTTAACAGACTCAGGTCAGTATTTGGCTGCACAAATTTATCAAGTCGAATCTTTAACACAACACTACTATAAAGCACACACTATATAAATTCAACTTTATAGCAACATACTCAACTTAAATTAAGATTATATACTTGACTTTATATAAAGTAAACTTTATAATACAGATAGTTAGCTCACCCTTAACTGCGAACCTTGACAACCAGCCACCCGACCCCATAAAGGGCCTAACATCACGCCAACCTCGAGCAAGAAAGGAGGTAATCGAGCCATAGTGCGACGGGCAACCCCTAAGGTAACGGTGACGTATTAGAGAGTTAAAACAAAAAGCGAGAGCTGTGTTTCTTTTCGACGGACAACACAGCCCCCTAGCCACTCCTCGAAAGGAGCTACCATGTTTATAGCACATCGAGAGCAAACTTCTAAGCCTGTGGAGAACGAGAAGACCTCGAGACAACCCTCACCGGTCTTTACCACCATCAACGTTTTCAAAGAGCTGATGGATTACCTCAATCATGCCCCCGAAGCAGAGCGCACGGAGAACTTACTAGCAGACTTTAGCGCAAAAGTCGGGGCCTTTGGTGGAAAGATATGCTTGGGTATCCTCAAAAAACACTACAAACTGATAGAAGCAACCCTCCTACTCAGACATTACGGTATCAGCTTTAGCTACCATAAACGCTTTGACAACGAACTCGTAATCTATGCCGAAGTAAGAGAAGTCAAAACCCGCAACGAACAAGATGATGCTTTCGTGTTTAGTCAATCACACCTAAAAGCGCACCATGCACTAACCTTAGAGGCAGCAGCATGAACAGCCTTGAGCCAGAGGGACGCATTCGCTCAACCTTCGGACAATCATCTATGACAAAGATTGATTGCCCGATATGTCATGGGGAAGGTTATCTCGAGGAAAGTGTCTCAGGTGGATATTTTGATTCTCAAGCAGAGCAATGGTATCCAATAGAACAACAACGTGAATGTCCTCTATGCAGAGGCTGTGGCACGGTAGACAAACCCGCCCATGAAAACGTCTTTAACCTGACCAGTAATTACCAACAGCTTAAAAACACTCGAGAGTTTAGACGCAGCACTACTAATAATGTGATTCTTGGAATTCTTGGCAGTAAAGCAGCTTAGACAGTGAAGAGTGATGAGTGAACAGTGCCCAGTGTAAAAGCCTTTCACTCATCACTCACCACTGAGCACTCGTCACTTTTTAGAAAGGACAATCATGACAGAAAAAACAAACCGTGCTGCTCATCTCTTAGCTGAGAACGTCGCCAAACTCATGCGGAGTGAAAGTTACAAAGCAGCCTTAAAACTTCGTAAGAAAATGAGTCAGTATAGCTTTAGCAATGTTTACCTCATCTGGTTACAGTCTCCTCTTGCTTCTTATGTAGCTGGCTACCAGCAATGGAAGGCTCTTGGGCGACAAGTGAAACGAGGTGAAACGGGTATAGCGATTGTTGCACCCATCACCAAAAAACGTGAAGGTGAAGAAAAGCAGTATGACCTTGTAGGTTATAAAAGTGCTGTAGTTTTTGACATCTCACAAACAGATGGTGATAATCTCGAGCTACCCGTATCAAAACTCTTAGAAGGCTCGAGTGATGAAATCCACAGCGTAATTAAGAAACTCGAGACCTATTGCCAAGCTCAACATATAACCCTCAGCTATGCACCCTTAGAACGAGCTAAAGGGATGTACTCACCAACCAAGCACAGCATCATCCTTAGAAATGACTTGCCCCCCTTGCAAACCCTAAAGACCTTTATTCATGAGCTTGCACATGCCCTGATGCACAGAGAAACCAATGACCGCACTCGAGGTGAACTCGAGGCGGAAAGTTGTGCTTTTCTGGTTTGTGACGCTTTAGGATTAGACTCGAGCCAATACAGCTTTGCTTATTTGGCAAATTGGGCAGACAACCCGCGCGATATTCTCCCAGCAGCCGAGAGAGCTTGCAAAACTGCCGACATTCTTATCAAACTACTCACCGAAGAAGCGCAACCTGTACCTCTTGTTTCATCACTTCCAGAAGTGCCACAAGACCATTATTCATACGAACCCTTGGCGAGGGCCGCATGACCAGAGAAGAAGCTATGGAAAAAGTTATCGCCATCCTACGCAAAACAGACGACGGTAACAGGCTGAGTAAACTTGCTCTAAAAACTGTCGAGTCAGCCGTGAACAACCACCTTAACGAACATGGTCTCAACCTTTTAGACAGGTTGTACCAAATGGTCATGGACGGCAGCTACAGCGCAGCAAAATTCAAACAAGCGATTAACGACACACGACCCACCAAATAACAAAGAGGAGTGATGAAGCCATCACTCCTAACTTTCGGAAAGGAAAAACATGAAACACAAATCACAAAAAGCCACCATTTCAGCAACCCAATTCACTGAAACCATTATTCATAGTATTCCCCATGACCAGCTAGTTTTATCACTCCTCAACCCACGCAAACATAAACGCAGTGAAAAAGAATTGCTCGAGCTAGCCAACTCGATTCTCGAGCAAGGAGTGTTACACAACCTCACAGCCAGAAAAAAGGGGAAGAAGTACGAAGTCGTTATCGGTGAAGGTAGATACTTAGCAGTCAAGCACTGGATAGACAAAGGGCAACTTCCCAAAGGCTATCCCATGCCTGTGGCCGTCAAAGACTTATCCGATTTAGAGGTACTCGAGCTAGCCACCGCCGAAAACATTCACCGAGCCGACATGCACCCCTTGGATGAAGCTATAGCCTTTGCTGAAATGATTCAGCAAGGGCGTGATGTGGAATCCATTGCTATTAAGATGGCTGTTTTACCCCGAACGGTCGAGCAACGTTTAGCCATTGCCACCAAACTGAGTCACAGGATTAAACAGGCTTTTAGCAAGGATGAAGTCACCCTGGCCCAAGCTCAACAACTCACTAATGCAAGTTTTGAAACACAAACCTTTATTCTCAAACAAATCAAACAAGGGTATACATGGCCACCCGACCAGATTAAACAACACCTTAGTGACCACCTTATGCCTGTGAAACACGCCTTGTTTCCCCTCGAGCACTACAAGGGTGAAATCAGCAATAATCTTTTTGATGAAGAACACGAGCAGTGTTTTTTAGACACTGAGCAGGCCAAACGGTTACAACTCGAGGCGATTGAAGAAATGCGTAAAACTTATGCCGAATCCTGGGCATGGGTAGAAGTAGGGTACTCAGCAGACATCAACCCTTGGAATTATGACAAAGCCCAAACTCCCGACCCTAAACAGCATGGTGTCATTATTCGTATTTTGGGTGAAACCATGCAGGTTGAAACCTATGAGGGTGTTATCAAACGGCAAACAGCAACAAAGAAAACAACACCTAAAACAAAAGATGCACCACCCCCATACACCAAACGCCTATTGATGGAATGCAGAAACTTAAAAACCCAGGCTTTACAAACTGCACTGAGTACCAATCACCGTCATTGTCTGATTCTCAATATTATGGGCTTGCTGGGGTGTGATGAGGTCAAGGTAAAAACAGACATTCCCTCTTTAGGTCAAGACTTCAAGACTGAGGCTCTCGAGCAAATCTTTGTACCTCACATCAATGCTCTTGCTAAAAAGTTTGGTGGACATGCTGTAAAAATCTATCCGCTCGAGTTAAGAACTTACGGCAAAGACCAAGCTAAACTCTATCGCTATTTCAAAAAGCTAAACGATGAAGACATTCAAACCCTATTCAATGCACTAACAGCTTGCACCTTTGGGTCTTGGTATGATTTTGACCCTAAGCCAGGAGATAGAGCCTTACCTCTTGAAGTAGCCAAAGACCTCGAGATTGATATGGCCAACCATTTCAAAGCCTCAGAAACGTTTTTCAAAGGTTATCGTAAACCTGGACTGGTACGACTGTTGAATGAGTTAGGGTTTAATCAGGACTTTAGCAGTATGACCAGCAAAGGGTTGATTGCTTTCCTTATGAGTATCATCAAAAATAAAAACTACGTGCCAAAACTTGTGACCTTTTTTGATGAAAATGAAGTGGCATCAAATACCGAAGAAGAACCCTTGAAACAAGCTGCGTAAAATGTAGGTGTTGAGTAATCCTAACCTTGCTCAACACCATTATATTTTGACCTCCATCCTAATTTGTTCTATAGTGCAAATGTAGCAACTGCGTCCTGTTTTCTTCATGTTGTTTTTTATAAAAACGAAGATGCTTCCTGTTTAGACGTGAACGAAGATGATGGAGGTCAATATGCACCCTTTTACTGTTTTCTTGATGGTTTTGATTTTAGGTTATGTGGTCGCTTGAGTTGTCATTAGTAATAGATACTTTCACTCGAGAGCAAAGCCTTATATGATGATTGTTAGACATAGCGGTCAGGAATTCAGCAGTTTCACACAGTCAAAAAATCGTCGTGAAGCTGAAGTAGAACTTCACAAAGATATTTGTCAGCAAATTCGAGATGCTGGACTCAACCCCTTTGATGGCACGACAGAGTATCGTCTTTTTAATGAAGCAGTGACGAAACCATTAACGCAGCAGACCCAGAAGTATGAAAAGCTGATTGTGTTCAAGCCTGACAAGCGGTAATACCATCTTTAGGGATATTTGCTTTTGTATCACATCATTGGAGGCATCGCTAGATTCATTTGTGAGAAACGCAAAGTGCAAAGGAATCTGTTTGGTCAATGGGTGTGAAGGATGGCAGGATAAAGCAGCACATACGGTTTTTAAGATTTGTCGTTGGAGACGCAACTTCTTGCGCATCATGAGAAATAATGTGTGCATAAGACATAATCTTTAATAAGAGTCATATTTTATATGCTAAAGTGACACATGGCCGCAAAGACACGGGTGACTATTTCTGTAACACCAGAACTCGAGAATCTCCTCAAACGGCAAGCTGCGGAAGAGAATCTTTCAGTAAGTGCGCTCATTAGTAGTTACCTCGAGTTAGCAGTAAGGACACGGCAAGACCTTATTGCCAGTGAATTACTGGGTCCAAAATTACAGGCAAGCATTAAGACCGAGGTCAGAGCGATGTCTAATCGGCTGGCACATCTGCTGGTGCGTATCGCTTTATTGTCCGGAAGTCATAAACAGCTTTTGTTTCAACTGCTAGTCAAGGAGTTTGGGAGTGAAAAAGCCTTCAGCTACCGAGACAAAGCCTGGCAACTCAGCGTGGAAGAACTCAAGCAACCTCTGGAAGGTTTAGCCGAAATTCTTAAACTCGAGGATAACGATGGCGAGCATCATTAAAGCCAACTATCGCCATATGAGTACAGGTGGACGTGAAGCAGCAGTCAAAGCAATTAACTATTACGCTTACCGTGATGACGTTTCGGGTTGCCGTGTAAGGCGTGAAGGATTTAGTCGTGGTGAAGATGGTCTCGAGGCAGAGGTTATGCGTGGTGTTATCAAACAAGTGGATGGCGATTACTATTACCGCATTATGATGTCACCAGGTGATTATAAAGACACCAACGTTGATTTGAAAGACTGGACGCGGGATAGTCTACTTGAACTCGAAAAGGATCAAGGAGAGTTTAGCTATGTTGCTATTGAGCATCGTGACCAAACTGAACACGCTCACGTTCACGTGGTGATGGTTCTGGACAAAAAACTATCCAAAGATGACCTTGAAAATCTGCGTGAGACAAGTACCACCCTTTATGAGCAACGCCGTGATTGGTTTGAACCCTACAAAGAGGCTCCTCAGCGTGATTTTCCAGAACGTGAGATCATTGACTATTCGGACGGTTACGTCACTCCATACAATGATGAACCTGACCCTATCAAACACTCAAAGAGAGATGTAGGTAAATCACTTTACAGATAACTATTTCATAGTGTAGTATTGAGCCATGAAAAATCTTTTCTTTGTTTTTTTCATACTCACCCTTTCATCTTCTTTCGCACAGAGCGTCGTCACTAAACCAATAGAAACCACCAAAAGCATTGCGGAAGTGATTGACTCGGCAACGAGTGAACTGTTACTTGTGACCGATACTTTTAGAAATGAAGCCTTAGCTGACGCAGTAAAAAATGCTTTAGAGAAACGAGGTGTCAAAGTCTACCTGCTTGTTCCTGAAACACTGGTTAATGATTTAAGCAGTTATTTTGGCACTCTTGAGCGTTCAGGAGCAGAGATTCGCTTACAAGATTCAACCGGTGCATTTCTTATCGTTGATCGCACTTATGTCATTCAAGGACAACTGCTAAGTACCCTGGAAACGACAGAACAACCTACACCGACCATGCTCATTGCCAATAAAGACTATGCGAACTATCTAACCGAACTTTTTATTGATGCATTTGAAGGAGCTAAGGTATGGACACACGACGCTCAGTAACTCCTAAACGCCTCTTGCGTTTTGTTTATTTGGTCCTGACCTTTATATATCTCCTGGCAAGCGGTTACTTCGTCATAAACGGATTGCGCTTTATGTCAGGTGGAAGTTTGCTGATTGGACTTGCATGTCTTAGTGGCATTTCACTGTTTCTTACACCGCTTTGGCTAATAACCGAACTCGAGCGCACCTGCAATCTTTACGAACAGCAAAACCGCATTCTCTTTAAGCTCGCACAAGAACGTCCGCCGATAATAAAAAATGAGGAGGCCCTCCATGACCCACGTGATTGATGGTCTCGAGGAGCTTCTGCGGGTTCTTCCGTATTGGATGCGTTGTCTCGTGTGCGAACACGCCAGTACGCTCGAGGAAATCTGTATGGATATAGGTAAAGAATTGTGTTTCAAGTTTACCGAAGGCTTTAGCACCATTAATAGAGTCATCAGCCAGGATGACCTCGAGCAAATCATGTGCGAAGTAGGGATGGCACGTTCGGACGGGCGTACAGGGATTAACGGCACATTGCACCGTGTTGCAGCCATCACCAATCGCTACGGGGTTTTGACGGGCTACACCATTCGAGTAGGGCGTTACCTTGAAAATATTGCCACACCATTGCGTGAAGTGTTACTCGAGCCAAAAGCCTCGATTGCCATCTTTGGGCCACCAGGCTCGGGCAAGAGTACCTTGCTACGGGGTGTGACAAAACTTCTTGCTGAAGCCGTTGGCCCAAGGCTTTGTGTGGTGGATTCATCAAATGAGATCGCTGGCGATGGTGACAACGCTCATCCGTTACTCGGAGCAGGGAGGCGTTTGCAAGTACCAGACCCCAATGTGCTTGCCGATAAACTCACAGAAGCCCTCATTAATCATGGCCCAAGCGTGATCGTGGTTGACGAACTTGCCAGACCCCAAGAAGTCATCAACATTATCCGCATTATTCAGCGTGGTGTTCGGGTGGTTGCCTGTTTGCATGGCGATACGCTTGAGGAAGTCGTCCACAATCCTGAGTATGAACCGCTTTGGCGAATACATCAGGAACACTTCGCCACGCTTTTCTCAGGGGCTGTCGAACTTAAAGATCGAGGGGTGTACTGCTGCTATGCACCCCTATCAAGTGCAATAGAGACGATACTCAATGGTGGCAAAGCGCGACCGGCTTGGCTACCACTGGATGTTTTCGTTGAGTTCAAACAAGAACTGCTCGAAATTGGCCAACTCTTTGCTACTGATCCTATAGAAGAAATTGTCAAGAGCGCAACACACCAGCATTTAAGTGTAGAAAGTGAGGAATTGCGACAACTGCTCTATGCCCAAGGTGTGCATTTTTTGAAGGAGGTGAGAAGTGCAAGTATTAACCATCCATAACACCATGCAAAACCAGGCAAAGTCTACACTCACCTGGCTGCTAGCGGTTGCTTTTGGAGAAGCAGGTAAGCGGGTCTTGGTGGTGGACACCGATGACCAGCAAACGCTGTGCAATTACATGGCCATGAATCCCAACATTGCCAAACCTTTTCAAACCATGACCTTAGCCAAGTATCTCGAGACGCAAGCAAGCATCCAAGCAGACCTAATCCTATTTGACACTGAGCGTGACGTAACCATGCTCAAACCTGATTTGGCATTGGCAGCCTTTGAAGCCAGCGACTTTATCTTAGTGCCAAGTATTACCGATGAAAAAGCCTTAGCCAATATGGCGAGCGTCTGTCACAGGCTCGAGACCACCTTTCGCCTCGAGGAAGTTTTTATCAAATCCAATGGCGTAGCAAAAAAGAGCGAACTCAAAAAGGCTTTGCTTACACCTATTCCTAACCCTAAAAAACGCTTTGCCACTTTGTTTACTCGAGTTGACCCCAATCGTTCAGGAAGTGAGCTTGCCGACATTAAACGCAATGCACGGATTTATGGATGTAATCCCCTCATGATGCACCTTTCTGAAAATAGTGCTGTGCGCGAAGTCTTCAATAAGGGCAGCCTGCCCAAAATTGAACAGGCAACTCAAATCATGGTGGAAGCAGAAGCCGTGGCCAAGGAAGTCTCGAGGCATCTCCATGAACTTGCGACCTAATGCCAAACAAGTCACTGAAGTAAAGGAGGTTTTAAGCCTAGAAATTAGCAACACAAATGGCTATGTCAAAACCAGTGTCACGCTCTCTCGAGATTTAGCTGCCAAAGTCAAAGTCTATGTTCATGAGCAACAACTTCTCTACACGAAAGGAGAACGTGCAAATCATTATTCGTTTTCACAGTTTTTTAACGACGCACTACAGCATTATCTCGAGTATCTCGAGAAAGGAGATTCACATGAAAACCCTCGTCACATTACTGATTAGTTTACTGTGTATCACTACGCTTGCCCAAAAAGAATTTATAGTACAAACCATTCCCTACAACATAGCCGATAGCTGGACTATTGAGATCCGGCTTAGTCCAGGCTTTTTGACCGAAATTAACTTTCCTGCACCCATCCGTGTACCCGGTTCGGGAGATTTCGGATTATATGAACTTATTGGTAAATCAGGGGATACCAGTGTATGGCTGCGCCCTAAACAATTTTTTTCGGCTACCGACTTATGGGTGCCAATGGAAAATGGCAAGACCGCCATTTTTTATATAATTTACGATGACAAAATCAAGATTTCACGCAAGTATATTCCTGCTGATACCGTCAGCGAACAGCAAGCTTTGCCAACCTCCACCGTGACAGAAGCAGGAAGTAACTTACCCTCATGGGTTCACTTTAACTACGATGTCACGTTGCAAGGAAAAAACCTTATCATTGCGTACTCACTGCAAAACAACGGCTTGCATCCACTAGTAAATGACCACTTGCGCTTGCGAGTATTAGCTGAAGGCAATTCTCTACCTTATGAATTCTCGTCTAGCAACCATCAAAACCGCCTCATGAGTGGTGAGGGTGAAGATGGTTCGCTACTTATTGAAAATCTACCCAAAGGCCTAAAGAGCGTAACCCTCGAGTGGGTCTTAATCGCTCAAGGAGTAGCGGAGTTTTACACCATCTATGAAACGGTTGCAATTCAATGAAGTGGCTTTTTCGGTTTATTTTTATTGCGTCGTTTGCACTAGGCCAGTCTTCACCCGCAATTGATGAGGACACCATAGGCATTGTTAGCTACATCGACACGAGTTTTGCTGTGAAAGATGAATGTTTAGATACCCCCGTTGACTGCTTACCACATATCGAAGTTATTGACCTCTCGCAGTTCACCTATTGCAAACAAAATGAAGATATTGGTGATTGCACCGAAAATTATGCCTACCGTGTACCTTATATCACCACAAGCCAAAGTGAGGCTGTTGAAAAAGAGTTACAAAAACACTGGCGTTGGTATGACCGAGAAGTGATTCGTACTTACAACGAAGCAATTTGGGAATTCCCACCCTGTGTTAACCTTCTTGCCATTTGCCCTGATCCTGGGATTGATTGGTCGTGCCTGATAAAACGCCTAGAGAAAGCCTACGAAAAAGTCATTACAGAATTGCAGCCTGCGTATTGGGAAAAAGTCTATGCGACCGTGCTTAAACATGCACCCTTTGCGCTGTGGTATCAAATGCCGTATCCACCTGTGCCTGATGGTGGCGCAATTATTTCTCCTGTTAGTTCATTTGAACCTAAGCTCGCGCAATATTACGACCTTGTGCAAGGTGACGATGCAGCAGACACAGCGCGGCGCAGTGCTTACTATTTTCAAGACCCCTTGCCTGGAGTAGCTGTCATTGATCTGCCTATTCCTTACACTCCAGATGAGATTGATGCTCTTTCAGGTGGGATTCAAAGCTACGAGATTGACAAGAGTGCCCTCGAGACGGCGACTTTGCTCGAGCAAGAGCATTTTGGCTTTACTGCAATGTTTAGTTTATGGGATGAGATTACTACCATAAGTCACTTTTCGGTGTTGGCAGGTCCTTATGTACCAGGGTGGTGTAGCTTGCCACCCTTTACAGGTCCGACACTTACACCCTTACCAGCCGTGATTTATCCGACCAATGAAGCAAGGGTGGAATACTCGAGTGTGCCAGAGGGATATTGGTTGAATTGGGTGAAGGCTGACCCGCTTCTAATGCCCGAGCAATAACCATCTCTAAAAATGTCGCATTTCCCGTTACGTTTATTTCGTTTATGGTTTATACTATTTTTGGTGATTTATCATGGTTTCAGACCTTTTTAGTTCTCTCTCTTCAGCACCCAGCAAAAAAGAGAGTCGTCTTGCTAAAACAACAAGCACCTTACTTGCTCGGCGTGGTAAGGGTGAGGTTAAACTTAAAGTAGCTGGGCAATCAGAAGCCCTGGCCTTGCCACCCTCGGTGGTCGAAATGCTGCAATACATTTTGAATGAAACAGCTCATGGCAACCCTGTCACTCTTTTATCCTTGGAAAGCGAACTTTCTACTCAACAGTCTGCGGACATTCTCAATGTGTCACGCCCTTACTTTGTCAAGCTGCTCAACGAGAAAAAGCTACCTTATCGCAAGGTGGGGAGTCACCGCCGGGTACTCCTTAAAGATGTCTTGGCGTATAAAGAGCAGTCAGATAAAGTACGCCGTCAGGCTTTGCGTGAACTCGTTGAAGAGGCCCAGGAACTCAATATGGGTTATTAGCAGGATGATACAAGATATGAATCCAAAAGGTTTCTAGTGAATCGCCCTATCGTTGTTTATGACTCAAGCGTTCTCTACCCTGCACCTCTAAGGGATTTACTCATGCACCTAGCTCTAACCAATCTTTTCAAAGCCAGATGGACAAACACCATTCACGACGAGTGGATGCGGAATGTCCTGAAGAATCGCCCTGACTTGACTAGAGAAAGGCTCGAGTACACCCGACAACGCATGGACACCAATGTGCCTGATGCACTGGTTAAGAACTACAAAGACCTGATTCCCTCTCTGACCCTGCCTGACCCTGATGACAGGCACGTTCTAGCTGCTGCGATTCGTGCCAAGGCAGATACCATTGTGACTATGAATCTAAGGCACTTTCCTAAATTCAGGTTAGAACTCTACGAGATGAAAGCACAACACCCTGATGATTTTGTGATGCGCTTAGTTGGGATGAACACCAGTGCAGTTCTCCAGGCGATAATGGAACAGCAACAAAGTTTGAAGAAACCAGCAAAGACAATGAAGGAGTTTTTGGAGACGCTCGAGCAGCAAGGGTTAAAAAAAGTAATCGCTTGGCTAAGCGACATTGTTTAATACTTTTTGGATAAATTCAGGATTCGCACAATTACTATAGCCGTGCATAGCTGATTGACCGCAGATTGGACAGTTCGGATTTTGCTTAGGTATGTCATGCCTTGCTTTTGTGGAGAACATTACAACATTCTCGAGAAAAGTAATAGGCAGAGGTGTTTGCATAAAAGGCTGTAAAAGGTGTCGCAATAGTAACACACCTAAACTGGCAGCTCGCATATTCAAATCCATTACGGCGGGTTGAGTCATTATCAAATCGTCAGAATATCCTTTGCTTAGAATTCTTTCTTGTTCATCTTCAGTCATAGACTCAAAGCTCAGTTGTTTTGGCGTTACCACACCAGTACACATTAAGCACGGGCGACCAGGGGCAACATAGCTAACACGAGCATCGAGAGATACGATATTTTTACCAGTCTTATCCGTACCAATTTCTGTACCAACATCTATATAAGGGATCAAGTATTGAAGGGCGAACTTAGAGAGCAACTGTCTTGGCACACCTTTGTCTACACACCCAAAAATGACATCGGCTGAACGTAAAACGTCAAGGCTACTTTGTGAGGTTACTGACTCTGGGATAGCTATAATAGAACAACCTAGACCTGACGATTCAATACCTTCCTTCAAAATATCAACTTTCAGAAGACCTTTATCAGTTTGATGTGTTTTTGCATACAAAATTCTATTAAGATTCACATCTTCTAGTGTTTGTGGGTCAATTACAACAACGTTTCGGCATCCAGCCCTATGAAGTAGTTCGCAAACTAAAGAACCTGTGCCACTTGCACCAACGACGACAATCCGCATTTGCGAAAGTCGTGCAAGCGCACCCTCATTTGTAATTACCAGACCACGATCAAATAGTGCGCTGGCGGCTGGTGGAGGCGGTGCGGGAAAGCCGTTCAGGGGTAAATACTGAAGTTGCTCACCAACACTTATCAAGTATCGCATCGGGATGTTGTCTTGTGAACTTAGCCATAAACGCCCACATTGACTATGGCTACCCAAAACCACACTGCCAAATTTTGTTTTTGGCTCTATGTCAAACAAATTTTGAAAGAGTAAAGGGTCTTGTTCATCATCATAGTAGGAAAAAGCTACTTTGTCTTGAGAAAATGGGTGAGTATGAAAAGTAATAATGCCAGAAAGATTCTCTCGTCGCATCTGTAAATGAGCGCGTCGTATATATGAAGCATCAAACGCCAGATAACCCTGATTTGCCTCTTTAATGTCACCAGGCTGGGGCCAAAGAATAGTAGTGACTAATAGCTCATGTTTACTGTGGGTTTTATTCTCGGCGAATAAACCGATAGCTCCAGTTTCAAATCGTTTATCCCCTAAGAACGAAGTCTTGCAGCGTTGACGTAACTTTTGCCACATACTTTCACTAATGCGTAAGTCTATGGATTTAGACATTACTCTACCTCGCGCTTCCAGAAAAACCCTCTGCAATGTAAAAGGTGAGAAAGCAAATTATCCTTTCCTGCTTGCCAAGGTTGAGTGTAGTGCCAAGAGACTAACTGCCAAGTTTTCTCTTCAAAGATAAGTTGCTGACCTGCATTTCCAACTCGAGGGTGTGAGGTGTACTGACCATTGTTAAATTCATAAGGAGTTTGCAGGTAAAAAGCATCGAGTTCAGCCCCCAAATCATACCTTTGTGGGATAGCAACAAGAATTCTGTAATAACTTTTTCCCCAAGGAGGTGTTGGGGCCTGGGTATGCGATGCTAAAACGTAAGTCTGCTGATTGATGGTCACGAGGCTGACCTCGTGACCTGCTAACTGTGCATCTCTTAATTCTATATCAAGCACGGAAGTCATAATTAAGCTTTGCCCCCGTATTTCCCATCTTTTTGCGCCTCGAGTTCCAAACCACGCTTAATCTCGATAGCTTCGTTTAATGGCAAGGGGTCAGAGCTATTTTTCCGATAGAGCGTGTAACTTGTATCAAGATTAAACAGATCAAGGATTTGCAGAGGAGTCATTTGCGCTTCTGGAGCAATTTTCCAAAGCGTATTTACCCGAATGGCTCGAGCCAGCCTGATACCAAAGTGCTTCGTGGTTTTTGGCTTTTTCAGGTACTCGCCCAAGGGTTGCTGCAAATCCATGATGGCTTCGCCTACACTATCTTTATCGAGGATATTGTGAAGTGTGTCAAATGGTTCCTCCTCGTTAGGGAGTAGCTTCTCACCAGCAATCGTGACACCCACTTTTAGAACATCAAAAAGAGCAGCGGAACGCGCCAATTCGATTTCATGCACTTCACCTTGTGGGAGAATACTGACTGTAACTTTAACCTCTTTAGATTTTGCAGCTTCATGGTTGTTATTGTCCTGCATTTCTGCTAACTGTGCCACTTAATACCACCTTTCGATTTTCCCCTAAGCCTTGACAGCGTTTAAGGGGATGAGATAGGGTGGAATTGGTTCAACAAGACCACCCGAACTTTGAGTTTGGGGCTTACTGACAGGCTCCGAGTTGCCTCTCGGTGTCTGTCTTTTCTTTCATTCCCTTTCTGCAAAATGCAATTCAAAATGTTACATAGTGTAATACTACCCTCTTATACCTTAATACATGAAAGTTACAATGTCAAGTCATTTTCGTATCCTCTCATGATTTTTTGTAACAATTCTGCTACAATCACTTTGGGGAAGTGTTTAATGTGAAATGGCTAAGAGAAAATTGCCATTTTTACCCCATCGTTTTTATTAGGAGGAAGGAGTGATTATGAATGCCTGATGTCTTGAAAAGGTTGACTGAAGCTATCAAAGAAGCAGGTATGACTGAAAGTATGGTTGCGGAAAAACTTGGTATTCATCGCGTGACATTAAACCGATATTTGAACGGTCACACAGAAATGCCAGCACAAATGTTCATAGGCTTGTTACAACTATTGGATCTACGGCTAGATGATTTTACAGATAGCGAGAAAGAAATGAAAGTTCTTTTTCGTTCAGACTATCAAGGTGTTCATAAAAAACCTTTTTTCAAACATACAATTGATCGGTTTCATTTTTATTCGGCTGCTATTGAAAGTTTGAATAATTCTTTACCCGAAGTGACTCTTCCTAAATGGAGACATATAGAGAAGGTTGATGAAGATGAAATTGAAGAGGCTGCTTTGGAAACAAGAAGGGTTTTACGACTACCTGAGCGTGGCCCTCTTCCTAATTTCTTTAACAACCTAGGAAGAGTAGTCAAAGTTCTCGAATATTCAGATACCCTAGATAATGGTTGTCAAGGGTTTACGGTAAGTTCTGAAGTTTTTGGAACGGGTGTTGCTGTCAATCGCGAATGCAATGTAGAAAATCAACGTTCTACCTTGGCTCACGAACTCGGGCATATTGTTTTGCACCCCGACAGCTTTGCTAGTCCAGACAATGCGCCAAAGTCTAACTACGCTAAAGACCCAAGAGAACAAGCTGCTAAATCTTTTGGTGGACACTTTCTTTTGCCTAGTAGTGACTTGCGTGATTTGTTTGCGGGTTACATCGGACGTAAAGGCTCAAGTGTACCTACTTGGTTTATACATCAAGTCAAAAAACTTTACGGCGTTAGCGCACTTTTGGTACTTGTCAGGTTATTAAGAGAAGAATACATTACAGGAAAGCAATATGGATATTTGAAGAAAATTATCTATAAGGGCAATGAAATGGAAGAACCTTACTCACTTGACAAAGATGAATATGGCTCTCTACAAGAACATTTTGAGGTTTTGGTTGCCCTAATGTATTACAGTGGTGAGCTATCAGAATCTCGTTTGTCTGAGTTATTAGATAAGCCTGATGATGTGGTTCAAGGTTGGCTCAGTAAAATGTATCCGATTTATGGGAGTGAATCCGTTGAGCTGGCTTCTTGATACTTGCATTTATAAAGATTTCACACTGACAAATCGAGTTGGACTCCTCGAAAACGTTTTGCCTAATCCTTGCTATACTTCACAGCTTCACAGAACAAAATCAAATGAAATTGGTCCCCACTTTTGTGACAGAGTGGGGATTGCTGTTCCAGAAATTGAGATAGACAACTTAGTCGTTGCAGTCAAGCGTGTTCAACTTGCTGATACGCTTTGGAAGTTATCTGATGCTGACAAGCAGTTAATAGGTTATGGAATTTGTACAGAGTATGGTCTTCTTACACGAGATGGGCCAATTAGAGAAATAGCAAAATCGTTTGGACTAAAAGTGTGGAATACGATGGATCTATTGGCAGAAGGAATTAGGGGCAAAAAATGCACGAATGATGAAGCAATTGACCTACTCACTCGCTTACTCAATACAAAACCGCCTCGATATATTAATAAAGAACTGGTTCTAACGTATATCAAACGCTGGTCAAAAAAGAAATAGCTTTTACTCCTCGAGATAGAGAACCTCGAGCCTCGTCCCCTTCTCCACCGCCGCCAACCGAATCACATTAGTTTCCCCCTCTGGAATCTGCACCACACTCGCTGCCCGACCCAAAATAAAATTTAATAACCCAGGCACATTTTGCTCCGTGACTGTCGTATCGCCTTGCTTTATCACCGTTCGGCTATTTGCCTGTGCCTGAACATAATCCGTCACACCCCCAGCCCCAGACCGCAGTAAATCTGCTAAAAAGGTTGGTGTGGTATCGGCTATATGTGCAGGCAACCCTTCGGCGTTATCTACTCCAAAGGCTGTGCCATTTATCTCTATAACTTTGTTCTCTAGTACCACTTGCTTGAAGACAACCTCGAGCCGTCCACTCTGCAAAAGGGTTGCTTCCCCTAACCAGCGCAATCTAGGGCAGCCTTCACCGCACCACGTCTCGTCACTGTCAGCAATAACTTGGCGTGTTTCACCTGCGGTGAGCACAATGTCTTTGGTAAGTGTCGCTGGAATAAAACTGCCAGCTTGTAACAAATCATCAGGAACTGATGTGGGCTCGAGAGAAGTAGTATCCAGCAAGGGTTCGCTGTCAGGTTGTTCAGTTATTTCAGGTATAGATAGATTAGTTGGTGGTACATCTTCGTTTGTTTGTGGTGCTTCAAAACTTGCGTCATTTTCAGATATTTCAAAGGCAGAGACTGAGCTTTCTTGATTGATAGTTTCTCCCGTACTTATTGGTGAGAGTGCAGTACCCTCGAAGTCTACCTCAGGAATGATAAATGAGTCTGCTAGCACGTTAGCGGATACCCTTGATGGTTCAGTTTGAAAGGCAAGTACAGATTCTTGAAGACTGGCTCGTTCATCAAAAGCGGCCACAGGCTCGAGGTGTTGTTCGTTTTCAAAAGCGAGAATGGGTGTTTGGCTAGGTTCAACAGTTACTGCTTCAAAGGCAAGTGAGTTGCCTTGTGGTGTATAGGGTTGCGCCAAGTTGGTCTCGGTAGGAACAGGTCCAGTATAAACTGGCAAACTATTTGGTGACGGTGCAGGAGCTGGTGGGACATTTAAGGTGCGAGGAGGTACGTTTTCTTGCGCTGTTGCTTGACTTGCGACATCTGGCACCAGGAGCAAAGTATTTGAGGCTTCTGGTATTGGTATATCCTCAATTGTATTAGCAGATGGTATATCAGGTGGATTTGATTGAGGCGAGGTGGTAACGCTTTCCTGTACTGTGTTTTCTGCTTGAGCTAGATTCTGTTTGGGCTTACGCAGCAGCATGATTCCCCAACTTGTCGCCATCACACCAAATACCATAAAAAAAAGAATAAAGGTTAGGGCGCGGCGGTTGAGAGCCTGGTGGCCCCACACCTCCTTATAAAAGATGCGTTGAAGAATTGTAGCAATACTTTCGCGCCGGGCTACATTACGTTTTGCTTCTTCTTCAGGGTAGGGTTCAGTGACCTCAAGACCATCCTCGAGTTTCTTGGCAAGCTCAGGGTGCATGACCAGAAGCATTTCATAAAACTTTTCAAACTGTGCGCTTTGTGGGTCGGGAATGGTCTGACCCGTTGCTGCTTCAATTTCCGTTCTGACGCTTTCTGTAAGTTTAATCATCGTTCTAATATACTATAATATAATTATCTATAAAATGATTATTCGATGTGGTCCATGATAACCACATCCGAAAGGAGAAGCCATGCAACGAGCAGCAAGGCTTGGTAAGTTTATCCGAAATAGGCAAGTCGTTTTTCTGACCCTCCTCATCCTCAGTCTGTGTTACGTCGTCTTCGCTCAGGGAGGTGATCCGTTTGAAGAGGCCGGTCAACAGGGTTGTGCCGTCATCAGCTTCATTTTTAGAGGCACCGGTGCGGCGATTATGCTTGGTGTGGTCTGGGGCTTTGCCCTATGGCGTTTGTTTTCTGAACGTGGCTCGATGTGGGGGTTAGCCGTTGCGATTGTTATCTCGCTTATCATTCAATTTGCTCCTGGTTTTATTGGCTTTTTCGCTCCTGCTGTGACTGCGACGTGTTTCTCATGACCCCGCATCGTCTTTACAAGCTCAATTACGAGTTTCCGATTGGTGACACGCTTGTTGGCCTGGTTAGTGCTTCTATCAGCTATGAACTCTTCAAGATATTAGTTGGAGAAAGAGTTGCTATGCCTTTATGCTTATTAACTGGCGTAGTTATATTTTTTCTGTGGCTCACCCTCAAACGGTTCTTACCACGCAACTTTATCCGAGATTGCTTTGAATGGCTTGTGCAACCTAGCATCTACGCCGTAACCAGAGATGACGAAACCCCACCCTTAATTTTACAAGGAGAAGAGCATCATGCCAGGGTCCTTAACTAAAGACCTACCTTATTGGGAGATTTACCGTGACGTGATGGTGCTAAATGATGGAAGGCTGGTAACCATTTTGAAATTGGACTTACCCTCAAGTGACCTAAAAAGTAGCAGTGACCTCACCCGAAGTAATGATCTTATTGCCCAAATGTTGCACTACGGTGTTCAGGAAAACGAAGTTCTGAGCCTTGCCATTCACACACATCGCAACGACCTCACTATTACCAAAGCCTACGAAGCTCAGTGTACGACTCAGGATGAGATTGCAAAGGCCATCACCGAAGATAGGATCAATCACTTTCAAACGCTTCAAGCCTCTGGGCACCTTTTTCAACACGACGTTTATTTGAGCTGCTTTGCTAAAGGTAAACGCTCAGAGCAACGACAAAGTTTGGTGCAAAAATCTTTTGATAAATTCTTGGGACGCAAGTCTCAGTATCAGAGTTTGTCGAGGGCGGAAATCATCAAAAAACGAACTAGGGCTATCAAAAGTAGAGAAGTGCTGTCGCGCCACATGAGCCAGGCTGGTTTTACATCACATATTCCCAATGACCAAGAAATTTTTGCAGCCACCTATGGTTATCTTAATCCAGGTGTACCTGTACCCAACTATCACCCCGTAGACGGTCAAGCCTTTTATCCCTCGAGCCTGCTCCAACAGTTTCCCGAACTCAGCCCGAATACGCTTCGTTGTCAACTCACGGGTTCTGACCTTGATAACAACCCTTATGACCACCTCTGGCTGTCAGGTCATTACATAGTTGGACTCACACTCGAGAAGCTACCTGATGATTACACCTACCCTGACATGGTGCAACGCTTGCTCACACTGCCATGCGAAAAGTGGCTGATGCTCACAATGGAGCACGTTCCTTTTGCTAAACAGCTCGATGCCTTTAAGTGGAAAGCACGGCTATTGCGCGGATTTAGCAGTGCTACTGGAGATGATGTTGACCCTACCAACGAATCAGGTTTCGGCAGTTACCGCCAGGCTATTGAACACATGACGGTAGGCAACAGTCATATTTACCGTGTGGGGTTGACGCTGTTTATTTATGCCAAGACGCTCGAGGAAGCTGAACACCAGCTTGAACACGCTCAAGTTTTGGTAGGTGATATGCAAGGGGCTAAGTTTATGCGCGAACGTGCTGGGCTCTCTAAACGTTTTCGCAATCTCGCACCCTTTAGCGGCAACATGAACGACATTGCCGACCTCATGTTTCAGGAGAATACCGCCGATTTTTTTCCCTTAAGCGGGCCATATCAAGGAAACATAACGAATCCTGATGTGCTTTATCACACCCGCTATGACACCCCCATTGGAATAACGGTGTTTGATAAAAGGTGCAGCAACTGGAATGGAATTATTGTGGGTGCTGCACGAAGTGGTAAATCGTTCAATGCTAATGACCTGTTAGCTGGTGTGCTAAGACAGTGCGATGTTGATGCGGTGATTATTGATAAGGGCGGCAGTTTTCGTGAAGTTGTCAAGCTTTATGGTGGCGCATACATCGAGGTTGAGAACACATCTATCAATCCTTTTGACTTACCCCAAGGCATGACCTGGCCCGATGAAAAGCAGATTGGCTTACTTATAAATCTCTACCGTGCCATGCTGAAACAGCCACTCGAGGCTGAGGAAGAAGCTCTTCTGAAGGCTGCGACCAAGCAACTTTACCGACGATTTAGCGAAGATGACGGCTCGAGCAAACGTTTTAGAGGTGCTTTGCTTAGTGACCTCATTAAAATCCTTCCCACGATGCAGCAAGTTGGGTCACGCCCTATTAGTGACGAGCAACGCTCACTTGCTCAAGCCCTTGCGCTGAGATTAAGTAACTGGACAGGCAATGATCTCAAGGGTAACTTTGTCAATCAGCAAACCACAGTGAACCTAAATAGTCGTGTGATTTGTTTTGAAACAGCTGGGATTGAAGATGCCGACCTTTACGATGTTGCTCTCATGCTCATTAATCACCTTATCTGGAAACGGCTGAGAACGCAACGTGGACGAAACATGCTGATTCTCGAGGATGAATTTGCGGTACAACTCAAGAATCCTTACGCCACTGCTGTTGCCGACGAAATCAGCCGCACCGCACCCAAATACGGTGCGGCCTTTTGGATGATTAGCCAATCGCTAAAAGACTTTGACAACGACCAAGCCAAGGCGTTATTGACAAACACAACGTTTCACATTCTCTACCCCACACCCTCAGAAGAAAAACTGGTTCAAACCCTCTTTGAGTTGTCTGACCACACCATGAACCACTACCGCACTTTAGGCGGACACATCGGCGAGTATCGTGAAGCTCTCTTAGTCATTCGTAAAGAGTCAGGAGTGAAGGAGGGCGGCGTAATAGTGGTGCGTCCGACACCTCGCAGTTACTGGGCTTATACCACGCATAACCGCGAGGTCGTTTTGAAAGAAGAAACCATCGCAGCGTTTCAAGGTGACCTAGTAGCTGCTCTTAACCATCTTGCCCATAAATACCCGAAAGGACTGATGTCATGAAAAAGTTAACCATACTTTTCTTTCTTGCCTCATTTGCAATTGCTCAGACTCCAGATGATTTTCTCAACGCCGTGTGCAATATCGATGATTTAGCGTGGGTGTGCGAGGCGAGGGCCTTAGTTCTCAATATTCAAACCATCACCGACGATATCTTTAACGATTTTGAAGTCTTTGCTGAAACGAATTTCGAGCGGTTTTTGCAAGATGGGCTCGAGTATGTTGTCTCGCAACTTGGCATAGATGAAGTTCAAGATTTTGTAGATGAAATTAGCAACGCGATCAGAGAAGGCCCCGAAGAACTCACGGCAACCTTGCAAGAACATTTGGACGAGGCAAGAAACGCCGCCTTTACAGATACGCCCAACAACTACCCACCGCAAAGCCCTGATTGGTGGAGTGCTTACGCACGGCGAGCTAACCCAAATCTAACGGCGGCGGATGCGGTGACGACAGATCAGGGTTTGGAGTTGCTCGAGCGTTCGATGCAATCTGAGGCAGCAAATCAAAAAGGAAAAGAGCTAGCAGAAAGCGTCGCTACCTTTAATGCTGTGACGCAAAAGGTCAATGCCGTATTGGGAACACCTGTGTTGGGACAGATTGTTGGACTCGGTGATGGGGAGGCACAGCAACTGCGTGACAACGCGATAACGGCTGTTTCAACAAGAGCAGGAATTCGTTATCTCACCGAAGGCATTGCAGGTTTGATGGAACAAGAAGCTATTTATAACCAGGATATTTCGAGCAAACTCACCGCACAAATCCAGCAGCAATCCCTTACCAATCATCAACTTAATATTTTAGCTCGTACCCTTACCGAAGAACGTATGACCGAGATGGCCAAGGCCAAAGCAGAACTCCAAGCAGAGATTGAAGCTGATTATGATCGGGGTGAAACATTGGTACAAACGTTGATGACAACAGAAGGATGGATAACCTCATTCTTCACCCGTGACATCGCCAGTACACTCGACGTTCCAGGGATGTACTGATGCATCGCCTCCTGATTGTGCTCGTGTTGGCAGTAGGGAGTGCAGCTCTAGCCCAGTGTCCTGAGTTCTTAGGGAATGAACTTGCACCGCTTGATTGGAATAACATTTTAGGTCCTGAAACTCTGTTCGGAGACCCCGTTTGTTTACTGCGGGAGACTCAAGTGTTTATGGGTAACATTACAGGTGTTGGTATATTCCGCATTGTTGACAGGTTTGCTAACATCCTCTTCATTTTGTTTACGGCTATTGCTGTGGTTAACTTGGCCGCAAAACGGAGTCTTCGAGCTTGTTTACTGGTTTCTGGCCAAACTCTTTATCGTTGGGATGCTCTTCGGGCTACATGTGGAAGTGCGTGACCTTGCTAAAGAGACATGGTATCGCACCTATGAATTTAGTGACGAAGTGTGGAAGATGCCTGGTGGTGTTGCCGAACAACTTAAAACTGCCGTTGATGAGGCGGAAATTCTTTTTCCTACCACATTCGGTCTTGTAGGCATTGTCAAAACAGGCGGGCGTAAACTTCTCATTAAAACTGCAAGCGAAGGTATCGAATCTCAAATGGGGCGTAGAGCAAGAAACCTTCTTAACTGGGCACCTACATTGCTCAACTTTATGCTGTATGCTTTTCTCCCGGTTATCTTTATCTATGGTGCTCTAATTTATCTTTCAGGAATTCAGATGCTTATTTTCTTGCTCTTTTGGAAATTGGTGGTGGCTTTCCTGATGTTACCTGGAGGTGGTCTCGGAATGATGCGCCGGCTGGTGGCGGTTTACATTACGGCTCTCATTAAAGTGTTGTGGCTGCCCTTTATGTTTGGGATTTTGATTGACCTCACTTTGCGGCAACCCATGCGCCGCTTTAATGAGCATTTACAGGCTGGTCTTGATAATATCAATACAGCCGTTGCCGACCTCAACACCCGCATTCCACAAAACTTACCCCAAGCTTTAAGCCCTCGAGAGTGGCAAGAATGGCTTAACAGTATTCCCAACGCCATTATGGATAGTTTAGGTGGGGTACTGACTATCATTATTGGCTGGGTATTGGGGTTTGTGATGATGCTTGTTTTGCTTGGCGTAGGCATTTGGCTTATGCAGCAAACTTCTGGAGTCGTCACGTCACTTGCCGGTGGATTCAGTGGAGGTGGGGTTGTTCCAAACGTACTTGGAAGAGCAGCACAGCTGGTACAACAGCGGTTATCTTTGAACCAACATCAAGCACTCCCTCCCACCACTTCTAGTTTGCCTCCACCATCAGGAGGAAACGCTCACACGGAACGTCGCCAACCAGAAATACAAGAACGGAAGAAAAGTGTATGACCCATGCCGAGCGTTTGCATAGATTGCGTTTTTCTGGAAGGTTAGCCGTGGGAATCTTCTTGACCACGATTTTTCTAGCGCTGGCTGCTTATAGCTATTACCAAGCCAGCTTAGAAGCTATTGCTGTGTTACGGTCTCAAGCTGCTTTTGATAACGAGTTCCTGCAGAGGTGTTTACTGGACATTACTGGAGGATGCTCGAGTTCACTTTTCTATGTTATTTGGAGGCGAGGCAACAGTCTCTTTCTTTACGGAGTTGCAATTTCACTAGCTTTTGTCGTGTTTACTCTTAAACGATTTCGCCCTGCCCGCCTTTATAACTCAGATTGGGCTACAAGCTTTCAACTTCAAAGCCTTTATCTTCATGTTACAGACGCATTTCACGCACCCATTCGCCAGGCATTACTTGTTGCTGCACTTTACCATAGAGTGTTGGGGATAAAACCAAGTCGCACTCGTCCTGAGTTGGGTCATATGTTGATTTGTGGCCCAACACGTTCTGGAAAAAGTTTGCATCTTATCTGCAACCTCATTAACTGGTCGGGTAGTGCCGTAGTGGTTGACATTAAAGGAGAACTACACCGTTTGACATCAGGACATCGTGCTAAATTTAGCAATGTTGTAGTTCTTGATCCATCGGGCGTAGGGCAGCGATATGACCCCTTTGTAGATATTGGAGATTCTGCCGAAGCCTTACAAACAGCAGCAGAAGTTGTATTGCAAGCTGACCGCGACACCGAACCCGTTTTTGCTCAACGTGGAGCAAATGCCGTCATTGCCGCGAGACGTGCTGCTTACTTGCTGGGTAAACCGACTCTTCCTTACTTGTACGAAGTGACACGTTGGGGTCTATGGCATTTCATTGAGACACTTAGAAAAGTAGATGATGAACAAGTGTCAGCAAGTTTAGTCCGTTTTGTGGGTCGGGATATACGGACACTCGAGGAATCTGACATCAGCGATGATCGTTTTCTTAATTCATCGTGGTCAACTATCACCTCTAAACTTACGCCACTTTTAACCCAAGGCGTTCTCAAAATGACCAGTGGCTCAGACTTTACTGCCAAGCAACTCCTAGAAAAACGGACAACTCTTTATCTAAGATTTCATGAGGCTGAACTGGATAGTAACAAACATATTCTCAGACTGACTGTTCTTGCGCTCATCACTGCTATTTTGCGCCATGCCGATAGATATCCTGATGAAGACACAATGCCCGTTCTCCTAGGTCTAGATGAAGCAGGACGGGTGCATATCCCTAGGCTTGACGATTTGGTTTCAACTGTTGCAGGTCGCGGAGTAAGCGCACTTGTGTATGTCCAGGACTTATCTCAATTTGACGCAACCTATGGTGTAGCCAATGCCAAAACCATTCGCTCAAATTGTCATACAAAATTGTTTTATTCTCCCAAAGACCTCGAGACATCACGTTATATTAGTGACTATGCCGGTTCACAATCGCTTATAACACGCTCTATGAGTAAAGACGTTTCTATAACACCAGCTAAGCGGTTCGTCTACACTGAAAGCAAACGCGAACTCATCACGCCTGATGAGATTCGCAAATTAGATCCTGAATCAGTGATCGTTTTTGCAGGTGAGAAAGCACCCATTAAAGCTAAACGGCTGAGTTGGTTCAAATTGAACTGGATTAAAACACACGTTCAACTTCCACCTACACAAGTTTTACCGATTACTTATGGACCGAAAAGCATGAATACACCTGAAAAGCAAAATTCTCTAGGTGATGGTTTTATTCAAGGATGAACCTAGACTAACGTTTAGTTAGGTGCATTTATTGGCGCAAGTGTATCTCACAACAATCATAAGTTAGAATAGGGTCATCATGTTGGGTGACCTCAATAAACATCTCATGTTGTCCCACGCTTTGCAAGATGTTGGAACAGCCGCCAAGATGCTCTGGATTTATTTCAATCTTATAGGGGCAGTAGTAGTAAGTCAGCGTGATTTGAGTGTGACGTTGGGTTTAACACAACGTGCCGTCAATGAGAATTTGAACCGTTTGAGTGAGGCAGGTTATATCAGCTACAAACCAGGACAAGACCGCTCAGACAAGAGCAAAATCAAAGCGGTTAAGCCGATGTTCAAACCTCTGGCAGAACCCTTCTCTCCCTTATTAAGAGAAGCTGATGCAAGTACAAAGTTACTTTATCTTTGGCTTTTGCCTCAAGGTGACGTTACCCATACCCATAAAGAGGTTTCTGCATGTTTAGGCATGACCGAAATGACAGCAGTCAAAGCAAGGCAAGAACTCGAGTCTTTAGAACTCATTATTTACAAACAACGCCCTGCGCCAAGGCAACGAGGTATTTACCATGTGCTCGTCCCCAAAGACCTACAGGCACGATCCGATATTGATAAAAACTTAGTTCTGCCCGAGGCTATTAGCGGTAAGGGTGGAGAACTGAAACTCTACTGGTACATTCTGCAAAAAGGCGAAGCCACCTCCCGCCAACACGCACTTGCTGAAATTTTAGACATGCCGCAAAGTGCGATTAGCAACGCAATCAGTCAGTTGCTTAATGAAGGCTTAATTGAACGCAAAGGCGAAGACCTTTTCATCCCGGCACAAAAACAAGCGTCTAAAAAACGAACTCTCAAAAACCCCATTCCAGATAAACTCATTGGTGAAGCTAATGCCGTGCAGTTTCTCTATATGTGGTTAACCCCTCAAGGGGAAGTGAATTACTCTTACAGTGAGATGGTGGACTTGGTGCGTATTCGTAGTCATAGTTTGATGATTGCTGTAAAACGACTTGAGGACTTAGGGTTTCTCAAAATCTATGAAAAGCCTACCCCTCATCGCAAAGGGCGATTTAGGGCACTTTAGTTTTCTTCTTGACGACATCAAGAACACGCATCCTGATTGGCACTTTTGGTCTTGAGATTTTTAGAGTGATGGACTCGAGATTATCCTTATCAAAGGCTTGCCACATGATGTCCATAAAATCAATAGGGAATAAATCATCAAAGATAGCTCCTTTTTTCAGATTGTAAAAATTAGGCAGGCGCGATCCCATATGGACCTCCAAAAATATATCGGTGCTTATTGCTAGCTCGAGCTTAGCGCAGAAATAAAACACCTTGAGCGACTAAGGTTCGACTGCTTGTTGAGATGAAGATGAATCTCGAGTATGTTTGTTAATAGTGTTGGTTTTGTAAGCTTTTGCAAACATATAGAAAAATGCATTGGTGTGATGCGTTTAGAGGTCATTTTGGCGTTTTTGGAATGCTACTTAACTATCAGAAGTGAAATATCTTACACTCAAGCATTAAACCGATTAAATCTTTTGACAATCAAAAGATGTTCGATAAAAATAATGGTGCAGAAGCAGCTCAGGAACCCGACCAGTGTCCGACTGTTTATGAAGATACTGAGTGCATTTAAGCAGCAAGAAAAAACCTGATCGAGATAAGAGGCAATAACAAACAGATGATCATGTAGGAGGATTGTAAGCGAGAATTAGAGGTTTGAATATAGCCTAAGCAGGAGAGAATCATTCCAAAAGATGGGATGGTAATCGTTAAATACGCACTCACTAAAAAAGCAAGGAACACGCTGTCACGAATTAGGGGTCGAACTGGGAATAAAAATACTATTGCTACAAGACCCTCAACCACAATTGTTAATATGGTCAATACAATGGCTAGCCTATGTACGCCAGCAGCAGATTTTAGTTGAACAGACTCGAGGTGAACTCTCTCTAAGGCAGTTTGGTTGTTTCTAACATCTTCAAGTGTGAGTGGAGTCAATAGGGCAGCAACTGGAGCGACACGGCCATCTTTTAACAAGTAAAACTCCATAAACTTGCTTGATATAAAATCTGTTGAAAAACATTTCCATAGGGTTGCCAATAGAAAAATCAGCCCGATTAAAAACCTTGCGTTGATACGAAGCACTCGCAAAGGATTATTTGATGCTAGAGCAAGTGTCAGAGTTAGGCTGGTATAAAAGAAGAGCAGCAACCCATTGCCCTCCCACATCCATAGTTGGGCAATAGCAAAACCGTGAATCGCCGTAATGCAGCACCAAAAAAGCCAGGATACCCGAAGTTTTGGATACAACAAGGCAAACCCAAAAAGTGTTGTGAAAGGAATCGTGAAATACCACTGCACAGCACTATGACCCCAGATAGTGATGAGCACTAGAAGCGCAAAAGTATCAAGCTCTTTATTATGAGCAGGCAAAATGAACCTCGCGTGCAACAAAGGTACTCACAGATTGGGTTAAAGGGTTGTAATTCATTTTTGATAACTTTGCTACAAGGGACATTCCTGAGTAGTTTTGCTCTATGCATAGACTTTTTAGCAACGATTCAATCATACTCTTTTTTGGGAAGATGATGATTTTCCTAATATTGTTTTCATACTTGCTAAACGTAATATTGCTAAGGTCTAAGTTGTATTCAGCCTTACCAGTGTTAGCCGAGATTGTTAAGTAACGAGTCGAAGAACCATCAAGGGAGGCAAACATGCCAAATCCTCCGCCGTACCAAATCGAAAAATCATACTTGACGACAAGAAAAAATGTTAAACCTGCGATAGCCATAAGCAAGTACAACGGCAAAAGGGTAAGCAACTCCTCATGACGCTTCATGAACTGAGCCTAGCATATGATGCATGTGAATTAGTTACAGAGCTTGAGGAACTTTTAGAGCAAGAAGTATCTCCTTCGTGGTTTGAAAAATGGAGTGACATTGGCAACAAAGTCAACGATCTTTATGTTGCTTCTGACTGGTGCTTTGAACTCAATACAGCAGACAAAGCAGCGGAGGAGCATTACAAGAAATTTCGCCAAGAGTCACTTCCCAAAATCGAGGAAGTTTGGCATAAGCTAGCAGATCGAGGGAGTCATTTTCAGACAGATGATCTTAGGTATCAACGTATCGTTGAGTTTCTAAAACTTGAGTTTGAAACCTCATCACCACAAATTATAGACCTGGAAACTCGAGAGCGTGAGGTAATGGATCGTTTTAGAATCCTATCCTCTCAAAGAAAAGTTATGCTGGATGAACCTGTTACCTTCACTCGAGCAAAGAATCAATTAAAAACAACGCATAGTAGTCAAAAACGAAAGATGCTTTGGAGTGCAATCCAAAATAGGGTGATGGAAGATTCGCCAGAGGTAGAAGCACTATTCTTTGAACTGCGTGACCTTCGCAATAAAAAGGCTAAAGCTCTCGGTTTTCCAAGTTACCCTGCATATATATGGACAACCAAACATCGTGTAAATTATACTCCTGAGGATAGTCTTGAACTACTCGATGCGGTTGAAGAGTGTTTTGCAGATGCACAACAAGCTCTTAAACGATTTAAGGCCAAGACCTTAGGTGTTAAGCACCTCAAACCTTGGCATACGGATGTTTCATTCGATTTGACTGCATCACGCACCTTATCAGAAAGTGATTACCTGTCAATGGCTAAGCAAGTTCTTCACAAAATGTCTCCGTCCTTTTCAGTAATCCTTGAAGATATGATGAGGAAGGGTCATATTGACATTATGAATCGTCCTAACAAGGGCACAGTGAGCTATGCAACAGTGCTGACCCGAACTGATGAACCAATGGTACTAGTAAATTGCACAGGGAACCCTGATAATTTTAAAGCTCTTTTTCATGAGTTGGGACATGCACTTCATCACGCTCACCTTGGACCCGGAAAACTCTATTTTGAGAAGAGTGGGCCTAAAGAGATTAATGAGTTTTTTGCTTACATCTTTCAAACCCTAGGTTCCCAGACGCTTATTGAGATGGACTATTTTACTCCATCGGAAAAAAGGTCTTACCAGCTTGGAATGCTCTGCAATATATTAGAGATGTTTGAATATATTACCCATGTTGAACGTTTTCAACACTGGGTTTACGCACAAGGGAACGTAACGACTCATGATCTTGATGAGTATTTTAAAAGCTTGGCAACAGATTCATACGTTGACTGGTCTAAGCACAAATCAATTTTGGCCAAACAATGGCAAACTTACTCGGTTCTCACCAGTCCATTCTATAGTATCGAGTACGTTATCTCCTGGCTTGCCACTTTAATTTTTGTTCGACGAATCAGACGCAATCCTGAAGCCATAGACCAACTCCAACAAGCTCTTTTATTAGGAAATACCAGAACAGCGACGGAGACATTTTCAGTCCTTGGAATAACTTTCCCTTTTTCAAAGGAGGAGATTAATCTAGCTCGTGAGTCGCTTGATGAATTGTTCATGATCATTTTACAGGAATAAAGCATCCGAAGGAGGCTTTTATGAAAAAGATGGTATTGGCTCTTTTAATCATTTTTGCAGCAGTTGGCGTGTCCTTTCTAATCGGTCCATCAGTTAAACGACCCACAGTGGAAGTCGTTGCTGCATGTTGTCCTATAAAAGATGAGACCGGAACTGATATTGCACGTTTACGAAAATATTGACCTGTGATTGTCGATTGCACAAAACCTCGAGAATTTCATGCCTGGTACCAGTTTCAGCTTGAGGGCAATGCTTCCCCGATTGACGTTATTAGCTTGTTAGAAAAGGACAACTCACCTTGGTCGATTTGCAGGCAAATGTGCATCGCTCATTGGTCTGATTTGCGAACAGTAAGGGATCATTTAACCGAAGCTGCTCTTTCTAGTTCAGATTCACTCATTGAAGCTTATGCAGTGTCTTTAGACAGTTACAGGGAAATAGCAAAATTCAATACCTCGACAGATGGTTACAATAGCTTAGCCTATCAATATCTACCGATGCTCGAGGGGTACATACGCGAAATACTCAAAGGTGAACGTAGTGGTATCGTGCGCGAAGTCGAGGCATCGCTTCATTCAGTTTGCGGACTTATTCATTTTGACCTTGGTAATAATGATCGTGCTATTGAGGAATGTTCACATGCCATATACTGGATCAAGAAAATTGGTGCCAATTTCCTGCTTTCCAAGTGTCGTAGCCTTTTTGTGACCGCAAAAGCAAGCTGTGGACAGTTAGACGAAGCCATCGCAGCAATTGTTGATGAGCGTTCCAACTTGACCAGGGCAAGGGCAAGCATTCCTTTCCAGGAACGTGCGTATGCAGAAATGCTTTTCTATTTAGGTCAGAATGAACAACCAATCGTGTTGCTCCAGAAACTAGAATCTGAGACTGAGGGTAATAATAAACGAAATGTGCAAAACACCATTCAGCGAACCAAATGTTTTCTCGGTAAAGGTGATGGTTCTGAGGGGGTTGACGAACACTATAAAAATGACCCAAGAGGGTGGCTTGTTTTATCCATTGGAAACCTCGTGAAACACTTGTCTTTGCCTATTAGTAGTCAAACCAGAGACCAGCGTGAAACATTGCTAAATGAAGCCATCAAAGTCTGGAAAGATAACCCGCATCAGGAATATTTGTGGCTTACCGCTTGGGGTCAGTGGGTCACTGGAATTGCCAATCTGTGGTTAGGAAAAACAAGCTCCTCACTAACGGCTCTAAATGCAATTTCGCTCAACATCTCGCAAACCCAGTGGTTAGACCTCCGCCTTCTTAAGGCAGGGCTGGGTATAGAACTGGCTTTGCACTTGAATAATCCCGAACTAAATCTAAACCTATTCCTTGATGAATTGCAGCTGGTTTTAGCGGATGCTGAACGCATCAACATGGCCTCAAAAAAAGGACTTCTCGAGCGTTTCATGCACTGGCATCCGGTTGCGGCTGCGTTTGTTGCCATCATGCCCTCTGGAATTGTTGAGCTTCAAGATGCCACCAAAGCTATCATGCAAGTAGGTTACCGAAATGTCGTGCATGGTCATTCAATGCCACCTGCCTATATGGTGGAACTCATTTTCCGAAGTCTCGATCTAGACCGAATTCCCGCTTACCGGTTTACTCAATCCGACCCTGGAAGTAGCAGAGTTAAGCGTAATCACCTGATGATCAAGTATGGTGATGTTGACTACTGGCTTCCAACGATTTCAGCTATTCGCCTCATCTATGGTCTTAAAAAATTGAACGCTTCGGAAACTGCCTTAAAAATTGCTAACGAATATGGCATCTTACCTCACTCGAATGCCGAGTATGCCATGCTGCCCGTACTTGAGCGCATCGGTGAGCTAACTCAACAATTGCTACTTGATAAACTTACAACTCGAGAATTTGCAAAGCAAATAGTGACTCCTGATTAAGTATTCACATATCTCAATCACACCCGTTTGTTTTCCCAAACGGGTGAGTTTTTGGGTAAATTCAAAAACTCAATAAGCAACTTCACGAGGTTATGTGAGAAGTAAGCGCATGTAGACTGTATACCTTCACATGTCTCATAGCCTTTGTTTTTGAAGGATTTATACAGTTTGGTCTAGAAACCCAGCAATTCTCACTATTTGCATAAATTATTTATATAAAATAGTAATCTATAAAATGATTATGCTTTTGATCACATCATTGAGTGACCTTATGCAGCAAGTAACCATAGCTCAACTATAAGAAGGAAAGGAGCCTTTATGAATATGATAGCACAAACATTTCAGCTACTTATTACAGCCTTGCGTACTTCTCCAGAAAGTCTTCGTGTGGATACATTTTGCCACGAGCTGCGTAGGAAGTTAGCATCTTCACCTAACCAGCGAGTACTTGTTGCGTTTATTCACCGAGGTAACTTTGACACTTATCGGTGGTTTGATGGCATGGTGGCGTTCTTGCACCTTAACGGTATCGTGCTAAGCCAACGGTCTCATCTCAGACATGAGGGATGGTTTATTTTTGCTGAGCTTTGCGACTCTCAATCTAAGCAACCTCAAATTTGTGACCTATCCATGCTCAAGATAGCAGCTTAAAGCGAGTCATCAACTATTTTCACGAATTTTTTGGAGCCAGCTATGAATAAAAACAAGCAAACCCTTAATACAATGGACATCTGCGAACTAACTGGAATTGGAAGAGATCGGATACGCGCCTTGATCCTTTCGGGTGCACTCCCTAATATTGGGAGTCGTCGGAGACCGCAAGTGCCACGGGCCTTTGTTGAGCAATGGCTCGAGACAGGACAATTAAAGGAGATGCAGAAATGATCAAGGACCAGTACATAGCTAAAATGATGGGTAGAGTCAAGGGTATGATAATTCAGAATCCAAAGGAATTTTTAGACGAACACAACATCACACCCTACTACCTTATGGTGGACTCAGGGCTTGTCAACTCAACTATTTACCGTTTAACCAATAACACGACCGTCATTATGCAAAGATCCGTGTTTGGCAAAGTGCTTAACTCGCTCTGTAAACTCACCGGGAAATGGATTGGAGTCGTTGACGTATTGGAGCATACACCCTTAGCCGGCAAAACGAGGAAGTCATGATGCAAGAGACTTCGCCTATCACTTCCAAGAAAAAGAATCGCAAAGAAAAAGATTACAAGAAAGCTGGCAATGGCCAAGGCAGTGTGCGCCAACTCCCTAATGGTAAATGGCGGTGGGAAGTGACCCTTGGTTACACCCTGGAGGGTAAACGCCGATCCATTAGCGGTGTATGCACGAACCAAACTCAGGCGGGTATAGAGAAGGCAAAAGCCCTAGCAGACCACGCTCGAGGTTTACTCGCAAGTGCTGACACCATTTCCGTGAAAGTTTACGCAGACAAGTGGTTAGAGCGTCAGAAAGGTTTAAGACCTACCACCGAACTTGCCTACCGGCGTGACTTGGATTACGCTCTGAAACACTTAGGCAAGATGAAACTAAAAGACGTGAAACCTCACCATGTCAAAGACACGCTTGTGAGACTCTCCGAAATGGTGATGGAAGGCGGAAGAGGTAAAGGCAAAACAATGAGCAGTCGTACCTTGGGTATGGTACGCATGAGATTAAAAGCAATGTTTCATGAGGCTGTGGTTGACCAGCTTATTTACTTCAATCCTTGTGAAGCTGTTAAGAGGATCAAGACAGGCGTTCCTGAAACGGTTAGCAAGGTTCTAGACTTTGGGCAGATGACTCGTTTTCACGAGTTAGGTTTAGCTCTCTACGAGGCAAATGTTTTGAGGCTTTTCCCGGCCCTTTTTACGGCAGCTTCTCTCGGGCTGCGAAGGGGCGAAGCATGTGGCTTGCGCTGGCAGGATGTTGACCTTGGGCAAAACCTTATTCATATTCGTCAGACGATTACGACACCCAAAGGTAAGCCGCACTTTGGTGAACCGAAGACACGGCATAGCAAAAGAGACATTCCGATACCCCAAAGCCTCAAAAACATTTTGCTCTTGCACCAGGAGAAACAAAATCTCGAGCGAGAAAGAGCAAATGACGCTTGGCGGAACACGGGAGCTGTCTTTGCTACCGAAACGGGAACCTACACCCACCCTGACAACTTAGAACGTGCTCTCAATCACCTTGTCACTTGGTCTGATCCTGTAAACTTCACGCCTCAACGCTGCAAGGCCGTGTCCGTGAAGTCGAGACCAAAGCTCGAGCTAATTATCAAAAGCGGCGGGAAGTTACCCGATTTAAATCCCCACGACTTACGTCATACAGCCGCAACGCTCCTGCTGAGGCGCAACGTACCCGTGGAAGTGGTCTCGAGGATTCTTGGACATTCTAAGGTGTCAGTGACGCTGGATATTTACAGGCATGTCTTAGAGTCCGAAAAGAAAGCCGTAATGGTTGATCTCTTCGACACGCCATTACCTATTAGGCAGCCACAAGATGTTTGAATCTTTCTGAGTCACATTCCCAGCTCTGCCTCGAAAAAATCTGTATCCATGCAAACGAACCTTTAGCAAAGTTTGCGAGATTCCTCTTAATACCCCGTCGGCTTGCCGACGGGTAGTTTATTTACCTGAACGTACAAGCACAACAAGCCCATTCTGTGTAGCAAACCTTCAGTTATGCTCACTGGTCAGAACGGTGAAGCGTAACCCAAACGCCTGAAAAAAATGCGGTTACGCACGGGTTACGCACAACCACTAAAATAGCCCCTTAACCAAAAGGTTAGGAGCTATAATTATTCCGTCTTGGACGGCATTTCTCATGGCGGGCGCGCAAGGGCTCGAACCCTGGACCTATGGTTTTGGAGACCATCGCTCTACCGACTGAGCTACACGCCCGAGCGACAGCAAGTATAGCAGGGATATTAAGAGCTTGCCAAGAGCAATTGAACGTTTCTTGTAAGTTCTGCTAAAGGGGAATAGGATGGTGCAAAGGAGAAAAATAATGCCAAGGGTGGTTAAACAATTTGCTGTTTTGGTCAAGGATGTTCAGGCTTCTATGGAGCATTACTGGAAGATTTTGGGTATTGGGCCCTGGGATGTGCGGCACTTTACCAATGCCTCAGTACGTGATTTTCAGGTGGATGGCAAGCCCGTAACCGAAGATTTTGAATTTATATGTGCGGTGTGCTGGCATGGAGACCTGGAATATGAGCTAATTCAGCCAATTAAAGGCCCTAATATCTACTGGAAATTTTTGGAAAGAGGACCCGGGTTGCACCATTACAAGGAAATTGTCTCAGATGAGCGTATGTCTGAGGTTTTAGCTGATTTTGCTGCCAAAGGTATCAAGGTTTTGCAGACTGGCTGGATTGATAATGATGTTCACTACTATCTAGACACCGAACACCTGCTGGGCTTTGTTTATGAGATTGGCAATGGAGGCAAGATTGGGGCTCCTGATAGGCGTTACCCTGTGGGTTAAGTAAGGAGTGAAGAGCTAAAAACTAGTAGCTAGTAGCTAATAGCTAGTAGTAGGTAGGATTTGTTTCCACAAAAGGCAAAAATCCTACAAGCCATATCCTACTTGCCACAAGCTAATAACCTAATGAAGACTCTTATTAACGAGATACTTGTCTGAAGGCTGCTCTGGCTCGAGGCTGTTTATAACGGCATTATGCTACGAAGTGAGGCGAAGCCACGCCCTGCTCGAGGCTGTTTATAACGGGATGCTACCCCCTTCTCAAGGCTGTTTATTCGTTGATGATAGTACAAAGTTTGAGCGAAGCGTACCTCCGGCTGAAGGCTCTTCGACGAGATGCTACCTCCGGCTGAAGGCTCTTCGACGAGATGCTACCTCCGGCTGAAGGCTCTTTTTGTTTGGAAATGCACGTCTTAGGGTAAAACTATGCTATAAAATAAATAGTATATTCGTACCCACCAAGGAGGGTGCTATGCAATCGACAACGATGGAAACCAGAACTTTAGAGCCAATGATCGAAACCATGACCTTTAGTGAGACTGGAGCCCGCAAGGCTGCTGAGCTTATTCAAAAGAGTGGTAAAGCTAGTGCTGCCATTCGCGTGTATGTAAAGTCGGGCGGATGCAGTGGTTATAGCTACGGTATGGCTATTGATGACCGAACCCTCGAGGGTGATCAACTCATCGAAGACCGTGGAGTCAAGATGGTTATAGACAAAATGAGTTGGCAGCTACTTAAAGGTTCTGAAGTGGATTATGTAGAAAACATGATGGGTGGCGGGTTTAATGTGCATAACCCTAATGCGACCAGTTCATGTGGTTGTGGAAGCTCGTTTCGCACCGATAGCAGCAAAGCCCCGGATGGACAAGGCTCCAAAGGCTGTCACTAGAAAACCTATTAATTGATAGTTGTTTACTTAGGTCACTGTGTTTCTAGAAACACAGTGACTTTTTGAATTGCAACAAGCGTAGGGTGTTCTCAAATTGCATAGAGTGAAGTTTAGGGCTTGATTATAGTAGGGAGTTCCCCCAGTTGTTGTGAAGCCCGTTTAATCGCAAAGTCAGTGTAGATGCTACCTGCTAAATTATTCAAACCGAGCGTATTGAAGCTGCTCAGTAATACTACTTGCCAATTCATCCAATCGTTGCTGAATATCTGCTCCTGCATAAATATCCTGTAAGGCTTTAGCCCACTGGGCAGTGGTTTCAAAAAATAAAGGCTGAGGGGTAAATTGAACTTTCATGTTTGGCATGAGGGTGCTAAAGGTTTCGTAATAATTTGTGTAGAGTTTTATTGTCTCTTGAAAGTCAGGATTTTCCCAAATTGAAGCTCTCACAGGGTTAAGTACTTTATGGTTGATGGCTGCGCTGCTTAAAAATTCTTTGCCTGTTGCCCATTGCATAAAGAGCCAAGCTGCATCTTTGTGTTTTGAGCGGGCATTCATGGCCAAAGATTCAATACCTATGTGAGTGTGTTGGCCATCAAAGATCGGAGTTGCGATAGCATTTCCTAAATCAAGAGAAGTATCTGTAATCATCATCTTGATTTTGCCCTGATTAAAATCCTCGAGCATTTGATCTTTTGATTCATACATTTTTATTAACTCGAGCCAAACCTTGGTTACTTCAACAGCGCAAGGGCTATTCATTTGTGGAGTCATGGAGTCATCAAAATCCACGCAACCATGTCCAGAATACAAATTCATAAATCCCGAATGAATCATTTCCCAGCTCAAGTCTTGAGGCATAGCGATAGCTGCATGATCTGGGTTAATGTTTTTTAGTTGTTTAGAAACCTCGAGCAGTTCATCTAACGTTGTTGGCACGTTAAGACCATATTTATCAAAAATATCTTTACGGTATATCAAGATGCTAGTTTCAAAACCAAAAGGCAAGGCATACTGTGAACCCTGGCCCAGATTGCCACGACCCGCCTCGAGGTTCCACTTAGTGCTATCACGCAAACCCACCAAGACATCTTCAAAGTCATAATCAGGTGACGTTTTGCTGGAGTCATTTAGGTAAGGCTCGAGTTTTTCCAGCCAACCTGCTGGGGCAAATTGCCAGAGGTGGTAAACATCGGTCATGAATAGGTCATATTGGCTACTTTTGCCCCTAGCTAAATCCAGCGTCATGTCATCATAGTAACTTTCGGCAATATCGTAAGTGACGTTAATGCCAGTAAGCTCGGTAAATTTGGGTAATTCAGCTATGAGTGCTTCCTGAAAAGGATGCTCTTGAAGTAACAAATTAAGTGTTTCACCTTCATAGGCTTTCCAGTCAAATTCTTGAGCTAGTGCAAGGCTACCTAAAATAAATAATATTCCAACAAGGGTCTTCCCATTCGGCACGCTCAGGGCAGGCAGCCCCTTGTAACTACTAGAAATGTGGTACATGCTTTATCCTAAGTCTTTGCTGTCTTACAAGATGTGAAATAATAAGGTTATGAAAATCGCTATTGGTTGTGATGAAGCTGCCGTGGGTTTAACTGATATTTTGCGCAAACACCTAAAGGATAAAGGGATTGAACTCGAGGATTATGGGGTTTTTAGTGAAGATAAAGTGGACTACCCCGATATTGCTGTCAAAGTCGCTGAGAGTATAGCTGCTGGGAACTGTGAACGAGGCATTCTGGTCTGTGGCACGGGTATTGGCATGTGTATTACTGCTAATAAAATCCCAGGAGTTCGGGCTGCTCTCTGCCATGATACTTATTCTGCCGAACGCTCCCGCAAAAGCAATGATGCACAGGTCATCACTATGGGTGCAAGGGTGATTGGACCAGAACTGGCCAAAGCCATTATTGATGTGTGGTTGGTGTCTGAGTTTGCGGGGGGTGGGTCTACTACTAAGGTAGAGAAGATGAAGGCGGTGGATGAGAGGTATAGGCAGGGGAGAAGTGGGGAGAAAGCGAATTGCTAAGGTTCAATAGCTTTAATAAAAGCACTCGAGCTTGTAGATTCTGAAATCTTCTTCTTACATTTGAGTTGATATTGTACATTATTATGCCATGATTTTATGGCATAATACAAACCATGCCAACCATAGAAAAACCTCGCAATTTCCATGTACCCTTGCCCGAATCCTTGTATCAAAAGTTGCGCCAAGAGGCCACTTTGCAAGGCCAACCTGCCACCGCTCTTACCCGTGCTGCTCTTGAAGATTACCTTAAAGAGCAAGAGCGCAAACGTGTTCGTGAAGAGTTTGCCACTTGGATTAAGGCCAATGCAGGTAGTGAATTAGATTTAGACCCAGACCTCGAGGCAGCAGGAATTGAAAGTATATTGGCTAACACCACTTGGGATGAAGATGAAACGCGGTGATGTTTTTTTGGCAACCCTAAGGGCCACGCTCAGGTAGTGAACAACGGGGTCAACGTCTGGTGGTGCTTATTTCCGATAACATCATGAATCAAGAAACAAGCTGGTCTTCGTTGATTGTTTTACCCATTACCTCTTCACCAAGTCAAGGAAAGCGCAGGCAAACTTTCTTAGGACCAACAGTTGTACCAGTTTCAGTAGGCGAGGGAGGTCTAAGCCAAGAGAGCTTTGTACTTTGTCATCAAGTGACGATCCTAGATCGCAGTAAACTCTTAAAGACTTTGGGTAAGCTAGGGGAAGGTACTCTCGAGCAAATTGACAAAGGTCTTAAATTATCGTTAGGGCTACTATAATTTTATTTTCAGGATTTATCTAAGTGCTTTGAGAGGAGTAAGTGGCACTGTCTCAAAAACGTTATGCTAAGTTATGCCTTCAAGCGCATTCACTGAAGCTCTAAACAATTTTGCAAAAAATCTCAAAACTAGTTTCGCCTCAAGTGTTGCTGCCCAAAGCGAAGACCAACTCAAAAGTCCTACTCAAACCCTTTTACAAAGAGGTGCAGGTCTAAACCGTCGTGTAGTGGCAAAGACTGAAGCGCAAGTACAGGGACTTGGTGGACGACCTGATATTGGAGTAGATGTAGATGGCTTACTGGTTGGATTTGTTGAACTCAAAGCACCAGGTTTAGGTACAGACCCTCGGCGGTTTGACGAGCGCAATAAAAAACAATGGGAAAAATTTAAGACGTTACCTAACCTTATTTATACTGATAGCAATGAGTGGACACTCTTTCGCTCAGGTCAGAAAATAACCCATGTTCGTTTTACAGGAGATGTAACAGAAGAGGGTGAAAGAGCTATTACAGATGCTCAGAGAGACTCACTCGAGCGTCTGCTGCAAGATTTTTTGCTCTGGCAACCGATAGTTCCTTCTTCACCTAAAGCCCTTGCTGAACTTCTTGCGCCCCTTTGTCGGTTTGTACGTGATGACGTTACGCTGGCACTACAAGAGGAAAGCTCGAGCCTTTCTCATGTGGCTAGAGATTGGCGCGAGACACTTTTTCCTGATGCGGATGATTCACGTTTTGCTGATGCCTACGCCCAAACGCTGACCTACGCGCTTTTGTTGGCACGTTTGAGCGGTGCAGATAACGTTACCCCCGATTCAGCAGCACAACAGCTTGATAGTGGTCACGGCTTGCTTGCAGGTGCTTTGCGCGTGTTGGGCAATCCAGATGTGAGACGTGATGTAGGCGTAGGCTTAGATGTTCTTATCCGTTCCATTAACGCAATTGATATTGCTGCGCTCAAAAGTGAATCAGGTGAACCCTGGCTTTATTTTTATGAAGATTTTCTAGCCAAATATGACCCTAAACTCCGCAATGATTACGGTGTTTATTACACGCCGAATCCTGTTATTCTGGCACAGGTTCGTCTCGTTTCAGAACTCCTCGAGACCCGCTTTGGTAAAGAGATGTCCTTTGCCTCTGATGGCGTAGTAGTCCTTGACCCAGCCGCAGGCACTGGCGCATATCCACTGGCAATCATGCAACACGCTTTAGAGCATATTGCTGGGTTTTATGGTGAAGGAATGCGTAGCCAGTATGCTACAGGGCTGGCCCAAAATATTCACGCCTTCGAGTTTTTAGTAGGCCCTTACGCAGTGGCCCACTTGCGTGTGACACAAAAGATTTTGGCAGAAGGTGGACAATTGCCAAGTGATGGTGTTCATGTGTATTTAGCAGACACCCTCGAGTCTCCTGAAGTGCGCCCGATGGAACAACACGGTTTCATGTATCGCCGCCTCAGTGAAGAATATAAAAGGGTTCAGCGTGTCAAAAAAGAAACTCGAGTTTTGGTGTGTATTGGTAATCCACCTTATGATCGCCAGCAACGTAATGATAATGATATAGAACAGGGTGTAGAACTCAAGGGTGGATGGGTACGTTTTGGGGAACAAAACTTAAACGATGAAACAAAGGGAATTCTAAAAGATTTTATTGAACCAGCAACACAAGCAGGACAAGGTAAACACATCAAAAATCTCTACAATGCTTACGTCTATTTCTGGCGTTGGGCTATGTGGAAAACCTTTGAGCAGAGCAATGATTCAGGCATTGTTTGTTTTATTACTGCTGCAAGTTATTTGCGTGGCCCAGGTTTTGTAGGAATGCGCGAACATATGCGGAGAACCTTTGATGAACTTTGGATTATTGATTTAGAAGGCGATAGTTTAGGCGCAAGAAAAACCGAAAATGTGTTTAACATTCAAACACCTGTAGCCATTGCATTAGGGGTTCGTTATGGCAAACCAAAACCTAACGAGCCTGCAAAAGTTCACTATGCAAAAATTGAGGGAACTAGGGAATCAAAATTTGAGCAACTGGCAGCTATTCAAAAGCTTGATGATTTGGTGTGGCAAGAGTGCTTAGATTACTGGCAAGCTCCATTATTGCCTAGGAATTTAGGCATTTATGGTACTTGGCCGTTACTTACTGATATTTTCCCTTGGCAGCATTCAGGTGTGCAGTTCAAACGTAATTGGCCTATTGCTGAGAGCAAAACAGTTCTTGAGACACGTTGGGAAAAGTTCCTAGCGGCTTCAGCAAGAAAACGTTCTGATTTGTTTCGTGAAACTGATGGACGAAAAGTTGGATTGAAGTATAAGGGTCTGAACAATAAAGAACTTCCTGCCTTAAGCACTCTCGCAACAGATGCCCCTTCCCCTCCAATTTCCCGTTATGGCTTTCGTAGTTTTGATCGTCAGTGGACTTGGGCAGATACACGGTTTGCTGATCGTATGCGAAATGATTTATGGGATTGTCAAAGCTCTAAACAGATTTTTATCATCAGTTTGTTGACCGAAGTTTTAGGTCTTGGTCCTACAGCAACAATAAGTGCCGAAATACCTGACCTTCACTATTTTAGAGGTTCATTTGGTGGCAAACATGTTATTCCCCTCTGGCGAGACGCAGAAGCTACACAGCCAAACATCACAACAGGGCTGCTAGACGTACTTTCAAAAACTTATGGCACAGAAGTAACCGCAGAAGATTTATTTGCTTATGCTTATGGCATTCTCGCCTCACCAAGCTATGTCGAGAAATTTTCCGAAGAACTTACTTTGCCAGGGCCGCGTTTGCCCATTACCAAAAATGCAAACCTATTTAAGGAAGTAGTAACCCTCGGGCGCATACTTATTGGTTGGCATACTTATGGTGAGCGGTTTGGTGGCAGTATTCCACGGGGCAAGGCACGAAATACAGTAGCCATTCCAAGTGACCCAGAGCATTATCCCAACGAATTTTCTTATAATCCCCAAACCCAAACGCTACATGTAGGTACAGGTCAGTTTTCGCCTGTAAGCGCGGAGGTTTGGGAGTTTTCGGTGTCTGGTTTAGATGTAGTAAAAAGCTGGCTTGGCTACCGAATGCGTGAAAGAGCAGGTAGGTCTTCGTCCGACCTGGACAAAATTCGCCCTGAGCGGTGGGAATTTACCAAAGAACTCTTAGAATTGTTATGGGTACTCGAGGCTACCGTTGCTAAATTCCCTAACTTAGCCCAAAAATTAGAGCAAGTTGTGAGTGGTGCGGTGTTTACGGCTTCTGAATTTCCTGTGCCAATTGACCTCGAGCGTAAACCACCCCAGGCTGAAGCAGATGCAGCGCAAGGAAGGCTAGGGTTTGGGCAAGAGGAGGATTAAGACCCAACTCTTTGCTATAATAAGGTTATGTCTACGCCAGTTCTCGAGCCCATTTTTCAACCCATTACAACGGAGCAAGAGTATGTGGAAACGCTCGAGCTACTTGATGTTATCTCAGACCAAATGACCACACCAGAAGACCTACGTTATATAGGCATCTTCAGATTGCTTTGTGAGCGTGTAGCAATTTGGGAGAAGGTTCATGAAGCTCCATATTTTCATGACACCCCTGGACACGTCACCCTCAAATATCTTATGCAAGAGCACACAGTAAGTCAGTATCAACTACAAAAAGAAGGACTTGTCAATCAAAGCCTATTGAGTAAAATTTTGTCTGGTAAGCGTGCAATTAGCAAAGAGCTTGCAAAACGATTGGCTAAAAGGTTTCACGTAACCCCTGGAGTGTTTTTGTAATGATCAATGGTCAAAGTCGTTCAGCTATCAAAATAGGCTCGAGAGTCTCTATTGTTCTCAAACAGGATCAGCGCACAGGACACCTCACCGAAGGCATCGTGCAAGATATTTTGACCAGTTCACCCAATCATCCCCACGGCATTAAGGTTCGGCTCGAGGGCGGTGCCGTGGGGCGTGTGAAAGAAGTGTTCTAGGTCTAATCCTCTATGTCATTGGGGTCTTCATTTGCATCCCAGTGTTCAGGTGAACGCCACAGGTTTGAAATAAGAAGTTCACGCATAGCCAAAAACTCTTTGGGCATACGTTTGTAGAGTTTAATAAACAGTTCTTCGTGGGACAAAATTTCTTTAAGCCAAATATCGCGGTCTACGGCCATTAATTCGTTAAACTTTTCTTTGCTAAAGTCTAATCCTTGCCAATCAATATCTTCGTAGTGGGGCACAAATCCTAGCGGGGATTCAGTTGCGCTTTGACCTGTGGTGGCTCGTTCTACAATCCATTTTAGAACCCGCATATTTTCACCATAACCAGGCCAGGCAAATTTACCTTCTTTATCTTTGCGAAACCAGTTGACATTAAAAATGCGTGGGGGGTCTTGTACGCGGCGGCCAATCTCGAGCCAGTGATTAAAATAGCTGGCCATGTGATAGCCAATAAAAGGCAACATGGCAAAAGGATCACGCCGCACTTCGCCTATTTGACCAAAGGCGGCTGCTGTGGTTTCGGAACCCATAGTGGCTCCCATATAAACCCCAAAGGTCCAGTTAAAAGATTGATAGACCAAAGGCACCACCGAGGCTCTACGTCCGCCAAAGATGATGGCTTTAATGGGCACACCTTTGGGGTTTTCCCATTCGGGGTCAATGACCGGATTCTGGCTAGCAGGGGCAGTAAAACGGGAATTGGCGTGGGCAGCCTTGCGGCCAGAGTCGGGTGTCCAGTCATGGCCTTGCCAGTCAATGGCTCGAGCTGGGGCTGGGCAAGACCTTCCCACCACACATTGCCTTCGGGGGTTAAAGCTACGTTGGTAAAGATAGTGTTAGTTTTCATGGACTCAATAGCGTTAGGATTGGTTTCTTCAGAGGTTCCTGGAGCTACACCAAAATAGCCTGCCTCGGGGTTAATGGCATAGAGCCTTCCGTCTTTACCAGGTTTAATCCAGGCAATGTCGTCGCCTACTGTAGTTACTTCCCAACCATCCTGTAAAAATTGCTTGGGCGGAATCAGCATGGCAAAATTGGTTTTGCCACAAGCACTAGGGAAAGCTGCTGCCACATAGGTCTTTTTGCCTTTGGGGTCTTTAACTCCTAAAATCAGCATGTGTTCAGCCAGCCAGCCTTCATCGCGTCCAATCACTGAGGCAATACGCAGGGCCAGACATTTTTTACCCAACAAGGCGTTTCCGCCATAACCAGAGCCATAGCTCCAGATAGCACGTTCTTCGGGGAAGTGAACAATATACTTTTCAGGATTGCAGGGCCAGGGAATATCTTGTTGTCCGCGTTCTAAAGGCATCCCCACACTGTGCATACAAGGTACAAAATTGCCCTTTTCACCTAGAACTTCATAAACTTTTTGCCCAACTCGAGCCATGATTTTCATATTGACCACTACATAAGCCGAATCGGTAATTTCGATGCCAATTTGGGCAATATTTGAACCCAAGGGCCCCATACTAAAAGGGATGATGTACATAGTTCTGCCACGCATACAGCCGTCAAATAAGCCATTAAGCGTTTCGTGCATGGTGTTAGGGTTGACCCAGTTGTTGGTGGGGCCGGCATCTTCTTTGTTAATTGAGCAAATAAAGGTGCGGTCTTCAACCCGTGCCACATCGCTAGGGTCAGAACGGGCTAAGAAACTATTGGGGCGCAATTCGGGGTTTAAGCGAATAAAGGTTCCTGCCTCCACTAATTCATTGCAGAGATAGGTATATTCACCTTCTGAGCCGTCACAAAAATGAACCTGGTCTGGTTTACAGAGTGTGATCATCTCAATGATCCATTCCTTAGCTTTTTGATTTTTAACATATGCTGGAAATGAAAGGGTTGCAATCATGTCTACTCCTTATGCTGGCTATAGTCTATGTTTTAGAGAGCATTCTTGCCTAGCGAAAAGCCTTACATTCAGGCCCGAAAAAATCTTACCGCACTTTTGCTTATGCCTTGTCACCCACTACCAGACACCCATCACCCATTCCTGTTACCCTAGGATTTATGTTAGATACTCCTCTTTTTGCTGCCGAATCTAAAGTACAAAATGGTCACAAGGTCGTGATTATTGATGGTCATGCTCTGGCCTACCGCAGCTATTTTGCCTTTCAGAATTTAAGTACCAGTAAGGGTGTAAGTACCAACGCAGTTTTTGGTTTTCTTAAATCCTTACTTCGTATCCTTAAAGAAGAAGGTGAAAACGATGCTACGGTAGTTGCCTTTGATGCACCAGCTAAAACCTTTCGGCATGAACAATACGCCGACTACAAAGCCGGACGCGCACCCACACCCGAGGATTTACCCCATCAAATCACCACCATTAAAGAGATGGTGCGCCTGATGGGGCTTTATCAGATCGAGCAAGCTGGATTAGAGGCTGATGACTTAATTGGTACGATGGCTAAACGCTGTGAAGCTAAAGGCTACAAGGTCGAAATCGTCACCAGTGACCGTGATTCATATCAGCTCGTGAATGAAAACATTACTGTGCGTGGTCTGGATAAAACAGATCGCTATGGCCCAGATGAAGTATTTAAGAAATATGGCGTGCGTGTTGATCAGTGGGTAGATTTTCGTTCATTAACTGGGGATTCATCTGATAATATTCCAGGTGCTAAGGGGATTGGGCCAGTATCGGCACAAAAACTTTTGCAGAAATATGAAACGCTGGATTTTATTTTAAACAACTTGGATTCTATAGAACCCAAAGGGCAAGCCCAAAAAATTAAAGATTCTTTAGAGGATGTAAAGTTCTCTAAAGAGCTTTCCTGTATTGTGACCGATGCAGATATTGAAATCGCACCTGAGCGTTGGGCTAAACGTGAAATGAATAAAGACGGCATGAGGCAACTTTTGCAAGACCTCGAGTTTGGATCTATCTCGCGTGACTTAGGTTTAACTGAGACTGAGAGCGTAAGTTACAAAGTTATTCCTTGGTCATCTGATATTACTGGCACGGTAGGGTTTGTACTCTCTGATGTCAACCCCATGCTTGCTAATGTTATAGATTTGGCGGTGGCGAGTGATGACAGCGTTGCAATTGTGCCACCTGAAGCAAGGCTCGAGTATCTCCAACATAAAACCTTACATGGCTGTGATGCCAAAGCTCTAAGTGTTTATGCCAATCATCAGGGTTTTGAAACTACCCCCGGAGATGACCCGCTTTTGATGGCCTATGTGCTTGACCCTAATACTGCTACTGCAGAATCCGCTGCCCGTCGTTATGGTGCAGGTGAGTGGGGAAGTGATGCTAGAGGTAGAGCTATTGTTACCTCGGAGCTTTTTAAGGCTTTTTCCAAAGCACTGACTGGCAAGCAAAAAGAGGTTTATGAAACCATCGAGAAACCTTTGCAAGAAGTTTTAGTAGCTATGGAACTCAAAGGCATTACCCTAGATAGTGCTTTGTTACGGGCGCAAGCCAGCACCTTGGCTAAACAATTAGAAGATTTAGAAAATAGCGTGCGAGACATTGCCGAAAACCCACTGATGAATCTAAACTCTCGAGATCAAGTGGCTGAGCTTCTCTATGACAGGCTTCAGTTGCAAGCGGGTAAGAAAACCACTACGGGCAAGCAGTCAACGGCGGTGGGGTCGTTAGAACCCTTGCGCGATAAGCATCCTGTGGTAGCTATGATTTTAGATTACCGTGAACTTTCTAAACTCAAAAGCACTTACTTAGACCCATTGCCAAAATTAGTCAATGTAAAAACAGGCCGCTTGCATACCACCTTTCAACAAACGATTGCGGCTACGGGCCGTTTATCTAGTATCAATCCTAATTTGCAAAATATACCTGTGCGTACTGATATAGGTCGTGAAATTCGTAAGGCCTTTGTTGCTCCAGCTAAAAGCACACTTCTAGTTGCTGACTATTCACAAATTGAGCTACGTGTTTTAGCACATATTGCCGATGAACCTGCCCTGATTGAAGCCTTTAAAAATGGTGAAGATATTCATGCTCGCACTGCTGCTAGAGTTTATGGTGTAGAAATGAATGCAGTACAACCTGATATGCGCCGCGTGGCTAAAATTATTAACTTTGGGGTGTTATACGGCATGTCTGCCCACCGTTTAACCAATGAACTTTCAATAAGTTATGAGGAAGCCGAAGCCTTTATTAAAAATTATTTTGCAGGTTATCCCAAGGTTAGACATTATATTGATAGTACCTTAGAGTCCTGCCGCAAAACTGGCTATGTAGAAACCTTACTTGGTCGCCGTAGAATGATTGCTGATATCAATAGTGGTAACCGCAATGCAAGGGAATATGCTGAGCGCATGGCCTATAATATGCCGATTCAAGGAACGGCTGCCGACATTATGAAACTGGCTATGTTGCACCTTGCACCCAAACTAAAACCTTTTGAAGCACATTTGCTGTTACAAGTTCATGATGAACTGGTCGTAGAAGTACCAGAAGATAAAGCTAAGGAAGTTTCTGGTCTTATTATTGAGACGATGGAAAATGCCTATGGCCTTAAAGTTCCTCTGGTAGCTGGTATAGGGCAAGGGCAGAACTGGCTCGAGGCTAAGTAATTTTCATGAAAAAACCCAATAAAACTATCAAAAGCCCACTAAGATATCCTGGTGGAAAATCTAAAGCTATTGACCAGATTATTCAGTATATTCCAGGAACGTTTTCAGAGTATAGAGAGCCCTTTGTGGGTGGGGGTTCACTTTTTATTTATCTCAAGCAAAAAGACCCAGACCTTAAATGCTGGATCAATGATTTGAATATAGACCTCTATTATTTTTGGCATTATACCAAAGAAGATAATCAAAAAATTTATGATGAAACTTGGAAACTAAAACAGAACTATACTGATGGTAGAAAACTGTTTGAGATATTGAGAAAACAGAAAGTAGAAGACTTGTCTGAACTCGAGCGTGCTGCACGTTTTTTTGTACTTAACCGCATTACCTTTTCGGGCACGGTAGAAGCAGGTGGCTATTCACAAAAAGCCTTTGAAAGTCGTTTTACGCCTTCTTCTATTGAACGCTTGCTGCCCTTGGAAAAATTGCTCGAGGATGTATGTATTACCAACTTGGACTACCGAGAAGTTTTAACGCCATCAGATGATGAGGTCTTTACCTTTTTTGATCCACCCTATTTGAGTGCGACCAAATCAAAACTTTATGGAAAAAAGGGTGTATTGCACACAGCGTTTAGTCATGAAGAATTTGCCGCCTCGCTTAAACATTATCAGCATAAGTGGTTAGTGACCTATGACGATTCGCCTGAGATTCATAGCAATTTTGCATTTGCACATATTTATGAATGGGAATTGCAGTACGGGATGAATAATTACAAGCAAGACAAAGCAGCCAAGGGTAAAGAGTTATTTATTTGTAATTATCCTGTTGTTCAGAAAAATTAGCTTTGTTTGTGACTTGAGTTTGCTCATAGTTTTTGGCTAATCTTTTTCGCATACCATTCTTTGCTGCGATCATAAACCCCAAGCCCACCCCAGCCACGCACCAAATCTTCTTTAAGTAGATTTTTATGCTCCGCAGCAGTGGCTTCGCGCAATATGTCGAGTCCGCGCATCAAATCAGGACGTTTGTTAGGGTTGTCATGATTGCCACCCACTTGCCCAAGCCACAAAAGCGGCTCGAGATGATCTTCTTCAAGACTGCGAATACCTAAGATGTCACCTTCGATAGAACCAACATCAGTGATTGTTTGAGAAACAATAGAGTGCTTGGCAATGTCTTGACTCGTTGGTAGATGTGGCCCTACCCAATCCATTATGCCAGCAAGAAAATCACGCCTCGAGCCATGAACGATTTGTAAAACTCGCCCACAGCCGTACCAGCCAGGATAGTCAATAAAGTCAGGTTCTACTAATTCAAAGCCCCAAAACTGCCCAGGTTGCAAATAGCTGGTGGACTTGGGTTTGAAGGGATAAACAATTTTTTTCATTAGTTTTCATCGCCTAAATGAAGCAACTTACCTTTTAAGTTGTAGCGGTCATGATCCAGCCAGTGTGCGCCAGCATCAGCAATACCAATTTGCTTGCCACGAAACACAATATCCAGACCGTGCTCTTCATCCCACTTAGCCCAGAACTCGATATAGAGCATGGTTATGTTGTCTTCATCAACATCGAGAGCTAGGTGAAGAGGTTTGATAATTGACCAGACCTCACTGGGTTGCTTTAACGTGGGCGCAAATTCCTCCTCTTCTTCGGGGCTGTAAGGCATTCGTAAATCCTCTAAATGGCGATTGTAATAATCAAAAATTATTTTTTCTAAGACAGGTTTAAGCTGTGCTTGGTTATCTATAAATTGTCGCCACAGCGCATGTTCTTTTTTCCCTAGCGACTTACCTTCATCGGTAACGATATTTAGCTCGAGTATTTTGTCAAAAAGCGGTACATGTACTTTAGTTTTCCAACTATTATCAAACTCTGAGCTTGCCAAATACGGGGTCTGTCATGAACTTACCTTTCTTCAATACACGGACGTTTCTAAAGTATACCTACTCTTCATGTCACATTCCAATCAATCGGCGTTTGCCCTGAAGCCACTAAAGCAGCATTAATTTTTGAAAAAGGTTTAGACCCAAAAAACCCACCTCTTGCAGCAAGTGGTGACGGATGCACTGACTTCACCACAGTGTGACAAGTTGTGTCAATGAACTCGAGCTTCTTCTGTGCGTTTGCACCCCACAACATAAACACAACAGGAGTTTTCTTTTCATTCACAGCTTGAATCACTGCATCCGTAAACTTTTCCCAGCCTTTGCCCTTGTGTGAATTGGCTTCCCCTTTTCGCACGGTGAGTGCCGTGTTGAGCAGCAAAACACCTTGCTCTGCCCAGTGTTTTAGATAACCTGTCTTGGCTCTGGGTATGCCCAGGTCGCTCTCGAGTTCTTTGTAGATATTGACCAAACTTGGCGGAACCTTGATGCCTGGTTGTACGCTAAATGCCAAACCGTGTGCTTCGCCATCGTTAAAATATGGGTCTTGACCTAGGATTAAAACTTTGGTTTGTTCATAGGGGGTGTACTCGAGGGCGTTAAACACATCTTCTTGCGACGGGAAGACAGTAAACTCTTTGCGTTCTTCGCTTAGGAAAGTCTTGAGGGTTGACCAGTAGGGTTTGTCAAGTTCGGCTTGTAAAACCTCTTGCCAGTCTTTTGGGATTTGCTTTCTCATCGAAGTCTTTCTAAAAGAGAACTTCTTGCTTCTACTACCCACGGATGAAGTACGGGCAAAGTCTCTCGCTGCCGCCACAAGTAGTCAAGATAAACCAAGGCGGCCGCCTCTAGGGAATGCTCGAGTGCCTCGAGAATTTCTTTTAGATATGGGGGTTTACCCTCTTGATCCCAAGCAATTTTATCTGCCACAAACACAATTTTATCCAGCGATGAAGCATTGGCTTTAAGCGTGGTGTGGCATTCAATAGCACTGAGGATTTCTTCATCCTCAATATAAAAAACGTTTCGAGCAATCAAACGAGAAAGTTTTTGATGAATAATCATGGGTAGTTTTTCTTCCTCAGGCAAAACCCTAAGGTTGTTTGCTCTCGCCATTCCAATACGTTCTTCGTTGGGAACCACCGCGCTAATATCGTGAAACCAACCAGCGATTTCAGCCTTTGCTTCATTGGCTGCAAACTTCTTGGCAAGTTCTTTGGCTTTATGCGCAACACTCGAGCAGTGACCTGCTGTTACTGCATGACCATACTGCATTAAGAAGCCAGTGGCATCTTTGCGAATATTGCCTGTTGGCATGAAGGTTTGGAGTTGCTCGAGGGAAAGCATAAAATTTAAGCAGAAAACTCGTAGACAGGTGTTTCAATAAACCGTTTGGGAGGCTGACCACTCCAAATCATCTTTTGCAATCTCTCGATGGTTGCCAACGAGAAAAGCTGTTCTCCTGTCTCGAGGGATACTCGAGCAGGAACATTCTCAATAATGACAAACTTGCCATCAAACTCGAGGGTGTAAGTTACAAAACGCTCGACGAGGGTTTCTTGCCAGGTATTTTCACTCATTTGTCAACCTCCTTGTTTTATAGTCTATCCAAAAAGTTAGGTCAGGTTCGTAAAGTGTGATGATTTTGACAAGTGGGCGTGAAGGATAACTGCACTGGATATGCAAAGGCCTTTCAGCCTGCGTAAATCCTAGAACTAAGCAACTTGGGACATATTTGTCTGTTGGGTAATCCTCAATAATTTCAGCATTGGCAATAGCTTCAAGAAATTCGGCAAGCGAAATATGTCGTAAAATACTTTGGTCAAGCGCATGTTTAGAAAACTCTATCTCACCTGCGTTTACTTTAATGCGAATACCGTCGAGAAGAGACACAGCCCAAATTGTAACAGCCTAAAGTATGGGTAATTATGGATATAATTACAACACCTATGTCCAAGATTCTCCTCTCCCTCCCCATCGCCGAAAAAGTCGGCATCGCCTTCTCTGGTGGCCTAGACACCTCCGCCGCCATCGCCTGGATGCGCCATAAGGGGGCTATTCCCTTTGCTTATACTGCCAACTTAGGTCAGCCTGACGAAAGCGACTACAACGACATCGCCCGCCGCGCCATGTCTTATGGCGCAGAAAAGGCTAGAACCGTGGATTGCCGCAAATTGCTGGTTCACGAAGGTTTGGTAGCTCTGATGTGCGGAGCCTTTCATATTGAGAGTGCAGGTAAGCGGTATTTCAATACTACCCCACTTGGTCGTGCCGTTACCGGAACAGTGTTGGTGCAGGCCATGCAGGAAGATGATGTAAATATCTGGGGTGATGGTTCTACTTACAAAGGTAATGACATCGAGCGGTTTTATCGCTATGGGCTGATGGCTAACTCTAATTTGCGAATTTATAAACCTTGGCTTGATCAAACATTTGTAAAAGAACTTGGTGGGCGTAAAGAGATGAGTGAGTTCTTAATTGCCAATGGCTTTGAGTATCGCTCTAGCAAAGAAAAAGCCTACTCGACAGATGCCAACATCTGGGGCGCAACGCATGAGGCTAAAGACCTCGAGTTCTTAAACAAAGGTATAAAAATAGTAGAGCCAATCATGGGCGTGAAATTCTGGGAAGACACTGTAACCATAAAAGCAGAAGAAGTGAGCATCACCTTTGAAGAAGGTTTTCCTGTTGCCATTAACGGCAAAACTTTTGTAGACCATGTTGAACTGGTTGAAGAAGCCAATACTATTGGCGGGCGGCACGGGCTTGGCATGTGTGACCAAATTGAAAACCGTATCATCGAAGCAAAGAGTCGAGGGATTTACGAAGCACCAGGCATGGCACTCTTGCATGTTGCTTATGAGCGTTTGCTGGCAGGCATTCACAATGAAGGCACGATAGATAATTACCGCTCGCTGGGTCGGCGTTTGGGAAGACTTCTTTACGAAGGACGTTGGTTTGACCCGCAGAGTTTGATGTTGCGTGACACTTTGCAGAAGTGGGTGGGTAAAGCCATTACAGGTACAGTCACTTTAGAATTGCGCCGAGGTGATGACTACACAATTCTCAACACTGAAAGCCCTAATCTCACTTATCACCCAGAAAGACTTTCAATGGAACGTGTGGAAAGTGAAGCCTTTAGTCCCCTTGACCGAATTGGGCAGTTGTCATTAAGAAATTTGGACATTGCTGATTCGCGTAACAAGTTGGATGTGTATGCAAAGGCTGGGGTGTTGCCTAGTGGGACTGTGAAGGGACTACTCGAGGATTCAGAGTAACCTAAGAAAACCGCACATAATACTTTGAATGTCCATGAATAAACAACCGTGAAACCTCACCGGCTTCACGGTCTGTTTCTTTGTTGGTAAAATCATTGCCAATCACTTGGGGATACCATCCAGCTTCTTCTAATATCCGCACAGGTTCAGTCCAGCTATCAGGCTTAGCTAAATCAGGAACCCAAAAGGCGTAAATACCATCTTGCTTCCAGTTGCGATCAATCGCACGGTTCATCAAAACAATATATTCATTGACGTGGGTATTCCAGTGAATTGAAGGACCCCAAAAGGTATCTGGGTCTGGGCTATACCAATCTCTTTTTACTGGAAAAATTGGAGTTACATCCCCGTTTAACCCTGCTTGACTCCAGTCGCTATTAAACCACTTCAAGACTTTGCCTACAGGTGAGCGCAAGTCTTTGCAATGCATTCGCGCTAACGAAATACCCTGCCGTGAGACATCTTTGTAGTAAGTGCCAAAGAGAAAATAGAAATACTCTTTATTCCTATCTAGGATCACAGTAAAATCGCCATTACCACCAGCAAACCAAAAATTGGGTGCTTCTAAGTTTAGTGTTTCTGGGCCACCTGCCAAAATCAGCCCAAGATCATCCCAGCTATGTCCATTGTCATAAGAAACTACTGCACCAATAAAAGGGGCAGTCATGGGAAATCTGCGCCCAATATGCATTTCAGGCGGCATCAAGTGTGCGGGTTCATTGTGATACCAACCAAATAAAGTTCCATCAGCTTCTTGATGTATGGATTCAATCCAGCGTCCACCATCACGCCAAGCATTGTAGACAATCCTTTCACCTGGGGTCATAGATTCTATATTACTCCCTGATGAACGAATAGGATGGCCAGTTGAATTTAGGATATAGAATTGATCCTCATGCCACCAACAGGGGCTGTTGCAATCAGCATGAGTGGGTGTTTCAATATGGGGCGCATCTTCAAAATCAATACGAATGGGGCCAATATTTTGACTAGGTTTTGACATCTCTAGGTCACCTTTCTTTCACATTTTAATCAACGTGTCTATAGCTATCAATTTTCTTACTCTTTTACTGAACCCAACATAATGCCACGAATAAAAAATCGCTGCAAAAAGGGATAAAGGATAAGAATAGGAATCATGGCAATAAAAAGTTTGGCTGCATTTAAGGTATTATTAGAAAGTTTTGACAAAAGTTGTGCTTGTCCACCATGCATGGCTGGACGGTCGGCAATCACAAGTTGTTGGATATAGGTTTGTAGTGGATAGTTGTCTGGATTATTCATCAAAATTAAACCGTCAAAAAAAGAGTTCCAGTGCCCAACAACGCTAAACAGAGTGATCGTTGCTAGAGCAGGCAGAGATACAGGTAAATAAACATTCCACAAGGTTTGCCAAGGATTAGCCCCATCAATTCGTGCTGCATCATCTAACTCTTTAGGAACATTGCGAAAAAAATTCATCAGAATAATCACATTCCAAATCGGAACTGCTGTTGGTAACACAAGAGCCCAGAACGAATCAATCAAACCATAGCTACTGATGGTCAAATACCAGGGAACCAGACCAACATTCAAGATCATACCCAAAACAAAAAGCCACATAAATATATTGCGGACTGGAAAATCTTTTGTTGAGCGCGAAAGTGGATAAGCAGTGAGAATGGCTAGCAAAAAATTCAAAAGCCCACCGACACCTACACGTTTTAGGGATACCCCAAATGCTTGCCAAAATTTTTCATCCTGAATCAGATAATTGTAAGCAAATAGGTTAAAACCAACCGGCCACAAATTAACTAAGCCTGCACTTACAGAAGCCTTGTTGCTTAGCGAAATAGCCAGGGTATTAACAAGTGGTAACAACGTACTCAGTGCAAGAAGGATTAGGATGGCTGTAATAATCCAGTTGGTTAGACGATACTGAAACGATTTATCGGTCATCATCAGCTCCTAAAAAATGCGGTAGTTGGCAAAGCGTCTAGCGGCCCAGTAAGATATGCCAATAAGGATCAGGGAAATCACTGTCTTAAAAATTCCTACTGCCGTTCCCAAGCTATATTGACCCTGAGTTAAACCAATCCGGTAGACATAGGTATCCAGAATATCGCCACTGGAATAGACAATAGGACTATAGAGGTTAAAAATCTGATCAAACCCTGCATTTAGAACATTGCCCAGACTTAATGAGGTAACCAGTACGATAGTTGGGATAATCCCAGGAATAGAAATAAACCACATTTTTTGAAAGCGGTTAGCACCATCTAAATCAGCAGCTTCATAGAGGGTTGGACTAATAGCACTCAAAGCGGCCAAATAGATAATAGCTTCAAAGCCAAATTCCTTCCATACTTCACTCAAGACAATAACCCAAGGAAACAAATCAGGTCGGCCTAAAAAGTGAATAGGATCCATACCAAAAAAGCCCAGAAAATCATTAAATAAACCATTTCTAGACAGAATAGTTCTAAGCACGCCAGCCAAAATGACCCAAGATAAAAAATGAGGTAGATAAACAAAGGTTTGAACCCAGCGTTTAATATGCATGAAGGGTACTTCGTTAAGTAGAAGAGCAAATACAATAGCTACTGTGATAAGCAAAATAATTTTCATAGTGGCAATAAACAGAGTGTTATAAAAGACAATTTTGGCATCTGGGATGGTAAAAAGAAGACGAAAATTGTCAAGGCCCATCCAGGGGGATTTTCTAATCCCTAGCGCAGGGTTAAATTTTTGAAAAGCGATGACCGAATAAATAAGTGGCACAAAGGTAAAGGCAATAAGCAAGATGAGTCCAGGAAAGATCATCAGGTAGTACCACAGTGACTCAGATTTCTTTATCCTCATGTTTGTCCTTAAAGATGGATTCGGGTACTGAAAAAGTTTTCAGTACCCGAATAAAATGACTTACTTATTCAAATTTTCCAACAAGGCAGTACCGCCAGCACTATGCCACTGTTCAACAAATGCATCAAAATCATCCACTGATTTGGCACCCGTAATGATTTGCAGGAAGGCTTCTTCTTCCAGTTTTTTCAGAGAGGGCCAAGCTGCTTCGTTGGGTAGCATTCGTGAGACTGAAGGGTCATTGCGTACTTCGTTATAGCCAGCACCAAGAAAAAGTGCTGCATTGAGGCGGGCCATGCGGGTAGACCAGCTAGCTGGCACCGAACGTGGTGAAGCTATATCTTCCTGAATTTGACCATACTCGAGCTTCATGGCTTCACTAAAGGTTGCTGGGTCACGTGTACCATCTAGGGCTTCCTGATACTCACTCCCCATACGTTCAACGACATAAGGGTCTTCAATCAGGAATGGAACGGGAAACAGCAAGGTCCAGATTTCATTGAAGTTGGGGTAGTATTGCGGTGCATTATTTAGTCCGTAGCTGAGATCATTTTCGATATTGAGAATTTTGAGTGCTACTTCTGGATTTGAAAAGCCTTTTCTTACTACGACAAAGCTATAGGTAAAGTCTCCCATTGAGAAGGTGTATTGCCCATTTTTATCTTTGAGGGCGTAGGGTTGCCAGTCAGCATTAGGATCATTGGTTACAGCGTCACCTAGGGGAAACCAGGAAATCCACCAAGGACCTGTCATGATGCCGGTTTGGCCACTTACGACAAGCTCATTAGATTTATCAGAATTCTTAGTAGCAAATTCTGGATCGATCACACCGTCTTTATAAAGTTGAGCGAGTTTGGCTAGAGCTTCTTTGGTTTCAGGTTGTACTGAACCGTAGACAATGCTGCCTTCAGCATTGCGGTAGAAAAGTTCGGGGTAAGATCCGTAGGCATTAAAAATGCCGTCAAAGCCATGAAGGTTGCTGGGTACTTGTACAGGGTTCAATGTGCCAGTTAATCCAACAGTGTCTGCAACCCCATTGCCATCAGGATCTTGTTCCATAAAGGCTTTGGCAATACCCTCGAGGTCTTCAACAGTCTCAGGTCCTTCTAAGCCTAGTTTATCTAACCAGTCTTTACGCACCCAGACCATCACAGGAGCATCAGCTTGAGGTTGCACGTTGGGAACACCCATCACTTTACCATTGATGGTTGCAGCGGCTAGGGCAATACCATTGGTCTTTTCATAAGCAGTCAGCAGTTCTTTACTGGCATATTCCTGCATGTAAGGGGTTAAATCTTCAATGGCATCAGCTTCAGCAAGTTGTTGAAGCTGCAGTGGGCTTACAATCATCAAATCAGGAATTTGACCACTGGCGATAGTTAAGTTGAGCTTATCAGTATAACTGTCACTGGGTGCAACCCAGTCATAGGTAATATCTATATTGAGGGTATCTTCAATATATTTTAGAGCCTGATTATCTTCAATACTTTCCCCTTCGGGTAAAAGTGAAGCACCTTCTTGGCCACCTTTAACTACTTTCACAGTTAGGGTTGCTGGATAGGTTGCATAAGGGGGTGTATTTTTCCAGTCGTCTTGGGCTATCACCTGAACACTGGCAAGGAGGGTAAGCAGACTAATGGCTAGGCTCAGATATAACGTGCATAAATTTCTTTTCATAGTTCACCTCGTGAATGAATATTGTGTTTCAACCTTATTCTGCTATATTTTTCTTAATCTACCTCCTTATTGATTGATTTAAGACAGGCGCAGTAACCATGAAGATTCAGGGGGCATACCCGACAAGATAAGCCCCTTGGTCATTAGGTCAGTACCAGATTGAGGGGTAAAGTTTTCGCCTTCTAAGCCGCAAATCTGATAGATGCGTTCGGGGTTGAGGTTTTTTAGCATCATGACCTGTTCATGAGACGATTCAGGCAATCTGAAAACAAAAAGTAAGTGCTCAGTGTGATCGGGCAGGCTGTATTGAAACCCTGTCCATTTTGGACCCCTGCCATCACGTTTGGGTTGATCTGTCAGGCGATAAAGATCAGCCTCACGGATAAAACGCCTGACATGGGTTTTGTAAACTTGTGTGTGGTAGCTTAAACGGCTACTTACCCAAGCTGGTAACTCTGGTAATTTTTGTGAGATACCAAAAACATTAAGCATAGAAATGCGGGTGTAGTAATCCAGTTGATGGGGCTTGAGTTTGGGGTCTCGAGGATTAAAGGTTTGTTGTTGTGGTGGGTCTTTGTTGATCCAGTCACCAAAACTCCAGTGCAAGATTGAGTCAGGCGCGAGCATGGTGCTTGCACCCCAGAAAAGTTGTAGGTCATGAACGGGCCAATCAGGATCACTCAAAAAAGTCATGTCAGTACGGCGCAACAAACCCAAATCAATTCGTAAGCCACCCGACGAGCAACTTTCTAAAGTGACTTCGGGATAGTCTCTGCGAACACGCTCGAGCAAGCCGTAATAACCCATGTAATGTTCGTAAAGCCCGTCGCCTGCACCATGACCATGATCAGTGCGGTTACACCCTGCACCAGGGTCAAGGTTAAAATCTAGCTTAATCCAATCTAAATTATTTTCTTCGATTAAACGTTTTAAGGTTTGGTAGGCCCACTCCCTGGTTTGAGGATTTCCCAAACAGATCTGCCCTAAATGTTCACCATCACGTCTGGCAATGAGTTCGGGATGGGTAGTGCTGATGCGAGCCTTACTACCCACAGCTTCAATCTCACACCACATGCCAAACTTCATACCTCTTGCATGAACGTCATCAGCAATCACGCGCATCCCCTTGGGAAAACGAATCGTATTGACTAAATCCCAATCACCACGATAATCATTCCAGAAGGTTCCAGCGTCACTTGCCCAAACCAACCAGCATCGAGAACGCAAACATCCATGCCCATGTCAGCAGCAATAGCTATATTTTCTCTAAACACTGTTTCATTAATATGATCATCTTCATACGACCACCAGTGATTCCACTCCACCGGCGGTAATCCAGAAAGGGATGTGCGTGGATACCAATACTTGCGGCCTACCCGAGCATAATCTCTCGAGACTGTATTCAAATCATCACCCAATACCATGATTACCGGAGGAGTCTCCATAGTTGCATCAGGAGCTAAGGTTTTTGCAAAGCACCAATCGTGAAGACCACCGCTTAGAGCAAAACCTCCTTCAGCCATTGGTTCAAAGCGGCATACCCAATTCCCTGACCAGGCTACAGAAGCTGAAAACACTGTGCCACCATCTTTGGTAAGCGCGAACCAAGGATGATGACCCTTAGAGGAACGCCCTGTTCTCGAGTCAATACTTATTTCCTTCTCGAGCGGCACTGTTTTCCCTTCAAATTCACTACCCCAATTGCCGGTGTAGTAAAACAAATCGTAAGTATCTTGGGGAATGTCCAAAGCAAACGAATCAACGCGTTCGATGTAAAGTTGAGTAGCCTTGTTATTTTTTATGATTTGCCAAGTCTCAATAAGCGCAGTATCACCATAAACTTTGAGATGGTGCTCCACTTCAATATCACCTGTGAATCTTGCTATCAGGTGTTGAACACCCGCTACTTGATAATCAACGTTTAAGTCAACAAAGTGTAGATTGGTAGCGTCGTAGCACTTACCACCAATATGAACGGTGAATAATTTTTGCACAGTGTCTGGGTGCAACCACGAATGATCTTGAAGCCCATAATGCTCGAGTCTAAAGCGTCCAGCATCCTCCTTAAAATTCAGTTTCAGTTTAGCTGTAGAAAAATCCATTATGTCTGGCATAGTTATCAAGTTCTCTTAATTGACCCGTGAATGATTTAGCTGAAATGTCTTTGGTGTTGATATATCTTGAATGGATTGTGTTTTTTGTACTTGTAAGTCACGAATGCGCTTATCTAAAAATTGGATAGACTGTTGGTCAATTTGAAATTGGATGACGACATCAGGAGCACGCTTAGTAAGTTTTTCGACTTCTGCTGCACAGGTATGCGTAACGAGCAAATGGTCACAATGGTGACTAAAATTTTTGACGGACTTTTTATCTTCTGTGGCGATGGCTTCAATAGACCAATCAGGATAATAGCTGTAAAGAATGTGCCGCAACATCTGTGCGGTACTAGCTAAGGTGGAGACGACACCCATCCGCCCTTTAGGTAGTCTGGCTATTTCGAGCATGGTATCAGGGGTTAAACGGGTATCAACGCCCACAACCTTCTCAGCATATTTTTTCAAGGTTTGCATGACGGCTGAAAGATGATGAAAGGTGGTAATGATTAAATCGTAGTGCTCAGCTATTCGACTTGTATCTTGTTCCAACTCGCTTAGCAGTCCACAGTAAATATCACGCCCTAGGACCTCACTCAAATAACGCCCCATGTCTTGGCTGTCGTTCGGGTTACACTCAAAAAATGCCAGCGTAAGGCTACCTGTGCCAAAGATTTTCTCGAGGGCTTCCTTGAAGTGCGCTGAAACTTCCTCGGTCGATAAGCCTGCTGCAAACCCTTGCCAAACCAAGTTAAGTGACTGGCTATAAAAATAATCTTTTAGTTCATGCTGGGATTGACGGCTTGTTGCAAACTGCTTGACACGAAACCCACCACGACCCGTGTTGGCAATTTCAATAATGCCCATATCTGCAAGGAGTTGATACGCACGGTTGACCGTATTGCGGTTTGCGCCAAGTTCCTTAGCCAAATCTCGAACAGAGGGCAACCTGTCACCGACGCTGTATTGACGATTCATAATGCGGTGAAAAACGGCATTTTGAATTTTTTCTGTCGTAACCGCTTCCTTAGGCATGGTTTATGTCCTTTGACCTATGACAAATGACTTTAATGATGTAGTATAGTCCCAGAAATAAATACTGTCAACTTGAAGAAAGGGGAAAAAGGCAATGATGAAGGAACACAATAGAGTTATAGTTACAGGTGCATCTTCGGGAATTGGCAAAGCTACGGCGATTCGTTTTGCCCAAGAAGGTTGGGATGTATGTCTTGTGGCACGGCGCGAAAATTTGTTGTTGGAGGTACTCGAGCAGCTTCCCTCAGGAAATCATTTTGTTTGCGCAGGCAGTTACGACGATCCTGAAACCATAGAAAAACTGGGGCAAATCCTCAAGGAAAAATGGCAGACAGTAGATGTACTGGTGAATAACGCAGGTGTCTTTGTCACTTCAGATGTTGTAGATTCGTCCTTACAAACGTGGCGGGAACCTTTTGACATCATGACCAATGGTGCTGTTTTAATGACGCGCCTGGTCGTGCCGCTGATGAAAAAGAGTGGACGCATCATTCATGTAACTTCTATTCATGGCGAAAAAGCAGAACGGGGCAGCAGTAGCTATGCGATGGCGAAAGCCGCTCTTAATCAATACTGCCGCTCACTTGCTTTGGAGCTTGGGCCACATAATATCTTGGTGAATGCACTTGCCCCTGGTTTTGTTGCCACACCAATGAGCATTGTCAACGGTGTTGACGAGTTAGAATCTGAGTGGTTCAAACGCAATTATGTTGACGGTCATCACCTACCACTTAAACGCGCAGCGCAACCCGAAGAAATTGCAGGTGTGGCTTATTTTCTGGCTGGCCCTGATGCTTCTTATATCACTGGACAAGTCATCACGGTTGATGGTGGCTTAACCATTACTTTTTGAGGAGTACTTGTGAAGATTGAGTCACTGGATTTTTTTTATCTAGCTATGCCAAACGTTGAAGACATTGGTAACGGCAGTCAAGACACGTTACTCGTTCGTGCAAGAGCAGGTGATTACACAGGCTGGGGCGAATGCGAAGCATCACCCTTAACGACGTTAGCGGCAATGGTTTGCCCAATGTCTCACAGTGCCTGTAAGCCCGTTGTTGCATCTGTGCTGGGAGAAGACATCAATCAACCCAGCGATATTGTGCGTATTCACCAAAAAGTTAGGGAAAATAGCATGGATGTACTCCAGAGTGGCCATGCGCTTTCAGGTATAGATATTGCCCTGTGGGATTTACTTGGAAAGATGCATGGTGAACCGGTATACCGTCTCCTTGGCTACAAAACAGCCTACCCAAAACTTCCCTACGCATCTTTTTTATTTGGGGATACCCCACAGGAAACCTTAGACAAAGCAAGACGTGCTACACACCAAGGCTTTAGAGCTGTCAAGTGTGGTTGGGGGCCATTTGGTAAAGGCAGTCTTCAAGAAGATATCAATCAGGTGGTGGCTGCTCGAGAAGGTATTGGCTGGGAAAATATCCTGTTGATTGATGTCGGTACAGTGTGGGGACATGATGTAAACTTGGCTAAATCTCGCCTAGACATTTTAGAAGACCAGAAAGTGACCTGGCTCGAAGAACCCTTTCATACCAGTGCTTTAGAATCGTATCGTGCCTTAGCCTCAGAAAGTAAACCAGTCAAGTTGGCAGGCGGTGAAGGGGCGCACAACGAGTTTATGGCGCAACACCTGATGGACTACGGCAAGGTAGGTTTTATTCAAATTGATACTGGGCGCATTGGTGGGCTTACTTCAGCGAAACGTGTAGCTGACTACGCAGTAGAGAAAAATGTTATCTATGTCAATCACACCTTTACGTCTCATCTTGCGCTAAGTTCATCTTTACAACCTTATGCAGGTCTTAAAGATCATGTCATCTGCGAGTATCCAATTGAACTGAAACCGCTTGCTTACGAGCTTACAGACAATCATTTAGAACTCAATCAAAGCGGCGAAATTTGTCTTCCAGAAAACCCTGGCCTGGGTATGGAGGTTAAGCTCGAGACTCTCAAAAAATATCTTGTCCAAACACAAATCAGTGTCAATAACCAAATCTTGTACGAGACACCCAAACTCTAAGTTCTAAGGAGAAAAATGACGAAGAGATTTCAAAACCAAGTCGCCCTCGTAACCGGAGGAGCTAGTGGTATTATGGTAGACGAAGTGGCCTCGCCAGCTTGCTGGGTGGTCTCTAAAGAAGCTAGTTTTAATACAGGGTTTGTCTTTGATCTTTCTGGTGGTCGTGCAACTTACTAGCCTATGGGTCACATCAGTCTTCGCCCCTTTAATGACCTATTGCAGTCTGTAGTACTGAGTAATGAGGTACTCGAGGTCACGGTTTTACCTCAAACAGGCGCACGGATTTATAGCATCTTTCACAAGACAACACAAACTGAATTCTTGTGGCATCACCCTCACAACACACCTCGGCTTACAAATATCAATGAAACCTTTGACGATGTATTTCCTGGAGGCTGGGATGAACTTTTTCCTACTTGCGAGGCCTGTGAGGTTGAAGGCTTACAGGTTCCCGATCATGGAGAATTGTGGGCTGTTCCCTGGGAGTGGGTAATAGAAAAAACAGTTGAAGGGTCTGAGGCTCTTTTTACGGGCATAACTGCCAAACAGTTTCCAGTTCGTTTTGAGAGACAAATTACTTTAGATACTCAAGAACCCACCTTTCATATAAAGTACCGCTTAAAAAATGGGTCATCAAAGCGGCTTAACCTTATTTGGGGAATTCACCCACTTTTTAATATAAGTTCAAATCATCGTCTTGATTTACCCTTGGGGGACATGTTGGTTGGTCTATCCTCAGCCCCTGATTTGGGTAGGGTTGGACAAAGTTATAATTGGCCCTTTTTACCAACCCCACAAGGTTTAAGAGATATGCGAAGGATCGGTATTGAAAATTGCCTTTCGGCTGGACATTACGCCACACAACCTAGGGGTAATTGGTTTGCACTTACTGATACTCAAAAGCAAGTGGGGATCGCTATGGTTTACCCACAAGATATTTTTCGCAGTTTGTGGGTTTGGCAAAGCTACGGCGAGTGGCGTGGCTTATACCATTTGGCAGTAGAGCCTTGGGTAGGTTATCCAGTAAAACTGGATGAGGCGATTCAGGCGGGTCATTCGTTGTTTTTAGAAAGCCAAGCCACTCTCGAGTTCAGCGTTTCGGTATTCGTTTATACAGGCTTAAAAGAAGTTGATGATGGTGTTATAGATCGCTTGATGGTTCAAAACAGTGTTAAATCAGATGTCTAGGGATTGCTTATTCCCAACTAATACCAATTCTTTTGCAAGGTGACTCATATGTTGAGTAGCCCTTCGACAAGCTCAGGGCGCAAGTGTAGGTGTCCTGAACTTGTCGAAAAAACTATATTTCTATATTTGGAGTCTTATGCGTTACTTGCTCGCAGAATTGGTATAAGCTCTTTATAGGATTTCTTGTCTAACTCTGGAAAGGCTGAGTTGTACTCACCCCAGCCCATGTATGCATAATACTTAGTCATGGCCTCGAAGTAACTTGTTGCCTCAACAGCCCAGATATGTTCGGCTTTTTCGCTCGCTGAGCATCATCCTTGCACCATCACCTCTGGGGTCCGCATAGCAAAAGGTGTAGCTATTATCGGTTGTGTCTAGCCAAAGTTCGTGAAGCAATGCTAATCCCCAAAACCTGTTTTACCGCCCACACCCAAACCTTCTTTGCGTTGCCAAGTTCCACCCACACGTTTGCTCAAGGTTACTTGGTTATGGGTTTGCTTTTGCACTTCATACCCCATGCGCTGGTAGTAGGCCAGCAATTCATCGCGCACTTCATCAAGAGTAAGGGTCAGGGTTGGAATGTTAGTGCGAATAGCTAAGGCCTCAACCTTGGTCATCAGCCAACGCCCAAAGCCTTGCCCACGTGCTTCTGGAATGGTGGCTACACGGTCAACACGCCAGCCGTCTTGTCCTTCATGGTTGGCTTCTTCACGCCAGCGCAAGGCACAGAGCATTTTGCCTTCAGCATTTTCTAAAACCAGTGCTCCACCGCCCTCGAGCCAGTGCATCATCTCTTCTTCGGTTTCAGCCTTAGCCAAAGAAACTTTATATAAATCTAATAACTCTGAAATATCTCTAAATTCGGCAGACCGCAGGTGAGCCGCCTCATAGGCTTGACCCGGCATAGATGTGGGATGAGCAGGAAATTCAGTATTTTGCATAGTTACATTCACCTTAACACCTCCAAAAGAAAACCCTAATCTACACCAGCCATAAAAACAACCCGCAAAAACGGCTTATCGTTGGCTAATGGTAGGTAGGGTGTGTGTCATCATAAGTTTGGATTTAGCATTTCTCATGCTGGCCGCTATAACCAGATGATACCTGCTAGGTAAGCTATGTATCTTTATGCAAGAAAGCTGCATAGCCATACAAAATGTAGCATGATGCGAGGTTAGGGTCAAGAGACATTACAGGGGTCGGGTTTCGGGTTTCAGAGGTCAGTAAGGACCTTTGACTGAAACCCGAAACCTGGAACCTTTTCCTAAAATTACTTGCTATGCTTAGCTTGTGAGTGTAAAGCCCTTTAGCCTACTAGCCCAGGTCTACGACGCGATTATGAGCGATATTGATTATGAAGCCTGGGGTGCGTTTATCTTGCAAACCGTTGAAAAGCGTGGTTGGAAAAATGGGCCTGTTCTAGACATAGGGTGTGGTACAGGGAATTCAACCTATCCTATGATTGCCAAGGGCCTAGAAGTTGTTGGACTAGATGCTTCTGAAGAGATGCTCGAGATTGCCCGTGAAAAACTCCCATTGCTACACTTTGTCCAAGCAGATTTTAAGCATTTTGATTTACCTCAAACCTTTGGGCTGGTTTACTCAGTGTTTGATTCACTGAACAATTTACTGACTGACCAAGATTTTTTGCAGACGGCTGGATGTGTTTATAAGCACTTAAAACCAGGTGGCTTTTTTATGTTTGATGCCAATACCACCATAGGACTAAAAGATTTATGGGAAGCAGGCCGTGCCGAAGGTTGGGCTAATGATGTGTATTATCGTTGGGAGCATAGCTTTGATGAAGCAACAGGGTTAGCCAAAGTGGAAGCCTTTTGTGAAAATGACCAGACTTCATTCACCGAAGTCCACTATGAACGCCCCTATGATACGCCTTTGCTCGAGCGTCTCTTAAAACAAGCAGGGTTTAAGAATATAGAAATCATAACTTACCCCACTGGAGATACAGCCAGTGACGATGACGAGCGTGTTTGGGCAGTATGCCAAAAACCAAGTAAAGAGTAAGGATTGAAAATTGAAGATTAAAAATCTTTACTCTTTACTCTTTACTTTTCAATTCTGTGTTACTTTTAACGAGATATGAAGCACCTTTTACAACAAGCCATTACTAATGTCTTAACCCAAATGGGGGTTTCTGGTATTGACGTAGCGATTCAAGACGTACCCGAAGGGAAACCTGGGGATTATGGCACGCCTGTAGCTTTTGCGCTGGCTAAAAGCCTGCATGCTAACCCAGCCGTGATTGCTCAGGGAATTGTGGAAAAGCTCAGGCTTCCTGCTGGAATTGCCAAGGCCGAAGCTGTTGGGCCATATATCAATTTTTTTGTAGATATTAGCAGTTTTGTTAAAACCGTGATTGAATCTCCTCTGGATTTACCCAAGCATAATAAGAAGGTGATTGTTGAACATACGAGCATTAACCCTAACAAAGAAGCCCATGTTGGGCATTTAAGGAATATATGCCTAGGTGACGCAATGGGGCATATTTTTAAGGCGGCAGGGTACAACGTTGAGATTCAAAATTATATTGATGATACCGGACGGCAAGCTGCTGAGAGTTTATTTGCTATAGGTTACTTTAATGCTATCTATGATGGCAGCCAAAAATACGACCACTGGCTAGGTGAACTTTACGTAAAGTTACAACAGTCTAAAGAGACTGACGGCGAAGCCATAGAAAAAGGCGTTACTGAGGTTATGCACCAGCTCGAGCGTGGTGAACTGCGTGACAAAGTAGCCGAAGTGGTTCGCTCACTCTTGGAAACCTCGTATAGATTAGGCGTGGAGTATGATCTTTTAGTTTGGGAATCTGATGTTGTTAAATCAGGTTTTCTAGCCCAAGGCTTAGCTATTCTAAAAAACAGTCCTTATGTTTCACAACCTACCGAAGGTAAATTTTCCGGTGCGCTGATTATGGATGTATCTGAATTTATTCCTGGTTTAGAAGAACCCAATGTTGTCCTTATTCGCAAGGACGGAAACGCTATGTATGTAGCCAAAGATATTGGTTATCACTACTGGAAAGCCGGCATGTTTGAAGGTTTAACCTTTGAGGCTTTTGACAAACAACCTTCGGGTAAAATCTTGTATACCAGTAGTCCCAAAGGCGACCTTCGTCCCGATGGCAAAACTTTTGCCCATGCTGATGATGTGATTAACGTGATTGATGCAAGACAATCGCATCCACAACAAATTGTTAAGGCAGCTCTCAAAATGTCCGATGATCCAAAAAAACATGAGCATCATCATCTGGCTTATGAAGTAGTGACTTTAGAAGGTCAAGCCATGAGTGGGCGCAAAGGAATTACGCTTTCGATAGATGACGTGCTTGATGAAGCTGCTAGCCGCGCAAAAGCAACCGTGCAAGAAAAGAATGCTGCCTTAGCAAATATTGATGAAGTTGCAAAGCAAGTTGGTATAGGGTCGCTACGTTTTGGAATGCTTAAAACCGAAGCCAAGAAGATTATTGACTTTCGTTGGGAACAGGCTTTATCTCTGCAAGGGGATTCTGCTCCCTATATACAATATGCCCATGCCAGAGCCTGCAAAATTTTACGAGATGCTACCACCGCAGGATTCTTAACCTCGAGTGCCGATTTTTCCAAATTGGGACTATTAGAATCCAAGCTGGCTCAAGTGATTGCTAAATTGCCAGAAGTGGTGCAGATGGCGGCTAGAGATTATGCACCGCATATAGTAGCTCAGTATTGCCTAGACCTTGCTACAGCCTGGAATGGTTACTACAACCACAAGGATGAACAAGGCAAATCAGATACCCAGGTTTTAAAAGCCGATACAGGCTTGCGTGAAGCTAGGTTGCTACTCGTCAAGAAGGTCAAGAATACCCTTGCTGAAGCCCTTGGGTTACTTGGCATCGAGGCTCCACAAGAAATGTAGGCTAGCCCACCCTTTGCCAACTTTTTCACGTTAGTAAGGATTATTTTTCACACAAACCATAATCTAAACTTGCTATGGTCTAAAGATGCCTCTTAGAAACCCTCATCTAAGCGTGGTGCTGATCTCGAGCATTTTCATTCTTGGTGTTATCTCGATGCTCTGGCTGGCTTACCGTGTGGTCAAAAATCACCATCAGTCTCGTAAAACAGAAACTTGGCTCTTTTTCTTCTTTGCAGTTTTGGCAGGTCTGTGGGGAATAGGCAGTGTTCTCGAGCTGTGGAACCCTGAGGTTTCTAGCAGCATCATCTTTGCCAAAGTGCAATACATCAGCATCACCTTTTTGCCGGCAGTTTGGCTGATTTTTTTGCTGCACTATACCGATACCGCATCACGCTTTCACAAGTGGATTTACATCTTCTTAATTCCTTCAGCACTCAACTTACTAATGGTATGGAGTAATGAATGGCATTCTTTGGTCTGGACTTCTTTTGAATATAGCACCCAGCCTTTTCCGCATACCAACTTTAATAGGGGGTTGTGGTTTGAGGCTGTCATCGTTCCTTATGCCTATATGTTACTTATCTTTAGTACCACAGTATTGGTCAGGGCCTTTTGGGTATCTACACGCACTCAGCGCAAACAGCTCTATATTTTGCTTGGCGTACAACTCATACCCATTATATTTAATGCTCTATATCTTTTACGCATCTTACCTTTTGATGTAACCCCCTTAGGATTTAGTTTAAGCAGCTTGCTTTTGGGCATCGGATTGCTTCGGCAACAACTCATGCTGCAATTACCTGTAGCTTATCATCGGGTATTTAGTCAAATGCGTGATGGGGTCATCGTTTTAGACAAAGATCATCGGCTCCTTGACTTTAATCAAGCTGCTCGGAAATTTTTGAATTTATCCTCTAAAAGTTTTCAACAGTCTATAGATGTGCTGTGTCCCTTTTTGCCTCCAGTAGCCCAAAAACTCTGGCAGGAAAAATATCTAGAATTTGGACATGGACCTATAAAGCTAGCTCTCACGGTCACTGAATTGACCATGCAAGATACCTGTCAAGGATATATCTTAACTGTGCAAGATATCAGTGAAAGAATAGCTCAGCAAGAAAGACTCGAGCAGCAAGCCAGAGAGCTAGAATTGCTTGACCGAGTACGAACCGTGCTAGCTAGTCAACTGAATTTATCTGAAGTCATGCAGCATACTGTTAAAGCTGTTTCAGAAGTCTTTGGTTACAAATTGGTCAGTGTCTATCTGCATCAGCAAGATGAACTGGTCTTGCAATACCAGGTGGGTTACCCCAAAGTTATTGAGCGTATTCCTGTTTCTAAAGGTGTCATCGGAAGTGTGCTGCGTAGTGGTCAACCCGCTCTTATTACCAGCACCCAAGAGAATCAAGATTTCTTAGAAGCCTTTGAAGGTATTTGTTCTGAAGTGGCAGTGCCTTTGGTCAGTCAGGGAAAAGTAACGGGTGTCCTTAATCTAGAAAGCACCGAGCATGTTTTAGGGCCAGAAGATCTTAGAGTGATGATGTCTTTAAGTAAGCATATCGGAATGGCTATTGAAAGAGCTAAACTTTATGATGCTATTAGTCACAATGAAAAGCAGTTACGGCTTCTTACAGAAAACATGAACGATTTAATCTGTTTGCATAACCTTGATGGAACCTTTAGTTATGTGTCGCCCTCGAGTCGCACGTTGCTAGGGTATGAACCCACTGAATTATTGGGTAAAAGCCCCTTTGATTTTGTTCATCCTGAGGACCTCAAGAATCTTAAACAGCGTTTGACAGAATTTTCTCAGGAGCCTATTTCTAAACCTCTGCTTCACCGCTGCCGTCACAAGAGTGGTGAATACATCTGGCTTGAAGTCTTCCCTCAACCTATTTTTGAAAAAGGGGTACTTACTGGCGTTGTAGCCTCTTCACGCAATATTACTGAACGCAAACGAATGGAAGAGCAGATGCTCGAGGGGGCTTTACTCTATGATGCTTTGACCTCACTTCCTAACCGTGTACTGTTTATGGATAGATTGCAACAGGCCTTTCACCGTAGTTATCGTGCAGATGAAGATTTTGCTATTATGTTTCTAGATTTAGACCGCTTTAAGATCATTAATGACAGTCTAGGTCATGGTATGGGTGACTTACTCCTAATTGAAGTTGCCAAAAGGTTGCAAGGATGTGTACGGGCTCAAGACACCGTTTCAAGACTAGGTGGTGACGAATTTGCGATATTGGTAGAAGGAATCACCCACGAGAAACTTATACAACTTGCTGAGCGCATCCAGCAGGCTCTGCAACACCCAGTTAGTGTAGAAGCCCATGAAATGAATACCAGTGCCAGCATTGGCATTATTGTGGGGGCTCATGTTTCTGATCCAGAAACCCTGCTGCGCCACGCCGATATGGCCATGTATCAGGCCAAAAACAGTGGGAAAGCCAAGTACATGTTTTTTGATGAAGCCATGCATACTCGCCTTAGGCAAACTATGAAGCTCGAGGTTGATTTGCACAAAGCCCTAGAGCGCAGAGAACTAAAGGTTTATTATCAACCTATCATGGAGATTAAACTAAGGAATTTAGCTGGTTTTGAAGCTCTGGTGCGCTGGCAACATCCTGAGCAGGGCCTACTATTGCCAGGGCTCTTTATTCCTATAGCTGAAGAAATGGGTCTGATCGGCGATATAGATTTATGGGTATTGCAACAAGCCTGTAAGCAGCTTGGTCTATGGCAAAAAGAAACCTTGCAGGTTTTGAAAATGAGTGTCAATGTCTCAGCTAGAAGTTTATTACGAACAGATTTCTTGAGTAAGCTCTTAGAATTTATTAAAGAAAGTGGTATTCAGGCTAAGCAGCTTAGACTCGAGATTACCGAAAGTATTTTGATGGATCATATTGCCACTAAAGACATCTTAATTGCCTTGCACCAGCAGGGAATTGGGTTGATGATTGATGACTTTGGAACAGGATATTCTTCACTAAGTTATTTACAAACGCTTCCTTTAGATTCACTCAAAATAGATCGCTCCTTTATAGCGTTGAATGATTCCAATAAACAAATTGTAAGCACCCTTATTCTTTTGGCTCAAAGTCTTGACTTAGATGTAGTAGCTGAGGGCATCGAAACACCCGAACAACTCGAGTATTTAGATCAACAATCGTGTTCCTTTGGTCAGGGTTATTTATTTGGTAAACCAATGTCTGCACCTGATGTTAAACAACACTTTTTTCTAGCACCGTTAATCACCTCAATGAATTGAAACTCCAATCAGTCAGTCTTAATACCAATATCCTGTCAAAGTGACTCCTATGTTGAGTTGTCCTTCGACAGGCTCAGGACACGAATATATGTACTCTGTATCTGTACCCTGAGCCTGTCGAAGGATATTTTATCTTATGCGTCACTTACTCAAAGAATTGGTATCAATACTAATTCTCCAGGAGGTGTTCTTTTGCTAGATGATACCTGTCGGTCGTCATTGAACATTGAATCCCAACAAACTACCTTCATCTACATTCACATCAGCTTCGGCAATTTGCTCTTCACCCGACATGAAATGAATTTTCCAAGTGTTGCTCTCGAGACGTTCTGCATAAGTAGTCCAGTCTTTACCACGCACGGCTGCTGCAATTTCTGGGGCACTAAAGGCAATATCTATAGCTTGCGAAGAGCTAGCATTTTGCCAATCTTCGTAGGACATAATTTCCTGAGCTAGTACTTTATCCAGATAAAGATTTTCTAAAGAACGAGAGGTACCATTACGTGACCTGATGTTAAGCTCTACCGAATTAGGCCAGCGATCTATAGACATAATCCATACTTCTCGCCAGGCATCAAAACCAATATACACACCATTACTTTCATCAATATTGCCAATCATCTCAATAACTTGAGGGTCTTGTCTGGCAAAGTTTAATAGAGCCTCTTCGGCTTCGGCATATTGACCCTCGATGATGTCAAAGTTGGTTTCCCAGGCATAGACTTTTTGTTGCTCGAGGTTGATATCTGACCAACCCAAGGCATTATTTTCAGCATCATAAAACTGTACGCGCCAAATCCCATAATAATTTTGGGTGTCATAAGCAACGGCAGTCCAACCTGGGCGGTCAGCTAATCCTTTGGCAAAAGAAGAATGTGAAGCAGCAAGATTGATAGCGTCGTCGGTGGTTTGGGCGACAACAGGAGAAAGTGAAAAGGAGAAAGTGAAAAGTGAAAAGATTAAAAGGAGGAAGGAGAAAGGAGAAAGGAGAAAGGATTGATTCATCATGCACCTCTAGGGTTTACAATGCCCCGCATGTTAAGACTGTAATTGGGGAAAATTTGATCAATAGCAGAACTGCCCAGACGCTGTACCAAAATTTCCGAAAGAATATCGCGGTAATCGGTAGTGATTCGCAAGTCTCCATCATCAAGTGTATCTGGCGCAAGCGAAGGCCAGTCTGTGTAGACACCACTATTTACATTGCCACCCATCACAAACATGCAGTTACCGTGGCCATGATCAGTTCCTGCACTAGCATTTTCCTCGAGCCTGCGTCCAAACTCGCTCATGGTGACCACAGTGACACGGTTCATATAGTCCTGCATATCCTTATGAAAAGCTGCCAGTCCTTGACCAAAGTCATTGATAAGCCCAGAAAATTGTCCATTCTGATTATCATGTGTATCCCAACCACCTATGTCTACACAAGCAACTTCTAGACCGACCTCAGCTTTAATAAGCTGGGCAATTTGGCGCAAGCCACGCCCAAAATCACTTCCTGGATATTCTGCTTCATAAGAAGGGGTGTAGTCACTGCCAGCTAGGCGGGTTAAAAAACTCATGGTTGAAAGCGTATCTTTGGCTTGCTGCTCTAAGCGGTTTTGTGGATTGGGTACATGATACATCTGGGCCAAACTGCGCTGAATCATTTGCCGATGATGGTCAGGAACATTCAGATTAAAATCCCCTAGAGAATACATAGCTAGTGCAGAGGCTTCACCACGCAATGAAGATTGCACCATAGTTCCCATAGCCACCGAGCGCAAGGGAGATTCATTGGTCCAAGGAACACTTTGTAAATAGCGACTTAACCAACCGGTGGGAGTCATCTTGTCACCGGGTACACCGCGCTCCATATATTCCATAGCATCAAAGTGTGAGCGGGTGGGGTCGGGCGAACCTGTAGCGTGAACGATAGCTAGTTGCCCACCATCATAAATATCTTTTAGTGGAGCCAAGTTGGGATGGAGTCCAAAAAATCCATTGAGGTCAAGCACTTCTTGGTCAGATATAGCAATGTTGGGGCGTTTATCATAGTAATTGCCGCCTTCACCATAAGGTACGACTGCGCTTAGTCCGTCCATACCACCACGCTGAAAAATCACAATAAGTGTATCGGCAGGTCGTGGCTCTTGAGCAAAGGCTAAAAAAGAAAGCGGGTCTCTAAAACCAGACTGTGCCAACAATAGACCACTGCTACCTACGCCAATACTCTTTAGAAAATTGCGCCGACTCACCGGGCCCTGAGGCAGTGACTTAAATTCAGCGCAACCACTTTTAGATTTATTCATAAAGTCTCCTTATGCTAGGTTTGGGATTAAGTGACCCCATTGAAATGCTTTGGTTCCTAATGTTTGGGTTTCTACTGGCTATTACGTCCACTGAAAATCAGGCAACGATAGAATGAGCGCGACTAGTGTGGGTAAGCGATCATTGCGTAAGGCCTCATCAACTATTTGATTGGCATCACCGTAATCTGAAACAAAATAAACGAAGGTCTCTTTATTTTCAGGACTTAGTTCATAACCAAGCAAACGTTGTGAAGCCACATCGATAAGTTCTTTTACCGTATTAGCTGGTGGAATAAGAGCATTGAGGTCTAGATTGATTTGACCATCGGTCCAACCCTGGCTAGCGTAAGATAAAACCATAGCGGCATTCCAGCGATGCAAGAGTCCATTGGTATTAAGCCAAGCTCTAGTAGCATCTGGATAGCCATTGGGTGGAAACCAGTTATAGGGGATGTTTCCCATCAGCTCGAGCCAGTACACCACTGCCCAATAGTCATTGATCTGCACAGCAGGTTGCACCGCGCGCAACATGGCTGTTACCGCTCCAAAAGGCCGGCGAAACTTTTGCCCTGAGGAAGCCATAAAAGCATCTGATGTAAAAATAGAGCGCAACATACTGCGAATATCACCATCGGTATCTAAAAAAACTTGCGCAACTTCATTGACTAATTCTTCAGGTGGAGAATCACTGACAAAGCGGCGACAAAGTTTATAGCTGATGAAATTTGCCGTTGAAGGATGCGTAGCTAAAAGGTCTAAAACCTGTAAGCCATCTTCAATGCCACGACCCGCAGGTAAATATTGACCCAAGATATTTTTTTCAGCATCATCATGATTATTACGGTCAAAGAAAAATCGTCCTTCCCAAGTATCACGCAAGGTCCAACCAGTAAAAGCCCTAGCTACTTCTTGAACATCTTTTTCTGTGTAACCACCATTTACCCCTAAGGTATGCAATTCCATCAATTCTCGAGAATAATTTTCATTGGGGTGATCTTTATTACTACTAGCGTTATCTAAGTAAATCAGCATGGCTGGACTCTTGGCAGAAGCAAAGAGCAAATCCCGAAATTTACCGAGAGCATGTTTGCGTATGACCTCGCGGTCATCTATATTTTTTTCGACCAGAAGATCAGGCATAGGGATATTAAAATGATCGGTCCAAAAATCCACTACTTTTTCATAGAGTTGTTTTTCGCTGTAGACTGCACGGTGAATTTTAGCCCATAGGGCAGGGCGGTTGAGATCATCATAGTTGTTATCCATAACTGAGCGCATCTCTTTTTCTTCGGCTAAAAGAACAGGGTTAGCTTGCAGAAATTCATCAACCTGCGGGTCGCTCATGGTTTCAGGATGAAGCTGCCACTCAATAAAGCCTGCAATGCCCAATTCTTGAATCTTCTGGATATCTTCGGGTCTGGCTCCCCAAGTCAGGCGGTTGAGCACATGAAGCTGGGCGGCCAACTCTGGGTCAAGTGTCTGGGCCTTGGTCTTTTGCTGAAAGGACATACTAGCACCTAAAGCAAATAGACTCGAGAAACGTAGTAAATCCCTGCGAGTGAGAGAGTTTTCCATAGACGTAGTATGTGCATAAACGTTTAGGCAAATATGAGAAATGTCCGCAAGATGCTTAAACTACAGGGTAAAGCGTGGTTTTGGATAGGTGATGTGTTACTAACTAGGGGTTAGGGGCTAGGGTTCAGAGGCTAGAATAATCCCCAGCCCCTAGTCCCTAAGTCCCTAGCCCCTAGTCCCTAGCCCCTTGAATATGGTCTTATAAACAGTCTGTGCATTCTCGAGCGGTACTCCTGCAAATCCTAGCGGCCCTTATGTTTAGTAGTGGGGGTCTGGTCATCAAACTCATCACTATCAGCCCACAAGCAGTGGTGGGTGTGCGTGGGGCCATTGCAGCCATTGTTCTGGCTTTCTTTATGCGAAAGCCTAAATTTACTTTTTCAGTGAGTCAAATCGGTGGCGCAGTAGCCATTATGGCGGCCCAACTCTTTTTTGTGATGGCCACCAAACAAACCACCGCCGCCAACGCCATTTTTATCCAGTATACTGCCCCCATCTATGTGGCCATTTTTGGTATCTGGTACTTAAAAGAAAAACTCACTTGGATAGATTGGGTAAGCATTGGTGTGGTATTTGCTGGGCTCTTGCTCTTCTTTAATGGAAACTTAGATGCTACTGCTATTCAAGGAAATCTCAACGCCATGATAAGTGGTGTGGCTTTAGCTTGGTTTATTTTATTCTTGCGCAAACAAAAAGACACTTCAACCATTGAAAGTATTTTTTTAGGCAATGTTCTAGCTGCTATTATTGGTGTGCCATTTCTCTTTTCTGAACAACCCACAGTCAATGATTGGCTAGCTTTGGGATTTTTAGGAGTCTTTCAACTGGGTTTGCCCTTTGTACTAATGTCTATAAGTATCAAACGTTTAACGGCTATTGAAGCTATTTTGATTCAAGCCCTCGAGCCTATCGCTAACCCTATCTGGGTCTTTTTGGTAATCAGCGAGCAACCCTCGAGGATGGCATTCATTGGTAGTCTGGTGGTGTTAGCTGCCGTAACCTTTCGGGCGGTGATGCGTAGGAAATGATGAGTGATGAGCAATGAGCAATGAGCAATGAGCAATGAGCAATGAGCAATGGGTGATGAGTGTGGCACGGTTTCGCTAACTTGCCACACTCATTGCTTTCTACTCATTGCTTTCCACCGCCTTTGATAGAAACGCTATCGAAACGCCTCTCTTTCTAAACTACTTCCATGAACCTCTTGGTAAGTCCGCAAGGGCAAATCAAAACCAAGGGTTTAGGAGGAGATTATGAAATACATCTGGTTCATCTTATTGGCAGCTTTAGTCTTACTTTTTAGTGCTTGCTCAGAGCAACCTACACCCACTATCAGAGAAGACGCAACTTTAACAACCCAAGGCGGCTCAGCCCTAGGAGGAGCTTTAGATGCAACCGTGAGCAAACATGCCAACAACGCTTCCATCACCCTTTACAACGGCAATCCCATTGTTGCCTTTACCCAAGATCAGGGAAATTTTAAGAGTAGTGTTTTTGTGCGTCGTTGGGTAGGCTTTGGCTCGATAGGTGCTTGGGAGTTTCTTCTCGATTCTGATACGGGTGTACTTAACGAAACATCTTATGGAGGCTCTACGTCCATAGCTGCTGATGGTACAGGCAACCCTATCGTTGCTTTTTCAGATGGCTCACACGATGCGAATATTCGTGTTAAACGTTGGAACGGTAGTGATTGGAAATATCTTTCTACTTGCGCTCAAACACTTAAAGGTTCGCTTCAATATGCTGTTGCACCGTCTCTTGCACTCAACAGTTCCAGTAATCCAACGGTGGCTTACATGGGTGCTGCTACACTGGGTGGTAACAGGTCAATTTATGTGAAAACCTGTGGACCTGCCTTAGGCCCTCCTTGGGGCTTCAGTTGGTGGAATTTTAGTGCCTTGAGTGGGCTTTCAAATGGTGGTCTTACCACGAACGATGCTGCTAACCCTTCCTTAGTGCTTGATAGTAGTGGTAATCCTATTGTGGCGTATCAGGAAAAAGTTGGTGGAAATTGGAATGTAAAGGTCAAAAGATTGAAAGGCGCGACCTGGGAAACGATGGGTAGTTCTTTAGATAAATCTCAATTTAATGATGCTGAAAAACCTTCTCTGTTTATGAAAAATGGCATGTTGACAGTAGCCTGGCAAGAGAAAGTTAATGGTAATTACAATGTCTACCTGCGTGTATGGAGCGAAAGTCAGAAGAAGTGGGTAGACGCTTATGGAAGTAGTGCACTCGATCTGAGTTCTTCGAGAAATGCTGAAAATCCATCCCTGGCTGGAGGCAGTTTAGGACCAGTCGTAAGTTGGCAAGAAACCTTAAGTAATAGCCATCAAGCTGTCTTTGCCAAGCGGTGGACTGGGCTTAACTGGACAACGATTGAAGGCTATGATTCACTTATAGACAACATCTTCGACGCAGAAAATCCTGCTATCGCCACTGACAGTTCAGGTAAAGCCTTCATTGCTATCGATCAAGGTGTTAGCACAATTCAACATGATGTTTTTGTGAGAAGTTATTAGGGTCCATATGGTTTATTAAAAACCTAGATTGTTTCCTCGAGCCGCATTCATTACGGCTCGAGGTTTTTCTTTTGCTACATTAATCAGGATTCTTTTGCTACACTAAAAGGTGTTGCCCAAAGTCTACCTACTTGGTGAGCCTAAAGTTGTTTTAGGCAAAAAAGAGTATCGCTTTCAAGCCAATCGCCGCAGCCAGCTCTTGGCTTATTTGGCCTATAAGCATCAAAAGTTAAGCCGTGACCAACTGGCTGATGTCTTTTGGTCACACACCGATTCACAAGCTGCACGGCGAAATTTACGCAAAGTTTTATTTGAGGCCAAGAACCTCGAGTGGGCTGTAGGTTTTGAACAAGACGAGCAAGGTGCAAGCTGGCTGGTTGTTACAGATGTTGCTACATTTGAAGAAGCTCTAAGCCACAAGGATTGGGCTAAAGCCATAGAGGTTTATAGTGGCTCATTTCTAAAAGATTTAGAGAGTGAAGATGGGGCCGAGTTTGAAACCTGGCTCGAGCAAGAACGCTTGCGTTTAGAAGAGCTATATCAGCAAGCTGCTGAAAAATATGCTGAAGCTCTTGAGAAACAAGGCGATGTTGAAACGGCTTTGAATTTTTTGCGCAAGACTCTCGAGCGTGACCCCTTAAATGAAGCTATCCACCGCACGATTATTCGCCTAGAGTTTAACCGTGGAAATAGCGAAGCTGCCTTTGAACAATTTGAACATTGCCGTGAAGTCTTACAAAAAGAACTGGGAGTTGAGCCTCTAGAAGAAACCATTGCACTGCTTAAAAAACTCGAGCAGGGTAGTGAAACCCAAGGCAAGTTTGCACATCTGCTTAAAAAACTCGAGGCTGTTCCAGAAGCCCCAAAAGCCTTGTTTGGTCGTGACAAACTATTAAATGAAATTGTTACACTTCTAAAAAAAGGTGAACGGGTTTTAGCCCAAGGTTTTGGTGGCATGGGTAAAACCGCTCTAGCCGCGACAGTAGCCAAAACTATTTTGCAACAAGACAAAAAACCTATTTTATGGTTACAAGTTGGTTCAGAAAACCCTGATGCCGTTTTTGAAGCCTTGGCTAGGCCTTTTGATGCCCAACAAGAACTTCTTCAAGCTGAAAATAAAATTACTTTCCTGCATAACATTTTGCAAAAACAGTCTCTGTCCTTAGTCATTTTAGATGATGTATGGAACGCCTACAGCTTAAGCAAAGTCATGGAAGCTTTACCCAAGGGCTTACCGCTTTTAGTCACCTCACGCCAACGCTATCCAAGATTAAGTAGGGTGTATGTAGATCGTTTAGAGCGACCTGCTGCTATTGAACTGTTGATGCACTATGCATTGCCCTTGCCTCCCCTGTTAGGGGAGGTGTCACGCAGTGACGGAGGGGTTCTCCCTCGCAATGTGGCAAGTGGCCACATTGCGAACGAGACCCCCCCTGTTAGGGGGGACAAAGCCGAGGAGAGTGCTGATCGGCTTTGTGAACTGCTTGGTGATCACGCTTTTGCTATCCGCCTAGCTGGTTTGGCACTACGAGAAACTACTCCAGAAGAACTCTATGAGCGCATCAAAAATGCACCGCATGACTTAAAAGTGCCTGGGGAACTAAAAGAAGTGGGCAGGGAAAGTGTGGCTTCGCTACTCAATGTAAGTTTAGAAACCTTAGATGACCGTGCTTATGAAACATTTTTAAGCTACGGGATTTTAGAAAGCCCTAGTGCTAGTGCAGGATTTTTAGCAGAATGTTTAGGGCGTGAAGTAAGCCAGATTGAGGATGCCCTTTTTAATTTGGTACAGCGTGGGTTGGCCGAGCGAGTCAGTAAACCTGGCAGTGATTTGGTCAGTTACCGCTTGCATGATTTGGCGCATAGTTATGCCCGCACGAATCGTTTTCAACGATCCAGTACCTTGCTAAAATCTGCCATGTCTTTTTTGCGAAGTAACAAAGATGCGGTGGATACTTTGGAAATGGATATTTCTAATATCCTAGCAGCCACACAAACGGCGATGGACAAGAATAAAGAGGATGCGCTAATTGATTTTATGTACTTGCTGACCGTTGAAGGAACGTTTTACACAGCGAGAGGGCATGGGAGAAGGTCGGTAGAGTTTCTTGAAAGGGCAGCAAAGTTGGCTGAGGAGCGAGGGAAACTAGAAAAGGCGCATTATTTGCTGGGAAAACTTGGGGATTACTATACTAACTTTCTAATAGACTTTGACCGAGGAGTGAGCTATTATCAAAAAGCAAGTTTATTTGCTCATAACTTGGGTAACTTTGGAAGGGAAGCCGTTTTTCTAGGATTGATCGGGCAAATCAAGGCTCGTCAGAATTATAAAGAAGCAGATTCATATTTAGAAAAGGCTTATTTTCTTGCTAAACCTATAAATGATCTGAGTCTATGTATAGTTCTTGATCAAATTGGTTATGTGGCAGGTATAAGAGGGGACTATAAAAGAGCAAAAAAGGTTCTTTATGAAACGTTGGATGTTATTGAAAATCTGAAAGAATCAGATACTCTGAATCAGATTGAGTATGTGCGTAGACAATTCTTTGCTTTACTTAATCTTGGAGAGGCACATAACGCTCTTGGAGACTTTAATAACGCTCTAACTATACGTACAAAAGCACTAGCAATTGCCGAGATTGCTAATAATGAAATGTGGATGGGTTACGCTCACTATGAAATTGGAGAAATGTACCATAAAGTTGACAAGCGTAATTTGGCTCAAGAACATATGAATCAAGCCCTACAGCTTTTTGAGCAAAACAACGCTATGAAAGATGCGGAAGCCGTGCTTTCTTTTTTGAAATCTGGTGGTTACTCCCAAACGATAGTTCGAGCGAATAAAGCAGTAAAGGACACCTCTACTTCAATAAAAATGTAGCCCACTATGAGCTACAACATTGGTGTATTGGGAATGTAAAATCAAGTACCTTGTGCTCTGAAGCCCGTCGTTACAGGGGTGCGCTTTTAGCTCGTGAGGCACGGAATCCTACAAAAGTAACACTCGAGGCAAGTGTCCCCAAAACCAGAACAACCACTAAAAAAGCATAAAATTTTTTGCTCATTATGCTAATCCTATTCTAAACACTGGGTGCTTGGTAACCATTTATGATTCATCCTTTTTGAGAGAAAAAGTGCCAAATGAGAAGAAAACAGCCAAAAATGTGCTAGACTAACCCACAGAAACGCCATAGAAACGCCCCTTTTCCTATTGTAATAAGCGTGGATAGATCACAGAAAGGACATGAATGAAACGTCTAATCTATACAATCATCCTATTAACTGGTTTTTTGGCTTCCTGTAATCAGGGAATGGGGCCTGCCCCAACACTCGAGTCTCTAGCTTTAACCTTTAATGACATCCGGTGGCTCACAACCGATAATCCCCAGGCTACCTTTAAGAGAGTTTTGGGTCAAAACTGCATGGCTAATGCACTCAATGCACCTGGGCAGGGGTGGCGTATAGCAGGTTCAGATGGTGGTTTAACCTATAACAGTCGTTTAGCTAGTGCATTGGGCATTACTACTGCTAACAATGTGGGGCAAACCGTCAGAGGGTTAACAGCAGTTCCCCAACGCAATATGACCCTGCTGATTGTAGATGATTTTCGTAGTGGAGGAGTTCCTAGTAATGGTGTCTATGCTCCAGCCCCAGAGTTATTCATTCAAACCAGTATTACTGGAGCTACCTTGGGTCAACTTCAAACCAATCACAAGCTCTCTCATGGGGCTTTGGTGTTACAGCATACGCTGGATACCGTCAGGGGTACTGGGCTTTATCCTTTTAGTACCTCACCCAGCCTTGGAATTACTGTTTTTCGTACAACTAATATCATTGGGCGCACAACTCGCTTCCTGACAGTAAGAGCCGTTGATACAGGACTTGCCAGTACCTCCATCATTGCTAATAGCGTTAAATCAAGTGCTATCGCCACAAAACTTGTACCACGATTGGATGCCTCAAGTGGAACAGTTGTCGTCAATATGAGTTTTGCTTTGCTTCCTTGTGAAGCCTATGCTGACTTTTTGCAATGGGATAAAGATACCCCAAATGAACAACGTTTTGAAGAATATATTGGAGCATTAGCAGTAAAGAATGATGTAGATCAAGAAGAGTTAATAGAGGTTCTTGTTGAAGCTACTAATGATACCAGTGACCCACTCAACCTACTTATTCAAAAAAACTGGTTTAAGAATGTTTTTGTAGCGGCTTCAGGAAATTATGGCTTTAATAAAACAGCCACCTATCCAGCTAAATGGACAGGGGTAATTAATACTACAGGTTCGGTTGCCAATAATACCAGTATAAGAAACAGTAATTTTAATCAAGGCGAGATTATGGATATTGCTGGTTCATTGCAATTCACTGCCAGCAACTTTACACCTATTCTTGGCGCAAAGAATGTTTACTATAAAGGCACGTCATTTTCTACCCCGACTGTGAGTGTTTACAGTGCCCTAGATTTGGCCAGTCAACGGCGTTGTACCCAAGTATCTACTACCACACCTATTATCATTCTTCCTAGGCTAGCTATGAATAGTCTTAATTTAGTTGATTCACCTTTGGCAAACGCAATAAGTCAACTTTGTCCGATACCTTAAAAAGTTAAAAGTCAAAAGCAATGAGCATGAGTGTGGCATGGTTTCAAAGACGTGCCACACTTTTCCCTTTTCCCTTTCTACTTTTTCCTGCGCTTGAACAGAAACGCCACAGAAACGCCCCCCTGTCTAAGCTACTTCCATAAACCTCTTGGTAAGCCCATCAGGGTAAATCAAAACCAAAGGTTTGGAGGATAGTATGAAAGCCTATCGTTTTATTCTTATCGCCCTGCTTCTCGTTTTAGCAGCTTGCAGTCAAGCCCCAACACCTGTAGCAACGCCAGAAGACATCTTAGAGAGTCAAGCAGTCTTGCCAGGGGCTTCAGGATTGGTGTACTACCTCGTTCATAACCCCAATGCTGCCAAGATATACAGCGTCGTTCGCTATGATCAACAGGCTGACACGAAAACGGTTCTTTACAAAGGCAATTGTGAAATTCAATCAGTCGCAGGTACGTCATCAGGGGTTGGCTCAGCCGTTTTTATGAGTATGCGTGAACCAGGGAATTGCAGCAGTGATTTTGAAATTTTCCGTATCACTTCACAGACGACAGTCGAGCAAATCAGCACCAACAGCATAGACGACACCAATGTTTCAGTTACTCGAGGGGTTCCTTTATGTATCGGTCATAGCTGCTATGACCGTGATTACATCACGGCTTGGGAAACCGAAATTCGCTGCCTCAATTGTATCAAGCGGGGCATTCAGTTACGCATCAAGGAAGGCTCAACGATTACATATAGATTTCTTTACAATAAAAACCCCTCTATTGTTTTTGACCTTACCCAACCCAGCATAAGTGGGAACGGTAAGCATGTAGCCTTAATCCAAAAGTCGGGCAGTTCGCAAACCGTAGGATTTTACAGCCTTAATCCAGATGGCAACGTAAGCGTTATTGGTCTTATTGCCTCGAATGGAAGTGGTCTCATTAAACCTAGTTTCTCTGCTCCGAGCATTAGCGATGATGGTAAGAAAATGGTGTATCTCTGAGGGGGACTATTGCGTTTCCAGATGTCAACTATAGTATCAAGCTCTGGAGTAACTTTAATATTTCGACTGTTGTAAGTAGCGTACCCTTTTCGCACCCCCACTTAACTGCTGACGGTAAATGGCTGACTTATGCGCAACAAGTCAACAACACATTCCGCATTAAAACCCGTAACTTGATTACCAATTTAGAAACTGATGCAACAGCCCCAGCTTCTCCTATAAGTCATTATGCACCGTTCTGGCAGAAGGCAAATCCCTAAAAACAGTAAAAGTACCGAGCAATGAGCAATGAGTAGAAAGATTTCTACTCATTGCTCATTGCTTTTAACCCATTACTCTCCTTTAAACAGAAACGCTATAGAAACGCTCTTTTTCCTAAAGTATTTTTAGGAGGTGCGAGATGAAACGCACAATACTAGACAAAAAAGATTTGTACAATAATCCGCTTCAATCCTTAAAAACTCAGATTTTGCAAGGCTTTCTGCTTATGACACTCTTTTTACTGAGTGCCTGTGCAGGCAATAGTAGCCCAATGGGTGATACCAGTCCGCCTGCAATTCCCACTGGCTTTAGTGCCAATGGTGGTAACCAAACCATCACTCTGCAATGGAACGCAAACGCAGAAGGGGATTTATCAGGTTATACGCTCTTTTGGGGTACATCCGCAGAAAATCTGGACCAACAAGAAAGCTTAGAAAAAGCCAAAACGTCTCATGTCCTAAATAGTTTACAAAATGACTCGAGTTATTTCTTTGCACTAGCTGCCACAGATACATCGGGTAATGCTTCAGAAAAAACCGAAGTGGTTTCGATTACACCTACTGTGCCCGATAACACCAAACCTACAGTTACATTAAGTAGTAGTGGAAACACTGTAACAAGTGCAAACAGTATCACCTTTACGGCTGATGCAACAGATGATATTGCTGTAAGCAAAGTAGAATTTTATGAAGGCACAACTAAACTTGGTGAAGTTGCAGCGGCACCGTATAGCTTTGAGCTTATCTTTACCGCCGCCGATAACGGCGACCACGACTACACCGCCAAAGCCTTTGATACTTCAGGAAATGAAGCTGTGAGCAACGCTGTGAGTGTGAATGTGAACATTCAAGCCAGTGGTGATACGACTGTGCCAACCGTGAGTATCTTGAGCAGTCAAACGAGTATAACTTCAGAAACAAGTATTAAATTATTAGCAGCAGCGAGCGATAATGTTGGTGTTGTTAAAGTAGTGTTTTTTGAAGGCTCTACCAAACTTGGTGAAGACGGTAGTCAGCCCTATGAATTTAATCTAAATCTTGACTCGAGTGATAATGGTTCACACACGTTCATCGCTAAGGCCGTTGATGCAGCAGGCAACGAAGCAAGTGATGATGTTACGGTAAGCGTCAGTATCACTACAGCAGATACGACTGCACCGAGTGTGAACCTCAGCAGTTCAGCCAGCAGTGTTTCACCAAACGCAGACTACATCACGCTAACTGCCAACGCCAACGATAATGTGGGTGTGAGCAAAGTAGAGTTTTATCAAAATGACGGTCTTATTTTTACTTCTGCGTCTGCACCTTACAAAAAGACTGTCGGGCTTACCGTTTACAACAACGGCACGAACAGCTTCAAAACCATTGCTTACGACACTTCAGGTAACACTAAAACCAGCAATCTCGTCACTGTCAGTGTCAACGTAACTAAACTCTACGTTAATCCTATCCAGGGTGTCTTGAACCCCATCTCACCCGAGGAGGTGTTCAAAACGATTAGCAAAGCTGCCACAATCGCTAAGAATGGCATGACGATTCATCTCGAGATAGGAAGTTACAACACAGCGACGGGCGAAACCTTCCCAATCACCTTTGAGGATGGTGTGAGTGTTCTAGGTAGTTCTGACAATGTAAACATTTCAGGTGCAGGCGTGGGTACAGGAAACGGACTTATCTTTTCAGGAAGCGGCGAACTTCAAGCTGTTTACTTACAAGGGTTTACTAAGGCACTTATTGCCCAAGGAGGAACACTTGAGCTTGAACTTGTGCAGATGCTAGAGAGTAAAGTCGGTTTAGAACTGACTGGCAACGCTCAGGTTACGGCGGCTATCTTCAAAATCTATAACAATGAGTTTGGGGTCGTCCTCAAAGACACGGCAACGTTTACTGCGCAAAAGGCGAGCGTTTACGAAAATGAAGCTGGTTTTTCAGTGAATGACGACAGTCGAATTTATCTCAGTAACATGTTTGTTGAAAAAAATAGCTCGACAGGAATTGCGCTCGGGGCAAACGCTAAAGCCTCTCTCAATAATATAACTCTTAGTGAAAATAGCTTAGCTCTTGACCTCATTGTGAATAATGAAGTCATCGTAGAAAATAGCAGGATTCAAAATGGACAAAGTGGGGTGAGAGTAAGAGGCTCGAGTAAGTTCACCATGACAGGTGGCGAGATTTTTGGCATGGGACCAAATTGCAATGCTGATACCTACGGGATTAGCGCAGGCGGTACAACGGTAGAGCTTTCTGGAGTCAACATTCACGATAATCTTGGCTACGCGTTTGCGGTTGGCTTTAGTACCAAAGCTGAAGTCGTGAACAGCACCTTTTTACATAACGGGGCGAGTGGCAATTGTGCAGTGCCGTATGCCAACACAGTCGTGAGTACCCTTGCTAGTGGTGAGTTGAAGCTCGAGAACACCATCATCACCGTTCCGAATCCTGGAGACCATATCGTGCTCGTTTATAATCAAAGTAAAATGACTATTACAGGTGGCGCGGTTGGTGAGGGAGCAAAAACGTGTATTTACTCGAGTGCTACCTTGACACTGACAGGTACGACAGTAGCTGCTTGCGAAACGGGGATTCAGATTCAAAATGGTACTGCTGATTTTGATGACATTAACGTGCAAAATCACGCAACTTCGGGCATAGAGTTTATCCAGGGTTCACTCAAAATGTTTAACAGCACGGTCACGAACAATGGTGGTGCAGGGCTTCAGGTGAATGATGAAGGCGTGTTCTTAGGTCAAATAGCCATCTGCTGCGGTGGTACGACAATTCCAGGCAACAACCATATTTATAACAATACGTTCTTTGGTGTGAATACGGTAACTGATGAGCCAGGCGAAAGTTTTATCGTGGTTGCCAATGGCAACACTTGGAACCCCAATAAACAAGGGGCAAATGCTCAAGGAAAGTATGGGGCAACGGCGGTGGTGGACGGACCTATAGGCGGCGTGGTTGGCGATAACTACCACTTGGTCACAAATACCAAGATTATTCGGTAGGAAGTAAAAAGCAATGAGTAAAAAGTGTGGCGCGATTGCAAAAACGTTCCACACTTTCCTCCTTCACCTTTAACCTTTCCTCTAATTTATCGAAACACTGTAGAAACGCCCCCTTTTCTATCCTGTATTCAAGAGCAAGAAGATTGCTCGAAAGGAGACCACCATGCCAGAAAAACCACTCACCCTTATTGTTCGCATCTATGAACGCCCAGAAGGAAAACGCTTTGATGTAAGAACTGTTCAAGGAGAGGGTAAAACCTTAAAAGGATTTGAGGATATGAATGTTTATATCGAGCATTTACTCGAGACTCGAGGGCTAGATAACAACAAGGGTTAGATCATAATAATAAGTAGGAAATCTCCTTTATTTACTCAAAGGCGATCCTTTAAAAGAGTTATATATCTAAGGTAATAGGCATGACTGACCTTTTGCCACTAGCTTAACAAATGTAGTCGTTGCTACCATATCTCTCTAATGATATGCGAGGATAACTTTAGGCTATCAAAAGGGTTTTTAGATAGCCCTAGGTACATTTTATCGATTTTTGTATTTATTAGGAAATGTCAGAAAAGGAGCTAAATGTATGGATGTGGTGGTCAACGCTTCTCAACAACATCTTGAGCATCCAGAAGGATTGACGCAGGGCCCAGACGTAAATCTCTCAGTCATTGTACCTACACGCAATGAAATGCATAATGTACATCCCTTGTTAAAGCGGGTTTATCAGGCCACCAAAGGCTTAAATGTCGAAGTTATTTTTGTCGATGACAGCACTGACCAAACTCCAGAGGTTATAGAAGTGGAAGCCAAACGTTCTCCATTGGCTGTTTCTCTTATTGCACGCCCTTTGGAACGGCGCAACGGTTTAGGTAAAGCCGTCGTAGAGGGTATGCGAATGGCTAAAGCTGATTGGATTTGTGTGATGGACGGCGATTTACAACACCCGCCCGAAGTCATTCCACAGCTTTTGCAACATGCCTATGAAACCAATAGTACCTTGGTGGCTGCTAGTCGTTTAACCGAAGGTGGAAGTACCGATGGTCTAAGTTTTCGGCGTAAGATCGTTTCGTATGTGCTGGCTTTTGCCTCGCGCTTACTTTTTTCAAAGCAATTACGCCAGGTTACTGACCCCTTGACAGGGTTCTTTTTATTCAGACGTGACGCGGTTAATCCAAATGATTTACAACCTGAAGGCTTTAAAATTCTTTTAGAAGTCTTAGTGCGTTCACCGCGTTTGCGGGTTTCTGAAATTCCCTTTGAATTTGCCGAAAGGCATGATGGTCAAAGCAAAGCTAGCTCGAGTGAAGCCTTGCGCCTATTTCGTCAGATGCTTAGACTCAGTATAAGTTCCCAAGCCAACTTGCTTCGGTTTATCTTGGTTGGGTTTACAGGTTTAGTTGTCAATACCTTGCTTATGTATTTGTTTACCGATGGCTTTAACCTACTTTATGTATTCTCGGCTATCTTGGCTACTCAGGGCTCGAGTCTTTGGAATTTTGCCCTGACCGAAACCTGGGTCTTTGGTAAGCGTAAGCAAGATGGCAAAATGCCTATACGCTTACTTGGCTACATGCTAGTCAACAATACAGCCCTAGCTATTCGCGGCCCCATCTTGGTGGTGTTTGTGTCTTGGTTTGGCTTTCATTATCTTACCGCTAATGTTATATCCTTAGGCATCTTGACGATTATTCGCTACATGATTTCAGATCGCCTTATTTGGAAGCCCACGGTTATTGATTCGCCAGATGATGTTCCTTTACCCAATGTTCAAACGGAGAAGCTATGAATTACTATAATATCCATGATCTTATTCACATCCGTTCTGAGCGCAGATTGCCCGAACTTGGCTATTTTCAAAGCAAAACAGTCTTAAACGCTATAGACATTGATGTTCATATCGTAGGTAATCCCAAAAAATATGCAACCGCCTCTTCTATTTGCTATCAAGAAATTTTGGGCAATTTTGGGTTTAGCATCGCTATTAACCGAGAAGAAACCATAACCCAGGTTTTTGCCTCGAGGCTTATAGGCTTGTCACCGCACGTGCTTTATACCAATGTGGTCGAGCCGTTAATACGCTGGACTTTGGTTCGTAAAGGATTTGCACTTATGCACGGGGCCTGCATTTCGTTTAAGGGCAAGGCTCTTTTTATTACCGCCCAAACCGATACCGGTAAAACCACCACCATCTTACATACCTTGCGTAATAACTTAGACCAATGTGAGTTTCTATCCGATGATATGACCATTTTTAGTCAAGATGGTCAAGTGATGAATTATCCAAAACCTCTTACTATTAGTCAGCACACTGTTCAGGCAGTAGGTGGGGCTCCACTTAGTGTATCTGAAAAAGTTTTTCTAAAAATCCAGAGCCGTCTGCACTCCAAAGGGGGTCGGAAGATAGGCATGTGGCTAAGTGACAATAAAACACCAGCCGCCACCTTAAACGCTATTGTGCAGCTTCTTATTCCACCGCCAAAATTTATGGTTGATAAATTGGTGCCTGGTACGCGCTACTTAGATCATTCCAAGTTGTCGCAGATTGTTTTAATTGAGCGTGGACCAACCTTTGAGGGTCCACTAGACAAACAGTCTATGGTCACTATGTTACTTGCCAATGCTGATGATGCCTATGGATTTCCGCCTTATCCCAGAATTGCTAAACAACTCAGTTCTTGGCAGGGAAAAGATTTACATGAAATAGAAAAATCCATAGTGGCAAGTGCTATACAGGCCTTACCGGGTATTCATATCAAAAGCTCGAGCTATGACTGGTATAAGCGTTTACCCCAACTTGTTAGTGATATGCCAAACCATCCGACCCCTAATCAGACAGCTCATGTATCAACACATCTTGGTGTAGGAGATGATTGAGCATTATCTGGTATTGGGTTAGGTAAGTATTTCTCATTTAAATTTAGTGGGCCTTTTATGAAACCATCGATGAAACGTAGTCTCTATACGCCTTTAACAAAAGCCTTGCCAGTAAGGTTATCTTGGTTGCCAGTGACCATGAGCCAACTGCGTGTAAATCAAGCCACCCTAACGCTGGTTAGCCTGCTGGTGATTGTAGCTTTGGCAGTGTTTTTACGCTTTTTTCAGCTTAATGTGGTTGGCTACAATAGTGATGAAGCAGTCTATGCAGGACAAGGGGCAGCAATTGCCAAAGCCCCTTTTATCAAGGATATTTTCCCTATTTTCCGGGCACACCCTATGCTTTTTCAGTTTATTTTAGCTATCTTTTTTAGTGGGGGCGTTGATGACTGGTTAGGGCGTGCGGTGTCGGCTGCCATTGGGGTTGCCACTGTGTTGCTGGTTTTCTTTCTTGGTAGACAGCTTTACGGAACTAGAGCTGGTCTTTATGCATCTCTCTTCTTTGCCCTCATGCCTTATCACGTGGTAGTTACACGCCAGGTGCTGTTAGATGGTTCGATGACCTTATGTTCAACCCTAAGTCTTTATATGCTGGCGCGCTTTGCCGCCTTGAGGCGGCCGGTGTGGCTCTATGCTGCTGCTGCTAGTATGGGCCTTACCTTCTTAGCTAAAGAAATTGGCTTCATTATGGTGGGGGCCATTTATGCCTTTTTGGCTTTATCTCCCAAGATAACCCTGAAATTACGAGATATTATTATTTCAGGGGTGGTCTTATTTTTACTTATGTTGCCGTTTCCGCTCACGGTGGCTTTAGCCGGTGGCGGAGGTGGTACCAAAACCCAACAAGTATTGATTTGGCAACTTTTTAGAAGACCTAATCACACTTGGGATTTTTACCCAATAGTAGTTCCTCCAGCTATAGGTATTGGGGTTATTTTGGTGGCCTTGGCTGGGCTGTGGTTGCTGCGTCAACAAAATAGCTGGCGCGAAAAATTATTGGTGGTCTGGATCCTTGTACCTGTAATATTTTTTCAGGTTTGGCCTACCAAGGGGTTTCAGTATTTATTACCTATTGCACCGGCCTTTGCTATTTTGGCAGCAAGAACCTTGTCACATTGGCCGCTTAGGGAATCTCGAGGGCGAATACAAGGGAAAACCTTGCCCCAGTTTTTACCTGGTCTACTTGCGGCTATAGTTATTTCTATTTCTCTTTTTGTGCCAAGCTGGCAGCGGATTCATCCGTCTCAATCGGGTACTTTTTTGGCAGGCTCAGGAGGTGTGCCAGGGGGTCGTGAGATGGGTCAATGGATTAAAGAAAATGTTCCTGAGGGTGCAACCTTTTTAGCCATTGGTCCTTCTATGGCCAACATTATCAAATGGTATAGCTTTCAAAATGCCTACGGTATTTCTGTAAGTTCCAATCCTTTACACCGTAATCCTTCTTATCCACCAGTAGAAAATCCTGATTATCAAATGCGTAATGGAGAAATTCAGTTTTTGGTTTGGGACTCGTTTTCTGCCGAGCGCACCAGTTTCTTTTCTGAAAAACTACTGGGTTATGCCGAGAAATATCATGGGCGGGTGGTTCATACCCAAACTGTTAAAGTAAAAACACCCCAAGGTGACACTATAGAAAAACCCATCATCATCATTTACGAGGTGCATCCATGAGAGTTTTCTTTGTTTTTGCCTTACTACAAGGGTTGTTTGCAATCGCCCAAAGTGCCAATACACCTATTGAACACGTGATTTTCTTGATGCAAGAGAATCATTCCTTTAACAATTATTTTGGTACCTATCCTGGAGCCAATGGTATTCCCGAAGGTATCTGTATGCCAGTTGACCCCTATGACCAGAGCAATACAGAATGTATTGAACCTTTTCGTATGGGAGATGGGCTAGTCGATTTAGAAGATCCAGATCACAGCAGCAAAACTGCGCTCCTTCAGTTAAATGATGGGGCCATGAATGGCTTTTATTACGCGCTGAGTCAGCGTAACCAAGATGGGCGTTTGGCTATGGGCTACTATGACGACCAAGACTTACCCTATTACTGGAATATCGCTGATAACTATGTGTTATTTGATAACTTTTTTAGTTCGGCCCTAGGGGGTAGTTTTATCAACCATTGGTATTCGATGTCGGCAACCTCAGATGAAACCAATGGGCGCAGTCGGCAAGAAGCTTTAGGAGACCTACCTACAATTTTTGATCGTGTGCAAGAAAAAGGACTTTCATGGAAGTTCTATATTCAAAACTATGATCCAAATCTTACCTATCGCACTGTAGCTTCTTATCCTGCCAATCGCCAATCGCAAGTGGTGTGGGTTCCTCTTTTAGCCATTGATCGCTTTATTGATGACCCTGAATTAAATAAGCATTTGGTAGATATAAATGAGTATTACGAGGATTTGGCCGATGGTACTTTGCCCAATGTGGCCTATATTGTACCTTCAGGTCCTAGCGAACATCCACCCTCGAGCCTGATGTCCGGTCAACGCTTTGTGAAATCCTTAATTCAATCCATGATGGTAAGCCCCTACTGGGAAAAGGCTGCATTTATCTGGAGCTATGATGACTGGGGTGGCTGGTATGACCATGTAGTACCACCCAAAGTTGATAACTACGGTTATGGCTTTCGTGTTCCAGCCTTGTTGGTAAGTAGTTATGCCAAACCTGGTTATATTGACAGCACCCAACTCGATTACACCTCGGTTATTAAATTTATAGAAGATAACTGGAATTTAGAACCCCTGGCGAGTCGGGATGCTACTGCCAACAGCATTGCCAGTGCTTTTGATTTTGAAGCACCGCCACGTAAAGCCGTCTTTATTCCTATTGACAGACAGGTGGTTATCACCAAACCTGAACCGAAGAGATATATCATTTATTTACTCTATGGAGGTGGACTAGGGTTTTCTCTAAGCATTATTTTGTTTGCATTTTGGCGTTCACGACATGATGAATTTACAATGATTGCGTTTAAGGAGGTTTAAATGAAGAGGTTTCTTTTCCTATCCCTCATCCTTGCTTTATTTACCCTCGGTTTGGCACAAGACGATAAAGCTGCTCCGCGCCTGGTCGTTAAACCTATTGAAACTCTAGCCATTGGGTCGCCTATTGATGTTGAGATTGGCCTTTTTGGTAATAATGACCGTCCTTTGGCCAATAATGTGATTGAAGTCTATTTGGGTAGTGAATACATTCGGCGCAGCCGTACTGATGAAAATGGCTTGGCAACCATTCGTGTTGGCCGTGATTTACCCCTGGGGAATTATGAAATTTCAGTACGTTTTATAGGAACCCGTGACTACCTCGAGAGTCAAGTCAATCTGCCGGTTACCATTCGGCCCATTTATCTCACTATAGAAACCGTACCTCCTCTAGAAGGCATTGATTTTCAACTTGCTGACCAGCAACTTACTTCTGACCAGCAGGGATTAACCCGTTTTGAAGTCATTACTCCTGGTATCTACAATTTGGCTGCACTACTCGAGCCCTATACCCAAATTACCCCCGATACCAGAGCGGCCTTTTCTCGTTGGGGAGACGAGGTTTTTACACCTGAAAGAACCATAGAAATAACGAATTCTGATCTTCATATTCAAATTGGCTTTTTCTTGAGTCATGCCGTTCAGACCCATTTTATTGATCTAGCCAATGAACCCATTGACTGGTCTAGGGTTTCCTCTCTAACTCTTAAAAGCAGCAGTGCTTCTTACCGCACCATCGAGAATAATGAGCCCTATTGGTTACAAAGCAATCGTATTTTACGCCAGCGCACGGGTATTTTTCCTACTGAAGTTTTGTGGTCAGTAGAGAGTGTGATGCTTGACGGTTCTAATGTGGTCAATCGCTATCAGCAGCGTTTTTATGTGAAGCCTAAAGATGACTGGGAAATCCAGCTATTGGTTTATCAAGCCCGGATTACTTCTAAAGACGCGCTTTTTGGTACTTCTGTTGGTGACGGGGTTAGTTTGACTCTTCCAGATGGGAGCATTCAACAACATTCCTTTGATGCCAATGGTGAGTTATATGTTTATGACATGGCTAGGGGTCAATATAAAATGCAAGTCGATGGTGCTAGTGGGGTTGCACCTTTAACGCCAGTTGCTCTAACCAAAGACCAGGATGTTGAACTTAAAGTCTTTAGTGGTCTAGATATTGCCACTATGATGACGCTGGGTGTGGTTCTGGCTCTAGGGCTTTTATTCTATGGTCGCCCACATCTTATGAGGCTCAAGCGTGGCCCGCCAACTTTTAACTCTGAAGTCTTAGCTTTATCACCTGGACCGTTTCCTGCTCTTAGTCCACCTAGGCCAGTAGATTTAGAAGAATCCCAACTCTCTGTTTATGAATCAACCTCTCTACCTCGAGGTCTTGAGAGCGAGATCTTGTTTGGGGTGCAACTGCTCGAGCCGGTGCTTACTTCTCACCTTGATATCATTGCTCGTCCAATAGCAAAAAGATTAAGAGTTAGCCCAGAAAAGGTGACCTCGCAACTTTCTATTCAACCGGGTCTTATGACCAAACCTATTGCCCTTCGTAAAGCCATTCACCTCGCAAAAATACTTAGCGATTATGGAGTCAAAACCCAAGTTGTTATGTTGACGCATTCTTTAGATACAGAATCCTCAACCTTTTCCTCGAGTAATCTATATATAGATAGCCCTTTGAAGTCCAACCGACATTCTCCTCCTTTTGAGCCAAATAAGAACTAAGATGAAACCTTTTGACCTTAGCCTTTTCTATAAACCCCGACCCTATCTTGTGGTTTTAGTGGTGATGTTTATCAGCTTGGCCACACTACAAGATATTCCAGAAAATGCTTCTGATTTTTTAGAAAGAGATTCTTATCCCTGGCAACACCTAGATGCAAATGACCCTATTCCCACTATGGCCTATTACTACATTTGGTTTGATACCAAGTCTTGGAACCGTGCCAAGGTTGATTATCCCTTGCTTGGGCGTTATAGCAGCGATGATCGTGAGGTTATGCAGCAACATATAAAATGGGCTAAAGAAGTAGGTATTGACGGGTTTATAGTCAGTTGGAAAAGTACCTATACTTTAGATCGCCGCTTAGAACTTTTGATGGAAATAGCTGCCCAAGAAAATTTTAAGTTATGGATTATTTATCAAGGATTAGATTTTGACAGAAACCCTTTACCGGTAGATCGTATTGTCAATGACTTGTCGTTCTTTCTTAAACGCTACGCCGAGCACTCTGTTTTTAATATGTACGATTTACCAGTAGTAATTTGGTCAGGGACTTGGATGTTTAGCCCACAAGATATTCAGCATGTCACTGACACCTATAAGGACTGGTTCTACCTTTTGGCAACCGAGCGCAATCTGGAAGATTATCAGAAGGTTGCCCCTTTTTTTGACGGCAACGCCTATTACTGGGCCTCGGTCAACCCAGATACCTTCCCAAATTATCAGGAAAAACTTAATGAGATGGGAAAAGCTATTCATGAGCATGGTGGTTTGTGGGTGGCTCCTGCGGCTCCAGGGTTTGATGCTCGCTTGGTGGGTGGCTCGAGTATCGTCGAACGCAAGGGTCATCAAACTCTTTTGCGCCAAATGGATGCGGCCTTAGCATCTTCAGCTGATGTGATAGGAATTATTAGCTGGAATGAGTTTAGCGAAAATACTCATATCGAGCCTAGCCAGAGTTATGGCAGCACCGCTTTAGATGCCTTGGGAGAAAGGCAAATTACTCTTCCACCTATACTTACTGATTTTGACTCGAGTGCTCCTGGCACGACCCAGCGCAATGACTTAAATGGAGTCTATATTTTGGCTACCTTTGCCCTTTTTATTCTTGCTAGTCTAGTTCTATTAGTGATGCGAGCAAGAAAAACTGATAATGTGACCCAAAAGCGGGTATAGACGCCAAGATATATACCAAAAGTCAGTCATTTTGTATACCTTTTGTGCGTTGTGACGGCAATAGGCAGCATTCTAAAATAGAAGTCGCGTTATGGGTCATGAACTGTCTTATAAGAAGAAGGGTAGTGAGATATGTTGAACTCTGCAAAACCTAAATTCATTCTAGTCATAGTGCTCTTTGTGGGGCTAGTTTTTTTACTTGAAAGTTGCAGCAAAAAGCCTCTAGATTCTGTTGACCCTCTAGCTCCTATTACCATTACTATAGAATCACGCATTGCGGCTAGTTCGGATGATGCCGAAGAATACAATACCTTGGCTGTAACCCGCTCGAGTACCAAACTCGAGCTGACCACCTCAACTACCTCAGTACAAACAGTTGGCGTGCGCTTTCCAAATCTAACCTTGCCAAAAGATGCGGCTATTAGCAAAGCCTATATTCAGTTCAAAACGGGTGTTAGTTCTTCAGATGTAACCTCCCTTACTATTCAGGGTCAAGCCAGTAATAATGCACTTACCTTTGGTTCAACTGCTGGCAATATCTCTACTAGGGCTAGAACGGCTGCGTCTGTGGGATGGGTTCCTGTTCCTTGGACAGTGCTTGGTGAAGCAGGCCTCAATCAACAATCTCCAGATATGACAGCTATTGTTCAAGAACTTGTCAACCGTCCTGGCTGGGTCAGCGGAAATGCCATGGCCTTTATTATTACAGGCACAGGTAAGAGAGTTGCCTGGGCTTATGACGGTGATATTGCAGGTGCCCCACTTCTGCACGTAGAGTACGTTATCGATGATAGCCCTCCTGTGATTAACAGCTTCACGTATTCACCAACGCCAGGAGCTGCTAATGATCCTGTAACATTTGCATGGTCAGTGTCTGATCTTGAAAATCAAAATGATCCTGTAAACAACTTAGTTACATGTACCCTAGATATTAACAACGATGGTACTGCTGAATACACTATTCCAGATTGCACGAACGCAGCTAGTCAGCAGCATACTTATACTACGCCAGGAAACTATACTGCCAAACTGATTGCCACAGATAGTGATAACGTATCAGTAAGCTCGACCATCGGTGTGGTTATTAGCACAACGGTTACTATTGCAGCAGCAGGGGATATTGCTTGTAATCCTTTTAATAATACAAAATTTAATGGTGGTGTGGGTAATGCGGTTTTTTGCCATATGCTACAAGTTTCAGATGCCATTATTGCAGCAGATCCAGATGCTGTTCTGCCTTTAGGCGATGTTCAATATGAACAAGGAACCCTTGCCCAATATCAAAATTCTTATGATCTTAGCTGGGGACGTTTTAAGAATATTACCTATCCTGCGGTGGGAAATCATGAATATATTACGCCTGGAGCTGCTGGACACTTTGAGTATTTTGGAAGTGCAGCAGGTGACCCAACCAAAGGGTACTACAGCTTTGATTTAGGTAATTGGCATCTTATTGCCCTAAACTCTAACTGTTCAAAAGTAGGTGGTTGTGGATTTGGTTCGCCCCAAGAAACTTGGCTCAGAGCCGATTTGGCTGCACACCCAACGGCCTGTACACTTGCCTATTGGCATCATCCGCGCTTTAGTTCGGGAACTATTGGCAACAACACAAGCACAACAGCTTTTTGGAATGCGCTTTATAATGCAGGTGCTGAACTTGTCCTTGTAGGTCACGATCACAACTATGAACGCTTTGCTCCTCAGACATCTGCAGGGGTTGCAGATCCAAATGGGCTTAGAGAATTTGTAGTTGGTGTTGGTGGTAAGAGTTGGTCAAGTATTCCCACAGTTCAACCCAATAGCGAAGTTAGGGCGACAAGTCTTTATGGTTTTCTCAAATTAGAGTTGCACCCGTCTAGTTATGACTGGGAGTTTGTCGTGGAGCCTAATCGGGGTTACACCTTTACTGATTCAGGAAGTACAAACTGCCACTAGGTTTTATTCCTTAGGCTGATTGGTTGTATTGCTCTGAGCAAACCAAGATTTTAGTTTTAGCAGCCATGGCTCGAGTGTCCATGGTTGCTTTGTTTTTAATGGAGTTTGTTGGTATTGCCGACCTTTTAGGGTAATGTGATAGCCCAATTTAGGTCCTCCAAGATTATGTATCCACTCAGGCTCGACTAGACCATGTTTATGTAATTCGGCTAAGACAGGGTAAACAACAGGGCCAAGTTTGGTCATTTCAGCTAACTCTTCTACCAACTGAATTTCTGAAGTTTGAGACAACAACTCTAAGATCTGTTTGGCCTGGTCTTTATGTTTAATGCTTAGAGTCATTTTAATCTCCTTCTCACTTTAATTTTGACATATCTTTGTAATGCCATTGTCATTACTTTTAGCAGTTCTAAGAGACATTGAGACAAAAGAAAAATCTCAAGCTGCGTGAATAACATTCTCCTACTATCTAAAGGTACTCCAAGATTTATAGAGAAATCTGAAAAATATCTCACTTGTTCACATATAGGACTTCTAAGTAAAAAGTTTCACTCATAAAATCCAAATTATCTTTCTAATTTTTCTAACCCTTATCTTACAAGGTGTTAGGACACCTCCTAACTCGTAAAGCTGTGAATCCCATTTCTTTATTTTGGGCGCCTGAAATGGGAAGAGCTAGTGGCGCAACCGGACGAAGCCGTCGTGTTTTTCGCCAATGACTTGGAAAAATCACTCGAGATTGTCAATATAGCTCAAAAATTTACTTAGCTCAGGTGGTTGAGCAAAAGGAGTTTTACATGTATGTTCGTTTTCGTTGGCGTATATTAAGAAAAGAAATGGTGTTTCTTAAGCTATTTATTTTGCTCATGGGGTTACTGGCTTCTTGTGCTAGTCAATCTGGGCAAAACGTCCTTGGGCCAGCAGCACCCGTGGTCATCGACCTAAGAATCGCTGCAAGCTCTGATGATGTAGAAGAACAAAGTGATGGATCAGTTAATCAAAATAGTTCTGACCTCGAGTTTGTGACAGATGGTAGTGCCCAAAAGGTTATCGGGTTGCGCTTTAATGATCTCAATATCCCCCAAGGTGCAGTGATTAGTAAGGCCTATTTGCAATTCAAAACTGACGAAACAACCTCAGGAACGACCTCACTGACCATTAAAGGCCAAGCTGCGAATACTGCAGCAGCGTTTACAAGTACATCTCAAGATGCCTCGAGCAGAGCGACGACCAACGCAGCTATCTCTTGGTCACCTAAAGCCTGGACTGTAGTGGGTGAAGTAGGTTTAGCCCAGCGTAGTCCTGATATATCTACAATTATTCAAGAGATTGTCAACCGCTCAGGATGGCTAGACTCGAATGCCTTGGCGATTTTGATTACTGGAAGTGGGGCCAGGGTGGCAGAATCCTTTGATGGTGATGCTACCGGCGCAGCTTTATTACATATTGAATACACCTCGGCTACTTTGGGAAATCAGTCTCCTGTAGTCAAAGCAGGTGTTGATAAAACTATTGCCCCTAATGCTTCGGTTTCGCTTGTTGGTAAAGTCACTGATGATGGTTTGCCTAATAACACTCTAAGCACTCAATGGCGTCAAGTCAGTGGCCCAGGTACAACCACCTTTGCGAATGCCAAAGCTCTTAATACAAGTGCCACTTTTTCTAAGACAGGCAGTTATGTCTTGCGTCTTAGAGCTACCGATGGTGAACTTGTTGGCCGTGATGAATTGACAGTAACTGTAGGTGGTAATAGTAATGTTACCCTGCCTGCACGGGCAGCGTTTTACTATCCCTGGTTTCCAGAAACTTGGACAGTAAATGGAAAGCACGTCTTTTATCATCCTACTGCAGGCTACTATGACAGTAGCGTTCGGGCCAAAGTTGATCAACATATTAAAGATTTAGACTATGCCAAAATTAAAGTAGCTATTGCATCTTGGTGGGGTGTAAATACGCACAAAGAACAGACCCGCATTCCCCTTTTACTGAGTCGCACCCAAGCCTTAGGTTCAAATCTCAAGTGGTCTTTTTACTATGAAAAAGAGGCTGCCGCTAATCCAACAGTAACAGCGTTACAAAATGATTTAGCCTATATTAAGACCAACTATGCCTCATCACCTGCGTATGCCAAGATTGCTGGCAAACCTGTGATTTTTGTTTATAACGCCAATGACGCAAGTTGTGATGTAGTTAATCGCTGGATGCAGGCCGCTGCGGGTCAGTGGTATGTAGTGCTTAAAGTATTTCCTGGGTACAAAAATTGCACAACACAGCCTAGTTCTTGGCATCAGTATTCTCCGGTCGTAGCAGCAGATCAACAAGCAGGCTATTCCTATGTTATCTCTCCAGGTTTTTGGCAGGCTAATGAAGCTACTGCACGTTTGGCTCGAAGACTTGACCCGTTGGCAGAAAAATGTGCGAGATATGGTGGCCTCCAATGAACCTTGGCAACTGATTACAACCTTTAATGAATGGGGCGAAGGCACGGCTACTGAATCTGCAACCGAATGGAACAATGCCTATCTGGACGCACTTGCTAAGGATGGGGTGGTAACGCCTACCATTAATGTAACGCTTAATCCTGCTAGTGCAACACTAGCAAAATCTCAAACCCTTTCTTTTACAGCTACTGTTACAGGCTCGAGTAATACAGGTGTGACTTGGAGCACAACGGGTGGCACGATAACAGGAAGTGGAAATACAATTACTTATAAAGCCTCCAACATAACAGGGACCTATACCCTTACTGCAACCAGTGTGGCCAATACGAGTAAGAAAGCTACTGCTACCATTACAGTAACCTCGAGTACGTCTGTCACCATTGCGGCAGCAGGAGATATATCTTGTGACCCTGCCTCGGGTAGTTTTAATGGTGGAAATGGAACTGCGGATTCTTGTCATATGAAGGCAACCTTAAACCTGATTAAATCTATAAACCCAACCGCTGTGCTTACTTTAGGAGATAATCAATATGAAGATGCAACTCCTTCTCAGTTTCAAAATTCTTATGCATTAATCTGGGGTCAGGTCAAAAATATTACTTATCCTGCTGCTGGTAACCATGACTATCACACTTCAGGAGCTAGCGGATACTTCCAGTATTTTGGTGCCAAAGCAGGCGACCCAACCAAGGGTTATTACAGTTTTAATTTGGGAGGTTGGCATATCATTGCACTAAACTCGAATTGTGGTGAAGTTGGTGGTTGTAGCGTTGGTTCACCCCAAGAAAAGTGGTTGCGTGCTGATTTGGCTGCTAACCCTACTGCATGTACCTTGGCCTATTGGCATCACCCACGATTTAGTTCGGGTGAACACGGCGATGACACATCAATGACTGCCTTATGGCAAACACTTGATGCTGGAGGAGCAGATGTCGCTTTAAGTGGTCATGATCATGACTATGAACGCTTTGCGCCTCAAACCGCTAGTGGTGTAGCTGACTCAAGTGGAGTTCGTCAATTTGTGGTGGGTACAGGTGGTAAAAACCATTATGCAATTGGAACGCTTAGACCCAATAGTCAGGCCCATAATGATGATACCTACGGCGTTCTCAAATTAACCTTGAATGCTACAGGATATGCCTGGCAGTTTGTGCCAGAAGCGGGTAGAACCTATACCGATTCAGGAACGGCGAGCTGTAACTAAAACCAGAAAGCCATAGATTAGACTTCTAGCGTAATTGTCTAGTAGCAATTTTGTACAAAAGGTCTATTTCCAGGTGTAGGCAACATTAGTTGTCCTACACCTATCTTATTATTGATACTAGTAATCAAATTTATCCTATAAATAATGTAAACCTATGAAGCCACCTGTCCATCAAAGTTCTTTTATAGCCAGACTCGAGCCGTATTTTTCTCTATCTTGTTTCTTTTGGATAAGTTTAATGATAAGTGGAGGCTTGGTTTATGCTGATCCAAAAGACAATACCTATGCATTAGAACAAGTAAAGCTTTGCGTTGATGACACCTCAGTGCAAATTTATGCAGATGATGCTGTCCTTGCTGTTATTCCAAATCTAGACCAGGATACCTATGAACAGCTTATGAAACAGCTTAAAAATGTCTTGCCAAACTCAAGTGTTCCAGTTTCATTTCAAGATAGTTGCAAAGGGCTAGAAGCTTACACATTATTAAATGTTTATATATATTACCTTGACCCTGATGTTTACAAAGAATATAAAGAGGGTGCGTTTAGTTATGCTATGTATGTACAAGTTGGTGAGTACGCCTCAAAAGACTATATGGAGTCTCAATATACACTTACTAAAACGCAGTTTCTGAGTTTTTTTGAAGGTGTTTTTGTAAACTCAGAAGCTATACCCTTGCAAACCCAGCTTTCAAATCAGGGCGTGACCATGCTACTCGAGCTAGCTAAAGCTTGGTGGGATGATAACCCACCTCCGCGCAGTTATTTGCCACACATTGTTGGCCTTATACTGGCATTGGGTACAGTCAGTGCGATTTACTTACGATATAGACGATGAGATATTCAGATTCTTCAAATTTTCTCGAGTCTGAGTTGGGCGAATTTGGCAAACAACGTCCTGGACAGTTTTTGATATATCTCTTACTCAAAAGATTTAATGTTTAAGCACTGATTGAAAATGACTGAGAAAGGTTTACTGTTTCAATAACTTGCTGTAATGATCGGCCTCTTTGTTTGGCATCAAAACAGGCAAAGTATCCCATAGCCATGAGTACTTGGGCTTTTTTAGGGTCACTATTAATAAGAGCGATAGTCGGTACTGGGCACGGTTTAGGGTAGGGTGCTTCAGCATGAATTAAATCAACAAGCACTAAAGCTGTTTCACTATTAATATCTACATCTGCGCGATAACCATAGTGTTTTAACAGAGCATTTAAACCCTCTGCAATTAGTTTAATGGGTGAAACGACAGTAATAGACATAATCTCCTTAGACCTTATATTTCAGCATCAACGTAATAGATGACGCACTTATCCTCATAACCCCACGTATATTGAACCCTTCATAATCTTTAGGTTTTCCTAGCTCCTATACATGGGTTATCACCAATATCCATGTATGAAAACCCGATTTTAATTATGCAGGGCTTACATTTATAGGGTATAGGCTAACGTAAACCACTCAGGAATACAACGGACTAAAGTTGTATATAAGTAGAGAGAAAAGTATACTGTCTTTGTTTCTTGTTATTGCTTGAAGTATTGGGCAATAAGTTCTGAACGCTTCTTGACATTCATCTTGGTAAAAATGCGCGAGATATGCATCTTGACTGTGCCTTCAACAATTCCAAGCTCTTTGGCAATAGCTCGGTTAGAAAGACCTTGGGTAATTAAATTTAGAATTTCATCTTCCTTTTTTGTAAGATGGGGTGTATCAAAGTCATCTATGACTGTGGTCAAAATTTTTCGGTCTGCCCAAATCTCGCCGCGCCTTACGGCCTCGAGAGCTTCTTTGAGTATCCGAGTATTATGCACTGGTGTCAAATAGCCACGGTAATGCTGTCTTAAAAGGGATACTGCATCATGCTCGTTGCCAGAAATTAAGGCAATTGTAGGAACTGAATTAACACTTGGAAAAGGTGGCTTGGCAGACATGAGATCCCACAAGGCTACATCGGTGTCAGCTTCATGGTGGTTTGTACCTTCATGACCAAGCTGAGTCAATAACAAAATTATTGCTTCTGTGAGTATTGCATATTGGGATTGAACCCAGACTTTCATTCTATAAACCCCCGAGGAACTACTAGAAAATGGTTAAAAGATAGTAAAAATCTTGATTGTTAGAAGGAGAGAGGTAAAAAGCGAAAGTGCTTCTTCTGGCTTTCAATGCCTGTTACTGCGACGATGCTTTTGGCACCACCCACCCATCTCGCAATTCATAAAACTAACTACGCTCAAATCACTGTGCTCAAATTGTAAATAGTGTTACTAGAGTCGCCTGCACAACTCATAAACTATAGATAGTGTAGCACATCTATCTCTAATGTTTCTCAGTTTACAAGATTTTTACACTTAAAAATGGTCATTTGCGCTTGACTTTTTATAGTGTGTCTAGGAACAAGCTCTTAAAATCCTAACTCCTTTCTAAAATTAGTTTGCAATACTTAGCGTCACATCAGTGTCACAACTTCCCAAAAAAGTCATAGTACCAAGGATATAGGTGCTTATTTTCCTTGGTTACTGGTCAAGGACTTCCCTTAGAGCTAGCATAGGCCTATAGAAAATAGGGACTTGGAAACATAGGTATTTAGAAAACATAGTTAGAAAGGAAACTTCATGCAAACCTTTGTTGCACTTATTATGGCAGGTGGTGTGGGTCAGCGTTTCTGGCCACTTTCAACAGCAGATCGGCCAAAACAATTTTTAGATTTAGAGCGCACCGGCCGCAGTTTGCTTCAAGCTACTTTTGATAGGGTGTTGCCGGCCACAGAAGGTATTAAGCATGTTTTTGTGATTACAGGATCGCAGTATGCCCAGCTTGTTCATGAACAGTTACCTGAATTACCCAAAGAAAATATCTTACTCGAGCCTATAGGTCGTGATACTGCACCAGCAATTACCTTTGCTATGTTGGAAATAAAGCGTAAACTTGGCAATCCTGTGGTTGGGGTTTTCCCCTCGGATCATCGGGTTGGCAAGAAAGCCGTTTTTTTAGAGGTTTCCCAGTTTGCTGCTGAACAGGCCCTACATACTCAAGGGCTTGTCACCTTAGGTATCCAACCCGATCACCCGGCTACCGGATATGGCTATATTGAACGGGGTGACGCTTTAGATAATAATCAGCAACATCACCTTTTTAGGGTGGCAACCTTTGTGGAAAAACCACCTCTCGAGAAAGCCCAAGCCTATTTAAGCACAGGGCGTTTTAGTTGGAATGGGGGCATCTTCTTCTGGCAAACTGAAGTCATCTTAAAAGAGCTTGCCCTTCATGCCTCTTTCTTGTTACACCCCTTAGAAGAAGCTTTTCAAAAAGGAAAAATATCTGAAGTATTTCCAAGCCTGCCCAAAATTAGCATTGATTATGCTGTCCTAGAAAAAACTGATAAAGCCTTTGTGGTTCCTGCCGAATTTGATTGGGATGATTTAGGAGATTGGTGTGCTTTAGAGCGACTTTTACAAAAAGACCATGCTGATATTAATACTGTGGTTGGGCAGCATGTGGGTTTAGAGGCTTTTGGCAACATTATCTACAATGAAGATGCTGACGACATGATTGTTACTTTGGGTGTCGAAGATTTAGTCATCGTGAAAAGAAACAATGCCATGCTACTGGTTCGCAAAGACCGTATTCAGGATATCAAACGCCTGCTCAGTGATGAACGCTTGAGCAACTTCGTTCTAAGATAATTGCCCTATCTATCTGTCTTAACCCCTATCTGTCTTAACCCCTGTCTATCTGTCTTCACAATGTCTATATAGAAAGAGGCTTATGGATACCTTACAATTCGGAACCGATGGATGGCGGGATATTATCGGTGAGCGTTTTACCTATCGTAATGTTGCCAGAGTTGCACAAGCCTACGCAAACTATTTACTCGAGCATAAAATACCATCGGTAGTGATAGGTTATGACACCCGGTTTTCGGCAGGAGACTTTGCCTTGGTGGTAGCCAAAGTCATGGCTGCAAACGAGATTACAACCTATCTATCAAATAATTATTTGCCAACACCAGCCCTATCTTTTGCTGTAAAACATTATGCTGCAGGCGGTGGGGTAATGCTTACTGCGTCGCATAATCCACCCAATTATTTAGGGTTTAAAATCAAAGGTCCTTATGGGGGTACGGCCACTACAGATATTTATCAGGCAGTGAGTCAGCAGCTTAAAGATATTCCCGAAACTGCTGTTAAAATTTTTAACCCCAAACGTCATCACTATGAAAGTGTTGATATTCGTTATTACTATTATGAAGCCTTGTGTTCTTTACTCAACCTAGAAGCGTTGCGGCGGTTCAAAGGGCTCATTGTCTATGATGCTATGGGGGGTGCGGGTGCGGGTTGGCTAACTGGATTTTTGCAATATGCAGATGTTCATCTCAAAGTCCAAGAGCTTCGCGGTGAACCGCATCCTTTATTTTATGGGGTCAACCCGGAGCCGATTCCTGCCAATTTAGCTCTTTCTATGACCCACCTAAGAAATAGCCCAGCCATTTTTGGTGTTGCTACAGATGGTGACGCAGATCGTTTAGGACTTATCTTGCCCAATGGAAGATTTTTTAATTCCCATCAAATTTTTGCTGTGCTGCTTCATCACTTACATCAAAAAGGAGGCTTGGGAAGTGTTGTTAAAACCTTTACCGTTTCGCGGATGATTGAACGCTTGGCTAAGGCCAGGGGCTTAGAGGTGATTGAAACCCCAGTTGGATTTAAGTACATTGTCCATGAAATGCTTCAGGGTGATGTTTTAATTGGTGGTGAAGAATCAGGTGGTATAGGTGTTAAAGGACATTTACCTGAGCGCGATGGTATTGCCAATAGTTTACTCATGCTCGAGGGCCATGGCCACTTCAGCTAAACCTCTAGCTGAAATGTTTCGTGCTCTTGAACAAGAAGTTGGGTGGCAACATGCCTTTGACCGTTTAGATTTGCATTTATCGCCTTTACATAAAGAGGCGGTCATGAAGATGCTTAAAGATCCACCACAGCACTTTATAGGTAGACGTGTTGAAAGTGTTGAATATCGTGATGGTATTAAATTGAATTTAAGTGATCAAGCTTGGATTATGTTTAGAGCCAGTGGCACTGAGCCTCTATTAAGAATTTATTGCGAAGCTTCTGATCAAGCTTCGGTACAAAAACTTTTATCGGGCGCACAAGAATTTGTCGACCAAAGTAAAAAAGTGAAAAGTAATGTGTAGTTAGATTTCAATTAGATTAAAGAGTAAAGATTGAAAATTAAAGGTTGAAGGTTTCAGGGTTAGGAAAAAGAATGCGTAATGGATTTTTTGGTTTTTCTCATTTCTATTTACGCATTCCTTTTTTCAATTGCCACTTTTTTCTTTATATTTTCTCCTTATATAAAATCTCACATATGCTGTCCTGTACAGCTTTTCTCATGGTTTTTCGTGCTACCTTTTTCTTAGCTGAATTTCAGCTCGAGTCACGGAAGGCAATGAAACTCACCTTGCATTTGGGCGCTTTTTAAGGTGAGTGGAGCCAGTAGCGCAACCGACCCCAACTCCTAGACGGTTGCCTTCTTACGTGTAGGAGGTTTTATGAAACAATTATTTCTCGTCATGGTGCTAGCTAGCCTCTTGGTTTCTTGTGGTAGCAATCTAAAAAACCCAAATAATCCTGGTGGTGGCAATGGTTCAGTCACGCCCCCAAGCCAGCTCCCTAGTGGGTCAATCAAGCATCCCTTAGAGAGTAGCCTGCCAGGTGTTCAAAGACCTCTGGTCAACCGCTATTATCGTCTTATTCAACATGATGATGGTAGTCAAGAAGTCAACGCTCAAGACTTTAAATATCAACCTAGACAATCTACCTTTAGTGGTTACGCAGGCTGGGATATTCTTTCTACCCCTTGGCCTTGGGCTCCACCTTCTAATGGTAAGTGGCTAAGTCTTTCACTTAACCGCGATGCCAGATTAGTGATTATTCTAAGCGAGTGGGCTAAACCCGAAGATGCTTGGTTGAAGGAATGGAAGCAAGGTTCAACCACGGTAAAAGATCACCTGGGTGATACCCTTAACTACAACACTTACACCAAAGACTTTAGTAAAGGTGAGATTACCTTGCCAAACTTATATGAGATGGGATATTCGCTTTTGATAGCTGAAAAAGGTGGCGTTCCCTCTACAGAAACCGTCATACCCGAAGGCATGACTCGCCCAGAAGCTAACAAAACCTGTCCAGCCTGGTTACATGACAATGTGTGGACAGCAACAGGGCTTGATGGCCAAACGTATCAAAGCTGGCATCCGCAGATTGATCCTATCTACTCATGTTATTACGGACATGATCATGGTTCTGATCCCTCAGCAGTGGGTTATGCACCAGCCTTTAGATATATTGCTTACTGGAACAATAATCAACAAGAACTCTATGAAGGATTTAAGGGCTTTTCAATTGTAGATAAAGCGAAAGACATTGGTTGGTACATCAATACACATTCTGAATCTGGTGTCCTAGGGCGCGTGTG
>CAVTAE010000013.1:0-9719 GCA_963732665.1 uncultured Trueperaceae bacterium | reverse complement strand
CCGGTAGTGGTCTAATGCTAGCTGATAAGCTAAGGAATGATACAAGAGATAATCATCCATCACTGTCCGAGTTGTAAGAGTAACAATATGGTTAGGAACGGCAAGAATCGCTATGGCAACCAACAGTTCAAATGTAAGAACTGTGGCAAGCAAGGGGTGTTAAATCCAACAGAGAAATATAGTGAAGAGCAAAAAGAGCAGATACTAGCGACCTATCAAGAACGTCCAAGTATGCGAGGTATCCAGCGTATCTATGGGGTGAGTCGTACAACTTTGTCAGGCTGGCTTAAAAAAAAGCCCAAAGATGTCACTTAAAAGAAAGCCTTGCTAAAACCAAAGCAGATGACGTACTGGAACTCGATGAGGTGTGGTCATTTGTCCACTGTTCGGCCAACAAACGCTGGTTATGGACTGCCCTGTGTCGTCGCACTCTTCAAATCGTTGCTTTTGTTTCGGGTGATCATAGTGCTAAAACCTGTGCCAAACTGTGGGCAAAGATTCCAGAGTCTTACAAGCACTGCCATACCTTTAGTGATTTCTGGGATGCTTATACCAAGGTGTTTCCTAAAGCAACTCATCGCAGTGTTGGTAAGGGTGCAGGTGAAACTAATCATATGGAACGCTGGAATTGCACTTTGCGTCAACGCTTAGCTAGGTTTGTTCGTAAGACTCTCTCTTTCTCTAAGTCCGACCTCATGCACCAAGTTGTCCTCAAGTGTTTCATCGTTGACTACAATCTTGACTGCTTATCAGCTAGTGGTTAGCCATTACCGAATATCCAACTCGTTTTGTAGTCAAGTCAGGGCAAAAAGCAGCTCCACTTGAGTTTCCACAAGATGAGATTTTACCTCTTAACTAATTACGGAATTTTTATCACAACGCAAGTCAGGAAAGGGCAATTGTTATGACAATGCACTAGCCGAGAGTTTCTTTGCAACACTTAAAACTGAAGAAGCTGATTCTCCTTATGAAACCAGACAACAAGGCATTACCAGCATCTTCAGCTATATCGAAACCTTTTACAATTCTAAACGCAGACATTTGGCACTTAACTATCTTTCACCTAACGACTTTGAAAGATTATACTTGGCTAAAGTTGCTTAACTTCGACTCCGTTATATCGGGGGAGTTTCATAGACATCTCCACTTCGCTACGCTACGGTCGATGTGAAAAAACGGATCGGATATGCGTCACTTGCTTACCGATTTGGTATAAGTACAAATTACCTAAGCTCAAATCCTCTAAGTGCAGATGTTGATACCCCCTTTCATAATCCTTGCTAGACTATAGTCATGAACCGCCAGATGCGCCGTGTGCAAAAAAAAGCCGAAGAGAAACAATGGAAAGAACGTGACCAATTAAAGGCTGAACGCCTTACCAAACGCCAGAATATTTTTAAGCGTCGAAGCACGCCTAAGAAATCTGACTCGAGTTCCCCTAGGTCCTCTTTGCAAAAGAGCAAGATTGGCCGTTTTGCTGGTATTTTTGCTTTGGTGTCAACATTTGTAATTGTTTTACAAACTCTTGTACCCACCACCGGCACTGACCAGAATCCAACTTTTATCTTTATTGTTCAGGTGTTGTACTATATACTCTTTGGTTACTTCGTTTACCTATGGCTCGAGCGGCGCAACCGCCCTAACGCCCTGTACTGGACCATTGGAATAGGACTTGCCCTTATTGTCATTATTAATGTTGCAGCCCTGATTGTACCTGTAATAAATCCTGATTTACGTGTTGCTGTTTTGGGTGCAGGGATGGTGGGTTTAGGGGCCTATTTGGCTAGGCTTATTTATATTCGGGCAGTTTAGCGATTAAGATATGGTTGCAACTCTAACCAGGATTCAAGTTTAACTTTAGAGTTTTTGGCATTTTCAATAGCTTTATAAAATCCCAGGATGATGTCTTCTTCGACCAGGCCTTGTCGGTCATCGGCAAATAGCTCACTGCTAGTATCAAGTAGCACGATGTCATCCACTAACTGATGCGACACAAAATGCCGATCAAACATCACTTCAACGCGCAAATCATCCTTGCTATATTCAGGAAGGTTGTCAAATAGCGGGTCAACATAAAAACTGGTTATCTTCTCAGTTGAATCAGCTTGAAAAACCGAAATAAATCCTTTATCGGCATCAAGTTTCCAGTACCACTGCAAACCAGTGTTGAAGTAATCTGAATACATTTTTTGCTTTTGTTCTGGTTGAATAAGAATAAAAATCTCCTCGAGCCAACCCCGAAGTTGCCTGTCTACTGACTGAGGCTTGTTATTGATAGTAAATGTCTCTTCTTGTTTATCTAGCTCATAACGCCAAACGTCAGGGTGAATAGATAAGGGTACAGGCGTACTTTGCTCGATTAAAATTCTTGAATACTTTTCCCAGGGTTGTCCCACCAAGGTTTCTGGCTGATCAGGCAAAGTGATGTAGGTGACCCAAAGGTAATGATCTGTGTCGGCTGGTGGAATAGGGAGATTCTGAGCAAGGCCGTAAATACTCATTAAGGTTAAAAGAGAGCAGAATATCTTGAAGGTCATGAAGATATTCTACAGTATCGGTTATCCTAGAGACTTCTACTGCTCCCAAGCCTGATAATGAGCCTCAATCAGACACTAATCTGGCATATCAGCAAGTACCTTTTGTTCTAAGTCTTCAGGAAGATGAAAGGCCACATTGCGATATTGAGACAATAAAGAATTACTCGAGGAATCTTTAATATAGGGGGCTAGCTTGAGTAGTATCTCAGATTTTGCCTCATTGGTTTTCATTTCATTTACAAGCAAAAGCAATTCTTGAAGAATTTTTGGGCTTAGCTCGAGGGTTCCCAGATAATCTTTGATGAAAACTTTAATTTTTTCATCGTGAGCTGTGGGTGAAGATACAAGTATATGATGTGCTGCATAGTGAATGGAAACCCTAATATGATTGAGTGCTTCTTCTTCTGTGTACTGATAGAAAGTTTTTTGTCCGTTTACATCAAGCTGTGTCGGACCTAGTAAATGCTCAAAATCCCTATTTTCTAATATCACCAGAGAATAAAAATATCCATTACCATTATCTCCATAGCTAGACCACAAGTCTGAACCTTGCAATCTTTCTAATGGTGTCTTAGAAGCCTCGTATTCACTCCAAGGGCTTGTAATTGTATGCTCAAAAATGTTTTTGTACCAGACTTCTGCTTCACTATCAAAGGGCATGTCTATACCATTAACCGTATAAGTGTATTCTTCTTGACCCTGGTATTTTTTAACAATTACACTTTTTCGAGTAGAGTCTCTTCTTTCCTCGAGTTGAATATAGGACTCTGGTGTATCGGTACTTTGAAGTTCTAAATATCCTTTGGTAAATGTAACGTTACCTTTTATGGTTGCCCACATGGAAGGTTTAGAGGCAATACTGTACTGTTCTGCTTCAAGTCCCCACACTGTTATTTTATCTGATTCACTTTCAATCTCAGACTGCCTTTCTAAAAGCATCTTGTATTCTTCTTCAGGAATCACTCCATGACTAAATGCCTGCTCTAAAAGTTTTTGGCAAAGCTCTTTATTAGCAGACATAGTAGAAAATTGAGAAGAGAAAATCTCTGGGTCTTTAATAATAAGGATAGAGTAGGATGTACCGTCCTCGAGTACACCAGTTTCTCCTTTTAGAGGCAAACTATTATTGGCAAGCTCAAAATACTTATTTTTGATTTTTTCTAAAGCTGTTGCAAGCCAAGGTTCTATAGACAAATTTTCGTTAGCATTGCCATTATTAAAATTTATTGAGCTAATGTTTAGTTCAGTGGCATTTTCGATACTCAAGTTGTTGCTTGTTTCACGGACAAAAGTTGGGTTGACCAAATACATCAATCTAAAATTCCCCAAGAGTGGGGATACGTTTGTAGTTTCGACAAATTGACTGTTAAGCATGAGACTAGCCTCATCAGAAGTAATCAAAACCGTTTGCTTTTCTGAGCCACTTACTTCTTCCATAATGACATAAGCATGTTTGTCAAGTTGCAGGTTGCCGTTAATCTCACCATTCTCTTCACTGATATTTATATCTCCAATAACGGTTAGACGAATTTCCTTTGTATTTTCTGCCAAAGAACTCGTAGGTTCTAATTCCGACTTCTTCTCAATTGGCAAAGCTACTCGAGTACCACCCACTTCACCTGTAGTTAAATCAATATTCTTAAATTCAATCCCATCTGGTACAGGAAACTCAGCAGGTACATCTTTACCACGCAAAGCTTCTTCTACAAATTCTTTCCAAATGTAAATAGGTTGCCGTGAACTATTTATTATGCCATCGCCAGCTCTGGTCAGTTCAGGAGCAATCTTCTTAGGAATGGAAGAGCCATCATCAAAACCAATCCAAACAGTTGCAACCATGCCCAGAGTTGCTCCTACAAACCAAATATCGCTTTCACCAATAGGAACATCGCCACGTTTACCACTCAAGCCAGTTTTTCCGGCGACATAACGCCCATCAATATCTGCACGCAAACTAAAAGCTCCATTATCTATGGCGTTACCGTGCATCATATCTAGGGTCATATAAGCTGTTTGAGGTGTCCAGACGGGTTTTTGATCTATTGGGAATTCAAGTATCATTTTTCCATCGCTGGATTCAACACGCTTGATAATGTGTGGTGTATTGTAAACCCCAGAATTGGCAAAACTACTGATTGCTGCACTTAGTTCTAAAGGTGAGGCTTGAAATGATCCCATCGCAGAGGGTAAAAGCGGTTGAATGTCGGTAAACCCTAATGCTGTAGCTTTATCTACAACCGCTTGTGGTGTTACTTTTTCAATGGTTTTTACAACTGGAACATCTCGAGATATATCTAGGGCTTTGCGTAGGGTCATAGGGCCAAGGAACTTCATATCATGATTTTCTGGCGTGTAATCAGGTTGACCAGCTTGGCTAAAGGTGATTGGTTCGTCATTAAGAACTGTTGATTGTGTATATCCTAACTCTTCAAAAGCTGTTGCATAAGCAAAAGGATCAAAGGTTTGGGCTACTTCTCTTTTCATCTGCACCGCACGGTTAAACCCATCTGGCAATTGACCTTCTTTAAAGTGTTCGCCAACCATCCCCAGTATTTCACCTGTGCTTGGGTCAATACCCACCAACGCCATTTGTGCTCCTGGTGGCATTTCAGCATTTAAGGAAGCTGCGTTTGCGGCTTGTTGAGCTTGAAGATCAATGGTGCTATAAATTTTCAGACCTTGTACTTCTAATCCAAATCTCTCAACAATTTCATCTCGAATCATCTGGAAAGCATGAGGGGCAATATCTTCTGTTAGTTCTACACCGTTTCGGTCAAACACTTGCATAGTATTTTCAGAGTCTTGCGCTTGACTTTGTTGCAAATTTGCCCAAAAGACAATTCCCAGTGTCAGCCCAAACATCATTAAGAGACTTGTAACCCAAGATGCTGAAAGATGGGTTTTGGTCTCAGATTTTACTAACCGTTGAATGCGTTTTAGAAGAGAATTTCCTGTAGCTGCTATTGCTAGTCGTGGATGATGCCGAAGGTACTCGAGTCTTTCCAAAGTCTTTGCATATCCCACCACATCTCCACCACACGCCGCCACCGCAATATCATCACAGCAGTGTTCCCGCTCAATACGAATCCGATTTGAAACCCACCACACCGCAGGATTATAGAAAAACAAAGTTTCTACCATGCTTTGTAAAAGGTTAATCAGGTAATCATGGCGGCGAATGTGGGCCAGTTCGTGGGCTAGAATCGCCTCGAGTTGTGAACTGCTTAAACCCATCAAGCTGCTAGCAGGCAATAAAATCACTGGCTTTATAAATCCAATTACTGTAGGCACTTCGACTTTGACAGATTCTAAAAGCTGTACGGGTCTGCTTATGTTTAGGCGCATGGTTAAACCCAGCAATAGGTTTTGCAAATCCTTTGAAACAGGTTTGGTAAATTTATGCTTGAGTCTTTCGGCATAAACCCATTGCAATAAAAGCCTTAGGGTTAAAAGAATCACGCCAACTAGCCATGCCCCAACTAAAAAAGGTATCCAGTTTGTCAACTTTGCTTTAAGGTTAGAACTGACTCGAGCAGGTTGTGTTGCTTGCGACATTAGCTCTTGAGACACTTCAATCTCGGGTGTTTCCTGAATTACTGGCAGGTTTGTTTTTAAGACTTCAGGATTGGGTTCAGTGGTTTTTACTAGAGGTTCTGCAATCTGCACTGGACTAGGGTTTCTTAGTGAATAGAAGGTGAATGCCGGAAGCAGTAAAAGTAGAACCATAGCCATACAGGCCAGTACATAGCACACTTTCGCTTGTCTAACTAGCAAGTTCACAGCAAATAAAAGTGTAGCAATTAACAAACCTTGCCACAGCGAATGAATCAGCGTCCAACCAAGGGTATGAATCATCTTAGTCTCCTAACTCCTGTAAGAGTTTGCGAATTTCAGAGAGTTCTTTTTTACTTACTTTTTTATTGGACAAGGCCCGTAAGAAAAGTTTGCTGCGCGAACCTGCAAAAGCAGACTCGAGCAGGTGATCAAGAAGTGTAGCCTGGGTAACTTCTTCGCCTATTTTAGCCTGATACACATGGCTTTTATCTGAATCATCCCGCGTTACCAGACCTTTTTCAAACATCACTTGAAGCTGTTTGAGGATAGTGGTGTAGCCAACATTCTTATCACCCAGGGCTTCAAATACCTCACGGACTTTTGAAGGCCCTTTGTCCCACAACACTCTTAAAATAGCCAGTTCAGCATCGGTTGGTTTCATTTTTCACCTCTTTACGACAAGTATCGTAGATAGTTATACGATAACCGTCGTAGATTTGTCAAGCAGTAGCGATAAATCACAAAAACTTTTTATATGCCACTTCGACTAGAGCGATAGCCCTTTGGTTTTACTCAGGGTCAGTGAATCACAGAATCCTCATTCTGTCATACTGAGCCGCTAATTGCACTCCTGTTGCAGCAACCTAAGTCCTGCGCGTTCATACCTTGCGAAGTATCTAAGTAGCAAGATACTTCGCAAGGCAGGGCTTGACTTTGGGAATGACTTGCAATGTTTACCCTAGTCGGCAGCTCAGTATGACTAAGGAAGTGAAAACGGGCCTAACTTGTACATCCAGACATTCAGTTTTACCATTCTGTGATTCACTGAGGGTAAACAACATCGAGAAGTCTAGGGCAGAATTTACACTAAGCTGAAATACTTATAGATGCTCTCCATTGCGCTCAGTATCCTATCAATGATTTCAAGTCTTACCCAACTTGCTCTTAATGAATAACGCTCCAGTCGGCATGACACCATAAATGAAAACGGACATTATTTTTATTGTGTCATAAGTCTTCAGCATTTTATGACTCATTGGGTTTCAAACTTACCTGAGGTTGTAGCCTTTTGGCGTATACTTGCTTATGGAAACTGTTCTGGAAAAACCCGAAGTTAAAGCCTTTCAAGGGCCGCTGATGCTTCACTTACCTAAAAACAGGGTCTGGGATGATGACACCATTCTGGCTATCTCTGTTGAAAATCCTGACTTACGCTTCGAGAAAACTGCCCAAGGAGATTTAATCATTATGCCCCTTGTAGGAACTGAAACTGGTGATAGAGATTCTGAAATCAATATGCAACTAAGGCTCTGGTCTAAGGAAAATGAACTTGGTAAGGTTTTCAGTTCTTCCGCAGGTTTTCGTTTAGCAAATGGGGCCTTGCGTTCTCCTGATGCTTCGTGGGTCAGCCTCGAGAAACTTGCCACAGTCACACCAGAACAGTATCAAAAGTTTGCGCCCGTATGTCCTGAATTTGTAATTGAACTCTTATCACCTAGTGATAGTTTAGGATACACGCAAGACAAAATGCTCGAGTACATTGCCAACGGTGCAGAGCTTGGCTGGTTGATTGACCCAGACGAAAAGAAGGTTTATCTCTACACAGTGGGTAATGTAGAGATGCTTGAGAATCCTGAGAGTGTTGTGGGTGTGGGAAGGCTCGAGGGGTTTGTGTTGGAGTTAAGAAACATCTGGTAAGTTCTAAAGTGCATTGAAAGAATTTTAATGTGTGATCTAACCAATCTTATAAAATCTCAAAATCAGTGTGAGGGCTAAGTGACAGAAACCAATCCCAATATCATCGTAATCACTGGCCCCAATGGTGCAGGAAAATCAACCACTGCTCCTGTCTTGCTCAAGGAAACTTTTGCCACTACTGAGTTTGTGAATGCTGATGTCATTGCTCAAGGGTTATCTGGCTTCGCTCCAGAGAATGTTGCTGTGGAGGCAGGTCGGGTCATGCTTACACGCTTAAAACAACTAGCCAGCGAAGGAAAATCTTTTGCTTTTGAAACCACATTGGCAAGTCGTAGTTTTGCTCCGTGGCTTCGTGAACAAAAACGTTCAGGTTATATTTTCACACTTGTTTTTCTGTGGCTATCTTCACCTGATTTAGCCGTGCAGCGCGTCCATGAAAGAGTACGCTTGGGTGGGCATAGTGTGCCTGATGATGTTGTAAAGCGGCGTTATGAGGCGGGTTTGAAAAATTTCTTCAAGTTGTATGCGCCCATTGCAGATGCGTGGGTGTTTTATGATAATAGTACCAGCCCCAGGCTCATAGCTGAAAAGAGCCTCGAGGGTAAACTTCGTATCAGCGATGAGGAGTTATGGCTAAAACTGCAAAAGAACTACAAATAAACGTCTCTGAAAAAATAGCTGAAGCGTTTCGCAATACAGAGATTATTACACAGGCAATTACCAAAGCGACTAACCTTGCCCTGCGTCAACACAAGCTAGCTGGCAATTCAATAGCTGTAGAGCAAGATGGCAAAGTGGTCATCATCCCCGCTTCCGAAATCCCCGACGAGGTTCTAAAATAACCCCCAACTATTGCCTAAACTTTTTGCCAAATGATATAACCAAACATGCCCAATGCTATTGACGTTGCTTCGGTAAGCAAAACCTTTCCTGTTGAAAAAGGGATTCTGACGGCTTTAGATGATGTTTCCCTAAGCATCAACAACAACGAATTTTTTACCCTGTTAGGGCCTAGCGGTTGCGGCAAGACTACCTTGCTGCGTCTGATTGCTGGTTTTGAATATCCAACGAGTGGCGACATTTATTTGTTTGGGTCACCCATTCAGGATTTACCCCCACACAAGCGGCCTATCAATACCGTGTTTCAACAGTATGCCCTTTTTCCGCATATGACCATAGCTGAAAATGTGGGCTTTGGCATGGAGATGTTGGGCAAGGATAAAAGCGAGCGTGACAAGACCGTACTCGAGATGCTCGAGTTGGTCAAAATGTCTGAATATGCTAAGCGCAAACCCACACAACTTTCTGGTGGACAACAACAGCGCATAGCTCTGGCACGCGCACTGGCTCCCAAACCTAAAGTCTTGCTTTTAGATGAGCCCCTTTCTGCCCTAGACTTAAAACTGCGTCAGGCTATGCGTGGTGAACTCAAAACCTTGCAGCGTGAAACTGGCATTACTTTTATTTTTGTCACCCATGATCAAGAAGAAGCTCTGACCATGAGTGACCGCATCGCCGTCATGTCTCAGGGGAAGGTGCAACAGATTGATAGCCCTTTAGAGATTTACGAAAATCCTGCCAACCAATTCGTTGCTAATTTTATTGGTGAAACAAATATCCTCGAGGGAACTGTTAGTAAAGTTGATGGCAAGACTATTTGCTGTCTGGTTGGACAAAGTATCATAGAGTGTCAGTGCCAAACGCCGGTAC
>CAVTAE010000012.1:0-11342 GCA_963732665.1 uncultured Trueperaceae bacterium | reverse complement strand
CAGGCAATTGCAAACTCGGCATTATCAGAAAAATTGCTATTACTGACTTTAAGGCTCGAGGTGTAGCGCATACGCACGCCGCCATAAGCATCTAGTGCGCCACCTGTGAAGCCATTATGTTTTACATCTACATAGCTAAACTCGTTTTCTTCCCAGTTGCTATCCCAGAAAGTAATGCCGTCCCAGTAGCCAGCTTGTTCTACTAGACCTTTGAAAGTTATGCGTTCAGTAGCGGTGCCGATGGCCCTTAAATCTCCATTATCGTGAACGGTTATCCAGGACTCTTCGCTAAAAAGAATGGTGGTTCCCGGTTCAATAATCACACTACCGCCATCAATATTTAAGTATCCATCAATAAGGTAAGGGGCATTTAGGTTTTTCCAGATGCGAGTATCACCTGATTCCAAATCTTCAATAGAGAGATAAATATACGGGTCGCCATTGGGTTTGTCTTGACCTAAGTAATCGCTAGCCGAATCTAAAAATTCGACATACTTTGGTGAAATCACCACACCTGATAAGGTATTGCCATAAAAACGGTTGTTTTCAAAACGTTTAAAAAGAACATTGCCAGTAGCATAGAAGCCGTCCACATAGCTGTTTGAAACCGAGGAATTACTAAAGGATATGGTCACATCATCCAGGATAAAAGCTGCATCTGGGCAGTAAAGGCTCGAGCAAACTTGCCCGGCATCTTTTAAGTGGAAATAGTCAAAACTGCTTTCACGCCCTACGGCAAAACGAATCCCCTGCCAGTAGCCAGCAATGGGATTCAAACCTTCCATACTAATTGGGGCGGTGGCTGTACCATTGGCAATGATTTGCCCGCCATCAACCCACAAAATTGCGTCTTGGTTAGCCACAATCTGTACGCCAGGATCAATGGTTAAAGTAGAGGAGATATTCACTTAGCCCTCGAGTAAATAATCGCAGTTTGAAGGTGTATTGATTAAACGGCTAGGTACGGTGATGGCTTCGCTAAGGCTATAGGTACATTTATTGTTGGGATCAGGGTCTGGATCGGGGTTTGGGTCTGGATCAGGGTTGGTAGGTCCGGTTCCCCCACAAGCCACTAGCATCAATAAAAGCCCTAAGATCAAAAGGTGTTTAAGCATTATTATAGAGTCCTCCAAAGGTCATTATCAATTTTAACTGTTTCAAATAGCGTGAAATGGTCACATTGAGCCTTAATTATGTTCTTAGTGCTTTAGCCCAAGGACAAGTTTGAGTCCGTCGTCTACTAGTTCTATTATCCATTCAGGAAGTTGCCCGACACGCTCGGTTAGCTCGAGTTTATTGATGGTCGTTAGTTGTGTGACGTTCGCAACCGAATCTTTTGGTAAGCCGGACTCGTCAGATCGAATAAACACATTACCCTTCATCTCGGACATTTTAGGGTTAGCTGTAAGTGCCAAGACAATAACGGTGGTTAAACGAGTTTCATTGTAAAGGTCATCTTGAATCACAAGGACAGGACGACGAAAGGCGGGTCTCGAGCCAAGCGCATCAGGTAAGTCTGCCCAATAAATTTCGCCACGCTTGATTACCACTCGTTTTGCTCCAAAAGTCTATGGCTGGCTTCTCTAAAGGCTGGGTCAAGTTGGGTATCTACTTCATCGCAAACACGGTTAATACTTTCGATGATGGTTTCTCTCGAGTTCTGTTGCTCAAGATAGCTTTCGATGGCCTTTTTGTAAAGCTCGCTTCTTGAGACACCAAGTTGTTTAGCTAACTGTTCAGCTTTGTAAAAGACTTGCTCAGGTAATGAAACCGCCGTTTTCATAGCTATAAGTATAACAAACTTTCATACCATGGAATGGCTTAAGTGATGAGGGTTGTTGCCTCTAAACCCGTTTTGCCTGTTTTGAGACTTCTAATTTCAGCAGGGTTAGGCACACGTCTGTGTAAAACCGAGACTGGCAAATTTTGCAATTAGTCCTGTTTTGCTTTGCGTGGCTTTTTTGGACTTTCTTTAATTGTATCTGGGTCAGGAGATACTTTTGATTCACTTTTTTCCAAGGTTTTTAGTAAAGGCATTGTAAATCCTGGCCATCCCATCTTTGAAATCATATTTTGGACAATTTCACGCCAGTATGGCCAAGTATTCATCTTTAGATTGATCTGACTAAATATTTTGAAATAGCTCTCGGTAAGTTTAGTCTCTGAGGTGAACCGTATTCCAAAAGTAGCTTTGATTTCTCCCTGATTATCCTCCTTACTTACGCTTTCAAAGATAAGGTGGTAGGTATGAAAAATCTCAAAGCCATCTGATAAATTGTCAAATCGAGAACTATCATTTACTCTTAAAGCGGTTTCAGCAGGATTGATAGTTGCTTCCTTTGCTTCTACTTTAAGTTCAACTAATCGAACGTCTTCAATTTGAATGCCGTTGATGAAGTTCCCATACTCTTCGGGGGTTGGCATGTCCTCTTGTATACTATGAGTTTCATTCATAATTTATTTTTACCTAACTAGGCTAAGAGACGATAGTGTTTTTGTATGGGTTATTGACAGGAGGTTTATATAATTCGTAGCTATTGGTTAGCTGATTGGTTTGTAAATCTAATTTTGGCTGTAATAAATATGATTCTACCCGTGCCATAGATGTCTCTAAAGACTGAACTTTTTGTATCAAAGGTTCCATGGAATCCCGAACAGCTTTATGAGTGGATTCTTGAAAAACACTACATTCAGAGAGAAATATCAAATAAGAGTCTAATCCCATGCCTTTTTGCTTAGCGTCGAAACGGAGCTTACTTAATATCCTTTCACTGGGTTCTGTAGAATGAATGGAAGGTGGGAGTTTATTCTTTAGAGGCCTACCACCTTTTTTCCCATTCATCTTTGCAGCTTCAGATTTTGCTTCACTTTTTACTTGTCCACCTTTTTGACCTAGATGAGCCATCCATGCTTTAGTACCATAAATACCTTTTACTAGGCCAGGCACACTAAGATCAATATCAAGTGTTTCCCAGTGAAGGGCATAGCCTTCACCCTCGAGTTCAACATCACTTCGTTGCTTGTCAGTAGTATTTTCCAAGCCTTGGATGAGCTTTGTATCAATTGCTAATCGAGAATTGTCTTTAAGGTGCAACACGATTTCTTGAGTAGATCTATCATAATAGATAGAAGTGGCTCGAGGTTCATGTTTCTCTGATTCACGTGACACTTCAAGGGCCATACTAATTTCATCTAAAAGATTTTTATCCAAGATTTCAGTTGCCATGAACTGCTCTCCATTTCTCGAGTAGAATCTCGTTGTATTCAATCGTGAGACTCTTATCCTTCGCTATTTCTGGAACCTTTAAATCTCCATGCGTTGTGAGTACTTTTACTCCCTGTCCTGTGTTGAGCTGAATTCGTACCATATTGCCTGCTTTTTTTACATGGACGTGTGCAGGTTCATGATCATCCGAAAAAATAACGAATTTGTAGCCATCTATCTCCAAAACTTTCGCCACAGGTTTACTCTAAAACAATGCCCGTCCTTGGTTCCATAGCCACACTATACAGCATTCGCTTGGGTTTTGCAAATTTTCGCTTGGGTTTTACTAAAATTAAACTTGATACGGTCACACTCACATCTCTTGACAAAGCAACATAACCTCGCTATACTTTTTCCTAGTGATTGACTTGCGTCTGATTATATCAAGTTTTATAGCAAGTCCCTATTAAAGAATATAGAAAGGATACTTATCATGGCTAAAGCTGTAGGTATTGATTTGGGTACAACAAATAGTGTTATTTCCATTATGGAAGCCGGCGAACCTGTTGTTTTAGTAAATAGCGAGGGAAACCGCACCACCCCATCGGTAGTTGGTTTTAAGGACGCGAACCGCATGGTTGGGCAAGTCGCCAAACGTCAGGCAGTCTTAAATCCTAAAAACACACTTTTTGAAGTCAAGCGTTACATTGGGCGCACCTGGGAAGAAGTTCAGGAAGAAGTCAAGCGTTCCCCTTATGAAGTAGTTAAAGGTGACGATGGTGGGGTTCGTTTTGTTATCGGCGACAAGAAATATACTTCTGAAGAAATCTCTGCAATGGTTTTGCAAAAAATGGTTCAGGATGCCAGTGCAACTTTAGGTGAAAAAATCACCGAAGCTGTGATTACTGTTCCTGCTTACTTCAACAACGCCCAGCGTGAAGCAACCCAAAATGCAGGCAAAATTGCAGGCTTAAAAGTTTTGCGTATTGTCAACGAACCGACTGCTGCCGCACTTGCATATGGCCTAGACAAAAAAGGCAATGAAACCATTCTGGTCTTTGACTTGGGTGGGGGTACCTTTGATGTATCAGTCCTCGAGGTCGGTGATGGTGTTTTTGAAGTCCGTTCAACTTCTGGTGACACCCACTTGGGTGGTTCAGACTTTGATTACGCGATTGTAAACTGGCTCGCCAATGATTTCCAAAAAGAATATAACGTAGACCTTCGCAAAGACCGTCAGGCACTTCAGCGTCTTATTGAAGCTTCTGAAAAAGCTAAGATTGAACTCTCGAACATTCCAGAGACAACCATCAGCTTACCGTTTATTGCGATGGACCCAGCCTCGAACGCGCCTATGTACTTAGAGAAAAAACTTACCCGCAGTCAGCTCGAGGAAATCATCGCGCCACTGCTCGCCAGAATTCGTGGCCCCGTCGAAGCTGCACTTCGTGATGCCAAACTTACCAAAGACAATATTGACGAAGTGATTTTGGTCGGCGGTTCAACCCGCGTTCCCGCAGTGAAGCGCATCGTTAAAGAACTTCTCGGCAAAGAACCCAACCAATCGGTAAACCCAGATGAAGTAGTTGCGCTTGGTGCTGCTGTTCAAGCTGGTGTGCTTAAAGGTGATGTGCAAGATATTGTTCTTCTTGATGTCACACCGCTTTCACTTGGTGTAGAAACCAAAGGTGGCGTATTTACCAAACTGATTGACCGCAACACCACGGTTCCAGTTAAAAAGAGTGAAACATTCACCACTGCTGAAAATAACCAAACAGGTGTGGAAGTTCATGTCCTGCAAGGTGAACGCCCAATGGCAACGCAGAACAAATCATTAGGCCGTTTCAAACTCGATGGTATTCCGCCGATGATGGCCGGTATGCCCCAAGTTGAAATCACCTATGACATTGATGCCAACGGTGTGCTTCACGTAACTGCTAAAGAAAAATCTACTGGCAAAGAAGCCAACATCACCATTCAAAACACCACCACGCTCTCTGATGATGAAGTGAACCGCATGGTCAAAGATGCGCAGGACAATGCTGAAACTGACCGCCAGGTCAAAGAAGTTGCCGAAGCGAAAAACCAGCTTGACTCTTTACGCATTCAAGCACAGCGCATTGTGGACGAGGCAACGGCTGCCACTGATGAGCAAAAGCAGCCTGTGCGTAAAGCGATTGATGAAGCGCAAGCTGCTATAGAAAGTAATGCTGGCAAGGAGAGGCTGGAGGAACTCAGCAAGACCTTAGCTGAAAAACTCAACGCCTTCCAACAAGCCACTGCAAATCAAGCCCAACCGCAAGGTGATGGCGAAGCAACTGCCGAGCAGCCCAAACAAGATGACGATGTAATTGATGCGGATTTCAAACCAGCTAGCTAAAGATGAGTAAAGATTGAAGATTGAAGGTTGAAGATTAAAACAATCTTTACTCTTTACTCTTTACTCTTTACTCTTTACTCTTTACTCTTTAAGGAATTTTTATGACTGATGATACAAATAATGCAACTCTAGAAGCCAATGAATCTGCTACGGTTACAGTTGAAGCCAATTCGAGTGAAGTTACTGAGAGCGAAGTTACTGGTCAAAATGTTGATGGTCAAAATGTTGACGAGCAGAATGTATTAACACAAATCCTCGAGGGCTTCCAGAAAGAAATGGAAGTAATGAAAGCACAAGCTGACGATTACAGAGATAAATTCATGCGCTCGCAGGCAGATTTACAAACCTATCGCCGCCGTGTGCAAGGAGATATTGAACGCGCCAGAGATGCCGGACTCGAGAGTGCCTTACTTCCCGTGATGACCGTTTATGATGACTTGGGTCGCGCTTTAGTGATGTCTGCCGATCCAGAAAAACTTATCCCAGGTATTCAAGGCGTGCGTGAAAGTTTAGAGCGCAACTTAGACATGCTTGGTATCAAAAAAATAGGCGAAAAGGGCGAAGCCTTCAACCCAGAACTGCATGAAGCCTTAACTATGGTTCCAGTCGCCGAAGGCGCAGAAGCAGGCACAATAGCCGAAGTATTTGCAGTTGGGTTTATGAAGAATGACAAGTTGCTAAGACCAGCCAAGGTGGTTGTTTATCAAGAGAGTTGAAAGTATAAAGTGAAAAGTAAAAAGTTAAACCCTTTATCCTTTCAACTTTTTACTTTTCACTGAGGTTTCTATGGCAAACTACAAAGACTACTACAATCTACTAGGTGTACCCAAAACTGCGACGCAGAAAGAAATAAAAAGTGCCTTTCGCAAGTTGGCGGCCAAGCATCATCCCGACAAGCATCTTGGCGATAAAAAAGCCGAGGAAAAATTTAAGGAAATCAACGAAGCCTATACTGTTTTAAGCGATGAAGATAAGCGCAAATTTTATGACCAATATGGTAGCACCGATGGTCGTCCGCCTTTTGGGCCAGGTGGCTTTCAGGATGGTGGCTCTCAGAGTGGTGGTTTTCAGGGAAGCATTAACCCAGAAGACGTTGCGGGTTTTAGTGATTTCTTTCAAGGGCTTTTTGGTCAAGGTGGTTTTTCGGGCTCAACCTTTGGTGGTCGCTCAACTCGTGATCCATTTGGGCAATACCAGCAAGTACCCAGAGATATTGAAGCAACTTTAGAGATTGATCTTCTCCAGGCCTATCAAGGTGCAACAACTACTATCTCCCTAAGTGGTCGCCGAATTGATGTGACGATTCCTAAGGGTGCAAAAGATGGTACTAAGCTGCGTTTGCGCGGTCAGTCTGCCAGTGGTGGAGATGTCATTCTTATTCTGAAATTAAAACAGCACCCAACCTTTAGACTCGAGCAAGATGACATCCGTGTGGTGGTAAATGTATCCGATTATGTGGCTGTTCTTGGGGGGATGGTTCGTGTACCAACTTTAGATGGTGATGTAGAAATGAACTTACCCAAAGGTACACAGTCAGGGCGTACCTTGCGTTTACGTGATAAAGGTTGGCTAAAACGTGATGGTTCACGCGGTGATGAGCTTGCTGAAATTCGCATTGTTATTCCGACGAATGCAAATCAGGAAATACTCGAGCTTTACGAGAAATTACAAAAGCTCTCTACTAAAGTTTCCGCAACGGATTAAAATTTTTTAGCCAGAAATAAAAACTGCCCTCGGGGTATAAGGGCAGTGTAGATAGTTATAGCGAAAAACGTTTGACTCGAGCGATTCTGGGATAAACTTGGTTATGATGCTTTTTCTAAGGTTATGTTATAAAAATAAAAACTTTAAGGAGATGTATGGCTTCTAATATCATTTTATTTGACCCCTATCCGCGTCCTATTGATTTGGTTATGAGCGCAGCCGATAAGCGCAGGCTCGAGAATTTAGGGCAAGTCCTCTGGCATGAAGGTTCGCCCGCTACAGACGACCACATAGAAAAATACTTACCAGATACCGTGGCTTTGATTGGACAAACAGCCCTAAGCAAAGAAAGACTGGACCGTGCTAAAAACTTAAAAGTAGTCTTTAATGTCGAGAGCAATTTTTTACCAAATGTAGATTACGCGGAGATTCAACGCCGAAATATCTATATGCTTTCTACAGGTCCTATCTTTGCCCAACCTGTAGCCGAGATGGCACTAGGCATGGCCCTGTCTGTGGCACGGCGCATTCACGAAGCCGATGCAGCTATTCGCAAGGGCACTGAATCTCTCTACGGAGAAGGCGATAATTACGATTCCTTTTTGCTCTCGGGTAAAACGCTAGGATTACTTGGCTGTGGGTCTTTGGGTAAAGCTCTGTTACCTCTTTTGCGCCCATTCTCTAGAGACATTATTGTGCATGACCCTTGGCTTCATGACAGCACCTTGCGTGAAATGCAGGTTGAACCCGTGGGTTTACAAGAACTCTTTGCGCGTTCAAAGGTTGTGTTTATATTAGCTGCAACCACTTCGGAAAATCAAGGTGCGATAGGTACTAAGCAATTTTCTGTGATGCAAAAAGGTTCAGTGGTGGTTTTGGCTAGTCGTGCTGGTGTGGTCAATTTTGATGAGATGTTAGATGCTGCCCAAAGTGGTCATATTCGAGTGGCGATTGATGTTTTTAATCAAGAGCCTATTCCGGCTGACCACCGTGCTAGGCGCACGCCGAACACCTTACTTTCTGCTCACCGTGCTGGCAATATCCCCGAAGTGTGGCATGGCATGGGGGAGAGGCTAGTGGATGACCTCGAGCTTATTTTGCGTGGCTTACCACCTCAGCGTTGTCAAAGAGCCAATTTTGAAACGGTGAGTAAGTTGCGTAGTATGCCAGTGGCGCAGGAACATAAACATTGACCAAGTAGTTTCTATAAATTTGAGAGTAAGTGATTTTCAGTCTTTCCTTTCGTCATTGCGAGAAGCGTTTATAGAGTGAGGAAATTACAAACTTCAAGTATTGTGTCATTTGCAACAGACGAGCGACGAAGCAATCTCCCTGCACTAACTTTGCTGCAAAGTTAGTGCAGGGAGATTGCTTCGCGGACATAGTAAGGATGAGCTTTATCAGAATTGAAAACACCCTATACTGAGGCTCGCAATGACGGGAATTGTAGTGCAAACGGCGCAAAGTGTTCCGTTTGCACTACAATTTGAGGTGACTCATGTCGAAGGGCAATATCAGTGAATCACAGAATACAGAGGACTTGCTAGAAAATCGTTATGCGTTAAAAGTAAAACCCAGTTTCCCCTAGTATGTCATGCCGACTGGAGCGTTATTCATTCATGGCAATTCAGGTATAACACGGAAATAGTAAAAGTCAACGAAGCGCAATGGAGGCATCTGACACATGAACTGATCACTTCGCTTAGTGTGCTTGTGCCTCCTGCCCTAGACTTCTCCATTCCGCAAAAGCCTTTGACCACAAACGATGTTTACTATTCAATTACAAGCGACCAGGTTGCGGGGCTTTTGCTCCAGTCGAAGTGACAAGTGAAAGGGCTAACGGCGTAAGTTCTGAGTAGGTCAAAAAGCAAATTCTGTAATTCACTGAATCTAGCGTTTGACTCTAGTTAGGTAGGCTTGGGTTCCCTGACCTTCTTTGGTTCCTACCCAGGAGATTAGGGCTTCTTGATCGGTTGAAGCAATAGAGATAGATGGAGAAGAAAGGCTAAGACTTTTGACGAATTCACTTTGAGAAATGGGAGCAGGATTGATTTTCTCTGGTTCCGAAAAGGTTTTCCCATTGTCAGTGCTGTACATATAGAAAACATCATAGTGACAGTTTGGGTCATTAGATACTTCGCCTTTATCATCGAAACATCCTTTAAGATCACTTAGGGTGTAAGCAACATCAATAACCCCACTTTTTGAAATATCCATAGATAGGTTAAAGATATGTATTCCAACTGTTGTATCGAAACCTTCTTGTTGAGGTACATTTCTTAAAGGATAACTTTCCCAGGTCTTGCCAAAATCTCGAGATTTAAGTAATGCTAAATCAAATTTTTCATCTATTTTTTGTTGTGCAATTAGATAATAGTCGCCATTGCTAAAAGCAAGGTCGAAAAAGTACCCAGGTATATCCAAAGGTAATTTTTGTGGTTCTGTAAACGTTTCCCCACCGTCTGTGCTGGTAGCAATAAAAGTAGGTTGATTATACGGCTCTTCATATATACCCCAAAAAACAGATAGTGTTTTGTCGTTTCCTAAAATAACTTGAATCTCTGTAGGTGTTCCCAAAACTCTATTATCACTTGTCGAATGAAACATCAAATGGGCTACGTTCGTTGTTTTAAACAACTTTCCCTCAGTTCGTTTCTCTAACAGAATATCTGCTTCAGTAAAACTTTCATTGTGAATAGCATAGGCTAAGTAACTGATATTGATTTTTGAATTGGTGGTAACAGCTATGGGTGTGATGGATTTTGGAAGAACGAGATTGCTACTAGGAGTATATTTCAAAGGAGATTGAGGGTCATACATGTTTAAGAATGAACGAACATCATCAAAGGATTCAACTCTATAAATATCGTATAGGGTTCCAAAACTATAAACCTCTCCAATGGAATTTACATAAACACTATTGCTTAAAACCTTATCTTTTCCTACTTGCTCCTGCCACGTTTTTCCGCCGTTTAGGGTTGTATATAAAACCCCGTGCATATCGCATTTTAGTGGTTGACAATCGCTTTCAGTGGCAATAGTCGTATTCATGGCTATTTGACTAGGATTGGTAGGATTAACCGCAATGCTAGTGCTAAGAATATTAGGTTGCTGTGAAATCTGTTCTGGTTCAGAGATACTCTGAGCAAAACTATTATTTGGTAGTGGTTCAAGCCTGACTGACACAGGCGAGATTGTAATCAGCGATGAAACACTTGAGAACAACTTGGTGCATGACATCCGATTTGGAGAAAGATAAGGTTTTGCGAACGAAACGAGCTAAGCGTTGACGTAAGGTACAGTTCCAACGTTCCATATGACAGGTTTCACCTGCACCCTTACCAACACTTTGATGAGTTGCTTTGGGGAAGACCTTAGCATAAGCTTTCGAGGTGGAAAATCCTGAGTATTCATAGTCCGTCAGTGCCTGCGGATTTTCCACCTCGAACCCAGAAATCACTAAAGGTATGACAGCGTTTGTACGATTCAGGAATCTTTGCCCATAACTTGGCACAGGTTTTGGCACTGTGATCACCCGAAACAAAAGCAACGATTTGAAGCGTTCGACGACATAAGGCAGTCCATAACCAGCGTTTATTGGCTGAGCAATAGACGAATGACCACACTTCATCAAGTTCTAGTACATCATGAGGGGTTGCTTCAACGACAGTCTCTTTTAAGTCACTGCTTTGGGCTTTTTTTTAACCAACTGCTCAAGGTGTTACGGCTTACCCCATAGATACGTTCAATCCCTCGCATACTTGGGCGTTCTTGATAGGTCGCTAGTATTTGCTCTTTCTGGGCTTGGCTGTATTTCTCACCAGGATTCAACACCGCTTGTTTGCCACAAAGAAGCCTTTAGCAGGGCGTATCATGCCGTTACCATTAACTGAGCCCCACAATAACGAGATACTACCTCCTGCTAAAGGCTCTTCTCTTTACACTTGAACTGTTGCTTCCCGTACTGATTCTTCCCATTCTTGACGATGTTTGTACTGCTACAACCTGTACATTGATACGTGATCGTTTCTTGAATCATCCCCTAGTTTATCA
>CAVTAE010000011.1:0-11028 GCA_963732665.1 uncultured Trueperaceae bacterium | reverse complement strand
AAAACCGATTAAAATCTATCATCTCAAAAGGTGTGGCTAAAATAAACGATTTGCTCTAAACTAAGGACATGCTCGAGTTTCAGTATCCCTTGCTTAGTATTCAAGAGTACCTTTCTCTTGAGGAAGCTAGTGAATTACGACATGAATATGTAGAAGGTTATATTTATGCGATGGCAGGTGGAAGTAGTCACCATAATCGTATTGCTCTAAACATAGCTGCACATTTCCTTAATCTCGCTTCTGGTAAATGCCGTGTTTATCAAGAAGGCATGAAGCTTCATATAAAAGAAAGAGTTTTTTACTATCCAGATGTGATGGTGATATGCGAAAAACCTGAACCGCATCCATTCTATGAAACAGAGCCCTGCATTCTCATTGAAGTGCTTTCTCCATCTACTAAAGATATTGATGTGCGAGAGAAGTTACTCAACTATACCAGTTTGCCAAGTATGCAGACCTATTTGCTAGTAGATGCAGAAAGGTTTGCAGTGCGTCATATATGGCGAGATAATGAGGGTCACTGGCAACAAGAAGAATTAGCAGGTGATGGTGAGATTAAGTTACCTTGTCTAAAGGGTGTTTTAACGTTGGCACAAATTTATCGAGGGATTTTTTGAGTTTGCCCGATTATATCCCAACAAACCAATTCTGGTTAATAGAAACTTGCTCTACCTCAATTACTTTCGTTTCGACACCCAGACTAAGCTCTTTAAGTTTATCTATAAGTAAATCTCCATCAATTAAATCAATAGCTGGTGCGCCGTCTCGAGTTGCTTCCCGAATCGCATCTTTAGTGAAGTTGCCTGTAGTAATTAATAAACCTTTATCAGCTCGACCAACCATAGCACCTCTAAAATCACGTACCTGATTTACAGAAACAGAGCCCTTGTAACGCTTACATTGAAAAATCACGTGAAATGAGAGAAGCCCACCTAAACGCATAATTCCTTTGCCATCAATTCCACCGTCACCACTTCGGCCAGTTATTTCGACTTGTATGAAACCAGATTCTCTTAATAGCCTCTGAGCTAAGCGTTCAAAAGCCGAAGGTTGAAGTTCAAGCAAAATGGCCATTAGATTTTCTCGCCAGACTTCGCTGTGTTGTACATCGTTCCTTGTTTCTTCTACAGTAATATCTACATGCTGAGTTTTTTGGTGTTCGCGCATGAATCGCTTTACCTTGATAGGATTCACTTTTTCTATAGTGCGACCTTCGGGAGTTAAGGACCATACTCCACGCTTTGAATTTTCTAAAATACCGAATTGCTTTAAGTAAGTTCTTGCCCATGCCAGCCGATATTCAACTTCAGTCCTACTGTCTTTCTCTGGATTATGCAAAACCTCTAAATGCTTAGGGGATAAATGTGCTATTTCAGAGGTCAAATTGTTTATTTCTTCTATAGTTCCAGAACCCCCAAGTTTCTTCAAAGCTGCAATAACGGGATTCATTAATTGCTCATATGGCGGTATAGATGATTTGGACATTAAGCTAGTTTAACTCAATAATACGATCTTATCTCTTTTTTTGGTAAAACCTAAAACGCGAATGTTTCTATTATTGGTAATGGTCTTTCTGGTCTTAATTATCTGTTGATAAAAATATTCATACGCTCATATATGATTCTATGCAGCCAAGATTCATTTATATATTCCCACTACACCACACAGGTAGGTCGGTAGGTCGGTAGGTCGAATGCTTTGACTTTTACTCCCTAGAGGCGTAAAATACCATCTTGCTGCTTTGCAGCTCTATGAAACTTCCACCCTTAAAGCGTTTTATTTCCGCGCAGGATCGCAAACGGGGACTTTCTCCGGTGAGGCTAGTAGCTTTATCCTTCATTTTTGCTATTTTAATTGGAGGGCTTTTGCTAACCTTGCCCTTCTCTCATGCTAAAGGTAAAGATGTCTCGTTTTTAGATGCCCTGTTTACAGCTACCAGCGCAATTTGTGTGACGGGGTTAACTGTTGTTGATACAGGAACTACCTATAGCCTTATAGGGCAAGTCATTATCATGCTGCTTATTCAGGCCGGTGGTTTAGGGATTATTACGCTGGGTACACTGGTGGCTTTTGCCAGTGGTCGGCGGGTGGGCTTCCGGGAACGCATGAACTTACAGACCCAACTTAATACTTTGCAAGTGGGCGGTGTGGTGCGGCTCATTCGGCAAATTGCCTATTTGGTCTTTGGTCTAGAGATTATTGCAGCTTTATTTCTATGGACACGTTTTGGTCCCCTCGAGGGCTTATGGCAAGGAGCCTACTACGCGCTTTTTCATAGTGTCAGTGCCTTTAATAATGCAGGGTTTGGGCTTTACCCAGATAACTTGGTGCGTTTTGTGGGTGACCCTATGGTCAATATCGTAGTTATGCTTTTGATTGTTTTGGGCGGTTTAGGCTTTATTGTAGAGATGAATCTTTTACAGCACTTTCTTAACCGCAAACCGCGCAAGATTCCTTTGACCTTGCATAGTAAAGTGGTTTTGCTGATGACCTTTGTACTTATACTGATAGGGTTTTTGGTGTATTTAATTCTCGAGTGGCAACATACGCTAGCACCCCTGTCTTTTCCACAAAAACTTTTAGCCAGTCTCTTTTTATCAGTGACTCCTAGAACGGCTGGTTTTAACACCCTTGACTATGCACAAATGCATGATTCAAGCTTGCTCTTTACTATGCTTCTTATGTTTATCGGAGCTAGTCCGGGTTCTACAGGTGGTGGTATTAAAACTGTAACTTTTTTCTTGCTGATTGCAGGTGTATGGACGATTAGCCGAGGATACAATGATGTTTCTTTTTTCAAACGTCGTATTGCCTTAATGACCATTATTAAAGCTGGGGTTATTTCTATTTTGGCAATGTTATTAGTTGGTGCTGCGCTGACCTTATTGACCATTACAGATTCAGATAAAACAGCTCTGAAACTAGCGTTTGAAGCGATTTCAGCTTTTGGTACGGTAGGTTTGTCTACAGGGATTACTTTTGATATGAGTTCTTTGGGCAAAGTGGTTTTGATTTTACTGATGTATTTAGGTCGTATTGGCCCACTGACCTTTACAGTGGCCTTAATTGAAAAACAAAAAGATAGCCATATTCGTTATCCAGAAGAAGATGTTGTGATTGGGTGAACAGCCATGAGCCAGAGGTATCATCTTTGAATAACAGCCCTGAGCCAGAGGTATCATCTTTGAATAACAGCCATGAGCCAGAGGTATCATCTTTGAATAACAGCCATGAGCCAGAGGTATCATCTTTGAATAACAGCCCTGAGCAGGAGGTACGCTGTGCTCAAACTTCGTACAATCATCTCGTTAAACAGCCCTGAGCAGGAGGTACGCTGTGCTCAAACTTCGTACAATCATCTCGTTATGAACAGTATAGATAATACATACAGCTACAAATAATACTTAAGGAGTAGATATGAAAGTAAAGCAGTTTTTAGTGATTGGCGTAGGGCGATTTGGCTCGGCTCTGGCTACCACCCTTTTTGATTTGGGACACGAAGTGGTGGCTATTGATACCAAAGAAGAATCGATTGAAGCCATTATGAACGAAGTGACCCATGCCGCGATGATGGATTCTACTGACGAAGAAGCCTTGCGTAAGCTAGGCATTGGAAACTTTGATACGGTAGTGGTAGCGATTGGCAACGACCTGGAGGCCAACATCTTAACCACAGTAGCAGTAAAAAGCATGGGTGCAAAATATGTTATTTGTAAAGCCAATAGCGCGCTTTCGGCAAAGGTTTTAGAAAAAGTAGGTGCTGATGAAGTGATTCGCCCCGAACATGATATGGGTGTGCGCCTAGGAGAGCAAATTGCTACACCAAGTATTGTGGACGCTTTTAAGCTAGGGGAAAATCATAGCGTTATAGAAATTGAAGCCCAAAAACGTTTGTGTGGAACTTTGGCAGATCTAAGTTTAAGCAACCGTTTTGGAGTACAAGTCATTGCTGTTAATCATGGGGGTCGCACTGAAGTAAGCCCAAAGGCTGATTACGAAATTAAATCAGATGATATGGTGGTTCTTATTGGTAGCAATGAAGCCATTGAGAAGTTTAGGGATTATTTGGGAAGTTAGAATTTATTTTGATTGGCTTTCGGCTTTGGAATAATTAGAAGTTACAATATCTGTGGCAAAAAGCATCATGGATGCCAGCAGCATACTAATAAATAATCAAATAGGGCTAGTAAATAATCAAATAGGGCTAGACTCGAGTGATTCTTCAAGGGAAAATTGCTTGAAGGCAAGATTTTGAAAGTTTGATTTTTCAGATCCAGTTTTATTGGAGCACTGATAGCCTAGTTGCAACTTGGTATAAGATAGCTACGAAAGACGATATTGAAAGATCTTAAAGAGCTATCTTGCTTCGTAGCTGTTGTAAAGAAATCATCATCCGTTTTTGAAAGGTATGTCAACCTGTGACCAAGAGCCCTTCTGACTCTCCTAGCGTGCAACAACAAATTGAAAAAAACTTGCGCTGGAACTTTCTAGTCAATGCCCTTGATGGTGCTAGCTTCTGGCTGGGGATGAGTTTTATCTCTTCGACAATTATCCTGCCCTTATTCGTCAGCCATTTTACTAGCAATGCGCTTTTGATTGGACTTATTCCATTTCTATCTACAGGTGGTTATCTTTTGCCCCAATTATTTGTGGCTAACTGGGTAGAGCGAATGCCGAGAAAAAAGTTTTTTCCTGTGACGATTGGTTTCTTTCTCGAGCGTATACCTATCTTTTTGCTACCTGTTGCTGCCTATTTTTTATCTAATGACTGGCCCATGCTGGCACTAACTTCTTTTTTTATTCTCTATGCTTGGCATACCTTTGGTGCAGGCCTGATTATTGTGGGCTGGCAAGATATGATTGCCAAACTCATTCCAGAACAACAGCGTGGACGGTTCTTTGGTATCACCAACTTTATAGGCAATGGTGCAGGCATACTAGGAGCCCTAGCAGTTCCACTGGTACTTGAAAAATACGCCTTTCCTATAGGGTTTGTTATGTCCTTTACAGTTGCGGCTATACTGATGTTTCTCTCGTGGGTATTTATTGCTCTGACCCGTGAGCCACCCGTTAAAAATAGCAAACCATCAGTATCTCAAAAGGATTATTTGCGTTCCTTGCCAGAAGTCTTACGCAAAGATCGCAACTTTAGCATGTATCTATTATCGCAAATTATTTTTTCTCTAAGCGGCATGGCCACCGGATTTCTGGTAGTTTACACCGTAAAGACCTGGACGCTGCCAGATGCACAAGCCAGTGGATTTACGGTTGCCCTACAAGTGGGCCTGACGCTAGCAAATCTCTTCTTTGGTTTTCTCTCTGACCGCAAGGGTCATAAATTGAGTCTAGAAATCTGTATGGCCTTGAGTGCGCTTTCGCTGGTTCTAGCCATCTTTGCCCCCAGTCCTCTATGGTTTTTTGTTATTTTCTTTCTGCGTGGCGCAGTGAATGCCGGAACTTTCATATCGGGTATTTCCATTGTTTATGAATTTACCAAAGCCAAGAACCGCCCTACCTACATTGGTTTATCCAACACCATTCCAGGAATAGCAGGATCGCTAGCTCCTTTGATTGGCGGTTGGCTAGCCGGAGTCATGAGCTATAGGGCCATGTTTATTTTCTCTGCTCTGATTGGAATTATTAGCTGGGCTCTGCTGCGTTTTGCAGTTCTGGAACCAAGAACAATAAAAGCTTCAGCAGTTCACGAGGACACAACGCAACTCTCGAGAGGTGAAGGGTGAAAAATCAGACTGCTGTCATTGTGGGAGGCGCGTCAGGGCTAGGATTGACCACTGCCAAGCTCATGGTTGAAAGAGGTGCTTCCAAAATTGGACTTATTGACCTAAATGAACAACGACTGGAAAGTGCAATGGAAGCCTTACAGTCTTTAGGCGCAGAAGTAGCTAGCTCAGTCACTGATATTTCTCGAGCTGAAACCGCGCATCAGGGTTTTGAAGATGTAGCAAGCAAGCTAGGACGTATTCATGCGCTTGTAAACAGCGCAGCCATCTATCCCCGTAAACACATTCTCAAGATTACCGATGAAGAGTGGGACCTAGAAAATGCCATCAATGTAAAAGGCACGTATCACATGATGGTCGCTGCTGTGAAGCACATGCGTAACTACATTATTTCTGGAGAAGTAACCGGACGTATTGTGAACATCACTTCAGTAGATGCCTTCAAAGCGCACCCCCAGAACGCGCACTATGCTGCAACCAAAGCGGCCGTAGTAAGCCTTACTAAATCCTTTGCCCAGGAATGTGCCAAAGACCAGATTCTGGTCAACTCGCTTGCGCCTGCTGGATTTGCCACGGATAGAGCCAAGGAGCTTGGCTTTCTACCTGAACTAGCTAAGGCCAGTCCGCTTGGCAGAGGGGCAGAACCTATTGAAATGGCTGAATGGATCGTGATGATGGCTAGTAGTCGTAACACTTATGCAACTGGAGAAAATGTAGTGGTGAGTGGGGGTTATATCTATGTGTGAAAAGAACATGCGTAAGTGAGTGAGGTATTATCATTTTGAGATTTGTTAAGGTGATTTATGCAAATTGTTTTAAAGCTGTTTATAAGCGTTGTGGCCATTTTATTTGGTATTACATTAGTGTTTGGTGCCAGGGCCAAAACTAGATTAAAAACAAAATACCCACCACCAGGAAAGATGGTGGATGTAGGTGGCTATAAACTCCATATTCAGTGTGAAGGACAAGGTAGCCTAACTGTGGTGATGGAAGCTGGTTTGGGGGATTCTTCAACTATCTGGGCACGTGTTTGGCCAGGGGTGGCTAAAACGACTCGAGTATGTCTTTATGATCGTGCTGGACTAGGTTGGAGTGAAACCAGTCCAAAATCACGAACAGCCAAAATAATTGTAGAAGAACTCCATACACTCTTAACCAACGCCAATATCCCTGCACCTTACATACTGGTAGGACACTCCATAGGTGGTGTCTATATGCGCTTGTTTGCACAGACTTACCCCAATGAGGTTGCTGGCATGATACTGGTAGATTCATCGCATGAAGAACAACTTCAACGCGCACCTGAAGCCTTTGTAACCTTTGAAAAAAGCTCCATGCAAAAAATGATAAGGCAAATGGAAATGTTTAAGCCGCTAGCTGCAATGGGGCTATTTGCCCTTTTCCCCTCAAGAGTTCCTGCTGATGACCTAATGCCAGAAGATGCAAAAAAAGCCTATCAAGCTATGGCAGCAAAAGATACAACATTTCTTAGGGCTTTAATAAGCGAAACCAAAGCTATTGATCAAAGCATGGCACAGGCTAGAGAAGCACAGATTAAAACGCTAGGCGATATGCCAGTAATTGTGCTTAGTCGGGGGCAAGGGGCTTTGCCGCCAGATGCTGGGTTGCCAGAGGATGTGGTTAAACAGTTTGATGCGGGGTGGCAGCAGATGCAGCAGGACATGGCAGAAATGTCGCCTAGGGGAAAGCGAGTAGTGGCAGAGCAGAGTGGGCATTATATTCATTTGCAGCAGCCGGAGATGGTAGTTAAGGCAATTAGAGAGGTCATTGAGAACATGAATGAGTAATTGTTTACCTTAGCGTTCTAAGGATTAACACTATAATTACCCGATGAAGCGTACTACTTATTCAGTCAGCATAACCGCTCATTAGGTGAAATATGGCCTGGTACTCTCACACTCTGGCATTTGCTATCTCAGAGGATCATCCTGATGCTGACCCACGAAGATTACTTGATGCACCCATAGGAGAATTTGATCGTTTTGTATATGCCCCTTCCCGAAATGGCTGTGTCCTTTGGATGCTGGGCCGCATATGCGAGCAAGCATCAAATGGCAAGAATCTCTATTTGCTCGAGGATCCCTACCTGCTTCAGCACGAAGCAATCAAGCACTCTGCAACGCAGCTAGAGGCCCTCATCCATGAAATGGAGTTAAATCCAACTCTCGTCGTTGAAGCACTGAAAGAACCCTATCAACCCAACCTAACCCTTCTTACCAAAGGTTTTGAACCCCTGGCAGCTCAACTTGTTTACCCGAGTGACGCAATCATCAAAGATGGCTGGGTTTACACCTACACAGAAGTACAGGTGCGACAATTGCTAGATCAATCCTGTGCTTCTCAAACGCCATGCCCAGAAAGTGATGATGACGGGGAATCTCTTTTATACGTCTTCAATTTTCTGAAGTCGCATCTGTCATTGCTTCACTTTGCGATACAGGCGGGGAAGATTGTGGTGTATAGGGAAAATAATCGGTAAGGAGTTGTCGATTTCCTTGAATTGTACAGAGTATTGTGCAACACTATGTAGATGGCTACCAACCTTCAGATTGATGACAATCTTATAAAAGAAGCCCTCGAGCTTGGAGGGCAACGTACTAAACGGGCAGTAGTCGAAGAAGCTCTTCAAGAATACGTTATGCGGCGAAAGCAGCTACAAATTGTAGAGCTTTTTGGAACCATTGATTATGATAAAACCTACGATTACAAGGTTCAATGTAAATGAAATTATTGTCGATTTTTCTAACATTCTCTGAGGTATTCTAGTGTCAGATATTTCAGAGAGTGACAATCAAAATAATGATACATTTTGCATTCTTGCACTAGATGGTGGGGGTGCTAAAGGGTTTTATACTTTAGGGGTTTTAGAAGAAATTGAGGGAATGCTTGACTGTTCTCTGTATAAGCGATTTGATCTTATTTTTGGAACAAGTACAGGAGCAATCATTGCTTCACTTATTGCTCTTGGTTATAAGGTAGATCAAATACATGATCTTTATAAGAAGCATGTCCCTACTATTATGAAGCAAAGAACAATGCAAGGAAGATCAACTGCATTAGCAAAGTTGGCCTCTGAAGTGTTTGAAGATAAGAAATTTGATGATTTTAAAACTAGAGTTGGGATAGTTGCTACAAGATGGCTAAGTGAGAAGCCTATGATTTTTAAAACTAATATTGAGCAGGCTCATGGTCGTAAAGGAACATTCACATCAGGTTTTGGGGTGAAAATTGCAGATGCAGTGCAAGCCTCATGCTCTGCATACCCGTTTTTTCAGAGGGTAACTATTACTACTGAGAAAGGAGATAAAGTAGAACTTATTGATGGTGGATATTGTGCAAACAATCCGACACTTTATGCAATTGCCGATGCGACTGTTGCTTTGGGAATGAAACATAGTGACCTTCGAGTTATCAATGTAGGCGTGGGGATTTATCCTGAACCGAAGCCTAGCTTGAAAATGAAGCTAGCCAAAAAATACATTGTCTCTGTTCAATTACTACAAAAAACATTAGAAATTAACACTCAATCAATGGATCAACTTCGCAAGATTTTATTTAAGGATGTAGGGACTGTCCGTATTAGTGATACATTTGAACAACCAGAAATGGCAACTGACTTGCTAGAGCATAATCTTGATAAATTGAATATTTTGCGACAACGTGGTCGTGAATCCTTTGCATTGCGTGAGCAAGAGCTTAGGCATTTTTTATTATAAACTGGAGTAGCATGGCAATTCCCGAAAAACAACTAGAAACTTGGTCACATCAAGGTTCAGTATCTCAGTCCAGTGATACATACAACACTATAAAAAATGTTTTGCAAGGGAATAGCGTGCCTTATGCGAATAAGGACTATTCTATTTTTCTGCAAGGTTCTTATGGCAACGATACAAATATTTATGCTGAAAGTGATGTTGATATTGTAATCAAGTTGAACGACTGTTTTAGGAGTGATGTCAAAGGACTTTCTCAAGAAGAAGTCTCTTTATATGACGATGCTTTTCTAAAAGCAAGCTATAACCACACAGACTTTAAAAGAGATGTGTTAAATGTTCTAGCCAAGCAATATGGTAGTAATGTCAAGGATGGACACAAAGCAATCGCTATAACTGCTCAGGGTAATAGAAGAAAAGCAGATGTTATTGTTGCGATTCAATTTAGATGTTACTACAAATTCAGAGATATTTACGACCAATCTTACTCAGAAGGTATTTGCTTTTATGACTCCAAAGGTACGGAGATAATAAATTATCCTAAACAACACTCAGCGAATCTTACTCAGAAACATCAAGATACTAATAAATGGCTAAAGCCCATGATAAGAGTTTTAAAGAATTTGCGAAGTAAACTTGTAGATGAGAATCATATTGGTCAAAGTATAGCCCCTTCGTATTATATTGAAGGGTTACTTTACAATATCCCAAGTGATAAATTCAAAACCAGTTTTCAAGATTGTTTTATTAATTCGATGAATTGGATACAAAATGAGTCAAATAAAAACGATCTCGTTTGTGCTAATGAACACTATTATCTCCTTCGAGATAATTCACCTGTGTGTTGGTCGCCATCAAATTGTCAAAACTTTGTTAATTCAGCTATAGATTTGTGGAATAAGTGGTAAATATACAATAGCAAATAGCTTTTATTAATAGTTGACAGCCTCCCTCTCTCCTGTTACTCTGGTCTAGACCACATAATTTCTAAACTAAACAACACCATCTAAACAATCCAAAACTTAAAAGATACTTTTTACTCCCTACCTCGGCAACACCACACTAATAGCCGCCTTAGCTTTATCCTCTGGCTCTAGAGATAAACGAACCTTGTACCCAAGGGCTTGAGCTTGTTTGACAATAGTTTGAATTTCTAAATTGGCCTTATCATTCTCGAGTTGGGCCATCCTACCCCTTGTCAACTTTGTTTTCCTAGCAGTTTGCGTAAGGCTGAGACCACTTTCAGTACGGGCCTTAGCTAATACGTCTCCTACAGATTCAGCCACTAATATCTTTTCCCATCGTTGCTTAAAGTCTTGAAAGGTATCTCCCTTAGCTTTAGATTGACTAGACGATTTTTTAGGGTGAATGATACCTTCTGGATTATCCAGTGCAGCCAGGCGTTCATACTTGGCTATAAAGTCTTTATCAGGTAATTTATCTAGCTTTAGTGATGCTTTGATGACTTGGGCTTTAGATTTCACAATGATCTCCTTTCGATAACGAGTTTTCCCTCTAGGTGGGCTTCTAAGAACGACATTTAATACTGTAGC
>CAVTAE010000010.1:0-37709 GCA_963732665.1 uncultured Trueperaceae bacterium | reverse complement strand
GGTGTGATGGTTCCAGCCTTTTAGGGTCAGCCGTTCATCAGGGTGTTTATTCCCCTCTTCAATGCGGTCATCACCAGCATACATTTGTACCAACACTGTCTTTCGGGTATTAACTCGAGCGGTTAGGCATTGAACCGTGCAAGGTGAAATAATTGAAGAAAAGTACATCTCCAGCTTCGGCTTCCATAACCTTTGCACCCTCAATGGGGTGCTTTTCTAAGACATCTGATTCATTTTGTCCACCACTGCCCAAAATACGCCCTAATTTATGGCTTCCTTCATAAACACGTAAGCAACCCATTTCATCGGTCGCATCAGACACATGAATGATGCCAGCCATCATGGTGTCTTTAATTGTTGGAAAATAAGACCAGTCTTGGTGCATGGGAAAGGGTGAGCCTTTCTCAGAAGGTTTTTGAAAAAGTTTGCTGTGGTGCAAGATAATATCCTCACCAAGAATTTCTGAAGCCACATCCAAAAATTTTTCATGCAGCATGGCATTAAGCCAGACCCGTGAAAACTGCTGTACGTTATGGGTGTGGATAATCATAGCATCCTGCTCACCCTGAATCCGCTTCATTTCTTGGCCCCATCCAGGTAGCATCAATTTTTTCTCCTGAAGCCATGAGTTGCTGCACTATGTGGTCAAAGTCCTTTTCAAGAGCAGCCACTTCTTCTTTAGAAAAAACGCCTTTGGCTAGGTAATATCCTTTTTCCTCAAATGAGGTTTTAATATCAGACATGAGTTTCTCCTTTGTCAAGTAATGTAGCAATTTTTGCTTGAGCTGACTACTGGCAAAGCAGACAAGGATGTTGAAAAAAGGGACATGCTTAGAGCTTAGGGTGCTGAAATCGAAGCCTTTGGTCATGAGCTTATGGAGGATGGGATAGAAGATTTCGCTGGACTCGAGGTGGTCATGGGTCAGGATGATATCGGCTGAACCAGAGTAGTGCAAACCACAGCCATGCTCAGGGTCATCGGTTTCGATACGTGCATAAACTTTTTCTAAACTGTCAATGCCATATAAATGCTCTTTGGCATTGACAGACCATTCCACAACATCAAAGGTCCACAACCAGTCGAGGTCTTTAAGCAAGTTAGCTTGGTGATAGTAAGAGTAGGTAATAGCTTCAAATCTGGGTTGGGTGTAGCCAGCATGGCCCAAGAAATCTTGTAGCGCGTTTTTACGCTCGAGTCCTAACCCTAGATAAGGCTCGAGGGCTTGACCGCCGTTTAAGCCACCTTTATCGCCATAAGGGAATCTAAAAATTTTGGCAGGCTGCGTAACCTTGGCAGCTTTATAAATGCCCTCGATGATTTTCTCAGTGCGTTCAATTTGGCTGTAGGCTTCTAGAAGAGAAATATCTGAGAAATGGGGGTGGTCATAAGAGTGATTTCCGATAATAAAGCCTTTGTAAATGGCCTCTATGACTTCTTTTGGACGTTGTTCTAAATAATCTCCCCGACAAAAGAACACTACTGGCAAGTTGTTTTTGACTAAAAAATCAACCTTTTGTGAAAAATGTTCAGTCGGTGCATCATCGATGGTGAGATAGACTATTTTTTTAGACATGTGTTTATTTTAAGGCCAACCTGTGTTTGGAATTGATTGAAGCGGATAGAAAGATTAAAGATTGAAGATTAAAGATTAAAGGTCTTATTTCTTGCACCTATGCAAAAGGTGGGGAAAATATGCAATTTAGCTTTTGAAGAGATATCATTTAGCAATTCCACAATTCGTTGAGGCAGACAAAATGTGTCAAATGTTTCAACAAGTAAACACGGCCACAAGTGTCTCAATAATGCTTGGAACGGCTAATTTAAGCCAATAAACGCCAATAGTATGTCTAAAGTTAGCGAGGATGTTGCTTAAATATGAAGCGTTTTATACTGGTGCAAGAAATAAGAGGTTTAACTCTCAACCCTTAGCTCTTGGCCTCCTATTTTCCTACCTTCTAACCCTGACCTACGCGGTAAAAAAAATACGGAACTGAGTTCATAAAGAATTTTTGTTATACGAGAGACTTCTCACAAGGACGCTTTTCTGTTATAGTAACGCTGCGTAAAAGGTATATCTCTATCCCTGGGTAATAAGGGGTGGGGCGTATCTTACAGGGGAAAAAGGGTATTGCCTCCCACCTGGGAGGCATTTGGTCGTTTTAATAATAATCCCCTTAACATTTAGGAATAATATCCCTAAATGTTAAGGATAGTACCCCTAATTATGGAGGTAGCATGGCACGAGAAGTACGCCTAACTCAAGAAGGCTATGAGCGGCTCAAGGTAACCCTCGAGCATGAACGCGAAAGACTCGAGGAGGCAACCAAGATTTTACGGGATTTAACCGGCACTTCAGACGATTATGATGATTCAGGTATGGAAGATGCCAAGCGCGAAAAGTCTCGTAATGAACAGCGCATTGATGAACTTGAAGATCAGCTTAACCGCGCTGTGATTATCGAAGATCACAAGGCCAATAAAGTGGATTTGGGTTCTATGGTCAGCCTAAGACCAAAAGGAGCCAAGAAGGCTTTTGACGTGCAGATGGTATCCTCGATAGAAGTAAGTGTTTTAGAGGGTGATGTGATGAAAGTCTCTGACCAATCTCCTTTAGGCAAGGCCTTGATGGGACGCAAAAAAGGTGAAGAATTCAAAGTAACTATTAATGGCAAGACTACAGACTATACGCTAGTTTCGATCAAGTAGGAAAATTTTAATTTCAAATGGAGTGAAAAAGGGAAAAGGGAAAAGGGAAAAGGGAAAAGGGAGTTCGATTAGGTAATCGTGACATACTTTCCACTTTCTACTTTTCACTTTCCACTGTCTTTATGTCAAACGAATCCCTAAATGAACAACGCCAACAACGCCTCGAGAACCTCCAGTCACTTATAGATGCTGGTTTCGAGGCTTATCCTTACAGCTTTACGCCTACCCATGACGCAGAGACCTTGCAAAAAACGTATAAAGAAAAAAATGCTCAACCTGGGGATCATTTTGAAGAAAATGTGACCATAGCAGGGCGCATCATGCTACTTAGAGCTATGGGTAAGGCTACCTTTTTGACCTTACAAGATATGACTGGGCGCATTCAAGCCTATTTACAAAAAGATGCTACCGAACACTATGAAGCTAGTAAGAAGCTAGATTTAGGAGATTGGCTCGAGGTCTCAGGAACTTTATTTATCACCAAGACCGGCGAACTTACTATTAAAGCTAGTACATTTCGCCCACTTGTAAAATCACTGCGTCCATTGCCTGACAAGTTTCACGGCATCGCCGACAAAGAAGTGCGTTATCGCCAGCGTTATTTAGACTTAATGGTCAACCCCGAGGTCAAACGAGCTTTTGTATTACGCTCTAAGGCCATTTCCTTTATTCGCAACTATCTGGATAACCTAGGATTTATTGAAGTGGAAACGCCTGTATTGCAAGCTGTGCCCGGTGGAGCAGAGGCTCGCCCCTTTTTGACCCATCACAACCAACTTGACTATGATTTTCACTTGCGGATTTCTTTAGAGCTTTACTTAAAGCGTTTAATTGTGGGTGGCTTCGATGCTGTTTATGAAATAGGTCGCCTCTTTCGTAATGAGGGCATAAGTTTTAAGCATAATCCCGAATTCACCATGCTCGAGCTTTATTGGGTGGGCAAAGACTATATTGATATTTTGAAACTGGTTGAAGAGATGTATAGCCAGCTATTTCTCAAATTAACCGGCTCCATGAAGATCACCTATCAAGGGCAAGAACTAGATTTCACTCCACCTTGGCCGCGCCTAGATTACACCAGCGAAGTTGCCAAGCGTGCTGGCATTGATTTTGATTTTATGGATGAACAAAAACTACGTGCCTGGGTGCCTGAGCATCACCCTAGAGTTGATGATGTCGTTCTAGCCGATGAACCTATCAACCAGATTTACAACAAGCTCTATGACATTTATGTCGAACCACATTTGGTACAGCCTACTTTTGTAATGGATCACCCGCTCGCTATTAGTCCGCTTTCCAAAAAGCACCGCTCACGCCCAGGACTTGTAGAACGTTTCGAACCCGTGTGTATGGGCATGGAACTAGGTAATGCTTTTAGCGAACTCAATGATTCCCTAGATCAGCGTGAACGTTTTGAAGAACAACAAAAACTGCGTGAAGCTGGCGATGATGAAAAACCACCACTAGATGAAGATTTTTTGACGGCTCTCGAGTATGGGATGCCACCTACTGGTGGTTTGGGTTTGGGAATTGACCGAATTGCGATTTTACTGGCGGATGTGCCGAGTATTCGGGATGTGATTTTATTTCCGCTTCTCAGACCTGAGTAGATTTTTCTTTTGACAATTTAGTCAGATGCCGAACCTATCAAGACATAAGCATCTGACTTATTTTCAATAACAAAAGCGTAGTCCCAGAAAACAGGATAAAAAGGATGAACTTCTTTAAGAAAGAATTTTATTGTTTGTTCAGAACTAGAAAGTAAAATTTGTAAGTGATTGAGAATTTCCTGCTTCAAGGATAAAAATTCACTGCTTCCAATAAATTCTAAGTTGGGGTGTGTTGCTGTGCCGCCGTTATTATACTCAAGAGATGATGCAATTTCGTTAAGAATCTCATTGTGACTAATACTATGAGTCTTACCCAAAATGATCTCTTTGCTAAGTGCTTCGCTGACAATCTTTTCAATAGACTGACCTGCCATTCCTGCTGCACTAAAAATATCAATGCTAACTGAATAGTTCCAACTGTTTTCATTCAGTTCAGTACACATTTGACTTAGTAGAAAATTTATCTTTTCAACCTCGTTCATGGTTTACCTCACTGCATACCCATCTTCTTCCCGAATATCCTCAGGATACCAAGCCAGCACTATCTGCGACCTAGGTACACCTAACCGCTCGAACTCGAGACTTACCCCTATAATACTCTTATGACACTCTTTAACTGGATCATGATTGTTCTCGCTCTGGTGTTTGTAATAGTGGCTTTCGTAAAGTATCGCAATGAACCCATCAGCGATGAGCGAAGTGAAGTTCAGAAAGACCTTGATTACCGTATTGGTGTAGCGATGGGAGCTTTAGGCTACGACATCGGCTACGCAGCAGTAGTAAGGTATGCCCTCGAGCGGTTTGAAGAAGAACAAGGTCGCCAGGCTACGCAGCAAGAACTCTATATGCTTATTGGTACAGCGATGGGTGTAGCCCAGAATTCGGAATAATCTAAGCTCAAGATTTCTTGCTTTGCAGCACATTTCTGAAGAGTAGTCAGAATGGTTTTCTACTGACTACTGATTACTGATTACTGTTATTGCTGCGGATACAAATATTTATAAACCTGATAATTGACCATCACGCTTTGCAGGTATTCTCTGGCCTCTAAGGTATCAATTTCTCTATACAAATCATCTTTATTACCAGCTACAAAAGAGCTTTCAAAAAGTCTTTTGATATAGCCTTGTCCACGGTTGTAGCTGACCATGACTAACTCTAAATCTTGTTGCAAGTAGTTGAGTAACCACTGCACATAAAAAGTGCCGTAGCGGATATTGGTAGCAACATTAAAGGGATCGCCTGGGGTTTCTTTTTGTAATTCGGCTAGCCAGGTCCAGGTGCTGGGTACAACTTGTAAGAGGCCCTGAGCATTAGAGCTCGAGATGGCCTTGGGATAAAAGGCTGACTCTTGGCGCATGATGGCCCAAATGAGCATAGGGTCAACACCTAAATGCTGAGCTTCTTGGGTAACTTCATAGTTATAGGCTCTAGGGTAAGACAAATACCACAAGCGAATATCAGTAAACCCCCGGTTTAACAGTTCGGTAACGGCTCGCCAGCTTTGATAGTATTCACCCAAGGATTGTAACTGCTCAGCAAGGGTAACAATATCAGAAGGATCAGTAGTGCGTTTTAAGGCGAAAAGCAATTCTCCGATAGCACCATCGTTGTCACCAACTCTATTTAAGAGCTGAGCCCGTTCAATGGTTTCAGAAGTGATGGGATTGAGCTGAGAAGTTAAGGTCAGGTTTAAGGGTTGCCCAGTTTTTAAAGCAAAGAAAGAATTTTTAGGAAGATAACTCTTGGCGGTTTCGGCAGTTTGGCTGTCGCCTAAGCGCGAAGCTAAAATAAAAGCCCGGTAGGCTGCATCATCGGAGAGTTTAGAGCTTCCCTGAGCCAGTTGCAGGTAAATGGGTAAAACATCCTGAAAGCGGTCTTTGGCTTCTAAGTATCCGCTAGCTAACCACAGGTGGTCAGGGTTTCCACTTTGTTGCAGATAGCCTACGGCAGCCGTAATGTCATCACGTTTGCGGGCAATCAGGGCTCGTCCTAATAAAACCTCACTGCCACCTACTTGACTAAACAGGGCATCGGCAGTTTCATTGTCACCCAGATAAAAACTCTGCCAGGCCTTGCCTAGTTGGGCAGTTTGGTTACTGGGCTCTTCTGATAGCCATTGCTCATAGGACTCGAGGGCTTGTTGGTATTGTCCTAAACCTGCGTGGGCAGGTCCTTCAATCGAGTGAGCCGTGTTGCCATTAAGAGCATCTAAAGCAGCTTGATAGAGTCTGGATTGTAAAAAGATATTGGCAAGTGTGTAGGGGTCAGCTTGCAAACGCTTTAGGCCCTCCACAGCTTCAGATTTGGGCAAGGCTTCCTGATAGACTCGCAAGGCTTCGTCGGTGTAACCCGCTGCTTCTGCAGCTTGGGCATAACCCAGAAGCAAGGTGCTTTTTTCCTGTCTGGCTAGAGGGCTTTCAGGGCGCAACTCGAGTAGTCTGCGGTAATAGCCTACTTTTTGTGTGGCTGGTAAATCTTGCTGGGTTAAAGTTAAAGCTGCACGGTAGGCCACATAATCATCACGCAACATGGCCAGATTTTCTAAGGTAATCCAGTCGTTAACTAGTGTTGCGTCACGGTAGAGTTTGTAAGCTCCTAAGAGGGGTTCATCATAAGGGTCAGAAATAATAGCCTGCACATTAGGCACAGGAATATCAATCCGCCTCGAGTCCAGATATATAAATCCTGCCAGCGTTGCTACCCCTAATAAGCCAATCCCAACAACCCACTTCACTCTGCAAAGTGTAATAGGGTTCTTCCTGAGAAATATAGGGATTGTGCTTCAAGCGACTATCGAGTACCCTATGTTATGGATTTTTCCACACACTTTGCTCGCCGTGTTAAGGGCATGAAGCCTTCGGCTCTGCGTGAAATTCTTAAACTTACCCAAAAATCAAACGTGATTTCTTTTGCTGGTGGTTTGCCTGCGCCTAATCTTTTTCCCAAAGAGCGCATTGCCCAAGCTGCCCAAAAAGTTTTGCAAGAGCAAGCCTCGTTGGCTTTGCAATATGGAACCTCTGAGGGGTATACCCCCTTGCGTGAGTGGGTGGCAGAGGGTCTAAAAGTTGTGCCTGAACAGGTGCAGATTGTTTCGGGTTCACAGCAGGGTTTAGATATCATTGCCAAGATTTTTTTAGATCCAGGCGATAAAGTGGTGGTGGCCGAGCCAACCTATTTAGGTGCATTGCGTACCTTTGATGTCTATGAAGCCCAGTATCTAAGCGTGACCTGTGATGAAGAGGGAATGCTGCCAGAAGCCCTCGAGGCTGCCCTAAAGCAAAAGCCTAAACTCATTTACGCCATTCCTAATTTTGATAACCCTACTGGAATTAGCATGAGTTTAGAGCGTCGGCAGAAACTTGTAGAGCTAGCACGTCACTACAATGTTCCTATCTACGAAGATAATCCTTATGGCGAATTGCGTTTTGAAGGCCCAGAACTACCTAATCTTTTTGAGCTTGGGCCGGACACGGTAATATATGGCGGAACCTTTTCTAAAATCATGGTTCCAGGTTTTCGTTTGGGTTGGATTGTGGCTAGTCCAGAAGTAATAAGTGCTTGCATTATGGCCAAACAAGCCGCCGACTTGCACACTGCCACCTTTACCCAGATGATTGCCTATGAAGTGACCAAAGATAACTTTATGGAATCCCAGATTGAAAAGGTAAGAGCCTACTATCATCAACAGCGCAACCTGATGATCAGTGCTATTGAAAAAAATTTTCCAGAAGACGTACACTTTACCAGACCCACTGGGGGCATGTTTTTGTGGGTGACTTTACCCAAGGGTAATAACACCCTCGAGCTGCTTAAAGAAGCCGTTAATCGTGGGGTGGCCTATGTGCCAGGTGAACCCTTTTATGCCAATGGTGGCGGTCTGCACACCTTGCGCCTGAGTTATTCTATTGCCACGGCTGAACAAGTAGAAAAGGGCATGGCTAGTTTAGGTGAGCTTTTGAGAGAAGATAAAATTCTTTCTTAAAAAATCAAGGCTCGAGTGAAAAAACATACTTTTCTTGGGTTTGACCCCATGTTAGCTTGAATGAATGCAAAAACTGTTCAAGATTTATAAGGGGTTTAGTATGCGTCAGGTTATGGTTTTATTCGCTTCAATGTTGACATTAGCAGGTGCACAAGAAAGTCTTCCAGGTGCAGAGATTCCGCAGATGCCTGCTATTGTGTGGGTAGCTTACCTTGCTGTGGCTGCACTTATGATAGTCAGCCTTTGGAAGTTGTTTGCCAAAGCAGGTAAGCCAGGCTGGGCCTCGTTGATTCCTTTTTATAACAATATTGTGATGCTCTAGATTGCCGGTAAACCGATTTGGTGGTTTTTTATGTTGTTTGTTCCTATTGCCAATATCGTTTTTGCTTTTCTTGCGGCCTATCACTTTAGTAAAACTTACGGCAAAGAAGAAGGGTTTAGTATTGGTGTAGCCTTGCTACCTATTATTTTTCTACCTATTCTTGCTTTTAGCAGCGCAACCTATCAGGGGCCAGCAAAAGTATAGAATCATCAAGCTTCGTACTGTGCTCAACTCACCTTGCGCGGTTAATTTTTAAGCTCCCATTTTATCAATAAAGCTAATCATTTTATTGATACGATCTTCATGGATTTCACCTACAAATTGACCACTCGAGAGAATATGGCTATCGCTCTCCCGCTTGAGTTGCCAGTGTAAACGAAAGACATGATGATGGGTCTCGAGTTTGAGGATGTTGACATTGTGTTCGAGACGTTCACGAAAAAGGGTAAGAAAATCGAGCATTTCTTGGCGATTACTAACAGGCTGAGTGCGATGTGGGTCAGTATAGTGAAAATTCTCTGTGACACATTGCTCGAGGAACGCTTTACGTTTATGAGGGTCGGTTGCATTCCAAGCTAGTATCAAAGTTTCCAAGAGAATTTGAGGGGTCATGTTGTTTCATCTGTTTCTACCACATCTCCCAAACTAAGCAAAACGTTTTTATAAAGGTGCAGACCTAAATCCCCTATTTTTGTCATAGCCTCGAGTCCTGTGAGTTTAGTATCAACACGTTGGTTGGCAATTCGCAAACTTTCAGCCAAGACACTTTCAAAAATGGGATAAGGGCCTTCAAAATCTTCTACTGTTGTGGCTACAGCTTCTTTAGGTTGTGTAAGAAAGAGCAATGCCACCTCAGAGGCCCGTTTCTCGGCTACTTTTTTGTTAGGGCCTTGACCTTGACCAATTATTTTTTCTCCTATTACTACGTCACAATGAAAGGTAGGCTCATGGTCTGGCCCGGTGATATGGGTCTTGAATTGAGGTTTGCCTAGGTTTTCTCGTTGAGCATGGGCGATAATCTCGCCTTTAGGGTTGGCCATATCGTTCTAGCTTATCACGCTCCTAAAACAACCAAATACAGATTCATTTCCCAAGAAATAGCTGGAAAATTTAGACTTATGGATAATTTAATGTATTTTGAATACATTTTGAGCAAATATATACGTACATTTGCTAAGATATATAAATACATTTTGCAAAAAAATTGATAAATTATGCATATCGTTACCCAATAAATGGAAAAATGAATATAATTTACTTGACAAAATGCAATTTAATTCGTATTGTTCTGTTATCGGGAAACCAAATCCCGATGAATTCCTGAAAAAGAGATTCTATTTTGGAGAGGTGTATATCAGCGTCTTTGACGTATCGTAGTAGCAAAACCCATTGTTGTTATTATGCCATGCAGTGCAGAATGCACCTTTCTGAAACCCCAGAGGGCGTTATAGTTGAACCGCTCGAGCATCCCATCAATAAGAATAAACTCTGTGTTTTAGGGCAAAATAGCGCAAAACTTTTCAACCACCGTGAACGCCTCATTACGCCACTTGTTCGTCATTACGCCACTTGTTCGTCGCAAAGGCGAACTTGTTCCTGCAACCTGGGAAGAAGCCATGGAACGCGCTGTGGCTGGCTTTAAGTTTTTGAAATTCAAATATGGCAATGATGCTAACGCCGTTTATTCAGGGGCTTCGATTTCAACCGAAAAAGCTTACTTACTGGGCAAGTTTGCTCGCGTTGCTCTAAAGACTCCACACATTGATTACAACGGACGTTACTGCATGTCTGCTGCTGCCGCAGGTGCCAATAAAGCCTTTGGGGTTGACAGAGGTCTCAACATGCCGCTTTCTGATATTCCCAAGCACGATGTGATCATGGTTTTTGGTAGCAACATCGCCGAGACCTTGCCGATTATGGTGAACACTCTGCTCGAGGCTAAACACAACGGCACGAAATTTATCATGGTTGACCCGCGCCAAACTAGCACCACTAATCTTGCTGCGCTGCATTTGCAAATTAATGTTGGTGAAGATTTTGCACTGTCAACTGCGATGCTAAAAATTATTTTGGATAAGGGTTGGTACAAGCCAGAGTTTATTGCTAAGCGCACCAGTCATTTTGAAGAAACAGCAGCCTATGTTCGCAGTACGAATTTAGATTATTTGCTTAACGCCACTGGATTACAAGTTGAAAAAGTCCATGAAGCTGTTGAACTTTTAGGCAATGCCAAACGCCCACTTTTTTTAACCGGACGGGGCAATGACCAGAACTCGAGGGGCGTTGCCAGCACACTCGCTGTTATCAATTTATCTCTGGCACTCGGCGCAAGTTATGGCACACTGACCGGACAAGCCAACGGTCAGGGTGGACGCGAACATGGCATGAAAGCTGATCAACTTCCTGGGTATCGTTTAATTACTGATAAAGTCGCCAGAGAACATGTCGCAAACGTTTGGGGAATATCACCTGACGATTTACCAGGGCCAGGTTATTCCGCCTTTGAATTAATGCAAGCTATTGGTAGAAAAGAAATTCGTGGTTTATTTGTTCTTGGCTCTAACCCAGTTATTAGTTCACCAGACACAGACCGAGTAAGAAAATGGCTTGGCACGATGGATCATTTGGTTGTGGTTGATACTTTTTTATCTGAAACATCTATGCTTGCCGATATTGTGTTGCCTGGATCGCTATGGGCTGAGGAGACTGGCACCACGACGAATCTCGAGGGTCGTGTGGTTTTGCGTGAGGCCTTGCGTCTTCCACCTGAGGGTGCGAGGACAGATACTGAAATTATTTTGGATATAGCCCAACGACTTGGTGCAGAGAGGTATTTCGATTATGCTGGCCAACTTACTCTTATTGCGGAGAAGGAACCCCCTGTGCCTCATTTGCAGAGAACGATAACTGCGTCAACATTTGGAACTGTCCCCCCTATTAGGGGGGAGCATGTTGCAAATGTTGACGCAAACTTCACTGATTACAAAGAAAGTGCGGGGGGTTCTATCTCAGAAGCGAATTTCACTGATTACAAATTAAGTACGGGGGGTTCCAACACACAAAGTACCGAAGTTAGTACTATCTCAGAAGCCATCTTCACCGAACTTCGCCATGCCAGCCAAGGCGGCCCCGCCGACTACTACGGCATCACTTATGAACGTTTGAGAAATAACGAAGAACTCTTTTGGCCATGCCCAAGCCTCCTGCATCCAGGTACACCCCGCATGTTCACAGAAACATATGCCCACTCCGATGGACGCGCCAAATTTCATGTACTGCCTTATCACCACCCAGACGAAGTTCCCGATGACACCTATCCTTTTCAACTCACTACAGGCCGTTACTTAGTTCACTATCTCACTGGTAATCATACACGCCGAACCGATATGCTCATTCACAAAAAGCCTGAGCCTTTTGTCGAAGTCCACCCAAATACAGCAGCCAAACTCAAACTCTATCAAGGCGAATTCGCTCGCGTCACCACGCGCCGCGCCGAAGCCCTCTATAAGGTAAAAATTACCAAAAAGATCAAGCCTGATGTACTTTTTATCCCCATGCACTGGGAAGGCGCACAAGCCGCCAACCGTTTAACTAATCCTGTTTTAGACTCGATTTGTAAAATGCCCGAGTTCAAAGTATGCGCTGCAAATCTGGAGGCAGTCAGTAAAGAAGAAGCGGAAAAGTTAGGCCTTGATCAAGGAGGTAAAAGGCAATTTGTTAGTGGCGATTAAAAGGCGATTCAAGATTCAAGGTTGAAGATTCAAGATTTTTTTGGTTTTAATCTTCACTCTTTAATCTTCAACCTTTAATTATTTTAAGGAGGGCAATATGACAAGCAAGATGGAAATAACAATCAGTGAGTACGACGGCAGAAACTCAGTTCTCTTTTGGTCAACGGCAGCCTTTACTGCTTTTTTTGCGGTGTGGTTACAGTTCGGCATTCTTGGCGTAAGAATTCGTGAAGAGCTTGGACTTACAGATGGACAATTTGCAACGCTTATTTCAATTCCAGTCTTAACAGGATCGCTTTTACGATTACCAATGGGAATCTTGACTGATAAATTTGGTGGGCGTATTTTGATGACACTTCTTTTGCTCTTTATTGCGATTCCATGTTTTTTAATTTCGGGCGTTCAAACCTATGAACAACTGATTATCTATGCCTTGCTGATGGGCTTAGCAGGTACATCATTTGCAATTGGTATTGCTTGGAACGCAGCCTGGTTTCCTAAAGAACGTCAAGGTTACGCCCTTGGGATGTTTGGTGCTGGCAATGTTGGTGCTTCTGTTACCAAACTTATTGGTCCAGCGATGATTGCACTCATGCCAGTGGGTGCTAGTAGTATGATTCCTGGTGGTTGGCGATTTATACCGTTTCTGTATGGCATTTTAATGCTTGTAATGGCTATATTACTTTTTTACTTTACACCCAAACAAGATAAAAAACCTGGCCATGCCAAAGCATATGGAAAAATGTTTGCACCACTTCGCTTCGTGCAAGTGTGGCGTTTTGGGTTTTATTACATTGTCGTTTTTGGTGCTTATGTTGCACTGTCTTCATGGTTGCCAAAATATTATGTAGATGTTTATGGTATTCCGCTTGGTACTGCTGGACTTTTGACAACGATTTTTATTTTCCCTGCCAGCTTGCTGCGCCCCTTTGGTGGTTGGCTCTCTGATAAATATGGCTCGCGTCAAGTGATGTTTAGTGTTTTTTATATTATTGCTGCTTGCTGTATTCCACTTGCACTTATTGCACCCCAAGCTCTCGGTGTTGTGATGTTCACTGCGCTTATGGCGGTCGTCGGTGTGGCCATGGGTATTGGTAAAGCCTCTAATTATAAAATGGTTCCCACTTGGTATCCCAACGATGTCGGTGCAGTGGGCGGCATGGTTGGTTTAATCGGTGGGCTTGGTGGTTGGTTTTTACCAAAGTATTTCTTTTCGCCAATTGCTGCAAGTACAGGGAATCCTGCCAGTATTTTCTGGATTTTATTGGTGTTTACGGCGGTGTGCATTGTGTGGATGAATGTTGCAGTCTCGAGTATTAAAGCAGGGAAAATTAAACCTGTGATTGATGCATCTGCGCCGGCGGGAGATTAAGAGCAATTGAAGATTGAAGGTCGAAGATTAAAAATTAGAAAATCTTGAATCTTCAATCTTGAATCTTTTAGCCTAAGGAGTGATGATATGAACAAACAACGTCTAATAGTCATTGGCAATGGCATGGTGGGTTTTAAGTTTCTCGAGAAGCTCACCAGTCAACACCAAAGTTTTGACATCACGGTACTTTGTGAAGAAGTGCGTCCTGCTTATGACCGGGTGCATTTGAGTGAGTATTTTACAAACAAAAGTGCTGAGTCACTAAGTCTTGCGCCGTTGCTTTGGTACAGCGAGCGAAACATTGATTTGCGTCTTGGCGAAGGTGCGAAAAATATAGACAGGGATAATAAAACTGTCACCACGGTAAATGGTGAGGTGCTCAAGTATCACAAACTTATTCTTGCTACAGGTTCTGCACCTTTTGTGCCAAATATACCAGGTATCAAAAAGGAAGGTGTGTTTGTCTACCGCACCATTGAAGATTTAGATAGCATGATTCACCATGCGAAAAAATGTAAAAAAGCTGCGGTGATTGGTGGCGGTTTACTCGGACTCGAGGCTGAAAAAGCTTTACTTGATTTGGGTTTAGAAGCACATGTCGTCGAGTTTGCATCAAAACTGATGATGCGGCAACTTGACACACAAGGCTTGAGTGTTCTCCAAAAGAAAATCGAAACTCTCGGCGTACACGTTCATCTGAACAAAAACAGCAAAGAAGTTTTAGGTGAAGATTTTGTAACGGGCTTGCAATTTACGGATGATTCCGTACTTGAGCTAGACATGATCGTCGTCTCTGCTGGCATTCGCCCTCGAGATGAACTAGCAAAACAAGCAGGACTCACACTTGGTGAGCGTGGTGGCATCTTGGTGAATGACCATTTGCAAACCTCCGACCCAGATATTTATGCAATTGGTGAATGTGCCTTGCACGGTACGATGGTGTATGGACTTGTTGCACCTGGGTATCGTCAAGCAGAAACGGCTGCAAAACATTTACTTGGTGAAGATGCAACGTTTAAGGGTGCTGATCTATCAACAAAATTAAAACTGTTAGGTGTAGATGTAGCAAGTATCGGCAATGCAACGCTTGAGACTGCCCATAGTGCTGTGACTTTGAACTCGAGACAAGGTATTTACAAAAAACTTATTTATTCTGATGAGCAAACCTTACTCGGTGCGATTCTTGTAGGCGATATGAGCGATTATGGAACACTCCTCAATTACTATCAACAAAAGAAAACCCTACCTGATGTACCTGAAAGTTTGCTCGTTGCTGAAAGTGAAAAGGATGCAATCGCAGGTGTTGCTGCATTCACAGATGATGCGACGATTTGTAGTTGTGAAAACATCAGTAAGGGTGCTATCAGTACACAAATCCAAGCAGGTTGTCATGATATAGCTTCACTTAAAAAATCTTGTAAAGCTGGCATAGGCTGCGGAAGTTGTGTGCCGCTCTTAAATGATTTACTTACGCTCGAGCTAGAAAAAGCTGGTGTTGCAGTTGATAAATCACTCTGTGAACACTTCTCTTATACACGGCAAGAGCTTTTAGAAATTATTAAACTTGCACAAATCAAAACCTATGATCAACTTTTAGGGCGTTACGGACGTGGGCGAGGCTGTGAAGTTTGCAAGCCTGCCGTTGCTTCGATGCTGGCTAGCACTTGGAATGAACATGTCATGGAATATCAAACAATTCAAGACACCAATGATACCTTTATGGCAAATATTCAGCGTAATGGAACCTATTCTGTTGTGCCACGGGTTGCAGGAGGCGAACTCACACCTGACCAACTGATTGCGATTGGTGCGGTGGCAAAAAGCTATAACCTCTACACAAAAATCACAGGTGGTCAACGTATAGATATGTTTGGGGCCAGGCTGAAGGATTTACCCACTATCTGGGCGCAACTTGGTGAAGCAGGTTTAGAATCTGGCCATGCCTATGCAAAAGCACTACGCACAGTGAAGTCTTGTGTCGGCTCGACATGGTGCAGATACGGTGTGCAAGATTCTACGACACTTGCTATTGACATTGAAAACCGCTACAAAGGTTTACGTGCTCCACATAAAATTAAAATGGCTGTATCTGGTTGTGCTAGAGAATGTGCAGAAGCACAAAGTAAGGATGTTGGTGTGATTGCAACAGAAAAAGGCTGGAACCTTTATGTGTGTGGTAATGGTGGTATGAAACTACAACACGCAGTTCTTCTTGCTAGCGATGTTGATACTTCAACATTGGTTAAATATATTGACCGCTTCTTGATGTATTATGTTCGCACCGCAGATAGACTCATGAGAACTGCAACGTGGCTCAATAAGCTCGAGGGCGGTATCAATCATATTAAAGATGTTGTTATTCATGACAAGTTAGAATTAGCAGAGGAACTCGAGCGAGAAATGCAAACCATCGTAGATACCTATCAATGTGAATGGCAAACAACCGTGAACGACCCTGAAAAAGTAAAACGCTTTAGACCGTTTGTAAATAGTGAAGAGAAAGACTCGAGCATTAAGTTTTTGGAGGTTCGTGGTCAAGCCTTACCCGTTATTGCAGAAGTTTTGAATATAAGTGAGCGAGTAGGGAACGACTAAATGAGTAAAGAGTAAAGATTGAAAAGTGAAGATTAAAAAAATCTTTACTCTTCAACTTTCAATCTTTACTCAAATTCTGGAGGAACAATGAAAAAATCCGAATGGTTTAATGTTGCAAACACCGATGCTTTTCTACCTAATGCTGGAGCCTGTGTAAAAATTGGTGAGTTGCAGATTGCTATTTTCAACTTTGGTAAAGATGAATGGTACGCAGTAGCTAATCAATGCCCTCATCAGAAGCAAATGGTGTTATCGCGTGGACTTGTTGGTGATGCAAATAGTGAGCCAAAAGTTTCTTGCCCGCTTCATAAAAACTCCTTTTCACTTAATACCGGTGAACACTTAGGTGGCAACACCGAGTGGAAACTCCAAACCTATCCAGTAAAGATTGAAGGTGAGGTGGTGTGGCTCGAAGGTTCCGCAGGCCGTTTTAGAGAAGGCGGGGTTGCTTCAAACTGTATAATTCGATTAAAGATTGAAGGTTGAAGATTAAAGACTAAAAACCAAAAAACTTTCAACCTTGAATCTTTAACCTTGAATTTCCTTTATTTTCACCAGCCTCGAGGCTAAATTATGTAAACATGAAATGAGGATACTATGCCACACCTGAAAATTGCGATGGAACACGATAAAAAAATTGCTTTAGTGGCCCACGACAATAAAAAACAGGACTTGCTCGAGTGGGCAAAATATAATTCGATTCTGTTAGCCCATCATGAAGTGTTTGCTACAGGCACTACAGGCGAAATCCTCGAGCGTGAGTTAGGTTTTACTATCCACCGTCTGCAAAGTGGGCCATTAGGTGGCGATCAGCAAATTGGTGCAAAAATTGTGGATAACAAAATTGACTTTTTGATTTTCTTTTGGGACCCACTCGAGCCGCAACCACACGACCCCGATGTTAAGGCTTTGCTGCGAATGGCGGTGGTTTGGAATATCCCGATTGCCTGCAACCGCGCCTCGGCGGATTTTATGATTTCTTCGCCGCTCATGGACGGAACCTATAATCGCCTTGTGCCCGATTACACCGAATACCGCAAACGAACGATTGTGTTAGGAAGCGCATAAGAAAAGGTTTTGGCGTAAAGAAAGTGCTTGAAATAAATTACAAATGTTATAAACTATAGCAGGTATCATCTGGTCAGGTTATAAACAACATATGGCATAGATTTTACCATTTAGGAGCCATTGTTTAGAACGAAATTCTCAAAATAATGCTCATTGCGAACACTGCAACGAAATACCAAGGATGTCTTCATGTCTCAACCCTTAACAGGAAAACGCATCGCCGTCGCAGGTGGGCGAAAATTTGATGAACTCTCAGCCATTATTGCCAAACAAGGTGGTGAGGCCCTGTGCCGCCCAATGATGGGCAGTGTCTCCAATGACAGTGCAGAACTCTCTGAGACAGTTCGGAAAGTGTGTGAACAGGGTGCAGAATGGTTTGTGCTGGTGACGGGTGTGGGAACAAAGGCATTGTTAGAGAAAGCTGATGAACTAAATTTAGGGGAACACTTGCGCGAGATTTTGGCCAATGCAAACATTGCGGCTAGGGGATATAAAACCTTCAATGCACTTAAAACACTCGGACTCAAACCTGTAATTGTAGATGATGATGGAACTGTGGAGGGTGTAAGAAGACAACTCGAGGAAGGCACTAGGAAACTCGAGCAAAGTCGCACGGGAGCCCCTTGGAATTTTGCAGGCAAGCACCTTGCTGTGCAACTTCATGGTGAAAGAATGCCGGTTTTAACCGATTGGCTTTTATCGCAAGGTGCAATCGTTACAGAAATCCCTTTATATTTTTATGAAGAACCAAGTGAAGAAAACGTACAACACTTTTTATATGAAGTTTTATCTAATGATGTTGATGTTGTAGCATTTACCAGTAATACGCAAGTCAAGTTTTTCTTTGAAGGCGCAAGACGGCAGAGGGCAGAGAGCTTCTTGCAGAGAGCTTTCAACAAGCGGGTAATTGCTTTGTCTGTTGGTAGTATGACAAGTGCAGAACTTCGCAAAAATGGTATTTCAAGAATTGTCGCACCAGAGCATGAGCGCATGGGTGCAATGGTTATGGAGCTTGTAAAGTATTATCAAAAAGAAGATGAAGCCAATATTTCAACAAGGGGATTTATCCCCTTGCAAACGCGGACAGAAACTTCCTTAGTAAATCTTAAAACTACTAAGAATACCTCGAGCCTTCCCGTTGTTCTAACAAAAGTATATCGGGCCACTGTGATAGGTGGCGGGAAAGTCGCAGAACGAAAAGTTAAAGCTCTGCTTGAAGCAAACGTAAAACCAACGGTGATTAGTCCTGAATTAACAAAAGGATTACTCGAGCTAAAAATACAAAACAAAATCACACATTTAGAAAAACACTATGAAACAACAGATTTACAAAACACCCAACTGGTTATTGCTGCAACCAATGATGAAGCCGTAAACAAACAAATCGCTAATGATGCACTTACTCACAACCTCTTGTGTAGTGTTGTGGATAACCCAGAACTTGGCAATGTTCATACACTTGGAACAGTTCGGCGTGGTGATTTAATGCTTACGGTCTCGAGTAACGGTAAAAGCCCTGCTTTAACTAGATATATCAAGGAAGAACTCGAGCAGCATTTTCCTGACAAGTATATAGAGGTTCTCGAGGCTCTCCAGACGCACCGTAATGAAGTAGCGCAGTTGGATGAAAGCTCGAGACATCAACTCATTTCCGAATTACTCAATAATCCTGAACGCATCTCAACTTTCAACAGGAGGGGCTGAGTATAGTCGAATGGCAGCCCCTTGTAACACCACAAGTGAACGCAACAAACGCAAACATTATGCAACCTTCCCACACAAAGGAGTCCATATGAATCCATTCACAAAAGGCTTTGTTTCTTTAGTCGGCGCAGGGCCAGGCGACCCCGAACTTTTGACAGTAAAAGCCCTTCGTTTGTTGCGAAACGCTGATGCCGTGGCCTATGACCGCCTGATTGGTCAAGAAATTTTAACCGAATGCCGTGCCGATGCTGAACTCATTTATGTAGGTAAACATGGCAAAGACTGCAAAACCACTTGGACTCAAGAAGACATTAATCAACTTCTTGTTGATAAAGCGCAGCAAGGAAAGAGTGTCGTGCGTCTTAAAGGTGGCGACCCATTTATTTTTGGACGTGGTGGGGAAGAGGCTTTGGCTTTGCGTGAAGCAGGTATCCCTTTTGAAATTGTGCCAGGAATTAGCTCATCAATTGCTGCGGCTGCTTATGCCGGAATTCCAGTCACGCACCGCAAGGTTGCCACCTCTTTTGCAGTTGTGGCAGGTCATGAAGACCCAAATAAGGAAGACTCGAGCATTAACTATGCCAGCCTAGCCACCGCCGTTGACACCCTGGTTATTCTTATGGGCGTAGGAAATATTCAAAGTATTGTTACTGAGCTTATCAGCAATGGGCGTGACGCAAATACACCAGCCGCAGCCGTGAGTTACGGTACGACGCACAAACAACAAACCGTCACTTCAACACTGCTTGATTTGCCAAAAACAATTGAACTGGCCAACCTTCAAGCCCCGGCAGCAATTATTATTGGCGAGGTCGTCAAACTGCGCGACCAACTTGCTTGGTTTGTTCATGACCTCACCCCGCAATTGCGAAGTGAAACGCAGACTGTAACGACTTACTCGAGTATGATCAAATAATGATTGAAGAGTGAAGAGTAAAGAGTAAAGATTAAAAGCAATCTTTACTCTTTAACTTTTAATCAATTTTATGGATTCTATTTTACTCATCGGTCACGGTTCACTCAAACAAGCCTCAGGTGCTTCGATGATTCGCTTGGCGGCACTCTTGCGTAAGCGTGGGGTTGTGCCACTGTCTACGGCGGCATTCTTGAATTTCAGTAAGCCCACTTTTCAAGATGGTCTCGAGCGTCTAATCAAAAAAGGAGCTTCTCGCATCTGTGTTCAGCCTTATTTTTTGATTGATGGCTATTATGTTCACACTGCTTTAAGAAAATTAGTGAATGAAGCCCAGGCTAACTATCCAGATATACCCATTTCTATGTCTCAGTCCTTTGGTGTGCATCCTGTGCTAGTAGAGATTGTCATTAAGCGAATTCAAGAAACTGCTGTTGTTACAAAACATACGGCCATTGTTTTAATGGCCCACGGCACACCAACGCCAGAAGCCAATAAGCCGATTTATGAAATTGCCAAGCAGGTTGAAGATGCTTTGGGCACAGCCGTTAGGGTTGCTTTTATGGAATGTAATGAACCGAGTATTCCGGCTGCTATAGATATTCTGGCGAATCAGGACTATGAAACCATTGTGATGATGCCCTATTTTTTACATATGGGGTCTCATGTACAGGAGGATTTACCTACCATTATCAGCGAGGCTCGAGTGCGCTACCTGGCCAAGCAAATCATCCTTACTGAGCATCTAGGTTTTGATGAACAACTAGCTTCAGTCATTGAAGATAGAGCCAACGGCAAGAATTAAAAGCACTTTAACCCTTTCCCTGAAACCTGATCCCCAAAACCTGAAACCCAGAACCTAATCTCTGACTTCTAGATGCAGTACCATAGAGCCATGATTCGTATTTTGCTATGTGATGACCATGCCATGTTTCGCCAAGGTTTAAGAAGTATCCTCGAGACTGAAACTGCTTTTAGGGTGATTGGTGAAGCCTCTACAGGGCGTGAGGCCGTTCGGTATGCCCTAGAAACCAAGCCTGACATTATTGTCATGGATATTCAAATGCCCGAATTAGATGGGGTTGCCGCGACCAAGGATATTTTGGCAGAATGGCCCGAAGCCAAGGTGATTATCCTGACTATGTACCGCCAGGACACCTATGTTTTTGAAGCCATTAAGGTTGGAGCAAGGGGATATTTGCTCAAAGATGCCGATGCCAATGACTTAATTGATTCTATTAGACGTGTTTCCGAAGGGGAGACCTTGCTCAGTGCAGATATGGCCGCCTCGATTTTGGATGAGTTTAAGCGGGTGAAAGAAGTGACCCCAGAAAATGCCGAACATAAACTTTCAGACCTAACCGAGCGAGAAGCGGCCATTTTGCGTCTTTTGGCCCAAGGGGCCTCGAACCAAGAGATTGCAGAAAAGCTCGAGGTCAGCGAGAAAACTGTGCGTAATAGGTTGTCAGAAATTTTTTCTAAGCTGCGTCTTAATAATCGTACTCAGGCAGCCCTTTATGCTCTTAGAGAAGGTATTGCCTCTTTGCCCGAAAAGTCTAACTGAGGATTTCTTGGATTTTGTAATCAGGTCTTGCAGTGACTCTGTGCTGAGTGACTCTGTGCTGAGTGACTCTGTGTTGCATAGGGCTCATGACCCAACTCCAGACGATTAACCAAACACTAAAAAGTAAAGCAAATGAGCCTAAAAAAGTGATAGTGATAATCATAAGTAACATCGTAAGACTCCCTTACAAGGCCTAAAGCCTTTATACATCTACTTTACAGACTTTAAGAAAAATCCTCAGTGACAGATGAGATAAATGAGCCGTAAGAAGTCTCTAATCGCCCCTCCATAAGCATCCAGATTTTCAAGGTGAAAAGTATATGAAAGTACTTAATTTTCCAGAGAATGCTCGAGTAGACTCTGGGCTAAAAAATGACTTTTTTGTAATACCTAGCTTGCTATAATCATGCCTAATTATGAACTTCTCAATATCTCTATCTAGACCGTCTTCCCATGATGAAGTCTTACCGAAGTCTTCTGATATGTCCATTTTGATTGTGGATAGTGACCAAGCCAGCACCCAAGCTTTAGGTCAGGTTCTTGAAAAAGCTGGTTATGTGGATGTCAAAACCATTCATGACCCTTGGCAGGCTTTGGCCCAATTTAGCTCACTTAAACCAGATTTGGTCATACTTGCCCTAAATATGCCCCAACTCAACGGGTTTCAGTTGATGGCGGCCCTCGAGCCCTTGACTATAACCGAAGGCTTTTTGCCGATGATTGTCCTGCTTTCTGATGAGCATCCTAGTGCTAAAGAACAAGCTATCAATAGTGGAGCCAGTGATTTTATTAAGAAGCCCTATGATGCTGTCGAAGTAAAAGTAAGGGTCAAAAATGCCTTGCAAACCAGGCGTTTATATCGCCAGACTTCTCAAAGTCAGTATATTTTCAAGACGCAGATTGAACAAAGAGATGCTCAGCTCGAGAGTGCCTATTATGAGATGATTACTCGCTTGGCAGTAGTAGCTGAATACCGCGATCCTAAAGCCAGCGAACATGTTTGGCGAGTTGCCCAAAATGCTTATTTGGTGGCTCTAGAAATGGGCTTTTCGGTAGGTAAAAGCGAAGTGTTTATGCGAGCTGCTCGTTTACATGATGTAGGCAAAGTAGCCATCCCTGATCAAATTCTCTATAAACCAGGTTCACTCACCCCTAAAGAATTTGAAACCATTAAGACTCACTCCATGATTGGCGCACAACTTTTATCTGGTGGACAATCTCCTATGATCAAGTTGGCGGCCTCGATAGCTCTAACTCACCATGAACGTTGGGATGGGTGTGGCTATCCTAGAGGATTAGCTGGCAAGGCCATTCCTATCGAAGGACGCATTGTAGCCATTACCGATACCTTTGATGCCATGACCAGTGACCGCAAGCATCAGAAAGCCTTGAGTGTTGAAGATGCTATCAGTGAAATTGAAATTCAAAGAGGTAAACAGTTTGACCCTGAAGTAGTTCAGGCATTCCTGCAAGTATATTACAAGGGCGGTTTAGTATTGCGCCAGCCTGAAATCCCTGTCGAATCCGCTTAAGGTTTGGTCAGGGTAAAGTTGCTTCCCCCACTTTGCAAAGTCATGGTGTTGTCTTGCAACGTTGCTGAAAAATCAAAGTCTGTACCACCACTATTAAAGGTTCCAGTTAGATTTTGTCCATTGCTGGTGGCTGTTACAGGAAAAGTCTGCCCATTAAAGGTAAGTTGCCCCGTATAGGTTCCTGCACCACTTAAAGTTAAAGCCATATTCTGACCACTAAAATTGCCAGCAAAAGGATCAACTGCGGCAGGTTGCAGAGGATTGAGAGGGTTTTGTGCAGGCTCAGTACCACCTAAAGGATTTTCCTGAGTTTGCTGAGTAGGGGTTTGAGTTTGTGCTGTGCCACCTGCCTTGGCGATAACTGCTTGGCATACAGCAAGCACTTCCGGGCCTTTTTCAATACCATTCGCCGCATCAGGATTAGCTGCAAGTTGTTGGCACTGTGGCAACATGGCCTGTAGCTCTTCAGGTTTCATGGCATCCACTTGAGCCTGGATGTCTGGGCTAATATTGGTTGGTGTAGTGGTTTGGGTATTGGGGGTTGTGGTTTGAGTAGGAGTTGTAGTTTGAGTAGGGGTGGTGGTTGTGCCACCTTGGGGCGTATTTCCTTTGCGTACTAAGCCTGTAGGGGTAAAGTCAAACTGGGCGGAGTCAATACCCATTTGTAAAAGGGTATCTTTGGTATAAGTTTTGACGGTGTTTAAGTCATAGCCTTCTACACCTTGCTGAGCCTGCTGCCAATCATTGGCTAGAAAAATTGTAAAGAGTATCAGTGCCTCAGCCGTCTTTTGTTTATCTGCGTCGCTTAATTGTTTTATTTCTGGAACACTACCAAATGCGTTGATGATCTGGTTGCGAACGGCCAAATCCTGTTCGGTGCTGGTGCTATCTAGATCATTTAACACTACAAAAGAAGCGATAAAGTAGATAGCTAAAACATCAGCTAGGTTATCTAGTTTGAAGCCTTCACCTACAAAGAGTTCATCAATAAATTGCTGCATGGTCTCTCTGGTGAGACTTTCTCGAATAGCTGTTTCCATTTGGGTGGCCTGCTCGGGTGTGGTTTGACCGCTTGATTTTAAGGTTTCAACAAACTCGGTGATGACCTGTTCACTGACTGTGGGGTCTGGGATATAGCTTAAAAAGCTAATATCTGCAGGTGTTGGGGTAGCTGCCCCAGTTCCTAGAGTGCTACCTAAATTGGCATCTTTAAGGGTTCCACCAATAGAATCAAAAAGCTGGGCCTGAGCCGTTATGAGTAGAAAAAAGGTTAGAATTAGAAATTGTTTAAGCATGATTGCCTCCAAAGGTATCTTATAAACCACATCTCTGAGAAATAGTAAATCACATTAAAAATAGTAAATCACATTAAAAGGATAGCTTAATTCAGAAATCTCACAAAAGAAAACTCGAGCTATAGCGGGTATAGCAGCTATCATCTTAATGTGTTTCTTGGGGCTGTTCTTAATTAATACTTTTAAAAAGGTAAATTTTTACCTACTTCCTCATGGATTTTTGTTAGTTTAGAGCTTCATGCGACGAGGATTTATTTTATTCATTTGGCTTTTTGGGGTCATTTATGCCTTGCCCCTGCAAGATCCTATCCCTGGCATCTATCAGTGTTTCTCGAGTCCTACCGACCCCTTTGATATAAACGCTCAAGCCATTTCTGCAACACTCAAGTTTCTCAACCCCCAGAGCTACCGCTTTACAACTGCCTCAGCCACTGAAGAAGGAAGCATAACCACAGCGGTGTTTGAAAGCAGTGAAGAAAATACAGATGCTCTTTTTCAAAGTGGTAGTGTTCTCTCTTTACAACCCAATACCAGCAGCGCAGCTTATGAAGGCGCGTTCTTTATAGATTATCTTGGTGAGGCCTATGTCATTATTGCCAATAACAATAACTTCTGGATTCGCTGTCAATCTGCGGGTGCAAACATCACTGCTAGCATTGATGCGGCACGCAACAGACCAAGTACACTCCCAGAAGTCGTTACAACACCTACTCTAAACGAGCTGTCTGAGCCTTTGCAACCTTTACAACCTTTTCAAGTGGGTGGCTACGCTTGCATTTACACCTTTGATACCACGCACGGAGCCAGTGGTGACTATCCGAGTCACTATCCAGATGATGACCCAACAGTTTTTTATGTGCTGATGTTTGCTGATGGTACGACGCTGACCATAGGACAAAATGACATTTTCAAAAGTGATTATAGTTCTGGTATTTACAGCTTTGACGCAGCGCAAAACACGGTACATCTAGAAGGTGGGTCACTAGGTGGTTTAAGCATGTCTTATGGCACGAATGCAGAAGCTAAGACTGCCCTTTTTTATTCTCGAGTAGATTATGCTCAAGATGACGAAGGTAACCAGCTAGATATTGAATATCTCAGAACCTACAGGTGCGAATACAACCAGCCTATTCCCCCAGAGCTAAGTGCAGGTTACCCTGACGCTACGCCAAAAATTGATCTTAATAACATCACTGTAGTAGCAAGTAAATATGATGCAACTATTGACCTCGAGGTAGAGCCTATTGTTGATACTTATTACTGCTATCCGAGTTTTAGCAATTTGGAGATTGGCGCAGGTTATCCGCGCTACTTGAGTGAATACGTCCTCGAGATTCTGCCTAATCATCGCTACCGTGTAAATGGCGAGAGTGAAGGTGAATTCCGTACAGGCGTAGAAGGAAACTATCTGCAATGGCTGAATGGACCCTTTAATCCAACTGCTGATATTGTTGAAGGTGAAGATGATTATGGCTTGCCACATGCTGCTACGGTGGGCTTTGATGACTGGGGTTCAGAAATCACTTATATTGAAATTATAGAAAATGATTATAGGGTACATATAGATTGTTTTCAACAAGGCGCACGCGAACAAAAGGCACTGCTGGATTTTGCCCTTAAGCAACCCATACCGGCTAGTTATACCTGTTTGCCAAGTGGTGAAAATCCGCAACCTGTAGCACTCGAGCTACTTCCAAACAACCGCTACAGATTTAACAATCAAGAGGGCAGCTATGAACCTTTTACTGATAGTGATAGTACAGAAATTGTCTGGGAATCTGGACCCCTAAAAGATGAAACAGATTATAGTATCGAAGACGAAACAGGCCTAAGAACCTTGCAATTTACAGTAACAGAAGTTTACGGCATTATCCCAGTGGGCAGCTCTACCGAAATGACAATGGTTTGCCAAGCGGTCACCAAAGCCAATCTGATTCCTAAATACAGCAACACGCTTGCACCGCCCTTGCCAGCAGGCTCTGGTGGGCTTAACGGTTTTTATGCCAAAGCCGAATATGAAAATGACAGCATTGAAAATGTGTCTTCCTCGGCAACTTGGACCTACTATCATTTTTTAGCGGATGGCAGAGTCTATGAAGATGGTTATATCACCAGCGATGAATGTACCAAAACCTATCCCAACGGCAAACCTGTTTGCAAAACCTATTCACTACAAGGTAATGTACTGACTTTTAGTAATGGTGAGTCGGTGGCTGTCTCCCAAGCAGATAATGGCGGGATAATTTTAGACGGTGTGCTGTATGAAAATAAAGGACTCACAGGTTCACAAATGTTAAGTGGTACTTACGAATATACCATCGCAAACTCGTCACCTATTCACCTATGCACGATGGGAAGTTGTTCCAGCTCAATCTCGACAGACCTCTATATGTTTTCACCTGATGGACGTTATGAATTTTCAAACGATAGTAGCTCTACTTTTTCTGCCGGTGGAACTTTTGGTAATCCTGGTGTTTACGGCGGTGGTAGTGATTCAGATAGTGACAGTGGCGCGTATACGCTAAACGGCAACACGCTTATCTTTAACTCAGATGCGGGGTACACCAAACAGTGTGCCTTCTTTTTGCCTACTAATGGAGACACCAGTTTTATAAATATCTGCGATACAGATTATTTCTTGAAGCAGTAGGTTCTTTCAAAGGGGTGTTAGATGCTGCGTAAAACAAAACTATTTCTTAAAAACAAATGTTCTAGGGCGTCTGCCTATCTGCCTTCATAAACGGACGCCCCTACGTACTGCCGCGGATATCGAGTCAAGATTGCTCAGCTGCCAGTCAATCGTTTGCAGTGTATCCTGGAGGACCTCCGCGTGATCCGGGAGCATCCGACGCGGGAGAACCCCAGCCATGATGCTCTGGTCGTAACTCGCTTCCATGACATTGTAGGCAAGTACCGCGCCGGGCAACGACTCGATCTCCGTTCGATCAAGCGGAACAACCTTGGTGTATCCCGCTACGAACGCCTCAACGCAGTCCATTCTGACCGTGGTGGGGACGCCTTGGCACCAACGGAACCGAATCCGACGCGACAAATATTTGGCAATGTCCCAAATGCGCGGCGCATTTGGAAGATGATCGAAATCAATAAATCCGATACCCCTACCTTGAGCTAGATGAAGGACATTGTCCGGAGTGAAGTCTCCATGAACAACCTGGAGAGGCAATTTGCTGAGAGGCTGGAGGATTTCATCCCTTACCGCGTCAAGCCTACGAAGAAGGTCGTCCGACAAGCGCAGCCCATCGGTTATGCCGCCTTCTATGTCCTCCGTGTATGAACCAAGAGGCTGCGAATAGCGCGACATCGCTCGGTGCAAATGTGCTGTCGCACTGCCAACCTCGGACTCAAAGCGAGGGATCTCAGCAGCAGGTATATGCTCGTGTTCAAAATCGCGCATGAGCACAAACGAATCTTCTGCCGGCCCTGCGGTAACAGCACCATCGTCGGTCAACTGGAAGGCCGGTACCCGCACACCTTCTTCCAGCAAGTGGACGATCATTCGATACTCGCTTAGGACTGGTAGGTTACGCCATGGCCCAAGCCTCTTGAGATAGTATCGTTCGCCGTGCACGGACTTTACTGGCCACAGCTCCCGCACGTCGTCGCCGGCATCAAGAGCCGGATTCTCACCGACAAGTGTCTGCCATTCGGCCAACCACTTCCGCAACTGGGATTTCTCAAACGCCATTTTCCCACCCCTCGAATATAGCGAAACCCCTATAACGATTGGAGCATACGCCGTACGAAATAATACTATAGAATTCATCTATGCCGATGGCACCTTAGTTAAGCGCGTGTTTCACTTCGAGGCAAATGCAGCAGGTCAGGTCGAGTATGTTTATATCAACGGCACGATTTACTCAAGGGAGTAGTGAGTTTTTAAGTAAGAGAATCAACACTGTAATCCATTCATGTATGGGCTAAAATAATGATTATGACCCACCACTCGAGACTTCTCTTAGGTCTATGCCTTTCACTCTTCACTTTTCACTTTTCACTTTTCACTTTCGCATTGCCTTTCCAAGAACCCATCCCTGGCAACTATCAATGCTTTATCGCTGGTGATACTCCGTTTGCTGTTGATGTAAAAGACGCAGGGGCAAGGCTTGAGTTACGCGCTGATAAAACCTACATTCTCAGCACGGCCAGTGCCAGTGAAAACGGCACTTTTATTACTCAAAGTATGGAAGATGAAACTGAGATGACCCAGATTTTTAAGAGTGGTACGGGCATCGAGCTTTATCCTGCAAGTGGTACGGCTGCTTATGGTGGTATGTTTATTATAGACAGGCAAGGCGGGCTTCATACACTGGTACAAAATAGTGGTGGGGTTTGGATTCGCTGTCAGAGTGAAGGCGCAGACCTTATGGCTGCCCTGCAATATGCCTTTGAGGAGCAAGCTGTTGTGAATGAAGCACAAAGCAGAGCCGAGTCTAGTGGACGTGTTCCAAAACTCACCCCGATGAACGCTGTGGCCCAAGGAACTTATCAGTGCTACTACAGCTATGATGACTATGATATTGATACCGGTGAACACATACCTGAACCTTTTGAGGAAAGTTTTACACTCGAGCTTTTTTCTGGTAATCAATATATCTGCACCTCAGACTTTGGTGCAGACGGCTGCGATGATATATCTGAAGATAATACTTTTGAAATAAAACCTGATGGCACGTTTACTTGGCTAGATGGCACCATGGAAATTTATTACGACGACCAAATATCACGCTATGGACAAGATGCTAACGGTGTTCCTACTTTGGCCATGTACGAAGAAGACGATGATCCCTTCACTGGGAACTGGCTTTACCATGTCCTCAAATGTCCGCGTATTGGTGACGTAACTGGCACTGTACCTAGCGAACAGGGCACGGCAGAATTTCAGCTTTTACCCGATACTATTAAAGCACCACAACCTGCTGTTGGTGCTGGTGGTTTATCAGGCTTATATATTGATTTCACCGTGCGTCAAACCATGACCAGTGTTATGGGTAGTAACGGGATGCCATTTTTACAAGTGGATATAGAACCACCTGAGTATATGTACTTTTTGCCAAACGGTTATGTGTATCGCGGTATTTATGACTGGAGCTACGAAGATTTAGATTGCACACGCATGTTAAAAGATGGCACACCGCTTTGTGATACCTATATCATCACCGATACTGGCATTACCTTTGGCAGTGAAGGCAAGACGCTACCTTTTAGTAAAGATAATTTTAATATCACCATTGATAGCGTGGAGTGGGCTTACCAGACACCCGTAGACTCGCTGCCACTGCAAGGAGTCTTTGAACATACGGGTGGTTATGGTGGGATTTCTATTAGCTCGAGTTTCTATGAATTCTATCCAGATGGCAGCTTTACCATTGACCGCTCGAGTGCCGTCAGTTACACCACACCCGAAGTAGGGGGTGCGACTACCTCTGTTGCTGGTTACAACGAAGACCCAACCAGCACGGGCAAGTATGTGGTTCGGGGCAATACCATTGAATTTACTTATGGTGATGGTAGCACCGAAAAGCGTGTGTTTAATTATGATATTACCGATACAGGACAAGTGGATTCGATTTGGTTAAATGGAACGGTGTACTGGAAATGACAGTAAATTATAAATGAAAGAAGTTTGGTCACGCCTCGAGACTTTTTTGGAGAGGGTTTCTCCCGAATTACATGAAGATTTGCGTCCCGGACTGGCCGAAACAATGTGGCAAGACTTCGAGACGAAACTCGGTGTTACGCTTCCCTCGTCGCTCAAAAACTTCTACGCTTTTCATGACGGGCAGGAAGCGACTAAAGCTGGTGGACTCTTTTTCGGTATGACGTTTTTGCCGTTTGCAGAGGTTGTCAAGCAGTGGGAAGGCTGGCACGAAATTATTGGAAACCACACCCCCGAATGGCTGCGCGAGCAGTATTGTTATAATTGCCAGTCAATTACGCCTGATGCCATCAAAGCCACCTACGCCAATAACCTCTGGATACCCTTTGCTCACGATTGGGGTGGAAACCATCTAGGCATTGACCTCGATCCTGATCTCAAAGGAACACCTGGGCAAGTCATCAACTTCGGGCGTGATGAAGACTATAAAGTTGTTGTGGCGGAAAGTTTTGAAGCCTTTGTCGAATGGTTTATGGTGCAACTCGAGTCTGGCAATTACGCAGTAGACCAAACAACAAAACCCTGGCTATTGTTCGGCGGCAAACCCGAGACACATTTCCTCGATACAGTGAAAACACTTTTTTCTGTTAGGTAAAAGCCCTGTTCCATTTCTCCATAAGAGAAACACAGTCAACCTTTTTGTAATACACTCTACTTATTGTTTGAATTGTTTAGAGATGTTTCTTGAGTAAGTTTTGGGCGCATGGTCCAACTCCAGACAGTCAACCACACACTAAAAAGAAGAGCAAATGACCCAATGACGATGAATGCAAGAACGATAAAAAACACCTTGACTCCTCTAATACTTCCTTAAAGCATTTAAGTAGCAGTTTCAAGAGATAGTGAGATAAGGGCAAAATCACAAGCCGTATTCTGGGCATTGTTTCTTCCTGGGTTTATCTCAAGCAAGTGCGCTTGACATCTGCTAGAAGTATTAAAGAACATTTTATGCAGCGTCCACTATCGGAACTCTTACTTTATCTATAAGACCTCTTGCACAAATAGCCAAAACAGGCTTAGATAGGTCATGGAGCATACAAAAGCAGGAAGTTGGGAACGATTAAAGAGATTGAAAGCTGAGGCATTTAAGCGATTGGTTGGAGTGCAGCCTAAAACGTATAGGGAGATGGTTGAGGTGGTTCGACCCGTAGCAGATAAAACAGGAAAACGAGGAAGGAGTTTTAAGCTAAGTGCGGAGGATATGGTACTTCTGACCCTAGAGTATCTACGAGATTACCCCACCTACTTACGGCTAGGAAGTGATTGGGGAATCCATGAATCGAGTGCTTGCGGTATCAGTAGACGAGTTGAGGAGCATTTAGTTCGTTCAGGGAAGTTCAAACTCCCAGGCAAGAAACAATTGCAAAGTAATACGACGTTTGAAGTCATCATCGTTGATGTGGCTGAAAGTCCAGTAGAACGACCAAAAAAAACAGCGTAAATACTACTCTGGTAAGAAAAAACGACATACTCAGAAAGCCCAGGTTGTGGTAGACAAGAAGACCCAACAGGTTATCTGCACCTTCACAGGCAAAGGACGTGAACATGACTTCAAACTGTTCAAACGTTCGGATCTGTGTATCCATCAAATGCTTGAGCTCAAGGCTGATAAGGGGTATCAAGGTATCAAACTCTTTCATTCCAACAGCCAAATACCACATCGTAAACCACCTAAAAAAGAACTCTCCCAAGAACAAAAAGCCTTCAATCGAAAGTTGGCAAGCGAGCGTATGGCTGTTGAGCATGTTATTGGCAAGCTTAAGGTCTTTCGCATTCTTCAAGAACGTTACCGTAATCGCCGTAAACGTTTTGGTCTACGCCTTAGCTTAATTGCTGGTATTCATAATTATGAACTGGGAGGGCAATGATTTGTGCAAGATGTCTATAGTACGCTTGCTGAAAACCCACCATCAACCGGTATGGCCGTACCCGTAATGAAATCAGAGGCTGAACTGGCTAAAAAGATGGCAATGCCATAAAAATCCTCTATATGTCCCCAGCGTTTGGCTGGAGTACGAGCCAAGACTCTTTCGTTTAGACCCTCAACTTGGTTTCGTGCATCAACTGTCATAGGTGTATCAACCCAGCCGGGTAGAAAACAGTTGACTTGGATATTGTCCTGGGCCCAAGCTGTAGCCAGAGATTTGGTAAGTTGGACAATACCGCCTTTGGAAGCTGCATAGGCAGAACCCCAGGGAGAGCCAAAAAGGGAGAGCATAGAACCATTATTAAGAATTTTTCCACCACCGGCGGCTTTTAGGGCTGGATAACAGGCCTGGCTACAGCGAAAGGCACTGTCTAGATTGGTGTCAAGAACACTGCGCCATTCTTCAAAACTCAAATCTTCAGGACGTTTGCGAACATTGATGCCAGCATTATTGACCAAAATATGAATATGACCGCAGGCTTTAAGGACTTCATCAACCATCGTTTGAACTGAAGCAGCGTCGGTAACATCACAGCTAACAGCACGTGCAGAGCCACCTTTTTGGGTAATCAGGTGTGCAGCCTGCAAAGACTTTTCTTGATTGCGCCCAGCAATTACTACGCTTGCTCCAGCTTCGGCCAGGCCCTGGGCCATGCCTAAACCAATGCCGCTATTTCCACCAGTAACAATGGCAACTTTTCCCGATAAATCAAAGAGCTTCATAGCCTAAATATACCCGTTGGAGGTATCATCTCGTTAGAGCAGCCCTGAGTAGGAGGTATCATCTCGTTATAAACAAAGAGGTAGTATCTCATCAACACTTAAACGTTGTAGTCTTTAAGTCGAACCTTAGTTATCAGCATCATAGAATAGGATGACTTGGTAGAACCTGTTGAAGGCTCGAAGTTATCAATACCTCATGAATAAAAGCTAAGATAAAAGCAAAAGTGGTGTAAGCTTGTACGTTGACCCTAAAGAGATCTTCTCTTTGCTGCGTCTGGTAAAAACTCGAGGAGTTTATTTGTGTTTGAAACTTTGAATTTAGAACCCAACCTGCTTTCGGCTATTCAGGCGGCTGGTTACACCACACCTACACCTATTCAACAACAGGCTATTCCAATTGTTTTAGAAGGGCGAGATTTGCTAGGACTAGCCCAGACTGGTACAGGTAAAACCGCAGCGTTTGTATTGCCCATGCTACAAACCCTTAGTAAGGGGCCTAGTGATAGAGTTCGCGCGCTTATCCTTGCACCTACCAGGGAGCTTGCCGAACAGATTCATCAATCTATTCGGGTCTTAGGAAAAAACACGAAGCTTCGCAGTATGACCATTTATGGCGGCGTAAGCAAAGGAATGCAAATTAAAGAATTGCGCCGTGGAGCAGATATTGTGGTGGCCTGCCCTGGGCGACTTTTAGATCATCTCAATGAGCGAAATATCAACCTAGGTCAGATTGAAATGCTGGTTTTAGATGAGGCTGACCGTATGTGTGATATGGGTTTTTTGCCTGATGTGAAACGCATCTTGAATATTTTACCTAAGCATAAACAGACCCTTTTCTTTTCGGCAACCATGCCAGAAGATATTCGCAGTCTGGCGGATAAACTTTTGCAAAATCCGGCCAAGGTGCAAATAGGTATGATCTCACCAGCTAAGACGGTGACTCACGCACTTTATCCTGTTTCGGGAGAACTTAAATTTAAGCTGCTTTTAAGATTGCTTGAAACCAAGGCTACAGGTCGGGTGCTTATTTTTACTCGCACCAAACACCGTGCGCGCAATATGTCAGTTGATCTAAATAAACGCGGTTACCGCGTGGCCCAGCTTCAAGGCAATATGTCACAAAACCAAAGGCTTTTGGCCATGAACGGATTTCGCAGTGGAAAATTTGATTTGCTAGTGGCTACCGATATTGCAGCCAGAGGTATAGATGTTTCTGACATTTCGCATGTAATTAACTATGATATGCCCGATACCGTAGATGCCTATATTCACCGCATAGGCCGCACAGGTCGTGCCGAGCAAGTAGGTGAAGCTTTCACGCTGGCAATAGCTGATGATGAAGTGATGGTACGTGATATTGAAAAAGCCCTCAAGGAAAAGCTCGAGCGTAGACGTTTAGAAGATTTTGATTATGGTAATCCTGCTCTAGAGGCTCAAGTCAAGCCACAAGCTGGGTCTTCAAGAACAGGATCAGGGTCTTCAAGAACTGGTACTGGGTCGTCACGTCCCAAGCGTCCCCAATCAGGCCGTCCGCAAGGTGGCCAGAATCAAGGTGGTCGTCCTCAAGAGGAGCGTCCACGCAAATTTGACAAAGGTCCACGCAGACCTTCGCAACAATCATCAAGCGAAAGTGGCTCTAGTGGTCCGGCTCGAGGTAATCAATCAAGCCGCCCAGCACAGGGTGGTCAATCAAGCCGTCCGGCACAGGGTGGTCAACCACGGCGACGTTCTCAGGGTAGGAAGTCTTTCTCGAGGTAAAGCTACTTTATTAGTGTCAAAGAAATACCTAATTGCTTGGCAAAACTGGCAAGCCCTTGGTCGGAGGTAACCAGCTCGAGTTGCTCGAGTTGGACAACAGATAAATGAATAGCATCCGGCGACTTAATGCTAAGTTGAAAACGCCGTGTGTACTGAGCAGCCTGTTCAAACACCTTTGTATCAATAGCAAACAAGGTATAAAGTCCTTGCTGATGATGCAGTTCAAAGCGTTTCGCAGCCCGTTCTGCCAAATGCAAAGGTAAGCCGCCATCTCTCACTCTACGCCCTAACACACCATAGAACTCTGTTTTGACCCACAGGCTAATTCCCAGTTCAGATTGATATTTGTTAATAAAAATTTGCACTTTCTTGCTGCGAGAACCCTTGACATAAAAATCATAGATAACCGAAGTATCGAGATATTTAATAACGATACTCCTGACGTGCTTCAGAAACAGCATTAGCTTCCTCAAAATAGTCGAATTCTTGATAGTAGGCATTCATATCGCTCAAATCAATTTTGTTTACTTGTTTTGGTGAAAGAATCGCAACCACTTTACCTCGGCGGGTAATACTGATCTTTTCGCCTTTGGCCACTCGATCTATAAACTTACCTATATCCTTACGAAATTCTGCAACACTCACATTATCCATGAATACTCCTTATGTACATCTGTAGTGTACATTAAAAGAAATTTTGGAGCAAGCGTTTTTTTACATAGAGCTTTCCCAAATTTAGCCATTTATGCATCTTGAGCATAACCAGGGGTTCAAAACGCACGTCTATTGCGACAGCTCATCAGATCACATAATGTTTGAGAATTGCGTTTGATTACCTGTTAAGATGTGTGAGTACGGGAAATCTTGCTATGTCTTTTATCAAACGCTTCCTTTTATCGCCACCAGCTTGCACAAGCCTCGAGCAACTACAAGAGAAAGTACAAGGCAAAACGGTTTTGATTACAGGTGCATCGTTTGGTATTGGCGAAGCCACTACTCGCCTACTGGCACAGGCTGGCGCAGAGGTTTTACTTATTGCAAGAACCAAGGAAAAACTCGAGCAGCTTGTTCAGAACATTTTACAACAGGGCGGCAAAGCAGAAGCCTATGTCGCTGATTTGTATAATGTATCTGAGGTATCAAAGCTAATACAGACCCTACAAGCTGAGCATCCCAGAATAGATATTGTGATTTCTAACGCTGGCAAATCTATTCGTAGACCTATTACTGCATCCTTTGAACGTGATGATTTAGAGAGGTGTATTGCACTCAATGTTATGAGCCCTAGCACTATGATCATGGCTTTATTGCCCAGAATGTTATCCCAAGGTAGCGCACAGATTATCAATGTCTCGAGTGTTTCAGTAAGACATCTACCAGCACCCCATTGGTCAGCTTACCAAAGTACAAAAACTGGGTTTGATGTGTGGTTTCGTAGCGTGGCTGCTGAAGTGCGTTCTACGAATATAGTTATGTCGTCAATATATATGCCTTTAGTACGAACTCGCATGATTGCACCAACCAAATTATATGATCGCTGGCCTGCACTAAGCCCGCTTGAAGCAGCACAAGTGATTGCTTACGCCATTGTAAATAAAAAAGAAAGCCTGGCTCCCTGGTGGCTAGGATGGCTAGAACTGTTTAGTGTACTTTTTAGAAAGCCCTTAAGCCATCTCTTGACATATCTGCTGCCAAAGCGGTAAACAAAGATGTGCTTTGTCAACTTTGGCTAACTTATAAAGCTATTCTCAAAACAGGAATTTTGGGGAAATATCCTTACTGGAATCTATGGTTATTTTTATGGTGCTATATGTGCCACAAAAGGTCTTTATATACGCTTGCAGCTTGGTCAGCCCAGCGTTTTCCTGATAGTGTCGCACTGGCAGAACCGCATTATCAAATCACTTATAAGGCATTACTCAAAAACAGTGATCGGCTTGCCGTTATACTCAAGCATTCACTACACCTACAACCCAAACAAACCATCGGGCTCTTATGCAAGAATCGTATTATTTTTGTCGAAGTTCTTTTGGCTTGTTCAAAATTAGGAGTAAATGTTCTTTTACTAAATACTCTAGCTCTGGATCAAATAGAGCATAGTGACTTTTTAAATAGTGACCTTTTAATCTGTGACTCGGATTACCAACCAATGATTGAAAAGTTGCCTCAAGATAAACCCTTACTCAAAGTTGTTTACACTTCACACCTTGAACAGTTACTAGATTCATCGGCGCAAAATGTACTTAATAGGGTATTCAGGTGTACTAACCCCACAGGTAAGCTGATACTTTTGACTTCTGGAAGCACTGGTAAAGCTAAAGTTGTAAAAACACACTTGGATTTGTACCAGCGTCTGACTATCTTTTCGGGATTACTCGAGCAGTTACATTTAAGAGTTAGTGAGCCAACGCTACTCACTACACCCCTTGTTCATGGGCAGGGTTTAGCTACACTAGCATGTAGTCTAGCTATGGCTGCACCGTTATACATACAACCTAATTTTGAAGTGCAGGCTGCTTTAACATCTATCAAAAAACATCATATCAAAGTTCTGGTTATGGTTCCCACTCTTTTGTATCGCTTACTCGAGTATCTTCATGTTTCAACAAACCATGATACGAGCAGTCTACGGGTTATTCTGTGTGGCTCAGCACCGCTTAGCGCAGATTTAGCAAAACGAAGTCTGGAGATATTAGGGCCCATTCTTTATAATCTTTATGGTGCATCAGAGATAGGTATTATCTCCATAGCAACACCGCAACATTTGCGAGAGGCTCCTGCATCAGTTGGTAAAGTATTACCAGAACTCCAAGTAGGCATAGACAAAAACAATAATGAGATTCAAATCTATAATAGGCACGGTCAAATCATTTACCATACCGGCGACGCTGGCTTTATAGATAAAAATGGACGACTCTTTTTGCAAGGGCGATTAGATGAAATGCTCATTTGTGGTGGACAAAATATCTATCCGCAAATGATTGAGGAAAAACTAAGTAGAGCTTTGCCCTATGTTCTCGAGTCGGCGGTGGTAGGCATTGATGATGCAGAATATGGTCAATGCTTAAACTATTTTTTAGTCCTTAATTCTGATATGAATCAGGAGGAAATTATACAAGACATCAACAAATTGATACCCAAGAGCCTAAGACCATCCTGCATAAATATCGTTTCTCAATTACCCCGAAATCAAATCGGGAAGCTCAAGCGTCATGAATTACAGCCT
>CAVTAE010000009.1:0-11685 GCA_963732665.1 uncultured Trueperaceae bacterium | reverse complement strand
AGAAAAAAGGTATAAATATTTCAGTGTACTTATGTATTACATTTAGTATTTCTTGTTAAAGAAAAGGTTATATGTTGTATATAATCTTGTTTTTGATGATTGCTAACCTTATTATATAAGGCATGGTAATGACGATACTTGAAGAAAAAACGAATGTTCAGAAGATTTCTACAATAACCATCAACGAAATTTACCAGCCACTTGGTGATGAAGAAAAGATTAAGAGAAAATATGTAGACAGGATCGGCTTACCTAAAAAGTCAAAAATATTGTTAGGTTCATTTGACTATTTGGTGACTGAAATGGAGATTTTTGATGGCGACCATTCATGTGATTTATGCGACACTGATTCAAAGAGTAAGCGAATTGCAGTTGTAAAAAATTTGGAAACGGGAGAAGTATTTAGAGGTGCTCCAGATTGCATGAAGTATCACTTCGGTTTTATTTTTGAAGACTACGAAAAGTCCTCACAAAATCTAAGGATTCTTTTAGAGGATATGCTGAATATTTTGGGAACGTCTCACAATAGTCTTGATGCAGCTCTTTCCTATGTTCTTGCTAATTTTGAAAACTTAGTGAGTTTTGAAAGTAGATCGAATAAAGAAGTAAAAAACTCCTTGATTAAAATCGAAGGAAAAGATACGAAAGATTTAGAACACGAATCTGAAAATATAAAGAAGATAACGCTTTGGTTAAAATTGCAAAAGCTAAACTCAAGTGATCCGCAAATATTTAAATCCATATGGCTTGCTTTAAAATATCACCCTTTGCGAAAAAATATTGGTGGAGATAGATGGTTTTTTGTGGATAAAATAAATAAAGATTTGTCAAGTGTTACTCTTGAAGAGCTTTTCGATTTGTCTAAATTGCTTAAAGAAGTTAAAGGAAAAAATGTCAAACCTAAAACCCCTATTAATCCTTGGGCATACGAAACAGAGGAAAGTTATTTAATCGTATTGAGAAAAGAGTTTCAGCTAGAAGTCGATTCACAGACTCGACCAAGAGAAACATATGGTCCTAATAAAGATGCAAATTACTTGGGTACTTTTCATAATCGCCTTAACAGCTTACCCGATATAGTATCTATAGCAGTACCTTTTCCCATAAAGACAGGATTGGAAAATTTCCAGCTTCCAAATTTTGATATTTTGCAACGCTATACAAATGGTAAGGCTGAATACTTAATTTCGTCACAAATTAGAACGGTTGATATAGGTAAAGGACATCGAAGAGAGGAAGAGAATAAAGTTAGTTATATTCGCTTAGCAATCTGGGTTCCCGATTCTTATTTCCAGTCTTATCCTCTGTGGTTTAAATATGGACGCAACAACCTAGAATCCCTTGACATCTGAAGAGTAAAAATCTCGTAGAGCTTCTCTCTCACCTTCATTACTAATCACCTTAGCCTCGAGGCTTACTTAACAACACTCGAGGTCTATTTCCTCGAGTATTTGGGGTTTCTTCATTGCATTATAAACACAAGCCCTCGAGCCTACTTACTTTTACGTCCACCAGACTCGAGTTTATCAAGTGCATCTAGGGCCTCGATTAATCCTCTGGCACTCCCACGTTGCTTACGCAACTCGAGGCGGGTTTGCACATCATGCTCAGTGAGCATTACTGTGGCCATTTCTTCAAAAAGACTGTTTAAGCTGGTTTTGCGGGTTTCAGCTAATTGCTTAAGCCGACGATAACGATCTTCTGGAATGCGAACAGTAAAATTAGCCATCTTATCTCCTTTTGAGTAATATCTCGGGGGTTAGCACCCTAAGATTTGGGAATTTGAGCTCACCTCGAAAATCTTTGATGTTATAAGTAACTACATAATGGGCTGCTCCAGCTAAAGCCAACTCAATAACAAAATTATCCTTTTCGTCAGGTAAATTAGGTCGATAACGATAGAAAATACGCACCTCTTGGCAGAGGGATAAAAAACTATCTAGAGCTTTACCAATCAACTTTTGGCGTTGAGGGTCTATTAAGGTAGGGCGACTCAACACATCTTCATACTCACTAAACAATGCAACGCTAATCAAGGGTTGATATAGTCCTAAAGCACAAGCTCTCAAGACCTCACGGCTAGGCGTGGTCTTAGTAGAGGTACTGAGTAATGCACTTACCAGTACATTAGTGTCAACCACGATTCGCGGGACCATAGTCTTAATGGTAGCATAATTGATACCTAAAAATGTAAATAAAAAGTACCTTTGGAAGGAATTGTGGTGTCAACACTACACACCCCCTCGCTCAAAGCACTAAACTAAGGTGTGACTTACCTCGAGTTCCACTTTGTCTTTATCCTGCCGCTTATTGCGCTTTTATCTGGGTTGGCCTGGTGGGATGTTCGGCAGGGTAAGCTTTTGGCGGGAAATCTGGGGAGTAGCAATTGGGCTGCTTTGGTTTCTATCGGGATTCATTTAGTGATGGCCATTCTCTATACCACGCCCTGGGATAATTATTTGGTTTACCGCAATGTGTGGGGATACCCGCAGGGGCGAGTGCTATTTACCATTGGTTATGTACCTTTTGAAGAGTATTTATTTTTTATATTTCAAACCATTATTGCAGCTTTGTTTTTATTCTTGTTAGCCCGCCGTAGTAAGCCAGTAAATTTTGAATTAGGTAGTGGCATAAGGACTCGAGTCCTTGGAGTTTTATTAGCCTTTGTATTTTTTGTCGTTGGTGCTGTCGCATTGGGTTATCCCAAAGGAACCTATGTAGGCTTAATTCTAGTTTGGGCTATGCCGGTACTGATGTTGCAGTGGGGTTTTGGTGGAGACATCTTGCTTAAACGCTGGAGGCTGGTTTTGGCAGCCGTGATGATTCCTACCCTTTATTTGTGGCTAGCAGATCGTTACGCCATTGTTAAAGATGGTATTTGGTGGATTAACCCCGAGCTTACTACAGGCTGGACGATAGCGGGTTTACCCATCGAGGAAATGCTCTTTTTCCTTATGCCCAATTTGTTTGTAGTCTTTGGTATTACCTTAGGACTGCATCCTTTAGCCTTCAGGCGAGCCAAGCATTATGGCAAGCGTGTTGGGCTCGTAAAGGAGGCTTAGATGAAATCGGTGCTAAAACCAAAAGCAGGTCTCAAGATAGTCATGACTCGAGCTTCTTATATCAAGCTTTCCTGGTGGAAAGTATGTTTGGGTTTATGGATACTCAGCATGATACCAACGCCTTTGTTCCCAGATCATTTTTTAGCTTTTTCTTATCTAAGTACCATTTTATTAAGCATTGCTATTTTGGGCTATGCCCTAGAAAAATATGGGCTAAAAGCTTATTTACTTTTTATCGTTTCTTTTGGTTTTGGTGTGGCTGTAGAATGGTTAGGAAAAACGACTGGCTTTCCCTTTGGAAGTTATTCTTATACTGCCCTTGGTCCAACTATCTTAGGTGTTCCACTCATTGTTCCTTTGGGTTGGTGGGCCTTTAGTATCATTGCCTTATCAGTACCCTCGTATCAAAAATACTGGCTTGCACCTTTGGCATTAGTAGCTTGGGATGTTGGTCTTGACCCACTGATGGTTAAGCAAGGATTTTGGGTGTTTGCTCCAGAAGGGATTTATTTTGGTGTTCCCTTGAGTAATTTTTTAGGCTGGTATGGTGCAGGCTTTATTCTGATACAGCTATTGGTTTGGCTCGAGCCTCGGATGGCTCGAGGTCATTCACCTATTTTGCGATTTACCTTTGGTGTACAAGCTTTTTTTATAGGAGTAGGTCTGACTGTTTTTTATGCTATGCCCGTAGCTGGGTTTATAGCTATGAGTGTCATGGGATGTTTTTTATTTATAACTAACTCGAGTTCAGAGTTTTTATCTGGGCATAAGTCAGAAGTAGAAGGGGAGAAAGGGAGACAAGGAGACAAGGAGAAAGAGCTAAATCTTCACTCTTCACTCTTCACTTCCTCCAACCCAAAACCATAAATCTGTCGAGCGTTTGCATCAGTATACACTTCTACTGTTTGCAGGCTTTCCCCACGTAATTCGGCTAAAAAGGCTGCCGTGTACCGAACATAACTGGGTTGATTCTTTTGACCGCGTTTCGGAATCGGAGCTAAGAAGGGACTATCGGTTTCTACTAAGAGTTTTTCTTTGGGAAGGTTCTTGGCAGCCTCATGCAGTTCAGTGGCTTTCTTATAAGTTAGGTTGCCAGCAAAGGACACCATCCAGCCTAGTTCTAACCCAACTTCCAAAAGTTTTTGATGCCCATTAAAGCAATGCAAAATACCTTTGTTGTAGTTGGCCTCTTTGAGCATCTTACAAGCCATCAGCGAAGCCTCTTCATGATTTTGTTTATCGCGCACATGCAAAATTAAAGGTTTATTGAGTTTGCGGGCTAAGTCTACTTGCCACAAAAAACTTTCAGCCTGCGTTTCTAGGGTTTCATCATCCCAGTATGCATCAAAACCACTTTCACCAATCCCTACAACTTTGGGGTGCAAGGCTAATTCCTCAATGGCTTGACGAATTTCGGGAGATTTGGCATCGCTGGCGTTATTGGGGTGAATACCTACGGCTGCCCAGACATTAGGAAATTTTTCAGCTAGTTTAAGTGTGGTCTTACACCGCTCGAGATTGGTTCCAATACTCACCATTGCTGTAAGTGCAGGATCAACGGCTTGTTCGGGGTTATCGCAGTGGTCTAAGTGGCAGTGTGTGTCAGTCATTCTAGGGATTATGACATACAGCAAAATTTTGCATTCCCACTAACTAATCTATTGATACTATATGTAGTATCATAAAGCTATGAGTAAGAAAGAGAAGCGCATTTCTGAACTTCTTAAATTTCCGAACACAATGCGTTTTTCGGACGTTTGCAGCATTCTCGAGGATAAAGGCTATACCTTAGCTAGCACTAAAGGCAGTCACCACATCTTTAAAAAAGATATTTCTACTGTTAACGTGCCTGTCCACAACAAGGTTGTTAAAGTCGAATATCTTAAAAACATTGCCAAAGAACTCAAACTGGAGGAGAAATGAACAAAGATTTGAAGTATTATTTAAGCCTCAAGTACCCCTTAGAAATCCGTTCACTCGAGCGTGAAGAAGGCTTCTATGCCGTCTATCCAGATTTTGGAGGCGCAACTGCCAATGGTGACGGCAAGACCATCGTCGCTGCTATCAAAGAAGCTAACATCAGTAAAGAACTCACCCTCGAGGTATTACTCTCAAGCGGTGACATTGTTCCTGAACCTTCAACCTCGTATAGTGGCAAGTTTATTGTTCGTACGCCCAAGTCATTACATCGTGACTTAGCTCTTCGTGCCGAGCGAGAAGGGGTTAGCTTGAACCAACTAGCGGTAACCATTTTAGCCAAACATCTTCGGTGATTCATTAGACATCTTGCGAAATCATCATTCTTGAGCACTAGAGACGGCTACAGGGGTATGAAGCTTGGATTTCGCAAGATGTCTATTTTGAACCTCGAGAGTATTGAAAAATAACCGATAAATTTTTACATTTTCAGCATTCCGGAGACTTAAGTAAAAGTCGTATGACCTCGACTCGAGGAAATCTGCCCTAATATGCTGAAAAACCTGTGCCAGACGTGCAAATCTGTAAAATTGGTAATTTCTAAGAAAATGGTACTCATACGAATTTTACGGGACTCTCGACTCTCAAAAAGCCTCAGAATTAGCCAATATTTATGCTATTATACATATATATATGAAGACCTCTATTCTCAAGCGACTGCACTTTTTATTTTTAAGTATTTTTTTGCTCATTTTAGTTTTATCTTCATGTAATACTAGTCCGTCTACCCAACAAATTATGGATGATATGCCAGCATTATTGGTAGTGCTACAAGAAACACTTCCAAAGTACCCACTAGAATAGTGGAGACTAATGGAGGAATGAAATGGCAAGGAAAGGCAAATGGAGCGTAGAGCAAAAGACGGAGATAGTGCTAGCGAATCTACGAGGGGAAGCAGGAGTATCTGAATTAGCACGAGAACATGGAATAGCGCCGAGTCAGATACATAACTGGAAGGCTGAGTTTTTATCAGCAGGACAAGCAGCCTTGGGTAGATCAGAAGGTAAAGCTGAAACGAAGCAACTAGAAGCCAAAGTAGAGAAACTGGAGCAGATGTTAGGGCGAAAGGTTGTGGAACTGGATATAGCAAAAAAGGCCAGAGGGCTTTAAGTATGTCCGAGCTAGCAAAGCAATACCAGAAGCGTAAAGGTATCTCCTTACGCAGCTTTGCTAAGGCTGCGGGAGTTGCATATTGGCAACTCCGTGACTTCTTCAAAAGTGAAGAGAAACGGCAAACCCAAGTAAAAGAAGAGAAACAGCTTAAAGCCCAGATTAAACGTTTAGCCTTCAAACATCCTACATACGGTTATCGCCGTATTCATCAGGAAGTGCTTAAGAAAGGCTGGCAGCTAGGGGAACACAAGGTCAGGAAAATCATGACAGAGCTTGACTTAACAGTAACACCAAAAGCCAAACCTAGACGTGAATTACCTGAACCAACCCCTGCTGCCCAGTTACCTAAAGGACGCAGGGTGCAAATGGATGCAACTCAAGTAGCCTATGGGAGTAGCAAAGCCTGGCTGTATGTCGTAGAAGATATTGCCTCACGGGCTTGCTTGAGTCTAAAACCCGTTAAACAGCTTTGTAAGCTTGCTGCTGCTACCACCCTCAAAGAAGCACAGCAACGCCTTCATAAGCAAGGTATTACTGACCCTTTGGTCATTCAAACCGATGGAGGGTCGGATTTTACCTCTGACCACTTTCAAACAACCTGCAAAACCCTTGGTTCTTGGCATCGCAGTTCAATCAAGCAAACAGACGGCATGGCCATCCTAGAAAGGCTCAACAAAACATTCAAGTATGATTTCTTCTTCAGGCAGGAGTGTGTTAGCTATGACCATTTACTTCCCTTAAGCAAGCAATTTGATTATTGGTATAACAAGCAACGCATTCATTCTGCTATCGAATACTTGACCCCTTGGCAGAAACTTAAACGGGATGCTAGGCTCTAAGAATCTTTGGTAGTGTTTTCTGTAGCAGTACCATTCAATAGTAATGACCTTGCCAATGCAAGCGAAGTAAAGCACAATTTAGTTCTCGATGATCTGACACTAGGCAAAGATAGCTATGCAGAGTTTGAAGGCCAGTTCTCGGTGGACTCGAGTAATTTAACTACGCAAGCAGAGGTACTGGGAACTTCTGGTTATATTGTCTATGTTAGGCGAGGCTTGACCACCCAACAGATATGGACACACAACCTGCTTACGGATAGGCGTACTAAGGTTTATGAGGGACCAGAAGCCATAGGCTCAGTAGCCGTTTCAGGCGATGGTTTAACTATTGTAGCAACTATTCGCTTCAGAACGCCCTTGGGAACTAATGCAGATGTATACAAATTCAGAGTAGGCGGTATGGTTCAAAAGCTTACCAGTACCACTTACGAAGAACGTCATGTTTCTATGGCATCTACAGGGAATATTATTATGTGGGAAGGTCAATCAGGAGGCTATCGTCAGGTTGTTTACTGTTATTTAGTTTCTAATGCATGTGATCTTTCTGCCAGATTTTCGTCAGTAGGCTATAACTCTGTTGAACCTTCGATTTCTGCCAATGGTGTGACGATTGTTTATATTCGGCCGCTTAATAATGGAACAGATAGGTTGTTTTTATATAACCAACTAAGTGGTGCATCTTTAATCATCGGTGACTTTGAAAACATAAGATTTCCAAGCGTGAGTAATAACGGCGTGATTGCTTTCGGTCGTGATAATAGTGATGGTACTACCGACCTAATGCTTCGCCGCAATGGTCAAGTATCTAGCCTATTTAAGTCCAGCAAGCCGCTATTTCATGCTTCTATAAGCCCTGATGGTCAATTTTTGACCTATTCTTATGAAGTGAATGGATACCATAGGTTGTTTAGGCGAGATATCGTAAATAATACTGAGATTCAGTTAGCAGGGGGTACTTGGGACTATTTTGCAGCTTACTGGCAGGGAAATGCAGATTGGCAGCTAAATCCTGGTTATAGGGAACAGAATGTTAGACCATCAGAGGTTCAGTTACAAGATGGTTTTGGTAATGGTGTTATTGCCTTACAGGGAAATACAGCATTTGTAGGTGCTACGGGAAATAGCAATTTGCCTGGCTCTGTATACGTGCTGAAACGTGCTGGTGTTTCGTGGCAACCAGTAAAGAGGATTGTCGCCAGTGATAGTGCTGTAGGGGATGGATTTGGACGCTCTCTAGGCATTAGTGGAACTACATTAGTGGTAGGTAGCCAACGAGATAGCGTTTACATTTTTGAGCATAATTTTGGGGGAACTGAGAATTGGGGTGAAGTTAAAAAAATTACCACACCAACTAAAATTGGGGATGGATTTGGTTTGTCTGTAGGAGTGTTTCGTAATACGATTGTGGTAAGTTCTCCGACCGATGATGGCCCTCCGAGTTGTATAGATTGTGGTGTCGTATATATTTATGGCCGCAACACAGGTGGTTTTGGTAATTGGGGGTTAGTAAAACAGTTGAGATCGACTGACCCACAGCCCGGCATACGATTTGGTACCAAGTTGGTTATTTCAGCAGACACATTGGTCGTTGGTGATAGTGATGATCGTCATTTGTACTTCTATGCTAAAAATCAGGGAGGAATTGACCAATGGGGTATTGAACAGGTCATTGCTCTTGATCTTGGTTATTTCGGTGATGCGCTGTCTTTAGCCATGCACAATACCACCCTTGTGTTAGGTGACCCTATAGATTGGCAGGCAATCGTTTATGAGAAAGACTTGGGGAGTAATACTTGGTCTATGGTTAAGCTACTTACGGACCCTGCCTCTGGAGATGAAGGGTTTGGGTATCGAGTTGCTATTTATAACGATAGGATTGTTGTAGGGAGCGAAAATGCCATTGTTCCAGGAGGTACAACAGACGTTTTATGTCGACCTAGTAGAATTAATGTATACGAACGTAATAACGGAGGAGTAAGTAATTGAGGGGTGAGGGCATAAAAACACAGTCAAGTGAAAGAAAATAAGAGCCTCCTGTACGCTAAAGGTTGAAGAGACCAAAGCGAGGAGGCTAAGGGCAATGGTAGCACTGAACATGGAAGACTGCTTAAACAAGATTGACGAGTTAACCATCAGCGAGATGGCGAGTTATAGCTACAGCGAAGGGAGTATGGTGAAAGTGTTTGTGTATGGACTGATCAAAGGGATACACGAGTTCAAAACGCTGCATGATCATTTGGAAGGGAAACCTGAAGTGCAAAGCTGGCTGGGGTGGCAACAAGTTCCGCATCGAACCACGCTGAGTCGTCGCTTCAAAACTTTACCTGAACAACTCTGTGCTTTAATCGCAGAGGTTTATCGAGAGTTCGTCAACGGCAAGCATATCCAGGAAGAGGCGATGAGTGTGGATTCAAGCCTGATGCAAGCAAACGGGAATGTTTGGCACAAGAAAGATCGGGAAGCAGGTGTGCTGCCTAAGTGTGGCAATATTGATACTGAAGCCCATTGGGGTGTAAACGGTTGTGGTGAGTGGACATTTGGGTATCGTTTCCACTGTCTGGTCAATGCCCATGCTGAGTTGGCGTTACCGAAAGATGTGGCTGTGTATGCCGCTAATATCAAAGATGCGAGTGTCTTCACAGATGAACTTGCTCGTTCTCTCAGTGCTGATACGCAGGTGGTCTTGGCAGACGGTAGCTATGATGAACAACCCTGCTACGATGTTTGTGATGCAAAACAAATGAGCCTTATTGCTCCCTTGGAAATCAAGCCCAACACGCCTCCTGAGCGCATCGAACGTGCAACTTTATTCAATGACCCTGAAGTTAGAGAGGTGTTCGTGCTTCGCAAAGTCTCGGTTGAGCCTTTTCAAGGTCATCTTAAATCCCTCTTTGACTTAGACCAGCTACCTGTGAAAGGCTTAAAAAATGTACGCTCTCTGGTCTTGTTAGCAACCTTCCTTTACAATTTCCTCGCTTGGCTTAACCTCTTGTTGAATCGTCCGATTTTACATCTCAAGCAAACCCTACTGGCGTTACGTTAGGCTAATGGATGCACACCCCTCAAGTAATTGGGGTAGAGCAGCGATAATATATGACACTGAGTTTAGATGGAAGTATTCTCCTTGCGGTTATCCTGTGGCAGTGTCAGATAATGGAATTTTAGTAGGAGTTGCTCGAAGTAGCCGTATTAAAGGCAAAGTTTCCTTTTTTGAGAATTAGTCTAAGTGTTGACAGGCTTTAAATGTTAAGAGGGTGTAATTTTCATCTATTGCGCCTAAGGGTGTAACCCTGCCTAGGCGGGAGTAGGAAAAGCGAGAAAACGAAGGTAGTCAAAGGAAGCGAGCTTGAACTTGCTAAAGGCTAAAGCCCGAGCAGCAGCCATGGTCGAGGCTCCTGATTTAGACCAGTGCATACCTGAGCGTTTAAGACGGTTGCCAATCACATTTTTGTTCATTGCTTCAACTTGCCCAGAGCCGATGGGGTAGCCGTTTGCTTTGAACGTTGGATAGTCCATATGTTCAAGCCTGGTAGAGAAATAGTAGAGAGCGGTGAGAGCTTGCTCAGACCAGTCATGGCGTTGGTCAGGTGGAGGCAAATGTAAGGATAACCAATGCTGAGCTGAGATGTCCCCTCGACACCAAGTTTTGCGATGCTGTGAGCGTTTGGTTTCATCCCAGGAAAGTTCTTGCATTAAGGTCTCGAGATATTGGCAACTATGAAAGACATCAGAAATACGAATATTCAGCCAGGGTATCTAAAGTATCTTCAACCCAGGCTGCTCCATCACCAATACCGACAATAAAATCGTTTTTGTGACAGAAACGCTTAGTTAAGCCAGCTACGAAAGGTAAAAACTCAGTTGCACTACAGCCCTCAGCCAGCATGACTCTATCTTGAGGTGCATTTTGGGGGTAGAGCACAGCACTTTTGATCTCCATACCTTCACAGTGTCCATGGTCAGGACGTTTTAAGACAAAGACCCCATCGGTTTGTAACACCATCAGTCGTTTGCCTGGTTCTGTCTGTGATTTTTGTGTTGACGGTACTCGGGATTCAGTGAGGGTTATATCTTGTTCTAAAGTGGGGCTAGTGAGGGTGGTTTGTATCTGGTGTTGGCAGGTACTGAGATAGGGTTTACTCAATCGTTCTAATTCAGAAGAACTGATGAGAAGCCCGAATCTGGTGGCTAAATCGCTTGCTTCTTCAAAGGGATGGTTGACAACCAGATCAAGGAGTTGTTCTAACGCCCATGGACTCCATCCTGACTGGTCCAAACTACCATCTATGAACATTTGACGATGCTTTCCTTCATCAGTGCGTAAGCGTTGTACAGTGACTTCTACTTCACCCCAAAAATGTTTAACCTTACTTTTCCTGCGTCCGTTGCATTGATAGTCTTTGGGTTTGTCGTGTTCTGCTAGAGGAGGAAAAATCCTGGCGATCTACCAGGGCTTGAAATATATCACTCGTTATTTTGGGTGATTCTTTGAGTAAGTTCTGTTCTATCTCTGCCAGACTACTGTTCTCAGGTAGTTGTTCAAACAACTTGTCTATACGTTCAATGATCCGTGCTTTTAGTTCGCTCTTAACTTCAGGGCTGCTTGTTCGTTTCTCTTGCCTAGTTCTTGTCATTTCCTACCTTAGCAGTTCTTTCTCCCTTTTTCTATCCGACTACACAGGGTTACACCCTG
>CAVTAE010000008.1:0-138440 GCA_963732665.1 uncultured Trueperaceae bacterium | reverse complement strand
TGCTAACCATCTGGCGAACTCAGTGCAAGGAGATTGCTTCGAAGGCTCGGTAAACATTCACCAAGTAGGTATGGTATTTATCCCCAACTGAGACTCGCAATGACAAAGACTGATAAGAATAGTAAAATAGATTTTCTCAACCATTTGCAAATAATAAATTAGAAAGGAAAAAATATGATCAGACAAAAACTCAGTGAGGTACAAGATTTCTTGCAAAGCAACAACCTGGATGGTTGGCTCATCTTTGATTTTCGTGGCAGTAATTCCTTTGCCAAGCAAGTTTTTTATCATGGCGGGAGCTTACTTACACGCAGGTGGTTTTTATGGATTCCTAAACAGGGTCAACCTCAGGTTTTAGTTCATGATATTGAATACGGGTCTTTCCCTCGAGTGGGCTATGAGGTTTATAAATACAACGGGCGTGAATCCCTAAAAGGTGAAGTCTCCAAACTCTTAGGAAATGCCAAAACTATTGCTATGGAATATTCACCTGATGGCAATAACCCTTATGTTTCTAAAGTAGATGCTGGAACCATGGACATGATGCGCTCACTGGGTATTAAAGTAATAAGTTCTGGTGACTTGCTACAACTCTTTTTAGCTTGGACACCTGAGCAACTTGCCAATCACCACAAGGCCTCAACGGTTCTTACCCAAACCAAGGATGCTGCATTAGCCTTTTTGCGGCAACATATAAAAAATAATCAAGCTGTAAACGAATATCAACTTCAACAATATATGGAGATGTTCATTACCGAACATGGTATGGAAAGTGGTCATGCTCCAATTATTGGTTTTGGTCCTGGAGGCGGTGACCCACACTATGTACCCTCAGCCACACATTCTAAAACGCTCGAGAAGGGTGACGCTGTACTGATGGACCTATGGTGCAAAGTACCTGGTGATAACCCTTATGGAGATATTACCTGGATGGCTTTTTATGGCGAGCCTACTGAAAATTTTATGAAAGTCTTTAAGGCTGTTTTAGCTAGCCGAGATGCAGGTTTAGCTCTGCTCAACGACCGCCTTTCCAAAGGGCAAAGTGTAAAAGGCTATGAAGTGGATAACGCTACTCGCAAAGTCTTGATTGATGCTGGTTATGAACAGAACTTAAAACACCGTACTGGTCACAGCCTGGGTAATGTGATTACTCACGGAGACGCAGCACACTTTGATGGTTTTGAAACCCTCGAGGAACGTGCTGTATTACCTAATCTTGGTTTCACTATTGAACCTGGTGTATATTTCCCAGAGTTTGGCGTTCGCAGTGAAATCAATGTTTATTCTTATGCTGATAAAGTTGAAGTCACTACTGCTATACAACGGGAGATTGACTTGTTGTGAAAGTCACCATGCTGGGTACAGGCGCACCGCTTCATCCGCACCGTGCCAATACTGGAGTGCTAATACAGGTTGAAGGCTTAGAACCTTTGCTTATTGACACCTGTGGTGGTTTAGTATTAGCACGTCAACTCGTACTAGTTAAGCAACCCATTGAAGCACTCAAACATGTCATTTTGACGCATCGGCATGGTGACCACATTGGTGGCGTAATGGCACTGGCTTTGGCCCGAGTACCCTGTACTTATTATGGGCTTGCTGATACCTTACAGGCTGCTCAGGAAATGATAAGCACAACCTATGGTGAATATGATCTTCATCCAGAGACACACTATAAAGAAATCGAAGCGCAGAAAACCTACGGCATTGCAGGTTATGAGGTGATTTTCTTTGAAGTGCATCACCGTGTACCCACAGTCGCCATACGCATTAAAGCTGAAAACAAAATCTTGGCTTTTAGTGCTGATAGTCTTCCCTGCCCTGCATTGGTTGAATGTGCCAAAGATGCTGACTTATATATCTGTGACGCTATTTGTGCCGGCAGCGATTATGACAATGAACGCATTAAGTTTCTAATGCATCCCACCGCACAGCAGGCTGCACAGATGGCGACAGAAGCAAGAGTAAAATCGTTAGCCTTAACGCATCTAGCACGCTTTGCCAAACCTGAAGTCATGCTACAAGAAGCTCAATTACATTTTGAACCCGTAATCATTCCTAATGATGGTGATGTGTTGTATGTTTAATTTTAATTACATACAGAAACATCCCAAAATCCCAACGATTGCAAATTTCACCGTAGGGGCGTATTGCAATACGCCCCTACGCTACGCACTACGCACATCAAACATATATATTCCTATCACCAAACAGATACAACACATAAACATATGTAAATCAATGATTCTCGAGGAGGACAAATGAAACAAACCATTCGCGCAGCTACTGATGTTGGGGGAACTTTCACCGATTTGGTGTATTTCAAAACCAACCCCAAAACCAAACAACAGGAAATTATCACTGCCAAAGCAGATACCACTCCACCTAACTTTGAAGAAGGGGTGATGAACGTTATTCAAAAGGGGCATTTAGAGATTGAAGATATTGCCTTTTTGGCTCATGGTACAACGGTCGTCATCAATGCCTTAACCGAGCGCAAAGGTGTAAAAACCGCACTGATTACCACTGAGGGCTTTAGAGATTCTATTGAAATTGCTAGGGGTAATCGTCCTGATTTTTTTAATCTCTTTTATAAGAAACCCGTGCCGTTTGTGCCCAGATACTTACGCAGCGAAGTACCCGGGCGCATGAGTCCACAGGGTCAAGAGAGGCAGAAACTTGATTTAAGTGGGCTAAAAGAAATCCTCGCGGGCTTCAAGAAAGAAAATGTTCAAGCTATTGCGATTTGCCTGCTTCATTCCTATGCAAATCCAAGTCATGAAAAAACTGTTTTGCAAGAAGTAAAAAAACTCTGGCCCGAAGTGGCTGTGGTTGCTTCGCATCAAATCACTAGAGAATGGCGTGAATATGAACGCAGTAACACCGCTATACTCTCTGCCTATGTTCAACCTATCGCCGAACGCTATTTGAGCCGTTTACAAGAAGGCACAAAACAAAATGGTTTTACTGGTCAACTCTATATCATGCAATCTAATTGCGGTATAGATTCGATTGAACAGACCAAAGCCATTCCTATTACGATGGTGGAATCTGGGCCTGCTAGCGGTTTCTGGGGTGCAGCCGAATTGGGTCGTTTAATTGGCGAACCCAATATCTTAGCTTTAGATATTGGTGGCACTACAGCTAAGTGTTCATTGATTGAAAAAGGGCAGGTCAAAATTATTTCTGATTATTGGATTGAACGAACCCAAAAATCAGCAGGCTATCCGATTATGGTTCCAGTGGTTGACTTAGTTGAAATAGGACAAGGTGGTGGCAGCATTGCCTGGGTAGATGACTTTGGCAAACTGCGGGTAGGTCCACACTCAGCAGGTGCTTTACCAGGGCCAGCATCGTATGGCCGTGGCGGCGATAGTGCCACAACAACTGATGCTAACCTTGCACTTGGGCGCATCAATAAAGATTATTTCTGTGGTGGTGACATTAAAGCTGACATGAAGGCAGTGAATCAGGCTTTAGATAAAGTTGCTAAGCAGCTTAAAGTATCTAAACAAGAAGCCGCCAGAGGCATTGTGCGTATTGCCAACCACAATATGATTAACGCTCTAAAACTGGTTTCCTTAAATCGTGGCTATGACCCCAGAGATTTTATACTGGTAGCTTTTGGTGGTGGCGGTGGTATGCACGCCGACACACTAGCTAGTGAACTAGGCATAAGTAAAGTAGTGATTCCCAAAGCAGCCGATGTCTTTTCTGCTTGGGGAATGCTGATGAGTGATTTACGAAGAGATTACTTTGTGACTAGGCTCTTAAGTTTTAATCAGAGTAATACTGCAAAAGTTCAGGCTGTGATTCAAGAAACTTGTGACGGGGCCTTAGAACAATTTAAGAAAGAAAATATTAGCAAAAAGCAAATAAAGTTTTTACGTTATGGCAAGTTCCGTTATGAAAATCAGGAACACGCCGTTGAAATACTTTTACCCGAAGGGAAAATTACTAGCAAACAAATTGATAGCATTGCCGAGAATTTTCATCAAGCCTATGAACGAGAATACACCTATCGCTTAAATGCACCGATTGAATTCGTTGGTATTCATGTGGTAGCACTGGCTTCGATTGGTAAGCTCAAACCCATCAAACTTCCTGTGACTGGGCGCAAATTTACCAAAGCTAAAAAAGGTGAAAGGGCAGTAGATTTTGCCCTCGAGGGTGTCCACCTAGCCAGCATTTATGACGGTGATTTGTTAGAGCCCAAGATGAAACTCAAAGGTCCCGCCATCATCGAAACCAGTGGAACCACTATCGTGATTCATCCGGGCAATACTGCTCAGGTTGATGATTACGGCAACATTCATATTCACATCGGTACAAAAGTCACTATCAACAAGGGGCTTTAGCCCCTTGCAACCGCAAGAGTCTATCCAGCCTTCATTTCTATCGAAAGGACCCGAATAATGCCCAAGCCCATAAAAACAAAATCAGCAACAAGTCGGTCAAATAGCATAAAACACCATGACCCAATCACCCTCGAGATTATTCAAAATTCACTGCAAGCCATCAGCGATGAAATGTTTGCAGCCATGCGCAAAACTGCCATGAGTGCCATTATCTATGAAGTCTTAGACATGGGTACTGCTATTACCGATGGTGAAGGGAATTTAGCCTCGTCAGGTGCAGGGATTCCGGCCTTTGTGGGCGTGCTAGATAAAGCTGTACAAAAAATCATCGAACACAATCAGGGCGATATAAACCCTGGTGATGTCTTTGCCACCAATGACCCCTATTACGGCGGCGTAACGCACCTTAATGACATGGTGCTAGCCATGCCAGTTTTCTCTGGCAAACAGCTCATCGCCTGGACTGCCAATATCGCTCACTGGAATGATGTTGGTGGTATGGTTCCGGGTTCTATCTCAAACGAAGCTAAAGAAATTTATCAAGAAGGCATCCGTATTCCAGCAGTGAAAATCATCGAAGCAGGCAAACCCATCAAAGCCGTGATAGAAATTCTTAAAATTAACAGTCGCCTACCAGACTTTTTGCAAGGAGATTTGTGGGCAGGGATTGCTGCGGTGCGGGTAGGGAATAAACGCTTACTCGAGCTTGCCGATAAATATGGGACAGATACTTTTTTAACTGCCATGAAACTATTTATGGATTATGGTGAACAGGTTTCACTGCGTGGTCTAAAAAATCTTCCCAAAGGCAAATTTAGTTTAGCCGAAGAGCAAGATAGCGGTGTGGTTTATAAAGTCAAGATTGAAATTACCGACAAAGAATTTATTGTAGATTTGCGTGACAACCCTGACCAAGATGCAGGCCCTAATAACTCCTGTGCCGATGGAGCTGCCATCGCTGCACAAATGGTTTTCAAAAGCATCACCGACCCGTACAGCGTAGCCAATGGTGGTAGCTTTCGCCCACTCAAACTCTTAACTCGCAAAGGTTCAGTCTTTGATGCCAACCATCCTGCCGCCTTTGCTATCTACTATGAAGTTGAAGTACGCCTTTATGATTTAATCTGGCGTTGTCTGGCTCCACACCTAAATGGGCTCTTACCTGCTGGGAACTTCTCATCCATTTGTGGAACCTTTATCGGTGGCCCACACCCCGATACCGGGCGGCACTTCACCATCGTAGAACCACAAATCGGCGGCTGGGGTGCATATGAAGGTGGAGACGGCAACAGTGCAATTTTTAGTGGCTTTCATGGTGAAACGTATAACTGCCCAGTTGAAATTGCAGAGACCCGTTACGGGCTTTATGTAGATCAACTTAGACTCAATGATGAACCCGGCGGCGAAGGTGAATTTCGTGGCGGTAAAGGCATTATTTTAGATTATCGTGTGCGCTCAGACGGATGCTTCTTTACCTGTGCATACACCCGCAACAAGCACAAGTCTTGGGCTTTAGGGGGTGGCTTAGAGGGTTCACCTAATTATGTTGAAGTGATTCGCAAAACTGGTGAACGGGAAAAATATGCTGTGGTCACTGCACTGACAGTCAATAAAGATGATGTGATTCGCATTTTTACTGCTAGTGGTGGTGGATACGGAAATCCAAAAAAGCGGGATAAGGTTAAAGTACTCGAGGATCTCAAAAATGGTTATACCTCGAAGCTCCAAGCCAAGAACGTTTATGGACTTAAAAAATAAGTTCTATTTGTTTTGCCAAATGTTTTTTTCGTTAGCGACAATATTCTCAGTATTTACAATTTGAAGCATAGCGAAACTTAAAACTTAGCTTGTTAACATGAGTCACCCCACATTACTGTGCAAACGGCGCACATTACACCGTTTGCACAGTAATTTGTCATTGCGAGCCTCCGCTAAGGGCGTGTTGAACACAAATCAAGCTCATCGTTGCTGCATCCACGAAAAGAAGCCTTTAGCTGGGCGTATCATGCCGTTATCATCGCCATACTGATTCAAAGATGCTACCTCTGGCTAAAGGCTTTCAGCAATCTCCTTTCGCTTACTTAGTAGCAAAATCAGTGAAGGGGGATTGCTTCGTAACTTCGTTTGACTGCGTACCCGCTTATGCTCTTCAAATGATGCAAGTTGCGTGATAGATAACTATTTCACCCTATAAACGCTCCAACGCTTCACTCAAACTTCGTACACGCAATGACAAATAATTATGAAATTTCGAGTTCACATCAATGCGAACTCGAAATTTTGGGATGCTCTTATTGTGTAATGTTATTTACGCTGCTGCGCCAATCGTTGCAGTTAGTAACTCTCTTACGTCTTCTACCTCTTTAGCTTCTGCTTGATTCATTTCATCCCAAGCCTGTACACATTCTGGATCAAACTGAAACCCAGCTTGACCTAGAATATGGGTTCTGGTTTGCTCATGGCTCCAGGGTTTCCGGTAGGCACGTTCTGAGGTTAGCGCGTCATACACATCAGCAATGGCAGTGATGCGAGCTAACAAAGGAATTTCTTCTTTGCTGAGTTTGTCAGGATATCCAGCTCCATCCCAGCGTTCATGATGATAGCGAATAATATCTAATTCTTGTGGCATAAAGCCCAAACGCTTAGCTACTTCATAGCCTTGCATGGGGTGGGTTTCAATCATTGCGCGTTCGTCAGACTCGAGCTTACCTGGCTTATTGAGAATTTCACAGGGGATATTTAGCTTACCCAAATCATGAACAATCCCACCTTGGGCCAAAGCACGTAACTCACTAGCAGATAAACCCATCTGCTCACCAATTTGCACAGCTACTACTGCCACACGATGGTTGTGTCCAGCCGTATAGGCATCATGCTTCTCCGTGCGTTCGATCAGATGACGTACACCAGGAGAAATAGCCGCTTCTAAACGTTCTACTGGGTCCTTGTGTCCTTTGCCAATAAAAGCTAAAGCTAATGAACGCCCCCGATTGTAATGACGTACCAGCCCCCCTATCATAGAAATAACTGATAGCAATAAAAGGCCATGATAGAGCCACCAAGAAGTATGCCAAAGGGTTCCGGTGGTCATAATAATGGCTGATACCGCCAACCATCCTGCACTATAAACAATCGCGATTTGTAAGGGTGAGCGGGTGTAAAGGTACGAACGCCAATAATTCCAAACTGCCATGATAGCCAGCTCGAGGGCTATAAATCCCGCAATAAATCTCAACGGGTTTTTATTTAGGGGAATAAAACTAGCCAAGTCTGGTTGATACAAAAACAAGGCAGAAACACCAATTAGTAAACTCATCCACACCGGCGCAAGCCAGTTATGAACTTTGGCGAGTTGCCGAATAATTGGCGTACCTGAAGATAAACTTGAAAGGTATAGCCAAAACAAGGTCAAGATAATACTTAGGGGTGCGGCTATGCCAACCACAGCATTCTTCTGCAAGATAAATCCAGGAGTCGCAAGTCCATGTACACCAAACATGATCCCTAGAGACATAAACGCTAAAGATACTAGCGTCACTTGAATATTGCGCAACTTTGCTCCTGCAAGCCCTATAATAAAAGCTAACGCACCTGCTAATATAGATACCGTACTCACGATATTAAAGTGACCATGAATAATCATATGTGAGACATCCAGTTGGGGCAAGTAGAGTAAGGCTACATAAACACCCAAAGGTAAAAGTGTTGCCACCAAAGGTACAAACACCGAAACTGGTTTGTTCTCTAAGGATGCTTCTTGGATTAAAGTTATGGGCATGGCTGCTTCTATAACTTCTGATTCTTCAGGGGTTTCTGAATACTCTGATAAATCAAGTTCTTCTTCATGATCTTTGATATCAAGGCTGTCTACTCTAGACATATTGACATCTTCAAAATCTGACAAGGTATTAAAAACTAAATCCACATCATCATTTGACACGTCTTTAGCACTTTCCACTTTACGCCTATTAAACCATTTTCGCAGCATAAGAACACTCCTAGATTTTTGTAGGGGACGAAAGAGAAAACGCTAGGTCTATTCTAGTAAAAAGGTTCTTACATTTTTCTTACACGCTTTTAAGTAAGCCTAAATTTGCTTTGTGGGTCTAAAACGCTCAAGAGTCGTTGTGAAAAATTAGCCTCGAGTTGTTTACCCAATATAGGGTGGGTAAAGTGTCCTTTTAGTGCCAAAGCCGAAAGCCCTAAAGAGTTCAAAAGATGCTCGAGCTTGTCTTGTGTTTCAGTCCAGGCCAGATACACCACATTTCCTCCCACGCTGTAACGCCTGGGTGCATCAAATCTTTCTAGGGTCTTTTCTAAAGCAAACACCTGGCTTGGGTTCAATGGGATTTTAAGCAAGGTAATTTCTTTAGGCGCAGTTTGTTTAAGCGCAGTTTTCTCGAGCCATGAAAATTCTCGAGCTTCTTGCCATAGAGCCTGATCATCGTGGAGTATTTCACCTTCTTGGATAAGCTGTTGTAGATGCTCTAGGCGTTGGGTTAGGGCCTCAGCAAGTCCTCCTACACGCAATAAAAGAATATTGGGTGGCAACAATTCTAAACAGCTTAATTCTGCACCAGACATAGCCAAGGTCTGCATGGCAGTGTTGGCTTGTTCAAAGGTTGTGAACTCGAGCCTTAGGGTTTTATAACTCTCGGGTTTAGGAAAAACCTTAAAGGTTACCTCAACTAAAATTCCATATTGTCCCAGACTGCCTACCATCAGTTTGGGAAAATCAAATCCAGCAGCATTCTTGACCACTTTGCCACCGCCTATAGCTATATCTCCTTGGCCATTTACAAACTTGACTCCCAAAAGAAAATCGCGCACCCCACCATAACGAAACCGCCCAGCTCCAGAAAGTCCTGCTGCGACAGTTCCACCTAAGGTAGCTCCTGCTTCGACAAAGGGTGGATCAAAAGGCAAGTATTGACCATGCTGTGCTAAAACCTCTTGAACTGTTTTAAGGGGCGTTCCGGCTAATGCCGTAAAGGTATATTCCTGAGGATTATATTCTAAAATACCTGAGAGTGCTGATAAACTAAGGTTTCCCCAGCCTGACAGAGCTGGTTTGCTACCTGCACCAATAGGACGAACCATGGACTTGGTTTTCACTACCTCCTGAATATGAAGGAGGCTCTCGTTCATGATTCGTCTTTAGCAAAAGGTAAATGTATTGGGCGTTCAACATAACTCTTTAAGACCATAGTGGTCTGGGTTCTTTCTACCCCCTCGAGCATAAAGAGTTTATCCAAAAAAGCATCTAAGTCTTGCGGGCTAGCCACCCGAACTTTAGCGATATAGCTATAATTTCCGGCCACCGCATGAAGCTCCTGGATTTCTGGCATCTTGATCAGGTTTTCTACTAAGTTTGCAGCCGGGTTGCGCGGCTGAGGAATAATGGCTACATGGGCGCAAATAGGAAGATCTAAGGCTTCTGGGCTAAACAAGGCCTGATACCCCATAATCACCCCAGCTTGCTCGAGTTTACGCACCCGTTCTCCAATAGCTGGCGCAGAAAGCCCCACTTCTTTGGCGATCATGGCATGGCTGGCCCGACCATCAGTGCGCAAAATCATCAATATCTTTTGGTCTGTAGCGTCAAAGGTCATGGGGTATTGTATCAAAGGAACGGAACACAAGTAGGAAAAATGAGCTTGTCTATCCAGAAAAAGAGTAATGCACGACGCTAAACATAGTGACAAAAAGCTTTTGCAAATACTTACTGTGCGACCAATTTGGCTTTAACCTCGAGTTTGACCCCTAAAGTATCTGCTACACCGATCAGGTTCACTTCTCCCCTTGATGAGGCCATTTCCATGCATAACGGATAAGCAGGAAAAGCAGAACAACTTCTACAACAGCGCCATACACCATATGCATCCAAAACTCACCTGCCAAATTGAACAATGTATAAGGAATATAAACCGCAGCCACGATTATGTTTGTCCAACGATTTACTTTAGCTGTCAAGGCGACGGAAAGGAAAATCATCAGTGCTGGAATTGTTGTCAAAGCCAGTCCTGTCAATAGAAAGACTTGTGTAATGTCAAATACAAATACTTTTCCTGCCAGAATATCCTCTATGATGCCTGGCTTATATAAGAAACTGTCTGAGAAGTAGGAAACTCATGAAAAAGTCGGGCACAGTTAAAAGATGATCAAATCCCAACTGTACCCGACTGATCTAAAGACTAGCGAATGGGAAGCATTAAAACCATTCATGCCGACACCAAACCCACTAGGGAGACCTAGAGAACATAGTTGGCGCAGCATTCTCAATGGCATCTTTTATGTGGTGAAAGGTGGCATTCCTTGGCGGATGTTGCCTAAAGAATATCCACCGTATCAAACGGTGTATCACTACTTCCGTGTGTGGCGTAAAGGTGGTTTCTGGGAGGAACTGAATACCAAACTGCGTGAACGATTACGCAAGAAAGTCAAGGGAAAAGGTAGAAAACATCCCAGTGCAGCCATTATAGATAGTCAAAGTGTGAAAAGTGTCGAAGGGGGTAAGGAGATCGGCTATGACGGTAATAAGAAAGTAACTGGACGTAAACGTCATCTCGTTGTAGATACCTTAGGCTTGGTGTTAGCTGTCCTGGTAACGGCTGCAAATATTGATGACCGAGCTGGCGCAAAACAACTCTTTACGGCAATGAGGACAACTTCCTGGAAACGTCTTAAGTTGATTTGGGCTGATGGTAACTATACCGGTGACCTCATCGCTTGGCTTATGAAAACCTGTGGCTGGATTCTCAAGATCGTTCATAAACCTAAAGAGCAACTTGGCTTTGAAGTTCTTCCCAAACGCTGGATTGTTGAGCGTACTTTCTCCTGGCTCAATCGGCAGCGTCGTCTTTCCAAAGACTTTGAGCGTTTGCCAGAAACCTCAGAAGCCTTTATCTACGTCACCATGATTCGTTTGATGGTGAAAAAATTGGCGGCTTGACACTTCTCAGACAGTTTCTAAGCCGAAATAATCTACATAGATGTAGAAAAACATGAAGCTGGTCCATGCTGCTGCGAGCTTCGCCTGGACCGGGACCTGCCGGTCCTCTAGCGCGGTGAGTTCTGCTGTCTGGGTTCTCATTTTAGTCCTTATCTTGAATAATGTAGAAAACGGATGAGCCGTAGGCCAGTGACAACGAGCCAGACGAGCCACGCAACTAAGCCCAGAGCGCCGACGAACACCAGTGGCGACCCATCCGCAATGGCGAGGTTTCCAGTCCCGGCCAGGATGAGCAAGCTGCCGCCAGCCACGCCTAGCAGCCGCTGCCACGGTCGCGTCAAACCGCTGGCGTGGGTGGCCAACGCCACGCCGATGAAGGTCGCCCCGAGCGCGGGCAGTGCGAGCGCGAAGACCGCGGCATGGAGCTGCCACATCAGCTCGAAGGCGGGGGTCGGCTCGGCCAGTCCATCCGCGGCGAGCACGACCGCGATGTGCGTGGCAATGGCGAGGGCGAATAACGCCGAGAGCGTCGCTCCGGCTGCTACCGCGAATCGCGACCAGTCCGCCCCTGTGCCACCACGGCGCTGCACCAGCCCGTGCAGTGCCGTGACGAACAACAGGAGCAGCGACATATTCACCGCCTCCAGACCCGAAGTGACGGCCAAAGCGTCCCGGTTCTCGGCGTGGTAGGTCAGTACCACAGCAAGAGGATCGCTGTAGGCAGGCGCTCCAGTACCCCCAAACACCGCGTTCTGAACGAACAGCGACGCGGCTAAGGCGAGCCCGGTGCTGCCGACGATTCGCATCGTGGACACCGGGTTCCCCGCGTTGGCGTAAGATCCTGCGACTTTTACATCTTCTAACATAAGTGTAATCCTTCTCTTTTACAGATTGAAGGCGGTTGAGCCACCTTGCTCCAGAGTATGCGCTAGAAGTGCTAAGAAACATACAAGAGAGCGCAAAGATTGTGTTAAGTGTTCTTCTTAGCAGAATCTTAGGAATTTTCGTTTAAGGTAAAGGGATGAAACCTGCATCAAACCTTATACTGGAGCCGATGAACCAGTCTTCTGCTCTCGTTCTTGTCGTCGAAGATGAACGTGACATCGCCACAATTTTAGAAAACTTTCTCAAAAAACAAGGCTACCGCACCGAGAGAGCCGCCGACGGAGAGAGCGCACTAACTTTATTTCGGGCTTGTAATCCTGACCTCGTATTACTCGATGTCATGCTCCCTAAAAAAGACGGTATCGAAGTTTTGAAGGCGATTCGCCGCGAAAAGCAAACACCGGTTATTATGCTTACGGCACGCACCGAAGAGATAGATAAACTGCTAGGACTCTGAGCTAGGTGCCGATGACTACGTGAGTAAACCCTTTCGCCCGATGGAAGTGATGGCGCGGGTCAAAGCCGTGCTGCGCCGCACCTACGCAAACGCGCCTGATACAGAGCTATTCAGGGTAGGTAGGGTTGAACTCGATACGCTACAAACTACCGTTCGTGTCAACAGTATGAGCCTCGAGCTAACTGCAAGTGAATTCAAGCTGTTGCAACATTTCATGACGTATCCAGGGCGCACCTTTAGCCGCGCCAATTTGCTCGAGGCTACGATGCCTGACAGCAACGCCCTCGAGCGTGTGGTGGATGTCCATATCGCTAACCTTAGACGCAAACTCTCAGAAGTAGAGCCTGGGGAGTTTATTCAAAATATCAGGGGCATCGGCTTTCGCCTCAAGCCATAAGCATGAAACGCCTCTGGGTTCAATTTGCGCTTATGGTCGTAACAGCGAATGTACTGACGATTGGTGTACTTGTTGGGTTTGGCATCACAACTGTAGTAATACGATACTACCGCCTTGATCCAGAGTTTCGGCAAAAAGCGGAAGCCGTCATCCTTGACACGAAACTTTCAGAGGGTGAAATAGAGCGCCAGTTCCAGCAACTATTCATTGATTACGTCAGTACAGACCAAGGTTTTGACGACATGGGAGAGTTTATCTACTCGAGCTTCATCAACCAGCTACGCACGGTCATCATCTACGGGCTTGCGGCTCTACCTTTAGGAATGCTGCTCGCTTTTATCGTGGCACGTTTGATTACTGCACCGCTCAGCAGAATTTCACAGGCGGCAGAGCGGGTCGCGCACGGTGATTTTACAGCCCGGGCCAGACCCTTTTCAAAGCGCAGACTTGGCAACGAAATGAACACGCTCATCGAAAACTTTAACGCAATGGCAAGTTCCTTGGAGCGGCTTGAGCGGGAACGCAAAACCATGATTGCCGACATCGCCCACGAACTTCGCACACCGCTTACCATCGTGCAAGGTCAAATTGACTCGATGCGCTACGGGGTCATTCCCACCGATGACGAAGCCTTGAGTAAACTTAATCAGCAAACCGAACTTTTAGCAAGGCTTGTCAAAGATTTGCGGACGCTTTCCCTCGCCGACGCGCAGCAACTAACGCTCGAGCGTCAAGCTGTAGACATCGTAACGTTGCTTCACCAAGTCGTAGAGAGTTTTCAAGAAGAAGCGCGGGAGCGCGGCGTTACCTTAAGTGTGAAGTCGCCTGGCCCAGTTGCACTCTTCTTAAACCTCGACCCGGAGCGCATGATGCAAGTGTTTATCAATCTTCTCAGTAATGCGCTTAGACATACACCCCAAGGTGGACGTGTGGGTGTGGCGTTGCAACACCATCCTGAAGAGGTTGTGATTTCTGTGAAAGATACAGGTGAAGGACTTTCTGAAGAGGCATTGGAGAATGCTTTTAACCGCTTCTACCGTGCTGACTCAAGCCGTGACCGCGCTACAGGTGGCACGGGTTTAGGTTTAGCGATTAGTAAAACAATTGTTGAATTACATGGCGGCAGTATTACAGCAGCAAATGCCAAAGAAGGTGGGGCCACCTTTACGATTCGCCTACCAATGTTGGCAACACACCAGTAGTGTGGAGATGGTCGCCATTGGGTCGTGACTAGAATCCCTGTGAATTCTAGTGATAAGCATCTCCAGTACCCCAGTAGGATAGCTGGTTCAAATGTTTCATTTCACCCCCACACCAATGAAGAATACCCATCAGCGAGAGCTGCTGAACTGAGCATTTTATATATGCCTGTCAAAGAAAGGAGATTTTATAAGGATTCAACCCAAAGAAAAGAACTTGAGCACCATACCAATAGATTCTCGAGTTCGTTAGTTCCCCACTTGGAGGAAACATGAACAGTTTAGCAAACCACTTCAAACAAATCCTATCCACCCTTACACACTGCCCAGAAGATAAAAGACTCGAGTCCTTACTGGCTAACTTTGCTTCAAAGGTAGCTACTCAAGGTCAAACTCTGACCAACTCCAGTAAAGCGGAAACTAAGCAGCTTGAAGCACAGGTGGAGAAACTCCAGCAGATATTTAGGCCGCTAATGCGGTGGTGCAGGGAATTGATACAGTCCTGGCTATTCCCGCCAATTAGCCCGTAGGCAGGCTCAACGGAAGTATGTACCCTGAGCGTTAGTGAGCAATGCTCCCCTACCTGACTCATTTAGGCTTAAACTATAAGTATGGAGGAAAGAGAGGCAGGAGCTTGGCTCCTCCGCTCGGTTCAACGGCCTACCTTAGCGGAAAACTTCGATCTAGTACATTTGGGAGCTTTAGAGATCGTTGCTTTGACCACCGAGTATCGTCGTTTGGCTGCAAGCGGACATAACAATAGGGTTGGTCAATGGGCTGCACTGTTAGCGAAACAGCTTGGTTTACCTGATCATGCTATTGCCTTGATTCAAGCCACTGCACCCTTACATGATGTTGGCACAGTGTATATCCCTGATAAAATCCTTCTTAAACCCACCAAGCTTTTACCTGAAGAATTTGAAGTGGTCAAAGGGCATGTCAATTTAGGTCTTAAACTTTTAGGGCAAGGACAGAGTGAACCCTTGCGAATGGCCAGGTTGATCATTGAAACCCATCATGAACGGTTTGATGGGTTGGGCTACCCTAAAGGACTCAAAGGTGTACAGATTCCATTAATTGGACAAATTGTGACCGTAGCCGATGTCTTTGATGTTTTAACCCATGACCAGCCCTACCGAAAAGCCCGAAGTAAAGACCTAGCTCTTTTAGAAATACAAGAGCAAAAAGGTCTAGCCTTTGATCCACAAGTGGTCGAGGCCTTGGTAGCCGTGAACCAAGAAAGTTACTGGTTAGCAAAACCTAAAAAAGCATCAGTAGCAAAACCTGAAGCATTACTCGAGGGCAGGTTAGATATTTTAAATCTCTTTGATTTACTTTCATTGCTCACTCAAAATAAAACTACCGGTCAACTCAGGCTTAATTTTGGTGATAGCGAAGGGTATATCTGGCTCGAGCAAGGAAACATAATTCACGCCAAAGGAAGCACCCAGCATTCCGAAGAGGCTTTATTTAGTATGTTTAGCAAGGCTCAAAGCCATTCAAGTACGCGCTTTGAATTAAGCAAACCCACCTTGCCTAGCAGCACGATTCATCGTCCTACTCAGCAATTACTTTTTGATATGGCTATAAGGCTAGATCACCGCTTACGCAATGATGAATCCTAAGCTGCGACCATACCTTCTAAAACATCGCCAACTTCTGGAGTCACTTTTTTCAAAACATACCGCGCAATACTCAAACTAGACATATCTTTAAGAATTAAAGCTAGTCCTATTTTTTGAATGCGGCTTACCACCACACAACGCTGGGCATACTCGAGTACCAAACTTTTTAAATCTGCATCCCCTAGGTTTTGACCCAAAACAGCCGAAGCCGAAGTTAAAAATTTAATATAAGCAGCTAGGTTCTGGCGGTCACTTAACTCTTGCCCTAAACTCATTACACAGTGACCACCCTCATCGACTAACAACACTGTCATTACATCCGTTTTTTCCAAAATAGGGGTTAAGACTTTAGTCAATTCTTTCTGAGTGTCTGCACTCAACGTCATAGCAGGTTTTGCTACAAGTCTAGCTATAGGCTTAACCGGTGCAGGTTTTAACTGACCAACATTTGCAGGTTCCTGTATAGACAGGTTTTTGGCTTGTATTAGAGGGACTGAGGGTTGCATAACTGGAACCTGAGTCATCGTTTGAGTAGATTTTGAAGGCGTGACCTCGAGAGTTTTAGGAGTATGATTTTGTAAAACCTGTCTAATTTTTGGCAAAAGTTCATCTGGGGTAAACGGTTTCTTGATCACGCCTACCGCCCCTACTTGATGTGCTTGGGTTTCTACATTGGCATTGACAATACCCGAAATAAGCATCAGTGGAATGTGTTTATAGGCGGCATCTTGCTTAAGAGTCTGACAAAGCTCAAACCCCGTCATCCCTGGCATGACCACATCTGCAATAATCAGTTCTGGTTGTGTAGAAGACATCATCTCTAAGGATTTTTCAGCATGTTCTGCTGCAAAAACCTCAAAGCCTTGAGGCACTAAAATTTTCTCTAGGGCCTTGCGAACACTGATACTGTCATCGACGATTAATACTTTCATACACGCTCCTCAATTTTTCCTTTTCTGGCTTCGCGCTGGTGATCAAGTTCCACAGCGACAGTGAATAATAATTTGTCAATCGAGGTTTGGATACTCGAGGCTTCAGGAGGTTGAGTCACTAACTCAAGAGGTTCAAAAATGAATTCGGTATCACTCTTTAATTCATCGGCCATCGCAAAAATAGTCAATAAGGCCGCTTCACCATTTAACCCTTTAAATTCAGCATGGGTCAGGTTTCCCTTAAAGAAAAAGATAGTCCCCTCATCTTTGGCAATACGAATATGCAAAATACCAATCTTGAGGTTCGAGGTCAGCGATACTGCCAAATCAAACAAGGTAAAAATTTCTAGGGTTCCGCTAGCACCTACCGTTCGGCTTTTCTGGGTCTTCCCATTTTGGAAAATAGAATCTTCCTTTGAATTGCTAAGTCCTGAGGAAGGCATGTTAGGCATGACTACCGCCCTCTGGGTATTGAGTTTTTCTGCTACCGGTTTTGTAGAAACTACCAGAGGCACAACAGGATTCGATAACTCGAGTAAATCTTTGGCAGAGCGCACAATATCACTGGCTGATGCCATCCAAGAAAGCTCTAAGTCATTTTTTGAATCTGGGATTTTTTCATCAGCAGCCCCATCTAAAAGAATAAATAGCACCTCATTTAACGAAGCGTCACTTCTAACAATCTCGTGCATTTCACGCCCGCTCATATCGCCCAAATGGTCAGCACAGACAATCACATCAGGCCTATCCCGCTCGAGCATGGTCAGTGCAAAGACCCCACTCTCGGAGAGTTGCACCTTAAACCCGGCCTTGGCAAAGGCGTCAGGTACTGTGCTAGCTAGCATATCGGGCATGATCATCAGGGCTCTCATAAATCTCAGACTTTAAGACTAGCACCTTGGGAGTTTAGAGGGCGTAAAAAATTCAGCAACTTGCTTTCATCAATGGGCTTACTAAAGTATTGGTTTGCACCTAGTTCAAGAGCCAGTTGTCTATGTTTGTCTCCGGCTCTAGTGGTCATGACCAAAATTGGCAATTCATCAGCATTAAAGCTGCGACGCACATCTTCAATGAGTTCATAGCCATTCAAGCGAGGCATTTCTAGATCAGTTAAGACCACATCAAAGCTTTGTGTGCGTAATATATCTAGGGCATCTTGACCATCTTTAGCAGCAACGACGCTGTAATGGTTAGATTCCAGCATCTTAGTAAGGACTTTACGCACGCTGATTGAGTCGTCAACCAATAGAATATGTAGATTTTGAACAGGAGCAGCTTTTGATGCTGAGGATTCTGCCGTGACCTTACTTTGTGGCGAAAGGGCGATTAACCCACTTGGATCTAGAAGCAAGATAACCATGCCCTGACTCGAGAACGTAGCCCCGGCCAAATGACTTAAGCCCTGAAGGGTTTGATCTAATCTGCGCATAGAGATTTCTTCAATGTTAATAAAGTCATCAACACTAAGGGCAATTTCACCTTGGTTACTCTCTAAAACCACGACGGCCTGCTCAGCTTTTTGTGGCATCGGAAAACCCAGCAATTCTTGTCCACTATAAAAGGGTAAGAGCCGTTCAGCGATAGCAACTTTATCGCCCATAAGCTGTTGCACGGGTATATAACGCAAGGTCTTGACTGCATTGATAGGAAAGGCCATGACCTGACCCCCTAGACTTACCATCAAGGCTTCAGATACCAGCAAGGTTAGCGGCAAGGTAAGGGTAAAGCGGCTTCCCTGACCCAAGTGGCTCGAGATGCTAATGTTTCCTCCAAGCTGCCGCATACTGCTGGCCACCGCGTCCATGCCTACCCCACGACCAGCCTCAGAGGTGACTTTTGAAGCAGTGGATAAACCTGCTAACAAAATAAGGTTAAGAGCTTCTTGATCACTTAAAGCAGCAACCTCATCAGCAGAGCGTAAACCGCGTAATACAGCCTGGGTTTTTACAGCTTCAACATTGATACCAGCACCATCATCAGTTATTTCAATCACAACATTATTACCCCGAGGAAAGGCATTGAGAGAAATTTTACCTTCGGCTGGTTTACCCAAACGCAGGCGTTCATCTTTTGACTCAAGGCCGTGGAAAATGGCGTTTTTAACCAAGTGAATCATAGGGTCACTAATAGCTTCAAGAATGGCCGCATCCATTTCTACCATTTCACCTTTAATCTCGAGCTGATACTGTTTATCATCCGTTTCTTTGACCAGTCGCTTCAAGCGATTAAAGAGCTGAGATACCGGAAGCAAGCGAGTCTGGCTAACTTCGCTTCGCAATCTGCGGCTCAGACGCTCAACTATGGTAAGTTCTTGAGAAAAATCACGCCTAAAGTGATTAAACTGCTGCTGCACTTCATTTAAATCACTGCTCATCTCCGAAATAGAGCGGGCCAAGATATTAAAGTCACTATAGCTATCAAACTCGAGTTCATCAAAGGTACTGGCCAACGATGTGCGAAGAGCACTGTCGTTGACTTCGACCTTGGACTCGAGCATGGTTTGTTCACGCAAGCGTGGGTTTGAGTATTTATCTTCAAACTCGGTGGTGGTTTTAAGCATACGCATCTGGCTAGCCTCGAGCAGTTGGGTCATGGACTCAAAACGCTTAAGCTGATCTTCTAAACGTGCGCGGGTCATCACCATTTCATTGGTCAAACGCATCAGGCCATCAATCTTGTTAAGACCCACCCGAATGGTACTACCTTTAACTTCAAGGGTTTTATTTTGTGTTTTGACCGTTTCAAGTAACCCTAGAGGCATAAAGGCTGTATTAAATTGCTCGAGAGTTTGATCAACACTTACATCTTGACCTTGGGCACACGCCAACATGTAGGTAAGTGTCTGATGCCCCAAACTTAAACTTTCTGCAACATCTGAAAAAAGCAAATCCTCACCTTCACGAAGACCCCTAGCGATTAATTCAAGATGCTTAGCGACATCTCCCATAGCTTGTAATCCAACCGTGTAAGATGCCCCTTTAATGGTGTGCATACTGCGAAAAAGTAGTGTCAATGCCTCTTCTGAAGTGGTATTTTGAAGCTCTTGCAAAGCCTTTTGAAAGGTATCTAAGTGTTCTTGCACTTCAGGAGCAAAGTATTCCCAAACCTCGGCATGATCTCTTGGAAACTGACGCAAACGAGACACCAAGCTACTAAGGTCATGACCCAAAAGATTGTTTAAGCGCGCACTAACCTGGGCATAAGGTTGTAACAATTCTACATCTTGACCTTCGGCGGTTGTCAACATCAGTCTAAGGACTTGCTGGCCTTGCTGTAAAACTTCTTGAATATCCTGATCAAATGCTCTTTGGTCATCTCGCACCATGACCATGATGTCCTCGAGGCGATGGGATAAATTTCCAATCGGTTTACAATCAATCATATAAGCAGCACCTTTAAGAGTATGCAGTGATCGGAAAAGTTGCTGTACGATGCCTTTAGTACTATCGTCTTTAGCTAAAGGCGCAAGGGTTTCTAGCGTCGCTTCAATGGTATCTAAATGCTCTTGGGCTTCAGGAGCAAAAAATTCCCAAGTATCTTGATTGGCTTTAAAGAACTGCTGAAGGTCCTGGATTAAGTTGGTGTGCTGATACACCACTTCCTTAGCTTGCACCATACGCGGAGCAAAAACGTCCCGATTTTCTTTAAGCAAGGTTTTAAGTAAAGACGCACCACCCAAATAAGTAAGGTGCAAACCAATACTACCTTCACGGCCTTTTTCAGTAATATGCTCGAGACCTGCCCGAAAGCAAAGCGCCGATTGCTCTAAAAAGGTAATCAGCTTTGCTTGTTGAACCCCTGAAAAACCTGTAGCGTAATCCATCAAGCGTTCAATAAGTCCGGCTAGTTTAGAAAGTTGATGATATTCATAAAGCGCAGACGTTCCTTTGATGCGGTGAGCCAGAACGCTGAGTTCTTTGATGTTCTCTTGGTTATAGGCATGGTGCAATTTGCCAATCGTATTCTCAAACGACCCAAGAGCGTCATGGATATCAAATACAAATGTATCAAATAAGTCTTTGTGTAATTCCATAGCAACCCCTAGCTAAGCTTAAAGTGACTGATATCCTGGGTCAGTTGAGTAGCTGCTGTTTGTATCTTTTGAATGGCTTCGCGTCCTTGAAGAAATGATTTTTGTGAGGCTTCAGAACCATGTGCTATGGTTTGCATAATTTGACTTAGGTGTTCAAGCTCTTTGACCTGTTCATGACTGCCCTGATGAATGGTTTTGCTTATCTCTAGAGATTGACGGGTCATCTCAGTAAGTTCACCTAGGTACTGATCGGCTTGAGCAGCCACCTTTGTACTTTGCATGGCTTTACTCGAGTTTTGCTCGACTGATTTAATCACCGTTTGTACTTCATGCTGCAAACTCTGAATCAAGGCTGCTACTTGTCTGGCCGATTCTGATGAACGCTCAGCTAAGCGACCTACTTCATCAGCAACCACTGCAAACCTGCGACCTGCCTCACCTGCACCTGCAGCTTCTAAAGCAGCTCCTAATGCCAACAGGTTGGTCTGCGAGGCAATATCCCAAATGGTTTCTGAGATTGTTGTAATCTCGACAGAACGCTGGTTAAGTGCTTTGACTTGCGTAATCACATCGCCCACATCATGCTGTAAACTTTGCACACCCTGTAAGGTATCTTGAATAGCTTGTTGACCCATCGCTGAAACCTGAAGAATGTGGTCTGCTGTTTTGGTAACACTATCAGCATTCGTTGCCATAGACCCAATAGATTTCATAACACCTTGAAGTGTTTGATGGGCTACCTTGGCTTCGCGTATTTGCAAGGCTGATCCCTCTTGTATAGAGTTGGTGACACGCGCTACTTGCCCTGACCCTTCAGTGAATGTAGAGGCCGATGTTTGAATCCCTTTAAAAAGATGATTCAATTCTTTTGCAAAAGAGTTGACTGTAGCAACAGTTGGTCCAAGGGCCTCTGATGAGACTTGTGTGCGCTGGGTCAAATCTCCTCGAGACAAAACAGTGACTAGGTTTTCAAAATCTGCAAGACTTCGCTGAAGATGTTTATACTGCTCGAGTTCTTGGGAATGTTTCTCAGACTCACGCCGTGCATCATTGACCAGTTCTAGAGCTTCACTCTCTGAGATCATCGTTGACATAAGGGTCTCTTGCGATAGGTCTGGTGGTGTAGATGTTGTCACTGAATAAGCCACAAAAAGAATAAGTCCCGCCGCTACCGCAAGGCTAGCTAAAGCTCCAATCAGATAAGTATTATTCTGAGTGAGCATAGCCCCCACCAATAGAAATATTGGCACGGCTAGCGTGGCGATACTTAATAAAAGTTTTTGAGAACTCAAGAGCTTAAACGATAAAGCTTTTTTGACGTTTGGTTTGACGGGTTTAGCGGAAGCCTCTTGGGTAATTACAATAGCTGCCGCTAAAGGCACTTGATGTACCTGGGCTATGGGCTCTGGAGACACATCAGGTGTAGCCAAGGGTTCCAGATAGGAAACCTCTGGGATTCCAAGCGAAGGTTTGACCTCCGCATCTTCTAAAATAAAGGCCTTAGGTTGCGTATTTACTGTCTCGGGAGCATCTTCACTATCGACATCCCATAAGGTCTTAGCACGAATCTCCTTGATTTTCTGGACATCACTTGGTGACATAGAAGGGGTATCAAAATCAATTAAATTGCTTTTCACATCATGCAAAGTCTTTGCCGATGGTTGATCCTCTTCAAAGCGTAAAGGTTTACTATGGGCCACAACTTCTGATAAGGTTTGCTTGCCGCTTTTCTGATCAATCCAAACCATAGCACTATCGTCATCAGGGCCACTTTGGCTACGTGGTTTTGTCAACCCTATCCCAGAAAGAATAGGTTTGATTTCACTTGATTTACCAACAACACTTTTGCTTGGTGTTGCTTGGACCATTTCTTTTTTAAGCTTGCGACCCTCCATCAGGGAAGCAGCAAGCATTTCATCAGTGGGGCGAGGGTTCTTGGCCATCATCGTCTCCTTAGGCTACGCGGAAGCGAGCAATATTTTCTGAAAGACGACTTGCCAAAATCTGGAGTTGTTCGGCCGCTGCACGTCCTTGAACGACCGTATCTTGGGACTTGACTGAAATTTCTGCCATTTGCTCGACCACCTGACCTACCTGACCTACACGTGACACCTGCTCGGTGGTAGCTACTGAAATAGCTTGGGCAAACTGCACAGTTTGTTGGGCAATTTTTGAAAGCTCTTCGAGACGTTGACCGGCTTGAGTGGCGACCTTATATCCTGCTTCTACCTCGCGGGTTCCAACTTCAACCCCGGCTACGACTTCTTGTACCTCAGACTGAACAGCTTTAATAAGAGCCGACACACGCTGGGTGGATTGGGCAGAGTCTTCGGCAAGTTTACGAACTTCGTCGGCAACCACGGCAAAACGGCTACCAGCTTCACCGGCACCTGAGGCCTCAATCGCTGCGTTAAGCGCAAGCAAGTTGGTCTGGCGTGAAATACGTGAAATGGTTTCTACAATTTCTGAAATCTCCAAGGAGCGGTCACCTAAACTCTTAATACGTTTAGAAATAGCCTGTACCTCACGGCGAATATCCTGCATTCCCTCGAGTGTTTCACTCACAGCCTGACGGCCTTCTGTGGAAGCTTGCAAAGCACGCTCAGCAGCTTCCGCCGAGGTATTAGCAGTTTGCGCCATTTGCTGCATTGAGTTAGAAATACTCTCAACTTCGACTCGAGCTTTTTGGGCTTCTCGAGATTGAAGTTGCGCACTTTGGGCAATCTGGTCAGCCGTATTCAACATGTTACCTGCACCTTGATTTACTGAATTAGTGGCATCTTGAACATCTTTGAGCGTAAAACCTATTTCTTCTACCATTAGGTTAATTGCGTCAACCACGTTTCCAAGGGCATCTTCAGAAACCTTACCGCGCTTGGTTAAATCACCTTGGGCAATATCCATAGCCGTTTCCAAGAAGTTACCAATGTTTTGTTGTAATTGTTTACCACGATCAATCTCGGCTTCCTGACGCAGATTGGCAAATCTCAACTGCACAATAGCGTTATTTAAGGACTCTCCAAGCATCCCAATCTCATCATAGGTATCAATCTTGGCTTCTTGACTCAAGTCTCCCTTAGACAATCTTTCTGAAACACCAGTAAGTTCTTTTAAGGACCGAGTAATAAGTCCATTAATCCAAAACACAACCAGAGAAGCAATAAGCAAAGAAAGTGCGACTGCTGCAAGAATAAAAATAAACTGCCGTTGCAATCCTTTAATACGTGTTTCTAACAAGTTATCTAATGTAGATAGCGAAACATCATAAAGGTCATATAACAAAGGTCTGGGATTTTTTAGGGCTGAAGCCTCATCAAAGGTGATGGTTGGTATGTCTACATCTACAATATTTTTTTCAAAACTATTTATAAGCCCATAAACAGCTTCATTAGCCTGACTTTCAGCATCAGTAACTGCATTGGTTACAAATTCAGAGGCCGTCTTAGAACGCTCGAGTGCATCAAAGAGACCACCGGCGGCACTGCTAGATTCTGAAAAAGCAATGTTTAAGGCTCCACGTTCTTCTGCTGTTACAATGCTATCTCCAATGACTGTGCGCCCAACGGTGCGCATGGCCCCAATGCGATCAAAGGCTAAAGGCATATGCACACTCACTAAGCTCATAAGGTAATAGGTGTCCAGGTCAGGGTCTAAAGTTAGGTTGGATGTATCAGCAATCTGACGATAAAGAGGAATTAAAACTTCGTTGGTGAATTGCTGCGTAGCCGCAGTCATCTTAAGTACGTCTCTAGCTTTCATAAGCGGAACAATTTCCGACCACTTCGCCTCTACATTCTTGAGCATAGAATCGATACCCAAATCACCCTTGGTTTGACTAAGTCCTTTAAGGTCAGCCAATACCGTATCAAACGTTTTTAGTGCCTCATCTAACTTGGCCGAGGCCGCCGAATCTCCTTGGGCAGCATTGGTAGTGTGTAAGCGAGATTCCTGCAAATAGAATTGAAGCTGCCGAACGTTTGACAAATAAGTAATGCCCAAACGTTCTTTGGTACGGAAATTAATATCTTGTTGATTTTGTATAACCAAGAAAAAATTAGCTAAAAGCATAGGTAGCAACAAAATAGCTGCAATCACAATAAGCTTTTGTGCTACTGGGATATCCCTAAAGGATAAATCCCTTTTCTTTGGCAACGGCACAACATGATCGTTTGGCGAAACTAGCATAGATTGATCCATAAAACTCCTTTTAAGCAACAACTAAATACTGGTCTAATTTGTTTACAAGCACAGACAGATCTAAAAGTAGGGTCTGACGGGTATCTCCTAAAGATTTGCCCATCTGTTGGAATACATGCACTTCACTTACATCAGGTAACTGATAAGGAAAAATACCCAACATTTCATCGATACACAATGCAAAAATTTGACTTTGATACTCAAGCAACAAGGCCAAATCTAGGGATTGTAGGTGCAGAGTTCCAAGGTCATAAAGTTTAGCTAAATCAATCAGTGGAAAAATATCTCCTCTTATTGCAATAAGTCCTAACAAGCCACCTTTGCTTCGGGGTACGGGTGTAATTTTAGGAACGCTCACAATCTGGCGCAAGAAGTGTTGATCAAGGGCAAAATAATACTCGCCTAACTTAAAAAATCCTGCCTTCTGTTGAGCATTTAAAGTATTCATCATCAACCCACAAAAGGCTTGAGTTTAGAAAGAACGATCTGCGCATTATATGGCTTGGTTATATAATCCGCAGCCCCTTGCCTAAGTCCCCAACGCACATCGGTTTCTTCACTCTTAGAGCTCACCAACACCACCGGAATATCTTTGATATCTACATTGCGCTTCATGGCTCTAAGCACCTCATAGCCATTGCGCTGTGGCATCACAATATCTAGCAAAACGAGAGCTGGTTTAGCCGCAGCTACTTTGTCTTCTACCGAAGTTGGATCATTGTAAGACGTAACATGATGACCAGCCCCTGATAAAATACTCTTCATCATGCTGGTGTCTGCACTCGAGTCATCTATATGAATAATCGAAGCCATTTTTCTCTCCTATAAAGCACAAAATCTCCAGTTACCCAGAGGTGGTGAGAACGAGCATAGAACAACCTTATATATAGAAGAGGATTTTTTTTCACGGCCTCCTTTGCATCTCTTTAAATATGGTCTTTTTCACATTGCTAAGAATAACGAGTTATGTCCTATTTCTCACACTATTCAATTCAGTCTCATTTTGTTAAATACCTCTATTGAAGAACTTGAAGGACGATACCTGCTAGCAAATGAAGTAAACTAGCTTTTGGAGGAATCTATGTCTCTCGAGGCTCTAACTCAGGACCTATCCAAAACCTATTCTAGTAACCGGTTGCTGACGCAAAGTGCCCAACTCAAAGCCTTTGAATCTGATGGCTTAATCGCCTTTAGAGCCCGCCCAGGCTTAGTAGTGATTCCTGAGACACAGCAAGAAGTGATTGAAACTGTCAAGGCTTGCTACAAACACAATGTCCCCTTTTTAGCGCGTGGTAGCGGCACTAGCCTCTCTGGAGGGTCTATGCCTATTGAAGGCGGTGTGGTCATTGCCCTTAATAAGCTCAACAAAATTCTAAAATTTGACCCCCAAAGCCGAATGTGTGTGGTTGAACCCGGTGTTCTGAATGCCCAAGTTTCCAAAGTAGCTGCGCCACATGGTTTGTATTATGCTCCCGATCCGTCGTCGGGGCCAGTGTGTACCATTGGCGGAAATGTAGCTTTTAATTCGGGCGGGGCACACTGTCTTAAATACGGCATGACCTCAAACCATGTTTTAGGTCTTAAAATTGTTTTACCTGATGGCGAAGTAACTGTGCTTGGCGGCGAAAGTCTCGAGGGAGTTGGCCCAGACCTATGCGGTATGTTTGTAGGCTCCGAAGGGCTTTTTGGTATCGCCCTCGAGATTACGTTGCGATTACTTCCCAAAGTACCAAAATACAAAACCATTCTGGCTGCCTACCGCAGTCTCTCAGCAGCCGGTGACACTGTGGCTAGCATTGTGGCTTCTGGCCTACTTCCTGGGGCTATGGAAATCATGGACAGGCTAGCAATGGACGCTGCTGAGGCGGCCGTTCATGCGGGTTACCCACCTGACGCACAAGGACTTTTAATTGTTGAACTCGAGGGACCCGATGAAGAAGTCGAGGCTGAATTTCCCAGACTAATGCAGGTCATTGAAAAATCTGGAAGCTATGAAACCAGAGTAGCCCAAAACGATGCTGAACGCATGAAAATCTGGAAAGGCCGCAAAGGTGCTTTTTCAGCAGTGGGGCGTTTAAGCCCTGAATACATCGTGCAAGATGGTGTAGTTCCACGCAGCAAACTTGGTGAAGCTCTCTCAGAAATAGGTCGCTTGAGTAAACACTACGGCATAAGAGTGGCCAATGTCTTTCATGCCGGTGACGGAAATTTGCATCCGCTTATTTTGTTTGATAGCAAAAAAGGCGAACTAGAAAAAGCCGAAGAACTTGCAGGTGAAATTTTGCGTTTATGTATTCGTATGGGCGGTTCGATAACGGGTGAACACGGCGTAGGCATAGAGAAAAAAGCCTATCTACCTGAAATGTTTAGTCCGCTTGATATGGATTTGATGGTAAAAATTCGGCAAGCAGTAGATACTAAGGAATTAGCCAACCGAGGCAAAATGTTACCGACGGAAGCACCTGTTTTAAGTAGCCATCAACCGCATCCATTAGAGCAAGCTGGGGTTATCTCGAGGGGGTGAATTTAGATGAAAGAGTCAATTGACGATAAATTCCTAGATTCTTTTAGGCTGGAAAATCTTAGCCAGATTGCTGAAGATTTATCTGAGGTAGCTTTGGATAGTATTCTTGAGGAAGGTCCTTTGCGTGAAATTCCAATTATTAATAGTATCAATGCAATATGGCGCACGGGGTATGAAATACGCCATCAAATGTATATTAAAAAAATAGTTAAGTTTTTTGAAGGATTAGCAACAACACCCCTTAAAGATAGAGTGAGATTTCTTGAAATAATCAATAAAAACCCTAACAAAAAGCATGAATTCAGCGAAACCATTCTTTTACTAATTGAACGAGCCGACCACTTTGAAAAGCCCCTTATTATTGGAAGAATAATGAAGAACCACATCCTTGGAAAAATTTCATACGAAGAAGCAATTAGATTGGCATTCATAGTTGATAAAGTCTATTTGACAGACCTAAGCTATTTGATTAGATTTCAGCCTGGTGTCCAAAAAGAACCTGATATTGCTGCAAGCCTTCAGAGTGTGGGTCTGCTTAGATTTGACGGATTAGATGGAGGTAACGTTTCTGAGGACTCTGGTGGAGTTATTTATGGTCAAAGCAAATACGGCCAGATGCTAATAAAATTTGGTTTAGAAACTATGGAATAAAGTTCAATTACTTGGAATATCCTTAAAGGTTTCAGGTGGAGTAAGCTTGCGCCAGTTCCAATCATCATTGCGTCTAGGTGGCCAAATCACGGTGGAGGCTTTACCGGCAATTGACCATAAGGGCACTGCCCCAAAATATCTCAAGTCTTCACTGCCGCCCACTTCACGGTTATCACCCATTACAAAATAATGACTCTTGGGAACTACTAAATCTAAAATAAAAGGTTGGTTTTCTGGAGCATTTTCAGGAAGTGGGGCTAATGATTCAAAAATGGTCTTGTAATAAAACTGAATGGCTGGATCACCCAAAGGAATAGGCTGCGGGTATAGCTTTGTGTTAGGCAATTCTAGAACAGTTTTTCCATTTTCAAGTTCTAAATATTCAAAAACCATATCCGTGACTTGGCCCTTCTCTTGAACCACCACAGGAAAATCTACTGGTGCTGGAATGACTATATTTGACCGAGTGATGAAGGTTTGGTCAATAGGGTAGTCATTAACATAAACCTGCCCAGCATCTATACGAACACGGTCTCCTGGAATGCCAATCACCCGTTTGATAAAGAACATCCGCCGCCAACCTTCGACACTAGGGGAATTGGCAGGTTCGCGCACCACCACAATATCGCCCCTCGAGTACGGTCCTAAGAAACCAAACCGTCTGAGCCAGTTATCGTATTTAGGAATAAAAACTCTATCACCAGCCAAAAGAGAGCTTAATATATCGCTGTTATCTGGGCCACCATTTAAACTAGGGTTCATAGAACTACCCACTACACCTACGGTATTAAAAAGAAAAGTCACAATAAAAAAAGCAATCAGTAAGGCCTCGAGATACCCGCGAACCTCTTTCCAAAAACGCCGGTTGACACTAGGCGTAGTCTTTACTGTAGAACTAACATTAACAGCATCATCCATTTTTCCTCTATCTAGAAATTGTTTGGGGCATTAGTTTTGCCGCTCAGTCTTATTGGGAAGTTTTACCGAATTTATAAAAGGAATCGGTATCCGTGATTTTGAAACGGGTAAGGCTGGAGTAAAAGACGGTAGCACATCATCTTTTAAGAGGCCAGCATCTCTAAAAGTATGAAGCGCGTTGCGCTCACCTAAGGACACAATCTCTTCATAAGACCAGAAAGACTCAACACGAATATGCGGCATGATGTGGCGAACACGAACATCGGCTGGATGCAAGGTGTATTGCATATCGGTGAGAATGCTCTGCATGATGTCAGAAGAGCGCATCACCATTTGGGCCATGGGGTTGCGACGCTTGAGTCGTACTGTAGCGATAAAACGCTCCCACCATTTACCATCTTGTTGAGGATCCACAAAAGCACTGCGGCGAGGCGAGGTAGCATCTGAAGCAATGGTGTAATTAGCACCTAAGAAAGCTGTCGCCTCCACTGGCAAGTTATTAATAATCCCGCCATCGGCTAAAGTGCGCCCCTTGAACTGCACAGGTTCAAACATCCCTGGGTAACAGCTCGAGGCTCTAAGAGCCGTAATCAAATCACCCTCAGTGATGACTACTTCTTCCCCAGATTCAATATCGGTAGTAGCGATAGCCAGGGGCTTTTCTAAGTCAGCAAAGTCATTGGGTAAATACTCAGAAAAAAACTGATGAAGTTTGTCACCCTTAATCAGGCCTGATTGTAAAGAAAGGTCAAAAACATCCCGCCAAGAGGTGGTTTGGGCCATGCTGTAAATAGTGTCAGCATTGTAACCAGCCGCATAAAGCGCACCTAAAACAGCTCCCATTGAGGTTCCAGCGATGACATCTACCTGAATATTGGCTTGCTCGAGGGCTTTTAGGGTTCCTATATGGGCAAAGCCTCTGGCTCCACCCCCACTGAGGATAAGCCCCACCCGCTTTTCCCGCTTGGCAACTTCCATAAAGGCTAATTTATCATGGAAATATGAAAATTACGGGCACATTGAGCACATGAAAAATATGTGAAAGTGCTCTTAAAAAGGAGGATTTTCTAAAAACAAGGAGGCCTAGGCCTCCTTGGGTAATACCTTCTAATTTAAGAACTTAAGGAACATAGACTATTTTTTCAAAACCCGCTTTTTCACCAGTTACAGTAACATTCTCAAGGGTGTTGGTCGTACTATTACTCAGGATAATGCCATGCCCTTGAAAAGCATCAAGCGTGTCATACCTGCCCGGATTAGTCACCGTTACATTGCGTAGCGTAACCGAATCAGCAGCACCTGTTGCTGAAAAGTAAATGCCAACCATACCGCTATTACGAACCTCGAGTTCTTCTACAACAATGTCCCCAGCCGTTATCGCACCAAACTCTGAAATAGAAATGCCATGACGCTCTTGTGGTGTAGGATGAGCAATGCCTGGAACAAACGCTTGAACCTCGATATTAAACCCGCTAAGCCTGACATTATCGGCAATGCGGACCAGTGCGTAGGGATAACCACCGTACTGTGTGAGTGTGGGCCTGGTTGATTTAGGGGCCAGAGAAACACCACCTAGCACGAATTCAACACCAGAACCAATGAGTTGTTGTTCAGGTTTGAGATTAAAACCATTGCTGAAATACGTACCGGGACCCATGTAGAACACATCCCCAGGATAGTTCACTATGCCATTAATATTTGAATTGAGCGGAGTCATCGTGGGGTTAAGCACCTTGACACGGCTATCTGGATGGGCAGGGTTTGCCGGTACACTGGTAATGGTTACGGTAGCAGGGGTCTCAGCACCTTCGGCAGTATAGGTAAAACTTGCAATGCCTACAGCAGCAGCTACATAACTAAAATGACCTGTTGCACTTAGTGTGACCCCGATATCAGTCGCAGTACTACTACTAATCTGGGTAACACCCGCATCATTTGAGAGAACACTCACTGCTTCAGGACCTACCCCACCAGCCGGACGAGCATCACCCACAAACAAGGTAGTACCCACAATCACCGTGTAGGTATCATTCACAACCTCCACGGTTGGGTCAGGTTCATCCTCTTCAAATCTTGCCAATACTGACATCACCGTTCCTGATAGGCTAAAAGTACAGGTCGTTGCTGTTGTACAGCCCTGACCTTCCCAAGTAACAAAACGATGTCCGGCTTTGGCAGTGGCGGTCAGAGTGATCTCTGTACCTTGCTCAAAACTTTCATTGCAGGTCTCAGCACAGTCAATACCAACAGGTTCGCTGGTCACCTGTCCTTGTCCTTCAATAGTAACGGTAAGCTGGGTCATCTGTATTGGATCGGGTTCTTTTTCAAATTTAGCTTGCACTGAGGTTTTAGTTCCTGACAAGTTAAAAGTACAAGTATTTACTTGCGTGCAACCTTGACCTTGCCAACCAGTAAAACGATAACCCGCCTTAGCAATGGCAGTCAGGGTAATCTGGCTATCTTGGTTAAAACTTTTATTGCAGGTCTTAGTACAGTCAATACCCACAGGATCGCTGGTCACCTGCCCTTGCCCTACAATAGTAACGGTAAGCTCGGTCATCTTTTGATTTTGTGTTGGTGGTGTCGTAGTGCAAGCACCAATTAAAAGTACAAGCAGCAGGAAAGCGGTAGGTAATTTTAGATTCATAATCATTCTCCAAGAATGTCTCTGATTTTTGCCTCGCCCAGATAAGCTAAGGAACTACCTGGAGGGTGGCAGCAAGGCCACACCCTATCAGTGCAAAATTAGAAAAGGGATTTACTTATTCACAATCAAGCTACAGAAGAAACTAGGAATCATATTTATTTTTGAATGTTTCTAGCTTTTAGTTTTGGCTAATTTCCTCAACTGTGAAAAATCTTATATTGGTGTTAGAGCTTAGTTGAACATCTATTTTGATGCACTCGCCTGTTTTAAGGTTGAGTGTAAAAGTAGCCTCGAGTATCACTCGCTCTTACATGTTTCTTGCTGCATCAGCCATTCCATTGCCGCTTGGATTACCGGGTCATCATCAGTTTGAAAATATCGCCAATCGTTTCTAACTTCAACCTCTGGCTTAATACTTCCACTTATAGTCGTCAGACCCAGCTTTGCACCATTACTCAAACGATACGGAGTAACGGAAGGATGATTACCCCAGGTTTCTTCGCCAAAGGTTTTTGCTTCATAGGCCAAAATGTCACGCAGCATTTCAACTGTTCTTTCCCCCATACTGGCAGTGTTTGAACCCATAAGGATGGCTAAAGGTGGATTAGGCGTAAGAAGTTGATAATCTCCTTTTTGTTTTGTCAAGGGAGTAACTGATTCAGTAAACGGCCCTTCACCGCCCGCGTGTCTTCGCACATCAACAATCCAACCACAGGTAGGCGTTTGGTCTATATCTTTTATGGCTTGTTGAACAATATCTACATAGTCTTGCTCTTCAATTTTTAAAGGTGGCAACTCAATATACCCAATGTCACCAAAACGTTTACCCATAGGAACCATCAAATTCCATTCCACTTGTCCTTCAACTTGAACAATGAAAGAACTTTCTTCGCCCACACGTTTCAACTGTAACTTTGCTCCCGGGGTATAAATCTCTCGTAACAAGTCGCAATACTTATAGGGGTCATATTCACATGAAGCATAAATTGCTCCACCACCTGTAGGTATTCGAGGCGCATCCCAAGCATCCCGTGAGGTTACTGGTTTACCATTCACCGCAATAATCTGGTCACCAACTTTCATCCCTGCTTTTGCAGCAGGTGATTCATCAAAGACGTAAACCAGCACCCAATCAGGAAGCATTACACGAAAACCAGTTTGATCTCTGGGGACTTCGTAACTAACATTGGGAACCTCGAGGTAGTTCCAATTGTCACCAAGCTCTCTGAGTAAAGTACGAATTATCGGGTAAGTTTCTTCAATCGTATCTACAGTTTGGGCCTGCTCGGAATACTTAGCACGAATATCTTGCCAATCAACTGTATCTCGCTTCTCCCAGTTTTTCTTGAGCTTGTCAATCGCTTCATTGATATAAGCTACTGGGTCTTCTTGGGCCATCACTACAAACGCAGTCCATAAAAAACTAGTCCGATTTTCAAAATTCGCATACGCAACCCTTTCATATATATAGTCTCGAGTTATTAGGTCAAGCGTAGCACAAGTCCATGTCCCCCCTAACAGGGGGGATGCCCGTTAGGGCAGGGGGGTTCTCGTTTGCAATGTGGCTAGCTAAACCTGCCACACTGCGAACGAGAACCCCTCCGTCAGAGAGCCAGACGTTCACTTTCAATTCACTACCTTTAGCATTTCTTTTACTGCACTAGGCTCTCTGACACCTCCCCTGTTAGGGGAGGCAAAGGCTAGTCAATCTTCTTATAGGTATTTGCGGCGAAAATCCCTCCAAAATCCAAATATACGGATGGAAGGTTCAAGTCATCAGCACGGAAATTATAAAGGTGGTCAACAATGTGCATGTGGAGTCCGTCATCATCAAGTCGCCACTGCATGTCAGCAATGTCTTGGGCACAATTACCACCAGTGTAATTAAAGCGCACGACATCCCCGACAACCGCATAATTTGCCGTACAAGCAGCGGAATCCTGATTCTCACTGTTAAAGGTGGCTTTGCCATCTTGGAACGTCCAAGTATAGACCCCTCCTAAAAGTGTTGCGTAAGAAGGCACAAAACCCATAGCCAAAAAGTCCTCGGGAGTTGCCTCAGCTTGCCAAGTACCATTAGGCGGTAAACCTTTGTCCCACACCCTTGTATCTGGAATTGGCTCACCAACCTTCTGCCAGGGTTTGGCCGCAAAACTGGCCTTGAACTGTGCGTCAAAAGCACGTTGAGTTGCAACTATCTTCAGATGAAGTCCATCATCCTCTAAACGCCACTGAAGGTCATGAACTTGAGCACTACAGTCGGCAGTGTAGTCAAAGCGCACGACATCATCAACCACTGCATAAGTGCTCTTACAGTAAATGTTTGCCTCGGGTTTTTGAAGGAACCAAGTGCCTTCACCATCAAGAAGTGTCAGGGTTTGTTTGCTTGCCCAATCGGTAGCACTGGAAGATGGTAAGCCGATAGCCTCCAAATCCTCAGCTGTCAACTCAACTTGCCAAATACCATTGGGTGGTAACCCTTCTGACCAATTTTCAACTTTCTGCCAGGGCTTAGCCTCGTAATAAAACTTATTCACTCGGAAGGGTGCGTTTTGAATAGCAATAAGATGAAGGTGAAGCCCATCCTCCTCGAGTCGCCATTGAATGTCATCAACTTCGCCGCCTTCGCAACTACTGTTGTCATAAGTGAAGCGCACGAAATCTTCGACCAATTCGTAGGTTCCTGCACAGGAAATAGCTCCAGGGATATTGATTTGCATAGTTTGGGTAAATTTGCCATCTTGAAATTCCCAGTTAGTCACCCCTGCGATGGCTTGGGCTTCGCCTCGTGGTAAACCCTTCGCTACCAAGTCTTCTTCGTTTAGTTCGACTTGCCAAACACCATTGGGTGGCAAACCTTCTGACCAAACTTCTGTAGCTTGAATCGTTGCTGGCTCACAGGCTGCTGCTCCTGCTGAGGGTGCAGTGCTTGCTTTAAGTTCACGAATGGCTGCAATATATCCAGCATTGGCTGGGTCTTGTTCTATCTGGTCAAAAACAGGTTGAGCAGCTTTTACAAAGGCAGCGATTTGTTCATCACTCGCTAACACAACCGTGCCACCTTCAGCACAATAGGCGATAGCAGCATCAACTTCTCTTGGATGTTCGGCGATAGCTTTGGTTTGAGTTGCTAAAGCCGCCTCACGCAAGATGTTTTTCTGCTCATCACTTAGCATTTCAAAAGATGCACTGTTAGCAAACAGCACCAGATACTTAGAAAAGAACGTGATGTTACCTGTAGCTACCTGAGTACCCACTAAAGAACCACCTTGACGTAATCCAGATTCGGCACCCGGGTAGGTGCTGCTTTCAAAACCAACAGGGTTTCCACCCAAGGCTTTTACGAGTGCAGCAGAAATACCTGAGGTCGTCGTCCGAATGTCCATTCCTGCAAAATCTTCAGGTGACAGAAACGGTGGTTGAGGGTTGATGGCAAATGGGTGACGCATATCTTCAGGCCACAGGGTCAGACCGACAACACCAGCCGATGAAATACCTTCTAACATTTGTTTAGCAGTATCACTCGTCGCAACGGCTTCGGCTAATGCATCATTGTCAATTAGGAAGGGTGCTTGCAGTGCATCGAGATTGGTGACCCCTTCTCCGTTAAAGGCTCGAGACCCAACCAGACCCAGGTCAGCAACTCGTGCTCTGACATCTTGAATAACGACATTTTCTTGACCCGTCGCTGCAAACCAGTTAGGCTCAATCGTTATTTTCCCACCTGAAAGGGTTTTAACCTGCTCGATAAACTCGAGGACATAGGGTTCACTAGGACGGCCTTGTGGGTCAGTAATAGCAAGCTGCAAAGTAATCTCATCCCCCTGAGCAACAGTCAGGCTTAACCCAATAATTGTAAATAAAACTAAGGAAACAGCAATCATAGATAATCCAACAATCCACTGCCTAGGATCAAGCGATTTGGTTATAGCTTGGTCAACAAGTCTTAAAATGCGTTTCACGAGAGAACCTCCAGTAGCAGCTTGTGCCAGTTGTAAATTAGGGCGTAAATCATCTAAATCAGAGAGTGCCTGGGCGTAACTTTGTTTGTCACCACCACAGACCTTGACAGCCAAATCATCACAGCAGAGTTCGCGTTCGTGCCTGATTTTTGCAGACACCCACCACACCGCAGGATGATAAAAAAGTAAGGTTTCAATCACGCTTTGTAAAAGATTGACGAAGTAGTCATGTCTGGCAATGTGGGCCAGTTCGTGAGCCAGAATCATCTCGAGCTGCTTCACACTAAGCCCACTAATTGCACTACTTGGCAAGAGAATCATCGGGCGTAGCCAACCAATAACTAAAGGAACCGTTATGACTAAGGATTCCCGTAATTGTACAGTGCGTGCTAAACCTAAACGAGCCGCCACACTGTTGAGTTGTACTATCAACACGCTTGAAACAGGTTTGGTCAGGCGGGTTCTAAGTTTGCGTAGAAACCATAAACCACCCAGTAAACGTATTGATAAAACCAGCACACCAATACCCCAGAAAACTACCAAATAAGGCAGCCAGGGCTTGAGATTGCGCTCGAGCCAGGAAGCCTTCTTGCCCGTACCACCTTCTGGCGCAAACACAACAGGGGCAACAACAGGTTGCGCTGGCACATCATTAACAAGGGTCGGTTCAGTAACAACTTCTGTTGGTGGTAGTACAGTTTCAACAGGTGGTGTGGCATTGCCCCTGTCCAGCACCAGATAAGTAACGATTGGGCAAGCTAACATAATGACTAAACTTGCACAGGATAAAAAGTAGCGTAAAGATGGGTGACGGTTTTTCAAAAGCCACATTAAGGCGGCTAAAATAAGCGCAATTAAGGTTCCTTGCCATAAAAAATGTAAGAGTGTCCAGCCTAGGGTTTCTATGGCAGGGGTTCTTAAAAGACTCAGGGTAAGACTATCAATCAGGGTCTTCATGTCCTTTACCTCGTTCTAAAGCATTACGAATTTTCTCTTTATCTTCTTTTGAAGTTGGTTTGAGTGAAAGTGCTCGTGTGACTAGCCTCATGGCAGAGCCGCCAAATACGCTGTCCATAAAGGTTTTGACCAACTTGCCTTCCATATCTGTTTTGCTGTACTTGGCTTCGTAGATATGGCTCTTGGCAGAGTCGTCGCGGTTGACTAGGTTCTTCCCTAACATGATGGTCAAAATCGTCAGTACAGAGTTATAGGCGGTTTTGCTTTTCTTGTTAAGGACTTCGTGGATGGCTTTTGCAGTGCTGGGACCCTGCTCCCATAGCACTTGCAATATTTCCAGTTCGCGGTCAGTGGGGCCAGAAGTCTTGGGTCTTGGCATTACGTTCCTTCTTTCTTTTTTGCATTCCCTAGGTCTTGCACGTCTGCTTAACCAAAGGAATACAAGGTACATACCTTACACGTGTACCAGCAGTATAAACTAATTAATTAAGAGTTGTCAACTAGTGAATTAAGAGGACGGCAATTCAGGCCGTCGTCTGATACCCAAACATATCGTTATAGCGGGTTTCAAAATGATTGACTTTGGTCAACCATTTTGTCGAGCAAAAGTCCTTAACCGGTTTCACCTTGAAAATCCGCTAACTGTAAGCTACACATGACTCCGTAGGATTTTCAAGGTGAAAAGTATCATGCCGTTGTGATGCGACTAGCTTAGTGATTCGTTGATAAAGAGTCTTCAACTGGGCGTAGTATGCCGTTACCTTTGACTCAGCTTAGTTGTAACGAGATGATACCTCCAGTTGAGGACTCTTTTACCACCGGTTAAAGACTTTTTAGCGAGTATCTACAAAGCGCCTAACATAAAGGACTCAAGCGTTTTCTCCGCAAGAGAAACGCGGTCAACCTTTCTGTTAGGCGCTCTAAGAGCCCTGGTCCTTGCATCTCATCTTCGGCAGACCTATAGTGAATTGACATAAAAGCAAGAGAAAAGGAGAAAGCTTATGGAAGCCATTCCGATCAAAGGTGTTCATCATTTAGCACTGACCGTTTCAGATTTAGCCCGCTCTAAGCAGTTTTATGAAACCTACTTAGGCTTTCAGCAGGCTGTCGATCTTGGAACGAGACTGATTTTGGCAAGAGATTCGCTGCTACTAGGAATTAGTTTAGCCCCTGACCCAGCGCAGGCCATTAAGAATGATCGTTTTAGTCCTCACAGAATTGGTTTAGATCATTTAAGTTTTTCGGTGGGTACACGTGCCGAGATAGAGCAAGCCAAAAAGCTTTTTGAAGACAATGGGATCGAGCACAAATATGTAAAAGAGCTAGAGGCTTTTGGAATTTGTGTCTTGGCCTTTCGTGATCCCGATAATATTGCTCTAGAATTAACAGCCCCGCTTTAAAGACCTAGAACAAGACGGCTTTTACCGCCCTATGTTGTGGTGAACAGGATGCTAGTGCCATGGCTTCTATTGGTGTTCAGCTAAAAAATGCTTTGGGTGCCTATGGGAAGATCAATCCGCGTCGCCTTGTGACTCTATGCCGGAGAAATCAAAAGAAACCAGGCAGGCATAACAATGCCTACCTGACAATAAATACCAATAATTTAAGGTGTGTTAATTGGCAGCTCAGTTGCGGGTGGGCTGAAGGCCAACTGACCAACATCCACCTCTGGCAAGCCATCAATCGCTACCTCAGGGGTAGGGCTACCTGAACTGGCTAACTGTGTCATATTATATTTTATTAGGGTAGTGATATCGTCGTTGACAACCCAAAGGTTGCCACTATTGTCAAAAGCGAGTCCAGCCGGAGTGTTAAGGCTGCCACCAACATCTGCGCTAATGGTTACAGCAGGTGTGGGCGAACCTGTAGCGGTGAGCTGGTCAGGTGTGTACTGAACCAGGGTACTCGCATTAAAGTTGCTTACCCATAAATTGCCAGTATTATCAAAAGCAATACCCGTTGAGCCATCAAGACTACCACCAACATCTGCGCTAATGGTTACAGCAGGTGTGGGCGAACCTGTAGCGGTGAGCTGGTCAGGTGTGTACTGAACCAGGGTACTCGCATTAAAGTTGCTTACCCATAAATTGCCAGTATTATCAAAAGCAATACCCGTTGAGCCATCAAGACTACCACCAGCATCTGCGCTAATGGTTACAGCAGGTGTGGGCGAACCTGAAGAGAGCAATTGATCAGAACCGTATTTGAGTAAAGTATTTGTAAAGAAGTTAACAACCCATAAGCCCCCCTCAGCATCAAAGGCAAGCCCAACAGGGCCTCCATTGAGGCTGCTAAGACTGCTGCCACTTATGGTTACACTTGGGCTAGGTCCTCCCGAGCTACCTAAATCTGAGCTCGCATACTTTTTTATAAAGCTTTCAGGAACACCGGAAAAGGCTACCCATAAGTTACCAGCACCATCAAAAGCGATGGCTTCGTGATTCTGAACAACAGGGGCTGTGAAGCTAACTTCTGGCGTTGGGCTGCCCGAGCTTGTTAGTTGGGCAGCAGTATAGCCCGAGATGATGGTAGTAGTCACTGAAGGAATCCATAAGAGCCCGCTACCTTCGATCTTGGTATAGCCAATGCTGATACTGGCAGTAGCGTTTGGCGTTATGGTGGCAGGGGAACCTGTCACCACCGAACTAAACACTTCACTGACGATTTCACTGCTGGTTAAAGCGTTAGCTGCACTGACGGTATAGTCACCAGGCTCGAGGTCACCCAGCGTTGTGCTCTCTGTAACGATACGGTTAAAGCTATTTGGCCCACTTACAGTGATATTGGCATCAGTGCCAGCAGGTAAGCCGCTGACAGTTAGCTTCAGACTTCCCAGCAGAGGAGCTTCAGCTTGATAGCTAACCGTGACACTAGCAGTATTATTAGCGGTTACGGAGGCTGGAGAACCGCTCACGGTGGCAGTATAGGTTTTCCCCGTGCTGCTCACCTCCGCTGCAATTACAGTATAACTTCCGACTGCAAGATCATTAAGGATTTGGCTTTCAGTTAGTTCCTGGCTAAAGTCATCTGGCCCCTCGAGTGTAACTTTAGCATCAACGCCTGTGGATAAGCCGCTGATGACAATGTCCAATTTACCCAGTTTGTTCTCTACGGCAGGGCAAGCGGTTAAAACGAGGATTAAGGTGAATAATAAAATGCCCAACAGACCTTTTCGCATATCTTCCTCCTTCATGTCTATTGCAATTATTGACAAGATAATAATTTAAGATACTTGCCTTGGCCATTATATGAGTATTTCTAGTTGGAAGATGAACTCTCCAGGGAGACCTTCATCAGACCTATCCAGATCGGCATCTTATTGACAAATCGACAAGCTCGAGCCAAGCTTGAGCACTTTAGACCAAAGTCATTCCTAGTTTTTCTGAAAAGCTATAACAGGTATCAACTGTCATGACTCGATGTTCAAAACCCAAACACTGTTTCAGACAGCTTTTTCTAGGGTTATATGAGGGTCAACCCCTAGGCTTCTCTTGAGTTAACTAGCACTAACTTACTGACGAGCTAACCAGCTTATGTGCCCTTGCTTACGCCATACTTGATTTCCAAAATTTGTTTTGTCACCTCATGGTCACACCCCAGACTACAAACAGATGGACTTAGGGTTGAGAATTGAATGATATAACGATGTACTCTTAGGGTTTTTGCCTGATATAGTGAACAAGCTTTATGTTGCATCTTGAGCAAGCCAGCAAACGTTATGGCAGTGTTCAAGCCGTCGATCAGGTCAGTTTAGATCTTGGGCAAGAGACACTGGCTCTTTTAGGCCCTTCAGGCTGTGGCAAGAGTACCCTTTTGCGTCTTATTGCCGGTTTAGAACAGTTTGACCAAGGAAAAATCCTGCTTGGAGATAAAGATTTGACCCATGTTCCACCTCAAACTAGGGGTTTTGGCATGGTCTTTCAGGATTACGCACTGTTTCCTCACTTGAATGTTGAGAAGAACATCGCCTTTGGTCTCAACAAAAAAACCTCCCAAGAAAAACGTAAGCGCGTGGGAGAACTTTTAGAATTGGTGGGTTTGCGCGACTATGAAAAACGGCGAATTCATCAACTTTCAGGTGGTGAGCAGCAACGGGTAGCCCTGGCTAGGGCACTGGCTCCTGAACCTCAGGTTTTACTTTTAGATGAACCGCTCTCGAGCCTTGACCAGAGCTTGCGTGAAAATCTCAAGCAAGAGTTACGGCGCATTCTTTCACAACTCAATATCATGGCTATTTATGTAACACATGATCAGGGTGAGGCCTTTGCTTTAGCTAACCGCATTGCTGTGATGAAGCAAGGCAAGCTAGTTCAGGTCTCGGCCCAAAACGAACTTTATAATCATCCTGCCAATACATGGGTGGCACGTTTTTTAGGACACCCGAATTTGTATAGTTCCAAACAGCTTTCCCATTTGCCTTTTATCAAACAAGACGCCATTTTAAGAAATGATTTGATTCGTTTGGGCATGGGGAATTTAGAAGCTAGTGTGCAGGCTTATCAGGTCTTAGGTGGCATTCATCAACTGTGGTTAATGGTGAAAAACTGGAACTTGAGTTTGCGCTGGCAGGGTTTTACCCGCGAAGTCCCAGAAGGTCTGCGCGTAGGTGACACCATCACTCTTGATATCCCACAAGCAGCCTGGCTCGAGTTACCCAGCGACGCATGAAAGCCCTTATTCTAGCCGGTGGAGATTTGCATCAAAGCCCTTTTGTGCAAGGCATTATCAAGGAAGCTACATTTATTGTAGCTGCCGATTCAGGGTTGCATCACGCTAAGACACTGGGCTTAAAACCCGATTTAATTGTAGGAGATTTTGATTCGGTAGATAAAAATATTCTTCAAGCTTATCCAGATGTTCCCCAAAAACGTTTTTCTATTCATAAAAATTTACTCGATGTTGAAATCGCTCTGCAAACTGCTCATGAAAAAGGTGCAAGCTCCTATTCTATTTTGGGTGCTACTGGCAGTCGGCTTGATCAATCTTTGGCTACCTTTTTTATTGCTGCACGCCTCAAACGCAATGGGTTTGAGGTTTCTATTCATGGCAAACAAGATGTCTTCTTTTTACAAAATGAAAGCAAAATTTTTGATTTACCAGAGCAGCAACCCTTTAGTTTATTAAGCCTCGAGGCTGTCTCAACGGTAAGCCTAGAGAACGCCCTTTATCCTTTAGAGACGCAAGCCCTCGAGTTTGGTGTGGGTCTAGGTGTCTCTAACCAAGTCAAAGTGTCTCCTCTAGTGGTGACTGTTCAAGAAGGCTTAGTAGCGGTTATTCTCGAGTATGAAAGCTAAAGAAAAAATCTGGGGCAAGAAAACCGAAGCTATTGAAACAAGCCTACATGAGCTTGACCCCGACTTAGCCAAACTGATTATTGATGTAGCTTACAATAATGTTTTTGAACGCCCAGGTTTAGACTTAAAAACTAAAGAACTCCTAGCCATTGCCCACTTGATACATGTTGGCTCTGAGAGTGAAATAAAGACTCATATTTACGGAGCTTTGAATTGTGGGGCAAGTCTAGAAGAAATAAAGGAAACAATTCTTCACGCAGCTATGTTTATTGGGTTTCCCAAAGCTATGGCTACCATGAAAATTCTTAAAAGCATAAAGTAGTGTTTCCATAATCTCAGAAGATACTTAAAGTTAACCCGCTTAACAGTAAAGTATCTTAAAATAAAATATCAATGGCACAAATGACCTATAACAACTTAGGAAAAACAAATCTTAAAGTCTCGAGGCTTGGTTTTGGTTGTGCTGCTTTAGGCAATAGCTATGGCGATATCTCTGATGAAGAAGCTATCCAATTAGTACATCAAGCTATAGCTTCAGGAATAAACTATTTTGATACTGCACCTTTCTATGGACATCGGCTTTCAGAAAAGCGTTTGGGCAAAGCCCTACAAGGTCAGCGGCAAAAGGTGATCCTGGCTAGCAAGGCTGGTCATTATCAAAATGGCTTTGATTTTTCAGCCAAAGGTATAAATCAAAGTTGTATAGAAAGTTTGCAACACTTACAAACCGATTACCTAGATGTTTTTCAGTTGCATGATATTGAATATGGTGACAAACAGCAACTCGAGCAAGAAGCCCTTCCAGCCTTGCAAGCACTAAAAAAACAGGGCCTGATTCGTTTTACAGGAATCACTAGCTATTCACTATCCCTACTCACTGAGTTGATAGAGCGTCATGATATAGACACGGTGCTTTCCTATTGTCATTACAATCTTCTAGATCAGCGTTTACAAGATCGCCTTTTACCTGCTGCAAAAGAAAGACTTATGGGCATCATTAACGCTTCTGTTACCCACATGGGTGTTCTTACAGAACAGGGTCCACCTACCTGGCATCCGTCCGATGCTGAAGTTAGAGAAACCAGCCAGAAAGCTGCTAATTTTTGCCGTCAGCACAATGTTTCACTTTCAGCAGTAGCTATTTATTTTTCTATGCAAAACCCAGATATTGATACGACCCTGCTTGGGGTGAAAACCTTAAAAGAACTCGAGAGCAGCCTTGAAGTGTTATCCTCAAGCATAGACAAAAAAATTCTGGCTGAGGTGCAGGAAATCCTTAAACCCGTACAAGACCGCAGTTGGAAAGAAATCTAAAATGAGGTTTATAGCATGAAGGTCACAGGTCTACACACACAACCTTATAAAGTCAAAATGAACCGCTTTATCGCCGATGCCAATGACCCTGTGGGTATGGTTGAAATGGCCTTTCTGGCAGTTTTTCTTGAGACGGATGAAGGTGTCACGGGTCACGCCCTAAGTTCTCCAGGCGCAGAATCAACTATTCACAGCATGGTTGAAGTCTTGATTATTGACCAAGACCCCAGAGCTGTTCAGGGTCTATGGAAAAAAATGGTGGACTACGTTTTTAAGGGTGGGCAAGTTGGCACGGCTAATGCCGCATTGTCTGCCATTGACGCTGCATTATGGGATATCAAAGCTAAACTAAATAATGAACCCTTATGGAAAACGCTAGGGGCTACCGAACCCAAAGTGCGTGCTTATGCCAGCGGCATTGATATGTGCTTAAGTGATGAAGAGCTTTACCATTGCTACGCCGATCTGGCTAAACGTGGCGTATTTATAGGTAAACTCAAAGTAGGTTTAGATCTCGAGGCTGATTTACGGCGTATTGGAGTCATGCAGGAAGCCCTGGCTACTTCAGGGAAACGCCCACGTTTGCTTATTGATGCCAATGAATATTGGTCAGCCAAACAAGCCATTCAAAACATCAGCCACTTTGAAAAACACTTTGACCTTTTCTGGGTGGAAGAACCCACACGCCGCTGGGATTATAAAGGGCCTTCGCAGTATTTCAAAAGCCGTCAAGGCTTCGGTAGCCACCGGGGAAAATTTGCAACAACTATCTGATTTTAAGTTGCTAATAGAACAGGAAGCTGTTGACATTGTGCAATGTGGACTTGGTGTAGGCGGTGTAACGGGCGCACTAAAAGTATCTGACCTAGCTTACGCCTTTGAATTACCTTTTAGCCTGATGAATTCGCCAGCAAACTATATTGCGCCCGTGGCCGCAGCCATGCCCAATCACATCATGAAAGAAGTCCTCGAGGTGGGTCTAGATAAAGGCCTTAAGCTAGATTCTTATATCGAAGATGGTTGGATAATTCTGGGAAGTAAACCTGGCTTTGGTTTAGATTTTGATGAAGCCCTCTTGAAGAGCATGGAACAGGATTACCGAAACACCCCAACGCACCTAATGCCTCGCTTATGGGGCCGCAGGCAGGGGGCTGGCCTGCTAGAAGTACCGCCAGAAAAATAAGAACCGCGAGCGAAAATATTTTCGCTCGCGGTTCTTATTAAAGCTCAGGCCTTCTTTTGCAGGGGGCAAGTGCGAAATCCAAACAGGGCATAGATTGGGCAAAAGCTAACCACTGAAGTCAGAATAAACACCACACCCACGATTCCTAAAATAATCGCCAAGACTCCCTTGATCATACCCATAAGCCCTAAAGTGATAAAGACTGCACCCAAAACAATGCGAATAATTTTGTCTACTGTTCCCATATTCTGTGTCATAACAACCTCCTTAAAGATTATTTTATAAGACTTTTTACACCATTAAAATGGTGTAAATTGTGGAAATGGATACCAGAGTCAAAGTTCTTCAATACCTCAAGCAACATGGACCTTGTAGCATTCAAGACTTAATCACAACCCTAAGCATTAGCGAAAATGCTGTAAGGCATCACTTAGGGCATCTCAAACAAGAAGGCTTTATCCAGGAAAGCCTTGAAAAAGGGGTAGTTGGCCGACCGTCTAAACGCTTTGGAGTAACCCTAGCCGCCGAGGGTGAATTCCCTAAACGCTATAAAGAACTTTTGGAGGTTGTACTCGAGCAAGCGGCCACTCAGGACATGTTAGAAACACTAATTGACGCAGTAGCCCAACGCTTGGCCAAACAGATCAAACCTGACCTTAAAGGACTTGATCCCAAAACCCGCCTACATTTACTAATGGAAAAACTTGACTATGGAGACATGCTAGGGAATCTACAAGATACTTCTGGGGGTTGGGAATTTAGAGCCTATAACTGTGTTTACCGTGACACTGGTTGCAAATTTGAACCAGTCTGTAATCTCTTGCCTAACATCATTCACTTGAGTACTAATCTTTCTGCTGAGAGAGTTATTTGTCAAAGAGACGGAATGCCGTATTGTCATTTTGCTGGCGATTATGAATAACCTCACTCAAACGTTTGCTGAATCCAAGCAAAGATACAAAGCATATGGTTAGATAAGGGCATGGACGACGAAGCCGCCCTCATTGCCCGCGTTCAAGCAGGTGACGAAACTGCTCTACAAGAGCTGTTTGATTTGTTAAAACGTCATATTTACGCGCTGGCTTGGCATATCCTAAAAAACCGTGAGGATGCCGAAGAAGTGCTTCAGGATACCTTTGTGAAACTGTATCAACACAATGGATTTAACCCCGATTACGGCTCTCCAAGAGCCTATCTTTATGCTATTGCCCGCAACGAAGCCCTGATGCGCTTACGGGCTAAAGGCTCGAGACCTCAACTATCTGAAATAGATATTCATAACCCCAATACCCATTTTCAAGCCACCTTAGAAAATCATGATGACAAACTCTTAGTGGAAAAAGCTCTGGCCAGCCTAGAAGCAACCGATGCTAAACTCTTAAAGGCCTCGTTTTATTGGGGCTACACCCATGATGAATTAGCCGAACAAACGGGTCTACCTTTAGGTACGGTAAAAAGCCGTGTCCGCCGTGCGCTATTGAGACTTCGTGATCTTTTGGGGGATGTATGAATCCACGTGAATTGCTTCCTGACTATGTCCTGGGTTTACTTTCTGAAAAAGAAAAACTCGAGGTTGAAACTTATCTCGCCAACTCTCAAGCCGCCCAAGAAGAACTCTCAAATTTACAAAAGACGGTGGTAAAACTTACTGAATCTATTCCAGAACAAACCCCACAAAGCTCGTTTCAAGCCATTCAGCAGCGTCTAAAGCAACCCATCAAGACACTCGAGCCTTCAAAGCCACGCTACTCTGGCTGGAATAAACAGTTACGGGAATGGCGCAACTACGCACTAACTGCTAGTGTTGCCTTAGCCATCATTGGGTTTAGTTGGGCCTTGCAATTACAAAAACAACTTGGTCAAACCCAAGCTGAACAATCTAAAATCAACTACTGGCTAGCCCACGACAAGGTGAGCGTTTTTGTGTTAACGCCACATAGTCAGGATGTCAGCACTAGTAATTTAAGCACTGGTAATTATGGAACTGCCATCCTTCTAGAAGGTGGACGATGCCTTTTGGTGCTAAAGAGTGAAGCACCTTACGGCAAAAGTTACCAAGTCTGGGGTCAAACCAATGGCAATTCTGTCTCATTGGCCATTAGTCACGACAAGTTGATTGAAATCGACTATACAGGCTATGAGGCCATTGAAGTTAGCCTCGAGCCCTATGGTGGCAGCACGCAACCTACCCAACTGTTATCAAGGTTTTCATGGTAGTGCATCCAAACTAAAACTTGCTGCATATTGCAAAGTAAGCTGAGTGCAGGTTATACCGACAAGCCCTGACACTCAGCTTTTTTTCTAAAGGAGGAATGTCACAAAAATATCACCGATTGATTAAATATATGTCGTTTATAAAGCATATCAATACACATTTTTGTCATAAGGTACACAGAGGCAATTTAACTGCCTAAATTTTGAGGAGGAATAATGAAACTATTTACCAAAGTATGCGCAACCCTTTTAGTCACACTAGTCACCCTTGTTTCAGCACAAACTGAAACGTATACCTTTGCCGACCCAGTTCATTCTTTTATTACTTACCATGTCAACTACGGGAATTTCGGTCGTGAATTTGGTCGCTTTAATAAGTTTGATTATACGGTAGTTCGTGACACTGCTGATATTACCAAAAGCAGCATTGAATTTACTGTTGATGCCACTAGCCTAGACAGCGGTGTTGATAAACGCAACTCTGATATTACTGGACCTGACTTCTTAAATGCCGCAGAATTTTCTGAAATTAGCTTTAAGAGCACCAGCATTGAAGATGCTGGCGACGGTAACCTTACTGTTACAGGTGATTTAACTGTTCGTGGAACCACCCAACCCATCACTGCCACTATTGAGTACATTGGTGAAGGTGAAGGCGGTCAGGGCGAATATCGTGTTGGGTATTATGGCGAATTTGTATTCAACCGTCAGGACTTTGGTATTGATTGGTTAACTGGTGTAATTGGTGATGAAATCACTTTGATGGTTTCTATTTCTGGTGTTCGTCAGTAATATTAAACATTTCTGAAATTTGCGTTTATTGTAGTAAAGATAGCTATTCCTATACCTTTCGTCATTGCGAGCCTAGATATAGGGTAAACTGAAAACCTACATAGTCTATAGTTACTACATTCACGAAGCAATCTCCTTACATTGATTTTACAACTAAAGTAAGTACACGGAGATTGCTTCGTACAAACGACTTAACCAAGACGGCTTGAAATATCTTTTATCACTAAAACGCTCCTCGCAATCTGCCATGAGTTAGTCGAACAGATGATGAACAGATATGAAATTTCGGGATAACTTATATTAATTTTATGAATATTTTTTTAGTACATTTACTCTGGACTGTTGCACTCCCTATTGTTATTAGTGGAGTGGTCTATTTTATTCTTAGAGGCATCACTCCCAAACTAGCCTTCCCTATTGCAATCACAATGGCTTATCTTGCAACATATGTAGTGGTGCGGCCTGGCTGGCCTAGTTTCCCCCCCAAAGAAGCTCGAGATTACTTTTTTATTATGGCTATCGTTGGTTTAATCTGGGGCATCCTCGAGCCCTACTGGAATAAAAATCTACTAGCTCGCTGGGGTCTCAGAGTTATTTTAGTTCTTGGATTTTTGCTACTTCTCTTGCGTAACCGCCTAAAAAGCTGGAGCACGCTTGAAGATGTTTTATGGTTGGTAGGTCTAGGACTCTTTTTCTTATTATCCTGGTGGGTTTTAGAAACTCTTATTGATACTCCCAAACCAGTTTTGCCTGTACCCGCACTTCTTATTGCCCTCTTAATCTGGATTGCTGTTTTTAGTGCTATGTCTGCCACTCAAGGCTTGAGTTCAATGGCTCAACTAGGTGGCGTGCTGGCTTCTGCTGTAGGCATCGTCATGGCCTTAAGCTGGTTTCTAAAAGTAGAGTTGAATTCTTATTTTGTAACACCTTTTATCTTTATTCTTGGAACCTTGTTAATCTGTGCTACAGTTTTCCCCAATCCTGGTATTTCTATTTTTGCCAGTATTATCATTGCTCTTAGCCCACTCTTACTGCTTGCAGTCAAAACAGCCAATACCCTTCGGGGTCATATTTTACGCATGGCTATTTTTGCAATTCCACTTCTGGTGATGACAGCTATTTTTGCAGTGAGATTTATAGCTACCTATAACCAACCTTCGTTTTAAGCCTGCCTATATGTTTCTGGCACTAGCTCTTGAGTGACCATATCACCAGGATTCTCGCTCAGATATAGGCTTGGACTCTGCTCTGCAACACCAACACCAATATATTTAAATCCATAAGACGCTAAACGAGATTTATCTAAAAAGTTACGACCATCGATCACTAACTTTTGTGCCATTTTCTGCGAAAGCTTTTGCCAATCCAAGTATTTATACATTGACCATTCTGTAATCAGCACCATCGCTTCGGCTCCCGTAAATATCTCCTCGGGATCTTCTCCATAGTGAACCTTTAAGTCAGGATTGACACGCTTCCAGGCTGGCATAGAAACTGGGTCATGAACACTGACCATGGCCCCACGACGCAATAATTCTTGAATGATGGCTGTAGCAGGTGCATCCCGAACATCATCGGTTTCTGGCTTAAAGGATAGCCCTAATACAGCAATCTTTTTGCCTTTTAAGACCTTGAGTTCTTTTTGCAACTTTTCAACTACCGTAAAATGCTGATTCTTATTGGATTCTAAAACGGCGCGCAGGATAGACATGTCATAACCAAACTCTTGGGCAGTTGAAATAAGAGCGTGCGTATCTTTACCAAAGCAACTCCCACCCCAACCAATTCCAGCTCTTAAAAAACGAGGTCCAATTCTGTCATCAAGTCCTATGCCGTGGGCTACCTGAGTCACATCTGCCCCTACTAACTCACATAAGCCTGCCATCTGATTAATAAAACTAATCTTGAGGGCCAAGAACGTATTTGCGGCGTATTTAATAGCTTCAGAGCTCGTACGGTTGGTAGCTACTAGTGGAATCTGATGCAAATGTTTTGGACGAGGTGCAAAATCAGGAGCCATAAAGGTCTGATTGAGTAATGGCGCATACAACTCTCTTAGTTCTGCAAAACTCTTTTCTTCTTCAGCACCTATTACTAATCTATCCGGATAAAGCGCGTCAAAAACCGCCGAGCCCTCTCTTAAAAATTCAGGATTACTGGCCACGCAAATCTGTTCGGGCGAAGCGTGGTTAGCATGGGTGCTTTGATAAGCATTTTCAGCTACTACTTTGACATAATGACCTGTTCCTATGGGCACAGTCGATTTGGTAACGACGAGATAGCTTTGTCCTTTTTTAAGGGCTTTTCCTATGCTGTGCGCTGCGCCCGTAATGGCGGTTAAGTCCGTTGAACCATCTTCTCGAGACGGCGTTCCTACGGTAATAAACCCAATAGTAGAGTTTTGAATAGCTTTTTGGATATTGGTGGAAAAATGAAGTCTGTCTTTGCAAAGCTCGAGTAGCTCTTTTAGGTACGGCTCATGAAAGGGTAATTCACCACGCTCGAGCATGGCTATTTTGTTTTCATCAATATCAACACAGGTCACCTGATGTCCTAAATAGGCCAAGGTAGCACCTGTTGATAAGCCTACATAGCCTGTACCAATAATGGTAATCATCTGACTTTTTGGGACATGACCATTTGGCCCATGATCATTTAGCCCATGACCATGTTCTGACAAAAAATAGTTAGTATAAGAATTTTGCTTCATGTCAACCAATCTATAAAGCTTTAGGTCCTCTTGAATAGTGCCCTAAGACGGGTAGAATTTCCGACCAAGGTCGGAAAAATGCAATCTCTTTTTTTATGCATCTAGATTATCTTATTGTGCATATTAAGCATTTTTTAGAACACTATTTCGTTTGGACTAAAGTCGGAAACTTATTAGGTCTAAAGCTGATAGGCGCACGCTCTATAAAACGATACCATTCTATTTGTACCTGATTTATAGCTGACAAAAACTTGTTAGCACCCTTTCGGCAAAAGCTTTTTTAATCAACGACCAAGGAGGATGGGAGTCATGAAAGCTAAAAAAATTTTACTCTACTCACACGACACCACAGGTCTAGGCAACATCAGCAGAACGCTGCTCTTAGCACGCACGCTGCGTGAAGCCTATGCCGACGCAGCAATTCTCATCGTCACAGGTTCACCTGTGATTCACGCTTTTCGTATTCCCAAAGGCGTTGACTACATCAAAATTCCTTCCCTTGACCGCGTGGACAGCGAACGCTACGAACCGCGCTTCTTAAACGATTTGGCCACCGAAGTAACCGAAATGCGCAAAGATATTCTCAAGCGCACGGTGCTTGGTTTTAAGCCTGACCTGATGATTGTTGACAAGCGTCCTGCGGGTGTAGATGGTGAGCTTTTGGAAACCTTAGAGGCTCTCAAACAACGTGCTTACCCTACGAAGCTTGTCTTGGGTGTGCGCGATATTTTAGATGACCCCAAGCGCACCAGAAAGTCTCTTCAAAATAATCACGCCTTTGAACTCATCGAACGTTTTTATGATCAGGTCTGGATTTACGGCACACAAGACATTTTTGACCATACCAAAGAATATGGCTATCCCAAAAATATCCTTCACAAAACACATTACAGTGGCTATCTACAACGCCCCACCAAAGCCAATACGACAGGTGGCAAATCGCTGCGGGTTTTATTAACCACCGGTGGCGGTGGTGACGGCGGCGAGGTGACAGAAGTCTATCTCGAGGGCTTACAAAATCTGCCCCGCCGCATCAGGCTCAAAACCACCGTGATGTTCGGACCGGAAATGCCCACCGATAAACGTGACGATTTAGTCAAGCGTTACGAGCATCTTGAGGACGTACGCTTCCGCGATTTCGAGCCGGATTTAAGCCCTCATTATGCCCGTGCCGATTTGATCGTTTCGATGGCGGGTTACAACACCGTTTGCGAACTACTTTCATTTGGCAAACGTGCCATCTTAGTGCCCCGTTACAAACCCGTCTTAGAACAGCTTATTCGCGCACGCCGTCTCAGTGAGCTAGGTTTCTTCGATATGATTGAACCTTCCGAACTCACACCCGAAAAACTCATGACGCAAGTCTTAGCCTCCTTAGAAAACCCCACCCGCCCTATGCCAGATATTGACCTTGGTGGGCTATCTACCATTCGCGCTTTAGTACAAGGACTCTTAGAAGAGCAAGAGATACCTGTAGCACAAAGCCCTAAAGAGGCGAAAGAAGCGTTATGGGTGGTCTAGTCGTTATTCTCAGTGGCTTTCCCCGTCACTCGGAAACCTTTGCACTGAACGAAGTTCGCGCCTTAGCAGAGCGTGGTTTACTTGCAGCAGCCTTTGCTATAAAACCTGGCGACGGTATGCCGCTTCATCCTGGTTACGAACAGCTCTACGGACTTGTAGAGGTGTTACCTGAAGCTGCTATAGAGGCACAAGCAGAAATGATTACAAAGCGTTTAGCGGGAAAAAATGTCAGCGCGGTTCATGCTTATTTTGCCCACACGCCCACTGACGTGGCTATAAAAGTAGCAAAACGTCTAAATGTGCCTTATGGCTTTAGCACCCACGCCAAAGATGCTCGCAAAGTTTCACCTGCTGAATTAGAACGACGGGCTAGAGATGCACATTGTGTCGTCGCTTGTAACAGCGACGTTGCCAACGAACTCAAACGCCTCGGCGCACCCGTAACCCTGATGCCACACGGGGTAGATTTAGAGCGGTTCACGCCAAAGGATTTTCCTGAATTACCCTTAAAACTTTTAGCAGTGGGCAGATTGGTCGAGAAAAAAGGTTTTGATGTTTTGATTAAAGCAGCAGCGCAACTCACTTTTCCTTTTACACTTCGCATTGTGGGTGACGGGCCTCAGCAAGAACATTTAATAAGCCTCGTTAAAACCAATAGGCTCGAACGGCAGATAGAATTTATTGGCAGTCTGAGCCACACCGAATTACCTAGTGAATATGCAAAAGCACATATCGTCGCCGTGCCATCTGTCGTTGACACTAGTGGTGACCGTGACGGCTTGCCCAATGTAGTGCTCGAGGCGATGGCCTCTGGTCGCGCCATTGTTGCCACCAACGTAGGAGCTATTAGCAGCGCAATTATTTCTGGCTATAACGGCGTGCTCTCAGCACCCAACAACGCTGCACAGTTAGCTGAAACACTCACCGGCTTACATCGTCAACCCACATTACTTCAGGAGTTAGGACACAATGCTCGCGTTGTGGTCGAACGCGACTACGATCTAGCCAAGTGCAGTCAGCGTTTTTGCGATTTTTTAGCAGACACTTATCGTCTTAATGAAGTCGTCGCAGCATAAAAGGATTACTATGTCACAAGATCAACAACATACTGTCGCTTTCATCTTAAAAGGCTATCCCCGTATTTCCGAGTCATTTATATTGAATGAAATTTATTTACTCGAGAGCATGGGTCTGAAACTGCATATTTTCTCCGTCAAAAAATCTGACGAGAAGAAAAGCCATAAAGTCGTAGAAAAAATCCAGGCTCCTGTTGATTATCTACCCGAAGATGACTCGGTTACTGACCGTAAATTTAGTCGCTGGCTGTGGGTCAATTTACCACGTTTTTTACCAAGCCATACACAAGTGTTTCTCAAACGACCCTTTGCTTATTTGCAAACGCTTTTCTATGTTCTCTTTGGATTAAGTCTCAAAACGCCACTTGGTCGCTGGCCCACCTTCAAAACCGCCTTTATCAAAGATTTTTTTCGCTCCGGCTATATCGCACACCAGGTGTTGGGGTCCCAGCACATCCAACACTTACACGGTCACTTCTGTCACGGCTCCACCACCATGACTATGTTAGCAAGTCACTTAACTGGCATTCCTTATAGTTTCACAGCACACGCCAAAGATATTTATGTGCCCAAGTTTAATCCAGGTGGGTTACTACAAACCAAAATTGAACGCGCTGAATTCGTCACGACTTGCACAGACTATAACCGCCAATTTTTGCAATCACTTTCACCACAAGGCACGCCCATTCACACTGTTTATCACGGACTCGATACCAAGCTGTTCGAGCCTCCTGTGACTGAGCCAAAAGGTACACCTGTGATTCTTTCAGTAGGGCGATTTGTGGAGAAAAAAGGCTTTCCTTATCTTATTGAGGCTTGTCACATCTTGAAGAACAAAAGGCCTCGAGTTTAAGTGTCGTATCATCGGACAGAAAGACGAACAAAGCGAACTCGTCAATACCATGATTAAAAAATATGGTTTAGAAAACACCGTAACCATTGAAGGCGGCATGACCCAAGACGAACTCAAAGAAGCCTATAAAACCAGTGCGATTTTTGCCTTGCCTAGCTACATTGTCGAGAGCGGTGACCGAGATGGTATCCCCAATGTTTTAGCCGAAGCCATGGCCACAGGACGCGCCGTGGTATCAACCAGTATTTCAGGTATTCCCGAAATTGTTGAAAGCGGTGTTAATGGTTTATTAGTTGGACAAAAAAATGCGACGGCACTAGCTGAAGCACTTGAGCAACTCCTGAAAAATCCAGACCTTAGAAAATGTTTAGGAGACAATGCTCGTGAAACCATACAAAGTATTTTTGATTCGCAAGCAACAACCATATTTCTTAAAGACTTGTTTGTGACTTGCTTAGAGCGACGTTCAGAAAAACAAAGCACAACCGCAACAAAAAATCCAGTCATAGCGCAACAAGCACCAGTCACGGAGTAACGATGTCAGTACCTTTTCTCAAAACGCCCTATCAACATTGGTCAGCAGAAGCAATTCTGTCTTACTATCAAATTAGAAAACACATCAACTACTTCGCGCTGCGTGATGAAGAGCAAGCAGGTACTGAAAAAATGGCTGGTGTTTTAGAAAATCGTTTTGAATTTAATGACGAGCCTCATCAATTAGCTATTCATTTCGACTGGACCAAAAATCCCAGCAGTGATAAAGAGTGGCTTATTTTGCTGCACAAATTTTATTACGCTGTGGGTTTGGGTGAAGAATACGTCAAAACAGGTGACGAGCGTTACGCAAAAAAGTGGCTCGAGCTTACCCAGCATTTTATTGACAATGTACCCGTTGATTTTCTCTCGAGTGACGTAGTAGGCAGGCGTGTACAAAACTGGATATTTGCTCACTATTATTTTATCGGTCAGCGTGAAACGCACCTTATAACACCTGAGTTTTACCTTAAATTTTTAGGGTCGCTTCATAGCCAAGTCAGTTACCTTTGCAACAACCTCACACCCGCCCGCAATCACCGCACTATCGAGCTGTATGCAATCTTTATGACTGCGGTTATTTTTCCCGAGTTTAAAGACGCTGAAAAATGGCTCGAGTTCTCCAAGCAGGAACTCGCCAGCAATTTGCAAAATGATTTACTCGAAGATGGCGTGCAGTGCGAGCTATCAACAGATTATCACATGCTCGTGTTACGGAATTATTTGGGCATCATGACTCTAGCAAGACTGAATCATATTGCAATGCCTACCGAGATGGACCTGTTGGTTAAGAAGGCCCTTGAGTTTGCCCTTTATATCCATAAACCTGACGGCATGATTCCTTCGCTCAGTGATGGTGATTCGCGCATTTTTTTAAGTGTGTTGAAACAGGGCTATGGACTATATGGCGATGAGCATGTACTTTACGCAGCTACACAAGGTCAACGAGGAAGTGCTCCAGAACGTTCCAAACTTTTTGCGTCTAGTGGTTATGCTGTTTTGCGAAGTGGTTGGGGTACAAAAGAAAATTTTTCTGACGAACGCTATCTTATCTTTGACTGTGGCCCTTTAGGTGCAGGCAATCACGGGCATTTGGATTTGCTTAATGTTGAAATGGCAGCTTACGGTCAGTCACTGATTGTTGACCCTGGGCGTTACACTTACAATGAACCTTCACAAGATTCCGAAGAAACCAATTGGCGTAAACTCTTTCGTGGTACTGCTTATCACAACACCGTGCAAGTTGACGGTTTAGAACAAACAAATTATATCTTTCACAAAACACGCTACAAGATTCGCGGCCCTGCACCCGAACATGAACTGAAGTCCTTTATATCTGAGTCAAAGTTTGACTATCTTCACGGTGTTGCTCACAGTCATCAGTATGAAGCCATTCACGAGCGCAAAATTGTTTTTGCTTGTGGTGAGTATTTTATTATCAGTGATATTTTAGAAGCTGTTGACAATCATCGCTATGACTTGCGTTTTCATTTATCGGATGCCGCATTTGGCAAAACTAATACGGCTTTAGAAAACGAAACGCTGCTCGTCCATGCACCTCACTTGGTATTAGCTCAACCGAGTGTTCAGGGCATCAAAGCTACACTCGAGAACGGTTTTATCTCGCACACTTACGGTGTTAAACATCCCGCTCCAATTGTTCGCGTAAGTCAAGAAGCTACCCGCACTTCATTTCATACCGTGCTCTATGCGTTCAAAGAAACTCGTCCAAATATCAGCATTAAACGCTTGTCGATTGAGCATCAACACAGCTTCTCTCATCCCAACGAAGCCTTTGCTTTAGAAATAACGATTCAAAATGATATGCACATCACTCGAGACATTTACTTTAACGCAGTAGCAGCAAAAGAATATAGCTTTGGCAATATCAGTTACGACGGCTCTTTGCTATTTCTTAGAGAAACAAAGTCTAAGCCCCAAGTCATTCATCAGCAAGCCAACACAAAATTAAGCATCAATAACAAAGCTGTGTCCACAAAATTAAAGCCAGAATTAGAGGTCGTGTAATGGTACAAACTCTTCCCTTCGACAAAGTGTTACCGCATCTTCATATAGCCCTCGAGCCTTCAGCCATGAAAGAGGTTTTTTCAGGGATACTCTTGAGCAATAACTCAGTAGATACGAAGCGATATAGTCTCGAAAGCTGTGAGATAGAACGGGTCAAATATAAACCTGGACTAAACTGCATGATTTACTACAAGATTCACCTGCGAAACAAGATCACGCGGCAACAAGAGTCTCAACTTGTCTGCGCTAGATTTTATCCGCAGGGTGATTCAGCATCACGTTATGAAAAAGCCAAAAAAGAAGTCCTCGTAAAACCCGGCATCGGTGAGCCTATCAGCCATTCACCCGAACTCGAGATGGTGCTGTGGGCTTTCCCAAATGACCGCAAACTGCAACATGTCACCAAACTGATGGACGACACATTTCTGCTTGAAGAGTTACTGCCGCCAGTCATTGCTGCACACTTGGGTCAAGAATGGAAAATCGCCGAGTTAAAACACGAATTTGTTCACTACGCACCAGAACATACCTGCACTGTGCGCGTACATTTGCAGCTTAGAAATACTCAGGGCAAGGCGCAAACGCTAACGCTGTATGGTAAAACCTACTACAACAATGACGGCGCAGAGACCTATCGATTGATGCAATTACTGTGGAACGGCCATGCCAGAAAACAAGGTCTGCTCAATACCGCCAAACCTCTGAGTTTTCATCCTGAATACAATATGCTTTGGCAACAAGGCTTGAGCAGAAAGCCGCTCATTAGCCTCAACTTAAAAAGCCCAGAATTTACCAAGTCACTCAAACAAGTTGCCCGTACCGTAGCAACACTTCATGAAACACCTCTGGGTTGCAATCACAAAATGACACAAGGAAACCTAGAAAAGAAATTGGGAGACGTAACAACATTGGTCTCTCAGGTCAAACCCGAAGTCGCCCAAGAACTCAGTGAGTTGACAAACGACCTTTTAGAGCAAGCTAAGCAATTAGGAAAACAACCCAGAGCAACCTTACACGGTGACTTACATTTACAGAATTTTCTGATTGACAACGGCACAATTTCGCTGATTGATTTAGACAACCTGTGTCAAGGTTCACCCTGGCAAGATATGGGTAGCTTTATTGCTGGGCTGTATTACCGAGGGCTGGTCGAGGCTGTGCCCACGTCTACCATTGACGCACTCAGCAAAACCTTTTGTGAAGCATACGCGCTATCCTCATCGTGGAAACTTGACGAAGATGCCATTCGCTGGTACACCGCAACTGCCCTCATTTCTGAGCGCGCCTTTCGCAGCATCACACGCTTAAAACCAGGAAGACTCGATATTTTAGGCGATCTTTTACAACGTGCTAAGCAGCTAAGTGAAAGCGAGAAAGGTCGTCACTATGCAGGTTTTAGAGACTAATCAGGTTTTAGACGCCAAGCAAGTTTTTGGAACTGAACTCTCGTTCACACATTTCAGTGACACAAACGCAATGCGCGCAGTGTTTCAAGCACTGCCTGAGTTTGTTAATACGACGATTCGCTGTTGTGAAATAGAGAGCGTCAAGCAGCGTCTCAAACCCGATGCACCACACAGGTCTTCATTGTTGGCTTGTTACCGCCTCGAGTTTAGCGATAACTCGAGCAAGCAGTTATACCTCAAGGCGTTTGCAACTACCACAAAGTCTCTCGAGACAACACCTGGCTATCTGCCTGACTTAAACGCCCTCGTCTGGCACTTTCCAAATGACCCACGCCTGCCACAGTTAGCACAATTAGTTGATACAGAAAAAGTCAAAGAGGTGTTGCCCTATGAGGTACTTCCTGTCCAGAGTGTTGATGACATTACTAGCCTCGAGGTCACTGTGGTTCGCTACAAACCCGAAGATCGCTGCACCAATCGCTACCGCGTTCTTTGGAACGAAGAGTCAGTCATTTTTTTTGGCAAAACCTTTAAGGATGAACGTGGCAAAGCATTATTTAACAACCTTGAAAAGCTGTGGCAGTGGTCGTCTCAAGCAGAAATTCTCTTTCAATTAGTTCAACCACTTGGCTACGACAAAAACTTGAAAACCCTTTGGCAAGCTGTGGTGCCTGGTACACCACTCGTTCATAATTTAGAGCACATCAGCGAAATAGATTTTTTAGAAACCGTCGCCAAAGGCTTAGCACAATTACACAGCAGCAGCCTTGTCAGTGAAAAAGTAAGAAACTCTGGGGAATGCTTAGATGAAGCTGGCACTATTACTAAGACGCTCGAGCAGCACCTACCTCGCCTCAAACCACCGCTTCGTACTTTGCTAGAAAAATTTAAGCAGGAAGCAAGCGAGCTAGCACCCTTGCCACAACAACCTATTCACGGAGCCTTTCGTTTCAAGCAACTTCTACTGGATGACAAGCGGGTCGGTGTTGTTGATTTTGATGGTTTTGCACTAGGCGACCCCAATGAAGACGTAGCTGATTTTATGGTCGAGTTGCAAATCTATTTACCTGAGCACCTTGCCAAAGAAGCAACACAGCATTTTCTCAAGACTTACCGCAAGCACGTGCCCTGGACAGTTTCAGAGAAAGCACTAAACTGGCACAGCGTCCTCAAATGGCTCGAGCACGCGAGCTGGCAACGCTATCAACTCGAGGTTGAAAGCGAAAAAAAGTCAGCAATTGCTAAAATCAAACGACTGGTTGCTAAGGCTACGCACTTGCTAGCTTGGTTTGGTTGTTCAATACAAAACTGGTTTATTCAAAACGTAGAGCAGGAGCTTTTTTATGGACTTATCTGAGCCACGTTTTTCTCGCTCGTCATTGCAAACACTTTTTCAAGAACGGCTTTCTAGCTTCTGGCAAGAGAACGAAATTATCACCAGTTACCACACACTCAACACGCATTATAAAGAGTATTTCAAAGAGGAATCTCGTGTAAAATCTTATTTTGCTAATTCGTATGAATTAACGCTTTGTGACACCGTAACAAACGAGATTAGAAAACAAATTATTTATAGCAAGCAATATCAACAAGACTATAGTCAGCAGGTTTTTTCACAGTCGATTTCATCGAATCTTGAACCTGCACCACTTCACTTAGACGATATAGGCATGATCGTTTGGCAATTTCCTGGTGATCCTGCCTTGCCGCATTTAGCAGAAGCTGTTGATCCAGAAAAATCGGTAAAGTATTTAGTCCTGGCTGCTCAAATTCTTAGTGCAGTTAGTATCAATAAGGATATAAGCCTTAAAGTCGAAATCGTCAACTACCGCCCCGAGCTTCGCTGCACCGCTTGGTACGAGTTACATAACAAGCGTTCAGGACAATCCTTAATGCTCTTTGGCAAAATCTACGCCGATAATAGTTATCAAGAAATTTATCAGCGTTTGCAGTGGTTGCGAGAAAATACTGACCAACGCAACTTTTTAATTCCAGCCTTGGCAGGTTACAGCGACGACATCAAAACCTTTTGGCAGGAAAAGCTCGAGGGTCAGCCCCTTATTGAGGTTATCAATACTGCCAACTATAAAGGCCTGCTGGGGCAAGCAGCACAGCGTTTAACTACCCTCAACCATTGCAAGCTACCTTGCCCAGCGCAGGAAACAAACCAAGAACAGCTCAGACAAGTACACAAAAAAATCAAAAAACTGAAGCGGGTATTGCCAGATTTACAAGAACGTCTTATCAAGTTAGAACAGGATTTAGACGAAACGTTGTCACAGCTCAGACCTGCCCCACAATGGGTCGTTCACGGCGATTTTCATTTGCGCCAGATGCTGCTTCACGCGGAGCAAGTCGTTCTCTTTGATTTTGATGATTGTAGTTTGGGTGACCCCATAGAAGATTTAGCACACTTCATTGCAGATTTGCAGATCTATTCCTTTGACCAAGTCCTGATTGAACAAATGAGCCAAGTGTTTCTCGAGTCTTATGAACAACACAGTACCTGGTCAGTACCTTTTGACCGCCTAACCTGGCATCTACAGATTCAATTTATTGATAGAGCTTACCACGGTTATATACAACAAAAAGACGATTTGGCAAGTCTTGTCGAGTCTTATCTTGTGCTAGCAGAAAAAGCCCGTAGATAGTTATTAGAAAGAGAGATAGCGTAATGAAAAAGAAAGTGATGTTTTATTGCCAGCACGTTCTTGGCATGGGTCATTTTATTCGCAGTATGGCCCTAGTGGAAGGATTAAGCCATGAATTTGAAGTGTGCTTTGTCAATGGTGGCGAGGTCATTGACGGCTTTGAGATGCCAAAGAATATCAGCCTCGAGAATCTCTCGCCCTTAAAATCAGATGAAAACTTCAAGACGTTGGAGGGTGCAAGCGGTGCAAGCGTGAGCGATATTAAGAATTCACGTCTTAACCAACTCTTGAAATGCTATGAAACTTTTCAACCTGATTTGGTCATAATTGAGCTCTTCCCTTTCGGGCGCAAGAATTTTTCTTTCGAGTTGCTTCCGCTTTTAGCACGAATTAAACTCGAGGGCAAAACAAAAGTCGTGTGCAGCCTGCGCGATATTTTAGTGCAAAAACGTGACCAAGCAAAACACGAAGCCTGGGTGTGCAATATAGTGGGACGTTATTTTGATTCTGTCCTCATTCATGCTGACCCAAGTTTTCAAAAGTTAGAAGAAACCTTTGCAGCGTTTGGTAGCATCAACGTTCCCGTGAGTTATACAGGCTACGTGATTCAGCCCGAGCCTGAAGTGAGCGAAGAAGCTATTGCTTTACAAACTGACAAACCGCTTTTTTTAGCCAGCATCGGTGGTGGGCGCGTGGGCGTGGAATTGCTTACTGCCAGCATCGAAGCCAGCAGCTTACTTGCAGAAACGCTCGAGCATCAACTCTTAATTTTTACTGGCCCCTATTTGCCCGAAGAACAATTTGCAGCCTTGCAAAAACGTGTCGCCAACGAACCACAAATTATTCTCAAACGTTTTACCGCCAATTTTTTAAGCTACATGGAAAAAGCCGATGTCTCTATCAGCATGGCAGGTTACAACACCTGCATGAATATCTTGAGCACAGGTGTGCAGGCCTTGGTGTTGCCGTTTAAGGGCGGTAATAACGACGAGCAAACCCTGCGGGCGCGTAAGCTCGAGGCTCTGGGCTTGTTGAGCGTTCTCGAGCCTTTCAGGCTCGAGGCTGTATATTTAGCAGAGCAAATTAAGAGGAAACTCAAGCCTCAGGACAAGCGCACAACCTTAAATCTAAACGGTGTAGAAACCACCACACAGCTTTTACAAACACTCACCAAGACACCAAACATTTCAACTTCTTCACACACTTACACATCACTTTTTGAAACCGTGCTAAGACCCCAGTTAGAAACGTTGCAAACAAAAGGAAACCCGCTCACAATCTTTTTGCGTAACGACGATGGCGACAAAGACGAAGACACCTTGCGTCAACTTTTTGACATTACACTTTCTCGCCAAGTTCCTCTGCACGTCGCCGTTATTCCAAAGAATTTAACCAATTCTGGACTTCGTTTGTTAAGAGATATAAAACATGCACAGCCAGACTTGCTCGAGCTGGGGCAACACGGCTATCAACACTTAAACCACGAAAGTGAAGGTCGCAAATGCGAGTTTGGTGTCAGCCGCAGTTTTGAAGAACAGTTTAATGACATCGCCAACGGCAAGAAAATTTTAGAAGAAACCTTGCAAGAGTATTTCGCGCCTATCTTTACGCCGCCTTGGAATCGTTGCACTAAAGATACCTTAAGGGCTGTTGAGGAACTTGGCTTTAAGATTTTGTCTCGAGATAACAGTAATCCGCCCACAACGAGTTACAGTTTCCAAGAAATCTCTATCACGCTTGACTTTTTCACTTGGAAAGAGGGTGCAAAGATGAAGCAGCCCCGAGACCTCACTGAAGAACTTGTCAGGCAGTTAAATACAAATCGCCCCGTTGGTTTATTACTTCATCACAACGTTATGGACGCTGAAGCCTTTGCATTTTTAGATGCATTACTCGCCGAGTTAAAACGTTACTCTGTTATTCAGTTTCATACCTTGCAGAGTTTGGTACTCGAGCCTAGTGACAGAAGTGTTTTAACATGACGGACTCCCTTCCCTCTCCACACATTCTAGGCAAGTTAGATTAAATCTTTACACCTGCCCCCAAGGACCACATAAAAATGAGTACGACAAAAAACCGCCATATTGCACTCTTTCCTGGAGCGTTTCGGCCACCACACCAAGCACACTACGCTGCCATACAGGAACTCGTGTCACAACCTGAGATTGATGAAGTGGTCGTGATCATCGCCAACCGTTGCCGTTATATTCCAGGCACGTCCAAAGCACTTGGTGCCGAGGTCGCTTGCCAGGTCTTAGAGATTTATCTTCAAAATATTCCCAAAGTCCGCCTCGAGATTGCCCAACACGATGCAATCTCTCATGCCTTATCGTACCTAGATAGAGCTGACCCTGGCGACGCTTTGTTATTTTGCATCGGCGAGGCTGACTTTGAACGTGGCGATGACCGTTTCGAGGAACTCGTTGCTCAAAGAAAACATGACGGCATCTCTGTAACAGTCGTGCCAGCAGCCACAGGTTCCATGCCAATACGCGCAACGACGCTGCGCGAAGCACTCGCCGTCGGTGAGTCAAAACGCACAGAGTTCATCGCTGGACTTCCGCCACATCTTAGTAGAGAACAATGCGAGAATGTGTGGTCAATTTGCCACAACGGACTGCGGCCAGTGAGCGATATCACTGGGGAAAAACTCCGCACGATTCTCGTCACAAAACTGCACAGCAACATCAACGAGTTGACGGTGGTCGTGCCGGATAAACTCGACCCAGTATTTCGCGTCCAACTTGGTGACAAAACTGTGTTTATCAAATATGCCGGCGACACGACAGAAGCAGGCAGCCTGGGTCAACATCTAAAACCCAAGCCGCGTCGCCGACTCGGGGCAGAACGCCGCGCCCTTAAATACTTGCACGCACTCGAGTTAGATGTAGAACTTGCCGACGTTATTTTGTTTGATAAAGAAACCCTGACGCTGGTGCTGAGTGAAGTATGTCCTGATGGAACTAGCCTGCAAGAGCAATTACAAGCTGCTGTATTTGATCCACAAGTTGCTGCTGCGGCGAGTCACTTTATCGCAACTTGTCACAGCGTCACTGGGCCTATTCCGGCACTCTGGGGCGAACCTGAGACCGACCTGCAACACTGGCAGGCTATGCTGGCACTGCGAACAACTGATCTCCAATCACCTTTGTTATCACCCAGTATGCGCCACGATTTACAACAGCTTAAACGCTCGAGTGAGCATGAAAGAGAGAAGCACTTTTTCCATCTCGACTATGTTCCCAAGAACATCCGTATCAGCCAAGAAAAAATCGGCGTGATTGATTTTGAGCTTTGCTCGAGCATTGGTGACCCAGCTTATGACCTGGGAAATTTCTTAGGACACTATCTGTGGTGGGGGATTTGTTCGTCTTCAGAGCAAGATTGCCTAGTAGCACTTCACGCAGCACTTAATGCTTATCAACAAAAAGTTGGGGCGGCTTGGCGCAAAATGTCTTCACGGGTAGTAGCTTTTGCTGGTGCTGGTATCTTGTTCAACCTTGAACAGCGTCATCACGGCAACATGAGTGAACTCGAGCAACATTTGCTGGAGACGGCAGCTTCCTTGTTATCAAGGGGTGTTAATAGCTGTGATGACGCCGAATTAGCATTGAGCAGCGCACTCACCAAAGGCTAAACCATTATTGCAGTGCAGATTGATTTGGATGCAAATGATATAGCAGGTATGCTTCGCATTCATTTTATAGCAACAAATTCGGTTTCACGCTAGCGTTTATCGAAGGGGGCAACAGAGGCGTTATGGAATTACTTGGAAAAAACTGTGTAAATCAAACTCAAAATTTTTCCGACCTTAGTCGGGTAATCTAGTCCTACCTTAGCCCCTATGATTCAACCATCCTCGAGCTTAATAATGAATATCTAAAGGCTTATAGGGAGAATCACCGTGTGTAACAACTTGCTTGCGCTTGACAAAAAAATTCAAGGGGATGAAACTGCTCTAAGTCACTGCAAACTCTTAGAAGCAAGCTTTTGGGTATTGGTGAGAGCAAGTGGACTAGTAACTTTAGGTGTCAGCAAAAGATTATGCGCTAATAAAGAGACCAAAAGCGTAGGAAATGATTTAGCATGACCGCATCTCTTCCCAAGGTAACACCTAAACGTCAGGCAAGCCGCTTACGCCACGTGATGTTTGGGCATCTAGGTAGAATGAAGTGGTATTTGTTTTTGGCCATGCTTGGCATGTTGGGCGTGACGCTTACTGAGCTTCTCAGCCCGTGGCCACTCAAAATTATTTTTGACAACATTCTACTTAATAACCCCTTGCCCACTTATTTAATGTTCTTAAATGATTGGGCACAAAACGACCCTAAGCGGCTTTTGCTGATTGTTTCAGGCTCGGTGGCCGCGATTGCATTGTTAAGTGGCACTTTTGCTTATCTGCAAACTTACCTTAGCTCGAGGATTGGTTACGAGTTAGTCAGCACCTTGCGCCGCGAGCTTTTTGCTCACTTGCAACGTCTGCCCTTATCGTTTCATCAATCCACGCGCCGAGGCGAACTCATGACCAAGGTCACGGGTGACGCACAGATTTTAAGAGAAGTTTTTACAGATACAGGTCTCGATTTTCTGAGTAATATCTTAACGCTGGTGGGTATGTTCGTGGTGATGTTTTTTGTCAACTGGCGTTTGAGTCTGATTCCTTTAGCAACCTTCCCCATTCTCTTTATTATTTTCTACACTGTGCAACGCAAACTCAAACAGTCAATGAAAACGCAACGTAAGCAAGAAGGTAAACTCAACGCCCACCTTTCAGAAAATCTGGCAGCCATCTCTACTGTGCAAGCGTTCGGACGCGAACGTCATGAAATCAAGCGTTTTGATAAACAAAGCACAAAAAACTTGGCTGAAGGTATCCGCGTTGCCCGCATGAGTTCGGCCATGAGCCGCTCGATTAACGGCGTGAGTACTATTGGTCTGGCAAGCGTGATTTTTGTGGGCGCACTCGAGGTTTTAGATGGGCGCATGTCGTTGGGCAGTGTCTTGGTTTTTGTCACTTACGTGCGCGGAATTTACAGACCTGTCAAGCAGCTTGTCAAGCTATCAAATAAGCTTACTAGGGCATCTGTGGGAGCGCAGCGCATTAGTGAAATACTGGACCTCGAGCCTGACATCATAGATAAACCTAACGCAGTTCGTGCCAATAACCTCCAAGGTGAAATCATCTTTGGCAAAGTCTCATTTAGCTATAACGACGATAAGAAAATTTTACACAACATCACCTTTCGTATTGCACCTGGTCAACGTGTAGCCTTTGTGGGTTCTTCGGGTGCAGGCAAATCAACCATTCTTAGTTTGATTTTGCGTTTGTATGACCCACAACACGGAAACATCTTTATAGATCAGATAGATCTGCGCGACTACGACCGCGAATCATTACGGCAGCAGATTGGTTTAGTCTTACAAGACTCACTGCTCTTTGGTGCTTCAATCAAAGAAAATATTTCTTACGGAAAACCTGATGCTAGCCTTTGGGAAATCAAAGAAGCCGCCAGACAAGCCCATATTCACGAGTTTATTATGTCCTTGCCCAAAGGCTATGACACCGTGATTGGTGAATTAGGCAGCACACTCTCGGGTGGGCAACGACAACGTATCGCTATTGCTAGAGCCTTAGCCAAAAACCCCTCTATTCTTATTTTAGATGAGCCAACCTCTGCACTTGACGCTGAATCCAGTAAGCAAGTTCAGCACACCATCAACCATTTACAGGGCAATCGAACCGTGATTGTGATTACCCATCAACTGAATACCATTAAAGACTTTGATCAGATTATGCTGCTCAAAAATGGTCGTATCATCGAACGGGGTATGCACTCAAACCTTCTAGCAAAGAGAGGTGTTTATGCTGAATTATATCAACTCCAAGAGGGTCGAGAAATAATTGAAGATCAAAATGTGTGATCTATTGCCATTTAAGAACTTTTCAGGATTCATTTACGCAGTATCCATCATTTAAACACAAAGATAACCAATAAGCCCTCGAGCTGTAACTATTTCTTAATAATCACGTTCAATACAAATCTATGATGGAGGAAACCTTATGATCGAAAAAAAATTAAGCCAAATGATTCAAGACCGTTCTGCCACCATTGGTGTTATGGGTATGGGCTATGTTGGCTTGCCACTATCTCTGCTTTTTGTAAAAGCTGGCTTTACCGTGATTGGCTATGATATCAATCAGGAGTATATTGCTTCCTTAAAACAAGGGAACTCGAGCATCATTGACGTACCGAGTAGCGAGTTAAAAGAAGCTATCGCCTCTGGACGATTTATTCCCACGCACCGCCCAGGAGATTTGTCTAGGGCAGATATTTATTTAATATGTGTACCAACACCCTTGAGCAAAACGCGCCAACCTGACTTGTCTTATATTCAAGGTGCAGTAGACACGATTAGCAAATTATGGACATCAGGGAAATTGCTCGTGCTCGAGTCAACCACTTATCCTGGCACTACCGATGAGCTTCTTTTGCCTTTACTCAGTGAACCCTTACTTACTATCGATGAAGACTTCTTGCTGGCTTTTAGCCCTGAGCGGGTTGACCCAGGCAACCAAAAGCATCCTTTGGCCAGTATTCCCAAAGTCGTTGGTGGTGTCACCGAGGCCAGTACGCGCGTGGCGGCGGCACTTTACCAAACAGCTTTTGAAAAAGTTCATACCGTCTCGAGTGCCAGAGCCGCAGAACTCAGCAAACTTTTAGAAAATACCTTTCGCAATGTGAACATCGCTTTAGCCAACGAATTTGCACAAATCTGTGATTCGCTTGATGTGAATCCTTGGGAAGTCATCGAAGCAGCCAACACCAAACCCTTTGGTTTTATGGCCTTTTATCCCGGTCCTGGTATCGGCGGACACTGCATCCCACTCGACCCTCAGTATCTGGTTTACAAAGCCAGACTATCGGGTTACGAACCGCGCTTGGTTGCCTTAGCTGATCAGATCAACCAAGAAATGCCTCGTTATGTCGTTCAAAAAGTCATGGATTTACTCAATGACAAAGGGAAGGCTCTCAAAAAGGCTAAGGTTTTGGTAGTTGGCGTGGCTTATAAAGCCGATGTACCTGATTTGCGTGAATCGCCTGCACTAGGAATTCTCGAGCAACTCTTAAAGCGCGGTGCTAATGTTACCTACACTGATCCCTTTGTAAAGTCATTAAGACTCGAGGATGGGCACACGATGCAAAGTGTAGCTCTAACTAGGAAAGGACTCGAGGGTGCTGATGCAATTCTCTTAACGACCGCCCACACCAACCTCGACTACGCACTACTCAGTGACTTCAAGGACAAACTCATCGACACCCGTAACGCTGTAACAAAATACAGTCGCACTCAAACACCTCTAAGCAAAACAATCCTCACTCCTCACCCTATTCCATCGTTGATCAATGATCAACGCCCTAGCCTCGAGAGGAGTTTATGAAGATTCTTGTTACTGGAGCCGCAGGATTTATTGGCTCTCACTTATCAGAAACCTTGGCACAACACGGTCATCAGGTGATTGGTCTTGATAACTTTAATGCTTACTATTGCCAAGATTTAAAAAAAGCTAACGCACAACAACTAAGACACCAGAGCATCACAGTTCATTCTATCGACCTAGAACGTGATCACCTCGCACCTTTTACGCAAGGCATTGATTATATTTTTCATTTAGCTGCTCAACCTGGTATCTCGGCTACAACACATTTTAATGACTACCAAAAAAATAATATTCAGGCCACCCACCACTTGCTCGAGGCGGCCCAAAATGTAGCAGCGCTTAAGGGATTTATCAATATTGCTACCTCTTCAATTTATGGAGAAGATGCTACTGGAGATGAAACTACCGAACCCAAGCCTACCTCGTTTTATGGTGTCACCAAACTAGCCGCCGAACAACTGGTGATGTCCTATGCTCGAGAAAATAAACTCCCTGCATGTTCCTTACGTCTTTTCTCAGTCTATGGACCTCGAGAAAGACCTGAGAAACTCTATCCGAAACTCATTGACGCTATCTTATCTGACCAACCCTTTCCCTTACATCAGGGCAGTCAAGATCATCTCAGAAGCTATACCTATGTTGGTGATATTGTTCATGGGTTGATAAGCTGCATGAATCACTTTAGTCAATGTAATCAAGAAATTATCAATATCGGCACTGATCTTTCGATAACAACTGGTCAAGGCATTGCCATTGTCGAAGATATCTTAGGCAAAAAAGCCTGTATTGAAGTTAAACCCAAACGTCCTGGGGATCAATTAAAAACCCATGCCAATATTGAAAAAGCCCGCAGGTTGATTAACTATCACCCCCAGATCTCTCCCAAAATAGGGTTAGCCAAAGAAGTAGAATGGTATAGAGCTCATATATTTGGAAAAATCAATCCCTATAAACCCCTAGCAACCATAGCTTAAAGTTTATGTTTTCAAATGCCCTTTCATTTTGCTGACTACACCCTACCTTGCAAAATGTTTAGCTAAGACCAAAGATAGGTCAGCATTCAGACCAAGGTCCAATGGCACTTTTCTATCTACCTCTTATAATATAGCAATGCTTCGCATTCATTTCATAGCGTCGTCTGGTCATAGACAAACTCAGTAACCGATTGTCTGGCTTAGACGGCTTTTTTGGAAAGATACATGTAGCCTCAAACTATTTAGAGTGCTATTGCAATAGGATTTTAAGTCAAGGAGATGGTTATAATGCAATGGTTTAGGCAGCTTAATCTTGTGCAACGTTTCAGTCTAGTTTCCCTGGTCATCATGCTTATAGCAATGATCACCTTAGCCTGGTGGGTAGGGCGCGAGATTAAAGCCAATGTAATCCACCGCGTGGCCAGCGATTCAGCCTTGTTTGTAGAAAATTTTGTCGTTGTTCCTTTACAAGAACTCGCAACACAGGATTTTATTTCAGAAAATAATCTAGCTAATGTACAGCAGTTACTGAGCGAAAGCACCTTGGGTTCAGAAATTGTGGCCTTTAAGATTTGGTCTCCTCAAGGAAAAATTGTTTATGGTGATAGACAAGGTGAAACATTACCAGTCTCCGATGACTTAGAACTTGCTCTAGAAGGTAAAGTCTGGGCAGGGATTACCGATTTAGAAGATTCTGAAAATAAAAATCTTAAAAGCAGATATGGCAGTCTATTAGAGATATATGTTCCCATTCGACTCGAGCGGTCAAATAATGTTATCGCAGTCGTAGAGTTTTATCAAACCATCGACGAATTACAAAGAACTGTTTATTGGGCGCAACGCCAAAGCTGGTTAGCCGTAGCACTAATTATGCTGAGTGCTTACGGTCTACTAGTCGGCATTGTCTGGCAGGGTCACACTCTCATTGTTAAGCAAGAGAGAGAGTTAAATCAACAAGTACATAACTTAAATATCTTGCTACGCCAGAATGAAGAACTGACCGAACGTGTAAGACGCGCCTCATTAAAAACGACTGAACATCATGAACGTTTTTTAAGTCGCATTAGCACCGAGCTTCAAGACGGACCTGCTCAAGATTTAAGCCTTTCACTGTCACAGTTAAATACCATTACATCCGTTTCAAGAGATAAACAACAAGGAATTCTTGATACTATGTATGCTTCACTAAGCAAAGTTTCGCAAGACATTCGCAACATTTCCTCTGGGATTCGTTTGCCTGAACTCGAGCCTCTTAGCATTGCAGAAACACTTGACCGTGTAGTCCGCGACCACGAGCGACGCACACGAAGTTTTGTTGAAATAAAAGTCAATAATCTTCCTAGGTTTGTCATATTACCTATTAAAGTCACACTTTTTAGGCTGGTGCAAGAAGGGCTTACCAATGCCCATCGTCATGGCGAAGGCGCATCACAACAAGTTTTTGTACAAATGATAACCCGCGAGAAACTGCTGGTTGAAGTGAGAGATCAAGGGCCAGGCTTTGATGTAAAACAACGCCACCACGGCGCACATCTAGGGCTGATGGGAATGCGTGAACGTATTGAAAGTGTCGGTGGAACCTTTGCTGTACACTCTCATGTCGGGCAAGGCACAACCCTACGCGCCGAAATTCCACTTAATGGAGAGCTTTATGAACAAGTTCCCGCCTAGAGCTTGTAGTCTAGACAAAGGTTGCTATGTCAGATAAAGCTTTCTTGTTAATATCAGGAACACTTGCACCCTCGGCTGGATAGCCCACCACCAAAAGTAAAAAGGGCTTTTCATGACTTGGGCGTTCTAAAATCTCATTCAAGAATTTCATAGGGCTTGGGGTATGGGTTAGGCACACTAAACCAGCTTGATGCAAAGCTGTAATCAACATGCCCGTAGCAATACCAACTGATTCTGGTACATAGTAATGCTTTACTTTTTGACCCTCTTTATAACCGTGAACCTGTGCAAAAATAGCAATCAGGTAAGGGGCTATCTCGAGAAAGGGTTTATTCTCATTAGTTCCCAAAGGAGCTAAAACCGTAAGCCATTCTTCTGACGCACGTTCCTGATAAAAAGCTCTCTCTTCTTCTTCGGCAGCTACGCGAATTTGCTTTTTAATACTAGGGTTACTCACCACCACAAAATGCCAGGGCTGCAAGTTAGCTCCGTTAGGGGCTGTACCAGCCGCTAGGAGAGCCTGTTCAATGATTTCTTTAGCTACAGGTTTATCACTAAAATCACGCACGCTGCGGCGACTCTTCATCAAGGCATAAAAATCCTTGGCACATTCAAGCATCACTTCTTCGGATAAAGGCTTAAACTCTAAAGGAATCATAGGTTTTTCTAACGCTGTTTTTTCTAACGCTGTTTTTTCTAACGCTGTTTTTTCTGACATAGCTTTAGTTTAACCATAAAAGGCTTCTCTTCTTGAAAGATGGCTTTTGTTTGGATATGCTCGAGCATGGCACTTTATTTACTTCAGAAAGACCCAAGCTCTACGGTCAAACCCACACCTGCGACAAAACTCGAGGATGCACCATCAGATTTTAGCCGTATACGCTGTCCACAGTGCAAATGGCAACCCAAAGCTCATCATTTATGGCAGTGTACTCCTTGTGCTACACCCGAATATTTTCAGGGAGGTTGTGGAACCCTGTGGCATACATTTGACACCAAGGGTAAATGCCCTGGATGTAAATATCAGTGGAAATACACCAAGTGCATGTTTTGTAGTCGGTGGTCCCTTCATCAAGAGTGGTATGTCAAGAGCGATGAACTCAACTAAAAATGTTATCAATACACAGTAACGCTCAAATTGTTATGCTCTTCAGGTGTTAGCTAAACGTATCATTCCCTGTCTTGATGTCCACAATGGGCGCACCACCAGAGGTCAACAATTTGGTAAAGCTGAAAAAGGCGAACTGCGCGATGTGGGTGATCCAGTTGAGCTGGCTATTGCTTACAATAACCAAGGTGCCGATGAATTGGTTTTTTATGATATTACCGCGACTACCGAAGGGCGAAAATCTATGATTGTACTAGCCACCCAAGTGGCTGAACAATGTTTCATGCCTCTGACTATAGGGGGTGGGGTCAAAACCTTACAGGATTTTCGTGAACTCTTTTTAGCCGGTGCCGATAAAGTCTCCATCAATTCAGGTGCTGTAAATAATCCGACGGTTATCCACGAAGCCAGTAACCATTACGGAGCGCAGGCTGTAGTCTTATCGATTGATGCCAAAAAACGCCCTGATAATTCTGGTTGGGATGTTTATATCGCTGGTGGAAGAAAAAATACCGGGCTTGATTTAATCGCTTGGGCAGTGCAGGGTCAAACTCTTGGTGCAGGCGAAATTGTATTAAATAGCATTGATGCCGACGGTATGAAAACGGGGTATGACCTAGACGCTACCAAAGCTGTCGCCAGAGCTGTCGATATTCCGGTTATTGCCTCTGGCGGGGCAGGAAACGCCGAACACATGCGCGATGTTTTACTGTATGCCGAAGCCGATGCAGCTCTAGCGGCAGGCATTTTTCACAGTGGACAATACACTGTAGGGCAGGTTAAAGAGGTCATTGCCAAAGCAGGCCTACCCATTCGCTTTATCTAAGAGCGCGTCTGAAAGGTATTTTTCATCATCTTAGTTTCTTGGGTCATACTCACTCTGTTCGGAAAAGCCGCGTCTGAAAAATCGCCAAAAGCGGCTTTTCAGACGCTTTCTAACATTTTATTGACTTTTTCTACATAGGCCTCAGGGTCGGCCTTTTGTTTAAGCCCGGCAGCATTCATATAGCGCACCATGCCAAAAATGGGGCGTTCTGTCCAGGGGCGATCATGCGTACCAAAACACCAGGCCACACCTGTAAATGAATTGGCATCACGCCCATCAAGAAAATATTTATTATTTAAATGCAGCGCAGTCACAAAAGCTTCTTGAGGTGTCTTTGACCACTCGAGAATTTTTTTGCCCCAGTACATTCGCATATAGTTGTGCATATAGCCCGTAACGCGCATTTCATTCATGGCAGCATTCCAGTAAGGGTCGTGAGTCTGTGCATACTCGAGTTCTTCAAGAGAATAGATAAAATCTCGCTTGTCTTCCTGATGCACTTCCAAAGTCTTTTTTGCCCAAGCAGGCAGCCCTTCAAATGCATCATAGTGTTTATTAAAATGGACTAAATTCATGGCTAGCTCACGGCGAACAATGAGTTCTTCAATATACGATTCGACATTTTCTGGACCTTGACCTTTACGCAACAATTGTCTAGCTATATAAAGTGGTGAAATCTGTCCATAGTGCAAGTACATCCCCATATACGAGGTGTCATCAGTTTGAGGTTGGTTGCGATTTTTTGTGTAAGTACGCAAGCGTTGTTGTATAAAGGTATCTAAGATCTGTTTGGCTTTGGTCATTCCGCCTTGGAAGAATTGTGAAACCTGACCTACTTGATCATTAAGTTTTAATGACGCTGTTAATTTGGCAACATTAGTTAAGTCTAAACTATCAATATCAAGTCTAAGCGAGGATTGATGCACAATTGTTTCTTCAAAGGGAATAAGATACTTCTCGAGCTGTCTTGTAATTTTAGGGCGAATGGTTCGCGCTGCAAACTCAGCATGATCTGAAACCACATCTAGTGGCACCACCACATCGGTTTCAATCTGAACGAGTGAACATGTAATAGCAGAAGCCACCTCCTCACGCCAAGCCTTGAGAATACGCAAATAGCCTCGGTCAGTGACCACCAGACAAGCGTCTTTAGCTAACTTGATTGCAATATGGGGTGGAAGACCATATTGAACAACAAACTTAATGTTGCGTTTGGCTAGGTGCTTTTGCACATCTTGCAAGCCCTCGAGCATAAACCAGTAATGGCGCAACTTGGCTTCAGGAAAGGTATCTGTTAATCCAAACCCAACTAATAAAGGCTTTTTTAGTTGGTTAGCTCTATGTATAGCGTACTCGAGGGCGTGGTTATCATCGGCACGCTGGGCATTTTGCATCCAGTAAAGAACATAAGAACCCTGTTGCACAGGCTTATCGTTTAAATTTTTTATTCGCTCAGGTTGAATGGTCACAGCTTATCGTTCTTGTTTAGGGGTATATCTACAAGGGCATAGCTTACTTTTTATCAAAGTGAAACATATGGCGGAGAGATAGGGATTTGAACCCTAGAAGCCCCGCAAAGGGCTTAACAGTTTTCGAGACTGCCCCGATCAACCACTCTGGCATCTCTCCTTAACTTAGAGGCATTATAAATCATATCGGCATAAAAAAAGCACTTCTGCAACCCCATCCCTCTCCGGTACTTGCAGAAGTGCTTTTATGACAACTGTACTGGTGGTGTGATGTACCGTTGCCCCAGAGGTAGCTCTAGGCGTTCCTCTTCTCTAGAGTCTATCTATGGCCACTATCGGAACTCTTACAACGAATAGGTGTGAGTTAAACCCTGATATGACTCTCACTTTGATAGGCAAAAATGAGTTATGAGACGATTATTACCCCTATTTTTCATCTTTTCCCTGACCATAGCCCAAGACCTTAGCCCAGACCGCTTTTATTATCGTGGAACCCTGGGTACAGAACCCCAACAACTCGAGCTAACCATCAACAACCAGCAACTTTCTGGCAGTGTCATTCATTCTGGAAAGCTGTGGAACTTAGAGGGCAATTGGGCCTATGAGGGCCGGCCCGTTTAAGCGAAGTTAGTCAAAGTGGAGAATCTGGTGGGTTATGGCTAGCCAAAATTAGTACCTCTAACCAAGATTATGCCAATACCTTAACAGGCATGTATGACCAGGGTCAGGCCGTACCCTTTAGTTTTCATAAAGTAGCTGATTATGTGAGCAGCCAACTTGTCCAGAGCCGCGTTGAGGCAAATGTTCGTTATCCTTTTTTCCTAAACCCTTCTATTTTTAATACAGTTGTTCAAAACACAGCTCTCGAGGAGCAAAAAGCCTTTTTTCAGCAAGGGCAAGAAGCTGAAACCAAGGGAGAAGTCTTAAACGGCTGGAGTTTAGAGAGCGATTATCAAATCCATTATGCCAGTGACACCGTATTAAGTCTTCTTAACACCCGTTTTTCATATACTGGAGGGGCTCATCCCAACACTGAGTATATGGTTATAAATGTTCAAGTTCAGGACCAAGAACTCCGTGAAATCGGCCTCTGAGTCTCTCTTTGAAGCGACTTCCCTACTTGTACTTAGTCAATACCTTACAAAGGAGCTTAAAAAACAAGATGCAGCTTGGATTATTGATGAATCTGTGGGTGTTGAAAATAAGCTATTATCTCTTTTTACCTTTTCACCGCTAGGCTTTAGCTTTTATTTTCCACCCTATTCCGTTGGCCCCTATGCCCAAGGCCCTTTCGAGGTCCAAGTACCGCTTACAACACTCCAAGCCCTCGATATTGAAAGCAAGTTGTTATCTTTCATCCAGTAATGTGTCATAATCCCTTTCTGGATTACAAAGGTAATTATCCTTGAGCATATAACACTCAAGATAGTTGCCTAGGAATGAAGAAAGGGTGAATAGCGCGTGAACGGCTTGGCAGTCTGGCTATGATAAGCTACGGCTAGGTCGTCTTAGGAACGAACCTGTTTATGATATTAAATTATTGTTCTTTAACACACGTTACCCTGACAATTTTTGTACTTAGGAGAGAGGCATGAAACGATTTTTGCTAGCGTTGTTACTTTTGGGAAGTTTTGCATTCGCGCAACAAGAAGCTTCCTTGGGTGGCATTATTGAGCTTGTTGAAGGTGAAGCACCTGAGGGAACCCGTGTCGCTATTCATATTATCGACCGTGATAGTGTCTGGCAACGAGAAATTGCCAGTGCGCTTCCTACTGCTGGAAGCTTTACCGTCAATACCCAACCTGTTACTCCAGAGGAGCTTTTGCCCTTCCGCAGTGGTGCAGTATTACTGCCAGGTTTGCAAAATGAATACACCGTAAGCCCTGAAGATGTCAATTTTGCCCAAGCTAGGATCAATATGTATGTTGACGCGAATCAAAATGGGGTCTTTGACCGTACTTCGGATGCTACCTATATAGGAATAGCCAGCCTCGAGGAGCCTACCGGATTCTTTTCGATTCTCTATGTTGATAAAGATGTTACTTTGACTGGCAAAGGAGCTACCCTAAGCTTAACAGCAGGCTGGAATATAATCACTTTCCTTTTCCCCAAAGATGCCGATCCTGTCTATCAAGTACAGCCAACCGTGAGCAATATTCTAATGAACGTGTTTTTGCCCTAATAGTTTTATAAATCCAGTATTCTTAACAGCGAAAAGTGTATCTTTTCGCTGTTTTTTGTGAGACAGGTTTGTCTTCGTTTGCCCGGAGAATTTGAAGGGTAGACTAAAGTCCACCTTGACCCGCCTAACCGTAACCTAGAAAGCTGAATACCTTTTACACCAGATGATACTTTTAGCTCGAGTTTTACGACCTGTTGGCCACAACGCATCCGCGCGTTATAATCAGGCTACCTTGAGTGACGAACCACACCACACTTATAGCGCAAGGGAGATTGTACTCGAGTTTTTTCCTGCTACTCCTGAACGCTTGGTTCCCAACAGTGCTGATTTTCGTTTAGAGTTCGACCCCGAAGGCAATCTAGTCATTCTAAATGCAGTCCATAAACCCTTATTGACCCTCTTCCCTATCTCAGCTTCAGGAAAAGCTTCTACCCAGTTATGTTGTGATTTTTGCCAACGCAGTGCGCCCAGATACCACGCTCAGGTTTACCGCATTGAAATTCCGGCTTCCCAAGGCCGGCGGTTTCGTTATATCACCCTTTGCAAAAACCTCGAGGAGTGCGCGTCTAGACGCTTTGATGATAAAGCCATTCGGGCATTGCTACATAGCTTGTTTAATGAATCATAATTTTGGTAAAGCAGATTGCAGAATAATTGATTGATAGCTACTAGCTTATGCTAAGTTTAACCGCTAATAAACCTGGGCTAAGCACACCATCGAACAAAGGCTTTTTGCAACTCGCTATAATTTAAACCTTCTGTTTTGCTAAAAGCGTTGAGGACATATTTAGAAAATGGGCTTTAGGAATCACTCTTACTTTGGTTACACGCAAGCCTTCGACCTCTTCAACCCGCAGGGTGACACCACTTACCTCTAATTCATCCCCAGGCTTGACTTCACGGGCTAATTTACCAAAGATAAACCCTCCTAAGGTCTCTTCGTCAACATCTCCAAAATCAATCCCTAAGTCTTTTTCAATCTCGTCTAAAAACACTGCTCCATCAATGAGTATTTCACCTGACTCGAGTGCTCTGACTTCAGTATCCTCAGCATCAAATTCATCTTGAATATCGCCGACCACTTCTTCAATCAAATCTTCTAGAGTCACGATCCCCGACATACCCCCAAATTCATCAACAACCACTGCAAACTGAGAATGCTCTTTCTTAAAACGCTCGAGCAGGTTCATAGCTTTGACCGTTTCTGGCACAAAGGCCACCGGGCGCATCAGTTTACGCAAGTCAATCTGGGCTGGCAAATAGACGCTCTGGGCCAGCGCGATATCTTTAGCATGAAGATAACCAATCACTTTATCTGGCGTTCCTTCGCACAAAGGAAAACGCGTATGGCTACTACTAGCAATTTCTTCTTGGAGTTCCTCTAAAGACGTATTGATATCCAGCCAGGTTACATCTGGGCGTGGAACCATCACATCCCTAGCCACCACGTCGCCAAAATCTAAAACATTGCGCAACAAACGACGCTCGTATTCATCATGGCCTTTATGCAGCTTTTCATCCAAGAGCCTTTTAAGCATATTTGTCGTTGCAGAAGCATCGGTCTTAGGTTGCAAAAACTTACCCATCAAGCGCACAATGGTAATCACCAAAATCCACAAGGGATAGGTCAACCATTTCCACAAACGCAGTGGATACTGTAAGACCTTGAGTAGCCCTTCAGGATTGACTTCGGCCACCATACGACCTAGCTGCAACACAATAAGCACATAAAAAAAACTAAGAATTCCCAAACCCAAAAGTTCATCGAGCCAGTTAGGTGTCTGAAAAATTTTCAAAAGCCAATCAAAGAAAGTCGCTACACTATCATGTAGTAGCACCACATAACCAAAAACAGCAATGGTGCGACCTAGCTGGGCACTGGTTAATTCGCTAAGAAAGTAGTTTTCATTGGCTGAACCGCGCTGGGCTTCAAAATGCCTCGAGAGCGCGGCAATCGTTGCCGAGAAAAATCCACTGATGATTAAAAAGAGCACTCCAAGCAGCCCTCTCCAGACATTAGGAGGAATTTCTACTAAAGACATCACAGCTAAAAACCAAACATTGGGAGGCTCTGACACACCTGATATTCTAAACAAGCTTGAATCAAAAAAATGAGAATAGGATACCGTCACCCCCAAAACCCCCAAAGGCAGCCAAAAAGCGTATAGTAGCTCGGAATCACTCCGAGTTTTAGCTCAGGGTTTTGGAGACGAGAATTATGTGGGTATCGACCAAAGCACAATATGGGATGAGGGCCTTAGTAGAAATTGCACTTTATGGTGATGAAGCCGTCAGTCTCAAGACTGTTTCAGACCGCCAGGGCATCAGTCAGCATTATTTAGAGCAAATTGTGGCCGTTCTTAGGCGCGCAGGCTATGTTGAGTCTACCAGGGGAGCCTATGGGGGTTACCGCGTTACTAAACCGCTAAGGGAAATCACCTCCCTCGAGATTGTCGAGCTTTTAGAGGGCAGCCTAGCACCAGTATCTTGTATTGAAGATGCCACCAACTGTGCCCAAACTGGTCATTGCTCTACTGAAAACCTGTGGCGACGTGTAGACCAATCGATGCGCGAGGTCTTAGGCAAAACCACTCTGGCCGAATTGGTAGCCGAACGGCAGTTATTACAACTCGAGCCCCTGCCCCAGCAATTCATTAGCGCATCCTAAGGATTGAATTCAAGGTTGAAAATTAAAGAGTAAAGATTAAAAAAATCTTCAATCTATAATTTCAATCTTTAAATCGCATTTTATGATTTACCTAGACCACGCTGCCACCACCCCACTTGATCCTAAAGTCCTAGAAGCCATGTTGCCTTATATGACCGAGTATTACGGCAATGTCTCGAGCTTGCATCAAGCTGGGCAAAGGGCCCGTCGTGGGGTAGAAAACGCTCGAGAGCAAATCGCTTATGCTTTAGGCGCAACAGCTCGAGAAATCATCTTTACCTCAGGGGCTACCGAAGCCGATAATCAAGCCCTTCGCAGTGTAGCCATGATGCATCCCAAAGGACATATCATCACCAGCAGTATCGAACACGCGGCGGTTCTTTCAAGTTGCCGATATTTAGAAACCTTGGGTTATTCAGTAACCTATCTACCCCCTGATGAACACGGCCAAATATCCGTGCAAAACGTTTCGGATTCTATACGTTCAGATACCGTGCTGATTGCGCTGATGCTCGTCAACAATGAAACCGGCGTTAAAACTGATATCGCAACAATTAGTAAATTAGCCCATGAAAAAGGAATTTTGGTTTTTTGTGATGCGGTGCAAGCCTTTGGTTTTGAGCATGTCAATGTAGATCAACTCGATATTGATTTACTGAGTCTTTCCGCTCATAAATTTTATGGTCCCAAGGGCGTGGGTGCTCTATATATTCGTGATGGCTTAGACCTTCCAGCTTTTATGCTTGGTGGTGAACAAGAGCGTGGCTATAGGGCTGGAACTCATAATACGGCTGGGATTGTAGGCATGGGGCAGGCTGCTGAATTTGCGATACAGAACCTAGGGCAAATACATCAGTTAGAAGCCTTACGTGATTATTTTGAAAAAGAGATTCTAAGTATTGAGGGCATAAAACGTAATGGCACTGCACCAAAAGGACCTAAACACATCAATGTGCGCGTTGCTGATATAGACGGCGAAGCCTTACTTCTTTCACTGGATAGACTAGGTGTTTGTGTCAGCGCAGGTTCTGCTTGTGCAGCAGGAAGTCTTCGAGCCATCTCATGTGCTTAGTGCAATGGGGTTAAATCCTGAAGAAGCAAAAGCCAGCTTACGATTTTCGCTCGGTTATGCAACCACCCAAGACATGCTAGATAACGCTGCTGAAAAATTGGCAGAAGCCATCCAACGCTGCCGCGTTTTTGCTTAGAGAAATCTATGAGCAGGTCTCCATTCAAGAAGCTCAGAGATTTCAGGCTTGCTCTGAATATATTGAAGAGTCAAATTTAGGATGAACTTTATGGGAGAACATTACCCAGGAAACAGCCTGTGATTTTTTCTTGCATCTGAATATTTCTTAGGACTAAGAAATACATATCATCAAAAATTTTTATTCACAATGTTGTTACACACACAAATAATAATTATAGCTCTAAATACGTCTGAATACTATCGGTTTTGATGCGTTACTCTGACTTTAAAAGGCGTATAGTTTTTTCAAGGAGGTACTTATAGACAAGGAAATATCGCACTCCTTCGCTAACAACGCTTACTCACTTTAGGCTCAACCGAGTATCTGCTTATAAAGAGAACCGACCGAGCAAAGAATCTAGAGAAGCGTTGTTAGCCTTTTTATAGAAGTGAAAAATTTCATAAATTGCATTTTTCAGCATTTATCACAGCCAAAACCAGGGAATCAATCTTAAACTAGGGCATAATGATGGGGCCCCTATGAACCTTGGATACAGTTCAGCTACGGCTGGAATTTACGACCTCGAGGAAGCCTTTCGTTTTGCGGCTTCGCTTAAACTAGATTTTATTGAACTAAATTATGATACCTGTGACTTCTTACCCCAGGCTCAACCCCCAGAACAGGTGAAGGCCTTGGTTAAACATACCGGCATTGGAGTCAGCCTTCATTTACCCTTTATTGATCTCAATATCGCTTCACTTATTCCATTGGTTCGCAAAGCTTCTGTAACCCAAACCTTGCGTGCTTTAGAGTATGCCCATGCTGTTGGTGCTTCCTGCGGAGTCTTGCACACTGGCAAAATCTTTATTTACCAACCTGTTGCTTTGCAAGTTTCCTTTGATGCCTTACATGCGTCTCTTCGAGTCCTTATCAGGAAGCAGTATTCCTATCGTTTTAGAAAATCTCGCCCTTTATAGCGATGGTCTAGTGCGCGAACCTGAAATGCTCAACCGTTTCACTCAAGCAGCCCATATGAAAAATTGTCTAGACTTTGGTCATGCTTATATTGAATCTTCGCAAAGCTGGCGCAGTGCAGCCGTGCGTGGCGAAGACATGATTCAAAAATATATCGACGTACTGGCTCAGAATATAACCCACCTGCATCTTTGCAACAACAATGGCCTAGATGACTTACATGCGGCAACCAGTCAAGGGGTCATCCCTTTTGAGCGTTACGCTGACTACCTAAGCACGTTTAAGGGCAGTATCTGCCTCGAGGTTGCTGGTGGCAAAGAGGCTGTTCGGCGCAGCGTACAACATATTCAATCTTTAGTATCTATTCCTGTTGCCTAAATACAATCCAAATAAGGGCTTGACGCATTCACTTCTTTTACGTTATTTTAGTTAGGAATCCTAACTATATGGATTTCCTGGAGGAAATTATGTTCAAGAAGGCAGTTGTTACTTTTACAGGCTCGAGTCTTTGCACATTTGCACTCGTCTATACGCTCATCTATGCTCAAATGATTCCGGGTCTCACACCTGACCTCGAGATTAAAGGAGCCTCGGTCAACTACTTGCCGGAACTCGAGTTGCTTATTCTTCGAGCAAGAAGTCGCGGGTGCAGCAGGTAACACCCAACCAACAGCTACAGGTCAACTGGACGGTGCGGGTGTCATTGGCTATGTCTTTCCAACTTCCCTTGCTCCTTCTGAGGCCGGTTTTGGCAATGTTGAGGGCATACTCGCCATTGCTGTAACCGCACACCCAGATTTTGATGACACACCTTACTTTGATGAGACCAATGACGGTGATTATGCCAATGATGGTAGCAACTGGCATAGTCATTTTGTAGTACTTACGGGTGATGAACGTGTGGCAGGTGGTCTTTCAGTCAAGCAATTTGAAGAAGGTGATACCAGTGTAGTCATGCCACCCACCAACCCTGGTTTACCCATGTATTTAGATTCACCTGGTTTTCCCGTGATAAAACAAGGCAACAAACTCAAAGTTCTGGTTTCAACACAACGCCTCAATCACAAAACAGAATTTAACTATGACGCTGTAGCCGTTTACATGCAAGTCAATACCTCCGATGAAGCACAACCTCTTCTCGGTGTTTACGAAGCATACAGCGTGCTTTCTGGCGATTTGAGTTTACCTTTCACTGTTCAAAAGTAAAGGAGAACCTTATGGCAGACTTCTGGCTTCCAAGCCTTCTTACTGATAATCCACAGACAGGCTACGATTTGGCGATTAAATTATCTCGGATGGCTATCAAAATAACTCAGCCTTCCCAGGAAATCCGTACTAACCTGCGCCAAGCCTACGCTGAAAATGCTCAGGACTTAATCGCCATTTCACACGTCGTCGCAGTCAACTTTCAAACGATTGCCGCGGCCAATGACTATTGGCGAACAGGAAACAGTTCATAAAAAGCACTTGTTCTGTTACACTCAAGCTACACATATGGCCTCTGTTTTTAATGTCGAAGCGCAACATCAAGATGTAGATAGCAAACTCGTCGCAGGGCTCGAGCGTCTTGCTCAAGCCCTGCGTGTTCTACTTTGGGAAGAAGCCAAAACACACGGCCTCAGCCCCATTCAAGTGCAGTTTTTGGTGTATCTCAATAATCATCCTAAACGTGACTGCAAGGTTAGCCATCTGGCCACTGCATTCGACTTAACCAAAGCAACCGTAAGTGACGCTGTGACAGCACTCGAGAGCAAAAGCTACCTAAGACGCGAACCCTCGAGTCACGATAAACGCGCGTCTGTTCTCGAACTCACCACAACAGGAAAACGCTTAGCTAAATCCCTTGAGCCTTGGGCAGATACTATAAAAAAACAACTCGAGCAACAATTAACAGAAAAAGAACGGCTTGAGCTGATGACTTCTGTGATGAACCTCATTGCCGCCCTACAAAAAACTGGAGTGATCACCCTTACACGGATGTGCCGTACTTGTCAGTTCTTTCAAGCAGGACTGGATGAAAAACACTTTTGCACACTGCTGAATCAACCCTTAGAACTTAAAGATTTACGCATAGATTGTCCTGAACATCAACTTTTGGTTTAACCTTTTTTCTGGTACGCCTGCCACTGGGGTTCATTTTCAAAAATCCAACGATAATAGTCTTTGCCCTGTAAATGCACTGCTGCTGCTTCATCTACAATCACTTTGCAATGGCTATGAAGTTGTAAGGCTGTTGCACTAATCATGGCAGTAATAGGCCCCTCGGTGGCTTTGGCCAAAATTTCAGCCTTGGCTTCCCCTGTTACTACCATTAAAATTTCTTTGGCTTCTAAAATAGTTCCTACGCCCATGGTTAAGGCGCGTTTAGGCACATGTTCCACGCCACCAAAAAACTGAGCGTTTTGTTGCAGGGTTAAAGGAGCTAAAGACTTATCTCTAGTTCGTGACATAAGAGCTGATAAGGGTTCATTAAAGCCAATATGCCCTGTTTCACCAAGACCTAAAAGCTGAAGGTCAATTCCTTTAACTCGAGCAATTTCTTGTTCATATCGCTGGGCTTCGGTTCTAAGGTCAGGAACCAAACCCTGCGGCAAATGCGTATTTGAAAGCTTTATGTTCACCTTGTCAAAAAGATGCTGACGCATATAGAAATGATAAGAGCGTGGGTCATCATCATGTAAACCCACATATTCATCTAAATTAAAGGTGTGGCACTGCGAAAAATCAAGCCCTTCTTGTTGATGCGACCTTACCAGTTCAGCATAGATGCGTTCCATAGTGCGCCCTGTTGCACAGCCCAAGACCAAATCAGGTTTATCTCGAAGCCTATCGGCAATAATAAGCGAGGCTAAGTGAGCTGCTGCTAAAGCTGTGGGTTGAATCAGGATTTCCATACCTAGATTATAAGCATTTCAGAAACCCACTTTGAAAGTCATAGTTAAAAACCTTAATGTTTATTAGGTTATTGAGTATTCAAAAACCAATACCCCTGCACTACAATCTTTAAAAAATATTCAAAGTTTCACTTCAGCAGAAGTCAATTTATTTCTATTTAAATAAGAGATATTCTTAACACCTATTGCATTATGAATGAATATATGCTTTATATAGATTGTTAAACATGCGACTTTGTATCTTGCATCCTTACTATGACCCCACTGATCCTACTTTTGAGGATGTGCTTAACTATCCAAAAAATTATCTTAAAAATCATGAATGCGAAGTTCACTTCTTAAAAAAAGAAACCCTCGATTCAGAACTCAGGGAGCTTATTCAAAAAGGCTTTGATGTCTTTATTAACTTATGTGACGGAACAACCAATCCAGATGATGATAGCCCAGGCATTAAAGTTACTGAAATTTTAGAACAGTCAGGTGCAGCGTTTACTGGGGCTAACAGCAGTTTTTATGAACCTACCCGGGTTCAAATGAAACGTGTTTGTCGCAGTAAAAACATTAAAACCCCAGGTTATGTCTTTGCAGCCACCAAAGAACAAGCTCAGAAAGCCCTCAAATTTTCTTTTCCAATGATTGTTAAACCGCCTAATGGTTATGGCAGTGTGGGCATTACTCAGGACTCGAGGGTCGAAACCCTTGAAGCCTTTCAAGAGCAAGTGGTACACATGCTAGATACTTATGGAGCAACCCTGATTGAAGAATTTATTGAAGGGCGTGAGATAACAGTTTTAGTAGCCGAAAACCCTGAAGATGCTCAAAAGCCAACCGTGTATACCCCTTTAGAGTTTGTTTTACCCAAGGGAGAGACCTTCTTGCACTATGACCTCAAATGGTCAACTGATGCCGAAGTCTTTTACGAATTTATTGAAGAGCCCAAGCTACAAAAACGCTTACAGGATGCCGCTCGCAAACTATTTGTTGGCTTAAATGGCGTAGGTTACGCTCGCTGTGATACCAGAGTCACCGAAAAAGGTGAGGTTTATATTTTAGAAATCAACCCTAACTGCGGTATCTTCTTCCCTGAATATGATCCCGGCTGTTCAGATTATATTTTGCAACATGCACCCGGTAGCATTGAAGGCTTCTTAGAGCAAATGCTGCAAACCGCTAAAAAGCAACAGGCTATTCGTTCATCAGTTTCAGTAGGTTAATTTATGCGAATTGCCATCCTCCAATCTGCTTATGTAGACCCCACCCTTGCTGCTGACTATGACGAGGAATGTGACCCTGGTAGATATTTAAGCGACCATCAGTGCGATACCTACATGATTACCAATAAAATTGTGTCTGCACAGGAAGTTAAAGAGATTTTTACCAAAGACTATGATGTCTTTATCAATCTTTGTGATGGGGCCGTTGATGAAGACCGTGCTGGTATTGAAGTGGTTAAGGTTTTAGAAGACTTAGGTGCAGCCTATACCGGTGCAGCCGAGCATTTTTATGAGCCTACCAGGGGACAAATGAAAGCAGCCTGTGCAGCCAAGGGCGTAAAATATCCAGCCTTTGTGATGGCTAAAACTGATTCTGATATTCAAAAAGCCCTTGATACCTTGCGGTTTCCCATGATTGCCAAGCACCCGAACAGTTATGGCAGTGAAGGACTGACTAAAAATTCTCGAGTTGAAACCCCCGAAGACCTCTTTAGAGAAGCTCAGCGTTTCATAACGACTTATGGTGCAAGCCTAATTGAAGAGTTTATCGAAGGACGCGAATTTACAGTTCTTGTAGTAGAAAATCCTGATGACCCCAATCATCCTAAAGCCTATCAACCCGTGGAGTTTATCTTCCCTAAAGGTGAATCCTTTAAGCATTACGATATGAAATGGGTTGACTTTGATGGCATGACCTGCAAACTATGCACCGAAGATGAACTCTGCGAAAAATTAAAAGATGCTGGTCGCAAAATGTTTTTAGGGCTTCAGGCCAATAGCTATGGCCGCTGCGATATCCGGGTAGATGCCCAGGGCGAAGCCTATGTTTTAGAAATCAATCCAAACTGCGGCATGTTCTATCCTGAAACTACTCCAGGCAGTGCAGATTTTGTCTTGTTAAATGACAAAGACGGGCACAGAGGATTTTTAGATTTAATTATTCGAGCAGCGATACAAAGGCGCAACCTGAAACAAGCTGTAAAATCCTAATTACCATAAGCCAGTTTGGTACATACCCTTAGGACTCTTACATCTTTAGGCGGATAACAGCTTAGTAGAGGAGTGCTAATGTTGATCTTATGAAACTAAAAGCGAACGATTTTAGTTGCGTATTAAAAACGGGAAGATTATACGAGCATGATATGGCGGTCAATACGTTCAAGGAAAAAGGGATACCTTTTTACAACGAAATGGAGTACTCGAGTGGTCTTCGGTTAGCCATGCCCTTTCAGCCTTCAATGGGTCCTGGCACTTTTTATTCCATTCTTGTTCCCAAGCCGTTTGTTGAAACTGCGAAACAAACGCTTGAAGAGCTTCCCTTTGAGGTAACTACAACCCCTGACATTTGGGATTTTGCTCCAAATGACAAGATAAAAAGAATCTGGAAAATTGGTGTATGGATTTATTTGATAGTTGGCCTTTTGGTTTCCGTTTTTAGCATGTTTGATTACTTCAGATAATCACATTGTGATTTTGGGATTTCAGAGGGATGTGTCCACATAGTCTGCATCTGAGCCAGCTCGAGACCCTAAATGATCTTTCATTTCCTTGACGAATCCCGCACTCAAACCACCATTCATATATACCGTCTTGTGCCATCTTTGTATAAAGCAATCTCGACGAATCAGGTGCATAAATGCACCCTACAAGATTTTTACTAATCTTCCCACCACTTAGATTCGTGTAGGACAAGCTTTCACTCGTCACTCGTCACTTTTCTTCTTACATCCCCAGCGTTACTAAAGAAAGCGGAATTTCCGAAACCCCATCCACTTGCAAAAGCCCTGCGAGTTCATCATCATAAAATTCACCATAAAAGGTGGCCACTAAATCTAGTGAAATCGCAGCAGTGACTGCACATTGCGCGGCAGCTCCGGCTTCTAAATATAAATAGCGGTAAGCTCGGCTTTTAGCACCATCATCCAAACGAGAAGGAACACCTGTAAAGGCTAGGATGGCTGCACAGGCTTCGATATTGGCATCATCTAAAAGAGTTGCCATCAGTTCTTCATCAAGGTTTCCTGAACGCAAATACTCGAGGCTGTGATCACGCGGATTGTAATGATAGACCCCACTAAAGGTGTCTTGCACCTGATTGATAATTAAATAGGTTTCAATTCCCGAAACAGAAGTCGTGCTGATATGGGTGCGTTGCCCGCCATAGGTAAACCCCGAGGTAGCCCACAAAATTTGGGAAAGTTGCTTCTGGCGAATACGCCCACCCTCAGGAATTTGCTCCCTAGATTTAGCCAAGGTGTTCCAGACACCGCCCCCACCTTGTAACTCTGGTGGCGGTAACATAGCAACCTCTAAAGGGTTAGCATAGACTTTTACCGAAGGTGCATATTTACCGGTACGATTCGGTAGTTGCCCCCTACGGTACTTGGTGAAGGCCTGGAACTGCCCTCCAATGGTTTTCTCATCCTTTGCCAAAACACCCGCCTCCCAGCAGAGTTTACCCCAAACATAGCCTTAAGAGCCTTTAGAGAGAACTGATTTAAGTAGTTTAGCAAAAATCTGAGCGTATTATGCTGTTAGTAAAAGCCCTTAGCTGAGCGTATTATGCTGTTAGTAAAAGCCCTTAGCTGAGCGTATTATGCTGTCAGCATTAAACAATAGTCCAATTTTTCGTTGATGATACTATAAACCCATGGAACACACTATTGGCTAAAGACTCTATGACAAAGCAATTACTGGCCTGGTTTCATAAAAAACGCCGTGATTTGCCTTGGCGCAAAGACCGCAACCCCTACAAAGTTTGGATTTCTGAGATTATGCTCCAACAAACTCAAGTCGCAACGGTAATTCCTTACTTTGAACGTTGGTTAAAGCAGTTCCCCACTATTCAAGACCTAGCCAAGGCCCCACAGGATAAAGTTCTAAAACAATGGGAAGGACTCGGCTATTATCGCCGAGTAAGATTTTTGCATCAAAGCGCTCGGGCTATAGAACAGCAGGGGTTTCCAGAAGACTTCAAGGGTTGGCTCGAGCTTCCCGGAATCGGCCCTTATACCGCCGCCGCCATTAGCTCAATTGTCAATGGCGAAAAGGTAGTGGCTGTTGATGGCAATGTAAAACGTGTGGTTTCCAGAGTGTTTGCGCTTCCCGAGGTCTCAGAGGTCATAGCCAGTCAAAAGCTTAGTCCTCTCATACCTGCTAAAACTCCTGGAGACTTTAACGAAGCCATGATGGAACTTGGGGCCACACTTTGTACACCCAAGAACCCTAAATGCCCTGAATGCCCCCTTAAAGGTCAGTGTCAGGCTTTTTTACAAAAACGTGTGGCAGACTTTCCTGCTCCAAAACCTAAATCTGTCATTCCACATCATCAAAAATATGCTCTCATTTATATAGACCATAGCCAGCTTTGGTTATACCAACGCAGCCAAGAGGAAATGCTCAATGGCTTGTGGGGATTCATTCTTGAAGATAAAAAACCCAAGGGGAAAAGTTTACCCAAGGTCAATCATGCTTATACCCATTTTCGTTTAACTGTAACGCCAATCATTATTTCTACAAAACCAAAAAATGGTAAATTCATAAAACTCAAAACCCTAGAAAAGCTAGCTCTCTCGAGGCTTGATTACAAAATTTTGGAGGTTTTAAGCCAACAGGGTATTCTGTAGCCATGAGTAAAGAAAAACTCGAGCACACTATCGTCCGTCAACTGTCTGACCTTATCCCCACCCTTAAGGACCCCAGAGTTCCTTTGGTGGTCACCGTAGAAAAAGTTAATCTCTCCAAAGATAGCAAGAGTGCCAAGGTGTTAGTCAGCACTTTAGAAGAAAAAGATATCGAAGGAATGCTAGCTGCCCTAAACCGAGCCAGTGGTTACTTGCAGCATGAGCTGGCTGAAATTTTAGAGTTGCGCTTTACACCCAAGTTGAGTTTTCATGTCAATCCTCTCGAGGTCCTATCGTGAAAATATGTTTTAGAAAGGGAGAAAGGGAGATTAAGAGGGATTCCCCTGCCTCTCTGCTCCCCTGCTCCCCTGCTCCCTTTCTATTTTTCATTGATTACAAACCCAGGGAGCAAACCGCATGACGCACTCTACCCTCCGTGTTCGCTTTGCCGAGACTGACAAAATGGGTGTTGCTCACCACAGTGCCTACGTGATTTGGATGGAAGCCGCTCGAGTTGAGTGGTTAAGGCAACAAGGCCTGAATTACCGCGATTGGGATGAGGATGGGGTTTCGCTGGCAGTTAGTGGTATTGAACTCGAGTACCGTGCTGCGGCAAAGTTTGATGATGAAATCACCATAGAAACAACTCTTGTTGAGGCCAAAAGCCGCAGGTTTTGTTTTGAATATAAAATCTACAGAGATACCCAAATTCTTGCTTTAGGAAAAAGCCTACATACCCCGACTGACCGCAGTGGAAAAGCAATTAGATTGCCTGAAGAGTGGATGGGGAAACTCAAACCGTTAGCGACTCCCTCCTCGTAATAATTTTTGCACTGCCCAAATCTTTCTGTAAAATTGGTGAGTCAGGCATCGTTGATGAGGTGGCTTCCAATTGTCCCACCTAGAAATAGCCAGCAATTCCAAGACGGGTTGAAACAATATTTCAACAACGGGCTTTAGCCCATTGTAAAACGCGGACAAATCAATGTCTCAGTTAACCTTGGAACTGCTAAAGATATACATTTTTACCATCATCAAAGAATTAAAAATCAAACCAATCCAATGTTATTCGACGCTGCCCACTGCTTTAAGTCTTCCCCACGAATCGCCGCCGACATAAGTTCAGGAAAAAGCTCTGGTGTACAAGCAAATGACGGAATCCCCAAAGTACCTAGTTCTTCGGCTAGGGGACGGTTAAACTTTGGTGCGCCTTGATCATCAAGGGCTAGTAAAACCACAATGGTTACACCATCGGAGACCAAAGAGGCTACTCGGCGCATCATCAGGTCTTTGTTACCGCCTTCAAAAAGGTCACTGATTAAAACCAGAACCGTGTCTCTGGGTCGTGCTACTAAACTTTGACAGTAGCCTAAAGCACGTTCAATATTGGTTCCACCTTGAAGCTGAAGCCCAAAGAGTAAATCTACAGGGTCTTCTATTTTGCCAGTCATATCAACTACTTTGGTGTCAAACAAAACGAGTTTAGTTGCAATAGCGGGTACCGAAGCCATCACTGCCCCAAAGATGCTGGCATACACCACCGAGCGAGACATCGAGCCACTCTGGTCAATACACAATATAATATCGTGTAAGGATGATTTTTCGCGGCCATAGCCAATCAGAGTTTCTGGAACTATGGTTTGATAATCAGGTTGATAATGTTTTAGATTGGCTTTGATGGTGTGTAACCAATTAATTTCTTTTTGCTTGCGCGGTCTACGGGTACGCACCGAACGGTTGAGTGCGCCACTTAGTGCCTGTAAGAGTGGATACTCGAGCTTTTGCTGTAACTCTTCAACTACTTGTCTTACCACTTGTCTGGCTGTTTCTTTGGTCTGGGCAGGAATCAGTTTACTTAGCGCGATAAGTTTAGTAACCAGCTCGAGGTCAGGTTCTATCGAGGCTAAGGCTTCCGGGCTTTCTAAAAGTTTTTGTAGTTTAAGTTTTTTAAGTGCATCTTGTTGTAAAAGTTGCGCTACCGATGTTGGAAAATACTTGCGAATATCTCCCAGCCACCTAGCTACGTCTGGCGCAGAATCACCTGTTCCACCCAAGTCACCTTCGCCATATAAACCATCCAAGGTTTTATCTAAAGCCTGGTCTTGCTCAGAAAGTATTAATTCTTCACTTTGAGCTTCTTGTTGCTGACCTTGCCCTTCTTGAGCCTCACCATCACCGCTAGACTGGCCTTGTTGATTTTTTTCTTCGGCAGCTTTACCCAAAATCAGTCGCCAACGGCGCTCACGTTCTTGAATAGCAGGATTCATATCACTCCTAGTTTTGCGCCCAGCAGTTTAGCAATCAGGGGAATCACTTGCTCGGCACGCGCTCTATCAAATTCTCTTGGCTCTAAGCCCTTGCTGATTTCACCTTGTTTTACCCGCTCAGTAATTTGCTGGCGCACATTTTCATTAAAGCTCGAGAAGGTTCTTCTAAGCAGAGGTAAAATTTCGACAAAGGCTTGACCTTCTACGGCATTAACCCAATCATCAATCAGTTGCCACAAGGCCTGATCATGCAAAATTAGTAAACCACTTCCTCTTAGAAACCCCTCGAGCCAGAAGCTACCCTGCAAAAGTTCTTGGGTGGTCTTGGTCGCTACCGGGCTTAGAAACAGAGCTCTTTCCAAACGCAGCATAGCCTCACTTTTGGCAAGCATTTTATTATCCAAAAGTAAACGGCATACGCGCCCCGCTAAAAGTCCGTGAATGTCTTGGTCAAGAAGTGAAAGCAAAACCTGTTTCCACTGTTGCTGATGGTCTTCAAGCATATTGACAATGGTCTGCATAGTGTTGACACGCTCGAGCATATCGGTTGCTGCATCATTATTGAGAGATTGACACGCTCTTGGTAAGCCCAAACAAATGCGCGTTACCAAACTATCGACCACGTGTTTAAGCACAGATTTATCAATCTGCCTTACACTACCGTAACGCAATACTCGCACCAAAGGCTGCAAGGCATCAATCATTCGCAAGATGTCACTGGTGGTGGCGGCAGCATCCTCGATGCGTTTCATCAAATGAGATAAAACTTCGGGTAAATCAGCCAGGATCACTTGATCAAGAAGTTGGGTTAAGGTCGCTAAGTCTTTGGCATCATCGGCACTTTTTTGTGAAAACTGTTGAGCTGCATCTAAAACAGTATTTCCCCACTGGCTGGCCTCAACCACGCGCAAGGTGTATTCAGGAGCCCACATTAAATTCCAGACTTCACGAAAAGTTCCACCCTTGCCGCGCACTGGAACTACTTGTCCCCAAGGGATATTGAGCAACTTCAAACGGTGTAAGAGATGGCTGCGCTCGAGATGCGTTTCATTGCGAAGGTCTAAACTTAGGGTGCTCTTAGAAAGTTCTGGACGCAATTTTAAGCGGCGTTGTTCACTCGATAAATCACGCTGTAAAGGGGTCATGGGGCTATCTGGTGGAACCGATCCATACCTTTCGCCCACAATCAATTTCTTTTGAATGAGTTGCATAGGTCCAGCATCACCAAAACACATTACCGTCTGGGTAGCTTCCATAAGTTCAGCCAGACCTGGCATAGAGAGTCCGCGCACAGCGGCCAAGGTTTCAGAGAGCCTGACCGTTTCGATGACATTGGCACTCGAGGCATCAAACCCTTCTTCACGTAATAAATGAGCAACTTGACTCAGCCAAGGTATCACCACATCTTTTTGATTTTCCCACAGATACTGATACCAGCCTGGTGATTGAATTCCTGCACCATAGCCCCGCCAAGAAGCCAAACGGCTATACGACCAAGGCACCCAAGCCGCTTCAATATCTACTTTATCTAAGGATTGAATCAGGGCTAGGTCCTGCTCTTTTTTCTCTTCAATAGCTGCTAAGGCTGGTCCATGCCAAGCCCCACACACCACTGCAATATTTTGAAAACCTTCTTGTTGAGCCTGATAAATACTCTGGCGCATATAAGCTTCTCTGGCTTCTGCCAAACGCTCTCCATCTAAAACTTCTGCACTCACCTCAGAGCGACGCAAGACATTAAGTTCAGCTTCGTCACGCATAGCTTGCATAAGCTCTAAAACACCTTCAAACAAATTTTGGTCATCTTGCCTTTGTTCAACCAGTCCATTCCAATATGATTCATAATGCCTAGTATTGGCAGCTTTAGCCAAATCATTCATCACTTCAATATCGGGCATGGCTAGCTTTATGTCGGTGGCTAAAAAGTAACCCTGGGGTAAATCCATAAAACGCACTGGCGTATCTTTAGAAAGAGCATACTGAAGGGCTTGCCATTCGGGTGAAAATACAGCAAAGGGAAAAAATCCTGCGCGCTCAGGCTTATCTGGGCGATAGACCAATAAAGCTACTGGAGGCTCCATGTCTTTCTGAGCCCAAGACAGCATATGTGTCGCGTCAGCAGGCCCCTCAATAAGGACTATGTCAGGCTGCCAAGCCAACAGAGCTTTTTGCAAACTCCTGGCCGAACCCGGCCCATGATGACGAATCCCAAAAATACGAATCATTTAGACCAAATCACTACAAGCGCGATAAACGTCTTGCCAACCCTCACGCTCTTTTAAGGTGGTTTCTAGATACTCTTTCCAAACCACTTTATCTTGCACAGGGTCTTTTATAATCGCACCACTTAAACTTGCAGCCATATCACTTGCGCGTAATACCCCATCACCAAAGTGTGCTGACAACGCCATACCACTGGTCATTACCGAGATTGCTTCGGCTGGGCTGAGTGTACTGCTGGGCACTTTTACTTTAGATTTACCATCTTCGGTCAGACCACTTCGTAGCTCACGAAAAATCGTTACCACACGGCGAATCTCGTGCAAGGCTGGGATTTCTGCTGGAAGCTCTAGAGCACGCCCTAAACTCTCCACCCGTTCACGCACGATTTTAACTTCTTCGTCGGTGCTGCTAGGTAAAGGCAAAATCACGGTATTAAAGCGACGCTTTAAGGCACTCGAGAGTTCATTGACACCTTTGTCACGGTCATTGGCAGTGGCAATTATATTAAACCCTTTTACCGCTTGAACCTCAGAACCGAGTTCTGGAATTGGCAAAAGTTTTTCTGAAAGAATAGTAATAAGTGCGTCTTGCACATCAGCAGGAATACGGGTAAGTTCTTCTACTCGAGCAATTTTTCCTTCACGCATAGCCGTCATCACCGGGCTTGAAACTAAGGCCTCACTAGAGGGCCCCTTGGCAATCAAGCTAGCATAATTCCAACCATAACGAATGGCTTCTTCACCAGTACCTGCCGTGCCTTGAATAAGCAAAACAGAATTTCCAGAAATGGCTGCTGCCAAATGTTCAGACACCCAAGACTTACCTGTCCCAGGGATTCCCAAAAGTAACAAGGCTCGGTCAGTGGTCAGGGTTGCAATGGCAATTTCAATAATGCGTCCATTACCAATATATTTAGGTGCAATAGCAAAACCATTATCTAAGGTACCACCCAAAATATAGGTTGAAACCGCCCACGGTGAAAGCTTCCAGTTTGGTGGCTTAGGGCGCGAATCAAACTTGGCAAGTTCGATAAGTTCCTCGGCATATTGGTGTTCGGCATGAGCGCGTAAAATAGTGGTCATAAAGTCTCCTTTTTAGATGATTGAAGGTTGAAGATTGAAGGCTTGTCCTGAGTTTTACCGAAGGATTGAAGATTTGTTTTACACCGCACGGGATATGTTGTATTGATGTACAAAGCTTGATTGCGAATGCGTACCCTTGTTGATAAAAGTAAAAATTGAAAATCTTGTAGCGTGCGTGGAACACACTCTAGTGAATCTATTACCTTATACATCTTGGACACCTAAAGACCTAAGCATGGTTTGGCGAAACTCGAGAATAAGTAAAGATTCTAAACATAATTTGTCATAGCCTAACGACGATATCTTTGTAAGCTCTTGATGGGTTTGTGCAATAAGACTCCTGAGGCAGAACCTAGACATATATTTGGTAGTAATTTCAAAGGATGAATCAGGCTTCACTTCGGGAAAAGTTGCTGCTTGTCTGTGTAAAAGCTCAGACCAACAGTGGGTCATGGCTTCACTCCAAGGCATAGACCAACGACCAAAAATTCTAGGGGCAGGAAACAAGTTAGTTAAAGGACCGGTTACTTCTGGAAAGGTCTTGATAAGCTCATCAATATCTTGGGTCTCGAGTAAAGGAATAAGCTTTAAGGCATTGGCGGTATAATTGCTATACACCAACAACTCCTTAGCCCAGGTACTATCTTGCTGTCTTTCAATAGCATTGCTTAGCCCAGTGACAAAGGCTGCTGAGTACGATGACTGTAGAGCCGCCTGGATAAGAGTCGCTGGGATTGTTGGCCAAAAACTTAAATGAACTAAACCCATAAGGTCTGTGACTTGCATGGCTCGCACACGTTCCTGGTCAGCCCAGTTGGGTTGAGTTACACCGTCGCGTGAAAGCTGCGCGGTCATTTCGGGCGGATGATACTCGAGGCTTTCACCCAAATCAAAGGCTTGCCTGGCCACCTGTGCAATTCGTTTTGACAAGCGTGAGTCTGGCAGCACTGACAAAAGTTCTGAAGCTAGCTTTCGTACTGTGTGACTGCGATCATCAAGGGCGGTTTCCAAAAATGGTTCATCGTCCATACTTAGCCCAACCCGCAAGGTCTTCAAAATCCAAGTGCGGTCAGTTGGGGATTCACTTTTCCAAGTGCTTTCAATAAGGTCGCGCCCTAAAGATGGTGAGATGGTTCTGGCTTGCTTAACTGTGGCTTGTCGTATCAGCATAACGTTTGAACGCCAAGCATGATTAGCTATTTCCCAATTCAAGGGTAAAACAAATCCCCAAGCAGGGTTTTGTTCTGCTAACCATTGACCGGTTTTTCCCAGAACTGGCTTGATACGATCACGCAAGGCATACATGGTTTTTCCACGCTCGAGTAAGGTCGGTAAAAATTCTTCAGGTAAACGCTGGGTCGTTTCATGCATGACTCGAAAGAATTCAGGGAGTAAATCCGAAAAGGTTCCCTCGAGCATCATGGCAAGGTAGCGGCTTGCCAAAGCTGTAATAATCGGATGTTCTTCTTTTGGCATGGCTGGTTGTTGCTTCTTAAAACGCTGTGGCAATTGTCCGGCCTGTTCAAAAAGATTTAAGGTTCCAGCAGCCGCCAACAACTGTGCTTCTGGCGATAGCCAAGACAACTCGAGACCTAGAGGTAATTCCCTAAGCTCGAGGGTGCTGCGCCGTGTTCCTAATAAAGCCGTTCCAGAAAGCTGATATAGCGTGGTCATGACACCCCTCGCAAGGTATGTAATTCTATCAGTCGCCCATTTCCCCAGACGGTTAGGGGTAAGAAACGCTGCCCATCGTAGTCGCCAAAAATCCACAAGCCTTTAGGGCTCAAACTCTGCAAATGCCAACCATAAGAAAATTTAGGTGGCAAGGTCAAACAGTAACCATCTGCGTCACACAAAACCCATTCATCATGCTTTTCTACAAACACATTTTGCAATAGCAAGGGAAAACTTTTTAACCAAGGATTGGCAGCTTTGGAGCGAGTATAATCTGAAACGACTTCTTTAATCGATGAAGGGGCAACGATGGCTTGCTGCGGTTGGCTGATTTTTGTAAGAGTGAGGATTTCTGCTCTTAAAGGAACACTTCCTGAATAAAAGTCTAAGGTAGCCTTGAGAACCCCACCTACTAAAAATTTAGTGCTTGGTAATTTCTTACCGTGAACAAGTTCAAGCATCATTGCCGGACGCTGCGAATGTTCTCCCCACAGCCACAAACGCTGAACCTTTCTGCCCACTTCAGGCTCGAGGCGTTTACCTAAAATATGCCACCTATCCGTGACGGCCTGACCCACTCGCATGGGGGGCAACCAGCCTAAGGCCAAAGCCAAATCAGCTTGATTGTCTTTAGGCAATTCTTCAAAACGTTTAAACCCTTCAAGTAAAAGAAATAATCTACCTAGAGCCGCCAACAAGTCTTCATGCCATCTAGGATTTTTGATGGTAAAACTTGCGAGCTGCCGAATATCTTTGGCTACGTCATTAAGCTGGGCATCTACCAAACGATCCGCCATTTGCTGAAAACTCTGAGTCTTCCCTCTTAGGGTTTCCAACCCTTCTCTAGCAATATCTAAAAGCCATCGCTCTAAATCCTGCATCCCTTCTTGCATTCTGGCCCAACGCTTGGCATCTGTAGCCTCGGGTTGGTTTATAAAATCATAATGAGAGAGTACATCCTTCGCCCAAAGCGGGGTTTCTGACTTTTGAAAGGCATGGGGCTTTGACAAGTAGAGCAAGAGTAAACCCAAAGCATGGTTACAGGGATGTTGATAGCTGGTACATGAACAAGCAAAATGCAAAGGTTCTAAGGCCACTCTGGTTTGCACACCAGGTTTATCCTTGACAGGAATATCTCCCCATAGCAATAGCCCCTCTTGCCCCAAGCGTTGCCACTTGTGTGCAAAGGCCATTTCTCTAGAGGTTTTGATATGGTAGTCGTGTTGCGAAAGACCTAAAACTTGATCGCTTGTCCAAGGAAAATCAAACTGAAAAGAATCGTTCAATTGACATTTTCTGAGATAGCTTAGTATCGAGGGAACCTATCTCAGTCCAAAAAAAGTTTAGCATCTAGCCAACCTAAATATCTTTAACTGGGCTTAACCTGTTGCACATAAATAGAAAAAGGAATGGGGAAAGAGGAATGGGTTTTTTGATTCTTCTCATTCCCCATCACTCACTTACTGAAGTTAATTTTCATGACACGGCATTTTGTTTTGTACTTATTTTCATGACACTTTTGATACTTAATTCACCACTCGAGAATAATCCCCTAAATCCTGTTCATATCTTTTTATATACTCCTGCAAAATACCAGTCCATTCATCAGCAACTGGAAGGTACGGCAAGGCTTTTTTAGCAGCGTCAATAATACGTTGTCTTGAGCCGTGCATCTGAACCAAAACATCAGCCAAAAGCACATGCGCTGCAACCCAGACCTCTTCAGCTTCTTCTGAATCAGCAATGGCCCGCTCGAGCCAGCTTATGGCATCTTCCTCACGGAAATATTCTAGGGCTATTTTAGCAAGACACAAACATGCTGCAGCACTCTCTGGACTTTCTAAAGTCTTGTTAGATAAACTTTCGGCTTGCTCGAGTTCACCTAGTTGCAAAAGAATTTCAGCCAAATCAACATTTGCAGCCCAGTGATAGGGATAACTCACATCGGCAATTGCTTTGGTGAGTTCAATTCTTGCCTCATGTGTTTTACCCTGTTCTGCTAACGTAACACCATAAGCGTGAAGAACAAAAGACAGCATCTCAGGACTCGAGAGTTCAATAGCTTTGCGGTATCCTGCGGCTGCCTGCTCATAATCACCACTGGCCGCAAAAGCTTTAGACATTTGGTAGAGCAAATCAAAAGATACTTGACCCTGCTCACTAGAAAGGCTGTAAACCTCGAGGAAGACGGTCAAGGCACGCTGAGGCTGCTCCATTAACAAATAAGACAAGCCTGTAATATAGCCCTTGCGAATTCGGCACTCGGTAGAAATGCGCGCATCGGCAAGTTCTTTGGTCGAAAGCAAGGTCAGGGCATTTTCAGGGGCACTCAAATGAAGCCAGCACTCAGCTAAAGAAAGAAGCTCACTTTGAAGATCAACCCCTCGACATAACTGAACACTTTTGGTGTAATAGCGCAAGGCTCCACGCCAATCACCTTTTTTAATATGCGCCTCACCCAACAGTGATGCTCGTCGCCACTCGAGGTGCTCGGGTAAACCTGTAAGCATGGTTAGTACCCGCTCGGCCCGACTATAGCCACCCGCAGCGATAAGCGCATCGGCTGCATGAAATTGAGCTAACAACTGTCCTGACAAAAGCACTTGAGCAACCCCTGAACACACACGGTTTAAGGATTCTCCTTGATAGGCAGCAACCTGCCAAGCCAAGGCCTTATACAAAGGCGTTTCGACAATCTGGGCATTGCATTCAACTGCTTCACTTAAATAACGCAAGGCCCCATCAAGCCCCTTTTGACGGCACAAGGCATAAAGCGATGCCACATAAAGTTTTAGGGTGGCCTGTTCTTTGCCAGTTACTTTATGTTGGGCAGTTTCTAGGGTAGTCATAGCCTCATCAAAATGACCTCTTGATAAAGCTTGCTGCACAACATAAAGAACACTATTCATACCCTAAAGTAACACAGTCCAAAAAGGCTTTCCTGATAAAACCTCACACCCTAAACAAGATGTTTGATAGCTCACATGAGTCAGAATTTTGTAAGAAGATTACATATTCTCTACTAAAGCATTCCCAAACTCACTGCATTTAAGCAAACTTGCACCTTCCATCAAACGATGGAAATCATAAGTCACACGCTTTTGCCCAATGGTCTTGCTCATAGAGTGAAGAATCAGGTCAGCCGCTTCATTCCAACCCAAATGGCGCAGCATCATTTCGCCTGAGAGAATCACGCTGCTAGGGTTCACTTTATCTTGATTGGCATATTTAGGTGCAGTACCGTGAGTAGCTTCAAAGACCGCATGACCACTTACATAATTGATATTAGCTCCAGGAGCGATACCAATACCACCTACTTGGGCAGCTAGCGCGTCCGAGAGATAATCGCCGTTTAAGTTTAAGGTAGCAATCACACTGTATTCAGCAGGACGGGTGAGAACCTGTTGCAACATGGCATCAGCAATCACATCTTTGATGGTAATGGTCTTACCAGTATTAGGATTTTTTAGGGTCATCCAGGGGCCGCCATCAAGCTCAGTAGCACCAAATTCGCTTTTGGCTAAAGCGTATCCCCATTCCATAAAGCTACCTTCAGTGAATTTCATAATATTGCCCTTGTGTACTAAAGTCAGGCTGTCGCGGTCATTATCTATGGTGTACTGCAAAGCTGCCCGAACCAAACGTTCAGTGCCTTCGCGTGAAACAGGTTTAATCCCTATACCACTGGTTTCGGGAAAACGAATTTTCCCATAGGATTTTGCAAAGTGTTCTTTGAATAAGCCTAGGAATTTTTTAACTTCTTCAGAACCTTCCTTAAACTCAATTCCAGCATAAATATCTTCGGTATTCTCACGGAAAATGATCATATCCACTTGTTCAGGATGTTTGACTGGGCTAGGTACACCCTCAAAGTATTGCACTGGGCGCACACAAGCATAAAGGTCAAGACGCTGACGCAAAGCTACATTGATAGAGCGAATTCCGCCCCCGATAGGCGTAGTGAGTGGTCCTTTGATACCCACTAAGTATTCATCAATGGCTTCCACCGTTTCGTCAGGTAGCCAAATCACTTCTTTATAGACTTCATTGGCTTTGTCACCGGCATAAACTTCCGTCCAAGCAATTTTCCTCTTGCCACCATAGGCTTTTTCTACAGCTTTATCTAGAGCATATTGCGAGGCTTTCCAGATGTCTGGGCCAGTACCATCACCTTCAATAAAGGTAATAATGGGTTGGTCAGAAACTTGCAGAACACCATTTTGAATCGAAACTTTGTCACCGGCAGGAATCGTAATATTTTTATAAGGCATAAATCTCCTTTTCGCTTAAAAAGTTTAACACATGTATTTTGAGTGTGTCCTCAAACCGATAGTGTGTCCTCAACTCACAATGTGAATAATACCTACTAGCTTTGATACATAGACCCTGTTACCTATCAGCTTAATCAGTTACACTCTTCTTTATGTCTGATGCCGCTTCGTCCGATCCTACCCAGTCCGATACTACCCTTGATGCATTACAACATGACCTCCTGCGTGACCAACCCCTCGAGATTCTCGAGCGAGATGGGGTTCGCTATACCATCCTTGGCACGGCCCATGTCTCTAAAAGCAGTGCCGATGCGGTAAAACACCTAATTGAACAAGGTGATTTTGATGCCGTGGCCATTGAGCTTGACCCCGCAAGACACGCCGCCCTCAATGATCCTGATAGATGGGCGAAGATGGACCTTTTTAAGGTTTTACGTGAAGGTAAAGCAGGAATGATGGCAGCAAATCTGGCTCTGGGAGCTTTTCAGCAGCGAATTGCGGACCAGTTTGGCATAGAACCCGGGCAAGAAATGCGTGTTGCCATTAAGGCCGCTAAAGAGGCTACCTTACCTCTGCTTTTGGTAGACCGCGATATTAGTATCACCTTGCGCAGAGTGTATCGCAATGTTGGATTCTGGCAACGCTTGAATTTGTTATCTGGGCTTTTAGCCAGTGTGTTTAGCCGTGAAGAAATCAAAGAAGAGGATATTGAAAAACTAAAACAAGGCGATATGCTCGAGGCCACCTTTAGTGAATTTGCCCAAAGTTCTTCAACACTTTATGAACCTCTGATTGCTGAACGTGACCAGTACATGGCAGCCAAACTCCGTGAAGATACCAAGGGAAGCACTGAACCTCGCTACAAAAATGTTTTAGTCGTTATTGGCGCAGGCCACTTAAAAGGTTTAGTCAATCACTTAAAAAACACAACTGAAGACCCTAGTAGTGTTCGCTCGAGGCTTAATATCATTCCTCCCCCAGCTACCTGGACCAAGCTTATCCCGTGGCTTCTTATCGCTTTTGTGATCGGTGGGTTTATCCTTGGCTTTATGCGAAACCCTGATTTTGGACTTCAGCTCTTAGGGCAATGGGCCATAACAACTGGCATTTTGGCAGCTATTGGCTCTGCTGTTGCCCTTGCACATCCGCTTACTATTTTAGCTACAGGGCTCGCCGCGCCCATCACCACCCTTCATCCACTGTTGGGCGTTGGACTTGTTGCAGCAGGTGTCGAACTTTGGCTGCGTAAACCTACCGTTAACGACTTTAACAACTTGCGTAAAGATGTCACCAGTATGAGTGGATGGTGGCACAATAAAGCTGCGCGTATTTTATTGGTGTTCATTCTTTCTTCTATTGGTGCGTCTATAGGTTTTTATTTAGCTAGCTCACGCATTGCCATTCAGCTTTTTGGAAAATAAGCTCATATATAGTCATTCGATAGCAAATATTGCACCTCTTGAGATTAGGCTTTTCTCTGTCTCCTCACTTAATCCTTTTGCACCAATAAATATCGCATCTTTTACTACTGCAGCTGTAAAATCCACTCCTACAAAAACAACATGACTAAAATTCACTTTGCCAAGATTGGTATGAATAAAACTAACTGATGTAAGGCGAGAATTAGAGAAATCAGCTTCACTAAGATTAGCTTGGTTAAAATTAACATCATTCAATCTTGAGTCTTTTAGTTTTACTTGAGTCAAATCCGCCTCCCAAAATCGAACATAGCGCATGGATATAAACTGCAAGTCCGCAACCGCAAGAATCGCATGGTCAAAAGATGACTGGAAAATTGAGGATTTAGATAGATTTACTCTTTTTAAATGAGAACCTTCAGATCGAGACACTCCAAGATAAGTACCAGTCAAATTGCTTGAATTTAAATTAGCTTCTCGGAAATTTGCGCTGTAAAAATAAAAGTTGCGTAAATCCATACTACTCAAATTGACCTCGCTCAAATCAGGGCTCTTTATTTCATTCTTATCGAGCCATTTTTTCCAAGCCAATGCCTTTTTTGCGTTTTTCAGGTTTTTAAGGTGCTCAGGATTTGCCATACAACAATCAAGTACTCAGTTTTCTAATACGCCCTACGGCTTTGTGAATATTCTCGAGGCTGGTGGCATAGCTCATTCGCACAAATCCTGGCGCATTAAAATCTGTCCCTGGAACCGTTCCTACATGTGCTTTTTCTAATAGCAATGCTGCTGCAACTTCTTCATTTGTATCAAGCGGTGTAGTATCACACATCACATAAAATGCACCCTGAGGCTTAGGCGTTTTCAAACCTAGCTTATTGAGTCCTTCCACCAACACATCTCGCCGTTCAATATAAGCTTTCTTGGTCATGTCAATAAAAGCTTGTGTCTTTTCAAATTCATTAAGAGCTGCAATAGTTGCATATTGAGCAATTGAAGCTGCCCCACTGGTTACTTGACCTTGTAAACGGTTCATGGCAGCTATTAAATCTTTAGGCCCTGCACCATAGCCGATACGCCAACCCGTAAGCGCATAGGATTTACTAGCACCATGAATAATCAGGGTTTTATCCTGTGCGTACTGCGCTGCTGACGTAAACTCACCGTCATAGACCAAATGTTCATAAAGATCATCTGTAAAAATCCAGATATCTCGTTCTGCTGCCATCTCAACGATTGCCCTAACTATCTCCTTGGGATAAACGGCCCCAGTAGGGTTACAGGGTGAATTGATGACAATCACCCTGGTCCTTGGTGTTATAGCAGCCCGCACTGCTTCAAGGTCAGGAATAAAACCGCTCTCGGCTGTGGTAATGATCGGTACACTCACAGCACCAGCTAGCTGAATCTGGGCTGGGTACGAAACCCAGTAAGGTGCAAATATGATCACTTCATCTCCAGGGTTGAGCACTGCCATAAAGGCGTTATAGAGAATCTGCTTCCCACCTGTTGAGACCATGATCTCATCTACGGCATACATGAGATTATTCTCACGCTTAAATTTGGCAGCTACGGCTTCGCGTAGTTCAATCATTCCTTCAGAAGGGGTGTATTTGGTTAAACCCTTGGTAATGGCTTCCTGGGCCGCAGCAAAAACATGCTCAGGAGGCTGGAAATCAGGTTCACCGGCAGTCATCGCCACCACATCAACCCCAGTTCGGGCTAGATTCTTAGCTTTGGTATTAAAAGCAACCGTTGAAGAAGCCTTTAGACGTTTTATTGATTCTGATAGTTGTGGCATAAACCTCACTTTAACCTTAATATCCTACCCACTTTTACCAAAAGGGTAAAGTCTTTTGTTAGACTAAGAAGTTATGTTTTCATCTTTTCCTCAAAAATCTTCTTCTTGGAGGCATCTTATGCGTTTTTTAGTATTATTTATTCTTGGATTGTCTTTGGGTTTAGCCCAAACTACCCCTGCACTTCTACCCATCACTGCCAGTGGCAACGGTGTTGGGCAAACCACCCCCTTTTTAGCTACTGGGCCCTGGAGAATGAATGTTCAGAGTAATGAGTTGGCCATCGTTTATCTCTATGATGCGACCTTGGGTAAATCTCTATACACCATCACTAATAATCAAGTGATTAACACAACAGGAACTTTCTTTCTTTATGTCAACGTCCCTAGTGGAAGTTGGAGCTTAACAGTTGAAAACGCACCTTCATCTACAGCCACCGCCCCTTCAACTACTGTCACCACACCTACAAGTACAACTGTAGCTCCCACCACACCCACAACGACACCAGTTATACCAACCACACCCACTACAACAACTACACCCACCACTACCACACCTACAACCACTGAACCTTCGACGACTACAACTACAACTACAACGACCACCACACCTACGACTACAGAAACAACCTCAACGACATCCTCAACGGATTCGATGAGTCTAGTATCTGAAAAAGATTTAAAGACCTGGGGTAAGCATTATGGTTTTGGTATCTCGAGATATAACCGCACCTCAACAACTCTAAACACAACAGTTTGCAGCACCTTTAAAACTATCTTTGATGCTCAAAAAGCGTTTATTGATGCTGGTGGTCCTGATTCTGATATTCAAAATATTGACCCTGATGGTGACGGTTACGCTTGTACCTATAATCCTACAGAAACCTATACCGCACCCAGAACATGTCCAGAGGGTAGGGTTTGGGTTAACGGGTTTTATCGCAAAAATGGCATCTTTAAAAATAGTGGGTGTGCAGACAAGAACTAGAAAAACCTCGAGCCCTTCCCACTCCATTCCACTTCTAGTAAACCTGCCACAGTAGCCCCAACATCGGCAAAGGTTGCCCTAGTTCCCAAGTTGACGGCCTTCTGGTTTGCAGAATAAGCAAGAAGCATTCCATATTCCCTAGTATGGTCTGTCCCATGCCAGGTTGGATCATTGCCATGGTCACTAATAAAAATCAGCACATCGTCATCCTTAACAACCGATAAAAATTCAGGTAGCCTATCATCTACATCTTTAAGAGCCTGAGCATAGCCTTGTGGGTTTCGGCGGTGGCCATAAAGTGAATCAAATTCTACAAGGTTACAAAAAATCAGCCCATCAGGTCTTTGCTTCATTAGCTCGAGGGTTTTATTCATACCATCTTGATTTGAATCGGTGTGAACTTCCTGGGTAAATCCACAATGATTATAAATATCTGGAATCTTCCCTACCCCAATAATTTCTTTACCTGCTTTTTTGAGAATATCCAAAACAGTATCATGAGGTGGACTCAGCGAAAAATCCTTACGGGCTTCACCCATACGTTCAAAGTTGCCCACTTCCCCTTTGAACGGTCTAGCAATGACCCTAGCTACAGCATACTCGCCTTGCAAAATCTCCCTTGTAGCTCTACACCAAGCATAGAGTGTCTCGAGCGGTACAACATCCACATGTGTTGCGATTTGAAAAACACTATCCGCACTGGTATAAACAATAGGCTTTTTGGTAGCTAAATGTTCTGGGCCAAAGGTGTCAATAATACCTGTACCTGAGGCAGCATAATTACCCAAATGTCCACCTGTTACCTGATCAAAAGCCTCCATCACTTGTTTAGGAAACGAAGGGTAATTAGGTGGGAAGGTCTTAAAGGCGTGTTGCAAAATAACACCCATAAATTCCCAATGGCCGGTACTGGTATCTTTGCCAGGTGAGACTTCATTCATCCGCCCATAAGAGGCTAGGGGTACAGCGACTTTGGCAAGGCTCGAGACTCCTTCGATATTTCCCAGTCCCAAACGTTCAAAATGTGAAAGTTTCATTCCTGTAACTTGCAACGTATGGTCAAGGGTGTGGGCTCCCACATCACCAAAATCTGGGGCATCAGGTAAAGCTCCTAGTCCTACCGAATCAAGAACTATCACGGTTATAGTCATGAGGTCAGTGTATCAAAGCTCTAAGCATTCAGTCTAAAATAGAAGTGTGATTCTGAAAGAGCAGCTATTTAAGAATCTTTTGCGCTTGGCTCCCAAGGCCAAGAAGATTGTTCTTGCAATCTCTGGCGGGTCTGATTCAGTGGCCTTATTACGGTTATTTGAGTCTAATACTCTAAATCCAGAAAAACCTGGCCCGCTTGAAAGCATAGTAGTAGCTCACTTTGATCATGCTTTAAGAGAAAATTCTGCCCAAGATGCTAAGTTTGTCCAGGAGCTATGCCAAAGACTAAATATTCCTTTTTACACCGAACGCAAAAGGGTAGCTCATATTGCAAAAGAAAATAAATGGAACCTCGAGGACGCAGCTAGACGCTTGCGCTATTCTTTTTTATCTAAAGTCGCCAATCAAATTAAGGCTGACGCAATCCTGACGGCCCATACACTAGATGACCAAGCCGAAACTGTTTTGATGCAACTCTTGCGTGGTACAGCTTTTATAACTGGAATGCCTGCCAAACACGGTAAAATCCTTAGACCTCTTTTAGATATTTCCAGAAGTGATTTACAAAAATACCTTAGGGAAATCAAGCAAGATTACACAACCGATGAAAGCAATCAAGATACCAGTAAAACCCGTGCCTGGTTACGCCATGAAGTTTTGCCCAGACTCGAGCAGCGATATCCAAGCATTAAACGCACCCTGTCTCAGCTTGCCACAATCCAGCAAGATCAAAAAACACATTTTGATACAACAGCAAAAAAGTTTATCAAAACTGGCTCTGACATACCCGAAGCAGATATTCAACCACTATTGAAACAGGATATTGCCCTGCAACGGCATATCATTGCCTCGCTTACAAGCAACCTCGAGTATGCACATATTGAAACTATCAGAGAAAACCTTAGCAGTAAAACACCTGTACGGCTATCACTACCCAATAAAACTTTAGCTCGTATTGCTTATAGAAAACTAAATATTCTTTCTCCTTCACAATATCAAAGAATCCCTAAATTAGAACAAAAAATAGCCTTTGAAAATCTTGATGTACAATGGAAAACACATATTGAGAAAACAGTGGATTTCAAGAAACTCGAGAGCCTTGAACATCTTGTCTTGCGCCATCGTCAGGCTGGTGACACTATTCATCTTTCTGGTGGAAGCAAAAAAATCTCCGATTTACTTATAGATCTTAAAATCCCCAAAGAAGACCGAGACAAAATCCCCATGCTCGCTTCTGGAAAAGAAGTTCTCTGGATTCAAGATATAGAAGCCGATACTCGAGTGAGTAAAAAGCTCGAGAATACTGACATTACTTATATGAAACGAGCTTTACTTTTAGCAGAACAAGCTATTGCCCAAGGCGATTTACCCGTGGGTTGCGTGATTGTCAAAGCCGGTCAAATTATTGCCGAAGCCTTTAATCAAACCGAAGCAAATAAAAGCCCCTTTGCCCATGCTGAAATCTTGGCCATGCAGCAGGCCGCTAAGCATTTAGGTGATTGGAGACTCGAGGATTGCAACATGTATATAACCCTAGAACCTTGTCCAATGTGTTTTGGTGCCATCTTGCAATCACATCTACCACGAGTGGTTTTTGGTGCTACCAACCCTTGAGACGGGGCTTTAGGTTCAGTAATGACTATGCAAGATGAAAAGTGGAAGCGGAATGTTGCGGTTACAAGCGGCATACTCGAGAAAGAATGTAGTAAAATCTTGAGTGACTTCTTCAAGCATAAACGAAACGTTCTATAAACCCCGTATAGTTCTAACGTATCCATCACTCGAGATTTTATTATTTTTATTTCAGCACACGACAGCTTTTGCAATAGTATTTGTAGTACCGTGTCTAGCTTATTTTGGTGGACTAAATGTTCAAATGGCAACTCTTTTACACACTTTTAAAAATTAGATGTGGTACTAATATTCAAGCTATCCGAAACGGCATTTTGTGCAAAGGCTACCGTTGTGGTGCGCGTTGCACATCCTACAGGTTTATGTTTATTACAAACGAATCAATTTACCAAGTCAATTTTAATTTGATATGATTTGCCTATGTCTAAAAAAGCCCTTGCTTTTGTTGAGTATAGCTATAACCGCTACAGCATCGCTGTTTTAGCAGGAGCTTTAGAGGACGATGAGCGTTTGCAAGGTATAAATTTCTATTTTCTTAAAAGCAATCCCAAAAAAGAAGATGATCGTCACTTTATTGAATCGGCAATAACCTTAGCCAAAACCCATGACCAACTGGTGCTAGCCTTTTCTTTTCATACACCCAATGTTATTGCTATGGCGCAGACGATTGGGGAATTAAAGCAACGGCTCGAGCAAGAACAACTTGAACATGTGACGCTTATTGCTGGTGGGCCACACCCGTCGGGTGATCCAATAGAAACCCTCGAGTTAGGTATTGATATTGTGGTGGTGGGCGAAGGCGAAGTAGTTCTACCCAATCTACTCGAGAGACTTTACAGCCATCAAAGCTATAACTCAATTGCTGGTTTAAGTTTTTTTGAAAACGGTAAGTATCGCTATACTGGCAAAACCAAACCGATTGATCTAAGTGACTATCCCGCTTTTGCCGTTAAGTTAAAACGCTATGGCCCTATTGAAATTGGGCGAGGTTGTCCTTGGGCTTGCAAATTTTGTCAAACACCTTTTTTGATGGGTGGTGCGATGCGCTATCGCTCTATTGAAAGTATCTTGAAATATGCTACTATCTCAAAACAAAAAGGTATCCGTGATTTGCGCTTTATTACACCCGTATCGTTTGCTTATGGCTCACCTGATGGTCGCAGTACCAACCCCGAAGCTGTTGAAGACTTGCTGAAAGGTGTCGGTGCTATCTTTGGCAAAGAACATATATTCTTTGGGTCTTTTCCTTCCGAGGTGCGCCCTGAAAGTGTTACACCAGAAATGCTCGAGTTGGTTAAAAAATACTGTACCAATGACAATATCATTATTGGTGCGCAGTCAGGTAGTGACCACATGCTCAAAAAGATTCACCGTGGTCACGACACAGAGGACGTAATGCGGGCTATTAAACTAATTCTCGAGTTTGGTTTTATCGCCAATGTGGATTTTATTTTTGGAATGCCAGAAGAAACCCAAGAAGATATAGAACAAACCCTCGTATTTATGCAGCACCTAACAACTCTAGGAGCCAGAGTTCACAGTCATACCTTTATGCCTTTAGTCGGCACGCCTATGTCTGGTGGGAAACCTGGAGTAGTAGATGAAAAGACCAAGCAGATTCTCGAGCATCTAAGAAGTCAAGGCCTCGAGTATGGACACTGGAAACAACAAGAAATCATTGCTAAAACGACTGATTACTTTGTTAAGAAACATCGTCCTTCACAGGCTACCATCAAACATCCTTTACGTAAACAATAATTTAAGATAAGCTCGAGATAAAGAAAGTGTAGGATCCATGAAAATAAAAAGCGTTAAAACCTTTTTGGTTGAAGGTATAAAATACAATTGGACTCTGGTCAGAGTTGAAACCGATAATGGTTTGCATGGCTGGGGTGAAGCCACTAACTGGCCAGGCTCACCCATAATTGAGGCAGCCTGTATTCACGCTGGTGAGCGCATTATTGGTCTAGATGCCAGACAAATTGATTTTATTTGGACTAAACTTTACAAAGACTTAAATTGGCTTGGGCAGGCTGGTCCGGTCATGAGCGCAATTAGTGCCATTGACATTGCCTTGTGGGATATTTTAGGCAAGTCTTTAGGCGTACCTATCTATCAACTCTTAGGGGGCAAATATCGTGAAAAACTTTTGCTCTATGCCAACTACTGGTTTACCAAGGGTGACCACACTGCCAAAGCCTATGCAGCTCAGGCCAAAAAAGTAGTGAAAGCTGGTTTTACCGCCCTCAAATTTGATCCCTTTGCCCATGTGAATTATTTATACGGTGATGATTTGGCTCCTGATTTAGCCTTATCCCCAACTCAAAAATTGAATGCTATCAATATCACTAAGGAAGTGCAGAAAGCTGTAGGTAAGGATGTGCAATTAGCCATCGAAACCCACGCCATGCTAAATGCTCCAACTGCTGTTGAAATGGGATTACGTATTAAAGAAGCAAACATCAACTGTATGTGGTACGAAGAACCCGCACCACCTGAAACACCAGATGCAATTGCCGATATTAAACGCCGTATTGGTTTGCCTATTGCTGTAGGTGAACGCTTGCATAGCCGCTATATGTTTAGACCAATTTTAGAAAAACAGGCCGCTGATATCTTGATGCCAGATATTACACGCTGCGGTGGAATTAGCGAAATGAAGAAGATTGCTACTTTAGCTGAAGCCTTTAATGTTCCTGTTGCACCACACAATCCAAACGGGCCACTGTCAACAATCTCTGCTGCGCATGTAATGGCAAGTGTTCCCAATTTTTTCAGGCTCGAGTATATGTTTAACGATGTTCCGTGGCGAGATACGATTCTGTCTCATCCTATGCCAATAGAAAAAGGCTATTTCGTATTACCTGATCGCCCAGGACTAGGGTTTGATATTGATGAAAACGAACTGGCTAAACACCCAGGAATCCGCAAACCACGCAAGGGCTTTTATGTCTAGTATTTTGTGGGAAGGCATCTATGCCATTCTGGTTACACCCTTTCATGATGATTTGAGTATTGACTGGGTGACTCTCGAGCGTGAAGTTGAATTCTGCCTCGAGTGTGGTGTTCACGGCATTGTTGGGCCTGCCATTGCCAGTGAATTTTATACATTAAGTGATTCTGAACGCATTACCTTTGTAAAAAACGTAGCCAAGTGGGTCAATAAAAAAGTACCTTTTGTAGCTGGTATTTCTGGCGTTAGTGGACACCACGCCGCAGAATTAGCTAGGGCCAGCCAAGATGATGGAGCTGATGCACTGATGGCCATGCCACCTTATATTGTTCCAGGTTCAGCCGATAGCACTTTTGCTTATTACGAAAACATTTGCTCGAGCACCACACTCCCACTCATTGTTCAAAATGCACCTGCACCGTTTAGCTCGCCACTAAGTACCAGTCAATTAGTAACACTGCTCGAGAACTTCTCAACCATCAAAGTCATTAAAGAAGAAACATTTCCTAATCCACAAAAAGTAGGGCAGCTCTTTGATGCAGCAGGTCCAAGGCTGAAAGGTATTTTTGGTGGGCTGGGAGGGATTTATCTATTTAATGAACTTTCTCGAGGTGGTTCTGGAACCATGCCAGCCTGTCAATTTGCAGATGTAATGGTAGGTATATTTAATCTCTGGCAAGAAGGAAATAAAAGTGAAGCCAGGGACCATTTTATGACTGTGCAACCTGCCTTAGTCATGGAAGGGCTTTATAAAATGACCTTTATGAAAGAGTGTTTGAAGCGCAGAGGGATATTCAAGAATACACTTACCCGCACACCTGAACCTGCGCTAGATCAACACGATTTAGAAGAGTTAGATGCAATTTGGGAAAGGTTGTCTCCTTATTTTCGCATTTAGGTATAACTCTGTTCCTAATAAGAACTCGAACAAAATTAGATTAAACCAAAATGCAAAATCGTTTGTGGTATCCCTAACGTCGCATCCATTTCGTTTCCGTAGAGGCGTTTCATGAAACGCCTCTACGCAGGCACAGTCCAACAGGTTTTCAAAATTTATTTCAAGGTTTTGGGATGCTCCAATACTTAGGGTTAGTCAAACAAAAGGGTAGTCACAAATAGGTCCAACGTATTTGTGTACGAGGGATTACTTGAGTAATCCCTGCACTAATTCTCTAGCTAAATAACTCGAGCAAAGAAATCCACGCCCGCCTAATGCCCCAAAGAAAATTAAATTAGGTTCTATTTCCGCAAATAAGGGTTGGTTATCTTCTTGTTTGGCTCTAGTTCCTGTCCATTTAGAAAGAACCTTGGCCTCTTTAAGTGCAGGAATAAACCAACTCGAGCTTTTTTGTAGTTGCTGCACAGCAGTTGGGTCATCTTGATTAGCCTCTCGGTGATTGCCTCCAATAAATAATTGCTTTTGATGCTGTAACCCATAAATGGCCCCAGCGATTGGATAAGGTAAATCTAAATTTGATTCAAAACCGATTACATCACCAGAAAAATACTCCAAAGATGGCAAGGGTAAACCTTGCGTCTGCGTTGCTCCTGTACAAAGTAGAATAGTGTGGCATGTAGGTTGTAGATTGTGGGGTGTAGACAAATCACTCATCACTCGCCACTCACCACTCGCCACTTTTTCCACCTTCTCGACCTTACAATTTTCAATCACTTCAACACCACGTAACTTTGCCGCACTAACTAAGGCATCAAGAAAATTCTTTGGCTCGATCCAGCCTCCTTGAATCATGATTCCACCAAAGGGTGCATGATAATTCTGGGGTATATCTACTGGATTTAACCACTGCACACCCTCGAGCTTTTGCCACAATTTAGCTTGCTTTTCCGAAGAGGCAATTCGCAAAACATCACTTTTGTGTATACCGTGACTGAGTCCTAAATGCTCGAGTTCACTCATGACTTCCCAAACTGCGCCTAGACCAGCCTTATCTAATTCACTAGCTCTAGCAGTACGACCACGATGTGGATTGAGTAAGGCTACTGGAACCGCCGAAGCACCCAATTGACCAATATGCCCAGCATCAAGCAATGTTACTGAAACATCATGTTTACTTAGTTCATAAGCCAAACTACATCCAGCCACACCTGCACCTATAATCAAGTAATGAGGACGTTCACTTAAAGTAACCATTACTGTTAGTATATAAAGGATTCACTGGGAGGATTTATGTTCTATCAAATTCTTAAAGCAATTCATAGTATTGTTCGCTGGGTTATTGTTTTGGGCGGTCTATACGCCATTATTATTTCACTGCAAGGGTTCTTTGGTAATGGCAAATGGACTGAAACCCATAAACGCGCTGGGCTTATTTTTACCAGTGCGCTCAATTTACAATTTGTTATTGGACTTCTTCTTTTCTTCATAAGCCCTTATATTAAAACGCTCCTAGCTTCTGGTATGAGTAACGTCATGAGTGATAGCCAGTCTAGGTTTTTCGTTGTCGAACACTGGTTTACTATGGTTCTGGCATTAATAGCAGCCCAACTTGGATACAGTTTAGCCAAACGGGCCACAACTGATAAAGCAAAGTTTATGCGCTCGAGTATCGGTTACGTGCTAGCAGGACTCCTAATGATTTACGGAATCCCTTGGTGGCGGCCACTTTTCCCTGAGTTATAAATGTATTTTACCGCGAATACCAAGGTTTAAGCCCTTTGCACTTAGCACTCAGCACTCAGCCCTTTAATCGCCACTAACATTTCTCTCTTACCGCCAGGTGGGCCAGGATGTTTTTCCACTTTGAATCCCACCTCTTGCAAGGCCCTGCGAACATCCCCTTTAACCGAATACGTGGTCAATCGTCCACCAGATTTGAGAGTATTAAATAATTTAGTGGAAAAGTCTTTTGACCACAATTCGGGATTTGCATCGGGGCTAAAGGCATCCTGATAGATTGCGTTATAGGTATCATCTATAAAACGCTGCTCAGTCGCTTCACCCAGATAAAGTTCGAGTGTCACCTGTTTATATTGGAAGATTAGATTTCCAGTTGGCTGTGACAAATGACGGCGAAATTCTAAATAAGCACCAATCATTTCTTGGTCTTGCAGATATGAAGCAAACCCAAGATTCTGAACCAAGTCAGCCTCGAGTAAATCTTTCTCGAGGGCTGTATAGTTTAATTTTTCTCCAAAATTTATTGCCTCATCAGCCGTAAGAAAGAAATTAAGACCCGTACCAAATCCGATTTCCAAAACCGAAACCTCTTGCCCGTGACGCATTTTTTCAGTAACACCCGAAGCACCTAAGAACACATGCCTAGATTCCGTCACTGCACCTTTATCCGAGTGAAAAGTTTGCTGATACTTAGAGCTATAAAGCGTCTTACTGCCATCAGCCGTTTCCTTTATTTCCATCAAATAACCCGTTCATTTCCACCATCTACTGGAATCTGCGCCCCTGTCGTGCGACTAAAGGCAGGGCTACACAACATCACAGCCATAGCTGCCACATCATGACTGGTCACCTCTGTTTTAAGTACATTATTAGTCTTATAATTTTCGATACTTAATCCATAACTTGCCGCTCGCCTGGCAATAACGTCATCTGTCCAGAGTCCTGTATCAAAAACTGCATTTGGATGTAAGACATTAACTCGGATATTATCTTTTCCCCACTCGAGAGCCGCCACCCTGGCCAGTTGCGTAAGAGCTGCTTTAGAAGCTGAATACGCTGCTGCGCCAGGGCCTGGTGCAGGTACATTTTTAGAAGCGTTGACCACCACTCGAGCACCCTTAGGTGATTTTTTCAAAAAAGGATAGGACTCGCGCAACAAAATGACATTCGCATCTAAGTTAATCCGCATGGTGCGTTGCCATTCGTCTAAAGGCATTTCGGCAATACTTCGGCTTGGTGGAAAGATACCTGCGTTTAGTACCAGCATATCTAGTCTACCCAGATGTTCTTCAAGATGTTTAAAGGCTGTCTGAATCTGAACCTCATCTGAAATATCGCAAACCAAACCAAGATACTTTTTATCTAGAACAGTTTTAACACTTTGAGAAATATCTAAACCAACAACCGTTGCACCCTGCTCAGCAAATGCAAGCGCACAAGCTTTTCCAATTCCAGAGGCTGCACCTGTAATAAGTACCACTTCGTTCTCAAAAATCATGACTTCTCCAGCTTATGCACATAACGGTTTTTCCAATAACCTTCTGAGTCTTCTTCCATTACAGTAATTTCTTTAACAAGAATCTTTATGGGTAACTCGAGGGCCTGAGTAATCTCAAGTCTTAGTTTCTCTAGTTCATCTTTTTTAGCCTTTACTACAGTTACATGGGGTGTTGGATCAATAAAAATACCATCATATGGCTTTGTATCGGGGAAACCTTCAAACAATTTTTTCATTATGGCTCTAGGTACAGATTCATCCTCAAGAGCAAGATAAATCACTCCTGCCTGAAAAGTTTCTAGGCGATTAAAGCAAAGCTCAAAAGGCTGAAATGATATAAGAAGTTGACTTAATTCGGTCAAGTCATTCGGACTCACAGGCGCATTTCGCCAAGGATAAAGAAGCGTAATATGGGGCGGAACACCAAGGTTAGCAACTTCCACAGTTGGTTTACGCCATGTATCAATCTGAGCTATTAACATAGGTAATGAAATATCTATCGAAGAACGCATTAATTGCGAGCAACTCTCTGTAAGTTTTCTTGAAAGGGTGGTAGAACCACACCCTTATCAGTAATAAAAGCCGTGACATACTTGGCTGGAGTCACGTCAAAAGCAGGATTATAAACTTTAGTAGATTCCGATGCAGTTTGACGCTCGCCAAAATGGGTCACTTCATTGGGGTCACGCTCTTCAATAGGAATCTCCTCGCCTGTAGGTGTATTAAAATCAATGGTTGAGAATGGTGCAGCTACATAGAAGGGAATGGCGTGTTCCTTAGCAAGAATAGCCACACCATAAGTTCCTATTTTGTTGGCGAAATCACCATTGGCGGCTACGCGGTCACAGCCCACAATCACTGCACCAATATTTCCCTGCCTCATTACCGAGGCGGACATGTTATCAGTGATTAAAGTAACTGGCACACCCGCTTGCTGCAATTCCCAAGCAGTTAAACGTGCTCCTTGCAAGAGTGGTCGGGTTTCATCGGCATAGACGTGAATAGCTTGACCCTTTTCATGAGCCACATAAATCGGAGCCAGTGCCGTACCAATACCATAAGTGGCTAAACTCCCAGCATTACAATGCGTTAAAACACTAGATACTTTAGCAATAAGTGGTGCGCCATAATCACCAATCGCCCTAGCTGTTTGTTTTTCCTCGAGTTGAATGGCTTTAGCCTCGTTGAGTACAAACAGTTTGAGCTTAGAAACATCTGGCAAACTTGAACGCTCAACTTTTTGCATCACTCTATCTAAAGCCCAGAATAAATTAACCGCTGTCGGGCGTGACGTAGCCAAATAATCTCGAGTCTTTTTTAGTTGAGTTATAAAAGTCTCTCGAGTAGCTGTATCATCTACATCTTTAATACCCAGCCAAAGCCCATAGCCAGCCGCAATACCAATAGCTGGTGCGCCACGAATACGCAGCATTTTAATGGCTTCCCACATAGTTTCGACCGTTGGAATCTCGAGCATGGTTTTCTCGAGTGGGAGCTTGGTTTGGTCAAGCAAAGTAACTTTGCCATCATTGTAGTTAATCGTTTCTATAATCATAAATTTAAGGAGAAAGTGAAAAGTGATGAGCAATGAGTAGACAGAATAGGTTTTCTCCTTAGCCTCCTTTTCTTTCTATTTCACCAGCTCCTACCTCCTTGTTTCCTAACATCTTACTGAATTAAGGTCTTTACTATATCCTCAACATCATCATAACTCAAGGTCTTGGTATGTTTCTTGATCAGGGTCTGCCCTACTTGCAGGGCCATGATTTCTGCTTGAGAACGAATGGTGTCATTGGCAATACTATCTAAATCTGCTACATGGGCGAATCCTACGGTACGGCGAATCATCTCACAACCTGCATAACCAGCAGTATCTTTTAAAACAGAAAGTATAAAGTCTTCTTGAAAATCCTTATTTACCCAGCTCATACTATTAGGGCTCTCGAGCTTTTCTCTAAAACCCTTTTCAAAGGTGGTCCAGGCATCTCTGGCTTGCGTGTAAAGATAGTGGCGATAGTCCTGGCCTGCATGATCGTTTTTGGCATGGCCATGTTGCGCTGCAGCGTTCAAAAACAAATTGGCAATAAACAAACCAATATCAAACCCCATCGGGCCAAAAAAGGCAAACTCAGGATCAATCACCCGAATATCTGCAATTCCCTGTGAGTCCGGTGGTGAAGCCATAATTGAGCCTGTATGCAAATCACCATGCAACAAGGCCTGTCCAGAGGTCATGAATTTATATTTAAGATGTGCAACATTGCGTTTCACTTCATGGTCATTCTGCAAGTCAGCAAGTGCATCTGCAATCAGTGGGTTAAAGCGGTTACGATTCTCTTTATTGTTGAATAAGATAGGTTCAAAGGGTTCCATCAAAATCAAATCTTCGGTGATTTCACATAGTTCAGCATTGGCAAATTGTTTAGCTAGTTGCTTTTTGGCTTTGGCTTCCATGCCAAAATCACTCGAGCCATACAATGTCGCTACTAAAAATTTCCCAATGGTTATACCAAGGTTTTCATATTTTGTTCCTGCCATCATCGGTTTACGCATGACCTGATGGTGGCGTAAATCTTCCATTGCATTGACATTCATGGCTTCATCAAACCAGTAGGGTTTAGGAACCAAACCTGGCGCAACGGTATCTTGATGAAATAAGGCTCTGGCTTCAAATCCGGCTCGTTCAGGGCTAAGTGGCCAACTTTCACCAGCTACACGCAAATAGGGTAAACCTTGTTTGAGCAAAATACTTTTATCTGGATTATCTCTCTCAAAGACTCGATAAACTGCGTTGAGATTTCCGTCAGATAGCTCAGCAGACTCGAGCAAAGCTTCAACATCAATAAACTTTTTAGCTTCTGGATACGCACAGACATACTCGAGTATAGTGGTCAAATCTAAAATCTTATAGCTCATATTCACCCTTATTGAAGTAACCCTAAGTTTATAAACCCTAACACGGTTAAAGTTTACCCAGTAACTCAGGTAAGTCCTGCAAACTTGAAATCGTGTCGTCAAATTGAACGTCTCGAGTATTTCCCACAAGAACAGTCTTGGCACCCATTTGTGCAGCATAGGCAAGTCTTCTAGCACTGTCATCCACAAACACAGCTTGACTGGCTTCCAGGCCAGCATCGTGCAATACGCGGCGGTAATACTCAGGGCTTTCTTTTAGAATATCCACTACGTCAACACCATAAAGTCGGTCAAAACAATGCCTTACACCCATACCCATCAGATAGCCCTCGAGATCATAAGAGGCTTCATTTGAAGCTGTGTGCAGAATGTAACCAGCTTGATGTAAATGTTTAATTGTTTCTATGACTCCGGGATAAGCAGCACGCACTCGAGCAGCCACATACCTCGAGGCTTCACGATGAAGAAGTACACACTGCTCACCCTCAGGCGTATTAACACCTACATGTTTGCACATGCCTTCAAACCAGAATTTAGCATAGACCTTTTCATAAATTTGGAAGCTGACATCCGCACGTCCAAAAGTACGTTCTAAAAAAGTATCAAAAAATTCAGCATTGATAAGTAAGCGATTAGCTTCTGCCCAAGCCTGTGGTGTGCCACCCAAATGGGCTGGCAAAAATTCACCCAGAAATTTCTGCCATTGAGGACCACGCAAGGCATTGTCATTCATGACCCCACCATCATCAAGAAAAATCACAGCATGTTTTTTCATACCTCAACGCTTCCTCAATATCTTTGCTAGCATACAACCATGAAAACCTACCCTAGTCAAATCCCTGTTGCCGAAGCCATCAGGTTGTTACAAAGTCAGGCCAAACTTCTAGGGGCTGAAACGCTGCCCCTTCTCGAGTGTTATGGTTACACTTTGGCTCAAGACCTTGTTGCTTTAGTTAATCATCCTAGTGCAACCAATTCTGCCATGGACGGCTACGCCTGCCGACTCAAAGACACCTTGACTGCAACAGAACAAACACCACTTAAACTCGAGCTAATCGGCGACATCCCAGCCGGACAGGTCTTTACTAAAACGCTGCACAAGAATCAAGCCGTAGGCATCTATACGGGTGCGCCCATGCCTAAAGGTGCAGATGCCGTAGTCCCAGTCGAAGTGACAACTCTTCAAGATAACGAAGTTATTTTAAGCCGACCTGCCGACCCTGCCAATGTCAGACCCGAGGGGCAAGATTTCCAGAAAGGTCAGATATGTTTAAAACAAGGTCTAACCCTCAATGCAGCCTCTATCGGTCTGGCAGCGGCCATGGGACACGAAAAGTTATCAGTAAGGCGCAAACCAAAAGTAGGTATCTTGGCCACTGGTGATGAAGTGATTGAACCAGGTCAACCTTTAGCCCAGGGACATGTCTATAACTCAAATACTTTTTCTATTTGTGGACTCTTACGTGCGGCTGGAGCTACACCTATAATTCTTAACCATGTTCAGGATGATAAGAAAGCTCTAATCAAAGCCCTCGAGTCAGTTGGGGAGCTTGATTTACTGCTTACCTCAGGCGGAGTTTCTATGGGCAAATATGATTTTGTGCGTGATTTACTCTTTGAAGATGGTGAAGTTTACTTTTGGAAAGTGGCCATGAAACCTGCTGGACCAGTCTTATTTGGAAAGTGGAATACTCTTCCTGTATTAGGATTACCAGGCAATCCTGTCTCGAGTATGCTGGCTTTTTTACTTTTGGCCAAAGCATTTATACAAGCATCTATAGGCAGCACTGAAACACTCCCCTATTATTCCAGACGTAAAGCAGTAGCTGCTACTGAGCTTAAAGGCGCCGGGTTTAAAGAACACTTTTCCCGAGTCAAGCTCGAGTCCCAACATAATCATTGGCTAGCTTCTTCTACGGGTAACCAAAGCTCTGGTGTACTCACGTCTATGCTCTTAGCCGATGCTTTGGCCATCATTCCACCAGATACACATTATCAACCAGGAGATATCTTAGAGGTTATTACTTTGGGAACCTATTTATAGCCTTATCACCACGTCACGCCACCCGCCTTAGGCGGCCAAACACCCAACACTTGCCTAAGCGTAATAATCTGCCCGTAGTGGTGGGCATTGTGCATAGCAACTGAATATAAAAGCGTCATTGCCACGGTGCGTTGATCGTGTCCACCCCCTAAGGACTTCCCCTGACTAAAGGCCCGGTTGAGCAAGGCCGTATCTGAACAAAGCTCTTTGATATTTCCCAAACGTCGCCAAAATCTTTCTCTTAAAGAATTCCATTCTGAGGCAGCAACTTTAGGAAACGATAATTCATTGCTGCTTGGATAAGGCTGAAGGATTCCTATAGCCCCCTGATAAAACCAATCCTGCCAGTAAAGCAAATGGGCAATAATCTCAGCAATGGTGTGATTAGAACCCTCTACAAGCTTCACTGCAATCTCTGCGTCAAGGTCTTCTAAAAGTTCTTTTGGATTCACCAAGGCCCGGCTACCCTCTAACAAAAACACCAAAAATGAACCCTCTAGGTTTAATTTAGTCTCATACATAGAACCTCTTTCTTACTACAATTTAACCCCTATGAAGCTCAAATGAGAAAACACTATTGAAAAAGCTGCTTATCAAGGGTATTCTTCTATACGCAATACAAAATTTACGGGAGGAACTATGAAACGAAAATCTATCTGGATAGTTTTAGTTTTAGCCTTATTCGCCAGCACTGGACTGGCCCAGCGCGGAAGTGCCGGAGAACTCAATATTCTCTACTGGCAAGCGGTATCTATTCTTAACCCCTATTTATCAGGGGGAACCAAAGATTTAGATGGCTCGGCACTGATTTTAGAGCCTCTGGCCAGCTATGACCCCGATGGCAACTTGGTTGTCAAACTGGCTGCTGACATTCCAACTTTAGAGAATGGTGGTATCGCTGAAGATTTGCTCAGCATTACCTGGACACTTAAAGCAGGGTTACTCTGGTCAGATGGAACCCCAGTCACTGCGGCCGATGTAGTTTTTTCTGGTCAATATTGCATGGACCCAGATGCTGGTTGTAATGCTTCAGATCGTTTTGAAGGCGTAACCAACATTGAGGCCGTGGATGATGTAACTGTCAAAATTACCTTTGCTGAACCCAAACCTGTACCCTATCAGCCTTTTGTTAGCTCACTTTCACCGATTATCCAAAAAGCTCAGTTTGGCACTTGCCTTGGACCTGCTGTACAAACCTGCACCGAAGAAAACTTTGGTCCTATCGGTACTGGTCCTTTCAAAGTAGTAGATTTCCGTGCCAATGACGTAGTGGTTTATGAAGCCAATGAAAATTACCGTGATGCTGATAAACCAGCTTTTAGTCGCGTAGTCTTTAAAGGTGGCGGTGACGCTGCTAGTGCCGCGCGTTCGGTACTTGAAACCAACGAAGCTGACTACGCCTGGAACTTGCAGGTTGAGCCAGAAATTTTAGAAGGAATGGCTGCGGCTGGAAACGGTACTGTCGTATCATCCTATGGACCCAGCGTTGAGCGCATTCTCGTAAATTTTACCAATGATGATCCTAGCCTAGGCGATAACCGTTCGCTTTATATGGACGGCAATAACCCCCACCCCTTCTTGAGTGATATAAAAGTGCGTGAGGCTCTGTCACTGGCCATTGACCGTAACATACTTGTAGAAGTGGGATATGGCAGTGCTGGCCAAGCTACTTGTAATCTTGTGCCTGCTCCTGCAATAGATGTTTCTACTGCCAATGATGTTTGCTTAACCCAAGACCTCGAGAAAGCCAATCAGCTTTTAGATGAAGCTGGCTGGGCCAAGGGCAGTGATGGGATACGTAGCAAAGACGGCGTTCGCATGGCTATCCTTTATCAGACCTCAACTAACTCAGTTCGCCAAGGTAGCCAAGCCCTTATTAAGCAATGGTGGGAACAACTGGGTATCGAAGTTGAGCTGCGCAATATTGATGCTGCAGTCTTCTTTGGTGGTGACCCTGCTAGCCCTGACACTTATGGTAAGTTTTTTGCCGATGTACAAATGTTTACCAATGGTTCCTCAGGTACTGACCCTGAAAACTATTTGGGTGGCTGGGCCTGCAATCAAATTTCTGATGTTTCTAATGACTGGTTAAGCAATAACGTTCCGCGCTGGTGCAACCCTGAGTATGATGCCTTGCTGGCTCAACTTGCCACTACAGCTTCACTAGAAGACCGAGCTGTAATTATCAAACAACTCAATGATATTGCAGTACAGAACTATGTTGAAATTCCCTTGGTTCACCGTGGTACGGTGTCTGCCCATATCAACAGCCTCCAAGGCGTTTTGATCAATGCCTGGGACAGCGAAATGTGGAACATTGCCGACTGGACCAGATAGATTTTTCAAGTTTAAGAGTTAGCTAGTAACTAGCTAACTCTTAAACTTTATTTAATTATGTTTCAATATATTGTTCGTCGTTTTCTAGTAGCTATTCCAACCTTGTTGGTGATTAGTTTTGTTATTTTTGCCATTTTAGATTTAGCTCCTAATGATCCTACTGGAAATCTTCCTCTTACTATTCCCCCTGAAGTCAAAGCAAAAATTCGTATATCTTTAGGTTTAGATCAACCTTTTTATATTCGTTATCTCAAGTGGACTCGGCAATTTTTTATTGATGAGCCTTTAGGTTTACTTGAAAATGCTACCGGGCTAAAAATTGGAAATTCGGAAGCACGCACTCGCATTTTAGCCTGGACCACCCGCAGTCCTGTTTATGACCTGATCATCCAGCGTATGCCTCAGACCTTATGGGTAGTTGGGATTGCCTTTTTACTAGGTATTTTGATTGCTATTCCCGTGGGTGTTATTTCAGCTTATAAACAGTATTCCCTTTTTGACCACTTAGGTACGCTTATTTCTCTAATTGGCTTTTCTGTGCCAACTTTTTTTACAGGCCTTTTGGCCATTATTATTTTCAGTGTAAAACTGAAATGGTTTCCTTCTATTTATGATACAACCCTAGTGGTTACAGACTGGCCCAGCCTGGTCAAACAACTTAAACAAATGGTCATGCCAGTGACCGTTTTAGCTTTCGCCAATGCCTCGCAACTCAGCCGGTTTATGCGCTCTTCTATGCTGGATAATTTGAGTCAGGATTATGCCCGCACCGCCCGCTCCAAAGGGCTACATGAACCTGGCGTAGTATTAGGACATGTGTTGCGCAATAGCCTGATTCCCGTAGTTACCCTTATCGCTCTAGGCATTCCAGGTATTTTTGGTGGGGCCATCATTACCGAGCAAATTTTTCGCATCAATGGTCTTGGCGACTTGCTGATCAAAGGTATTCAAAATGCAGATATTCCCCTAGTACAAACCTTAACCTTTATTTTTGCCATCTTGATTGTTGTCTTTAACATTTTAGCTGATGTTGCTTATGGGTTACTCGACCCACGCATACGCTACAGTTAGGAATCTATGAGTGCGATTAGTCCAAGCACAATAAGGTCACCCGCCGAAACCAAATCCTTGTGGCTTGATAGTTGGAAACAATTTCTCAAACACAAAGGTGCAGTCATTGGCATGGTGGTGTTTTTATTTATTGTTTTAGCTACCATTTTTGGTCCTTATATCTACCGTGCCGACCCCAATTACAATGACCTTTTAGCCAGGAATAAGGGGCCCAGTGCAGATCATCCTTTTGGCACTGATAACTTAGGACGTGACCTTTTAGCAGCAAACCTGGCCGGTGGACGCATTTCGCTTTCGGTGGGAATGGTGGCCATGCTTATTAGTATTATTTTAGGTACTGCCGTTGGTTTAATCGCTGGATACTTTCGCAAACTAGATAGTCTTTTGATGGGTCTAACCGATATGTTCTTGGCCTTGCCCCTATTACCACTACTGCTGGTTGCAATTATGCTTTTTAGAGACACTCTGCGAACGCTGGTTGGCCCTGAAGCGGGTATTTTTATGCTGATTGTATTTTTAATCGGAGTCACCAGTTGGATGAATACGGCCCGCGTAGTCAGGGGTGAAGTGTTGGCAGTCAAAGAGCGAGAATTTGTCACGGCAGCCAATGCCTTAGGTTCAAACAATAACCGTGTAATGTGGTCACACATCTTGCCCAATGTTTTAAGCCCCATTCTAGTTTCGGCTACGCTAGGGATCGCTAACGCCATCATCACCGAATCTGCCCTGTCTTTTTTAGGCTTAGGTTTTCCTTCAGATGTACCAACCTGGGGACGCTTACTCTTTGATGGCAAGGATTTTTTGAACTTAACCCCTTTGCGAGTGGTTTGGCCAGGACTGCTAATTTCTTTAGTTGTCTTGAGCGTCAATTTTATTGGGGACGGTCTGCGTGACGCGCTTGACCCACGTTTAAGGGGCCGCTCATAATTGAACACGTCTCCCCTTTCTTGTGGAGGCTCGAGCTTCCTTCTCATACCTTTCCACCCTTTAGCCACACCAACAGTTATCTGATTTTTAATGCTGGTCAGGCCATCTTGATTGATCCTGGGTTTTATGACCCATCTTCTCTTGAAGAAATTCTTGCAGCCCTCGAGACCACAAAATCAACACTAAAGACAATCTTGCTTACCCACACCCACCGTGACCATCAGGAAGGGATTACTTTGCTTCAAGAACACTTTGGCCCTATTCCAGTTTATGTTCATGACCTCGAGCAAGCCCGAGTCAAGGGCCATAACGTTCAGATTTTAGGCTCGAGTTTCTCTTTGGGTTCAATAAACGTGCAGGTTTTTTCCACTCCCGGACATAGCCCAGGGCATGTCAGTTTTTACTGGTCTGATCAAAAGATAGCTATAGTTGGCGATGTGGTGGCAGGTTACGGTTCTACCTGGATTGGGCTACCAGATGGAAACTACAGTGATTATTTCTCTAGCCTCGAGTTGCTTAAAACCTTAGAGCTAACTATCCTTGCCCCCGGTCATGGGCCGATGATTGCCAACCCTGATGAAAAACTCGAGCAGGTCAAAGCACACCGCCTAAAAAGACTCGAGCAGGTCTTGGATGCTCTTAAAAAATCCCATGACCTAGATACTTTAAGCCTAGATGTTTACCCTGACACGACCCCTGAAATGAAAGAGGCTATAAATGGCAGTTTGTTAGCTCTTTTGAAGAGGCTCGAGGAAGAGGGCTTGGTAGAAAATTTAGGGAGCGATGAATATGGTCCATACAAACATAAATCTGTCTAAATAAAGTAACCTTGCCGCAGCATTTGACAACTAAGCAAGCAGGGGTCACTTAAAGCACCGCAAGACACAAAAAACCTTGTATTTTGCGATAAAATACGATTCTTTACAGGAGCTACAAGATGCATTTTAGAGGACAATTGTCCTGCTAGGATGAGTAAGATGTGCATGATAAATTAAGGTGGTTCAAAGAGGTAACGCACCTCTATATTTTCATGCTAACGTTTTTATATATGGGTTTTAGACACAGGTGCGACCAGTCAAACGTAGCGGAGGTGGTTACGGTTAAGAATTTTAGTGTTCGATCTATGTTTTTTTATACCCAGTTTTTTTACACCCATCATGAGGTGAATGATGCCTAATTATTTTCCGCCCAACGCCAATGCTTTTGCTAAATGGCTGATCTGGGGAGGGCTAGTCTTTGGGGTGCTCTTAGTTACGTCGCTGACCGTGTTTGCACGAACCATCAACAATAAAGTTGGTGTTCCTGTAACCCAGCCAGTGGCCTATTCTCATGCTTTGCATAACGGACAGCTAGGCATTGATTGCCGCTATTGCCATAGCTCGGTTGAAACCGCAGCCACCGCCAATATCCCTTCTACCGAAGTCTGCATGAGTTGCCATTCACAGATTCGTGTAGGCTCACCCCAACTCGCCAACGTCTATAAAAGCTGGGGAACCAATGGCACTGACGGTGAATCTTTGCAGTGGAACCGTGTACACAACTTGGCCGACTTTGTTTATTTTAATCACAGTGCCCACGTGAATAAGGGCATGGGGTGTAGCGAGTGCCACGGACGCATCGACCAAATGGAAGGTATCTGGAAAAATGAACCCATGACCATGGGTTGGTGCTTAGAATGTCACCGCAATCCCACTAGCCGTGTTCGTCCACGCGATCAGGTCTTTAATATGGCCTATGAAAAACCTACCAATCAAGCTGAGTTAGGAGCCCTACTGGTGAAAGAGTACAATATTAATACCGACAAACTTCCTCAATGCTCCACCTGCCACAGGTAATTATGTCAGAGAATCTTTCAATTTCCGAAATCCGCAAAAAGCTTGAGAGTCGCCAAGGGCCAAGCTATTGGCGAGGCTTAGAAGAGTTGGCTGAAACCAATCAATTTCAAGACTTCTTACGTGAAGAATTCCCACGTCAATCTGTTCCTTATGAAAACTCATTAGACCGCCGTGACTTTATGAAGCTCTTAGGAGCATCTTTAGCTCTGGCTGGACTCACCTCTTGCGTGCGCCCTGTTCAACCCAATGAAAAAATTGTGCCTTATGTCAAGTCTCCAGAAGAGATGATTCCGGGTCGTCCACTGCATTTTGCTACAGCCATTACCCAAGGCGGGTATGCATTAGGCGTGATTGCCGAAAGCCATCAGGGTCGTCCCACTAAGCTCGAGGGTAACCCTGACCACCCCGCAAGTTGGGGAGCCACCGATGCCACCACGCAAGCCACCGTTCTTACACTTTATGACCCTGATCGCTCCCAAGCTGTCTCAAATAAAGGTGCTGCTAAAAACTGGGAAGAGTTTATACCTGCCTTAGCAAGTGCAGTAGGAAATGGCGAAGGTTTAGCCATTTTGAGTGAAACCGTTACTTCACCAACGTTAGCCAGACAACTTCAAGAAGTTTTGGTAAAATATCCTGCTGCAACTTGGCACCAATATGATGCCATGCACAGCAATAGTGCTTTAGAAGGCGCGAAATTGGCCTTTGGGGAAGCAGTCACCACCCGCTATGACTTTAGTCAGGCTGAAGTAATTTTATCTTTGGGTAGTGATTTTTTAAGTGAAGGCCCAGCCAAACTCAGATATACCAAAGAGTTCTCGCGTAAGCGCAAGGTTCGTGAAGCCACAGACACCATGAGCCGCCTTTATGTTTTAGAAAGCACGCCCACTAATACAGGCATGATGGCAGACCACCGCCTCACCGTTCGTCCTTCGCAACTAGCTTCTATTGCTGCCATGATTGCCCACGAAATTGGGGTTGAAGGTGTTGAAGGAGCTTTGCCTGAAGGATTTGATGCACACACCGCCGAAGTCTTAGTCGAAGACCTTAAAGAACATGCCGGCAAGAGCATCGTGATTGCTGGTGAGTTTGAAAGTCCACAGCTTCATGCTTTAGCTCATGCCATGAACGCCGTTTTAGGCAATGTTGGCAAGACAGTGTTTTATCATCAAAGCGTAGAAGTTAATCCTGTAAATCAGCTCGAGTCCCTGGCTACACTGGTTGAAGGTATGAATAGCGGCACAGTAAAAACCTTGCTTATCTTAGGTGGAAACCCTGTATATACTGCTCCTGCAGATCTAAACTTTGCTGGCGCACTCGAGAAAGTAACCAGCATTCATTTAAGTCAATACCTAGATGAAACCTCGAGTCTTTCCACGTGGCACATTCCGCAAACCCACTTCCTCGAGACCTGGAGTGATGCAAAGGCTTTTGACGGCACGGTAAGCATTATGCAACCGCTTATCTCACCATTTTATGGGGGCAAGTCTGAACATGAAGTCTTGGCGGCCTTGCTGGGTACTGAAGCCACTAGCTATACCTTGGTTCAAGATACCTGGAGAAACAGTGTCGAAGGAAGCTTTGATGATTTCTGGCGACAGAGCGTTTATGCTGGTATGATTAGCGGAAGTACCGCCGATAATAAAAATGTTTCTTTACAATCTTTGAGCCAATCCGAAGCAATTGAGGCAGGCGAATTTGAAATTCTGTTCCGCCATGACCCTAGCCTTCAAGACGGACGCTGGGCTAACAACGGCTGGTTACAAGAAGTTCCTAAGCCACTAACCAAACTCACTTGGGATAATGTCGCCTTGCTCTCACCAAAAACTGCCGAAGAGCTTGGTGTTTCCAACGGCAATCATCTCAAGCTTACTGTCGGCGACCAAAGCGTAACTGCACCTGTCTGGGTCTTGCCTGGACAAGCCGAAAAAACCATCACTGTCAATCTTGGTTTTGGTCGTGAAAAAGCTGGTCGTGTAGGCTCTGGTATCGGCTTTAACGCTAATGTTTTAAGAACTTCTGATCATTTATGGCATGGTTCAGTAGATGTTTCTAAAGCCAGCGGTAAAACCGAACTAGCTTCAACCCAGCTTCACTTTGCCTACGAAGGAACCACCGAACGCCGTCATTTGGTTCGTCATGGAACCTTAGCCGATTTTCAAGCTGAGCCTGAGCATCCACATTTTGTTCACCCAGTTGAACATGAAAAAAGTGATCTCTACCCCGATTTTCCCTATAACTCTTATGCCTGGGGCATGGTCATTGATATGAATGTATGCACAGGTTGCAATGCCTGTGTCACTGCCTGTCAGTCCGAAAATAACATTCCTATCGTAGGCAAGAAAAATGTCTTGGTGGGTAGAGAAATGCACTGGATTCGGGTCGATACCTACTACACCGACCTCGATAACCCTGAGTATTACGTGCAACCCGTAGCCTGTATGCAGTGCGAAAAAGCACCTTGTGAGCCAGTCTGCCCAGTAGGCGCAACTGTTCACGACAGCGAAGGTCTAAATGTAATGGTCTATAACCGTTGCGTGGGTACACGTTATTGCTCAAACAACTGCCCCTACAAAGTACGCCGTTATAACTTCTTGCAATACGCCGAACTGACCAGCACCATGACTGAGCTTTCCTTGGCTCAAAACCCAGACGTTACCGTTCGCAGCCGTGGCGTGATGGAAAAATGTACCTACTGCACTCAGCGTATTCAACAGACTTATATTAAGAGCGAAAATGAAGGGCGCAAAATTGCCGATGGTGAAGTCCTTACGGCTTGCCAAAGTGCTTGCCCTGCGGAAGCCATTGTCTTTGGTGATATCAATACTCAAGGTAGTGCAGTTAGTGAATCCAAGAAATCCAAACTTAATTACGCCCTACTCGAGGAACTCAACACCGTTCCCAGAACCACCTATATCGCAAAATTGCGTAATCCTCACCCTGCCTTAGCAGGCACTTCGGAGGTGCACTAATGGCACTCGCACGTAGACCAGAAACCAATCGGGTGATTGCCAAAGGTGAAACCGCTGGTAGTATTGATGATGTCGTCAATCAACCTATAGAATTTGCACCCTTTAAGACCCCACGCTGGTGGTGGATAGGATTTACCCTAGCTTTAATGGGTTTAGGGCTTTACCTGGCCAGCGTAGTAAAACTCTTGGTTACAGGTATTGGAGCCTTTGGTAATAATATTCCAACAGCCTGGGGCTTTTTCATCATCAACTTTGTATGGTGGATTGGGATTGGTCACGCTGGAACCCTGATTTCAGCAGCACTCCTTCTCTTTAGGCAGCCCTGGCGCACCTCTATTAATCGTGCTGCTGAAGCCATGACTATTTTTGCCGTGGTTTGTGCAGGTCTCTACCCTATTTTGCATATCGGTAGACAATGGGTCTTTTTCTGGCTGGCCCCTTATCCAAATACTTATGGCTTGTTTCCACAATTTAGAAGCCCACTAGACTGGGATTTATTTGCTATTTCAACCTATGCCAGCGTCTCTATCTTGTTTTGGTATATCGGTCTTATCCCAGACTTAGCCACTTTGCGCGACCGGGCAGATAGCAGTTTTATGCGCTGGTTCTACGGAATCTTGTGTTTAGGCTGGAATGGGTCAACGAAAGCTTGGCAACGCTATCAACGCGCTTACCTGATTTTGGCAGCTTGTTCATTTCCATTGGTGCTTTCGGTACACAGTACCATCGCCCTAGATTTCGCTTCGTCACAAGTTCCTGGCTGGAATAACACCATCATGCCTCCTTATTTTGTGGCTGGTGCTGTATTTGCAGGATTTGCTATGGTGCTTATTTTGGCTATTCCCTTGCGTAAGTCCTTTGGTTTAGAAAAATTAATTACTATGCGCCATTTAGATAACTCGGCCAAACTAATGCTGGCTACTGGCATGATCGTGGTTTACGGATATTGCGTTGAGCTTTTCATGGCCTGGTATAGCGGTAATGAATTTGAACGTTACATGGCCTGGAACCGCATGTTTGGTGCTAGGGATGGATGGGCTTTTTGGGTCCTGATTTTTTGTAATGGTATCGCTATTCAGCCACTGTGGTCCAAACGGGTTCGCCAAAGCACTACCTGGCTCTTTATCATTTCGATAATTGTCTCAGTTGGGATGTGGCTCGAGCGTTATGTGATTGTGGTTGTAACGCTTAAAACAGATTTCTTGCCTTCTTCCTGGGGTGTTTTCAAACCCACCATCTGGGACTTCACGCTCTACCTTGGCTCTTTTGGTCTTTTCTTTACCTTGTGGTTTTTATTCATTCGCCTCCTGCCTTCTATTGCAACTTCTGAAATGAAAGAACTGGCCCATCACGATGCCCATCACACCAGTGATTATTTTGAAGAAGCTAGGGCCGAAGAATTTCGCAAGAAAGGAATTGTGACATGAGCGAACACACTGAACTCTATGGTCTAGTAGCTGAATTTAATGACCCTGAAGATATTATTGATGCGGCCAATAAAGTTCGCAAGGCTGGTTATTCTGCTGTAGAGGCCTATACGCCATACCCTGTAGAAGGTCTAGACGACGCAGTAGGTCATAAACCAACTCGTATGGGCTGGGTGGTTTTCTGCATGGGCTTTGTGGGCTTCTTAACTGGCTTTTTTCTACAGTACTATTCCAACGTTATTTTTTATCCTCTTAATATCGGGGGTAAGCCTTTGAATAGTTGGCCAAACTTTGTGGTCATCACCTTTGAATGTACGATCCTCTTTTCATGCTTTACTGCAGGGTTATTTATGTTAGGGCGCAACGGTCTACCTAGACCTTATCACTCTATCTTTAATACGCCAGGGTTTCAATTTGCTTCAAGGGATAAGTTTTTCTTGTGCATAGAAGCCCTAGACAAAAAGTTTGATTTAGGCAAAACCAAAAAGTTTATGGATGGTCTGGGTGCAAACCGTGTTTCGGAGGTAGAGCTGTGAGAGCCTTACATCTTTTCCTACTAACCGCGTTCACCCTTCTACTCAGTGCCTGCGGTCTAAATATGCACCGACAGCCCAGAGCCGAATATCAAGAAGCGAACCGCTACTTTGCCAACGGTTCAACGGCACAACAACTCCCTGAGGGTGTGGTGTCACGAAACCGTGGAGCCTATAACACCGCTTTTTATTCGGGCCAAGATGCCGATGGGAATCTTCTGGCTGATATCCCACTTGAATTAAGTACCGAGCTACTCGAGCGTGGTCAACAGCGTTTTAATATCTACTGCGCTCCCTGTCACAACTTTACCGGTGATGGACAAGGTGTGATTGTACAAAAGGGTATGCCGCAACCCGCATCCTTTCATGACCAGCGTTTGCGAGATCAGAATATCGGTTACTTCTACTTTGTATCTACCAATGGATTTGGGCGGATGTTTAGCTACGCCTCGAGGGTTACCCCCGAAGATCGTTGGGCTATTGCTGCCTACATCCGCACCCTCCAACTTAGTCAACATGCCACACTCGAGGATGTTCCTACCGAACTGCAAGAAGAGCTTAAAACCAATGGTAGTATCAGCCCGTCTCATGGAGGAGAAGAATGAGCGCCCGTAGCACTTTCAGCCCCCGAAGTACTGTGACCCAAAGCCTCAGTCGTTTACAGCGCACAGCCCTGATTATTGGTGTGATTGGCCTAGTGGCTACACTCATTGGTGGCTTTACCACTGGGGCAGCTTTTTATCAATCTTATCTTTTTGGCTTTTTGTTCTGGACTGGGCTAGCTCTTGGCTGCTTAATGCTGCTCTTTGTTCAACACATGGCTGGTGGTTCCTGGGGAGCCATGATTCGCCGCCCTTTAGAATCTGGTGCAATGGTCTTGCCAATTATGGCTATTTTCTTTATTCCCGTATTGATTGGCCTATTTAGCAATAACCTCTATGTTTGGTCTACTCAGGAATACTTAGATGGTCATCCACTAGTAGCAGCCAAGGCTCTTTACCTCAACAAACCTTTTTTTGTTATTCGCTCTTTAATCTACTTTGCCATCTGGACCTTTGGTGCTTACTATTTCTTCAAAAAATCAGGTGAGCAAGACAGCAATGCCGCCGAAAGTACCCGCATTGGGTTCCACCTCAAAGGTTTAGGCGCTCCTTGGATTATTATTTATATTTTGTCCATGACCTTTGCTGGTGTTGATTGGGCTATGTCCTTAACCCCAGAGTTTTTCTCAGGGATGTACCCGGTCATCATGATGATTGGTCAGGTCATTAGTGCCATGTGCCTAATGATTTTTACCACCACTTATCTTGCTTCTAAAGATGAAACCTATGATGATGTCTTAACCAGTAAACGCTTGCAGGATTTAGGCAACTTTTTAATGGCATTTACCATGTTCTGGGCGTATACCAGCATGTCACAGTTTATGATCATCTGGTCAAATAATGTCATTGAGACCAACCCATACTATGTCCTGCGTACCAGTGATGCCTGGCGAATGGTAGGTGGGTTTCTATTATTCTTTGGCTTTTTTGCCCCTTTCGTGATTCTCTTTTCCCGCTGGGTCAAGCGCAAGCGTCAGGCTTTGGTGATGGTGGCTATCTGGGCTGTCTTAATACGACTTACTGATTTGTTCTTTATTATCATTCCCAACTTCCGCCGTGAAGGGTTTGCCCTCCACTGGTTAGACTTTGCTGTTTTAATCGGCATTGGAGGAATTTGGGTAGCAGTGTTTGCTAGCTGGCTAAAGTCACGTCCCATTCTGCCACAGCATGACCCACGTCTTGCACCGGCTGATCATCATTAGGAGAGTGTATGTATAAATCAACTGTATCTGAATCAAGTATGTCTGGGTCAAGTATATCTGGATCAACCAGGCAATATATTTTTACAGAAGAACAAACCCGCCAAATGTTTGCTGGAGCCGGAGTCTTAATGGTCGCTTCTCTAGTGGGCATTTTGCTTTTAGCATCCTCGCGTCCACAAGGAAAGTTTGTTCACCCTGACCGCACAACCCTTCTTAATACAGTCAATACTGCTAGTGAAAAGCTCGAGTCCTATCACTTGCATGAAGACGGCAGTGTTTCTATTCCCATCGAGCGGGCTATTGAGCTAGTGTCTGAACGAGGCATCAGCAAAGCCTTTGGCGAATAAGTAATTTTAGTCAAATAGATTATCGGAGGTCCTAGTGACCTCCGTTTTTTGTACGTCACGAGGTCCTTATCCAAAACTCAAATACATGTCAAAATAAGCTTTATGCCAAAAATCTTCATCACCCGTCGGATTCCTGTTTCTGGTTTACAGTTACTCGAGCAACATCATATTGACTATGACCTCTACGATTCTGATTTACCCATCCCTCGAGACATCCTTTTATCTTCTCTAAAACAACCCTATGATGCTCTCCTCTGCACCCTCAGTGAAAAAATTGATACTGAACTCTTAGCGACTTGTCCAAGCTTAAAAATTGTTGCCAATTTCGCCGTAGGTTACGACAATATAAACGTGCCAGAATGCAACAAAAGAAATATCGCGGTTAGCAATACTCCTGATGTGTTATCAGAAGCTACTGCTGACCAGGCTATGATGCTGATGCTAGCTGTGGCTAGACGAGTGATTGAAGGACATCACATGATACAAAATGACTGGCAGGGCTGGGCTCCTACACAGCTTTTAGGGCAAGATATTACGGGTAGAACGCTTGGGATTATTGGCTTAGGACGAATTGGGCAAGAAGTGGCTAAACGTGCCAAGGGTTTTGGCATGAACATTCTCTATCACAACCGCTCGAGACACCCCGAACTCGAGGAAAGCTTAGGTGTTACTTACAGCGACCTAGATACGCTTTGCCAAACTGCTGATGTCGTGTCTATTCACTGTCCATCTACCGCAGAAACCAAGCACCTTATCAATGAATCGAAACTTAGGAAAATGAAACCCAATGCCATTCTTATCAATACGGCCAGAGGAAATATCATTCATGAAGAGGCTTTAGTCAAAGCACTTAAAGAAGGGTGGATTTGGGGAGCAGGGTTAGATGTATTTGAATTTGAACCCAAAGTCACTGAAGATTTAAAAACCTTACCCAATGTAGTGCTGGCTCCACACTTAGGTTCTGCCACTCAAGGTACTCGAAACGCCATGATTGCTCTAGCTGTCAACGCTATTATTGCAGTCCTTAGTGGAAAATCAGCAGCTAATATCTTGAATCCAGAGGTTCTAAAAATCAATGGCTAAAGAAAAGCGTGTCTTAGTCTTATGTTGTTGGGCTAATTCCAAAGCCTCTTTTAATCCTTGTAAATCGCTGATGACATCCTCTTGATGCGGAACCGCCTTGGGCGTTTTCTCGAGATACGCCAGTAGTGCATCTACACTGATTAAACCTTCTGATGGCTCAAACCAAAGCTCTTCAATATCTATATCCAACTCAATATCCAGTAATACACCTAAAAAGCCTTCCAGAGGTGTAACTTTTAACTGCTGCGCAATAACGGTGAGTTTATCTGAGGCTTTGGCTAACATCTTGCCGTCTATAGCAATTGCAGGGTCAATCCCTTCAAGCAGCTTTTCAAAACAAGGGTAATAGGCTAGGCTCATATTATTGATTCTGAAAATAAATTATTTCGCGCTTGGTTGTTTCGCTTGGCTCAAAGGACTCTTTGCCAAATTTATCGGTCAACTTTTGGGTTTCACGTGTCACCCAATTGCCCTGCTCGTCATAGGTATAAGCGTAGCGATAAATGGTTTTGTTTTGCTCTTGATCTTGAATGATACGCTCAGTGACATTATTGTATTCATCATAGGTATAAGTATAAGTATTAAAAGCCTTATTCTCTTGATTATACTCAACCGTCTCGAGTAAATTGCCTTTATCATCATAGTGATTGATAAGACGATACTCTAACTTGCCTTCAGTATTTTTAGCCTCTTCTTCTAAAAGCCGCCCTTCAGAATCATACGCATAGGTCACTTCATACTCGAGCTGACCTTCACCATCTAGGTTGCGTTCTTTGGTGCGATTGCCACCTCTATCGATGGTTTCTTCTGATACATAATCTTCAGTGTTATCCGAAGTGTAGTAGGTCGTCTTGCGTTCAGCTCCATTGCGGTTATTATTTTGTTCAGTCACGTAGCTAAAAGTTTCATCTGGATTAAACGATGTTTCTTTAGACAGTTGCCCATCAGAGTCGTATTCATAAACGGTATGGAAATCTAGTTGCCCACTCGAGTTATAACCACTTAGGCTTTCTAGAAGCTCCTGAGTATTGTACTCATAAACCCATTTATAAAGCGGTCCATCTCCCGAAGAAAAAGATTGTTCTTCTAAAAGCTTACCGTTTTGATAAGTATATCGAATCCCGTAGTCAAGGCGGTTATCCGAACGGTAGCGTTTTAACTCGAGGACGTGTCCCTGAACATCATAGGTAGTTTCACTCTCCGTTACAAAAGCTGTAGGAACATAATCACCAAATCTGTCTACCAAAGTTGCCGTTTGAACAATTACTTTTTCTATCTCACCACTCAAACCATCATTATTAAGTTCTACATCTTTAACCGTATTAAAGAAAAACCACCACAGCAAAAAGGCTATAGCAACGGCTAGAACTATAAATGGTAATACACGCTTCATCATCATTCCCATCATGTCTATCTTACCCACTTTTTAGGCTATCTAATTGCTCACAAAACATATTCACTAGGGGGAAATTTCACAACTAAACCTTGACTTCCAGATTTTCTTAGTTCTAATTTGTAAAAAGTTACACATAGTCAGTAATACTATTAGATTGCTAAACTAAAGTACATCTCTAAGTTTAGAGGGTATTAAAACGTATCGCTAAAAGATAGGAGGTAGAAAAAAACCTACCTCCTCACTCATCAAGCACTCAAACCTCGAGCTTGGCCAGGTGGGCATTATCTTCAATAAAAGCCCGCCTTGGTGGCACTTCGGTTCCCATCAACATCTCAAAAGTATCATGGGCTTCTTGGGCATCAATAATGCCTACTCGCAACAAGACTCTGGTTTCTGGATTCATCGTGGTTTCCCAAAGCTGTTCAGGATTCATTTCCCCTAAACCCTTAAAGCGTTGAATCTCATAGGTCTTACCCCGGTTTTCCGAAAGCAGTTTTTTGAGATCATCATCATTAAAGACATAAATCAGTTCTTTAGAGCGACCCAAACGCACACCATAAAGTGGTGGCTGGGCAATATAGAGATAGCCCGATTCAATCAGGGGTTTCATATAACGATAAAAAAAGGTCAACAAAAGGGTGCGGATATGGCTTCCGTCCACATCAGCATCCGTCATGATAATAATGCGGTGATAGCGAACTTCTTCTAAATTAAAGTGTTCGTTGTCTTCCCCAGTGCCTTCAATACCTGCACCAATGGCTGCAACCATAGCCCGAATCTCAGCATTTTTTAGAATCTTACCTAGTTGTGATTTTTCCACGTTCAAGATTTTCCCACGCAATGGGAGAATGGCCTGAAAGCGACGTTCACGACCTTGTTTTGCACTCCCGCCCGCCGAATCGCCTTCCACAATATAAATCTCGCTCACACTAGGGTCTTCCGACTGGCAATCGGCTAGTTTACCTGGCAAATCATCATTGTCTAAAGGATTGGCACGACGCACCAATTCACGGGCTTTACGGGCTGCTTCACGGGCACGAGCTGCATTAGCTGCTTTTTCAATAATGGTTTTAGCAACTTTGGGGTTTTCCTCGAGAATCTCGGCCAGTTTTTCATAGACCACAGATTGCACTGCAGTTTGCGCTTCAGGGTTTAGAAGTTTAACCTTGGCCTGAGATTCAAACTGTGGGTCAGGAATCTTGACTGAAATAACGCAAGTAATTCCCTCTAGAAAATCATCACCAGTGGGTTGAGGATCGCCTTTTTTAACCATGTTTTTATCTTTGGCATAGTTGTTAAGGACGCGCGTATACGCTGACTTAAAACCAGTTAAATGGGTTCCACCATCACGGTTAGTAATCATGTTGGCATAGGTCAAGACCATTTGCCCATAACCCGAAGTGTGCATCATCCCTACATCTACTTCAATGTTCTCAGAAGCCCCTTTAATAAGCATAGGCTTTTCATAGAGATGTTTGCCTTCATCGGCTAGGTTGTGGGCATAGGCGGCAACCCCACCTTGTTCATGAAAAGTTTCTTTGCGAAGGTCATTCTTGTGGCGGTGATCCTCGAGGATAATTTTAACGCCACCGGTTAGATACGCCAATTCTTTAAGACGACGGCGGACACGCTGATAATCAAAACCAATAATATCCTTAAAGATGCTGTGGTCAGGCATGAAGGTGACTTTGGAACCTGATTTGCTTTTAGGAGCTGAGCCAATGACCTCGAGTTCTTTAGCAACTTTACCGTTTTCAAAACGAATCATATAAACTTTGCCATCTCGAGTAATTTCCGCTTCTAGATAATCCGATAAAGCGTTCACTACTGAACTACCTACGCCGTGCAAACCACCTGAAACCTTATAAGCACCACCATCAAATTTACCCCCAGCATGAAGCACTGTAAAAATAACTTCGATAGCTGGCTTGCCTTCTTTTTTCATGGTGTCAACTGGAATACCCCGACCGTTATCGGTCACTGTCACTGAGCCATTTTCGTTTAAGAAAACCTCAACCGTATCAGCAAATCCGCCCAAACTTTCATCAATGGCGTTATCTAAAATCTCAGTAAGTAGCTGATGGTAACCATCAATGCCGTTACCACCTTGGACATACATAGCTGGACGTTTACGAACAGCCTCTAACCCTTCTAAAACCTGAATACTGTCAGCCGTATAAGAACTTGCGCTCAAGAGAACTCCTCCCGCACAAAGGTCATTTCTAGTCACTTTAAGGCTATATTTTAATTATGGAAGCCTGCGTCAGAAATACCCTTCTGCAACCCTATAATTTTACCTTATTTTCTAGTCCTAAGACAAGCTATATAATACCTTTGAAGAACCGTTCAAAATACCTTGAAAACCTTGAGATTTTAAGGTATTAACCCTCAACTCTTAGCCTGAATTATCAATACCTTAAATAGCTAGATTTTATATTCTTCTTTAGGTGAAATTGAACCTTCGCGCCTTCCCTTTTCATAGGGTTCTACATGAATGGTCAACACCAAATGCGGAATCTGCAAACGAATATCTTTCTCGAGCTTCATAACTAGGGCATGAGAGGTACTTACACTTTGCAAAGGGTCAACAAAAACATCTACTTCAGCAAAGCGTTCAAAGCCCGAACGCCGAGTACGCAAACGGTGATAACCCAAAATGTGTGGATGGGCATCCAAAATATCTAAGATTTTTTGCTCTTCACTTTCAGGTAATCGTTCATCCATAAGATGGGATACCGATTGACGCAAAACTGTAAATCCTTCACGAACGATATTCAAACTTACCAAAATCGCCAGTACAGGATCTAGCCTCTCCCATCCTGTAGCACTCACCACTAATACCGCCACAATCACACCTAAAGAAGTCCAGACATCAGTTAAGACATGGCGAGCATTGGTAGACAAGGCCATAGAATCAAGGCGTTTGGCTTCCTTTTGTAAGGACCAAGCCAAAAGCCCATTAATTACTGTAGCCCCAACGGCTACCAAAAGACCTACAGGGGCATTTTCAATCGGTTGAGGACTCAGCAAACGTTGAACGCTACTAAGCAGAATCATGCCTGCTGCAAGCAGGATTAGCCCACCCTCGAGAATGCTCGAGAGATACTCGGCTTTAGCATGACCATAAGGGTGTTGATAGTCAGCAGGACGCTGGGCGTAGCGCATGGCAAAAATTATCGCTACTGCCGCAATAACGTTGACAATAGACTCTGCTGCGTCCGAGAGCAAAGCTACTGAACCCGTAAGCAAGAAAGCTATAAATTTGAGTAACAGCACAAAGACTGCAACACTCAAACTGATATAAGCCATTCGGTTCCTTGGCATAATTCTATTTTAGCGCAATGGTTTACTCAAGTTGTTCATCTTTAGATTCAAGGGCCAATTGCTCGAGAACTTTATCCATATCATCGCCTTCATAATCAGTGACTGTTTCAGCAATCAGGGCTAAAGCACGTTCACCATCTTTTTCTGGAACCAATACATAAGTTGTGCCAAGACTAGATGCTCCCATATGGGTGAATACATCACCATCAATTCCCCGAACGATAACTGGGAATCCTTCTTCTTCTAGGATAACTGCCACCATTTCTGCCAATTCAGCGGCTGGAGCAACATCTACAATCATCCAGTTATCACCATTAAGTAAAAGCGT
>CAVTAE010000007.1:0-12322 GCA_963732665.1 uncultured Trueperaceae bacterium | reverse complement strand
AGTCTTGCTGCCGGAAATACCGACCCTGTCGTTGCTTATCAAGACAATAATCCATTATCGAATCGTCACCTTATTGCCAAACAATGGAACAACATTACTGGAAACTGGAATCCACTAGGTACACCTGTAACAACCTATGTGGGTTACGGTGCAATTTCGGTAGTGTTTGTTAGGCTAATGCTGCAGTAGTAGCTTATAGCAGCAAGGAACCTGGAACTAACAATTATCGGATATACGTGAAAAAATGGAATGGAACAAACTGGGAAGCTTTTGGTACAGGCACAGCTCTTAATGTAAATGCAGATTATTCTGCAACCTGGGTAAGCATGGATATGACCACTACAGGTCGCCTGTGGTAGCCTGGATAGAACATGAAGTCGTCAACAGCACCCCTGGAAAACTTTTTGTAAAACGCTGGAACGCAACCTCCTGGCTAAGCTATGAAACAACACCCGCCTCTCTCAACGTACATACTGCAGGGGCCGCGATTGGGGGGCAGTTAGTTTTAGATAACAATAATCGCCCTAATGTTGCCTGGCTCGAGCGTGAAACCTATCAAAATGGAGCCTATAATGTATATCTTAAACGCTGGAATGGAACCGCTTGGGTGCAGAATGGTGCTGGTGGGGAAATAAATAACTTAGATGCGTGGATACCTAGATTAGTTATTGATAGTGTAAACAAACCTGTAGTGACTTGGACCGAAAACGACAACAATGTCGGAAAAGTTTTTGTAAAAAGGTTTGATACTAGCTGGACCTTTCTTGGCACAAACCCAATCAATACAACTGCAAACAAATCTGCCTTTGAACCTAGACTAGCCCTCAATAATAGTGGAAACCCCGTCATTGCCTGGACCGAACTGCCAGTCGGTAATGGCTTGTTCTATAGGACTATTTTTGTCAAGCAATGGAACGGCTCCCAGTGGACCCGCATGGGAAATACAGTTGATACTGGCACGACTTCTGGTCTAGCCTTTGATAGCACCAATACAGCTATGGTCTTAGTCGGTGGAAGTGATCTCTCTGTCAGACGCTTTGTAACAGGTGGCTGGGAACCTTTATCCAATGCTTTAGACAATACTGTAGCAAATAGTGCCATTCTAAGTTCCGTAGCTCGCACCAGTAACAATCGCCCCATTGTGGCCTGGCGAGAAAATGTAGATGCCACCAACCGAAACATCTATGTCAAAGAATGGACCGGAACGTTGTGGAGAAGCTTAGGTGCAGTTGATCGCAACTTTAACAATCCAGTAGGCAAAGTTTCTATCGCTATGCGGACAGATAATCGGCCAGTTGTAGCCTGGAATGAAACCTCTTCTAATGGCTACCGTGATGTCTTTGTAAGTCGCCATGACGGAACGTCTTGGATACCTTTGGGTGGTGCATTAAGCAGCGTACACAACGATGAATGGCCAGTGGTGGTTGTAAATAGTAGCAACACGCCTTTTGTAACTTGGCAGTCCTGTAACACCAGTGGCTTTTGTGGGGTGTATGTCAAAAAATGGGATGGCGTGAACTGGGTAGATATGCGAGGGTTAACTAGTTTCAGCCCACTTAACGCTAGTAGTGCAACCTTTAGCACGATTACACTGGATATTAACGGAAATCCTGTTGTGGCCTGGTCAGAATATGTAACCAGCACAAGTACCTATACCGTTCGAGTTAAACGCTGGAATGGCATTAATTGGGGTAATAGTGTGCTTACGATTACTGGTGTAACTACCTATGACATCTCGATTGATGTAGCCAGCGATAATACCCTCTATCTTGCTGCGGCAAAAAAGGTCAATGTATTTGGCACAGATTTTTCCAGGCTGATTATTTTTACCCAGCTAGGTAGTCAAACCGCTACGCTCACCGATAGTCAAAACAATATCTACCTGAACCACAACAGCAATGCCTATAGCCCCTCTTTAGAATTAGACAGCAATAACCGCCCAGTGGTGGCTTGGCAGGATATTCCTTTTACATCAAATGTCTCTAATAACATCAGTGTAAAACGCTGGGACGGTACAAACTGGAGTAATGTCGGGCCAAGTATTGAAGACACCTACTTTGATGATTCAATGAGTCCTGATGTGGTGCTTAAAACCAACGGAAATCCAATCGTTAGTTTTACAAAAAGGACAACAGCAACCCTCGAGGACATCGTAGTTAAGCAATACTAGCAGGTATTATCTGGTCATAAACATACTCAGTTAAAAAAATATTGTCCCTACGACAGAATTTCAATAATATCGAACTCGATCAATCCTGAAAATTCTGTTCAAACCTTAGCCAAGCTCAAGGCTTTGGAAAAAGCTCTGAGCTTCGCCCCATTGAATAATAACTCACTAAGCCAATCCACTCTTTAACTGCATTATCCATAATCGAAAGTTTTTCCGAAAATCCCAAATTGGGCTGACGCTGACCAACAATCACCCGATAATCGGTTGGATAAGGAATCACTTGCCAATTGTTTTTGCGAAAAATTCCAACCGAGCGTGGCATGTGAGATGCCGAAGTGATTAAAAGCCAGGTTTCTTGGGGGTTTGGTTTGACTAAGGCTTTAGTGTAAAGAACATTTTCATGGGTATTGCGTGACTGAGCCTCGAGGATAATTCTTGATTTTTCAATTCCTAAATCTAAAAAAAGTTTTTCTGCAACATCAGCTTCACTTAGGGACTTATCAGAAGCATTAACCACAGCACTACCACCTGAAAATACCAATTTTGCTTCTGGGTAACGCCGTGCTAAAACTACCGCTTCAGTCATGCGCTCGGCTGCGTAGTTTAAGGAAGGTTGTTCATAGGCTTCGGTTAAAAGCTGGTCTACCCCACCACCAAGTACGATGATCCCATCAAGCTTTTCGGGTAATTTAGTTAGGCGCAAAAAACGCTGCTCGAGTGGCCAAGCCAACCAGCTATGCACTGGCAAAACAATGGTTAATAATGCCAGCAAAAGACTTAAACTAAGCAACCTTCGTCCGGCATTAGCCCTAGAGGTATATAAAAGCAGGACACCCAGAAAGACCACAATCAGCCAAAGTTTTGTAGGCTGTAAGAGTGACCAAAGAACCTTGGAAACAACAAAAAGCATTAATCCTCGAGTTCCAAAGTGAATTCTTCCCCATTAACCTCAATCACGTCTCCTGGACTAAGCTGCTTCTTGCGACGGGTTTCTACTTGACCATTGACTTTAACCTGCCCACTTTGAATAAGTACCTTAGCCTGACCTCCAGTAGGAGCCATTCCGCTTAGTTTAAGAGCGACATTTAGTGTAATCGTATCCATAGAACTATAATAAGGTATCTAGAGAAGTAAATGCTTTGTAAGAATTGTGTAAGACTCTTAGTTTATGATAAATACTACTGAAGGAAACCAAATCTGGGCTCCTTCGGAAGCAATGAATCCCATACCTGATTCTGGGCGCTTTGGATGGGTGGAGCTAGTAGCGCAACCGACCGATACGGAGGCTTTATGAAACATGTTTTACGTCTTGCAGTTCTCTCTCTTCTTGCTGTGGCCAGCTTTGGTGCAGCCCAAACCGATAGTCACGATGTGACTGTACGCATTCCTAGCGTACTTCAGTTGCGCATCATTGATGGTACTGGTAACAATGCTGCTGCTAACCCAGCCATTGAGTTTGATTTCCAAGCTGCCGCAAACATCAACACCTACCTTAATGCGGTTAATGCTGGTGGTGGCAACCTTGCTCCAACTTTAGTTACAACTTTTGATGACATCAAAGTTTTCTCAAATAAAAGTGGTGCCTGGAATGTGAATGTATCTGCAACTGCTTTAGCATTTACCAACAACCTTACTGTCACTGGTGCTACTGGTGTAGGTGTTGCCCTTGCTGATATCGAAGTAACTCCATCAGGTGCTACTGGAAGTGGCGTAACTGTACCTACCGCAGGTGTTTTAGACCCATTTGACCTTTCAGGTGCTACAGTAGCTAGTGGTACACGTACTACAGGTTGGAGTGCTTTGGGTATTAGTGGTACTGACTATGCATTAGTTGTCAACGGCGACGAAGATCCAGGCCAATATACAACTGTTGTAACCTATACTATTACCGCCCCCTAAACTCAAGAAGTTCTTGAAAAAACCCACTGCTGTGCAGTGGGTTTTTTACCAAGTGCCACAGATGGAGATATCCCTTATGCACAAAAAACTTCTTGCTCTAGCCCTGTTACTCCTAAGCTTTGTACAAGCTCAGACCACTGATAATCACACAGTGCGGGTACGAATTCCAAACTACATTGGTCTAAAAATTGTTGATAACCTGGGCAATATCAATGTCTATCCCAATGCCAGCGTGATATTTGATTATGCAAGTAATCCTGCCACTTATTATGCAGCCACCATTGGCAGCCAAGTTTTACCTCCTACACAAGTGAATAATTTTGCAGATGTTCAAGTAGCAGTGCGAGGTGGTGCAAGTTGGTCAATTTCAGTAAGAGCAACTAATTTAGTTTTTACTGGAACCGGTGCAGCCGCAGGATTTGCTCTAAATGATATCAGAGTTATCCGTGGGGCAGTTTCTGGTTTAACTGCTGATCCTTCTTTGTTACGGGGTCCAATTAAGCTAACCAACTGGTCGCTTACCAATGCTTATCAAACCATTTTTCGCAGTAACGGAGCTACTATGGGCTGGGATAGCCTAGGGTTTAATGGAAAAGACTACATTATACGAGTACAGGGAAATGAGCAGCCTGGTCAATATACAACCGTTGTAACCTACCGTCTCACTTTTCCCTAAACCTTAACTAAAAATTTTACTATGGAGCAGCCCAGGCTGCTTTTTTATTGCTCCAAACTTCTCAAATGCGAATGATTTAACCCCAATAGAGCATTTAACCTGACACAATAGAGAGTATGAAAAGACTTCTTGTCCTGTTATCTATATTCATTTCATTTGCTAGTGCTGCCGATATTGGTTTGTCACCAGCAAGGTTAGAGCTAAGTGGTGAACCCGGACAAACCCTAACTGAAACTGTTACTATCTTGACCGATGCTGTAAAAGAGCAGCAGGTTCAAGTCGAAGTCAGTGACTTTACTTTAAGCCCTATTGGCGAATTAAGCACTTTACCCGCAGGGTCTATAGAAGAAAGTGCCGCTCCCTGGATACAACCTGAAGTCACAGACTTTACGCTAGCGGGTGCTGAGGGTCGAGATTTTAACCTCTCAATTACTATTCCTGATGACCCCAATCTAGAAGGAACCTACCACGCTATGGTCTTTTTTACCGTGGTTCCTCCTCCAACTGACACTTCAGGTATTGGCGTTATTACCACCACCCAAATCGGGCTTACTATTTACGTCACTATTTTAGGGACCGAAGATAACAGTTCTGAACTTGTTGATTTTTATCAAGATGAGCCAGAAACCTTGAGTTTTGCTGTGGCTAATCTGGGCAATACAGTGGCGCGTTTAAGTGGCAAAATAGAGCTGCGTGATGAAAATGGTGATGCCAAATATATTATTGAACTTCCTGATACGCCCATACTGCGTGGCAATGAACGTGAAGTCACCGTTGACTTACCAGAAGACATCGAGCCTGGTTTTTATGTTGCCCTGGCTCTTATTGAAGATAGCCGTAGCGGGCTGCTAGTAGGAGAGTTAGCCCTTGAAGTAGAATAAGCGGGGATGCTTCGTTTTCTTTATTTATTTATCTTTTGGGCTATCTCTTTAGGACATAGCCAAATCTTGTCTTTAAGTCAAAGAGCTTCAGTCTCTTTTAACCCTAGTCAACAAGACTATATAGAAGCTCTGCTTTGCCAGGGCTGTAATAGCTTAGAGCCTTTTGTGGTTCAAGGCCTCGAGATTACTGCGACTAGCCCCCAAGGGTTAATCTTTCAAGTCCGGCGCAATTCATTTTTGCCTACCAGCGACATCATCCTCGAGGCTCGCTACAATGTGTTTGATTCTCAAAATAATTTTTTAAGCTCTACGGACTGGCTCGAGATTTCTGAGCAACCTCAGTCTCTATTTTCTAGTAACACCTCAGATTTTAGCGTTGCTATTGATTATCGCCTAGTTATTACCGGTGAAGAATTTGCCGGAAATTATCAGACCTCACTTACTTACTCACTTGGCTCTGCCACCTTGCGCCATGAGTTATCTATAAAAATTCCTAGTGTCACCTTGCTCAGAGTTGGGCAGAAAGTGACTTCGGGCAGCACCAGCATTAGCTTTAACTATCAGGGTCCCAGTGCTGTTGACTATGTAAGGGCCATACAAAACAATACGCCGCTTCCTTTAACTGGCAGTAATTTAGACGTTGTTGAAGTCTTTAGCAACCACCCCAGAGGCTATCTGGTCACACTTAAGCTCTTTGAAATAAACAGCCCCAGTACCCTAAATTTGCGCCTCTTCAATAAACCTATTGATGGACAAACCTTTCAGAGCGTATTTCCCACCCAAAGTTTTCAACCGCTTATCACTGAAGAAAATTTTAGCTTGCTGGTTGATGGAAGTGAAGAACCTGGAGATTATCAGTTTACGCTCGAGTATGATGCGCAATCTAATCCCTAAACGATAACCATTCTAAAGTTCATCAAAAACTTGACACCTCGAGTTTAACATCTGCTGAATTTGTGACCAGATAATACCTGCTTGTTACTCAACAACCAACACTCTAAAGGTAGCGTCTTGCTTAAAGGTAGCTCCTAAACTCGAGCTTACTTCTATGCTAAAAGGATAAATTTTATCTAGTATTCCTTCTGGCACAAGCACTTCAGCTTGATACACCCCATTACTTCCTTGTAAATCAAAAATCAAACCCAATTCATTGCTGGTATTAAAAGTTGTAGCTTCAAAATAAGTTAGAACATCTAACCTCAGGGTTTCAGTAGGTTTGACTGGGCTCGAGAGGGTGACCTCGAGGGCTGGTACTTCTGGATTCACAATCACTTGAGATTTTTTATCAATTTGACCTTGGCCTTGTTTGGCAATCACCACAAATGCAAATACACCTTCTGGTGTATCTAAAGGTATGGGTAAGCGTCCTTCCCAAACTTCATCCTTTAAACTAAGTTCAACCTGGTCTTTTTCTGTTTTCAATAAGACCTGATCAGGCTCTCCTTGAATGCTTACCTGAACTAAGGGAGCCGTACCTGCTGGAATTTGATCAACCTCTATCTTCACCCGGCGTATTCGTAAATCAATATCACTAAAATCTTGACTTAGGGTTGTTGGTGGCTGCACCACAAATGAGACTTCACTGACTTGTCCAGCCTCGAGAACTAGAGTCTCTTCACTTGCACCTACAACCTGACTCCCAAAGGGAAGCCCGGTTAGTTTGAGTACAGATTTACCAGGTAGCAATCCTCTAACTAAAAAACTACCCTCGACATTGGTCTTCACCACACGCCTAAGACCCTCTACATCTTCTAAAACAAACTGAGCTTCTGCACCCGTAGCAGGCTCATCAGCTTTGCCATCACCATCAGCGTCTAGCAGTACCCGCCCTGATAAAGCTGCCGTGGCAACCGTATCAAAATCGACTTGGATTTCTCGTTGTAAAGGAATGGTTACTGCAACTTCTTCTTCGGTGACTAAACGAAACGTAATCGGGAGGGTACTTTTATCAAGCTTGAGCGTGTAATCTCCTGGTGGTAAATCTGCACTAAACCGCCCTTCGGCATCGGTTAAAAGTTTGTAGCGATCTATTTCTAAGACCACATCAGGTATAGGAATACCTCCGCCTTGTACAAGGCCAGATATGCGACCAGAGTTTCGCCCACCAAAATTCTGTGTGATGTGCTCTGGGGTTTGCCAATCGAAGGAATAAATACCTTTAAGTCTTAAATCAAAAGAAACAGGTTGTAGGGTATTTGCATAGTCATATGTCACATCCCCCGAAAATTCCAAACCCCAGGGTTCAGTCTGCCAGAATAGACCTGTATTAAGGCCTACATTCTGATCTGCTAGACTCCAACGGGCTTCACCAAAAGCCGAAAGGGTTTCATCAAATGGTATTTCGATATTGGCTTCTACTAGTGCCTGAAAGGGCAACTCCTGATACCAGGTCATCTGAGTGCCAACACTAAACGTAATATCTTGAAGGACGCTCCACCGTGTACTTAAAGACCATCCTGAACCTTTCTGGTCAGTCAGCCAACCCAAGGCATGTGAACCATACCAACCCGAATCAAGTTTATGAAAATAGCGAAGATCTGCACCTCCACCAAAATTTCCCCACTGAATCCCAAATCCTAACTCACCTGGCACATCGGCAGTTATAAGTGTACTCAGTCCTACATTCCAGTCACGGGTAGCTTTGGAACCAATAGGTGACGTAAATGAAGCGTACATAAGCAAAGATTCAACGTTGTAACTGGTGCGAAACTGTGCCGAGGCTATGTCTTTACCTAACTGAAGAACTTCAATCGCAGCCTCGAGTTCTCCTGGAGCATCAAAGGTTGTAGTCTCTAGGGTTATATCCAAAGCTCTATCGGCATAATTAAAGCTAAGATCTATATCTGATTCAAGGTTGCGAAAGCGGTAATGGGCCGCCCCAATAAGTTGCCCAGCACTGATTCCAGTACCTACTGAAACCTTAGTCTCTTGCGATTCAAAGGACTCGAGTAAATAAAAAGCAAACTGCTTCTCACGCATCCAGCCCAAGCTAGCTAAAATTGAAGCCCCTTCTTTACTGTTTCTAACACTTAGGCCCACCGGTGGCAAAAACGATACGCCAAAGGGTTTGCGCTGGGCTTCGCCAAAACGAACACCCCAAGCACCACTTTCAAACTCGAGAAAAGAACGTCGTGGATTTGGGGCTTCAATATAGGAATCTAAGGTCCAGAAGTCAGAGAGTGAACCCCCCAGAGCCAAAACGCTTTGCCATTCTAAATCAGTATCTAGACTATTCTGCCACTTTCCCAAAAGCCCTAAGGGTTCAGGTTCAGGCACACCAAAACGAATCACCGTAACCGCTTTGCTTAGTTCTAAACCTTCTTGAGTACTCAAATTGAGAATATAAAGACCTTCGTTTTGAACCTCAAACACTTGCTCTTGCTGAGTTTGAGCTTCAAGTGTGATTTCACGACTCTCGAGTACGTCTCCACCATAACTAAGCTCGAGTAACGCCTGATCTGAAACATTGCCAGTATTTTCTATTAGAGCGCTCAGTTGTTCATCACCTAAAACCAAATTGGCTGGTGCTTGCAAGGCAAACCCATGTTGTTCTTTAACCGTAATTTGAACACTGGCCCGCACACCAGAATCTAAACTCAGCGTGATGGTGTCAACGCTGCCAGCAGGTGCCGAGGCAGGAATACTGACCGTAACCGGTACAAGTTTGACCTTATTCTTAAATTCAATAAGTCCTGGCTGCCGCAACACCGCCCATCCCAATTTAGATTCTGACTTTGCCTCAACCTGTGTGCCTTCTAGGGCCCCTAGCTGAAACATCAGAGTCACAAATTCCCCTGGCACAACTTCTTTGGCATCGGGAGTAGAAATGGTTATATTTTGAGCCACAATGAAAGATAAAAAACCAATGATCCACCCTATTTTTAGGTTCAAAAGTAGACCACGCTGCATTGTTGCGAGTGTAACATGTCCATCTAAAGATGGGCGAAAGGTTTCATGGCTTTAGACATACTAAGCAAGGCTTCTTGTAGAATGAAGCAGGTATCATCTGGTTAAAGACAGCAGATATTATCTGGTCATGACGGTCATCATTATGCGAAAGGAACAGGAATGAAACTTTCCAGAACCCAACTCACGTTTTTACTCATTGTCGGTCTAGCCGCCGGTTTTATCTATTTCTTTAATTCTAACCGCAGCACTACAACAACTGCTCCTAATTCCCCAGATACACCTCAAGTACCCGCCAATGCAGTGGTTATTACGGTGTCATCTTCCAATACCAAACAAAGCTGGATGGATCAGGCCGTAGCCAAATTTAACAGCGAAAATCCAAAACTTGCCTCGGGTAAAGCTGTGCGCGTTGAGGTCAAACATGTGACTTCGGGTTCGTCTTTAGAAGATATTCAAAATGGTGTAGCCCAACCCACGGTATGGAGCCCAGGCGACGCTTCATGGGTAGAGCAACTCAATGGATTCTGGCAGCAACGCAACAATAAACCTATCGCCAGCCAGGACTGCACAGCCACTATTTATGCCCCTGTAGGTTTTGTGATGTGGCGACCCATGGCCGAGGTTCTAGGTTGGCCAGATAAAGCTATTGGCTGGGATACCATCGTGGCCCTTGCAGCCGACCCTGATGGCTGGGCAAGCTATGGCCGGCCTGAGTGGGGCAAGTTTCGCTTTGGACACACCCACCCTGAATATGCAAATAGTGGCTTACTAGCCATGACCAGTTTTGTTTACGGGGTCTCTGACAAAGGCCTAAACCTAACTGCTCAGGATGTCTATAGTCCTGAAGTCGAAGAGGCTTTACGGGCTTTAGAGCAAAACACTTCTAAATATGGGCGCAGCGCACCAGGGCTTTTAGAACTGATGGCACGGCAAGGCACCAGATTTCTTCATGCTGCCGCCGTTCCCGAAGCCGACGCAGTAAAATTTAATGTTGAGCGCAAAGATGAACTGAGTCAACCTTTGGCTTTTATCTTTCCAGACAAGGGCACCATTTGGGCTGACCACCCTTACTGTATTTTGGACAATGCTGACTGGGTAAATGATGAACAGGCCGAAGCCGCCAAACTCTTTAAGGATTATTTAGCGGCAAAACCCCAGCAAGAACTGGCTATAGACAACTACTTGCGCCCACTAGATAAAACCTTGCCTTTGCGTAGCCCTATGGCTTTAGAAAATGGCACAGACCCCAGAGTCACTATAGATACCATTCCGGCTTTGCCCAGCCCGAACGCTGCCATTAGCAAAGCCGTGATTGACCTCTTCAAAATCACCAAGCGCAAAGCAACTATTTTGGTGGTCTTAGATATTTCTGGCAGCATGGAGGGTGATAAAATCAGGACTGCCAGGGATTCCACGGTAGAATTCCTGCGCCGTATAGACGCTGATGATCAGGTAGGCGTAATGGTTTTTAATGATTATGTGACGACCTTTGCTGAACCGAGCCGTGCTGGAACTGCGGTAGAAGGTTTAGCTAACCGTGTAAGTGGACTTACTGCCGATGGTAGCACCAATCTTTATGGGGCCGTTTGTGAAGCCGTACAACAACTAGAAAACATCAAGCAACAAAGCGGCGAAAATCGTCTTTACGGCATCGTAGTCCTCTCTGATGGTGAAGATACAGTAGAGCAAGTCACCGCTAATCAAATGTTCACTTCTTGTTTACCTGCTAACCCCGAAGTAGACGGAATTAAAATTTTCCCTATTGCCTTTGGCGAAGATGCCGATACCGATATCCTTGGCCAAATTGCCAGTGCAACTGCCGGTCAGATGTTTAAAGCCGACCCCGCTTCTATTAGTAATATCTATTTGTCTATTTCGGCAGAACAGTGAAATCAAGGGGTCAGGGGCTAGGGGATGGGTTTTAGAACTTTTCCCTTTTTCCCTTTCCCTTTTTCCTTGTCTCCGCCTCTCCTTGTCTACTTCACCAACTGGTAGAATAAAACCCAATGCGCCCACCCATGAATGACCGAACCCGCCGCGCTTTGTGGTCTTATGCCTTTTTTCGTTTTGAAAGTGCTATTACTATTGCAGCCACAATTATCCTCACAGGTTTAGCTCTAGGCCAAGTGGACTGGCTTCCAGGTAAGTGGTGGATGTGGCTAGGTGCAGGTATTATTGCCGAGGCCTTGCTTATTTACAGCACTGTGACTGACAAGAATGCCTTGCATGAAGCCAGTTCTAAACTATTAGGCCAGCAGTTTGATTTAAGCATCATTCGCAATAAAACCTTACGTGAACGTGTAGCCAAAGCCCTCGAGTATTATCAGCAGATTATGCAAGCTCTACAAAATGGCGGGCGCGTATCAAACAGCCTCTCTGACTTAACCAATGAACTAGAAGGCTGGGTCAAGCAGGTTTACCGTCTGGGACAAACTCTAGATGTCTATACCCAAAACCCTATGATTACCAGAGACTTAGAACAAGTTCCCAAAGAACTCAGACTGCTCGAGGTCAAACTCTCGCAAGAACCTCAGGGCGATGTGCGCCAAGAACTGCAAACCACCTTTGACACCAAAGCCAAACAGTGGCAAGCTTTGCAAAGTTTAGATGGCACTATGGAAAAAGCCCAACTACAGTTAGAGAACACCCTGTCATCATTAGGAACTGTATACATGCAGGTCTTAAATCTGGGGGCTAAAGATATGGGAACCGATGATGTAAAACGCTTGCAAGCCACTATGCATGAGCAGGTGTTGTCACTCGAGGATTTGAGTAGTGCGATGGATG
>CAVTAE010000006.1:0-448526 GCA_963732665.1 uncultured Trueperaceae bacterium | reverse complement strand
ACCTCTAGGTGCAAGATAACCACCAAGCGTTGCACAGTTATCAAAGTTAGAGGTAATGCGGCAGGGTTAAGTTCTTGATTTTTTGACCGCCCACTCGAGCTGTGTGCCATTAATTCCGGCTTGAGCCGTTACTGCTAAAGATTTTTCCGTCTATATCAATAATTTTGTTTAAGCGTTTTACATCTAAAATAATCCCACCATATACGGGCACCACTCCCACCTGTGAACCTGACCCACCTCCCCAAGGAATCACCGGGATTTTATAACTGTTGGCGATTTTGAGAATTTCTGATATTTCCTGGGCACTTCAGAGGGTGAACAATGAAATCAGGTGTTTGTAACTTTTCGTCCCCTATCAAGCCACATATCCGGGAGCCAAAACCAATCCGTTGAGTAAACCAGCTTGTCGGCTTCTTTATAGTACATGTTCGCCCGACAATTTCCACTTTCTCGCTATGAATCATTCCAAGCTGTAGACCTATGGGCATAAATCACACCCCAATAAATCATCAGAGGGTTGCGAAAAAGCTAAATTCGCTCGGAACTATAATGAAAAACGGTTCGATTGTCTTCGACCCTGAGACACAGACCGAAGGGAGTCTCACCGAAATCCTGAAACCCGAAACCTGCTTTCATCGGTAACTTATCCTTCTTAAAAGACTATTGGTAAGTGCCGTTAGATGTTCTTCCATCGCCGCTTTTGCAGCTTTGGAGTTGTGACCTTTGATCGCCTCAACTACTGCCCTATGTTCTTTAGTGCAGATAACAACCGCTGATTGTCCATCTTGGTATCAAAATTCTTCATGGAATGCACACGGTTTTTAAGTTCAACGACTGTTTCTGCTAGAAGTTTATTTGGGCAGGCTTCTTTAAGCACGGTGTGATAAAACTATCGGCTTTTCCCCAAGCTTAAATCTGCTTGCTTGGCAGATCGCTCCATCTCTTTCATGGTGCTTTCAAAGACTTGAGTTGCTTGGCCGTTATGACTTCAGTAACTAAGCGCACTTGTTCAGGCTCTAAAAGAGAGCGAATATGCACTACATCCAAAACATCTTGTAGCGTCGGAGCTATAACCGTTACAGCTTGCCCTGGAGATGTTTCAGCCAACCCTTCTTGCACCAGTTTATGCAAAGCTTCTGAATGGGAGTACGGCTTATTCCTAAAAGTTTGGAAAGCCTCACCTCAGTAAGAGCTTCACCGGGCAAAATTTCCGCAGTGCGAATTGCGTCACGAATCGCTCATAAGCCAGTTCACGCCTTGTAGGGTCATAGAAACTTACCTTGCTGCTTTTCAAAAAAAGATTCTAACCTCTCATAAATGCAACCTCTAGCCACCATCCATATAGCGCTTATCCTGTGGTTAATTACGGTATACAGGATGAACGTATTTTGTATACAGAATATAGCATAAGCAGGTTTATTCTTATTCGTCAAGTTCATTCAAGAACTTAGAACCTTCAGGCGCAGTTGTTCAAATTAATCTAGGTTTTATGAATGTCTAGCAGTTGACATCAAAGCAATTTCATGAATACAATCATGCCATTAGTACATGTATACAGCTCTGAATCTTACTTGGGATATCTGAGTTTGGATCAGGCATAAGGAGGTCTTATCGTTTTAACTATTTACAGTGATGATATCTTTTTTTCTTTTTTAGGAGGATCTATGAAAAAAAATTTACTTGCTTTGATTATTCTTTTTAGTTGCTCTTGGTTTAGCCCAAGTTAGCGAACTTAATATCTGGTGGGCAGAATGGGACCCTGCAAACTTTTTGCAACAAGTCGCCAATGATTATGAAAGCGAAACTGGCATCAAGGTTAATGTGGTGCAAGAACCTTGGGGTAGTTTCTTTGACCGTGTGGCTGCTGAATGGGCAGCTAATGGTGGTGGCTTTGATATGGTAGTTGGGGATAGTCAGTGGATTGGTCAAGCCGTCACCGAAGGTCACTATATGGATTTAAGTGATTTCTTAAGTAGTGAGGGTATTGATAAAACTGTAACCCCTGCCACCTTAAAGTATTACGGTGAATATAATGGTAGTCTTTATGCTTACCCTACTGAAGGTGATGCCAACGGTTGGGCTTACCGCAAAGACCTTTTTGAAAACCCCGATGAAATGGCTGCTTTTAAAGAAAAGTATGGTTATGACTTAGCATTCCCTACTACCTGGGCTCAACTACGAGATATTGCCGAGTTCTTTAATCGCCCTGATGATGGTTTGTACGGCGTAGGTGTTTATACACAAGTAGACTATGACGCTATCACTATGGGTTTTCAGAATGTCTTCTTTAGTTATGGTGGCGACTGGCGAGACGCTGATAATAATGTTTTAGGTGTGGTCAATTCTGATAAGGCAGTCGCAGCACTCGAAATGTATAAGCAACTCTACGACTTTGCTCCTCCGGGCAGTAACAATGCTTTCTTTGCTGAGATGAATGACCTGTTTATACAGGGCAAAGCCGCCATGATCATGAACTACTTTGCTTTCTTCCCAGCTTTAGCCAACCCAGACATCAACCCTCACGCAGCAGGCACTGGCTATTTCTCCAACCCTGCTGGCCCCGATGGTGATCGTTTTGCTGGTCTTGGTGGTCAAGGTATCAGTGTCAACAGCTATATTGATGACGAGCGCAAACAAGCCTCACTTGATTTCATCAAATGGTTTGCCCAGGAAAATGTACAACAACGTTGGGCTGAATTAGGCGGTTATACCTGCAATATCAATGTCTTGGGGTCTGAGGATTTCTTAACGGTTGCTCCCTACAATGCAGCATTTGCTGAAACCATGACCTTTGTTAAAGACTTCTGGAATATTCCTGAATTCGGTCAACTCTTGGAGCCTGCCCAACGCAACCTCCATGCTTTTGTAGTAGGTGGCGAAGGCACAGCGCAAGAAGCGATGGATAATATTGCTAACGAGCATGATCAAATTCTAGTTGATGCTGGAGTTATTAGCGAGTAATGAGTTAAATAGCAATGAGCAATAAGAAAGAACTACTCATTGCTCATTGCTTTTAACTTTTTTTATGATGCAAACAAACCCAACTCAACAACTAACCGTAAAGCGTCGCCAACTCAGCGACCGTAATATCATGTTGCTTTTCATCATGCCTACTATGATTATTTTGGTGCTAATGAATATCTATCCCCTCTTTTATAGCCTATATTTAAGTTTTACTGAGTATTCGGTTATTAAAGGCGAAGCTCCCAAATGGGTGGGTTTCCAGAATTACGTTGATATTTTATCTGATACAAAAATTTGGCAAAACTTTGCCACCACCGGACGTTACACAGTTATTTCAGTTATTTTGCAGATGATCATCGGTTTTGCTTTAGCCTTGCTCTTGCGTGATAAATTTAAGGGCAGCGGCATCATCACCACCTTGATACTTATTCCCATGATGCTATCACCGGTAGTGGTGGGTGTGTTCTGGAAACTGATGTTTAACCCGCTTTACGGAATCGTCAATTATTTGCTGGGATATACCAATCCTAACACCGCGCCAGAATGGCTAGGAAGTTCAGTATTGGCCCTATGGGCCATTGTCATTGTTGATGTATGGATGTGGAGTCCTTTTGTGATGCTGTTATGTTTAGCAGGTCTAAGTGCTATTCCTGATTATCTCTATGAAGCCGCAGCTATTGACCGCGCCGGACCCTGGTTTGTCTTTCGGCGTATTACTTTACCGCAAGTGATGCCACTACTACTGATTGCAGTTTTATTTAGAACTATTGAAGCGATTAAACAGTTTGATCTGGTTATGGGCATAACCGGTGGTGGACCCGGAAACGCAACCGAAACCATTTCTGTACGGCTGTACCGTGAAGCCTTTCAAGGGCAGTTTAATACTGGTTACTCTTGCGCCCTAGCCTATATCGTGCTAATTGTGATTATCGCCATTAGCAATATTTATATTCGCCAACTCAATAAGGTCAAGGAAGCCTAGTATGCTGCAAAGCCCTTCTGCACCCAAAGTTCCTGTAACTATTTCTACCAGGGTTGATAAAGTTGGGGCTAGACCTCAATTTTTTAAGACCTTACGAGCCTCACTAGCAGTGCTGGTCACAATCATCATGTTGATTCCGGCGGTTTGGATGCTGATGACGGCTTTCAAGTCTCAAACCGATTCTGTGGCTGTACCGCCTAAAGTATTTTTTACGCCAACCCTCGAGGCCTTTGTGAGTTTGCTTACTGAGCGCAGGCAACTCACTCAGGATGAAGCCACTGAATATAGAGCACGCACTAATCTCAATTGGGCTGACAAAATTATGCTCAGACGTGGCCAAGTCATTATTGGGCAAAGTGCTTTCTTAAAACAACTGGGAAATTCACTTATTATCTCTATTGCCTCAACTTTTCTTTCAATTGTTTTTGGAGTCTTAGCTGCCTATGCTTTCAGTCGCTTCAAGATTCCTGGCGAAGCCGATTTGCTATTTTTTATTCTCAGTACCCGAATGCTCCCGCCAGTTGTAGTTACCATTCCTATTTTTTTAATGTACAGTTCTCTTGGGTTGCGAGATACCCACTTTGGTTTGATTTTACTATATACAGCATTTAACTTGTCTTTCTCGGTTTGGCTCCTCAAAGGATTCATTGACGAGATTCCCAAAGAATATGAAGAGGCTGCCTTAGTTGATGGTTACACCAGAATGCAAGCCTTTAGGAAAATTGTTTTACCTCAAGCAGCTACAGGCATTGCTGCTACAACTGTATTTTCCTTTATCTTTGCTTGGAATGAATATGCTTTTGCCCTGATGCTGACCTCTGATGTAGCCCGAACCGCCCCACCTAGTTTGCCCTCGAGGATTGGTACTGGTGTGGTGGAATGGTCAACCATTGCCGCCGGATCGTTAGCCTTTTTGATTCCTGTTGTGGTACTTACTTTTGTGCTGCGTAAACATTTATTGCGTGGTGTAACCTTCGGGGCGATTAAAAAAGGTTGATATGGCTACCATTCAATTACAACAAGTAGACAAACTCTTCGGCACATCCTACGCTGTAAAACCCATGAATTTAACCATCAACAATGGTGAATTTGTGGTTTTGCTAGGACCCTCAGGATGCGGGAAAACTACAACTCTGCGAATGATTTCTGGGCTCGAGTCTGTTACTAATGGCGTGATTACTTTTGACGGTCAGGATGTGACCTGGCTACGCCCGAGTGAACGTGATATTTCTTTTGTCTTTCAGTTCTTTGCACTTTACTCGCACATGACCTGCCGTGAAAATATCGCCTTTCCATTGCAAGCCAAAAACGAGCCTCGAGACGACGTGAAGCGCAAAGTGACGCAGGTAGCCCAACTTCTTCGTATTGAAGACTTGCTAGATAAACGCCCTGGTAGTCTCTCCGGCGGTGATCAACAACGCGTAGCCTTAGCAAGAGCCTTGGTGCGTAAACCGGCTGTATTTTTGATGGATGAGCCTTTAGGCGCACTGGACGCAGAATTCCGCGAGAATATGCGAGCTGAAATCAAACGCCTTCATATTGAACAAAAAGCCACCACGGTTTATGTTACGCACGATCAGATTGAAGCCATGGCTATGGGTGACAAAATTGTGGTCATGTCAGCAGCAGAAATTCAGCAAGTGGGTACGCCTTTAGAGGTCTACTATGATCCATCTAACCTCTTTGTGGCTAAGTTTATCGGCAGCCCTGGAATGAATCTGCTCAAAGGGTATTATGAAAACGGCATCGTGCGACTAGCAGGTGACAATCATTACACCGTGCCTGAAAACTGGAAATCAACCCTAGGAGCCCTGAACCAGAGTGAGATCATCGTGGGCTTCCGCCCTGAATCAGTGAGGCTAGACACCACCCATGGACAACTTAACGGCAAAGTCTATACCAGCGATTTACATGGTGCTTACAGGATGGTTCATCTAAATCTAGGTAGTGATATTGTTCATGCCAGGGCAGATAAACGAAGTAAGCACATCATTGGTGAAATGCTTAGCTTTGACATTGACGCAAATCAAGTTCGCTTCTTTGATCCCAAAACTGAACAAAGCATAAGGACATCATGAGCACCATTCGCTTAGAAAATATCACCAAACAATTTGGAGATTTTACAGCACTCCACGATGTTTCGCTTTCGATTAAAGATGGAGAATTTTTTGTCTTGCTGGGTCCAACTGGCGCAGGCAAAACTACCACCTTGCGAGTTATTGCCGGACTCGAGAAACAAGAAGCAGGAAACGTCTATTTTGATGACCAGCTTATGAATAACACACCACCCGCAGACCGCGATACGGCTTTTGTCTTTCAACAGTATTCGCTCTACCCCAATATGACTGTCTATGAAAATATGGCCTTTCCACTCAAGTCGCCACTTAGAAATTTTAGTAAAGACGAGATTGACAAACGCATTCGCAATGCGGCAGAAAAACTGCGGGTAACGCATTTACTCGAGCGTAAGACTGCACGGCTCTCTGGTGGTGAGATGCAGCGTGTCTCCATCGGGCGAGCTATTGTCCGTGAGCCAAAAATTTTCTTAATGGATGAACCTCTCTCCAACCTAGATGCAAAGCTGCGTGAATCCTTGCGAGTTGAACTCAAGCATTTACAAAAAGATCAAGGGATTACAACATTATTCGTTACCCATGACCAGATTGAAGCCCTGACCATGGCAGATAGGCTTGCTGTTTTAGAACACGGCAAAATTATTCAGATGGGTACACCTGAAGATATTTATGATCGCCCTGCAACAACCTTTGTGGCTCAGCTTGTCGGTACACCGCATATCAATTTTTTCAGCGCAGTTAGAGATAATGGTAAAATAAAAAGTAAAGCAGGTTTAATTAGCTTTGACTCGAGTCAGATTCCTCAATTGCCCAATGAAATCACTATTGGCGTTCGCCCTGAAGATATAGAAATTCGCCCTGATGGTTCATTCAAAGGTCAGGTTTTACTAACAGAACCGCTTGGTGTAGAAACTATTGTGCATATCAACAGTGGTGACGATAAACTGCTTTCAATTATTCCTGGTACAGAACACATCAGCGTTGGTCAGGATATTACCTTTAACATCATGCCTAGCCGCTTACATTTCTTTGACAATATGGGCCAAAGGTTAAACTAGGAGTCTTATGAAGTTTGGTGTCAATACCTGGGTTTGGGTTTCCCCTACTACTACCAAAGATTTTGCCGAGCTTGTACCCAAAGTTAAAGCTATGGGGTTTGACATAATTGAAGTTGGCATTGAAGATACTTTGGCTCTGGATTATAAAGAAGCAGCTATCATTGCAAAGGATCATCAATTAGGCGTGAGTCTTGGTGCAGCCATGGGTCCAGACCGTGATTTGATTATTGATGACCTGGCGATTCAACAAAATGCCCTGGCTTATATCAAACACTGCATTGACGCTTGTCACACCATAGGTGCAACAAATTTAATTGGCCCTATCTATGCAGCCGTCGGGCGCACTTGGCAACAAAATGCAGATGCACGTGAAAAAGATATGCAGACCCTAATCAAGCATCTTAAATTTCTTTCTGAGTATGCCCATAACAACGGTGTAGTCCTATGCCTCGAGCCTCTTAACCGCTTTGAAACCAGTTTTATTAACACGGTTGAGCAAATGAATGAAGTCATTGACCGTGTAGACCATCTAGCTTGTAAAGTTTTGCTGGATACCTTTCATATGAACATTGAAGAAAAAACGCTTGGTGATGCTATTCGCAGTTGTGGTCACCGTATTTCCCAGATTCACGCTTGCGAAAATGACCGAGGCGCACCTGGCAGTGGTCATGTGCCTTGGAATGATGTCGCTCAGGCTCTAAAAGATATTGGATATGATGGGCCTGTCGTGATTGAGTCTTTTACCAATAAAGTAAAAACTATTGCCAAAGCCGCAGCCATCTGGCGACCCTTTGAAGTTAGTCAAGATGCATTGGCAGAAAATGGATTAGCATTTCTTAAAAGGTTGTTAGCATGAAAAGAGCTTATCAGCTATCAGCTATCAGCTATCAGCAACACATTAACCTTCGTCCTTCTTCCAAGGTCAGTGTTGAGCTATGAAAACGATCCTCCTCATCGGCACACTAGATACCAAAGGTCAAGAATTTGACTTTGTGCGCAATCGTATCGAGCAACGTGGCCATCAGGTCTTGCTTATGAACTCAGGTATTTTTGAAAGTCATATTCAAGCTGACATTGAAGCGCAAGACGTAGCTAAAGCTGGTGGAAGTAAGCTCGAGACATTACGCAACACCCAAAACCGAGGGCAAGCCCTTGAAGTCATGCAAAAAGGTGTTGCCATCTTGACCAAACAACTATATGATCAAGGAAAAATTCATGCCGTACTTGGTTTAGGTGGTTCAGGTGGCACAATTCTGGCCACCGCCGGAATGCGAACATTACCTGTTGGTGTTCCCAAACTGATGGTTTCTACCTTAGCTTCAGGGGACACTGCGCCGTATGTAGGTATCAAAGACATCACCATGATGTATTCAGTGGTTGATATTGCCGGGCTTAACCGTTTGTCAAAACAAATTTTGAGCAATGCGGCGGGCATGATCTGTGGTGCTGTAGAGCAGGAGATTTCTACAGGTCAAGAAAAACCTTTAATCGCTGCGACTATGTTTGGCGTAACCACACCTTGCGTAACTAAGGTGCGAGAAAGGCTCGAGTCCTGCGGTTACGAAGTCATCACCTTTCATGCTACCGGCACAGGTGGGCGAGCCATGGAGGGCCTTATTACTGATGGTTATGTCAAGGCTGTTGCAGACATTACTACTACTGAATTAGCAGACGAACTTGTAGGCGGTGTTCTCTCGGCAGGAAAAAACCGTTTAGAAATGGCAGGGCAACTTGGTATTCCGCAAGTAGTTTCGCTGGGCGCACTGGACATGGTGAATTTCTGGGCTATAAACACCATCCCCGAAAAATTCCTGCAACGAAATTTATATAAACATAATGATAATGTTACTTTAATGCGAACCACCCCTGAAGAAAATGAGCAGCTAGGACGCATCATGGCCCTAAAGCTCAACCAATCCAAAGGTAAAACGACACTAGTTATTCCACTTCAAGGCCTGAGCATGATTGATGCCAAAGGTAAACCGTTTTATGATCCAGAAGCCGATAAGGCACTCTTCGCATCATTGCGGCAACATTTGAATAAAAACGTTAAGGTTGTAGAAGTCAATGCCAATATCAATGATGATTTATTTGCTGATATCTTTGTTAAAGAAATGCTTGAGGTACTCTAATGCCCTTTATTCCTAGAAGTGAATCTCTACAACGTTTGCGCCAGCGAATCGCTGATAAAAAACCCATCATCGGCGCAGGTGCTGGCACAGGTATCTCGGCCAAGTTTTCAGAAAAAGGTGGGGTAGATATTATTATCATCTATAACTCTGGGCGTTACCGCATGGCCGGGCGGGGCAGCCTAGCCGGGCTTATGCCTTACGGAGATGCTAACGCTATTGTCAAAGAAATGGGTAGTGAAGTGTTACCAGTGGTAAAAAATACGATGGTGTTAGCAGGAGTATGTGGCACCGATCCTTTTAGGCTAATGCCTGTTCTACTTAAAGAATTAAAAGCAATGGGCTTTGATGGTGTGCAAAATTTCCCCACAGTTGGGCTTTTTGATGGGACTATTCGGCAAGGATTAGAAGAGACAGGCATGGGTTATGACCTCGAGGTTAAAATGATTGCCGAAGCACACCAACTAGATATGTTGACCTGCCCTTATGTATTTACCCCAGAAGATGCAATCAATATGACCCGTGCAGGTGCAGATATTTTAGTACCTCATATGGGTTTAACCACCAAGGGAGCCATCGGTGCAAAAACAGCTTTAACACTTGATGATTGCGCAAACAAAATTCAAGCTATGCACGACGCAGCCAAAAGCGTGCGTGATGATGTGATGGTCATCTGCCACGGTGGCCCTATATCTGAACCCCAAGATGCACAGTATATTTTAGATCACACCAAGGGAATTGTAGGATTTTTTGGAGCCTCGAGCATTGAACGTTTAGCTGTAGAACCAGCCATTGAAGCGCAAGCAAAGCGGTTTAAGGAAATAAAAGTGTAGCCATCAGCCATCAGCTTTCAGCCGTCAGTAAAACAAAAAACTGAGAGCTGATGGCTAAGAGCTTAGGAGGTAATTATGAAAACTATTGGGCGTTGTAAAATAACTCGCAAGGAAGATGTTGATCGGCTCGAGTTTGATTGGGGGAAGCTCAACTTTTTAAGTGACGAGCCCACTACAGGCGCAACATCTTTTAGCTTTGGCATTGTTGAATTAGCTGTGGGTAAAGGACATACTCGGCACAATCATCCTGGGGTTGATGAAATTATTTACGTGGTGTCTGGTGAGGGTGACCAAATGCTAGATGACCAGGAACCTGTTCGGGTCAAAGCCGGAGACTCAATCTGGATACCCAAAGATATTTTTCACTCTACGATTAACCAAGGCAGTGAACCCATGAAGCTCATTGTGGTGTATTCACCAGGTGGACCAGAGCAATTGTTAAGACAAGACCCTGCAGTTAAAATTATTCCAGGGAAAGAGCCTTCAGCAGGGCGTAGTATGCCGTTATAAGAGCCTTCAGCAGGGCGTAGTATGCCGTTATAAGAGCCTTACCAAAGATAAAAAACCTTAGCCGATGGTATTATCAACGAATCACTCAGCTTACTAAAAATAAATATTTTCAAGTGAGGTTTTTATGCAAGCAAGTTTTCCACAACGCAAATACTGGGGCTACCTCAGAGGCTTGGGCGGCTCAGCTATCATCACCTTCATTGTTGGTTTTATCTTTCGCAGCTTACTTCCTTCATTCCCTGAAAATTTTCGTAACGCTGTGATTATTCAAGCACTACCGTTTATTGCTTTCTTTGCTTCTATTCTCTTGCTTTTTATTATGAGTGTAGCTCTGCTCGGTGTGAGGTTTCATTTGATCGTACCCAATAGAACACACCGCGCCGTTGAATTTACCATTATTGGTAGTATTTTGCTTGGCATTATTGCGCTGTTTCAGCCTTTTCAACTTGCACCTTACACTTATGGTTTAAGTTTGCTGTTGTTCTCGGTTTTAACCTTTATCGTCTGGAGCCATGTTGCCCCTAAAAGCAGCCGTGAGGATAGCAAATTGCCCAGGTTTAGCTCAGGGGCTACTAATACTGCACTGATTGCTGGATTTATTGTGGCTGCAATTGTCTTTGGAAGTTTTGCGGCCACCTCTGCACCTAGAGAACCTTATGGGATTCGCCAGCGCATGTGGAATACGATGGATGAAGAGAAAAAAGTTGAAACTGCCAAAGAAGCTATACGCACTTACCGCACGTCAACCATGCCCTTTTTTGTTCTTTATGGGCTTATGCCTGGATTGGTTGTTTTTTTCTTAACCAGGGAAATTAGAACACCCAAAACTTAAAAATGAGATGGTATTTATTTCCAAGAGGTAATCACATAGCAAATAGATAGAGGCTACAAAGGTATCCCTATAAATATCACCTCGGCACGTTTAATCTCATAGGTGACCAACTCCGAACGAAGTGAGACCGATTTTAGAGCACCTAACATAAACGTTTAGACACTAACAACATCATCCCTTCAAATTCTTCAGGGCGAGCACTAAAAACTGCTCTAAGACAGTAAATCTACGACTGAGTTTGTCTACGACCAGATGCTACTTGCTATATTCAACATTTTTGCAATCTCGAGCACTCTCTTTTCTTCATAGGGTGCTGCCGCAATCATCAGCCCAATGGATAATCCCTGACTGGTCGTAGCGCAAGGCACACTCACGGCGGGGCCAGCCAAAAAGTTAAAGGGCATCGTGTTTTGCAGCACTTGGTTATTTGCAGTAAAATACCTAAGGTCTGTAGACAAATGTTCAATCTTGGGTGGCAAAATGGCCACCGTTGGAGCAAGGATGGCATCAAAGGAAGCATAGTGTTCCCAAAAGGCACGCACTAAGGTTTGTCGTTCATAACCTAAGCGTAAATAGTCTGTAGAAGAACGTCCCTTGAATTGCAATATGCGCTGCGCTACTCGAGGGTCAATATCTGCGAAGCGAGACTCGAGCATCTCTTCATAGAGAGCTAAGGATTCATGGCTAGCAAAGGTTCCATACTTGGCATACAGCTCAGAAATCCTTTGAAATTCAGGAACGGCTTGCCTAATTAAGTGATGTCCTTGCTTTTCTAAACTTTGACATGTATTTTCAAAGGCAGTGGCAACCTCAGCATCCAAATTATCTAGCACAATGGTGATAGGCACTAATAAACGCAACTTGCGATCTGATTTTTGCAAAGGCTCAAACGGTTTGGCTGCCAGTGCTAAAAAAACCTGCCAAGCATCATCAATGGTTCTGGTCATGGGGCCAATAGTGTCAAGCGTCGTTGAAAGGGCCACACAGCCATCGGTAGGAATAAGTCCATTGGTGGTTTTTAAGCCCACAAGGCCATTAAAAGAGGCGGGGATTCGCACTGAGCCACCTGTATCTGAACCAATCGCTGCACACGCCAGACCCAAGGCAACTGCAACCCCTGAACCCGAAGACGAACCACCAGGAACCCTAGAAGCATCTAAGGCACACCCTGGCGTACCAAAATGTGGATTTATGCCAAGTCCAGAAAAAGCCAATTCGGTCATATTGGTCTTACCCAAAAACACTGCGCCCGCAGCATCTAGACGTGCAGCCACTGGTGCGTCATCGGTAGCAGCTTGACCTTCTGCTAACACTTTAGAACCAGCCGCAGTCACCTCACCTGCAGTATCGATAAGGTCTTTTAGCGCAATTGGAATCCCTTGCAAGGCTCCTAAATCAATCCCTTTGTCAAAGAGCTTCTCGGCATGTTTGGCTTGCCGTAGGGCCCGCTCAGGCGTAAGTACACGGTATACCTCGCCTGCTTGCAATTTTTCTAGATAGCTCTGGGTTACCTCGAGCGGTCCCAAACTTTTTTCTCGGTAGGCTATAGCAAGTTCGGTCAAAGATAGGCTAGTTGGATTCACGAAAACAGTTTAACAAAAGGTGATGGGTGATAGGTAATAGGTGTTAGCATTTTTCCCATCACCCATCACCTATCACCTCTCACCTTATTCTGACCCCTAGCCCATCATCTCTAAAACCGTTAAAGTAGAGAGACTATGCAAAGAACCCGAACTGAACTAGAAAGCATGAGCCGTGATGACTTAGTTGACCGCATACTAGAAATGCAGGATATGTTGCGCGAAGGGCTGGCAGTGCGCGACTCACTCCATGCGGTCTTAAATACCCTCTTAAAAGCCAAAGCCGATGAAGTAGAGCATTTTGCCTCCATAGGCGAGGCAGGCTTAGACCTTAAAGACCTCGAGCTTAGGAAAGCCTGGGCTCAGGCTAGACACGCGGTGTCTAATCCTTATGGGTTACTCAAAAAGGGCTAGGTAGCTCTAGATACATGCTGTAAAGATATTACGTCCCGGAGGTATTGAGCATGAGGCTTCAAATCTGCCTGCAAGCTAGCAAAATTAGCTTACCTGTGCATTATGGAAGTATCATTCAGGGTTTTATTTACAGCCAACTCGAGCCTAACCTAGCTGCTTGGCTTCATGGTGAGGCTTACAGCTTTGCCCAGCGCACCTATAAGATGTTTAGCTTCTCAAGATTGGGGGGTGAGTTTAAGCTCGAGCCAGAACACAAACTCCATGACTCAACCAAAGGGCAAAGGCGCATCACCTTTACTGACTCGGTATCCTTTCAACTCTCGAGCCACAACACCGAAATACTGGCTTCCTTTGCTGAACATCTGCTTAAATCCCAAAGCCTGCGTTTAGGACAAAACGAATGCACTGTGCGTGGTGTAGAAATTTTGAAGCCACCAGAGGTTGACTTTAGCAAGCCCGTCAAAGTGAAGACGCTTTCACCCATCACTATTTACAGCACCCTGAGTAAGCCAGACGGCAAAAAGCTTACCCACTATTACAGCCCCTTTGAAAAAGATTGGAGTGAGATGCTGCTGGATAATCTAGCTCGTAAAGCCAAATCCTTAGACTGGCAAGATGAGGCTAGTTTGTTGCTGGCAAATGCCAGCATTAAGCCTCTGCGAGTAAACCCCAAAGATGAAAAAATTATTCACTACAAGGGCAGTTTTGTAAAAGCCTGGACAGGGGTTTATGAAATGCAGCTTCCAGAAGCCTATTTTTGGCTGGCGTATGACGTGGGGGTGGGGGGGAAGAATTCTCAGGGGATGGGGATGGTGGAGGTGGTGAGGTGAGATTACAAGTGTTTTGCAAAAAATTGTCAGCCCCTTGCGGGGCCTCTGCGCCAGATGGCGATTTAAGAGTTGATTATAGCAAGTGGAGGAGGTAGTGAAATGATTTAGTCAGCCCCAAAACTTGGGGCTTGGGTCCCTAGGTGGGAATTTGTGGATTTAGTTTAGCAGAGAGTGAGGTGGAAAATGATAGCTGAACAACTAATTCGATCAGGACAAGCCTTCGTGCAAGGTACTAGCTCTCCAACATTGTTATTACAAATGGTCTCGGATTCCAATAAAATTGCCGACTTTTGGGAGCGGGTTATTATTGTTGAACTTGAGCGTGAAACACAGCAAATAGTAACCCAACCCATTCAACGCTGGGGGAACTGGGAAAAACCCACTGGCAGCAAAAGAGAGCGTCTTCTTCTTGACAAACGTTCATCCCTGGTACCTATCTTTCATCCAAGCGGTGGTAATTCTACAGTCCCGCAAGGATTTTATGCTTTGCCCGTTTACCCTATCCGAGAAAAAAACTGGCTAAGTTTTACTACTCCAAAGGCGATTGAGGACTTTTTACGTGCTCGACTCAAAAGAACAATAGATTTTCAACTCGAGGATTTAATTATTAAGAGAATTTCTCAGCAAGTCTACGATGTTACTGCACCCTACACATCAGACAGGTCAGACTCAAAAATTCTTTCAGTTCTTATTATAGCTGAGATTGAAGACAAAGGAATTTTTGAGTCTTTTACTCACCGTGACGAATTATCTTGGCTATCGGCAAGCCGTTTATTCCCTGGACACCATATTCATGCGAATGTCGAACTAATGTTAGAACGCATTTGGAAAGCTAAAGCCAAAGAAGGTGCTGAAAAAGGACAATTGAAAGAAGGCATTTGTGCTTTCACGGGTCAAAGAGGGTTAGTGATTAGTGGTGATAACAAAGCCTGGCCTTGGTTTACTACCACTTGGGAAGCACCCTTTCCAAATACGTTTGGTGATAGCGATCATGTGCATAGAATGGCTTTTTCCCCTGAAGCCTATCAACATCTCACAATTGGCGCAACCTTATTTGGAAAACTTACGAAACAGTTGGATTACAACCTCAATAAACAGCTCTTTGCGCCTGTTGATTCGGCAGGTGGGCGTGACAATGCCGCGAAAGGACAAGTAAAGGCTACAGTGCTTGGAAGCGCAATTGTTACACCGCTTTTGGATAATGCCAACCTGAGCGAAGAAGATAGCAAACAGTTTGCCTTTGGTTTGCAAAACCGCATTACAGAAACGGAGGGCAGTAGAGGAGCTAAATTACTTTTGAGTAATCTTTTGGGTTATGAAGATGATTTGCCTTCAAATCTACTAAATGATGACTTTAGGCTTACGAGTGTTTACTTTTCGGGTGATCCGGCTCGAGCAGATATTCACTTACAAGCAGTCATCGAGGATATTGTTCCCTCAGTATTGAAAAGTGTCAATGAGCTACTTGAGAAAACCTCAGATTGGTCGAGGCAGTTTTACAGTGATAATCAAGATTGGTTGCATCAGCGAATGAAGTCGTTACCCTATTTGCTTGTTCAGGCTTATGGGCCTGGGTTTTTGTGGCAAAGCCTGTCTAGGGTATTGCATAGTGAAGCCCTACCTTGGCAACTTGTGGTTCGTGGTATTGCTCATCGTTGTCATGAGTTATCACATAACCTAAAAGACAATAATTTGAACCTTCGCAATGAGGCAATTCTCTACACTTCATTCAGGTATTTCTACTGGCTATATCACGACACATTTATTTTAGAAAGGAGAGCCATGCGACCTTGGCAAACACTCGTTGAAAATATCTCAACTACACCCTTACAGGACATTCGGTTTCAAGACATTGAGGAACTAGGTTTTGCGGCTGGTTATCTTGTAAGGCAATTTTCAAGACAGTATTACGCAATTGAGGGAAAAGACTATTTGCAGCACCGTGTGATGACCTTTGGCAGTGACCTTACACCTGATGCAATTTACCGAAGGGCGTTAGGAAGATTACCTGAGTATGCAACTCGAGTTAAAGCGGGACTGAGTGAAGATTTTAGAGGACGACTAGGCGTTTGGTTGAGTAATTATCCAATCATGAAAGATAAGGTCAAAAAGAACAGTGATGAATTTATGGCAGCGTTTTGGGCAGGTTATATGCTCGGGAAGGTGGAATCATGAGTGCAACTAGCGGAGAGTTTGTTTTTATCAAGTCAGTTAAGGATGGTATTCCTAACCGTGACCCCTTGGCTGACAGCAATGCCAGACGGATTTTTGACGAAGAAGACGGGCGCATTAGTCTTTCGGATGTAAGCCTTAAACGTGATGTTAGAGATTATCTCATTGCAAAATTCGAGAATGAATCCAGCCATCAAAACCATGTCTTTGTTCAAGAAAAGCGCACGGCAGACAATAAACTCCTTGGACGCGCCTCACTTGCTGATGAGATACGCAAGTTGGCTGGTGAAAGGGCGGTCAAGCTAAGCTACCACGACCTTTTAACCCAATATGCACTCGATGTACGTGCTTTTGGTGTTACATTTTCAGTGTCAAAAGAAAAATTCGACCTCACAGGTCCGATTCAAATTTCTTGGGCGCACTCGATGCACCCAGCCGAGACACGCTACGTGCAAGGCACGGTTGTGATGCCTTCAGTAGATTCTAAAGATGCTGGCAAAGATGGTGAAAAAAATGAAGCCAAAGAGCAAGGCACTATTTGGTCATCCTTTACGTTGCCCTTTGCCGTGTTTATCAATGCTGGTGTGGTCAATGCCTCTATTGCTAAGCAAACAGGACTGAGTAGTAGTGATGTTGACCTTGTTCTCGAGGGCTTATGGCGCGGAACGCAGCATCGGCAGGCTCGAGGGCGCGGCATCCAGCAACCACAATTTTTACTACATGTCGAATACAAGAATCCTTTGTTCCGTATTGGTGACCTTACGGACACAGTAAAGCTCGAGCCTGATGCAGATACGTGGCGTTCTGGGAATACACCCAGTAGAATTTCCGATGTCAATCTAGACATTAGTGAATTAGCAAAAACGCTCGAGCATAACAAAGATAAGATTCAACGCTGCCGTGTATGGTTGCAACCACGTTTTTCACTTATTGGCGATTTACCTAGTTTCATTGAAAAACATAATGACTGGCATTTGTAAAAACCATGAAACTGCTCGTCTTTGATTTAAAGGGTAACATAGCCCATTTTCGCCGTCCTGACACAACGGCGACCCATGCGAGTTATCCGTTTATTACGCGTACTGCACTACGTGGCTTGTTGGGTAGCATTTTAGGTTTAGAGCGATGGCAAGGGGAAGCATGGACAGGATTGCAGCTTTTAAATCCTATAAATACGAGAACACAACAAGTTTCATTACTTGGTAAAGGCTATTTTTCTAGCGGAAGTTTTAATCGCCCAACCAGTATTGAGCTAGTCATTAAACCCTATTACCGCATTTACTTTCATGGTGAACATTTTGAAGCTTTGCAAGAACATTTAACTCAAGGTTTATCCGTTTATCACACTTACTTAGGCAGTGCATTTGCACTCACTAAACCTCATTTTGTTGACACCATAGAAGGTGAGGAGACTACACCAGAGAATACGGTCACGTGCTTAACTGTTGTACCTTCACATATTGTCACGAATATTGAAATTCAACCCGGTCATCAGTATGTGCGAGCAGGTGGCATTCCTTATGAATCCCTTGGTGAACAGCGTTACGAAGGTACGATGAATTTTATCTTCGAGCGTTCAGGAAAGCCCTTTCGTTTTGTGCCGACACAGGGGCAAGGCGTGCCTACGCGTTGGGTGAAAAGTCAACAAGGATGGATAAGCCTTTGGTAACACGTTTTGAAGATTGCGAAGCTAGACCAGAGCAACAGCTCTTAGAGCATTTGCTCGAGGTTGCTTTGGCTTGTGGGTCTTCGACTGGCTCAATGTTCGAGCAACTTTCTTTTTTAGCAGGATTACTGCATGACGCTGGTAAAGCTAGACCTACTTGGCAAGATTACTTGCGACGCTCAGTTGCAAATGAAAAGGGATTAGCAACAATTCCTCACGCTTACGTTGGAACAGCTCTCTTTGCCATTTATGCTCGAGGACTTCTGGGTGATTCACCTACGACTGAAGTAATACAACACTATCTGCTATTAGTCCAAGACCTGCAAGATCATCATGGTAGATTGAGAGACCGAGATGACTCACCTCAACCTGTGCCTATTCCTTGGAAAGAATCAATAAAGAATTATCCACCCATTGATGTATTTTTTGCTGATTTAGATACTATGGTGAAAACTCACTTTGTAACAATCAATATCACTGTTAAAAATTATCAGGATTTCAGTACACAACTCACGCAACTCGAGCAAAATTGGGCTAGAGAATACAAAAAGCAGCACAGAAAATTACATGAAGCTACCAACGGTAATGAATCAGCTTATGCTTCCTGGATTTGCCGTGATGTCACAGGTAAACTTATTGCTGCTGACCGACTTAGTGCTAGTTCGGTAAAGCAATCAGAAGCTACATTAACCCCCGAAAAAGCCAAAGAAGTGTTAGAAAAATTTAGGTCAAAACTCGAGGCGAAGTATCAAAAAGCTGTCGCTGACGGTTATCAAACAATGGCGGATAAGCGTCAGAAGGTTCAAGAACAAGTAATCAAAAACTATCTCGAGCATCAAGATAAATCCTGGTTTACGCTTAATTTACCTGTAGGTTGGGGTAAGACACTTGCCTCTTTACGAATTGCACTGGAACACGCTTCATCAAAAGGAAGTCAGCGCATCATTTACGTTGCCCCATATCTTGCTATTCTGACACAAGCTGCTAAAGAAATAAGAGAAGTGACAGAACTCGAGGTTCTCGAGCATCATCATCTTGCCGTACTTAGCAATACTAAAGAACAAAAAACTGATGACGAAAAGAGAGAACCTATTGACATTCTTACGATGGAATCTTGGCAAGCACCCATTATTGCTACGACGTTCAATCAACTTTTCAGAGCTATTTTCCCTGCTAGCGCACAACAGAGCATTCGGATTCCCTCTTTGAAAAACAGCTTTATTATCATTGACGAGCCACAAATTATTAACTCGAGTGTTTACAATGGTTTCCTAAAAGGTTTAGAAATCTTGTGCGAGCGTTTGAATGCTACAGTCATGCTTATAACGGCTACCTTGCCACCAACAGGACACGGTTTAGCTCAAACGCCTCAGCCTCTAGCACCTATCGTTGAAAGCGCAAATCGCTATCAACTCGTTATTCATGATGAACCTTGGAATGAAACGAAGTTAGTTGAAGAAGCTGTGGAAAAACTTAAAAAACACAAACAGGTTGCCATTATTCTCAACACCATTGCTGATGCTGTCAATGTTTTCCAACTTGTCCGACAGAAAACTGAGGCAGATGTATGCCTAAATCTGCACGGTATGATGACCCCTTTACATAAGGCATATCAAATCAGCACTATTGCACGACGACTGAGCGAAAAGAAGCCTGTTCTCGCTGTTAGTACCCAAGTTCTCGAGGCAGGTGTTGACTTGTCTTTTCGCCATCTTTTACGAGCTAAACCAATCCTCTCAAGCATTGTTCAATCGGCTGGGCGAGCCAATCGTCACGCTGAAGGTGATATGGCAACAGTTGAGGTATTTAGTTTCGTTCGTGAGAGTGGTTTCGATATGAGGAAAATTATTTACAAGAATGAGCATCAGCGTCGTCTCACTGATGAATTACTTATGCAAGCAGACGAATGGAGCGAAGAAATAGCAAGTGGGCTTATTGAAAAATACTATCAAGAATTGAGTATTCAAGATGCAAACATTGGTATCTTGAAACGTTTCAAAAGTGCGGCCGAAGGTAAGTGGAGCAAACTAGCAGGACTAAATCCTTTTGAAATGATTGAAGAAGATGATGGGGATGAGGCAATCCTCGAGCGAAATGCTAGTGTTTTTGTTGCCACACCCGATAATTGGCTTACGCCTCTTGTTGAGTATTGGATGAGTGAATTTAAGATTAGTCATGTTTATGATATTTACGAGCGTTATCAGGATGTAAGGTTTATGATGAACCTTGAATTTTCCCAACGCAAACGTTTCTTGAGCCTCCTCAAACACTTTGTGGCCCCTTTAAGGTGGCGATTAGTTCCTCAAATTTGCGGCCAAATGGAAAGGTATCCTGCAATCCTTCGAGCAAAAAATGATAGTGACTATCATAGCGATACTGGTTTTGGCCATCTGCTTTCCAGAAAAGATTTTGATACCTTTGAAACTCAACTCGAGGCAAGAATGAATCGAAGCTATGACCCAAATGTCTTCTAGCGAAGTAAATATCACAGGTACACTCATCTGGTACTACGCCATCTGCCCCCGTGAATGCTGGCTCATGGCCCACCACATAGAACCTGAACACGAGAACGATTTTTTAGAGCAAGGCCGCCTCAACACCGAATCCCACTACAAACGCGAAACCAAAGAAATAGAACTCCCCAGTGGTGTACGTGTAGACAAAGTACGCCGTGAAAATGGCAAACTTATCTTGAGCGAAATCAAGAAGACGAGCAAGTTTATAGAAGCCGCCAGTTTACAACTCGCGTATTACTTGTGGCTCATGGAACAGGAAGGCGTAGAAGCCATAGGTGAAATTTTAGTACCAGAAGAACGTGAGCGCAAAGAGATTCGTTTGGATGATATGCGTGAACAACTGCTAGAAGCTATGAATGCCATCGCAAAGTTAGTTCAAGCAGCTACACCGCCCAAAGCAACCTGGTTGCATCACTGTAAAACCTGTGCCTATAACGAGTTTTGCTGGAGTGGTACAAAGGACGAATAACAACATTCACAAAGTAAGGAATGTGCTATCCTTACTTTGTGAGGTAAGGAAATGATCAGTAAACAAGCCAAAGTAACGAGCAAAGGTCAGGTAACTATTCCCCTCGAGATACGCAGTGCCTTAAAGCTGCGGGAAGGTGACACCCTAACCTTCGAGGTAGATGATAAAGGCCAGGCACGTCTAAAAACTGAGCAAAAAAAGAGTGCATTTGCCAAATACGCAGGTTCGCTCAGTGAAAACAAAGGGTTGACTGCTAAACAGATTGCCGAGAGTTTGCGAGAGAAGCGTGGATGGTAGTCACTGCCCTAGATACCAATGTACTCGTCACTTTGCTCAAGGCTGATAACCCCAGGGACATCAGAACGTCTCAAGAGGCTCTCGAGCAGGCTAGTGAGCTAGGGAATATGCTTATCTCCCCTGTGGTTTATGCAGAACTGTTAGCCGTTCCTTTGCAAGAAGCCTTTCTAGATGAATTTTTGAAAGAATCAAACCTTAATGTTGAGTGGCGTATGGAGCGTGCTGTTTGGAAACAGGCTGGGCAGAGTTATTATCAGTATGCCGAGCGAAGACGTAAACAAAAAGGTGACACGGGTCCGAGGCAAATTTTGGCGGATTTTTTGATAGGGGCACATGCCAGTACCTTTGCACAACGCTTTCTAACCTTTGATGAGAGGATTTACCGCCAGGCTTTTCCTAGCCTCGAGATCATTGTTCTACCTACAGCAAAGACCTGAACAGCTAGCATTAAATGCAAAATCTGACAACAATCTCCTGTCAATCAACCTAAGCTATGCTTAGTGAAAAACCCCGTGTACATCTTCTCGGCTGGCAGCCTCTCCCGTCACCAAAACAGCCTTCGTTTTGACAGTGAAAAAGGAATGCGTATGGTTCCTGTCGAGACAACCAGTGAAATCCATATTTTTAGCGAAGTGGATTTGAACACCAGAGTCTTAAACTTCTTGACCCAGCAAGAAATTCCTTTACATGTTTACAATTACTATGGCTACTATGCGGGTTCGTATATGCCACGTGAACAATATGTGAGTGGCTTTATGACGCTGCAACAAGCCACGCATTACAACCAATACCCCAAACGGCTCGAGATTGCCAAAGCCTTTGTGCTGGGTTCGCTACGCAACATCGAAAAAGTGCTGATGTACTACAACCGCCGTGACACTGACTTAACAAACATTATTGAAGACATCCGTGATTCACAAAACCTGATTCCTGACCAGCAAGACATAGAAACCTTAATGGCTTTAGAGGGTAATGCCCGAAACACCTATTACAGTGCCTGGGACAAGATTATTGCCAATGACGACTTCAAGTTTGAAAATCGCAGCAAACGCCCGCCACAAAACCGCGTCAACGCACTTATTTCTTTTGGTAATAGCAAAATGTATGTCTCGTGTCTTTCTGAAATTTACCGCACTCACCTAGACCCACGCATTGGCTTTTTGCACACTACCAATTACCGCCGTTACAGCCTAAACCTTGATGTCGCCGAAATTTTTAAGCCCATCATCGTTGACCGCGTAATTTTTACATTACTCAATAAAGGCATGATCAAGGCCGATAGTTTTGAAAAAGATTCGGGCGGTATTTTCTTAAAAGAATCTGCTCGGCAAACCTTTGTCAAAGCCTATGACGAACGCCTTAAAGACACCATCGCTATTCCCAAACTCAAACGACATGTGTCTTATAAACGGCTGATTCGCATGGAGTGCTACAAGCTCAAGAAGCACCTTATTGGCGATGAAGTCTATAAACCTTATGTGGCAAAGTGGTGAAGGGAGCAATGAGGCGAGAGCAATGAGCAATGAGGGGAAAGTGATGAGTGGAAAAGCAATGAGCAATGAGAGGAAAAGTAATGAGGTGAAAGCAATGAGCAATGAGAGAAAAGCAATGAGTGGGAAGGTTGAACGGTTTGAAGACCTTATTGCTTGGCAAAAGGCTAAAGGGTTAGTAAAAGAGATATATGTCGTGACTCAATCGGGCAAGTTTTCAAAGGATTTTGGCTTGTTGAGTCAAATTCAAAGAGCATCTGTTTCGGTTATGTCAAATATCGCCGAAGGGTTTGAGCGTGGAAGCAGGGCTGATTTTCACCGCTTTATTGTTATCGCAAAGGCTTCTTGTGCAGAGGTTCGCTCTCAGTTATATATTGCTTATGAAATCCACTATCTAGATAAACCTAAATTTGACCACCTTATAGAACAAGCCGAAGAAGTCTCGAGAATCTTGGGCGGACTAAAAGCCTCCCTAGCCAGGAAATTATGATCTCTACTCATTGCTCATCACTCAAAACTCATTGCTCATTACTCGTTGCTCGGTACTGACATGTACATTATTATGGTTTACGATGTTGGGGTTGATCGGGTAAATAAAGTTCTCAAAATTGGGCGTAAGTACCTTACCCACGTTCAAAACTCTCTACTCGAAGGTGAATTAGCACCTGGGCAGTTCAAGCGGCTCAAGCATGAGGTCAGCGAAGTGATTGATGACACCCACGACACAGTGCTGTTTTATACTTTGCGAACGGCAGATTGGCTCGAGAAAGAACGCCTTGGCATAGCCACCAAAGAGCCTGGAGACTTTTTATAGCCAAAAAGCGTGTCGGTGTCTAATGCTGTAAAAACCCCGCTAGACCGACACAACCCCCAAAACAAAGAATTTCTGCGTCCAGCACGGTCTTTTTGCAAAAGTGGGCGTAAATTGCGTCATGAATTGATTAAAGAAGTGTATACTTGGATAAAGGCCCAGATGGGAAAAAACGGGTTTTTAGCTTTCCTATAAGGAATTGAAACCCAGGGAAAAAAGCAAAGCTAAGGGTGGCAACAAACGAGTTTTTAGCTTTCCTATAAGGAATTGAAACATGCTATTCGTGGTACTGCTTTAGAAGTACGCCCTGAGTTTTTAGCTTTCCTATAAGGAATTGAAACTACATAATAACCCCTATGGCAGTGTTGCCATAGGGGTTAGTTTTTAGCTTTCCTATAAGGAATTGAAACCGAGATAGGAAACGCCACTAGACTCTTGAGGAGGGGGTTTTTAGCTTTCCTATAAGGAATTGAAACCTCAACACTTCACCTCGAGTAGCTGTGCGTCCGTTCGGTTTTTAGCTTTCCTATAAGGAATTGAAACCTGTTTAAGGCTAACTAGGCTGATTGTTGAGAAGGCGTTTTTAGCTTTCCTATAAGGAATTGAAACCACAGAAAATGCGACACCCAAGAGCTAGGCTAAAAAGTTTTTAGCTTTCCTATAAGGAATTGAAACCCATCTACCCACGCCACAAAAAACGGTACTGGGTATGTTTTTAGCTTTCCTATAAGGAATTGAAACACTATAGCATCTAGTATAGTATTGTGATAGGGACAAATGGTTTTTAGCTTTCCTATAAGGAATTGAAACTCTATAGAACCTGAAATAGACTTGCCAATAAAAGAGTTTTTAGCTTTCCTATAAGGAATTGAAACACGCTATCAGTGGCATGTCAGAAAGCCGTGAAGCGTGTTTTTAGCTTTCCTATAAGGAATTGAAACCTACCTACAGCAGTAGGTAAAACAAGACAGTCAATCGTTTTTAGCTTTCCTATAAGGAATTGAAACTAAGATATTGAAATGAATCACCTACCAAGTGCAATTGAGTTTTTAGCTTTCCTATAAGGAATTGAAACTCAATAAAAACATTGATTGAGGATTCAATAGCCTCGAGTTTTTAGCTTTCCTATAAGGAATTGAAACAAACGCTTCGTTAATCCCTGAGTAGAATGAGCTAAAAGTTTTTAGCTTTCCTATAAGGAATTGAAACACGATGAGGTGAGCCTAGCATGATTAATCCCTTACTCGTTTTTAGCTTTCCTATAAGGAATTGAAACGCTTGATTGCTGCGCCAGTAGGACAATCTCTGCCAGCATGGTTTTTAGCTTTCCTATAAGGAATTGAAACTCCTAGCTCTAGCTGGCCCTGTTGGTTGGGTAGGGGGTTTTTAGCTTTCCTATAAGGAATTGAAACTCGGGTTCAGTGTACACTCGAAGCCGTGTTTTTTGAGTTTTTAGCTTTCCTATAAGGAATTGAAACATTTTTCTGCCACCGATAGATAAGCCGTAAACATGAAGTTTTTAGCTTTCCTATAAGGAATTGAAACCCAATAAAAGAATATCAAGAAGCTGCAAAACTCCTTAGTTTTTAGCTTTCCTATAAGGAATTGAAACTGCGCTTGCAGATAATGACTGTTGCGCTTTCACCTGGTTTTTAGCTTTCCTATAAGGAATTGAAACCAAAGAGATACCCTTCAATTAGAAGGATAAAATTCTAGTTTTTAGCTTTCCTATAAGGAATTGAAACAGTGGATTGCATTCGATGGACAAACGGTTGAGATGGTAAGTTTTTAGCTTTCCTATAAGGAATTGAAACTAGTTATTGATGTCATTTTCTTTTAGAATTTCAGGTACGTTTTTAGCTTTCCTATAAGGAATTGAAACCCACAAATGCGATAACCAAAAGTGTGTTAACCCTAGTTTTTAGCTTTCCTATAAGGAATTGAAACTGAATATAGAAGGTTATAAAGATTTTAGGTGGTAGGTTTTTAGCTTTCCTATAAGGAATTGAAACTCAAGTTAATCATAATATGTCAATATGTATTATGATGGTTTTTAGCTTTCCTATAAGGAATTGAAACACCTTATGGTGGTCTTTGTGTACATGCTCGCTAAACAGTTTTTAGCTTTCCTATAAGGAATTGAAACACCTTATGGTGGTCTTTGTGTACATGCTCGCTAAACAGTTTTTAGCTTTCCTATAAGGAATTGAAACTGTTTCTGGTAAACGGTCAAGAGAAAGAGGCTTTTAGCAGGTTTTTAGCTTTCCTATAAGGAATTGAAACAGTTTTTCTGTGTTGACCCTGAAAGTGAAGTAACGGTTTTTAGCTTTCCTATAAGGAATTGAAACCTTCAAAAGGTATTCTGTTCGGGTACTTCTTCCAGAAAGTTTTTAGCTTTCCTATAAGGAATTGAAACTTCCTTTTTCCTACCGCATTGCTTAAATGTGGGCAGTTTTTAGCTTTCCTATAAGGAATTGAAACGCATTTGACCATATCGGGGCAAGGTCAATCTGCCCCTGTTTTTAGCTTTCCTATAAGGAATTGAAACTAAAGAAAACTAAAACTTAATATCCCCTATGGCAACACGTTTTTAGCTTTCCTATAAGGAATTGAAACTTGTGTCTGCATCACCTTTGGCAGCAGGGTAGACGTTTTTAGCTTTCCTATAAGGAATTGAAACTCTAGGATTGTCTAGGAAGCCGCCTGGCGGGTCGTGTTGTTTTTAGCTTTCCTATAAGGAATTGAAACTTGAAATGTTGCGGCAAGGCTGCGAGCGTACAGGAGTTTTTAGCTTTCCTATAAGGAATTGAAACACAAACTCTACGCCTTGAGATTTTAATTTATCTGCATTAGTTTTTAGCTTTCCTATAAGGAATTGAAACCCAATACAGGCAATAAGTAAGCCTAGCCAAAGGAGGTTTTTAGCTTTCCTATAAGGAATTGAAACATTGAAGTTACGATTCTCGAGCCGGTCAAATTATTGGTTTTTAGCTTTCCTATAAGGAATTGAAACGGTAATTCAGTAAGTAAGCCACAAGAGATTAAGAAAAGTTTTTAGCTTTCCTATAAGGAATTGAAACTGTTTCTGGTAAACGGTCAAGAGAAAGAGGCGTTTAGCGTTTTTAGCTTTCCTATAAGGAATTGAAACAAACTCCAATGGATATATAAAAACACTTTTACAGATGTTTTTAGCTTTCCTATAAGGAATTGAAACGTTTGTAGGGTGCGTCTTTAGGTGTTGCCATTTTGTGTTTTTAGCTTTCCTATAAGGAATTGAAACGCCTCATCCGCCTCGAGTCCAGTCACGTCTAAAAAAGTTTTTAGCTTTCCTATAAGGAATTGAAACCCCTCACAGCACCATTCAAAAACCCGTTAAAACCGAGTTTTTAGCTTTCCTATAAGGAATTGAAACGCCGTTTTTCCTGCTCGAGATACCTTATATATAGAGAGTTTTTAGCTTTCCTATAAGGAATTGAAACAAGACTTAGGAGGCAACTAATGGGCTACCTACACGACAGTTTTTAGCTTTCCTATAAGGAATTGAAACATGTGAACCAAATGCCTGTTACACAGAATTGAGTGTGTTTTTAGCTTTCCTATAAGGAATTGAAACAAAAGATAAGGCAAATTAGAGTGGAAGTAAAACAAGAGTTTTTAGCTTTCCTATAAGGAATTGAAACGGATGTGGATACATCCCAGGGGGATAAAGGTACTATGTTTTTAGCTTTCCTATAAGGAATTGAAACTACACCGACAATGCACAATCTGACCTGATGGCGCACCCAGTTTTTAGCTTTCCTATAAGGAATTGAAACCGAACTGACTAGCTGAATTGCCGAAATGCTGACAGCCTAGTTTTCATCTCTCCCACCAATCTCCAACATCCCTATAAGGTCTTTGCACTCTATAATAAGTATTTATGAAATCACCCACACCACCACAAGCCATCTTCTTTGATATGGACGGAACTTTAGTCAATTCAGAATCTCTATGGAAAGTTGCCGAGCGTGACTGGATAAGCCAAAAAGGGTTTACTTTAGAGCCTGCCTTACAAGAAAAGTTTACTGGCATCACTGCCGAGGATATGATTAAACTAGCCAAAGCACATTTTGGCTGGACAGAAGACACCAAGGCTTTAACTTTAGAGCTTAATGATTTTGTCAAAGGATATTTACGCACTGTAGAAGAGCAGCCTGGGGCTTCTGAAATTCTTGATTTTGTAGTGCAAAAGAACATTCCTTTTGCCCTTGTTTCTAATTCTGCTCTAGATATTATCGAGGCTACACTAGCCAATCAACCCTGGCAACATCTTTTAGAGAAACGCTTTAGCATCAATCATGTTGCGCGTGGTAAACCTGCCCCTGATATTTATTTATTAGCAGCGAACACTCTGCAAGTAGACCCCAAACACTGCATAGTGCTAGAAGATAGTGTTACTGGCACGACATCAGCAGTTGCCGCAGGGATGAGATGTATTGCTATATGTCATGAAGAGGCCCACCGCAGCAGGCTCGAGGCTTTAACCCCTGATGTTGTTCATAGTCTCTATGAGGCCCACGAGATCATAAAAACTTAAGTCATCCCTAATCTTTTATGCAAACGGTGCACAGTGCACCGTTTGCATAGTGATTCGTCATTGCGAGCCTAAGCTTAGGGTGCATTCAATGCTGATAAAGCCAAGCGTTATGTAATCCGCGAAGCAATCTCACTGCTCTGACTTTGTAGCAGACTCAGAGCAGTGAGATTGCTTCGTCGCTGGTCTACGTCAAACGACTTACAAAGCATCGTTTGCATCAATTTTTATCATCAAAACGCTCCTCGCAATGACAAACTATAGTGGAATTTCGAGTTCACGACAACGTGAACTCGAAATTTTGGGATGACTTATGTTTCAATCTTTTAAGAGAAAACTATTTTACAAATAGCATCTCACGGTAACTAGGCAAAGGCCAGTGCTTATCAGCCACAATGCGCTCTAAATCATCAGCAGCTTTGCGAACCGTTAGCATGGCGGGTAAAACATGGTCACGCATATGATGAGCTTTTTCGTGAACCTCATCACCACCAAGATCAGCATTTTGTACTTTGAGTTCTTCTAGTGCATCCGACAAAGCATCAGTAGCTTCACTGACTTGTCCTAAAATACGCTTTAGAGCTTTAGAATCCTCGGCATCATTATCAGCAAGTTCACTCAAATAGGCCAAAGCACTGGGCAAAATTTGGGTTTGGGCTACCCACTCAGTAGTTTCACCTTCAATATTTACGGTCTTAAAGTAAATGTCATACATGATTTCCTGGCGAGCCTCTACTTCACGCTTGCTCAAGACACCCAGTTTAGAAAACAAGTTGACATTCTTCTTATCAGTCAAATGTTCAATGGCATCAAGGGCTGTGCGGTAGTTTAAGAGGCCGCGTTTTTCGGCTTCTTTGTGCCAGGACTCAGAGTAACCGTCACCATTAAAAATAATGCGCTTGCGCGAGGTATAGGTTTCTTTAATCACTTCTAGCGCAGCCGCCTCAAAGGACATTTTCTTTTTCATCTTGGCTTCAACAGCACTCACTAAACTATCAATAGCTTCAGCCACAATTGAATTAAGTACAGTAATAGGAAATGAGATGCTCTGGCTGCTACCTACGGCGCGGAATTCAAACTTGTTTCCTGTAAAAGCAAAAGGGCTAGTACGGTTGCGGTCGCCAGCATGGCGTGGCAAGTGCGGCAAGACTGCACTACCTAGCTGCAAGAACCCAGACTTCTTACCTGAGCCACCTTTACCGCTTGCGATGCGGTCAAAAATATCGGTGAGTTGGTCACCCAAGAAAATTGAGATGATGGCAGGTGGGGCTTCGTTTGCACCAAGGCGATGATCGTTAGGGGCAGAGGACACACTGATTCTTAGAAGGTCTTGGTGGGTATCTACTGCCAAAATGACTGCGCTACAAAAGAATAAGAATTGCAAATTGTCATGTGGGGTTTCACCAGGCTCGAGTAAGTTGTGACCAGTATCCGTTCCCATAGACCAGTTGCAGTGCTTACCTGAACCGTTAATGCCAGCAAAGGGTTTCTCGTGCAGCAAGCACACCAACCCATAACGGCGAGCAGTGTTACGCAAAATTTGCATAATCAATTGTTGATGATCTGCGGCAAGGTTACTGTTTTCAAATGTGGGTGCAATTTCAAACTGACCTGGAGCCACTTCGTTGTGGCGAGTCTTAACTGGAATACCTAAAGCATACATTTGGCTTTCAGCGTCAGTCATAAAGGAAAGCACACGATCAGGAATCGAACCAAAGTAGTGATCCTCGAGTTCTTGTCCACGTGGCGGTCTAGCTCCAAATAAAGTACGACCGGTCATGGCCAAGTCAGAGCGGCGATAATAAAACTCTTCGTCAATCAAAAAGTATTCTTGCTCAGCACCCAAAGTTGAACTTACTTTGCCTTCAACTTCAAAATGCTTTAGCGCGCGCTGGGCACTTTTATTTAGAGCTTCAATGGAGCGCAAGAGCGGCGTTTTAAGATCAAGGGCTTCGCCAGTCCAAGAAGCAAAAGCTGTTGGAATACACAAAGTTGCACCATTGGCATGACGCAAAATAAAAGCTGGTGAGGTAGGGTCCCAAGCGGTGTAACCACGGGCTTCAAAAGTTGCCCGCAGGCCACCACTGGGAAAAGATGAAGCATCAGGCTCGGCCTGAATCAGTTCTTTACCACTAAAGGTGGCAATAGCCTGACCATCACTGGTGGGGTTGATAAAGCTATCGTGTTTTTCGGCAGTTGAACCTGTAAGCGGGTGAAACCAGTGGGTGTAGTGGGTTGCACCTTTTTCTTGAGCCCAGGTTTTCATGGCCAGCGCAACAGTATCGGCAATGGCAGGATCAAGCGTGGTGCTCTTTTCCATGGTTGCTTGCAAAGACTTCCAGACTGGCCTACTCAAACGCTGGCGAAGTTCTTCAGCACTAAGAACGTCTTTAGCATAGACATCTTTAGCAATATCAGTAGGAACTTGCCTGGCCATGTTGTCCAAACGCCAGTTACGGGCTGCTGAAATAACATCAAAATCGTGGTTCATGAATCCTCCGTGGTGGGTCTTGTTAGTTATCAGCAAGCTTCCAAGGGTTCAGAAAAAGAAATTGTCATGACTTGGAAGTGTTGCACGATAACCAACACTTGAGCAAAGTTTAACACACATTTTGCATCTATACAATAAATTTGTACTTTTTTGTTTTGAAAACTGGCTAAATGTAGTATTTTCGTGTTACAAAATGCAAATTAATACTACTTGAGCCGATTTTTAGCCTTTACTTAGGACAAAGTGCAGCTTCTGTCCTGGCCGAGCCTGAGCTAACCGAGACCAATCTCTAGGGTCAATGATGGCTGGTTTGGCATATCCACCAATCCGTCCACGGTCATTGAGCAAAATAATCGGGTCACCCTGCGTAGTAATCTGAATGGCTCCCATAGGAGTAGCCTCACTTATAAGCTCATGGCTAGGAATCTTTGGACCCTCGAGTCTTATTCCCATGCGGTCAGCACTACTTATCCGAAAAGACCCTCGAGTCAAGCTTTCAAGAGCTTCGGGTGTGAACTGGGGACCAGGAAACAATCTAATAGGAAAGTTACCAAAATCATAAGGACGTGCAATATAAGAGGCTCGAGTCTTTACACGTTTATTTGCACCCAAAATATCACCAGCCTTTAGGGCTCGCCCGATACAGCCCTTCAAATCTATACTCGCACTACCCAAAAACGTCTGGCTCTCAATGCCACCTGCAACTGAAAGATAGGCTCTCACACCAATGCTAGACGGCTTAAAGGAAAGTACCTCACCCTTTTTGAGTAGAAAGCTCGAGAATGGCTCAATGGGATTTTTATTAACGAACGGTTCCATTGCGTAGCCAGCAAAACCAAGTACCACATCTTGCAAAGCTGTAAACACAGGGCCTTTTAGGGTTAACTCGAGTAAGGCTGTTCCTTCTTTATTTCCAACCAATGAATTGGCTAAACGCGCTGAGACTTCATCCATTGCTCCACTCTTGGCCATACCAAAGCGTGAAACCATAAATCTACCCGCATCTACTACTAAATCTAAAAGCCCAGGTTTTTCTACTTGCAAAACAGGATGCTTGGGTTCTATGGGTAAAAGCTCGAGGGGTTTTACCTCAGATGGTGTAGGGCCATCACTAGGTTCAAATTTTACGCTGTCACCAGGATTAAGCAAAAAAGGCTCTTCCCTATTGGGGTCATAAATGGTTTTTAATGAGGTGCCTAATAAGTGCCATCCACCTGGTGTTGACTGCGGATAAACCGCCGTTTGCGAAACCGCCATAGCTACACTATGCGCGGGAACTTTTTTGCGAGGTGTCTTGCGCCGTGGCAAATATAAGGCATCATTAAGTTTTCCCATCAAGGGAAAGCCTGGAGTAAAACCAACCGCATAAACATGATAGCTAGGCTCTGAATGCAAAGCAATAATTTCTAGAATACTCAAGCCTGTTTGCATTGCAATCCAAGCTAAATCTTCACCGTCATAACGTACAGGAATAGTAACTGTTTTTCCTGAAATATCTTGCAAGCTCTGCTGCTGATATTGTTTAACCCAGGCTTCTACATTTTGACGAGAAACTTGCTTGGCATCATATTCAATATAAAGATTAGTATAAGCAGGGTAAAGTTCAGTCACGCCCAATAGAAGATGATCGACTAAAGTTTGGCACAAAGCTTGAAGTTGGCGATTAGCTGTTTCATCAAACGTTGTAGAAAAAGAAATGTAGAATCCCTCGAGCTGTTTCATAAATACAGTGACGAGTGGCGAGTGGTGAGTGAAAATCTTTCTTACTCGCCACTCGCCACTCGTCACTTTTCCCTTCCTAGAATCTGTATGCCTTCAGCCTCGAGTGTTTCTCTTATAGCTTTAGCAATCTCTACAGCTTTTGGATTATCCCCATGAATACAAAGGGTTTGCACGTCTATAGAAAAATATCCCCCATCAATGGTTGCTATTCTTTTTTCTTTCACCATTTGCAAGGCACGGCTGGCTGCTTCTTGTGGATCATGAATACTCGAGCCCGGCATAGAACGGGGCGCAAGCTGGCCATTTTTTAAGTAGGCTCTTTCTGGAAATCCTTCTTTGATGATTGGCCGGTTTAGAGACAAGGCTTGAGTCTCGAGTTCAGTTGATGGTAACACCACCAAAGGCAAATTTTTATCAAAATCTTTTGTAGCCTGAGCAATGGCTTTAGCTATAGCTGCATCTTGGCAAGCCACATTTGATAAAGCCCCGTGGGCTTTGACATGACACAAAGATACATCCTGAGCTTTGCAAAATCCGTACAGTGCAGAAATCTGATAAAGCACATCTGCATAAATTTCTTCAGGTGTAGCCTTTATGGGTCTGCGACCAAACCCTACTAAATCAGGATAGCCCGGATGCGCTCCGATACGAATGTTTTTTTGTTTGGCTAGTAAAACTGTTTTTTGAATGGTGAGGGGATCGCCGGCATGAAACCCACAAGCGATATTAGCAGAGCTAATGTAATCAAAGAGTATAGGATCATTGCCAAGAGTCCAGGCTCCAAAGGATTCGCCAGCATCGGCGTTTAGGTCTATGGTCATAAGTAAATCATAAACTGTTTGGAGTTCAGCCGCGCAGAACTAGAAAGTAAGCTCGAGATGAATAGCAATTACCATCATGATTTCAATCCAAAACTTATCTGGGCATCTGTTGAGATTGTGCCATATGCTTCAAAGCTTCCAACTCGAGCATTGACCCCGCCATATAAACCATCATCAAATCCAACCAGTAATCTAATAGGGCGGCCCTGATCAATAAATATAGGTAGAGCGTAAATGCCCTCGGTATTAAACCCACTTAATGCACTTAGCTCGAGGTGTACTAATCCATAATCAAAAGGAATCAACGACGCACCTATTGCCCTGTTGTTTTTTGTTCCCAATTTAAGCCAGACTTCTCCTCTATCAAATACAGGTAATGAAACACCAAAGACTGGCCCATAGCTTGACCAGCCTAACCCTATAGCAACACTATCCCCTGACCAAACACCACTTATTTCTGTGTAATCACCACCCCAGCGACTAGCCTGACCTGTTATAGCAAAAGAGCCTTCTCGATAGAAAAAATTTTGATATAGATTAGCTTTCTTATAGCTGGCTTGAAACTGAAAACTTCCAAGCATTTCAAAACGTGCTGGATGATAAAAGGCTTGCGGTATAGCTTGACTATCAGAACTTGGCAAGAGCCAATACACCAACGATTCTGAAAATAACAGTGAGCGTATATCATTGCCTTGGGCTTGCCAAGAAACACCAAAGGGCAAAAGCAGTGGGCGGTTATAGGCTGATGGGTCTTGTGTAATGTTATTTAGACCTTCACCTGTAGCAAAGGCACATGAATGATATTGACGGGTTAGTTCGCGTACACGATTGTCATGTTCACCAAAAGGGTAGGCCAAACAAGGACTCGAGTCCAGACCTTTTTCTAAAAGAATATGCTGTGCTTGTGCCAATTCATTTTTTATACTTTCGGGTGTTAGCATCTTTAAGTCTGCGTGGCTTACCGTATGGGAACCTATAGCCCGACCTGCCTCTTGAAGTTCTATAAGTTGCTCCCAAGTCACAAACCCTGGTTTACCAACAGAACTGGTAATCACAAAAGCCGTTGCTGAAACAGATAAACCTTTGAGAACTGGAAAAGCATGAGTATAAACATCTTCATAACCATCATCAAAGGTAATTGCTGCCAGTTTTTCACTTGATGTAGTTTCAGATAAAGGACTTTCGAGGGTTATAAAACGATAACCTTGATCAAGCAACATCTGAATGCGCGACTCGAGGTCTTTTTCAGACATAGCCAGTGTCAACCCACCATCAGCTCCAACACGGTGCAAAGAAAGTACATACACATCCGCTTTTGCCAAAGATAGCGTTGTTAGTCCTAAGTAAAGAATCAAAGCCATAAAATTACTTTGAAAACTATTTGGTCCTAGATCATAAATTTTCATTTATCCAAGAGCTTCTATCACTGCTCTCGCCAACTCTTGCGTACTAGCCTTCCCACCCAAATCCGGCGTATACGGGCCCTGGGCTAAAACCTTATCCACTGCATTCTCAATCTTCTGTGCAGTAGCGTGTTCACCTAGATGTATGAGCATCATCGAGGCAGTAAGAATCGTAGCAATAGGGTTGGCAATACCCTTGCCAGCAATATCTGGCGCACTGCCGTGAACAGGTTCAAAAATGGCGTAGGTTTCACCGATGTTTCCACTTGGAGCAATACCTAAACCACCCACTAAGCCTGCCATCAAATCACTTAAAATATCGCCAAAAAGATTGGTGGTCACCATCACATCAAAACTTTCTGGATTGCGTACTAGCTTCATTGCCGCCGCATCTACAATGATGTCATAGGTCTGCACGTCAGGATAGCTTTTAGCGACTTCCATAGCCGTATCTAAAAAGAGTCCACTGGTGATGGGCAACACATTGGCCTTGTGGATAACAGCTAATTTCTTACGGCGTTTTTGGGCTTGTTGCAAAGCCACTTTGGCTATTCGTTCGCTAGCAGATTTGCTAATCACAGCGTCAGCTATAGCAATATCCCCATAGCGACGTTCTTTTTCTACATAGAGCCCTTCGGTGTTTTCACGCACCATCAGCATGTCTATATTTTGAAAACTGCCTTCGATAGGGCGGGTCTTGGCTGGGCGTAAATTGGCAAACAAATCTAGCTTGCGTCGCATGTAACGAATAGCTCCAGCAAAGCCTTCTACTTTTTTACTAGGGCTGGTAAAAGCACCCGCCAAAGTAGCATGGCTGGCTTTGATTTTTTCTAAAGTTTCATTGGGTACGCTTGTTCCCGTTTTAGTAAATGTTTCCCAGCCAGCCTCAGCACGAATAAACTCGAGCCCTAGTCCCGTCGCTTGCAGAACCTGCACTGCTGCCGGAACCACTTCCTGTCCAATACCATCACCTGGAATAATACAAATCTTGTACATGGGTTTATTGTACGGTGTACCCTGCTACAGCCATGTGTGAAGTTTTTCCTATAGGTGATGGGTAATAAGTGTCAGGTGATCGTTTTCTACTACCTATCCTCCATCACTTACCACCTGCCACTCACTTTTGCGTGAGTTTTTTCGCACCCCTCCCCCCTGGCGTACCTGTTACACTACATTCATGGACGAGGCGTTACAAGGTCTTTTAGATAAAGGTGTTTTAGTCAATATCATGCAGTATATGGCCATGAATCAGGCCACCGGTTCCCTAGCTTTGCGTCAGCCTCAAGGAGAGCAAGGAAACATTTATTTTGAAGAGGGCAGTGTTGTTCATATCAATTTAGGCAGCCACAGCGATGTAAAAGCTCTTTCGCTTTTGCTGCACTGGGATGAAGGTAGCTATTCTTTTAGACCCGATGCGCTCACTAACGAAAAAACCATCAAGGCTTCGATTGAACGCATTTTGCTCGAGGCTTCCATGCACGCCGATGTCTCACGCAAACATGGCTTTAATCCCTTTTACGAAGATAGCATTCTGACTGCACGCCCGCTAGAAAAACATCAAGTAGTCTCGATGAGCCTGCGCGGAGTTCAACTCTTTCCACATTTAGATGGGATTCGTACCCTAGGTGAAATTGCCCATCAAACCCACCTGCCTCTAAACGAGGTCATCACCGCCGCCAATGAACTTAATATGCAGAGTTTAACCGATGCCAAAGCCATTACCGTTGTTTCCAATTTTGTGGCAGACCTTAAAACAATAATGAGCAACATTGTAGGGCCCATGGGCGAAATCATGGTGGATGACACCCTTTATGATCTGGGAATATCAAAACAGGAAGTTCCGCAGCGCAGCATCCCCCAACTTTTAAGAACCCTCGAAAAAGATATCAAACATCAGCGTTGGCGTGATGGCTTTGGCAAGGCAGTAATTTCCCTTTGTCAGAAATATGGTGTAAGCTTAGAGAGTACCCGCTAAACCCTGACCATCTCCAGGGAAAATCGGGGCGTGTTTGGTCTTTTTTCCATTGCATTCTTTTATAGCCAACACAAGACATGGGAGATTCAATGAAATACTTTGTCGAGGTGATTAGCGACGCAATCACTGACGAGCAAGCTGCCGCAGCCAGACTTGCTGAAACCTTAAAACTAGACCTTACCAAAGCCTTAGCCCTCCTTCGGCGCAACCCCGTTACCAAACCTGTGACCCAGGCCGAAGCCGAAAAAGTTGCCAAACTTTTTCGCAGAGCAGGGATTGAAGTCTTTGTACGCACGGCGATTCCAGAAACTGACCCAGACCTTGAATCTAAAAGCTCGCTTCCCGTACCCCCAGCTACACCAGAACCAACCCTTCCCGAAGTGACACCCCCTAGCTGGCCAGATGCTAATCTCTCGAGCCCTACCCTTCCTGATGTACCCGAAGTCAATCTTTCCAGCCCTAGTTGGCCAGATGCTACAATCTCGAGTCCAAACTTCCCTGAAGTCAAAGTGTCCAGTTCTACCTGGCCAGATGTAAAAATCTCGAGCCCGAATTTACCTGGTTTTACCTTACCTGGGATTACTTTACCTAGCGTTAATTTACCAGATGTTAATTTACCTGATGTCAGCATGTCTAGCCCAGATTTAAGTGTTACTCCAATTCAAGAAGATGCACTCAAGATACCCTCGAGTTTTTTTGGTAACACACCCACCGAAAATACACCCATTAAATCAGTCCCTTTTGAAAGCAGATATCCTACCCTGCCTCCTGTTTCCGAAGCCCCGGTGGTTAAATCAGGTAGTTCTACAGGTGGAATAGGGCAATTCTTGCTTGCGAGCTTACTACCTGGATTTTTAGCTATAGCAGGTATTAGTGCAATGTTGTATTTTTTAGCTCTGCCTTTTTTGCGTGAACAGCAAAACACGGCTGTTCAGAATGCAGCTAGCAGTTTAGCAAGTAGCATGAGTGGTTGGATTGGCAATACTGCGTTTAATGACGCTGCTGTACAACAACAATTTCAAACCACCATCAATCGTACCCAGCCTATCTTGCGGCAGAACAACATTGACTTTGTTTTACTGAGTGATGCCCAAGGGAATCAGTTGGCAGGATGGTATCAAGATTTACCAACGCCGGGCGTTCCTGAAAACTTTATTAACCCTGTACTGCCAGAAATCACTCGCACTGTTGCCGAAGCCACCAATCCCAATTTATCCATCCAACAACTTATTATCGATGGCAAGCTTACTAATGTCTCGAGTCAGGCAGTGCGTCAACAAGATACACCAGTTGGAGTGATTACTGTGGGGATGCAAGAGAAAACCTTATTTGACAAAATCAGGCAACCCGCCCTGATCACTCTTGTTGCAGGTCTAATACCACTATTACTTTCAGGTTTACTGCTCAGTTTAATTCTAGGCCGCAAACAAAACTAGCTTTTCACCATCTTTAAGAACAATCCTGTTAGAGTCATTTCAGGGTGGTTGTGGGTGCGTATGATTATTAGGGCTTTAGCTTTCTTGGCCATTATTTTAGGCTTAATCGCCCTTTCTTATATTCAAAGTATTCGCGCACTCTAAGGCATAGGGTGCTGACGCGCCAAGGCAATTACATCATGCTTAACTGCTTGCGGGTCTTCCCCACTTAAAGCACGGTCAATATAGTCAGCAACTTTTGGCATTTGATCTGGGGTAAAACCTCTGGTGGTAATGGCTGGTGTACCAATGCGAATACCCGAAGTCACCCAGGGTTTCTCGGTGTCATAAGGCACAGTGCTTTTTGAAACAGTGATGTGCGCTGCGTCAAGCATTGTAGATGCTTTATTACCTTTGATGCCTTTCTCGCGCAAGTCAACCACAAACATATGATTATCAGTTCCACCCGAAATAAGGCGATACCCTTTTTGCTTCATAGCCTCAGCTAGGGCTTTAGAATTGTTTATAATCTGCTGGGCATAAACTTTAAATTCTGGTTGTAAGGCCTCGTAAAAAGCTACTGCTTTACCTGCAATCACATGCTCCAAAGGCCCACCCTGAGTTCCAGGAAAAATCATCTTGTCAATTTTCGCACCGATGTCTAAATCATTGGAAAGAATAATGCCCGAGCGTGGCCCACGCAAAGTTTTATGGGTTGTTGAGGTAACAACATGTGCATATGGAACCGGTGAAGGATGCACACCAGCAGCTACAAGTCCAGCAATATGAGCAATGTCTGCCATCAGGTAAGCCCCAACTTCATCAGCAATAGTACGAAATTTGGCAAAATCAATGCTGCGACTATAGGCCGAAGCACCAGCAATAATCAGTTTGGGTTTATGCTCTAAGGCCATCTGGCGAACAATATCAAAATCAATAATTTCCTTTTCGCGGTCTACTGGGTAACCAATGACTTTATAGTTCAAACCTGAAAAATTGACTGGCGAGCCGTGGGTTAAGTGTCCACCCATGTCCAAAGACATGCCCAGAACGGTGTCGCCTTTTTCTAAAAGTGCATAGTAAGCGGCCAAATTGGCACTGCTACCCGAATGCGGCTGCACATTGGCCCAAGCACAACCAAAAAGCTCTTTAAGGCGGTCAATCGCCAACTGCTCAACTTTGTCTACAACTTCACAACCACCATAGTAACGCTTGCCTGGATAGCCTTCGGCATATTTATTGGTTAAGACACTACCAACGGCTTCCATCACAGCCCTCGAGGTAAAGTTCTCGGAGGCAATTAGTTCTAAACCATCACGCTGGCGTTCAAACTCTTGACCGACAAGATCAAAAAGGAAGTCATCACGTTTGGTGGTATTCATAGTATTGGGTCTTTGGGCAGTTGTTGTCATTGCTTCACCTTAACTTTCACGTCCAAAAGTATAGCAATTCTGGGCGTATCATGCCGTTATCTTTGACTCAGCTTCGTTATAACGAGATGATACCTCCATCTGAAACGAAACCTATTTTAAGACACCATTCTAGGCCCGTATAAGCGTTATTCCAAGTTGCCGATAAGGCTCGAGTACTTCTTCAGAAATTCCTTGTTCTGTAATTAGTCCACTTATTTCCCTAACTGGCACAATCACATAGGGCGACGCAGCGTTGATTTTTTCTGCCGAAGCCAAAACAATCGTCTCCGCCGAACTTTGAGATAAAGCTCTCTTAACATGGGCTTCTTCTAAATCTCCTGTGCTAAGTCCTGCATCTATGTGAATACCCGTAACACCCATAAAATACAGGTCAGCACGTATGGTTTTAATCGTCTCAATAGCCGCCGCCCCTACTGCAACGACTGAGTGCTTAAATAAACGCCCACCAATTAAAATCACTTCTATAGTCGGATGATCTAGCAACTCGAGGGCAATGCTTGGGCTATGGGTCACAATAGTTGCTGCTAAATCTTTGGGTAAATGCCTTACTAGCTGAACTGTGGTTGTGCCACCATCCATCATTATCACTTGCCCTGCTTGAATCAGTTGGGCAGCAGCTTTGCCTATGGCCTTTTTGACTTCGGAAGCTATTTTCTCTCGAGCCGCAAAGTCCACCACTGCTGGCGAGGCCGGTAAAGCCCCGCCATGAACCCTTTGCAATAATCCTTCTTTAGCCAGTTCACGCAAATCACGGCGAATAGTGTCTTCGGATAATTCAAGGTCTTGGCTCAAGGTTTTAGCCACAATCTGTCCATCTTTTTTTAAGATTTCTAAAATGTACTGCTTTCGTTGGCTAGTTAGCATAGTGGCCTCTTTTGCACGAAATTTCTTGACTTTGCACGAAATTTCTTATACACTAACACGAGGTTGGCAGATATTGTCAATCTAAAAAGAATTGCAGAATGATTGATAGCCGTCAGCTTAGGGCCTCTAAGTTTAACCGCTAAAAAGCCTTTAGCCGATGGTAATATCAACGAATCACTAAGCTTAGCTGAATGATAACAGCATGATACGCTCGGCTAAAGGCTTTTCACAACTCACTTTTATTTCAAGGAGTTTCATGTCTACCAAACCACTAATGATTCTTATTGCTGGACCCTACCGCTCAGGAACTAATGATGACCCTGAACTTATGGCACAAAATTTGCGTAAACTCAAGCAAGCCTCTTGGCCCCTCTTCAAAGCTGGACATATTCCTATGATTGGTGAATGGGTAGCCTTACCCATCTGGCGCACGGCTGGCGGCGAACATATAGGAGACGCGCTTTACGAAGAGATTTTGCACCCTACCGCAAGCCGACTTTTACAACATTGTGATGCTGTACTAAGGCTCGAGGGAGCCTCCAAAGGTGCAGACAACGATGTAAGACTCGCTCAAGAGCGTGGTATTCCAGTTTACTACAAGCTCGAGGATGTTCCTGGAGTTCAGAATGTCTAACTCCAAAGTCCGCATTCAAAAGACCGAAGTCTTATCTGATAACTGGTACACCCTCAACAAAGTCACTTTTGACTATCAAAAGAAAAACGGTAGCTGGCAAACCCAAAGCCGAGAAGCTTATGACCGTGGCAATGGTGCAGCCATTTTGCTGTATAACTCAAAACAAAAAACAGTTATCTTGACCCGCCAGTTTCGCTTACCCACTTATATCAATGGCAATGAAAGTGGAATGTTGATTGAAGTCTGCGCTGGTTTACTAGACAAAGACAATCCTGAAGATTGCATACGCAAAGAAACCCAAGAAGAAACTGGTTATAAAATTACTGAGGTTCGCAAAGTCTTTGAGGCCTATATGTCCCCTGGATCAGTAACAGAAATACTCTATTTTTTTGTAGCTGAATATAGCCCTGAGCAAAAAGTGAACGATGGTGGTGGCGTAGACGAAGAGGAAGATATTGAAGTTTTGGAAATTGATTTTAAGAAGGCACTCGAGCTGATTGCTACGGGTGAAATACGTGATGCCAAAACGATTATGCTTTTGCAGTATACACAGATACAGCAGTTAATGGTTTAACCATAAAGAACTTATCAATTTCATTTTTTAGCAATTTCAAGGTTAATTGAGAAAAAATCAAGCTCAATGTTTTAACAAGGTGGCTTTAGCCCCTTGTAGTCGCAAAGCACCTGTCTCAATCACTCTTAGAAATATTATTTGATATTGATTATACGAAATTTAATGTGACCTTGTAGGGCTAATGCCATTCACCCCTACCTGAATGACCCCTTAAAAAACGATTCTTTCCCCTACGATATCGTGCGCTTTATTTTTCCGATTTAGGAAAAAGGTAGACTGTTTCAATGCCTAACCGCTACACCATCTTCCTGATTTTCCTCTCCGCTTACTTCTTATCTGATTTTTTCCGATCAGCCAACGCAGTCATTGCTGGTGATTTAACAAAAACTTTCAACCTCAGCCCTGACCAGTTGGGGTTAATGACCGGCTTGTTTTTTGGGGTTTTTGCTTTAGCCCAACTCATCATTGGTCCTGCCCTCGACCACTACGGCACACGCCGAACCATTGGTGGCTTTATTCTTTTTGCTGCACTTGGAGCCGTTATCTTTGCTTTGGCAAATACCTTTGCCATACTTTGTTTAGGCAGAGCTTTAATTGGGCTGGGTATGGCTGGGGTTCTAATGGGAACCTTAAAAATTTTCGCCAATTGGTTTCCGGCTAGCATGATGTCTACCATCTCAGGTATTTTTGTAGCTTTAGGTGGTATAGGGTCACTGGTAGCCACCACACCCCTCGAGCGTTTAAGCCGAACTATTGGCTGGCAAAAGGTTTTCTTAATAGGTGGCGCACTGTGCATTATAAGTTCCTTGCTCATTTTTTTGTTTAGTCGTGACTATCCCAGAGGTCAGCAACACATACAAAATAAAACTCAAGGTGCTTTTCTTACGGTGTTTCAAAATGTAGGTTTCTGGAAAATTGCCTTTTTGAATTTTATGCTTTTAGGAAGTTTTTTTACCTATCAAAGCCTGTGGATGGGTCCTTATCTTACTGATGCTCAACAGCTCAGTAGCATAAAAGCTAGCAATCTTTTATTCTTAATGAACGCTGCCTCAATTATAGGTTACTTTGTTTCAGGTTACTTAGCAGACAAATTCGGATTACTCAAAACAATAGTGATTAGCTCGAGCCTCTTTTTCTTATCGCAAATCTTTATTGCCTATAGTCCTCAGCAAACACCGTTTATTTACCTAGCTTTACTTTTAATGGTGTTTGGATTTGGTGGTTCGTTTAATGTCATGCTGTTTTCGCATGTACGCCAGCTTTTCCCCAATTATCTAAGTGGGCGAGCATTATCGCTAACCAATATGTTTGGGATTGGAGCCGTTTATATTATGCAGTGGCTTCTGGGTTTAGTGATTAATACCTTCCCTAAAATTCAAAGGGTGTATAGTGCTACTGCCTTTCGCTGGGTATTTTTAATTACTGCCAGTTTTGGCATCATAAGTCTTTTGGTTTATCTACCCTTTTTATTTAAGTCGTCAGGGCAAATCAAGGAATCTTCCAGCACCTGAAGCCCCACTCGGGTTCTTCACAAGAACATTGCTACATTACGCATTGGCTAACATTGTAAATACGAACACCTTGACCAGATGCATCAGGCTCGAGCCAGTGACTCAAGTTAGCAACCCCTCGAGTCTTTCCACTTTTTACTGCTTCCAAAGCTAGCTCTGCATACCAGGCTTCGATGGTTTCAGAACTATCCTGACTCAAGAAAACCTCGAGGGTATTACCCACACCTCTAGGACGCAAACCATTATGGGTCTCCTCAATGCGCTCTGCACCCAGGTAACGCGGCAACCTTTTATTAGCATCAGAGACACAATACTGATCAAGGCCTAGAAAAAGAATGCCTACAAAAAGAATAGCAACAATAGGAAAAATTAAAATGTCTTTAAGAATCTTTATCATAGAAACCTTGGCTCAGCGAAGTGCATAAACAGTTAAAAATTCGTTATCTTCTAATCCCAAATCATATTCAGTCGCAACCTTGTTAAACCCCTGACGTTTAAGCAAATCCATCACTACCTCGAGGTCTCTTTTTCCATGATGTAACTCGATAACCACTTGCCGAATCTTGGGCCAATCATCGGGTTTAATACCACGTAAAATGTTTAATTCAGAGCTTTCAGCATCAATTTTAAGAAGATCAATATAGGCTAGGTTTTTGTTATGTAAAAACTCGGAAATAGTCGTCACTTGACAAGTCACTTGATAGCCAAAGTTAATGGCGTATACTGCTAAATTTAAGAAGGGTTTAGTAAGCCATAGAGGCATATTCTTAACCCAGCGGTATTTTGCCAGAATCGGGTCATTTTCAAAGCCTTGCAATAATCGCTCACGCTGAGTCTGAAGATCAAAATTAGGATAGGCCGTTGAGCTAACTGAAGAATTAGGGTAGTACCGAAAAGACAAAGTACCCACTTCATGAGATACTCCAGACTGAAACGTATCAATATCAAGACCTGAAACATTTTGGCGCAAGGCCTTATAGGTTTGGGGCAAAGGTTCAAAGGCATAAACGTGGGCTTGTCCTTGGCAACGGTCATAGACCGCCAGACTAAAAAGCCCAATGTTAGCACCAATATCTATGATGATGTTGCCTGGCTGGACAGTAATACCATGCTTAAAATAATCTTCGACTTGATGATAGGTAGAAATAACCTCATCATTTGTTCCTAGACAATAAACCTGTTTTTCATTCGGTAAACGAGCTAATTTAAGAAACCCTAGCATAAACTTCCTAGTTGGACATCTTTCATATACACCAAGTATATACCCAGAGTAAACACATTACGACTATTTACAAAAGTAGGTCTTTCAAAAAGCGACTCAACCCCGAACTTGACCTGCAATTTTGAAATGTCAGGCTGCAAATCTTTATCCTACGGTAAAACTCAGGACAAGCCTTCAATCTTTAATCGCCTCTAGACCACCTCGAGATAATCCTTATCGGGTAAAGCTGGAAACGGCGCAGTAGGCAAAGTTTGATACCAATACACCACCGAAGCAATATCATCTTGCAAGGGCAAATACTGCTTGTCAGCCCGCCAGCCTAAAGCCTGAATAGTAACTCGCAAATTTTGCTTAAAACGAATTGGATCAACAATATGCCAGCGATACATACCAAAACGCATCTGTGAACGGTATACACCATCGGGTCTTAAAATTTGATGCAGACCTGCATAGGGAGTCGAAAATTCTTGATATTGTTTGGTTTCCTGATTTTCAAAATTGTATGAACCACAAAAATAATCTTCGGTACCGGTTCCACAAATAGTAGGGAAATCTTTATCGCCATCTAGAAAAAATCTTATTTCGCCTTCACCCCACCAGCCACTATTGTTTACGCCCCAAGCCATATAGGTTCCCACATAATGACCTTGACCTTTTACGCCCTCGAGCAATACATAATCTTCCTTGAAAGGTAAGGGGTTCGTCCGGCGAAAGTGGGCATGAAAATAGGCTGCATGTTCGCTCACTTCGGTAAGTGTGTAATTAATCTGGTAATAAAGCACCATATCATCGGGGGCGATATTGGTCATGGTAATGCGGCAACGCTTGCGAAAAGGCATTTCCCAATAGCAGTTAAAGGCACTACCCGGATTTACACAAACCGCTAGCGAAGAAAGTGGAGAAAACTTTCCCCAACCGCTGGCGAAAAAATCTCCTACCGGGCATTCTACTGAGGGTTGTTCTTGATTATCCCAGTAGATACGCAAGATGCTAAACCGCCAGTTGCCAGTTGGGGTCATCCAGATTTGTTGAATCGCACCAGAGTCTTGAATATCTGCCAGGGTAAACGTTTCGCCAGCTTTGATAATAACTGAAGGTGAAATTTTCCAGCCCTGGCCTAAACCAAGTGCATGTTTTGCGCCTGTGCCCTCAGTTGCCATGCCACCTTTACCTTTTTCACCCTTAAAGTTTTCGGGGCTAATCGAGCGGGTTTCGGCACTCGAGAGATTGGAAAGATTACCTAGGTGAAGACCAAGTCCATTAAACATAGTCATAAAGCTCCTTTGATAGAACAGTTTAACCTCGAGTCACACCTGAAGTTCTTAAAATGTTCTCAATCAATCTTACTTTATGACAATTTCTGTGAAGGAAGGTTGTCTTATGAATTTTTCAACCCTAAACTTTCGTAACGCTGAATAAACTACCCCGCTGCAAGCCGACAGGGTAGTTAAGTGGAATCTCACAAACTTTACCGAAGGCTTGTTTTCATTGATGCTGATTTTTTCAGAACAGAACCTCGAGAAATTAAACCCAAAAAGATCAAATGACACCTGTAGGTACCAAGTACCAATATGCCTTATTAAAGGCCATTTTTTCATAATGATAAAACCAGCTTGGGTTAGGTGGGGTGGGTGGGTGCTCATAATCAAAGGCCAGAATACTAGCTTTTTCATAGCCCACCTCGAGAAAGCAAGTTACTTTGCCATTATAGCTAGCATGTTTGGCATCAAGCTCACGGCCATTAATGGCTGCCACAATATGTTCGACCACCACCGGTGCTTCAAAGTGGGCAGTAGAACCTGCTTTAGAAATCGGCAAATCGGTCGTGTCGCCAAGAGCATAAATATTGTTAAAGCCAGCAACCTTAAGGGTGTGACGGTCAGTCTTAATCCAGCCATGCTGATCAGCAATAGGGCTATTCTCTAAGAAACTGGCTCCACGGTGAGGTGGAATCATCACCAGAATATCATAAGCTAGTTCAGTACCTTCAAAGCTATAGGCAATCTTCTTCTCAGTATCTACACTGTCTAAATTAAAGAAAGTCTCAATGATTACTCCACGCTCTTTCAAAATAGGCTCGGCTATTTTGGCCACGCTTTCAATTGAGAACACACGGTTAATCGGATAGGTATAAGTCACCTCAGTTTTATCTTTTATTCCCCGACGGCTTAAGTATTCGTCTAGCAAGAAGGTAAACTCTAAAGGTGCAACCGGGCACTTATGAGGTAAGCCACCTACACCCACCACGATTTTTCCACCAGTAAATTCTTCTAAAGCATTGTGTAGTTTCCATGCGGCTTCTTCGGTATAAAAATGATGACCACCCTCGGCTAAACCTGGAATGTCTTCGGGGGTCACTCTGGCACCGGTAGCAATCACTAAATAATCATACTCAAGACTATGCCCACCCTCGAGTTCAACCCGTTTGGCACTGGGGTCTACTCCGGTTACTCTGGCAATCTCGAGCTTGATTTGTTTGGCTAGTAAACTCTTTAAGGTTTTAGATAAACCTCTGGGGTCTTGCCAACCAAAAGGCACATACAACCATCCCGGTTGATATAAGTGTCTAGGTGAGGCACTTACCAAAGTAATCTCGGCCTCTTTTTTTAACTTGCGGTTAAGCAAATTGGCAACTAAAGTTCCGCCAGTCCCACCACCTAAGACCACAATTTTTTTCATAACAACACACTCCTAAAAATAAGAGCCCAGAGAATGCTCTGGGCTTTTGGTCAGATATGGCTTAGCGGCTTTTACGAACCACAAACCGCTTTACACTTCCTTCTAGGTCTTCAATGCCCAAAAACTCTTGCTTTGACTTGGTAACCCAAGCTGGAATATCGGTCACTGAACCTGGATCGCCTGAGAGAACCGCAACCACATCTCCTACTTGAGAAGAGCGCACAGTGCGAATAAGTTCCATTAGGGGGCGGGGCAAAAACTCCCTCTAGCATCAATTTCTTTAGTAATAGCAACATTCATATAAGCTCCTTAAATAAATACAGTTTGCGCGCCTTCAGATTTTTGAATAAAGGTAGCGACACCAACCACTTCTTCTACAATAGGCTCAAGGTCTTCTTTTTTTAAGTCAAACATGTCCATGGTTGCGCCACAAGCATACACATGAACATCCCCAACATCTTTGGCATCCTGAAACGTCTTAAGCCAGTGCGGCACACCTTTGGCCTGCATCATCTGTCCCAGTTGCGTTTCCATACCAGCAAATTCATCAGGCATAATCATGGGGGCTTGCTCAGCACCTTTTTTAAAGGCTATCAAGCCACCAAAGGTTAAAAACACCGTGACTTCTTTACCCATAGCAGCGGCTCCAGCCGAGAGGATAGAAGCAGCCATGAGTTTATCAACGGTTCCACTTTCAACGATCATTGCAAATTTTTCAGTCATACTAATGACCTCCTTATGCTTTAAGACTAAACCTTGCTATCAAAAGCACACAGAGGGTATGTCTTACTCAGATGTAAGCATTTTTCTTACGTTGATCCCGTTTAAAGCCCTCAATAATAACTGCTGCCTACAAAGCTCTCATAAATCTTTTAAACCTGCTATACTATAGGCTTAGGGAAACTATATGCCTGCTATCGAAACCCTTTTTGGTGTAACCATTTTACAAATCCTGGTTGGGATTGGCCTGAACATTGCTGCCAATCAAGTTCATGATGACCTCCTTCCATGCAGACTCAAAAACTTAAGGAGAACATGGCATAATGCTAATTCTTGATGGTTTACTCAGTTTAGATAACGATCGACTTAGAGTCCCCTTATATCACAGAGGACATCTTTCACTAAAAACTGATACTAAAATTACACTAGCACTAATTCCACCTAAACAGAAAGCTTCTTCTCCTCAACTAATGGAAATGGTAGTTTCACCTATCGAGTATAAATCTTGGTCTTCTTTGTGGAGAATTGAGGCCAGTTTTTTGGAGAGTCCTGGAATAGTTAATAAATTATTTACTATTATTGCGAATGAAGGATTCAATGTACTTAATGAAGAAAGTAGCTCTACCGAAAATCGGGATACTCACACTATAGAGCTTGTTATTGATACTCAAGAACATGATAACTTTGCTGATGATTATATAGAGTATAAACGTATGGAAGGTAGTGCTACAAGAAACACTTCCAAAGTACCCACTAGAATAGTGGAGACTAATGGAGGAATGAAATGGCAAGGAAAGGCAAATGGAGCGTAGAGCAAAAGACGGAGATAGTGCTAGCGAATCTACGAGGGGAAGCAGGAGTATCTGAATTAGCACGAGAACATGGAATAGCGCCGAGTCAGATACATAACTGGAAGGCTGAGTTTTTATCAGCAGGACAAGCAGCCTTGGGTAGATCAGAAGGTAAAGCTGAAACGAAGCAACTAGAAGCCAAAGTAGAGAAACTGGAGCAGATGTTAGGGCGAAAGGTTGTGGAACTGGATATAGCAAAAAAGGCCAGAGGGCTTTAAGTATGTCCGAGCTAGCAAAGCAATACCAGAAGCGTAAAGGTATCTCCTTACGCAGCTTTGCTAAGGCTGCGGGAGTTGCATATTGGCAACTCCGTGACTTCTTCAAAAGTGAAGAGAAACGGCAAACCCAAGTAAAAGAAGAGAAACAGCTTAAAGCCCAGATTAAACGTTTAGCCTTCAAACATCCTACATACGGTTATCGCCGTATTCATCAGGAAGTGCTTAAGAAAGGCTGGCAGCTAGGGGAACACAAGGTCAGGAAAATCATGACAGAGCTTGACTTAACAGTAACACCAAAAGCCAAACCTAGACGTGAATTACCTGAACCAACCCCTGCTGCCCAGTTACCTAAAGGACGCAGGGTGCAAATGGATGCAACTCAAGTAGCCTATGGGAGTAGCAAAGCCTGGCTGTATGTCGTAGAAGATATTGCCTCACGGGCTTGCTTGAGTCTAAAACCCGTTAAACAGCTTTGTAAGCTTGCTGCTGCTACCACCCTCAAAGAAGCACAGCAACGCCTTCATAAGCAAGGTATTACTGACCCTTTGGTCATTCAAACCGATGGAGGGTCGGATTTTACCTCTGACCACTTTCAAACAACCTGCAAAACCCTTGGTTCTTGGCATCGCAGTTCAATCAAGCAAACAGACGGCATGGCCATCCTAGAAAGGCTCAACAAAACATTCAAGTATGATTTCTTCTTCAGGCAGGAGTGTGTTAGCTATGACCATTTACTTCCCTTAAGCAAGCAATTTGATTATTGGTATAACAAGCAACGCATTCATTCTGCTATCGAATACTTGACCCCTTGGCAGAAACTTAAACGGGATGCTAGGCTCTAAGAATCTTTGGTAGTGTTTTCTGTAGCAGTACCCAATAAACTACCCTGCCGCAAGCAAATGGGGTATCTATCGTAATCTCACGAATTTTTCTCAAAGCTCGTTTGCTTGAATAATGATTTTTTCGAGGCAGGGTCTCGGGAAATTCGACCCTTAGAGATTAAGCTAGGCTTATTACTAACGACCAAGGATGGAGTATAAATACGGCATCCTGAAATTCCAAAACACCTTGGTTCCAAGAAAACTTTTTCTTATCGGAATTCACCATAACTCTATCGATCTCTTTCACAAAAGGCAAATGCAGTGTTTTTAGCGTCAACTCCCCAGCATGTACTTTTAGCGTTATTGTTTTACTATCTATACTTACCTCACCCCAGGCCGCATCCAGTGACCAGAAAAACCTGCTGCCATTAGCATCCGGCTGTATGGGGTTAAAGCCCAGTTTTTTCTGCACCATGTCAAACTCAAAACCAGAGAATACATTTAGTAGCGCATAGGAAGCCATAGAGCGGGCGTAGTTGCTGCCGCACTCGAGTTCATTCCAGGGGTTGCGCTTTTCTCCGTCGTAGCGGTCACGCACTGACGTAACCACCGTCATACCTTCTTCAATCATGCCTTCTTTTAGCATCAGGCAGGCTGCGGCGTATTCATAACCGTGCATGGTTTCCTGTGCGTAGGGCAGTGGAATCATGGGTTGATAAGTGTCATTGGGCCAGACGCAAATGACCAAGCCCCCTTCATCATTGATGCTGTAGATGCGGCAGGGATTATAAGTGTCACGGCTCGAGGTCTTAAAGTTGTATTTGAAGATGTTTGCAGTTGCGGTTCTGGCTTGTGCCGGGTCAAAGAGATCACCTAAGCCATAAAGATTGGCGTGCCACTGGGCTAAAAGCTGGTCAATCACGCTGCCGTCTTTGATTTGGTATTTAATTTCATTGTGTTCATCATTCCAGTAGGCATTCAGGACGGTGTTGCCGTGCAAATCTGGCATACCTTCAAACTGCTCAAGCAGTGCCTTATCATTTAAGTCTATTTGCTGAATGTAGTATTCCCCATTAAACAAATGCTTATCAGTCCAGGCTTTGCCCCGTTCAAAAATGGCGCGGTATTCGGCTGCACTTTCGCTTTCACCCAGATGCTCAGCCATTTCTGCACCAGCTTTGAGTGCACCTAAATAAAAGCCTGTCAGCCATGCATTGGGGCCAAAGAGTTCCATATCAAGTGTGTGGTGTTGCCGTCCCCACAGCACGCCAGTTTTTTCAGGGTCCCAGCGATCTTCGTTTTGGGGGCTCCAGGCAAACTCGAGCGAGGCTTTGAGAGCAGACCAGATAGACTTTAGCCAGTCATCATCGCCACAAATTTTCCAGTCACGGTAGGCTTTCATCACCCCACCAAATTGCCCATCGGCACAGGGGCGAAAAGGTGAAATGCGTGCGCCCAGTGGCAACTGCAAGCGAAAGGCCATGCCACCATCAGGTCTCAAATTGTACTTAAAATCAGCTTCGCGCATGGAGCGCTCGAGTCTGGGAAATAAAAAGGGAAGGGCCTGTGCATAGTTCCAGACATGGGTGCAAGTTCCTTCACAACAGCCTACATTGGGGTGGCATCCTTCCCAGCCGTAAAAGGTTCCGTCTTCCAGTCGCAGTACCGTAGGTGATTTAAGAATAGAGATATTTGCTGATATTGCGTCTAGCGCACTGGCAGGCAAACTCGAGGCAAAAAGTGTATCTTTGAACAATTTAGTTTCATGATACAAACGTTCCCAGTTTTCCAGCGCATAGCTGGCACTCGCTTTAGAATCTTGCCACTGTGTAGCATAATAATTTTTCCAGATTTGTGGCATCTGATTTTTTTCGGCAGCTTCCCTAGCTTCTTGATTCCAGGTGTTTTCACAATTTGGAAAATTCCAGCTAATCACAAAACGCACGGTTTTACTTTCATTGGGTGCAAGCGTGATGTGCGCTGCTAACAAGCCTTCATTCATGCCCTGATAGGCAGTGCCTTTTTCATCTTTCTTTTCTTCGTAAACGCGGTCTTTGAATTTGCCGGCTTTCATCATGTCACGCCAGTAGACCTCGAGGCTGTCAAACCAGGCCCCACGGAACCAGTTTTGTTGATAGCTTACTTCTGTTGCGTCGGTGGCTAGGGTTAAATCACCATAAGTGGTTTCAGTAGCAGGAATGCTGCCCGAGCCAAAGGTCAGGTAATGAACATCACCTTGTTTAGTTAAGGTGTTTTGTTTGTCTTTGGCTAAAGGATTGGCTAGCACACCAGATAAGCTGTAGTATAGAGTGTCACTTGAAGTGTTCATTATTTCAAATTCAAACAGGGCTGCAGGAATCCCAGAGTCTTTATCATTAAGCGGAATAAAGGGATTAAAGGCACGCAACTTAACCTTGCCGGGAAAAGGGCTGCCCTTAAAATCCAGTTCGGCAATAGGAAATTCGCCTCTAAAATCCACTGATTCAAAATGCGGCATACCGGTTAAATGTTCACGGCGTGGACCAAAGCCAAAGGCCTGAAACATGCCTGCCTGCAAATCACCGTTATAGGGTGCATGCAAGTCGCCATGTAAAACCCTGGCATCTAAAACTTTGCCGTCTTTTTCTGCTTTAATGGCAAAATGCGAAAAGCCATTGACACTGCCCTTGCTAGGGTGATTAAAAATCTCCCAGTCAATCAGCCGTCCGTTACCAGAAAGACCAATACAGCCGGTGCCAATACCACCCAGTGGAAAACTGATTTGATTGGTTTTGCGACCCTGATAAAGAAAATAATCCATAGAGGCTCCTTATAAATGTGCTTGGGTAAATCTGTGTGTGGGTTTGGGTGGGGCAGGTTGAAAACATTCAAAATCAGTAAAATAGAATCTTGCCCCAGCGTGAGGTTTGGCAGACTCGAGCGCATATAGAACAGCCTGCTCGAGCTGTTGTGGTGAGGTGTTTACCCTTGCGTTCAAAACAAATTCTAGCCGCTCGACTAAAACACCCTCAGGTTTGCTATCCCAACTTATAGAAGTTCCTAAGCCCGTTAAACTAGCTTTATAAAACAGGGACCCTACCGTGACTTGCATTTTGATATGGGCAATCGCTGACTGGTCTTGCTTAAACATTTCGCTAAGGCTGGCAAAAACATTCTCTAACCACTGTGCAGGCACAAAACCCTCATCGCTGGCCACCATGCCTTTGGCATTAAGCCAGCCCAGTGCAGCTTCGGCTTGGGCGTAACGCTCATAATCAATATCTAAAAGGGTCGTTTCGGGATTGGTAACTCCCAAGACAAGATTTAACCAGAACTCAAGTCCTTCACCTGTTAAAGCCGAAAGGTTTAGGGTTTTTGCCTGTGAATACTGTTGATGCAAATACTCGAGGGCTTGCTGTTTTTGCGTGTCTGTAAGTACATCAGCTTTATTCACCACAATCACTTGTGCTTCAGAAAGTTGTTGTTCAAAAAGATAATGTACTTGCGTGTTAAACCCCCTTACGTCTCGAGTGGGGTCAAAGACAATACTCAAGGGCGCAAGTTGAAGACTTGGATAATACTTGGCCAATGGACGCAGCACCGTGGCGGCCAAATCGGTGCAGCTTCCTACAGGTTCCGCCAAGATAATATCCGGCTTGGCAATCTCGTTTAGCTGCTCCAAGGCTTTAAGTAAATCAGAAAAGCGGCAACAAAAACATCCACCCGCCACTTCAGAAACACTTAGTCCTTGCTGGTTTGCCAAGGCAGTATCCACCAAATCTTCACCCTGATCATTAGTGATAAGCCCAACACGGTAGCCCTGTTTTTTTAAATGCTGAGCTGCTTGTAAAAGTAAAGTAGTTTTTCCTGCTCCTAGAAAGCCACCTACCACAATTAGCTTGGTCATACCTAAAGGTTCCAACTCTTACCGCAGGCACTTACGCTTACACCTGTCATATTTCCAGCCAAGACTTTGACTTTAGGTTGCCAGACACCTTGCCCATCTTTTTCTTGAGTATAGGTTCCCCAGCCTTTGGCCGTTGACCAGAAAGTTGTGAAGCGAGCTTGTGCAGACTCAAGTCTTGGTGCAAAGCTCATTTCATTTTTACCCAAATCACAGTGAAAACCGCTTAGTGCCAAAAGTACCGCCCAGCTGGCCATGCTGCGCGAATAATGATTGCCGCACTCCACTTCATTCCAGGGGTTACGCCGGATGCCGTCGTGTCTATCCTGAACTGTTTTAACAATCTTTAGACCCTCATCTGTCCAGCCTTCATAAATTAAGTGTGCGGCCACTTGATATTCAATGCCCGTCCAGACTTCATCGGAATACACAAACGGAAACTTAGGCTGCCCACCCTGCGGCCAGCTACACAGCACCAGCCCTGCTTCATCATTTAAAACATAGGTGCGTTGGGCGTTGACATGGTTACGAAAATCTGAAAGGTAATTGTATTTATAAATTGATTTAACTGCTTGCTTGACATGCTCGGCTGGCAGCAAATCTCCTAGACCCAAAGCCGTAGCATGGAGTTGACCTAGGAGTTGGTCAGAGAGACAACCCAAACCATGCTGATATGGATACTGATCAACATCCTCGAGCTTTTGAATATAGTACTCGCCATTCCAGAGCAAAGCATCTACATTATTACGACCTTTTTCAAATAACTCACGGCAACGCTGCGCACTTTCAGCATCATTCATCACTTTAGCAAGCTCTTCGGTTGCTCGCAAAGCTGCCAAATAATAAATACTGCTTAGTGGGTTAGGTCCATAAAAATCAATGTCGTAGGTATTGTGCTGCTTACCTTCCAAGACACCGTCCTCATTATTATCCCAGTGGCTCACTGCAAAAAACATAGCCCGTTTGGTAGCATCCCAAAGTTTCTTGAGCCACACTTTATCGCCACATAGTTGCCACTCCCGGTAAACACGCAAAATACAACCCATTTGTCCGTCGCTAGCGGCTTCAGGTTTTTGCATTCCCCACTCGCTGGGCCATTCAAATTTTTCACCAAAGGTTTTAAAGGTTCTAAAGGTCATGTAGCCGTCGTCTTCGGTTTCAATCAAGAATTCAGTATCACGCATGGAACGCTCTAAACTTGGGAATAAATAAGCAAGCGTATAGGCATAACTCCAAACATGGGTACAGGTTCCAGCGCAACACCCAAAATCATCAAAGCAACCTTCCCAACCATAAAAACGCCCATCCTCGGTCCAGAAGCAAGTGTGGCTACGCAACGGCACAATATTACTAGAGAGCGCATCTAAAACATAGGAAGGCAAACTGCTGTCGAAAAGGGCTTTATGAAAGGTGCGTGTTTGGGACTCGAGGCTTTGGGCGTTTTTAAAAACATAATCAGCCACGGCCCAGGCATCTGTAAAACGTGTTGCGTAATGATTGCGAATGGTCTTATTGGATTCACGTTGCCAGCTAGCCATGCGGTTAGGGAAATACCAGGAGAGTACAAAACGATACTGCTTGCTTTCACCTGCTTGCAAATTATCTACTAAACCTAAAGAGGCTGTATCGGGTCTGCCATCTTTGGGCAAGTCAGTGTAGTTTAGATTTTTAAGTAGACCGTCTTCACTAAAGTCATCCCAGAATTCACGCAAGAAATCAAACCACGCACCACGTCGCCAGGCAGGCTTTACTGTCAAGTTGACGTGGTCTGTAGTCAGGCTCATACTGCCATAATCCAGATCGCTTTCATCTACCCCATCAGCATGTAAATACAAACCGCGAAAGCTTTCCGTGCCGCGAAATTCGTTGATGCTTTTGCCTTTTTTATTGGCATCAACAAAGTCATAGACGTTGCGCCTTAGTCCGCCAACAGGATTCATCATAGAGCCTGCTAAAGTTAAGGCAACAGGTTTGCTCGAGGTATTGCGAAGCGTGTAAGTCAAAATAGCGCAGGGAATTCCAGAGTCCTCCGGGTTTAAGGGAATAAGTGGGGTGTAAGCCTCGAGACTAATTTTTAGCGGCAAGCTATCATCTTCAAACTGAACCTTAGCAAAAGGATATTCACCCGTAAACGTACTCTTGGCCAAACGTGGCAAGCCTGCGGTAGTAATCGGGTGATACCCATGTGACAGCGTGTGCGGTGGTGTCAGGGGTCCCTCGAGCACTCTGGTTATAGAGGCTTCACCTTCTGGTTTTACATACAGAGCAAAAAAGGTGTTGGGTAACAGGTTTCCCTTGGCTGGGGTGTTAAAAATTTCCCAGTCACGCAGGTCACCTCTGGCTCCTAGAGAAACATTGCCAGTTCCAATGCCACCTAAAGGAAAGGCTAGACTCGAGGCCTTAGCATCAAACAACCTTGGTTTATAACTCATAGTTCTCCTTCACAAAAGTCTCGAGAAGATTTCTCCTCAATCTATTTCTATAGCACCAGCTTAACAATAAGGAAAAGCTCATTAACTTTGATCACCTCAGGGTTAGCTGTAAAGGCCACAAATCATTTCAACGTACTTAAATGCTTACTTCAAACCTGTTCTGGCAAAAGCTTCTACAATCCAGCGCTGAGCAATAATAAAAACAATCAATACCGGCAAAAGGGCCATGGTCACTGCAGCCATAATCACCGATGGATTTCCTGATTGCATGTAACCTTGCAAAAGTGCAATCCCTTGTGGCAGGGTCATCTTATCCCATGAGTTTAAGAAAATGAGTGGGTAAAAATAAGAATTCCAGGTGCTATTAAAGGTAAGGATTCCTAGAGCAGCCATGGCTGGTGCAGAAAGTGGTAGCGCAATACGCCAGAAGCTTGACCAAGGGCAGGCCCCATCAATTTTAGCTGCATCAAAAAGCTCCTGCGGTAAAGATAAAAAGAACTGTCGCATCAGAAAAACCCCAAAAGCACTGACCAGTCCGGGCAAAATAACCGCTAATGGGTTATCCATAAGCCTGAAAGTTCGCATAAGTAAAAAGATTGGAATTACAGTCACTTGTGAAGGGACCATCAGTGAAGCCAGCAAAACAGTAAAGAGAATATTACGCCCAGGAAATCTTAAACGGGCAAAAGAGAAGCCTGCCATAGAGCAAAGCACTAATTGTCCAATCGTAACAGCCAGCGTGATTTTTAGGGTGTTCCAAGCCAAGCCCCAAAAAGGCACATTAGACTTAAACACTGCACCATAGTTTTCAATCCGAAACTGGGTCGGCAACCAGGCAGGAGGCAGCTTGTAAGAATCGGCACTGGGCCTTAAAGAGGTTGAAAACATCCATAAAAGCGGCAAGACCATCAAAATGGCACCAAAGGTTAAAATCAAAAACACCATGAATTTTCCCCAAGAAATCTTGAACCTCGAGGGCTGCCTTTTAGATTGAGAAAGGGTAGCTGTTGACTGTGCCATAACTAATCGTAATGCACCCAACGGCGACTAAAGCGAAACTGGATAAGGGTCAAAATCATAATAATGACAAAAAGCGTCATGGACAATGCCGCCGCATAACCCATGTCAAAACGTTGGAAAGCTTGCTCATAAATATACATCACAATACTTCGACTCGAGTCCCCCGGTCCACCTTGAGTAAGAACAATAATCGTATCAAACACTTGCAAGGCTCCAATCATAAAAATCACCACAATAAAGAAAATAGTTGGGCTAAGGAGCGGCAAAGTAATGCGGAAAAATCTTTGAATATCATTGGCTCCATCAAGTTCGGCTGCTTCATAATAATCCTGCGGAATGTTTTGTAAACCGGCTAAAAAAATCAGCATGGCAAAGCCGCTATTTTTCCAGACATCCAAAATAATCACTGAGACCATCACCATCTTGGTACTGCTTAACCAGGGAATAGGATCGATGCCAAAAAATCCAAGATAATAATTGATAATACCTGTATCCTGCTGATAGAGATACTGCCAGATGGTGGCAATATAAGTATGCGCCACCAATATTGGAAAGAAATATATCGAGCGAAAAAGATTGCGAATGGCTGTAGGCATCTTTTGATTTAAGAGAACGGCCAGAATCAAGCCAATCCCGGCATTAAAGAAAACGGCAAACAGGGTAAAGACGATAGTATTGCCATAAACTGTGCGCAACCTCATATCTGATAACATTTGCGTGTAATTTTTTAAGCCAATAAATTCACTACCCTCAAGCACATCAAACTTGGTAAAACTCATCACTGCAGCCCGAATAATGGGAATCAAAATAAAAACGATAAAGCCAATATAGATAGGTAAAATAAACAAATAGCCTGCGATAGCTTCACGGCGTTTATCATCTAACCAGGGTTTGGTAACTCCAGATGAAACAGCCACAGAACAATCTCCTTTGATTTAATTCAGGTTACGCTGCATACACGTAATTGATATGAGAGAGGCTTTAAGGGCCTCTCTCAAGCATTGAATCTACTCTTTTAACTTGGCCATAGCTGCCGAAAGTTCAGTATGGGCATTCGCCAAACCTTCTTCTGGCGTTACATCATTGGCCATGATCGAACCCATATGACGCATAAAGATGCTTTCCATTTCAGCAAAGTTTGCAGGTGACGGAACAGGTTTAATATCCTCGAGGCTACCAAAGAATACACCCGAATTGGCAGGGAAAGCCTTAAATTCTGGGAGTTCGGCAGCAGAGCGACGAGCCGGTAAAGAAGTACCAAGATCAACCGCTGTTTTATCAGTTTCAAAGGCGGTTAAATCCTTCATCAGTTGCCAGGCTAGTGCGGGTTCTTTACTTGATTTGGTAATGGCCCAACCGCCCGAACCAAACACCGTGGTACTGGAAGCTTTTTTAGGCCAGAAGTCAAAGTACCACCACCAGAGGTGGTGGCTTGAATTTATGCCCCTAGAAGGTGGCATACTGTTTACCTTAAATGCTTAACTGAATAATCCTTGTTGTTCTGCTTGTTTGTCTTGCTTCTCTTGCCATTGCACGTACTTCCGTATCTTCTCTTCATCTAATCCTATTGTGCTTACACAGTACCCTCGACTCCATAAGTGTCGTCCCCAGTATTGTTTCCCTAGCTTGGGATACCGCTCAAATAGTCTGATCGCTACTTTCCCTTTTAAGTATCCCATTACTTCTGATATCGCATATTTCGGCGGGATCGTTACTACCATATGCACATGATCTGCTTGCACATTCAGTTCGATCATCTCTACCCCACTCTTCTGCTCAGCTAACCTCCTTAGTAGCTTCTCTGTATACTCTTTTACCTCCTCCTTAAACACCCGATACCGATACTTCGGGCAAAATACTACATGATACTTACACTCATACAAACTATGCGATAATCTCTTGAACCGTTTATGCTTTTCCATGTACCTCCTCTTTCCCTACCTTCTAGGGGAGGTACTATTCTGACTCTTATGCTATAAGCCTAACTACACCACTACCTAAGGTAGTGGATTCGGCTTCGCCTATTGAATATCCACAGTCTTAAAATCATTTTGCAAATAACCTGCAAACGGCAGGCGTCCGGCACCACTCATCGCTGCACGACCCGCCGTAAACAACGCCCCACCATCAGTACCCTGAACTGTCGGCGATACACCATGTTCATGAATCAAAGAATGAATAAACTTGACAGACTCGAGCACTTTGGGATCATTTAAGTTTGAATCACTCCAGTCAGCTGTCAGAGTGGAAGTACCATTGCTGTGAAACCAGGGTGCCATACCAAAGTTAAAGTAAGGAATTGCAAAACCAAAGACTTTACTATCGCCTTCGCCCGTAGTGAGTGTCTTGGCAGTCTCTAGAAACTGTTCCCAGGTCCAATCAGGTGCAGGTGGTTCCAGACCAGCTTGTTCAAAAAGAGCCGTGTTGTAGTGAATGCACATATTGTTCCACTCACGAGTCAGATAGTAGGTGGTTCCGTCAAAGCCTTTTAGGGCATTATGCAGGGCAGGGTGTACATCCTCGAGCATAGTCTGAGCCTCAGGATCACTAGCAATAAGGTCATCAATGGGTAGCAAAAGATTCTGACTGATCGTCGCCTGTGCCCCTTCAATAGCCATAGCAATAATATCCACCGGTTGACCGCCGGCTACCCTGGTCTTTAGAAACGTAATGAACTGCCCCCAGCCTTCAGGAAAAGGGGTATAGATGTCTTCTACCTGTACATTGGGGTAACGCTGATTAAAACGCCCAATAGCATCGGTATAAACTTTTTGCTGGGCTTCACCACCAAAGTTGAAAATAGTCAATTTGGCTTTGGTATCGGCTGCAGGCACTTCACTTTGAGCACCAGCCAAGTTAAGACCCGCCAAGGCTGCTCCACCCACACCCATTGCTTTAACCATACTGCGACGCGATAATTTTGGATTCATCTTCATTTAAAGTCCTCCTTAAAATAACATTCATTGAAATCACCTGGTCTACTTACACTGTTTCTGAAACTTTCCCCCTTTCGCTGATAAATCACCATGACTACATTTTGACAACTGACCATGGATCAAAACCTTATGTCTTAATCACCAGCCACTTTTTCGACTAGTCCTAACAGGACCAGTTACTAAAAAAATGATACTCTTTAGTAAACTTCAGTAAAATATGTTATGCTTATAAATAGATTTTGTCAAGTAACACAAACAAACAAGCAAAATTCATGAATAATGGTGCGAATGATGTCAAGACGTATTACCATTCAACACGTAGCCGATGAAGCCAGGGTCTCCGTAACAGCGGTATCTCTTTTTTTAAACGATAAGCCTGGTCTGGCCTTAGATACCAGGAAACGCATCGGCAGTGCCGTTCAGAGGCTAGGTTATACACCCCGCCGCCAAACGTTAGCTAGTGTTGACCCTTCGCTAATCGGTCTGGTGGTTGAACGCTTGCCGTTTTCCATGTTTTCTGATTTGCACTATGGTGAAGTCTTGCATGGCATGGAGGCTAGGGCCCGCGAGCTTGGTTATCATCTATCTCTGATTGTGATTGAGCCCAACGAAACCCTTGATCATATGGTAGAGCGCATTAAAGATGTAGGTGGGGTGCTGATTCTTGGAGCTGGTGACATCACCGAAACCATTATTGCCAGAATCCTTTCCGAAAACCGCCCCATCCTGGTCGTTGATGTCAATATGCCCGATAAAGCCGTTCACAGCGTTCTGGTCGACAATATAGGCGGAGCTTACCAAATCACTAAATACCTTTTAGAAAAAGGCTATAAGCGTATTGCCTGCATTCAGGGAGCCAGCAAATACCCAAGTTTAGTAGAACGTTTTCAGGGCTATTGCCTGGCCCATATCGAAGCTGGCAGGCCACTCGAGCCTTCCCTTATACAAGCCAATATCTCTAAAGGTTTTCCCAACAAGGGCTACCGCGAAATGAAGGCACTACTCGAGCGCAATACCAAACCTGATGCCGTTTTTTGCGTCAGTGACAGAGCAGCCCTAGGGGCCTTGCAAGCCTTGCAAGAAGCCAAACTACAAATCCCACAAGATGTCGCTCTAGCAGGTTTTGAAGATGTGCCACAGGTCAGCCACACCGTTCCACCTTTAACCACTGTGAAAATGCCTAAGGGGCTGATGGGAAGAGTTGCTATTCAGAAACTGCATGAGATTATTATAGCTAAAACCGACCTTGAACCAGTGAAAACCGTGCTTTATACCTCGCTGGTAGTGCGGAAATCTACCTGATGTAAAAAGAATTAAGTCATCTTATTGATATTTAGGCCTAATTTTTCGCACTCTTCAAAAGTCTAAAAGCGTAAACTACCCCCATGAAGGTCTTTTATACTGCTTTATTTATCTTATTGCTGGCTGCTTGCGCTCCCAAAACCCAGGTCACTACCCCCATTGCCGCCCTAAAAAAAGGCGAACATCATATGGTCAACACTGACCTGAACCTGATTGCCTTTCCTCGTTCGGTTATTTATGTAAGCGAAGGCAAGGGACAAAAAACCATTTTAGAGTTTGCCACGCCCATCCAGATTGAAACCGTATTTAATTTTTTTGATATGCAGTTTACTGGTGACGGTTGGAACCGTGAAAATGTAAGTTATATTGAGCGCCTGAATAAATACGAAGGTAGCTATACCAAGTCTGGACAAAGGCTCGAGGTTAGTCTAAAAATAGAAAATAGCCGCTATACTTTAGAAACCAAATAGCAGCTACTCTATCGCAACACACTCGTTCAACCTTAGGAGTTTGAAGGAAGATCAGAAGAGAGAAGTATAAAAGCCTTTCTTCTCCCTTTTAGCTACCCGTTTCAATAAACTCCGAACTGAAATTAGGCTATCTTGAGCGCAGCTTGTGATTTTGCTTTAATCAATATTTCTTAGAACTGCCATTTACTGCTAAACTTTATTGCAATGAAACAATTTATTCTTGCTCATGACTTAGGAACCACTGGTAACAAAGCCTCACTCTATGATGCCGAAGGCAATCTTTTGGGCAGTAGTATAAGTAGCTATGAGGTTATGTTTGAGCAGCCTCTATGGGCAGAACAAAACCCTGACCACTGGTGGCAAGCCATTTGTTATTCAACCAAAGACCTCTTGCAACAAACCAAGATTCATAAAAACGACATTGCCTGCATTACCTTTAGTGGTCAAATGATGGGCTGTGTGCCATTAGGCAAAGATGCCAAGCCTTTACGCAACGCGCTCATCTGGGCCGATCAGCGTTCAGGAGCCCAAGAGAATCATTTAGCTAGTCATATAGATAGAGAGCAGGTTTACCGAATTACCGGACATCGTTTAAGTGCTTCTTATTCCTTATGCAAAATGCTGTGGTTAAAAGAACATCAGCCAGGCATATATCAAAACACCTATAAGTTTGTTCACGCCAAAGATGCAATGGTAGCCAAACTCACAGGCAATTTTGTTACTGACCCTTCTGACGCTTCTGGCATGAATCTTTATGATTTAGAACAAGGGATTTGGTCAGAAGAAATCATTCAAGCAGCGCAGCTTGATAAAAGCAAGCTTCCTGATATCAAACCTTCTACTGCTGTAGTTGGTGAAGTATTAGCAAGTATTGCCGATGAAGTTGGGCTAGCTGCCAGAACACCTGTAGTCATTGGCGGTGGTGATGGTTGCTGCGCTGCAACAGGTGCAGGTGTTATTCAGGAAGGTAGAGCCTACAACTATATTGGCTCCTCTTCTTGGATTGCCTTAGCCACACAAAAACCTGTTTATGACCCTACCATGCGAACCTTTACCTGGGCCCATCTTATTCCAGGAATGTTCAGTCCTTGTGGAACTATGCAGGCTGCTGGGGCATCTTATGCTTGGGCTAGAAATGAATTAGCACCACTCGAGCTCGAGTTAGCCAAAGAACAAAATATCAGTGTCTATGAACTGATGAATCAAGCTGCCGAAACTTCACCCGTAGGTTCAAAAGGTTTGTTATATCTTCCCTATTTGCTAGGTGAGCGCAGCCCCAGATGGAATCCTAAAGCCACTGGAGCCTTTGTAGGTTTAAGCGTGCGGCACAACAGGGCCGATATGATTCGCAGCGTCCTCGAGGGTGTCACCTTAAACCTGCGAGTGATTCTAGATGCACTCACTGCTCAGGGCAATACCCTTGATGCTATGCGGGTTATTGGTGGCGGGGCCAAAGGCAAGCTGTGGAACCAAATCATGGCCGATGTTTACGGTATCCCCGTACAGCGTTTGACCGTTCTCGAGGAAGCCACTTCGTTGGGTGCAGCCGTAGCTGGTGGGGTAGGCGTTGGTATGTATAAAGATTTTTCAATGGTTGAACACATGAATCCTATTGCTAGCACCGTCATACCCGATGCTGAGGCTCAAAATAAATATAAGAAGCTCTTACCTATATTTAATTCTGCCTATGAAGCCTTAGTACCTATCTACGAACAGCTTTCCATAAGCTAAACTGTAACTATGCTTGCCCCTTGTACACAGCTCACTATGTATTTCATCGGTGTAACCACCACCAAATCTTCCATTATGCAAGTCTTTCCTAAATGGTCAGAGATTCTAGGACTCAATGCCGTATTAATTGGTTATGACGCACCCCTTCATGCACCTGCTTCTGTATATCAGGAAATCGTTGAGCATATTAAACGTGATCTCCTAGCCAAAGGCGCACTGGTAACTACCCATAAACTTGATTTGCTTAGTGTTACGAAAAACTATTTTGATTCTCTTGATTCTTATGCAGAGCTTACTAGCGAAGTCTCGAGTATTTCCAAACGTGACAATAAACTCATCGGTCATGCCAAAGACCCCATTTCATCTGGGCTAGCCTTGCAAGCCTTTGTTCCAAGGAACTACTGGAAAAATAATGCTCAGGTTCTTTGTTTTGGTGCTGGTGGAGCTGCTGTTGCAATTAGTCTTTATTTCATCAATCAAACTAGCCACCCTAAAAAATTTATTGCGACAGATATTTCCGAAGAAAGATTAAGGCATATCAAGTATTTGCACCAAGAGCTTAAACCCGATATTCAGTTTGAATACATCCTCAACAGCGATACTTCTAAAAATGATGTACTTATGTCTAGACTTTCAGAAGGCTCACTGGTGATTAATGCTACCGGCATGGGCAAAGATCGTCCAGGCTCCCCTATTAGTGATAATGCGACATTTCCCAAAAATGGTTTAGTGTGGGAACTTAATTATCGTGGTGAGTTAGATTTTTTGAAACAAGCAAAAAAGCAGAGTTCAAATCTACAGCATATTGAGGATGGTTGGATTTATTTTATACATGGCTGGACGCAAGTAATGGCTGAAGTTTTTGACTTTTCATTAACGTCAGAATTGTTCAAAAAACTTGATAAAGCTGCGTCAGCATTAAGATGATACAACTCGATCACATTGTTATCGCGGCACAAGCTTTAGAAGATGGCGTGGTTTATGTCGAAGATACGTTAGAAGTCAAACTAACCCACGGAGGACGACATCTCAAGCAAGGCACACACAATAAAGTTCTAAGACTTAATGATTGTTATTTAGAAGTGATTGCTCCTGACCCAGCTTCTACGATTACACCACCTTGGTTTGGTTTAGGAAATAAGGAGGTGCTCGAGTCCCTCTGCACTCCACGGCTTATTACTTGGGTAGCCCAAAGTGATGATATTAAAAGCTTGATACAGAAAACAAATTATCCTGTTCATGTACAAGCTGCCGAGCGTGACCACTTGCGCTGGCAATTTAGTTTTCCTAATGACGGTAATCTCATTGGGGATGGTTTACTCCCTTATCTTATTCATTGGGAAAGTCCTTCAACAGTAGAGCATTTACCTAATACAGGGTGTTCGCTTGTCAGGCTCGAGGGCTTTCATCACCAAGCAGCACACCTCAATGTCATTTTAGAAAATCTGAGCTTGCAAGATATTTTGTTGGTTAAACCTGGAGTTACCAAGCTAAAAGCAACCATTCAAACACCCAATGGACAAAAAGTACTCGAGTAAGTACGCCCTGTTAAGTACACCGTGTTAAATATGCCCTATTAGGCTCTCTGGTGAAATACCTCGAGGCTCAACTCAATTTCTTTTTTTAGCAATTCCAAGACTTGTTGAGACACTATTTCAACAACAGGCTTGTCATCCTGAGCCTAGTCGAATGAAGTCCATTGTAAAACGCGGACAAAAGATGAACTCAGTGAACCTTGGAACTGCTCCCTAGTCTATTCTCTGTCATTAAATCTCTTACAAAACAAGCTATAAAAGCCCAACTATTGCGCAGCGAATGACGACTTATGCAAGAAATCCAATCTGTTGGTACTTAAATGGGCACCTTTTGGTCTGTTAAGTGGCTATTAGGCCCTATTAATCTTTCCTCATCCTAAATGCTCTCTTTAGGGGAAAGGAAAAGACCCATGAGCATCCAACATCCAAATTAAACCAAACCGTGTACATACCTTTGTGAAAGCTCACTTAGGCAATCCTTGCCAAATCAAAAGTGAGGCCATGGGGGGAAAAAGATGTCTAGGGCTGACGTGTTTATATCACCACCAACAGGCTTAAAACCATCAAAACCCCTCACAAAATCCAAAGGAGAAGGTATGAAAAGAGTTTTGCGTTTATTGATGTCACTAGCAGCAACAACCCTGCTACTCACCTCTGCGCAGATGATGCATAGTGCTGAGGTACGTTACACCCTGCTGCAAGGTGCAATGGGCATGGAAGGCGTGACGGGCACAGCCACCATCGTGACCTGGGATACCGGTGAGCATGAGGTATTTCTTCGCGTAGAAGGTCTTAAAGCGGGGGCCTATGCTAACCATATTCATTTTAATGCGGCTGGTGACGCAACCTGCGCTGCTCAAAATGGTGACCAAGTAGTTGCTTTAATGAATCTCGAGCCTAATGCAGAAGGCGTGGCAATGGCCTACACCAAGGTAGCTGCTGATGTTATGTATCCCGCAGGCACAACCTACCTCAATGTACATTCCAATGACCCTGAAGCCGTTGGCCCCAGCATTACCTGTGGTGATATTGCTATAGCTGGAGCGATGTAGGAGGTATCATCTCGTCATTAATTAAACTGGTCGAACGATAACAGCATAATGCTAATAAATGAGGCGAAGCCACGCCCAGTTGATGACTCTTTAGAACCAACCTACTCAGTATCAGTGAATCACAGAAACCTTGTTTTGTCATACTGAGTCGCCGTTTGTACAAGTTTTGAAGCAAGGTCAGTCATGCACTTTCATTCAAGAGCGAAGTATCTATTAGCAAGATACTTCGCAAGGCAGGGCTTGACTTTGGGAATGACTTGCAATGTTCACCCTAGTCGGCAGCTCAGTATGGCTATGCAATGAAGCGAAGCTACAAGGAAGTGAAAACGGGCCTAACTTGTAGTTTTACCCTTCTGTGATTCACTGAGTATGTGTAAAACCAACTATGAAGGTACTTAGAAACCAAAGACCTTAAACCCCATTCAATCCCCAGGAGGAGATATGTTACACCTTAGAAAAAATGTATTGATTTTAGCCACTGTTATTGCACTTGCTGTTCTTGCAGCCTTTGCCTTTAAGCCGGTTGCCGCTTCTGATCATGATGACGGTGAAGCCGATGGTAAAGGTCGCAACCTTAACCTAACTGACCTTTATGTATTCCGTGAAGCTGACCAAAACCCTGCTGCCAGTGCAGATGACCTGGTTCTAATCATGAACACCAACCCACGCTCACTACCACGCCAACAGTATTTCTTTAGCACCAACGCCCGCTATGAATTTCATATCAGCCGCGCTCTTGATAATAATGATATGCCCACAGGTTCTAGCGAAGGTTTAATTCGTTTTGAATTTGGCGCACCCAATGAAAGTAAACAACAACCCATCACGGTTACGATAGTTCGAGATGGTGATGAAGAAGTAATTACCACCAATGATGATGGAAGCCTACTTTTAACCTCACCTATGAGTGCTAATAATGAAATCACAGTCAATCAAACCAGTATTGACAGCACCTTTGGTTCAGCGCCGATGAGTGTATTTGCAGGATTGCGCGAAGACCCTTTCTTCTTTGATGTCGAGCAGTATTTCCGTGTTCGTGCCGGAGCCGCAGGTATTGGGCCGGCTGTAGGTTTTCGTGAACCGGGCTATGATTTTACTGCTGGTTATAACGTTAATTCGATAGTGGTTCGCATTCCGCGCAAACTGCTCAATTCTGTGACTGACACTTATGATTTTTGGCAAACCATTTCGACTAAAAATGCTGATGGAACCTATACACAAGTCGAGCGTTTAGCTCGTCCTGGCATCAACGAAGCTCTTATTCTTACCAATGATTACCTCAATGCCTTAAACAGTGTCGGCCCAGACTTTGAAGCTGCCGCCCTTAAAGGCGAAGAGCCTGCTGCTGGTATTGCTGGACCTATTGTTGGTGAAGCTATAGCTACACTTAAAGCCGTTGGCAATGATGATGAGCGTGCGCTGACCTTGGTCAAAGCTTTCTTACCCGATGTCATGCGAATTGATACCAGTCAGCCTAGTGGTTATGCCAATGAACTAAATGCTGGTGGTAGCCCCATTCGTGGTCGTTTACTTATGGATGATGTGATTGACATTACCCTTAGCGTAGTCACCAATGGTGGCATTACTGGCGATAATGTTTCTTATGCTGGCCCCAACGCTGGTGGAAGTGGACACCAAACCCTACTCGAGCAATTCCCCTATTTAGCCAACCCTAACTAAGCTCAAACATAAGAGGTTTTCCCTTAATGTTAGCTAAGCTAACATTAAGGGAAAACCAAAGACCCACCCCAACAGGAACAAAACGGAGAAAACCATGCAAACACTTATACGACCAAAACAAACCACTCTAAACTATCTAGCTTTTATGATATTGGGTGTCGCTGCTTGTATTGTGTTTTCTTGGGCAGTTACTCAAAGTCACTCAAACGAAACACTATTTCCATACCCTTATAAAACAACATCAGCAGATGAAACTCTGCGAAAGCTCGAGAGTGAAATTGCTTTCTATCAACAACGCAGTAATCTCAGTCCTGATGATGGCTTAGAACTGGCTTCACTAGCTGGAGCTTATCTCACAAAGGCCAGAGTTTCTGGTTGGGCTAACTGGTATTTACTTTCTGAACAAGCTGCCAAACGTTCACTATCTAACTTGCCTACCTTTAATACCGGAGCTGTTTTGGTACTCGCTGAAATTGCCGAAGCACGCCACGATTTCAAAGAGGCCATGCGTTTAGCCAATCAGGTTCTATACTATCAAGCAGGTAATGAAGCAGCAACATCTATTTTGATTACAGCTAATTTAGCACAAGGTAATATAAACCAAGCACAGGATATTATTGATGAATTTATGAAGCGCGTTCCAACCCCAGGCACACTGAGTTTACGCGCTTTGGTTACAGTTGCACGGGGCGATGACAAAGCAGCTCAAGAAGATTTTGAAGCAGCCATACGGCTCGAGCAACCTGGTGATGCTTACAGCTCTGCTTGGCTCAGAACACAGCTTGGAAAACTTCACGCACGTCATGGACGAACAACAGAAGCTGAGAATCTTTACAAAGATGCTTTAAGTATCGCCTCCGATTATGCCTTGGCACAGTTAAGCCTTGCTGATTTGAAAGTAAAAACAGGTGATTACAAAACAGCCATCAACCTTTATCAAGACGTTTTAGAACGCGCAAACAATTCTTCAAGTGTCTTTGACCATGTAGCTCTGCAAGGGCTTTGGCAAGCCAAAACTTTACAAAGAGATGATTTAGGTGCATCTGAGGTTTGGTATAAAGCCGAAGTAATTTTACGCCAAGATGCCTACAGTAATACCTTTGGGCATCCAAGAGAATTAGCAAGATTATTACTCCAGCGCGGGGAACAAAAAGATTTACCCGAAGCCTTTTCATTATTACAAATAGAACTGGCTAACCGAAAAGATGCCACAACCCTCGAGCTAACTGCCTGGGTACTCATGCGAATGAACCAATATCAAGATGCAAAACAAATCATGGATAAAGCTTTAACTCAGGGTATTCAAGATGCTGGTCTTTATTACCGTGCAGGTATGATTGAAAAAAACCTTGGCCATAACGACAAAGCAGAAGCTTATTTTAAGCAGGCTTTAGTTATTGACCCAACCTTTAATGCTGAACAATGGAAGGAACTCAAGCAATGAATAAACTGATTCAAGGTTTCAGGTTTCAGGTTTCAGGTTTCGGTATTTTTACTAAGACTTGGAGCCTGAAACCTATAATCCTTTCCTTACTCTTTACTCTTTACTCTTCACTCTTCACTTTTTCCTTCGCCCACTGGGCAGATCTTTCTGCCGCCGAAATCTCGACGACAGGTAACACAACACAAATCATTCTGACTTTTCCTACCGGCCTAGTTGCCGAAATGGACACTGATGGCAATCAGGTCTTATCTAAAGATGAAATTGATTTACATCAAGCAGAATTGACAAATTACTTTCTCGAGCATATTCGACTTATGGACAGTCAAGGGCAAAGCCCCAACCTTGAGGTAAAAGCCATTAATAAAGCAACCATTGCACCTGACTTAGGTATTGCACCTGACTTAGGTATTGCAACAGGCACACACAGCACATTAAAACTTATTTATACTTGGGCTCAAAAGCCTCGAGACCTGACTATTGACTACAACTTATTCTTGCCTGGTGTTTCTACAGCAAGCTGCTTGGCTACAATTTTACAAGATAACAATACGCAAACTTTTGTTTTTACACCCGAGAATCACGTCTTGACTTTATCGCAAGGGATAGCTCCCTTCTGGTCACCGGTTAGTAGCTTTATGATTCTTGGTTTCCAGCATATTTTAACAGGCTATGACCATTTATTATTTTTGCTGGCACTCTTAGCCTTAGGTGGTAGTTTTGGCTATTTACTCAAAGTGGTGAGTGCGTTTACTGTGGCCCACTCAGTGACATTAACCCTGGCCACACTCGAGATTATTAGCTTGCCCCCACGCTTGATTGAAAGCTTGATTGCTCTTTCAATTGCCTATGTGGCGGCTGAAAACTTGTGGCGACAACACGATAAAGCAGAGCGTTGGCGTTGGGCTCTAACCTTTGCCTTTGGACTCATTCATGGTATGGGCTTTGCAGGTATTTTACAAGAGATGTCCATTCCAAAAACAAGTTTAGTGACCTCACTCATTAGTTTTAATATTGGTGTAGAGCTTGGTCAACTGGCTTTTATGACCGTAGCCTTTTTAGTTCTCGCATTTTTCAAACGTTGGTCGTGGGATAGGGCTATTCGTTATGGGGCTTCACTCACAGCAGTAGCTGCTGGAATGTATTGGTTCGTACAACGCACATTTTTAGGTTGATATGACTATAAGTGGGCCTTTCTTTTCTTTGACCACGTTCATCAAGCGTTTCTCTTTTCCTATTGCTGTGGGGGTTATGTTTATTTTACTACTTCAATTTTTTGAAGTAGTTATAGTCTCGGGCAACAGCATGAATCCGACTTTACAGAATGGTCAATTTTTAATAAATATTAAGCGTCAAAAACATTATCAGCAAGGAGATATTATTGTCTTTAGTCCACCCCAAGACCTTCAAGCAAGAGCCTCGAGATTTATCAAACGCACCATTGCTGTACCCGGTGATACCCTTTCAATTCGGGATGATAAAGTTTATTTGAATGGGCAAATACTTGACGAGCCTTATAGTGTAGAAGCATCAACTCGAGTCGAAAATTTTCCTGAAGTTCTTGTTTCTAATGGCCAAGTCATTGCCTTTGAAGGATTTAGTCTCAGTGAATTACCCGCTTACTTGAAAGATAGCTTGGCCATGCTCGAGCCACTTCCTCAAGAGATTATTCTTCAGAGCCAAAAAGAGAGCCTGTCCTATATTGGAAGCCTTAAACTTGATGATGGTTTTTATTTTGTATTAGGAGATAATCGTGGATTTAGTGCCTCTGAAGACTCGAGGCTTTTTGGTGCGATTCGCGCTCAATCGATTCTGGGCATTGCCCACTCATTTTGAAATAAATACATTATGCTCTATTTTTGGTTATGCTTATCTCATGAACAATGTTAAAGTCACTGCCCACGCTTATTATCTTGCCGAGCATTCTCAACCCGAGCAGGGTCGCTATGGTTTTGGTTACACCATTACCATTACCAATCAGGGTGATACGCCCGTGCAATTGTTAGACAGGCACTGGATGATCACCGATGGCATTGGGCGCAAACAAGAAGTCAAAGGTCTTGGCGTGATTGGTCAGCAACCCGTGATTCAGCCTGGTGAAAGTTATGAATACAGTAGCTTTTGCCCACTCACCACACCTTATGGCTATATGGAAGGCTCCTATGGCATGGTGGATGAACAAGGAACTTTGTTTCGCGCAGAGATTCCAATGTTTACCTTGGGTACGCTAACTCGCACTCTTAATTAGCAAGATCACTTCACATCCTAGTTTAAAAGGTATGGGTTAGCGATTATATAAAAGTTCCCCTCTTTAGTTGACACTGCTTGATTCGCTATCAACTAAAAGAAGTTGAATATGGCATTCTAACGAGGTTACAGGTATCTTCCTAAAATCCCGTCCAGAACAGTAAATCTAAGACTGAATTTTTCTATGACCAGATGATACCTGCTATATCTGTTATCCATAAGGTTTCATCAATTGCTTTAATGGCCCTAGCTGGATAGCGGTCGAGGTCACTAGAGCCGCTTAGGGTTTCCTCGAGGGCTTTTCTTTTACCTTCTCCAGAAACCAAAAAAGCTACTACTCTACTTTGGCTTAGAGCAGAAGAAGTAAGAGTAAGTCGTTCATGTTTTACATGAGTAGGTTTGCAAACTGTTACCAGACCTTGGTCAAAAACTGCACCCGTACCAGGAAATAAACTGGCTATGTGTGCATCCTCTCCCAAACCTAAAAAGGTCAAATCAAAGATGGGGTTTTCACTCAAGGTATTTACAATTTCTTGTTCATATCCCTTTGAGGCTTGCTGAATATCCTCACCATAGGGCATGGGGTGGATATTGGTTTCTGGTATTTTTATAAAGTCAAGAAAGGCTTTTTTAGCTGCACCATAATTACTGTCTGAATGATCATGAGGCGTAAAACGCTCATCACCCCAGAAAATATGAACCTTATCCCAAGGCAAGGCTTGATGCTTTAGAATGTCATACATTTTTAGAGGCGTACTTCCGCCCGATAGCACAACCATAAACCGCCCACGTTCCCGTATAGAAGCTTCCATATGCTTAATAAAGAGGTCACTGGCGGTTTGGGCAACATTAGGGGTGTAGAGTGTCATAGGAATCATGAGCTTAGTATAAGCTGAGGGCTGAGAGCTAAGAGCTAAGGGCTGAGGGCTGAGAGCTAAGAGCTAAGAGCTGAGGGCTGAGTGGGGACTAAATCTTTAATCTTCAACCTTCAATTTTCAATCTTCTTTAGTAAGACCCCGGTCAGACTAGTGTGCTTTAATGGCGTTTATGCTCGAGTCCTACCTTAAACCTGTTCTTAGCAAGCGTAGAGGTATAGCCCTTAGTGTGTGGGGCGAAGCAGGGGTTGGCAAAAGTTACACTGTGCAAACCCTGCTGCGTAAGTTGCCTTGCCAATCGCTCAGTATTCATGCCACTACGCCCTATGCTGCCTTTACTCAACGCTTACCCAAGGCTAAAAAACTGGCCTCATGGGCAGAACAAACCTTGCAGCGTACACAAAGCAATGATTTTGTTGAAACCTCGAGTCTCATTGATGCACTTAGTGCAAATTTGGCAGCTCTAGCTCCCTTTGTACTATATTTAGAGGACATTCACGAAGTAGACTCTGAACGCATCGAATTTATTAAGCAATTGGCAACAACTCTTCAACGCAACAAAGGTGTTGGGTTATTAGTAAGTAGTCGTACAGAACCCCCCCAACCCTTTACTGCAATTCGCCGCGCTGGTCTAAGCAAAGTGGAATCTGACCAACTAATTGAAGGAGAACTAAAGGCCACTTTACTGCCTGAAGCTCTAGACTGGATATATAGCAAAGCTTTGGGTAATCCCTTATATACCTTAGAGTATTTGCGCTTTCTAACCCGCCAGGGAAATATCTGGAACGATGGTAAAAGCTGGCATTGGCGTATACCTGAAAATCATTTTGTACCAGCCACTGTTGAAGCCCTGATTGAACTCACGGTAAGCAAAGTGAGTCAAGACCAAAAGCTCGAAGACCTTGCTGCAAAGTAAATCGCTCTTACCTTTAGAAAGCAACGAATTATTACGTGCAGTAGCAGACCTTAATCCACAAGAACTCATAGTAGCCAATCGTCGATTAAATCAACAGGGTGTTTTTATTCAGGATACCTTTGCCCATCCACTTTACCGTGAACTCATCTTGCAACGTTTACCCAAATCAAAACGCCAACAATTAGCCAGACGCACCATAGACTTTTTAGGTGCTGATCCTATCAAAGCAGTGACCTTTCTCGAGGATGCTGATTTAGAGCCACAGGACGCTCTTATACTGCTTGAAGATGCCATAGCCCAAAGCAAAAAAGATAAGAATGATTTGCAAACTGGAAAACTTCTTTCTAAAATGCTCGAGGTTCTGCCAAAGGATGAACAAGCCAAGGTCGCTTTAGAAGCCGCCCTATTCCTTAAATATGTTGCGGTCACTGACGCTTCTAAACTGGCCGCACTAGCTGCAGGTCTAGATCTAGACCTAGCTCCTAAAGCCCTCTTGTTACAAGCCGAATTGCTGGCCGTTCAAGGTCATTTGCCACAAGCCACAGCCCTGTGGCAAACGCTCGAGGAAACCCACAGCCAGACTGCCTATTTGACTGGGTTAGTCAGGGTGCATGGCGTGGCTCATGACTATAAAAGCGTAGTGGAGATTTTTGAGCGTTGTCCTGAATGTTTTGAGCATGCAGATGCTGCAACCACACATTTTATTGTGCGTGGTTTGGCCCAACTTGGACAGCTCGAGTTAGCCCAGAATATGATTACCAAAGTTGAACCCAGCACCGAAGACGACCTCATTTTATTGCTTAAAGCCAAGTCTGATATGGCCTACACCAAATCAGATTTTGCCGAGATGGAAAGACTCGAGTTGGAGATATATAACCGCGCCAAACCACTAGGTAATCTGCGGGCGATGGACCAGGCTCTCTTTAACCGTGCTCTGGCCCTTGAGGGTTTAGGACGGTATGAAGAACGAAAAGCCAGTCTTGAAGAAGCTATGCGGGTGTGTCAAGACCTTGGTGATGTAACGGCCTATATGATTGCCCAACGCGCCTATGGCAGCCTACTAGCCGACTTGGGTGATTATGACCGTGCAGAAGAGTATTTGCTAGGAGCTAGACAGTATTTAGAAAGTATCGATTTTTACTCTTATCTTTTAGACTGCGAGATGACCCTCTGCCATTTTTATCGTGAGAGTAGTCGCAGTTATGCCAATGTCCTGGCTCTTAAACATGCCAAGGCCGCACTTAGCTGTGCCGCTCGCATCAATAATCCTGTAACCACAACCGATGCCTTTTGCACGCTGGCCTTAGTACAGTTAGATAGTGGTCAAATCATAGAAGCCGAGCAGAGTTTTGAAGTTGCTCACCAGGCCTTGCAAAACCTTGACCTACAACAAGCCCAGTTGACCTTGCAAGCTTGCAAGGCACATCTTTATAAAGCCAAGGGTCTCCACCAAGAAGCCAAAGCTCTGTTTCAAGTGGCCATACAAACAGCTACAGAAGGCGGGGCATTACTCGATCAACACCGTTTGGGTCTCGAACTAGACCGCCTGAACAATAACTTAGAGAGTGCCAGGGCCAGAATACAGTGGTTTGAAGAACGCGGTCTTATGAATAGCGTGATGATTGCCAAAAGACTTTTTCCCGAACTGGCTCAGGAGCCTCAAGAACTGCTTAACCAAAAACAGAGTAACCAAGAACAAACTAATCAAGAACCATCTATACAGCGCATTGACGTTTTAGGCAATATGCAACTGGTTTACCAAGGAGTAAGTGAAAACTTGCGTGGACGCAAACGCCAAGAGTTGTTAGCAGTGTTGCTCGAGGCAAAACTCTCTGGTCGTGCAGAGCTAAGAAAACTCGAGTTTTTTGATAGCCTTTATCCTGACCAAGATGAGCTCAAAAATGCAAATAATCTTAGAGAGATGATTCATGTTTTGCGTCAGCGTTTGGGTATAAATGCCGTCATCACGACTTCAACAGGTTATGCTTTAGGGGCATTACAGAGCGATGCTGAGTTGTTTTTACAAACAGGAGATACGTCGTTATGGCGAGGTGTTTACTTAGAAGGTATTACTACAAATCACCAAGAGACTGTTGCCGAATCACTTTATTTACTTTTATTTACCCAAGCACAAGCCCTGCTCGAGACTAATCCAAAAGAAGCGGCTAGGGTAGCCAAGATTTTACTCGAGTTTGACCCCTACCACCAGGGTTATTTAAAACTATGTTTGCAAGCTCTGAGAGTCAGTAGTAATCATAAAAGCCTAACGCGCTTATATGGAGAGGCTAAAGAAAAATTTGTAGAAGTAGGCGAGAAATTGCCTGAAAGCTGGCAGGAATTTTTAACTTAGGGCCCTGGCTACATTACGTGTATTCCAAGTGGCTACACCTACGCAAAAAAAAAGCTTGGTCATTGATCCAGATACCGCATTTTAGGCTCAGAGCTAGTGCCAGTACATGCCAATCGTTGGGGTCACGCAATCTGGCATAGACCAGGCTAGAGCCAAGGCAAAAATTGGCTCAAATTGGCTCAATATGCCCTGCTCAAGGCTGTTAGGCATGATACTGCTCAAGGCTGTCTATAACGAGATGATACCTCCTGCTCAAGGCTGTTCAATCGGCAAAAATGCCACTTTTTATGACTCAGATATTATCGGCCGTCTTTTAGTCTACTGATATGGAAAATACCAAACCCCTTACTTACCATCTTTGCCCAAGTTGCTTTAGAGCTGTTCCTGCTACTTCTAGGGAAGTTTTTTGCCCTAATGATGGCAATGAAATGCTCCAAGCCTGTCCCTGCTGTGGTGCGGCTATCACTTCACCCTACAGCCGGTTTTGCACGACCTGTGGGAATGGGTTTATAAACACCCAAGCCACCATTCTGCACAGTGCGGTTTGGAAATGGAGTGAAGATAAGCGCAAAAAGATGCGAACCCATTAAAAATTTTGTACATCTAGTAAAACGTTTAAGGAGACAAAAATGTTAGAAATTTATATTTGGATAGCTATAGCCCTAGTCATAACCCTGCGAAGCTTGGCAGTGTATTCGCATCATTTTATTCAGGAAAATCAAACAGGTTTAAGACATCAGATACTAGGCTGGTTCCGTTTTTACAAGCGTGGGTTTAGCCTGACCCTAGGGATGGTAGCCTTTTTTCTAGCAGCAGTAGCTTTTCTAGATGGCTCACTACCCTGGACGCTTGGCAATCTGGTTTTTGGCTGTGCAGCGTTTATCAACTTTCAAAAGCATAGAGACTTTATACTATTTCAAATCTTAAAAAGTCTTTTTCAATCTAGGCTGGGATCTTGGGTGCTTTATGGGTTTATGCCTCTTGTCTTATTTGTAATCTTGCTAAGTAAAGACCTAATTACTGGAACCCTAAGTGGCTCGGCGTTTTCATATACAGGTGCATATTTACTAGCGGTCATCTTTTTATCCATGAAGCTCAGAGGTATGGGGACCTCTAAGCCATGAAGCCTGGACCTACCTTATTGGTGTTTTAGCTTGGGACGCATTCTTGCTTGCAGGAGCAGGTCTTGATAGAAACCTACCGTTTGGGGTACTAGAGAGCTACGCACTTTTACTAGATGGTTTTACCTTTTACTTGGTGAAGTCAAAACCTTTACTCAGTCCGCAAGTACATACCTAAGAATTTACCCATCGGCAAAAATGGCACTTTTTATGATTTGAATCTGATTGGGCATCCTTTACTCTATAGCTATGTAAGAACAAAAGTACTCGAGATGATTAGGTATTTAAAACGCATCTAGCGTAAGAAGAAGATAAAAATGAACTCGAGTGGTATTTTATTCCACCTTTTGTACCAAAATAAACATTTCACTCTAATTTCTCTTGATCTAAAGCGAAAAGAGGTGTAAAAAGAAGGGAAAGTGCAAATTATTTATGGGTTCTATAAAGAAAAATGTGAAGGGGCAAAAGTCATGACCTAATAGCCATTTCACAAATATCTATTGGAGTAACGGTAATCAATTCATTTAAGGAAGAGAAAGGTAAAAACCATGAATAAAAAGATAATAAAGAAACTAGGGACTTGAGTTTTACTCTTACTAGGGCTTATTTTGCTTTTGACAGCTTGCCCTGGTTCTGACCCACCCGTAGTAGAGCGTGAGCCGATTATTCCAGAAACCACCAAAGTACCAGATAAAGCCACTAGGGATTTACTAAGTGTTTACAACCCAGATACAGGCATTATGCGTTTTACAAATTCCACTGCTATTTTAGACAACCTAAAAGTGGGCGATGTTTTTGTAGGTGAACCTTCTTCAAATGCTCCATATGGTTATTTGCGTAAGGTCACTAAAATTTCTAAAGAAGGTGCCGAGGTGATTTTGGAGACCGCTCAGGCTAAACTCACCGATGCCATTCATCAGGGTAGTCTCAATGCTGAAGGTGAAATCCAACCCTCCCAGCTTCGCAGTGTGACACCGCTTAGTGAAGGTGCTTCAGGGCGAGCCTTATATGCGGATGATATAGATACTCAAGCTGGCACATCCGATGGGTTTAACTTTGAAGCAGCCATTGATGCCTTTATAGAAATCAAGGGAGAGGATGAAGAAGCCGGTGGCGAAATTACAGCCTTGGCTAAGTTTAAGGGCCTAGTTAAATTTAATGTCGGTTATAGAGTCCTGATTGATATTGGCTTTTTAGCAGACCTTAACTCTTTTGATGCCTCGATGGGCTACACCCAACAAACCTCTATTGCAGTAGACGCAGAGGTATCGGGCAGTGTCACCCAAGAAAAAGAAGTAGCTCGCTTTGACTTTAGCCCAATCATTTTCTTTATTGGCCCTGTGCCTGTGGTGGTTGTGCCAAGTGCTAAAGTCGTTATAGGTATAAAGGGTGAAGCAAGTGTAAGTTTTGATTACACGTTTAGTCAAAATGCGGCTTTTGAGCAGGGTGTTCACTGGGATGAAGATGATGGCTTTAAGAAGATTGATAGAAACGAATTTAAGGTTGCCCACGAAGGCCCCAACTTTACGGGCAGAGCTAGTATCTCTACCTACACCAGAGCGACCATGCGCTTGTTGTTTTACTATACTTTTGGTCCAGATATAGGTGCAACAGTCGGTGCAAAACTCGATGTTGAGTACCCCAGAGACCCGCTTTGGAGGTTGTTTGGATTTGTTAAGGGGGATATAGCTTTTACGGTTGATTTGCTGGGCGAAGAATTGCGTTATGACCAAGAAATTTTTAATATTGAGAAAGAAATAGCCAGGGGTGAAGCCAAGCCACCGGTGATTATTGTTTCCAATGCTAACCCTTCAGTAGATTTACTTTCTGAAACTGACCTCGGACAATTTTTCAAAATTGCCGATCAGATAGGTTCGACCTATATACTTGTTTCAGATAAAGAGGGCACAATTTCATCTTCGACCAATAATGGTACAAATCCTGTCAATAAATTCACCTTTAAAACTGAGGGGTCACGCACACTTACGATCAATGCTAAAAGTTATACGGGTAAAACAGCGCAAGCGTTTTTTACAGTGAATGTTATTAACACGCCACCTGAACAAGCTAAGTTGGAAACTGAAGAAACCCTGACGATAGGCCAGGGAGATGAGATTGATCTTAATGTGTTACAACCTTTTGATAAAAATACGGGTCGGCTCGAGTGCAATGCAGTCCATTGGTCGGTAGAAGGCACGGATAGCTTGATTACTGAGGAGGGCTCGAGTAACGGCTGCAATGCCACTGCGATTTTTGGCACCCAGGGAGCACGCCGTGTGAAAGCCACAATTACAGACCCACAAGGGCTTGCTACAGAGCACACCCTCGACATTACAGTTACAGAACCGCCCCCAGTTCTCGTCAAGGTAAAAAACATTGAGGTTAAAGAAAGCAGTTCAGCCATTGTTCGTGGCGAGGTTGTTAGTATTCCTAACCCGCTTACAGCTTCTATTGCCGTCGAGAATCCTGGTGCTTTAGCACTTACTTATTCGTGGTCAGTCACTACGCAATATCCTGCGGGTAGTAATCCGCCGACATTCACGAGTCAAGGTATAGGTACAGAGCCAGAATTTAAGATCAATGCCGGACAAGCCCTTTTAGAAAGCCCCGATTTTGGTTATCGCTATCTCTGTGTTGTCAATACCGGACAGATACTTCTTAGAGGTACAGATGCCTACTTCCGCGTTGAAATTACCATACCGGGTAGAGCCAAACCTCGAGTCAAAACCTTTAATTTTAGCTGTGAATTCCCAGGGCCTAAGTAAGGGCTCGAGTCATGGTGCAAACACGCACCATGACTCATCCTCATTTGTAAGGAGCACTATGCAGTTCAAACTGTTTATTTGGCTTATACCGATTTTAGGGTTACTCACAGCTTGCCCTGACTCACCAAAACCTAATGTAGTCAACCCCCCAACAGGTTTAGCAGCAACACCAGGAGACGGTCAAGTTATTTTGGCTTGGCAAGCCAGTGCTGTTAAGGAGTTAGCAAGTTACATCATTAAATTTGAAACGGCTGGCAATGTAGCTGTTGAAACGACGGTGACTGCACCTGCTACTGCCACAACCATTAAGCAACTAAGCAATGATAAAGTTTATAGCTTTAGTATTGCTATAGGAATCAAAGACAAAACTCGCTCTGCATTTTCAACAGTTGTAACTGCAACACCTAAAGCTGTTATTCCAGGTGGTGGAAACAATCAACCCAAGGTATCTACGCCAACTGGTCTTGTGGCTGCTTCAGGTGATGCCAGCGTGATGCTTAGTTGGAATGCCAACCCCGAAGCTGATTTGAAGGGGTACAAACTCTTTTGGGGAACAACATCGGCAACCTTAGATAAAAGTAAGAGTGTTGCTGCAAGTACAAAGAATCTTTTGGTAGATGCTTTGAGTAACGGGACAACTTATTTTTTTGCCCTCGAGGCTGAAAATAGCAAAGGTGAAAAATCGGCTCGTTCAAATATAGAAGTGGCAACACCTACAGCTACACCCGTTCAACCTGTCATTGAAAGTATCACCATCGAAGATAACGGTAACAGTTTGCAAGTGCGCCAAGGTGGAGCATTTGCCATGCTTGTCAAGGGTCAACGCCTCGGCACAGTCTCGGCCACTCTTGGAGCTTTAAGCGCAACTGTTTCAAATAATACCGACACAGAAGCCCGGCTCGAGTTCACCATTCCACACGGACAGTCACTAGACTTTCTGGCTTTGTCACTCACGACAGCAGGCGGCACACTTGTGAAAAGCAATGCTATCGAAGTGAGCCCGATTGCTGCTTCTAAAATTGACAAATTTTTCCCTGACGACAATAATTCTGGTACGAAAGAACGCCCCTTTAGCACACTGACATATGCCCTATCTGTGGCCGCAGCAGGCGACACAATTTTGCTGGGACCAGGCATCTATGAAGCGAGTGAAACCTGGCCAATAAATACAACAGGGTTTCCGCCAACGATTACGCCGAACGTACCCGATGGTGTGACAATTGTAGGTCAATCTCGAGAGGGTGTAGTGTTGCAGGGTCCTGGTGATACGACTGCAGCTTCCGCATTAGTTTTTGCGGGCAATGCAACCGTTCGCAATTTGGCTGTGAGAGAGTTTAACCGTGCCCTCGTTCACGTCTTTAATGATCAGGGATTTGATGGAGTTATTACTCTCGAGAATGTTGATAGTAGCGAAAATTTTGATGGTTTTTTAGATATCGGTGCTTCAACAGTCATTATTAAAAATAGTATTTTTGATGCCAATGGGTCAGGGGGTTCTGGTATAGCACTGTTTGCTACATCAGATGCAAGTATAGAAAATACCACCCTTCAAGCCAATACTTACGGCATTTTTGTAAGGTCACTGCGAAGTTTGAGTCTAAATTCTGTACAAATAGAAGAAAGTCAGGCCAATGGGATTGACCTCGAGGATATTGAGGTTACGGCATTAACTGATGTTCAATCTCTAAATAATAAAGGTGACGGCATTCAGGTAAACAACGACGACATGTTTAGCTTTAGATTACGTGATTCGGAAATTTCGGGTAATCAACAATACGGCACTGAAATTCTTGGCACTGAATTTGCAAGTTGGGATCTAGGTACAGCCCAAGAGCCAGGAAACAATATCCTTTCTGATAACAAAGACTGGCAACTGTATGACAACCGTGTAGCGAATACAGGAATCGCCATTACGGCTCAAGGGAACACTATTGGTAGTGCAGGTGATGTTGCAGACGCAGGTTCTACTATTACTTCTGGTACAGGAGGTAGCGAGTTGATAAAAAATACGATAAAGATTTGGAGAATTCAAAATGAAGGAAACAGCATTGCCTTCTGATTATCTTACTGTAACTGCTCCTGAAGATAGTCGTAGCAAAAAAGATCAACTGATTTGGAATGGTAATTGCACTTACTTTGCACTACGAATCAACTAACAGACTTAACACGTTGCCATTCTAAACATACAATTCAGATTTCTGTCTTCATATTGCAAAGACAGAAATCTAACCCCTTATCACAAATTTTCAAAAGGAGATATCCGTGACTTTATTAAAACCCCGCACTCTACTTATTCCACTACTCTTATGTGTCCTATTGCCATCTTGTCTGATTATTCCAATACCTATATTCCCCGACCCGCCAGCTAGCTTTAATATTAGCCTCGAGCCTGCGACACTAACCCTGCAACAAGGTGAAAGCAAAACTTTCATGGTATATATCAGCACCAACGGTGGCTTCGAGGGTGCTGTGAGTGTAGCCCTCGAGAGTACTGTGCTTACGGCTTCACCTCTTACCATTCCAGCAGGCTCGAGTAGTGGCACACTCACGGTTACAGCCAAAGCAGATGCGACGATGGGTCCAAGCACAGCAAACATTAAAGGCTCGAGTGGCGAGCTAACAGATAGTACAGACTTACCAGTGAGCATCACACAAGAAGCCTTTACCATTTCAGGTGTCGTAGCCAACTACCCAACAACTCTTGGTATTGCTGGCCTGCTAGCAACGTTTTCCATCGATGCTTCAAATAGCTATACCCTAGGCCAGGGCAGTATTGAGGCCAATGGTTCTTTTACCTTGGCACTTAACAATGTACCCAGCAAGTATTTAAGAGCATTTGACTTGGGACCACACTGTAAAAATGTCGCAGTACCTGACACACTTCAATTTGGTAGCTATGAGAAGATAGCGGTACAACAAAATAATAGTCCTATGGGAACTTTGTATCAAACAACAAGTCTCAAGGCCTACCAAGATTACTTTACTGTCCCATCCCCAGGTACCCCAGGAAAAATCATTCAATATATTTACCTGAACAAAGATGCCACTGTCAAAGGTGAATGCGCCCAACTTGATAGCCTAAACCGTACAGCCAGTGTTGACTTTTCTTTTAAGAAAGGCTGGAATGCCGTATTAATCGATATAACTGCTACTAGCGTTCAACAGACAACGACCCCTGTAACGAATATACCTTGGTGGATTGATTAGTTTTAAAGAGATTTACCCTTTTCATGCCACAAGAACTCACAAGGAGGAAACAATAACAACCCTTATTCTATTAACCCTACTTACTCTTAGCTTAGTCTTTTCAGTCTGTAGCCCGAGTAGAACTCGGATAAGAAAAAGGCAGACGGAATGCTCATTGCTTTGTCCCACTTTCCTGAATATGCGTTTGGCCCCTTAGCCCGAACTGAGTGGAGGAAACATTTAGCCGAGTTCAGTCCTGTATGGCTAAGTTGGCTGAGGATACTCTCGGACATCTGGTTTTGGAGCGAGCTGGTTACTTTGTTTTTTAACCAAAAGAAACGCGCCCTGCATGACTTTATGGCTGGCACAGTTGTGATTCAAGAACAATCCGCAGATCTCGAGAAAACATTGTCCTAAGGCTCTATCACTTTTAATACTATGGAGAGGGGAGATTTTAACTAAAGAAGGACTATTCAAAAAGAACCCGTAATAGCTTTGACAAATAACCAATTGAAAATAGATCAGGGCTTAAACTGTACCTATGTCGGTTTTAGAGAACCTCTACAAAGAACTCATCCTCGAGCATTACAAACACCCGCGCAACAAAGGAAAACTCGAGAACGCTATTCAACACGAAGGCATTAACCCCTCGTGTGGTGATGAAGTGACACTTTTTTTAGAGGTAGAAGAAAATCACATTAAAGACATTAAATTTTTAGGCGAAGGGTGTGCCATTAGTCAGGCTAGTGCCTCAATGATGACACAGGCTATAAAAGGAAAATCTCTGCAAGAAACGTTAGAAGTATCCAAAAAATTCAAGAACATGATTCACGGTGAAACCCCTACCGAAGAACTAGGGGATTTAATCATGTTGCAAGGTATTTCAAAACTTCATGCCAGAGTCAAGTGTGCCACCTTGGCCTGGGTAACGTTAGAGCAAGCTCTCGAGGGAAGAGAAGCTAGTAATGAGCAATGAGTAAATAGCAATTAGCTTTAATCTTTAATCTTCACTCTTTAATTGATTTTTACCCGTTTGATTCGACTTTGGTGTTGCTTAAATGACTAGGTATAAAGGTTTTCTTCATAGCCGGTACAGTGTCTAGGCTGCGCTCAAAGGCGTGCAGCATTCCACGGAATTGTTCACGGAAAAGCTGGTGTTCTTTCTCGAGCCTGGCTAGTTCATAGCGCACTTCTCGCATACGCATTTCTGCATCCCGAATCATATTATCTTTCATTAATTCGGCTTGCTTGATTACAATTTCAGCTTCACGTTTGGCGTTTTGCTTCATTTCATTGCCAATGCGCTCGGCGGCAATTACTGCACGCTTGAGTTCACTTTCGGCAATCTGTAAATCTTCGATGCGTCTATCTTTTTTGCCCATCTCTTCGCGAAGAACCTGGCTTTCCCGAACCACTTCTTCTACCTGAGTGGACACTCGATCCAGAAAATCACGCACCTGTTTACGCTGATAGCCATTGAAGCTACCGCTAAACTCGGCATTTTGGACATCTAGTGCACTGAGCTTCATACCCACTTCTCCCTTTCCCTAATGAAAGAGTGCCGTTCCTACGCGGACGATTGTAGCACCTTCTTCTATGGCTACTTCAAAGTCACCGCTCATTCCCATCGACAGCTCTTTCAAGCCCAGTCTATCACGTATTTGACGCAGATGTGCAAAGTAGGGACGTGCTGTATCTGGAGTATCTGAATACGGGGCCATGGTCATAAGCCCCTCGAGGCTTACATTGGGCAGGGTTTGGGTATGGGCTACTAGGGTCTCGAGACTCTCTACATCTACCCCTTGCTTGCTATGTTCACCTGCTACATTAACCTCAATCAAGACCTTAAAAATATGATTTTGTTTCTCCCCAAAGTCCTGTAATTCATTAGCCAGACGCTCAGAGTTAAGCGAGTGGATCAGGTAAAAAGGAAGGCAGTATTTGACCTTATTGCGCTGTAAGTTGCCTATAAAATGCCATTCAATAGGCTCGAGAGTGGTTTTTTGCTGCCATTCCTGAATGCGGTTTTCACCCAAGATTCGGTGACCATGTTGCAAAATAGCAGCTTCAATCTCGGCTAGGGTATGTCCTTTGCTTATGGCCACCAGCTTGACTTGATCAGGGTTGCGCCCAGCTCTTTGGCAGGCGTTTTGGATGCGTTGTTGAATGTCTAGAAACATAGAAATCAGAGGTTAGGGATTAGGGGTCAAGGTTTTTCTAGTTCCTGACCCTAGTACCCAGTCCCCGCTCTACATCCTTTCCAAAATAGCTTTAACCAAATGTCTAAAGGTGCCGCCGACTTTATTGGCCATGGCCACCACTTCATCGCCAGTAGCATGTTCAAGATGGCTATCGGGTAGGGCCATATCGGTAATGGTAGAAAGACCCAAGACCCGCATTCCCAGATGCCTGGCCACCATCACTTCATGCACAGTAGACATACCAATAGCATCAGCCCCAAAGTTGCGAAACATTCTAAGCTCGGCTCGGCTGGCATAGGCTGGGCCACTGATAGCTAAATAAACGCCTTCGCGCAAAAGGATATTTTCTTGACGGGCAGTTTGTCTGGCTAGTTCTAAGTAGCCAGGGTCATAGCAATCAAACATCACCGGAAAGCGGGGACCTATGGCTTCGTCGTTTTTTCCAATCAAAGGATTGTCACTAGTAAAATTGATGTAATCCAGTTGCAGCATTAAATTTCCGGCTTGCCAGTGAGGGTTAAGACCACCACAGGCATTGCTGACCAACAAGGTTTTGGCCCCCAAAGCCTGCATAACCCGCAAGGGAAAAGTGGTTTGCTGGGCAGTGTAGCCTTCATAGTAGTGAACGCGGCCTTTCATAGCTACGACCTGTTTACCAGCTAGGGTTCCAAGAATTAGGCTGCCTTCATGGCCAGGTGCTGTGCTAGAGACAAACCCAGGAATATCTTTATAAGCCAGAGTGACCTCTGCTTTAATCTCGTCGGCCAAGGGGCCTAATCCTGAACCAAGGATAATTGCAATATCAGGAGTTAAAGCGGTTTTATTGCGAATAGCGGTGACCGCGTTGGGAAGATTCATAGCTTAGTTTACACCAAGAAAAATATAAGGCATTTATTTTGACCTCAAACAAGTAAGAGAAAAGGAAAAAGCGAATTACGAATAGGTAATCATGCCACTCTTCACTCTTCACTTGTCAACCTTCAACCTTCTTTAATGCAGTGATGACCAGATACTTGTCCAAAGGTTGCGCAAAGCGTACCTGCTACTCAAGGTTGCACCAGATACTACCTGCTGCTACTGTGCTGCATTAAGAAATCTTGAACTTCCCTTCATGGTTTTTACAGCAGTGTCGTGGTCTTCTCACTCAGGGTAGCGTTAACCTTGTTCAAGGTGATAAGGTCTTGTGAGAGGAAGGGTCATGGTACGTGTGTTTCGTTGGATGTTGGTAGGGTTGTTTTTAGGATTGAGTATTGTATTTGGACAAGTTCCACAGCTTTCAGGAACCTTAGCGGATGTTGTGGTTCGCGGAAGTGCAGATTACGAAACCTTAATTAAAACTGTAATTCGCTCGAGACCAGGGACACCCGTTTCTAGTATTGACCTTGAGTCTGAGCGTAACTTGGTACTTTCTTTAGGGGTTTTTTCTGCTGCTACGGTAAGTCTAGAAGAAGATAACAGTGGTTTTATTTTGACCCTCGAGGTCAAAGAAAACCCGCGTATTGCCGAAGTAAGGGTAGAAAACTCTACTATTTTGCCAGCAGAAACTTGGCTCGAAGGGCTTAAACGCGCACTTGTAGAAGCCGGGCAAGTCCTTAATACGACACGGGCCGAAGAAGCTAGGCTGGCTATACGTGACGAATATAGAAATTTTGGCTTTCCCTTTGATGTACCCGTGGTTTTAAATGTTATCCCCTTGGTTTCTACCCCAGAAACAGAAACCGAAACTCCAGCCGAAACCCAAAGCGATGATCCTATAACTGCGACTAATATTCCAGAAGGCACACCCATTCTTTTGACCTATACCGTTACCGAAACTGCACCTTTGAGTTCTATAAAATATGAAGGCAATACTATTTTAGAGCAGAGTTTACTGGATAATTACTTTGATACCCTAAAGCAAAAGAAAGTCTTTGATTTTCAGGCTTTTAATCAGGCCAGAACCGATGTGGCTGCTGCGTATGAAAAACAGGGCTACCGCAATAGTGGACTTAATGCAGCCGATACCACCTTGATTAATGGCGTGCTTACAGTGCGTTTTAGAGAGCTTAAAATTTTAAGCCTGAACACCACAGCTATTGGGATTGACCCCAGCGAATTTAGCCTAAAAGAGGGCGACCTTTATAATTATGATGTCTTGTTAGAGGACATCCGGCGTTTATCGCAAGGACGAGATACCGATATTTTCCTCGAGCCTACAGCTACTCAATCAGGTGTAATCGTTACTTTTGACTCAGGTGTACCAGCTTCAGCCGGAGAGATTACCACCATTGCCTTTGAAGGAAATACCGCCGTTCCAAGTGATGAATTACTTCCTTTGCTGACGCTCAACATAGGCGATAACTTTACCTCGGCATTGGCCGCCGAAGATTACAGCAACATCATTCAGTATTACCGCGATAAGGGCTATTTTTTAGAAGTGTTACGAGACAAAAATTACTTTAACTACCTTGAAGGCACCTATGTGATTCGTTTAACCGAATATAAAATTGGGGCTTACACTGTGGTTTTTGATAAAGCCGAGCCAAAATCCAAAGAGTACATTGTGACACGCTATCTGCCTAAAATCGGCAGCATCTACAATGTTAATGAACTCTTAGATGGGTTGCGACGTGTGGCTCGTTTAGGGTTTATTGTTCCTATAAGTCAGCAGCCTGGACCGAGTGAAACGCTTGGTGAAGTTGAGGTAACAGTCAATGTGCGTGAGCAGCCTTCAGGACAGTTTCGTCCTGAGTTGGGCTACACCACAAGTAGCACCTCTTCTGAATTTACTGGTAACTTGGTCTATGAAGATGGTAACTTTTTAGGTGAGGCGCATAAGGTCGGTGCCGAAATCAATGCCCAGACTTCGGATATAGGGTTTTTAATTGGTGGTAATGTCTCTTATCAAATCCCCTGGCTCTATATAGATTTTTTAGACTTTAAGGAAACTCCAACCTCTATATCCGCCTCACTGTTTAGTAATATCACCGATGACCAAGCCATGTCTGCTGATGGAAGTGCGACGATTTGTTATGACCCGTCTGACCGCGAAAAGGATGATTGTGTCAAGGAAGAAAGAATTCAAGTCGGTGACTATACCTCGCGCAATACAGGTTTATCCTTTAGAGTAGGGCGGCAGATTTTACCAGATACCAGTGTGTCACTCTCGGCTCAGGGAAGTATTTCTGAATATAAGCTCGAGCCTGGTACCAAGTGCGAATTAGATGATCAAGGAAACCTCAAAACTAATAATTGTGCTCTAACCAAAGAAGAGGCTCTAGAATTTTTACCCCAAAGCGGTTTGTCCAGCTTTATAAAGTCAGAGATTGTTTATGACAGCCGTGATAATGCCAACTTTCCAACAGAAGGTGTAAGTGCCAATGCTTCGGTAGGTGTAGGATTTGGCAATGATTATCGCAATCCTGAAACTGAAGTCAGAACCTCCTATATTTATACTCCGATTGAATTTGGGGTTCGTTCTTATTTGCAGTTACAAGATATTATTCCAGCGGTTGAAAATCCCAATCATGTCTTTGCCTTTAAGGTCAATGGTGGACATCAGTTTGGCAGTGATTATCCAACTACTAGATACTTTTATGCTGGAGATAGTTATAGCAATGACACCTTGATTCGTGGATACCGCCGTGATGATACCGATTATTCACAAACCTACGCCATTGGAACTTTGGAGTATCGCTATGATTTTGGTTTAGATACCTTTGCTACAGAAACCATTATTGCTCTAGCTTACGCAGATTTGGGTTGGGTTTCTTCCATGCCTGGCTATACGGATTACGCAACGCCGATAGTGGCTGGTGCAGGCTTGGGTGTGCAGCTTAACTTAAACATTGCTGGCCTAGGTTTACCTGCAATTCGTTTTGACTATAGTTTTAGTGGACAAAATCCTACGGGAATATTTAGGTTTAGATTAGGGCCAGTGTTTTAGAGGCGGTTAAAGATTGAAGATCTTATTTCTTGCACCAGCATAAAACGCTGCATATTTAAGCAACATCCTCGCTAACTTTAGACTTATTATTCACGTTTACTGGCTTAAATGTTATCTTTTCAAAAGCTAAATTGCATATTTTTCCTACCTTTTGCATAGGTGCAAGAAATGAGAGATTGAAGATTATAGATAATACCTCTAATCTTCAATCTTTATTTTGAGCCTTCTATAGTGATTTCGCCAATGGAAATACTTAATTTTTACTTCTTAGGGTAGAACGGCCACCATCTACACTCAAGATTTGACCGGTCATCCAAGTCGCGTGTTCAGAGATTAGAAAAGCGGTCAGGGCCGCTATATCTTCAGGTGTTCCTATTCGCTGCATGGCGTGCATTCCGGCAATGGCAGTCACCATTTGTTCATTAGATAAAATACTTTGAGCCAGTGGTGTATCGGTGATTGAAGGGGCAATAGCATTAACCCGAATTTTAGGAGCTAGTTCTGCTGCTAGTGAAAGTGTAAGTCCGTTGATGGCTCCTTTGGCCATGCCAATAGAAGCATGAAGTGCGAAGCCCTGTAAGGTGGCCACACTTGAGTAAAGCACCACCGAAGCTACCCCAGCACTTTTTTTCAGAGCAGGCAAACTGGCTTGCACTGCATAGGCTGCACCTAAAGTATTGATTCTAAAATCACTTAAGAAATCTGTTTCAGTTAAGCGGGAAAGACTGCGTAGATTGATGGTTCCAACGGCGTAGACTAAACCATCAAGCATTTCGCCTGACTCCTGTGCGACACGGCTAAATAAGGCATGATCGGTTACATCGCCAGAGGAAAAACTAGCTTCAAACTCTTGCGCATAAGCCTCGAGTTTTTCTTGATTGCGTCCGACTAAGTGCAGGTTGCATCCTTGAGCTTTGAGCATTTTGGCAGTGGCGTAACCAATGCCTCCAGTTGCACCATAAATAACAATTCGACGACTCATTGCTTACTGTAAGCATTTGGGCTTATTCAGATTGTATGGCTGTACGGATTTAGGACTAGTTGCTAGTCACCTTCCCATCTAGGCTTAGTAGCACCTTGTAATGCTCCGGTCTGCGGTCACGAAAGAAACCAAACCCAGCTCTAAACTGTCTGGCTTCTACAAAATTCAGATTGGCATAAAGAATGGTTTCACTGTTGCGGTCAGCTTCGGCTAGTTTGTCGCCTGTGTAATCACTGATAAACGAACTACCATAAAAAGTAATTTCTGAATGGTCAATGGTTTCTGTGCCAATACGGTTACAGGCCGCCACATAGCAGCTATTGGATACGGCGTGTCCAATCATGGCCCGTTGCCACATGTCCTTGGTATCTATACCAGCTTGCCCAGAGCCTTTGGGTTCTGAACCAATCGCCGTTGGGTAAAGTAATAGGTCAGCACCTTGTAAGGCCATGGCTCTGGCGGTTTCAGGAAACCACTGATCCCAACAAATACCCACTCCTATAGTGCCATATGCTGTTTCCCAAACTTTGAAACCAGTATCTCCAGGATTAAAGTAAAACTTTTCTTCATAACCTGGGCCATCTGGAATATGAGTCTTGCGGTAGATGCCCATAGCTTTTCCATCGGCATCAATCATCATTAGGCTGTTATAATAGGCTTGTCCAGCGTGTTCAAAAAACGAAACTGGCAAGACTACCATAAGTTCTTTAGCTAGTTTTTGAAATTTGTCTAAAAAAGGATGATGATTAACAGGATTCGCAAGCTTAAAGCAAGCATCATTTTCGGTTTGACAGAAGTAGAGGTTTTCAAAGAGTTCTTGCAGCAAAATAATTTTTGCACCTTTTTTGGCAGCTTCACGCACTTTGCTGATGGCTTTTTTGACATTTTGATTTATATTACTGCTACAGGTCATTTGGATAACCGCAAGTTTGACTTTAGGCATATTACTTCTCCTTACACTCACAAGGGTTGTTGGTGTTCACAAGGGGCTAAAGCCACCTTGTTATAGATCATCAGATTCTACAATGATTTAGGCTCGAGTCTTGTCAAATGAAAGTGCTGGATAATCTGCTCGGCAGTTTCTTGGGGTGTTTGTTTTGAGGTATCAATACGCAGGCTTTCACGTTCGGGATAAGGCGTGTTTAGGTCATGTTGTAAAATATTCTGTAAAAGTTCAGGTGAAACAATTTTGCCATAAGCCTGCCTTGAAGGTGCAGTGACACGCTCGAGCAGCTCTTCGGTAGGGCAAATTAGTTGAACGAATTCAACCGTGCCACCATATTTTTCTACCGCTTCAATCATCCACTACATTTCTGGATTATCATGGGGATAGGAATAGACCACCGTAAAAATTAAATCTAAATTAGCTTTGGCTGCTTCTTCAAAGATGGTTTTTCTGAGGTTATAAACGATGGCCTCAAAACCTGGGGTTCCCCATTCAAAAAATTGTTTAGCGACATCAATACTGACATGATTATGAAAAAGTTTCATGCCTGTCTGCTGAGAAAGCAGTTTACCTACAGTAAGTTTGCCAGCCGCAGGTGGGCCATACATGACTAAGAGTTTCATGAATCAGCGAGTGTTTCGCCAAGGGGTTGCTGTTGGGTCACGCAGTGAAAAGAACCGCCACCAGCAATAATACCTAATGAGGGCAAAGGAATCACCTTGTGGTTTGGAAAGGTATGTTGCAAGATGTTCAGCGCACGTTGGTCATTGGGTTCATGATAAGTCGGCATGACCACAAAGCCGTTTCCAATATAAAAATTGGCGTAGGTCATGGGCAATCGTTCATCTAGAATATGCAAGACTTGGGTGGGTAGGGGCAATTCGATAATGTTGTAAGGATGGCCATCACTTTGCCTAGCTTTTTTTAGAAGCTCGAGGTTTTCTTGCATAGGCGCATAATTGCTGTCATGTTTATCTTCGCAGATAGAAGTGATAATGGTGTCATCGTTGGCAAAACGGGTGATGGTGTCTACATGTCCATCGGTTTTATCACCCTCTAAACCATTCTTGAGCCAAATAATTTGTTTTACACCTAAATAATCTTTGAGATATTGCTCAATCTGTGTCTGCGAAAGTTGTGGATTACGGTTTTTATTGAGCAAGCATTGTTTGGTAGTGAGTAAAACGCCCTGATCATTTACGTCTAGAGCCCCACCTTCAATAATGATAGGCACTTCAAAACGTTTCATGCCTAGTTCTTGGGCAATACTTTTAGGAACCTCAGTATCATTCTTCCACTCAAAGCATTCACCCCAGGCATTAAACTTCCAGTCGGTGAGTGCGGTTTTGCCTTTTTGGTTTTGAATAAAGATAGGTCCGCTATCTCGAAACCAGATATCATCAAGTGCAGCTTGTCTAAAATGAATATTGTGTAAACCGTTTGAGGTTTGACCCAGGCGGTTTTGGGCATCTTTCAAACTTTCCTGATCATTAACGGTTATATGAACCCTTTCATAATCAGCAATGGTGCGAATAAGCTGGGTAAAGTCGGCTCGAGCTTTTTCTAGATAACCTTCCCAATTATCATCATCAAAGGGCGAACCCATCCAGGTGGCAGCGTGAGGTGTCCATTCGGCGGGCATAGTGAATCCTAAAGAAGTAGGGGTTTGAATCATAGACTTTATTCTAACAAATGAGCAAGAACTCTCATAACCCTTGTCACAACTGAGATATTAAATGTGACAAGGGTTAATGTATTGATTTATACCCTTACCTCGAGCCCTAAGCAGGTTAAGGAATTAAGTAAACGACCTCGAGTTTCGGTTGATTTGTTCCTGAATTGCCACTTGCAAAACTTACATAGTCCAACATGCCGTCATCATTGCTTGCTAATAGAAAACCTAGGCGATACTGTGAGCGGTTGCCACGAGTTGTTCGATTAGTTAAATCGTCTTGTACGGCCGAGGTTACATTAGTAGATAAAAATCCTGAGGTAGGTTTGGCCTTGTTATCAAAAATTCCTAGATCGCCCATACTTAGTGTGGCAAAATCCTCGGCAGTTAGTGCATCACCAAAAATTACATGGTCTAGGACCATGCTTGCACCCCGAAAGCAAGGTGTACAGTCTTCGAGGGCTGTGTAAGGAGAGCCTGCTATAATTTGTTTGTAGACACTCAGGTTTGCACTTTCAATCCCGACCGCATTGCCAAAAATAAACGTCAGGTCAAAGCTAAGGAAGCCACGTATAGCCCCATTTAAGGCATCATCACCAACAAGAAGATTTGCAGAGGTCGAAAATACAAGGCCGGTATTTGTCACGTCACCATCTAATGTTGCTTCACTTAAAAAACTGGTGCTAATAGCTTTGAGGGTGCTAAAGCTTGAGTTAAAAGATGCCAGAGAATTACCTGCGGTGTCTTTGGCAGTACTCGAAATTGTAAAGGCGTAAGTCTTAGCTGCAATTATCGTATTTGTACCCGAGGCATAAACCAAAGGGCTATTGGGTTTTACCGTAAGAATCGTTCCTTCATTGTTCCAGTTAAAGGTTACATTGCTTGCGGGTAAATCGGCTGATTGATAGGCGGCTTGGGTGGAAAGCTGATCCATTTTTTCGCTAAAGGCAATCACAATACTGGCATCTTTGGCAACACCAGCCGCACCGCTTGTGGGTGTCACGGAAATGATAGTGGGTGGAGTCGTATCTGCCGTAGAGCCTTGTACCGTAACGGTTGCAGTTTTGCTTGTTTGTTCAGTACCTTTACTGGCTGTAAGCGTATAGGTCGTGGTAGCAATCGGTGATACTTCCAAACTTGTCTTACCCGTTACGTCTATGTTCTCTGGGTTTATGGTCAGTGTATCAGCACCACTCACCTGCCAAGAAAGTGTAGTCTTGTTGCCTTTCTCGAGCGTGGTAGGATTTGCAACAAAAGTGCTGATGATTGGTTTACTGGCAGGTGTTGTTTGTGGGCAAGCCGTAAGCACCAAGGCAATTGCCATGAGAATGATAAAAGTTAGTTTCCTTTTCATAGTATTTCCTTTCTTTTAGTTGAGCCATTTCTATTTGTATAAGACTCGAGAAGAAGTGATTTGTTTCTGATGGTGATTTGTTCCTGATAAAGGGATACCTCGTTTCAATTTGGCGTTACTGGTTTTGCTGTTTGAGAAAAGTTTTCCCCACAGGTCGCACAAAAACGGTTATAAGGTGAAGTAATCGGCGAAGCACAGTTCGGGCAAGCATTCAAGAGTTTGATGCCGTCATTGGGGCAGTATTTTTCTTTTGCGCTAGCTGGCGTAGCACGGTAACAGCGTGGGCACAAATGATACTTTAGGTTTTGTTCTGCTACCTTTTTAGTACCTGACATAGGCTTACTCGAGGAAGCACACAAGCGTAGCCTGAACGGGGATTCCTTCTGGACTTTGTATGTCTACCTCGAGCGTTAAGGTGTTACCTTCCTGACTAGATGCCACCGTGCCACTGCCTTCACCTGTGCGGTAGGCAACATAAAAATTATCCAGAGCGACCCCAAAGGCTGAGGTAGTTTGACCTACCTCGAAATTGGGAATAAAGACATCGAAATAAGTATAGCCCTCCAGGTAGTAGCTGTACGAAAAAAGTCCATTTGGATCGTAATCAACATAACCACAGGTCACTTCGTCACCTGTTTTTACTTGATAGGTTTTATCGGCAATGGTTAAACTTAGTGACCCTGTTGGCGCAGTGCTATCTGGTGCAAATCTAATAGCGGCCAGTTCGCTGAGAGCTTTTGGCTCGAGGCTCATTTCTAAAACCATGTTACAAACAATCGTTGCGTTTAGACTTACTCCCTCTGAGGTTTGTCCAGCAATACTGAGTGTGGCGTGGCTACCATCTCTTTGCACTGTAACCGTGCCTGAGCCGTTGCCACTCTGTGGGTCTAGGATGTACTCGAGATATTCGTCACTGCTGTATTCACCGAATCCTGCGCTAAAGAAAAAATCTGTGCTGCCACTTGCGGCGGCTGTGGTGCTAGGAATAAGCAGTAGAACGGTACTCATGGTTTGAGTATCAACAGCCGTGTCTACGCCGTAAAGGGTGCGCCAGTCGTCGCCGTTGGACGTGCCATAAAGACAAGAAGAATGTTCTTGCGTGACTTCAAAGCGGTTGGCGTGGGCACCACTTTTAAGTTCGACCCTGATTAATGTTTCTGGCTCAGCTTTGACGAGACTAGCCTTGGCAATTAATGAAATGAGGGTTAAGGCAATGTACAAAACTCGTTTCATACTTCCTCCTTTTATGGATGTTTAAAGATAGAAGAAAAGCTATCGTGCCCTAATGATTTGCGTCCAATATTTTGGTAATTTTAAGGGCTTTAGGCTAACGGCAGGAGAAAACGAGCCATCAGAATCAAAGAATCCAAAATCAGTAACACCTGTTGAAAACTTGTAGAACAAAACGCCACTTGGTAAATTCACAATCTGTGACCAGCTTGAAGTAAAGGTTGTTCCAGCAGGAAAGGTTTTAAGCAAAGTCCAGTTACCTAGGCTATCAAATCTGCCAAAGGCCCCAAGACCATCAGAAGAGCGGTAGAAGAAGAGTCCTGAGGGTGTATTAACGATATTGCTCCAATTTGGAACAAAACCGCTTGGACTTACCAGGAAGGTTTTGAGCTGACTAAAATTTCCAAAGGTATCAAAGGTTCCAAAGGCAGCAAGACCGGTTGATTTATAAAAGAAAACACCATTTGCCGTACTAACGATACGCGACCAGTCAGTTGAGAAGATATGTAGGGTTTTGAGCAGTGTCCAGTTTCCTGTAGTGTCAAAGCGACCAAAGGCTCCTATGCCATCGGAGGCACGATAAAAAAAGACACCATTGGCTGTATTAACAATATGGGTCCAACCTGTAGCAAATCCAGTTGGGAAAGATTTAAGCTGACTATAGTTGCCATTGGTGGCAAATTTACCAAAGGCTGCCCGCCCGCTAAGACTTTGGTAAAAGAAAACTCCGTTAGGTGTTTTGACAATATGTGACCAACCTTGAGAAAACGTATTGTAATTTTTGAGGCTGGTGTAAATATTAGGTCCGACTTCAAATCTGCCAAATTCAGCAGCAGCATTAGATGCACGGTAGAAAAATGTATACGAAGTTATAGCCTCAGTCTCGAGCCTTTCCTTTGTAAGCTGGGTGCTAGAGCACGATGTTGAAAATGCAAAAAGCATGATAAACACCAACAACCCCGCAATATTTCTTAGTTGTTTCATAAAAATTTCCTCTCTGTATCGTGATTTGAAGACCTTAGCGTCAATGAATCTGCTTGAATGTTACTGTTACCTCCTTCCATAGTTCTTTGATAAGCAAATCGTCTTTCAAATCAGATGATGAAACATGCTCGGTTATATTTGGGTTAGCTTTTGAGGGTTTTTCGCAGCTTTGACTTAATTACATGAAGCTAGGAAAGTAGTCCACTGCTCGGGCAGAGGTTCGCCTAATTCGGCAAAATGTGTTTTGGCTTCTTCATAAACACGTCCCAAGGTTCGGTAATTATCATTTTGACGCAGGGCTTGCAAAGCAAGAATAAGGTAATCAGCGTTGTAAGGGTCAGCAAGAAGCAGAAACTTAGCCACTCGAGTTACTTCTTTAAGGTCTGTCTCGAGTAGCACTTTAGCCTTTTCAAAAAGGGCAAGATAAAGAGATTCTTGCACTGTGTCTTGGTGATTATTTTCAATGCCTTCTAAATAAGGCCCGCGCCACAAAGTCGTATCTCCTGTCTTCAAAAAAACGTCTGCGTCAGATTGAACTGCCCCCAAGCCGTAACCTGTACTTGTGGTGAGGATGAACCGCTCACCAAAGCTCGAGCGCAGCATGTGAATCAGCGTTTTAAGACTTTGCACCGCTTTGAGTTCATCTTCATTTGGGTAAAGCGTGTCGAGTAGCTCGAGCCGACTGACTTCCGTACGACCGGATAAACGGGCATTCAAGAGCAGTGCTAAAAATTCCTGACGTTTACGCCCACGAATAATTTCTATTTTGTCATTGCTGTTTATTTGCATTTTTCCAAGAACGTCTAAGCGAAGTATCGTTGCAGTGAATGGCTCAATAGTTTCTTGAACTTCTACTAAGGCTGGAAAATAACGCTTGGCGATATTTACGCCGTTCATCAGCCCACGCTCTTCAAGCCACTTCACTCGTTTTCTGGCACTTTCAATGTCGTTGTTTAAGTGGTCTAGCTCGAGACTATATTTATTTGCTTCTAGTGCTAGTCCATGTTCCTTAGCAAGTTGACAAGCCAGTGTAAAGGCTTCTTTTGCGTTATCTGTCTGACCAAGTGCTAGTAGGGCAAGCCCCCGTGCGTGCTGGCTATTAACAATGGGTTCGGGAATATCAAGATTTGTGGCAAGTTCGAGGGCTTGGTTTGCATACTGGAAACCAAGCTGCGGATGACCAAGCGCAGTTTCAGTTCGTGACTGAGCATGAGCTGCTTGAAGTCTACTGTCTATAGCGAAGTGCTGACTTATGTGTTCAGCTTCCGTGGCGTACTTTAGTGCCAAATAGTAATGGCTTTGTATTCTCCACTCCAAATACAAACCACAAAGACATACCAGTATGTCCACGAGTTTAGGTTGGGGTTCGATGCGCCTAAATATAGCCAAAGCCTCGAGTAACACTGTTTCTGTTTGCTCATACTCTCCAAGTTCGACAAGGACATAACTTTTCATAGTCAGCGTTTCAGCATAGTAAAGACTTCTACCTGTTTCACTGTAAATCTTTAGAGCTTGTTCCAAATCAGGTAAACTCTTGAGAAAACGCCCCTGCTGCATTCGTGACACCGAACGGTTGCGTAATACGTTCGCCGTAGCTGGGGTAACACCGTTATTTTGGACCAAGGCCAGGGACTCGCTAAAGTAAGCTTCTGCCTTTAGATAGTCTCCACTATAAAAACAAAGCGTTGCTTTGGCCCTCGAACAGATCACACTGGTCTGCTTGTGTCAATAGTGTGGTTTTAGCAATGCGTTCAATAAGCTCAGATGCTAATGACATCTTGCCAACATTGATATAAGCCCAGGCTATGTGGTAGGCCGTTTTCACATCACAAGTTTCGTGGGCTTCGGGGTGACTTTCCCAGAACGCAATCCTCTCTTGGTCTTTACCCAACATATAAAGAAGCCAACTGTAATGTGCTATCCAAGCTGGGCCTTCGCGCATTGTCTTTGGCAACTGCTCTATAACGTGTTGCACTTTTTCGTCTTCGCCTTGTCCTGCTAGTAACCTAGTGTATAGATAAAGGGCCTCGGTGGGTTCACTCAAATACCGTGAAGCTTCTTCAACTAAGGTGAGGGCAAGCGGAACATTTACGACTTCCAAAGATCGAGCCGCCTGGACTGCCAAAGTTCCTCTTTCCTCACCTGCTGCATAGTACACTGCTTTGGCAAGTAATCGCCCTGCTAAAATCTCATCTTTATTTTCCTTGGCTTGCTGAGAGGCTTGTTTAAGAAGCTCGAGTGCTTCTTCATTTTCTAAACCAGCATCGTCAATAAAGTGTACAGCTTTCACAGGTTCATCTTGCAAAACTTCTAAAGCACGTTGGGCAAGTTGTTGTCGTTTGGCTTTTGGTAAGTTTTTTAAGCTGACTTCGCGGTATAGCGGATGGGCAAAGGTATCATCATTAAAAATACCTCGTTGCCGAAACTCTGAGCTTTGCTACTTCCAACTCTTTTTTAGAAATTTTAACAACTCTTGCCCATAATTCATCTTCTGTATCTAAAGGCAAGAGGGCTTTGGCTTGTAGGGCAGTTGTATACTTTTCATCCTGCGCTTTATCAAGGGCTAATTCGATAAGTGCTTCCACCGTGGCGGGCATGGCACTTGCTTCGGGTTTGCGCCAGTGCCAGCTTTTACCATCATTCCAAATCGCCCCTTGACGGCTGAGCAAACGAAAATATTCTAAAGTGTACAAAGGGTTGCCTGCCGCTTTACTGTAAATGAACTCGAGAGATTCTTTAGGCAATGGTGCAGCAACTTCGTTATTTAGCAAGGTATCAGATGGTTCTTTTGTTAAAGGCTCGATTTTTATTTTTTCAAATGATTCAGGAGGCTCATTGCGACTTGTAGTAAGGATGCCAACACCCTTCATTCGTGTGATAGTTTGGGCTAGTGACTTCCAGAACTCGAGTTGCTCGGTGCTTGCTTCATGTAAATCTTCTGCATATACAATGATAGGAGCAAGAGTTGCTAGTAGAGCGGCTATGGCATCTAAAAATTGGTTTGTGTCTACACTTTCATTACGCTTTAGGCGTTCTAATGTCCGCTCTGCCCAGACAGGTGTTTTGTTTGCCTTAGGCAAGCTCTCTGCTAGTTTTAGCCATGAAACTGTGGCGTGAACGCTTAGGGTTTGACAAGGAATACTTTGCAACAATACCCTTGCCAGATAAGTTTTACCAATGCCCGCTTCTCCCCACAACCCTAGTGCAACACCTCTACGTTTGAGGAGTACAGTTTTGAAACGTGCTGAAGAAGTCTTGAGAATATCAGACACAGCTTTACCATAGCAGAAACAGTACCTAGTATTCTGCTTAATGACTCAGAAATAAAGACCTAATGATATTTACGAATCTGCAAATTCACGTTAAGATATATTTTATGAGAATGAGAGGGGCATGACCGAACGTTCATTAGTGCATTTAACCTGGACGGAAATTAGAGATTTGGACAAGACTCGAGGGGTCGTTCTTTTGCCGGTAGGTGCTATTGAGCAGCATGGCCCACATTTACCCGTCACGACCGATACACTTTTGGTAACCAATGTCTTAAAACGTGCCATGCAACTCTTGCCCCTGGATGTGCCAGCCTGGCGTTTACCTGCGGTGAGTTACGGGAAAAGCAATGAGCATCAGGATTTTCCTGGAACCATAAGCCTGTCAGCAGAGACCCTGACGGCCGTACTTAAAGATATTGCTACGAGCTTACATCGAGCAGGGTTTAGACGTTTAGCCTTTGTCAATGGGCATGGTGGAAATGCAGCCCTGCTGGAAATGGTGGCTAGAGATATTCGCCTAGACAATGGACTGATGGTGTTTAGTATTCAACCTAGTTTTTGGCTCGAGCCGCCCTTTAAGTTATCAGAACAAGAAAAACGCTTTGGTATTCATGCTGGTGATTTAGAAACGTCCTTGGTGTTGGCCATGCAGCCTGGGTTTGTCAGGATGGATAAGCGGGTCAAACATTATCCTGAGCCTCACTTTAATGTCGCTGGTTCAAGCCAAGCATGGCTCACTTCAGATTGGAGTGAAAGTGGTGTCTTTGGTGATGCAACTGTGGCCACCGCAGAAAAAGGACAGGCTCTTTTAGAATATGGTAGTGAGCGTTTGGCAAGATTGATTGAAGAGATAAGTTCATTTGAGGTTAAGCGTGGCTAGTGTAGCCTGGGTGCTTAGAAAGGCTCGAGTTGACGCTACCCCCCACCTTATTGATATTGCTATAGATAACGGCCAGATTCAAGCACTGGGTGAAGATTTGCCCATCGAAGGTCAGCAAGAATGGCAACTCAATGGGCTCATTGTTTTGCCTGGGCTTATTGATACACATACGCATTTAGATAAAACCTTTTCTTCCACTTTTAATAAGAGTGGCACCCTGAGTGAAGCTATTGACAACTGGCAAAAAGAAGCCTCTCGAGTGAGTTATGAGGGTTATATAGCTAGAGCCATGCAGGCACTTCAGCTTGCCATCCTCAAAGGAACTACTGCCATGCGAACCCATATTGATATCAGTAGCCAAAGAGGATTAATGGCTTTAGAAGCCATGCTCGAGGTACGTGGGCGATTTAAGCAGTCCCTAGATATTCAAATTGTAGCTCTGGGTAGCCCTGGGGTTGATGATATTGAAAATAATTTATTGCAAGATGCTTTAGAGATGGGCGCAGATTGTATTGGTGGAGCCCCTTCTTTAATGCCCGATCCAAAACATTCCATCGACACAGCTTTTACCTTGGCAGAAAAATACAGTAAGCCTATTGATTTACATATTGATGAAACCGATGACCCGAAAATTCTTGACCTCGAGTATCTAGCCGAGCAGACCATTGCTAGGGGAATGCAAGGACAGGTTACGGCAGGGCACTGTTGTTCTTTAGCTTTTGTAGATGATGCTGTAGCTGATCGGGTGATGGAAAAAGTCAAAGAAGCCAAAATCAATATCATCACTTTGCCTTCATGCAATTTAGTTTTGATCGGGCGAGGAATCAACCCCAAGCCTAGAGGTTTAACCAGAGTCAAAGAATTGTGGGGCCGCGAGATAAATGTTTGTGCTGCTTCAGATAATGTGCGTGATCCCTTTAACCCTTTGGGTAGTTATGATTTGATACACATAGCCAACCTAACTGCCCATGCTGCACACATGACTGGAAGCAGTGAACTAGAAGCTTGTTTGCAGATGGTTACTGCCAATGCTGCAGCTACGCTAGGTTTGAGTAACTATGGACTCTACGAAGGTGCTCAAGCAGACCTAGTAGTCTTTGACGCAGTGAATATGATGAGTGTACTAGCAAATGCGCCTGAACGTTTAGCAACCTTTAAGCATGGGCAGTGTTTAGTGCGTAGTGATATTCAACGGTTGTGGTCACAGGTGGTTTATGCGCCAGTCTAGGTTTATCTTAAAGCATCTAAAGAATCACTTACACACAAGTTATGTCTACAACTACTCGAGCAAGCTGCCAAACTTAGCTTAGGAACGAACAGTTATAGTATTTAAAGACTAGCTCTATTAAACTCTTTCCAGTATCAGTAATTATTGATAGGTCATCTCACTTAATTAGCTTATTTTCTTACGCAGCAACTTCGACTCAATAGCAGTAAAACCTAGCTTTTCATAAAATCCAACAATTCCCTCAGGGCAATATAATTCAAAGCTTTTAACACTGTCTAGTGATGGCAATGAAAAGATATGATGAATAATGTCTTTTCCAAGACCAAATCCCCGGTAGCTAGGTTTGACAATAACATCAAATATCATTGCCTTATAAGTGTAATCTGTTAGGACTCGAGCAAAGCCTGATACGTCGCCATTCATATCAATTGCACCAACTTAATACATCAGTGTTTTCAAGCATCTTTTTAAGGTCTTTGAGTTCCCGACTACTACACCACCACTCATTTTTCATAAGTGCTAGAACTTCAATGACTTGATCTTCAGAAAATTGGTTAATCCAATTAAATTTCATGTCTCTCCTAAAAACTTGCCATCTATAGATTACCTTGATAGCTTCTAGGGCGACATCTTAGGTGGGGTGTTTTCATAATCGGGAAAGTTTCCCCCGAGATGCTCGAGGTGACACACCTGTATACCGCTTAAACCTGCGCGTGAAATAAAAAGGATTGTCAAAACCAACTTCAGTTGCAATATCTTGAATGGACATGGACGTTAGCTCGAGCAATCTCTTGGCACGTTCCAAGCGTTCAATATCTAAAAACTCGAGTGGACTCATACCCACCTGCTCACGAAATAAATGACTGAGCCTCGAGTTTGACAGATGACAAATTCTAGAAAGGTCATTGAGGGTAACTCTTTGGTTCGAGTGTTGGCGCAAATAGGCTTGTACTTTAGCAATACGCAGGTCATTCTGCCTTCGCACTTTTGGATTGATGTTGTCAAGTAACAGAAAAACTTCCTCGAGGGCGTTCATTGCAAAGTCTTCGCGTCGCTCTCTCCCACTTGTTGCTAGTGCGTGGACTTCTGCAAAACGCTTTTCAATCTTCTTACGCTCTGGCTTAGCCACATGAAAATGCAAAAGTCCTGATGACACTTCAGGGATTTCAAGATAGGCTAGCCAGTGAGATCTTGGGTGAAAATGTGTCCAGCGAAGTTCCCAATACTCGAGGCTTGCCTCCACACTATAATCGTGCAGGGTATGTGGCTTAAGAAAGACAACATCACCTTCATTTGCAATGAGTTCTCCACCGGCATATCCAAATCGCCCTTTACCACCCAAGGTATAAATAAAAAGCCAGTCATTTGTGCCTTGGCTGCGCCAAGTTTGATAGCCCTTACCTTGCACGAAATGTCCAGTAAGAAGTTGAAAAATGTATGGGTAGGGTATTTCTTGCTTTTCAGTTTCCATAGCAAGATTGTATAGCTTTTTGACAGTGTTGTTTATTCACATGAACACACCAAATTACTACACTAGACGTTATCAAAGGAGTTCTATAGATGCTTAACAGGTTAGAAAAAGAACAATTTCTTCGAGACGGTTTCCTAGTTATAAAGGGTTTCTACTCACCAGAAGAAGCCGCCACCATGAACCAAGCCTTTATGGACGAAGCTAAAGATGGTCCCATACCTGGCTTGTCAGACACGATGAAATCCATGAGTCCTGATGATCCACTGGCACGTTATCCGCGTATGATGCATCCACATCGGCATCCTGACAAAGAGGTTGGGCAAATTGCCCTCGAGTTCATGCTAAATTCAAGGCTAGAGCCTGTTTTGCGTGACCTTTTTGAAGATGAGCCTATCGGGGCACAGACCATGTTTTACTTCAAACCACCAGGTGCCAGGGGACAAGCCTTGCACCAAGATAATTTCTATCTGAGGGTTAAACCAGGAACCTGCATGGCCGCCTGGCTCGCCCTTGATGTCACCGACGCCGACAACGGTGGCATGATGGTTGTGCCTGGTTCGCACAAAACAGATGTTGTTTGCCCAGAAGAAGCAGACCTTACACAATCTTTTAGTCAAAACTATGTTGCTGTGCCAGATGGGATGGAAGCAGTCCACGTCGAGATGCAGCCTGGTGATTTACTCTTTTTTAATGGCAGTCTTATTCACGGTTCACCACCTAATAGTAGCCAAGACCGTTTTCGCCGCTCCCTCATTGCCCACTACATTCCTGCCGCAAGTGAAGAGGTGTCCACCTGGTATCGCCCGCTCATGCGCTTTAATCAAGAAGTGGTGCAAAAAGGGTTTACAGATGACGGTGGGCCATGTGGCGTAGTGGTCGCTGCTCCACACTGAATATCATGGGTAGGGCAAATCGTTTGAAACCCTTATTGATCACCCCTCCTTGAGTGAGTACCTGCGCCGTTTTTTTTAACGGCGCAGGCGTGTTTAACGATTGTTTTGGACCTTATGGTTGTCTGGCTAAATACTTAAGGGCATAATGGCGTGGACGTTATAAATTACAGAAAGGATACACAATGTCAACACAAGCAATGTCACCTACTCTCTCGAGTGACTACTCACTCACTCCCAACCACATTAATGAATTTCGCACTTCAGGTGTCACATTGGTGCGGGGGTTAGCAAGCACTGATGAAATTGCGGCCTATCGCCCTGCTATCAACAAAGCCGTTGCAGACCTCAACACTGAAAAACGTGCGCTCAAAGACCGCGATACCTACGGCATGGCCTTTTTACAAACCATTAATTTGTGGACGAAAGACGAGGTTGTCAAACAGTTTAGCCAGGCGCGTCGTTTTGCTAAAGTCGCGGCAGAGCTTATGGGAGTATCTGGGGTAAGGATGTACCATGATCAAGCACTCTATAAAGAACCAGGTGGTGGCCCCACGCCTTGGCATCAAGATCAAAATTATTGGCCCCTTGCTACAGATAAAACGGTAACCTTGTGGATGCCCCTTCTGGATATTTCACCAGAAGTTGGTACTTTATCCTTTGCCAGAGGCTCACACCTCGAAGGGTTTTTAGGCAATATGCCTATCAGTGATAAATCCGAAGAAATCTTCAAGGACTTTGTTCGGGAGCGTGGGTACGAAGTGTTTAGCTACGGTGCGATGAATGCTGGTGACGCAACCTTTCATACCGGTTGGACACTGCACGCTGCGCCTGGTAACCCTTCAACTACATTTTTACGCGAAGTGATGACAGTGATTTATGTCGCTGAAGATGCGCGTATTAGTGAAGCAGATAGTAAAGAGCGGCAAAACGATTTGAAGGCTTGGTTGCCAGGGCAAGCACCCGGTGAAGTTGTGGGAAGTCCACTTAATCCTGTGTTGTATTCGAGTTTATTGGGGTAAACCTAGTGACTAGTAGCCGAGGTATGGTAGCTTAATTAAGTAGACTTAAAAGCCAGCTTGTCGAACTAGGTTCTGTTTTGTTGTATCTGTGTTTTATCGTTACCCCGTCAAAGCTCGAGGGGTTACAGAAGGAGGAAATGTGAAGTCTATCCGTTTTTTAAGTTTTGTCTTGGTCGTGCTGTTTGGGTTTGCAACAGCCCAGTACCAGCAAGCCCCTAGTATCAGTGCCGATTTACCGCCGGTGGCTGAGCGTCTGCCCAACCAACCTCTGGTTATAGAGCCGGTCGAGGAAGTCGGCACGTATGGCGGCACTTGGCGCATGGTTGACTATGATGACACCCTGGGCTGGACCCGCCAAACCATCTGGATTGAACCATTTGTAAAGTTTAACCGCGATCTCAACGGCATTCGCCCGAATGTGCTTGAAAGCTGGGAGTGGAACGACGATGCAACAGGGCTCACTCTGAACTTCCGCGAGGGTATGAAGTGGTCTGACGGTGAACCTCTCACCGCCAATGATTATTTGTTCTGGTGGAACGACATGGTGATCAATGAAAATGTTCCTGTTGAAGCGCCCACCTGGACGCGCCCGGGTGGTGAAGACATGATAGTTGAAAAGGTAGATGACTACACTGTTCGCCTTGGTTTTAGTGAACCCAACCCACTGTTTCTCGAGTTTGCCGGACGCGGACACTACAATTCGGCCCAGCAAATTGTTCCAGCCCATTACTTAAAACAGTTCCACCCTGATTACAGCGATGCAGAGAACAGCGATGAACTCATGAAACGCTACGATACTAACACCAGATTGCAATACCCAGACATGCCCACCTTTTTAGCCTGGAAAGTTAAGCAATTTAACTCAGGGCAAAGTGCGCTTTTTGAAAGAAATCCTTACTACTGGAAAGTGGATAGTGCGGGCAACCAACTTCCTTATATTGATAACCTAGAAGTACAAATCGCCTCCTCGGGTAGTGCCAACGAACAAGTCACCCTCAAAGCCATTGCCGGCGAGCTTGATATGCAAACTAGAGATGTTGACCTCAAGGATATTTCCTTGGTCTTAGAGAATGCCGAAGCAGGTGACTACCGCGTCATGATGTGGAGTAGAGGTGACTTCGCCTGGCCTTGGCTGATGCTTATGTATGACTACCCTGATGCAGGCATTGTTGACCTGATGTACGAGCAGAAGTTTAGAAAAGCTTTAAGTGTGGCTATTGACAGAAATCGCATCAACGACATTGTGGCCCTTGGTCTAGCAACACCACGGCAGGCTACACTAAGTGCTGAAAGTGCCGAGTTTCAAAGTGAGGCAGGTAAAAAAGTTTACGACGAATGGGCCAACTTAGATATTGAGCACAACCCTGAGCAAGCAGCAGCGTATCTGGATGAAATAGGAGTCGTAGATGCTGATGGGGACGGCTTTAGAGATAGGCCAGATGGCACACCCCTCGAGCTTGTGGTGGATATACCTGCTAGCGATACCAAGACGATTGATTCTGTTGACCTAATTAAAGAAGATTGGGAAGCTGTCGGCTTAAAGACAGTATTAAATGTAGCAGATTACAATGTGATTGATGACCGCGCCAACGCAGGCGAAATTATGATTCGCGCTTGGGGTTCGGCTGCGGCTTGGGGGCTTATTTCTGCACCTACCGTCTGGGCTCCTGTTGAAGGCTTTACCTGGTCCATTGCTGGCGTTCGTATGGGGCAGTATTACCAAACCGGCGGTGCCGAAGGCGTGGCCCCACGTCCTGGCTCAGCTCTGGAAAGATTGCAGAAAGCCTACACTGAGATTGTGGCAACAGCCGACCCCGAGGAACGCAACGCCAAGTTGCTCGAGGCCTACCGTATTCACATTGACGAAGGCCCACTAACTATTGGCACCATCGGCGCACACGTAAGTCCTGTGGTGGTAAAAAATAATTTCCGTAACGTCCAGGAAACGGGTTTGGTCGCCTCGTGGGATTTAGGCTTCCCAGGCACTGCCGACCCTGAGCAGTTTTTCTTCAAGCAGTAAGGTGAGAATGACTGCGCTTGCTTTGAGCGCAGTCATTCACTTCAATTCGTCATTGCGAGGAGAAGTGAGAAATACGTAATGAAGTTGTCATGTTATTTTGTTATTTGTAGTGAACAGCCAACGAAGTAATCTTCCCGCTCTGACCTCGAGTGAACTGGTTTTATCAACATTATAAAAAGCTCTCGTCAGTGATTCTGTGAAATTTGGGGATGGAGCAACGATAACCAAGCCGAAGTTTAATACCCCTCAACTACACCTCGCAATGACGAAGGTAAACGAGTGTTTAATGCGGCGTAGTCAGGGGATTTATTCCCTAGCGGTGTCATTTTCAGAGGGGTTTATCCGCACCAGTTTTTGTACGCGCCCACCATGGAATGCTGCCCCGTTCGCAAAAAATTCGGGATGACTTAATGTCAGAGAATTTAGCTATTATCTAAGAGGCACGAATGATTACTTATATTATTAGGCGTTTATTCACGCTGCTGCCAACATTATTTTTTATTGCCCTGTCAGGGTTTTTACTCATGGATTTACCACCTGGAGATTACGTGACGAATTACTTGCGGCGTGAAGCCACAGCAGGTAACTTGGGTGTTTACGACCAAGAAGAAATGTTGCGTGACAAGTACGACCTCGATAAACCGATTATCCTGCGCTTTTTTAGTTGGCTTGGCAAGTTCGTGCGCGGTGACTTTGGTGACTCCTTCGATCTCAAACGCCCCGTGTCCCAGATTATTGTCGAGCGGTTGCCTGCGACGCTCCTCGTTTCTATTTGTGCGTTCATTTTTTCTTGGGGCATTGGTATTCCTTTGGGCATTTATTCGGCTACGCATCAGTATTCACGCACCGATAACACGCTCACGACGCTGACTTTTATTGGGCTTGGTCTACCTGACTTTATTTTGGCCTTGGCTTTTCTGGTGCTTGCTTGGCTGGGTACAGGTCAGGTTTTAACGGGGCTACAGTCAACTGAGTTTGTCGGTACGTCTTGGAGCTTTGCTAAATTTCTTGACCTTTTAGCACATCTTTGGATCAGTGTGCTGGCCGTGGTCGTTACAGGGGTAGCGTTTGTCATGCGAGTAATGCGTGCAAATCTGCTCAACGAATTAGGCAAAAATTATGTTACCGCACTGCGGGCCAGGGGTTTACCAGAACGTGTCGTCGTTTATAAACACGCGGTAAGAAATGCGCTGCACCCACTCATTATGTCACTCGGGCAAGTGCTGGCGTTTTTAGTCAACGGTTTTACGGTCACGAGCATTGTGCTGAGTCTACCGACGATTCAAACGGTTTACCTCGGTGCGACCTTGCAACAGGATTTATTTTTAGCAGGTGCCATTTTGGTGCTTATCGGGTTTATGGTCTTGCTCGGTACACTCTTGGCTGATATTTTACTGGCATGGCTTGACCCGAGAATTAGGTTTAACTGATGGCCAGTCTGACTTTAACTGCTCCTAACGTAAAGCCCAAACGTACCTTGAGTGTGCGCCAACTCATGTGGCGACGCTTCAAGCGCAACCGCCTGGCCGTTGCGGGTGGTGTTTTTTTAATCCTGATGTACTCGAGTGCAGCCTTCGCGGGGTTTTTAGCCCCTTACGGGCTCAGAACAACCCACGAACAGTTTGCCAGCATTCCGCCACAGTTACCGCACCTTATAGATGCTGAAGGCAAGTTTTATTGGAGACCCTTTGTCTATGCCATTGAGAGCAAAGTTGACCCGGCAACCTTCAAGCGCGTTTTTGCGCCTGACACCAGCCAGCGTTACCCGCTTCTATTTTTTGCCAAAGGAGACAACTACAAACTCTTTGGATTTATTCCTGCCAATCGCCACTTTGTCACAGCCCAAGACCCAGGCAAGCTGTTTTGGCTTGGTACTGATAAACAGGCCCGCGACCTTTTCACAAGAGTTCTTTATGGTGCTCAAGTCTCACTCACGGTGGGTTTAGTCGGTGTTGCTTTATCACTCTTGATTGGTACGTTAGTCGGTATTGCCACCGGTTTTTATGGCGGCATCTTAGACATCGTCGTGCAGCGCATCATCGAAGTTCTCTTGGCTTTCCCGCAACTTCCTTTGTGGCTGGCCCTGGCAGCACTGGTTCCTGCTACCTGGTCGTCTATTCGCGTCTTTTTTATGATTTCTGTGGTGTTATCTATCGTCAATTGGGGTGCGCTAGCACTGCAAGTGCGGGGCATGGTTTTATCACTTAGGGAACAAGACTACATCCGCGCTGCACGCTACGCCAACGCCAGTGACAGTTATATTATTTTGCGTCACTTATTTCCCAACACGCTGAGCCATGTCTTGGTGATTGCTACCTTAGCGATTCCCAATATGATTTTAGGGGAAACAGCGTTAAGTTTTTTGGGCTTAGGTATTCGGCCCCCGCTCACTTCTTGGGGCTTACTCTTGAATGAAACCCAGCATGTGCGGGTGTTGTTGCAACAACCTTGGATTCTAACCCCAGCCATTTTTGTCATCGTCACGATTATCGCTTTTAATTTTTTAGGAGACGGGTTACGTGATGCCGCTGACCCTTTCTCGAAATGAACCCTGTCAACATGAACACAGCCACCAGGAGTATACTTCTCGAGGTCAAAGATTTACACACACAGTTTGCTACCGAAGAGGGCGTGGTGAATGCTGTTGACGGTGTATCCTTCACAGTCGAGCGCGGTAAGACGCTTGGCATTTTGGGTGAAAGCGGTTGTGGTAAGTCCGTGACCGGATTTTCCATCTTGCGACTGGTGCAGCCGCCAGGAAAAATTGTGAGTGGCAGCATTCTTTATTATTTTCAAGATGGAAAAAGTATTGATATTGCCAAACTCGAGCCACGTGGTGCTACCATCCGTTCTTTAAGGGGCGGGCATATCGGCATGATTTTTCAAGAACCAATGACTTCGCTTGACCCGCTCTACAGCGTGGGTCAACAACTCAGCGAAGCCCTTTTGCAACATCGCAAGATGAGTAAAAAGGAAGCTAGAGCCGAGGTAATTCAACTACTGGGCAAAGTCGGCTTACCTGAACCGGGTGAAATGATTGATCGCTACCCGCATCAGCTTTCAGGCGGACAACGCCAGCGCGTCATGATCGCTATTGCCTTGTCTTGTCAACCGAGTTTGCTGATTGCCGACGAGCCGACGACTGCGCTCGATGTGACGACAGAAGCCCAGATTATTGATCTCTTAAAAACTTTGCAGCAAGACCTCGGCATGGCCATGATGTTTATCACCCACGACCTCGGCGTGATTGCCGAAGTTGCCGATGAAGCCGTCGTCATGTATTTAGGTAAAATTGTCGAACGCGCTCCTGCTCGAGCGTTGTTCCAAGACCCCAAGCACCCTTACACACAGGCGTTGCTTGCCTCCGTACCAAAGCTGGGGCAAAAATCTACTGGCGAGCTTAAAGCGGTTCAGGGCATGGTGCCGAGTCCGCACGAAAGACCGACGGGTTGCCCCTTTCACCCGCGCTGTCCACAAGTTGTTGTGGGGGTGTGTGACCGTCAGATTCCGCCCACTGTTCGCATAAATGAAAGTGAAGTCAGTTGTGTTCTTTATCAAATTCAGGACGGGACCGCGTGAATTTACTGGAAGTGCAAGGCTTAAAAAAATACTTTCCCATCACCAAGGGTTTGCTGAGACGAACTGTAGGGCATGTCAAAGCGGTTGATGATATTTCGTTTAGCATCGCCTCTGGAGAAACCCTCGGCTTGGTCGGTGAATCGGGTTGTGGTAAGACCACCACGGGTCACCTATTGCTGCGTGGACTCGAGGCTACTGGTGGAAAAATTCTTTTTCAAGACAAAGAACTTGGGAAAATAGATATTGCGTCTACCGACAAAACCACGCTCAAAAAAGTGCGCCAGAATATCCAGATGATTTTTCAAGACCCGAACGCTTCGCTCAATCCGCGCATGACCGTGCTGGATTTGGTGGGTGAACCCCTCAAAGTCAACGGTCTTGCTAAAGGTGCAGACTTAGAAGAGCAGGTCGTAGGGCTGCTCGAGCAAGTTGGCTTGTCTTCGTCTTATTTGCGCCGTTTTCCCCACGCCTTTTCGGGTGGCCAGAGACAACGTTTAGTGATTGCCAGGGCCTTGGCATTGAAACCACAACTCATTGTTGCCGATGAGCCTACCTCTGGCCTTAGACGTATCCATCCAAGCACAAACGTTGAATCTGCTCAAGCAACTTCAGTCCGAGTTAAAGTTGACCTTCCTCTTTATTGCCCACAATTTGAGCGTGGTCGAGCACATGAGTGACCGCGTGGCGGTGATGTATGTCGGGCGCATAGTTGAGATTGCTAATACCAGCGAACTTTATCACTCGCCCAAGCATCCTTACACCGAAGCATTATTATCGAGCGTGCCGCAGCCTGGAGCGAGTGGTAGGCGTGAGCGCATCATCTTGCAAGGCGAAGTTCCAAGCCCTGCCGCACCACCTTCGGGCTGTCACTTTCACCCGCGTTGTGCTTATGCTAAAGATATTTGTGCTAATCAAGAGCCGCCTTTGCTCGAGGTGGGAGTGGGTCATTTTTCGCGCTGCCATTTTGCTGAGGACTTGCACTTAAAGGGTGTTGCAGTTACGAATGGTACGAGCAAAGCAACTTAGCGGCTGTTGGCTGCATCCTTGCTCAGGTGGGAAGACGGAAGGCAAGAGGCAAACTCGAGGTTATTATTGCAGCAGACGATAAAGAAGCTACCAGACTTAAACCCTCATGACTTACGCCACACGGCTGCCATACGTATGCTGAGTCCTAACTATCTGTAGAAGTCATGAACAAAATTTTAGAACATTCTAGAGTGTCTTGATAATTTTTTGCGTTTTTCATATTTCAGGTTTTACATTTTCACTACTTAGCATCTTGATAATATACTCAGCAAGTCGTTCATTGATTTCATGATGTCTGGGCACAGGTTGCGAAACCTTGGTTTGCGAATTTTGCTACCATACCGAAGGAAAACACAACCCATTTGCTCGATTTTTTTAATAAGATCGCGTTGCTTCACGCAACCTCGAGTTCTGCAATCCGTCTAGCATTTGATATCACACCACTACTTAAATCTTTGTACAAATCAACAAGATTTTCCTGTAACTCGACTTCGCTTTCACCTTGTGTCCAGTAATCGGGATACTCCTCTAAATAACCCAACCATAAACTTTTCATCCTACCAATAGATATACTTCTGTTTCATGTTTACAGTATAGCTTAAAAACGTTATTTCAAATGAATCTTCTTATCCCGATACCGACATCCTACAGGGTTCTAAAAAGCGTTAAAAGTTGGCTCAAAGCATCCTTTATAGTTTGCTCTGGCAATAAAGCATCTTTCTGACGTGCCAAGCCGTAAAGGGTCCAACTAAGCGTCGAGGCTTTAAGTCTAGGGTCAACTGAGTGACTGTTGATATTTGCTGTCCCAGAGTTTATCCAGTTCAAGATTATCTTGAATAATTCCTGTTGCAGTTGAGTATCAATCTGACTTGACACTGGGCTTTTATCTTTAGAACAGCTATGCAAGGTGGCTAAAAAGGTGTAGGTAGAAACACCAAGCTGATGCAGGTTACGCAGTGTCAGTGAACTTGCTTCTAAAAGGTGCGGCTCGAGTGATGCTAAAAAGGTTGGCTCAATATGAGTTCCAAGGGGATGAACAGCTCTGTTAGAGTAGCTCATGACTTTATACCTACAAGACATGCTTGATGAGGATAAGATTTTCACGACAGTCAGGAGTCTACGGTGGGGAGATGGAGAGATAAATTGCCCACATTGCAATTCTAACCAGGTTGTCAAGAACGGTCACCACAACACACAGAAAGCGAGACAGAGATATGTATGTCAAGGCTGCGAGAAAAACAATTTGATGACCTAACAGATACCGTATTTGAAGGACATCATCAGCCGTTAGAGGTATGGATTTTATGTTTATATTTAATGGGTTTAAATCTCTCAAATCAACAAATTGGACGAGAACTAGGTCTGAATAAGGATGATGTACAAACCATGACCCAGCAACTCAGGGAAGGGGTGGTAGCGAAAAAAAAGAGTCCTTCCTCAGTGGCTGTGTCGAAATAGATGAAGTGTACATCGTGGCTGGACACAAAGGACAACCCGACAAAGTAGCTGCTCAGAAACGGCAAGGGCGTAGACGACGACTCAAAAGACAACGAGGTCGGGGTACAGCCGACAAAGATAAACCACCTGTCTTAGGCATGATTGAGCGTGGTGGACAAGTACTCTTGAAAATGCTGAACAACGTTCAACAAAAGACCATCCAACCTATCATCGAGCAATTTATCACTAAAAACACCTTGATTTACACTGATGAATACAACATTTATGACCGTTTAACCGCTTGGGGTTATGACCATAAAACAGTTTGTCATGCCAAGTCAGAATATGCTCGTGACGAAGATGGCGATGGCTTTTATGAAGTTCATGTCAATACCCTTGAAGGCTTCTGGTCACTGCTCAGGTCTTGGCTCAGACCTCACCAAGGTATCTCTCAGCAGCATCTTCCCTTGTATCTTGGTTTCTTTGAATTCGTTCACAATCTCAGAGCTAGAGGCAAAGCCTTGCTTCCCTCACTACTTCAGACCCTTTTATCCCCTTGATTCACATATTGAGCCATTCAAAAAATCATCTAAATCCCTAAAGTGTGCATAGAAGGTAGCTCTATTGATTGTTGCCTTTTCTGTAATCTGCTGAACACTTAGGTTAGTAGGATCAGTCTGGCCTGCTAGACCAATAAAAGCATCTACCAATAACTGCTTTGTTCGTTCAACTCTTGGGTCCATTCTTTCTTTAGACGACATTTTTTCTCCTTTGTTGTTTAAGCAACACTTTATATGCTTCAACAGTTGACTTAATCACAAACTCAAAATAGCATAGGAAAAGCAACAGGTGTTGTTAAAGCAACAGGTGTTGTTAAAGCGATAGGTGTTGTTAAAACAGTGCCTGTCCTAAAGGAGAAAAATGAATATTGTTATTTGGATTGTTCAGGGGCTTTTGGCAGCGATGTTTCTTATGGCAGGCATAATGAAATCAACGCAGCCTAAAGAGAAACTATCAAAGAACATGGGTTGGGTCAATGATGTATCAGCAAGCAACGTCAAGCTGATTGGTATTTCCCAAATTTTAGCGGCTATAGGTTTAGTATTGCCTCAAGTCACTGGTATTTTACCTTGGCTTACACCTCTTGCTGCTATAGGACTTGTACTGACTATGATTGGTGCCATTATCCTTCATGTAAAACGAAATGAAAATTCATCTATTGGTATCAACATCGTTCTCTTATTACTAGCAGCTTTTGTGGCTTACGGGCGGTTCAGTCTTAGTCCAGCCTAAAATAAGGTCATGACAGATGATTGTCTGTAAGTTGAGCGATAGCGTACCTGCCATAAAATATGACAGATGATACCTGCCATAAAAATAAGAATACGTTAAACTCAAGGCATGTCTAAACTCGAGACCATCCTTGGAAACGCCAATACCCTCAACGCCAGCCGGCTCGAGGCCTCTGCCAAAGCAGGCCAGCTTCCTCTTACTCCAGAAATGCTGCTTAACGAACCTAGCGGAAACCTTTTTGGTTTAACCCAAAACGTGGGCATGGGTTGGGCTCCTGCCGAAGCAGGTAAAGAGCAGTATTTAATTCTAAGTACCCTAGGCGGTTTACGCGCCGAAGATGGTAGCCCGATAGCACTGGGCTATCACACCGGTCATTGGGAAATTGGTTTGTTGGTGCGTCAAGCTGCCGAAACTTTGCGTAAAGAGGGCGTGTTGCCTTTTGCTGCTTATTGCAGTGATCCCTGTGATGGGCGTTCGCAAGGAACCACTGGCATGTTTGACAGTCTCCCTTACCGCAATGACGCAGCTATCACCATGCGCCGTTTGATTCGTTCGTTGCCACAGCGTGTAGGCGTGATGGGCATAGCAACCTGTGATAAGGGTTTGCCTGCTACTATGCTGGCATTAGCTGGTTGCAGTGATTTACCAAGTATTATTGTGCCCGGTGGTGTGACTTTACCAGCAGTTGGTGCAGAAGATGCCGGACGGATTCAAACTATCGGTACACGTTATTCACATGACATGATTAGCCTCGAGTACGCTGCCGAAATGGGGTGCAGAGCGTGCGGTTCACCTGGCGGTGGCTGTCAATTCTTGGGCACGGCGGCTACTTCACAAGTAGTTGCAGAAGCCTTTGGTATGTCGTTGCCACACAGTGCGCTAAGCCCTTCGGGTGAACCTGTTTGGTTAGATATTGCTCACCGTTCGGCTGTTGCACTTAAAAACATGGTTGAACAAAAAATCTCGCTCTCGAGTATCCTGAATCAAAAGTCGCTCGAGAACGCCATGCTAGTCCATGCAGCTTTTGGTGGCTCTACGAATTTACTTTTACATATTCCAGCTATTGCTCATGCTGCTGGACTAAAAGCTCCAACTGTCCAAGACTGGAACCGCATCAATCAAACTACACCACGTTTAGTAGATGCCTTACCCAACGGGCCACGTCATCATCCAACCGTGCAAGTCTTTTTTGCTGGCGGTGTTCCCGAAGTGATGTTGCATCTGCGTGAGATGGGCTTACTGCATACTGATGTCTTAACCGTAAGTGGTGAAAAACTGGATACTGTTTTAGATTGGTGGAAAGACAGTGAACGAAGACAGGTTTCACGCAAACGTTTAGAGACTATCAACATCGACCCCAATTACATCATCATGGATGCTAACACTGCCAGAGGCGAAGGATTAAGCAGTACTGTGATTTTTCCAACTGGAAACCTTGCACCCGAAGGTTCAGTGATTAAAGCTACTGCGATTGACCCCAGCATGGTTCAAGACGGCATTTACAAACATACTGCCAAAGTCAAAGTCTTTGCTTCTGAGCGTAAAGCCATAAAAGCCATAAAAGAAAAGAAGCTCGAGTCTGGTGACATCTTGGTCTACATTGGCGGTGGGCCTATGGGAACTGGCATGGAAGAAACTGCCCAAATTACTGCTGCACTGCGCTACTTGCCTTGGGGAAAAACGGTGTCTATTCTTACCGATGCGCGTTTTTCTGGATTTTCTACTGGGGCTTGTATTGGGCATATTGGCCCGAGGCTTTAGCTGGTGGACCAATTGGTAAATTGCGTGATGGTGACACAGTTGAAATCGTTATTGATCAAAATACTTTACAAGGCACAATTAACTTAATTGAGGCCAAAGGAAAAACCAATCAAGAAGATATAGAAATGCTTTTGAAGACTCAAGCCCTTCATCCAGAAGTTAAACGGCATCCACAATTACCTGATGACACGCGGCTTTGGGCCGCTTTACAACATGTGAGTGGTGGAACCTGGGCAGGTTGTATTTATGATGTGGATAAAATTTTAGAAGTGATTGAAGCAGGACTCGAGGCTTTACAACACAAACCTTGAATTAAAGGATTCATACTTTAGCCGCAATGCACTTAAAGTAGCATTTCCAATTCTTGATTGAGACAGGTATCATCCCTTCCCCATTCGACAAACTCAGGGTCTTCAGGGCAGGCTCTAAAACTATGTCCTGAACAGTATTTATTGATCTGAAGTAAATCTATGACCAGATGATACCTGCTAAAGTATGTCAAGATAAATCTATGCCTCTTCGTGAAGGATTACCTCTAGACGTTACTCGAGAAACCTTGCTTAAACAAACCAGTGAGATTATCGCCAAAGCCTGGAATAGCTTTGACACGGCCAGGTCCGAAGAGCCAGTTTTAACCGAAGATTTACTCAAACTCTCTACCCAAGCCCTAAGCAACTTGCCGAACTCAGCCCAGCAAGCCCTTAATGAAGCTGCTGCTATTTTGGACACCAGTCTAGCTCAGAGTCGCCCCAGGTTCTTTGCCTTTGTCGGTTCATCTGGATTAGAAGTAGGAGTACTGGCCGATGCTCTAGCTTCTTGTTTTGATGTCAATTTGGCAATAAGTGGACGCAGTGCTGATCTTATTGAGAAACAGGCCCTTCAATGGGTCAGTGAATTTGTAGGCTATCAAAGTAGTGGTGGAGCCTTTACTAGTGGCGGAATGGTTTCCAATCTAACCGCACTTACTGCTGCTAGAGAATATGCCCTACCTGAAATAAGAAAAACAGGCATTACCAGACCTCTAGCTTTGTATTGCTCGAGTGAAGCCCACTACTCGGTTCGTCGGGCCGCCGAGGTACTTGGCATCGGGGCCAACAATGTTAGAAGTCTAGCCATTGACAACAAACGCCACTTAAATCCTGATGCCGTTTCAGAAGCTATTCTCGAGGATAAACAAAAGGGCATCACGCCAGTTGCAGTTATCGCTACAGCCGGAACCACCCTAACTGGGGCTATTGATCCCATTAACGAACTAGCCGCTATTTGTCACCAACACCAGTTATGGTTACATATTGATGGCGCATACGGATTGCCTGCTGCAAGTCTGCCTGAACTCAAGGATTCCTTTGAAGGGCTCACTAGGGCTCACTCAGTTACGATTGATGCCCATAAGTGGCTTTACTTACCTAAAGCCTGTGGCATTGTATTGGTAAAAGACCAGCGCACCTTAGCAGCCTCCTTTAGTCATCAGGAAAATTATATGCTTCATGTAGACCAGACTTTTAATCCTGTAGATATGACCCTCGAGTATTCTCGCCCTTTTAGGGCTCTTAAACTTTGGCTAGCATTTCGGGTTCATGGGGCAGAACAATTTAGGCAGTCTATCAGGCGCAACTTGGCTCAGGCCCAACTTTGCAAACAGCTTGTCTTAGAGCAACAAGAACTCGAGCTTTTGGTCGAACCAGAACTTTCTACAATTCTCTTTCGCCATATTCCTAAAAAACTTAAAGCGCAAGAAGCAGCCTTGAATCAGCACAATCTGAATTTAGTCAGTCGTATGCAACAAGATGGACGGGTCTATGTTTCATCAGCAGTTGTTGAGGATAAAGTTTGTTTGCGCCCTTGCTTTGTCAACTTTCGCACTACTGATGATGATGTTAGAGTGCTTATTGAAACGGTACTCGAGCTGGGTAACAGCTAGAAGATAGAATGTAGAAGGGAGAAGAAAATCTATTCTACATTCTATCTTCCACCTTCTACATTCTTATTTTAGATACAATCCTCTCTTGTGACCCGCTTACCTACAACTTTTATGATTTCAGGTTTTATTACCCTTTTAGCTTCAGGAGCTCTTTTTGCTAGCCTTGGTGCTTTTTTTCCTTATTTACAACAACACTTTAACCTTAGTGAATCTGAAGTAGGGCTATTAGTAACTATGGTTTCTATAGGAAATATTGTTGGTTCATTGTTGATGGGATTTTATGCCCCAAGGATTAGTCAACGCTCGAGACTGATCACTGGCTTTATCTTAAATATCGGCAGTTTGCTGGGCATGTCTTTTTTTTCAGAATGGTCTCTTATTCTCTTGAGTGGCCTCATGACTGGGTTTGGAAGTGCTATTTTAACGATTGAATTCAACTCAAGTTTTGCTACAGGTTTTGGTCACAGAAGTGCCTCGATGGTTGCATTAGTCGGTGCTATGTTTAGCACTGGTGCTATTTTGGGGCCACTTTTGGTCAGCCTTAATCCCAATGCACCACAAAATCTTTATCTAGCCGTAACTGCTGGGCTCTTCTTAGCGTTTATGGTTTATTTCTTTTCACCCAGATACACGCCTCAGGCTCAATCTTCAATAGCATCAGGAAAATTTCCAGTGACTATTTTAGCTTACTTTATTGGACTTTTTTTAGTACAGACCAGTATCGAAGTAGTGATTGGTAGCTGGTCGCCTACACACTTAATTCGTTTGGGCTCGAGTCCTGAAGATGCTGCCAGAGTGGTTTCTATTTTTTGGGGCTTGGTCACACTAGCCAGATTTATGGCAGTACCTCTAAGCTTATTTCTACGACCACCTGTTTTAGCAATATTTGCTTTGGCCCTAACCTTGATTCTAAGTATATTTGCGCAGCATTTTACCCTGCCAGCTTATGCCTTGATGGGTTTTTCTATGGGACCTATGTTTCCTTTACTGATTGCCTGGATAGGTCAACGCTTACCCAATGCCAAACAAGCCACTGCTTTTGCCTTAACAGGAGCTTCCATTGGGGCGGCGGTCTTACCACCACTTGCCGGAAAAATCATCGAGCTTTCATCTGTGGCTAGCATTCCTATCATTATTACTGTGCTTAGTGTGCTGGGTTTAGCCATCAGCATCAGGCTTAACTCTTGAGCATGAGCCCTTCAGGGTTTTCTAAAAGCTCGACTAATTTATTGGTAAAGAAAACTGCATCTGCACCATCTACTAACCTATGGTCAAAAGAAACACTGATATACATCATTTGTCTAGCCACAATTAAATCATCTTCCAGAACTACAGGGCGTTTTTTAATGCTGTGAACACCCAAAATAGCCGCATCAGGCAAATTGATGATAGGAAAACTAAATAATCCGCCTAGACTACCCACATTGGTAATACTAAAGGTTCCAGCTCGCACATCATCAGGGGTGAGCTTATGGTCACGGGCACGCTGAGCAATATCAGTTAAGTCTTTAGCCAGTTGCAAAATACTTTTTTTATCTACCTCTCGAATAACAGGGACTACCAAACCCTCACTGGTATTTACAGCCATGCCAAAGTTGTAATAGTTTTTTAGAACAATTTCATTATGTATTTCATCAAAGCTCGAGTTCATGGCTGGATAGGCTTTGAGTGCAGCTACTACTGCTTTCATAATCAAGGGTAAAAAAGACATTTTTACACCCTGTTTTTCAGCAACAGGTTTTAGCTTTTCACGCAGCTTGACCAAGTTTGTTACATCAGCTTCGTCTACATTGAGCGTGCGAACCGTTTGCAAATGTGAAGCCAGCATTTGTTGGCTAGTAGCTCGCCTTAACCCACGCAAGGGAATACGTGTCTCGAGGGCTTCGTAGCCTTCCGGGGTTTTGTAAATCACGGGTTTATGGGTTTCAGGTTTCGGGTTTCGGGTTTCAGTTAAATGATTTTCTCTGACCCCTGCTCCCTTTCTCCCCTGCTCCCCTACTGCCTCCACGTCTTCTACCCTTATGCGCCCATTCTCACCACTACCCGTCACTTGCTCTAAATCAATACCTAGCTCTCTAGCCAAACGCCTAGCAGCCGGAACAGCCAATACACGGCCGTAAGCTCCTCGAGGTCTTTGTTCTTTCTCTTCTTTATATTTGCGAATTTGAAAAACACTATCGCTCTTTTTTTCAGCCGAAGGTTTGAATAAACTTAAACTATCTCCATTATCTTCTGCTTGAATGGGTTTTATTTCGGATGAACTAGCTTCGGAACTTTCTATGATGCGGGCAATAGGGGCATTGACGGCCACCACATCCCCTTCTTTAGCTAAGTGTTTTTCTAAAATGCCCGTATATGGACACACCAGTTCAACAGTCACTTTATCCGTCATCACTTCTACAATGGCCTGGTCACGCTTTACGCTCTGTCCTTCCTGGACAATCCAGCGCACAATTTCACCTTCGACCACACTTTCGGCAAGTTCAGGGAGTAGGAATTCTTTAGCCATAATCACTAAGCCTATCAGCTTGTCAGCCTTTCAGCTAGACGGGGCGTTACCGAGATTTCCCCAACATACCTTTTAACCCCTTGATGTAGTTGCTCTGGATAGTCATAAGCCAGAATTAAACCAACCTCAGTTGCTATATGGCGAAAAAGCTCGAGTGTTTTTTCTAAGGCAGCCCAATGGTCTTCTAAGTTTGCACCAACATAGGTTTCTTCCAAAGTCGCCCATATATCCGTTGGTAAATGTTTTTTGAGTCCTTTACCCAATGACCCTACAGGAACCGAGCAGTTAGACTTTAGTCCTATATACCACTCGAGTACCTGCCTTAAATAAATCTGCTTCATGTCATAATCCAGAGCCCATTTAGCAGGTAATAATTCCCCACGCCACAAACATTTTGCCACATACGGCGCATCGGTCAAAAAGTCATTGATGTGTTTGTGATAAGCCTCGAGTGTTGGCAGTTTGGGAATATAAGCTCTGAAGGTTGGTGGCTTTAGGGTTGCAGCTAAACCATCTTTATCTACTAAAACTTTATAACCAGCATCAAGTTCAGCATCTAATTCTGGCGCAGCTATGATTTTCTGAAAAAGCTCTACCGACCAAAGCGTAAAATCAATTTTTAACCCGTCCACATATTGCACTACATTGCCGCAAACAGTATCACTAAATTCAGGATGAGAATAAATATCATCCCAGTATGCAATAAGAACATCACCAAAATCATTAAGCCAAGTATGGTCAGATACAAAAAGCTGAATATCCTCGAGAATCAAAATAACATCATAATCCGACAATATATCCACTGGTACATTGGGGACGGCTTGTGTGCTCGTGAGCAATACTGCACAAATCTCAGACCTAGGACTGGCCCATTGCCGAATAGTTTCTAAGACTTCTCGAGCTGGCTTAAATTCCAACATAATGCTTTATACTATCCCAGAAACGAGGTTGTAATGAATTCACTTCCACGCTCTACCCCCGAAGCCCAGGGCCTATCTTCGCAAGCTATTTCAAACTTTCTCTCAGCAGCTAGCGAGGAAAATCTCGAGTTGCATAGCCTCATGCTTGTCCGTCATGGGCAGGTCGTAGCCGAAGGTTGGTGGAAGCCTTATAGCGCAGATAAAATTCATTTGCTTTATTCACTCAGCAAAAGTTTTACCTCTACTGCCCTTGGTTTAGCAGTTGAAGAGGGTAGACTCTCCATTCAAGACAAAGTGATTTCATTTTTCCCCGATGACCTACCTGAAACCATAAGTGACCATTTGGCAGCTATGACCGTGCATCATTTACTTAACATGGCTACTGGTCACACCCTGGATACTACTCAGCGCATGATGGAAAGAGGTGACAACTGGGCCAAGAATTTTCTGGCTATTCCACCTGAGCAAGCTCCGGGCAGCATCTTTAACTACAACAGTGGTGCAACTTATATGCTAGCAGCTATTTTGCATAAACTCACAGGTGTGACACTGCTCGAGTATCTGCAACCACGTTTATTAGAACCACTTGGCATTACCAAAACCTATTGGATTAGTGACCCTAAGGGCATCCATATTGGATTTTCAGGGCTGCATGTGGTCACAGAGAGCATTGCCAAATTTGGACAGCTTTATTTGCAAAAAGGTTTGTGGCAGGGCCAGCAACTTATTCCAGAAAGCTGGGTCAAAACCGCAACCCAAAAACACATTGACTGTGCTGCCCCCTCAGGAGAAAGCACTCCCGATTGGAACCAAGGTTACGGCTATCAGTTCTGGCGTTGCCAGCACAACTGCTATCGTGGCGACGGTGCTTTTGGGCAATACTGTGTGGTTATGCCAGAGCAAGATGCAGTGCTAGCCATTACCAGTGCAGTAGTTGATATGCAAGCTGTTTTAGATTTGGTCTGGGAACATCTTTTACCAGCAATGGGTACAACGCTACCTGAAAATCAGGCAGAACAAAATAAGCTCTCGAGTACACTTGCCAACTTAGCTATTCCACCTGTTACAGGTGATGTAAGTTCTACAATTGCCGCTAAAATTTCAGGAAAAACCTATCACTTTTCAACAAATGCTATCAACAGCGATGGGAGGATGTCTCTACCAAGTTGGGAAAAATCTATACAAAGCCTTAGCCTGAGTTTCCAAAAAGAGCAGTGTACACTGGTTGTAAAAGATGAAAAAGAAAATACTATTGTGTGCGCTTATAATCAGTGGTTATCAGGTAGCACGTCTTTCTATGGTGAACCATCATCCAAGGTTGAAGTAAGTGGAGCCTGGACAAGTTCTAATATATTCACCATGAAAATAATTTATATTGAAACACCACATTGTTTAACCATGACTTTTGAATTTGATGGTGATAAACTTATCTTAAAAAGAAATTGGAACGTTTCGTTTGGGGAACTCGTGTTGCCTGTCATTCTAGGAAAGAAATAACATAAAAAATTCCTTGCCAATGAACTCGAATAACCCATTTATTGCGAATCACCCTGTAGGGGCGTATAGCCATACGCCCCTACGAAAGACAAAAATTAACACTGCAATGATTAAAATTTGCCAATGAACCTCTTGGCATAAATTTATCAACAATGAAACTTCAGGTTATTCGCAAGAAATGAACTTGGTAGGGTGCGCCGAGCGCAGTACAAGGTTTGAGCTTTAATTCTTTCAATATGGCTAAACTACCTTGATGCTTATAGAGCGTGATAGGCTTTGGTTTTATATGCTATTTGAATCTTTTACACTTCGTTCTATTACCCTTAAAAATCGCATCGTCATGTCACCCATGTGCCAGTATTCAGCCAAAGACGGTCATGTTACAGCGTGGCATCATCTTCACTATCCTGCTAGGGCCGTGGGTGGAGTAGGTCTTATTATTGTTGAAGCCACTGCTGTAGAAAAGCGCGGCGTGATCAGCCCAGATGATGTTGGCATCTGGTCTGACGAGCATATCTCTGGATTAAAAAAGTTAACGCAGGCCATTAAAGATAATGGTGCTGTAGCAGGGATTCAAATCGCTCATGCAGGACGTAAAGCAGGAACCAGCAGTCCCTGGACAGGTGGCAAACCCCTTCACACCTGGACACCCGTAGCCCCAAGTGCCTTGCCTTTTGCAGAAGGTTATGCAACACCAGAAGCCTTAGATGAATCTGGTCTGGCTCAAATTCAAGAAGCCTTTGTTGCTGGGGCCAAGCGGGCATTAGAAGCAGGTTTTGAGGTACTCGAGCTTCACATGGCTCACGGTTATTTATTACACTCCTTTTTGTCGCCACTTTCAAACCAACGCAGCGATGCTTATGGGGAGAACCGAATGCGCTTTCCACTCGAGGTTACCAAAGCTGTGCGGGAGGTTTGGCCACTTGAACTGCCTCTTTTGGTGCGGGTTTCTGGAACTGACTGGCTCGAGAATGGTTGGTTACTCGAGGATACGATTGCTTTTGCCAAAGAGCTTTCTACCTTGGGAGTAGACCTTATGGATTGCTCATCGGGTGGCGCGGTGCCTGGGGTCAAGGTTCCAGTTGGCCCTGGTTATCAAGTGCATATAGCCGAAGCCGTGAAACGCCACGCAGCTATGCCTTCGGGTGCAGTTGGCCTTATTACCGAACCAGAGCAAGCTGAAACCATTTTGCAGCAGGAGCAAGCTGATTTAATTTTTTTAGGGAGAATACTATTAGGGGAACCTTATTGGGCCTATGGTGCGGCTCAGGTTTTGGGCGTAGCGCAAAAACCTTATGCTAAGCAGTATGGCTGGGCACTTCCGAAATAGTCTATGTCTTTCAATAATCCAACACCTTCTGCACTGCCTTCAAAATCCTATTCGGCTGCGGTAAATACTCTCGGTCTTGAGCATATGGATAAGGTGTATCCGCACCAGTTACACGAATCGGTGGTGCTAACAGAGCATCTAAAATTTCTTCGCAAATGGTTGCAGAAATTTCACTGACGAAATTCAGCGTATGAACCGATTCACTAATTAACACCACTCGTCCGAGCCTAGCTACTTCATCTAATACGGTTTCTTTATCCCAAGGCAAAAGTGAGCGCAGGTCAATGACCGTAGCTGAGATTCCTTGCTTGCTAAGTTCGCTGGCTGCTTTCATGGTTTCGGCCATGCTGGCTCCATACGAAATCAGCACTACATCATTTCCTTCTTGACGAATACTCGCTTCGCCGATTGGAATCACATAATCACCTTCGGGTACATCTTCTTTAATGGCACGGTATAACCGCTTGGGTTCCATGAATACCACGGGGTCTTCATCACGAATAGCTGCTTTAAGAAGCCCTTTGGTGTCTATGGGCGTAGACGGATAGACCACTTTAAGTCCTGGGGTATGAATAAAATGCGTTTCTGGATTTTGTGAGTGATGATGTCCACCGCCAACGCCACCACCTGATGGCATCCGCACGACCATCGGCGCAGTGAACTGTCCACCTGAGCGGTAGCGCAGTTTTGCCGCTTGACTAAACAGTTGATCAATACCCGGAAACACGTAATCTGCAAATTGAATTTCGGCTACTGGTCTAAGTCCGTGAGCAGACATTCCAACCGCAGCGCCTATAATGGCCGCTTCTGCTAGCGGTGTATCAATCACACGGTCTGGACCATATTTATCAAAGAGGCCTTCAGTGGCCAAAAATACACCTTCACGCTTGCCTACATCTTCACCTAGTAAAACCACACGCCCATCACGCTGCATTTCTTCATCTAGAGTGCGGGCTACAGTTTGAACGATGGTTTGGATGGGCATAAGCTCCTTTTAGCAACTAGCAATGAGCAATGAGTAGAATCAAAAATCTCATTGCTCATTGCTAGTTGCTCATAACTAACCTTCATAGTCTTCTTTTTGCTCGAGCAAGTGTTCTGGCATCTCGGCAAAGACATCTTCAAACATCCAGCCAAAAGGAACTTCTGGACTAGACTCAATAATTTCAACAGCTTTGTTTAGACTAGCCTCGAGTTCTTCATATAAAGCTTTATCTTGCTCTTCTGACCATAAACCTTTTTTCTTTAAGAATCTTTGCATCCTGATAATCGGGTCACGCTTGCGCCAACTTTCTATTTCCTCTTTGGAGCGGTAACGCGAATCATCATCTGAGGACGAATGCGGCCCGTAACGGTAGACTTGCATTTCTACTAAAGCCGGACCCACACCCGAACGGGCCCTGGCCACGGCATCTTTCATGACCATATAACAGGCCAAAACATCCATGCCGTCTACCAAGTATCCTGGCATTCCGTAGGCCTTTGGCCTTAATAGCTACATTTTCAGCAGCCGTCTGTTTATGAAAATCTACGCTGATAGCTAAGCGGTTATTTTGGCAGACAAACACAATCGGTGCACCCTGGGCTCCTGCAAAGTTAATAGCCGCATGAAAGTCACCTTCGCTAGTTGCACCATCACCAAAACTGGCTACAGCAACCTGTCCAGTATTTTGTAGTTTCATACTGATAGCTGCACCTACTGCTGGCGGTATATGGGAAGCAATGGCAGAACAAGGTGTAAAGACATTGAAGGCTCTCGAGCTGGGATGGCCTGGCATTTGCCTGGCTCGGTTAGGGTCTATAGAAGCCCCCGTAGCCTGGGCCAGAATTTCAATGGCTGGAACACCCATAGCCAAAATGGCCCCGTGGTCACGGTAATAGGGGAAAAACCAATCTTTTTTAACCTTTAGGGCATGAGCCAGACCAATTTGAGCCCCTTCATGACCTGATGATGGCGGTACGAAGCTAGTTTTTCCCATGCGTTGGAGCTTGGTGTAGCGTTCATCTAAGAGTCTTGCCGCCACCATATCGCGGTACAACATAATGAGTTTAGGGTTGTCAAAATCAAGTTCAAAAGGAGCTATCCAATCACCATGATCACTCAGAAGTGAAATCGGCTCAGAGGTAAAAGGCTTAAAGCGTTCTACAGCTTGAAACATAACTTCCCTCCACGAAGTGACTCGAGCATTGCTCTTTCATCGTGGTCTTAGTGTATCACTTTATTTGCTCACTTTAGGCTAAACTGAAAGAAGCCCTTCTTTAGTAGGAGGTCTTTAGCGGTTGTAATATGAAATGATAATGACTTTAGAATAGTCTTGAAGGAGCTAAACATGAAAAGTCAACAACTTATTGCCTATATCCTAATTGCCATTGGTGCTATGGCCTTGCTAGCACGATTTACTGGTGGCGCGGGTTGGTTATGGGTGGCAGTTATAGCGGCTGCTCTATTGTGGGGCTACAGTGTACAAAAAAGCTATGGTTTACTAGTAGCTGGTAGCATTGTAATGGGTGTAGCCGTAGGGTTATTGCTCGAAGATAACTGGGGCTGGAGCGGAGCTTTCTTAATCAGTTTAGGTATTGGCTTTATCATGATTGACCGCATTGAAACCCGCAGTAATCGCTGGCCCTTTTATGCTGGAGCTGTTCTGGCTGCCTTTGGACTTGTCATTGGGCTTTTAGATTCTGGCTTTTTAGGTTCCTTCTGGTTTGCCTTGCTTTTAATTGGTGCAGGAGCGTTTTTACTTTCACAGGGTAAAAAAGAGTCCTGGGTCAAGGTTGAACCCAGCAGTTATCAACCCAGCCAAAGCCCTGTATCTTATAATCCTGCATCTTATAACCCTGCATCTCATAACCCTGCATCTCAAAGCAACATGGCCCAAGCTCAGGCCAGCACGGTTGCAGAAACCAATCTGGAGGCAAGTGTCTCTTCCACCATTGAGACCCAAGATACTTCTTACAAGACCTTCTCGAGTACTGAAACCCCTATCAACGAAACCCCAGAAGCACTCAATAGTTCTCCCTTTCCCCACGAGGTTGATCAAAATCTCTACAGTAAACTCGAGCAGTGGCGGCGCGAAACAGCCAAAACCGAAGACCGCGCAGCCTACTTGATTCTCACCAATGAAACCTTGCAACAAATCGCCACCTTGAAACCTCAAAGCCTAGAAGACTTACTGGCGATTAAAGGCATTGGGGAAGTCAAACTCGAGCGTTATGGCGAGGTTTTGCTGCAACTCATCAAAGAAACATCAAATAACTAAACTTGTATACCTAAAATACAGCAAAATCAGCACACAAATCACCTTCTGAAAGCCTTATTTTCAGGACTCGAGAAGATCGCACTTGATTTGTCCACATTTTCGCACTGTACTATAGCCATAAACCTGTTAAACTGTACAAACTAATAAGGCATCTTGAATGCTTAATGGAGGACCTATGACCCAAACTATCTACCGTGGACTCGAGGATGTTCTGATTGACACCACGCAGATTTCATTTATTGACGGAAACAAGGGTGAACTTATTTACCGTGGCTATGATATTAACCAACTGGCTAACAAAGCCCACTTTGAAGAAGTCACCTACCTGCTCTGGAATACCGATTTACCTACACCTTCTGAGCTAGAGGCGTTTCAAACTCGGCTAAGAGCCCAGTACACATTGCCCCATGAACTAATTGACCTATTACAAAAGTTCCCCAAATCCTTACACCCTATGCACGCGGTTCGCACCGTGGTTTCCATGCTTGCTAAATATGACCAAACCCCAGACGACCTAAGCCCCGAGAACACCCGCCGCATTGGGTTTAGCTTGGTGGCTAAACTACCTACTATTGTGGCCGCTTTAGAGCGTATCCGCAATAACCAAAACCCTGTTCTGCCCAACCCAGACTATGATATTTCCACCAATTTTCTCTATATGCTCACCGGTGAAAAACCCAGTGACGCGGCTGTACGGGTGATGGACGTGGCTCTAGTCCTCCATGCTGAACACAGTGTGAATGCCAGCACCTTTGTGGCTCGCTCTACCGCCTCGAGTCTGGCTGATGCTTACAGTGCTATCACGGCTGCTCTAGGTTCACTCAAGGGGCCACTGCACGGCGGTGCAAATATGGCTACCATGCAAGCTCTAGAAAGTATTGGCGACAAAGCCCAAGTTGAAAAATATGTACTAGACACTCTGGGCAAACCAGGTGGACGGGTGATGGGATTTGGTCACCGCGTTTATAAAGTCTTAGACCCACGCGCCGCAGTTCTCAAGGAAGTAGCCCATCATCTTTCAGATGAACAGGGCGGCAACAAGTGGTTTGATATGAGCCTCGAGATGGAACAGGTCATGGACGCAGAAATGTCCAAAAAGGGCAAGCAAGTAAAACCCAATGTAGACTTTTTTTCAGCCAGCATCTACCGCATGTTAGGGTTCCCTACCGATATGTACACACCCATCTTTGCCGTAGCCCGTATTGCAGGTTGGATGGCACATTTATATGAACAATATGCCAACAACCGCATCATGCGACCTGATATTGTTTATGAAGGCCCAAAAGGGAAAATATTTAAGGACATTGCCCAACGTTAGATGATTAAAGATTATAAATCTAGGTAGGTTTAACTCGAAGGTACTACCAAATAATCTAAGCTTGTTTTGCAGGCTTAGATTTTCTTTTTCATAGGGACAAAGGTAGTCTTGGGAAGACTTGAGATTTAAACGTTTAGAGGCTTTCATTTCTTGATTAGAGAAAAACCAATGTACTCTACACTCACTTAAGTACCTCCTTGCAATTTCAAAACACGGTACGATACAGTAACCCAACAAGGAAACCTCTCGAAACAAGGGACAATTCTTTACTGGGGCTCTTATGCTAAGCATGGTCAACATCACAAAAAGGTTCCCTGGCGTTGTAGCCAATAGCAAGGTCAGTTTTGAGGTTCGTGCAGGCGAAGTTCACGCACTTTTGGGTGAAAATGGAGCTGGCAAGACTACCCTGATGAATATCCTTTATGGGCTCTATCAACCCGATGAAGGAAGCATTCAACTTAATGGTGAAGCTGTGCGTTTGCGCTCACCGAAAGATGCCATGAATAAAGGTATTGGCTTGGTGGCGCAGCATTTTCATTTAGCCCGCAAACATACGGTAGCTGAAAATATCTCTTTGGGCTTACAGGATACTTCATTTTTATTTCCTACCCACATCACCGAACAACGCATTCTCGAGCTTGGCAGTAAATATAAACTTAGCGTTAATCCTAGGGCCTATATTTGGCAACTCTCACCAGGAGAGCAGCAACGGGTAGAAATTTTGAAAGCCTTAATTCAAGGAGCTAGGTTGCTTATCTTAGATGAGCCTACTAGTGTTTTAACGCCACAAGAAGCTACAGCCCTTTTTGACGTTTTGCAGCGTATGAAAGAAGCTGGCGAGGCTGTTATTTTTATAAGTCACAAGCTTGATGAAGTGATGAGCATTGCTGATCGCATTACCGTTTTACGAAAAGGGGCTGTGGTAGGCACACTCGATAAGCAAGAGGCTACCCCCAACAAACTTGCCCAAATGATGGTGGGGCGAGAAATGTCTGGCTTGCGCCCTAAGCAAAGGCCAGCATCGGATAAAACGATTCTTCAATTAAAAGATATTTATCTTAAAAACGAAAAGGGTGTTGACGCGCTGCGTGAAATCAACCTCGAGCTTAAACAGGGTGAAATCCTTGGGGTAGCTGGTGTGGCCGGAAATGGGCAAGCCGAGCTGATTGAACTCTTGACTGGGCTTCATGCTGCAGCGAAAGGAAGTATTTTACTCAGTGGTCAGGATATAACTAAACAAAACGCCAAACAGCGTTTTGAATCAGGCGTAGCCCACATTCCCGAAGATCGCAATCACATGGGCGTAGTACCCTCTATGAGCGTGGCGGAAAATTTTGTTTTGCGGCAATATCGCTATCAACCTTTTAGCAAGTCAGGTCTTCTTAACTGGGAGGCTGTTCATGATTTTGCCGAAATCTCTATTAAAGATTATGAAGTTGCTACACCTTCACAAGATACGCCGACCCGTTTACTCTCGGGTGGCAATGTACAAAAAATTATTTTAGCCCGTGAGCTTTCTGGAAACCCAAAACTTATTGTGGCTTCACATCCCACTTACGGGCTTGATGTAAGCGCAACAGCCCTCACCCACGACCTGCTGTTAAAACAGCGCGAATGTGGCGCAGGGGTACTCCTTATCTCCGAAGATTTAGATGAACTCTTCAAACTTTCTGACCGCATTGCTGTAATGTATATAGGCAAAATTGTGGCCATCGTAGACGCAGCTACAGCACGCCGAGAAGATGTAGGGCTTTATATGGCCGGTAGCGAACCCAAGGTAGCAGCATGAAGACAATAGTGGCGAGTGGCGAGTGGCGAGTGGCGAGTGGAAAATCATCCTTCGACAAGCTCAGGATACTTATCACTCATCACCCATCGCTTCGAGGTATCCAATGACGTTACTCGGTTACTCCCTCGAGCCCAGAGGCAAACCCTCAGCTAAATTTACTTTTGGGGTTAGTCTACTAGCAATTTTTGTTGCGCTTATTCTTACAGGTATTCTTTTTGCCCTCTTTGGAGTCAATCCTTTTGTGGCCTATCAAACCATCATTGAAAAAAATGTGCTTAATCCTCGAGGGTTTTCTGAAGTGGTGCGCCGCAGCATTCCGCTTTTGTTGTGTGGTGTAGGTTTGGTTCTAGCCTTTCGCGCACAGTTTTGGAATATCGGTGCCGAAGGGCAGCTTTTGATGGGAGCCATGGCTGCTAGCGGGGTGGCTCTATTTATTCCTTTACCTGCTGTTTTAGTTATTCCACTTATGTTTCTAGCGGGATTTATAGTTGGAGGATTGTGGGGATTTATACCAGCATTTCTCAAAGTACGTTTAGGTGTAAATGAAATCATCACCACTCTAATGATGAATTATATCGCCATTTATTTAATTCGCTTCTTGGTTACTGGCCCCTGGCAAGGCAAGAGTGGACGAGGTTTTCCAGAAACTGAAAAATTTGCAAGAGAAACTTACTTACCTGTTTTAGGAACCACACGTTTACACTACCCAACCCTGATTTTAGGAATTTTGCTTACGCTTTTTATTTTCTTTTTACTGTGGCGCATGGTGCTGGGGTTTGATATTCGCATTATGGGCGAAAGCCCCCAAGCTGCAAGCTATGCTGGCATCAATTTTTTTAACACCACTATTTTGTTAGTTCTGCTATCTGCTGGCGCAGCAGGTTTAGCAGGCGTAGGTGAGGTTGCAGGCATTCATCATAAACTTTTAGAACCCAACAGTATTTCTTTGGGCTATGGTTATACCGCTATTATTGTGGCCTTGATTGCCAGGGGAAATCCTCTGGCGGTCATTCCTACCGCACTCTTTTTTGGGCTTATTTTTGCCAGTGGTGATGTTATGAAAGTATCTCTTAAACTCCCGGCCCAAATGATTGATGTCATCAATGGGCTGATTTTGCTGTGCATCATTTGCGCCGAACCTTTACTGCGTTATAAATTTGTACGCAGTCAAAAAAATAGACTGCATCCCGAAAGAGAGTTGGTCTAATGGATTTAGATTTATTTTCTGGAACCATTGCCAGAGCCCTGATTTTTAGTACACCCCTGTTGTGGGCAGCCCTAGGCGAAATCTATGCTGAACGTGCAGGGGTAGTCAACCTGGGTGTAGAAGGCATGATGATTTTATCGGCAGTGGTTGGCTTTATGGTTGGTCAAAGCACCGAATTACCCTGGCTTGGTTTGCTTGTAGCTGCCTTGGTTGGAATGCTGGTGGCCTGGTTTCACGCTTTTGTTTCGATTACGTTGCGGGCTAATCAATACGTGTCTGGCCTAGCCATCACTATTTTTGGCATAGGATTATCAGGGTTGTTGGGTCAGAATTATGTGGGTAAAGAACTTAAAATCCCCATTTCATTTTTTAGCATTCCGTCCCTTAAAGATATTCCTTTTTTTGGCAAAGCGTTTTTTACAGAGCAATACCTACTCACTTATATAGGCCTTTTGGTTGCAGTGCTGTTATGGTTTGTGCTCTATCACACCCGCTTAGGTTTAGTCCTAAGAACAGTAGGTGAATCCCCTGTTGCTGCCGATGTTGCAGGTATTAATGTAACCAGAGTGCGTTATCTGGCTGTAATGTTTGGTGGACTTATGTCTGGCATGGCAGGTGGGTTCTTATCCCTTTCTTATTATGCTTCATGGATTGAAGGAGTTACCAATGGCATGGGCTGGATTGCTCTAGCACTGGCTATCTTCGCCATTTGGGACCCTATTCGCTGCATCGGCGCAGCCTTTCTATTTGGTATTTTCTTTACCTTGCAGTACCGCTTACAAGAAGTTTTTTCGCCCCAGTTACTCTCTATGATGCCCTTTGTCTTTACGATTGTAGCTCTGATTGTAATTGCCTTAGGTAAAGGTCGTAGAGCTTTTGGCGCACCCGAGGCCCTGGGCATCCCTTATCAGCGTGGTGAGCGTTAAATGAAGCTTCTGGTTTTTGTGGTCAACCCCTTGACAAAATATTTGATATATAATCACACCATTAAGGACTGAAAGCCTTCTTTAATTTTTAATCTTTAACTTTCAATCTTTAAATTGAACTTTTGGCACTAAGCTGTGCAGGCAGCTTTGGCATCTCGAGAGAGATCTTCAGGGAGGAAGCATGAAACATCTAAAGGTATTGGTTCTAGGGTTGCTAGTTATGCTAGGCGTAGCGACAGCTCAAGACAAACTCAAAGTTGGGTTTATTTATGTAGGCCCCGTAGGTGACGCAGGTTGGACCTATTCACATGATATTGGTCGCCAGAAAATGCTCGAGGCTTTAGGGGAGCAAGTAGAAACGATTACTGTTGAGTCCGTAGCCGAAGCCGATGCTGAAGCTGCTGTAGACCAACTTGTTAGTGAGGGCGCAACAGTTATTTTTGCTACCAGCTTTGGTTATGGTGATGGCATTATGGCTGCTGCCGAACGCTATCCCGATGTTATTTTTGGTCATGCTACAGGTTACATGCGCGCACCCAATGTCATGACCTATATTTCAGAAATGTATCAAGCCTATTATGTTAATGGTCTTATTGCTGGGGCACTTACCGAATCTAATTTGCTTGGCTACGCTGCTGCATTTCCTATTCCAGAAGTCAAGCGTCACATCAATGCCTTTGCTATGGGCGCAATGGAAGTAAATCCTGAAGCCAAAGTAGAAGTAACTTGGCTTAATTCATGGTTTGCCCCCGACGCTGCCAAAGAAGCCACTGAAGCTCTTATCTCTAAAGGTGCAGATGTTTTTGCTTTCACCGAAGATACACCAACAGTGATTCAAACGGCGGCTGCCAAAGGCTTTCCTAGCTTTACTCACTATGCACCTATGTATAGCTTCTCACCTGACACCGTAGCTTCTGGTCAGATTTGCAACTGGGATGTTATCTACACTGATTTTATAAGCAAAGTGCTTTCTGGTGAATACACCGCAAGCAATCTTCAAGACCTTGATTATGTAGCCATGCTTTCTGATGGTGGTATGGAAGTCGGTGCTGATGTAGGTATGCCGATTAACCCTGTTTACGAAGAAGCACTCAAAGCTAAAATGATTAACCATGCTGAGTTTGGTGAAATCTCCGTCTATGATTTAGTGCTTAAACGCATCGAGCAAATGACTGCTGGACGCGACACCTTTGATCCCTTTACTGGACCTATTGCTGACCGCAATGGCAAAGAAGTCTATGCTGCTGGCCAAGTGAGTACCATTGGTGAATTGATGAGCCTCGAGTGGGCTGTACCTAATGTTGTTGGTGACTGGGCTAACGAACCCCAATAAATTAAAAATAAAAATAGTAGGGGCAGGCACAAGACCTGCCCCTACTATTTTTATTTTTCAAACAGGAACCAAGGCCACACGAAAAATATAATTCTGCCCGTTTTTATCCTTATATTTTTTCTCGAGGTCAAGGAGTTCTTTTTGTAACTGCTTGGCTTCTGAAAAATTTAGCTTGAACTCCATATTTATAATATCCACCAGAGCAGGAGCCGTTTCACTTTCTAAATCTAGTTTATGCTCTGGTGAAAAAGCTAAGTCACCTTGCAACTGTCCTTGCTTATCTCGGTATAAACGAATACCCCATTCACGTTGCTGAGCATCTTCACGCATTTGTTCTTTGACCTTGACGATTGAGCGACTGATTAAATTCTCAAGCCAAGCCCCTTCTCTTTCAAATAGAGCCTGCAAAGTTTGGCTTGGGGCCTGGTCTAAAGGAACAAATAATTTTTCAGCAAAAGCAGTGTAGACGTTTAAATCACGACCTTTGCCTTGGGTTTTCACAATTTTGAGTAAGCCCTTCGCTCTCATACGTTTCACTCGGTAAGCCATCGCATTGAGTTTGAGGCCGGTTTCCTTTGCGGCTTCCGAGATAGTTCTTTGTTGATTCAGAAAAATTGCAAAAATCTCTGGATAATCCAGCATAAGCTCTATAGCTTCAGGATCATTAAGCACAACCCAAGTCGAATTTGAGGCTTTCATTCGACTAAGTTTAACCCTAAACTCCTTATAGAGGAAGAGAATTTTCTATAAGGAGTTCCTATGGAAAAGACTCGAGATATTAAAGCTACGTTAAGCAGTGTTGTTCTGGTTATTCTTTTTTTGCTTCTTGCCGTAGGGCTGTATTGGCTAACGCTTGACCTGATTGTAGTCGCACAAGCCTTAACGCTGGCGTATTTAATGATGACAGCCTGCTTGACCATATTTTTAACCCTCTCTAATGCTCGAGGTAGTCAGGTTCAAACTCGAGATGGCGACCAAACAACTGCTTTCTGGCTTGTCCTTGTTGGCATTGTTATTCCTGTTATGGCCAGCTTTGTCTATCTGGGGATATTCAGCCATCCCATAATGTTTTTAGGTGTAGCTTCATTTTTCCTTAGTCCCTGGTTAGGTCGTGAGAGCAATCTAAATCATCAGGTAATCGCTAGCAGTATTAGTGTATTCTCAATAATGATTCTCGCTCTATTCCTTAATGGGTTGGAGCTTATCACAGTTGGTTTTATCGTCTATCAAGGGTTATTAACTGGATTATCTTTTATGACTTCAGGTAAAATCGAGAGCAGTAGTAGCCTTTAATGTCTAGCTGCCATTGATCCTAAGCATCACAATCTTCATATGTTCAAAACCCCTTGAGTTGGCCCTAGGGGCTAGGTTTAGGCTAGGAACATGAATAATCTTGTACCTAGCGGACGCTTCGCTCAACTTGCTCGCCTAAGTCGTAAAGCTCTAAGAATTTATGCTGAGATGGGTTTACTCCGTCCTGCACATATCAACCCTGATACAAATTACCGTTACTACAGCTTGAGTCAACTCGAGGATGCTCACCGCATCAATAAATTGCGTGACCTAGGTATGTCTTTAGAGCATATTCAAGAGACGCTTCGTGCTTGGGGAACACCTGAATTTTCTGCGCACCTCGAGCAACACCCTAAAGAACTCTTGCGTCAAGCATCTGCTGTACAAGGTGCGATTGAACATATCGAGCAACTTCTAAATACGCCACCTCAAAGCTATGCTGTTGACACCAAGCAAGTTTCAGCACAGCGTTATTTGAGTTTACGAGCCTGGTGTGACCTTGCTGAAGCCTGTGACTTTATTCCAGAGGCACAGCGTCAGCTTATGGCGGTTGCCAAAGAGAATTTACTCGAGGTCGCAGGTTCATGCCTAACCCGTTATCACGATGATCAGCGTGACGATGCTTGGGATGTGGAAGTATGTTTACCGATTGGAGGTCACGCGCCCACCCATCTTTCTAAAAACATCTATGTGAGTGAATTGCAAAGTGGGGTTGCGGCGTACACCATTCATGCAGGGGATTGTGGTGGCCCTAGGGGAATGCAAGATGCTTACCAAGCAGTTTGGTCATGGCTGCATGATCATGGTCAAGAAACCTTAGGTGGCCCACTTGAGGTCTATGTTTTTGATGATTTAAACACTGAGAATCCTGCTGACTATCGCACTGAAATTGCTTGGATCATTCACTAAATAAAATAGGAGGTTTATATGAAAAGAAATTTGGGAAGAAGTGGTATTGAGATAAGTGCATTGGGCATGGGTTGCTGGGCCATTGGTGGGCCCTTTAAGTTTGAGGACTTTGAGGCAGGATGGGGCGCAGTAGATGACCACGAATCCATTAGAGCTATTCAAACTGCTATGTCTTTAGGTATAAATTTCTTTGACACCGCAGCTAATTATGGAGCTGGACACAGCGAAGATATTCTCGGCAAGGCTATTCATGAACATCGCTCAAAGGTTATTGTCGCTACAAAGTTTGGCTACAAGGTGTTTGAAGATCAGAAGGTCGTGCGTGGGGTTGATGCGAGTCCTAAAGCCATTCGAGATTCGTGTGAGGATAGCCTGCGCCGTTTAGGTACAGATTATATTGACCTGTTTCAGTTTCATGTTGGCGATTATCCACTCGAGAAAACCAGTGAGGTGTTAGACACCCTCGAGACTTTAGTAAACGAAGGTAAAATCCGTGCCTATGGTTGGAGTACCGATGACCCAATACGCGCCCAAGCCTTTGCGAAAGGTAACCATTGCACAAGCGTACAGCATCAACTTAATGTCTTTGAGGATAATCCGGCTATTCTTGCCGTGTGCGAAAAGGAAGGTCTAGCTAGCATCAACCGTGGGCCATTAGCAATGGGTTTACTTACTGGCAAATTTTCAAAGGGTGCAAATTTTGAGGATACCGATATTCGCAGCAATACGCTTAGCTGGATGAAATATTTCCAAGATGGTCAGGCTAATCCCGAGTGGCTTAAAAAGCTAGACGATCTCAGGGATATTCTTACATCTAACGGACGCACCTTGACCCAAGGCGCACTGGCCTATTTGTGGGGACGCAGCCCTGTGACTATTCCTATTCCTGGGTTTCGCACAGTACAACAGGTTGAAGAAAATGCAAAAGCACTCGAGTTTGGTCCCCTCAAGGCGGAGCAATTGACTGAGGTTGAAAATATATTAGGTAACATCTAATCACCTACGCACTGATTTCAAGATTAAACCTGCCAGGGTGATATTCATTGAGATATTTCCTAATCTCAGTGAATCACAGAAACCTCATTCTGTCATATAAAGGGAGAGACACAGTTTCATTCAAAACTGGGTTAAACGTAGGAGAGGAGGAGCGACGAAATTGTCAAAGGCGAGAAGCCACTCGGTATGCAAAGTGTCACTCCTCTAATACGTTGCGGAGCCACAATAAAATGGGTAGGGTCTCCAGAACCACTTTAACCAATATGACAAGGCTGAGCAACGTCAACTTAAACAGACGGAGGTTGATATGAGCGAGGATGTGAAAGTAGCGAAGTCGGTGCTAAGCGCAGTGGGCATAGATGTGAGTAAGGCAACGCTGGATGTAGCATTTGTTTATGAAGCTAGACAAACGAGCGAACGCTACAGCAATGATGAGGCAGGGATTGGTTTATTGCTAGTGAAGTTACAAGAAACGACAGGGCAGTACAAAGTGGTGATGGAGTCTACTGGGCGATATCATTTACTTGTGGCGTTACGGTTAAGTGAAGCGGAGGTAGATGTGCGGGTCATCAATCCGTTATTGGCTAAACCCTACTATGGAGGGCAGATTCGCAAAGTTAAAACCGATAAGGCTGATGCACGGGTGTTAGCCCGCATGGCTCTGCTCGAGTCCAAGTTGCCTGCTGGCTTTGGTCGTGACAAAATGGTCATACAAATTAGGCAGAAAATGGGCTTACTTGCTTCTTTAGAAAAACAACATCAAGCTCTCAAGGCCACCCTCAAGGATTACACGACCTTTCAACAACAACTAGGCATTGAAGTCAGTGATACTGAACAACAACTCCTGGCTACCCTCAAACTCTTCAGTAAGCAAATTGCTAAGCTCGAGCAAGAACTCCAGCAACTGGTTCTGGCTCAAAGTAAGCACAGTACAACCATGAAACGTTTACAAACCATTCCAGGCATCTCTGCATCTGTAGCTGCGTTAATAGCTCAGTTCCTTGATGCCAACTGCCAGCATCCTAAACAATGGCTTGCCTTTGTTGGTTTGGACATCTCAATACGTGAAAGTGGCAAGTGGAAGGGTAAGTCGAAAGTCACCAAACGGGGCAATGCTTATCTTCGTAAACGTCTTTACAGTGCTGCTTGGGGAGCCCAAATGAATGATGACAACTTTCGTTCTTACTACAAAACGCTCAAACAACAAGGCAAAAAACACGTTGAAGCTCTCCTGACTATCGCCCGTAAACTCCTCCGTATTGCCTTCTTGGTTGTTACTCAAAACACTTCCTATGACCCTAAGTGTGCTTTCCCCTCTTGACTTTTCCCTTTAATGGGCATGCTGAGCCGCTAATTGCACTCCTGTTGAAGATTAGTAAGCCATGCGCTTTCGTAAAACTGCGAAGTATCTAATAGCAAGATACTTCGCAAGGCAGGGCTTGACTTTGGGAATGACTTGCAATGTTTACCCTAGTCGGCAGCTCAGTATGACTAAGGAAGTGAAAACGGGCTTAACTTGTACATCCAGACATTCAGTTTTACCCTTCTGTGATTCACTGATACTAGGTAGCACCCTACGGTTTTTGCTTTGCATAGATTTCATTGTCTGTAGGTTGAGCGAAGCTACCATCATGCCGTTGTAGTCGTCATATTTCTAAAGATACTACCTATAGCTACCTGACTTAACTTAGCCTAATGATAACCTTGGGCATGAAAAGTAACAAACCTTTAGCTAAACAATGCTCAGGGATAATCATCATGATGCTTGGGTTAATAAGCTGCTCGGCACCTTTAAGCAGTGATGAAGTACAGGCTCGAGAAGAATTGCTTTCTTTAGCACCCGTAGGATCAGATGTACGTTTAGCCAAGCCACTACTCAAGAAACAAGGCTTTGAGTGCTCTTGGACAACGCAAGAAACTTTCGGAGACTCTGAGGATAAACATGATTATTTGTATTGCGATATTCAAAAGCGAGTAGGTATCTTTGTTACTAGACGCTGGCAAGTGGCCCTTATTCATCAAAATAATCTTGTAGAAGATGCGGCTATTGGCATTGGTTTGATTGGGCTATAGGCTGCAACAAACTATAGTAAATAAATAGAGGCTACAAAAGTATCTCTATGAATACCAATCAGAACGCCAAATCTCGAAATCAGTGTATAGGTGACCAGCACCGAACACAGTGAGACCGAATTTGATACCTGCTGTATAAAGTGCTTTCGCTATCTCAAGATGTAAATAGTAATAGACTATTCTTATGTATTTTTATGACACTAAGCTCGAGGTCACACTGTGACCGGAAAGCTGCGCCAAAGTTTTCTAGAGTTGCCTAAAGCTCTTACCCTTTCCACTTGGACCGCAGGACTGCTGGCCGTGATTGTAGGGTTTACTGGCTCACTGGTACTAACCTTTCAAGTTGCTGACAGTGCCAACTTAACTCCAGCTCAACTTTCTTCATGGGTGTTTTCCATCACGGTGGGCAGTGGGATTCTCTGCATATCTTTATCCCTTTTTTACAAGCAACCTGTGCTTACAGCTTGGTCAACGCCAGGACTGGCTGTGCTGGCTTCTAGCCTTGGTGATTACACCCTTTCAGATGCGGTAGGAGCTTATCTAGTGATTGGATTAGCCATTATGATTTTAGGCTTTACTGGCCTGTTTGAACGGGTCATGCGACTCTTGCCACAAAGTGTAGCTCTGGCTGTTTTAGGTGGTGTCCTTTTTAAGTTTGGTCTAGGCTTATTCACCTCGCTATCCATTGCGCCCGTGATGGTTTTAGTGATGATAGTAGTATTTTTATTTTTCAAACGCTTAAACTGGCTAACCCCCATAGCACTGGCACTGGTGGCTGGTTTTATGGTGGCTTTTTTTAGTGGACAGGTTGATTTGAGTGCTGTAAAGCTCAAGCTGGCCCGCCCTATTTTCATCATGCCAACCTTTCATTTGCCAGCTATGATCAGTTTAGGTGCGCCACTTTTTATACTGGCCTTAGCTTCACAAAATGCCCCTGGTTTTGCAGTCATGAAAGCCTATGGTTATACGCCACCCGCCAACGGTTCATTAGTTGCCACAGGTTTCTTGAGTGCGCTTTTTGCTCCCATGCTCTGTCACGGACTTACATTAGCAGCTATCACAGCAGCTCTAGGAAATTCACCCGAAGCGCATCCAGACCCCGACAAACGCTACGGCGCAGGTGTCACTACCGGCATTATTAAAATCGTTCTGGGATTATTTGGTGCAACCATCGTGGCTTTTTTTGCAGGTCTTCCCAAATCATTAATTGCAGCTATGGCAGGTCTGGCCTTATCTGGAACCATTCAAACCTGTTTGGTCGGTAGCTTCTCGGATACTAAGGACCGTGAAGCCGCACTGTTCGCCTTGCTTATGGCCGCTTCCGATGTACAGCTTTTTGGTATCGGGAGTGCCTTCTGGGGATTGGTAATTGGGTTTATTGTAAGCAGGGCTCTAAGTAGCAGGTAGCAAATTCGGTCTCACTTCGTTCGGTGCTGGTCATAGACAGACTCCGTTGAAGAAATACTGTTTAGGACGAAGTTTTGATACTATCTGTCTCGATGAATCTTGGAAATGCTAAAGGAAAGTATGAATTTTGAACTGATTATTTTTGATTGTGATGGCGTACTTATTGACAGTGAAGTGATTGCCAACCGTGTTGATGTGGAGTATTTAGCCACTTTAGGAATTCATTTTAGTTTTGCAGACTATATGGAAATCTCACTGGGTAAAACCTTGAGTGACACCATGCTCGAGATTGAAAAACGCTTCAATAAAAAACTCCCAGCAGATTATCCAGAAAAAGTCCTCGAGTATAAGAAAGCTGCTTTTAGCAAAGAGCTAAGAGCCATTGATGGCATTACTACACTTTTAGAAAACTTAAATCTGCCTAAAGCCGTGGCCTCAGGAAGTAGCCCCGAACGGCTTGAGCATAGCTTAAAGGTAACAGACTTATGGTCTTACTTTGAACCCCATATTTATAGTGCAACGATGGTCAAGCATGGCAAACCAGCACCAGATTTGTTTTTATTTACCGCCGAAAAGTTTAGGGCTAACCCTGGCAAAACTCTTGTGATTGAAGACAGCAATTCTGGCGTTCAAGCAGCTATTGCCGCAGGTATGAAGGTGATTGGATTTACTGGCGGCAGTCATATCAAGGAAGGTCATGAGGAACGATTACTCGAGTTTGGTACAATAAAAGTATTTTCCAAAATGAGCGATATTCAAGATTGGTTGGGATTATGAAAGAACTACAAAAACTACTAAATACTGAAGGTCAAGTGCTACGCTGGCCTACTAAACCCAAAGAAAAAACCTTAGTGATTGAATACTTGGCTAGCAAATTTTTGTTTGACCAAGATTACAGCGAGCAAGATGTCAATCAAGTCTTAAACCAGTGGCACACTTTTTCTGATTGGGCTCTCTTGCGCCGTGAACTCTTTGAACGAGGATTCTTAGATAGAGAGAAAAACGGCTCGAGTTATCAGAAAACTCCAAAGCCTTTTGAACTATTTATTGAGAACCAGAATACCCCAGAAACAAATCACCGCATTCATTTAGAGCATATTGAAGAAGCTTCACAAAAAGTTGACCCAGTATTCTTAAACAGCCCACAATTTCACGCTGAAAGTTTGAGTGATATTCTTGGTTGCGAACTCATTGTCAAGGTAGAAACCCTGAATCCCATTCGCTCTTTTAAGGGTCGCGGAGCTGATTATTTTTTTGTGCGTAACCCACATCTAAAAGAAGTAGTGTGTGCCTCGGCAGGAAACTTTGGACAGGGCATGGCTTATGCTGCTCGCAAGCGTGGCATCAAACAAATCGTCTTTGCCGCCGAAACCGCCAATCCACTAAAGCTCGAGCGGATGAAATCGTTCGGCGCAGATGTTCGTTTATACGGTGCAGATTTTGATGCTGCCAAAACGTTTGCTAGAAGCTATGCTAAAAAAAACCGTTTGCAATTTGCAGAGGACAGTCGCAACCCCGAATTTACCGAAGGTGCAGGAAGTATGGTCATAGAACTCTTGCGTTATCCCAAAGCCTTTGATGCCTTTGTTGTACCTCTTGGAAACGGGGCTATGATTGCTGGCATTGCACGCTGGGTTAAAGCCTATAGCCCAAAAAGTAAAGTCATTGGCGTAAGTGCTGCTGGCTCACCAGCTATGGAAAAATCCTGGCGGAGCGGTACATACATTCAAACCGAAACCATAAACACTATTGCCGATGGAATTGGCGTGCGTGTACCCGTAGCCGAAGCTCTTACAGATATCAAAGGGTTACTAGATGATGTTTTACTCGTAAAAGATTCGCAAATCATAGAAGCCATGAAACTAGCACATCAGCATCTTGGGGTGGTACTCGAGCCCTCGGGTGCTGTCGGAATTGCTGCTATTAAGAATAACCGGAGTTTATTTGCTAAGCAACGAATTGCCACTATCTTGTGTGGCGGGAATTTAACTAGAGAGCAAATAGAGCAATGGTTGTAGCTGCCATAAATGAATTAACTTGTTATATGCTGTCACTATGAAAAGGAGTTTTATTCTCATGCTTAGCAGTCTGTGGTTAAGCCTCACGCTAGCGCAAATCGCACCAAGTGCTAACGAGATGAGCAGTTATCAAGGGTTACTAGCTGCTGTTGCCGAAGGCAACCTCGAGCAAATCACCCAACTCATTGCTTCAGGTGCAAACCTCGAGGAGCGCGATTCACACCAGCGCACTCCCCTTTTGGTTGCTGCCCATATTAGCTATGATGAAGTGGCGAAAATTTTACTCGAGGCTGGTGCAGACCCTAATGCCCTAGACCAACAACGCTATGACCTGATTACGATTGCTGCTGTCAATAATGATGTTGAGATCATTAAAGTAGGGCTCGAGTATGGCGCAGATCCCAGCAACATCACCAGCCCTTATGATGGCACAGCCCTGATTGCCGCAGCACATTTGGGTCATGTAGAAACTGTGCAGACGTTGATTGATGCAGGTGCTACGCTTGACCATGTAAACAACCTGGGTTGGACCGCCCTGATTGAAGCCATTGTCTTGGGTGATGGTGAAGAGAGACACACCGCAGTGGTAAAAGCTCTGGTTGAAGCTGGTGCTGATATAAATTTAGCAGATAGTAGTGGAAAGACACCACTCGAGCTAGCCAGAAATAGAAGTTATCAAAACATGATTGATATTTTAGAACAGGCTGGAGCAGAGTAATTTAGAAAGTAGTCACGGAATCAGGGCGCAACAGCTTGTAAACTTTCGTCACCAAAAAGCCAACTAGCGAAATAAACCAAAGGCTGTAGCCTATAGCAATACTTGCGAATTTGAGAACAGCAAAGCTTGAGTAGACCAAGGCCAGCCAGTTTGGAAAACTTGTGGGTTGACTAAGCATAACAAAGGAAACCAAGTTTTCAAGGGCATCAAATACTGCACCTAAGGGAACAATCACCACAGCCATCAGACTAAGTTTATAAAGCCATGAAGACTTGAGATGTAAACGAGCTAAAAAAAGTGAAATGATCAATCCGACAATAAACGTGGCAGCAATAAATGAAAAATCAATAAATTGAGTTCTCCAGTAAATACCCAAGGTATCCCTTTCAAGCATGTAAGCAAAATACGCTTTGAGCTTTTCGCCACTAAAGGCGGTCTGCCCCACAAAGAATGGAACAGGATACTGAGATGCCGCATAGCTTGTATCAAGGATGATATTGGTGACTCGAGTAAGAACAAAGGCTAAAACAGCCAGAATGCCGTGGGCATAAAGCGGCAAACGTACCAAGAATGTCTCGAGTGCTTTAATTAACGGGTTTATTTTTTTCATAAGGACCTCCATATATATTCCTGGGAATATATATTCCATTCCCAGGAATACTTTGTCAAGTATACTAGAGACCATGAATGAAACCCAACGTGATTTGGCAGAATTAGCAACCCAGCTAGGCATCCTGAGTCAGCTCTATACAACCCGCATGGAAACGCTTTGTACCACCCAAGGCTTTACCTTTTCACAATTTGCCCTCCTCACCCACTTAGCCAGAAGCAGCAAGCCTGTTCATAGCATTTCCGACCTTACCGAAGCTATGGAAATCAATCAGCCTGGGGTCACTAAAATTGTCCAGAAACTTTCTGAACAAGGCTATCTCGAGGTCAGCACTAACAAATTTGATACCCGAAAACGTGAAGTCCGTATCACCACCCAAGGTAGAGCCAAACTGGTGCAAGTTAGTAAAGCCATTTATCCTGATATAGCAGGCTGGTTTAAGGATTGGAATGAGGGGGATAAAAAATCTTTTACAGCGTATTTAGGAAAGTTAGCCCAATGGCTTGATCAAAACCGCCTATAAGGCACTCAAGATATATGACCAGCATTTCGCCTCTGCTCTCTTAAGAGATATGGTGAACTTTACAGAAAAATACCAGCAACTCAGCTATGATCAAATTAAATGGCCCTGCATTTTTTCCCGAATTAGCATCTTTAATACATGAATGTTTTTCACCATACAACATAATCCATTAGTCAGCTAACATTTCTATGAAACCATCCATATCCAAGCAAATCGAAAACCTCGTGATGATGGATAAAATGTTAAAGCGGGGTCAATTTAAGAATGGAGCCATTGCCCTTTTAGTGGCACTACTTGCACTAGGTTTTTACACAAGACTGCCACCCTATTTTATGATTGCTGCATTCATTGGGGTCGTTATCTTTGCAGCTTTTAGATCTTCGCCACACCTAGACAATGCTGTTAGGGCTATCACCGAAGGACAAAAGAAGTCAGGGTTTGTCAAGGTTGAAGAAATTTATGATTCAAATGCTTTTACAGCTATCGTTGAAAACTCAACTCACGGCACATGGCAATTTAGTTTTAATCCAACAGGTTGGAAACCCATCAAAGGTGAGTTTCCGGCTACCATCTACCATCTTGTAAGTGTTGACTGGCCAGTTCTTATCGAGATTGAGCAAGGAATTATGGTTCCTCGAGAAACACCTGAATGCGTTAAATAGGGGTTCTCTCGAGATTTTAGAATCTAGTAAAGGCACTTGTAGGGTGCGCTGAGCGCAGTATGAAATTTGTGTACGAAGGTTGAGCGAATGTGTCCCCTACGCATTTCCTAAATTTTTTTGTGGTGTGCTGAGCTCGCTCTGCTATAATGACTCGCTAACAGTTCCTTGGGAGGCACTATGAAAATTTCCGTAGAAAATTTCCGTAGAAAACACCATTGCTGCACCTGTTGCCACAGTCTGGCGTGCTTACACAACACCTGCCGATATCATAAAATGGAACGCTGCATCCGATGACTGGCACACCACTAACTCCACCGTTGATCTTCGTCCTGGTGGGAAGTTCTCATCACGTATGGAAGCCAAAGACGGAAGCTTTGGCTTTGATTTTGCAGGCACATATAAAACAATTACCAAGAACAGTCTTATCGAATACGAATTTGGCGAAAGGCAAGCTGTCATTGAATTTCAAGAACTTGCAAATAGCACTAGGGTTCGTGTCTCTTTTGACCCAGAAGAAACTCACAGTATTGAACAACAGCAGCAAGGCTGGCAAGCCATTCTCAACAATTTTAAGAAACACGTGGAAGCTAAAGTCTAATCCATCATACTCAGACACCACAAAGGATGAATGCTCGAGCCTAAATCGAGTATTCTTAAATCGTGGAAACAAGTGAACTCCTCAATCAACTGGCGATTAAACACCATGCTAAAACCGCATACCGCCAACTCTTTGCAATGGGTTTTGAAGTTGCGCCAATTGCACAAGCTGGACTCAAACACGAAAGCCCCTCAGTGCGTTACTACTGCTGTTCATTACTTGATCATTTTTTGCTGCCAGAAGCCCTCGAGGATTTAATAGGCATGGTGCATGATCCTGACCCAAACGTTCGTGTAATGGCCTTGCACACTCTTGCCTGCGATAGATGCAAGGAAGGTGATTGTCGTCCTGCTGAAAAAGATGTACTTCCCACAGCACTTCGCACCCTACATGAAGATACGGATGCCCACGTTCGGGCTATGGCGATTGAAGTGGTTGGACAATATGTACACAGCAATAGCGTTGCTGTGCGTGCTTTGGTAGAGGCGAATAAGAAAGACTCGAGCCCTACTGTAAGAAAGAAGGCTGGGTGGTATATGCCAGGGGGTCCTATTTTCAAACGAATGGCACCGCAAATTAAGGGGACTCGAGCCAGGACATAAAACAGCACCCAGGACTCTTATGTAGAATCTGACCTGAGTTTAGCCAAATAAATGTATAATTGAGGCAAATGAAACCTTATAAATATTCTCAATATTGGCAGCATAAATGCCCAAAATGGGATACTACGCGTCTCTCAGTCCGTATAATTACTAGTTAGGCCAATGACGACCGTCGAGCGCTATCACTATCTTTGGGACGGATCGGAGTCCGGGTGGGTACTCATGCGCGTGAATCGGCAAGCGGTGAAGTTGGTACTCCTCTTCGAAGGTGCGGGCCCAGATGTGCGTGAGGTAAAGGCGATTCGTAGCGTGGTGCCGGCCTACGCGCTTCTTTCTGCCTCAGAGGCTCTTGAGAAGCTTCGCGGAACCTCGTCAATCGATCTCGGAGAATTCGATTGTCGCGAGGGACGCCGTATCGCCAGGGCTTGTAGAAAGCTGTCCTTGGAGGTGCAGGAGGAGATGCAAGATCGCTCAGGCTACTTGCCGTTCAATGAAAATACGAAGGCTTGCCTCGTCATCGAAGACAACGTACTCAGCGAACAGGTTTGTCAGGAGGCCCTAAGTCGCGGCCTGCGTGTGAGGCACGTCGAGGCATGATGCATGCGCCTAACCCGTCATTCGAGCGGACGGCTTCGCCGCTCGCTCAATTCCAACGTTAGGCCGCGTATGCGAAGCATCGCCACCACCCTCTGCATCCTTGAACCACAGGTCGTCGCGCACGCCCCCGAAATGTTCAATGTGTTGAGCGACCCAGCAATCTACGAGTTTGAGAACGCGCCACCGGAATCCGAGGAGTGGCTTGTGAAACGCTTCGCCAAACTGGAGTCCCGTACGTCCAAAGATGGGTCGGAACTGTGGCTCAACTGGGTGGTGAAGGTTGCCACTGGCAGGCTCGCCGGCTATGTTCAGGCAACTGTCCAAAGCGAAGGCGTTGCCTACATTGCATACGAACTGGCCAGCGCCTACTGGCTTCAAGGCATTGGCAGTTCCGCAGTTGGGGCAATGCTCAGCGAGCTCGCCGGCCAGTATGAAGTCAGAACGTTTCTCGCCGTGCTCAAGGCAAGCAACTACCGATCACTTGCTCTGCTCAGGCATCTCGGGTTTTCCGCTGCGAGTCAAGAATTGGTCGCTTTGGCGCAACCAGAGCCAGACGAACTGGTCATGGCCTTGCAGCTTCCATCTGCAACATTTGAAAATGCGGTCTAACCCTTCGCTCGAGCCGACTCCCTCTATATCACCCTAGGAATTCTGGGCTTATTTTTTCTAGCTCTGGCAGTAGCTTTTTACTTTTGCTGGACAGGCTAATAATCAAATTTCCTTTTATATGTCTATCGTCATCTTGGTGTTAGCAGGTTCATGTTAATCTTTAATCGCCCTAACATTTTGCCCTGGTCAGTCAGCAAGGAAGCCTCCGTGGTTTATGGTTGGATTTTTCTTGGTGCCTCGGTTTATTTTATTTTTGCAGTTATTAAACCCACTTGGGACTATGCTGCTGGCCCTTTAGTGGGTTTTCTGGCTTACGATGTTATACTTATTTTACCTTTCATCCAACGATTTTCCGATGTGCCACAAAATCAATATCTTAGTCTTATTGTCTACACATTTGTCGTTATTTATAGTGCTGCGCTTGCCATCTATTATTTATTCATCCATTCAAAAACACGCTTTTGGTAATTTTCCTCATCCTTCACTATGTTGTACAATGGGCAAAGGAGAGACCCTATGAGCACTGAAAAAGTAAAAGGCCCTGCATCCTATTTTCCTTCGATTGAAAAGATGTATGGCAAGCCTATGAGTCACTGGTTTACACTGGTCAATTCAAAAACAGACATGAAGCATATGGAAGTTGTGAATTGGCTTAAAAGTGAACATGGCATGGGGCATGGTCATGCCAATGCAATTGTGGGTTATTGCAAAGCAGATAAGAAGGCATAATTAAACCCATTATTGGCTCTGAGATTTACCTCAGAAAGGAAAAGTCATGCAGAAATATTTGTTTGCACTTATCTTTTTTGCTTTTACCTCGAGTATTTTTGCACAAACTGACACGTCATCTAGCCGATTCAGTGAGAAAGTTGATGTTGGAGGTCACAAGTTACAAATCAGTTGTCTAGGCGAAGGTTCACCAACTGTGATTATAGAGTCTGGTTTTGGTGGGCCTGCTGTGGGCGATTTTTACTGGGCAAATATAGTATTGAGGGTTGCAGCAAATAACAAGAACAGAATTTGTGCTTATGACAGAGCAGGGTTAGGCTCGAGTGACCCCATACCTACAGAATCACGCACCAGTCAGGATGTCGTTAATGATTTGCACGCCCTACTAACGAATGCAAATATAACGCCCCCATATATTTTGGTCGGACACTCTCTGGGTGGTTTTCACGTTCGTTTATATACTGACCAATATCCAGATGAGGTTGCTGGAATGGTGTTGATAGACTCTTCTCATCCGAATCAATTTGCTGAATTTCTCGCCACTTTACCTCCTGAAACTCCTAACGAGGCAGAAAGTTTGAAAGAGTTACGAGATAATCTAAATAATCTAGATACAACGGACAATCCAGAAAAATTCAATATCGAGGCTAGCATAGCTCAATTGCAGAATCTTCGTTCACTAGGTGATCTTCCTTTGATCGTGTTAACACAAAGGCCTACGTGCCATTTTGAATCCGCATTACTGAAAGACATTTCAGACCAACTAAGAGATATTTGGCAAAATTTACAAGTTGACTTATCAAGCCTTTCTTCAAACAGCACGCACATTATTGCCACAAGAGCCTGCCATGACATTCAAGTGGACGAGCCACAATTAGTTATTGATGCTATTCTCAAAATTGTAAGTGAAGTTCAAAATGCAAAGCAATGATGCCTACTTTTTCCAGTAGTTAAATTCCTGCTTGGTTTCTTCTTAAAATCTCGCTGGTTGCCTGTTTCGTTTTTACACTATATCCCTCGAGTGGCAAAATCCGCTCATGAATCGTGTCTAATATCCAGTCTTTACTTGGGAAGAACATATCCTCGAATCCACGTTTACCTAGTCCTACTTGCGGCTTGAGAGGCAACCCTAGGCTTTGGTTTTGCAGCAATAACAATTTTTTCCGCAGGTAGTCTATCCCCTGTTATGTTGATGGTCACACGGCGGTCTAGTAAGGTAAGAAAATACAGCAGCTTTTCAACCGAGAAATGGTCAAGTAAACCGTTGCAGATATTAGACACGTCTGGCTGGCTAATGCCTAGAGCCTTGGCAGTTTGTTGTTGTGTCCAGCCTTTGGCTTCTATGCTGTCATAGATTAAGGAAGCCAATCGTGATTTGAGTTGGTACTCTTCGGGCTTGGCAATGTTTAAGTCCGCGAAGATATTACCACTGCTTTCAGTTATTAGATTTTTTTTCATAGCTGGCTAGCTCCTTTGCTAGTTTTAGTCTGCTGCGTAATCTGTCTAGGTCTTGTTTTGGTACTTCTGAGCCTTTTTTTGACTTCTTTTGAAATACATCTAGGACATAAATATAGTCACCGAGATTTATCGCATAGAGAGTACGGTAGGTATCACTATCGTGGTCAATACGGATTTCGTAAACACCATTAAATTCCTTGCCTTTAAGTAGTTTAATTGTGCTGTGGTACTGCCCACGCTGAACACGGTCAAGGACAAAGCCTGTCATTTTTCGTACAGAGTCAGGTACAGCAAGCAAATCTTTGTGTGCTGAAGCCACAAAGCGTATTTTTCTTAGTTGACCCATGAAGTCACAGCCTTATTATATATACAATTGTCTATAAATTCAAGTCTACGTTAAATATATTTTCGCCTACTTTAGCTGAACTCGAGTTTTTGACGCATGTACCACTCGAAACTGGTGGGGCGTTCAGAACTCATAGCATGAATTTAGCTACCAAATGCATAAATCTCAACCGCCTAACAACATTTCCTGTAGTTCTTTAAGATTTTTTGGATGTCTTGCTCGAGCCTTGCCAACTCATCCAAGGTTTTTGTGGCAGGCCTTTGTGAATCGAATAGTTAGTGGCAAAGACGCTAGATTCCTCTCTGGTTCCTCAATAAAATCTCACTTGTAGACTGCTTAGTTTTTACCGTATATCCCTCGAGTGGCACTATGCGCTCATGAATCGTGTCCAAAATCCAGTCTTTGATGGGGAAGAACATATCCTCGAGTTCTGCTGGTGGTGTAATCCAGTTTCTCGCGCCAACCACTGCCACTGGCCCATCTAAATAATCAAAAGCAAGTTGCGAAATGTTTGAGGCCATCGTATGCAAAAACGACCCCCGCTCACAGGCATCTGAGGCCAGAATAACCTTGCCCGTTTTCTTCACTGATTCAATAATTTTTTCATAGTTCAGTGGGTTGATAAACCGTGCATCAATGACTTCTGTGGAGATATTGTATTGCTCGAGTTCCTTTGCTGCTTCTATTGCACGATACAGTGTTGCACCAATAGTTACAATCGTTATATCTTTTCCTTCACGGCGCACAGCAGGCTCACCCAACGGCACTTCGTAATAATAAACGGGTACACCGCCTTCTACTAAAATTTCGCTTTCACTATACAAACGCTGACTTTCAAAAAACACTACCGGGTCAGTACCACGCAACGCGAGGTTCAGCATTCCCTTTGCATCATAGGGCGTAGCAGGAAACATCACTTGTAGTCCTGGAATATGTGCCGTAAGCGATGACCAGTCTTGTGAATGTTGTGCGCCATATTTTGAACCTACTGAAACACGCAAGACTAATGGCATTTCCAAAACATTGGCAGACATGCTTTGCCACTTGGCCATCTGGTTAAAAATCTCATCACCAGCACGGCCCATAAAATCACAGTACATAAGTTCAGCTACTACACGTCCACCAGAAAGTGCGTAACCTACAGCCGTTCCCACAATCGCCGCTTCTGAAATCGGTGAGTTAAATAAACGGTGATAAGGCAAGGCTTCAGTAAGACCGCGATATACACCAAAAGCTCCACCCCAATCCCGATTTTCTTCACCATAAGCAATCATAGTTGGGTCTTCATAAAAGCGGTGGATCATAGCTTCAAAAAGTGCCTCGGCATAGGTCAAGGTTTTAAGTTTTGATTGAGGCTTACCTTGTTCATCCAGTCCAAACCGAAATTTTTCTTTAGTCACACTCAATCGTGTCTGCTCGAGTGGCAAAAGCGTTTCAGGTTTGTCTTTAGTTCTCTGCTCTTTGCCCTCTGCCTTCTGCCCTCCTTTTGAAAACATCATCTCACCAATAATCTCGCTATTAAGCGCAATACGTGGCGAAACCTCAAGTGACGCTGCAAGCTCGACAATTTTCCTCATTCGCTCTTTGCTAGCTTGTAAAATCGTTTCTAAATCTGAGGGTCTCGAGTGTTTATTCTCTTGCAAATAACTAGCAAATGATTTTAATGAATCCTGTGCCTGCCAAAGTTCGACTTCACTTTTTTCTCTATATGATGACGCATCCGAAGGTGAGTGACCACTAAAGCGATAAGTAATCGTATCTAGCAAAACTGGACCTTGACCTTTAAGCAGTAATTCTTTTTTGCGTTTAATTGCGTCAGCAACAGCAAGTGGGTTGTAACCATCTACACGTTCAGCGTGCATGGCTTCCGGGTTTACACCTAGAGCAACCCTGGCTAGCATTCCAAAGCCCATCGTCTCACCTTGAGGTTGTCCACCCATGCCATAAAAATTATTCATAAAGTTAAAAAGAATTGGCGGCGAACCCCCTAAGTCTTTATCCCACAGGGTTTTATATTGATCCATGGCCGCAAACATCATGGCTTCCCACACAGGGCCACAACCCATTGAAGCATCACCGATATTGGCAATCACAATTCCAGGTTTGCGGTTCACACGTTTATATAGCGCAGAACCCACAGCAATATCTGCACTTCCACCAACTAACGCATTATTCGGCATGACACCAAAGGGTGGGAAAAAAGTGTGCATTGAACCACCCATGCTTTTATTAAAGCCCGTAACTCTTGCAAAAACCTCAGCCAGTGTTCCGTATAGAACATAATCCATGGCCAGTTCTTTTACGTTGTCATGTGGCAATTTTTCAACAACTCGCAAAATCACACCATCCATATAAGTTTCCATGATGGTTTGTAATTCGGCATCATCCAGTTGTGAAATAGCAGAAAAACTTTTTGCCAGAATCTCCCCGTGGCTGCGGTGCGAACCAAAAATAAAATCATCCGGTGTAAGGTGATAACTCTGCCCAACTACGACAGCTTCTTGCCCAATAGATAAGTGTGCTGGCCCTTTGTGGTTGTAAACAATTCCTTGATATTGCCCTTCACGCTTAAATAAATCCAGCATCGTCTCAAACTCACGGATGTAGGCCATATCACGGTACATGCGCTGCAAGGTTTCGCTGCCATATTCTGTAGCTTCGCTCTTTGCATCAGAAACATAAGCATTTACTGGAATACTGGGCGCAGTGAGAACACTCGAGCGTCTTACTTCAGTGGGGTCAATGGTGATGGATTTGGGCATTTTTACTCCTTAAAGGCAGTGGTGAGTGAAAAGTGGTGAGTGATGAGTGACGAGTGGCGAGTGGATAAAGATTTACACTCATCACTTGTCACTCATCGCATAATTAACTAACAAGCAAGCTAGAAATACTAGCCATATTCTGACTAAGGCTTTGCAAAAACTTCGCAGCAGGTGCACCGTCTATGACTTGGTGATTAACAGTTAGCGACAAAGCGATATACGGATAGGTTTGTAGTTCATCGTCTATTAAGATTGATTTTGCAGTGATGGTTCCAACACCAAGGATAGCAACTTGTGGCGGATTGAGAACGGGTGTGAAATGCTCAATACTAAAATTACCCAGATTGCTTACGGTGAATGTGCCACCTTGCAAAGCATCAGGTGCGATACGTGATTCTATGGCATCACTAGCAAGTTGCTTGGCAGTTGTTGCGAGTTCAGAAAGTCTTAACTGGTTTGCATTTTTTATAACGGGCACGAGCAAACCTCTTGGTGTATCTACCGCAAAACCAAGATGAACATTTTTATGTTTGTAAATCGTATCACTCTCAAAGGTTGCGTTTAGGTCTGGATATTGCAGTAACGTTCTTGCAACGGCAAACAAAACCAAGTCATTAATCGTGACATTTGGAAAAGCAAATTTCTCAGCATTTTTCTTAATGATACTGCGCGTCTCGAGTAACTCCCTGGCATCTGCCCAGCTATTGAGTGTGAGTTGCGCGGTTGTTTGGAGTGACGCAAGCATTCGTTCGGCGATGCGTTTGCGAATTCCTTGGAGTGGTACAACTTCAACGTCCTTAGTTATTGTAGAAGTAGCCTTAGAAGAAAGGGGCAGGGGGGCAGGGAAGATTTTTAGTGCGGCGATAATATCACGCTCGAGAACTCGTCCATTGGGGCCAGTACCTGACACATTCGGAAGATTGACACCAGCATCACGCATACGCAATCTTGCCCTTGGAGAAACCCCGATAAATTCTTGACGAGGAGAAATAGCTGTAACAACAGGTAATGATTGGATTGTTAATTGAGATGGGTTCAAACTCTGTATATTGACAGGAGAATTTTCTCCCCTTCTCCCCTTCTCCCCTTCTCCCCTTCTGTTTTCATCAGGTAAAAACTCAGCAACACTCTCACCAGGATTTCCAACCACAGCAATAACCGTTTGCACAGGAACATCTGCACCTTCAGGGAACAAGGTCTCGAGCAACACACCACTGGCGGTACTTTCTACATCCATCACCGCTTTATCAGTTTCAACTTCACAGATCACATCGCCAATTTGTACAGCCTCGCCTTTTTGTTTTTTCCACGACACAATCAGGCAACTCTCGACCGAGTTACCTTGTTTGGGCATCAGGATAGGGCTAGCCATGAATAACTTCTATCATGACCCATTTTAGAGCGATAAAAATAGTAAGTTTTGCCAACTCAAGTCCTTCACATATCTTAAACTGTGCATTTGCACATATTTCGTGCATTTGCACAAATAGTAGCACAACACTAAACTCAGAGTCAATATCCTTAAAAGTAAGTGGAGGAAAGGGCAAAAAAAATAGCACCTATTCGGTGCTGATAAAAATGAGTATACACCCATATACGGTATTCGTCAAGTCTATGCAGGCAACCAGGCACCAACCCCCAGGCAACCGTCAAAAAGCTTCGCTGAAAAGTTGGTTGAGTGGTTACCAATACACAGTTCTGGAAAGAGTTGGGATTTTACTCAACCGATTTTTAGGGGTGACTCCGACTAACAATATCTCATCACTCCCTGTATTCTTAAGCTATGAGACTTTTATTCACCCTTTGCTTTTTCATGTTTGGTTGTGTTCTTGCTCAAAATGCTTCCATAGATACCCTCTTGCAAGAACGCTACGCCACTATTCCCCTCCCTGACCCAGCTCTCTACTATGGTCAAACTGAAGATTTTGCTAAAACCATCGAAGCTGCTTTTTGTGATGGAGTAAATGAGAATGAATTTTATTTAGGTAAACAGGGCTGGGTATTTACCCGCCGAGCTTATGTTGATTTTGGACGTGAGTTTCTTTCTATTAAAGATTTTTCTTATGCTGAGATTGTTTTCTGGTTAAGCCAATATCGCAAGGCTTTAGAAACGGTGGGATTCAAAGAAACCATCATCATGGTTGTGCCACCAAAGGGATTACTAGGTCAGCCCTATATGACCGAAGAACAGCTTGCCATCTTAAAGAAACAGGAAACCCAAGTCGATTATTACACTATGCGATTGGCTTATCTGCAAGCAGGTTTTAAACATGTTCCCGATTTACTCCGGCTAGCTAAACCCTTATTTCATCAAAATATTTTTGCTCACTTTCCTACCGACCATCACTTTACGGGCCATAGCGCAAGTTTGTGGGCTGTAGCTGCGGCTAAAGCCATCATGAATTCACCTGGTTATGACGCACTTGCCAAAACACCAGTGCAGGCCATTCTTTTAGATAAAAAACGTGAGGAGTTAGGTTGGGAACATATCAAGCCTGTTTCAGAACTTTGTCAGACCACCTATACACCGACTAATTTTCCTTATTACAGCCTCGAGTATCCTGAAGGTGAGCCAGATCTTTTAGATGAGATAAAAAATGAAATTGTCGTAGCAGGCAACAGCAATATCGGTTTTGAATTTAATCGTCCGGGCAGTTATGGTGATTCAAGTGGCACACCCGGAACCGCAACCACAGATTTTTTAGCCCATCTTACACATTTACCTGTCCTAAAATATGGCGTCTATAGTTTGGCCAATTCTGCCATTGAGCAGTATTTACGCACTGATTTTTTAACCCAGGCTCCACCAAGTTATTTAGTTCAATATGCCGAGGCCCACGCTTATCCTTACCCTCCCTATCATTACCGCACTCTACCTGCACTCACTTATGGAAAATGCCTGGAGCCAGTCTTTGAAACTACCATTGAGCGCAAAGGATTTATCAAGACAGATTTAAGTGAAATAAAAATAAATGGCGATAGTTCTAACTATTACTGGTGGCTCGAGCTAGACGCACCCGCCCAAAAACAAAGTGACTGGATTGTGAATGAAACCTACGCCAGTGGGCTTAAAGATGCTCTGGTGTTAGATACCGATGATCGCTTTATGGAGTTTCCAAATTTCTTTGCTTTGCAACTTAGACCCCATCAGGGTCAACTGACCAGTATACGAATTACGCCTGAACCAGGCTGGGATGGCAAAAGTGTTACCTTTAGCCTTTGTGATATTCGCCAAGTTACAGAAAGTTATGAATCTTTAGGACGCTAAGTTTCAAGTAGCTTCTAGAGATAGATAGACGGCACGTAGAGCAGCTTTTCTGAAGGAATGACTATTAAAACCTATCTCCAGGTTTTATTTTGTAGGCCCCAAAAGACGTATTTTTCAACAAGTTAAAGACGCTTCTCTCAAGGTATATTAAAAAAGTTTGCTATGACTACAGCTCTTGAACCCAATCAACGCTTCTTAGGCTTGCCCAGTGTGGCTCGTCTTGCCCTTTTTGCACGTCATGCCGGACCCTCAATTTTGCTCACGACCACTGACCGTTTGGAAGAATTCCGTGACATTGGAGCCTTTGGCGCAAAAGCCAGCCTCAACCCCGAGTTAGCCGATTGGTCTGATAAAAGAGAAAAGGTCATTCTTAGTTTAGATCATGCGCTTAGGCCTTTTCCTAGAAACCCTGAAAGCGTGGTTCTAAAATTTGAAAAAAATAAGAGCTATCCTCGAGACGCTTTACTAGATACCTTGGTGCGCTATGGCTATGAACGCGATGAAATGCCAGGTTTTAGTGTTCGTGGTGATACAGTTACGCTTTTTCTAGATGCCGAAGATACCAGTAAAACCCTCAAGCTCGAGTTTTTTGCCAACGATTTAGAAACCCTAACCTTACAAGAAAAACCCATTGAATATTTTACCGTTGCACCTTTACATGACCTTGACGATGAAGACCCTTGGGATACCAAACTACTCGAGCATCTTCAAGGAACTATTTTTTTAGATGCCCCAGAACTCTATGCTGGTGACACCGATGAGGCTCTACAAGATGTGCGCTTACCGTGGTTATGGGAACACTTAAAACAACAGGACGTTATTTCTTTTGGGCGAGATAGGCTCGAGCTAGAAACACAAAAATCTCCTTTTGAGCCTCTAGGTTATTACCGTGCCAAGCTTTCTGATTTCCGCCGTGATACTGAGCTTTGGCTCAAAGATGGTTATAGCGTAAACATCTTGCTAAAGTTTGAGCGCACTGGAAGATATTTGCGTGAACGCATCATTGATGGTTTAGAAAGTCACTGGCACAACACTATCAGAGCCAAAGCTAGTGAAATTGGTTTGGTACTTTCAGAAAGTGTGCGTGGTGGATACCGCAATCCTGAAACTAAAGAAATTGTTGTCTCTGAGGATTTACTCTATGGCTATCAGGGCGCACGTAAAGCTAAGAGAATCCCAGGCAAAAGCGTTCACGATGCCGTGCAACTTTCTATTGGTGATTATCTGATTCACCCCGATCATGGCATTGGGCGTTTTTTAGGTTTAGAGCCTCGGCAAGTGATTGGTGTAACCAGAGATTATCTTATTTTGAAATATGCCGGTGAAGGCAAAATTTATTTACCCGTCGAACAGCTTCCTTTTTTGCGCCGCCACCCAGGAACCACCGATGACCCGCCTAGATTATCCACGTTAGGAACCAATGAATGGGCAAGGGCTAGAGAAAAAGCCAGGGTTAGTGCCCAAGAGCTAGCCATGAAACTAATTCGCACCTATGCCGAACGACAAGTTTCAAAAGGTGTAGCTTTGCCACCTATAGCAGATTGGGATCATTTAATTAACGATAACTGTGCGTTTACTCTAACCACCGACCAACGCACCGCAGTAGAAACAGTCTACAGAGATATGGGTAAAGAAGTTCCAATGGATAGGTTAATTTCTGGTGATGTAGGTTTTGGTAAAACCGAAGTGGCCATTCGGGCAGCACACCGTGCAGTGGGAAACGGCAAGCAAGTTGGCATGTTAGTGCCTACCACTATTTTAGCGCAGCAGCATTATGAAACTTTTGTAGAAAGATTTAAGGATTTGCCTGTAAACGTGGAGATGCTCTCGAGGTTTACCAGCAGCAAGAAAACTAGAGAAACCTTAAAGGGTCTAAAAGAAGGCTCCGTGGATATTGTAGTAGGAACCCACAGCTTGCTAAGTGAAGGCATGTCCTTTAAGGATTTAGGGCTTTTAATTATTGATGAAGAACACCGTTTTGGTGTAGGACAAAAAGAAAAATTAAAATCTCTCAAAGCCAATATAGATGTACTTTCACTTTCGGCTACCCCAATTCCCAGAACGCTTTATATGAGCTTGGTGGGTTTACGTGACGTGTCACAAATTATGACCCCGCCCCAAGGGCGCAAACCTATTCAAACTGTCTTGCAACCCTATGACCCACTCACGGTACGTGAAGCTATGATGTTTGAACTCGAGCGTGGTGGTAAGACTTTTTATATCCATGACCGCATTAACTCTATGGGAATGCGCGCACGGACTTTGCAACAATTAGTTCCCGAGGTTCGCATTGGTGTAGCCCACGGGCAAATGGGAGCTGACGCACTAGAAGAAGTCATGCTTGGTTTTCAAGAAGGAGCCTTTGACGTATTGCTAGCTACTACCATTGTTGAATCAGGGCTTGATATTGCTGGTGCAAACACTCTGATTATTGAACGTGCCGACAAACTTGGATTAGCTCAACTTTATCAATTGCGTGGTCGGGTAGGTCGCAGACAAACCGAAGCCTGGGCTTATTTGTTTTATCCAGGGCGCATCACCGAAACCGCCCAGCGCAGACTTTACGCCATTGCCGAACTCAATGATTTAGGCAGCGGTCACTTACTAGCAGAAAAAGATATGGAAATTCGCGGGGTCGGCAACCTCTTAGGCCCAGAACAACACGGACAAATTAGCGCAGTATCCATAGAAGTCTATACCGAAATGCTAGCCGAAGAAATTGCCAAACTTAAAGGCGAACAAATCACCGAAGGCAAAACCGTTTCCATTGACCTAAATATAGATGCTCGCCTTAGCCCCACTTATATTCAACAAGACGAAATGCGAATTGAATACTATGGGCGTTTAGCTGAAGCTACTGGCTTAGCCGAAGTGGTGCGAACATCTAAAGAAATGCGAGAAGCCTTTGGGCCTATGCCCACCGAAGTGAAAGCCTTTATTGAATTGGTCAAACTGCGCTTATTAGCGGTAGGCAAAAATGTAGCCACTATCAAAGAGCATATGACCGATGTGCAAATTACTTTTGAAAAGGATGGCACTTCGCTAGATTATGATGCTAAAGCCATGAAAGAGCTTAAATTTACGGTAGAACCTACACGCTATCCGCCTGGGTTTAGTATTAAAAAACGTGGGCTGGATACAGAGGCGTTGTTAGATGCGATCACTCAGGTTCTTTTTCTATGTGGGTGAAGGTATCGCAAATCTAATAATTTTCATCTCTCGAAAAATAATTTGTAGTTTTATTCGGCGTTGTTGCATAAATAGCCACGAACACGGCAATGGTAATCTTGGCAGTTGATGAAACAAACGAAGAAAGCTAAGTACCGTGTTCGCAACTGGTCTGAGTATAACGCAGCCTTAGTGAAACGAGGAAGTCTGGACATCTGGATAGATGAAGCGATGGCTAAAGATTGGGAAAGTCAAGAGCAGACAGGAGAGCGAGGACATCCTGAGGTGTATAAAGATAGCTGGATAGAACTGATTGTGACCCTTGGCATAGTGTACAAGTTGCGGTTACGCCAACTTGAAGGGTTCATGCAATCACTCTTGAAACTGGCAGCTTGGCAAGGAGTTACAGTACCAGACTTCACGACGCTAAGTAGACGCAGAGGAAATCTAAACGTTCAAGTGTCTTCACGGAAGTTTTCAGAAGCCATCACTGTGGTTGTAGACTCTAGCGGGGCTAAAGTTTATGGTGAAGGCGAATGGAAAGTAAGAATCCATGGCAAGAGTAAACGGCGTACCTGGCGTAAATTCCATCTAGCCATTGAACCCCAAACGAATGAGATTCTTAGTCTAGAAGTCAGTACCAATGATGTTACAGATGATGAAATGCTTCCAGATGTGCTTGAAAAGATTGATGAAGCCATTGTCATTGAACAGGTCTGCGGTGACGGAAGCTATGACCGAAGCAACAGTTATCGAGCTATCAAGAAACGTAAAGCCAAAGCCGTGATCCCACCCCGCAAAGATGCCAAGATTCAACAACATACTAACAGCAATGCTCCACCTCTGGACAGAGATGAAAATCTTCGTGCTATTCGTAAACACGGTCGTAAATCTTGGAAGCAAACCTCGGGCTATCATCAACGTTCTAAAGCTGAATCAGGGATCTTTCGTTATAAAACTATCATTGGCAATACTCTCAATTCTCGCCTTTTTCATTCGCAATGTGTTGAAATGAAACTCGGTGCTAAAATCCTTAATGCTATGGCTGCCTTGGCTATGCCTCTCTCAATTACTCTCACTACCTAGTCTTTTAATCCTTAGAAACTATTCCTATTTATGCAACAACGCCGTACTGAATTGTAAAAGGCATAAATTTTTACAATTCTTTCCTAAAAAGTAGCATTTACTCGAGTAAAACGCTCTTGCGTTTTACTCGAGGTTTTTATTTTTTTATCTGTGTTTGTAATCTCTTGTTTCACCCAGCTCGTACAAACTGAACTTAGAGCCTTGAGAAAGTGCTAACGACCTAAGGTTTAGCTTGTCTTAGTAGCTTCAACACAAAAGTCCTAGTAAACTATCCCCATGCGCCACCTCCTCGAGTCGTCCTTCCATCACGCCCTGAAATACAGTAGCCCTAAACTGTTAGTCCAAAAAAACCTAGTCCAAAAACATTTACCCAAAGAAAAACCCAGCCTGATTTTAGCGGTTGGTAAAGCTGCCATACCCATGCTCGAGGGAGCCCTGGCGGTATTTCCTGATGTGCGGTATTTGGTGACTCCACCATTAAGCGCGGCAGGGGAGCAGGGGGGAAGGGGGGAAGGGGAAGAGAATCCCCCTGGCCCCCTTTCTCCCCTTCTCCCTTTCTCCCTTTCCCTCCTTCATGGCACACATCCCATCCCCAGTCAACACAGCGTCACCGCAGCCGAAAAAGCCTTAGACCTCGCCTCACGACTTTCCGAAAAAGATTTACTTCTAGTGCTCGTCTCTGGTGGTGGAAGTGCATTGTGGTGTTCGCCTTGGGGAATTTCTTTAGAAGAAAAACAGAATCTAACTCAGGCACTTCTTCGTTCTGGGGCAAGCATTCAAGAACTCAATACTGTTCGCAAGCATCTTTCAAACATTAAAGGTGGACGTTTAGCACAAGCTACCAAGGCTTGAGTCTACTCGCTGTTACTTTCAGATGTAGTCGGTGATGACCCTGCTGTAATTGCCTCTGGGCCAACCACGCCTGACCCAAGCACATTTACCGAGGCTTTAGAAATCTTAAATGGTTACAAATTAGATTTCCCCAATGTTCGTAAGCATTTTGAAAGTGGAATACAAAACAAAATACCTGAAAGCCCCAAGCTTAATGATGCGGTTTTTACTCGAGTGCAAAATAAAATTATTGGCTCAAATCACCTTTTACTCAGAGCTGCAAAAGAATACTTGGGTGATCAAGGTTATAAAACTATCATTCTTTCTGACCAGTTTACTGGGGATACCAAAGAGTTAGCACGGTTTCACGCTGCAATGGTACAGAGTATTCGCAAGAATAAAACACCTTTTGCGCCACCAGTGATTTTACTTTCTGGGGGCGAGGCTACTGTGACTGTAAAAGGTCAGGGCAAAGGCGGACGTAATCAGGAATTTGCTTTATGTCTACTAGATTTCCTAGAGGTATCATCTCGTTATAACAGCCCTGAGCAGGAGGTATCATCTCGTTATAACAGCCCTGAGCAGGAGGTATCATCTCGTTATAACAAAATGACTTCTGGTATATGGGCATTATCAGCAGGGTCTGACGGAATTGATGGGAATAGCACTGCTGCTGGTGCATTCTTGACACCTGACAGTTTTCAAAGAGCAAAAGCTCAAGGCTTAGATATTCAAAAGTATTTAGCTAACAATGATTCAAACAGTTTTTTTAAGGCTCTAGGTGATACCCTCGAGACTGGTCCAACTGGCCATAACTTAAATGACTATCGGGCTCTCTTAATAACCTAACACAAGAACATCATTATCCTTCTATAAATCCAAACCACAAATAAGTCAAGCCTCATTCCACCATATTAAATCTATCTTCTATGAAATACTCAGCTTATGAATTTTGAATTTACCACCGCAACGCGAATCATCTTTGGTGCAGGCTCCCTAACTAAACTAGGAAGCTTGGCCAAACCTTTAGGCAAAAAAGCTTTTGTTATTGGCGGCTCGAGCCCTGAACGTCTCTCCCCTGTTCTAGAACAACTCGAGGCTCACCAAATCTCTTATGTAACTTTTAGTGTTTCTGGTGAACCCACTACCACAACTGTTTTAGAAGGTTTGTCTAAAGCACAGTCCTGGGCTTGCGATATGGTGATTGGCATAGGTGGCGGTAGCGTCATTGATGCAGGTAAGGCTATTGCAGCTCTATTAACCAATCCAGGTGAAGCCCTAGATTATCTCGAGGTCATTGGCAAAGGTCAACCGCTTCTAAAACAAGCTGCGCCTTTTATTGCTATTCCAACAACGTCGGGTACAGGTTCAGAAGTCACTCAAAATGCAGTCTTGAGTGTTCCAGAAAAGCAGGTCAAGGTTAGTATGCGTAGCCCGTTTATGCTGCCAACTGTTGCCCTCATTGATCCAGAACTCACTTATGATTTACCTAAAGATATAACAGCGTATACAGGCATGGACGCACTCACCCAGTGCCTCGAGCCTTTTGTCTCCAATGCTGCTAACCCCATGACCGATGGTATTTGTCGTGAAGGACTTAAATATGCGGCCCGCTCACTCAAGATAGCTTATGAAAATCCACACGATATTAATGCCAGAGCCGATATGTCTTTGGCAAGCCTTATGGGCGGACTAGCTTTAGCCAATGCCAAACTAGGCGCAGTTCATGGTTTTGCCGGCCCCTTAGGTGGCATGATCAAAGCACCCCACGGAGCCATTTGTGCTAAGTTGCTGCCCTTGGTTGTAGAAGCTAACCTCAACGCCTTACAAGAACGAGAAGCTACTTCTCGAGCCTTAAAACGCTATCAAGAAGTAGCGCAACGTATACTCGGAAGCAGCGCAAAACCAAATGACTTAGTAGCTTGGTTGAAGCAGCTTGCCCAAGACTTGCAAATTCCAGCTTTATCTAGTTGGGGGTTAACCGAAACCCATATTCCAGAAGCCGTAAGCAAAGCCAAGAACGCTAGCAGCATGAAGGGGAATCCGGTGGTGCTGACGGATGAGGAACTGAGTGAGGTTTTGAGAAGAGCATTATAAGAATTCAGTAGTCAGAATTCAGTAGTCAGTAGAAACCTTATGCTGAATTCTGACTACTGACTACTGATTACTTTTTCAAGTTAAGTTGTAGAAAAATCTATTCTCGAGAAGGAGTCCTCATGTACCAACCCTCCCCCCAACGCTACACCACCATGCTCTACCGCCGCACTGGCAAAAGTGGTCTTAAACTTCCAGTTATTTCACTTGGCTTGTGGCACAATTTTGGTGGGATTGATTCTTTAGAAAATGCTAGGTCTATGCTGCATACGGCATTTGATGTGGGTATTACTCATTTTGATTTAGCCAACAATTATGGCCCACCTCCAGGCTCTGCCGAAGAAACTTTTGGCAAGATTTTCAAAGATGATTTTCAATCCTTTAGAGATGAACTCATTATCTCTACAAAAGCTGGTTACACCATGTGGGATGGCCCTTACGGAGATTGGGGCTCACGCAAATACTTGGTCTCGAGCCTTGATCAAAGCTTGAAGCGTATGGGTTTAGATTATGTGGATATTTTTTATCATCATCGCCCTGACCCCGAAACGCCTCTTGAAGAAACTATGCAAGCTCTAGATTTTATGGTGCGTAGTGGTCGCGCTCTTTATGTCGGCATTTCCAATTATCCTGCCGAAGCTCCGCGTCAAGCTATTGAAATACTTAAATCTCTAGGCACACCCTGTTTGATTCATCAACCCAAATACAGCATGTTTCACCGCGTTCCAGAAGAAGGACTTTTTAAGGTTTTAGGTGAAGCAGGTGTGGGCAGCATTGTATTTTCGCCTTTGGCACAGGGATTACTTACAGATAAATATCTCAAAGGAATTCCCAAAGACTCGAGGGCTGCAAGAGCACATTTCTTAAAACCCGAGCAGATCTCAGCAGATAAACTCAGCCGTATCAAAAAACTTAATACACTAGCCAAAACTAGAAATCAAACCTTGGCCCAAATGGCTCTAGCCTGGACTCTGCGTCACCCAGAAGTCACGTCTGCACTAATCGGCGCAAGCCGCAGCGAGCAAATTATTGACGCAGCAAAAATAGTAGAGAATTTGAATTTTGCTACTGATGAGCTAGCGAAGATTGAAAAGATTTTGAAATAGGGATTAGGGGCTAGGGATCAGGGATCGGTAAAAATCTAACCCCTAATCCCTTCTTGCTACTGAGTCTCTCTCTATAAACGCTACTGGAATCTTTTTATAGCAACTGGCTTTGCCACTTAATTCTTCCAGGACTTGTTCGGCTGCTAATTCGCCAACTTTTTTAGCAGGCTGATGCAAAGTTGTCAGGGGTGGGTCCATATAGGCACTCCAGGGCTCATTGTCAAAGCCAATCACTGAAATATCTTGCGGAACCCTTAGCCCTCTGACCTTGAGCCCTTGATACAAACCTATGGCGGTCTGGTCATTAGAACATAGAACGGCAGTAACCTCTGGATAAGCCTCGAGCATTTTAGCCGCTCTAACCCCACAGGCTTCAGTAAAGTCACCTTTTAGTACTAACGGTTGCTTTATACCTTGCTGTTTCATAATGCTTATAAAAGCTTCTTCACGCTCTACCCCATCGCGGCGCAATCCGTTGATATGAGCAATATGACGATGCCCGGCTTTGAATAATTCACTCAAGGCCTGCTCAATCCCTATATGGTTATCAATATCAATAGAACTATAACGACTCTTAGGATGTGGCAATTCTCGTTGAAGAAAGACAATGGGTGTTTTACCCAAACTCAATCTGCCCAAATGTCTATCACTTAAATAACTTCCCAAAACAATAATGGCATCCACTTGCCGCTCAAGCAGTAAGGTGATATTGGCTTTTTCCTGCTCAACTTCACGCACGTTGGTCACAATCATCATATGTAGGTGATGCTCGAGCATCACTTCTTCAATACCCCGTGCCAAGTGTCCATACAAGTAACCTGAAATATCAGGGATAATCACCCCAATCACGCCACTTTTTCCAGTGACTAAGCCTCTGGCAACCTGATTATGTCGATAGCCTAATTGTTGAATGGCTTTTTTGACCGCACGTTGGTTCTCTTCATACACAATAGTTCCGTTGAGAACCCGTGAAACCGTAGCAATAGATACTCCTGCTTTGTTGGCGACATCAATAATCGTAGGTCGTCGTTTTTTCACACATTCACCCTTTAGAAAACGTTTACAGCAAAGTATCACCTAAAGGTTTATGTGTTGTCAATCATTAAACACTAGAGCATGAGTCAGGTACGAAATCTCGAGTTCACGACAACATGAACTCGAGATTTCACTATGATTCGTCATTGCGTGTACGAAGTTTGAGCGAAGCGTTGGAGCGTTTAAGTGGTGAAGTAATGTCTTGAGTTCATCCCAAAATTTTGAGTTCACGACAATGTGAACTCAAAATTTCACATCCCTGCGTCATTGCGAAGAGCGTCTGTAGGGTGAAAAACCAATAAACTGTATGGAAAAACTATAGCAAGGGGGTCTGACCGAGGTGTTTTTTGAGGGTTCAATTTCACTTGACTTATATATAATTTACATATATGCTATACACATATAAGTGGAGTATGAGGAATAAACACCTTAATATTTCCCGGAGAAACCTATGACTGAACAAGACTTTTTACAAACCTATACTCCTGAATCCTTCGAGCGTCCTAGCGTAACTGTGGATGTAGCCATGCTAACTATAGAGAATAAGAACCTTAAGACCCTGCTAATTAAACGCTCAGAGCATCCCTATAAAGATTTCTGGACACTGCCTGGTGGATTTGTAGGCATGAAAGAGAGCCTAGAAGATGCCGCTAGTCGCATCCTGAAAAGCAAGGTTGGTTTAGATAATGTCTTTTTAGAACAGCTCTATACCTTTGGCAACCCCCAGCGTGACCCCAGAACCAGGATTATCTCGGTGGCTTACTATGCTTTAATCCCTTTTGAACGAATATCAAAACTGGGTGATATTGCACTGGCTGAACTCGATGAAAAAGATACGTTACTGGTCATGCTACAAGATAAACCTATTCAGCTTGGTTTTGACCACACTGAGATTTTAAGCGTAGTTCTAAAACGCCTGCGTGGAAAACTGATGTACGCACCACTTGGCTTTGAACTGTTACCCAAACACTTCACCCTGCGCGAGTTGCAAGATGTGCATGAAACCATTTTGGGGCAAAAGCTGAACAAGGATTCCTTCAGGAGGCGGATGCTAGCTTCTGGGGAACTGGAAGTGACAGGAAAAATGGAAACAGGAAAAAGAGTTTAGACCAGCAGAACTTTACAAGAGAAAGAAGCCAGTAGTCAGTAGTCAGAATATGCTGAATGCTGACTACTGACTACTCTTCACTAAATAAATGATTACTCAAGTAATAACAAAAGGAGAAAACAAATGACCCCCTTCAACCTAAACAACCCCATCCTAAACGTAGACTCTTATAAAGCCAGTCACTTCTTGCAGTATCCCAAAGATATGACTTACGGCTCTTGGTACATTGAATCGCGCGGCGGTGAAAGCAACTTTGTTAAATTCTTTGGTTTGCAAATTTATCTTAAAGAATATTTGACCAAACGCATCACTGAACAAGATGTTTTAGAAGCTGAAATATTTTTTGCTGCACATGGTCTAGTTTTTCCAAAAGATGACTGGCTGTACATTGCTAAAGATTTAAGCGGCAAATTACCTGTGCGGATTCGTGCAGTTCCAGAAGGTATGGTCATGCCGGTGCATAATCCATTAGTGATTATTGAAAGCACTGACCCCAGATTACCCTGGCTACCAGGATGGTTAGAAACCAGTTTGCTGCGTGCAGTGTGGTATCCCACTACCGTTTGCACTACTAGCTATGAGATTAAAAAAATTATTCAAGAATCTTTAGAGCGCACCAGTGATGACCCTAGTGAAATCGCTTTTAAGCTGCATGATTTTGGTGCCCGGGGTGTATCTTCTTTAGAGAGTGCAGGTATTGGCGGTTGCGCTCACTTAGTCAACTTTATGGGAACGGACACTATAACTGCTGTCATGTACGCTCGCAATTATTACGGTGCTGATATGGCAGGCTTTTCTATTCCAGCTATGGAACATTCAACTGTGACCAGCTTTGGGCCAGAACATGAACTCAAGGCTTATAAACAAATGCTCGATAACTTTGGGCAAAAAGGAAAACTTTTTGCAATGGTAGTTGATTCCTATGACCGTGAAAACGCTGTCTCAAAAATCATTGGCGAAACTTTGCATGATGAAATTATTGCCTCGGGTGCAACACCCGTGATTCGCCCGGATTCAGGCGATCCACCTTATGTAGTGCTGCGCACAGTGCAAACCCTCGAGAGCAAGTTTGGCAGCACTATTAATCAAAAAGGCTTTAAGGTCTTAAACCATGTGCGGGTGATTCAGGGTGACGGAATTAATGCTAGCAGTATTCGCAAGATATTGTTCTTGCTCGAGCAGTGGGGCTACAGCGCAACCAACATAGCCTTTGGTATGGGTGGGGCACTCTTGCAACAGGTCAACCGTGACACCCAAAAGTTTGCCCAAAAACTTCACTTGGTCAGTGTTGATGGTGATACTTATGGGGTGAATAAAAACCCTGCCGATGACCCAGGTAAAGCCAGTAAAAAAGGGCGGCTAGATGTGATTCAAGGTGTGCGTGGGATTCAGACTGTAGTTTTAGATGATGACGCTAAGCCTCATGTACAGAGTATTTTGCAGACGGTGTTTGAAAATGGGGAGATGGTGAAAGAGTGGAGTTTTGAGGAAGTTCGGAGGCAGATGTAGGTCTTGGAAATAACTTAGGGAATTATAAACAGGTGTAGCCAAACAATTTATTAGCTACACCTGTTATAGATTATCGGTTCCTGCGCTTTCTACTTGTATTTTTTCTCTTAGACGATTGTCTTCCTGAAACTCTTGAGGCTTTACTTAGAGGAACCGCCACACATATCTCTTCAGGAGTGCAAGGAGTAACATTCGATTTTGCAGGACCCTTCCCACCACTTGCTTGGAAAATATCTTCAGCAATATTTAGACCAAGAGGTACACCCCCTATGCAACGAGATAAATCTGGATTTCCTTCGTCATCAACAGCAAAGGCATCAAAAACCCAGTGGACTCCAAGAAAAACGCGGCTTCGTCCATTTTCAATAATCATGTCCCACAAACCGTCCTCAAACGAACGGCGGTGAAGGGGTCGTACTGTTCCTTCATTATCTTGAGTATTATTATTCATTTCTTCTGAGACAAAAAACATATCCTCGAGTAAAGTATCTCCACTACGATTTCCAACAGGCACACCATAAAAAAGTCTAACCATATGCAAAGCTGCTGCTCCAAAGGTAGCATGACCTGATGGATAGGCTGGGAAGTTAGGTGTAAAGTTCTTGACCTTGGCATTTTGCATATTAACAAAAGGGTATGTTGGCATTTTTGACATCAAACTCGCCTTTGTTGAATTTGATGCAGGGGCTCCTAAAGGAAGCCAAAATGGATCTGAATCTACATCAATCATGTCTGAAGCAGGCATTGGTTTTCCATCCTCAATAACACCACATGATAAATCGTGCTCCCTAATGCCAACAACCGGTCGCCAAAAATCGTGTTTGAACTTTTCACGCCAAGCCAAAATTCCAGCATCTCCCATGGCCACATTAACAAGAGTAAAAAGACGAGCATTTTGATCCCATGAATTTGCGCCAGTATTTTTTGCTTCGGCAATTTTACGAACAATTTGATTGTACAAACGAGGTGGAGTCCCAAGGTCTTTAGCACCGTCATAACCCCAAAAAATCCCTATTAACGTTTCTTCCGGAGAACGTTTATCTGTAGGTACTCCCCCTAAAGTATCAGGTAAAGTTCCCATAAGTTCTGGCTTGCAGCCTTTTGCTCTAACTTCTTGTAATGCAGTAATATATTCTGTATTAGCAAACGGAGGAGTCTCTAAAGCATGGCGCATAGTAATAGCAAACCCTTTTGAATACTCACCATAAAGGGGTGCGTGGAACTTCTGGTCAGAATTATCTGGATCAACCTGGTGATTTGGTTTACCATTAGTTGCACGATGATTGCCAGCATCAGCTTTCGGATCATCTTTTCTATCTTGAAGAATGTTATTAGCTGTATGAACACCAAAAGTGTGTCCAGAGTCGTTTTTGTCTCCATTTAATTGCAACTGAGTTTCAAAATATGCTTTTTGACTGGGGAACAACCTAGTCAATGCAGTAAAAGCAGCCCCTGCTACAGCAGAAAATCTTGTTTGAGAGCTATTGGCTGGGGGTGAAATTGTAGGAGTGATGTAAGGGGGCCAGCTCACTGAGTTATTAATAACTCCAGCATAAGCATCATACATAGCTATATGCACAATTGCCAATGCTCTAGAACTAAGGGTAGGTCCTGTTTGTTCACCACTTCCATCACTATGGCTAACTTTATTGGCTTCTAAGGCTACTTCATTCCAAGTAAGAAACGGGTCTTTCATCATAAACTTCATCTCCTTATTACGGGATACTCAAAGGTGCAGAAGTCGTGACCTCAGCACAGCTAAAAATTGTGTCTATAGTTATCCCACCCACCAACTCAAGCTGCATATCTGCATTACTACCACCTCCCTTGGTTCTAGGTACCTTTAGAACCTTGTACTGACTACCTTACATATTCAGGGTTGCAATTGGGTTGCAATGCCTTAAACGTTGAAGGTAAGTCAATTATAGGAATGGGGTCTGACCGGGGTCTGACTGAGGTCTGACCGACTCTGTATTAGTAGCCTCAGGTCATTGGTCACTCTGCTTCTAAACACAGGTGCTAAACTAGGATAATGACTAAGACCGAAGCCCTTCGCTCTGCTCTAGACTATGCCATTCTTGCGCCCTCGAGTCACAACACTCAACCCTGGCTTTTCAAAGTCAAAGATTCGAGTATTGAGCTTTATGCCGACAAGAGTCGTGCTCTAAAAGTCATTGACCCAGAAAATCGCTCACTTATCATGAGTTGCGGTGCAGCTCTTTATAATCTGCGCCTGGCTTTGCGTAACTTGGGTTATGCTGAACACACTGATCTTTTACCCGATGCTGACAATCCTGATTTTTTAGCAAAAGTAACCTTAACTGGAACAACCAGAGCAAACCTCGAGGAAAAGCAACTCTTTGAAACCATTCCCCATCGCCATACCAATCGCCAACCCTTTGAAGATGCACCCTTACCAGACGCACTTATCAGTAGTTTGCAACTGGCTGCCAAACTCGAGGGAGCAGAGCTTCTGGTGAGCAGCAATATAACTGTGCGTGAACATGTAGCCCAACTGGTAGCCGAAGGTGACCTTATTCAACTAGCCGATCCAGAATTTCGCAAAGAGCTTATAGACTGGACCCATTCCAACCGCAGCAAGAGTCAGGACGGTATTCCAGGCTATGCGCTGGGATTTAATGATCTGGCTTCGGTAGTAAATCCTTTAATTGTTCGCACCTTTGATATAGGTAAAGGAAAAGCTGCTAAAGATAAACAACTAGCGACTGGTTCACCTGCACTGGCCGTTTTGTATACCAAAAATGATGCTATTCAGGACTGGATATTAGCAGGACAAGCCCTTTGCAAAATTCTTTTGCTGGCTAGAACGCATACCGTTCATGCTTCGTTCTTAAATCAACCCATTGAAGTTCCTGAATTAAGAATTCAGCTCAAAGAATCCCTTAACTTAGAGGGCTTTCCACATACCATTTTGCGTTTAGGTTATGCCAGGGAAGAAAAACAAGCTACCCCCAGACGCAAGATAGATGATGTCATAAAATAATTTAGGGTGAAAGCCTCTCGAGTTTCCAATTTTCACCGTGTCTTGTATAACGCAAGCGATCATGCAAACGGCTAGGTCTTCCCTGCCAAAATTCAATCACCTCTGGCACTAAAAGATATCCACCCCAAAATTCTGGCAGTGGAACCTGCCTCTCAACAAAGCGTTCAGAAAGTTCTTTAACTTTTTCTTCTACTACTTCACGATCAGCAATCACGTTACTCTGCTCTGAAGCCCAAGCTCCTATCTGGCTACCATGTGGCCGAGATTTGAAATAGCTTTCCGATTCTTGCCTAGAAACTTTTTGTACTTTGCCTTCAATACGCACTTGACGCTCGAGTTTATCCCAGTAAAAGGTTAGGGCTGCAAAAGGATTCTCTAAAAGCTCTTGAGCTTTGCGACTTTGGTAGTTACTGTAAAAAATAAATCCACGTTCATCAACACCTTTTAAGAGCACCATTCGTGCTGAAGGTTTAGCTTCCTTGTTTGCGGTAGCCAAGGTCATGGCAGTAGGCTCGAGTATCCCTGAATGTAGCGCATCCTCTAACCAACGCTTAAATTGCTCTATTGCATCACCTTCAACATCACTTTCATTCAGCGCACCCACGGTGTAACTTTTACGGATATCAGAAACAGACATAGGCTTAGTGTACGAAATAGAGCTGTGTGTAGTGTCATTCATGAAGTAGCAGGAGCACAGGATAAAGCCTTCTCCCCTGCTCCCTTTTTCCCCTGAACCTTTTCTGCCCTTCTCCCTGTAAGTTTTTAGTAAGTACCCTTCACGTACACTACTTCTTAGGCGCTGGAGTCCTGTTACAACATCACCTACGTCGTGCTACTCTTTCATCCAGCGCACTTTTTTTCAAAACCTAGAATTTCAAGTAAAAGTAGAAGATTTTACTCTCTTCCCTCTGCTCTTTGCTCTCAACCCTTAGCTCTCAACCCTTAGCCCTCTGTCTTCTGCTTTAACTTTCCCCTTTTTGTACCTCTTCATCTTCCAATGTACTCTATAAGAGTGTTAGATTATAAAGGTGTTTACACCTGTTCGTGTTCTTTCTGACAATGGCCCTGTGCGCGTAGAGCTAGCTCGCTGGCGGGACCGTTTGGTGGTAGTTAAAAAACTAAAGATGCCTTCACCATTTATGCTCGAGCGTCTTAAACGTGAAGCCGAGGTGCTGCGAAAACTCGATCACCCCAACATCATTCCTCTTTTAGCCACCGAAGGCGACCGTCTAGTTTATGCCTATGTACCAGGTGTCAATTTGTCCGAGGCTCTTGATGCAGGAGCTTTTCCTTTACGACGCAGCTTAAAAATTATTAATGATGTTCTCAATGCGCTAGCCTATGCCCACCAAAACAATGTCATTCATTTTGATGTTAAACCTAGCAATATCTTGGTCAAAGGTGACCGCGCACTATTGGGTGATTTTGGCTTTGCCAAAGATATGGGTCTTACCGGCATCACCACCGAAGGCATGATGTTAGGCACCCCCAACTACATGGCCCCCGAACAATTTCGTGGCGAGCGCAATGATCCTCGCAGTGATATTTACTCGGCTGGGTCAGTGCTCTATCACATGCTCTCAGGAACCCCACCTTATGGAACGCAAGTCTTGCGCTTTTTAGTTGGCGATAACCAAATAAGTCTTGTCCCACTCCCAGAAGAATTAGCCCCCATCGCCGAAGTGGTTTACAAATCTCTTTCCCACAATCCTATGCTGCGTTATCAAACCGCCGAAGAGATGCTCAAAGATTTAGATGAAGTTATGGTTCCGTCGTATTAAGCGTTCCATGCAAATGTTAAACGTTTTAGACAGGGAGATAAGGAAATAAGGAGACAAGAGACGGATTTTTCTCCCTGTCTCCCTGTCTCCTTATCTGTTCTTTATGATTGCAGCCTTCTCAGGTGACCCTTTTTTAGCTACTAGAGCCGCCCGCCGCTTGCTTAGGGCCAAGGGGTTAGCCAATGATCTCACTGAACTAGGTGAAGGTATGACGGCTGAACAGGTTTCTCAGCTTGCTGCGCAGTCAGGGCTTTTTGGGCAAGTGGCCCTACTTTTGGATTTTGATATGGCCTTTAAAGGACAAGCAGGCGTAAAACCTCGCAATGAAGTTTTGAAGGCTCTCGAGCACACCCCATCTGACACCTTTATCGTTGTCATCGATCTAGAAGCTACTGAGCCAAGACAAAAAACCTATAAATCTTTAGGCCAGAATCATCATTACCCAACCCCGCGTTTTTCTGCTCTGACGCACTGGGTTCGCCAAGAACTCTCTGAAGAAAAGATTCGCTTTCGCAAAGATGTTCCAGATACCTTAGCCGACCTTTTTGGCGAAGATTTACCAGGCATTGCCGCCGAAATACAAAAACTGGCTGTTTTAGATGAAGAATTATCCAGCAGCAAGGTTAGAGAAATTGTCAATCGTCCTGCCGCAAGAGATGCCTTTAGTTTTATAGAAGCTACTGCCGATGGCAACGCTGCCGAAGCTCTGAATATCTGCCAGAGCCTACTTGCGCAGGGTGAGGCCCCGCCTAGGGTTTTAGGAGCCTTGACCTGGCAATACAATTTGGTTTCACGCTGTGTGGCTATGCGCGAAGACCGCGCTAGGGTAGACCCGGCCTTGGTTTCTCAAACCTTAAAGATAAAACCTTTCGTGGCCCAAAAAGCTTTATCTATTGCTCAAAAACTAAACGAAGAAGGGTTACGGCAAATCCTTAGCATGATTTTAGAAAGTGACAAAGCCATGAAAACTGGCAAGGACGAGGTTTGGGCCCTAGAGTCTTTAGCTTTGCGAATGGCTAATTTCTATGCTGTAAAAAAATAGCAGGTATCATCCATTCGACAGACGTTCGACTGAGCTCACGCCGAAGGCTCAAGACAAATCTGGTCATAAACTCAGTAGATTTATCTTCCTAGACAGGTTTTATAATACCGAATTAACCTAAAGACTTATTTATGAAAGTCCAGCTAAAACCACAAGCAGCCTTAACAAGATTGAAGTGTTGATGAAGGAATTGACAGCGACGGTGAAGGTTATCTTCAAGGTGTTTGAGGGTAGTCAAGGTTTTGTTGGCAATAGCTTCATGAAGTAAAGGAACAATAGGTTCAGCCGGTGACAATTCTGGTGTATAAGCAGGAATAGGGAAAAGGACAAGACCAGGGGGAACCTCTAGATCATTAGATTTGTGCCAACCAGCATTATCCCAGAGTAAAACAATCATTTTACTTTGCTTAGGGTTTACCGTAGCGACAAACTGTTCTAAAACGATGTTCATGGTCACAGTGTCTACATGGGAAGCAATCCAAAATTCACTTCGTCCCGACTCAGGTTGGACAAAGGCATAGGCATGAAGCCATTGATAAGCACGATGTTGTACGGCTATTGGACGCTGACCCTTACGAGACCAGACACGACGCATAATGGGTTTAAGTCCCATTCGTGCTTCATCTTCAGCCCAAAGTTCAATACTTTTATCGGGATACTGTTGGCGTAAATCACTTAGCTTTTCCTGGACTTTTTTTAAAATTGGTCTGTTCTTCCTGCGTTGCAGCCTTACGATGTTGGGGACGGGGAACTTGCAAGGTATAGCCCAAACGCCTTAAATACTGCCAACCCGTCACCGCTGAAACCTTCTGCTTAGTTTTCTGGGTTATCCAAGCGGCAACTTTAGGACCTGTCCATAACCCTAAACCTGGCGCATCTTTCTCCAGCGTTTTGACTAAGGCTTCTTCTTGGGTTTGACTTAGTATACGCTCTTGCCCTGGATTATCATGGCGTAAGTCTTTTAATCCTTCCACCCCCAAACGGTTGTAACGCTTCACTATTTCACGCACCCAGATTGCGCTATATCCTACCTGCTCTGCTACTTTATCGGCATTCCCATACCGGCCATACAGCCACACCATTTGCCAGTGACTCCGCTCGATTGCTTCATTGCTGTTGCGATATCCGATCTCTAGTTCCTCTACACTTAAATGCTTAACCAATCCTATTCGTTTCCTTGACATACATAAGTGTATTGCTTAATTTGGTATAAGAGGATGTTTGTAGCCTCCAAGTGTTAAGGGGTTATCTCGACTTAAACTTTATACTGTTTCAACTCGAGTGCGATTTACCTCATCTACCTGCCGTGCCACATCAATAATCAGTGACATTAAATCTTCATTCATGCTTTCCTGCTCAGGGCGAGCACTCGAGTCAAAGGTAAAGGAACCGTGCGTGAGTTTAGACACTTGAATAAGCGCAGTAATCTGGTCAAACTCCTTATGTTCAAAGTGAACCAACTTTCCTCCTCGCAAGTAAAACACATACTCGCTAACACCATGCACCAAGGTCAAAGCCCCTTCACGCTTTACTGTACTTAAGTTCTGCAAAAGGCTAAAGGCATCTTCAAAGGCTTCTATCGAACCACGCATCGGTGTTTCTACGGTGCGGCGGCGTTCACGAAAGGCAATGACCATGCCTTTAACATTGCCCAAGGTATCTCGCCAGGGCGTAATAAATTCGCTGATAGGTACTTTCTTGCCCTGGTGGTCTAAAAGCAAATGGGTTCCACCCGAGGTAAACTGAGAGCCTTGCAAAACTTTCTCCAAAGGAATCGTGGTTTCTAATTCAGATTCACTATCAAGCAGTTTCATAGTCTTGTAAATGGGTTCGCCAATAGCTATGTCTTTGGCTATTTTGATTAGGCGTTCAGCCCCTTCATTAAGATATAGAACTATTCCTTCACGATCTGTAATAACAATAGCTTCACCCAAACTTCGCAAGGCTACTTTTGACCAATAATCACTGGTCATACGTTCCGCCTGTTCTTCTTGCAACATTAAAAGAACGCCTTGTTGACCACCTAGATCACTACGAATCAAGGTTACTTTAAAGTCTAGGGGTATGGTTTGTAAGGGATGAGAAGGTTCATTTTTCAGAAAATCCTGATGGCCTTGCAACAACTGTGCGGCATCGTGATCAGGAAACAAATCAGTGAATACGTGATCAAGTAAGCTTTCGGTTTCAATATTAAAAATAAGCGAGGCCGCTCCATTGACGCTAAGAATGATGCCATTTTGATCTAGCAGGCATAAACCTAGGTCATTGACTTGCTCTAAGCCACCTAGTAAATCCTGAAAATTAAGCCATTTAATCTTTTGCAAAATAATCCTTTTAGCTAGCTAAACCTACTTCGGACTTTTAGATAAAAGCCTTGAAGAGTGAAGCAGCAGCCCTATTACGTTTATAAACGGCGTTGGAAAGACACCTAATAAGACCCTTACAATGTTAATGCAGTATAGAAGAATTGGTAAAAAAGCCTTGACAAAAACTTAACAGATGGATACCCCTCAGATACATTCCTCACGTCCTTTTTAAAACTTGTGATGTATCCTTAAAGATATGAAATCTCGCATTTACCTATCTTCCCCGCATATGGGCGGCACTGAGGTTGATTTTGTCAATGAAGCCTTTCAAACCAACTGGATTGCCCCCTTGGGCCCCAACGTAGAAGGATTTGAACAGGATTTAGCCAGGTATACCCAGGCCAAACATGCCGCCGCACTTAGCTCAGGAACCGCAGCTTTGCATCTTGCCCTGATTATTTTGGGGGTTAAGGCTGGCGATGAAGTCTTATGCTCGAGTTTTACCTTCTCTGCTAGTGCCAACCCCATCGCCTATCAAGGGGCCACACCCGTTTTTGTAGACAGTGAGCTAGAAACCTGGAATATCGACCCCCAGGCCCTAGAAACAGCCATCAAAGACCGCATAGCCAAGGGCAAAAAGCCCAAAGCTGCCATTATTGTCCACCTTTACGGAATGCCTGCCAAAATGAACGAAATCATGGCTATTTTGAACCGTTATGAGGTTCCCCTTATAGAAGACGCTGCCGAAGCCCTAGGCTCAACTTATCAGGGTAAACCCCTAGGGACTTTCGGGGTGATGGGTATTTTGTCCTTTAATGGCAACAAAATCATTACGACTAGTGGTGGTGGAGCCCTTATTTCTGACGACGAAGGCATGATTAAGCAGTCTCGCTTTTTAGCCACTCAAGCTCGCGACCCTGCACCGCACTATCAGCACTCCCATATTGGCTATAACTATCGCATGAGCAATATCTGCGCTGGTATTGGTCGCGGCCAAATGCAGGTTTTAGATGGGCGCGTGAATGCTCGCAGGGCTGTTTATGAACACTACAAAACCTTCTTTGCCAATGTCTCTGGCGTAAGTCTTTTTGATGAGCCCGAAGGTATGTTTAGCAATCGCTGGTTAAGTACAGTTATTATCAATCCTAAAGTGACTGGTGTTACTAGAGAAGATGTAAGGCTAGCCCTCGAGGCTGAAAATATTGAGTCACGGCCCTTATGGAAACCCTTGCACATGCAACCTATTTTTGCCTCTTCGCCCTATTATGGTGACAGAAGCTCAGAAAAACTTTTTGAAGATGGTTTATGTCTGCCCTCGGGAAGCAATTTAACCCCAGGAGAGTTAGAGCGCATTGATACGGCTTTGAGTAGGTTATTCAAAAAAGAAAAAATTGTGGCTTTAAGTTAAAACAACCTAGACAAAAACTAAACAGACTGCTATCCTTGTCATTTATGGAACTAGCCCCGCGACCTACATCGGCACGCCCCACTTATTGCGGCGTGTGGGGTGCTGCTTAATTTAAACTATTTTTATGTTTTTAGACACTGACCGCACAGGTCAGTGTTTTTTGTTTGCCGCAACCTGACCCCGTTCTAGAAGATTCTATGGATTTAGAGGCTCTTTTGTTATCTAAATCTTTCATAAGGAGGCACTATGCGGCGCAGCCAGTTTTTTATCCCATTTCAAAAAGAATCACCCAAAGATGCAGAAACCCCATCCCACCGTTTCTTAGTGCAGGCAGGATATGTGCGGCAGCTTGCCGCTGGCATTTATTCACTTTTACCTTTAGGTGTTCTAGTCAAGCAAAAAATTATGGGCATTATCCGTGAAGAAATGGCAAGGCTGGGCGCACTCGAGTTTGAGCTTCCCAATCTACATCCTGCTAATATCTGGCAAAACTCAGGACGCTGGGAAACCATAGGTGCAGAAATGTTCAGGTTTACCGACCGCAATAGACGTGACATGTGCCTCAGCATGACTCACGAGGAAGTCTTTGCATTGCTAGCAAAAGAGATACATTCTTATCGAGATTTGCCTGCTAGGTGGTATCAAATCTCAAGGAAATTTCGGGATGAACCAAGACCACGCGGTGGCTTGTTACGCTTACGCGAATTCACTATGAAAGATAGCTATAGCTTTGCACTTCATCAAGAAGATTTAGACACCGCATTTGCAGCCCATGAAGGTGCTTACCATTCTATTTTTCGGCGTTGTAACCTCGAGGTCATCGTTGCACTGGCTGACAATGGAGCTATGGGTGGAAATAACTCCAAGGAATTTGTAGTCTTGCTCGAATCAGGTGAAGATACTGTGGTCATTACCCCCTCAGGAAAGGCTGCAAATCAAGAAGTCTTGAAGCTTCAGGAAGGCGATGAAGCACCTGACGGTTCTGGCAAAGTCATCCTTAAACGTGGTCTCGAGTTAGGACATATCTTCAAACTCGGAACAAGGTATTCCGAAGCCTTCGGGCTTTACTTACAAGACAGCAGGGGCAAATCAAGACCCCTTCTTATGGGTTCCTATGGAATTGGCGTTGAACGACTTCTTGCGGCTATTGCCGAAACCCACTGCGATAATAAGGGGCTAATCTGGCCAAAATCGGTTGCACCTTTTGAGGTGGTAGTACTCGAGTTAGGCAATACTCATGGAAAGGCTGAAGATATTTATAACAAGTTGCAAGCAAGAGGCGTTGAGGTTCTTTTTGATGACCGCAACGAACATGCTGGAGTGAAATTTGCAGAGGCTGATATGATAGGTATACCTGTGCAAATTGTGGTGAGTAAAAAGAGTTTAGAAACTGACTCGTTTGAGATGCGCTATAGAACAGCGATGATAGATCATAACAACCTGCATCCTACAGTTAGTGAAGACCATCTACTTAATGAGTTGAGCAGCTAAACTTTTCTTAAAAGCCTTGTAATTACTGAAATATCTCGTTATTACAAGCGTTTCATTTTACCCTTCTAAGCTCTTACTCTTACCACCTAATAAATTCTGGTCAGCATCATCTAACATTTCAGACAGTTCTTCCGGGCTCATATCGGTCATAGATTCTAAAACTTGCATCTCTTCTAAAATAGAGGCAATTTCATCTAGGGTTTCCTGGGCATTCATCTCTCCTGCGGCATATTCTTCCATCACTTCTTGAATAGCCCCCAGGGTACTCAGAGAATTACTGGCTCTGGAAAAGAGCAGGGCCATTTCGCTCATTTGCTGAATTACGTCGTACATATTGCCTCCTTGGGAATTATTGTATACCTAAATAAGCCAAAACCTTAAAATGCGCTATAATTAAACCATGCTCGAGCAAAAGGTTGGTAGCATCAACTCAAAACTCTCGGTACTCGGCGCAATTTCTCGAGCATTTCATTAGCCAGCACCTTAGCGGCATGTTTATCTAAATACTGATTCCCATTTCCGCACTTGGGCGAAAGTACACATCTTGGGCAACCATTTTTGCAAGGACAATCTTTAAGTAGATCAAAAGCAGCTTGTAACCAATCTGGAAAAACACTGGTTCCAGCCCGACTGTAACCTACACCACCTGGATACCCGTCATAGATAAAAATCAAGGGCTCACCCGTACTAGGATAAATTGGATAAGACACGCCACCCACATCGGCACGTTCACAAAGCACAAAGGCTGGCAATAACCCAATCAGGGTATGTTCCAAAGCGTGCATGGCCGCAGGTAAATCTTTTGCTTGAACAGCAAAGGCTATATCAGAGACATTAAACCAAAGAGCTTGGGTAGCATAAGAAACATCAGGTAAATCTAGCAAGCGTTCGTCTAAAATAACTTCACTAAAGTAGCGTTTTTTAACAAAGCTGGTGTAAGTAGTCGAAACTTTTACACGACCAACATTCACACCATAAAGATTAAATTCTGTATCAATCATTTCTATTTCGGTAACAGAACGGGTTTGGGTATAGTAATCTTCAATATGAGGTAGTAAGGTAGCCACACCAACTTTTAAGTCTAAATCACGCACCAAAAAATTATCGCCTTGATGTAAATAAACAGCTCCCGGATGAAGCTCTCGCAGTGCCGAAGCAAAATCACTGATGCCAATCGTTTTTCCAAAACCATCTTTTAGAGTAATTGATTTTCCGCCCACACCACGAACACTTAGATTTTTGTGGGGATATTTCCCAAGATAAAACCATTTGTGATTGCGTTTGACCAGTTTGGAATTAGGTTCAGGCTCGAGCCAACTTGCCACTATTGCATCATCTTCAGGAATAGGTTTTTCACTGGCTGCACAAGCTACATGAAGCGGGTGAATCTCAGTATTAAAAGCATCAGCGATAGCGCGTTCTACTTTGCCATCTGTAATTAAATCTGGGTGGTTAAGATAGTATTCATCTAGTGGATCATCACCAGCAATCATCAGGGCCAAGGCTCTAGTTTGCCCACGACCAGCTCTGCCTGCTCGCTGCCAAAAGGCTGTCATGGAACCTGGATAGCCCACCATCACCACTGCGTCCACACCGCCAATATCTACGCCCAACTCTAAGGCACTAGTGGCAGTAAGCACCCGAATATCCCCAGACTTAAACCCGTCCTCAATCATGCGGCGGTCCTGTGCGGTGTAGCCTGCACGATAACTCTGAATAAGGTGCTTTTCGGAATCCTCGAGGTTATTCACTGCATAACGCCTGAGTAGTTCAGCAGATTTGCGAGAGTTACAAAAGAAAATACTTTTTAGACCCACCCTGGCAAAATGAGCCGCTAAATAAGCCCCTTCACTATTACTGCTACGCCTGCGACCATCACCTTTTTCGCTTATTAAAGGCGGCTGCCAGAAAATGATTTCTCTAGCAGCTCTAGGGCCAGCATCTTCAGTGATGGCTACAAAATCTTCACCAGTTAAATTTTTAGCATGTTCGGCTGGATTAGCAATAGTCGCACTGGCTGCAATAATACTTGGATTAGCCCCATAATGTTTAGCCATTCGCAAAAAACGCCTGAGGATATTGGCCACATGGGTTCCCATCACACCACGGTAACTGTGCATTTCATCAATGACGATATATTGCAAATTGCCCAAAAACGTAGCCCATTTTTCATGGTAGGGCAAAATGCCATAGTGCATCATGTCTGGATTGGTCAGTAAACACAGCGCTGACTCACGAACAGCATTTCGTTTATCGGTTTTGGTGTCCCCATCATAAGAAGCAATTTTGTCTGAAAGTTCAAAGGGATGAGCCAGTTTTTGCAATTTCTCGAGCTGGTCATGCGAAAGTGCTTTTGTTGGAAAAAGATACAAAGCAGTTTTTTGGTTTTGCAAAGCATGAAGCGTGGGTATTTGATAGGTCAGTGATTTACCTGAAGCCGTTGGCGTAGCCACCACCACATTTTGATTCATTTCAGTAAAGACTAAAGACTCAGCCTGATGTTTGTAAGGTGTGATTTTTAATTGAGTTAGTAAGTCAGAAAACTTTCCCTGATATTCAACTCGCTCGCCTTGAAGTCGTGGTGGGAAAAAACTAAAAGCAGCGATTTGATTTTCGTAGCCCTGGAGGCTTTTTAGCCAAGCGGTGTAGTTTGGGAATTCGTTAAGGGCTTTGGGGTCGGACACTAGTCTAGCCTAACGCATAAGAGAGGGAAGAAAGGGTGTGGCACGATAATCTGAATTTTTCACTCACCACTCACCACTCATCCCTTTATCCCTATACACAAACCCAAAAGCCCACAAAAGCCCAATCCAGAGAGCCTTGGTAGATTGATAGGTCAAAAACGAGGTGGTAAGCGTAAACCCAATGAGTACAAACATCACCCCGTCAAAAAACCCGTAAGTGCGAATCAGCCAAATCCCTACCAGTACCCCTAAAATCATATTTAAGAAATAATTGACCGCATAAGAGCCAGTAAATCCGCCTTTATCTCGCTCATAGCGCACCTGACAATGAGGACAGGTTTCATGAATATAAAAGAAGGACTTAAAGAGCTTAGCCTGACCACAAGCTGGGCAACGATGGGTAAAAGTGGTCATTAAAAGTCGTTTAAAGACCAGTTTTAGGTCCTGGATGGGGGTATCTCGAGCCTGCTTCACACCCAAATGTACCTGAAAGTTTAGGGAAGAATGTCCTAGAAGCAGAATCCAGAATTCAGTAGTCAGTAATCAGTAATCAGTAGAAAACCCATTCTGACTCTGACTACTGAATTCTGACTACTAAATTTACCTTTCTCATGGTAGACTCCTGCGTAGTTCCTAGCAGGGAGGGGCAATGTTTGCAACCTTTGTAGTTTTGCTGTATATCCTGATGCTGCCTTACATCGCGCTTATGGTCATGGTCATTGTTGGCATGTATCAAGCCAAAAAACGTCCTATTAACCGTGAATGCCCTTCGGTTACGGTAGTGATTCCTGCCCATAATGAAGAGGATAAACTAGAAGCTACCCTCACCTCGCTTAGTAAACAGCAGTATCGGGGAAACCTCGAGTTTGTCATTGTCAATGACCGCTCAAAGGATGCAACCCCCCAAATTATTCAAAAATTTGTTGATTTAGACCCCCGTTTTAAGCTAATTAACGTCACTGCACCTAGTAAACGCCTAGCTCCTAAAGTCAATGCTGTCAATACGGGTATTCAAAACTCCAAGGGCGACATCATCATTGCCAGCGATGCCGATTGCCAGTACCCTGAACGCTGGGTCACTAGCATGGTTTCGCACTTTGAGCCTGACGTAGCGATGGTGGTGGGTTATGTAGAAAGTACCAGAGTTGGAGCCACCAAAAACTGGGTCGAGCGTTTTGAATCTACCGATTGGTTTTCTTTGATGTTGACTAGCCGTTCGATGACTCATTTTGGCTGGAAGTTTGCTAGCAGTGCCAATAATCAGGCTTATCGCCGCAGTGCCTTTCATGCCATTGGTGGGTTTGGGGCCAGTGGCCGGGCTCCTAGTGGCGACGAAGACTTGCTGACCCAGCGTATGGGGCGTTTACCTGGAATGCGAGTGGTCTTTGCCAGCACTCCAGACTCGAGGGTTCTCACGCGTCCAATTAAAAATTTTGGCTCTCTCTTGCACCAACGGCGGCGTTGGGTTTCCAGGTATCACCACACCCTGCATTATCACCCTGGGTTTATGCTTAGCATTGGCATCTTGGGATTCTCGAGTATTTTTCTTTCTTTAGGGGTTATCCTGACAGCTTTTGCCCCAGCCTTGGCCCCTTGGGTTTACGGGCTTTGGGCACTTAAATTAGGCATTGAAATGTACGGCATGAATATGGGAGCCTTGCAATTAGAGCGTCGTGATTTGGGCGGTTTCACTGCCTTCACCTGGGCTTTGATTCACCCCTTCTTTATTGCCACTATAGTCATTTGGTCTTTTCTAAAACCTGGTGCTTGGTACGCTGGTGCGCGCAGCTATCGCCGCAGATTCCTAAAACGGCAAGTCCGCGAACTTGGCCGCAAGCTCAAGAATTCCATGTTTTTATAAGCAACCACCCATCAGCACTCCACCCTAAAACCTAAGGGCAAGTCTAAAAACATAGGTAGTTTTAGCTTCCGTTAATGACTCGAACAACGGTGTAATAAAACTTGCGCTCTTCTAAAGCAGCCTGATTCACAATGACCCCATGAGGTCCCAGCCATAAATCATCCTCGAGATAGGTCCAGGTTTCTACTGGCAATAGTGGTTGATATCTTCGGCCCCTAGTTTTTTCTTGTACCCTCTGTGTGTTTTCCATAAGGCAGAGTAAAGCATGTAAACTCTTACAAAATTCTTAAATCATTACCCAGAAGGATTGAATGTGGAATATCTCTACTTTTTTCTGTGAAAAATGACTCAAAACTCTAAGGCTGGAGATAGGAAAAGACCTATTATGACTCCTCATTGCTTTCTACTCATTGCTTTCTACTCATTGCTTTCTACTCATTGCTTTTCACTATGCTTTTCTACTGACTGAACTGAGGGAACGAACCATCTCACACATTATGTTAGACTCTATCCAAGCTAAAAAGGCACTCCCAGGAGACTGCCAACGGAGGAAATATGAAAGTATTTATTTTGGGTGGAGATGGGTTTTGTGGATGGCCCACCAGCCTGCATTTATCTAACTTAGGTCATGATGTGGTGATTATCGATAACTTGAGTCGTAGGAATATAGACAATGAACTCGAGGCTTCGTCACTGACCCCTATTGCTGCTATGGGTGAACGCCTAAGGGTCTGGAAAGAAAAAACCGGTAAAACTATTCGCTTTATCAATATAAACATTGCCGATAACTACCACCGCTTACTTACTTTAATCAAAGATGAAAAACCCGAGGCCATTGTGCATTTTGCCGAGCAACGCGCTGCACCCTACAGCATGAAGTCCTCGTGGCATAAACGATACACAGTAAATAATAATCTCAACGCCACCCATAATGTCTTAGCTGCCATTGTTGAATCGGGTCAAGATGTTCACTTGGCACATTTGGGCACGATGGGTGTCTATGGCTACGGCACAGCAGGCATGAAAATCCCTGAAGGTTATTTAGATGTTGAAGTAGCCACTGAAGACGGCGATAAAGTCATGCAGCAAATTCTTTATCCAGTCAACCCTGGTTCTATCTATCACATGACCAAAACCCAAGACCAGCTTTTCTTTCTTTACTACAACAAAAATGATGCAGTTCGGATTACTGATTTACATCAGGGCATTGTATGGGGAACCAATACTAAAGAAACCAAACTTGATGAACGCCTAATCAACCGCTTTGATTATGATGGGGATTACGGCACAGTCTTAAACCGTTTCTTGATGCAAGCTGCTGTGGGCTATCCTCTCACTGTTCACGGTACAGGTGGGCAGACCAGAGCCTTTATTCATATTCAAGACACAGTGCGCTGCATTCAACTGGCACTAGAAAATCCACCCAAACGCGGTGAGCGAGTCAAAATCCTAAACCAGATGACCGAAACCCACCGTGTACGCGACCTAGCTAAACTTGTGGCAGACATGACCGGCGCAGAAGTGCAAATGGTTGATAACCCCCGCAAGGAAGCTGCCGAAAATGATTTGCATGTCAGAAATGATTTGTTCCTAGACTTAGGGCTTAATCCAGTGACTTTAGAAAAAGGTTTGCTAGGCGAAGTAGTAGAAATCGCCAAGAAATATGCCCCCAGGGCCGACCTAAGTAAAATTCCTTGCTATAGCACTTGGACCAAGGAGCAAAAAGCGGGTGTGCCGCGTAGTAAGGTGTTGTCGTAGCTAGCAGTTATTTTTAATTTTTAGAGAGGGGGAGACAAGGAGACAGAGAGAAGGGGAGAAAAATCTCCTTGTCTCTTGTCTCCTTGTCTGGTTTTATGCGTATCGTTTACTTCACCGAAACCTTCTTACCCAAAATAGACGGTGTAGTCACACGCATGACCCGCACGCTGGATAAATTAACTGAGCTAGGGCATGAGGCTCTGATTTTTGCACCTCATAATCCACCAAGTGAATACCGAGGCCACCGTATTGTCAAAGTGCCTGCACTGTCTTTCAAACCTTGGTATCCCGAACTTTTTTTGGGCTTTCCTCGCCCACGCTTAGGTCGTGAACTAGACAACTTTCAACCCGATATTGTGCATGTGATAAACCCTATGGTGCTGGGCTTGTGGGGAACTGCCATAGCCAAACAGCGCAATTTGCCTCTGCTTGCTAGTTACCATATGGATATTATCCAGTACGCAGTACACCTTAAATTGTCTTTATTGCGGGGTGTGACTAGGCGTATGGTACGTGATATTCATAACCAGGCTCATGTTAATTTATGTACCAGTCAACCGATGGTGAATTCTGCTAAAGGTCTAGGCATCAAACGTGTGCGGCTGTGGCCCAAAGCTGTGGATACTGAGAGGTATCACCCTAATAACTATTCAAAAGAAATGCGTCACCGCCTTAGCAACGGGAAGAGCGAAAGACCGCTTATGCTTTATGTAGGACGGCTCTCGCATGAAAAACGTTTGGACTGGCTGTATGCACCCATTACTCAGCTCGAGAACACCCATCTAGCCATTGTAGGCTCTGGCCCCGCCGAACAACATCTCAAAGAACGCTTTCAAAATACCAACACTACCTTTATGGGTTACATGACTGGCCAAGAATTAGCTCAAGCCTATGCCAGTGCCGATGTCTTTGCTTTCCCAAGTGATACTGAGACTTTGGGATTTGTAGCTATGGAAGCTATGGCCTCTGGTATACCTGCTGTTGGGGCCAGAGCTGGTGGAATTCCCGATGTGATTGCACATGGCACAAATGGACTGATGTTTACACCAGGTGATTTGGGTGATTTGACCGAGCAACTAGAAACATTGCTTTTTAATCCTGAGTTGCGAAGACAAATGGGGAAACAAGCCAGACAAGATATGGAAAAATGGAGTTGGCAGGCCTCCACAGAAAAATTAGTTGAATATTATAAACTGGCGCAACAAGTACACAGACGTTTTGATCCTCCTAGCGTTTATTAAAGGCGAGTAAAGATTGAAGGTTGAAAATTAAAGATTAAAGATTGGGTTGGTCATTATTCACCACGCTTAGCCCACCCATGTTATAGTGGGCTAAGGTGAAACTATGATCAAGGTTAATATGCACGAAGCTAAAAGTAATTTTTCCAAACTGGTTGAACGTGCTTTGCAAGGAGAAGACGTACTGATTGCCCGAAACGGCAAGGTGCTAGTACGACTTGTTTCTGTTGAAAAACCTAAGGCATTACGTCCTATGGGTTTACACCGAAAAAAATTAAGCAAGAAAGAACTCGAGGCTTCTTTAGAACCCTTGACTGAAAAAGAGCTTGCCCTATGGTACAACTCTGATTTACCTAAACCATGAGTCAATATCTTCTAGATACCCATGTACTTCTTTGGTTTGACCATGAACCCGAGAATATCCCAGAAAAAACCCTGTTACTTATTCGCAATACTGAAAATCAAATCTATGTATCTTCAATGAGCATCTGGGAACTTAGTATTAAGTACCATCTAGGAAAGCTACCTTTCGCCAAAGATTTCTTAAGCGATTATCAAACTCATTTAACTAACTATGGTTTTAGCGAACTAAGCTTTACTGCTCAACATGCCCATCTTGCTGGCTCATTAGACTCAAAACACAAAGACCCTTTTGACCGTGCATTGGCAGCACAAGCTCTGGATAAAGGTTTAACGCTGATAAGCAAAGATGATGCCTTTAAGAGCATTAAAAAACTTAAAGTTTTGTGGCAATAGCTTCCGTCAATCAATAAAGCAAAGGAATATACACCAAAGCAATAAACCCTCTTGACAAATCCATCTCCCTAGGATTACTATATACTCACTATATAGTAATCCTAGGGAGGTAATATGGACAGTCAACTCTTACGCGGTAGTTTAGACCTTATTCTTTTGGCGATTTTGGAAGACGAGCCAAAGTACGGGCTAGAAATCATCGGCGAGGCAAAAATACGCACCGATGGTTACTTTGATTTTAAGGAGGGCAGCCTCTACCCTGCTTTGCACCGCATGGAAAAAGCCAAGCTCTTAAAAGCTGAGTTTGCACCATCAGATACTGGCGGCCCACGCAGACGTTATTACCGGATAACTGATAAAGGCCTAAAAGAGCTAGCAACTAAACGCAAGTCTTTTGAAACCTTTGATGGGGCAGTACGGGCTTTGTGGTCGAAGTAAGACAGCAATGAGCAAGGAGTGATTAGCAGCTAGATTTTGTAAGGGTTGGTTTGTAGCGATTTGTAAGGGCGGGTTTGTTGTAAATAGTGAATCTGTGCGTTACTTACTCAAGGCAAAAGTATAGCCCTAACCCGCCCAACGAAAACCAATAAGGAGGTTCTTATGAATGACAAACAAATTGAAAATTATTTGAAGCAATCTACCAGAGGGCTTTGGGGGCGTAAAAAAGCCGAAGTAAGAGAAGAGCTTGCAACGCATATAGAAGGGCGATTCAATGCATATTTAATTGCAGGATGTAGTGAAGCTGATGCTGTTGATAAAACACTAGCTGAGCTTGGGAGACCTAGTGTGGTGAGTACAGGAATGGCTAGGCTATATACCCTGCCACCCACTTTAGGATTGGGAGCTCTTTTCTCAACTTTGGGAATCATTGTTGTTTTGCTTATACAAGATATTCAAGCCCAAAATCTAACTGCTAACTATGCCTGGCCTTCTCCATATTGTTTTGGAGAAATAAAAAGCAATGAAGCCTGTATTTCAGGTGAGCCCTGGTTTAGCCTGGAGCAACTCAGAGAAATTCTGGAGCCACAAGGTGTAATTATAGATAAGCAAGAAGATTTAGTACACTTTACTTTCCCCGACTCGAGCATTACTGCAACACTGCCCATGCAAAGCAGCACCTACCAAACCAATGAAGACGGAACGAAGAAAGCAAGAGAATTTCAGCCACAGGAAGGATACTTTACAGTATGGGATTTTATTAACATGCTATCTACACAGCTAATGCTTCCTGTGCATTTATTAGGTTGGGAAAACCCTACTATCAAAATTGGTAGAGTTTCTTTTCGGGTCGAAACTGATTATCAGGACCACCTGAAGTTTTATGCTGTTGATAGTGACTTTATTTACCAAAATGTTGTCAACTCCATTATCGGTTACGGTTTTCAAAATGTTGAAGATGGATACACCGTCATGTACAATTCCTCAGAATCTAACAATGGTCTTCGTAAACATATAACTCTCAGAAATCTAATACCTGGTATCTATGGGGTTATTGCGCGTATCCATCCGAGAGATGGTAGCGAATATGTGTTCGGTATAGACACCGCCCCCAGTATAGATGGAAGCATCACACTTAACTTGCCAAAATCGAACATGGTTTTTGTTGATGCTTTTGATAAAGTTATTCCTGATACAGCCTTATTAATACGTTTAACAGGTGAAATGAAATCGGGTCAACCTTCTTATGAAATTATTCCACCTGACCAGATAACCCTCGAGTAACCCTGTCACCTCTTATCCCCTCTTCCCTCGAAGGGATTTTTTAATACCAGCCTTTTGCCGCACCGTCTTGTAAATCAAATACAGGCATTCCCAACTTTTGTCCTGCTTGCAAGACTTTTTTATCCTGAGTGATAATTCCATCAGCATTAGATTCCATCAGCAAATCAAGCAGATACCAATCTTTTGCGTCTGATAAACTTGGCCAATCAAAATAAGCCACTCGAGGATAGTATTCACCATTTTCAAACAAGGTTTGTGCCAAGACAAAAGCCATACTTGGTGTAATTTTTAGCTTGAAGGTGACTGGATAGTCAAGTACAGTTGCCATTTCCGAAAGGTATTTCCCATCAAAAATAAGTCTCACATTATTGTTGCGAAACTGCCTATGTAAACGGCTTGAAAGACTGTCAGGTCTTCCCCCAAAACTCGCTAAGATGACATTGACATCTATAACTAATCGGGGAACGGTCATTTTTTGAAGCGTTCCCGAATTTCTTCAGGGCTTAAAACTCTTCCGGTCAATTGCCTTTCGGGAACTTGCGAACGTGCCCAAGCTACAGCCTCGGTGAGAATATCCTCGAGTTCTTGTTCGGGGACTTTTAAGAAGGCCTCACGCATATCATCTAAGGCATTTTTGATGCCAAATAAATCTCGAGCTTTTTCTGCCCCCAACCACCGCACCAATGCATAAGGCGCAATACGGTAAGTTTTGCGAGGCTTACTCGAGACTTCAATGGCTTCTAGCTCTCCAGCAATAATTTTGCGGCGAATGGTTTCATCAGAAACCCGCAGAGTTTTAGCGACTTCGGCAACGGTAAAAACGTTATGGGTAAAAGTGGTATCCATGCCAAGATTTTACCACATAAGCCACATAGACCACATAAGCCACAATTCAGTTTCAGGTAGTTGCGCAGTAGAAATTTAATTGCTTAATGGCTAAATTCCCACTACTCGAGTGGAAATTATCAACATTTATTCAAAAAAAGCTCATTAGTGGTAAATTTATCGTGAATTTTAGCGTTCTAGCCCTAGTATAGGCCTATGGCTAAGACCATTTTGGCAATTTTTGATAAAGCCTCCGATGTCAAGTTGGTGAGGCACACCCTTGCCAACGAGCACCGAATCTGGAACTGCCCCAGTATTACCCGGGCTCTCGAGCTTATGACTGAGGGGCTAAAACCCCAGATGGTACTTAGTCCCTATATTCCAGATGAAACCGAAAAACTCTTTGAGCATAAAGACTTACAACTTGCATCTATTCTTCTCTATGCCGAACCCAAAGACATTGCCAAGTATCAGCACCAAATGCGAAAAGCTCGAGCCATTATTCATTATCCCATCAATGAATTCGCTTTACAAAGAGATGTAGAACGTTATATTCGTACCAAGGATTATCCAGCACCTATACGTTAATCATCAAAATCTGAACTGACATTTTCCAAATGCGCTACATCATTAAAAGCAATCAACATTTTTTGTTTAGGAGAAATAGAAAAACGTGAAATACTGGTGTTATCTACCCTCACATTCCAAGCATAATTTTGCGGATACCCCACCAGTGCAAACAAAGCTGCCCGAATCACACCCCCATGCGTAACCACCGCAATGCATCCTTCTTTGGGTAAAGTGTCCATCCAGTCTTGTAACCGTGTATACAAGTCCTGCCAATTTTCACCATTGGTAATACGACGATGATAACGGTCTTCTTGAGTATGGATATACATCACCTCTTCTTCGGCAGAAAATTCTGCTCTGGTTTTACCTTCTATAACCCCGTAGTGTATTTCTCGTAAACGCACATCCGTCTGCGGACTTTGGTTGGGAAAAACCAAACTAGACGTTTGCAATACACGGCCAGAATCTGAACTGTAAAGTGCGTCAAAAGATTGTTTTGACAAACGCTTATTGAGAGCTTTAGCCTGACGTATTCCCAATTCAGTTAATGGTGCATCCAATTGACCTTGAAAACGTCCTTGAGCATTCCAAATAGTTTCGCCATGACGTATAAACATTAGTTCTAGCACGCTAAAGATTATATAGCAGATAATTCAATAGGCCAGCAGGTATCGTAGATGAAAATCGCAGCAAATTCCATTGATAACACCGTTTGCAACATGAGTCAGGTGCGAATTTTTTGCAAACGGCGCACTTTGCGCCGTTTGCACTACGTTCCCGTCATTGCGAGCCTAAGAATAGGGCGTAATCAATGCTGATAAAGTTCATCTTTGCTCCATCTGCGAAGCAATCTCCCTTCACTGAGGTTGCTACAAAGTAAGCGACATGAGATTGCTTCGTCGCTTGTCTACCTCAAACGATAGCAATAGTGTGATTGGTCGTTACTTCACCGCCGAAACGCTCCTCGCAATGACAAACTATAGTGAAACCTCGAGTTCACGACAACGTGAACTCGAGGTTTTGAGATGACTCATGTACAAAAGCTAAGACTAAGCTTGTCTATGACCAGCACCGAATGAAGTGAAACTTAATTTGCTGCTATGAAATGAATGCGAAGCATACCTGCTATAGCTTTTCAGAAACGCCTGCATCAGCAAAAGTAGCCATATTAGATAAAATGCTAGCAGCACTTTCTAAGATGGGCATAGCCAACACTGCACCTGTACCTTCGCCCAAACGTAAAGTAAAATTAAAAACAGGCTCAACCCCAAGCATTTCTAAACGCTTGCGGTGAACAGGGTTTTGTGAAGTATGTGAAGCAAAAAAGTATTCTTTGACATTTACATTCAAACCAGCCGCAATCAAAGCAGCGGCATGGGAAATAAACCCATCTAAAACAATCGCCACACTACGAACAGCACAAGTTAGATAGAACCCAGTCATGGCTGCAATCTCTAAACCACCCACGCAGCGCAAAAGCTCGAGTGGATTATCTTTAGTCACTTTATGCAAGGCAATAGTTTGTTCAATCACGCTAATTTTATGTTGCAAGGCTTCATCACCAATACCCGTACCGCGCCCTGTTAAATCAGCCACAGCTATACCTGTCATTACCGAAATGATGGTGGTTGCCGAAGTAGTATTGCCTATTCCCATATCGCCAGCCGCCAAAAGATTATGTCCTTTACCTATCATGATATTAGCTGCATCAATGCCTACTTGCAAGGCAGCCTCGAGTTCTTCTGGGGTCATTGCAGCAGACACCAGCATATTTTTTGTTCCCCGTGCTACTTTACGCTTTAACAAATCAGGATGCTCGGCAAAGTCTGCATCTACACCAACATCCACTACTAGCATGTCTACTTGATGGGTCTTGCTTAGCACATTGATGGCTGCTCCACCACGCAAGAAATTCAGCACCATTTGCTCAGTGACAGCTTTTGGATATGCCGAGACACCTGCTTCAGTCACACCATGATCGGCTGCAAATACCACTACACCCTTGCCGGTTATTTTGGGTTTGACTGTGCCATAAATCGCAGCTAGTCGAATACCTATATCTTCTAAAATCCCCAAACTTCCTAAAGGTTTAGTTAGTTGGTCTTGGCGGGCTTTTGCTTGCTCGAGGATAGATTGATTTAGTGGTTGTATGTTGAATGTCATGATGTTCCTTTCCATTGGAGTAATGGGGTGGGTCATTTGTTTACGCCGAATCGAGTAAGCATTGAAGGTTTCAAACAGACCTACCCGTACTCTTTTTCTGTTGGGGTGGGTTTCCTAGTTTGGACTGACGTACACTACGCTGGCTAAGCCTTAAGCATCATCAACAAACCCACCCTTACATAATCTATTCATTTCAGGTTTGGTAAGGTTCCTTTCAAAACTTGCGGGATACCTACTACCACTATTACTACTGCATCAGCAACCTTAGCCACACGCTGATTGGCTAAACCTAATGCGTCCCTAAACCAGCGACCCAGAGGATATTCAGGAACCACACCATAACCGACTTCGTTGGTCACAATGATAATTGTTTTAGTTGTTGTCTCGAGTGTGTTAGCTAAGTCTTCAACAGCCTCGAGGGTTTTTTCAATCACGATATCTTCGCCAGCTTGCTCATATTGCAAAACTAAATTTGTTACAAACCCAGATAAGCAATCAATCACAATCACCTTTTCTTTAGATTCTTGAATGGCTTGAACAAGGTTAAATTTAGTTTCAATGGTTTTCCAGCTTTCAGGTCGCCGAGATTTATGTCTTGCAATACGAGTTTGCATTTCTTCGTCAGAAGGCTCGAGGGTGGCAATATAAAGTACATCCTGACCAGCTTGTTTTGCCAGCGTTTCAGCATAGCTAGATTTACCTGAACGCGCACCACCTGTAATCAAATAGGTCATAGTATTTCCAAATGTGCTACGTCACTAACCCTGGCGATGGTTTTGTATCCCGAGCTTATTTTTAATTCAGTAATGCTGGTATTTTCAATCCAGAATCCCCAACCCTCTTGGTCTTGCCAGTGCCGAACCGGCGGGCGACCCAAAATGCTTTGCAAAATACTGACAATCAAACCTCCGTGGGTAAACGCAGCGACTCGCCCGTCACTAGGTAAACTCTCGAGCCAAGCCATAGCACGAAAACGCAAATCATCACTTGACTCACCACCAGGTACTGGTAAATCATAGGGACCGGTACGAAAGACTGAAAACTGCTCACGTTCCTGATCATTTAATTCATCCCACAATCTTCCTTCAAAATGACCCAGATGAATTTCACGCAAACGTTTATCAGAAATAAGTTTATGTTCTGGATAAACGCACAAGGCCGTTTGTTTGGCACGCTGTAAATCAGAGCTATAAATCTGATCAAAAGAAATCCTCTTTAAACGTTGGGCTAATTTTTTTGCTTGACGAAGACCTTCTTCACTCAAAGGAACATCTTGTTGCCCTTGAATACGACCTTCTTTATTGGAGGTACTTTGACCATGGCGAATAAGAAAAAGCTCGAGCATAAAAATAGGTTTCAAGAGGAGACTTCAACAGCAAGTAGTATCTAATCATCAACATCATCGTGATAACGGGATGATACCCCCTGTTGAAGACTCCTCCTAGTGTTCTATTCCCCTCTGCGCTGGTACACCTGCATCAAAGGCATGTTTTACTGGGTTCATTTCGGTAACGGTATCAGCTAATGCAATTAGCTTTTCATGGGCATCGCGACCAGTGATAATCACGTGCATTTTCTCTGGTCGTTTTTGCAAAGCCTCAATCACATCATCAACCTCAAACCAACCCCAGCTTATGGGGTAAGTTATTTCATCTAGGACAATCAAATCATACTCACCACTTAATATAGCTGCCTTGGCTTTTTCCCAGCCTTCTCTAGCAATTTCTTTGCTGCGTTCTAAATCTTGACTGCGCCAACTAAAGCCGTCACCTAAGCCTTCGTGTGGAACGCCCAGAGTGTCTAAACTTTTATGTTCACCAAAAACAGCATCTTGATGTTTGATAAATTGAAACAGCCGTGTGCGTAGCCCTCGCCCACTGGCCCGCATGAGCAAGCCCAGTGCAGCCGTGGTTTTGCCTTTACCGTTGCCGGTATTGATAATCACTAAACCCTTGCGCTCACCTTGGGGCTTAGGGGTTTTCATATTGGTTGGCGGTGTAGTTGACATATTCACCTCATTAAAAAATTTGTTGCGACTAATAAAACAGCTTCATTGATTTCTACTATTGCTCCGTAAGCATCGCCGCCTAGACCTTGCATCTTTCGGTTAAGAAATGAAGCCACCAAAAAAGTGCTTAATCCTAGGGCAATAAGTAGCGGCATTAAGTTAGTTTGAGTCAGGGCAGCAATCAATACACTCAAGAGCAAACCTATACCCATCGGTAAAATAATTTCATCCCAGCGCAGATTGCTTTGGCGACCCAGCAAGCTACTATCATGTACAGGATAACGGGCCATAGCCCAGGTAACAGCAGTGCGTGCCAACATTGGAATAAAAAGAATGGCGTAAGACCCTTCAAGACCAGATAATGCAGCAACTTTAACCAAAATAAGCAGTACACCCGCCATCAGTGCAAAACTACCAATGCGTGGGTCTTTGGCAATACGCCAACGTTCGTTTGTAGATTTAGGAACCAGAGCTGCATCTGCCATATCGCAAAAGCCATCAAAGTGAAGGCCGCCAGTTACAGCTAGCCACACAACGACAACAAGCGTTGCAGACAAAAAAGGCTCGAGTCCCTGAGTCAAGTACATCACCAAAGCTAGCAGTAACCCAATCACCAAACCCACAATTGGATAAACTTTTACAGCAAGACGTAAATCATCTTCACGCCAATCTTTGATGATGGGTATTGGCAAAGTGGTAAGAAAACCAAAGGCAACTTGTAAGGCTCGAGTCCAATTTGTAAGCATCTTAAGATTCCCAACGTTTAAGGTCTGGCATAATCACAGGAATACCCTGCTGCATTTGAACACTTACAGAGGTTTGATAGACCCGCTCGAGTAACTCTTTATTTAAGACCTCTTGGGGTTTTCCCTGCGCTACCACTTGACCTTGATGCAAGACCAAAATACGGTCACACATCCGTGCAGCCAGATTCAAATCATGTAGAACCACCAAGGCTCCTAAACCTCTGGATACTTCTTGCTGCACCAAGCGAAGAACCTCTACTTGGTATTTCAAATCCAGATGATTAGTAGGCTCATCCAAAAGTAAAAAGCTAGGCTCCTGAGCTAAGGCTCTAGCCAGCACCACGCGCTGGCGTTCACCACCAGAAAGTTGGCTGGCAAAACGATCCTTAAAAATCCAAGTGTCGGTGCGCTGCATAACCCGTTCAATTAAATTTATATCTTCTTTACTTTCTCGAGATAAAAACCCCAAGTGCGGTGTGCGCCCCATCATCACCAGATCAAAAACACGATAATCAGAAGGTAGTTCGCTGCTTTGCGGAACCACTGCCAAATGACGGGCTAACTCGAGCCTTGACATCTCTTTAATCTTTTTTTTATTCAGAGTGATGCTTCCCGAGGCAGGCTCTAAAACTCTTGTCAAAAGTTTAATCACTGTTGATTTGCCAGCACCGTTGGGGCCCACTATTCCTAGAACCTCACCTGCTTGCACTTCAAAAGTCACATCATGCAAAACAGTTTTTTTCTTATAGGCGTAGTTAAGTCCTTGGATATTTAAGACTTTAGATTGGCTATCAACATCTATCATGGCTATGCTTTCTTTGGATGATGCGTAGAACGCATCCTACGGGTTACTATCTCTGTGTTTGTTGGCGTTGGCGCAAGAGGTATAAGAAAAAAGGACCACCTACTAGGGCCGTCACTACTCCGATAGGTAGCTCATTAGGTGAAATCAAAGTACGTGCAACTAAATCTGCCATGACTAAAAAAATGGCTCCCCACAAAGCTGCTATAGGAATCATCCTTCGGTAATCTGCCCCTAGGGCCAAACGCACCACGTGTGGAATAATTAGACCTACAAACCCGATAATCCCTGAAACGCTGACCGCAACGGCTGTGGCCAGCGTGCCTACAGCAATAAGCAGCATCTTAAATCGCTCTACGGGTAAACCAAGCTGCATGGCTTGCTCTTCACCAAGTTGAAGCAAGTTTAGGGCTCGGCTCGAGAACCCCACCACTACGCTGACCACCAAAAGTGCCGGGAACATCACGGCTATCTTTTGCCAGCTAGAAAAGCTAAAACTTCCCATCAGCCAAGCCAAAACCCCTAGAGCTTGTTCACGGGCATAAAGCATTACAAACGAAGTTGCTGCTGTCAAAATAGAACCCAGCATGACCCCTGCTAGTAGCAGTGCCAGCAAGCCTATACTGCGCCCTTGTCTAGCCAAGAGTAAAACTACCATCACGGTGATAAAGGCCATCACAAAAGCTGCTAAAGGAACCCCCACAATCATTAGGAAAGGAATCGTGCCAGCAAAAACCATCACCACAGTTGCACCAAACCCTGCGCCACTGGCCACACCCAATAAATAGGGGTCAGCTAATGGGTTACGAAAGAGTCCTTGAAAGGCTACACCAGAAACTGCCAAGGCTGCACCCACTAAGGCACTGAGTAATACTCTAGGCAAGCGCATTTTCCAGATGATGGTGTCACTCAAGTCTTGCATATTACCAGTAATCCCATTAAGGATGGCCTCAGTAACTCTGATGGGTGAAATATACACTGAGCCAATACCCACAGAAAGAATGATGACGATGATAAGAATAAGACTCGAGAGCAAAACAGGTGTCAAACGCCACCATACTTTCATTACCCGAACATCCACTGTAGTTTGCATACTCAATCTATAAGATCGGGGTGAAACATCTGGGCAAATAAACGAACCACTTCAGCCAGACGCGGCCCTGGAACACTGGTTAAATCATTTTGTTCTTGTGATAATCCATAAACACGGTTTTCTGCAATAGCCCGTAAATTTTCAAAACCAGCTCTGGCTTGCAAGGTTTCTATACTCTCACCATAAGCAGCGTCAGCCATTACAATCACGTCAGGATCACTAGCAACAATAAACTCAGGATCAAGCTGCGGGAAATCACCTTGCTCTTCACTGACGATGGTCTGCCCCCCAGCTTTATTAATCAACACACCAATAAATGAATTGGGTCCAACACTATACGGAGTTGGATCAATTTCATAATAAACGCTGGGCTTTTGGGCACCTGCTACCAAAGCTGCAATGGCTTCAATTTCATTTTTAATTTTCTTACTCAATAGAATGGCTTCAATTTCACGGTTAACTATTTTTCCAGTCAATTCAAAGAAAACAAAAGCATCTTCATAGGTTTGAGAGCTACCAGCATAGACAGTAATTCCAGCTTGTTCTAAGAGTTGTGCCAATTCACCATATTCACTTACCATCACTAAATCTGGTTCTAAAGCTACAATGGCTTCCACATCTGGCCCACCGTCATAGCCAGTTAAACCGCCACCCAATTTTGGCAAACTCGCTGCCTGCTCAGGATAGTTACTGTAATCATCAACACCAATCAAAAGATCACAGGCTCCTATTGCACACAAAGTCTCAGTGTGGCTAGGCAACATAGAAATAATGCGCTCGGGTTCTTGTTCAATCACTACAGTGCGGCCTAGTTCATCGGTGATGGTTAGGGGATAGGTAGAGGCAAAGGAAAGAGTGAAAAGTGAAAAGTGAAAAGTGAAAAGTAAAGATTTTTTCCACTCGCCACTTTCCACTTTCCACTCGCCACTTTTAGAAATGAAGGGGTAACAAACTAGATGTTGGATGAATTGCACTACACGTTTCACAAGGGCCTCCTCGGGCCACTTGCACGGCTATAAAATTGAATAGGGAAAGCTCAGGATTATCTAAACTCAGGGCTGCCTATCCTTGTTCCGCGCAAGGGATGCTACATCACTTAGACTTGGTATTCGGGCTTAAAGCATTTAGCTTTTTACCGTTGCGGGACAGCACCAGAATAGTTATAAACATAATGTCACTGGATTTCCCCAAGCGTATAAGTGTGCCTTTCGGCTAAAAAGTAGCTTACGCTTACAGGATATGTTTGTCAAATATTAGCCTTGTATAAGCCTCTAAACGTTCACTGGGTAAGTTGGCCTCAGAAAATCTGCCAAGCCTTCAAAAACCTTTTCAAGTGGATCTGCCTTAGCACCAAAAAGAGACTCAAGAACGGCCTGATTTTCAAATAAACCATGTAAGTAAATCCCCAGAACATTCCCTTGTGAAAAGCAACTATCCTCTAAACCATCCATGCTGCTGCGCCCATGCCGAATCTCATAACCTGCTACCGTGAGACCTGATAGAGGTTGCCAGAAATCAGATAGATCATGAAAGGCTAAAGTGGTTTTGCGTTGATGCTTTTCAGGTGAATACAGTGTCTGAAGAGGCAAAATGCCTAGACCTGTTCCTGAACCTTCAACTCCCTGTGGGTCTTCAATACCAAAAGGGTCACTAAGGGTTTGACCCAGCATTTGCAAACCCCCACAAATGCCTAATAACGGCTTACGCACTGCATGGTTTTGTATGGCTACATCTAGTCCCTGTTCTCGCAACCAAAGCAAGTCTGATGCCACATGTTTTGAGCCTGGCAAAATGAGTAAATCAACATTCTGAATATCTAAAGCGTTTCTAATCCAAAGCAGTTTTAGATTGGGCAAACGCTTGAGTGGCTCAAATTCATCTAGGTTAGAAATACGCGGATAGACCACCACCCCAACCGTAAATCCAGAACCACTAGGACGGTCATCAAAAACCCCATCTTCTTCTGGTAAACCGTGTCCATAGAACATGGGCAAAACACCCACAGTAGGCACACCAGTTAAGGCCTCGAGTCTTTCGGGTGCTGGGGCAAGCAAGCTAGCATCACCACGAAACTTATTGAGAATAAAACCCTTGATCAATTGTTTCTCAGTCTGCTCGAGTAACTGATAGGTTCCATAAAGATGGGCAAAAGCACCACCCCTATCAATATCAGTTACCAAAAGCACATCGGCATTGACTTCTAGAGCTACAGCCATATTGACGATATCGCTGTGTCTTAAATTAATTTCTGCTGGGCTGCCTGCACCTTCAATAATCAATAAGTCATAGTCATCCATCAAAGAATATAAACTATCCTTGACAATCGGCCAAAGTTTTTCTCTGCGTGTATGCCAGGACAATTTGGAGGTTTCAAAATCAGGCTTACCTAACACAATGACCTGACTTTTTGTATCGGCTTCTGGTTTTAATAAAACCGGATTCATTCTTACCTCAGGTTGTACTTTTGCAGCCAAAGCCTGAAAATATTGTGCTGAGCCTATTTCACCAGCACTTACCACTCGAGCATTGTTGGACATATTTTGGGCCTTGAAAGGTGCAACCCTCACGCCCTGCCGAGCATAATAACGACACAGTGCAGTCACTAAAAAACTTTTCCCTGCTCCGCTATTGGTCCCTTGTATCATCAGTGCCTTGGCCATTTGACCCCCTCTAAAAATAGGCTCATAGCAGGTCTTGCAACGCAGTTTTTAGAGCTTGACAGGCTTCCGGCTTTTGAGCTGAGAGGCGTATCCAATTGGATAGTCCAAAGGAGGAGCAATCACGCACTCGAATACCACCTTCTCGCAAGGCCTTGCTAATACGGGTCGCCTCGCCTACTTTTGCTAGTAAAAAATTAGCTTGACCTATAGTGACCTCAAGTCCTAAGTCTTGTAGCTCTTTGGCCATATCATCTCGCCATTGCCACAAGGTTTTTTTTGACTTATCTATCCAGTCTTGTGCTTGAATAGATAAGTTTGTTTTAAGAAAAGTTTCTCCATAAACCGACAAGACCCACGACGGGGCAAGTTTGCGAAAACGCAAAATATCCCTTGGGGCAACCAGATAACCCGCACGAATACCAGTAAGACCATTGGCTTTGTTAGGGCTATAGAGCTTCCAAACATTTTGAGGTAACTCAATCGTCTCTTGCAACAGGGGTAAATACGCCAAGTCACAGACTAGAACCACATCCTTTTGGTGTGCAATGTGCGCTGCTTCTTGAATAAATGAATAGACCTGGCCTGTTGGGTTGTTGGGCACACAAAGAAATGCAAGTCTAGCTTTGGGCAAACGTGCCAAGTATTCATCAGCATTATTTACATCCCAAAACCACATAGCATCATTAACTTGAGCGGCACGAACATATTCAGAAAAGGTCGGGGAAAGAACCAACATGGCTCCTTGTGTAGCTTTCCAGCGCACCAGACGGTGGATCAGGTCACTGGTACCTGCTCCTACCGCAATCTGGTTCTGGTCAACCTGGTGATAGTGTGCTAAAGCCTGATAGAGCTTGCTGTAGTGTGGGTCAGGATAGTGCGTAGGATTAGTAGCTTTGATGGCCTCAAACACCGGTGGATTGGGTCCAAGTGCATTGGCATTGGAAGAAAAATCATACTGGGGTTCAGGGCCACTGTCGGTTCCTCCATGAATAAATCCATCAGGCTCATGTTCATACATAAATTTACATCCTTAAATACCATAAAGCTGGTAAGAAATAAATGCCGATAGTATTGCAAATCCCCAAGCCACTCGAGTACAGAGCTGCAAGGCCTTCATGACATCCTGCGCTGTGGCAAGTTGTCCATACGCATTCAAACTATAAACCTTTGGCTTTGATAACCGCACTCCCAGATACAAGGCCAAAGCAGACATAGGATAGCCCCCATTAGGCGAAGGTGTACGCTGTGATTCTTTGAGCAGTTGCGCGGCTTTAGCAAGTTGAATAAAAACTCGAGGGAATAAAAAAAGAGCGGTGATTCTGGCAGGAATAAAGTTAAAAACATCATCAGCTCTAGCTGCTATTTTGCCTGCCCATTCCCACTGGTTTCTATAACCCCACATGGCATCAGCAGTATTGGCAAAGCGGTAAAGAGCAGCCCCTGGTAAACCCAAGAGCGCGTACCAAAACAAAGGTACAATCACCGAGTCAGAGAGGTTTTCTGCCAAAGACTCGAGTGCGCTTTCTCGCACTTCTACATCACTAAGTTGTGAGGTGTTAGGGCTGACAATATAAGATAAACGCTTTCGTCCTTGCTCGAGGCTTTGTTGTAATGCCGTTTCAACCGCCTGCACTTCATCTAGCAGCATTTTGAAAGAGAGCAAAGGTTTGAGCAAAAGAGCCAGCAAGAAAATCTCGAGCCAGTAGGGAAAAACTCTTAGCATTAAACCCAGCAACCCGTACACCAACACCGTAATACTCGCACCTAGTATCCAGTACAATCCTCCTTGCATAAAGGCCACTCGAGGGCTTAGGGTGGTTAAGCCCTGCCCGGCCCATTTCAAATAGTTTCCCATCCAAACTACCGGATGAAACCGGACAGGGGGTTCACCGCAAAACCAATCAATGCACAAGGCTAGAAGCAGGCTCACAAGGATTCAATCCCATCTTTACAAGAGATTTTCTAAAGGCTTGATCTACAGCCAGCCCCAGAGCTTTTCCTGTAGGTGTTACTGCGCCTGCATAGGGTTGTTTTGGTCCAGGTAAAAAAGCAACGGTGATGGTATCTGTGCTGGTTCCAGTCGCAGGATAACCCTCGGCAGTGAGCAGTCCTTGTAAGCAGCGCACTTTAACTTCGCTAATCATTTGAATGGTTTCTACCCAAGCCGATGTTGGTAAGTCGGCTTACACCAGAGCCAGAATGTTTATGGTTCCCGCTTCCAGCGAGGCTAAAGAGCTATACCCAGGAGAAGAAAGATTGCCTAACCCTACTGTTATATAGACTCGAGCTTTTACCTCTTCTACATTAGACTGAGCATAACTATAGGTATCAACATTGACCGCAGTCATGACACAGGTGGTCTGCTCTTTGGGTAGCCCTAGGGTTGTTATCTTGTTTTCTATGGCTTCAGAAACGTCATCTGTAGCAAAGTCATGAGGGGCGGTGTAGTTGACCAAATAACGGCTCTGTAACAACCCACCACGATAAGGCGCACTAGAAATAACCCATCTAGGCTCTAACAAATCAAGCACAATCGCTTTAGACCTAGCCTCAAAGCGATATAAGCATGGAAGCATCATGATACACCTCGAGATTTTTGCTGGATGAATAAAAGCATCTGGATAAATAAAGACATAAAGACCTCCTCGGGCAATTTGTGTAGAGATACTAAAAAATATCTGCACAATACGTTTACAGATCATGGCATTCGGGCTCGAGGTTTTATCTTGAAAACAATAACTGAATCGTAACAATTTCTATTCGCTACGCTCAGTTTGCTTTAGTAAACAAAACTTCCTACCGTTGCGGGACAGCACCGGAATAGATACACTTCACCGGATTTCCCCACAATCTGTATACACCTCTGCGGTGTGGAGGTAGCTTACGCCTAGAACATATTCCTGTCAACCATTAGTTTTAAGCGTCTTTTGAGCAATCTACGTTCTTGACTAATATCCATTTGGGTTTAATTAGGTTGAATAAATAAGTAAATCCTCCCTTACTTACTATGGCGTATCTTACGCTTGCAATTCTATATTTCAAACCTGTTAATCTAAATCATGTACCTACCTAAGCACTTTGAAATCACTGACAAAACACTCTTGTTTGACCTCATGCAGCAGTTTAGTTTTGCCACTCTGGTCAGCATTCATGAAGGTTTGCCCTTTGCTACCCATATGCCTTTTACCACCAAACCTGAACAAAACAAAATCACTAGCCATATTGCCAGAGCTAATCCTCAGTGGAGCAGTTTTCATGAAAACAAAGAAGTGCTGGTTATCTTTCAAGGCGATCACAGTTTTATTTCACCTAGTTGGTATGGCAAGCACCCCAGCGTACCCACCTGGAACTATATGACCGTTCATGCCTACGGCAAAGTGAACATTATTGAAGACCCAGAAGCCGTAAAAAACCTGTTGCATGAGCTGGTTTTACAATACGAAAAAACCTGGGACATGCTAGATCTTTCTGAACAATATTTACAAGGAATGATCAAGGGAATTGTGGCTTTTGAAATTGAACTTACAAAGCTCGAGGGTAAATTCAAACTCTCGCAAAACCGCTCAGAAATTGATAGACAAAATGTAGTTGCCGAATTAGAGAAAAGCCCTAATGCCGTGGATAAAGCCGTTGCTAAAGCCATGCGTGAACATGCGTTAGAATAGGTTCCGGGTTTCGGGTTTCAGGGGTCAGTAGTTGGTTTTTACTGAAACCCGAACTCGACCCCCGAAAGGATTTATGCTTGATTTAACCATGTTTATCACTTACTTTAGTGCAGCTCTTTTATTAGCAGTTGTACCTGGCCCTGGAATGCTCTATGTACTTGCTCGCAGTTTGCACGGTGGACGCAAAGAAGGGATACAGTCATCCTTTGGTACCGCCGTGGGCGGTTCTGTTCATGTTTTTGCCGCAGCCTTTGGATTGTCAGCTATTCTGGCTGCTAGTTCAGTAGCCTTCATGGTAGTAAAATATGCAGGTGCAGCTTACTTGATTTATCTTGGTGTCAAGATGCTCTTAGAGAAGCTCGAGCTTGAAACATCTATTGATGCACCTACAACTGGTAATCCTTTTACACAGGGCATCATTACCGAAATGCTCAACCCCAAAACTGCTTTATTTTTCTTGTCGTTTATTCCACAATTTGTTGACCCTGCTCAAGGCAATATCACCTTGCAATTTATTTTGCTAGGTAGCATCAGCGTTATTTTAAATACCAGTGCAGACTTAGTTGTCACCTTCTTTGCTGGCCCACTTGGTGAACGCTTACGCTCTTCCAAACGCTGGCAACAACGTCAGCGAGTGGTTACAGGTACTGCCATGATTGGTTTAGGTGTGTATGTGGCAGCTAAGCGTTAAAGATAATAATGCATAAAAGGTTAATATATTGACATGAACTATAAACGCCTTCCCATCGAAATAGAATCCCCCGAACAAATCGGCTATGGCAACATCAAATACAACCTCACCGAAAGCTCCATTCGAGATAGAACACTCAAAGACTTTGATATTCAAGTTGATGTTAATTCGTTGCTTTTACAATATGGCGACCACCGAGGGCATCCTGGGTTACGAGAACTTTTAGCAAAAGATGGTGCAACAACACCTGAGCACGTTTTACTCACACCTGGCGCAGTAGGTGCGCTGTTTATGATTGCAACGAGCTTGCTTACAGCAAATGATCAGGTGGTGGTCTTGCGCCCAAACTATGCTACAAATATTGAAACACCAAGAGCAATTGGGTGTGAGATCAGCTTTGTTGACTTGCAGTTTGAAAACAACTTTCAATACACTGCAACTGATATTGCCAAGCATATCAAACCTAACACCAAACTAATTAGCATCACGGTTCCACATAACCCAATAGGAACGGTCTTGCCTTGGGAAGAATTAAAAAAGATTGTTGCACTAGCCGAAGAAAGAAACTGCTGGCTGTTGGTTGACGAAACATACCGAGGTTTAGGAAATGAGTATCCGCTTGCCACAACATTGAGTAAGCGTGTGCTTAGTGTAGGGTCACTTTCAAAAAGCTATGGCTTACCTGGTTTAAGGCTGGGTTGGTTAATAACCAGAGATGACACCCTAGCTGAACTTTTCCTGGCTGCCAAAGAACAAATGGTGATTACTGGGCCAATCATCGAAGAAGAAATTGCTTATCAGGTTTATAGAAAACGTGCTGTGCTCTTAAAACAAATTAACCAAGATCGTGACGTGGCTTTGCAAATCGTTCGTCATTGGATACAAACCGAACCCCTCATGGAATGGGTAAAACCATCAGGTGGTGTTGTGTGTTTTCCACGCATCAAGGCTGATAGTGGTGTAGACGTTGAAGCCTTTCATAAGCGTATAAACGAATTAGGGGCATTCGTGGGGCTGGACATTGGTTTGAGCAAGAACGGCGTTATATGCGAATTGGCTATGCCTGGCCAACCTTAGATGAATTACAAACAGGCTTAGAAAAAATTAAGCAAGCATTGCGTGAATGCGTCAAGGATTAGTCTCAGTGAAGCACAGAATGTCAGCGAAGCACCTCACTTGTGGCTGGCGCAGTTCTGTGATTTACTAAGCTTAGCTTTCTTCTGCCAACATCAAATGGCTGATATAAAGGGGCATCGTTTCAGGATTTTCTTCGCTGAGTTTGTTGTAACGAACCTTCAACTCAGTCAGTTCATCTCGAAAGGTTTTTGCCTGTTCTGGAGTAAGTCTGTAAAGCCACCAGATGTTGGCAATCTCTGCTTCCTCGAGACTGCCATATTTGGGGATAATCGCGTGCGCTGTCGTTTTATCTGTCATATAAACTTGGAGCAGCCACTCTTTAACATGTTTGCGCCCGGTAGCGGCAAGGGCTTTAGAAGCACGTTGGTAGGTGGGCAATTCTGCTTCATTAAACAGAATCTCGTCAACCTCTGAGGCGGGGAGTCGCTCTAATGCAAAAGAAAATTTATGGGCTACGCTGCGGTAATACTTGATGGGACTGCCTTTACGTTTCTCGAAGCGGGTCACTTTAATCAGCCCGAGGTCTTCCATTTTTCTAACCCAATAGCGCAGATTTGCCAGGCTGGTATTTAACACCTTAGCGGCTTCACTCAAACTGTATTCTTGGTAGATAAACGGAAACAAATAGCGCGCTTTAACACGGCTGACTAGAAATAGACCCACTTGAGGATCAGTGACCTCGAGGTTTTTCGCCATTTCTGAGCTGGTAAAAAAAGGCTCTTGCATTTACACCAGTATGGCACATTATGCTAAGGGCTGAAACAGGTTTTCTAGCAGCATAAAAGGACTTTTATACAAACAGCGTATAACACCAAAAGGAACTTCCCAATGAATTTTTCTAACAGGCGGTGGCTGGTTGCTCTCTTTTTTATGATGGTTGTCGTTGTAGGGCAATCACATCGCCAGCACAGAAGAAATACAAATATTGTTTTCTTTGGTGATCCTTGGCTAGATGCCTTGATAGTTGTAGTGATATGTTTGGTGATACCTCTCATTATTACCATTGTGCTTAGAGCGCGTGACGCAAAAATCTCGAAGGCTCTAGGTACGCATCTACAGCCGCAAGCGACTCTTGATGACGTTTGTGCTTGGTTGCAAAGTGGCGTAGACGTGAATGTGCGAGACAAAAGGAATCAGACCGTCTTAATACGCTCTGCTCTCAACAGAAACCCTGAAGTGATTATCAGCCTATTGCAAGCTGGGGCTGACGTGAATGCTCGAGACAGATATGGCTATACAACCTTAATGTATACTGGATGGAATGAAACCCCTGAAGTCATTGCCCTACTCCTTCAAGCTGGCGCGGATGTAAACGCCCAAAACGAAGAAGGCGAGACAGCTCTAATACTTTCTAGTCGCTATAACAAAAAGCCTGAGGTGACTGTGTTACTCCTTCAAGCTGGCGCAGATATGAATGCTCGAGATAACAACGGCAACACAGCCTTAATGGGAGCTAGCATTAGTGAAAATCTCAAAGTCATTATCTTATTGCTTCAGACTGGTGCAGGGGTAGATGCTCGAGATAATACTGGTAATACAGCTTTAATCTGGGCTGCTACTAGCAGTTCTCCCGAAGTGATGGCGACACTACTTAAAGCCAGAGCGAATGTCAACGCTCAAAACAACAACGGGGATACTGCTTTAATGTGGGCTGCCAAATTCAATAATCATCCCGAAGCAAAGGTTACAACACTGCTGCAAGTGGGTGCGAACGCAAATATAAAAAACAAAGATGACAAGAGAGCAATTGATTATGCTAGAAGAAATAAAGAACTTAGGGGCACGGCTGCCTTGCAGCAATTACAAGACGCTAAGGAACAGCTTCAGGTGGTTTAAGCACACTGAGCTAGTAAAAAAATCCTCTTGCATTTACACCAGTATAGCGCGTTATGCTTACGCTTGAAAAGGCTTGCTGGTTTAGAGAAAGGAACACCGTGTGAAAAAGCTGCTATTGGTAATTATCCATTTTATCCTACTTTTTAACACAGCTTATGCCCTGCCTTTTCAAGCACCTGTGTCAGGTGTCTATCAATGCTTTTCTAGTGGAGAAAGTATCTTTGATGCCAATGCCAAGGACATCGGTGCGACCCTCGCCATCACCGCAGATAACAGTTATACGTTCACGACGAGTAACGCCACTGAAAATGGTAGCGTAACGGTCAGTGAAGATACCAGTAATGACCTCTCGAGCTATTTTCAAAGTGGCAGTTTCCTAAGTTTGCAACCCAGCAGTGGAAGCACACCTTACCAGAGCATGTTTGTCAGCGATAACTATGGTGGACTATATGTTTTTATCCGCAACAACAACGGCTTAGACATTCGCTGTCAGTCTTCTGGTGCAGATATAGCCAAAGTGATTGGCGCAGCCGTAGCACAAGAAGCACCAACCAACCCAACTACCCAACCAACTAACCCAACTACAGAACAAGCAACGCAACCCACAGCACCCCCCAGTTCCTATGAAGACGCACTGAGCATTGTCTGGAGCAATGGGCGAATCGCAGTCATGACCAAGGAATGGTGTGACGCTTGAGTACCCGAGTTACAAACAGCCAACGCACAGGCTTTAGAAACCTGGCAAGCCGAGCAGTTCTTTTATGAAATTGAAGGAAAATTCAAGGTGGCGATGGGAACACGTTTTTTAAGCCTCGAGGAAACCGCAAATGCCAAACGAGAAGAGTTATTCACACAGCTCGATTCGGTTTTGACTGACCCAGCAAATTATTGTAATAATCTTTTAGCGAACTTAAATCAAGAGTACAACTTGCGCCAGCAGTTCCCGAATGAATACGCCATGATTGAGGCGGGAAGTGGGGAGATCCTTTCTGGTGAAGTCACGGAAATTCCTGGGGTTGGTACGTTAGCGGCGGGGGGAGCACTCGAGCCTGGCGATTATCAATGTCTCAGTGAGTATTACTGGTATTACAGTGATGATGACACGGGTACAAACATTAATGAATACGTGCTGAGTCTTTATCCTGATATGGGCTTACGAATCATTCAGGCAGATAATTCAGAGCTAACAAATGTATTTACCTACAACCAAGCCACTGGCGAACTAAGTGCTGACCCCTATGAATATTCAGATATTTTTAACGATGCTTACGACGACATCATCACAAATTTTTTTTATAACTCCTATTATGGCGATACCATTAGGTCTTTTAAGTTCTACCGCGACACACAAAACCAGCCAACGCTTTACGGTGTAAGTGATGAAGACTCATCGGATGTAGATATTGCTACTACGCTATGTCGCTATAGAAACGTGGCGCAGCGTCCTTCACCGGCAGAAGAAGCAATTGCCCAAGTTGAAGAAGAACGCTTTAAGTATGTGACCGCACCAGGGCAAGGCGTACAGCTTGCCGATATTGAAGGCATCATCCATACAGGCGAAGGTGTAACCACCTTTACAGGTTATCAATTTCAGGAAGCGACTTACTTACTGCTAAAAGACGGCACGATTTATAAAAACTTGCAAGTTCCTCCCAGTGACCTCAACGCGGTTGATTCTAAACAATACGAACAAGAAAATTGGGGAACGTGGCAGCGCAACGGAGACACTGTAAGTGTGCAGTGGTACGGCTCTAATGAATGGTTAGCCTTGGATGGTTTTCTTGTTCAACCTGCCCAAGCTGGTGAACTTTTGAACACTTCTTATAACAATCTTAGTGCCTCCACTACTGGCATGATAGGAATGGGTGGCACGGTATCAACCTATTCAGATACCATCATTTTTATGCCCGATGGCCGCTTCGAGACATCTACCTACAGCACGATGGGCAGCACCAACAGCTACGGCGACTATTCACAAAACTCGAATTATTACACTGACGAAGAAGGCACCGTAGGCGGAACCAGTACGAGTAATACGGTGGGTGATGTCACTACTGGTATGACCGTCACTGCTGATGACAAGAACCCCAATCCACCTACAACTACCGGAACCTATACGCTAGATGGCTATACGCTCGAGCTTCGCTATGATGACGGAAACATCGTGAGGAAAACCTTTTACTTCTGGAATGAAAAGAAAGATAATGCGGTTATTGGTGCCGTTACCTATTCACTCGAGTAAACACCAAGTCAAATCCTTTGAACGGGTGTAATACGCCACGCTCGAGTAAGAAAAGAGATAACTATGAATGAGTTGCCACTATCCTCACAAGAAACTTTGCCAACGCAGGAAACCATGTCTACGCCAACTTACAGGTTGTACACTCCCTGGCAAGTTTTTGGCGCTACCTTTTTAGGAGGACCTATTGCTGGTGCCTGGCTCCTAGGCTCCAACTATGTTTCACTGGGGCAACCTGACAACAGGAACAAGGCTCTTCTTTGGGGTGGTATTGCTACGGTTATCCTGTTGATTTTAGCTATCTTCATCTTACCCGAGCAAACTCCTCGTTCGCTTATTCCGATCATCTCTTGCACACTGCTGATGTCTCTAGCAAAATCACAGCAAGGGTCACTGGTAGAAGCTCACTTAGCCAAAGGCGGGAGCAAAGGTTCAGTTTGGCAGGTTATTGGCATCGGTATTTTAGGACTGGTTATAACCCTTGCTATCGCCTTGGCCCTGGCGTTTCTTATACCTTTATAAAAAGGTTTGCGCGTGGCACATCGTGGTTTATTGGGAGGCTTGATGAGATTTTTTGTAACTGCATGGTTTGTACTTTTTCCGCATTGGGTTTACGCTCTGCCATTTCAAGGACCTGTACCTGGCAACTATTCATGCTTTAGCAGCGAGAAAAGTATTTTTGATGTTAATGCCCAAGACATCGGAGCTAGCCTCACCATCGCCGCCGATAATAGTTACACTTTTGCTACAAGTAGTGCCAGTGAAAACGGCAGTGTGACAGTGAGTGAGGACGCCAGTGCAGACCTTGATAATTTTTTTCAAAGCGGCAGCTACCTCGTTTTTCAACCCAGCAGTGGCAACGCATCTTATGAAGCTATGTTTGTAACAGATAAACAAGGTGGTATGTATACCTTCATCAAAAACAACAATGATCTCTGGATTCGCTGTCAGTCGCCTGGTGCAAATATAGCCAATGCCATACAGCAACTAGCCGCAGAACAAGCACCAACAACGCAGCCAGATGCAACGCAGCCAACTACAACCCAGCCAACTACAACACCTGAACAACCAACGACTCCAACTACTATCAATGCCGATGCACCCGAGCCAGGACACTACACTTGCCAAGGCTACAGAGAATACACGTCTGATGTTGGAGATTATAAAATTGGAGACATCTTTGAGATAGACACTAACCAGCTTTGGTATTTATCTATAGCCGGCCTAGACCTAGCTACACTAGATCTATTTGCTAATAGTGAGTATTCCTTTCACAATGACGCGCTATTTAAGAAGGAGTATGGTGTAGGTTCCTTGGGGATACTCGAGTGGCCCGAGAGCGTCGGGCGTTACAGTTTTCACTACAACCCAGACCGCTATAACCCAGGGTACACCTCGCTCGATTGGCTCACGGGTGGGTTACGCCAAGAGCTTTATAATGAAACAGATATAAGCGAGTTTGACTGGGGCAATAACAGTGATCGCCCTTCGACATTTTATTTAGGTGATAACGGTCATACCGAAATTTTTCTAGGACAAGATGACAATGGATTTAATGGAGATAGAGTCATCTGCACTTGGTCAGGCCCACCAACACGCCCCTTACCCAGTGACGTTATGCAGGCTACCGAAAGCGTTGAGAACTACTTGCAACCTGCAAACATCACAGCACCTGCGCCCGCCGCAAGTGCAGGAGGGCTAAACGGTTTATATATGAGTGGTGAAGGCGACACGCTTTACTTCTTGTCCAATGGTTATGTTTACGAAGGTATTTATCGTTGGGGCTTTGACGCCTTAGCAAGTAGCGATGTGTGCAGTCGTTATTGGACAGCAGAAGCGAATAATAGTGAAGCTGTTTGCAGCACCTACCTAGTTCAAGGAAGCGGCATCCAGATTGGCGAGCGCGTTCCTGAAAGTCAGCAGGAGTGTAGTCTCGAGACAAAAACAGCAGCAGATGGTGTCAGCTACGAATATGTCCAAAATTGCGAAATCAAAGAAGGCTACAACCCAGCAACAGATAGCTTTTTACCCTTTAGTCAAAATACAGATGGCACGCTAAGTATTGATAACATACAGTATTTTCCTATTGCCCCCGAACAGAATCTCACCTTGGACAGCAGCTATGAATACTCGTGGGAGTCGTGGAGTTCTACTGTAGCCACAGGTGGAACAAAAACAATTACCTTTGGGCAAGATGGTCACTTTGTTTACGGCGAAGCTAGTTATGTAGGTGGAGTTTTCGATCAAGGAGCTAACCCTACTAGCGTAACCAGCATCGCCGACAGGCAAAATCCAAATGCTGGCACGTATAGCATTAGTGGCTATACACTCATGCTAAGTTTTAATACGGGACTAAACATTAACTATTCGTTTTTCCGTACTGATGAAGATGCCTTTCGTTTGCTGAATTATGCCTTTACTCGCGTCCTGCTCGAGTAACTTTTTATAAAACCTTTGGGAATGAAAGGTCTAAACCAATTTCAGTAAGATCAACAAGTGGCAACGTTCTTGCTTCGTCAAGTGACCACCAAGCACAAAGATCAGTAGAGCCGTTAAGCTCATTCCTAAGTGTACCGCCAATAAGTTCAGTGTAATAAATAATGCGGATGCCATGAAAAGTATGGTCTTCGTTTTCTTCATGAAACGAGTCTATTCCTGCTAAGCCACATGGTTTTGCAATAAGCCCAGTTTCTTCATTAACCTCTCGCATCATGGCTTGGGCTGGGTCGTCTCCAAAATCTATGCCTCCACCTGGCAAGGTCCAGAAGCCCGCATCTACGGGTAACTGGTTAGAAATTCTGCACAGTAGGATGTGCTGATTTTCCAAGACGAGTCCGTAGGCGGCTATACGGGTGATTTGTCGTTTTGATGAATTCGACATAGTTTCCTAGCTAGGAATTATAACGCTTAACCAAATAGATTTCAGGGCATAAACCAACGATATTCAAGCCGCTTGGCAGTATATTCTGCTGTGGGTAGATCATAGGCTCGAGCTAAATGTTTAAGGGCTATGTCAAAAGCAAAATCATTTTCCTGCTGCAAGGTTGACGTAAAATCAAGGGACTCGAGCCATGATGGTTGCTGTTCTTTCTCACCATTAGCTGGAAAAAGAATCTCGTCAGTTGTATTCCAATCTTCGGGATTGTGATCAGCTATTAGATGTAAACCATGCCTGGTAGTAATAACTTCAGGCAAAAGAACAATGATCACTCGTCTTGCCGAGTTTTCTGGCACTCTTGCAGAAACCTTATGAACCATCTTAATTAAAGTATAGTGCCTAAAACATTCAGGTGAACAGGGTTAAATCCACAAGCTACCGGACGGAAATGGCACTGAGAGTATTTCTTAATAGGTATTTCCAACATTCTCTTCAAAGAATTTTTATAGCGAGTTTCAAAAAGCTGCTGGCGAGTTGCTTGGTCTGCACCTCAACGCATATTTAAGAATAGTAGAAACATTTTCTCGACAGAGGAACGCCATGTACAAATTTTGTACAACCCTTCTGAAATACGCTCTAATGCGTTCTAGCTCTTAGCGATAGCATCGCTCCAGAGACTAGAAGCACACAGGCAAAAATTTCTAGTTCACTCACACGTTCACCCAAAATCAAAGCACCTAAAGCCAAAGCAATCATTGGACAAATAAAGTTATAACTCGAGACCCGACTAAGCGGCCACTTACTAAGCAAATAGGTGTAAGTAGTAAACCCCAAAAGTGAAGCGACTGTAAGATAAATCACGCTGAACATTATTTTAGGAGAGGTCAGTGGCAATAAACTAGGTTGCTCGAGTAAAAGACTTAATCCTAACAAAACTATTCCACCACTAAGCATTTGCCAGGTTGAAACCTCTAATGGTGAAAGTTCCTTAACTAGCTTTTTCATCAGCAAGCTTCCAAAAGCATACACCAATGAACCCGCAGCAAGAGCCAGCACACCTTTAGGCTCGAGCTGTCCTGCACCTAGCATCAACAGGCTTAACCCAGCAAAACCCAACACCAAACCCAGAATCATTGGCCCTGATAATCTCTCATACCCTAGCGCAAAGGCTACCAACGGTAAGGCTAGCGCAACGCCTGCAAAATTCATGACACCACTAATTCCCGAAGGCAAAAACTGAAGCCCCCAAAAGAGCAAGGCATAATTGAGGGTAATAGAAAGCAAGCTCGAGGGTAAAAGTTTCAACATGACTGAGGCCTTTAACTTTTGTTGTTTTAGTAACCATAGACCCAGCAAACTACCAGCAATCACAAAACGCAAACTAGCCAAGAAGAAAGGTGGGATAGCTTCTAGTGCTACCTTGGCCTGCAAAAAGGTGGAGCCCCAACATAAACAAAGAATGGCAAAAGCAAGATAGGGTTTCAGAATAAACCTGTAAGAAGGTTAGGGTACATGGTTGGCATTAAGTGAATCAAATAACTCAGTTGTAGGTTTTACACTTGCAGAGACACTATGGTCATGCAGTATCTGTTCAAGACGCTGGGCTACTGGCTGGGTCAAGACACTATGGAGAGCTTCTGGAATATCTTGCAATGACACCCCTAAAGCTTCTGCTAATTGCTTTAGCAATTGCTCATTTTCAGGCAAGTCTTGCTCTAAAACCAACACATATCCTATTTCCCGAGCCTCCGCAGATTGCGTAGAGCCTAACCCAATATACTCAAGCCTTACCGGCTCGGACTGAATATCTCCCAAACGTTCCTGCAAAGTCTCTTTACCCACCAAAGAAAAAGCCCCTTTTTCCAAATGGTCATAAACTGCCTTATAACTTTGGGTCATCTGATTTATCAGGGCGGCTGTTTCTACAAAGTGGTCATCAACTTTAGATTTGTAATCGGATTGGTCTCTATCGCGCTGTACCATGTGCTGAAGTTGCTCTCTAACTTCAGAGAGTTCTTGATTGCGCTGCTCGAGTTCTTTATTCAAGCCTTCAGCTTTGCTAAACCTGCTTCTATACATCAGCCAATAAAGCCCTATTCCCAGTAGCACCCCCAGCAGAGCTGCTATCAAAATCTCAATCATTGAAATACTCATGCTTGCCCTCCATCAAAGGGTAGTTTAACAAACCTATTTGAAAGACTTATTAACTCCAGAAGTCAGAATACGGGAGTCAGAAGTCAGTAGAAATAACAATTCCAAGATTAATTGAGACACTTGAAACTACCCTTTCACAAATGTTCAGCTATAGAATTCAAAAATAAAGAGGCTGAAAAAACTCAGCCTCTTTACAAATTTGCAAACAAAAATTTAAGCTACTTCTAAAGGTCTAGCAAAGATAATTTGTCCCTGGTCTACAGAAACCAGCATGGGCTCTTTGGGTGGATTGGCTAAAAGCTCTAAAGACAGTGGGTCTTCGATATGCTCACGTATCACTGCCCGCAAGGGTCTGGCACTTTGAGTCTTGGGAAGTTTTTCTAGCAAAAACGGTGCAACATCATCGGCAAAAGATATGAGTACATCACGGCTGGATAGCTCGGACTGAATATCATCTAACATGCTACTAATCACGTGCATCATGCCTTTGTCATCTAATGGATCAAAGGAAATCACTTCATCTAAGCGGTCTAAGAATTCAGGACTGAACAAATTTTTAAGTGGCTGATGAACATCTTTGATGACATCTTGAAACCCAACCGAGGGGCCAGTATTAAACCCAGTGTTGCTGGTCATAATCATAATCACACGCTTGAAATCGACTTGGCGACCCAAACCATCTGTCAAACGCCCATCATCCATCACTTGCAAGAACGTGTTGTAAATATCGGGGTGAGCCTTTTCTATTTCATCTAAAAGAACCACTGAAAACGGCTGACGACGTACAGCTTCGGTTAAGCGGCCACCTTGTTCATGACCTACATAACCTGGAGGTGCGCCAATCAGTTTAGAAATAGCATGTGACTCTTGATATTCAGACATATCCAAGCGAATTAAAGAACGCTCACTGCCAAAGAGTTCAACGGCGAGTTGTTTAGCTAAGTAGGTTTTACCTACCCCAGAAGGTCCAACGAATAAGAAAGCTGCCGATACACGCTTGCGTCCGCCTAAACCTACTCTGGCCCGCCTGAGAGCTGCACTCAAGGATTTAATAGCCTTGTCTTGGCCTACCACATGTCTTTTAAGATTGGGTTCTATATTGGCAAGTTTGCTGGTGTCTTGGTCATCTATATAGACTCCGCCCCAAGAGTTAATCACTGCTTCTATATCTTCACGGCTGACTACGGGTGTTCCATCTGGCTCTTCTAAGACAGGAAAACCTAAAGATTTATTGAGGCGGGTTCTCGAGGCTGCTTCATCAATAAGGTCAATAGCTTTATCCGGAAAGTTACGACCAGGTAAATTGCGTTCACCATAACGCACCGAAAGCTCTAAAATACTTTCAGGAATAATCACCCCGTGATGGGCCTCATAGCGTTCACGTAGGCCGTGTAAAATCTCGAGGGTTTCTTCAGGCGATGGTTCTAAAACAATCACTGGCTGAAATCTGCGCTCGAGGGCAGCATCTTTTTCTATATAGCGGTGGTATTCGCCAGTTGTGGTTGCGCCAATAACTTGCACTTCACCACGGCTTAGTGGCGGTTTAAGGATATTAGCAGCATCTAAAGTACCTTCTGCACCACCTGCACCGACTAGAGTGTGTAACTCATCAATAAAAGCAATCACGCGAGCATTACGAAGTTCTTCTATAATCTGGCGTAACCGCTCTTCAAATTCACCACGGTATTTCGTACCAGCCACAATGTTTGATAAATCAATAGTAAGAACCCGCATATTGAGCAAGTTTGGCGGTACACGCCCTTCGGTGATAGATTGGGCCAAACCTTCTACAATAGCGGTCTTACCTACCCCAGGTTCACCAATTAAAACTGGATTATTTTTGGTGCGGCGTGAAAGAATCTGAATCACCCGGCGGATTTCTTCGGTACGGCCAATCACGGGGTCTAGCTTGCCTTCACGAGCTTCTTTGGTCAGGTCACGAGCATACTCATCTAAAAAAGGTGTATTGACGGTTTCCTGCTGGGCCTTGGGGTCGGCAGCGGCCAAGATGCGCCAACGAATGGTGTCTACATCTCGAGTGAGCTGTTGCAAGATGCGGTAGGCAACCCCGTCACCTTCACGGATAATCCCTAACAGAATATGCTCAGTAGCAATTACATTACTGCCCAAGCTGCGGGCTTCTGAGCCAGCTAGCTCCATCACCCTACGTGCCCGAGGGGTAATGGCGGCGGTTTCGTTGCGGGGTAAACCGTCACCACGGCCAACCATTTCTTCTACTTGTCGGCGAAACATATCTAAAGTTGCGCCAAATTCTCCCAAAACTTTGCTAGCCGTGCCACCTTCACGCATCAGCCCCAAAAGCAAATGCTCAGGGCCAATCATGGCATGACCTAATTTAGAACCTTCTTCACGAGCAAAGTGGAACACTAATCTTGCGCGGTCATCATATCGGTTCAAGATCAACCCTCCCAGGGTAAAAATGAGTACATGGTCAAAAAGCTACCGGTCAAAATGCTACGGTTTATAGTGCTACAGGTCATAATGCTATACTACGCGCTCGAGAGTGAGACCAGAAAGGTATTTGGCTACGTTTATCTTCATATCTTCCTATTGTCCTATGACGCATCATTAGTTTCAAGCCTTCTTTTCACTTTCTTGTCCTACCTAAGACTATTTTTAAGGAGCCTCAATGCACTTTCAAACCATCATACTTAATCTTGACAGATTTTGGGCCGAAAGAGGGTGCGTAATAGCACAACCTTATGACACCGAAGTGGGTGCAGGGACATTTTACCCCGCAACCACCCTGATGTCTTTAGGACCAAAGCCCTGGAAGGCTGCTTATGTGGCCCCCTCACGGCGACCTGCCGATGGTAGATACGGTGAGAATCCTTATCGTTTTCAATACTATTTTCAGTATCAGGTCATTATGAAACCCTCACCCAAAGATATTCAGGAGCAATATCTGGGTTCACTTTACGCTCTTGGTATTGACCCCAAAGCTCATGATATTCGCTTTGAAGAAGACAATTGGGAATCGCCGACCTTGGGTGCCTGGGGTTTAGGCTGGCAAGTGCAAATGGACGGGATGGAAATTTCACAATTTACCTATTTTCAGCAAGTGGGCGGCTTTGATTTGAATCCCATACCAGTCGAACTAACCTACGGGCTCGAGCGTATTGCTATGTATTTACAAAACAAAAAACATGCTTACGATGTGGAGTACGCACCAGGTGTAACTATCGGAGATTTGCGCCGTGATTTTGAATATCAGCACTGCGATTACAACTTTAATCACAGCAATCCAGATTTACAGCGACTACTTTTTGAAGCCTACGAAGGCGAAGTACGAAGACTCTTGGAACTCAAATTGGTCTATCCTGCTTATGAATTTGTGATGAAGGCCTCTCATGCTTTTAACCTCTTGGATGCTCGAGGTGTGCTTTCTCATGCAGAACGCCAAGCTCATATCCAAAGGGTACGCAAACTCACCGAAGCCACTGCCAAAGTCTATTTAGAACTCCAAGAACCCCAAGCTAACAGTCAGGTAAACCAATGAATTTACTCTTTGAAATAGGAACTGAAGAATTACCAAGCTGGTATGTCCTGCAAAGCCAGAAAGATATTGCCACTCTTATTCAAAACCTGCTTGCTCAGGCTCAGATTCAACATGGTGACGTTAAAAGTTATGCTACCCCACGCCGAATTGCCGTAACGGTAGATAATGTTGCAGCCACCAGCACCCAACGCAAAGAACTCAAGCGTGGACCAGCCATCAATGTAGCTTATGATGCCGAAGGCAAACTTAGTAAAGCCGCTTTAGGATTTGCCAAAGCCAATAACATCGAAGCAGAAAAAATAATCAAGCAAGACACTGATAAGGGAAGTTATATCTTTGCTGAAATTTCTTTGGGTGGTCAAGATGTTAGAACTATTCTCCCTGATATTCTTAAAACTTTGGTAGAGCAACTTCCTGCTCCACGCAAGATGCGCTGGGCTGATGTCGCTACCCCATTTGTGCGTCCGGTGGCTTGGCTTTTGGCTCTTTTGGATGATGAAATCATTCCTGTTGAAGTTGCAGGACTCAAAGCCAGCAATATCAGCTATGGACACCGTTTCTTGGCACCAGAAGCTTTTACGATTCCTCATGCTAGTGAGTACCTAAGCAAATTAGAGCAACGTTTTGTGATCGTGGATGTAAACCAGCGTGAACAAAAAACCCTCGAGGCGGCCCAAATTACTGCCCAAAAAGCAGGCTTGACTTTGCAAGCCAGTGAGACACTCATTCATGACATCAGCCACATTGTGGAATATCCAGTAGGTATTTTAGGAGCCTTTGACCAAAGCTATTTAGAACTTCCCGAAGAAGTCTTGGCTACAACCATGATTCACCACCAGCGTTTTTTTCCTACCAGAGATGCTTCTGGCAAACTCTCGGCCCATTTTGTAGGAATTTCCAATAATAAGGTTTTAGATGAAGCTCTGGTGTGTCAGGGTTATGAGCAGGTTTTAGGTGGGCGTTTGTATGACGCAAAATTTTTCTGGGATACTGACCGCAAAAAGAGTCTTAAACAACATGCCTGGGGCTTGGGTGGGATTGGCTTTCAAAAAGAACTAGGCAGTATGGGTGATAAAGTCAGTCGGGCTGGACTAATTGCCAAAGCACTAGCTGAAAGGCTGAATATAAGTGAAGCCGACTTTGAGACTTTAGAACAGGCTCTGCCTATTTTTCGTGCTGATTTAGCGACCCAGATGGTGAATGAGCTTCCCGAACTCGAGGGAGTCATGAACCGCGCCTATGCCCTAGCTGAAAGTTACACACCTGCCGTAGCAAAGACTTTAGAAGAAGGCGTAATGCCCAAGGGAACCCAAGACCCACTGCCCCAGTCACACATTGGTGCAATTCTTTCAGTAGCAGATCGACTGGATAAACTAGTAGGCTTTTTTGCCATCAATAAACGCCCTTCGGGTTCAGCCGACCCCTTTGCCTTACGCCGTGACGCAATTGGGTTAGTGCGAATCTTGAATAGTATGGGCTGGGATATTTCTATTCCCGAATTAATTGACCTAGCCGCAAAAAGTTATACCCTCGAGGTCACCCAAGAAGCCAAAGATGCGCTTTCTAGTTTTATTTGGGACAGAGCCCAGAGCTTACTCAGCGATGAAGGCATTCGTATCGAACTCATTCGCGCTGCTACGTCTGATAATCCAGCCATGATTACTGCTACCCAACGCTGTCACTTATTACAGGCTCTTAGTCAAAATAGTGACTTTCCTGCTCTCATGACGCTTTACAGACGCGCAGCCACACTAGCCAACCAAGCACCAGAAAAAGCTAGCATCGACACCAAGCACCATAATGAATACGAAAATGCTCTCTACATCACTCTGCCACAAGCCCAAGCTGCCATTAACAGTTTGCTAAGTACAAGCTCCCAGCAACTCGGCACTTGGGATTTAGGGCAAAAACCAGCTCAAGGCCTAGAGAATATCGATCAGGACATCAACAATGTTCTGTCAATCAAAGCACCTTTAGATGCGTTTTTAGATAATGTGATGGTGATGGTCGATGACACCAAAATAAAAAATAGCCGCCTAGCACTCTTGCGCGAAGTCAAGAATACGTTGGGGGCTTTAGGAAAACTAGAAGAACTCGAGGGAATCTAAAAGGTGACGAGCGGTGAGTGAACAGGATAACCCACTCATCACTCACCACTAGGCACTCATCACTTATTTCTACTCATCATCAAATTCATCGTCTTTTTCATTAAGACGAGTCACGGTGTAATTTTGTTCGCGGTTGACACGCTGTTCGCGCTCTGCACTTTGTTTGATTTCTTCGTGCGTTGGCAACGTCCCATCGGTGCTCCAAACAATGCCTTTTCTAAGTACTAATTCTTTAAGTGCAATAGTCACCGAATTCTTGGTTTTAGGCATTTCGCTAGCAGAGAGGGTGCTGGGAATCCCAGCTTTAATCTGAGCAGCACGTCTGGCCACAATAGTCGAAAGGCGATAACGTGAATCAGTCATTTCCATCAATTTGTCATAAGCTTCTTGGGCCATGGTTTCCTCCAGGGAACATTCAAAATGCGCTTATTTATCATTAAAATCCTTAGACAAGGAGAAGAGGAGAAAGGGAGAAGAGGAAATTTGATCCTCTTTAAACCAGTGTGTTCTCTAACTACCCTGAAACGCACCAAGCCTTTTATTCTACAATTCTTTTAAGAAACCTGCAATGTCTTGGCTACTTAGGCGTTCGGAGCGCAGCTTTTCCGAACAAAGGACACTCTTGAAGTCTTGCACAGCATCTAGGAGCATGGCGTTAACAATCACATAGTCGAACTCTTTGACGGCCTGTATTTCTTCTCTAGCTCTCTTTAACCTCTTCTGAATTTTCTCCTCAGAATCGGTTCCACGTCCCCGCAAACGCCTTTCTAGCTCAATTAGGGTGGGTGGCGCAATAAAGATCATCACCGCTTCAGGGAGTTTTTCCTTGACCTTACGTGCTCCCACCAGCTCGAGTTCCAAAAGTACATCTCTACCCTCTTCTAAAGCCTCATAGACAGGTTTAGCAGGCGTACCGTAGTAATCACCCACATAATCGGCATGTTCCAAAAACCCACCCTCAGCAAGCATGGTTTCAAAGGTGGCTTTATCATAAAAATAATACTGCCTACCGTGCACTTCACCTGGGCGGGCAAGGCGGGTAGTGGCAGAAATAGAGAAAAATAGGTTTTCAATATCAGGTAGGGCGGCTTGGCGAATGGTGTCTTTGCCGACCCCAGAAGCACCGGTCATTACAAATAAGATGCCTTTACGGCTCATAAATAGCGTCCTTCAACCATCATTCACGAGAATGTAGCACATAATCAAATAATGCACAAAGTATATAAGTCACGATTGTACCCACCTAGTGAAAAAATTGGGTGCATCTATAACCCCTCGAGTCTAAGCTAGAAAGGATTTTTGTTCTTTAAGACCTATTTCCTAAACAATTCAGCTAATTCCTGGCATTCTGAAAGCACTTTATAGTTGATCGGTTTCTTTTTCAAATTCTGCTGATGTATAAACGGAATAAGATATTCTCTTTTTCCAAGAATATCTTATTCCGTATTCGTAAATCAGTTATGCAACAATTATTTTTATTCTACAGTTACACTCTTAGCCAAGTTGCGTGGCTGGTCTACATCCAGTCCAAGTCGGTTGGCTGTTTCATAGGCTAAAACCTGCATGGCAATTACATTGACAATCGGTGAAACCAGCTCATGGGTTTGCGGCACTTTGATAATGTAGTTAGCATGTTTGCCAATATGCTCATCTCCAGGATTTGCTAAAGCAATCACAATGCCATCACGTGCGCGAACTTCCTGGATATTTGAGACAGTTTTATCATAGAGTTCAGAAGCCGTTGCCACAGTTACAACTGGCATATCACCATCAATAAGGGCAATAGGACCATGTTTCATTTCCCCGGTCGCATAGGCTTCGGCGTGAATATAGCTAATTTCCTTGAGTTTCAAGGCACCTTCTAGAGCAATAGGAAAATTAATTCCGCGACCTAAGAATAGGTAATCACTCTTGCCCTTAAAGGCTTCGGCGATATTGGCAATATTAGGGCGTTCCTCGAGGGCTTTCTCTACTAACCCAGGAAGCGTGCGTAATTCATGAATGATCTCAGCAGCTTTTTCATCACTCAAGACTTTTCTAGCCCGACCTAACCAAATCGCAAACAGTTCAAAAGCAGCCAACATGGCAACAAAGGCTTTGGTGCTAGCCACACCAATTTCGGGGCCAGCATGAATATAAATTACATCGTCTACTTCACGGCTAATCGAAGAACCTTTTACATTTAAGATAGCCATGGTCATAGCACCGCCACGCTTGGCTTCACGCAAGGCTTCTAAAGTATCAATAGTTTCACCCGATTGCGAGACCACAACACATAGGGTGTTTTCATCAACCACCGGATTACGGTAACGAAATTCACTGGCTACTTCAATTTCTACAGGAATTCTGGCTAGTTTTTCAATCAGGTATTCACCTACTGCACCTGAGTAATAGGCTGTACCACAAGCTACGATCACAATACGCTTTATCTTACTTACGTCGAATTTTAGATCTAGGTTAATGTCCATACCGTTGGAAGCAAAACGTCCACCAAAGGTGTTTTGCAAAACGGTAGGCTGCTCATAAATTTCTTTGAGCATATAGTGTTCAAACCCGCCTTTTTCTGCGGCTTCAGCATCCCACTCGATATGGGATATTTGGCGATTTAGGGTTTGACCATAAAAATCTGTCAGGGTAACTTTTTCTTTGGTAATTAGGGCCATATCACCATCGTGTAAGAAAATCACTTCACGGGTATAGGGCAACAAGGCAGGAACATCACTAGCCACAAAGTTTTCACCTTGACCAAGACCAATCACCATCGGACTAGTGGCGCGTGCAGCCACAATCACCTCATGGTCAACATGCGAAACCACCAAGGCATAAGCACCTATGACTTCCTTGAGTGCACGGCGAACCGCCTCGACCAAATCACCTTTGTAAAGCGATTCAATCAAATGCACAATAACTTCGGTATCGGTTTCAGAAACAAAGGTATGACCTTCAGCCATAAGTTGTTCTTTAAGCGGTAAATAGTTTTCAATAATCCCGTTATGAATCACTGCTAGTTTTGAATCTTCCGAGAGATGCGGGTGAGCATTGACATCATTGGGTTTACCGTGTGTGGCCCAACGGGTATGACCTAGCCCTAAATTTCCTTTTAGGGGCTGAGTAATCAGAGCTTGTTTAAGAACTGAGAGCTTACCAGCTTTTTTCATTACGTCTAAAACGCCATTGCCACCAGCAACCACAACACCAGCAGAATCATATCCGCGATACTCGAGCCTACTCAGTCCATCTACAATGACATCTGCTGCTTGCCTATGGCCTACATAACCAACAATTCCACACATATTTTTTTCCTTTCGGTTTTCACCAAATCTCTATCATTCCACTAGAGTCCATTATGAGTTTTCTAGCAAACAGACACAATGAAAAATCTAATGAATAGAGAGCATGAGTCAAATCTGTTCTGGCCCAAATACCACGACAAGAACACTACGTTGACCAAGGTTTGTTTTTTTGGGGTTGATTGGGTTTTCGTTTGAACCCAAATTCCTGTATTCGATGAAGGAACATTTCAAGAGGGGCCCGCAGACTAGAGCCTTCAGCAGCAGGTATCATCTGGTCATCACTATATATGTTTCTAGATAATAAACCTGTTGTAGCTCACTCGCATTTTTGACCTTTTAAGGTCTTATCTTCTAGGCCAGATTTTTCTGGCTAGAAGCCCTCTGCCTCGTCACCTTGGAGGTATCATCTCGTCATCATAAGGATGTAATCATCTTTATAACGGCATGATACGCCCAGGGGCTTGCGCTTATCTCGAGTTATTGTTGTTGACTCCTTTCCCAAGGTTGTCCTACCACTAAAGCATTGTGGAGGATTTTGTAGGTTCCGCGCTGGTTTTCAGGAATGTGTCCCGCTTTCTCCAGCAACGGATATAATAGAATATCATACCCCACATCAACAAGCCATGACCCTTGAAAAGTTTGAGCCAATAGTGGCGGAACATTGTATTTAGGTGGATAAATATAGGTATTATTGATTTTGTCATAGTTAATGGGTAAAGACGTAACCATCAAACCCACAAACAAAAGACCGGTGATGAGTCCCCCCAAACCACCTAGCACCATCAAGGGAATATCCAAACCACGCCTGTGTACCAAGATATTTCTTCCCAACAGACCAAGTAAAACACCTGCCGAAATGGTCATAGCAATGCCAATCCAAGGATTCCCAATCAACATAAGTACTCGTATGAGTGGAAGAGCTGCCAAACCGATAAAAGCCCCTACCAATTTACGTTTAATCCCTAAAGCAGTCATGACAGCAAGAGCAATGATTAAAAAAATATCAAACCAATTCATGGCTTCTCCAAAATCTGAATGATAACGGCATGATACGCCCTGCTAAGGGCTTCCTTTATCACGAATAGAATAACCCCTTTGGGTCAAAACCGTGATGATATTTCCCATAAACCCTTCAATTTCTTCATCTCTTAGGGTTCGTTGGGGGTCTCTAAACCAAAAACGCAAAGCTAGGCTCTTTTTGTCTTCTGGAATCGGTTGACCCTCATAAACATCAAAGGGCCACAGCCGCTCGAGCCTTTCCCCAGCCGCCGTTTTGACCAAAGCTTCTAATGAGGCATAATTTACATCTTTAGGGACAATCACGGCAATATCGCGCTCGGCATAGGGTTGACGCACATAATCGGTAAAGCGAATGCTTGCTCCCAATAGTGGCATAGTCAACTCGGCAATATAAACCTCATCTAGTTCATAGGCTGCCGCAACCTCTGGGTGAAGCTTGCCCATCAGGCCTATTTCTTGAGCGTTCCAAAGCACAGCAGCACTCATACCAGGGTGTAAATACGAAGCTTCAATTGGTTTAAGCTCGAGCTTTATACCCATTATGTTAGCCAGTTTTTCTAAAAGTCCCTTAAACGTATAAAAGCTTGTTGCTTGATCAGTTTGCCAGATGCCTCTCGAGAGTGGGCCACGTACCAAAAGACTAAGGACTTCGGTTTCCTGTTGGTTAAATATATGTCCAATTTCAAAAAGAGCCAGTGCTGGAACATGATGATTATTGGCTGCCGCTTGCAAAAGACCAGGATAAAGGGCCGTGCGTAACACACTGCGATCAGCCCCTTGAGGTGCGACCAACTTGACTTCAGAAAGCGGTGCTTTAGATTTGGCTAGCTCGAGGTCACTGGTAAACACATAGGTCATCACTTCTTGTAAACCCATGCCAACCAAAATGGAGCGCAAGTTACGATGGGTCACATCTTGGCCTTCAGGAATAAACTGCATCTGCGGAATGCTTTCACCCACATGCTCATATCCATGAAGCCTGCTTACTTCTTCAACTAAGTCTTCTTCAATGGCCAAGTCAAACCGCCAACTTGGAACTGTCACTTGCCAGCTATCTAGAGAATGTATAGTCACACTACAACCCAATCGCTCGAGATAGGTTTTCTGTAACTTGAGAGGTATTTCAAAATCCATCAAGAAATGAACTCTCGAGGGTCTAAAGGCAACCTGCTGTAAAGGCTGAGAGCCCCCAACATCGGTATAGCCAGAATGCACCTTTCCACCACCCACTTGTGCAATCAGCTCTGCACCTCTGGCTACTGCCAGTGCCGAAAGATTAGGGTCAACCCCGCGCTCATAACGGTAATGGGCATCAGTAGCAATTCCATGTCGCCGCGCTGTCTTGCGAACCATCACCGAATTCCAGTGAGCCGCCTCGAGGGCCACCGAGGAGGTGGCTGCACTGATGCTGTCTTCGATTCCACCAATCACTCCAGCCAGTCCAATTGGTTTTGTCTCCCCACCCCCCCCAGCCCCCCCTAATAGGGGGGTTGGAGAAGAAATAATTAAGTCTTGCTCAGTCAGTATGACTTCTTGTTCATTAAGCGCAACTAACTTTTCGCCTTCTTTAGCATGGCGCACAATAAGGGTTCCATTATATAATTTATCAAGGTCAAAAGCGTGCGATGGATGACCGAGTTCAAACGTTATGTAATTGGTTACATCAACAATGTTATTTCTAGGGCGCAAACCCATACTAGCTAAACGGCGTTGTAACCATACTGGGCTAGGCTTAACCGTAATGTTATCGATGCGTTGCAAAGTAAATCTTGGGCAGCCTTGCGTATCTTCAACCCTAACGCTTAGCCCATCATCTAAATTGGGGTCTGAAACTTTTGTGTTAGCAGCAGGATGAAGAAGTTTGATACCTAGTTTAGCCGAGAGGTCTCTGGCCACACCCAACATACTGAGCACATCTCCACGGTTGGGGGTAATCTCGAGCTCGAGGATGGTATCACCCCCCCAAATGCTGGCTAGTTCTGTACCCAAAATAACATCATCGGCAAACTCAATTAGCCCTCCACCAAAATCATAAAGCCCTAGTTCTTTGGGGCTACATAGCACCCCTTCACTCGCTACACCCTGCATCTCACGTTTGGCAACAGTAAATCCTGCACCAGGTAAAAATGCGCCAGGTTTTGCCAAAGCCGAGAGCATTCCCACTTTTACATTTGGCGCACCACACACCACACTGTAAGACTGCTGCCCATCTGTGGCAATAACATGCTTTAAGTGATCAGACGTTTCAATTGGCACAACTGATTCAACCTTGGCTACGATTACATCTTTTGGAGCCGCAGGAGCCTCATAACTATTTTCTACACCCAAACCCAAACCAGCAAAAATATCAGGCAGGGTTTCAGGTGCAGGAGCTTCTGGCAAAAGTTCTTTTAACCAAGAATAAGGAATGTTCATTGCTGACCTCTTGTGGAGGTATTAAAGGTTGAAGGCTTGTCCTGAGTTTGTCGAATGGATTGAAAGCTTGTCCTGAGTTTGTCGAATGGATTGAAAATTGTAATCTTTAATCTTAAATCTTGAATCTTGAATCTCATAACGCACCCCTGAACTGCTCTAAAAAGCGCATATCACTCTGGTAAAAATAACGGATATCAGGAATACCATATGGAATCAAAGCCAAACGCTCTAAACCAAAACCAAAGGCAAAACCAGTTACATCTTTGTAGCCTGCATATTCAAAGACTTTGGGATGTACCAAGCCACACCCACCTAACTCGAGCCAACGTGATTTTCCAGTAATAGGATGCGTCCACCAAATGGCAAATTCTGCCCCAGGTTCTACAAACTGAAAATATGCAGGTTGCAAACGGGTTTTGACATTATCACCAAACAAAGCCTTGGCCATGGTGGTGATAGCACCTTTTAGATCAGCCATGGTTATTCGTTCACCAACCACCAAAGCCTCGAGCTGATGAAACTGAGCTTCATGGGTTGCGTCTACAGCTTCATTGCGAAAGGTCTTGCCCGGAACTACAATTTTAAAAGGTGGCTTATGATTTTCCATATAACGTGCTTGCATAGGGCTGGTGTGGGTTCTTAAAAGTTTGCCGTTAGTCATCCAAAAAGTATCTTGCAAATCTCTAGCTGGATGCCATTCGGGGATATTTAGAGCCTCAAAATTATAGTAATCCGTCTCGAGTTCGGGTCCTACTACCACCTCATACCCCATCGAACGAAACACATCGGTTACTCGGTTAATGACCTGGGTCAAAATATGCAACCCTCCAACACTGTAGTGCAACCCAGGCAAAGTCACATCAAGGCGTTCTTTAATCAGTTTTTCCCGCAAGGCATCGGTCTCGAGGTCCTTTTTGCGGGTTTCTATAGCAGACTCGAGGGCTTGTTTTAGGGTATTCACCTCCTGCCCAATACGCCGTTTTTCTTCGGGCGAGAGTGACCCCAGACCCTGTAACTGCTGAGTCACCAGTCCTTTTTTACCCAAATATTTGACTCGTAAATCGTTTAATACTTGCAGGTTTAAGGCACTTTGAATTTCATTTAGAGCTTCTTGCATAGAATCCTTTCTTTGGGGGTTATAAACAACCTTGAGCCGGGGAATCAGCCTTGAGCAGGGAGTATCATCCCGTTATCTAGGGGTAGTATTTTTTTATTGATAACAGGATGATACCCTCTGGCAATAAAAAAACACTACCTATTCAGCAGTGTCCTATACGCGCAGAAACGGTGTTGACCGCACTACGCTAGGTTATAAATGGCGAAGATGATAAACCCGTCATGAGCAAAGTTTAGCCTTGTGAAAAGGAAAAGTCAAACGATGAGAAATTTTCAATTGTGCCAGTCTGAATTTTGTGCAACACTTTCTTAACTGTAAAGTAAGTATCTCATCTTTATTGTGACAATTGAGATTTAATCTCATGCTGGACTGTCTATACTTAGGTTCACAGATGCTTAACTACGTTTTCATAAAGGAGGCAACTCATGGATAAATGGTTTGTTAAGGTAGAACCCAATGAGTTAGCAAAGCTTCAAGGTGATATGCGAGATTTAGGAACCCTTCTCACCACACAACAAGGTGAACGCTATCTAGTGTTTAGAGATGGATTTGTTGCTCTAAAGGTAGCCTCTTATCTGGGTCTAAAGCGCAAACCTGGCCGCATGGATTCTGCAACTTCGACACCGCATCAGCCTTTAGTACACTTTGATGACGGTGACGTATTTTTTAGCGAAGCTTAAAAAGCTTTACAATCAGGTTGCTTTCTGATTGTGTATTTTTTGAAATCGATTACAGCACCACAGCACATCATCTAAATACCTCACTAATTCCTTTGAGATCAACTGAGCACCTTGGTTGCGAAAAGCCTTTAACTACTCGAGTAGTTTCAGTCGAACAGTAGTAAGTACTCGTACTAAATTAGCTTAGGTTTACTTTCGCAATTTTCTCTAAGAAGTCCTTTGTAAATTAATATTCTCAAAAAACATAAGACTAACTTAATTGTGTTCAGTACCCAAACAAAATTAGATTAAACCGAAATGTAAAAATCTTTCGTGGTATCCCTAGCCTTGCGTCCGTTTCGTTTCCGTAGTGGCATTTCATGAAATGCCACTACGCAGGCACAATCTAACGGGTTTTTAAAGATTCATTGCAGGGTTCTGGGATGTGACAGTGCTTTGTAAGGGTTAGTCAAACAAAAAGGGTGGCCACAAATAAGTCTAAGGTATTTGTGTACGAGGTCTTCGGGTACTTACATAAAGCTGATTATAGGAAGAAAAAGAGGAGAAATATAGAAGCTTTTCTCCTCCCTTCTATATTCTCCCTCCTTCCTTTTACTATTGCATCAACAAACTCTAAACTCAAAATTAGCGATGAATCACGCTATTCCATCTGCCGTATTTTGTAAAGCGGGTATATCTAAAAGTAAAATGCTGCGATACCCCGATTCAATCAGTCCATCAGCGCGAAGCTCAGTGATAATTTTTGAGACACTCTCACGGGTGCTGGCGGTTCCTTCGGCAATAAGTTCATGGGTAGCAGACACCACTGGAGTATTTTTTTCATCAAAGTAACAAAGCGGCGTTTCAGAGAGCTTGAGTAAATACCGTGACACACGCTGGCGCAAATCCCCAGTTTGTAAATGATATTCATAGTCCATCAGGCGTTGCATTTGTTTAGACAGAGATTGTGTAATCATCAGCAAATCACCGTGATTAATAAGCTGAGGATCAATGGCTTCAATCTGTGCACTAGTAAGCGATTCTGCTACTTCATCGCGGCGGGTATTCATAAAGGCTTCTTCGCCAAAGAAATCACCTGGGACTAAATGCCGTACAGTCAGAATACGTCCTTCAGGGGTCATGCGGGTAATGCGAATAAGACCATCACGCACCCGAAAAATAGATTGTGCTGGGTCACCATTGTGATAAAGGGTTTGCTTGCGACTAAATTTAAGGGTTTGTACTGGGACCTCGAGCTTGGGTTGTTCAACGCGTATATTCATAAGATGCCTCCTTGGCATGATGATTGGTTCTTGCTAGAAATCGAGTAGCACTACGAGCAGCATTAAATCCAGATATGGTTACACCTATCGTTCCCTGCCCAGGAAAAATAGTGTCACCTGCCAAAAATAGACCTTGAATATCGGTTCGGTGCGAAGGTGCAGCAAAGTTGGCATAGTTTTGTACTTGCGGAAAACCACCCACACTTCCACCTGCACGCAAAGTAAAATTCTTAAACGTTTTAGGGCTACCACTTTTAAATACTTCAATACCCTGACGTATCTCAGGTAGAGCCCGTTCTATCTGATCAAGCAATCGTTGTTCCAACTTCCGTTTAGCTTCAGCATAGGCTATTTTGTCACTGGCAAGATCAAGCCAGTATTTAGCATCTACATGGGTGCTTACAGTAATCGCACGTTTGCCTTCGGGGGCTCTAAAAAGGTCCCAAGCTGGGCTAATTGAAATAAGCAAGTTTCCACCATCATGATAGTGACCTAGATCAGTGACTTGTTCATAGAAAAAAACATCCTCGGGTAAACAGCGTTCATCAACACCCAAATAAAGCGTAAAGGCTCCCCACATTTGCGGTTGCTGTTTGGAGCGTTGCATCATTTCTAAAGAAGGAGACTCGAGTAGGGCCGTGGTATTTTCTAAAGGAATCGCGCTGATGACTACTGGCGCATGAATTTCGCCCTTGTTGCTAACAACGCCGCGAACACTACCATCTTCTTGCAAAATACCTTTGACCCGGCTGGCATATTCTATATGGCCACCTTTGGCCTGAATATATTGGGCAAGGTCTTTGGCAATACTTTCTAAACCACCTATTTTATATTGGCAACCATAGCGGTAAATATCGAGTGCCAAAGCACCATTGGTGGCTACACAAGTTTCACTAGTCGCTTGCATCGAATCTAAAAGCTGCCCATCAATAAAAGCTTGATGCACTGGATCATTAATTTCAAAGGAACTCAGTCTATCTTGAACAGTTTGACCTAATTTTAGAAAGACCTCGAGCATGGTGTAATGGGCAACTTTAGCGGTATCTACCAGATCTTGCAGATGCTTAAAAGGCATCACCGGAAAACGGCTCGAGGCTTGGTACAAGGCCTTGGCTAGCCTAAACACTTCCTGCCAAAAAGCCCGCTTTGGTTTGGATTGTCCTGGAAACTTGTTAAGGACTTCAGTCAGCCAATCTTGATGGCTGGTTTTAATTTCTATACTTCGGTCAGGTAAATGAACCCGCATGGCTGGGCTCACATCAACATAGCGGGCTTCCAAACCCAAACGGTCATAAATGCTTCGGTGAACCCCACCTTCTTCAAAACCCATAGCCACGGTTGCACCTACAGCAAACCGATACCCACCTTCAGAGAAACCAGCCGCACATCCTCCAGGGTGAATATCGCGCTCTAACACCGCAACTTTATAACCCGCTTGGGCCAAAAGGGCTGCCGAAGTAAGCCCAGAAATACCAGCCCCAATCACTACGGCATCAACACGGTGAAGACTAGTCATAAGACTTTACCGCCTTGTATCAAACGGTCAAAGTGTTCAATAACCTGCGGGATATTTTCTCCTAAATAGATACCACCTAGACGCTTGATGAGTTCTGGAGATTCGGCAAAGACCCGGCCGCCAAAAATAAGATGTGGGGTCAGGCTTCGTAGTAGAGTTTGGGCTTCACTTAAGCCCTCGAGGGCCTTGGGTGTAGAGGCTGAAATCATGACTGCTACCGGGTTAATTTTTTTAGACATCTCGAGTAAATCAGCAACTGGGGTATTAACGCCTACAAAATAAACCCCGTATCCCGTGCGGCGTAAACAAACTGCCAACATCAGAGCTGCCAATTCATGCTGTTCGGCAGGGGCACAGGCCACAATTACCGAAGGTGCATTGCGAATATTTGGGCTAAACCCTAGCAAAACGCGCAACCGCCCATTTATAAAACTACTGGCAAAATGCTCGGTGGTAGTATTGATTTTTCCCTGATGCCATAAGTCACCTATTTCAACCATAGTTGGGGTCATAATCTCAAACATGACTGTTTCAACAGAATAAAGGGCGTAGGCCTCATTGAGTAGGTCTATAGCCTTGATTTCATCTAGGTCTACTAAAACCCCTAGAAAGTCTTTTTGTAATGATAAAAGAGGGCGCGAAGGCTTTACACCACTGCCCACTTGTTTAACCAAAATAGCAGCTCTCGAGGCTGGAACACCATCGTCAATATAGCGTTTCATAGCATCGATATGCTGCAAATCAAGCTCGTTATAAAGCCTGTAGCCCGATTCAGAACGTTCAGGCTGAGGAAATCCGTAGCGGCGTTCCCACTGGCGTAAGGTGGTTGCCGGAACGTTGGTACGTTCTTTCACCTCATTGACCGTGTATTTGCCTTTCATAAGATTGCCTCCTTGGTTTGTATAACCTTTGTACAACTACTTTGTAGTATAGGGCTACACCCCACAATTGTCAACTACCCTTGAAATTTACAAAACTCTAAGGTTTTTTATATTTTTTGCTCATTTACTCTCATATTCTCAAAGACTGAGATTATCGGGTTCATTATTATTTGTAAAGCCTTTGTATAATCTTAGCATAGGGTTTTATCACGGCAAGGGAGAAAGAATGGGGAATGAAGAATGAGGGGGGCTAAGAGCTTATTCTTTAATCCTTCGACAAAACTCAGGATAAGCCTTTAATCTTTAACCTTCTAGAGCTTTCTCAAAGTTCTGCATTCAGTTCATCATCATCGGGCATAACAAGGGTTGCAACCTCTTGACAAACTTGTGCCTTCTCAGGGAAGTCCTACCTTCAATTTTTATTTTTTAATTATCTAAACTTCTGCCAATTCATGCATGTCTCGCATAAAGTCGGTGTAGAGTTTGGCACTTACCACATGAAGCGGTTGGGTGGCCAAGACATCAAAGGCTTCTTCTAAGGTAGGGTGAAAACTTACTTGATGGATTGCTGGGAGGACACTCACACACTCGAGCACTACCCAATTTAAGTCAGTGACATAAAGTCTTATATATTCATCTACTTTTTTATAGCGAGACCTGCGCGTATTCTGCCGACTGCTATCGTAAAACATCCATCCCCAAAACGACACTGAGCCCAAATCACTTTGCAAACTAAAACGCGGCATCACAGAAAACTACCATATCGCTATCACCTTTGTCATGATGGTGGCGCAAGTGGTAAATCAGGGATCAGACAACTCGCTTATCTTTCAATTTCCAAACAGCCAAAATCCCTGTCAAGAAAAATAGTAGCGCGGCAAAGGCAAAAATCCCTCTATAGCCTGCAAAAGGGAAAATAACTGCACCAAACATAGGTGCAATGGCCCTTGAGAGTGACACGACCGAATTATCCAAGCCATATGCCGCACCTTCATCCCCTTCTTGCACATAATGATTAAGAAGTGCGCTCAAAATAGGCATAAGGCCACCAGCAGCAGCACCAGTAAGCGTTTGCAAAAAAATCAAGGTCCAAACATCATGGGTCCAAATTTGCAAGGCATAAAAAAAAGCCGTTGCCAAGGCGCACAAAATTAAAATCATGCGATGTCCAAATTTATCACCAAGTCTGCCAAAATAAATCGAAGTCAGGGTTCCAGCACCAGAAGAAAATCCTATTGCTAAGCCTGTCATGGTGTTGAGTTTGCTGGTATTGGTCATAAGTGTAGCCATAAAAAGCGGCAAGTAGGGAATTAAAACATTGCGCCCTAGCCAGCCTGTAAAACGAAAAATAAATACCCAACTAACCCCAGGCGAAACGATGACTCTTTTCCATTCACTTAAAAAACTCTGTTTTTTCTTGTTTGGTGTAACCACATCTTCAATACCAAAATGCACTAAGACACCACCTAGAAAAAGTAGCCCAGCCGTAAAGTAAAAAGCTACTCGGTATCCATAGGCATCGGCTAATACACCACCTAATAAAGGACCTAAAGCCACACCCGTCCAAAGTCCTGTTTGTAAAACACCCATAGCGTATCCAGTGCGCTCTTTGGGAGCTGTTGCTGCGACTAGGGCATTAGCGGCAGCTACCGTGCCACTAATAAACCCTTGAATAAATCTAAGAACCACCAGCATTTCAGCATTCACTGAGAAAGCCATAGCTAGCAAAATAATCGAACCACCAAACATGGCCCGCTCTACCATGCGTTTCTTACCAAACCTATCTGCTAGAGTTCCCCAAATAGGCGAAGCAATAGCCATAGACAAAGCCTGCCCGCTATAGACTGCACCCGATAAAAACATCAGGCTTAGACCAAGACTCGAGCCTAGACTATGTACAAAATTGGGCAAAAAGGGAAATATCATGGAGAACCCTACTGCTGATAAAAGCTGTGCGGTAAACATGATGTAGAGGGTTCGTTGCCAGGTCACAGCGACATCATAAGCTAAGGCTAGTTCGATGTTCGTCATTCGTTGGTTAGCAATGAGCAATGAGCAGCTAACTTTTAACTCATTGCTCATTGCTAAACTGTATCAACGAAACGAGGGAAACATGAACTACCGTACTTACGGCAAAACGGGTTGGCAAATTTCAGAAGTGGGCTTTGGAGCTTGGGCTATTGGGGGTAGCTGGGGAGAAGTCAAGGATGATGAATCTCTGGCTGCATTACGTGAGGCCATTTCTCAGGGAATGAATTTTATTGATACCGCCGATGTTTATGGCGATGGTCGCAGTGAAAAACTGATTGCCCAACTTTTGCGAGATTTTAAGGGTGATAAAATTTATGTAGTGACCAAAGCTGGTCGCCGACTTAATCCACATGTAACATCTGGTTATAGCTATGCCAACTTGTCACAATTTATTGATCGCAGTCTGAAAAATTTAGAAACTGACTCTCTTGATTTAGTACAACTCCACTGCCCACCCACTGAAGTCTATAGCCGCAATGAAGCCTTTGCAGCTTTAGATAAACTCAAGCAAGAAGGAAGAATCCAGAACTACGGTGTAAGTGTAGAAACTGTAGAAGAAGCCAAAGCCGCTATCAAGCACCCAGGTGTAGCCAGCGTGCAAATTATCTTTAATATGCTTCGCTTAAAACCCTCAGATGAGTTTTTTGCGCTAGCCAAAGAAGCCAATGTGGGCATCCTGGCCAGGGTTCCTTTGGCGAGTGGTTTGCTTTCTGGAAAGATGACCAAAGACAGCACCTTTGCTAAAGATGACCACCGCAACTTTAACCGTCACGGTGAAGCCTTTAATGTAGGTGAAACTTTTTCTGGTGTTGATTTTGAAACTGGCTTAACAGCCGTTGAGGAACTTAAAACTCTGGTACCTGATGGTTATTCTATGACGCAACTCGCTTTACGCTGGATACTGATGCACCCAGCAGTTTCTAGTGTGATTCCTGGAGCAAAAAATCCGCAGCAAGCTAAAGATAATGCGCTGGCTTCAGATATGCCCATGTTGACACCTGCGGTGATGCAAAAAGCAAGGAAAGTGTATGACAAGTATATCAGGCAGGCGATTCATTTCCGTTGGTAAAAATAGTCACCTGGATTTCAATTCTAAGAAGCCCAAAATGGCTTCTTAGAATATTTTTGTGAAATTTCTTACGCAAATAGGCTAAACATATAAAGAGCAGTGAAGCACTTAATGGCTTGTTGTAAAAGCATTCTTCATAATGGACCTTGTGAGCAGTTTGCTGCAATAGCAATCTTGCTGAAAGGAAGTCTATGCAGCGAGTGTTTGGTTTGGTATTTATTTTGATTTTACTTACGGCTTGTGGAGCACCGGTAACACCTGGCCCTGAGCTAGAAACAGAAGCAACTATTTGGCAGCAAGTGGGAAATTTTCCCAATACGACACTACAACCCAGATACTTTGACATGGCTCGAGATAATTTGGATAATATCTACATTGCTTGGATTCAATCAGAATGGAACACTTCTGACCTGTACATTCACAAATGGAATGGAAGTGAGTGGATTCAGCTAGGCAATATTGTTGCTCCTCAAACCAGTCGAGATACTTTTGCGATAAGTGTAGGTACAGATAATCAACCAGTAATTGCAGTAATTAGTTCAGAACATCTAATTGTTAAACGCTGGGATGGTTTTTTATGGCAACAAATAGGAGAAGCATTATCTATCCGATATCCTTTTGGCGGTGCTTATGAGCCATCTATAGCAATAGATCGCAATAACTACCCTTTTGTTACCTGGGTAGACGGAGCAGATACTTATGTGAAACGTTGGGATGGAGAAAGCTGGGTTCAGCTTAGTGGGATTTTGGATATCAATGCAAATAATAATACAAACTCACCAGAAATAGTTTTGGATCGTTATGGAAAACCAACAGTTGCATGGCTCGAGTTTGACTCAACTACCTTCACAAACAAAGTTTATGTTAAATCGTGGAATGGATATAAATGGATACAGAATGGCAGCTTCCTAAATACTGATCCATCACAATTTGCTCATAAAATCTCTCTTTCCTTAGATCGAGAAGGTCGTCCTAGCATTGCTTGGTCCGAAGACAGCTTAGAAGGAAATCGAATCCATGTGAAACGCTGGGATGGGAATAATTGGATACTTCTTGGAAACGTCGTAGAAATGTTCAGTCGAGATTTTATTGGAGAATTTTCCTTAGAAACTGTCTGAGAAGTGTCAAGCCGCCAATTTTTTCACCATCAAACGAATCATGGTGACGTAGATAAAGGCTTCTGAGGTTTCTGGCAAACGCTCAAAGTCTTTGGAAAGACGACGCTGCCGATTGAGCCAGGAGAAAGTACGCTCAACAATCCAGCGTTTGGGAAGAACTTCAAAGCCAAGTTGCTCTTTAGGTTTATGAACGATCTCGAGAATCCAGCCACAGGTTTTCATAAGCCAAGCGATGAGGTCACCGGTATAGTTACCATCAGCCCAAATCAACTTAAGACGTTTCCAGGAAGTTGTCCTCATTGCCGTAAAGAGTTGTTTTGCGCCAGCTCGGTCATCAATATTTGCAGCCGTTACCAGGACAGCTAACACCAAGCCTAAGGTATCTACAACGAGATGACGTTTACGTCCAGTTACTTTCTTATTACCGTCATAGCCGATCTCCTTACCCCCTTCGACACTTTTCACACTTTGACTATCTATAATGGCTGCACTGGGATGTTTTCTACCTTTTCCCTTGACTTTCTTGCGTAATCGTTCACGCAGTTTGGTATTCAGTTCCTCCCAGAAACCACCTTTACGCCACACACGGAAGTAGTGATACACCGTTTGATACGGTGGATATTCTTTAGGCAACATCCGCCAAGGAATGCCACCTTTCACCACATAAAAGATGCCATTGAGAATGCTGCGCCAACTATGTTCTCTAGGTCTCCCTAGTGGGTTTGGTGTCGGCATGAATGGTTTTAATGCTTCCCATTCGCTAGTCTTTAGATCAGTCGGGTACAGTTGGGATTTGATCATCTTTTAACTGTGCCCGACTTTTTCATGAGTTTCCTACTTCTCAGACAGTTTCTTAACAGTAAATCGTAGAGGAAACCCTATTGTGGCTTTTGAATTATACCAAGGCGGCATTCCCAGTTACTCTCCATACTCTTCTAATCTTCTTATAAAGACTTGGGATGGAAACAATTGGATTAGAACAGGTTTACCTGCTAATGGAAATGCTGATGTTTATGTTGGGAATGACAATGGACTTAAACTTTTAGTATTAAGCAATAATGTTCCTGTAGTAAGCTGGCTGGGTTTTGACTTTAAGACCCAAGAACAAGGTATCTTTGTTCATAAAAGAGTAAAAGATGAGTGGTTACCCCGTGGCGAAGAAGTCAATTGGGACTTGGATTATTTAGACTGGCCAGCGTTTAATCCCTCTTTGGTTTTAAGAGGTACTAGGCCCACACTGGCATATCAACATAATGACCGTATTTTTATAAAATCATGGATTGATGAAGTTTACAGATGGGGTTGGTCCGATTTTGAAATTGGTGGTCAAGATCCATCCTTAGGTTTACTTAAAAACAATGCCCCGATTCTTGCCTATTGCGAACAAGACACAACCAATAATTTTCCAGGCAAGATTTATGTTCAGTATGCCAAAATCCTAAGTTCTACTCCAACAAATGGCTCTTGGAATTGGGAGTGGTTATATCTTGGCGACATGCTCAACAAAAACCCAGAAAACGATGCCCAATATCCTTCTATCTCAGTAGGCACAGATAACAAAGCCGTAGTCACTTGGCAAGAAAACGACGGTACATCATGGAATGTTTTTGTCAAACGCTGGAACGGTACAAGCTGGGTACAGCTTGGTGATTCACTAGATATTTCTATAGCCGCCAATGCTCAACATCCTGTCATTGATATAGGTACAGACAATAACCCAGTGGTAGCTTGGCACGAAGAAACAGCAAGCACTTCTCGCATTTATGCCAAACGCTGGGACGGCACACAGTGGGTACAAATAGGTGGGTTTGTCAATGTCTCTGGTAGCAAGAAAGCCTATATGCCTTCACTGGCTTTAGATAGTCTGAATAATCCCGTCATTTCATGGCATGAAGCTGGCACGACTTCAAATAATGTCTACACCAAACGTTGGGATGCTGTTTCTTCTGCATGGGTAAGATTGGGTACAGTTCTGGATATTTCAAGCACTGCAAATGCAGAAAACCCCTCTTTACAGGTAGGCCCTAATGATTATCCGACAGTTGCCTGGCAGGAATCAGGAAATGTTTATGTAAAAACTTGGGACGGCACAACTTGGTTACAAATTAGTAAAGCTGTAGATGTCAATTTAGCTGATAGTGCTGCAAACCCCACTTTGGTCTTGCGTGCAGACGGTAAACCCATTGTGGCCTGGGATGAAAGTAATAGCACAACAACCAGTAACATTTATGTTAAACGCTATTGAGTTTTCACTTTCATATGTCACTTCGACTGGAGCAAAAGCCATAAAGTATAGTTAGTGGCAATAATGAAGCAAGCAACAAATAGCAGTAAAGGCTTTTGCGAAATGGAGAAGTCTAAAACATAGGGCAATAACTAAGCTGAGTAAACAGTCAGTGTGTCAGATGCCTCCATTCCGCTATCGCTCCAGTCGGCATGACAAACGAAAACAGAAACGACGTTAGAGTCTACCCTGAGTCTTGTCGAAGGGCTCCAGTCGGCATGACGAATGAAACAGAAACGGAAGCAGGAAGAAAGTAGCATAACCCATCACCCCCTTGGTCACTTCGACTGGAGCAAAGAGCCATTTCATTAAATGGAAACTAGGTAGGTTGCTGGTGAATCAATCGTGATGCTCTTTGCGAAATGGAGAAGTCTGGGGCAGGAGACAACGAACTCACTAATTGGAATACTGCTCTTGTTCGATATCCTATCTAAGCTCCATAGTATGCTAAACAGACTCTTATGCCCCGCCCTAGTGACATCCGCGAGCTTTTAAAAATTGCTCTACCACTTATTCTGGCTCAAATCGCCCAACTGTCTATGAGCTTTATAGATACAGTGATGATAGGACGCTTAGGGGGCAGTGAACTAGCCGGGATTGCTTTAGGAAGTACGCTGTTTCATTTTACTTTGACTTTTTGTTCAGGAATCATGCTTTCACTTGCACCTATCGTTTCACAGGCTAAGGGTGCAGGCAGATTTCAGGAAGGGATTGTGTCAGTGCGGCATGGGCTCTTGCTGGCTCTGGGTTTGGCTGTGGTGGCTGTGGTGATTTTTTGGAACAGTGAGTTTTTGTTTAGCCTTATGCGTCAGAAAGAAGGGGCGAGTATCTTAGCAAGTGGTTATTTAAGAGCCATTTCCTGGGGATTTCTGCCACTGCTTTGGTTTATATGTTTGCGTGGGCTTTTAGAAGGCAGCCTCGAGACTCGTCCGGTGATGGTGATTAGCTTAATTGGCGTGGGCTTAAAACTGCTGCTTAACTACAGCCTCATTTTTGGCCACTGGGGCTTTCCGGCTCTGGGTCTAATTGGTGCAGGATACGCAACCACACTTGTTGAGTTTGCCATTTTTGCTTTAGGGCTTCTCTATGTAACCCGACGATTTGCCGGGCAGGGGCTTTTTAAGCTGGGATTTTCTCTGCGGCCCCTCCTCGAGATTTTGCGTTTGGGTTTACCTATAGGAATCAGCCTGGCCTTTGAAGCCGGGCTCTTTGCCGTGACTACTTTTTTAATGGGAAGTATTGGGGAAACCGAGCTTGCGGCCCATCAGGTAGCTAACCAGTCAGTATTTTTGACCTTTATGATTCCACTAGGGTTGGCTACAGCCACGGCAGTTCGAGTAGGTACGGCTATGGGCCAGGGAGCTATTTCAGAAGTCAAGCGATTTGGGCGTTTGGGGATTGGGCTTAGTATAGTCTGGATGGTTTTGATTGCCCTGATCTATTGGTTTATTCCCCGCACGGTGATAGGTCTTTACTTTGATGTTAACCGCCCTGATAACGCCGAGATTGTGCGTTTGGCCATTGGTTTTTTGAGCATTGCCGCGCTCTTTCAGGTAGTTGATGGGATTCAGGTATCCACTGCCGGAGCCTTGCGCGGTCTAAAAGACACTCGAGTTCCCATGCTTATTTCGCTTTTTTCCTATTGGTGTGTGGGGTTAAGCTCAGGAATCTTGCTAGCCTTTGGAATGGGTTTAGGCGGGCGCGGATTGTGGTTTGGCTTAGTGCTGGGTCTGGCTACGGCAGCTACCTTACTTAGCTGGCGGTTTCACAAGAGCCTCTTAGGTCGCTTGGTAAAAATGTCCCCACCTGCACCAAATGATTTGGTTTAGACTATAGCCATGAATACGGGCTACCATGCCCAAAGTTTTGGAGGAACCATGCAAACCTTATTACTTATATCTATCTATAGCCTCGCGGTACTTGCCTTTCTTAGCTTGTTAGCTGGTGCTTTTGTACTCCTTGGCAAATTCTTCACCGACAACGCCGAAGACCCCGACGCGGCTGCTCACTAAAATTAGTTGAAGATTAAAAAGTAAAGAGTAAAGATTGTTAAACAATCTTTACTCTTCAATCTTTACTCTTCACTCTAACTATGGATTCTCTTAAAGAAAAACTTGGTCGTCGTTTTGTAGTGACCTGCGAACTAGACCCGCCTCGAGGGGCTGACCCTGAAAAAGCTTTAGCCGAGGCTAGGGCAGTCGCACCTTTTGTAGATGCTGTGAATGTAAGTGACAGCCCGCAAGCCAACTTGCGTATGACCCCCATTGTGGCTGCCCACTTAGTACAGAGTCAGATAGGTTTAGAAGCTGTTGCCCACTTTACCTGTCGTGACCGCAATATCTTGGGTTTACAAGCCGAACTTTTAGGAGCCCACGCCCTTGGGGTTTATAACATTCTGGCTCTGCACGGCGACCCACCCGAACGCGGTGATCACCCCGATGCGCGAGGCATCTTTGAAGTGGATGCTGTGGGTTTAGCCCGCATTGCTAAAAGTTTAAATAAGGGTCTGTCCAAAAGTGGACGAGAACTCGAGGGCAAAACCAATTTGCATGTGGCTGTAGCCGCCAACCCTGGAGCCAAAGATTTACAACGAGAGACGACGCGCTTTTTTGAAAAAGTAGAAGCAGGCGCAGACTTTGCCCAAACCCAACCGGTGTATGAGATTGAAACCGTAGAAACATTCCTAAAGGCCTTTAATGGCAAACCGCCTATTCCTGTGCTTTATGGGATTCTGCCGATTCGCAGTCTCAAGATGGCCGAACGTGTTTCGCGCTGGACCCATGTGCCTGAAAAGCTAATTGATGATTTGCGTAACAAAGGTAAAGAAGCCGGACTCGAGTGGTCACGCCGCATCATTAAAGAATTACGTGACCTTGGCGTTGATGGTGTCCATCTTTACCCACTAGGCCGCCCCAAAGTTGTTGAACAGGTTTTGTCTATAGAGAAACCTCTGTAGAGTTCAAGAGCCCTTGACCCCTACAGAGATAATTGTTTTATCCAGAACACCATTGCTTTTGCTGTTTGTTCAGTGTCACCAACATCTTTCCAACTATAATTTGTCCTTAGGTCTGCGTGTCTTTCAAAGCCACGCTTGCGCCAAAAAGCATCAAGCGGTTGATAGTTCTGTGGTTTCTTTGGATGATTTTCAGGACGCTCAACAGCACAAAACGCAGCCAGTTTATAAGCCTTTTGTCTGGCATGGTTTTCACGTTCCTCAAAAAATTTTAGGCCCAAGCCCTGACCACGATAGTTTGGTAACAATAACGATTCACCAAAATAAAAGATCTCCTCGAGCTTATAGTGTTGGTTTACAAAAGGCTGTTTGAATTCTGTATGTTCCTGTAATAGTGGCATAGCTGTAGACACACCTACGACCTTTGTATCATCAAATACAATAACCATAAAACTCTCAGCAGAATCTACAAAAGCTTGAAGGTAATCTTTTTCGTAATCCAAATCACCTTCATAGAGATAAGGGTAATCACGAAAAACAGTCATGCGAAGACGCGCAAGGTCACTGATAAAAGGTTCAGCATTGTTACCAAGAAAAGTTTGAAGAGTAATCATAGAATTAATTTACAAAATCTTAGCACTTTCTTAACCATTGATATCTTTATTTTCTTTTATCCTAGATTCTTATACTAATTCTGCTGGCATGTGACTCAAATACCAACCTACCCAGTCACTTCGAGCGTAGCGTAGTCGAGAAGTCCAGGGCAGAAGGCAATTTGTGATTAAGCTGGGCATATATGCAATTTTTCAGATGCCTCCATTTCGCTTTAGCCTGCCCTGAGTCTTGTCGAAGGGCTCCAGTCGGCATGGCTACGAAGTGATGCGAAGCAACCAACGGATATGCGTCACTTGCTTACCGATTTGGTATTAGCACACAATTCGTAAGCTTGCCTCAAAGCTGCTTTAACATCACCTGTTGGAATAAGCTCGTGAGCAATATATCCCGTGTAACCTGTCTCTTGAATAGCTTTGAAGATAGGTGGATAATAAATTTCTTGAGCTTCACTAAGTTCATTTCGCCCTGGATTACCTGCGGTGTGATAATGCCCAAAATGCTGGTGGTTATTTTGAATAGTGCGAATCAAGTCACCTTCCATAATTTGCATATGGTAGATATCGTAGAGCAGTTTTACATTAGGTGAATCAACTAACTTCACCACATTGACACCCCAGGGTGTTTTATCACACTGAAAATCAGGGTGATCTACTTTGCTGTTAAGAAGTTCTAAAAGCAACGTCACCCCAACAGCCTCAGCTAGTGGGGCAATTTTTTTTAACCCTTCAGCGGTTATCTCAGCACCTTTTTCATCACTTAAACCTACACGGTTTCCGCTAAAGCAAATCAAGTTAGGAATTTTCCAAGTTTCAGCCAGCTTTAGATTAGTTTCAACTTCACTTAAAATAGTTTGATGATGCTCACGGTGATTCAAGCCCTGAGTTAATGAACTATGAGCCCGATGTGACGAAATAGCCAGTCCAGATTTCTGCGTTAGCGGGAACAGTGCCTCATCTATAAGTTCAACCGCACTATAACCAATCTCGGCAGCAGCTCGCAAAAGCTCTTCAGGGTTTAAACCTCTATCTGCAAAACTCCAGTAAGTAAAAGATTGTTTAATCATTTAGGGCCGCACCATCACTTTCATAGCTTCACCACGCCGCGCCGCTTCGATGCCTTTGGGTAAATCGCTTACAGTCACTTCGTGAGTGGTCAATTGTCCAGGTTTGACGCTTCCAGACTCGAGAACTTGAATAGCTCTTGGAAAAACATTGTAACCAACAAAGCTGCCAAACACGGTCAACTCTTTTCGCGTCACTAAATTCTGCGACACTTCAAGCATAGCATGGCTGTTCATACCAAACAGTGAAATCATGCCACCCGTGGCAACCGTCTCGAGAGCCGCTTGAAACTGTGTACCCGCAGCGTCCACCACCACCTCTGCACCCCAGTTATCAGTTGCACTCATCACAGTTTCTTTTAAGGAGGTTTCTTTGACATTGACAGGTTCAATGCCAACACTCTTAGCCAGATTCAAACGGTATGGCGCAACATCAGCAATAAACACTTTTGCACCCGCAGCCTGAAACATAAGCGCATGTAACATACCTGCTGGACCTGCCCCAATCACAGCAGCCGTTTGTCCAGGTTGAATAGAAATGCGATCAGTGGAACCTATCACACAAGATAAAAGCTCAGTCCAGATAGCATCTTTAAGTGGCACGCTGTCAGATAAAAGATGCAAAGCTTTTTGTGGCACAACCACATATTTAGCAAAGCCACCATCTTGAAAAATACCAATGGTAGTCCAATTTTTACAATGATTCCATTTACCTTTTTTACAAGGCTTGCACAATCCACATTTTAGGTTAGGGTCAACAGTTACACGCTATCCTATGTGATACTGGCTTACATTTTTACCCACTTCTACTATGCGAGCTACGATTTCGTGTCCTAGAATTGCACCTTCGGTGGCAGGATGCCCAGGTAGATCATTTAGGATATGCAAATCCGTGCCGCATACACCAGTAGCCTCAGCCTCGAGTAAGACTTCATCAGCATCATAAATCTGTGGAATGGATCGCTCTTGAATCTCTAACACCCCACGCTGTGCAAAGACACCTGCGGTCATTGTAGTCATATCAACCTCTTTTCAATTTGTTGTTTTAACTGCAATAGACTTTCATCAAAAGATAAAAGTCTGTGTCCTGACATTTTAGCGGTATAAGCAGCATCTAAACGTGTATCGGAAGGTATTGGAATGCCCTGCCAACCCATCGGTTGATGCGCATTGATACCAGCTTCATGAATCAAAGATTTATCTAAGCCAAAAAATTCTGCTGTTCGCGTAGCAACTTCTTGCCGACTTAGACCTTCAGAACCACAGCAATGAAAGATACCCGTTTTTTCTTGCTTGATAATTTCAATCATCATCTCACAAGCATCGGTTGCAAGAGTCGGTGTTGCATAACGATTTAAGTTTTCACCTTGCATCCATAAATCAAAAGGCTCACCTTTTTGTATACCTTGAATAGTGGCTACCGGCAAATGTCCAAACCCAGTATTTTGCAAAGCCACCCAGTCATCTTGTTCCCAATGAAGCCCAAACACACCAGCAATTCTGGCCACTGCACCTTTGCTGTACTCTGTCACCAGCATCTCCGCCGCTACTTTCATTACCCCATAGTAATTTATGGGATTAGGAGGCGTGGATTCATCGGCTGGTCCTTGGGTCCCATCAAAGACCCAATCGGTTGAAACAAAGATAAAAGGAATGTTTAAATCTTTTGCAGCCTCGAGTAAGTATCTTGTACTATCCACCATCACCCGCCAGGCTGCTTTACGATTTTGATAGGCCAGACTTAAATCATTAAAAAAAGCCATATGAACAATGGCATCAGGTTTTACATCACGCACAGATGTTAAAACATCAGCTCGAGAAATCAAATTGACATGGCTCATCGCAAGACCATCTCTTGGTTTTAAGCTGGCTTTATTTAAGGCTGCAAAGATCTCTAAACCGTGTCGCTCTAAAACGACTCGTAAAAAATTACTGCCAACAAATCCTGTAGCACCTGTAAGGTAAATAGTCATAATATAGATGATTGAAGATTAAAAAGTGAGGAGTAAAGATTTTTTTAATCTTCACTCCTCACTGATTTTTAAGTTGATCACTTTCTTTATGCAAGGCATCTGCTAAAGCCCGTTCAGCCACCGCAGCAGCCTCGAGTCCTGAACCCTTACTGCCATCCGCTCTAGCAAACTCTTTAAGTTCACTTTCCAAAACGTCTAGCTCGTCTTGCCCGGCCATCATTTTCAGCACATCTTCTCGGCTCACTTCAGATTTCATAAAGGTTCCATAAGATTGTCCACGTTTGAGAACAGTAAATTTATCAGCCACTGGATAAGCATGGTGAACATTATGGGTAATAAAAATGACTGCTAAGCCTCTGGCCCTAGCTTGGGCAATATATTTAAGGACAACTCCTGCTTGTTTGACTCCAAGGGCAGCCGTAGGCTCGTCAAGGATTAAAACTCTTGCGCCAAAATAAATAGCTCTAGCAATTGCTAGCACTTGCCGTTCACCACCAGACATAGTTCCCACAATCTGATTAGGATCACGAATATCAATACCCATTTTGTGCATTTCTTCTTTGGCGGTTTTATTGGCAAAATTCATCTTGATAAACCCTAGAGGCCCACCACCCGAAGTTGGCTCACTGCCCATAAAAAAGTTTCTAGTTACGCTCATTAAGGGTTGAATCGAAAGATGTTGATGAACGGTAGCAATACCAGCTTTTTGTGCATCCCTGGGGGAGCGAAATGTCACAGGTTGTCCATCAATTAAGATATTTCCACTCGTTGGTGTATGAACACCTGAAAGTGTTTTGATCAAAGTGGATTTTCCTGCACCGTTATCACCTAGAAGGCACAACACTTGTCCTTTATCTACTGATGTTGTAACACCATTTAAGGCAATGACTGAACCAAAGGTTTTGACAATATCTTTAAGTTCAATAAGAGGTATAGACATTAGTTGACCTCCCAACTTTCAACAACGGTTTCTACCCTAAAAATCCCATTTATCATTTTCGAGTAGGGTGGTCGGATTTTTAGGGTAGAATTTAGCCCATTGTATTCGTACCATCCTGCGAAGTGTGGCAAGGGGTTAAAGCCGCCTTGTTGAATGAGGATACGGATTTGATTGCAATTACGCACCAAAGAATCTTCAACAATCATTAGTATCTGGGCGAAACTAGTATAACGGCATGATACGCCCACTCTATCTCTATAACGGCATGATACGCCCACTCTATCTCTATAACGGCATGATACGCCCACTCTATCTCTATAACGGCATGATACGCCCACTCTATCTCTATAACGGCATGATACGCCCATTACCTAGCCTCCGTTGCACGCTTGCGAATATAGGTTCCAAACAACACCGAAGCCAAGATTCCTACTCCTAGGGCAATACGAAAATACTCATTGCTGACAATATTTTGAATCTCAAAGCCCCTGGCTAACATTCCGTAAGTAAGCGCGCCCCAAAAGGCTCCTACAATAGAACCATAACCACCTGTTAGCAAGGTGCCACCAATCACCGCCACAATAATGGCTTCAAATTCTTTTAGCTGCCCACGCAAAACTTCAGAAGAGCCTGTTTCAAAGGTTTGCAGCATGGAGAATATAGCAGCACACACTGCCGTAATAATAAAAAGAATGATCTTGACTCTTCTAGTAGGTACACCGACATTGCGAGCAGATTCAGCGTGTCCACCTGTACCAAAAATCCAGTTACCCAATTGGGTTCTTTGCAAAAACAAAATAGCTAGAATCGTTAAAAAAATCCACCAGCCAACCGCTACGGGTATACCATCTATAATAGGCAATTCTGTAGGAATCCGCTTACCAGTTGCAGCATCAAGAATCTGACGGGTTTCTATAGGCACAATGCCAATTTGGCTAAGCCAGGTCATAAGTTTGGGTGTACCCCAAACATTGCCCGAGAAAACCTGCGCTAACCAATCTGCTCTTACAAACTCTCTGGCTGCAGGTACATCAGCAACACCTTCTTTTCCAACCAGGGCTTGAATATCAACTCTGGTCGCGCCGCCAGTTAGAATTCTGGTGACAACCAGAGTAAGGCCTCGATAAAAATATAAAAAAGCCAACGTGACAATGAATGATGGCAACCCGGTAGCATTAATCAAGCTACCGTTAAGCCAACCAATAAAAATGGCTATCACCAAGGTGAGTAAAATTGCCTGCCAGGGAGCCCAGCCATAAAGCACAATCGGCGTGAGCAAAATAAGACTGGTTAAGCCAATAGTTGAACCCACCGATAAATCAAATTCACCGCCAATCATCAGCAGCGTGGCCCCAATACCAATAATGCCAATCTCAGCCGAAAACTTCAGCCAGGTCATCACTTGTCGCCAGCCCAGAAAATCTGAAGAATTCGCAGCGGTATTCCAAGTCACAATGGTAAACCCAACAAACACCAATAAAGCCGCAGCCAAAGCTCCTGATTCAGGACGACCAAAGAAGCGGCTAACAACATTTAGCTGACGCACCCGTTCATCTTTTTTTGCGTTTGCAGTAGACAAAACAGACTCCTTTCATTGTTCAAATAAACCTAAATCAAATAATAGTTTCAAGCAGTATAACTAAAATACCTTCAGTCAATCACACAATAATCGTATTTCGCCTTCGAGGTCATGTCGAGCGATCTCGAGATGACCTTTGTAGCTTAGTCGGTTGCGGTTCAGCAAAAACCAACAGAGTCGAGACATCTGGGGCAAGATACTGCGTGAGCATTGAATCGGCTGAATAGATGCCTCCATTACGCTTTGTGCAGGTTGAATGGCTTCTTTAGCTGAGTCAATGAGACTTTATCTCCATAACGCTCCAGTCGGCATGACTGAGGGAAGTGTTTAGCTAACTTCCTTTTTGACTGAATGAACCTAAGTATTTCCATAGTAAGCTGCTTGCCTTGTGGCCGCATTTTCCAATGGGCTAAGGCCCGTTGTTGAAAGCTTATGGCTCAACGTGAGCATTTTCACTATACGGATACTTAATAAAAACGGGAGTTAGCCAAAAAGCCAACTCCCGCAATTTCTTACAGCATTAAAAACTTAGCGAATGCCTTTAGCACTGAGTTCGATAACTTGTGCAGCATTGCTAGCATCTACAAATCCAGGACCGGTAAGAATGATTTCGTTACCAGGAAGAAGTCCATATTGAACATAAAGAACAGCAGTTTGTACACCAAGATAGCCCTGGAGATACTGTTGCTGGTCAATAAGGAAGTTAACTGTGCCACGACCTACGGCCTCGAGCATAAGTGGTGTCAAGTCAAATGAACCAAGTTGCACAGTTCCAGCAAGACCACGGTCTTCTAAAACCCGAACAGCAGGCTCACCAGGTTGTGGGCCAACAGATAAAATCGTATCTGTATCTGGGTTGTTAGTTAGGTAGCTGTCAATAAGTGAATACAATTCAGTAGCATCAGAAGTGGTCGAAGCAATCATCTCTACAGGTCCACCAAAACCATCGGTGAAGCCACGGCAACGCTCGTCAAGAGCTAGGTTACCTTGCTCATGAGATACGCAAACGCCTTTAGTACCGCCACCAGCAGCAAAACGCTTACCAGCACCCATACCAGCTTCATATTCGGTTTGACCCACATGGCGCAAGATACCTACTTCTTGGAAGATATCGCTACCAGAGTTAATGGAGAACACAGGAATACCTAGTTCCATAGCCTTAGCAATAGGCTCACCCAAAGTTGCAACATCAGGCAAAGATACAATCAAGGCATCGGGTTTACGAGCAACAGCAGCGTCAATCATTTGAGCCATTAAAGGCAAGTCAAAAGTATCAGGTGCATCATAAGTGCAAGTTACACCAAAGTCTTTACAGGCATCATTCACGGCATTGTATACAACTACCCAAAAAGGGTTGTTTGCGCCACCGTGGGCTACGACTGCAATATCAATATCACTTCTGGCTTGTTGGGCAAAACCAAGACCCAAAACCAAGCTACTTACAAGCATCAAAGCTAGTTTTTTCGTAACTACTCAGGTAGCCTCAAGCTGAGGCACTAAGGGGTGGTGCTGAAAAAGGCGAGTAAGAGCATCAAGGATAGGAAGATGTTGTTTTCTGAGGGTAGAACAATAACTGCGAAGGCGAGTAAAAATAGCAGCACCTTGAGAAGAGCGGTAAGAACCAGAGATTTTTTCCTTGAGGCGCATCATGCGTAAGTCACGTTCAGCCAAGTTGTTATCAAAAGGAACACAGGGGTCTGAAGCAAAGCGAAGGATAGCCTGTTGATGTCGTTCAAGACGCAGCACAAGATTATGAGCAAAAGATTGTTTAACCCGTCCAGGTTTAGCAACACCTGCTTGTCGAGGAAGGGTGGGATTGGCTTGCTTAGCTTGGTCAACTAAGCCACGATACTTCTGGCTCAGGGTCATCACCTCAGGTGCTTCTAAACACTGTTTGGAGCTTGACTCAACCAATGTTTTCGTTTCACAAAGTAAGGTTTTGAGGTCTGTTGCCCAAGATTGCTGAAACTGTTCCTCAACTCGGGTCAGGTCACGCAGCAGATGGGCATTACAAAAGGCATGGGTAGCACAAAGCTGTTGATAGGCACTGTAAAAATCATGAACTAACTTGCCCTTAAAGGTCTTGAGCCAAGGAACATAGCCTTTGTTGCCACGATAAGGACTCATCTGATAATGGGTGAGTGTTTTGTGACTGATGACGTGTAACCAGTTTAAGGTCCCAGCAATTCTTGCACCTGTTTCATCGGCATGAAGAAGTTCCGAGGTTGCTAACGCTTGTTCTATCTTGTTGGTTACAGCAGAGAGTTCCTTAGAGGCTTCTGATAAGCTATTTGCCAGCGTTCCTTGACTGAGCTTGACCCCCAAGACATCCGCCATCAGTTCTTGACAGCGTTGGTAGGGCAGCAATTGTTGTACTTGCAAATAGCTACTCACGGCTTTCACGCTTGCCCCATATTGCACAGGTGCAGTTACACCTTTTGGAAACCTTGCCTCATGGACTTTGCCACACATACACTGTCTTCGTTCGGCTTGATGTTCTGTGATGTGAAGTCTTATGACAGGTAGGTCAAACACTTGCCGACGACTATAACCTAGAACTTTCCCTTGAGTTATCGCCCTGCCACAGCTACAAACACCTTCTGCCTTATGGAACTCTCGTGCATCAGACCTGTCTGCAAATTTCAGTGTCTCTCCTTTGTGTCCTACCTGTCCTCCACTTGCTTTGTTCCCCTTCGTTCGCAGACTTCTGGGTTTCCATCTCTCGTCACTTGAGGGGGCTTTCCCTGAATTATGACTGTCCACTTTCTTCGACCGCTCTAATTCTTTCACACGCTCTCGCAATTCCTTTAGCTCTCCCTGCAATTGTGAGATAACCCCTCGCAGCAGTTTGTTCTCTTCTGCTAACCCTTTGTTGCTCGAACCTTGCTCTGCCATCTTGAGGTTACTTTACCTTAGAACTACCTGAGTAGTTACGTTTTTTCATTCTTCCTCCTAAAAATTATGCCAACAATGCCCTGCACCCTTCTTCCTATAGGGAGCAAAATCTATTGTTAAAGCTCCTAAAATATAACCAGAACGTTTTCGCTTTGTCAATAAACGAAATTTAATACTTGCTTTTTTCTCACAAAACCGTAAAAATGTAAGTGAAATGTAAAGGAGATGGTGTGGCCTTATCTAGCCCCTCATATCAACTTAGCTCCAGACAGCTCGAGATTTTAGAGCAGCTCGAGCGTTTTCCTCGTGTTGATGTCAACAACTTAGCTACCTCCCTTTCGGTTTCTGAAGTCACCATACGCAAAGATTTACAAGAACTCGAGCAGCTTAGCTTTCTCAAGCGGGTTCATGGCGGTGCAGTCTCGGCCCACCGCACCAAGTGGAACCCCAGTATGGAAAATCGGCTCGAGGTCAAAAGCACTGGCAAAGTAGCTATCGCCAAAACTGCACTGGACTTTATCCGTGATGGGGACACCCTGATTCTAGATGCTGGAACTACAACCCTGGCTCTAGCTCGTAGCTTGCGGGGTCGCAAACGTAATCTGACTATTATCACTAACAGTTTGCCAGTGATGGTCGAACTCTTGAGCACTGATTTTGAAGTAGTAGCCCTTGGAGGAATGTTGCGCCAGCATAGCCTGGCCATGATTGGACCTATGACTGTAGCTAACCTCGAGAAGTTACACGCCGATATGGCTTTTATTGGAGCAACCTCTGCGTCTTTAGAACGTGGGCTCTGCACACCCAATATCATCGAAGCCGAAACCAAAGCCGCTATGGTTAAAGCAGCAAGTGAATGTGTAGCCTTAATTGACAAAAGTAAAGTAGGTCAGGCTAGCCTAGCTCCCTTTGCCAAGTGGTCAGATATTCACACCCTGATTACAGATGAAGCTATTGATTCTAAATTTATTTATAACCTACAACAACAAAATGTCAGGGTTATGATTGCTCAAGAAGAAATAAGTGAGGCATAAATTTATGCTGTTATTGCAAGGAGTGTCTTTGATCGATAAATAATTGCAGTCTTTATATCGACTCATAATAGTACCAATAACATTACAATTAAACATTCTGGGAGGTAACAATGCAGCATCACATTAAACCAGGTCAATCTCAAACCCTAGTCGAAACCACACCACAAAGTGCAGGTTGGAAAAATCTAGGTTTCAAAGTCATCAAACTCAGTGTAGGCCAATCTTTTAAGGTCTCAACTGAAGGAAATGAAGTTGCCGTCGTTCCTCTGCAAGGGCAAGCCCTTCTTGGGGTAGCTGGGCAACAGTTTACCGTTTCCCGAAAAAGTGTTTTTGAAGAAGTACCTCATGTCCTTTATGTCCCACCCAAACACGAAATCACCATTGAAGCTAAAAGTGATTTAGAGATTGCCTGGGGTAGTGCGCCTGCCGAAGGCAAATATCCTATACGACTATTTAGACCAGATGAAATGAAAAAAGAAGTCCGTGGCGGTGGCGCAGCTAGGCGGCAGGTGAACCATATTTTGAATGCACCCTTACCGGCTGAACGTTTAATTTTATTTGAAGTCTATGTGCCAGGTGGGTCTTGGTCAGGCTATCCACCGCATTGTCATGATGGCAAGTTTGGGTCGCCCTACCTAGAAGAAACCTATTACTATCGTGTCCAACCCGATAACGGCTTTGCTATTCATAGAAATTATGACATTGACACTGATTTTGATGAATTATTTACTGTAAAGAATGGAGACTTGGTTTTGGTCACCAAAGGCTTTCATCCTGTCTCGGCTGCACCAGGCTCAAACATTTATTTCTTAAACTTCTTAGCAGGCGATTTACTTGGTGAAGCCAGAGCTACCCCACCCTATGACGACCCTAACTATGCCTGGATTAAACAAGATTGGGAGGCTAAGCCAATTCCCTTGCCCATACTAAAGTAAAAATACAAATGTAAAACCTCTCAACCTAGAATCTCCTGAAATGCTAGCTTGTATCAGGAGATTCTAATGGACTTTAACCCCTCTACAGAAGTCAATGAAGCAACTCTCGAGCGGCTTCGTTTAGATCATCGCCTTAATGTAGGCGCAAGTTGGTTTTTCTGGATTGCAGCTCTCACCTTTATAAGTAGCTTTATCACCCTAGTCGGCAAACAGTCTTTTGGATTTATCATCGGTTTAGGTATCACACAACTCATTGACAACCTCGAGTTCAGCAGTATTACTGCTCTAAGTATCGATACCCTATTGGCAAGTTTATTTTTATTTTTAGGTCTTAAAGCCCGTAAAGTTCAGCGTTGGCCTTTTATCTTGGGCATTATTTTATATGGCTTTGATACCCTAGTTTTTCTGTGGATCAAAGATTATGTAGGGCTCATTTTTCATGCTTTTGTGATTTTAGGCTTATTAGGCGGTTTACAAGCAATCAATCAAATGCACACCTTCTCTTATGTTCCAGCATCAGAAACAAAACATTCTACCGTCCACTAATTTGGTAGTCTCTTAAATAATGCTCACTTTAGATGTTATTCAAGAGTATGTACCTAAACTCAATTTACCCAAAAACGATTATGTTCTTTTTGGAAGTTTACCTATGCTTGCTTACGAAATTATTCAGCAGGTTAATGATATTGACCTCCTTGCTAATAACAAAGCCTGGGACTACGCCAAAACGCTTGCTCCGATAGCAGTCTCTGCCAAAGGTCATGAGGTTATTCAGATAGGCGATGTTGAGATTTACAACGAATGGATGGGCATGGATGTTGATGGCATTATTGCTCGAGCAGTTTTTATTGAAGGTCTTCCCTACGCAACTCTTGAGGATGTTTTATACTACAAAAAAATCCTAAATCGCCCAAAAGACCAAGAGCATATTCGGCTTATTCAAGAATATCTTCAAGACTCTAGCATTTCCAAGACTCATTAAGACAGACATCATTACCAAAACGTCGTCCTGGACAACATTTCTCATACCAAGTCTGTCTACGACCAGATTTGTCCTGAGCCTGTCGAATGGATGATACCTGCTACTTATAATCAATCACAACCGGCGCATGATCAGAGAAGAAAGGTTCTTTATAAATAGCTGGTGAATGTGCAGCATTGGCTAAAGCTTCAGTAGCAAACTGATAATCCAAACGCCAGCCCACATTCTTTTCTCTTGCCGACCCTCTAGCTGACCACCACGAATAATGCTCTGCCTCTCCTACCAATTGGCGGAAAACATCTATATAGCCCAAATCTAAAACCGTGTCTACCCAAGCTCTTTCTTCAGGTAAAAAGCCACTATTTTTTTGATTACTTTTCCAATTTTTGAGATCTATTTCTTGGTGAGCTATATTGATGTCGCCGCAAAAAATCAAATCTTGCTTTTTCTTTTTGAGTTTTTTTAAGTAAGTAAAATATTCTTGCAAAAACTGCATCTTGAGAGTTTGCCGAATATCCCCCGAACTTCCTGAAGGTACATAGATAGAGATTACACTGTAATCTGCAAAATCAGCCTTGAGAAATCGGCCTTCATGGTTAAAGCTTGAGTCAAACCCACAGGTTACTTTTTTGGGTTTCACTTTACTTAAAATCGCCACACCGCTATAGCCAGGTTTTTCTGCTGGAAAATAGCAACTGTGATAACCCAAGGATTGCCAAAGCTCTGGAATAGCTTCTAGACTAGCTCTGACTTCTTGCAAACAAAGAATATCAGCTTGCTGCTGAAAGAGCCACTCCACTACACCCTTAGAAGTTGCCGAGCGAATACCATTTAAGTTTAGAGTAATAACACGCATAGATTTAGTAGTGAGCAATGAGTAATGAACAATGAGCAGAAAGATTTTTACTCATTGCTCATTGCTTTCCACTCATTGCTCATTAGTTTTTACCAATTCTTCTGTTTTTTAAGTTCAGTAATATGGGCCAAATGATGCTTACCATGCCAAGCATAAACACCTAAAGTGGAATCGAGCCGGCCTGTTTTTTGCGACCCTGGATGATAAAAGGTTTTAGCATAATCATCATTGGTCATACTTTTAAGTAAAACTACCCAGCGGGCATGTAAGTGTTTGATAAGCTCGAGTGAGGCTTTAATCGGCAACTGTGAATCTGCCAAATTCGCCCAAGCTGCTTCATCATAAGGACTAATGGTTGGATTGTTTTCAGTTAAAGCCAGCTTAAAACGAACCATAGAATTAATATGGCTATCTGCAACATGATGTACAACCTGCCGCAGCGTCCAGCCACCATCACGGTAGGGCGTATCAAGTTGCTCATCACTTAAACCGTTCACAGCCTCTTTAAGTTGCTTGGGAAGAAGACGTATATCTTTAATCCATTCACTACGCTGCTTGCGAGAAATTTTTCCTTCATGGGTAAATGTGCCGATAGGGTATTTGGGATCAGTCATGGGGATAGCATAACAGACATAAGTCACCCCGAAAATTAGAGTTCAGGTTGTTGTGGACTTGAAATTTCACAACGATTCGTCATTGCGAGAAGCGTTTTGGTGATGGAAAGTGCTGCCAACGATGCTTTGTAAGTCGTTTGAAGTAGACAAGCGACGAAGCAGTCTCACTGCATTTACTTTGTAGCAAGGCCAGTGCAATGAGATTGCTTCGTGGATTCAGTAATGCTTAGCTTTATGTCTGCTTAATATACCCTAAACCATGACTCGCAATGACGAAACATTGTGCAAACGGCGCATTTTGCGCCGTTTGCACAAAAATTTGGGATGACTCATGTCTACCTCCTCCCTCCTAATTCATAGATTTCCCCATACTTTGTTCTTAGATAGTTCAAATACGGCTCTATACTCAAGGCTTTACCCGTTGAGCGTTTCAGCAAAACCTCAGGAGGAAATTTGCGTCCGTGCTGATAGATATTGTGTTTAAGCCAAGTATGTAAGGTAGAAAATTGACCCTTGGAAATTTCTTTAGGGATTTCTGGATGTGCTTTTATGGCCGCTTCATAAAACTGGGCACTCATAATGTTTCCCAGGGTGTAACCTTGAAAAGCCCCACCAATAAATCCGCTAAACCAGTGAACATCTTGCAAAACACCATCTTTATCATCAAGGGGTTCAATACCAAAATCTTTTTTATGCCTTTCTTTCCAGGCTTGGGGTAAATCTTTGATAGCTAGTTTACCTTCTAACAAAGCACACTCGAGATCAAAACGAAGAATGATATGAAGATTGTAAGTGACTTCATCAGCATCGGTGCGAATTAAAGAAGGCGCAACTTTGTTTATAGCACGGTAAAAGGTTTTTAGTTTTACATTCCCTAGTTGCTTAGGAAAAGCCTTTTGTAACTTTGGGTAATAATTTTCCCAAAAACCGTAGCTGCGCCCTACCAGATTCTCCCATAGCCGTGACTGACTTTCATGCACCCCACTCGAGACTCCTTCTGAAAGAGGCGTTTCTGCCAAAGTCGGGCTGATTCCCTGCTCATATAAAGCATGACCAGCTTCGTGCAGAGTACTAAATATGGCTTCTGATAAATCATTCTTTTTAACTCGGGTGGTAATCCTTACATCATTGATGCCAAAACTGGTTTCATAAGGATGCAGGGACAAATCTTGTCGTCCACGGCTTAGATCATAGCCAAAATCCTGAGCAATTTTTAAGCCAAACTCGAGCTGTTGTTTCTCTGAGAAAAACTGTCTAAGTACACTATCATCAGTTTCCTTTTGCGCCTTGATTGCTTCCACCATAGGCACTAAACCCTTATGCAATTTAGCAAAAAGTGGCTTCAAGGTTACTACAGTCATGCCTGCATCACTCTCTTCTATAAGGGCATCAGCTGGGTGCTCTACCTTAAAAAAGCTGGCGTATTGACGGCTTAGCTCGAGGGTTTTCTCTAAGGCATCTTGTACTTTCTTAAAGTTATTGTTTGGGCGTGCCTGTGACCAATGATGATAGGTCTGAGAAAAGTGGGCCGAAGCCTCAGCCAAAAATTTAGCTGGTACTTTTGTGGCCCGTTCATAATCACGGCGAGTCACACGAATTAAACAGGCTTCGTCTGAGTTTGGGTCTAAAGTAGGCTCGAGGCTTGATAATTTATCTAGTAACTTACCCATGCGAGAACTAATAAATGTTTCATGGGCCAGACGCTGAAGGGTAGCAATATGTTCACCCCTGGAACTAGCTCCCTCTGGAGGCATATAGGTGGATTCATCCCAGGAGAGGATGCTGCTGGCGGTTTGCAGGGCGGAGATGGTTTGAAGGTGGTCTTTTAATCTACTCAAGGACTGATTCATAACCCATTTTAACCTCAAAATCAAGATTATGAATTTTCCTACATTATGTTACCCATAGTCAGGGGTAAACCAAAGAAAATACACATTCTAATATGAAAACAGCATAGATTATTTATAACAAGGATTAAATAAAAAAATTAATGCATACGATATAGCAAAACCCTTGGAATGTTGTAAGGATTTTGTAAGAGTCTTTTGTATATAAAGGTAAGAGCATTTAGGTACTCGGACCTTACCAAGGAGACTCATGGCAACGGACCATCAATTACGTTATTTACAAATATCAAGGAGGCCCTCTAAAAGTTCTCTACATCGAGGGTTTACTATGCTTGAGTTGCTTATTGTTATTGCAATAGTAGGAATTCTGGCATCTATTGTACTCATCTCAGGACGACAGATTGTTTTAGGGCAAGAAGGCCCTGCTACGATTAGCCAACTTAAACAAATCGTTTCAAGAGGTGGTAGTGTAGCAGCCGCTCGAGGAAAAGATGTTCAATTAAAGTATCAAAATCGTGAATTTATATTACGTGAAAAAGTTTCAGAAAAACACATTCAATCATTTAAAGTTCCCACTAGTGTAAGTATCAACCTATCAGAAGGAGCAGTCTTAGAATTTGCCCCAAGTGGGATGGTTAAATCTTTAGCTAGCATTCCAAATCCAGTTATTGTAAGTTCAAGTAATAAAACCCAACAATTACAACTTTCAATTATTGGACAAATAAAGGTGATTCCATGAAACAAAAAGGCTTAACTATTATTGAGGTTATGGTTGCTCTGGTAATAATTGGTGTTCTATTAGCCATTCTCAGCCCTGCAGTTATACAAAGTATGAGGCAAACCAGTATAACTGGTCAAGCAACTCAGGCAGTACAAATCATGAATTATCTAGCCCGTCGTCTGGCAGCGAATCACACAGTAGTAACACCTAGCAGTGTTAGCCAACCCCTCGAGTGGAATTATGGACAACTCAAAGAAGAGTTTGGCCAAGACTTACAAAATGATAATACTGATGGTATAGATAATCCAAATAATTATAAGGTCCAGATTGAAATCGTTGAGACTGTAACATGGTTAGGCATTAATCTAAATAAATACCGCATCACCGTATGTTTTCAAAACCCTGCTGAAACCTGTCTTGAAAACTTGACCCTATCTCCTCCAGACATCAATCCACCTGGCACAACCTCATATGTAGGAGTATTCTAATGATCAAGTCCAAGGGATTTACCACTATTGAATTACTCATCGCCATAGCTATCTTCGCGACCGTATTGACTCTAGCCAGTCAGGGGATTGTTACTACCCTGCGAGCTAAAAGCTCCCAAGACACCATAGTAGCCGCCCAAGAGAAAGCTCGCCGCATCGGGCAGGCAATTAGTTACGATGTTCGGAGTTCTATTTTTGGCTCCCTCATTGATTCACCCTATCCAATCACCACACAAAATGTTTCCTTTATGCTCCTTGATGGGGCTGCAGGCTTTAATGTCACAGGTAAAACTGCTAGTGGCTATACCATAAGTACACAAACAACAAGCATAAGCGGGTTAAGTGTGGGAGGGCGAGTCTTGATCGTCAATCAAAATGGCGATGGGTTCTTATATCCCATCTCGAGTATCAGCAGTACGGGTACTTCGCATACTATCAATTTTTCAGGTTGCACTAAAACACCCATTGATGTAATCGGAGACTCTCTAATGTTTCAGGTCAGCACAGTAGGGTATAAGTATAATGCTACAAACAAAACCCTTTACCGCAAAGTTAATAGTAACGCCGAAGAAATCGTAGCCTTTGACATCAAAGCTGATAACGGATTTCCCTATGACGTTGATTATATTTACGAGGCTCCTGATGGAACTCTAAAAAACCCTCTTACCCCGCCTAGATTAGCAAACAATGCGATAGCTATTTCATATACCGAATCGGGAAAAGTCTATACCCTAGCCCGCTTACAGTTTGGCATAAGAGCTGAAGGGAAAGGGTTTTCTGGGAAAAAACTAGAGAAGGATATAACAACCACCGTAGAAGTCAAAGATGCTGTCACAAACAATAACTTTCGTGGAGTTACAAGAGGTGTATTAACATGCAACTAAGAAACCGAACCCAAGGCATTGCTATTTTAACAGCTCTTATTTTGATGCTGGTAGTTGCTGGCGTGCTTACTCTATTGATGACAGGTCTATTTAATGAAACCCGAAGCAGCAATGACGATATTGCTATTTCAAGTACCCTAACACTAGCTAGAGGTGGTATTAGTGCTGGGGGCATGTTTATGCGTGACCAGGCACGTGAAGACTTACGTAGCATTATTCAAAGTCTAAATCTTTCAAACACTAATCTAGACTGGGCCTTTGGAACTGTACCAAATGGTCAGACTAACCCTACCCACGCTAGTATAATTACTGACTTAGATACAAAAGTAGCCACACCACTACAAACGGCAATTAATAACCGCTTGTGTCCTGCAAGCAGTAACTTTTATCCTGAAGGCAGTAACGGTCCGACCTTAAAACTAAGGATTTTTGTACGCGATACAAGCATATGCGGAGGCAGTTCGACTATCCCATCTACTATGAAATTACCTAGTGGTCGCTATATTGATGGACAACCGAATACCTATGCTCTGCCCTTTATCATGATTGCCGAAGCCAAGTCAGGGATCAATACACGTACACTAGCAATCCAGGGAGAATTTCAATTTAGTTTAGCTAGAACCCAGCTAGCCAAATATGGACTGTTTACAAATTTTCACCAAAATATGGCGAACAGCTCTATTTGGTTTACCAATAGAACACTCTTTGATGGTCCCGTACACACCAATCAACATTATCGTTTTGCAGGTAATGCCTGGTTTGGTGAAAATATTACCAGTGCTGGATGCAGTACTATCAATATGACACTAGCTAATCCCTGCGTAACAAAAACCCCCGGAGCTTACTTTGGCCAAAACACCAGTTTTAAAGCTGGTAGTCAAATCCCAACAAATCCTATTACAGTTAACGGCATCACAGCTCGAGTACAGGGAAGTGCCGACTGGAATGCAGGTTATGTAAAACTTCCAACCGTATCAACAATGCAAAAATTTGCTGCACAAGGTTTCAAAGCAGATGGAATAACTGTGGCAGATGACCAAGGTCTTTACCTCAATCAGAATCTATATAGTCTAAAACTTTGGGCAGGTAATGAAAACCGCAGCCCTCTAAGCAAGTCAGGCAGTAATTGGTCGCCTAGTCCAGCACCGTATCAATATATTCAAGCCTGCACAACCTCAGCAACAGCATGTACAATTTATCGCTATAACGAAGATAGCGATGGGAATAAGATTTTTTGTACCTACATACCTGCATCGAATACTTACAGTAATTGCTATCCTAGCAATAAACCTTTTAATGGCATGATTTATGTTAATGGTAAAATTGATAGACTAACTGGTCCCGCACGCACCACCTCAAGTAGTACAAACCCGAATGATGCTCCTCCTGCTCTTGCTCCTTTTGCACAAATCACCATCGCCAGCCTTAATCAAACACGCATTACAGGTGACCTAAAATATCAGGATGCACCTTGTACAGGCTACCCAACCGAAAGTAACAATCTAGTCACCCCTGCTAATTGCAACAACTTGACTGCAAAAAATATTCTAGGCATTTATGCAGATGATGAAAAAGTATTGATTGGCAACCAAAATAGTGATTCTACACTAAACGCTCCACAAAATATTGCTATCAATGCTGTAGTAATGAGTGGCGCAAAAGAAGTTGCCGTGGAAAATCATGATCAAGGTGGTGACAAAGGATATGTCAATCTCTTAGGTGGTATCATTGAGAATTATTATGGGGCTTTTGGTACTTTTAGTGGTGACACACCTACTAATGGTTACGGTCGCCGCTTTACCTATGATCGCCGTTTAAGAAATGGTATGGCCCCACCCTTCTTCCCAACCAGTGATACTCCAGAATTAGCTCGTGATGTTTTTGTATTCAGCTTTGGTCAAAGCGAGCAAGTCCAGTAATTAAGATACATAAGTAGGCATACGAATTCGTACGCCTACTTATTCCTCACCTCGGCAACACATACCCCACCATCATCATAAAATGACACCCACTCCCTGCCAGCACAAACAAATGCCACAGTTCATGGTAGCCAAAAACCTTAGGGAAAAAATCTGGCTTTTTTAGAGCATAAATAATTGCCCCCACCGAATAAAAAGCACCGCCTAGAGCCATCCAAAATAAACCACCTGCAGACAGTGACTGGGCTATCGGCATAATAGCCACCATTGCCATCCAGCCCATCAGCAGATATATTCCTGTAGAAATCCAGCGTGGAGCAGTAATCCAAAAGATTTTGAAAGCTACCCCAAGCAAGGCAAAACTCCAAGCAATACTGAGTAACGACCAGCCCCACACTGCATGATTTTCTTGCAAAGTAATTAAAGTAATTGGGGTGTAGGTTCCAGCAATCAAAACAAAAATAGCCGCGTGGTCAAAAATGCGCAGTTGTTTTTCTAGGGCTTCACTTACTTTGAGGCTGTGTAAAAGGGTACTGGCCGTATAGAGCAAAATCAGGCTCGAGCCGTAAATAGCAAAACTAACCGTGCGCCAGGGTTCACCTCTAGATAAAACCAAAAGTACAATTAACCCAGCTATACTCAAAACAATCCCAATAAAATGAGTAAGGCTATTAACAGGTTCACGCAAAAAACCAAGCTTCCAGAGTTTGGGGGCAGTCTTAGACATCATGGGTTTACTTTAGCAATAATCGTTTTAGGAAACTTGCAGCTTGATTACATGGTTTATAATAAAGCTATGCTCACCCTCGAGTCCGCTATCACCCAACTTTCCCAACAAGCCCAGGTGTTTCAAAGCTTAGTTCAGCATGTTTCACAAGAACAGGCTATCTGGAAACCTAGCGCACAAGAATGGTCCATGTTAGAAGTCATTAATCATCTCGCCGACGAAGAACATGAAGATTTTCGGACACGTTTTGATTTAAGCTTGCATAAGCCCAGCACACCCTGGCCGCCCATCCACCCCTCCGCTTGGGTGACCGAGCGCAGCTACAACACTCGAGACTTAGCAGAGTCCTTAGAACAGTTTTCACTCGAGCGAGATAAGAGCCTTAGTTGGCTCAAAGGACTATCTAATGTCAACCTCGAGCAAATCTATCATCACCCCAAGGTAGGCCCTGTCCGCGCAGCCGATTTGATGGCTTCGTGGTTAGCCCATGATTTATTGCATATACGTCAAACCACCCGTTTGCACTATCAATATCTACAACACTTAAACTTTAAGATAGACTATGCTGGTGACTGGTAGCTAAAACCTAGTATTAAGGAGTCTCTTATGGCTAAACAACCCAAAGGAACCTGTGCCTTATGCGGTTATGAAGGCACAAAAGCAGCACTCACTAAACACTTTCAAACCTGCCCTATAAAGCATGATTTACAAACTCTTAAAGCAGAAAAGCTCTTCCGTTTACATATCGAATCTTCTGACCTAAGTTTCTATTGGCTTGATTTGGAAATAAAGCAATCTGCAACCTTACTCGAGCTTGACCAATTCTTGCGAGACATCTGGCTCGAGTGTTGCGGTCACTTAAGTGCTTTTTCAATAAAGGGGGACCAGTACACCGTTCCTTACCCAGATTCAGATGGTAAAAGCATGAAAGTTCAACTAAGCAAGGTTCTTTCCCCAGAACTAAGTTTTCATCATGAATATGATTTTGGCTCAAGTACCCATCTCGAGCTTAAAGTGGTTGCTGAACGCGAAGGACGCTTTGCTGAACCAATCAGATTATTAAGTCGCAACCAAGTTTATGAATGGCAATGTTGCAAGTGCGATAAAACAGCCACCTGGGTAAATAGTGAAGACATCTATGATTCTGAAAATCCCTTTTACTGTAATGCCCATATGAAAAAGCATCCTAATAATGACCATGCTTTTTTGCCTATAGTCAATTCTCCCAGAATGGGCGTTTGTGGTTATACTGGTGAGCAATGAACCGCCTTATCTACTGGCTCTTTTTACAACACCCCAGCCGTCTGGCTTTTATTCTGTTCTATGCTAGTACTGGTCTTATTGCAGGCGCACTGTTGGTGTTAATCCTAGCTCTATTATTTTTGAGCAGTACCCCAGCCAAAATTGTTCTTTTAGCTATCTTCTTGCTGAGTTTGCTGCTTGGCGTTATTGCAGCAGCGCAACGACAGCAATTAGAGGTATCATCTGGTTTTATAGATGATACCTCTAAGCATTAGCAAGAGACATATTAAGCTGCGTACCCACAGCCTTAAAACCTAAATTTGCATAGAGTTTTTGGGCATCTTCTGCTGCCGAAAGCCAGCATAGGCTTTGACCCTTAGCAAAATAATCAGTAAGTAGTTTTTGACATAGTGTATAGCTTAAGCCTTGCTTTTGTTTACTTGGTAGAGTCCACACACCAGCTAATTCACCATCATCTTTGCCCTGAATAATCGCTCCTGAAACTATCTCCCCTTTTTGAGTAAGGGCCGCTCCAAATAGGCTTCCTTTTTGCAAGCCTTGTTTTAATGAATTTAGCCAAGACAAGCTACTTTCATCACCCAAACCACCAAAGGCTAAGCTCTGGCGTTTAAGAAAAGTCTCGAGCATCATTTCTTTATCTTCTAGAACAACATAGTCTGCTTGTGCAGTACCTATTTGGCGGGATAGATCAGTATCTAACAAAATCATGACGGGTGCGGTCATCTCTTGTACAAATCCTGCTTGCTCTAGGGCAGGTTTAAGCATTGGGTAAAGTTCATGAAAATACTCGAGTCTAGGTTGCCTATCCTGGGCCACACACACTTCTACTAATTCTTGAATAGCCAAGCTCCAATTCTCAGTCACTTTTGGAATAGCATAATTCATATAAGGTTCAGAAGATGCTGAAATAAAAAATTCAAACCCAGAAAGAACAAGTTGTTCTCGAGTAGAAGTGCGCGCACGCTTTAAGCTTTGCTCGAGGCGTTGGAGTGAATCAAGATTGTTCATAAATGCGATTAAAGGTTAAAGATTGAAGGTTGAAGATTTAGCCCTCAGCTCTTAGCTCTCAGCCCTCAGCTTTTTCCCTTTCTCCCCTTCTATTTTTTATTCTCTCCGACTTCAATTGGATTCTCAGGATAGCTCACCCAATCACTCCATGAACCTGCATACAGTTTGACTCTACTAAATCCTGCTTCTTCTAAAGCAATCAGGTTGTGATTGGCACTGACTCCAGAACCACAGTACAAAATAAGTTCTTTATTCTTGGGAATATCCGCAAAGCGTTGTTCTAGGTCTTTAGCAGGTTTGAAGGTATTACCCTCGAGGTTTTCGCTAAAAGGTTTACTGATCGCTCCTGGAATATGTCCGGCCTTAGGATCCAGGGTTTCATTTTCTCCCCGATAACGCTCGGCTGATCTGGCATCGACTAACACTATATTCGGGTTTCCCATGCGGCGTTTGACATAATCTTTATCGACTAGCATTTGATACTGCAAACGAGGTTTGAATTTGGCGAGTTTTGGCTCAGGTATTTCCGTAGTGACGGGGTAACCTTCGGCTAACCAGCTGAGAGTCCACCATTTAGCACTTGCACATCCTCATGCCCCATATAGCGCATAAGCCACCACAAACGCCCGGCATACATGCTATCTGCCGCATCATACATGACCACTCGAGACTTATTTGAAACCCCAACAGCCTCGAGTTTTTTAGCCAAGGTATCTATATTGGGTAAAGGATGCCGTCCACCATGATCACTTTTTGGGCTCGATAAATCCTGATCTAAATCAAAATAAAATGCACCTTGAATATGAGCGTCCTGATAGGCTTTGCGTCCAGCTTCACTATCCTGCAAATTAAACTGCGTATCAATAATAACAAGACTAGTATTCCCTATTAGGGTATTCAATTCGCTGGCTTGGATGAGGTTGCTCATAGCCTAGTGTACGCCAAAAGGCTTGTATCCGTATTAAATGTGTCAGGTTTAGGACAAATCCTTTATCCCTTAACGATGTTCACTGCGTCCTTCTGAGATGGAAATTTTTGGAAAACAGCAAAAACAATAATTAAGGCTAACAAATTAAACAAAGACCCTAGAAAAAAGGGAGCCCCAGCCAGCTTAAAGGGGGCATTAGGACCTGTAAAGTAGCTAAACAACCCCGAAACAAAAATTAAAGGGGCCAGAATACTGGTCAAACTGAATAGCGAGGTCAGGGCTCCTTGTACTTTACCTTGCTCATTGGGATTCACCGAACCTGACACTAAACCTTGAATAGCCGGTTGGGCTACCCCTGATAATGCACTAAGTACCACAACCACCAGCATCATCCAACCTTTATAAGCCAGTCCATATAGCAAAAAACTGAACACTGAAATACCTAGCCCTAGCAAAATGGCACGGCGTTCACCTAGGCTTTTAATAATAGGGCGAACCAGTCCTCCCTGTACAATAGCAGCCATCAAACCTACTAAACCCAGCGTAAGGCCATTGGTCATTTCCCCCCAGCCATAGCGGTAGCCGGTATAAAGCACCCACACCATTTGCAAACCGCCCTGAGCCAACGTAATAAACAAGAAAGCAAAGGCTAGATTAGCCACCAGTGGATACTTAGTTAAATTCAAAATACTCGATACTGGGTTGGCTTTAGCCCAAGAAAACTTGCTGCGATTTTCTTTTTTGAGCGATTCTGGCAAAATAAAGAAGCCATAAAGTACATTCAGCAAAACTAAGCCCGCCGAAACGAAAAAGGGCAAACGCAGATTGATACCGCCTAACACACCACCTAGAACAGGTCCAAAAATAAAGCCTAAACCAAAAGCCACACCCACCAAACCAAAGTTTTGAGCCCGATTTTCTGGTGTTGAAATATCTGCGATATAAGCGTTGGCTGCCGTAAAGCTAGCCCCCATAATGCCTGCTACAATTCGCCCTATAAACAACCAAGCCATACTGCTAGCAAATCCCAAAATAATATAGTCTAGCCCCAACCCCAAAAGGGATATCAAAATCACCGGACGACGGCCAAAACGGTCAGATAAGGCACCCAAAATCGGGGCAAAGAAAAATTGCATCAGTGCGTAAGAAGCAGCAATCCAACCATAATATTTTCCCGCTATAGCAGCATCGCCACCAGTGAGTTGTTTGATCAGCTCAGGAAGGACCGGAATAATAATGCCAATTCCCAAAATATCAATAAACAAAGTAATAAAAATAAATATAATTGCCGCTTGTCGCTTTTGCATCACATCTCTCCAGACAGTCAGCTTACACTCAAAACCCCATCTCATTCTTGACTGTGGATACAAATGCGTTAAAAGCTGAGGGCAGATAGCTACTTAAACCTAAGGCTCAAGTAGAGTTAAACTATTTCTGTGACCATCAAACGTATTGACAGTTCTAAAAACCCAACCATCAAAGCTCTAGCTGAATTAAAAGAACGCCATGCTCAAGATACAACAAAGCAGTATCTTATCGAAGGCATCAGGGAAGTAAACCGAGCTATGCAAGCTGGAGAATATCTTCAAACGCTCTTGTTTGTACCTGAATTACTAGGCAGCGAGGGAAAGAAAATCATTGCTGAGTCTAAGCACATTGACAAATCCAAACACCTAGAGCTGCTCGAGCTTTCCCGTGAGGCTTTCAATAAACTAAGTATGCGGCAAAATCCTGATGGCGTGATTGCAGTTGCAAGAATGAAACATAAGACGCTTCAAACCCTTCAACTCTCGAGCAACGCCCTAGTATTGGTTATTGAAGGTTTAGAAAAACCTGGCAACATTGGAGCCCTTTTGCGCACTGCCGATGCCGTCAATGTAGAGGCAGTGTTCATCACGGGTCACGGCACTGACCTTTATAATCCCAACGTCATTCGCTCGAGTATGGGCAGCTTATTCACACGGCCTGTTATAGCGATTGATTCTCAAGAGCTGATCAATTATTTACAAAGTAAATCGTTCAAGATAGTTGCAGCGACACCCCACACCAAGCACCTTTATTGGAATGAAGATTTTACAAAGTCTACGGCTATTGTTTTGGGAACCGAACATGAAGGTTTGAGTAAAGAATGGCTCGAGGCTGCAACGACACGAGTCACTATTCCCATGCACGGCTTAGCTGACAGTCTAAACGTGGCTACGGCTGGGGCACTGCTAATGTACGAGGCTCTAAGACAGAGAAAAGTAATGAGTAATGGGTAATGAATGGGTAATGGGTAATGAGCAATGAGCAATGAGTGGTGAGTGGAAGAAGATAGCAGAAAATTTCTCCCCTTCTCCTTGTCTCCCCTTCTCCCCTTCTGCCTTTCCCTGCTATTCTTACCCCATGACCTTCTCTCTAAAATCCCGTTGGCAAGCAAATGAAGTGCTGGGCTGTGCTTGGCTTGGTATTAACCACACCTATGTCGCCGAGCTTTTTGCGCGGCAAGATTTTGATTGTATTGCCCTAGATATGCAGCACAATATGAATGAACCCAGTGATTTGGTTGGGCTCTTACAAGCTATTGAATTATCCAAAAAACCTACGCTGATTAGGGCAGCATCTCATGACGGTGCGGTTCTAATGAAGGCTTTAGATGCTGGTATTCATGGCGTAATTGTGCCACTTATAAATAATGCCGAGGATGCAGCAAAGGTAGTTTCGGCTTGTCTTTATCCACCACAAGGGTCACGCAGTTTTGGACCTTTTAGGGCCAGTATGGTCATTGAAAATTATGTTGCACAGGCCAATGACCAAGTGGCCATATTCGCCATGATTGAAACTGCTGAAGGCTTAAAGAATTTAGAAAGTATCTGCCAAACCCCTGGGCTTACTGGGATTTTTATTGGCCCCGCCGACCTTAGTTTTGCTTTGGGTCTTGCTCCCAAAGCCGATAACGAAGACTCACTTCATATTGAAACTGTCAAGCACATTATTGCGACTTGCAAACGTCATGGCTTAGTAGTTGGGATTTACAGTGATGATCCGAGTTATGCCCAAAAAGCTGCACAGTGGGGAATTCAACTCATTGTGGTAGCTTCGGATGCAAGACTTATTACCAGTGCTGCTGCACAAAAAATTGCCTCCTTTAAGAATAAGGAATCTAAAGAAACAAAGGCTGGATACTAAGCCCTCACTGCGTATAAGGTGTAGCTAATAAATCTATGTTCTTGACTTCACCAGTCGCAACGGTAAAGGTCTGATAACCCAAATAATCTCCGGTATTAAGTTCAGTATTTCCATCAGTATCTATAGCGGCCATCACCAGATAGTCACCTGTATTAGATAAAGGTACACTGTAACTACCACTAGGCTCAATACGTCCAATAACGCAATCACTCGATTTCATATCCATAGGACAAACCGTTAGCACAGCCCTATCTACTGAGAATCCATCAGGTAAGGTCACCACACCACTAACCATCATTTCAGTTACGGGTGTCACTGGTTGCGTCAAAGGATTGCTTGCATCTGTCAAAGGATTTTGGGCTTGATTGGTAAGTGGGTTTTGTGTTTGATTCTCGAGCGGATTCTGCCCTTGACTACTTAACGGGTTTTGCACTGAAGAAGCTATATTTGCAGGCAATAACTGAATGGGCAAGCTACTCTCTTCCTCATTTAAAAATTCGTCTTCACCCACCATCAAAATCTGGTCTATAAATGGCTGATAGGGCGGCCACAAGTAAGCGGGTAAAATTGCTTTTGAGCCATCATTGTAAGTGAGATAAAGATTATAGCCTTCAAAGAGATAGCTCCCTGCCGCAGAACCTTCACTCGAGGAAGTCACGCCTACACTCTCTGTGGTCGAACTCACACCGCTACTTTCTTCAAAGCCAAATTTTCCATCACCATAAAAAAAGTAATTATTGCTTTGCCCTGCACTCACTTGAGGAGTGTTCGTGAAACCACCGCCAATCACTGTTGCTGAGAAATTATTGTATTCCCCAGTAATAAAACTGGGTTGTAAAGATGGAATAAACATATAGCCACTCAAATCAAAATCAGGATCATACTTACCACCACTACTTGGAAAGCTTATTCCAAAACTGGTGGTCACGGTATTACCATCATCCTGAAAAGTCCCTCGAGTTCCACCTATCAAATCACTAGCACTGGCTGTCACAAGGTTGATACCCGAAGGTAAAACCTGATCAGAATCTTTTGAAATATCATCAAAACGAAAGGCTGTGCCATCCGATAAGAGCAAAATATGGTCATAAAAAAATCCAGAACCACCAAAACCCAAAAGCTGCATCGAAGGGTTGTATTCCACCCGTACATAAAGCCGATTCTGGGCAACAACAAAACCTAGCATCAAGCCAAATAAAACGAGAAGGTATTTCATCCTCGTAGTGTATAGTCTAAAAATGAAAAGAAGTATGAAAGTCGATATATCATAGGGGCATGGTTTTAGAATTCAAACTCGAGCGCATGGTACATGGTGGTAATGCTCTGGCAAGGCTTAAAGATGGACGCATTGCACTCATTGGTGGCGGTATTCCAGGTGAAACCGTAAAAGCTGAAGTCATAGAAAAATCGGGTCTAGTTCAAGGTAACGTTACTGAGGTCTTAGAAGCAAGTCCAGACAGAATTGAAACCCCACAACATCCAGGGTTAGGTTATGGATTTATAAACTATCAACGGCAACTCGAGTTAAAACGTGAAGTTATCCAAGATTCTCTGTCACGAACTTTACGGCGTGAGATAGATATTCCAAAAGTTCGTGCTGCACCTAAAATCTGGCAGTATCGCCATGCAGTTCAGCCTGTCGTAAATAAAAATCCTGCATCATTAGGGTATAGACAAGAAGGAACCCATGATGTGGTTGCTCTAGAGTATGACCCCACCGCCCACCAAAGCATCAACGACCTCTGGCAACAATGGCCAAGTCTTAATGCACCCAAAGGCATTCATGAAATTGCCTTTCGTAATAATGACCAAGGTGATTTGCTACTGACGTTTATTGCCAAAGCTTCAACCAAAAATTATCTGGAATTCGCTCACCATTTAGTCAGTGAGGGTGTAGCTGGTGTGAGCTACGCACCCTTTGATGAGCGTGGACGATTTAGAGCTGGAAGTGAAAGGCTAGCTGGAGAAAAAACAATCTTGCAATCGTATGGACCATTTGACATCAGTGTGAGCAGCACCAATTTTGCTCAACCCAATCCAAGCGCAACTACTGAGCTTTATAAAAGCCTTAGCAACCTTGCTCTCAAGGGTCATTTGGCTTTAGATGTTTATGCAGGCAGCGGCATCATTGGCATGTATCTAAGCCAAAAATTTGAACATGTACTAGCTTTAGAAATAGATCGTGGGAGTATAACTAGGGGTGAGCAAGATATTGCACGTTTGGGTATAAAGAATCTAGAATTCATCAAAGCAGATGCTAAATACTTAGACATTCCAGAAGATGCCGACCTTATTGTAGTTGACCCGCCAAGAGCAGGCTTAAATAAAGAAGTACGTCAAACGATTTCAGCATCAAAAGTTAAACAGTTTATTTATGTTTCTTGTGATGTAGCAACCTGGGCCAGGGACATAGCTGAGTTTGAAAAGTCTGGTTGGAAGTTAAGTTTTTTAGAGCCTTTTGATTTTTATCCGCATACCCATCATATTGAGACATTGAGTCGGCTCGAGCGTTAGGCTCGGTTTTTGTTATACACATCAAACAAAACTGCTAACAAAAGCACTACACCCTTGGCGATAAACTGTCTATCTACATCCCATCCCAGCATGGACATGCCGTTGTTCATAACCCCCATCACAAAAGCCCCAATCACTACACCGATGATAGTTCCTACACCACCTGAGGCTGATGCTCCACCAATAAAACAAGCGGCAATGGCATCAAGTTCAAAGTTGGTTCCGGCTTTTGCAGTTGCTGAGTTTAAGCGTGCCGTAAATACCAAGCCACCTAAAGCTGCTAAAAAGCCTAGATTTGCAAAGGCTAGCATCACTAAACGTTCGGTTCGCACACCTGATAATTTGGTGGCTTTTTCATTTCCGCCTAGAGCATAAATGCGTCGCCCAATGGTGGTTTGGGTGGTGATAAAGGTGTAAATGGCAATCAGGATGGTCATCAGTAACAGCACATTGGGCAGGCCCTTATTCGAGGCCATCAGGTAGCAAATATACATGATAGCAGCAACTGTCAGCAGGTTTTTTACGACAAAAGCAATCATTGGTTCGGTAGAAAAATTATATTTAGTTTGATTACGGCGACTGCGTAAATTCAAATAAACAATCACTAGAGAGCCGACAATACCTATAATCAGGCTAGTAAGATGCAAACCCTCTACGCCAAATATATCAGGAATAAACCCTTTGCTTAAACGTTGGAATCCTTCCGGAAAAGGACCTACCGAGACACCACCCGAAAAGGTAAAGGTTAAGCCTCTAAAAATCAGCATTCCCCCTAAGGTCACAATAAAAGCAGGAATTTTTAAGAAGGCGACTAAATAACCTTGAAAGGCTCCAATCACCGCTCCAAATAGCAAACATATCATTGAAACCAGAACCCAATTTAGCTCAACGTTGACAATCAAAGAACCAGCCAGGGCGCCAATCACCGCCGCTACTGAACCTACTGACAAATCAATATGTCCGGCTACAATCACCAGCAGCATTCCTAGGGCAATAATCACGATATAACTATTTTGCAAAATCACATTGGTGATGTTTAAGGGAGTTAATATCGCCCCCTTAGTCATAATCTGGAAGAAGGTCACAATGACGACAAGGGCAATCACCATGCCGTACTGGCGGATATTACGTCTTAAAAAATCGGATATGGGTGTAGAGCTACTCTGCCCAAGCTCACTAGGGGTAATACTACTCATGCTGCCTCCTCGAGTTTCACAATCTCACGCATAATTTTTTCCTGAGAGGCTTCGTTTGCGTCCATTTCGCTTACTACACGCCCCTCATTCATGACATAGATACGATCACAAATACCTAAAATTTCGGATAGTTCTGATGAAATCACCAGAATGCTTTTACCTTCTTTAGCCATTTGATTGATAATGGTATAAATTTCGTATTTAGCTCCTACATCAATCCCACGAGTCGGTTCATCTAAAATCAAAACCTCAGGTTGGGAAAAGAGCCATTTGCTCAAGACCACTTTTTGCTGATTTCCACCCGATAAATTCACCGTTTTCTGTAAAACACTCGGTGTGCGGATATTAAGCTTGTTGCGATAATCGCCGGCCACCATCAGTTCTTTAGGTTGGTTGATGATGCCATTATCAGATACATCTTTTAGGTTAGCCAAGGTGACATTATCTTTAATATCGTTCATCAAAACAAGACCTAATTGCTTGCGGTCTTCAGTGACATAGGCTAGTCCATTAGCAATGGCTTTACCGATAGTGCTTATGTCTATTTCCTGTCCATGTTTATAGACTTTGCCGCTAATTCGTTTGCCGTAAGCATGACCAAAAATACTCATAGCTAACTCGGTACGACCTGAACCCATTAGACCAGCAATGCCCACCACTTCGCCTTTTTTGATGTGAAAGTTCACGTTTTTAATAACTTGTCTGTCGGCATGAAGTGGATGATAGACATTCCAGTTTTTAACTTCAAAAATAGTTTCGCCAATGTGTCGTTCACGGCTGGGATAACGGTTGGTCAGTTCCCGTCCGACCATGCCTTTAATAATGCGTTCTTCGGAAATTTTTTCTTCGCGGCAATCCAGGGTTTCTACGGTTGCGCCGTCACGGATAATCGTAATGGAATCTGCCACTTTGGAAATTTCGTTGAGCTTATGCGAAATAAGAATCGAAGAAATGCCTTGTTGCTTAAACTCGAGCAAGAGTTTTAAGAGTGCTGCACTATCACTTTCACTTAAACTGGCAGTTGGTTCATCTAAAATTAAAAGTTTGACTTCTTTAGCCAGAGCCTTGGCAATTTCTACAAGCTGCTGTTTGCCTACTCCAATATTGGTAATCAAGGTATCAGGTGATTCATGCAGGCCAACTTTTTTAAGCAAAGCTTGAGTTTTGGAAGTGGCCTCAAACCAATTTATAATCCCATAACGCTGTCGCTCATTACCTAAGAAAATATTTTCAGCGATTGACAAAAGGGGTATCAGGGCCAGTTCTTGGTGAATAATCACAATACCCAGATGTTCGCTATCACGAATATCTCTAAAGTGGCATTCTTTGCCTTCATAAATGATTTGACCGCTATATGACCCATGAGGATAAACTCCACTCAAGACTTTCATCAGGGTTGATTTACCGGCTCCATTTTCGCCCACTAGGGCATGTATTTCACCTCTTGCTACTTTGAACGTAACATCATCTAAGGCTTTAACCCCTGGAAATGTCTTGGTGATGCCTTTCATTTCTAAAATAATGTTTGACATAAATTGTAAACCCAATATAACATTTATTCTCTAGCCTAATCTCTACTCAATCACCTGGTAAAATAAAAAAAGTGTGGACGCAAAATGCCGCCCACACTCTCTAAAATTAAACCGCTACCTACTCAACTTGGTCTTTGGTGTAGTAACCACTACCTACTAAGATTTCTTCCCAGTTGTTAACATCTACACTAACTGGAACCAAAAGGTAAGAAGGAACAACCTTCACACCGTTGTCATAGGTTTCAGTATCGTTAATAACAGGTTCTTGACCAGCAAGCACAGCATCTACCAAATCAGCAGTAACTTTGGCAAGTTCACGGGTATCTTTAAACACAGTTGAATACTGCTCACCAGCCAGAATGGACTTGACTGAAGGAAGCTCGGCATCCTGACCACTTACAAAAGGCATGGCCTGATCAGCAGCACCATAACCTACACCTTTAAGTGAAGAAAGAATACCAATGCTAAGACCATCATAGGGTGAAAGTACAGCATCTACACGCTTATCAGAGTAGTAGGCACTGAGCAAGTTATCCATGCGGGCTTGAGCTGTAGCAGGGTCCCAACGCAAGGTTGACACTTTATCCATACCCATTTGACCACTCTGAACAACTAGCTTACCTGAGTCAATATAGGGCTGGAGAACTGACATAGCACCGTCATAGAAGAAGAAGGCGTTGTTATCATCAGGTGAACCTCCAAAGAGTTCGATGTTAAAGGGGCCAGCAGCATTCTCGAGGTCGAGGGCTTGCACCAATGAACCAGCTTGCAATACACCCACTTGGAAGTTATCAAAGGTGGTGTAGTAGTCAACATTGGCACTTTCGCGAATCAGGCGGTCATAAGCGATGACTTTGATACCTGCATCAGCAGCTTGCTGCAACGCATCAGAAAGGGTAGTGCCGTCAATAGCGGCAATGATTAAAACTTTTGCACCCTTGGTGATCATGTTTTCGATTTGCGAAAGCTGGGTAGGAATATCATCTTCGGCGTATTGAAGGTCTGTAGAATATCCTTTTTCCTCGAAAACTTTGACCATGCTCTCACCGTCAGAAATCCAACGTGAGGATGACTTGGTGGGCATAGAAATACCAACCAGACCTTTATCTTGCGCACTTACAAAATAACTCGCAAAAAGTGCTATCAGCATAACGGTTAAACTAAAACCTAGTTTTTTCACTTTTATCTCCTTGCATAAATATCTAACCCCATCTTAGGTAAATTCACAGCTACATTTAGATTTCATAACTCTCGAGTGTTTATTTCCCAAGTGGTCTATTTATTGCGTTCATGATTATACATAGCTCCTAGGGGCTTTTCTAGCTACTTTGCCCTTGACTAAGCATTTAATAAATGTTAAATTGTGAACCTTCACATTAAGGCTTCTTCGCTTCAAAACCACTATTAAAGGTAGACTGATTTAAAGATGCTCGCTTCTAAAACAATCACGCTAAACGATGTTGCCCAGGACAGTGGTGTTTCTTATCAAACTGTTTCCAGAGTGATTAACAACAGCCCTCATGTAGCTCCGCACACTCGGGCTCAGGTCGTGGCATCGATTCAAAAACTTGGTTACCGCCCTAATAACGCCGCGCGGCGTTTGGTCACCGGGAAGTCCTGTACGGTTGGCATCATCAGTTATGGAACCCATCAATATGGCCCAGCCCAAATGCTTTTAAGTATGGAACGGGCCCTAAGACAAAATAATTATGGCTTTGCCCTAGCTTCTGTAGATAAGTTAAGCCTCGAGTTTATAGAGCAAGCTTTAGGTGAACTCGAGCGTCATCAGGTTGACGGAGTTATCCTTATTACTCCCTTAGTCAACCTTCAGGGTAAACAGATCCAGGCCCTGATAAAAAATAAACCTTGCGTAATGATCGATGCTGCCCAAAATGAACCCTTGTCATCGGTTTTGATTGACCAAGCCGATGGCTGCCGCCAAGCCATTATGCACCTTATTGGGTTAGGGCATACCAAGATTGCTGAAATAAGCGGGCCCCTTTCCTGGCGCGATGCCAAAGTTCGGCATGAAACCTGGAAAAAAACTATGCAAGCTAATAACCTTAATACCACCCTTAGCCTCGAGGGTAACTGGACTGCTCAAAGTGGTTATCAAGCAACGCAAGCCCTTCTTAAAAAAGACCCGTCTTTTACGGCTATTCTGGTTGGCAATGACCAAATGGCCCTAGGAGCTATACGGGCCTTGCAAGAAGCCAAGCTGCATATTCCTGATGATGTGTCGATTGTAGGTTTTGATGATATTCCCGAAGCAGCTTATTTTTCGCCACCTTTAAGCACCATACGACAAGATTTTGAAAGCCTGGGGCAACAAAGTACCAAACTCATGCTCGAGTTGATTGAAAACCCAGACCTACCACCTAAACATCATCTGTTACAACCCAAGCTTGTTGTACGCTCGAGTACCCAAGCACCTAAAGATTGACAGTATTAAGAAACGCACTATATCCTAGACTTTAATAAAATCCACGTTTTTAAAGCAGGTGATTCTTATGAAAGAACATGTCCTAGACCCAAAAACCTTTCATTATTTCTGGAGCAAAGACCACAAACCCGCTTTGAAAATAAATTCGGGTGACGTAGTTCACTGTGAAGCCGATGAAGTCACTAGCAATCAACTTAAACCTGGTGACCCAGCTTCTAAACTAGGGAAATTAAACTTTGATAAACTCTATCCACTAGCTGGCCCCATTTATATTAAAGGCGCAGAACCTGGCGATACTTTAGAGATTGAAGTCTTGCATCTCAAAGCTTTGCGCTGGGGCTGGGCAGGTATTATTCGAGGGTTAGGATTACTAGATCAAGATTTTACCAAAGCCTATATTCGCTATTTTGATTTGACCAGTGGCTCTACGACTCAAATGCGAAAAGACATTCATATTCCCATCCAGCCTTTCTTAGGCACAATGGGTGTAGCCACCGATGAAAAGGGACTATTCCCAGTGCTTCCACCCACCAAAGGCGGAGGAAACATCGATACTCGCCATATTGGAGTAGGTGCAAAGCTTTATTTACCTGTTTATGTCAAGGGTGCTTTATTTAGTGCTGGTGACGGTCATGCTGCCCAAGGTGATGGTGAAGTCTGCGTCACGGCCATTGAATGTCCTATGGAATTTAGCTTGGGCTTTAAAGTTATTAAAAAATCTATGCGACCTTTTAGCTATCGATTCACTACCCCTCCAGGTTCCTTGCAACCGCGCAACGACGCTGCTGGTTATCAGGTAACATCGGCACTTGGCCCAGACTTAATGACCAATGCTCAAAACGCTGTGCGAGACATGATTGATTGGTTAGTAGAAAACAAAAATTTAAGCCGTGAGGATGCTTATATTTTGTGTAGTCTAGCCGGCGACTTAAAAATTAGTCAGATTGTGGATAGACCTAATTTTGGGGTGTCGTTTTATCTTGCCTTAAGTGTGTTTAGTTAAAGGACTATACAGAGTCTGGCGAAAAGTGACCTAGCCGTGTCTAAATTACTCGAGGGTTTCAGTGTAGACGCTTCATCTGTATTTAGTCTTTAGGTACTTTATAAACAACATTGTCTAGCCTGTTTCCCGCTAAACCTTGGTCAACATATTCATTGATAATAACACCACCCAAAGATTCAGGGATTTTTCTACTGGCTATATTGTTACGGTCAACTGGATAAATATAATACTCAGCCTGGAGATTTTGGGTTGCCCAACCATAAAGCATATGTATAGCTTCCTTGCCATAACCAAATCCGTGTGCGCTCTGTTTTAACCAGATACCAAACTCAGGAATCCTGGGGTTTGCTTGACCATGCAAACCACAACAGCCTAAAAATTCCCCAGATTCTTTATCGACAATACCCATTTGCAAGTTATTTCCTGCTTTCATCCCGTCAATGCTCTCTTGAATGAAAGCTCGAGTCTCACTGATATCCTCGGCTGGCTTAGGAAACATATAGCGTGTAATATCACTGGTAAATTCACGAAAAATATCTTGGTCATACTTAAAATCAATAGGAACTAAACGCAAACGTTCAGACTTTATCTCAACAGATAGCAAATCAATCGCTTTATGCTTAAAGGAAAAAGCTGCTTCTTTACTCATAGCGTAAAGCTTCAATCGGGCTAAGGTTCGCCGCACGACTAGCCGGCCACACCCCAAAGATAACCCCGGTTGCCACACTTACTCCAAAAGCCAAAACAATCACCCAAGGATTGATAATCACACGATCTACAAAGGGGACCACCGCCACAATCAAATACAAACTGCCCACCGATAAAATCACACCTATCAGCCCACCAATAAAGGTAAGTACAATAGCCTCAATCAAAAATTGCTGCAAGATGGTACTCTTTTTTGCCCCCAAGGCTTTTCGCAAACCAATTTCACGGGTGCGCTCTGTGACCGAAACCAGCATAATATTCAAAATTCCAATGCCACCCACTACCAAACTAATCGCACCAATACCACCAAGAACCACTTGTAAAATAGTAGTGATGGTATTAAACAAGGTTAATGCACCCTGAATGGTTTGAATGTCATAGCTCTCCGGGTCTCGCCGACGATCAAGAATAGACTTTACCTGAGCCCGAACATCATCTAAATTTTTGTCTAAATCAATAGTAATGGGAAAAAAGACATATTCGCCTCGAGCAATAAAAGGAAAATTGATATAAAAGGTTTCTAGTGGAATATCCCCACTGGTATCATTGGCAAAAGAACCCAAGGCTCCACTTATTCGGGCCTTGACACCAATAACAGTATAAAACTGCCTCGAGTCTCCCCCACTGAAACTTACATTAATTTCTTTGCCAATTGGATTAGGGTCATCAGGAAAAAGATTTTCAGCCGCATCTGCCGAGAGTACAATCACTGGCGCACCACGGCGATATTCCTCGGCAGTAAAGTAACGTCCTCTGGCTAACTCTAAAGATCTGTCCACTTCTATAGCATTAGCAGTTGTCCCATTGATGGTAAGAAAGACATCTTTTTCATCTACTCGAACAACTCCCTGAGTGTTTTGCTGTTGCAAAATATCAATTGGCAAGCGTGAAAGTGCGTCAATATCTTCATCTGTAAGTGGGGGTGCAAGTGGGTCATCTTGATTAACAACGATAAACAATGACTGTGAGCCAAAACTTTGCAACTCATCGGTAATACCTGCCGTAGCGATGGCCCCCATACTAATCGTAGTGGTCACTGCAAACACACCAATCACCACACCCAGTAAAGTTAAGAATGAACGCAGGCGATTATTAAATAATGCATCAAATGCTGTTCTAATATTTTGTAGTAGCATGTCATTTAGGGAAAAGGGAAAAGGGGAAAGGGAAAAGAATCATTACTTTTTACTCCTTAATAAGGCTGTCCTTAAAGAAGACAGTAGTCTTGAAATCTCCTCAGACTGGTTATGCAATTGCTCAAAGACCTCCTTTGAAATATAACCCACATCAAAAGCTGGATACAATTGTGACCTTAATTCACCACAAGACGATTTCGCAATACTTAGAAAACGAAGGTACTCATTAGTGGATTGATGTTCAAACCCTTCAGCTATATTTGACATAATCGAAACTGCAGAACGCTGAAGTTGATCAGATAACCCAAAATCTTTTGACAACTTACCCGATTTAGTTTGAATATATATATCTTTGGTAAGCCCACGAGCCTTTTGCCAAACAATCAAATCTTCAAAGCGTTTTATGGTTTTACTTTCCACTTTTCCCTTTCCCCTTTCCACATCTAAGGAATTTCTCCAGTCACTACTGCCAACCTGCGATTCTCTACCTTATCTACACTAGCTACTACACCATCTTTAATACGAACAATTAATTCACAGTGTTCGGCAACATCATTTTCGTGTGTCACCATAAGAATGGTGCGACCTTCGGCATGAAGCTCCTGAAAAAGTCCTAGAATTTCTTCGCCGGTTTTGCTATCTAAGTTTCCTGTGGGTTCATCGGCAAGTAAAATATCTGGGTCAGTAGCCAAGGCTCTCGCAATAGCCACCCGCTGTTTTTGTCCGCCAGAAAGCTGGTTAGGACGATGATCTAGACGGTTACCCAGACCTACACGCTCGAGAGCTAACTTAGCTTTTTTATTGCGCTCTTTGACCGGCGTTCCACGATACATTAGAGGTAAAGCTACATTATCTAGGGCGTTAGCACGAGGCAACAAATTATAAGACTGAAAAATAAAACCAATACGCTGATTGCGAATACCCGAAAGTTCATCTTCAGTCATCTTGGCCACTTCTTGGCCTGCAAGTTTGTAGCTACCACTACTAGGAATATCCAAGCAGCCAATAATCTGTAAAAGTGTACTTTTGCCAGAACCCGAGGGTCCCATAATGGCCGCGTACTGCCCACGCTCAATTTTCAAATTGACACCCTGCAAAGCGTGAATCTCTAAGCCCCCCTCGAGCTTGTAAACTTTGCGTATATCTTGAGCTTCTATAACAAGGTTATCCATAAAAAGATTAAAGGTTGAAGATTAAAGGTTGAAGATTTTTTCGTTTTCAACCTTAATCTTCAGCCTTTTAGTTGCTGTCTCCTGTATTCTCTGAATCAACTGGGTCATAACTGACTAAATCGCCCGCCGAAAGTTCTTCAAGATTAATCAAGGCAATCAAATCACTGGCTTTAAGGTCTGCACTTTCAACAGCGGCCACCGTTGCATTGCGGTCTAAGACTTTGACGATTACTTTTTCAACAGTGCCTTGACCTGCTTGTGTTTCGACGACTTTATAAACAAACATTTCCGAATCTTTTTCAGTAACAGCTTCCAGAGGAATCAACAGCACATTCTCAATCGAATTAATGATTACTTTAGTAGTTACGGTAAATCCTGGACGAATCGCCTCTAGCGAAGACTCCTTAAACTCGAGATCCGCCAAAACCTGAGCTGCACTCCCCTTGCGATCTGCCACAGAACCTACCCGCTTGACCACAGCCTCAAACACCAAACTCGAGTTGGCATCGGGTGTAATCGTTGCTTGTTGTCCGGCTTTTAGTTCTAAAGCTCGGTTCTCGTCAAAATTGGCCTTGACTAAAACACTCGAGATGTCTACTAACTTGACAGCATTAGCCTGACTGACCTGATCACCTAACTTAAAGCCAATGGTGGTCACTGTGCCTGCAAACGGAGCTACCAAAGTTGACTCGGCAATTTGTTCTTGTAAATTGGCCGCCGTCGTCTCGAGTTGGGCTACCTGAGCCTGGGCACTCGAGATTTGTGAACTGGCTAATTGCTCAAAGGTTCCTTGTTTGGCCTGAGTGCTTTCTAAACTAATTTGCACTTGTTCTAAACGTCTGTCCGCACTCGAGACGGCTTGTTCAGCTTTGTGGAGCTCATCTCTAGAAGCTGCACCCGCATCAAAAAGTTTTTGGGTTGTCACCAGAGTTTTTTCAGCATCCTGCAAAGTCTCTTGAGCATCATCTACCGCATCTTCGGCACTCACAAGGCTTGTATCAAGATCGAGCTTGTCTACATTTTGCTGAACAATAGTGCGCTCGAGGTTGGCCCGCGCTGATGTCAAATTAGATTCATTGGCGGCAAGGTCACGCTCTAAGGATGCTATATCTAGTTTGGCTAGCACTGCATCAGCTACTACACTATCGCCTTCAGTCACTAAAATTTCTTTGACTGTACCTGCCCTTGCAAAAGTCAAATTGCGCTCACGTGAAGCCTCGACAATTCCTGAACCCGAAACCTCTCTGGCAAACTGACCTTGCTCTATTTTTTCAACAGCAGTACGCTCTGATTTAGGAGCAGCATTACGGCGAAAAACAGCAAACCCAGCCGCACCCAGAGCTAGCACAATCACAGCCAGAATAATCCAGCGACCTATTCCACCATAAATACTACGCATGAAGACACTCCATAACTAGAATTAACCAACAGGTCTAAACAAGATAAGGTAACACCAGCAAGAGAAAGGTCGGTAGTCCAACCAAAAGCGCACTAATAACAGCTTTGCGGCCATCGGTGGCTTGGCGTACACCTACATAGATCAGAACAATCCACCACAGACTCGAGAGGTAGCTTAAGATTTTACTGGTACGTCCAAAAATAGTTTGTTCCGATTCTTTTTGCAATGACAGCATGGCTTCTTGAAAAGCTTCTGGGTCTTGAGTCGGGTCTATCGTAACAGGGGTTAATTTGCCTGGAAATAACACCGCAATCACAATAAGTAAGGCATAGATAATAAGTTGGGGTGACATGCTATATGCCGTTATGGCCCAAGGTTTAGCATTGATACCAGCAGCCATACGAACCAGTAAGCCAAAAATGAGCCAACTCAAAAGACTAATCACTACAAAACTGATCGGGGTAGTAATTAGACCAAAAGCACCAAGTGGTGTATTTGCAATGGCATCCGCAGTTGGAATGGCTACAAAATAACCATAAATCCCAGCGAGTGCCATAACCAGTAAAATTGCTCCAAAAGCCCTCGAGACCAGCTTGTCATCTTCAGGTAGTTTTCTAAAGAAACCCACTGGGTTTACAATCACCTGCACTATTCCATCAAGCATATTTCACCTTCTTTAACTTTACCTGCTAAGGTTTGTTTTATACGTCCTACCAAAGACGGAGGGGCAGGTCACAAAACCTGCCCCTCTAAGATATCTAGTAATCCTGTTACTTTATCAAGGCTCGCTTTAGCCAAATGAAAATGATGGCTCCAATAACCGAAACAATAACACTGCCAATGTTTAGGCCAGTAAACCCACTCGAGCCTAGCAGATTCATCACAAAACCACCCACAAAAGCACCAACGATGCCCGTGATGATATTACCCATTAATCCTTGTTTATTCCCCATAATTTGACCAGCAATCCAGCCTGCTAATCCGCCTACAATGATCCATGCAAGAATTCCCATAATCGTCCTCCTTTGTCAGAGCCTTAGCTCTAGCATCTCTAGTTTACAACACAGTTCTAGCTTTTCACCATACTAAAGCAGGACTTTAAGGAGAAAAATGCATTAAAGCCTGAATCTGGCCACGATGACTAGCTTCATGTTGCAATAAGTGTAAGCATACCCACTCCGGTGAAACATCATAATCAGGCAAAGAGCGCAATCTGCGAAAATCTTCTAAGGTCATCTCCGAAAGAGTCTGGATAAACGGATGGCGGACTTTATCCAATAAGCTCACATATTGCTGCAACTTCCAGCCTTTTACTATTGACAATTCCCCCTTTTCATTACGATGTTCTAGTGGAAACCATTCCTGCAAAAAGTCAGGATAACCCTGATGAAGAATTTCGGCATATAACCAATCTGCTTCAATAAGCGCAATGTGATAAAGAAGCGTGCCTATAGTATTACTTTGTTGAGGAAAAACTTCATCAAGCTGCTCTTCTTTAAGATTTTCAATCACTTCTTTGGTTCTACTACGACAGTCTTCTAAATAGGCTAGCCAATAACCCAACACAGGTTCTTTAGCCTGCATAGGCTTAACATCCATAAGACGTTTCATAAGTATCCTTTCCATTTGATGGAACTAGGTATTGATAGAACAAGGTATTTCTAGATTTAACCCTGACCGGTGGTGTCGTTTACAATACTACCCATGATTAGCAAAAAGCAAGTTGTAGCCCAGCTCGAGGAAACTGCTCAACTTTTAGAGCTTATAGGTGAAGATGTCTTTAGAGCCAAGGCCTTTAATAATGCCGCAAATAGGCTTGACGAATTTGAAGGTGATTTTGAAAGCTATTTTTTAGAACGACGCTTAGATGAGATTCGCGGTGTTGGTAAAAGTTTGGCCAGTGAAATTTATATGCTTACTGATACTGCTATGGTTATTCCTAGCCTCGAGCTACTCCATCAACAAGTCCCGGAGAGCGTAAGAGATTTGTTTCAGGTTTCAGGTCTAGGTCCTAAAAAAGTAGGAGCCTTATGGCAACAGGGCATAGCTGGGCTAAATGACCTTTTGGCAGCTTCACAAGACGGGCGCATTGCTGCACTTAAAGGTTTTGGCGCAAAGAGTGCCGAGAAAATCAGGCAGTCTACCAAATTTGTTTTAGCCAATCAAACCCAAATGCGCCTGAATGTAGCTGAAGCCTATACTCGGTTTATAGTTCAACATTTAGCCAAGCATTTACCTGAAGCCAAACTCGAGGTTGCTGGTGATTATCGCCGATGCTGTGAGGTTGTTGCCGAATTGGTTTTTGTCATCACTGGCGCAGACTTAGCAAGTCTTCAATCTGTGCTAAGTTCGATTGTTAATGATATTGAAATTACAGCCAATACCCTCAGTGCGAAGCTCGAGTTCTTTAATCTGCATTTTACCGTTTGCCCCCAAGAGGTTTTAGGGGCTATATTGGCTACTCAAACTGGTAATCAAGAATTTGTACAAGCCTTACAACTTCAGGCCCAAAAGCAAGACCTCGAGCTTCGTTCGGACGGGCTTTTCAAGAATAACCGACTGGTCTCCACCACCAGTGAAGATGATCTATTTAAGGCTCTAGAGATTTCTTGGATCACGCCTGAACTTCGTGAAAGTGACAAGCTTGAGCAATCTCAAGACCTCGTTACGCTTACCGATATTCGCGGAATGGTGCATAACCACTCCACTTGGTCAGATGCTGAAAATACAATTCGTGAAATGGTGCGTGCAGCGCAAGAACGTGGGTATAGCTACCTAGCTATGGCTGATCACTCGAGGACTTCTTTTTATGCCAATGGTCTTAGCATTGAGCGAGTTTATGCACAGGCCAAAGAAATTCAAGACATACGCCATGAGCTAAAACAAGAAGGCTCTGATTTTGAATTACTACATGGTATTGAAGTTGATATTTTAAGTGACGGAAGTCTTGATTACCCTGATGATGTTTTAGCAACACTAGATTATACCGTCGTAAGCATCCATCAAAATTTTACCCTTTCTGAAGAAAATCAAACGGCACGCATTATCAAAGCTGTAGAAAATCCCTACGCTAAAATTCTTGGACATATGACTGGGCGTTTACTTCTGCGCCGTCCATCTTATGCACTTGATATCCAGGCCATTATTGAAGCCTGTGCCAAGAGTAAAACTATTATTGAAATCAATGCCAACCCTTATCGCCTTGATTTAGACTGGCGTTGGGTGATTAAAGCCAAAGAGTTAGGTTGCAAATTTTCAATTAATCCAGATGCCCACATCACCACTGGTTTTAATGACATTCGTTATGGTGTAATGATGGGCAGAAAAGCTGGGTTAAGCAAAAACGATGTAGTTAATACTGCACCAACAGGCAGAGAATTTCTTTCGTATTTGAAACATTCGTAGAGTGCATTTATGCACCAAGAGTCGAATGTGCGATTAATGCTGTTTAGCACTGATTAAAAGATGCTACCTCTATCTAAAGGCTTTCAGTAATCTCCTTGCAATGACCTTGCTACAAAATAAGCGACATGAGATTGCTTCGTCGCTTGTCCACTTCAAACGATAGCAATAATGTTATTGGTCATTATTTCACTCCCGAAATGCTCCTCGCAATGACGAATCCTAGTGAAATTTCGAGTTCACGTTGTTGCGAACTCGAAATTTTGGGATGACTCATGTAAGAATATTACTCATCTTTTTAGGATAGAGTCTTGTTATGAAAATACTGATTATTGGTGGAACCCGTTTTGTAGGGCGACATATTGTTGCTGAAGCCCTAAAACGCAAGCATCAGATAAGTATATTTAATCGTGGAACCAATCGTGATATTTTCCCTGACATACAGTGGCTACAAGGTGATCGCAATGACAATATAAGCAGCCTCGAGGGTAAGTCTTTTGATGCTGTGATTGACACGTGTGGCTATACACCCCAGCAGCTTCAATTAACCAATGCTGTATTGCAAAACGTAAATCACTACACTTTTATTTCTACCATTTCAGTTTATGCCGAACCGCTTGCGCCCTTTGCCGATGAAAATTCCACCCTAGCAGAACTCGAGCATCCCACCACTGAAGTCACCAATGAAAGCTACGGTGCACTTAAAGTTTTGTGTGAGCAAAGTATTCAAAACACCTTTTCTAAATCTTTAATCCTTCGCCCTGGAATTGTTGTGGGTCCTTATGACCACACAGATCGCTTTAGTTATTGGGTCTGGCGCACAGCACAGGGTGGTTCAATGCTTGCACCAGGTCGCATCAATGCCCCCTTACAGTTTATTGATGCCAGAGATTTAGCAATCTTTACTTTAGACAGTATAGAAAAATCTTTAACTGGCATCTTCAACGTGGTCACACCAGCCAATTCTCTTTGCTTTGGTGATTTAATTGAAACCACTCTTGAAATCAGCAAAGCAGATACTCAGGTGTCTTGGGCTAGTGAAGCATTTTTAGAAGCGCAGGAAGATTTAGATTTACCTCTTTGGGTTCCCGAAGCCCATCAAAGCTGGTGGCAAGTCTCGTCAAAAAATGCCGTCTCTAAAGGACTAGGTTTTTGTAATTTAGAACAAACAATTACCGATACGTTAAACTGGATATCTTCAGTAGAAAATTTCAAGTCCAAAGCTGGTTTATCCGAAGCACAAGAGAAAAAACTACTCGAGGATTGGGCAGCGATGTAATATGCCAATGGATAAAATAATGTTAGTTACTGGAGCAAGCCGTGGAATTGGCGCAGCTACTGCAATACTTGCAGCAAAACGCGGTTATAGCGTTTGTGTTAATTACTTGCATAATAAAGAAGCTGCTCTAAAGGTCAAAGCAACCATTCAAAGTCTTGGAATTAAAGCCATTGCGGTTGCTGCTGATATATCTAAAGAAGATGAAGTGCTTAGGCTCTTTAGCATGATTGATAAAGAACTGGGAAACCTTTCAGCATTGGTCAATAATGCTGGCATCTTGCAAAAACAAATACGCCTTGAAGATATGACTACCGCACGACTCGAGCATATTTTTGCCACCAATGTTATAGGTTCTTTTTTATGCGCTCGGGAAGCCGTCAAACGCATGTCTACTAAACACGGTGGTTCTGGCGGAGCCATTGTCAATGTCTCCTCAGGTGCAGCCTTGTCAGGCGCACCTAACGAATATATTGATTATGCTGCTTCTAAAGGAGCTATTGATAGTTTTACCATTGGTTTAGCCAGAGAAGTTGCTGAAGAAGGTATTCGGGTTAATGCCGTAAGGCCTGGATTTATTTATACAGATATTCATGCTAGTGGTGGCGAACCTGAGCGTATTGAACGGGTTAAACATGCCGTGCCACTAAAGCGAGGAGGTCAACCCGAAGAGGTTGCCGAAGCCATTTTATGGCTACTTTCAGACCAGGCTTCTTACACTACAGCTTCTTTTATCGATGTGATGGGTGGCAAATAAGGCTTTGCAATCCCTGATATATTCACCTAAAGCCACTCGAGGTTAAAATAGTCTATGTTTAATCATAAAGCCAAAGCCCCTTTTGCCAAACATATACCCAAAACAACGACCCTTCATGACGATACTTTGCACGATGATTACTTTTGGTTGCGTGATGCGAATAATCCTGAAGTAATTGCTTACCTTCAAGATGAAAATAGGTATCTTGAAACCGTTATGCAACCCACACAAGATTTGCAAGAAAAGCTTTACCAGGAAATGCTCTCCCACATTCAAGAAACAGATCAAAGTGTTCCTGTACAAGATGGTGATTATTTTTACTATGCACGGTATGAAAAAGATAAGCAGTATCCTATCTATTGTCGCAAATATACCAACACTCGAGCCGCTCTAGAAACATGCCCTGAAGATATTCTTATTGACTTTAATAGTCTGGCCGACGGAAAACTTTTTTTTAGTGTAACCCAGGTCAAACTAAGCCCCGACCATACTAAACTAGCCTATCTTCAAAATGAAAATGGTACAGATTACTACACGCTCTATATCAAAGATATTGCCACCAAAGATGATCTTATTCAACCTATTGATAATCTTTATATCCAAAACAGCCTCGAGTGGGCCAACGACAGCACACTCTTTTATGTCACAGCCAATCAGCAGCAACGCCCCTACCAACTCTTTCGTTTTTCTCTAATAAGCCAAACCAGCACCCTTGTCTACGAAGAAACTGATGAGGCTTTTTTTGTTTATCTAGATAAATCTCGCAGTAGCCAGTTCCTATTTGCCAATAGCAGCAGTATCGATACTTCTGAAGTTCGTTATTTGGCTTTATCTAAAGAAGATTCATGGAGACTTTTTGCACCTCGAGTCTCTGGTGTTATCTATGAACTCGAGCATTATCATCAAGATCTTTTGATTTTGACAAATCAAGATGCCGCCAATTTTAGGCTTTTAAAAGCACCTATCGTCAACCCCTCGAGTGACAACTGGCAAGAGCTATTACCTCGCCGCCAAGATATTTATTTGCGCGGCATCTATCCTTTTGCCAATCACTTAGTAATCACCGGACGAGAAAAAGGTCTTACGCAACTTTGGGTGCATGATGTACATACTCAAACATCCAAGGTGTTATCTTTTGCTGAACCTTTATATACAGTTTTAATGGGCGATAATCGGCTTTTTGATACACAACGGGTTCTTATTAGCTTTCAGTCTATGCTTACACCCCCTTCTATTTTAGAGCTTGACCTAAACACCCTTAAAACATCAACACTAAAACAAGATACTGTACACAACTACCAAACGACTAGTTATACTTCCGAACAGCTTTGGGCTACGGCCAATGATGGTACACGCATTCCTATTTCATTGCTTTACAAAAAAGGATTGTCGCGTCCTGCACCTATTCTACTTTATGGTTACGGGGCTTACGGCTCGAGCTATGACCCAAGTTTTAATTCTAACCGCCTAGCCCTTTTGGATCGCGGGATTATCTTTGCTATCGCCCATATCCGTGGGGGTGCCGAAATGGGTCGGCATTGGTATGACCAAGGCAAACTCTTACATAAGAAAAATTCTTTTACCGATTTTATTGCCTGTGCCGAACATCTTATTCAAGAAGGTCATACCACCAAAGAACACCTTGCGACTATGGGGCTTAGTGCAGGTGGGCTTTTGATGGGTGCAGTGATGACTATGCGACCCGACCTTTTCAAAGCAGTGATTGCCAAAGTTCCTTTTGTCGATGTGATCAACACCATGCTTGACCCAAGCCTGCCTTTGGTTGGCATTGAATATGATGAATGGGGAAACCCCAATAAATTAGACGAATATCGTTATATGAAATCCTATTCACCTTATGACAATGTAAAAGCTGGTACGCACTACCCTCATCTTCTAGTGACTGCCGGGCTTAATGACCCCAGAGTTCCCTTCTGGGAACCCGCCAAGTGGGTAGCTAAACTAAGAGCCCAAAAAGCAGATAACAATATGCTGATTTTTAAGACCCATATGGAAGCTGGGCATTTAGGCTCCTCAGGACGTTATGGACAACTGCGTGATGTAGCCCTCGAGTATGCGTTTATATTGACGGCTCTTGAGGTAAAGGTCTGAGCAGATCATTCTAAGGTTCTCAGAAAATCTAAAACAGCACTATTAAATTCTTCAACTTTATCTTCATTGGGTAAAAGCTTGGCCCCTTCAACTGGGGTGTAAACAACATCGGCTCGAGCCTCTAAAAACCTGTTCACTTCTTCAGGGTCTGTAAAACCTGATAGCTGCCCCCAAACAATCTGAGTGGGCTGCGTCACTTGTGGCCAAAAAGCAGATACCTCCTGATCTAAATTACCAGTGATAAAAGATAAAACCACCCACTTGGCATTTTCAACTTTTAGATAGTCATCATAAATTTTCAAGACTTCAGGGGTTAAGCTCTGCTCACTAGCATAAGCATCTAGTAAAAAGAAGCGTTGCCAGTTATCGGCTATTGCAATGTTATAAAGAATATCACCCAATACACCCGAAAGATTATTGAACTGTCTTACTCGAGTTTCATTTTGTGGACGTGCTAATTCAGTAAAACCTGTAGGTGAAATGAGCACCAGAGCCTTGATTAAATCTGGCCGCTCAGTAGCCAAACGAATACTGTGCGCGGCACTTAAACCATTGGCCACTAAAATGGTGGGTTCTTGAATTACGTCTTCAATAAAGGCTTCAATCTGGCTGCGGTGCAAATCCTGGGTATAGCGAATGGCCGGGCGCGTACTGCGACCAAACCCCAATAAATCAAGTGCGAAAACGTTATAGCCTTGCTGGGCAAAAAAGGGAACATTCAGGCGGTATTGAAACAGGCTCGAGCCTCCCCCAATTCCATGCACCATCAGCACAGGCGGGTTCACCTCTCGACCCAAACGTTCATAGTAAGTTTGATATTCTCCAAAAGCCACACTACCAGGCTGAGCGTTGATGATGATGACTGGTTCTTTCTGAACCTGAAAACTAGGAACACAGGACGTTAAACTTAGGGCAATTAAACATATAAAGATATAGTTCATGATTCAGATATAGCAGTAAATGGATTCTTAAATTGCATGATAAGGTGCAATTGTTATAAAACCATAAAACAAGGTAGAGTGTTTTTTGATGATTGATATTACTCGAGTTCTTTATCAAGGTCACCCCAACTGGCCCGGTGACACCCCTTTGGTCCTCAACGAAACCATGCTAATGAAAAACGGAGCCAGTGCCAATGTTCTTAATCTCTCAACCTCAACCCATTGTGGCACCCACCTCGACGCGCCCTACCACTATTTGCTTGATGGGCCAAGATTAGCAAGTATTTCCTTAGACGTTTTAATTGGCGACTGTCAGGTGATTCACGCTCAAGCATCTGGGCCGCTAGGAATACAAGCTATTGCATCTTTTGACACTTTGCCTGAGCGCGTGCTGTTTTACACCGGTCAACCTGAAACCTGGAAAAGTTTTCCCCAAGATTTTTCACCTTTAACGGTTGAACTGGTCGAAGCCTTAGCTAAAAAAGGGGTTAAATTAGTTGGAACCGATAGCCCAAGTGTAGATGATTTTCACAGCAAGGATTTACCCGTACACAATGCTTTTGGCCGGACAGGCTTGTATATCCTCGAGGGTCTAAATTTAAGCCAGGTACCCCAAGGCACTTACGAACTTACCTGTTTACCCCTTTCGATTCCCTATGCAGACGCTTCTCCGGTAAGAGCCATTTTACGATGAGGCGAAATCATTTCTCATTGCCCAATGGAATCTACCTAGATGGCAATTCATTAGGGCCAGTCACCAAGGCTTCTAAAGCTCTTATCAAACAACGCATCCAGGAGTGGCAGTACAACGGTGTGAATGCTTGGACAAACTGGTTTCATTTAGCAGAAAGTTTAAGCCCTAGTTTAGCCCGACTTCTTGGGGCACACCCCAACGAAGTCATCACCACTGGAAGCATCAGCAGCAATTTACACGCCCTCTTGGCCACTTTTTATAAGCCCAAGGGTACACGCAAAAATATCTTGATGACTTCACTAGATTTCCCCACTGATGTTTATGTAGCCCAGTCCTGGGCTAAACGCCTCAAAGGACAACTTAAAAAAATTCCTTCTCGAGATGGTCATACCTTACACCCTAAAGATATTTTAAGTTCTTTAACCGAAGACATTGCAGTAGCTATTTTACCAACCGTGCTTTACCGCAGTGGGCAACTTTTAGATCTAGAAAAAATCACTAAAGCGGCTCATAAAAAAGGCATTCTTATTGGTTGGGATGCCGCGCATTCAATGGGGGCTCTGCCCCACCAGCTTCATACTATAGGTGCAGATTTTGCGGTCTGGTGTACCTATAAATATCTTAATGCTGGCCCTGGTGCGCCGGGCGGGCTTTTTGTGCATCAGAAGCACTTTGAAGAAATGCCTGGTTTACCCGGCTGGTGGGGACATCACAAAGATACCCAGTTTGAAATGGCGCATGACTTTAATCCTGCTCAGGGTGCTGGTGGTTATCAAATGGGAACTCCAAGTATTTTGGCTTTGGCGGCCCTCGAGGGCTCCCTAAAACTCTTTGATGAAGTGAGTATAGAGGTTATCCGCAAACGGTCTTTAGAGCTTACCCAGTATCTTATGGACCAAGTTGATCAGCATGTGCCCGAAATGAACATACGCACCCCCAGAAACCCTCTGGAGCGTGGCGGGCATGTGGTACTCGAGCATAGTGAGGCCAAACGCCTGAGTATTGCCCTGCGTGAACGCCACGTCATCCCCGATTACCGCGCTCCCAATCTTCTCAGGATGGCTCCAGTTGCCCTTTACAATAATGAAGACGATATTGAAATTGCCATTCAAACCCTGCGCAATTTGCTGGACACCAAAGCTTATCTGGAGATTGAGATTCAGTCTAGTGTGAGTTAAAAAAACGTGCGCCTAGGTACCTAGGCGCAACCTCCGAAACTTTCCTCTTTCTGTACCCTGTAAGTATATCTAAAAATGCAGGTTAAGGAAAAGCAGCTATCACAAGACCAGTAGCCTCTAACAGTTAGAGGCTACTGGTCTTGTGCTGTAAGCGTAGCCGGATTTCATTCTAAAAGCGATCTAGAACAGTAAATCTAAGACTGAATGTGTCTATGACCAGATTTGTCCTGAGCCTTCGGCGCGAGCCCAGTCGAACGCCTGTCAAATGGATGATACCTGCTATATTGGCCTGTATTTTCACTTGCTGAGCTGTTTTATTAAGGAAAGCATCTTATTTAACGTTGTGACAACCGTCACAGCAACTTATAATAGGGTGTGACCCGTTGTTCTTCTTGCCATTCGGCTAACCCTCCTGATATGCGTTTTTGTGGACGTTGTGGCAGGCCTCTGGAAAAACCCATGTCCAGAGAACGACGCGATGTCAGCATTGTTTTTATTGATTTATGTGGCTTTACCAGTTTAACTAGGGGCTTTGACCCAGAAAAGCTTCGGGACTTAGCCGACCAAGTTCTTACCGTAGTGGCTGGCATCATCGAAGATTACGATGGATATGTTGACGCTTTTCAGGGTGATGGACTGATTGCGCTTTTTGGCGCACCCCATTCCCACCATGATGACCCTCACCGAGCCGTTTATGCAGCCGCAGCCGGTCTTAAAGCTATCGAAGCGATTGGTGAACGCAAAGGCTATACACTTAAAGGTCGTGCTGGGGTGAATACTGGCACAGTCATTGCTGGGGCGGTGGGCTCTGGCCGAATGCGTGAATATACAGTCATGGGAAGTGCTGTCAATTTGGCGGCTCGCTTAGAAGAAGCTGCGTCACCTGGTGAAGTCTGGGTGGGGCCAGAAACCTTTGAAGCTACTCGTCATGGCATGAATTATGAAACTGTCTCAGAAATCGAATTACAAGGGTTTCCCAACATCACCGAAGTCTACCGCTTGCGCGCCCTTAGTGAAACAGTAGATATAGACCCCTACGGTCACTTACAGTTTGTAGGGCGAGACCTCGAGCTTTCCCAATTACAAGAAGCCTTTAAGGAAGCCTCTAGGGGTCAAACCCAAACCTACTGGCTTATTGGCGAAGCAGGCAGTGGCAAGACCCGTCTGGCTAAAGAATTTGCCAAAACGATTCAGGGAAAATCAATTTGGATTCAAGAATCTCATGACCTACGCCAAATGTGGCGACAGCTTGCGGGGCAAATGTTTAACTTAATTGAAGAGGATGACAGGCACTGGCAACAGATTATCACTGAGCATCTTAAAGGTTTATTACCCAACGAACCACGCTGGCAAATTTATATTTTACGCAGCTTAAACCTTATGGAAGACCGCCCCTACCGAAGGCTCGAGCGTCGCACCATTGACCGCACTTTTATAGCTTGGTATGACTGGATGGCAGCCTGGTTAAAAACCCAGCCAGAGACCTTGATTCTTGGCATTGAGCACGGTTCACAAGGCTCTTCTTTTGGACAGTTTTTAGACCTACTCGCCGAATCTTCTTTTCCTCTGTTAATCTTGAGAACCAGCCGTAGGCAAGACCTAGACTCGAGTGCCAAGATTATTCCGCTATTGCCACTTAGTTTGCAAGATAGCTTTGCTTTGGTTGAACAACTAGCCAGCCCGGTCATGGCCGTAGCCACACGCTCACTGGTTTTACAAGTCGGTGGCACACCTGCCAATTTACTAGAGCTAGGTCGGGCCCTAGACATTACCCCTCGAGGGTCCTTTTCGGCTTCTATCAATTCGCTATTGCAATCTCGCTTAGATATGCTTCAACCTTCGGCTAGACAACTCTTATCTTATGCTGCTCTAGCAGGTGAACGCTCCTGGGAAAATATGCTAAAAGAGTTAAGTGGAATTACCAACCCCGAAACCCTAAACAGTTTAGTCAAAGAAAATATCTTGCTGCGCGAAAGTAACTCGAGCTTGCCCAATGATGTTGAATACCGCTTTCAAAGTGAACTCTTACGCAAAGCCGTCTTGCGAATGATTCCGCAAGACACCGATAAAACTGTTTTACATTTACAAATTGCTACCTGGTTAGAAAAAAATCTTCCTCTGGATTTATCTGCCACAGTGGCCTTTCACTTCAAGGAAGGTCATTCCTTTGAAGCAGCCTATCCGCATTATTTAGCAGCCGCCGATTTAGCTATTCACGAAGGCAATTTAAGTATAGGTTATGAATACTACGACACCTTGCTTAAACTAGATTTACCCAATGTAGTTCTAGCTCAAGCTACCCTAAGCTACGCCCAGAGCGCGCTCTATGCTAAAGACCTCAGCAAAGCCTATACCCAACTGCGCGTGGCCGAAGCTTGGCTGGCTATTTGCCCAGAGGATGTTAGGATTTCTTTACAGGCCAGTCATGACCAAATTTTACTCGAGTTAAAACAATTTGCTTTAGATAACCCATCGTCTGAAATCCAAGTTAATGTTGCAAGCTTTCAAACATCGCATTCATAACCTCTTTGGTAGTTCTTTAAGTCCTGACCAAGAGGGTTCACTTATTTGTATAACAGCTTGCCCAATTAAAAATAACTCTTTTAAAGTCCCTTTAAGCTGAGTCAAGGCTAAAATTTTTGACCAAGCCAAGACCCGTTCCAAAAGACTTTCTTCGCTCTGTAAAACCAACAAAAAAAGATAGGCTGCCAAATATCGATTCTGAGTACTTTGCTGGCTTTGTAGTCCTAAACTCTTTAAGCTGCCTTTAGCCCACTCATAGGCAATCAGCAAATCAAAGAGTTCGCGCACTTCGCCTGGGGCTTTTAGCTGCTCTTGGGCTGCTGCTAGTAAAAGGTCATCAAACCTATCAATGGCTCGAGGGTTGTAATCAGCCGGCACGATAATGGCCTCTTGACGCAAGAAGGCTAGACCATAAGGACGACTGGTCAAACGAGACCAATCCTTGTTTGAAAGCACCCAAAGCTCTAAAAGGTGAGCATCCTTAGAAAGCTGGAGGTTTTTCTCGAGGGTTTTCTGCAAATCCCCTAAAAAACGCTGTAACTGCCCTGCACGCCGACCCAAACTAGGCTGGTCAGAGTAACGCGCGGTCAGAATTCCGGGCATAGAACGAAGAAAAAGCTCTTTAGGCATTGAAGGATTATATAGGCAGATAGGGAGATAGGCAGATAGGGAGACAAGGAGACAAGGGTTTTTCCTATCCAATGATGTTATGTGCAACTTAACTATCCAGGTTGGCATAGCCGAACATGAAAAAATAGTTTTCAGACGCTCACTAAGGCCTAACCCCTCATCACTCATAGTATGCACTAAATGTTAATACGACTCCTACACAATTTAATCATTTGTAGATAGAACTGTGTTAAACTCACTAACTGTTGTGAGAGAGTTGAGGAAAGTCGTCTTTATTTTGTTGTTTTTAACCCTTCTGGGGGCTAATGCTCAGGAGCGTTATAACTATTTGGCTGTGAATTCAGTTTTGCTCGAGGATAGTGCTGGCCCCTTCTATTTCACCAAACAGGGAAACAGTAAAGACAGTTATGTGCGGGCTGATTTATTGGCTCAAACCCTAGGTATTTCATTTAGCCTAAGTGACACCACTATGCACTTTGAAAAAGATGCTCTGGTCATCACGCTCGAGGCTACAACTGATATTGTGGAAGGTCTAAACAAACGTCCTGACGTGCTTATCGCCAATAATCAGGCTATAGAAAGCCCTATGGGCATCATTGTTGACGGCAATCCTTATGCGGCGATTACACCTATTACCAAGGCCTTGGGCGGACAAAGTGGCTGGGAAGGTCAAGACGATTTAATCTGGATTCACTACGACCCCCAATCAATTCAAGCCCCAACGGTAGCAGTAGAACCCGAAGTAGAAGCAGAACCCGCCCCGACTCCAGCACCTGCTGTAACCGCAACCCCAGTTGTCCCGCAAAGCAATATCTTGGCAGCCCCACGCCATGGGTTACAAAAAGAAGGCCAAACCCGCATCGTTCTAGATTTGCCTGCTGGGTCTTTTTATGAACTTTTTGCCTTTGACCAAACCCTGATTGTCAAATTGCCCAATCTAAAGGCTGGAGCTTTTAAGCAAGACCTAGTAGATGACCCCAACCTCGAGGGATTTGGTTATGGTCTTGTAGATGATGCACTAGCTCTGGTTGTAACCACCCATTATCCTTTAGACCCCCAAGGGAAGGGTTATCATTTTTCACTTCTAGCAGCTACTGCCGAAATCCCCCATGAACGCTTAATGGTTGAATTTTCTCCTTCTCTAAGCGGCACACAAACTGTTCAGTCTGCTCAAGGTCTAACTGTAGAAGAGTTACCAGTAGCCAGCGTCATTGCTTCACAAACCCCAACTGGACACCAAAAAGTGGTGGTGATTGATGCTGGACATGGTGGTAAAGACCCTGGAACCTTATCAAGTTACGCTACTGAGAAAGACGTTGTTCTGTCTATTACCTTAAAGCTTAAGGCCATGCTAGAAGCCCAAGGCATTCAGGTTATTTTGACCCGAGACGGAGATTACTTTTTAGAACTCGAGGAACGTGCTGATTTTGCTACTCCAGATATTAATTTGTTTGTGGCTATTCATGCCAATTCTGTCACCGCAGAACAAGCTCATGGAATTGAAACTTGGGTCTTCGGACAACCTTTAGAACCTGCTTTATTAGCCTTAGCAATGGAAGAAAACGGGGGTAATACCGAAGTAGGTAAAGCCCGCACCGAAGAAGCCTTGCAAGTTGCCAAAGGTATTGCAGGAGAAGTGTTGCTCGAGAGCCAACTGAACTATAGCTTAAGCCTAGCCGAGCTAGTACAAAATGAAATGGTAAATGCCACCGGTGCAAAAGATCGTGGTGTTAAGCAAAACGCCCTTTATGTTCTGCGTAAAGCCCGCAGCCCAGCTATCCTAGTTGAAACCGGCTTTGTGAGTAACCCAACCGAAGGTGGTTTACTGGCTACCGATGATTACCAAAACAAGCTTGCACAAGCCATTGGCAATGGCATTATTAGCTTCTTTAATAACGGCGGCATTATCGCTGCTAAAACACCTTAAAATCAGTGAAGAGTGGTGAGTGATGAGGGTTTACTTTCCACCAACCTATTTTTATAGATGCTGCTCTAACCAACCATTTATTTCCTGATACACTTTTTCTTTTTCAATCTCGTTTAAAATTTCGTGGTAATAACCCTCAAACATTTTTAGCCTTTTATCTTTTGAACTAAGGGCATTAAAAAGTTGCTGGCTTCCTTCAGAGCTAGCAATTCTATCGCCAGTCCCATGCATTACTAATACCGGAAGTTTTATTGTAGAAGCTCTGGTCAGAACATACTCTCCTGCTCCTAAAAGCTCTTTGCCAAATCGGGCTTTGGTTCCCCCATTATAGACAAGCGGGTCAGTTGTATAGTTTTGAACAATCACAGTATCTCGAGAAATCGCACTCGCATCGAGTTTAATCGTGGGCAATCCTGGCAGTAAACGCGCCACAATTCCTGAAACAGCCAGTAGGGCGGCTGGAACCTTAACAGCATTGATTAAGTAAGGCGCACTAAGAATAAGCCCATCCACCTGATGCGGATGTTCAATCACCATCTGGGCAGCCATCGTACCACCCATACTATGACCCAATAAAAAACGTTTTTTATTGGGGTTCTGCTGGCGCAAAATCTCTACAAAACGTGACAAGTCATTTATATATTCACTAAAAACCTTAACGTTAACCTGTTCACCCTCGCTGCGTCCGTGACCGCGATGGTCTAGAGCATAAACAGCAAACCCATTATCAACCAAAGAATGGGCAAAGTGTTCATAGCGTCCTGCGTATTCTGCATAACCATGTGACACAATCACCAAAGCTTTGGGGGTTTCGGGTAACCATGCCTGTGTAAACAAGGTCAAACCATCATTGGTCTGAAACGAACCGGTGCTGAGTTGCACGCTTATCCTCCTGCTGTATTTGGGCCTAGTCTAGCAGAAAAGAGGTAAGGGTATTCAGTATTCAAAATATAAAAATTAGAATGATTTTCTACTGTCTTCAAAATTCCAAATTCTTTAGAGTTCAAACCTCGAGTAAATCTGATCTACATACCGCAAGTACCAGTCTGGTTGAAAGGCTTCACTAAGCTCTTCAGGCGTTAAAGGGTTATCTGTATCTTGCTTTAGTAATTCTTTAAGATGTATTCCACTTTCCCAAGACTTCAAACTGTTCCTTTGCACCACGTCATAGGCTGCTTCACGCATTAGGCCTTTATCAATAAACTTATGCAACACGCGCTGTGAATAGATAAGTCCGTGCAGACTATCTAAATTCTTTTGCATGGTTTCTGGATAAACCATTAAATCTCGCACTACACTGCTCAAACGACGCAAGGCATAACTGGCCAGCGTGGTTGTATCTGGCAAAAGAATTCGTTCGGCTGAAGAATGGCTAATGTCACGCTCATGCCACAGAGCCACATTTTCTAAAGCAGCTTGCACATTGCTACGCAAAAGCCTAGCGATGCCAGTAATGTTTTCAGTAGCAATTGGGTTTTTCTTGTGCGGCATAGACGAAGAACCGGTTTGCCCTTTAGTGAAGCCTTCTTGGGCCTCACGAACTTCAGTGCGTTGCAAGTGGCGAATCTCTAAAGCAATACGCTCGAGAGTTGTTCCTAAAATCGCTAAGGCACTTATAAGTTCGGCGTGGCGATCCCGAGCTACAGTTTGATTGGTAACCGGGTCAATGGTCATCTTTAACTTTTCCGCAACACCTTTTTCAATCTCGGGTGGTACATGAGCATAGGTTCCTACTGAACCCGAAAGCATAAGCACATTGATGGCTTCCCTGGCAGCTTTTAGTCTTACTTCATCACGCATTAAAGCTGCATAAAAATTGAGAAACTTTAAACCAAAGGTCATGGGCTCGGCATGAATGCCGTGTGTGCGTCCAATACAAGGGGTATGTTTATAAGCTATAGCTTTTTCTTTGACAAAGGTTTGTAAAACTGCCACATCTTTAAGAATAAAATCAAGGGCCTGCCGCAATAACAAATTCTGTGCCGAATCAACCACATCAGTGCTGGTTAAGCCAAGATGAATATATTTGGCATCATCACCAATTTTTTCTGTCAGGGCTCTAGTAAAGGCTACAATGTCATGCTTGGTAACTGCTTCAATATCTGCTACACGGTCAGCAAAAGTCTCATCAAGTTCTTGATCTTTTAAACGTTCACGAATACGCGCACTGGTTCCTTGCGGAACTTCATGCAAATCTTCCCAAGCTTCAGTAGCAGCCAGTTCAAGCTCGAGCCAGGTTTGATATTTTGTAGCCTCACTCCAGAGGCGTTTCATTTCAGGGGTAGAATAGCGGTCAATCACACGGTCAATGTATCACATCAAACAAGAAGCTTAGCTACCACTAAATCCTCGAGGGCTAACCCCACACTCTTAAACAGTGTTCTGTTTCTAGGGTCGACTTTTTCAGAAACGACCGCAGAAACAACCTCAGAAACAACTGCAGCCAAATCTCCTTTAACTTCATCAAAGGTCCAGCCCATTTCTTGTGCTTGTATTAAATCACCTGCTTCTATTTTGCAAGCCTGAATATCATCAACAAATACACTAGAACCTTTTACAGTTTCAGCATCAACTTCAATCATTGCAGGAATAAATGCGCCAACAATATCAATGTGTTGCCCAGCATGTAAGTATTGACCTTGAATAATTGGCCTGCGCGATGTTGTAGCTGCTGTTATCACATCGGCCTGAGCGATACCATCCTCCAATTTTTCAATAGCTTCAACAGGTTTATTTAAACGTTGCTGAATTTCTTTAACAGTTTTTTGGGTTTTATCTGGGTTTCTGCCCCAGACTAAAATCTTTTTGTAGTCTCGCACTTGAGCGTGGGCTTCTGCCATCCAAGGAGATAAGGAACCTGTACCTACCACAAGTAATATTTGGACATTTGGGTTAGCTAGATATTTAGCTGCAATTGCAGACACGGCCGAGGTGCGAAATTTAGTCAGGAGGGTGGCACTACAAGCCAAGACAGGTGTACCTGTAGGATCAAAAAGTGTATACCAAGCTTGCACGCTAGGTCTGCCTTTAGTAGGGTTTTCAGGAATCACCGAAACTTGCTTAACCCCAAACCAGCCTTCTTGATCAGCACAAGGCATGGTCAATAAGGTCCCTTGAGGAACGTTCATGCCAACACGTTCAGGCATAATAAAAACTTGTGGATTTTGATATCGAAATTTAAAGGGCCTGCTCGAGACTTTCTAAAACATCTTGCCACTTTAATTTTTCACAAACAGCCTCATCATATAGAAGATTCATGGTGATAGTTTATAAGGTGCTAGGGGCTCGAGACTAGAGTCTTATAGGGTTTCGGGTTTCAGTCGTCAGGTTTCGGTCAAAACCCTGAAACCCGAAACCCATTTTTAGGCTACCTGAAGAGCTGACTTAATATTATCAATCAAAGCTTTTTCATTAGCACTTACGCGCTCACCACCAAAGCCTAAAAAGCCACCTTCTTTAGCGGCACTGGCTACTTTTTCAGCTACGTCTAAAGACCACTTTTTATAATCCTCGAGTGCTGATGGAGCTTTTTGTTGCAAAAGAGCCACCACATTTTTGGTATCTTCTAGCATTTCTTGGGTTAGCTGATCTGGCTTTTTACCTTGCAATTTAGCCATGGCTTTATCTCTGTATTTTAGAACCTCAGCTTTGGCTTCATCACGGCTCTCAGCACGCTTGGTGATTTCGGCAATCAGTTCATTATTGGGGTAAGCCTTGCCTGCTGTAGCAATAGTTTGAAGGCTCGAGGCCATCTCGCTCATGGTTCCAAACCCACTCTGCCCTGCAGCAGCTACACTGGCTCCAATCATTGACGGGGTACTAATAAGTAAAAACCACTCGTCTTCGGTAAAAGTATCTTTAATGGCCATCATTTCTCCCTGAGACAAAAGGAATTAAGGTTCTTATTTTTGCCTCGAGATTAGTTTATGCAAATAAGATGAGAATTTAGATGCCTTCTGGAGGTACGCTAACGCTCAAACTTCGTGTCTTCAACAGATTTTATACCAGCTTCGCTACGCGATGTAGCACAATTATCTCTTTATCATCTATCGTCTGAAGCGTGCAAGGATTAATTTGACTTCAGGAAGCTTAAAGACTCGAGCGAGTATCAAATATAAAACCACAAAGATGACTAAGCCCAAAATAACTTTAACTAGATAAAACCACCAAGTGGTTCCTGGAAATAACAGTACCAGGCTAGCTAAAGCAATCGCAATTAACCCCGCCGACCAAGCCCGCAGAGAATAATTGATAATTCCAGATAAGCTAAATCTTTCAAGGCGTGAGACGATTAGAAGCAATGAGAAAAGTTGTGTCCAGGTCATAATCACAGTAGCCCAAGCCATTCCCGAAATACCCATCACTCTGCTAAGAAAATGGTAAAGAAACCCCTGAAAGACAATAAAACTCAGTGAAAATAAGATTGAAAAAATAATTTTTCCACGAATAAAAAAAGTTCGCCCAGTTAACGAGAGTAAGCTAATTGGAAACACCGCTAGTCCCAAAGGCCCCAAGAGAAGGCTCGAGTAATTCAAAATATCTGGGCTAGCTCCAGAACGCCCAAAGAGCGCGAGCCAATTAAAAACCACCTCGATAATCGGGCGAGCAAAGACCGATAAAAATAATCCACCAGGCACGGCCATAAAGGCAATAAATTGAAGTCCTGTAAGAAGTGTAGTATTAAATCGTTCAGGGCGATTAACCGCATCGTCACTAAGGCGGGTGTAATACACCGTAGAAGGAGCAACTGCAAAAAGTCCTAAGGCTAGACTTAAAAACAAATCTGCTATCGTAAACGATGTCGCGCTTCCTATCGGCAAACGGCTTAAAATATTAGTGGTTGCAAAATTTAGTATTTGTCTTCCTCCAGTGCTAAATAACGAAGGAACCATCAAATACAAAACCCCCTTAATTTTAGGATGCCACAACCCTTGAAATTTGCCTATGTAGTGACCTTGAATAAGCGTCGGGATTTGAACCAAGAATTGCATTAAGCCACCGATGACCAACCCCCATGCCAGCATCACTGCACTCTGTGGAAAGAGCAGCATTAAAATAATGGTTGTTACATTCAAAGCAACCGGGGCCCAAGCTGGAGCAAAAAATTTTGACTCGGCATTAAGAATTCCCATAGCCCAAGCTGATAAAGACACCATAGTTAATACTGGAAAGGTAATAGGAAGTAATTTTTGAACCAAGTTTCTATCGATATTACTGTTTTTTGCCAGCAGCAAATCAACTAGAAGTGGGGTTAAAAAATAAACAGCAATCAGTAAAACCGAATTTAGAGCAATAAGAAATCCTAAAAACGCACTCGAGAGTTTACGTGCTTCTTCTTTACTAAGCGATTTATAGTTAGGAACAAATGACCCTGTTAAGGCCCCTTCAGCTAAAAGTTCACGCAACAAATAAGGCATTTTCTGGGCCACATTAAAAGCGTCATTGATGGTTTCATTAAAAAGCTGGGTAAGAAGCGATTGACGCAAAAAACCAGTAAAACGACTCGCCAAAGTCCCAATCATCAAAGTAATCGTTGAGCGTGCTGCTGTTTGTCCGGTTTGGGTTGTGCTTACATCAGGGTTTTGCGACTCCACAAGACCTCAAGTCTACCTTAAATGGTCTCTAGAAATATCATAAAATTCATCTTTCAAGGGACTTTGTTGAATACCTTACATACTAAACCTCTATAACATAATTCCAATACTGAATCTGTTGGTCCTTAAACGCTCACACTGGAAATAATCGAGGTATAAAATCCCGCTACCCTTGCTTGCAAATGACTCTTAGGGATTTTGTACCTCGAATGTCATCTGACATTTATTTCCAGGAGGTATCTAATCTGCTGCCATTGCTTGTATGTTTGGCATATCTTTGGCTTCTTTAACCGACCAAGTGATCAAAAGTGCTGGAATCAAAAGGAATCCTAACCCCGTCATGGTAGGTATCACCCCTAGGTTTTCTATAATGCGCCCAATAAACCCATAAAATAATCCTGCAAATCCCCAAGTGAATCCCATAAGTAATCCAGACACTGTAGCAATCTGGGTGGGTTCATGCTCTTGGGCCATAACCACTGCCACGGGAATGCCAGCATTCATAAGGGCTCCAGTAAGAGCCAAAAGGGGCAAGTATACCCATACAGATTCAGGTGGAACAATTAGTAACCCAATATAAAGGGGAATAGTCAAAATGGTTGTGAGTAGCAAAATAATTTTACGCCCGAAACGATCAGAAAGCGTTCCACCCAAAAAAGCACCTGCAGTAGATGCAATGTTATAAACAGTTAGGGTCAGGGTCGTGGTTAATATCCACCAGGGTGTGCCATCAGGCATACCTAATCTGGTTTCAGGAATTCCGCGTTGGGTAAACCAGTAAGGAATAGTAGTAGAGAAACTCATAAAAGTAATGTTGCGTAAGGTAGCCAGTGCCCACAAGCGGGCTACTTGTCCACGAAAGACTTTGGCTAAATCTTTAAAGGTTGAGGGTTTGGTCTTTATCTTGACTGGTGGAGCTTGGCGCAAGAGCAAGAAAGCTGGAATCAGAGCCAGAGGAATAATATAAGCGAGGCCTTTTAAGCCAATACTGTTGACCATACTTAGCGAAACAAGAGGTCCTAGAGTCAAACCCACGTAACCTCCAGTTCCAAAAAAACTGAGCCAGAACCCTCTGCGCTCTGGCGGGGCATATTGCCCGACCAAAGCTGCGCCGGCGGCATGAAACAGTGCTGAACCCAGACCAGAAATACCTAGCAATACTGCCAGAATAAAAGGGTTAGGCATAAATCCCATCAAGCCACACCCTAAAGCGACCAACAAAGGCCCTAGAGCGGCTAACATCCTGCGGTCATAGCGGTCGGCAATAAGACCAGCCACAGGTTGCAAAAGACTGCTGGTTAAGGAATAAACCGCTACCAGAATAGATATAGTGCCATATTTTACGCCAAAGAATTTTTGCAGAGTAGGTAAAAGGGGTGTTAGAAACGCGCTAAAGAGGTCATTGGTGGCATGAAGAAGTGAAACGATGAGAGGGAGCACGAATTAGAATACGGTGCATGGATTCATTATTCATGTGCTAGATAATACGTTATAGGAAATCCTAATTACACACCCAGACAAAGTATCGTAAGATAACCCCTTGGAGTCAAAAACATGGATGACCAGAACCCCCTCGAGACCCTCCCTCCAGCAAATGTTCCAACTTCTGATGACACTAGCCTTACTGAGGTTGAAGAGATTCGTCATCTCTTAGCTGATATCCCAAATCGCACCGAAAAAGGCACGATTCTTTTTACTAAAAATGTACCTACTAATAATCAACCCAAAAGACGTTTATGGCGTATTCTGGCCAGTGGAATTATCGTTCTATCCCTGGCTTTTATGGGCATCAATGCTTATGTGCGTCAGCAGCTTTCTCCAGTGAGTCCTGGTGTATCCACGACGAGTGAATTTGAAGTTCAACCTGGTTGGGGAGCTACTCAGGTGGCTCAAGAACTGAAACGTTCAGGATTTATACGAAATAGCAGAATTTTTAGTTTCTATCTACGCCGTCAAAATTTAGACCGCAGTATTGGCGAAGGACTCTATGACCTTGACCCAGCCATGAGTGCGGCTGATATTGCTCAAACCTTAAATCAGGGTGGAAGACCAAGAATCACCAAAGTGGTCATCCCCGAAGGGTTTCGTATCAAAGATATTGCCAAAACCTTGGCTCAAGCTGGGTTTGCTGATGAACAAACGTTTTTAGACCTCTTTCAAACCCCTGGAGATTTAGCTCCAGATTTTTTAAGTACCCAAAGCCTCGAGGGGTACTTGTTTCCAGCTAGTTATGAGGTTCCAATAAAGAGTACACCAGAAGAAATACTCAAGCTTTTCTTAAAACGCTTTGAACAAGAAATCACCCCCGAAATAAGCACTTCACTTGCCGAAAAAGATTGGACTATTCCAGATTGGGTAACCCTAGCCAGCTTGGTTCAAGCCGAAGCCGCCAATACCACCGAAATGCCGATTATTATCGGAGTTTTCTTAAACCGCTTAGATGAAGGTATGGCCCTGCAATCTGACCCAACAGTGGCTTATGGCTTAGGAAAAGACTTACCCGAGCTGAGTTTCTTAGGTGGAGATTTTGAGCAAGATCACCCGTGGAATACCTACATGTATCCTGGTCTGCCCCAAACACCTATCAATAATCCAGGGCATGATGCACTGCAAGCAATTCTAAATCCGCAACAAACGAATGAAAACGACCAGCCTTATTTTTACTTTTTGCATGGTAATGATGAGGGTGAGCCGGTTTTTAGACCTAATTTAAACCTAGATGACCATAACCGCGATGTTGCCCTATACTTGCGTTGAAAGCGTAAGTTTTGTGTAATACCTCATAGGGCAAACTAGAGTCATGTTAATGACAAACACTACCTCTAACAACCTCATCCGTCATTATAAAAACCTCTGCCCTTGCTGTGGAGGCACCAAACTCAAAATTCTCTCTTCTGCTCTTTTGGCCTATGAAGTCATTTTTGATGCAGGCCTTAACGAGCTGGTGGTGATTAACGCCAACATTAGTGACACTGGTTGGGATGAAAACAGCCGTGTCGAGTGCCCCTCTTGCAACTGGCAAGGGGAACTTAAAGATGGGTTAAAATAGCGGTTCCGAGGGTATTTTAAGGAATCGTGGAATAAAAAAAACCTCAGCAGGAGACAGTATCTCGTTATCAGAAAACTAAGTTTACGATAACAGCATGATACGCCCTGCTGAGGGCTCCTTTTGGTGGCGATGGAGAGACTTGAACTCTCGACCTCACGATTATGAGTCATGAATGAAAAATTTGAATACCTTGTGACCTATTGGGTTTGTAGGTCTAGGACCGACGTTTTTCTTACTTCATGACTCAACTCTTAACTACTCTCGATTAGTTCCAAGACCGTCCCATGAAATGTTGATATGTCCACAAAAGTTTCAAGATATGCAAATTGTGCTTTTTAGCCTCACTCCTACCGCTTTCAGTGGTACGCAAACCTTTGAAATAAATAGCTTTGATGCCTTTTGCAAATGCCATGCTCAAAACTGAGTAGTACCTTAAGTTCAAACTAAGCAGGTTTAAGTCAGGATGCTTAGGTCTTGACATTACCAAGCCCTAGCGATAGATTACGTTAAATTAGTGCGCATTCTGCATACTGTATACAATTAGGAGCTAATCATGGAAGTTATTTCAAGGAGCCCAAGTCTCAGTGATCAGGTCTATGCCTATATCCGCGAAAATATTATTCAGGGACATTACCGACCAGGAAAGCAACTTTCTGAAGTGGAGCTGGCCCACGAACTTAAGGTCAGTCGCACCCCAGTCAGTATTGCTTTGACTACATTGCTCGAGCGTGGCTTACTGGAGCAAAGCGGAAACAAACTTTCGGTTCCTCGCTTAACTCTAAAAGACGTTATTGATCTCTATGTTTGTCGCTTAGCCTTTGATGCTACTGCAACACGTATTGCAGCTAAGTCCATAAGTAAAAAGGATCTTGCTCAACTAGCGAAACATCTCAAAGTTTGGGAAAAATCCAGTAAAGAAGATGACCTCTACGCACTCTGGGTTGCCGACCTAAGTTTTCACGAAATCATTTATCAGATTTCAAACAACCGCCATTTAATTCGCTTTGCCCAAATTTCAGCCGAGCTAGCTGCCGTGTATCGTCGTAACACCATTCGCCGTTTGTCCGAAGATAATCAGCAACGCTCTAAAGAAGATGTCAGGCTCGAGCATCAGAGGATTTTTGAAGCCTTGCTAATGCATGACGAAGATGCGGCTGAACGTGCTGCGAAAACCCATATTCAAAATGTTATTCAGCACTTGAGCACCTTGCAGGTGATTGATAATGGGTTTTTAGATGATGAGGTTTGAGCCGTGCTGCTAAAAGATAAGGTGGCCATCGTGACTGGAGCTGCGTCTGGCATTGGTTTAGCTACGGCTGTTCGATTTGCCCAAGAAGGGGCCAGAGTTGTTTTAGCTGACATTGACAAAGCCAAGGGTCGGCTTGCTGCTGAGCAGATAACAAAAGCCAAAGGTCAAGCTATTTTTCTACGCACAGATGTTAGTCAGGAATCTGAAGTCGCTGCACTTATCGCAACAGCAGAAAATGAATTTGGCGGTCTGGATACAATTTTTAACAATGCAGGCATTGAGCAACCGGCGACCCCATCTGAGCTGGTCACCGAAGACCTTTTTGACCGTGTAATAGGCGTGAATTTAAAAGGAACATTTTTTGGCTGTAAACATGCGATTCCCGCACTAAAACGTCGTGGCGGTGGAACCATTGTCAATAACAGTTCAGTAAGTGCGTTTGCCAATGTCGGAGGCAACATTTCTTATGCGGCCTCTAAAGGTGCAATTATGTCACTCACAAGAGTTTTAGCCATTGAACTCTCTAAAGACAATATTCGTGTGAATGCGATTTGTCCTGGTGTTATTGATACCGATATGAACCGCCGTAACGCAAAACTAGCGACCAATAAAGAAGAACTCGAGCAACGCTGGAAAGCCATCACCCCACTAGGACGCATGGGCACACCAGATGAAGTTGCCCAAACGGTTTTGTATTTAGCTTCAGAGATGTCTAGCTTTACTACCGGCATAGGGCTTTTAATTGACGGTGGAAGGGTGGCAACCTGATGAATCGTTTGGTGGGCAAAGTCGCCATTGTAACGGGTGCAGCCAGGGGAATTGGTCGAGCCGTGATGCAACGCTACGCTGCTGAAGGAGCGACTGTTTACGCTGCGGATGTGGTCAAGGACGAACTCGAGCATGAAGTCAGTCTCTTAAAAAATCAAGGCTTGAAAGTTCACGCTGTACCAACCAATTTAGCCAACCCAGATGAAGTGCAAACCCTAGCTGAGCGAGCCTTGAGTGAAGGTCGCGTGGACGTGCTTGCTAATGTTGCAGGTTTAATAGAAGAAAAACTTCTCGAGGACACCACCGATGAAATCTGGAACCGTATTTTGAACGTGAATTTGCGTGGACCGTTTTTGCTGTGTCGTGCCGTTGCATCTGTAATGAAACAAGCTAGAAGTGGTTCGATCATCAACGTTTCGAGCCGTGCTGGAATTTTAGGCTTCGCCACTGAAACGGCTTACTGCGCTTCAAAGTTTGGACTCGAGGGTTTAAGTCGTGCGCTCTCTAAAGAACTTGGGGACTATAACATTGCCGTCAACACGCTCACGCCAGGCGCACCGACACACACCGCCATGAGCGAAATTACCTACAGCCAAGAGATGCGAAAAGTCTGGAAGGAACCTATTGAAATCACCTCGGCTTTTGTGCATCTGGCTTTGCAAACCCCACAAGGCATTCATGACCAGTATGTCAACGCTTGGGAACTCTCCGAACAACTCCGCAGTGAAGGATGGGAATTATGATTCAACACAATCGCTACTATGATTATGCAGAGATGACAGCGCAACTCGAGGCTCTTGCAAAAGCATATCCTGAACTGACAAGGCTCTATTCGATTGGACAAAGTTTTGCTGAGCGTGAAGTTTGGGTGATGGAAATTACCAATCCCAAAACCGGTGCGGCAGAAGCAAAACCAGCCTATTATCTCGATGCACAAATTCATGCCGAGGAGCACGCAACTTCATCGGTGGCACTCTACACGATTGATTATTTGCTAAACAACTTCGGTAAAGACGCTGATGTAACTCGATTGCTTGACCAACAAGTCTTTTATATCTTGCCGCGTCTAAATCCTGATGGTGCAGAATTATCTCTAAAAGAACCTTATAACCGTTGGTGTGGTAACGGGCGTTTTCAACCTGATGAAATTCGCCATTCTGGATTACAAGAAGAAGACATCAATGGGGATGGGTTTATTGTGCGTATGCGGGTTAAAGACCCCAAAGGCGAATGGAAAAAAAGTAGCCTTGACTCTCGCCTTATGGTGCAACGCGAACCCGGCGAAGAAGACGGAGAGTATTATCGGCTTTACCCTGAAGGGACTATAAAAGATTTTGACAGTGTGAATGTGCCAATTGAAAAACCCCGTGACGGCAATATGAATCGCAACTTCCCGACGAACTGGGTTACTGACACGCTCGAGTACGGTGCGGGTGAATTGCCTCTTTCTGAACCCGAAGCAAAAGCCCTGGCACGTTTTATCCTCGACCATCCGAACATTGCTGGCATGTGCTGCTATCACACGCACGGTGGCGTGATTTTGCGTCCCTCGATGACCCGCTATGACAAAGATATGTCGCCACGTGACCTGACACTTTATAAAGAGCTTGGCAAAGTAGGAACTAAGCTAACAGGCTATCCAACCATTTCTATTTACGAAGATTTTACCCCAGATAAATCACAAACACGGCACGGCGGACTGATGGACTGGACCTATGAGCAAATGGGCATTATCAGTTTTGCTACTGAAGTGTGGGATATTGAAACAGCCGCAGGCGTGGAGAAAGAATCTTTTTATAATCTTTATCCGCGTACGGAAGAGATTGAACTTAAAGTCTTGAATTGGGTTTTAGAAAACGTAGGCGAATTAGGCTTTAGAGACTGGCAAAGTTTTGAGCATCCACAGCTTGGTACGGTGGAGATTGGTGGACTCGTTGACATTTGGACCTACCGTAATCCTCCGGGAACGTTGCTCGAGGAACTCTGCCACAAAAACATGCTCTTTAATTTGCGCCATGCTGCTGCTGCACCACGCATACAGCTTGATGAGGTAAAAGTCGAAACCTTAGCCACTGACCTTTATAAAATTCATGCAGTGGTTTCCAATCATGGTTATTTGCCCAGCAATTTGTCAGACGTTGCGGTTGAAAATAAAATGGCTCAAGGCGTGAAGGTCAGGCTCGAGCTAGATAATGCCGAACTGGTCATGAACCCTGCTGAGGTAGATGTGGGTCACTTAGCAGGACGCAATGAGCGCAAGTATCCCTGGTCGCCCTGGGGTCAACAATGGAGTGCAGTAAGTAAAAGCGTGGAGTGGCTTATTCGTGCCAAGAGTATGGACGTGCGTGTGTCGGTCAAAGCTCAATCCCAAAAAGGAGGAATCCATGTGCTCGAGGTCAAATTAGGTGAAACGTCATGAACGAGGTTATTACATTTATTCGAGCGCATCAGCAAGAAGCGATTGAAGACTTGCAAACCTTGCTGCGCCAGCCAAGCATCTCAGCACAAAATATAGGACTCGAACCCTGCGCTAGAATGTTGCGTGACGAGATGGTCAAGGATGGTATTACAGACACCCAGATTTTAGCGACTGAGGGTGGACCTGAAGTGGTGATTGGCAAACTCACTAATCCTGATGCGACTAAAACCTTACTCTGCTACGGACATTACGACGTGCAACCGCCTGAACCACTAGAAAAATGGCACTCTGACCCTTTTGCTGCTGATATTCGTGACGGTGTGATTTATGCACGGGGAGCTACAGATAATAAAAGTGGTTGCTTAGCATTTGTCAAAGCTTCCAAAGCCTTTTTGAATACTCGAGGCGCACCACCTGTAAATCTGGTTTTTCTCTTTGAAGGTGAAGAAGAAATTGGTAGCCCACACTTAGAAGATTTTGTTTTTAAGTATAAAGATAGATTGCAGTGTGATGCTTCGATTGGTTTAGACGGTGGCGTTAACCGCACCTCACTTAAACCAGAAGTTCATTTAGGTATCAAGGCAATTCTCTATGTCGAGTTGCTTATCAAAGGCTTAAAAACTGACATCTGGTCAGGTCGGGCGCAAACGGTGAAAAGTCCGGTCTGGCGACTGATTCAGGCACTGAGTACGATTTTTGACCAGAACACCGGGCAGGTCTTGATTGATGGTTGGTATGATGACTGGATAGCCCCTGATGAAGACGATATGCGTTTCTTACGTGAAGAGGCTAAGGCCTTTAACCGTCAAGAATATATTCGCCAATTGGGCGCAACGCATTTAAGCACCGAGGATGACCTCGAGCTACTCAAACGCGCACACTACGGAGCCAGTGCCAATATCTGCGGGATTGAAGCAGGTTACACGGGCGAGGGTTCAAAAACCATCGTTCCTGCCGAAGCCAAAGTTAAACTGGATTTTCGCTGCCCACCTAAACTCGAGCCAAGCGTACAGTTTGAAAAACTTAAAGCACATCTTATCAAGCATGGTTTTGAGGACATTGAAGTCATCTTGCATAACGCCAGAAAAAATCCTTACAAAACACCTGCCAGAGAAGCCATCAGTCAAGCCACCTTTAGAGCGGCTGAAAAAGTTTTTGGAACACAGCCTGTCGTACATGGCGTTTCTATTCAGGGCATCATCATGCTAGCGATTCCGCACCCGGCGGTGTTATCTGGCTTTGGTGCACCCAAAAACTTTTTACACGCCCCCAACGAAAATATGCCGATTGACCGCTATATTCAGGGCATTGAGTACGCCGCAACGATTTTTGAAGAATACGGTAAGGGGTGAATCCCCCTGACCGCAGCTAACGCTCGGTCTGTCCCCCTTAATATCTGTCCCCCTTAATAAGAGGGACGATTTAGCGAAGCGCAAATCGAGGGGATTCAAGAAAGGAATCATTATGGAGTCAGCCAACTTAAACGTTAAGTCCATCAAGCACATGGCCTTCGCTGTAAAAAGTGCCAAGGGAGGACTCGAGCATTATCAAAGATTTTTAGGTGTCTCGATGGATACTAAAATTGAGGAATACCCCAAGTCACGCAACCGTGTAGCATTATTTAATTTAGGTGGTATAGAGTATCAGCTTTGTGAATCAATGGACCCTGATGGACGCTTTGCCACCTGGATAAAAGAGCGTGGTGAAGGTTTACATCATATTTGTTATGAAGTGGCAGATATTGATCAGGCTCTCGAGCACGCTCTAGCCAATGGTGCAAGTTTGCGTGAATGCAAAGCCTGCAAAATTACCGGCAGGCATCCGCACCCAGAGGGCTTTATTGCTTTTTTAGATAACGATGCAGCCGGGATTGAAATTGAATTTATGCAAGTTTACACCCCAGAAGAACTGGCTGAATATAAAGCGGTCAAGGGGATTTAATGACGCTGAGTGTTCCTATATCCGAGAGAGCAAAAAAGTTGCTCGAGCTAAACAGTGCTACTGCTTCAATGAATGTTGATGTTACTCCTGAAGCGGTGCGTAATGCAGCCATCGCTGCTTTAGAACGTGGCGAAACACACTACACCGATAGACCAGGGATTTTGCCACTGCGAAAAAAAGTTGCTGAGATGTTAAACACACGCTTTAACTTAGGAGCTGACCCCAATACGATTGTGATTACTTGCGCTGACACCGAGGCGCGTTTTGTCTCGGTGCAGTGTTTGCTTGGTGCTGGTGACGCACTTTTATGTCTGGAGAATGCGGCTTTACTCGAGCCAACCTTAATCGTTCGAGATGCACGGTTAGTGAAGCCTGGTGAAGGACTCGATCGTGTCAAAGCTCTTTATTTGACCAGTGGCACTAGCGAAGCGCAACGTAATGCTTTTTTACAGCAAGCCAAAGAAAACAACTGGTGGATTATTTTTGAAGTCACTAGTGATAACAATTTTCATCCTGCAAGGGATGCTGCATTAAAAGATAAAGTGGTGACGATTGGCGGCATCGGGAAGGCACAAGGTCTAGAAAGTTGGCGTATTGGCTTCTTACATGCACCCAAAGGTGAAGCCGCCGAGTTGCGTAGTTTCAAGCAGGCCTTAACGATTTGCACGACCAGCCTTTCACAATATGCGGCGTTGGCAGTTCTGGAGATGTCATGAGTAGCCTCGCTGATATTCAAAAATTAGATGGCACCGCCTTGCGCTACGCCCTGATGGAACTCGCCAAAGAAATCCCTGATGCCATTGCGCTTGGGCGTGGTGACCCTGATATGGATACACCCAAGCATATCGTTGAAGCCGCAACCAAAGCCATGCGCTCGAGTGTCTTGCCACTGATGCCTGTTGCTGGAATGCCAGAACTGCGTGAAGCGATTGCGGCAAGAGCAAAGCAAGACCATCACTTAGAAGTCAAAGCTGAAAATATTCTGGTGACAACCGGCGGACAAGAAGGATTGTTTTTGGTCATTAGTGCTTTGCTTAATCCAGGCGACGAAATTTTAGTACCTGATCCACGCTATACTTCTTATGATGAAGCAGTAAGTCATGCAGGTGGTGTGATGGTGTCTGTACCGACCTATCCTGAAGATGCCTTTGACGTGCGCCCTGAAGAAGTTGAAAAACGTATCACGCCAAAAACTAAAGCTCTCCTCTTAGTTACACCAAGCAATCCCACCGGTGGCATCATCACCAAAGAAAGTGCTGAAGCGATTGCAAAACTTGCAGTTAAGCATAACTTTGTAGTTATATCTGATGAAATCTATGGCAAGTTTGTCTATGAACCTTTTGAACATGTTTCGATTGGCTCTTATCCAGGTATGCTGGAGCGTACCATTACACTAAGTGGTTTTTCTAAAGCCTACGCCATGACAGGTTGGCGTATTGGTTATATCATCACCCCAAAAAATGCCATTGATGCAATGACTGCAATTAAACAGGCAACCACAGGTTCAGTCGCTAGCGTGAGTCAAGTTGCAGCACTTGCTGCGGCGCAAGGCAGTGATGACTGCATTGATGACTTCAAAAAGATTTACCTCGAGCGACGCAAACTTTTTGCTGAAGGTTTAACCTCAATGGGTCTTTCTTACAGCGAACCACGCGGAGGTTTTTTCTTTTGGGCCGATAGCTCGAGTACCCGCTTACGTGCTTTAGAGCTAAGTTATCTGTTACTTAAAGAAGGCAAGGTGCTGATTTTTCCTGGTACTGCCTTTGGTGAAAACTGGTCTGACTTTTTGCGCATTACTATTTTGCAACCCACCCATGTTTTACAAGAGGCCATTGAGCGCATGACACCGGTGGTGAAGCAGTATACGAAAGGCTAAGCGTGACGCTCGAGCAACTGCTGGCTAAACTTGTGAGTATTCCGTCACCTAACCCTGCTGGAGATACACGGCAGATTGCTAAGTTTATTGCTGATTTTTTGGCCACTGTGGCAGATAAGCTTGAGATATTAAACCCATCTGAAAAACCGGCAGCGCAGAGTGTAGTTGCAACCTTAGGTGAAGGCAAGCCCATTGTCATGTTGCACGCGCATATTGACACTGTGCCTATTGGAATAGATGAAGCCAAACGCTGGTCTACGGACCCCTATAAGCCGGTTATCAAAGACGGAAAACTTTTCGGCAAAGGCAGTGTGGATGATAAGGCTCCACTTGCTGCCATGATGTTGGCGTTTAAGAAAATGGCTGAAAAAAAATCAGTTAAGGGAACCTTGGTTTTAGTTGCAGCCGCCGAAGAAGAAACCGGCGGACAACTTGGTACACGTTGGCTAGCTAAAGAGCATTTACCCGAATGCGATTTTATTATTGTAGGAGAGCAGACCCATAACCGCATTGCACTGGCTCACAAAGGTGTGATGCGGGCAACCATTACAACACACGGCCATTCCGTTCATGCCACCAATCCTGATAGAGGTATCAATGCGATTACGGCCATGGCTCGAGTTGTGTTGGCACTAGAAACCTATCACCGCGAGTTAAGCCAACGACAGCATCCACTGGTAGGTACACCGACTTGCAATGTGGGAACCATTCAAGGCGGCAGCACCGCTAACGCCGTGCCAGATAGTTGCACCATTTGCCTGGACAGACGCATGATTCCGCGTGAAGACCCTGAAGCTGTCAAGCGTGAATTGCAAGAGGTCATTGCTGCGGTTGATGTGTCCCCAGCTAGTGTTGAAGTAGGAGAATTTCTTTTTTCAAGCTGGTTTGATTCAAAGCTCGAGACCCCCTTGGGAAAAATGTTTTTAGAAACTGTACGGCAGTATAAAGACCCTGGGCCAGTTGGTTATTTACCTGGCAGTGATGCCAAGCATCTTATGAACTTAGCTAAGGGCGACATGGTAATTTTTGGTCCTGGCAGTTATGAAGTCGCCCATGCTTTTGATGAATATGTAGAACTCCTCGCACTGCTCGAGTGCGAGGAGGTGCTGTCATCGTTTTTAAGAAAGGTCTTTATTGAACGAATATAAAAATCAGCAGAGGAGTAGAGAGGAAAGGGAGGAAGGAAGAAAAGTCAAAATTTTTCAGATGCAGTAACGATAAACCTCAACCCACACTTAATTTACAGGAGGAAAAACATGGCAACAGCATTAAACATCGGTAACATCTCAATCAAGGCCGGCGAAGTGAAGCGGGGTGGCATTCCTATTGGTAAGGATATGTACGGCATCGAGCGGCATATTCCAATAACGGTTTATCGTGGAGCTAAAGATGGTCCTATCCTTTGGCTTAATGGTGCAACGCACGGCGATGAACCCGAAGGACCTTTCTCCATTTTTATTGCTTGCAAAAAACTAGACCCTAAAAAAATGCGTGGCACGGTGGTGGCTGTGCCTGTTATGAACGTAGAAGCCTTTACTGCGGGCACACGCGGTGACCCACTGGATACTTTTTCTTATGACATGAATCGTTGCTATCCGGGTAAAGCAGATGGCTACACTACCGAGCGCATCGCCTTTGCACACTGGCAAGCTATGAAAGACAACTGTGATTTACAAATTGCCATTCACTCTGGTGGCGAACATTCCTATTTAGCACATATGATTTTTGCTTCTAACAACGCTGTAAGTATGGAACTCGCCGCAGCGATGGGGCCACAGTGGTCACTGGTGTTTGCCAGCCCTACAGGTGGTGGCAACCCCAGTTCGCAGATGGGTGCGTTGGGTAAAGGCGGCATCACAGTGGAGCTAGGCGGTAACTGCCGCTTGCTCACTAGCGATTTTCATAACGTGTCACAGGATTTAGGCGAGAGCTACTTGAATGTAATGCGCCACTACAAGATGATTCCAGGCAAAGCCAAATATGCACCCGAATGGCGGCAGGGTTATCAGATTGCTTTGCTGGCACCTGCAACAGGCATGTTTGTAGGCAACCCGAAATTGCCTTTTGAAACTGAAATCAAGAAGGGCACGCTACTCGGGCAAATCTATGATCTTTACGGTGACGTAATTGCAGAACTTAAAGCCCCGCAAAATGGTGTGGTCTTTGGCTTGCGCTCGAGGGCTTCGGTGCTCGAGGGGCAGTGGTGTTGTTTCTTTGGAGTGGTGGAGAAAACGGTAGACAACCTCATTCCAAAGTAAACGTGCATCCTTGCGAAAACGCTCAGTTAAAGGTTTCTTTCAGGTAAACCTACAAAGAAATTCATCTCACCCGTGTTTCTAAACTATGTGTGAATTGCTTTTAGAGTCACTGTCCTGTCAGGAAACTTAGCTCTGGTCTTGAGTATATCGTTATACAATTAGGTATAAGCCGAGAGCTTAGACTACTGGAGTGCACATGAAAATTACCTCAATTACGACGACACCTATTCGCATGTTTGTCAGTCATGCGCCTTATAGAACAGATGGGGCCGGTTCAAAACACCACTGGGGCAAGCGAAGTCGCTTGTCACCCAAGCGCCCTTCACCTATCCTGGAGTACCTCATCATCGAGATACACACCGACCAGGGTATTACGGGTCTAGGCGAATCCGTGGTGGATATCGGTTTCTTTGGGGAGACCTTAGAAGGTGTGAAAGCAGCCGTTGATGACTATCTTGGCCCGCAACTTATAGGCCAGAGTGCGTTTGACCGCGAACACTTAATGAGCGTTATTGACTTTCGAGGTAATTCTTGCGCCAAAGCTGGCCTTGATATTGCACTACACGATGTTATTGGGAAGCGTCTGGGTGTACCCGTCACTACCCTGTTGGGTGGAAAGCTACGCAACCGGATACCTGTTTCAGTCGAAATTGCCGGTGGCTCACCAGACGAAATGGCTAATGAGTGTCTGCGGTTTATGAAACTCGGCGTTCGCGCCTTTAAGCCTAAAATCGGTGCTCACCCCAACGAAGATGCCGAGCGGTTACATGCTATCAGGCAAGCGGTGGGGCCAAGTGTCTCGCTTCGGGCTGACGCTAATCAGGGCTATAGTCCCAAAGAGGCTATTCTGCTTTGTCAATTAGCAGAACGCTACGGGGTTGATCTTGAATTACTCGAGCAGCCGGTGCCGGCCTGGGACATAGCCGGTATGGCTCTGGTCCGCCGGTCGGTGCAAGTGCTAATCGAGGCCGACGAAGGTTGTTACACCATGCATGATGCTCTCCAACTCATTCGCCATGATGCGGTTGATGTTATCAATATAAAGATTGCCAAAGCCGGTGGTCTGCTTAACGCCAAAAAGATCGTAGCAGTTGCAGAGGCCGCCGGGGTTAAGTGTGTGTTCGGGACGGCGTTTGGCCTAGGGCTCGAGATGGCTGCAAAGTTACATCTTGCTGCCTCAACACCCGATACCCTCGACGCAGTAGAGTTTACAGAAATCGGTCTCCATCCCAACCTCTTGGCTTCCCCTTACAACGAGTCCTTTGGCCTTCCCCTGGAAGACGGATGCCTGCCCGTTCCCGAAGGGCCTGGTTTGGGTGTTGACCTTGACGTGAGTGCGGTGCAAAATGCGGCGTTATCCCCCGAAATCATCGGGCAGCCCTAAGTTTTAAGGAGGAATTTATGATGTTAGAGGAGTACCTTCACCGTCGTCAGCAAGTTTTGGCGGCTATTGGCCCTAGTACCACTTCAGGAAAGGGAAATGTTGCCATCGTACAGGGTGCACCTAAGGAATCATCTCACGTTCGCTTCCGGCAGCATAACGACTTGATGTACCTTTGCCCCATCGAGACACCCCATGCTTATCTCGTTCTTGACGGGCGAGACAACTCTAGTCATCTGTTCCTTCCTTATCAACCAGCACTGCGCGGTGAACACGAAGGTAAGCTAATAAGTGCCTCAGATCCAGATGAAGCTGCTCGTGTAACTGGTGTAAATGCTGTACACGGTTTAGACGAGTTGTCCACCTATCTCGAAGGGGTTCGCCACCTCTACACACCCCTGCGTAGCGGTGAAGGGGCAATGCAAAGCTGGGACACCTTGCAACGCGCACAACAGGAGCGCACATCTGACCCGTGGGACGGCCGCCAGGATCGTATGCGTCGCTTCGTACAGCTCCTCAAAGAGCGTCTACCTTTTGCTGAAATATGTGACCTAGCACCTGTGTTGGACAAGCTGCGACTGGTCAAAAGTAAGGCCGAAATCGAGCTACTGCGCGTCGCTGGACGCTTAAGCGCACTGGGTCTTATCGAAGCCATGCGTGCCACCCGGCCGGGGGTTATGGAATATCAGATCGATGCCCTCATGCGCTATGTTTACCTGCATCATGGGGCTATGGATGTATCCTACCGAGCCATTATTGCGGGTGGTAAAAATGCCTGGTATGGCCATTACAACGCCAATGATGCTCCTCTCGAGGATGGCGATCTGGTGCTTGTAGACTGCGGACCTGATTATCATTACTACGCCAGCGACATTGGCCGTATGTGGCCCGTGAATGGTGTTTATGATGATACCCAGAGGCAGTTATACGGATTCATGGTGGCCTATCACAAGGCCTTCCTGCGGCAGTTACGCCCTGGTGTGACTGCAGAACAAGTGTCTTCTGAAGTTGCAAGCGAGATGGCAGAGGTAGTAGCAAAAACACGCTTCATCAAACCTATTTATGAAGAGGCTGCTCAGCGTGCGCTGGCTTTCCCGTATCACCTTTCACACCCGGTGGGAATGTCCGTGCATGATGTAGGGCACTACCGTGGTCAAATTTTGCGCCCAGGCATTGTGTTGACGGTGGATCCCCAAATGATTATCCCCGAGGAACGACGCTACGTGCGTGTCGAGGACACCGTCGTTATCACTGAAACTGGGATTGAAAACTTTACGGTCGAGGCACCGCTTGAACTCGATGATGTTGAGGCCAAGATGCGCAACCATGTGAGTATCAACCCTCTCGCAAATTTTTCAAAGGACCTCTGATAGATGATGAACTGACCCTTGCTTTAGGCCTTATATTTACGACAACTTTCACGCAACACGAGTTCTGAAACAATGAGACGTTCGTTGGCAACCGCACGTTCGCTTTCAGGTTCTTCTATACAAGCCAGCAGGGTTTCTAGTGCGAGCATCGCAACTTGCTGCCGGGGATTGCGGACAGTGCTGAGTGCTGGCGTAATAAAAGATGTCCAATCTGGATCGTCAAAGGCTAGGAGTGATACATCGTCTGGTACCAAAACGTGCAAGTCCTTGAGGCTTTGCAAAGTGGCTCCGGTCATCAACTCATTACAAACCAGGAGGGCAGTGGGCCGCTCCTTCATAGTGATAAGTCGTCGCGTAGCCTGATAGGCATCTTCAAAAAGATAGTTGCCGTGACCAATCAACTTTGGATTTACCTTGATACTAGCTTTGGCTAGGGCATCAAGATAACCTTGCAAACGATCACACCCTGACGGAAGGGTTTGGGCTCCGGCAATGATACCGATTGAGCGATGCCCCAGATCAATGAGGTAATTCGTCGCTTTGAATGCTGCAAAACGATTATCTAAATTGATACGCGGAGCTTTGACCGAGACCATATTGCTTTCTACTAGCACCATGGGAAACCCTTCGTCGGCGAGTTTGGCAATTATTTTTTCGTTTTCTGGTGAAGGAGACAGAATGATGCCATCAACAAAGCGTTCTTGCAGAGCCTTGATGTAGTCCTTTTCCGTTTTGGGATCGTCAGCCGTGGTGCCAAGGATAACGTGATAGCCACGCTGTGACGCTGCACTCTCGATGCCACGAACAAAGGTAGTCCAGTGATAGGAGACAATGTTAGACACGATAACCCCAATGGCCTTACTGCTTCCTCGGCGAAGCGAGCGAGCTAAACCATTCAGACGGTAGTCGAGTTTGCGTGCAGCATTAAGCACCTTGACTCGAGTGTCTTCACTGTAGGATCCATAAAGGCCTAGGACACGGCTGGCCATACCAACTGATACACCAGCTTCCTTGGCGACCTCTTTTAGGGTGATACGCTTTGGGTCTACCGCCATAGTAATACTCCGCTACAATATATTTTCCAAGTTTGATGAAACGTATTATCAAACCTTGAGTTTAATATATTTGATTTTGAGTTGACAAAGGTGGTTACGTCAGTATAACGTTATATCACCATTTAATTGGCAGCGACTTAGCTCAGCCTAGCGAAATTGCAAAGTACTGGATTCTCGAGGTTATCGATGACTAGGAAAGCATGTTCCACCTAAGACGCAGCCTAAAGGAGTGTAAAATTATGAGACGATTGCATTTACTTTTAAAAGGTATCTTTACACTAGTTGTGCTTGTGAGTTTTTGTGGCTTTGGGATGGCCCAGAAGGTTCTAAACGCTCACCTGACCGGAGACCCTGGCATCATTGATCCCACCGCCAATTGGCTCTACGATGTTCCCGCCAATATGTTTGTACCTTTAGTAGGCTATGATGCCAACACTAGTCGGGTCGAGCCTGGTGGTTCAGACTCATGGACAATCTCGGATGACGGACTAACCTATACTTTTCATATTCGTGAGGGGTGGACATGGTCAGACGATACCCCTGTGACTGCTGGTGATTATCTTTATGCTTTCCAGCGCATTCTTGATCCAGCCACTGCGGCACCTATATCCTACCGTTTATATGTGATAGAGGGAGCTCAAGCGATTAATCAGGGCGAGACCACTGACATGAGTACGTTGGGAGTAACTGCAATTGATGATCGTACACTAAGCATCAAATTGATAGCACCGTCGTCATGGTTTTTGGCCTCTCTGGCTTCAATTGGACATGCTGTTCCGAAGTGGGCCATTGATGAGCATGCTGAACTCTGGACCTCGCCAGAAAATATTGTTGTTAACGGACCTTACAAACTTACACAGCTCGAGCCTGAGAACCTTGCAGTGCTTGAAAAAAATCCTAGTTACTTTGCTGCTGATCAAGTTGATATTGACATCGTAAACTTATATGTGGTCACGGAAGAATCAACAGCTTTAGCACTGTACGAAACAGATGAACTTGATATTGTCACCGTGCCATCTACTGATCTTGAACGTGTACAAGGTGATGCAGAGCTAAGTTCTCAGCTTTATACTGACCCCAAAAGCATCTTGTACTATTACAACTTTAATGTTTTGAAACCACCCTTTGATGATAGTCGGGTGCGTCAGGCTTTCGCTGCTGCCCTCGATAAACAATCTATTGTCACCTTTGTTACCAAGAGCGGTATTGAGGCACCGACACTGACACCTCCTGGTAGTTTTGGTCATGTACCGGTGGATTCTGGCATAGGGCTTCCCTTTGACCCAGAGCGTGCCAAAGCCCTGCTATCAGAAGCAGGCTATCCAGGGGGCGACGGTCTACCACCTATCGTCTTGGCCTTCAACGCCAGTGAAACGCACAGCCGTATCGCCCAGGCTGTCCAGCAAATGTGGCAGCAAACGCTTGGTGCTACAGTCGAACTTCAGTCGGTTGAAGGTGCTTCTTATTCCCAAGTTGCGGCTGAGGGTGCTTTTAATGTTTGGCGGATGGGTTGGGGCATGGACTACCCCGATGCCAACAACATCCACGGCGAGTTGTTCACCTCAACAGTAGGTGCGCCTGCTATCGTCCGCAATGCCGATTATGATCGCCTCATCGCAGAAGCAGCCATCGAGCAGGATCCTGAAAAACGCCAGGGCATGTATGCAGAAGCTGAGAAAATTTTGGTCGAAGATGAGGCCGGAGTTATTCCCATATATTGGGTATCGGATCATCTGCTGATAAAGCCTGATCTCGAGCCGATTATATCTGGAAGTTTTAACCGCGAATTTTGGAAGTGGAAACTCAATCAATAAGGGGATATATTTGCTCACCCTACCTCTAGTCAGCAAAGGTTGACTAGAGGTAAGTGCGAGTTCCCTGGTCATTATGGTTATTTCTATTCTTCGGCGGATGTTTTCCCTCATACCGGTTCTATTTATGATCTCGGTCATTACCTTTCTACTCATGCACTCGGTACCAGGTAGTCCCTTTGCAAGAGAAGATAAACCACTTCCGCCGCAGATTCAAAAAAATTTAGAAGCCTACTACAATCTTGATGAATCGCTTTTGATGCAATATCTTCACTACATGGGCAATGCCCTAAGGGGCGATCTTGGCCCTTCCTATACGCAGCGGAGTCGTAGCGTCAACGATATTATTCGCGATCATTTACCGACTTCGTTTATTCTTGGCCTTTTTAGGGTTGTTGGTGGCGGTATTTCTTGGGATTCCTCTTGGGATAATTTCGGCACTAAGACAAAATAGCTGGATCGATCACACCGCAATGTTTTTTGCCGTTGCGGGTGTTTCGGTTCCCGAAATGACGCTTGGTCCTCTTTTGATTTGGGCACTGGCCCTGAACTTAGAGCTTTTGCCGGTGGCGCGGTGGGGTACTTGGCAACAGGCAATCCTCCCAGCCCTGACCCTAGGTCTGGGACACGCTGCGGTTATTGCGCGCCTTACGCGGGCGAGTATGCTCCAGATCGTTCACCAAGATTACATCCGCACAGCCCGTGCAAAAGGTTTACCTGAACGCCGTGTGGTGGTGAAGCACGCCTTGCGAAATGCGCTCGTTCCAGTTGTTACGGTGTTGGGCCCGCTCTTTGCGGCCCTGGTGACAGGGTCAATGATCGTAGAACAGATTTTTGCTATTCCAGGTCTTGGCCGGTACTTTGTAGATAGTGTCAGTGCTCAAGATTATCCGGTCATTATGGGTACGACCCTTTTGTTTGCATTCGTACTGGTAGTATCAAATCTCGTGGTGGATATCTCATATTCCATCGTTGATCCACGCATACGGTTGGATTAGGCATGACTTTAAATAAAGGCACGAATCGTCTTGTGTATAGCCCAGAGCATCGTGCTTTCAAACGCTTATCGCGCAACTACGTAGCAATGGCTGCTGCGGTCACTTTGCTCCTTTTAGCCATAGTTGCGATCTTTGCTCCTCTACTATCCCCTTACGACTATGCGACGGGCGACCTTGTGTCCAACCATGCGCCTCCCAGTGCGCGCTTTCTGTTAGGAGCTGATTTTCTTGGACGTGACGTGCTCAGCCGACTCATTTTTGGTACACGCATTTCCTTGACGGTCGCTCTTATTGGTGCCTTTTCTGCTTTTTTTATAGGGTTGGCCTATGGGGTTGTGGCAGGTTTTTATGGCGGGCGGATTGACAATGTAATGATGCGTATTGTTGATGTTCTCTACGCCTTCCCCAGCTTGTTATTCATCATCCTGTTGATGGTCACTTTTAAGACGGGTTTTGGCGGTGTTCAGAGCAATTCCTTTTTTCGCACCGTCGGGCAAATTGATGCCCAGTTTGGAGGTATGTTTCTCATCGTTGTTGGAATCAGCTTTACCTCGTGGGTGCCCATCGCACGCTTAACCCGTGGCATGGCTCTGGCCTTACGCAATTCAGACTTTATTCAGTCTGCAGTGGCTTTGGGTGCGCGTGACAGGCGTATTGTTTTTCGGCATCTAATCCCTGGCTTGCTCGCTCCGCTTCTGGTAAGTGTGACCCTTGCTATTCCCCAATTTATTGCGACTGAAGCGTTCTTAAGTTTTATTGGCATCGGGGTTACACCGCCAACGCCTAGTTGGGGAAGCATGATCGCTGAAGGATTCAAGGGAATGCGGAGTTATCCGCATCTGGCCGTTTTCCCAGGTTTAGCCTTGGCAATCATCATGCTGGCCTTTAACTTTTTAGGTGATGGCTTACGCGATGCGCTGGACCCATATTCGCGTTGAGTGTCCTAGGGTTTGACCCTCAGCTAAAGAAAAAGTGTTTTCCTTGTACATTGCCACCTACGTTCTTAATCATTTCAAATTATTGGAGGTTTATCACTATGGATTTGCTCGAGAGACTCTGTAACGCCCCAGGCGTTTCTGGTTTTGAAGCTGAGGCCCAAGCTATTGCCTTAAGTGAGTTAAAGGCCTGTTCTGACGAAGTTTGGCGCGACAGACTCGGCAACGTCATTGCGCTTAAGCGTGCGGTTGGCGGTCGCCGGATACGAGAGCGTGATGGCAGTGAACGCCCTATTCGCTTGCTTTACGCTGCACATATTGACGAGATTGGGATGATGGTCAGCCACATTGACACAAGAGGTTTTTTGCGCTTTCGCACCATTGGTGGTCTTGATCCTCGCACCCTTGTAAGTGAACGAGTGGTGGTCCACGCCAGCCGCCAGGGCAAACAACTCAATGGTGTTATTGCCTCGCAACCAGGTTGGTTAGGAACTCCAGAGGATCGCAACCGCGTATTCCCAATCCATGAACTCTACATTGATCTGGGGTTGCCCTTTGAGAAAGTTCGTGCTCTTGTCGAAGTGGGAGACATCGTTACCCTCGCTGCTAAGTTTGCATATCTTAACGAGGAGGTGGTGGTCGCCCGCAACTTTGATGACCGAATGGGTGTCTACTGTGTCATAGAGGCCATGAAACGTATCGATAAGCCATCGGTAGATGTCTATGTTGTTAGCACGGTCCAAGAGGAGGTTGGGGTGCGTGGTGTACCTACCGCAGCCCATGCGGTTGCTCCTGACGTGGCTGTTGCTGTGGACGGCAGCCTGCCGTCAGACACGCCCTACGCTCGAGAAGACGAGAAGCAATGTATTTTGGGCGAAGGTACTGGCATCTACCTCATAGACAACCGCACCATCGGCAACCCGGAACTGGTGCGCGGCCTGATGACCACATGTGAACGGCGTGGCATCGCTTACCAAAGAAATCTTGGAGGGGGGACTGATGCCTCGGAAATCCAGCGGCGTGGACTGGGGGCATGGGCTACCACCATTGGAGCCCCCACGCGTTATATGCACTCTACCGTCCAGCTCTGTCACCTAAAAGATGTTGAATCTACCATCGCCCTCTTGAGTGCTTTTCCTGAAGACGTGTCCCACATGCTCCCACCAGAATGGGTTTAGACAACTTGGTTTAGACAACATGAAAAAACACCCCAACCTGTTATGGATCATGACTGAGCAGTTGGTTAGAATGTTCTGTTTTAACCGCTTTGGTACTCTCAGCTAGTGTATTAGGTAGCATGAAAAAGTTTGGCAACATTTGTGTGTCCGTTAAATAGCGACCATCTCCACACTACTGGTGTGTTGCCAACATTGGTAGGCGAATCGTAAAGGTGGCCCCACCTTCTTTGGCATTTGCTGCTGTAATACTGCCGCCATGTAATTCAACAATTGTTTTACTAATCGCTAAACCTAAACCCGTGCCACCTGTAGCGCGGTCACGGCTTGAGTCAGCACGGTAGAAGCGGTTAAAAGCATTCTCCAATGCCTCTTCAGAAAGTCCTTCACCTGTATCTTTCACAGAAATCACAACCTCTTCAGGATGGTGTTGCAACGCCACACCCACACGTCCACCTTGGGGTGTATGTCTAAGCGCATTACTGAGAAGATTGATAAACACTTGCATCATGCGCTCCGGGTCGAGGTTTAAGAAGAGTGCAACTGGGCCAGGCGACTTCACACTTAAGGTAACGCCGCGCTCCCGCGCTTCTTCTTGAAAACTCTCTACGACTTGGTGAAGCAACGTTACGATGTCTACAGCTTGACGCTCGAGCGTTAGTTGCTGCGCGTCGGCGAGGGAAAGCGTCCGCAAATCTTTGACAAGCCTTGCTAAAAGTTCGGTTTGCTGATTAAGTTTACTCAAGGCTTCGTCATCGGTGGGAATGACCCCGTAGCGCATCGAGTCAATTTGACCTTGCACGATGGTAAGCGGTGTGCGAAGTTCGTGGGCGATGTCGGCAATCATGGTTTTGCGTTCCCGCTCAAGCCGCTCCAAGGAACTTGCCATTGCGTTAAAGTTTTCGATGAGCGTGTTCATTTCGTTGCCAAGTCTGCGCTTTGAAAAGGGTCTGGCCCGGGCTGTAAAATCACCGTGCGCGACCCGCTCTGCCGCCTGTGAAATTCTGCTGAGCGGTGCAGTAATCAAACGTGCCACGATAAAAGCGAGCAGCATTCCTAAAGGTAGAGCCGCAAGCCCGTAGATGATGACCGTGCGTAGCTGGTTGATGAAGCTCGAGTAGATAAACTCTCCCATGTCGTCAAAACCTTGGTCTGTACTGACGTAATCAATGAATAGTTGCTGGAACTGGCGCTCTATTTCACCCTCTGAAAGTTTCGTGTCAAGGATGACGGCTTCCGCTTTTTGCCGAAACTCTGGATCAAGGCGGTAGTATCGTATTACTACAGTTGTGATGCCAAACCCAACAAGTACACCAATCGTCAGTACATTCGCTGTTACGACCATAAGCGCAAATTGAACCCAGAGGCGTTTCATGCTTATGGCTTGAGGCGAAAGCCGATGCCCCTGATATTTTGAATAAACTCCCCAGGCTCTACTTCTGAGAGTTTGCGTCTAAGGTTAGCGATATGGACATCCACCACACGCTCGAGGGCGTTGCTGTCAGGCATCGTAGCCTCGAGCAAATTGGCGCGGCTAAAGGTGCGCCCTGGATACGTCATGAAATGTTGCAACAGCTTGAATTCACTTGCAGTTAGCTCGAGGCTCATACTGTTGACACGAACGGTAGTTTGTAGCGTATCGAGTTCAACCCTACCTACCCTGAATAGCTCTGTATCAGGCGCGTTTGCGTAGGTGCGGCGCAGCACGGCTTTGACCCGCGCCATCACTTCCATCGGGCGAAAGGGTTTACTCACGTAGTCATCGGCACCTAGCTCGAGTCCTAGCAGTTTATCTATCTCTTCGGTGCGTGCCGTAAGCATAATAACCGGTGTTTGCTTTTCGCGGCGAATCGCCTTCAAAACTTCGATACCGTCTTTTTTAGGGAGCATGACATCGAGTAATACGAGGTCAGGATTACAAGCCCGAAATAAAGTTAGTGCGCTCTCTCCGTCGGCGGCTCTCTCGGTGCGGTAGCCTTGTTTTTTGAGAAAGTTTTCTAAAATTGTGGCGATGTCACGTTCATCTTCGACGACAAGAACGAGAGCAGAAGACTGGTTCATCGGCTCCAGTATAAGGTTTGATGCAGGTTTCATCCCTTTACCTTAAACGAAAATTCCTAAGATTCTGCTAAGAATAGCAGGTATCAAATTCGGTCTCAATTCTTTCGGTGCTGGTCATAGACACATTCAGTGAAAGAAATGCTGTCCTGGACGGTTTTTCTAAGGTGATACCTGTTTCAATCAGCCTTAGAAATGCTAAGAAGAAGGCTTAACACAATCTTTGCACTCTCTTGAATGTTTCTTAGCACTTCTGGTTCATACTCTGGAGCAAGGTGGCTCAACCGCCTTCAATCTGTAAAGGAAAAGGATTAAACTTATGTTAGAAGATGTAAAAGTCAATATAAAAGTCAAACTTGCGGCTCTATGGAGTGCGTTCATGTTTTTCTACATTTATGTAGATTATTTCGGCTTATATAAGACGGACTACATAAACAATATTCTGGCAGGAAAAGTTTTTGTATTTGACATTACCCAAATCTTTCTATTGACAGGACTGGCTTTGAAAACCATTCCGGCTCTTATGATCTTCCTTTCCATCGCCTTGAAAGCTAACGTAAATCGTTGGACAAACATAATCGTGGCTGCAGTTTATATTCCTTATACATTGTTCAATTTGGCAGGTGAGTTTTGGATGTATCTGGTGTATGGCGCTGTTGTAGAAGTTGTTCTGCTTTTCCTGATTATCGGTTATGCGTGGAAATGGCCTCACCAAGGGGAGAAGTGAACCTGATCGGTGTTCGCCCGCAAAAAACTTCCCTCAAGGTTTAAGTATCACTTTGGCACAGTGACCACTCACCTGGGTCTCCCATGCGGTCTGCACATCCTGAAATGCAAAGCGATGACTAATAAATGTATCTAAGATAGGACCTAGCTCCTGAATCTGCTGCATCAGCTTGGGTGCAAGGTTGAGATTATAGTGCCACGAACCTTTGAGCATAAGCCCTTTACGAAGTAAGTCACGGCTCACTTGGATGGGCAAATCATGAGGTGCTTCACCCACAAAAGCCACACTGCCCTTGCGGCGCACACCGTCAATACAAAAACGTTGTGCCGGTAATACCCCTGAGCACTCGAGCCCCTTGTCTGCACCTCGTCCGTTTGTAAGCTGCAAAAGTTTTTCCATTGCATCAGCATCGTTAGGATCAAGGACAACTTCCGCACCGAGTTTTAGGGCCATGTCTCTGCGCCAAGGGTTTGCTTCAACACCAATGACTCTCGCACCTCGATACCGCGCATTGATAATTCCACCCAGACCTACTGGCCCTAAACCTGTGATAAGAAGCGTGTCAGAGCTAGTTAACTCGAGGGACTCGAGCGCACCATAAGTTGCGCCCAAACCACAACAGGCTAGCGCAGCGTGGTCATAGGAGACATCCTCAGGAATCGGCACCAGCAGCCAGTCTAGTTGGAGCAGATATTCAGCCATTGTTGCACTGCCTGCAAGAGAACCGTGAAAAGCCTCAAAATCCACACTCTGCTGACAATAGATAAAGTCACCCGCAAGACACAAGGCGCATGTCCCGCAGGCATAGTCGGGCATGACCACCACGCGGTCACCAACTTTCACCCGATTTGACTGAGCAACTTCAACAACTTCGCCTGCCGCTTCGTGACCGAGGTAGTGAATGACCCGACCCGATTGAAAGAGTTTGTATTCGGTACACATCGGTATGCTGTGCAGCTTGACCACAACCCAGTTTTCTTTGGCCCTGGGCATGTCTACCTCATGAATTTGGGCGACATGCTGACCCGTAATAGCTGCTTGTTTCACTTTGACCCCTCTGTGTAGCTAACAGACGTTTTGCCCAGTATACACTGAGTGAAATAGTAGTAAATTTTTTTGCGCTAGACATAGAGCAAACGCACTAGGCATCTATGGAAATTACGGAGTAAAGAGGTACATCCGTAGGCACTAAAAGTTTGCTTCTTTGCGAAAAAGAAATTTATCTTATCCGTGTTTCTAAACTATGGGTAAATTGCTTTAAGGTCACTGTTTTGTCTGGAAATTTAGCCCTAACCTCGAGTTCTCCCCCTAAAGCCTGAATATATTTTTCTAGGGTTTTGACCATCACATCATCCTGGCTTTCTAGCTTGGAAATAGCAGACTGGCGAATCTCTAAAATTTTAGCCAGTTCTTTCTGGGTGACGTCCTGCTCTTTCCGAAGGTCAGACAATAGACCATATTCCATCTTTAAGAGCTGGGTTTCTTTTTCAATACGAGCTTTTCTAGCTTTGCTAAAGCCTTTGGTTAAGTTACTAAACGGTTTTGCCATCTTTACCCTCCTTCTTTTCTTTCTCGAGCGTTTCTAAATGCTTTGCAAAAATCTTTTCGGCTACTGGAATCATTTTGTCGTACCAGCGTTTATCACCGGTTTTATCGCCACCGACTAGCAACAAGGCTTCACGTTTAGGGTCAAAGGCAAACAGGATGCGGTAAGGGTCGCCTTTATGCTGAACTCTCAACTCTTTAAGATTGCTGATTTTTGAAACCTTTAGAGTATCAGCATAAGGTCGGCGCAGGTTTGGGCCATGCTCAGCAAGCAGGTTGACCATTGCGGTGATACTGTTTTGCACAGATTCATCCTGCTCGTTAAACCAGTCCGCAAATTCTTCTGAAATATTAATGGTGTATGCCATTTAGCTGTCCAATCCGAATATCACCTATGGGTAGTATATCACCTATAGGTGATATTGTAAATGAGGGGCAGTGGTGTTGTTTCTTTGGGGTGGTGGAAAAGACGGTGGATGATTTGATTCCTAAAGGTAAGAAGTAGTTGTTTGTAAACTAGGTGACCTTTGCCGTTTTGTTAGGAGTCTCACGTCGAGGCCCCAATTTGTGAAATTCTTTGAGCTTTTCTATTTACATACCTGGTTTTCAAATAATCAGCTCAATGCTCCTAATTCCTGATATTATTTAATAATGTATTTTCAGGAGTGAATCATGCTAGAAGGTGTTATTTGTGGACCTAAACGATAAAGTCATAGCAAGAAAGCTGTTTAGGCTTAAAATCTATGAATCAGATGGTCAGTCTTACGAAGACTTATTTACAAGTGTTATTAAAAGTAAATATCCAGATTTCACGCCTATTGAGCCTAGTGGTAATGTTGGTGATCGTAAAAATGATGGTTATCGCCCTATGTTCGGACACTACTACCAAGTTCACGCCCCTAAAGAGTTAAGTCATTCTACGAGGAAGGCTGCTGCAAAAAAAGCAAGAGAAGATTTTAAAGGGCTTAACGGCTTTTGGGGTAAATATACAGCAATACGCGAATACCATTTTGTCTGTAACGACAAATACAAAGGTTCACTTGTCGAAGTGGAGACTGAGTTGCTTCAACTCAAAAGTGACTACAGTTTAGATAATACCTCATCATTTTTATCCAAAAATTTAGAAGACATGCTTTTTGACCTTAGCGACGATCTTATAGTTGACCACATCGGTTTAATTCCTCAAGCCCCTAACTTCAGCCTTGATTTTTCTGTACTTGGTGAAGTTATAGGGCATATACATAAAGAAGGGAGTCCCATAATATTCACAAACGATTTCAGCACCCTCGATTTTGGGGAAAAGATTCAGTTTAATAAATTGAGTTCCGTGGTACAAACACTTTTGGAAAAAGCCTCTTTCCATATTCGGGATATTGACAATTACTTTCAAGGTAACAGCAATTTTGCAAAGCAGAGGCTTCGGGATGAGATTAAAACCCTATATCAAAAATCCGTAGAAGATTTGAAACAGGCAAATGATGACAACAATGTAAGCGATCTAATCTTTTTCGATATTTTGAATGCTATGATTCCTTCACATATAAGTGATGGTGAAAAACGCCATTTGCAGGAGGCTGCTCTAGTTGTAATGGCTTATTATTTTGAAGCCTGTGATTTATTCGAGCACCCAGAAACGGTTAGTTAAATGATTTTACCTGATAAACATATTAAGTTATCCGAGTCTTTTATAGGCTTAGGTAGTTTTATCTTGATGAAATTGAGTAAGCCCAAAAATATTGACCAACTATGGCAAATTGTGCGCTCATCTTATAAATCGGGTGAATATCCATCGTATCATAGTTTTGAAAATCTTATTTTAACATTAGACACGTTATATGCAATTAAAGTTATTGACGAAAATGACAAAGGTCAGCTATTTATATGCGCCTCTTGAGCTTGACCTGCAACAAAGATTCGTTCAAGCCTGTGCATTTCAATGCGCAGGGGTTGAGCTTAATTGTTGGTAGGCAAACGCAAGATGTGAAAACTCGACAGGGCCGGACCGTTAATGGTGTGGGTAAATCACTGCTTGTATATTTAATTCATTTTTGCCTAGGCGCAAATAAAAGTGATGAGCTAGCAAAAAAAATTCCCAATTGGGAATTTACCCTAAAGTTTTCGCTGGAAGGTGAAAGTCACACAATTACTCGCAGTACAACAGACCAAAATATGGTCATTGTTAATGGTAATGAAGAACGATTCAGCAAATATTACAAAGAGGAGCTTTTCAAAAAACTGATCGAGCCGCCTGAATTCATTGAGAGTTTCGATCTTACTTTTAGACCAGTCATTAAAAGATTTATCAGACCAGATAAAGAAAGCTACAACTATTTTGATAGAGTTAAAGGAGAACAAACAGAACATCAAATTCTTCTTTATAATGCTTTGTTTCTTGGGCTAGACTTAAATCTTGTCAATAGTAAATACGGTTTACGCCAGCAGCAGGCGGAACATGAAAATCTAAAAAAGTTATGGTCCAAAAATTCGATATTCAGGGAGTATTTCGTCAAAAGTACACATCCTGATATTGAATTAGAGGCACTTCAATCCCGCATTAAAAAGATTGAGCAAGATTTGAAAGATTTTAGAGTAGCCGAAAACTACCATGAAATGGAACAAGAAGCCAACCGTACTGAAGCGACTTTGCGGGATTACAGGAATAGAAAAGTTATTTTTGAAAACCAAATTTCGGCTATCAATAATAGCTTGGAAGAAACACCAGATATTTCGCTTGAACAGGTAAGCCAAGTATATGAACAGGCTAATTTCTTCTTTAACGAAAAGGTTCAAAAAAGGCTTGAGGATGTGCTTGCTTTTCACAAAACGCTACTTGAAAATAGAAATAAGCGTTTAATTAGTGAACGTGAAATTCGAGAGCGAGAGTTAAAGAATATACTACAGCAAATTGATGAGCTAAATAGTCAGTTAAATCAGCACATCCAATACCTGAGTGAACACGGTGCAATTGAAGAGCTTGAGGCTAATCAGCAGCGTTTGACTAACTTGAAAATTCAAGCTCAAGAGATTACTAGGTATCAAGAATTGTTAGAGGAAAATAAGAGGGCACTGCTAGAAATACAGATAGAAATGATTCGTCAGACTCAGCGCACCGATAGCTATTTGATGGAAAACAGAGCATTTGTTACTGAGGCAAAATCTTTGTACAGTTCATTCGCAAACAGGTTCTATCCTAACAAAGCAAATGGTCTAAGCATAGAAAACAATTCTGGTGAAAATCAAACACGTTTTAACATAGATGCAACTATTGATTCTGACCCCTCAGATGGAATTAACAGTGTCAAAATATTCTGCTATGATATGATGATACTCCAACTTCAACGCCATCACGGCTTCAAATTTCTTTTCCATGATAGTCGATTGTTCGATCCTATTGAAAATAGGCAACGAGCACTATTGTTTGAAACTGCCTACGATATTGTTACAAAAGAAGGTTATCAGTATATTGCCTCAATCAACGAGGATCAGATTAAGTCAATGCAAGAGGTTCTTACTGAAGAGAGGTATAATGAAATCTTTGGTGACAATTCAGTAGTCTTGAATTTGACTGATGAATCTGAGCAAGGCAAACTATTAGGTATAGATGTTGATCTTAAATACTAAGGTCACCTAATAGACATTATCGGGAATAAGGTTTTCTTTCTGTGTAACACATTAGCCTTGCTTGCCGAACTCCTCCATAATCGCAGCCGCATACTTAATCCCCTTAATATAATGGTCAATACGAATATTCTCATCAGGCGCATGAAGATTCGCCCCCGTCGAAGCAAAGCCGGTTAAAACACAAGGAATCCAAACATGTTTGAGAATCGTGCCTTCAGCAGAAACGCCGTTGACAATCGGTTTTTCGCCATACACTTGCATAGCAGCAGCAATCACCGCTTGAGACATCGGTTCTTTCACCGAAATTTTGTAAGGAGGTTCGGCGCGTTCGGTGCTGATGACTTCGATGTTGTGAAAGCCGTGTTTTTTGAGGTGGGCTTTTAGTTTCTCTAAAGCTTTCTTAGGGTCAATATTAGGAATCAAACGAAAATCCATTTTCACTCTCGCTTCATTCGGCACAATAGTTTTAGAGCCTGCACCTGTGTAACCACTGATTAACCCTGCAATATTGGCAGTGGGTTCATATGCCCTAGCTTTAATCGCCTCAATCCCATCACGACCAAGCGCAAATTGTTTAATACCCCATTCTTCTTTCATTTTATTCAGGTCAACTCTGGCTACTTTTTCCTCGAGCTGCTCAATATCTTCTGCTTGAAGTTCATACAGCCCTTCATACCAACCGTCAATCAAGATACGGCGGTTTTCATCCATGATGGTATTCAGTGCGCGAACCAAATCCCAAGCAGGTGCAGGCAGCAATGGAAAATTTAGGGAGTGAATATCACTATTTGCACCTCTTGCCACAAGTTCAACAAAAAGTACAGACTTGAGTCCAAGGTCAACATCGGGTAAACCGGTAGCTACATCAACAGAGCCGTCTAAACAGTGCATTCCGTCAGCACGTAATAGCTCGGTATTTTTTTCTACCCAAGGGCCAAGGTGTAAACTGCCGATTTCTTCTTCACCTTCAATAATAAATTTGAGGTTGACGGGCAATTCGCCACGTACTTTCAAAAAGGCTTTGGCGGCTTTGTTAAAGGCTAGTACGCCGCTTTTATTATCGGTGGCACCGCGACCATACATTACACCATCAACAATTTCAGCCGACCAGGGGCCACCGTGAGTCCAGGCTTCCAAAGGTTCTGGCGGTTGCACGTCATAGTGTGAATAGCAAAGCATCGTCTTCGTCGATTGCTTGGTGGTCATGTGACCCGTGATGACGGGAGGGCCGCCGTTAAGTTCGTGCATGTGGGCATCAAGTCCGTCATAGTCCATCATTTTTTTGACTAGTGCAGCACATTCTCTTAAGCCAATGTTTTGTGCAGAAATACTTGGCTGTCGCACCAGCGTTTGTAAATCACGAATAAATTCTTCCGCATTTGCGTCAATGTAATCATAAATGTCTTGCAAGGTCGTCTCCTCTAGGCAGTAGTCAGAATTCAGTAGTCGGTAGTCAGTAGTTTCTGGTTATTCGTTACTCGTAATTCGTAAAGACAAAAACGAATAATCTTTCCTCTTTTCTCTTTCCTCTATCCTAAGTTAATCCATTTCCGCTCTTTACTTGCTTGCCGCACCGCGTCCATCGCCTGCTGGCATTTAAGACCATCTTCAAAAGTGGCTCCGGCTTTTAGCGGACGGTTTTCACGAATGGCACCCGTGAGTTCTTGCATCAGCGCAACCACCGACACGTTCCAAATACCAGCGTTCACACCAGGTAAATCTGCATTGGGGTCTTTAATGGTCATCTCTTCAAAGGGTTGACCTGACTTGGCGACACGTAAAATCTCGTCGTCATTGGAGAGTAAAATCGTGCCTTCGCTGCCATAAATTTCGGTTTGATTGCCTCTGTTGTGTCCAGCCACACCGCTCATAAAAACTTGGGCCAGTGCGCCGTTTTTCATCTCCAGGCTAAACCACGAAACATCATCGGCGGTTGCAGTCCAGGCTTCACCAGTCGTTTTATCAACACGATTTGGTACCATCGTTTTAACCTGACCCATTACCGAAGCAACGTCACCGAGCCACCAGCGCAGCATGTCAATTTGATGGGAGCCGTTTGCACCCAAGCGGCCACCGCCTATTTCCTCGAGCGACCACCAATCACCTTTAGGACGCGAGGCAGGATTGGCCCAACTCGGCGTGATGTTTGAAACGTTGACGTGCTGCACCTTACCGATAAAACCACTTTCAATAAGTTCTTTAATCTTTTGCCGCGTGGGGTTAAAGCGCAATTCATGGTCAATCATGTGGATGCGTCCAAGCATCTTGGCTTTGTCCAGCATCGCCTGTGATTCGGCTGTATTCATCGCCATCGGTTTATCACACAGGACATGTGCGCCAGACTCGAGGGCCGCTAGTGTCATCGGTGCATGAGTGTTGGTCGGTGTTGCAATACACACTAAGTCAAGCTTGTGTTTTGCAAGCATGGTTTCCCAATTGTTATAGGCATAAGGTATGCCAAACTCTTTAGCCGTAGCTTCTGCGCTGCTTTGTCTTGCGCTGGCAATAGTGATAACTTCAACATCTTGAATAGTTTTAAGCGCAGGCAAAAAGGCAGCTTTGGCAAAACTTGCACCGATTACGCCAACTTTTAAGGTCATAATTATTCACCTCGTGATTGAACTGAATCTTTGAAGTCGTTTTATTTATTTACCACTTAGAACTTTTATTCTATAACCTCATAGTTTGCGCTCGAAACGTAGCCAGCACTTCCCCTCGTCATTGCGAGGCTCAGTTAAGAGTATTCTAAATGTTCACTCAGCTAGTCGTTGCTGCATCCCCGAAGCAATCTCCTTGCTCTGAGTTCGTAGTGAAGTAGTTTTCTAAGCGTTTAGAAAACTACTCATCAGCTAGTCGGTGAAGGGAGATTGCTTCGTCGGTTGTTTCCTACGAAGGACATCCCAACTTCGTTAAGTGTTCCTCACCTCTCCTCGCAATGACGAATAATGATGAATTGTGCGCGATAAGTGGCGAACTGAATAGCCAACTCGAGAAAGTTCTACAAGCATCAAATGTTCATCACTCTCCTTTCAGTGTGCCAATACAGATAAGCATGAACCATTATCCAACACCACGTAAGCGTGGATCGAGAAAATCTCTGAGCCAGTCACCTAAGATATTAAAAGATAGAACCGTCATCATGATGGCAATGCCCGGATAAACCGCTAGCCACCAACGTCCTGCTAAGAGTTGGTCACGGCTTTCGGCTAACATCCCGCCCCAAGTGGGAATCGTCGGCGGAACGCCTAATCCTAAAAAAGAAAGTGCTGCTTCAGAAAGAATCACGCTAGCTACATTAAATGAGGCAATGACGATAAGTGGGGCTAAGATATTGGGCAGGATGCTATTAAACATAATGGCAAAATCACGTTTGCCAAGTGCACGGGCTGCTTCGACATACTCTTTTTCTCGTTGAGAAACAGTTTGTCCTCTGGCAATGCGGGCATAGGTGACCCACTGACCCACACCCAAGACCAGAACCAAGTTAAGCAAGCCAGGACCTAAAACCACCAAAAACATAATGGCCAGCAAAATAAAAGGAAAAGCCAACTGAATATCCGCAAAGCGCATAATCACATCATCAATACGGCCGCCAAAATAGCCTGCAATCAAGCCGAGTGAGATGCCGATAAAACCGCCAATAAGCACGGCCGTTAAGCCAACCAGCAGTGAAATTCTGGCTCCATAAATTAGCCGTGACAGCACATCTCGGCCTAAACCATCGGTGCCGAGAATAAATTCAACCTTGCCGCTTCGTTCAACCTGATAGGGTTCTTGTAAACGTTTGATGATGTTCTGGCGATTGGGGTCTTTGGGGGCAATGACTGACCCAAAAAAGGCACAGAAAACAACCAGCAATAAAATAAGGATAGCCAGGATTGGCCATTTGGCTTTGAGCAGACTTTTCACGGCGCGTTTGAACCCGAGTGTAAAGGAATTGCTTTGGGGTTGTATGGCAACTGGAGAATTCTGATTCATTAGCTCAGCCTCACTCGAGGGTCTAAGCGGGCATAGAGTAAATCAACAATAAGATTAAGTCCGATAAATAAAAATGAAAATAAAATAACTGAAGCCTGCACCAAGGGAATATCACGCTGATTAATAGCGTTAAAGACCAGCCGCCCCACACCAGGCCAGGAAAAAACAGTTTCGACCACCACCACGCCACTTAATAAAAACCCAAACTCGAGCCCCAGCATGGTGACCACGGGCATCCAGGCATTACGCAAAGCATGGCGTAAAACAACGGCACGTTCACTAAGCCCTTTAGAGCGGGCGGTGCGAACATAGTCTTGCGAGAGCACCTCGAGCATTGATGAGCGCACCAGGCGAGAATTGCGTGAGAGTGAAAAGAGTGAAATAGTAATAGCTGGCATGAGCAGATAGCGTATCGCTTCGGGAAAATTTTTAAGAGCTGTAAGAATGTCGCCTTGAAACAAGGGTTGCAGAATAGGTACATGACCCGAAATCGGCAACCAACGCAAACCCAGCCCAATAAATAAAATCAGCATAATGCCAAACCAGAAACTGGGTATGGATTGTCCAAACATTGCTAAGGTCATCATGCCGCCATCAACCGGATTACCACGATTTATTGAAGCGATAATGCCAAAGGGTATAGCTAGGGCAATAGCAATCAGCAGGGCTAATAAAGTCAGTTCAATAGTGGCAGGTAAACGCTCGAGGATGACTTGCATAGCAGGCTGGCGGTGCGTGATAGAACGACCTGCATCTCCCTGTAATAAACGACCTAAAAAGGTCAAGTATTGAACATGCAAAGGTTTGTCAAATCCTAAAATGGCTCTGGCTTCGGCGATTTCTTCTTCACTAGCACGTTCGCTAACAAAAAGATAGGTTGGGTCACCGGCCATATGCAAGGCCAAAAAGGAAATAAGGGTTACACCCACAATAACAATGCCTGATTGTAAAATGCGCCGTAGGGTATATTGCCACATGATGAATTTCCTTTGAGTTCACTTAAACACTTAACATGATTTTGAAGAGCGATGGGATCATATCCTCTCGCTCTTCAAAAGTAACAACTAGCAAATCATTATTTTAATTTTGCGTTATAAACAATAACCTGTTCGTCACGACGGGCTTGCCAATCTACACGGTTGCTAACACCGTAGAAGTCAGGTTGGAAGTACATCATGAGCCAGGGTGGATCGTTATAGAAAATCTCGAGCATCTCGTTAATCACTTCACGTTCCTTAGCAGGATCACGAATCTCTGAAAGGCTGTTCCAGCGATCAAACCATTCAGGGTTACCCCACTCGGTGTAATTGGTGGCACCGGTTGGTTCTGACAAGTCAGCCATATCATAAAGGGCATTCCAGGTACCACCACCTGAACCGAGCAAGAAGAGTGGACCTACGTCATGGGCCCGAATGAGTGGCACGTAAACGCTAGACCACTCCATCAGCTCGACTTCGGCTTCTACACCAATATCAGTTAAGTATTGACCAACTGCGAGGGCCACGTTGGCATCATTTAGATAACGGCCTTGGGGTGCTTGCAATTTAATCTTAAAGCGAATACCGTCATCACCTCGAGGATAACCCGCAGCATCAAGGAGCTCTTCAGCTTTAGCTGGGTCATACGCATAGGGTTCTAAGTTCGGGTTGTTATTGGGTGGGTTGACTAAACCTGTAGCACGTTCACATTCAGTACCAAGCAAGGTTGAACAAATGGTTGGAACATCTACAGCATATTGTAAAGCTACCCGAACATCGGTTTTTTGAATGGCTGCACCGCCTTCGCTTTCATCAGCGAATTTTTGACGCTGGTTAAAACCAACATAGATGCGGCGTGTACCTGAAACAGGTTGTACAGTGGCAACACCACTAGTGTTAACCGCTTCAACCTGATCAGGTGACACGTTGCCGATAATATCTACGTTTCCAGCAATCAATTCGGCAGATCTGGTTGAAGCTTCAGGAATAACCCGCCAGACCAGGGTCTTAAAGGTTGTTTCACGAAGATTGAAGCCTTCAACACGCTCTAAGACAATTCGGTCATCTTTGACCCATTCCACAAAGCTGTAGGGCCCAGAACCAACGGGGGCTTCACCAGCTTGCTCGAGTGTCATCTTCTCATAGGAATCTTTGCAGTGAATATAAACTTCAGAAAGTAAACCTAGCGCAATAGACTGATACTTTTCGATAACGATGGTGGCCGTAAGTTCGTCATCGGCGCGGGCATCTTTATAGCCTGCTGCGTCAAACACAAATCCTGCTGTATTACCCGTAAAGCCGTTATCGGGGTTAGCCGCACGCTGGAAGGTATAGGCTACGTCTTCGGCAGTGAGAGCTTCACCGTCGTGGCAGGTCAAGCCTTCTCGCAGTTTGAAACTGTATTCGGTGCCATCTTCGTTTACGGTATAACTCTCGGCTAAGAACGGAACAATCTCTCCCGTCTCTGTAATCTCAAACAATGTGCCAAACACATGCCCTAGAATATTAGCTTCACTACGTGAGCCAATTTGCGAAACTTCTAAGGTGCTTGCGTCTGTACTTTGAGCAATGACCAAGGTGTCATTGTCGGGTGCTTGGGCAAAGCCAAGACCGATAGCTAGGCTTAAAAACAAACATATAAAGATTTTTTTCATGTATATCTCCCTTTGAAAAACTAGATTACGACCACAATGATGGTTGGTTTCCCTCGAGCTTTTTTAAGTCATTGAACCTCCTTTTAAACTTGAGCATTGATAACACCTGAAGAAGATGCAGGTTTAAGCGCACTGCTGATAGACACCGCTTGACTCAAACGACTTGACTGTATACAGGCTTCAACCATGGCTAGCGAATGTAGATGGTCGTGGCCACTGGCTTCTAAAGTTTGGCCACGCAACAAAGTGTTGGCAAACGCTGCAAGTAGACCTTCAGTATCGGTAATCCAGGTTTCATGAGGTGGCAAAGAGACAGGCGTAGCCACGGCTTCATGACGCTTGGCATAAAAGAGATCAGAAAACTGGTCTTTTTGCAAAATAACCCCTTCGGTGCAATCGGTGCGCCAAATAAAGTTTGGCTCCTGCCAGGAGCTTTGCCAGGTGCCTTGATAGTTGACGACAACACCATTTTCAAAAGTAAAAATGGCCGAAACATTGGTGTCATCTTGATACATGCTCCAACTGGGGTTCCAGGTTTTGCAATATACAGATTTGGGTTCACTTTGATAGACAAAGCGCATTAAATCAAAGTGGTGAATAGACTGTTCCCACAGCATGGGATGTACCATCGTGAGCGGATATTTGTTTAGGCGAGCAAGCGTGCCGTCACGCCAGCGCTCATAGGTAAAATGCCCGAAAGCAGCAGTGCCGATGACCTTTGTTTTGAGCAACTCAAGCGTTGCCTTGGTAACACCCAGATAGCGAAAATTTAGACCAATCATCAGAGGTATTTTGGCGGCTTGTGCCATCTCGACAAACTTGGCTGCTTCAGTCAGGCTAAGAGCAAGCGGTTTTTCTACTAGTAACGCTAATCCCTGTTGACAAGCCAAGTTAATATGATGCTGGCGGCCCTCAGGTGGTGTTGCTAAAACCAGTGCCTGAATATCGGGAATGTTTTGGAGAGATTCCTTGAGATTACCAAAACTAGGTTTGGGTCCATAGAGTTGCTTAGCTTTTTCGAGTGCGGCAGGGTTGGGGTCCACGTAGGCACACAGTTCACAGTCACTCGAGCGGTTGATCACCTCAGCCCAATAGCGACCTCTGGTGCCTAGCCCTACTAAAACTATTCGCAAAGGATTCATGCCGCAACTCCTTGATGAGCTTTAATGACCTGAGACAAGCCTATCTCAAATGGAGTCCAGTTGGTGAAGCCAAGGGTTTGCAAACGTTCACTCTTTAAGGGTGTGCGAAGCTGGGCGAGGGGTGTGGGGCTGACCTCGAGTTTGCTTGGGGGTAAGTGTGCCTGGATTTTTTGGGCTAACTCGAGCGCAGAAAAGTGCTGCGGTGAAACCAGATGATAGAGCCTATAGTTTAGTAAAGGAGTTTCTACTAAGCGAAGGAAAAGGTTGGCGATATCGGGTGCATAGGTCCAGTCACGATGGGTTTCATTGGGAACCTGGATGACCCTGTGTTCGAGAGCCATATCGATCATGCGTTGCAGTAAACCCACCCTGGGGCGGCTGGGCCTAGGGCGTTCGTCTTCACCATAAACATTGCCCAAACGCACACTTAAAAAGTCTAGTTGTTCGGTGCTAGCTAGGGTTTCAATCAAATCTTCGGTGGTGCGTTTGGCTATAGCGTAAAGTCCTTTACTCTGGGGTAGTGCGGTTTCATCCAGATTGTTTTGATGAGCTGCAAAGACACCGGCTGAGCTGATAAAGATAAACCGCTTAATAGCGTTGGCTTTGGCCCAGCTAAGCATATGAAAATTTAGCTCGAGACTATTTTGCAAATAGGCCTCTGCACTCAGGCCAAGCTCTTTAGCATCAGCCGTTATAGCCGCAGCATGAATGACCACATCGGCGTTGTAGGATTCTTGCAAGTCAAGTAAATCAAGCTCGAAGAGCAACACCTGACGGCTGCTCCAGTAAGTTTTATGATCATGATCAAAGTCTCGATCTAACAAAATAAGTGTGTAGCCATGTGCGTGAAGGGTTTTTGCAATATGGTTGGCAACAAACCCATTGGCTCCAGTAATCAAAATGGTCTTCGGCGTTTGACTCATAGAGTTGATTCCTGTATTAAGTCGGCAATCATGAGATCTTTAGCCGATTCAAGGTGATTTTGAATAAGAAGGGTTGCTTTTTGCAAATCTTTTTTGGCAATGGCTTTGACAATAGGTGGGTGATTCTCGGCAACTTCGATAGGGTCACGTTTAAGTTGGTTGGTAATAGCCATAAGCTGCCTGACACGCAGAGACAACTGCTCCCAAATGGTGGTGAGCATGTCGTGCTCGGCTAACAAGATCAGCTGACGATGAAAGTTATCGTCTTCCTGATTAAGTTTTTTGAAGTCGTTGGCTTGAGCTGCTTTTCGCATACGGGCGCAAATAGCCGTAAGTTGATCAATATCACTCGCACGTTTGCGCTGGATAATGCGCTGGGCTGCAAAACTCTCATGAAGTCCGCGCAGACTATATATTTCTTCTATGTCTTTACGACTTAAAGTTTTAACCGTGGTTCCCCGGTAAGGAATGGTTTCAATAAGACCATCTTTACTTAGGCTGCGCAAGGCTTCTCTTAAAGGCGCACGGCTTACACCCAACTGTGAAGCTAGAGTGGTTTCTACCAATGCCTGTCCAGGTTTAAGTTCGCCACTCAAAATAGCGTCACGCAAGACGTTGACAATTTTCTGTCTTAGCGGCATGTTGCCAATTTCTTCAAATTGCTTACTTGAAGGCTGGCTCGAGTGCGCTACTACAGAGGTCTTGCTCATGGGTAACAATGAACTCCTTTTTTTGCAGCATGGTGTCGATTGTCGACAACCGCAATGAATAGTGTTACTATAGTTTGCATTAAGATACACTGTCAAGTTTTTTATTTTTACAGGTAGTACCTGCAAGTCCAAAACAGTTTTTGCCAAAGGTGGTCACGCATGCCCAAACCCAAACCTCGTAAAAACCACACCCTTAAAACCAATGCCGACCAACTCGTTGAAATTGCAGTGGCCGGACAAATCAGCCAACCCAGTTTTAGACGACCTGAATACATTCCAGATAATGACGGCATTGCCAAAGTCTTACCTGGCATGTCCGGCGTACTTTACAACATCCGTGTAGGTGACCCGGCATTTTTCTGGGCTGGTGACCATGTGGAACCTGGTGTTTCAGTGGCTCATAAAGACCTGAGTGCTGACTTTGCACTGCACTACTTAAATTGCATTGGCAACCGAGCCGTGGTTACCAGCGGTGAAGCCAAAGGTGCGGTGGGCATCGTCACAGGTGAACATGCTCGTATCCTGATTGATTTTGAACCTGAAGTGAGTGAGATGCTCTGCATCGGCGACAGCATTCAACTTCGCAGCAAGGGTCAAGGGCTTGAGTTGCTCGAGTATCCGCACATCAAACTTAGAAAATGTAGCCCCGAACTTATTGATGCGCTACCCATTGAAAAAATTAGCACGTTCAAAATTAGCGTGCCGGTCACTATGGAATTACCTATTGAAGCTATGGGCTCGGGCGCAGAACTCAATTCGGAATATGTTGACCAGGACCTGATGACCGGTGATCGCAAGCTTATGGCTGAGCTTGGTTTAGACCAAATGCGCTTGGGTGACCTTGTGGCTATTCGTCATGCGGATCATCGCTTTGGGCGCAGCTACCGTGAAGGGGCAGTAAGTATTGCCCTGTGTATTCACGGAGATTCGATTATGACCGGACACGGGCCGGGCATTTTGACACTAATGACCTGTGAGCAAGATGCCATCCAGTGGCGTATTGACCCTAAAGCGAATATTGCAAATTACTTAAAGATTCGGGAGTTAGCATGAACCTAAATGTAAATACCGATAAACTGGTCAGTCTTTCCGTGATGGGGCAGATTGCTACGCCAAGTTTTCCAGGGCTTCCGGCTGAGCCTTATCGCTTGTCTGCCGATGGCATCCCGTTTTTGTTACCAACTTATGGCAGTATTGTCTATAACGTTTCAGTCGGGGATTCTGCTTACGGCTGGTTAGCCGACTGCATTCATCCAAGCGTGAGTATTAACTTAGCCGATGACAACGGCAACCGAGGTTTAAGAGTTTTATCCTGTCTTGGCAATACTGCAGTAGTGATGTCAGGTGAAGCCAAAGGTGCTAAAGGCGTGGTTACAGGAAAGTCAGGGCGTTTTTCTGAGCATGTCATTGTTCACTTTGCCCGTAAAGACCGTGAGAAAATGGCCATTGGTGACAAAATTATTGTCCGAGCCAAAGGCCTAGGGATGGAACTTGCTGAGCATTCCGATGTTTATCTCAAGGGCTGCTCTCCCGAACTTTTAGCTGCCTTAAAACCTAAAGCTACAAAAGATGGCAAGCTTGAGATTCCTATCGTCGCCAGCGTGCCGCCACACTTACTTGGTGCAGGTGCAGGTTTGGATAGTGAAGGTGGCTCAGTGCATATTCAAACCACCGATAAAAAAGCGTTAAAAGAAGCAGGCCTAGATTCTTTATGTCTTGGTGATGTGGTGGCACTCGAGAATTATGACAGCCGCTATCAGCATGGGTATTTGCGGGGTGCCATTGGCATTGGTGTTATTGGACAAGGCGATAGCCCACGTGCAGGCTACGGGCCAGGCATCACCGTCATCATGACCTCTGGAAAAGGTGGCATTGTGCCCAAACTAAGTAAAAACATTAATCTCAAACCCCTGCTTTCACTAAAGGAATAAGATGTCTATCGAGCTGGTTCGTGTTGATGCAGAGACTTTATCAAAGTTTATCCTTGATTGTTTTAAGGCCATGGGGTTAAACCGTGAACAGGCTACCCTTTGTGCTCACACACTGATGTTTAGCGAACTTCGGTTTCACCCAGGTCAGGGTCAAGGTGTGAGACGCTTGCCTACCTATCTTGAACGCATTCGTAATGGCTGGATAGACCTAAACGCACCTTTTGAAATCATTAAAGAAAGCCCAGCACTGGCACTTGTGGATGGACACAATGGACTGGGTTCTGTAGTGGGTCAAAAAGCCATGGCCTTAGCCGTGCAAAAGGCAAAAACATGTGGTATCGGTTCTGTTATTGTCAGAAGCAGCACACATTATGGGTCTTCGGCAGTTCATGCTGATGTGGCTCTAAAACAAGACTGTATCGGCATCGCTATGACCAATGCCGGCCCAGAGATGGCAGCCTGGGGCGGTGCTACAGCTGTGGTAGGTACAAATCCCTGGGCCCTTGCTGCACCTACAGGATTAGGGTTTGACGTTTCTTTAGATATTGCCCTGACCACTGCTGGTAAAGGCATGATGCGCTGGCTCGAGCGTGAAGGCAAACCTATGCCACGCGACTGGGCACTTACCCCCGAAGGCGAAGAAACCGATGACCCGAGTAAAGCCATGATGGGTGCGCTACTCGGGATCGGACAATACAAGGGCTATGGTTTATCGTTTATGACTGATGTTTTGACAGGTGTGCTAAGCGGTGGCGCATTTGGCTTAACGCCCTATGCCAATCCTGCCAAACAAGATGTTGCCCATAGTTTTATTGCTTTAGACATTGCCTGGTTTATTCCACTAGATGATTTCAAACAGCGCATGGCTGCTTTTATTGCTGATATTAAAAAAAGCAAACTCCGTCCAGGGTTTCAAGAAATTTTAGTTCCTGGTGAATTAGAGCAACGCCGTGAAACAGAGCGTCGTCAACAGGGTGTGTTACTTGATGCAAGTGTCTTTGATGAATTAGCCACATTAGCGCAAAAACTCGAGCTTGACTTTCCCTTCGAGCCTAAGGTGACTGCATGAATCTTCAACCTTTAGACGAATCTTTCTACCGCCGTAAAGTAGCCCAGATTCAAAGCAAACTTGCCGAGACTGATCTTGGGGGTATCTTGATACTCGAGCTTCACAATGTCATTTACGCTTCAGGATTTTTTCATTCGCCTTCTGAAAGACCGATAGGTTTTTTTATTCCCGAGCAGGGCGAACCAACCTTGTTTATTCCTTTACTCGAGCAAGAGAATGCACAGGATACCTGGATAAAAGATATTTGCAACTATGAAGAATTTCCTGGTGAAACTCATCCTGTTGCCTGGATGGTGCAAGAGACAAAGGTCAAGCACCTTGCTGTTGACCAGATAGACCATGCGCTGTTTAGTATGCTCGAGCAACATGGTCACAACATCACCACGAGCAAGTTAGTAGATAGCTTGCGCTATGTTAAAGAACCTGAAGAACTTTTGCTTATTCGTAAGGCAGCAAGTTATGCAGATTTATTTTTAGACTTTGTTATTGAAAACGCCAGCACCATGATTCGTGAGGGCGCAAGTGAACTTGACATCTTAAATGCTGCACTTTCCAGTACCAAACAAAAGCAGGCGCAGGATTTAGGGCAAGCCTTTGCTAAAACTAAATGCGGTGTTACGGCTACAGTGCATACAGGACCTCAGAGCGGCCTTGCCACACGGTAAACCATTGCACCGAAAACCAAATAAGGGGGATGTGCTTATTGCGGGTATAGGTGCATCGGTAGGCGGTTATCACGCTGAGAGCGGTGCAACTTTTGTATTAGGCAAAGCCAGCAATGACCAAATGCACTGCTTAAAGGCTGCGGCTGCTTGCAATGACGCTGCCATTGCAGCTTTGCGCCCTGGTATCAAATGTTCTGAAGTCAACCGCATTGCCTTAGACGCTTTGAAAACAGCAGGATTAGAAAACTATATTCGCCACCGCATCGGTCATGGGATGGGCATTCAGGGTCACGAAGCTCCCTGGCTTGCACCTGGCGATGACACTTTACTTTTACCTGGTATGGTCTTTTCCAACGAGCCTGGGATTTATCGCCCAGATATAGACGGATACCGCACCATCAACACCATGATTGTGACTGAATCAACTGCTGAAGTGCCGAGTGTGTTTCAAAGAAAGCATCCACCCGAGGCTCGAGTGCTCGAGGTATAGAAAGGAAGCAAACGTGTATCTATTCGTTTTAAGTAATAATGCTCGAGGTAAACAATGACCCAACCCTTGCTCTCAGCACTTTCAGGTCGCATCCTCGAGGATGATGTATCCTTTCGCACCAAGATGTTAGAAATTGCGGCAGGCTTAAACGATGTGATTGCGATGGGTCGCGGCGACCCGGATTTTCATACGCCCAAACATATTGTTGACGCTGCTATTAAGGCCATTCAAGATAATCAGCATCACTACACCCATCCGGCCGGTTTGCCGCAACTGCGTGAAGCCATTGCCGATACGCTCAAACGAGAAAATAATCTTGACTATTCTGCTGAAGAAATCATCGTCACTGCCGGAGTTCAGGAATCTATCATGCTCTGTATGCTGGCACTAGTTAATGCTGGCGATGAAGTTCTAATTACTTCACCGCGTTTTACTACTTATGACACGGCGGTACACATGTGTGGGGGCAAGCCTGTTCCCGTGCCCACCTATGAAAAAGACAACTTTGCCCTAATGCCTTCAGAAATTGAAGCTCGCATTACCGAACGCAGCAAAGTTCTAGTGTTAGTGACACCCAATAACCCTACGGGTGCAGTCACACCTCCAGAAGTCATACGTGAAATTGCGGCACTGGCCAAGAAGCATAACTTAATTGTCATCAGCGATGAAATCTATGCCAAACTTATTTACGAAGGTTCTGAGCATCTTTCTATGGCAAGTCTACCCGGCATGAAAGAGCGTGTGATTACCCTCAATGGCTTTTCAAAATCTTATGCCATGACCGGGTGGCGCATTGGTTATCTGGCTGCACCGGAACCTTTTGTACGCATGTTGACTGAACCACGCCATACTCTAAGTATTAATACCAATACGCCGGCCCAATTTGCAGCGTTGGCAGCGTTAACAGGCCCACAAGAGGTGGTGGCTGAAATGCTAGCTGCCTATAGTGAGCGTCGCACGCTTATGGTCAATGCCATGGATCAGATGGGGCTTAGTTATGGCTACCCAGGTGGGGCTTTTTATTTATATACCAATATTTCTAAAACCGGTATGCCTGCTGCACAATTTTGTGAAACACTCCTTCGGGAGGGGCGGGTATTGTTGTTTCCAGGCAGCATGTTTGGTGATGAAAGTGAAAACTATGTACGTATGAGTTATTTACAGCCCCTTAACCGAATTCATGAGGCCTTAGAGCGTATGAAAGTTGTGATTGCCAAACACCGTATGAGTAATCCAGTTTCTTAGAAAGTATTGAATGTGATGCACTCTAATCAAGGTAATGAAAAATTTGTTGGCATTCAAATCAGCCCGATTAGTTTTATAGACGAAGGGGTTGAAGTCGTGCTCGAGACCTTGCAAGAACAGGTGGGTGTCAATGTTTTACTGATTGGTACAGTATCTTGGTTAGGACTCAAGTCAGGGCGCAGTATTTCGCACGAACTAGATGGCTTTCCTGATCACGGTATTCCAGAACCCTTTGCCATGAAGGGTGGAGCCTATTTTAAGCCCAATCCGAATTTTTACAGTCAAACATTGATAAAAGACTTTAGGGCAACTGACCCTGAACTCCAGGACAAAGATATTTTAGAGATGGTAATTCCGGCAGCTAAGGCCAGGGGTATGAAGGTCTTTGTTGAATTGATGGAGCCTTTTTTTAAGTACGAAGGTCACGGTTCAGTTAATACCGTAAACATTCCCAATTTGCCACAACTCTTAGAGGTTGATGTGTTTGGTCGTATCGGCAGTGACCCTAGCACTTCCAACCCCGATTATCGCAACTGGATTCACAGCATGGTTGAAGACCAGTGTCGTAACTATGATATTGACGGTGTGATGTGGTGCAATGAACGCCGCAGTCCACTTGATCAAATGATGGTTGGGCAGACCCCTACCGATTTTAGTCAGGCCAGTCGCAATGAAGCTATCCAGCGTGGCATTGATGTCGAGCGTGTGCGCTTAGCCTATAAAGATGTTTATCAATATTTTCAAAAGGCTCGAGCTGGTGAACCATTCGTTGATGGTAGCTTTGTTGAGTTCTTGCGGGTGCTACTGACTAATCCTGAAATTCTGATATGGGAAAAATTTTGGTTGGAGCGCAACAAAGACCTCGACCGTGAACTCTACGGTATTGTAAAGTGGTGTAACGCTGACCTGTCTTTTGGTCTTAATGTCTGGAACCGCAATCACTTTAACCCTTTGCGTAAAGCGCAGTACCCTTGGGAAGAGCAAACTCTTTATGCCGATTGGGTTAAACCTATTACTTATCAGCATCAGGCCGGTCAAATTTATGTCAGTGAAATAACAGTGTTTCACCAGAGCATTTTGCGTGATTTTACACCTGAAGAATTAACGCCACTTATGTATAAGCTGCTTAATCTCAAAGAAGCGTCTTGGTCAGAACTTGTTCAAACAGGCATGGACCCCGATACTTATATTTTTGGACAATGCCAAGACGCAGTGCGTGGTGTAAACGGCAAAGCCTTGGTGTATATGGGTATTGGGGTAGATGCACCGCGTGTTAGAAAAGACCAGGCTTCGTGTACGCCTGACATCGTGCGGCGCAGTGTGTTGGCGAGTTACCGTGCAGGTGCGAATGGGGTTGTGTTTGCGCCCAATTATGCCAGTATGAAGTTAAGCAATTTAGCTGGAGCAGCACAGGCATTTAAGGAACTGGGGTTGTGGTGATGCTCGAGCAACGCACAAAGGAGAGCCATGTTTGATACCTTGATTAGGGGTGGCACCGTCGTGAGCGAAACAGCCACACGCCGACTAGACCTTGCCTTAAACGATGGCAAAATTGCAGCCTTGCTCGAGCCTTCTAGTCAAGTAGGTGCTAAAGAAATCATCAACGCGACAGGTCAATATGTTTTGCCTGGAGCTATTGATATTCATTTTCATGTTCGCGCACCAGCTTACCCACAACGAGGCACGGTTGCTTCAGAAACTAGAGCAGCGGCGGCTGGTGGTGTCACTACCTTGTTTGAAATGCCTATCTCCAAACCATGCTGTGCAACGCCAGAGATTTTCAGGCAACGGCGTGAGCTCTTTTCGCAAGATGCCTATGTGAACTTTGGGCTTTATGGTGCGCCGGGAATGCTTAATGCGGACTACATCGCTGGAATGGTTGAAGAGGGAGCCATTGCTTTTAAGATTTTTATGACCGAAGCTCCCAAGAGTCGTGATGATGAATTTGTAGGTTTATGTTTACCTACGGCAGCTCAGCAATATGAAGCTCTTAAACTCCTTGCTAAAACAGATTTGGTGACGGTGATTCACGCTGAAGATAATGGACTGCTCGAGCATTTTTCACAGGAGCTTAAAAAGACTGGACGCAATGACGCACTTACCCACGGCGAGTCTCGTCCGCCAGTAGTTGAGGCTTTGGCTATTGCTGAAATTTTAACCATGAATGAAGACCTAGGGGCCAAACTGCATATCGCCCATGTCTCGAGTCGGCAGGCTGCCAATACGCTAAAACGATTTCAAACCACTATGGACGTAACAGGTGAAACCTGTCCGCAATATTTGCTCTTTTCGCAAGAGGACTTAGCGAAACATGGCTCTTATGCCAAAATCAATCCGCCCTTACGCACCTTAGGTGACCAACAAGCCTTATGGGAAGCTTTACAAGATGGCACTTTAATTTCGGTCACTACTGATCACTCACCGTTTGCTGTTGAAGAAAAAGAAAAAGCCAAGAGTGATTTTTGGGCTGCACCACCGGGTGCTCCAGGTGTTGAAGAACTGGTTCCTGGGATGCTGGACGCAGTAGCTAAAGGAAAGTTAACACTTGAGCAGGCCGTTAACTTAATAAGTACCAATGGGGCCAAGCGTTTTGGCATCTATCCACAAAAAGGTGTGATTGCCCAGGGTTCGGATGCAGACCTCATTATCGTGGATTTGAACAAGACTACTTTGATTAAAAAAGAAACACTTTTTACCCAAGCCCGTTTGTGTGATTATCTATATGATGGCATGGCTTTTCAAGGTAAAGTTTCAAGAACTATTTTGTCTGGCAAAACTATTTTTAACCGAGGTGAAGTGGTGGGTCAACCGGGCTGGGGCAAATTTGTTAGACCCCAAAAAGCCACAAAGGAAGTGATGAAATGAGTCGTTTTCAAGGTGTCTATACAATTATGCCAACACCGTTTAGTGATGATGGCAAGCTGGACTTAAAAAGCCTCGAGACTTTAACTGATTTTCTGGTCAAGTTAGGTGTAGATGGTTTGGTGGTGCTTGGTGTGATGGGTGAAGCCCCAAAACTTTCCCAAGCCGAACAAGATGAAGTGATTCGTACCACAGTACGTGTCGCCGGAAAATTGCCGGTATTCGCTGGCAGTGGTGCCGAAGGAACTGACCTTGCCATTGAAAAGAGCTTGAACGCATTAGCTTTAGGAGCTGCTGGTTTGTTGGTTGCGCCACCACCGGTGCAAAATGACCCGGTTATCTTTGAATATTACCGCCGCATTGGTGAGTGTATTGACCGCCCGATTATTCTGCATGATTATCCAGTCGCTACAGGAATCAAAATGAATCCATCCTTAGTCGTTAAGCTCTATAACGACATTGAAAACGTTAAAGTCATTAAGCTCGAGGAAACCCCCAGCATTCCTAAAATTACAGCTATTCGCAAACTTGGCTGTGATATTAGCATTGTGGGTGGTTTGGGCGGAATGTTTTTTTATGAAGAATTGGAGCGTGGTGCCGATGGCATGATGACTGGGTTTTCTTACCCGGAAATTTTGGTATCCATTTACAAGGCCTATACATCAGGGAACAAGAAAGAAGCGGCGCAAATTTTTTACGAGGCTTGTCCCTTGTTACGTTATGAGTTTCAGCCAGGTATTGGCTTAGCCTTACGCAAAGAAATTTATAAACAACGTGGAGCGATTGCCTCAGCTTTTGTGCGCCATCCAGGTACACAGATTGATGACCAGCTTAAACACGAATTATCAGAGATTTTGGATTACTGTCAGTTAGAGACGGTGACGGCATGAATTTAGGTTTAGAAGGAAAACGGGCCCTTGTGTTAGCCGCGAGTAGTGGTCTTGGTTTTGCCTGTGCAGAGGCTCTGGCCCTCGAGGGTGCACAGGTGGCCATCTGTGGCCGTGAACAAACCAAGGTAGAGCGTGCCGCTCAAAAAATTTCAGCAACAAAACCTGTCTTAGTTTATGAGGCAGATGTCAGTAAGGATGCCAGCCTCAAAGCTCTTTTTGAAAAAGCGGTCAAGGATTTGGGTGGTTTAGATATTCTTATTTGCAATGCGGGTGGCCCACCGCCAGGTGGGTTTAGTGCGCTTGATGAAAGCAAGTGGGATTTGGCTTATCAGCTTACTTTGCAAAGTGTGGTGCGGAGTGTGCGCTACGCTTTGCCTCATTTGAAAACTAGCGGGGGTGGTTCTATCTTGGTGATTGGTAGCTCGAGTATGAAACAGCCTATTCCTAACTTACTTCTCTCCAATGTATTTCGCCCTGCCATTCAGGGGCTTTGTAAAACACTCTCGGCTGAACTTGCACCTGACCACATTAGGGTTAATTGCATTGCACCAGGTCGGGTTGAAACAGAGCGCATCAATCAGCTTGATGAAGCTACGGCCCAAAAACAAAATATCAGTTTAGACGAAGTGAAAAAGCGTTCTTTAGAGAGTATTCCTATGGCTCGTTTGGGTCAGCCCCAAGAATTTGGCAAAGTTGCTGCGTTCCTTTGTTCTGAAGCGGCTTCTTATATGACAGGTTCAACCCTTTATGTTGATGGTGGTTCGGTTCGTGCTCTTTAGAAAGACAGGTGTCGCCAATGAATGAATTACGTATAGGTATCGATGTCGGTGGAACCTTTACAGATTTTGTGGCTTATGACCCGCAACGTCAAAGGTTTTTTGAACACAAGGTGCTTACTACACCAAGCCATCCGACGCAGGCGATTCTAGCCGGGCTCGAGACTCTACTAAGCAACTCAGGACTAGCGTCAGAACGTCTCAACAACGCCACTATTATTCACGGCACGACTTTAATTACCAATGCACTGATTACCCGAAGTGGAAAATCCCCTGCGCTTATTACTACACAAGGCGCAGGGGACAGCATTGAAACTGGCAAGGGCAATCGCTATGACCCCTATGACCGAATGCTCGAGCGTCCGCTTCCTTTGGCCCCAAGACCCTTGCGAAAGATGCTAAGTGAGCGCATCCTTGCCGATGGCACGGTGTATCAATCACTTGATGAAGCAGAAGTCAGAAATGTTTTTGCGCAACTGCTCGAGGCTGGGGTAGAGGCGGTGGCGGTGTGTCTTCTCAATAGTTATGCCAATGCCAGCCACGAGCAGCGCATCAAAGACATTGCCAAGAAAATGGGTTTGAACTTGTACTTAAGTTTGTCCAGTGATATTGCGCCAGAGCTTGGTGAATACGAACGCATGACCACCACTGCGGCTAACGCCTATATCCAACCCATTGCCGAAGGTTATCTGATGGAACTTCAAACTGCACTGCAAAGTATGGGGCATCAAGGGGCGTTTTATTTAATGTGGTCTGATGGTGGCTTGGCATCGGTTGAAGTGACTTTGCAAGCACCGATTCGTTTGCTCGAGTCAGGCCCGGCAGCAGGAGCTTTAGCTGTCAGGCATTTTGCAAAAACACTTGGCATCAAACGTGCGCTGGCCTTTGATATGGGCGGCACCACCGCCAAAATTTGTTTGATTCGAGAGGGTGAACCCAGTCGCAGTTCATCCTTTGAAATTGGGCGGGTACACCGCAACAAACCTGGGAGTGGAACCACGGTTAAAGTTCCCAGTATTCACATGCTCGAGATTGGTGCCGGTGGTGGCAGCATTGGACACTTGGATGATTTAGGCTTACTCAAGGTTGGGCCAAAAAGTGCTGGCGCAGAACCTGGGCCAGCCTGCTATGATTTAGGCGGTGAACAACCCACCGTCACCGATGCCAATTTACTCTTAGGATATCTATCAGAACAAGCGACTTTAGCTGGTGGCTTAAAACTCACGAAAGCCAAAGCTGAGCAAGCCGCTAGCCAATTGGGGCTAGCTGCAAACTTAAGTGCGCATGATATTGCCGTTGGTATGCGCCGCATCATCACTGAAAACATGGCCCAGGCTGCACAGTTGCACGTCACTGAATCTGGTGAAGACCCGCGTGACTATACTCTCTTAGCCTTTGGTGGGGCTGCTCCTTTACATGCCTTTGATGTTGCCAAGTCATTAGGAATAAAGCAAGTGGTGTTACCTAAACGTGCGGGTGTGTTATCAGCCTTTGGATTTTTGACGGCTAAAGTTGGTTTAGAGCAAGTGCAAAGTTGTGTCATGAGTCTCGAAGCACTCAGCCCAGCAACTGTGCTTAGTATCTTAAACGACTTAAAACAAAAAGCTGCAACAAGTCTTATTGCTGGTAACGTTAAGCCTAAAGAGATGCACTTCGAGTTTGCCCTCGATATGCGTTTTCAGGGTCAAGGCTATGATGTTCAAGTTCCGATTCAACTCGAGTCCTTACAAAAAGACACCTTGGAAAATGCCTTTAGACAGGCCTACCGCAAGCGTTACGGTGAAGGTCAGGAAGGCCGTGTGGAAATTCGGGCCTGCCGCTTAAGTGCTTATGGACCTGAGCCGATACTTCACAGTCCTAAACAGGATTTAGTCAATAAAGAAAGTCATCCGGTAATAACCAGACAGGTGTGGTTTGCTTCAGAAAATACCTGGTTTGAGACTGCTGTCATGAAACTGGGGGACTTGCAAGAACAGCAGGATTATTCAGGCCCCTTATTGGTCGAAGCAGCACACACCACCTATGTGGTCGGGCCTGGCGGAAGCCTAAAGATAAATGCCGAGGGTGATTTGCTGATGCGTGTACCAGAAGCCGTGAAAACCTCGCCCTTTGAACAAAAAGAGTTGAGTTCCATTGACCTTGAAATCATTACGGCACGTTTGCGGGCCATTGCCGATGAAGCTGATCAGGCCCTACTCAAAACGGCTTTCTCGAGTGCGGTGCGCGATGGCAAGGATTATTCATTAGTGATTGCCGACCCCAAAGGTCGCTGCATTGCTATGCCTACAGCTTGTATGCCCCTGTTTGTAACCTGTATGCCGCGCACCATTGGGCTCATCACTGAAATGTATCCACCAGAAAGTTTCAAGCCCGGTGACATAATGATGACCAATGACCCCTGGCTTGGTGCAGGACATAAATCTGATGTCGCACTTATTGCTCCTGTGTTTAAGGGTGAACGTTTAGTGGCCTTTATCGGAACGATTTTGCATGTGGCTGATGTCGGCGGAACCCTGGGTGATTTTAGAGCTTGGGATATTTATGAAGAAGGCCTGATGTTGCCACCCTGCAAGCTTTATGAACAAGGCAAGATGAATGAAGCTCTTGAAGCGATTATTCGGGCTAATGTGCGTTTGCCTGAAATGGTCTTTGGTGATATTAACGCCATGCGCACAGCTATCGAGGTTATTTCCAGGCGACTTGCAGAAATGTGGCAAAGCAGCGATGTTGATTTAAGCCAAGTCGCTGAGCAGGTCAGCAACCGTGCCCGCAGTGCCTTTTTGGAAAAACTCAAAGTTATTCCGCAAGGCAATTATTATGCTGAACTAGATGCTGACGGCATTCTCGAGGGTAATGAAGAGATGCGTAAGCCTATTCACCTGGCCTTAAGTGCAAAGATGCTCGAGGACGAACTAGTGTTAGATTTTACTGGCACTGATGCACAGCGTCCCAGACAAGCGATCAACGTGCCGATTTCTTACACCCTTGCTGACGCAATTTATGCCATGCAATATATGTTGGCACCTGCTGTACCCAATATTGGTCCGCAGTTTAGCCCGATTCGTGTTCATGCGCCAGAAGGCTGTATCCTCAATGCCAAACCTCCCGTGCCAGTTTACGCACGCACCCGTACTGGTATTCATATCAGTACATTAGTTAATGCCGCACTAGCCCAAGCTGTTCCCGATTGGGTGCAGGCTGGTTGTGGTCACAACATTATTTTTCATATGGTTGGCAACCATAAAGATGGTAGCTATTTTGGTCTTACCTTTATGCCCAAGGGAGGCATGGGCGCAACGGGAGGCCGAGACGGTTGGGATTGCACGGTATACCCAACCAATTGCACCATGATTGCCACCGAAGTAGCCGAAACCTTAGCCCCCATTCTGATTGAACATGAAATTGCTCAAGATACAGCGGGCCCCGGTCGTGAGCGTGGTGGCTCAGGACAGTTGGTCAAGCTGACCTCACTTTCGGATGATCCACTGACACTTGGCTTTAGACCCAATTTTATTGAGCATACGCCAATAGGACTAAATCAAGGCTTGTGTGGTGCGTCTGCTTTTGTTGAAGTCAATGGCAGCTTTGAACGTGATGATCCGGTGATTTTGAAAAAAGGTGACTTTGTGCGAGTTCGCACGGCTGGGGGCGGTGGTATAGGTGATCCACTCGAGCGGCCGTTAGAAAAAGTTTCACAGGATTTAGTAGCACAAATCATTAGTTTAGAACATGCTAGAGATGTTTATGGCATTGAGGTAGATTCTGAAGGTCAGCTTGATGTTGAAAAGAGTATCAAGCGGCGGATGGAATTAAAAATGCCAGTTGCTGCTAATTGAGCCAAAAATTCAATGATGCGGCGTGTAGTTGTCGCACATTAAACTTGATAGGGTAAAATCGAATAATGTTTGAGCGCATTCCTGATAGCATTAGAGTCAATATATCCCTAGAAGAATTAAAGGAAATGGGGTTTCCAGGAGTTCCAAGCGACCTTTATGTAGTAAGCACAGATATTGATTTTGTTAATAAGGAAGAGGATAAAAAACGAATCAATGACAATGAAACTAGAGATTTTGAAGTAAGAGGGCTCCTTTCAAAGTCGTCTTGTAAAACTGATGATTATGATTTAAGTATGTCACCTGATCGGGGAGGTTCATTTCTGAAAATTCCCAAGGAATTTTCGATTAGAACCCAAGAGGGAGAAATACGTTGCGAGAAAAATGCAAAAGAGGAGATGGCATTATTACGCTTTAGATGCTCCGCAACTTCAGCAACTGAAGCACGGAAAAAGTTTATTAGAGCAGTCTCACCGCCATTGGATTATTGGAGTTATATAATTAATGCTCCCCTGCATATATCAGTGATTCAAGCCGTTGACATAAAAAATAGAGTGGGTATGTATAGATTTACTCCTCCATACAAAATATTTGCCTTAAATCCACATGAAAAGCAACTAAGTGTTAGGCTTCTACCAGTTTACGCTCTATATCGTGAAGCTAAAAATTCTCAGAGTCCCTATTACAAATATCTTTGCTATTACAAAATATTAGAGGGGGTTTTTAATCATTTACGCCCCTCATTCTTTAAGATTTCTAGAGAGAATGGTATCAAATATGAATCAAGGAAAGAACGTATTCCTGACCATCCTTCAATCAGTTCTGAATTCTATGAGCAATATCATCCTTCAACCAGTTCTAAATACTATGAGCAATATATCGGAAAGCCAATAAGGGTTCTATATGATACTTTTTTCCAACCGCATTTTAGGGATAAAGTTGCTCACTTTTTTCTTAAAGAAAGTAGCGAAATACTTTACGTGAGTGACCCTGAAACAATCGATCTTTTTGAAATAGAATTACCAATTATTGAATTGTCATCTAAGGTAGTCATTGAAACCCAAGAGTATTATGAATCTCTTATACAACACATGTAAAATTACCTCTATTGCACACGCACTCAAAATTAGCATCATTTAAGGTATAGTCGGAGTTGTGTAAATCCCTTTATTTATTCGCACTTTTAGTGGCGCACCCGAAGTGACTCGAACCTCTGACCCACTGCTTAGAAGATTGACCTCTTAAACTACAGAATTTGCCTTTACCTCTTTAATAGTACCGTTTCGGCGGGGAGGTGACGCATATTCAGTTCCGATTGCGTCATTTTCCCAGACAATGGGTATAAGCGTATAGCTTAGGCTTAGCTCGAGAGCGTTTGGCGTGATTTTTCAAAAGAAGCATCTTCAGACCTAGCGAATTTGTCCTGGGGTAAAATTAAGTATGATGGTGATGAGTTCAAAATTGCATGTGTAATTTTATCAAAGGATGACCATGAAAATTTCAGACATAAAAGCTTACCCCGTATGGATAGGACACCGTAACCAGCTCTTAGTTAAAGTTGAAACCAACGAAGGGCTCTTTGGTTGGGGAGAATCTGGTTTGTCAGGCCGTGAACTTGCTGTGGCGGGGGCCATTAATCATTACCGTGAATTTTTAATAGGACAAGACCCCATGCGTTTAGGTGCGATTTGGCAAGAATTATACCGAAGCCAGTATTTTGAAGGCGGGCGAGTTTTAACAGCAGCTATCTCGGCCATAGATATTGCTTTGCATGACATTGTGGGCAAAGCTTTGGGCGTGCCGGTCTATCAACTTTTAGGAGGCAAACAGCGTGATTTCATTCCTTGTTTTGCCACAACCCCAGCTCCAAGTGGTGAGGTATTACTCGAGAATATCGGAATCTTACTCGAGCATAAGTGGCATTGTATTCGTATTACCCCTATGTTTGAAAACGGAGGAGACAACGGACTATTTGAGCCTAGTGAGTCTATTGGCTTAAGCGCAAAATGGATTAATAAAATTCGTGAAACCTATGGTACAGAGTTTATGTTGGGCATTGATTATCATCACCGTTTGAGCGTAGCAGAAGCAGCTTCTTTTTGTCAGCGTGTGGGCCCTGGAGCTTTGGACTTTTTAGAAGAACCTATTCGCGATGAAAACCCAGATGCCTATAAATCCTTGCGGCAAATGACGCCAATTCCCTTTGCTATTGGTGAAGAGTTCAGCAGCAAGTGGCAATTTATGCCTTACTTAGAGCAGGGCTTGACTAACTATGCGCGCATTGATGTTTGTAACGTGGGTGGTTTTACCGAGTCAATGAAAGTAGCGGCACTAGCCGAAATGCACTATATTGATTTGATGCCGCATAATCCGCTAGGTCCTATCTGCACGATGGCTTCGATTCATTTAGGCGCGGCTGTACCAAATTTTGCTTGGCAGGAAACCAGAGAATCTCCTACAGAAAAATTACCCGTAAGTGACTCAGAGGTATTTTTGTCAGTAGTTCAACTCGAGGGTAGCCACTATCTTGTACCTGAAAAACCCGGTCTGGGAATTGAGATTAATGAGGAGGCACTCAAAAATAAAACCTTTAAACATTGGGAACCGCCACGCCTTAAAAAGAGAGATGGATCCTATACCAATTGGTAAAAAGCTAACCTGGCCTAGTTATACCAATTCTCTGTTTAAGAGACTCAAATCGGAAGGCCTCTATTTCAATGCGTTTTCACTGCGTTCGGAAACTCGCTCTGCTCGGTTCTAGGTACAAAATCCGCAACCACTAACAGGCCAAGGATACACAGGATTTTGTACCTAGAAAGGGGAATTGATATGCGTCACTTCCCCGCCGAAACGGTATTACATAGGCTATTTTTGCTTTACGATGGATTAGGTTTTAGCAAAGATACGTTTTCATGACTTCCGGCACATGCACGTTTCACTACTTAATAAGGCTGGGGTAGATGCCAGAACGATAGCTGACCGCATAGGTCATACTGACCCGTCTTTTACCCTCAAAAGGTATGCTCATGTCTTTGAAGACCAGAGAAAAGCAGCAGCTATACCACTGCTAAGACTGTTATCTCCACCTAAAAGTGAACCTACTTAAACTGGTGGCTGTATATTGGCAGTATTTGAAAAAAGAGAACCCCAGTAAATTTCTCGCACCTTCAAAAAGTGCTGTATTTACTGGGGTTTCATAAAGCCTTTAGCAGGTTATATTATGCCGTTATCCTCCACTTAGGTCTCGATAACGAGATACTACCTCCTGCTAAAGGCTTTTTTGGTGGCGATGGAGAGACTTGAACTCTCGACCTCACGATTATGAGTCGTGCGCTCTAGCCAGCTGAGCTACATTGCCATAAAGGCATATAGATAATACACCAAGGCCCTTATTAAGTAAACCATATGTTAAGTAAACCACGTGTTAAGACATATCCCTAATAAAGTGGACTTCTTAGCAAACGCCAAATTGAAAGGGTAGTATACTCCACTTATGTTAGAACCGTCATTAGCCCTTTATGGCGAATCCTTTGATCAGGTCGAAGGTCTATTGGATGACTTAATTAACAAGAGTCATGCCAGATATGTCCTGATTGTTGATCTCAAGGGTTTTGTGATTGTCCACCATAAGGCTTTGTGGGCTCCTAAGCCCCCTTCCTTAGATTCTTTGGCAACTCTTGTCGCCTCCAACTATTCTGCAAATTTAGCCATTGCCAAACTATTAGGCGAAGCTGGGTTTAGAGAAATGGTTCAACAAGGCAGTGAAATCGGTGTCTTTGTAGAAGAACTTACCGACAAAGCTCTCTTGGTCACTATTTTTGATAGTTCAGCAACACTTGGCCGAGTCAAGCTCTTTAGCAAAAAAGCAGTAGAAAATATTAAAAATGTTCTAGCCAATGTCAAAGGTGAGCCACCAAAGGTTACTTTTGACGAAAAGTGGAAAGATTCAACTCAAGCCCTCCTTGACGGGCTCTTTGGTTCAGGAGAATAGCATGAGCACGATTAATTTTGCAGCCCGTGAAATCAATTTCAAAATCGTTTACTACGGTTGTGGTCTTTCAGGTAAAACCACCAACATCAAAAAGCTCTATGAAAATATCCCTCAAGGTGCCAAAGGTGAAATGGTGAGTTTAGCCACCGAAGACGAGCGCACCCTGTTTTTTGATTTTCTTCCCTTGGATTTAGGTAAAGTCAATGGCTTTAAGACTAGGTTTCATTTATATACCGTACCTGGGCAAGTCTTTTACAACTCGAGCCGTAAACTGATTTTGCGTGGCGTAGACGGGGTTATTTTTGTTTCTGACTCTTCCCCTAGCCGTCTTCGTGCCAATGCTGAATCCTTGCGAAACCTGCGCGAGAATCTTGCTGAATACAATTTAAGACTTGGGGAATTACCTTTTATCATTCAAGTCAATAAACGCGATTTACCTGACGCAGTTCCTATAGACATGCTTAAAAAGGTACTCGACCCTTCAAACAAGGTACCTTTCTTTGAAGCAGTAGCCTCAAAATTTGAAGGGGTCAAAGAACCACTTAAAGCTGTATCTCAAATGGTGTTAGAGAAACTTGCTCAAAAAGCTTAAGATATCTATTCATCCCATTGCGCTGTTTCTAAAAGACTATCAATCAATTGTTCGATAGCCCAAAGCGTAGCTGGGCCACTACTTGCATAGTTTTCTATGACTTTAAGGTCATTGCCTTTTTTGGCCATGGTGTAGGTAGTAGGTCCGTCTAAAAAGGAAGCCGTATAGCTAGCATCAAAAGCAAAGAAGAAAGATTCATTGATAAAACGCATGACCTGATTAAGCAGTCCTACACTCACCTTACCTGTATAGTCTCCTAGGCGTTCAACACCATATTCACCTGTGTAGTGAAAGCTTCCATCTTTTTGAATGATTAGAGTGTAAGCAGGGCAGTTGGTTAAACACCGGGTACGCTCAATGCCAATCTCATCAATGCCAGGATCAACACGCGCTGGTGGTCCGGCTAGCTTAATCCCTGGAGCTAACCCTACCCCATCGGGAAGCTCGAGGTCTTCTTTAAGAGGTTCAGCCTCAGCTTGCTCAGGAGTTATTTGTTGATGCAAGGTCGCTAGGTCGCCAGCAAGGGCCATAGAGAACAATAACACTACAGCAAAGAGAAATCGTTTCATAGCCTTATCATGCCATCAAAGCATGAAGGTTTATTGATGAAGCGTATTTATAATTTCTTTATAGTGGTTTTCAAAATGGTTGTCTGAAACAACCATTTTGACGAGCAACGCGAGTATCTACAAAGCACATTTCAGAAAGGACTCAAGCGTTTTCTCCGCAAGAGAAACGTGGTCAACCTTTCTGAAATGTGCTTTAACGTGCAGCAAGGGCTTGCTGTTTGCGATCTGTAAACCAGGTGCGAAAAGCCTCTAAAGAATCATCCGAGCTTTCAATACGCCAATCGGTTTCTTTAAACTCATTGAACCAGATAAGAGCGTCAACTCTAGGAAAGGCCGTACTCTCTAACATGCTTTTAATCCAGGCAGCTTTATCACCGCCATGCTCAGTTGAAGCAATCTCAGCCAGCCAAACAGGCTGCTCTCCAAGTGCAGTAATACGGCTATAGGGGTCGGCAAAAATGGTTTCAAATTCTTTCCAGGCCGTATAGGAACGAACCGTTCCCCAATTAAACCCATCTAGGGCTAAAACATCAACCACATCATCGCCAGGATAGTAAAGCTCCATACGATTTTCAGGAATTTTGGGTTCATCGGTGACATTGGGGGACCACACCCAACGGACATTATTGGCACCTTCTTCACGGAAAATAGTCACGATGTGCTTCCAAGCGATAATCAGGGCTTCAGGATTACCATTCCAACTTACCCAATCGCCATTCATTTCTGGAAATGGGCGTAAGTAAACGATATCTCGAGCACTCTTTACACCTCTGGCCCATGAACGAATATAACTATCATGAACTCCAGCATTGATATCTTGCAAGGAAATATCTCTAGATTGCCAAGTAATCAGTGGCAATCGACCTATAGAATGAATCTGATCAACTAAATGATCTTCAAAAGGTGCAGGCCAACTGATAAACCATTGAATGATGTTGAACTGGTGTCCTATCTCGCCCTCGAGTTTATAAAGAAGACTCTTTTCCCAAACTGCACCTCTAATATAGGCACCAAATTGGGCATCACCAATCACTTGTTGATCGGGTAATGGCTTAGGCTCTTGGGGGGTTGGGTTACTAGGAACAGATAACGAACAAGACGTTAAAAGAAAAATAAGCAGTGTCAGGAAAAGAAACTTAATTAAGGTACTGTTTGTATGAGCCACTATTTCCCCCTGTTAAATTTAAATATGCACAGAGGAAGCGTCCCCTGGCCGGTTGCGCTACTAGCTCCATCTGATCCTAGCGCCCATATATGGGTCAGACTTCATCGCTTCCAGTGTTGTATGTGGGTCATACAAGCACTCCAGTACCTTATCAGCCAAGCATGAGCCCTCAATTAAAAAACTCTGTGCCCTACACATGAGTGTCAGGATTGTGGAATGCTTGACACAATGTTAAAAATATCGCAAAAAATACCTTTTAGAGTGGATTTCTAGATGCCAACTGCTACAAAATGGCGTTATGATGCTGGTCATGATGAATTATATTGATATTAAAGGTGTTGAGATAAAAGGCCCAAAGCTCGAGGCTTTAGAGCCTATTCTTAACCAAGAGGCCCTCGAGTTTTTAGCTGCACTCCAACGCGAATTTAACCCTGTTCGCAAAGGTCTTTTGCAACGCCGCCAAGAAGTCTGGAATCGCCTCAAAGCCGGGGAAAGGTTAGATTTTTTGCCCCATACCAAGTTTATCCGCGAAAGCTCTTGGAAAGTCGCACCCGCACCCAAAGATTTAGATGACCGCCGCACAGAAATTACTGGCCCCGCCGAGCGCAAGATGATGATTAACGCCCTTAATAGCGGTGCCAAAGTGTTTATGGCGGATTTAGAAGATTCCATGTCACCGACCTGGCAAAACGTGATTGAGGGTCAACAAAATTTGATGGACGCAGTTCGCCACAATTTGTCATTCACATCACCAGAAGGCAAAGACTACAAACTCAAAGCCCAGATTGCTACTCTTGTAGTGCGCCCAAGGGGTTGGCATTTAGTCGAATGTCACCTACATGTTGACGGCGAAACCATGTCAGGAAGTCTGGTTGATTTTGGCTTATACTTTTTCCACAATGTTCATGAACTCTTAAAACGCGGCTCGGGTCCGTATTTTTATTTGCCCAAAATAGAAAGCCATCTCGAGGCTAGACTTTGGAATGATGTCTTTGAATTTTCTCAAGATTATTTGGGAATTGCTCGAGGCACCATTCGGGCTACTATGCTGATTGAAACGATTCCTGCTGCCTTTGAAATAGAAGAAATGCTTTATGAACTTAAAGACCACGCTTCAGGCTGCAATGCCGGACGCTGGGATTATATTTTTAGCTGCATCAAAAAATTCGCGCATGAAGGTGTGATTTTTCCTGACCGCGCTCAAGTCACTATGACCGTTCCTTTTATGCGGGCTTACACAGAACTGCTGGTAAGAACTTGCCACAAACGCGGCGCACATGCCATTGGTGGTATGTCCGCGTTTATTCCGAGCCGCCGCGACGCAGAAGTGAACGAACGCGCCATGACTGCCGTGACCAAAGACAAAGAACGCGAATCAAATGATGGTTTTGATGGAACCTGGGTCGCGCATCCAGATTTAGTTCCAGTTGCCCTCAAAGTTTTTGATAACGTATTAGGCAATAAACCAAATCAAAAAAACAAACTGCGCGAAGATGTGAATGTGCAAGGCTCGCAGCTTATTGACTTCGACATTTCAGGCTCGAGTGTGACTGAAGCAGGCGTACGAAATAACATCAGTGTGGGCTTGCAGTACACCGCACACTGGTTAGCTGGTTCGGGTGCTGTGGCGATTTTTAACCTGATGGAAGACGCGGCAACAGCAGAAATCTCGAGGGCACAACTGTGGCAGTGGGTGAATAGAAAAGTGAAGTTAGAAGACGGACGTGCAATGTCTGAAAGCCTTTATAAAACACTCAAAGACGAAGAGATGCAAAAACTCTCTGGATTAAAGAATTTAGAAGAAGCTGCCAAACTGCTTGATTCACTAGTATTACAAAGCGAGTTTAGCGAGTTTCTAACCTTGCCTGCCTATGAGCAATTAGAATAACTCACCCAGCTCAATTACCATGATGATTTCGATATTTCTATCCCAATGCAAGTCAGAAGTTAAGGAAGGGGTGAGTGTCTTTAACTATTCACTCGTCACTCACCACTTTCCACTTTTTCCTAGTCTTCTAGCTCTTTTATAAATGCTGACTTCAACTTACTTCACCAACTGATACACCGACCCCGAAAAACTTATTAGGTATACTTCTCCTATTTCATCCTCAGCAAAACTAGCAATGTTCCAATTGGTTTGTTGAAAGACTTGCTTTGTCCATTCACTGCCATTTTGTTGGGCAACCCATATAGTTCCACTGCCAAAATCAGCGAATAGATACTTACCTTGTAACTCTGGAATGTGTGAACCTCTGTAAACATAACCACCCGTTACAGAAACACCTTCACTGTGATCATACTCGAGAATCGGCAATACGGAATCGCCGGCATCGCAACCCTGCGCAGGTTCATGGCAATGAAATCCTTCTAAGGTATCCCAGCCATAATTTTCTCCACCAGCACTCGAGACTAATTGAAAATTGATCTCTTCAAAATAATTTTGCCCAACATCACCTATATATAAATCACCTGTTTGGCGATCAAAACTAAACTTCCAGGGGTTACGCAAACCATAAGCCCAAATTTCAGTTTTGGCTCCGCTAGCTGGGCTAAAAGGATTGGTTTCTGGAACTGCATAATTTTCACCACTTACGTCTATGCGCAACATCTTACCCAACAGGGTAGTTAGATTTTCAGCGCGTTCACCTGGGTCACCACCATCTCCCCCATCGCCCATACCTATATACAAGTAGCCATCTGGACCAAAGGCAATATGACCCCCATTGTGGTTCCAAAAGGGTTGCTCAATAGTCAAAAGAATATTGGCTGAAGCAGGGTCGGCGGTGTTGGTATTATTAGAGACTGTATAACGCGCAATGACTGTGGAACCACTAGCGTCGGTGTAGTTAATAAAGAAACGTCCATTAGATGCATAGTTGGGATCAAAAGCCAAACCTAACAATCCTTGTTCGGTAGAAGCATCTGGAGTAATTAGATAACCTATATCTAAAAAAGGTTCAGGCAAAATTTGCCCTTGTGAAATAATCCGAATTTTGCCACCCTTTTCAATTACAAAGAGTCGCCCAGTTCCATCGCCTGCATGGGTCATACCTACCGGAGTCTGAAAACCATTTATTATTTCGACAAAGCTCGAGTCTTGTGCATGACTACAGGCAACTAGCAACATTAAAAAAAGAAGTAATAGCTTGAGATAAGAAGACATGCCTTACAGCTTATCGGTAAATGCATGAGTTTCTAGCGACAATCCTCACCTTTGGCTTTAACAAAGTTTTATTTTACCATTGCCCCATCCTCTGCCAAATCAGGGAAGTCTAAACCCTTCTCGAGGTAAACCTTGGCTTCTTCTGGATGCAAAAGCCTAAAAGCTTCTTCATGAATTCTTTGGGGAGATAATTGAGGGCTAGCATACATTCCAGCATTGCGCCTTTGGCGTTGGGCTTCAAATAAAATTACGGCCATTGCTACTGAAACATTTAGAGACTGCACCATGCCCAACATAGGAATAATAATGTGCTGGTCTGCAGCTTGGGCAGCTTGATCAGAAACACCATGCTTTTCATTACCCATAAGAATACAAGTGGGTTTTGTATAATCAACATCTCTATAATCTATAGCTTCTGTTGATAAATGTGCTGCTAAAATCTGCATGTTTTGTGCTCGGAGATTACCTAAAGCCTCTTGCAAATCCGCATGAACTACTACGCTCACCCATTTTTCTGCACTGGCACTGGTTTCGTTATAGGTGGGTACGCCCCCAGTGGGGTTCACTGCATGAACTTGGCCTATACCTACAGCGTCACAAGAGCGAAGCATGGCAGACAGGTTATGCGGTTTATGCACGCTTTCAGCCAGAATGGTTAGGTCGGGTTGGCGTTTGTGTAAAACGTTAAGGATTTTTTGGTAGCGGGCCATGGTCATAGATAAATAAGAATACCTCAGAGGTAGCCATCTCAGAGGTAACATCTATGAACTATCTCAGAGGTAACATCTATGAACTATCTCAGAGGTACGCTTCGCTCAAACTTCGTACTAGCATCTATGACATCTCAGATGTGGCATCTATGAATCATAACTAAGGTGTTCTATCTCTTTGATTTACTCGAGACTTTAGATTTCCCCAAGCGTTTACTCATCGCTTCTTTAAGCTCTCCCTCGAGTCCCTCCACCTTGATCCCTTCAATCATTGGCAAAATATCAGCCACTTGTTTCTCTGTGCCAAAATGAAGCACTGCAATTGCTAGTCGCAAGCGTGCTGCAGAGAACTCGGTTTGATCAATAAAGGTTAATCCTTGTTGCAAAGCTTGGCTAATTTGCTTGGGTTTATCATAAAGCCCTGCCAACCTGCCGTAAGCAATACACAACAAGGTGGGGTCATTACTTTTTTGAGTAACAGCTTCATAGTGGACAATAGCCCTATCAGGTTGACCCAGCAAAGCATAGGCTGCACCTAAATTATTTCTTAGGCTCATGGTTACAGCATATTCACCAAACCCCAGAGCTTCTTCAGCGATGGGCAAAATACTTTCAGTTTGCTTAGTAAGAACAGCACTCCCTAGCATATTGAGTGCCAAAATCACTTGCAGATGAATGGCCCCGATAGCTTTGGCCACCTGTCTTGCTTCTTGATAATAGCTCATGGCTTCTTGGTGATTTCCTAAGCCCTCGAGGGCACTGCCCATATCGGTTAAAGCTTTGACCAATTCTGTTGAGGCAGGTTTGCGGCGCAACTCTAATAATAAAGGCTCGAGTAAGATTTTCACTTCTTGGGGTCTATTTTGATAAAAGGCAACTTGAGCTTTTAGAAATATCAATTTGTAGCGATCAGCATCTTGCCACTGTATTGAAAGCTTGGAAACCTTATCCGCCACTTCGGCTACTTGCACTAATTTACCTTGATAGAGCAGGAGTGCGCCTTGTGTTAAAAGGGCATCGGCAAAAATATCGACTTCGACCTTGCTGGTTAAAAGTTCTTGCAATAAGACTTCAGCCTGCTGATGCCATCCCAACTCAACATCAATATCAGCAAGTCGTGCTTTGATGAGGTGTCCCAGAGATGGCTCTAAATCTAATTCTAAAGACTTTTGTAAAATACTTTGGGCACTGCTATGCAGACCTCTCGAGACATAGGTCTCAACTGCCTCGAGTCGGTAATGAATAGATCTTTCTATCTCCCCAGCTTGTGCATAATGCTCGGCCAGCACCATAGGCTCAGCGTGATTTTGCAACATTTCAGCGATTTGGGCGTGTAAAAGCCTACGCCGTGTTATAGGTAGAGACTGATAAATACTTTGTCTTAATAAATCATGGGCAAAGTGTTGGGTTTGCACTATCGAATTGGCTTCAGCTTCTTCTAAGGCTTCTAAGACACCCCACTCTGAAAGCCCCACCACCTGTGAAAGCAGTTTGGGTGTAAACCCTTCACGCACAACACTGGCTGCTTGCATAACCCTTTTTGTAGAGTCAGAAAGCCGTGACAACCGCCGCTCAACTACGGCACTGATACTTAGTGGAACTTCTAGAAGGGTGTAATCTTGGGTAAAATCATCAAGTTGGCTAAGCCAATTTCCCTGCTCAGAAGTTAGCAAGCCATTTTCAAAAAGGCTCTTTAAGGTTTCTAAAGCAAAGAATGGATTCCCACCCGAATGGGTTGCTAACCAATCACTAAATTTTTCAGGCCCCCGCTTGATGCCTATTAAGTTGGCCAAAAGGTCCTGCATATCTTGGGCATTCAAGGTTCCTAGCCGAATATCTTCAAAACTGCGCCCTGAGCGCAAGCTCTGTAAAACACCGCTGAGACGTGGTGTGATTTCACTGCTGCGATAACTGGCATGAAATTTTATTTTCTGTCTCGAGGCCAAAAACACCACTATCTCTAAGGTTGCGTCATCGGCCCATTGCAAATCTTCAAAAACAAGCGGGGTTTGGCTGGCTTCTAAAACCAAAGCCATCGCTTCTGCCAGACGGGTCTTGGCGGTCTGCGGATCAGGTGCACTGGGGTGAACGTCTAAAACATCAGGGACCAATCTTGCCAGATCATAAATATAAGGCCCTATATTGGGCAACGATGCTTGCGTAGCACGAATATACTCACTTAAGGGTAAATAGGGAACATTTTCCAAACCCTCACGACACCGTAACCAGCGCGCGTTCGGCAACGCTTCTTCTAAAAAACGAGTCTTGCCCACCCCAGCTTCACCACTGACCATCACCACTTGGGCCTGGGTTGTTTCAAGTTCTTGGCGTTCTTTTTCTCGCCCCATCAGTCTTGGTGGGCGCAACACACTAAGGGGTATTTTTGATTCAGCTAGGGTTTCTACAGGTTTAACCACCTCTGCACGGCGAATCGTTTCTACCAAAGCCTGCGTACTATCCATTGGTTCTAACTCGAGTTCCTTAGCTAAATGCTTTTCAAACTGAGCGTAAATTTTTAGGGCTTCATCGCCTTGACCTGCCAAATAAGCCTGTTCTAAATAGATGACCAGCACATCTTCGGCTAGCGCATCTTGCTTGAGCAAGTTCTGCAATAACTCTGCCGCTTGGTCATGCTGCTTTTGTTTAATAAAATCCTTGCTGCTTTTAAGCACGGCTTCACGCCATGAATGAAGCAGGGCTTCACGCTCTAACTCGAGCCATTCTTCTACCCCAATCACATCCGGTAGTCGCCACTGGGAAAGAAGGGGAGCTTGATGCAAATGAGCAGCCTTTTCCCATTGCCCTTGTCCTATAGCTTCACGAAATTCTTGGACATCGGTACTTATTTGCCAGCGCAAACGGCTAGGTTCAACCTCGAGGTTTTTAGCCCAAGGAAACTGTTTGGCTCTAGACAGCATCATCCGCAAATTGTGTCTAGCCGTTTCATCGTCACTTTCTGGCCAAAATAAGGCTGCTAAAACTTCACGGCTCACCCAGGTTCCCTGATAAGCCAAATATACCAGTAGACAAACAGGTTTCTGGGGCAACAAATCAACTTTTTTGCCATTCCAATCGAGGTGAGGGTTCTCGAGCAAGTGCAGTATAGCCATGAACTATAGGCTAACAGATGCAGGGGTGGGGTGGGTGACTTTTGGAAGTAGGAATGAGGGATAAGGGATGAGAAAGATACTCATTCCTACTTCCTCATTCCCCATCCCTGTCCTTAGCCCCTGTACAAACCAACCTCTTTCAAGTAACAATACGCCTATGGCACTTGCGAGATTTCTTCCAAAAAACGAGCGTTTCTTTGATTATTTCAAGGCTGCTGCTCAAAATGCCCTCGAGATGGCCAAGGCTTTTTCGGCTTTACTCGAGAACTACACTAACGTCGAACAACAAGTCCAGCATATTCGTAATCTAGAGCAGCAAGGCGATGATATTTATCATCAGGTTTCGCACGCGCTTACGCAAACCTTTATGACCCCTTTAGACCGCGAAGACATTGTGCTTATTGCTAGCAGGTTAGATGATTTTGTAGACGGCATTGAAGATGCTGCTAGGCGTATGTGGCTCTATAGAATTAGCGAACCTACCCAACACTCTAAAGAACTCGCCAAGTTAATTGTGGCCCAGGCAGAATTGCTGGTCAACACCATGCCACTATTAGAAAACAATAAAAACAGCACCGAGGTCATCAAGCGTTCTAAAGAAATCAAACGCCTCGAGGATGAAGCCGATGAAGTCATGAACCAAGTTCACGCTGACTTGTATGATGAGGCAACTGATATTAAATCCTTGATTCGTTCTATACGCTGGGGCGAGCTTTATCAATATCTCGAGGATGCCACTGACCGCGCTCAAGATGTTGCCAATACCCTAGAGGCTATTGCTCTTAAACATGCCTGATCCTGATTTTATTCTTTTAGTTCTGGTTATCATCATCGCGCTAGCTTTTGATTACATCAACGGCTTTCATGACACCGCCAATGCTATTGCCACTTCGGTAGCTACCAGAGTCCTTAGCCCTGCCCAAGCTATTGGTATGGCTGCCGTTCTAAACGTAGTTGGGGCACTTATGGGTACGGCCGTAGCCACCACCGTGGGCAAAGGAATTGTCCCTCCAGAATCTTCAACGCAGCTATTGATTATTTCGGCTCTGCTTTCGGCGATTATCTGGAATTTGATTACTTGGTATTACGCTATTCCCTCCAGCTCGAGTCACGCCCTTATTTTTTCAATTGTAGGTGCCGGGGTGGCCTCGGGTGGTTGGAAACTGGTTCAGTTTAGCGGAATTAGCAAAACTTTAAGAGGTCTGGTTTTCTCTCCTGTCTTGGGTTTTACTATTGCCATGCTTTTCTCTATTGCCCTTTTGTGGTTAGTCGCACGCTGGCGACCCCTGACTGTAAGCAGAATCTTTGGGCGTTTACAAATCGTTTCAGCAGCCTGGATGGCCTTTACACATGGCGGAAATGACGCTCAAAAAACCATGGGAGTAATCACTATGGCCCTAGCTAGCTATTATGGCTGGACCAGCGAAAATGGCAAATGGGCTGTTCCTCTCTGGGTAGTGCTGGCTTCGGCTATCACCATGGGTCTAGGTACAGCGGCTGGCGGCTGGAAAATTATCAAAACTATGGGCATGAAAATTGTAGACTTACGCCCTATTGATGGCTTTGTGGCCGAGATGGCGGCGGGTACAATTATTGAAAGTGCCAGTCGTTTGGGTATTCCAGTATCTACAACCCATGTTATTTCATCTTCTATTTTAGGCATAGGAGCTACAAAACGGGCTTCATCAGTAAAATGGGGAATTGCTGGGCGTATTGTCAGTGCCTGGGTGATTACCTTACCTGCTTGTACGATTTTTGCTTGGGTGATTTATAAAGTGCTGCATTTGATTACTGGACTGAGATAACACTTTGTTGGGGCACTTATTGATACCTTAGCTAAATTTTTTGTGCTTCAATAACTCTTGGAAGTGTTTTAGCATCCTGATATTTAAAATCATCCCTTCCTCATTCGACAAGACTTCACTGAGACTCAATCGAAGCACTCAGGGGCTTTTGGGCAAGCACTAAAAAACCTGTTCAGGGCAGTAAATCTAAACTCGAATTTGCCTATGACCAGCACCAAACCCTTCGATAAACGCTAGCGTGAAACCGACTTTGATACCTGCAATACCTGCTATTTAGGGTTCTAAGCTTTTACTAAAGTCTGCTGGCGATCAAGAAAAGGTTTTTCAATCAAATAATAAGAAAGTGTAGCTACCCCATAAGCTAGTGCCAGAGCACTTGCTGAAAACAGCAAATGTGTCCAGAGATTTTTAATACCAAAGTAAGACCATTGTTGAGTATAGACTAGGCGGATAAGCTCGAGTAACAAGTAATGCCAGATATAAAGCCCAAAAGAAACCTTAGCGGTGTACTTTGCAAAAGGATTGTCCAGCACACGGCCCACAATATAGCTAAACGGTAATGTAGCCAAAAGAATCGCCACCAGCCCTGGAAACAAAGGGAAAAAATAAGGCTGCCCCTGAAAACTAAAGCTCATATCATGTTCAGCAGGATAACGCCTTAACCATAAAAGAAATATAAGGGCTATAAAGCTCGAGAGTGAAACCAGATCAAAAAACCAATGTTGCTTATTTCTATAGCTTTTCCAAAAAGCAATAAATCCTGCCGCGAAAATTCCTAACATGTACTGGGTAAAGAAGCCTACTGGATTATAATGTGGCATCCAAAATTTTGCCCCACCTACAATGCCATATTGCCAACCCCGTCTTTCATCTCCTGGCACAAAGTAAGTGATCACCACTTGGTTGATTAACAGTACAACCCCTAAGACCATCAACCAATACAGCAAGGCAAACCCTATAGAGCGTTTCTTGAAAGCAAATAGCCCTAACATGGCTAAGGGCAAAAGCACATAACACACCACCTCAAACCCTATCGACCAAAGCGGCCCATTTAGGTCACTAGGGAAAAAGGTAATGTAATGAAAGGCCGAGGTAAACGTAAGCGCACTAAGTAAGCGAAGCCACGGGTACTGGATATCTTTAATAAAGTAAAACGCCACCATAGAACTAACCAACAAAGCTGCAAAAAATCCAGGCACAATACGCGCAGCCCGGCGGCGAATATAGACGGATATATCAGGAAAATCTCTGCCTGACAAATAACGTTTCCAAAATGGGTAGGATAAAAGCATTCCCGAAAGCACAAAAAATACACTAACCCCAAACGAACCTTTTAAGAAAAAGACCTGCATATTTTGAACAAAAGGCGCTTGGTCATCAAAGGAGAGGCGTTGGAAAAGATGACTAAAAATCACCATCAGACAACCAATAGCCCGAACCCCATCGGCACCTAGAAGCGTTTCTTTACTCGAGCTTTCTTGATTCGGTTTGACTGTTTCAGATCGAATAGTGCCTGTGGTCATTGGGTAAGTATACAAAATCAGCAAAGAAGGAAGGAGATAATGTTTCTCCCAACTCCTTCCTTCTTCCTCCTGTCTTCACACCAAACGTGGCTCAACTGTTCATCAGCATTTTTAATGTATCAAATCGTTCGGCTACCATGTCTAGGGTTTCATCTTTTTTAGGAAAAGCAAAACGAATGCGCCCCTGGCCAAGACTGGGATCACTGCGATAAAACGAAGACCCTGGAATAGAACCAATCCCAATATGTTCAATCATCCAGTACACAAAAGCTTCATCATCATGAGATAACCCTAGTGCGTCAGCTACAGGTCTAAAATCAGCCAGGGTGTAATAGGCTCCCTCTGGAGTAGGTGCAATAAAGCCTGCATCATTAAAAATCTTGATAGCCCTGGTCCGACGCTCGAGATAATACTTGGTCAGCCAATCATAATAATCTTGCCCAAAATTCATGGCTGTTACCCCAGCTTTTTGCAAAGGTGCAGGCGCACAAATGGTCGTAAAGTCATGAATCTTTCTTATGGCATTGGTCAAGGTTTCTGGAGCAATACAATAGCCTACGCGCCACCCTGTTACCGAATAACTTTTGGATAACCCACTAATAGTAATCGTGCGCTCCATCATGCCAGGTAAAGTAGCAATAGGAATATGCTTTAACCCATCAAAGACCATGTGTTCATAGATTTCATCGGAGATAGCCAGCACATTATATTGCAAACATAAATCAGCAATCTGCTTGAGTTCTTCATAGCGGAAGACCCGACCACTGGGGTTATGCGGTGTATTAAAAATAACTGCTTTAACATTAGGTTGGGCAAAGGCTTTTTTTAGTTCATCAGGGTCAAACTTAAACTCAGGTGGGCGAATAGGAACCCAGATAGCTTCTGCACCGGCAAAGACTACACCGGCATGGTAATTCTCGTGAGCAGGCTCGAGGATAATTACCTTATCACCTTTATCTACTAGCCCCACCAAGGCACTAATCACGGCCTCAGTTACACCACAAGTCACGGTGACTTCAGTATGGGGATCAGGTCGAAAACCATAAAAACGCTCTTGTTTATTGGCAATAGCTTCACGCAATTCTGGCAAGCCCCAGGTAGGCACATATTGATTCCAACCCTCTGCCAAAGCACGACTGGCTGCATCTAAAAGTTCTTGGGGTGGGTTAAAGTCAGGTGACCCCTGACCAAGATTTATAGCTCCCTTGCTGACAGCATAGACAGTTAAACCACGAATGGTGGATTCATAGAGATGTTCAACGCGCTGTGCTGGGTGAAGCATATCTTGAGTATACCGCAATGGCATAAGGGCATAGGCTCAATAGTTGTATTGATCAGCAGTAAATGCTAGAATTTAAGTCACTAAAAACTGTGGCATGTGCCCAATGAGAAAGGAGACTTAGCAAGTGGGTTCCGATTCTGGCTATCTTAGATAGATCATAGTTTAGTAGGCAACACATTCTTATTCGCTTTATCAAGTTGTGAAAACTCTCTGGAGGAATCTATGCACTTAAATAATTGGGCAGTCATACCGAAACGAATGATTATAGTATTAGCAAGTCTGGGATTTTTGGCTTTAACAGGTTGTATGCAAGACTTAGCCCAACCCAGTTTAGATACCGCAGGTCTCGAGTACAATGAAATCGTTCCTCTCAATGATGACTTTGATACCTGCTTGGGTGAACGGGTCACAATTATTGGCACACAGCATATTGTTGGGCGATTCACAAATGACAAGCAAGGGCGTTTTCATTTTGGATTTACTCGAAATACGCACGGAACTGGTATTGGTCAAGTTTCTGGGGCAAAATACTTATTGACGGATACCGTCAATAGAACCAGTCTTGAAGTTACTGGAGAGCCAAGAGTATTTTTAGAACAGTATCAAGGACACCTGATGCGTGTTGGTAGCAATAGCTCAGATGATGATGCTTTATTACATTTCTTGTCAAAGATAACGATTGATGCCAATGGAAATGTAAGTTCTTCTGTAGAACTAGAAAAAGCTGAATGCAAGTAATTCAATATAGTAGACCTTATCAGCAATAAGTACCCGAACAAAATTAGATTAAACCAATATGCAAAAATCTTTGTGGTATCTCTAGCCTTGCGTCCATTTCGTTTCCGTAGTGGCATTTCATGAAATGCCACTACGCAGGCACAATCCAACGGGTTTTTAAAGATTCATTGCAGGGTTCTGAGATATGACAGTGCTTTGTAAGGGTTAGTCAAACAAAAAGGGTGGTCATCAATAAGTCTAAGGTATTTGTGTACGAGGTCTTAATGTTTTTATAGCAGATTTGTTATTCCTGATAACGTCTAGTTAAGAGAAATGCTCAGTTAAAGACCTGACTCTTGGCCCCCAACTCCACTCTTACCTTAAAGGTTTGTTTCCCACGCTGCACAGTTACAGTCACTGTCTCCCCTACTCGTTTTACATACACAGACTCGAGTAAACTATCAAAGGTTGGGGTTGGCTCATCATTGACCGAAACAATCACATCAGCAGAAGTAATCTCGCCATCACTATTAACCTCTAAACCTTTGATACCAGCTAAGTCAGCAGGACCACCCACACGAACATCAAAAACGATGGCTCCAGCCTTCCTGCCTAAGGACAAATCTGATCGAGGGTCATAATCTTGCGGAATTCCTGATTGAGAAGATGGCGCACTAAATCCAATCACTGGAATATCATTTTTAGAACCTGTTTTTAATTCGGCCACCAATTCACTATCTACTGTTACAGGTATAGCGTAAGCCGCAAAGCCCTGAGTTCTTCCCAGTAGAAAGGGAGCTACATAGGTTTCTGAAGCCAGGTCATCGGGGGCAAAACTGATAAAGCTCACTACGCCTACTGCTTCACCATTTTTGTTTAGAACAGGGCCGCCCGAATCACCTGGGGCGAGGGCCGCTGTAAGCTCAATGGTTTCATCGGCAAAACGGGCTCTTGGCCTATCGACTCCAAGCCTCGAGACTTCCCCGGCTCTGGCCGCTAGAAAATCCCCTCGGCTGTTGCCAATAGCTACAACCCCATCACGCACTTTAACTTTAGTGCTGGCCAAGGGTAAAAAAGGAACGCTTTCCGTGACTTCGGCTTTGAGCAAGGCTAAATCAAAATAAGCATCAAAGCCAACTACACTAAGTTCATATTCAGTTTTATCAGGAGAAACCCCAACATAGGTAATGGTTTTACTAAGACTGGCTGAAAATCCACCGGTATCCACCACATGATAGGCCGTAAGAATATAACCATCTTCTGAAATAAAGAATCCTGTACCAATACCAATAGGAGCACCGACATAACCTGTCGAGTTCGAGCGAGCTTCGATTTGCAAGGATGCCGGGCGAGCAGACTCATAAACATCTGCCAATTGCCCCACTGGCGCAACCACTTCGGGCAAATCCCCTTGAATATGCCGATACTGACGCTTTGTGGGCTCGACTAGCATAGACACAGCCAGCAAAAACCCCAATAACATAAAGGTAATTGGGCGCACCCCTCTGGAAAGAAAGGTCATTTTCTGCCTTGGTGTTTCAACAGGTTCAATATCTAGGATTTCAACTCGAGGGTTAGATTGTTCTTCCATGCTCTATTATCTGTACTAGCAAGGGCTTCTGTCTGCTAGATACCTGACAATTCATTCATCAATCCTTAAGATGCAAGTGGTTTTTAGCTAGTGGCAAGTAGGATTTGAGGTGAAAAATCTCTAGGAATTTTCATTCATCGGTGGCGGCGGGATTTGCCACCACAAAAGGCAAAAACCCACAACCCACGACCTACAGGCTACAAACCATCACCCAACACCTATCTAATCTTCAATCTTCAACCTTAAATCTCTTGCTAAAATTGTCCAGATTCTTATACTCAGTTCAGAAAAGTGCGGTAGAGTGTTCCGTATTTTATAGCTTTATAATCTTATTTTAGCTATCTTAAAGACAAATTTAATTTTTGCAGGTGTCTATGTCCTTTGCCAACAATCACGGAGAAAGCAACTATCAAGCCAAAATTCAAGCTATTGCTGACAAGCTTAAAAGCTGGGAAGGCCCCATTATTATCGTCAGCCATGTAGACCCCGATGGCGACGCACTAGGGAGTACCCTGGGTTTAAAACGTGCTTTAGAGCGCATGGGCAAGCCTGCAACATTAATTATTAACCCCCAGCGTTTCTTGCACTTTTTAGTTCAACCCGATGAGCTTTCTCAGCCCGTCACTACATTGCCTCAGAACTGCCTACTGGCTGTATTAGATGTTGCCGAAGCCAACCGCATTGAAGGAGCTCCCCTAATAGGAGCTCGTTTTGTTATCAATGTTGACCACCACGGCACAAATGACCGCTTTGGCGATTTGGCTTGCGTTCAACCCGATAAAGCTGCTACGGCACAAATGACCAAAGACATCATCAATGCAATGGGTATCACCTGGACTGCTGATATGGCTACAGCTTGCTTAACGGGTATCCTTACAGATACTGGCAATTTTCGTTACACCAATACCAACCCGGATGTTCTAAAAGATGCTGCTGAACTTTTAAGTCATGGGATTGATTATGCTGCCTTAACCGACCGCTTACAGTGGCGACACCCTGATTATTTTCAAAAGTTAGGCAAAGTCATGTCCACGGTTAAATTCTTTTTAGATGGGCGAGTGGTCATTGCCAAACTTACTAAAGATATGGAAAACAAAGACAGTGCCGATGATTCTAATGATTATGTAGGACTTATTCGCTACGCCGAGGGGGTTAAGGTTGCGGTGCTGCTTAAAGAAGGGGATGGAACCGTAAAAATTTCCACTCGCACCAGAGATGGAGTTTCAGCACAAGCTATTTGTTTGACTTTGGGCGGCGGAGGCCATGTGGCTGCGGCTGGGGCCAAGCTTAAAGGAAGTATAGAAGAGGCCCAAGAAAAGATTCTCGAGGCCGCCAAACAAGAATTAATCCAAAAAGGGTTTATATAGCAGGTATTATCCATTCGATAGACTCAGGACAAATCTGGTCGTAAACAAACCCAGTCGTAGATTTAATGTCCTAGACGGGTTTTTAGTAGTCTTTAAATGTTTAACGTGCCATACGAATCAAACACTGCTGGTACTAATCATCGGTTGCACTTCAGATTCAGAAACCAGAGCCACCAGTAAATTATTGACCATTGATGCCTTACGGGCTTCATCTAGCGTGACGATGCCTTGATCGGAAAGTTGCTGCAAGGCCATCTTGACCATACCCACTGCACCTTCAACTATTTTTTGCCGCGCGGCAATCACGGCTTGGGCCTGCTGGCGGCGCAGCATAGCTTGGGCAATTTCTGGGGCGTAGGCCAGGTGGGAAATTCGCGCCTCGAGTACATCCACCCCGACCACCTCGAGGCGTTTGTGCAGTTCATCTTTTAGAGCCTCACCAACTTCATCTGGATTATGCAAGAGCGAGTCCCCGCCATCTGGTGCGTCATAAGGGTAGCGACTAGCCAGCGCACGAATGGCAGTTTCGGCCTGAATGTCTACAAACTTTTCATAGTTCTCCACATCAAACATGGCTCTGGCAGTATCGGTTACACGCCAAACCACCACTGCCCCAATCTCTATGGGATTCCCCTGTGAATCATTGACTTTCATGGTCTGGGAATGAAAATTGCGTACTCGCAGACTAATAGGTTTTTTACTGGCCCAAGGATTGGTCCAGTGAAACCCACCCCCTTTCACTGTGCCTACATACCGTCCAAAAAAAGTTAGTACCCTAGCCTCATTGGGTTGATTGATAAAAAGCCCTGAAAGCAAAATCCAGCCCACAATAAAGGCCAAAAAGGGTATGCCTAAAAGTTGCCAGTTACTTAGAAGGGTAGCAATATCAAAGTTGATGTTGCCCAGTTTTTTCCAAACCTGCCAAATACTCCAAAGAATAGCCGCCCATCCTAGTAAAAAAGCAATAAATCCTGAGAGGTGGAAGGCACGCCATTCAGTCATTCGTTTCATAGGGGGTGGTTTCATAAAAACTCCTTAAAAGTAAATTATCTTTCTTATACCTCAGAATCATAGCCCTAACGAGCGAAATGTTACACTGTTCCTTATGCGAATTTTAGCTGTGTTTGCTCACCCCGATGATGAATTAGGCTGTGTTGGAACCTTAAAAAAACATGCCCAGCGTGGCGATGAAGTCATGCTGGTCTGGACTACCCACGGCGAGTTGGCTAGTCAATTTGTTGACTACAGCGATGAACAAGTGCGGCTGATTCGGCAAGAGCATGGGGCTCAGATTGCTGACAAAGTAGGCGGCAAGTATCACTTTTTTGATATGGGCGACAGCCACATGAGGGGCTCGAGAGATGAAGCCCTGCAACTCGCTCGCCTCTATGCCACCTTTAAGCCAGATGCTTTAATCACCTGGTCAGATGACCACCCCCACCCTGACCACCGCATGACCGCCAAAATTACTTTTGATGCCATGACGCTAACCCGAATTCCCAAAATTTTAAATGAGGGTGGACACAGCTTTGAAGCTCACCGCAAAGATATGAAGCTCTATCAATACGTCACCAGCACCAGCAGTCGCCCGATAGTCCATATAAATATCGCTGAACAAATAGAGGCAGCAACTGAAATGTTTGAGCTGTACCAAAAATTTTACAAATGGAGTTACACTTCAGAACAATTTAAGCAAAGCCGCGAAAACAATGGGCGCGAAGTAGGGTTTATGTTTGCCGAAAAGTTTCAGCTACGTCAAACCTATCACCCAGGACTCGAGTACCTTCTCTAAGTTGCCTCACGATAGTGGAATAGCGAACACTGAATCTGTTTAAGAGTCTTGAAGTTGAAGCAGTATCTATGAATCATCCCTACTACGATAACGGGATGATTGTCCAAAGGTTGAACGGAAGCGTACCCTGAAGACTTCTTGATAACGGGATGATACCCCCTCCCTTATGATGGGCTCTTAGTCTTTAGCACACGCGCTTCTCACACACGTTGATAATGATAGAGTCCGATAACCAGATTTATTTTTTAGTATTAGTCTGGTAGAATGCTACGTTTTTGCAGGTTTGCGATATCTAAACCAACACCAAGCCTGCTGTTGTAGGAGGATTTGTGGGAAGAGCTGCTGTGCTTGCTGGTCTACTTTTTAGTGTGTCTTTTTGTGGGTTTGTTATGGCCCAAGAAGGGCAACGTAGTGCTGCTGATTACATCAAGAACGGCAACCTATATATGCAACAAGGCGATTGTTCCTTTGCCCAGTATAGTTTTCAAGAAGCCCTAGGACTCGAGGCCAATAATTTAGAAGCCAAAATTGGTAAGGGACGGTCTTTGTCTTGCCAAGGTGCCTTGGCTCTGGCCATTGAAGAGTTTCAAGCTGTGATGAGTTTAGACCCCAATCATATTGCCGCGCATGTATTGCTGGCTGAAGCCTATCAAAAACAGTGGCGCACCGATTCTACGCGCTATCCTGAAGGTCTCATGCAGTCTTTAGCTCTATTAGAAAAAGCTGCTGGCATGGATGCCAATAACCCCACCGTGTGGAATGCCAAAGGTGTGGCTCTATTTTTTCAGCAAGATTTAGAAGGTGCCAGAGTCTCTTTAGAAAAAGCCACTAGCCTAGCGGATAGTTCAGACCTCATCAATGATCGTGACCGCGCCGAGATTCATGAAAACCTAGGAGCCACCTACCGCAGCCTAGGTCAGCTCGAGCAGGCTTTGCAATCATTCAGGCGAGCCGTGACCTACAACCCACTTAGTGCTTCTGCCCACGGCAATGTAGGCAATACCTATTTTCAACTTGGACTCAATAACTGCGATAGTGCCATTTACGAACTCACCCAAGCCAATAAGTTAAATCCGCAACTTTTAGATGCTTCTGCAAACTTAGCGATTTCTTTATTTGAATGCGGCAATATAGATGCTTCGATTCCTCAGTTTGAAGCCGCTCTAGATATGCCAGGCTCACTCAACTTACCTCCGCTTTACACTTATTTATCTAGAGCTTATGTACAAAAAGGAAACTTTGACGAAGCGGTTAAACGCGCTCAGCAAGGGGCCCTCTTACCTCCAGTAAGTGCAGATGCTCTTTTTTATCTGGGTCAGGCCTATGCAGCTCGTAACGGTTCAGGAGATATTCAGCGTGCTAAAGATGCCTATAACAGCACACTCGAGACCAACCCAGGTTATACAGCAGCTCAGGACGCTTTAGCGAAGTTACCCTAAGAAAAATATAAATAAATTTGATTTTCACCCTCTATAAAACATAGAGGGTTATTTTTTTATCTTTACTTCTCTCTATAGTGGTAGTGAAAATGTAAAATAACTGCTAGGGTTTAACACGGAATTTACTCTGATGAATAGAAAGGCTCAAACTTCTACAATGCCCATCATGGTAGGTTACACTTACCGTTACTCAACGTGTGGTGCGTAATAAGAGGCTCTTATGATTCGATTTTCGCAATGTCTCAACTGTAAACACCTTCGCAAAGGAAAAGGCTTTGGCGCACATTGTGATGCTTACCCCAAAGGTATTCCTGATGATGTGGCCTGGAGGCTTGACCATCGTCAACCTATTGAAGGTGACAACGGCATTCAGTGGGAACCTAAGCTCGAGACTGATAAACATATTCTCGATTTTTAACTTTCCCATAAAGAATTAAAATTCGACCCTAGGGTTCCACGTCAGTGTATTTTTCTAAAGCCTATTTTCTAAAGCCTTAATATCCAAGGCTCGTAAATCTTGAAACCTAAAAGCAAAGGCTAAAGCAGCTACTGCACTAAGCAGAGCCAGCATAAACATTGGGCGAAAACCAACTAAACTAACCACCAAACCTGCCAAAATAGGAGCAAAGCTCGGCAAGGCTAAGAGACTATTGGATGCACCAATATAAAGGGCTCTATCTTCTTCTGGAGCAAGCGCATGGAGCAAATTCCAAGCAGCAATGCCTAAAGCCGCCTGACCTGCGGTAGAAAAAACAAAGGTCAGAAGATAAGCCTGCCACTGCGTAATAAATATGGCACAAAGTGGCGCAAGTAAAAGAAGTCCTATGCCTATTTGAAAAATAGTTACGTTATTGCCCTTATTGGCTTGGCGACGAAATGCAAAATTGGTGACTATCGAAGTTAGGGTAGTTAGTATAACTAAAATACCAATCACACTTTCGGGTGCTGAAAGTTTTTGCAAAGCATAAATAGCATAAAAAGGGTCTGCAAGCAAGGCCAGCAAACCCAAAAAGCGCACCCGCACATAACGTCTAAAACTCGAGTCATCTTGTAATACTTTGGGAATACGTTCGAGCATCTTTCTAAAAGACTCTCTATTGGCTGGTTTTCCTGGTGGTTCATCTACTAAACAAAAGGCCCCGTAGGCAGCAGCCGCAAAAATAGTTCCCAATAAAAAGATAAAAGCAAAATTGTGTGGGAATGAAACCTCACTCAATAACCAACGCAAGGTCAATCCTGCTCCTAGTGCCAGAACACCTCCAATGACATTTCGCAATACCCAAAAAGTTCCCAAACGGTTATGTGGAACTAATTTTGAAGTTACATCGGTAAAAGCTACACTAGAGACACCACTAGCGAATGCCACCACTGCCAACATCAGCAGCGTAATCGTAATAAGCCAGCTTTGATTGGTCAACAAAAAGGCTGCTAGTGTCATCAGTAAAAAAGCAACCCCGCGCACAATGGACATGTTTCTATACGAAGATAATTTGTAGCTTTTATGAGCCAAGCGGCTAGCTACCAAAAGTTGTGGTAAAAGCCATCCTCCAACTCGCAAAGAGGGGATAAGTCCAATCAGCACAGGTGGTGCGCCTAACTTTGATAGAAAAGGGGCCAGCACCAAACCACTATTAAAAAAAGCATCAGAAACTGCTATCAAGATGCCGTTATAGACACCAAGCCAGAAGTTGCGATTTTTACTTTGGGGATTCTCCATAAAAAAGTATCCTAAGATACTCTTAGTAGAATATCGCTAAGCCCTTTCAGGAAAGGTATTCAAAAAGCATTGCTACAAAAATATAGAAAGATTGAAGGTTAAAGATTGAAGATTGAAGTCTTCGTACTAAATTACCTTAGGTTTATCCTTGCAGGTTTCACTAAAAAGTCCTTTATAGATTGATATTTCTAAAAACACAAAGTCTAACTTAATTGTGTATGACTACTTAGCCCTCAGCTTTAGCCTTTTCTTCCAACTCCTAATTCTCAATGATCTGTAGCAGAAATTACAACCTGCGGTTATTAACGTATCGCTTCTAAAAATTCTTGGCGGGTTCTGGCATCTTTTCTAAAGGTTCCTCGCATGGCACTGGTGCGGGTCGTTGAGCCTTGTTTTTCTACCCCACGCATCATCATGCAAAGATGGCTGGCTTCGGTTACTACGGCCAGTCCTTGAGGTTTCAGGGTTTCAACCAAGGTATCGGCGATTTGGCTGGTCATGCGCTCTTGCACTTGCATTCTTCTAGCAAAAATATCCACCACTCGAGCAAACTTACTCAATCCTAAAATTTTCTTATCTGGAATATAGGCAATATGGGCTTTGCCAAAAAAGGGCAGCATGTGATGTTCACATAGAGAATAAAATTCAATTCCCTTCACGACCACCATTTCAGACGCTTCAGCATCAAATAAAGCCCCGTTGATAACTTCATAAACATTGGTGTGATAGCCACTGGTCAAAAATCTTAATGACCGCTCGACACGTTGAGGCGTTTTGAGCAGTCCCTCACGTGAAACATCTTCACCAAGACCTGTAATAAGTCGTGCTACTAGGGAATCCAAAGAGCATTCCCCTGTTTCATCAAAATCAGGAATGGCTGGCGTAATTAAGTGTGCAATATCTCGCATATCGTTTCCTCTACAGAAGTGTTCTCTTGTGCCCCATAAACACTTGCTCTTTTAAAGATAAACGAAGATTCAAAAAATATCTGTAGCTCATCAGGCTATTTTATTAGGATGGCAATGCGTTAAAGGTTTAGGTTTATTACTTGCTATAAGCCTTTTCAACTTCTTTAGCAGCCTCTTGTACAGCTCCAGGAAAGCTCGAGGTCACATTCTCTAAAACACGGTTGGCTGTAAATTCAATCATTTTGATTAAGGCCTTACCACCCCAACGCTCGGCCTTGGGTAAACGCAGATGAATAGTGATATCAAAGTGATACCGCACTTCACTGCCTTTGGGTAAGGGTTTCACCATAGCTTCACCAGCAACTTCAGCCCAGCCAATCTGATTGGTTTCTAAGGCTAGAGGCTCGAGTTTAGCCCCCTTTGTGGTGGGAATAAGCCGACTCTTAAAGTGTAAGACCTGCTGACCAAACAAGGCCGCGTTGACAGGTAAACTCGCGCTCACCACATCACCATCAACCTGCATGTTTTCAATAAAGCTAGCTTTACTCAGGCTGGTTTTGGCATCCTGTACAAAATCGATGGCCGCCGCTTGGGACAAAATCAAATCAAAGTGGAAATCTACTGCGTGGCTTAGCTTCATGGCATCCGCCCAATCCACTCCACACGAAATTCTTTACCCTTCATAGCCGCTTCGACTTCGGCATCGGTAGCGGTACGCAGCTTAGGCAGTTCATTAAATAAAGACACGCTGCTAGCTAACCCAATACGAATGGTTAAAGGAGCTTCTTCGGTCAAACGTCCAACACGCCATACCAGGCTACCCGCCAAATTTTCTAGTTGTTGAGAGGACATAGCTGGGTTGTCTAACACATTGCACCTTTCGTTCTACCAATCAATCTACCGACAAACATATTATTTTACCCTAAACCTCTATAACTTCCAAGGCAGCCAGCTTCAAATAACGGGTTTCTGGCATTGAAAACCGCTCAGGGTGACAAACTGCCTGCGAACGCCTAGATAAAACCCGTAGTTGTTTTCCAACATCCGAGGCAGCCTCTAATAGCATAGCGTAAAACATAGCCTCCTCTAGGTGATAGCTGCAACTTGCCGTGATTAAGATGCCCCCTGGTTTTAGCAATTTAAGGGCTTGAACGTTAATATCTTTGTAGCCTGTAACGGCATTCTCGAGCTGGGTACGTCCTTTGGCAAAGGCCGGGGGTCTAGCACAATGGTATCAAAGACCTCGCCCCGTTTCACAAGTTCACGAAGTAAATCAAAAGCATCACCTTTGAGGGTTTGAACATTATCTAGGCTGTTTAGGCTTGCTGAGTGTTGAAGATGGGCTAAAGCTGTCGCACTGCTATCTATGGCAGTCACTTGTTGGGCCTTTTTAGCCAGTTGCAAGGCAAACCCGCCATGATAAGAAAATACATCTAAACAACGCCCTTTGGCCAAAGACCCTGCATAGACATGATTTTCACGCTGATCTAAGAAGGCTCCCGTTTTTTGACCGGTATAGGGCGCAGCGGAAACCTTGATCTCCCCTTCATGAAAGATGATTTCTTGGGGTACATCACCTAAAATCACTTTGACTTCTTGGTCTAAGCCCTCGAGCTTTCTGACTTCAGAGTCATTGCGGGCCAAGATGCCTTGGGGTTGATAATAGGCTTGCAAACTCTCGAGGATGCTCGGCATAAAGGCTTCTAAAGCGGCAGAATGTTGTTGTAATACCAAATAATCACCATATTTATCAACCGTCAGACCGGGTATACCATCCGATTCACTGTGAATCACCCTAAAAGCTTCCCAGCCCTGACGTATTCGCTCGCGGTAGTCCATTGCTGTTTGAACACGCTGGGACAACAAGGCTTCATCAATCCTTTGACCTAAGGTCATCAAACGAATGGCTATTTTTGAACGTGGATTATAAAGCCCTTGACCCCATATCTTACCCTGTTCATCAAGAACTTCTATCGTGCCAGGCTGGTTTAAATCTGTACGTTTAAGATCACTTTCAAAAATCCAGGGATGTCCCTTTTGCAGGCGACGCAACCCTTTTTGGCTAATGACAGCAGTAGGCATAGAAGAGAAATATAGCATTGTTCAGGAATACTCAGAACACTTTTGGTACACTCCTTGAACGGTGAAGTCCTGCTTTTCTGCTAGAATAATCTGCTTATGACTATCCCAACCGCCTCTATCTCGAGTATTCGCAAAGATTCGCCTGCTTACAAAGCGGGTATTCGAGCAGGCTGGGAACTGGTTTCTGTCAACGGCGAAAGCATTCCAGATATTTTGGCTTACCGCCGTGAACTAGGAAAAGGCACAGCCCATATTAAAGTCAAAGACCCCTTACTAAATCAAGAAGTCACCCTAAAAGTAGAGTGGGATGACCCAGGTATAGAGTTTGAAGACGTGATTTTTGACGGCATAAGAAAGTGTGCCAACAAGTGCGAATTTTGCTATGTACACCAAATGCCCAGAGGTTTTCGCAAGAGTTTATACATGATGGATGATGACTTTAGAACCAGCTTTTTATACGGGTCTTTTGTCACGCTGACCAATTTGAGCGAAACCGACATTCAAAGAATTTTAGATGAAAATTTAAGTCCGCTTTATGTTTCAGTTCACACTATGAATCAAGACTTGCGCTCTGACATGATGAAGTGGTGGCGACTCAAAGTAAAAGATGAAAAAGCTACCAAAATTCGTGACATGCTCAAACGCCTCGAGCCTATTGACTTATTCACTCAGATGGTTTTGTTACCCGGGCGTAATGATGGCGAGTATTTAGACGAAACCCTCGAGGCTTTATCTCAGTATCCAAATGTGCAGGCTGTGGCCTGTGTGCCTGTAGGCTTAACCGAACATCGCAAAAATTTACCTGACCTAAAACCGTACACGCCCGAGCAAGCCCAAGATGTCTTAAAGCGCATTCGGGCTTTTCAAGAAAAAATGCTTGAAGAGCGCGGTACACGCTTTGCTTTTGCCAGCGATGAGTTTTATATTCTGGCTAATGAAGCATTACCTGAGAATGATTACTATGAAGGCTTTCAAATGCTCGAGAATGGTGTAGGCATGGTGCGAGATTTTCTTTCTTCGCCGTTGCCCAAACTCCCCAAGCGTTTGGCGCAACCACGCAAAGTGCTACTAGCCACTGGAAAACTTTTCGCACCTATTTTAGAAGAGGCCATAACGCCGCTTAGAAACATTGAAGGACTTGAGTTAGAAGTTCGCATGATTAAGAATAGAACTTTTGGTGAAGTAACCACCGTAGCAGGATTATTGGCTGGGCGTGATTTTTTAACGCAGATTGAAGTGGGCGAGGCTGATTTACTTTTAGTGTCTCCTAATGTTCTAAAGTTTGGTACTGAAAAACTTTTAGACGAGCGCACATTAGATGATTTGCGTGAAGGTCTAAAAATGCAAGTAGAAGTGGGCGGCACAAACTTGGCAGAACTAGCTGACACTATTATTAGCGGTGTAGGTGAAAGACACTTGCCACAGTTTGGATTTTCTACACATGCCATTAAAGAATCGGTGAAACAGCATTAATTATTCGATAGTTTTTTGTCGAAGTAAACTATTTCACTTTTTTATTTTTACGAGAGTTATTTCCCCGTAACACATAAGTAATTGACCTACCATAAGTTGTGATACTTCTTCCTTACGGGCTTGTGACTTCTTTGCGCCGTTTACCTATTGCTACACTAAGTCTCATTGGTTTATGTCTACTTGGCTTTTTGTTGGAGCTTGGTTTTCCTGGGGCAACTTCAAAACAGGTGAGTGATAGTGTCTTTAAAATCTATCAGTATTACCATAGCCATACAGGACTTGAAGCACCTAAGCACATTCAATCTTGGTTACAAACATCAGATGCCATGAGCCAGTTATTTAAAGAAAGCCTAGAGGCTGAGGGTCAGACTCAGGCTACAGCAGAGAAACAGCAAATATTTAATCAAATGATTGCTGATTACGATAAGCTTTTAAGTGCTTTACTTGTTTGGAAATATGGATTTCATTCGGGTGGTCACCCTTTAGGATTGTTACTGCATATGTTTCTACATGCTAGTTGGTTTCACTTAATCAGCAACATGTGGCTACTCTGGCTTATTGGATTTAAGATAGAAGACTTGTGGGGAAAATGGGTGTTTTTAGGTCTTTATTTTGTAGGGGGTATCGTAGCAGCCCTGGCTTATGTAGCAATTACTGGAAGCCAGTCACCCCTGATTGGGGCTTCAGGAGCCATTGCTGCACTTATGGGGGCCTTCTTACTCAGGCTTTATAAGACACGTATTAAATTTGTTTTCGTGGCTTTAGTTTTTTTAAGACTTAGGATTAAACACTTTAGTTTGCCAGCTTATGTTGCTCTTATATTCTGGTTTTTAAGAGAAGGTTTTGTGGTGCTTACTGGTCAAAGTGGCAATGTTGCTACCTGGGCTCATTTAGTAGGGTTTGCTTTCGGAGTCTTAGTAGCATTTATTTTTAGAATAACTAAAGTAGAAAACTATTGGCTTACTGAAGGTCAAAAGTATGAGGATATAAAAGGTATTCAAGATCGTGAAGACGCTGAAGCTTATGTGGGTAGTGGCATGTTCCAACAAGCCAAAACCCCTTTAATGCGTTACCTAAAAATTCATTCCGAAGATGCCTATGCCTGGGAATTACTGGCACGCACTGAGCGTGGACTGACGAGCAACTATCAAGAAGCAGCGAAGCGAGCTATTCAACTTTATCTTAAACAGGACATGTCGGTACGTGCTGCTAAACTTCTAGAAGAATTTGCAATAGAATCCAACCTTAAGATGATCCTACATTTACTCAATCATTTTGACGAGCCGCAAGCTATCCTTGAAAAAGCCTTGCATAAAGAGCCTGATAGCCCCTATGCACCCAAAGCTGCTTTATTGTTTGCTAGTAAGTATTCTAATGGCAATCCTTCTCAGCTTGTTCAAGCAGTCTATGCAAAAACCAATGACCTCGAGTGGCGTGAACGACTTGAACCTTATCTGTAATCCGCTAACTTATAAAGAGTCAAGGTACAAAGAATTGCCAAGAAACTAACTAAGAGATACCCCGTAGACTTGCCAAATACTTATAAATCCAGCCATGATCAAAAACGCAACACCCAAAACCCTGGCCAACTTAATAGATTTACTCAAACTCATCCCCTGAAAATCTGGGCGATGTCCAAAAGGGAAAACTAAAAATGTTATTCCTAAAATGGCCCAGCCTACACTCTCAATCCATTTCGCACTCGAGAAGGTAGAGAGAATAACCAACATAAGCCCTACTGCCATCAAACGTTGAAAGAGTAAGCGGTGTTTTTGATAGCTTTGTAAAAATGTTGTGGCTTTGGCAGTGTGTTCGGGTAGGGCAAATAGCTCGAGCTTCTGACCCTTGTGTTCTACAGGCCCCAAGGCTTTGAGTTTGTTACTTGTTTGTCCTGACCAGATACATTTTTTAGACATGGTTATCCTTAAATTACTCGAGTTCAAAAGGTTTAATTGGTGTTTTATCATGTTCGATATCAGTAAGCTGGATATACTTGGAATAAGGCATAACTACAAGAAGCTTTTTATTATTTTCAACAATAAGCTGTTCTTCACCTTTTGCTGCATCAGATACAACTTTTGAAAACTGCGTTTTTGCCTCTTTAAGTTGCCATTCTTTCATAATAACCTCTCAATAAGTTTAATACATATCAGAGGCAAGATAGCTATGGTTCAAGCGATATACTAGAACGCATGAAGAAACTCTTCTACGGCGACAACCTCGAGGTTTTGCAAGATCACATCACGGACGAAAGCATTGACCTGATTTACCTAGATCCACCCTTTAACAGCAACGCCGACTATAACGTGATTTTCCGTGACCACAAAGACGAGCGTAGCACCGCACAGATTGTGGCCTTTGAAGATACCTGGCACTGGGGCAGTGACGATGAACTGGCCCTAGACCGCATGACCCTAAAAAATGGTGAACTTGCCGAAGTGTTACACCTGATGGTAAAAGCCCTTGGCAAAAATGATTTAGCAGCCTACTTGGTGATGATGGCAGAACGCCTGATAGAAATGCACCAAGTTTTGAAACCAACAGGAAGTTTGTATTTACACTGTGACCCAACCGCAAGCCACTATCTAAAGTTTATTCTCGATATTATTTTTGGTATAGAACATTTTAGAAACGAAATTGTTTGGAAACGTCAAAATGCAAAAGGATTAGCTTTTACTCGATTCGCCAAAAATCATGACATCATTCTTTATTACAGCAAGAGTGAAAAACTCACTTGGAATGCACAATACACTGCTCATAATCCTGAATACCTGAAAGCATTCTATAAATATGTTGATAAGGAAACGGGTAGAAAATACAGATTGGCTGACTTAACAAACCCGAATAAAGATAGACCAAATCTCACATACGAATTTCTTGGAGTGACAAGAGTTTGGAGATGGACAAAAGAGAGAATGCAAAAAGCCTACGAAGATGGAATTGTAATACAAACTTCACTGGGTAAAGTACCCGTTCTCAAGAGATATTTAGATGAGCAGGAAGGCAATCCAGTTGATGATATTTGGATAGACATTCCTCCTATTCAGGCACAGTCTTCAGAACGTCTTGGCTATCCAACCCAAAAACCTCTTGCTCTACTCGAGAGAATCATCTCAGCTAGCTCAAATCCTGGAGATATTGTTCTTGACCCGTTTTGTGGTTGTGGTACCGCGGTTGCTGCGGCACAAAAACTTGGGCGCAATTGGATTGGCATAGACATTACACATTTATCGGTTGCACTTATGCAGGCGCGGCTCAAGCGAGATTTTGAACTCGAGGCGGGTAAAGATTACCAAGTCGAAGGCACACCCGAAGACTTGCAAGGAGCGCAGTATTTATTTGAGGCAGACGCATTTCAGTTTCAGTTTTGGGTAGTCGGCATGATTGGCGCACAGCCTTATGGTGCATCAGGAAGTAGCAAGAAAGGTAAAAAGGGTGGCGATACTGGTATTGACGGTGTGTACTACTTTCGCACACCAGGCGGTGAAAAGTTAGAAAAAGTCATTGTGAGTGTAAAGGGTGGCAAAAACTTAAATCCGAGCATGGTGCGGGATTTAGTCGGCACTGTTGAGCGAGAAAAAGCAGCAATGGGCATTTTGCTTACGCTTTATCCGCCTACCAAAGGCATGTATGACGATGCTGCAAAAAATGGCTTATACAAATATGGCAGTGCAAGCATTCAAAAAATTCAGATTTTGACGGTTGAAGATTTGTTTGGCGGTAAACAACCTGATTTGCCCAAGGGTTCTACCAACGTGAGTTACGAGCAGAGTAAAGTAAAGACAGTGCAAAGTGAATCTAAACGTAAAGGGATGAACCCTTTGTTTGATAGTCAAGAGTAAAAGCTCACCATAGGTAGCGGGCTATCCCACTCGAGACCCTCAATGCTATCCATTGAACGCTTCTCGAAATCAGCTCCAACCTTTTGCTTATCGAGACCCACAGGGCGTAAGAATTCGTCTTCTCTTACGGGAACCAAACGCACCAATGGCTTACCATTTTTCATCACTACGATGTCCTCACCCTGTAAAGCACGCTCAACAAGTTTAGAAAGGTTGGTTTTGGCATCGTGTATATTGACTTTCATAAATTCACCTTGATCTAACAAGACTTAATTATAAACCTAGATGTAACCGTAAAGCCTGCTCGAGTCTTTCTACAATTTCTTCAGGCAAAGATTTTACAAATCCCTTCACACGTTTTTTGCTCATAGTGCGAACTTGCTCAGCCTGAGCTTTGCTATCACTATCCAAACCCGTAATAGACGACTCGAGAAATACTTGAAAAGGGTAAAGTTTGCGTGTGTTGGTACTGAGTGGCAACACGGTAATCGTTGGGGAAAAATTATTGTTTGCATTATTGCTTATGACTACCGCAGGGCGTATTTTATTGGCTTCGCCCTCGAGGGTTGGTTCAAAGTCTACCAGCAACACATCACCTCGCTTAACAACTAGGTTATTAACGATAGGGCTACTCGAGTCCGTCGGCACTGGTTTTCTCCCATAGCTTGGCATCTTCGCTTTGTTCCCACTCGAGCCCTGCTTCATAGTAGGCGCGTCCTAGTTCGCGTTCGCGCAAAAGTTTGATGGCTTTGGCAATCACTTCACTGCGATTAGATACCTGATGCTGTTTTTGATAGCTATCTAAAAACTCAGCCAATTCTTTTTCTACACTGACGGTAAAACGTTGAGTATTCATACTATCAATCATACTATTTTTATGAAAGCACAATAGATATTTCAGCCCTTGACAAACTTAACACCGTTAAGTAAAATGATTACGTAATGATAACAGCCACTAGAGCCACCAGACTTAAAGAAGCCAGCAAGAAACGCCGTGAGCAAAAGAAAGCCGATTTGCACCAAGAGATTTTAGTAGCTGCTGCCAAACTCTTTGAAGAAAAAGGCTATGAGGATTTTTCACTGCGGCAGGTTGCCGAAGCTATTGGTTACACTCCAACCACTATTTATCTTTATTTCAAGGACAAAGACGATTTGCTGCTTCATGTTGCCTATGATGGTCTAAAACTCTTTGGTGAAAGCCTCGAGAATGCTTATAGGAGTAAGACTGATCCCCTCGAGCGTCTCCACGTAGTCGGCTGGGCTTATTTTCACTTTGCTATATCACACCCCATTCACTACCGCCTGATGTTCATGCAGCGCGGTGAGTTCATGCAGAAAAAACCCGAAGGCTGCGAATCTATTATTGATTCGTTTGGTGTTTTACGGCGTGTGATTGAAGAAGGTATTGCAGAAAAAGTCATGATTCCAGGTGACGTGCGGGCCTACGCTGCCCTCATTTGGGCCAGTGTTCATGGTGTGGTGAGTTTGGCCCTAACCGAACACATCTTTTCGCCGCAAGAGGCAGAGCAGCTTTTTGGAATGCAGATGGACGCAATCAAACGCGCTTACTGCGCATAAAGAAGGGAGGTTAAGATGTGTCTAAAACATATAGCGTATCAAGGGTTTCAAGAACTGAGCCATTCGTTACTACTTGACCCGAATATATCCATAAATTTTTTTGATCCTTTAATTAACGGTGTTAAGTGAATTAGCGATACTAAGTACAGAGAAAACAGCACCTTAGCTCGAGACTAAATACGGAAGAAACATTGATTTTACTCGAGTACGCTCGAGCCACCAACTCAAGGAGGAAACTATGATACAACCCGCCACCAATCAACCACGCCCACTTTGGACGCAACTTAGTCAGCGTCTTAGCAAAACGCACAGCCCACTTTTTATCTCGGGGCTTTTTACTGCGGTCATGGGTTTATTTTTCATGGCAGGAATTTTTCTTGACGCTCGTTATATTACCGGATCACCAGCTTGGCTCAAACCCACTAAATTTGCCATTTCAATTGTCATTTACACCTTTACACTGCTGTGGTTTTTGAGCTTTATTGATACATCCAAACGCTGGCGCAAAAGGCTCGTGAGTGTTTTGGGTTGGGTTGTTTTAACAACCTTTGCTGCTGAGTGGTTTGTTATCATCACGCAAGTGTTTAGAGGTACCACGAGTCACTTTAATGTCTCGAGTCCACTTAATACTGCGCTTTGGTCAGTAATGGCTATTGCCATCATGATTCTCTTTATCACTAATATCGTGATAGCCATTTTGCTTCTTAGACAAAAGTTTGATAGTCCCGTGTTTGCTTGGGGTTTGCGGCTTGGTCTTCTTATCACCATCATGGGCCTTGGCGAAGGTTACCTGATGACAAGCCCGACGGCATTGCAAATGGCTGGTTGGAAAAACGGTGAGAGCGTCACCATTGCTGGCGCACATAGCGTCGGTGTAGAAGACGGTGGGCCTGGTTTGCCCGGACTGAACTGGTCAACAGTTGGTGGTGATTTACGCATTGGGCATTTTATCGGGATGCACGCTCTGCAAGTGTTGCCTCTTATAGTATGGTTTATTTCGCGTCGTCGAAACTTAACTACTCAGCAACACGTACAACTCGTCTGGACAGCAGCTTTAGGTTACTTAGGCTTAGTCGCTCTTGTGACTTGGCAAGCCTTGCGAGCACAGTCAATCATTGCGCCAGATATTTTAACGCTGTCAGTTTTTGCAAGCATTATTTTTAGTGTGTTCATTGCAACCTTTGTGATTACGCGCTCGAGACCAAGCCTGGCCCACGTTAAAAGGAGAAATATATGACAAACGAACTGCACGTTATTTTTGGCACAGGACCTCTAGGCCACTCAGTGATGAACGAGTTGGTGAAGCGTGGCAAGCAAGTGCGTATCGTCAACCGTAGTGGCAAAATGCAAGACCTGCCTAAAAGTGTAGAGATAAAAGCTGCGGATGCCTATGATGTAGACCAGGCTCGAGCTGTAGCCAAAGGAGCCACTGTCATCTACAACTGTGCTGCGCCTGCCTATAGTGCCAAAGTGTGGGAAACCGATTTACCCAAGTTATGGGGAAACATTTTAGGGGCTGCTATTTCTAGCAAAGCAAAACTCGTTATCGGTGACAACTTGTACATGTATGACAATGTTGCTGGGCCTATTCACGAGGGTTTACCTCACAGTGCAATTACTCGTAAGGGCAAGGTTCGAGCTAGTGTTACTGAGATGATGTTAGATGCTCACCAAGAAGGCAACGTGCAAGTTACCTTTGGTCGCGGTTCAGACTTTTTTGGTCCCTATGCAACCGAGCAGTCTCAATTGGGTAGTAGAGTTTTTCCTGCCCTGCTAAAAGGCAAAGCTGTTTCGATGATTGGCAATATAGATATGCCGCATACCCTAACCTATATTGAAGATTTTGGTAAAGCCTTAGTCATCTTAGGTGATCATGACGAAGCCTTTGGACAAGTCTGGCACGTGCCCAACGCAGCCACCAAAACCAAAAGAGAGGTTCTTGAGATAGCTGCACGCCTTGCCAACAAACCTCTCAAGGTCAGCATTATGGGGTCAATAATGTTACGCATTGGCGGTTTGTTTATTCCAGCCGCCAGAGAAGTGCCTGAGATGCTGTACCAATATAATCAGCCTTACATAGTTGATTCTTCTAAATTTATCAAAGCCTTTGGGGAAAGTGCTACGCCACTCGAGGAATCCCTAAGAGAAACTATTGATTGGTATAGGAAGCTTCTTTCTTCACCTCAACCTTCTAGATTACAAACAACTTGAAAGGATTGTTATGCGTATTTTAATTTTTATCCACATTTTAGGTGCAGTTCTTTTTCTTGGCAATATCATTACCGCAGCCTTTTGGAAAATAGTGGCCGAATATCGCCGTGATTTGCAAGGTATCTATAACACGGCGCGAAACGTGATGGTTGCTGACTTCGTATTCACACTGCCTGGCATTGTGATGTTGCTGGTTACGGGTCATATCTTGATGGTGCGAATGGGTTTATCGCTCACACGGCTTAGTTGGGTATCTGTAGCTTATGGCATCTTTATTTTCTCTGCCATCCTTTGGACAGGTATCTTACTTCCTAGTCAGCGCAAGATGATACGCCAAGCCAAAGAGTCCATTGCAACAGGTCAACTTACCGCAGGTTATCAACGGGCTTCGATGATTTGGAACGTGTTTGGCACAGTAGCCACGTTGCTGCCTATCGTTGTTCTTTATCTCATGGTCGTCAAACCTTTTTGAAGGAGGAGTATATGAAGAAAGTATTGGTCATTTTAGGTCACCCAGGTAGCCAAAGTTTTTGTAACGCCGTCGCTGAAACGTATACCGAAGGTGCAAACCATTCTCAGGCTGAGGTTCGTGTTTTGAAATTAGGAGAGCTTAGCTTTAACCCTATTCTTGATGCTAATGCCGAAGTTCGTTCAGGGCAAAAAGAAGCCCAAGCTCTCGAGCCTGATTTGAAAAAAGCCCAACAAGATATTACTTGGGCGGATCATCTGGTCTTTGTTTATCCGTCCTGGTGGGGCACGATGCCAGCTTTACTCAAAGGCTTTATTGATAGAGTTTTTCTACCAGGATTTGCTTTCAAGTATCAAAAAGGAAAATCTCTGCCCGACCAACTTCTCAAGGGTAAAACTGCTCGGCTCATCGTTACTATGGATACCCCGAGTTGGTGGAACCGTTTTATCTACCATGCTGCGGGTCATAATGCAATGAGACATGCCATCTTAAAGTTTTGCGGGATAAGGTCTGTGCGAATTACTGAACTTGCAGGGATGCACAAGTCTACAGCAGAGCAAAGAACAAAATGGCTCGAGCAAATCAAGCAGATTGCAATTCGTGAAAATCCTGAGCGTTTACAAAAATACCCGTTAAGCAAAAAAGCATAAATCGAAATTCGTTTTAATTTTTCACCTTTGTCCAAATCTTGGAGGATTTTATGAAACACAATAGTTGTAACTCACAAACAATAACTCATTCCACAACGCCAGAATACCTCGCCGAAAAAAGAGCCAAGGCAAAACTTGGGTTTATCATCCACCTAGTTGTTTTTAGCATCGTGAGCAACATACAATATCTGCAGGGACTTTTTACTTGGGATTTTAGCTTTTTCCTGCCGATGTTGGGCTGGGGCCTTGGTGTGTTTATACATGGGGCTGGGATATTCCTCGGACCAAGGTTACGCTTGCAAGAGCATTTGATGGAGTATGAACTTAAACAAATTGAGAAATAATAGGCTATGACCATAATCGCTCGGAACGTCTCGAGTATTCTCTTTCTTCTTTCCGCAATTCACGTGTACTGGGCATTGGGTGGTAGAGTGGGTATGAACGCAGTTCTTCCCGAAATTAAACGTGAAGGCAAACCTCTTTTTACACCTACGCCATTGATCACCTTAATAGTTGCAGCATTGCTGTTTGTAGCAGCTTTGATTGTACTCGAGGCTTCACATATTTTGCCAAGCTTTTTACCTACCTGGATAACTTCATTAGGTATTTGGACAATAGCCAGTGTGTTCTTGCTACGCAGCCTTGGCGATTTTCGTTATATAGGGTTTTCTAAACGTGTTTACGGAACGAGATTTGCAACTTTCGATACTTGGCTTTATAGTCCGCTCACATTACTACTGGGTGTAGGCTGTTTGCTCATAGCCTTACAACAATAAAAGGAAACTTATGGAAACAATTTTTTCACTCAGCAGTTTACTGATCATGCCCTTTTGGTTCTTGATGATTTTCTTGCCCACTTGGAAGTGGACCAAGGGCATTATTGCTTCACCTTGGATTAGCGCATTAGCGGCTGCTTTATATGTTGCACTTGTAATGCCTGGTATTTTGCAGGTTTTGCCTGCCGTCATGAATCCAAGCCTTTCGGGAATTACTTCGCTTTTAGGAACACCCGCAGGTGCAACCATTGCTTGGGTACATTTTTTGGCGTTTGATTTGTTTGTAGGACGCTGGGTATATTTGGATAGCCGTGAAAGAAACATATCTTTTTGGTTTATCTCGCCCATTTTATTTTTTGTATTGATGCTTGGTCCACTAGGCTTTTCGCTGTATTTAGTGCTAAGGACTTTTGTTCAAGGCAAAATAAGGAATAACAAAACAGTCTAGTTTTGATAACTCGAGTTGCACCTGTTAAATAAAAGCTAAGATGAATCTGTGAATACTCCCTCGCACTGGCTCATTCACGCAGCCATTGCCAAACGCGCTAAGAATCCCAACCTTATTCGCAGTGCATTTTTGTGGGGTGCAGTTGCACCAGATATTTCACTGACAGCACTCTCTATCATCAGCCCACTTTATTTTCGCACTCAGGGTATGCCCTTTAGTGAGGCCATGCCTTATATCTTTGACACACTCTACTTTAAGAATCCTTGGTGGATTTCGGTGCATCATCTTCTTCATGCACCACTTTTCCTATTGCTTTACGCCCTGGTGCTTTATCCGCTAAGGAAAAACCCTATTGCTTATTGGCTGCTGTGGTTTGTTGTGGGTTGCACATTGCACACACTTATAGATATTGCAACACACTACAATGACGGTCCCTTAGTCTTTTTTCCTCTGAATTGGACGTTTCGTTTTTATAGCTTTAGTTATTGGGATCCAGAGCATGGTGGAAGGTGGTTTGCCCCACTTGAGCTAGCTCTCGATTTATTCTTGCTAGGTTATTTGCTTATTCCTTGGATTAAAAGAAAGTGGAAAGTAAAAAGGATAAAGGGAAAAGGATAAAGGGAAAAGTGTGGCATGATTACCCAAGCCTAAGGCACTTTTCACTCATTGCTTTTCACTCATCACTCATTGCTTTTTTACTACCTTCCCTCGAGAAACGCCAATTCCTCATTGCTTAGCTTTAAGTTCATGGCATCCAAATTGGCCTTAAATTCATCGGCATTCTGACATCCTACAAGTGCAAAAACTTTTAAGGGCTGATTCATCACATAGGCCATGGCAATTTGGGGGATGCTGAGTCCTTTTTGTTTAGCTAAATCTTCGGTGCGGTCAAGGCGTTGAAAATTTTCTTCATAGCAATAGGATTCAACACACAGCTTGTCAAAATAGCCATCAAAACTTGCTAAATTATCTCGTTTGAAACGTCCCGAGAAAAAACCACCAGCCAAACTCGACCAGGCAAAAATGGGGATTTGTTCTTTTTGATAATAGCTTCTGGCTTCCTGATTGCCACTGATGCTAATGCAGCCATCCCAGGGTTCTTTGAATTGTGTGGCTAAGCTAAAATTAGGACTCGTTACCGCAAAAGGAGTAAGCCCACGTTCAGCAGCATAGGCATTGGCTTCTTGAATGCGCTGATGTGACCAGTTAGAACCACCAAAAGCCTTAATGCGTCCAGCTTTATGATGCTCATTCAAGACTTCTACAATAGGCCCCACGGGTATGCTTACGTCATCGCGGTGCAAGATATAAAGGTCAATATAATCAAACTTAAATCTAGCCAAAGAATCAAAAATATCTGAAGTAATGTCATGTGGCGTAACTCGTTTGCGGTCAGAGTTATGGTGAGCGCCTTTGCCAAGCATGACGATTTTATCCCGTAAGCCACGGTCTCTAACCCACTGTCCTACTGCACGTTCGTTACCGCCACTGCTATAAACATGGGCCGTATCAAAGGTGTTACAGCCCAGCGCAAAAACAGCATCTAAAAGAGCGAACTCTTTTTCTAGATTTTTGCCATCCATCATGACTGTGCCCTGAACCAAACGTGAAATCGGTTTATCTATGCCTTTTACATAATCGTAGATCATAGTCGTATTGTATACCATAGTCGGTATTATCCCTTCAATAAATCCAAGGTAGTCCCTTCAAATTTTGGGAAAGCTCTTCAAATACTGGCAAGATCAGCATCAGGTTCAGAATATCAACTATAGGTCATAGATAGGTCCAGTTAAAAAAATCTCTGGCTTTAAGATTTCAACCACTTTTGGAAATGTGGTTACGTTCTGCAAACAAAAACATGAGTCAGGTACGAATCTTTTGTGCAAACGGCGCAAAGTGCGCCGTTTGCACAGTAATTTGTCATTGCGAGCCTCAGTTAAGGGCGTACTAGACACAATTAAGCCTATCGCTGCTGCATCCGCGAAGCAATCTCCTTGCACTGACCTTGCTACAAAGTTAATATACGGATTGCTTCGTCGCTCGTTCATTACAAACGACTTATCAAGCATTATTTGTAGCACCTTTTGCCACTAAAACGCTCCTCGCAATGACAAATAATTATGAGATTTCGAGTTCAAATTATCGTAAACTCGAAATCTTGAGGATTCTCGAGGGTGGAGGAAAAGGAGGATAAATTTAAGCTGGAACGCCAACCACCAGCGTTGCCAGATAGCCGTCAGTGGCATTACCAGTAACTGTGGCAAGCTGTTCAGTTACACCATCACGAAAAACATTGTCACTTTCTAGAGATACTCTTGACAGATTGTTTACACTCTGACTATAGGCAGCATCAGCACTATAGACTTCTGCACAGGCTGCTTCTGGAAACGCCAGTTGTGAGGTGTGAATCGTATTGGAAGCATTGGTGGCTACAGCTAAAGATGGGTAAATTTCAAAATGAATATGTGGCCAGCGTCCGTCATAGCACCCAGGAAAAATGCTTGTAAAGGTTAACTTACCTTCACTGTCTGCCTCTTGTACGCCACGCAAATAGTCTTCATCGGTTACGCCATTGCTATACATAGAGTAAGCACCATCACGGTCACAGTGCCACAAATAAACGGCGTAACCTGCTAGTGGGGTACACCCGTCATTGGTGTTTACAAGTTGCAATTGTACAGTTAGAGGAATCCCTTCGGCGGTATTTCCAGTGCCAAGGCTGCTGCGAATATCGCTGCGAACAGCCCCCGTATCATCAAGGATATTTATATTTTGCCTCGAGCCATCAGCAGGAAAAGGGCCAGCCGTTTCTTGGGGAATAGCTGTCACACAAGTTCCGCTATTTGTTTGTGCGATTGAACAACCACTTAGCAATGTTCCAACGCCTACTAATCCCATTGCTAAAGCCTGTCTGCGCTCAATAGGGTTCTTTAACCACATTTGTAAATCTGCACTTAGTCCTAAATCGTGATAGTCACTCATAACATCCACTCCGTTCAGTTTTAATCAGAAAGCGTTCTTGCTCTCTCCTAAACAATACCCAACCTTTATTTAGGAATTGTTTAGAAGCAGTATGCAAACTTTAGTAAGCCTTGTCTTAAAACATTCTGGTGGTTAAACTTTTGTATATGAATATCCCACGCTACTGGGCTAAAGCCGAAAGTTCTGTCACTATCAAGGGGCAACCCTATCACTTTGTGGCATATAAGGGTTCAGACCAAGGCCCCCAACAGGCCCAGCAGCTAGCCAATGCTACTTTAGCCGAGCGCATTACCCGAAAAGAGCGTGGAGAAAAATTAGGCAGCTATCCCAAACACGGCGCACCCTTGCGGGAAGAAATCATTCAAGAAATCTTAAATTATCAAGAACGTATTGCAATTATTACTCGCAATGCCGCAGGCTCACTGGTAATCAATACCGCCAGAGTTATGTTTATAGATGTTGACCTGATGCAAATTTCTTTATGGAGAGGGCAATCCCTAGGGCAAATCTTAAAAAACATTTTTGGTTTTGGAAGTAAACCTAAACCCAGGGAAGAATTGGTATTAGAACGCATTCACCAGTGGCACGCAAATCATCCAGATTTTGGTATGCGTATATATCAAACCAAGGCAGGGTTTCGGCTTCTTGTCACACATGCACTCTTTGATCCCAACAGTAGTGAGGTTGCACAAATCATGAAGGATTTAGAATGTGACAATCGCTATAGGCGTTTGTGTGCCATTCAGTCTTGTTTTCGGGCCAGACTCACACCCAAATACTGGCGCATAAAACTCGAGCGTCCACCCGTACGCTACCCTTGGGAGAGTCCTGAACAAGAACTTTTACAACGGGAATGGGAAGTGGTGTATCACCAGAAAATAGAAAAGTATGATGTTTGCAAATTAGTAGAGATATTAGGGAACACCAGCATTCATCCTGAAGCAAAAATAGTTATGGATTTGCATGACAGGTATGTAATGTCTGCGGAAGCTAAACCTTTAGCCTAACTCTTAGCTCGAGTGAAGTTACTTTAAAATGCCTAGGGTGGGGCCATTGGTTTCACAATCGGTGAAGACCTAGATTATTTTTTGGCCACCATCATCATATGGGCACTGGCACCAATAAGCGTAGATTCAGTCTCAATCAAACGAATTAGATTGAGAACCAACTCTCGTCTTTCAGGGTCATCCCAGTGTTGATCAAAGGCGTGCATCAGGCGTGCTGGCCCCTCGAGGGCATAAAGGTCTTCAATTGTAAACCCTGCTGCTAGAACTTCATCTTTGAATTGCTGTGGATGGTAAAAAAAGGCTGTAGTAAAATAATGTTGAATCTGTTTGGGATTATCATGCTCACCTGTCATTACATTTTTCATGACCGTAATGGCAAAATCATCATTGGTATAAAAGTCTTCAAAGAGCCCGTCTAGTAAAAGTGCGTAACGAGAGATGCCTACAGCAAACAAAAAGCCATTGGGTTTAAGAACTCTATAAGCCTCACCCAAGCATCTTAAGCGGTCTTCTTTATTTAATAAATGATACAAAGGCCCAAAAAGTAAGGTTATATCGGCAGACTCCGTTTCATAATCAAGCTCTCTTGCATCTCCAACCTTGAAACTTTTTATTCTGGCGTTTTCAGGGTTTTGCTTAGCTTGCTCAATATGATTGGGCATGATATCTATTAAATGAACATCATGACCCTTACTAGCTAACCAGCCAGCATAGATACCTGTACCACCACCTATATCTAAAATGGTGCAGGGATTTTGGGGCAAAAAGCGCAAGACCAGTTCCTGCGTTCGGGAGAACTCGAGCTTGTAGGGACCTCTTTCAAGGCGGTCAGATTCACGATCTTGTTCATAGTAACTTTTGATATTGGGGTCTAGTACCACGGGCATACGTCACCACTCCTCAAAGCTTGGGATTAAGTTGTATTCAACGGGAATAGTTTACTAAATGAATAATGAGAAATACAAGCTATCCAGACCACACTAAGTTTAAGCGTAATCGCTTGGATGTTTTTAGCACAGCAATTAATGCTCACAAGCAAAAGGCTATAGGTTCATTTAGGAGGTTAGGCTCATCTACACTACGATAAGTCTGACATCATAGAGTCCAAATTTCTCATCACTCGAGATAATAGTAAGGTTTTCTAAATTTGCTTGAGCAATCAATAAACGATCAAATGGATCTTGATGATACAAAGGCAGTTCTTCGACACCAAGAGCATGGTCAGTTGTAATATCCAAGGGTGTAAAGCGATAAAGTCTTAAACCTTCACGATAGTTGCCTGGCACTTTCAGTTTGCCAATTGCTTTCTTAATAGAAATTTCCCAAGCAGTCACTGCACTTACAAAAACGTCGTTTTCACCATTACGAAGTAGATCTTTAATAGTTTCAGGTAGTCTTGGGTCTTGGCTAAATAGCCATATGACAATTTGTGTATCAAGTAGAAGATTCATGAAATGCTCGCATTAAGTGTTCTGGTAACTCATTAAAATCATCTGCCATCCAAACCTTATCTTTCCAGATACCTTGCTCTAAATTTCTGGGGCTTGTATTGCGCTGGTAGGGTACAAGTTTGGCGAGAGGTTGCCCTTCTTTGCCGATAATCACTTCTTTACCTGCCAGAACATCTTCAATGAGCTTGGCTAGTTGGGTTTGGGCTTCTGGGAGATTGGTAATTGCCATAGAAGTAGTTTAGCATTTTGGAGAAATGAGTGTACTAAGTACCTCCATAAGTTGATTTGTCACATACTAAGCTGATAGGTCCTTAACCGCTCACGCTGGATGAAATTGTCACCAGACAATTTCATCCAGCAGGTACTTAGTGTTTAATGATGCTCGTGAGACGCACTACTCGAGATAGCAGGAATGGCAGGTTTACAGTAGGCAGCAGCAGTTGCCGTGCTTATCTGGGGGCCACCTGGGCACAACTCTTGGTAAAGCGTACTTGCTGCAACCTTGATGGGACCGGTGTACTGCTTGCGGTATTTAAGGGCCGGAGGAAGAGGCGGAGCTGGAATTGGATTACCATTTGCATCTAGCACAGGATTACCGTTAGCATCTAGCCTTACTTCTGGGCCACCGTTGGTCAAATAACCAAAACCGCAACCATGATCTTCATCATCCAGACCATCACCATTTCTGTCAGTCTTGGAATTTACGCAGTTATCAATCCAGCGTTTATTGATGCTTGGGTTCCAAGCTCCCCACCAATCAGCATGAATAGAACTGCCACGAGCTTTGGTGCGTTGGCGTGTCGTGGGATCTACATCAGAAGCTATATACCAGCCTGCAGTCGTTTCGTTAGGCTCGAGGGGATAAGCAATAATGTAATGAATATTGGGCAACGTAGCACGCTCTTCACAGTTGCTGTAAAACCAACTACCCGCACGAGACAGCAACCAGTTTTTGGGGTTAGAGGGGTCTTGGCGATTCCAGCAGTTGGGAAACTTGATATGCATCTCGATTGCTGCACGCCCAGAACCCCAAAGATTGATGGCACTGCTACCATTACAAATGGGAATCGTCAGACTAGCAGGTGTTCTTTGGCCACGAAACTGATCACTGCATAGAAAGTTCATTTCTGCGACACCTCCAACAGTGTCACTGGTGCGGTGTAATTTGTCATCACTTATCATGGCAGCTCTAGGTGGATAAATAATTGATTTACCTTGGGCCAGACCGTAGCCTTTGTAATACACAATCACCCGCTCTGGAATTCGCACATTACCTTTTGCATCAAACATGGCGGGTGCCCAGTAACCCGTTCTATTTAGCTCCATACCGTTGCAAGTGCTACTACCCGAATTGTACAGTGTGTCATAAGTTGAATAGGCGTTGACATCGGTATTACCCCAGAACATATGCAAGTGGGCAGCCCCAGGTTTATTAGGATGTACAAGAGGGTCATCGTAAGCAAAATGTGAAAATTCACAGGATGTGCGAAAGGTTCCTACACCTCTAGCAGGAAAACCTACTTCGGGATTGCCACCTGCACTTTGGAGGTAGTCAGAGCGTGGGCCTAGCAGAGGACTGGTGGAACCTGTAGGTATATTGGCCATGGGCGTGTTGCGGTACGCTGAGTCATCTAAATTGCGGTTTCGTACCGAGGCAGCAGTAATCATCTGGAGATTTTTTTGATAGTCACTTAGCGCATCTACTTTTTCTAGTTTCCACCTCTGGTTGTCGTTGTAGGTACGACTCCAGGTTTGTACTAAGGACCCTTGTGCGGTGCTAGCATCTTTAACCTCGAGCCAGCCCGAAGAAGCACGGTTGATGATTTCGTAATAACCACCACGGGCAATCAACCGCCAATGCTTTGCACGCCAATTGCTATAAGGATGCAAGCTAACCTTAGCTCCATCTTTGGTAGCTCCAGCGTGTAAAGCCAGGCCATTCACCAGCGAGGTAATCTTGACCCATTCACCATCTAAGGTCTCGAGCTTCCACTTTTGAGCATTGCTATTGTTTAGGGGATATTGCCAAAGTTGTACTCCGGCTTGGGGGTTAGACCCAGGTAAGTCAAGAACCATGCCACTATGCTTGGCAGTAAGGATATAAGTACCTGGCTCTATTAAAGCCGCTCCAGAAATGTCCTGTGAGTCTTGTTCTGCCATGCAGGCAATTAGACCTAAAAGCATTAAACCTACTAGAGTTACCCATATGAAGATTTTCCGAACTGATTTAGAATACGTTTTCATTAAAGAACTCCTTAAAAGCTACTTTATTCTCGAGACCCTGAATTGTCCTCAAACTTTTACCAAGTGGGTTGAGTAGAGCGCAAGTGGTTGTTTGTCTAAGCCCAGTGGTACATCTTGTTTTTCAGAAATTTTCCACTTGACGAATCCCTTAATTTTTAAGGTATACTCTCTCTAGTTGAATTTTCTGGGAGTTGATTAAGATGGCAGAAACCCATATTACCGTGCGTGGTGCAAAACACCATAACTTAAAGAACATTGATGTAAAAATCCCCCGTGACAAACTTGTTGTTATCACAGGCGTATCCGGCAGTGGCAAATCCTCGCTAGCTTTTGACACCATCTATGCTGAGGGACAAAGGCGATATGTAGAAAGTTTATCTGCCTATGCACGACAGTTTTTGGGTCAGATGGAAAAACCTAAAGTGGATTACATTGGTGGATTATCGCCAGCGATTGCTATTGAACAAAAAACAGTAAGTAAAAACCCACGCTCTACGGTTGCCACTGTCACCGAAGTGATGGACTACTTGCGTGTACTTTATGCCAATGTTGGTATTCCACATTGCCCCAACTGCGCTCGCAAAGTAGAAGCACAAACCGCCGAGCAAATTGTCAAGCAACTCGCCGCCTTACCTAAAGGCACAAAGTTTCAACTGCTTGCACCCGTAGTGCGAAACCGCAAAGGTACCCACACTGACGTTTTTGATTATGCCAAGAGCAAAGGTTTTGTACGAGCTAGAGTTAATGGTGAAATTCGCAACTTGAATGAAGCGATTAAGCTGATCAAGAAAAATAAACACACCATAGAACTGATTGTAGACCGCTTACAAATCCCAGAATCAACTGATGATAGCTTTTTTTCTCGCTTGACTGATTCGGTAGAGACAACCCTCAAAACTGCTGAAGGGATGTTAAAAGTAGACTTAGGTGAAAAAGAGCTTTTGCTAAGCGAACACAACGCCTGCCCCCACTGCGATATTTCATTTCCCGAACTCTCGACCCAAATGTTTAGCTTTAATAACCCCCTTGGTATGTGCGAAAGTTGCCAAGGTTTGGGAATGCAAATGGACGTGACTCCTGATCTGATTATCACTGACCCCAATCTTTCCATCAATGAAGGCGCCTTGCGCTATTACGGTGAAGTACAGAAAAAAGAAGGCTGGACGGTAAACACTTTGCTAAGTATTGCCAAGCATTACAAATTTTCTCTGGATACGCCTTGGAATAAAATTCCTGAACATACACGCCACGCCATCATGTATGGCTCTGATGGAGAGTCTATTAAATTTAAATTTGAAACGGCTAATGGCAAATGGACAGGTGAAAGTGACCGCCCTCTTTACGGCATTATCTATAACATCAAACGGCGTTACCGCGAGACGAATAGCGAAAGTATGCGGCAGTGGTACGAAAGTTTTATGAGTGAGCAGCCTTGCCCAGATTGCAACGGTGCCAGGTTAAGCCCAGCAGCAAGAGCTGTAAAAGTGGTTGACAAAACCATTTCACAAGTAAGTCAGTTTTCGATTGAAGAAGCACACCAGTGGGTGGTGAATTTAGAGAAAAAACTCAGCAAACGCGAAAAAGAAATCGCCGCCGAAGTCCTCAAAGAAATTCGTGACCGCTTGCAGTTTATGCTCAATGTAGGCTTGCACTACCTCACGCTTGACCGCCGCGCTGGAACACTCTCAGGTGGTGAAGGGCAACGGATTCGCTTAGCCAGTCAAATTGGCTCTGGATTGATGGGCGTACTGTATATTCTCGATGAACCAAGTATTGGTCTTCATGCCAGAGATAACGAAGCACTGATTCAAACCCTGCTAAGACTGCGTGATATGGGTAATACCGTCTTGGTTGTAGAACATGACCAAGAAACCATGAACCATTCAGATTGGATTGTGGATTTAGGACCAGGTGCAGGTGTACAAGGCGGTGAACTGGTTGCCGAAGGGAGCCCAAGCCAACTCAAGAAAAATGCTAAAAGCCTGACTGGAAATTTTTTAAGTGGTAAGAAAAAAATTACACCACCCAAACCAGAACGCAGAGAAGCCCAGGGATGGCTTGAGTTATCTGGCTGCACTCTCAACAACTTGCAAAACGTTTCCGTAAAACTTCCGCTCGGCGTACTCACTTGCGTGACAGGTGTTTCTGGTAGTGGTAAATCAAGTCTTATTACAGGTACGCTTTTTCCTGCACTTTCTCGCAAACTACACGACTCAAACGTGATGCCTGGACCCTATAAATCCTTGAAGGGGCTAGACAAAGTAGATAAAATCATCCACATCACTCAAGACCCCATCGGGCGCACACCACGCAGTAACCCTGCAACCTATGCAGGTGTCTTTGATGATATTCGCAATGTCTACTCCATGTTGCCCGAGGCCAAGAAACGTGGCTATGCTGGCGGCAGATTTTCTTTTAACGTCAAAGGTGGACGCTGCGAAGCCTGCGGTGGTCACGGGCAAAACTTAATTGAGATGCACTTTCTGGCGGACGTATGGGTGGAGTGCAAAGAATGTGCGGGCAAACGCTACAACCGTGAAACGCTGCAAGTGCGCTACAAAGATAAAAACATCTCGGACGTGCTAGACATGGATGTGCAGGAGGCACTAGGTTTCTTTGAGCATCACCCAAAGATTCACCGCGTTTTGCAAACACTGCACGATGTGGGTCTGGATTACATCAAACTGGGTCAAAGTGCTACTACGTTTTCTGGCGGTGAAGCGCAGCGCATCAAACTGGCTAAAGAACTCTCACGCAAGGATACGGGCAACACCATTTACATCTTGGATGAACCCACCACAGGCTTACACTTTGCCGACGTGCAACGCCTACTTGACGTGCTGCACCGTTTGGTTGATCAGGGCAACACGGTGATTGTGATTGAACACAATCTGGATGTGGTGAAGACTGCCGACTGGCTGCTGGATTTGGGGCCAGAGGGTGGGGATGGTGGGGGGTATGTGATTGCGGAGGGGAAGCCGGAGTGTGTGGTTAAGAGTGAGAAAAGTTATACGGGAAAGTTCTTAAAAAGATTGTTAAAATAAATCGAGGCTTTTGTTATATGGCATGAATGGAGATAATTTGTGAAACTTGAATTTCAGTCCGTGTACAAATCTATAAAAAGTCTAAAACTTTTTGAATTACCCAATTTCACAATTCTTACAGGAGTTAATGGTTCCGGCAAAACACAGCTTTTGGAAGCAATTACTGCAAGTGCAATAAGTATTGATGGCATAACACCTCAAAGAAACCAAGCAATATTTCGTCTATTTAACTGGAATAGTTTAATTCCCAACAACAGTGAATCCATAAATGCTTATCAACTAACTCAAGAAAGAACTGATTATTGGACGACCCTTCAACAGCCGATAAACAAATACAGAGATCAATTGATAAATCAATTCCGACGATTTTTAAATGAGAAGGGTTACGTCGAAATTCTGGGTCACGATGCCTCAAAAGTTATATCTATGTCTCGAGAAGAGCTAATAGAAAGTACAGATAACACTACCTTAGTCAATGAAATATTAAATTGGATTCAAACCCACAAACCTGGTCATGACAGTTCTATAGATTCGATATTTAGCCAGAATGGGACGCAGCATAAACAACTTATTGATCTACTAAGGAAAAAGACATCAAAATCAATTATAGACTTTAATGAAGATGATTTTTATGAAACTTATATAATGACAACTTTACCTGTGGATATTTTTCAGCAGTCATTTAGTCGCTTATTTACAGCATATGAAAAAATGCGAGTAGATAATAAATTTAATAAGTATCTTCATGAACAGGAAGGAGAAGCAATCGGTTTCCTTACAGATGAGGATTTTGTTAAACGATATGGTGACCCGCCTTGGGAATTCTTAAATAGTGTTTTAGAAAGTTCCAATCTTGATTTTCGTATTACGAAACCAACTAGAATAAGAGAAGCAGTGCCTTATCAAGCAAAACTAATTCATCAAAGAAGCGGTGATGAATTAGTTTTTTCCGATCTCTCTTCGGGCGAAAAGATTTTGATGTCATTTGCTCTATGCCTTTACTATGCAGAGGATAAACGACAAATTGTACAGTATCCTCAGGTTCTTTTGTTCGATGAAATTGATGCACCACTACACCCATCAATGACACAATCCCTACTAAATACTATTGAAAGTACATTAGTCGAAAAGCATGGAATTAAAGTCATTATGACAACTCACTCTCCATCCACAGTTGCTTTAGCTCCCGAAAGCTCACTTTACGTTATGGAGAAAGATGGTTATGACCGTGTTAGAAAGATAAGTAAAGACAGCGCATTAGCACTTCTTACAACTGGCGTACCCACGCTTAGCATTGACTATGAAAATAGACGGCAAGTGTTTGTGGAAAGTAAGCATGATGTAGGTTATTACGAGAAAATATACAACGCTTGTCGTCAATATCTCGAGCCTGCAATATCATTAACTTTTATTGCTTCTGGCTTTGGAGATCAGGGTAATTGTGATCAGGTTGCGCATATTGTTGGTGGCCTAGTACAAGGCGGTAATCGTAATGCTTATGGTGTAATTGACTGGGATACTAAAAACGAAGGTAGTGAGCAAGTAAGAGTTTTAGGCAAAGGTAAGCGTTACAGCATTGAAAACTATCTTCTCGAGCCCATTTTTATTGCTTTGCTATTATGGAAAGATACAAAGATAGATAGCTCGGATTTGGGTTTAAGCTCTCAAGAAACCTACAGAACTATAAAGATTGATAACGCAAATCTCCAATTAATGGCGAATTATGTGATTATAAAGTTTCTTGAAAAGTATCCGATTGGCCAAGATGCCAGAGTCACCCACTGCAAGTATATAGGCAAGTACTTAACAGAAGTGCCAGATTGGTATTTGAAATGTCAAGGCCATGAATTGGAAAAGAAGTTGAAAGAAACTTTTCACTCTCTAAATCAGTATAACAATGAACCTGCTTTGAAAAAAGCCATACTAGAGAAAGTATTAGTAGACTTCCCAGAGCTACTACCTGTTGATTTCATTGAATTATTTAAGGAAATTCAAAACTATAACAATCAAACATAAGCTGTACGAGTGGCTTTGTTAGGCTCGAGCCTTAGCAGGAATTTAGGTCTAACTCTCGAGCCTCTGCTATAATCTAGCTATGACAAAACTACTCGAGCAAGCCTTCGCAAAAGCCTCTACCGTTTCTACTGAGGAGCAGGATGCCATTGCTACAAAACTTTTAAGGGAACTCGACTAAAAACTATACTTTAGCCCGTTGCCTATGCTGTGCAATCAACTTCCTAACTTTTGGCAGCAACTCAACAGGCACAGTCACCACAGACGCTTTACCACTAAACGCCGCTTCATCTTCTTCCAGGGCTTCATCTTCTGTTTGCTCTTCATAGTGCTTCAGCACATTTTGCACTTTGCGCTCTGTCCAACCTTTAGGTAATTTTTGTTTTCTCATATCAGTTCTTTCTCCGCTTCTGGCGGCGTTTGAAAGCAGCGAGGGGTCTACCCGTTAATTCATAAGCGGTAATCACAAAGGCTCCGTCTTCTTCTGGCACGTAAATCACTTTAAGATACCGCCCAGCTTCAGTTTGGCCAAGGGCAACTCTTGCATCATTTTTACCCATATAGTCTTCTGCGGGTGCTTGGAGAATATCTTCGACTTCATCTTCTTCCACATTATGGTTGTAAATGTGCAAAAGCTCTGTATCGGGGTCAATATAGAAGCGGAGTTTCACGAAAGTAGTTTAACATTCTCGAGCCCTAGCGGGAACACAGGTCTAACTCTCGAGTCTCTGCTATAATCCAGCTATGACAGTTGTCCAAACCCGCCTGAGCAAAGACTTGGGAGAAGCCCTCGAGCGTTACCGCACCACCCACGCACTAACTGATGAAGTGGTGTTGCAAAAAGCCCTCAAACGCTTTTTACTCGAGGAAGGCTATCCTACCGAAGACGAGACCCTGAGCGAGGTAGAACTCGAGGCTTTACGCAATCGGGACAATGCTGAGTATGATTCTTGGGAAGAAGTTAAAAAATCACTGTGATTTATCAACTCAGGCTCGAGAAACGCGCAACCAAAGCCCTCCAAAAAATCTCTGAACCTTTGAAGTCTCGCATCATCAGCGCATTAGAAGAAATGACTCGAGACCCTTTTTCTGGTGACATTAAGGCATTACAAGGTGAATGGAAAGGTTTTTACCGTCGGCGTGTTGGTGACTTTAGGATTGTGTATAGCGTGGATGCCGAGATAAAAGTGGTAAGCGTTGAGAGTATCGTAGACAGAAAAGATGCTTATTGAAATTAGGGCTTCTGCTATAATCCAGTCATGACCAAACTCCTCGAGAAAGCCTTTACCAAAGTTTCTATGCTTCCTACTGAGGAGCAAGATGCTATTGCTGCTAAACTTTTAAGGGAGCTCGGGGCATCAGAGCAACTTAAAGAGATGGCGGCAGACCCCAACCTACAGCGTGAGCTTAAAGCCATTAACGAAGAGTTTGCAGTTACCGAGCTTGACGGACTGGCTAAGCTGTGAAGTATTGTTTAGGATTTAAGTAATACCGAATTAACCTAAAGACTTATTTATGAAAGTCCAGCTAAAACCACAAGCAGCCTTAACAAGATTGAAGTGTTGATGAAGGAATTGACAGCGACGGTGAAGGTTATCTTCAAGGTGTTTGAGGGTAGTCAAGGTTTTGTTGGCAATAGCTTCATGAAGTAAAGGAACAATAGGTTCAGCCGGTGACAATTCTGGTGTATAAGCAGGAATAGGGAAAAGGACAAGACCAGGGGGAACCTCTAGATCATTAGATTTGTGCCAACCAGCATTATCCCAGAGTAAAACAATCATTTTACTTTGCTTAGGGTTTACCGTAGCGACAAACTGTTCTAAAACGATGTTCATGGTCACAGTGTCTACATGGGAAGCAATCCAAAATTCACTTCGTCCCGACTCAGGTTGGACAAAGGCATAGGCATGAAGCCATTGATAAGCACGATGTTGTACGGCTATTGGACGCTGACCCTTACGAGACCAGACACGACGCATAATGGGTTTAAGTCCCATTCGTGCTTCATCTTCAGCCCAAAGTTCAATACTTTTATCGGGATACTGTTGGCGTAAATCACTTAGCTTTTCCTGGACTTTTTTTAAAATTGGTCTGTTCTTCCTGCGTTGCAGCCTTACGATGTTGGGGACGGGGAACTTGCAAGGTATAGCCCAAACGCCTTAAATACTGCCAACCCGTCACCGCTGAAACCTTCTGCTTAGTTTTCTGGGTTATCCAAGCGGCAACTTTAGGACCTGTCCATAACCCTAAACCTGGCGCATCTTTCTCCAGCGTTTTGACTAAGGCTTCTTCTTGGGTTTGACTTAGTATACGCTCTTGCCCTGGATTATCATGGCGTAAGTCTTTTAATCCTTCCACCCCCAAACGGTTGTAACGCTTCACTATTTCACGCACCCAGATTGCGCTATATCCTACCTGCTCTGCTACTTTATCGGCATTCCCATACCGGCCATACAGCCACACCATTTGCCAGTGACTCCGCTCGATTGCTTCATTGCTGTTGCGATATCCGATCTCTAGTTCCTCTACACTTAAATGCTTAACCAATCCTATTCGTTTCCTTGACATACATAAGTGTATTGCTTAATTTGGTATAACTCCGCTAAAACTACACCTTAGCCCGTTGCCCATACTGAGCAATCAACTTCCTAACTTTTGGCAATAACTCCACAGGCACAGTCACCACAGACTGCTTACCACTAAACGCAGCTTCATCTTCTTGCATGGCTTCATCTTGTGTTTGTGCTTCATAATGACTCAAAACATTCTGTATTTTCTTTTGTGTCCAGCCTTTGGGTAATTTTTGTTTTTTTCATATCAGCTCTGTATCAAGGTCAATGTAGAGGCGGAGTTTCACGTAAGTAGTTTAACATTCTCGAGCCATAGCAAGAACTCAGGCCTAACTTTCGAGCCTCTACTTAAAATATGTAATGTGATCTTACAGCTTGATATATATCTCAAAACGAGATATATTAATGTGTGCATGTTATTTCTCGCAAATCACTTACAGTGTTTTGGAAGAAATATCCTGATAGTAAGAAACCGCTACTAAGATGGTTCAAAGTCATGAATCAAACCACTTTTAAAGATTTCAATAGCTTGAAGCTAGTATTTCCTAGTGCAGATAAGGTGGGTAATCTAGTAGTTTTTAATATTGGTGGCAACAACTATCGTCTTTTTGCATCAGTGCATTTTAACCGCAAAAAGATTTACATACGACATGTTTTAACCCATAAGGAATATGACAAAGGAGATTGGAAAGATGATGGCAGTTAAACAACTCGAGAAATCTTGGTCTACTCTTCAAAGCATTTTAGTTATAAAAACAGAAAAAGATTATGACCGAGCAGTGAATTGGCTTAATGAACTCATAGATGAAGTCGGTACAGATGAACAACATCCGCTTTATGACTTGTTAGATACACTTGGCACTATCATCCATGCTTATGAAATAGAAGCTTATAAAATACCTGATTTATCTGGGCTTGAAATGTTGCGGCACTTTATGGAAGAACACGGGCTTAGTCAGTCAAGCTTACCTGAGATTGGCTCACAGGGTGTGGTCTCTGAAGTATTAAATGGTAAACGAGAATTAAATATAAGACAAGTACAGGCTCTAGCAAAGCGGTTTGGCGTAGCACCAGGTGTTTTTCTTTAAGGTCTCGAGCCTCACCTTCTCCTGATCATCCACGCTACCACCAGCAAACTTGGAACCCAAGCTAACCAGACTAGTTCATTAAACCCATCACCAGCGACTCAAGCCTTGCTATCCTTTTGCTATACTTCACTTAACTTGAAATTTAGGATGTTCTATGCCCTTTACTAAACCCCAACTCGATCGCTACGCCCGCCACATCATTCTGCCCAATGTAGGGCCACAAGGTCAGCGGAAACTTTTAGGCTCTAAGGTTTTAGTCATCGGTGCAGGTGGTTTGGGCTCACCCATTTTGATGTATCTATCTGCTGCTGGTATAGGCACAATCGGGATTGTAGATTTTGATACGGTAGATTTAAGTAACTTGCAGCGTCAAATCATCCATACCACGCCTGATATTGGCAAATCCAAAACGCTATCAGCAAGAGAACATTTGCAAGCACTTAATCCAGATCTAAATGTTATTCCCTATCAAGAAGCCTTAAATTCAGCTAATGCGCGGTTGATTATTCAAAACTATGATCTGGTTATTGACGGTAGTGATAATTTTCCAACACGATATTTAGTCAATGATTCTTGCATTTTAGAAAACAAGCCTTTGCTTTATGGAGCCATTTCGCAGTTTGAGGGGCAGCTCAGTCTTTTTCATACTGATAGTACGGCTCCTTGTTATCGCTGTATCTTCCCTACCCCACCCAAACCAGGCACTGTAGCCAGTTGTGCTGAAGCAGGTGTGTTTGGGGTATTGCCTGGTGTGGTGGGTAGTTTAATGGCCACTGAAGCCATTAAGTTCTTATTGGGTTTAGGTGAATCATTATCTGGAATCCTACTTCATTATGATGGGCTTTATAGTGAAACCAGAAAAATCAAAATTACCAAAAATCCAAAGTGTATAGTCTGTAGTGACCATCCTGTAATAACAGAGTTACTTGACTATGAAGCCTTTTGCAATCAGGCTTGAATAGGACCCCAAGGGGTTCTACCCTGTGGGCTTTGCCCGCCCTGGCTAGCTGCTACCCCAGTTTGCAAGCCCATGATGTATCCCAGTTTGAGCATAAATAACAGAGTTTCTACGTCACCTTGTTCTATGCGCTCAGCCACATAGTCGTTCATTCCTGGGGGTAAATCAATAGCATTGACATCACTGGCATGGTGTTCACGCATTTGTTCAATAAATTTAGCGATGATTTCTTTTTCGTCCACGTTTCTATCATACTAGTTGCGTGGGGTCCTAAACCATATCTTTTGGACGTAGTGATAGACTGTCGTCATGATTAAACTAGCTTCTATACCTAGGTCCTTACAGTGGCAACCTGAACCGTCTCACTGGGAAGTAACGCATCAAGGTCTAAAAGCGACGGCTCAAGAGAAAACTGACCTATTTATTGACCCACAAGGCACGCTCAACATAAGCAATGCCGCCAAATTGCTTTTTGAAGTCAGTGAGGATTGTTTACTAAGTACAAAAGTCAATGTGGATTTTACCAGTACCTATGATGCTGGCGTTCTAGTGATTTATCAACATGAGGAAAGCTGGGCCAAGCTATGCTTTGAACGTTCACCGCAAGGCTCACCAATGATTGTCTCGGTGGTCAATAAAAACACTTCAGATGATTGTAATTCTACTTGGATTGACGGAGATAGTATTTATTTGCGCATTGCCAAAATGGGTCAAAGTTTTGCCCTGCACTATTCTACTGATGGTGACTACTGGCATATGGTGCGCTATTTTGCCCTCGAGCTGCTCAAACACAGCTAGGGTTTTTAGTCCAGTCTCCAACTGGTGAAGGTTGCGAAGTACATTTTTCTGATATTAAGTATCAGGCTAAAACGCTAAAAGACCTTCGCTCTGGGGAATAAGCTCGCTGCTTATAGGTAACTGCTCATTCAATTTGAACATTATTCTCTTAAAACCTTTGATAAATAAAGGTTTTGAGGAAATATCTAGTTACTATTCTTCTCTGCCTCGAGTACTTGCTCTACAGGCTGATAAAGCAAAAGTTCGTCAATTCCCCGATTATCTAGGTTGGTATAGCTATCTAAATCAATGAGTTCAATCACCGAACCAAAAGGCAATATACTCACAATTTTCTGAGCTTGCTCATGAGCAATATCTAACGTCATTAAGAGTCCAAAGGATTCAGTGCGAAAATGGGTTTGCAGTGATTTAAGATAGTGAAAAGCAGTTGGCCAGTAGCAGCGGTAAAGCGTAAGTTGGGTCATCAATTCCCTCGTTTTTCTGAATAACCACTTCTCGAGAGCGAGGGGATGTCCCTCAGCCGGTTGCGCTACTGGCTCATCCTGAACTAAGCGCCCATTTACAGGTCAGAAATCATCGCCGCTAAGTCAGAGGAAAACCTCTGAAGTTATTCAAAAATACTTTACCCAGTCTCTTCTTACAAAGTTCTTACATTTTTCACACTTTGAGGTGATGATTTTTCACAGTTTGCTAGGGGTTGCTTAGGGTATAAGACACCCTAAGCTGATACGTTCCATCTGAAGGCTTTTGGTTAAACCCATAATGAATGGTCATTTCAGAATGCTGCAATCCTCTTCCTTGCATAACCGCCTGTGAATACTCCCGTATTTGCTTCCAAGGCTTATCTACATCAAGACGGTAACTTATTTTCGACCTTGGGTTATGTTGCAGGGTTTGAATACTGAGTTGCCAGGTCGTGTTGGACAAAACTTTAAGCTGTGTTTGGGCCGGAGAAATCTGGTAAAGGCCATCATCAGCATAAATGTTCAGGGGCACATCGACTTGATTATTCATAACCTGCCCATCAAGACTAAGTTTGAGCAAGACAGGTATACGAACAGAAACCTTAGTGTCTTGAGCCAAGGCCAATCCCAAGAACATCATCGCTAGACAAGAAACTATTTTAGACATCTTGGGGAGAGCATAAAACAGATTTTTAGAAAACATGGGGAAACGATCACTAACCCCAAGCTGGCGACAACCTTCCTTCGCTATCCTTGGTATAGGGTAACCACAGTAAACCAAAAACCTTTACACTTAAATCCATTGGTTTGGCTGCAATCTGGACAGACTCGAGAGCTACCGAACTCGCATCAGATCCACCGGAGAATTTTTCAACTTCGGCTTGAAGTAGATTTTCTAAATCAGTTATTTGCTGCTGAATACCCTCTACTGATTCTTCTGCCTTGGCTACATTAGCCCCCTGACGTTGGGCGCGGGTTCCACTCTTGATGACACTACCGACACCCCTGGCACTGGTCACTGATAATTTCCTTCTTCCCATCAAGGCACCCAAAACGGTTGTACCAATATTAACAACCGTATCAAGTTGCTGTTGACGCGCTTGTGATTGCTCACGTCCAACTCTGTCTGTAGCTGTTTTGAGGCGGTTTTGCAGGGTCGAGAGCTTACTGGCATATTTATCTCTCAGTTTTTCGACCTGAGTATCTCTACCTTCTCGAGAGCTTTGCGAGAGTCTAGCTCTAAAATCCCCCTCTGATTCACCTGGCTTACTACTGAGTTTATAGTCTTTGCTGGTATACAGCGTGATGGGCTTTTGCTGACGAATAAATCCCAAAGACTCTTTTTGCCATTTATCCAGATTTTTAGTAGTCAAATCTTTGGGTAAGTCAGCAAATCCAGCATCACTGCTGGCTTCATTTTGCAAATCCTGTAGTCCTATGGAAAGCTCTGTGGCATTTTCCCAATTACAGGGCACTGGGCCATCCTCCAGTTCACAAGCTAGGGCATACGACAGGGTTTCGCTAAGGTTATGTTTGGTGTTGTTGTAGTGGGCTTCAATCATGCTAAGTACAGCCGGAGAATAGGTGATAGTGCCAGAACCAGAAGCAGGAAGATAATAAACCTTTACACCTTGGGGTGTAGCTGGAGCTGCATTAGATAGGTTTGTAGATAAGCTTGGGGCAGATGGCATTACGGCAGAAGAAGCTGAGGCAGAAGAAGCTGTTGCGGCTACTTGTGGAGTTGCCTGAACCACAGAAGATGTAGCAACACTGGCAGTTTTTTGACTAGACATCAAGGTCTTGATTTGCTCTTTGGTCAGAGGACCACGTAAATAGGACATAGCCCAACGGGTTTGAAAAATAGTGGGTGCATTATCATTAACGTTATGCATTAAGAAGACCCGTTTACCCAAACCAGAAAGAATTTTATCCATTTCAGCACGATCAAACCCAGACTGCGATGCACCCTCGAGACCTTCTAAAACTCTGGCCTTGTCACGCTCGGTTTGCAATCGACCAATAAACCAAGTCCCCGTATTAGACAAAGCCTTGTAATCTAAATCAACAGGATTTTGCGTAGCCAGCACCAGACCTAAGCCAAAGGCTCTAGCTTGTTTTAGCAAAGTTAACATTGGCACTTTAGAAGGTGGATTGGCAGTGGGTGGCAGATAACCAAAAATTTCATCCATATAAAGTAAGGCACGCAAACTGGTGGTTCCACTTTGAGTACGCATCCAGCCCAACACTTCATTTAAGAGCATCGAAACAAAAAACATCCGCTCTTTATCACTTAGGTGGCTAATGGTAAAAATACAGGCTCTGGCTTTTCCTTCTGGGGTATAAAACATGCGCTGAATATCTAGCGGCTCCCCTTCCATCCAAGAATTAAATCCTGGCGAAGCCAGTAAGTTATTGAGCTGCATAGAAAGCCCAAAGCGATCTTTTTGTGGATAGAAGGATTCAATATCCATCACTCCAATTTGGGTAAAGGGAGGTTCTTGAATGGCCTTAATAAGTGAGGCTAAGTCCAGACTCTTGGCTGCATTCCAACTTTGACTAAGGATATTAGAAAGCAAAACATGTTCTCGGCTGGTCATGGGGTCAGCTTCGATTCCCATAAGTGCTAGCAAGCTAGTAGCCGTGGTCTGGATATGTTCACGCAGAGCGTCGCTATCCTCGAGGATAGCCTTAGCAGGAACTGCAAAAGAGCGCAATACACTGACCTGCAACCCAGCCGAACTACCTGGCGTATAAATAGCAAAATCTACCGACTGACGCAATTTGGCAATACGCTCAGCGTTCTGGCCCCATTCACCAAGACCCTTTTCCCACATCTTGGCTTGGGACTCGGCAAACTGCTCAGGGCTTTGACCCTGGGTAGCAGCTTCTTGTTCATTGATCCAAGGGCGAAAATTGGCTGCATTTAATTCTGGAAAGGTTAATAAGATATTGCCCAAGTCTCCTTTGGGGTCAATGGCAATAAAAGGGATATTATCCACTAGAGCTTCTTCTAAAAGCCCAATGCCTAAACCCGTTTTACCGCTTCCAGTCATACCAATAATAACTGCATGAGTGACTAAATCTTTAGAGTCATAAAGAACCAGATTATCTTTGAGTTGGGTCGCAGCTAAGTCATACTCTTTACCTAGATAGAATGCCCCTAGTTTTTCGTAGTCCATAAATCTCCTCCTCGAGGGATGTCAAAACTTGCTTATTCTAACAAGTTGAATCTTAGAAAAGTATGGTTACCTAGCACCTTTAACCCATGTTATCTTGACAGAATGTCCCCAAAGCTTATTGCGCTCGATATTGATGGAACCTTGCTAAACAGCAGCTTACAAATTCTCCCTTCGACCAGGGCCGCACTTCTTAAAGCCAGCACAAACGGTCATCATATTGTTTTAGCCAGTTCACGCCCACCACGCAGTGTTTTGGCCATTGCCCAAGAACTGGGTGTACCCTCTGTTTCTATAAGCTTGGGTGGGGCTTATGTATTCGCTGATAAAGTCCTGCTCGAGAAAACTTTGCCCGAAAAGGTTGCGATTAGTGTGATTGAACTAGCCAGAGATAGAGCCTTGCACATAAGTCTTTATTCTGGACAGGAATGGCTGGTAGAAAGTGATGATAAATGGGCAGACCTCGAGGCTAAAGTGGTTTCATTTAGACCTCGAGTGATTTCCGATTTAATTGATTCCTCGCACAACGTCCACAAACTTTTAATCATGGGCGAAGCTGAAAACATTTCGGCTTTTCAAAAGGAACTTCAGCAAAGCTCCTGGCCACTTGATGCAGTGCTTTCAAAACCTGTTTACTGTGAAGTCACTGCGGCAGGTGTTACCAAAGCTGAAGCTATAGAAAAAGTGGCGCATTACTTTGGTTTAGACTTGCCAGACACCATTGCTTTTGGTGATGGTGAAAATGACCTCTCAATGATTCGTGCCGCGGGTATTGGTGTAGCTATGGGAAATGCTATGCCCAGTGTCAAAGAAGTAGCAACCTTGATTACAAAAACCAATGATGATGATGGAATTGCTTTGGCCTTAAATGAATTAGATATTGTCTAGAAAAATGATGGTTTCTAGTTCTCGCTTTTGAGGCTCTTCTATGATTCCTATTCGATTTATATATGCAGTTACTGGGAATTGCAATGTTTGAAACATTTCGATTAACATTAAGCATTTCTCTTGTGGCAATGATGACGTTATACTGATATGAGGAGTCCATCTATCCGGCATGTAATACTTTTCTGGTTTTGCCTGTTGTGATGTAATTACGGTATGGATTAGTGAATGAAGTAAATAAAGTTGTTGGCTGAAAGCGACATTAAAAAAAGAAATTAAAGGCACATCAAAAAACCCCATAGAAGATATATAAACTGAGAACTTTGGGAAGGAATTTAGGGCTTCTTGTAGTTGTTGAATTAAATCACTCAAAACTATTTCATTTACAATTGTCAGCGTAATATGGGGGCGATAAGGTCCTAACCAAAATGTCGAATCTATCTCTTGCATATGGCATTCTCGCCACACACCCTTATAAAATCTTCGGTTGCTTCATCAAACCATGCTGAAATTGCGTAAGACATAATTTACCCCTCAACTGGAAAATGGATTTCTTTCTCGAGAAAAACCTCATTGCTAATCTTTGGAATAAATCCACGCTCTTCTGCGCGTTTGAAAAGTTCAGTCACAGCAGCTTTACCAGCTTCACCCACATCTAGTGAATACTGATTGACATAAAGGTCAATATGCTTTTGCCTGACTTCTTCACTCATTTCTTGGGCGTATTTAGCCACATACACTTTGGTTTGTTCAGGGTACGCATAGGCATACTCAAGGCTTTCCCTAATCGCTGCGTTAATACGCTGCAACGTTGCTTTTCCTAGACTTCGCTTGGCAATAATGCCACCTAAGGGTAATAGATGACCAGTAGTAGATTCCCACCATTCTCCCACATCCAAAAATTTTTGTAACCCGTGTTCTGCATAGGTAAAGCGTGATTCGTGAATAATTAGTCCTGCGTCTACTTCACCCTTTGCAACAGCAGGCATAATCTGGTCATAGCGCAAGGTCACAATATTTATATCATCAGGCTGAGAAAGTTTAAGCAGTAAATTGGCTGTAGTTAAACCACCAGGAATAGCCACACGTTTTTTTGATAGAGTCTCGAGTTTTTCTTTGGTGACAATTAAAGGCCCCACACCTTTACCTAATGCGCCACCTGTAGGGAGCATCACATAGTCATTCATCAAATGTGTGTAAGCGTGATAGCTGATTTTGCTTACATCGAGAACAGATTTTTTAGCGAGTTGGTTGAGGGCTTCGACATCCTCGAGTCTTATTTCCCAGTTTATTTCTGGAGATAATTTATTAGGTTCTAATTTATTAGGTTCTAATTTGTCATGAGCCAGTGCATAAAAAATAAAACAGTCATTTGGACAAGGTGAATAACCAAGACTTAACTTCATCTCGTCAGTCTAACGCAGAAAAATAAATAGAAAAGTGTCATCAAGCAGCAACATATTTTAATCTTCTAATTTTCCAATTCCCAATTTTTGATGCTCAGCAAGAGTACACCTGTTTTGCACTACTGTAATCCCAGCCTCAATAAGCTTTTGAGTTACTTCATCGTTTTGAATCCCGAGTTGAAACCACACCACCTTGGGTAAGGGGCTCATAGCCAAAATATCGTCAACATGGCTTGGCAGGGCCTCGCTGCGCCTGAAAATATCCACTAGGTCAATCGGGGTACTTAGTTCAGAAAGGCTCGAGAGCACCCTTTGCCCTAAAATGTGTTGCCCAACTTTTTGGCTATTGACTGGGAAAACCTCATAACCTTGGTCTTTTAGGTACGCTGGCACATAGTGTGCAGGCTTGTCGGGGTCATCGTGGGCTCCTAAGACTGCAATGGTTCTACTAGCCTGTAAAATCGCTTTTATAGTCATAAAATCGCTCATGATTTCTATTTTACGCCAGGTCAATTTAAGAAAAAGCTTACTTTCACCTATTTTCACATTGATTTAAGGCTCATTTTTCTGCTAAAATCCTCTTTACGTGCCCACTAGGCATGATTTAACGGAGGTGGCTTATCGCCAAAGATTTAAGAATAAACGAGCAAATTAGGATTCGTCAGGTTAGGCTCATTGGTTCTGCTGGAGAACAGCTAGGCATTGTAGATACCCGTGATGCCATCAGTAAAGCTAGAGACGAAAGTTTAGATTTGGTGTTGGTAGGTGAAACCGCCCAACCCCCGGTTGCTCGTATTATGGATTATGGTAAGTACCGCTTTGAACTACAACAGCAAGAAAAAGAAGCCCGTAGGCGCACCAAGCAACAAGAAATTAAAGCCATTAAATTTCGTGTAAAGATAGAAGAGCATGATTATCAGACCAAAGTGCGCCACATACGCCGCTTTTTGGAAGAAGGTCATAAGGTTCGCGTGACGATTATGTTCCGTGGACGTGAACGTACCCACCCTGAATTAGGCCAGGAATTGTTAAACCGTGTGGCCCTGGATGTAGGCGAAATATCTGTAGTTGACATGCCGCCAACCTTAGCTGGTATGGATATGAACATGGCCCTGCGCCCACAATAGTTCAACATTAACTTTTATATTTTTATCCCCTTTGAGGACTCTCGAGGGGATTTTTACTTGGGTGCGTCCTAAATCTGAGACTTTTTTGCGAAATGCTGTGCTCATCTGCGTATTTACCCTTCGGCAAGCGTTCGACTGAGCTCACGCCGAAGGAGCGTAACCCCGTAGGGTGCGTAAAACGCACCTTAAACGAACCCACCCGTTAACGTGCATTTTTACCCAATGTTCTATAAGGCTTATTTCTATACTGCCTCATGCCAGAATATCGCCGCCATTACCATAAGGGTGGCAGTTATTTCTTTACTGTCGTGACTCATCAACGCCAGAAGATTCTATTAAACGAGGATATTCGTGTAGCTTTGAGAGAAAGTATTGGCAAAGTAAGAGAAACTTTGCCTTTTAAGGTTGATGCCTGGGTCTTGTTGCCTGATCATTTACATTGCATCTGGACATTACCAGAGGGAGACGACAATTATTCCTTGCGCTGGTTAAGAATTAAACAGGGTGTAAGCAAACGCTGCCAACAGTATTTTGACCCCAAGAAACAATCTGCTTCCAGAAAGTCACGACATGAGTCCACCATTTGGCAAAGGAGGTTTTGGGAACACCATATTCGTGATGAGCAAGATTTTGAACGCTGTATGGATTACATCCATATCAATCCTTTGCAACATGGGTTGACAAAACAGGTGTGTGATTATCCGTATTCGACCTTTCATCGTTATGTGAAGATGGGGGTGTATGACAAGGATTGGGGAAGTGGTGTCGAGGTTATGGGTGATTTCGGCGAATAAGGTGCGTGAACGCACCCTACGGGGGTTTACTAATCCCTTTTCACTACAACTTGCTGTGGCTACAAAAAATGTTCTTGTGGGAACATTTGGAGCAGTCGGAGCAACACTTGGTGCTATTGTTTGTAGCCCCACACTAGTTACAGCAGTAGGTTGTGCAACAGGAGGAGGATATTATGCCAGCAAAGGTGGAGAAAGGATTGGGAACGCTTTACTTAGGGGAGAAGAAGATACTTTACCTCTTCTACCAGTTGATTATTCGGCGTGGTATTAATAATGTCGCACAATAATAGATATCGTATTAAATCAAAATTGGGAGCAGGTGCTTTAATGCTTTTTATCATTACACTATCTTGCAGTGTTTTGGGTTTATACATAGAAATTAAACGAGCATTATTACCTTGGCGTACCCTTGATTTGCCCACAGTATTTGGTTTTTCTTTGTTTATAATTCTAATAGTTATATACTTATTCGTCAATATCAGGATTGGCCAAGATTCCCTCGAGGTTTCTAATATTCTACGAAAGAGAAACTTACCCTTCGTAAGCATAAGTCATGTCACTCTTATCCCGACAACATACTTTTTATGGATCTTACGTTTGACCGTTCGTGAAAATAATCAAACGATAGCTTTACCTACATTCCTCATGCACAATGAAACCGAACTAATCAAGGCTATTGTTGAAGCTGCATCTGTAGCAAATCCAAATGTAGTTATAGATAAAAGAATCACTGACAAGTATGGGGTTCCGCCTTATGGAATTTTTTACCAAAAGGCAAAAGTAGATAGTGATGGATAGTTCTCTAAATTTGTTGTGTACTCTAAACTCTGAACATTTTGGGGTTGGAGTACACGATAAAAATACCCACTATCCATTCGGTAGTGCTACAAGAAACACTTCCAAAGTACCCACTAGAATAGTGGAGACTAATGGAGGAATGAAATGGCAAGGAAAGGCAAATGGAGCGTAGAGCAAAAGACGGAGATAGTGCTAGCGAATCTACGAGGGGAAGCAGGAGTATCTGAATTAGCACGAGAACATGGAATAGCGCCGAGTCAGATACATAACTGGAAGGCTGAGTTTTTATCAGCAGGACAAGCAGCCTTGGGTAGATCAGAAGGTAAAGCTGAAACGAAGCAACTAGAAGCCAAAGTAGAGAAACTGGAGCAGATGTTAGGGCGAAAGGTTGTGGAACTGGATATAGCAAAAAAGGCCAGAGGGCTTTAAGTATGTCCGAGCTAGCAAAGCAATACCAGAAGCGTAAAGGTATCTCCTTACGCAGCTTTGCTAAGGCTGCGGGAGTTGCATATTGGCAACTCCGTGACTTCTTCAAAAGTGAAGAGAAACGGCAAACCCAAGTAAAAGAAGAGAAACAGCTTAAAGCCCAGATTAAACGTTTAGCCTTCAAACATCCTACATACGGTTATCGCCGTATTCATCAGGAAGTGCTTAAGAAAGGCTGGCAGCTAGGGGAACACAAGGTCAGGAAAATCATGACAGAGCTTGACTTAACAGTAACACCAAAAGCCAAACCTAGACGTGAATTACCTGAACCAACCCCTGCTGCCCAGTTACCTAAAGGACGCAGGGTGCAAATGGATGCAACTCAAGTAGCCTATGGGAGTAGCAAAGCCTGGCTGTATGTCGTAGAAGATATTGCCTCACGGGCTTGCTTGAGTCTAAAACCCGTTAAACAGCTTTGTAAGCTTGCTGCTGCTACCACCCTCAAAGAAGCACAGCAACGCCTTCATAAGCAAGGTATTACTGACCCTTTGGTCATTCAAACCGATGGAGGGTCGGATTTTACCTCTGACCACTTTCAAACAACCTGCAAAACCCTTGGTTCTTGGCATCGCAGTTCAATCAAGCAAACAGACGGCATGGCCATCCTAGAAAGGCTCAACAAAACATTCAAGTATGATTTCTTCTTCAGGCAGGAGTGTGTTAGCTATGACCATTTACTTCCCTTAAGCAAGCAATTTGATTATTGGTATAACAAGCAACGCATTCATTCTGCTATCGAATACTTGACCCCTTGGCAGAAACTTAAACGGGATGCTAGGCTCTAAGAATCTTTGGTAGTGTTTTCTGTAGCAGTACCTTCCCATAAAATCCCTCACATCCCACCCTTCAAGAAAGAGAAAGTTAAATTCTATAAACCCTAAACGATACACAAACCCTAAACTACCAGCAATGAGTCATGAGCAACGAGACAAAGCCTTTACTCACTACGCATTGCTCATTGCTCGCCACTACCCAAGGAGATTATGAAACACACCCTCTGGCTGCTCCTCCTCCTACTTCTTCTCCCAGCCTGCACCACCCCCAACATCGGCAACAACGCCCTGGCCATCACCAGCCCAGCCTCAGGCACTGCCGTCTCCGGCACAGTAGCCGTCCAAATAGGAACCGCTAACCCTGACGCTGTAAGCAGAATAGACCTCTATGTAAAAGGACAGGGTTCTACCAATAAAGGAATACTGGTAGGTTCCAGTGTCAACACCCCTCATGTGATTAGCTGGAATACTTTAGGTCAACCTAATGCTACCAACTTAGACTTAGTAGCTATTGCTGTAGATAAAGAAGGAAAAGAAACCCCTTCACAACCCTTAAACGTAAGAACTCAGAATAGTGGTACACCCAGTTTGCAGTATTTAGTAGGTTATACCCTTGCTCCTAAAGTTTCAGCTACGCAGTTAGCGTTAGCTTCCAGTGTTTTACTCACTGATGGGGTGTTACCACCTAAGCATGTAAATCTAGACAAACAAGAAGTCTCATTACAACCCACTCAAACCAGTCCAAGGAATTATCTACTGGAATGGCAATGGCAGCCGTTTGCCAATGCTCAGGGGTATTGCATCTACCAAAACCCTCAGGATATGGCTGGACCTTTTGAGCAGAGTTCTAGGTGTATTAGTGCTTCGGCTACTACTGGGTCACAAAGTCGTGCCCTGAGCTTATCAAAGGGCATAATTACACTCACTGACTACTGAATTCTGGCTTCTGACTACTGATTTTGGTAATTATTCAGCTTGAGTTTGCCCCTAAAATGTGCGTATACTAGCCCTTGCGCCTTTTGTAGGCTGCAATTTTAAGGAGTAAAACATGCCAAAGCTAAAGACCCATAAGGGCACCAAAGCTCGTGTGAAAATCACAGGGCGAGGTAAAGCGAAGGCGATGCGCAGTGGTAAACGCCACTTAAATGCCAAAAAGAACGGCAAGCGCATTCGCCAGGGACGCACAGATCTAATCTTATCGGTAACCGAAACCGACCGCATCCATAAATTGATGCCCTACGGATAAAGGAGCTATAAGATGCCTAGAGTAAAAACAGGTGGTGTCCGTCGTGCCCGCCACAAGAAAACCCTAAAGCGCGCCAAAGGTTTTTGGGGCTTACGTTCCAAGAGCTTTCGTATCGCCCATCAAACCCTCTTAAATGCCGGTGATTATCAGCGTGCCAATCGCCGTGACCGCAAGAATGACTTTAGAAGCTTGTGGATTGTGCGTATTAATGCTGCAGTTCGCCTAGAAGGTTTGAATTACAGCACCTTTATGAGTGGTTTGCGTAAAGCTGGGGTTGATATTAACCGTAAAATTTTAGCCGATCTTGCCATTAACCAGCCTGAAGCCCTCAAAAAGCTTATTGAAGTTTCTAAATCAGCTTAATTTCTTAGCCAACGCCATTTGTTAGTCAAGCAGTCAGCACTTCATTCTGGAGTGCTGACTGACTTTTTGCATAATTTTCCAGCTATACGTTACAATAAGATAATGCCCGGACGACGTGAAGAACAAAAACTCGAGCGGCGAGAACGAATTTTCAAGGCAGCCATGGAGCTGTTTGAAAATGGTGGTTATGAAGCCACCACTGTTTTGGATATTTCCAAAGCAGCCAAAGTTTCCCGTGGAACGGTCTTTAATTATTACCCCTATAAAGAAGCCATGCTGATTGAGCATTTTGCCAATAATCTGCATGAGATTAGAACCATACTTGGAACTCGCTCAACCTTTGATGAGCTTTATTTTATCTTTGACGAATTAGCCAAATTTGTAAATGCCAATCGCCATTTGATTTTGCCGTTAAGCTATGAACTCTTAAACCCTGACCCCGAACGCTCAAGAAAAGCCTTTATGTCTTTGCCTTTAGCTGAAATGGTTTACGGGCTTTTAACCCAAGCCAGGGAACAAGGTCTTATTCGCAGTGATTTTTCACGTGAACGTTTATCTAGAACCATTGCCAATGGGTTCTTCTTGACCACTATGCAGTGGGCAGCTTATCGCCAGGACCTCTCGATTCATGATGAATTACGCAAGACGCTACAACTGATTCTCGAGGGTATTGTTCTAAAAAAGTAATAGCTAAGTTTCTCCCTAAAAGTATTGTAACTACTCAGGTAGTTCTAAGGTAAAGTAACCTCAAGATGGCAGAGCAAGGTTCGAGCAACAAAGGGTTAGCAGAAGAGAACAAACTGCTGCGAGGGGTTATCTCACAATTGCAGGGAGAGCTAAAGGAATTGCGAGAGCGTGTGAAAGAATTAGAGCGGTCGAAGAAAGTGGACAGTCATAATTCAGGGAAAGCCCCCTCAAGTGACGAGAGATGGAAACCCAGAAGTCTGCGAACGAAGGGGAACAAAGCAAGTGGAGGACAGGTAGGACACAAAGGAGAGACACTGAAATTTGCAGACAGGTCTGATGCACGAGAGTTCCATAAGGCAGAAGGTGTTTGTAGCTGTGGCAGGGCGATAACTCAAGGGAAAGTTCTAGGTTATAGTCGTCGGCAAGTGTTTGACCTACCTGTCATAAGACTTCACATCACAGAACATCAAGCCGAACGAAGACAGTGTATGTGTGGCAAAGTCCATGAGGCAAGGTTTCCAAAAGGTGTAACTGCACCTGTGCAATATGGGGCAAGCGTGAAAGCCGTGAGTAGCTATTTGCAAGTACAACAATTGCTGCCCTACCAACGCTGTCAAGAACTGATGGCGGATGTCTTGGGGGTCAAGCTCAGTCAAGGAACGCTGGCAAATAGCTTATCAGAAGCCTCTAAGGAACTCTCTGCTGTAACCAACAAGATAGAACAAGCGTTAGCAACCTCGGAACTTCTTCATGCCGATGAAACAGGTGCAAGAATTGCTGGGACCTTAAACTGGTTACACGTCATCAGTCACAAAACACTCACCCATTATCAGATGAGTCCTTATCGTGGCAACAAAGGCTATGTTCCTTGGCTCAAGACCTTTAAGGGCAAGTTAGTTCATGATTTTTACAGTGCCTATCAACAGCTTTGTGCTACCCATGCCTTTTGTAATGCCCATCTGCTGCGTGACCTGACCCGAGTTGAGGAACAGTTTCAGCAATCTTGGGCAACAGACCTCAAAACCTTACTTTGTGAAACGAAAACATTGGTTGAGTCAAGCTCCAAACAGTGTTTAGAAGCACCTGAGGTGATGACCCTGAGCCAGAAGTATCGTGGCTTAGTTGACCAAGCTAAGCAAGCCAATCCCACCCTTCCTCGACAAGCAGGTGTTGCTAAACCTGGACGGGTTAAACAATCTTTTGCTCATAATCTTGTGCTGCGTCTTGAACGACATCAACAGGCTATCCTTCGCTTTGCTTCAGACCCCTGTGTTCCTTTTGATAACAACTTGGCTGAACGTGACTTACGCATGATGCGCCTCAAGGAAAAAATCTCTGGTTCTTACCGCTCTTCTCAAGGTGCTGCTATTTTTACTCGCCTTCGCAGTTATTGTTCTACCCTCAGAAAACAACATCTTCCTATCCTTGATGCTCTTACTCGCCTTTTTCAGCACCACCCCTTAGTGCCTCAGCTTGAGGCTACCTGAGTAGTTACAAAGTATTGACATATAGGGTCCGCATTCGTTCGACCTTTGGACAGCGTTTACGCACTGTGCATTGAGGTTGTGACAAACGACGGACGTTTACCACGACATTTGCCAAAGGTGCATAAATGCACCCTACCAACTCGCTCTGCTCGACAAAAAACCATTTTGAAAACCGCTATAAGGTTGTGACAAACGAGGTTTACCACGACATTCACCTGTGATTTGCAAAAGGTTCACTTTCAAAATACTCCGACGCTTCGCTCAAACTTGGTGCATACAATGACGAAAAATTTCGAGATATATCCTGATTTGACTATTTTTTACGTGGCGTAGTGTCTTCACTATAGGACTGATGAAGCTGCACAGGCTTGGATTTGCTGCGAGACCGCAAATTGAGAATTTCCACAAACATAGAAAAAGCAATCGAGAAATAAATATAGCCTTTAGGAATTTTCTGTCCAAAGCCTTCACCAATCAAAGTAACGCCAATTAAAAGCAAGAAAGATAAAGCCAGCATTTTGATAGTCGGGTGCTTATTGACAAATTCATAAATGGTTTTTGCCGAAGACAACATAATTAATATCGAAACGATGACAGCAGCAACCATTACCCCGAGATAAGGGGTCATACCTACGGCGGTAATCACCGAATCAATGGAAAAAACCAAGTCTAGCACCATTACCTGAGCAATTACAGCAGCAAAGGTCGGGGCGACTTTGGTACTGATATGACCTTCTTCACCCTCTAAACGTTCATGGATTTCTTTAGTAGATTTATAAATCAAGAAAAGCCCACCTAAAATCAAAATAATATCTTTACCAGATATGCCTTGACCCAAGACAGTAAATAAATCTTTCTTGAGGCTAATAATCCAGCCAATAGTTAGAAGCAGCAAAAGTCGCATTCCACCAGCAGCTAAAAGCCCTACTTGTCTAGCCCGGCCTTGCTGATGTTCTGGTAATTTTGAGGCCAGAATCGAAATAAAAATAACATTATCTACGCCTAAAACAACCTCGAGTAAAATCAAGGTTGCTAAGGCAGTCCAGATTTCAGGATTTGTAAGCCATTCCATAAGGGTTTATTGTACTAGATTTTTAAGATTGAATCGTGGCCTCGAACGCTATAGCACTTTAAGAGCTAGAGGCTACAGATTCTATTCCTAAAAAACTGTCTCGGATGGTAATTCTGCAACTGAGTTTGTCTAAAACTAGATTTGTCCTGAGCCTGTCGAATGGATGATACCTAATTAATATCCTCGTTCAACATCAACATGGTTACGCACTTCTCCTCTTGCAATAGCCTCGAGGGTTTCCATAACGTCTTTTAGCCTCACGCTATCTTCAGCAGCAAATTGATTAGCACGGTGTGGACTCATGATGATATTTGGTAATTCGTGCAGTGGTGCAGTAGCAGGTAGTGTATTGGCGCGATCTTCTTTGGTTTTAGGATAATTCCACCACACATCTATGCCAGCCGCCAACAGATGATTTGATTTTAAGGCTTCATAAAGCGCATATTGATCAATTACGCTTCCGCGACCCACATTGACTAAAATACTTCCCTGACGCATCTTTGCAAACGCGCGAGCATCTAAGAGATTGTCAGTTTCGGGCGTACCAGGCAAGCTACACATAATCACATCGGCATCTGCTAAGGCTTCATAAAGTTGTGCAGAGCTATAAACATTTTCTTCTCCCTTCTCCCTTCCTTTCGTCCTTTTCAACACGCTCACCTTCATCCCTAAAGCACGCACTAAAGGCTCTACGGCTTTCCCTATCGCTCCATATCCAAGTAATAAACAGGTTTGTCCAGGCAAAAACATACTTTCCAGACGGTCATAACGGTTACGCCAATCCCCACGGCGCAAAGGTTGATCAGCTTCTACAAGCCTGCTGGCACAAGCTAGCAAAAGGGACAGCATATGTTGAGCCACAAAAGTGTCATTGTAGTGCGAGTTGTAAACCTTTAAGTGTGGACGCTCGAGTAATTTTCCTCTAAAATCAGGGTCTAGCCCCACAAAAGGAATAATCACATGCTCTAGATTGGGCGCATCCAAAAGTTCTTTTGAAGCGTTGCCATCAATTAAAACATTAAACCAGTCTAAATGCTCGAGGGCTTTTGTTGCATCGGTCTCGAGTTTGACTTGAATGTGATTCGGAAAAGCGTAATGTTTAATTTCTTTTGCACTGTTAGTTGAACGCCATAAAACGTTTAGACTCATATGAGAGTATACGCCATGATGTTATTGAGTTTTGTAGAACAAACAAACTATAAAATCAGAAGTGATGAGTGATGAGTGGCGAGTGCTTAGACAATATTCGCTTCAAGCTGTACTTTTGTACTGGCAAAGCGTTCATAACGAAAATCAGTAATATCAAAGGTTTTTGAAACACCATCCAGAATTTCTTCACAAAGAATGAGTCCTGTGGCTGGTGAATGTTGTACCCCGTGACCAGAAAATCCACAGGCATTAAAGAACTGTTCCACTTTGGGCATTCTTCCTAAAATGGGAATATGATCTGGCGTGATTTCATAAAGCCCAGCCCAGCAAGCTTTGTGATCTAAGCTAGCTGTTTCCAAAAAGGGAAATCTTGGTAAAGCTAATTCTAAAGTGTGTTCCATCCACTGCCAATCTACCGCTTGATTATCACCTGCGGGTTCATCATGATTGGATAGACCCAAAATAAAACGTTCTCCTTCACTGCGAACATAAACACCAGTAGTCATATCAATCATTAAGGGTGTGGGGTGCTTAAAGTGAGGAATAGGAGATGTCGTATAAATGTTACGGCGGTACGGAAGTACAGGGATTTCTAAACCAGCACGTTTACCTAATTCTCCACCAAAAGCCCCTGAGGCATTAAGAATGGCATCAGTCCTAAGGTTGCCCTGATTGGTTTTTATTTCCCATTGTTGGTTTTTATAATTTAGCTCGAGTACTTCTGTTTGTAATTTTATGGTGGCCCCATATTTTTTGGCTGCATCAAGATAACCCAGCGTTACCGCGTGAGGGTCAACTACGCCGTCATCAGGTCCAAAGCTCGAGCCGCTTAACCCGTTGGTATTAATATAAGGGAATTGTGCTTGGGTTTCTTTTAATCCCAGCCCTAAAACTTTAGCCCCTAAGGCTTGTTGCATCAAGCGTTGCTGTTCCCAGGACTCGAGCATATCTTCAGACAATAAAAACAAATAGCCTACTTTTCGGTAAGCCGCGTCATAGCCTGTAAGTGTTTCAAACTGACTGAATTCTTTGGCACTGTACAAAGACATCTTGACGTTTTCGGGGTGTGAAAATTGATGGCGAATCCCTGCTGCTGATTTAGCTGTAGAGCCTGTGGCCACTTGATTGGCACGCTTGAGTACAGTGACGCTAGCTCCACGCTTTGAAAGATAATAAGCACAACTAGCCCCAACAATGCCAGCTCCAATAATAATCACGTTCATAGCTAGAGCATACTGAAAAGCGAAGTAGCAGGTGGCGAGTAATCTTATTCACTCGCCACTCATCACTCATCACTTTAATTAAGCTGCTTTTGATTTTTCTTTGCTTTGCTGTCCGCGCAAGAGGCGCACATTTTCCCAAGAAAGTTCACCTAAGACCTTGGCTCTACTGCGCAGTGTATTTCGTAAAGCAGGTCCTTGCGCTAAATAGTTATTAAGCAGTGAGATGATGCCGTCACACTCACGCTCTAAGTCTAACGCTTCAAAAGGTTGAACCTCTATTTCCATTTGCTTAAAGAGGCTATCTACCTTAAAGGTGTGTGCGCCTAAAGGCACCACTGGAGTACCTCCTAGAAAGGCAAAAATACTCGAGTGCCAACGCCCACCAATATAAGCTGTGGAATGCGCCAGTAAATCAACGGCTTGCTGAGGCGAGGTTTCTGGGCGTATGAGGGGTAAATTTAGCTTGCGGGCAATCGGTTCAAAAATAGGTAGGTCAGCTTGAGCTGATGCTGTTAGGACTACTTGGCTTTGCTCGAGTAAAGCTTCACAGAGTTTAGTGAATCCAGCTACGGGATCATAATTGGGGCGGTCTTTACGGTAATAAATTGAACTGCCACCCACGCACACATAGGGTTCTTTAGGATTAAATTCACCAGTATTTTCAGGATAAGAATGAAAATATCCAGGTTTAGAAGCCACTTCTGCCCAGGCCTTTTGCGATGAAGGCTCAAAGGCAAAGCCAGTATCGGCGGCTACGAATCCTGTAACAAAATCTTTACACTGCTCTGCCGAGGTCGGCTCACGAAAAACCACATCATCTAGCATCGGATAAACATTTTTAGCCATTTCATGAAGTACAGGATGGCTTATATCCGTGGTTTGATTGACCAGAGCTACCGGTTTATAAAAACACTGTTTGGCCAAGTAGGCGATAAACAACATCATGCGGCTTTCACGTTGCTGCCCAAAGATGCCACCTTCACCATGAATCATAACCACATCACAGGCTTCTAAGGCCCGTTTTATATCTGGTAAATAATTATCCTTCATCACTCGGTCAGCGCAAGCATGAAACTCTTTCCAAGTGGTAGGAACAACGTCAGGCAAATAGGGTGGAACCTGGCGCAAAAGAATTTGTGTAAGGCTTCCTAATTTTTGGGGTCTAGCAAGGGTTTTGCTAATACTGGTGTAAATCTTTTGGGTACTGGGTTTAGCATCCCAATCTAGGAAGGCCAGCTTTTGCAAGGGCAAGGTTGCTATGACCTGAGATCCTGAGGCCTCAATCATACGGCGCAAAGAATAGGCGGCGGCCCCTCGAGCCCCAATTTAGATTTAACGAGGTATCATTAACAAAATAAACCTTCACAACTTCCACACTTCCCTATCCTCGAAAGCCCACACACTCTCGAGCCCGACATTACATAAACGAATGTATCAGTTTATTATTAAGTTATTGTAAGGTAATGGAGGATTCATGGAAGTTTCAGCACAAAATTTTAAGCAAACCCTAAGTCGTTTTGCCAGTGGTATCACAGTGGTGACTATGCAAGAAGAAAACCAAGTACATGGCATTACGGTTAGTGCCTTTTTGTCGGTATCTTTAGAACCCCCACTGGTTTTAGTCTCTATCGATAAAAAAGCCCAATCGCACGCTAGGCTTCTATTGGCTGAACGCTATGGGGTGAGTATCTTGGCTCAAGGACAAGAGCATTTAAGCAACCATTTTGCCGGACGTGATGACAGCGTTACCCCCATTTTTGAATCCCTAGCCGGTTTTCCAGTTCTTAAAGACACTTTGGCCCAACTGGTCTGCAAAATTCACCAAACCATAGATGCTGGCGACCACACTCTGTTTATTGGCTATATTCAAGAGCTGAACTGGCGAGATGCCATGCCGCTAGCCTATTTTCAGGGGAAATATCGCCAATTTGTTGAATAATTGATGAAACTTAGAGTTATTTAGACTGGTTATTCAAAGATGATGTACCTCTGGCTCAAGGCTGTTATTCAAAGATGATACCAATGGCTCAAGGCTGTTATTCATTGATGATACCAATGGCTCAGGGCTAGCTATAACGAGATGATATCTCCTGGGGTAAGAACTTAGTAAGAGCCTATTGACTACACTAAACAGGATGAATACCCAGGCCCTAAACTCCCTCACGCAAGGTGAAGAGGGCGTTTATCAACTTGAGCAGACCTGGCGCAGGATTTTGCTAGCCTCTTTTCCTCTAGCTCTTATGGCTTTAGGTTTAGAAGGATTTCAGGGATACTCGAGTGGGCAACTGAACTTTTTTAATCAAGTTAGCTATTCACTCATTGGCATCTTTGCCATGCTTAACTGGATCATCCTGACTTTTTATAAACGCGCCCTACAGCCCATTACAATTAGTCTTATTACTGGCACAAGTCTCTATTTTGTTAGCAAGTTTATTTATCTTCTCTTTGTTTCTTCCTCCCCTCTGACTCAAACCGAACTCAGCAATACCTTTTACTGGACACCCATTATTTATCTACTGTGTTTTTTAGTCTCAGGAGAAAAATTAAGTAGACGTTTAGCCTTTCACTTTACCCTTTCAGGTCTTTGGGTCAGCTTGGTTTATGCCTACCTCAACCGCTCTACAACTGATTTAGATGTCTTACAAACTCTCAATATCCTTTTACAAGGTAATCTTTCTCAGGGTGTTCAACTGATTCTTAGTTTCTCTTTCTTCTCGCTAAAAAATTACTACCATCGTTCGCAGAACCAAATCCAGGCTTTAGACCTAAGTGTTCATACTGATGTCTTAACCAGATTGCCTAACCGCTTGTATTTTCAAACCACCCTCGAGACAGCCTTGCAAGAGGCTCAGAAAAAAGGTACTCGAGTGGCTGTCTTCTTTATTGATTTAGACCGCTTTAAGCTTGTCAATGACACCCTAGGTCATCAAATCGGGGATAGACTTCTAGAAATGGTCTCTCAACGCCTGCAAAACACGCTTCGCCCCGAAGATTTTGTGGCTCGGATCAGTGGTGATGAGTTTGTAGTCATTTCTCGAGACCTTGAAAAAACCAATTTGGTTCCCTTGATTGCTCAGCGACTTTTAGATGTTTTTGCTAGCCCCTTTGAAGTCTTTGGTCAAACTCTGAATGCGAGTGCTAGCATCGGTGTAAGTATCTTTCCAGATGATGCTTATGAAGCCGATCTGCTATTGCGCCATGCCGATAGTGCCATGTATAGCGTTAAGAAACAAGGTAAAAATGGCTTTATGACTTATCAGCAAACCGATTCTGGGTTAGAGCGTCGCTGGCAACTGGAAAAAGATCTTAAGGTTGCTTTAGAGCAGGGTCAATTTAAACTTTACTACCAACCCCTTTATAATTTGCATAGTGGTGATTTGGTTAAGCTAGAGGCCCTAGTACGCTGGGAACATCCTGAACAGGGTGTTATCTCACCGGCTGAGTTTATTTCAGTCGCTGAAGAGAGTGGTCAGATTTTAACCCTAGGAGCCTGGGTTTTAGATGAAGCCTGCCGTCAGGGAAAAATCTGGAATATTCAGGGTAGATTTAAGATGGCTGTCAACGTGTCGGCATTACAATTTTCTCAACCTAATTTTTTAATCACAGTGATGAATGCTCTAAAAGAAAGTGGCTTACCTGGCTACGCTTTAGAGCTTGAATTAACTGAAAGCATTGTGATTGGTCAACCTGAAATGGTTCAACGCACTTTGCTTGAACTCAAGGATTTAGGTATTCAACTAGCCATTGATGATTTTGGTACAGGCTATTCTTCGCTGGCCTATTTGCGAGATTTACCCATTGACACCATTAAGATTGATAAGTCGTTTATTCAAGATTTAGATGCCAAAGATAAAACCTTCTCGAGGGCCTTGGTTGAAACGATTACCAGTTTAGCCAGAAGCCTAAAGCTCGAGGTGGTGGCTGAAGGTGTAGAGACTGAAGCTCAATGTGTGTTGCTTAGAAAATTAGGTTGCCAAGTAGGACAAGGCTATTATTTTGCTAAACCTATTCCTGCTGAAAAAGTCGAAGCCCTGATAAACAATATGCTTCATCGCCCAACCTTGATGGCCCTAACTGCCATTAAAAACCCTGAAAAAGAGCTGGTCTCAAAAAACTAGGTATTACCTACGGCTACGCCGCATACCATGATCAGGGGCAATGCCATCAGCAACCAAATGTAACCACTGTGATAGGTAATAACCCACCAGAGCACCAATAGCCAACTCTCGCCAATTTTCGACTATATTAGCTTTTAGACTAAAGCTATAACCAAAATAAGGTGCGACTTGTGTTGCTAACCAGCTCATAGCCAAAAAGACAATAGCTAAATACACCACCCTTGTCAGTGGCCCCACAATCCAAGAATGCGAAATCCCACGATGACTGAATATGGCCCCATAAGGAATCCATAAAAGTCCAAACAGCCCCCAATGACTTTTGGCTCTTACCCCTTGCTCGGCTAAATCTAAATCGGGGGTAACAAAAAACGTACCGATCAGGTAACTAATGCTAAATGCCCCAACCACTTGTGAGGGAATAGCCTGCTCGAGTTCGGTAGTTAAGCCTTGCATTCTGGCATAGGCATAGCCCCCAGCTAGTCCGGCAAAAAAGGTTAGGTTAATAGCTTCATGAACACGTCCGCTTGGCATCTCAAGCATTCTAACTTATTTTGAAAATCCTGCCAAACTACGCATAAACTGATGTTGCAAAACGACTTTACTTCCTAGAAAAATAATTTGGAATTTCAATCAGTAAGCGACCTTTGGCGATGGGCAACATAAAACCATCTCTAGAGGCTTCCAAAGGCGTACCATCAAATAAGCGTGGTTGAGTATGGGCAGGCAGATCAACAATTTTCAATATCTCTCCAGCAAAACTTGCCCCTTCTTCAATCACGTCGATTTCTACAGCTTTGCGAACAGCTTGATAATTGAGCAGTGTCACGATGAGGTCCTCACCACGCTGACGTGGTACAGCTAATACACCTCGAGGCAAATCTGCACCCACACGCGGCAAACCAATGAGTGTTTGCGTAACACGCTCCAACACATCACGGTAAAAGGTCACACCGTGAATGCGGTAGCCAGAAAACACTGGGTCAGCAAAATAGACAAAGTTCTTACCTTCAATCACAGCAGGATACTGGCCTGCTTGTGCGATGGGTGGTGTTTGAAAGTGCGACATGAAGTGCGCATCAGTACGTTTGAAGTAAGGCAAAACACGTTCGATTAAAACATTTGTGCCTTTACCTCCTGTCACTTGCAAACCTACTTCATAAAACACACGGTCACTACTTTTTGTTTCTTTCCAAAATGTTTCTGTCGTGCGCCAGTAAGTCGGGAATTTTTCGACATTTCCGTGAAACGTAAGTGGCAGAAAATCCAACTTCCATTTTCCATCAATACTGTAACCTGCACGGTAAGACAGAATAAGTTTGCCACCAGCCTCGTAATAACTGCGGAGTTTTTGATAGAGCGTATCGGTGATAACTGTAAAGTCTGGTAAAACTATCAGTGAATAGCGCGTTAAATCTAAGCTGTCATCAAGGACGTGTGTGTCATAGTGGGCTTCGCCGTAAGCAAGCACCGCGCCTTCTTCAGCAAAGGAAGTCTGCATCTCGGGCAAACTGGGGTGACCTGCTAAAAAGATCCCCACTTCAGGTATGCCTACTGAGCCTTCATAAAAAGGTTCTGCTTCGGCAACCTGTTTGTACACCTTGCCGATAAGTTCATAAGCCGCAGGCTCTAAAGTACCGCGTGGCGGCAACTGATCACCGACACTGTTTGCACCGCCAAGGGCCTGAGAGCGAAAACACTCGTACTCGAGGGCAGCTTGCGGCTTTATGCCACCAAAGTCTCCCCACATGCGTTGAAACCGCCCAGTCATGCCGAGCCAGGGCATTCCGTGCGCTTCAGCGTGACGGGCCAAACGTGGAAAATGTTGATAGCCCCAAAAACCTGAGGGCAAGGATTCGATTTCCCACTGAGTTGCTTGGGGCAAAAGAGGCTGAGTATTCCAGTGCGCTTCGACACTGGTTCTTGCTACGCCGTTAAGAAACAACCTAGCTTTAGGATGATGTGCGTGCAAGGTTTTGGAAAAACGCTTGGCCAGTTGGTCGCGGCTCCATTTTTCAAACTTCCAGTGGTTCTGGGGTGTATGTTCTAAGTAACCCAAGTCACGGCGCAACTCCGTGCAGGTATCACAAAAACACCCATCAGCGTGCATGAAGACAATATCCATAAATAGCCCGTCAACTGGATAGCGTGTGGCAATTTCAGCAACATGACGCTCTAAATAATCCGCATAAGCAGGATGGTTAAAACACAAGAAATTCCATTTGTCAGGATTGATAACACCTGGCGGGGCTGGCTCGAGTCTTGCAAATTCACCATTATGTTTGATCTGTCGCCACTCTGGATGTTCAAAGGCAAGTTTTTCTTCCCAGGATACGGTGCTGTAGATAGGAGCCTGAAGCCCTCTTGCGTGTAATGCTGCAATCATTTCAGCCACCACATCACGGCCTTTCAAAGCAGGATGCGGCGTACCTAAAGCGGTTGGAAAATAGCTCATGCCGTGATGACACTTGGCAAAAATGGTGACCGAGTTGACGTGAGCGCGCTGCATGGTGTCGGCAAAGGCTCCTGCATCAAACTCGCTAAAAAGGTCAGGAATATAAGGCGAGGTGTGAAAGTCTAGGTGAACTTGCCGAGATGGTAAGTTTATTTTACGAGTCATAAAAAACCTCCGTGATTACTTTTGTAAAGGTTATCATTTTAATCATGGATGTTTACTCACTGGCAACTTAGGATTAAATAGTCCTCAACATGGGGGACGCTTCGCTCAACCTTCGGAGTCTGTAAGTTGAACGCAGTGTACAATCATCCCATTATCTTAGTCACATTGATGACCCGTCAATAAAGACTCCTCAGAGGTATGAAAAACGAATTTTGCAATATATCTAAACCCTATAGTACAGTGTAAACTTGAACCTAGATATAGTGCCAACAAAGGATATTCTATGCGAATTGCTGATATGAACTGGATGCAGGTTGAAAAATATCTCGAGCATGATGACCGAGCTGTGATTCCATTAGGCAGCACCGAGCAACATGCCTACTTGAGTCTGGCTGTGGATAATATCTTGGCAGAAAAAGTAGCCCTAGATGCAGCCGAGCCTTTGGGTATTCCAGTATTTCCTGTTTTGAATTATGGTATTACCCCCTATTTTTTGGCTTATCCTGGGAGTATTAGTTTAAGGCTCGAGACTTACTTTAGCCTCATTGAAGATATGTTGACCAGTTTGCAGGGTTACGGCTTTAAGCGCATTTTATTGGTCAATGGACATGGTGGAAATTCTCCAGTGAGTGCGTTTGCCACCCAGTGGACAGCTAAAAACCCAGACCTGACTGTAAAACTACACAACTGGTGGAATGCTCCTAAGACCTTAGCAACTGTAAAGGCCATTGATCCTGTAGCCTCTCACGCATCATGGATGGAAAATTTTCCTTGGACCAGACTGGCCAATGTGGTGATGCCCCAAATGCAAAAACCAATGGTTGACTTTGCCAAACTAGATGTTCTAAAACCCCAAGGTGTTCGTGACTATCTTGGTGAAGGAAATTTTGGTGGTGACTTTCAAAAAGATGATGAAACCATGTTGAAACTTTGGCAAGTCGGCGTAGAAGAAACTCGAGCCGCAATGGAAGGGCTGTGGTAAGACATGACAACGATTGAATTAGAAAAAATAGTAGCAGGGCAGATGCAAAAAGGCTATTTAACACCAGACCTTGGTCATTTAGTTAAGTTGCCCTATTTTGTTTTAAGAGGACAGGCCCACGGCCCGACTTTGCTGGTGACTGGCGGTGTGCATGGTGCTGAATATGCCTCAATAGATGCAGCTTATCAAATAGTAAAACTTGACCCAACTAAGATAAAAGGAACCCTGATTGTTTTACCCATCATCACTATGCCAGCTTTTACCACACGTTCAATTTATATAAACCCAGTTGATCATAAAAATCTCAATCGGCTGTTCCCAGGAAACCCAGCCGGAAGTTTTGGCGACAGACTGGCGTATTGGCTTACTGAAACCTTTATTAGCAAAGCCGATGCCTACATAGATTTACATGGGGGTGACATGATTGAAGCCCTGACACCTTTTACGATTTATAAAGCTGGTCATGAAGCCTCTTATGAACTAGCTAAAGCTTTTGGGATAGAACTACTAGTGGGTGATGACGGTGAAAATATGAGTTTTGTGGCAGGAGCTAGAAAGAATATCCCTTCGATTTTGGCAGAAGCTGGTGGTCAGGGATTATGGCCTGCAGAAGAAGTGGAGCGTTTAAGGCATGGGATTGAACGCTGTATGATACATCTGGGAATGCTGGAGGGCACACCACAAGCAACACCCCATAAAGACTTAACAGAATTTGCCTGGTTACGTTCCGAGCATGAAGGACTTTGGTATCCCTATGCCAAAGCTGGAGATAGTGTAAAGAAAGGGCAACTCTTAGGTGAAGTCAAAGACCTTTTAGGCGATACGGTTCAGCAGGCTATGAGTTCAATAGATGGCATTGTGCTTTTTTCGGTCTCGAGCTTAGCCATCAACATTAATGATCCACTTATGGGAATTGGGGCCTGATGCACATAGACTTTGCTGGTAAAACAGTGGTAGTGACTGGAGCCGGACATGGGTTTGGTAAAGCCATTAGTTTAGCGTTTGCAGCCCGAGGTGCAAAGGTCTGGGTCTGTGACATTTTAGAAAGTGTGAAAGAAACAGCCCAGCATTGTAAGGGTGAGGCTCGAGTCTTCGATTTACGAAATCAGCAAGCGATTCAAGGGTTTGCTAAAGAGGTTTTGCAACAGGGAAGCGTAGATATTCTAGTCAATAATGCAGGTGGTGTTTTGGGGCAGATTGGGCAATCTATAGAGAAGGTAAGCCCTGAACAGTGGCAAAGTATTTTTGATGTCAATGTAAGCGGTGCGTTTTATATGTCGCAAGCCTTTGCACCTGCCATGAAAGAACAGAAGGCTGGTCGGATTATAAATATCTCGAGTGGTGCTGGGCTTGGAATTAGCTTAACAGGTATTCAAGCCTATGCTTCTGCTAAAGCTGCATTGATTGGTTTAACTCGTCAACTGGCGCACGAACTGGGACCCTGGCAGATTACAGTCAATTGCATTGCACCCGGGTTTGTACTTTCAAATCCCAATACTGAAAAACAGTGGCAAAGTTATGGTGAAGCTGGTCAGAAAGAACTCGTTGAAAGTATGGCTCTAAAACGTTTGGGAAGCCCTGATGATATAGCGAATGGCGTATTATTCTTTGCTTCAGAGTATGCCTCATGGATTACTGGTCAGGTCTTATCTATTGATGGCGGAAAATAATCTACTTCAACAAATTCCCGAAAACTTCTGACCAAACTTCTTGAAAATCTTCACCCTCGAGTTGATAAACAGGAATAAACCCTAAACGCAAATAGGTTTTGATAGCAGGCAAACGAAAAGGTTGAGTTTCTAAATAAGCATCTTGATAGCCACGCTCTACAAAATCCTGTAAGATTCTTGCTACCAGTGCATACGCTAATCTATGTCCTCTATGATCTGGATGGGTTCCCACCCAATGCACATAGCCAGAAGTAAGTGAGCGGTGGGTTCTGATCTGGCTCGAGGCCGTAGACACCATTTTGCCTTGATGCATCACACCATAGACCGCATGAACATCAGGAGCTTGCAGCAGTTCTTTATTGGCTCGTTCGGCATCCCAGTTTTCATCAAAAGCAAGTGTTAGTAAATCAGCTAGCTCAGCCGCTTGTTCAGGGTTTGTAAGGTGCAGCGTGTAACCACTAGCTAAAACAGGTGTTACTAAATCCCGCAGGTGTGGGCGGCGCATAAAAATATTTTCACTCACAGTGCCGTATCCTCAATACCTTCATAGATTTTCCCCAGACTTAGGGTAGCTTGCAAACAAGGAATATCAATTTCACCCTCTGCAAAAGTTTCGACTTCCCAGTGACTATTCACACGCTTGAAAAGAGCAACTCCTCGTTTATCTTGAGAAATCACTGCGTACTGCTCGAGGCTTGGTAGTTGTTTGTATTCATCCAGTTTGACAAATAGGTCAGTATGTTCAGTGCTATCTGATAAAACCTCAGCGATAAAGCAAGGATTCTCTATAAAGTATTCATCATCTCCAGGGGCGCAAGAAATTACTACATCAGGATAGCGGATGCGGTTACTAAGGGTACAGATTTTTACCGACTCAAAAACAATCTCACAGCCTAAAGCCTCAGCTTTTTCGATTAGGAGTCTGAGAATTCGGCTAACAATACGATTATGACGGCGTTTTTCACCTGCCATGGCCACCATGACCCCATCAACAAATTCATGGCGAACATCCGATGCCTTTTCACGCTCGAGATATTCCTCTATGGTGAGGGGTTTTGTAACTGTTGTAGACATAAAAAAGAGTTTAGCATTAAAACTTAACAAATCTGACCCGCCAAACATGCTAAAATTCACTCCTGAGTCAGTTACAAACTGACTAGCTGATAGCTGATAGCTGTCAGATTCAAATTAGGTATCACAACTACCAAACGGGATGATACCCCCATAAGGAGTCTTATGCGTGTAGCGATTGTTGGAGCCACTGGTGCAGTTGGGCAAGAGTTCTTGGATTTACTTACCGAACGGAACTTTCCCCTCACCACGCTCACGCTTTATGCCTCTGAACGTTCTGCGGGCAAAAAAATTCCTTTTAAGGGTCAAGACCTGATTGTGAAAGCCTTACCCGAAGATGGCAATTTACATGCTGATATTGTGTTTTCATCGGCAGGCGGTAGTATCTCTAAAGCCCATGCCTGGAACTGGGCTAAACACGGTGCTGTAGTGATTGATAACACCAGTGCTTGGCGCATGGACCCTCGTGCCCCACTGGTAGTCCCAGAAGTCAACGGCGAAGCTGCTCTAAAACATCGTGGCGTAATTGCCAACCCAAACTGTTCAACTATTATTGCCTTAATGGCTCTTGCGCCTTTGCACCGTGCCTTTGGCTTAACCAGAGCCACAGTTGCAACCTATCAAGCTGTGTCAGGTGCGGGTCAAGCTGGAATCAGCGAATTAGAAACCCAAGCTAAAGAATCTTTAGCCGGTCAGCCTATTAGCAAAACCAAGTTTAAGCATCAAATTGCCTTTAATATCTTTAGCCACGATTCTGATATTGGTGAAGATGGCTATAACGTAGAAGAGAAAAAATTGCTTTTAGAATCACGCAAAATTTTAGGTGATGATTCATTGCGTATTAGTGCAACCTGTGTACGTGTACCAGTTTACCGCGCCCACAGCGAAGCCATCCATGCCGAATTTAAAGTACCTGTTACTGAAGCCCAAGCTAGGGAAGTTTTAGGTAAAGCCGAAGGTTTACAAATTATTGATGACCGCTCGAGCAATACTTTCCCCATGCCCCTTTTTGCCAGTGGTAAAGATGATTGTTTTGTAGGGCGCATTCGTGAAGACGCTAGTAACCCTGGTGGGATTGCGTTATTTGTTTCAGGTGATCAGATTCGCAAAGGGGCGGCTCTGAATGCTGTGCAGATTGGTGAATATTTAATTGCTAAGGGTGCAGTGCGGTCGGCTGAGTATCAGGTTATGGCATAAGGAAGAACTTGAGGAATTCTTACGGGGAAGTTTATGGGCTGTGATTTATATGATTCTCGTGTTTTCTAAGGAGGGTTAATGTCTGTTTTGGACACAGGACCATTTTACCATGGTACGAAAGCAGATTTGCAGGTTGGTAATTTACTTACAGCGGGTTTCAGATCTAACTACGACGATACTGTTGTAATGAATCACATTTATTTTACAGCCTTATCAAAAGGTGCAGGACTGGCTGCGGAAATCGCTAAAGGTGAGGGTAAACCACGAGTTTACATGGTTGAGCCAACAGGAGAATTTGAAAACGATCCGAACGTCACGGATAAAAAATTCCCTGGCAACCCGACACGCTCCTATCGAAGTAAGCTGCCTTTGAAAATCATCGGCGAACTCGAGAGCTGGGAACCTTATGACCCAGAATTTATCCAACAACTCAGGAGCCATATCGAAAAAGGTATGGGCGAAATTATTAACTAAAGGTTTTACTGCATATCCACTCGAGCAAGCCCACCGTCATCAAAAGCAAGAATGTTTTACGGTTATTAATATCTTCTTTTCACCCCACACTCAATCCTTCAATTCTTTTCATCTTAATTTGCTAGCCTAATACTGGGAGGGAAACCTATGAATGACACTGAACAAAATGACACCCAACAACAAGCTTTACTTTGTATCGCCCTGATGGCCGCCCTAGCAGATGGATCTCAAAGCGATGCCGAGCGTGACCATATTGCAGCTCTAGCCACCGAGGTAGGCCCAGACCTATTTGCTGAAGTTGCATCTGGTGAGATGACTTTGGAATCACAAGTAGCCTTGCTACCTAATACATCGAAACAAGAAGCCTATGCTTTGGCGGTAGCAGTGTGTACAGCCGATGGTCTAATCAATGCCGATGAAGCTCGTTTTCTAAGTAGTTTGCACAATGCTCTAAACCTCGAGACTGTTCAAAGCCAGCAGCTTCAGCAAGAAGCTAGCACCTTAGCCACAACACCCTTGGATAAACCTATAGATGCCTCTGGAGCCACTGAAAGTGACTCTTTAGAGTCCACCATCGTCAATCACGCCATCATTGCTGGGGCTTTGCAGCTTTTGCCTCATGGGCTAGCAACTCTGGCCGTAGTTCCATTACAGAGCAAAATGGTCTATCACATTGCTGAAAAAAATGGGCATAAACCTAGCAGGGAAAACATTACTGATTTGCTCATGGTGGTAGGCGTTGGTTTAACTTCGCAAGTGGTTGGGGGTATTGCTAGAGGGCTTTTTAGAGGTGTTGCCGGAAAAGCCATAGGTGGATTAGGTGGTGTTGCTACCAATGCGGCATTATCCTTTGCTACTACCTATGCCTTGGGTGGGGTAGCTAAACGCTATTACGAACAGGGTCGCAAACTCAGTGCAGATGAGCTTAAAGAAGTCTTTGTACAACGTCAGGAAATGGGTAAAGACCTTTTTGTTAAATATCAAGCTCAGATTCAGGAAAAAGCTCAGACACTTAAAGGGCAGGATTTAGCGGCCTTATTGCGTGGGGATATTAAACAAAGCTGAGAGCCTAATGCAGAGGGCAAAGGGCTAAAAAAGCTCTCTGCTCTTAGCTCTTTGCCCTCTGCTACTATAGGGCGTGCTGTCGGCTCTAGTTAACGTAGTCTTTCCAGTCCTCTTGGTAGTTGCAGTGGGCATTCTTATCGGCAGATTTCAAAAGATTGATTCAGGAAGCCTTTCGCGTTTGGCTTTATACGCACTAGTTCCCTGTTTGGCATTTGATACACTACTTACCACTACAGTTCAACCCCTCGAGTTTTTACACATTGCCTCGAGTTACTTACTAGCGATTGCTGGTTTGGCTCTAGTGGCCTGGTTTATTGCCAGAAATTTAGAAACCTCCAAACGCTCTTTTATTATCAGTGTCATTTTGGGCAACAACGGAAACTTTGGTTTGCCGATAGCTTTTTTTGCCCTTGGTCAAAGTGGTTTAGAAATTTCACTGATGGTATTTTTAACCAGTGTATTAGTTACTTTTATTGCTGGGCCGGCAATTCTCTCGAGTAAAGGAAATTTTAGAGACAGTTTATTAGGAGTAGCCAAGTTGCCTTTAGTGTGGTTTGCCATTCTGGGCTGGTCACTCAATCTTTTACACATACAACTGCCCGAAGCCCTGACCAAAGGCGTTCATCTCATGGCCCAAGCCACAGTGCCTATTCTGCTTTTATCACTGGGATTACAGATGGCTAAGTCTGGTTGGCGTTTGCCGCAAAAGCCAGTGTGGTGGGCGGTGGCTTTGCGGTTGGTGGGTGGTCCACTTTTAACTTATCTAATAACAGGACTCTTAGGTATTCACGGACTTAACAGGGATGTTTTGATGCTCTCGAGTACTATGCCTACTGCTGTGAATGCTTTTTTATTAACCTCAGAACTAGGTGGAGATACCCAGATGGTCGTTGATACTGTAGTCATTACCACTCTTTTGTCTATTCCTGCTATTGCACTGATGGTTACGCTTTTGCCCTATATTCATTAAGTAGTGAAATGTCGGGACAATCCCTTGTGGTTGCCCTCGAAAAAGAAAGGGGAAAATCATGACGTTTGAAGATTTGTATCAAGAAGCAGTTGCGGTTCTTAATCCACGCAAACTTTCAGAGTATGCAGAGTCTGGTGGTGTTGGAGCTGCGCTTTTAAGTGCTAGTGGCAAAGTTTATGTAGGTGTTTGCATTGACACAGCTTGCTCGATGGGCTTTTGTGCCGAACATGCTGCTGCAGCGGCCATGATTACTGCTGGTGAACATCACGTTCTAAAGATGGTTGCAGTGGATTGGGATAAAAGTATTCTGCCGCCTTGCGGAAGATGCCGAGAATTTATAAGCCAGTTGCATCCAGAAAATATATTTGCAGAAGTGATGGTTGCTGAGAATATGATTGTAAAAATTCAGGATTTATTACCCCATGATTGGCGTGCAGCCCAGAAGCAACGTCAGGACAAAAATAAGATATGAGCTGGTTTTGTGGCCAGCTCGTATCCAAGTAGATCCATAATAACTTTGCAAGGTGATCAGGTTTTGTAGGGTGCATTTATGCACACCTTGCGCCACGTAGCAAAACGACGTTTGCTATTCACTAGCGCATGGTGCGTAAACACACCCTACCAGGCATTCCACATTTTCACCCTACGGATACTTATATGTCGAAGCGTGTTTTAATTGTTGCTTCCTAAAGCATCCTCGAGTTCTACTCCTGGAGCATGACCATCTAGTTCATAGATAGCACGCCAAGGCTCCTGGGTGGTGTAATGACCATTGAGCATTCCCTTAAAACCTGGTTTGATAAATTGCTTGATAACATTTTTACTGGCATCTACATTTAAGTCACCATAAACATCGGTCATAAAATAACCATCATTGGCTTTGCCATCAGAAGAATCAAGGGCCTTGATAAGCGCATCATATTCAATGGTTAATTCTGTAAAGTTAATGGTACGCATATCTGAGTTGGCATTCCTATTTTCCTTGGTCTCATTGGTAATCAGGGCAGCACACTCGATGTTTTCGCATGAGGTAGCTGGATTGCGAATATCAATTCCCATACCCGTACTCCACTCAGGGAACTCCATACCCAAAAGACGATTAGCACCGCCATCCCAGCGTTCATAGTTATGGTTATCTGCACCTACCCGTATGCGCCTAGCGGCATTGGTTTCTTTGGCAATGGCATCTTGTGGACAACCTACGGGTTGCAGAACTTTATCATCAGCACCATTGAAAGTTCCAATCGCTGCACCAAAGTCACCTTTGTAGCCAAGTTCTAAAAGTTTTTCTTTTGTAGAGAGTTTAGTAGCATAAATAACTACGGTATGAACACGGTTGGTACTGCTACAGAAAACACTACCAAAGATTCTTAGAGCCTAGCATCCCGTTTAAGTTTCTGCCAAGGGGTCAAGTATTCGATAGCAGAATGAATGCGTTGCTTGTTATACCAATAATCAAATTGCTTGCTTAAGGGAAGTAAATGGTCATAGCTAACACACTCCTGCCTGAAGAAGAAATCATACTTGAATGTTTTGTTGAGCCTTTCTAGGATGGCCATGCCGTCTGTTTGCTTGATTGAACTGCGATGCCAAGAACCAAGGGTTTTGCAGGTTGTTTGAAAGTGGTCAGAGGTAAAATCCGACCCTCCATCGGTTTGAATGACCAAAGGGTCAGTAATACCTTGCTTATGAAGGCGTTGCTGTGCTTCTTTGAGGGTGGTAGCAGCAGCAAGCTTACAAAGCTGTTTAACGGGTTTTAGACTCAAGCAAGCCCGTGAGGCAATATCTTCTACGACATACAGCCAGGCTTTGCTACTCCCATAGGCTACTTGAGTTGCATCCATTTGCACCCTGCGTCCTTTAGGTAACTGGGCAGCAGGGGTTGGTTCAGGTAATTCACGTCTAGGTTTGGCTTTTGGTGTTACTGTTAAGTCAAGCTCTGTCATGATTTTCCTGACCTTGTGTTCCCCTAGCTGCCAGCCTTTCTTAAGCACTTCCTGATGAATACGGCGATAACCGTATGTAGGATGTTTGAAGGCTAAACGTTTAATCTGGGCTTTAAGCTGTTTCTCTTCTTTTACTTGGGTTTGCCGTTTCTCTTCACTTTTGAAGAAGTCACGGAGTTGCCAATATGCAACTCCCGCAGCCTTAGCAAAGCTGCGTAAGGAGATACCTTTACGCTTCTGGTATTGCTTTGCTAGCTCGGACATACTTAAAGCCCTCTGGCCTTTTTTGCTATATCCAGTTCCACAACCTTTCGCCCTAACATCTGCTCCAGTTTCTCTACTTTGGCTTCTAGTTGCTTCGTTTCAGCTTTACCTTCTGATCTACCCAAGGCTGCTTGTCCTGCTGATAAAAACTCAGCCTTCCAGTTATGTATCTGACTCGGCGCTATTCCATGTTCTCGTGCTAATTCAGATACTCCTGCTTCCCCTCGTAGATTCGCTAGCACTATCTCCGTCTTTTGCTCTACGCTCCATTTGCCTTTCCTTGCCATTTCATTCCTCCATTAGTCTCCACTATTCTAGTGGGTACTTTGGAAGTGTTTCTTGTAGCACTACCGTTG
>CAVTAE010000005.1:0-55022 GCA_963732665.1 uncultured Trueperaceae bacterium | reverse complement strand
AAACTCTCAAGTAAAGCAGAGTCTAAAGGGAATCCTTTCGACTCCGTAGAGAAAATATAATCATCAGGGATAAGCATCAAATGTAATAGTTCTTTAACCCCTGAGAAGGGCAAACACTCATCGCTCCATGAAAAACTTGGCAGTAAACCCGACCTATAGCACAAAGTATGTACTTCACTTTCATACTTTAAATGGAAATTAATATATTTTTTATTGGATAGTTCAGAAATCCAATTTGAATCACTGAAAAGATGAAGCTTCAGACCATCTTCAGAAAGATAAAACTCGAAATCAAAATGAACAATCTGAACTATAGAACCATCTGCTCTCTTCAGCCCTACCCATTGCCGATGACCACCCTTACCTCGTTTACCTGTGAGGCCAACTAAAGCCCATTGATAATCATATGTCAATTCACCTTTTCGCTTAAATCTGAAATTTGGAGATTGCTTTACATGAGAATCATCAAAGACCTCAACACCATAAACTTCCCTGACTTTCGATATTGCATAATTTATCAACACGTGTAGCTTTGGCAAAATAGAAAAGCGAATAGCATCAGCTTTTAGACGCAAATCATCAATCTGAAAGAGGTTTTTATCATCTTGATCAAAGCTAATATCGTTTAGGTTCATAATCAGTCATTTTATCTCTAAAACAGTTTACTTGACCTGTGAAAAATTTCTTGCAAAACCAAGCTATAAACCGTTAAGGTACGCTATGGACATTGAAGACAAATTCTTACTCTCCCTCGAGTCTGAGGAAAACCCCTACTTAATCCCCAACCCTAACCGCATCTATGCCAATGAAGCTAAGTGGAAAATTGCTGCCGACATGCTCGAGCGTTACACCGGCACAGCCCCTGAGGCCTTTCAAAAACAAATTATCCTGACCAACTTTAATTACTATTTAGAGCGTTTTAGCATTCTGTGTGCTGACGCAGAAAAAACTACGGGCAGTGCCATGACCGCAGTGCATAGCCGAAAAATGGGTGTTTCGATTATTAACTTCTCAATAGGCTCACCTAACGCAGCTTTAATTATTGAAATTTTGGCTACCGCCGATCCCAAAGCTATTTTGTTTTTGGGTCTTACTGGGGGCTTGCACCGCTCACTCAAAGTTGGGGATTTTATCTTGCCCACGGCGGCCATTCGAGATGAGGGAGCTTCACGGCATTTTATGCCACCACAGGTTCCAGCCATGCCGACGTTTAAGATTCAAAAATTTGTTTCGCAAATCCTTATCGAACAAGGCTATGACTATCGCACTGGGGTAATCCATACCACCGATTATCGCTTCTGGGAATTTGATGAAAAGTTTAAGGCTCAGCTTTACGAAGAGCGCGTTTTAGGAATCGATATGGAAACTGCCACGCTGTTTACAGTAGGCTTTACCTCTAAAGTTCCTGTTGGAGCTTTGCTTTTGGTCTCAGATTTACCATTAACTAAAAATGGTATCAAAACCAAAAAATCAGCCAATGCTGTCTTTAAGCAATTTACCGATGTTCATATTGATATTGGTATCAAGGCCATGAGTGAAATTGCCGAGCGTGGTGAAGAGATTAGGCACTACCGTTGGTAAATGTTGTCAAATTTAATCAGGGAGTACATCATCACTCGTGTTATTCTGTGCGGGTATAAAATAAACATCTTGCGAAATCCCTAGATTGAACACTAGAGACGGCAACAGAGGCATAAAACTTGAATTTCGCAAGATGTCTAATTTGGCAACGCCAAAGGAGTCTTCATGTCGGCAAAAAAGGGCAACCTCGTTCAAATACATTACACTGGAACTTTAGATAGTAGCGAAACCTTCGATTCTTCTGTTGGGCGTGAACCACTTGAGTTTACTTTAGGCAGCGGTCAGGTCATTGCTGGTTTTGATACCGCCGTTTTAGGAATGCAGATTGGCGAAAAGAAAACCGTGCGTATTCCTGCTGATGAAGCCTATGGCGAATACGATGATGAACTGATCATACAGGTCAACCGAAATGAATTACCTGAGATGAATTATGAAGTAGGCATGGAGCTATCTATGCAACAAGCTAGTGGGCGCAGTGTTCCTGTAATTGTACTAGACGTTGCAGAAGATTGGGTTGCCTTTGATGCCAATCATCCTTTGGCTGGCGAAGCTCTGACTTTTGAACTCGAGCTTGTAGCTATCATTTAAAACAAGTAATGGATATTTCCAAGATTGAACATGTAGCTGCTAATGCTTTGCCTTCTCCTATCGTGCAGTGGCATCAAGGGTGGCGGTTTCGCTATGCTTACGGTGTTACCCGCAGGGCCAATAGTGTTTTAGCTGAAAGTCATGTTGGGAATCTGGCAGAAAAACTACAAGCCGTTGAAGATTTTTATGCTAGTTATAATGCACCCTCTCGCTTTCAGATTTGTCCTGCTTCACAACCCGCAACCTTAGAAAGCATTTTACTCGAGCGCAACTACCAAAAAGTTTCTGGCGCAAAAGTTCAAACAATTTCACTAGGGTCTTTCAAAACTGACCAAGACACTTCTTCAGTACACTTATTTCCTAAACCCACTGAAGGTTGGTTTAAAGTTTACCGTGCAGTAGAAAAAGCTAGTTTGGAAAAAGAAAAGGTTCGTACTTGGATGTTAGAGAATATTGGCCATAAAGCAGCTTTTGCTCTTTTGTATATAGATGAGCAACCTGCCGCAGTCGGCTTGGGTGTTTTTGAAGAGGGTCATCTGGGCATTTTTAATATGGCTACCCTCGAGGGTTTTCGTGGTCGCGGTGGAGCCAGCACTGTTTTAGCTGCGCTTATTCAATGGGCTAAAACTCAACAGGCTCACACTTGCTACTTACAAGTCGTTACAGAAAATCTCAAGGCTCAGAGCATCTATCAGCAGGTTGGATTTAGAGATTTATATGAATATAGCTATTTTGAAAAAATAGCCTTACAAAACAAAAGCGGCGAGTGATTTTATCTCATCACTCGCCGCTTATCACGCATCGCTTTACTTTAAGTGTCAACAATTAAGCCCAACAGGCTTCTGCCCCAATTTGATTTACCTCGAGTCCTCACTCGAGATATTAAACCCACCCTCACGTATAACCTTCTGATACCAGTAATACGAAGCTTTAGGAGTGCGCTTTTGAGTTGCATAATCTGTATAAACAATTCCAAACCGTTTAGCATAGCCTTCTGCCCATTCAAAATTATCCATCAGTGTCCAGACAAAATAGCCCTGCACATTTACACCTTCTTGCCTAGCCTGAGACACCACTTGCAAATGACTCTCTAAATAGCGAATACGGTCTTTGTCATAAATGCCTTTAGCAGTTATCTCGTCTTTATAGGCTGCACCGTTTTCGGTAATAAACACCACCGGATTTCCATAATCGTTTTTTAACTCACGGAGTTGCTCGAGCATAGCCTTGGGGTAAACTTCCCAACCCATATCGGTAAGTTCAGCATGTTTGGGTGGGCTGCTTTGGCGTATTCCGACTGGGCTCTTAGGGTCAGATTCTACCAGGATACGTTGGTAAAAATTCATGCCTAAAAAATCTAGAGGTTGATTGATTTTACCCATGTCACCAGCTTGCACAATTTCCTCGAGCATCCCCTTTATAAGTTCTGGATACGTCCCTTTAAAAAGTGGGTCTAAAACACTGCGATTCCACACGGCATCAAAAAGATTTCTAGCTTCTATGTCTTCATCGTTATCGGTATTTGGCTGAACAGGTTGCAAAGATAAAACCGTACCCAGTTTCCAAGCACTGCTCTGACTCCGAAGACGCTCTAAACCCAAACCAGTCGCTAAATTCAGGTGGTGCAGGGTATGTGCAAAAGCAGAAAAATCTTGAAGCCCTGGCGCGTGAATACCCAGTAAGCTGCCAAGCAAGGCATTAACGTTTGGTTCATTTAACAAAACAAAATGCTTCACCCGATCTCCCAAATGTTCGGCAACATAAGAAATATAATCAGCGTAATAAAAGACCGTATCTCGGTTAGCCCAACCACCTTTATCTTGTAAAGCCTGGGGTAAATCCCAATGATAAAAACAAAGCCAAGGGTCTATGCCATTCTCTAAAAGCTCATCCACCAAACGATTATAGAAATCACGACCCTTGAGGCTGGGTTTACCTTTGCCCTCAGGAAAGAATCTTGTCCAGGCTGAAGAAAACCGATAGGCCTGAAGCCCTAAGTCTTTCATAAGCCCAACATCGGTTTTATAGTGATGGTAGTGGTCACAAGCTACATCGCCATGTTCAGCACCATGAATTTTAGCGGGAGTATGGGCAAACGTATCCCACACACTAGGTCCCTTGGCATCTAGGTTTACTGCCCCTTCAATCTGATAAGCAGCCGTAGACACACCAAAAATGAAATCTTTTGAGAAATTTACATCCATCTTAAACCCAGTGTACTTGTTATCTAAGGATCAGGTTACGATAAGCAGCAATGAAGCCGTCTTCTAGGAGTGTTTACCTCTTTCTGGTCATAGGATTACTTGCTATTTGTCTAGCTGCTGTCTTTATTCGTTATGCTCAAGCCCCTGGTCTGATTGTTGCAGCTTACCGAATGCTTATAACAAGTCTAATTTTGTTACCCCTGGCCCTACCTGCCCTGAAAAAAACCCCTCTTAGGAAACAAAATATAGGGTATACCCTATTGGCTGGGGTCTTCTTAGGAATACATTTTGCCACTTGGATCAGTTCTTTAAGCTTTACCACTATGGCTGCTAGCGTCACTATTGTGGCTACACAACCCATCTGGGTGGCTTTGTTTGGTTGGTTCTTTCTGGGTTTAGCTCCCTCTTTTATGTTGCTGCTGGGGGTTCTGATTGCTGTTGCTGGGGGGGCAATGATTGGATTTGGCGATTTTTCTGGTGGCAGTGCCCCTCTTTTAGGTGATTTACTGGCCTTACTTGGGGCTATTAGTAGCGCGGCTTATCTTTTGCTGGGGCGATCTGCTCAAAGGCAAGGGCTTAGCTTAAACGCTTATGTAGGGGTTGCTTACAGCACAGCCGCACTGGTATTACTTCCAATACCCTTTATTGCCGGGCTTTCTTATACGAACTATTCTCTTCAAACCTTCTTCTGGATAGCCCTACTGGCTCTAATTCCACAACTGATTGGTCATACCAGCATCAATAACGCCATGAGATACCTCAACCCTACCCTGGTGGCTACAGCCATGCTCCTCGAGCCTATTGGGACAGGTTTCCTGGCTCTCTTCTTATTTCAAGAAATCCCCTCCAGAACAACCCTGTTTGGCAGTCTTATTCTCCTTATCGGGGTGGCTATCACCATCTACTCCACTAGTCAAGTTAAAGAAACTACCATTAACAATTAAGTGCAAGGTGCGCCAAGACGTGCAAAATTCCACAAAATCTGCTAGACTAGCGTATATGAATGTGTTTAGCAATAGTAACTACGATTTATTTGCAAACACTTCAGAAAAGCCTTTTAACAATTCGTAACAAACCTTGGTGGTGCATTATGGGAGGGTTATGGCTTTTCTATGTAAATGAAAACGATTTCTGGACTCGGTTTAGAAATTGTGTATTACCTTGGCTTGCCACAAGCAAGTTTATATCAAATAACCCCATCCGGAAGGGAGAGCGTCTTGAAAGATACTAAAAGTTTTAAGAGTGGTGACCAGGTTGTGCTGCCACCGTATGGTGTAGGTATCGTATCAGGTACGACCACACGCAAAGTCGCTGGGAGCGAGTTTAAGTATTATCAGGTAGAGTTTCCCAATGGAACCTCAAAAGCGTACGTTCCAGTCAATGCTCCAAGAGAAGCTGGCCTTAGAGCTGCCCTGACCAAGAACGAAATTAAGGCTGTAATTGAACGCCTTAATAATGGTCGGGTCAATTTGCCCAAACAGTGGGCTGCTCGCCACCGCAAAGTTACAGAAATTTTAACCAGTGGTGACCCCTACCAAATTGCTACATTGGCCAGCGAGCTACGCCGTTGGGATGTAGAACGTGGTCTGCCTGACCTAGACCGCCAAGCTTATCGCCGTGCTTTACGCTTACTGGCTGGTGAAATTAGTGCTGTTCTTAATGTCACTACTAAAGAAGCTAGGGCCATGATGGATGTTGAAGACGATACCGAACTGAACTAAGACTTCCCTTTTGAAATTATAGCCAGACTTAGGTCTGGCTTTTTTGTTGAGAAGTACCCGAACAAAATTAGATTAAACCAAAATGCAAAAATCTTTGTGGTATCTCTAGCGTTGCGTCCATTTCGTTTCCGTAGAGGCATTTCATAAAATGCCCCTACGCAGGCACAATCCAACGGGGTTTTAAAGATTCATTGCAGGGTTCTGGGATATGACAGTGCTTTGTAAGGGTTAGTCAAACAAAAAGGGTGGTCATCAATAAGTCTAAGGTATTTGTGTACGAGATCTGAATTCATCAAAGATACTTTTAAATCGTTCCCTTTTTTAAATGCCTCAAAGCAATCGCATATGCCGCATAATCATCTATCAGTTCTGGTGGTGACCATAAACCTCTGGGCAAAAAACGCATGAACCCTTTAGGTGGATGATCCCTAAAATATAAGGGTCTAGCCTCGAGAGTCGTCCCTTCTTCATCTACTACAACAAAATCTAGTCCTCGAGTTTTCAATATCTTTTGTACCGCCACAGTTCCAGTACCATCACCCACAATAATGGTTGCGTTTGAAAGCTCGAGAGTTTCCAAATCTGCTAGGGTCACTATCTCATGACGAAGCAGTTCGCCCTCTTGTGAAACCCAGGCCACGCCAAGATTTTTTCCAGGGTCAAGAGCGATAATCATAATTAGAAAGGGAGAAAAGGAGAAGGGGAGAAGGGGAGAAAAATATCCTCTTCGCCTGTCTCCCTGTCTCCTCTGCTACAAGCTCAAAAGACCCCATTAACCCTTTCACAACGGAAGCCTCCAACCTAAAGCGTACCAAAAGCCATCGGCGTAACCCAGAGACAAACTCAAACTAACTGGTGCGCCATAACCAAGCACTGTATCTGCACTAAGGGTAACATCACCAGCTAGACCAAAAGCACCATCAAAGTAAGGGCGCAAACGTGGCTCGAGGGTCAAACGCTCGAGGCTGTAAACCCCGTCATCAATTCGCCATTCAATTGGAAAGCTCATGCGATATCCCACTAACCCAACCGCAGCCCAATCTTCTAAATCAAGTGCAACCACAGGGCTTTGCCGATACCCTGCTCTTAGGGCCAGTTCCAAGGTTCCTGGAAGATTCAAAATAGGCAAAGGGCGGTAATACACCGCATCGGCCCATGCCCCAAACGAACCACCTGTGACCGTCGCACTCCAAACGCCAGTCACACCAAAACGCTGGCCTCTGGTGCGGTAACTCCAATCATCAAGAGAGAGTTGGCTAAGCGAGGCCTCTAAACGTAAGTCCGGCTGAAAAGCCTTAAAAGATTGTAAATGTAAAAGCCCAACCTCGAGCCTCCCTCTAGCTACCCATCTATCTAGGGTCATGGTCGTGGTTAGAAAACCTTGAATACCTAGAGCAGTTTCATGGACTAAAGCAAGATGCCCTGAATGTTCCCATACACCCAAGTGAACCCCAAACCCCAGTGGATAGGCTGGTAAAAGCGAGGTATAAACGCTATTTTCATGATAGCCATACCTCCCGTAAACCGTTGCCCCATATAAATGACCCTTTAATGTTGTGTCATATGCAAGATCGACAGTTAAGCTGTGTTGATTACTATCATCTAAACTAAAGATGGACATTCCAGCCTCGAGACCTAATGGAGATAGTGATACTCCAAAAGAGGGCAACCAGCCATAAGGCTTCATGCTTTGGGTACTCGAGTAAGGTCTGATTTGAAAGCTTGGTTGACTGTTTTCTTCTTGGCTTTCATTATTCCAATCTGGGCGTTGAATATCTGAGCTTAAATCAACATCTGAAATTAGGTCAACAGGCGTAGTCGTTAACATCACCATAGAGGCACTTGGTTTAAACAGTGCAAGGTCATAACCATCTGCACCCAAGGTCGTATATAGAACGGCGTCATTGGTGGCAGTTGATTGAAAAGCTCCACCTAAACTTTGAGTTAAAAATTCTTTACCAATTCCCTCTTGGCTAAGGCTGATTCGGTGAAGTTCAAAAATACCTGTTATATCTGAACTAAAGACCAGACGTGTTTCATCTTGCCAGACAGGATGTAAATCTTGAAAAGCATCTCGAGTTAAAAAGGTTAGTTGCTGATTTTCTAAAATAGCAATATCCACGTGTCCTTCTTGCCACAAACTTAGTACCATTTTTCCTTCTGGGCTTACATCTAGTCCAACAATATGTGTGCCTTCTGGAGCTATCCAAAAATCTGCAATCACACCCTCACAATAACGCTGCAACTTAGAACCTTCTTGGGGCAAGTCACGCAGGAATAAAATACATCCGTCTGGCATAGCTTTGGGGATATGGGCTCTAGCATTTTGAGTAAGCTGAGTTTCCTTTCCAGTTTGAATATCTAAGCTAAAGAGTTCTAAAAATTCTGTACCTGGCTGACGCACAATGCGGCTGTAAATTAGCGTTGTGCCATCTAACCAATCTAAAGTGTCAGGAAAACGTCCATCAATAATGGTTTTTTGGTTAATCAATTCAGCACCATCAAAATCAGCAATAACAATTTTTGAGGGCATCGAGACCCAAGCTAACTGCTTACCATCAGGGCTGAATACTGGCGAACTGGTAAAGCTCGAGGTTTCTGTCAACAAGGTTTGCTCTACTACTTGAATACCTTGCGCTTCTTGCTCGAGTAAGGCTTTCCAATTTTCCCATTCGGTAAATAAATTCTTGCCAGTTACTCTTTCCCAAGAGGCACTAAATCCATCTAAAAGTCCGGTATTAAAATCTCTTAAAACCTCGAGGATAGTTTCAAAACCATAGCTATTAATTAAGTAATCTAAAAAGCTTACGCCCAAAAGATAACGCGCATTACCACCTGGCCAATCACCAAAAGTATCCAGGCTTATATCATCTAAAGTAGGAAAATGGTCAGACTGAACTAAGGTATATAAAAGACCTTTGGTAAAGGCATCATCACGCCGCCCACCTTGGGTATATTCTGATTCTATCCAGGTGGCAATACCTTCTAAAAACCACATCGGTGGAACTCTAGCCGTATCTTCACCGACTAACCCTAGTTTAGGAAGTGAGAATGAACTCTCAAGCTGCTCAGTATAAGCAAGTTGTTTAACATGGGTTAATTCGTGAATCAGCAAAAAGAAAAGTGCACTATTAGCTCCAAAAGATAACCCTCCATCATTGGGAAACAATGCCCGAATACTCACTTTGGGTCTAGGTAAGGGTGAAGCAAATCCGTTAAAAATATCGGTGTTGTTATTGATAGTTATAACGATAGGCTGCTTAGGATCACCAAAATAAGGTCTTAAAACCTCGAGGGCTTGTTCTGCTTCTTTTGCAACCTCTAAGGCATAGCTTTCTAACTCAGGGTGATTAAATATAACTCGTATATGCGGTGCAACAACTTCCTGCTGGGCAAACCCAAACGATATAAATATAAGGAAAGCTATCTGATAGCATTTTTGCATAAGGCTATTGAATCATAAGTCAGGGGCTAGAGGCTAGAGGCCAAGAAGGAGGAATGTGTTTTTTGCTTTTTCTCATTCCTTATTTCCATTTTCACTTTTCCCATCTTCTCCTTAAGATTGCTAAAAATCCTTCAACAGCTTGGCACGTCTTTCAGGGCTATGGGTAGCCTGATCCTCTAGGTCAACTGTCAGCACCAAATGTAGTGAAAAGTGAAGCTCTGATTGTTTGGTGTTGATAAGCTCGAGAGCTTCGTCTTTTAGGGCTTCTTCAATTTTCGCGGGTATAGCAAGGACCTGATCACGATTTCCATGAAGCATAAAGACCACCATATCTGTCTCACGACGATTGGTCATAAAGTTTACTTCGACCTGAGTATCTTCACAAAAACGCACAATAAGACGCTTTAACTCGAGGATACGATCTTCTCTTGAAACCTCTACATTAATCATTTGTTACTCCTCTCGCCTCAAAATGTTTACTCATTCGTATCACGCTGTTATCATTGGCTGAGCCTCATTATTCATTGATGCTATCAATGCCAAAACAGTTTTAGTAGGCTTTTGCAAAAATAACCTTACGCGGATAACCACTAGGCTTTCCAGTATGCACACAACTTGTGCCCTCAGCACTAATGCCCTCTAAAGGAATACAGCGCACCGTAGCCTTGGTTTCTTCTTGAATTTGTTTTTCGCTTTCGGGGTCACCGCAATGCGTAGCCACTACAAATCCGTGCTCGATTTTTTCTTTGAGTTCATCATAACTATGAACCTCATAAGTATGTTGATCACGAAAATCTTGGGCGCGTTTTAGAAGTGCATGATGGAAGCTCTCGAGTTCAGGAACAATCCTGGAAGTAATCTCGGATAGACTCACTTCCTGTTTCTCACCAGCTAAACGGTTAGCTAGCAACACCACACCCTTATCTATATCTTTTGGTCCCAATTCAATACGCAGTGGCACACCCTTCATTTCCCATTCATTAAATTTATAGCCCGGGCTTTGGTCGCGGTCATCTACTTTTACTTGAATTCCTTGCGCCTTTAAGTCTGCTTGAATGCGCTTGACTTCGCTCATCACTTTTTCTTTTGCGGCTTCGTCATTCTTGCGAGTAATCGGAATAATAACCACTTGAATAGGAGCCAGGCGTGGTGGCATAATTAGCCCTTTGTCATCACCATGCGTCATAATAAGTGCACCAATAAAACGTGTCGAAACACCCCAAGAGGTGGTGTGAGCGAAAGCCTGCTGATTATTGACATCATTAAAGGAGATATTAAATGCTTTAGCAAAATTATCTCCCATGTAGTGGCTGGTTCCTGACTGTAAGGCTTTACCATCACGCATCATGGCTTCAATAGTTAGGGTCATCAAGGCTCCAGCAAAGCGTTCGCCTTCGGTCTTTTCACCACGAATCACTGGCACTGCGCCAAAATTCTCGGCGAATGTGGCGTAGACCTCGAGCATTTGTTTAGTCTCGGCAATGGCCTCTTCGGCAGTAGCATGAGCGGTATGTCCTTCTTGCCATAAAAACTCGGTGGTGCGTAAAAACGGGCGGGTACGCAATTCCCAGCGCATCACATTGCACCACTGGTTATAGAGCAAAGGCAAATCACGGTAGCTCTGTACCCAGCGACTATAAGCTTCACCAATAATAGTCTCACTGGTCGGGCGAATGGCTAAGGGTTCCTCGAGTTCTTTACCACCCGCATGAGTAACAACCGCTAACTCAGGCGAAAAACCTTCTACGTGTTTGGCTTCGCGCTGAAAAAAGCTCATCGGAATTAAAAGCGGGAAATAAAAGTTTTCGTGTCCAGTGTCCTTAAACATCTGGTCAAGGTTGCGCTGGATATTTTCCCATAAGGCAAAGCCGTAGGGCTTAATAATCATGCTGCCACGCACCGGTGACTGGTCAGCTAAGTCGGCTTTATAGACAATATCGTTATACCAAGCACTAAAATCTTCGGATTGGGGGGTGAGTTTCTCTGCCATAAGGGTATAGATTAGCAAATCAAACAAGTTATAAGCTAGCACCCATGAGGCATGACGTTCACTTTGATGGCATTGCCAAGAAGTTTGAAAGCGATATTTATGGCTCTTCTAAAGGTTTTATTCGCTGGAATGTCTTGTGGCGTGACCTATTTTCTGAACTACCAACCCTAAACCAAGGTGGACTAAATATCTTGGACGCTGGCGGAGGTGCTGGGCGCATGTCAGTATCACTGGCAAAGCTAGGAAATCACGTAACACTGGTAGAACCTTCAATGGAAATGCTCGAGAAGGCCCAGATTTTAGCTGCCAACGAAAAAGTTGAAGGTGACATTCAATTCATTCATCAACCCCTGCAAACCTTTAAGCCAAACCAAGACTTTGATGTTGTTTTGAATCATGCTGTTCTCGAGTGGTTAGCAAATCCAAAAGAAGCCCTCGAGCATCTTGTAAAATTACTTAAACCAAGTGGCTACTTATCCCTTATGTTTCATAATCGCAATGCAGCCATTTTCAAACAAACGATTGCAGGAAACTTTGAATTTGCACTTCAAACGGAGGACTCTAGTTTTAGCAGCATTTGGAAAGAATCAACCAGACCTCTTTTACCTCAAACAGTAAAGGAATGGTTACTCGAACAAAACCTCAAAATCATCTCTCAGGCAGGCATTCGGATTTTTCATGATTTTGTGCCTGAAGATAAACGCCAAAACCTAGAGCAACTTTTAGAAGTTGAAAAACATCTGCGAAAACAAGAGCCCTTTGCGTCTTTAGCTCAGCATATTCATTTCGTTTGTCAAAAATAAACCTAATCTTTACAAACAGATGGATTACAATACATTGATGAGCCAAATCACAAGTCCAACCATATCTTTTGAGGACTTCCTGCAAGACGCTCCTGAAACATCTTTAGCCGAATGGGTCAATGGAAACATGGTACTAATGAACCCACCATCAGCACATCACCAAGATATATTGGGTTTTCTGACCTCTGTTTTACGTTCTTATATTGAAGCTCATAACCTAGGCAAATTACGTTCTGCACCTTTTCCGATGAAATTAGCTTCATCGGGTCGAGAGTCTGATTTGCTGTTTATACTCAAAAACAATCTTCAGCGACTTAAAGCAAATTTTTTAGATGGACCTGCTGACCTTGTTATTGAAATTATCAGCCCCGAAAGCCGTGCCAGAGATCGCGGTGAGAAATTCTATGAATATGAACAGGCAGGTATACCCGAATACTGGCTACTTGACCCTGTGCGTAAGCAAGCCGAGTTTTATCAACTCATTGATGGAATTTATCAAGCAGTTACCGTCAAAGATGGTATTTACAAAAGCAGTGTCTTGACAGGTTTATGGCTTGAGGTTTCCTGGCTATGGCAAGAACCCCTACCCACTATCCTCGAGGTTCTAAAATCCTGGAAGTTAATTTAGAATTACCCTTGTACTTTCGTTCACTAGGTCACAGTCTACAGGCAAGACTCGAGCTAGAATTAAGTCATGGGCAGGCTGCAAACCAATTCCCCGCAAAATAATACTCCTGTGGTTCTCTATGATGGAGCCTGTCGTTTGTGTACCTCACAAGCCAAGAACCTAGCCAAACTTAGCAAGGGTAAAGTAGTCTCTCAAGCTTTACAAACCGAGCTAAAAAACTTCCCTCATTTAAGCGAAGCCGAAGCCTTAAAAGAAATTAAACTTATTGATGAAAAAGGTTATGTCTATGGTGGTGCAGAAGCCATTGTTAAGCTAATCAACTATGGTCAGCCAATCTTGGGTAAATTACTTTATCCTTACTATATTCCTGGTCTAAGACAGCTAGCCAATTTCAGCTATGCCTGGGTAGCCAGAAATCGCTACAGACTCTTTGGCAAAGTACCCGAAGAAGCCTGTGATGATGGGGCTTGCAGCGTACATTTTAATCTTCCAAAGAATTAGGCATGTAGCTTTTGGCATATAGCTTGTAGTGAAAGTCTGACTCGTCACTCCCCACTCATAATGTAAATTCATCATAGCCAAATCAGCAGTTTTACCTTAAATTTTAAGAGTGGACATATCTCTAGCCTATCTAACCCTAACCCATGCCAAAGGTTTAGGCCCTCGCAAAATCAAAACCCTGGTTGACACTCTAGGGAGTGCTAAGGCAGTCCTCGAGTCCGACCCTCAAACCCTATCTACCGTCGAAGGCATCGGGCCAGTGATTATCAAGGCCATTCAAGAAGCCAAACAAAGCGACTGGCCCGAGAAAGAATTAGAGCGAGCGAATAAATTAGGGGTAAGTCTTATTCACCTCGAGCATCCTGATTATCCTGACCTCCTTAAACACATCTATGACCCACCCAGCCTTCTCTATATGCAAGGCACATTACCTACTCAAACTAAGGCTATTGGCATTGTAGGAACCCGTGATGCCAGTCAACACGCCCTCTACTTTACAAAACAGCTTGCCACTGATTTAGTCAAAGCCAATGTGACTGTAGCTTCTGGATTGGCTCTGGGTATTGATACGGCTGCTCATCAAGGGGCCGTAAGCATAAATGATGGCCAAACCATTGCTGTTTTGGGTTCAGGTGTAGATGTTATTTATCCCAGACAAAACCAAAAACTGGCTGAAATGATTTTGAATGGTCACGGAGCCATCATCAGTGAATACCCCCTGCAAACCCAGCCCTCCCCCACTAACTTTCCAGGGCGCAACCGCATTATTAACGGTTTATCTCAAGGTGTGGTGGTCGTAGAAGCTGGTGAAAAATCAGGAGCTTTAATTACCAGTGATTATGCTGCTGAAGAAGGGCGGGTAGTCTTTGCTGTTCCAGGGCGCGTCAATGACCCAAAGTCCAAAGGCACACTATCCCTCCTTAAACAGGGGGCAGTGTTACTCGAGTCTGCTCAAGATATTTTTAATGAATTCTCCTGGGGTCAAACTACTGTAGCACCTGCCCTTAATCTTTCAGGGCAAGAGAGTTTAATTGTCAATATTATTCAAAGACTCGAGTCAGCTTTATTAGATGACTTGCAACTCGCTACAGGCATTCCTACTGCCGAACTTCTGTCAGGCCTGATGATGCTCGAGTTAAAAGGCATCGTCAAAAGTGTAGCCGGGCGTTATATCACCCTTATTAAAGCCTAGATAAACCTAAAAAAGCTAGACACTTTGTAAGAGGCATTGTAGACTTATCTCGCAATGAGAACTGAATTTTTGTACTTAGACAAACACTGTCATCTAAGCACAAAGTAATCTAAGCACACATTCAGTGATCTGCAACTGAAAGGAGTTATCTTGAAAAAGATTCTTATTATTTTAATTGCTGCACTAACACTTTTTAGCGCAGCATCCGCCCAAGGGTTAAAAATTTGGACCACCTTTGGTGACCAGAGCCTCGAGTGGCTTCAATCAGAAACAGCCAAGTTTACAAGTGTTTTTGATATTCCTGTCGAAGTTATCAAACTTGAGCTTGGCGAGTTGCGTCAGCAAGCTCTGCTTGCGGCCCCAGAAGGTCAAGCAGGAGATGTGTTTGTAGGAGTACCGCATGACCAGATTGGCGAAATGGCGGCGGGTGGTGTATTAGCTGATATGGGTAGCTATGCTACGGCTGCCTACCTAGATGACTTAGGTGACCAAGCCCGCTTGGCCTATTCCTTTGGTGGCAAGCTGTTCGGTCTACCTATGTTTGTAGAAGGCCCTGCACTTATTGTCAATACAGACTTAGTTAGTGAAGTGCCTGCCACTTACGAAGATATGATTGCCAAGGCGCAGGAACTCACTACTGCTGAGCAATTTGGTTTCTTGTTTGATATTAACAATTTCTACTTTGCCTATAACTGGATTCACAGCAACGGCGGTTATGTTTTTGGACGTGATGACAGTGGTCTTAATGCTGCTGACTTAGGACTAAACAATGAGGGTGCTATTGCTGGTATGCAAGCTCTTAAAGATCTGCGTCATAGCTATAATCTGATTCCTGCCGGAACCAATTATGACGTTGCCAATGGTCAATTTATTGATGGTGCTTTGGCCATGACTTACAACGGTCCCTGGGCAATTAGCCAATACCGCGATGCTGGTCTTAACGTCGCTGTGATTCCCGTTCCTCCTATGGCCAATGGCACAAGCTGGTCAGGCTTTATGGGTGTGCAAGGTGTACTCCTTAACGAATTTAGTGCCAATAAAGTAGATGCTGCAAACTTAGCCAAATGGCTTACCCGCAAAGATGCGCAGATTTCTTTATCTAATCTTAGCGGTCGTATTCCAGCTTCTAAGTCGGCTTTAGCAGAAGTAGCCGATGACCCCATCATTGCTGGTTTTGGTGCGGCACTTAGCAATGCTGAGCCCATGCCTAATATCCCTGAAATGGGTGGCATCTGGGGCCCTATGGGCAATGCGCTCACCGTAATAACCGAAACTGCCGATAGCGATGTAGCTGGCACATTAAATCAAGCTGTGAGTGAAATTCAAGGTCAATAATTATCAACCAGGGGCATAAGCCCCTGGTAACAGTACAAGATAACCTAGTGGGGCAAACCATATGCTCCACTTTTTTGTTTGCAAATTATCTGATTGTGTTAAGCTCTTAGCAAAATATCCTGGAGGTCATCATAGACATTTCTCGTCCAGTCACTGACTATATGCCCAAAGCCAGAAGCACTACGGCTAGCTTTGTTAAGTCTATGCTTCTCCTTACACTTGCTATTGGCGTGGCTATCATAGCCGGGATTGCTGGTTATTTTATTCTGCAAATGGTTGCACCAAGCCTGCCAGTTTACTGGTCACTGCTATTTGCAGTCGTTGCATTAGTCGTTACGCTGAACCTTATCGCTAAAACCTTTGCCTGGATTATGCCCTGGTATTATGTATTGCCAGCTATTTTATTTTTGCTAACCTTTGTTTTTTTTCCAGTGGTACTTACCATCATTCTGGCATTTACAGATTATGCCGGAGCACGCAAGGGTGAACTCAACCCAAGTACACGCACAGCCATTACCACTATCAACGGACCTCAAATTACAATTGCTGAACCCAAGGTTTTTGATTGTATTGATTTACGCATCGGTTGTGTAGGTGCTAGGGCCAATATCTATGCTTCGGGAAATCTAAATGTGACTGCGGTCAGCCTCGAGAACAATCTGCTAACCCTTTCTGAACCCTTACCTAAAGGAAGAACGGCTACGCAAGCTGGCATCTTTTGGCCCACCCTGGGCGACCAACGACAATTTCCAGTGACCGTAACTAATGGGGCGGTACTAACCCTCGAGGGAAAAATCCCAGCAGATCTGGATTTAACTCAAGGTGTCAATCTTGTATTAGATGCTGTACCTGTTCAAAGGCGCATCATTGCTGAAGATGGTGCCACTTTGACGCTAGATAGTCCCTTGCCTGAAGGTCAAAGCTATGAAACCATTGCCCGCTATAGCGACTTTGGTTTTATAGGGCTAAGAAATTTTAGCGACATTAGAGAAGATGCAGGTCGGGCTCTGCTGCCTGTGTTTGTCTGGAACATTCTTTTTGCTGTTTCTACTGTCCTGATTAATACGATTGTCGGTGTATTCCTAGGTGTCTTACTAAACAATCCCCATTTGCGTTTTCGTGCCATGTATCGCACACTGCTTATTATTTCCTGGGCTTTACCTACAGTGATTACCATTCAGGTTTGGCAGGGTTTTCTCAATCAAAACTTTGGAGCCATCAACCGTTTACTCATGCTATTTGATATTACCCAGACCCCAGTCAACTGGCTTCTGGGTAGTGAATGGACTGCAAGAGCTGCGGTGCTACTGGTAAACCTCTGGCTGGGTTTTCCTTTTATGATGACCGCCACGCTAGGCGCACTTTCAGCCATTCCCACTGATATCTACGAAGCTGCCAAAATTGACGGTGCAACACCCTGGCAAGCCTTCTGGGGTGTTACTGCACCCTTGCTTAGAACGGCCCTGGTTCCTATTACCCTTACTGGCTTTGCTTTTAATTTTAATAATTTTGGGCTAATCTTTTTGCTCACTGGAGGTGGCCCGCCTGTAGACTGGGGAACTGCCACCGCCAGAGGCACCGATATTTTAATCAGTTGGGCCTATAATACTGCTTTTCAAAATCAAGGGGGCCTGGCTTATGGCATGGGTTCAGCCATATCGCTGCTAATCTTTGTCATTACCGTTGCAGTTAGCCTTATTAACTTTCGTGTGACTGGGGCCTTAAAGGAGATTTCAAATACATGAAACCAAAAGCTTTACTACCCATATTTGCAGTCATTGCTGTAGTGATTGCAGGATTAGTCGTTTTATTTATGACATCACCCGACCCTATCACCAAAGGACGTTTTCTAGTGCTTCCTTTAGGCTGGCTCAGGTTTTTAATTGGCTTTGTTCTAGTAACAGGTGGAGCAGGTCTATGTGCTTATTTGTGGGGCAAAGCCACTCGCCCTGCCAAAGCTGCTGGTTATGCTTTGGCTATGGCCACCCACATCTTTTTGTGGATGGTCGTGCTGCTCACTTTTTATCCCATCATCTATTTACTAGGTGTTTCATTTAATAAAAACAACAATATTGCTGCAACACTTCCAAAACAAGGCAACCTGTTGATACGCTCTGGGATTTTGCCTAACCCATCTGATTTTTCACTGGTGCAATACCACGAAGTCCTCAGTCAAACCCATATTCTAGGCTATCAATGGATTTTTATTATTCTGGCTATGCTTGCCATTTTGGGTCTGATCGGGGTGCAAATTGCCAAGCGCAACGGCATGGATATGCTAAAAGTTGAACAGTGGACCCAGCGATTGGGCTGGTTGCTCTTTGGTGTTTTAGCCATTTTGATTATTACTATTGGTCCAAAGCAGTTTTATTCGCTGGGTGCAAATGGCGAGAAAGTCCCGGCTGGCAGCGAACGCATGATAATTTTGTATATTCGCAATACGCTTTTGGTCTCTGGAATCACTGGGATATTTGCCGTTCTTATTTCCACCACGGCTGGCTACGCTTTTGCCAGATTTCGTTTTGAGGGTCGGTATCGAACCTTGCTCACCTTTGTCTTTGTGCAAATGTTTCCTGGTTTTATGGCTCTAGTGGCTATTTACTATTTAATGAGTTATCTGGGTTTACTAAATAGCTTTGCTGGACTTATTCTGGCCTATTCAGGTGGGGCTATTGCCTTTGCTTCCTGGATTTTTAAGGGCTATTTGGAGGCGATTAGCCCAAGCCTCGAGGAAGCCGCCTTAGTAGACGGCGCAACGCGTTGGGGAGCATTCTGGCGAGTCATACTGCCTATTAGTATCCCCATGCTCTTATTCATTTTCTTGTTGCAGTTTATAGGAACTTACAGCGAATTTATTCTAGCCAGTACCCTCTTGCAAGATAGCACCAAATGGACTGTGGGCATGGGTCTGCAAAACTTTACAAGTGGGCAATTTGCCACCCAGTGGGGTTTACTCACAGCCAGTGCCGTATTGGGCAGTATTCCCATCTTGGCTATTTTTTATTCGTTCCAAGGGGCTTTAACCGGGCAATATACTGCTGGCGGTGTAAAAGGCTAAGAACGCCAAACCAAGGTGCTTTTTTGACCCCTAGCACTGCTTAGTGGGCGGTAGCGAGACAAGTCTCCAACATCGCCTAAAACAACTTGTCCTTGATGGGTAAGCCAGGCATGGGCCTCTAAACGTTCATCTTCTTTGGTGACACCTAAATGTAACTTGCTGTCATAGCCGTAGCGGGACAACAGTGTTTTAGCAGCTAAGCCTTGGGTTAGACAGGTTGGACGAAGAACAAAAAAACTACCGAATTGGATAGCCCACAAAATTTGGTAGACTGGAAAGTGAACTACATTATGCCGAAATGCCGAACGACGCTGAATTCTCTGAATAGTTTGGCTAGGGTTCAACCACAACGATAGCCTCAACCCCCACAACAACATCCAGGCACTAAAGATCAGTCTTTTTTCTCGTTTTGATAAACTGCGCAGCTTTGATAATTCCATAATCACCTTTGGCCTCATAACACTCTCTCCTCACCATAGACTTTTGTAGCCACCTCTACAAAAAACCGTCTAAACAAAGGGTAACAGAAGCTCCTCGGGCATCCCCGCGCAACCGTCACAGGCAAAACTCAAGATATTTAATTCTGGTCTACTATAGGGCATTAGGGACACATTTAATATGAAAACGTTGACTATTTCACTTTTAAGGCTTGGAGCATCTCTCGAGGGTTGGGAACGAACCAGATACCCACAGATAATCGAGTTGTAACGGGGTAATACCTCCTAAACCCTTGACAGCTATACCAAGCTCCGATAAACTTCTTTCTGCCATTGCCCCTTCGTCTAATGGCAGGACACCAGATTTTGGATCTGTTTGTCGGGGTTCGAGTCCCTGAGGGGCAGCCAAAGAGAAACGCTGTCTAGGACGGCAAAACTAAGGATGCGCTAAGATTAAACCCTTAGCGCATTTGGCTTTTAGTGTGCGAATAGTGTGCGAAACTTTCCAAACCAGCATAAAACAGGCTCTTTTAGTTCACTGTTCTAAGGTCTGAAATGTCCTTAGGATTAGCAAAAAGCATATCGTTTAAGCGGTCTGAGGCTTCTTTCTGCATGGTCGGTAGCACATGGGCATAGACATTTAAGGTTGTGGTGATGTCTGAGTGTCCTAAACGCTCTGCTACTACTTTGGGATGCACACCAGCAAGCAAGAGAAGGGTAGCGCATGTGTGCCTTAAAGAGTACATGGTAAACCCCTCCAAGCCTGCAACCTTACAAATGCGTCTAAAGTTCCTCGAGCTAAGGTTGCTTACCTCTAATGGTTCCCCGTCAATGGTTGTGAAGATGAGGTTATGAGGGTTAGGGTATGCCCTGCTTTTCAGATTAGCCAGCATGAGCATTGCACCATCAGGTAATTCAAAACTACGCTTGTTACCTGTCTTGGTTTCCTCAAATGCCCAGCCACCGCCTTCAGGACGTACCAGAGTACGCTCTACGGTTAGCTGTCGGGTTTCAAAGTTGACATCTGACCACTTCAAAGCCATAGCCTCAGAGGGTCTTAAACCAGTTGTAAGAAGGATTGCAAAATACTCATAGCGTTCGTCTAACTGAGAAGCGGCCATGAAGCGTTGTGCTTGTTCCTGAGTCATGGCCTTAGCCTGGCTGCGTGTCTTTGGGGGTAACTCAGCATAGATAGCAGGGTTAGACCTGAGCAGGCCCCAGCGTACCGCTTGGTTTAGGGTAGCGTTCACAATAACGTGAGTGTGCCGGACCATCCTTGGGCTTAGACCACGCTCGAGCATCTCACCATAAAGCCCTTGAATGTCATCATGCTTGATATGACCTATTTGCCTCTCCCCTAGTTTGGGTCTGATATAGAGCTTTGCACCGTTCTTATATTCCCTGTAGGTTGCTTCCTTAACTCTTACCTTGGTTACCTCGAGCCATTTGTCTAAGAGGGTGTTCATAGACATCCGCTCGGGTTCTGCCAAGGTTCCTAAGTCTCTTTGGCGTAGCATGTCGTTTAAGACCTTTGAGGCTTCTTTAGCTGTACCATGAATGGTGCGGTTTATGTACTGTCGTTTGCCAAGGTCATTTTCACCCAGGTACACACGCACAATAAATTTACGATCAGCTTTTTTGATGATCTGGCCCGGTTTACGTGGCATAATTTGACCTTTCAAAATATAGTAGTGTGCTACTACAGAAATTTGATTTTCAATGAGCTTAGTAGTAGTACACTACTACCGGCGCTAACTAAATTTTTTTAGGTTGAACGATTACCTCGAGTCCAAGTGCATCAAAAATCTTGTGCCAACCTTCACTCAGACTTCCCCCATCATTCATTAAATAACTGACCTGCTGACGTGATAACCCAGCTTTCTCAGATAAATCAGTTTGATTCCAGCGTTTCTTGGCTAACTCTATGCGGATGCTTTCTCTAATCTGTTCAGTCATGGCTTCCATAATGACATTTTATCAAATCTTTTTCCATTTGTCAAATAATACTTGACATTTGTCCTATAATTTAGTACAATATAGGTACTAAGAACTTAACCGGCAAAAGTGCAGTTCTTAGAATCCAGCAAAAAAGGATTAAGACATGTTAGCAAATCTACAAGGCAAAACCCACACCGAATTACAAACCCTCCAATCACAAATCACCTTTGATTTTTTCGCACCTGAAACAACTGAAAATATGCGTGATGAAATGACCATCCTTGGTAAAGAAATTGATAAGTGCTTACCCCGCACCTTTGTCTTAGCAAACCTTTTTGATGACGTTGAAACCATGAGCTTAGAAATCCCCGATTCTGTTTACGATTGCGACCCCTCCCTCGAGGGGTTCGCTTTCACCTGGCGAATGGTGGCTTGATGAGCGAAGTGATTGTGTTAAGCCCTGATCAATTCAGGGAAATTCTTAGGGAAGAGCTAAAAGCCTTTGAACCAACAGCCCAGCAAGGGCGGTGGCTCAATCCCGACGAGGTAGCTCAAATACTGGGTCACCACACTCCTCAGGATGTAATTAGAGCTTGCGCGAGGGGCGAAATGGTTCATTTTAGGAAAGGTGAAAAAAAGCGTAGTAAATACTTAATCTGGTCTGAAGATGTAAATCTTTTTTCACAAAATTTACGCAAGCAAGAAATGGATTAACCTGGCTAATGGCGGCTTGACCGCTTTAGAAGAAAGTAGGCAATATGGAAAAAGGAAGTAAGACACTCCGAGCTAAAGCTATTGAGCTAATTATGCCCGAGCTTCAAAAGGAGAAGACACTCACTGAGGGCACGATTAGACAAGCTGTTAGTCGCTTCATCAAGGCAAACCCAGATAAGGTTAAAAAATGGATATCTGATAACATCTTGGACCTTGTTACGGTGATACTCAAGAAAGAATTCAGGGAAGAGCGAAAAAAGCAAGAGCTTCTTGCGAATGAAGCAAAGAACCGTATCACTTAAACTTTAGCAATTTTAAGCCTAGTCGTTAAATTTACAAAAGGAGAAAATCATGGCAAAAATCATCATTCAACAAGTGGACATTAAAAACCTCCAATCCCTAACCGAGCGAATTCAACGGACATTCGCAGCAATAGACCTCGAGATGTCTTTGGGGGTAGAGCTGCCAGGGATAAGTGAAGGTGAGGCATTGGAAGCTGTAGCAAGTTGGGATGAGCCGGTGTCGGTTGAATAGCAAGTCCATAAATATATTGACCGGGCCATGGCCCGGTTTTTATTTGACATATTGAAGGTTTCCAGCACTTTGGCTACTCTTACCAGGCTTAGGTGGATTGACCATTTTTTCAGCTTGCCAACAAGCAAGAGCAGTGGCTAAAACAAGGTCATCATGCGGTGCATCACGCCATGAAAGACTATCGTTACCGTAGCTGTCATGATTTCGATTGTTGAATGTAACCTTAAACCCAAGTAATTCTTTTGTTAAAGTTTCCGATAGCTCGAGCGTACTTGATATTTTTAACTTACCGCTTTGCAATAAGACTTGAACACTCGCTACCAAATCTCTTTTTGGAACGCCTAGATAGGTTCCGCTTGAGGTTTCAGCATTGCCACCCGTAATCTGAACTGGTACAAATGAAAGACCTCGTTCCCGTAGCAAGTCCACCACGGCCCTGCCAACACCCGTGCCATCAATTACCATATTCGTTTTACCCATCATTGAGACCTTAGTGTAAAGTTCTGCAATCTTACTCACCTGTGCTGGGTAAGGCATTCCAAGACTTAACCGCTCGAGGTGTCGCAGTGCAAAAAAGTGATCAGGTTCTGGTTTTTTGTCAAATGGTTTATTTGGATTTGTGAAAAGGGGTGGGATATTGCCATCTATAACAACGGTTTCCAACACCGTAAGGGCTGTGTAGTCTTGTGATTGCCCTAAGTCGGCTCCGATCGTAAACATTGATTTACTCCTATCTAAACAATGGGCTAATGGTGTTTGTCATTGCGGCTTGAACATCAGCATAGCTAAAGACTGAATCAATCGTTTCGGTAAACTCGGCAAGATACTCTTGCGAAAAGAGGTGAGCTGGCATAGTGCGTTTTTCTTCTTCTAAAAACTCCTTACTAATCCTTGGCACTTGATAGGCGGTGACCTTTTCTCTTGTCCATTCTCCGGCTTCCCAGAGGTCATAGAAGTGTCCGATCTTCCCTCGAGGTGTTGACATACAGACGTACTTACCTCGAGTCGTAGCAAGCATTGGGCGCACTGCCATGTGCAAATCGTTACTTACCCGACTACTTTCATCCTCGATCACTAAAGTAGCTGCACTAAACCCTCTGATGGTGGCTTCACTGCCAGGCAAACTAACAATCCTGCCGCCACCGAACACCCACATTGAGAGTTTGTTATCTTCAACCAAATCAGGTACAAACGGTAAGTCATCTCTGAAGGATATGACTTTCTTGAAAAGCTCACTCGATTGTCTAAGGCTAGGGCTTATTAAGATGGTCAAGCTATCTGGTATGTAAAGGGCTTCATAGAGAGCCAGAATGCCTGCTGTGGTTGATTTTCCAGCCTCAGTGAATCACAGAAAGTAGACAACGAGTAAGAGAAAGGGGAAAGTAGAGATATGAGCCAACTACCTTCCCCCAGTAAAAATAACAAAGAACTGAGCAACGAAGCGACCCGTCAAGCGACAATCGAGCATCTGAGAGCGCATTTACCTATCGAGGTGGATGGGACGAAAGCGAGTACGGAGATGGTGCTAGATGTGCTGGTACATGCTGCGGTGAATGGACAGAGCATCGAGGCAAGTTGTGCCGCATTAGCTGGGAGTGCGGACAGTAATACATTGCGGGGATATGTGAACGAAGCGTTTTGTGAGGGATTGCTTGCTGAGGTGGAAGAGCGAGTGAATCAAGCGTTAGTGAGCGAGTTACCTAAGAAGGCGAAGCGAAAGCCACAAGAGGTAGTGATAGACCTCCACGACCAGGCATTTTACGGCAAAGCTGAAGGGTTACTAAAGTATGCCAGTCGCGGGCAAGCCAAAGCGGGTACAACCTACTTTTATCGCATTGCTAGTGCCTATCTTATTCATCAGGGGCTGCGTGTCACTTTAGGGGTTGTATTTGTTCATAGCGGCATGAGTTTCGCTCAGTGTATTATGCGTCTTCTCAACCGCCTCAAGCTCCAAAAACTCAAGGTAGGCTATCTTTTTCTAGATCGAGGCTTTGCTGGTATTGAAGTCTACCGATGCTTACAGCGCAGGCGCATTCCCGCTATCATTGCTTGTCCGATTCGGGGTAAACACAAGGGAACAAGAGCCTTATGTAAGGGTCGTCAGAGTTACACCTCACGACACACCTTTTATTCGCAAACGCAGGGTAACTGTACCACCACTGTTGTCGTTGTTAGAACCTATACCCAGACAGGCAAACGTGGTCACCGCAAACAGCGCAAAGCTGCCTGGTTCCTCTATGTTCTTATCGCTTTGCAGCTTTCCCCTCAAGCTGTCCATGCCCGCTATCGCTATCGTTTTGGTATCGAAGCTAGCTACCGCCAAATGCGTCAGCTTAGAGCCAGAACTAACTCCCGTAATCCCGTCCTACGTTTCCTCTTCATGGCTCTCGCTTTCATCCTTTTGAACCTCTGGTTACTTCTTCGCTTTCGTTTCTGTCAATGTCCTGCTCGCGGTAGAGCAAGGCGTTCTCTTCATGAAACGCTTTTTCGTCTCACTCGTTTCGCTGCCTTTTTATCTCATGCTATTGGAAAAATTTATGACCCCGTTTTATCTATCTCTGCTCCCGTTTTACCCTTGGGTGTCTGATTCTGTGATTCACTGAGCCTGCCTAGAGCAGTTCAAAATGAGCCTATCCAATTCACTACCAACGACACGAGCTTGCCAGGGGTCAAGAGTGATTCCTAGCACGTCTCGAGCAAACGTTGGTTTGTCCGGCGGTGTTGATTTAGTTGAGTCTGCCAACTTGAGAGTTTGTAGTTTCGCCTCGAGCTTGCTGATTCTGGTTTCTAAGGTCATGCAATTCCTTTTCTAAGGTTGTCAGACGGCTTTCAAGGGTAAAGCTTTCAGTTGCTTTTAGGTAAACGCCTGACAGGGTGCTCAATGCGAAAATCGACCTCAGCTTTACATCCGGCTCACTTTGGTCTTGGAATAGGGCTTCAACATCAAGCAACAAGTTCCAGAGGATTGTTCTTAGTTGAGCAATATCACCCGCTTTGCGGCGACGTAAGGTTTTATTTTGCCTTGCAGGTTTTGAAGGAAGGGGAGTTACCCCCTCCCCTTCAAACTCATTTTTTAGATTTGACATTTTTACCTTCAATCCCAACAGGGAAACCGTGCTTTTTAAGCCAACGTTGCGCACCCTTGCTTGGCGGCTTCAACTTTCCATTTTTGCCTCTCAGTTTGCCCAGGGCCGCTTTTTCGATTGTAGCTAGCATTTTCGCTAAGTGTTCAGGAGTGACTGCGGTTATTAAAAGATCTTCAACGAGGTTAGTCATTTAGACCCCTAGAAGTTGAGAAGGAACTCGGCTCATTTCAAAATTACCCTGCTCTGCTGCAATAAGATCATGGTCAATTTCATTGTTTCGGATAAAGTTTTGTAGTGGTAGTTTTTTATCCTGACCATCAAATTGCAAAGACACCTCATCACTACCCACAACTATTGATACACCGGTAAGACCCTCGAGGCTTTCCAACCTGAAACTTCTAATGAAGTCTTTTGTTTTCATCACTTCCCTCCATACATTTCATCTACTAATCGTTGTCTGGCAGCTTCCACAGCAAGTTTTAGGTAATCATTTTGATAATGGATAACTCAAGGCTTTTGATTGCCTAACCGACCAACGTCCATAGGGGTGGTAGCCAATTCGTATGGCACTTTGAGACCCGCCGATGTCTTTAGAGGAAACGGGTGGAATGTCCGAATGTTAGTAGAATCTATTCCCAACTCATCAAGTGATTTCAAGGTATTGAGGGCTTCTTCAGTCGGGGCAAATTTACCACCAAAGACATCAAAAAAATCAGCACGAGTTTCAGATAGATCAGTGAATTTTTCTGCAATACTTTTAAGCAAGGGTGCAACCATTTCCTGAAATTGTTTATCAGCCTCTGCTAACAAACTCTCAATTTCCTCTGTTAGCTTGCTCCCATTGTTAGCCAGAGTCTTTAGCGTTTCCAGTCTTTCAGCTTGTACCAGCTCAGCTCGAGCTAATTCCAAATCAGCTTTTGCGCTTTCTAGGTCGGCTGTATGTTGCGCTAACAGGGCTTGAGCTGCACTACTGTCAGTCATGGCTTTGGATAACTTATCTAATGGTGCTTTTGTCCGTTTAAGCTCTTGGACCTGATCCCGTGTACTTTGGGCATTTTCGCTATAAGTTGACAACTCTGAATAAAGTTGTTGGTAGTGTTTCTCCAAGTCTTTAACCTTTGCCTTTGATTCGTCTAAGTTCATAAAATCCTTTCATTACACATCGTGTGTAATTTACTCATCCGATTCACTCGGGGCTAGGAATTCGTAGTTTACACTTGGGGCTACGGGGGGAAAGAAAGCATTATCAAAACTTTCAAGGGTAGGTTGATTATTACCAAGGGCTTCAGTTCCACTGGATTTTGGTTTGCTAACCGGCTTACCTGCTAGCGTGGGAACCCACTCTGACATTTTGATAGTCACTACATATTCATCTTCAATATCAAACTCAGGTGTTTGAATATCGTTTATGTATAGCCTGCTTACTCCATGAATTTCTAATTGTGGGTGTAAGCACTCAAATTGTTGAGGGGTCTTGGCATCTGACTTAAAGGCCTTGATTACAGTATCAAATGCGTCAAACTCCCAAGACTCGAGTAAAGATACTTTGACAGTGACATCATGAAAGTCATAGTTAAGTTTAGTGACCGACACGCCTTCTTGGCCGTACACATCAACACGATCCTCTTTAAGCCTGCCGGACACAGACACCCTCACATCACCTGGCATAATGAATTTGCCGGATGGTAGTAGCATCACAAATGAGTTCCAGAGATCGGGGTAATCGTAGGGGTTTACGTTACTCATTTTATTGATCCTCTCTTGATATTGAATTTTCGATTTCGTTTAAGTTTCCGCTTATCTTGTCTTTTTCGCTCGTGCGAAACTTCGGAAACGAACCTGTAATATCTTTTGGTCATAAAACACCTTGGTTTTCAATTGAATCACCTAGCGCATTGGCAACACACCACGCTCGTCTATTTTTTGAGGTTAACCAGCCTTTTAAGCGAGGTGATTTTTTCCCCTCAGAAATTAACTTTGCCGACTTCCAATCCAACCAGGCCTCAAGGCTATAGCTTTCACTAGGTTTGGCTAGATAGATCATCATGTTTTTGAGGTCATCAACCTTCTTTAGTTTTTGAGTGTTGACGAATTTTGGACCCAAACCGTCATTGTGAGCTGCAAGAACATGGCAATGTAAAGGTCCTCGCTTTGGTGAATTAAAATCACCTCGCCCTATTTCCAGACAATAAAACAAAACGCCACGAAAGATACTTTTGATCGCCTCACGCCATATGCTTATGCTTTGAGTTTCATATAGGCAAGAAGGTAAGGAATGTTCCTTGCTTATACCAACGTCTGAGGCACTAAGTGTATGCAAGTAGGGTGATAGTACAGAGGCTTGGAAAGTCATAAAATCTTTGGTCCTAAGCATCTGGGAAGCCCTGAAACGCTGTTTCTTGCCAGACCGAAAGCGGTCCGGCATATATTGATTTTGCGCCATGGCTTCACGATTGAGAGTCTTTATCGAGGAAATACTCAGCAATTCGTGCCCCATCTGGTGTTTCAATCATTATTTTTTTAATTGGATGCCCCTGAGCCCTCAACTCACTAACCCTTTGAATCAATGCTCGGCATCTGAAAAGCCTAGCGGATTTGAAAAAAGTAAGGCGACCGCCACTCTCGAGATATTCCAGAATTTGAATTTTGTGGCTTGATTTTCTCGTTTTTTCTGATAGACTCGGCTTGTCGGGGCCTGCCTTTTTGGTGGGCTTTTCCATTTTAGGCAGCCCTCTTTCCACCAGAATCAATGAAATCTTCAATGTCTGACGGCCGAAATCTGACCAACTTTCCAACACGCACACACGGCAAAACACCACGCCGAGCATAGTCATAAATACTAGGTGTGGGAATACCCATTTTTTCTGCTACCCAGCCAGCAGTGGTGAGTTGTTCTGGTTTTTTGCTGTCAACCGTTTGAGTGTCCATAAAGACACCTCCTAATTGGTTTGACAGTCAAGGCCTTGGCTATCTAGTTATAGTGTAGGCATTTGTTCATCTTAAGCATAGACAAAAGAGGTATTCGATTTTAACTTGAATTAATACCCCTTTTTCCTTCTTCCTGTAATTCGAGGGATTTGCAACAAATCAGATAATTCTCTAACGGATTTTCTGATAGTTTCAGGTGGAACTTTGTGTTTCTTTGAAATATCGCCATATGTTTTGCGTGAAACATGAAATTCCACAAGCCAATCTATTTTTTTCAAGATAGCTTTTTTTGGAGTCTTCTTACCTTTCTCTTGCCGAACTGACGATATATATGTTCTTAACTCGTTTTCAAAAGCACGACGACATCTTTTTAAGTAATCCTTTAATGCGATTCCAGAATCAAGTGGCGGAATCTTGGTATTTATTGACACTGGTATAATTTTTTTTGGATTAGGATCATAAGTTCGGTCTCTTACTTGCGATCCATCCATCAAATGTCTTGAATCAAAGTAGGCTAAATTTAATTTTTTTAAGAGATGCTCCCTAACCCACTCGATATTGATTAGCCAGACATCCAGCCAGCTATCAAATTCTGCTTCCCATTCCACATATTTTTCCTTTTCGATGTCTGTTATCGCTGTTTCCCCAAAAAGGTCAAGGATATTGTAGGGGTAAGGCAGGGTTTTGTATTTAGGCAACAATTCAGACTCGAGGCTTTTCAATAAATCTCTATCCAGATTTATTGCTCGGTTAATGAAAAGTTGCATTACTTCAGTTTTGTCCATAGTTTCCAGTGTGCGAGTAGTGTGCGAACACAACCAAACTACCTTAATTTACACATACTCAACAAAACAAGACTATCATAAAACTGCCGTCTAGGACGCACTATCTATACACAAACAATCTAGCCTAAACATACCTTATTAGATTTTGGATCTGTTTGTCGGGGTTCGAGTCCCTGAGGGGCAGCCAAAAAACGCTGTCTAGGACAGCAAAGCCAAACGCGCTAAGACTAAACCCTTAGCGCGTTTGGCTTTTAGGGTACAAAACGTTTTATTATTTATGAGAAGATTTTAGCAGCCAGAAAGGACTCTAATGACCCTAAACCCAAAACTACGAATTCCAGTAACGGTTATTGGTGGCTTTTTAGGAGCTGGCAAAACCACCCTGGTCAATCAACTGATTCGCTCGAGAGCCTACAAATATGGCATCATTGTCAATGAATTTGGCAAAACTGGTGTAGACGGTTCACTGATTGAAAACATAGATTCTGATGGCATTGCTGAACTCTCTAACGGCTGCCTATGCTGTTTTGGGCGTGACGATATGGTTGAAGCCCTGATTAAACTAGCCATGCGCCAAGAGCCACCAGAATATGTGCTAGTTGAACTCTCTGGTGTGGCTGACCCAGTTCCAGTAGCCCAAACCATACTTGATCCCTATATTAAGGGGCTTTTTGAACTTGACGGGATTATTGGCCTAGCTGATGCTAAAAATTTACAAGCTACAATTCAAGAAACACCCGAAGGCGCAGTACAAATCACCTATGCCAGCCTAGTTATCCTGAATAAAATTGATATGGCCACCGCCGAGCAAATCGAAACGTCAAAGCGCATCATTCTAAAACTTAATCCGCTAACTCAAATCCTCGAGACTTCACATTGCCAGGTAAGGAGTGAAGATATCCTGAATACACACGCTTTTGAACCCACCTGGCAAGAAGATTACAGCACCCACCATACCAAAGGGCTGAATACTTTTACACTAAAAGCTGAACATGAGCTAGATAGAAAATCCTTTAACGCTTTTATAGACAAAATGATTGTAGCTCGCCCCGATACAGTTTTTCGGGCCAAAGGATTTTTAAGCATCGAAGGATTTGATAAATTAGTCTTGTTTCAATCCGTGCGGGAAATTTTTAATCTGACCCTTTCAGATAGACCTAAAGATGGCTTATCCAATTTGGTCGTGATTGGCAAGCACTTGAATAAAGACGATTACTTATCTCAATTTGAAAGTTGTGTCAGGGCACCAAAGGATTTACAAAACCCACGAAGGAAAAAATAATCACTACGTCTCAGTACCCTGTGCTAAATTATGGTGTGTGGCGCGTTGGTTTAGTAATCTTGATTTTGGGGCTGGGCTCGAGTCTTGCCCATAACGTGACCTATAGTGCCTTAGAAGGTATTAAACTTTGTGTAGATAAAGACTCAGTGCAGGTAACAGTCAATGTTCCGGGTGAAAAAAGCAATCAGGACTATACCCAGCAGATAAAGCAAAGACTCAAGACTTCCCTTAGGCAAACCCTTAAAAATTATCAAGTTCCTTTTGATGAAAAATCTTCTTGCAATAAGAGTAAAGGCTTCGTCTTGAGCATCTTTGCTACTACTTGGTCTGACAAAGATACTCAAGAGCCCTATTATGTTTTACTGGCCAGCACCCAGGTCGGTGAGAAACCACCCAAGGAAACAGCTCTCACTGCTGATATTGTTCTTGGCAATAATGTCTTTGATGGCTTTGTCAGCAGTTTACTTTTAGAATCTGATTTTAGCGAACCCTTTGAGCAAGTCTTTCCTGAATCCAATGAAGATGGTTATAAAGATTTAGCAATAGCCTGGTGGGAAGATAATCCCAACGGCTTACAGCAAATAGCCTTTTTACCCCAACGCATCGGGGCAGGAGTGGTGGCTTTTATTTTGTTGGGTGGGCTTATTTTTATGTTGTTTAGGCAGAGGAAGCCAGCAATGAGCAATGAGTAATGAGTTAAAACCTTTCTGTTCATTGCTCATCACTCAGGATAGACTTTCTATCCTTCGATTCCACTCTGGAAAAGTTTTCCACTTTCCACTTTCTCCTTTATACTGACTCATGGAAACCATTTTTAGCAAAATTATTCGCCGTGAAATTCCTGCTGATATTCTTTACCAAGATGATTTAGTAACTGCTTTTAGAGATATTAACCCACAGGCTCCAACCCATATTTTAATTGTGCCAAATAAACTTATTTCTACTGCTGCCGATGTAACACCTGAAGACGAAACAGCTTTGGGGCGCATGTTTATAGTGGCTCAAAAATTAGCCAATCAAGAAGGTTTGGATAATGGATACCGCTTGATTGTAAATTGCAAAGAACATGGCGGACAAGAAGTCTATCATTTGCATATGCACCTAGTAGGCGGACGACCCCTAGGCCCTATGCTGCAAAAACTATAAAGGGATCTATTCATCTTTTCACTCGAGTTTGTTTTTATCAATGATTAACACATAGCATTTTCACGAATCATTGAGACAGTGCTTTATCCTTCAAAAAGCTCAGGATAGGTGAATCTGTGCCCTGAGACTTCGGCGTGAGCTCCGTCGAACGCTTATCGAAGAGTGGTTATATTTTCTCAATCAACCTTGGAATTGCTAACATAAGTAGCCCTTGGGGTTTTTAATCTGCAATCTTTAATTTTGATAGACTAAGACCATGCAACGCAGCCCTGTTCAACGCAATACCAGCCAACGTCGGGCTATCCTTAAAGCCCTCGAGACTGCACCCGGTCCGCTAACACCACAAGAGGTTCTAGAACGTGCTGGGCGTGAACACAAACACCTTGGTCTAGCCACTGTCTACAGAAACTTAAATCAACTAAGTGAACAAGGTGATATTGTCACGGTTCATTTACCCAATGACTTGACCCGCTATGAAAAAGCTGGACTAGGGCATCATCACCACTTTCGCTGTAGCGAGTGTACCCAAGTCTTCGAGCTTTCACAGCGTTGCCCAGTAGCTATTCTCGAGGGGGTTACATTGCCAGGTGGGTTCAAAGTTCAGGGGCATGAACTCACACTTTATGGACTATGCCCCCAATGTCAATAAGTCTCACAATGTCAATAAGTCTCACAATGTCAATAAGCCTAAGGAATCTTGACCTTAAACAGTAAATAACCATGTTCAGCAGGGGCAATACTACCAACATTGCAAACCGTTGCCGCCATTACATCAATCTCAAAAGCAGTGATAGGCCCAACGGCTGGTGTAGTCGTCATAGCAGCATCAGTGCGGTCTAGGTCAACAGTTGTTGTATCTGGGCACACCAAACTAAAATCAGCTATTCCACTTGGCAGCAGTAGACTATAGGTATCTTCCTGAAAAGGTGTCTCGGTTACCAAGGTATCGCTTACCTCGAGCGTGCTAATCGCTTGTGAACTAATGTTGTAATAACGAATGCGGTACTCGAGATAATCCCCAGGCTCTCCGGTTTCACTTGTTACATAGCCTCCACTACAACTGCTTAAACTACTTTCGCAATTGCGAACTTCCTTGATAAGTTTCACAAATGAGGCGGGTGTTACTTCACTTTCATCAGGGTTGTTATCTCCATCAGTACCATCAGGATCTAAACCATTGGTTGAGGTGTCAGAGACTAAGGTAGATGCTGGTGACGTACCGTTTGCAGTAGCATTATTATCTCGCAAACTATTATTGGGGCTAGCTGCTAGGGGGTTTACAGTAACTTCAAAGGAAACATATACAAGTTTGCTTTGAGCAACCGCTAGGCTCTGTCCACTGGCTAGAATGTTGCTTGCACCAGTACCGTTCCACGAACTATTCAGGGTCAAGCTGGCTGCTGGACTCAAGAGTGCAACATTGGCAGGTACACTTAACCAGGTATTGTAATTGCTTGGACTTAAACCTGAAAATTGTGTCACAATGTCATCAAATATTTCCAGGTTACTCAAAGCTACATCTCCAAAGTTCTCCACGGTTAATCGGTATACCAGGGTGTAACTTTGATTCGTTGAGGCGTTGCTGGTGGGGAGAATTCTATCCAGGGCTTTTGCTAATCCTATTTCAGGGCTTTCGGATGAAATTGTAATTTGATAATCCTCTACCTCACCACTGGCAGCAAAACCCACTGAGGATTCGGCTTGTGCTTGCACTGTAGCAATCCGAAAGCGAGCATAGGTCGTTCCAGTTGTCATACCTGTAGGAGTCGTAAAACTTACATTAAATGAGCGTGGGTTGGTAGCATTTGTGGCTACTATCACTGTGCCCGACTTTTCACCTGTATCCAAAAAGTCAGCATCTTTATTAAAATCTATATAGCCCACCAAATAGGCAGTACTACCCGTGTTATTCGTAACATTGACAGAAACAGTATAGTTTTGCCCAGACAGGGTAGCCAATACTGGAAAACTTGGCACACCCTCTTCATCATCACTCGCACTAGTATCATCTGCGTTGGCAGCAGCATTTTGCAGGGTGCCACTATCACTATCTATCGCAGCACCTAAGCTTAAATTATTAACAATAAGATGCCGTGGCCCGTTATCTGCAAAGCGGGTCTGGTAGTTACCAATTGCGGTGAGTGCGCTCGCATCTGGGGCATCACCCAAATCAACCAAAATCTGAACTGGGGTAAAGGAGGTATTATCCTCGGGACGGTTGTTGTTATCATTGATGCCTGTCCCACCATCACTGGCTGCGCCATTGTTTGTTACAAGGTCAGCATCTGGATCGGTGCTATTGGTAGATTGATCCACCATCAGGACGCTGCCACTATTTTTTCCAGAAGTAGTTGCAGTATTTTGGTAGACACCCAAACCATTGCCTTGATCTGTAAGCGTGTTAACCGTAACCACCAAACGCAATTGGGCCTTGCCACCTGCACCCAACTGACTAGTAGCTGGCAATGTATTAAGCAGCATGTTTTGACTTGTTGAGCCGTTAAATCCAGTATTGACACTGATTGCCGTACCTGTACCACTGCTACTAATCACAGAGGCGGCACTAAGCGGTGTGATGGTGTAGTTTCCGACTCCAAAAATTGCGTCTAGGTTATCGGTTAGGGTAAGCGTGTTTATGGTAGCAGTATCAAAATTCTCGAGGTAAAAATCAAAGGTTATTTGATTACCACTAACCGTAGCTGTTTTTGAAACCCCTAGTTTTGTCGTGGTATCTGTGGTCTCAATAATGGCTGTTGTATTGACCACGCTAGCCACAGCATATGTATAAGTATCAATATAAGCTACATCACCGAACGTACCTGTTGTAAAGCTACCCCAGGTATGACGAAAGGTTCCTGTTAACGAACCCACCACCGAGGTTCTTCCGGCAGGCAAGGTACTACCAGCATTCCCAGTTATATCAGGATTGAAGCCAGTCAAATCATCCCAAAACACTTGTGTCCCGTAGAGCGAACCTGTTGTCGTAACACCATATATGGTTAAACCATTATTGGTACCACCGCCACTCGTCTCAGCGTCACTTGCGATAAAGTGATACTCGCCAATGCGTGCTTGCAGTTGTGCTTGATAAACGCCGACTGGTAAGACAGTACCAGCATTGTTTTTACCATCCCAGACTACGCTATTTGCTCCCGCGATCATATCTCCGGTAAGGTAAACATCATCTACCGTACCAACCGTGTTTCCAAAAATTCCATCCTTATTAGCATCAATAAAAACCCAATACCGCCCCGCAACATCGCTAGTAAACCTAAAAGTACCCGAATCCTGAACCGTAGCTGTACTACTTGGCGATATGGATTGGTCAACACCTGCACTGTCAACAAATGAATAATTGGTGATCTGTGGCGGCAAAGTAGGCGGTGGTAAGGCATTGACTGGGTAGCTTAGATAAATGGGGTATAACTGCGTTACAGTATTTCCTGATTGCGGTACGCTAAATGGGCTATTCGGCTTATTTACACCCTTGTTATTAGCAATAATGTCAAAGTAGCCACCGTTAAAATCATTGAGATCAAGCTGCCACACAAAGTTTGTGCTGGGTTGACCTCCGGGTACTAAGACATAGTAGTTTGCATCGGTTGCATCCGTGCTACCTAGACTAGCGTCCCCAAAAGCCCAGTTATAGGCATATAGAAGGCCTTGAGAAACTGTCGGGTTAGGGTTGGTGGTTTTATTAGCCGTCACGGTAATGTCATAGCGGCGCAACCATACCCCGCTAGCAGCGTCGTTGTAAAAACGGATTTGATAAGTGCCTGCACCCAAAGGTGAGCCTGCGCCGGTGTAGTCTGTTGGTGCCCACCTAAAAGCAGCAGGTGGGTTCAGCTCCGCAGCAAAGGTGTTGGTACACAAAGTAGCTTGTGTCGAGGTTGTGAGTGAAGCCGTGTAATAACGAGTAGTTCCTGTCACATCGTAAATCTCAAACCTAACATCGTCTGCATCCGCTGCCCCACATAGCGAAACGTTAATGACTTCAGTTGAGTTATTTAGAATGACATAAAGTGGGTGAAGTGAGTTAGAGAAATTTGATGCAGGGCCAGCATAATTGTATTCGGATAACCACTGTGTGAGATTGGTTTGGTAAGAGCCTTCTGCAGTAACTATATTACCAAACATGGTAAGCACTGCAATCATAAAATAAAAAATCTTCAAACCCACTCGCATTTTTTTCACTAAATTTCTACGCATATGCAACAATGGAGCACATAGCAATCGTGGGTACTTCATGGTCTACCCCCATCTACTTTTACAATCCCAATGTCAATTGAATTTAGATGCTGCCCCCAAGCAATATCTAAAGGATTACTCTGACCAGAATCTGGATTTATATCACTATCTAAGTTGCGACTATCTCCAGAAAAAATAGGTGAAAAACGATAGTGCTTGGGCAAGGCAATTTGCAAGGTATAACGCCCAGGTTTGACAGTGAACATATAGCTTCCAGCTTCACCTGAATAGGTTGTTTTTAATATCTTGCCGTATTGACTTAGTAAATCAATATGAAGACCTGCAAGCCCTAATTCAGTATCCTCACGAATACCATTGGCATTAAGATCAATAAAGGTTTGACCTGAAATACTGCCAGCACCGCAAGTCCACTCTTCATCAAAGACAATATCAATTCGCAAAAATAAGCCCGACTCGCCAAAGATAGCATTATCATTTGCGCCTATACCATCTAAAAAGTTATAACCTGCAACACCATAAACGCCGCAACCCAAACGCTGGGAGCCCTCAGAAGGTGGCCCCTAAACTCAATAGCTGATTATTCCAGTCATGATAGATGCGCCCATAACCCGTTAGGTTTCCACCAGACCACAGTTCGGCACTTAGTCCTAAACTGGTTAGGTCACGGTAGCCCAAGGTTTCTTCATAATCAAAGAGATAGCCACTGCGCAATGACCATGTAGTATCAATAGCAAAATTAAGGCGTGTATCGCCACCAAATTCGGCGTTTTCATTTTCGGCATATTGACCTAAGCGCAAGGTACTGCTGGTCAGTATACTCAAGCGGTCTCCACGATAGGCTCCGGCGACTGCAAATTTAAGACCGTATTTAGGGTCTTCGGCTGCATCACTTAGATAATCCACACTGACGTTGCCGTAGGTGTTGTCATCCAGGGTAAAAACAGATTCAGCGAACAGCACATGCTTGACGTTGACAGCAAATCTTAGATCATAGGCCACTTCTGCCCGCACGATTTCTGGTTGGTCATAAACAACACCTGCACTCAACACGGTTTCGTTTTGTTCACTATCACTAAAATCTAGTCGCTGACTAATACCGCCATTGACAGTCACTTGGTCCGATAAAGGAATCTCGGTATCAATACCTAGCAAGATTCGTCCGGCCTGACCACTGATGCCGCCCATGAGTTCATATTGGGCGTGGGCAGTTGTTTTACCCAAATCAAGCCTTTCACAAAGACCGGTTATAGCCCCCAAGACATCACAGTTTTCAAATTGACTCTCGAGTCCCAAAAGTAGACTATTGCTATTACCCCACACCACGCGGTCAGTAATACGCAGATTTAGATTTTCTAGAATGCGGTAGGCCACACTAAAGTCAGTGGTGCTGGTTGTACCTAAACCTTGATGATGCGAAACACTAACCTGTGTACCGCTTATTCCAAAGACATCGTTGGCACTGGCTCCGGCTACAATGCGGAATCCTGCTTCAAGAGTTCTTGGTTTGTCATATTGCACACCAAACTGTAACATTGGGTCTTTAGCTAGATAGGTGTTACCCAAAAACAGTTTCTCTTTAATTCTGTAAATGGCCAGAAAACTACTTTGAAATTGACTAGACTTATCTTCGGCATAGTATCGCCACTGGGTATCTGCTGAGAGAATTAAATTTTCAGTCAGGGCAAAACCGGCATTTAGTTTTAAGTCATGGCCACTGTTACTGGCATCTTGGATGACCGCCGAGCGGTAGCCATCGGCAAAGAAGCGGTAACTAGCCTGGGTAGCTAGTTGGCCTTGTTTATAGGATACTTGCAAGGTAGCTGCAATTCCACCCTCGGCTTGATTTTGACCATAGGCAATTTCTATATCACCTGAAAGGTTTTCACCCTCGAGGTTTAGACCAGCAGCAATCACCCTAGCATAGGCATCATTGAGTAAGGTCTCTTGATAAACCCCAGCTCTAGCAGTAGCAATACCAAAACGGTAAGAGCCTTGAAGGCCATATAGCCAAACTCGAGCTTGATTTGAGCCAGGCTCGAGCTGATAATTGGCACGCAAGTAATAGCAGTTGCCAGCAGCATCAGCTAAAGGTAAGGGTGAAATCAAGCGAACGATGCCTTCGCGGTCAACCACATAATCAACACCGTCTTTGAGGTTGCCTAAAAGTGGGTCGGTATCGCTAACAAAATCTCTTGGCACATCACAATCACCCTTGAGAACCTCGAGCTGCAAGGTGTCAAGTTTAATATCTTGATCGGGTAAAATATAATCACGAGTTCCATCAGATGGAATATAGAGGTCAGTCACGCGGTCACTAGGTGAAGCGTAGCTGGCATACCCACGCAAGCCTAAGCCTGTGGGTGCTGGTTGATATTGAAAACTTAAACCCGTATAGGCCCGGCTAAGAGCCAACAGATATCCATCAAGCTGGGTATTAAAATCACCAATTTGTACATAGCTCAAGTTGCGCTCGAGGCGAGCATAAACCCCAAATTGACTATAGGCTTCTTGGCTAATGCTTCCGCTGCTACCAGTGACTGGAAACGTTTCAAAGCGTCGACTGGTGTTACCTGCAAAATCTCCTAGTGGGTCTAAAGGATAATTAGCAGCTAGAGTCAAAAGATAATTTTCAAAAATTTCTCCTCGAGCAAAAACACTGGCTCCAACACCAAATTTAAATTCGCCGTTACCCGGATTATAATGTATGCCTACACTACCATAGCCATCAACAATCCAAGGGCGAAGATTACTATCAATAGTGAAGGTGGAGGTTCCTAACTCACGTCCTATAAGAGCGGTAACAGTAATATCTCTAGGTTCTTCTAAAGGCTCGAGGCGCAAGATGCCACGACCATTGGTAAAAGCTACTTGGTAACCCACCAAATCAGGGTTAGCATCACGATCAGAGGGTTCAGCACCTGTAATCTCGAGGGTTACAAAACTATCTATAGGCGCATTACCCCAGGCATCTTCTACTCGTACTTCAAACTCTAAGGGCGCAGCAGATTTTGCGACCAGTGGCGTAAGTGGCTTAAGCATTACCAGTTCAGGAACACCCGCTACGAAAAGGGTCACGGTTTCGCTTTGCATATTACCATTGGCATCGGTACTCTCCAAACGAATTTCATTTTCACCATCTTGTAAAACAATGCCTAGATATTCATAGGTTTGACGGTTGATATTGCTATCTAAAGTCTTAACACCAATTTGACTATCAGGAACTACCTCTCCGTTTACCAGCAAGCTAAGCGTGTGGTTAAGAGGTGTATCAACTACAACTGCGGTTGTTGAACCTTCACGAATAACAGTTTGATCATTAGGCGAAAGAATAATAGAGCCTACGCGCTCACGTGCCGCCACCTTGACTTCAATAGGTACAGCTTCTTCATAGTAGCGCAGTGCCTCGGCATCCCCTATGAGCACTTCGGGTTTAGGTGTTAGGGCAATAAGTGTGCTGTCTGCAAGATCAGCTTTGTAAACATTTTGATGCAGCACAGTAAAGCTTAGTGTGGCAATAGAATGTTTAGGCAATTCAAAGACCAAATATGAACCTTCATCAGTGGTGGCTTGCAGTGGATCAGGCACAGCTTGTTCATTGATTAGCGTACTACCAGAAACATAACTCACATCAGCAGGTAATTTTTGAATAAGAACCAAACCATCAATCACTGGCAATTGATACGCAGCCATATCTACAGTCACTGTGGTGCTTTGATTAGGCGTGGGCAATTCTGGTAAAGCTAGAGCCTCTTCACGCCATGAAACCGCATTACCACTAGCTAAACCTGCCTCATCACAGGCATAGGAGGTAAATTGTAAAACAGCTACACCAGCCTCATCTAACGTAGCACGTACCGTTGCAGTAACACTGCTTTGTGCAGGCACATCTAGGGTTTGTGGGGCTTCTAGTAAAGTCAGGCGGGCATAGGCGGGCATAAGCTGCAAACGAATGTCCCGAGTCAAGGGGTTGGCCACAGTCAGGTCATAGTGAACTTCGTCACCAGGATAAATAGAACCTTCAGGAAACACGCGGCTAAGTTTTACATTGGTGGTGTAGATATTGACCAGACCATCATTGATAATAGGTTCTTGATCACTTTCCAAGCGGGCGCTAAAACGACCCTCGAGAGCTTCCGTTGAAGCAGCTTCTAAAACATAGCTATGAACCACTTCAGCGCCAGCAGCAATTTCACTACGCCAGGTCAACACACCACTCTCTTCAACCATCGCACCGCCATGATCACCCAGAGCAAACCCAGTAGGTATCACTTCACGCAAGACATAGTTTCTAGCACTATCACCCTCATTGCGAACACGAAAGGTAACCATAAAAGACTGACAGGGCAAGAGTTCTGACTCAGAAAATTCTCGAGTCAGACTAAGCTTAGATGCTTCATGCATCATAAGTTCAACGTCTGGAAGAGGCAAAGGCTGCACAGGTAAAAGCTCGAGTTGAGGTTCTGGCAAAGGCACAGTAACATCAAGAATAGTTTTTTCTAAAACAAAAGTGACCTTACCACCCTCTATACCAAAACGCACTGTACGATCAGCAATCTGCCGTCCATTCTCCGTACGAATCTCGACTAAAGAATAGTCAGGGTGTTCACTCAAGGTTACGTCGCGCTCAAACCCTTCTGAAACGGTGTAGGGAACACTAAGCGCATTACCAACGGTATCTATGACTTCGACAACAATAGGGTTTACTTGTGGAGCCACAAACACGGGCGGCACCAGTGTCACTAACTGAGGTTGGTTGTTACACAATAGACTAAGACGCACTGAGTTGGTGGTTTGATAAGCACCATAAGTTAAACGTAACTGAACGGTATAAATACCCATGAGTCTAGGCAAGGTTTGAGTAATAGTAGATAAATCTTCTGAAACACTCATGGGCTGGATAAACCCACTAGGCTGAATAAGTTGGGCTTCTAATTCGGCTGCCCCATCACCATCATAGAGTTCTAAAGCACAGGGCGCATTTTGATTAAGCTCAAAAGTAAACGCATCTTGATAGTCAAAACTACTCACATTTATCGTAGTGCTATATCCTTGCAAAGGAATCTCGGGCAAACTACTCTCGAGCTTTAAGAGATAAACATTCTTGCCCTTGCCTATTACATCACTACGCAAGACATAACGGTTAGCATCTAATGGGCCTTCATAAAAAGTAACCCATTCAGAAGTGGCTAGTTGAAAAGTCTCTTCACGTATGACCCCAGCCGCATCACTAAAACGAAACCTAGACTCGAGGTTTCCCTTATAGAGTTCATCACCTAATTCAATTAAATCTAAAGTAGGTGAATAAATCGAAAGTTTAACCCAAGCTGTTTCAGGAAGCGTAAACTCCACTTCATCCCCAGAAGGAATCCAGCTTAGGGTTGTACCAGCCGTAACCAGAGGCAACTTAGCTCCTAAATCCTGCTGGGCTAATGCAGCACTAAAAATGAACAGGGATAGGAAGACAAAAAACAAGAGACCAGAACGACCTTTAGTTATGGGCATAGAATCTTCCTTTTTTACATCAACAAATCGCTCATTGCTCATTGCTCGTTGCTCATTACTTACTTTCATGGCCGCACATCCCAACCTATTACAGGTGCCAATAGTCCATCTCTTAAATCTTCACTAAGCCTTATTGGATAACGAACTCTGGTTTGATAACCCGCAGGCACATCGCCTAAGTTAAATTGCAAGCCTTGGGTGGTTATAGCTTCAGTGCTGATAATCTCACCAGCAAGCTGAACATTTTCAGGAAGTAGATCAGTGATCACAAGCTGTTTAAGAGCCTGACTCTGAGCTTATATCCAGAATCACTTCATAACCTGCTGGCGTAGCCAGAATTGATTTATGAATCTTGACCGGGCCCATGCTCACATTGAGCGATTGGGTTATGTCTAGTAGAGCCTGAGGAGGCAAGAGAGGAATATCTTGTCTAGTAATTAGCCCAGCTTCCAAACGCAGTCGCCACAAACCGCTCTTTACTTCATCAGTAGTCTTTTCAAAAAGCCTTGCTGGCAAGGTAGTGTTATCAACCTTTAAGCTCTCCATACCAGCTTCAAGCTCTAAAAAGGTGTAACGACCTAAGCGGTCAGTCAATACAGAATGCCCATCACTTAGATACAAACGCACATTTTCAACCGGCTGGTCAATGCCTTGATCATAAATACCATTAAGGTCATAATCTATAAACACGGTACCCAGCAATACCGCCTTGGCACTTAGCGCACCTTCTGTAATCACGGTTCCTACCGAAGCCGCCGCATCCGCCACCGCACGTCCATTTACGTCACTAGCAACCACTTGGGCAGTATTGATGATCTCGTCAATCTTTTCAGCGCCTGGCAACACTGTAGTGGCAAAAAGAACTGAATAGCGTTCGCCAGCTTTTAAGCCAGGTAAAGTCCAGGTCAAGTTTTGACCTTCTACAATAGGTTCAATCTTTTGCTGGCTGCCCTCTGGGAAAGTAATCATAGTCGTACCAGGTTGATAGCGCAAAACATCGGGTAATTCATCAGAAAGTTCTAGGGTTTGCAAATCCAAGCCTTCTTCAGGGTTGATCACTTCAAGGGTATAAAATAAAGTCTCCCCTATGACTACACGTTCAGGGTTAGCCGTTTTTCTGAGCAAAATTGCAATCGGTGAAAGCGGATGCACTGTGGTATTGGTATAGGTTTCAGAACTTTCATCACTCTTGACTAAAGCCACATTATTAATAGCGGTATTAGCCGGAATCGTAGTCAAATCGGCGCGCACTTGAGTGTCAATCTCCAGCGTCACATTCATGTTTGCTGGCACACTTTCTATAGTCCAGGTCAATGTGCGACTGGCGGCATCATAACTACCTACTGCCGTTGTACTTAAACCTGTAACCACATCAATAAGAGTTCCCGTGCTAAAGCTCGAGGGAGCTACTAGGAATTCACTTAACACATCACTCACTACTACATTTTTTAATTCTTGTCCATTGGCAGTAAAGCTAATAAAGTATTTTAGGTCAACACCAGGATAAAGCCTGGTTCCAGTTACTGGATTAGCAGATTTTAGCGGGCTAGCAAATCCTCCAAGTGGAATGGTGACTTGTGAAACGTTGTTATCATCCCTTGCATTCACATCACTCTGGCAAACACCTACTACATTTACAAAGGCTTCACCACTGGTTTCACTACCACTAGGCAACAGTAATTCCACTAACAGATTAGCTTCAGCATCGGGGGCAAGGGTCAGGCTCGAGACTTCAAGTTCGCCCGCATCACGCTGGCCATTGCCATTGCTATCTTCATATAGATTTATGGCACTTGGCGTTAATGAACTCTGGGACAAAATTTCAACAGCTAGATCATAGGTTGCAGTGATGTTGCCGATATTAGAAAGCAGATAAGGAAAAAGAACAACCTGACCCGGCAAAGCATTTTGTTGCTGACCTGGCAAGGCCGTAGTGCCATCAGGTGTAATAAGCAAACCACAAGTTGATACCGTGGTGTGAGTTACGGTATTGGTTTCCTGAGTTGGCGCACCATCAAAGTCTAGGGTAGCTTGGTTAGAAATAATTATTCCACCAAGCACATCATCTAAAACTGCTGTGATGATAATCAGTTCAACAATGTCATTTGGCTCAACCGTTGTTAGTGTACCGTTAATCCTGCGAGTCACCGAATCAAAATCAGTTACACCTGCAACAGCACCATTGACAGTTAAAACAATACTCGAGGGAATAGCCAGGTTTGCATCCAGTACATCTAAAATTACAAGGTTGTTAAGTTGGTTTTGATTGACTTCAAAGGATACTGTATAGGTAATAGAATCTCCTGCTACTACAAAACTACCTGAAGCAGGCACTGAGCTTTTCTTGAGGTTGCGAATACCACCCTCGAGGACGTTCACGCGGCTTATATTGTCATTATCTTGAATACTGGTGTCACTAGCGCAAGCTCCAATCACATTGACATAAGCCTCGCCAACAAGCGTAATATCATCATCTAAAATAATTTCCAAAAGCAAGCTAACACTCTGGGCTGGTGCTACGGCACTAAGGCTAGTAATCACACTTTCGCCTGGGTCAGCAGTTTGATTATTATTGCTATCTAAAATAAGGTTGATTTGTGCAGGTGTAACATTACTGAGCGCTTCTAGGTTAGTGAGCAAGGCGTAATCTTGCAGGGCATTGCCAGTATTTGTAAATATATAAGGAAAATAAAGTGTGGCTCCAGCAAAGCTGCTTTCTTGAAAAGCGGGTGCAGCCACCGAACCATTAGGTGTAATGCTTAAAGCACATATTGAAGGAACACTACTAGTTACTGTATTTGATTCTTCAGGTACTTGAGGTACGCCCACAAATTCATATGTTGCTACTGCTTGGTTGGGAATCACCGTGCCACCTGTGGTTTGCGCCAAAGAGGTAGCAATCAGGCCCAAAAGCAAGACAACAGACTTTATAAAGTTCATGTGAGCATTCTTTCTATACCAAAAGGTGGGCTGCCCTTTACGGGCAGCCCAAAAGGTATGTTAAGGGACGAGAACAACAAAGGTAAGGGTGGCTTCATCGGTTCCACCAACAGCATTATCATCTGCAGTGAGCGCGCCCACATCCAAACGAACATCGGTAATTGTAGGATCTAGAACCACAGGGCAAGCACCCCAGGTTGCACCATTATCATCTGAACACTCAATGCCTACAGTGGTGTTTGCGCCATCTATATACTGGGCACTACCAGCAATAGGAGCCGTCCAGGTTGGAATTTCATCCAATATGATAACGTTGGTTAATGATTGATCACCAACATTTTGAGCAACAATGGTGTACTCGAGGTATTGACCTGGTTCGGCTGCAGCACCACTAGCATCCACTACGCTGGTGCAATCTTCATCAGCACAGGTTCTTACACTCTTATCAAGAGCCAGTGCGTCAAGGTTGATTGGCGTATCGTCATTATCATCAGTTGGGTCATCATTACCGTTACCATCAGGGTCAGCACCATCATCTGAATCATCAGTCGTGATTGTGCCACTTGGTCCTTCACCAGATGCAGTTGCAGTATTGGTATAAGCACCTGGGTCGGTAATAGATACAACCAGTTCAATCACTGCGGTTTCACCAATATCCAAATTGCTGGTTGCCGGATCAAGCATTTCAGTATCGGTATCACCATTAAAGGTAGTGCTTTCGGTAATAGTCGAGGTTGCTGGTGCCGTAGTCACAGTTGGGCCAGAAGTAACACTATAGTTACCAGCACCAAAGGCGGTATTCAAGTCATCAACCAGGCTCAAGCCAGTAATATCTACGTTACCAAAGTTTTCTAAGGTGAACTCTAAAGTAACTTCAAAGGGTCCAAGGGCTCCAACATCTGGGTCAGTATTACCGTAGTCAGTAATGGTGGCAGCCTTGGCTATACCAATCACAGGCTCTTCGGTAAAGCTAATCGGAGTTGGATCATTTTCACCAGCTTCATCTGGATTACTATCACCATCAGGGTCTGGATCAGTACCATCATCTGAGGTATCGGTTACAGGTGCAGTTGAAGGACTTTCACCAGTAATAGTAGCCGTATTGTTGAAAGGACCTGTCTCGCTATTGGGGTCAAAACGAATTGTAAAGGTAATCTCAGTGACATCGCCTACAGCTAGGGTATCAGTTCCATCTAGTAATTCAATATCGCTTACACCATCAAACCCAGCATTCACCGTTAAGGTTGGTGAAGAAAGGCCTGTAATCGCTTCTACCGTAGCAGCACCAGTAAAGATCGCATCCAGATCATCAGTGACTTGCAGATTGCGAATTTCAACATCACCCAAGTTTTCAATCGTCAAGGTAATAGTCGTTTCAAACTGACCTGGGAAACCCGCAGCATCAACGGTTGGATCGGCAGTTTTAGCAATACCCACAATTGGGTCTTCAGTGAATGTTACAGGTGTCACTGAATCAGTATTGGTTGGGTCATCATCACCGTCATTGGCTGGAACATCACCATTTGCATCAGGGTCAGTACCATCAGTAGAAGTATCACTTATTGCTGTACCCTCAGGGCTTTCTGCATCAACGGTAACACTGTTGTCATAGGGTCCAAGGTTTGTAGTGGGCTCAACGGTGACTTCAATAGTAATCGTGCCACTATCGCCTACTGCAAGTGTGTCTGTACCATCTAAAACATCGGTATCGGTAGAACCATCAAAGGTTCCGCTTACAGTGAAATCTCCACTTATTGCAGAAACCGCAGAAATGGTTGCACCTGTAAAAGTTGTTGCCAAATCTTCGGTAACCTGAACTACACTCAAATCAACATTGCCATAGTTTTGCAGAGTGACAGTGTACTCAACTGTATAGGTTCCATCGCCATTATTAGTAACCGTGCTTAAATCTTTAGCAGCACCAATGATGGGGTCTTCAGGAAAATCAATCGGAGTTGGAATATCTTCATCAGGTGTACCATCACCATCAGTAGTTCCATCGGTTGTATCATCAGTGGCATCGGCATCAGGATCAGCACCATCGGTTGAGGTGTCAGTTACGGTTACACCACCTGGGCTGTCTGCGGTACCGTCAGCAACGTTTTCAAAGCTAGCTACACCATTAGGGTCAACACGCACAGTAAAGGTAATCGTTGCAGTCTCAGTAGGCCCTAAAACATCTGTTCCATCTAGTAAGGTTGTGTCAGCACTACCATCAAAGGCGGCGTTGGTAGTAAGAACTCCACTAGCAGGAGCTACCTCAATGCTATAGGTTGCTGGGGCTGGGAAGGCAGTATCGAGATCATCAGTTACTTGAAGCGCATTCAAATCTACGTTACCAAAGTTCTCTACGGTTACTTCAAAATCCACATCAAAGCTACCAAGGTCTGCACCGCTCAAAGCAGTCACACCAGTTACTCGCTTGGCAACTCCAAGAACAGGATTTTCAACAAGGGTAATCGGAGTTGGGTCTTCGCCATCATCAGTTGGATCATCGTTATTATTAGTATCAGGGTCGCTACCGTCATCTGAGTCATCGGTTACAGGCGTAGTAGCAGGGCTATCACCAGTTACAGTTGCGGTGTTGTTAAAGGGACCAGTTTCACCGTTAGGATCAAAGGTCACGGTGACTTCAACTGTCTCAACAGCATTTACAGCCAAGACATCGGTTCCATCTAAAAGGTTTTGGTCGGTATCGCCATCAAAAGCGGCATTGGGTGTAAGGGTTGTACTGCTTGGAGCTGCGGTAATGCTATAAGTCACTGGAGCAGGAAAGGTCGCTAATAAATCATCAGTGATTTGAACGTTGCGAATCTCGACATCACCTAAGTTTTCGATGGTAAAAGTAAGCGCAACATCAAAAGTTCCGTCAAGATTATCTACAGTAGTACCAGCTTTAGCAAGACCAATCACTGGGGTTTCAGTAAAATCAATCGGTGTATCTGAATCGGTATTGGTAGGGTCATCATCACCATCATCGCCTGGAGTATCCCCATTGGCATCAGGGTCAGTACCATCGGTTGAATCATCAGTAACTACTGTATTGTCAGGGCTTTCACCTTCGGCTTGGGCCGTGTTGACATAACCAGTTAGGGTTGCACCTGGCTCTACCGTTACCGTGACAACAACAGTGCCGCTAGCACCAATAGCCAAAGCATCCGTACCGTCGAGAAGATTTTTATCAGTATCACCATCAAAGCCAGTGTTTTCGGTAAAATCTGCACTGGTAATAGCATCTACAGACCAACTGGTCGCACTAGCAAACGCAGCGTCTAGATTATCCGTGGCTTGCAAATTTGAAAGGTCTACGTTACCGTAGTTTTCGATTGTGAAGGTTAAGTCAAAGGTATAAGTGCCATCACCGTTATTGGTAACTGTACCTAAGCTCTTGGCAATACCTACTAAAGGATTCTCATCAATTTCTACTTGACCTATATTGTTTGATTCGTAGGACACGTTTGCGCCAGTATCACCAGCAGCAACCGCATCATCATTAGTGGCAATTAAATCAATAAGTGCAATATCATTACCAATAACACCAGTTGGAATTTCTGCCTGAACAAAAATCGTTACTGTATCGCCTTGATTTTCAAGTTCTACAGTATCAGCAGTTGGGTCATAAATCAGATCTTCGCCTACTTCCCAAATACCGTCACCATCGTCTGGTTGTAAAATTCCATCACCATTATAGCCGTTGCTGGGGTCACCGTCATCATCATCGAGATATAAAACTACATTGGTTAAATCAAAATCATCGCCTGAGTCTTGACCTGTATCTACACTTACCGTAAGAGGATCAGCAGGATCATTATTGGTATTATTGGTTAGTGTATAGGTAAATACAACCGTGTCACCAATTGCACCACCAGTGGTATTAATACCATCGGTATCGGTATAACCAGCAAAATCACTGGCCACAGTTGGAGCCATACCATCATCTGGGGAAATATCAAAGCTGTAAACCGTTTGAACGGTGGTTTGAACCGTATTAGATTGAGTTGAGCGATTTGTGCCATTTGAATCTGTAAAAGTCGCCGTGGCGGTGTTGCTAATAATAGTGCCACCTACTGTGCCCTGAGCAAAAGCCAATAAGGCCAGACTCACCAGCGACAAAACAGTTAGAAATTTATTTATCTGTTTCATGCCGACCTCCTAAAAGACCCTGAAATAAAAGACCAGGAAAAGTTTGAAAACGTTGCGGACATATAAATGAGCCTCCTTGAATTACTTAACCGTGACGCGGTATTTGAAAATAAGTTCTTGCTTTGGTTCTAGAGCCTGTAAAATAATCCAGCGAGCAGCCGTGTATTGCTCAGGTGTCGCCTCGACTTCAACCTCTTCACCTTTGTCATTTTTGACCTTGATCATGACGGGAGGTACAGAAAAAGTTTGGCCACCATCGGCTGAATACTCGAGCATTGCTCCTGCTGAGCTAGGCGTAGCCGAATCAGCAATATAAACCGTGGTTGAGGGAATAGGACCGGTGATGATAGCGTTACTGGCTGGCAGCGTTTCATCACTAACATTGGTGACAACTACGCGGTACTCTACAACCTGTCCTGGGCGGGCTTCTTTGGCTTCGGTAAATTGCTCCTCGGTAGTGCCATCTTCTTTGGTGATGGTACTGACCACAAAAGCCTCGAGCTTGACCGTGACTGGCTCAGTTTGAGCTAGAGTTAAAGCCAATAAGGTAATTACAACGGGATACAGTCTTTTCATAATCCTTTACTTCCTCTCTCTTGACCCTAATAAAATAGGATAAGAACTCTTACAAATTTCTTACAAATTTCTTACACCTCACCAGACCTCCCTATAAAAGCCTGATCTGTAGGGGTTTACTTTAGCCAGAGCTAGTCCCAATGGGGTGTTAAATTTCCAATTTTGCCGTGAAAAATGTGAAATTATCGGGATGTTTTCACAGCCACAAGAACCCAAACGTTTTGATTATGAACTTCTTCACATTTGGTGTTAGCGTATACCTATGGATAGCCTCGAGCTGATCAGCCGTGCTCTTAGACTCGAGCAGGCTCCCTTTGTCAGCTTGCTGACCTCTCCCAATAGCCTGTTCACATCGCTGACTGTAGTTTTTTTTGCTGGCTTATCCAGGGGCTTAGGGCAAAGCCTAGTTCTTTTTGTCAACCGCATCAAGCCCAGACGTTTTAGTTTTAGCCTTGTGGTCTCTGCATTACTTTATGTCTTTGGTTTTCTTTTTTCGGTCTTGAGTATTTGGTTTTTAGCCAACTTACTCTTTGATAAAACACAACATTTTCATCTGGTAGTAAAGGTAGTTGGGCTTAGTTATGCACCCTATTTATTTGGCATTTTTATCCTCACACCGTATTTTGGTTCTTTTTTTAGCATCGTCTTAGCGGTGTGGCGTTTGGCAGCCTTGCTTGTGGCCCTCGAGGTCACTTTATTTCTAACCCTTTGGGAAGCTGTGGCGTGTAGTTTTTTAGCCTGGTTACTAATTGAAATTTTAGAGCGCACCATTGGCCGTCCACTGCAAATACTTTCTGGTTCGGCTAAACATTTTGCAGCAGGAAAAAGACTCGAGGAAATCAAAACCATCTTTCTAAAGCTCAAACCCAAACGATTGCCTCCGCGAAGGCGCAAATAATGTTAGGCGACGCACTTGGTTTTATAGCCATTCTGGCCATTGCCTTTTTGATTATGGGAGTCTTGTCGCCTATTGAGGCCCTGGGGTGGTGGGCAGGTTGGTTTAGCCAAGAACAAGCTATGCCCAAAGCACCAGCACTGTCTTCTAGCAACTTTAAACAAGCTTTAGTTTTTCTTACCGGGGTTCATAGCGTCTCAGATGAAACCTATGCCAGACGGGAAATTCAGTTTTTAGAAAATCTCAGGCAACGTCTTCCAGATGTCCTGATCCTCGAGGTTTTTCCCTACGCAGCTACCAATCAGGCCCTTACCGGTCAACGTTTTTTTGCCTGGTTCTGGCGTATCGCTCTAAAGCTTAAACAAGGACACATCCCTCTAGGAGGGGTCATTATAAATCTGCGCAACGGTTGGCAAGTAGTGGTATCTGCTGATAAACGCTACGGCCCTATTTACAACCAAGCCACTGCCAGAACCATCGCTAGTAGCTTGCAAGAGCACGGCTATCCCCTTCATAGCCAAATCCCTGTTATCTTGATTGGTTATAGCGGTGGTGGGCAAATTGCAGTGGGCTCGGCTCAGTATCTTAAATACCTGATTGATGCTCCCGTTTCGGTTATCTCGCTTGGCGGCATCCTTTGCGCTGATCCCGGGCTCTTAGAACTAGAAAGCCTTTACCACTTATCTGGAGATAAAGATCAGTTACAACGTTTAGGCAAAATAGGCTTTCCTGGACGATGGCCCCTATTCCCCTATTCACCTTGGTTCCAAGCGCAAAAAAAAGGAATTATTAAACTCATTTCTATGGGGCCCATAGACCACACTGGAAAGAATGGCTATTTAGATAGCAAGGCCATACTATCAGATGGGCGGAGTTTTTTAGAACAAACTGTTGATGTGGTGGTGAGTATTGTTAGGAGGAAGGAGGAAGAAGAAAGGAGGAAGAAGAAAGACTAGTTAATCTCCTCCCTTCTCCCTTCTCCCTCCTTAATTCTTATACTCTCCCCATACTTCACGCAGCACACCACAAATCTCGCCCAGCGTGGCCTGTTTGCGAAAGGCTTCTAGGACATAGGGGAAAAGATTTTCCTGGCTATTAGCGACTTCACGCAATTGATTTAAGGCCATAGTAGCTTGAGCTTGATCCCGAGCCTCACGAAAGGATTTAATCTGCTCCTCACGGCGTTCTTGCAAGGTTCTATCAATGGTCTGAATCGGCACTGTGGTTTTTGCTTCGTTGGCAAAACGATTAACACCCACAACGATTCGCTTTTGGCTTTCAATCTCTTGCTGAAAACGATACGCTGACTCTTCAATCTCTTCTTGAATAAACCCAGCCTCGATAGCTTTTACGCTGCCACCTAAATCTTCAATCTGTCGCATGAGGTCGTTGGCTTGGGACTCGAGGGTATCAGTTAAATGCTCTATATAAAAACTCCCCGCAAACGGGTCTACTGCTTCGGTAATACCTGATTCATAAGCCAAAATCTGCTGAGTACGCAGGGCTACTCTGGCAGATGTTTCAGTAGGTAAACCCAAAGCCTCATCCATAGCATTGGTATGCAAAGATTGCGTACCACCTAACACAGCAGCCAAGGCTTGATAGGCGGTGCGAACGATATTATTCTCGGGTTGTTGCGCTGTAAGTGTGACACCACCGGTTTGGGTATGAAAACGCAGCATCATGCTTTTAGAATCTTTAGCCCCAAATTCATCTCGCATAATAAAAGCCCACATCCGCCGTGCGGCACGAAACTTGGCTACTTCTTCTAAGATATTGCTATGACAGGCAAAAAAGAAACTGAGTCTAGGCGCAAAAGCATCAAGAGCTAAACCTTGGGATAAGGCCGCCCGCACATAGGCTTTGGCATTGGCTAGCGTAAAGGCAATTTCTTGTGCAGCAGTAGAGCCTGCTTCCCGAATGTGATAGCCAGAAATAGAAATAGTGTTCCAGTTTGAAACATGTTTAGTGCAATAAGAAAAAATATCGGTAATAAGTCGCATCGAAGGTGTAGGTGGATAAATATAGGTTCCTCTGGCAATATATTCTTTCAAAATATCGTTCTGAATCGTGCCACCAAGTTTATCTAAAGGAACGCCTTGTTCTTCTGCTACCAAAATATACAAAGCCAATAGCATCATAGCGGGGGCATTGATAGTCATAGAGGTGGTCACTTTATCTAAAGGAATGTCTCTAAACAAGGTTCGCATATCGTGAATGGTGGCGATTGAAACGCCCACCTTCCCTACTTCACCTTTTGCTAGTGGATGGTCAGGGTCTAAACCAAGCTGGGTAGGCAAATCAAAGGCTACTGATAAACCTGTAGTTCCCTGAGAGAGCAAATAGCGATAACGCTCATTGGATTCTTCTGCTGAGGCAAACCCTGCATATTGGCGCATGGTCCAGGGGCGACCAGTGGAATACATTTGGGGGTAGATACCACGGGTAAAGGGAAACTGACCGGGTTCACCAAGGCGTTCGGGTAGGTTTTCAGGTGGCTTGGAGTAGAATAGCTTCATGCTTAAATTATCACACAAACCCTTTCATAGTTATACACTCAGCAATCCTTGTTGTAAACATTTTTCAAAGTGTGTAATGGTCTGAGCAATACCCTCCTCGAGATTTGTCTCAGGCGTTTTTATAACCGTTTTTAAGTCTCCTGCGCCTAACCCTTCAGGAAAAGGTAACAGCGTATTTCCAGAAGTCACTTGTGCATCTGGGCGTGCGCGCTTGATCATGGTTACGATATCTGCAACAGCCACAGGTGTCATACCCAAATTAAAACTGTGTGCCCCTTCTACATTTGTTTCTGAAGCTTCAATAAACTGTTTTGCTACATCCGAAGCAAAGTGAAACTGCATTACACCGCCAAAACTAATGTCAAATGACTTTCCAGCCGCCACTGCTAGCATAGCTTTGGTAGGTTCACTGGTCATCCCCTGATCTCTAGCTACGCCATAAACCGTATAAGGACGCAGGACAATACTGCTGATTTTATGATCTTGCCAATAGACCTTGGCTGTACCTTCATTGGCTGCTTTGTAAACGCCGTAAAGCGTGCGTGGATCAAATACAGCATTGCTGGGTACTAGCTTAGTTGTATAGCTTTCAGGTGGGCCGTAAACAGCCACCGATGAGGCAAAGGTTAGATGTTTAATGTTACAGGCTTTGGCTGCTTCAAACACATTGACTGTACCCACCACATTGACTTGCGCACCCACGATTGGATTAGCACGACAAAAAGGAACTTGCAAGGCCGCTAGGTGAATTACATGACTGACCTGCTGAGTTTGGAAAACCCTAAGGACACTTTCAGCATCAGTAATATCCCCTTTGACAAAAGTAATAGCCTCTTGTTCTTCTTTAGTCAAGAGTAAATCCAAACGACTGCGATTTTCACTCAAGTCAAAACTTACTGCCTTTTTACCCACTTTGAGCAAGTGATACAGCGTCCAAACACCCAAACACCCCATTGAACCTGTTACCAAATACGCCATCTCGATACCTCCACATTGAATTAACAATCAATAGTATTACTATCAAATATCTCAGCTAACCAAGTCCCAACAGCATGATACGCTCGGCTAATGGCTATTCCACCACGCGATTATGCAAACGACCTAGCCCACTAATTTCTACTGTATATTCATCTCCTGGTTTCATCCAGACTTTTTCTTTCATGCCAAAGACTACACCCTCAGGAGTTCCCGTAGAAATGATGTCGCCTGGAGATAAAGTCATATATTTGCTAGCATAAGAAATGACTTCGGCGACGCTAAAAATCATGTCCGCCGTTGAGCTATTTTGGCGCAAGTCTCCATTAAGCCAGCCTTTAATAGTCAAATTTTGTGGGTCAGGAATCTCATCTGCTGTGACAAGATATGGCCCTATTGGCAGAAATTTATCTAGGGTTTTTCCTAGTAACCACTGACCGCTCACAAACTGTAAAGCCCGCTCACTTAAATCATTGGCATTGCAGTAACCCAACACATATTTCAAAGCATTTTTTACACTGACGTTTTTAGCTGTTTTACCAATCACCACTACTAGTTCGGCTTCATAATCTACCTGCTCGAGATTCTTGATACTCACGTCTTCACCCTGTGCAGCCAGCGCATTATTAAATTTGCTAAAGAGAACTGGCTTTTTAGGTTCCGCCATGCCAGACTCTGCGGCATGGCGACGATAATTAAGCCCTACACATAAAATTTTACCTGGCTGCGGAACGACAGGGGCTAACTGCAATTCAGATTCGTTTAGATACACAGTATCTTTTTCAGCAACAGCTTTTGTTACCAAGACCTGAATTTTAGGAAGGGCTCTAAGTCCCTTAGCAAATACTTTTTCAGGTTTGTCCTTAAGCTCGAGGATTCCCTTTTTGGTCTTTACACCTAAAACAATTTTCTTACCTTTACGATACGTTAGTAAAATCATAATTCTCCTTTATTCGAGTTTTTGTAACATCATTTCGTCTATTGAATGCGATATCACAAAATGTCTACTATGTAACTATCTTAACACCATGCCCTAAATACTTTATACAATTTTACAAATAGGGTACAGACATTTTAGAATCCAAGAGCAGTTTCTCTAGCCTTTCACTGCGCCAAAAGTCAAACCGCGTACCAAATGACGCTGCACTGCCATCACAAAGATAATCGCTGGAACCATCATAATCACGCTCATGGCACACATGCCGCGCCAATCGGTTGTAAATTGCTCAGTAAAAGAAAACAACCCTGGGGGGAAGGTTCTAGCATCATTACTACGAGTTAAAATACTCGCCAACTGAAACTCGTTCCAAGAAGCCAAAAAGGCAAAGATACCTGCTGTTGCAAGCCCGGGCAATGCCAGCGGCAAA
>CAVTAE010000004.1:0-13674 GCA_963732665.1 uncultured Trueperaceae bacterium | reverse complement strand
CCGTTTCTCAATCACCTGACTCCTAGGCAGTTGGTTTAGTACAATAAGAATGGAACTATGCCCACAGCCAAAACCCTCTTTGTTGGCGATGTCCATGCTCAGTTTCATCATCTAGCTAAACTGGTCAAACACACTGACGCTCATGAAGTGATTGTGGTGGCTGATTTTGTATATGGTCTTTCATACCAAGCTCCTAAAGAACCCTTTAAAACCGAAGAAACCTATCTCCTTTATTCGAGGAAACCATGACCATCCAGAGGTTAGAAGCAACTTTCATTGGAAAGGGTTTAACTATATCCCTCATGGCCCCTACAAAGAGGGCAGATTCTTTGTAGGAGGTGCTTTTTCAATTGATTATCAGTACCGCACACCTAACAAAGACTGGTGGGCGGAGGAAGAGTTAAGTGAACAGGAATGGGAGAAGGTCTTTCTATAGGCTAAGGAAAACCAAACTACATTCATACGGTAGTTACTCATGATTGCCCCTGGTCACTTTATCCCCTGCTACATGCCCAAGCGATACCCTCGAGGACTGCTAGCAAGTTAGACGAACTTAGGTTGTTACTCCCTTATGGGTGTTTGGGAATCATCATCGCTCACTCAAAGAAACCGTGGGTAAGACCAGGTTTGTGGGTTTAGATGTGATTGAGATCTGGGATTGTTTAGAAGTTAGATAGATTTAATTGGGAATGCCTCTGAGTTGACGCTCGAGGTATTGCTCTAAAGCCTGAGTTTGACCTTTTCAATGACTTCACAATTGGTGGCATTGAAGTGTTTGTTATAGTCATCAAACCACCAGGCGATATCGTTACCGAACAATTCATGGAGTTGTCGTTTCAAGGTGGGGGACAATTTGGGGGCATCCACATCTGATGTATTCTTATTATCTGCACCTTTTGTGGCGTTTTTTTTGTTTACCATTATTGTTACCTCGAGGTGGGATGTCGCTGTTTCTTAGTTTAGCAGGATTTTGGCTACAACTCTGCGCTTGGTATTGGCGTAGGGTGAAGGTTTAGGGGCTAGCAGAAGTGGGACATAAACGCCGATAAGGGAAGTCGTGATAGTGATCTATATTGGGCCATAGGTTTGCTTTTTTGACCATTTTGTGTGGTGAGTGCAAGGGTTTAACGAATAAGGGTCATATAATCCTTAAAATTTACAACCAAAATTGATTCTTGAAAGCAGATACGTTTGTTTTGCTATTTTTACTGTATCCCATTTGCAAAGACACTCTCTCTTGCTAGGTCTCGAATGGTTTGAATGGTTGCATCGTTTGGATGCCAGTTACCACCGTTAAGGTGATAGGCAGGGGTTTTGTTGTTGAGTTTGATTCTAGGGCGGCTAAACCAATACTGTACTCCTCTAGGGCTATAGGAATGGCTTAGGTCTATCACTGTGATGAGTAACCAGTGTAACTGTACTGCTGTTTTATCTGGTGTTTTGCGTTGGTCTATTTTGTAACGTTTCAGTGATCTTAGGGAAATACCTAACAGTTCTGCAAGTTGAGAGTCGGGAAAATAGATCTCTACATTTGCCCAAGCTTTCTTGGAATCACTATAGCTTTCTGATTGGTCCATAACTTAGCCTATAATTTCCTGAATTCCACATCAATATATTTCCTTGTTTTGAGTTCGCTTAAACTTAGTGCGAAGGGTTATGAGTCAAGGCTGAATAGGTGCTTTACGCAGAAGTGAAGCCACAAATTTGCTTGTTTAATATTTTAGCTAAGACCTAACCATTAACCTCTAGCTTTCGTTTCCGCTTGGTCAAATACCCTTTTCTTGAGGCACGTTTCCGGCAGGTGTCGGTATGAAATTCTTTTGAAAGAAATCATGGCTAAAATAGACCGTAACAATCTTTCATACGATTTGCATTGGAATATTTTTTGATTTGCTAGTATGGTGCGTTCTTCTCAATTAACCCCACTATTCTTGTAGATGAGCCTTATCAGCCAGCTTCATTTTCACATTAAATACTAAGAATCCCTCACCCATATGCGTGAGTACTTTCGCAGAAACGTCTATCAGAAACCTAAACTCTATATTGCTTAGGAGAAAGCGTTAAATCACACTAAAGTGGTAGATCATCGAACCACCATTGAGTGTCGCTTCGCAAATAGCCGAGGCTTATGCTGAGTGCCGAAGTGAAGGAGGAATTTATGGATGGGAAATTAGTTGACAATGCCAATCAGGTTCTTGATGATTTGGAAAAACAAGTGGGTACTGAGATACCTAAACCTAAGCATGACGGAAAAGTGGATTCAGAAACCGTTATGGGTCATGTTAAGGAATCTGCTACCAAGAGTGTTCAGGCACTTAGTGATAAAGCCGTTGAACTCAGTCAGGAAACTCGAGAAATAATCAAAGAACAGGTGACTTCAGGGCGCGAGGTTCTTACGTCTGCTTTGAATGATGCTGCCAAAGCTGTAAACCAAGTTTCAGAAAGCGATTCTCCTGGGCTTACATCTTTCAGACCCTATACAGAGCGTTTGGGCCTAATGCTAGACCAGACCTCCCAGTATTTAAATACAGTCACACCTCAGCGGCTGGTTAAAGATACCAGGACCTTAGCACGAAATAATCCTGCAGTATTTGTGGGAGGGGCACTGCTTGTGGGATTAGTAGCAGCTAGGTTTCTAAAGAGTACCTCGAGTGCTGAAAAGGATTTATAAGATGGAAACCCGGGCTTCCTTTGCCAATATCTTTCATTCATTATCAGATACATTTTCTCAGGTACTAAGCAAGCAAGCTGAACTGTTTCAAGCTGAGATGACGCAGAAAGCCACTTTTGCCTCGAGGGGTTTGATTAAACTTGTTGTAGGAAGTGTTTTACTGCTTATTGGAGGTATGGTCATGGTTGCCTCGGCTATTCTTGGTTTATCCATACTCATGCCAGCTTGGCTAGCTTCGCTCTTAGTAGCCTTGGTTTTCCTTATGATGGGTGGCATTATTTTGGCTATAGGCCTGGGTAATATCAAGGCTATTAACCTTAAACCTGAGCGCACTATCAGCAGTGTAAAAGATACCGTCCGTGCAGTGCGTGAAGGATGGCAGGTATGAAAGACACCCTCGAGGCGGAAATACAACGACATAATCAAGAGATCAAACAAGATTTGATGGTATTGCGTTTTAAGACCAGTCCTAAAATTATTAAAGCCCAGATCAGAGATGTCGTGGGTCCACCGGCACTTCTCAAAGGAGTGATACATATGATGAATCCTATGGAAAATAGCAACGTTAAGAATCAGGTTGAAGCAGTTAAAGAAGGAGTTAGCTCGGTAGCTTCGTCTATCAAAGAAGTCGTCTTAGGAGCATCTGACACCTTGAAGGAAACAGTGCATTCTGCAACAGATAGGCTGAATCAGACAACACCTGTAGAAGCAGTTAAAAATGGTTTTACTACAGTAACCCATGTTGTGCAAGATGCTTTGACTTCAGCAAGTTCTAGCCTTAAAGATACTACTGAAAAAATTAACGAAGGGGTTAGTTCTACAGTGAATGAAGTGAGACATCAACTTAAGGACAAAAGCCACCATATGCAGTCCCGCGTTTCTGAAAATCCTTGGACAAGTATGCTTATTGCGTCGGGAGCGGCCCTCACAGTGGCTGGTATTGCTATGGCCTTGTCTAATCTTCAAAACAAGCAGCCTCGCTATAATATTGGTGAAGAAATTAACCGCTTTCAAGATGATGGTAACCCTAAGTATTCAGGAGAAGGGTTTATTGAAAGTGAGCGTACCCACTACGAATCAGCTCGAGATCACGTTTCAGGCCTAGCCCATCTGCTGCATAAACAACCGTTGCTGGTAGGTTCGACTGCTCTTTTAATTGGGGCTGCGGTAGGTGCACTTTTGCCTCGTTCAAGCTATGAAAATCACATGGTCGGAGAACCCAGTGATCGACTTATCAATAACGTCAAAGAGAGCATTTCAGGAACGCTCAATGAGGTGAAGCTGGAGGCTAAGAAGCAAATGGAGAGTTTAAAGACTGTGGCCGAGGAAACCGGTCAAGAGGTCAAGCAGACTCTACTTAATGGTCTAGCTTCTTTATAAATGAGGTCTGGTAGATATGCCAACAGTTGAGAGTGTAAGTCGGTGTGCAATAGAAGAGATGCTCGAGCTAGAAGTAGACGAGCTTTCTCAAAAGATACAAGCTAATTGCGAAATTCTAATAAATGGTGCTATGAGTGAGTGGGGGAGCAAAGTTGAAGACCTTTTTCAAAAACTCGAGAAATCTGTCCTTGTATGGCACAAAGAAGGCACTCCTCAGAAAATCACACTGGTCTTTACTGAACCACCTAACTAAAATTATTTGTGTAAGTCTTTTTTGTATGACTTGTAGCTTTGCCCAAGAGGATTCCACTATTGAGGTGCAGCAAGATCAGACGGCAACCCCCGTTGTTACCAGTCAGCAGCAGTCTATAGAGATTGCTGCTGTTCGTGTCGCCAATATGCTGCCTGGGGTTCCCATGGTAGACCTTAGTGTGGACGGGCGTTTGCGGATTCAGGATGTGGTTTATGGCTCAGTATCGGGCTACATTCTGGTGCCTATTGATAAAGTCAAACTAGCCTTGATGCCTCACGTTCCCATCAATGAAAAAGGAGAAGTACTCGAGGGTAATCAGCCTCCAGAATTAATTCCTTTTGTTATACCTCTCGAGCCGGACAAGTACTACACCATTGTCTTTTCCTATTCCGATACCAGCAACATAGGACAGCAGGTTTTTAATTCTTCACTGGTAAGTATTTTTGAAAATACCTTTGAAACACCCTTGCCAGGTCAAGCTCGAATTCGCCTTAACAATACCAGTGCTGAGTCTATCAACCTAAGTGTACAGCAGCGTAAAAATCCTCAAGAGGATTTAGCCGTTTTAGAAACACTTGAGATACCTTTGCTTTCAACTGAGGTGCTGAACATTCCATCTGGGTCTTATACTTTTTCATTCGCAAATGGTGAAGCCGATCTTGAGGTTGCTTTACAAGCAGGAACCTTCTATACCTTCTATCTTTTTAGAGATGATGAACAATGGGTGATTAATCCTGATGTGGATGGCGTTTTAGGAACATTGATTGAAGGGTCGCAATGAACACAGTCGTCTCCCCCATCTGGGATAACCCTTATTTGCGTTTTGTCATTCTGGTTCTCCTTGCTGGGGTCGCTGGCTACTTACTGTATTTGACTTCGTCGGTATGGGGTGCATTTTTAATTTCCTTACTTTTAGCCAATTTGCTTAATCCAGCTTTGCACTATTTTGCAAGAAGGGGTAATCGTGCAGTGGGTATGATGGCGCTGTCTGGAATTTTAATCTTCATCCTTGTCTTAATCACGGGCTTAGGCCTTTATGTATCTTCGCAAATCTCGAGGTTTTCTCTAGCTCTACCAATTATTAGTTCAACCATCGAGAGATTACCGTTTCAAACGGCCCGAATGATTGATCCACGTTTTGGTAACAACTTTGCGCAGGTTTATAAAGGCTTAAAAGGTGTGCAGACGACGGTCAGTCAGCAAGCTATCAAGTATTTAAGTGGTGAGGGTCAAGCACCCTCAGTGATTTCACGTATTGGGGGTTTAGGTGGACAAATTGGGATCATTTTTATCCTAACTTTATATTTACTCTATGGGTTTCCAACTTATATAAAATCGTTTAACCGAATTGTTCCTCACCGCTACCGTGGTGCCATTGAAGCATTTGCGACACGATTTGCCTTTGCTATGAGTGGCTATATTCGTGGTCAGCTAATGGTGGGATTGATTTCGGGATTTTTGGTTTTTTTAGCTATGGTACTTATCGGTGTTCCATTAGCCCCAGTCATAGGAATTATTTATGGTGTGGCAAATTTTATCCCTTATTTTGGTCCCATTGTTGCGGCAATTCCTACCGTGTTACTAGCTTTTTTAGATGGTAATACTACGGTCATATTAGCACTGATTGCCCTTATCGTGGTCAATCAAATTGATGGTAATATTCTTAGTCCTTATATCTTTTCTAAATTTATCGCTATTGATCCAGTTACAGTCATTCTTGCCCTTTTGATTGGTGGGGCATTATTTGGGTTTGCGGGTATTATACTAGCCATTCCAGTAGCTGCTTTCTTGAAAATAATGATCAATGATTATTATGTGGACAGCAAGTGGTATAAAAAACTACCCAGTTCAAATTCCTAACCCGATTCTAGTGACTCACAAATATATTTTCTAATTCAATGATGGTGCTTAACGCCAAATCATCTTTTTGTATCAGTTGAACAGCCAGAGCCTCGAGGGTGCGATCAAAAGGTTTAGTCTGGTAGCCTCTAAGGAGATTAAGGCAGTTTGGTAACTGGCTTTCAATAGTTCTCTCGAGCAGTTCATAACCTTGCAATAAATCGGTATCGCGGTCAGTAATATATTTGGTTCTTAATGAAGCAAGTTGTATACTCACGTTATTGCGCCAGAGGGTACACAAAACTTCCTGACGCTGACTTTCTATTAAGGGTATTTCTTCGGGTTGCCTGAGCCAAATCATCAAAGCAATAACTGCCAAAACGACTATTGTGGCCAGAACAATAAACTGACGCTTAAGGTAAGGCTTAAAAAATGTACGAACGACTTCTATACTCACTTAATTCCTCATTTCTTTTCTAATCTGACCCCAGATAATTTCTGATTACCATAATGCAAGACACGAGAAACCAGGGTTGAGGCTGGATGTCGCCAGCGACCAACCACATGTCCCCAAACCAAGCTTTGCATAAGTGCTTGCGGTGTGGATAGATCGCCTTCAGGCACTTCGGTATAGGCACTGCCAATATGATCAAGGGTGTGTCCATCACTTCCTGCACTTACAATTATGTGGTGTTTCTGGGCCCATTCCTGGGCTTCTCGGTTATAGTGTTGTCTCGAGATGTGAGCATTAAATACTTCAACAACATCAATGTAATCAATAAGGCTTTCTCGAGTGGCACTTTTAAGATGTGAGCGTTTGAGTTTGTCAAAAGGGTGAGGAAGTAAGACCAAACCCTCCTGTACTTTAATGCGGTTGATAGTTTCAAGTGTTGATAGCCCTGGAGGGATACGTTCCTGAAGATAAAGTCCGATAACCTCACCATCTTCAGTGTAAATTTCTTCACCCACAATAATGCTCAAGTCTGGGTCATCCTGGGTCATTTTTTGTAAGGCCTGGGCTCCCCAGATTTCATTGTGGTCCGTAATAGCCTGAACACGAATTCCTGTGGCTTTACAGCGACGAATGATGGAGCCAAAGTCAGAAACGGAATCCCAGGAGGCCTGGCTATGGCAATGCAGATCAATTTTCATGTGTCTCCAGTTTCAGATGATGCGGACACTGAACACTCTGAAACTAGAAAGGTTAGGGCGTGATGTTCGACCTCAATGGTAACTTGAGATTTTGGAATAGAAATCACTTCGGCATCAGCATGAAACTGCCATTCGGGAAAAGTTAAGTGAATCTGTTTTCCTTGCATAACCTCTACATTGGATAAATTATCAAAGCTCTGATCAATCACTCGAGCCAGGTAGCCTAAAAGTCGGGTTTCTTCGCTTTTATGAACTATTAAAATATCTAGAAGTCCATCGCTACAGTCAGCATCTTTGGCAAGTTTAAAGCGGTATCCCAGTGCGTCAGTATTCATTACCTCAAGCATTAGCACACACGAACTTAAAGCCTGGCCATCTACCAAAAGATGTATAGTTTCAGGTTCAAAGGTTGAGAGCGTATCCAGAGATGCCCATACGGCACGCCATACACTTTTTCCTATTTCAGGGTTATAGCTGGCCATGATATTGCCAAAGATACCAGTGCCCGCACTTTCCAGAAAAAAAGTCTGTCCTTGCTCATAGCTTACATGACCTACATCAAAACCACGCATCTGATTCGACTCGAGGTTTTGCAAGATACTTTCAGGAGTCATTCCTGGCAACAACATATTGGCAATGTTATTAGCTGTTCCTAGGGGTAAAAGAACAATAGGCGGTCGGTGAATGCCGGACACTTCCAGGAGACATCTGGTAACTTCTCGCAAAGTGCCATCCCCACCTGCCACAAAAAGAACGTCGTAAGCACGATTTAGTCGTTCTTGCACATCCTGAATAGTTTCTGTGGCTTCATAGAGTGGGCTATACCCTGCTTTTCTTATTTGCTCGAGTAGATTCGGGATGGACTCTGGAGAACTACCCCCGGCCTGCGGATTAAAAATAAGATTACCGCGCTTCATGGTGGCATTTTGTCGGAAGTCTGCCCCGACACCAGATAGGTTTTTGTAGGTTCGGTGATAAGATAAGAGAGTTTTTGCAAATCACTTTCCAAAATCTGCTGTGGATTCTCAAACATCCGGTGAAAGACATCGCTTAGAACACCTGTAGGTGGATGGTAGGTTAGTAAGATGGTAATTCTTGACCCAGTTAACAGGGCTTCAACATGCATCCAGCCGGAGTTTGCAATGGGTCCTTCAACAGAATCCCAGATAAGTTTCTTGGTATTTTCTACCCGAGTCAGTGTAGTTTTGCAAAATAGCGGAATGCCCAGCACACCCTCAAAACGCCATTCCCATAGATCTTTATTTATGGATTTGACTTCCCGAATATGCGACAAAAATTTGGATATGTTTCTAAATTCCGAAAGATAATCCCAGGCAACTGACGCATCGGTATCTAAGCTAATACTTGCTTTTGCTCCATACATCATAGATTCCTTAAATAGCAGTTACCCCATTCTGACTCACTGCATTCGGTGCTGGTCGTAGACAAAGGTCTAGATTTATTATCCTGAACGGCTTTCTTATGATGCCTGTAGCTACTTACTTTTAGAATGCTATCACTTTGCCTAGGATTATCCTGATTTTACCGCAATACCCTAACAGCCTTAAGTAAAAAGATGAGAACAACGGACCCTAGAACGCCCCAAAGAATACCTGCTAACGATAGGCTACCTGCGGTTGCGCCACCAATTCCTAAGACATCTGAGAATAACCAGCGTCCTAAGGAACCTCCTATAATACCAATCAAGATATTGAGGACGGGACCTTGTTGTGCATCGGTCTTCATAACCAAACTTGCCAACCAACCTATAAGTGCCCCCACCAAAATTGCAATAATCCAACTCATGTTACCTTCCTTTCTGACTGGTTTATATATCTACCAGTTCACAATTTGTAGTATGCTTGAAGTGCGCTCAGCTAGAATCGAGCAATAGGCTAAAGTGGGGCTAATACTTTAGAGGGGTATAGCCTTTTTAGTAATAGTAAGGGGCACCCAATGAGCACGGAAACCAAAATAAAACTACTTATTGTTGATGATCATGCCATGGTTCGTGAAGGGGTCAAAATGTATCTTAAGTTTGACCCAACTCTTGAGGTAATCGGAGAAGCTTCTAATGGGCAGGAAGCACTTGAGCTCTTAGTTCAGCTCTCTCCCGATGTGATTTTGATGGATTTAGTCATGCCTGTGTTAGATGGTATTAGCACCATTACTGAAGTTAAAAAGCGTTATCCTGATATCGAAATTATTGCTCTGACCAGTGTCCTCGAGGATGAAAAAGTGGTAGGCGCTGTGCAGGCTGGGGCTACAGGATACTTGCTTAAAGACAGCAAGCCTCAAGAGCTTATTGAAGCCATTCATGCAGCGGGACGTGGAGAAGTATGTTTACACCCAGAAGCTGCTAAAAGGTTAATGCGTCAGGTAAAAACCCCGGATATGCGAGAATCGCTTACCCCTCGTGAGACCGATATTTTGAAGATGATTAGTCGTGGATACTCCAATAAAGATATTAGTAAAGAATTGGATCTTTCTGAGTACACCATCAAAGCCCATGTCTCGAGCCTTCTGTCTAAATTGGAGTTATCATCCAGAACTCAAGCAGCCTTATTTGCTCTAAAACAAGGGCTGGTGGGTTTAGAATAACCTGCATGGATTATCCTATTAATGTATATCAACAACGTTTTGAAGCTCTGCTGAAAGCTAGCAATCTGGGCTTTATGGTGTTTGAGAGTGTCCGAGATGTACAAGGAAGCATCATTGATTTTTGTTGGACTTATGTAAGCCCAGTAGCCGAAAAAATTGTAGGGCGCAGCCATGAGTCCCTAGTAGGTAAAAATCTTTTACAGGAGATGCCCGGTAACCGTGAAGATGGACTCTTTAATATTTACGTTCAAGTGGTAGAAACAGGGCACGTGCAGAGACTAGAGTTTCATTACACCCATGAAGGCTTCAATCACGCCTTTCGTAATCAAGCAGTCAAAGTCGGTGACGGGTTTGCCGTAGCTTTCGAGGATATTACAGAACGAATTGATATTCAAAACAGCCTCAAGGAAAGTGAAGAGCGTTACCGTGTTTTGGTCACAGCACCCAATCAAAGTGTGTTTATTTCTTCAGATCAGCAACGCTCGAGTGTTAATTCAATCTGGACCATCTTGACTGGCCAAACCCTAGAAGCTTCTCAGGGCGATGGTTGGCTGGATGTGATTCATGAGCAAGATAGAGAGCGTGTTGAAAAAACCTGGCGTGAAGCCAGAGAAACACAGCAGGAATACGGATTTTCCTTTAGGACCAAAGCCAAGGCTAACAAACGCCGCTATGTCAATATCCGGGGGGTTCCCAGATTCTCGGCTCAAGGATCGCTCATCGAGTGGATCGGAATTGTTACTGATATTACTGAGCGAAAGCAACTTGAAGAAGATAACCACTTCATGGGCAAAGTGGATTACATCTTAAAAAATAGTACTGATCCAGACAAACTTCTTACCGATATAAGCACGGAGATTTGCCAGCATCTAGAATTGCCAGAGTGTTACTTTAGTGACATTGATGAAACTCAGGATCAAGGTAACAAAAAAGCTGGCTACTCGCTACTTAAGCCTTTTGTACCGCAAATAAAATCTCTCAAAGAATACAATCCATTGATGTTGAGTGAAAGCAGAGAAAAGCGAACGCTGGTAGTGACTGATGCCTCTTCTGATGAACGCTTTAAAGGCTGGGATGAACCCTTTAAGGCCTTTGTGAATATACCTTTGCATCGCAGGGGTAAGTTGGCAGGCAGTTTTACCATTTCATCAGACCAACCCTATCAATGGATTCCCAAAGAACAAAAGCTACTCGAGACGATCTCTGAACGCACCTGGTCTATCTTAGAGCGTTTACGTGCAGAAAATGCCATCCAGGATCAGTCCAGGCTAATGGATGATCAGAGAGAGATACTGGCCCTTACTAATGTTCCAACCCTGATCCGTAGACCAGATAGTGTGATTACCTCATGGAATAAAGCTGCGGAAGATTTTTACGGTTATAGCTCTGAGGAAGCCCTAGGGCGTGTGAGTCATGAACTTTTGCAAACTCAATTTCAGACCTCGGCTGAAGACACTTTTAGCCATTTGCTCAAGGAAGGTTATTGGGAAGAAGAGTTAAAACATGTAGATAAGCACAATAATATCTTAGTGGTGCTAAGCCGTCAGGCTCTTCGCCGAAATGATAAGGGTGACGCTCAAGAAATTATTGAAATCAATTTTGATATAACAGCCCGTAAGCAGATTGAATTAGAAAAAGACAGGCTTTTGGGGTTAACTCAGCGTTCTGAACGTGAAGCTTTAGCACTGGCCGAGATTGCCTCGAGTTTTAGTCTAGCCCAAACCTTAGGTCATAATTTGACAATGATGGCTGAGCGTGTGGCGATCACCATCGAAGCCATGGCCTGTGCCATTGAAATTTACGAAGAGAATGGTATTGAACTCAATCTTGAAGGATATTTTGGTTACCCTCTGGGGTATACCGAGTCCTTACCTGCGCTACGTCGTAGCAATGTTGAAACACTTTCTCAGCGAGCTATTAAGCAGCAAGAGATGATTGTCTCACGTGACTACGTTACTGCAAAGTTGGCCGATAGCCGTTTTGAAACACTGCACCCCATGCTCCTAAACGTCAATTGGGGCACAGCAGTGGCCGTTCCTATTCTAAATCTAAACTTTAAGCGAAAGGGTGTAGTTAGTGCTTATTATGCACCCGGAAGTGATCCAGATATTACTGATTTGTTACAACTTAGTACCATTGTAAGTCAAATAGCACTGGTGGTGCAGAATGCGCAGTTATTTGAAGAAGCTCAGGGCAAAGCAGCCTTAGAAGAGCGTCAGAAATTAGCAAGGGATTTACATGATTCGGTATCTCAGGCTTTGTATGGAATTAGTTTAGGAGCCAATAGTGCCAAGATGTCCCTAAGTTTAGATGCGAGTGAATCTAAAATGCAAGAAGTCAGCCGATCGCTGGATTATCTTATCTATATGGCGGATACTGCAATGGCTGAAATGAAGTCGTTAATTTTTGAATTGCGGCCAGAATCTTTGCAGAGTGAAGGTTTGATCATGGCTTTACGCAAACATTTGCGAGCCCTCGAGTTACGCTATCGTTTTAACCTGAGCCTTGAATTTTCGGAAGAACCTGACATTACCCTAAAGGCTAAAGAAATGTTGTATCGAATTACCCAAGAAGCCATGAATAATGTTGTTAAACATGCTAAGGCCACGCAGGTCCTTATTCGCTTGATGGTGCAAGAAGATTTTTTGAGGCTAGACATTTCAGACAATGGCCTTGGATTTGATACAGAGCAAGAATTTCCTGGACATTTAGGTCTACATTCAATGCGAGAACGTGCTGAGATGATAGGAGCGACTTTCTCATTAAGTAGTAAAATCAATAAAAGTACTACGGTCAGTGTTACCTTGCCTTTGACCTAAATAACCATTATCAAATATTGAATTGTCTTAATCCAAGCTTTTGAAATCTTCTATCACTAAGTCTGCCTACCCACTTTAGTGGGGGTATCCAAGATCCCCTTTTTCTGATGTTTTGTGATGACTCTATGGCAGATAATTGAAAGTAGCTATGGTCTTTGATAAAGAATTATTGAGCCATACGGGAGGATTTTATGAAACGTATTTATCAACTTTTATTTCTAACACTCACTTTGTTTGTTTTAAGTGCTTGCGCTGTGTTTCCGTTGGTGGGTGGCACACGGGCTTCTGGAAATTTGGGAGGGGAGTGGCCTGAAGGAAGCCGTCTAGCTCTGGTAAGTCTTACCGATCAAGGCCAGCTTAATTATAGTAATCAGACACAAATTGTTGATCCTAATATTTTTGATGGCTACGTGGTTGCCCTACCTGAACCTGCAGCAGAAAGTATTTATCAGATTGCTGGTTACAACGACCTCAATCAAAACAGCCTTTTTGAAGAAAATGAAGTCGTAGCCACTACCGGTGGAAAATATCTTATCTATACCAGAACAGATAAACAAATTACCTTCTTGGGTCAAACTATTGTGGCCAGAAGGGGTTGGAATGGTTATGATTTGCAAGCTGAAAATACTCTAGAAACTCCGAATCCTTATCAGGCTAGTACTTACGGAGATTACGACTTATTCCTGCAATAGTTCTCTCGCGTGTTTACGATTGCTACGCTCATTTGGGCATAGCAATTTTCCTTTTGGAGGGATAGGGATTATGCACCATACCTATACAGTACGCCCCTATTCTAAAAAGGGACAAATGTATTGGCTGATAGAATCGGCAGCAACTGGACAAAAGCTGATGTTTTTTAGCTCGAAGCAGCAAGCCCTTTTGCGTTGTGATCAGCTTATGCAATTATCCAGAGGTTCACAAAACATGAAGGGCCCATCAAAAACATTTATAAAAAAATC
>CAVTAE010000003.1:0-5978 GCA_963732665.1 uncultured Trueperaceae bacterium | reverse complement strand
CGGGGACTCGAGTTTCAATAGTGATGTCTTAACTGAACAAGGATAAGAGCCTCTTCTGTAACCGTATAAACCATACGATGTTCTTTATCAATGCGCCGTGACCAAAACCCCTTGTAATTATTTTTAAGTGCCTCAGGTTTACCAATGCCGTCAAAAGGTGTGCGCTGGGTATCCCGAAGTAACTCGTGGATACGCTTACACATTTTTGGGTCAGTTTGAAACCAATAAAGATAATCCTCCCAAGCCTGCTTGCGAAAACTAAGCAGCATGTTGAGGTGTGAGGAGCTTGAGGTCTTTCAATTCTTTAACAGCCTCGTCTAAATCTTTGCCGTTGACAGGACTGTTTTGCAGGTGCTCGGTATCATCTTTGCCGTGTGTGATGACCTCGAGCCGTTCGTCTGTAATCGCTGTTGACAGTTCAGTAAGCAGTGCCTCTAAAGAAGTGTCATCGAGACCATGCAAATGCTCGAGAATACGACCAATAACCTCAAAGCGTGTCATGGATAGCAGTTTAGCACGGCTGAACTTAAATTTTTGTGTGGGTTTTACCGAAATTACATTTCCCACTTTGCTTGCGAAGACTCGGGGCTTTTAATAATGCCACTAACGATTTAAGGAACATCACGAATCTTTTCAAAACTAGCGACCCATACACCACTATGTGCAATTAAGGCATGAAAAGCCTGTTGTCGCTCTACACCGAAAAAGTTAAGTTTAGTGCCGAGCATTGGCATCTCATCAATAGTCAGTTCCTTAAAGGTCGGCGGAAGAGGGCTTTTAAGCATGAGTGTATATACGAAGAATTCGTGGTTAATATCATCTGGTAGGAATTGCCACCCCAACTCAAGTTTATAATGACTCGATTCAGTAAAGGCGCGATAAAGAGCATAAATGCTTTTGTCATCATTATTGTAAGGTTCTATTAACACTTGCTTATACGTCGCCCAAGCAATAGCTGGATCAGGATTTTCTTTATCGAATCCCGCCTTTTTCAAAAAATCCTGAAAGCGCAAGAAGATTTTCTCGAAGAGTTTCCACAACTTCCTTTCGATTTTTGAGAATGCTGTCCTATTTAATCACCAGTAACAGCTTCCCGTTTTGGCATCCCCACCCTCACCGCCTCCGCAAAAATCCACATCCCCTCATCAATCTGCTCATCTGTAAGAATAAGCGGTGGCAACAAGCGAATGCAGTTACTAAACAACCCCGAACGAATAATAATCAGTCCACGTTTGAGGGCTTCGTTGGTTACAGCCATCACTTCTTGTGCAGTCACAGGTGTTTTCTTTATTTTGTCACTGACAAACTCCATCACCAACATAGGACCTACACCACGCACATCACCGACCCAATCATTCTCTTTTTGAATCGCCAACATGTGACCACGAAAACGTTCACCAATTTCTGTGGCACGTGCCAAAAACTGTGGTGTGTTAATCGTTTTAATCGCTTCAATTGAAGCCACACAAGCAAGCGGGTTCGCGCTGTACGTGCCGCCCAAACCACCAGGATTGGGTCCGTCCATGATTTCGGCTTTACCAACAATTGCAGAAATCGGCATCCCTGCACCCATAGATTTTGCAATCGTCATCACATCAGGTTTTACGTCAACATGCTCAACCGCAAAAAGTTTTCCTGTGCGTCCCATGCCACTCTGGATTTCATCGGCAATCATCACAATTTTATGCTCTGTGCAAAGCTCGCGGATACGTTGCATGAATTTTTTAGGTGCTTGCAAGAAGCCACTTTCGCCCTGCACGGGTTCAATCACAATTGCGGCAATCGCACCTGGGTCAACATAAGAAACCATCGCGTTTTCTAACTGCGTGATGGAGTAGTCAATAAAAGTTTCGTCACTCATTCCTTCGGGTTTGCGGTAGAGATTGGGGAAAGGGAGACGATAAACTTCTGGAGCAAAGGGGGCAAAGCCTTTTTTGAAAAGAGCATATTTACTGGTCATGCTGAGTGTAAGATTCGTTCGTCCGTGATATGCACCTTCAAACACCACGATGGCTTGGCGACCTGTGTAAGCACGCGCAATGTTCACGGCAGTTTCAACAGCTTCTGCACCGCTATTCATCAGTGTGGCTTTTTTGGGACCTTCAATCGGAGCGATGCTGCACAAAAGTTCAGAAAGTTCAATATGTGATTCATGTGTGGTGACAATGGCTGAGTTATGAATGATTTTTTCTGCTTGGTTTTTGATGGCGTTCACCACATTGTCAGGTGCATGACCTACTGCCATAATGCCAATGCCGCCTGCAAAATCGAGCAAGGTGTTTCCGTCTACATCTACAACGGCTGCGCCGCTTCCACGTTCTACAGCAACACCTGTAAGTTTGGAGGCACCCCTTGGTGTTATAGCTTCACGCCGGGCGATGAGGGCTTTACTTTTTGGTCCTGGGATTTCAGTGACTAAGTTGATGGTGGGCATAGTATCTCCTTTAGATTTACTCAGTTTTCTTTTCCCTCGTAATTGCGAGGAGCGTATCATAGGTTTAATAATTCGTTATTAAGTAACAGTAGAAATAATTGTGGACAAAGCGACGCGGCAATCTCTTTGCTCTTAGTTCGCCGCAAAGTCAGAGCAGGGAGATTGCTTCGTCATTGGTTTATTGCAAACAACTTCTTGACTATATTCACTAGTAATGTTTCTAAACACCATTCCTCGCAATGACGAAATAGGGTGCAATGATGAATTAAGAGGCAACGATGAAATAGGATGTAATGACGAAGTAGAGTGCATGATTAAATCTTCTCCAATACGTCTACAGTTCTTTCATTTTTAACGTTACCTGTGTTCAGTGTACTACTCGGTTCAATCAGCATAACCTGAACTTCTTCAGGGGCGTATGGCATGTGCTCAGTGCCTTTGGGGATAACAATAAATTCACCTTCATTGATTGCCACATCGCCATCACGCAAGCGCATGATAAAGCTGCCTTTGACAACTAAGAAAAGCTCATCTTCATGGTCGTGGTGATGCCAATGAAATTCGCCCTGAAACTTGACCAGCTTAACGGCAATGTTGTTGACCTCCCCGACTAACTTGGGATTCCAGTGCTGAGCAAAGCTGGCGAATTTGTCATTGATATTTACTTTCTCGAGCATGATCCTCCTTTAGGTACGTACAGGCATTTTTATATCGAGATTTTCTAGAAGTTTTTCCAAGGTTGCGGTGATTTCTGAATTTACATCTTCTAGTGGTGCTCTGGGGTAGCCAGCGCTGTAGCCACGTAATCTAGCCGCAGCTTTTAGTCCAGCAATGCCAAAATCTCTGGTGACAGCATAGGTTAGAGGATTGATTTGGCGTTGAAGAATCCTAGCCTGCTCGAGACTCCCTTGCTCGAGATTCACCATAAGCTGCTTGAGTAATTCAGGAATGATATTGGCGGCAGCCAAAATAGCACCTTCAGCACCAACTGCTAGTGCAGCTAAGAGTGTAGGCGCATTTCCAGTAAGAACATTAAAATTTTCAGGAACCATTCGCAGGGTTTCGGTTAATGCCATCACGTCACCGCTCGAGTCTTTCATGCCTGCAATGTTTGAATGTGTAGCGATGTTGGCTAGCCACTGGCTCGAGTGGGTAATACCTGTAACTTGTGGAATATTGTAAACATAGACCGGGATATTTACGGCATCTGCCACTTTGCGAAAATGTTTATCCAGAATCTGCGGTGTCATGGATGCACGGTTGTAATATGGCGCAAGTACCAGTACAGCCTGTGCGCCTTGTTGTTCTGCAAGCTGACTACGGCGAATAGTGGCTTGGGTAGACTCACCACCTGTTCCAACAATCATAGGGATATGACTAGGAATGACAGTTCTAGCTGCATCAACCACAAGATTGCGTTCAGGTTCTTCTAAATAAGGTGTTTCACCATTAGAACCTAAAATCAAAAAACCATCTACGCTAGGCCCCAACTGGCCCAGAAATGTTTGCAGAGCTTTAATATCGAGATTCCCCTGCTTATCGAAGGGGGTAACGACGGGTGGAATAATGCCAGTGAGTTTCATCATAAGATCAAGTAAAGATTAAAGAGTGAAGATTGAAAATAGTAAATCTTCACTCTTTAATCTTTACTCTTCAATCTTTCTAATCGGCTGCCACAGCCATTTTTGTGCTTCTCTCTAAAGCCCGCTCAAAAATCGCTAAGGCTTCGTCAATTTGTTGGGCGTTGACGATTAGGGGTGGAATCCAGCGAATGATGTTTTCATACGTGCCGCAACCTAGAATTAAAAGATCTTGCTCGAGACAGGCCTTTTGCACAGCTTTACAAGTATCTTTGTCAGGTTGCCCCATCACATCAGAAAACTCAGTACCAATCATCAAGCCAAGTCCGCGCACTTCGCCAATCACAGGATATTTCTTCTGCAAATTTTTAAGACCATTCATCAACCGCTCGCCCATCTTGGCAGCGTTATCAGGAATTTTTTCTTCAATCATGGCTTCTACTGTTGCTTTGGCAGCAGCCAAGGGAATGGCACTGCTACCACCGTAAGTTCCGCCGTGTGTGCCTGGTGCCCATTTATTCATAATCTCGCGTCTTGAAGCAACTCCAGAAATAGGCAAACCACTACCTAAACCTTTGGCCATCACTATAATGTCTGGCATGACACCTGAATGTTCAAAGCAAAACATTTTGCCGGTGCGACCAAAGCCAGTTTGCACTTCGTCAATAATTAGCATGATGCCGTGTTTGGTGCATATCTCACGCAGGGCTTGCAAATAACTTGCAGGTGCAGGAACATAGCCGCCTTCACCCAGAACAGGCTCAATCATGATGGCGGCGGTTTCATCGGGGGCAGTTTGTGATTTTAAGAGATGCTTGAGTTGTTTGATGCAAAAAGCTACAGTCGTGTCTTCATCCCAGCCGTAGTAATAGCTATAAGGGAAAGGCGTTACAAACACACCACTCGGTAAAGGCTGATATTTGTGACGATAGACCGTTTTTGATGTGGTCATGGCCATAGCTTGCCCAGTGCGCCCATGAAAGCTACCTTGCATCACAATCACATTGGTGCGTCCGGTGGCGTAGCGGGCTAGTTTGAGTGCGCCTTCGGTGGCTTCGGCTCCTGAATTTGAGAAAAAGAAAGAATCAATTTCAGGTGGAGTGACTTTGTTTAAAAGTTCAGCTAGTGCCAAAACGCCAGGGGAGAGCACAATGCCGACCTGTCCAAACAAGAGTTTTTCGGCTTGTTCTTGAATGGCTTTGACCACTTTGGGGTGGCAGTGGCCGGTGTTGGTAACACCAATACCCGATGTAAAATCGGTGTAGCGTTTACCGGAAGCATCATAGATATAAATACCTTCGGCTTTGACGGGTTGAATGTGGGTTAAGTGGCTCCAAACGTTGGATAGAAGCTTGAGACTCATAATTTCACCTCAAATAAATACTATACGGCCAAGGTTGATAAAAAAACAGACTCAAGTAAAGAGTAAAGATTGAAGAGTAAAGATTAGATTCTAATCTTTACTCTTCAATCTTGAATTGTTAAACCGGTGGAGGTTGCTGTAAACTTCTGGCATCTCGGCTAGATAAGCGTTTTTGTTTGGCGGTGAGGTTATCTAAAATTTGTTTGGCTGCACGTTTGCCGCTCAAATAGTTCTTAACCGTAGCTGCTTGATATTCGGGTGCGGTTGCTTCGCCTGCCTAGTATAGTGGCGGGGTAGGTTTTGCTAGTTCAGCTCGAGCGTTTTCATGACCAGGCAAAATAAAGCTATAACCGCCCCGTGTGTAGGGCCCATCTGTCCACTTGAGATAAGCCGAGGTAGGGGAGAAGCTTTTTATCAAGCTCGAGACTTAAAGAATCAATGGCTTCATCTAGCGCGCCTTGCTCCCCTAGTGAGAGTAAATCCATAGCCCAATCCCCAGAAACAAAAGCCGTCCAGACGACAGGACCATTTTTTTCAAATGACCCATTTCCATAAGAAGGTGACCACCACATAGGTGGATTGAGTGAGCTATAAATAGCTG
>CAVTAE010000002.1:0-1017820 GCA_963732665.1 uncultured Trueperaceae bacterium | reverse complement strand
AAAGGGAGATTGCTTCGTCGCTCATTTATTAACAAGGTACTACCAAAATTATTTGCTTGCTTGTTTAACTTCATACGCTCCTCGCAATGACGAATGGGGTGCTTGGCTGGCTTAAAATTTGACATTTAGAATGACTTCTATTAGAACCCAATTGATTTTTTACTTAAGATAAGTTGCCTCCCCCTAACTTATTTTCAATTTCTCCACTAGCAATATGACAGGCTGCTTGATGGTGGTCGGTGCTAAATAATTCTGGAACTTTTTCCCAACACAGGCTTTCAGCAAAAGGGCAGCGTGGTGCAAAACTACAACCCTGTGAGATTGCACCACTACTCACCGCTAAGTTTCGTTCCCAGGGCCAGCTTGGTTTTACTTTTTCTTCTTCTTCAGAGATTACAGGAATTGAAGAAATGAGCATTCGTGTGTAGGGGTGTTGAGGGTTTTCAAAGAGTTTTAAGGTATTGCCTAGCTCTACAATTTTCCCCCTATACATTACAGCGACACGGTTAGCGATATTGCGAACCACCGATAAATCATGGGTGATAAACATATAGGTCAGATTGAATTTGCTTTGTAACTCAACCAAAAGTCCTAGGACTTTGGCCTGCACCGAAACATCTAGTGCGCTGGTGGGTTCATCTAAGACTAAAAGCTTGGGTTCAACTGCCAGGGCGCGAGCGATAGCTACACGCTGTCGCTGTCCTCCTGAGAGTACTGAAGGGGCTCTATCAAGATAATCACGGCTCATGCCAACTAGCTCGAGTAAGTCTGCTACTCGCTTACGCTGCTGCTCCTGATTCCCTACGCTGTGCGTTTGCAAAGGTACACGTACACTTTGAAAAATGGTTCGGCGTGGATTAAGCGTGGTCATAGGATTTTGTTGTACATATTGAATTTGTCTTCTAAGCTCGAGAGGTCGTTTCATATCTAAGACCTGATTTTGAAACTTTAGGTTTCCACCACTGGCCTGTTCAGTACCCAAAATAAGATTGGCTAAGGTGGTTTTGCCCGAACCAGATTCGCCGACTACGGCTACAATTTCACCAGGAAAGACCTCGAGGCTAATCCCGTCTAAAGCCTTGACCACACCATTGCGAGTGGCATAGTGCTTTATAAGCTGTTCAACTTTAACCAGGGGTTCAGCCATGCTGGTCTCCATAAAGCATACAGGCTACTTTTTGCTGTCCCAAATCACGTAAGAGCTGAGGTTGTTTACATATTTCTTTTGTGTGAACACAGCGTGGATGAAAACGACAACCACTAGGTGGTTTGGTGTAATCGGGTACAAAGCCATCAATACCTTGGGGTAAAGCCCCACCCGTGAGCTTGGGAACTGAATTCATAAGAGCTTGAGTGTACGGGTGTTTAGGGCTTGAGAAAATGACTTTAGTTGGACCCTCTTCCACGATGTTCCCGGCATACATCACGTAGACTCGATCAGCAAATTCACGCACCACCCCTAAGTTATGGGTAATCAGTAAAACCGCTGAGTTGGCTTGTTCAGTGAGTTGCCGCATCAGCCTAAGCGTTTGTTCTTGCACGGTTACGTCAAGTGCAGTTCCGGGCTCATCAGCTAAAATTAAATCAGGGCGATTGACTAGTGCCATGGCAATCAATACCCGTTGATTAAGTCCACCCGAAAGTTGAAAGGGATAAGCAGCTAGCACACGTTCTGGATCAGTAATGGCAACTTGTTTGAGAACAGAAGTGGCCAAATCATAAATATCTTTTTTATTTTTAGCTTTATCGCCACGGCGAATCACTGTACTCAACTGATCAAGAATAGTAAAGGTCGGATTTAAGGAAGCCATTGGGTCTTGAAAAATAGGGCAGATGCGTCGCCCACGTAGCTCACGTAGTTTATGTTGCGAGCTGTAGAGCATATCCTGTCCATCAAAGGTGATGTTCCCTTCAACCTTCATATTGCCTTGTCGAACTAAACCCAAAATAAGCCGCAGAGTCACCGTTTTACCACACCCTGATTCACCCACAATAGCTACACGCTCACCACGTCCAACTGTTAAGTTGATGCCATTTAAGATATGGGCTTTACCTTCAAAAAGATTAAAGGTAAGGTGCAAATTGGAAATAGTGAGTAAGGGTTGCATTTAGACCTCAACATCCAATAGGTCACGCAGACCATCGCCAAGAAGATTAAAACCTAGCACGCACATCAGTACGGCTAAACCAGGAAACACCGTAATCCACCATTGATCAGGAAGATACTTGGCTCCATCAGCCACCATTGAGCCTAAGTCGGGTGTGGGGCCTGAACACCAAGACCTAAAAAAGAAAGGCTCGAGCCAATCAAAATCACAAAGCCCATGTCCAGAGTCATCTTGGTCAAAATAGAAGGTGCGGCATTGGGCAAAATTTCACGGAATAAAATATGGGCTTTGGAAGCTCCAATCACTTCAGCCGCAGTTACAAACCCTTCGGTGCGAATAGAGCGTGTCAAGTTGTAGACCAAGCGGGTATACCAGGGCCACCACATGATAGTTACGGCCATCATGGCATTAAATAAATTCGGTGTTAGAAATCCCAGTACAGCTAAAGCCAAAACCAAAGGTGGTACAGATAAAAAAACATCCGTAATTCGCATGATGATGTTTTCAGTACGTCCACCAAAATAACCAGCAATAAGCCCCAGCAAAACGCCAACCGGTACTGCTAATGCCAGCACTACTACACCCAATAAGAGAGAAACACGAAAGCCATAAATGACTCTGGTGACAATATCTCGCCCGATGGTGTCTGTGCCAAACCAGTATTTAGCAGATGGTGGCAGGGAGGCTTCAGTAAAATTAGTAAAACTGGCGGCGTGTTGGGGATAGGGCGATATCACGGCTGCTAAGAGTGCTAGCAGAAAAACCAGTACCACAATAACTAAACCAATCACTGAGAGTGGGTTTTTGCTAAAGCGATACCAGGCTCTTAGCATACCTGTTTTTAACATCACTGCGCCCCCTGACGAAAGCGAATACGTGGATTGATGTAACCCACGATAATATCAATGATGATATTGATAACTAAAAAGAAGGCTGCAATAATCAGAGTAGTGCCTACAATGGCATTTAAGTCTTTGCGAATAATGGCTTGCACAGCATAACGGGCCATGCCAGGCCAGTTAAACACTGCTTCAACTAAGAAAGCACCGCCCAACATAGCGGCAAAATCTAAACCTAAAATGGTCAGAGTGGGAATCATGGCCGGACGCAAGGCATATTTGCGAGCAATGGTTCCTTCGCTAACGCCGTAGGCTCTGGCCATTTCGATATAGGGCTTGCTGTAGGTCTCGAGCATATTGGCCCGAGTAATGCGTGCAGCCTGACCAAGACCTGCAAAAGCCAAAGCAAAAGCAGGTAAAATCAAGTGATGTAAAGCATCCCAGAACAATTTCCACTGCCCAGCTAGAGGAGCATCAATCAAAATAAGTCCTGTGACTCTTGGTGGTGGCAGAAAGGCATCTCCTAAACGTCCCGCAACCGGAAACATGATAACCCAATAGGCGAAAATAAGCACTAAAAAAATGGCCCAAACAAAACTAGGTGTAACCACACCAAGAATTGAAATAATACGAGTAATATTATCTGGCCAACGATTACGAAAGCGAGCAGCTAAGATACCCAGCGAAACACCAAACACCACCATGATCAGGCCACTGGCTAAAACCAGTTCCAGCGTGGCTGGAAAATACTCCGAGAGGTCTCTGGTCACGGCACGTTTGGTATAAAGGGACATGCCCAAATCACCCTGGGAGAGGCGTTTGACAAATTCAAAATACTGCAAAGGCAGTGGGCGGTCTAAATAAAGCTGCTTGCGTAAATCTGCCACTTGGTCTTGTGAAGCCATGGGTCCTAGTGCAACTCTGGCTGGGTCACCTGGAATGACTCTGGCAATAATAAAAATAAGAATAGATACGCCAACTAATACCCCCAGTGAGGCTAGAAATCGCCTGAGTAAAAAGGATAAAAAGTGGCGCATCGTTAAATTTTAGGCTTTCCAGGCATTCTGGATACCTTCATATTGTTTTGCCAAATCCCAACTAGCAATCTCACTGGCTGGAGGTGATTCAAAACCACCAACCTTACTAGAACTCCATTTATATCTTTGTTTAAGTTCGGCTTTTAATTCAGCAAATTTTAAGGGAGTGACCGTGGCATCAATGACAGGTACGCCAATTTCTTCTTGCAAGATTCTAAAAAAGCCAAACTCAATAGTGCAGCCTAAGATAATGGCCTCAGCACCATCTTCTTTGACGGCTGCTTTAGCCTCTGTTAGCATACGCCTTTCGGTTTCTTGGGGGTCTTTTTGAAAATCATGAACGCCCATGCCAAGCTCCCTAAATGAAGCCAGCTTATGGATTAAACCATAACGTTCAATGCTTTCTCGCATGGCAGGTATCCACTTGCGACGACCTACTAAAATTGAAAATTTATCTGCCATCGTTGCTGCAATATAACTGCAAGCCTCAGCCGGGAAAATGACTGGCATATTCTCAACTACTTCACGACACTCTTTAAGCCCGGGGTCATAAAAGCAACCCACCACTGCCGCGTCAAACCCTTCTTTTTCAGCCTGTCGTAACATGTGCATAGTGTCAGGTAAAACCAAGCTGCCATAATAGTGATACTCGAGGTGATGTGGCCCACGCTTTAGTGAGCGTACTTCGACATGAGTATCAGGCATTTTTTCCTGATTAAACAGGTTTAGCATCACCTCATCAAAGCTATTTGTACCTACAGGGTTAATCCAAAGAATTTTTCTGCCCATATCTTTCCTCCTTAAAGCAATCTAAGTGTCTCCATAGTGAAAATGCCGGATGAGCCGTAGGGTGCATTCATGCACCTTTGTAGCAGACAACGTTTGCCATTCATCAACGCATGGTGCGTAAACGCACCCTACAAAACCTGAATTTGCAATGAAGTGATTAAAAGCCCTTAGTGGTTTTTCAGTGAGGGGAGATTGCTTCGTCGCTTCTCAACTTCAAATGACCGTATTAACTTTACCAATACGTTCTAAACCTTAAAACGCTCCTCGCAATGACGAAGGAAAGTAAGATAATTGTAGAGTGCATTAACGCTTCGCTCAAATTTCGTACAATGCACCATTAGCGAACTTTGCGGCAGAATGATGTTTGTTATTGCGTAGTGTAGGGTGCGTAAACGCACCCTACCAAATCTACTCTTTTCGCAAAGTTGCTAGGGAGATACTTACTCTACTTCAAACGTTCTAAATTGCCAGTTTGCGCCATAAACTGAAACTGACATACCTTTAGTTTCTAATGTAGGAACAGTGACATTGTTGCGTTTGGCAAAAACTGCCAAGGTGTCATAGCCATAAATATCGGTTTGCAAATCAACTAACCGCTGTTGAATGCTGGCATAGAGTTCCATGCGCTTGGCATTGTCTGTAGTAGTGCGAGCTTCATCTAGCATGGCATCAACATCAGCGTCATTCAGCCAGCTACTTGACCAGAAAGTTCCTGGAGCATTGGAGCTATACATCACATAAAGCAAACCGTCAGGGTCAGGATAGCTAAGACCTGTAAAGAGTGGATAAAGATTAGGCGTGGTTTCAGCAGCAGCAAAACGCTCTGTTAACGTTGCCCAAGGCACCTTAGTGATATTGACTTTTAGACCAATCTCAGCCATATTTTGCTGGAAGAGCAGGGCCATTTTTTCTTCGGCAGGAACTTCGGCAACCCAGCCCATATCAATTTCAATGCTGTCAAGCTGGTCTGCATATTTAGATGCAGCAAGGGCAGCTTTGGCAGCTTCTAAATCGCGCTTAGGCATAGCTAGAGAAGAATCAAAGCCAGGTATACCATCAGGCAGCGGCCCTTCGAGCGGCAACACCACTCGAGATTTCATCAGTGACTTTGAGTGTGCTAATAAGTGCGTCATAATCAAAAGCCAGAGCCATAGCCTTACGGAAGTTGACATCATCAGTAGGGGCACGTTGGGTATTTAACTTAAACATTAGCGAACCGCCACCACCTTCGGTGATTAAGCTAATACCTTCTTCACCAGCAAGGGCTTTAAGGACTTCTTGTGGATGCCACTGACTCGAGATTTCATGCTCGCCTCTAGCGATGAGTGTACGAACTGTCGCAGATTCTACTGAATAACGCTGACGCACTACATCCGGAGCGTTTTCGGCAAACCCTAAAAAGTAATCAGGAAACTTTTGTAACACGGTAAGTTCTTGTGGGCTATGTGAAGCCACACTATAGGCTCCTGAACCAGCATCTTTTTCAGACATATAAGCCTGACCATAGTCACCATTGTCACCAAAGTCGCCGTCTTGTTTATTGGCCAGCACCACGTCTTTATTTACAACAGAAAGGCGTACTAACGTTGATAAAAAGGGTGCGTAGGTTCCTGACAAGCTAAATTGCACAGTATAAGGATCAAGAGCTTCAACGCTGGTAACCCACTCGTTAAATAAGAAGGCAAACCCCTGATTTAAGGCTTTAACACGGTCATAGCTAAAGACCACATCATCAGCTTGTAGTTCGCTACCGTCATGGAATTTCACGCCTTGACGCAGCGTAAAAGTATAGATTAACCCGTCATCAGAAACAGTCCATTCGGTAGCCAAATGCGGAGCTACGCCAGAAGCTGGATCAGGCATGACCAAGGTGTCATAGATATTGTAAGAAAGCACTGAGGATGAGTAATCGTTGCCCTTATGGGGATCTAATTCACCAGGTGCAGCGTTATCTAAACGCAATATTTTTTGTGCTGAACCTAGGCCCAACAGCATGAATGAAATAAGGATAATTGCCAATAGTTTTTTCATTTTTTCCTCCCTGAAATTACGTATTATTACTTAAAAAAGAGCCATACTGTTGACTGAAATAAGATGTACCTCCTCTTTACTGTCATTACGCCAACCGTGGCGGATAGTAGCTTTGTAATGAATTGTTTGACCAGGACCTAGAGTGTGCTGTTTTTTTCCAACAATAAAGGTGATATGACCTTTGAGAACATAAAAAAAATCTTCGCCTGCATGTTTGAAAACCTCGGACACATCACCTGGGGGAATGACTACATAAAGGGGCTCGAGTTCCCTCTCCTTGATGGTTGACCCTAACCTTGCGTAGCGCACTTTAGAGCCGTTAATGCGAAAATAATTTAAGTCATCTAAAGAATGAACACGCTCATCCTCTTCTTGGGTATCCAGAAAATAACTCATGCTCACTTCTAAGCCATCAGCAATACACTTAAGAGATGATACCGATAAATTTTTGTGCCCCTTTTCAACTTGGGATAAAAAAGGAATAGACAAGCCACTGCGCTTGGACAATTCAGTAAGCGTAAGGCGAAGTTGCATCCTGCGGGCACAGATAAGCTCGGCAATATCCATAGGTCAAATAATCCTTCATGAATCTGAACGGTTGTTTATGTTGGGTTCAACATAAAGAAGCTTAGCAAATATTTTTTGCTAAGTCAAGATAATTTTTCCTCGAGAGATATTCCAAAAGTTGAGTGAGTGGTGAAAATGTCATTACCAGAAACTTCTGTGGTGGCTTGATGTTTGAGTAAAGAAGAGGCTAGAAAAGAGCCTGTGAAGAAGAATCTCTACCCTGCCATGTTGCCAAAATAGAGATTCTTCGTTTCACTCAGAATGACAAACAATAGAATCAACTGACTTCTTGGGGTGACTCTTTATCCTTGGAGGGTTAAGTCTTCTCAACAAGCAACTCACGGTGAGGTTTAAGTGTCATTTGAAGAACAACCCGTTTATTTCTGGCTTACACTGGTGCGTACGCACCCTACATATTGCCTAAGTACATCTTTAGTGACTTGCATAATCGAGGACTAAGACTCGAGTCGTTTCTGGCAAGCTATCTTTGGTGATGTCTACTTCATAAGCACAGGCAAAATCTACATCTTTATCTTCAAAGTAACTTAAAAATTTCTCAATCCAGAAAGTATTGCGTGGTTTATAAGTCAGGGTGCGAAAGTGCATTGGAACGACCAGCTTAGGCTTAATGGCATCAAGGGCTATTTTAAGATCATCAAGCTCAATGGTTGGATGACCGCCTGCTAGAGCTAGAAACACATCTACATCTTGGAAAAACTCAAGCTGTTCTTTGGTTAGTGCATTGCCTATATCACCCATGTGCCCTACTGAAACGTCGTCAACCGTAAATTTGTACATGCCGTTTTGGTCAGGGTTATGTTCGCGGTGGTTGAGGGCCTCCATAGCTTGTATAGCTACAAAGGTAATACCCTTTTCGGTTTGAGGTTTACCTGACTGGGCCAGTGCCAAAGCATTGATGACCAGTGGACTTCCAGGGATAAGATCGGCATTGCAATGAAAAGAATCGTTATCTGAAGAGATAATCACAATGTCTGAAGCTTCAGAAAACGTTTTGTAGCCTGCAGTCTCTGGTTTATAGGGGTCAGTGATAATGCTTGTGCCGTTACTAGCAGTAATTCGGAAGCTGGCGTGGCCATACCATTTGAGTTTCATGCTCTTCACCTCGAGAATCTTTTTCTAATGCTACACTTTTTATTATGACTGTAGCAAAAAGTGCAACTCTTGAGGATTTGGCCCTAGTTAAAGGTAAAGCCGAATTGGTAAATGATAGAATTGTTGTACTACCACTTTCAGGATTCTTGCCTAGCTTTGTATCGGGTCAGATATTGGCAAGTTTAAGTTTTTATGCTCATCAAACTCGTAAAGGTTATGCGCTGGTTGGTAGCGTAGCCTTTGTTGTCGATTTGCCTAACCGAAAATCTTTTAGCCCAGATGTTTCCTATTACACTGATAAGCCTACCGGCATGAAATTCCTTGATGGTGTACCTGTGTTTGCTGTGGAAGTTCGCAGTGAGGGAGATTATGGTGCAAAGGCAGAAAAAGAAATGTCCAAAAAACGTGCTGACTATTTTGCTGCTGGAACCCTAGTAGTTTGGGATGTAGATGTGCTTAGCCAAGATATAATTAGGAGCTATCAAGTCAAGAAACCTGAAAAACCTATGATCTATCGGCGTGGAGATAAGGCTAAGGCGGAAGCCGCGGTGGTGGGATGGGAAATGGCGGTAGATGAGCTATTTCCGTATTTTTTAGATCAAGATGATTAGAATGAATTATGACTATTGAAGAGTTTTGGCAATTGTATCTGGCTACATTACCCTTAGATTCACCTGTGCTAAGTGAATCCTACGTTGCAGAATCGTGGGGCGATAATCCAGAACTTGCCGATGAACTTGCTGCACTGATTATAGTTGGCACAAAAACAGCAACCTGCTCAAGCTTGTGGGAGTCGGAAGCAGAGGGTAAGCCAATACCCACGGTTGGGTTAAAGACGATTTTACTGAATAGTTCAAGTGAACCTTTAGGAGTACTCGAGACTACCGAAGTTACGATTCGTGCTTACCAAGAGGTTGATGCAGCGTTTGCCCGTGATGAAGGTGAAGGGGATTTATCGCTTCAGTTTTGGTGGGAGGCACACTGGCGGTATTTCTCGAGGGTATTGCCTAAGATTGGGAAGGAATGGGTGCAGGAGATGCCGCTCGTGTGTGAACGGTTTAGGGTCGTTTATAAGCCCGTTGAACGATAATTTTAGAAGGAATACCACTCTTTTTTTTGCTAAAGCGATTGAGAACTTAACAAATTTTGCACCCATCTACGCAGCTCTTTATCCGACACATGATCGTTTATTGCCTTAATGAGTCGGGTTACAGCTTTGCGCTCATCCCTTTTGCCTTCGAGACGGTCTAGCCAATACCTCTCTGCTCAAGACGGCTCGATTCCCTCGAGAATCGCCTTTAACTCCTCTTTTGCAAAAGTCTCGAGATAATCTATGAATTTAGGAAGTTTTTCATGCTGATTGGGAATTAACTCATTAAGACACTTAATCAGTAAAGCTCTGTTGTCTTGAAGAATCTTTATAGATAGTTGCTTGTCCTTTTTTGCAACTTGATTTAGTAATCGTACATTATGATCCCATTCGAGGGTTTCAAGATCAAGTGTGCAACCAGCTTGGAGTCGCTCGATTACAATATTTGGTGCAACCCATATCAAATAACTATTTACTTTAGCGATCTTGCTAGAGTGCTTACTTATCCAATTATGTAAGAGTCTTTGATTCTTTCGAGCACTTAAAGCAATTAGTAACCGCATTAGTTCCGTGTCTATTTTCCCCCACATATCAATAGTTTTATCGTCGAAAGTATTAAGATCAACCTGGTCTGTGACGCTAAATGCCACATCTCGAGAAGCATAATAAAGGAAGAGCATTAGTTCCTCTACTGCCTGCCATTCCCAAGGCTCACTATTTGATACGGCCTTCGCAAGAACCTTAGTGTCAAGTCGTTCCGCTATCTGTTTTGAAACTTGCAGTTGCCGTGTGGTAAGTTTTTTTGGGCTAAAGGATAAAGGGAAAAATCCCAAAGTAAACCAGATAATATCTTGGGCTTCCCTAATTCCTTCTAAAGGAGACTTGTTGATGTTATTAGCAATCAACGGAATAGCTGCCTCTACCACCACTAGGCTTTCATCCCCATGTGGATAGTACAAATAGTAAAGACTTTTAGCAAGTTCGCCGATGCTGTATAAATCCTCTTCACGCGCTAACTCAAAAACATTCACTAAGGCTTCGAGGTTGAGCAAGGGCCTAAAAGATTTGCTCCATTTAGGAGCAAGCATTAAACGACTAATATAATAACCCCAAACGCTGGCATTAGCTGCCAAAGTGTTGTTTACTTTATTAGCAATTTCTTGGGGGTCTATCTGCTCACATATAGCAAGAGCTAGCTTTTTATTTTCATTGTATATTCCGTTTATTAAATTCCCGAAAGCATAAGCATTTGTAGGAGTTGCATCTTGCATCCATAACGCGAGGAAGTCTTTGTTCCGCTCTACTTCGCTTTCAAAGGTTTGAGTCCAATCCTTTAATGCTAGTAGGGCATAAGCTGCATCTCTCTGTTGTTCTTCGCTTTTCGCCTTCCAGCATTTCTCAAAAAGAACCTGCCAAATATCCCCCTCAGCGATATGCTCTTTTAGTAACCACCAATTTTTACCAGAAAAATTAAATCTATTTAGTAACCATGAAACACCTCGCAACGAGCCAATGTCTGACTTTAGAGCTAGCCGAATAGCAGAAGAAACAAGTTGATACTTTGGATCATCAAAATCGAAGGCGAGTGTTTCAAAAATGGTATTTGCTTGTTGTAAGTGCAAGCACTTTACTTGGTCTGTTATCAGTATGAGTTTGTGGCTCTCAAGGTATTTCAGAGATTTTTGAAACCACACTTTGTCACACTCAAGAGTAGTAGCAAGGCTTTCTAGCTCTTCTTTCCTTAATCCAGCATCAGTAGTTACTATTTGTCCAAGAGCAATGAGAAACCAAAGTATATCTGCTCGATCTTGTTCTTTAAGAAGATTTAGCTGTTCACTAACTCGTTCCCATCCCTTAGTTAAAACAAAATTGAATTCCCAAGGTCGTTTAGCTAATCTACGTGCTTCTTCTATTAAGTGGCTTAATGGTCTTTGACCCCATCGGTTTCCAACATTATTATTAAACTTCTTGATTAAAGATAAAAGCTGATCTTGATGAACCAGATATTCTTTCGCAATGGAATCTACAGCCTGTTTTCCAGAAATATAAACCTGTCGTGAATCGTTACTTTTACCACTTTCGTCGGTGGAAATAGCTAAGACAGCTATTTTGTCCGAAACGCATTCAAAGAAGGAATCAAGACCTGCGGAATCCAATAAATGAGCATCGTCAAGTAGAAGAAGTGTTTTGTGGCGTACCTGATGTACAGATGAAATGAGTTGATCGGTGGTTCTCTGTCGGTCTACTAGCCGAATAACCTCCCAATCGTTTTCGTGAAAATGTAGCGCAGCTTGATAAGCCATAAGGCTTTTACCACAACCGCTTTGTCCTACTATAATCGCGTTTCTTGTCACCTCGAGCTTTTGAATAACTCTGTTTACTTCTGGAAGTCTAGGACAGTCAAACACATCTGTTGCAGTTAAGCCATGACCTTCTAATGCAGACCCCAAGCCTGTATGTTTATTTTCAAAACTTACATATTTCCAACCTTCAATCTCTGGATATGGTGCTACTTCGTCTAAAAGCAATGGTAGTGCTTGTGTTGCTGAAGTTTGGATGCTCAATTCACCAATGGCACTTGGGCCAATCCTCACAACACGCCACTGACTGGCTAAAGGGCCAGTCAACTTTTTAACAACGGTTTCATCACTTTCTGAATAGCCTACAAGGAGGAGCGTTTCTTGGTCTTTCTTCAACAAGAGAGTTTATGTAATCGAGTAAATCTTGAGGCAAATAACCTCCTTCATGTGGCAATATCCAATTATTATCAGGAGAACCTACATCACCATGAGGTTTGTAAAGCTCTGGCCCACCCACTTTAAGCTGACGACCATAGCGTTTTCTAAAAGATTCCTCAAGCAAAGTATCCCAGTTAAACGAAATCACAGTCTCAATAATGTTTCGATGTAACATTTGAGCCAAAACATCATGAACTATTGACGGTCTTTTGATTTTCTCATCGTTCAAGGCAACGAAACTATGTTGGTAAGCCTGACGGGCCAAAGGGTATTTTTCAATAGCACGATAGGCTATTTCAATTCGCCCTTTATCTTCTCCAATAAGATTCTTTGCACTATTTAGCGTTTGCCCTGATTCTTGAGCAACAAAGGCTTTTGCTGAATCATCAGTATCTATAGATTTCCACAATAAGGGAATAAGGTCTTTGGATAAGGGATATCCTGCGTCTTTTGAAGCTCCTGCTCCAATAATCGCTACTGCTCCCCAAACACTGAGTGCGTCGCCAGCAGATTTTACAGCCTTTTCAATTTTCGTATCAATCAAATGATTTTTAATCATATAGTTTGTTCACTCTTGATATAAAGTCTAACAGTTTTCTTAGCTACTCTTTGATCAGGCATTTGTCTCTTTCTGCTCACAAAGCAACCTCAACCTCGAGCCTAAACATCACCCCCATCGTCTGCAAAATATACTGCGCCCGTTCTACCGTAACCCCATGATAGTCATTGCGCTCATCTCTCGAGACCTGTGCTTCAGAAACATCCAAACGCTCTGCTAATTCCTTTTGTGAAAGCCCTTTGGCAATCCGTACACCAATCAGCCAACGCCCGATATTGGTTAGGCTTGTTAGTGTTCCTAATTCACCACGTCGCATTTGTTCATAGGTTTCTACTTCCTCTTTTAATTGCTCATGAAAAGATAATGCGGGTTGTATAGCACGCTCTAACTGTTCCCCAGAAATACCAATGCTTTCAAGGTGTTTGCGATGGGTTTGTAAGTAGTCTTTGTCTTGCTTGAGTTGCTCGAGAGCTTTACGATATTCACTTTCAGTACGAATCATATAGATGACCTCTCTTGAGTGATTTGAATAATTCCTTTGGGTTCACTACTACCACGCTGTTGTCTAAAAGCTGAAGGAAATTGAAGTTCATGTCCGTATTTATCTCGAATACCAGAGGATTGACCAAAATGAGGATAGAGTTCAACACGGTAGCGATGCCACATAGGAAGTTGTTTCTTGGCATAACCACGATAGGCACGTCTTGTTCTTGGTTCCCAGGTCCATATTTTGTAGGGATCAAGGGCGTTTAGGTCGCGCTCGAGGTCACCTGATGCAAGATAAAAGGCATCACATACAAAGTAGCCGTCAATATCATTGGGGTGAGATTTTTCTTCGACAAAAGAACCATCAAGATAAATTTCAGTAATTCCTATACGCCATAACTGGTGAACCATAATTTCACATTGATTGATAAGATGAAAACGCCAAGAAGTATCCCAATCAGGATGCTCACCTGAACCTTGTACCAGAAGGGATTGGCGTAGCTGACTAAAAGTAAGAGGATAATCTCCTGGAGGTAAAATCCCTAGAGAATTAAAGGACGGTAATAAAGCCACGCTTTATATTAGCTTAAATGTTAATAATTGTCAATATAAACTTAAATGTTAACTATTCGGCAACAAAATAATTTTCGCATCCTCCCGCTTCTCCAACCTCTTAAACGCCTCTTTAGCCTCATCCAAGGCCATTCGCGCACTTACCATCGGTCGCATATCTAACCTTCCAGAAGCCATCAAGCGAATCACATTAGGAAATGTGCCGTGCCCAGCATGACCCAGTGACCCTGCTAGTTGAACGCCACGTACCTGAAAATGTTCTAAAGAAAGTGGTGTGGGTTTTTCTGAACGGCCAATATGGGCAATCGTTGCACCTACGGCGAGTCCTTTAGTAAGGGGAGAGAGGGTTTGACTGGGTGCGCCTGCCGCCTCGACTACAAAATCCACACCGTGGCCCCTGGTGAGGTCTAAAATGACTTCATTGCTAGTTACATTCTTTGGATTAAAGACACTGGTTGCTCCAAGTTTTTTGGCAATCTCGAGCCTGTTTTCACTCACGTCAAAGGCAATGATTTGAGATGCGCCTGCGGCCTTAGCTAGTGCAATAGCAGCTAGCCCAATAGGTCCACCACCAAACACTGCCACATAAACTCCAGGCAACCAGGTAGACAAGCGGTTAAACATAGCGTGATAACTCACGCCAGTTGGTTCAACCATTGCACCCATGATTAGGGCTTCTTTTTCGTCACCAATGCGCTCGGCAATTTCATCAATCTTCCAGCAGTATTTTGCTTTTACAGGAATATATTGGGCCATTGCGCCAGGGGTAGTAAAACCAAGTTCTTCCATATTGGTACAGTGATTTACCAAGCCACGTCTGCAAGCGTCGCAAAGACCACACCACTGAATTTCCTCAGCAGTTACCAAGTCACCCTTTTTTAGACTCGAGACTTCTTTGCCTACTTCAACTACACGCCCTGAAAATTCATGCCCTAAAATATTGGGAAACCTGGTTAAGCCCGGATATAGAACATAGCCATCAGCATCATGTTCATACATGTGCATATCGCTTCCACAAATGCCCACGGCTGCCACTTGAATCAGAACCTCATCGGGTTTTATTTCTGGATCAGGAAGTGTAGGAATTTCAATTCGTGGGTTTTTCCAGACGGATGAACTGGCAAAAGTGCGGTGTGTTTTGAGTTCTTGTTCAGTAGGGGTGTAGCCTGCTTTGGGTTGCCAATCGGCGATGAGTTGGAGTGCTTTCATTTAGGGCTCCTTAGAAAATAGACTTGAATTTATCATATATGATATACTATAATTGTCAATATGGCCAAACGCAATCAAGCTAGACCCCATTTAGACTTAGAGCCACTATCGTCTGTTCGAGCATCGGCTACTGAAGTTGTCTTTGATAAATTACGGGAAGCCATTCTCGCACAAGTTTTAGTGGGTGGAACACCACTGATTGAAGCTCAGCTAGCTGAAATGTTTGGCGTGAGCAAAACTCCTGTGCGTGAAGCCTTGCAGCGTTTGGCTCAGACGGGTTTAGTTGATTTTGTGCCGGTGCGTGGAGCCAGTGTTCACCTGATTACCCGCAAGGAAATTCAAGATATTTTTGAACTGAGGCATAAACTCGAGCCTTTAGCCTTAAAACAGAGTCTTGTGAATCTATCTGATAACGAACTAAACCTTTTAGATGCTGTACTAAAAAAAGCCAAACAGGCCCAGCAAAAATCTGATTGGCAGAGCCTGAGTCAGCATAATCGTAGCTTTCATGAAACTTTAGTTAGTGGGGCTGAAAATCAGCTTTTGCTTAGTTGGCTTAAAAGTTTAAGTGAACGCCGTCAACTTTTATCCTTGCAAGGTTGGAATCTTGAAAATCGTAGTCTTCAAGAATGGCAAGAACATCAAGGTATTTTAGAAGCAGCTAAAGCTCGAGACATTCCTTTAGCAGCACAAAAGCTTGAAGATCACATTGAGAGGTTTGCATCTCTGATTTTAAAATACTACCCAGAGGAGAACTATGCTTAGAGGCGTTTTACCTATTTTATTTGTTCCATTTGATGATGCTGGTCAGATTGATAAAAAAAGTTTGTGCCAGGTTGTGCAGTTTGAAGTAGGGGGCGGGGTTCATGGTATTGGCATTAACGGATTTGCCTCAGAAGCCTATAAACTTAGCGATGATGAAAGGCGATACACCATAGAAATTGTAGCCCATGAACTAGCTGGACAACTCCCGTTGATTATTGGGATTGCACCAGGTAGCACCGAGGCTGCGATGGGTCAAGCCAAAGAATTTGCCAAGTATAATCCTGCTTGTTATATGGTTTTGCCCCCATCAACAATGGATAATGGCCCCAAGGCTTTAGTAAAGCATTATCTTGATTTAGCCAAAGCGTCAGATGTTCCAATCATGGTGCAGCAATCGCCGCATATTCCTGCTTATAAACACTGCTTACTCTCAGCAGAGTATTTAGCTGAACTATCCCAACATCCTAATATCACCTATTTCAAAATAGAAGGAACTGGTGCGCCTGAGCGCATGGCTGCACTTAAACCTTTGATTGATACCGATAAAATCGGCTTGTTTGGTGGCGTAGGCGGGATAACGTTTATTGATGAGCTCGAGGCGGGTGCAGCAGGGGTGATTCCAGGTGTTGGGTTTAATGAAGTGTTTTTACAATCTTGGGCTGCTTGGCAAGTAGGCGATAAAGCCGAAGTAAAAAGGATTCTCGAGTATTACCAACCACTGGTGCAAGTGGTCTCAGGCAAAGGACATGAATTTTCCTTACATGCCCGTAAGCATTTGATGAAACGTGCAGGCTATATTTATTCATCCTATGTACGAAGCCCAACAGTAGAGCTAGTAATAGAAGACATAGAAAAAGTCACTAAAACGGCTAAAGGTTTCAGTGACTTAAGAATTGCAAAAAGCTATAAATCTATTTGACGCATAGTTATTTGACGTAAGTGAGCCAGGAATCAAAAGCTGGAATTTTTCCCGAAACTGCGTTGAGATAGGTCTCTCGCATTTTTAGTGAATAGATTCCTGCAACCCCTGTACCAATCGGGCGGCGGTCAATTGAAGCAATCGGCGTAACTTCGGCAGCAGTGCCCACCATAAAGACTTCATCGGCGCAATAGAGTTCATCCCTAGTTGCCATAGTGGCTTCTATGGGTGTTCCCAGAGACTTGGCAATTTGAATCACGGAATCACGGGTAATTCCACGCAAGTTAACCGAGTGTGCAATAGGGTAGAGCGTGCCTGCTTTAAACATAAAGATATTTTCGCCTGCACCTTCGGCTACAAAGCCATCTTTATCTAGCAGCAAGGCTTCGTCATAGCCGTGGTCTCTGGCTTCGCTATTGGCAAGTACCGAGTTGATGTAATTTCCACCAGCTTTGGCTTTGGTGGGCATCACATCTCCTGGGCTACGTCGCCAGCTACTGGTCATTAACTTTGCGCCTTGTTTGACGGCATCATCTCCTAGATAGGTTCCCCAGTTCCAGGTAGCCACCATCATATGTACTTTGTTGCGGCCTGGATTTACACCTAGAGCCTCTGCGCCATACCACAATAGTGGGCGAATATAGCAAGATTTTCGTTGGTTTTGTTTAACCGTATCAATGATAGCTTGGCTAATCTCTTCAACTGACCAAGGTACTTTCATACCGATAATTTTGGCTGAATCTAAAAGCCGTTGACTGTGCTCCTGAAGCCTAAAAATAGCTGGCCCCTTGGGGGTTTCATAGGCCCGAATCCCTTCAAAGACGCTTGTGCCGTAGTGCATGGCATGGGTTAAGACAGAAACTTTAGCTTCTTTTTGTGGAACGATAACGCCATCGAACCAAATGAGTCCTGCATCAAGACCCGAACTGCTAGAAGCGGGGGTGGGTTTGCTTTGTGTTGTCATAAGACCTCCAATTTTGTTCTCTATCATACAGGAAGAAAAGCCCTTAGCCAAAGGTACGCTTCACTCAACCTTCGGACAAGCATCTATGAATAGAGCCCTTAGCCAGAGGTATCATCTATGAATCAAGAAAAAAAGCCCTTAGCCAGAGGTAGCATCTATGAATCATCGAGATTATCATGACGGCATACTACGTCTCTCGAGTATGCTCCAAGAAATTTTAGGGTATGGAAATCACCTTCCATAGGCTTAGGTTATTTGGCTGCCACACTCAAGCCATATTTGGCCGCAGTGGTACTCGAGACTTGAATATAGTAATTTCCCGAAATCAGAATGGGATCATTTTCCGAGATGAGGGGCTGGATGATTGTTCCATCTGCTCCATATAAGGCGGCATCTACAAAGGTATCTGTAGAAAGCATGATGGCGACTTGGGTGGCTTTGTCTAGAGAAAACTTAAACCAGTCTTCATCGCCTAAGCTGGGGTGTTCGGTGCTGACCACAAAAAGCTCGTCATTATTAAAGCCAAGAAAAATTTCAGAGGCTTCAGTTTGTGTATTATTGGGTTCAAAAGTCTCACGGTCTGCAAAGGCTTCGCTAGTGATTGAAACGTCAAAAACAAAACCTGAAGTGGTGTCATCATAAAAGTTGAGATAATAGTCTCCAGCTTCAAAGGCAAAAGTGTGAATAAGGGTTTCACTGGTTTGAAACTCAGCTTGAAGGACACCTAAAGGATTTAAGAATTTTCCAGATACCTGACCAAAAAATTCTTTTTTAATATCTACAGTCACAAAGCGAGCCCCAGGCAAATCAAAGCTAAACCAGTCTTCATCGTTTTTTGTATCTAGAGCAAGCTTTTGAATAAAAGGAAGGTCGATAGATTTGGCAACATTAAAACTGTTGTTAGGCTCGAGGTCTTTATCAGGAATTGGCGCAGCTTTGATTTTAAGAGGATAACTCACATTGACAAATCCATCAAAGGCCCGAAAGTAATAATCTCCTGCACCTAAGACTCTGGTTTGTGTAGGTTCAAAACTTGGCGTACTGTTAAAAATAGTCATGCTGCCTTGATAGAGTTCATAGCTAAAGTCAGACTTAGCTTCTGAAACATCAAAACTTATGACCTGACTTTCAGTGAGACTGAATTTTAACCAGTCTTCGTCCCCAGGATATAAAAAGAGAGTTTGTGCAAATTCAAGGGTGATTGGTGTCGCAGTGTTACGAGAATTGTTGGGTTCAACTGTTTCATCAGGGATAGGATAGGTTTCCATTGACAACTTATACGAGAATCCATCTGATGGTGTCGCGCTCCCAATGACCAGATAATAGGTTCCTGGATCAAGTGTGACTTCTCGGGCATTGTTGTTTGCCTCATAAAGGTCAGAAAGGATGGAAAACCCATTGCTGGTTTGTAAATCCGCATAGACACTTTGGTCCACTTGGGGAGTTATCTCGAGTAAAACAATATGAGCTTCGTCAACTTCAAAACGAAACCAGTCAACATCGTTACTACTTATGTATAAGTCATCAGAAAAATCAAGTTCAATTTCTGAAGCTAGGGCTTTAATATCATTAAGTTCATATTGACTGTCAGGTAATTCTTCAAGGTCAAGGGTCAACTTATATTTGCCATTGGCCTTATGCTTGCCCTTAAATTTTCCGTCATTGCCACCACTTACGGCAATATAATAAATTCCTTTTTGCAAGACCCGTTCAAAGGGTAAAATATTAGCTTGGGTTTCTAGGTCACCAGAGACTACTGTTTGTATGGCTGTGGGGGCTTGATCTTCATTGAACAGCCCAACAATACCTGGAAAATTGGACAAGAGCTTGAGTTCAAGGGAAGCCCGTGAGGTTGCCGTTACTTCAAACTGAAACCAATCTATGTCACCTTTGGAAATAGTTAGATCTGTTAGAGGTTGCCCACTAACCAAAGGGCTGGCCGTGGACTTTTGACTATTAGGCTCGAGATTATCTGCTTCAACAGGTGCTAGAGCCTCAGTGATAAAGACAACGTCTCCAGAAATTCTATCATTGCTGCCGTCAATACATTTACTGAATCTGGTGGTTGTAAAGGATCCACTTAATGTTTCAGCCTTGTGTGTCAAATCAAAATTAAGCTCAAGTTTAATTTCGTCTTGTGTATAGATTGCTACACCTGTAAGAGTTTCATCACTTAATTGCCCTGTAAATTGTCCTGGAATTTCAGTGAGTCCACCTTCACTATTGGCTGTTAAAAGATAGGTGCTGCCTTTGACACTAAAATCACTCTGCACGAGATTTAAGCCAATTTCCCACAAGACATCGCTATCACAACGCTGGACTTCAGCAAATAAATCAATCCACTTGCCTTGGGCTTTCCATGAAGGTTTTGCTGGGCCACAAGCACAGAGAATAATCAACAAAGAACAAAGTAAAAGACGACAGTGATTTTTAATAAGGCTTGAATGCATCTCAACCTTTCGTTACCACCAGCACAATTCTAGGATTTTATTCATGTGTTAATCAAGAACAGATACTACAAGGTATTTACAGATCAATGTTTAGTATCCTAGCTTAATATCCTAGGGCTAGACCATCTTTGCGGTGGTCAGAGCCAGCTATGTAACCATTTTCTGTCTTGTAAATAAGTTGTGCGCCACCAAAAGCTGTGCTGTTTGATAGGGTTATTTGATGTCCTCGAGTCTGTAATTTCTCAAGCACCTCAGATTTTGTACCCTGTTCAAAAAGAATCTCGAGCCCCTGTTCTATGCGCCATCTAGGAGCGTCACTAGCTGTTTGTGGGTTTTGCCCATAATCAAAAATTCGCAGCATCATTTGCACGTGTCCTTGGGTCTGCATGGAGCCGCCCATTACGCCGAAACTCATGAGGGGTTGATTTTTTTGCGTAACAAAAGCTGGAATAATAGTGTGAAAAGGACGTTTTCCGCCACCTACCTGATTAGGGTGTCCTTCTTGTAAACTAAAGCCATACCCCCGATTTTGCAAAGAGATGCCTGTGCCAGGAACCACAATGCCAGAGCCAAAACCATAATAGTTAGACTGAATCAAAGAGACCATCATGCCACTAGCGTCTGCTGTGGTTAAGTAAACGGTGCTTTTACCTTTGGGTATTCCATGCTTAAAATCTTGAGCTTCGTTTAGATCAATTTGTTTAGCACGCTCGGCTAAGTAATTTGGCTCGAGTAAATCTGCAACACTCAGTGTCATGTGATTGGAGTCCGCAATATATCTATAAGCATCAACTAGGGCCAGTTTCATGGTTTCAATTTGCAGATGCAAGCTATCGGCTGAATCAACAGGATATTGAGCAATATCAACATTTCTTAAAATACCTAAAGCAATCAGTGAAGCTAACCCTTGACCATTAGGTGGAATTTCATGCAAGGCAACATCTTTATAATCCTGTGACACAGTTCCAACCCATGTGGCTTTGTGATTACCTAAATCATCTAGTGTCATAAGAGCCTGATGTTTTTTTGCATCAGCAATCATTTTTTCAGCTAGCTCTCCACGGTAGAAGGCTTCACCTTTGGTGCTGGCAATAAGCTCGAGGGTTGTAGCTTGGTCAGGATACTTAAATAGTTGACCAACTTGGGGTGCGCGTTCGTTAGGCATAAAGCCCTTAGCAAACTCAGGGAATTTTTGAAAGTGTTTTGCTTGTTCTTGCCAGGAGTTTGCAGTAATAGGAGAAACTAAAAAACCGTTTCTAGCATAGTCAATCGCAGGTTCAAAAAGCTTTTCAAAAGGCAACTTGCCAAACTTGCTCGAGAGTTCTACCCAAGCTGATACGCAGCCAGGCACAGTTACACTATCCCAGCCGTCAATGGGCATTTCACTTAAACCCTTAAACCGTTCTGGTGTAAGAGCCTTGGGTGATCGACCCGAAGCATTAAGACCATATAGCTTTTGCCCATCCCACAAAATACAAAAAGCATCACTGCCAATGCCGTTGCTGGTGGGTTCAACTACGGTTAAGCAAATGGCTGTAGCTAAAGCTGCGTCAACGGCATTGCCACCCTGCAAGAGCATTCTTAGACCAGCTTGGGCTGCTAATGGTTGAGAAGTGGCGACCACATTTTTTGCCATCACTGGCATTCGTTGGGACGGATAGGGAAAGTCAAAAGTCATGGCTTAGTGTATAGGGATTAGGGGTTAGGGGCTAGAGGTTTAAGGAAAGGGAAGTCGTGAGGAGGTGTAAATAGTAACTAAGTCAAAAGGGTATTTGGTTTTCTAGATAGAGAGTTTGGTTTGTCTCGAAGATTTCTAAAACAGCTTTAACTCTTCGGCTCAAGCGGGGGTTTAGTAACTCGAGAGCTTCTTTGGGTGAGGAGAATTGATAGCTCGAGTGTTCGTTCTTATCGAGCTGAATGTCTGATTCGTCGGGCAAATAGCCACCATCAAATATAAATTGCAGGCTTTCGGTTTGTTTTTCGTCGGCGAGTGTGTAATCAATGCAGAGCAAGCGTTTTAACTCGATTTTTAGATCTAATTCTTCTTTGAGTTCTCGCTGGCAAGCGGCTCTGGGTGACTCATTTTCTTCGATGATACCCCCAGGGATTAGCCAGCCATCACGGTAGGTTGGTTTGACAATTAGAATGTGGTTGTTTGAATTACGGATAAGTGCGCCAGCCCCCATTCGTTTTTTTGGCAAGGTATCGTAATTCATCGTAAAAGTGCCAAGCCTATAAACCCACCGCCCAGAATCAAAAGAGCTGGATGAACATTGAATTTTAGTGATAGCACTAAAGCCAGAGCTGCTAATACCCATAGTATCCAATTGCTAAGTTGAAACTGTTTACCAAGTGCAGTAGGGATAAACTCCCAGGCTACAATCACCAAAAGAGCCAAGACCACTGGGCGAACACCTTTCATAAAACTGCTAACAATAGGGGTTTCTTTATAGCGAAGGTAAAGGGTTGCCAGTAACACCATAGCAATGACAGTCGGCAATGCCATGCCGAGCATTCCGGCCATAGCTCCAGGCCAACCTGCGACTTTATAACCCACATAACCAGAAAGTTTGGTGGCGATAGGACCAGGGAGTGCATTGCCAAGTGCGTAAGCATCTAAGAATTCTTCTTTGGTTAACCAATGCTGAACATTGACCACTTCATTTTGAATAATAGGAATCATGGAAGGGCCACCACCAAAACCATAAAGACCTGATTTGGTAAAGGCCCAGAAAAGCTCGAGGACTTGCATGGCTCTATCCTAACGTATCGGGAGAAAGAGAGCAAAAAGAAAGACTCGAGATTGTTTTGTAAACTCGAGCCCTTCAAAAAACTATTTCATTGATACCAGACTCTACCTAAACTAGCACCTGGCAGTGGCTGATCATTTGTTATTAGCAAATTGTAGAGATTTGCTGCTGGTTGTGCTTGTGAATATAGTGCAGCAACGCCAGTCACGACAGGTGCGGCAAAGGACGAACCACCAATACCAGGATCAGTAGCCGTTTGACATTGAAGGGTGATGCTTGGAAGGCAAATATTGACACCAGCAGCAAAGATGTCTAGGTTTTGCTGAGTATTAAAAAGGGGTCTGGTATAAGTACCTGTAGTTGTGATGGCATAAGCAGCAACTGAGATAATGTTTTGTAGGTTTTCTGTAGGAAGACTTCCTGGTGGGTTAGATAAGGGTGACAAAGTTGCGGGATAGTGTGTAACTGCACGTCCGTTATTTCCACTCGAGGCCACCACAAAGAAAGATTCAGCAGTTCGCAGGGCATCGGATTGGAGAAACTGGTAAAGAGCATCAGAGCGTAACGGGCCACCTGAGCTTAAATTGACAATGATTCTGCCATTATAAGTATTTTCCAAGTACATAAAAGCCATCACAACTCTAGCGGCATTACTTTCGCCTTGATGGTCAGCCACTTTAAGAGGGATAATGCTGGCATTAGGTGCGATGGTGCTAATGATTTCTATAGCATGTGTTTCATGACCTAAAAAATCTGCTGTCGTGTTATTATCAAAATCACATTCAAAATCATCTATAGGTAATTGTCCTGGCTCAACAAAGTTCTGATTACCATTCAAGGCAACAACTCTTCCTGGAAGAGTGAGTTGGGTTATATCAACGCCACCACCGATTACTGCAATTCTAATGCCTGTTCCACGAATGCTGTTGGCGTGGGCAGTATTGGCATTGACTTCAGATTTAATTAGGGTAGCGTCAATACGCATCTTATTTGAATTTTCATTATTGACCCAACTCTTGAGTTGCTCACAACTTGGATCGTATGAAAGTGCAGGTCTATGGCCATCTGCACTGAAAATGACATTTCTGTCAATGGATATTTCATTGTTTAGCTGTTTGGAAAGATAAGTAATCGCTTGATAAGTACCTCGGCGCGTGGTGCTAAAGCTTTGGGTTTGTCTGAGATCAAGGGTTAAGAAGCACATACGAGTAGACGCTTCACCACTGGTTGAGGTTAGAACATTAACGATTTTGTAACCCTTAAAGAAACCTGTTGTTGGACAACCGCCTTGTAAACCCTGAAGGGGCAAGAGTAAATTGATTTCACCACTTTCAACAGCACCATAAGCTGAATAGGTTCTGGTAAAGGGTGTGCCACTATTTGCCAAGGTAACCGATACGTTAATTAAACCCCTATTTTTATAGGCAGTATTACTGCTGGGGAGAGTGGTAAAAGGAAAAGGAGGCGTGGATAAATCGAAAAATACTGTGTTTCCACGACGTTCAAAACTGACGGGTATACTATCAACTTTAACTTCCGTGGCTACGGCTCCTACATTAAGTTGTACATACTCATTATAGGCAACTTGATAGGTTGCTGAGAGCTCTAACTCGTCAACGCTCGAGGGAGTATTACAGCCTGTAAAGACGATTGTGAGTAGGAACAGAGTTAAATAATAGCGCATGATTGCCTCCTAGCTATGCCTTAATTTTTAGGTCGAGCATAACTTAGTCTAAGTATAGAAGTAGGGTCTTAACAAGGTCTTAACAAGGTCTTTGGGTAACAGAAGATCTCAATTTGCCTCCGTTCTGCCACTTTGAGAATCAGAACTATGGTCAATCTCAAAGTGACGGGATTCAGGCTGGATTTGTTGGTAAAAAGCTTTTAATTTCTTCTCATAAAGATGTTTTTTTAGATGATTTTGCTGGATATTAGCTTGTTCTATTAGGCGTTTTAATATATCAATGTAGGTTTCTTGAAAATGCTCTAAATCACTCCCAATGTGACCACTTTGCTCAAGTAGCTCAAGCCCTATTTCCATCGAATCTGGGTCATTGTTCAATCGAGCAAGGTTAGCGAGAGAAAGCCCTTGAATGAAGGGTTCTCCGGCCTTTGCAGCAGTTTCAACTGACTTCGTGAGGCTCACTTTTGCTTCAGAATCTTGTTTTTGAATATGTTGTAAAAGCCCTAAGTTAAGTTGAAGACGAGCAACTAATTCAAGAGCATTTGCTTGTTCAGCGATAGGTATAGCTTGTAGATAATACGCCTCTGCTTTTTGCCAGTTTTGCTGGCGATCCCAGAGAAAGCCCAGATTAAGCATGATTCTTGCTCTTAACAAGGGATTGCTATTTGTTTTATCTAGGGCATCTAAGGCTTCTTGATAAGCATTAGCAGCAGCCTCTTGCTTATTTTCTAAAATTGTAGGCGGTTCCTTGTTCGTATGAGCTTCTTCAGCTATTCTATTAAGCTCATTAGCATAATTATTTAGGCTGCCTGCCCAACGATCTTTTGCCCCTGCTGTTTGAAATAAAACAGCAGATTTTTTGAAATGTGAGGCGGCATCTAAATAATACCCACTCGAGCTAGATAAATAACCAAGTGTATTTGTCGCCATTCCTCTAGCCCACATCCAATCCAGCCCATTCTGAATAACCGACTCAGCCGCCGTTTTTGCTTCATCACTTTTACCTAGTCGCCATAGTAAACCAGATTTCAGAGCGGTCATATTGGGGTTATGTAAATTTTCTAGAAGCGACTGAACGATTTCAAAGGATTCCTTAAACCTTCCCATGCGCTCGAGGGCATAAGCCTCCAAAAACCGCGACTCAGTTTCGGGCTCAGCTTCTACTACTTTTTCCACTCCACGCAATTGGGCTAAGAGTTCGGCAGTTTGAGCAAACTCAAGCTTATCCATCAGGCTTTTGGCTTTAGCCGTATAAGCTGCTCTTGCACGAACAAAATCGCCTACCCCACCAAACCCTTGAGTTTTTTCATAAATACTTTGATAAAGATTAAAAGCCTGTTCGGGCGGTGTGGCCCTGGCTAAAGCTAACAAAAGGGGCAGCCACTCAGTAGGATGTTCGGCAAGCCACCTATCTGCCATCTGCGGGGCTAGAACTTGAGTATTTTGATCAATTAATCCAGCAAAAAGCAAGGCTTCCCTGGCTTCAGCAATATCGCTTAGGGAAAGTTTTAGGGCATTGCGAATGATGGTGAGATTAGGTTCGCCTTGCAAGCTTAGGCACAGAAACGTTTTCCTCGAGTGTTCTGAAAGTTCATCTAAATTGGCTTTGGTCGTGACATTAAATTGTTTGCTCAAAATGCTTTGGGTTTGCGCTAAGACATGTTGCAAGTGCGAAGCTCTTTGAGGTTCCATTTCTGGGGCTTCACTAAGTTGATAAGCACGCTCAGCTAACTCCCTGGCTTCTTTAGGGTTTGTACTAAGCATTTGTTCAGCTAACTCGAGCATGGCTTTTTGGGCTTTGTCAGCTAGGAATTCGCGCTTTTCTAAAACCCAATCCAGTATTTCATCGCCAATTTCTAAATCGTCTAAAGATTTACCTAGATCGTGCAAAAACGGCCCTTGATAAATTTCTAGAGCTTTGGTCAAGTGGTTTTGCTCGAGGGCTTCTAGAAATTCATGTACATCACTTTTTATTAAGCTGGGCAAAGGGTCAATACCAGATTTATCGGGGAAGACCTCAGCTCCTTCTTTCTTAAATTGTGAAAGAACCACTGAAAGTTTGCCTAAGTTTTTTTGCGTATCGCCTTCCCAGAACAACTCTGCTAATTTGCGGCGTTCCTGTGGACCCTCGAGCGTGACATAACTGAGCAGTAATAGAGGCTTGGGTCTGGAAAAAGTACAGTTTTCTAGACGCACTTTGCCGAGGGTCAAAAGGTGCATAGCTCAGTTTACGACAGTTTTTGCTTTTTATCTCACAATTTTGATCCAAAACGACTTTTGAGTCTATTGAAAATTTTGCCGTTGTGTGGGTTTTTTAAGATATGTTAGCTTGAGAATCTAAGTATTTTTCTGAATACACAAAAACCCACCTTTAGAGTTTCTTTTTTCTCATAATAATGAGCAACTTAACAGCTCTCAGTCGTCAGTTTTATCACTTTTACCTAATGGCTGATGGCTTTAGGCAGATTTAGGAGAACATCAAATTCGGGTCAAAACTTAATGTTTGCCCAGCTTGTTAAGACCTTGTTAAGACTGCCATTGCATTCTTTAGTCATCCTTGGAAGAGGAAATTAAAGAGTACGGAGAAGAGATCATGAAAAAGACTAACCAAATTAAAAGCTATCTCGCTCTTGGTGTACTTTCGCCTACCAAAGCAAACAAGGTAGAAGATTTTAGCCAAGCAACCCAAAACCCTCTCATCACCCTAAAAGGGAATACACCAAGGAGAAATAGTATGAAATATACATCAATCGGCAAAGTCATCAAGAGTTTGTTTGTTACAGCTTTAGTAGCAGGATTTCTAGCCGCTTGCTCGAGTACTCCCACCCCAGACCTTAGTGGTAAAACGAATCATGAGGAGCCACAAGTTTATTTAGTTGATGGTGTAGCCCATTCACCTAGTCAAATGCAAAATCTTGCTATTCGTAACGCCGACTTGTACTACGCTGTCACACCCGAAGCCTTTGCTAAAGGTCAGGCTTATGTATTTACAAACCAAGCAGACTATCTAAAATTCAAGAGTCAATATAAAACCAAGTCCGAACAGAACCTTAGTGCTCAAACCAGTTGCTGGACAGATTTTGATACTAAGAGCAGCCTTTACAAAAATACCAGTTATGGCGGCAGTGTCTTAAAACTTGTCAAAGGCAGTAGTTATGACCGAGATGATTTAGGTTCTTTTGATCAAGCGATTAGCTCAGTTAAGGGTGCTTGTAATGTGTGGACAGACCTTTATGACAATGGTGATTTTACAGGAGTTCCTTGGTCAACCTTTGGAAACAATTACAGCAGTCTTCCTAGCTGGATTAACAATGATGCAAGTTCAGTCAAGGTTGGTCAGTAAGAGGGATCAGCCATTCACTCAAACTTTCTCGAGTGAATGACTCTCAAAACACTCTTTTAAAAAAATCTGTAAAACAAATCTTAGTTCGTTAGAACTAGAGAAAGGAGGAAACCTAAAGAAGCCAACGTTTTTTGCAACTTTCCTAAACCCAACACCCTCTCGTTAATCCCTCTAAAGGAGATAGCAATGAAATACAATAAGTTAATCGGTTCAGTTCTTTTAAGTGCAGTCTTAGCAGCATGTTCAAGCGTGCAAAAACCCGAAGTGGGTCTTGAGTCCGCAGTTGTTCCACTCTGTAATGGTCTGGTTCCAACCCTAGTAGGCAACAATAACGCCAATGTTCTTAATGGTGGCATAACCGATGATGTTATCTTGGGTCGCGGCGGCAACGACATCATCAATGGACATGGTGGCAACGACACTATTTGCGCTGGTGATGGAAATGACACTGTTACAGGTGGTGTAGGTGATGATTATATCTTAGGTGAAAATGGTATTGACAATATCAATGGTGATGATGGTGTTGATACGGTTTACGGCGGAAATCAAAACGACAACATTCGTGGAAGTGATGGTGAGGACGACCTCTGGGGCGGATTTGGTGATGATGACATAGATGGTGGCAACGATGCCGATGATATTCGTGGGGAAGATGGAGTAGATCGTTTATTTGGTGGCGATAGTGGAGCTACTTATGACTGGATGGCTGGTGGAAATGGCAATGACATTATGCGTGGTGGTGTCGGTGTAGATATTATGTATGGTGGTCCAGGGGACAACACTATGTATGGCGAAGACGGTAACGATACAATTGTTGGCAACTCTCAAATTGACACCATCTACGGCGGTTTAGGCAACGACCAAATTCTTGCTAACTCTGGCAATGATATTGCCTACGGTGGCTCAGGAGATGACAACCTAGTTGGACATGCAGGTCTTGACCGACTTTATGGTGAAGATGGCGTAGACACACTTAATGGCAGTGAAGACAATGACACCCTGAGAGGTGGCAATCAAAACGACACTCTTAGAGGCGGTACAGGTAACGATGACATGGCCGGCGAAGCAGGCAACGATAATCTGGCTGGTGAAGATGGTAACGACAACCTAGCTGGTGGAGATGGCAATGATAACTTGGCTGGTGGTATCGGTGATGATAATTTAGCTGGTGGACTTAGTAACGATAATCTTAGTGGTGGCCCACATGTAAATGGTGACAATTGTGTTGGTGGCGGTGGTGTTGATGCCTTCGCTCTTTGCAACCCCTAAGACCCATTGCTAGCTAAACGATAAAACGAAGACAGAATTCAGTAGTCAGTAGAAAATCCATGCTGACTACTGACTACCTTTTTACTCGAGCAAGGCTAATTAAAAGATGTATAGTGATTTATCATGGTGACGTTAAGAAACATGCAGGCAGAGGAGTTCGCTGGATACCGTGATTATTTTATTCATGATTATGCTGATGAAATTGCAGCTAATTTTGGACACACGCTCGAGCAAAGCCGCACCATTGCCCTTAAAGAATTAAAAGAAGACCTGCCCCAAGATGTCGCAACACCAGGCCACTGTCTTTTGTGTATTGAAAACAATAACGACCTCACTGGCTATCTTTGGTATAAACCACTCGAGCAGGGAGAAACTATTTTTATTCTCGATTTTGTGGTGTTTGAACAGTTTCGCAGTAAGGGTTATGGCACGGCGACTTTGACGGCTTTAGAATAACACCTTGCAAAATCTGCTGCCAAACAAATCAAACTGCGTGTTGCCTATAAGAACGGGCGGGCTTTAGCTTTATATGAAAAACTCGGATTCAATATCACGGGTTACAACATGGTAAAAACTATCAAGTAATTCTTCGTAAAACTAACTCGAAAATCTAGATCTTTTATTGACTAATGAATCCTGGCTACTGAATTTTTCTTGCCCCTTTACCCCAGTCTTGTGACGCTGATGTGACGCTAATTCTTCCAAGATAAGTGGTAGGGCGAAGGCTGTTAAAACCGCGTTAAGACCTTAACACTACGCTATCTATCAGGGAGGATTAGACATGTACACACTCATGATTATCAGTGCGGCTCTTTCTTACAGTGTTGGCGGTTATTACATGAAGTTGGCTGAGGGCTTTAACAAAGTTACACCGAGTGTTTTGGTGTTTACTTTCTTTTTTCTGGGTGCAGCGTTTCAAACCGTCGCTATGCGAGGGTCGCAGATTATCGTTACCTGCATTATTGTTTTGGGTGTCAAAGCTCTTACAGATTTTGCGCTCAGCATATTTTTTTCCGCAAAGTTCCTTCACTGATCAAAATCGCTGGTACGAATCTCATTTTGATTGGCACCGCCCTTCTGCGCTCGAGCTAAGCCTAGATTTTATCTCAACGGCAGACATTATCTCAGTTTGATTGCAAGAAGGCTCGAGCCATCAAAAAACCTGACCTTGTTAAGGGCTTGTTAAGACCCGTTGTCTATCCTCTAATTCAAGGAGAAAACTATGAACATAAAAAAAGGATTGAAAATAGACAAACCACCCAACCTCAGCATGTTCTCACTAGCACTTCGCCTCTTTATGGTCTATGCCCTCTTCCATCTAGCTCTGGTATCCTGCACACCCGTGGGCCCGACACCACCCCAGAATGACGGGCCAGAGTTTGTAATCAATAGCCCTACCGATGGCACATCGGTAAGTGGTGCCACGTTCTTCTCGGTGCAACCGTTTGATGCCAATGACGTGCAAAGCGTCAGCTTCACGGCAAATGGCACTGAACTAACTGTTGATGCTCCAGGCGAAGACAGCTTCAAAGTCTTCTTGATTCCCCGTGAGTTTCCAGATGGTGAACTGACACTAAATGTAGTTGTCACGGGCAAAGATGGTACAAAGCGCGAAAAAAGCATCAAGGTCAACGTAGTCGGTAATCCACCTTCATCTGCCACCGTCACGGCAGAGGGTGCCCTTTTAGGTACGCAGGAAGAAAGTGGTGCTGTCAGTACCATGACGATTCCAGCAGGTGCGGCTGAAGGTGCTTCGGTGAGTTTTGAAGCCCGCACCAAAGCCGAGGTCAAAGCCGAGACAGGCATAGATTATGACGCGCTCGGTGTGACTTTCTTAGGCGCACAGGAGATTAGCACTAGTAAAGCTCTTAACACGCCTGTCGGTGTTAGCTCGGGTGGCTTTGGCCCGATGGTGCAACCGAGTCAAATCGTGGTTAATTATGCGATTGCCCCTGATGGTAATGGTGACGGCATCGGTGAATTGATGGTTATTAACACGGCTTCGGTGGCCCCCAATGGCGATGTGATTTCTGACCCCGTACCGCAGATTCAACTTGGTTCAGCCACAGCTACGGACGGTTCAGAAACCCAAACCCTTCGCAGTTTGCAAGCTGGAACACTGAGCGGCCCACCGGGAACATTTATTGAAATTGAAGCCACTGGCTTTAACCAGTTTTCAGCGTTTGGGAATGTTGCTATTTTCAAGTCGTTGGTGGACGGCACTGAGCTTGAACTGCCAGCACTCGTTAATAGTCACTTTGAAGACGAGAACCCCATACCAACTATTGGCGCATATATTCCCGTGTTGCCTGCTGGTGCAGCGACAATGACACTGAAGAATGTCAGCACGAATGAAACAATTGCACCTATTGCCATTACGGTTGAAACACCTCCTGCACTTACCAAAGAGCCTGCCGTCATTATTGATGAGAGCTTCGCTGAGGCGATAAGGGTTCTATCAAAAACCCCAGAGTTGCAAGAAGAGGTAAGCAAATTGGAAGAGGTGCGAACCCAATTTGCAGAATTAGGAACCAATCCCACACCCGAAGAAGCGCAAGTTCTAAACGATATTGCGGTCTTTATATCAAACTCAAATATGGCTGACCTAGTGAGCCAAATGGGGAGCGCGGGCAATCTGAGTGCATTGCAGCAGTGTGACAGAGCTGGAATTTTTGGTTTTAGTCTCATGGCTAGTCTTGGCCTTGTAGTAGGGAGTCTAGGAGTTGTCATAGCGGGAGCTGCTTTTTTTGTTACTGCTCCTGTTGCCCTCGCACTTGCCTTGTCAGCAGGGTTGCTAGTAGGGTCTGGGATTGGAAGTATGGCTGTTGGTATAGGCGGTGCGTTAGCGTTGGGTAACTTATGTCTTCCACCTCCTTCACCTTCTATTGGGGAATGCCTGCCTCCTTACAAGAACACCGATCTTGCACCCTTTCTCCCTCGAGGCATCCGCGCCCAACAAGTAACGCCGCCCAGTCCTATTACTGGCATGGGTTCAGTTATTCCACCAGGTGGCGATAGCTGCGGCTCGGCGGTAGGTGGCGATCCAGGAGCTAGTCTAAGAACCAGCAATGGTTTACGAAGTTTACAGAATCAAATTACAGGCACGACCAGCCTCTTTGGTGATTTGGCAGGACGATTTATTGTCAAAGTCATTCTTGGTGGTGGGAATGTCGTACCGTTTACAGGCATTAGTGACTCGAGCGGCTACTTTTACATCCCCTTGATTCCCGCAAGGCAACCTTTCGAGGCCGTCGCCATTGACACACTAACGAATGAAACACGTTCGTTTGAAGGCACTGGACCAGAAGTAGGTCAGTCAACTTATATGTTCTTTGACTTTTTAAGTGAAGGCAGTAGTGGAGCCAAGGTCATCGGTTATGACACGAATACCCAAGGTGTTCACGACGGCGAAGACATCTACTTTTTTGAAGGCAAGAATGGTGACCGTATCAACTTAGCAGTATTCAGCGAAGAGGTTAATGTGGGTGGTATTGATTTTCAACTCAGCGATCCCAATGGGCTATCTATTATCACCGGTTCCGCCCTAAATGGACACTACTTCGAGACGCGCATTTTTCAACTCTTTACGGACGGTCTGTATACGTTCACGCTGGACGGTAGCAAGACTAGCGGCAACTACACGCTGGGTCTGTCCGAGATTGATGAGCCACCTATTGCGATTGATCCGAGTGTTCCCTTGCTGGGCAACCTCGAGGCACTGGGCGACACGCAGTTCTTCAGCTTCGCGGGCAATACGAACGACACCCTTGACGTGACTCTAAGCCACGATAGCAGCTCGAGCCTAAACGCCTCACTTTCTATACGTGACCCCTTTGGCGGTGAAGCGGGTTTTTCCCTTAACCTCATTACCGACGACATCAATCGAACCAGGACCTCGGGGCCACGCACCCTTCCAGTAGCTGGGGAGTACGTGCTCCAGTTGAGCCTTGCTGACGACTTCGATGATGAGCTTGCCAAACATCTCGGCATCTACCGAATAGACCTCTCCTTAGTGCAGTAAACCAGAAGGGCGTGGCACGATGATCAGATATTTCAAACTGGGCTTGCTTTTCTTCTTGATAGCTTGTGGCCCAGTGTCAATACCGCAGAGCATGAGTGATGGCGTAGCCAGTGTCTCGAGCCCCCTTGCATTATCATCTGACGGCAACACCCTCTGGGTCGTCAATCCTGATGCTGATTCGGTTACACCTGTTGACACGAAAACCTTGATAGTAGGCACACCCCTCGAGGTTGGCACAGAACCTTGGGGGGTCGTGGTTACTACTCGAGGAATTGTTGTCTTAAACCGTGCTGATGGAACTCTGTCACTACTCGAGGGAAATGCAAGAACAGATATTCCTATTGGTGCAGAACCTGGCGGTATCGCACTGTCGCCTTCAGGAAACTTGGCTTATGTGACGGTCTCGAGCAGTGACGAAATAGCGGTTGTAGACCTTGCTGAAAAACATGTTGTGAAACGCATCGCAGTAGGACGTTTACCTTGGGCAATTGCTGTCACAGATGACGGTGACACAGATGATACTGATGAAAAAATGATTGTCACGCATCGCGTCGCTCGTTTGCGTCCTGATGGAGAAGAAGCAACTGATGAAGGTAAAGAAGGTTGGTTGAGTGTTATTGAAGGTGATGAGGTTAAAGAAATTTCTTTGCCGCCTTACGAGTTTGGCTTTACGAATGGACTCGAGGCTCTAGCAATTTCTGGTGAATCTGTCCTCGTCAGCCATTTACTGAATCAACCAGAAGACCCTCGAGACTTTCAAAACACAGTATCAGGAGCAGTTTCCACAGTTTCTCTAACAACTGAACAAGAACAGAGTGAAAGGCGTATTCATCTCAATGAATCTACGTTTTCAACCCCTGTGAATTTCCCGCGAGCTATTTCACTTTCACCTGATGGCAAAACAGCCTATGTCGTCTTAGCAGGCGGTGACGCGGTGATGGGCATTGATTTGAGTGTTCCAGAAAAAGCAAAGCTCTTAGGCTTTTGGGCGACAGGAAAAAATCCACGAGGCATCGTGCTAAACCGTGAAGGCACAAGGGCCTACGTCATGAACTATCTATCTCGAGATGTCAGCGTTCTTGATTTAACAGATATTTCAAAACGTTCAGTCATTGCTACCGTTCCTGTTGCAGCAGAGACGCTCAAGCAAGACCTACTTCGTGGCAAGATTCTTTTCAACAACGCCAATGACCCGCGCATGTCGCACTTGGGTTGGATGTCGTGTGCATCGTGTCATTTTGATGGCGGTGTGGACGGCACGACGTGGCTTAGTCCTGATGGGCCGCGTCAAACACAACCATTATGGAACTTAGATGGTACGGCCCCCTTTCACGCTTCGGCGACCAGGGATGAAGTGCAAGATGCTGAAGTGGATATTGAATCCTTGCTAGACGGTGTTGGCTTAGCCCCAGGTTCAGCGTTGCCCGAATTAGGTGAACCTAATAGCAACACCTCAACAGATTTGGATAGCTTGGCGAAGTTTGTACTCGAAGGGATTCGTGTGCCTAAGGCTCGAGACATACCTTCACAACAAGAAGAACGTGGTCGAGACATATTTCTAAAAGCAGGATGTCAACAATGTCATGCAGGAACGCATTGGACGGTTAGTGCTTTACCTTCATCACTAAATTCAATCTCTGGTGTTGAAATTACTTTAGCGTTGCGTGATGTTGGTACAGCCACGCCAAAGGATGTGCTAGGACAGCATGGCTTTGATGTTCCTACCTTGTTGGGATTAAATTCCTCTGCACCTTATCTCCATGATGGTTCAGCACGAAGTTTAGAAGCGGTATTAAAAAATCCAAAACACGCGCCTGCTCTAACCGAAACAGAAATCTCTGATTTAATCATTTTCCTTCGTAGTATTGATAGCGAGACCAAATCTCTCGAGCCTTAGAAAAATTCGCGGGTTCAGCATACAAGTAGAAGCCCTTTTATTATTCGCTTCTCATCTTAGCTTTTAAGAGCAGCGCAGAACGAATATACTTTCCTATTTTGCCAGCAGCACTATCTACACTGCACTCACCGCAACCATAAAGAAAAGGAAACGAATCATGAATAAACACTGGCACTATCTTGCGTAAGAAATGATAAGGCGAATAAAAATCTATAACCGAGAACTTGCTGAAGCACGCTACGAACAACAACTCTTTATGAAACGTTTCAAAGCAGTAACGAAAGCGGTGCGGCATTTCACTTCGCGTAGCGTAAAGGTCATGACTGGTTTAGTCCGCCGCAAAGTTTTAAGTGCGTTCAAGCGAAGGAAGGATACAAAAGGAACTTTATGAAAAAAGGTATTGGTTTTTTCATAAACACAATTATTGGCGAGCGTTATGATCATCCTACTGGCTTCATCCCTTATACTGACATAGGCTTTCTGCTCTACGAACTTCAAACTTTTTGCGAGGCTTGAGGAGCTAACGTCGTTAAATGCAGTCATCCGAAACGGAGCACACATGTTTACCCTAAAAGTTGACGACACCATTGACCTTGTATTTCTCCACGAATCGTTGGCGGCTGAGTTTGTTTCACTTGCAGAGAAAAACCGAGAGTATTTATCAACATGGTTGGCTTGGCCAAAGATGATGAGAACGGAAGACGACTTTAGAGTATTTATCAAAAAATCGCTACATGATTATGCAGACGGAAATGCGTTGCTCTGCGGTATTCGCCACCAAAAGAAATTAATTGGCCGGTCAGGGTTTACTACCATCCATCGCACTCTCAAAAAGGCGGAGCTTAGTTATTGGATCGCTGAAGAATTTCAAGGTAAAGGAATCGTTGCACGGGTTTGTAAAACACTTATCGCTTACGCATTTGAAACACTCGAGATGAAAAAAATTGAAATCTCGGTAGCTACCGAGAACCTAAGGAGTCGCACCGTGTGCGAACGCCTTGGTTTTGAGTTAGAAGGGATTATCACTCGAGCAGAGACTTTACACGGTCATAGTATTGATCACGCAAAGTATGCTTTGCACAAGAGAACCATAGAACATGGTACCGTCACAGACCTTTAACTGTGTCACACCTTTTCTGGCGCAACAGACGTTGGTGCCTAAGAGACTCTTTGAAACCTATCGTGATTATGTCTTTGCAAACGTGCGTTGTACGCACCACAACGGTAACATTTACACACAACGCCGTCTTGGTCAGCTCTCATGCTGTGATGCGAGGGAACCCACTCTACACGTTTTCTTCTCAAGCATTCACTTCCTTTGTCATATAAGAAGTGAAGAATAGTTAACGAAGTTGTAATGTCATTTGAAAGAAACCACCGACGAAACAATCTTTATTCACTAATGAACTGACGAGAGTTCTTCAGTAGTGTTTATAAAACCACATTACTGCAAAGCCAGAGCAGGGAGATTGCTTCGGGGATACAGCAACGACGAGCTAAGTTGATTTTGATAGCACCCTTAGCTGAGGTTCGCAATGACGAAGGGTGGTGCGAGGGTGTAAGTCACGCCTTTTGTACCACCCTTCGCAGCTAACTCGAGTGTTCTTCAAAGCAGAAGTAGTGGCGTTGTGACGTTGTTGTGACGCTTCATTTTTCACAATAAACCCAAGCTGTCAGATGGCGTGTTAAGACCTTGTTAAGACCTTCCTGGCAAACTTTAGATAAGGCAACTACGCCAAACGTTTAGAGGAGATTTTTATGACGAAACTAAATGCTTACCTGCTGGTCTCGAGTGCAGTTGTCCTATGGGGATTAACCGGTATTTTTACCAAAGGGATGTTGGACGCAGGCGTAGGTGTACTCGAGATTGCCTTCTGGCGACTCTTACTCAGTGGCATACTGTTTTGTACTCAAGCCTTTGTGCAGCGAGACTTAAAACTCAAAGCAGCCAAAGACTTATGGCAGTTTGCGGGCTTTGCGGTTTTTATTATCGCTTTGAACTACGTTAGTTTTAACTACGCCATCGTTTACGGTGGTGTGAGCTTAGCTAATTTGTTTCTTGCTACTGTGCCGATGCTCATCGCCATTCCTGCTTGGCTATTCTTTCGTGAACGCTTGACCTTGCGACTACTAAGCTTACTCGTGCTAAGCATTGTTGGTTTGTTACTTGCGTCTTCAGGTGGTGGACACGGTGTTCATATTTCCTTTGCCAGTTTAGGCTTTTGTTTCGTTACCGTGCTTACCACGGCTGCCTTTACACTAGCCAGCAAAGGTTTAGTTAAACGTTACTCACCCGTCAGCATGAACGCTTTTATCATGCCGCTCGCTGCCTTGGCACTTTTGCCATTTGTTACGTTTAGTCCTCTGCCGATTCAGGTTTGGTTTGATTTGCTACTCCTTGTCTTGCTACCGAGTTATATGGCTTATCTGCTTTTTCAAGCAGGACTTAAGCACTTAGAAGCCTCAAGAGTTGCTTTACTCACCAATCTCGAGCCGGTCACGGGTTTGCTCTTTGCAGCCCTTTTGTTTGGTGAACGCTTTACGGCACTCGGTACATTTGGTGTGCTACTCGTACTTTCTGTGTCGGTACTGGCAGCTTTACCGCAAGCACAAACGTTAGTAAAGACACCCCAAAAACGTGTAAGACAAACCTGGTTCAGTTTTGTTAAGAATGTATTGCGATCACATGTCTAAGTTTATTTACAAGAAAAGGTGGTGATCTAATGAACTTTTTACCAGTCGTCAGTGATATGCAAGTACTCGAGCTGGCTTATTCTCTACACCCTGGTTTGTCAAAGCAGTGTCTTAGTTTTAGCGATTGCACAGACATTAGCTTGGGTCTGGTTGAAACTAATGGATTCAAAGCATTGCTATCAGCACAGATTTCATTTGCAAGGCTCGAGGATACAGTTATTACGCTGCGAAGTGTAAAAGTCAGTGCTTTAGATGCTGGCAAAGTCGTGGTGAGGCTTGAGCCACTTCAGCAAATCAATCTTCGTTTTGAATTAGGAAAAGCTATCATTGATGACATGCCAATCGTGTTGCCTGAAGGCACGCCTTGTTACTCGCTCGCGCAGCATTTAGTGATGGGAAGGCTCGAGCATGTTCTCACTGAAATGGATGTGTTTCATTTGAGTATCAATCAAAGAACAGTTTCCAGACCATTTAGGAATCTACTTGATCTTCGTGGGTATCGCTACACTCAGGAGATGTATAGCAAGTTTTTGTTGATGACTGGGACCGCTAACCTATTGCTGATTGAAGGGTCATAAAACCACTTTTACTTTTTCAACCCTGATTATTGTAATTGTGACGCTGATGTGACACTCGATTTTTCAAAATATCCCTAAGTCGTTAGAGACTGTTAAGAGCTTGTTAAAGGCTTATCTCTACACTGATTTTTAAAGGGAGATGGTATGACACAAAATTGTGAGGTAGCTATTATCGGTGCAGGACTTTCAGGGCTCATGGCAGCACGCATCTTGGTCGCAGCAGGTAAAGATGTGATTGTACTCGAGGCGCAACACCGTGTGGGTGGACGTACACTCAATCATTCTCTGGGTCAAGGCAAAGCCCTCGAGCTTGGTGGACAGTGGATTGGTCCAACACAGGAAAAAATGTACGCCTTGTGCCATGAACTTGGTCTAGGGACATACCCTACTTACACTGATGGCGATCAGATCATTTCCTTGGGTGGAAAAACAACACGCTTGAAGTCAGGAGATAATGCCCTTTCTGTACTGCCCGTCGAAGTTGCACTTGAGGTCACTGAGGTATTAGGAAAGTTGGAAACAATGTCGCGTAACCTTGACCTCGAGGCTCCTTACCATCATCCTCGAGCGCTTTTCTGGGATAGTCAAACCTTGGCAAGTTGGCTCGAGCAAAACACCTGCTATCCAGATACAGCAGCGTATTTGCAACTCGAGATCAAAGGACTCTTTGCCGCCGAAGCCTCTGACGTATCGTTGCTGCACGTCCTTTTTACTTTGAAATCGGGAGGAGGGTTTTGTAATCTCGTGAATGTAAAGGGTGGCGCACAGCAAGACCGTATTTTGGGTGGTTCTCAACTCGTGGCAGAAGGCATGGCGAAAGCCCTAGGAGACCGGGTTATTCTTTCTTCACCTGTTAAGCGGCTCGAGCAAGGTGACAAGCGAGTGTGCGTCATCACTGATACATTAACGATTCATGCCGACAGAGTTATTGTTGCGTTGCCCCCAGCCCTCGCTCATCGTCTCGAGTATGCCCCACCTCTCCCAGAAGTGCGTAACAACCTGATGCAAGACTCAAAAATGGGTTCAGTTATCAAAGTCATGGTGATATATGAAACACCATTTTGGCGTGAAGAAGGGTTAAGTGGGCAAGTTCTCAGTGACACCCTTCCCATTCAAACCTTTTATGACAATTCACCGTCAGATGGTAGCTGCGGGGTACTTCTTGGTTTTATTGAAGGGGAACAAGCACGCTGGCTGCGTTGCCTCGGGCACGATGTACGCAAACGGCTTACTATTGAATGTTTGCAAACTCACTTTGGTATAAAAGCTGCTAACTATCTGGAGTACCTCGAGAAAAACTGGACCACTGATCCTTGGGCCCAAGGCGGTTATTGTGGTCACTTTGGGCCCGGTTTATGGACGACCTACGGCGAATCTTTGCGTGAACCTTGCGGGCGCATTCACTGGGCAGGCACAGAAACCTCGAGTGTTTGGAATGGTTATATGGAAGGTGCAGTGCGCTCGGGTGAACGGGCAGCAAATGAAATACTCGCCCTCCAAACATGCACTGACGCTCTGATAGCCCAGGCTGCAGAGGTTGTACTTGCGGCTCCACTTTTTTGAAGTCAAAAATTCCCCTGAAGGAAGCAGCACCTGTTTATTTCGTATCATAGAACTTTACATACATTAAATTTTAAGGTATATTGCTTCCATGATAGAGACTATGGCGAAGATAATGATGATGTTTGGTGTAATTATTGTTGGCGGTTTGTTTTTAGTCTGGGTGAATGACACTCTCGAGGCTGTCCTGAAAAGACCCAAAAAGCTATCCAATAAAGGACAATTCTCAGAGTACCCCCTTCGTCGTTTGATGAGCCCGGTATCTAAGCCAAACTATAGGATTACGGTTTATCAGATACCTTCGTTTGTTCAAGATACGGCCCTAACGGCAAGTGTTCAACCTGACCTTACAGATTTCGCTAAAAAGATTGTGCATATTGATTTTAACGAAATCAATCGCTCACCTGAACAGGGAAACCAACTTGGCGATCACGTGAGAGTGTTTTCTAAAGCCGCCTAACGAAGGATATTAAATAAGAATCCACTGAGAATCCAAGAGCCTATTCCAGAGAGAATAAGCGTCAACCAGATTTTCCCAGAATCGTGCATATTCATGCTAGATTGAATGGCCATATAGGCAAAGTAAATGTTGGCAATAATAGCAAATATCCCAACAAAAGGTATAAAAACGATTCCTATGAGGGTAATCACTAAAACAAAGGTCAAAGCTGAAAAAAGAACTGAAAGTGGTGCGTAGAAAAGTGAAAAGGTATAAGCTACTTGATCAAAAGTTCCAGTTCCACCAACTTGTTGACCGATAAAGTAAATCAAATAGGTAAAGACTAGAAACCCTATCAGGGTGCTTAGAATACCCGTAATTACACCACCGATACCCCCAGCTAGACCTAAAAGTCCGGTGATAACGGCAGCAACGGCCATATAGATAATAGCCTGTTTTAAGCCCCCACGATTTTCATAATTTTCAAAGGTAGCTATATCCCGTTTTGTCAATACCTCTCGGCTTTGATTAATCATTTCACTGATAGATGCTTCAGTCATGCTAAACCTCCCTAGACTCCGTTGAGAAGTATAGAATAGCATCTTTAAGAAATGTACCTTCAAAAGTAGGAGAGTAAATAAAAGTTTATGTTTCTGTTCACTTTCAACCTTTGATCTTGGATTTTTAATAATCTCCAGGCCTGCTAATAAACTTCTAGCTTAGGATTAAAGAAAAAGGCTGCTTAGCAATAACCTCACCAATCAAGCAAGCTCGAGGAAAACCTTGTTGAATATACTCGAGGCAGTCATCAGCATGGTCTTGGGCGACGCTTAATAGTAGCCCACCACTGGTTTGTGGATCAACTAAGCTACACCAGCTTGTTGGGTTTAATTTATCGCGCCCTGACACCTTATCTTGAACATACAGAGTGTTGCTGGTATGGGCTTTGGTGAGGATATTTTTTTCTAGGGTTTGCTGGGCATGTTCTAAAAGTGGAACGGCTTGGCTCTGAAGGTGCAGGCTCAACCCCGATCCTTGGGCAATATGTAAGCCATGACCTAGTAAACCAAAACCTGTGATATCAGTTGCAGCATGAACAGCTTGATGCAGGTCTTCTGGAAGTTGAAGATTATTGAGCGTTTTCATCGAAGCAATCGCTTCGATGATTTGGTCGTAGCTTAATTCATCATTTTTAAGTGCGCCGGTTAGTGTGCCAGTTCCGATAGCTTTAGTCAGGATAAGTCTGTCACCAATCTGTGCCTTTCGATTGGTCCAAAGCTTATCAGGATGGCTAAATCCAGTGACGCTAAAACCGAGTTTTAAGGTGTCGTCATCAATCGAATGACCGCCAACTAAGAAGGCTCCCGCTTCATTGATTTTGTCTATAGCTCCGGCCATTAGAGCATTCAGGGTTTCTAGAGGGAGAGTCTCGAGCGGATAAGCAAGAATGGTTAGAGCTGTACTGGGTTTGGCTCCCATAGCAAACACATCACTTAAAGCATTAGCAGCAGCAACAGCTCCAAAATCATAAGGGTCATCTAAAATAGGCGTAAAAAAATCTAAGGTTTGAATGGCAACCTGGCTTTCATTTATCTGCCAAACAGCAGCGTCATCTAAGTAGTCAGTACCCACCAAAAGATTAGGATGGGTTTGTTTGGGTAGAGTTTTGAGTAAATTATTTAGGGTCCCAGCAGCAATTTTGGCGGCGCAGCCACCTTTTTTAACAGTTTGAGTAAGACGTAAAGGAGTCATTGAGTCATGATAGCAAGGCTTGAATGTAGGAGGTGGGTTATGGTTTGTGGATTTTTCCTACAAGCCACTTGCTACTTCCTCTTCGATTGACGCTCTCATTAAAACTAGGCTAAACTACAGCATTAAAATAAAGTAAGCGTTGGCAGCCCTTGGCTGTAGTCTTGTTTCTGCGCTTTATAAAGGGAGGTTAGATGAAACTCTAGGGTTCGCACATTATCAATGCTCCTAGAGATAAGGTTTGGCATTTAATTCTTGATCCAAATGTTTTAGCCCGTTGTACACCGGGTGTTAAGAGCATGGAAGCAGATGGAGAGGATAAATATAAGGCTGTCCTCGAGCTTGGCATTGGCCCAGTAAAAGGGCAGTTCGCTGGCAATGTGCAAGTGACCGAAAAAAATTATCCTGAAACCATGACCCTTTCTGTTGATGGCACAGGTGGCCCAGGAGGTATGAAGGCCATTGGCAAGCTTAAACTCACCGAAGACGGTGATAAAACCATCATTAGCTATGAAGGTGAACCTCAGCTTTCAGGACGCATCGCTGCTGTCGGTATGCGTTTGGTTGGAGGTGTGGCCAAGCAGATGGCAGGACAGTTTTTTGGCAAGTTGGATGAAGAAGCACAGAAAGTATAGGGATTAAAGATTTAAGGTTAAAGATTGAAAATTAAAATCTTGAATCTTCAACTTTAAATCTTGAATTATTTTATTGAAGGGAGAAATAATGCAGATAACGTTAAACGTCAACGGACAATCGTTTACCAGGGATGTTGAACCAAGGATGCTTTTAGTTCATTTCTTGCGGGAAACTCTAGCGATGACTGGCACTAAGATTGGTTGTGATACTAGCCAATGCGGAGCTTGTACCATTCATTTAGACGGGATGGCGGTGAAATCTTGTAACCTCCTTGCTGTTCAAGCAGATGGTAGCAGTATTACGACAATAGAAGGTTTGGGCTCGAGTAGTAATTTACATCCTATGCAACAAGCCTTTTGGGAAAAGCACGGTTTGCAGTGTGGGTATTGCACACCAGGCATGATCATGGCTGCTAGCAAGCTCATCGAAGACAACCCCAACCCTACGGATGATGAAATTCGTCATGGTTTAGAAGGAAATATTTGTCGTTGCACAGGTTATGAGAATATCGTCAAAGCTGTTAAGTCGGCGGCTCAGGCAGTTTCACAGGGAACAGATTAAAGATTGAAAATTAAAGATTTAAGATTGTTTTGAATTTTTAATCTTCAACTTTCAATTTTCAATTGTTTTTAAGGAGGAATGAATGGCTAAATATGTAGGACAAGCTATGAAGCGGGTTGAAGACCCCCGGCTTATTACTGGAAGTGCTAAGTACCTAGAAGATATTCATCTGCCTGGTATGGCTTACGCTGCTGTTTTACGCACGCCCTATGCTCACGCTAAAATCAAAAGCATCAATACCGATAAAGCAAAAGCTCTGCTTGGTGTCGTTGGTGTGTTTACAGGTAAAGATTTTGCACACATCAACCCACTGCCTATTGCCTGGCAAGCTGGTGGTGTAAAAAACAATGCCCACTCACCTAAAATTTTAGAGATTGATAAAGTAACTCACCTTGGTGCAGGGGTGGCAGTGGTGGTCGCAGAAAATCGCTACATTGCCGAAGATGCGCTGGGTCTTATTGAAGTGGATTATGAAGTGTTACCTGCAGTCACAGATGTACGAAAAGCGACCCAAGCAGGTGCGCCGCAGCTTTATGATGATGCGCCCAATAATGTTTGTATGGAATGGGAGTGCGGAGATAGTGACGCTGCTACTAAAGCCATCTCGAGTGCTGAAGTTGTAGTCAAAGCTAGCCTGATTAACCAGCGTCTTATTCCCACCCCAATGGAAACACGTGGAGCCATAGGTCAATACAACACCGGCACAGATGAATATACCGTTTGGATGACATCACAAGCTCCGCACGTGATGCGCTTACTTATGACCGCATTTGTGTTTGGTATTCCTGAAACTAAAATGCGCTGTATCTCACCACAAGTAGGTGGTGGTTTTGGTGCAAAAATTTTCCTTTACCATGAATATCCTTTGATGGCTGCACTTGCAAAAATGCTCAATCGCCCAGTTAAGTGGATGGAGAGCCGTTCGGAAAATTATATAGCCACTACTCACGGCCGTGACCATGCTACAGACCTCGAGGTGGCTGCTAAAAAAGATGGTACCATTACAGGTCTTAAAGTTGTCACCTATGCAAACTTAGGTGGGGTGCTTTCTACCATTGCCCCAGGTATTCCAACTACACTCTATGGAAGACTTCTTTCAGGAGCTTATAAATTCCCAGCAATTCACTGCAAAGTGTTTGGGGTTTACACCAATACTGGCATGGTAGATGCTTATCGTGGTGCAGGTCGCCCTGAAGCATCCTATGTGGTTGAACGGGCTATAGATTTAGTGGCAGATAAACTAGGTTTAGACCCTGCCGAAGTGCGCCGTAAGAATTTTATCCAACCACAAGATTTTCCTTATGAGCCTGCTAATAATTTGCTCAGAGGTCTAAAATATGACAGTGGCGAATATGAAAAAGCTATGGACAAAGCCCTCGAGATTGCAGGTTATAAACAATTCCGTAAGGATCAAGCCGAAGCTCGCAAGCAAGGTAAATATGTGGGTATTGGTCTAGCTTCTTATATTGAAATTTGTGGTGTAGCACCTTCTAAGTGGGTTGGTCTTGGTGGTGAAGGGTGGGGTGCAGGCTTATGGGAAAGTGCAAACGTGCGTGTTCACTTGACTGGTAAAGTAGTAGCCACCACAGGTTCACAATCACATGGTCAAGGTCATGAAACCACCTTTGCTCAAATCGTTGCCGATGAGCTTGGTGTACCTGTTGAAGACGTAATGATTCAGCACAGCGATACTTTAGGTACGCCGTTTGGTTACGGAACTTATGGTAGCCGCAGTGCGCCAGTAGGTGCGATTGCACTTTACAATAGTTTGCAAAAAATCAAAGAAAAAGTCCGTAAACTAGGAGCCCACTTACTCGAGGCTTCAGTAGATGATGTGGTCTTTGAAGACGGTAAAGTCTTTGTTAAGGGCGTTCCAGCCAACGCTAAAACAATTCAGGAAATTGCAGGTGCAGCAGCACTAGCCTATAACCTGCCACAAGGTATGGAACCTTTCTTAGATGATACAGCTTACTATGATCCACCAGATTGCACTTATCCTTTTGGAACACATGTTTGCATAGTAGAAGTGGATACCAAAACTGGTCATGTAGATGTAAAACGTTATATCGCTGTAGATGATTGTGGTCCTATGATTAATCCATTGGTAGCAGAAGGACAGGTTCATGGTGGTATTACTCAAGGGTTAGCCCAAGCTCTCTATGAAGGTGCAGAATATGATGACAATGGTCAACTCTTAACAGCGTCACTTATGGATTACGCAGTTCCCAAAGCCTTCCAAGTGCCTCACTATGAAGTAGACCATACTGTGACTCCATCGCCAGTGAATCCTATGGGTATCAAAGGTATTGGTGAAGCTGGGACCATTAGCAGTGCGTCGGCAGTGGTGAATGCTGTGGTAGATGCCCTCAAGCCTTTTGGTATTAACCATATTGATATGCCCTTAAAGCCCCAAACCATTTTGCAAGCCATTCAAAACGCAAGCCCTGCGACAGCAGCAGATTAAGTTCTATGTGTTATTGATTTTTCGTGATTCGTTTCTATTTGCGAATGACGAAAAACTAATAACGAAAAACCCGAAAGGACTTTATGTACCCAGCAGCATTTGATTATCATGTTCCTAACAGCATTGAAGAAGCCCTTAGTCTCATGGCCCAAAACAGCGATGCCAAACTTCTAGCTGGTGGACACAGTTTGTTGCCAGCAATGAAATTACGCTTAGCCACACCTGCAACTTTAATTGACATGAAAAAATTGCGTGGCAGTTTGAGCTATATCAAAGAAGACGGTGGCGTTGTGGCGATTGGCGCACTTACTACTCATGCTGCAATCGCAGCCTCTAAACTAGCCCAGCAAAAAATCCCCGTGATTGCCCAAACAGCCTCACATATTGGTGATATGCAGGTGCGCAATATGGGAACTATTGGCGGAGCTTTAGCTCACGCTGACCCTGCTGCAGATTTTCCTGCTGCTATTTTAGCTGCTGATGCCCAGATGGTTGTTCAAGGGGCATCGGGTAAACGCACCGTTGCAGCAAGCGATTTTTTCCAAGGCTTTTTTGCTACCGCAGTTCAGGCGGGGGAAATTTTAGTAGAAATTCGTGTCCCTGTACACAGTAATGCCAGCTATGAAAAGTTCTATCACCCAGCCTCGGGTTATGCGGTGTGTGGGGTAGCTGTTGTTTTAGAAAAAAATGGCTCTAATATCTCTAAATGCCGTGTGGGTGTAACGGGTGTTGGTAGCGGTGCTTACCGTGCTAGTGGGGTAGAGGGGGCACTCGAGGGTAAAGCCTTTAGTGCTGATGTCGTCTCTGCCGCCTCAGCGAGTGCTGTTGAAGGGGTAGATGTTTTAGAAGACCCCTTTGCCAATGCTGCTTACCGCTCACAATTAGCTAAAGAACTCACCAAGCGTGCTGTGGTTGCGGCTTGGGGATAAAGAAATAGGCTCGAGAGGGGCGAAGGCTTCTCTCGAGCTTTATGATAAAGTTGATTTTTTCACAAAAAATAGTCTCTGATAACGATTACAATCAGCTATAAATTATAGATAATACTTAATTCTTTTGTGGAGTTAAAAAATAGTTAACCTTAACTGTATTAAGGTTAACCAAATATGTGTTAAATTAAACCAAGTCCAAAAGGACTGGTTAGATTTTTAAGGAGGTTTATGAAAAAAATTTTAGGTTTATTGGTGGTCCTCAGCCTAGGCTTAGCGTTTGCTGCAGGTCCAGATACCTTTGTGTATCAATCGTTTGGTGATGTGGATACACTTGATCCAACACAGGCTTATGATACAGCCTCTGGGCAAGTCGTAGAAAATATTTATGAAACCCTTTTTGGGTATAAGGGTGAAAGTGTTACAGAATATGAGCCACAACTAGCAGAATCTTATGAGATGTCGGCTGATGGGCTTACTTATACCTTTAAGTTGCGTCAGGGTGTAAGTTTCCATAGTGGTAATGCCTTTAGTTGTAAGGATGTTGAATATTCTATTCAGCGTGCGCTGGCAATTAACCCTGCTGATTCGGGTATTGGTTATACTTTCGGACCTTCTCTTACAGGTTATGAAGTCAATGCCAATGATGCGCTAGTTGCAGAAGATGGCACAGCAGGTACAGATGATCAATATAATGAATACTGGAATCTTATTGATAACAGTGTAGTTTGTGTTGATGATAATACTGTAGAATTCCACTTGGTTTCGGCTAACCCTGCTTTCTTTGCACAAATGTTGTTTATGGGCGCATCGATTGTAGATAGCCAGTGGGCAATTGCTAATGGTATGTGGGATGGCAGTGCTGCAACTTGGCGTGACTGGATTGGTGTAGATTTACGCGAGTATCATTTACAGGGCAATATGAGTGGAACAGGTCCTTACTCACTTGTAGCTTGGGAACCCGGTATTCGTGTTGTGGCTGCTGCCAATGAATCTTATTGGGGTGGCGCACCCGTTATTAAAAATGTGATTTTGCAGCAAGTGGAAGATGAAGCAGCGCGCATTCAGGCTCTTAAAGCTGGTGATGCTGATGAAATTATACTTGGCTCACGCTTGAGTCTTCCACAAGTCGAAGGGCAACCTGGTGTTAAAATTTATGATGCCTTTACAGATACCAGTCTAGGTTGGTCTTCATCAGCAGTAAATGCTATTCAAATGTCACAAGCCATCACAATGGACGACAATGTAAACGTTGGTTCAGGAAAACTTGATGGTTTAGGTATTCCTGCTGATTTCTTTAGCGATGTGCATGTTCGTAAGTGCTTTAATTATGCTTTTGACCGTGATGCCTATATTCAGGATGTTCTTTTAGGAGCAGGTAGTAATATCACCATGGCCTTGCCCAAATCTTACTTAGGGTATGACCCCAGTGTTCCAGAGTATGTTCTTGACTTAGAAAAAGCCGAAGAAGAATGTAGACAGGCCTGGGGTGGAGAGCTTTGGGAAAAGGGAATGTACTTAACTATTACCTATAATACAGGTAACACTACACGTCAGACTGTAGCTGAAATTCTTGCTGATAACTTAGAGTTTATCAACCCTAAATTTACGGTCGAAACACGTGGTGTTCAGTGGTCAACCTTCCTTGATGAGCGGGGTAATAAAAAGCTTCCTGTCTCTATTGTTGGTTGGGTTCCTGACTTTGCTGACCCTGATAACTTCATTCACATTTTCTATGCTTCTACGGGTTACTATGCAGGGCAAAATGGTTATGTCAATGCTGCTATTGATGAGTTAGACGCACAAGCTCGAGTAAACCCTGATACAGCAGCGCGTGCTGATCTCTATAGCCAGATTGGTAAGTTGGCGTACGAAGATGCTCCGTATGTGCTATTACCTCAGGGTGTTCCATACTTAACCATGAGTGATAAAGTTCAGGGTGTTTACAACAACCCTAACCTAAGTGCTGGTTTCCTCTGGAAAAGTATTTCTAAGAACTAAATAGAAAATTTTGTAGAGGGCTATTAGGGTCCTCTACAAAATTTTGGATATTTTGTGTTTGCTTTTATTATTCGCAGATTATTTTTGGTGCCACTTGTATTTTTCGGCACTACGTTACTTATTATTTTATTGCTTCAATCGCTTAGTCCAGCCCAACGTGCGGTAGCTTTTGTAAAAAGTGAAGCCCAGTTGCGAAATTTAGATTTAATTATAAATCAATATGGACTGGATAAACCCTTTTATATTCAATATGGTAATTGGCTTGGACAGGTTGCTCAGGGTAACTTTGGGTTTTCTAAAACCTTAGGTGAACCTGTGCTAAACGCGTTTAAGCGCAGGTTGCCAAATACGATTGAATTGGCAGTATTGGCGTTTATTCCGACTATGCTTATAGGCATTTGGTTGGGGACCATATCAGCTTTGAACAGAGATAAATTCATTGATCAACTTTCCAGAACCTTGGGCATTTTTTTCTGGTCACTACCTTCTTTCGTGTTGGCTTTGTGGTTGCTGACTATTTTTTATGGTGGATTGGATATTCTTCCAGGTCAATTCCAGGTTTCTAATGACCACAGCCTCGAGATTATCAAACCAGAGTTCCAACGTTATACTGGTTTCCTAACTTTAGATAGTTTGTTTAATGGACGCTTTGATATTTTCTTAGATGTACTAAGTCATTTAATATTACCAGTTTTAACCTTGGTACTCATTTCAAGTGCTCAGATTATACGAATTATGCGTAGCTCTTTATTAGACACCTTATCCCTTGATTTTGTTCGTACTGCCAGAGCCAAAGGTTTAGCAGAGTCCGTTGTTAATCGTAAGCACGCCCTTAGAAATGCACTTATTCCAATCGTTACGCTTGCTAGCTTTACACTTATTAACCTTTTTAATGGAGTTATTATCACCGAAACCATTTTTGTTTATCCAGGAATTGGTAAGTGGTTAGCTGATTCTGCAATTCAGTTTGATGTTCCTGCTGTTTTGGCTGGAGCAGTCTTTACAGCTTTGACAGTCGTCATCGCCAATTTATTTGCTGATATTTCTTATGCTTTAGTTGATCCAAGGATTAGGTACAACTGATGGCAACACTATCTACAACCTTAAAGCAGCCTCGAGAGGCACGTTCTTTTTCTGCTTGGTGGAAGTCTAAAGCCATGAAACGCTTTAGACGAAACCCATTGGGTATGATTGGGTTTTTAATTATTGTAGCTTTCGTTTTAGTAGCAATTTTTGCGCCCGTATTAACCTATCCCCAGCTTGCTAATTATCGTAACCGTTGTGTGAGGGATTTAGGCTTATCACAAGAAACTATTGGTGCTTTGAGAAACCCGCTCAAGCCTGTGTTTTGGCGAGCTATGCTTTTATCGCCTGCCTCTTGTTATGACATTCCCCAAGTAGGTCGCTCTCAAGTTCCCAAACCACCCTCTGAAATTTCTCCTTTGGGAGTAGCGAGTGGAGGCTACGATATTTATTATGGGTTGGTCTGGGGAAGTAGAACCGCTTTTCTATCAGCCTTTGCAGTCACAGGGTTTGGGCTTATGGTAGCACTGGTTGTTGGCAGTGTTTCTGGTTTTTTTGGAGGTTGGATAGATACGGTTATCATGCGTATTATTGAGATTCTAAGCTCTATTCCAGGGATCATTTTGTCTATGGTGATTGTTGCTATCTTTGGTCAAAGCCTTAGAAATGTTTTGATTTCACTGGCAGTTTTGGCTTGGACGGGCTACGCAAGATTCTTGCGAGCAGAAATTTTAAAAGTACGCGAATTGGAATTTGTTGATGGTGCAAGAGCCCTTGGAGCCAATAACTCGAGGCTTATCTTCAGGCATGTCTTACCTAATGCGGTTGGATCATTGCTTATTTTAGCCAGCCTAGATATTGGAGCAGTTACCTTGGGTGTAGCGGCTTTAGGGTTCTTGGGTTTAGGCGCACCTGCTGGATATGCTGATTGGGGACAAATGATTAGCTTTGCTCGCTCTTGGATTACGGGTTTACCGGGTCAACCCTTTGTCTATTGGTATGTGATTTTCTGGCCTGGATTTATTATTTTACTTTTTGTACTAGGTTGGAACCTTTTAGGCGATGCTGTGCGAGATGTCCTTGATGTCCGCAGTTAAGGTATAAGTAAAAATTCTTGAATGTTTTCAATAGTCAGGGTACTTTCCTTAGAAAGGGATTTATTCATGACTAATAAGAAGGCCGTAATATCCAGATATTCCTGTTCAGTTAAATTACCAGGGGCATAACGGGGCATGGTTGTTTTGATATAGGTATATAAACCAGCAGCACTACCAAATTTTTGAATGGTTCCATTTAACGCTGGTGGGTTGCCGATATTAAAGGCGTTCTTATCGGATATTTCAACATCTATGAGTTTTGCTGCGTTAAAAGGACGATGACATTTTTCGCATTTTTGATGTTCTGGCAAGAATTCTTTTCGTCCTTCTTCAATGCCAAGTCCGGTGTTGCCGTGGCAGTTAGAGCATACTAAATCATAACTTTCAGCTCCACGCTGAACTTGCTCCCCGTATCCACTAATGAGGGCTAAAATTTCAGGAACCACTTCGGAGGGAGGTCTTGTATTCATGCTGTTCTGGGTGATGGCTAAACCGAGACTGAGCAATAAAAGGATTAAGAAAAAACTAGTCAGAACTCGAGCCATGTAGATATTTTAGCTGCTTAAAGATAAAAGGTCTGTAAGCACCCTGAAAATAAACTATCAGTTCCAAGCATTATTGAGACACTTGCAGCAGCGTGTACAAGCGGCTGAAGCCCCTTGTTGAAACATTTGACGCACATTTTGTCTGTCTCAACGAATCGTGGAATTGCTAAACATAATCCTAGCAAAAATGTCCGCATAGTTTTTTGCTCGAGGTGCGCTTCAAGTTATATTTTCGTTTTTAAGAATTAATTTTTCTAGAGACTAAAGTTTAGCAAACTCTTCAACATTAACCACAAAAATAATGGCCCCGCCTACCTTAACTTCAAGAGGTTGAGATAAATAAGCATCCTCGAGGTTTGAGATTGTTGGACCAGCATTCATCATCTGAATGCGTTCCTGACAGGTTTTACCTACAATCTCCTTGACCTGAGTGACTTTGTGATCATCTACACCAATTATAAAGGTAGTGTTACCTGCTCTAAGAAATCCACCCGTGCTGGCTAACTTGGTTGAACTAAAGCCACCTTCAATAAGTGCTTTTTGCAACTTGGGTGCGTCAGCATCTTGAACAATGGTTAGTAAGAGTTTCATGTTATAGACTTTAACATATAAACATGAGTAGAATGATCACTTTGCTTTAGGTAGCATGCATATTTCGCATTCATTTTCATCTCACAGCATCACATTCGGTCTCACCCGTAGGTAAACTCAGGGTTTGGAACTGGTCACCTACACAATGATTTTGAGATTAAGCATTCCGAGAACAGGATTCATTGAGTGACTTCTCTAGCCTCTTTATTTGCCATATGTACCCGAACACAATTAAGTTAGTCTTATGTTTTTGAGAATGTTAATCTGCAAAGGACTTCTTAGAGAAAACTGCGAAAATAAATCTAAGCTAATTTAGTACGAGTACGTAGAAAAAATAAAGTAGCCTCGAAAGTTCTCGAGGCTGTTAGACGAATTAAAAATTATCTGCTAACTAAAACGGGGGTAACGGCGGCGGCATCTTCTTCACCAGTACGAATGCGGTACACTTTTTCAACCGGTAACACAAAAACTTTCCCGTCGCCAACTTCGCCAGTTCTGGCTGATTTCAAAATAGCATCCACAGCTTTTTGCACAAAGGGTTCAGTGACCCCAATCTCGAGCTTGATTTTTTCAGTGAGTTCCATCTTGACCGTTGTTCCACGATAGGTTTCAACGGTCTCGGTTTCACCACCGTGGCCTTGAACTCTTGAAACGGTGATTCCAGTAATGTCTTTGGCAAAGAGAGCTGTTAAAACCTCATTTAATTTTTCTTTGCGAATAACAGCGTGAATCATCTTCATACTTTACTCCCTGCGGTTTTCATAACGGCTTGGTTTTTGGGAACATCAATGGTTGCAATTAGAACAGCACCTTCACCATCGGTATAGGCTTCTTCACCATGCTGCGTAACATCAAGCCCAAGACCTTCTTCTTTACTAGTAGCCAGTAAGGGTGTGATTGCGCCAATAATTTTAAGCAGGATAAAACTTACTACTAAGCTATACACAATAGCCACTAATATAGCTCCAATTTGAATTCCAAGCTGACCAGGATTGCCAAATAAAAGACCATTGGCACCTGCACTATTAAGGGTTACATCGGCAAAGACACCTGTTAAAAGTGCGCCCGTAATACCGCCTAAACCGTGAGCAGCGACTACATCCAGTGAATCATCTAAACCACTGCGTGAACGCCACAAAATTCCAAAGTAACTGGGGAATGCTGCAATGGCACCAATCAAAATAGCCGACATGGGTGAAACAAAACCAGCAGCAGGTGTAACAGCAACCAGACCTACAACAATAGCCGTCGCTGCACCCACGGCAGTTGCTTTTTTGGAACGTGAAAAGTCAATAATAGTCCAGATAACCAAAGTCGCCATAGGGGCAAAGAACGTGTTCGTAAGTGCGAGTCCAGCTAGTCCGTTAGCAGCCCAGGCACTACCAGCATTAAAGCCAATCCAGCCAAACCACAGTAAACCTGCACCTAAGAGTACAAAAGGAACATTATGAGGCAAAATAGCTTGTTTACCATAATCTTTGCGTTTACCAAGAACTAGAGCAGCCACCAATGCGGCCATGGCAGCATTGATATGAACTACGGTTCCACCTGCAAAATCTAAAGCAAAGCCATCACCGAAAAGACCACCACCAGCTAACCAGCCGCCACCCCAGACCATATGGGCTAAAGGTGCATAAACCAATACTGACCACAAAGTAATAAAAGCAATATAAGGCGCAAAGCGCATACGCTCAACAATGGCTCCAGAAATCAGAGCAGCAGTAATGATACAAAAGGTTCCCTGATAAGCCACCCACAGAACATGTGGAATAGTTACTGGCCAGATCACACCTTCGGGGGTAAGGCCAACATTATTCAAAAAGATGTTAGTGAGTCCACCAAAAAATTTGTTGCCAGGGGTAAAGCTGAGGGTGTAGCCAATCAGTGCCCAGGCAATTCCAACAAAGCCTAAAGAAATAAAGCTCATCATCATGGTGTTTAGAGCATTTTTGGCGCGAACCAATCCGCCATAGAAGAAAGCCAGAGCAGGGGTCATGAGTAGAACCATACCTGCGGACACCAGCATAAAAGCGGTATCCCCACTGTCAATCGCAGGAATATCCTGTGCGAAAGCTGAACTCAGGAAGAATCCTAGACTCATTAAACGTGTAATTAGGGGCCACTTTTTCATCTGTCACCTCCTGAGTGTGCATTAGTTGCACAACTCGAGACCTCATAAAGGTAGCATAGTTTTGTAATTTGTGTCAAGGATAGTGGTTATTTGCAAAATAAATAATGCTCATTATGCAAAAAAATATGTAAATCATACACTTTGTTATTAAAAATACTTACATAAATCGGTTTAGATGCTAACTTTAATGCATGAAATATCAAAATTAGGTAACTTTTGTACTCAATGTGCAAGATTTTTGTATACAAAGCACCTAAAATGCCTAGTTGTTAGGGCTATTTCATTATAGAAAGCCTAATTTTAGGCTTTACTATATCCATTTTTTGACAGAAATTGGAGTTTTCCAGTTTTTGTAGGGGCCATAGGCAGCCACTCTCGAGACAAGTGGCTGCCCTTTTATTTATTCATTCGCCTAATGACTATTACTCTTGGTGCTCGAGGGTGGTGAATGCCTTATTCAGCTCTTTTTCTATTTTCGTTAAGCGTTTGAAGAGGGTACTGCTATCTGATTGGGATACAACACCTTGGGCATACTCGAGGCTGGCCTTGACCAACGAAAATGAAGAACCATACGTTGCTGGATAATCGCTTCCTGCTTTTAACTGTCTAGTTTTTTCAAGAAGGCCTGCGATGTCAGGTTCCCAATTTTTAAGGAGTTGCGCCTTAACTGGTCTGGTCTTAGTTGGTTCATCAAAGCTTTCGATAATTCGGTTTTTCTGTTTTGCACTCAAGTACGTTTCTTTAAGGTCTCCACGGATGCCACTACCAAACATAACACTATAGGATTCAAATAACCCGTCATAAATGATTCTGCCTTCAAAGGGTAATAAGACGGTTCTAACCAAAAGTGGCAGATTCGAGGGGTGTATCATTTCATCAAACCCGTCATTGATGCCACAAACTCCAAAAACACGATTATCTTGTGCAATAAAAATGGCTTGCTTTTTTAGAAACCGCTCGATGTAAAATTCGCCTTTGATAAAATTTTGCCACTTTTTTATGACGGATAAATTATCTTCCGAGAACTGCTGAGGGTTTTCTTGCACAAACAGGTCAAACCATTTTTTATCTTTAAATAGGGCTTCGCGTACTTTGAATTTTTCTTCAGTGGGATATATTACATAGTCTTCAAGTGTATCTATAGAGGGCAAAAGATTGAGCTTCTGATTGACGAAATATTGCAGAGCCCACATAAGCTCGTAATATAATTCTGCTTCTTGTTTAGACAGTTTCATAAAGAACACCTTAATAGATACAACATTTACTAGCCTTTTAACAATGTAATAGCTGCCACAATGATGTTGACTATTGTAAGCACTGTTATTACAACTGTCAGATTGCGCATTTGACGTGTCATTCGTGTGATTGCTGCTGTTTCCGCCACACTTTCTCGGCGAATAATCTCTTGTCGTAGGAATTCTAATCCAACTCTAACGTTTTCAGACGTGGCATCATATTGATTTATAAGATCTTCAATACTCATTGTGCGTAGCTCTTCGAGAGTTGTTGCGCGTGGCATACTATCTCCTTTCAATTTAGGTGGATTATGGAGCCCTAGTGAACACCACTTTCCACAATTGCCGCATGTGAATTGGTCGCAAACCGCACATTCTTTCTAAATTCATTTAGGCTGGTTGCATTCACATAGGTCATCGCACTTTGCAAACCTTCACGCATACGCTTGACGGCTTCTTGAGCATTTTGGTGAAAACTTCTTAGCGTTTGTGAAGAGCCCTCAATAAAATTGCGCTTTTCTGTGACCATCGCCGAAGCCATACCATAAAGGTGAACACCCATCAGTTTGCCACCTTGATAATCTAGAACGTCATCTTCAAAAGAACCGCTAGCAAAAAATTTACCCATCATGACCCCATCACTAAGAGCCAGTGCTTTTACAAAATCTCCTGCTGAATTTACGCCGCCATCACTAATAACGTGTACATCGTTGTAAGCAAGTTCTGTTTTTACACGGCTGAGTTGCTCGAGAAGTGTAAATTGACCCACGCCCACACCGGTGTTAATGCGCGTGGTGCAGACCGAACCTGGCCCTACGCCAGCCTTAATAATAATGTGCTTAAAACCAGAAAGTTTCATCAGCCAATAAGCATATAGGAAGCCCTCGACAGAACCCACGTTGCCCAGAATGACTCCTTGCTCAATACCAAGTGCTCGTAATTTTTCTAGTACGGTCAAAGCTGCCGCATTTGCGCCATGTGCAATATCAATTGAAACAAAGGCTAAATTGGGCTCTGAAAAAAGTAACTTTAGAAATTCGGGATTTTCATTGATACCTAGGGCAACACCAACCTTTGCAGGGTGACTCTTTTGTACATCCTCGAGTCTGGTTTTATCATTTAATCCAACTCTGGGCAAAATGTGAACTCCACCGGCATAGCCGTCTTCACGGGTTGTATAGACATCTTGAGCAAACCTCGAGCGCATAAAGGCCATGGACGCTCCAAAAGCAGGGAAGATGTTAAGAGACTCGCCTTTGAGGTCATAGAAGGTTTGGTGAGTGTCTACACTTTTGCGTGAAATGGGGCGGATTAAAAAGGTGGGAACAATAGTCTTATCGGCAAAGGTGTAGTAAACCTCGTTGGTATCGAAGGTATAGCGGTTTAAGGCTTCTTGGGTGAGCTTAAAAGCTTCATCGGCAATAGACTCGAGTGCAAATGTTGTCATGGCTTTAATGTAGCATCTTGGGCTTAAGGGTGTAACCTGGTGCTGCTCTTTACTGCCTGTCAGAAGGTTGTTTCACTACCAGCTAACCTTGAAACCTAAAAACATGAGTCATCCCGAAAATTTGAGTTAATGACAAAATTTCATATTCATTCGTCATATAAAGGAGAGGACTCAGCATCTGCATGGCAGAATGGGTTAAAAGATAAAGAGGAGAAGAGACGAGATCGTCAAGGGCTTAGAGCCCCACGCAATGCGAAACGTCTCTCCTCTAAGTCTTTGTGGAGCCACAATAAAACGGGTAAGGTCTCCAGAACCACTTTAACCCATATGACAAGGTGCGACAAAGACATCTCTATGAAGGAGGTTTGGTAATGAGCGAAATAAAGGATGTAGTGTTAGGTGTCGGGATAGATGTCAGTAAAGCGAGTTTAGAAGTTGCATTTGTGTATGAAGGTAAAGAAGTAAGTCACAGCTACAGTAATAATGAGGCGGGACTTGCTGTGTTAGTTGAAAGGTTAGCCCAAGCCACAGGTGCTTACAAAGTGGTGATGGAATCTACTGGACGCTATCACTTATTGGCAGCCTTACACCTTAGTGAAGCAGGGATAGATGTACGGGTCATCAATCCCTTATTAGCTAAACGTTATTACAGTTCTCAGATTCGCAAAATCAAAACTGATAAAGCTGATGCAGGGGTGTTAGCTCAAGTTGCATTACTTGAGAAAGACTTACCCAAATCTTTCGGACGAGATAAAACGGCTATACAAATTAGGCAGAAAATGGGCTTACTGGCTTCTTTAGAAAAACAACTCCAAGCCCTCAAAGCCACCCTCAAGGATTACACGACCTTTCAAAAACAGCTCAGTATAGAAGCTAGTGAGGGTGAAAAGCAGCTATGCAAAACAGCAAAAATATTCAGCAAGCAAATCGACCAACTCGAGCAAGAATTACAACAGCTTGTGTTGCAGCAAACCAAGCACTGTGCCACCGTCCTACGCTTGCAGAGTATCCCAGGTATTTCTGCACCCTTAGCCACCTTGATAGCTCAGTTCTTAGATGCTCAATGTAGCCATCCTAAGCAATGGATTGCCTTTCTGGGTTTAGACATTTCGGTGCGTGAAAGTGGAACCTGGAAAGGCAAAGGTAAAGTTACCAAGCGTGGCAACGCTTACTTACGCAAGCGTCTTTACAATGCTGCTTGGGGGGCAGTCATGAACTACAAGGATTTTCGTAGCTACTATGACTCGCTTAAACGTCAAGGTAGCTGTCACGTCGAAGCTCTGCTCACCATTGCTCGTAAACTTCTCCGCATTGCCTTCACCGTTGTTACTCATAATGTCTCTTATGACCCTAAGTGTGCTTTCCCCTCTTGACTTTTCCCTTTAACGGGCATTGCGAGAAGCGTTTATAGGGTGAAATAGTTATCTATTACACAACTTGTATCATTTGAAGGGCATAAGCAACGAAGCAATCCGTATATTAACTTTGTAATATTAGAAGAAGCGAAATGAGATTGCTTCGCGGATTGGCAAAGATGCGCTTTATCAGCATTGAATACACCCCATTCTTAGGCTCGCAATGACAAAATATTATGCAAACGGAGCATTTTGCTCCGTTTGCATAAAAAATTCATACCTGACTCATGTCCTAAAAAAATTCAAGTTTAGATTTTAGGTTCTTCAGAATTATTTAGGGCTCCAGTAGGATGGTTTGAGACTTCAGGTAAGTCACTAAGTTTTTTAATGATCATGTCAGTATTAAGTGTTTGGGTCGTAGCTAAGGTGCTGGTTTTAGGTTCGACATGGTCGGTGGCAAGGGCTAGGTTCTTCTGGCGAATGACATAAAAACCTGCTGCGATTAAGAGTGTAGGAATAATCCAACCACCAGAAAAACTTAGGTTAAGAAAAGCTACTATAAACAGGACGATGGCAGGGTAGATAGCCCAACGTTTGCCGTGTATATACAAATAGCCAAAGGTAGAAGCAAGTCCTGCAAAAAATAGGGGAGCAGCGTCCCAGCGTGGAAAGATGGCTTCAGACCCAGCGACTGTCGCCAAGGTCAAAAGAACACCTCCAGGAATAAGAGCCCACCATTGTTTAGATTCTGTCCTGTAAATAGTGATGAACCCCAGCCCCATCATGGCAAAAAAGTAGAAGCCAGACATGGCTCCGGTAATAGAAGCTAGTGCTAAACCTAGCAATGTAAACCCAACAATCGAGGCCCATAACTGCTGCTGATGTTTCAAATACTGCCGAATCAAATAAACACCACTTGCCCCCATTCCAGCGGCAAACAGCAGGTTGGTCATGTTGCCAAAGATGCCTATATTGCCTAAGATGGCCAGTGCACCTACTGCAATTAGGATAAGTCCTAGAAGATTATTGTTTTTGAGGGTCATAAAAAGCTCCTTTAGAGATTCAAGATTGAAAGTTGAAGGTTAAAAATTTGAACCTTTAATCTTTGATTCTTTAAGTTTAGGGGTTAAACCCGCCTGCTAGCCTCCACAAAAAGTTGATAAGTCTCTCCATCTTTTGGTGGACGCTTGTAACCCCTGGCTCAGATAACGTTATAGTTTAGCTATGGAAAAGATTCGACTCATATTAGTAGATGATCACGTAGTAGTTAGACAAGGACTAAAGATGGTGTTGGGTTTAGAGCCAGATTTAGAGATTATTGCCGAAGCTAACAATGGTCAAGAGGCTCTGGAACTGGTTAAAAAGTACAATCCACAAGTTGTTTTAATGGATTTATTGATGCCAGTGATGGACGGGGTAAGTGCTATTCGGGCCATTAAGAAAGACTTTCCTGACGTAGAAGTAGTGGCCCTGACCAGTGTTTTAGAAGATCGCCTGGTGATTGACGCAGTAGAGGCGGGCGCGGCAGGTTACCTCTTAAAAGAAAGTGGCCCAGAAGAACTTGTAGAGGCTATTCGTGCAGCAGCCAAGGGCGAAGTTCGTTTGCACCCCAAAGCCCAAAAGCGTTTGGTCAAGGAAGTGCGAACTCCAGAAATGCGTGAATCGCTGACAGAACGCGAAACCGAAACCTTGCGCTTAATTGCCAGAGGCTATTCCAATAAAGAAATCGCTAATGCCCTAGAGGTTTCAGAAGTCACCATTAAGACCCACGTCTCGAGTGTTCTCTCTAAACTCAATTTGCAAAGTCGCACGCAAGTGGCTTTATTTGCCCTTAAAGAAGGCCTAGTCGGATTGGAGTAAAGCGATGAGGCGAAAGTGGAAAGTAGAAAGTGGAAAGTGTGACACGATACTGAACTCGTACTCTATTTCCCTTTTCCCTTTTCCCTTTTCCCTTTTCCCTTTCTTATGAACATCCCCTTCTGGAACCGTTTAAGTACCCGCCTCAGTTTGCTGATTGTGCTGATTGTGTTGATTTTAGCTGGGGCTACGGCAATTCAGCTAGCCAGGGGGTTTAACTCGGCAGAACAGAATTTCTTTAGGCTCTTGGCTGAAAATAATATTACGCCCACCACCGATTTAAGCAATATCTTGCGAAGTGTCATCGTAAACTTAATGGCTATTTTTCTGCTTACCTTGGTGGCGGCTACCGTGTTTAGCCGTTCATTTTTAGTAGAGCCCATTAACTCTTTAGCTGTCGCTACCCAAGAAGTAGCTGCAGGAAACCTTAATGTGTATTTACCAGTTACCAATGATAATGAGTTGGGGTTACTCGCGAGTTCGTTTAATAACATGTCACAAAAACTTTCTTTGCGAACCGATGAACTTCTAAAAGCCAATGAAGCCTTGCGGCAAAGTGAAGCCCGCCTCGAGCATCGTGTTCAAGAACGTACATCGGAGCTTGTGGCCTTGCTCGAGCTTTCTAACAGCATCGCCCTAACCACGGATGACCGCCCACTTTTAGAACATATTTTTGATCGTTTACATACCCTAGTACCCTATCAAGCCATCAGCCTTTTTGAGCGTTTATCACATACGCTTTTTCAACTGGTGATTCAACGCGGCGAGCTAAATGTGAATCAGAAAAGATTTGTAGAAGTGAGTGAGCGTAAACTTCCGTTTCATGAGGCTTCACAACATTTTTTTCCACTTATTGTGCGCGATAAAGTGGTGGGAGTTTTGGTTATGCAAAGTCAGTTGCTAGACCAAGAGAAACTACCCTTAATTTCAGCTTTTGTGAATCAGGCTGGTGTGGCTTTAGCCAACACCAATCTGTATAAACAAGTTCAGGAGAAAGCAGCCTTTGATGAACGCCAGCATTTGGCTAGGGAACTTCATGATTCAGTATCGCAAGCCTTATACAGCATTGTTTTAGGAACCCATGCAGCCCGCAAACAGCTTCAGTATCCTGAAAAAGCCGAGTCGGCTTTGGAATATGTACAAAATTTAGCTGAAGCAGGACTAGCCGAAATGCGCGCACTTATCTTTGAATTGCGCCCCGAAGTTTTGGAAAAAGAGGGTTTGGCTGCCGCTATGCGTAAGCAAGTCGAAGCTTTAGAAGTACGCCATAAACTCAAGGCTGATTTTGATGGTGAAGGTGAGCCGTCCTTAGCCTTTGGTCATAAGCAAACCTTGTACCGAATTACCCAAGAAGCCTTGCACAATATCGTTAAACATGCCAAAGCTACGCAGGTTCATGTAGCCTTAAAAGAATACCCGCAACATGTTCAACTCTGTATTCAAGATAACGGTATTGGGTTTGATGTAACTCAGAATTTTAGTGAGCGACTAGGGCTAAAATCAATGCGTGAACGCGCTGAATCTCTGGGTGGACAATTTGAGATTAATAGTACAGTGGGGCAAGGAACCACCATCACTATCACCATCCCTCGAGGTGATGTATGAAAGCTAGGGATATAAGCCGTTGGGGGCCTTTACTCATTGGTATAGGGGTGGTTGTACTTTTGATTAACTCGAGGTTTTTTGCCTTGTTACCCGCTATTATTTGGCTAGCTGTTTTGGCGGCAGTCGGATTAGCCTTGTGGACGGTCAATGCAATTCCTATATGGGTACGAATGACGGGTGTAGTTGCCCTTTATGTGTTTGCTATGGCTACTACAGGAGATATGGCTGGCGTGGCAGCCTTAGGATTTCCTGCACTTGTCTTTTTGGCCTTACATTTTGCCAAGGTTCGCCGTTGGTGGCCGGTGATTCCTGGTGGCATTTTAGCCAGCGTGGCATTATTGGTGGCTTTTCAAACCTTATTTCCCCGTTGGGATGGAACACCTATTTTATTTTTAGGGTTTGCCGCAACATTCACTTATCTCTACTTACTTCCCAAGCTTCGTGGTGGACAACGCTGGGCTTTGTATCCTGCCATTGTGTTTAGTATTTTGACCTTGGTCGTAAATGACCCTAGGGGCAATGGTTTTGGTTGGGCTTTACCATTTGTTTTGATAGCAGGAGGGCTCTGGATTTTATGGTGGTGGAGAAAAAAATGAGAGGTACGCTTCGCTCAAACTTCGTACTATCACCCTTCGATAAACTCAGGGTAAGTCTATCAACTGAGAGGTATCATCTATCAACCGAGATGTATCACCCTTCAAGTACTTCAGGGCATATCTATCAATAAAGCCTTTTGGCAAAGAGCAGAGGGCTTAGGGCTAACCCTTCAATAAATCATCAACTGGCATTACTGGAAACCCACCCCGCAAGCCTCCTAAGGTAAAGGTTTCAATACCCATCATCTCTTCCCACATTTTTTTGGCTTCGCCCTCACTGAGTCCAGCAAAAGAAGATTGAGGCCCCACTTGTGAACGGTGAGCGGCAATGGCAGCCTGTTTTTGTCCTACAAAGGAACGCACGTCAATGATGGCAGCAAAAGAATCATCAGAAACCCCATAAATATCAGCATCTAGTTTGGATAGGGGAGAATTCTCGCGCATGGCTTGCATTTGCTTCATGCGTGTTGAGGCCATCGCAGCGTAAAAGAGGCGTTGAGGTGGTACGGTCATAACCTTGCCAGCAGACCAGAAGGCTGCAGTCGCTGCGCGGTGCATTTTAATATGGTCAATATGTCCGTAAATGCCGTGTGCGTCAAAAGTTATAAGGATATCGGGTTGTAAGACAGCCATATGCTCGAGAAGTTTTTGTTCAATCTCTAATTCATCAACATTCATTAAGGCCTGCGTATCATCATGCCGTGTCCGCTCAAAACGCCCTGAATCTAAATAGCCTAAGAAAATAGGCTCATGAATCCCTAGAGCCTTACACGAATCTTTAAGTTCCTGTTCGCGCAATTTACCTTTGTCAATGTTTGGATCAATGCTGGGGTCAGTTATTTTTCCAGATTCACCTTTGGTGGCACAAATAAGATAGACCTGATGACCGCTGGCGGCATATTTTGCAAGTGTTCCACCTACGCCAAAAGCTTCATCATCGGGGTGAGCCAGTATTGCTAAAAGTGTTTTAGGCATTTGTTGTAGTGTACGGTGTGGTTTCGCATTTCACGGTCTCGAGCTAGACAATAGAGATGGCAGAGGGCTGAGAGAGAGCCAAGAGCTCAAGCCTTAGCCCTCTGCTCTTCGCTCTCTGCATTTTGGCATCTTTCTTCCTCACACTCCTCACCCCTACCTAAGAGGGGTCTAAGGCTTGGGAGCTATAGTTATATCTAGCAGGGCACTAGATACACCTCCTAGAGACACGTGACCCCTCCATGAAAGACCGGATGCCCTCTCGGTCTTTCTCTTTTTTGCAGGTAGCATCTGGTTACTCAATCAACAGGTAATCTGGTCATTAGGCAAATTTATTTATGCGTTTCATCAAAACCAAAGATGAAGCAAGTATGTAGCTACTGCACCCAGGCTGGTTTTAGTTTCTTAATCTTTTCAAATATAGGGCAATCAGCATCATGGGTTCCAGGCAGATACCCAGTACTCATTAAAAATTCGCCCACAATTTCTCCACCCGTAAAGACAAAGGTTTTCTTAAAAAGTTTTACCCACTCGAGTTTTTCAAGTGGATGGTGATGCTCGAGCCAGTTTACAAAAGAGCCATATTGGTCTTGGATAAGCAGTAATCGCTTGGCATTTTCAATGGCTGCATTAACCTTAAGTTTGTTGCGAATAATGCCAGCGTTGGCAAGTAAACGTTCTTTGTCTTTATCAAGGTAGTTGGACACAGTGGCAATATCGAACCCGTCAAAAGCTTCATAAAAGGCTGACTTCTTTTTCAAAATAGTTTCCCAAGAAAGCCCAGCCTGATTGATTTCTAAGACCAATCTTTCAAATAGGGCATTATCACTTTGCAGGGGAAAACCATACTCGAGGTCGTGGTAGAGCTTATGAACCTCATGCAACGTGCCTGAGCGAACCGCTTGGCAATAACTCTGTGACATTAGTTGTTCGCGGGATTAACCGTAATCCTATAAACAAATTGCACTTCTTGCCCTGGTTGTAATTCAGTCAGGAGTGTCCAGCGCACAGCTTTATAGGCGGTAGGATCAACAATTTCTTTTTTGCCATCTTTTTCAATCATCAGAGGAGTATCGGAATCTTGAAAAATTTCCCCATCAGCAGAGTATTCGGTTAAGACCTCTTCACTGTTTGGCGTTGCTGAGCTTGGGACAAAGGTTGTTCCATCAGGAACTGGGCCAGTGATGACGACTGTACCAGCGGGTAAATTGGTTTCGTCTTCATTTTTGGCAAAGAGGCGATACTCTACCGTTTGCCCAGGTCTGGCGGTTTGAGAAGGCTTAAAGGATTCTTTGACGCTACCATCTTCTTCGGTGACTTGGCTGACCACAAAAATCTCGAGTCTGACTGATACAGGATTATCAGCTTGCGCCAAGACCAGTGAAGAAAACAGAGATACCAAACAAAAGAGTAAAAAAATTTGCTTCATTCACAACTCCCTGCCAAAGCATACCAAAACTTAGCTTAGCTGTGCTTTATCTGAATCTTCATCAAAATCTTAGTTTGACTTCTTTCAAAAAGACCCTGCTGAATAATCCTATCAAACATGTTTCAAAATTATAGAAGTAAGTAGCAGTTTCAAGAATTAGTGTGACATTATCATCTCCCGAAATCATGCTAAGATTTCAGTGACTCTTAAAACGAGTCAGATGGTTTAATACTCAAATCGTTTATTCCAAATCTGATGATAGTGCTATGTAATGAAGAAAAAGATAAATCATTTCTCTCATTTGTCTCACATTGGCTTGAATTTTGCTTTCCTTACAGGGTATACTGCCCCCAAGAACTGTGGTCTTTTTGTTAGTTTTTAAGATTGTTGCTAACAAAAAGCCTGATTCCCGACTGCCGAGGTGGGTGTCGCAACACGCCACCTTTTTTTAATGACCCGTGCAGCACGGTAGGTTAAGCGTATTCGCTTGTGCCCTTGCGGGTACTTTCTATGCAACAACTCGAGCGCGAATAGGTAGAGGCAGAGTCAAAGGATGGTTATGGTGGATTTACGCGAGGCGGCTGAAATGATTCTTAAACCTTTGGGTTATGAGGTTTTGGAGCTTTCTATTTCAGGGCAGGGGCAAAAGCGCAAATTGCTTTTACGCATTGACCGCTTAGATGAACAAGCAGTGTCGATGGAGGATGTCACCTTGGCCACACAAGTTTTTGGCCTCGAGCTTGATCGCCTGGACCCTTTTGAGAACCCGTATAGCCTCGAGGTGGAATCTCCTGGTGCAGAACGTCCACTTTTTACCGCCCGTCATTTTGAGCGGTTCCATGATCTACTAGCCAAGGTCAAGACTCCTGGCGAAAGCTTTAGAGGAATTATTCGCAAAGTCGAAGGAGAACAGGTTGGTTTTGAAGTCGGAAACGAAGTTAAGCATTACAGTATCGCCAACATTAGTGCCAAACTAGCCGAATGGCCAAAGGAACCAAGATAGGGATTAGGGATTAGTTTTACTAGCCTCTGACCCCTAGTCTCTAGCCCCTACAATAAGGAGGATAAACGATGAATAAAGATTTTATAGATGCACTCAACCAACTGGCGGCTGAACGCAATGTGGACAAGACCCAGCTTTTAGCAAGTTTTGAGGAAGCTTTAGAGCAAGCTTTTGAGCGCAATGTGGAGCCGGGCAAAGAAATCGAAGTGGTGCTTGATCCCAATACAGGTGAACTCGAGGTATTAGTTATTCGCCGTGTGGTTGAAGAAATCACTGACGAAGCTAAAGAGATTTCGCTCAAGGAAGCTCTCGAGCTTGATGAAACTATTGAAGTCGGCATGGAGATGGAGTTCCCGGTCGACCCCGAAAAATTTACTCGCATTGCCGTGCAAACGACCAAGCAAGTCATTACTCAAAAAATCCGTGAAGCCGAGAGAGCTGTGGTCTTTGAAGAATATAAAGACCGTGCTGGTGAAGTCTTGACGGGTAGCATTACTCGTACCGATAACAAGCGCAATGTATTTGTGGATTTGGGTCGTGGTGAAGCCATCATGCCGCAAAAAGAACAAATCCCTGGCGAGCGTGTGATGGTGGGTATGCGGGTCAAGGTCTATGTGATGCAAGTTGAGCAGGGCAGTCGGGGACCTAGTATTTTGGTCTCAAGAGCTGCTCCAGAACTTTTGCAATACCTCATGAAGCAAGAAATTCCTGAAGTGGCTGATGGCACGGTAGAAATCAAAGCCATTGCCCGTGAAGCCGGCCAGCGTTCTAAAGTGGCTGTGACCAGCAGTAACCCCAATGTTGACCCGATAGGTGCTTGTATCGGTCATCGGGGTAGCCGAATTCAGGCTATTACTGGCGAGCTTCAGCGTGAGCGTGTAGACATTATCATGTGGGACGCTAACCCCAGAGAATTTATTCGCAACGCCCTTTCGCCTGCCAAAGTAGGCAACATCGAAGTCAATAACGATGACAAAGAGGCCAAAATTTTAGTCACCAATGATCAGCTTTCACTAGCCATTGGTAAGGGCGGACAAAATGTTCGCTTAGCTGCCAAACTCACAGGCTATAAAGTCGACCTAGCTGCTACCGATGCAATTAGCGATTTGGATATGGCCATGCAAGCTGCGGCCAACCGTGACAAAGATGAAATCGTCACTAGCAGTGAAAGCAAACGTTCAGCCTTCGACGCGCTTTTTAAGGAAGCCTCTCCAACAGAAGCCCCTCAAACAGAAGCCCCTCAAGAAGCTGAGATAACTGAATAAATGAAAGATTATAAGTTGAAGATTGGTTTTATTTTTCAACTTACTATCCTAAAGGAGATTAGATGAGCAAAGTCAAGCATGTTCCCCTGCGGCGTTGTGTGATATGTCGTGAATCATTGCCACAAAAGAGTCTTTTGCGTATAGTGCAAATTGAAGGCTCTTGGCAATTTGATTTGCGCCGTAAAGCGCTTGGGCGAGGTGCGTGGCTTTGTTTACAGAATGCGTGTCATGAACTAAAGGCACTCAAACGTTTTTTTAAGCAAGATGCCCAGCGCATCGCTAGTGAAATAGGTGTGATTAAAGATGCGCTTGGAGACATGTTGCCAATAATGAATAAGGACAACAGACAACAGGGTAGCAGCCTAGGAGGAACGAATGTCCGATAAGATAAGAATTTATCAACTTGCCAAAGACCTTGGTGTTGAAAACAAAGAGTTGTTAACAAAGCTTGACGAGATGGGTGTCGAGTACAAGTCTCATAGCAGTACCTTAGACCATGAAACGGCTGAAATCATCAAATCGCTACTGGGAAATGCAGCTAAGTCTCCAGCAACAACTCCTGAAAAAACTGAAGTGCAACCTGAGCCAGTACCTCAGGTGGTGAAAACACCAGCCAGTGTCGAAACCTCTACTCGAGATGTGTCTGCAAAACCAGAGCCTATAAAACCAGAACCCACAGAACCAGAGCCTATAAAATCAGAACCTGTCCAAGAACAACCTAAGGCTGGCGGTCTTAGTAAAGAAGAGCGCAAGCAACGTATCCCTACCGATGCTCCTAAGCGTGCGCCAGTAGTGACCGTGATGGGTCATGTAGATCACGGAAAAACTAGCCTTTTGGATTTTATTCGTAGCAGTAAAGTTGCAGAAAAAGAAGCCGGTGGGATTACGCAACATATTGGAGCTTATCAGGTCAAAACAGATCACGGCCAAATTACCTTTTTTGATACTCCTGGTCACGAAGCCTTTACTACGATTCGTCAGCGCGGAGCCAATGCCACTGATATTGCCATTATTGTGGTTGCTGCCGATGACAGCATCATGCCACAAACCCGTGAGGCTATTGCCCATGCCAAAGCTGCTAAAGTTCCAATTATTATTGCAGTCAATAAAACTGACTTGCCTCAGGCTAATATAGATAAAGTCAAACAAGATTTAATGCAGCTAGAATTGATTCCAGAAGAGTACGGTGGGGATACCATTGTGGTTCCTTTAAGTGCCCGTACAGGCAATGGTGTAGATCACCTTTTAGAAATGATTTCGCTAGTCGCCGAAATCGAAAATTACCGAGCCCTTACCGATATTCCTGCCCACGGAATTATTATTGAAGCTGTCTTAGATAAACGTGCCGGGGTCTTGGCTACGGTGTTAGTACAAGAAGGAACTCTAAAAATCTCAGATTATATTGTGGCAGGTGAGTTCTGGGCCAAAATTAAGGCCATGACTGATTCTAGTGGTCAGCGTGTCAATCAAGCTGGACCCTCAGTTCCGGTTCAGATTTTAGGGTTTAGTGAACAGCCTGTGGCCGGTGAAACCATAGATGCTGTTGCTAGTGAAACGGCTGCTAAGGCACTAGTTGCAGAGCGTATTGCGCTGCGCAAAGACCTCGAGCAAGAAGAGTTAGTTGAACGCAAAATAAGTCTTACTGACCTCTTTGCTAAAAAGAGTAACGCGCTTAACCTGATTTTGCGTGCAGATACCCAAGGTTCTTTAGAAGCTATTAAAGGTGTGATTCAAAAAGAAGCCGCCCAATCTAACGAAGTTGAACTTAATATCATGTTAGCAGAAGTAGGCGCACCCACTGAAACTGATTTGCTCTTGGCTAGCACTTCAGATGCTACGGTGCTTAGTTTTGGTGTAACGCCAGCCGGCAGTGTCCAGAAATTAGCTGAGCGTCAAGGAACTAAAATCAAGACTTACAAAATTATCTATCAGATGATTGAAGATATTCAGCGTATGATTCGTGGACAGCTCGAGCCGGTCTATGAAGAAAAAATCTTGGGTCATGCCGAAATTCGCCAGCTTATCAATATTCCAAAAATTGGTCTTATTGCAGGTTCTTATGTAACCGATGGTGTTGTTCGTCGTGGGGCTAAGGCACGCTTGTTTAGAAGTGGTAAAGAAGTTTATAAAGGCAGTATCTCGCAACTTAAACGCTTTAAGGACGATGTGCGTGAAGTGGGTACAGGCTTTGAATGCGGAATTAACTTGCAAAACTATGACACTGTGCAGCAGGGCGACACCATTGAGATTTATGACATGGTTGAAGTGCCTGTGTAAGTTTAGCTTGAGCGAGCCAAAGGGTAATATGCGCTTAGATATAAAAACATTTTGGATAGGCATAGCTTTATGGGTTATGCCTATTTCTTTGGCCCAAGATTTGAGTTTGGTTGAGAAGCGATTATATGCTCTCGAGCTTTTGAAATCTAATTTAGATACTTTTAAGCATTGTGGAATTTTTCAAGGTGAAAATTGGTTTTGGATTGTGGTTGCCTTCCCATCAGATGATTGGCAACACATTTACTATGGCGATTATGGAACTTTTTACATGGCTAAAATTGAAGGGGATAAAATCATTCCTTTATGGTGTGCTACGGTTACAGAAGTGAACAAAGGCACGAGTTTAATACAGAGCAATACATTTGTCAAATTTATGTTGGAGGACAAGTACTTTTATGAGCCTGAGGGTGACATGCCATTTTACCAGGGTGAGATGGATGTTTATACCTCATTGGCTAATTCATTTGGCCTGCGGCGTATTAATTCAGACGGTGTTATCTTATGCGAAATGTCTGGGACAGTAACTGGCCAGGGCAATTACCTCTGCAACAACTGCCAAACTGTGTTTCAAATGAGAAATAAGGCTGGCTTGATACCTAAAACTAAGGTATTATGATGGGCGTGTTTTTAAGAGCTTCTTTTGGGCGAGTTGTTTTGGCGGTTGCTGTACTTTTATCGCCATTTATTATGGGTCTCGAGTTTCAACCCAAGCTCAAGGATAGCCTGTCAGGCTGGTCATCACCAACCCCTTTAACCTTTGAAACTGCCAAACCTAGAAATACTGCCCAGACTTCAGGAACGTTTTTAAGTAGTGTTCCTTTAGATGCTTACTTGTTTGATAGATTGCCTACTCTATTCTCGAGTTCTGTATATTTTGTCCAGGATTATGTTGAACATTTTAGTCTAAGTCAGTTACAACGCTGGCAGCTCTAAAAAACCAATGAGCAATGAGTGACGAGCACTGAGCTAAAAACTCATTGCTCATTGCTGTTCACTCATTACTACTTTTTATTTGCCACTCAACATTTGTTCTTCATTTAATACTACAAGGAGTGATATGACCCGTCGTTCGTTTACTGGATTTATTGTTTTATTAGCTATCGTTTTATCAATTTTATATTTAGCGCAACCCTGGAAATCATTGCGTGGTATCAACGAGCCAGCTATTAAACTGGGTCTTGATTTACAAGGTGGTTTGCGTGTGGTTTTGCAAGCTGAAGACGAAAACCCACCCATTGAAGATATGGAAACTGCCCGCAACGTGATTGAAAACCGCGTGAATGCTTTTGGTGTTTCTGAGCCCTTGGTGCAAATTGTGGGTGGCAACCGCATTGTCGTTGAATTACCTGGTCTTTCGTCTAGTGATCAGGACCGTGCTTTAGGTCTTATTGGCCAATCGGCAGTTTTAGAGTTTCGTATTGTCAAACAAGCCTCTAACAACAAAGACATTACAACAATGACCCTAGATGACTTAGAAGATGTCGCCTTCACCGGTGAAATTTTGCAAGATGCCCGTGCTGACTTTAACCGTGTAGGTGGTGCAACCCTGGGTGGGGCTTTAGTATTCTTTGAAATCAAGAGCGAATTCGCCAGAGAGTTTGGTGACTTTACCCAGAGTAATGTTGGTCGCCGGATGGCCATTGTGCTAGATGATGTGGTTAAAACGGCTCCTAATATCCGTCAGGCTATTTCTAATAGTGGACAGATTGAAGGAATTGCAACCTTAGAAGAAGCCAGCGATACTGCGCTTGTGTTGCGCAGTGGTAGTTTGCCTCTAAACTTAAATGTCGAAGAAGTTCGTGCCACGGGTCCTACCCTTGGTCGTGATGCCATTAACGCCGGTATTCGTGCAGCCATTATTGGTTCGGTGGCGGTTGTTTTGACTATCTTGCTTTATTACGGGCCACTCTTTGGTGGTGTGCTTACGGTAGGTCTAATTTTAGCCATGCTCTTTATTTTTGGCGTATTAGCTGGAATGGGTGCAACCCTAACTTTGCCTGGTTTGGCAGGTCTGGTTCTGACTATTGGTGCGGCGGTAGACGGAAATGTGATTTCCTTTGAACGCATTAAAGAAGAACTTCGTGCAGGTAAAGGATTAAGGATGGCCATGAGGCAGGGCTTCAGTAACTCACTTTCAGCGATTATTGACGCAAACGTAACTACGCTATTTGCTGCGCTTGCGCTTTATCAGTTTACCACCGGCCCAGTGCGTGGGTTTTCTATTATCCTGGCCATAGGTATTGTAGCTTCGGTATTTGTAAACATCGTAGTGGTTCCGTTTATCCTCGAGGTTTTAACCCTTCGTAGCAAGCGTCACTATATGCCGATGGGCTTTACTGTAAGCAACTTTAAGTTCTTAAAAATTGCTCCAGCAGTCATGACCATTTCTGGGTTACTAGCAGCGGTAATGTTACTAATTGTTTTAGTGCGCCCCTTTAATCTTTCAGTAGATTTTACAGGCGGTACGACAGCCCTTTTACAAGTGCCAGAAACAACTACGCTTGATGACGTACGCATAGCGATTGATGGTTTAGGTTTAGAGGGAATTTCGGGTAGTAGCGCAACCTTGCAAGAGCTTCGTGATGCTACTATTTCTGATGCAACTTCTGAAACAGTAACAACAGAAGAGACTACTGAAGAAACAACAGAGGCGGCTTCTGTACTTACCAAAGAGGTTTCAGTGCGAGTTGGACCCTCGAGTGCTGAAGGCAGTGATCAGTTTGCTAATAATCTAGCTTCTGCCTTGAATTCTCAAATTCTTTCAGTTGATACGGTAGGACCTTCTATTGGCTCAGAACTTCGCGGTAACGCAATCAAGGCTATGTTGGTCGCCTTTGGCTTGATTCTGATTTACGTTGCAGTAAGGTTCTGGCCCAACTGGATTATCGCAGTGGCAGCAGTTCTGGCTTCAATTCACGATGTAGGTATTGTGATGGGCGTTTTAAACTTAACTGGAACCGAAATTAGCATTCCCGTTTTAGCAGCCCTTTTGTTTGTGGTGGGCTATTCACTCAACGATTCAATTATCATTGCTGACCGAATCCGTGAAAATTTACGCAAAACCCGTGGTTCTAGCTATGCTGATATTGTTGAAGCGGCAGTCAACCAAACCCTTTCGCGCACTATCTTGACTTCGGGTACAACTTTGCTTCCAGTTCTGGCACTACTTATTTTTGGTGGCAGCGTACTACGTGGATTTAGCCTGACGCTACTTATTGGTATTGGATTTGGTACTTACTCGAGTATCTTTATTCTTGCTCCAATGGTGGTGTGGTTCCGTAATCGGTTTTCTAAGGGTGGAGTAGTAGCACGTAGAACTGCTTAAAGTAAATACTCAAAAAATAGATGAGAGGCAGTTTTTGTCTCTCGTTTGTTTTAGGGTAGCAGAATGAGCTAGCGTTCAATTTGTGGTTTCATGTATACGCATTTTTGACTATATTTGAAATGCTGCTTGAATCAATACTTCTGAAATTAATTACTCTACTTTTGTCACCTTAAAATAAATAAACACAGTATCTCCAGACAATGTCCCAAATCCAAGCGGAACAATTTTATCAGTTGTTGAAAAGGCTAGTGGGACTTGAGTTGCAGTTGCGTTAGAGTACCGTACAGCTTGATACACATATTCCCAGTTTTCTTGGTAATCGGCATTTACGTACCATACATTTATGTCACTTGCCATACTTGTCGTACCCCATATTTTTGATGCATCTGGCGGTACGTTAAGGTTACTTAATTCTGTAGCGAGTTCAGCACCTGATTTGCTCGATCTGTGTATTATTTGAACACTGGTTTGTATGGAAGGGGAAGGCTCCGTTATTAGAGTTTCTGGAGGTACTGGTATCAATGACTTGCCGGCTTTGTATAAATCAGTTGCAAAAAGTCCTGCAACGGTGATGGATATAGTTGCTAGCACTGTTAAAAGGTGTGAAACAATTGGATTTACTTTCTTGCGGTTTTGATTCTTGACCACATCTCCTCCTAAATGTTTTTATGGGATGATTATATTGCTCTGTATGAGAAATAGGCAAGTCGAGTCTAATACTTACCAAAAACCTTCCCATTTTTTGAAATAACATTGCCCTACTTTACCTCGAGTGAAAACTGCCTAAACCTATCCCCAAACGACACCACCACCCGCCAGTCCCCTTTAGATGGAATTTGTGGTAAGGCAAAGGTTTGAGTCAAACCAGCATCACGTTTTTCAATCCAGATAGCATCAGAAGCAGCCTCCTGATTATTGGGAGAAAACTGCTGTACATTTAGCCAGCCCTCTTCTGGAACGGTGTGTAAAAAAACGGATAGCTCGAGACTGTCTTTGTTATAACTTAATCTCCTAGAACTGCTATTGGACAACAAAACTATAAAAATTCGTTACTTGATCTCAGACTCACTGCGAATAATGATCACATCAGCGTTTGTGCTAGCTTCTAACAAACGGCTCGAGAACCGTTGCTGACCTAATTTGAAGATACGTTTCGGGCTTTCGCCAACAACGATTTGACTAATGCGTTGTTCATTTATAAACTTGCTGAGTTGACCAATAACATCTTTACCCTCGAGTTGAAAAAACTGCCCATCTAAGGATTCGGTAATTACACGACAGGTATCTAAGAACCGCTCTTGCTCTCTGGTTAGTGGGCGATGTCGTACATGCAGCACGTAGAGTTCACCGTCTAGCCTATGAGCCAGATGCCCCCCACGACGAATCAAGCGGGTGGCATTGGCTGTTGCGGTAATAGCCACAGCGATTCTTTCTTTTACTCCAATTGGCTCGGTGAGATGGCTTTCTTCTACCACGTCTGCTACCTGACGCAAGGCTAGTTCACGCAAAATGGTGAGGTTCTCTAAAGTAAAGAAGTTGGTTAGGGATTGCTCAATTTTATCTTTGCTATAAATCTTGCCACTTTTAAGACGTTCTCGCAAGACTTCGGGGGTTACGTCAACTAAGATGACTTCATCGGCTTCGCGCAAGACCCAATCTGGTACACGCTCTTTCACTCTTACACCGGTTAGTCGTTCGACTAGATCATTGACGCTTTCGAGGTGTTGCACGTTCATGGTTGAAACAACATTAATACCTGCTGTGAGAAGTTCTTCAACATCGTCATAACGTTTTTTGTTTCTCGAGTCGGGTACATTGCTATGCGCAAGCTCATCTACCAGAACCAGTTGTGCTTGACGTTTTAAGAGCCCGTCTAGGTCCATTTCTGAAAGTTCAACGCCTTTATAAGTAACGGTTTTGCGGGGGAAAATATCTAAGTCTTGTGAGAGTCGCACGGTGTCTTCACGTCCATGCGTCTCGAGTAAGCCGACCACCACATCCAAACCTTCATCACGCCGTTCACGCAGCTCTTGCAAGGCACGGTAGGTTTTACCAACACCCGCTGACATCCCCACATAAATTTTATGATGCCCACGCTGCTGTTTTTGAATATGGCGCAAAAGTAAATCGGGATCAGGAGCATCATCACGATGATTGTTGGATTTTGGAGTATTGGGATCAGCCATATTAACCTAGCTTATTGACTCAAATTATCTAAGGCAAGATTGAGTTGCAATACATTGACTCCAGGCATTCCTAAACTAAGTAAATTGCGTTCTGTGTACTCACTTATGAGAGTCTGCACCTGTTCATCGCTTAACCCTCGAGCCTTTGCTACTCTGGCTACTTGCAAGGTGGCTGCTTGTGGTGAAATGTGAGGGTCAATACCTGAGCCTGATGCGGCAACGAGGTCAACTGGAATTTGCTCAGCATTTACGTTTTCACGTGCAGCAATTTCTGCTGAGGTTGTGCTGCTGCGTTCACGCAAACTAGGATTGCTTACTGACCAGTTAGACCCAGAAACACTTGTTGGATTGTAGCCATCACCGGCTGCTGATGGGCGACCTATAAAATAGGTTTGGTTGCTAAAGGGTTGACCCACTAGGCTTGAGCCAACTACAGTGCCATTAAATTCAAGCAAACTTCCGTTAGCCTGCCGTGGAAAGAGTAGACCTGAAATCAGGGTGGTAACGACTGGATAAATAACTCCGCAGAGAATTAAGAAGATGATAGTAAATTTTAAATAGGTGAAGATGTTACTACTACCTTGAAAGGTTGATGTATTTGTCATAAGTACCCATCCACAATTACATTAGACTAAAGCCACCTCAGAGAAATTGATATTGAGGGTATTACCAACCGCAGCAAGAGCTTGAGAGGTTATGTAGAAGAGGAGTTGTTCTTCTGCATAATCTTCAGGCTTAAGCCAGTAATACTTGAGCATCTTCCACAAAATTTCAATGAGGTTAAGCTGGGGTGAATAGGGTGGCAAGTAAAAGAGGATTAAACCCCGAATCTCCCAAACCTTACGCTGTTGTTGAATGATTTTAGCGGTGTGAATCGAAGCGTTGTCCAAGACAATGACAGTAGGTTTTTCAAGTGTAAAAGATAAACGCTCGAGATAATCAAATACGAAGTGGCTGGTGATGTTGCCTGTGGTGGTGGTAAACATAAGTTTGTTATTGCGTGAGAGTAACCCCAAGCAGTTCAGCCCTTTGCCTTTGGCAGATGGCATAAAGACATCCTCATCAGGAAACTGCCAACCATAAGGTACACAGGGTTCCAAGCAAACACGGCTTTCATCAGCATAGTACAGGTCAATCAGACTTGCCCTTGATAAGCGTTCTAGCTCAGCTAGGGCTTCCCGCTTATAGGCATACGTCTCGTCACAGGGCTTCTGTTGAGGATGCTTTCGGATGCGTTTATAACGGCAAGCACGTTTTTTATATAGCGTTCCAGGGTCTTCTGACTAAACTGCTTCTCCAAGGCTTCTTCCAATTCTGCTTTAGCAAGACAAAGGCGTTGCCGATTCGCTTTCACCACTTCTTTGATTTTGGCATCATCGGTTTCTTCATTCAAGATGGCTTTGCGTCCTCGTCCTGGTTTCGTTTGCAGTCCCTCGATACCTTCTGCTTCATAGCGTTTAATCCAGCCATTGACTGCCATCTCACAACTATCTACGATCTTTGCAATGTCCTCGGAACTTCGTGTCTCACTTTTTAGTAGCATCATCTGACAGCGTTTCCTGTAGGCATGGCTTTGACCTGTTTCATAACCTCGGTTTAAGCTTTCCCTTTGCGTTTCCGTTAGCTCTAATTTCTTGCTTGGGCGACCCATGTGAATAAGTCTAACCTAATTCTGTACGACTACTTAACGCTCCTTATCTAACACCTAGTGCAGTGAGCAGAAGGTCAATGAGTTTAATCCCAATAAACGGAATAATAAGACCGCCCAAACCATAGATCAATAAATTGTTTGTCAGCATGGCATCCGCGCTTTTGGGTGTGTACTTTACCCCACGCAGTGCGACCGGAATAAGGATGGGGATAATCAAAGCGTTAAAAATTACAGCAGACAAAATAGCTGTTGTTGGACTGGTTAACCGCATCACATTTAGCACACCAAGTGCAGGCAAACTACCGGCAAAAAGTGCAGGAATAATCGCAAAGTATTTAGCAACATCGTTGGCAATGGAAAAGGTGGTGAGTGCGCCACGTGTAATAAGAAGTTGTTTGCCGATCTCTACCACTTCTAAAAGTTTAGTGGGGTCAGAGTCCAGGTCTACCATATTGCCAGCTTCTTTGGCAGCTTGTGTGCCTGAGTTCATGGCTAGTCCTACATCTGCTTGAGCGAGCGCGGGTGCGTCGTTTGTGCCATCACCCATCATGGCCACGAGTTTGCCTTTTTCTTGCTCTTCTCTGATCATTCTTAATTTATCTTCTGGTGTGGCTTCTGCCAAATAATCATCCACACCAGCTTCTTTGGCGATTGCTGCGGCAGTGAGTGGATTATCACCCGTAATCATCACTGTGCGTAAGCCCATCTTGCGAAGCTGTGCAAAACGTTGTTGAATGCCTGTTTTGACAATATCGGAAAGTGCAACCACACCTAAAATGGTTCTATCTTCTGCAACGACAAGCGGTGTACCGCCTTTGCGTGCAATGTCGTTTACGATGATTTCTAAATCACTTGGAAGTGTTCCACCTTGTTCTTTGACCCAGGCTGTAATGCGGTCAGAAGCACCTTTGCGAATTTTTTTCCCTTCAGGTGTATCAATGCCTGACATGCGAGTTTTTGCTGTGAACTCAATAAAGGTTGCCTGGTCACGTAGTGTGCTGGGGAGACTCGAGCCTTGCCCCTCGGCTAAAGCAACGATAGATTTTCCTTCAGGAGTAGGGTCAGCAAGAGACGCAGCATGGGTTGCTTCACGCAAACGTTTATCATCAATACCCTTGACTGTTTTGAAGGCTGTTGCCTGACGGTTACCAATCGTAATCGTACCTGTTTTATCTAGCAGTAAGGTATCAATATCGCCTGCTACTTCAACGGCTTTACCTGATTTGGCAATCACGTTGGCTTTGAGGGCTCTGTCCATGCCAGCAATCCCAATCGCTGGCAATAGACCGCCGATAGTGGTTGGGATAAGGCATACCAGCAGGGCCACCAGCGTAGTAATTGAAACAGTTGCACCTACAAATCCTGCAATAGGTAAAAGTGTGGCCACGACAATCAAAAAAATTAAGGTTAGTGCAGACAGTAAAATAGAAAGCGCAATTTCATTGGGTGTCTTCTGGCGGTTGGCACCTTCGACAAGTTTAATCATGCGGTCTAAGAAACTTTCACCTAGATTGTTGGTAATTTCAATGGTGATTTCGTCTGACAACACTTTTGTGCCACCTGTGACACCACTATGGTCAGTGCCGGCTTCACGCACCACAGGGGCAGATTCACCAGTGATAGCAGATTCATCAATGGTGGCAACACCTTGAACAATTTCGCCATCACCTGGAATAAATTCTCCTGCGCTCACTTTTACCAGATCACCTTTTTGCAACTTCAGGCTCGAGACCAGTTCAATTTCGCCATTCTCCTTGACACGTCTGGCTTTGGTGTCAGAACGTGCCGAGCGTAAACTGGCAGCCTGGGCCTTACCTCTGGTTTCGGCTAGTGCCTCAGCAAAGTTTGCAAACAGAACCGTGAAAAGAAGCAGAATGGTAATGGTTAACTCATAGCCAAAGGGCTGACCTTTCATAAGGTTTGAAAGGGTCATGATCAGTGTGACTACTGTGCCAATCTCGACCACGAACATTACGGGATTTTTGATCATTGAGCGCGGATTAAGTTTGATAAAGGACTCTTTGGCTGCAGCCTGTAATAATGCTGGCTCAAAGATACTCTTGGGTTGAGAGGGTTTAGCTGAGATCATTGTGCTTCTCCATTATTCGATTCAAGATTGAAGGTTAAAGGTTGAACATTAAATTCATCTTGGGTAGATGTCTGAGTAACTTGTGTACCTATTTCTGGAACACTGGCGATTTGCTCGCCGATAGGACCTAACACTAAGACGGGTAAAAAGTTAAGAAGTGTTAAGAGGATGATAACTGAAAATGTTGTAGCTGCAAAAATGGGTGTTGCAATTCTGAGCGTGCCCGCACTTTCTGGGGCTACACGTTTTCGGGCTAGGTAACCTGCGATGGCTAAGGGTGCAATGATGGGAATAAAGCGACCAAGAATAAGGTTGATTGAGGTTGTGAGGTTCCACCACACCGTGTTGTCACCTAAGCCTTCAAACCCTGAGCCATTGTTGGCAAACGCTGAAGTGTATTCGTAAAGCACTTGGGAAATCCCGTGAAAACTAGGATTTGAGTTACCAGCAAGACTTGGAATAGCCAGCGTAATCGCGGTCGGTATCAGAATCAATAGGGGTTGGATTAACATAGCAATGGCAGCCAGTTTTATTTCTTTGGACTCGAGCTTTCTGCCAAAAAGTTCAGGCGTTCTTCCCACCATGAGTCCTGCAATAAACACAGTAATCACCAGAAACAAGAAGAAGTTAATCATGCCCACACCTACGCCACCATAGGTCTCGTTAATAAGCATTCCCACCAGTGGTACCATGCCGCCCAAGGGCGTAAACGAATCGTGCATGGCATTGACAGAACCATTGGAGGTTTGTGTAGTCAGTGTTCCCCACAATGCCGAGGCTGTGGCACCAAAACGTACTTCTTTTCCTTCCATATTTGCGCCTGGTGCAGCGAGGCCAGCAAAGGCTGGATTCGGCTGATTTTCTGCGGCCACAACAGCAACTGTAAGCAAAATAGAACTCAGGGTCATCACGCTTAAAATCGTCATGCCAACCCCACGACGTTTGAGAAAGTAACCAGTCATAAAGACAATCGCTATTGGCAAAAGAATAATAGCAACGATTTCAAACAGGTTTGAGAGTGCAGTAGGGTTCTCGAGTGACACTGCACTATTGGGTCCGTACCAGCCCCCGCCATTGGTGCCAAGTTGTTTGATTGCAACCATTGCAGCTACAGGTCCCATAGGGATGATTTGTTCTGTAATACCTGTAGTGGTATCCAGAGGTGTGGCGACTTTGGCACCTGTAAACGTACTTGGTAAACCTTGCCAGGTTAATAGCAGTGCAAGGCTGAATGAGAGGGGAAGGAAAATCCTAGTAATGCCCTTGGTAATATCCACGTAATAATTCCCAAGGTCTCTGGGCTCTCCTGTTTTTGCCTCAATATTGCGTCCACCTAGGAGTCCACGCAAAATAGGTATGAGTGCAGCTAACCCTGCGGCAGGCGTGATGATCTGTAGGGCGGTAATCGCTACCATTTGCGCTAAATAGCTAAGCTGGGCTTGTCCAGAGTAATGTTGCTGATTGGTATTGGTAATAAATGACGCTGCGGTGTGAAGGGCCAAATGCCAACTCATTCCTGGGATGTTGTCAGGATTGAGTGGCAAACGTCCTTGCAGCAAAAAAATCAGATAAGCAACGATGCCTACAAACAAGTTGCTAAAGAGCAAGGCTTTGGCGTAACCGTGCCATGTCATGCCCTGCTGGGCGTTGATGCCGATAAATCTAAAAAGAAATCCCTCGAGCGGATCGAGAACAGGGTCGAGAAAAGTGCGTTCCCCTACAAATACTCTGGCCATATATTTCCCGATAGGCCAAGCTAGAAAAAAGGCCAAACCATAAGCTAAAACGATATCCATCATAAATGTTCAACACCTTCAATCAGCGCATAACACAATAGAAACAGACCAATAAAAATAACCAAGCCAACTAGTGACATCAAAAATCCTCCGCCTTCAAGAGTGCATAGAGCAAGTAGGCTCCAACTAAAATGACCATTAGTATCCAAAGAATATTCATCTTTTCCTTTCAAACCTCTCGCACGGGAGGAAACCCACTTCAGTCACTTTAGAGGTTCTACACCTAGGTGAATATCCGCCCTTTGGCTAAGGGGTCGGTCAAATGGCGGAGGGTTAGGATAGGAAAACTATAGGATAATAAGGTGCTATGGCCTTTGAAGACTCGGTGTTTGCGCTCAAAAGACCCTTTTACCTTGGAGCTTGGAGCATTCTCCTACTCATCTTGGGGTTTATTGTTGACATTGTTACACCTCAGGAATTGGTGGTTGCAATCACCTACAACATTGCCATTGCACTAGCGGGGCTGGTCTTCTCGAGACGCTTTACCTACGGCATGATTTCTGGGGCTCTAGTGGCAAATGTGGTGGCCGGAGTAGTTAATGCCAGTCAAGGCAGCTATGACATGATTGCGCTGATAAACCGTGTGCTGGCAGGGTTGTCCTTCTTGTTAGTGGGTTACATGACCCTCGAGCTTGCCCGCATCACCACACGCTTAACAACTCTGGGGTTTGAGCAGGCTCGCACTGAGCGTGAAGATGCCCTTCGTAAATTCTTTGCCGAGGTGAGTGGCCCCTTTCGTACCCAAGATTTTTTAGACCGCACAGCCAGTGAACTTCGCACCTTGTTGCAAGCGGATACAGTCGTGATTAGCGGGCTTTCGCAAAATCGTTTTGCGCTTCCCAGAGCGAGTAGCCCAAACACTAGCCCCTTAGCTAGTTTTGGTGATACTGCCCCTTGGATTGTTGCAGCCACGCCCACCAAAGACATGCCAACACTTTCGGCTCGAGTGGACACAGACCTTATGACTGTTGGGCGTTGGCGCAGGCAACAAGCCTATGACCTGGTGGTGATTGCTCGTCGTCCAAAAATCAAGAAGCCAGACCTGGTACTTGGGGAAGCCCTGAGAAATCTCGAGCCACTTTATGAACGGGCTAAACTGTTAGAAGATATAGATAAACAAAATACCGAACTCGCTCGGCGCAATACGGTGATTCGAGATTTGGTCTACGCCTTCTCACACGATATCCGCACGCCGCTGATCGCCAACGCTATGAATATGAAGCAAGCCTTGGGAGGTGCCTTTGGTGAGCTGTCAGAAGATTATAAGCAAACCCTAAAAAATGGACTAAGTGCAAATGAAGACCTGCTGGATTTAGCCGATTCGCTGCTCTTGGTGGCACGCTACGAGAGTGGTGAGGAGGCACCGCGAGCCGAAACAGTAGATATAGCTCAGCTTTTACATCAGGTTGTGGTGCAACAAAAAGGAACCCTCGAGGCAAAACATTTAACCGTTACTGTGAATGCTCCAACCAATCTCACCATGCTAGGGCAAGAGGGCGAACTCAAGCGCATGATGCAGAACTTGCTTGACAACGCTATTAAATTTTCACCCAATCAAGGCAACATTAAACTTTGCTTAAAACGTTATGACGAAAGCTCGAGTGCTCAAGGATTGCAACTAGAAGTTCTTGACCAGGGTGCAGGTGTTCCAGCAGAACAACAGCAAAGACTCTTTCAACGATTCTCGAGTGGTAAAGCTGGTGGTGGAATAGGCTTAGGTCTTTATCTGGCTAAGCGAATTGTTGAGGCACACAGTGGTCACATTCATTATGAAAGGTCTGAGGAAGATGGCAGTCGTTTTGTAGTATGGTTACCCCTGGCTGCGGAAGTCGTTACGGCGTGACTGTCAAGTAACACATTAGATAAAAAGGTTATGGCATTGTCAAAAAGTACCTTCTATAGATATATTCACAGCTTTAGTCCTAGTATTCAATTCATTTGGCCTAACTGTTAAGCTGTCTTCATGTTAGAAAAGACTTCCGTCTTCATTATCGAAGACCACACCTTTACCCGTGACGGGTTGCGAACGGCCATCAACCATGACGAAGGCTTAAAGGTTGTCGGTGAAGCTAGAAGTGCTGAAGAGGCCCTCGAGCGTTTACCTTTTAGTGATGTTCAGATAGTCGTGATGGATATTGGTTTGCCAGGAATGGACGGTATTGAAGCTACCAGAGTAATTAAAGCGAAGTTTCCAACCGTGCGTGTGGTGATGTTGACTGCACACGGTCTCGAGGCTGAGGTCTTCGCCTCGCTTGCTTCAGGGGCAGATGCGTACTGTCTCAAGACCACTGACCCTGCTTCACTTTTGGTAGCTATTCACGCTGCTGCCTTGGGGTCAACTTATCTCGACCCCCAAATTGCACATCTTGTATTAGGGCGTATTACCATGCCAGAAAACAATCCGCTCACCCCACGGGAGACAGAAGTATTACGGCTTATTGCAGATGGACTGGGTAACAAAACAATCGCTGAACGGCTTGGCATCGGTGTAGCCACAGTTAAAACGCATGTCGAGGACATCCTCGAGAAACTCTCAGCTTCCGACCGCACCCAAGCTGCTGTCAAAGCCTTGCGCCAAGGACTCATTTAATTGACAGCCAATGAAAACTGCCTAAGTAACCTATCCCCAAACGACACCACTACCCGCCAGTCCCCTTTAGATGGAATTTGTGGTAAGGCAAAGGTTTGAGTCAAACCAGCATCACGTTTTTCAATCCAGATAGCATCAGAGGCAGCTTCATTATTATTAGGGGAAAACCACTGTACATTTAGCCAGCCTTCTGCTGGAACGGTGTGTAAAAAGATTGAAAGCTCGAGGGTATCTTTGTCATAACTTAATCCCTTAGAGCCGCTTACATCTAGCGTGGGTTCAACCGTCTGTTCGGGCAGGATGGGTGGGAGGTAGAGGAATGTGCAGGACGAGAGTAATAAGGAAATACAGAAGAGGAGAAGGGGAGAAAGGGAGAAAGGGAGAAAGGGAGCTAAGAGCTTAGGGCTGAGAAAAAAGAAAATTGTGTAAAACCCTTTGCCCTCTGCTCTTTGCTCTTTGCCTTCAGCCTTCTGCATACCCAAAAGTATACCGCTTGTTTGATGAGTTACTCAAGGGTTAGCAAATATCCAAATATCAAAACTCTCTTTCCATCCTGACTTATGCTGGGTAAAGTCTGCATCATGCCAGGGAAAAAGTGTGTTTCAGTTTCGCCATATCCAAGGTCAGGTAATTCAATTTTTCTTAGGAGTTGTGCAGATTCAGTAAAGGGCAAAGGCTGTGACCAGATGAAGAGATTTTCTTTCTTAAAATCAAGAGCAGCATAAAGATAGGCATTTGCTGTGGGTAACACTAGCCCTGTTTTGGGTATTCGGTTATACAAATCATTATCGTCTTTAGGTTCCTCGAGGGCTTTGGTTAGAGAAAAATCAGTGAAGTCCTCGAGGGGTATAAGTTGCTTGCTTTGCAAATCAAGATAGAGTGCGTGACCTTCTAGGTTAGGAAAACGGGAATTATCTGTATTGAGCAGCCTAATGACCAGGGCCTTATTATCTACCCAGCTAAGTTGCTCGGGAAACATGCGGGTATCTTCGGGTAAAAAGGGTTGACTATCGTCGAGGCTAAAAACCTGAGTCAGCCAATTTGTTTCTAAATCTAGAATATAGATGCCACTATCCTTGGTATTCTCGTTAAAGTCAGGATGTAGGACAATAAAGGCAACTTTCTTACCATCTGGAGACATTGAGAAGGTTTTGTAAATGCTAAACAAACTAAGTTTTGGGTAAAGTATTTTTAGTGTTTCAATGGCGTTGGGTGAATACTTGGATAGCTCGAGGGAAAGTCTATCAGTTAGACTTTGGTCAGAATGCCCTTGTAGTTGCGAACGCAAAAAGTAAAGCTCACCGTTTGTACTGAAATAAGGCATATAGTCAATCCTTAATGCAGGATCAGGTGTGTCGGTAAACAAGTCCAGATTGTCTACACCATCATCGGTGAGGTTACTAAAGCTTGTGCTGGAAAGTTCAAATCGCCAGAGATCACAATCTACAAACCGATCAAAAAAACTTTCGGTAAATATAATCTGAGTATTATCGGGTGACCAAACAAGCGTTGAATAATTGCCTAGACTTCCAAATTTCTCGGGATAGTCATAGCACCCTGTATCCGAGGTTTCTAAATGGTGAATACACAAGGCAATTCCGTTGTCAAAGCTGATCATTGAACCATCAGGTGAAAGGAGTGGGAATCCTATTTCTTGGCCCCTGACAGACAAAATATCAGGCAAGGCTTGTATGTTGGTAATGGTTTGAGCAAAGGTCAGGCTCGAGAGCGTAAGCGTGAGTATCCATAACAGTTTCATAACCAGAGCATATCTGGAATAAGGAACTATCACCAATGAAATTTGATATATCAGAGTGCGTCTGGTAGCAGAATGGAAGCAATCAGGGCAATGGGGGCAGTTTCTGCTCGTAAAATTCTAGGTCCTAAGCGAATGGCTATAGCCCCATTTTGAACCAGAGTTTCAATTTCATTGTTACTTAAACCACCTTCAGGGCCTGTAATTAACATAAGGTTGCTAGTAGGTGTAGCTAAGTCTTTTAATGTTGCAGATGTATACGGATGCGCTACTAAACTTAAAGAAGATAAGAGGATTTTCTCGAGCTTTACTGCTTCATGCACCACTGGAACTACACTGCGCCCTGATTGTTTGGTGGCTTCTTGAGCCACCCGTCTTAAACGCTCGAGCTTATTAGCAGATAATTCACGCACATCGCAATGCTGACTAATAAAAGGTTGAATAGTCACGACTCCTAGTTCAGTGGCTTGTCTAACGATGTCGCTTAACTTATCACCTTTGAGTAAGGCAATGGCTAGCGTAATGTTGATGCTAGTTTCTATTAGGCTTACTTCAGGAGTTTGTAAGGCTAGTGTTATTTCAAAGTCATTAATAGTTTGAATGATTCCAGCAGCCTCGAGCCCTTTGCCATCAAAGGCTCTGATAGTTTGACCGCTACTTACTCTTAAAACTTTGATTAAATGATGGGCTTCCTGACCAGTGAGCGTAATGCTGCCTGCTTGTAAGTTTGGAATAAAGACACGGTGAATACGCATAAGAGCAATGAGTAATTAGCAACGAGCTATGAGCCCATTCGATGAACTCAGGGCAAGCTTAAACAGTGTCCATTCGCCTTTTGTTTTAGTTTCTATTAGCGTGAATGGTTTTAGAGCCTCGAGGACCATAGAGCTTTTCTCTGAGAGGATGCCTGTAATGACTAATGTTCCATTGGGTTTAAGAACTCTGGCATAATGACTAGCCAGAAGGACATGTAATTCGGCAAATAAATTGGCTACGATAATATCGGTACTTTGGTCATCCTGACCTTCAATGGTTCCTTCATCAAGGTCAAGCTCGAGTTTATTTAGTTTGGCATTTTCTTTGGCTACAATCACAGCTTGAGGGTCAATATCAATACCTGTAACTTTGGGGCTACCCAAAAGATGTGTAGCGATAGCCAAAATACCAGAGCCAGTGCCAACATCTAAAACAATTTTATTTTTTAGCTCGAGTGTTTCCAAAGTTGCTAAAGCCATATAGGTAGTCTCGTGGTGTCCAGTTCCAAAAGCCATGCCTGGGTCAAGCCAGATTATTTTTTGGTTTGCTTTGGCTTCTATATGTTTATGGGTTGGGGCAATGATTAAATGCTCGAGGACAATAGGTTCTAAGGTATCAAAATACTGTTTAACATAATCAATATCTTGAATACTTTCCCAGGAACCCGTAAGGGGTAAAGCGATGCGACTAGGAAAGTACGCAATGATGTCTTCGCCCTCTTGCATAATCCCTTGACAGCCATGTTGCCATAACAGATCTGCCTCGAGGCTTTCTAAGATTCCTTTGCTGCGAAAGGCTTCGCTCATACCAATTCGGAGACTTTGGCCACGCGCTCATCCCTGGTGATAATTTCAAAGCCTAGTCGCTCGCCTTCTTGAAGATAAAAATCAATGTCTGCAGTTTTGGTGGAAGCTCCCAAAGACTTGCGTTCAAAGGCCTTGGTGGCAGTCATAATCATGGTTTCGGCCATACAGGCTGGAATCATGCCATTGCCAAAATGTAAGTCAAGATAGGTTTTCATTTCACCTGGGGGTTTTACTACGCCGCCAGGAATGATATGAACACCGGGCACTTCGCGGATACTTTCATCGGTATCGGCAGGTCGCCCAATATCAAAAATCCAGGCTCCAGGTTTAACATGCTGTGAAAAAAGCACTGGAAAGGGGTCAGAGGTAGCAGTAAAGATAAGGTCAGCCTCGGCGCAAGCGTGAATATCCCTACTGGTAACAATAAGGGTATCAGGATGTCTATGTTTAAGGCTCTCGGCACTGCGCTCGAGTTTTTCCTGATCGCGTCCAATCAAAATCAGTTTAGAAACTTCACCTGCAATCATGCGGGCTACCCCAAAGGCTACAACCCCGTTGGCACCGATGACTGCGGCACAGCTTTGTTTGAGGTGCCCGCCTTCTATTTCAAAGGATTTCATAAGCCCTGGAATAGCAGCTTTGATGGTTCCTGCTGTGTACGCGCCACCGTTGGTAATAGCGATATTGGGCACAGCTTGTTGTACTTCAGTTCCTTTATCGCCAACGGTAGACCAGAACGCACCCAAACCAAAGGCTTCCGCTCCGCGTTCACGGGCTAGGCGCGCACCCTTGATGGCCATATTTACTGCTGCTTTTGGGTTATCACGAATTTGTTCAGGGAGCATAGGGCCACCAATAAGCAGGACTCGCAATTCACGTCCATCTTTTAGCTGAATTCCCCTTAGTTCATCTTGCACCCTAGGGTTTAGATAAGGCATAAGGCGTAGTAGCAATTTTTCGGAAATCCAGCCTTTATCCCAAAAGTATTTAAGCCAATGCTGGCTGCGGGGTTGCCACAAATCCTCGAGGCTCATAGGATGAATCATAAAGGCTGCTAAAACCACATCAGGGTTGCGACCATGCACCGAATAAGGCTGGCCAAGTTTAGGTTCGGTTTGGTCATAAATGCGAGCCAGATTCGCTTTGTGTCGCCAAAGGGCGATCAGCAAAAGGGTCATACTGACATAACTAAGAGAATGTAACCCTGCCCAAGTGGTGGTCGTTATGACCAGTGCAATTAAGCCACCTAAAGTAGATAGAGCTACATAGCGGGTTATGGCCAAAAGGGCGGCATACACAAATAATGGGATCACACTCATCCACCAGGGATGACCCAGCGTAAGCCAGCCCATTAAAACACCTAAAAGAACACCGTTTCCTCGTCCTCTGGGTAAATCTTGCCCGATAGGCACGGGGTACAAATGTCCAAAATAGACTCCTAGGGCAACCCAAGGATATTGCGGTAAAAGGAATATGGTAAAAAAAGCCTTGAGGACATCTAGTAAAAACGACCCAATAGCTGCAACAGGGCCAATAAAATGCAAAACATTCTCTACCCCTAGGTTATGGGCACTAAATTCACGAGCACTTTTGCCAGTTAAAACTCGGATAAAGAGACTACCTAGCGGAAGTAGACCGATAAGAAAACTTAAAGAAAGAGCAATCCAGAGCATGACACCACCGCAATATACTAACTTATTTTTTTTAATCTTCACTCTTTAAGCTAACACCCGACACTTGAAACCTATTTGATTGGTAAACTGCTGTTATGGAAAGTCGGATGCCACCCCAAAACCTCGAGGCTGAGCAGAGCGTTTTAGGAAGTATATTGCTTGATAACGAAGTCTTTGCCAGCATTGAGGGGATGCTCACTGCTGAGCAGTTTTATAAAGAGAGCCACCGCAAACTCTATCGGGTCTTTGAAAAGCTCTTTCGCCGTGGGGAACCTATTGATTTAGTGACCGTCACCGAAGAACTGCGTCAGACAGGGGAACTCGAGAGTATTGGTAGTGTCCCTTACCTAATTGGTTTAGCCGATAGTGTGCCTACAGCAGCCTATGCCGAAAACTATGCGCGCATCGTGGCAGAAAAATCGGTGTTGCGAGATTTGATTTCGGCCAGTGGGCAGATTATGCAAACCGCCTATGACCAGGCCATGCCTTTAGAACAAGTCTTGGATAAGGCTGAGTCTTCTATTTTTGAACTAGCCACCAATAAGCGCAGTCATCATTTTCAGAACATGGGAAACTTGGTCACTGAGACCTTCCAAGAAATCAATGAACTCTTTGGTAATCCTGATCCTATTTCAGGTACGCGCACCGGCTTTAAGGAATTAGACATGATGACGGCTGGGTTGCAACCCAGCAACTTAATTGTGTTGGCAGCTAGGCCCTCTATGGGAAAAACGGCAATGGCTTTAACTATGGGTCAAAACATTGCCTTGCGTGAAAACAAAACCGTAGGCATTTTTTCTTTAGAGATGTCTGCTGTTCAGCTTGTGACCCGAATGATGTGTAGCGAAGCCCGTGTTGATATGAGTCGAGTGCGCAATGGTCAACTTTCTGAAAGAGATTTTCAGCGTCTGGCCGATACCGCAGGGCGCATGTCAGAAGCCAAAATATATATTGATGATAATGCTGATATGTCGGTGATGGAACTGCGTTCACGGGCAAGACGATTGATGGCAGAACATCAACTAGGACTTATCATCATTGATTATTTACAACTCATGAGCGGGAGCAATAAGACTGCTGGAGGCGGAGAAAACCGTCAACAGGAAATCTCGACTATTTCAAGGGGACTAAAGGCTTTAGCTAGAGAATTAGATATTCCGGTTTTGGTGCTTTCGCAGCTCTCGAGGGCGGTTGAAAGCCGTCCCAATAAACGTCCTATGTTGTCAGATTTACGTGAATGTGTAACCGGTGATACGCTTGTTTCGTTGCGGGATGGACGACGCGTGCCGATCAAAAATTTAGTAGGAACAACACCTTGTGTTTATGCGATTACGCCAGAGGGAAAACTAACTTGTGCCAAGAGTGACAAGGTTTGGCATGTAGGTAAAAAAGAAGTGTTTGAGGTTCTGCTAGCTAGTGGCAGGACAGTTAAGGCAACAGCAAAACACCAGCTACTCTCAGATAAAGGCTGGAAGCGTATTGCAGATTTGTGTGGTGATGAAAGTATTGCTTTGGCACGGTATTTACCTGAACCTGACCAGAGTATTCGTTGGGCAGATCATGAAGTGATTTTGCTAGGGCATTTGATTGGTGATGGTAGTTATTTGAAGCATCAGCCGATGCGCTACACCACAATTTCAGAAGAGAATTCTAAAGCTGTAATGGAAGCGGCGCAGGCTCTTGGCTCTATAGTTACGCGCCATGCGGGTAAGGGAAACTGGCATCAACTGGTGATTAGTGGGAATGGCAATCGTTGGCACGCGCAGGGTGTAGGTAAGTGGTTAAAGGAGTTGGGGATTTTTAACCAGCGTTCGCATGAGAAATGCATTCCTGAAGTGGCGTTTAGGTTGGAGAATGAACAGGTTGCGTTGTTGCTAAGGCATTTGTGGGCAACTGATGGGTGTATCAATGTCAGGCGTTTTGATACAAAAGGCTCCCATAACATTTACTACAGTTCAACAAGCCGTGGCCTTGCTGAAGATGTTGCTGCATTGTTGCTGCGGTTTGGAATTATAGCTAGATTCAAAACATCTCAAAAAGTAAATCATCGACCTAATTATCAAGTGTGGATAACTGGGCTCGAGAACCAACGGACATTTTTATCAAAGATTGGCGGATTTGGCCCACGAAGAGACCCTGCCGAGTGGCTAGCACAAGTACTCGAGGGTAAAATTGCCAACACCAATGTGGATACGATACCTAAAGTGGTTTTTAATCGGATTCAAGCATTAATGAAAGTAAAAGGTTTTTCTCAGCGTGATATGGCTATATTAAGGGGTACGTCCTATGGAGGTACATCACACTTTCAATTTTCACCCTCGAGAAAAGTGTTGCTCGGGTACGCTAACATTCTGGAAGATGAATCTCTTCGCCAATTAGCGACAAACGATTTGTTCTGGGATAGGATCATTTCAATTACTCCGGTAGGTCAAGAAGACGTTTACGATTTAACTGTTCCTGGCACTGCTTCGTGGCTGGCTGATAGTATCGTGAGTCATAATTCGGGTGCCATCGAGCAAGATGCTGACCTTGTTATGTTCATTTACCGTGACGAATACTACGACCAACAATCTGAAAAACAGGGTATTGCAGAAATCATTATCGGCAAACAGCGTAACGGCCCAGTTGGAACCGTAGAGCTTCAGTTTCACAGTGCTCATGTTCGTTTTAATGACCTAGCTAAGGCAGGGTAGAACGCAAAGAGCAGAGGGCAAAGAGCTGAGCGAGAAAAGTCAGGCTCTTGACTCTTTGCGTTTAGCTTTTTCGTGACAGATGATTGTACGAAGTTTGAGCGATAGCGTACCTGCCAATCGTGACAGATGATACCTGCCATTCTTTTGACAGATGATACCTGCCATAATGCTCAATACATCACACACTATGCTCAACCTAAGTGGTTAGACTAGGGCATGAGTAAATCCTTGCGCGGATTTGTAATCGCTATCATTATCCTAGGGCTTGCGATTTTTGCAGTTTCTTTGATGCGAGATGGTACCCCTAACGAAACCAAGAGCCTAAGCTACTTTTTAGAACAAGTAGAAAGTGGGCAAGTGCGAAGTGTTCAAGTGCGTGGAACTACGCTCGATGTCATCACCCAAGATGAGAAAAAATATTTAACCCGTATTCCTGAACCTTTACCCTATGCTGCACAAAAAGACCTAATTGATAAAGGTATTGAAATCAATGTAGGTGCGCCAGCTAGAAGCTGGAGCAACATGGTTATGTACATTATTCCGGTGCTGTTGATGGTAGGGTTTTTGTTTTATCTGATGCGAGGTGCTAGAGCTGGTGGTGACGGAGCCATGTCTTTTGGTAAATCAAAAGCTAGACTAATTACTGAAGAAAACAGCACTACTCACTTTAAGGATGTTGCTGGTGTGGATGAAGCCAAAGACGATTTACGTGAAGTGGTTGAATTCTTAAAAAGCCCAGGTAAGTTTCATGCCTTGGGGGCTCGCATACCGCATGGTGTCCTTATGGTGGGGCCACCAGGTTCGGGTAAAACCCACTTAGCCAAAGCTGTCGCTGGTGAAGCCAAGGTGCCGTTTTTTAGTATTTCGGGTTCGGATTTTGTAGAGATGTTTGTAGGTGTGGGTGCAGCCAGGGTTCGTGACCTTTTTGATACAGCTAAGAAAAGTGCGCCTTGTATTGTCTTTATTGATGAAATTGACGCAGTAGGTCGTCGCCGTGGAGTCAATATCAATGGCGGTAATGATGAGCGGGAACAGACCCTAAATGCACTATTAGTAGAGATGGATGGATTTGAATCCAAGCACGATATTATTATTATTGCTGCAACCAACCGCCCAGATGTTCTTGACCCAGCCTTGCTTCGTCCAGGTCGATTTGATAGGCAGGTGGTTGTTGATGCTCCAGATGTCAAAGGACGAGAAGAGATTTTACGAATTCACTCGAGGGGTAAGCCCATTGCCTCTTCTGTAGACTTAAAAACAGTCGCCAAGCGCACCCCAGGATTTGTAGGGGCAGATCTTGAGAACCTCCTTAATGAAGCGGCACTGGTTACTGCCCGTGCAGGCCGAAAAGAAATTAGCCTACCTGATTTAGATGAAGCTGCTGACCGTGTGATTATGGGTCCTGAGCGTCGTAGTAGGGTCATTAGTGACCGTGAAAAACGGGTCACGGCTTATCATGAAGCAGGACATGCATTGGCGGCAAATTTATTAGAACATGCTGACCCAGTTCATAAAATTACCATTGTGCCGCGTGGTCGTGCTTTAGGTTACGTGATGAATTTTCCCGAAGAAGACCGTGTATCCATCACCCGACTCGAGCTTTTAGACCGCATCGGGGTTGCATTAGCTGGTCGCGCCGCCGAAGAAATTATTTTTCAAGACGTAACCACTGGCGCACAAAATGATTTCCAGCAAGCTACTAATATCGCTCGCCGCATGGTCACGCGCTGGGGTATGAGCGATGTGGTGGGTCGCATTGCCTTGTCATCGTCCAATGATTCTTATTTGGGTGATTATGATGTTGGGCGTGAATACAGTGAAGACACTGCTAAAATTGTTGATTCAGAAGTCAAGAAAATTCTTGATGAGCAATACCAGAATATAAAAAGTTTGTTAGAGCAGAACTTGGATAAGCTTGAGTCTGTGGTTACAGTTCTTATTGAGCGCGAAACCCTTCATGCCGAAGAATTTGAAGCTCTCATGCGTGGAGAGCGTTTACCTCAAGATGATACTTCTGAACCCTCAGTAGCCAAGTTGCCCCGCAACCCAGAGAATCCTAAACCCCCTAAGTTTCCGTCGGGTATGAAACCAAATATGGGATGAAAGGGGAAAGGATAAAGGATAAAGTGAAATCTTTTCACTTTCCCCTTTCCCCTTTTCACTGTTTTTATCCACCAATCGCTACCATCGTGCGTGGGCGGTCAACAGGGGTGATAATTCCTGATTTTACTTTGCGGTGGGCAGCTACTAAAAACATTTCTTGAATTGCAGCAATAGGGTCACTGGCTCTCAAGGCTTCACGAATATCAATTTCGCGATCCGTCATCAGGCAGGGACGCAAGCGTCCATCACTGGTTAGCCTCATGCGACTACAGGCCCCACAAAAAGGTTCAGACACTGGATTGATAAAACCAATCGCTCCTTGCCAGCTTGGAACCTTAAAAAGACGTGCAGGTGCTGAAGGGTCAGTGGGTACAATCTCTAAAGCACCAAAAGCTGTCTTGACAGTTTCTTTGATTTCTCGACCAGGCATAAAGTGCTGGTGATAACTTTCTGCGTCAGCGTTGTTTAGGTGCATGTATTCAATAAACCGCACATGAATGTTCTGGTTTTTAGTGAGTTCAGACAAACGAGTGATTTCACTTTCATTGATCCCGCGCATGACTACAGCGTTGATTTTGACAGGGTTTAGCCCTGCTTCCATCACTGCTTCAATGCCCTCCCAAACCTGCTTGATATTGCCGCCGTTGGTACATTTTTTGAAGACCTCGGGGTCGATTGCGTCCATAGAAATGTTTACACGGTCAAGCCCAGCTTTAATCAATTCGGGAAGTCTGCGTTTTAGCAACGTTGCATTGGTGGTCAAAGCTACATCGTGAATACCTACAGTTTTTTTAGCATGATAAATCATTTCGGGCAAATCTGGGCGTAAAAGGGGTTCACCCCCGGTAAAACGTACTGCGTCCATCCCTAGTCCGGCGGCAGCCTCGACCACATGGGCGATATCTTGCACCGTGATAGTCCCAAGCGGGTCTTGATGACCTAAACCCATAGGGTCACAGTAAGTACATTTGAAGTTACAGCGTGGGGTAATGCTGATTCTCAAATCTCGTACTACGCGCCCGTGTTGGTCAACTAGAGTCTTCATCTTAGTCAGATTTTAGCCTGAATTGGTGCTGGGGAGTGTGATGTAAGAAAGTTAAAAGGCTAAAGTAGTCAGAACTCAGTAGTCAGTAGAAATGCAGAGGGCAGAGAGCTAAGGGCAAAGAGCAGAAAGGTCAAGACCTACATAGTTTTAGAGCAAGTGGATTGGTTAACTATGAAAACAAGGGGCTAACAGCATCCTTGCCTCCCTTTTCCTCATCACTCGCCACTCATCCCTCATCCCTTTCTACTATCTTCTTACTCTTCCCCAAATTCTGGTTTACACTAGACCTTGATGAACATATTCAGCAGTAAACCCAAACGTTATATCCGCAAGCCTGATGAGTCTTGGAATAAAGAGCAGTGGGCAACCAATATCCCTTTGCAGCATTTAGACAATTTTGGTGAGGTTTTTAAGGCTACTTGGGAAAACCGAGATAACTTGGCCTATGCTTACCGTATTTTGAATGATGGTGTGTGTGACGGCTGCGCTCTGGGTACAACCGGCATGAAAGACTGGACTGTAGACGGAGTGCATTTGTGCAATATCCGTTTGCGTTTGCTGCGGCTTAATACCATGTCAGCTTTGGATAATAGCTTGCTAAGTGACGTGGCTCCGCTAAAAGAACTACGCTCGAGAGACCTGCGAGAACTAGGCCGCTTACCTTATCCGATGATTCGCAAAAAGGGTGAAAAAGGCTTTAAGCGTTTATCTTGGGATGAAGCTCTAAATACTATTGCAGAGCGTTTGGGTCAAACTACCGCCGAGCGAATGTATTTTTATATGACCAGTCGTGGAATCCCCAACGAGACTTATTACGGGGTGCAAAAAGCTGTTCGGGCTATAGGAACCAACAACATGGATAATGCCGCCAGGCTCTGTCATTCACCAAGTACCTTTGCCCTAAAAGCTGGTGTAGGGGTGGCTGCTACAACATGTTCTTATACTGACCTTATTGGTACAGATGTGATTAGTTTTATTGGGTCTAACCCAGCCAAGAATCAGCCCCTGATTATGAAGTACCTTTACCATGCTAAAAAAGCGGGTACTAAAGTAGTGTTGGTCAATCCTTACTTAGAGCCTGGTATGGATAACTACTGGGTTCCATCAGATGCTGAAAGTGCGCTCTTTGGAACCAAAATCACCGATGCTTTTTATCAGATTCAAGTCGGTGGGGATATTGCCTTTTTGCACGGCACAGTCAAAGCCATGATTGAGCAAGGTTGGTGTGATGCTAACTTTGTTGAAAAACATACCGCAGGATTTGCTGAATTAAAAACCTATCTCGAGAGTGTGTCATGGCAAACTTTAGAAAAAGAAAGTGGTGTCAAGCAAGCCGATATGTTGAGCTACGCTACCCTGCTTTCAAAAGCTGATAAAGCCATTTTTGTGTGGGGCATGGGAATAACACAGCATACCTGTGGTGAAGAAAATGTTCATGCCATTATCAACCTGGCCTTAACCAAAGGGTTTGTAGGGCGTGAAGGCTGCGGATTGATGCCTATTCGTGGACACTCGGGTGTGCAAGGTGGCGCAGAAATGGGAGCTTACGCAACCGCTTTTCCTGGTGGTAAAGCTGTCAATGCTGAAACGGCCCAGGAACTCTCTAGTCTTTATGGGTTTGATGTACCTTCAACGCCTGGTATGACCACACCACAAATGATGGACGCTGCTGCTGAAGGCAATATAGATGTGCTGTTTGCTATTGGTGGAAACTTTCGTGAAGCCATGCCTAACCCCAAAGGGATTGATGAGGCTATGGCCAAAATTCCTTTGCGAGTGCATATGGATATTGTGCTCTCGAGCCAAATGTTTACTGACCCAGCCGATACTGTGATTCTTTTACCAGCCATGACTCGCTACGAAATCCCGGGTGGTGTGACTGAAACCAGCACCGAGCGGCGGATTATTTTTAGTCCAGAGATTCCTGGGCCAAGAATTGGTGAAGCTAGACCTGAATGGGAAGTCTTAAATGAACTTGCTGCTAAAGTAAGACCAGAGCGTGCTGATAAGATTCGTTTTAGTTCAACCCAAGCTATGCGTAATGAAATTGCCGAAGTGGTAACTTTTTATAAAGGAATTGAAACCTTGCAACAAAAAGGCGATAGCGTGCAGTATGGTGGCCCTATGCTATGTAAAGATTGGAACTTTCCGACCGCAGACGGCAAGGCTCATTTTTATATCTCGAGCCTTCCGAATTTAATCACTACTGAAAATCAGTTTATGGTGGTTACAAGGCGGGGCAAGCAATTTAATAGTATTGTCCACCAGGACCGTGACCCTATGAATAACTTATTGCGTGATGCCGTGTTAATGAATAAAGATGATGTTTCACGTTTGGGACTAAAAGAAGGGGAGAAGGTTATCCTCGAGAATGCTTTTGGTAAATACTCTGGCAAAGTAGTGATTGCACCGATTGCAGTTCACACCTTGCAAGTTCATTACCCAGAGAGCAATGTTTTGGTTGACCCCAAAGCCCGCTCGAGTCTGGCTCAGATTCCTGCTTATAAAGAAGTGGTAGTGACGTTGCGCCGTGCCAATGACCAAGATGTACCCGAAAAAGCAGTGATAAATGTCTAATTTTGGGCTAGAGAAGTGTGCTTTATTTTCGGGAAGACAGTTTATACTGAACTCATAAATCGTGAGTCTGAACTTGCTAAGACAAGCTTGAGGACTTGCTCGAGTTCCAGCGACCTTCCTTTCTCCCACGCTTTCGTGAATACCTCGTCACCTAAATGCACTTTTGCGAGTTTAAGATTTTGTTCGTGACTGGTTTTGTCGGCGGGTGCCAAGGGTGTCCAAGTGGTTTTGCGCACCCTTTCAAGTGTTCCCGAGAACACGACAACTTGCTCAAACTCTTTTTGTCGCATCGCTAGGCTAGCTAAGCTCGCTAGTACAAATACCACACCTCGTCTGTGCCCTACGTCAATCATGATTTTTAGACTTTCGGTAATAAGCTGCTTTGCCTTTGCATATTCACCTTGTTCTTCAAGTAGACCCCCTAAGTTGATATAGATCATCGCTAATCCACGCATATCTCCCAAGGCTTCTCGGATGGCTAATACCTCCTCGAAGTAAGTTTGAGCAGTAGAAGTATCCCCTTGATCCAAGGCTACTATCCCGAGATTATGGAGTGATGCTGCAATCATTGAATCATCACCTAACTTGCGCTTAATCGCCAAACTTTCCTCATGAAAAGTACGGGCTGCAGAATAGTCCTCTTGACTATAAGCAATAAGTCCAAGATTATTAAGACATGCGCTGATGCCCCAGCTATTTTTCATGTCACGCTCGAGTGCTAAACTTTGCTCAAGAAGGTTACGCGCGGTAGCATAATCTTCGTACTCATGGGCTATAGACCCTAAACCACGCAGCGAACTAGCTACAATGTCCTTAGCTTGAAGCTCTTGCCCGAGTCTTATGCAAGTTTCGAGGAAAGACCGCGTTACTTCATAATCTCCTTGTTCAAGGGCAAGCCAGGCACTGGCAAAAAGTGCCTTTAGATGGGCAGATCCCTTATGCAAATCATTAGCAAGGAGCCTGGCCAGCCATTCACGCCCTTCACTAAGATAGCCTCGCAAATACCAGAAACGCTCGAGAGCACCAGCGAGTCGTAAACCCTTGGTATTTCTATTTGCGTATTGAAGTGCCCAAGCCAAAACGCTTCTGAAATTATCGTGTTCTTGCTCTAAGCGCGCAAGCCACTGTTTTTGTTCTTTGCCCTTCAACTCGCGTTCTACTGATTCCGCTAACTTCACAAAAAAGTCTGCATGGTTTGCTTGAGTGTCATTTGCTTCCTCCGTATTTACCTTCAGCCTTTCCAAGGCGTATTGCTGCAAGAGCGGATGAAAGCCGTAGCGACCCTCGAAAACTTTTAACAGTGATTTATCCACGAGTGAGGCGAGAATAGGGATGGTTGCACCAGCAACTTCACTTGCAGCTTCACGCCGAAAGCCGCCGACGAATACCGACAGTTTTCGTAAGACTTCTTGTTCTTTTAGGGTTAAGAGTTTCCACGACTGTTCAAAGGCGGCTTTAAGACTGCGGTGACGTTCAGGAATATTCTTGGAGGTGCTACTTAAAAACTCGAGTCCTCGTTCAAGCTCCGCAACAATCTCTTTGCAGGACATGAGCCTGACCCAACTGGCGGAGAGTTCAATGCCTAAAGGTAATCCTTCAACAAGCTGACAAATTTTAAGGACATCCCCCAAATGTTGGTCTATGTCAAAACGTGGCTGGATTTGCTGGGCGCGTTCAATAAAAAGCTGCACTGCTTCACTAAGTTTGGCATAGTCTGAAAGCATTGGTGGGTAGGGCAAACCCTCGAGCGCAAAGACATGTTCTTCCTCGAGGTTGAGACGTTCACGAGTGGTCACTAACAAGATGAGCTTTGGACACTTGTTAAGAAGTTCTGATAAGAGACTCGAGCCTTCATTCAAATGTTCAAAATTATCGAGGACGAGAAGCATGTTCTTTTCTGCAAGAAAGTCGGTGAGTTGATTGAGTGGCTCAGTCTTGCCTTGTTGCGTTAGACCAAAACGACTTAGTAGGCTCGAGGGAATAAGACTTGAGTCAGTTAATGCGTCTAAAGGAACAAAATAAACCCCATCTTTGAACGTGCCTATTTTTTGTTGTTCATGAGCAAGTTGCAACGCTAAGCGTGTCTTGCCAACACCCGCAGGTCCTAATAAGGCTAAAAGTGAAACGTTCGGTTTACTTAGTAGTGTGGCGAGTTCAGCAAGTTCTTCGTCACGCCCGACAAACGAGGTATTTCGCACGGGCAGGGTATTGCTGGTTATCTGCAACTTAAATTTTTCTTTTGCCTCATGGTTGGTTAGCCGCAAGGTCACACCATAACCTTCGGCTTCTTTGCGGATATCAGGAGCACGTAAGCTGTCGCTTGCACAAAGTAAAGCGTAAAGTCGCTTGAGATTCGTTAAATCTGTTCCCGCTAAGCCAGGCAGTTTGTAAGCACGTTCAGCAAGCTCACCCGCTTTGGCAAAATCTTGGTTTCTAGCTGCGTCTTCTGCAAGATTGAGCAAGGCATGTTGGACACGTTCTGCTAGATATTCACGGGTGCTGTAAACCCATTCTTCTAATTCATTATTCCCTGGCTCGAGCATTACTCCTTCCAAAAATGCACCCGTGTAAAGCTCATCTGCCTTTTGCCACTGATTTTTGTCTAACGCCTCGAGCAATTCCTTGACATCACTTGGAACCGTCGCCCAGGCTTTTTTGCCATCACTTTCGATACCATGACTGAGACCCTGACGAAGCCGCACCAAGGCTACGCCCAGGCTTTTCATTCGGTCACCAGCCTGCCAGAAGAGTTCGGCTAGATGTTTGCGCTGTTGACCTCCTTCGACTGCTAAATAGGTTAGCAGTAGTAGGGGTTTAGGTTGGGTGAACTGGACTGAATCGAGCCTCAGCCCCCCCAGAGCTTTAAGGTGGATCACCTTTTATCTCCTCTCCCGCCTAAAAACGATTGACTCTATTGTAAATGATGCTGGCCCTATGTGAATTAGAAGAACAGGGGTGGGGTTACGAATATATGGTGGTGGCGGTGTTGTAGGGGTGCTGTAGCGGGGTGTGCTTCATTCTCAAGGTGGAGGGAGAAAGGACGTTTAAGGTGAGACTGATTTATTATATGCTTTCTCTGGTTTTCTTAGTCGCTTGTGGCACTTCAACCACGCAATCATTTGGGGCACTCTCCCTAGACATTCAAGGCATACCGCAAGGAATGCAGGCTAACGTTACAGTAACGGGACCAGATGATTTTCAAAAAACGCTGGGCATTAGTCAAAGACTCGAGAACCTTGCCGTGGGAGACTACATGGTCACAGCCTTTGATGTCAATCAAGTAGATACATATTTTCCAGATAAACGCCAGCAGAGCGTCGTTGTAAAAGCAGGTGAAACAGCGTCACTAGCTGTCACTTATAGCAAACAATCAGCTAGTGCAGGGAGTTTAGAAGTGACGATAAAAGGCCTTCCTGTCGGCACGCCTGCAGATGTTGTTATAAGTGGTCCAAACAGTTTTAGTCAGCAACTTAGCTCGAGCAGTGTGTTAAGTAATTTGACACCAGGTGATTACCAACTCATAGCAAACGCAGTAACCGTTGCCAGTGATACTTATACATCTAGGCCTACAAGTCAAACCTTTGGTGTTGTTGCGGGCAGAAAAACGGACTTTACAGTGACGTATACAAAGCAAGCAGTAACCCTAGGTCAGCTTGCGATTACCGTTTCAGGTTTACCAACAGATTTGAATGCTGCACTTACCATGACAGGCCCGAATGGCTTTAGTGAAACGGTTACAGCCTCAAAAACATTTGGCGATGTGCCTACAGGTGAGTACACCGTTACAGCTTCCAAGGTTGACGGTACTTACCCGTACAATCCTTATCCAAAAATACAAACGCTCACTGTTGTCGCTGGCGAAAGTGCTGATGCGCTGCTGGCTTACGTTCCAACCATTATGAAAGGTGAAAAGGGTGATGCGTTTGGCTCGAGCGTTGCCGTAGACGGTGACTTCATGGTTATAGGTGCACCCTACAACGAGTCCAATTGTCTAAAAGAGAGTGGTACTGCTTATATTTACCAACACACGGTAACGGGTGAATGGGCCTTCTTAAAAGAACTCGATACGAGCCGTATACACCCGATTGTTGCTAGGGAACTTACACCAAGTGCTTGTTTATTGGAGCCTAGCGGCGTTTCTGGAGGAGATCATTTCGGTTATTCGGTTGCGATGAGTGGCGACACGGTTGTGGTAGGTGCGCCTGACGCAATCGCAGAATGTAGCGTTGTGGTTTGTGCGAGAGCAGGTGCTGTCTATATTTTCGAGCGCAATGAAGGCGGCACAGACAATTTTGGTTTTGTCAAAGAACTGAGTGCAAGAGATGGCGCAGAGGCAGATCATTTTGGTAGGTCTGTCGCCATCCTAGGCAAGACCATTCTAGTGGGTTCACCCTATCATGACAACGATGCTGACGCAGATGGCAGTGTGGAATGTGGTGGCACTTCAGACAACAGTGAGTGTGATAATGGTTCAGCTTTTTGGTTCCACAGAGGTTTGCAAGGGATCACTGCAGCCTTAGAAACCTGGTCGGAAGGTTCCCTCATTGCACCGCTAGATGGTGCTAACGGTGACTTGTTTGGCCTCTCCGTCGCCCTTGCTCTGAATGGCGACATGGTTGTTATCGGCTCCCCCAAGGACAGCTATGACGCTGATAGTGACGGCACGGTGGAATGCACCACCCAACTAGAAGGCGAAGAGTGTCGGCTCGGTTCCGCCTACGTTTTTGTTTCTTCTGGCAAATCCACTACGTTCAGAAGGCTCACAGCGAAAGATGCAACTGCTAGAAACGGCTTTGGTAGTTATGTCACAGCAGATGACACCACAATTGTCGTGGGCTTAGGTGAAGACGCTACAACCAGCTCTGCTTCTATTTTTGGGCGTGGTGATGATGCCTCAGTTTGGGAGGACATTAAAACCATCACCCTCGAGAACACCACGCTGTCTCGAGAAACTGTCGTCACTCTGAATAAAGACAAACTCGTCATTGCTTTGCCCTATGTCAGCTCCGATGTCAATGGTGACGGCACAGTGGATTGTATGGGCGAAGGAACGATGAATGTTGAGGGAACAGAATGTTCTACGGGCGCTGTCTATCTTTTTGAGCGCAATCAAGGCGGCGCAAACAATTTTGGATTCGTTAGAAATCTTGTTGGCAGTGATGGAGCTAGTAGTGACTGGTTGGGCTTTGCAGTGGCCATCAATGATGACACGATTATTGCATCTTCCCCCGGGCGTAGTGAGGACACAGGCGCGGTCTACGTCTTTACACCATGACAGGTTTGTTTTTCTGCCAAGTTGAAAGAAAGTATAAGCATGAAATGTACAGCATTCATTGTTCTAGCCCTAATGTTATTTCTAAGTGCTTGCGGTGGCCTGGCTGATACTAGCCGATGTAGAGCGTGAAGAACAGAAACGGCTCGAGCTATCCAACCGGGATTAAGTAAAAAAACGCTCGCCCATGTTTGTGGCGGTGTTGTAGGGGTGTTGTAGCAGTAATTGTTGCACTCTAAAAAGCAAGCCAACGTTTTGAAAGGAGGAATAACTCATAGGGATTTTGGTGCAGCAGACATAAGCCTTTGGAAAAAGAGTTTCTATGAAGGTTTTTTGATAAGGAGATGGCAGTAACTTAGGGCAACATCACTTACTTCTTGCTCGAGATTAATTTCTAAAACTACTTTAAGGAGATCATCATGACAACAAGTACACCCGATATGGATACAATCAAAACCCGCATGAAAGCCACCTGGATGTCAGGAGATTATGGCATCTTTGCTAAATACATGGAACCAGGCGCACTAGAGATATTGGTAAGCTGGAAAATTCAACCAGGCACTATCTTGCTCGATGTAGCTTGTGGTGCAGGACAACTTGCTATTCCTGCTGCACGTGCAGGTGTAAAAGTTACAGGCGTGGATATTGCGACCAACTCATTAGAACAAGCCAGAACTAGGGCCAAATATGAAGGCTTAAAAGTTCAGTTTGATGAAGGTGATGCAGAACAGTTACCTTATCCTGACAACTCGTTTGACACGGTGGTGAGTATGGCAGGTGCCATGTTTGCCCCACGTCCTGAACGAGTCGCTTCAGAACTTATCAGAGTCTGTCGTCCAGGGGGGCGTATCCTCATGGTCAATTGGACACCCACGAGCTTTGTTGCTGATATGTTCAAAGCCGTTGCCAAACACGTGCCACCACCCCAAGGTGTGCCTTCAGCGATGTTGTGGGGTGACGAAGCTACGGTTCGTGAGCGGTTCAAAGACGGCATCAAAGAATTGAAACTCACCAAGCGCATCTATCCCTTGTGGAACTATCCCTTTGCTGTGCAAGATGTGGTGGAGTTTTTCAAACAAAATTATGGACCTACGCAGCGTACCTTTGCTGCACTCGAGCCTGATAAACAAGCCCTGCTTCGTCATGATTTAGAACAAGTTTTCTCAGCGCATAACCGTGCTAAAGATGGCACCACCTCGCTAGAGACTGAGTATCTGGAAGTTATGGCAATCAAAAAGTAAGAAAGGAATCAACTCATGAAAACACAAGGAACATTTAAGAAAAATCAAAACTACCTCAAGCACATTGTTGTCGCACTTCTTATCACCCTTAGCTGTGTGTCAGTAGCCCAACAGGGGTCAAATGCAGGTACTTGGCAAACCTGGGTGCTGTCATCAGGGCAAGAACTAAGGTTAGCCCCACCACCTGACGCAGCAACAACAGCAAGTGAACTCGAGCAACTTGCAGCATTAGTAGCAGAGCGTGATGAGGCTGCCCTCGAGCAAATCTACTTCTGGGATACAGGTTCACCTAGTTTTCGCTGGAATGAACTCGCTCTTCAACAAGCTCTCAAAAACGGGATTGGTGGACCCAGAGCCTCACGCATCATGGCATTACTCAACGTAGCAATTTACGACGCAACCATTACTGCTTGGGACAGCAAATATGCTTACAACCGTCCACGTCCGAATCTCGAGACAGCTATTCCAACTCCAAATAGTCCTGCTTACCCATCTGAACATGCTGTGGCAGCAGGTGCAGCTTCAACCGTGTTGGCGTATCTTTTCCCCGACGATGCCGCAATGTTCCAAATTAAAGCAGAAGAAGCAGGACAGTCTCGACTGTTAGCAGGAACTGATTATCCCAGTGATGTAACGGCAGGGCTCGAGCTAGGACAACAGGTAGCTGCTCGAGTTATCGAGTGGGCAAAACAAGATGGCAGTGATGCAAAGTGGACAGGCAGTGTTCCTACAGAACCTGGTAAATGGACTGGCAAAGACCCAATTGCGCCATTAGCAGGTACCTGGAAGACTTGGGTGCTGAGTTCACCTGACCAGTTTCGCCCAGCACCCAGAGCCGCCTATGACTCTGAACAGATGAGGGCAGAACTCGAGGAACTCAAAACCTTTGAACGCACCAATTTGACAAACATTACCTCGAGTTATTGGGAATACTATGGTGGACGGGCTGTGTTTGAATTCTATACCAATCAAGTCTCTCAAAAACTCTTTGAGCATCGCTGGGATATAAATCCACCTGTGGCGGCCAGGGCCTATGCACTCCAATCCATCACTCTTTATGACATCTTCGTATCCTGCTGGGATGCTAAATATGCTTATTGGGAAATAAGACCTTTCCAACTCGAGCCAACTTTAACAACGGTGTTCACCACACCCAATCATCCGAGTTATCCAGCAGCACATGCTTGTCTGGGTGGGGCGATGGAGACAATTCTAGGTTATCTCTTCCCACGTAATGTGTCTTCGTTCACGAAAATCGCTGATGACGAGAGTTGGTCACGGTTGTGGGCGGGCATTCACTTCCGCTCTGACATTGAAGTAGGTCGCACCCTAGGGCAACAGGTGGGTGCGGCGGTTATTGCTTTGGCTAAAGAGGATGGCTCGAGTATTGTCGCAAGCCAACCTTAGAATGAAGCTGAAGAGATGCGGCTTGTCAAGCAAGAGTACAGGCTTTTCTGATTGAGCAGCATGTTAATAACGCAGGATCAGAGCAAGAGAGCTGGAGGCTCGAGTTCTATGATTGGAGCTAAATACGTTCACAATAGCCTCGGCCTCGAGCCACTCGCTTTTAGTTTAGAGTTCACAGGATATGTAATACTGAATTAAGCTGAACACTTATGTCTGAAAAAGCACAAACATAAGTAAAAACGCTTAATTCAGTATGAGGTAACGTCCCTTGGTGAACGAGCAGCTTAGCCTTGAGTAAGTGTTTGACTTAACTTGGTATAACTCAATATTTGGGATCAGTGTGATTTAATAGAGTGTGAGCACTCGAGCTAAAACAAAACTCCCGTGCAAATTGTACGGGTTGCTAAGAATACTCAGACAACCCGCCGTGATTTTCTGGCTACTGAGGAACCTTTAGAAATTCGCTTACTTGCCGGCAAACAAAAACAAATCTTAGCGGTCACTATGCGAACCCCTGGAAATGACTTTGAACTTGTAGCAGGATTTTTACTTTCTGAAGGCGTGATTCATCATCGTGAAGATATTGCAAAAATAACTTATTGTGTGGATAAAGATGTTTCAGAAGAGCAGCGTTATAATATCGTTAATGTGAAGTTGCATGGCAACGAACTTCCTGAACTTGCTACGCTCGAGCGTCACTTTTATACAACGAGTGCTTGTGGTGTATGTGGTAAAGCAAGCCTAGACCATTTGGAAAATCGAAACTTAAAACCTATTGAAACCAATCTTGAAATCCCTGCTGTACTGCTTTATCAACTACCTGAAATTCTGCGAAAGTCTCAAGGTCTTTTTGAAATTACGGGTGGTCTTCATGCGGCAGCACTATTTGATAAAGTGGGCAACCTAATTTTTTTGCGTGAAGACGTAGGGCGGCATAATGCTATGGATAAACTTTTGGGCTTGGCCATGCTCGAGAAACTTCTACCGTTATCTGACTATATTGTTTTGGTCAGTGGACGAGCCAGTTTTGAATTGGTTCAAAAAGCCTTAGTAGCAGGTGTTCCTGTATTTTGCTCAGTGAGTGCGCCCTCGAGTTTAGCTGTTGATGTGGCTAAACGTTTTAATATGACGTTGGTGGGATTCTTACGAGATGAACGCTTTAATATCTATACGGGGAAGGCTTGAGTGAAGATTGAAGATTGAAAGGTTAATTACAGTGGTTTCTAAGTGGATGCGAATTGTATTTTTGATAGCGGGTGTTGTCAATATCATTGGGGCTTTATTTTTTGTCCCTCGAGTTGGGTTTGGGCGTGCTTTGTTGGGTCTTCCAGTAGATGTTTATCCTATTTACCTTTGGATTATTGCCTCGTGGATTTTCTTATTTGGAATAGCTTACTTTTATCTAGCCGTCACTGGTAAATCTGAAAGGTTATTTGTTTATATTGGTGCATTTGGCAAATTATTTTTTGGTTTATTACTTATTGCTTCTTGGCTAAATAGAGAGGCTTCTATCTGGTCGGTATTGGCGGCACTTACCGATATAACCTTGGCTGGCATATTTTTGTTTTGGCTTTATCAAACCCGTCATGTGGCTTAATCGTAATTTATCCATTGGCCATCTTTACCACCTTGCCAGTGACAGTCTTGACCTGGATGGGTTTGTAAAATGTTTATAATATCTTCTAAAAGAATCCTGTAAGCAAAGCGGGTTTTTAAGTACCAAAGCTCGAGTCCATTACTTAGTTCTAAAACATCGTGCAAATTTAAGTTCAGGCGTTGGGCATACTCCAAGGCTCGAGCAACAGCTAGATCAAATAATTCATGACGTTCGCTCATTAGCTGCGGGTTTGTACTTCGTAACCTACATTTTGCAAGACTTGAATACCACGTTTCATTTGGGGTTCGCTATCAAAGGCTAGCCTAATTGCACCACCGGCTTCACGAATACCCAGCACTTCAATATCTTTTATGTTTACTTCGGCCTGACCTAGTGCGCTGGTGATGGTTGCTAGTTGCCCAGGTTTGTCAGGAACCGCTACAACAATCTCATACTTAGCAGGCAACAAGCTGCGTTTGACGATTGGGAAACTGTCACGGGTTCGTTTTGCAGTTTCGGCACTCTCGAGCAGAGCTTGTGGGTCATCAAGCTGATGCGTTAGTCGCTCGAGTTGTCTGCTTAAACTTTGTAGCGCGTCACGAATCGCATCTTTATTACCAAAAACCATATCGCGGCTCATGACTGGATTTCCAGAAGCAATGCGGGTTAGGTCACGATAGCCGCCTGCAGCTAAAAGCATCATGAGGTCTTTGTCGTGATCATCGGAAATCATTTGGGTGAGTGCTACGGCTGCCAAATAGGGTACATGACTAATGGCTGCAACCAAGCGGTCATGCTGTTCGGGTGTGGTTTTTATAGGCCTAGCACCCAAGTGACTTACAAACTCTCGTACTAGAGCCACCGCAGCAGGGTCAGTTTGCTCATTGGGCGTAAGTACCCACACCGCATTTTCTAAAAGAGCTGCACTCAAGTGTTGCACTCCCATTTTTTCACTGCCTGCCATAGGGTGTCCACCTACAAAACGCAAATGCGAAAGGCTATGAACGACTTCGGTTTTTACACTGCCGACATCTGTAATTACAGTGTGTTTTCCTAAAAAAGGCTCGAGGCTTTGGGCTAAGGGTATAAGCGATTTTACTGGCGTTCCTAAAATAATCAAATCAGCTTTAGAAAGCCATTCACCTGGGCTTAGTTTGGCCTCGTCAATGACACCCATACCTAGTGCAGCCTCGAGGGTAACAGGGTCGTGGTCGAGCCCAATGACATGTTTAGCCAGAAAACGTTGGCGAATACCCAAGCCGATAGAGCCGCCAATAAGCCCAACACCAGCAATTACTATCGTGTCATAGAGAGCAGCAGGACGCATATCGTGTCATGTTGTAACACATTTGTTTCAAGAGAGCCATAGGGAGTAAGGCTTAAGGGCAGAGGGCAGAGGGCTAAAAGGATTAAGCTCTCTGCCTCTTTGTATCCCAAAAACAAACACCCATAATACAAATACCTTAAAATTTAAGTACTTTACCTATCGTTAGGTAAAGGCTAACAGTCATCTTTGATCATTCCGATACATTGAATTTCAAACTCAGTGTGTTCATGACCAGATGATACCTGCTATCTCGTGACTTGAAGGGAGACATAATGCAACAGCAAATTAACCCACTAAGAATTAACCCACTCAGTAGAAGACCCCAGCAAAAGCGTTTGGTATTAGCCGTAAGAGGTGCAGCCGGTACTGGCAAGAGCCACTTTGCAGCTTCGCTAGCTGAGGCAGGTGTAGGCAGATTGTGCCTTTTTGATGTGGAGCGCAAAGCCCGACTTTTACCTGGAGTAAACAGTTTAAAGCCAGCCTTTGATGCCCTCGAGATTCATCAACCAGATGAACTATCTGAATTTATTGATTGGGCCCTAGATGGTGAAGGGCGTGAACAAAACTATGGCTGCTATGCACTTGATTCTTGGACCATGTATTTTGGACGCAAATACCGCACCACCCTCGAGGCTATCCGTACTCGCACTGGTGATCCTCTTGCCCAACCTACCGCCGAACAATTACAAGCTGACCAGATGGTCTATCAGGAAGTGTTGCGTCGGCTTTGTATTGATAGCGGTGCTTGTGTAGTGATTACTGACCAGATTGCCGCCAAAGGCAAAGAAGAACGCGAAGAAAATGAACTGGGCCGTGTGCTGCCTATGACTATGGGTGGTTTGGAATACTTTGTTGATGTGATGATTGAACTCTCGCTGCGAATGACTGGTTTAGACACCGTGCGTGTAGCTAGAGTTATCAAAACCAATAGCCCTTATTTTCCCATTGGTTTAGAAATTATCAACCCCAGCTTTGCTGATTTTCTTTCTCGTATGGAAGATGTGCCAAACAAGTTAATTCAAGATGAAGTGCCAGATTTTTTGAAGCCGAAATTTCAGATTACCCCAACAGGCCCAACCCTCGAGGATTTGCGTCAGCGTTCACTAGCAGTTGGAATAGATGACATAAAACTTCTAACGGCTGCACGTTATTATCACCGGGTAGAGAGCCTCGAGCATCTTGGTCAAGCCCAGATTGAAGATTTGCTTTTACGCATGGCGGAGAAATATGCGGTGAATCATATTGAAGAGTCAAAAGGGGTAAAGCGGAAGTTGGATAAAGCTGCTTAATCTCAGAACAAAGCAAGCACACCAGTGACATTATTTTCAACTAGGGTTTTAATATCATGATGATGTTGTCGTAGTAATACTTCAATTGACTTTGTTGTGCAGTTTCCACGCCTTATCCAGATAACTTTGGGCGGATGACCTAGAAGCAAACTCAAATCATTAAAATCAGCATCTTTGGTCACAATAGAGTATTCGGTTTCTTTGGCATAATTCCAAATGATACGGTCATCTTCTTTATCAAGCTTGAGTGAATAGACGTGGTTTGAGTCTGGATAGAGATCAGCTAAAAGTGCAACAAGCTGAGGTGAAAGATTATGATCGAACCGCAATTTCACTTAGAAACCATCAACTGCTTTTCTCGGTCGGCAGCGTAACTTAGGCAAGCCAAAATATCTTCTTCGGTAAGATAAGGGAAGTCTGCAAGAATTTCTTGGTATGTCATTCCTGACGCAAGGTAATCCAAAACGTCATAGACGGTAATACGCATACCCCGAATACACGGTTTACCGCTACGTTTGCCAGGTTCAATGGTAATGATATTAAGGTAGTCCATAGCTCGAGTATAGCCTAAATGGGCTTATATTTCATAAAAATGCTATTTAAGAAAATAATCTTGCAACTTTTGTGCGTAGGGTAGACGTTGCTCGAGAGTTGTCCATTCTCCCTTATAAAACAGTTCGTAAAATGCATCGTTTTGATAGCGGGAAAAAACATGAAGGTGATAGTGCCAGACATCTTGATTACCTGCTGGTTCATTATGCTGTCTTGTTGTAACACCATCGCATTTGTATACAGTCTTAAAAGCAATAGCAACTTTTTGAGAAAGATTGTGGATTTCTGCTGCATAGTGCGAAGGTAGATCATAAATGTTCTCAAAGTGTTCGTTAGGTATAATCAGCACATGTCCAGGGTTGTTTGGCCACCATCGTGAAGCAATGAAGGCTGTGGCGAGGGACGTTTGAAGAATAATATCTTCAGGTCGCGTCATTGGGTTACTTGGGGCAAAATCATGTTTGACGATTCGATAAAATGGGCAATCATAGTTTTCTGGTGTGTGGTTGTACATTAATGATATGGACCTTTTTGCCCTTGATTGAATCTTAAAGAAGGTATAATAAAACTGATTTTTATTATACTTTATTAAACCTAAACACTTAATTCCCGGACTCGAGCCCCTAACTTTTTCACAGCTTCCATAAACACTTCAAACGGCACAATCTGCTCCGAATACCGTTCATAACTCATTTCGGGATGCCACTGCACCCCTAGCACAAAAGTTTTACCTGTGCCTTCAACTGCTTCTATAATTCCGTCTTTAGCCCAAGCAACTGCTTTTAGATTATTGCCTACTTTGTTTATTGCCTGATGATGATAAGAATCAGTACGGATACTTTGTCTACCATAGGCTTTGGCGAGTTGTGAGGTAGGCTCGAGTCTCAATTCATGAAATAAGCTGCCGTCTAGATTGTGTTGGCTGTGCTGAATGGTTCCAACAACTGCCGGAACATGCTGGTGCAGTGTACCGCCTTCAAAAACATTGATGGCCTGAATACCACGGCAGATGCCTAAAATAGGAATACCTTTTTGTTTGGAGGCTTTATAGAGGGCTTGCTCCATTAAATCGCGCCGTTCATCTACAAACCCTAAGTCTGGGTGTGGGTCTTCACCAAATAAACTGGGGTCAACATCCACGCCACCACTTAGCAGTAAACCATCAGCTTGCTCGATGTAAGTATGGGCATAGTCAGGTGAAACATTGCCGACAAAAAAGGGCAGACCGCCAGTTTTGAGAATGGCTTGAGCGTATTCCAGACCTACCGTGACATAAGGGCGGTTGGCATTGCGGTCAAAGCGTTCGGTGTTGGTGCTGATTAAAATGCGTGGTTTCATGCATCAGAGCATAGCAAAAATAGGTTTCAGGGGTCAGGTTTCAGGGGTCGGGTTAAGTTTTTTACTGACCCCTGACCCCTGAAACCCGACCCCTTCTATGCTAATGGACTTAGCAAGTGATCCAAACAAAGCCCGTAAGTAATACCACCTTCAAAATCTTTAGCCAGGTCCGCCACAGTTACTTCGGCGAGAGCAGCTAGCATAGCGTCGCGCACTCGTAGCCAGATGTGGCTTCTGGCATGACAACGATCTTGTTCGGGGCAATCTTTGCCCCATTTTAGACTTACACAAGAAAGGGGAGCCACGGGGCCATCAATAGCCCGCATGACATCACGCAGATTGATGTCTTTGGCTGCTTTTGATAAAGCGTATCCGCCACCAGTTCCTTTTTTAGAAGCAATGATTTCATTGGATGATAGCGTAGCTAAAATCCTAACCAAATAGGGGCGGTGGACACCTGTAGCTTCGGCAATGGTGTCACTACCCACCCAACGCTCGAGGGGTTGTGTTCCTAGATAGGCCAGAGCCTGAAAGGCATAAATATCAGTTGTAGAAAGTCGCATAGAGGCTATTATATAGCAGGTATCAGCAGGTATTATCTGGTCAAACAGCCTTGAGCAGCAGGTAGTATTTGGTCATATAGCCTTGAGCAGCAGGGACGCTTCGCTCAACCTTTGGACAATTATCTGGTCATATAGCAGGTATGCTCTGCATTCATTTCGTAGCATTAAACAATAATCTCGACCAAGCAATAGAGGAGCTTTAAGCACTAGGTAAAAACATATCTATAAGGTCTTGAGCAAAACGAAGATTAGCCTCTTTGGTGCGTCCGGCCATGTGGGGGGTATGAATTACATTGTGCCTACCTATGAAGGGGTCATCAAGAGGTAGGGGTTCTATATCAAAGACATCCGCAGCTAGGCTTAATTCATCGGCAAGGACACGCTTTTTTAGGGTAGGGAAATCACAGATATTAGCTCTTGTGGCCAGAACAACCAAGCATCCTTTGGGTAAAGACTGAATGTGACGCGCCGTGATGAGCCCTCGAGTGCTTTCAGTCAGGGGTAACATTGGCGCAAAAATTTCGGCATCTTCCATAAGTTTTTCTAAATAATGCTCACGCCGCGCACTACTTCTGTGAAAGCTGGGTTCAGGTGCATAAGGGTCCCAAACCGCAACCTCGGCTCCTAAAAAGTTAGCAAAGCTCGCATAGCGACTGCCGATATTTCCGACTCCTACTATGCGTACACGTTTACCTTCTAAAGTGCCGCTTGCAGAATGGGGTGTATCGCAATACTGGACTCCGCGTTGTTCGGGTTTTCCAATGCCATCTTCTGGTTCATAATTCCAGGCTTCTAAAGAAGTCATCATTTGGTGGTATCCTTGCGGAATACGCCGTAACGCACATAACGTCAGGGCAAGTGCAAATTCTGCAACCGATTGTCCCCAGTAACCTTCGCTTGAATGTTTGTAAATGCTGACCTGATTATTTTGAAGAATATTTAGCCAATCTTCAGGAGCTTGTTGCCCGTAAGGGTCAGTGTAAATAACGGCTTCTTTAAGAGATGTGAAGCTTTTAAGGCTAGTTGCAGTTATGGGCCCCATAAGCGAGATAAGCTGCGTGACCGAGGCAGGGTTTTGAACAAGCTGCTCGAGGGGTTTAGTATAGTCGTCAAGCCGAATAAGTTCACTGTCTGGCCAAAGCCTATGTAGATGATTTGCTACAAAGGGCCAAGTTCCATCAAAAAGAGGATGAACAATGATAATGCGTCGCATAGGATAGGTTATACCAATTTTTATTTGCGTGTTAGTTTTTTCTAGCTTTATTTACCTATGACCTGATAAGCTGTCTGGCGATTATGCCTTATACAGAAGATTCAAATACTGCTCGCCTTTTAATCTCTTGCCCCGACCGCCCAGGTATTGTAGCTGCGGTTTCACAGTTTTTATATTCACATGGGGCAAATATCTTAGATAGCTCACAGCACTCCTCTGACCCTACTGGAGGACGCTTTTTTATGCGAATGGTCTTTTATCTACAAGATTTAGATGTGACCAGAACCCAGTTTGAGCGTGCCTTTGAAGATGTGGTTGCCAAGAAGTTTGAAATGCTTTGGCGTGTAGCCTATGCGGATCAGCGCAAGCGCATGGCGATTATGGTCTCAAAATATGATCACTGCTTAGTAGAGCTATTGTGGCGTTGGCGCAGTGGTGAACTCAAGGTGGATATTCCTTTTGTGATTTCTAATCATGAAGATCTAAGAAAAACGGTAGAGGGGTTTGACTTGCCCTATCAACATCTTGTCATTAACAAAGGTAACAAGCCAGAACAAGAAGCCAGAATGCTCGAGCTTTTTAATGGCCAGGTAGATTTTATTATTTTGGCACGCTATATGCAGATACTCTCGAGCCAAATGATTACTCAATACCCCGGACGAATTATCAATATCCACCATTCATTTTTACCTGCTTTTGTAGGGGCTAATCCCTACAAACATGCCTATGAGCGTGGCGTTAAACTTATTGGTGCCACTGGGCATTATGTCACTGAAGAGTTAGACCAAGGACCCATTATTGAACAAGATGTAAGACGGGTTTCGCACCGCGATAGTGCCCAAGACCTAGTGTTGGTGGGTCGTGATATTGAACGTGCAGTGTTAGCCAGAGCCGTTGCAGCTCATGTTGAAGACCGCGTGATTGTACATGAAAATAAAACCATTGTCTTTGAATAGCTTGTGGCAAGTTGCCTGTAGATAAGGTTGGACTATCTACTTGCCACAAGCTACTTGCTACAGGCATTTTGCGGTAAGCTAAGACCTATGAAAACACATACCATTACAGTTGGTTCTGAACGCCGTGAACTTCCTATTGTCAATGTTGGTGCTGTTTCGGTGGCACTGCTCAATTTATTAGGTGATACTAAGCTTACCGAAGCCGCAGCCGATGAACTGGTCAAACGATTGCCAAGCCATATTGATACTTTTGTAACCCCAGAAGTTAAAGCCGTGCCGCTTGCCCATGCCATGAGCGTAAGAACAGGAATTCCCTATGTGGTGGCCCGCAAGACAGAAAAGCCTTATATGGTGGATGCAGTCAAGCGCGAAGTGCTTTCAATTACCACTGGTAAGCCACAACTCTTGGTGATTGATGGTGCAGATATTCAACACCTTAAAGGAAAAAATATTGGCATTATCGATGATGTGGTGTCAACGGGTGGAACTTTGAATAGCCTTTCGGATTTGCTCAAAGATGTGGGTGGACATGTAGTGGCTACGTTGGTGGTCTTTACCGAAGGTGATCAGAGAAGTGACGTAATTTCACTAGGTCATTTGCCGCTCTATCCAGCCGAGGCTGGGGTTTAAGAAATGTTTTCTCTAGCCACTTCTACATTCTGAATGAAGGTAGAGTACGCTTGTGCTACCTTCTGAGCTTTTAATGTACCGCTTTAATGGGGAAGAGGTGATTCCCAAGCGGTTGAATGTTGATAAACAAACCCTCGAGTTAGCTCAAGAGGCTATTGGGCTTTATCAAGGACACCAAGGGAAACGCAGAGCAGAACTAAGTGAAGCTTTAGCAACCCTCGAGGGTGAAGCCACTAATTACCGTGTCAAGCGAGGCTTAGCTCATTTATTAGAAGGCTTTAGCACCTATGAAACCCAAAGCCCTTTAGAGCCAGAGATGCTGCGCAAGCGTTTATTTGCTTTATCGGCTAAACATATCCCTTCGGCATCTACCACCGAGAGTTTGCTTTCAGGTATGTCGGCGGTGTTAAGCGAAGAACTTAAAAGGGAAGTGGCTGCCGAAGAAGTAAAAGCTGGACTCTATGCTGACCTAAAAGAAAATCAAATCCTAACTGAATTTGACAAACCAGAACCTGATGCCTTAGTTCATCGCTATAATTTGGCACAAGTGCAAGGGATTTTGTATCGCGCACAGGATTTAGTGATTACTGCCCACCGCAATGTTCCAGGTGAATACAAGCAGCTTTTTCGTTACTTAAAACTCTTTGGTCTTATGACCTATATTGAGGGTGATGCTGATCATGGGTTTACCATTACTATTGACGGACCAGCTAGTTTGTTTGGAGCTAGCACCCGCTACGGTTTAGATTTAGCCAAGTTTTTACCTGCACTTTTGCACGTTACCAAATGGAGCATGAGCGCAAACTTAATTCCTTACCAGCGTTTTGATGGTACACCGGCGATTTCACGCTTTACTCTAGATTCAGAATGTGGTCTGGTATCGCACTATAAAAAAGGCAAGGTCTATGACAGCATGGTCGAGCAGGCTTTTGTTGAACGTTGGGAAAATACCAAGACCCTCTGGAAGCTCGAGCGTGAAGTGAACTTACTACCGATTCCAGGGAGTGTAATGATTCCTGATTTTAGATTGGTTCACCCAGATGGACGTGATTACCTTCTCGAGATTGTAGGCTACTGGCGACCCGAATACTTGCGTAAGAAATTTGCTCAGGTGGCAAAAGCTGGGGTAAGCAATTTAATTCTGGCGATTTCGGAAAAACTAAATTTGGGTGAAGCTGGGGTCAAGCTCAAGAAAGTCTTGGCTAAAGTGGTGTGGTTCAAGGAAAAAGTGATTCCTAAAGATGTGCTAGCGGTACTCGAGTAGGGTTTAAGCCAAAGATAAATTAAAAGCAAAGGTTGTTCCTTGTCCCATATGGCTCGAGACTTGAATATCTTGCTTATGCAACGCCAGAATCCTCTTAGTAATGGCTAGCCCCAGACCTGAACCGGTTTTATCATCATTGGTCTTAGCACGGTAAAAACGTTCAAAAACAAACGGTAAATCTTCTGGGTTAATCCCCTGACCAGTGTCACAAATTTTCACTTGAATAGATTTGGGTTGTCTGCATAGCTCGAGTTTGACTTCGCCCCCACTGGGGGTAAATTTAAGGGCGTTTTCCAAAAGGTTAGTCAATGCCCTTTCGATTAAACCAATATCAGCCTTAACAAAGGGTAGAGTCTTATCACTAAGAATGCTTAGTTGGATATTGTTTTGCTGGGCCAACCCTTCAAATTTAGCCACAATATCTTGAGCTAATTCTTGGATTAAAAAGGGCTCAGGTGTCATCTCAACAGCATTGGCATCAAAACGAGACAAATCAAATAAATCCTTGATGAGTTTGCCTAAACGTTCACTGTGTTTGTTGGCTGCTAAAAGATAATGCTGCTTTTGTTCTTCGCTTAGGCTATCTGCTTTAAGTTGCAAGGTTTCTAAATACCCGCGCAAGGCAGCTAGAGGTGTGCGTAAGTCATGGGAGACATTGGTAATCAATTCTCGGCGCAAAGCATCTACCTGACGCAAACCTTGCACTTGTTCAGAGATGCGTTCAGCCATATCGGAAAAACCATTTTGAAGCTGATCAATTTCATCATTGGGGGTAACCCGAGCCAGAGGTTGGGCTACAACAAAATTACTTTTTCTAAAGGTATTCATATCTGCTGATAGCTTTCGCAAACGCCTAGTCAGAAAACCAAAAATCCAGAAGCCAAATAATGCCGTGATGATTAAGGTGATAGCAGTAATGCGCATGGCAACTTTAAGGACAGTGCTGTTTTGAACGGTGCGAATAGCAGAGTCTCTAGCTTCATCAGCTAAAATGACATAGAGATAGCCAATAGGTGGTGTAAGCGGAGCTACTGAGAAGATTTTGGTGTCCCTCGAGTGTTGGGGGTCAGTGCCACGAATGGGAAAGTTCATGGGTGGTGAGAAAAAAGCATTGATTGCATTTAAGTCAACTTGCTTTTGTAAAAGACTTTCCATAGCTACAGATGAACCTAAAATGGTTCCTTGGTTATCAATAATATAAATTTCAACGCCCGGATTAAGTGCAACTAGATTGGTAGCTAGCATATCTAACTTGGCTTCATCTACTTTGTTCTCGAGCATCAGATCGTTTTCTGCTAGGATATGTGCAGCCAATTTGGCGTTTAATTTCTGGGTGACTTCCTGATAATACTGTTGTGAGGTGCTAAAGGCAAAATAGATCAGCAATGCGCTTAAAGGAATAATTAGGGCCAGGAGTGCCACCACTAGGCGGCCATGCAGTGTCTTCATAAGTCGGTAGAAAATTTATAGCCTACACCCCATACGGTTTGAATAAACAAAGGCTTGGCAGGGTCGGGTTCTATTTTGGCTCTTAGGCGGTTGATGTGGGAATTAACAGTATGTTCAAAGCCTTCATAACCACTGCCCCAGACCAAATCTAAAAGCTGGGTGCGGGTATAGACTTTGCCTGGATGTCTAGCAAATTGGGCTAGCAGTTCAAACTCTTTGGCAGTAAGGCTTATGCTTTGTCCTGAAATAAGAACCTCATGCTTTTCAAAGTCAATGTTTAAGGGGCCAGACGTGAGTTGAGCAGCTTGGATTTGACCAGGGCTCGAGCTTTTTTCTCTGCGCCTAAGTAGAGCTTTGACCCTAGCTTGCACTTCACGGATGCTAAAGGGTTTGGTTAGATAATCATCTGCACCAATTTCTAAACCAAGTACACGGTCAATTTCAGCACTTTTGGCCGTCAGCATTAAGACCAGAACATCAGGTTTTTTGCTGCGAATACGTCGGCAAATCTCGAGCCCATCAATTTCGGGCAGCATGATGTCCAGTACCAGTAGATCATAAGCCCCTGAAACAGCCTCGTCTAAGCCACTTGCGCCGTCATGAACTACATCTACAGTGTGCCCGCTATCGCGCAAATGTAGGGCTACCACATGGGCAATGTCTTTATCGTCTTCGACTACTAGAATGCTCGCCATAGTGTTTTATTATGACCTAAATCTTTCACAAGAGTTTCACGTGTCCTAAGCGTTAACCTAGTATTGGCGTAACAAATGACCTAAACTAAGGTCTCAAACAGGCTAAACTAGCCTATATGGCACAAACGCTCTTTAACTTACTTAATGTGTTACCCTTACCGATTTGGCTTGGCATGATTTTGTTCCCACGTACCCGCTATACCCAAAAGTTGGTGATGTCCTACTGGTACTACATTGCATTAGCAGCCGTTTATCTTCTTTTCTTGCTGGTTTCTTTTACCCAAGGAGGTGTGGATTTTAGCTTTGAAGGTATTCGCCAAGGGCTAAGCAGGGAGTGGGGTGGACTGACGGCCTGGGCTCATTTTATTATCCTAGATTTATTTGTAGGAGTCTGGATTTTTCGTGATGCGAAATACTGGGGAATTAATCCTACCTTGTTTGTTCTTGTGACCCTATTTGCTGGACCCTTGGGTTTGGGTAGTTATCTTTTGATGCGCCAGCGTAAAAGTAAGAGCGATCCAGTCAGGAATTTGAACTAATCAAAAAGTCTCGAGTGTATTTTGCAGAGGACATTAAAGTAGGGTAAGGTTCTGAGCATCAACCTTAAATCTATTTGCCCTTATGCACTATCACAACCCTCAAGTCTTTCTTGATAGGCTAAAATAACCTCATGTTAAAGCCTCATACCTTTACCACTGATGACTTTTCCCTAATGACCGAAGCAGGTGTTTTTGAAGATCAGAAGGTAGAGTTGTTAGATGGGTTAATCTATGATATGAGTCCGGCTAACCCAGAGCATGAAAACATTATTGATGAGTTACACGAACGTTTTGTAGGGGTTTTTGCTAAACAAGCTAGAGTTCGTAGTCAAAATGCCCTCGAGATTGGTGACCCGAGCTGGCTACCCCACCCAGATGTAATGCTTTTGAAGCGCAGAGATTATCATAAGAAACGTCCAACCTCAGAAGATGCTTTGCTGGTTATCGAAATTTCTAATACTAGCTATGATCTAGACATCAACAAGAAGGCTCCTAAATATGCCAAGGCAGGCATTAAAGATTATTGGGTTGCGAACCTAAAAGAACAAACTTGGCTTATTCATCGCAATCCATTACGTGCCAAATATAAAAGTGTTACTAAAGTTGGTTTTGATAAACCTCTTGCCCCACTTGCCTTTCCCAAAAATGCCGAAGTTTGGCTCGAGTAATCACTCAAAGCCTACTAAAATTTTGACTGGGCTAATTTCTTGTTTGGCAAGTTTTTCAAAGGTTACAGGAAGTTTCTCGGCAGTAATAAGTAACTCAAACAGACCCTCGAGTTTTTGTAATGCTTCTTGCTCAAGACTAAAAAACCAAGCCGCATGGTGTTGATAATCCCAGCCGTCACTCGAGCCTACAATCGTCAACTCTTTGTTGTGGAACTCTGGCAAAAGTGTATACGGTTCCAAATGCCCGTCAGCTAAAACACAAATTACACCGTCATGATGCATATGTTTTTGCAAGGCTTGAAAAGCGGTATTATGCCCTGAACACTCGAGGGCATAAGCATACGATTCTGTTAATAGATTCTCAGTAGAGTAGACATGTCTTGCACCAAGTGACAAAGCCCGTTCGTGACGTTCACCTTTAGGCTCGGTCACATCAACGTTTTGCACACCATAAGCCCGCAAAACAAAAATGGCCAACAAGCCTATCGCACCTGCACCAGAAACGAGAACACTTTGATCTGTTTTAACTACCCGTTTACGAATGCCTTTAGCGACATCGCAAGATAGAATACTCAGCAAGGCAATTTTGTCAGAAATATGAGGTGGAACTTTTATCACATGACTTGCATCAATGACTGCATAAGTGCGGTGTCCGTAGAACGTAACGACTCTATCATTAAGTTCAAATCTTGGCACTTCACTTCCTACTGCAATAATACGACCCAAACTTTCATAACCTGTCATGGTTGGATACTGGTGATTAAAGTATCTCGAGGTCCCAAGATAGGTTGGCAATTCCGTACCAATACTTACGGCAGTATAGTCTGTTTTTATAAGGAGTTGATTTTCTAGAAGATCAGGCAAATCTTCTTCAAACCACTCGAGCTTGTGTGGGGCAGTTAGAAGTAGGGAGCGAGCTTTCATCTAGATAGTTTACTCACAAGAATTGAATCTCGGTATGGCTTCACGTCCACCTGGACCTGCACCAAAATTTTCGGAGCCACTAAGTGACACTAAATAAAAGCCACTTTCTTCAATGCTTTGTACCGCAAGATAATAAATGCCACCTGTAAATGTTTTGCGAATACCAGGACCCTCACGCCCGTCAAGCCCATGACCCTTATACGGCCGCCAATCACCTTGTGCAGGTATTGCGCCGTAACCATCAGGTAAGGCAAAAGCAACCTCAGTGTTTGCAGCATTATCACTTGTAGCATTCGGGCTTAGCAAATAAAGGCTTGGATTAAAATTCTCGCTGCAACCGCCACCTACAAAAAGGCTCGAGTCTATAGTGAGGCCATCAGGTATCTCGAGCTTAAAATAATCCACTTCGCCCGCTTCTAAATTTCCAAAAAGGGCTTTGGAAACGGTTATGCCTTCAACTAAAAAGGCTTGCTCAGGTGTAGGCGACGTTTCATTCCAGAAGGGTTGATGGGCGAAGACAAAGGAATAGAGGAAAGAAAAAAGGTAAAAGGAGAAAGAGTAAAATCAATGGTTTCCTTTCTTCTATCTTTCATACACTCTCGAGACGGGCGTGAATCCGCCCTGCACGGCCTGCCGTGAGTTCACCGATTCGGTCATTCAAAAATCCTGCTTTATAATTCCCACGAATAGCAATCAGTTCAGACATCACACTCATGGCAATTTCGTCTGGGGTATCTGCGCCAATATCTACACCAATTGGGTTTCGCACAATAGCTAAATTTTCTACCGAAGACATTCTATTTTCTTTTTTGAGTGCCCCCAGCATTCGTTCATACCGTGAACGTGGACCCAGCACACCAATATACGCAACATTTTTCGCCAGGGCAAAAGCCAGCGATTCCTTATCACGCTCGAGGTGATGATTCATCAGTACCACATAAGTGCGTGGTGACAGCAAAACTTTTTCAGCGAACCCAGAAGGGTGTGTGCGAATAAGATTGGCACTAGGAAAACGCTCGCTGGTTACAAAAGCATGACGTGCGTCAATAACTGTAACTTGATAGCCAAGTTTTGTTGCATAACTTACTAAGGGAATTGCGTCGTGGCCTGCTCCAAAAATGGCTAGTTTAGGTGGTGGCACAGTGACATCTAAAAAAACCTCTATCGCTTCGTCATTGGCCTTGAACAGTTTTGTTTCTGAGCGTGGATAAAGGTGCTGCATTTTGTCGTTGGCTAGTTGAATAACCTGTTGATTTAAGTCCTCATGTCCGAGATTTCCTGAGACTGTATTTCTTAAACCTATGCCAGTATCAGTGATAAATAAGCGTGAGATTTTTGAAAACTCGAGCCTTCTTTCACATTCAAAATAGTGGCCAGTACACCTGCTTTTTGGGTTTGGACAGTCTCGAGCCATTGCTGAAACTCTGCACCACTATCAAGGGGTTCAATATACACATCTACGGCCCCACCACAACCAAGTCCTAAACCCCAAACCGTTTCTTCATCAAGGTCAAAAAATTTTACGATGCTCTGCCCAGACTCCATCACTTGCTTGGCAACTTCGCCTACTTCTTGTTCCAAGCAGCCGCCAGAAATCATGCAAACTTGCCCGCCGTCTGCGTCAATTAGCATCTTTGTACCTTCGCGGCGGTAAGCAGAACCTACGACTCGTACTACTGTAGCAATGGCAGCTTTTCGCCCTGAGGCTTTAGCATCTTGGATGGCTTGTAAAAGTTGGTATTCTTCTTCCCGCATGGTGACCTCGATGAGAGCTTTCAACTTTAGCCGTCAGCTATCATTGTTTGTTATTTATATTCTACGCTGAGTTGGTGGTGTGAAACGTTGTTTTACTTGCAGTTTTTAACGTCTCAACCTAATCTCCTCGAGCCAATTCCGAAAAGGAAGCTGCGTCCTCTGCGGTGGCAAAGGTATCCACAAAGGGCAAGGCTGTTTTCATGCCACCGGCACTGGGCTCATACCCTTTGGTACTCAAAAGCGGATTGAGCCATACCACCGAAGCAGTGCGGCGGCGCAGTTCGCGCATGGCCGCCTCGAGTGGTCCCAATTCGCCTGTATCGAGACCATCGCTGGCAATGATGACCACAGTGTCACGGTCAAGAAGCCCCATGCCGTATTGCTGGGTAAAAGCATGTAAACAGGCCCCAATGCGCGTGCCACCACCCCAGGCTTCACCTAAACCTGTCAGGTTTGGAGCTTGATTTTTTGCACGGCGCAGGGAAGCACTTACTCGTTTTAGCTCAGTAGAAAACAAGAACACCTCGACACGGCTCGAGCGTTGAGAAAGTGCGTGGGCAAACTGTAAGAGCTTATCACTGTAACCTGCCATGGAGCGGCTACCATCAAGCAGTAAGACAAACCTTGGTTTCCTTAGGGGATGGCCCAGCCAGGCAGGTTTAAGTGCTTCGCCACCGGTTTGTAAACTCCTTCGTAAAGTTCTGCGAAAGTTATACCGCTTGCCGTGGGTCATCGCTTTCCAACGGCGGCTGCGCCCCAAACGCACTCGGTTGACCAGTTCACGCGCAGCCTCGAGCATTTCATTTCCATTGTCTTGTGGGATAGTGATAGGGGTCTCGAGCTTGCTGGCAAAGGGACTAAAGTAGGTTTGGATGACTGCGCCAGCATTACTATCTTCTTCGTCGTTGTTTACTTCTATTTCACCGAGTCCAGAATCTTGTGAGGTTTCTTCTTGGGGCGGGCGTTCTTTTTGTGTTTTGCTTTTTTGTGGGGCTTCTTCTTTTTCTTCATCGTCTTGATTTGCATCTGCCATTGCTTGGGCTTCTGGTGGTACTTCTTTGCTTGGGGTAACTAAAAAGTAGGCGCGAAATAAAATATCAAAGAGTTTTTCCTGTTCCTGAGTACTACATAACACCAAACTTAGTGCGTCACGAAACTGTTTATAGTTACCGATATCCACAGCATTAAGAGCGCGCAAGACATCTTGAGTTTCTTCTGGTCCAATAATAAAATCTTGCAAGCGTAAAATTGTGCAGAAATCTAGGATGTTGTGCTGCAAATCCAGGTAGCTAAATTTTGTGTCATAGATTGTTGTAAACGAAGGCACAGCTCTATTGTTACCTATTTACTTAAAAAAGCTGTAGCTAGACTTACTTATGAAAGACTGCGGTTGGTGGCATTGATGGTTTTGCTGGCAGACTGATGAACGTAAACGCTTAATTCTTTGGCGGGTAAAGGCTTACTAAAATAAAACCCCTGGGCTTCGTCACAGCCAATATCTTGCAAGATAGCAGCTTGTTTGGCGGTTTCTACCCCTTCGGCTACCACTTGCAACTCCATATTTTTTCCCAGAGCAATAATCGAGCGAACAATAGCAATGTTGTTGGTTTGTTGCTGCGGGCTGTCAATATCTTGAATAAAACTCCGGTCAATTTTTAGACTGTTTACGGGAAGACGCTTGAGATAGTTTAGAGATGAGTAGGCAGTGCCAAAGTCATCAATAGAGATGTAAATCCCTAAAGCTTTTAACTGGCTCAATTTGCGGATATTGCCTTCGATATTGCTCATAGCGGCACTTTCGGTGATTTCTAACTCGAGAAATTGTGGAGCTAACTGGCTGGTCTCTAGGGCGCGTTTGACCTGTTCAACAAAATCATCTTGTTGCAACTGTTTTACAGAGACGTTGACGGCTACACGCAAAGGTTGACCTTGTTTTTGCCAGCTTTTAGCCTGATTACAGGCATCTTGTAAGACCCAGTTACCTAGCTGCTGAATCATGCCAGTGTTTTCTGCAATTGGAATAAATACGGCTGGCGAAATAAGACCACGTTCGGGGTGTTGCCAGCGCAACAAGGCTTCAACGCTGATAGTGATGCCACTGCCTAAACTCACTCGAGGCTGATAATTTAGGAAAAACTCTTGCCGCTCGAGTCCTTTGCGCAAATCCTGGACCAAACTGGCATATTCGGTTACACTTTGATTCGTGTCTTCGCTGAAGATATGATAGCGATTCTTACCCAGATGTTTAGCCTGATACATGGCAGTATCGGCAAGTTTAAGCAAAGTTGCGCTGTCTTCACTATGTTGAGGGGCATGAACAATACCGATACTGGCACTAATGAAGAATTCTTGATTTTGCAACTGATAGTTTCGACTGATGCTGTTGAGTATTTTTTTGGCAATAGTAGGTACATGCTCTGGAGCTATATTTTCTAAAATAACCGTAAATTCGTCACCACCTAAACGCGCTACCAAATCACTGCTTCGGACACTCAATTTAGCCTTTGTGCAGCTTCTTTAAGGAGTAAATCGCCAGTGGCATGACCCAGACTATCATTGACAAACTTAAACCCATCTAAGTCAATAAAAAGTAGGGTCAGAGGGCGTGATTGTTCTAGGCATTGGGATAAATGTTCAACAAAATGGGTGCGATTGGGTAATTGAGTGAGGAAGTCATATTTAGCTAAGCGGGATAATTCTATATTGGAGATTTCCAATTTATTTTTTTCTAAAGCCAATTGCTCCGAATAGGTGCGCACATTTTCATAAAGTTCACGCATCTCTTCTGAGGATAAGGCTAGAGAACGCTCGAGCAAATAGCGGCTTTGGTCTTCTTCTTTATAGGTTTCATCAATCTTGTTTAGGAAGGTTTGCCAACTTGCTAAATCTGGCATGGCATCCTGACCTAACCCAAGTTTATTGAGTTGCCTAAGTAAAAGTGAGTGTGTTGCCTTAGACTTCATAAATAGTGGTCAGGGTCATAGTCTGATTGTGCAAGTCACACTGCCCTATACCCAAAGGCGCAATTTCACCATATGAATAAAAGCCGATTTGCTGAGTGTCTTGTGGAAATACCTCAAGAATAGCCTCGAGTTCTTCTTCGGTGCGTTGGCGCAAGACCAATCTACGCCCTACACAACTGATAGCGATATTGAGTAAGCCTGTTTGGGATGTGGCTGGTTTGGCCATATGTGCTGATTGCATAGCACCATCAATCAGGCGTTCGGGGTTAGCCTTCATAAGCTGAACTAAATAACCTTCAGGGATATCGCCAGCAAAGGTTAAAGATTGGTCGGCTTCATTGACCGATAAAATAGTGCGCACCAAGCGTTCTTGGTCAGAGGTTTTTGAGCGCAAGCTAAGGGGAAAAGTAAGGCCGAAGAAGGTAACTCTTTGGCTAAGTCACCTAGATATGATTTGTAAAGCTCGAGTGCGGGCTTGCCATCTAATTCGTAAAGGACATTGGATTTGGATTTGGTCACCTTGCGTTCAATGCCAAAAATATCCCAACCACCTTGTGATCCATGATGAATTTGAACACTATCACCATACAAGCCGATAGCCGTTATCATATGTGATTGGGGCATACCTTGATGAAGCACCCATGTACGTCCGAAACGGCTTCCATCTCCAGCTAGACCACCCGTAACGATGACAGATTTTGGCAAGGATTCCCGCAAGCCACACACCAATTCGCTGCCGTTTACATGGAGTCCATCAGATAAAACAAATATGCCACGCAAATCAGGTGTCAACAGGGTTTGGGCAATGCTTTGCCCTGCACCAAACGATTCTTCTACCGTGGTAACAGGTGCAAAGGCCTGACGTAATGGCGTATGAGAAAACTGTTTGACAGCAACGCTAATGCTGGCATCAGAAATGGCTGAGCCTAGAATTTCACCTGCGGTTGAGCAGCCCATGATAAACGAATTGGGATAGGCCTTGGTAAGTTCAAGAAACGGCTCAGGGTTATCAACAAAAAACGTATCGGCAAAGGCTAACACCAAGGTCTGTTCAGAGTCTAGAGCAGGAAATTCGCTGATAGACCACCCTGTATCGGTGTGGTAGGAGAAAGTGTGTGATTGACTAGTCATAAGTAGGCCTTCTGAATCGTAGACTTCTTGTATAAACTTACTCTATTAGCTCTTACAAGGTTCTTATTCTTGAAATATGAAGTTTTTCACACCCGTTATCCCAAGACTAAATCTAGAGTTCTTATATAAATCAGAAAATTAGACATGGCTTTCCCAAAAATGTTTGATTGTCCAATCATAGCTATACTCCGCCCATGCCGCCATAGCCACTTTTCCCAATCGTTGACCTTCAAACATTAACATCTTTTGTCTCAGTAACATGGCTTCTATGACAGCCTTAGAATTATCTTCCCGATAAGCTTTTAGGAAAAGTTCAAAACGACGTTCTTGTTCTGTCATAGCAAGCTCATCATTGCCAAGGTTAAGCCATAACCAAGCTGCGTAACCTAAATCCATCACCCTCGAGCCTGGAGTAGCCGCATCAAAATCAATGATTCCAATGGGTTTACCCTCACGGAAGACAAAGTTACAGGGGGATAAATCATTATGGCAAATGACCTCGAGGTTTGAGTTTGAGATAAAGCCTCGAGTTACATCGTGATAAGCGCGAATCATGTTTGCGGCCGCTATCAAGGTTTCATCGTTGTGAAAGCCTAATTCGCTTGGTACATCACCTTCAATAAAAGACAACACCTCTCTGCCTTTACTATCAAATCCTAACGGCTCAGGCACACAGTCACAGCCTTGGCTGCGAATATGTTTGAGCAAGGCTTGAATAAATTCTGAGTTAGGGCGCATGGGGCGGTAGACAGTGTTGCCGATACGGACAATGCCAAGATTTGTACGGCCGCCTGATAGCGGAATTTCAGTAAGAGAGTTGGCTCGAGTCATGAGTTTAGAATCTAGTGTAATGCTTAAAAAGGAATCTACTTGTTATCAGATTCAAGCCACCATTCACAAATTTCTTTATCAACTTGTTCACATCTTTCACGAGGAAACTCTTCTTTGGAAAACGCTTTACTAAACACATCTTGAACAAGATCAATCACATCGTCATTTGATTTTGATAAAATGTGACGCAATCCAGCTAAAATTGATGTAACTTCTCCAGACCATTCATCTTTAGGTGCTCCACTCTTAATTAAACCGTAAGGATCCCAGGAGCAAATAATTGCATTCAATTCATCAAAAAGTTGTTCATATTTTCTTATGGCTTCTATTTTGTTCATAGAAAGGTCATTTTATGACGTAATCGCCTCATTCAAAGCTATCGCCACTTCATCACGGTGATGTGCAAACATCTCCCAATCTTCACGGTCTTTCAAAATACATCCCAAAGTCTCATCCACAATCCGCATATCTAGCTCGCCCTTGTGCAAGGCAACCAGTGCCGCCGCCCAATCTATACTTTCAGCTACACCAGGCACTTTATTAAAGTGCAAGTCACGCAGTTTAATCATCACCTGGCAAATTTGTGCTGATAACCTGCCGCTAATATCTGGCAATTTTGTTTTAAGAATGGCCACTTCTTTATCAAAGCTCGGATAATTTTGCCAGAGGTATAAACAACGACGGCGCAGTGCATCAGAGAGTTCGCGGATGCGGTTTGAGGTAAGAATAACTAGAGGTTTATGTTTTGCCTTAATCGTGCCAAGTTCTGGAATAGTGACTTGGAATTCACCGAGTAGCTCGAGCAAGAAGGCCTCAAATTCTTCATCGGCTCTATCGACTTCGTCAATGAGTAATACAGGAGATTTGTCATTTGCACTAATTGCCTCTAACAACGGGCGACGCAGCAAAAACGGTTCACTAAAAATCTCCGCTTCACGTTGCGATACACTTTCACCGACATTTTCAGTCAGGCGAATATGCAGCATTTGCTTAGGGTAATTCCACTCGTACAAAGCTGTTGAAGTGTCTAAACCTTCATAGCATTGCAAGCGAATGAGTCGGGTGTCTAAAACATCTGCTAAAACTTTGGCACAAGCCGTTTTACCAACACCTGCCGGACCTTCTACAAGCAATGGTTTTTGCAAAGCAAGAACAAGTTGCAGAGCAGTAGCCAATTTATCATCGGCAATGTAATTGTTTTTCTCGAAGGATTGTTTGATGTCGTGGATTGAAGTTAGGTTCATAAATTCAGCTTTCAGCCGTCAGCCATCAGTTATCAGATTTTTGTTTTTACTGACGGCTGAAAGCTGATAGCTGATGGCTAAAACTCAGCTTTCAAAACCCAGTTTAGACTACCAGATTATGATGACACCACCAGATACTTCTGCGGGTTGTCAATGAATCGCTTGCGACAATGTGGGCAGCAGAAATAGTACATTTTACCTTCTAATTCATAGCTGTGCTTGCTGCTTATTACGTCTACGGTCATGCCACATACGGGGTCAATGGCTTCCTGTTTTTGAATGATTGGCAAATTCTCGAGTTCTGCTTTAGGGTTTGAAGTTGCTATTCGGCGAAACTGTATCATTTCGGCGAGAATAGATACAGCAACTTCATTAGGTGTTTTGGCAGAAATATCCAAACCTGCTGGATTTCGGACTCTTGCCAAGTCTTCTTTAGTTACAGAATCTTTTACAAATTCCATCACGGTATTCCCACGCTTACGGCTGGCCACTAGACCTAAATATCTAGGTTTTTCTTTAGCTAGTAGCGTTAAGGTTTCTTCGTCATAGTGACCCATTGAGGCAACCACGGCCTCGAGTAATCCCTTTTTTTGAACAGCTAAAGTCTTGAGCCAACCCTGTAATTCTTTAACATCAATCAAGTTGACTTGAACACCCTCGAGCCCAAACGCCAATGTTGTCCGTTCAGCATCTTCACAGACCATGCTTACATCGTAGCTTTGCAGCTTACCCTGTTTTGCTAAAGCAATCGCAATCGGTGACGCGCCTACAATAATCATTTGTTTTTTTGCCTCTTGGGGTTCTATATAAACGTCCACTGCACCTTCACTGACACAGGTCATCGGCACACAAATTTCGTCATGGCTGCCCCCCGACATTACGGGCAAAGGGTCAGGGCTAATGCGAACAAGTCTTGGTCGTTCTCGGTTTAATACTTCTAGTGCTTGTTTCTTGATAATATCTCTCGAGCAAGCCCCACCGATAAAACCTTCCATAGTGCCGTCCTCTAGAATAATCGCCTTGTCGCCAAGATGCGATGACACTGGGGACTTTCTCGAGACAACTGTTGCGATAGCAAAACGCTTACCTTCTGACTTAAGTTGGAAAATACGTTCTAAGGTGTCCATTTGTCCTTACATAATAAGATGTGGGCTTTAGTAGTAAAGAAGCTAGAAATACAGAAGAGGAGAAAGAGAAGAGGAGAAGAGGGGATTTTTGGTTTTTCCTTTCGGGGTGGAAAATCCTACAGTGTCATTTGCAATAAAAGTGTTTACGGATTTTCCACCTCTTCTTCCTCTTTTCCTCGTCTAGCTATTTAGCTTGCGTCCAATTTCTGCAAAGACGTGACTAATCAATTCTTTTGCCTTGTTATCTAATACACGTCCGCCGACAGTTGCAGCAGGGCCACGTACTTCGGCTTGCCCGTTCCAGTCTAGGACAGTTGATTTATCTTCTTGTTCCACAATGTCTGCACCAGCCTCGAGGTCTATCACTGTTCCTAAACCACCGCCCCGAAGTTTCACTAACATTTTTTTGTTTTCGGGTTGTGGCTCCAGCGTCACACTGAACTTAAACTTGCCCCTAACCGGCCCTACACCAACTTTGACAAAGGCATCAAAATTTTTATCATCTTTGATGTCAACTCTATCTGCATCAGGCAAACACTGACTCACTTTGTTTGGGTCGTTGATAAACGTCCAAACAGTATCGTAATCGGCTTTGATTTTTTCTTGTCCGTTGTATTGCAATTTCATAATTTGACCTCGAGTCAGTTTTCTTTTAATTCGTCACTTCGAGCGGAAGAATCTTTGGCTTTTATAAAACTACACTGGATTACTCGAGTGTTGATTAGCGCACAACTTGCTGAAGATTCTGGAGTCGAGAAGTCTAGGGCACTCAATTAACTCGTAGCTAAGTGCCCTAGACTTCTCGACTACGCTGAAGTGACACCCTCAGATGTAGCCCGTCAACTTCGTTTCCTTAGAATGCTTCAACCCCTGCATCACGCAAAGCGCGCCAGACTTTCTCTCTTGTAATTGGCATTTCTATATGCCTTATGCCGTGTGAAGAGAGCGCGTCAACGACAGCGTTTACATAAGCAGCAGGAGAACCTACTGTTGGTGATTCACCTACGCCTTTTGCACCGATGGGGTGATGCGGTGAGGGCGTGACGGTGTGGTCAGTTTCCCATTTGGGAGACTCGAGCGAGGTTGGAATCAAATAATCAGTAAGGTTGGTGTTTAAGTGATTACCTTCTGCGTCATAACGAATTTCTTGCATAAAGGCAATAGCAAAACCTTCGGTCAGACCGCCATGTACTTGTCCTTCTACAATCATCGGATTGATGATGACTCCGCAATCATCAATGGCTAAGAAGCGGCGCACTTTTACTTCACCAGTGCCTTTGTCTACATCCACCACACAGATGTATGCACCGTGAGGGAAGGTCAGGTTGGGTGGATCGTAGTAATAGGTTGTTTCTAAACCTGGTTCTACACCCGGGGCAGGATTGGTGTAAGCGGCAAATGCAACTTGTTGCATGGTTACGCTTTTACTTGGCACACCCTTAACTTGGAATTTATAATCTTCCCACACCACATCAGCTTCGGCAGCTTCTAACAAGTGTGCAGCAATTTTCTTACCCTTCTCGCGGATGCGCCGTGCACCAAGTGCAAGTGCGCCACCAGCAACGGGTGTACTGCGACTTGCGTAAGTACCAAGCCCATAAGGAGCCGTGTCCGTGTCGCCTTCTTCTACCATGATGTGTTCGACCTCGAGCCCGAGTTCTTCAGCCACGATTTGCGCCCAGGTTGTTTCGTGTCCTTGACCCTGAGACTTGGTACCCGCCCGAACAATCGCGCTGCCTGTGGGGTGAACACGAATCTCTGCACCATCAAACATTTTGATGCCAAGAATATCAAAGTCTTTGCTGGGGCCAGCACCGACGATTTCAGTGAATGTCGAAATACCAATTCCCATCAGTTCGCCTTTGGCACGTTTTTCAGCTTGTTCTTTTAGCAAATCCTGATAGCCAATTTTGTCTAAGGCTTTCTTAAAGGTCAGTTCATAGTTACCACTGTCATAGGTCCAGCCAAGGGGTGAGTTATAGGGAAATTGATCTTCTCTGATGAAGTTTTTAAGACGAAGTTCAGCAGCGTCCATGCCTAGTTCATCAGCCAGAACATCCATCGCACGTTCAATCATAAAGGCAGCTTCGGTGACGCGGAATGAACAACGATAAGCAACGCCACCAGGTGTTTTGTTGGTGTAGTAGGCATCTACTTGCGTATAAGCATTTGGGAAATCATAGGAACCTGTGCAAATGCTAAAGAGACCTGCTGGGTATTTGGTTGGGTCAGCCGCAGCATCAAAGGCACCGTGATCAGCAACGGTTGTAATTTTCAAGGCAGTGACTTTACCATCTTTGGTTGCGCCAATTTCAGCTTCCATATGATAATCACGGGCAAATGAATCAGTGGTCATGCTTTCGGTGCGGGTAGCCACCCACTTAACAGGAACACCCAGCACGATTGAACCTACCACAGCACACACATAGCCAGGATAGACAGGCACTTTGTTGCCAAACCCACCGCCGATGTCTGGTGAAATGATGCGGATGTTACTTTCTGGAATCCCAGATACGAGCGAGAGAACTGTGCGGTGGGCGTGTGGTGCTTGCGAGGTTAAATGCGCCGTTAAACGACCTGTGCCAGGGTTCATATCGGCGACAATACCTACGGGCTCGAGGGGTGAAGCATGAACTCTCTGATATTCTGCTTTTTGTTTAATCCGCACTTCAGAACTTGCTAGGGCTTTATCGGTTGCGCTTTCATCGCCGGCATTCCAGGTAAAAATATGATTGGTTTTCTTCTCGCGGTCTGGGCGCAAAATCACTTCATCTTTCATGGACTCAAAGGGGTCAATGACTGCTGGTAGTGGTTCATAATCCACTTCTACAAGTTGCGCTGCATCTACTGCAATTTCACGTGAAGTGGCAAAGACAGCCGCCACCTCCTGATACTGATACATTACGCGGTCTGTGGCTAAGACCATTTGCTTGTCGCTGGCAAGTGTAGGAATCCAGTCCAGTTTAACTCCAGCTAAATCTTTGGAAGTAATAATAGCTTTAACACCAGGGATTTTTGCTGCTTCTGCGGTGTTGATAGAATTTATTTTGGCATGGGCATAAGGGCTATGCACAATCGCCATGTGCAGCATATTGGGCAGCTCTACATCATCTAAATAATTACCACGCCCTTGAATAAAACGTTTATCCTCGAGCCTCTTGATACTCTTGCCAATGGCTCTACATTCTTTTACAGGGCTGAGGTCTTTTGTTACAGGGTCGCCTACTTGTTGACTCATTGTTCCTCCTTAAGTTCGATTGAAGATTGAAGAGTAAAGATTGAAGATTTTAAGGCTTTTAATCTTTACTCTTCAATCTTTACTCTTTAATTAATCAGCAGCTTTAGCTGCACCGATAGTTTGCGCTGCTTGCTGCACTGCTTTGACGATGTTGTTGTATCCCGTGCAACGACACAAGTTTCCTGATAACCCAAAACGAATCTCGTCTTCGGTTGGATTTGGGTTATTTTGTAAAAATACATGCGAAGCCATAATCATGCCTGGGGTGCAGTAACCGCATTGCAAACCGTGTTGTTCGTGAAAGGCCGTTTGCAGTGGGTGCAAGTTTGCGCCGCCACCTAAACCTTCGATGGTGGTGATTTCATAACCTTCGGCTTGAACTGCAAACATGGTGCAGGCTTTCACGGCAGTCTTACCATCAAGGGCAACCGTACATACACCACAACTCGAAGAATCACAGCCAATATGTGCGCCTTTAAGACCACACTTCTCGCGCAGGGCGTAAACCAGCAAAGTGCGTGGTTCTACATCTATGGCGTGGTCTTTGCCGTTTACTTTTAGATTGATTTGCATTCTTAACTCCTTAAAAGTGATTCAAGATTGAAGAGTAAAGATTGAAGATTTTTTAATTTTTACTCTTCAATCTTTACTCTTTACTTACTTTCTAAGTTTCGAGTAAACGAAGAATTAACTCAGATTACGCGATAGAAACACCGACACGCTCCAAGCTCTGCATAATTCCCCGCGCCACCAATGTTCCAACCACATGCTTTTTATATTCAGCAGAACCGCGACCGTCACTCATAGGGTCAGCAATGGCGGAGGCTTCGGCGGCTACTGCGCGGATTAAATCTTTGGTAATTTTTTGACCCCTTAGCAAGGCTTCACCTTTGGCAACACGCAAGGGCATGTGTGATACCGCCGTGATGCCAATACCTGCTTCTTTCACAACACCATTTGCATCTACCTCGATTTGTACGGCTGCGGCTGCGGTGGCATAGTCACCAACTTTGCGCTCGATTTTTTGATAGGACGCACCTGTGTGTGCATTTGGGGTAGGCCACAAGGCTTCGATGGCCATTTCGCCTTCTTGCACGGCAGTTTCGTAACTGCCTACTATAAAATCATCCATCTCAACTGTGCGCTTGCCAGCTTTGCCGTGAATAACGACCTTTGCCCTTGCTGCTAAAGCTGCTGCTGTCCAATCACCTGATGGGTCACAGTGGCAAAGGCTGCCCACCAGTGTGCCACGAAAACGCACGATGGGGTCAGCGACCACATGACCGACATCGGTCATTAAGTGATATTGTTTGCGAATTAAGTCAGAAAATTCAATATCGGTATCGCGCACCAGTGCGCCAATGCGGAGATGCCCGTTGTCTTGTGTCAGATAACTCATCCCTTGCATGTGGTTAATATCCACCAATACTGTTGGCTGAGCCAAACGGTAACGCATGGCGGGAATTAAACTTTGCCCACCTGCTAATATACGTGCGTCCGAACCGTGTTGCTGAAGAAGACTAATCGCTTCTTCAGGTGAATGGGCCCGAACATAGTCAAAACTCGCTGGAAACATGCTTTCCTCCCTATTGTTGGTTAAAACATTATAACTCTTACTGAGCTACAAAAGTTTTTATTTATATTCTAACCTACCATATCAAACGGCGTTTGGGAGCAAAAATAGTTTGGCTTGCATTTCTATAGTAATTTGAGTTTGGCATTTTTATAGTAGGGCAAGTCAGAAGTCTGGCAAGGAGAAGTGGAGGGAGAAAAAGCTGAGAGCTAAATCTTTACTCTTTACTCTTTCAAACCTCTCGTATGCTTCAATATTAGGCCGAACTCAGGCCACTAAATGACAGAGGATCTTTGAAGTCGGGTGGGCCGAATGCGCCTGAGTAATAACTCGAGTAAAAATAGAGCAAGACCAGCTAGGGCAAAATAGGGCCATAGATCGCGTTCAGCACGAGTGGTAATGGGTTTATAACCCTCGAGTGTATTTAGAACGTTTCCACCTGTGCGTTCTGAAATAGTTTGCAATAGGGTTTGCCCATTTTGGTTGTCAAATTCACTCGAGCCAAGTAGTTGGGTTCTGGCTACAATATCTGTGCCATCAACCACTAACAGTGTTTCAGCATCTGCCTTGGCAGGAATAAAGACTTCATATCGCCCGGGGGCACTTTGCTCCAAAGCTGCGGTTTCACTGCCATAACGAAGCTCGAGAAGTTTGTCGTTGATATAGTCACCATTTTTGACGGCATCAACCACCACATGAAGCTGGGTCCCTTCGCGTTGGACAGTAGCCTCATATTGAGCAGGATTGGCCTGTAACCAGCGAACTAGGGTTCCTAGTATCCCAGGCAATTCTGACCAGTTGGCCAGTTCACCAGCCCAGCCATTGAGGTCAGTGGTTAGAGCTGCACTACGCCCTAGACCCTGGCGACTGAGAGCCAAAATAGGCTCTTGTTCTTTGCCTTCCAAAATGACCTCTGCAGCCTGCTTGAGTGTGGTGGCAATATAAGCCTCGAGTGCTGGAGGGGTCTGATCTGATGATACAAGTGGATGGGTTCTAAGGATCGGGGTTAAGGTTTCTTCGCGGATCAGCGAACGGGTAGCAGTCAGAGCTTCGTTGGTAAAAATGCGCGGTAAGGTGCTGACCTCTAAGGCTTGATAGTAACGCCCACCGCCGGCCTGAGCGATACCCTCCATGCGTTCAAAATCAGCTTCGGCACCAATAGCAATCGTTGAAGTGGTGATGCCCAGTTGTAAGGCAGTGCTGGCCACCAAATTAAAATCTACTTCTTTGCCACTGCCACCAAAAACCGTTCCCGCATCATAAAGTTTGCCGTCACTGATGATGATAATGTGCTTAATAGAAGCCTCAATCTCCTGTAGTTTGTTCAGTGCTAACTCATAAGCTGGGCGCAAGACGGTTCCGCCCCTAGCATCGATATTCAAAATAGCCTGGGCCATTTCGCGCTTTCCCTGCTCGGTGGCCTTGCGGGGCTCAAAGGCCCACTGGGTTGCGCTGCCATCACTAAAGATGACCATGCCAAGTAAATCTTCTTGATAGGCCAAATCCACCACATTGAGCCCGCCCTCTTTGGCTAGCTCTAATTTGCTGGGGTTACCACTGCTCATAGATTGAGAACGGTCTAAAATCATGACTAGAGCTACCAATGGCAATTGCACTTCGGTACGCAAATCTGTATTTACGGGCAGGATACCCTCTACTGGGGTTCTATACCAAGACCCAAAGCCAAAACTTTTGGGGCCACCCGTCATCATTAGCCCACCACCCGAGAGAACATAACTCTCTAAAAGCTCGAGTTGGCCTTGAGTATATTGGGCAGCACTGCCGCGCAAGATAATGGCACTGTAATCTAGAGGTTCACGAATATCTTCGGGGTTGCCTTCTAAGAGGTCAAATCCTTGAGTTTGCAAAAGCGTGAACATGGCGGGGTCATCGATAACCAGAATAGGCGCAGCATTTAAGACATTAAGGGTGATTTTTTGAGTGTCTTGCGTTTGACTAAGACCACTTAAGGTTACTGAGAGGTCAATATCTTGCTGCCCCACGACCTTAAAGCGAAAGGGAATCACACTCTGGCCAGCCCCAATGGTTTGGGTGATGGGTTCTAGCGCGGTGTCACCTGCAAAAGGATTTAGAGTAATGGTGGTGGCGGTAGCACTCTTGAGTACGGCACTCACCTCAACGGTTTCACCACTGGTAACGTCTGCGGGCACGATCAGACGGCGGAGTCTTAGGCTGGGTTGACTGGGCACAAAAAAGGTGTCTACAGGAAAGCTGGGCAAAGACGCAAAGGTGTTGCCTAGTGAGGCGTTACCATCACTGATAATTAGGGCCCGACCAGCGTTGCTGGCGGCCAAGACTTGCAGGGCTTTGGCGATATCGGTTTGTGAGGTGTCTACAAATTCAGGCAAGGTATCTAAGGACTCGAGAGCCGTAATGTCACTGGCAAAAGCAAAACTTTGTCCTAAAGCGTCTAAGCGAGATTCCCTAGAAAGCTCGAGGGCTTTGGCCCCCACACTGTCAGAGATATCTACTAAAATACTGACTTGCTGGCTGGGTTCTAGGGTTTTGGGCTGAGCTAAAGCCAAAATGAGACAGGCCAAGCACAAGAATCTAAGCCAGCGAAGCTGCTGTTTAGGCAGAAGGAGTAAAAAACTCAACAAAATAATGGCCCCAGGCCACGCCAATGTCATAGCCCATGCTAGCAAAAGTCTTGTGTAAAAAACTACATTTACTTAACGAAGCAAAATCCACCACGTCCCTTGGGAGGCATTTGGCCTATATTTGAGGTTGATGGCTCAAGATTTTTCACCAGTTCTTATTGCTATGTCTTCCCAAGAGCGGGCAGATGCCTTGCTTCCAGTCATTAAAGAACTGGGATATCCAGGTATTGCTGTAAGTGCCGTGGAAGGGCTGCTTCACCACACCAGAGCATCAGTCCCCAGTGCTTTAGTTATAGAACATGCCCTGGTTGCCAAGGTTCCACAGCTTGATTTAATAGGCTTATTGCGTCGCCGTAAACCCCTAGCTGAAATGCCTATAGTGGTGCTTGGAGCCGATAAACCCGAAGCGCATGTAGCCGTTCTAAGTGCAGGTGCGGATAGTTATCTTATCTTGCCTACCCATCCTACGGTCATCAAAGCCAAACTCAAGCGACTACTTGATCATCATGAGCGCAGTCGCGCCCTAAGAAACCGCCTCGAGGAAGCCATGACCATGGAAAAGGCCCTCAAAGAATCTGAGCGGGTCAAAGATGATTTAACCCATATGCTGGTGCATGATTTAAAAAGCCCGATTGCTAGTGTGATGGGTTTACTAGATCATTCGATTGATTTGGTCAAGGGCTCATCTAACTCTCAATCCCTAATGGAGTTAATTACCTTAGCTCGAGTAGAATCACAGCACCTGCTTAATTTGGCAGCTAATATTTTAGACGTTCGCCGAATGAAAGAGGGCTTGATGCCCTATGAACCTAGTCTTATAGAAAACCTGACTGAACTAGCCAAACTTTCTTTGCGCGATGCTAGTGGGGCTCCCAGAGAACGCCATTTTGATTTTCTGATTACACCTGATGCCGAGAGACTTTATGCAGATCCCAATTTATTAAGGCGCATCTTGGCCAATCTTTTATCCAATGCCATTAAACATACTCGATCTGGTGGGCATATTGATTTTAGAGCCAGGCGAACAGCCGAGGCAATAGAAGTGAGTATTCGTGATGATGGCGAAGGTATTCCAGAGCAAGATCTAAAACGCATTTTTAATGCTTTTGAACAATCACGCCATACTATTCATGACCGCTATGACACCGGAATGGGCTTAACCTTTTGCAAACTTGCAGTCGAAAAACATGGCGGTACGATTTGGGTAGAATCTAAAGTAGGCCGCGGAAGTACCTTCTTCTTCACCCTACCGCTAAGCATTAAACAGGATGCCAGACAAAGAGATATTGTTCATGCCACTATGGCGGGTTAGATTCGGTTGAAAATTTAAGATTTAGCTTTCCGCTCTTGCACTTCACTCACCACTCACCACTGCTACGATAAGCACGTGAAGCCTACTTGGAAACTCGAGACTGTTTTGTGGCAGTTGGGGTATACCTTGATTGCTGGGGTAGATGAAGCTGGACGTGGGGCTTTAGCTGGCCCGGTGGTGGCAGCGGCGGTGGTATTGCCCAAAAAGACCTGGCCCTTTCGGGATTCAAAAGTAGTATCTAAGCAAAAGCGAGACGAATGGGCTAGCCAAATAAAAGACCAAGCCTTAGCCTGGGCCGTTGGACTAGCAGATGCTAGCGAAGTGGATACCTTGAATGTACTTAAAGCCACCCATCTTGCTGCCTACCGAGCTTTAGAGCAGATAGACCTGCACGTATTGGACTTAGTTACCGATTTAGCTTTAGTCACTGATTTTCTCAAGCTCGAGTCCTATCCTTATTATGCTGTTCCAAAAGCGGATGCTAGAAGTTTTCAGGTAGCGGCAGCCAGTATTCTAGCCAAAACCACTCGAGATGACCTAATGTGTAAGTATGCTAGCACCTATCCAAATTATGGCTTTGAAGTTCATAAAGGCTATGGTTCCCCCGACCATTTACAGGCTCTAGATACCTTTGGACCCTGTACTATTCACCGCAAGAGTTATAAGCCTGTGGGGCAGAGGCGATTGAAGATTGAAGGCTTGTCCTGAGCTTGTCGAATGGATTGAAGATTGAATCCTCCTTCTTCCTTATCTTCTTACACCCTAATGGTTCCACCAACTGATACACTTAGGCTATGCCAACCTGCATTGCAGTCAAATTTGATAATGGTCCTAAATTGCACTATGTAGAAATTAGCCCTGAGTTTAATCCAGCACTTGGAGAATCTTGTGTGGTCAATACACGGCGAGGTTTAGAAATTGGACTGGTGCGTACTGAGCCTAAAGAGTACCCTAAGTCTAATGGACACTTTGTGCGTGAAGCCTCAGACGAGGATTTAGACACCTATGAATCACTCAAAGAACATGCCGAAGAACTCAAATGGTTTTTAAAGTCAAAAGCGAAAGACCACACCAAAGACTTTAAGGTTATTGCTTTAGAGTTTAATCTCAAGGGTTCACTTTTGGTGGTGAGTTACACAAGTGAAGAGCAAGCTCCGTTGCGTAATTTGTTGCATGAACTTTTGCCCTATACCAAGGCCCGTATTGAATTTGTCAATGTAGGTCCACGCGATCAAGCTAGGATGCTTGGGGCTCTGGGGGTATGTGGAGATGGCTCATGTAGCTCGAGGTGGTTACAAGGTTTTAGCGCAGTGGGTATTCGCATGGCCAGAGACCAGCAACTTCCACTCAACCCAGAAAAAATTAGTGGCCCCTGCGGACGCTTAATGTGCTGTTTGCAATATGAACACGAAATGTATGAAGACCTTTTGGAAACTTTGCCTAGACGTGGGTCTCATGCTTGCCACGAAGAAAACAATCAATGTGGCCGCGTGATTAAACTCAATCCCTTAAAGCAAACTGTTGATTTGCAAGCCGAAGACGGAAGTATCTATGAATATCCCGCCAGTGAACTTAAAGTATCGCGTAACAATAGGCAGGGTAGTGATTTTGAATAAGGCAGCTTAAAATGATTCATTAAAAAATGATTCATTAAAATAGTAAGTAGCTAGAGGTTACAACGTTATCTCTATAAATACCACCTTGGCACGTTTTGTCTCGAGATCAGTGTGTAGATGACCAGCTCCGAACCCTTCGATGAAACTCAGGATAAGACCAAATTTACTGCTATGAAATGAATGCAAAGTATACCTGCTATGACCAGATAATTGTACGAAGTTTGAGCGATAGCGTACCTGCTGCTCAAGGCTGTTTGACCAGATACTACCTGCTGCTCAAGGCTGTTTGACCAGATACTACCTGCTGATGCCTGCTGTACTTACCTCTGATGTTTTCGTAGTTCTAGGGTAAGTACCTGCATGGCTAAATTACTCGAGCCGTAAGCCTCTAAAGATTCTTCAAAGTGGTCTATGGCTTCTTTGGTGGTAATAGGGTTATGGGTGGGATAAAGTTTTGCAAATAATAACTCAGCCATATCAAACTGGGTGGTATTACTCCAAACTTTTTCTAGTGCGTCAGCAGCTTCAAAAGCATTCTCGAGACCTTTATTTAAAGATAAAACATAAGCATCGATAGTCCCTAGGACTTCAGCGAAGGTGTCTTCATGCTGACGCGCTTTTTCAATATCACCAAAACGTCCTAAGCTGGCGGTGGGATGATCACTGCTTAGAATCATAGGATGAAATCTAAGAATCGTGCAGCGTGAGGCAATTGTGGGCAAAACGGCTTGGGGTGAAGGTGCAATCAGAATGATTACAGCATGACTAGGGGGTTCCTCGAGCGTTTTTAGAAAAGCATTGGCAGCACTGATATTAAGGGTCTCAGCAACATCGATGACCCCAACACGTTTTTTGAAAATAGGGCGTGACTCGAGCCACTGCTTTAAGGGCGTGCCGTCGCTATCGTCATCTCGAGTCACCAATTGACCAATACGAATTTCAGGGCGACGACTGATGCGCCCAGTGCTGGTAGTAAGCTGGGGCTGAATTTCAAAATAATCAGGATGTTCTTGAAAGCGTTGACAACTTGGGCAGTGGCCACAAGGTTCATCGCTAGGGTTTTCACAATTTAACCAAAGTGCGTACCATTTGGCGACTTGTCTTCTTCCTACGCTTTCTGGACCACAGAACAATAAGGCTTGGCTATGCAGGGTGCGCAAAAGGTTTTTTTGACTACCTTGTCCTTGAACGGTGATCATATTTATATTAATTTACTGCTGACCAACCGATTGAGGCTTACACCTGCTTCAGCAGCCTCAAGAGCTAGTTTGCGATGTATTTCGGGAGGTACACGCACCACAAATTTTCCACTGTAATCTTGTGTCGCTAATGGAATGGGAATTGTCTCGTGATTTGCCTTTAGGTCATCAATCACTTCAGCTACGATTTTACGAATCCCTTTGAGGGCTTGCTCAGGTGTTTTAGCAAGATAGCTTAAACTAGGAAATTCTATACAGAGCCCGACATATTCTTTATCTTCCTCAGACCAGGTAACACGATACGTATAGTAATCTTTAAGCACGAGATGACTCCAATCTTTCAATAGCATTGATGACTTGTTTGACTTGATAGGCTTTTGCCATACCTTTATCATTTTGAATGTTAACTCTGGGGTCACCTTGCCAGGGTGTTTTATAGATTCTGTGACTTCCATTACTCTGTCTTGGTGAACCAAAATAAGCATCGCATACTTTACAAAGCTCTTGAAAACGAATACTTTTAGGATTTTGCCGCATCTTAACGAGAATGTCATTTGCGGAAGCCATAATGAAATGATACTACTATTGATACTACTTTACAATAGAGATTGGCCAAGCTTTCCTAAAATCTGTTAAAGTATCAAAAGTGATTGATAAAGACCAACTCTATACCTTTTTTAAGGAAAATCCGCCGCGTCCTTGGCATGTGCAAGATTTGCAAAAACGACTCAAGGTTTCCCAGCGCGGTTTGCTGCGCCAACTTACTGCCGAATTGGTGGAAGAGGGTCGTTTAATAAAAACTAGGCGCAATACCTTTAGTCTGCCCCAACAGGCCCCAAATAATGAACTTTTAGGTCGCTTACAAATAGCTTCTGGAGGATATGGTTTCTTAATACCTGAAAAAGAAGGCGAAAAAGATTTGTTTATCCCTGCTGATCGTTTGCTTGGGGCTTGGGATGGCGACCATGTAGTGGCGAAACCTAATCCCTTGCGGCGTGAAAATGGGCGAATCAGTGGTGAGGTGGTGCGTATCCTCGAGCGTAAGCATGTGCGCATTGTAGGAACCCTAGAGTATTCCAAGGGTTACGCCATCTTGCGCCCCGATTCTCCAAAAATCCGTGAGCGTGTGTCTTTAACTCCGGCTACAGTAGGAACCCTCGAGGCGGGTATACGCCTTGTGGGTAGACTGGTGTGGCCAGAAACCTCGGGGGAAAAACTTCCTTATGCTGATGTTGAAGAGGTTCTAGGTGATGGGGATAATCCTGAAATTGAAACCAGAGCAGTGATTATCAAGTATGACCTAAAAAATGAATTTGATCCTGAAACGCTCACTGAAGCTTTAGGCTATAAGCTCGAGGTTCCCAAAAAACGCTTGGACTTGCGTAAGCATAATGTCTTTACCATTGATGGAGCTGATGCCAAAGATTTTGATGATGCTATTTCTTTAGAGCGTGTGGGTCGTGGCAAGACCACGCTATTGCGAGTTGGGATCCATGTTGCCGATGTCTCGCATTATGTTAAAGAAGGAAGTTACCTAGACCGTGAAGCCAAAGAACGCGCTACCAGCGTTTATTTGCCAGGGCAGGTGTTACCTATGTTGCCTGAGGCACTAAGCAATGGACTTTGTTCATTGGTTGAAGGTCAGCCCCGATTAACCATGTCAGTTATCGTAGACCTTACACCTGAGGCAGAAGTTAAAAATGTAGACTTCAAGGAAAGTGTGATTCAGTCAGTGGCCCGTTTGACCTATGACCAAGTTCAAGCCTTCGCAGATGGTGAAAGTTTACCTAAGGGTAAGAAAAAGCTCGAGAAAGATATCAAGACGCTAGTTGACCTAAGCCAAATTTTGCGCCAGCAACGCATGGGGCAGGGCGCACTAGATTTTGATTTTAGTGAAGCCAAGGTTGATGTTGATGAAGAAGGAGCCCTACACCTTACCCCTATAAAATCCAATCAAGCCAGACAACTGATTGAAGAATTGATGCTCTTGGCGAATCGTTTGGTAGCCTCCGAATTATCTAAAAAAGATATTCCTGCTCTTTACCGTGTCCACGAAGACCCCTCTACAGATAAACTTCAGTCTTTACAAAAAGCTCTGGCTAGACTTGGCTACACGCTAGATTGGGAAAATGCCACCTCACAAGATTTGCAAGCCGTATTAAAACAAGTGGCAGGTAAACCCGAAGCTCCTATGGTCAATACGCTTTTGCTGCGCTCACTCAAACAAGCTCGTTATAGCCCAGATAATTTAGGACACTTTGGTTTAGCCTTTGAACATTACTTGCACTTTACTAGCCCTATTCGGCGTTACCCAGATTTGGTAGTGCATCGTGTCTTGCGTTTACTCATGCAGCGAAAACTATCCCCGGATGTCAAAGAACGCTTAGAAAGTGAATTGCCTCAAGTTGCCGAGCATACCAGTGAACGCGAGCGAAATGCTGAAGAAGCTGAACGCGATTTAACCCGCTACTACCATGCTAGATGGGCTAAGGAACATATTGGAGAAGCGTTCAATGGCTCTATAAGTGGTGTCACCAATTTTGGTGTGTTTGTAGCTTTGCCCAACGGTGCCGAAGGACTTATCCATATTTCACAGCTCGAGGATGACTACTACATGTTTTTAGAAGATTCCTTGATGCTCTTGGGTAAAAACACCCGCCGCAAATTTAGAATGGGGGAGAGGCTTGAGATTAAAATCATCGCTAGTAACCCTGTGCAACGCCAGATTGATCTTTTGCCAGCTTACCTCGAGAATAAAAAAGAAACAGGTAAAAAAGAAATCACTAAACCAGAAAAAGATAAACTCTCCAAAGCAAAACCAAAAGACAAAAAACAACCCCCGCCAGTCGTTCAGGTAACTAAAGAAAAACCAACTCCTAAACCACCGGTGCCAGCCAAAGAAGTTGCTATTGCGCCCTCCAAGAAGAAACGCCATGTTCTGGTTTTTGGTGATCCCAAAAGATGGAAAGCATGAAGGCGCAAGTGATGTGTGCTAAGTGCCACCATATCTTTGCTAGTGATAGCGAGGAGATTCTTTGCCCAGAGTGTGGTTATCAGGGTAAACCTGCGGGTGTGATGAAAGTGACAGGTGTACCAGACCTCGAGGTCTTCAAACGCAATTATGGCAAAGCTAATTTTCCTAAAGCAGATGAGGGAAAATTGCGATAATCAGATATGGCTCTACTGGTGTCATGCTGAGCGAAATGGATGTAATACCAATTCTGCTGGCATGTGACTCAAATACCAACCTACCCAGTCACTTCGAGCGTAGCGTAGCGAAGTTCAGGGCAGAAGGCAATTTGTGATTAAGCTGGGTATATATGCAATTTGTCAGATGCCTCCATTTCGCTTTAGCCTGCCCTGAGTTTTGTCGAAGGGCTCCAGTCGGCATGGCTACGAAGTGATGCGAAAGCAACCAACGGATATGCGTCACTTGCTTACCGATTTGGTATAAGAGAAAACCGTAGGATGCGTTTTACGCATCAGCACTGATGATATCAAACACACTTAAAAGGTTGTCAGAATGAAGGCAAAATATAACTGAAGGTAGTCAAAAGTTTGGGTATCAAAAATCAAGTTAGCTAGCTAAAGCATGAAAAAACTGGATGCCAAAATAGGCCACATTAAACCCTACAATAAAGGTAAATATTAGTTTATTTAAGGGTAGAGGTTGCTTCTTCACTTTTATAGTAAAGCACAAGGGCTCTTACAAAATTCTTAACCTTGTATCTTGAGTGAAAAACCTTGAAATACACAGCCTACCTTGACAAAGTAATTACGGTAGTTACAATAGAGCTTATGAAAGCGGCGAAAATTGTCCAAATTGGTAACTCGAGGGGTATTCGTATTCCTAAAGAGCTTTTACTCAAATATAACTTCAAAGAAGAAGTCGTGCTTAAAGAGCATCCTGAAGGTGTATTAATAAAAGCTTGCAAGACTCCCAAGCTAAGTTGGGAAGAGACGTATAAAGAAATAGCTAAATCTAAGGAAGATTGGTCAGAATGGGAAGCCCTAAGCGATACTGAGTAAGACTAGGCCTTGCGTTGTGGTTAGTGACAACTTGAGGAATAGGTATCTTGAGACTGTTGTGGTTTGCCCATTGACTACAGTTCTACACCCAAAATGGCGCAGCAGATTTCAGGTCGTATGTGCTGGTAAAAGCTCTGAAATTGCTGTGGATCAAATTAGATCTATCTCAAAAAACCGGCTTGTAAAAAAAGTGGATAGTCTTTCCCTAGACGAAGCGCAGCAACTGAGGTTTTTGATTGTAGAGATGTATAGTGAAGTGTAGTAAAAAACCAAGGTGAAAACGAGCACTTAGCACGAATTTGCCCTTATTAAGAAGGGTTTCATTTGTTGGGTATTTTCAAAAAGGTATTTTTTAGGTTAGACTAAGAGAGCAAAGCGAATCTACAGTAGTTTAAGAGGAGGTGGGTTTCTGTATTAGGCCTATACAGTTTTTATTTTAGTTGATTGTCGTTCGCACGTCATTTTTTCTTAGCGCAATTGAACGCGCACTAAATAAAGGAGTATTGATGAGAAAACTTTTCTCTATTTTTATCTTATTACTTTTTGTTGTATCGTGCTCGAGTACAGAATCTCCTGAACTAGGTCTAGCCACCCAGGGTGCAATAAGTTGCCCTACTCGAGATAATAATAATTTTAACAAGCTACTTCAGTGCGTTACACCGGGGGGTGTTCGTGAACACCAGGCTGCCTTCCAAGCAATTGCAGATGCCAATGATGGCACTCGAGCAGCAGGCTTGCCAGGCTATGATGCCAGCCTTAACTATGTTGTAAATAAGATGAAGGCAGCAGGCTACAATGTTACGCTCAACGCCTTTCCCTTCACGTTTGTGGCATCTCCATTGCTAAGACAAACCGCTCCTATTTCAGCAACCTATGAAACAGGCGCATTTACAGGCACTGGCTACGGCAACATTTCCGCAGCGGTTACCGCCGTTGATATTAACCTGGTACCGCCTAGAGCCAGTACTAGTGGTTGTGAAGCCGCAGATTTTGCCGGGTTTCCTGCCGGGAATATTGCCTTAGTCCAGCGAGGTACCTGTACATTTGCAACTAAGGCCCTTAATGCACAAGCTGCCGGTGCTTCTGCTGTCATTATCTTCAATCAGGGTAACGACCCATCAAGAGAAGGACTTATTATCGGAACCCTCGCTCCAAGTGTTGCTACTATCCCTGTAGTAGGTGCATCCTTTGCTGATGGCGAAGCCCTTTCACAAGCGGGTTCACAAGCATTCATTAGGGTTGACCCGGCACAAGTCATTACACAGTACAACGTCATTGCCGAATCAAAACTTGGTAATCCTAATAATGTAGTAATGGTAGGCGCACATCTTGACTCTGTTCAACGAGGACCTGGTATCAATGACAACGGCTCCGGCTCGGCTGCTCTACTAGAAGTTGCAGAGCAAATGGCAAAAGTGAAACCTGTCAATAAAGTACGTTTTGCCTGGTGGGGTGCAGAAGAGTCAGGGTTAGTGGGTTCCACTGCTTATGTAGCAGGGTTAAGTGACCTAGAGAGAAATAAAATTGCCCTCTATTTAAACTTTGATATGATTGGTTCACCTAACCACGTCTTTTTTGTCTATGATGGTGATGATTCTGATGTCGTCGGTGCGCCTGCTGGCCCTGCCGGATCAGCCCAAATTGAGGATGTATTCGAGGCTTTTTATACTACTAAGAAACTACCCTTTAAAGGCACAGATTTTTCTGGACGTTCAGATTATGGCCCCTTTATTGCAGTGAACATTCCATCAGGGGGTTTATTTACGGGTGCTGAAGGTCTCAAGACTGCCGAAGAAGCTTCACTATGGGGTGGAACGGCTGGTCAACAGTATGACCCTTGTTATCATTTGGCATGTGATACGTATGCCAATAACAATAATTTTGCCCTCGATGTAAACTCAGATGCAGTTGCTTTTTCTACCTTGCAGTTTGCTATGAATACTTCAAACATCAATGCTGTGAGTGGAAAAGGAAATTTCCCACCCCTAGATGGTGATGGTGCAGGTGCAGGTACTGGCATGGGTGGAGGGCTTCATTTTGATGAACATGCTCCAGAGACCGAATAACTCTGAATCCCTATAGCGTTGAGATGGTTTGTTAAATAAAGATGTTGATTTACTGTTGTGTGGGCTGTATGTAAAATACAGCTCACATTATTTTTATATCTTTTTCCTTGCCCTTAGTGCCATCTCATCCACCCGTTCATTTTCAGTATGCCCAGCATGACCCAAGGTCCACTTCCAGCTAATCTCATGTTGCTTGGTTAATTCTAAAAGGATTAGCCACAAGTCTTTATTCTTTACAGGATCTTTGCTAGCAGTTTTCCAGCCATTGCGTTGCCAGTTGTTTAGCCAACCATCAGTAAAGGCTTTGCGTAAATATTGTGAATCGGTGGTTAGGGTTACTTCACAGGGTTCTTTGAGTGTTTCTAGAGCCTTAACGGCTGCGGTTAATTCCATGCGGTTATTGGTGGTTTTTTCTTCAAAGCCAGAAGCTTCTTTCTTATGCCCGTTAAAAGCCAGTAAATAAGCCCAACCGCCATCACCAGAAGTGGTGTCACAGGAGCCGTCGGTATAGATTAGGATATGTTTTTTGTTCACGGGTTTAGTGTATCAAGCATTCTAGACGCAGTGAATCACAGAATTCCTTTTTGTAGCTTCGCTTCATTTCATAGCCACACTGAGCCGCCAGTTGCACGTTTTTTGAAGTAAAGTCAGCCATGCACATTCGTATATAAGCGAAGTATCTGATAGCGAGACACTTCGCAAGCTACGGCTTGATAATCGGAATCCTTTACAAGCTTACCCTACAGGTCGGCTCAGTGTGGCTATCTTCCCACTACCCGTCAAACACCCATTATGAGTCTTTTCACCTTTGCCCTTACCCTCCATTACAGGTAACATAGACGCTATTGGAGGAATACTATGCCTAAACATGATGTGGTAGTGATTGGTGCTGGACCTGGGGGCTATGTAGCTGCAATACGTGCAGCGCAGCTTGGGTTTAATGTGGCGTGTATTGACAAGAATGAAACCTTGGGTGGAACTTGTTTGCGGGTGGGTTGCATCCCTAGTAAGGCCCTTTTGGAATCCAGTGAGAAATACCTCGAGACCAAAGAAGTCTTAAAGAAACACGGTGTAAAAGTGAGTGGGGTAGAGCTTGATCTAAAAACTATGCTTTCTCGCAAAGACGAAGTGGTCAAAGCCAACACTGACGGCATTACCTTTTTATTCAAGAAAAATAAAATTACCCGTTATCAGGGTACAGGCGAAATTATTGCCAAAGGTAAAGTAGTCGTGCATGGTGAAACGGCTACCGAATTAGAAGCCCAGCATATTATTATTGCCACGGGTAGCAGTGTCTCGAGCCTTAAGGGAGTCGAGATGGATTACAACCTTATTGGAACGAGCACTGAGGCTCTCACTTATGAGACTGTGCCAGAGCATTTGGTGGTGATTGGCGCAGGTGTGATTGGTTTAGAACTGGGCAGTGTGTGGAAGCGTTTGGGTAGTAAGGTGACGGTCTTAGAGTATTTACCACGTATCTTGCCAGGTATGGATGATGAAATTGCCAAAGACGCGCAAAAGATATTTGCCAAACAAGGACTTGAGTTTAAATTGGGCTCTAAAGTCACTGCTGCTAAAGTTAAAGGCAAAAAAGCAATTGTTGAAATAGAAGGTTCTGAACCCATCGAAGCTGATCGTGTTTTAGTAGCGGTTGGGCGCAAACCTAATACCGAGGGATTGGGTTTAGAAAAAGTAGGCATTCAAGTTGATGAACGCGGGCGGGTTGTTATTGATGAGCATTTCCGTACCAACCTCGAGGGTGTTTACGCCATCGGTGATGTAGTGCGGGGTCCTATGTTGGCCCATAAGGCAGAAGAAGAAGGAATTGCTTGCGCTGAAACTTTAAAAACGGGTTATGGACATGTGGATTACAATACTATTCCTGGCGTGGTTTATACCGAACCGGAAATTGCCTCGGTGGGTAAAACAGAAGAAGAACTTGAAGCTGCGGGTATCGACTACCGCAAAGGTGTTTTTCCTTATCTGGCGAATGGTCGAGCCAGAGCTATTGGGCACACTGATGGCAAAGTTAAAATGTTAGCTGATGCAAAAACGGATCGGGTACTGGGTGTACATATCATTGGGGCAAGGGCTGGTGACTTAATTGCCGAAGCAGTAGTGGCGATGGCGTATGGGGCAAGCTCAGAAGATATTGCCATGGCCTCACACGCACACCCAACCTTAGCCGAGATTATCAAGGAAGCTGCCTTAGCGGTACATGCTCGAGCGATTCATATGTAAAAAAGTGGTGAGTGACGAGTGGCGAGTGATGAGTGGTGTTGGAAAAATGAGAAATCCCTCTTTATGATGGGGGTAAGAATTTTAGACTATTGCGTATGAGTAAACTGACCTTATCCACCCTTGCCTATATTCTCTTATTCTTATGTTTAGTATCATTTGGCATAGCCCAGGATCAAACTGATGAGAGTGTTGATGCTACAGAAGAGTATTCGGAAGACGCTACAACAGAAGAGTATTCTGAAGAAGAGTATTCTGAAGAAGAGTATTCTGAAGAAGATTTGGGATTTGCTAATCCTCTAGTCCAACGCCTCGAGGACTTAGGGTCGTATCCTTGCCCAGGTGAAACGCTGACTTGTGTAAACTTAGAAGTTCCCTTAAATCCTGATGATCCAGAAGGTGAATACATTGAGGTGGTTTTTGGTGTGCGTCCCGCCGAGTATGAATCTCAGGGCATGTTGGTGGTGGCAGTAGGTGGGCCAGGTGGGTCAGGTATCTCGAGTGGAAACTATTATATTGATTATGGCCGCTTTGGTGACACCTATGACATGGACATCGTATTTTTTGATCAGCGTGGAATAGGGCTAAGCTATCCCTTAAATTGCCCAGCAGCCTATGACAACTATATAGATGTTTCACTTTTTGATGACCCAGAAACCCCCCAAGGTGAACAGCAAATGATTGAAAGTGCTAAAGCCTTTGCTGCGCAGTGCCAAGAAGAGATGGGTGACCTAGAGGTGCTACCCTATTTGGCAACGCGCTACGCAGTGGATGACTTAGAAATGTTTTTAGAAGAACTTGGCCAAAAGAAAATCTATATGTATGGCGAAAGCTATGGCACGCAGTTTGCCCAAACCTATGCCACTACCTATCCTGAGCGTATGGCAGGTCTTATTTTAGATGGTGCGGTTGATTTAAGCTTGTCTGGTCCAGATTTTTACCGCACCTATGTCAAAGTGCTTTATGACCGAGCCTTACTGATTCTCGAGGATTGCAATGATGATAAAAACTGCGCTTCAGATATGGGTGGTGATGCGCTAAAGCTTTTTCACGAAGTGGCAGAAAAAGTAAAAGCCGAAGCTGTTACAGTTCGGTTCCCTTTGCCTACAGGTGGGTTTGAAACTCGCAGTTTTGGTTATCGTGAATTTAGGATTGCCTTTGAAGACGTGTCTGAGATAACCCTGCGAGCCCTGGCTGCTGCGCGCCTTGGTAACTATGTACCCTTGATGCGTATTTACTATGCCAATAGTTTTACCAATCCAATAACGCAACAACCCGAAGTGATTGCTGATTATTATGATAACGCGCCCTTTGTAACGCCCACTGAGCCGAACTTGATTGATTTTAGTGACGCTGCATATTACAACGTAGACTGCTCTGATTATCAGTTTTTTTCGGGTACACCCGAAGAACGTGCCCAAGCTTTTTTGGCCGTTGGAGACGAGTTGGAGCAGCAATACCCTATCTTCTCGCGCAGTTTTTATGCTGATTTACCCTGTGTCTTTTGGTCCACCTCCGGCCCCAAGAACGCCCAGAGCCATTCACTGGTGGTCGTTATCCAACTTTTATCATTAATGGAACTGCCGATACAGCAACGCCTGTTGATAACGGCTTTCAGATTTTTCAGAACTTGCAAAACGGCTACATGATTACCAAGCGGGCAGGAGGACACATCAACTTTGGTCTTGATGATGGAATAACTGATTGCCCAGATACCCTTTTGCTAGATTTTATTTTTTATAAAACCTTGCCAGCCCAGCGTGAATTTATCTGCCCAGGCAAATTGCTAGTTGATTATGTTCCGCTTAACGAAGTGTTGACCGAACGCTACACCTCACCGTTAGATATCCTCGAGGCTCTGGTTGAAGAAGTTGAGTCCCTGCCTGAATTTAATCAATACGACAGCAGCCATATCTTAGGTTGCCCCTTTGGTGGACTTATGAGCATTGCTGGAGCAGATTATAAATATTTAACCTTTGCAAACTGTACGATTATTAGTGGATTCACTATGACCGGCACAGGCTATAGCTCGCCTGGTTACGGAGACACTCTGATTCGCAATTCAATGACGCTAAGCATAAGTGTCTCAGGTGATGCTGAAGGAAGACTTAATTATTTTCGTGATGCAGATAATGGTTTAATTACTATTGATGGAAGTTATAACGGCCAAGCTTTGCGTCCAATTCCTTAGATGTTGTGTTAAGAGTCTAAGTATCCGAACACAGTTAAGTTAGTTTTATGTTTTTTGAGAATGTTAAATAGTCGTCACTGAAAAAGTCCCATTTTATGTTTCACGAAGTCCCCAAAGGGTCAAGAGCAAGAGCTTTAAGAAGTTTAGTAAAATTGAAAGCTGCGGCTGAGAAGATAACGTTTAAGGCATCCCCCAGTGAACCCTTGAGACGATTACGGTCTAAACGTTTGTTGTCTTTAAGATGACCAATGGTAGGTTCAATAGCGGCACGACGTTTGAGCCACTTCCAAAGACTTTTAGGAATAGTCCCTCGTCGTTTTGGGTCAACATGAACTTCACAGTCACCATTGTAATCATGTTTTTTGTAAGCAGCATCGGTGTAAGCGTGTTGGGGTGTTTTGCCTGTTAAACGCTCAGTTTGTTCAATAGTTTGCTTGAGAGTATGCCCATCATAAGGATTACCTGATTTGGCATTAGCTGCGACAAGCCAACCCCCTTGGCTAGTAGCTGAGACAGAGACCTTACAGCCAAATTCATAGCGTTTGTGGACTTTGCCTTTAGCAATACATTCAACTTCAGGAGCATGGACACTGTAGAGCTTGTTCTTATCATCACGTTGCTGCTTTTCTAAACGTTTTGCTAAATCGAGTAAGTTCTTTAAGGCTGGACCTGGTTCTGAACCTTTGCGATCAATATCTCGAATGGTTCGACCAAGTAGGGTTTTGAGCTTTTTGGTGCAAGCTGTCGCACGTTTATAGTGCTGAGCATGAGCGTAACGACTTTGCTGGAATAAGAGTTGCTGGCCTACCCGTTTGTAACTTTGCCTTAGTTTGACACCATCCTTTCGGGCTTCTTTGACTAAGCGTTCTCGCATCCTGTCATACAATCTGGCATCGGTCGGAAAACGAATATGTTTCTCTTGTACCGTGGTGTCTACATTGACCCGCTCGAGTTGTCTGGCTTTGATGATGCTTAACCTTAAGCCTGCTGTCAAAGTCTCTTTGAGAAGTAGCTCTGCTCCTTTTTCGCCGATACGTTTACGCCAATTAGTCATACTTGATGGATCAATAGGCAATTCATGCTCAAAATAGATCATGCCACTGAAATACTGCCAGTACGGATTCTCTATCCACTGAGCAACCACCGCTTCATCACTTAAATCATGTTGGTATTTCAAATAATGTAAGGCCACCATCAAGCGGGTACTTACCCCTGGTCTGCCTAGATCGCTGTAGTAACCCCCGAATGTCTCATCAAATGTTTGCCACTGGATTTCTTGGCTCAGGATTACTAAGGGATGTTTCGAGTTTACTAATCCATTCAACGGATGTCTGATGGTTTCTGTTTCTTTTGCTGGATTCTCTTGGGGGCTAGGGCGTGGTTTCATACCCAAGTATTGCAAGGTTTCTCCTACTTTTCTATCATTCCCTTGCAATGTTTTTCCTGTCTTATGCCTATTTCTTTATGCCCCGTTTGGCTTCCCTGGCTTTTTCAACATCGACTAATTAACAAAGGACTTCTTAGCGAAAACTGCGAAAATAAATCTAAGCTAATTTCGTATTAGGACTTATTCAAAATAAGCTATGTCTATTGGTAGCATACATTCAAACCTTGCTCATAAGTCTTTGGCAGAATGATTTCAAAAGTCACCTTTTGGCTAATAAATCAAAAAGTGACTTTTACTGCTATCATGGCCATCATTATGGGAGCAAGAGAATGGATTTAGAAGCTATAGAGAAATCGACAGCAAAACCAGGATGGGTGTCTAGAATTCTTGGACTGGTTTCTGAGGTGTTGAGCCCAACCCAAGAACCTTTGGAGCCCATGCCGGCACCACCTGAAATTCAGGTCCAGCAGGTAGATGATGATATTCAGCTCGAGGGTGAAGGGTTTGGCAAACTCTTTGGCAGAATCTATGATGTTCGTTTTAAGGGCTTGATTAATCCAACCCAACTGATTCGTCTAGTTGAAGAAAATATGGCATCTTTGGGTCCAGAAGAACTGGTTATTTTTGAAAAACCAAGGGTGTTCCGTGGGGACTTCATCTTGGGGATGAATTTGATATTTCAATTCTGGGTCCTTGGAATGGACGAGTAAGGGTGATTGAAATTACTGATGAATCTTTTGCTTATGTAACTTTAAAGGGTCACCCTGAGGCTGGAAGAATTCGCTTTAGTGCAAATCGAATTGATGATTCTACCTTGAGGTTTTGTATTATGTCGTGGGCTCGTTCAAAAGATGTGTTGGTTGACTTGACCTATGATAAATTAGGGATTGCTAAAGCGTTACAAGCTACCACTTGGCGTACGTTTCTTGAACGGGTAGTAGAGCTTGCCCAAGGAGAGTTGCTAGGAGACCCTATTGTGAGTGAATGTGTTTTGCAAGAATAGAGGGTTGCAGGATTGATAGCTTAGATCAAAGCTAAGAAATAAATTTTCAATGGTAAAGTAAAAAGATATGCGTTTTAGAAATGTGCTGGGCTACACGATTGCTGCTGTAACCCTCGAGCAAGCTACCCAGTGGTGTTTAGAAGCCATTCAGGATGTCAGTCCTAAGTTGTTAGTAACCATTAATCCAGAAATTATTGTCAGTGCCAAGACCAACCCAGAACTCGAGGCTGCTTTACAAGGTGCAGACTTAACTGTAGCCGATGGCATAGGGGTAGTGTGGGCTAGTAAGCGCCTAAATAACCCAGTACCTGAGCGTATCCCTGGGGTTGAATTAAGTATCAATATCCTTAAACAAGGCTCGTCATCGCTGCGAGTGTTCTTTCTGGGGGCTAAGCCTGGTGTGGCCCAAAAGGCTGCCCTAGAAGCCCATCGGCGTTATGGAACGGTTGTGGCAGGTGTCTATCATGGATATTTCAAACGCCCTGAAGAAATTCCGCAAATTACCCGCTTGGTGCGCGATAGTAAGCCACATTTGCTTTTGGCTGGCTTAGGTGAGGGTCAGGAGTTGTTTTTACACCAGCATCGCCATGATTTACAAGTTCCCCTAATGATTGGGGTTGGTGGAACTTTGGACGTTCTATCTGGAGAAGTCAAACGCACGCCTCTTTGGACCCAAAAACTCGGTCTCGAGTGGGCTTATAGGGTGGGTTTAGACCGCAAACGTTGGTACCGCTTCCCAAGACTGCTAAAGTTCGTTAGACTAGTACTCGAGGAATAGCAATGGATACGACAAGTTTACAAAGTCACTTAGCCGAGGCATCAGGCCTAAAAGGCCTGATTACAGCCTATATTGCAGATAGTCATAGGGGAACCGTGCTGGCAAGTTATAACCCAGGCGAAGTCAACCGAGATGGGTTGGGAGCCCATACCGCAGAAGTCTTGCGGGCCTTAACTAGGCTGCATTCGGTCTTGCATCATGACCAAGCCGACTCGAGTTACTTTGTGAGCAATAGTCAAAGTGAGCGCATCATGGTTCAGGTCTTAAATGAAGGCTATTATTTGGCCTTTGCAATTCATGCAAATTCTAACTATCCTGAAGCTGTAGCCATGTTTAAGACTGTTTTTAAGAAATGTCAGACTGTTTTCACACCAACAAATACAAATCTCTCGAGCGCTGCTGCTACTGCCCCATCATCACAGTGAGGGGCTACCCAGTGGGCTTGTGCTAGCACATTATCTGCTGAATTAGCAGGTGCTACGCCAATACCTAGGGGAAACATCGTTGCATCAGCTAGGCTGTCACCAATACACAAGGTAGGTGCAACGCTTAGACCTAGGTATTCCCTAAGCCAGCGCACGGCCTGGCCTTTATTGGCTTGATTAGACATCACACTCAGGGCCTCTACAGGCGTAAATGTATTGGGTTCATAAAAGTCTAGGGTGAGTTGCCAGCTTTGCCAGGGGTGAGCATGTATAAGACTGTCTAAGTTCCAACCAAATAGGGTGGCTGTAATCAAGGATTGATCGCCTAAAACCTTTTCTAAATGCTCGAGTTGTGTTGGGCGGTAGTGCTGCGGGTTATTAAAGGGTGGACGACTGGTATCAAACTGTGGGTGAACAAAGGCTGCTTCTGAATTATGAAAACTCCAGTGATGGTTTGTGTTTGTAAAAAGCTCAATAATATGACGGGCTCTCGAGGGTTCAATGGTCTGAGCGTGCATGACTACTCCGTGAGGTGAGCAGATTAAGGTTCCATTGGAGACAATCATAGGTGTATCTAAGCCCAGAGCCTCGTGAATAAGTTTGGCCCCTGCAAAGCCCCTGGCGGTGGCCAGAACCACGGTTGCTCCCATAGACTGGGCCCGATGGAGGGCCCTGATGTTTTGGGGAACTAGCTGTCCCTGGTCATTTAAGAGGGTATGGTCAATATCACAAACAATAAGATAGGACATAGGTATGGACATTTCATTATGCCAGATTAATCTTGGGCTAGGCGTTAGGATTGCCACTGTTAGAGTGATGATGAAAAATCTATGAAACGACCTAGTTTTTAAGTCCCTTGGAAGAATGCGATATAGTAATAAAAGCGAGGGAATCAAATGAAGAATTTATTATGGTTTATTTTAGTGGTAATGAGTTACTCTTATGCCCAGGTTGATGAAGTCTTTTATGACCCTAATACCCAGCAGCTTAGTTATGTAATTGACTATAACCGACTTGCCGAGAACGCTATTGCCAGAGAGTGTTCACCTGATGTCTTTGAACGCGGGTTACTGCATAGTGTTTTGCGCCACCTGATTCTTTATATGCCCTATGAGGCTAGTTTTTATTCAGGGGTTAGTACAATTGATGTTCGTGTCCTGCAAGGGGAAAGTGCTCAGGCGGTGCTCTATGCCAGTATGCCGCTCGCTGAAGCAAAGGCTATTACCACCAAATTTAGAGTATTTATGAATAGTTTTGCCTCGCCTAGAGCAGGATCTTGTTTTACCGTTGATCCATCGGTACTCGAGTCTTGGGTAAGCACCTTACTCGCTCGAGATGGCACGCTAGCCTATGACAACACCATTTTGCAAATCCCCATTGAACAAGCCCAAGCGATAGTTGACCTAACTATTCCTGCATTGCCAAATACAGATGTAGCTGCGACAGATGCAGTTACCGATGCGCCATCATCCCAAGCCGAACCAGCTACTACCCCAACAGTTGCTCAACCCAATGGCTTTAATGTTACGCCTTATCTTTCAACCGAGCCACTTCGTAACTTTGAGCAGGGGCAGTGGGTGCTAAAACCAAACACCGATTATGCAGTGATCATTGAAACCACTCAGGGAAATATGACCCTAGATTTATTTGAAGTGCAGACTCCCAATATGGTCAACAATTTTGTGTTTTTGGCCCTTAACCAATACTATGACGGGGTTTCATTCTTTAGAGTCATTGATGATTTTATGGCTCAAACGGGTGATCCTAGTGGCACTGGTTTAGGTACACCAGGTTATCAATTTGCCGATGAAATTTTTGCCGAGTTTAGCCACGCTTCTAAAGGGGTGCTGTCGATGGCTAATGGGGGACCTAATACCAATGGGGCCCAATTTTTTATAACCCTAGAAGCTACGCCTTGGTTAGATGGACAATACAGTATCTTTGGAGCGGTGATTGAAGGCCTAGATGTTCTAGATAAATTACAACGCGCTAACCCAGACGCGCCTTTAGCCATTGCGCCGATAGACTCGAGCTTGGGGCTTTTGGAAACCCAAGGTATTGTTTTAGTAGGTAACGACCGTGAAACCTTAGAGGGCTATATCACTCGAACCTTAAATGCTATGCCAGAAGTGAGTCAGCGTTTTAGATTGGATAATAACGATGTGGTGTTTATGCGTGACCCACAATCGAATGTGATCATGGCTGTGTTTTACCCACCGACAGATACTATTACGCATGTATATATCGTAGAGCGGGCTAAATAGGGAAGACACAAGTGGGTTGTAGCAAGTAGCCAGTAGGAAAAACCCACAAGCCACAACCTACAACCCACAACCCACAACCTGACTACTGAAACCTGACCCCGAACCTGACCCCTGCTATAGCCACTTGGCTAAACCTTGCTCAACATTTGAGACCTCAAACTGAAACCCTGCTTTTTGTAGGCCTTGTGGAAGGACTTTGGCACTCGATAAAAGGAGTGCGTCAGCAACGCCACCCAAGACCGCCCTAAGCACAAAGGCAGGTGCAGGTATAAAAGAGGGACGACCCAAATGGTTAGCCGTTTTTTGCGCCAAATCTTTTTGCCGAATAGGTTCTGGTGCAGTGATATTATAAATTCCCACACAGCTTGGGCATTCAATAAGAAAAAGAATAGCTTTAGCTACATCATCGGCATCTACCCACGAATACCATTGCTGCCCACTGCCCAACGGCCCACCCACAAAGTATTTTATTGGCAGAATCATTTTTTTCCAAGCTTCTGCATCTTTGGCAATCACCAAACCAAAACGCCCAATCACCAGCCGTGAAAGGGTTTGCATAGGTTTTGCAGTATTTTCCCAGGTGACACAAATTTCTGATAAAACATTTTCTTTTTGTGCGCTCGAGGTTTCGTCTAAAGTTTCGTCTTCGCGCTCACCATAGTAGCCAACTGCCGAAGCCTGAAAAAAAACTTCAGGTGCTACGTTGCTACGCTTGCAGGCTTCGATAAGGGTGGCTGTGCTGTTTAAGCGGCTCTCGAGGATTGCTTCCTGATGTTTTTTGTCAAGCCGTCCATCTGCAATGGAAGACCCTGCAAGATTCACCACAGCCTTTGCGCCACCAATAGCTTTGGCTAGTTTATCAAGTGAGACTTCATCGTTTTGCTGAACAGCTTTGGCATTCCAGGTGAGGGAATTGGGGCCAGGATTGGTTTGACGGGTTAAGGTGAGGATTTGATAATCTGAAGCAGTCTGAATTAGGTGTTGCCCAATGACTCCAGAAGCACCTGCAATCACCAAAAGAGGTTTCATAGATTTTAGTAAACCTTAAATTTCAGGTTAAAACCACGAGCTAGGTGACAGTTGTGATATATCGAATTTTATTGTTGGTAGATATAGAGCTTTATTATAGTGAACTATGATAATAAAGCTGTGGAAATATATTTTAACTATTCTTGCTTTTGGAATCATGCTTTCGCAAGCTAAGCAAGTAGAGCCAAGAGTTGATGCTATGGGTGAACGACTTGAAAATGTGCCTTATGAAGTGGCGAGGTTTCCTGTGCGGGAGCTTAGCTCAGATGAAATGAAGTCCATTGGCTATCTGGCTGGTACAAATGAACATTTGTCAGAAGTCTGGCTACCTAGCATAGAAGAAATTGGAATGCTCGAGGCTAGGTTTGTCACCACATTACAAGCCATGAGTCGATGGGAAACTCCCGAAGTTTTAGCTTCTTTAAATGAATATCGCCGTCAGTATATTGGGGTTGTTATCAATGACCAGCGTTTGATTGTAGCCAGCTATGACCGGTGTTCAGCATTTGAAAAAGGTCAACTCGAGGCTTACTTTATTCCTTTTTTGCCTAATGATGGTGGAAGCTGTTTTATTGAAACCCTTTATAATCCTGTAACGCTAAAATTTGAAAGTTTCAATATACACGGTGAGGCATGAGGCTAAGCATTGTTTTTGGATGTCTTCTTTTTGGACTTATTGCTGCTTGGCTAAGTTTCAATCCCTTCAAGTCTCGAGCAGAAACCCGATCATTATCGTTGACAACAGATACCCAAAGTTCTCAATTTGCGACCCAAGAAGAAGCGATTACCTTTCTTGAGCCTTATGTAACGCTTCCTACCGAGGTTGAAAAACTTGCGTATCATATTGTCTATTATGATAATTCACAGGGTATCCCTGGTCCATCTGATTGGGATATGAAAATAGCAGTTAAGGTTTCACCACAAAACTTAGAGCAATGGCTCGAGGGTTTTACATTATCTTCTGAACCGTTTGATATTTTGTGGGGACACGAATATGCAAAAACTGAAAGCTGGAATCTAAACTCTGAACCCAGATTTTATGAAAAGCTGGGTGAACAGCTCGCTGTTTATGAATCTGAAGGGGTAATCCTTATGTGGCTAAGTACCTTTTGATCAAGGTATTTAGCCCTATTGCTTATTGAGCTTCAGAGTGTTTGTTAAGTTTATGAAAATCGCATGTGTAAAAAAGACATCTTATTTAGCTGTTTTTCACAGTGTTAGGGTATGGTTAACCTGTGTTGAGAAAGAATTCTTAATAAAGGAGTCAGGTGGTTATGTATTCAACATATGCACAGCTTTTACAAACAGCTTCCCTCGCAAGACTTGATGTCTTAGTTGAATCCCTCGAGGCTCTACATTGCCGAGTGCGAGTCGATATAGCCTCCAAGCTGCTCGAGCTAAGCATCCCCGAAGACAAGCTAGACTGGATTATCAACGGCTACATCACCGTCTTTTTTGATAGCTTTAAGGATGTGGCAGATTGGTCATTTAGGTTTCAACCAGCCCAACCCTTAGCTCTTGCAGCTTAGTTTAACCCCCTAAAATTATTTAGGGCGGTAGAGCACTCTAAGCGTAATGAGGTTATAGGTATCGTCATAAAAAGCCGTTCAGGACAATAAATTTAAAACCAAAAATCTAAAACCGAGTTTGTCTATGGCTAGAACTTGTCCTGAAGAACTTGAAGAGCTTGCCCTGAATTTACTGAAGGGATGATACCTGCCATAATTAAAATAAATGAACAATTGTAAGCTCAGCAAAGCCTATAACCCATATCTTTGTTAGACTCTTTAGGTAACGGAAGATTTCCGTAACTTTACAGGAGGATTTTTTATGGCTTTTGAACTGGCCCCTTTACCCTATGCCCACAACACCTTAGAACCCCATATAGATGCCCGTACTATGGAAATACATCATGGTAAACATCATCAGGCTTATGTAACTAATCTTAATAACGCTACTAAAGATACAGATATGGCAAGTGCTAGCCTCGAGGACTTGCTTAAAAACATCAGCAAGCACCCCGTAGCTGTTCGCAACAATGGCGGCGGTCACTGGAACCATACTTTTTTTTGGAATATCATGAAGAAAAACGAGAATGGTACACCTGCTGGTGCTTTGGCAACTGATATTGATAGCACCTTTGGTTCACTTGATAAATTCAAGGAAGAATTCGCTAAAGCTGGTACAACCCGTTTTGGTTCAGGCTGGGCCTGGCTTATTGTTAATGCTAGTGGTGCTTTAGAAGTGACCTCAACACCCAATCAGGATAATCCTTTAATGGATGTAGCCGATAAGAAAGGTACGCCTATTCTTGGTTTAGATGTTTGGGAACACGCTTATTACTTAAACTATCAAAACCGTCGCCCAGATTATATTGCCGCTTTCTGGCATGTGATTGATTGGGATAAAGTGGGTCAGCTTTACGCTGCTGCTAAAGCCTCTGTTTAAGTTGTTATAAAAGTGTTGTTTGGGCGAGCTTGGCTCGCCTTTTTTATTTTTTTAACCGCTAAGGAAAAGCCAGAAGGTGGTAAAACCTCCTGAGCAGAAACCAAATCAGAAAGCAGGGCGGAAGAACTTTATAGTGACGAAGTGGTATCTGGGAAAACAGTATAAGCCGTTAAAAGCTGCAAGTTAGGTCCTTGATTCTGGGTTTTGATAGAAACGGCTGGAGACTGGCTTTCATTACCACTAGAGTCTTTACCTACAGCAACCAGTTCTAATTCGGCTTGATTGGGTTGGGCTTCTGTATTCCAGTTGATGACATAAGGACTTTGATTACTAGCACTAGACCCCATCATCATGCCTTTTTCTGCGCTACCTTTACCCCGAACGTATAAATCTACTCTGGAGATACTTACCGTATCATCTACTGCACCAACGGTTACGGCTACTGTGCCAGAGCCTGAGGAACCTACGCTGGGGCTGGTGATGGCTAAGACTGGTGGGGTGGTGTCTAGGCTACTACATGAGGCTAGGAGGAGGGCCAGGGTGGTTAGGATTAGGTGGTGTTTCATGGGGCTCCTTGAGTGAGGTGATGGGTGGTGAGTGATGGGTGATAGGGTTGCTATCACCTATGACCTATGACCTATCACCTATCACCTGCTTTTGTTTAGTTTAGAGTTTCAGGGTTGCTTTCTGGTGTTGGGTTTTTGGCAGTTGAATGAGGTGTGAGATTATTGGCTTGTATAACTTTTCTTTTCCTAGTCAGCTTTATTTATCGCCGTGCTTAAGGTTGGACTTCATAGATTTACCTTGAACTTATAACCAACATCCAACTCGGGGAACAAATAAGATGTCAGGCATATCCTCAAGATGATTTCGTCTATATCTAGGGTGTCAATGATTTGCTCAGCATCCCAACTTTCCGAGACAACAACTATTGCCTCTGATATTCTCGGATGATGTAGAATTGAAAGTAAACACCTGGCTAATGGTGATTCACTAAGAATTGTCTGCTTAATAAAATTTATCCGACTATTAGGTTCGGGATTAAGAATATCATCAAAGCTCAATCGCAAACGTGGTGAAATGATAGTCTCTATAAAACCTAGATGGCTTGCTATTGTACCAAGAGCATCGTCAATTGGTGAATCAGTAATTTTAAAACTAAGAGTATCAAAGCCGTTCAATGGAAACTTTTCGTGAATCCAGCTAAAATCATTCATATCTCTCGAGTTTTTCCAACCAGGGAACGTATAAATCTGACAGTAAAGATTTTGTTTGCGACACATATCAACAAGCCACCAAGACAGATTAACTAATTCTTTTTTAAGAATAGAATATTCATCACCAATTGATGATAAATCGAATTTTACTGCTCCTAATATTCTTTGAGATGCCATATATCTAACTCCTAGCTCATTATTTTAATGGTTCTTCTGGTCCTTGCATAGGAGTATCACCTGTTTGATTTGGTAAGTATATATGTATCGTGGGGGCTGGAAGATGTAGAGGACGCAATGTGCCATTGGGAAAGGTGGGATTAGTAAAACTCACATCTTTTGTTGGAAAAATGCCACCGTTACCAAATTCTTTAGCTCCATACAAACGACCATTCTGGTAATCCCATCTAAGCACTGTATGAGGAACGCTTACCGAAGGGCCACTGACCCGAGGTATTTTTTCAAATACGGGTGTACCATCCGGGTAACGAGAATATATCTTACTTGGATCTCCACCAGCACCTCCAGAGAATGGAGTTATCCGTAGTACCTGTTGCCCTTGCCACCATGCCGAAGCATTTTGCGTAAGCATTTGAACTCGGTTAGAAATGGCTGGAGACATTTGATACATACGTGCTCCAGCATAAGGTGCAGCCAGAACCATTGCTCCGTATGCAGCAATACCAACCTCGGCAACACCCAACACGGCTGCTGCAACAACTAACCCTACAAATGCAACAGTGGCAACATCTTGTAGCGTTGGTGGTTCATAACCATGACCTTCACGTAATGGTTCATCTGAATGAAGAGATGTTGAAGCGAGTTGCAAATCAACACTGTATGGGCTTAGAAAGTTTACTGCTGCAAAAGTCGCATCGTAGCCACTATATTGCAACTCACCAAGAATGCTATCTACGATACCCACAACTGTTTCCAACTCGTCTTGTTCCAATGCCGTGGTAAATGCAGCTAACAGTTTGACTTGTAAATCTGGGTCTGCTTGGGCAACAACTATAGCAAATGACGTTAATAAGTTATCTGCACCTAACTCAGCAAGTTGTTGTTTTACATCATCTTCAAAGTCAGACTCTTGGTCATCAAAGTAGTTTATGAATGCTTCAATGGCAGCCTCTCTAGCCGCAACAAAACTGTCACCACCTGTACTTGCATTTAATGTGCCTTCATATGCAGCAGCAAAATCATCGACATCTTTCTGACTCGATCCACATACTTTCACCCCACCAACATAAGTACAATACTTCCCATCAGGACCCGTTTCAAATGCCCCAATGCTGGCATCAGGCAACCATCCCACCGGTGGCGCAACATCTAGCGGTGCAGGACTGTTTTCAATAGGCGGCACATCTGCCTCTAAAGCGACCGGCGGCGCAATATCCAAATTGCTATCGCTGGGCAAGTTACCCAAACTTGGCACAGCAGTATCTCCTGGAGGGGAAACATCTATGGGTACATCTCCTGTAGGTATTGGTGAATCAATGGGTACATCCCCTGTTACAGGTGCAGCCACATCTAATGGATTTACATTGGTAATCGTTTCAGGTAAAACCACTTCACCTGTTTCTGGATTGATTTGAGGTGCTGTTGAACCATCAGGTAGGGTATCTACAGCAGGTAGACCATTAGCAGTTGCATCTGGGGTTGTACCTAAATCGGTGATGGCTGGTAATGGAGCATTTAGGTCTACGCTATTACTTGGTGTACCTGTGGTATCGGCTGTGGGTTGAGGGGGTGTTTCTCCTGCGGGTAGGTCTGTGGGGACACCTTCGGTTGGGGCAGCTTCTGGACTTGATTGTCTCGGCGGGTGGGGTGATGTCTTCGTCACCTGTGGTTGGGGTGACGCTTTCTGGGGCGGCTACGTCTAGGGGGTTGATGCCTAGGGTGTCGGAGATGGAGGGGGTGGGGGACTCGAGAGATTTATGTTGACCTTTTGCTATTTTGTAAGTATTGACTCTTAAACTTAGCAAATAGGGCTAAAATAGTCCTACGGAGGTATTTATGAAAGTTTTGTCAATCGTTTCACAAAAGGGTGGAGTAGGGAAGAGCTTGCTTTCGGTCAATCTGGCTATTGTTGCCCAAGCAGGTAGAGAAAAAGTGATGATTGTGGACTTAGACCCGCAAGCTAGCTCGGCTAACTGGAGTGATTTGCGTGAAGAGGACAGTCTGAATGTGCAATCTACTCAGCATTCACGGCTTGCTAAGGTACTCGAGTCGGCTAAAAAATCTGGAACTACTTTAGTGATTATTGATACTGCGCCACATTCTGAAACAGCAGCTTTGGCTGCGGTGCGAGCGGCCGATTATGTCTTGATTCCCTGTCGTCCATCATTTTTTGATTTGCGCTCGATTGAAACTACCATTGATTTAGTCAGCATTGCCAAGAAAAATGCTGCTGTAGTCTTAAATGCTGTGCCACCGCTAGGGTCGTTGGGTGATGAAGCCGAGGCTTCCTTAAAAGAACTAGGGGTTGAGGTTTGCCCAGTTCAAGTTCACCAGCGTATTGCCTTTGTGCATTCACAAAATAGTGGTAAGGCTGCTTTAGAGTACGACGCTGAAGGTAAAGCAACACAGGAAATAAAAGACCTTTACAAATGGGTTAAGCGTAGACTACAGTAAAAGTTGATTATGCCAGACCCTTTATGGTCGCCATCACCTGAATGCATAACACAGGCCAATATGACTGCTTTTATGAAAGCAGCTTCAAATCATACCGGACGTGTCTTCTCAAGTTACGCAGAACTCCATCAATGGTCACTAGAAGATATTGCTGTGTTTTGGAAATTTTATGCTGAATATGCTGGGTTTGATTTAGACAGTCCTAAAGTTCTACAAGGTTCTATGCCCTATACCAAGTGGTTTGAAGGAGCTAGACTTAACTATGCAGACCAGCTTCTTTATCCGAAAAATCTAAAAGATTCTAGCCAGGCTGTAATTATTTCTATCACCGAAACAGGACACCAAAAGGTTCTTAGTTACGCAGAGCTTCGTCATGAAGTGTCATGTTGTGCTGTTTCTCTAAAGCGTGAAGGTATAGAAGCAGGAGACCGGATAGCTGCATTTGCTTGCAATATACCCGAAACGGTGATTTTGTTTCTGGCTTGTGCAAGTATTGGAGCAGTGTTTAGCAGTTGCTCACCAGATTTTGGTGTGGATGCAGCCTTAGCCCGCTTTGCTCAAATTGAACCTAAGCTACTTTTTGCCTCGAGTGTTTACTTTTATGGTGGTAAGCAGTTTGATACTTCTGAAACCATTCAAAAACTAAGTCAGGGAATCTCGAGTCTTAAAAAAGTCATCCAGTTGCCCTATCCTGGCGAAACTTCTAACAGCCTGTGGGTAGCTTGGGAGGCGTGGCTCGAGTCTCCGCTTAAAGGGCAACCACAAGGAATTGCCCCGACATTAAACTTTCCACCCACCACCCACCACCCACCACCCACCACCTACTTCCCTTTCGACCATCCCCTCTACATCCTCTACTCTTCTGGCACAACAGGCTTACCCAAAGCTATAGTTCACCGTGCAGGTGGCGCACTGTTGCAGCATCATAAGGAACAGCATCTACATTGCGATATTAAAGCAGGTGATGTGGTTTTATATTTTTCAACCTGTGGCTGGATGATGTGGAACTGGCTAGTGTCGGTGCTAGCTCAAGCTGCCACGATTGTTTTATATGAAGGTTCGCCAACATATCCTGATGCAGCAGTTCTTTGGAAGCTAGCTGAGAAATATAAGTTGACTTTTTTTGGAACCAGTGCTCGCTATTTGCATTCTTTACAATCCCAGCAGTTTAAGCCAGATGTTGATTTGTCCAAATTACGCACCATTGCTTCAACCGGCTCACCCTTGTCGCCTTCAGCTTTTGAATATGTTTACCAAAATATCAAAACATATGTGCATTTAGCTAGTATTTCTGGTGGTACAGATATTGTGAGTTGCTTTATGCTGGGATTACCTATAGAGAGCGTTTATGCTGGGTGTGTTCAGGCTGCTGGGCTTGGTGTTGATTTGGCTGTCTTTGATGAATCTGGAAGTTCTGTAAAGAATCAAGCAGGAGAATTGGTATGTCGCCAACCTTTGCCAAGTATGCCGCTAAAATTTTGGAATGATCCTGACTATAAACTCTATCTGGCATCTTATTTTGAAGTGTATCCAGAAGTGTGGCGACATGGGGATTTAATTGAACAAACTGCCTATGGAATTATTGTCTATGGGCGTAGTGATGCAACCTTAAACCCTGGTGGAGTCAGGATTGGTACTGCTGAGATTTATCGCCCCTTGGAGGTTTTTCCTGAAATTCTGGAAGTATGTGCAGTAGGGAAAAAACTCGAGGCTGACGAAGAAATTTGGCTATTTGTAGTTTTGCAACAAGAGTTTAGCCTTACACCTGAACTTGTTAAGCGTATCAAAACCGAGATTCGCACTAAAGCTAGCCCACGCCATGTGCCAAAACATATCTTTCAAGTTAGCCAGCTTCCTAGAACCCGCAGTGGAAAATCAATGGAAATAGCAGTGGCAAAACTGGTCAATAATCAGGTAGTACCCAACCGTGAAGTGATGGCCAACCCAGAATCCTTAGAGGAAATTGAAGTTAGAGTAAGGGAGTAGTTCTAAGTCATTGCATAGTGAACATACATGTTAGAGGCTGAGCATCTGCATTTTTTGTTTGTACGATTACTGTTTTTCAAACGAATCATGCATAACCTGTCGAATGCTTGTGCTATCGGTATGATGGTTAGCGTTAAGGAGTTTTTATGTCTGTTGTGATTGCTTCGGCAGTTCGTACACCTATAGGTAGCTTTCAAGGAAGTTTAAGCTCACTCAAAGCCTCAGAGTTAGGCGCAGTAGCAGTTAAAGAAGCAGTTCAAAGAGCAAATGTGCAACCTGATCAAGTGGATTTGCTTTTCATGGGAAATGTTTTATCAGCAGGTATGGGTCAAGCACCCGCTCGTCAGGCTGCGTTGTATGCAGGGCTTAGCGAGGCTACACCATCTGTAACCTTAAATAAAATGTGCGGTAGTGGTTTAGAAGCCATTATTCAGGCTGCTAGGGCAGTGGCCTTGGGCGATGCCAAGGTTGCTGTTGCTGGTGGAATGGAGGCCATGAGCAATGCACCCTATTTGCTTCCTGGGGCAGGGGTGGATTACGGATGGGCAACAAGCAACTCCTTGATTCAATGATTATAGATGGGTTGTGGGATGTCTATAACGATAAACATATGGGTTCTTGTGCTGAGATGTGTGCTGAGAAATATAATTTTTCTAGAGAAGAGCAAGATGCTTTTGCAAAAATTTCTTTTCAAAGAGCTAATGAGGCCACTAAGCAAGGATACTTTAATCAAGAGATTGTGCCTGTAGATATTAAAGACCGAAAGGGAAATATAAGTGCCGTGAGTACGGATGAAGGCCCTGCTCAAGTCAACTATGAAAAAATGTCAACCTTGAAACCAGTCTTTGAAAAAGATGGCACTGTTACCGCAGCCAATGCTTCTACGCTTAATGATGGTGCGTCGGCATTGGTGATTACTACACAAGACTATGCTCGAGAACACAATTTGCCGATTCTTGCCCACATTCGTGGCTACGCAGCACATTCGCAAGCTCCTGAATGGTTTACCACTGCACCCGTTGGGGCCATGCAAAAACTCTTTGAAAAACTCTCTTGGTCAGTAGATTCTATTGACCTTTTTGAAATCAATGAAGCCTTTGCAGTAGTGACGATGGCAGCAATGCGAGAATTCAATCTTAATCATGAAAAAGTGAATGTGCATGGTGGTGCGGTTGCTCTGGGTCACCCTATTGGTGCGTCGGGTGCAAGGATTGTCACTACCTTAATACATGCACTAAAACAGAGAAATAAAAAACGTGGCGTGGCTGCTATTTGTATTGGTGGAGGAGAGGCACTAGCACTAGGGCTCGAGGTATGAAGCCAGAGTGGTTAGAAGGACTCGAGCAATCCTTAGCTAAGCATCTGCACATTCCCAGTAGTATTTTTGCACAACTAGCCACTGTAGACTTAGACAATCGCCCTGCTAATCGCACTGTGGTATTTCGGTCTTTTGCTAGTGAGAAATTGGTGTTTACAACTCGCCAAGATGCAGAAAAAGTGTCACAAGTATTGAATAACCCTTGGGTAGAATTGTGCTGGTACTTTACTGAAAGCAGAGAGCAATATCGTATTTTGGGAAAGTGCCAAGTGATTGATGTCTCGAGTGTTGAAATGCAGGAAACTCGAGAGCATGTCTGGCAAACCTTATCCGATTCTTCTAAACAGACCTTTACTTGGCCTGCTTCTGGAAAGCCTTTGGAGAGTCTCGAGTCCTATCAAAAAAGGACTCCTGATAATCTTCCAGATCAGTTTGTGTTGTTGGTTTTAGAACCCAGACAGGTTGACATTTTAGATTTACGCTCCACACCACATCAGCGAAATATATACTCATTGACCAATAAGGACTGGGTTGTGCAGGCTGTCAATCCTTAAAGACTTGGGGGACCTTGAGTAATCCTATAAGAGAAGTATTCAAGGATTTCCTAGCCAATGCTCAGCTTCTAAATTGATTTTTAAATTGCTATAATAACTCTATGAATACTAATCCTTTAGATGTAACACCAGAACTTCTGGTTCCAGATGCACGCATTCCAACAGCCCTCGAGGAATATCTTTTTGACTTAAACGGTTTTATTATTATTCGTGGCGCACTCTCGAGTGATGAAGTCAAAGCTTGCAATACCGCCATAGATGAAATCCCACGCTCGTTACCCCGCTTGGGTTGGCATGGCTTTGTGCAGCGTGAAGACCATCCCGAACATAGAGGCTTCAGCTATCAACAGGTTTATGAACTCTCCCCCTTTTCAAAACTGATAGATCATCCAAACATCATTAACTATGTAGCCCGTTTTGTGGGTGGACAAGACACCTTTGATTATCACCACGCACCACTCTATATTGATGAGAACTTTTTTAACATTCGTGGTTCTGGCGAAGCTATTCCTATTCATGCAGGTGGCCATGATATTTGTAAACGAATGCAGTTCCGCTTTCATAACGGGCGTTTTGCCTGTGGGCAAATCAATGTGCTGATTGCCTATACCGATATTGGGTCAGGAGATGGTGCAACTATGGTTATTCCAGGTTCGCATAAATCCAATCTGATTCATCCAGCTTTTCTCGAGCCTGAACGAGAAAAAGATTGGGATGATGATGGCGGTAGTTCAATGGACAATATCGCTGGTGCCATAGAAGTGCATATGAAAGCGGGTGACGCTATTGTGTTTGTGGATGCTACCTGCCACGGCTCGGCTAAACGCATTAACGCTGGTGAACGCCGAATAAGTGTGTATCGTTATGGCCCATCATGGGGAACTTCGCGTTGGGGGTATAGAGCATCCCCAGTGTTGCTTAGTAGGCTTAATCCATTAGCTCGCAAAATTGCCGAACCACAAAGCTATCGGCGACCTGATGGGGTGGTCGCTTGGTATTAAGGAATAGTATAAACATGAGCCAGGTGCGAATTTTAGGCGTAAGCTGGCTGAACAGCCAGCTTACGCTTTCACTCGGTCATTGCGTGTCTGAAAGTTGAGCGAAGCGTTGAAGCGTTTTAGCAGTTAGAATGCCATACATTCCACATAGACTGCCGTTTGCAGTTGACGAGCGACGAAGCAATCTTCCTTCACCGACTTAGCTACAAAGTCAGAGCAAGGAGATTGCTTCGTGGAAGCAGCAAAGTCTAGCTAGATTGAAATTAAACACACCCTAAGCTAATACTCGCAATGACGAAGAGTTGTGCTAACGTCCCAAAGTGTCGCCTTGGTACTAAAAATTCGGGATAACTGATAAAAGGTTTGATTGTTAAAAGATTTATTCCCCTTCGATTTCAAACGTCACTGTTAAATTAACATTCACTGCCAGTTGCCCCACTGATACCGGCCCAGCAGTATTCATAGCACTATCCATCCTTGCACTAGCATAGGGCATAGGAGTTGCACCATAAGAAGGAATTTCATTGATGGAAAGAACTTTGCCCAATGAAACACCAGAGAGTATTGCTAGCTCGGCGGCTCTGGCTTTAGCATTTTGCATGGCTAAGCTACGGGCTTCCTGCTCGAGTTTTTCTGGACTAGCTATTGTATATTGAATGCCGTTAATGGCATTAGAACCGGCAGCTAGACTTTCATTGAGAAGCATTCCTACTTTGGATATATCTCGCACGTTGATACTAAGGGTATTGACCACGTGAAACACCGGTGTGGTTTCTTTGCCCTCAGTGTCGTAGCGCATTTCACGCCAGACATTAAAGTAAGCGGTGCGAATATCTTTGGATTCAACACCAGCTTGGGTAAAAATATCCAAGAGCTTGGTGGTTATTTTATTAACTTCATCACTAGCCACAGTTACATCTTCTTTGGCAATATCTACACCCAAGTCAATAATAGCCATATCAGGTGTGCCATAAGCATTGCCAATACCTGTAACAGTAATGCCATTGGGATTCATTTGAGCTAAGGTTTGAGTCATCAGAACTCCTACTAAAAGAATGAGTATGAAACGTTTCATTTTATCTCCCTGGAACTTTCTGTAGGTATCATCTACATAATTTCTGTAGGTATCATCTACATATCAGGTTGAGTGGGTTAACCCCAACAAACTGTTTCATAGACAAGACCTCACCGCACATAGTGATAAAGTTCCAAAAGATACTTTAGCGGTTCAACTTATAGCATTTGATGAGATATAAGTTCATTTTCCCTTGAACTCGGGTTTGCGTTTTTCTAAAAATGCAGTAGTTCCTTCTTTCATATCTTCACTAGTTGCCACCATACCAAACATATCAGCTTCGATTTCTAAACCCTGAGTTAGCGTTACATCTAATCCGCGCACTACGGCTTCCTTGGCTAAGCCCAGAGCAATCGGTGCATTCTTGAGCGTGAGTTGCGCTAGTTCTTTAGCAGCACTCAAAGCGTCTTCGGCAACACGGTTGACTAATCCTAGTTGCAAGGCTTCTTCGGCGTTTACATGCCTAGCAGTAAGGATTAAATCTAAGGCTCGCCCCAATCCAATTAAGCGTGGCAGCCTTTGGGTTCCGCCATAACCTGGGATAAGCCCTAAACCAACTTCGGGTAAGCCCATGCGTGCTTGGGTACTGGCCACTCGCAAATCGCAAGCGAGAGCCAATTCTAAACCACCACCTAGAGCAAAGCCATTTACAGCAGCAATGGTAGGAAAAGGTAAAGCCGCAATGCTGTTCATTAAATCTTGACCACTTAAAGCTGCTTCACGTCCCATATAAACATCGCTAAGGTTTGATAAGTTGGCAATATCTGCACCAGCAATAAAGGCGCTACCTGTACCTGTAATAATTAATGCCCTTACGTTCACATCGGCTTCAGCTAACCCAACTGCTAGAGATATTTCATAGATAAGTTCATCATTGAGAGCATTAAGTGCTTCTGGGCGTTGAATGGTGATTATGGCTACATCATCTTCAACGATAAAATCTAAAAATTCAAATTCAAAAGATTCATCCATTTAGACCACCAGTGACTTTCCAGCCTCGAGAGCTACCTTGGCCATAGTTTCAATGCCGCGCTGCATAATGTTTGCTTCAACCACTTGGGGGTCGCCAATATAATTTGAAGCCACCAGAATAGAACCCACATCAACTTTGCGCAGTTTGCCTAATAAAAACAACACTGATGATTCCATCTCAACACACAAGATGCCACGATCAACAAAATCCTGAACATGCTCAGGTTTGGTGGCATAAAAAGCATCTTCGGTTTGAATAAGGCCAACATGGGCATTTGTATTTTGGGCCTGGCTCGAGTTGACCAAGGCATTGACCACTTTATAAGAAGCGGTTGGCGCATAAGGGGCGTTATTAAGATACATCTTGGTGGTGCCTTCCATTGGAACTGCTGACATGGCAATTACTAGCTCACCTGGTTTGATGCTGGGTTCAAAGATGCCGGCTGTACCCACCCGTATAAGAGTTTTTGCACCTAGGCGAATCATCTCTTCAACCACGATGGCGTGGCTGGGGCAACCCATGCCAGTGGTTTGTATGGATACTCGCATTCCTTTGTAGGTTCCGGTATATCCCAGAAGTTGACGGTTTTTATTGTAGAGGACAGGATTGTCTAGGAAGGTTTTAGCCATGTAAGTAGCACGGTTAGGATCTCCAGGGAGTAATACTAATGGGGCGATGTCTTGAGGTTCGGCGTGAATGTGAAATTGACTCATAAAGAGAAGAATATCACGTTAAAAATCTAGGGGGTATCATCCTGGTAATGTATAAATCTGTAACGGCATGATTGTCCGAAGGTTGAGCGTTAGCGTTCGCCCAGCTCAGGGCTGTTATAACGGGATGCTACCCCCTGCTCAAGGCTGCTTTCTGAGAAGATTTCAACACAAGCTCTTACATCCTCGTGCTAGGCTGGGGATGTGAAAGATTTAGAAGAAATTTTGGCGTATTTAGTAGATAACGTGGACGGAGCTACAGCGGCCTTTGTAGGGAGTAGTGACGGACTCTTAATTGAGCAACATTCCAGCCAAGGACAAGACTTTTCAGCCGTTACCGCGCAGTGGTCTAATGTACTAGTGGCTTTAAATCAGGTCTCGAGTGGTTTAAAAGCAGGCCACCTTTTGGAAACCATGATGATCACTGAAAAAGTCGTGGCCTACATTCGCCTCATCAATGACGAGCTTTTCTGCGCTGTAATCATGAACGCCTCGGGCAATATTGATAGAGCTAGAGTTTTAAGTCAGCAAGTTAGTCAAAATCTTTTAGAAGTGTTTGCCTAGGAGGTATGTGGTGAATCTAGCGTCATTACTTGATCAGGTTTTAGAGATTAAAGGAATTACCAGTGCTGCGGTGGTCAGTGGCGAAGGTTTTATTGTTGAAGGATCTTCAAAAAATGACCGAGACTTGGGCTTTGTCGGTGGTGTAATCACCAGTGCCTTAGCCTCGAGCCGTGTTTTAGGTCAGCTTCTTGGTGAAGGGGATATTTCACAAGCTATGGTGGAATATGAAGAAGGTCCAGTTCTCTTGATGCCGCTTACACCAGGAGACCAAGGTTACATTATGGTGACCACGCTTGACTCGATAAACACCTTGGGTCGGGCTCGTTTTCAATTGCGTAAATTATTACCCGATATTGCCAAAGCAGTCACTGCTTAATAGAAGCAGGCATTATCTCTCTTCAGTAAATTTAGGGCAAACTCATCAAGTTCTTCAGGCTTGTCCTAAGTGTATTGGGATGTACTGTTTCAGTTTGATGCTTGTAGTAGCTTAATGTTAGTGTATTAAATTAAAAATATGTGCGGTTAGAGGACGGAAAAACATGAGCAAAGAATTCAAGCTCGAGATCGATAAAGATACCGCTAGGGGTAAATATGCCAACATGGCTATTATTGCCCACACCAAAGACGAGTTTATGATTGACTTTGCCTTTGCGTATCCAGGGCAGCCACCGTTTGTTAGTTCGCGCATTATTACCAGCCCACACCATGCTAAGGCGCTCTTAAAAAGTTTAGAAGATAATCTAAAACGTTACGAAGAACGCTTTGGGGAAATAACTGAAAATCCTAAACGTTCGAGTCGTACTCAGAATTAAAACAGCCCTGAGCAGGGGGTATCATCCCGTTATCACTAGGTGTAGTGATGACCAGATAATACCTGCTGAAGACTCGTTAATCAGACTCAGGCAACCTACTTCTTGGAATAGCCCTTGAAAAAACAAAGCTGTTGCGTTCAATATTTAGATTTTTTCCTTTTATCTTGCGTTGTAAAAATAGCTTTGTTTCAACTGCAAGCAGTAAATCATCGGCAGTTACTGCGTCATCTTGATTAAAATCAAATATGTCTACATCAAAGTCACTATAGGTTGCAGTTTTAGTTGTGAGCATGAGGTTGCTTGTGCCTGCTTCAATAGAATCTGTAATAGGAGAGCGTCTAAAATCATTGTTGCCATTGTGTGACCAGGTATAGAGACTGGCTTCTAAGCTGGGAACAGCGTATTTCTCCCACTCGAGATCCTCGACAAAGGTTTCAATAAGTGCCATGCCACTGGTACCAGCATCTGGCCCGAGTACCGCATTAAAGGGTGTGCGATCTTCAATAGAATAAGCATAGCCACAATAGCTTTGGTTGTCTGCATTTGCACAGTAGGTTGTTCCTGCTGGGACTAAAACAGCTAAGCCTGTATTTCCCGTAGTAACTGTCTGTCCATCTAAAAAAAGCGTTTGCCCCTGAGGAAAAATATATTGGGCTTGCGAAATGACTTCACTCATTCGTAAAAAGGACAGTCGTGCATCATTTTCTAGAGTAACCTGAGTGATCTGATCACGGGTGATGTTTTGGTTACTGATTAAAAAATTGCTGAGTAAACCTAGTAATACACCTAGGATGCCCATAGAAATGAGCAGTTCAATGATTGAAAAGCCGGATGTTTTTTTCATGGATTGGGGTTTCCTATTTCGGTAACAAGCTGGGCTCTGGGTTTACCTTGCTGATCTTTTAAGGTGACACTTACGCGGCGTAAGGGCGGAATAAAACCATCATTTTCACAATCGGTGTTACTAATAATATTGCCTTTTAGATCCACGCAACTTACTTCAATACTGATGGGATCATTTTGAAAGCTATCAGGGACCGGTGGTGTGTTTGGCCAGTAGACTCTGGGGGGAGTAGTCTGGCATTTGGTTCTATTAAGCCCTGCTGGATTATTTGGATTATAGCACTGGAAGTTCAATCTGTCAGCCCAGAAGCTCTTGTATTGCTCGAGGACTGAAGCGGAGTAGATAAGAGCTTGGGATTCTAAGGTGTTGTTGCGCCTTAGTCTAAGCCCAGAAACGATGGTTCCGCTTAGGGCTAGCATAATGATGGAAAAGACTGCAATAGCCACCATTATTTCTACAAGTGTTAAGCCTTGGTTTTTCATGGATAACTCACAGCTCCTGTCACAGATAAATAAACATTTTTACTTTTATCACCTAAGCTAATTTCAAAAGTTTCATCTTTTAAAGGTAACCCGCGACCAGTAAATGTAATGCTATTACTGGTCTCATCGGTAATTGTCGCAGTATAGGGAAGAGTTTGATCACCTCTGGACAGATTGGTGGCTTCTTCTCTCCAACTAATGTTATTGGTTCCTATGGTTACGCTTATCCTTTGACTTTCAGTAATGGCTAATTCACTTACTCGGCGAAGGGTTTCTCCCATGACTTTACTAGCTTCGTTTAAGCGACTACTTTGCATGTAGCGGTTTAAGTTTAATAGACCAACACCTAATAAGATACCAAGCATGGCAATCACTAAAAGGATTTCAATGAGGGTAAAACCTTGGTGTCTAGTTTTGGCGATCATAGCTTAACCTCACTTGAATAGCGGAAGGAAGTTGCTTGTAGATGGCGCTGGTTACATTTTGAGTACTACCATCAGTAAAGACTAAAATATTGCTACTGCCGCTAGCTTCGATACGTTGTATATCGCTGACGTTCCAGCTTTTAGGCTGAGCTAGACTAAGGGGTCTATAGCTCGAGGGTTGATTCACTAAATCTGAAACGTTGTGCCCATTGATAGTAATGTTGTCGCCAACTTGGTTAACCTTGAAGGTTTCAACAGTACTTGGGTCACGAAAAGGTTTAGCCTCGAGTTTTTCCTTAGGACGAAAGGCTTGAACCACACTACCCATGATAATCAGTGCTAATAAAATAATGGGAAGGCGCAAGGCTTTATTGCTCATCATGGTTTTACCTGCTGATTTACTTTATCGGCAATTTGCCAGTTTATAGTCTGACCAATATCTGAGCTAATTAGGTTAAAGCCAAGCCCACCATTGCGTAAGCGATAGTCATAGTTAATGGTTAAGGCGCAATCAACTGCGTCGGGCTGATAGAGGGTTGATAATTCGCTGTCATCATCACTATCTACACTCCCATCTAAGTTTAGGTCAATTCCATCGGTAAAGTTATTTTCGATAAAACTCTCTTTGCCGCAATCCAAATTGGTTGTATAGCTGGTGTTCCCAAGAAAATCATAGCGACTATCACCTGCCCACCACGGACGCTCAATTCCTGGAGCCAAGACCCCAATTTCCTGGGCAATCATTCCTCCATTAATAACTAATGGAGCGTTGAAGGTTTTACCGGCAATGCGCTGATTGGCATAGATAAAAGCATCAAGGTGAGTAATTTGTTTTTCATAGCTAAAAGCCTCGTCAATCATTACTCGAATAGTGTCTAAACCATCATCCCAATGTGCGGTTCCAATAATAGCATCGGTGGTGTCGGTAAGGTTAAAGTCTCCAGTACCATGGTCCAGGATGTCCTTTAGAGAGGTATTTGAAAGATTATATTTGGCAAACTGTTCTTGAACATTGGTAAGTGTTAGAGAGGATTGCTCAACATTGTAGCGCCATAAGTCGTATTTGCGCTCTTCTTCACCTAAAATCCCCTGATACAGATCATCGCTTACCCAAGTGCTAAAACTGCCATCTGAATTGACCTTGCCAGGTCGCATACTATAGGTATAGCTTTCAGATGGGCACTCTACATTGCTGTATGGAATAACTGTGCCATCTATATTTTTGTAATCACTTCCGACAAACTCTAACTCATCACTGGTTTGAGTGTCGTAGCATCTCATATCAGAAAGCCCAAATTGACTACGGAAAAAATCAGGTGCTTGACGTTCTTGCCAGGTTTCTTGTGTGCCATCAGCATTGAATTCTGTATAATCACCCATGATGATATTGCCTCTGGCGGCTAATCTTAATTCGTCTTTTTTATCAATAATAGCGTCTTCGGCACATTTATCTGGATTACTCTTAGTGGCACAGTTTTCGGGTGGGTCAATATAGTTAATATTACCTGCAACATAGGTGTTTCGCCCTGAATAGATACCGCCACGACCTTGGACGTAGCCTTTAATGATAACGTCACCGTCAAAGTACACATCGCCATCAATAACAATGGGATCATCAATAGTACCCTCGAGTATTACGTTACCGTTATATGTTTTGTTAATGCTAGCCTGATTGCCACTTGCAGGTATGCTGGCCAGCGTACCACCTAAGGCAACAGTGTATATTTTCCCACCGCTAAGTGTGCCTTCGGCGTTGGCTAAAGCTACAGCGCGATTGATTACAGGAAAATCGGGGTTGTTGTCTCCGTCTTTGTCTTGAGGTAAGCGGTTGCCAGCATAATCTTCTGCAACACTTCCATTAAAAGTAGCCCCGTTGATTCTTGCAGGATCAGTGCTTAAATCAGAATCATCTTGACTGGCTTTTTTGGCAATGAAGGTGTCTCCATTGACTAATGAACCTCCAAGTTCACCACCTGATCCAATACCTCCACCGTTTTCCTCACCCCATCCAGGACGCAAATCACCCAATGAGCCTACATCCCCATTGACCTGCAAGTGACAATAGATGCAATCGGTCTTTTTAGAGAGCATGGCCAAATCAAAGATAGGACTTTGACCCATATTGATGCGGCGAATAACGGTTTGAACACCTGAGCCAGTTTCGGCGGTAGCTGCAATATCAATATACATAATCTCTGGTGGGGTATGAATATTAGTAACTTCGCTAGCAGCAACAATTTTCCACCAACCCTGTTTACCGTTAATGGTTATAGGCTGTGCTGTATTGACATAGCTATTCACAAGTGAAATAGAACTGCTGCCACCATTTAATACACTGTAAACATTTTTAACAAAGTTAGTAGATGTTAGCGAGCTTGCCTCATGAATGTCTACTATTTGTAAGCGTGCTCTTTCGCTTATAGCATCTGCCACTTGTAAAGCGTCACTGACCATGCGGCTGGTATTGGTAGCCTGTCGTTCGCGGAATACCATGTAGATAAATGTCGAGGCAAGGATAAGCACTACAGCAGCAATAAATAGAACGCTGATTAGGGCGATACCTTGTTGGGGTTTTAGCTTACCTTGATTCATAATGGTCTCCTTGTGACGAGGGGGTAAGAAAAAAATAGTCCTTGATACCATAATAGGATTGTAGGTCGATGACTCTTACGCAATAATCACTCGAGGGATAAATGTGAACTACCTAACAGTCTTAGAACCTGACCTGGTTTTTTCCGTTTTGTTTGGCCTCATAGAGTTTTAAGTCAGCAGCATTGATCATTGCTGCACTATCAAGTAAGGTCAGATCATCACAAATACCCATACTTATAGTGACTTTAAGCTCAGGATGAATGTCTTGCCAGGGTGCAGCTTCGATCATGTCGCGCAAGCGATCACAGATGCTGTAGGATTCATCGGCGGTGATTTCTGGAAATAGAATCATAAACTCTTCACCCCCATAGCGCGCTACCGTGTCAACATTACGAACGTTATCGCCTAGAATTTGAGCTACCTGTAAAAGCACCTCATCGCCAGCCTGATGTGAAAAGGCATCATTGACTTTTTTGAAGTCATCAATATCACATATCATCACGCTCATCTTGCCACTAAAGCGACGCGCGCGGTTAATCTCACGTTCAATTTCTTTGTCAAAGTGCCGACGATTGTAAAGACCTGTTAAAGGATCCTGATGGGCTTGCTTATCAAGCTCGATGGTGAGCCGCTGAAGTTCTTCATTTAACAGGCTAAGCTCAACGCTTTTAAGGCGAAAAATCTCACGCTCTTTTTCAGCCTGGTTCACTTCATAACGCACACGTAAGGCTTGCTGGCGTTGGTCCGAAGCTTGATTAAAGACCTGTTCTTTGGTTTCACTCGAGTGCTCCATATGGGTCATAGCTTCATAGTATTGCCCACTTAATTTATAGGCTTTGGCTAGAGCCTGATGGAGCCTATAAACTTCAACTTTGGCACCCATTTGTTCCATTTGAAAAAGGGCTTCATGGAGGGTGCTGGTGGCTTTAATATAGTTATTTTGTTTCACCAACAATTCTCCTAAAAGCAAGCAGGTTTGGGCGTGACCTTTGGGGTCACCAACTTCACGTTTAATAGTAAAACTTTGTTTCAGGACAGTCTCGGCCTTGCTTAGCTTGCCTGCGGCAATATAGGCTCTTCCTAGTTCATCTAGAGCATAGCTAATACCAGATTTGTCCTCGAGGGTCTCCATGAGTTTAAGCCCCTGATTAGCATAATCTAGAGCCTTGCTATGATCCCCTAAATGATTGTGGGCCCTGCTGATATTATTGAGAGTTTGAGCGCGCATGTGGGCATCTTTTTCGATGTCTTGCAACTCGAGGCTTTTGACAAAGTACTCGAGTGAACTTTCATACCGCTCGAGTTCATAATCAACCAGACCAATGTTTAATAAAACTCTGGCTTCACTGCTTTTAGACTGGGTTTGCCGCGAGATTTCAAGGCTGCGTAAATAGTAATCAAGAGCCCCATAAAAATCACCTAAATAACTGTTGATAATGGCAATGTTGTTAAGGGTATTGGCTTCGCCTTCTTGGTCTTTTAAAAGCTCACAAAGTTTTAGAGACTCTAAAAAACTTTTTAAGGCCTCGAGTAAATTGCCAGATTCGGCATGAAGAATACCTAGGGTGTTGAGGCAGCGTTGGTGTCCTTGCATATCTTCAATGGAGTGAAAAAGCTCGAGGGCTGCATTGGCATGTTGGAAAGCTAGATTATAATCAGACCGGCGTAAATGGCAAAAACTTTTTGTGAGTAAGCTCTCGGCCTTGCCTTTTGGATAGTGGTGTTGTTCTGCAAGTTCATAAGCTTCTTGTGACAATTCTAAAGCCTTATTCACTTCGATATGCCGATACTCCCATGCCTGTTTATTTATCAAATCGACAAGTTCTAGATTTTGAAGAGTGTGTGGTTCTAAGGAGGTCGTTAAAGACATGGTGCTTTCATGATACAAAATGAACTATTGCAAATTTCTTACTTTGAAGCGTGGTTTACTTGAAGTCTTCCTTAATCGTTAAGAGGGCTTGAAAGAATATAGGTATCTCGTAAAAACTGAGTGCAGCCTAGGTGCTTTATGTGCAGTGAACGAGATTATCTGCATCCTATTTGAAAAGCTCCCAAACGTTGCTTTAATCTCGTTCACTGCGTGGTTACACTACCAAGTTGCTGGTTAATCTGCCCAGCAAAGAAGTAGGTTTATACTTATTTCACTTTCTGCTTGACTAGATGTTCTTATATCTTGCTGGAGTCTAGATTCTCGAGAGGGTTGATATACATGTTGAGCTGCATGAATGAAATTGCTAAGCTTGAATTCGGTCGGGTAGCTATTTTTTGTAGACATCATTTCCCCTTAATTTCCTGAAGTAGCCCAGGTGATAGCAGATTCAAAAAGTTCCCAACCCGTGTTAGTAAGCTTTCCCCCCTGATTATCGCGAAGGAAGAAGCCAGCCCGACGTGCAGGAGCAGTTATGCTTACCATTTGCGTGCCTTTGTCATAAGCAAAAAGGACAGACTTGGTACTATCAGTATTGAGAGAAGCCACTTTGACTGCTCCACTGCCAGGAAGTCCCCAAGTTTGCCACTCATTTGAGCTGTAAACGGTAGGATTGATGAGTGTTGACAGCCCTGAAGCCAATGGGTGAGTGCTTTGAAGGATTTTGATTGTTGTCAAATTGTTGGTTGTTCCAAACTGACCACTTGCGTTGGTAGTCATGGCCATATCGTCAAAAAGCTCAGAATGCCAGACTAGAACAGGAACCGCAGCACTGCGAAATTTCGTATTTATGTCTCCAGCGCTTGCAGTTGCTGAAATAATAACTACATCTTTACCCGTTGCATCTGAGCTTTGTGTCAGTTTAGCTTCTTTGGTAGTAACGGTGTAACCCATACTTTGTACTCTACTAATCAATGTACTATCACTTGTACTAGGACTACCGCCACCATGAATGAACAATGCCTTGCGAGTGACAAAGCCAGGAACGGTGCGAAGCAAGTTAGTGGTATCAATGCGTTTCCCAAGGTTAGAACCTAAAGAAACTGAGCTGCTAGAAAGGTAGGTATAAACCGATTGCTTATTGGCTGATGTACTAGCATCGCCCTGAGCAAGGGCCACTGCACCAGCTACAACTGGCGTAGCAAAAGAACTGCCGGTGTACTTGGCTACCCGCAAATCAGGATAGGCACTCATCATCAGCTCGCCAGGGGCCACATACTCGAGAGCTGCCCCACTGTTACAAAACAAAGAGAGTAATAAGGCACTGCTAAAGCTGCCAGCACTTAGCATCTTTTCATGACCCGTGGCCGTAGTCATGTAAGCCGCAGGATAGAGCAGACCGCCGGTACTTCCTTCATTGCCAGCCGCAGCTACCACATAAACACCGGCTTGAGCGGCAGAGCTAACAGCTTGTTTGAATGAAGCCACATCGACATTGGTTCCTAAAGACAGATTGATGACATTGGCCCCTTTTTGCACAGCCCAGTCAATGGCCAAAATGATATTTGCTACGTCACCGGTGCCATCAGGTCCTAGAGCACGAATCGGCAAGATAGTGGCTCGAGGAGCAGTTTGGACAATAAGCCCAGCAATGCCTGTACCGTGACCATAGAACGTACCGGCCACTTCTTGTGGGGTGCTGTCATTACTTACAAAATCTTTCCATTCAGATGAAGGTGCTAAGCGACCTGTAAAGAGTGGGTGATTAAGGTCAATACCCGTATCAATGACTGCAATTTTGACCCCTGCACCAAAGTTCTTGGAAATGCTGTGAGCTTGTGGAAGGCGAATTTGCTGGAACATAAAACGGTTATCACTGGGAAGGGAAGGAATAGTTGTATTTCCACTACCCCAGGCATTAGCACCGCTACCCCAGGCATTGGTTCCACTGCCCCAAGCGTTCGTACCGCCACCCCAAGCATTGACACCACCGCCCCAAGCATTGACACCGCCACCCCAAGCGTTAGTACCCGTACCCCAGGAATTAACACCGCCGCCCCAAGCAGCAGTACCTGAAGCAGATACTTCTGGAGAAGCGACTGCTGAGTTAGGTTCAGTAGCAAGGGTACTTAACCCAGGATTTTCAGTAAAACCTAAAATAGCAAAGCCGGCTTCGGGTCTAAACATAATGGCTTTACCGCCATACATTTTCTCAATAGTAGCTTGTTTATCAGAGGCTGAGATTTGTACGGTAGCCAGTTGAGTAATTTTTTCTTCTGTAGGGACAGAAGAAACACTACAGGCGCTTAACATAAGAAGTGCAAGTAGTACGAAGATATATTTTTGCCCATTAGAGAGGACTTTGACGATGTAATTCACAACGGTCTCCTAGAAGTGGTAGTGTCTCAACTTAAACTCATAAGACACTAATTCAAGGCTAAGGATAGTAGATAACTTCTTACAAAACTCTTACAAAACAGATTTTAGGTGCGAAAAAGCACGCCTTCACGTCGGAAGTTTCGGTAAGCAACATCGAGTAGTAAAACTGTAAAGCCAATCAGTGAACCCCAGGTTAGTAGCAGGGGTAAAAGCTCGAGCTTTCCCCTGACCACATTATTCATAAACAGCAGCACATTTAGAATGGGAATTACGTACACCCAAAGATTATGGCCAAAGAAGTCAGCAAATTGTAAACCAATGGCAGGAAACACCATGACTAGAGAAAGGGGTGCGATATAACTTTGGGCTTCCTTAAAGGATCTGGCATATAGGGTAATACTCATCAGCACTGAGGCAATTAGCCCAGATAGAAGTAGCGCGCTAACAATAAGCAGCAAAAGCCGCAACGGTGTAATATCCAACGTGCCGCCTAAAATACTGACCAGTTCATTGCCATCTTCACCAAGCTGAGAAATAAATAGTTTTTTGAGTAAAAAACCACTTAAGACATAGCCAATAATGGCCATGCTCGAGGCGGCCAGACCAAAAAACATGGTGGCAAAGAATTTGCCCAATACAATGTCAATGCGCCTTACAGGTGTTACCAGCAGGGATTCCAATGTCCCACGTTCTTTTTCACCAGCAGTGGCATCAATGGCGGTGACCTGCCCGCCAGTTAGAGTCCAGATGGCAATAAAGAATGGAATCAGCCAGGCCAGTTGACCACTGCTTTTTTCGGCTTTGCTGCTAGCATCAATAGCTTCTATAGAGATAGGCTCGAGAATGTTTTCATCTAACCCAGCCTCGAGCAGGTGTTGTTTTACCAAGGTTTGACGATACTCTTCAATTGCACCTTGAATCTTTCCACTATTAAGTTCGCTTTTGATATTGCCCTTTTTACTAAAGAGTTTCAAGCTAGCGGTATTGGTATTTAAAGCAGTATTAAAATTGATTGGAATTTCTAGGGCAACGTCATAGGTTCCTGCTAAAACATCGCTTTGTGGATTAGCTGTGGCTACCAGCGTGAGGTTTTGTTGTTCGAGCGTTGTTTTCAAGGTTTGGTTTAGATGCTCGAGTCCTAGTACACCTACTTGGGTGGACGTAGCTTGTTCGCGTTCAAAAAGTCCGCCTAGAGCAAGCGGTAAACCAAGCATCACAACTGGTAAAATCAAAAGGGGGATGAGTAGACTTGAAATCATGGCCCTGCGATCACGAACTGTAGAAAGAAGTTCCTTTTGTAAAATACACCAGATTGTTTTCATGCTGTTTCCTTGATGCCAGAATGTTCGACTAGTGCAAAGAAAGCCTGCTCGAGGGTTTTAGTTTGGGTTTGCCCAAGCAGGTTTTCAACAGTATCTATTGCAATCAGTTGCCCTCTATAAATTACAGCTACACGCTGACATAACTCTTCAACTTCATTCATAATATGTGTTGAGTAAATGACAGTACGCTTTTCTTGGGGATAATTTTTTACAAAATCTAGAACTGCGCGCCTTGCCATTACGTCTAGACCATTGGTGGCTTCGTCAAAGAAAATAATTGCCGGATCATGCAAAACAGCTCTGGCAATCACAATTTTTTGTTTCATGCCAGTAGAAAAATCACCACATTTTTTGTCTAGTGTTGAACCTAAATTCAGAATCTTGTCTAGTTCAACAATGCGCCGGTTAATAATCGATTTGTTTAGACCATAAAGTTGTCCAAAATAATGCAGTACCTCTCGCCCAGTCAGGCGGTCATAGAGTCCCATACCGCCATTGACTACCCCGATGATTTTTCGCACCTCTTCGGGGTTTTTACTGACCTCGAGTCCATTTAGGGTAGCCTTACCACTATCGGCTTTGAGCAATGTGGAAAGGATGCGTAAGGTGGTGGTTTTGCCTGCACCATTGGGTCCTAAAAGCCCAAAAATTTCGCCATCTTGAATTTGAAAGCTAAGATTATGAACGGCCTCGTAATTGCCAAACCGTTTGCCGAGTTGCTGAACATCAATCATCGGGTTTTATTGTACGCAATGATTGTTTAGAGTTAAGTGAGATTGTTATCCCTTTTAAGGTACTTTGAGCTTGTTAGTTTACCCTGCGCTTGTTAGGTACCCCCGCGGTGAATCACAGCACCCTCCTTGTGTCACACTGAGCCATCAGTTGCACGTTTTTTGAAGCAAAGTCAGTCATGCGCATTCGTAACTTGCGAAGTGTCTGATAGCGAGACACTTCGCAAGTTACGGCTTGACATTTGGAACCCTTGGTCATGTTTATCCTAGGGTCGGATCAGGGTGACACTTTAAGCGAAAACAGGTTGAAATGTTTGGTTGTATAGTTCTGTGATTCACTGACCCTGAGCTTGTCGAAGGGTATCCTGCTAAACTAACCTTATGTCTGACCGTGATATTGCAGCCCTCTCGAGTTACCAACTCATCCCTCGAGTCTTGCATGATGTGCATGAAGTTGATATTCAAACCACCCTGCTTGAGCGTAGTCTCAAGAGCCCAATTGTGCCATTAGTCGATACCCTAGTAAAACTTGAGACTTTAAGCTTGGTGGACGCAACACTGTTACTCGAGCATGAAAGTTTTGATACTCAGAACGCCATTGCGCTGCTTAAAACCGAAAAGATGGGTGAACTCATGCCCAAAGTTCGCAAACTGGTCAATCGGGGAATTCCGGCTTTAGCTTTAGATTTTACCGTTCTGGCAGATACTGCTCCTTATGGCAACAACGTCTGGAAACCCAAGACTAGGGAAGACCTTGCCGAAATTCGGGCCGCAGCAGGTTGCCCCATTTGGCTTTACGGAATATGTAGCCCACGTGATGCTGAACTGGCTATGGAAGCAGGTTTGGAAGCAATCATAGTGCATTCGGGGGCAGGGTTCTACCTCGAGGGTCCGGCTACCATTGATGTTTTCCCGGAGGTATTTGACACAGTAGCGGGCATGATGTCGGTGTATGCGGGTGGGCCAGTGCGAAGTGGTATCGATGTTTTTCGCTACCTAGCAGTTGGGGCTGAGGCCGTGATTGTCGATAGTGACCGCTCTCTAGCCAACTTGCAAGCCGAGCTTATTTACGCCATGCGTTTAACGGGTTGTGAGAACCTATCTGATATTGATTACGACACTATTTTTGCTCCGTTATTTAAGGAATCATAATTTCAAATTGAATAGTTTAAACTAAGAAATGCTTTTACTTGCTCCTACTTACTACCTACGCATTCGCTCAAGCTTCATACAGCTCTTTCCTATCTCCTATTTCCTATGATCGCCTTTCTCGATGGTATCGTCTCTGAAATCCGTGACAACAGCCTGGTCATGCAAGCAGGTTCTTTTGGTATTGAAGTCTTTGCACCCAAATCTACTTTGATGGTTTGCAGTAAAGGGGCTGCTTTGCGTTTACATACCCATCTGGCTGTGCGTGAAGATGATTTGTCCTTGTATGGGTTTCACACTCTAGACATGCTCAGTTTATTTAAGTATTTGACCAGTGTTTCAGGAATTGGGCCAAAACTTGGGTTGGCTCTTTTATCGTCTATGCCGACTACGCTGATAGCTTCTGCCATTATCAATGGGGACGCTGGGTTGCTCTTGAGTGCTCCTGGAGTTGGTAAAAAAATGGCTGAACGAGTCATTGTCGAACTTAAAAATAAACTGCCTGAACACTTGATGGCGGCTTCGGGTGCAGCTAGACCCACCTCGGTTTTATCACCTGCTGGTGATGACGCAGTACAAGCCTTGCTAGCACTGGGCTACCGTGAAACTCAGGTTAAATCTGCAGTCGCTGAATTGGCACTCAAGAATCCAGAAGATTCTGCTGAAAGCCTCATTCGTAAGGCTTTGGCAAAATTGCGTTAATCGTATGGTGCTATGGCCTTTACTGATTATTTTGTACTGCTTGAAACAAATGGTTGGAAAATTGCCAATAAAGTGTTTTATGGTTACTCGAGCTGAATCTATTAGACTTTCACCGGACTTAAATTTAAAGCCTTTTCAGCCGAAACGGTAGAAAGTCCAAGGGCTTTGCCTACGCCTTCATAGGTTAAATGTCCTTTATGCGTATTTAACCCTTTAAGTAGAGCAGCATCTTCTTTTAGTGCATCGGTGTGTTTGGCTGCAAGTTTTAGTGCATAGCTTAAAGTTTGGTTACTTAGAGCTGTGGTACTGGTATTTGGTACAGCTCCCGGCATATTGGCTACTGCATAATGCACTACACCGTCCACCACATAAATAGGATCATCGTGAGTGGTTGGGTGAATGGTTTCAATACAGCCGCCTTGGTCAACTGCAACATCTACAATCACTGCTCCAGGTTTCATGGTTTGCAACATGTCTTTGGTGACCAGATGCGGGGCTTTAGCACCAGGAATGAGTACTGCACCAATAAGCAAATCGGCTTTTCTGATAATCTCGGCGACATTGCCAGGATTGCTGGCTAAGGTCTGAATGCGACCACCAAAGATGTCATCTAGATATTGAAGCCGAGCATGATTGATTTCTAAAATAGTAACCCTAGCTCCCAGACCCAAAGCAATTTTAGCGGCGTTGATGCCTACTACGCCACCGCCTAAAATCACTACTTCGCCAGCTTGCACACCAGGGACACCACCCAAAAGCACACCTCGCCCACCCAGAAAACGCTCGAGGTGATAAGCCCCAACTTGGGGTGCCATTCTTCCTGCTACTTCACTCATTGGTGTAAGCAAGGGTAGTGCACCATTTGGAAGTTGGACGGTTTCATAAGCAATTGCAGTTGTACCAGCATTTAGTAGTGCATCGGTTAAAGCTCGGTCTGCTGCCAAATGCAAATAGGTAAATAAGAGTAAATCATCACGTAAAAAACCAAATTCTTGCTTAACGGGTTCTTTGACTTTAAGCACCATTTGCTGTGACCAGGCCTCTTTATCCGTTCCAACAATCGTTGCACCTTGACTGGCGTAGTCATCATCAGAAAAACTGCTGCCTAAACCTGCGCCACTTTCAACAAAAACAGAATGGCCAGCAACGACTAAGGACTTCACTGTTCCAGGGGTGGCTGAAACTCTATATTCATGCTTTTTGACTTCTTTGGGGATGCCGATATTCATAGTAGTCTCCTGGAATGAATCTCTACACATCGAAAGGACGAGTATTCACAGTTTTCAATCATGTATTCATTCTAGTATAAGTTTTATAAGAGGATTGCGATATTTGTTGCAAACATATGTGTTGCAAACTATACCCAGACTCGTAAGAATTGCATTTTCCCCTCGAGATTTTCAACCACAGCCACCAGTTTTTCATCAGGACTAATAAGTCCATATTTGCCTTCTAAGGTAGGGGCAAGCCGTTGACCTTTTTTAATTTTGTCTACCTCGAGTGCGTTTAGTCTAACTAATGGGTAGGGTACAGCCTCGGCCTCACCAAGACCTTGGGCTGTGGGTAAGTCCTCGAGTCTTACAGCCTGTTCTAGCCCAGCCTTACCTGCTCTAGTTCTAACCAGCCCACTCAAATGTGCAGGAACCCCTAAAGCCTCGCCTAAATCCCTGGCAAAAGCACGAATATAAGTACCTGCTTTGACCCGTAAGTAGAGCAGGACCGTAGGGAATTCTCCTAAAGGCTGTGGCAACGTGAACACGATACCTCGAGGGTTAGGTTGCCAAATGCCACTAGGTGCAAGGGCAAAAGAATTAGGCAGCTTATCTCGAGTTTCGGAAAAACCAAGAAGTTCAATTTGATAGTAAGCTGCGGGCCGTGCTGGAAGGTCTAAAGTTTCTCCTTTGCGTGCAGCCTCATAGCCCTTTACACCTGCTTGTTTGATAGCAGAGTATTGCGGTGGGATTTGCTCAGTCATTTTTAGAAATGGCGTTAAGATTTGTTCTATAAGCTCTCGAGAAATTTTTGAAGCGTCCCCAGTAGTTTCAATGGGACCCTCAGCATCTAGTGTAGGGGTGCTAGCTCCCAACGAGACCCAAGCCAAATAATGTTTTTCAGACTCGGTTAAAAAAGGGGAGAGCTTGGTTGCCTCTTCGGTCAAAATAACCAAGACTCCAGTGGCTAGTGGGTCAAGGGTTCCAGCGTGTCCTACGGCTTTGGTTTTAAGGAGTTTGCGAGTCTTTGAAACCACATCATGGGACGTGAGACCTAGAGGTTTATCAACAATGTAAACAGGCATAGTTAGGCTTCAAAGAGTTTAACGCCAACTTGTTCGGCTGCATTGCGAATTTTTTTGTCAAGGCTGGCTAAAGGTAAATCGAGTTTGATAGCTAGCTCGAGGTAGGTGGCATCATAGGCAGATAGTTTGTAATCAAGACCAAGTGAATAAAGCTCGAGGGGTTGTACCAGGCCGTCATAGCGTTTTATTGAAAAGCTATTAAGAGTTTGCCAGAAACCTAAACAATCCGCGTGACTCAAAAGTTTTTTTCGTTCTGCGCCCAACAAGGCATTGAGAACTTCTAGTTCCCAAATGACAGGCACGTAGGCTGTATCTGTTTGTAAGGCAGCCAGAACAGCTTTGCTGTAATCACTACTTTGGTCTTCAAAACACCAGGTAAGTGTGACTGAGGCATCTAGGGCAAAAGACATTAGTATCGCCGCCCCTCTTCAATGAGGTCTCTAATGCTAAGGTCTCCTAGTAATTTCCCCTTACTCATAGCTTGGATGCGTTTAACCGCTTCGGCTGGAGCCATTTGGGTTTGAACAGGAGAAAGTTTGGCGACTTCGTGGCCATGTTTGGTAATCACAATGCTTTCACCTTTGGAAACACGCTCGAGTAAGGCTGAAAAGTGAGTTTTGGCTTCGTAGGCACTGACTTTGGTCATAAAGACCTCCTAAGACTGGTCTTAGACTAGTCTAAAATCCTGACTGTTTGATGTGAAGTCGTAAGTACTTGACAAAATGTTATATTTATACAACAATATGTTTTATAAATGAGCTTAGAAAAATTGACAATTTACAATCGTCTTCCAGTTTTGCGAGCAGAACGAGGGCTTTCACGACAGGAATTAGCAGATGCAGTCGGGGTGAATTTCCAAACCATTGGTTACTTGGAACGTGGAGATTATAACCCGAGTCTCGAGCTTGCTTTTAAGCTAAGTGAGTATTTTAATTTACCCATAGAAGTTATCTTTTCAACCAAACCCTTAAAACCACTTAGTTTGGCTCTACTCGAGCAAAAGGAGAAAGCAGCGTGATTTCAAAGTCGGTTTTGAAACCCAATCCACTTGCTTCCCAGAAAATTAGGCGGCGTTGGGTTTTTGCTTATATGATCTCGTTTGCTTTTGTAATTCTTTCAATTTTGCTAGATAAATCAAGTTATGTGGAACTTGAAAAAATAAAGAACATTTCTTGGATAAGTTGGAGTATTGCTATGGTGTCAATGTTGACAGCTCTTGTAGCCTTTATAAGGCTACTTGGTTCCGACTATGCAATTCTTGCTAGAACTCCAATATACAAACTTGATGAAAGACAAATTTTGGTACATTATCGAGCAACAGAGCTTTGTTTCCATATAGTATCCTTGGTTTTTATTTTATTGGTTTTGTATATATCCCTTGTACCCAAAATAGGATTGCCGTTAGTAAATCAAAATGCTTCGAGGCAACTTTTAAGCATGACAATCTTTTTCATTACAGGTTTGAAAATAGCGATGATTGCTTGGCTCGAGCCGGATCTAATAGAAGAAGCACCTGCCGAAATAGCAAGTGCTTGATTGAAAAACTCGAGAAATTTCGTTTTACTGGAACAAACTCAAAAACTCCCCATACCCCTCAGCTTCCATCTGCTCTTTAGGCACAAAGCGCATAGAGGCAGAATTCATGCAGTAACGCATTCCTGTAGGTTGTGGTCCATCCTTAAAGACATGCCCTAAATGTGAGTCGGCATATTTACTGCGAACCTCAGTGCGTACTGAAAATAACCCACGGTCTTCATGCAAGGTTACTGAATCATCACTCAGGGGTTGCCAGAAGCTAGGCCAGCCAGTACCAGAATCATATTTGTGAGTAGAAGAAAACAAGGGCTCACCAGAAACAATATCTACATAAATACCTTCAGATTTGTTGTCATTGTATTCATTGGAAAAAGGTCTTTCGGTGCCATCTTCTTGGGTTACATGATATTGCAATTCGGTAAGTTTGGCTTTAAGTTCTTCGTTAGAGGGTTTGACAAAAGATGTCCAATTGCTTAGGGTTGTATTTACCATCATGACTTCACTTGAAGTGCTACCCATATTTTCAGGAAGCTGATATACCGTATCGTCACCTTGCCAATTTTCTTCAATAAACTGATTGCGCCCAGATAAAAAGCGGTAGTATTCGTAGCGAGTGCTGTGGGTTTTGTAGTAATTTTGGTGATAGTCTTCGGCTGTATAAAAAGTTTCAACGGGTCTCACTGTGGTAACAATAGATTTATCAAATTTACCAGAATTTTCTAAAGCAGTTTTAGAGCCTTCGGCTAAAATTTTTTGTTCGTCACCGTCATAAAAAATAGCTGAGGTGTATTGTGAGCCACGGTCTACAAATGATCCGTCGGCATCGGTGGGGTCAATCATGCGCCAGAAAGCATCTAAGAGTTCTTGATAGCTAATGATATTGGGGTCATAGTGAACTTGTACCACCTCGAGATGCCCTGATGTTCCAGCAGAGACCTGTTCATAAGTGGTTTGGTCTGCGCTGCCGCCCATATAGCCAGAAATAGCTGCGCTGACCCCTTCTAGTTTTTCAAAGTCAGATTCGGTACACCAGAAGCAACCTCCAGCAAAAACGGCAGTGAGGTTATTTTCTGTCACAACAGGTTCAGTCATAGAATCTTGAGACGTGACGTAACCAATAGTAGAGAGGGCGAGAACGATAGCGATAATCCAGATAGAGATTTTCATAAGACTCCTTTTCACACTGTTAGTATGCACCCTAAAGCTCACAAAACGTTCACGCCTAGATTACACTCTCCCTTGGCTTTCCTCGATTAAAAGTATCATGTAAAGTAAGGCGTGTTAGAAGCCATCAAGGTATTACAGCAAGCCATTAGTATCCCCAGCGTTTCAGGGCAAGAAGCCAAAGTAGCCCAGTATTTGGTGTCACAAATGGCTACTTACTGTGATCAAGCCTTCATAGATGATTCGGGAAGTGCAATCGGGCGTTGGGGTTCGGGGCCGCTAAAGGTTTGTTTTTTGGGTCATATTGATACTGTTCCAGGTGAGATTCCTGTGCGCATTGAAGAGGGCAAACTCTATGGGCGGGGTTCAGTGGATGCCAAAGGGCCATTTTGTGTGGCAGTGGTGGCTGCCTCGAGACTGCCCCAAAGTCTAAAAGAAAAGATGACCTTAATGCTTATTGGCGCAACTGAAGAAGAAGCTCCTAGCAGCAAAGGGGCACGTTTTGCTGTAAAAACCTATCCAAAGCCAGACTTGGTAATTATTGGCGAACCTAGCAATTGGGACGCGCTGACTCTAGGGTATAAAGGGCGGTTAATAGCCAAGATACAAGTAAGAAAAGAGCATTTCCATTCGGCTGGTGAAGGCACGACGGCTTCGGAAGATTTGGTCAAAATTTGGCTCGAGTTAAAGAACCATGCAGAGCACTATAACCTTGATAAAAAGGGCATTTTTGAGGCCTTGCAAATAAGTCTTCAGGGAACCTCGAGTTATCTTGATGGGTTTTATCAAACTGCTGAGGCGACAGTAGGTTATCGCTTACCCCCAGCTATAGACCCTAAAATACTCGAGGTGCAGCTAAGACACCTGCTTGAAAATACGGCTGCAAGTTTTATAGGACATGAAATAGCCTACCGAAGTGAAAAGGATACTCCTCTAACCAGGGCTTTTCGGTTGGCGATTCGTGAACAGGGCGGAACCCCACGTTTTAAGGTTAAAACAGGCACTTCTGATATGAACGTTGTAGCCCCAGACTGGAACGCGCCCATGCTGGCTTACGGCCCAGGAGATTCTACTTTAGACCACACGCCACATGAGCATGTTGAGTTAGCCGAATATGAAAAAGCAGTAGAGGTTTTGACAACCGCCATAATGGCGTTAGTAAAAAGCAATGAGTGAAAAGTGTGGCAAGTTAACATACTCGTGCCACACTTTTCACTTTCAACTTTTCACTGAATTACAGTCCTGACAATGTACGGTTCTTCTCAATAAAACTGGCCCATTCAGCCGGAACGTCTTCTTCGGGATAAATGGCACTGACTGGGCAGGCCGGAACACAGGCCCCGCAATCAATACACTCTTCAGGGTGAATATACAACTGATCGTCTGCGTCGTAGATACACTCAACAGGGCAAACATCAACACAAGACTTATCTTTGGTGCCGATGCAAGGCTCGACAATGACATGTGGCATTAAAACAACCTCCATACGTGCGTGAGCTATCTCACAAGCACATTACTATTTTGAGCTATTCGCCTCTTAACGTCAAGCGTTTTGCGACTAGGTTCACACAAGAGTGAATTTCTTATGTGACGACAAAGGTATAAATCATTACAATAAATTTTGTATGTTGAAGCCCCGTGAGATGGCCCTTCGAGCTCCTTGAGTATAAACTCAATGACTTTCAGGCTCAGCGTCAGGTTCAGGGTGGGTTGGCTAGTTTGTGGGAGCTTTATGAGTATCTTTGTCTAGAGTTAAATGCTCTAATCCCCGAACAGCGCAAACGCATGGATGAAATTGGGCGCACCTTGCGCTGGATGAATGAAACTGCCGTACAAACTAAACCTTTGGCTCCAACCTTTGACGCGCTGGTCTTTGAAACTTTTTCTGAGCTAGCTTTATCTGATGAATATTCAGTGTCAGCCACCTCTACGGCCGAGCTTGCCCCCGAACCTATTAAAGAAACCCTCAGTTCTGAGCAGCACCGGGAACGCCAGATTTTACAAAAATTAGCCCAACAGGTCTTTGATTATGATCTCGAGGTCTTTTTGCAGCAATTAGCTGTGCATTACCGAGTAGAGCGTGACCGCTCTACGGCACGTTTGCTTTATTGTCTTTTACAAAACCTAGTCCGTTATGCCAGTACCAGTGACTTTGCCAGCGATATTCAACTGACGCGTTTTAAGGTGCTTGAGCCGATGGTAGCCTTACAAGACCCACTGGCATCTTTTAACAGTGTAGAGACCATTTTGTCGGTGCTGCAAGAAGTGGTGATAGGGCTCAACTCACTGGGATACCAGGGTAGCTATAAAGATCTGAAGTTGCCGCGCCATCAGGCCTTTGATTATGTAAGGCGCATGGCCATGGCCGTAGCCAGAGACCCTTACGCAGGATCGTTTAGCGTAATGGCAGTTAAAGGGTTTAATGCCCTGGAAATTCGGGCTGCAATTAATCAATTAGAAAAAGAGGGTTTGCGTGAACCTGAGCGTTCGGTTAAACGACAAGAACTCGAGGAACGCCTTCGCTTAGCGACAGCCAATGAGCGCAAAAACCGAGAGTTTTTTGCCAAGGAAGTTCAATACTTCGCCACCCTAATGGAAGACTTTTTTTCCAAACTCGAGCCCTATTTGTCTAGCCGTATCGGGGGCCGCTCAAGTGATCCTCAACTGATGGGTGGGGTACTATTTGCTGAAAATGCTTCGTTGAATATAAGCACTGTTCCCAAAGAAGCCAAAATGGTAACCGTCAAAATTAAAGGCCCAGTACGCTTTATGCTTTCAGGTCAGGATATTGCAGTGATGGGTTCCAAAGATGTGCCATCTTTATTTGTTGCTGGTCGTGAAATTCACTTAGATAAGAACCAAACCCTAGATATAGGACGCTATAAAGTCAATACCTTTTATGCTTCATCATATTTGCATATACGTTTGCAAGAAGAACATCGATCATTGGCAGCCTTAACCTTAGAAGCTCTGGCTATCTTGGAAGTGACCCACTCGAGTCATCGGGAGAAACTGCTCAAAGTGATTAAGGTTGCTAGCAACGTAGTTGTTGGAGAACCCCAAGAGATTGTTGCCCAGGCCATCTGGCGACTGGCTGAAATGAGTGCCCAGGTGCCTAACCGTAAACAGATGCTAGATAGGCTCCTCAAGGGGGCTGCCAGGGCCGAGGAAGCTGTTATTCCTGATGATGTCCTAAGTCAGGTAGCTGAGCGTTTTTATGCGGCTATGGTTCCTTCACAAGACTTTAAGCAAGTTTTAGAAAAGTCAGGTAAAAATCAAGTGGTGCTCCAACGGCTCTCAGATGACCCCGTGACGGTCTCGCTAGCAGGGCAATCCTTAACTTTGCGCTTTTATAGGTCTAAAGCTACCGAAACTATGGCTGCTGTAGAGAGTGTGGTGGTGCTCCAGCCAGGTCGGGTTTTAGGGACTTTTTCGTCTTACCTGATGCTTCCCTTTCTAAAAGGCACCCTATTGTGTGTGCGCTCAGGGATGGACGTAGCCGCTATTTTTATGGAAAAAACAGCCGTAGCCGCCCGAATTTAGCCCCTTGAACTCTTTAGAATGTTCGGATATACTACTAGCTTGCTGCCAGTTTTGCTGGCGTTTGTTTCGTGAGGGTTTTAGTACCCCAGCGTTCTGGAGGAAAAATGTTTGCAATTATTCAAAGTGGCGGTAAACAGTACCGTGTGGCCCAGGGAGATGTGGTCAAGCTCGAGCTTTTAACAGCCGAGGTTGGTCAGGTTGTTGATTTGCCAGTCGTTTTGCTAGGTGGAGACACCATCCAAGTGGGTAAACCTTTTGTTCAGGGCGCATCTGTAAAAGGTGAAGTTGTTGAACAAGGCAAGCACCCCAAGCTCTATGGATATAAATATCGCGCTAAGACCAATTATCGCCGTAAGCACGGCCACCGCCAATCTTATACTGCGGTTAAAATTCAATCGATTGCCTAAAGGAGGCTCGTCATGGCTCATAAAAAAGGTGTAGGTAGTTCAAAAAACGGACGGGATAGTCACTCCAAGCGTCTGGGTGTAAAGCGTTTTGATGGTCAAGTCGTAGCAGCCGGAAATATACTGGTGCGTCAGCGTGGCACCAAGTTTCAACCTGGTCGTAATGTAGGTCTAGGTCGTGATCACACCCTCTTTGCTCTGCGTACTGGGGTAGTTAAATTTGCTGATAAAGGTGCTAAAGGGCGGTTTGTGAATATAGAAGAAGTTAAGTCCGAGGCCATTGCCGCCGATTAGAAGATGTAGCTAAAGAGATAAACGCAAGCTACGGCTTGCGTTTTTTTATTTTAAGGAATCAATTTATGAAATTAGCAAGTATTGAAAAAATTACCAAAGTTTTTGTTCACCCAAATGCTGATAAACTCGAGTTTGTCCATATTTTGGGTTATGACTGCATTGTTCCCAAAGGTTTGTATTCGGTAGGAGAATTGGCTATTTTGATTCAGCCTGATACAGTTTTACCTACTGTAGATTGGACAGAAATTTATCGTAAAGTTTCGTCTAAACGGGTAAAAGCCATTCGTTTGCGGGGAGAATGGTCATTAGGTATTGTAGAAAAAACTTCCTTGCTCCCTGAAAATTTAATAATCACCGAAGGGCTAGAAGTTTCAGAGTTTCTGCATATTACAAAGTATGAACCACCAACGCCTAACGAATTGAACGCAAAAGGATTTTTACCTTTTGGAATTGCTAAAACAGGTGAAGAGCGTTACCAAAACCTTGTGCTTGAAGAGTATTGGGGTAAAAAAGTAGATGTGACTCTTAAAGTTGATGGTCAGAGTTTTACTGCTTATTACAAAGATGGGGAATTTGGAGTTTGTGGAAGGGCGCTTGAATATAGACTTGACTCAACAAACGATTTTACGATTCATGCTAAGCAGTATGAACTCGAGGAGAAACTGCGTCATTTTCATAAAAAATATGACATCAATATCGCTTTACGAGGTGAAAACTATGGCAGAGGTGTACAATCGTCAAAAACAAATCCTCATTCACAGCGAGACAAAGGCCTTGTCTTCTTTAGTGTTTGGTTGATAGATAAAAGACCCTATGCTTATAAAGATGTTCCTTTATATATTCGTAAGGTGGCCAAAGAATTAGACCTGCCGCTTGTTCCGATAATTGAGAGTGATGTTGCCTTAAGCTCGGAGCTTATAAAAAAGTATGATCAAGAGTTGGAAAAACTAGACCAGAATATGTTTGAAGGTGTCGTTTTAGTGGGAAACAGTTTTTCCTTTAAAGTAATAAATAAATACTACGATAGCCATAAGTGAGTTTAGAAAGGTTTGTGCAATATGCCCTTTAGAGATACGTTAGATATAACTGTTCAAGGTGGAAAAGGTGGCGATGGTGGCTTATCATTTATGCGCCTCAAATATGTGCCTAAAGGTGGCCCTGATGGGGGTCATGGTGGGAATGGGGGCGATGTTTATTTGGAGGCCATTGAAGATATTACCTCACTAGATCGTTTGATTGATAAATACCATCAAAAAGCCGGTACGGGTCAGCAAGGCGAAGGTCGCAATAAATCAGGTGCCAATGGAGATGATCTGGTCATTCAAGTTCCTGTAGGAACCGTCGCTTATGATCATGATAACGGGAAAATTATTGCAGACTTAACTGAGGTGGGTCAGAAGTTGTTAGCGGCTAAAGGGGGTTTAGGTGGACGAGGAAATTTATCTTTTTCTAACTCCAAGCGACAAGCTCCTCGTTTTGCCGAATTGGGCACGCCTGGTGAAAAACACAAACTCAGGCTCGAGCTGCGCATGATTGCCGATGTGGGTTTAGTGGGCTATCCCAATGCTGGAAAATCTAGCCTACTGGCCGCACTTTCTAATGCTAAACCTGGGATTGCCGCCTATCCCTTTACGACACTTAGTCCGAATCTGGGTATCGTCGAGCAAGACCATATAAGGTTTACCTTAGCGGATATTCCAGGCATTATCGAAGATGCCCATAAAGGTAAAGGCTTAGGGCTAGACTTCTTAAGGCATATTTCTCGTACTAGGTTACTGGTCTATGTTCTAGATATTATTGATGAGCCGATTAAAACCCTCGAGTCTTTACAGCATGAATTACGCGAATATGATCCTAAGCTGTTAGAGTTACCCGCGCTTATAGCTCTTAATAAAATAGATTTAGTAGAGGAAGCCGATATTGAAGGTATCAGTGAGCCATTAACTCCCTTTGGATTGCCAGTTATACCTGTCTCAGCGCAGGGAAAAATAAATAGTGATGAGTTAAAAACCACTTTGTTTGCTATGTTGCCGGCTCGTCCAAAACTTGAAGCCCAGGTCATCACCAAAGAAATTACGGCTGACCCAGTGCGGATTGAGAAAGAGGGTGAGCGGTGGATAGTCAAGGGACAAGAACTAGAAGGGATTGTAGCCCGTTTTGATACTAAAAACCCCGAAGCGGTTTCTTACCTACAGCAGTATTTTGCTGGCTTAGGTGTAAACAAAATGCTCAAGCGAAAAGGGGCGCAAGACGGAGATGAAGTGCAGATATGGGATGCTGTATTTGACTATTTTGATGAAGAGAAAGCCAACAAAGAAGCTCGAAGAAAAAACCTTAGAGTAGCCACTAGGCCTCAACGGCTATTTCTTCATTAAAAGGCTCTAGGAAGTTGGCTGGTACACACAAAAGTACAGTATTTCCTTGGCCGCATCTCATGCCTAAATTGTCAAGGCTATGTGACCTAAATTACATGGTGGTTTCTTGTATACTTCGTTTTACCTCGAGAATAAATGGGTTTCTCGAGATGTTAAACATCATCGGAGGTTGGTCTTGCTTTCGTCACTTTTTAATGATGGCCCTTGTAGCCGCCCTAGTATTTCCCCTTATTGCGCTCGAGTCAGGGCTATGGTTACACCTGAGCGGTTTGAGCATATTATGAGGGTTACCCACCTTGCCGAAACTATTGCCAGAGCCAATCAATTTACTAATAACGAATTAAGAGCCACCTGCTTGGCGGCGATCTTGCATGATGTGGCTAGAGATTTATCTGATCAAAAACTGCTCGAGCTAGCCCCACCTGAACGTGAAATGGAAAAAATGCACCCGATGTCTGTCCATGGACGGGCTGGGCGCATGATCGCCGAGCAGTGGGGAATCAATGATGAGCGAGTTTTAGAAGCCATTGAAGGACATGTTTTTGGCGTACCTTTTGATAACCGCGTAGGCATGGCTTTATATGTGGCAGATGTTTCAGAGCCTGGCCGTGGGGTCAATGATGATATTCGGGAGCTTGCAATGTCCAATTTGTTTCGGGCCTACCAACGCGCCCTTGATTCCAAAGTGAATTATTTGCGCTCCAAAGGTAAATCCATTCATCCAGTTACATTAAAGGTCTATCAGGAAATTTGCGGTATTGTTTAAGACCCGATTGTTTAAGACCCTAAAAATTAGAATTGATGATAAATGCCTGATCATTTTCTTAATGTAGATGTAGGGCTAAAATAAAGTACAATCTAAGCTGTGATTACCCTGACTCGAGTACGCCTGTTTCAGTTTGCGGGTTTGTTCCTTGCTATAGCCGGTCTTATTGGATTTTGGATGACCAAAGATGTTAAACATGTAGAACTTTCTACGGAACAGAGAACGCGTATCAATCTTCCACTAAATACGTTTAATGCTAGCTTTTTAGTTGCTGGTCGAGACTATGACTACGTTCAAGAGGCTAGCCCATGTGTATGGAAAGCAGGGGTTTGTAATCGTGAGCGTGTAGGTAAAGCGCGTTATGGCAATCGTACCGATACTATGCTGTATGTGCAGATTATTGGCGATAAAGTCACCATGATTAGTTTCCCTAGAGATATATATTTGCCGCACTGGGTGGCTAAATTAAACGAAATGTATTTTTATAAAGGACCCGAAGGACTTAAAAAAGAAATTGAAGCTATTACTAGTTTGCCCATTGATTATTATGCGATAGTCAACATCGATATTTTTAAGGATTTGGTTGATGCTCTTGGGGGGGTCGAGGTCACTGTTCCTTATGACATGTACTACCCCGATGCAGCCGCGGGATTGCTGATTGATTTGAAAGAAGGTCCGCAAACGCTTAATGGTGAACAAGCAGCAGGCTTTGTGCGTTTTCGCCATACCGCTCGTGGTGATTATGACCGCATTGATAATGTCAAGAGTTTGGCCTTTGCTATTTTGAAACGGCTCAAGGAACTGAGCCTAAGTACAGCCTTTAAGGCTCCAGAACTTATTGACGCACTCTTTGAAAATCTCGAAACCAATGCAACACCAAAATTGATTAGACAGCTTTTACCTTATCTATCAAGATTAGAACTTCAACCTGCAACCTTGCCTACTTATATGGTTGAGGGAACAAATAACTTGGCCTATGACCCTGAAGAGGTAGAAACCTTTATTGCTCAGACTTTTGGTGGGCAAGCCAGGGAGTTTGTATTGGCACCTAATGTAACTCTACTCATTACTAATCGCAGTGACGTTGAAGGGCTAGCGGATGTTTACCGCCAAAGACTTGTGGCTATGGGTTTGCCTTCAGAATCTATTTTTATACAAGAAGCTTCTGTTGACCCTGCACCAACCCGCCTTTTTACCACTAGCAAACACTGGCAGAATGCTGATTATTTTACCAGTTTGTTTCAAATCAATAAATCACAAATAGATCACATCGATTTTGAGGATGAAAGCATTGACCTCGAGCTGGTGTTGGGCCAAGATGCCCCGCAAATTTCGGCTATTAAGGCAACTGTTTTAAGCCAACGTTAAACCTAAACTCATATGTTTTCATATCGCTAGGGTATGATGCTTTGGTTTATGACCTTGGGTCGCATTAGATTATTTCAACTCTTAGGACTTTTACTTGCCATACTTGGGTTAATTGGATATTGGATGAGTGGCGGCGTGCAACGCACAACACTTTCTAAAGCACAAAAAGACCTGCTCAATATTGATAAAGGATTTCATGCCAGTTTTGTTATAGCAGGAAAAGACATTCATTATGACCGCGATAAAAGTGAGCCTGTTTATAACCAAAAGGGTGACATAGTGGCCTGGAATTACACAGGTGGCCGTAACGCAGATGGAACCAATACCGACACCATTTTATATGTGCAGATAATAGGTAATGATGTGACCGTGGTAGCCGTGCCTCGAGACTTATATCTGGATGGTTGGACGACTCGCATTAACGGTATTTATGGGCGCAAAGGTCAAGGTGCCCAAGGTCTCAAGCAGGCCATGGAAGAGGTTTTAGGATTACCCATTGACTATTACGCGATTATAAACACTGATATTTTTGAGGAATTTGTGGATGCCCTAGATGGTATTGAGGTCAATATCAAAGAGCCTATGGACTATGATGATAATGCTGGTAATCTTCATATTCATTTTGATGCTGGCTTGCAAAGGTTAGATGGGGAAGACGCTGTAAAATTTGTGCGTTTTAGGCACACAGCTAGGGGAGATCGTGATCGTCTTGATAATGTAAAGACTTTAGCCTATGCCATGTTAGCTCGCATTAAAGAGCTTCATGTGGGTACAGCCCTTAAACTTCCAGAATTGATGAATGCTTTTTTTGATAATGTAGAAACCAATATCGATCCACAATTGGCCCAACAGTTCATGCGCCGAGCGCAAACCTTAACCATTAAGCAAATGGCCTCACTGCAAGGTGAAGATGCTCGAGTCGAAGGTATTGGTGCGGTGGTTGCCTATGACCGCGAGCGTGTAGAAGGCTTCTTGGCCCAGACCTTTGGTGGCACGCCTAGGGATTTTTCAGAAGCTCCAGAAGCGACTCTCCTGATTACCAACCGCAGTACCATAGAAGGTTTAGAAGACCAGTACAAAGCTAGGTTAGTGGCTATGGGTATAGCCGAAGATTCTATTTTGACTCGCCAAGCAACGTCAGAACCAACCCTTACCCGATTATTGGTTACTGAAACATCTTGGCAGGATGCAGAATATTTTACTAGTCTATTGCAAACAGGGCGGCAGCAGATTGATTCGCTAAAAAGTTTTGATGGCCAAATAATCGACCTCGAGCTTATCTTGGGTAGTGACGTAGCCACCTATCCATTTGATATAAGCCGCCTAGAAGTGATTAGCGAGCGATAAACTTGCAGAATACAGGGCTTAAGGATAGAGGGCTAAGAACACAGTTGCTCATCATGGATACTTAGTCGTCACTGAAAAAGTCCCATTTTATGTTTCACGAAGTCCCCAAAGGGTCAAGAGCAAGAGCTTTAAGAAGTTTAGTAAAATTGAAAGCTGCGGCTGAGAAGATAACGTTTAAGGCATCCCCCAGTGAACCCTTGAGACGATTACGGTCTAAACGTTTGTTGTCTTTAAGATGACCAATGGTAGGTTCAATAGCGGCACGACGTTTGAGCCACTTCCAAAGACTTTTAGGAATAGTCCCTCGTCGTTTTGGGTCAACATGAACTTCACAGTCACCATTGTAATCATGTTTTTTGTAAGCAGCATCGGTGTAAGCGTGTTGGGGTGTTTTGCCTGTTAAACGCTCAGTTTGTTCAATAGTTTGCTTGAGAGTATGCCCATCATAAGGATTACCTGATTTGGCATTAGCTGCGACAAGCCAACCCCCTTGGCTAGTAGCTGAGACAGAGACCTTACAGCCAAATTCATAGCGTTTGTGGACTTTGCCTTTAGCAATACATTCAACTTCAGGAGCATGGACACTGTAGAGCTTGTTCTTATCATCACGTTGCTGCTTTTCTAAACGTTTTGCTAAATCGAGTAAGTTCTTTAAGGCTGGACCTGGTTCTGAACCTTTGCGATCAATATCTCGAATGGTTCGACCAAGTAGGGTTTTGAGCTTTTTGGTGCAAGCTGTCGCACGTTTATAGTGCTGAGCATGAGCGTAACGACTTTGCTGGAATAAGAGTTGCTGGCCTACCCGTTTGTAACTTTGCCTTAGTTTGACACCATCCTTTCGGGCTTCTTTGACTAAGCGTTCTCGCATCCTGTCATACAATCTGGCATCGGTCGGAAAACGAATATGTTTCTCTTGTACCGTGGTGTCTACATTGACCCGCTCGAGTTGTCTGGCTTTGATGATGCTTAACCTTAAGCCTGCTGTCAAAGTCTCTTTGAGAAGTAGCTCTGCTCCTTTTTCGCCGATACGTTTACGCCAATTAGTCATACTTGATGGATCAATAGGCAATTCATGCTCAAAATAGATCATGCCACTGAAATACTGCCAGTACGGATTCTCTATCCACTGAGCAACCACCGCTTCATCACTTAAATCATGTTGGTATTTCAAATAATGTAAGGCCACCATCAAGCGGGTACTTACCCCTGGTCTGCCTAGATCGCTGTAGTAACCCCCGAATGTCTCATCAAATGTTTGCCACTGGATTTCTTGGCTCAGGATTACTAAGGGATGTTTCGAGTTTACTAATCCATTCAACGGATGTCTGATGGTTTCTGTTTCTTTTGCTGGATTCTCTTGGGGGCTAGGGCGTGGTTTCATACCCAAGTATTGCAAGGTTTCTCCTACTTTTCTATCATTCCCTTGCAATGTTTTTCCTGTCTTATGCCTATTTCTTTATGCCCCGTTTGGCTTCCCTGGCTTTTTCAACATCGACTAAATAGTCCCTGAATACTGACGTTTTAGGATTGACTTGTTACTATAAAAGGATGACTGTGACTATTCCCCAAGAAGTACAGAAGATGGTTGATGCCCTGGACGATAAAAAGGCTCGAGAGATTAGTGTTCTTGATTTACAAGAAGTTTCAGAAACGCTGGATTATTTTATTATTGCCACCGGTGACTCAGGCGTTCAGCTCAAGGCTCTAGAAGACAGTGTGCGTGAAAAGCTTAAAGGGTTAGTGACTCTTAAAAGTGTCGAAGGCCCCTTGGCTAGATGGCTTTTGATGGATTATGGTTATATTGTGATTCACCTCATGAGCCCAGATGCCCGCAGCTTTTATGACCTCGAGGGCTTATGGGCCGATGCCTCAAGGCTCGAGGTTAGACCTAACTAATGAGGAGTGAGGAGTAGCAAGTATTGAGTGGTGAGTAATACCCTTACTCGTCATTTTTACTGGTTACTTTAAGCAAATGATCTCACCTCGCACCCGAAACTTGCTTGACCGCTATGCTTTGGCTAGCAAGGTGCTCAGTCAAGGCTCAGGTGAAAAAGTGGCCCGTGAAGCAGGCCAGAGTGTTGAGTTCTATGATTTTCGTCCTTATCAAACAGGTGATGAACTTCGCTATGTAGATTGGAAAGTGTATGCGCGTACAGGAAGACTCTATACACGGCTTTTCCAGGCTGAGCGTTCGATATCACTTTATATCGTTTTAGATAATAGCCCCAGTATGGCCCTCGGTAACAAGATGGTGTTTGCTAAAAACCTAGCCCAGCTACTTAGTTTTGTAAGTCAGCGCGATGGTCTTAGTCAGGTCTTTTTATTAGATGGTCAACGTAACGCGCCACAGCAAGGCCCGGCCAAAATAGGAGAAACCTGGTCGTTTATAGAAAGAGCAAATCATGGCTCGGCCCAAAGTGCAGTCACTGCCTTAAAACAGTTTGCCTTGCAAAATAAATTTGTTTCGGGTGCTGGGCTGGTATTGGTGGTTTCTGACCTTTTTGATGAAGCCTCCTTGCAGCCAGCTTTGGTGTCTCTTAAGACCAGAGGCTTAGATGCCAGTTTTTTGCAAGTGATGAGCCAGGATGATTTAGAACCCGAAGAAGCCCAACTCGAGATTTTAGATGTTGAAACCAATGAAAAACTTTTAGTCACACCTGATGAAGTACGGGCCTATAAAAAAGCAGTACAAGGATTTATTGAACGCACCCGAAGGGCTATCTTGGGTGCAGGGTTTCGTCACAGTTTGCTGGTGAGTAGCCAGCTATCGGTGAGTACCCAGTTGTCGGTGAGTACCCAGGCAGACCTCGAGAAACAGGCCCTAAGTTCCCTCATAAAAGCGGGTATTTTAATTAAACGTTAAATCCTTCACCCCCCTAGAGTGGTAAGACTCGCAGCTTTAGGCTGGGTTTTTTCATACACTAATCATTGGGATGAAGCTGATCGGCAAAAAGTTTGAGGGTGGCTTTCGTATCTTGCATGAAATTGCTAGAGGTGCTTTTGCTCATGTTTATTTAGCCAGCAATGGTGAGGTGGTCAAAGCTGTCAAAGTGTTTCCTCAGGCCTACCGCCGTCATGCCGAACGAGAATATGCTTATGGGAGCCAACTCTCGCATCCTTATGTGAACCCTATTGAAGCTCTGGTGGAGGTTGAAGAGTATCTGGGTGTACTCATGCCTTATTTGCAAGGTCAGCGTTTGAGCAGCTTTTTTGATAAGACTGATATACCACACTTCTTAAAGAGTTTTTCTGAGCTTTTGATAGCTATAGACCATGTTCATGAAAAAGGGTTTATTCACCGTGATATTAAACCTGACAATGTGATGATCAGCCGTGCAGGTCATGTCAAACTTTTTGACTTTGATTTGACACTGCGCGTAGATGAACCCCAACGCCAGCGCGCCATTATTGGAACGGTGGCTTATCTAAGCCCTGAGCAAGCCAGGGGTGAACCTGTTAGCTTTGCTAGTGATTTATATTCGGCAGGGATTATTTTGTACCGAGGGCTAAGTGGTGAAGTTCCGTTTACAGGCACAGTACAAGAAGTATTATTAGCGCATCAAAAAGAGATGCCTAAGGCTATCTTGAGTTTTTCTAAAGACCTAGCTCTTTTTGATGATTTGCTTGTAGCCTTATTGCACAAAAACCCTAAGCAGCGTTTAAGTGATGCCGAAGACGTTTTGGCAAGACTTGAGTCCTTGCGGAATCAAATGGACATATTCGACCAGAAACAATAGGACAGAGAACTCGAGGGGATGCGAATTACAAGCTTTGAAACCACCCACATTTTTTAGGTTAGAATACTCATGTGGACCGAATTTTTATTGTTGTGTTGAGTGCCTTGAGTGCCTTGTGCCTATATATCGCGCCCTGGGCTGCCATCAACCGCGAAACAGGGGCTAAAAGTGCCTTGCTGCTTTTGCCTAACCGTTGGGTTGATTTTACAGGGCGTACAGACCCGCTTTCCATGTCAGGACTAAACACAGTTCTTATAGTGCTTGCAGTGTGTTTGGCCTTATTGCTGGTTGCATCTGCATTGGCTAAGAATACACGGTTGGTGCTTTGGTTAGTGCTAGGTGTGGTTCTACTGCTAACCACCTATTGGGGCTCGAGCAGTGTTCAGGGTGTGGTGAGTACGGCTAGGGTAAACCTGCTCATTGATTCTATCCAACAAGATATTGATAGCCCAAGAGACAACACTAATGTTGAAAAACTTAAAGAAGTAATTGAAAAAGCTCCTAAGCAATCAATGGAAATTTCAGTTCTCGAGGCTAGAGAAGCAGGTGCCAATACCAAACGTTTATCCAGATTGCCTTACGGAAATTCTGGTCTGGGTCTTACGGCGTTTTTATGTTATGTCACTGGATTGTTAGCGATTATTTTAGGTTTGCGCCGCTTTGACCTTTTCGATGACACTATCGACCGTATGCTGGGAATTATTGCTGTGCCTCTTACTTCTATTTTACTAGCCTTGCTGGTTTCAGGTCTTGTGATTTTAAGTTTACAAGGAACCCCTGTTGCTGATGGTATGACCCTAGGTCCTTTAAGATATATAACAGGTCGTCTGGATACCTTGTGGTATTCCTATCTGACACTCTTTGCCAATTCTTTAGGAACAATTGAAGGGTTTGTGCGCTCCCTGGCGTTTGCAACACCCCTTATTTTCACAGGCTTAGCCGTAGCAGTAGGGTTTCAATCTGGCTTATTTAATATTGGTGCGCCTGGGCAAATGATTTTAGGGGCTATCTGTACCATGCTAGTTGGGCTGTACATGCCTGGCCCACGCATTGTTGTATTGCCAGCAGCTATTTTGGCGGCGGCTTTGGGTGGGGGTTTATATGGAGCCTTGCCGGGTTGGCTAAAAGCACGATTCGGTGCTAACGAAGTGATCAATACTATTTTGCTCAATTACGTGGCCTCGTCATTGCTATTATTTTTACTCTCGTCCGAGTCAAAATTTTCTGCACCGGCGGTACGCATTATTTATATCTTAGCTATAGCTGCAGTGCTTGCGATTCTTTTGAGTTTGATTCCGGTTTTGCGGCGTAGCATCCAGAAGTCCCCTCGAGTTTTTGCTGCTGTTGCTGGTGTACTTATTTTGATAGCTTCTTTTATTGCGGGCTTACCTAGAGCCGGCGATAGCACCATCACCTTAAGAATGCCTTTTAAGGAACCAGGGTCCGAGCCAAAGTCTTATGAGCTTCGTCAAGAGGCTTGGCTTCCACAGTTGCCGGCTTTGTTGGGTGTTCCAGCAGGTACAGCCGGAACAGTGATAATACCCGTCAATTATGGACTTATTCTTGCACCAGTTTTAGGGATTGCTGCCTTTTTGATTTTGCCGCGCTTTAGCCGAAGATTGCGAAGTTTTGCACCAAGATTGATAACCGCGTTGCTGGTTGCAGGTGTGACCTATGGTTTGGCTTTGGCGTTTGGCTTAAATCAATTAGATACCAGAGTCCCACCGACCAATCTCAATATGTCTTTTGTGGTGGCGATAGTAGCAGCTATTTTCGTTTATTACTTTTTGTGGCGCACCAAATGGGGTTACGAATTACGAGCCGTAGGGCTTTCACCACAGGCCGCAGAATATGGTGGAGCCAGCATTGCTCGCAATACTATATTGGCCATGACGCTTAGTGGCGCATTAGCAGGTTTAGCCTCATGCCATTATGTTTTAGGAGGAGCTTTAGAAGATTATTCCTTGCGTCAGGCTTTACCGTCTAGCGATGGCTTTGACGGTATTGCTGTAGCCCTACTTGGTTACAACACACCCCTTGGGGTAGTGCTCTCAGCGTTTTTGTTTGGCGTATTAAAAAATGGTGGGGTGATTTTGAATTTAACCTTTAATGATTTAAACCGATATGTAGTCAGTATGATTTTGGCCTTGGTGGTTTTATTTATTGCAGCTAAAGGCTTCTTGCCTGAGACCCTGACTAATCCTATTAAGCGCATGGCAGCCCAAGCCGAGAAAAAGAGAGCCTAATGGATAATCTTATACTGATTACTTTTTTGGCTTCGACCTTGCGTCTTACCACACCCCTTTTATTAACGGCTTTAGGTGGACTTTTTAGCGAACGGGCTGGGGTAGTCAATATCGCCCTCGAGGGCTTAATTATTTTTGGAGCATTAGCTGCGGCTGTTACCACCCAACTTATAGAAGCCCCTTTTGTAGCTAGTAACCCCACTGCTAAAGTTCTTTACGCACCTTGGGTTGGGGTTTTGGTGGGTGTGCTTGTGGCTTCACTAGTCGCTTGGATACACGCCGTGATTAGCATTCGCTACAAGGCTGATCAGGTGATTTCAGGTACTGCTATTAACTTAATGGCTGTGGGTATCCCAGCCTTGGTTTTAACCGGACTCTATAACAATACTGCCAATACCGATACGATAGTGAACCGCTTGCCCCTGTGGGCAGGATTTAGCCCTTTGATTTATTTAGCGTTTTTGTTAGTTCCTGTGGTGTGGTACGTAGTTTTTAGAACACCCTTTGGGCTTCGTTTACGTTCTGTGGGTGAACACCCCGAAGCTGCCGATAGTGTGGGCATCAATGTGCGTCGTATTCGCTACTACGCAGTGATTCTGTCAGGTGTTTTTGCAGGACTGGCGGGGGCCTATTTAAGCATTGGGAATTCTAACCAGTATGTCGTAAATATGTCCGGTGGGCGTGGATTTATTGCCTTAGCAGCCCTGATTTTTGGTAAATGGAATCCCTGGGGTGTGCTTGGAGCTACGTTGTTATTTGGGGCCTTCGACGCACTAAAAATTCAGCTTGGAGGTAGTAACTTGTTGCCACCCACAGTAGTAGAAAGCATTCCCTTTATCTTGACTATGATGGTACTAGCTGGGTTCATAGGACGCTCGGTAGCACCTAAAGCTACGGGGAAACCGTTTGAAAAGTAGGTTACAGGTTTCGGGTTACAGGGGTCAGTAAAAGCTAACATTCTGGAACCTGTAACCCGAAACCTGACCCCCTCATATGTAATGATAAGAACTAGCTAAAACTTATATTTTTGGAGGAACCATGCCCTTTGACCGCCGTTCAGGAATACTCTTACACCCCACTTCTTTGCCAGGACACTACGGTATTGGAACCCTAGGGCAAGAAGCCTTTAACTGGATTGATTTTTTATCTGCTTCGGGGCAGAGGCTTTGGCAGGTCATGCCTTTAGGCCCAACCGGCTATGGCGATAGTCCCTATCAATGCTTTAGTGCTTTTGCTGGAAATCCTTATTTAATCAACTTGGAAAAATTAGTTGGGCAAGGACTCTTAAAACCTGTTGATTTAGCAGGTGCGCCAGAGTTTTCTGACTTAAGCGTGGATTATGGGCCAGTTATTTCATTCAAGTTGCAAATGCTCGAGAAAGTATTTCAGCACTTCAGCACTTCAGGTAGTCAAGAACAACGCCAGAGGTTTGAGGCCTTTTGTAAAGCTAAAGCAAGCTGGCTCGAGGATTACGCTTTGTTTATGTCCTGCAAGGAAGCTCACGGCGGGAATTCCTGGAACCACTGGGCAGAAGATATTCGCTCACGTAAGCCACAAGCCATTAAAGAATGGAAAGAGAAACTTGCTAGCAGTATTCAAAAACAAAAAGTCTGGCAATGGATATTTTTCGAACAATGGCAAGCTGTTAAAAATCATGCCAATAACAAAGACATAAAAATTATTGGTGACATTCCTATTTTTATTGCCTATGACTCTGCTGATGCCTGGGCTAACCCTGACTTGTTCTATTTTGATGACGCAGGTAACCCGACAGTGATTGCTGGGGTGCCACCTGATTACTTTAGTGCCACCGGTCAACGCTGGGGCAACCCTCTTTATCGCTGGGATGAAATGAAAAAGACTAACTATAGCTGGTGGATTGAGCGCATTAAGGGAACCTTAGAGCTTGTTGATATTATCCGTGTAGATCACTTTAGAGGTTTTGCTGCCTACTGGGAAATCCCTGCTTCTGAACCCACAGCTATCAACGGTAAATGGGTGAATGCGCCTGGTGAAGATCTTTTCAAAACTATTCGCCAGGTTTTAGGTGACTTGCCAATCATTGCCGAAGATTTAGGTGTGATTACCCCCGATGTTGAAGCCTTGCGAGATGGGGCAGGATTCCCAGGCATGAAAGTTTTACACTTTGCTTTTGCGGCAGATGCCAGTGATCCTTATTTGCCACATAACTATATTAAAAACTGTGTGGTCTATTCGGGTACACACGACAATGACACTACCAAAGGCTGGTACGCTCAAGTCCCTGAAAAAGAACGGGATTATGTGCGGAAGTATTTAGCTAGAGATGATTCCAACATTGCTTGGGACTTTATGCGCCTGGCATTTGGCTCAGCCGCAGATACAGCCATTGTGCCTCTGCAAGATGTTTTAGGGCTTGGCAGCGATGCGCGGATGAATACGCCAGGGTTGGCTTCGGGAAATTGGAGTTGGCGGTTTAAGTGGGAGCAGTTACCGTATTGGGTTGCGCCGCAGCTTAGGGAGATAGCAGTAGTGTTTGGAAGGGTGAGGAGTGCAGGGGCGGTGGATACGCCGTATCGCCAGTCAGTTTTGGAGTAAGTGAGTAGAATTAAAGGAGACTATATGGGCAACGAATTTTTGTTTAACGTAATCTCAGTAAATCACAGAATCCTCTTTTTGTCACACTGAGCCGCTAGTTGCACGTTTTTTGAAGCAAAGTAAGCCTTGCACTTTCGTACCTTGCGAAGTGTCTAATAGCAAGACACTTCGCTTATGTAGGGCTTGACTTTCGGAATCCTTTGCAACTTTTACTCTACTCTTAGGCTCAGTGTGGCTATGCAATGAAGCGAAGCTACAAATGAAGGTGGAACGGATTAAACCTTCAACATTCTGGTCTAGCTTTACAATTCTGTGATTCACTGAATCTATGTTATTACGGGTAGTGTCCTTTTCTATGGCTTGCTCATGTATCTATTTCTGACTAGGCGATTCCCAAATGAAGACCCGAGAATTGCATCATCACGTTATAGTCTTCGTCAACAATTACTCTTTATGAGTGCTACAGCATTAGTTTTTGTTGCTTTGTTTTTTGTTACAAGGTATTTAGGTTGGAGTGATGTTTTTAGATATTTGAATTTGATATTGGGAATGGTCTACCTTTTTGCGAATCGTCATTTGAATAAGCGTTTTGGCCAGCTTGGTGCAAATGAGCCACCACCAAAAATTAGTAAGATTCGGTTTAATACCTTACTTATCGCTATTATTATTCCTTTCATGGTTTTTATATCTGTAAGCTTACTTATGAACTTTCCTGGATATTATTTGCAACTTGCTTTCTTGATTTTTATGTCTGCACTTATTGGCTTAATTGTGTGGACAAGGCGTTCAAACTTCAAAAATAAATGATGATATTTCTCTCGAGTCTTTCAATACTGTCTCTATAGCTCAATCTAGGGATTTTGCAAGATAAGTGTGAAGTTTAACACTTAAACTTGTTACAAAATACATATCCTATGCCCTGATTCAAGACTGATAATGAGATTATGATCTTATATCTTATTATCCTTGGTGTTCTTGGCCTTAGTGTTTCTTCTTTACCCTCAGTAATTGGGGAAGCAAGTTTTCTTTTGATTAGTCTTTTTACAGCTGGATATCTTTTTTATCATGCAGGGCGTGGAAACAAAGTTTATAAAGGCGGGCTTATCAGTTCGGCTCTAGGCTGCTTTATCATTGGCATAGCCAACATTTTCTGGATTTACGGAGGCTTGCAAGCAGAGTTCCCGGAAAGCACTAATTTCTGGGGTTCTATGTTGCTAGCTTTTTCTTATAGCCCATTTCTATTCGCCTTAGCTCACGCCTTTTGGAATTTACACTCTAACCAGAAGCGTTTAACTGTAGGCTTTTTAGCTATTTTGCTTAATTTTTTCATTGCAGCCTTATCATTGCTGGCCTTTATTCAAGGATTTGTTTACAACTATGAGCAAGCAATTAACCTTAGCTCTGTGTTCTATGCTTACTTTAGCGGTGCTATGGTTTTTGTAGCTTTGATCAATCTTTTTTATAGCTCTGAAAATCGTTTGGTGAATACTTGGCTTTTGGTTTCAACCCTAGGATATTTTTTGGGTGATTTGTTTTATTTATTTGGACCAGAAGATTATAGTTCGATTGTTTGGAACATGTGTTTGACAGTTAGTTTTGCAGCTTTGGCAATAGTGGCCCATCTTGTTCGTTTTGGATCTTATCCAAATGCCCTTTTGACTGGTCCAAGCCAAAAGACCTTCCAGTCTCAAGCCAAAGCCATGCAACCCTTAAATCCAACACGCCATTAAAAATTACCAAGTTACAAAAGACTTGCTAAAACTTTTTATTCCATCTGCTCCACGCTGGTTATAACTCACGCTGTATCCCATCCGTGAGGCTACAAACCCAAGATATTCCTCGATCTTACCTGCCAGCTTGTCCGTAGCTTCAAAATCTAAACCAGCAGCTCCACCCAGACCAGCCGTAGTTTGAATACTGCTGCGAATTTGACTGGCACTGCCTTCTAGGGTAGCTTTGTTATTAGCAATAGTAAATCCGCTAGCATCATCAGGGATAGAGAAAAGCAAATCTTGAACTGGCCCTAAGCTGGTGATGCTGTCTTGAGCCTCGAGGGTTTTCTTTAGTCCATCTTTTGAGGTTGCCAGCATAGCTTTACCATTACTTACGGCGTAACTCAAACTTACGCCACTGGTGATGTCTAGCGTAGTTACGTTTACGCCAGCAATGTCTTCACTGGTTTGTTGGGAATTGCCTGTTCCACCACTGGGGTCGGCAAAAGCTGCAACTTGGGTACTTATGGTTTGAATGAGTGAGTTAATACCTTCTTGAGCTGCGGTTTCATCGCTTGCGTCAAAAATATAAACGGTTTCGCCTAAAAGATTGCTTGCAGGCATTCCAGGTTCGACAGATTCGGCAACACCTGTGGTAATGCTGGTCACTTGATTACCTACCCAGTTGAAAAAAGTGGTTTTCAAATCAACACCAAAGCCTAAAAGGATCCCGTCTAAGTCGCCACCTAGTTCGGGTTGACTCGAGGCAATTTCATTTAAGTAGCTCCACCAGGCATTTAAGTCAGCATGGCTTACATTTACACTAAGAGCATCAGCAGGAACAGTGTCTAAGGCAGCGCGGTCAGCAGTAGCAGCACTGGTAAGTAGAGCCAAGAGGGTTGTATCGCCGCCTTCAGGGTTTACTGCTTGAAAGCCTTGAGTTTCCACACCGTCATCTGTAAAGCGACTTACGCCACCTGAAATGCCAGCAGTTTCAAAGGCCATCACCAAGCGGTCAATAAGAGCATCAAAGCCAAATTGTCGTCCAAAGGGTGCAGCAATATTTATAATACTGGCAAAATCCAGATAGCTATAGGAATTTGCTGTGCCGTATTGCCCAAGAGCCTTGGTATGGGTTTCAGATGAGCTAAAGTTGGGGTCCGAAGAGCCACCAAATTGCCTTAGGACTCCGCGCATTACATCGGGGCTACTGCTTAGCATCAAGACATCATTTTGCAAGCTATAAGACATAACAAGTGGCACGGTTTCACTTTCCGCACTTTCCGCACTTTCGGTAATGACATAAAAACTAAAGTCACCTTCTTGCATAGTTTCAGCATTTTGTTTGGGGCTTTCTTCATCAATCATTTGCTGAACTTTGCTAATTGCATCAGGGCTGAGGCGGGTAACAAGTGTAAATGTGGGTATAGGGCTGCTAACGGCCGCCGAAATACCTATCCAGGCTTCTTGACCAAAAATATCAAGCATGTGGGTATCTCCCATGCGTTCTTGCCATTGTTTTAGAAAGTCATCCTGAGCTTTAGCTGCGTCGGTAATTGGGCTTTGACTTTCGCCATCTTCACTTTCACTCGAGGCTTCAGAATCCATCATGGCCGTAAAGGCCTTACCCAGCTCGAGGCGGTTAAATTCATCTATATAAGGTTGCAGTTTATCTTGATGACTAACCCAGTCCTGCATACCGAGAGCAAAAAAAGTGTCAGCAGGTAGAAGTTTGGCTAGGTCTTGGGCAAAACTGGTGCTAAGGGTTAGGGACAGGGCTACAGCAAAAAAGAATCGTTTCATTGGGATAATTTACCCAATGAAACGATGAGAACATGTGGAATTTGTTAAATGTTTTGTAGGGGCGAGGGGCCCCTCGCCCCTACAAAACATTTATTTGCGTCTTTTGAGCCCTTTGGCCACTTTGGCGATATTGGCGGCATTAAACCCGTATTTATCTAGTAAGAAATCCCCATCTGCCGAAGCTCCAAAATGATCAATGCCAATCACTGCCCCGTCTAAGCCCACATATTTATACCAGCCTTGGGTTGCGCCAGCTTCTACTGCTACTCGAGCCCGGATATTACTTGGTAACACTGACTCTCTATACTTAGAGTTTTGCTTGTCAAAGAGATTCGTGCTGGGCATACTTACCACCCTAGTTTTTAGACCTGCTTTATCTAGTAGGGTTTTAGCCTCGAGGCACTTAGACACTTCTGAACCTGTGCCAATCAAGATCACATCAGGTTTACCTTTGCTATCGGCTAGAACATAACCACCCTTTTCTACTGCACCTTTAGGAATATCCAAGTTAGGCAAGTTTTGCCGTGAAAGAGCAAAGGCAGTTGGACCGTCTTTACGCTTTAGAGCATAAACCCAGGCTTGGGCAGTTTCGTTGGCATCGGCTGGGCGAATGGTGACTGTATTTGGAATAGCCCGAAGAGCCATGATTTGTGAAATAGGTTGATGGGTTGGGCCGTCACCACCAAGTGCAATACTGTCATGGGTAAAAGGATAAACCACGGATGCATTCATCAAAGCACCCAAGCGCAAAGCAGGACGCAAGTAATCAGAGAAAATCAAGAATGTTGCCACAAAAGGACGAAGACCGCCGTGCAAGAACATACCGTTGGCAATGGCGGCCATAGCGTGTTCACGCACACCAAAGCGCACAATGCGCCCAGCGTAATCGCCTTTAGAGATTTGTTTTTCACCCTCGAGGTCAGTATAATTTGATTCGGCTAAATCAGCAGAACCACCCACTAATTCAGGAACTTTTTTGGCCAGCGCATTAAGAACATTTTGTGAGGCTTTGCGTGTGGCGACTTTTTCGCCCACTTTGAATACAGGTAAATCTTTATCAAAACCTTCAGGTAAATCACCACGCATCATACGCTGGTATTCAGCCGCTAGAGCCTTATGTTTTTTTGCATATCCCTTAAACACTTTATTCCAATCGGCTTCAGTTTTTGCACCGCGCTTGGCTGCTTCTTTGTAGTGATTTTGCACATCCTTAGGCACGGTAAAGGCTGGCCAATCAACGCCTAGATTTTGTTTGGTAGTTTTAGCATCATCAGCATTTAGAGCAGCTCCGTGAACTTTTTGTGTTCCTTGTTTGGGTGCGCCAAAACCAATGATGGTTTTTACAGAAATGAGACTGGGTTTAGTTGTTTCAGTTTTTGCTAGTTCAATTGCACCAGAGATAGCCTCGACATCATTGCCATCAGCGACACGTTGCACATGCCAGCCATAAGCTTCATAGCGAGCTAAAACATCTTCACTAAAACTCATTTTGGTGGGGCCATCTAAGCTAATATCATTGTCATCATAAAGAACAATAAGTTTACCTAATCCTAAGTGACCAGCAAGCGAAGAGGCTTCAGCAGAAATGCCTTCCATAAAGTCCCCATCAGAGGCAATCACATAGGTGTAGTGGTCAACAATGGTAAAACCCTCTTGATTAAACTTGGCTGCTAAGTGCGCTTCGGCTAATGCAAACCCTACTGCTGTTGCTAAACCCTGACCAAGTGGCCCAGTGGTGGTTTCTACACCGGCAGTGTGATGCACTTCAGGATGGCCAGGAGTCAGGCTGCTCCACTGACGGTGATTCTCGAGTTCCTTCATGGGCAAGTCATAACCACTTAAATGTAATAGTGCGTATTGCAAACTTGAGCCGTGACCCGCCGACTGAATATAACGGTCACGATTGTGCCAGTGTGGATTCTTGGGATTGTGATTCATGAACCTGGCATAGAGGGCGTAACCCATAGGGGCTGAGCCTAGCGGCATTCCAGGATGACCGGAGCCAGCCTTACTGGTGGCATCTATAGATAGAGCGCGGATGGCATTGACTGAACGGGTGATGATATCGTTTGGCATGTTTCCTCCGAATATTTATTCATTTCGACATAATTTATAGGCAAAGTGCTACAAACGCATTGTATTTTGACATGTCTGAGCCATTATAGGAATAGGCCCTAATCATTGATGATATTCATGTTACCGTGTTTGAAGCAGAAGGAGTCCTAGTTTTATGGCTAAATACATTTTAGTTTTGCTGATTTTTTCTCTTTGCGTGTCAACAGCACAAAGTACAGGTTCTACATCACTTTTAGAGGCACTCGAGTTTGTCACAACAGATACAGATTATATTTCTTTCACAAATTGGGAACAGTTAAAAACCTATGAAGGTCTTGCCAATCTCTCGAGCCAAAATTCTCTCGAGGAACGCCGAGCATTTTATCAATCACTCTTAGAAGCTCAAGCGGCTGCCTCTGCACATGGAGTTAGTTCTATCCTTGCTTTTGATCATGCTGAAATGTGGGGTTGGGACACCCTAGATTTGCGTTGGGAAATAACACTTCAGGTTGATGGCCCACCTGTTTATGTTTTAGCCTTGCAAAAAGATTTTGATACGACCAGGCTCGAGAATCTTTTGGTAAACCGCAATTATCAAAAAACTACTGTCGAGGATGTAGATCTTTATAGTCACAAACTCGAGTTTGCAGATTGGGTTCTAGGAGAACTTAGCATCCTCAATATCGCCATCCTTAGAAATAAAAATATGCTAGTTTTATCGTCTGCACCAGAGAGTGTGCAAGCAGTGCTAACGGCTGATGGGCATGAGCCTTCACTCAAACAAGACCTTTACCGTCGTGCCTTGAATCCCTTGGGTGATGTGGCTTCGGCGATTCTAACGCTTGGAACATGGTGTAGCGAACTGAGTTTTGAAGGGATCAAGCAAACATTTTTAGAACAAGGAATGTCAGAAGAAGCGATTGACAAGATTCAAGAGCAAATTGGGTCGTCGCCCTTTCATCCTTATGTTTCGTTTGCACTTGGTTATCGCTATGAAGATGATCAACCACTCGGTGTAGTCGTAATGGATTACGCTGATGCTCCAACGGCACAAGCTGATTTGGAGGCGCGGCGTATGGAAGCCGAGGAAGGCTTGAGTTTACGAGTGAATTTGCCATACCGTGCCGCTGTGTTTGAAGTGCAAGAGGCTCGAGTCGAAGATACTGTGTTGGTACTCGAGCTACTTCCTTTCAATAGCCAGCCAAAACGGTTGTTTGAGATGGTCTATACTAGGGATATGAGTTTTGCAGCTTGTCCTTAGATAATCTAGAGCTTTGCTGTCACAGCTCAATCAAATTTATTTATCTTTATTTTTGAACGTTTTGCTGGAACTTTCCACGCAACTTATAGAAGCAACCTAAATTACTCGAGTAGACAAAGAGAATATTCGTTGTTTGTGAAAATGAACAACGAATATTCTCTTGCGGAATTTTGTAAGACTTTTTTAGTTTCCAGGACGCTGTAACACTAAGCGGTTGTACATGCCCTCGATATTGAGTGGTAAATAATCTTCGTACTGTGCCCAATCCTTGTAGGCATCTAAGCTAATTGCTGCTTGGGCTTCCCCCAAGGTTTTACCTGCGCGAATTTGTTCTGATACTGCGTTGTATAGGTCGTTAGCATAACCACGCATTGCGCTCACGTCAGACTTGTCACCAAGAGACCCGTGACCTGGCGCAAAGATGTCAAAGTCCATCGCTTCAACTGCTGCTAAAGAATCCATCCAATCAGGAATAAACCAAGTTGGTAAATTGCGAAATGGAAGACCTTTGACAGGAATAAAATCAACAGCGAAAAGGACACGCTCTTCGGGGAAACGCATCACAATAGAATTATCCGAGTGGTTGCGTCCCACATAATTTAGCTCAACGGTTTTACCACCTAGCTCGAGGGTCAAGTGGTCACTAAAGGTAATATCTGGTATGGCTGTTGGGCGGTTTTCGGCGATGATGGCACGTTTAGTATTTTCGTGGGCGATAACCATTGCGCCGGCTTCCTTAAAGACTTCACCACCAGAAATGTGATCAGCGTGGTCGTGGCTGTAAATGACGTATTTTACAGGCTGGTTAAAGCGTGTCATGAGTTCATCATTTAGCCACTTGGCGGCATCGGCATCAATAGGGTCAGTGGCAATGATGCCTTCGGGTGTGACTAAAAAAACCGAGTAGTGAAAATTATTTTGAAAACGGTAAAGGTCACCAGAAATTTGAGTAATCTCTCGCTGTGGTGCGTCTTGTGAAAATGCAACGCTGAAGCACAGCCAAAGGGTAGCGAAAAGAACTAAGGGTCGAATAGAATTAATAATCATTCTCTTACCTCCTATTTAGCAATATGCGAGATAGGTGTGTTTGGATGCATTATTTCTAGTGTCAAAAATTAGACTAAGTACGCACCATTGACTTGATTCTAGATATGACCCAATTCACCTGATGAGTGAAACGCTTAAAATTTACTTTCTTGCAAGGCCTGCTCGAGTAATTCCTTCACCCCAAGCTGCTCTGCCCAATGATGCAAGTATTCAAAATCTAGATTTTCTGCTTGAATTCTTAACACGCCTAGAATATCGCTCCATTGTCGCTCGGAGCTGCGGTCACCTAGTTCAAACCACTCGAGCTTATTGAGAATTAAATCTTCTGCGGTAATGTAATTGCTATCTTTATAACGCCGTGACATAACAATTTGGTCAAATGGACGTGACTTGAGATTAAATACATCGACCTTATACATCGTGGCTAGGTGAATTAAATTGAAACTTGAACCGTGATCAATGGCTTCATGAATCGACTGTTCATCCACATAAAAAGCATTTTTGAGAATGTTCGCTAACTTAGTGATGTGTTGAGATTTGATGTTGGCGACAATATCAACATCCAAGGTAGCTCGAGGCATACCCAAGAATGAACTGGCAAGAGAGCCTGAAATACGGTATTCAATCGCAAGATGTTTGAAGGCGTTGTCTAGGGTATTAAGCAGATCTTGAATTTCACTCGAGTTCATAGATTTGTTGTATAAAGATGATGTTCTAATTTATCAGCTGTCCTATCCCCATAGTTAAAGCGTACCCACTCGAGGTTGGCGCGACCTGAATCTTTATATTTTTGAGTCAAATGTTGGCGGGATTGTGTAATAAGAAAAGCAGATAAATCCAGAGCAAGCTCGAGTCGCCGTTGTGGTGTAGCCTGGCGAAGGAGCTCGAGTTGTAACTTGGCGACATCAGGATGTGTATCGTTAGGACTGGCCATGTACCTAGTTTAACCCTTTTGCTTTAACTCTGTAATGGGTTTTCTCAAAGCTCTTTTGTAAAAAACTTGCTATTAGGGTCTATCTTGTAATCAGCAAAAGGCCCTGTAGGTTTAAATCCAAAACGTTCATAGAGTTTATGAGCAGGCTTAAAGTAATCCATAGAGCCTGTCTCTAAACTTAGGCGTTTATAGTTGCGCTGTTTTGCCTCTTCAATAATATGCTCTAAGACTTTAGCGGCGACTCCACGGCGCAAAAATGCCCTCGAGGTACGCATGGACTTTATTTCACCATGACCTGCATTCAATTCTTTTAGAGCTCCGCAGCCAGCCAGTTGGTTGACTTCCCAAATAGTCCAGAAAGTTATTTCGGGTTGTCGTAGACCATTCAAATCAAGCGCATGTTTGCTTTCTGGGGGTGATGTGGCAATCATATCGTTTAAGTGTTCTTGCAAGAGTCCAGCGATTTCAGGGCCAGCTAAGTCGTCTATTCTTATATTCATGGATATGATGATACAAGATTGGATTTTGCTCGGCAACACTTGCTCGAGCTGCCTCGAGATAAAAGAGTTCCTAATCTTGGCTAGGGCAACTTCATAAGTTGAACCTTGACACCCGAAGTTGAACTATAACTGTTAGGCATAACAATAGCTACTTCAGAGAGTGGGGTAGCAAAACTCTGACTATCTGCTAATTCAACATGCCACACAGCTGGATTATGAATCCTTAGGTCAGCTCGAGACAAGAGTATGGTTTCTGTTTGCTCACCATAGCTTAGGACAAGCTCGAGCTCATTGACTAAAGTATCTTCAAACTGTACAGACAAATAATACTCGTAGCCTAACGCCTCAACATGCAAATTTGTTTTGTCAAAAATAATGTTCTTGCCAGAGGAAACAGCTACTTCTTGTTCTTGCAACTTGTCACCCTTAAAGCCAACCACTGCCGGGGTTAATTGTCGCAGTAGCCCTGCACTAAGTTCGGAATCAAAAATTTCGGGTAGGTAAATCAAAACATCAGGACCTTTTTCATAAGTGGGCAAAAGGTTGTATAGCATAGATTCATAGGAGGCTTGACCTGAACCACTCACCCCGTGTGCAAGCACTGAACGCTGCAAGTAATTTTTTAAGAATTCTGGAGCCCCTGATTGATATTCTTTCGGACTGCGTTCTCTCAAAGGTGTTCCACCACGCTCACAATTGCTGTTACACAACAGCAAATATTCACTGGGTGGTAAGTCTTCAAACAAACCGATGTTTTGCTGGTGAGCTACAACATAACTAGAGGTCTCGCCTGCTAGTTCTGTGCCACATGCGTCCATGACCATTTGACTAAAAGAACCCACATAGTCGTAGTCTCCTTCTTGGGTAAGGGTAAAATCTGTGGGAGACTGGGCTAAATAAATGTCCCCCAATTGCTCTTTAATGACACTAGCGATTTTTTGCATACTCTGCTGCATAAAATAGGGTGTTTTATGATGGTCGCGCCTAAAGAATACAGGATGCCCTAAGGCTTTTGTGTTCTTTGCTATATCTAATAGTGAAAGAGAGATAGCGCCTGCACCTTGATAGAACAAGCGGTATTCTTCATACTCTTTTAGAAATGTTGCCTCATCGTAAATAAACTTAGCCTCAGGACTAAAGAATTCTTGCTCGAACAAACCTCTTCGAGGAAAAATAGCTACTAGCAAGTGACTCCCACGATATTTTTCTAAGGCTTCGATATGTCGTTTCCAAAAAGACTGTTGCTCGAGTATGGGAGAAAAATGAACACTGAGTTCACCTTCTCTAAACACATATCCGTCTTTACCCGCGATGTAGCCCTGATCAGTAACCGCCTGACATAAAGTTATAGAGGGTTCTTCTGCTTTCACTAAAACAAAACTTAAAAAACCTAACCATATGAAGCTGACTGCTACCATTTTTGAAGGTTTGCTACTAATACTGAAGATGATATTTTCCTTTGGAAATGACGTGTAGGGTGTGCAACGCATTCGCTCAAACTTCGTACACTGCGCACCACTGCGAATGGTGTCAAAAACGTTATTTATCACATATTTCACTGTTTTGGGACGCATTCGCTCAAATTTCATACAGCATAAAACGCACCCTACAAAAAAGAACAATTTAATCAGAATCAGTATAAGAGCGCGTCTGAAAAGGTAGGTTCCATCGTCGTAGTTCCTCGGGTCATACTCACTCTGTTCGGAAAAGTCGTTTTTGAAAAACCGCCAAAAACGACTTTTCAGACGCTTTCTAAGTCTACTAAGAAAAGTCTGAAGCTGTTTGATAGTAGTATTCATATCCTGACATAATTTTAGCAGATTTACAGCCCTAAAATTTCCTTAAAATCTTTATACGCATCTTGCCAGCTTAATACATGCTTTGGTTCATACCGCTGTTGCTCTACAGATCTACCAACTGCTTTACGACCTTTTTCTAAATTTTCTATATAGCCAGTAGCAATAGCTTGAACGATCAAATTTCCTAGAGCAGTGGCTTCACTGGGGCCTGCAATCACTGTCTTATTGCAAGCATCGGCAGTAAATTGATTCATTAAATGATTTTGACTTCCGCCGCCTACAATGCACACCGTATCAAAAGAATGACCGCAGACGCGCTCGAGACCTTCAATGGTATGCCAGGATTTAAGAGCTAAACTTTCTAAGTAACAACGCACCAATTCGCCTGATGTTTGTGGTGCGGCTTGCCCAGAGCTTTGACAAAATTGGTGTACCGCTTTTGGTAAATCGCCAGGTTGAGCAAAGGCTGGATCATCAGGGTCAAGGAAACATAAAAAAGGCTTGGCTTGAGAAGCTTGTTCTAAGAGCTCTTCCCAAGAATAATCATGCCCTTCACGTCGCCATTGTCTGCGGCTTTCCTCAAGTAGCCACATACCAGCCACATTTTTTAGCACTCGAATGGTTCCATCAACACCACCTTCATTAGTGTAGTTAAGCTCAAGAGCCCCTGGGGTCATAATCGGTTCTTTGCGTTCAACTCCAATAAGGCTCCAGGTGCCGCTACTTATATAAACGCTCTTTTCATTCAAGCCAGGAATTGAAGCCACCGCACTACCCGTATCATGGCTGGCTGGCATCACAATTTTGACCGAAGTCTCGAGTCCTGTTTCCTGAGCGACTTCTTCACGTAAATGCCCAATCACTGTTCCAGGTGAAACAATGTTGGGTAAAATATCTGTGAGTATATTAAAACGCTGCAAAAATTCTTTATCCCACGCTCTGGTTGTAGCATTGAGCATTTGTGATGTTGACGCAGCCGTATACTCACTGACTCTTTCACCAGATAACCAGTAGTGAAGCAAATCTGGCATCATAAGTAAGGTCTTGGCATATTTAAGTTGTGGGTCATCACGGCGGACCCTAGCTAAGAGTTGCGTCAAGGTATTGATGTGCATAAACTGCAAGCCAGTAATGCCGTAAATTTCTTCTCTGGGCACAATTTCACAGGCTTCTTCGACCATGCCAATACAGGCGCTGTCACGGTAATGGTAGGGATTACCCAAGAGTTCTCCATGTTCATCTAATAGAGCATAATCTACGCCCCAGGTATCAAGACCTATACTGGTTAAAGGCTCATTTGTGGTTTGCTTATATTTAATTAACCCTGTCTTGATTTCTTCCCAGAGCCGTAGTGCATCCCAGTAAAGACTTCCTAAAACATTGACTGGTCCGTTGGGGAAGCGGTGTAAGACTTCGATATCAAATCGGTTGCCATCCCATTTGCCCCACAGGACACGACCACTCGAGGCTCCTAAATCAATTGCTAAAAAGTTTACATTTGCCATGTGTTAAGCCTACCAGAAAAATAGTGTCCACAGAAGCTCAAAATGAGTAAGTGCTGATGAACTACCTTAGAATTTCACGAAATAAGTTTGTCATATTCTGCATGGCTGCCAATCCATACCCAAATAAAGTTTTCGTAATCCTGGATTGCCAACACACGATAATTGATGCCGACCAGAAATCGCTTTCCTTTTTAAATTGTAGTGACGGATGCCTGGGGTTCTCTTTAAGTAATTCAAAATTCTTGCGAGCTAAGGCCTGAATATCTTTATCAAGCTCGTTAAAGCGTCCCCAAAATTGAGGTGTTGTACGATGCACTTATAAGTCTCTTAGCTGGTTTTTGGCTTTGGCAGTCAAGGCTTCCTTTTTTAAGAAGTCAAGTTTTCCAGAAGCAACATCTTTGGCAAGTTGTTTGTCCCACTTTTCCCAGTCTTTTTCGGCAATCCAATCACGAAGCTGAGCAAAGTCATCGGTTGAGAGTGTTTCTATTTCTGACTTTAGGTGATCAATCTGTGTCATGCGGTTATTATAGGTTAGATAAACTCGAGTGTAAGAGAGCTATGTAACATTAGAAATTTATTGAGATTTTACATCACTCAAAGAATACTCTTCATCATCATCCTTGTACGCATTAGCTAAACCCTTGAGAGAAAGTTGCTGCCAAGCTAAGCGCTCTTGATCTTGACCCGATAAAACAGTAACCATGAGTTTGGTGTTTAGCTCGAGGTCTAAAGGTTCATCTAACCTGATTTGCTTGCCATCAAAATGAGCAGTAATAGATACTGTTTTCATAAAAGCATTATAGCAGAGGGAAAAAAGATTAGTTTAATGCTGAATTTTTGAAACCGAGGCTCCTAAATCAACTGCAATAAAGTTTGCGTTTGCCATGTCTAGAGCTAGCAATTCCAACCAACATTAAGACAGTGAAGATATAGCTCACGTTTCAACATAAGTATCCCGAATTTTTAGTGCAAAGGGCGCAATGTGCGCCCTTTGCACACTAATTTGTCATTGCGAGCCTCAGACTAGGGTGTATTCAGTGCTAATAAAGTCTATCGTTGCATGTCCGCGAAGCAATCTCTTTGCACTGACCTTGCTACAAACTAAGTGAAGGGAGATTGCTTCGCCGCTTGTCTACAGCAAACGATAGCAAGTGATAATGTCATTGGCCATTTCACCACCGATACGCTTCTCGCAATGACAAATGAATATGAAAATTTGAGTTCACGTTGTTGTGAACTCAAATTTTTGAGATGATTCATTTATAAACTGCAACAGTGTTTGTAAGTAGTCGCACACAATTAAGTTAAACTTACGTTTTTCGGAAGTTCTAATCTACAAAGGACTTTTTGCTAAAATCCTCGAAGATTGGTTTAATCTAATTTAGTACGGGTACTTATAAACAATTAACTAGAACTGTTTCACATAGATATTTTCAGAAAGACCATCCCATTCATCCCAAGAGATAATAGGGTTGTTATCGCTCTTTAGAACAATGCTCGGACGTTCTGCATCTCTACTCGTGTTTTTGTCTGCAACATTGGCAATGAGTGTCCAGGCACTTCCTGTCCAACGCTTGACCCAGACATCATAAGAATTACCATTCCATTCTTGCCAAGTCACGACTGGATTGTTATCACTTCTTAAATCAATGGAAGGTCGTAAAGCCTCATTGCCTGCGGTTTTATCTAAAACACCACCCACAGCAACCCAACTCGTACCATTCCACCTCTTAACGTATATATTCCCAGCCTCTTCCCAAGCAACTACAGGTCTGTTATCCGTTCTTATTGCCAGCACAATATCTTTAGCATCTCGAGAAACAGTTTTATCAATCGCACCACCTAATGGTACCCAACTTCCACCAACACGCTCCTTAACAAAAATATCAAAGGAAGTGCCGTTATCTTCATACCAGGCTACAATGGGCAAGTTATCCGTTTTCAAAGCTAGAGAGGGTCTAAAGGCTTCATTGGCAGGATTGTTGTTTAAGCCTCCTCCAGAGAAATAACTCCAGCTCGAGGAGGCAATAACACCGTTGGCTTTGGTTACAGAAATAACCCCACCTTCTGAATAGGCCACGACAGGTAAATTCGTGATGGTCTCGCGGGCGATAGACGGCGTGATTGCGTTATTTGAACTAAAATTGATGGAAGAGTTACTCACATTAATCCAGGATGAACCACTCCAACGTTTGACATAGATATTATTGTTTTCTTGAAAGGCTACCGTTGGACGATTATCACTTCTTATGGTAATCGAAGGATTCTCTGCGTCATTAGCCAACGTTCTATCTATCGCTCCACCTAATAAACTCCAAGTTGTTCCTGTCCATTCTTTAACATAAACATTCCGACTACCGTTATTACTATCCACTTCATCCCAGGTGACAGTAGCTAAGTTGTTGCTCTTTCTAGCTACCACACTGTTGATGGCACTTTGTCCACCTTGTATATCCAATAGACTACCCGTAGCTTGCCAGGCGTTGGTGACGTACTTCTTGACGTAAAGGCTGTCTGAGTTACTATCACTACCCTCCTGCCACGCCACACTGAGGCTGCCACTCACGAGCGAGAGTGAGGGATAGTAAGCATTGTTGCCAAGGCTGGTGTCTAAGGGATTGCTCCCCACTAGGGTCCAACTAGAGCCAGTCCACTGCTTCGCGTGGATACTGGTGGAGATGCCGTCGTATTCCCACCAACTCACCATCGGGTTGCCCGCAGCGTCCAAAGCTAGGCTGGGGTCGAAAGCATCCTGGTTGATGCTGGCATCGAGAATCGTACCCAGTTGGGTCCAGCTAGAGCCGTCCCAGCGTTTGACGTAAATGCTGTTGGAGGTGCCGTCGAATTCAAGCCAACTCACCGTCGGGTTGCCCGCAGCGTCCAAAGCTAGGCTGGGGTTGGCGGCAAACTCGTTGGTGTTGGCATCGAGAATCGTACCCAGTTGGGTCCAGCCAGAGCCGTCCCAGCGTTTGACGTAGATGTTAGAAGAACTGCCGTCGAATTCATACCAACTCACCGTCGGGTTGCCCGCAGCGTCCAAAGCTAGGCTGGGGTTGGCGGCATTCTGGTTGGTGTTGGCATCGAGAATCGTACCCGGCTGGGTCCAGCCAGAGCCGTCCCAGCGTTTGACATAGATGTTAGAGGAACTGCCGTCGAATTCATACCAACTCACCGTCGGGTTGCCCGCAGCGTCCAAAGCCAGGTTGGGGTTGGACGCAGTTTGGTTAAAATTGACATCCAGAATGCCGCCTAGTTGGATCCAGCCAGAGCCGTCCCAGCGTTTGACATAGATGTTAGAGGAACTGCCGTCAGATTCTTCCCAACTGACCACCGGATTACCAGAATTGTCTAGAGCTAGGCTGGGGTTTTTGGCATCTTGGTTGGTAAAGATATCCAAAGAAGTAGTACCCAGTAGTACCCAGCTAGTGCCAGTCCAGCGTTTGACATAGATGCTAAGGGTGCCATCTTGCACGTAATACGCCATCACTGGGTAAAGCGTTGTTTCATCGGTGGCCAGTGAGATATTACTCCCAATGGCTGTACTGCTTCCCAGTTGTTGCCAGTAGTTAGCTTGAGGGTTTAAGTCAGTTTGTTTGGGTTGAGGGCTACTACAAGCACCTAGGAGTAATAGCAGTATTGAAAGTGTGGTGAGCCTCCATAATTTCATATTTTTCTCCTTTATCTATGTCTCTAAAAACCTAGAACCGTCTTACAAAAACATTTTCAGAAAGACCATCAAAATGTGCATATTTAACCTTTAGCCGATAATCGGATTCAAAAGCCGAAATGCCATGAGCCACAGGATAGCACCACTCATACAATCAATCAGGCGCAAAACCCGTGGTTGTTTGAGAAGTGGAGCTAGAAAAGCTGAACCATAACTAAGGCTACAAAACCACAGCAGCGAAGCCAGCATTGCGCCTAGAGCAAACCACAGTCGTAAATCAGCCTGATAGCGGATGGCACTGCTGCCAATTAAGACCAGGGTGTCTAAATATACGCTTGGGTTGAGCAGGCTAACGGCTAGCAGCGCAAAGATAACCTGCTTGCGCCCTGAGATGAAATCTTCTTTGGGCTGATTAGCAGGGGATAGGGCTGACTTAAATGAGCGTGCGCCGTAGATGAGTAAAAAGGCAATGCCAGCATAGGTTAAAAATTGGATCAGCGTCTGGCTTTTGAGCAAGGTTCCCATGCCAAGGGTGCTTAAAGAAATGAACCAGACATCAATCAGGGTGCATAGGATGACCATGAGCAACAAGTGCTGGCGGCGCAAGCCCAGACGCAGAATCAGGGTATTTTGAGGTCCCACACCGACTATAAGACCCGCACCTAACAGGAATCCTTCGGATAAAGTTAAAATGTTGCTTAGCATGGTCGCCCTCTCCTTTGCTTCGGTCTTGTTTTACTACTATAGCGAGCTACCGTGACAAGATCGCAACACGAAAAAGTGCGTCCTGGACGGCTAAAATTGTCTTTTTTGGGAAACCCCGAGGTTTACTTGGGTTCACAAAAACTGACTTTTCGCACTCGTAAAGTGCTGGCACTTTTGGTATATCTAGCTCTTGAGCCTGGCTTTCATTCTCGTGACAAGCTAGCCGCCCTCTTGTGGCCAGAAGCTGACCAAGAGAAAGGGCGGGCTAATTTGCGGGGGGCCATAGCCCGACTAAGAGATGATTTGCAAGGTGGTAAGTCAGTCTTGCAAATCGAGCGAGATGCCATTGGGATTCACACACAACAGCTAGACCTTGATGTAGAGTCCCTCGAGGCAGCCTATAAGCAGATGAGTCAATTACGAACTGATCTGGAAGAAAAACTTTCTGTGGCGGCTCAGCTCTTGCGAGGAGAATTACTCGAGGGCTTTGACCTACTCGAGGTGCCAGAATTTGACGAATGGTTACAAGTCGAACGTGAAAAGGTACGGGCCTGGTGGGACACAGTACTCGAGCGACTGACTTCGCTACAACGGCAGGGTGGAAAGGTGGGAGCAGCCCTCGAGACGGCTCAGTGTCGTGTGAGGTTAGAACCGCTTAATGAGGCTGCCCACCGCCAGCTTATTGAACTTCATCTTGCTAGTGAGAGTCGCAGTGCTGCACTAGAAGCCTTCAACACTTGCCGAGAAATTTTGCAGCGCGAAATGGGTTTGGAACCTGATGCTCAAACTCAGGGCTTACTGGGTCGCATCCATAGCCCGGTTGCAGGTGAAAAACCTGTCCCACAAGCCATTGAACCAATCCGTTTGATAGGGCGTAAGCGTGAATGGGCTCAGATGGAAGCGGCTTGGCAGGTTGGTCAGGCCATCATTCTTCATGGCGTGCCAGGTGTAGGTAAGAGTCGCTTGATGCTCGAGTTTGCAGCGAGCCGAGGAAACTACTTGCACTGGTTGGGCCGCCCTGGCGACGCGCTTATTCCTTATGGAACTCATGCCCGCACTTTTAAGCCTATCTGCGAGGCTTTGAATGAAACTGGCTTTCCAGATTGGGTTAAAGCTGAGTTGTCTCGAATTGTTCCAGGTCTTGGTGTGGCCCCACCCCCCATTGCCAGCGATGCTGAACGGTTACGTTTCTTTGAGGCTAAAGCCGAAGCTCTGGAACGTTTTTTTGCCGAGGGCTGCAAGGCTCTGGTTTACGACGACTTACAATTTGTGGACAGTGCCAGTTTGGAAGCAGCTTGGTACATCCTCAACCGATTTCTGCCCACTACACCCGGTAAACCTCACCCAATACTAGGCTTTCGTAGCGATGAACTTTCTGGCGATTTTTTGCAGACCTTGCAGCAGGCGGTAGATGCAGGCATTGCGGTCATCATTGAAGTAAAGCCACTGGGGAATGAGGACATAGGTCAGATGCTCGAGAGCCTAAACATTTCTACTGAGCTTAGTCCTAATCTGCACCGCTTTACCGGAGGCAATCCGTTATTTGTACTCGAGACCTTGCGTAGCCTAAGTGAGCGAGGTGGTCTTGAGGCCCTCACGCCTGAGCAATTTGAGAACCGCCGCCGTGTTGCAGGTTTAGGGCGTTCACCCAGAGTTCAAGCCATCATCGAACGCCGCCTTGGGCGACTGTCTGATCCCGCTCGAGAACTTGCACGTGTTGCTGCAATTATGGGTGAATACTTCAGCCTCGAGTTGGGGGCTAAAGTGTTAGGCAAAGGGGTATTAGAAACAGCCCATCTGGGGGAAGAACTTGAAGCGGCGAGAGTTCTGAATGGAAACCGTTTTAGTCATGATTTGATTTTTGAAACAGTGCTGGAAAACATCTCTGGGTCACTACTTGCTATTTTGCACAAGCAAGTCTTAGAAGCCTTTGAAGGACAGGACATTCCAGGCGCAGTGCGGTTGAAACACGCTCTAGGTGCTGAGTCCTCACAGGTGATTACCCATTATGCGCTACTCACTGCCGAGGAAACTCGTAAACTCTATGCTCATGAAGAAATTTTTTCACTACTCGAGCAAGCCGCAGCATTTGTGAAGCGCGCAGGTTTGTACTCTCAGGCTGCACGTATTCTGACCACGCTAGCAGGAGCCATGACGCTCACAGGTAGAATAGATCAATCTTTAGCAATTCACCAAAGAGCTTTAGATTTGTATCAAAACCTTGGTGACACTGCCAGTTTGGCACAGGTTCATTTGCAGCTCAGTTTGCTAAATAGAGCTATGGGTAAAATTCCATCATCTCAACACTATGCCCAAATGGCTTTAGATCACTACCGTCAATCGGGCGATAAGTCAAACACAGCAAGGGCCTTGTGGCGTTTGGGCGAGGCGTTTTGGTGGTTGCGTGAATTTGAGCAAGCCTGGGCTTGTTTTGTGGAAGCCCAAGAGCTTGCTCAACAACTAGGCGATGTTGAGATTATGGTTTGGGTACTCAAAGACTTAGGTCAAACTGCATACTTTCTGGATAAGCCAGAAGAAGGTCTAAACTTTTTGCAGGCATCAGTCAAACTGGCCAGAACTTTAAATGACAAGATTGCATTAGGTTGGGTACATTTTGATAAAGCTCGAGTGCATCTGGCTATGCGACAATACCCAGAAGCAACCCAGCACAATCAGGCCGCTTTAGAGTTATTTGAGGAGAGTGGTCATGTGGCCGGAATACGCGCTACGCGCTTAGAACTAGGTCAGTTGGCTGCTCTTGCTGGAAACATAAGCGAAGCGAAAGATATTTTTACCCAGAATCATAAGGCCGTTTTAGAGTCCCAGGAAAATGATGCGCTTTTTGACATGTTGGTGGGAGATGTTGTGCTTTTGCAACAACAAGGCGACAAGGAAAGTGCAGCCCAGTTAGTGCTTTTTATTCTGGGCCAACCTCAAAAAGATAATCCTTTTGCCCACGAGCGGGCTAAACAAATTTTAGAACAACTCGAGCAGGACTTGCCTCCAAGTAAGATTTCACGATTTAGAGAAAAAGCTAAGGAATTGGATAAAGGAAAAATTTGGGGGTTACTCGAAAGTATTTGAAGTTGAGGTTTTCTAATTTGAACGCCTTGTGAAAGCAATGTCTGCTAAATCCCAGAGAATTAGTATCACATTGACTGAAAATGTTGCTCGAGTTTTCTTACACGAACTTAATTTCAAGTCTCTTTCCTGTAACTTCGGCAATTTTCTGTAAAGTACTTAGGCTGTGGCCCTGGTAGTCATCACTAAGTAGACGGGCGACATTGGGTTGCTTGCTTCCCAGCAACTCAGCTAGCTCGCTTTGAGTCAAATGGCTTTGCTCGAGCAACTCTCTCAACTGTTCACTGACCAAGTTTCGTTTGTTGATGATTTGATGCTTTCCGCCCTCTAACCTTAGGTTTTGTGCATCAAGGTCAATGTTTCCCCAGGTTACTGCATCTCCAGCTTCGCTAACTTTGGCTTTTCTGAATACAGATTTATCCTCGATTTGCTTGAAGACTTTGCCTCTTGCAATTAATGGGCTAATATCCACAATGAACTGCATAAAGTCGCTGTAACTAAGCTCGAGGGTATAAGGTTCTAAGGGTCTAACTTCTATAAGTTTCATATGATCCTCCTTGAGGTGCTAAATCCCTGAGTGTTGTTCGCTGGTAGGTGTTGACGGGATTTGGCATCTCAACCTATTCCAAAGGTGCAATTTCGGTTAGTGGTTCTTCGTCTCTGGCTTCTTGCCATGCAGCCATTAGCTCGGCTTGATGCAAGCTGGCCCATTCAAGTACCAGTTTCAATGCCCGCTTGCTGATTTCCCCATTCATCACTGAGAGGTCTTGAATGGAGATTTCAAGGTATTCCCCAGCATATACCGCATGAAAGTGAGGTGGATTGTGGTCGTTGTAGTAGAGATAGATTTTGATTCCGAAAAACTCACTCACGGTGGGCATGATTCAAGTATATCAATTTTGGTATAAATATGCTATACCTTGACTAACACTCACTACAATAATGTCGCTAGCCTTCTTAAATTGAAGTGAGGGTTGTCTTTAAGCAAATCAAAGTTCTTATGAGCTAACGCTTGAATACCTTCAGTAGGCTTGTTAAAGCGTTGCTAGAATTGAGGCGTTGTGCGATGCAATTATAAGTCTCTATTGGCAATTTATTTAGGCTCTTAAATCAACGGTAATAAAATTTGTGTTTGTCATGGTGTGTGCCAGTCAGTAAAAATGTATCTAAAACGGACTAGCACCTAACTTGCTAATTTAAGGGCGATAACACCTGATACAATTAAAAAAGCACCAAGATAACGACCAAAGCTTCCAGCATCACCGAAAAAGATTACGCCAACTAAAAATGTTCCTGCTGCACCAATTCCAGTCCAAACAGAATAAGCAGTTCCAATAGGGATCGTCTTTTGAGAAAGCCATAAGAGTACACCACTAATAGTCATGGAAACAATAGCTAGGGCAATACCAGATAGCCTTGTGCTTGACGTTTGGGAAAGTTTCAAACCCAGAGGCCAACCTATTTCAAAAATACCAGCAAGTACGAGATACAACCAACTCATAAAAACTCCTTAGTGTCTAGTAGTGGCGTGAGCATGTGCCTTGTTCAAATCTCTAGGCATGACGTATTTTGTATTAAACTGAACTTACAATGCAAGACTCAAATGCAAGTTCAAATCGTCAGATTGTAACTGACTTAGAGGCTATTCGAGTGCTTATGAATGAGCAGGAACTTAGGTTACTCTACCCATTTTTTGGCAACGAGATAACCATTTCTGAGGCATCTTCACGACTCAATCAACCCGTATACTTTCTGTATCGGAAGGTACAAAGCTGGCTTAGAAACTGTCTGAGAAGTAGGAAACTCATGAAAAAGTCGGGCACAGTTAAAAGATGATCAAATCCCAACTGTACCCGACTGATCTAAAGACTAGCGAATGGGAAGCATTAAAACCATTCATGCCGACACCAAACCCACTAGGGAGACCTAGAGAACATAGTTGGCGCAGCATTCTCAATGGCATCTTTTATGTGGTGAAAGGTGGCATTCCTTGGCGGATGTTGCCTAAAGAATATCCACCGTATCAAACGGTGTATCACTACTTCCGTGTGTGGCGTAAAGGTGGTTTCTGGGAGGAACTGAATACCAAACTGCGTGAACGATTACGCAAGAAAGTCAAGGGAAAAGGTAGAAAACATCCCAGTGCAGCCATTATAGATAGTCAAAGTGTGAAAAGTGTCGAAGGGGGTAAGGAGATCGGCTATGACGGTAATAAGAAAGTAACTGGACGTAAACGTCATCTCGTTGTAGATACCTTAGGCTTGGTGTTAGCTGTCCTGGTAACGGCTGCAAATATTGATGACCGAGCTGGCGCAAAACAACTCTTTACGGCAATGAGGACAACTTCCTGGAAACGTCTTAAGTTGATTTGGGCTGATGGTAACTATACCGGTGACCTCATCGCTTGGCTTATGAAAACCTGTGGCTGGATTCTCGAGATCGTTCATAAACCTAAAGAGCAACTTGGCTTTGAAGTTCTTCCCAAACGCTGGATTGTTGAGCGTACTTTCTCCTGGCTCAATCGGCAGCGTCGTCTTTCCAAAGACTTTGAGCGTTTGCCAGAAACCTCAGAAGCCTTTATCTACGTCACCATGATTCGTTTGATGGTGAAAAAATTGGCGGCTTGACACTTCTCAGACAGTTTCTTAAGCTCAATTTACTAAAAGAGGTTAGACAAGTCAGTCGGCGAGGTCGCCCACTACGTTACTTTACAACCTGGTCAAAGACTTTTTTTGTACCTGCTAACCTTATACCTGTGGAGCGTTCAGCTATTCATGATGAACGTCTGCGTCAGGCTATATGGATAGAGAACTTAGTTCTATTTGGGTTTCAGATGAGCCTTAAAGAAGATTTAGGTTGGCAAGTGACGATAGATTTAAAAACGGGAGAATTAATAAGTAGTGCTGTACTCTTTGATGAGTCATGGACATTACTTGATGACAATGCACCCGTTTATTTCGATGCTTTTGAAGAGATAAACTTTACTTTCAAAGATGCAAAAGAATTTCAGCGAGACCTTGCAAAGTTACTACACCAATACAAGCAAAAACATTCTTTAAGCGGAGAAAAGTATTTACTTAGGTTAGGACTGTTGAAAGTTAGTGAGCCTTAAATCATAGGTTTTAGCTAAACAAACTCTAACCAACCAGTGACTGCTTAAAGCTTTATTGGTACTTTTTGCGATTTGGCTTTTACCGCATAAACGCCTCAACCTGCCCCCCATCCACCGTAATCACCTGCCCAGTCGTCTTAGAGAGCTTACTAGATATTAGTATCAGCGCAGCCTCAGCTTGGTCATCTGGTAGTATCGGTACTTTAGTCAATGTGCGTTGAGCATAAAAATTAGCAAGTTTATCCCGCAAACTTTCAGTGGTTTCTTTTTCTGAATAAACTATGTCATATTTGGCTAAAGAACTAATCACACGGTCCCTGGGGAACATGTTTGAACCTGCAACGACTGTCGCAGGTGCAAGTCCATTAACCCGCACCAAGGGGGAAAGTTCAATAGCTAGTTCTCGTATTAAATGATTGGCAGCCGCTTTGCTAGTGTCATAGGCTAAAGAGCCCTTCTTAGCGACTACAGCATTGGCACTGGTGGTTAAAACTAACGCACCTCTAAGCCCTTGAGTTTTCCATACTTGTTTAGCTTCATCTGCTACTAAGTAACTACCCATCACGTTAATATCAAAAGTCTTAGCCCATTTATCATCAGAGATGGTTCCCGTAAGGTCAGGTGCAAAGAAAATGCCAGCAGTTACGATGATATGGTCAAAGCCACCGTAAGCCAGAATAACTTGCTCGAGCATTTTTCTTACGCTTTCGCGTTTAGTTACGTCAACAGCTAAGCCAATAGCAGGGCCGCAATTGGAAATTCCTGTACCAGCTACGCCAATACCTAGACCGTAGTTATCGGTAAGTTCTTTGGCAGTGGCTTGGGCAGACTCGAGACTCAAATCTGCACAGACTATATGCGCGCCTTCTTTGGCTACACGGTGCGCGGTCACTTTGCCGATACCGCTACCAGCACCTACTACCACTACCACGCTGCGCTCAAATTCTTTTTCGGGCGGCATCCGACGGAGCTTGGCTTCCTCTAAAGCCCAGTATTCAATATCAAAAGCTTCTTGTTGGGGTAAGGCAATATATTTGTCAATGGCTTCTGCACCACGCATGACTTCGATGGCGCAGGTATAAAACTCGGCGGTAACACGGGATTCACTTTTGTTTTTGCCCCAAGCAATCATGCCTAAACCCGGAATAAGAATGACAGTAGGATTAGAGTCACGCATGGCTGGAGAATCTGGGCGTTTGCAAGCGTTGTAATAAGCAGCGTAATCCTGGCGGTATTGAACTAAACCCTGCTCGAGCTTGCTGATAAGTTTACTTACATCTTCTTTGTGCGGATTCCAGTCTACATAGAGCGGTTTAATTTTTGTGCGTAAAAAGTGGTCAGGGCAAGAGGTTCCAAGTGCAGCTAAACGTTTGGCATCTTTACTGTTGACAAACTCGAGGACTTCTTTTGTAGCTTGAATGGTGGCAATAAATCTGCGTTCTTTTGAAACCATGCCACGAAGTTTGGCTAGAACCTGAGATAGAATAGTTTCTTGATCTTGTGGTTTAAGCGCAGTAACTTTTCGCCCACCAAAAGTTTTATTACCCTTATCGTGCTTTTCTATATAGCGGGCTGCTTTTTCAATAAGTTCGAGGCTTAGCTCATAGCATTCTTTTTGGTCATTAGCCCAGTTGATAAGCCCGTGTTGCCCTAAGATAATTCCTTTGAGTTTTGGATTCTTTTGACACACCTCTTGTAGTTGTAAACCTAAATCAAATCCTGGGCGTTGCCAGGGAACCCAGGCTATATCCTCGCCATAAATGTCTTTCATGATTTTTTTACCATTTTTGGCGGCGGCTACAGCAATGGCGGCGTTGGGGTGGGTGTGATCAACATGCTTAAAAGGTACAAAGGCGTGAAGCGGTGTATCAATAGAACTGGCTCTGGGATTGAGATTGTAAACAGTGTGGTTATAAAGGTCAACCATTTTATCTTCAATAGCGGTTTTGGCCCCGTTGGGTTTAGTATTTCCATAAAGCGTTTGCAAATCATTAAGTTTAGACATGTAAAGCGAGGCAAAGTTTTCTTTTTTTGAGGTGCGTAAATCGCCACCTGAGCCTTTAACCCATAAAATCTCTACCTTTGCACCACTTAGTGGGTCTTGCATCATGACTTTGCTGCTGGTGTTGCCACCACCAGTGTTGGTGATGCGTTGGTCATCGCCTAAACGATTTGAACGATAGACCAATTTTTCTACCTCGTCAAGTTTTTTGGCTTCGCTATCTTTCCACAAATGGCTAACATGTTTAAGATCTTTCATGACTTATCCTTTCAAGATTTCTTTGCGACGAATGATTTCATCAAGTCGGTTATCAATCCGAGAAATTTCGCTAGTGGGTAGATATTTAGGCCCACCAAGCGCGTAGGTTCCCCATAAAATTTTGGCCCATTTATCTGCCATCAGCATAATGTTTAAAACTTCTTTGGCAGTTTGTCCTAGAGCCACTGGACCGTGATTTTCCATAAGTAGTAACTTGGGTGATTTTTGGTAGATACCTCGGTAACGTCGCAATTCGTCACGGACGGCCTTAGCTAGGGCGAATCCTGGGTCAACATAAGGAATGGTTGCGGGTGCTGGACCACAAACCACAATGGCATCTGGAAACACATGTTCTAAAAAAGGTTTCGCTCCAAGTTGGCTGCACAGGATTTGATTTACTGACACGGTATGGGTGTGGCCAACCCAGATTGCGCCGCCTTCTTGTAAACATAGGGCGTGTAAAAAAGTTTCAACCGAAGGTTTGCGTTGGTTTGGGTCAACCTGAGAGTGAATAAGCTCATGTTCAATTTCATGCTCGGTCATGTGTGGGCGATTGAGCAAGGTCATGATGGTATCAAAACGCACTCGAGTAATGCCAGTTTCATCCATAGTGCTTAGACTGCTGCCTGAAGATTTGACCCAGAAGGTTCCATCCCCACAGTTAACGCTTACGTTACCCTCTCCAAGAATGGCCATTTGGCGAGACTCGAGTCCTAAGTCTTTTGATAGTTTAATTAGTTCATCTTTTGGGTCATTCATTCGCTTCTCCTTAACTGGGTTGTTTGATCAAGTGATAAGAAACCTCGTACTGGTTTAAGGCTTGCAGGGTTTCTTGGGAAAGATGACTATCACTGATGAGTAAATCAATATTTTCTAAAGCTGTAATCAGGCCTAAAGCCCGCTTGCCAAATTTACTGCTGTCTAAAAGTACATTCACGCGGTCAGCAGCCTCGAGCATACTTCGTTTAACTTCCACTTCATCAAGGTCAGAATCCATCAGCCCACCCGGAATCTGAATTCCTTTTCCGCTTATAAAAGCCTGATCAACCCGCAACTCTTTGAGTGCTTTCTGGGCGATGGGGCCAGCAAAACTGCCTGCGACTTGCCGCAGATATCCGCCAGTTAAAATGACTTTGGCCCTACTGTTACGCAATTCTTGAGCCACATCTAGGCTGTTTGTGATCACAGTGACGGCGCGTTTACTAATCACTTTGGCTAAAGCCAGAGCGGTGGTTGAAGCGTCAAGGGCAATGGTATCGCCATCTTGAACCAGTGTTGCAGCGTAGTTGGCAATGGCTTGTTTCTCGGGGGTATGGGTATTGAGCCGCACGGCGTAGCTGCTTTCAAAAGCGGCTTGATCGCTGACGATGGCCCCACCAAAAGTCCTTTCGACATGCCCAGCTTCCTCGAGCATTTCTAGGTCACGGCGAATGGTCATTTCACTGACCCGAAATTTTTCAGCCAATTCACCAATGCGCAAGACACCCTGCTCGAGGGCCAAACGCTTGATGTTTTGTTGACGCTCAGAGGGTAGCAAACGATTTGGTTGCAACAAAGACAAAACCACCGCCTTCTAAAATGTTTATCTCTAGAGTCTAGTGTAGTTTCACAAATTATGTCAAGCCTTAACACTTTTATGTAAGCTCTTGTTGAAATTTGTTTTATTGTGTTAGCATAGTTCAAATTTTGAACATAATGCTTTGCATTAGGAGTGGTGTGGGTAACATTTGTTTTGGCAATCAGAGTTCTATGGGTTTCTCGGCTACTTTAACAAGAGACCGAGCAAGGGGCCAAGCAAGGGGCTTCAGCCCCTTGTTGCAGCAACTGAGTGACGTATTTGGAGTACACCATGTCTGAACCTTTACTCAGTATCAAAGGCGTACACAAACGCTTTCCTGGTGTTTATGCTCTGCGCGGTGTTGATTTTGATGTTTATGCCGGTGAAATCCATGCGCTTTTGGGTGAAAACGGGGCCGGAAAATCCACCCTTATTAAGACCATTGCTGGGGTTTATCGCCCCGATGAAGGTGATATACGTTTTGCTGGGCAAAAGGTTAATTTTTCTAGCCCTCGAGACGCGCAAAAGAGTGGTATTGATGTGATTTATCAAGAACTCAGTCTTTATCCAGAACTTACTGTCGCTGAAAATATTTTTATGGGCCATGCTCCCTTTCGCAAGGCAGGATTTCTAAAAATGATGGACTGGCCTACTATGAACCGCCGTGCCAAAGAGCTTTTAGCTGAGCTTGATGTTCATGATTTAGATGTCTCTCGCAAAGTTGGAACCTTGAATGTAGGAAACCGCCAACGTGTTGAAATTGCCAAAGCCCTTTCTTTAGAGGCCAAACTCTTGATTATGGATGAACCTACGGCCGCCCTGACCGAGACCGATGTGGAACAGCTCTTTAGAATTACTCGCTTACTACGTGACCGTGGAGTAGGAATTGTTTATATCAGCCATAAACTTATAGAAGTTTTTGAACTGGCTGACCGTGTAACAGTATTACGTGATGGGCAGTATATTTCTACGAAACAGGTGAGTGACACCAATGAATCTGAATTGATTAGCATGATGGTGGGTCGCACCATTGATAATCTTTTTCCCAAGCAAGAATCAAAGGTGGGCGATGTGGTTTTAGAGGTTCGCAATATTAACCACGCTCCGTTGACCCGCAATGTTTCGTTTAAGGTGCGCTCTGGTGAAATTGTAGGTTTAGCAGGCTTGGTGGGTTCGGGTCGCAGTGAGACGGCGCAGGTGGTTTTTGGTATTTTACCTGCCCAATCTGGAGATATTCTAGTTCAAGGAAAACCAGTCAAAATCAACCGTCCAGCCGATGCGGTGGCCCAGGGAATCGCCTATGTGCCTGAAGATCGTGGAACCCAAGGGCTGATTAAGCAAATGACTATTCGGGAAAATGTGTCACTGGCTATTTTGCCAGAAGTCTCGAGTGCTTCGTTTATAAACTACAATGCCGAAAAAGCCTTAGCCCAAAAATCAATTGACCAGTTTTCTATTAAAGCCTATAGCGGTGAACAAGCCACCAATAAACTTTCTGGAGGCAATCAGCAAAAAGTGGTACTTAGTAAATGGCTGGCAAGTCATCCCAAGGTTTTAATTATGGATGAGCCAACCAGAGGCGTGGATGTGGGTGCTAAATCTGAAATTCACCGCTTGATGAGCAAACTGGTGGCTGAAGAAGGCTTAGCTATTTTGATGATTTCATCGGAGTTGCCTGAAGTTTTGGGTATGAGTGACCGCATCTTAGTGATGCGTGAAGGGGAGATTGTAGCGGAATACTCGAGAGCCGAAGCCACCCAAGAAAAAATCGGTGCAGCTATGATGGCCAGCCGAAAGGCAGCAGCATGAGTAGGACAGGGAAAAGTGGAAAGTGGAAAATGGAAAGTGGAAAATTATCCTTTGATATGCTCAGGACACTCATCACTCATCACTCACCACTCACCACTGGAGTTTATCTATGACGATGACTCGAGCCAAATCTCCAAGCTGGTGGCGATTCTTTGCCAATCAAGAAATGGCCATTGTTTTATTCCTGCTAGTTTTAGGTGTGATTATTGGAAGCCTTAATCCGCGTTTTTTAGCTTCCCGTAATGTTTTAGATATTTTGCAAGGAAATGCTTATATTGCTATTGCGGCTATTGGCATGTCAATGATTATTATTACTGGAAATATTGATATTTCGGTAGGTTCTTTGGTCGGGCTTTTGGCAGTGATTGCAGGTCGCATTGTCACGTCTGGTGCACCACCTATTATCGCTTGGCTGGCACCACTGGTTTTTGGAATGTTAGTAGGAGCGTTCATTGGATTTCTAGTGGCCTATCTAAAAATCCCATCTATTGTGGTGACGCTAGGAATGCTGAGTATTCTTAAAGGCTTCTTGATTATTTGGACCAATGGTAACCGTGTTGAAGCTATGCCAGAAAGTTTTTTCTTGGCCCAATGGAAAATCGGGGTGGTGTCTGTACCGATTATTACTATGTTTCTTCTTACTATTTTGGCTGCTATCTGGATGCGTTATAGTGGTCTGGGCCGATCCCTCTATGCTGTTGGTGGAAACCCAGAAGCAGCACGCTTATCGGGTATTTCGCAACAACGTGTGGTGTTGCAAGCCTTTATCCTGAACGGGCTATTTGTGGGGATCGCTAGTACTATGTACGCCACACAGCTAAAAGTTATTCAAGCTACGCCACCACCCAGTTTAGAGTTGTTCATTATTACCTCAGCAGTTGTCGGTGGGGTGAGTATTCTTGGTGGTAAGGGCACAGTGATTGGGGCAACGTTGGCGGCTATTTTACTTAATGCCATTCGTTCTGGCATGACTTTTGTGGGTATTTCACCGTTTTGGATTCAAGCAGTGCAAGGCTTATTAATTCTAGTTACTGTTTTAATTGATCTTATTCGCCGTCGTCGGCAGATGTTCTAGGAGGTATCATCTCGTTTCAGATCTGAGATAAAAAATTATGACTACTGATATTCAAACAACACCAAATTGGATTAAACGCTTGCGTTCACTGATTCTAAGCCAAGAAGGTATTTTATTTATCTTTTTGCTTTTGGCGGTAGTAGTTTTTTCACAGTTTAATGCAAATTTTTTGAGATTTGAGAACCTTCTTAATCAAGGCCGCCTGTTAAGCGAAGTGGGTTTGGTTGCTTTGCCCATGACTTACATCATTATTACCGGTGGCATTGATTTATCAGTAGGTTCTATTTTAGGGATGTGCGCAATCCTTTTGGGAATTTTCTGGAAAGCTGGGATTGCATTACCGTGGGTGATTCCTCTAGTTTTAATCTTTGGCGTTTTAGCTGGAATCCTCAACGGGCTTTTTATTGTGTGGTTGAATGTTCCTCCTCTGATTATGACCCTAGCTACCTTAGCCCTTTATAGAGGCATGGCTCAAGGCATTAGCCAAGCCAAGAGTGTTCGTGGCTATCCAGAATGGTTTTATATTTTTGGCCAGCGTGATGTTTTTGGTTTGCCTACTCAGTTATGGTTACTGGTCATTGGTATTATTATTTCGGCGATTGTTTTGGCGCGCACTACCTTTGGTCGCTCACTTTACGCCATTGGTAATAATGCTGTGGGAGCTAGATTTTCTGGTTTACCAGTCAGCCGAACGATAATGACCATCTATGGTTTCTCAGGCTTTATGGCAGCACTTGCAGCCGTGGTGTTTGTTTCACGTGTCACGACCACCCGTTCAGATATGGGTAGTGGTATAGAGCTTGATGCAATCGCTGCGGTGGTGTTGGGTGGTACGAGTATTTTTGGTGGCAAAGGAACCATAGTCGGGACCGTGATTGGGCTAGTCTTGATTCAAGTCCTAAAATATGGTTTGCAACTTGCAGGTGTTACCAATGACGCAACCATTATCGTTATAGGTAGTGTACTGATCTTGACGGTGTTACTAAATAATTTGATTCAAGGTAGTCGCAGAGTGAGTTAAATGTATGAAGGTCTATAAAGTATGAACGGAAGAAGGGTAAAACCTTTGAACCTATTAACTTTCTAACCTTCAAATCGTATTTAATAAAGCGTTTTCAGAATGTTTGGTATATTACTAAGCGTTCTTACAACGGGGCGAAGGGACTTCGCTCGAGTTCTCAAACCAAGGTTTGAGAATATTTAAGGAGAGAAACTATGTTTAAGAAATTATTGGCTCTTTTGGTAACGGTAGCTTTTGCGGCTGCCTTTGCACAGTGGGATGGTGGCGATGATTTGCCAACCAACCCATTACCTTGTGGTTCTGACCCTGCACCAGCTATGGCTGGCAAAGACTATGACGGTGGTATGGTCACCATGTCGGGTACGATGATGGAAGCTGGAGCAGCTATCAATGTCGTAGATGTTCCAAAATTAATTGGTATTGGTTACTTTGATGCGACCACTGCCGGGATTTTGGAAGCTGCTGCCGAACTTGGTAATGTTACTGCCAAAACAGACGGCCCAACCGAAGCCAACATTGACGATCAGATTGCAGTCCTCGAGGGTTATATCGCTGGTGGCGAGACCCAAGGGATTCTGTTTGCTGCTAATGACCCAGTAGCCATTGCACCTGTTCTTAAAAAAGCTTTAGCCGCAGGCATTCATGTGGTTGGTTATGATGCAAACTCTACGCCTGACGCGCGTGAATGGTTTGTTAATCAAGCCGAATTTAACGGTATTGCCAAAGCCATGATTGACTCAATGGCCACTGAAAAAGGCGAAGATGCAACTGTTGCTATTGTGACTAGCACCTTTACCACACCTAACCAAGCTCGTTGGATTGCAGAAATGTCTGCCTATGCCGGACAGTGCTTTCCTAACATGAAGTGGGTAGAAACTTTAGAAGCTCAAGAAGATGCAGTATTGTCTTTCAATCAAGCCAACACCCTAATCAATAAATATGGTGATGATCTTGATGGCATCTTTGGTATGACCAGTGTTGCTACACCTTCTTCTGCTGACGCTGTAACTCAAGCTGGTCTTTGCGGCACTGTAGCAGTTGTAGGTCTTGCTACTCCAAATGCTATGAAACCCTATGTAGAGAGCGATTGCGTGAAGTCTGTAGTTCTGTGGAACCCCGTAGATCTTGGTTACGCTGCAACCTATGTTCTTCGTGCGGCAGTAGATGGAACCCTGGCTGCTGGTGCAACCTCAGTAGAAGCTGGCCGTTTGGGTACACTTCAAGTCGTTAATGGTTCTGAGATTCTTCTTGGCGCACCTTTTATTTACAATAAAGAAAACATTGGCGGATTTAACTTCTAGAGTATAGCCTTAAGCTATCAGCCGTCAGCCGTCAGTTCAATACTGATAACTGACGGCTTCTTTCCTTTTTATGAAAAGTGAGATGCTCGAGACCTTAAACACCTACTGGAATCAAGAATTTCCAAATACTTGGCCCTTGGCCTATCAGTTTAAGGAAATGTATCCTGATAGATGGGTGCGGTTTCATAGCCTCCCTGATTCAAAACGCTATGCTGAAAATGACGTAGAATACACCACAATTTTAGAACGTCATAATACAGTCATTGATGATTTGAATGGGGCACAATCATTATCTGTTTTGCTAGTTACCGCGGCTAGTGATTCGCCTGATTTTGAATCTATAGCATCTAACTCGAGCCAGTTTGTCTCTAAGTCATATTTTTGGAAAAGTCTGGCGATGGGACAACTTAATGCAGGATGGGACGAGTCAACTTACTGGCATTTATTTGTAAGCAAGCATATTTGGCATAAAGGAATTTTTGACCCAATGTTGAAATTGGTTGCAGATGATAGTATGACCAATGTCATGATTATAAACATGGAACACAAGTGGTTATATCACCCTTATGATGGTGGTGCAGATATTATTTTGGTTTCAAAAGAAGAAAGAGATATTTTGAAAAGTAAGTATAAAATGTGGTTATCAAACCATCCTGCGGGATATTAAAATAAAGGAGTGTTATGTCAGCCTATTCAGAACTAAAAAACCAACTCGAGTCTAAAGGTATCAATATCGAAAGTGCAAAAAAGGCTCTAAAGTCCCAACATATTGAAACACCCTCTTGGGGATATGGCCCCTCAGGTACACGTTTTAAGACTTTCCCTCATCCAGGTACAGCCAGAAATATCTATGAAAAACTGGATGACGCAGCTATGGTCCATACACTCACAGGGGTCGCACCAAGTGTAGCCATGCACATTCCCTGGGATAAAACTGATGATTATAAAGCCTTGAAGAAATACGCCAAAGATAGAGGTTTGTCTTTAGGTGCAATTAACCCAAACTTGTTTCAGTCTGAAAATTACAAGCTAGGTTCTTCAGGAAACCCGAACAAAAAAATTCGCCAGCAGGCCACTGACCACATGCTCGAGTGTGTAGACATCATGAAGCAAACTGGCTCGAGGGATTTAAGTCTGTGGTTTGCGGACGGAACCAATTACCCAGGCCAAGACGATATTCGTAGGCGCAAGCGTGATTTCTATGCCAGTTTGGAAACAGTTTACAAAGCCATGACTGACGACATGCGGATGCTGATCGAATATAAATTTTATGAACCTGCTTTTTATCACACGGATTTACCAGATTGGGGTGTGGCTTATAGCTTTGCCCATAAACTCGGCAAGAATGCTTATGTTCTTGTTGACATGGGTCATCACGCTCAAGGTGTAAACATTGAACACATTGTGACCTTCCTTTTAGACGAAGGTAAGATGGGTGGTTTCCACTTTAATAACCGCAAATATGGGGATGATGATTTGATGGTCGGTAGTATCAATCCATTTGAACTTTTCTGTGTTTATAGCGAAATAGTAAAATGTGAACTCTCGAGTGAGCGTGCTTTAAAAGCTAGTGCTAAAGGGATTGCCTATATGCTTGATCAATGCCATAACATTGAAGGCAAAATGGGAGCCATTATTCAAAGCGTGATTAACTGCCAGATGGCTTATGCCAAGGCTCTTTGTGTGAACTACAAAGAACTTGCTAAGTTACAAGCTGCTGGTGAAGTTTTAGCAGCTCACAATATGCTCTTGGATGGCTTTCATACCGATGTGCGCCCATTGTTAGCAGAGATTCGCAAAGAGAAAGGGCTTAATCCTGACCCTTTGCAAGCTCTAAAAGAAAGTGGGTATGAATCAAAAATTGCTAAAGAGCGTGGGGTGCAAGATGGGGGGAGTGGGTTTCCTACTTAGCAGATGTGCCTACTGTTACCATTGAAGGTTACAAATTCAGATTTTATTCTTCTGATATACGTGAATCTCCGCATGTTCATGTAATTCGAGATGACAGTGTAGCTAAAATTTGGTTGCAGCCTGTTGTGGTTGAATATAACCGAGGTTATAACCAGAGTACACTCAACTCAGTGAATCACAGAATAGCGAAAATGACTAGTGAAGAGTTTGACTAGCTTGATCCAAGACTCGAGCTAATGCATTTAAGCGTGGAAGAAATAATAAAGTAGTAATGCAATCGTTACAGTCACTGCTGAAACAGGCGTACCATATTTTAAGAACTGTACAAAACTAATCGGATGCCCAGCTCTAGCTGCAATATCAGCAGTGACTACATTAGCAGATGCACCAATCAAAGTCAGGTTTCCGCCCAAACAAGCACCTAAACTAAGTGCCCACCATAGTGGGTCCATTTTAGGTCCTAAGGTAGATTCCAAATCACGCAAAACATAACTCATGGAAATGGTAAAAGGGATATTATCTACAATTCCTGAAATAATGGCAGAAAAGAAACCAACAATCAAAACACCTTGTTTGATATTGTCACCAAATAAACTTTGTAACCATAAAGCAATGGTGGCAAATACGCCAGTGTGTTCTAAACCGCCTACTACAATAAAAAGCCCTGCAAAAAAGACCAGCGTGACCCATTCGACTTTTTCAATAAACCAAACTGGGGAAATGCGGGAAAACAGTGCCAGCAGCGATGACATAAGGAGAGCGATGACCCCAGACGATAATCCTAGTGCGCTATGAGAAATAAACATAATCACAGTTAAAATAAAAAATACTACTGAAAGCTTTAGGAGTGGATAATCAATTTTAGAAGCATCAGTTTTACTCTCCGTAATCGCTTTAAGCTCTACCTCGCTGGCTGTAGAGCGTAACAATCCCTGGCGTTGTAAAAGAAACTGCATGACAAAAACACCTACTATAAATGCCACGACAGCGTAAGGGGCAACATTGACTAAGAAGTCATTAAAACTTTTATTTGCAAAGGAGCCAATAATGATATTGGGTGGGTCGCCAATAAGTGTTGTAGTACCGCCTGTATTTGAAGCAAGGATGACTGAAACTAAAAAAGGAACTGGGGGTAAACGAACTTTTAGGCAAATAGTCAGCACTACTGGAGCCATAAATAAAACAGTAGTCACATTATCTAAAAACGCCGAGAAAAATGCAGTGAGTAAAGAAAACGTCCAAAGAATGCGAGTCGGATTACCCTTGGTAAACGCGAGTGCGCGGTCTGCGATAAGATTGAAAAATCCACTTCGGGCCATAATCGAGACAATGTTCATCATGCCGAAGAGTAAAAACATAGTGTTGTAGTCAATGGCTTTCCAGGCTTGTTCGGGTGTCAGAATTCCAAAAGCTAAAACCAGTGATGCCCCAAGAAGAGCAGCCATAGTGCGGTGAATATAATGCTCGAGAAAAATGAGGACATAAGTTCCTATAAAAAGTGCCAGTGCCCAACCTGCCAATTGCTCAGGTGTGCCATGAAAACCAAAGACTGAAAGTAATCCGCCGCTGTGTTCAGCAGCTTCTTGTGCAAAAACAAACATAATGGGAATTATACGCCTAAGTGGTGGGACATTTGCCTATCTGGTAGGGTAGAGCTGTGGATGATGATTTGAAAGATAAATTGACTTTTCGTTGGTCGGATTACTGCCCTTTAACTCAGGACTTGCCAGGGACGGGCGGGCTTTTGCGTTTTGAACTGCCAGATTTTTGTGTCGAAGAATTACCTGTTTATTTACCCCAGGGCAAAGGTTCACATTGCTATGCCTGGATAGAGAAGCGTGGTTTGAGTACAAGAGACCTTGTATTAGCCCTGATGCGAGAAGGGCTTAAAGAGCAGCAAATTGGTGTGGCAGGTCTAAAAGATAAACATGCTATTACTAAACAGTGGATAAGTGTGCCAAACAAGTTTGCTAAAGCAATAGAAAAACTTGGGGACTTAGAAGGTGTAAAAATCCTCGAGCTTTCAAGGCATAAAAATAAACTGGGTATGGGACACCTTAAAGGAAATCGTTTTACTGTACGGGTGCGGCAAGCCTCTGAATTAGATAATGCCAGAAGGATTCTCGAGGTGTTGCAGGGCGTGGGTGTTCCAAACTATTTTGGCCCTCAGCGTTTTGGTAATGGGGGTCTCAATGCTGTAGATGGTTATAAAGTGCTTTATGGCTTGCAGGCTCCTGGTGGACACAGGCTTAAAGGACTTTTTATTTCTTCATTGCAATCACTATTTTTTAATCATGTGCTGTCACAGCGTATCGAGGTAGGTTTGTTTGACACTGTGATTTTGGGAGATTGGGCCAAGAAGCATGATACAGGTGGCGAATTTTTGGTAGAAGAGATGAGCGAAAGTGAACGGGCTAAACGTTTTGAAATTAGTTCTATTTTGCCGCTTTATGGCAAGCGTGTCAAAGTAGCACAAAGCTTAGCAGGTGAATTTGAACAAAAGGCTCTCGAGTATCTTGAGCTTAGCTGGGTTAAATTTGCTAGCCGCAGGGGAGACCGCAGGTTATCTAGATTTCCATTACAAGAGGCGCATCTCGAGCCAACAGATGATGGCTATATTGTCAGCTTTGAATTGCCCAAAGGAGCTTTTGCAACCAGTATCTTGCGGGAGCTATTGAAAACAGATGTGGACTCGAGCTAGGTTTCGGGTTTCAGGGATCAGGTTTCAGTCGTTGTGCGTAACACACTTCTACTTCTTGGTTAAACTTTCTTTGTTAAACTTTACTTATGATAACCAGTGGACGAGAGAGTCATCAGCAGGCAGCCCCCAAGCAAGTTGTGGTTGCGATTGTAACCATTAGTGATACCAGAACTCTAGTAAATGATAGTAGTGGGCAATATCTCGAGCAGGAACTAAAAGCAGCAGGTCATAAAGTTTTCGAGCGTGTGATTATCAAAGATGATTCAGACACTATTCAAGAAACCCTAAAGCGTTTACTAGCCAGTGAAGCTCAAGTTGTAATCACTTCTGGTGGAACTGGAATTACAGGACGCGATAACACTGTGCCAATCGTTGAAGCTTTGATTATGAAACCCATGCCAGGCTTTGGTGAACTATTCAGAATGCTTTCTTACCAAGAAGTGGGTGCTGCAGCTATGCTCTCGAGAGCTGTGGGTGGACTGGCTAAAGGGGCTTTATTGTTTGCATTGCCAGGCTCGAGCAATGCTGTAAAAACAGCTTGGGATAAGCTCTTAAAAGATGAATTGGGACATTTAGTCTTTGAGATGTTAAGACATCAGCAGGTGGCTTAAATTTGTAACGGGCCTTGTTGCGCCTTGTTTGCAGGTAGTGGCAAGGGTGTACCCTCATTTAAGCGGTGATAATGGGTGATAGATTCTTTGCCTTTTTCATAGGTCAAGTAAACAATTTCAGCACCTAACTGGCTAGCAAAATCAATATGACCATTCTCCACATCCTTGAGGAAAATACCCATTTTCTCGAGGTGCAGTCTCGAGTCGTTGATTTGATGGAGTAAAAAATGAAGCTCTTGAAGAATATTATGCGCTTCAAGGCTATAAGGGTCATTTTCTGAGAGTTCTTGACGCAGACGCAAGGTATCCCTGACACCTACTTGTAGGTCATTAAGAAACCCCTCGAGGGTAGGAATAAGACGATTGGCTTCTTCTAAGCTAAAAAGCTTGAGCATAGTCGTAGATAGTCCTTTCAATTCGTAGATTACACTAAATCTACTTACAAAAAGATTACAAAACATTAAGGTTACTTTACGGTAATGATTCTTACAGAAATCGCGTAAAAAAATCATTTCTACCCATGAGTTTCTTTTTATGAGTATTTTCTGGTTTCTCATGAGTATTATCAGGTACTTTTGGTCAGCCCTTGACTTCTCTAGGATAAGCTATTTTGAAACTTGCCAAGCTATAAATATAGTTTTAAAAAGCCCAAATTAGGCTTCGATATTTTCTAAACGATGGTGAAAATGATAAGGTATTTTATATGCGTGAACTAGGACTTATAGTGCTATTGCTACTTATCGTAGCGAGTGTAGTCATTGCAATACGGCGTAGTGCCAAAACCCGCTCCAAATCTTTGGATGCAGTTACACCACAGGAATTGAGCCGTTTAGTACAGCCCTATAAACTACTTTTAGGACAGGCAGTCACCATTCATCAAGAGGTGGCTACCCAAGCCAAACTAGCCCAACCTGCTTTGCAACAAGAATTTAAGGAGTTAGCCAGCAGGCTCGAGATGCTCGTGAAGCGTGCCTTACCCCGTGCCCAACTAGGAACCCAACTCGCCAGTCAGCTTTTACAACTTAAATCTACAGAACCTCAATATGCTCAAATTCAAGTTTCGTCAAAAAAGATTGAAGCTGAGTTATACCATTTACTCACGGTCATGAGCACGCTAAGGGGAAAAGTCTATCAAGTCATTGCGGATTCGGCAGAACTGACAAAAGACACCTATTTGACTAAAGATTTAGAAGATGCCTTGATTGAAGTGGAGGCTCTCGAGGAGGCTTTTAAGGAAACTGTTTAGAGAAGCAGATTTGAGAAAATTGGTACATCGCAAGTCTTTTTTAAGGGGATGCTCCCAGAATTCTGATATAAATAGCACTTCCAGGATTCATTGAGGCAAAACATTAGTCGAATGTTTCAACAGCCCCTTGCTAACGCGGACAAAAGCTGTCTCAATCGACCTTGGAACTGAAAAAAATTGATGTTTGCATTAAACATATTCAAAACTTTGCTAACGCAATTTTTATAATAAACTCCAAACTCAGCTTAATACCTTTAAGGCTTCTTGAATACTTTGTGTTTCTTCTGGGTTTATACCTTCAGAAACAAAACGATAATCATGTTTGCGAATCACTTCGGCTAGATGTGCTAGGAGTTGCTGGTGTTTTTCTATAAAAGGGTGGCACTGTCTTTCTGGGAGCTGATGGGTGATGCTTTCAATGTGGCTTACACATAAATCCTGCTCGAGTAAAAATTTTAGAAATATAGTATCGCCTCTCACACGTTTAATGTGTTTGGCTAGATTATCTCGAGTTTTTATTTCAATGGCACAGGCTTCACAATTTATTACCGTGGGGCTTTTTCCCAATCGCGCACGTTCTAGGCGGTGAGAGAGTAAATCCTCGAGTAAAATGGCACTAGATAACACTCGAGCTTCTTCAACAAAGACCTTCAAGTGTCTAGGGCAAAAGCCACCTTTACTTCTCAAACGTATACGCAAGGGTGGGTCATTTACTCCATCATTGGCGATGCCCTCTAGAAACCTCTTGGATTGATGGTGTTCATAAGCACAAAGACGGCAACCTTTGGCTGTTATATCGCTGAGGTTGTGCAGAAGGCTAGACATAAAGGCTCGAGTTTAGAGACTAAAGAATGGGCGAACTTGGCCCTAACCTCTAAATCTCAAAAGTATGCTCTCCTTGGATAGGAAGGGTTGTAAGGGCACTGAGTACTGGGTCAATACCAAACTTTAGAAAGAAACTAAACGGACTGATCAGGCGTTCTTGGGGTGTACCTAGGGGAAATAAGTGCTTTTCTATGCGCTCAAATTGTGTTGAGGTGATGGTATCTTGTTTTTCTAAGGCTTTGGCACTTTTGTGCTTGAGAATCTCGAGAGTTTTTCGTATATGGCTCTCACTGCGTTTAAGGGTTCCTAAAAGTGTAGGATCAATGTGCTTTAAGCTCTCGAGTAAACCTAATAAAGAAACCTCGAGGGTTTGTTGCGACTTGGCAAAATGGTCGCCGTAATTATTTAGCTCGAGCAATTTCATTTCTTTAAGGGTTGTAAAATCTTTTGTTAAGGCTTGGAAATCAAGATTAAATTTCTGCATTATCCGCACAATGGGTGGCTCGAGGATTGTAGCCGTGGCCCGTGACCAGGTGAGCGGCATGGCTACCTTGTGCAGCTCATAGACACCTTTGAGTTGTGCAACGTAACGCAGTTCTCCCGGCCCTAAGACGGTGATTGCGGTAGGCAAGACACTATCTTGGGTAATCGGTCTTAATCCTGCGGCGGGTGTAAGGCGAGCCGGATCGGTCTGTAAAAGAATTTTTAGGTCACTGAGTGAATACTTTTGAGCATCGGTAAAAAAGCTCTTTCCATCAAATTTTAGTAAATGGCGTTGGCCTGCTTCTTCTAAAAAAAGATTCGTAGCCTGCTCTGCACGGTTGAGTTGAGGTTCATAGCCAAGTGCTTGTAAGCGTTGGCCAGCCTGATTAATGACGGTACTCGAGGCTTTAGGATTCTCTAATTCGGATATTAAAATAGGTGTGAAGAGTGGGGCTATATCAGGTTCTAAAGGATTGAGAATAATTAATCCTTGATGGCCTAATAGTCGATACAACATTGCCGCAAACCAATCGGCGAAGGTTTTGGCTTTGAGAGCCGTTTCTTGAATAAGTGCGATGCTTTGCTGTTTATATAAATCTGGAGCCTTAAAATTTTGGAGACTCTGGGTCATGCTCTGGGGCCATGAGGCTTGCATTTTGATTTTACCTATGGGGGTGTCTTTAGGTAATTCGATATCCAGTCGATGCAAGGTTTCATCCATATCTAAAAGATAACTATGGTTGACTTCTTCGATATCATGATCTTGGCTAGCCACCCAGAAAATAGGAACCACAGGACGCGCCTCGGTTGAAAGATTCTTGGCTAAGTTAATGGCGGTGATAGCCTTAGATAAAGTGTAATTAGGACCCAAGAGGAGTCCGGCTTGCTGACCAGTGACGATAGCTCGAGCGTTGGGATGCTCGAGTTTTTCTAAAGCCTTAAAAGTTGCTTGTGGTGCATCAAGTGACCGTGCATATCGTTGTAAAGCTGCAGCCAAGGCTGGACTAGTGGTTCTAGGTAACTCGAGTGCTGAGGCTGTATCAGTAGGTGCTAGGGCAAAGAAATCCTTGAGTTGACCCATAGCGTAGGCAGAAGAAAAGGACATAGCATTCCACTTTACCCTGATAAAACAAGATTATGTTGACTACAAAATGACATGGCCCCTGAGTTCTTGGCCTAGCTTACAGAGATTAGATCAATAGATTTATAGGCTTACCTTGAGGTGATGTATGCCAAAGGCTATTTTAAACGGGGTAGTTATCGCAGAAACGCTCGAGACCGAGCTAGTTGAAGGAAATCATTATTTCCCACGCAGTGGTGTAAAGATGGAAATGTTTGAGGCAAGTTCTACCCGGTACACCTGTTCTTGGAAAGGGGAGGCTGAATACTTTAATATCTCCCTAAAGGGTGAGCATATTAAAGATATTGCTTGGTCATACCCAAACCCTAAAGAGATAGCTAAAGATATCGCTGGACACTTAGCCTTTGACAAACGTAAAGGCGTAGAGATTAGTTGATCACTCGAGTTTCATAGTCATGCTGTAAGGACCAAACCCCAAAGACTCCCAGAAATCACGGCCGCGTTGGTTGTGCCATAAGACCTCCAAAAAAATCTTGGCATCTTTGGGGAAAACTTGCTGGCGCAATAAAGATAATGCCTCTCGCCCTAACCCTTTGCGCCGAGTATCTCTACAAATATAATAGTGTCTTATATAAACAGTTTCTTTACCATCATGTTCGCTTTTTTGAATTCTGTAAATGGTGTAGCCAACCACAATGGCATCTTGTAAAAATAGGAAGATGTGCCAGCTATGTAACCACCTTTGCATTCTGGACTCGAGCTGTTCAGGAATCATGGGGTTAGAGCTTCCCTCATCTTCTATAAGCTCCTGATTCATCTTAACTAATAGGGGTACATCTAGGAGTGTGGCAGGTCTTATGGTTAGAGACATTTCTACATTTTAATCTGCTGGTAGTTGGTATTAAGCACTGAACCACGCAGTATCAAGTCGGAGCGAAGTGTATACTGGTCCAAAGCATTCTCAGCTAAAGGAATATTGTTTGAGGAGCTTTTTTAGCAAATTCAAGTCAAGCCTGAGGAAAATGAAAGAATGATGCCCGTCTCAACCCGACCTGGTAATGCCAATGGACAAAAAGCACATATTTTTAATGAAGAATTAGGTAGTGGTCTCAAAGTACATGATGGCAGGGTAAACTGAGAGTTATGATCGTAGAGACAATAATATACACATGCCGAGAGTGCGGGAGCGAACGGATAGTCAAGAACGGCAAGAATCGTTTTGGGAACCAACAGTATCTATGCAAAGACTGCGGGAACTGTCGAGTGTTACAGCCCAAAAAAAGAGCCTTGATAAGCCAAAGATTCTCAAAGCAACAAGGGAACGTATCAGTTTAAGAGGGTTAGCCCGAGTGTATGGGGTGGGTCGTAAAACCATCAAACAGTGGTTCAAGACAGCCCTGCAAGCCCTGCCTAGGTTTGCCAATAGTATTAACCCTGCCCAAGGCGATGATGTTCTTGAATTAGATGAACTTTGGAGTTTTGTAGGTAACAAGAAACGACAAGTGTGGTTGTGGATTGCTTTATGTCGCCGTACTAGGCAAGTCGTGGCTTATACCCTAGGTGACCGTAGTACCCAAACCTGTCAGAAACTTTATAACAATCTCCCTGAAAGTTACAAACAGTGCAAGAGTTACAGTGATTTCTGGGATACTTATCAGAAAGTCTTTCCTAAACCTACTCATCAATCTCTGGGCAAAGAAGCAGGAGAAACCAATCATGTGGAACGTTGGAATAATACTTTGCGTCAACGTATGGCTCGTTTCGTGCGTAAAACCTTATCCTTCTCCAAGTCCTTAGCTGCTCATCATATGTTTACCAAGTGGTTCATCTTTCACTACAATCTTGAATGTATTGCATCATGTACTTGAGTCCACTACCAAGAATTGCTTCAGCTTATTCGTAAGCTATTGCCCTTTTCAAATTAGCAGAAGTGAGTATATACTGATTTTACTCGAGACGTTCAAGAATCTATAAAAACAAGAACACTCGATGTTTTACGGCCATTCTTGAACGCAGTTCAAGTCTGCCCTAAGGAGGAAACATGAAGCGTATTATTGTGATAGTGCTTATGGCAGCCTTTGCGCTTGCTATGGCCCAGGTAGAGTTGCGTTGGCGCACACGTCCGGATAACCAGGCAGAAATTGATGTTTACAATGCAGCCAGTGAGACTATTGATGCAGGTTGGGACGGCGTAAGCTTAATCTTTGAGCCCGGTGGTTCAGAGGGGGCAAGTTACCAGGATGTATTGGTCACCGAAATCGAAGCCGGTACTGCACCAGACGTTTTTTGGATTCCAGGAACTGACGTTGCCCGATTTGCCAAAGCAGGCCTTATTCTCAATTTAGCTGATCTGGCTGCATCTGATCCTGATTACAGCCAAACTGATTTTTATGCAGGCCCCATGGGTTACCTGACAACACCGATTGAAGAAGGTAAAGCAACTCTGTGGGGACTACCCAAAGACGTATCAGCTTTTGCTGTTTATTACAATGCTGATCTTTTTGCCGAAGCTGGTATTGACGAACCTAAAACAGGCTGGACCTGGGCAGATTTACAGGCGGCTGCTGAAGCAATTGATGGTTTGGGCGAAGAAATCTCCGGTTTTGGTATGAATGCCTGGTGGGCTAACTGGGGCTACTTTATCAATGCCTCAGGAAGTAGCTTCTTTAATGAAGACCTTACTGCTTGCGCCTTGAATAACCCTGGTACTGTTGAAGGCTTGGAATTTGCTGCAGGTCTTATCAAGAGTGGTGCTGCCTTGCCTTGGGGTACGGATTCTGAACCTCCTTTCCTAGCCGGTAATTTGGGTATGTTTATGAACGGGCGTTGGGCGACCCCAGCTACGTTAGCCAATGCAAAATTCAAATGGAATGTAGCTTCGTTGCCCATAGGTCCAAGTGGTAAAGCCACCAACTGGCTTTTCTGGGGTGGTTATGTGGTCAATGCCAAGACCAAGCACCCAGCAGAAGCGTGGGACCTAGTTACTCGCTTAACTGGAAATGAAATTCAAGGCAACAATGCTGCTTTAGGTGCGATTATCCCAAGCCGTGCAACTCAAGAAGCTATTGATTTGTTTTTAGCTACCTTACCAGGTACAGGAATCAATAATCAGGCTTTTGTGGATGGAACAACCTCTGAGGACGTACGAACAGAGGCCCCATTGTTTGCTGGTAACTGGCCTGCCATTGATACGGCTTATGGTAATGGTGTAACTAAGGTCTTAAATGGTGAAATGGCTGCACAGGAATTTGCCGATACCATTTGTACTGAAGTTGCTCCAGAGTTTGACCAGTAAATTTATTGGATAAAATTGCTAACACAAACGGCGTTCTGCGCCGTTTGTGTTTTTAATAGACCTTCACAGCTTGAAAGAGACTTAGGTATGATGCTACAAGGATTCTTATTTTTATGAACCCAAAAACTATCTCTCGTCCACGTTATCTTGCTATAGTTTTTGTGGCATTGTGGCATCTTGCGATTGCAGTGGTTTGTGCGTTTGCGGCCTATAAGGTTTTCCAAATGCCAGTTCTGATTATAGGTGGTAACGAGGTTAACTTCGGGAAACCGGTACAGGTGTTTGCTGGTCTTGTTACTCTATTGCCTGCAGTCATTAGTGCTTTAGGGGGTGTTCTACTCTTATTTCATAGCAACCAAGGTCGTTATTTTTCGCTGATGGTGAATGTGACAGGGTTTGTGCTCTCACTCTTTTTTCTATTAAGTCGCTGGGGTATTTTTGAGAGTTATGAACATATTGTTACGGGGATAATGAACAACGCCTGGATATTGCCTGGTTTTGCAATGGCTTACGGGTTGTATTGGTTGGCTGGTCGGAACCAAAGCGAGTGGCTTGAGCGTGTTGCGCTTGCTTTGGCAGGAATTACCCTAATTGTGTTTTTAATTCTATCCAACATTCTCCAGGGTGCAAACTATATATTGAGTCAATATGCAAGCTGGCAAACTTGGCTAATAACTGTGCTAGTGCTTATCTGCTTGTCGCTAAGTCTATTCGTATTGAAACTTGGTGCTGCTTTCGGAGAAACCAATGACCAGCGCACCACTTGGCAAGGTTGGCTCATGCTTTCACCTAATGTAATAGGATTCGCTTTGTTTTTTGCTGGCCCGCTTCTGCTGTCTTTTTATCTAAGTTTTACTAATGATACGGTTGGACAGGTTCCTGAATTTATTGGACTAAAGAATTATGCCGATTTGGTGTCTGTTAGAATTATGGCTTTACCTGATGATTCTGTACAGGCGCAAAATGCACTGCCATTTGGATATGCTGTGGTGAGGGAGTTTAATCTTTTTGGTACACGTTATGTTTGGGGTGCAAAGGACAAGTTATTCTGGCTAAGTCTAGGGAATACCTTGCTTTACTGCATCATGCTTTTACCCTTATCGGTTATTCCTGCTTTGGGTCTGTCTTTGGTGCTTAACTCAAAGCTGCCAGGTGTCAATTTTTTCAGAGCTTTATACTTTCTGCCTTCAGTCGCAGCCGTGGTGGGTACGGCACTCATATGGCGTTGGCTCTATGATCCAAAAGTTGGATTTATTAACTACGCTATAAATACTATTACTTCCTGGTTGGGTCGTCCTGCTATGGATATTGAGTGGTTATCTAACCCAAGCATTGTTCTCATGTCAGTAGTCCTGATGGCCGCTTGGCAAGTGGTTGGCTATAACACCGTGTTATTTCTAGCTGGATTGCAAGGGGTTCCGAAAGAACTCTATGAAGCAGCCAGAATTGATGGTGCTAGTGCCTGGGGGCAATTTAGAAATGTGACCCTACCGATGCTGGCACCGACCACCTTTTTTGTTATCATCACGACCATGATTACAGGATTACAGGCCTTCAATGAACCCTATTCACTTTTTGTGTCTGAACCAATTCCTGAAAACGCAACGACCATGGTTTATTATATGTATACTCAGGGCTTTAAAGAGTTTCAATTTGGTTATGCCTCGAGTATTGCCTGGGTTGTTTTTCTGATTATTTTCGTTTTTACCTTTATTCAATTTCGCGTTGACCGCAATAGTGCTTATAGCTAGGAGTTCTGATGTCCGTACCTTCAATTAAGCGAAAACGTGGACCTGGTTTTTATATAGGACGCATTCTGGCTTATGTATTATTGAGTGGGTTTGGTTTTTTGATTATTTTCCCTTTTATTTATATGATGACGACCTCGTTTAAGTCTTCCATGGACGTTTTTCGCTATCCTCCTAAAATTTTTCCCTATACTCAAGAGACTCAAAGCTACCAAGATCAAGAATTACTAGCCTACGAATTTGTAATTGATGGGCAAAAGCGTACTCTTGTGAATACGGGTGAACGTATACAAGTAGCCTCACTGACACGGCCAGAAAACATCAACGTGGATGAGCCACGCCAAAGTAAGATTGACATTTCAGTGCCTTTAGAGGAAATAGTAGACGTTGGTGAAGTTGTAAGCTTGCAAGATAGCTCAGGAATAGGTGAAGAATTTCCTATTTATGAAGTGACGATTGATGGGAAAAACGAACGTTTGGCCTTAGCTTATAGTGGTGCACAAAGTATATTCGTTGATCCAAAAGATGAAAGTATTCGCATTCTTGCACCCGAGCGAACCGCAACTAAAAAAGAATTTGTTCAGTTTCAAGTCAGTAACTATGAGGCCTTTACGAGCCTAAATTTGAACCGTGCTCTAGTCAATACAGCTTTGGTAACCATCTGTGTTGTTCTTGGTCAACTGCTTACCTCTATCTTTGGCGGCTATGCGTTTAGCCGTATCCAGTTTAAAGGCCGGGATACCTTATTTTTGGCATATTTGGGTAGTATTATGATCCCTTTTGTGGTTTTGATAATACCCATGTATCGCCTGATGGTTATCTTTAACTGGCAAAATAAAATGGTTTCTCTGATTGTGCCTTGGATATTTACCGCTTATGGAACCTTCCTTATACGGCAGTTTTTTCTTACAATTCCTAAACAAATCGAAGAGGCTGCCATGCTAGACGGGGCCAGTCGGTTTCGTATTTTGTGGCAGATCTTTGTGCCACTTAGTCGCTCAGCTATTGCTACATTGGCGATTTTTTCCTTCCTCTATGCCTGGAATAGTTTCTTCTGGCCATTAATTTCTATCAATCAGGGGAACGAAATGAATCATGTCATGACACTTGCGCTAATTAAGCTGCGCAACATTGCCGCAGATAGGCCCAATATCGTTTTGACGGGGGCGGCCATTGCTATTTTGCCACCGATGATCGTTTTTGTATTAGCCCAACGCTATTTTATTGAAGGATTGGCTTCCTCTGGGGGTAAGGAATAATGCGTTACACTTTTGATTTGGGAAAGTCAAGACTTTTTCTGCTCTGGTGTTTTGCGTTAAACTACCTAACTATGATGATTTTTGAATTGGGTGGAGGCTGGATTGAAATTATTGTCGGGCCGATGTTCTCTGGAAAGTCAGAAGAACTTATTCGTCGGGTCAACCGAGCAGTTATAGCCAAACAGAATGTACAAGTTTTTAAGCCTGCAATTGATGACCGCTATGACGCAGTGGCTGTAGCCTCACATAATGGACGCAAGATTGAAGCCTTCGCCGTTAATACCGTGGAAGATATTCGCAAGCGGCTCGAGCCATCCACTCAGGTAATCGCTATAGATGAAGGACAGTTTTTATCTCAGGACTTGATTCAATTCGCTCTTGACTTGGCCGATGAAGACAAACGGGTCATGATTGCAGGTCTAGATTTGGATTTTAGGGGAGAACCCTTTGGTCCTATCCCTAATTTACTTGCTCACGCCGAAATTGTTACCAAGTTAACGGCGATTTGTCAGTGCGGGCGAGCAGCTACACGAACCCAAAGACTGATTGGTGGACATCCTGCTCACTACGATGACCCAGTGATTTTAGTTGGTGCAGCCGAAAGCTATGAACCACGTTGTCGCAGTTGCCACACAGTAATACGAGAAGCCAGAGAAGCACCGCTATTTGGCCCACCCGAAAAGAAAACTCAGCTCAGCAAAATTACAATCCCTGTAGCGCAAGGCGAAATAGCCCAGGTTACAAAGTTTTAAAGGTCATCTGAGACTAGGCTTAGTTCTTGTTTTCGTCAGGATAACTAGGTTCACCAGAGGTTTCTGCCATCGGTAGGTCACCAGAAGGATTATTTTCTGTGATTTCTGTGTTACTTTCTGGTGCAGACTCAACAACGGGTGTAGCCGTAGTAGCTACAATAGGTGCTGGTTTTTCCTTGGTAAAGAGTTTGTAGATAAAAAATAAAACCCCAGCCACAATGGCCACAGGGATGATAAAACGCAAAAGTGCCCAAATCAGACCCGCAATAAACGTAAATATGATGGAAACAAAACCCAGTAACCAACCTAAAAGCCAGAGAATACCAGTGCCAACCAAAAGAGCAATAAGACCAAAGACGACGAGTTCAATCACTTCTTGTAAAGACCGTTTCATGAGAAGCAGTATAACAGGCAAAAGATGAAAATGCGATTTGTGCAAGATGTCAAATTTCTGAATAGATTCAGTGAATCACAGAAGGGTAAAACTGAATGTCTGGATGTACAAGTTAAGCCCGTTTTCACTTCCTTAGTCATACTGAGCTGCCGACTAGGGTAAACATTGCAAGTCATTCCCAAAGTCAAGCCCTGCCTTGCGAAGTATCTTGCTATTAGATACTTCGCAGTTTTACGAAAGCGCATGGCTTACTAATCTTCAACAGGAGTGCAATTAGCGGCTCAGCATGCCCATTAAAGGGAAAAGTCAAGAGGGGAAAGCACACTTAGGGTCATAGGAAGTGTTTTGAGTAACAACCAAGAAGGCAATACGGAGGAGTTTACGGGCGATAGTCAGGAGAGCTTCAACGTGTTTTTTGCCTTGTTGTTTGAGCGTTTTGTAGTAAGAACGAAAGTTGTCATCATTCATTTGGGCTCCCCAAGCAGCACTGTAAAGACGTTTACGAAGATAAGCATTGCCCCGTTTGGTGACTTTCGACTTACCCTTCCACTTGCCACTTTCACGTATTGAGATGTCCAAACCAACAAAGGCAAGCCATTGTTTAGGATGCTGGCAGTTGGCATCAAGGAACTGAGCTATTAACGCAGCTACAGATGCAGAGATGCCTGGAATGGTTTGTAAACGTTTCATGGTTGTACTGTGCTTACTTTGAGCCAGAACCAGTTGCTGGAGTTCTTGCTCGAGCTTAGCAATTTGCTTACTGAAGAGTTTGAGGGTAGCCAGGAGTTGTTGTTCAGTATCACTGACTTCAATGCCTAGTTGTTGTTGAAAGGTCGTGTAATCCTTGAGGGTGGCCTTGAGAGCTTGATGTTGTTTTTCTAAAGAAGCAAGTAAGCCCATTTTCTGCCTAATTTGTATGACCATTTTGTCACGACCAAAGCCAGCAGGCAACTTGGACTCGAGCAGAGCCATGCGGGCTAACACCCGTGCATCAGCCTTATCGGTTTTAACTTTGCGAATCTGCCCTCCATAGTAGGGTTTAGCCAATAACGGATTGATGACCCGCACATCTACCTCCGCTTCACTTAACCGTAACGCCACAAGTAAATGATATCGCCCAGTAGACTCCATCACCACTTTGTACTGCCCTGTCGTTTCTTGTAACTTCACTAGCAATAAACCAATCCCTGCCTCATCATTGCTGTAGCGTTCGCTCGTTTGTCTAGCTTCATAAACAAATGCTACATCCAGCGTTGCCTTACTCACATCTATGCCCACTGCGCTTAGCACCGACTTCGCTACTTTCACATCCTCGCTCATATCAACCTCCGTCTGTTTAAGTTGACGTTGCTCAGCCTTGTCATATTGGTTAAAGTGGTTCTGGAGACCCTACCCATTTTATTGTGGCTCCGCAACGTATTAGAGGAGTGACACTTTGCATACCGAGTGGCTTCTCGCCTTTGACAATTTCGTCGCTCCTCCTCTCCTACGTTTAACCCAGTTTTGAATGAAACTGTGTCTCTCCCTTTATATGACAAAATAGGGTTTCTGTGATTCACTGATACTACTCAAAGGTCAAGGCCCAGATAGCCCCTTGGTCACCCCACTCGAGCACGTAGAGAACATTGTCTACTAAAACCGCGTCGATAGGATTCTTAAAACCACTGGCAATTTCAGTGGTGATCATTTCGTAGTTATCTTCTGTTTTGTGAAGTGAAAGATGCAAAAGATTTTGACCTTTATCGCGTAGTGTGCCTCCGGCTGCGCCCCAAGTTACCAGAAACGCGCTTTGGGTTTGATCGGTACTTCTAAAGGCTTCTGGCATATCAGGACTCGAGGCAAAGACCAGACCCAGTGGTGAAATATGTGGTGTAAAACTGTAGAGTTTTTCGCCTAGTTCAGCCGCATTGTGTTCGCTGCCATCAAGCGCGCGGTAAAAGGCTGCATCAGGGCCTAGATTAATCACGGGTTGAGTAAACGTTGTAGGTGGAGCTGGAAATTCAGGGTCGTTCTGATAGTAACCTTCACGCACGGCTGTAAAGTCAGGTTGTTGAAGTTTGTCACTTGCGCTGTCATAGTCAGCAAATTGTTGCTGGTTATCCCAGTCTCCGAACTTCCAGGGGAATCCGTAATGATGTCCTTGCCTAATCCAATTGAGTTCTTCAGGATAATCAGCATCGGGGCCATTTTCTACAGCAAAGAAATCACCATTGGGTGCAAAAGCTAGGTCAAAAGCATTTCGTAGACCCCAAGCATAGATATACCCGGCTTCAACAAGGGCCGCTTCATCATTGGGTAGCACCAAATCTACACCATTAATAGGTACACGAAGAATTTTGCTGGTTAAAGGAGTCTCACGAAGACCAGGGAAGAGCCCGTCAAAATCTTGAAGCTCACCGTGATCGGTGCGAGAACCAGCATTAATGTAGAGCCAAGTTTGGTCAGGACTAACCACGATGCCATTGTAGTTATGGTTGAAAATAGTGTTGCTAAGTGGATAGGGTTCAGTCTTAGCAACCGTGCTCCAGTTAAATTTGCTGCTGTTTTCTTTGGCTGTACCCTTGCGGATGGTGGCCAGATTATGATTTTCATCAGCGTTTTTATTGGTAACCACATAAAGATTGCCGTCTGCGTCAAAGGTCATGCCAGTAGGGGAACCACCTAGCTCGAGCAAGGTTGCTACGTTTTTACTCGAGCCTTCTTGCAAATCAAGCAGCATCACGCCTTTTTCTCCACTTAGCATGTACATGTTGCCATTTGCAGGATTTTGAACCAGGCGAATATTGCCACTTCCTACCTCGAGGATTTTATCTAGCGAGATATTATCTTTTTGCAAGGTAGGTTGGCTTTGGGACAGGCCAGATACTAGGAATACTAAGTAAACGAGGAAAAGGCTAAATCGAAGTCGGGTCATAGGTAGCTCCTAAAGACCTTATCTTATATCAGCAGCTTAGGATAATTTATGAGTAAGACACGGTGCGGGTTTTGGAGTATCTTCTATGAATATAGACCTTAGCTCGAGTAAGTCATATTACTTTGGTAATGGGTAACTACCCTCTTTGGTTGCTTGTACACTTTGCTTTCTGACACCTAATATAAACCCTAGGTCTACGTGATTATTTTTAGGAGGATATATGTGTTTTTCCGTTGTTTCGTATAGAGGCAAGCTGGTTTCTTTCGTCGTTTCTTTACTACTTATCGTTGTCATAGCATCATGTTCAAAAAAAGCACCCAGCGATATTGACACTTTAGCAGTGACTACCTTAACAGTTATTCAAGATTCTGTTCCCAATAACATACAAGATTTTGTATTCACCTCAACAGGTGGCAATGGGTTGCCTGCTAGTTTTAGTCTAGATGATGATGCGAACGCAACCTTGCCAAAACAGTTGTCGTTCAGTGTTGTTGCAGGTAACTATTCTGTGGCTCAAACGCCTGTAAGTACTTGGGCATTAACTTCTTCTACATGTATAGGAGATAATGTTACACCCACCAATACCGCCGATGATCGGACCCTATCTCCTAGTGCCATTGATATTTTGGATGGCGAAACGGTTGTCTGTACCTTTGTCAATAAGAAAACAGGATTTATCCGGATTATAAAGGATACGGTTCCAAACAGTGCCCAGGATTTTACCTTTACAAGAACCGGTACTGGATCACCTGCAAGTTTTACGATTGATGATGATGCCGATGCAACTTTGCCAAACCAGCGCACTTGGGGTTTGCTTGTCCCTGGCACCTATTCAGTAACAGAAACGGCCGTCAGTGGTTGGGCGCAAACTTCGGCAACCTGTGTTGGCAATAATGGTACGCCAGGAAATGTAAATGATGATCGCAATCTGTTGCCAAATGCGATTAACCTTTTGCCAAACGAACTTGTTATTTGTACATTTGTTAATTCCTCACAGCCGCCCAAGCTGAAAGTTACCAAGTTATTAGCACCAACCTCAGATTTTGGAACCTTTAACTTGACCATTGATGGGGATATTCATAAGGCTGCAGCTAGCCACAATGGTACAACCGGATTTATCGATGTAAGTGTTGGAACGCATACCGTGGGTGAAACCATTGCTTCAGGAACCCTGAGTAACTATGTTGCTACAATAGGTGGAGATTGTGCCTCTGATGGTACAGTTACTCTGGCTGCTGGTGAAACCAAAGAATGTACGATCACCAACACGCGAATTGCTAAATTAATTGTGGTGAAGAATACTGTAGGAGGAAATGCTACCTTTACGTTTACTACTACATCACCACCACCAACACCTCTACCAGGTAGTTTTAATATAACCACAAATTCTGGTGCAGGTACAAGAACGTTTAGTAGCCTTTTGGCGGGAACATACAGTGTCGCGGAGACAGTGCTAGCAGGTTGGACCTTGACAGGAACGAGTTGTAGTGATGGCAGCCCTGTGAATGCGATTTCTTTATCTCCAGGTGAAACAGTAACTTGCACATTTAACAATACGAAACTTGCAACCTTGACCATTTCTAAAATTGCCAACAATGGCAATGGAACCTTCCAGTTTACCAGTCCTAATCCAGCTATTGGAAACTTTAGTTTGACAACAGTTGCAGGAACAGCCTCGAGGATAGTGAATAACTTGCCCCTAGGTACTTATAATGTTGCTGAGACCGTACCTGCAAATTGGAATTTGGATAGTGCAAGTTGTAGTGATGGTAGCCCCGTTACAGCCATAGACCTAGCTGCAGGGGAAGCTGTAACCTGCACATTTACCAATACGCAGCAATTGGGCAATTTGACCATTCAAAAAGTAACTGTAGGTGCTGATGGGTTATTTAGGTTTACCAGTACATCCCTTGGTAACTTTAGTATGACAACTTCTTCAGGTCTTGCTACGAAAGCCTTTAATAATATTCCGGTTGGTATTTATAATATTGCCAAGACAGTTCCTACAGGTTGGAAATTAGATAGTGCAATCTGTAGTGATGGTAGCCCAGTTGGTGCTATTAATCTATCTGAAAATGAAAACATCACCTGTACCTTTACAAATACCAAGTTGGGCAAGTTGATTGTGGCTAAAAATACCCTTGGGGGTAATGGTGGTTTTAGCTTTACCAGTTCTACACTTACAGGGTTCACTTTGAATACCGTAGGTGGAACAGCCTCGAGAACCATCAGTAATCTTGTTCCTGGAACCTATGATGTGACTGAAACGTTAGCGAGCGGCTGGAGATTTGATGGCGTGACTTGTAGTGATGGTAGCCCTGCTAGTGCAATTGTAATATCGGCAAATGAAACAGTGACTTGTACCTTTACGAATGCCAAACTCCCAACACTCACCATTCAAAAAATAACGCAAGGTGGCGACCGCTCCTTTACCTTTACTAGTACAACCTTGCCCTTACCAAGCTTTACCATTTCAACATCTGGGGGAACCGGCTCGAGGATCTTTAGCAATCTTGCAGAGGGTATATACAATGTTAACGAAACTGTTCCGGCCGGATGGCAACTTACCAGCGCAACGTGCAGTGATGGCAGCCCCATAACAGCAGTGAATTTATCTGTTGGTGAAAATGTAACCTGTACTTTTAACAACTTTAAGTTAGCTAAGATCACCATTGTCAAGAATGCTATAGGAGGAAATGGAGTCTTTAGGTTCACAAGTTTAACGCTTGGTAATTTCCAAGTAACCACCAATAGCGGTACTGCCACAAGAAGCTTTAGCAATCTTACGGCTGGAGTTTATGATGTTGCTGAATTGTCACAGCCAGGTTGGGATTTAACCAATGTGAGTTGTAGTGATGGTAGTTCGGCAGGTGCGATTAACTTAGCCGATCACGAAGAAGTTACGTGTACATTTACGAATACTGCACAGTAAGTATTGAAATTTAGGCCTAGGGTAGGGCTTGCAAACATTGCAAGCCCTGCTTTTTATTGGAAGTTAGGAGTATGTAGGCAGGGTTTCCTATCTAGTTTGCATAAGATAAATAACCCCTTTGGTATTCCTTTCTAAGGAAAAGTAAGGTTTATTCATGAATTGACAGCCTAGGCTTAACCAACATATACTCTACTTCTAAGCCTATTTATATGAAGTAAGGCAAATTAAAGCTTCAGGAGGAACGTATTAACATGAAACGATTTGTGTTTAATCTGTTGGCTATGCTTACGGCGTTTATCGCTTTAAGCCCTGTTTTGGCGCAGGACGTTAAAGAAGTACCTAGAGAGCAGACCCTTATTTTGGGTTGGAGTATCACTTCACCCATAGGTGTTACTAACCCTTGGGCTATCCCAGGCTACACCCACCAAGAAGGCAATGCCCTGATGTGGGAACCCTTAATGTACTTTGGTATTTTTGCCGATAAAGAGATCCCTTGGTTAGCTGATAGCATGGAATACACCAACGATGACTTTACGGCTTTGGAGATTAAACTAAATGCTGATGCAGCTTGGAGTGATGGCACACCTGTCACCTCGGCTGATATTGTTTATACCTTTGAAGGACAAATGAGCAATGAAAAACTGCCCTATCATGCCTCATTTGACCAGTTTGTCGAATCAGTTACCGCAGTTGATGATAAGACGGTGACAGTTGCTTTTAAAATTCCTGCACCAAGATTCAAATTTGAAGTTTTGATGCTCAAATTTGATACAGGTATTCCTATCGTACCGGCACATGTTTTAAGTGCCCAAGAAGATGTCAACGCCTTTGCTGGCGATTTGACCATGCCGCATTCGGGTCCCTATGATTTAGTGGCTTGGGATGCAAACCAAAAGATATATGATTTGCGTGAAGATTGGTGGGCTATTAAAGCTGGACGTATTGCAGTTCCTGCGGTCAAGCGGGTAGTTATTTCCAATATCGGTGGTCAGGTTGGACAAGGTATGGATATCGTAGCGCAGAGAATTGTAAATAGCGAATTTGATTCTGCACTGGATATGCGTAGCTCAGTGATTGGTAATATCATCTCGCAAAATGACAAAGTAACCACCCACACCGGTAGTGCTTCACCCTATGGTTATCTAGACTGGTGGCCAAACTCACTGTGGGTAAACACACAACTCGAGCCTTACAATGACCCCAAAGTGCGTCGCGCGATGAGCTTAGCCATTAACCGCGAACTGATCAACGAAATTGTTTATGAAGGTGCGCCGATTGCTACGATTTATCCTTTCCCACTTTACCCTGGTTTGCAAGCTTTTGTTGATAGCCCAGCAGTAAAAGCCCTCGAGGAAAAATATCAACCTGGTCTTTATGATGTTGATCAAAGTGCTGCACTTATGACCGAAGCAGGATTTACCATGAATGGTGATGATCTTTGGGAAAAAGATGGTGCAACTGTTAATATGGTCATTCAAGGTTTTGAAGGCATCCACAGTGACATCGTACCTATCTTGGTAGAGATGCTCCGCAATGCTGGGTTTGATGCTGATGTAAACTTTGGTACTGACGCTTATCAGAATATGTCTGATGGTGTTGCTGGTGGCTATATGTTCGGTCACGGTGCAAGTCTTAAAGACCCTTACGCTGCTTTAGAGCTTTATCACAGCAAGTATGCCTCTGCTATAGGAAGCACTGCAGGTAATAACCGCTTCTCACGCTATAATAACCCTGAATATGATGCCATCTTAGACCAAATGGCACCTCTTGGCAGTGATGATCCTAAATTTATGGAACTAGCTGCACAAGCTTTAGAGATTTACTGGCGTGATCAGATTGATATTCCTGTTATCCAGTGGCTCCACCGTATTCCTTACAACCAAACCTACTGGACCAATTGGCCAACCACAGATAACTTGGCCATGGGCACCAACGGTGCATTCTGGGCCCATACCGGTTTGCTGGTTGTGGCTGGTTTGACCGCAGCCGAATAAAACAAAAATGTATTGGGTAATGCCTCACTCGAGAGTGAGGTATTACCCAATTTTTTAAGTCGAACGAAGTTAAGGTTATGAATAACCCTCTCTATTAACGCTGGCAAAATCTTTCACGTAGTCGGTTTTGTTGGTAATAAGTAGCCATACACAATTAAGTTAGACTTTGTGTTTTTTAGAAATATCAATCTACAAAGGACTTTTTGGCGAAAATTGCAAGGATAAACCTAAGGTAATTTAGTACGAGGACTTACCAGAATATAGAGGAGATCAACATCATCCTTACCCTTACTACAAGCAATCAATATCATGCACATCTCACACCATCACTTGTAACTTGTAGGGTATATTTAATCTAACTTATTCAAGAAAGGAAACTTGCAGACGTGAGTTTCACTATTATTATACGAAGGCTTTTATTTTTACTTATGGTGGTGTGGGCTGCTTCAACCATCACTTTTTTTATCCCGCGTTTGTCACCACGTAACCCAATTCGTGAAAGATTTGCAGAGCTTTCACGCTCAGGAGGGTTTTCACCTGCTGATTTAGAAACCATTATTGCCTCCTATAACACCAAGTTTGGCCTAGATAAGCCTCTTTTGGAGCAATATGCCAACTATCTGGGTAGTGTGCTTCGGTTTGATTTGGGGGTTTCATTTAATAAATTCCCCAGAACGGTTATGCAGTTGATTGTAGACTCTTTGCCTTGGACTATCGCTTTGCTTTTAGTGACGACGGTACTATCGTTTATTATTGGAAATTTGTTGGGTGCCATTGCAGCTTGGCCTAGGGCTCCTAGCTGGATACGAAGTTTTGCCACTTCTTTTGTTTTGCTTATGGGTATACCCCCGGTGTTACTTGGTGTTTTTTTAATCTTCTTTGTTGGCTTTCGCCTAAAATTGCTTCCTCTTGGGGGGGCATATGCGGTGGGCACAGTACCAGATTTTGGATCATTTACATTCTGGCTCGATATCATTCGCCATCAACTGTTGCCGGCACTGTCGCTTATCTTTGGTTCAGTAGGCTTTTGGGTGCTCTCCATGCGTGGTATGGGTATTACTATTCAGGGTGAAGATTATGTAAACTTTGCCGAACACAAAGGGCTTAGCCCACGCAGGATTTTTAGAGATTACTATTTGCGTAATGCTCTCTTGCCCCAAGTGACGGGTTTGGCCCTAGCCTTAGGTACAGTCTTGACATCCGCTATTTTAGTAGAATCTCTTTTTGCTCTTCCAGGTCTTGGCCGCGTGCTAGACAGTGCGATTCGCTCCAATGATTTTACGGTTATTTATGGTGTTGTTTTGTTTATCACTATTGCCGTTGCATCCCTGATGGTGATTTTGGAATTTATTTATCCGCTTTTAGATCCGCGCATCAAGCGCAATTAAAGGGGCACGATGGCATCGCTTACACTGAGTCAACCCAATGTAAAACGACCAGGTAGACTGGTATTGGTTTTGCGCTACTTGCGCCGTAATCCAAGCTTGGCAGTTGGAATTATCGTTTTACTGTTACTTCTAGCCTTTACTGTTATTGGACTTTTTACGATTAACCCCAAACATGCTTATCCCTTGGCGGTACGACCCAAACAACCGCCTAGTCTTCAATTTCCAATGGGTACAGATTTTTTTGGACGCAATTTGCTAGCAGCCATGGTCATAGGCATGTGGCAGACTGCGGTGATTGGTTTTGTGGCAGGAGGTATCGGTACAGTGATAGGTATTATTTTAGGATTTACCTCGGCATACTTTGGAGGTTGGGTGGATCGATTGGTGACAGGGCTTTGCCAAATCCTGACACCGATTCCAGTTTTACTTATTCAAGTGGTGATTGCTAGTTCGCTAGATAAACGAGATGTCACTATTTTTACTATGGCTTTTGTGGTGGTGTTACTGGCTTGGATGGGCCCAACTTTGGTGATTCGCTCACAAGTTTTATCGATGAAAGAAAGGCAATTTGTCTCTGTCGCCAAACTCTCGGGTATGGGGCCTTTTGGCATCATCTTTCAAGAAATGATGCCTAACCTTTTACCTTTTATAGCTGCAGCTTTTGTAGGACAAGTCTTTAGTGCTGTTTTTGCATCGCTTTATTTAGCTATTTTAGGTCTTGGGCCGCAGCGTGAACCCTTGCTGGGAAATATCATCTGGGCTGCCCAAGGGCAAGCTGCATTTTTTAACGGGTGGTGGTGGTGGCCGATTATGCCTGCCGTGGCCTTAGTGCTTATTTTGGGTTCACTGGCCCTTATTAATTTGGGGATGGATGAAATTGCCAATCCCAGAGTTAGGCGTTCGGAGTAGATTGTGGCCAATCCTGTTCTAAAAGTTGTTGATTTGCAAGTTACCTATTACACCGATGCTGGCCGGGCTAAAGCCTTGGATAATGTAACTTTTAACTTAGATGCTGGTGAAAAACTAGGCTTGGTTGGTGAATCGGGTTCTGGCAAGAGCACTATGGCTCTGGCTATGATGCGTATGATTAAACCCCCTGGCCGTATCGAGGGAGGCAGCGTTATTGTTGATGGTACTGACCTTACCAAGCTCTCAGAGAAAGAGATGCTCAAGGCTAGACTCAGCAAAATTGCTTATATCCCTCAAGGTGCTATGAATTCACTTAACCCAGTCTTGCGTATAGGGGCTCAAATGATGGACGCGATTGAAGCCCATGAACCTAGAATGTCGAGAGCCGATAGGCAAGCCAGGTGCTATAAGGCTCTAGAGTCTGTCGAACTGAAGTCACAAGTTTTTAAGATGTACGCCCACGAGTTAAGTGGTGGTATGAAACAGCGTGTCTGTATTGCCATTGGGATTTTACTCGAGCCTAAAGTCATTATCGCCGACGAACCTACCAGTGCACTTGACGTAGTAACCCAACGCCAAGTCATGGAAACCATTGACCGTGTACAAAAACAAATGGGTGCGGCGGTTATCTTAATTGGTCACGACATGGGACTTATGGCACAATCAATGGACAAAGTAGCCGTGATGTATGCCGGGCGCATTGTAGAGCTTTGCACAGTGCGCGATATGTTCACTGACCCCAAGCATCCCTATGCCAAGGCTCTAATAAAAAGTTTGCCCAAGCTGGATAACAAAGGTGTATTTCAAGGCATTCCTGGCTTGGCTCCTTCGCTTTTGCGTTTGCCAGGTGGGTGCGCCTTTAATCCGCGCTGTGATGCGGTTATGGAGCATTGCAAAAATATAAGACCCGAAGTAGAAGTGATGCCTGGTGGACGACAAGTAACCTGCCATCTTTACACAGAAAAGGTGATGGCATGAATCCGCACACCCTTCGTAGTTTCGCTTCATTACATTTGCAGGAAATAAGTGACGAAGCAATCTCCCTTCACCTAATAACTGACGAGAGTTCTTTAACGTCTATAAAAATCTCTTCATTCGAGAGTAGAGCAGGGAGATTGCTTCGCAGATTCAGCATTAAACGACTGAGCCTACTTCAAAATCAACTTAAACGACGGCTCGCAATGATGAGCCTGGTGGTGATGGCATGAGTTTACTCGAGTTCAAAAATGTTAGCAAAATTTATGGTCAAGGAAAAACGCTTAATACTGCCCTCGAGAATGTGTCCTTTACTCTTAATGAAAATGAACCCACCATCATGACAGTAGCCGGAGAAAGCGGAAGTGGAAAAACAACGCTAGCTATGCTCTTGCTGGGTTTTACTGAGACAACAACTGGGCAGATTCTTTACAAGGGTAAAAATATCAACCAATTACAAGGTGCTGAGCGCATGACTTTTCGTCGTGAAGTTCAGGCTGTGTTTCAAGACCCTTTTGCAGTTTTCAATCCATTTTATCATGTTGACCATTTGCTCGAGGTTCCGCTTCGGCGTTTTAAAATTGCCACTTCTCGCAGTGATATGAAAAACAAAATGGCTGAAGCCCTGACCGCAGTTGGGTTACAACCTGATGAAATTTTGGGACGTTTTCCCCATCAGCTTTCAGGGGGACAACGCCAGCGTATTAATATTGCTCGTGCGCTGGTATTACGCCCTAAAGTGTTAGTGGCTGACGAACCTGTTTCGATGGTCGATGCATCTTTGCGGGCCAATATCTTAGAGACGTTGCGCAGTCTACAAAGAAATTATGGAGTTTCAATTGTCTATATTACCCACGATTTAACCACCGCTTTTCATATCGCCAAATCAATCATGGTGTTGTACCGAGGTTCGGTGATGGAAGCAGGTGACGTGGATAGTGTGATTAAAAATCCGCAGCATCCCTACACCAAGCTCTTAATTGATTCTATTCCTTGGCCTGATTTATCGCGGCGTTGGGGTGATACTGAAACCAAAATTAAGGAAGCAGAAGGTGCCAAGAGTAGTGGCTGTAAGTTTTCAACCCGTTGCCCACATGTGATGGAGATTTGCAAAACACCGCCGCCACTTTTTCGCTTACAGGACTATCAAACGGCTTCTTGTTATTTGCATAATAGTTTTCCAAAGCTCGAGCCTGAAAAACTTACAGATACGTTACCTGTTTGATGATTTGAGTTGATAAGGTTCTTGTAGGGATTCACTAAACTTTCTTAAAGGAATCTGAACTTCCATTACAGTATCGCTGCCGTCAATTTTTTGAGGGAGTTGTAATACTATCTCCCTCGAGCCACCTGTCAGTACATAACCGTTAGTTTCTACCCACTGCCCAATAGCACTGTAAGCAAGGTGTAAATCAAACCTAGAACCTGTAACCACGTAGGTTGCCATCTGAGTTTCAGCAGGAAGTTCATTTACATTTAGCTCGAGTTCTTGTGTCATAGATGGCTGGCCCTTTTCAATTATGCGACCTATTTCACCCTCGAGTCTTTCTGGGTCGTAGTCACTACCAAAAAGATGAATAAAAAAGGAGCCATAATGCAGGCCTTTCTCTTCGGTAAAACTTCCAATAAGTTGCTGAAACAGATGCGTGCCTTCCTCGAGTGATGAGGTTGTTCTGAGGCTTAAAACGTTTTGCGCTGGCACAGATTTCATTACAACGTTGAGGGGTTCTTGTTCAGTGGAGCGTTCAATTTGTTTTAACCTTGAGGCAATAGCATGGTAACGTCGCTGTTCTGCCTCGAGCCTTTGTTCACTCTCGGCTTGTTTGAGTTTGAGCATTCCTCTAAGCTCAGAAAGTGAAACATTATCTTGAATAAGTTTGCGAATTTGCTCTAATGAAAAGCCAAGATTCTGTAAAGCTAAAATGCGATTAAGTTCAGAAAGTTGACTAGCACTGTATAAACGTCGCCCGTTGTCTTGAACACCTTGCGGTGTAAATAAACCAATCTGATCATAAAAGCGCAGTTGTCTTTTGCTCACTTGTGCGAGTTTAGAAAATTCACCGACTGAAAACATAAATCCAACCTAGCCTTTCAGTTCTGTGCTTCAACGTGTTTTTTGAGTCCTGATAAAAGGGTTTGCATTCCTTTTTTATAGCTTCGCTCAACATAAAATATATCCAGTACCAAACCCAAAAGCCCACCCTTAACGCTATAGACTGGTTTGACTTCAACCTGTGTGCCTCGAGCTGTTGGCGTAAGCAAAAAATGAATGTCGGCAGTCATGGGTAAATTGGTCTTGGTAATGCGAAAAGTAAGGTGTTGTTCAGGTTTGTATATAACAACCTGTTCATCTAAATAATTTTTGCTACCTAAGTCACAATGGCGACTTGCACCTAGACCTTGCACTTTGGAAGTGAGGTAAGAGGCTTTAACCCCAGGATGCCACTGGGCAATATTGCCAACATCAGTAAGAACACTCCAGACTTTACTTGCTGAGGTATCAATATATGTGGAGATAGAAAAGCTATTTGTAGCATTTACTCTTTGCAATCCCCAAGATTGCAAGAAAGCAAAGATAGCCACAATGATTGCAAGGCCAGCAATTACCCATTTCGCTATAGGGCTAACCCAAGGTGTCATTAGGAGTAAAACACTTCCCAGAACCCAAGCTATGTCCATAAGAATGATGTATTTAATTATTTGAGTGTTTAGTGTAAAGGAGGCTCGAGCTACCACCACAGAAAACCCGACTAAACCCAAGCCTATTACGATAATAAACCAGGGGCTAACCCAACCTAAAAATGTTGTTGCTTGCCTGAATAGGAAAATAATACTGAGCCCGCTCAAAGCAGAGAAAACTGCATTGGCTAGTAAACCCCTTTGCAAAAGACGTGAACTTGTTGTGACTGGAAATGTTTGTGTCATCATAAAGAACCTCTACCTTTAGTCTAAAGGATAACGTAACGTCAACTTCAAGTCTTACATCTATGTAGGCTACAGCACGCAAAATATGGGATATTTAATTAAGTTCTGAAGTTAAGCTATGACGCTTGAATTGCCTTTCATAGAGGTCTTTATAAAGTCCACCCTGCTCGAGTAAATCATCATGGCTGCCTTGCTGGATAATTTTGCCGTCATCAAGAACTAAAATTTTATGAGCATTGCGAATGGTGGATAAACGGTGAGCAATCACAAAGGTAGTGCGCCCTTGCATCAAGACCTCGAGGGCCTCTTGAACCAGAGCTTCTGATTCACTATCCAGTGAACTGGTAGCTTCATCCAAAATTAAAATGCGAGGGTTTTTTAGGAGGGCTCTAGCAATGGCAACACGCTGACGTTGCCCGCCAGAAAGTTTAACCCCACGTTCGCCAACCACAGTCTTATAACCGTCTGGAAAATCAGAAATGAAACTGTGGGCATTGGCTGCTTTGGCAGCTTCAATAACTTCCTCATCGCCTGCGTCAGGGCGACCATAACGTATATTCTCGGCAACTGTTCCAGAAAAAAGCTGTGTTTCTTGCGGCACAATACCAATCTGGCTACGCAAATCTAAAAGGCTCATTTCACGAATATCACTATCATCTAGCAAAATTCGCCCCTGAGTAGGATCATAAAAGCGAGGAATCAAGGTAATAAGCGTACTTTTGCCAGCACCGCTTGGACCAACCAAAGCTACCACTTCACCAGGTTTAGCCTCGAGGCTTAAATCTTGCAAGACCCATTCATCACCACGATCACCATAGCGAAAAAAAACCTTGTCAAACGTGATGCGGCCCTGAACTTTATCTAAAGGTTTGGGTGCACTGGGCTCGAGTAAATCACTTTGTAAATCCAAAAGTTCAAAGATGCGTTTTGAAGCTCCCAAGGATTCTTGCAACTGGCTATAAAGACCTGTGAATGTTCCTATCGAACCTGCCACCATGACGGTAAGCATCATAAAAGAAATAAAATCTCCCCACTGCAACTCACCTAGTAAGATAAGCCTGCTGCCATACCACAGCACCAACCCAATACCTGTAAACATGGCCAGCAAAATACTAGGAACAAAAAGAGCCCGAACCTGAGCCCTGCGCAAAGCTACTTTGTAGGATTCAGTGATAAGGGTGTTATAACGACTAGACTCGAGGCTTTCCGCTGTAAAAGATTTGACTACCCGTATACCGCTAATGGCTTCATCGGCACTGGCATTGGCTTCGGCAATCTTGTCTTGATATCCGGTACTAATTTTGCGTAGTTTGCGACCAAAATAGGCCCCTGCAATAATGGCTGCTGGAATAATGGAAAGCATGACTAAAGTAAGTTTGGCATTCAAGATAAAAATGACTACCACCCCACCAATAAGCGTAATAAGTTGACTGATAAATTGTGCCAGAGCTTGTGAGACGGCTCCCTGTACTGTACTGATATCAGAAGTCAAGCGTGAGGTGATTTCGCCAGTCTTGCGAGATTCAAAAAAGCTAATCGGTAGACCCATCAAGTGCTTAAAAAGCCCTTTGCGTAAATCAGCCACCACGCCTTCACCGACTAAGCCAAGCATGTAGGTTCGCAAATAGTTAAATACTGCTTGAAACAAAAAAATACCAATTAAGAAAAGCCCAATTTTGTTGAGGTTTTGCATAAAGGCTTCGGCAGCATTTGAGCCTTGAAAAGCCGTATTAAAAAGATTGCCGGTGGCCAAAGGAAACACCAGTCCTAGGCCACTGGCAATGGTCACAGATAAGAGCCCAACAAAAAGGTGTAGTCGGTAGGGTTTGGTATAGCTAAAAAGCCTGCGTAACTGTCTGAGGTCAAATTTGCCGTCATTGTTTGAAGAAACAGAGTTTGAAGAAACAGGTCGTCTAAACACAAGGTATAGCTTACGCTCTGGTGTGGTGGGGTTGTGTAGTTCTAATTTTTGCTAGCAAACGCTTTGTTGGCCTTGGGTCGACTTTATAACAATTGATGACACTAGCTGTAGTTGCAAAGTCTGCTAAACTAGGACTTATGTTTGCTTTAGGAGGTGGTGCTATGGATGATGGCTATGGATATTTAGCTGATTTTATTTGCCTTGTATCATCTCTAGCATCCTGACTCAAGATTGACCCCTAGATGCGGCGTTTAACGTCGCCTTTTTATTGAAATGAGGACCTATGACTATCAACGAACAAATCACTTTTTTACAGCGTGGTACACATAGCATTGTTCCCCAGGATGGGCTAAAAGAAAAACTCGAGCTTGCACAAAAGGAAAATCGCCAATTGCGGGTCAAGCTTGGGATTGACCCCACGCGGTCAGATATTCATGTGGGGTTTGCTGTGGTGTTACGCAAGATGCGCCAGTTTCAGGATTTAGGTCATCGTGTTGTGCTTATTATCGGTGATTTTACGGCTATGATTGGTGACCCGTCAGGTAAATCTAAAACCAGACCCATGCTGACCCTGGAGCAAACTCGAGAAAACGGTAAAAGCTATATTCAACAAGCTACCAAAATCCTCGATCCTGACCCTGACAAACTTGAGATACGTCATAACTCCGAGTGGTTAGAGCCACTTAACTTTGCCGATATTGTTCGGTTGGCTTCGCGCTATACCGTGGCCCGAATGCTCGAGCGTGATGATTTTACCAAACGCTATGGTCAGGGTGTGCCTATCAGTATGCACGAACTGCTCTACCCCTTGGCCCAAGCTTACGATTCAGTGGCTATTCGCTCAGATGTTGAACTTGGTGGAACCGACCAGCTTTTTAATCTTCTGGTTGGACGAGATATTCAACGTGAATATGGACAAGTGCCGCAGATTGCTTTTACTACTCCTTTATTAGAAGGTTTAGATGGCGTAGAAAAAATGTCAAAGTCTCTAGACAATTACATTGGTATTGCAGAAGGCCCTGAGGTGATGTTCAAAAAAGCCATGATTGTGCCTGACCATTTGCTATTGCGTTATACCGAGTTATGTACAACCCTTGATTTAGAGGACATGAAGGCACGTATTGCTAAAGATGTTAATGAGGCGCATCGGGTTTTTGCTAGAGAGCTAGTGAAAATTTATCATGGTAGTGACCCCATTGCATATGCCGAAGAGCGTTATGACTACATTGCCAAAGGTGGTATTCCTGATGATGTACCAGAGTTTAAATTACCTGCTTCCGAATTGCAGGAGGGAAAAATTTGGATTTGTAAACTAGCTACTTTGGCAGGCTTAACGCCTTCAAATGGTGAAGCTCGGCGGTTGATTCAGAACAAAGGCTTAAAACTTAATGGGGATGTACTCGAGGATGTCCAATTGCAATTAGAAATCAAAGAGCCTGTAGTATTGCAAAAAGGCAAAGATAAATTCGTAAAAATTTTACTTGATATGTAGTTTGTAATGATAATTTCTACGTGATATCGGTATAACCTTTTAAGATAGAGTTTAATTTAAGGAGCAAAAATGCCATTGAGTTTTGATAAACAACTAGACGTTTATGCTGATTTAGTCGTTCGGGTAGGTCTTAATTTGCAAAGAGGCCAGAGGTTGTTTATTCGCTCAGTTTTGGAGGGGGCAGCTTTTACCCGTCTGGTAGTGGATGCAGCCTATAAAGCAGGGGCAAGCCATGTCGATGTTTTTTGGACCGATGATGCTATGTTACTTTCGCGGTTTAAGTATGCCCCTAAAGACTCGTTTAGCCGTGTACCAGCTTGGTATAAAGAGGCTTTTAATCAAGAACTAAACACAGGCGACGCGTTACTGAGTATTCGCGCTTCGGACCCAGAACTCTTAAAAAAACAAGATCCTGAAAGTGTTGCGTCCTATGAACGGGCCATGCGTACCGAAATGCAACCCTTGATGGGTAAAATTATGTCTTCTGGGGTTAACTGGTGCTTGGTAAGCGTACCGGTTCAAGGGTGGGCGGCAAAACTTTTCCCCAAAGATAAACCTGAAAAACAAATACAAAAACTCTGGGCTGCGATTTTGAAAACAGTGCGGGCTGATCAACCCAACACAATTGCCAATTGGCAAAAACATCTCAAAGTGTTACAAAACCGCCGTGCCTACTTGAATAAAAAACAATATAAGGCTCTAAAATATAGTTCTGCTGGAACGGATTTAACGGTTGGGTTAGCTAAGAATCATATCTGGCTAGGTGGAACTCAGGATTCACAAAATGGGATTACCTATGTCGCCAATTTGCCCACTGAAGAAGTCTTTACTGCACCTGACAAAAACTATACCGAAGGTGTAGTGCGTAGTACTAAACCACTGGCTTATGCAGGAAACTTGATTGACAATTTCGAATTGACGTTTAAGGGTGGCAAAGTTGTGAAAGCTAAAGCTAAAAAAGGGGAAAAGCTCTTGCACAAACTGCTCGAGACCGATGAAGGTGCCGGACGACTAGGTGAAGTAGCCTTGGTTCCGCACAGTAGCCCTATTTCAAAATCAGGCATTCTTTTTTTACATACTTTGTTTGATGAAAACGCCTCGAGCCATTTAGCACTGGGCAATGCTTACCGCTTTAATATCCAAGGCGGAACCAAGATGAAAGATAAGCAGATTGAAAAGTCTGGGCTAAACAGTAGTCTTACCCACGTGGATTTTATGATTGGCTCTAGCGATATGAATATAGACGGTATAACCCAAGAAGGTAAGCTCGAGCCGGTGATGCGAAAAGGGGAATGGGTTTAGGTCTACGGACAAACAAACCCGTGAATGGTTACCCGCGTTGCCAGACATGGTGTTACCGCACCACTGATGGCTTTGCCATATTTAAGCCAAACCTGTGCATTCGTTAAACCTGCCTCAGGCACGCCAATATGCTGACCCGTTTGTGGCACGATGACATTGGGTGCTTGCTCACGCGCAAAGACGCGGAAGTTGTCTCCTGCTACACCGTTAAAGTTTCGGACGATAAACGTGGTGAGTTGTACCAGATTTTGGTGTGCATACGTGCTAGACAAATCATTGGTGGGTGCAATGGCATAGTGAATATTCTTGCCGATGTCGTTGGGATAATACGGATTATAACCAGGATTACCAGGATTATCTTGAAACCTCGAGTTTTCAATTTCAATACGGCGTGGTACTAATGCACTTGCATCCCCAACGCTCCAGGTGGCTTCGCTATGTATGCCTCGTGTGGTACTAAAGAACGAATCTTTGACCAGAAATAAACTTGGCGTGTTGCCAAACTCATCTGTCGAATCTCCGGCTTTACCTGGAATCAGGATACCTCGTCGCAAGCCCTGAAAATTGCTGTTCAACACTTTGGTGTTGCGTGCAGGATAATCGCTAAAGAACAACCCGATGGGGTCGTTGTAAGGGCTCTCAGCCAAGCTGCTTATATCCCCGTATTGTTTCCAGGTATCAAATGTGACACGGTTGATACCGTAGCCGTAAAAGCCGTAGCGGTTGATGTGCCAGAGCGTCATATTCTTGACCAGATTTTCGGCAATGTTGCCGTTCAAATCTCTGACCTCGAGGTTAAACACATTGGCGTGACTGCCCGTATCCCAAAACGTTACCCCGCTGCGGCTGGCATAGGCGATATTGTTGGAGAACTCGAGTAATTTAAGTTGCTGCATTCTGTAACTGGTTATTTGACTAGCAACCGTCGTATCAGCACCAGGAAACTTAGGGATTCTTACGGGGGCTTCCATGCGAAACGGCATCACGCTATAGGCAAAGGAATTACTGTTAGCAACGATGTTGTTTCGCACGTAATTATTGGGGCCACGCAGCCAAATCCCAGAGCCTTCAAAGCCCCAATCATTTTGATATTGCCGACTGTCACCGCGTTCGTCGCCTGTGCCAATGGTATAGATTGCATAATTGTTTTCAATGCGGTTAAAACTTTCCGAGCCATCCTCGGTCATGATGCCCGCACCAGGTGTGTTGTACATAATGTTGCTGCGTATCCAACCATAATGCGTATCGTGAATCGTAATGCCCCATTTAGAACTTCTGTCAATGGCGTTACCAATAAGAATGTATTGATAGCTTCCTGCTGGTTTTCCTATTACTCCCATCAGGTGATGCAGGTGCAATGCGTAACGTCCAACTTGATTGCTTATACTTAATGGTTGAATAGTTGTGCGTCCTAAATCTTTGAAGAGAACATAGCGCATATCTATATCGGCGCGGTGCGTAAACAAAATATGACCGCGTGTGCCATTTGGTGCTTCAGAACGAATGATGATATTGCGTGACAGATTGCCTAAATGTGGTAAACCAGCAATATTGCCTGCGTAATTGCGTGCGCCGAGATGGGATTTGCTAAGCCCTTGAGTAACACTTAATGAGGTCCCTGAAAGGGTTTGCAAAGTAAGCTGTGCTGGGGTAAGCAGTGCTGTGTAATCAGTAGTATCGAGACCACTCGAGCCTTGCGTTGTACTCGGTAACACCAGGCGGTCACCAATACGCCAATTTTGGGGTGTACCTGCCAGCGTGAACGTTTTCGCCCCAGTTATAGCTTCATTTGCCAAGCGCATATAACTTGATTTTGCTTCACCCATCATGACTACGCGCCCAAAACCAAGAATGCCTGTGCCATAACTCTCGGGGTCTTTCGTTTTATCAATGGTTTGATTGTTGATAATAATTTCTGCTGTAACAGTTGAGGCGATTGGTGCGCTCGTTGTGCCGACCTCAAGCCTGCCACCTTCAAGAACCATCAGTGTTCCGACACGAAGGCGTGTATTGACATCATTCTTAAAGCGTAACGTACCTTTAACTGCGAGGCATTTGATGCGCGTGTCACTTCGTATATCGAGCGTGACAGTTTTGCCTACAGGAATCTCGAGTACATCATTATTCACTAAGGCTTTTGTCCAAGTTGCTGCATTTGACCAGTTGCCTGTTTGCACAGCACTTACGGTTGGATTAGTACAAAAATTCGGGATGTTATGAGGTAGTGCCGTTGTATTGAAATGATTGTGGGCTTCGGGAGTTGCTGATTTACAGCCACACAGAGTAAAAAGCAAAACAACGAGGGTAACAAACAAGCGCATACCAAACCTCCAAAAAATAGCTTAACTATTTTCTATTGAACACAAAAAAGTCGATGAGAAGGTTATTTTTTTGCTGTGAATTCAGTCAATCTATTTGCTATGGAGAATCGGCAGCGTTTGGAACGGCTCGAGGTAAAAGTCAAGCGACTAGAAATTTATTTTAGGCTAACCATCAGAATACTTTTGTGGCTGCTTATAGTCCTTAGTCAAATGGCAAAATAGTGGGAGCCCTCACTTCGAGGGCTTTTAGTCTTTTCGGGAGACCTTTTTTTAAACTTAAACGTGTCAAAATAATGACTGTGCAACGTGCCCTAAGCATCCTCCAAACAACTTTTGGCTATAGCCACTTCCGTGGTGAACAAGAAGAGATTATCAGCCAGGTCTCGAGCGGTAAAGATGCTCTCGTCCTGATGCCCACAGGTGGCGGAAAATCCCTCTGCTACCAAATTCCTGCCATGCTGCGTCCTGGTGTGGGTATTGTAGTCTCACCGCTTATTGCCCTGATGAAAGACCAAGTGGACGCGCTTCTGCAAGTAGGCGTGAAGGCTGCGTTTTTGAACTCGAGCCTTAGTGCGTTAGAAGCCAGAGATGTTGAGGACCAACTTTTACACGGTGGATTAGATTTGCTTTATGTCGCACCAGAACGCTTGATGACAGAGCGGTTTCTGGGGCAATTAGAGCGCAGTCAGGTTGCACTTTTTGCAATAGATGAAGCGCACTGTGTATCTCGCTGGGGTCATGATTTTCGCCCTGAGTATTTACAACTTTCCATTCTTGCTGAACGCTTCCCACAGATTCCGCGCATTGCCCTTACTGCCACTGCTGATGATTTTACACGAAAAGAAATTGTTGAAAAACTTTCTTTGCAAAATGCACAGCAATTCATTTCTTCTTTTGACCGCCCGAATATCCGCTACACAGTAGTAAATAAACAAAATGCCCGCCAGCAGTTTATGGAGTTTTACCAAGCCGAGCATGAGGGTGATGCCGGAATTATCTACTGTCTATCAAGAAAAAAAGTTGATGACACCGCCGAGTGGTTAAAAAAACGAGGCCTCAAGGCCTTGCCTTATCATGCGGGTTTACCGGCTGTAACAAGGCAAACCCATCAAGAAAAGTTTTTGCGTGAAGAAGGAATTGTCATGGTGGCGACGATTGCCTTTGGCATGGGTATTGATAAACCTGATGTGCGTTTTGTGGCGCATCTTGATTTACCAAAGAGCATTGAAGGCTATTATCAGGAAACAGGCCGCGCCGGACGTGACGGTTTACCATCCAATGCTTTTATGACTTACGGGCTTTCTGATGTGGTGATGTTGCGAAAGATGTTAGAGGAATCTCAAGCTAACGACATGTATAAGCGTGTCGAAAATCAAAAGCTCGAGAAACTTATTGGTTTTTGTGAATCTGCGCGGTGCAGGCGACAAGTGTTACTCGAGTATTTTGGTGAAACCGCGCAACCTTGTGGTAACTGTGACACCTGCATGAATCCTGTAGAAACCTATGATGGCACAGTACAAGCACAAAAGTTTTTGTCAACGGTTGTTCGCACCAATCAACGCTTTGGTGCAGGGCATCTGATTGATGTTTTGCTAGGGAAGACTACGCCCAGGGTCTCCGAACTCAATCATCACACTTTGACAACCTTTGGTATTGGTCAAGAGATGAATGAAAAACAGTGGCGTTCTGTAGTTAGGCAATTAGTCGGTGTTGGTTATCTCACCACCGATGATGAAGGCTACGGCTCGCTTAAACTCACAGCAAAAAGTTCGCCAGTGCTAAAAGGTCAGGAAAAGCTCGAGTTCCGCCAAGACACAACTGTAAAAGCAGAGCGCAAACAACGCGCCGCGCAGACAGAATTACAAGGCACCGATGCAGAACTTTTTGTGGCTCTTCGCACTTTACGTGCTGAGATTGCCAGAGAACAAAATGTGCCTGCTTACGTCATTTTTCATGACAGCACTTTGCGCCAAATGGCTACAGATAAACCGCGTTCGCTGAAAGCTTTTGCAAAACTTTCAGGTGTGGGGCAGAGGAAGCTCTCGAGCTATGGTCAAGTCTTTATGGATGTGATTTTGCAATATGCCCCCGCTTTGGAAAGTGATAGTGAACCCTCAACAAAACAGCGAATGCCCATTGTTTCTGATACGGTTTTAGTTACCTGGGAACTCTTGAAAGAAGGCTTGCATCCTGAGCAAGTCGCGGCAAAACGCAACTTGGCAAAGTCAACGATTCTTACACACTGTGCTGAATTGGTTGAAGTGGGTGAACTCACCGCGCAAGAGGCGACAGGTCTTTCTGAAAGTGATATGCGGCGAATTGTGGATACCTATGAAGCCCAGTCTGAAGAAGATAAGGGCAGGCTCAAACCGCTTTTTGATAAGTTGAATGGCGAATATGAATATGGCTTGTTAAGGTGTGTATTAGCAGGCGCGTCTGGGTCAGATTAAACTCTCGAGCGGCTTATTCCCAAACTAAATAAAATAACTGGAATCACTCCGACTAAAACAATGACTAAAGCTGGTAATGAGGCTTCGCGCAAGCGTTCATCAGAGGCTAGTCGATACACTTCGGTAGCTAGGGTATTCATATTAAAGGGTCTAACAATGAGTGTAGCTGGCAACTCTTTCATCACGTCTACAAAAACTAGTAGGGCAGAGGTTAGTAAGCTGCCACGTAACAAAGGTATATGAATTTTTGTAAGGAGTTCAATGGAATTTTTTCCTAGACTTTGCGCAGCTTCATCCATTGAAGGTGTAATGCGCTCGAGACCTTTAGTGGTGCTTTGTAACGCGCTGGCTAAAAATCTTACCAAGTACGCATAGATAAGACCGGTAAGAGTTCCTGTAAGAATACCTAGGTGCAGTGATTGACCCAAAAAACGAAAGGTAATCAAGATGCTTACAGCAATGATCGTACCTGGAACGGCGTAGCCCAGCGTTGCTAAATAAGCAATTTGCTTTCCCCATCGATTACCGCGCCGCGAGCCATAAGCTAGAATCAGAGCCAAAAACATAGCCATCAGACAGGTAACAGTTGCTAGTACCACACTGCTCCCAGCCGAACTTATAAATCTAGAAAATTCGCCCTGGGTGCGGCGAGCCATATCGATTAGAAGACCTAAAGGTAATAAAAACCCAAGGAAAATAGGTATCAAGGTGGTCAGGGTGGCTAGCCAAGCCCGCCAGCCTTTTAAGGAATAGCGAAAAGGTTGACCTTGGGGCAAGTTGTGTTTCCAGGAACGCCTTGAAAATCTCTCGAGGATAAGTAAAAACACTACAAATACTAGTAAACAAGCTGCAAGTTGTGCTGCAGCTAAGTGTTCACTCATACCAAAAAATGTTCGGTAAATCCCAGTCGTAAAAGTGGGCACTCCAAAGTATTCCACCGTGCCAAAATCACTCAAGGTTTCCATCAAGGCTAAAGATACACCTGCGCCTATGGCCGCTCTGGCCATGGGCAGTGAAAGTCTAAAAAAACTTTGCCACGGATGACAGCGTAAACTTTGGGCCGCCTCGAGGATACAAGTAGGTTGTTCTAAAAAAGCAGTTCTGGCTAGGGCATAAACATAAGGATAAAGAACAAGGCTCATAACAAAAATGGCCCCCGTCAAGGAGCGAATATCAGGAAACCAATAATCTTTGGCACTCCAGCCAAAAATGTTTCGCAGTAAGGTTTGTAGGGGGCCAGAGAATTGTAAAACATCAGTATAGATATAGGCCAAAATATAGGCGGGTATGGCCATAGGCAACATAAGGGCCCATTCAAAAAAGCGCCTTAGAGGAAAGTTACACATGCTGACTAGCCAGGCTGTACTTACACCTAGCAAGCTTACGCCAATGCCAACACCTAGTATGAGACCAAGAGAATTAAGAATATATTCTTTTAGAACCGTGCTAGCAAGATGTTGCCAAATCTCTTGTTTAGGAAAAAACCAGCTTCCAGCAATGACCCATAAAGGAAGAATCATGACCAGTGTTAGAAGTAGAGTGATCAGTGTCCAACCCTTAATAGGGTTGCGCCACCTTGGAGGTGACGCAGTGAGAGGTGTTTTGGTTTGAATCATAGTAGACCTTTTATAAAAACATTAGCTTGAGTAGAGAATTCTTAAAGTAATAATAACCAGACTTGTTCTGAGTTTATTGACCAGATGATACCTGCTGCTAAAGGCTTCTTGACCAGATGATACCTGCTGCTAAAGGCTTCTTTATTTCCAACCCACTCGGTCCATGATTTGTACTGCCTCTGGATTATTTTCTCCGTAGTTAGCTACGTTTAGGCTATCACTCTTGAATTCACCAAATGCAAGAATAATAGGCGAGGTTTCAACACCTGCAACTACAGGGTATTCATAGCCTTGCAGAGCAAAAAGGGCTTGGGCCTGGGGCGAAGCTAAAAACTCGAGTAACTTTACTGCATTCTCTTTATTGGGTGAAGTTTCTAAAACGGCTGCGCCACTGATATTGATATGGGTTCCACGACCTTTTTGGTTAGGAAAGAAAATTCCTACACTGTTGGCTACTTCATTGTCAGAAGCTTCACTCGAGGCTATCAACCTAGCTAAATAATAATGATTAGAAACAGCTATCTCACATTGCCCAGCCGCCACGGCTTTGATTTGGTCAGTATCGCCACCTTCAGGGTCTCTGGCCATATTGTCTACGATGCCTTGAGCCCATTTTTCAGCAGCCTCTGCACCAAGGCTGGCAATCATTGAGGCTAAAAGAGATTGATTATAAACATTGCTTGAAGAGCGAATGCAAAGGCGTTCTTTCCAAGTTTCAGTGGCTAACTCTTCATAGCTTGAAAGCTCTTGGGGTGATACTGTATTTTTGTTATAAACAATAACTCTTGCTCGGGTGGCAAAGCCAAACCATTTGCCTTCTGGGTGGCGCAAATTTTCTGGAATAGCGGTATTGAGAATTTCTGAATTGACCGATGCTAAAACCCCAGCTTGTTCAGCTCGCCAGAGGTTTCCTGCATCTACGGTGATAATCACATCCGCAGGACTACTTTGACCTTCACTCTTGACCCGTTCAATAAGTTCTTCGGCTTTGGCTTCGATCACATTTACCTTAATACCCGTTGTTTCAGTAAATGTATTGAATAGTTCGGTATCAGAGTCATAGTGACGGGCAGAATAAACATTGACTTCTTGGGCAGAAACTACACTCCAAACAAGAAGAAAAAAGCTACATAAGTATTTCATTGATATCTCCCTAGATGATACTTTTTTAATGCCGAGCATTTAACTCGGATATGCAGCATCATGACAGATTTAATTCCGAGTGTCAAGGTAGGGATTACATAACTTGTAGCAGTTCCAAGGTTAACTGAGACATCTTTTGTCCGCGTTTTATAATGGGCTTCCTTCGACCATACTCAGGATGACAAGCCCGTTGTTGAAACATTGTCTCAATCAGCCTAATTGCTATTAAATCATCTGGGTTATGGCAAATTGCAAAATGCTTGACATCATCGTTTCAGGTTACGCCATGAAGCAAGGGGCTAAAGTTCGAGGTGAAAAATCCTCAAACCCCAGAATTGCAGACTATCGCTTAGAATTTTGAAACTCGAGAACCTTGTTGAAACATAATGGGATTAACCTTTATGAAACATCCTCTAAAGATAAAAGGAGTTGCTGCAATTCATCTTCATTAATAACCTTTACGCCTAGCTCTTCGGCTTTTTGTAATTTTGAGCCTGCACTTTCACCAGCCACTAGGTAATCAGTTTTTTTACTGACTGAAGAACCCACTTTCGCACCCAAGGACTCGAGTCTGGTCTTTACCATGTCACGCGATTCATTCAAGGTTCCGGTAAGCACGAATGTTTTACCTTTGAGCGCGTCGCTGATTACTGTTTGTTCGGCTTTAGGATTGATGCCCCTGGCTTGCAAGTCTGTGATTAACTTTTCAGTAAAAGGGGTATGAAGTGCATTGTAAATAGCTTCGGCTGTGGTTTCACCGATATCGTGAATGGCTTCAAAATCAGACACGCTAGCTTTTTGCAGAGCGTCTAAAGATGGGAAAGCTCTTTCCAAAATTGTGGCGGTTCGTCTGCCCACATGAGGTAAGCCGAGGGCCACCAATAAGCGTGACAGAGGACGAGTCTTGGAGGCCTGAATTTGGTCCACTAATTTCTTGGCACTTACTTTGGCAAAGCCCTCGAGTTCTAAAAGGTGTTCGGTACGAAGGTCATATAAATCAGGGATGTTTTTGACCAAATGAGCTTTGCTTAATTGCTCAATGGTTCTTACGGCCAAACCTTCAATATCCATGGCCGTGCGCGAGGCGTAGTAGATCAATCGCCCTAACTGTTGGGCAGGACAAGCAGGATTGATGCAACGCAGATTAGCCCCGTCCATTTCTAGTTCAGAATTACATTCAGGACAGTGGTCAATAATGGCATAAGGGACTAAGCCTTCAGGGCGTTCTTCGATAATAACTTTAAGAATTTCGGGGATAATGCCGCCTGATTTATGGACCAAGACTCTATCACCAAGCTGTAAATCTAAATCTTTGATGTAACCAGGATTGTGCAGTGTGGCCCTTGAGACTTCAGTGCCCTCAATGATGCGGGGCTTGAGTTCGGCAACTGGTGTAAGTTTACCAGTGCGCCCAACTTGCCAGGTAATGGCTTTAAGTACACTGGCTACTTCTTCGGCGGGAAATTTATAGGCAATAGCCCAGCGCGGTGCGCGGCTGGTCGCTCCTAGTTCATCATGGAGTTGCAAAGTGTTCACTTTTAGTACCACGCCATCGGCATCGTACTCGAGGCTGGCCCTACGTTTGCGCCAGGTTTCCATTAAGGTTTCAATATCCTCAGCATTCTTGACCACCTGATGCATGTCATTGACACGAAAGCCGTGATTAGAGAGCCACCCTAAAAGTTCGGTTTGTGTTTTGACACCAATACCACGCCACGAACCCACACCATAAAAATAAACTTGAAGCTTGCGCTTGGCTACAATTTTTGCGTCAAGCTGTCTTAGGGTTCCAGATGCAGCGTTGCGGGGGTTTCTAAACAAGGCTTCACCTGTTTCTTCGCGTTCAGCATTGATGCGCTCAAATTCGGCTTTAGATAAATAGACTTCGCCACGAACCTCTAATGAAGCAGGTGCATCTTTAATAGTTTTGGGAATTCCTTGTATGCCTAGTAGATTAAAAGTGACATCTTCGCCTTCTTGACCGTTGCCCCTGGTAGCAGCCCACATCAGCGTGCCCTGTTCATAAAAAAGATTGATTGATAATCCGTCAATTTTGAGTTCGGCCACGTAGTCTAAATCGCCTTGATAGGCCAGAGTCCTGCGGATACTGGCTTCAAAGTGTTCAATATCACCCTGATTAAAAGCATTATCTAGGGACATCATCTGGGTAGGATGACGAATAGTTTTAAATGAAGCCTGAGGTGTGTCGCCGACTTGCTGAGTAGGTGAATCGGGGATTAGATATTCAGGATGTTTGGTTTCTAGCTCTTTAAGCTTGTTGATCAGTGCGTCATACTCTTGGTCAGAAATAGATGAAGTGTTTTCGATAAAGTATTTGTAGTTGGCATCGCGGATGCGGTTACGCAGGTCGTTAATGGTATTAAGAATAGCTATAGACATAAGAAAAAGTATACCCTGTTGTGTTCAGAATCACTTGTAACTCACTATCCTAAGTTATAGACTAAAAGCGTCTCAAAAAACTTATCTTTTTTGTTTCATATGCATCAGTATAAGCCCTAGAGCGTAATAAGTCTTGGTGCTTAATAAGTCTTGAGGCTTATTAAGTTTCAATGCTTAGGCTGATGACATTTATTCTCAAGATTGGAAAACCAATGAAAATTTCAAGATGCTTTTTAAGAATATTTTTGGTTATTAGTATGGTGTGTATTTTGTCCTCGAGTTTGGCCCAGGCTCCACAATTGGTGCAAACCCATTTTGATATCATGCTCAATGCCGTGAGAGATAATATCTATGGTAGTTTTGTATCTTCTGGAACTGAAGAATTTAAGACCAAATATGTTCAGGAATCTTTTGACCTATTGAATGATTTTATCGCCTCAAGGCTTACACAAGGCTATGAAGCTATCTATCTAAGCAGCTTAAATCTAAGAGGATATACTGTTTTCTTATGGAAACTAAGTTTTCAAGATGGTGGGGATGACAGTCTGGTTAGTTTAAGTGTGGAGAATGGGTTCGTGGCTGGCGTTTTAATTCAGTAACCGATTCAACGACCATAAGGATTTTATTGGGCTATACTACTTTTATTGGGCTATACTACCTCCTAGAGGTATTTATGGCCCAAGTTCAGCAAACCAAAACATTACCAACCCTAAATAAGTTTCGCAGTGAAGCTCTGACTTTTGATGATGTTCTTTTAGTACCAGCCCATAGTGATGTCTTACCAAAAGATGTAAATATCGCTACACATTTTTCTAGAAATATAAGACTCAATACTCCCATTATTTCAGCAGCTATGGATACCGTTACTGAAACCCAGATGGCCATTGCTATGGCCAGACAGGGCGGGATTGGGGTGATTCATAAGAAGATGACCATTGAACAGCAAGCTGAAATGGTGCAAAAAGTTAAACGCTCAGAGTCGGGAATGATTGTTGACCCTATCACCTTACACCGCAATGCGACCTTGCAACAAGCCGATGACATGATGCGCGAATACCGCATTAGTGGTGTGCCTATTATTGAACCTGATGGACGATTGGTAGGAATTTTAACCAACCGTGATTTGCGCTTTGAAGATGATTACAGTAAGTCTGTTGAAAGTTTGATGACCAAAGACGATTTGGTGACCGTGCCTGTAGGAACTACCCTCGAGCAGGCCCGTGAGATACTTAAAAAACACAAAATTGAAAAGCTCTTAGTGGTCGATAACAATTATATTTTACGTGGACTTATCACCATTAAGGACATCACTAAAAAGCTCGAGTATCCAATGGCCGCCAAAGACAGCCTAGGGCGTTTGCGTGTGGCCGCGGCAGTGGGGGTCTCAAGTGATTTAGAAGCAAGGGCCGATGCACTAGTTAGAGCGGGTGTGGATGCCCTAGTGCTAGATAGTGCGCATGGGCACTCACAAGGGATTTTAGATGCGCTGCGTTACCTAAAGGAAAGTTTTAAGGTGGATATGGTGGCTGGAAATATCGCTACTGTAGAAGCTGCCAAAGATTTAATAGATCGTGGTGCAGACGCACTCAAAGTTGGTATAGGGCCAGGAAGTATTTGTACAACCAGAGTAGTTACGGGTGTGGGGATGCCCCAACTTAGTGCAATTATGGATGTGGCCAGTATTGCGCGTGAAGCAGGTGTACCCATTATTGGTGATGGTGGCATAAAAATGACCGGAGACGTACCCAAAGCCCTTGCGGCTGGTGCCGATGGTGTGATGGTGGGTTCGATGCTAGCTGGGACTTCAGAAGCTCCTGGTGAAGATATTTTACGTGATGGTCGGCGGTATAAGGCCTACCGGGGTATGGGAAGTTTAGGTGCAATGTCAGGTGGCAGTGCAGATCGCTATTTTCAGGAAGATGCAAAAAAACTGGTTCCTGAAGGCATTGAGGGAATGGTGGCTTATAAAGGGCCGGTAGCCGATGTGCTTTATCAGATGATCGGTGGTTTAAGAAGTGCTATGGGCTATTGTGGTACACCAGATCTTCAAAGCTTAAAAGATAAGGCGCAGTTTGTAAAAATTACTGGTGCTAGTTTGATTGAATCGCATCCACATGATATTACCATAATCAAAGATGCACCCAATTATTCTATTTCTCGCTAGCCTGTAACCTTCAGTCGTTTGCATGACAGAGCCTTAAGACTTTAACGCCTTACACTAACTCTTGCCCAAAGGGGGTCATAGTGAATATCGCAGTTTTACTTCATAGCGGTGCAGGCGGTAGTGGTGTGGTAGGCACTGAGCTAGGCCTATGCTTTGCCAAAAAGGGCCACAATGTTCATTTTGTTGCTGAGCGGGTTCCGTTTCGTTTGACCGAGTTAAGCCATCCTAATGTCTACTATCACGAAGTAGGTAATATGGCCTATCCCTTATTTGAATCCCCCCTGACTACGCTTACAGAAGCCTCTAAACTCACTGAAGTGATTGAAGAGTTTGGTATTCATGTGATTCATGCTCATTATGCGGTGCCTCATGCTACGGCAGCGATTCTGGCCAGAGACATGGCACATTCCAAATTGCGTCCGGTAGTTGTGACCACCTTACACGGTACAGATGTAACTCTGGTAGGACTTAACCGAGCCTATTTGCGCACCACCCAGTATTCCATTGAAAATTCTGATGTAGTGACAGCAGTTAGTCAATATCTTGCTGATTACACCAACCAGCAAATGGGTGTTCGGCGAGGGATTAGGGTGATTCCCAATGCGATTGATCCCAGTCGTTTTAGTCCCAAGGAAAACCCAGAGTTGCGTTTGCGCTACGCCCATCCTGATGAAAAACTGTTGATTCATATTTCTAACTTCCGCCCGATTAAAAGGGTTGAGGATGTCGTAAATATATTTGCCAAAGTATCTGAGCAGGTTGGTGCAAGATTGCTGATGGTTGGTGATGGTCCAGATCGGCATAAAGCTTTTGAGCTAGCCTCGAGTCTTGGTATTAGTGGACGGGTGGCCTTTCTAGGTAGTTTTCCCAGAATTGAAGAGTTGCTAGCTGAGTGTGATTTATTTTTGTTGCCAAGTATTGAAGAATCTTTTGGCTTAGCTGCCTTAGAAGCTATGGCTAGCGGTGTGCCAGTGATTGCTGCTAAAACGGGCGGTATCCCCGAAGTGGTAGAAGATGGTGTCTCAGGTTATCTTTTTGATAAATATGATGTTGATTCTATGGCCCAAGGTGCAATACAGTTATTAAGTAATCCTGAGTTACATCAGCAGTTTTCTAAAGCTGCAAGAGACCGTGCTCTTAGCAATTTTACCGAACATCAAATTGTACCGATGTATGAAAAAGCCTACGAAGAAGCACTCGAGCGCAGACTGGTATCTAACGGTAAATAAGGGCTAGCATCGATTTGCCAGTAGTGGGGATTGTGCTGCATATAAAATTGAGCAGCCAGTGCAATCATGGCCCCGTTATCGGTAGCCAGTGATAACGGCGGAAAATGTGTAATCAGTCCAATTTCTTGAAAACGTTGGCGCAAACGCTGGTTGGCCGCTACGCCGCCAGCAACGACTAGATGATGATGCCCTGTCATTTGGGCAGCACGTTTGGTAACGATGATTAAACTTTCGACAACTGTTTTTTCAAAGCTGGCTGCAACATCATGAATATTTGCATTTGGATCTTTTTGTAAAAGTAAAGCTACAGCAGTTTTAAGACCACTAAAGGAAAAATCAAATCCTTCTTGACCCTTTAAAGCAATGGTAAAAGGATAGGCTGCATCATTGCCTTGTTCTGCCGCTTTACTTAATACAGGCCCACCAGGAAACCCTAGACCAAGTAATCGTGCAACTTTATCAAAGGCTTCACCCGCAGCATCGTCGCGGCTGCGTCCCAGTTCTTGATAATCACCCCAAGCTCTTACATTAAACAAGCTGGTGTGACCGCCTGACGCAATCAGACACAAGAAGGGTGGTTGTAAGTTACTATTACTACTCGAGGCGATATGACCCTCTAAATGATGGACAGGAATAAAAGGTTTTTCTAAACCCCAGGCTAAGGTTTTGCCATAGGTGAGTCCAACCAGTAAAGCCCCAACTAAACCTGGCCCATAGGTTGCGGCAACAGCGTCCACCTCGGAAAGTTTTATATGGGCTTGGTGTAAGGCCTGCTCTAAAACCTGATCAATGACTTCTAAGTGTTCACGACTGGCGTACTCAGGCATAATCCCACCATAACGCATATGCAATGCAGTCTGAGATGCTACTACATTGGCGATAACTGTTCCATCTTTTATAATGCCAATGCCCGTATCATCACACGAGGTATCAATGCCTAAAATGATCACGCTTGCACCCTAACATGAAATTTAAAGTGTGTAGGTAGTGAACGAAGACAGAACGATAAAGGAATGAGGAAAGAGTATAACGATTTCTCCGTTCCACATTCCACATTTCTCATTCCTCTTTTTTATTCCATACTCCTCATTTCCTATTCTTTAAAATAAAGCCTGTGAATATCGAAGAAATTTTGGAAACCTATCATCAATTCAAACCTCTCGAGCATATTGCAAAACCTTTTTATATCAAGACTGGCACACGTCTTAACCTCGAGGTCTTGCGTCCATTTTTGAAGCATCTATCAAATCTAAATGGTGACATGCTTGATGCTACAGGCGGAATCATTGCTGCATTGAATTCTGGCACTGCCATTGAAAGTTCAAAGGCTCTATTGCGCTGTTTGGAAGCCTCCAATATTCAGACGATTGTTGGACCTATATGGGATGCGCCTCGAGAGAGTTTTGATAATGTAGTGTTTTTTCCAGCGACTGATAAAGGCAACGCTTGAGTGCAAGCAGATTTAATTGGTAGTTACAATACACTTAAACCAAATAGCCAAGGCTTTTTTATAATGCACAAAGACCAAGGTGCTAAACGCTACGAAGCACAAGCTAAGGAAATGTTTGGCAACCTTGTGGTGATAGAAAAAGATGCAGGTTGGCGACTCTCTAAAGCTATCAAGGAAAATAGGGAAGACCATCAAGTGAATGCGATATCTTTTGAGGTCTTGGGTTTGTCCTTGATTGCCGAGCCAGGCGTTTATGCCGCAGGAAAACTTGACCCTGGAACAGCCTTTTTACTCGAGTCAATAGACATGACTAAATTTGCAGCTAAATCGGTTTTAGATTTGGGTTGTGGCTATGGACTGATTGCTCTTAAAGCAGCCATGACGGGCGCAAAGGTAACGGCGGTTGATGATGACTTGTTAGCAGTTCGTTCTACACAACAAAATGCAAAAAACCTCGAGTTAGATATTCGCTGTATTCACTCGGATGTAGATTCCGAATTGGCTGATGAACGCTTTGATGCTGTTTTAATGAATCCACCTTTTCATATCGGTAAGCAGGTTTTACTCGAGGTTCCAACAGCCTTTATTGCGGCAGCTTATAAACATCTAAAACCTGATGGCGAACTAATTCTGGTTGCTAATAAAGCCTTGGGTTATGAAGCTCTACTCGAGACGTTTTCTTCTTGGCATATCGTATCTAGCAATCAACAATTCAAGGTTCTAAAGGCGATAAAATAGTTTATGGATTTATCTGAACTTGTTCAAAGCCGCCGTACGATTAAAGCCTTTAAGCCTGATGTGGTATCTCCAGACCTAATTATGAAACTTATTGATAAAGCGGTCTTTGCGCCCAATCATCGTTTCACTGAGCCTTGGCGTTTTATTTTGCTGAGTGATGATGGTAAGAAGAACTACGCTCATTTACGCGCCGAAGATGCTAGGTCTAGAGGTAAAGATTATGAGCAAGCGAAAGCTACCATCGAGGCTATTCCAAGTATTTTAATCGTGACCAGCCCAGTGAGCGAAGATAAAGTTTTAGAACTAGAAAACTATGCTGCCACCTCGAGCGCGATACAAAATTTTTTATTACTAGCTTGGGAAAAAGGCTTAGGTTCTGCCTGGAAATCATTTCCTGAAATTTTATCCTTACGACAGTTTTTAGGACTTAGCAATGAGCATATAGTAGCTGTACTTTATTTGGGTTACCCTGTTGAAGTACCGCCTACACGCAAACATAAAACTGCAATAGAATTACTCAGGATACTATAGGTGGTAAGCGCGACATAGCATCCTTGACCTTACCTATCCAATAGGGAATATCTTGTTCTGTATATAGGTTTAAGGATTCTTGCAAATGCAGATGAGCGTCAACAAATAAACCTCTATCACATTGAATCAAACCTAAATAATAGCAAGTATTGGCCTTGGATCGAAATTCTCCTTCTTGATTATATATGTCTAACGTATACCTGAAGTAATTATAGGCTTCTGTAAGATTATCTGAGCGGTTGCCAAACGGTACACGATAGTGCCACAAACCTAACAGTTTTCTTATTGTGGGATATCCTTCAACTCCTTCTTCAACGATTATTTGCATAGCTTCATCAAGTATCTTTTTAGAATCTAAATAATTTTCTTTTTCTGTAAAGTCTAGCCTCTGAAGTACCAATTGACTTTTTATTCTTAGGATAATGTGATAATTAAGAGGAAACTCTTCACGGGTAAATAAATTAGCGGTTTCGTTGCATAGATCTAGACCCTTAGAAATATACGTTTTTGGTAAGAGATCCCTGCTACATGTGTAATCAAAAAAATCGCCTAAATTAAAGCGAAGGCGGGCAGCATCTACTGGGTAATTCTTGCTATCAAAAATAGTTAGTGCCGAATAAAAAAAGTCGAGTATGGTTTGAGGATCAATTGGCTGCCCTATCATAAGACGATTCCAAAACACATACCCTAAGCCCTGTAAACTCTGAGCTTTGGCTTTTGAATCAGGATTTGCTAGATTGTGGGCTTTGCGATAACACTCTTCAGCCTCACACAAAATCTCGGCTCTTTGTCCTTCTTGGCGGTTTCGGAGAGTATATCCCAAAGCTCTCCAACATTTACCTACTCGATCAAGCATATTTGCTTGAGTAAAGGCCGTTATAGCTAGTCTGTAATGCTTTTCTGTATGTATTGATTCTTCTAAATGATAACTTCCCGTTCCTCCGAAATAACATTGTGCAATGTTCTCATGAAGTTTGCCCTCTAGGCTGAAATCATTCTTCCCCTTTATCAACTGAAGAGCATTTTCATTTAAAGCAAAGGCTTTGATTCTTGATTCTTTTTTCTTCAAGCCTGTTAGAGGCAAGCTTCTCGCTTGAGCGTATAAATCCCTAGCTTTACTAAGAGAATCATTGCAATCATCTTTATTAGTGTCTTGCCACCACGTTGTCATTTGTGTTCTAGCACGGATATTGCCCCTATCAGTAACCCAAATTAGCCAATCATCGTAGCTATTAATGGCTTCACTATGATTGACATGCCGCCAATGAACCCAAGCTAAACCACGCAATTTCCAGTCAGTCTCACCAGCCCTTTGCAACCAGTAATCCTTAGACCAAGCATGAACCTTTGCTGCATCATTTGGCTCTACCAATCGCCGCAGATTATCCTGAAAGAGCTTGTGCATTTCAAAAAACCATCATCACGTGCTTCAATCATGGAAAGTTGAATAAGCCGTTGCCATCCTACTCGTCCTACGTTATAACGGCGGTATTCATCAAGCTTTAGAGCATAATCCTCATCAAAACGAGGGGTAAGAGACATTTCCTTAATCCAGCTAATCATATTTTCGTTACTAAGGCTTTTTAGAAAGCGTTTGACTAAGGCTTCAAGGTGATTGCCAGACAAAGTAAATTCATTCGCCTGTGGATAGTTTTTAGTTGCTTCTTTTATATTTCGTACTGTTTCTATACACAGCGATAGTGTGAAACAGTGATACGAGAGAACACTTGGATTGTCGGACTCATTGCTTATATTCAGAATAGCTTCTGCCAAATCGGGCGGCATATGGAAGGTTTCTTGACTACCATCAGCCAAAGCAAGATAGTGTAATGCATCAGTTCGAGATAGCCCCCCAACGATATGTTGTTCCAAATAGAGGAGACGATTTTGAGAATCGTGCTTTAGCCATTCTGATGGCCAACGTAGCTGATTTTGACCCGCCATCACTATCAAAGTGCCAGTATCTTGGAAAAATTCCCGTAGCTCTCTAATCCAATCATCTTCGTGAAATGCTCCACCCTGCCCGTCACGCCATAATACTTCATGGGTATCAAAAAATAGAGCAGCTTTGCTAGGATTTACTTTGCGTTCGTTAAGACCCTCTATTAGATCAATTGCAAAGGTTCGGATTAGTTCAGTTTCAAGTTCATCTTCCGCTTTATTTAATAACTCAAGAATTTTCTTTCCATCTTGACTTCGACTAAACATGAACTCCCGAAATTCTGGATTCTCCATCCCCTTTTCAATGCCTTTTTGCCAACTTGCTTTTGAAAGCTTCGCAATACCAGCAATAGTTCCGATAAGAGGAATCAGACTTAAACCTTCTAAAGCCGTGTCAATAAGCTCACTCCTTGTTTCATTGCCACCTGATACCTTAGATGTTCCTCCCTGTCGAGCTTGAAAAACTACCCTTGTTAGATCAAATTGGGGGAATGGGATACTATAGTTTTCTCTAAGTTGATTTGCAAGCCGAAAGATAGCAGGGAATGCTGTGGGTGTTTTGGCAAGATCTACACTTGCACAAGGAATTTCAAGATCTTTGGTTAGCTGTTGTAAATGATCAAGTAGAGTGGTTTTGCCTGTGCCACCGACTCCATAAAACATTACTAGAGGACGTGGATTACCAATAGGTGCGATTAGCAGATCCTTAAAGCGTTTCGTTTCTTCTATACGATTAGTAAAGTGGTCACGGGCTTGTTGGGTTTTGGAAATAGGCGCAACTCGGGGATTTTTTCCTATTGACATATAGAGGTTTCCTTGTAAAACAGCATGGTTTTGTTTAAATGATATTATCATATGTTGTCGAAATAGTATTCACTATGGAAATTAGTTATGCAGAGGGATAAGCCTTAAATTACGAAGTCTCGTTAAAATTACGCCAATTTACTAGCCCACCCTCGAGGTTATAGACTTCACTGAACCCTTCAGCTTCTAAATACATTCCTACTAAGCCACTGATGCGTCCGAGTTCACAGATTAGGTAAATAGGTGTTTCTTTTGTTAGGTTGGGATAATGACCTGCTTGGATATTCTCGAGGCTAAGATGTTGAGTACCTTTAAGCCCATTATGTTTATACAAGGCCTCGCTGCGGGTGTCATAAATGATGGCGGATTGATCTAAAAGCAATTTGAATTCAGAAGCCTTGATGCTTTTCATATAGCTTCCAGAAAACGGATAATTTTGTTTTGCTTTTGGGCGTACTCGAGTTCGCGTTTTGTCGAGTCGCCCATATACCCACCTACGTTGAGGATTAGCACCTCATCAGCTAAATCAATTTTATGTTGGTGTAATGTATCAAGCCTGGCAGTGAGTTCTTGTTTTTCGCTTTCAGTTAGATGACCAAAAGTAATATCGTCATGCTGGTTAAAGGGGGCAATGCTAAGAACGATTTTTCCAGCCAGGGTCTCATCTATGTTTTGCTGCTGAAACTCTTGCCAGAATCGGGTGCTGCCACATAAACAAACAATCGTAGGATGATTTTCCATACCTCTAGTTTAATTGATATACCTAAGGATGCGGAACATAAGAGTTTCGTTAAGTTTTTGCTGATTATTCTTAAACCCCTATTTTTCGAAGGTATAAACATGACCTTGACATTTACAATAAAGGTGTATATGCTCTTATTGTGTCAACACCTAAGCTAACACTGGCAAGTGGGATGATGTGTGCCTCTGGTACACTTCGCAGAGCAAATAGAGTTGTTTCACGCTTGTATGACAATATACTTAAACCCAGTGGACTTAGAGGAACCCAGTACACCATCTTGAGCATTGTTGCTGTCAGAGGACCTGTATCAGTAAATCAGTTAGCCAAGATGCTGGTGATGGATAGAACAACCTTGGCAAGAGACCTAAAACCCCTTGAAAGAGAGGGTTTTATTAAGATTGGTATTGATACTGCCGATAATCGTGTTCGTTTGGTGGTTATTACAGAACATGGAAAAGAGACGCTTAGCATTGCGCAACCTCTTTGGCAACAAGCCCAGCAGCACATGGCTAAGGCTTTAGGTGAAGAGAGGTTGTTGAACTTTATCAATGAACTAAAGGAGGTCGTGAGCATTACCAATACTAAAGTGTAGTTAGATATAATTTTATTTTTTGAAAGAAAGAGTGCATATACACTTAAAAGGAGAAAACCATGAACCGAGTTGTTCAATTTCAAGTATCTGCCCACGACCCTAAACGTGCTGCTGTCTTTTATGAAAAAGCCCTTGGCTGGCGCATTCAGCCCTATCAAGGAGCAATGGAATACTGGTTTGTCAATACTGGTGATGAAAAACTGCCTGGAATCAACGGGGGTATTAAGCGTCACGAAGAAAAAACCCCAAATATCATCAATACGATAGGTGTAGCTTCGGTAGATGAAACTCTCAAGAAAGTTACTGAAAATGGTGGGATTATCGCTCGCCCTAAATTTCCTGTACCTGGTATGGGTTATCTAGCCTACATTTTAGACACTGAGGGGAATCTATTTGGTGTGATGCAGTATGACTCGAGTGTTACAGCTTAAATTTATTCTGTCAAATTAAGCTTTACCCTAAGTGCTTAGGCTTAGGGTAAAGCTCTGAAGGGAAAACTATGACACTTGCCTATAGTTTATTTGGTTTCATTATTGGTGTTTCACTGCTGGTAGCTTTTCTGTTTTGGAAGGTTACTGGCCATACTGTAGAAAGACTCAAGGATGGAAATGTTGCGATATGGTTTAAACGTTTGACACCTATATTTGTTGTTTGGATAGTGACAACCTTACTTCTGGCTTTAAGCCCCGTTTTTCGTACACCTTGGGTTCTAAATATCAATGCTGCGTTGCCTCTGGTACTAAGTATTGTTACACCTGTTCTAGCCAATACACTTCTTTTGTGTTCATCTAAACATCGCCAGTTTATCGAGGCTATTGAGCTTGACCGTATTGTTCTTGTTCATGCCCTTCGTGCTTTGATCGGCTCGAGCTTCTTGGGATTATATGCTCTGGGCTATTTAGCACCTGACTTTGCGCTTCATGCTGGTTTTGGTGATATAGCTATAGGACTAAGTGCCATACCTGTTGCCCTTCTACTCAAACAAAAAGCTCGCTACGCGCTTACCATAGCCGTTTTATGGAATATTTTAGGGATACTTGATTTAATCAATGCCTTGCGTTTAGGTGTTGGTGACCAGATACCCTTTATTATAAGTACACAAACACCACTATTTATTGGCATAGTGCCTTTGCTTGCGGTGCCACTTTATGTGATTTGGCATATTTATAGTTTGTACATGTTGCGTAATAAATCTACCTTTGTTAGCTATAAATCTGACTCTGCTAAATTTTCCTAATTGTTTTCTAAAGGGCGGGTTTGAAGTGAATTACTAATATTCCCGATAACGTCTAATATACCCGCCCCCGCAAAAATATTTATACCTACTTAAATTTTGCTGCCGTCCACTTCTTACTACTCTTGGCACTCTCGAGCGTCTTCTCTATAAAATGTACACCTCTTGCGCCGTCAATCACAGTTGGATAGTCACCTTCATGGTCACCTAAATCACGTTTGTCTTGCTTGGCCCTTATAGCCTCGGCTGCACCTAGGTACACATTGGCAAAGGCTTCTAAAAAGGCTTCTGGGTGACCTGCTGGAATGCGAGTAGCTTTTTGGGCCGCAGCGCAAAGACTTCCACTACCACGGGTCAGAATTTGACGAGTGCCTTCTAAAGTATCCAGTTGTAAATAATTGGGGTTTTCTTGATACCAGGCCAGAGTTGCTTTGGTTCCAAAGACCCGAATGCGAATGTCATTTTCTTGACCTACTTCAATTTGTGAGGCAATCAAAACGCCCTTGGCTCCATTAGTAAATTTTAGAAGCATGTCAGCGTTATCGTCTACTTTGCGCCCGTCAACAAAAGTGGTTAGGTCAGCGCAGATATGGCTGATTTCTAGACCAGAAATCGTCGCTGCTAAATTTTCAGCATGTGAACCAATATCGCCTAATGCACCTGCTGCGCCTGAGCGTTTAGGGTCAGTGCGCCAACCAGCTTGTTTTTGACCAGAAGCCTCGAGCTTAGTTGCCAACCAACCCTGGTTATATTCCACAATCACTTTACGAATTTCGCCTAACTGTCCACTTTTAACCATATGCCGCGCCTGCTTGACCATTGGATAACCTGTGTAATTATAGGTTACGCCAAAGACCACATTGCGCTTCTTGACAACCTGGCGTAATTTTGTGGCTTGGGCTGATGTGTGTACTAATGGCTTATCGCACACCACATGAAACCCTGCATCGGCAAAGGCATAAGCTACCGGAAAGTGAACGTGATTGGGTGTAACAATTGAAACTAAATCAATGCGGTCACTTTCAGGACGTTTGAGTTCAGCTTTAAGCATTTCTTCCCAGGTTCCATAATTTCTGTCTGGGTCTATTCCCAAATCACTACCAGAGGCTTTAGCTTTTTTGGGGTCAGAAGATAAGGCTCCTGCCACCATTTCATATTCACCGTCTAAAGCCATAGCCTTGCGGTGAACTGCGCCGATAAAAGCATCGCGTCCGCCACCGACCATGCCATAACGTAATTTGCGTTTTTGTAATGAATCTTTACCTGTAACCATAAGAAACTCCTTTAAGTTAAATCTGTTCCTTCATAAATGTCTTCAAGTGTTAATTGTGCTGAAATGCCGGGGATTTCTAAAATTTGTTCTTTTGACAAACATACTTCTTCCCATTGGCTACCTAAACGTCTGTAGGCTTTAACCCACCGTTTACGACTATCAACAAGGAGATAAAGCTGGAGTGTCTCGATTTTAAGATAGGCTAGACGCTTCTCCAGCATGTCATTACGAGCGGTTGTTTTGCTAATGACTTCAACAATGACGCAAGGATTATTTTCGTAATAATCATCCTGATTATCTTGGCAAGCCACTAAAACATCAGGGTAATAGAAAATTTCTTCGTCAACACGGACTTTCATATCGCTTACATAGACACGGCAGCTAGAACTTTTGGCAGCGACTTTAGCGAGAGCAAAAATATTACCAGTGACTAAATTATGATTGACGCTCACCCCAGCCATAGCGTAAATTTCGCCATAAACATACTCGTGACGGATATCTCCATCATTTTCAGCCTCGAGGTATTCCTCGATAGTGATTTTGTCAAAGACTCGAGAAGTAACCATGCTTTAGTTTACCTCTTTTGCTTCTTGATGGTTATTAAGCACTACATCAGCAAAGATTTCGTATTGGCTCAAGAAATCTCTTAGCTCATTCTCTAAATCTTGAAGATTGCCATATACTCCAGCAATTGCCAAATCAAATCTGTCGTCAAAATAATAGATTAACTGTTCCTCTTTGCTAGACGGCTTCGTTGTTGTTATTGAGTTGAGTGCAAAATAAACAGATTTGGCAACTTCTGAGGGTGTTTTGGTCTTTTCTTTAAGCTCTTTTGAGTAGAGTCCAAGCAGAATTTTGAAAGGTAACTCGGCTTCAATTTCACCTTTGACGTTTTCTAAAAGCCTAGCCAAGTCAATGCTTTTGAGGTGTTTTCCAAAAGCAACATCAATAATCTCGATGTCAGGTTTCTCTTCTTCAGCAATAACTTGGTCTGCCCAGTTGATTACGTTATCATTTGCGAAGTAACCACTGAGCAAACCTAGTCTGTAGACTTCTGCTTGTACTTTCAAGTCTCTACTCACTCTATCCAAACTTTACTTTTCAAACGCTGCATCAAACGCAACATTGGATGGCTTAAAATCCAACTTCCTCAAAAACGCTGCTGATTCAGTTGCACCATGAACTCTATCCATACGGCTGTCTTCCCATTCCACTGAAAGGGGTCCGTTATAGCCAATATCATTAAGTGCCACAATGATTTCTTCAAAGTTGATATCTCCACGGCCTACACTTCTAAAATCCCAGGCCCGACGTGCGTCACCAAAACTTACATGTCCACCAAAGATGCCTACTGTACCATCGCCATGACCCCACCAGACATCTTTCATATGGGCATGAAAAATACGATCTTTGAACTTGCGGAGGAATTTGATGTAGTTTACACCTTGATAACCCAGGTGGCTGGGATCATAGTTAAAGCCAAAGCGTTTGTGGTTTCCCAGAGCTTCTAAAGCCCGTTGTGAGGAGGCGATATCAAAAGCAATTTCGGTAGGGTGAACCTCTAGAGCAAAATTTATATCTACTTTGTCAAAGGCATCTAAAATAGGCAGCCAGCGTTTGGCAAAATCCTTAAAGCCCTTGTCCCAGAAATCCTGACTGGTAGGTGGAAAAGCATAGATAGAGTGCCAAATCGAAGAACCAGTAAAGCCGTTTACGACTTTGACTCCAAACTTGGCGGCGGCTTTAGCCGTGTCAATCATTTCTTTGGCGGCGCGTTTACGCACGCCCTCGGGGTCGCCATTGCCCCATACATGGGGTGGCACAATCATTTTATGACGTTCGTCAATCAGGTCGCATACTGCTTGACCTACCAAATGATTGCTGATGGCATAGCACTTGAGTCCGTGCTTGTTCAGAAGTTCCCATTTATCTTTGATATAGCTTTTGCTTTTAAGGGCAGCTTGCACGTCAAAGTGGTCACCCCAGCAGGCTAATTCTAAGCCGTCATAGCCCATTTCCTTGGCTAAGGGTGCCAGTTCTGAAAGGGGTAAATCTGCCCATTGTCCAGTAAATAAGGTTACAGGTCTTGCCATTGTTCCTCCTTCAAGTTTGTTTTTACTATACCGTGAATGCAGTCAGAATTCATCAATTCCATGAAAGTGGATGAGTGACCAGTAGCCCTTCGACAAGCTCAGGGTACTACTCATTGATCACTTACCGCTTTCCACTCACTACTATTGTTACGTCCACCACGGTTTTACTGTAGATTCAAATAGCACTGCATTTTTTAGGACGCTGATGGCTTTTTGCATTCCCTCATCAGGGGAGGCTAGAGCATCTTCGTGTTCTATAGAGATTGCATGGTCGTAACCTACCGTCCTTAGAGCAGAGATGATTTGTTTCCACTCGAGTTCTCCATGTCCATACCCTACCGAACGAAAGACCCATGAACGCTTGGCGACTTGGTTATAGGGCACAGTATCCAGCACACCTTTGATAGGCATGTTCACAGGATCTAAGTGTGTATCCTTGGCATGAAAGTGATAGATGGTATCGCCCAGATAACGAATGGCAGCTATGATGTCTACGTTTTGCCAGAACAAATGGCTTGGATCAAAATTACAACCGATATTATCCCCAGTTTTTTCTCGCAATTGAAATACATGTTCAGGGTTATAGACCACAAAGCCAGGGTGCATTTCAATAGCCACTTTGACTTTATGCTGGGCAGCAAATTTGGCTTCTTGTTTCCAGTAAGGAATCACGACTTCGTTCCATTGCCACTCGAGGGATGTAGGATGGTCAAAGGGCCAAGCACAGACATGCCAATTGGGAACTTTATCGGTGGGGCTACCACCAGGACAACCTGAAAAAGTGACAACTGTTTCAACGTCTAAGGCTTTAGCCAGCTTAACTGTATTCACCCAATCTTCGTGAAAACCCTTGGCTAATTTTTTATTGGGGTGAACTGGGTTGCCGTGGCAAGATAAAGCAGAGATGGTGAGGCCCCTCGAGTCAAAGGCTTCTTTGAATGTTGCAATAGCCTTTTTATCTTTGAGTAACTCTTTGGGTTTGGCGTGACTGTTGCCCACGTATCCACCAGTAGCTACTTCTACAGTTTGCAAACCCCAAGACACAAATTTATCAAGCATGGTTTCTAAATCCAAGTTTCCAAACAATGGATCAAATGCACCGAGTTTCATGGGTATCCTCCGAAATGAGCGAATGTTAGTTTGTCAGTAAGATATTTTAAGTAGCTATCAGCCGTCAGCTAACAGCTATCAGCTTTTTGTTTTTGGCTGACGGCTGATAGCTGTTAGCTTCAAATACTTATCATTACTTTCTCGCCCTTATCTGCGCTTTCTACTGCGCCATATACCATGGCCAAACTCTTGATGTTATCGGTACAAACCGTTTCGGGTTCGGTGTTGCTTTTGAGGGCTTCAATAAAACTGTGAATGACCGCACCGTGTCCTTCTGGGCGTTGGCTGATATCGTCATAAATGGGTATATCAATAGGGTATTGCTCACGGAAGAAAGACTGCTCTTCGGGATCATCTCCCACGATTTCACAGGTCATACCTGTATTGCCATCCCAGCGAATACTGCCCTTAGTTCCAAGAATGCGCCATTCACTTTCCCAGGGTGTGCGGTGTCCTTCACTGCACCAGCTACCACGATAATTAAAGATCACGTTGTTACTCATTTCAAAGATGGCCGCAGCAGAAGCATCACGGCTATACCAAGACCCTTCAGGATTCCATTCAACCGCATAAACACTTTTGGGATTTTGTCCAGTCAGAAAACGCGAGGCATCAAAGGTGTGAATAGCCATATCTTTAATGAGTACATGGGCCATCTGTTCTCTAAAGCCGCCAAAATGTGCGCCTACATAAAAATCTGCATTGATGGTGGTGATGTTGCCGAGTACGCCTGAATCTAAAAAACGCTTCAGCCGCCGAATGTTGTGGGTATAACGCCAGTTTTGCATGACGGCAAAGAGTTTGTTTGCTTTTTGCGCCGATGCAATCATCTGGTGGGCTTGCTCGAGATTATCAGCCATCGGTTTTTCCCCAAGAACATGGCAACCATGCCCCAAGGCAGTACTCACCACTTCAAAATGTGCAACAGGAATAGTGCAGTCAAACACAATATCCGGCTTAACCTGCTTTAAGACAGTAGCTAGGTCTATGCCAGTAACGGCTTTAGGTGCATATTCATCTTTGCGTTTTTTGGCATTGTCCTCGAGTAGGTCTACCAGACCTACAATTTCTAAGTCTTTGATGTTGGCCATTCCCTTAAACCAGGCCTGACTTATGGCTCCACAGCCAGCTAAAACAGCTTTCAGAAACATCACTCCTTTAAGAAAAGGTATTCATAGTTGTGACTTTTTTAAGCAAGTATTTGTGAAGCGAAAAATGAATAACCAACATGAAAAGCCTTTGTTGCTTTATCTTACCCTATCTCCATTCAAGCGGTGACCAATAAGTGAGGTAATGATAATAATGCCATATACAAATTGTGTCCAGAAACCAGTCAAACCTGCGGCAATAACCCCTGTTTCAATAAATTGAACAATAGCTACACCAAACACACCGCCAAGAACTGTGCCAATACCACCCCAAGTAGGAGTACCACCTACAAAAATACCTGCTAACACAGGTAACATAAGTGCGTCTCCTGTGGTGGGATACCAGACAAAATTCACCATGCTTGTAAAAATACCAGCCAGAGCTGCACCGATACCAGAAAAAACAAAAAGCATGATCCGTGTTCTGTTTACATTGATACCCATTTCTTGAGAACTGCCAGGATGATCGCCAATACAATGGGCGTGAACCCCAAATTTATGAAAGTTATAGAGAAACATGCCAAAAATAGCAAAGCCCAAAGCCCAAAAAATTTGATTGGGAATGCCAAAGATATGACTTCCAGTGAGGAGTTGTTGAATAAAGGAACCCCGTAATTCAGAGATAGCTATAGAATAACCTTCGGCTTGGATATTGATAAAACCGCGCAGCAAAAAGTTCATACCTAGCGTAGATACTAGTGCTGAGAGCCCTATATAAACAATCAGAGCCCCATTCAAAAATCCAAGAAAAGCACCAGTGGCTATTGCTGCAAGTATACCGAGGAGGGGATTTCCCCCAGCATCAACAATGAGGGCAAACGTATAAGAAGAAAGCCCAACAATAGCAGGGAAAGCCAAATCAATTTCACCAGCAGTAGTAATAAATACCAGTGGAACCACTAAAAAAATAGAAACTGGCAAGATAAGCATGACCGAACGGTAAGTCTTAAATTGGGTGAATACGCTTGGGTTGGCAATAGTGAAGACAAGCAACATGACAATTAAAAAGGCAGCTGAGGTTAAAACGCGGCGATTGTTGCGGACCCATTTTTGAAATGATGAAACTTCATCTCGCCCTTTGCGTTGGTCGATAGGTTGGATACTCATGCTTCTCCCTTGACATGACCTGAGCGCGCGATACTGTGCATGGTTTCGATAAGGTATTCAGCAGTTGGTGTTTCAGCTTTGGTTAAGGTAAGTACCACACGGCCTCTGTCTAAAACGATGAACCTTTCGGCAATATCAAAGACATGATAGATATTGTGACCAATAAAGACAATCGAGCGACCCTTGGCTCTTACATTTTCAATAAAACTAAAGACTTTATTGGTTTCAGTGAGTGAAAGAGCGGTGGTTGGTTCATCTAAAATAATTAAGTCAGCATCAAAATAAAGAGCTCTGGCAATAGCTACACCTTGTCGTTCACCACCTGAGAGGGTTGCTACTGGTGAATCAGGATCAAATACTTTTGAAGTAAAGCCAATTTCACGCATAAGTCGGTTGGCTTCTTGATATTGTTTTCTCGAGTCTATAAAACCAAAAGAATTGGCAATCTCACGCCCCATAAAAATATTGCGAGTAATAGATTGCTGAACAGCCAAGGCACGGTCTTGATACACTGTTTCTATACCTGAATGACGTGATTTAGCGGAATCCCACTGGGTTACCTTTTGTCCGCGCAAATAGATTTCGCCTTGGTCAGGTTTATGGACACCTGATAAAACCTTAATCAAGGTGGACTTACCTGCGCCGTTGTCTCCAATTAGCCCAACAACTTCACCACGTTTAATGGTTAAGCTAATTCCATCAACAGCATTGACATTGCCAAATGACTTGGTGACGTTTCTTAATTCGATGATATTTTCACTCAAGAGAAAAGCCTTTCTTCGACCTATCAAGTGGTGGTAAAAGAGCCAGAATTCAGGCCGTTTTTAGGTTACTGAATTCTGACTACTTCATAGACTTGCTGTTTTTAGCAAGGGTTTCTTAACGATAACCTGCGTTAGCCAAATCTTGAACTTGCTGGTAGTTGGTGACATCAATAAAGCCTGCACCAGTATCAACGCTCATAGGAGCCAGACCAAACTTGGCAGTTTGGCAGATGCTAAGAACGGGCAAGTAACCTTGTAAGAACGGCTGTTGGTCAGATGTAAGCTGAATCCAACCATCTGCAAAACCACTCATGATATTTTCGTTGGTGTCAAAACCAATTGATTTAACTGCTCCAGGTTCGATGCCAACTGTTTCAAAGAAGGTTTGAGTATTTCCTAACATTTGACCGCCAGGCATGACAATAAGTTTCACATCTGGGTTAGCAGCAAAAGCAGCAGTAATTGAAGGAATACCTAAGTTAGGATCAGCACCCCAGTCAGCACCGCTTGGAGGCTGGATGTGAATAATTTCAACACCAGCTTCTTCTAATGCCTCCCAAACGCCTAATTCGCGTTGGGCGCGTTCACGTTGGGTTAAGTTGACAATGACAATAGCTTTGTCACCTTCCTTAAATCCAAACTGACGAACAGCTTCTTCACCTAGAGCGCGACCTTGGGGGCCTAGTTGGGCACCGACATAACCTCCACCAAATTTGGCACGTACATCAGGGACATCAACATTTTGATACATCATAATGATTCCAGCAGCAGCAGCTTCTTCGGCGAGTGGCATAATAGCGTCACCGCCAGGGTGACCCATCATGGCAATGCCTGTGGGTTGTTGTGCAACAGCTTCACGAAGGCTCTGAATCATGCTTTCAGAATCCCAACCAGAAAAAACGTACTGGACATCTGCGCCCAAGTCGCGCTGGGCTGCTAAGGCTCCGCGATGAACAATACCCGCAAAGGCATCACCCTCAGAGCCACCTGCAAAGAAACGAATCTTGACCCCTTCACACCAGCCTTGTTTTTCTAGGGCTTCAATCTGTGCTAGTGAAAGACTAAGCGATAATACGATCATTAAACCAATAAGTTTTTTTAGCATGTAGTTACTCCTTAAATTGAGATGTTTGTCTAACAAAAAAATACGATACGGCTTTGATCTACTCGAGCTTCACCTCCTTCAAAGGATAGACGACAAATACTTGTCGTCGAATCGTTTCAATGTTAAATTAATGTAAGTATAAAAACATTTTCTAGATTTTGTCAATGAGGTGATGTGCCAACTATTAAGGATGTTGCAAAACATGCTGGCGTTTCAGTAAGCACGGTGTCTTACGCCCTAAGTGGTAATCGGCCTATTTCGCAGGCGGTGCGTGAGCGTGTAGATAGGTCTGTCCAGGAACTTGGATTTACCGGTAGTGCTTTGGCTCGTAACTTGCGCAAAGGGTTAAGCCACACCATTGGCATGGTGCATCCACCTAGAGAGATCATGCTCGAGGGAACCAGTATTGATTTTATTATCTCGGCTTCGGAAACGATTAAGCAAACTCATACCTTAAAACTATTTCCTTTTCCACAAAATGCTGAAACCTTGCTAGATGCTTTTAAACAACGCTCGATAGATGGTCTTATCCTTATGCATGTGGCTCGCCATGATCAAAGAGTAGAAGCCTTGCGTAAGACCGATTATCCCTTTGCGCTGATTGGGCGACCAGAGAATACCCAAGGTCTTAACTTGGTTGACTTTGATTTTGAAGAGGCCGCTTATTTAGCCGTTAAACATTTGGTGGAGCTTGGACATAAGCATATTGGCTACTTGGATTTGCCTCTGCAAGAACTCCAAGATGACCTAGGATATGCTTTTTATATGCGTCAGGGTTTTGAACGGGCTCAAATTGATTTTGCTGTGCGGCTTGTCAAGCAACCTTCAGGGCGCAGTAATCAAGAAAGTTACCAGTCCACAAAAGCACTACTCAAAGAACATAAAAATATAACGGCCATTGTGGTATTGCTGGGTGCAACCTATCTAGGGGTAGCTCGAGCTTTGCATGAACTTAAAAAACGTATTCCCCAAGATTACTCGGTGCTTTGTCTAGGCTCAGCATCTATGGCCAAGTGGGTATCACCGACAGTGAGTACATTAGACAATCAACTCACTGACTTAGGGCGTATTGCTGCAGAACTACTGTTGGGGCGTATTGTTGATAAGCAACAGGCTAAGCAAATTATTTTACCAGCTAGGCTTGTCCAACGCCAAAGTTCTATGCGAAAGGAGAAAAGATGAGACTTGCGGGAAAAGTGGCTATGATTACTGGTGCAAGTGGGGGAATTGGGTCGGCTATTGCTAAGCGTTTCGCCCAAGAAGGTGCTCTGGTGGCACTTGTAGACAAGGATTTAAGTAAACTCAAAACCGTGCAAAGAGAGATCGCAAAATCAGGGGGTCAAGCTGAGAGTTTTGGTGTTAACATCACCGATTCAAAAGATGTCGCTCGAGTGGTCAGAGAGGTTGTGAAAACCTTCGGAAAGATAACCCTGCTCGTTAATTCAGTAGGATTTCTCAAACAAGGCAAAGTTGATGAAATGAGTGAAAAAGACTTTGATGCGCTGATGGCGGTAAACGTCAAAGGTCTTTTTTTGGCTTACAAATATACAGTTCCAGTGATGCGGAAAGCGGGTGGAGGTGTGATTATTAATTTATCGTCAGTCTCGGCATTTGTCGGAAGTCCAGAAAGTTTTGCTTACACCACTAGCAAGGGTGCTGTACTTAGTATGACCTATGCGACTGCGCAAGAACTTGCTCCTGATAAAATTCGTGTTATGGCTATTTGTCCAGGTTGGGTAGACGCAGGATTTACCCATCAGGCCCTAAAGCAAGCCCCTGACCCTAATGTACTCTATGAAGCTGCTAGAAATGCCCATGTATTGGGCCGCATGGCTACAGCCGATGAAGTAGCCAATGCAGCAGTCTTTTTAGCTTCAGATGAGGCTTCATTTATGACGGGTAGTGCTCTGTTTGTAGATGGCGGATTTATGATTAAGCGTTAGTCTAAATGCTTTTTGCGACGCTAGCAGAGTAGCTACTTTTTTGGGATAGTGAGGTAACGTATGTCAACACCTTTTCGCTTTTATCTTGATTGGGTTATTTGTGGTCAGTTTGCAGGACTATGTTGGGCCCAGGCTAAAGGGCTGTATACCGAAGCTGGCCTGGATGTGACCTTGCTTTCCTGGCAAGATGACGGACCCAGCATTGTAGATAAAGTATTGTCTGCAAGTGCTGAAGGGCTTATCTGTGCAGGAAGCAGTGAAGATAACCTGCTTTGTACATCGTGTGCAGGGGGTAAACTAGTCAAAGCATTGGCAACCATGTTGCAACATTCGCCGCTGGTATTGATTACTCAAGCTGATAGTGACATTCACAGTTTAGCTGACCTGCCAGGACATCGCCTTGCTATGCAGCCAGATGGCAACCGAATTTTGGAGGCTGTACTGGCACTTGAGGGTATTGATCGCAATGCTATAGATGTTACTGAATCAGCTTATGATCTAGAGCGTTTAACCAGCAGACGTTTTGATGCTATTCAGGGTTACGCTATGTCTGAGCCTATTGAGCTTGCACGTTTGGGGTTTGCGACGCGGGTGATTCCCATTCGCCATACACAACTTCATCCGTATTCGCAAGTGTTCTTTACCAGCGAGGATGTCATTAGCCAACATGCCGATTCACTCAGTCGGTTTTTACAAGCTTCTTTTACTGGTTGGCGACAAGCCATGACCCATCAGAATGAAGCGGCGCAGATTGTGGTGGATATGATGGGGGAGTCTGCAAAATGGGCTACAGAGCGAGACATAATCAAAGTCATGACCCCTTACGTGTTGGGTGATGTTGGCCTTGACCATTTTGGTTATTTGGACCCTCAACGATGGGAGCGCAATTTGGCTACTTATGCACAAATTGGGATTTTGTCAAACCTCTTAAGGCTAGACCAGATTATCCATGACCGATTGTAAATCATGAAAACTCTTTAAGCCCTTCATAATATTTTCTGCAGGAGTTAGGCAAAAAAATCTTTGGCTGGCCAGATACCTAGCGTTTTTCGCAAGATGACAATTTCCCCGGTGTGATAGGCATTGTGGCTAGCAATAATGTTTATTTCACGCAAGATAGTGTGCTGGTGTTTACCACTATTGGGTAGAGGTGAAAATAGGTCAATTTTTGAATTTTGGATAATACCTATAAGCTCTTTGCGGTCATTGATAAATTGATTGATGGAAGTATGCCAACCCTCGAGTGTAGCTATAGCAGATGGGTCTGGCCACAAATCATCAGGAAAATTAGGCGATACATAATCCTTTGCAGTGATGTACTCGAGAATATCTTTTTGGCAAATTCGCAGATGCTCGAGTAAATGCCAAAAGCTATAGCTGCAATTGGGGGCTTTGGTGTTGATGTGCTGAACAGGAAAATCGGCAACTGCATCTTCAAAATCTACATGTGCCTGCCGAACACTTAGTAAATGAACAAGTTGCTTGCGTAGTTCTTGATCTTGAATCATCGTAGACCTCTTTAGATGGTGGATTTATGATTAAACGTTGAATTCAACCAAAAACTGGTCTTCTCGGTTTTGCTTAGCTACCAGATCGCCTTTTAAGATAACTTGTCTACCTACTTGGAATTGCAAAGCCTGATGCCAGCTTGGTGCATTTAAGATAACTAAATTGGCCGCTTTACCTACCTCGAGTCCATAATCTTTAAGCCCTAGAGCTATAGCAGGGGTGCTAGTTACCATCGGTAAGACTTTTTCTGGATTCCAGCCAAAACCACCAGCATGAGTCATAAACTGAGCCACCTCGAGCATGTCATTGCGGCCAAAGGGATAATACCAATTGTCAATATCATCTTGGGCGCAAGCCACCGCCACTCCTGCTTTTAAAAGCTCTTGTACTCGAGTGATGCCCCGTGGATAAGGTGCTTTCTCAGAGGTGGTCACTAAGGATACGTGCGAATTGCTAAAAACGGTTATCTTAGCTTCTTTGACGAGTTGAATAACCTGATTTGCGTAAGCGTCATTATAAAAAGAGAGGGCTGCACATTGTGTTGCAGCCACACGGCCTTGATAATTATGTTTTATGGTTTGTTTTGCCACATACTCGAGAGTTTTAGATTCTGCACTCGTTGTGTCATCGCAAACAAAATGCAAATCCTTATTATATTTCTTTGCCAACTCAAAGCACATATCGGTGTGTGCTTTTTGTGAAGCTTCATCTTTTTCTATCCAAGGAATCCCACCAATCACATCTACATCAAGGTCTAAAGCTGCTTGCATAAGGGTTTGGGTATTTCCAAAAACACCATCTTGTGGGAAAGCGACAACTTGAATATCCATATAGTGACGATAGACCTCTTTTATTTTGAGGAGACCTTTAACTGCATTTAACCCCGAGGTTTCGTCAACATCGGCAAAGAGCCGTATGACACAGGTTCCGCTAATAATAGCTAAACGTATGACTTCACTCACTCTTGAAAATACATCATCAACGGTGTAGGTAGCCTTGACGTATTTAGCTGCTTCAAATCTGGACAAGCTTTGAATTTCGGGGGCTAAATGCTGGAGCTTGCGTCGCCAGAAAACTTTACAAGCATGAAGCTGCCCGTTCACAAAGGCTGGTAATACTAAGTTGTGCTGTGCGTCCATTTCTTTTTTGGGACTAAGTTCGAGGTCTGGCTCGAGCTTAGTCAGGTAGCCATTTTCAATTCCTATATCAGTGATGTCACCAGACATTAAGCGAGCATTGCGAATGATTAGGTCCATAGTCTATTTATCTCCTATTTCAAAAGCTTTTAAGTGTCCAGGATTTAATAGTCCCTTTGGATCCCAACGGTTTTTAGCATCTAGAATGGGTTGCCCATTCCAGCGAATATCTTCGTCAAGTTTATGAGTATGTGCGTCGGCTACTGGCATTCCAATGGATTCTGTAAATGCGACAATATCTTTAAGGCGTTGCTGATTTTGAAAAGGCAACAAAGTCATGCCCTGCGGATAGGGTGGACCCCCAAAGCGCATGAATTCAATATGGTGCATGAGTTCTGGAAACATGGCTTTGCGAGCCTGTAGTTGTTCACGCACTTTGTTGCGGTCAAAACTGTCTTGTAGATACGTCATGCTGGGGTCAGACTTAATAGCCCAAAGCGTGGTGTGATTCCAGGAGTAATCAGAAAGTTTAATGGATCCGCTAGCGTAGCTCTGGTGTGGGCCATGCCACTGTAAGTGACCGTTGTGAGTTTTGATGATGGACTCGAGTTCTTCGGGGTTGTGGGCCAGCTCGAGTAAAACGATAGCCTTATTCTCAGGGATTAACCCATGCTCAACAAGTTTCTTAAAAAAAGATGGAATAGGCCATTCGTGCAGTGAGACCAATCGCTTCTTTATCTGAGGATAATACGCAAGGGTTTCACCAAAACGTAGTGCGTCAACAAATTTATCAAAACTCACAATATATTGCTGCCAGTATTCAGCAGGTGCAAGTGCAAGAGTAATATCCAAAATAATACAAGTTAATCCGCAAGAATGAATGACACCTTGAAGTGCTTGAGGCCCTGTGATGTAAAGAATTTGCGGGTTAGCCTCCATCGTCATGATGGTAGCTGCAAGAATATTGCCCTCATCCCACAAGGTTCCCCAGGTCACTGATCCAATGCCACCTGCTCCACCAGCGATAAATCCACCAAGCGTAGCCGTAGCATAGGTGCTAGGATACATGCGAAGTTCTGAACCCATCGTTCTGGCTTTACGCTCTAAGGTTCCTAGTCTTATGCCAGCTTGAGCCTGCACATATTCAGGCTTTAGCTCGAGAATATCTTTAAGACCGTGGGTGCTTAAAACAATACCGCCTTGCATCGGCATTCCTTGACCATAATTGCCGGTGCCACTTCCGCGCGTGGTGATAGGAATCTGGTGCTTAAAAGCATAAGCGATGATTTTACTGAGGTCAGCTATTGTACTGGGTTGTACGATGACTTCGGCAAGTTTGTGCTCGAGTTGTGGTTTTAAGATGGGGGAAAACCAGTAGTGATCTTGTGACATGACGTTGATGACTTTGGGTTCAGTCATCACGGCTTTATTTCCAGCGATACGTTTCAAATCTTGAATATGCTGTTGATTCATGAATACATATACCTCGAGCGCAAAAATAAGTGATCGCCTGCACGGCGCAAGCTAACAGGTTTGGATAAAGGATGTGCATTGTGACTAAAGCCTACACCTTCAACTAATCCAGGTCTTGGGGGCTGGGCATTACCAATCACAACTGGGCTCAGCGTCAAAAATTCTTCGTCAATAAGCCTAACTTGAATCATGGAGCCGTAAGCTCTGGGACCACCCTCACAGAGTAAACGCTTAACCTTAAAATCATGATAAAGAATACTGCACAACTTATTTAAGTCAACTTGATCAATACCCAGGTCAAGAATATGTATCTTAGCCTGGCCACTAAGACTGAGAGCGCGTTCTGCCCCCTGGTTTGTGGTGGCGATAATAATGTCCAGGTCATGTTTGAATACTTCGGCTTCTTGAAATAGGTCACCGTGCTGGGATAAAAAAACCAGCATAGGTTTTTCCTTTAAGGTTTCAGCTTGTCGCAGTTGTTGGAATGCTACCGTATCTTCTGGATAGATATAGTCATGTGTCCACAAGTGTTCAGGCTCGAGTCTTAGGGTGTTATCACCCATGATAATGGCATCAGCGCGGGCTCGTAAAAGTGCCATCAGCCAGCGGTCGTGAGCATTAAACCCACTCACATCCCCACCACCCAAGTGACCAGGTTCATTAAAGGAGATTCGTCCGTCACGGGATATTACAAAATTTGAATAGACATAAGGTCTTGTAGTTGCGCTTGGGATGCCCCAATCTCCTTGGTAAATCTCCCTAAGATTGTCGGGTAAAGCTTGAAGTGTGGTGGGTTCATCAAATAAAAGCGTGAAGGGCTCGAGCATTATTTTGCCTCAACGGATTGGGAGAGATCAAAGTATTCACGCCAGGAGATTATTTTACCGTCTTGTAATTCGGCAATGATTGCATCGGGTGTCGTTCCTTGTAGACCGTCGGTGCGCCTGGTGACGGTCCAATCCCATTCGACTGCAAGTTTATCTTGATTTGGACTAGCTATAATGTTTTTAATCGTGACTTGTAAATCCATAAAATTCTGGTGAAAATCGTGCATGGCATTAGCAAGTTCAGAAGCCTTCCATTCTCCAGCAGGGGAGACCAGAACACCTTTGGGATGCCAATCATCTTTGGCTAAGTCAAAATTGTTCTGTTCCCAAGACTGGGCCTGACGCAGGACTAAATGATAGATAAACGTTGGAAGCGTGCTAGGTTGAAAATCTTTGACATGATAGAAGTGTTGATTTGGGGTTGCTGGTTTCATCTTTTGACTCCTGACTATTTACCTATTCTAAGTCTACGATAGTCTTTAGGGCTAATGCCTACAACTTTCTTAAATACAGTAGCAAAATACTGACTGCTCGAGAAACCCAGTTCTAAAGCAATATCAGTAATGCTATTTTGTGAACTGCGGAGTTCCTGTTTAGCCACCATCATGCGCTGACGCAAATGATAGTCAGCAGGTGTAAGACCCACCTCTTGCACAAAGAGCTTATAAAAATGAGCTACGCTCATGCTGGCTTGCTCAGCCAGTGTTTCGCTGTAGATATCTTGCTCGAGATGCTTGTTAATCCACACCAAGGCTTTAGCAACGCCTTCAGGGTATTGAAAAGATTCTTTCTTAGCATGGTCACGCACAGTCGTAATGAGTAGCTGGTGAAACGCAGCTCTGGATACCGTAAGAGAATAGGTTTGCGGTTGACGGTGTTCATTCATCAGTTGGTCAAAAAACGTTTTGATGGTTGCCGAAGCAGCAAAGGAGCGGTGCTGCATATTTTCAAAAATATCGCGCAGCTCGAGCTGGGTTCTTTTGTCCAGTCCTGGTAACTCGACCTTTGGTGGAATGTAAAATTGTAACCAATACATTTCGCAAGGTTGTACCAGACCGCTTTCACCGCCGTGCCACTCGCCAGGACGATTGATAAAGAGGCTTTTGGGTGCAGCTTCATAGAGTTTATCGTCTATCCACCACTCTACGCTGCCCTTATCTATAAAACAAATCTCATAGGTTTGGATGTTGCTGGGTCTGGGGCCACCTAGGGTTCCTTGGGTAAAGGTACGCCAACCCAAACTTGCTAGCTCGGGTAAGAGTGTTTTGAGATGGTAGCTCTCGATAACATCTTTGTTTGAAATTTTCTTTGGCATTTCTAAACGACCTTTTAGGGCATTTTTCTTATAATAACCATAATCTTTGCTTGTGATGCGTTACTGATGTGTGTTTTTTTATAATAGCAAAGTAGGTATATTGGTAAAAACTGTTAAAGGAGTTTTTATGTCAGCAGCCACCCTGTCAGCAGCCACCCTATCAACAAAAACCTCAACAACACAGCTTGACCCCCAACTCAAGTCCCTCTCTAAAAGCGGTACAACCTTTATTACTGAGCCAACCCTAAAAAATGGCACTCTAAAAGATTTCTATGAAGCGAAAGGTTATTTGATCGTTCCTAATGCGTTGTCAGAAAGTGAATTAGAGGAACTGCGCGCTGAGGCTTTAAGTATTTGCAGGGGTGAACGTGGTGAGATTGAAGGTGTTGTACCGCCACCGCCTGAAGTGAGTGACGCAGAAGTTTTACAGAGTTATCTGTGTATTCACTTCCCGCACAAAATGTCTGAGATGATGCTCAAGTATTTAGCTACGCCCAAAATGGTTGACACGCTCACAGAAATTATTGGCCCGAATGTCAAGTGTATGCAGTCTATGCTGTTTATTAAAGCCAATGGCAAGCCTGGGCAAGCCTGGCATCAAGATGAAGATTTTATTCCAACTAGGGACCGTTCTTTGGTGGGTGGCTGGATTGCAATGGATGATGCGACCATTGAAAACGGTTGTCTGTGGGTGATTCCTGGCAGTCATAAGCACGGCGTGTTATGGCCGCTCGAGGCTCAAGAAGATTCTCGCTTTGATTGCACTGATGAATCTCAGGGTTTTCCCTACACTGATGCAGATGCAATCCCTGTAGAAGTTAAAGCAGGCTCAATTGTTTTCTTTAACGGCTACTTACTCCACCGCTCATTTCCCAATCGTGCTAAGAGTGGTTACCGCCGTGTTTTAGTCAATCATTATATGAGTGCTGCTTCACTACTGCCCTGGAAACTTCCCGAAGGAAAAGAATATATGGCCACAGCGGATTACCGTGATGTGGTGATGGTGGCAGGCAAAGACCCGTATTTTTGGAAGACAACCAAAGATATTGCTAAGCCGATGGTGCGCCCAAGTGGGGAAGGCGGCTGCGAAAAGTGGGGCTCACGCCGTGAGAAGGAATGGGCTGCTAATCAAGTGAATACCAAGCCACAAGATGTTCAAATGGGTTGATAAAAGGCAGAAGAGGAGAAAAATCCTTTGATTCCTAGGTATTGTTGAAATCAAGTAGTAGATGACAACCCTCTATAATGACGGCCTTTGGCATTTCATCTGAGCATAAAATTCTAATTTTAGGATAGAGTCTAACTATGACCAAATTAACTGTTAAAGATATTTTTGATCTCAAAGGAAAACGCCAACTCACCGAAGTGTATGTGAGTACACCCGCCGAAGCCAGTGCTTGTGAAGCCGCAGGTATTGACCTGATTATCACCTCTGAGCGTAGTGATATTAAAACCTTTCGAGCAGCAGCACCCAACACTTTTTTTACGGTAGGGTTTATTAATAGCGGTGATTATGTCAATGTTGATGAGTGTATTCGCAACGCCTTTAGAGCTCTTAATCAGGGGGCTGATGCTGTTTATGCTGGGGTCAGCCTAAAATCAGTCGAGGCTATGGCCAATGAAGGTATTCCAGTGGTAGGCCATGTGGGATTTATTCCTTATAAAAGTACCTGGGCTGGTGGCTTTAAGGCGGTTGGCAAAACCGCCGATAGCGCGCTCAAGGTTTATCAGCGTACACTGGCCTATCAGGAAGCTGGTGCGATTGGTGTAGAGATGGAAATTGTGCCTCACCAAATTGCTGCTGAAATTTCCAAGCGGGTCAAAATCATGGTGCTATCAATGGGCAGTGGTACAGGCTGTGATGGGCAATATCTTTTCGCCACTGACATTCTTGGGACCAACACAGGTCACGTGCCGCGCCATGCCAAGGTCTACCGAAATCTTGCTGCTGAATACGCACGTTTGCAAAAGGAAACGGCTGCAGCATTTGCTGACTTTAAGGCAGATGTAGATAAAGGTGGCTACCCTGAGGTAGCGCATGTGGTTGAAGCTAAGAATGAGGAGTATAAAAAGTTTATGGAAGCTTTAGAGAAAGTTTCAAGTAAGGGAGAAATAAAAGAATTTCTGTAAGATTAACGTTTAAACTCCGTGTCTATGGCAATGCCCAGTTATAGCGTAAAGCAGGATTTTGGTAATTTGGATACCTAATTATAAACGCTCCGCGTAGAAAGGTTTAGCTAGGTTTGGTTGTTGAGTTCTAAAGTTATGATAACTTTTCCTCGAGCGTGTCCTTGCTCGAGATAACGAATAGCCTCAGGAACCTGATGTAACGGGTAAGTTCTATCAATCACAGGGACGACTTTTCCCGCTTCAAGAAGCTCTTTTATAAAAAGCAAATCTTTTTTGTTTGCTTTCGCCGTTGCCATGAGACCGATTTTCTTGCTTCCAGTCATTGACACCCATGCCCCCAAAACTACAACCTGAAACAAACGAGACATAGTTGTAAATCCAGCAACGGCACAAATTCCATGAAGACTTAAGGCACGCTTAAAATCTGCAACCGAACGGTTTCCCACCGCATCAAAAATCAGATCATAACGCTGACCGGTTTGGGTGAAATCTTCTTTGGTGTAATCAATAACATAATCTGCCCCAATCGAGCGCACCATGTCCAAATTGCGCGTACTGCACACACCTGTGACTTCAGCCCCGAACGATTTAGCAATCTGCACTGCAAAGGTACCCACGCCACCCGAGGCACCGTTAATCAGAACCTTTTGCCCTGGTTTAATTTGTCCTTTATCGCGCAGACCCTGCAAGGCCGTGAATGCTGCTAAAGGAACGGCTGCCGCTTGCTCGAATGTCAACTTGACTGGTTTCAATGCCAAGAACTCTTCATTTGCACACACATACTCGGCAAAACTGCCCAACGCATTTAGGGGTAGTTCCCCAAAGACCTCATCCCCTACTTGAAACTGGGTTACATTTCTGCCCACCGCTTCAACAAGCCCCGCTACGTCCGCGCCGAGTCTCGTGTTTTTGGGTTTGAGCAGCCCATTCTCTAACCGTGCTAAGAACGGCTCTGCTCGCATAAGATGCCAGTCTGCTGGATTTGTGGCCGCTGCGTGAATTTTTATCAGAACGTCGTTGTCTTTTGGAGTCGGTTTTTCTACCTCTTTAAGCTCGAGTACATCTGGTGAGCCGTATTTTGTATAGACAACTGCTTTCATAGGTAGAAGTATAAATGGTTAGGATGTGCTTGTAGTCATCCAAAGGTAGGATAGACCAAACAATGTTAGAGACACATCCTCTCGAATCCTCGAGAGATCAAAGAGTTTCTATGGTTGATGATGAATCGAAAAGCAGTATCATAACCATCATAACTTCCATCAAGATGTAGATAACATGACTTCAAAGTTCCCTAGTCATAAAGACACCTTCAGGGCCGGTTAAGTTATCTATGCCTATAATCATAAAGTTAGTATTGTGTAAAAACTTAGCCTCGAGCGATTACCCTCCTAAGCATCACCGTATAACAATTTCTCCCAAGCCACATCAACCTGCTCCTGCAATTCTGCTAGCCCCCTCGAGTTATCAATCACTATATCCGCCTGTTTAGCTTTTTCCTCGAGGTTTAGTTGTGCAGCGTCTCTGGCCGGATTTCTTCTTCACTTAAATTGCTACGCGACATCACCCGATCAATTCGCTGCTCTAAGGGAGCATAGACTACAATTACTGCATCAAAATTATTCTCTAAGCCACTTTCAAATAGCAAGGGAATATCTTGCACGATCATCTCAGGTGGATGTTCACTTGCGCTTAGTTCGGCAATACGTTCAGCACTTTTTGCTCTGACCCAAGGGTGAATAATACTGTTTAAGATTTGCCTAGCTTCAGGATTATTAAAAATGAGTTCAGCAGTTTTCTTGCGGTCAAGCTGCCCCTCTTGAAGTAGTTCAGGGCTAAGTTTTTGTGCAATCGCCTCGAGGATAGGTTTATCTCGAGTGGCTTCTTTGGCTAGTGTATCCGCGTCAATAATCACAGCCCCTTTTTCAGCTAGCATTTTGGCAACGGTGGATTTTCCAGAGCCGATGTTTCCAGTTAAACCTATACGTTTGGGTGGCATGGCTTCATCATATCGCAGGATGGTCAATTTATTAGAAATCTCGAGGGTGAAGTAAAAGTTTACCTGTACAATGAGATTATGTTTGGCTCCAAACGCCGCTTTGATATGTCACTGTTTCAACCCGTTCCAGCAGGTTATTTGGTGGGTGGTGCAGTGCGGGATAGTTTACTCAAGCGCGATGTTTCAGATTTAGATTGGCTTGTCGCTGAACCTGAAATGGTGGCTCGAAGATGTTGCAAATACCCTAGGTGGCTCAGTTTTTCCACTGGATGAAGAGCGAGGATTCTGGCGTGTGATTGTTGAAGGTGTGACTAGAGATTATCTGCGTTTAGATACTGATATCGAGAGCAATTTGCGTGAGCGTGATTTTACTATCAATACTATAGCCTTAAGTGCTGATGGGCTATTGATTGACCCCTGCAATGGTTATAAAGACTTGAAGTCCAAAATAATACGAATGGTGCAGCCTGAGAACCTCAGTGCTGATCCTTTGCGGGTTTTACGGGCTGTTCGTTTTGCAACAGTGCTGGGGTTTAAGCTCGAGCCCAGTACCTTGCAAGCCTGTAAGGATGTTATTCACCACCAGCATCAAGGAAATCTTGTGCTACCGGCATGGGAACGTATCGCCGAAGAGATGGATAAAATCATCCTTTCAGAGCGTCCAGCTTCTGGATTTAAGTTACTTTTGGAATTGGGTGGACTAGAGCTTTACCTGCCTGAAATCGTGGCGATGCAGGGTGTGGAGCAAGGTGGATTTCATCACCTAAATGTTTTTGAACATTCACATGAAGCTCTGCGTCAACTCGTGTTGAGGTTTCCTGAAAGCGACTCGAGTTTGCGTTGGGCAACTTTGCTTCATGATGTGGCAAAACCAGCAACTAAAACCTATGATGATTCTGCGCGGCATTATCACTTTTATGGTCATGATCAACAAGGCGCAGAGATTGCCAAAGGGATTTTGGAGCGTTTGCGCTATTCAACGCAAGAGGTCAATAAAGCTAGTAGCTTGATTGCTTTGCATATGTTGCCCTTGCCCAAATCGGATAAAGAAGCCCGTCGTTTTGTACACCGTCGGCAAGAGGTCTTACCAGATTTGCTTAAACTGATGATTGCTGACCGTGAAGCTGCGCGGGGCAGGCTCTCGAGTGAGAAAAACCGTGAGTTTTATAGACTAGCTTTGGCCAGGGTCCTAGCCATCTTAAATGAACCTGCTCCAGAACGCCCGCTTATGACCGGACAAGATGTCATGCTGCTGCTAGGTATTCCAGAAGGCCCAAGAGTGGGTGAAGCGGTTAGATTTATTCAAGAAGCTCGAGCGGTAGGGGATATAACGAGTAAAGAAGAGGCTGAGTCATCGCTAAAGAATTTTGCCTTGCGGCAGGGTTGGCTTAAATAAAGGGGTCAGGTTTCGGGTTTCAGTGGCCAGAGTTTTTACTGAAACCCGAAACCTGACGACTGACCCCCAGCCCCTAGCCCCCAGCCCCTATCACCTGTTACCCTATAGGTATGTCAAGAACGATTCGCGTGCTTATTGCTAAACCTGGTCTAGATGGACATGACCGAGGGGCAAAAGTGATTGCCAGAGTTTTGCGTGATGCTGGGATGGAAGTTATTTATACTGGATTGCGCCAGACTTCGGATATGATTGTCAATGCTGCCATTCAAGAAGATGTTGATGCGATAGGGTTATCGATTCTTTCGGGTGCGCACATGCACTATTTTCCAGACGTTTTAGAAAAACTTAAAGCTCGTAATGCTGAAGACATTTTGCTTTTTGGCGGTGGGATTGTGCCTGAAGAAGATATTGCTTCCTTAAAAGAACTAGGTGTAGCTGAGATTTTTACACCAGGTGCATCGACGCAAGATATCATTGCTTATTTGAAAGAAAAAATACCCCAAAGTTGGGAAACTAAGATATAGAGACTCAATTATTTATGCGTGCTTAACCACTCGAGGGCACTACCACATTTTTTTCTTACACTTCACCTTTGGCCAGTAACTGATGCTCGAGCCAAACATTCTTGCGCATTTCCATATGCACATCAGCCCGACCACTGCCTGTACTGACTCGCCGCATTTCTACAAACCCTATTTTCTTAAAGGCAGCTTGTGCCCTTGGATTGTCAGCAAAGGTGCTCAGTTTTACTCTTTCTAAATGAAGTCTGCCAAAAGCGTAGTCTAAAAGGGCTTTTACCGCTTCAGATCCATACCCTTGGCTCCAATGACTCTTTTCGCCAATAATAATGCCCAGAGTAGCGTAGTCAAAGCGAATATCATAAAGTTCAATCGTGCCGATGTACGCACTGTTTTCATCATAAATACCGTAAGTGCTGCGGTCGGGTCGGCGGCTATCGGCTTTGAGTAGTCTTTTAAGAAACCATAAGGGCATTCGGTTGGGAGGTGTTCCATTAAGGTGAGAAATTTCAGGGTCACGAAAATGAGACTGAACCCGTTTCCAAGCATTTTGGTCAAGTTCAGATAGAGGCCGTAAGGATACCCGCCCGTACTTGAGCCACATTTCCACTCGAGGCTTAGTTTTGAAGTTGTTAAAAAACCCCACCATAATTTGGTTCTATGGTAACAGAAATAGGGCTAATAATAAAGAAAATGTTTTACCCAATAAGGCCCTAAATCGCAGCTCTAATAAACCTCGAAACAAATGTAAAACTACAACTGGTGCTGTAGGCAGCCTTATTTCTACTAAAGTTTGTCTCAAAGCAGATGATACCTGAGCTAAAAACTCGTACACTAAGGTATGGAAACAGTAACCTTTGAAACCTTTACTCAAAAATTTAAGCAGTTGCGCGACGCGGTCTCGAGCGTGATTTTAGGCCAAGAACAAGTGGTTGAAGACTTATTGATTGCCTCCTTGGCCCGTGGGCACGTGCTGATTGAAGGTGCGCCAGGTCTAGGTAAGACCCGTTTGGTCCGCTCTTTTGCAGCAGTCACTGACCTAGCTTTTGGGCGTATTCAATTCACCCCAGATTTAATGCCTGCTGACGTGACAGGAACCACTGTATTTATTGACGATAAACAGGGCCCTAAATTTGAATTTCAAAAAGGGCCCATCTTCTGTAATGTACTCTTAGCTGACGAAATCAACCGAGCCACACCCAAGACTCAATCGGCTCTCTTAGAAGCCATGCAGGAATATGCTGTTACTGCTTCAGGGACAAGATATGTTTTGCCTGAGCCTTTTATGGTTTTAGCAACTCAAAACCCTATCGAGATGCAGGGAACTTATCCTTTGCCTGAGGCCCAGCTTGACCGATTCTTGCTCAAAATCTTAATTGAACGCCCCAGCAGTGAAACTTTGCAGCGCATCTTGCTAGTCACCACTGGAAACACTGAAACAAAGCTCGAGCCTATCTTTAATCACCAGGAAATTTTAGGTTTTCAAACCATGTTGCGTGCTGTGCCTATTGCTAGTAGTGGCCTAGCCTATATTGTCAAACTTATCGAAGACACGCATACCCATCCCCTAGTGCGATTGGGGGCCAGCCCAAGGGGAGCGCAAGCCATTACGCTTGCCGCCAAAGGGTACGCCCTTGCCGATGGCCGACCCAATGTCGAGCTTGTAGATATTCGCCGTGCAACCTATCCAGCCTTGCGCCACCGTTTACTCTTAAACTTTGAAGCTGAAGTCGAAGGCGTACAGGTTGATCAAGTCATTAAAGAAGTTTTGGATTCAGTTGATAGGAAGAAATAAGGGGATTAGGGGCTAAAGACTAGGGGCTAGTAATACTTTCTTCCCTAATCCCTGTCCCCTAGACCCTAATTTTATGCGCCACTGGGCCGAAATCATAGCTAAACGTTACTTACTGCTAAAGGGCTACGCCTTGCTAGCAGAGAACTACAGCATTCGTGGCGGTGAAATTGATTTGATTATGCAAGACCGTGAAACCATTGTATTTATCGAAGTTCGTCAGCGTGCCAAAGAAACACATGGGACAGCAGCCGAGTCAATCACACCTTATAAAATTCAGCGTTTGCAGAAGACGGCTTTAAGTTTTCTTATTGACCGCTATCAGCGAGATGATTTAGCTGTGCGTTTTGACGCGGTGTTGATTCTAGGAACTGAAAAAGAGTATAGGCTCGAGCATTTGGAACATATTATTGGATAGCAGTTTAAGTAAGGCTATTACTAGCTAGAATGCCAGGTATAGCTTCCTACTGTTCAAATTTGAGGTACATTGATAAACATGGCACTTAAAACTCTTAGATTAAGCCCCCAACTCGAGTCTGCTCTTTCTTCAGGACACCCTTGGATTTACCGTAACCATTTACCCACGCATAGCTTAAAAACAGGTGAATGGGTTCGTTTGGAAGCAGGTAAGGCTAATGCGCTAGGAGTTTATGACGCAGATAGTGCAATTGCTATACGTTTATTTCAAACCTCTGGAATGCCCGACCGACAATGGGTTCACCATAAAGTTAAGCAAGCCTTAGACCTTCGCATGTTGCTTGATATAAATCAAACTGATGCCTACAGGCTTATCTACGGGGAAAGCGATGGTCTACCTGGGATTATTGCTGATAGATATGGACGATTTGTAGTGATAAAGACCTACAGCTCGAGTGTTGAATATCTTTTAGAGGATCTAGTCTGGGCTCTGGCTAAAGAAATAAAACTTAAAGGAATTGTCTGGCGACGAGAAAAACGCCTCGAGCCCTTGTGGGGAGAATTGCCGCCACCAGAAGTTACTATCAGCGAAAATGGCTTAAAGTTTATCGCTAATCTTTACGAAGGCCAGAAGACGGGATTATTTTTAGATCAGCGTGAAAACCGCCAGACCTTGCGTGCTTTAGTTAAAGAAAAAACAGTGCTGAATTTGTTTAGCTATAACGGAGGGTTTTCAGTTTACGCCCTTGCTGGTGGTGCAAAGCATGTCACTGGCGTAGATATTTCTCCTGCTGCCAATAAAGATGCTGAACGGAGTGTAGTCTTAAATAGCTTTTCTAAGCACCACCACGAAGCAGTGACTGCAGATGTCTTTACGCTTTTGCAAACCTATGGTCAAGCCGGAAAAATTTTTGATGTAGTAGTAGTAGACCCACCTTCCTTAGCAAAAGATAAATCCAGTCGTCATAGTGCGCTCAGAGCCTACAAAAAACTCAATTCTCAGGCCCTGAAATGTCTAAAGCCGGGTGGTTTGCTTTTAAGCTCGAGCTGTACCTCACAGATATCTGAACCAGAGTTTAAGAAAATGCTTGCTGAAGCCTGTGCAGAATCAAACCTAGTGGCACAAATTATTCATGAAGCAGGCCATGCCCTAGATCACCCCGTACCCTTGCATTTTCCAGAAGGTCGATACCTAAAGTTTGTGGTGATGCGTATACTGAAACCTTCAAATTAAACATATGACCTTTTGCAAAAGTATCAATGGGTTAAGTATCGTTTTTAGGATACAGCAGGTGAAAACGTTGGCAGACAATAGGCATCGTTTCACTCGGTTCACGTCCAATCTCAACGCACCAACGTGAATGAAAATCCCAATTATCTCTGCGCCAAGCATCTAAGGTGCGCTCCCCCTCACCATATTCGTAAGCAAACCGCCCATCAACAGCGTTAAATGGTTTGATCTCAACTTCAGTCAATTCAATAATACATAGGGGTTTGCCCTCGCCGTCAACGATCAGTTCTATTTTACCTGCTTTGGGAATAGGTATCTCTAAATGTTCCAGACCCCATAAGAGTGAACTGGTCGTGGTCTTAATCCCTGCTCGAACCAGATGCCCAACTGTGGTGGCCGCTTCTGGTGTATCAGCGAACTGCTCAACGACATAAGGGGGGCTATGCTTTCGGGATTCTTCTGACAGAGTTGAAAGATAACTTTGCCAGAAAGATTCGATTTGGGTGGATTGATTCACGGTTCACTCCTTAAATCACTAAAATCAATGGGTTCAAGTTGAAGAACAGTTTGATTGTCTAGCTGGAATGAAAGCTCGAGTTTGTTATTGGACCAATCTACCTCTGGAAGAGGGAGAGAAGTTGGATGACCTTCAATTTTAGGCCAGACATCGTGTATAACCATAGTGATTGCATTTTGTGTGTTACTAAGAACGCAGTAACTATAGGTTGCAATGCTTTCTTTCATGCTTCGTCCTTCTTCCCAAAACCCCTCAAGCTCAATGTCGATTTCAGCAACCCATTGAAATGTAAGTCTGAACCCTGTATCAGTCACCCCTGCAAGAAAATGATCTGGCATAATAGTGTTAAGACTCCCTACGAGACGAGATAAGAGAAAACGGTGATGAGGGTTAATGGTTATCTTTTACTCTCGAGCGGTTTCTCGAGTGAGCCTTTTTCTTGATTATATTCAACAGCAGCCTGAATAAATCCCTTAAATGGTGGGCTGGGGCGCATCAGCCTCGAGCTTAATTCCGGGTGAGATTGCACACCTAAGAAAAAGCGGTGATTAGGAAGTTCAATGGCTTCTACTAATCCTTCGCCGCGCCCTTTCATTCCCGAGGTAATACCAGAAATAACCAGACCAGCAGTTTTAAGTGCGTCAACATATTTAGGATTGACTTCATATCGGTGACGATGGCGTTCAAAAACGGTGTCATTCGAGGGTGTTGTTTCATAGAGTTGCTCGAGTAAGGTTCCAGTATTGACCTGCATGGGCCAGTTCCCTAAGCGCATGGTTCCCCCCATACCTTTAACCTCGAGTTGTTCGGGCATCAAATCGATAATGGGAAAAGGGGTGTAGGGATCAAACTCGGTAGAATTTGCACCTTCTAAACCCGCGACATGTCTGGCAAATTCAATGGTAGCTACTTGTAAGCCTAAACAAATTCCTAAATAGGGGATATTCTTTTCTCTGGCTAGTTTTGCTGCTCGCACTTTACCTTCAATACCGCGAATACCAAAGCCACCAGGAACCAAAATACCATCAAAGGCCTCGAGCATGGAGATATTCCCTTCGGCCATATCTTCGGCATTGACCCACTCTAAGTTGACTCTGGCATCATTGGCAATGCCAGCGTGTTTGAGGGCTTCCATTAAGCTAAGGTAAGCATCTGGCATGGCGGTATACTTGCCTACAATTCCAATGGTGACTTCATGGAGCGGGCTGCGTAAAGTCTTAACTGCATCTTGCCAGACTCGCATTTCAGGCATCACTTTTTCTAGTCCAAGCCTGCGCTCAATAAAACGCCCAATGCCTTGCTGCTCGAGCATTTCCGGTACGGCGTAAACATAGTCTGCATCATGGGCACTAAAGACATCCCTAGCTTCAACATTGCAAAACAAGGCAATTTTCCGCCTAGATTCTTCGGGAACCATGCTCTTAGAACGCAAGACGATTCCATCGGGTTGAATCCCTACCCCACGCAAAGTGGCTACCGAATGTTGGGTGGGTTTGGTCTTAAACTCTTCTGAGGTTCCTAAATAGGGTAAAAGTGTAACGTGTAAATACAGCGTGTTTTCACTGCCTACTTCAAAACGAATCTGGCGAATGGCTTCTAAAAAGGGCAAGGATTCAATATCGCCGACCGTGCCACCTACTTCGATCAATACCAACTCGGCATTGGCAGTTTTGCCTGCATCATAGATGCGCTGTTTGATTTCATCGGTGACATGTGGAATAACTTGAACGGTCTGCGAGAGATATTCTCCCTTGCGCTCTTTTTGAATCACTGAAAGGTAAATCTGTCCTGTGGTTACGTTGTTGGCTCTGGCTAAGTCAATATCCAAAAAACGCTCATAGGTTCCAATATCAAGGTCGGTTTCTGCGCCGTCTAGGGTGACAAAGACTTCACCGTGTTCATATGGGCGCATGGTTCCAGCGTCTACATTGATATAGGGGTCAATTTTGACCGCCGTGACTCGGTAGCCTCGAGCCCTTAAAAGAGCCCCAATACTCGAGGTGGTGATGCCCTTACCTAAACTACTAACCACTCCGCCCGTAACAAAAATATACTTAGTTTCCATAAAAAACCTTTCCCAGTAACCCTTTTGGGATACCTAAATGTTTCTAGTCAAGCTCTTTTAAGAGCTATCTTGTATACGGGACTTTAAGTTACCATGTTTAAGTCATTCTATGGTGTGAATACGCACGACTTTTGTTTAAGTGAGCGGCTGATTCCCGTTGACGTGGGTCTGCTTTGTAATTAACACCAGTATTTATTAGGATAGAATAGATCTATGAATACTGGTCGAATCTTGCTTCCTGATGCTGACTCGTTAAGATCACTAACACAATCTTTAGCCATGCTCGAGGCTATTCTGTGCCCTGAATTTGAATATCGTTATCACCGGTATGACAACCATTGGGGTTACAAAGAAACTATGGCTTCGCTCAATAATGGTTCAGGTGACCATGTATTTATAGTGTTTTCTGCTCAGGGTGTCTGGCTCAAAGGATTTGACCATGAATCACCTATGAGTCCTCACGCCAACGACCCTGTTGAAGTTCAGCCTGGGGTACTAGATCATGTGCCAAAAGAATTTTCTGCATATTTAAATGAACCTGCCTTTATGATGGAAGACACCACATTTTGTTATTGGTCTACGGCAAAGGATAGTACATGGCAATGTGGTAATCCTCGAGAATTGCCAAATGATGGCTCAAGGTGGCTGCTCAATTTTTATCAATTTGAACCCAAAGATTATGTGGACTGGGCGAGGGGTTATCACGAGAAGGACCTAGAACTGGCAGAAGTTCAACATATCTTTGCTCATCGGTCGCTTACACAAAGCATTGTTAGCGTACTTAATCCTGAGCTTTCCTTATCAGACTTAAACCAGGAAATTGCTACTATTGGATATCCAAATATAGAACTTTAAGAACTTTTGCGATAGGGCAATCTTTGAATATGGTATATCAATAAGTTATGGAACTTGGTGTTTGTTATTATCCTGAACATTGGCCCGAAGAAACCTGGAAACCAGATGCCAAACGCATGAAAGAGATTGGTCTTTCTTGGGTGCGGGTGGGTGAATTTGCCTGGAAGCGACTCGAGCCTAGCTCAGGCAAGTTTAAGTTTGATTGGCTTGACCGTGCCATTGATAATCTGGGCAAAGCTGGGCTAAAGGTGATGCTTGGTACACCCACAGCCACACCGCCAAAGTGGTTGGTAGATAAATATGATGATATTTTTCAGGTAGATAAACAGGGGCATATGCGTGGTTTTGGCTCACGTCGGCATTATTGTCATAACTCCAAAAGCTACCGCAAAGAGACTACACGTATCGTTACGCTGCTTGCCAAGCGATATAGCAAGCACCAAGCAGTGCAAGCCTGGCAAACTGATAATGAATATGGTTGTCATGACACTGTGCGCTGCTATTGCGATAATTGCAAGCGAGATTTTAGAGTTTGGCTAAAGAATAAATATAAAACCATTGATGCACTTAATAGTGCTTGGTGGAACCAGTTTTGGAGTATGGACTATAACAGCTTTGCTGAAGTCGAGTTACCCAATCTCACTGTGACAGAGCCTAACCCTAGTCACACTTTAGATTTTTATCGTTTCTCTTCTGATTCTGTGATTAGCTATAATAAATTGCAAGTAGATATTCTTCGTTCCTATTCAGATAAACCCATCACTCACAACGCCATGATTTTATTTGGGCACTATGATCACTATAAATTAGCAAAAGATTTAGATGCCATTACCTGGGATAACTATCCTTTGGGAATGCTCGAGATGGGTCTGACCTCACCGTCTGAAGTATCTCCAGGAGCCTCGAGTACTGATTCCCTTTTTACTGCTGAGATTAAAGCTCGCTTTTTGCGTAGTGGACACCCTGATTTAATCAGCTTTAATCACGACTTGTACTATGGACTTAAAGACAAACCCTTTTGGGTGATTGAGCAGCAACCTGGGCAGGTCAATTGGGCTCCGTCTAATCCATTACCAGCCCCGGGTGTGGTCCGTTTATGGACACACCAAGCTTTTGCACACGGCGCAGATGTAGTGACCTATTTTCGCTGGCGTGCCGCCAACGGCGCACAAGAAACCATGCACGCTGGGCTGAATTTATTTGATGGTTCGCCCGATGTTGCAACTCAGGAAGCAAAGCAAGTTATCAAGGAACTGCCAGTCCCTAAAAAACTCAAATCAAGTGAACATAAAGTGGCCCTTCTAATGGATTATGAAAATTTGTGGGCTACTTCAATACAGCCTCATGCTCAGGGCTGGAATTATTGGGCTTTACAGATGACCTATTATATGGCTTTGCGTGGCTTGGGATTAGATGTAGCTATTATGCATCCAAGAAGTGATTTATCTGCTTACAAAGTAGTTTTGGCTCCAGCTTTGAATATGGTAGATCAAACCTTAGCTGATCATTTGTCTCAATACGTCAAAGACGGTGGTCAATTGGTGGTGGGGCCACGCAGTGGGTTTAAGACCTTGACCAATACTGTGCATACGCCAGCACCTGGACCGCTTTCCAACTTAATGGGTGTGAAGATTACCAAAGTAGATGGGATTCGTCCTGGGGTTACTGAATTTATCAAGTTTGGTTCCAAAAAATTACCTTATACCACTTGGGCAGATTTGATTACGCCAACCACAGCTAAAGTGTTGGCTACTTATCTTTGCCATGCCTATGCGAATGTTGCTGCTATTACGCAACACTCTTATGGTAAAGGGTTCTGTATGACTATTGGTATGTGGGCAGATGTGGAGGGTTTGCAAGTGATTTTGCGCCCGGTACTCGAGCAATCTAAGTTGCCTATAACTCAGTTACCGGATGGTGTGCGCATAACCCGTCGTCACGGACAGCACTATGTTTTTAACTTTAATGCCTCTAAAGTATCTGTGAAAAAAATGAAGGGAGACTCGAGTCTCACTCCTTACGCAGTTCATATTCAAAGCGATTCGGACTAGCTTCCTACTATGCGTGTTAGGATGGAAAGAAGAATACACCTATTGTTGTAACGATAAATAGATGGGGGATGTTATGGCGAAAAGTATTTCTAAAGCAGAACTGGTTGAGCTCGTTTCGGAGAAAACCAACCTTACTAAAAAAGATATTAAGATTGTTATTGATGCCTTCTTTGAACAAATGGAGCAATCTCTAAAAAAAGGCATCAAAGTTCAGTTAACCGGTTTTGGAACCTTTGAAGTGCGTCGTCGTAAAGCAAAAGTTGGTGTCCTTCCTGGGACAAATGACCCCTTAAAAATTCCAGCCAAGAGGTTTCCAGCTTTTAAAGCTAGCAAAGCTCTAAAAGATAACGTAAAGTAAGCGGCATGATTGGCATTATTGGTGCGATGGATTCGGAAATACAATTACTTTTAGAAGATTTACAAGATAGACGAGACGAGCATTTTGGTAGTTTTACGTTACATGTAGGTCGTTTGGAAAATCATCCAGTGACCCTTGCAAAGTGTGGAATAGGTAAAGTTAATGCCGCCGCCCTAACCCAACTGATGATGTTGCAAGATGTTGATCAGATTATCTTTACAGGTGTGGCCGGCGCGCTTGATCTATCCTTGAATGTAGGCGATATTGTGATTAGCCAAGATGCGTTACAATCTGACCTCGATGTAACCGCACTGGGCTATAAACTAGGTGAAGTCCCAGGTGAGCCCTTAACCTGGGTTGCTGACGGGAGACTTGTCCAACTTGCAGAGCAAGCTGCAACTATAATCCAGGGAATTAAAGTAAAAGTTGGACGGATTCTTTCGTGTGACCAGTTTATTGCTAGCCCTGAAAAATCAAGCTGGTTTCGTGAAACGTTTAATGGTTTGTGTACCGAAATGGAAGGCGCGGCAGTGGCTCAAATATGTGCTAAGTGGCAGGTTCCTTTTGTGATTATTCGCAGTATTAGTGATAGTGCAAACCATAGTGCCAACGTAGATTTTCGTGAATTTACTGTCTTAGCAGCAACCAGGGCTAAGCAAGTGGTCAGGGCTATGTTGCGTTCTATGTAAATGGTATAGTTACCCCTAGCAGGGGAGTAGCCACCTACTAAACACAAGTGTAGGGTTGTATATCGTCAACACGGATTATCCCGGTATACAAAAATAGTAGCGAGACCTGACTGGATGACGAACTGTTTAGTTTGTGTCTCTAGGTCAGGAGTTTAATGTGAATGTTTCGCCGTTTTTTTGGGTTATTTTTAATGTACTTATCATCATTCTTTTGCTTTTAGATTTAGGCATTCTTAATCGCAATGCCAAGGTTATGTCGTTTAAGCAGGCCACTAGAAACAGTGTGATTTGGATAAGTCTGGCTTTATTGTTTAATTTAGGTATATATTTTTGGGCTGGCCCCACTAAAGCCCTCGAGTTTCTTACAGGTTACCTAATCGAATACTCGCTTTCTGTAGATAATATCTTTGTCTTTGTGCTTATATTTTCGTCTTTTGCGGTTCCTAGAGAATATCAATATCGGGTTCTTTTTTGGGGAATTATTGGGGCCTTGGTGTTGCGAGGTACGCTTATCTTTGCTGGGGCTGCCTTAGTTGAGCGTTTCCATTGGGTCTTGTATATTTTTGGAGCGTTTTTGGTTTTTGCAGGTTTGAGGCTTTTGCGCAGCCATGATGATGAAGCCATTGATTTGGAAAATAACCGTATCTTGAAAGTGATTCGGCGATTTATTCCTCTAACAGATTCTTATCATCAACATTTGTTTTTTGTAGTTCAGCAAGGAAAAAGAATGGCTACACCGCTCTTTTTGGTTCTTATTTTTGTGGATATTATTGATGTGGTGTTTGCCCTTGATAGTATCCCAGCAATTTTTGCGGTGACTAGGGACCCCTTTATTGTATATACCAGCAATGTCTTTGCAATTTTGGGATTGCGCAGCTTGTACTTTTTACTAGAAGGTATTGTCAACAAGTTTGTCTATTTGCGCTATGGTCTAGCCGTAGTTCTGGTATTTGTAGGTGTTAAATTACTAGTGGAGATATTCCACTTTAAGATTCCTAATTTGATTAGCTTGCTGGTGATTATCCTGGCGATTGGGATTAGCATTTTTGCGTCATTGCGCTATCCTCCTAAGGAACACAGCCATTAAATCACTCAATCTCGAGCATGTACAAAAGTGCGGCAGCATCCCAGGCCTGTGGGCGACAAGCTACTGGGTAGGGAACGGGTGGGCTGCTCGAGCGATCATAGCCAGCAATGAGTTCTGGTAAGCGATAATCGTGTTGGCTAGCAGCTAAATCAAAAGTCGCCTCACGAATGACACGTGCCTCCTTTTTAAATCCATAACGCCACATACCAGCAGCAGCTAAGGCTGTGTCATGTGGCCACACTGAGCCATTGTGATAGGACACAGGGTTATAGCGCACTTCATTTTTGCCCAAGGTGCGAATGCCCCAACCCGTCCATAGTGCATCTGACATCAGCTTTTTAACTAGTTTGGGGGCAATATCTTCTGGAACAATACCTGTCCAGAGTAAATGGCCTGCATCAGAATTTTGAACCTTTAAGGGTTGTTTATTCCCGTCTAGGGCGAGGGCGTAAGTTTGTAAATCCTCGAGCCAAAAGTGTTTATGAAAGCTTTGCTTGAGCGTGTGAGCTTTTTGTTGATAGTGCTGAGATTTTTCTGGTTGACTCAACAATTGATAGAACTCAGAGGCTGCTAGGTAAGCTGCGTAGGCATAGCCTTGGACTTCAGAAACAGCGATATTGCCTGTGGCCAGTTCCCCATTAGCATGACTAAGCGAATCATGTGAATCTTTCCAAGATTGAACTGTTAAGCCTTGGCCTGGCTGTGAACCCTTAAATTCAATAAAGCCATCATTGTCTAAATCCCCATCATGTTGCATCCATAGCAAGGCTGCTTCCCAGTGAGATTGTAACTCTTTAACACTATTGACATCAGCAGTCGTTTTATAAAATTGATGTAAAAGCATGATAAACAAAAGAGTGGCATCGACGGTTCCGTAATAGGTGATGAAGGGAACTTTTTTAGTCCTCGAGAGTTCACCATAGCGCACTTCATGCAAAATCTTCCCGGGGGCTTCGGCATGAAAAGCGTCGTATTTAATGCCTTGCTTGCTGGCTAGGTAAGCGAGCGTACCTTTGGCAACATCAGGGAAGTAAGGCAACATCATATAGGCACTTAAAAGAGAATCACGCCCAAAGGCAGTCACATACCAAGGAATACCAGCCGCAGGCATCAGGCCTTTTTCGGTACAAAGCAAAAGCGCACGCAAATCTGTGACAGCTTGATCTAAAACACGCTGATGTCGCTCCTGCTCGAGTTTTACAGTTACTTTTTTGTGCCATTCTTCGTAACTTACTGTGACGGGTAGATTAGGCTCGAGCGGATTTATAATGCTCACATCACACTTCAAAATGAGGTGTTCTTTGGGCATAAGCGAAATGCGAAACAAAGCACGGTCACTTTGATATTGGGGTTCCTGAGAAAAAACCAAATGGGTGGCAAAGTGAAGTTGATCTTCTGACTCATACTCGAGCTTGGTGACATGTTTATGTGTGGTGCTGACAATACTTGCAGGTTTAATATCATGCCAGCCACGCACTTCAAACAAATCGGCAAAATCACTGGTATAATGAAGTTCAAGGGTCAATTCTTGTTTTTCTAAAGAAGTATTTTCTATATAAAGCTGGTCATGAAGTTGAGTCGCCGTAATGTAGAGGCTGCGCTGTATTCCAATGAGTTGTGATGGCCCTTCAATATAAGAATAGTGCCCTTCAAAATGGTCAGGGTGTGGGTTGTGCGAAAGTAGTAGTTGCAAAGGCTTATCAAACTGCCATTGGTAGCGGTTCAAGAAGCGGGTGTCACGGTTATATAGACCGTTTTCACCACCACTGACTTGCCCTTTGCTATCGGCTATGAAATAGGTGTAGTTTTCTTTCAAGATGATATTTTTACTTAAATCCATAACAACTTACTCTTTCCCGCCGCCATAAGATACGCCTTCCATAAAATATCTTTGAAAGACCACAAAAATAATGATAACCGGTACAGCACTCAAAATTGCACCTGCTAAAATCATGCCCCAGTCACCAGCAGCACCATAAAGTTGGCGGAAGGTGAGCATACCTATGGGTAAAGTTTTAATATCATCTGGACTGGTTAAAATGATAAAAGGCCAGAAGAAGTCATTCCATGCACCTTGAAAGGTCATGATGGTAAGTGCCCCAAGAGCAGGGCGTGCCATTGGTAGCACTACCCTCGAGAATCTTTGCCACTGGTTGGTGCCATCAATCATGGCTGCTTCTTCCACTTCTCGAGGAATGGATTCAAAAAATTGCTTCATAATAAAAACTGCACCTGCATTAAGCGCAGTTACAAAAACCAAACCCGTAAGGCTATTAAGTAAAGTTCCTTGCCCCCAGATTTTTGATAAACCCCAAATGCCATCTTTTAAGACTAAATAGTTAGAGATAAACAAGACTTGTAAGGGAATCATTTGGGCAAATAATACCAGTACAAAGATAATATTTTTACCAGGAAAACTTAGTCGGGCCAGTGCATATCCTGCCATTGATGCCACAGATAAAGTGACAATGATACGAAAAATGGCGAAGACAAAAGAATTGGTAATCCAGCTAGCAAAAAGGCTTTGTCCTGTTGAAACACTTTTGGCTTCATTAAAAACACGCACGAAGTTTCTAAAGGTATACCCCAAAAACCCCGGCGTAGCATTATCAAAAGAAGCCACACGACCACGACGCTCGAGCCTGCTAGCACTCAGTGTCGAATGTGAATAATACATTCCAGCCTCAGTGGTGATATCTAAAGGTAAGCGGTCAACTTTTGGCCCTTGGCCTGGATAAGTAACTGTAAAACCATAGGTAATAAAATTACCCTCAACGACTTCATCTTGTATCTTAAATTGTCCAGCTTTTCTGGCGACTTCGGTTACTTCACTAAGACTTGAATAGTCAGCCGCATATTCAATTTGCAAGACTGCTCCAAAACCACCCCCGGGTTTGCGTCTTGCGACTTCAACCAAAGGCGTAATTGCTTCACGGTCACTAGGTACAAAATAAGTCACTTCAAAGGGGACATTTGCACCAGGAGCAAAGCCACCTAAAATACTGTTACCTGAACCAGCTACGCCTAGACGTGAGGCGGCGACCCAATTTTTGGGATAGAGTTGCGGGATATTAAGAGTAGGTGGGTACTCGAGGGGGTCAACTTTTAGACTCGAGAGTGTTGAAAATAAAAGTGGCCCCATAAAAAGAAGGGCAAAACCTAACATTACTGTGTAAACAATGCCTGCTCTAGCCCAACGTCGCCTGGCTTGCCAGTGTTCAAAAGATTGTTGGGAGGCAAATTGCCCACGCAAGGTTGATTGTGCCATTACTTGGCCTCCGATTTAACAATAAAACGTTGTAGCAGAACAACCAATAAAGTAAATAATGCCAAAAACATAGCACCAGCGGCGGCCAGACCCACCTCAGGTGTTTGCGCACCTGGGAACATGCGGTTATACACGTAATAAGCCAAAGTAATAATTGAGCGCAAGGGGGCAGCGTTACCGAAGATGGCAACCTGATCAAACATTTGTAATGTACCAATAAGACTCAGGGTAACAATCAAAAATGTAACTGGCTGCACCGCAGGAATTGTGACATGACGAAACTGTTGGGTTGCAGTTGCACCATCAAGAGATGCGGCCTCGTAGTGAGACTTGGGCACATCTTGCAGTGCTGCTAAATACATAAGCATAAAGGTAGGAATGGTGGTGAAGATATTTTGAATCATGATAGCAATAAGCGGGATTGGAGCACGTAACCAAAAAGGTAAAAACCCTGGGAATTCACGATCTGTTTGCAACCATACAAAATCGTTTGCTATAACCTCACGCCCACGTATAATCCCTGTAATAGTAAGTAGCCAGGTTGCTGCAAGAGCTATTAGAAGTGACACCACAAAAAGAGCTGGATCAAGCCATTTTGCAGGCAATTGCTGAGTGCGCTCAAGCAGCACCTGAACAATTTGTATGATGAATAAAATAAATACAAAGGTTGCAATGATTGGCCAATTGGCTATGAACCCTGAAGCAATGTAGTTAATAAGACCCTTTTGCTGAAACATCCATAAGAAAATAAGAGTAATAACCACGCTGCTGGTAATGCTGGGCATATAAAAGGCTGCACGAAAGAAGCCGATACCACGAATTTTAGTGTTAAGGATGGTTGCTGTTACTAAGGCTAGAAAGGTTTGAATAACAGTAACCACAATTGCAAAAATAACTGAATTGCGAAGGGCATATAGAAAGTTGGAATCTTTGAATAAGTCAATGTAATTTTTGAACCCAACCCACTGAGGATCATTAAAAAGATTGTAATTGGTAAAACTATAATAAATAGCTCTTACTGCTGCGTAGCCGAAAAAGATGACTAATAGAAGTAAGAAAGGTAATAAGAAAAGGTAGGCGGCTCTTGCTTCTGAAGATTTTGCTCCCATGCTCTGCACCTCCCTGATATTAGGTCAAGATTTATCAAAATTCACGATTGTGTACACAACAAACAGCGAAGGTTTACATTGTGTGCAACAACTTTGGCTGAAAAGAAATAAATTGGTACGAAATTTTTATAAAAAGAGACAAGACTTAGATTGCCTTGTCTCTAGTGTTTATTTATCTGTTCATGATTGCGTCGAGTTCACTTTGAGCATCTGTAAGAGCGGTATCAACGTCTTTTTGACCTGTCATAATGGCAGCAAGGGCTGCATTTACTGGGGTCATCCAATCAGTACCGACACTACCAAACTGGAAGCCGTAAACATTGCCGTCAGCTGCACCCTCAAAGACGGCTTTATTGGCCATGGCTTCTGGGGTTTGTTCTGCAAAGTATGGATTGTTGGCAATACTGCTACGGCTGGGAATAGCCAAACCTTGTTCTAAGACCCACTGCTGTGCTTTTTCGCTAGTGAGAGCTTGAAGAACTTTGGCAGCGGCTTCTTGGTTTGGTGAATCGGCATTTACACCATAAGCAACGGTGTAGATAAAGTTACCGCGTTGACCAGAAGGACCCATAGGCATTTTGGCTGTGCCGTATTGCAAGTTAGGGGCATTGTCACGCAAGAATCCTAAAATCCAGGCACCTTCAATAGCAATGCCAACGTTATCACTTTTTAGGCAATCGCCTGTCCAGCCAGCCCCAATATCAGAAGGTTGTACAGCTACGCCTTCTTTGACCAAGCCTGTATACCATTCGACGGCAGCTTTGAAATTGGGATCAGTTAAGTTGGTTTTACCTTCAGCATCAAAAGGAGCCCAACCCGTTGCAAAGGCAAATGCACCAAAACGATCATAGCCAGCAGGGAAGCAGATACCTTTTACGTCACCACCTAGTGCTGCAACACCACGGATTTTTTCTGCAAGGGTATCCCAGTTATCATCATCGTTGGGGTACTCTACGCCAGCTTCATCGAAAAGGTCTTTATTGTAGTGAAGGGCAAGGGTGTTGAAATCTTTAGGAATCCCATAAACTTTTCCGTCTATAGAATAAGGAGCAAGCAAACTCCCGATGAAAGGAGACGTGTCAACACTTAGGTCGGCAAGAGGTAACACTTTGCCAGTGGCAATAATGCCAGGCGCAGTTTCTACAGGAATATAGAAAATATCTCCAGCAGTACCTGCTGAAAGTTGATTGAAAAGGGCGGCGTTGTAGTCACCCTCGAGTGGTTCATATTTTAGCGTGATACCTTCTGCGGCGAGTTCTTCCCCAATCACTTCATCAAGAAGCCGGACAACAATGGCAGGGTCTTGACCACCATAACCCGTGATGCGAATTTCTTGTGCAAGAACACTTGTAAAAATAAGTACAACCAATAGTGCTAAAAACTTTTTCATAATCCTCCCTAAAAACTAATTGAAGATTGAAAATTAAAGATTGAAGATTCAAGGCTAAAAAAGCTGGGATTTTGAATCTTTACTCTTTAATTTTTAACAGAAGCCTTCGTAGCAGGTAGCATCTACTGAGATAACGGCATGATGCTATGAAATGAATGCGAAGCATACGCCCTGCCGAAGGCTCTTTTTTAATTGCCTTCTAGCCTCGCTTTCTCGCAGTGGTACCGCGAACAATAAGTTGAACGGGAACAATTTCGTGCCGAATAGCCTGAGCTTGCAACCCTTCTTTAAGCAAGGTGACAGCAGAGGCAGCCAATATTCTTATGTCTTGCCGCACGGTAGTGAGTTTTTCGCCGATTTCTGGCAAATCATCAAAGCCGACCACAGACACATCCAAGGGAACTTTTAGACCTAAATCCTCGAGGGCAACCATACAGCCTACAGCCATTTCATCGGAGGCTGCAAAAATGGCACTAAATCTTAATCCTTGCTCATAAGCTTTTCTAACCATACGGTAGGCTCCTAGCGTGGTGAAGTCGCCATCTAATAAAAATTCAGAGTTAAGAGATAAACTGGCTTCTTTCAAGGCATCTTGATAACCACGGTAGCGATCATGAAAGGCCTGATTGCTCATCATTCCACTTACATGCAAAATGTGTTTGTGACCCAGACGAGTCAAATGACGGGTTGCTTCTAAGCCCCCTTGGTAATCATCAGGCATCACCCAGCGAACGCCTTGGGAATGACCTACTAGGACAAAAGGAATTTTATTTTTCTTCAAATAGGGAATACGAGGGTCATCATCATGGGCTCCAAAAAGAATCATGCCATCGGTTAAACGTTCAGGAAGCCCATCCGGACCTGTAAGAATCTCCTCGAGTCGGTAGCCATCATTTTGTAAGGTATCAATTAAGTGCTCGAGAAAAAGCATAAAAAAGGGAATCAGGCGACGATTTCCTGAAGCCACACTTAAACCAATGCGCGGAGTTTGTCTAAATGATAATTCTCTGGCAGCTTGATCTGGTTTATAGCCCAACTTGGCAATGGTAGCTAATACGGTTTGTTTGGTGAGAGCATTGACACCTTTGCGGTTATTAAGAACACGGCTCACTGTGCCTGTAGAGACTCCTGCTCGAGCAGCCACTTCTTGAATGGTAATGCGACCATTGGATTCAATCACGTAACATCTCCTCAGATGCTAAGCATTTTCTAAAAATTTATCGTAACCGCTTACAGTTTCTGTAAAGAGAGTTTAGTGTACATGAGTAAAATTGTCAATAGATCCCAAAAAATCTCATAAAAATGAGCATAAAGTTTACTAAAAGGCAATTGTAACCGATTACAATAAATGATTCTGAAAAAATAACTGCTATACCTCAAATTCTAGATTTTATGGATCTTACTCGAGTAATCCTTCAGGAACATTCTCGAGGAATATCCCATCGGCTTCAATACGCACATAGTTTGCCGCAAGAGGAATCAAAAATTCTTTTCCTTTTGATTCAACAATTAGTAAATCCTGTAAGCCTTCTTGAATATCAACAACATGCCCAAAACGCTGACTCTCTAGAAAAACTGGAAACCCAATTAAGTCATTATGAACGTCTGTGGGTAACAGTTCTGAATGAATATAGACTCTTCGGTTGACGAGTTTCTGAGCTTGTTCTGGACTAAGAGCCTGGGTTAGGTAAATAATAATATCTTTGCCAACTCTACTTGTACTGCGTATGTCGCTTTCACCAATGCCTTCAATAAAGACACGCTCGAGACCAAGCACAACCTCATCATCAAGCTTAGTATAAAAGCGCAAGCCACCTTTAAGCTGATAGGTTTTGCCAAGTTGGCCAATCTGTTGATATTGTTCCGGAATTCTCGACATAGAAATCAATTGTGTTTAGTGGGCTGTTGTAAAGCCAGCTTAGTAAATTTAAGATTGTACCCAGAGAGGCAATAAAAAACTGAGGGTAGACCAGACTTCTCTACACCCTCAGCGTTAGGACCTGTTTTATTGATCAATGAGTTGTACTTCAATGTTTTGTCGGCCATCGGTAGCGGCTCTGGCCAGGGTGCGAATGCTATTAATGACTCTGCCACCACGACCAATGATGCGACCAGCATCTTCAGCAGCACAGCGAATTTCGATGCGAAGATTGCGAGGTTCGCGTTCAACCGTGACTTGCAACTTATCGGGTTCACTTACTAAATGTTGAACAATAAAACTTACCAGTTCAGCAGCCATGTTTATCCTGTCTTGTATCCATGTCCAAGGATACGCTACTTAAAGAAATCATGCACTAACACTAACACCACTGGGTAAGGCAGGTAAAGCAAGCTTTTAGATTAGTTAAGCTTTGGCTGCCACTCGAGCTTTATAGGCTTTTTCACGTTTGGCGATTGAGTTGCCGGTTTCAACCCCAATTTTCTCGAGGATTTGGATAGCTGTAGCTGTGGGTTGAGCACCTTGAGAAATCCAGTATTTAGCCCGCTCGGCATTGAGGGGTTCAGCTTCTTTAGCCCGAGGGTTGACAGCACCAAGTGATTCAATATAACCACCCGTGCGTTTTCTACGAGCATCAACGACTACCAGACGGTAGTGAGGGGTTTTTTGCTTACCAGTACGCATTAAACGAATTTTAACCATAAATAATTTTTCCTCCGTAGCAGGGGCTTTAAGCCCCGAAAACTCCGTATTATACACATCTGGTAGGGCTTTGGCTAGACTAAAGGATGCAATATTTGCATGTACAAAGCACGCAGGTATGGTATTTTTTAGATGTGCAAGCTAAACATATTGTTAGCGTTTCACCAGGCTCGAGTAGCCGAAATAGCCGTATTGAAACAGTCATTTTGGGGCAAAAAACCCTCATAGAGCGTTTTGGCACAGATGGAGATATGGCTAAAGCTGGACAGATGTTTGCTGATTTAGATGGCCAAGTAGACGCTTTTGGATTAGGTGGAACTGACCTGTTTATCCAGGTATCAGGGCGGCGGTACTACCTTCGAGATTCGCTTAAGCTGGCTAAACATGCTCAAAAAACTCCTATGGTGTGTGGGGCCGGACTCAAAGATACCTTAGAACGACAGGTGGTCGCTGACCTTGATAAGACCTTACGCTGGCAGGACAAAAAAGTCCTGATGGTTTCAGCTTTAGACCGTTTTGGTATGGCCGAGGCTTTAGCTCAGCATAAGGCTGATGTTCTTTATGGTGACACTATATTTACCTTGGGGTTGCCCATCGCGGTAAGAAGCTTAAAGACCTTGAATCGTTTGGCCCAGGTGATTGCCCCTATTGCGGTGCAATTACCACTGAGTTGGATCTATCCGACTGGGAAAAAACAGGAAGAAACCATCAATGGCTGGCGAGATAAGTATTTTGACTGGGCTGAAGTGATTGCTGGTGACTTTCACTTTATTAAACGTTTTGCCCCACCTAACCTAAACGGTAAAATTATTTTGACCAATACCACCACTCAATCTGATGTAGAAATGCTCAAGCAGCGTGGTGTGAAAACCCTGATCACAACAACTCCACGCTATGATGGGCGAAGTTTATCCACCAATATGCTCGAGGCGGCCTTTGTAGCTGTTTCTGGCAAATATCCTCTAAGCGCAGAAGACTATCAGAGATTACTTAAAGATTCAGGACTCAAGCCCGATATTCTCGAGCTTAACTGAGATTTTCTGGCAACTGGAATAACCCATCAGGCTCAGGTGGGAAATCAATCACCTTGATTACAGCCTCGAGGTTTAACTCGCCATAGATATGCGGATATGTTTCTGGAAGCCCTAGAGCTTCAACACGTAATTCTGGGATGAGTTTCTCTGGGTCAATACATAGCAAGACTAAACCTTCTTGACCTTTGAACAAATAGTTAGCTACCCCTAGAACTTGACTAACCTTAGAACAGTGAATAAACCCTTTTGCCGTGAGAGAGGCTGTTTTATAAACTCCTTTTTGTTGCGCTTCTTCCCAGTCTTGACGCGAGACAATTTGTAAAATTAGGTCTTTGTCAAGATGTTTTTGATTCATTCTAGACCCCTTTTCGGGTATAGAATACCCCTATGCTAGTACAAGATATTATGACGCGCAATGTGGTTGCCATTGACCCGGATATGCCCATTAGCGATGTGAATACACTTATGGAACAACGCAATATAAGACACTTTCCCATTGTAGAAGCTGCGACACTGATTGGAATTGTTTCTGACCGCGATATTCGCATTGTGGGCTCTGAACACCCAAAGGCTCCCAAAGGCATAAGCATGAAACACGCTATTCGCAACATTATGAAGTCTCCAGTGCTTACGGCCCATCCGCTAGACCCCATAGAAGAAGCAGCCAAAGTTTTGCGGGTTCACAAAATAGGGTCTATGCCAGTTTTAGATGATAATGATTTGGTCGGCATTGTGACAGCTATTGATTTTTTAGAAGCCATGACCAAGATGACTGGGGTTTACGACGCAACCTCACGCCTCGAGGTCGAAGTCGATAATCGCCCAGGGTCACTGGCGGCAGTGCTAGAAAGTATTGCTAGGAAAAATATCAATGTGAGCAGTGTGATGACTACCCGCAGTGAGCCTGAAGGGGTCACTTTTGTCTTGCGGGTAAGTACCATCGATGTTCGGGGTCTAGCCGATGGTTTACGCGATGAAGGTTTTCAAATTCTCTGGCCTCTTGAAAAACAATGACCGACGCAACCTTTATTTATGATCCACAGCTCAGTGGCTATGAACTCTCGAGCAGTCATCCGTTTAAGCCTATTCGCCTCGAGCTTACCCGCAGCTTGCTTCAGCACATGAGCTTGCTTAAAAAACAACATGAGGTCTTTCTACAGCCGATAACCGATAGTCAGATTTTATCTATACATGATGCTGACTATGTTGAGATGGTCAAAGCTGTTTCTAAAGGCAATGATTTGGATGAAGCCTATACTTACGGCTTAGGAACCTCAGATAATCCGATATTTCCCAACATGCATGAAGCTATTGCTAGGGTCTGCAGCGCAACCTTAACGGCAGTTGATTTAGTGGCTTCAGGAAAAACGAAACGTGCCTTGAATATAGCGGGTGGACTCCATCATGCCCACGCCGATAAAGCCTCAGGGTTTTGTATTTATAATGATTTGGCTATAGCTATTGACCATGTGGTAAAAAAATATAAATTGCGTGTGGCCTATATTGATATTGACGCGCATCATGGGGACGGTGTGCAGTGGCTCTTTTATGACCGCGCTGACGTAATGACCATTAGTATTCATGAATCAGGGCGTTATCTTTTTCCGGGTACAGGTCACACCTATGAAACAGGTAAAGATGCTGGCCGTGGTTACAGCGTCAATGTTCCCTTGGAGCCCTTTAGCGACGATGAAAGTTATCTCGAGGCTTTTGAAGCGGTTGTGCCTACTGCGCTGCGTTATTTTCAACCTGATTTAATTGTCTTGCAAGCTGGCGCAGATATGCATCGTTTCGACCCACTGGCCGACCTTGCACTTAGTATTCAGGGAATGCAAAAAAGTTATCTGCGTATTAGCGAATTAGCTGATGAACTATGTGCTGGGCGACTGGTGGCGACTGGTGGTGGTGGTTATGACCCCTACTACACTGTACCAAGAGCTTGGGCTGCTCTATGGGCGGCAGTGAGTCGTCAGGAGATACCTTTAGAAATTCCCAAAACTTGGATTAAGGAATGGCAACTCAAAAGCCCAACAGAGCTTCCGCAGAAATTGTTTGACACACCAGACGATTGGGAAGTTATTCCACGTCGTCATGAAATCATCTCGCATAACCGCATTGTGGTAAAACGTTTACTAAGTGGACTTGAACCGCTATGGAAAGAGGGGATGAGTGATAGGTAAAAGTAAACGACCTGTGACTATCTTTTATAAGGAGACTATATGGCCCAATTTGATTTCCCACTCGAGACCTTGCAGACCTATAAACCTGCCTTAGAGATTCCCGATAACTTTGATACCTTTTGGGAAGAAACACTAGCAGAAGCCAAACAATATCCACTTGATGCACGCTTTGAACCAATACCCAATGTTTTGAAAACCCTCGAGGCTTTTGATGTAACTTTTGCTGGCTATGGTGGGCAGAGTGTAAAAGGTTGGTTTTTACTTCCAAAACATCGCACAGAACCCTTGCCGTGTGTAGTTGAATTTATCGGTTATGGCGGTGGCCGTAGTTTTCCTACCGATTGGCTTTTATGGCCCAGTTCGGGCTTTGCATTTTTGGTGATGGATACTAGGGGGCAAGGTAGTGTTTGGCAAAAAGGGGATACCCCAGATTTACCCAATGGTGCCAATCCTTCAGTTCCTGGATTTATGACCCAAGGTATCCTTGATCCAAAGACCTATTACTATCGCCGTGTATTTACGGATGCGCTAAGAGCAGTTGAAGCAGCTCAGAGTCATCCTGTAGTTGATAAAAAACGTATTGCAGTAACAGGCGCAAGCCAAGGTGGAGGTATTTCACTGGCTGTTGCGGGTCTTTCAAAAGAAGTTTCTGTTGCCATGCCAGATGTTCCATTCCTGTGCCACTACAAACGCGCAACAACGATTATTGATACACATCCTTATAAAGAAATTCAGATCTATTGCAAAACGCACCGCGACAAAATCTCCCAAGTCTTTGAAACACTAAAGTATTTTGATGGGGTTCACTTTGCTGCTAAATCAAAAGCCAAGGCTTTATTTTCAGTCGCATTAATGGATGATATTTGTCCACCCTCAACGGTCTATGCTGCCTACAATCACTTTGCTGGTGAAAAAGATATACGAATTTGGGAGTTTAATAACCATGAAGGTGGGCAGAGTTTTCAAAGCTTAGAGAAAGTAAATTACTTGCAAAAGCTTTGGTTATAAATGCTTAGGTTATAAACGATATTGCGTAGGAAATCCTGAGAGGCATTTTCTTGATTGATTCTCAAGACAAGGTAAAACGCAACTGTGCAACTTCTATCTTTATAAGCGTACAGGCTGTTTATTTTCAGAAGATTCATAACATGCCAATGCTACTTTTACTGCTTCAAATCCATCTTTCCATGTCACCATCGGTTCACGCTTTTCCTTAATGCTAGCTAGAAATTCTTGAACCATGCTTGCATTGGCATCGCTGCCCCAGCCTAGCCAGTTGGTTTGTCGGGTAGAAGTTTTACTGTAGGTATTGAGGTGTTGAGAAAAGGCATCTACTGCAACAGCACCATTCTCTCCAATGAGTTCCATTTTGAGATGACCCCAGCGAGGATACACAGCTTCGGTGCGGCTCCAGGAACAGTCAATGGCGGTAAAGACACCATTATCAAACGTCACAGTAGCTAGACCTGCGGTGTCTACATCAACATCTGGATGAAAAGGATTGCTGATGGTGGCGTAGACTTCTTGGGGTTCACTTTGTAAAAGCCAGCGATAAAGGTCTAAAAGATGAACAGTGTGATCCATGACTGCACCACCACCAGCTAAAGCTTTTTGAGCAAACCAAGCTCTATGCCGACGTGGGATTTCAGAATGATTGATGCCGTTGATAGCGTAGATAGTTCCCAATTCATTTCGCTCCAATATTTCTTTAAGAGCCTTGACACTAGGGTCAAAGCGCATGGGAAAAGCAGTCATGAAATTAATACCTGCTTTATCAATAGCAGCTTTGATAGTAAGGGCATCTGAAACAGTTGTAGCAATTGGTTTTTCACACAGAATATGTACGCCGGCTTTGGCAGCTAGTTCAACGTCATCTTTGTGTTTGGCATTCTCACTGCAAATAACCACTGCATCAAGTTCTTTGAGTAATGTCTCATGTGATGAAAACCATTTAGTATTGTATTGCTTAGAAACCTCTTCACCACGTTCAGCATCAGAATCAGAAAAGCCAATAAAATCTACACCTTCTATGTTTTGTAAAAGGTGTAAGAAAGCATCGGCATGAACGTGGGCAAAGGACATGATTCCAACACGCATTTTCATAGAGATATAGCCTTTCCTGTTTTCAAAGATTCTTTGGCAGTGAGTGCAATACGCAAAGCCTCGAGTCCATCTTCCGCAGTCACCAAAAAAGGCTTATTGTTTTTGATGCAGTCATAGGCGTGTTTAATTTCAGTAGTGTAAGGGTCTTCGGCAAGAATACTGCTAGGTACACCAACTCTGTCTACAGTCGTTGTTTCTTTTGGTTTTAGAAAAGGTTGAATGGTGACGGCATCATCACTTTTCCACTCGAGCAGTCCGTCACTGCCTGCAATATCAAACCCAGTGCGAAACGTGCCAGGCGGATAAATCCAGCCGCCTTCAATCAGGGCCATTTTGCCGTTGTCAAAACTTAATGTGACTAAGGCGTAATCGCCAGTAGCACTGTGATCTTTACTATGCAGATTTTTACTACGCACGGATTTTGCAAATACTTGCTTCACTTCACCACCAAGCCACCTGGCATAATCAAAATCATGAATCATCAGATCAACCACCATGCCGCCTGAGCGTGCTTCGTTGGTAAACCAACCTTCGTCGCCAGTAGGTTGATAACCCATGCGCTTAAACCGCATCACGCCAATCTTTCCTAACTGACCACTCGAGACGGTTTGCTGCGCTAGTCGGTACTGCGGAAAAAAGCGAACCACCATCGCAATAAACAGCCGTACACCAGCATTCTTGCAAGCCTCAATCATTTCTTGCCCATCTTGAAAAGTAAGCGCAATAGGTTTTTCACAGATTACATGCTTACCAGCTTTGGCTGCTTGCAAGGTTAAGTCTTTGTGTAAATCAGTAGGTGTACAGATGTCCACAATATCAATGTTCTGTAGCAATTCTTCGCAAGACGAAAAAACCTTAGTTTTATATTTTTGTGAAAACTCGAGGGCTGAAGCTTGATTTTTAGACATCACCCCAACTAATGCGGCATCTGTGGCCTTCCATCCTGCTGCATGAACATTGGCCATAGTTCCAGCCCCTACAATCCCAACACGCATGTAAATCCTCCAAAGATAAAGTAAATCGTAGTGTAACATTTCTTTTATCTTTAGCTCATTTTGAAAGAAATCACAGACTTAGCAATTGAGACAGAAGTATTTGAAATTCGGGTTAATATTGAAAGATTCCAAAGGCAAAGTGATGTTTTTTTCTTGCTGCATGTGAACAGGATGAATCCTGCCTGAGCTTTTAGTCGTGGAGATTCTTAACTGCGGATCTCATTTTTGTTTTGTAAACTCTTGCATGAATCGTTATCTTTTCATTTTCCTCATATTGCTGGTCAGTGCTTGTGCTCAATCCAATGATGACATTGGTAATCCTAATACTCCCGATGAAGACCTCGAGAGTGCTTTGGCTGGATGCAGAGTATTTCCTGCGGATCATATCTGGAATACCAAGGTGGATACGCTACCCGTAGATAAAAACTCTAGCCTTTACGTTAATACCATTGGGGCTACTACACGCTTTCATCCTGATTTTGGTTCAGGGTTGTGGGAAGGTGGCCCGATAGGGATTCCATTTAATATTGTCAGTGGTACGCAAGCTAAAGTGAATGTGCGTTTTCAATATGTCACCCAAAGCGATAAGGCCCCATATCCTATTCCGGCAAATCCAAAAATCGAAGGTGGTGCAAATAGCACCGGCGACAGACACATTTTGATGGTGGATAAAGATAACTGTAAACTCTATGAACTCTTTGCAGCCTATAAACAAACCAACGGGATTTGGAAAGCAGGCTCAGGGGCTATTTATGACCTTAAGAGTTATGCTCTTCGCCCAGATAGCTGGACCTCGGCAGATGCAGCAGGGTTAGCTATTTTGCCGGGATTGGTGCGATACGCCGAAGTTAAATCGGGTGTGATTAAACATGCCATTCGCTTTACCGCACCGCAAACTCGCAATGCTCATGTATGGCCTGCAAGACATGATGCTTCAGATTTAACTAATATCAAATACCCACCCTTGGGGCAACGTTTTAGGTTAAAGGCTAGTTTTGATATATCTGGATTCTCACCTGATGTGCAAGTGATTTTGCAAGCTATGAAAACGTATGGAATTATTTTGGCTGACAACGGCTCGAGCTGGTTTATTTCTGGTTCTCCAGATAGTCGCTGGGATAATGATATTTTGCGAGAAATCAAACAGCTTAAAGGAACAAATTTTGAAGCTGTGGATGTGTCATCGCTGATGATAGCTGTAAATTCTGGTCAAGTTCAGTAGTCATGTTGTTTTAGCTAGAGTTCGTCTGGTATCAGGGCGATATGTGCTATAAAAGGTTTTCCGTCCGTTACTTTCTCAATGCGCTGATACCGTTCAAGAAGCGTAACAAGCTCCGTTTCCAACTGTTTGGCAACTTCTTTGGTCAGCACAGGGCGATACCAGTCGTTGAGTGCAGGTTTTGGCAAAGCCCGCCGACCGCCAGGCAAATCAGGCTTATCCTCGCGCCAGACCACCCCATCACTGCGGCGAAAAAAATGCAAGTACCACCTGCCAGGATGTTGACGCAGTGCTGAGCGAACGTTGGCACGAATCAGGTGTTCAAACAGGGGTTGCATTTGCTCGAGCAGCACCGCTTCATAAGATTCCTTGGGAATGAGGTCAATGGGTACGATAATCTCATCGGCTACTGAACGGTAGTAACGAATAGAACTGCCCTTGCGAGCTTCGCTATGCGTTTGTTTGATGAGATTCATCTCGAGCAATTTTTTCACCCAATAACTCATTGTATTGAGTTTGACTCCAGCAATTTTTGCAGCCTCTGAAAGACTTCGCTCTTTAGCAATAAAGGGTGCAATAAAGCGGTTCTTACTAGTGTCATTCAAAAAGGCAGCGACTTTAGCGTCGGTGATGGTGAGGCTCAAGCTTTTTTCCATCTGTTTAGTTTAGCTTAGCTTAGTTGTTTGTATCATATATCGGTTTAAGTTGTGGTGGTTGCAAATCGTGCTGTAATTTCGAGGTGAGGTGGAAAATGAAACCAGTTTTACTTAACGCTTTGCTTTTCTTTGGTTTAGCGAGCAGTACACTTCACGCTCAGAGCGGGCAACTCCTTCAATCAGACGGTTTTTCAGGAGTCATCTTTTCAGCAGAGGACTACGCTTCTTCGGAAATGTTGAAAACGTTTGGCTACGCAGTTGGAGAGGATGTTGTAGGCATTTGGACTCCAACAAACGAAGATGTGTTGGTACTTGAGACCGCTTTCACCGCTTACTTAACTGAGACAAAAGATGTTAGGGCTGGTGAGATCATAAACGAACTGCTCGAGTACAAACGGCAGTATATCGGTGTAGAGTTAAAAGACCAACAGTTAATTTTTGCGACCTTTGACGCTTGCACGGATATTAGCGATGAAGAATTGGTCAAGGAGTTCATACCCTTTTTGCCTGAAGATGGTGGCATCTGTTTTATTGAATTACTTTTTGACCATGTGGCTAAAAGTTTTTACCGCATCTACATTCATGGTGGGGCTTAGCTATGCGTTTGCTCTCACTTTTTTGCTGATGAGTATTTTCTGTAACTATTTCAGCGACAAAATCAGGGCTAGGTTTTGAACCTGCTTTTTGGGCATAGTAAGGGTTGCAATGAACAGCTTTTAGCCTGTGAGGTATTCGTGACCTATAAAAATTACAGTGGGTTTATTCGGTGGATAATTTTATGCGCTACCTCTTAATCGCCATCTTACTAACTTCGTTTGGTTTTGCCCAAACCGCACCTACCCCACAACCAGGAAGCTGGCATTGCTCAATTTTAGGTATTGGCGGTGAAACAACTCTTATTTCTTACTATGATGGTGAAAATACAGGCACGATCTATGATCGGCATTCCGTACCTGTTTACTACGACAGCGACCTAGGAAACCTGACCTTAGACGAATTTGGCGGTTATACACTCACGGGTGTTGCCAAGAGTGGGGGCTATCAATATAATGCCGCAACAGGTGTTATTAGCTTCACGGGGTTTCTAGGCACATTAAAAACAGAATACGGTTATGAAGACCAGGAGAAAACCTCGCTGGTGGTTGGTATTACCGCAGATGGAACGTTTCACACCTGTCGCTTAGGAGAAGCTGGTGGAGAGCAAACCAATACTGATAATAACAATCCGCTTTCGGCTGATGCTCCATTGAATGGTGGCATTCAAGGTGTTCTCTTAGGGGGTGCTGATACCATTCAAGACAAACCACATGGTGGAACAATTTATGAAGTCAATCTTGCCTTGGCCACAGGTCAACCCAAGTTTCAGGGTGGCGAGCCTTACCGCGCTTTTAATGGTGAAATAGCCTATGTCAATTCCAATGACGTGGTAGTAATCGCTGGCTTAGACGGTTTGACAGCAGCAACATTCCAAACTAGGCACGACTTTACCTATCATTTCAGCCTTTACCCTGCACTATCGGCGGATGGACAAATGATTGCTTATATGGATGCCAATACAGATGCTTATGCTCGGCCTGATTTGCCTGTTTACGGTGTAATGGTCAAGGCTCGAGACGGACGCACCATAACTTTCTTCTCGGGTATGACCCAACCTGCTTGGACACCTAGCAATAATTTGGTGATGGTGGGTTCACAAGTCCTTGGTGACAAACTAGGTTCTAATGGTCTTTTTATGGTTAGTGCTTCTTCGGGTCAAGTAACCCAACTAGGTCAGGGTTTAGACCTTCCCCAAATGCCTACCGTAAGCCCGGATGGGACGACGATTCTGTTTATTCATGGCAGGGCTTTATGGGCCATTGGCACAGATGGCAGCAATCAGCGCATGATTAATAATAGTGCTGCTTTGCAGTGGCCCGCTTTTTCACCTGACGGGGCTTATGTTTCAGTTTTAATCTCAGGTTTCCCGTACTGCACGGTAGCGATTGGAAAATTAGATAATTCTATACAACCTTTTGCTGTGACTGATGGCAAGCGTAAAGCGGTTCAAATACCTTGTAACCGTGTGATTTGGAATGGATGACTAACTGAAATGAGGAAGGTATGAAGCGTCTCAGTATAAAACCAATCCAATGGCGTTATCTGTTTTTAATAGCAAGCCTGTTTTTAATAGTGAGCCTAGGAGTAACTTTGAGCCATGCCCAGACACCTCTTAATCCAAACGACGCAGGCTGGGATACCTTGGCAACAAACAACAGTCTTAACGGCGGTATTCAAGGACACTTTCTAGGAGGGAGTGGCTCAACTAGTGCCCCAGGTATAGGAACCATCTATGACTTTGACCTGGTTTCTGCCACAGCCCAACCGCTTTTTGAAGGCGGTGAACCTTACCGTGCACTTAATGGCGAGATGCTTTATGTTAGTAGAGATACTAAAGTAGTTTTAGCTGGCTTGGATGGTTTAATCGTTGCGACATTTAACACTAACTGGGAGAATTCCTATCTTGATAACCTTTACCCTGCCTTATCCGCAGATGGACAGATGCTTGCTTATATAGATGCAAACCCAGATTATTACACCCAAGCTAATCAACCCAGTACCGGCGTAGTAGTGAAGGCACGAGACGGGCGCACCTTAGCTTTTTTTCCGGGCATGACTCAACCTGCTTGGACACCTGACAATCGCTTAGTGATGGTGGGTTCACAAATAGAGGCTGATATTGGTGGCGCATACGGGCTTTTTATAGTCGGTGCTTCAGGAATACCAGTGCAACTAGGTCAAGGTTTAAGTAATCCCCAAATGCCTTCAGTGAGTCCAGATGGAAGCACCATACTCTTTATTCAAAACGGGGGCAGTGTCTGGGCTATTGGCACGGACGGCAGCAATCAGCACCAATTAAATGACAGCGATAGCATCCGGTTTATGTGGCCGACCTTTTCACCGGATGGTGTCTATATATCAGCTTTATTCGAGTATGGTACAGATTTTGGATCTGCTAATGAGTGTGCAGTAGGGATTACCCGAACAGATGGAACCCAGCCACAACCTATAACCGTGAGTGATGTCAATGGTAAGGCTGTCACCATACTTTGTAACCGTGTGGTTTGGAGGTGATTGATTTTGTGAAACTTTTGTGACAACTCTGTGATGTTTTCTGGACACCCTTTATGTAGTCCAAATAATCAGCCAGAAATAAACTAAACCGACGTAAGGAAAATCAAAGTAAGAAAAATCAAAGCCTGCTTGAAAATTTTATCTTTATATTTACATCATCGCTTTAGCTTATTCTGCACTGATACTTCAAAGAAAAAGGAGATGGTTTATGGTCAAATGGCATAGTTTAACGGTGATTCTTTTAGTCGTGTTTTTAAGTGCTTGTAGTCGGTTTAATGACAAGCAACCTCAACTTGACTCGCAAGATACTAACGTAGCCGGGACTTGGAAGGTGGTAGCTAGCCCTAGTGGAACAGGCTTAAACAGTTTGCAAAGTGTGGCTACGGTCTCTGCTAACAATGTCTGGGCAGTGGGCTACAGTGGGAACCCTATTTTTGGTGGCAATGCCTTAATTGAGAATTTTAACGGCTCGAGTTGGAGCATTGTAGCTAGCCCACAGATTCAAAACAGCAGGTTGGATGGTGTAGCTGCCGTTTCTGCTAGTGATGTCTGGGCCGTGGGGTCTTTCATCCCTGATGCTAGCTCACTTGATTTGACCCTGATCGAACATTGGAACGGCTCTTCCTGGAGCGTTGTGCCAAGCCCCACCCCTGGTGTGTACTCGAGACTGCGGGCCGTAACAGCCCTTGCTAGCAACAATGTTTGGGCCGTGGGGTCTTACTCTAGCAGTGGCGATAAAAGTTTGATTCTACACTGGGACGGTTCGAGCTGGAAGGTGGTCCCTAGCCCCAACGTGGGCAGTTTTGTCGAGCTACGTGGGATAAGTGCAGTCTCAGCGAATGATATCTGGGCGGTGGGCGATAGCCTTACCAACACTGGTTGGAAGACGCTGACCATGCACTGGAATGGTAGTCAGTGGCAAATTGTCCCCAGTCCAAACTCCAATCTTGGAGCTTCACAGCTTTTTGGAGTCTTAGCCTTAAATGCCAACAACGTTTGGGCAGTGGGTTTTGGGGGCCCCAAGACCCTTACCATGCGCTGGAATGGAAGCAGATGGTGGGTGGTCAATAGCCCTAACTTTACGGATAACGTCAACTTCTGGTTTAGTGGCTTGACTAGCGTATCAGCAGGAGCAGCCAACGACATTTGGGCAGTAGGTAATGCCTCCAGGACTGTCTTTTGCCCGACAGACTATTGTCCTACCTACTTCCGCACCCTGATTCTGCACTACAACGGCTCGAGTTGGAGTGTTGTACCCAGCCCCAGTCCCACCCAAACCAGTGATCGGCTCTTTGGTGTTGCAACCGTATCAAGTACTGAAGCCTGGGCAGTAGGGTTTAGTGGAGCCAATACCCTCACTGAGCGTTACACTATTCCCTAGGAAGTTCATCAGTAACTTTATAGAGAGGTTGAGTGCATCTAAGCCTCTTTGGTTTTGATAAATGAGGTCGTTTTGGAAAGGTTTATTATGCCTATATCCATAGGTGTGGTGGCGTGGTCAGACTTTGATAGAGATGTATTCACAGCTATTCAAGACTATGCCCGTGTAAAAGTAGCCTCGCCCATCAACTGGGCTCAGCAGTTGCAACAAGATGATACTGAGCTTAAGAATTATGGTGGTTTTGATGTGCCTTATTCCGAAGGTTTGGTTGTCAATGATGTGTTGGAAAACTTTTGTGGTTCTGGGATTTTTGCAAGCGATGACATTATTATTGTTCCTTACCACTTCGACTACAACTTGTCCCTAGATTTTCCACCGCTTCGAGACTTCTGGTTTGATATTTTGCATGTTTCAGGTAGGTTTATTACGGTTATTGATGGTGTGTGGATGCATACCGTATGGAGAGGCTGGATAGATAAGGGTTACAAAGAAAACGCTCAGAGATATGCCAGTCTTTTTAACCAAAAATATGATGAAAACAATGTGACTCAAGATATCTATGATTATGCTTATCACTATATAGAAATAAGCCTAATGCATCTTTTGGATAAAACGATTGATGTTGGTTATGTAGTGCGCATGGGCTGAGAAGAGGATATCTGAAATAACTGAGTTGTTTTACTCGAGTACTTCATTGGTCCTTGTATCCCGTTGTAAGGTCAACCAACGCCGACAACCATAAACATGAAACCAGCGTTCTGTGCTTTGACCCTCAGGGTTGGTACGCATAAAGGCTCGGTCTAAATCAAGTGCGTCACCCTCGAGTCCTTCTGGTGGTGTAGGAATTTCTCCATAAAGAAATTCTTGGAGTGGGCGTTTACCGCAGTGTGGGCAGGGGAGGAAGATGTTCATAGAGTGGAAAGTGAAAAGTGAAAAGTGAAAAAGCCTGTTCTGAATTTACTGAAGGATGGAAAGTGGATTGATTTCATATTAACTCCTAATAATAGCTATTAGCCAATAGCTTATCACTCATCACTCATTGCTCATTGCTTATCACTCATTGCTAATGTGTTCCTGCACTGCTTCTATCGGCTAGGGTTTGATCTTTGGCAAAGCGGTCTAGTGAAAAGGGTGCGATGAGTTTAGGGGTTTGTCCGGTGGCAATTAATTCTGCCATTTGCTCACCACCAGCAGGAATAGCTTTAAATCCCCAAGTTCCCCAGCCTGTGGTGATATAAAATCCTTCCACGTCGGTTTTGCTCATGATCGGTGAATAATCTGGGCTCATATCGCATACGCCTGTCCATTGCCGCAGGATGCGTAAATTGCGTAAGAAGGGCAAAAGGGTCATAGCTCTAAAAGAACAACTCTTGAGCAAATGATGTCCAGATTGATAAGAATAGCTAGGTTGACGGTCAATCTCTGCGCCAATAAGCATTTCACCTCGAGCAGTTTGCGAAGCATAAAATAAAAGTGCTGTTGAAGCCACAATCTGATCAAAGTCTAAAGAATAGTGATTGGTCACAAAGGCTTGCAATGGATGCGTGCGAATAGGCAAGCGAATGCCGGCCATATTGCCTAATCGTGTGACATGTCCACCTACTGCTGAAAGCACAATGGGCGTAGAGATAGTTCCCTGATTAGTTTCTACACCGCTAATGCGCCCATTGGATTTAAGCAACCCTGTTACCTCAGTACCTTGATGTACATGAACTCCACGCTGCATTGCACCCTCAGCTAGAGCCCAAACAACCCGATCATGACGAGCAGTTGCACCCTCGGCATGGTACGAGCCTCCCATAACGGGCCATTCGCCACCACCTGACATATCTAGTGAGGGGCAGATTTTTTTGATTTCATCAGGGGCTACATATTCGGTTTTGGCTCCAAAGGCTGTATTGACTTGAGCCCTGGCACGTTCGGCACGTACACCAGCCGGATTATGCGCTAACCATAATAAGCCTTTTTGCTTGTGCATAATCCAGCGATCTGTTTCCTGCTCGAGCGTTTGATAAAGCTCTATACTGCGCTGATAAAAGCTGACGGATTCAGGAATGCCGTAGTTGGCGCGAATGACTGTGGTGTTACGTCCAGAGTTTCCCCCGCCAATATAATTGCGTTCGAGGACGGCCACATTGGTGATGCCGTGACGGGTTGCCAGATAATAAGCTGTGGCTAAACCATGACCACCGCCACCTACAATCACCACGTCATAACTTTTTTTCATTTCAGGCCAGGTGAGCTTTACTTTTTTCTCCATGAATTCATTCATGACAAACGCTCCGCCATTATCTTTTTAACCAATAATTTCTCAAAGGGTGCAGGAACCATAAGTAAGACCCTAGTTTTTTCAAAATAAAGTTTCATAGCTAAACCCGCTACCATGCCTTGAGCAAAAGCAGGAAAATTTTTAGGTAATTCCCATTCACAACTATGACTTAAAAACCTTATTGCTTCCTTGCGTTTTAGCCACACACCTACAAAACCTTTTTCCTCGGCCAGAATAGCGTGAGGGTCACTAACGTTTCTGGCTTCAATCTTGGATAATACTAAAGCATCATCTGGGGCAAAGCGGAACATTAAACCTCTGGACTCGAGTGCATCTAAAGCTTCAGGTTTGGCAATGATGCGTGTTCCGCCCAACCTTTGTATAACCGGCTTAATCTCTGGCACGGTGTCCCTCCATGTCATAAAACGGTGTATTCACACGGCGAGCAGTGCGATTATCGATAGTGACTTCCTCAGGAAGTTGCCCATCAAACATTTCAAGCCAGGCTAGCATGACGGTTTTACCTAAAACATGCGCATAACTACTCGAGGTTACACTGCCAGCAAATTGTCCTTGATACCACATTACAGACCCTTCAATCGGCGCAGGGCCGTCTATTTCTAAACCGACTAGTTGTCTATCTAAAGGAATTTTATCGGTGCGAAGAATAGCCGGCTTGCCTACAAAAAAATCTTTTTTCATATTCACAGCCCATTGATGGTTTAAGCGGCGTGGCGTGGAATCAAAATCGGTATCTTGCCCTACAATAATATGCCCCTTCTCGAGGCGCAACCTGAGCAGTACATCAATGCCATGCGGTTTAATCCCTAAATCTTTACCAAGTTCCAAGAGTTTTTGCCATAGCTTTGCAGAATCCTCAGAAGCATGATGCAGTTCATAAGAAGCCTCGCCAGTAAAACTTAACCGAAATACTTTGCACATGACTCCTGCTATTTTGGCTGTGGTGTGTTCCATATACTCGAGCTTTTGTTTAAATCCAACTCGTTTAAGAAGTTCAGTGGCTAAAGGGCCAGTGACATTGATAGCACCAAGCGACACAGTTTGATTGAGAATATGTACATCGAGTTTCCAAGTATCTAGCCAATCGCGCACCCAGAATTCTGCTGTCGTTGCGCCACCACTGGTAAAGGTCAGGGTGTAGCGAGTATCGCTGTCTTTGCAGATAAGTCCGTCATCTAAAACATAGCCACGTTCGTCTAGTAAAAGCACATATCTCGAGCGGCCTTCTTTAATGGTAGAAACCCTAGTTGGATATAAACGCTCTAAAAATTCTAAAGCATCAGGGCCAGAGATTTGCATTTTGCCCAAGGTGCTTACATCGCCAATCGAGACTGCTTCACGCACGGCCCAGTATTCCTCTAACTGGTTTCCATAATCCCAGGGCCGCCACCAGCCACCAATGCGCTGCATGTTCGCGCCGAGTTTGCGATGTTCCTCGTCAAGTGATGTATAGGGCGTGGAGTGATGGTGCGCTCCTGCCGAGACTTCACCTATAGTAAGTTGCCGTGTCACTGGGCGAGCCGTAAAAGGTTGTTGTAATTGTCCACCACGATCTGCCAAAAAGCTGCGAATATGCGGCAAGCACATCATGCCCTGACAAGTTCCAGTTCCAGCTAAAGAAGCCCGTTTGACCAACTCGAGTTCTTGAAAGCCTCTATCCCATACTGATTGCAAATCTTCTACGCTTACGCCAGTACAGGTACAAACCAAGCCTGATTTTGGGCAAGCTGGAATATCAGATGTCTTTGTGACCTTACCAACAGCTTGCACTGGCAATCCTTGTCCCATGCGTACCAGTGCATTGCGAGGATTAAAGCCCAAACCAAGTGATACAGTGTCACACTCGAGTCTTTCTTCACCTTTTGGTGTTTTCACTACCACTGCTTCTACTTTTGTTGATCCTTCAAAACGTAGCAGTTCACCCTCAACATGTTTTACTTTGATGCCTTCGGGCGGTGTACCGAGGGCAATCACATGCCCCAAGTTAATACCAGCTTTGGTGAGTTGAGTAGCAGCTCGAGCGGTTACCAGTCCAGCCAAATGATTTCCTTCTACGACAGGCTGAATCTCGGCTGCGCCTGTTGCAACAACAATCTCTTTAGGATAAATCTGCATCATGCCCTGATTGGTTCTAGCAACCATAAGTGGTCCAGGATAAATCCCAATTACTTCTTGGCCATCTTTGGCATCTAAAGTAATTACAGATTTTTCTTGGCTAAGAGCTTTGGCTGCTTCGGCTTGCCCAGCGTTGCCCATTCCGATAATAGCTACATCACAATAAATATGCTCTACCGAAACCTCTGGGCCAGCCTTTTCGTCTTTGGGCAATGGGGGATAGCCTTCTAGGTGCTGGCGTTGAACAACCATGCCAGCCTGAACTTTTACCTGACAGGTGCGTATATAGGACACGCCGTCTACAGTAGCTAGGCAATGGGAGCAGTCTCCAGCAAGGCATAAGCATCCACCACCAGTAGGGTGTAAATCGGCGCGGAGCATTGCGGTAAGAACACTATCGTTCTTTTTGATTTCGATGGGTTGATCATCAACAATAAGTCGTTTTAAGTTAGACATAAATTTCATCTTCTAGGCTAACATATTGGATTCACAAATGACAAAATGTGACGAGGATTATAAGAGTTTGAAGGGTTTATCCTCGAGTGTTCTCAAGAGCTCACTCATAGTTTCGATGCTAGCATCTGCCTCGGGAGGCTGATAGCAACCACTTTTCACCCAAATGGTTTGTAGTCCAACTCGCTTTGCTGCCATGATGTCATTTTCAGGATGGTCTCCTACAAAAACACCCTGAGACGTAAGCACACTTAAATCTTTGAGGCATCTTTCAAAAATAATAGGATTGGGTTTTGCAACCCCTTCTTCTTCGGAGATTTTTATAACATCAAAAAATTGTCGCAAGCCTGCGTGGTCAATTTTGGCATTTTGTCCTTTACTGCGCCCATTGGAAATGAGTCCTAGTTTGTACCTTTGTTTTAAAAGCCTGAGAGTTATCAAAACGTCAGAAAACAAAATGGGTTCTTGACTATAGTGTTGCTTATAGTCCTCGAGTAAAATGCCTGCAAACGATAATGAAAAATGTCGACAGAGCTGTGAATATAACTCTTCTTTAGGCGTGTATCCGTTATTGTCAAGGGTTTGAGCATATGTAACAAAAAAATCTCGAGAAACAGGATATAAATCATTCTCAAAACGATTATATTGTTTCTTGAGAAACTGCTTAAATGTAGCTGTTCTATCAATGAGGGTTTGATCTAAATCAAAGATGACAGCCTTTATCATCCCTAGTCAGCAGCCACACTTTCCTGATGGGATTCTTTTTCAGCCAACCATCTCTCGGCAGCCATAGCCGCTTTGGTTCCTGCACCCACGCTGGTTCCTAGTTGTCTATACACTTCATCAGCTACATCGCCGGCTACAAAGATACCTTCGATGTTGCTATAGATTTCATCACGGACATTGACATAGCCAGTGGTGTTAAGCTCGAGTAACCCATTCAAAAATCCAGTATTGGGTATATGACCAACATAAATAAAAACCCCGTCGGTTTTTAACACGGCTTCTTCACCCGTTAAAATATTTTTAGTACGAACTCCCACGACCTGTCCATTGTCACCGAGCACTTCTTCTACAGTGGTATTCCAAATAAAGTTCATTTTGGGATTTGCAAAGGCGCGTTTTTGTGCTTCTTTATTAGCCCTTAGTTCATCACGGCGATGAATGATAGTAACTTTACTGGCAAACTTGGTTAAGAAAAACCCTTCTTCAACAGCAGCGTCACCACCACCAACCACAACCACTTCTTTACCACGATAAAAGAATCCATCGCAGGTGGCACAGGTGGAAACGCCTCGTCCATAAAATTCATCTTCACCAGGTACGTTTAAGCGTTTGGGGTTGGCACCTGTGGCTAAAACAACAGCTTTAGCGTGATAATCTGCGTCATAGCCATTGACTACAAAACCTTTAGGACCCTTAGCTAAACCAGTAACTTCTTCCATCACAATTTGGGCACCAAATCTTTCGGCTTGTTTGACCATGCGCTGCGATAAGTCAGCACCATTAATAGGTTCATCAAATCCAGGATAATTTTCTACTTCTTGGGTTTGAGCAATTTGTCCGCCGGGGAGACCTTTTTCCAAAATAACTGTCTTGAGCTGTCCACGCCCTGCATAAATACCTGCGGTAAGCCCTGCGGGGCCGCCACCAATAATTACCACGTCATAATGATGCTGTGCTTTTGCCATAAGAAACCTCCGTGTGCTTTTGAAGACTTAAAAACCTTTTGTGTCAAGTATCACCAAGTGCGCACGCTGGATCAGTTTTCATTTGCCGACAACAACCAGATGCTACCTGCCAACGATAACCAGATGCTACCTGCTAAGGTATGCTAGCACCGCTTTATCACAAATGTATGTCAAGGGAAGTACCTAATGAGGGTTCAGGGGTCAGGGGTCAGGTTTCGGTAAAAACTGAAACCTGGAACCCGAAACCTGACCTCTACTCCCTAATTTGATAAACCACGCCTTTATAATCTAAAAGATATAACTCGCCGCTTGCATCTTCGCCGAAGGAGCTTATATTGTAGTCAGTATCAAGAACTTCGGTGCTTTGCCAGGAACCATTGTTTTCTTGCCCTATCCAGAGTCGCCCTGAGGCAAAATCACCAAATACATAAGCTCCTTGCAAGTTGGGTATTGATTCGCCACGGTAACGGTAGCCACCAGTGATAGAGGAGCCTTCACTGTGACCGTATTCAAAAATGGGTTGGATTAGGTTATCTTTTGTGCAGTCTTTAGGTTTATAGCAATATGTTCCTTCCATGATGCGCCAGCCATAGTTATCGCCGCTTTGTCCAGAAGCTTGAAAGCTAATTTCTTCATAAGAGCCCTGCCCAACATCGCCGACCCACAAATCACCAGTTTGTCGGTCAAAACTAAAACGCCAGGGATTGCGCCAGCCATAAGACCAGATTTCTGGCTGGGCATTTTCTTGATTTACAAAAGGATTGTCACTTGGAACTGTATAGGGATCGCCATTGTCCACATCAATACGCAAGATTTTACCCAACAACGAATCTAGATTCTGTGCATGATTTTGTGGATCACCACCAGAGCCACCGTCACCCATGCCAATATATAAATACCCATCTTTACCAAAGGCAATCATGCCGCCGTTGTGGTTGCCGTAGGGCTGATCAATACTCAGGATTATTTTCCCCGAGTCTGGATTAGCCTGATTGGGAATATCTGAGACCTGATAGCGGGCAATTTGGGTGTCTCCATTGGTATCGGTGTAATTGACAAAGAAAAAACCATTGTCTTGATAGTTTGGATGAAAGGCTAAGCCTAATAATCCACGCTCGCCACCAGCTTTGGTTAGATGGCTGATATCTAAAAAAACTTGGGGTTGGAGCAGATTATTTTCAAATATGCGGATACGCCCGGCTTGCTCTACAATAAATAACCGCGTATCTTGAGCATGGGTTAAATACACAATGCGCTCGAGTCCAGTAACAAGAGGCTCGAGTGTGATTTGGGCTTGTACAAATAGAGTGAACGAAAAAAGTAAGGTAAAGATAAGATGCTTCATAGACTCTACCTTATGTTAGAACGGTGTAAGGAAGTGTTGTATTGATTGCACAATGTCTTAATGATTCATCTTTGTAAAATGCAAATCATGTGTGCATCCATAGAAGCCTTTGCAGCCAAACTATGTGGGTCTCAATGATATGTGAGTCTCAATGGAGTGTGTGCTACATATAAAACGGCTCGAGCAGATTTCTCGAGCCATTTTGTATGTAGTAATGACTATAGGAATAATCCGCGTATCCAAGGGAAGAACTGAACACCCATGATTAGCCCAAAATTGAGTACCAGGTGGGCAATGAGTGGATTCACGCCGCTTCTGGTGCGCCTAAAGACTTCGCTCATCAAGAGCCCAAAAACAATAAGCAAAAAGAGTGGGCTAGCAAAGGCGAGTGCAGATAAGGCCGTAGCAATACAAAAGGCTAAGGTTTTGTCATAACGCTTTTCTAAAGGTGGCATAACAAAGGCACGAAAATAAAGTTCACTTAGAGGAAGTAAGATAGCCGCAGCAATAATCAAAGGGGTGAGCTTGATTAAATTAAGATAGTACCCACTGCTAATTCCTAAACGTGGTGCGTAGGTCATGTAAGCTAGTGCAGCCGCCAATAACACCAAACCGAACACGACACCCATAGGTGATTGATCGATGGAGCCAATTAGCCTTTCAATAGGATCCCAACCGTTTTTCTTAGCACGCCAGATAGCGGTGGCGGCTAGCATAAGCGTGAGAACCAAAATATAAACGGCACGTACTTCGTTGGCTTGCCAAGGTGTAAATATGGCTAAAAGATTGTTATATCGCAATAGACTAAAGGCAAAGGTAGCAATTAGGGCCACAGCAAGTGAAGTACCTAGTGAGGTGTAAACATTGCCAACATTCCAAGGCTGAGGATGTTCGATGGACTCGAGGCTGTTTTTAGTATCAATACGGCTTTCTCCCCAAAAGTGTAGACCCATCACCACAACAAGTAGTAACAGCCAAGGTAAGCCCATACCTAACAAAGAAAACCAAGAAATTCCCCGACTTACGGCTTCCCTTATGGCCAGGTTGCCTTGGCGGGTGTCACCTTGACCCCAGTAGATCACGGCTAGGTTTTGTAAATCTTGGGCCTGAGATTTGGTATCGCGTAGCTTGCGCTGACTGAGAGCAGTTTCTAGATCACTAGCGGCATTGGGCAATTGTCCTTGAGCCCACTTGATGCGACCTAAGAGAGCCATGACTTGAGACTCCCGATGATCGCTGGTTAACGCTTGATAATTTTCTAACTCTTGGCGGGCACCTGTAAGGTTGCCAAGGTCAAAAAGTAAATTGGCCAGAGCTAAGCGGTACTCGAGGATAAGCCCATTAATAGTGATTGCTTCTTGGTAGAAGGTGAGTGCGTTTTGGAAATTGCTTCTGGCTTCTTCAACACGTCCAGCAAAATAAGCACTGCGTCCTTCTAATTCGATATTGCCCGAGGTTGCCAAAATATCTTTGGCTTTTCGCAAGGCTGCCGCCGCCTCGTCGATGTGGTCGTCTCTAAGAGCGATATCCGCCAGCAACAAATGAACTTCGGGATTATTTAGGTTTTTTAGATTGCGCAACACGGACTGGGCTTCGGCGGTTCGTCCTAGTGCGAGTTCAATACGGGCCAAGGCAATATCTGCATCAGTAAAATCGGACTTTAGCTCGAGAGCATTACGACAGTTTTGTTGGGCGATTTCTAAATCTCCAGCAGCCTCAAATTTTAGACATTGCTGATAGTAAAGATTGGGATTAAATTGCGCGCTCGCAACACCCAATAAAAGAGCATAAATGATAAAAGAGATAATAGTTCTCATCGTTTGACCTCGAGTCAGGGCTTTGGCCCACGTTAGTATCTATGATGAAGCAAATAGAAGCTTGTGCAGACGGAATTCTTCACTTTTTCTACTATCTGGAGGCCGTTTTGATTTCCTAATCAGCTATCTTGTAAATTTGTTCACAGAACGACTATGAGAAAAATGTGTTAGAGTTCTTATACCTATCAACATCTTCCTGATGGATTGTTCTTGGTCTTACCCTCAAAATCCGTTCAGGGCTTGTTCAGAGGTGGTGTTTTAGTATTCATGTCATCAGCTATAAAGCTGAGCATGTTATTGAAGGAGGAAGTATGTATAGGCAATCATCCGGGAAGAAGCTTAGACTGCTACGGAAAACTGTTGGTTTAGGCGCATTCATAGTCGTCATATTATTGTTAACGGCTGGAGCCTGTGGGGGTAATCCTCCGCAAGATGATCCCTCTTTAAGTGTCTCTCCGTCAAGTCTCGCGGCAACTGTGGGTGGTAGTGCTCAGACTTTTACAGCAACCTTGACCAATTCTACGGATACTGTTAACTGGTCGCTTACTGGTGCAGGTAGCATTTCGGCGACTACAGGCGAAACAACTATCTACACCCCACCTGCTACAGGTGGTACAAGTACTGATATATTAAAAGCCACGGCGGGTGACCTCGAAGATACGGCAACGATTAATATCACTGTTCCTACGCCGACGACCATTACTGTTAATGGCAAAGTCCTCAACTTTGACGGTTCAGCAGCAACTGGCGTTAATGTGCAAATCGATGACTCAACAGGGGCAATAAGTGCTGCAATTTCAGATGGAACAGGTTCTTTCAGTATGTCTAATATAAAGACCCCCTATACACTCTCTGTTGTACCTCCGGCAGGTACTAATGCGCCACAGACTTGGACTGGTGTCAATAGAGCGAACCCCACGGTTGTCGTTAACCCCTTTGCTGGCCCAAGTGCATTCTGTCCTAGTCCAGCACCTGGTGCGCTCACTGTCAATTTTGCTTCACCAGTTACTGCAGGCAACGCAGCAGCAGTTGCCTTTGTTGCAACAGGCATAAGTCATTTTGAACTCAATTCAAATGTCAATTCAACCGCAGTTGCAGGTGCTACTACCATAACGTTACCAGTGGCCTTCGATACTTCTCTTTGCCAAACAACCGTAACAGGCAAAGTCATTTATCTTGAAACTGATGCGAGTCTAAACATTATAAGAACAGCTTCAACAGATGCTACTGTTACTACAGGTAATACAACGACAGTGGCTATTACACAACAAACAGCATCTACCAAAAGCCTTAAAGGCACTGTGACCTTTCCAGCAGGCACCACCACTGCAACAGCGTTTATGGTTGCAAAAGTTGGTGGGGCTAGCGTAGCATTCTTTGGTATTCCTAAAACTGTAACTTCAACAACACCTACCTATGAATTTGCTGCACCAGAAATAGATGGTGTGGAACTTCGCAGTCTGGTATTTGCAGGTGCTATCGGTGGCACGATTGTGTGGCGCTATTCCGATGTCATTTCTACTTTACCAGCAACGGCAAATGTAAGTCTTCCCAGTGTAGGAGCAACAGTCCAGCCTTCCGGTGCTATAGGGACCAATTCAACACCAACATTTTCATACACAGCAGTAAGTGATGTAAACCTTTATACGACACAGCTTGCTAATGTCGGGGGAGCACTCACTCAATGGATTGGCTCAACCTCAACTACATCCATTAAAATTCCAAGTTTACCTGCGCCTGCTCGTCTTGATATTGGCTCGGTTGGCACGCCAAATCAATTTCAATGGTTTATTAGCGCAGTTAAGGTGCGTGCTGGAGGCGATTCAGATACCTTGCTGGATGGTCGTCAAGTCAAGAAATTATACCTTGGTGGTTTCTTCACGATTCTTAATCCAGATATTATTAGCGGTGGATCAATCAATGCAACTGCCACCAATTTTACACTTCCTTAAAGTATATCAAGAAAATTTTAGTCTACTGTCAAAGAACTTGACCTTAGGTTAGAGTATTATCAAACAAAAAATAGCAGCCTCGAGACCTCTCGAGGCTTTCTCTTTGGATATAATCTATTGGGAGAGATGGATGTCATATATTGTCGTTGAAGGGCCAATTGGTGTTGGAAAGACCAGCCTAAGTCGCTTACTAGCAGAAACTTTGCAAGCTAGATTGGTTCTTGAAGTGGTAGAAGAAAACCCCTTTCTAGCTCCTTTTTATAGTGATCCAGAGAGTTATGCTTTTAAGGTGCAGGTATTTTTCTTACTTTCACGCTACAAGCAACTCCAAGATTTAAGCCAGGGAGCCTTATTTTTTGACCATACTGTCAGTGATTATCTATTTGACAAGGATTTTATTTTTGCTTCGCTTAATCTAAAAGGTGATGAATGGGAGCTTTATCAAGAACTCTATTTACAGCTTCGCCCCAAGCTCACCACCCCAGATTTGATGGTTTATCTAAGAGCTGACCCTGATTTGCTATTACAGCGTATTGCCAAACGTGCAAGGCCCTTTGAGCAAAATATGGAGGCTGGATATCTACGGCGTTTGGGGACGGCCTACGATGAATACTTTTATCACTATCAGGGGCCATTACATATCATCGAAGCTGTCGATTATGACTTTGTGGAAAATACCAAAGACCAAGAACGTCTGGTGGCTGATATTTTGCAACTTGCGAAGGCCGCATAAATTGTAAATGGTAGTCTAAATGCATGACCTTCTATGCCTTTCACGCAGCTATACCAGAAATGTTTTTTATTCAAGACGAGCAGGTTATTGTACGCATTAGGCTTCCTGTAGATATAACGCTTGAGTCTGCTTTTGTACGAAGTGAGCCTGATAACGAAGAATTTTTAAGCCCAATGCAATTTGTTTCAAAAGATAACACTTGGCAAATCTGGCAAGGTGTTTTGAAACTGGATACAGCCCATGAAGTAACGCTTTATACCTTTAAGTTTCTAACTAACCAGACCCAATACTGGTTAAGTGAGACAGGCCTAAGCCCTTACTTTCCTGAACGCGATACCCATTACTGCTACAACCCCTATTATCAAGCTGCTAAATGGGTGTGGTCACAAGTGTTTTATCAAATTTTCCCTGAGCGTTTTTGTGATGGCGACTCGAGCAATAATGTTAAAGATGGGGAGTATCTTTATGAGGGTAAACCAGTTATGGCTAAAACATGGGGAGAATTGCCTGAGCGCAAACAAGGCCCCAGAGAATTTTATGGGGGAGACTTAGAGGGGATCAGGCAGCGGCTGGACTATTTACGGGATTTAGGTATAACAGCTCTTTATCTCAATCCTATTTTCACTTCACCGAGCAGTCATAAATATGACACCGTGGATTATGACCAAGTTGACCCACATTTTGGTGGGAATGAAACTTTTGCCAACTTATGTCAAGACCTTAGAAGCCGCAGGATGCGACTTGTTTTGGATGCAGTAGTTAATCATACCTCAGAACGTCATATTTGGTTTGATCGTTACGGCGAATATGAAACCTTGGGTGCTTATCAATCTAAAGATAGTGAATCTCGAGGATTCTATATTTTTGAAAACGATGACCCTGAAAGTTATGTGGGTTGGTACAACGTGAAGACCTTGCCAGTTTTAGATTTTACTAGTCCAGAATTGCAGGCTCGAGTTTATAAAAACCAAGACTCTATTTTGCGCAAATGGATGCGTCCACCTTATAATATTGATGGTTGGCGGTTTGATGTGATTCATATGCTTGGCGAAGGTGCTGGTGCAAAAAATAATCACCACTATGTTAGAGCTTTTAGGCAAGCTTTGCGAGAAGAAAATCCAGATGCTTATGTTTTGGGCGAACACTTTTTTGAAGCCAGTAAATGGCTACAGGGTGACCAAGAAGATGGAGCCATGAATTATTATGGATTTACCAGACCCCTGCGTGAATTTTTGGCTGGCGTGGATTTTCGTGGTCACAAGATAAACATAGATGCAGCAGATTTAGATGACTTATGGCAACGAGCCAGAGTTAAAATTCCTTTTGCGCTTCAATTGTCGCAGTTCAATCTTTTGGGTTCACACGATGTGGCTCGAGTTCTCACTGTCCTTAATGGCGATACTGCACTTTTGAAAATTGCTATTACTGCACTGTTTACCTATATCGGTGTGCCTTGTGTTTATTATGGTGATGAAATTGGTTTAGAAGGCAGGGAAGACCCAGATTGCCGCCGAACATTTCCCTGGGATGAGTCCTTGTGGAATCATGATTTGCGTGAGTATTATCATGGGTTAATTCAATTGCGCAAGAGTGAAAAGGTTTTGCAAGAAGGAGCTTTTCTGACACTATTTGCCGAGGATGATGTTTACGCTTATGCTCGAGTCTTGGAAGATGAAGCCATCATCACAGTACTCAATCGTGGAAGCGAATGCACGATTGAGTTACCCCTTTGGAAACTTGGTGTTATGCAAGATAATGGTTTGTTAAGGCTCGAGCTTGAAGAGAAAAGCTCTGGTATTCTCAAGGTGGCAGCAGGTAGCATTTCCAAGATTCATTGAGACAGACTTCATTACCAAAATGCTGTGCTGGAAAGTATTTTTTATACCAAGTTCGTCTACGACTAGACCTGTTCTGAGTTTATCAAATGAATAATACCTGCTAAGGTATCCGCAGCCTTGATAAAACTTAGGGCATTGGAGCCATACATCCGTTTTTCAGCTAGCAGGCTTAGGGTTAAATCTTTGGGGTGCTGAAAGATATACAAGCCATTGGGTGCAGCCACTTTTGACGTAACAATCTTCTGGAAAATATCTTGTAAATCTAGTGGATACGGTGGAGCCGCAAAGACGATATCGCTTTTGGGTGCAGTCTTGACATAGCTTAGAGCGTCACCCTGAATAACTGTGACCTCGAGTTTGAGTTTTTCGGCATTGCGCTGAATCACCTTGGCTGCCTCACGGTCAAGCTCTACACAAGTAGCCTCCCAATCTCTCGAGGCAGCTTCTAAAGCTATAGCTCCTGAGCCGCTATAAAGGTCTAAAAAGGTGCTGCGTGGACGAAACTCGAGGATGTTAAAGAGGGCCTGTCTGAGCATACTGGGGCTGGGGCGAGTGCCTTTAGGTGGTACTTCTAGTACCCGCCCTTTGGCACTGCCGGAAATGATACGAGGTTTGGACATAGGATAAGTTTAACAGGGTATAGGGGTCGGGTTTTAGGGATCAGTTGTGTTGAAAATTCCGAAACCCGAAACCTGAAACCCGAAACCTGATAGAGTATTCCTTCGTGATACGCTCTTTGGCTCCCGATGAACTGGCTTGGTTTCTAAGTCAGTCTTTTGCCTTTGTAGGGCATAGTGACCCCAATGGATTAGCCAGAAGGTTGCTAACTAACATTCGGGAGATTGACGCAGAAGCCAGGCGCAGCTTTGTTTTTATTGAAGGGCGACCCAAGGCTGGTGCTCATGTCATTATTCCCAACATTCAAGAAGACCAGTTTAATTTGTTAATTAGCAATATCTGGTACGAAGATCAGGTCACGGATTTACTTACTCTTCTAGAGACCTTGCTGGGTGATATTGACCACAAGGCTGCTTATATTTCCCTACACACTTTTTCACCCCAGCTGATTTCGGACTTCGAGCCCTTCTTTAAGGGTTTAGGTTTTCGCCTAGAAGAAGTCTGTGAATTATCCTTTGACTTATCAGATGTTCCCCCATTGGGGCTGCCAGTGGTTTTAGAAGCCTGGGATTATCTTAGTGATGCTGGTTTTAGAGAGGTTTATCAAATGTCTGAAGGGCTTAGCTTAGGCGATCATGCCTGGTCCTACCTAAAGCGTGGCCAGGGCAGTTTTGACCCTGACTTATGGTTTATAGCCAGAGAAACCCTTGATCAACCACCAGTTGGCTATGCTTTTTACACCACTAAAAGCTCGAGCCTAGACGGGATTTATGCTCTAATTGCGGCTGGGGTTTTGCCAGAACATCGCCATTCTAGCGAAATGTTGAGGCGGGTGGTTATCTTGAGTATGCTTTATTTAGCCTCCCAGAGCCCTTTTGGACGCATAGAGACCGCCCTGCCTACCCATGATCGTAAACTCATTCAAATTTTTGAATCCTTAGGGTTTAATACCAAGAACCGCTACAAGCACTTTGTTAATAGGCCAGTTTGATACCTACTCAAACAGTTTATTTGCTTACAAAATGAATCATTAGGGCCGTGTTAAACTTTTGAAGAAAAGAAGGCCCTTAGGGGCTCAGGGTTGAAAGGCGGGTTTATGTACAAAGGTCGTGAAGGTCAATGGGCCTTCATTCTGCACAGGATTTCTGGGATTGCCATTGCACTCTATTTATTTATCCATGTACTCAATGTGGGTGCAACCATGTTTGGTGAACAAGCCTCCAAAACCCTGATGAGTATTTTTCATATTGCCCCGTTTCGTATCGGGCTTATTTTGGTCATGGCTGGGGTGGTCTATCACGCGCTTAATGGGCTGCGAATTATCATCATGGATTTTACTGGCTGGGGTGTAAAAATTCAGCGTCAGCTTTGGTATGGAGTTTTGGTCTTAACCACCCTTATTGGTGTTCCAGTATTGATTAAAGTTGTGCCTGAGATTGTGAGGGGGCTCTAAACATGGCTGTTCGCCCTAAAACCCTTCAACAAGCCAAAGCAGCTTACACTACAAATCCGGAATTAGCTTGGTGGGTCTTCATGCGAATCTCGGGGTTGGCTTTAATTTTCTTAACCTTTGGACACTTGTTTATGAGCAATATCGCAATGAATGCCGGTGAAGTTGATTATGCCTATGTTGCCCAACGATTTTCAACAACTTGGGTCAAAATTTATGATTCGTTTTTATTAGGCCTGGCTATTTTGCATGGGGGTAACGGTCTTCGCTACAGCATTGAAGATTATGTTGCTAAGCCCTCGAGCCGCTTTGTAGCCAAATCCATTCTCTATGTCTTGGTTATCGGCATTATGATTTTTGGCATTATTTCGCTGTGGGCCATAGCCTATCAACCAGCAACAGGAGCGAGTCACTGATGAAACGTGCACATAAATATGACGTGATTGTAGTAGGTGCTGGTGGTGCCGGACTGATGGCAGCACGTTACGCTGCTCTTAACCCCAACGTTTCTGTAGCGGTGATTACCAAACTTTATCCAACGCGCTCTCACACTGGTGCAGCACAGGGTGGCGTGGGCGCAGCACTTGGAAATGTGAGTGAAGACCATGCCGAGTGGCACGCCTTTGACACCATTAAAGGCGGCGACTATCTCACCGACCAAGATGTGGCAGAAATGTTTGCAAGGGACGTGATTGAGGCTGTTTATGAACTCGAGCATATGGGTTTGCCTTTTTCTCGTACACCCGAAGGAAAAATTGCCCAGCGCAAATTTGGTGGACACACTAGAGAGTTTGGTAAATCGGCAGTAGAACGCGCTTGCTATGCTGCTGACCGCACAGGTCACATGATTTTGCAAACCTTGTACCAACAAGCCATTAAGCAAAAAGTAAATTTCTTTAACGAGTTCCATGTTTTAGACATCATCATGGTAGATGGTGAATGTCGTGGGGTTATCGCCTATGAACTTGCTACTGGAGAACTTCACACTTTCCAGACTAAAGCTGTGATTCTAGCAACGGGTGGTAACGGGCGGGTGTTCAAAGTGACCTCGAATGCTCATGCACTTACAGGCGATTTGACTAGCGTAGTGTATCGACGTGGGATTCCCATTGAAGACCCAGAATTTTATCAATTTCACCCGACTGGTCTGTATAAACTTGGTGTATTGCTAACCGAAGGTGCTAGGGGTGAAGGTGGGATTCTTCGCAATGCTAGTGGTGAGCGTTTTATGGAACGTTATGCACCAACCATTAAAGACCTTGCCCCAAGGGATATGGTGAGTCGTGCTATGTATATGGAAATTCGTGAAGGTCGTGGTTGTGGGCCAGATAAAGATTACATTCATTTAGACCTTACCCACATTGATGCACATATTATTGAAGAACGTTTACCAGATATTACTGAATTCTTGAGAATCTATTTGGGTGTAGACCCCATCAAAGAACTTGTTCCCATCCAACCGACCGCACACTACACTATGGGCGGAATCCCAACTACGATTGATACTAATGTAATCATAGATGGCAATAATACGATTGTGCCTGGGCTTTATGCAGCAGGTGAAGTAGCTTGTGCAAGTTTGCACGGTGCAAATCGCTTGGGCACAAATTCGCTAGGTGACTTGATTGTGTTTGGTCGCCGTGCTGGAATGTTTGCTTCAAAATATGCAGAAACGGCCAGCTTTGGAGAATTGCCAAAAGATAACCAAGATTTCGCGCGCAATCTTATGGACAAAGCACTAAACGGCTCGGGTAAAGAGAAAGCTGGCAAACTTCGCAAAGAACTTCAAGACACAATGCAAGATAACGCTTCAGTTTTTCGTACAAGTGACACGCTGAGTAATCAAGTTAAAATTCTTAATGAACTTAAAGACCGTTATAAACACATTGGCGTTGAAGACAAAGGGCAGCAATACAACACAGAATTGATGGAGGCACTCGAGCTGGGCTTTCTTTTAGACAATGCTGAGCAACTTGTTCACGCTGCACTCAATAGAAAAGAATCAAGAGGGGCGCACTCTCGTGAAGACTATAAAGACCGTGACGACGCAGGTTGGCTCAAACACACGCTGGTTTACAAAGATGGCGATAAAGTGCGGATTGATTACAAAGCTGTTACATTAGGGAAATATGAACCGAAACCAAGAGTCTATTAAGCCGTCAGCTATCAGCCGTCAGCCGTCAGCTTTTTGCTGATAGCTGATAGCTGATAGCTGATAGCTTGGAATGGAAACGATATGCAAGTAACCGAAGTAACTGTCAATCTAAAAGTCAAACGCTTCAATCCTGAAAAAGATGCTCGTCCGTATTGGGCTGAATATAACCTCAATGTTCGTAACACCGACCGTGTATTGGATATTTTGCATCAAGTCAAATGGGAAACGGATGGTTCTTTAACCTTTCGCCGTAGTTGCGCCCACGGGATTTGTGGCAGTGATGCCATGCTGATAAACGGCGTGAACCGCTTGGCTTGTAAAGTTCTAGTCAAAGATGTTGGCACCACTATTTCTGTCGAGCCCATTCGCGGTTTGCCAGTTAAAAAAGATTTAGTGGTAGATATGGAACCGTTTTTTGATTCGTACAAAGCGGTATTGCCATTCTTTATCAACGAAGATCCTGAGCCACCAGCAGAACGTTATCAAAGTGTAGAAGACCGCGCCATTTTTGATGCGACTACTAAATGTATTCTCTGTGCTTGTTGCACGACAAGCTGCCCAGTGTTCTGGACCAATGGGCGTTATCTTGGCCCTGCTGCGATTGTGAATGCACACCGTTTTATCTTTGACTCGAGAGATCAAGGTACTGCTGAGCGCATGGAAGTCTTAAATCAAGCTAATGGTTTGTGGCGTTGCCGTACAGCCTATAACTGCACCGAAGCCTGTCCACGGGATATTCCGATTACTCAGGCTATTGAAGAAGTTAAACGGGAGTTGTTGTGGAGACGGTCGTAGATTTCAACAGTATTTCAAATGAAAATGAAATCATGACCAAACCCAAACCCCCCGACATCTTGAAAATAAAATCTACTGCTGATTTTGAACAATGGTATTGGTTAAAAGAAGAACTTGTGGCTTACTGCCAAGCGAAGGGCATAAATACGACGGGTGGAAAATTTGAAATTGCTGACCGAATTATTCATTTCTTAAAAACGGGTGAAACATCGCCAAAGAAAAATCAGCCAAGCAAAAAAACCACTTTTACTTTTGATTGGCATAGTGAATCTTTAACGCTCGAGACCCCTATCACCGATACTTACAAAAATACTCAAAACGTACGGCGTTTTATGGTTTCGCAAGTGGGTTCAAAATTTCACTTTTCCATTTCGCTAATGGAGTGGATGACAGCGAACGCTGGTAAAACGTTGAAAGATGCTGTGGTGGAATATCAACGCACGAGTGAACAGGCAAAAGATAAAAATTTCAAAACCACGATTAAACCGCACAATCAGTACAACAAATACCTGAGAGACTTCTTTGAAGATAATCCAGATAAGACAATGACCGAGGCGCGGCGGTGCTGGAAACTCAAGCGGGCCTTGCCAGGACATGTCAAGCGCACGGTGTACTCGAGAGAAGACCTAAACTTAAAAGAGTAAAATCACTGCACTGCTTGCAGAATTTGCTCGATCCCTATCTCATCCAAACGTTTTAATTTTAGATTGTGTCGCGGAAACTCAAGTCCCTCGGTTACAGGATTAGTCACGACTACACATGGCATTCCAGCGTTAATTGCAGCAAGTGTGCCGTTGGGTGAATCCTCAAAAACTAAACATTCACTTGGTTGAATACGAAATTTTTTTGCAACGCTTAGAAATAAATCAGGAGCAGGTTTAACGTTTTCAACATCATCCCCTGTTTTTATAAAGACAAAATGCTTAAGAATATCGTGTTTTTTTAGCCAGCCTTCAACCCATTCACGCCTACTGCTCGAGGCTACTGCACACGTCAAATCTAATGTTTTTGCTAAAGTGAGGGTCTCAAGAATTCCAGAACGTAACAACTCCTGATGACACAGGTACAACTTGTGCTTCTGACGTTTCTCTTGCGCAGCTTGCATATCAAAGGATTCACCCACTAAGTTGGCTAAATGCTGATAGGCGTTAAAGCCTTCACCACTTTTGCGACCTAGCGCATCTTTCCACAACTCGAGAGTTAATTCATGCCCGTACTCTTGATACATGACTTGTGTGCTTACAAAGGCAGGGGTTTCCGTATCAATGATCAAACCATCAAAATCAAAAATAAGTGCGTGAATCATTCACCTTCCTGTTTGCTAAAATCCACGTCTTCATAAATGTCCTCGAGGGTCATGGAGGCATTGATACAGGGTAATTCTAAAATCCCTTCATCCTCCAAGACCTCATAACGCCATGAGCCATCAGGCATATGCCTATAGACTTCGACATACTTTTGCGTTTGTGAAACAAGGATATAGGCTTGTAGTGAGGGTAGTTTGCGGTAGTTTTGCCACTTTTCACCTCGGTCAATATCTTCTGTGGAAGCTGAAAGCACCTCGAGAATAAAACAGGCGGTTGTTTTGAGGTCAGTGTTGAAGTCATCTGAATCACAAGTCACAAAAACATCAGGATAATATCCATTACTGTCTGGTTCTGGAGTTCGCAATTTCATGTCGTTCATATAGGCACGGCATTTACTTGCTTTTGCCGCTAATTTGGCAATCACAAAAGCATTACCGCTAATAAGATTATGGGCATTGTTTGCGCCTGCCATAGCAAAGATAAAACCGTCTACAAACTCATGTTTGATTTCAGCATGTTGCTCAAACTCGAGATACTCTTCAAAGGTCATCTTTTTGGCATTGGCAAGAACTCGTGGCATAAAGAGAGTATAGCTTATTCGGTTATTTTACCAGCATCTGTCCACAACTCAGGTTTGTTATCTGGGAGATTTCGAGATTCAGTGATTTGCTTGTAGATTTTAAAGCCCCTGGCTTGATAATTGGCTAAGGCATGAGGATGGTCTAGCGTACAGGTATTCAGGGTGACCCGCTCGGCCTGAAAATCCCAGGCTTTTTCTATGGCTAGAGATAATGCTCCAGAACCAATTCCTTGTCCTATAAACTGCGGAAGCAAACCAAAGAAGGTAACGTTGACAGTAGTTTCTTGTTTTTCTAGCTCAAAATAACCAGCAGGTGAACCCTGCATATAAATGATCCAGGTCTGGTGATTGGGGCGGTCTACCCATTGTTTCCATTGGGTATAGCTCCAGCTCAGGCGGTCATACCAGAAGTGATTATGTCCAACATGGGTGTAAAAAAATTGGCTGAGTTCTGGTACAGGGATTTCAACTTTTTGGGTGGTGACAGCCTGCGCCGAGACTTTGGGGTTTAAGTCAGGTCTCGAGTTCATCTCGAGATAGCTGATAGTTACATCAAGGGTCATACCTCATAGTAAAAGGCTGAAGGCCAAGATTCAAGTTTCAATCTTGATATGCTTAGCTCTGATGCAGATTACACCCCAAATGCTTCTCAACGCCTACGCCCAAGGTCTCTTCCCAATGGCTGACCCAGATGACGCTAAAGTTTACTGGTATGACCCAGACCCTCGTACCATTCTTCCTTTAGAATCATTTCATATCCCACGCAGATTACAGCGCACGATTCGCCAAGGCAAGTTTGAGATTCGTGTTGACACGCATTTTCAACGTGTGATGGAACTTTGTGCCGAGCCCCGCACAACTCAGGATAAGACCTGGATTAACCCTGAACTTATTCGGCTCTATACGATTTTGCATTACTATGGCTATGCTCATAGTGTTGAAACCTGGCAGCAGGGAAAGCTTGTGGGCGGTGTATACGGCGTGAATATAGGTGGCCTTTTTGCAGGTGAAAGTATGTTTAGTCGGGTCACAGATGCCAGTAAGGTAGCATTGGTGGCTCTAGTGAATCTATTAAAAACGAACGGCTTTGAGCTTTTTGATGTGCAATTTACGACAGAGCATCTTAAAACCTTTGGGGCTCAAGAGATAAGTCAAGAGGACTATAAAAAGAGACTCGAGGCGGTTCTCGAGTTGAATTGTTCATTTCCATAGGTGGCTTTAATTTTGTAGTAGCTATAGGTTCGGGTTAGAATGTTGCACCTTGGATTATACAAATATATCGAAGATAGCAGCTATTGTCTTAGCTGGAGGATCAGGAGATTCTCTAAGTAAGACCTTTGGAGTTAGTCATAAAGCCTTAGTGCCAATTCATAATAAACCCATGGCCTATTATGTACTCCAGGCTTTAAAAAAGAGTCGGCGTGTAGATTTTATAAGCTATGCTGGAGAAGCCGATGAAGCCTTTTTACATTTGTGTGATGTGGTAGTACTGCCCGGAAAAGGCATAGCAGAAAGTTTGGCGGCAGGTAAAGAAGCCGCAGGAGATAGGTTTGATTATTTTTTAATTTTAAGTGCAGATGTTCCGTGGTTAACACCGCAGGCTATTGATACATTTATTGAGCAGTCACCCCAAGTAGATATGATCTATACAATTATTGCCAAAGACGTTTTAGAAGCAGCCTTTCCAGGTCAGAAGCGCACCTATGTCAAAATCACTGAAGGCTTGTTCACGGGTGGCAATGTCATCTTGCTTTCTCAAGCGGCCTTGCCTAAACTTCTGAAGGTTCTCAATGCCCTTCACAAGTTACGTAAAAACCCGCTTAAGCTAGCTAGATTATTTGGATTTGATATGATTATTAAATTGCTTTTAGGTCGTTTGCGTATTCCAGAACTCGAGGTTAGAGCCAGTAAAATCCTGGGTTTGCAAGCTCGAGCCTTTATTGCTACAGATGCTAGTTTGGGTGCCGATATTGACAAGCTCGAGCATTTACAATCTGTCCATATTGAAAAAATAGGGAAATGGTTTTAAGGAACTCTGCACTTGAGTTACTTGGTGCTATGGAAATCTTGCAAAGTTAGTATGCTGAATGGGAGGTTCTAAATGACGGACTCGAGCTTCCTAATATGCACCTGCACTGGTATGGAAAATCGGTTAAGCCTAATCGGAAGGTGGGGCATGTGACTGTGAGGGCGGAGAGTAGAGAAGAGGTGCTGGAGGGGGTGGCTCTTGTTGAAAGTATAATACCGTTTTACCTCTAAGTATGAAGAATGCCTAGTTATTTGACTCGAGCAATTATAACATCACTAATTTCTTCAGGGGTTCTGTTTTCTATAAGTACATAGCCATCTATTGAAAAAAGCCCTTGAATTTCTGCATTATCAAATCGTATGAACATAATCTGCTTATCCCTGTGTTGTTTAATTAAATCTCGAATGGCTCTAAATTCTAATCCGCACCATTCTTTCTCTTCATATTCTTGACAGAGAAAGACTACGATCAATTCAGCTTGTTTATGATAAATATTTTGAAGCATAATGTCGAGATTGGGTAAAGCGAGTTCGGCTTCGTAAAACTTATCGTAAAAGATAAACTCTTTCCCTAAAGAAGAAGATAATTTATCTACTACACGGCTGACAAACTCACGTTTTTCACCAGGAAATGATAATGCAATTTTGAAACGTTTTGATTCTAAGGAGTTAACAACTTGCTGCTCTTGATTAGCCTTGGAAAGTACTCCATCAATTAAGTAGTCAAATACACTAATTGATGCGGTGAATAAATCAGTATTCAATCGGAATATATCGAATCTTTCGGGATGCACTGCTGGAACTGATACTAATATGAGGTTTAACCATTTTGCAAGAGGGTTACGATTACAAATAATGATAGGCTTCCCCTTTTTTTCAAGAGCTATTTCACTTTCTTTAAATTCAACAAATCGGTTTGTAATCTCAGAGGTTAAAAAGATATTTGCCTCATTTGGAATCAAACTACCTGCTGTTGAAGCCATACGTCTGAATAGTTCAGAATCTTTACCTATAATTGCACCAAAAGCACTAACCTCTGCGCCTGAAACTCCAAACTTGCCGTAGTTAGCTGCCGAAATGCTTAAATTTTGAATATAATTATCACGTTGAGATGATTCATCTAAGGGTACTTCGCCAAAGTATTGCCATAGATTAATTTTATAGTGTTTTTGATTGTTAAAAAATTTATCTTTAATAATACCTTCATTTGTTTCGTAATAAATATAAAAACCTGCATCACGATACTCACTTGCCTTTACTACAAAATCTCTCTTAAGTCGCTTCCATTCCTGTTGTGAACTAGATTCCATTTTACCTATTTTAATATAAGTATTTGTAAATTACTAATCACAGCCTTCGTAAACTCAGCCGTCCCCATCGTCCCACCCAAATCCTTGGTCGGATTTTCTCTCAAGGCACTTTGCACAGCCTTCTCAATCGCATCCGCCGCCGCAACTTCTTTAAGCCCAAACCGCAGCATCATAGCCGCGCTCAGCATGGTTCCTACAGGGTTGGCAATTCCTTTACCTGCAATATCGGGTGCGCTACCGTGGATGGCTTCAAACAGACCCACTTTGTCGTTACCTGCTAGACTTGCGCTTGGTAATAGTCCAAGACTTCCAGGAATCACCGCAGCTAAATCGGAGAGAATATCGCCAAAAAGGTTGCTGGTCACAAGAACATCAAACTGTTTAGGATCACGCACGATTTGCATGGCGGCGTTGTCTACATATAGATGATCTAAGGCAACTTGGGAGTATTCACTTTTGTGAACACCAACCACTACATCGCGCCAAAACTGGGATACATCAAGTACGTTGGCTTTATCAACGCTGGTGACTTTGTTGCTGCGTAGTTTGGCAGATTCAAAGGCAACTCTGGCGATACGTTCTACCTCTGGTTTGGTATAAATATCAGTTGAGACACCTTCGTCGCTTCTGTTGTAACTAGGCTTGCCAAAATATATACCGCCGGTAAGTTCGCGCAGGATAAGCATGTCCGTACCCTTGGCGACTTCACTTTTTAAGGGTGATAAGTGTTCTAAACCATCAAAGACTTTGACTGGGCGTAAATTGGCAAAAAGACCTAAGTGCTTGCGAATGCCCAAGATACCAGACTCTACCCGAAGTTCGCGGGAAACTTTATTCCAGGGGTGGTCACCTACCGGGCCACCGGCACTTCCCATCAAAACTGCGTCACTAGCAGCGCAAGCTGCTTTGGTTTCTTCTGGAAGAGGGTGGCCGTGGCTTTCTAGGGCATTGCCGCCAAAGGGTAAGCGGGTGTAATTGAACTTTATATTATAGCTAGGTGCTAAGGCCTCGAGCATGTCTACAGTGGCATCGACCACTTCAGGGCCAATAAAATCTCCGGGTAATAGGGCAATGGTATAACTTTTCATTGATATCTCCTTATAAACTCGAGCTATTTTGACATATCTAAAGACAAGTGGCGAGTGATTTGCGTTTCCCTAATCACTCGCCACTCATAACTCGTCACTTTGTCTTATTCTAGTCGTTAAAAATATAAGGTAATGATTTCGCTGTCTGAGTAATGGCTGCGTCAGCTTCCAAAAGCTCACCAATAGGGTCCCACTTGCCTTGGGTTAAAGCTGATTTTGCAGTTGGACGCACGGTTACGTTATAGGTTTTACTGTTTACGGTCACAGTTTCTTTTTCTAAATCTATTGAAATCTCAGTGTTGGGGTTTTGTTCAATGGCTTTGGTCATCTCGGCGATTTGTTCTTTAGTGGCTTCTACACAAGGCATACCCAAAGTTGCACTATTGCCATAAAAAATCTCGGCAAAACTTTCACCAATGACTGCGTTAAAACCAGCCCGACGAATGGCTTGAGGAGCGTGTTCTCGAGAAGAGCCACAACCAAAGTTACTACCCACTAACATAATGTTTGCCCCTTGAAATTTAGGGTCGTTCAGAACGTGATTGGTTTTGTCGCCAGCAGGGTCAACGCGGACATCCTTAAACAAAAAGTCGCCTAAGCCATCAAAGGTTATGACTTTCATATAGCGTGCGGGGATGATGCGGTCGGTATCTACGTCGTCACCGGGAACATAAACGCCTGTGCCATTGACTTTGGTAATTTTCTCGAGTGCCATTAGATTCTCCTTAAAGTTTAGGTCCTAAAATGTCATTAACACTTAGGGCGATATCTTGAAATGCTAAGAGGGTTAGTTGTTCATTACGTTTGTAAGCTTTAATGTCTAAATAACTTTTGCTATTTGGATTGCGATAGACCCAGACAAGTTCTTCATTGAGGTCAACAATCCATACTTCTTGAATACCAGCCTGAGCATATTTGGGAATCTTGATTTCTTTATCGTAACTAAGACTTGTATCAGCAACCTCTACAATAAGCAAGGTATCACTGGCAGTGGCGTATCTATCAGCATAGTCAGTTGGATTTGGTTTAAGAATGGCGATGTCTGGCAGGGGTTCATGATCCAAAATGATGATCGAGTTTTGAATATATACGATGGCTCTATCACCTATTTTTTGAATAAACTTACGATTACTTCGGCTAAGACAGGCATTATGCACCATTCCTATTGGGCTCATTTGTATAACCTCTCCTTCGATGAGTTCAACGCGGTCATCTTCACTTAAGAATCCAGTTTCAGCTAGGCGATGATATTCATCTAGGGTAAATTTGTGACGCTCGAGTAACACATTCACCTCCTCGTCGTATCCTTTATCTCTTGAGCAGATTTTGCCGCTCTAATTAATAGAAAAAGACTAGCACCCAAAGTAGCAAGAAAAACAACAGCTAACACAATAGAAAGGATACCTGGCAGTTTGTTGCGAACAATAAGCCAAACCACAAAAAGGGCTAATCCTATGACATTCAGACTTAGTGCAGTTTGCTGTTTTTTATTCATTATGCCCTGACTGTTTCCTTGACACCAAAGACTTCCCTGGCATCACTTACTTTGCCAGTTACTGCTGCTGCCATCACCATCACTGGGCTCATGAGTACAGTGCGGCCTGTGGGGCTACCTTGGCGACCTTTGAAGTTTCGATTTGAGGAACTGGCACAAAGTTGATCACCGATGAGTTTATCGGGGTTCATGGCTAAGCACATCGAACAACCTGCGTCACGCCATTCAAAACCAGCATCTATAAACACTTTGTCAAGTCCTAGCTCTTCGCATTGGTACTTCACAATTTGCGAGCCTGGCACGGCAATAGCTTTTACACCCGCAGCCACTTTATGACCTTTGAGGTATTTGGCGGCTTCGATAAAATCGCTGGTGCGCCCGTTGGTGCAACTACCAAAAAATGCCACATCAATTTTTGTTCCTTTAATCGGTGTGCCTGGTGTGAGTTTCATATGCTCGAGGGCTTCCTGTACGCCAGCTTTTTCGTTCTCGAGTGAGCCCTCAATAGTAGGTACATTTTCATTGATAAAAATTGCTTGTCCTGGGTTAATACCCCAAGTAACTGTTGGCGCAATATCTTCGGCTTTGATGTTGACGATATCGTCATAGTGGCAGCCTTGATCAGAGGCAAAAGATTTCCAGCCTTCAACGGCTTGTGCCCATTCGTCACCTTTTGGTGAATAAGGCCGGCCCTCGAGGTAATCATAAGTCGCTTGGTCTGGGTTGACATAACCACAGCGTGCCCCACCTTCGATAGACATGTTGCACACGGTCATGCGTTCTTCCATGGTCATGCGGTCAAACACGTCACCGCCGTATTCGTAAGCGTAGCCGATGCCACCATTCACACCCAAAGTGCGGATGATATGCAGAATCACATCTTTAGAATAAACGCCTGGAGCTAAGTGGCCATTTACATTGATACGCCGAACTTTAGACTTGCTCATAGCCATAGTTTGAGTAGCTAAAACATCGCGGACTTGGGTTGTGCCAATACCAAAAGCAATTGCACCAAAAGCACCATGCGTTGCAGTGTGACTATCGCCACAGGCAATGGTCGTGCCTGGCTGGGTGATGCCCTGTTCGGGCCCCACCATATGCACAATGCCCTGTTTGCCACTATAAATATCAAACATGGTTACGCCAAACTCTTGGCAGTTCTTGCGAAGTTCTTTGATCATCGCGTCAGCCAAGGCATCGGCAAAAGGCTCTACTCTGGTATCGGTTGGCACAATATGGTCAACAGTGGCAAAGGTGCGGTGGGGATAGCGCACTTTAAGCCCTAAGTCACGCAGCATTCCAAAAGCCTGGGGGCTGGTCACTTCGTGAATGAGATGTGTACCAATTAAAAGCTGAGTTTGTCCATTCTCAAGAGTGGCCACGCTATGTGCTTCCCAAACTTTTTCATAGAGATTTTTTGTTTGCGCCATTGTTAATCCTTTCATGATTTATTAGAGTAATCATTAACTGTTACTGGTTTGCCCCCAAATGAACTGCTGAGGGGCTGTTTATATAACCAGATGATACCTCCAGAAGTCTTTGACAGGGTGTGTTATGCCATTATGGTTGTTGTTGCCCATAACCAGATGCTACCTGCTGCTAAAGGCTTTTCAGCAAAAACCCCTCGAGTTATCGAGGGGTGACAATCTGTTACGCTAGCACGTTACAGAATGACCCCACGGCTTAGAAGTCGTGCGTTGTGGAGTTGACTATACACGGTGTAAAGTATACGAGAGTTTTAGAGTAGCGTCAATCTAAGCCATAAGCGGCAGATGACCTTAAAACACGCATAAAATGCCCTTTTAGGTGCTAGACTAGAGCGTTTTGGAGGATTCATGATTAGTGTAACCGAGCTTAGAAACAATACAAAAGTCGAGATGGATGGCGGTATTTGGGAGTGTTTAGACTATCAACACCAAAAAATTGGTCGTGGTGGGGCTAAAGTAGTGGCCAAATTTAGAAACCTCGAGTCAGGCTCGATAGTTGAGCGCACCTTTAATGCAACTGAAAAATTGCAAAATATCTATATTGACTACCGTAAGATGCAATATCTTTATAACGATGGTGAATTGTTTACCTTTATGGATATGGAAACCTATGAACAGCCCATGTTTAACGCGCTTCAAATTGGAGATGCTTCTAAGTTTCTAAAAGAAAACCTCGAGGTGGACGTGGATTATTATCAGGGTCGCCCGATAGCTGTAACTTTACCAAATGTAGTCGAGCTGAAAATTACCCAGACTGATCCTGGGGTACGTGGGGATACTGCCAGTGGCGGTTCTAAGCCAGCGTTACTCGAGACCGGGGCTTCGGTAAGTGTTCCTTTGTTTATTGAGCAAGGTGAGGTCGTTCGGGTGGATACGCGTACCGGAAGCTATCTTGGGCGGGCCTGATGGATATCAAAGACCTAAGGCTTCTTTTGGACGCAGTGGCTAAAACGGGAACCAGTGAATTGAGTTTAGAAACCCCTGATTATAAAGTAACTGTGAAACGTGGAAGTACTGGGCCAGTCATGCAAGTTTCGTCTGCGCTGGTTCCATCAATAGTTCAACAACCAGCGTTACCATTGCTTCAATCAGTGACCACGCCAAGTATTGAAATACCAAAATCGGTAACAGAAGCTCCGGTAAGTAATCTTATTGATATAACAGCTCCAATTGTAGGTACGTTTTATGCATCACCCTCACCGGATTCAGCCAATTTTGTCAAAGTGGGTGACAAAGTAGAGCAAGGTAAGGTGCTTTGTATCATCGAAGCCATGAAGTTAATGAATGAAATTGAAGCTGAAATTTCTGGAACCATCACCGAGATTCTAGTCAAGAATGAAGAACCGGTTGAATATGGACAGGTGTTGTTTCGTGTTAGCCCTTTGTAGGTTACGGGTTACAGGTTTCAGGAGTCAGAGGTCAGGGTTATACCGAAACCTGAAACCTGAAACCTGTTTACCTTTTTGTGGAGTGCTTGCTAATGTTTAAAAAAATCTTGATTGCCAATCGTGGCGAGATTGCGCTTAGGGTGATTCGAGCAGCAAAAGAACTTGGTGTAAAAACAGTTCAGGTTTACTCCAAAGCCGATGAAAATTCATTGCCAGTTTTACTTGCCGACGAGTCTATCTGTATTGGCCCTGGCCCTTCGCCGCAATCTTACTTAAATATCCGTAATTTATTATCTGCGGCCATCGTGACTGGGGCTGAAGCTGTGCATCCTGGTTATGGGTTTTTATCTGAAAATGCAGAATTTGCCCAGAAGTGTGAAGAGCATAATCTAGTATTTATCGGACCCAAGCCAGAAAATATCCGGGCTATTGGGGATAAGGCTAGTGCGCGTAAGGCTGCAATAGACGCAGGCATTCCAATTACGCCAGGTTCTGGTGCTTTGGAAACAGTTGAAGATGCTTTGGCTTTTGCTGAGAAAATCAGTTATCCAGTTATTCTAAAAGCCTCTGCTGGTGGTGGTGGTCGTGGAATGCGCGTGGTACAAAGTCCAGCCGAACTCGAGAATAATCTACTTAGTGCCCAAGAAGAAGCGCGAAAGGCTTTTGGGAATCCTGAAATGTATATGGAAAAATATCTCGAGGAACCCAGGCATGTAGAAATCCAAGTCTTTGGCGATGGTAAAGGCCATGTGGTTCATTTTTTTGAACGGGATTGCTCCATTCAAAGACGTTACCAGAAGTTGCTCGAGGAGGCCCCAGTACCCTTGATCTTGAATTGCGACAGAGAATTTCTCAGTCGGCAGTTAAGCTCGCTGAATCGATTCAATATCGCGGTGCTGGGACTTGCGAATACTTAGTTGACCGAGATGGAAACTTTTATTTTAGCGAAATGAATACCCGCATTCAGGTTGAGCACCCTGTTACAGAAATGATTACCCAATTTGATCTGGTACGCGAGCAGTTTTTAGTTGCTGCAGGACAGGGCCTAAGTGTGACTCAAGAAAATATTTCGTCCTATGGTCATGCCATCGAAGTGCGTATCACCGCCGAAGATCCTGAGCATGATTTTAGACCTTCAGCAGGGATGATTACCGATGTTCACTGGCCAGGTGGACCAGGCATTCGGGTAGATTCACATATTTATTCGGGTTACAAAATCCCTACTTTTTACGACAGTCTTATTGCCAAGGTTATTGCTTGGGCACCGACACGGGATGAAGCCATCGTGCGAATGCAGCGTGCTTTAGAAGAAACAGTCATTGAAGGAGTTAAAACCACTATTCCCTTTCACCTAAAAGTATTGGACAACGCCTTCTTTAAGCGTGGCGCGGTTTACACTAACTTTATTGCTAGGAGGATGTCGTGAGGAGAAAGGAGAAAGGAAAAAGGAAAAAGGAAAATAATCTCTTTCACTTTTCACTTTTCACTTTTCACTTTTCCCTATCTTTATGAAAGACCTTGCTATTTCCCAAGATGTATTATTCGGCATCGCCCAACTAGCTTTAGAGCCTATCAAGGGTATTGCACCAACTACACCGCCAGTAAGCGTAGGTGAATTTCTGACCGGTAAACGTGCCAAAGGTATTAAGGTTGAGCGGCAAAGTGATAAGGTACGACTTTTCCTTAATGTCCGTGTGACTTACGGGCTATCTATTCCCAAAGTGGTGAAACAAGCTCAAAAAGCTGTGCGTGAAGCTGTAACTTCTATGACTGGCCTCGAGGTCGAAAGCGTTGATGTAACGGTAGAAGCCATTGATGTCCCAGAAATAATGGAACAGCATGGCTAGAAAACAAGCCAGAGAGCTAGCCTTTCGTACTCTTTTTCAAGCTGAACGCGGACGAATGCCCTTGCTTGATGTATGGCAACAAGTCAGAGAAGACTTAGCTGAAACTATTGATGATGAAGATGAATTAAAAGCTGACGCAGAGACCCTCGAGTTTTCTGATAGATTGCTAAAAGCCTTCTCAAGCCATCGTGAAGTGATAGATCATGATCTACAAGGATTTATTGAAGGTTGGACTTTTCAACAGATGGCCCAAACCGACCTCAATGTTATGCGGCTTGCTTTTACTGAAATGCGCTATGAGCAGGGAATACCCGAAGTTACTTTAGAAATGGCTGTGCGACTCGCTAAAAAATATGGTGGGGAAGAATCTGGTCGTTTCGTCAACGGCGTTTTAGCCAAGGTGCTTAAATCCTTCCCGACTACTTCCTGATGTTTTAAGGTATGCTTTGGTGTGGACAGTTTATTCTCAAATTCGGTTCTCTGGACGGCCTTACTTGCCACAGGTTGTGCTCAGATTCTTAAAGTTTTTCTAGTGGTTGTCACGGAGCGTCGCTGGGCTTTTGAACGAATGCTCGAGACGGGTGGAATGCCCTCTTCACACTCTGCTGCAGTCAGTGCTCTGGCAACTAGCCTAGGAATCAAATTTGGTTGGGATAGTCCTTATTTTGCGATTGCAGCTGTCTTTGGGTTTATTGTTATGTATGATGCAACAGGTATTCGCCGTGCGGCTGGAATGCAAGCTGAACTGATCAATGATTTAGTAAATAAACTTTCACATATGTTTGATGATGGTTTTAAGCCAAACCGCTTAAAAACTCTTTTGGGCCATACCTACCCACAGGTTTTAGTTGGGGCCTTACTTGGTGTTTTGGTCGGCGTTTTGCGAACCTTATAAAGAAGTAAGTAGAAAAGCTCAGTTAGGTTATGGCATCTGGATTTTTGATGCTGAGTTTGATTATGATTAGCATTTTCATGACTCATTGAGACGACTTGCTTTCAATAAACTCAAGATTAAGTTGAAATATCCCGAATTTTCCAAAGATTGGTTTGTCTCAATCAACCTTGGAACTGCTAGATGAATTTGACGATAGTGAGTTTAGTCGAATCGTCAATCTATCTCTTGCTACTAGCTACAATCCACTAGATACTTTCTACAACCCACTAGCTTGCGCCTTGCCTATGTCACCTAGCTCTCGCAATGGCAGCTATCTTTACATCCTTTGCGCCTGCATTAAGTAAGGCTTCCATACAAGCCTGACTGGTTGCGCCACTGGTGATGACATCATCAATAAGCAAGATTCGACCTTTATGTTCTTTAGCCAAAAAAGCTTCACTGACGTTGCTGAGGCGTGCTGCTTTGGAGAGTTTGGCTTGTTGTGAGGTGCGTCTAATGCGTTTGAGTAAAGGCTTATAAGGAATGCCACTGGTTTGTGAAAGGTGTTTTGCTAACACGGCAGATTGATTATAGCCACGTTCTAAATATCTACTCCAGTGTAAGGGCACAGCGCAAATAGTATCAATGTGCCAATCTTGTTCTTCTAAACAGTGCTGCATATGTTGTGCAAAGAGTTTGCTAAGTTTAGTGACATGGTGAAACTTATAAGCTCTGACCGCTTTTTCTAACTTTCCTTGATAAATTCCTAAGCTAAACCAGGAGTCTCCAAACTGGGGCTGGAATAAATGACGACTACAGGTTTCACAGCAGCCTAAGCTCGAGGTCGCCTGTTGGCGGCAAACCGGGCAGCGGCTAAGACTCAAGAAAAGCACACTTTTGATTGTACGGGTGAAATACGGGGTTGGGCGTTAAAAATTGCGCTATTTTGATCGATTGGACAAAGACTTGAGTAATCTCATCAATGCCTGAGTCGCCGTTTGATTAGTTAAGGCAGCAAAGCTCTGACGTAGACTATTCAGCCCAAGTAAGGCTTTTTCCTCAGCAATGGTTTGAGCATAACTTAGAGCCTGGTGTTTATGAATAGACTCGAGTAGTGTTTCAATATCTGTATTGGTTTTATCCTGACGTGGTTTGGCTAATAGGGTGATTAAGGAGTTCTTTTCTTCAGGTTCAATAGAAGAAAAAAGATTGGCTAGAATTAAGGTGCGTTTGGCTTCGTATAAGTCCCCTGCAAACTCTTTGCCGTAGCCATCACTTGGTAAAAGATTGAGCACGTCATCGCGTATTTGAAAGGCCATGCCTAAATCTTTTCCTGCTTGGGTAAAATCAGGGTTGGGTTGAAGACCCGCACAAAAAGCCCCTAATCTTAGAGGCGAGATAACTGTGTAATAAGCTGTCTTGAGCGTGACCATCTCGAGGTAGTCTTCTTCGGTAATATCAAAATGATTTTGTGCAATCCAATTTAAGTCTAAATGTTGCCCTTCGGCAGTGCGGTGAATCATCTCTAAGAATTCTTTTCGTATGACACTGCTTATAAAATCTTGATTAAGCACTTGCCACATATAAACGTGGAGTGCGTCACCTACATTAAGTGCAACTGGCATTCCAACTTGTTTATGTAGTGCAGGCGTTCCTCGCCGTTCTTCAGAATCGTCTTCGATATCATCATGTATTAAAACCCAGTTTTGAAAAAGCTCTAAAGCTACTGCCACATCCAGTGCGTCTTGCCATTTACCTCCATGCGCTTCGCAACTCAAAAGAACAAATAATCCTCGCAAATATTTTCCAGGTCGTGCAGGATAATCTTGAATAATTTGATAATAGCGACGAAGTTCTGAGTGTGAATGCTGCTGAGGTAAGACCTCGAGCATTCGCTGTCGCAGTGTTTGAATGAGCTTTTGAGAATCAATCATAAATAGTTTGAGAGATTTTAGTCGGGCAGTGCCTTGTGCCTGCCCTTTTGAATCAGGCTTTCTCGAGTCCTGGTACAAACTCAGCTAGCTTAGCAAAGTAGCTATCATGGGTCATATCAAAATGTAGCGGTGTAATAGAAATATAACCACCTTTAACTGTGGTGTAGTCGGTATCGGGCTCATCAGATCCAATAGGTACACCGGCAACCCAATAATAGGGAATGCCGTCAGGGTCTTCACGTTTGATCAGATTATCTTCCCAGTTGTGAGTAGATTGCCTGGCTAAACGTACACCTTTAGGTTGACCTACAGGGATATTGACATTGAGCAGGGTGCGGTAGGGAAGACCATGTTTAGCAACTTGTGGTACTAACTGTTTGGCAAAGCTTGCAGCATGGCTAAAATCAAATTCTAGTTGGCCAGAACGCAAGGAAAAGGCAATGGATGGAATACTTAAAGTTGTGCCCTCGAGGGCCGCTGCGATAGTACCCGAATGAGTCACGTCATAGCCAAGATTAGAACCTAAATTGATTCCCGAAACAATCAAATCGGGTTTGCCTTCATTAGAAACGCCCAGAACTACACAGTCTGCGGGTGTGCCATCTACACGGTAACAGCGTGCATTTTGTGGAAGCTCGAGTTTGGTTTCTTTATAGCGCAAGGGTCGTCTGACGGTAATACCATGTCCAACGGCTGATTGTTCAACATCAGGTGCAACCACAATCACGTCATCGGCAATCTCACACATGGCTCTAGCTAAGGCTAAAATTCCAGGTGAAAAAATCCCGTCATCATTAGAGACTAAAATTTTCATAGATTAGTATATAGGCTTTGCACACTAAGCTCGAGATTGACACAGGGAAGCTTTATCACATCATTAGAACGCAAAACCTCATAATGCCAACCTGTAGACTCACGTTTGTACATCTCAATTTTCGGTTCTTCTTGACTGATGAGCACATAAGCCTGAAGACTTTGAATTTGCGTATAGTTCTTGAGTTTTTCGCCTCGGTCAATAGCCTCAGTGCTATCAGACAAGATTTCGGCAATAAGGCAAGGTTTACGTTTGACATGAGTCTCATCATCGCTTTGATCGCAGACTACAAAAACATCAGGATAGTAACCAATGTTATTAGGGTTACGAATGAGTAAATCTAAAAGGTAAACCTGACAATTATGTTTACGCTCTTCAAGACGCATAGCAAGTAAAAATGCGAGACGATTGTGCTTATCACTGGCTCCTGCCATCATAAACAATTGTCCATCTACAAATTCGTGTTTTACTAAGCTGGATTGTTCAAAGTTTAAATAATCTTCAAAAGACAATCCAGTTTTAATAGGTGAGGCATTTCGCATAAGTTTATGATATCTCAACCTCTATGGATACAGGCACTAAAATGTCCAGGCGCAACTTCTTTAAGCGGTGGCACTATTTCAGCACATTCCTTAGTAGCAACCGGGCACCTGGTCCTAAATACACATCCTGAAGGTGGATTAATCGGGCTAGGAATATCGCCTTGCAAAATAATCCGTTCACGCTTAACGGTTGGGTCGGGAATTGGAACCGCAGTGAGCAAGGCCTCGGTATAAGGATGCATAGGATTAAGATACAACTCTTTAGAGGGTGCAATTTCCATGACCCTGCCTAGGTACATCACAATAACCTTATCTGAGATGTATTCAACTACTGATAAATCATGGGCGATAAAGAGCAGCGTTAGCCCTAACTCTTCTTTTAGGTCTTGCAAGAGATTGACCACTTGTGCCTGAATAGAAACATCAAGTGCAGATACAGGTTCATCGGCAACGATAAATTTGGGGTCTACTGCAAGAGCCCTGGCAATACCAATACGTTGACGCTGACCCCCTGAAAACTCGTGGGGATAGCGGCGCATGTGGTTAGGGGAGAGGCCCGTTTTTTCTAATAGGCTGGCTACACGTTCTTCTTTTGCTTTGCCTTTAGCCAGGTTATGAATAACCAAGGCTTCACCAATAATATCTCCAACGGTCATGCGTGGGTTTAAGCTGGCAAAGGGGTCTTGGAAAATAATTTGCATTTCTTTACGGTATTCACGCATTTGCCCTTTGGAAATTTTGGTGAGGTCTACGCCTTCAAAATTAACTTCGCCAGAAGTTGGCTCGATAAGGCGCAAGATGGCACGTCCTGCTGTAGTTTTACCCGATCCAGATTCGCCTACGAGCCCAACCACTTCACCTCGATTAACTGTAAAAGAAACATCTTCAACAGCTTTAACATTGGCCACGACCCGTGAAAGAATCCCACCACGAATAGGAAAGTATTTCTTTAAGTTTTTAACCTCGAGCAAGGTCGTTTTTTCTGTTCCTTTTTCAAATACTGCACTCATGACTTCACCCCATGAAATTGAAGATTGAAGATTGAAGATTCAGAATTCAAATCTTTAATCTTTAATCTGTAACCTTTAATTGCTATTCTCATGCCGACACCACATCTTTCTCTTGTTGTACAGCTTCCCATCTGGCACAGCGCACCATATGTCCACTACCTGAATCAATAAGAGCAGGAATAGCATTCTTACAGTCATCTTTGACAAAGCGGCAGCGTGGATGAAAGGCACAGCCTTCTGGTAAATAAAGCGGGTTAGGCACATTGCCAGGAATAGCTTCTAATCTTTCTTGATGTACGGCAGCTTTATCAACCCTTGGAATCGAATTTAACAAGCCCATTGTGTAAGGCATTTTGGGGCGGGCAAAGATATCTTCGACATCGGCTTCTTCTACAGCGCGTCCGGCATACATCACCACTACACGGTCAGCAATTTCAGCCACTACGCCAAGGTCATGGGTGATAAACAAAATACTCATGCCAATTTCTCTTTGCAGTTTTCGCATCAGGTCTAGAATCTGGGCCTGGATGGTTACGTCTAGGGCAGTGGTAGGTTCATCAGCAATTAAGAGCTGTGGCCCACAAGATAAGGCCATAGCAATCATGACCCGTTGGCGCATACCGCCAGACATTTGGTGAGGGTAATTCTTTACCCGCTTGCCTGGTTCAGGGATACCGACTAGCTCGAGCATCTCAGCAGACATTTTCATAGCCTGGCTATAGGTTTTACCCTGATGCAAAACAATGGCTTCAGCAATCTGGTCACCCACGGTATAGACCGGATTTAAGCTGGTCATGGGTTCCTGGAAAATCATAGAGATGTCATTGCCACGCACTTTACGCATTTCTTTTTCAGAAAGTTTGACCAAATCTTGACCGTTAAAAAGCATTTGCCCACTAGCAATGCGACCAGGTGGCGTTGCAATCAAGCGCATAATCGAAAGACTGGTAACAGATTTACCCGAACCAGATTCGCCTACCACGGCTAAGGTCTCACCTTTATTGATATGGAAACTTACTCCGTCAACGGCCTTGACAGTTCCCTCATCGGTGTCAAAATAGGTCTTGAGGTCTATGACATCCAGTAAACGTTCATTTGCCATGTATTCTCCCTAATGTACTGCGATATTCTAACCTGTTTATCATGCTCTCGTACAAGATAGCTATTTACGACTCTTAGGATCGAAAGCATCACGCAACCCATCACCCAAAAGATTCCAGGTTAATACGCTTATAAAAATAAATAATCCAGGGATAAAAATCCACCAACGTTCAGCAAGTCCATTGACACCCGCAAATGATTGGGCCGTTGCTAGCATGAGACCCCAACTGGTTCCAGGAGGACGGATTCCCAGGCCATAAAAACTTAAAGTGGCTTCAGAAAGAATAAAACTGGGGATATCAATACTCATTAAGATAATGGCAAAAGTCAATGTTTGCGGTAATAAGTGTGCAGTGATGATACGCCAATGTGAAGCTCCTAATGACTTGGCCGCAGTAGCATAATCACGTTCTCGCAAAGATAAAACCTGACCCCGAACAGTGCGAGCAATACCGCCCCAACCAATGAGTGAAAGGGCGCATACAATCAGTAAAAAAGTGGTTGCGCTGGGCAAATTGAGTGGCAAGAAAATAGCTGATAAAGTAACTAGTAAAGGGATACCTGGAATAGCCGAAAGAGCTTCTACTAGGCGCATGATGATTTCATCTATCCAGCCGCCAAAATAGCCGGCAACACCACCTAGAATCATGCCTAAGGTTAGTGAAAGGATAGAGGCTAGAATTCCAATAGTTAGGCTTACTCTCGAGCCAAACAAAATCTGTCCAAATACATCTCTGCCTAAATCATCTGAGCCCCACAAGAAGACTCTCACTCGGTTGGTAGAATCTTCAAGGCCAAAAAATCTTAGAGATACCCAAGGTTTAATACCCCAAGACTGCCGCAAGGTTTCAGGAATTAAATTGACTGGGAAAGGAACATATTTTTCCCTCGAGCTAGGGTTAGACACAAAAAACTTAATAGGGTAGGGAGTAGTTTTATCCTCTTCCCAAACTTTTTTGAAGGTTTGGCGGTCAATCACACCTTTTATGGCGTAAGTATAAGGTCTGGTAAAACTTCCATTTTCATCACGCCAGTAAATTTTGTTGGGAGGTTGAAAAGTAAGACTGCTATTGATAGCTCCTTCTTTATAAGGTGCAAAAAAATCAGCGAAGGCAGCAAAGAAATAAAGCACCAGCAAAATACCCAATGAGGCTCTGGCAAGCGGGTGTTTGCGAAATTGCTCCCAGGCAATCGTGGTTAGGCTTTTGCCCTTAGCTTCTACTTTGGGGTCAGAGCTTTTTGAAGATTGAACGGCTCTGGTCATGAATAGCGTATCCTTGGATCAATAAAAGCTAAAGCAATATCGGAGATAAGATTACCAATAATCAGCAAGATTGTAAAAACAGTTAGTGTAGCCATAATCACATAAACATCTTGACCTACGGTGGATTCGATAAGAAAAGGGGTAAGACCAGGCCAGCGCATCACAAATTCAACACTGCCAGAACCGCTGATAAGGCTTGGTAAAATGCCACCTATGGTTGCCACAATAATAATAATGGCATTTCTAAGGGCATGTTTATAATTGACTTTTCGTTCCGAGAGACCCTTGGCTCGAGCAGTGCGAATATAGTCCTGACTGATGACCTCGAGCATTTCTCCACGCATAAACCTGGAGATACCAGCCAAGCTCGACAAGGTGATGACCATAAGTGGTGCAATAAGGTGTTTACCGACATCCAGGAATTGGTTTACGGGACTCAGGCTGCTATAGTTATCGCTGGTCATTCCACCTACAGGCAACAAAAAGGTTCCAGTAGACTGAAAATACTGGACTAATAGCGCAACCACGATAAGTGCAAAAAAGAAATTTGGAATAGCAAGTCCTAGCAAGCTAAAAATCGTCAAAAAGCGGTCCCCAATAGAATACTTATGTAAAGCTGAATAGATACCAATAGGTATAGCTATCAGATAAGCCAGAAGAGTCGCGGGTAAGGCCAAAATAAGAGAATTTCTCATGCGGGGTGTAATAAGTGGGTTTACATCACTCTTGCTGCGCAGGCTTTGCCCCAAATCTCCCTGAACTGCATTCTTTAACCAATAAAAGTAGCGAATAGGCCCAGGCTGGTCAAGCCCCATTTGTTCGCGTAAACGAGCTTCTTTATTAGGGTCTCTTACATCTAGTGCAAATTGAGTAGCATAATCCCCAGGAGCCCAGTCAATCACCATCCAGGCCAAGAATGTTGCTAAGAGCATGGTGGGAATCAAATTAAGGATTCGGCGAACAATATAAAGGGTCAAGAGTCATCTCCAGAAGTCTAAACTTGGTTTAAGTCTATCAGTAAATCTGTAGAGCGTGAATGAAAAAATACCGCCCTATTTACAAACAAATAGGGCGGTAAGGTAAACATATAGGTTTAGTTAGTAGCTTTAGGGAAGGGTTAGTTCGCCTCTCGAGCCACCAGGACGATAAGGGTCTTGAATAGCAATGGAATCCATAAACTCAACTGGCCAAACATTGCCCATGTTGGTATACACATGGAATGAAGGGCTAATAAGTGGGGTTAATGGGAGTTGCTCGCGCATAATTACAGCACGCTCGTTATAAATTTCAACCCGTTTGGCTAAGTCAAGTGTGCCGTCCATTTGATTGGTCATGCGATCAATCAAGATTTCCCAGGGTTGGGCAGCCAGTTTATCTTTGTTCCAACCATTATTATTAGAAGCAAGTTTAAATACATTGGTTCCTGATGGATTATCTACGTCGCCACCGACAAGTGCTCCAATTTGGGCATCAAAGTCGTAAGCACGGGGCATTTCAGTACCACCCCAAGAATCGCCCCATTCTTCTACAGAGACAGGTTTGGGGTTAATTTTTACGCCATAAGCAGCAGCAGTTTGCTGCATGACCAAGGCTTCTTGGGCACGGCGGTTGTTACCGTCGTTGTACTGCACATCAAACTCAACACGGCAACCTGTTTCAGGATTTACTAAAACACCATCGTCACCCATTTGGGTAAAGCCAATGGTGGCCAGCATGTCTACACCACGCTCAGGATTAAACTCAAAAGGCTGATCTCTTAAAAATGCAGCATCAAAAGGCTTGGAAGCAGCAGTGTTATAGTCGTATCCCGCAACACCTAACCCACCTAGGGCAGCATCAATAAGAGCTTGACGGTCAATCATCACGTTCATGGCTTGACGGAAGACGGTGCTTTGGAACATTCCAGCTTTGCACTGGTTGGTATTGTTAAAGTTGTAAAAAAGGTAATCGGTAAATGAACCAGGACCAATATCAGGCAAGAAAGTTCCTTGTACGACACCACTACTAACAGCACCTTGCATAGCTGCTACTTCATCTAGAGTGGTTGGATAGTAGTAGCTGCACTGTCCAGTGCTACACAGGGCAAGCTGGGCATTGCGGTCAGCCACAATAGTGACCACCCATTCATCAGGGCCAGGAAGCGGTGAGCCGTCGGCAGCTTGGGCAAACTCGGCAAAAACAGGGTTCTTTTTAAGCACAATGCGCTCACCAGGGCGATATTCGCTGATCATGTAAGGCCCACCTGAAACCAGTTGATCTACAGGTGTATCAATACTCCACAGTGCCTTGATACCTTCAGCACCTGAGGCTTCATAGACCGGCATATAGATATGGGCAGGTAGTGCGAAACAATCAAAGTTAGCAATGGCATTGACCTGAGGCTCGTTTAGACGAATTCGGTATTGATAGGCTCCAAGGATTTCTAGCTCAACAGGAACTTCCTCTGCACCGACTACAGCACAGCTATAGCTGTTTGACTCTACAGCAGGGTCACCAATAATTTTATAGGCGGCAGCAACGTCAGCAGTGGTCATTTCAGTTCCATCAGACCATTTCCAGCCTTCGTTAAGGGTAATGATGTATTCTTGCTCTAAAGCTACTTCTTCGATACTCTTGGCCCAGCTAAGATTAAAGGTTCCGTCTTCTTTGCGGTAGCTGCGGTTGCCTAGCCAATCACGGTAGGCCACGCCCCCACCACCGGTCATGCCTAAAATGGCAGCTTCAGAAGCCGAAGAGGTTAAAACTGGGTTAAGAGTAGTCATATCGCTAAACATGACTTCTTGAATAGTGCCACCCTGTTTGGCGGTAGCGGCATACTTTTCTTCCGAAATGGAAGGTTGGGCTAGCCCTAGGGCTAGACAGGCTAGAAACATACTGATCAGCAGTTTTTTCATAGAACCTCCTAATAAATTTAGGCTTTCGCCTTTGTTGCTGGGAATATCCTAACAAATCATCTTAGGTCCCAAAGTGGGGATAACCACTATCCATTGCAATGTATCATTTGAAAGAGAGAGGGTCAAATAACAAATCTTGAATAAAAGCTCATCAAACTAAAAATTAAGGATAAAGGATAAAAATAAGGATAAAGGGGAAAGGAAAAAGTGGAAAGCTTGAAACCTTCTCACCTTCCCTACTTTTGCCTTTCCACTTTCCACTTTTTCCTTTAATTTGGGAAATATATCTTTTGAGCTATACTAGAACAAACTTAGGGAGGGATTATGTATAGACAACCTTATGGATACGGACAGAGGCGTTCTGGTGGAATGAGTGGGATAGGTCTGCGTTTGATTATTGCATTGGTTATTGCAGGTATTTCACTTATGGGGTATTTAGGAAGCCGTTCCAAAAATGAGATTACTGGGGAAACTCAATATGTTGATCTTTCCCCCGAAGAAGAAATAGCTATGGGGCTTCAGGCCGCGCCACAAATGGCCCAGCAGTACGGAGGGCTTCATCAAGATGAGGGGCTTCGTCGTTCTGTTGATGCGATTGGGCAAGCGATTGTAACTAAATCCTTGGCAGGTAAGTCACCTTATGAATTTAATTTTCACCTTCTAGCTGATTCGCAAACCGTCAATGCCTTTGCTCTGCCTGGAGGACAAGTTTTTATTACTGCTGCTTTGCTTGCAAGGCTCGAGACCGAAGGGCAACTAGCCGGAGTTTTAGGCCATGAAGCGGGTCATGTGGTAGCCAGACACAGCGCGGAACATTTGGCCAAGCAAAAACTTACCCAAGGGGTGACCGGGGCTATCGGAACTGCTTCAGGAAGTATGAGTACAGCGCGTATGGCCCAGGCTATCGGGCAGATGATAAATCTAAAGTATGGCCGAGATGATGAACTCGAGAGTGATAAACTAGGGGTTCAGTTTATGGTGGATGCTGGTTATGACCCACGCTCACTGATTCGGGTGATGGAAATTTTAGCCGAAGCCAGTGGCGGGGCTCGCCAACCTGAATTCATGAGTTCTCATCCTGACCCTGGTAACCGCGCCGAGCGTATTCAGCTTGCGATTGATACCTTATATCCTAATGGTTTACCTGAAGGATTGATTCCATAGATTTAAAGATTTCCCATTCTTGTCATGTTAGACTCTTGTCCGTATGGAACCCGAAACCGAGTTGAGTGTACCTGCGCCTGTGCCAGTAGAGTCACCAAGGCGTATTAAACCTGGATGGTATGTCTTGGCTGCGTTGTTAATGTATGGTTTGGTGACAACCTTTTTTTTATTGCGCCCAAAGGCAAGTTTCATTGGCCAGGGGAGTAGCCCAGAAATGAGTATAGAGGCTGTACCCCAGGGATTGTGGTTTCCTATTCCAGGTGCCAAAGTTCCGCAGGATGATCGCTTCTTGCCCACCGCTGATAGACCGTATCGCAAGGGAATCAATCAGGGATTTGTCTTTAATTCTGATAGTGCTGGCATACCGATTAATTATGGTACGCCAGTGATTGCAGCCGCAGATGCTACCGTAGTGCGTGCAGATAATGAATTTCAAGAGCTAAGCCTAACGCAGTGGCGGGCATTACTTGATAGAGTTGGGGCTTCAGGAGCCAACGAAGATGAACTGGATCAATTGCGCGGAAGGCAGCTTTGGTTAAGGCTTTCAGATGGGCGGCTACTGCGCTATGGACATCTTTCTAACCTCAAGGTAGGGATTCAAGAGGGCGCAAAAGTTTATAGAGGTCAGGTGATTGCATACGTGGGAAATACAGGAACTGATGATGGTGTGAGTGGAACCACCAGAGGTGCAAGATTACAATTTGAAGTGTGGCAAGCCAACAATACGTTTTTTGGACAAAATGTAGAAACTGCCGAGCAAGTGCGCAGTGCTGCCACAGCACTCTTTGTGGGACCCTAGGATGCCGCACCGTAATATCACTGCTTTTGAAATTGTTTGGCGCAGTCCTTGGGTTAGGGCAGTCAGTTATGTTATTGCCATTCTTTTTGTTTTATGGGTTTTATGGACAACCCGTAAAGGTTATGCCTTTGCTCTGCAAGTAGGCCTAATCGGATTTACCATTGCCTATATCCTTAACCCTGTAGTCAATGCTCTAGCGCGGCTTAAGATACGGCGTGCCTTCGCGGTAGTGCTGGTTTACTTGGTGGTCTTGGCAGTATTGGTTTTAGGGTCAATTTTGATTACGCAAGTGGTAACTCAGTTAAGTAAATTTATTAGTTTAATTCCAACTGCCTTTGACAACATGGGTGGTTTAGTTGGCCGTATTTCGTCTTGGCTCACAGGTCTTGTAGATAAACTCCCGGGTTTCTTGTCAACTGGTTTTGGGGTTCAAACCTCGTCTGATGAATTAAGTAAGCAAATTCAGGATAGATTAACAGGATTTTTGGCTGGGTCTATTGAGAATATCAATGGTCTTTTAGAACAGGTTTTAAGCAAGGGGCCAGGTGTATTAGTAAGTGGTGCAACCAATATTATCTCTACTACCTTGCAAATATTCTTGATTCTATTAACCAGCGCCTATTTTCTTTATGATTACCCACGGTTTACTGCTAATTTTAAGCGGTTTGTGCCGGTGCGCTGGCGACCTTTATATGGTGATTTATCGCAGAAGATGGACACGGCAGTTGGTGGCTATGTGCGAGGACAGTTGCTGATTACCTTGATTATTGGGGTTTTGGTATTTATTGGATTAAGTATTATCAATGTGCCATTGGCTCTGGCTATAAGTTTCTTGGCCGCTATTTTTAATATGGTTCCTTATTTGGGTCCGATTATTGGGATGATTCCGGCGGTGCTTTTGGGTTTTACGGTGAGCCCTCTTACTGCGCTTTTAGCGGTGGTGGTCTTTGTGATTGCCAACCAGCTCGAGGGCAACTTACTTGCACCCTATATTCTCTCCAAAAGTACCAATTTGCATCCGGTCACTGTTCTGATTGCAATTTTAATTGGGGCAGGGCTGTTTGGTTTGTTAGGGGCTCTGTTGGCAGTGCCAGTAGCTGCTCTTCTTAAAGTTGTTTTAGAAGAATATTTACTGCGCCGCCCGGCGTATCGTGACCCGGAGCCGGTTTACGCAAATACTCCCGTTGAAGAGACACCCTTAAGTGACTCTCCTCAAACTTAATAAAGTTCACACAGGCGAAAAATAAAAGGATAAACTATACTTCGTGGCAGGTTCTAAACGTAAAGATCAAAATCAAAACCATTTTGATGTAGAGGCCTTGGGTCTTATTTTACTAGCAATGGGTGTGGCTCTTTTAGGGTTCTTGATTCCGGCCATTCCTTCGGGTGTGTTGGGTCAAAATATTCGGCAAGCTCTGGTGGGAAACTTTGGGTTTGGAGCCTACTTTTGGCCCTTTCCTTTTTTAGTGGTTGGTGGCTTGTTTGTGCTGGGGCGGCATCCGCGTTCGATGTGGCGTGTGGTGACTGGGTTTATGCTGATGGCATTGGGTTTTTGGTTTGTCTTTATTGTGGTTTATCCTGCGTCTACAGGCCGTTGGGGTCTAGGAATGCGATCTTCTTTGGCTGGTTTGGGTTGGATGATGTTGATTCCGGCTTTTTTTGTGGGTACTGTCGGGCTGGATGTCTTAGCGGGTTTTAGACCCACTCGAGTGGCTAGAGGGTTGACTAGGCGATTGCTCGAGGGGCTGAAATACGGCTTTGAATCATTTTTAGCCTGGCGGCAGGACCTTAAAACCTATGCTAATTTTAATGCTGATGTGGTCTTAGCTCGCAATGATTTAAATGATCTAGATAAAGATTTGCAGGCCCTGGTGCAGCTTTATCCGGGCAGTGCCGAAGTCAGTAAATGGCGCAAAGAGGTGCTTGTAACCATCAAGGGATTAGCCAAAGCCGATGATAGTTATTTAGAAGATGTGCTGCTTCATACCAAAGCTTGGCGTAAAGCTGTAGTTGATTTTTCTAAAAGTCGGGCCAGCGATATGGCCACACATCTTAAAACAGAAGGGCTAGAAAATTTAGAGAACGATGTAAAGTCTTTGCAGTCTCAGCTTAGTGATCCAGTGGTGGGCTCAATGGCTTCAATGCAGGCCCTAGAAGAAACGCGCAAGGCTTTGAGTTTGGATGTTACAGGAGTCTTTGAACGCTATCGTCAACTTTTGCGTGAAAAAGAAAGTGCAGAAGCCACGCTCAAAGGCATTATGCCTAGGGACCTTTTAGACGTTTCTGCCGATCATCAACGCCGCATCAAAGCTTATGAAACCATTCAGGAACACATGAGTATTTTAGATTTAGAAGTAGCCCTGCTCGAGCCTTGGCGAGAACTGCTGGAAAAACTTACTCGTTTGGATAATGAATTTACCAGTCAATATAGCAGAGATTTTGACCAGACCTTAGCCAAAGAATTTGCTCGCAAGCCTCGCCATAAACTCTTACCCGAGGTCGATGTATGGCAAAAATCTCTAGATAGTATGGAGCTAGATATTCGCAAGGAAGCCACCATGAAGGATTTTCCTGAAGCAGATTTGGAAGACACAGAGACCTCTGAAGATTTTGAAACCGAAGATGATTTTACTGCCACCTTTGATGATACTTATCAACCTGACCTTGAATTTGAAGATGAATCTGAAGAAGATGTTGAAGAAGATGACACTATAGACGATGAAACTCTCGAGGGTGTGTTAGCCATTAACCAAGAAGAAGAGGATGATCTTGAGGGTAATGAAATTCCTGATATTGGTGGGATGCCTATACAAGTTCCGCTTTATGAATTACTCGATAGCCCGCAGCGCAATATAGAAGACCCAGCCGCAGTAGCCCAAGAAGTACAAATTAGGGTTAAGAAAATTGATGAAACCCTAGCTAACTTTAAGCTCGAGGGTCGGGTGGTGTCTTCGGTGCGGGGCCCAAGCGTAACCCGCTTTGAAGTTGAACCTGCGCCCGGTGAAAAAATTAGTCGCTTTGCTAACCTTTCAGATGATTTGGCCCTAGCTATGGCCGTAGGCAGCGTGCGTATTGAAGCTCCGATTCCAGGTAAGAGTGTAATCGGGCTCGAGGTTCCCAATGCCACCCGTGATTTGATTCGTTTTCGTGAAGCAGCCGAATCTCCCAGCTTTAGGCGCAGCAAGGCTCGCTTACCGCTTATATTGGGCAAGAGCATTGATGGCGATACCGTGATTGCAGACTTGGCGCGTATGCCTCACTTATTGATTGCAGGCTCCACTGGCTCAGGTAAATCAGTGGCGGTCAACACCCTTATTGGTAGCTTACTCTATAAGTTTTTACCCACCGAATTGCGCCTCTTAATGATAGATCCTAAAATGGTCGAACTTACACCTTTTGATGGTATTCCACATTTGCTTCGTCCAGTGGTCACCAACCCTAATGATGCTGCTGGGGTTCTTTTGGGCGCAGTAGCCCACATGGAACGCAGATATAAAATGATGAGCAAAATTGGTGCCAAGAATCTTGACCAATACAACGAAAAAGCCCGCAGTTTAGACCTGCCTGAAATGCCTTTTATTGTGGTTGTGATCGATGAGCTAGCTGATCTGATGATTACCAGCCCCAAAGAAATTGAAAGTGCCATCATGCGTTTAGCCCAAATGGCCAGGGCCACAGGAATGCATTTGGTGCTGGCCACCCAACGCCCAAGTGTTGATATTTTGACCAGCCTGATTAAAGTCAATGTACCTGCGCGTATGGCCTTTGCAGTAAGTAGTGGTCATGATTCGCGCACCATCCTAGACACTATGGGTGCAGAACGCTTAATTGGTTCGGGTGACATGCTTTATTACCAGCCTGGGATGGTCAAACCTTTGCGTTTGCAAGGACCTTTTGTTACCGAAGCCGAAGTCACCAACGTGGCCAACTTTTTACGCCGTCAATACTTTGATGATGACTTCGTTGAAGCATATGGTACCGACTTTGATCCACCTATGCCAGACGAATCTAATGCCAGTGGGCTTATTGATTGGAATGACGATAAACTACGTGATGCCGCCGAACTTGCTATCAATGAAGGGCAAGCCAGCGTCTCACGTTTTCAGCGTCGTTTGGGTGTAGGACATGCCAGAGCAGGGAAGCTGATGGATTCTTTAGAGGCTCTTGGGGTGGTAGGCAAGCATGAGGGTAGCAAGCCAAGAGATGTTTTGGTTGGAGTTGACGAATTACCTAATATCTTTGGAAAATGATATAGCACTTTAATAGCTAGAGGCTACAGTTAAGGTATCTTTCCAAAAAAGCCATCCAGGACAGTAAATCTAAGACTGAGTTTGTCAATGCTCAGCAACGAAATTTGATAAGTTTGTTATGAGACTGAATTTAATTGCTATAGAAGATAATTTGAAAAACGCTATAATACCAAATCGGTAAGCAAGTGACACATATCCGTTGGTTGCTTCGCATCACTTCGTAGCCATGCTGACTGGAGCCCTTCGACAAAACTCAGGGCAGGCTATAGCGAAATGGAGGCATCTGAAAAATTGCATATATGCCCAGCTTAATCACAAATTGCCTTCTGCCCTGGACTTCTCGACTTCGCTACGCTACGCTCGAAGTGACTGGGTAGATTGGTATTTGAGTCACATGCCAGCAGAATTTGTATAACTCCATGAATATCGTATCGGTACGTTTAATCTTAGAATCAGTGTATAGGTGACTAGTTCCGAACCCTGAGTTTATCTACGGGTGAGACCGACTTTAACCCGCTAAACTTTAACTAATTTGGGTTTGGAATTCTGACGTAATTTGAGCAGGAAACGCTCGAGGTCGTGTGGTGGAATGGGTTTAGAAAAGTAATAGCCTTGGCCAATATGACAGCCTAACTGCTTGAGTATCGTACATTGTTCGGCGGTTTCGACACCTTCTGCAACCACTTCTAAATTAAGATGTTGTGCTAAACCCACAATGGTTTCTACCAAAGCTCTCGAGAAGGGTTCGTGGTTTTGTTCATCAAGTTTTTGCACAAAGGATTTATCGATTTTTACAGTGTCAATAGGCAAATCGCGCAAATAGGCCAGCGAAGAATAACCGGTACCAAAATCATCCATCGCAAGTTGAATACCAGCTTCTTTGAGTCGATTTAAAATCTGATTCACTTCTTTGGGTTGACTCATGATCACGCTCTCGGTAATTTCTAACTCGAGATAAGACCCTGATAACCCGCTTTCTTTTACGGCATTAAGCACCGCTAGAACAAAGTTGGGGTGAGAAAACTGCAAGAGTGAAACGTTGACTGAAACTTTATAGGAAAGCCCTAAGCTTTGCCAGGATTTGGCCTGATGACAAGCTTCTTCTAAGACCCAGGCTCCCAAGGTAACAATCATGCCACTTTCTTCGGCTAGGGGGATAAATTCGGCAGGAGAGATAAACCCTTTTTCTGGATGTTTCCAGCGTAATAAGGCTTCAAATTTGACGAGCTTAGCAGTATGTAAATCATACATAGGTTGGTAGTATAGGCTTAGCTGGCCTTGCTCTAGGGCCACACGCAGGTCTTGTTCTAGTTTCCAACGATACTCGAGCTTTTCATCACTTTTTTCAAAAGCCTTGACTCCGTTTTTACCGTGCTTTTTCACTTTGTACATGGCACCATCAGCATTGCGAAGCAGATCTTCTGCATCTGTAGCATCATCAGGAAATAGGCTGCTGCCAACACTGATAGTCACGTTTAAGGTTTGACCAGCGATTTCAAAGGGTTCATTAAACGCAGCCAAAATGCGCCCTGCTAGCAAGCCAACAGCTTGAGGTCTATCAATCTTGCGCGAAATAATGACAAACTCATCCCCACTAATGCGGGCTACAAAATCCCCTTGTTTGACCGTGTTGGTTAAGCGTTTGGAAACCAACTCCAAAAGCTTGTCACCAGCCTGATGACCCAAGGTGTCGTTAATGAGCTTAAAACGGTCAATATCAATAAAAAGTACGGCGACCTTTTGGTTTTTGGCTTGGGCATCTTTGAGGGCGTTCTCGAGAGCCTTTTGCAAAACCAGTCGATTTGGTAAGCCAGTAAGTGAATCGGTATGGGCTACTTTCTCGAGAATAGAAACTTTATCTTTGGTTTGGCTGTAGCGGTCTCTAAGATTGATAAATACAAAACTCAATATAAGTTGAGCAATGCTAGAAAAATTGAGTTGAAATAATATATTGATGGTGCTCCAATGTATCTGCGTGTGGGAGACTTCAGCCGTATGGAACACGTGTATTGAAGCATAAATGCCAGCAATAAGCAAAGAAGCCAAGGTATAACCAAAAGCAAGTCTGCTTCCATATCCACCAGAAACCAGAAAGCAAAGAATATAGATAAAAGGGGTCCAAAAAAGGGTTTCGGCAAGCTCTACAGGTGGGTAAAAGCCTTCAGGTAAATAAAAGAGCACATAGAGTTGTTTGCTTAGAAAGAACAGGCTGAGGCCTCCCATGAGGCTTAGAACTATCCAGCGCAGGGCAGCTTTGTTATTGGCCAAGGCTATCCAGCATAAAGCCAGGACAGCAAAAACAGTGCTGTAAGAAAGTTTATCAAAAGGGCTGAGTTGAAGGGCTTTTGGTTCAAACCATAGGCCAAACAGTACCCCCAACATTCCTATGGGGATAGCTACTAGAAGTGCGTTTTGCCAGCTTTCCTCGAGCGTTTTAGATTCTCGAGTTAGTCCACTAAGTAATTGTTGTTTTATACGTCCCATCTCAAGAATAAGTGTAAATCAGTGTCTCTTACTGAGTTCTTACGAAAAACGATATGAGAAATAATGCACTAATCTGTTCCTTAACCTTTTAGCTGATTACGAAACATCAGCAGATACATACCAAAAAGTGCCAACACAATATTGGCTCCCCATACCCCTAACCACACTGGCAAGCTCCCTGCTTGTCCAAAAAGTTGCCCAATGGTAAAAAGTAAATACCAAACTAGGGTAACTAAAAGGGATAGACCAAAGGCCACACTGCGGCTGCTGGCATAGAGCAGACTTAAAGGAACCGCAACTAGAAGTAAACTAAAATTAGCAAAAGGCTCAGCAACTTTGCGATGGAAAAGAACCGAGGCTTTGCGTCTATCGGTGTCACTTAAAGCCATATCTTTTGAATCCTGGTAGGCTTCACGAATAGAACGAGTATCCTCAAATCCACCTTGGCTAAAATTGGTGATGAGTTCATCTTGTGTTTCGTCAAGGGTTAAAATAAACGATTGTCCAGGAGAGGTGGTGTGTACCTTAAAGAGGGACTCGAGCATCTTTTCTGCCGAGAAATCAGTCTGGTTCATGCTGGCTAAATCTAAAGTATCAACTTGATAATCAAAAAGTTCTAAACCCTCTTCAGTAAACTTGGCTTGCTTGGCAAAGATCACACTGAGCTGCTTGTCTTGCCACTTTTGTACCCGTACATTAAACATCTCATCGGTGTTTCGATTGATTTTTTCAAAATGAAGCGTGTAGCCACCCACTGGTACATCTTGACCCATCAGCCGCCACAAACCACTTTTGCCTCCAGAGGTGAGTTGCCAATAGAGGCTACCTACTTGGGTATTGGTTTTAGGAAGTACCCATTCATTCATATATAGAGCAAAAGTAGCCATAAGAAGACCAAGCATGATAAAGACTCTAGTGCTGCGCGCCAAAGAAATACCACCAGCTTGCACAGCTTGTAATTCATTGTTTGAGGCCAGTCTTCCAAATGCCAAAAGTACAGCCAAGACCATGGAAATGGGCAGAGTTTGTACCATGGCAATAGGAAACTGTAAAAGGAGCCAACGCCCCAAACTTAATAGAGGTGTCCCCACGATCCATTGAAGCCTTGGGAGAGTAGAACTTATTACCGCCAGTGAACTATAAATGATTAGACCAAATAGAAGCGGAGGAAGAGCCTCACGCAAAAAGTATCGGTCAAGTTTGCTAGACATGCTTTGTGTACCTTAACATTCAATAAGAAACAAACACATTCATAAAAAGGCCATTTGCCTAACAGAATAGTGACAGGCTAAGAAAGAATGTGAAAAGTATCATCTTTTAGCTGTCATAATATGTTGAATTTTCCGTCTACAGCCCTCTTTTGAACCGCTAGACTAAAGATGTGCGTTTAGGTCTTGTAGGACATGGGTCAGATGTGGGTCGGGTTAGACCCTTTAATGAGGATTACCACCGCGTTTGGCAATTTCCACTCAATGATGGGGGTCATTTAACCCTTTTAGCGGTAGCCGATGGCATGGGTGGTGCTGCTGCTGGTGAGGTTGCCAGCAAACTGGCTATGGAAGTCTTAAATGAATCCTTTGGTCGTTATGTCGAAGAGCTAAATGCAGGTAATCCGGTGATTAGTATTGATAAATTAACCGATAAAGCGGTTCGCTTGGCCAATCGGCGAGTGTACTCGGCGGCTCTTAAAAATATGGGGCGCAGAGGCATGGGTAGCACCTTGACCGTAGTGGCGATTTATCAACAAAAAGCCTATTTGGGGCATGTGGGGGACTCGAGAGCTTACCTTATTCGCAAGGACAAAATCTATCAACTCACTAAAGATCATTCCTGGGTTGAAGAGCAAGTTGAAAAAGGTGTCCTGACCGACGAAGAAGCCAAACGTCACGAATGGCGCAACTTAATTACCAGAGCTTTAGGAACCAAGCCACAGGTATCACCAGACATTATAGAAATTGCAGTTCAGGCAAAGGATGTCTTCGTTATTTCAACGGATGGTCTACATGGACTTATCCAACCCGAAGAGATTTTAGCCGAAATTCGTCGCACCTCGAGCCATCAGTCATCGGTGGAATATCTTATTTCACTTGCTAATGAACGTGGTGGACCTGATAACATAACGCTTGTGATTGCTGAGGTGCCCTAAAATGATGATGCTTGCTTTGCTTGGATTGGCACTAGTAGCAATAGGATTGTTGTGGAAAGCCCCAACATGGCTCAGCTATAGCCTCTTGGGATTAACTTTTATTTTGTCTGTATGGGTTGCCACACTTGGTGGACGTTCTTTCACACCATTGCTGGTCTTTGGGCTGCTGACGGGTTTACTCATTCCAGCAGTATCGGTGCAACAAGCTCGAGTAGCCCCGTCACGTCGTAAAGGGAAAGATAAAAAAGACAAGAAAACTCCTGCTATGGATATTAGAGGCGAAGGGGCCCATTCTTTAGAAACCCTAGATATTCCTGGTTATGATGTTATGGAAAAAGTAGGCTCGGGGGGCATGGCTAGTGTTTATAGAGCTAAGCGCAAAAGTGACGGAGCTATAGTTGCCCTTAAAATTCCTATGGAGCAATATGTTGCTGATGCCAAGTTTATTCGCCGTTTTCACCGTGAAGCCGAAGTCGCTCAGCGTTTAGACCACCCTAATATCGTCAGGACTTTTGAGCACGGTAGCCTTGGGGTCAAGCACTTTATGTCTATGGAATATGTAGATGGTCGTAGCCTCGAGGGGTTTATTGAAGGCGGCGACATGACCATTGATTTAAGTGTTGAAGTCATGAAGTCAGTGGCTAAAGCTCTTGAACATATTCACTCGAGGGGGATTATTCACCGCGATATCAAGCCTGCTAATATCATGATTTTGCGTGACGGGATTAAGTCTAAAAACCCAATGGTTCTAGACCCTAGTGCAGTTAAGCTGATGGACTTTGGGATTGCTGGTGGTAAAATTTTGTCTCGTTTGACCATGACTGGAGCTAGAGTAGGAACGCCAATTTATATGTCACCTGAGCAAGCTAGGGGACTAAAAATAGATCACCGAAGCGATACCTATAGTCTGGGACTGGTCTTTTATGAAATGCTGACTGGCCAAACAGCCTTTAAAGGTGGCTATGAAGCCATTGTGCATCAGCAAATTTTTCAAACGCCACCCCCACCAAGGCAGCTTAATTTATCTATTCCTAAAGTGGTTGATACTTTAATCATGAAGATGATTTCTAAAGATCCAGATGAACGTCCTAAGCTTTCGGAAGTTTTAGAAATTTTGGATAAAGGTATGTTTGCCGATGATACATCTGATTTGCCTAGTCGTCTGATTCTTACTGTTAGTTCACGCCAAGGTGTGTTGCGTATTCTTGACCCTCAAGGTTCGTTGCATAGCTCGATAGGAAATATTGGTGTTGGTGAAGGGTCTTTTGCGGCTGCACCACTTTCGGTATCAGTCGATAGCGTAGGGAATTTTCTGGCGGCTATTTTTGAATATCGTGTCGGCCAAGATAGCCACCGCATGATTCATAAACTTGATAGCAATGGCAAGATGATCACTTCATTTGGTCCATATGGAATGAAACCGGGTGAATTCTTGTATCCTGTTTCATTGGCAGTAGCTCCTGATGACCGCGTTTATGTTTTAGATTCAGAGACGCACTTGGTGCAGTGTTTTGACACTCATGGTAATTACCTCTTTAATTTTGGTGGACGTGGTGAAGGCCGCGGTATGTTTAATGATCCTAGAATTATTGGGGTTGGCTATGATGGCTTAGTATATATTCTTGATTACGGCAACCGCCAGATTCAACGTTTTGATGCCAATGGCCGTTATCAAACCCGTTGGGCCTTTAAGATGGGTGCTGACCAAGAGGGAATGCGTATTATCGACGGATTTACTCTGGATAATCAGGGTAATGTTTATGTCAGTGATGCCACTGGTGGTAAAGTTCGCAAAATTACGCCTCAAGGTAAAGTCGAAGTGTCGTATGCTATTGATCCACTTCAAGGTGAAGCTACAGATACTCTGATTGACTTAGGAATTGATGATCAGGGATATCTATATGCCTCACGTCGTGGCGGTCATTTGATCCGCAAATATGATCATGCTGGGAAATTATTAAATACTATGGAGACCTATGCACCGGTGGTGCAAATGATTGTAGACGCAGATGTAGGCGTGCCGGTTTAGTCTTTTTGCATATAGAGAATCTCACCCTTAAAATTAGATGTACCTTGACTATTTGATAAAAGGTCTTGGGTTTTGTCTAGAATCCAGTTATGTATTCAGCAAGTGATGTCTGCATTTTCAGCTTGAGCATAGACTAGCATTCCTTTGGTGATGTCAAAACTTATAACGTTTATAGCAAATAGTTCTTAGAGCTTTTGCGGATTGACCTGTATGGCTACGTCAAGTGCATTTGGCAGTTGAGACTTGAGCTTTAAGAACGCCTTTATCTTCTCAATGACAATAGGATGAAAATAAGGACGACTTTTAGCGTAGCGTTCGGCAGCGGTGGCATAAGCAAAATAATTCATGACGGGAGTTTAGTAAGTATATTTGAAAGACTATAGACTTTTTTAGCATAGCGTATGATGAATGTTGCTAAAAGTGCCTGCTATTATTGGTCACTTTTTTGAAAAGAGTTGAGCGGTGTGACATCTAAAAAGAAACTATCAAGAAGTGCAGTTTGGGCAGAAGCTAAAGTTCTCTTGAATCAATACCGACGTAATTTAATCATTGGCTTTGCCCTGATGATTGTAAGCCGCTTGCTCGGTTTTGTATTGCCAACCAGTACCAAGTTCCTAATTGATAACGTGCTAGGAAAGGGCCAATGGAACCTGCTAGGGTTACTTGCGCTGGCTGTAGGACTTGCTACATTGATTCAGGCCATAACCTCTTATGCAGTCTCGCAAGTGGTCAGTATTGCTGCTCAGGAAGCCATTATGGAAATGCGTAAGCGCGTTCAGGAAAAAATTACTCGCTTGCCGATTCGCTTTTTTGATAATACCCAAAGTGGCGTACTGATTTCGCGGATTATGACCGATGCAGAAGGCATTCGTAATCTTATTGGTACAGGCATTATTCAGCTTATTGGTGGTGCGCTCACTGCACTCCTTGCTTTAGGTGTTTTGTTTTATCTAAACTGGCTACTCACCTTGGGTATTCTGGTTTTTTTAGTTGCCTTTGGCGGTGCGCTGGCTTTTGCTTTTACTAAACTGCGCCCGATTTTTAGAGAACGTGGCAAAATCAATGCCGAGGTAACTGGGCGTTTGGCTGAAACGCTTGGCGGGATTCGTGTGGTTAAGGCTTACCGTATGGAAGAGCGTGAACAACGAGAATTTGCGACGGGCGCAGCAAGATTATTCCAAAATGTTAAACGAAGTATCACCGGCACCAGTGCATTGACAGCTTTTGCTACGGTGATTGTCGGTGCAATTGGTGTTCTGCTTATTTTCTTTGGAGGTCGGGCTATTCAGTCTGGCACTATGACGCTTGGTGACTTAGTGATGTATGTAGCCTTTATCAGTGTGCTAGCTGCGCCAATTATCCAAATGTCCTCTATTGGCACGCAAATTAGCGAGGCCTTTGCCGGACTTGATCGCATTAGAGACATCATGAACCTCGAGGCTGAAGATGCTCATGATGCGTCTTTGGTAACCTTGCCAGACATTAATGGACACGTTCAACTTAAAGATGTGTTTTTTGCCTATGAGGAAAATCAACCTGTCTTAAAAGGCGTATCGCTCGATGCACCAGCAGGTACTACCACAGCTCTGGTGGGCTCGAGTGGTTCGGGTAAAAGCACCTTGGTTGGTCTTATTATGGCCTTTAGCCGTCCAACTTCTGGACAGGTCTTGATTGATGGACGTGATTTGACTACAGTGCGCCTAGGAGATTTTCGTAGACATCTCGGTGTCGTTTTGCAAGAAAATTTTTTATTTGATGGCACAGTCGCTGACAACATTCGTTTTGCTCGCCCGGATGCGCTAATTGAACGTGTGCGCGAAGTTGCCCAGTTAGCCAATGCACACACCTTTATTGAAAGTTTTCCACAAAGCTATGACACTATAGTAGGGGAGCGAGGCATTAAACTTTCTGGTGGACAACGCCAACGTATTGCCATTGCCAGGGCCCTTTTGGCTGACCCCAAAATTTTGATTTTAGATGAAGCCACCTCGAGCTTAGATAGTGAAAGTGAAGCTTTGATTCAAGAAGGACTCGAGCGTTTACAAAAAGGTCGCACTGTATTTGTAATTGCCCACCGCCTTAGCACCATTCGCAAAGCCGATCAAATTTTAGTTTTGGAGCATGGTGAAATTGTAGAGCGTGGAAATCACACACAGTTATTAGAAAAGAATGGGCGTTACCGCACGCTGTATGACAAGCAGTATGCTTGGGAATCGAATGTATTTGTCAATCCTGGAGAGGATTATCAAAAGACTCGAGGCTAAGAAACTCAAGACATTCAGGTATCATTTATAGATTTTTGAATGCTCGTCCATAAACTTGATGCCCCAAGTAATTTTGAGGAAAGACGCTTTTCAGTCCAATTTAGACTGTTTAACCAACGACTGGCTAGTTGAATAGCCTGTTGTTTGATCATAGGGTTATTGAACTGAAGTTGGGGATGGGTTTTAAAGCTGACGTTAATCCACAATGCATGAACGGCTTCTTTATGCAAATCATGCGTGGCCATCCACTTGGCTTTTTCTAGCATATATTTGTTCAAGTGACTTATCTCTTTATGGTTTAGTTTCTCCCAGGCTTCTATAATACTGGTCAATCGCAAAACGTCATCAATAGGCATTGTTGACGAACCTTCTAATTCACACACCCTGCTTTTGAGTTGAGGGTATTCTGACCCAAGCTGTGCTAGATGGCGTGTGCTGCTGGGTGAAATTCCTAGGGCAATCAAGGGTATTAGGGCAAATTGAAACTGAAGGCGACCAGCATAATGACATATAGCCAGGACATCTTTTTCTAAAATTGCCTTTTGCAAATTTTCAAATCCAGGTGTAATACGCTCAGCAATAAGTTTAACCCTACGTGAAACCCAATCGGGATTCATAAATTCTTGACGAACTTTGTGCTGCAAATCTGTAAAGAAACCCTCTGGGTCATAGATAATCTGACCATAATTCATATCATTGGCTCGGATAGGGTAACTTAAGATAGACTCAAGACTCGAGTAATGCTCAAAAGATTCAGCAGTACCATCAAGATAAATATGATTGCGCCAGGTGTCAATTCGCTGGCCATATTGAACCTGACTACTTAAAATGAAGCGCAGATCAATATCGGAAAATTCGGTTGCTTCACGCTTAGCCACCGAGCCGACTAACAAAACACCTTTAATATCTTGGCGAATGTTTAACTGCTCATGAACAAAGTCTTTGGCAATTTTTACAGCGTTAAGCATGTGTTATTTTAGTGCTTCCTGCATAATTTCTACAATATGCTTTGCCTGTTTCTTCGTCCCATCATGAATCTGGTGGCGACAGCTAAACCCACATGCTGCAATATCTCCTGTATGCTCCCTAACTGCTGGAAATAATCTGCGTTCACCAGATTGCATCGAGACTTCATAGTGACTATAACCAAAGGAGCCAGCCATACCGCAGCAACCCGAGTCAATTTCTTTGACCTCTTGGGATACCCACCCAAGAACAACTTGTGTAGCTTTAGTTCCCATAATGGCGCGTTGTTGGCAGTGTCCGTGCAACATAATGGGTGTACTTGTTTTATTGAATGTTGCAGCAGGCTCGAGTTTTCCACTGGTCCATTCCTTGGCTAAAAACTGGTCAATCATTTTTACGTGTTTCGACACAGCTTCGGTTTTTTCACCAGGTACTAAATCGCGGTAGTCATCTTGAAATGCACTTACGCATGAAGGCTCTAAGCCCACTACGGGAATCTGGTGATCAACATAAGCTCTTAGTTTAGAAATATTTTTTTGCGCCAGTGTTTTAGCTTCACGCAATAACCCTTTGGAAATGAGAGTGCGCCCGCAACAGCCATAAGGAACGTGTTCAACTTGGTAACCTAAAGCCTCGAGTACCTGTGTGGCCGCAATACCCACATGGGGTTCATGATACATGGTCCAGGTATCCGCAAATAAGGCAATTTTTGGTTTGCCTGTGGTAGGGGCGGGGGGTTGTATAGGGGTGTATTGCGAAGAGTCTTTAGCAGGTATCATCTGGTCATCACGGTGATTTTGTAACGGCATACTACGTCCTGTTGAAGACTCCTTTTCGCCCCTACCACGAACCCGATGCCATTGTTCAAATGATTGCACCGCGTAACTTGGCATCACACGGCGTTTATCAACCCCCAATGCTTTTTCCAAAACCCAACGAAAAGGTTTTAAGGGCAAAATTTTATTAGCAATCGGCGCAAGGGTTCTTCCTAGGGGCGAGGTTAGATAAGAATAAGCAAATGCCTTAGCTTGTAAGGGTGTACCGTGAGCATCATAGTATTGCTGCAAAAATTCGTACTTTATTTTGGCCATATCTACCTGGCTAGGGCATTCGGCTTTGCAGGCTTTGCACTCGAGGCATAAATCTAGGACATCATAGACTTCTTTACTAGTTAAGCCTCCAGGGATGCCGCCGGTCATGGCTTCACGCAAGATATTAGCTCTACCCCTTGTAGAATGATCTTCATCACGGGTAGCCATAAAGCTAGGGCACATGGTTCCAGTGGTGGTTTTGCGACATGCGCCTACGCCCGAACACATCTCAACCGCACCCAAAAATCCACCATCAGCAGAAAAATCAAAGACTGTTTTTAAAGGTAATCCTTTGTAATCTGGTTTGTAACGTAAATTTTGAGTGATATTTTCCTGAGCATCTACAATTTTTCCAGGGTTCATTAGGTTTTTTGGATCAAAAGCTTGTTTGACATCCCTGAAAGCCTGATAGAGCGTTTCGCCAAATAGATTCTTATTTTGATAACTCCGAACTAAGCCATCACCGTGTTCACCACTCCAGGAGCCACCGTATTTTTTAACTAATAAAAAAGTTTCTTCACTGATGCGCTTAAATTTTTCTAAGTCTTCGGCTTTTTTCATATCTAGAATTGGGCGCACATGAATTACACCAACCGAAGCATGGCCATACATTACTACTTTGACATCGTATTTTTTACAGACTTCAACCACTTCAGGAATATAGTCAGCCAAGTGTTCTGGCGGAATAGCAGCATCTTCAATAAAAGCCACGGGTTTTGCATCACCTTTTATTGTGTAGTAAATTCCTAAGCCAGCTTTACGCAGCTCGAGAATCTCGTTTTGCTCTTTGCTGCTCATGGCTAGATGGGTGGCATAACTTAAATCCTTGATACGATGGTCTTTTTGCATACGATGTAAACCTGCAAGCATGGCTTCTTCGCTCTCGCCATCAAACTCTACAATCAGGACTGCCGCAGGTTTATCAATGACCCAGGTCATAAGAGCAGCTAGGCTGGGGTTTTGGCTACCAAGCTCGAGTAATACATCATCTAGTGTTTCTACTGCCGAGGGGCCGTGTTCGTTGATAAAAGGAGTCGCCTTAAACGCATCGCGCAAGGAATGAAAATGTAAAAGGGCCATGCACTTATAACTTGGCACAGGATAAAGTTTTAAGGTCACATCGAGAATAATAGCCAGGGTGCCCTCGGAGCCAGAAACAATCTTGGCTAAATTAAATGGCTTATCTATAAATTCGTCTAGGTTATACCCACCTACTCGCCGCATGACTTTGGGAAAACGAGCTTCAATTTCATCCTTATGGTCTTGGGTGATCTGATAAATAGTTTTGTAGATGATACCCTCAATGGTTTCAAGCTCGATTTTCTGTTGCACTTCAGCGTTATTTAACTCTTTAAGCTCGAGGATAGTCCCATCGGCTAACATTACGGTCATAGCAATAACTTGGTCAACGGCCTTGCCATATTTTATCGAGCGGGTTCCTGCTGAGTTATTAGCCACGATGCCACCTACAGCAGCACGATTTGTGGTTGAAATGTCAGGAGTAAATTGCAAATTGTGTGGCTTCAAAAATCCATTGAGATTATCCCTGACAACCCCAGGTTGCACCTTGACCCAGGCTTCTTGCGGGTCAAAAGCGAGGATTTTATCCATATATTTTGTAAAATCTAAAATGATAGCTTTGCCCACGGCCTGACCAGCCAGACTGGTACCACCACCTCGAGGCAAAAGAGGCAAATGGTACTTATTTGCTATTTCAACCACCACTTGGATATCCTCGAGGGTTTTAGGTAAGACCACTCCTAAAGGTTTTATTTCATAAAGACTAGCATCCGTAGCATAAAGGGCTCTGGCACGCTCATCAAAGCGCACCTCGCCTTGGATTTTCCATTTAAGTAGGTTGGCAACTTGCGATAACTCAGGGGTTTGTGTTTCAAAATTCGTAACCATTATATTAGTATGGCATGTTAAGTAAGCTAGGATAAAGTATAAAGAACTAATAGTCTTTTTACTCGTCATTCATCACGCATCATTTTCCCCTTTCTACTGTTACATTATGAGGGTGTATCTTAGGGCTGAGCATCTCTATTTTTGGCGTAAAGGCAAAAACCTTCTTAAAGATATTTCCTTGACACTTAGCTCAGGTGATCGCCTTGGGTTGGTAGGTCCTAATGGCTCAGGTAAATCGACGCTACTTAAACTCTTGATGGCTGACTTGTCACCTGAAAGTGGCACACTTATTCGTACACCAGGGTTGCAGCAGGTTTTATTAAACCAATCCCTACATTTTTCTGATACAGATTTTTCTGAAACTACAGATTTTTCTGTAAATACGCTGTGGCAAGCGGCCTTACAGGCTTTGCAAAGTGTGCAGATGCTCGAGCAGGAATTGCGCCTAGAAGAACAGCGTGTAGCTCAAGGCGCATCTTTGGATAGATACCGTGAACTCACCGAAGCTTTTGAACATAGGGGTGGCTACCAAGCCGAAGCCAATCTAGAAAAAATGCTTTTATCATTTGGGCTAACCCAGAAAGATCAAGAGGTCATAACGCTTTCAGGTGGTGAGAAAATGCGTTTGGCTTTAGCTATGGTTCTTTCTCAAGGTCCAGACCTTTTACTTTTAGATGAACCCACCAATCATTTAGACCTCAGTGCTAAAAAAATCTTGGCTAAGCATCTCTTACATTATTCAGGAGTAGTGATGATAGCCTCACATGACCGCGCTTTCTTGGATCAAGTTTGTAATCAGACAGCCTTTCTCAATGAAGGCATTTTGACGCATTATAGAGTGAATTATAGTCGGGCGCAGACATTGCGAAACAAGCAGGGCTCGAGTTTTTCTGGACTAACTTCTCTAACACTTAAAAGCAAAGATGTCAAAGACACTATACTTATAGCCAAGCATCTAAGTAAAAAAATTGAAGATAAAATTCTTCTTGATGATATAGCTTTTCACCTCGAGGCTGGTCATAAAATTTCTCTACTTGGTGCCAATGGCTCGGGCAAATCAACCTTGCTCAAGATGCTAGCCGGTGAAATTGAATCAGATTCTCCAAATGTAGATATTCACTGGAATGATAGCTCTAAACTTTTTTACTGTGACCAAGAAAAACGAGGAATTGACGATAATTTACCTATTTTAGAACAGCTTACTGTTTTTGTAACGGCTGAACGCGCAAGAATGCTACTGGCTTTAGTGGGTATTCCCAAAGAATCTTGGATGCTACTACCTAATGAATTATCCCAAGGTCAACGTGCTAGAGCTGGTTTAGCCAAAATAATTGCCAATGGAGCGAACTTGGTGCTACTTGATGAGCCCACCAATGACTTAGATATACAGATGATTGAACTCCTGGAAAATACCTTAGCCTCGAGTGAGGTGACGTGCATCATGGTCTGTCATGACCAGAGGTTAATTGAAACAATAAGCACGCAAACCTGGCTTTTAGAACAGGGCCAACTCAAAAAATATGCAACCCTAAAAGACTATGAACAAGATCGTCCGCATTTTGTGGTTCAAGAGACAGAGGCGATTCGAGAAACACCAGTAGAAACCCCTGAAGAAAAGCTCGAGCGTTTAGAGTTAGAACGTATAGAGTTGGAAAATCAACTCCTAGACCCCTTGATGTTTTCAGAAAGAGATTATCTTAGGGTGCGTTTGCAAGCCAAAGATCTCGAGGATGAACTTTCAGTGCTCTATGACCAGCAATACCCTAAGCCCTTGCCACGTTATCAAACCTACATAAACGGAATTCATATTGGTGCAGATATTTTTAAGGACCAGATTAGCCTTACAACCATCAGCTTTACAACCAATGTGCCTGTTGATATAAAACTGGTGATTCAACAGTCCATAGGGCATTTGGTTATTTTTGACATGGAGGGCAGTTGCTTGCTCGAGTGGTCAAGGAAGGATTTACTCAAAGGGTTAATCAGGCTTTGTTTTTTATACTTTAATGTAACCGCTATTCAACATCAGTCGGAATTTAATTTGCAAGGAACCATGCTCGAGCCAGGTGGTGAAAATTGGTGGACACTGAACCGAGATAAATTTGAAAGACTCGAGGGGTGGGTGCGCCTAGGTCAATATAAGCACAAGAAACGTAAAGGGCGGAAAAGGAAAAGAAGAAGTCAGAATACAGTAGTCAGTAGACCACTTATATAATCAGTATCATCAAGGGCATTTATTGCTTAAAAGTTTTTTTATTCTGTATTCTGACTTCTGATCACTATTGATAATCTGGCAAATACTTAACCCAAACGGGATCAATGTTTGGTAAAATTCCAAAGGCAGACGAAAACATAAACTTTGGTGCATAAGGTTTGCGGCGCAAGATCATATGAGCTTCTTCGGGGGTTCGGTCACGTTTTTTGGCATTGCACCTACGGCAACAGGCCACCACATTTTCCCAACTGGTATCACCACCACGGCTGCGCGGTAAAACATGGTCAAGGGTTAAATCACCAGAACGCAAATTGCAGTATTGGCAGGTATTATCATCGCGCCGAAAAACATTTTTGCGATTAAATGCTACGCGCTGATGATGTGGACGCTTGACGTATTTTTTGAGCTTAATCACGCTGGGAACCATAAAGACTTGGCTGGGTGAGCGCAGCACGCGGTCAGAATCCTCGAGCCTTTCAGCAATATCATGCATGAGCAATAACACAGCCCGCTTGACGCTACAAACATGAAGCGGCTCATAGCTGGCATTGAGGATAAGCACCCGTGCAGAATTGAGATTGCTTAGAGGTGACCCTGGTTGGGTAGACTCTTCGCTTTCAAGTTCTGGTTCTGGGGCAAATGGGTCGAGTGGGTCGTGGTCAAGGTGAGTTGTGGTAAGACCTCCAAAAGTAATTTTTGTTAGTTTACAACATTTGCCAACATTTTTGTCTAACCATGCAGGTACGCTTCGCTCAACCTTTGGACAATCATCTGGTCGCAGACAAATTCAGTCGCAGATATTTTGTCCTAGACTATGGTGTGAGTTTAGCCGAACGATTGGATTTTTACGATGGTACCTATGGCCTTTAACTGGCAAATGGTTATAGTAACTCTTAGAGGGAATTTTTAATGACTATATTTACGTCTGAAGAGCGAGAAAGACTAAGGGAAAAACTTATCTTGGCTGCACGTGCTGATCCACAGATCATAGGCGTAGCTATCACGGGTTCAGCAGCTTTAGGCCGTGAGGACCGTTGGTCTGATATTGATTTGGCCTTGTGTCTGGCATCAAACATCGATGCTTCACAAGTGATTGCCCATTGGACTGAGCGCATGTACCGTGATTACAATGCCCTCGAGCACCTAGATGTATGGCAAGGCACCACTTTATATCGTGTTTTCCTGCTTACCAACACCTTGCAAGTAGATCTGGCTTTTTGGTTGGCAACAGAATTTGGTGCAACCGGGCCTACCTTTTGCTTGTTGTTTGGAACAGCCAATGTGCGCCCTCAAGTTCCGCTGCCTGCTGCCACAAACCTAATCGGATGGGCTTGGCTTTACGCGCTGCATGTGCGCTCGAGTATTGCCAGAGGCCGGGTCTGGCAAGCAGAGTTTATGTTGAGTGGAATGCGTGATCAAGTGCTGGCTTTGGCGTGTTTACGGCGTGGGCTGCCTGCCTATGAAGGCCGGGGCATGGATGACCTTCCACCTGAAATTACGTCCTCGCTTACACAAGCTTTGGTGCGTTCCCTCGATATCGCCGAACTAAGGCGGGCCTTTGCTGTAACGAAGAGCGCACTCCTACTCGAGGTTGAACAAGAAGATATAGAACTAGCCAAACGTTTGACGCTTGTACTAAAAGAACTGGAGAATTTTTAAGATAACTTCCAGCGACTTCCTTCGGCGGTATCCTCGAGGGTAACTCCCAAAGTGCTTAGCTTGTCTCTTAGTGCGTCAGAAGTTTTGAAATCTCGTCTAGCTCTAGCTTCCTGACGTTGTTCGATAATCATACTGATGAGCCCGTTCAGCAATTCGCTAGAAGCTGCATTTTGTGTAGATGCACCCAAGACACCTAAAATGTCACCTAACAAGGTTTCATAAAAATCCTTGGCTTCGCTTAAAAAATCTTGCTTGGGTTTACTGGCGAGTTGAGTATTGATCTCCCTGGTCGCGTCAAAAAGGGCAGCAATGGCTTCAGGGGTGTTGAGGTCATCATTCATGGCTTCAGTGAATTGCTGGTGATATGGCTCGAGGATGTTGGATTTTGCTTGATCACTCGTAGCAAATCTACGCACAACCTCTTGATGGGTTTCCAGCAACCGTTTAAGACCTTGCTGAGAAGCCAGTAAACTCTCTTCGCTAAAATCAGAAATGCTGCGATAGTGCGAGCGCAACAGATGAAAGCGCACCACCAGAGGGTCGTATTTTTCAAAAAGCTCCTGTATGGTAACAAAATGGTTTTTGGACTTAGCCATTTTTTCACCCTCTAAGGTGATCATATTCCAGTGTATCCAGACTCTAGCAAAGGATTTACCCGCACCTTTAGCTTGGGCAATTTCGCATTCGTGGTGTGGAAAAATCAAATCCAAACCTCCACCATGAATATCAAATTCATCACCTAGATATTTGGTGCTCATCACTGAGCATTCAATATGCCAGCCAGGAAACCCTTCACCCCAAGGACTGTTCCAGCGCATGATGTGTTCAGGTTGTGCCTTTTTCCAAAGAGCAAAATCTCTAGGGTCATCTTTGTCACTGCGTACTGCCACCCTGGTACCTTCGACTTGCTCATCAACATCGCGGCCAGAAAGCTCACCGTACTGTTTCCATTTTGATACATCAAAGTAAACGCTGCCCTCGCGTTCATAAGCCAGACCTTTATGGATTAAATCTTGGGTCATTTCAATTTGTTCAATGATGTGTCCTGAGGCTTTGGGAATAATATCAGGGCGTTTCACTCCAAGTTTGGCCATCGCATCGTAATATGACCAAAAATACTTTTCAGCGATTTCCATAGGCTCGAGTTGCTCCAACTTAGCCCGTTTGGCCAGCTTATCTTCACCCTCATCGGCATCATCGGTTAAATGCCCAACATCGGTGACATTGGAAACCAGCCTGACCGTATAGCCCAGATGCTGTAGCCAGCGTTTTAAGACATCAAAAATAATGGGGCCTCTGGCGTGCCCAAGATGGGGTTCAGAATAAACGGTAGGGCCGCAAGAATACATTCCGACTCGACCGGGGGTTACAGGTTTAAAGGGGGCTTTTTCCCTTGTAAGCGTGTTGTAAAGCTCTAATGGCATGAAAACTCCTTAAACGATCCTCGATAGACCACGACCTGTAGTTTATCGTCAAAAATGAATTGTTGGGTAAAGGAAGAATTAGACCTTAGGCAATAAACATCGTAAATTGGGAGACTTAAAGAACATAAATAAGTATAGCATATTACTGCCCTAAAGCCATCAGAATAGGTTGGCCCTGTGAATGATTTACCTTGATTAGCAAGTAGATATTGACCTGATTACCTGCAATGATTTCGCCTATGGTGATTTTGGCATCTTGGTTATTAGGAACATCAACGCGAAGGGTTCCAGAGGCAATCATGGCATTGGGCTGAAAAACGTCATTGACAAAAAGCCCCAGTTGTTTATTCACAGCGCCATCAAAAACCAGCGTGACTTGGCTAACATTCTGGTTTTGATACTGTGCATTAGCAGCAAGCATTTGCAAATAGGTTTTAGGCGCAACTTGGTCAACTTGAAAGGTGTTACTCTCCAAGTTTAACCAGCCACCATCTTGTAAAATAAAGCTGTTATCAGCCGGTGAAGGAACCGCAGCTTGCAAGTAAATTTGCTGGGTTTCAGTGGTATTAAATTCAACTCGGTTTGTTCCAGCCACAAGCTGCATGGGTTCACTGACGTCACTGCCATAACTAAACGCTACCGTGCTAGGTTGCGGAAGGCTAACGTCAATAGAAATATGATAAGAATCTTGGGTTTTATTTTCTAATGTGGCACTGCGAAGAATAAAAGGCTCGAGGGAAAACATCTGCACCACGTAAGTAAAGCCTTGGGCATCTTCGGCTGTTCCAAAGCCTACATGGGTAAATTCGGCGTGAAGGATGTTAGCGCGGTGTCCGGGGCTTCCCATCCAGCCATCGGTGGTGCTTTGGATGATTTCACCTGGTGGCATCTTGGCGATATTTTCACCGACAAAGACATAGGGTGAGCCGGCTCTAGCCGCCCGCTCAGGTGGGGTGCTACTACCCGCCGTAGGCGACTGGTGTGAAAAATAATTTAAGCTTGCCATCTCGAGGGCGTGGTTTCTGGCAGCTAAGGCTAGTTGTTCATCATATTGGAGGTTTCCTAGACCATTGGCAGCTCGAGCGGTGTTGGTTGCCTGAAGTAAGGCGGTCTCGAGGGCTACGTTGGCTTCAAGCCAGGGATAATCAGCTTTTAAGAGTTGGGCGATAACTATTCCTTGACATATACAGTAAAGTAACCCTAGGATAAAAAGTCTTGAAGAACGCATCTGTATTTAGTTTACGGTGTTAACTCTTAGAATAGGGTGAACTATTATCCAAATGAAAGCATTTAGGCTTAATGTAATCAAAGTAATCAAGCAAGTTCCAGAGGGTAAGGTCGCTACGTATGGCCAAATTGCTAGAATCATTGGCTCGCCAAGAGCGGCAAGACAAGTGGGTATGGTGCTCTTTGGACTGAGAGACTCGGAAGCCGAAATCATTCCCTGGCAACGTATCATCAATGCTCAAGGTAAAATCTCAACTTACAAGATAGGTAATGGTGAACTGCAAAGGGCTCTGCTCGAGTCTGAAGGGATTGGGTTTGATGCTGAGGGCAAGATTGATTTAGACAAGTATCAATGGAACCTCTAGATGACTAAATGATTCTAAATTTTTTGAAGTAGACTCGCTTTATCTCTGAAACCTAGCCCCTGTTATGATGATGCTATGAATGAACTCGAGTTAGCCCGAGCACTGATTAGCCAAGAAAGCCTTTCAGGGCAAGAATCTTTGGTCATGCAAGTCATGGTGTCTGCTTTTCAGGACCTAGATTTTGATGAGTCTTACATCGATAAAGCAGGGAACGCAATCGGTATTTTTCGTCGTGGAAACGGCCCAACAATAATGTTTAATGGACATTTGGATACGGTTCCTTTTGGTGAAATTGCGCAATGGAAATATCCACCGCTTTCTGCCACAGTTGCTGATGGTGAATTGTGGGGGCGCGGCGCAGTAGATATGAAAAGTGCCGTAGCCTGTATGGCTCTAGCAGCTAAAGATGCTATTGAGGCAGGATTCAAAGGAACCTTGGTGGTGACTGCGGTAGTTCAAGAGGAAGTTGGTGGTTTGGGCGCGCGCTTTATCAGCGAGACCTTTAAGCCAGATGTAGTTATTCTAGGAGAACCCAGTGATTTAAATCTGATGTTGGGGCATCGTGGACGCGCTGAGTTTCAGGTTACTTTGCATGGCAAAATTGCTCACGCCGCCAAACCTGAATTGGGTCTTAACGCACTTTATAAAGCCTCGAGCTTCTTGCAAAAACTAGAAACTCTCGAGCTTCCTAAGGGTGGCCCTTTAGGAGGCTCGAGCCTTACCCCAACTAGGTTAGTGTCTTATCCACAAAGTGGTGCAAATGTGGTTCCGGGTCGTGCTGAAATCACTATTGATTACCGCACCATTCCAGATGATGAGGTAGAGGCAATTGTTAAGCGTTTGCAAGCTCTTGATACTGAGGCCGAAATCACCGTGCGCCAAGTAAAACTTTTTAATCAAGCCAACACCGTTAGTTATGACATCGGTATTGCTTACCCCTACATTACGCCAGGTGAAAATTCGTTTGTTCAAAAGGTTCGCCCAGTTATCAAAACGTCTTTGGCTAAATATAATTTAGCTTTGCAAGAACGGATGTGGTGGTTTTGCACCGACGCGCCCTATTTGGCAGCTTCGGGCGCACCCGTGATTGGTTTTGGACCCGGCTCAGAAGATTTGGCTCACACGACCCAAGAGCGTGTACCCATCAAACAGCTCGAGGTTGTTAGAGAAGTTTACAAAGACTTAGCTCTGGCTTATTCTCGAGAGGTTTAAAGGGTCTATCAGTTTTATGTGTCAGGAGATATCGGGAAATTCCATGTTTTGTTAAGGCAGGTAAAATGTGCCAAATGTTTTGACAACGGTCTTTATATTAAAAACCTTGCGTATTAAATAAATTAAAATAAAAAATTCACGAGCACAAATATTGTGAAAATAAGTACATATAAACAAAAATCTTAAAAATTTAAACGAGAAAAATCTTTACTGGTGTAGCAGATTCAAAAACATATCGGCCTGATAGGGCTTGCCAAGAATTCTGCTCAAGGCAAGAGATAGCTGGTGGGCTTGCACATCTTTTACCCCTAAGGTTTTTGCGCCAGCTTTCATAGCTTGCTGCCGTAGAGGGCTCATGGCCAAGGGTGAAAAATCAATGACATTGAGATGGGGTCCCAGAAACTGCTCAGGAATATTTAGATCTGGATCAATACGAATGAGCAAATCTGCTTGTTCCACTAGTAATCCTGTGGTGGGCTCATGGATAGCCGTGGCCATACTGGTGGTGCTAGCGGCCAAACGAGGTAAGGTTTTTTCAGCATCAGGACGGTTGCTAGAGAGGACACTCAAGTGGCTTATACCTAAGCTCGAGAGTTCCCTAGCAATCGCGCTGACCTCCGTTCCGCTTCCCAAGATGATGACCCTGGCTCCATGAAGATGAAATCCAGAACTTTTAAGAAGTGCCCCTACCGCATGACCCAAGGCATAATCGCCAAATAAGCCTGCTGGCGTAATAGTAATAATGTCAATAGCTCCTGCTTGTTGTGCATCAAGACTCGAGCGTTGCATCTGCCCTAAGCAGGCTGCTTGCTGTTGCGGGTCTAGTACCAAAGCCCCAGCAAACTCAAGCGTTGCCATACTGCTCAAGATCGATGACAACGGCTTGTTATTTCCAATGGGATATAAGGCTACATCATCATCATCTAGTTTTTCCAGAACATTCTGGATTTGGGTTGGTTGGCACAACAAAGCAACTAGGCGCATATGACGTATTATACATACTATGTGTAAAAACACCAAGTACTGGATGCATAGAAATAATAAATTCACAAGCATAAATATTGTGAAACATATTACTAACAGGAAGATTAACGACTTTTATTGACTCGAGCAAGCACTAACGACGAAGTAACTCCATAGTCCATTGTGTATCTACAAAATTTCCAGCGACTAGCAGATTAACACAGTGCGCTGTACCAGATAGAGAATCTGCATCGGTGGCTTTACCAATAAAGGTACACTGCACACTCCCAAAAGAACCCTGGACCGTAAATGTGGCACTATCTAAATCACAAGTACCTTGTACAGGTGCATAATATGTAGCAATTCCAAGGTTAACTGAGACATCTTTTGTCCGCGCTTTACAATGGGCTAAAGCCCGTTGTTGAAATATTGTCTTAATCAGTCTTGAAATTGCTAATGGAATCAAGACAATTGTTATTTTTCTAACGCCTTGAAATGTGTTAAGCTATTGGCTATGAAGCCTTTTGATCACATGCTTCAGGGTGATGCACTGCGAACGTCTTGTGAGTAGTGCTGTACTTTTGCGTTTGCCAATAATTCCGATACAATTACAAAGATGGTTTTTTAGGTCTTGGTTATGAATCTGTTATAGAGATTCTACTTTAACCACTTGCCAATACTTTTATATTACTCGAGGAGTTCTTATGTTTGTTGTTTTACCTGATGGAAAAAAGTTAGAGTTACCCCCGCATTCCACCCCCAAGCAAGTCGCCGAAGCCATTGGCCCAGGCCTAGCCAAAGCTGCTATTGGTGCCAAAATTAATGGACAGCTTTCTGACCTGATGACCGAAATCCCTGATGGGGCGCAAATTAGTATCGTTACCAAAAAAGACGATGACGCAATTTTTCTTTCACGCCATACCTTAGCTCATGTAATGGCCCAAGCTGCCATTGATTACTTTGTTTCTAAAGACTTTAAGCGCAGCGATGTAAAGATGGGCGTAGGGCCAGTCATTGAGAATGGTTTTTATTATGACTTTGATGTGCCTTTGGGAATGAATGCCGAAGACTTAGAAGCGATTGAAGCCAAGATGCGTGAAATCCTCAATGCCAAATTGCCTTTGCGTAAGTATTCATTACCTCGTGAGGAAGCCCTAGAACGCTATAAACAAATCGGCGACCCCTATAAAGTTGAACTGATTCAAGATTTACCAGCAGGGGAGACCCTGACTTTTTATGAGCAAGGCGGAGAAGCAGGATTTACCGACCTTTGCCGTGGTCCCCATGTGCCCAACACTGGTGATATTCCACCGCATTTTAAGTTAATGAGTGTAGCTGGTGCTTACTGGCGTGGCGATGAAAAACGCCAGCAACTTCAGCGTATTTATGGTGTGGCCTTTAAGAGCAAAGAAGAGCTGGAAAAGCATTTGTGGATGCTCGAGGAATCTAAGAGGCGTGACCACCGCAAACTTGGTGCAGAGTTAGATATTTTTACGCTAGATGAAGACATTGGGCCTGGCTTGCCTTTATGGTTACCACGTGGAGCTACCATGATTGAAGAAATTGAACGCCTAGCTAAAGATATGGAGAAGAAAGCTGGCTATCAGCGTGTGCGTACCCCCCACCTTAGCAAAGAACAACTTTTTTTAAGAAGCGGACACTTACCTTATTACCAAGACACTATGTATCCACCAATGGAGCTTGACAATACTCGCTATTTTATGAAGCCCATGAATTGCCCTTTTCACCACAAAATTTTTGCTGCACGCCCACGCAGTTACCGTGATATGCCATTGCGTTTGGCTGAATATGGAACCTGTTATCGCTACGAAGATTCAGGTGCATTGACTGGGCTATTGCGGGTTCGCAGTATGCAGATGAACGATGCCCATATTTATTGTAGCGAAGAGCAATTTGAACAAGAATTTATGAATGTGATTGGGATGTACCTCGAATATTTCAAACTTTTTGGCATTAGTGATTATGTAATGCGTCTCAGTAAGCACAGTAAAGAAGGTTTGGGTAAAAAATATGTAAATAGCCCTGAGCTTTGGGAAAAGACTGAAGATATGGTGCGTCGTGCCATGCAGAGCGGTGGTATTCCCTTTATTGAAGAGGAAGATGAAGCTGCATTTTATGGTCCAAAGATTGACGTACAAATCACCAGTGCCATTGGACGTGAATTTAGTCTTGCCACCAACCAGGTAGACTTTGCTGTACCCGAACGGTTTGACTTGCATTACATTGATGAGAATAACCAAAAGAAAACCCCACTTTGTTTACACCGCGCACCACTAAGTACCCATGAACGTTTAGTAGGGTTTTTGATTGAGCATTTTGCTGGTGACTTCCCATTGTGGCTTGCACCCGAACAAATTCGCTTAGTACCTATTGCAGACCGCCATGCAGCTTATGCCTACAAGTTGCAAGATCACCTTACTGAAGCTGGCTTACGTTCAGAAGTAGATGCTCGCAGTGAGCGCATGAATGCTAAAGTGCGGGATGCGGAGCTTTACAAAGTTCCTTATATTGTGATTGTGGGTGATAAAGAAGAAGAAACCAATCAGGTATCGTTTAGAAGCCGCAAGGAAGCAAATCAGAATGCCGTATCAGCCGACGCTTTTATTGAACACTTAAAACAAAATGTATTAAAGCGTAGTCTCGAGATTGAACCTATTAAAGTTTTTACCGCTTAAATTTATTCTTCGGCAAGTTTGGGATGTACCCTGAGCTTGCCGAAGTCTCAGGATGATTATTCGGCAATGTCTACTGCTTTACATTTATTTCATAGCAGTATGCCGTGCAAGTGCAGATACGAGTAAAACGTCCGGTGATGTGTCACTGAATGTCAGGTGCGAAGCGTTTCTTCTGACGTTGCTGATGGTTTTTTAAGTCTGTGTTCATATCCCTTTTTGGTGCAGAGGTTTTTAGCCCAGAAAGCAAACTTATGGTCTCGAGAGCAATCTTATCCACGGCCTGATTAAAGGCCGTTTCATTCTGCTGGGAAGGTTTATTAAACCCTGAAATTTTGCGGACATACTGCAAAGCCGCTTCACGAATTTGCACTTCTGATACAGGTGGATTATAGTTATACAAGCGTTTAATATTTCGACACATAAGACATTCTAGCTCGAGTTCTTAGTGAGATTAAATAAGCTCTACCTCGAGGTAGAAGATGGCAACAAAACATCGTGAGTTATTAAAGCCATGTATTCGTTTTGGTCTTGACTTAGAGATTTTATATTAGGCTTGACTTGCCTCGGTAGCTAATTCATCAAAGAGTGGAATCAAGTCAGCGGCATGTTTTTCAAGATACGCCCGAATGTTTTTTTGCTGGGTTGTGGTTTTAAGAAGCTCTACTATATCTAACTGGTCTTTTCGGCGTTTTGCTACAAGCTTCATATAAATAAGAATTTCAATAGAAACAACATGCAATAGCCCTTCTTGCTCAAAGGCACTCTTAACATAGTCTCCAAGTGCTGCCGGCGAAAGATAATCAATACGAATACCCTCGACTTCAATTGGTACACCTGTTTTGAAACTTACCAGTTTCCCATGCTGTTCGAAAGCCTCGTCACCTACTAAAAAATTAACATCATCGGTAGCCCGTAAGTAGCCGTGGGCAGCAACAGCTAACCCACCAGCTAGTGCGTAACGAATATCGAGAGCTTCAAGTTGCTCAGCCGTTGTAATAGCTGCTTGGCGCACTTGGGGTGCTACTAAGCGAAAGGCCTGTTCAACATCAATCATATCAGTAGGTCGACGAGGGATTTGAGCATAAGATAGCTGCATTCTAAAATAAGTTTAGCACTACCAATCACTTAACAAAAATAGTGACGCTCTCCATCGCGTCAGCTTGTATTCCACCTGAGCGCATAGGGTCAATACGCTGGAGTTTATCCAAAACTTCAACCCCTTCAATTACTTTGCCAAACACGGTGTGTTTTCCATCAAGATGTGGTGTAGCCTTAAAAGTGATAAAAATTTGTGAGCCATTGGTTCCTGGGCCGGCATTGGCCATAGAGAGAATCCCTTTGGCATTATGGCTTAGGTTAGTATTGGTTTCATCACCAAAATCATAGCCCGGGCCACCCCGACCAGTACCTGTAGGGTCACCGGTTTGAGCCATAAAATCTTCTAAAACACGATGGAAAATAATGCCGTCATAATACTTATTGCGAGCTAAAAACACAAAGTTATTGACAGTCATGGGGGTTTTGTCCTGATAAAGATCGAGAATCATGGTGCCTTTATTGGTTTGAACCACCGCGCGATAATCTTTGCCTTTTTCTAAAACCTGTTCGGCTTTGCGAAACTTTATTTGGCGTGTATCACTTAGGGGCTCGAGTGGGGTGTATCCTTCAATTGCGCTCATACGGTCTCCTTTGAAATTAGCAACGAGTTAAAAGTAGTGAGCAATGAGTAAAAATTTTCCAACCGTCTACTCATTGCTCATTACCTATTTTGCTTTCTCGATAATATAAACTTGCTGCATTGCATCTGAGGGCAAATAAAAACCAATCGCCAGAGCTTCACCCATGCGACCCGCAATACCTTTGAACCCATCAATTTCAAATTCACTACCAACTTCGGGTAGCGTGGTTAATTTACTGGTGAGATAGTCTTGTACGGTAGTGGTAGGGTCGCCCTCGAGTTTGACGTTTTTAGCCTCGATGTCAGCCAATGTTTCATCTAGCATTGCAATGACATTGGGGTTTCCGGGCTGTGAAGGGTCTACCAGTTGAAGTGCGCTTAAAACTTCATCGCCCTCGAGTACGGTTCCAAAAATGCTGTGTTTGCCATCAAGCCAAGGGGTAGCATCAAAGGTGATAAAAAACTGTGATCCATTGGTTGCGGGTCCAGAATTAGCCATCGAGAGAGTGCCACGTTTATCATGTACTAGGGTGTCCACAAATTCATCTTCAAATTCATAGCCCGGGCCACCACTACCAGTGCCTGTAGGGTCACCGGTTTGAGCCATGAAGCCCTCTAAAACGCGGTGAAAGATAATCCCGTCATAGTAGTGATTGCGGGCTAAAAATATAAAGTTGTTGACAGTTTTAGGAACCTCAGATTCATAAAGCTCAATGCGAATAGTACCTTTATTGGTCACAATCAGAGCTTGGTAATCTTTTTCGGCTTCTAAAACTTCTTCGGCCTTTTCAAAATTTTGTTTTTGGGTGTCGCTTAGAAAAGGTGTGAGGGTGAAACCTTCAGGTATAACGAGTTCACTCGAGGTATTTTCTAAAGGCTCACTTGCGTCTGTAGCTGTGCTCTCGGTAGATTCTTCTGTAGAGCCTTCCTCAGAAGTTGTTTCTTCCGTAGAGGTTGTTTCTTCTGTTGTCTCGTCAGTAGCCTCTTCGGTTTCTTGGTCGGGGTCTACTGGTGTCTGGGTTTGAACGCTCTGTGCTTGGATGGTTTTTGCATTGGATTGACGCGATAGCCAAATGCCGCCCATGAGCAGTAAAGCAACAATAATGATAATAGGGATAACTCGGTTCATAATCTCCTTTAGAGCTGCTGCTCCAAAGCCAAATAATACCTGTTTCTTATGAGAGAGATTTGTAAATAGGTGACAGCTTTCAAAGTTTTAGAATCGCCTTAGATAGAATACGCGCTATGAGAGTGATCATGGGGCTACTTTTAGTAGTAATCTTTACGGCTTGTGTACCTCCGGTGTATCAAAACCCCTATCCAATTGAGGCTGTGGTGTTGCCTAGGGATGAAGCTGCCCATTTTTCGCCTATTGAGTGGTGGTATTACACTGGACACCTACAAGATGCCCAAGGTAATGCTTATGGCTTTGAACTCGCCTTTTTCAAAGCCTATACCCCGCCAAAATTCAAGCTTTTTGGTCTAATTCCCGCCTTTGTTATCGCTGAAAAAGGCCATGTGGCGCATTTTTCAATTACTGACGAAAATGCGCAAACTTTTGACCAGGCACAGAAAGCTGATTTTTGGGGTCATGAAGCAGGAGCTTCGCCTAAAGATTTGGGGGTATTTGTCTCCAACTGGTACACCAGACGCAATTCTGATGGGATAAGTCATGATCTTTTTGCCACACTTGGTAGTCGACAACTCAAATTAACGCTCACACCAGAAAAACCTGTGGCTTTGCATGGTAATCCACCTGGTATTCAAAGCATGGGCTCCGGTGGCGTAAGTTATTATCTTTCCTATACGCGTATGAGTGTAAAAGGTGAACTCTCGAGTGATTGCACTCTTCTGGGATGTGACACTGTAAGCCTAACCGGTCAGGCTTGGCATGATCATCAATGGGGAGATTTTTCAATGTCACAGTTCGCTGGCTGGGACTGGTTTAGTGTGCAGTTTGAAAACAATACTGAACTTATGCTCTATCTGATTCGTCAACCAGACGGAAGCTATAGTACCGAAGCCGGAAGCTTTATTACTGCGCAAGGTAAGACTATAGAACTTAGTGAAACAGATTTTGATATACAACCTACTGGAAAAACTTGGGAAAGTGAACAGACCAAGGCTAGGTATCCGCTCGAGTGGCAGATTGTAATACCAAAGCATGGCATAGATATCACCTTACAGCCAGTAATAAATAACCAAGAAATGGATACCAGAGCTAGTACTGGGATTGTGTATTGGGAGGGTGCGGTAGAAGTCAGTGGAAGCCATAAGGGAGTAGGCTATATAGAACTTACCAACTATGACCTTTACCCGTATGGAAAAACCTCTAATATAACGCCGTTACAGCCTTTGCGCGGGCCGCTTGGGTTCTAAAAACACTCTGAAATACCAAGATTTATGATATTTTCCACACCTAGGGTTAAATAAGAATTTTGTGACAGCCTGTCCTTTACCCTTATTTCATGACACTTAATGATTTGTTAACAACCTTTGTCAGACGTGGTGCATCAGATGTTCACTTACATGCTGGTTTGCGCCCCATGATCCGCATTAACGGTAAGCTTATTCCCGTTAGCGAAAAACGCTTGACCCCTCAATTTACAGAATCTCTTGTAGATGTAGTTTGTGACGATAAAGCCAAGATGCGTTTGGCTGAAAAAAATCAAGTTGACTTAGCCTATAGTGTTCCTAATTTGGCGCGTTTTCGGGTCAATTTATTTAAGCAACGCGGTAGTTTTAGCGCGGTATTACGGGTTATTAATTCAGATGAGGAACAAATAAAAAGAGTGACCTTGCCTCCTGAAATTATTGAATATTTCCGCGATCAAGAAAAAGGCTTGGTGCTAGTGACAGGACCAACTGGTTCAGGTAAATCAACCACGCTTTCCCGCATCATCGATGAAATAAATAAAGAACACGCCAAAATGATTATTACCATTGAAGACCCTATCGAGTTTTTACACTCGTCCAAAAATTCAGCCATTGTACAGCGTGAAATTGGTTCAGACGCGCCGACCTTCTCTGAAGCACTTGTGGCTGCTATGCGTCAGGATCCAGAAGTGATTATGATCGGTGAGATTCGTGACTATGCAACAGCAGCAGCAGCTCTTTCGGCTGCACAAACAGGTCATTTAGTGTTTAGCACCTTGCACACCATGGATACAGTTCGCACCGTTAACCGCATCATTGAATTATTCCCACCTCATGAACGCGGTACTGCCAGAATGCTTTTCGCTGAGTCTTTGGTTGGGATTGTTTCACAGCGTTTACTTCCTAAAAAGGGTGGTCAAGGCCGTGTGGCAGCCATGGAAATTTTGAAGGGCACATTGCGCATCAAAGACTTAGTTAAAGATGAAAATCGTACCTCGGAACTTTATGAAGCCATTAGTGATTCGCGCTTAGATGGCATGGTTACGTTTGATGATTATATTGCTGAGTTATACGGTCAAGATGTGATTGATTATGTCACCGGAGCCGCCGCCGCCACCAGTGCCCAGACCTTCAAAATGGCAGCCACTCAAATTGATTTAGAGCGGGGTCGTGAGACACCAAGTTTGGGAATGGCTGAGTATATGTAGTCACGAAAATTAGAATAACGGCGACCTCTAGTTTTAGAGGTCGCTTTTTATTTTGAGAGTACTGAGCACATCCTTAAAACTCTGGGGAAGTGGTGTGTGTAATTGCAAAAGTATAGTGGTACTTGGGTGCAAGAACTTGAGCCTTTGTGCATGAAGAAAATAACCACCATCTCCTGGCAGGGCTTCTGATATAGGTAGTCCCCCAAATCCATACAAGGGATCACCTAAAAGTGGATATCCAACCGAGGCTAGATGAATGCGAATTTGATGGGGGCGACCCGTTTTTATTTCGATATCAAAGAGGGTTGCATCGGTGCTTTTTTGTAAGACTCAAGCTAGACTAAGCGAAGGTTTACCCTCTTTTGTTGCAGCATAAACATTGCCTAAACGCAGGTGGCTAACCTGCCCAATAGGTGTTCTGATCTCATAAGTATCCTGATTAGCTATTCCTTTTGATAAAGCCACATAGATTTTTTTAACTTGATGTTGTCGCCAAGCCTTAGCTAGGGTAGCGGTAGCTGGTTTATTGAGAGAAAAGACTACCAGACCCGATGTGCCTCGCCCTAGGCGGTGCATAGGCGTAGCACCAGGAAAATCAATTTGGACCAGTGAAAGAAGGGTGTTTAGTAAATAATTTCCTGCTGGCATGGTGGGTAAGCCACTGGGTTTGTCTACCACCACAATATCGTCATCATGGTAGATGACCTTATACAGCTTTGGAACATCTTTTTCTATCCAGGGTGGACGTTGCCAAACCAGAAGACTTCTCGGACTTAAAACTTCGCTTCCATTTGCAACCCGATTGTCTAATAAGACTTCGCCATTTTCTATTCGCTGTTGCCACAGGGCCTCACTCGAGTGGCTGAACCAATTTTTCAAATACGAAAGTGTGGTGTGCCCCTTGGCCCTTGAGCCTAAATTTTCTTGGTAGTTGTAACCGCTATTTAGTGTCATAAATTATTTCTATTGTAATAAAATTTTCACGAACATAGGTATTGTGAAATAAATTATTTAAGTGTATATTTTTTGATTTTACTCCGCGGTCAATGTCTCAGTGCTTAATGCTTTGACCCTTTTCTCAATACCACCAAGGGCTCGAGTCAAAGCCTGTTCTGTCTCAGCCCACGACCAATCTTTTCGTTGTTCCCAGGCTTTATTTGAGTTTAGAGTCGAGACGGCACAACTCGACCAATGGCAGTATGGAGAAGAGCATGAAACTTGGTTAAGTAGCCTGTTTGAAAGGGCAGGTTGGACAAGGCTTGTGACGCTTAGGGGTTTTACGAATAACTTTATGCCTGGTTCTAGGGGTTGGAAGAAAACCCAAGGGTCTGCCTGGTGCTTTACCTGCAAGTTGGGGTGGATTGGTAATGTTGGGCAACTTGAGGAAAAAGGGTAGAGCTTGCTTTTGAGCTTGGCGTTGGGACACAGGTTGAGTGCTTGATTGAGGATACCAAGGTTTAGCATGACATTTAAGGTCATCACAAATGGCAAGTAAACAATTCATAGCCAGTGCGACCAGTTGAAACCAAGCATCACAACTTTTGAGTTCGGGGCTATTGTTTTTGGTTAAACCCAAGTGTTGCTTCATGAATCTGAAAGTAAGTTCATGGGAAGCACGCCAAAGATAAGCCCTGGCAATCGTTTCAGGGTCTAGGGTAGTGGCTGTAGTGACCAGCCAGATAGGTTTATCAAACAGGGGTTTAGCTGTGCCATCCAAGAACTCGAGTTTAAGCATCATCAGAGGGATGTCCATGAACTGGGCTGTCTGTAACCCTGACCAGTTAGTGATACGCAAAGATTTATTCTTAAAGCTGATAGTGCCTTGACTGTTTGCTTCCCTCTTTACATCACTGAGTTTGAAACGTTCACCTCGTTTAGGAGGTCGTCCGCGTCCTTTGTAGCTTGGTGAATAGTAGAAAACTTGATGGCTCTTGACCCGTAGGATAACCTCAGTGTTCTGGCAGGCTTGCTGGGCTTGCAGTAAGTCAAGTCCATGACCTGCATCAAACACAAAGAGTTTCTTATTCTCATGCTGATTGGCAAGTTGCTTTATCTGTTTGGCAGCCATGTTGGTAACCGTGTCAGTTTCTGCCATGCGTTCAACTAACGCTATCCCGGTCCAGCTACTCTGCTGATGACTTAGCCTTGTTGTCCAGTACGTCTCGTGACCATAAGCTAATTCACCATTGGAGAACCGTCTCATTACTCTGGATGCCAAGGTCTGGGGCTCATTGCGTTTAATGAAGGTACTATCGCCACTATAGACTTCATACCCTGACAATAGTTCACAGCTCTCGCTAAATAAGGCAAGATGGCCTTTGAGTAAACCTGCTTCATCCCAATCAACTTCCCTCAGCGTTTCGTAAACGCTCGCAAACTTTCGTCTATACAAGGTGTTTTCACTCAACCCCACCACCGACTCAATCCGACTTGAGCTTGCTAGGGCTAGCCCCAGTTCTAAGTAGCTATCGCTTCGCTTTGTTAAACTGCTATACACTCTCTTGAGGAATTGCTCTGATGTTTTCACAAACTATTCTTAGCAATTCCTTTACCACTTTCGCAACTCCTAGACGTTTTGAACTCTAAACTCAAGGGCTTTATCATTCATCACTAGGTAAGTACTTGTGTCAATGAGCGATCCCCCGTTGCGACTCGCCTTGATATTCTCAGCAAAGACCTCGAGCCAAAAACTTAAATGGGCAAGTTCATCTTTTGCTGACCACTGCTTCAACTTTCCAGAAACATCTCGTTGCTTTGGGGGAATCATTGATATTAGTGTTTTGAATTCGTTGCGTGAAGTAGCAATAACTTCAAGAGCCCATTGTTTGATAGCTGTTTTCATAAATGTCCTCTATAGGAATGTTTTTGTAAAGCCAGAACGAATGCCATTCGCTACAATACTGTCTGTAAGACTTGTTCATTTGGATCAGACCCTTAAAAAGGCACATCATTGGCTGGTGGGGGAGGCTCGTTTCTTCGCTGCCAAGGATTGCCACCTTTATCTCTTAAAAGTTTTTGTGTATCAATGGTTACCGCAGCTTTTAGCCAAGGGCAAGATTCTTTGAGTTCCTCTAATTTGTGCGCATCGATCTTTATGCCTTCTGTTTCGTATAGCAGGCTGCCTTGCTCATCGTTTACTTTCAGTTGAACTGGAACAATACCGGTGTATTCATCTAAATAAGAGCGCAAATCATTCAGTTGCAAGGGATTGATGTCTGATAAATCAAACTCGAGTACCGCAATCTCAGGAAGTTGCCCACGATTATCCCAACGAATCAGCCTGTCAGCCATCAGGTCAAAAGTCTCACCATTTTGTTTTGGTTCGCAAATCAGCACTACTGGTACATCATTCTCGAGTAGGGGAGAGATTTCATCATAAGTACGACTAAACGCCACCACTTCACGCCCACCGGTTTCATCGGCAATCACAAACCGCGCCATCATTTTGCCACTCTTTGTTGGTTTTTTGACCACACTTTGCATCAGTCCTGAGAGTGCAACTTTAATACGCCCACCAAAATTATCTTTAATTTGCTCTTTATACCAAGCCTCAACGCCGTCAACGGTACAACTAGCAGCTTCAGCAAGACCTGGATAACTCTGCATTGGATGTGAGCTGATATAAAGCCCCAGAGCTTCTTTTTCCATTTTAAGAATTTGTAACTCTGTAAGCGGCTCGCCATTGACAAGCGTGGGTGGTTTAATTTCCTCAGCACCAAATAAACCCATCTGTCCTTGTGCTGCTTGTGCGCGTGTGCCTATTCCCCACTTCATGGCAGACTCGAGGTTTGCTAATAACATATAACGCTTACCTAGTTGGTCAAAGGCTCCGGCTTTAATGAGGTGATCTAAGGCGCGTTTATTGACCACGCTCATATCAATTCGTTCACAAAAGTCCCAAATGTCCTTAAATTTTCCACGTTTATTACGCTCTTCTAAAATATGTTCCACCGCAGCGTCGCCGACATTTTTAATCCCATACAGCCCGAAGCGCACGACGTTTTCAACTGGGGTAAAGTCCGATAGTGATTCGTTAATATCTGGTGACAACACAGGAATACCTAAATGTCTCGCATCATTCACGTATTGCGCGATTTTATCGCTGTTGGCGCGTTCAACGGTTAAGAGTGCTGCTGCGAATTCAACAGGATAATGTGTTTTGAGATAGGCCGTCTGGTACGATAAAACGCCGTAAGCTGCCGAATGAGCTTTGTTGAACCCATAATTTGCAAATTTCTCGAGCAAATCAAAAATTCCCCCAGCCTCACTTGCAGAGATATTATTTTGGCTGGCACCTTCGGTGAATACCTTGCGCTGATTTTCCATCTCGGAAACTTTTTTCTTACCCATGGCACGGCGCAAGATATCGGCTTGACCAAGCGTATAACCTGCGACAGCCTGTGCGATTTGCATAATTTGTTCCTGGTAGACAGGAATCCCGTAGGTCTCGCGCAAGATAGGTTCTAAAAACTTTTCGGCATTTGGAAATTCGTGAAAGGTAACGGCTTCTATTTGATGATGCCTGCGAATATAGGTTGGAATATTCTCCATTGGCCCTGGGCGGTAGAGTGCTGAAACTGCGATCAAGTCTTGTACTCGGCGCGGCTTGAGTTTTCGCAAGGTGTCAATCATCCCTGGCGATTCAAACTGAAACACGCCAGCAGCTTCACCACGGCTTAATAATTCAAATGTTGCCTCATCCTTCGAGTGGAAAATCATCGGGATTGAGTTCAATGCCCCGTGATGATTTAATAATCCTTACTGCAGCTTCAATAAATGACAAGGTGCGAAGTCCGAGAAAATCCATCTTGAGAAAACCTAGTTCTTCAATCGAACCCATGTCATATTGGCAAACAATCGGCCCGTCACCGCTTCTAAATACTGGCGCAAGCTCTTGAATGGGTTCACGCGCAATAATGACACCAGCAGCGTGAACAGAGGCATGGCGGGTCAAGCCTTCTAGGGCCATGGCGACATCCATAAAGGTACTTGCGCCAGCGTCGTACATTTGCTTAATTTCAGGAACTTCTTCCATGGCTTGAGCAATCGGTCTGGATTTACCAAAGATAACTGGAATAAGTTTGGATACTGCGTCAGCATCTGCGTAAGAGGACTCGAGTACCCGTGCTGCATCTTTAATGGCGGCTTTAGAAGCCATCGTTCCAAAGGTTGCAATCTGCGAGACTCTATCTTCACCATATTTATTGCGAACATATTCGACAACTTCCATACGCCGTACGTCAGAAAAATCAATATCAAAGTCAGGCATCGAAATACGGTCAGGATTTAAGAATCTCTCAAACAAAAGTTCATAAGCTAGTGGGTCAATGTTGGTAATGCGGGTTGCATAAGCCACAATCGAAGCTGCACCCGAACCCCGTCCAGGTCCTACTGCAATACCATTGTCTTTAGCCCAGTTGATAAAATCTGCCACAATTAAAAAATAATCAGGAAATCCCATCGCGGCAATAACACCAAGTTCAAACTCGGCACGCTCTAAAATCACCAGAGCTTCAGCATTGGTTGTAACCTGTTTGAACTTTTCTAAATGCTGGTAAACATATTTTGAATAGGTCTGTCCTTCTTCTTTAGGTTGGCGGCCTTTTTCAGCTTCTTTGGCAAGGAGTAGCAGGACATCCTCGAGTGTTTTAGCTTTTTTACCTGCTGTATCAAGATATGAGCGCATAAACGCTTCATCAACAACGCTGTAGCGCACCATCAAACCTTCATAGGTCTGCATCCGCAACTGCTCGGCAAGCGTGCGCCCTTCAGGGATTTTCATCTCGGGCATTTGGTACACACGCTTGTCACCAATAGGCAGAGTGATGTTGCACAAGTCAGCTATGACCATGGTGTTTGATAACGCGCTCGGATACTCAGACTCTGGAATAACTAGGCTCATTTCGTCGGGTGTCTTGACATAAAACTCATCGCAAGAAAACTTAAAACGATTTGGGTCAGACAGAACTGTCTTGGTTTGAATCGCCAACAGTGCTTCGTGCGCCCGCGCATCTTCTTTGCGAACATAATGCCCATCATTGGTTGCCACCATGCCAAGCCCATATTTGTCAGCTAACTGTTTGAGCATAGGATTCAAGCGTTTTTGTTCGTCAATACCGTGATCTTGGAGTTCGATAAAAAAGTTATCCCCGTACAGATCGAGATATTTCTTGAGCGTTTCTTCGCCAGCCTCAAAACTGCTATCCAAAAGTGTGCGCGGAATCTGTGCGCCGAGGCAACCCGATAACGCAATAACGCCTTTGCTATATTCTTTGAGTAACTCATGGTCTACACGCGGTTTGCCGTAAAAGCCCTCGAGCCAACCCCGTGAATTGAGTTTGCACAAGTTTTTGTAACCTTCAAAATCCTTAGCCAATAAGGTTAAATGAAAATAACCGCCATCAAGTTTGCTGCTGGCTTTGCGTTTTTCAAATCTACTGCCTGCGGTGACATAAGCCTCAAATCCAATGATGGGTTTTACACCTTCATAGCTAGCAGCTTTATAGAACTCTATGGCTCCGTGCATGTTGCCGTGGTCGGTCATGGCTACTGTAGGGTTTTCTGGCGAGACTTCTTTGACCCACTTCATCAGGTCTTTGATTCTGGCGGCTCCGTCTAGCAGGCTGTAGGCGGTGTGTTGGTGGAGGTGGGCGAATTTGTTTGCAGACATGGCACTATACTAACCTTTGAAGACACAGAAGGGTGTGGCTCGAGTCTTATTGGATTTCCCAAGGCAACTTCTTTAATTTAGGAACTCTTTTTTAATTTAGGAACGACTTCTACTTGAATAGCTCGCGTTCTTACGATGAAGCAAGAATGCTTGGCAATTAATAAAAAGATCTACATCTCAAGTTCGAGCGCAATTCTCAAAGCCTGATTGAGTTCTGCTAGCTTTGCCTCAGAAAGTTTACCAATGTGAAATTCCCCCGATATAACGGAGTAATAGTTAAGCAACTTTAGCCAAGTATACCTTTTCAAAGTCGATAGGTGAAAGATAGTTTAAGGATGAATGCCGACGGTTAGGATTGTAAAAGGTTTCGATATAACGGAAGATGCTGGTTATAGCTTGTTGTCTGGTTTCATAAGGAGAGTCAGCTTCTTCGGTTTTAAGAGTTGCAAAGAAACTTTCAGCTAAGGCATTATCATAGCAGTTACCCTTTCCTGACATGCTTTGAATGATGTCATCGTGTTTAAGACTCGTTTGAAAATCAATACTTGCATACTGACTACCCTGATCAGAATGATGAATTAGACCAGCCGTTGTTGACCGTTGTTGTTTGGCCATAGTTAATGCGCTTAGAACTAGGTCATCAGCCAGACGGTCTGAGAATGCCCAACCAATAACTTTACGGGAGAACACATCAAGGATAATAGCTAGGTACAGCCAACCCTCTAAAGTAGCGATATAGGTAATATCACTAACCCACAACTTATTAGGTTCTGTGGCTGTAAAGTCTTGTTTAACTAGATTTTCTGCCCTTGGACGTTGATGCTTGGAAGTCGTGGTGGTCTTGAATTTACGTTTTGCCTTACCCTGTATGCCGTTTTGTTTCATCAATCTGGCAACACGATTCTCACCAATGGGATAGCCAGCTTTACGCATATCCTTATGGATACGAGGTGAGCCGTAAGTACAACGACTACCACAATGAAACATCACAATTTGCTCAGTTAATGTCTCATTCTCTTGAGCACGTTTGCTTACAGGACGACCTAGCCAGTCATAAAATCCACTTACGGCTACTTCCAATACTCTACACATCAAGCTAATTGCCCATTGGTAGCGATGTTCTTTGATAAAGGCGTACCTCATTTGGACTCCTTGGCAAAGAAGCGACCAAGCCCGAAGGTGCTGCCTTATGGTCAAGACACCTTACCGCTTTTTTTAAAATGTCTCTCTCCTGTTTCACTAGCTCGAGTTCCTTCTTTAACTGCCGATTCTCTTCCTGCTCGGGGGTTAAGGCTATTTTCCCATGCCCGGGAAATGCCAATCCTCCTTGACTCTGCGCTGCTTTTTTCCACGCATATAAGCTGTGATCGGATACACCTAAATCTTTGGCTATCCGTTGAACATTTGCCCCAGGCTGTTCTGTCAACCTGACCGCTTCTTGTTTGAATTCTCCTGTATATACTTTTCGATTCTTCATAGTAACCTCCATTTTCGCATGGAGTTACTTAACTATGCCTCCGGTTTTTTGGGGGAAGATCAATGTAATTTGTCAGCACGACCCTCGGCAAACTTACTAAGCCGTCACAGTGAATACTCAAGGGTTTCTTGAGTCCTTTATCAATACCAACCTCGAGCTGCGTATTGAGTCTGTCATGATTAGAATAAACGGGCGCACAAATAACTGTGCTGTGAGTAGATTCGAGCAACACCTGACGACTTACCACCACATAAACGCGGTAGGCTCTTGGGTCTTTGTCAGGTGTGTTGGGACGTTTAATGCAGTAGAGGTCACCGCGCCTCATGGTTTCTCTAGTCCTAAGTCCTCAAAAATTTCAGACACAAAAGCAAGGTTATCGAGTGCCTGCGCGTTTAGGTGGTCTGCTTTAGCCTCGAGAATTGCCGCGTCCTCTGCATCGCGTTTAGCCCTTTCTCGTTGTGTGATGAGACTTTGTGCAGCTTGTTCGAGAAATGAACTTCTGGACTCGGCTTCCCCCTAAGGATTTATCAATGCGCTCGAGGAGCGCAACATCAACAGCTATACTAGTCTTTATTTTCATACCTACAATAGTAGCAAAGAATTGGGTAAGTCTTATTAATTGAGTTACTCGAGCCTCAATTTTGATTCTCGTCCATAGGTCGATATATCGAGACTAAATGCAAGCCCTTGCCAATCATGATTACCAGCTAAGATCCTTTCAAGGTTTGCTTTGGAAATTTGCCTGAACCGTCGAAGTGCTGTCAGATCATCCAAGCCTGATGTATCCAGCTCAAGATGCTCTTCAAACAGAGCGACGCGGAAAGACCGAACAGCCTCTGGTGAATAAATCGCCGCATTCATCTCGCTGTTGCCAAACATCGAATAGCGATGTAAGTTCGCTGATCCGACGGTAGCCCATTCATCGTCAATCAACATAAGTTTTGAGTGAACGTAGACGGGTTTTCGGTAACCGTCTATGCTAAGCCCAGCGATGCCAGCAAGTGTGAAGTTACTATACTTACCGAGAGCCGAACGCGCCTCGAAGAAGGCACTGCGCTCAGGCGAATTATACGCGGTTGGCGAAATGTCGGGCGCGGCTGGCATGAGGAGCACCACTTCAACACCACGTCTGAGTGCATCATGCAAACCTTCTACAATCTCGAGTACCTCGACATACTGGTTTTCCATGTAGATGGTTCGGCGTGCAGACTTCATTGCGAGAAGGTATTGCTCAAAAATAGTTCGCTCGCCCAAAGCAATGTCAAAAGCATGTCCGTTGACGTTTTTCCGTCCATCTCTATATCGCCCAGGATGTGTAGTGCGCTGTATCTGGACGGTTGCCGTTCCACGCTCTGCAGGTATTCGTGTTGGAAAGGGCAGATCATCGTTACCTTGCTCACCCCAACAGCCGTCATCAGCGTGTCGTTCACTTGCTTCATTCCAGCGTTGGACGAAATTGTGGTGGACATCTGCCATAGATGGCCCAGAAATTTCAACATAAACATCATGATTCTGTTCTTCAGTATGCTGCCTCGAAGCACGATGACCCGGCGCAACCACTGAATTCGGGTTCAAGTTGATGCCACCAACAAAGGCTGTTTGTGTGTCTTCACCAGCATCAATCACCCAGGTTTTTTGGTGTTGACAAAAACCTGGCTCGGCACAATCCCAGCGAATGTTTGTTCTGGTATTAAGTTGTTGCAATAGAGAAAAGTGTTCTGGTGCGCCCCAAAAAGCGTTGCGTCTAAGCGAAGCCGTCTGGTCATCGGGTCGCCAGAAGATGACACGGACATCCACACCACGCTTAGCTGCACGGTCAAGCACCTCGAGTGCATTTCCACGTCCATCAGGCATCTGAAACGCTGACCACATAAATGTAACTGTCGCCCACACGCTGTGTTGCGCGGTCTCTATAGCCTCACAGATTCGTCTAAAAGCTGGCTCGCCGTCAATTAAAAGCTGTGCCGAGTTTCTAGCTCGAGTGGGGTAGGAACCTGTTGTGACAAATGGGAAATGTTCTTGGTCTGGCATCAGAGCATTGTATCTGTTAGAGGTAGTATCTATGAAATAGAGTCTTTAACCAGAGGTAGTATCTATGAAATAGAGTCTTTAACCAGAGGTAGTATCTATCTAAGGAGCATTTCTAAGATAACGCGATTATGCCCGCTTGAAGTGTTACTCGAGCCTAAAATATGTCTTTAGTCTAGTTGTGGCTATTAATTGCAGAAATAAAAAATTCACAAACATAAGTATTGTGAAAATAAGTACATAATATGTATTTTAAATGCTAATAGGGGAGAGGTGATCAATTTTTATAAAAATCTTACTGATTCAAAGCAAATTCGATGATTTCAACCACGCCACACTTCTCTACATCGCCTGCGTGGTGTGAATAGGTGTTCTTTAAGTCTTCAGAGGCATTGGACATCACCACTGGATACCCAACACACTCGAGCATAGGTAAATCTCCATGGCTATCGCCTACTGCCATCGCATCTTTAAGATCTATTTTCATTGCCTTGGTTAGAAGCTCTAAAGAGGTTCCTTTAGAAACGCCTTTTTGAGTAAGACTAATAAAATAAGCTCCTTTTTGGGCAGGTGCAGTCGCACTACTGGCTTGAATACCTTCAAACTGTAGGTCTTTAACCTGGTCGTATTCATCACCTGTGACCACCCATTGCGCGCGAATCACAGGTTCATTCTCTACCACATCTACCAGATCACGAATAATAGCTTGCGTGCCTAGCATTTTGGCGTGTGCTTCACTTAATGAAGTAGTTCGTTCGACATAAAGCGTTGATGGTGTATATATTTCAAGGACAACCCCTAAGTCTCGAGCTGCTTCAATAATTGTCTTAGCTATAGCTTCTTTAAGGGCAAAGACCTTATAGGATTCACCTGAAGCATAACTAATATGCGCACCACTTTGAAAAATATGCAAATTATTTTGCCCTAAACGTTGAGCAATTTTTTGTGATTGTCCTACACAAAGCCGTCCTGTACACACTGCAAATTTCATCCCTGCCTCTTGAGCACGTTCAACAGCTTCCCAGACACAATCTTGCACGTGTCCACCTTTACCCACAATAGTTCCATCTAAATCAAGGACCATCAGCGGAATCATTTTTTGGCCTTAGATCTAATCTCTATATGTAACTCTTCAAGTTGCTTCTGTTCTAATGCGCCAGGCGCACCAGTTAAGACTTCAACCCCACGCTGATTTTTGGGAAAAGCAATCACATCACGAATACTAGCAGTTTTTGCTAGTAACATAAGTAACCTGTCTAAACCCCAAGCAATGCCACCGTGTGGAGGCGCACCATAAGAAAGAGCCTCGAGAAAGAAAGCAAACCTGCGCTGCGCTTCAGCTTTATCAATGCCAATGGCTTTAAACATTCTTTCTTGTAACTCTTGCGTGTAAATCCGCAACGAGCCACCACCAATTTCATTCCCATTTAACACTAAGTCATAAGCCCAGGCCCGTACTGATGCGGGATCAGTTTCCAAACGTTCTAAATCTTCGTCTCGAGGTCTTGTAAACGGATGGTGCATGTAGGTAAATTTACCATCAGGATCTTGGTCCAAGAGTGGAAAATCGACCACCCACAAAAAAGCCATTTTATCTTGATCAATCATGTCTAAGTCCTGCCCAAGCTTTAAGCGCACGGCTCCCAAGGCGGCACTCACCGTCTTCCATTTATCTGCGATGATAAGTAAAGTATCACCCTCAGTACTCAAATCAGAAAGCAATGCCTTTTCTGCATCAGATAAGAACTTGGCAATAGGCCCTGTTATACCTTCAGGGCTGCGTTTGAGCCAAGCCATACCCATAACACCATAGGTTTTGGCATGAGCCTCTAAATCATCTAAGGTGCGCCGAGTCATCTTTTCACTGTTTTGCGCTGGAACGATAAGGGCTTTAATAACCCCCTGTTTTTCCAAAACAGACTTAAAACCTTTGAAAACCGTATCTTTAAAAACATTACTAACATCTAAAAATTCTAAATCAAAACGAACATCAGGTTTATCAGAACCGTAGCGGTTCATTGCGTCATGATAGGACATTCTTGGAAAGGGAAGAGGTATATCTTTATCAAGGGAGGTTTTTACAACATGCTGCATCAAGCCTTCATTTAGTAAAAGAATATCGTCTTGCTCGACAAAAGACATCTCCATATCAAACTGTGTAAAATCAGGTTGACGGTCAGCGCGTAAGTCTTCATCACGAAAACATCTGGTAATTTGAAAATAACGATCAAAACCTGCTACCATCAACATTTGCTTAAAGAGTTGCGGGGATTGAGGAAGCGCGTAAAAGCTGCCAGGTTGCAACCTCGAGGGCACCACAAAATCTCTGGCACCTTCGGGTGTAGAAAGCGTAAGAAATGGGGTCTCGACCTGAATAAACTCGCGCTCACACAAATAGTCCCAAATAGCTTTGGTGACCGTATGGCGCAAATACAGCGCATGTGCAACATCACTTCGGCGCAAATCAAGATAACGGTATTTAAGACGTATATCTTCAGAGACATTTACTGGTGTGCCGTCTACAGGAAAGGGGGGTGTTTGAGACTCAGAGAGCACTATGATCTCAGTAGGAATAATCTCAATATCTCCTGTTTCATAAGCCTTGGTGCGTTGTCCTTCACTACGCAAGCGCACGTCCCCTTTGACTTCAATCACAAACTCTGAACCTAGTGTTTTTGCAATTTTATAAGCAGGATTTGATTCTTCAACTGTAAGTTGCACGATGCCTGTGTGATCCCGCAAGACAATAAAGAATTTTCCAGACATGTCTCTAAGCCTTGAGACCCAGCCCTGGAGTAGAACCTGTTGACCTGCATCAGAAGCGCGAAGTTTTCCGTTGGTGTGTGTCCTCTTCATTAAATTCGATTGAAAGTTAAAGAGTGAAGATTAACAACTAGATATGATAATAAGCTTGTACCAAATCTTTAATCTTTAATCTTCGACCTTTAATCCTTCTGTCCTTTCTTAAGAAAGTTTGCTAGTTCAGATTCCTTAACTTCTTGTTGTTGTCCTGTTTGTAAATGCTTGACTTGATAAGCCTGTTTCTCGCGTTCACTTTGTCCGCGTAAGGCAGCATAGGTTGCCCCAGCTCGATCTGCTTCTTGTAAGCCTTTACCAGGTTTACGAGCACTGTAAGCATGTTCTATATGATAGGTAGAACGCAACATGTTAGCCTCGAGAATGACTTCATTAATGGCACTATCATCTAAAGGAACAAAATAAAGCAAAGGTTTATTTGAAGCGGGAATCTCTACACCATCTTGTTTCATAGCGTCTAAAATACGTTCAACACCAAAAGCCCAACCTACACCTGGTGTTTTGGGTCCACCTAATTTTTCAATCAGCCCATCATAGCGACCGCCACCACATAAAGCAGATTGTGCCCCGATATTCTGGTGATGAACTTCAAAAGCTGTACGGCGGTAATAATCAAGACCGCGCACAATACTGTCGTCAACTTCAAAAGGAATTTGCCACGATTTTAGAAAAGCTTGCACTTCTTCAAAGTGGGCTAGAGCCTCTGAGTTAAGGAACTCGAGGGGTTTCTTGAGTGTCTTGACAATGACTTGGTCATTTCTATCTTTACTATCTAACACACGCATAGGATTAAGACGCAAACGTTCACGGCTGGTTTCAGAAAGCTGATTTGAGATAGGAGTCAGGGTGTCACGCAGATATTGATTATAGGCAACGCGGTCTTCTGGATCACCCACTGAGCCAAGTTTAACAATCATGGTCTTTAATCCTAAACTATGAAAGAGGCTATACAAAACAGCAATTGCTTCTGCATCGACAACTGGGAAATCTAAGCCAATCCATTCACTATTAACTTGATAGAACTGTCTAAACCTGCCGCGTTGCGGTTGAACTTCAGCACGAAAAACAGGTCCACGACTCCAGAGTTTCACTGGCATGGGTTGAACCTGCATTCCATGTTCAATAAAGGCCCGCATTACCCCGCCAGTAAATTCGGGGCGCAAAGCCAGTTGTCTACCACCAGTATCTTCAAGGGTATACATTTCATTTTGCACGACGATATCAGAAGATTCGCCAACCGATTTTAGATAGACTTCTTTTTGTTCAAAAATAGGTGTAGTGAGTTCTTTAAGACCTGCTCTTGAAAGCACTCGAGCACTCACGCTGTAAACATATTGCCACTGGTCTTGATTGTTATACACATCTTTGGCTTGAGATGCAGGGAGAATATCATACGTGCCTTTGACGGCCTGAAGTTTCATAACCAAAGAGTGTAGCACGTAATACTAGGCGTAAATAAAAAGGCTGGCACAAGTGCCAGCCCGAAAATAGTCTTTTTGTCAATCTACCGTAAATTGATTGGTAAAGCGTTACTCTTAACGCCATCGACAACCACACAGGTAAACCCATAGCCTGCGCCTTCAGGAATGCCAACTGCCACACGGCTAGGACTCCAGACACCTGCTCGGACAGCAACCCCATTCTCGCAATTCACATCGCCACCAAGAATGACATAGCTAGCTTCGGAAGCCCCGGATTGACCATCGCCAAAGTAGCGACCTTGGAGTGACACGGTGCCGTCGTCATTAATTTTGGCAGAAATGAGCTGGGGAATCACGTTGTTTTCAATAGAAACCTGTGGGGTACAAGCCGTAAGAGCTACGATAACTAGTGTGCTTATCCAAAGATATTTCACTTAAAAGCCTCCTTAGAAAGTCTTAAAAACCTTCTTATATATTGCATAGTACGAGCTTTTGCCTAGGTTTTCAGTGGGAAGTTTTACTTCAAGCATATAAAGAAACTAACTTAATAGAGCCGAAGAAAGGCATACGCTCTCTTTGGTAGTAAAAGTAAATAAACTACCCCGCTACAAATGGACAGGGTATTAAGTGGAATCTCGCAAACTTTGCTAAAGGCTCAAAGGCAGAGTCTCGGGGAATTCAATCCCTAGAGAATAGACATCTTGCGAAATAACGAGAGTGCAGACAGGACAAGGCTTAACGGTCATAAGTAAGGTTACAAATAGCAGCAATAAGGTGAAGCCTAAGTCCAAACCGCCTGCGTTTGTTGCGGTAAGTTTCCTTGAGAATACGAAAGATTTTGAGGTCACGGATGACATGTTCGATGGTGATGCGTAGGCTAGCGAGTTTAGAGTTTACCTTCTTTGCGGCTTTGCTCAGGGGTTTCTTAGGCGGTTTGCGCTGAGGAGTTTGGCTGTTGCTATGGAAATGTTGGAGTCCTTGATAGCCTCTATCACCCAAGACTTCACTGAGTTCATAAAACTGGATGTTGGAGCGTTTGAAGAGTTTGAAGTCATGCTCACGTCCTTTACCGACTAGAACATACAAGATTTTCTTGCGTTTTTTATCAATGACAACCTGTGCCTTCAAAGTATGTCGTTTTTTCTTACCTGAGTAGTACCTACGCTGTTTTTTTTAGGTCGTTCCATTGGGGTTTCAGCGACATCTATAATCACAATATCCCAATGACTTTCCTTGAGGGTTTTTCTACCTGGTAAGTGGAAATCTTTGCTTTTTAACAGCAGTTCCTCTGTTTTCGTGACAATCCCTTGGGCTGGGGACTCATGTATTCCCCAGTCTATGGACAATCTTAAAAGGCTTGGATACTCTCGCAGATACTGCAAGGTCATCAGCACTTTGTCTTCTGATAACAGCTTACTCTTGCGTCCTGCTGTTTTTCCAGCTTCGTATTCCTCGATCACTCTTACCATAAGTTTATAGATCTTGAACCTTACCCCAACCAGCCGTTTGAACCGCTTCTTATTCATCTTCTTCAGCCAAATATAACTACCCTGTTTTGTCTGCATCCCTTATAAAACGCTACTTCTGCTAATTTCGCAAGATGTCTATTAAGTGAGAATCCCTAATAGTTTTTCCCAAGCCACCTATAATTTTATTTAAGGTCGTACTAAGGAGTAGGTTTCACAAATGATCCCCTTGTGAAATGTTTAGTAAAGTAATACATTGATCTATAAATTCAACACAAGTATCCTTGTCATGCGTATTTTACATAAACATATATTATATGTAATTAATGTTATAATACCCATCGTATGGATGATACTACCTTTCTTACCCAACGTTTTAGTAGTCTTTGGCGATTTACAGATTCTTCAAAGCAATATGCTCTGAGCCAAGATGGCCGCGTGTGGCGAGCTGGTTATGCTCCACACAAGACGACCATAGGCCATAAAGACACCCTTGGCTTTCATTCGGTAAATTTAAGCAAAGGACTCGAGTGTCGTGGTCGCTGGTATTTACATCGCCTGGTGTATACGGTTTGGGTAAAGCAAATTCCTGAAGGTGATGATATTATTCACCGTGACGGAAACAAATCAAATAACACCCTGAGTAATCTGGTCCTTATCTCCCATCAAGAAACACTTGATAAAGCTGCTAAAAAAGGGTTTAAGAAACAAGGCCTGCAAAACCAAGCTAGACATGAAGCCATTACCCTTTTATTAAAGGCTGGCTGGAGTCATCAGAAAATTTCCCAAGCCTTTGAACTATCCCAACCTGCAATATCCAATTACCTTAAGCGATCAAAGGTCGAAGATTAGATGCTATGATTTTTTTATGAGCACGACGCTTCAAACCTTTCAAGGTGACTTGCTTCATCAGGCTAGGTCTTGGGCAGAGTTAAGCCCAGAAGACTTAAAACGCCGCGCTGCAAAAGCTGTCCATGAACGTGATAGCGAAGAACTCTGGCAACTTACCAAAGCCTATTTGTTTTTACACGGTTCCAAGGGCGGCAATGTAAGTACCCATACCTTGCGTAATTACCGGCGTGGGGTGATTGATTTGATCGAAGCCTGGCAAGGTGAAAATGTTTTACGCCCCAGCCGTGACGCAGGTGTGCTCTATGTTCGCAAGCTCGAGACTTTACCTAATCCTAAAACAGCGCATCCTATAAGTGCTGCCACCATTGAGGTTAAGTTGGCTGCAGCTAGAATGCTTTACAAAGCCTTGCGCTGGAGTGGTATCACCGAAGTCAATCCCTTTGAAGATGTTTCACCTGCACCAGACATGACTCCTGATTGGGAAAAACGTAAGCACTATAGTATTGAAGATATAGAAAAATTATTACAAGTAGCCGACCCTATAGAGTCAGCAATGATTTTGCTTGGTGCTCATACAGGTTTACGCATCAGTGAAATATGTAGTCTAAAGTGGAGTGATGTTGATTATCCAAAAGGAAAACTTAAAGTTTTAGGTAAAGGTGGCAAACGTGCAAGCGTGAGTATGTCAGGGAAGCTCGAAGCAGGCCCTTAAAGCCATCCAAGGTTTAGCTAGTGAACGCAAGCGCACTAAAAACTCCAGTGACCATGTTCTCCCCTGGCAACCCGACCGTACCCGCCAAAGGTTTAAACAGCTCTGCGCTCTGGCTGGTGTTGAATATAAAGACAAAGCAGTACACGGTTTACGACATGGCGCAGGAACACGCTACTACGCACAGACCAAAGATTTAGGTCGCGTAGCAGCACACTTGAGACATGAAAATATTCAAACGACTCGCATTTATGCCAAACTCGCAGATGACGCGATTCGAGAGGATTTGAAGGATTGGTAAACAGCCTTGAGCTGGTGGTATCATCAACGAATAACAACTTTGAGTCGATGGTATGCTTCGCTCAAACTTTGTACTATCATCAACGAGTAAATAGCCGTTAACGGCGTATGCTCCGCATTCATTTCAGATGACCAGATAATACCTGCTAAGCTGTTTTAAGCTGCATACTCCTGTCTACTAATACTAAATATCCTACTCACACCCCGGTCTGAGGTCACACCCCAGAGCACATCAGCCACTTCAAAGGTAGCTTTTTGGTGGGTGATTAAAACGAATTGCGTGCCTTCTTTGGCAAGCCGCTCTAAGAACATGCAGTAACGCCTGATATTCGCTTCGTCCAAAGGTGCATCGACCTCATCAAGAATAGCTAGAGGTAAACGCTGCTCGCCTTGCATCAGTGAAAATAAAAAAGCCATCGCGCCCATGGTGCGCTCGCCCACAGAAAGCAAGGTAAGAGATTGAGTTTGTTTGCCAGGAGGTTGCAATTTTATTGAGAGTCCTACAGCCCGACCATTATCTTCGGTGACTACAATATCTGATTTGGCATCTTGACCAAACAATTCTGCTACATATCCCATAAAGTGCTGTCTTAAATGGATGATAGCCGCATTCATTTTTAAATTCGTTTCAGCATCAATTTTGTACAAGGCACTCTTCGAGCTCAGTGACAGCTAGTGTAGCCTGAACACTTTGAATTTCTAAATCCTCGAGTTTGGTTCTTTGCTCACTGAGTTCTAAACTGGCTCGGTGATTTACTGGGCCGATACTATTAAGCTCTTGTTCGACACCATTAAGTTTTTCTTTAGCTTGACGGTTTGAGATCTGTAACACCTCGAGACCTTCAGGAAAGGTTTTCTTTTCTTCACGGGCAATTTCTAATGCTGCTTCTCGACGGGCTAAGGTGAGTTTTACTTGCTCGAGACCTTCTGCTTTTTGGGCTTGTTCTTCGGTGAGCGCGTTCAGATTCTGCTCTACCTGCTGCGTTTCTCTACGAGACTGCTCTACACCCCTATGCTTTTCTTCTAAATCTTTTGGAAGAGCTGCTTTAGCAAATTCTAGGGCCCGCTCAACGTCTTTGTGTTGTTCTGCAATAACTGCGCTGCGTTTTTCTGCCTCTAACCATTGACCCTTAATATCAGAAAGTCTTTGCTGTTCAGTTTCAAAACGTTTTATCTCGAGTTCATATTGTCGTGAGCGTTCTACTGCCAACATCAGGGTTTGACGTGATTCCTGATAGAGGCTTGTGGCTTCAGAGAGTGCTTGGCGATTTTGCTCTAGGGTGATTTGCAATTCTAAAACCTTTGGCCCTAGTTGGGTCAATGTATCAGGGTCAGATTGAAAGCTTGGACTGATTAGACTAGTAAGTTGAAGCCCAAAAGATTCTTGCTGTTCACGCAATTCGTTTTGTAATGACAGAGCAATAGCGGTTTCTTCACGGCGTTTATTCAAATGGCTTGAGCGTTCATTAAATAAAGTTAAAAGTTGCTGCTGCTCAGCCAATAAACCTTGTAAGGATTTTTGAGTATCACCAAGCTGACTTTCGGCTTGGGTTGCTCTTTGTTGCGCTTCTTGGGCATGAGATTCTGCTTCTTCAACTTCAAAGGCTGCGCCAACCACACTTACACTGCTGCGGTTTTGCCCGCCAGTCATTGCGCCATAGCCCTCGAGGGTATCCCCTTCTAGCGTGACCAAACGCGGACGCTGCTTAAACCGCCTAGAAAGTCGTACAGCATTATCCATCGAATGAATAAGGGTGGTGTTGCCAAAAAGCTGATAAATAACTTGAGCGTAAGTATCTTCAAATTGAATAAGGTTAACGGCTAAATCAATGATGCCTTCTTGGCTAGCTATATCAGCATTGAGGTGTGCAGGTCTAGATTCAACTAACTCGAGAGGTAACACCGTAACCCAACCGCCTGCGGCACGCACATGGGCGATGACTTTTTGGGCAGTATCTGCAGTGTCTACAACAATGTATTCGGCTCGGCGACCTAATGCACTAGAAACGGCTTGACGATACTGCTCTGGAACACGGATTAAGTCTGCGACTGAGCCATGAATTCCTGCCATCCCCGAATTAAGTGCGTGACGCGGCCCTTGGGCGTATCCACGCCGAGCTTCAAATTCGGCTCTGGAACGCTGGGCAGTTTTGTGAAGAGATTGCGCTTGGGCGTAAGCCTGTGCTTGCTCTTGTTGGGCAGTCACGAACTGTTGGCGTTGAGTATCTATAGTCTGCTCGAGCCTAGAAAGCTCTTGTTTAAGAGTGCTGGCATCTTGCTCTAGCGTATCTAAGTTTTCTAAAGGTTCAAAAGACCCTAGGCGCGTTTCGATCAAATTTAATTGCGATAAAAGCTGCTCGCGTTTTGAAATATAAGTAGCTTGATTCTGCTCATCCTGAGCAATTTGTTTGCGGATGTTCTCTAAGTTGGTTTGTTCTTCTTTAAGTTGAGAGTCAAGGCGAGTGATTAGGCCTTGTAATTCTTCTAGAATGTGCTTGCGTTCAGCTTCTATTTTCTCTAGATCAAAGATACTTTCACCGGGCTGATGAGGTGCTTCTAAACTCTCGAGACGCAACATCTCTGCGCGCAATGAAGCAATTTCTCTGGATAAGGCATTTTGCTGGTCAGTCACTGCAGCCAGTCGCTCTTCAGCCACACGAACGTCTCCACGTTTAGCTTCGGCTTCGGTAAGGGCTTGGCGGTAGGTATCCTCGAGGCTTTGTAAACTTTGGCGTAAAGCCTGCCAACGCTGCTGGGTTTCAGCAAGTTTGGTTTTGCCCAGCTCGAGGTCTTCATTGAGTTGTGCCTCTTGTCCTTGGAGTTCTTTGCTCTCTAAAGCCAGACTGGCTTCGCGTTGAACACTCAAGGTATAACGCAAGGTAAGCTGCTCACGACTTAACTCGGTGTGTCGTTCTGCTTGGGACGCTTCAACCCTGAGACGTTCGACCTGTACACTCAAATTTTGCATAAGTTCGGCAACACGCTCTAAGTGCTCTTTAGCTGTATTTAATCGGTCTTGGGCTTGTTCGCGCCGAGCTGCTAGCTTGGCTACACCGGCTGCTTCGGCTACATAGGCTAAAAGTTTAGGGGGGTCAGCCATTAGGACTTGGCTGACTTCACCCTGACCAATAATCGAGACACCACCACGGCCTAACCCAGAACCCGAAAGGGCTTCTTCGATATCTAGTAGACGCGCATTTTGTCCATTAAGCTTAAGCTTGGTTGAGCCGTCTCTATAAAGGTTACGCCCGACGTGGATTTTTTGCTTATCTTTGCGAATCTCGAGTTCAACCTCGGCAAACCCAAGGCTCTTTTTACCTGCTGCACCATGAAAGATAAGGTCAAGTTTTTCTTCGGCACGATACTCGCTAGCCCGCCCGCCACCTAGGGCCCAGCGCAAAGCATCAATAATATTGGACTTTCCAGACCCGTTGGGCCCGACAATTGCCGTTACGCCTGAAGAAAACTCGACTGTGGTCCGGTCTCCAAAGCTCTTAAAACCATTGAGGGTAAGTGATGAAAGTTGCACGCCGGTAGTTTAACCTCTAGTTGTATGTAACTGCAATTCAGGGTCAAGATATGGGTGTAACCCTGCCTAGGCGGGAGTAGGAAAAGCGAGAAAACGAAGGTAGTCAAAGGAAGCGAGCTTGAACTTGCTAAAGGCTAAAGCCCGAGCAGCAGCCATGGTCGAGGCTCCTGATTTAGACCAGTGCATACCTGAGCGTTTAAGACGGTTGCCAATCACATTTTTGTTCATTGCTTCAACTTGCCCAGAGCCGATGGGGTAGCCGTTTGCTTTGAACGTTGGATAGTCCATATGTTCAAGCCTGGTAGAGAAATAGTAGAGAGCGGTGAGAGCTTGCTCAGACCAGTCATGGCGTTGGTCAGGTGGAGGCAAATGTAAGGATAACCAATGCTGAGCTGAGATGTCCCCTCGACACCAAGTTTTGCGATGCTGTGAGCGTTTGGTTTCATCCCAGGAAAGTTCTTGCATTAAGGTCTCGAGATATTGGCAACTATGAAAGACATCAGAAATACGAATATTCAGCCAGGGTATCTAAAGTATCTTCAACCCAGGCTGCTCCATCACCAATACCGACAATAAAATCGTTTTTGTGACAGAAACGCTTAGTTAAGCCAGCTACGAAAGGTAAAAACTCAGTTGCACTACAGCCCTCAGCCAGCATGACTCTATCTTGAGGTGCATTTTGGGGGTAGAGCACAGCACTTTTGATCTCCATACCTTCACAGTGTCCATGGTCAGGACGTTTTAAGACAAAGACCCCATCGGTTTGTAACACCATCAGTCGTTTGCCTGGTTCTGTCTGTGATTTTTGTGTTGACGGTACTCGGGATTCAGTGAGGGTTATATCTTGTTCTAAAGTGGGGCTAGTGAGGGTGGTTTGTATCTGGTGTTGGCAGGTACTGAGATAGGGTTTACTCAATCGTTCTAATTCAGAAGAACTGATGAGAAGCCCGAATCTGGTGGCTAAATCGCTTGCTTCTTCAAAGGGATGGTTGACAACCAGATCAAGGAGTTGTTCTAACGCCCATGGACTCCATCCTGACTGGTCCAAACTACCATCTATGAACATTTGACGATGCTTTCCTTCATCAGTGCGTAAGCGTTGTACAGTGACTTCTACTTCACCCCAAAAATGTTTAACCTTACTTTTCCTGCGTCCGTTGCATTGATAGTCTTTGGGTTTGTCGTGTTCTGCTAGAGGAGGAAAAATCCTGGCGATCTACCAGGGCTTGAAATATATCACTCGTTATTTTGGGTGATTCTTTGAGTAAGTTCTGTTCTATCTCTGCCAGACTACTGTTCTCAGGTAGTTGTTCAAACAACTTGTCTATACGTTCAATGATCCGTGCTTTTAGTTCGCTCTTAACTTCAGGGCTGCTTGTTCGTTTCTCTTGCCTAGTTCTTGTCATTTCCTACCTTAGCAGTTCTTTCTCCCTTTTTCTATCCGACTACACAGGGTTACACCCTCAAGATATGGAGACTAACACCTTTTAGTCTTTCCTATTGCCAAAATTATTCTTTATGTACTTATTTTCACAATACTTATGCTTGTGAATTTTTTGTTTCTTAAGTATAAGTTCTGACCTCCCAAAAATTCTCATGAAGTATTCTCTCTTGCTTCTTGATAGACTTCTAAACATGAATCACGTTTTTATTTCTGATCTTAAACAAAGCATAGGCGAGACTGTTGTCCTTAAAGGCTGGCTTGCTGGAACACGCTCGAGTGGGAAAATCGCCTTTTTACAACTGCGGGACGGAACTGGATTTGTTCAAGGTGTGCTAGCCAAAAACGATGCCCCTGAAGACATTTTTGAACTTGCCAAACGACTCACCCTCGAGAGCAGCCTGATTATCACAGGCGAAGTGCGTGAAGACTTGAGGTCACCTGGGGGCGTTGAATTAACCATCAAGCATATTGAATTGGTCTCCCCTTCTGAAGATTACCCGATAACCCCAAAAGAACACGGCGTTGATTTTTTGATGGAAAATCGTCACCTTTATCTGCGACATCGCGGGCCGTGGGCCATCATGCGAATACGCGATGAAGTGATTCGCGCCCTCAATGATTTTTTTGGTGAAGGTGGTTTTATTAAGTTTGATTCGCCTTTTTTTATGCCCACTGCTGTAGAAGGAACTACCAACCTTTTTGAAATTGATTTATTCAATGAAGATAAAGCTTATTTATCCCAATCTGGACAACTCTATGCTGAAGCTGGGGCTTTGGCCCTTGGCAAAGTGTATACCTTGGGGCCAACTTTTCGGGCTGAAAAATCCAAGACCCGCAGACACCTTTTAGAGTTTTGGATGATAGAGCCTGAGGTGGCTTACGCAGATTGGCAAGATAATATGAATTTGCAAGAGGCCATGATGTCTTATTTGGTGAAACGTGTCTTGGAGAAACGACAACTCGAGTTTGATATCTTAAAACGTGATGTCAGCAAACTTGAGCCTGCTGCTCAAGGAAATTACCCACGAATTAGTTATGATGACGCTTTAGAAATAATTCGACAAAAAATAGAAGCTAAGGACTTACCTGAGAATGTAGACCCTGATACACAATGCGTAGTATGGGGAGATGATTTTGGTGCGCCGCATGAAACCATTATTGGCGCACAGTTTGATAGACCGGTTATGATTCATAGCTATCCAACTCAAATCAAAGCTTTTTACATGCAGCCACAAGCCCATAATCCTTTATTGGCAGCTTGCAATGACATGATTGCCCCAGAGGGCTACGGTGAGCTTATAGGCGGCTCACAGCGCATCCATGATTATGATTTACTTAAAGCCCGCATTCAAGAACACAAGCTTCCCGAAGAAGCTTTTGGCTGGTATTTGGATTTGCGTAAATATGGCAGCGTGCCCCATTCGGGATATGGCATGGGACTCGAGCGTTTTCTAGCCTGGGTGACTGGGGTTCACCATTTACGTGAAGTGATTCCTTTTCCAAGAATGCTTACGCGAATGTATCCATAGGGGGTATCATCCCGTTATGATTAGCCTTGAGCAGGGCGTAGTATGCCGTTACTTTTGACTTAGCTTGATGAAGAGATGATGACTCCTGTTAAAGACTTCTACTCGAGCTGATTCGACAAGGCAATATGACCCAAAAAAGTTTCACTTTGTTCATTGACTAAAATACGAACCTTGGCAATGTCATTTTCTTTTAAGGTGGCTTGAATACTTTGAAAAAGACGATGTTCTTTATCTACTGAGAGCATGATAGGATTTTCAAATCTAAAATGAATAATTGCGGTCTGTTCATGCAAAAAGATAATCGGTAAGGGCAAGGCCTCAGGCCATAATCCCTCGAGGTTGTCGCGCAATGCCGACAGAATGCGCAGCAATCGTTGGGGTTTATCCTGAGGAATCTCGAGCGTTTTAAATTTAGGTTGACTTACATCTAGATTCGTTGGGTCCAGATAAACGACTAACTGCACTTCTTCAGACTGCAACGGAACTTGCGGGGCTTGAAGCTGAACGCTAATTTTTTCAGGGTAAGGTTGCCATAGATTGCGCAAAATAGAAGATAAGCCAAGCAGAAGCACCACACATCCTAACAATATGGGGACCTTTAGAAATCTAGTCATATTATTGCGCTGCCAAAGCAGCCATCACTGCTGATGTTAAAAACGATGGAAGCTCAGCATCAGCTAAATCATTGGCACTAAACTCAAGTAAAACACCACGCCCGGCTGCACCCTCGAGAACTGTTAAGGGCAACCCTGCCATATGACTCACGGTGTATCCAGGATTTTGTCGCAAGCTATCTGCTATCGCCCTAGCATAGCTTTCACCTTTATTCATATCTGGAACATACCGCAGTAACAAACGACGGCGCAAAGTATCAGTGGCTTCGTTGGGTAAAGCCTGTTGAGCGTTTCGTGCGATAGCAATATTCAAACTTGTTTGATCTGGGGCTTCCGAAAGGTAATAGATATTGATTTGACCTGAGGAAAGGTCTGTAAGGTGAAGCGATAAAAAGAGTGTAGCCCCAAGACCTTGTTCAGAGCGTTCACCAATAGACAAGGTTGTATTCCCGTCTCTGGTCAAACTGCTTACAATGCCATTTTGATTTAAGAGGCCCTCTAAGGCTTGGGCCACTACCAAAACCAAATCTGCTTCATTGGTACTGTTAATAACCAGACCCGTATCTTGCCCACCATGCCCAGGGTCTAAGACCACAGTAGGGGTCTCATTAACAACTTCGGCATGAAATAAATCAATAATTAAACTAAATCCTGCTGGGGTTGGAGTGGTATAGCTTTCAAACATAATATTGGGTTGTAGCTCTATGACCAGATCAGCAAAACCCCCTGATTCACTTAAAACAGCTTGGTTAAAAAGGGTTCCGGCAAAAGCTTGTGAAGCTACTGGCTCGAGATGCGAAAAGCGCACTTGAAGCAGGTTCATGGTTGGATTTAAGAATATCTGATAAGGTGTGCGACCCTCAAAATCAAACACCAGCCGGTCATAGCTCGTTGAGGGTTGCACATATGCACTGCGCAAAAAGGCTCTTGGGAAAGTCACAATAACTTTTTGCAATTCTTCTGAGTAGTACAACGACCCACCTAATGCCGCAATAAGTGGTTTCACTGGTACATAAACCGTGCCACTGACATTGACACCTGCGGTGCTAGGGTACGGTTGCCCATCAACACTAAGAGATTGGGTCGCCAGCACGGCCTCACTTGGGGTGTCATAAACATTTAAGCTTAAAAAACGCGAGGCATAATCAAAAGTCACCACTCGAGCTTGTGAATCATAGCTAAACTGTGCTCCTACAGCATCGGCTAAGGAGGCAGCAGGAACATACGAAGCTCCTTCAAGTAACGTTGTTGAAAGTCCAGAAAGGGGTTGACCATTGATAACTAATGCTTGCTGTGCTAAAAGACTATGGGTAAAAGTAAATATCAAAACGACAAGAATCCGCATCATCACAAAAGGTAGTGTATCCATTTTTTTATTTGAAAACACTGAGATGATTTTTATCTCTGCTTCATCGCTCGCTGCATGTCGCGCTGAGCATCTTTTTTGGCTTGGTCGTGGCGTTTGTCATAAAGCTTTTTACCCTTGGCTAACCCTATACTTAGTTTGACCCAGCCTTTATTAAAATAAAGTTTAATAGGAATCAGGGTTAAGCCTTTGCGCTCAAGTCCTTTGCTGATTTCATTAATCTCGCGCTTGCTTAATAAAAGCTTGCGGCTACGCAAGGGCTCATGGTTGTTATAGCTAGCCTGCACATAGACGGGAATGTTCATACCCTCGAGCCATATCTCTCCTGCTTTAATTCGAGCAAAAGCCTCAGCTATCGAGCTTCCACCTTGCCTTAAAGACTTCACTTCAGTTCCTTTTAGTGAAATACCGGCTTCAAAGGTCTCTATAATTTCATAATCAAAGCTTGCTCTGCGGTTCCGCAATTCCATAACTAGACATCATAATGGGATTTCATTAGTGCTTATTTTCACAATATCTATGATCGTGAAATTTTTATTTCACAGGTTTTTACTACCAGAGGCAAAACTCTTGGTAAGATGGCATCATATAAAGGAGATTTGTATGCAATTATTGCAGAAAATGTTGATTGGAGTGCTGCTTTTAGGGGTCTCATCGGGTTGCATCCCGATATTTGTCACCCCTGATGGGACCATTGTTGGCGTTGATAACCTAAATAATGTGGTCTCGGTCTTTGAACCCAGCCGAGGTCTTGGAGCCACCTACCGACAAGGTGAGGCTATTTCGTTTAATGTGTATGCTTTTCAAGATGGCTATTTGACCCTAACCGCCCTCGAGCCTGACGGCGATGTCTATGTATTCTCGAGAAATATCTTTATTCGCGGTGGTGAAAACGTTTTGTTAAGTGGCCCCGATTCAAGACATACCTTTGGTATCGAACTTGACGCACCGAGAGGTATTCATAGAGTTCGGGCTTCGTTTACCTCGAATCCGACTGACATCAGTGTGGTCACCTACAGTAATGTTATTGGAGATGATGGCTGGACTCAGAGTATTCGTGCTGATATTAGCCCCTATACCGTACGCGACGTTGTAGAAACCAGTTTTTTTGTACAGTAGTGTATAAGCACATTCTAAGGCAGGCCTTCTCGCCTGCTTTTTTGTCAAAAAACGTATCTCATCATGTATCTAGGAGGCCTATCTTGGCTGGGCATAGTAAGTGGTCACAAATCAAACGCAAGAAAGCTGTCAATGACCAACAACGTGGAAAGATCATCACTAAGCATATTCGGGCCATTCAGACTGCTGTGCGTGAAGGTGGCAGTGGTGATGGAAATGTAAACCCTATTTTAAGAAACGCCTTAGCTGCTGCAAAAAGTGATAACGTCCCTGTCGATAATATTGATCGGGCCATTGAACGCGCTCTTGGTGGTGGTGAAGGCAACGCCTTTGACGCAATTACCTATGAAGGTTACGGACCAGCAGGGGTTGCAATTATTGTCGAAGCCCTTACTGATAACCGTAACCGGACCGCAGGCGAAGTCCGCTCGACCTTTGGTAAACATGGTGGCAATATGTCAGGTTCGACGGCCTGGCAATTTGATACCAAAGGCATGATTGTGATTGAAAATGCTACTGAGTTGATGCAAGAGCTAGCCATTGAATTAGGAGCAGATGACCTCGAGGTTGAAGATACCAGCTTGACTATTTACACAGCACCCAATACCTTATATAGCGTTGTTGAGGGCTTGCAAGCCAGAAAGATAAACCCTGTAGTCAATCAATTTACCAAACTTGCCCAAACCGAAACTGAATTAAATTCCGAAGATGCGGCCAAAGTAGCTCGCATGATCGAAGCTTTAGAAGAGCTTGATGACGTACAAAGCGTATATTCGACGGCAAATCTCGAGAATTTAGAAGTAGTGAGCTGATATGTTTCCAACCCTCCCCTTAAAAGATGTTCCGAAAATAAGTGCTGGTCAAATGCAGCAATTGGTGATGCTTGCGACTGGTAAGTATGGTCTAGATGCACGTCTGGTGGTTGAGCATACTGGACGTAACTTAGCAGAACTTGCTCGTCACTTTGCCCCTGAAGGCCCTGTGCTGATTGTGGCAGGACGCGGCAACAATGGTAGCGGTGGTTTAGCCGCCGCACGACTCTTGGCAGGTCATAACCGCCAGGTCTGGGTAGTGCCCACACATGAAGCCGAAAACTATTCAGGTACACCTAAAGAACAACTCGAGCATTTACAAAATTTTCCCAATGTGCGTATTCGTAGCAGTCTACCCAAGATGAAGTTTAGTTGCGCTATTGACGCAGCTATTGGCACTAAGCTCGAAGGGCCCACCGCGTGGTCGCACGCTTGATGTGATTACGGTGTTAAACAACCTAAGCAACTGCTGTGTGATTTCACTAGATGCGCCCACTGGTATGGTCGCTGACACTGGTGAGATTCCTGGAGATGTTGTCAACGCCACTATGACCCTAAGTCTGGCACTGCCCAAGAAAGGTTTAAAGCCTGGTAAGCCTGTTGGTGATCTTTATATAGGTGATGTTGGTGTGCCAGTTGGGGTGTATCAAGATATGGGATTGATTGTGCCAAAACTGAGTTATTTTATTACAAAGATCGAGGCGGGAAAGAGTAAATAAACTATAGTGCTTATTGATTCTTACACGGAAGTAGGAGCCTAGCAGAGTTTAGTTATTCACTATCCTAAGGGAGACCTGATGTTACTCGAGGACTTACAAGCTATCTATTTACGTGAAATCGAAACGCTACAACGTGAACTTGATCTTTATCCTGACGACGCAAGCGTATGGAAAGAACTGCCAGGCTTGCCCAACTCGACTGGTAATTTAATTTTACATGTAGCAGGAAGCTTGCAGCATTTTTTTGGTGCAACGCTGGGCAAAACAGGCTATGTCCGTGACCGCGATGCAGAATTTGCAAAACGAGGTGTTTCGCGCAGTGACTTAAACAAAGAACTCGAGGCTGCCAAAGCAGGGGTGAGTACTGGTTTTGCCAATTTGACTGAAGCAAGGCTCAGTCAAACCTTTCCCGTTCAATTCACCGACACAGAATTTTCAACCCAGTTAACGCTCTTGCAATTTCAGAGTCACCTCGCCTATCACTTGGGTCAAATTGACTATCACCGCCGTGTTGTCACAGGCAATAGCACCTCTGCTAATGCTGTGTCAGCCGCATTACTTGCAAAGGTATAAAGAGCTTTTGCCAAGGATGCCAAAGTCTGCCTCTCAATTATAGAGGTAGACTATTTATTGACCCACTCCCAACACCCCCTGCTCGATTCTTATAAACGATAAAAGCAGTTGATGCTTACTGCGGTTAAGTACGGCTTGTTTCTGAGCAAATACTAGCTCTGACTGTTGAAAGGCAATGGGTGAAATACTTCCAGCATCCAAACGGGTCTTTTGTGCGGATAAGTCATTAGAAGCAGTATTAAAAGCCTCGAGAGAATTTTGATAGCTGGCATTAGCAGAAATAACACTGTTATAACTACTCTCGATACTTAATCCTAGACTGTTCTGATAATCAGATAAATTGAGTTGCGAATTTGCCAAGGCATCTTTGGCACTATCGATTTGTGAGCGCGAACTAAAGGCATTATCAACAATCTGAAGTTGCACTTGTGCTAATTCTACTGCACGTTTAAGTGCGTTGAGTTGAGAGTTTTTTTCTAGTGCCTCAGCTTGATAACTCTCGAGGGAAGCCAGCACTGGAGCTTCGGCAGTATAAGACTCGAGTGCTGATGGTTCTTGTCCTAATTTACTAGATAGTTGACTGTATGCAAGGTTGCGAGTGTTCTGTGCATCACTCACACTACGCTCGGTTTCAACCGCATCATTTTGAGCATTGCTTAAATCAATTTGAGTAATCGCCCCAGCTTGATAACGAATCTGTTGGGCTTTGAGCGTTGCATTAGCAATGTCTAATTGCTTTTGCGCGTTAGCAAGGGTTTGATCAGACTCGAGGGCATTAAAGAAAGCTTCAGTAAGTGTTAGTTTATTGGATACCACCGCTTTATCAAACGCTTCTTGCTCGCTTGCTACCTTCTGTTCAGCTTGCAAAATATCTAATCGTAAAGCCAATGGATCAGCCTTAACGCGCTCTACATCACGCTGAGCCGAAGCCAAGTCGGTGCGGGAAGAAATAATGGCGGCATCTAGCGAGGGTGAAAGACTCAAGGCTTGCTCGAGGGTGAGTGGTTGCGGGGTGTCTTGGGCAAAAATAATGGAGGTGGAGAATAATAAGAAGAAGGAGGAAGGAGGAAGGAGGAAGGAGGAAAAACGTGGTGTCTTCCTTCTTTGCACGTTCTTGCTAACGATTCTAGAAGCTATATTCATTGTGTTGTGGATAAGGTCAAACAGCATACTAAAACACCTCCGTAGGATCTATTGCTAAGCTTTGGGCGTACTTTAACAAACTTAAAAGGTAATTATCTTTGGCTCTACCAAGATTGATTTGGGCTTCACGCCAGGCTTCTTCTGCTTCTAAAACATCAAGTTGGGTAATGAGTCCAAGCTCGAGACGCTCCTTAGCTGTAGTTAGAGTTTGTTGACTCTGGTCAAGAAGTTGCTGACTCAGTAAGACATTGGCGTTTGCAGCTTCTAACTGCCTCTGAAAATTAGCTACCTCGAGCTGGGCCAATTCCTGAACGCGCTGGGCTTGCATTTGGCTTTGTTCTATGCTCAAACGAGCTGCTTCTAAAGCTGGGAAAAGGGATGTTTCAATCGGAACGATTGCGCCCAAGGTAATACTAAATGAAGAACCCTGACTTCCTTTACCTGCAGAGAATGCGGGATCATAAGAAAGTGAGGCACTAGGTTGATAACTCTGCGTGTCATAGCCTGCACCTATAGAAAACTGACGCTCATCATCCTGGGTTGCATAGGATAAATCTAAAGAACCACTGGGCAGATATTGACGCTGGGTACTTTCGGCAGTGAGTTTAGCTTCTAGGATAGCTACCTGGGCACTCAGCACATCACTGCGATTTTGCAGGCTTGTTTCAGTTGTTGCTGGCAAGACCCCGTCAGGGATAACACCCGCTACGCTACTGACCTGCACACCAAGTTGATTGGATAACGAAGCCAAGGCTTGAATCAAGACACGCTGGGCGTCACTTAGAGCGTTTTGAGCTTGGGCTACAGCAATCTCGGCTTGCAAGACTTGTTGTTGGGTTAACGCACCAGATTGTTGGCGTATTTTGGCAGCTTCAAATTGTTGGCTAGCAACATTGACTGAAAAATTCTGAAACTCGAGTGATTCTTGCGCTCTTAAAACAGCAAGGTAGGCTTGAGTGGTATTAACAACGGCGTCAGCTTTTGCATCGCGTAAGGTACGCTGGGCTTGTTCATAACTCCAGATGGCTTTTTGAATTGTATCGGCGTTTGGTCCAAAAGGTACAATCTTAAAGGTTGCAGTTAAGTTAAGAGCGTTAAAGCTTCCGTCATCTAAAGAAGTGGTGGTCTCTACCCCACCCGCAGTGATGTTAGATTCTCCCCAGGTTTGGGTGTAACCGGCATTCAACTGCCCTGAGATAACTCCTTGGGCTACCTCGAGTTGCTTTTGGGCTAGGTCTACTTGACCCTCAGCCAGCACTACGCTAGGGCTTTTTAGGGAGAGCTCAATAGCCTGCAAAAACTCTAGGGTCTGTGACCAAGCCAAGGAGGTCATTGCTATCACCGTCACGAGAACAAATTTCATGATCATTCCTTGCATCCTAACCCAGCTAGGTCTAGAAAATATCGTTGAATTGTGGAGATTACATTCAGGCTCATAGTCATAGTTGTACCAGTTGACCCACCTTAGTATCGTCCTACCAAAGTTGTGGAAAAAAAAGCCTCCATTATCTGGAGGCTGAATCTACACCTGATCTCTTAGAGCAAAGTCGCCGTGAGTTTGATTTCTACTGCTGACAAGGCTTTAGAGACTGGGCAACCCGCTTTGGCTTTTTCAGCTAGCTCTTGAAACTCGGCTTCACCTAAGCCTGGAACTTGGGCTTCGGTGGAAAGCTCGATTAAGTGAATGGCAGGACCCTCACCAAGGTGAACCTTGGCGGTGGTGTTTATCTGGGTTGGTGTGTATTTGGCAGTGGTTAAAAGAGCCGATAAAAACATGGAATAGCAGCCAGCATGGGCGGCTCCAATCAATTCTTCGGGGTTAGTACCAGGGGCTGTTTCAAAACGAGAGGCAAAGGTATAAGGACCTTCATAGACCCCACTTTCTAATTTTAAGTGACCACTTCCCTCTTTTAGGGTTCCTTTCCAAACCGCATTGGCTGAACGTACAGACATATTTCACTTCCTTTCAAGTCAAATTTAACAAAACAAGACTACATTAAGCAAATATTCAGACGCTAGCACTTGTGAATACCCCAAGACTACCGTTATGCTGAACAGAATGAAAGCAAACGTCGTTTTAGTCACCAATGTGGGTCAAGGTTTTGGTCGGGCTATTGCACTGTCTTTTGGACAGGCTGACTATGATGTGGTGTGTGCCGACCGTGATGTTGACCTGGCTACTAAAACGGCTGCAGAGATTGAAGAATTGGGTGGGCAAGCTATCCCGATTCAGGCCGATATGACTACGCTGATGGATGTTCAGAATGCCATTGGTAAGGTATTTGAAATTTTTGGTGACCTTTCGGGCGTGGTTCATGTGGCTGTAACTGAAAGTCACACTTCCTTTACAGAGCTTGGTGAAGGTGAACTGATGGAACTCCTAAACGAAGATGTTCGCAGCACCTTTCTTACGCTAAAGACCACTTCCAAAATGCTCGAGGAAGGCTGGTTTATTTTGGTTGCGCCACCTCAGAGTGCCAGTGAACCCCATATGCTAGCCATTCGCGGCGCATTAACCAGCATGGTCACTGGGTTTGAAGAAACCTTTGAGAGTATTCGGGTCAATGTGGTCATACCGTCGCGTTCAGCCTCTGATCCTAAGCATGATGCGCCACTGGTCAAGAGTGTGCGTTACCTAGCCTCAAGTGCCTCTGAAGGCCTCTCAGGACATCAGTTGCTCATAAGCTTGCCACCACCACCTAAAGTCATTGAATCCTTGCTTCCAGAAGTACAAGCAGCCCTAGATGTCAATGTACGCCAATCTGACCTTGAAGCTACCGTATACGAAAATGAAGATGATACTACTAGAAATACTCGAGAAGTCGAGGAAATTTTATGAAATGCCCTTATTGCAGTTCTGAAGATACCCGGGTTATCAATTCACGCCCTGCTGATGATGGCACAGCCATTCGCCGCCGCCGTGAATGTGCCAGTTGTGGCCGCAGATATACCACCTATGAACGCGCGCAGTTTGAAGCCTTGATGGTGGTCAAACGCTCAAGTAGACGCGAGGCCTTTAACCCTGACAAGCTTTTAGACAAACTAAGAATTGCCTGTAATAAACGCCCGATTAGCGAAAAGCAACTCAAAGAATTTGCTTATGGCTTTGAAGACGAAGTGCAAGTTCCTGAAATCGCCTCAGAGGATATTGGGATTAGAACCTTGCAATTTCTAAAAAGTATCGATGAAGTGGCCTATATTCGTTTTTTAAGTGTTTACCGCGATTTTGATTCGGTGGATCGGTTTATTGAAGAAATCAAGCACCTTGGAGATGCATCCAGCAGTGTGAAGCTTAAAAAGTAGGCGAAAGGGAGGAGAAAAAGCTTCTACACTACCTCTTCCGTTCTTTTACACTGTGACAGAGACTATAGAAACCAAGGCTTACTTACCAACTAAAGTCTTCTCAAAATTAAGTTCAAAAGGCACAATCTCGGCATAATCCACTGAACGCTTAACGCCCAGCAAACTGCTAATTACTACGGCGTGTGTCACCACGATCACTTTGGGAAACTTTTGATAACGCTCGAGTACACCCAACACCCGCTGCCGCACTTCGGCTAGGCTTTCCCACGGAACACCCTCGGGTAAAATATTTTCGTCGATCTCTTGGCGCAGACCTTCGCTAGCTTCTAGCAATGTATGTTCATCGAGAATGGCCGTGGGGTCTTTTTGAGGAAGCCATTCATGCAAATCATATTCGACATACAAAGGCTTATTGATTTTACGACTGAGTAAAGCGGCTGATTCTAAGGCCCTAGTAAAACTGCTGCACAAAATAGCCTCAGCTTCTTGTAAACGATAATCATTGGCAATGGTATCAATTTGAATACGTCCTAAAGGAGTGAGTGGGGCTAGGGACGCAGCCAAACCTCTCACACCCCGTTTGGACATCAGGTTCCAGTCGGTTTCTCCATGACGAATGAGATAAAGTTGCACGCCTAAAACTCCTCGAGAGTTGACCATAAGGTACTAACTCTACTTACACAAAATAGTGTATATGAGTTGAGCAAATTGACCATGTGTAGTATTTCACTCATCACACCACGTAACATCTCTAGATTAGCAGGACTGATTTATATAGGTTATGCGATGTTTAACTCAGTTTTTGATATGTGAAGCCTTGCACAAAAACGGGTATATTTAAGCCTAAAAAGCGTATTTAAGCTTGATGCAATGTAGCCCAACAACCTCAATGAAACGATACTCTAAGCCTTCAGTTTCTCGTCAGCACAGATTAAAATCTCTATCACTATAGAACGTAGCTCCCTCTAGCATTTATCAAACCTACCTTGTAAATGCTTTATAGAAGTGTATAATGTATACACTTTATGCTCGAGTTTGAACGCCCCAACTCCATCCGCCAAGCTGCTTATAAGCACTTGCGTGAGTCCATCCTTTCGGGTTTTCTAGCTCCAGGTAAGCGTATTTCTGAGCCTGCTATCGCCGAAAAACTCGGTCTCAGTCGCACGCCTATTCGAGAAGCACTGCAATATCTAGCCAAAGAAGGCCTAGTCGAAATGATCCCGCATAGAGGGGCACGCGTCAAGCTACTCTCGCTTAGAGAAATTAAAGAAGTTTATGAGGTCAGGGCAGTTCTTGAGTCCGAAGGAGCTAGACTGGCCGCACTCTATGCCACAGACAACGATATTCAAACTATTGAGGCGCAACTCGAGCTGCTTAACCACATCGACCCACAAGACTTTCTAGCCCAACGCCAAGCCGATATGGATTTTCATGCCGCGTTTGTGGCCGCAGGTCAAAACCAAACGCTGGAGCGGTTGTTTAATGATTTACAGGGTAATCTTTCGCTGCTGCGAAACTACACTAGCAATCTTTCGCAAACTCCAGAAACCCAAGCCCAGCATTTAGCGATTGTCAAGGCTATCGCTGATAAAAATCCTGATGTCGCCGCAAGTGCAGCGAAAACCCACGTTTTGCACTTCTTAAACCTTATTTTAGAAAAGGAGATTTAGAAAGTTATGGATCTAAATCAAAGTTACCGCTCAATGATTCTAGCTGTGGCACAACATAGCGCAGTTCAGCAATTAATTCTTAGTAAAGGCAAGGGGTTTTCTCGTCGTTTTGTAGCTGGAGATAAGCTCGAGGAAGCCCTAAAGGTGGTCGAAGAACTCGAGCAGCACCAGGTTCATAGTATCCTGGATTTACTTGGTGAAATGGTAAACAAGGAAGAAGACGCACATCGGTTTCAAAAAGATATCATCGCCTTAATTCAAGCCTTTGGTGCTAAACCCTACCCACGCTATATCGCCCTTAAATTAACCCAGCTTGGTTTAGATTTAGACGAAACTTTAGCCTATAACCTAATGCTCGAGGTTTTAGCCGAAGCCAAAAAAGCGGTGTGCTTTGTACGCATTGATATGGAAGACAGCCCACGTGTTGATGCTACCTTGCGTACTTATAAAAGATTGCGCGAAGCAGGATTTAATAATGTAGGAATTGTTTTACAAAGCTACTTAAAACGCACTGAAAAAGATTTAGATGATGTATTGCCGCTTATCCCTGCTATTCGTGTGGTCAAAGGAGCCTATAAAGAACCTGCTTCAGTAGCTTTTCAAGATAAAAGCTTAATTGACGCGCAGTATTTAGTTATATCCAAAAAAGCTCTCGAGCATTCCTGCTACACCGCCATTGCCACCCATGACCCCAAATTGATTGAAGAGATTAAACGCTGGACAAAGGCCAAAGGCATCACTCCAGACAAGTTTGAATTCCAGATGTTATACGGCGTGCGCCGCGATGAGCAGAAAAAGCTGGCCACCGAAGGGTACATTATTCGGGCTTATGTTCCTTACGGAACCGATTGGTATCCCTATCTCTCAAGACGCATTGCCGAAAGACCAGAAAATTTAGTTTTTATTGCTAGGAGTTTAGTTCAAGGATGACCCCACTCTCAATCTCTCCCCTGCCCTCTTTCTAAAAAAATAATCTAAGGAGAAATAACACTATGACTAACCCCCAACTTACCCACTTCGAGCCCTACAAAACCGAAGCCTATACTGATTTTTCAAAGGCTGAGAACAGCGCAGTCTATAAAGCAGCCCTAAAGAAAGTTCATCAAGAACTAGGTCAAAATTATCCCCTGATTATTGGTGGTGAAAAAATCGAGACTGGCGAATGGCTTGAGTCGATCAATCCATGCAATCTAGACATGGTTGTTGGTCGCACTGCCAAAGCCAAGTCCAAAGACATTGAAAAGGCTTTTAATGCTGCTTATAAGGCCTATGCAGACTGGTCACAGTGGAGCATGGAAGAACGCGCGCGGGCCTTAGTTAAACTGGCTGCGGTGATGCGCCGCCGCAAATGGGAAATATGCGCCTGGCTAACCCTCGAGTCGGGTAAAAATTATGGTGAAGCAGAAGCAGAAGTTGCCGAAGCCATTGACTTTGCAGAATACTATGCACGTCAGGCCTTACCCCTAGGTGAAATGATTCCGGCTGCAGCAAGTTATTCAGGTGAAGAAAATATATCTTTTCTTATTCCAATGGGTGTAGGTGTAGTGATTTCGCCTTGGAATTTTCCTTTTGCTATTTTGGCGGGTATGGCCATTGCCCCGGCTGTGGTTGGTAACTGCGTGATTGTAAAACCCTCACCCGATACACCAATTATTGCCCAAAAGTTTATGGAATGTGTAGAAGAAGCAGGTTTCCCTGCTGGCGTGATTAACCTTTTAACCGGTGCCGATGCTGACCTTGGAGACGCGCTGGTTGATCATGCACGCACCCGCTTTATAAACTTTACGGGTTCACTCAATACAGGAATGCGAATCAATGAACGTGCCGCCAAAGTGCAACCTGGGCAAAATTTCTTAAAACGTGTCTATGTAGAAATGGGCGGCAAAGACGCACTGATTATTGACGAAACCGCCGATTTAGAGTATGCCTCTTCGGTAGCCGTAGCCAGTAGCTACGGCTTTCAAGGACAGAAATGCTCGGCTATGAGTCGCTTGATTATAGTTGATAGTGTCCACGATGAACTACTCAAACGTTTTACTGAAAAAACATCTAAGTTGACTATGGGAATTGCCGAGGACAATAAAAATGTCAACGCAGTTATCAATCAAAAAGCAGTAGACAAAATAATGCACTATATTGGGCTTGGTAAAATTGAAGCTAAACTTGCTCTAGGTGGTGAACGTGCTGAAGGCAACGGGCATTTTATTGAACCCACTATTTTTTCCGATGTGATGCAAAGTGCAACCATTGCTTGCGAAGAAATTTTTGGCCCTGTGGTCGCCGTTCAAAAAGCTAAAGATTTTGACCATGCTTTGCAACTGGCCAATAGCACTGTATATGGATTAACGGGTGGTGTGATTAGCAACAATCGCCAACGTTTAGAGAAAGCTCGCCGTGAATTTGCGGTGGGAAATCTCTACTTAAACCGCAAAATTACTGGAGCATTGGTCGGCATTCAACCCTTTGGTGGGTTCAAACTTTCTGGCTCTAATGCGAAAGCTGGTGGACCAGATTACTTGCGGCTATTTATGGAGATGAAAACGGTTAGCGAGAGATTTTGACTTGTAGATCAATAGGATTCAAAAAGTCCTGCTGAGGTTGTAATACGAATAGGCAAATTTGCTTGGGCAAGTTTTCTTGCTTCTGTCACGACTTCATCAACCTGCTGTTTCGACACGCCATCTACTAACATGGACCAACGTGCCATTGATAAAATGTAAGCTATAAACGGTTCCGCCTCAGTAACCTGTAAATGACTCTCAGGTGGCAAATGAAGTTTCACATTAGGAAAGTGTTTGGTAAGTTTTTCTGCTCCATTCTCGAGTGCAAACTGCTGAGTTATTGTATCCAAACCTTCAAACACGCCCGGAAGCTTAGAAGCCATATGTGTTACCACAAAATCATCGAGTTCCTGCATGTGCTTTAGTCCACCTGTAGCTGCATAAAAACGCCCATTTGGTTTTAAGACACGCCGAACTTCGCTGATAGCTTTATCAACATCTGGCACGTGGTAAAGCATGTGATTGGCTATAACCACATCAAAGCTCGAGTCCTCAAAAGGAATCGCTTGTGCATCTAGCCTTTGAAACGAAAACGTACCAGAAACATCTGCGACATTTGTCTTAGCATCGTTTAACATCCCTTCTGAAATATCCGACAATATAACTTGCCAAGACGCAGGTACACGTTCACAGTTAACTTGCCAAAGTTTGGCCAGAGCCTGTACCAAGTTCTAAAACCTTGGCATTTTTTGGTGCCTGGAGTTGGTCAAAAAACCAGGAATGATAATCATGCTTGGCTGTACTAAACCGTTTATGTAAGGCTATGCGGGCATCGAGATTATTGGCATTTTGATACTGCTCGAGAATTTTCTCTTTGTCAGTAAACATAAAGATAGTGTTTCATGAAAGAATCGATTCTTCAACCCAGGGTCCCAAATCGACACAAACAACCTTAGTACAAAATGATTATCGTGCCAAATCTTTAACCTTGAATCTTTAAGACTGTATTACTGAACACTATTCTTTAAGAAACGTTAAAGGGTTTTTTCTTATATTTCTAACTTTATTATGTTATCTTCAATTTAGCCAACCACGCTTTGCAGGAAGTAGGGATTGGTCTATTTATAGGGAGTGTAAAATGAAGAAACTTTTTCTATTGGGGTTAACACTTTTTAGCGGTTTTGGCTTTAGCCAAGACACTTCGTGGACTTGTCCAGCAGGGTTTGAGGGGCAAAACTTAAGCGTTTATAACTGGACTACCTATGTTGCCGAAGACACCATTTCTAATTTTGAAACACTATGTGGGGTCAAAGTCATCTATGATACTTTCCCTACTGATGGCGACATGTTGACCCGCTTGCGCCAAGGGAATCCTGGCTATGACATTACCATTCCTAGTACCAGTACCTTGCCCTTAATGATTGATGAGGGCTTACTCGAGCCTTTGGATATGTCCAAAATCCCCAACGCGGTCAACCTCGATGCAAATCTGCTAGATACTCCTAGTGACCCTGGTAACGAATTCAGTCTTCCCTATCAATGGGGAACCATTGGCATTGGTTACAACAAAACTAAAGTAGGCAAAGAAATCACCAGTTGGAATGACCTATTTGATTATGAGGGGCCAGTGTCCTGGCTCGAGGACCCAAGAGCTGCTATGGGAGTAGCCTTATTAATGCTAGGCAAAGACCCTAACACCAGCGACGAAGGTGAAATCAATGAAGCTAGAGATTTTCTAATTGAAAAAGGTAAAAATGTAACCTATATCAACCAAGACGATGGTCAAGAAGTTTTAGTACGTGGTGAGATTGATATGACCAGTGAATATATGGGCGATATCTTCCAGATTATGGCCGATTGTAATTGTGATGATTATGCTTATGTAATTCCATCTGAAGGTGCAAACTTCTGGTTTGACAGCCTAGTGATTCCTACTGGCGCACCCAATGTTGAATTGGCGCACGTCTTTATTGACTATATTCTTGATCCTAAGGTGGGGTCAGATATCAGCAATTACACCGCCTTTGCTACTCCTTTAAAACTTGACGTAGTTGAAGGTCTACTTGATGATGAAATGCTCAATAACCCTGGCATTTATCCACCTGCTGAGGTAATGGCCAACCTATTCTCAACCAAGCAAGATGCCGACCTCGAGTATCTTTATAACAATGCTTGGGAAGAACTCAAAATTGCATTAGGACAATAAACATTTAGGAAATAAAGCAGTAAAAAACGAAAATTTGAAAGTGTGGCACGGCGTTATTCGCTTGCCTCACTTTTTGCTATAGGCTAGGAAACCTTAAGTACACGAACAATAGTAGGTTAAATCAAAATGCAAAAATCTTTTGTGGTATCCCTAGCCTTGCGTCCACTTCGTTTCCGTAGGGGCATTTCATGAAATACCCCTACGCAGGCACAATCCAACGGGTTTTTAAAGATTCATTGCAGGGTCTTGGGATGTGACAGTGCTTGTAAGGCTTAGTCAAACAAAAAGGGTGTACACAAATAAGTCTAAGGTATTTGTGTACGAGGTCTTATCGAAGCAAAGGTTTGTGATAAACTTTCAATATGAACACAGCCCTACAAACTATTATCAAACTAAACTCAAATGCAGCACTCGAGCCTGTGGTTTACACCGGCCCTAAAGCTCTCGAAGGGCCGTCCTCCTGAGGGTGTTTTTGTTGCCTATGAAGAAATTACTGGGGCCAGTGCAGGTGTGTGGTCTAGCGAAGCGGGTACTATCAACATAAAGAACCGTGCCAGGGGCGAGTTTTGTGTCTTACTCGAGGGTCAAGTAGAAATCACCGATGAAACTGGGCAGACCCTTAGGTTTACCAAGGGTGATGCCTTGGTTATTCCCAAAGGCTTTACTGGAAAGTGGTTTATGCCGGTTCCAGTAAAAAAGTATTTTGCCGAATTTTCAAAATTCTAAAATGCCAAACGTAAACCGTTAGATGTCCCCGACTCCTCCTCCTTCAATACATTCAAGGCAGGCTTTTGCTCTTTATCCCTTTCTGCCTTTTATGGTATAAAAAACCATGTCAAGCCAACCTTCGGTTGAACTTAAAAATGTCAAAAAACAATACAAAGACACCCGCAGCGGTCAAATTGTTAATGCCATTAACAATATTTCACTCTCCGTTGCCGAGGGTGAATTTTTTGCCTTACTGGGACCTTCAGGGTGTGGGAAAACCACAACCCTAAGAGCCATTGCAGGGTTCGAGCATCCAGACTCTGGCGAGATTTTAATTCGAGGTAAACCTGTTCAAGGTATTCCACCCTTTCACCGCCCAGTAAATACTGTATTTCAAGACTATGCTCTATTCCCGCATATGACTATTTTGAACAATGTCATGTTTGGTTTAAAGATGGCTGGCATTTCAAATGATGAAGCCAGAAAACGAGCTACGGAAGCCCTCGAGCTAGTCCGTCTTCCCCATACTGCTGAGCGCAAACCCTGGCAGCTTTCAGGTGGTCAACGCCAGCGTATTGCTTTAGCTAGAGCATTGGTTAACCGCCCTGCTGTATTACTTTTAGATGAGCCTCTAGGTGCATTGGATTTGAAACTGCGTAAGACTATGCAATACGAACTCAAGACCATGCAGCGTGAAGTAGGCATTACCTTTATATTTGTTACCCATGACCAAGAAGAAGCCCTGACCATGGCTGACCGCATCGCCGTAATGAGCGAAGGCAATGTGTTACAAGTAGGTAAACCCGATGATATTTATGAACGCCCAGCCAACCGCTTTGTGGCAGATTTTATTGGTGAAACCAATTTTATTGAAGGCACATTGACTGGAAAATCAGGCGATGTAGGACAAGTCAAATTGGCTGATGGACGGATTCTCGAGGCTCCTCTTAGCCAACACACCCTTAGCATTGGGCAAAGTGCCACATTAGCTATTCGCCCAGAGCGCATTGCCATTACCAGCAGCCAAACTGCCTCCAACTCCACTCTGCTCAAGGGCAAAATTGCCGAAGTGCAGTATATCGGCACCGATATGCGTTATCACGTAGATGCTGGTGGAAACATCAACTTAGTGGTCAGGGCCCAAAATTTAGATAATGAGCCTTCAGATCGCTATCAGGTAGGTCAAGATGTGAGTGTAACCTGGAAAAATAATAACGCTTCCATTTTGGGCTAATTGAACTTGGGGATTTAATGTTTTTTGTTCCTTATCACACTCAATACCTTCATCAAAGTAGGGTAAGCTAAAGCCATGACTAAATATCCTCGTATTCGTGTTTTAGAGCTTTCAGGCTCCTCTTACAATATGGGCTATCAACACGGTGTGGCCTATGCCGATGCTATTCGCCACTTTGCCGAAGAACGGGTAAAACTATCGTCTGAGGAAGCTTGGACAGGGCGCAGCTTGCCCAAGCATGAGGTTCTAGCCCTAGCCGAAGCCTGCCTAAATGAACACCGCAGTTATTCACCAAGTCTAGTCGAAGAGCTTCAAGGTATGGCTGATGCCACAAATTTAAGCATGGCTGAACTCTTGATTGTCAATGGCTTTACTGATTTTATTGACACCGTTTATAAAGTCGGGAACACAACCCCAAAACAAGCAGCTCCAGCAGGTGCCGATAACTGTACCGTGTTTACCGTACCTGATCACTTAGCACAAGGCGGAAAAGGATTCTATGGTCAAACCTGGGATATGCATGATACCGCTACGCCACACGTTATTTTAATTCACGGCAAACCCGATCACGCCCCTGAGTTTTTTGCCTTTACATCTGTTGGTTGTGTGGGCATGATTGGTATGAATACCCAAGGTATTGCTCTAGGTATCAATAACCTACTTGGTGCAGATGGGCAAATCGGCGTGATGTGGCCCTTTGTGGTCCGCAAAGCTTTAGAGCAAAATAATCTAGACGATGCTCTTAAATGTATTACCGAAGCCAAACTTGCTGGAGCGCATAACTATATGCTTTTTGATAAAACCGGTCATGGCTATAACATTGAAGCTATGTCAACTACTACACATATTACAGAACTTAAAGACGAGGCCCTGGTACACACTAATCACTGCACCATTGGGCAAACACGCACCGTTGAGCGCAAACGTGACCCTATGTCTCAAGCCAATTCTGAAGCTAGGCTCGAGCAAGGGAAAACTTTATTGTCTAAAGACAACATCACCATCGAAGATTTGCAGGCCCTAACCAGAGACAAAGAAGCCATCTGCGTAACCTCTAAAGCACCCAAGTTTGTGGAGACCTGTGGCGCAGCCATCATGCGGCCTGCTACACTAGATTTTTGGATGTGCTGGGGGCTACCCACGGCAAACGAGTATGAGCACTTTAAATTAAGTAACTAGTTATCAGTAATGAGCAACTAGCAATGAGTTAAAAGTAAAGCCATAATAGCTAATCGCCAGAAGCGAGTCGCTCATTACTAAACAGAAAGAACGCTATGAAAACATCTATTCGCATTATTCCTTTAGAGCCGCACTATGCCAAGGCTCTCGAGGATTTACAAACCATCTGCTACCCAACTCTGGGTTATCACGAGCGTATGCGGGCTGAGCATTTTCTAAAACATTATGAGCTTTTCCCTGAAGCCAATTTGATCGCCCTCGAGGGTGAAAATGTAGTCGGGTTAGGTTCTGGTTTTTTTGTTGATTTTGATTTTGATGATTCCCACCATACCTTCCAAGAAATCATTGATGAAGGCTACTATAGCCATCATCATTCTGACGGCGCATGGTACTACGGTGCAGACATCAGTGTGCATCCAGATCACCGCAGCAAAGGCATTGGCAAAATGCTTTACAAGGCTCGCAAGGAATTAGTCAAACGTTATAACCGCCGTGGAATTATAGCCGGTGGCCTTATTCCAGATTATGTCAACCATAAAACTTCAATGGACGCACAAACCTATGTACAAAAGGTCATCGCTGGCGAGCTTTCTGATAGCACCTTAACCTTTCAGCTTAAAAATGGCTTTGTCTTTCGAGGACTTTTAGAAAACTACATCCAGGATTCTGCTTCAGATAATTGGGCAACTTTAATTGTCTGGGAAAATCCAGATTATCAAGCATATTAAGTTCAGCATTTCTATCACAGAAAACGTCAGGAGGAAGAAGTTTTTGCTTCTATATTCTCCCTTCTAGCTATCCACATCAATTAGCCGTTCCAAGGCTCACTGAGACATTTTTGTCTGCGTTTTACAATGGGTTTCCTTCGGCCATGCTCAGGATGACAAGGCCGTTGTTGAAATATTGTCTCAATCTATCTTGGAATTGCCAAATAAACACCGAAATCAGCTTATTTACTTTCCTGCTCCAAATACTTCGTCAGTTCTGCATAGGCTTCGTTGAGTTTTTTCACCAGTTCTGTAGCCGTAACGCGTTGTTCTTCATTTTGAAATTTATCAGGGTGATATTTTTTCATCAGGCGTTTATATGATGCTTTGACATTGTATAAAGGCGCACCATTGGGAAGCTCGAGCCTTCGGTAATACTGGGCTCGCTTAGCTTCTTCGGTAGATACCTTAGAAGAATGGTTTGAGGCTGTGTCTTCCCCATTGGGTTTGGCTTGCCTAAAGGTATTCTCAAAGCGACCAAGACGACTATTCAATTCAGTTCTAACGAGTCGCCATATGCGACCAGCAATACTCATACGAATAGTTTATGCCCTCACAGTTCTAAAGCAGGTAACATCTAGTCGGAGACAATTCTAGTTTTAGATTCACTATCCTAAATCAATAGTCTGGAATGTTTTTTTAAAACCACGTTCAAGACGGTATTTTTCAAGTTTGTCGAAATGGCTCTGAAATTAAGTGTTTTACAACCAAGACAGCTTTCTTCCGAATTTGACTCAAAAAAGTTACCGGACTATTACTAAATCAACGCACAGTACATAGATGCCGTCCGAAGGTTGGATGAATATGTCAAACCTTTTAGGGAAAGGCATAAGTGATGCAAATTGGTTTGAAACCCGACTTTAACAGAAGATATGTACTTAATTTCACAATACTTGTGTTCGTGAAATTTTTATTTCTGACTTTTTACCAAGAAGCTACTACCGCTCGGATTGGGCTAAGCGTTGGGCAGACATCTCGAGCTGGCGTTCTTGAGAATCCAGTCGTTTTTGTTTGGCTTTTTGTTTGACCCGAATATATGTACCATCACTTTGCAATTCTCAAGCCTTGACATTATCACGCAACATCAAATCTAAAACAATCATGATTTTTCGTTTTAAACGTTCATCCTCAACAGGAAAAACCGCTTCCACGCGTTGATTTAAGTTTCTCTGCATCCAATCAGCAGAGCCTATATATAGATTCTCTAAGCCACCATGCTTAAAGAAAAAGGCTCGGCTATGTTCTAAAAATCGCCCCACTATACTTTTTACCTGAATGTTTTCACTGACCCCTTTAACCCCAGGACGCAAACAACAAATACCACGAACAATTAAATTGATTTTGACACCTGCTTGTGAGGCACGATACAAGGCGCGAATCACTTCGGGATCAACTAGTGAATTCATTTTAGCGATAATGTGGGCTTCTTGGCCAGCTTCGGCAAATCCACGTTCACGGTCAATCGCTTCAATAATTTTGTTACGCAAATTTTCGGGGCCACCCAAAGCTTGCGCCAGGTGGTTTGTTTTGAGAAGCCGGTAAGATAGTTAAAAAGCTCTGACACATCTGCGCCCAGATCTGGGTCACATGACAGCAGAGCTAAATCGGTATAAACAGAGGCCGTACCAGGATTATAGTTTCCTGTTCCCAGATGGACATATCGCTTAATGTCTTTACCTTCACGCCGCACAATCAGTAGAGCCTTACAATGGGTTTTGAGTCCTGCAAACCCATAAACCACATGAACACCTGAACGCTCTAATTCCCTAGCCCACACGATATTATTTTCTTCATCAAAGCGTGCTTTTAACTCAACTAGTGCAGTTACTAATTTTCCGTTACCGGCAGCTTTCATTAGGGCAGTCACCACGGGAGATTTACGCCCAACACGGTACAAGGTTTGTTTAATAGCAAGAACATTTGGATCATCGGCAGCTTCTTCGATGAGGTCTTGCACCGCATCAAAGGCATGAAAAGGGTGTTGAATTAAAATATCTTGTTTATGAATAGCCGCAAAAATATTTTGATTACGGTACTCGGTTGGCAGGCGAGGCACAAAAGGTTTATCTCGCAAATCCGCAATTTTTAGTGAAGCTAATTCCATAAAATCTGCAACATTTAGGTGGTTGGGGATTTCATAAACATCATCGTTATTGAGTTTATTGGTTTCTCGCAAGTAAGTACGCCAACTTTTAGGCATATCACTCATGACCTCGAGTCTTACTGGGTCTCCCCAGCGACGGCGGCGCACCTCGTCTTCAATGACTTGCAATAAATCATCAGCCTCATCTTCAGCAATTTCAATATCTGCATTGCGGGTTAAGCGAAAAGCATGGGCACGTTTGACTTCATAGCCTGGAAAGAGTTCAGAGAGTTTGGCCTTGATAATGTCCTCGAGCATGACAAAACGGTAGCCATCTTTTCCTGGCAAACGCAAAAAACGCTGCAAGACACTAGGAACCTGCACAATGGCCATCTTGGTTTCATTTTCCACCGGGTCATCCACCTCGAGCATCAATGAAAAACTAAGATTGGGCAAACGTGGAAAAGGATGTCCTGAATCAACAGCTAAAGGTGTCAGAACAGGAAAAAGTTCATCTCGAAAGAATTTTTCAATCACGGCTTTATCCGATTCTTTAAGCTTATCAATGGCTAAAAGGGAGACACCCTCATTCTCGAGAGCTGGCAAAATTATCTGACCCAAAACCTTGCGGTGCAAAGCCACCAAAGGGTGAAGCTTTTCGGAAATAGCTTTGAGCTGTTCTTTAGGAGTCATGCCATCAGGGGTACGCTGGTCAATACCAGCATCAGCCTGATCTTTAAGACCCGCGTAACGAATCATCATAAATTCATCTAGATTGGTACTAAAAATGGCTAGGAATTTTAAGCGTTCTAAAAGTGGATTGTTTTCATCCATGGCTTCTTCTAGAACACGCTCGTTAAAGGCCAGCCAGGACAACTCCCGATTAAAATAAAAATCTGGGTTATGTAGGCTCATCACTATGGGTTTAACATCAGACATAGCCTATAGACTAACAAACTTAGGTTAAAACGGTGTCAGGTATTTCTCATAGAGACCTCTTAACTGCAAGGTCGAAGCGTGTATTTTATTACTTATTTAGACAGAAGGTGTTACCACTTCATGCTCGAGGACTACCTCAAAACTCACACTGGCTTTTAGACTGCTAGCCACCGAGCAATATTTATTCATCCCCAAATCCACAAAACGCTCGGCTGTTTTTTGATCAAGTCCTGGAACATTAAATATATGTCGGGCCCGAATATGAGTGTAATAGGCTGGCGTTCCTTCAGCACGGTCACCCTCGAGGTCAATTTTATAACTGTGAATCTTGAGCTTGCGCTTCTTGAGCATTTCCACAATGTCGATAGCTGCACAAGCTCCTACGGCATTAAGAACAAGCTCCATAGGGTTCATCCCAGTTTTAGCTTCTTTTTCTCCATCGATCATGACCCTTTGCTGATCAGGTGTAATCCCTACAAAACGCTTGTTGGTTAAATGATGGACAGTTGTTGTTTTAGTATTGGTCATACTGCAAAGTATGACCCCAAGGTCACCAAGCTTATGTCTTTAACCCAACATAAACATGAGTCAGGTGCGAATCTTTTATGCAAACGGAGCACTTTGCTCCGTTTGCATAATATTTTGTCATTGCGAGCCTAAGAATAGGGTGTATTCAATGCTGATAAAGCCCATCTTTGCCAATCCGCGAAGCAATCTCATTTCGCTTACTTTATAGCAAGGTCAGTGCAAGGAGATTGCTTCGTCGCTTGTCTACCTCAAACAATAGCAATAGTGTGATTGGCCGTTACTTCACCACCGAAACGCTCCTCGCAATGACGAAATTACAGTAAAACTTCGAGTTCACGACAACGTGAACTCGAAGTTTTGGGATGACTTATGTTGTGATCGTTATGGCTAGTTTTATCGAGCAATCATATAACGCTGTTTTTGAGGCATCTGTGGCATAGCCGGAATGCGAGTAACATCAAAAAAGGCTTCACGTTCATCTAGGGCTGCCGTATTCAATATCACACCATAATTGCCGTGCCAAAGCTCAGGATTTTCTATATCTTGTGTCCAAATTTCCGTTAGTAAAGGTTTCATTTTTTTCCTCCCAAACTTAGCTTACTGCTAAGTGGTAACAAAATATTAACAAGATATCGTAGACCGAGGCTTCATTCTTTAGTCGTAGAACAAGCCTAACCAAAGTGCAGCCTTGAGCAAGGCGTGGCTTCGCCTCACTTCGTAGCATCATGCCGTTATAAACAGCCTTGAGCCGATGGTATCATCTTTGAATAACAGCCTTGAGCCAGAGGTATCATCTTTGAAAAGCAGCCTTGAGCAGGACAGACACTAACGCTAAAACTGCTTATAATCAATTTCGTTATGAACAGCCTTGAGCAGGACATACATGCCGTCATCACCTATTCTAAAGATATACTAGGTTCATGCGCGCTGCTATCTACCACGAATTTGAACAACCCCTAACCGTCATGAAAGTTCCTGATCCTATCTTGAGTGAAGGTGGGATTATCCTCGAGGTCAAAGCCAACGGGATATGCCGCAGCGATTGGCACGGTTGGATGGGTCATGATCCAATGATTCAATTACCACATGTACCCGGTCATGAAATGGCTGGTGTAATAGTTGAAGTGAGTCCGACAATTAAGAACTGGAAAGCTGGAGATCGTGTCACGCTTCCTTTTTGTTTGGGATGTGGTGTATGTGCCCAGTGCCGCGCTGGATTTCAGAATATTTGCGACCAAGATTATCAGCCAGGGTTTTCAGCTTGGGGCTCTTTTGCACAGTTTATTTCAATTCCAAGAGCAGAAACAAACATAGTAGCTTTACCAGAGAGCATTGATTTTGTTGAAGCAGCCAGTTTAGGCTGCCGCTTTATGACCGCCTTTCATGGTGTTGTTGATCAAGGCCAGGTAAGAGCAGGTGAATGGCTAGCTGTGCATGGCTGTGGTGGTATTGGACTCTCAGTTATTATGATCGGTGCAGCAATAGGTGCTCGTGTGATTGCAATTGATATTGATGAAGGCAAGCTCGAGCGTGCCAAAATCCTAGGTGCAAGTCTGGTTATTAATGCCAAACAAGATAACCCCGTAAACGCCATTCAAGATTTAACCCAGGGTGGAGCCCATGTTTCTATCGATGCTTTAGGCAGTGTGCTTACTAGTCAAAATTCTATTCGCAGTTTACGTAAACGTGGGCGACATGTGCAAATTGGTTTAACGCTCGCTGAAGATGCTTTTGTGCCTATTCCGATGTATGACGTTTTAGCCAAAGAACTGACCCTTATCGGCAGTCATGGAATGCAGGCACATCGTTACCGTGAAATGCTCGAGATGATTGTATTGGGAAAACTAAATCCTAAGGCTCTGATAGGCAAAACCATCAGTCTTGATGAAGCAAGTCATGAACTAGCCAGTATGGGAAGCTTTGCCCAACAGGGTGTAACGGTCATCAACCGATTTTGAGTTTGCAAAATGTCTAATTACTGTTATTTCCCAACACAAACCTAAGGCAATATATGCTTAAAATATAAGGTATGTCGCTTACTGTTGAATCTCCCTTTACACCAAAAGGTGACCAGCCCAAAGCCATCCATGATCTTGTTGAAGGATTAGGAGATGGACTAAGGTTCCAGACCTTGCTTGGAGCTACAGGCACTGGTAAAACCTATACGGTTGCCAAAATTATCGAAGCCACCCAACGCCCCGCACTTATTTTAGCTCCCAATAAAATTTTGACCGCTCAACTTGCAGGTGAATTTAAAGACTTCTTTCCGAGTGCAGCCGTTGAGTTTTTTATTTCTTATTATGATTATTACCAACCCGAAGCCTATGTACCCGCCAGAGACTTATTTATCGAAAAAGATTCTAATGTTAACCAAGAATTAGAACGTCTGCGTCACTCAACAACGCGCAGTTTGCTTACCCGCAGAGATGTCATCGTAGTGGCATCGGTCAGTGCCATTTATGGTCTAGGCTCGCCAGTGGAGTATCAAGCCCTAAATCTAATTTTAACCAAGGGTCAAAAAGTCTCGAGAGATGATATTTTGACTCGCTTAATCATCCAACAATACGAACGTAATGATATTGAATTGGCTCCTGGACGCTTTAGAGCCAAGGGCGATGTGGTCGAGATTTGGGCTTCTTACGACGAGTCACCATTACGGGTTGAAATGTGGGGTGATGATATTGACCGTTTGGTCATGGTTGACGCGGTCACTGGAAACGAACTCAGTGAACTCGAGAGCACCACCATCTTCCCTGCCAAACATTATGTGACCCCTTATGACCGCATTGATCCAGTAGTAGCCCAAATCGAGGCTGATCTAGCAGAAAGACTTCGAGTTCTTTCAAAACACCGATAAGCTCTTAGAAAAACAACGCCTTAAAGAACGCACCATGTATGACATTGAAATGATTAGGACCTTAGGATACTGCTCAGGTATTGAAAATTATTCTCGCTATCTTGATGGACGACAACCTGGTGAAGCACCGCATACCCTCCTTGATTATTTCCCTGATGATTTTATGGTGTTTATGGACGAATCCCATGTGATGGTTCCACAAATTCGCGGCATGTTTAATGGTGATAGAGCACGCAAACAAGTCTTGGTTGATTATGGTTTTCGCTTACCGGCTGCCCTTGATAACCGCCCCTTAAAACAAGAAGAATTCTTTGAGCGGGTCGGACAAGTGGTCTTTGTTTCCGCCACACCTGCACAACATGAGCTCGGCATGTCAAACAAGGTTGCCGAGCAAGTCATCCGCCCTACAGGTTTGGTTGATCCTGCAATAACTATTAAACCAAGCCGTGGACAGATTGACGATTTACTGTTTGCTATTCGTGAACGCGCCAGTCTGAAAGAACGTGTATTAGTCACTACCTTGACCAAAAAAATGTCTGAGGACTTAACTGAATACTTTGCGATGCAAGGGGTGCGGGTGCGTTATATGCACTCTGGTATTGACGCTGTAGAGCGTCAGGTTATTTTGCGCGATTTGCGCTTAGGGCATTTTGATGTATTGATTGGGATTAACTTATTGCGTGAAGGTTTAGATTTACCTGAGGTCTCACTGGTAGCTATTTTAGACGCAGACAAAACGGGCTTCTTACGCAGTGAACGCAGCTTAATTCAAACCATTGGACGAGCAGCTAGAAACGTGCGCGGTGAAGTTTATCTTTATGCCGATGTCGTCAGCGATGCTATGAAAGGTGCGATTGGTGAAACCAATCGTCGCCGTGACAAACAGCTTATTTATAATCAAGTCAATAACATTACTCCAGAATCAATTCGCAAAAGTATTCGCAATGTGATTCGTGGCGAAGAAGCAGGAGCCGAAGGACCACCAGAGAAACTAGCCCCCTGGGAACGTGAATTGGTCATGGATGACCTAAAGCAAGAACTGGCAACTCTAGAAACTGAAATGTGGGAGGCCAGTGAAACTCTAGATTTTGAGAAGGCTGCCGCTGTACGTGACCGCATAAGAGAGATTGAGGCTAAGCTTCAGGGGAGAGAAATAGCTATCACCAACGTACCGGGCAAAAAACCAAAAGCAAAAAAACCTAGAGCCAGGGCTTAATCACGATTCATGGTTTGCAAGGTAAGCTTTACTGCCAAATGAAAGCTGTCTTCTTCCAAGTAAGGATTGATAGCAACCATATAAATGTCAAGTTGATAACGTGTGTATAAAACCTCGAATCCACCTGACATAACGCTTGAGTCCTTCTGCCAGCAGGCATCATCGCCAAGGGGAATTTTAAGCATCTTATTGTCACTACTTAGACACCGGTAGCTAAGTATTTTGTACCAGATATCATTGGCTGTAGCACGGTCTTTTGCACTTATTTTTATGATGATATCATGCGGCAAAATAGTGTTATACACCTTTACTTCATTAGCTTGCCACCAGCATTCACCAGAATCATAAGCGACAGGTATTTCAGGGGAAGGTAAAAGCACACTGTATACAAAGGGTTCAAAATTAGAGGGCCCGTCGACATCGAGAGTTAAGTAGCTACAAACTGTACTCCCTTCCTCGAGTTGTGGAGTACCAATAAACGCTTTTCGTGTTGGTGGAATTCCTTCATAACATGGAGCGGGTGGCCAAAGTGTAGGAAAAAAAGCTGGATAACCTGTTGAGTCAGTAAATCGCATCCACGTTTTATACTCTGCGGGCTCACTCCAACTATTGCCGCTATAAAACTTTTGAATAAACCCATCATAGACTAGGTTGCGGTCATGGTCAGCTAGGCAAACCTGCCACCATTGGCCAGTCTCATCGTCTTTTTCTCCATAAATCATCCATCCTACTTCGGACATATCTTTCAAAAAATGTTCAGGGGTCTGGCCAGCTTCAGGACCAGGAATTTCAATAAAGAATTCTATATCTACTCTACCAACATGGAAATACTGCTCACGGGTCAGCACCACTTGAGCCTCATTTGGAAGCTTAAAAATCTGGTTAATTTCATCCAAACTATCAATGTCAATACTTTCGTTATAAGGCTTACCATCAGCTATCTCCAAAAGCTTACGTGCATCTTCTAAGTTTGAAGTCCACACACTTTGTGTATACCCCCAAGAGCCCACTATAAAAGCACACATGGTCAATCCTACAAACCTTCTAAACCCCATGAATTCCACCTTAGCATCTGGATATCTCAGCAGCACAACCTCCATCACAACCGTAATAAAACCCTAAAAAATGTGTTAGGCTCTTTACAAGGAGTGCGGTGTGAACTTCAAAGTTGGCGACAAAGTGGTTTATCCGCCCCAAGGTGCTGGGGTTATTGAGGAAATGGTGACCCGCGAGGTGCTTGGCAGTACACATGAATACCTCAAAATTGTGTTTATTCGTGGGGATATGGAAGTCTTAGTTCCCCTCAAGAAAGCCAAAGATGTTGGTCTAAGGTATACCATTGAAAAAAAAGAAATTGAGCGCATCAAAAACACCTTGCTCAAAGCCGACTTAAGCTTACCTGAGCAGTGGCCACCACGCTACCGAGCCGAACAGAAAATTTTAACCAGTGGCAATGCTTATGATTTAGCTAAACTAATTGGACTACTCTCTCAACAGGATTTAATACGCGGGTTAGCTCTTACGGAACGCGAAGTTTTAGAAAATGCCAAAATCATGCTAGCTGGTGAATTGGCAGTCGTAAACAAGGAAACCCTCGAGACTGCCAAAAATGAGCTAGAAACCTTTATCGGCGAAAATATCCAATCAAGCTAAACGATGTCTTTAACCTCTCTTAGTACAGTCCGCAATTTACTCAACCAATATGGTCTAAAACCTGATAAAAGCTTTGGTCAAAATTTTCTAATTGATGCTTTTGCCTTACAAACTATCGTCGAGGCAGCAGGCATTACCTCTCAAGATACCGTTCTCGAGATTGGCCCTGGGCTGGGTGTACTCACACAAGAACTAGCTAAAAGAGCAAAGCAGGTGACTACCGTAGAACTAGATCAACGCTTAATTCCAGTTTTACAGCAAACCCTAGCTGATTTACCCAATATTAATCTTATTCATGGAGACGGGCTTCTTTTTGATATGTCTAGTTTGCCCAACGAAAGCTTGCTGGTGGCCAACCTACCCTATAATGTGGCTACTCCACTGATTATAAAAGCCCTCGAGTCTGGAAAGTTCAAAGTCCTGATCTTCTTAGTGCAAAAAGAAGTGGCACAACGGCTCTGCTCAGATAAAGGCAGCAAAAACTATGGGGCACTTAGTGTAATGGTTAGTTATTTTGGCAAGGCCAAACGCATCCGTGACTTAAAACCTGGGGTCTTCTTACCCCCACCGGATATCACTAGCAGCCTAGTTCGCATTGATATCATGACCTCAACACTTCCTGAGGCAGGTTTTTTCGATTTTATCTACCAAAGCTTTAGACATCGGCGTAAAACCGTGCAAAATAGTCTTTCTTTAGCAGGCTATGAGGCTCTTTTGGTCAAAGATGTCCTAAACGATTTAGGATTGCGCCCTGACGTGCGTGCAGAAGCCCTTGAGTTAACGGATTTTCAGAGACTGTTTGCACGTCTTGGCTTGAAAACAAGTCCCGTCAAGAATGATAGATCGTAAGAGCCAAAAAAGGCATCTCTTATTTATTTTTGACCCAGTTTAAATTCTGGTTGATAGATAATACCTAATCTGGGACAATCATACTACACTCATCAAGCCAAAGTAATGTATGCTATATAAAAGCAAAAACTGAATGCTAGAAATGGTGAATCGAATGTCGAAATTTTTTGTAGTCGGCGATGTGACCGTTGACTTAATGTATTTTGTAGATGAATTACCCGAAGCCGGTGGCGATGTTACGGTTACTCAATCTGTCATGGAGCCTGGGGGGGCTGGGGGAACCATTGCTGTTACCTTGGCACGTCTAGGACACCAGGTAAAGATAGCCACCAGGGTAGGTACAGGGCCCTTTTCCGAGGTGGCCCTAAGTAATATTTTAGCCTCCGGGGTCGACACCAGCCATATTCAAAAAGATGCCTCTACGCTTACTGGTAGCGTGATTTTATTAATTACACCTGATGCCCAACGCACCATGATTAGCTCGGTAGGAGCTAGCCGAAACTTAGATGCTAGCAAGCTTCAAGCCGAGGCCATTTCATCGTGCGACGCACTGGTCATGAGTGCTTATAGTCTCGTGGCCGGATCACAGCGTGCTTTTGCTCTAGAAGCCCTCGAGGTAGCTAAAAAAGCCAAATTGACCACCTTTATTGATATGGGTCCTGGAGCTGTTAGTGCTTTGCAAGACGAACTTATTGATTTGGTTCAAGATGTTGATTACCTGCTTATGAATCAAAAAGAACTCTTTGCCCTAACCGGTGAAGGGTCCATTTCTGATGCCATTGCTGGACTTAAAGAACAGGGTATTAACCGCGTGATTGTCAAAGTGGGTGAAAGAGGCTCAATTGTGATTACGCCTGAGTTAACTGAACTCATTGAAGCCTTTGAAATCAAAGGGGTGGTCGATACTACGGGTGCAGGCGATTACTATACCGCAGCCTTTGCCCACGGAATTATGGAAGGATACGACTCACCCTACGCGGCTCGTATTGGCAATGTAGCGGGCGCACTTAATACCACCCAAATTGGGGCCCAAACCACCAAGGTAGATGCCGAGACCTTAGAGCGGTATGCCAAAGAGATGCTCCCTGTTGAATCTTAATACGTTACAATAGAATCTAAGCGTCTATAAGGTCGCTTTTTAGCGTAGCGCACACGACATTAGCCCTTTCATGCTACGAAAGTGTTAGACATTTTTTTCGGGAGGCATGAATGACCAGTAACACCAGAGGTCTAGGTTGGGGATTACTTCTTGTAGTGCTCTGTGGTTGTGGGCCAAGTCGTTTAGAGCAAGCCTTGGTCAAGCAGGTTGATCAATTAAATAATCAGGTCACTGATTTAAGTCTTGATTACAAAGATTCCATAATCCAGTTAGAGCAACTCGAGTCTGAGCTAACCACAGCCCAAAATTTGCAGACCACCACGCCAGCAACAGACTCGCAAGCCTTAACAGACATAAAAACAACTGTAGAAACACTACAAAAAGAACTCGAGGGTGTCAAACTCGAGCGTGATAACTTGCAAACCCAGCTTACTGATAGTGCTACTGATTTAGCTGCTTCCGAGAAAAGTTTTGGTGCAGCCCTCACTTCCTTAGAACAACAAATTACAGATATCAACACTAACCTAAGTCAAGTCAGCCAAGAGCGTGATACATATCAGACGCAACTTGAAGAAGCCAATACCAAAGTCACTACCCTCGAGCAGTCGTTGTTCACCGAAGATGGGCAAGCTTTAGATATTGTGCTAGCAGAAACAACAACAAATCTAGAAGCTGCAAATCTAGAAATTGAAACGCTCAAAATAGACCTAGCTGCAAGCAACACCGAACTCGAGACTCTTAAGACCGAGCTAGCAACACGCACCACAGAACTCGAGACCTTAAAAACTGAGCTAGCTAATCGCAGCACTGAATTCGAGCAACTCACCACCGAATTAGCCAGTCGCATCACAGAGTCTGACGGACTTAAAACCGATTTAGAAACCGGCAGCACTGAAATTGAAACCCTCAAAACCGAGTTGGTTGAAAATACTATCAACAACGAAACGCTCAAGGCTGACTTAACAACAAAAGATACCGAACTCGAGAACTTAAAAACAGAGCTAACCACTCGCAGCACTGAAATCGAATCTCTTAAAACAGAATTGGCGACTCGAAGTGAAGAAATAACCACGCTTCAACAAAGCCTTACTGAAATACAAACCGAGCAAACCAGCCTAGAAGAAAACCTAGTCCAGCTTAATCAAAGCCTAGCCACTCAAGGCACAGAACAAGCTTCTGGGCTAACCGCTTTACAAGAACAAATCACCGAACTTGCCCAAGCTAAAGAACAGTTAGAAAAAGACTTAGAAGCAGCAACTCTCGAGAATGATGATTTGAAAACTCAGCTTGAAGAAGCCTCCAAAATCACTAGTCCAGAAACTACTGAAACAGAAACGATTTCCGAAGGTACTCCTGAGAATACGTCTGCAACTGAAACATCTGAAAATAATACAGGAACATCTGCAACAACTACTGAAGATACGACAAGCACATCAGATACATCTGCAACAACTTCTGAAAATACTACGCAAGCATCCAACTCAACTTCTGAAGATCCGACAGAAACATCAAGAAATACACAAAATCAAACTGATGAATCCACTACGACCTCAACAGCAACAACTTCTGAACCAGAAGAAACAACTAACACTCTGGCAACCAGCCTAATTGAAAAGCAACTCGATCAGGCAAAAACTCGAGCCACCCTAATTACTAGGGAATATGAAACTCTGTACAATGAGACTTTTCAACTCAGCAATCTATCAGAGAGTCAGCAGAAGCAACTCCAAAGTATTACTGAATCCTTGCGTGAAACCCAACTCAAGGTCGCCAGCTTAACAGAAGCCAAAGGTATTCACACCGTGCAACGAGGCGATACCCTTGCAGCTCTGGCATTAGATTTTTACAATCAACAAAATCGCTGGCCAGATATCTTAGCGGCCAATGCAAACTTTTTAGGAGATAATCCCAATCTAATTCTGCCAGGAATGGTCTTGGTAATACCGCAATAGAGAGGTAGCATCTTTCAATAGAGAGGTATCATCTCGTTTCCATCTCCCAATAACAGAAGAGGTAGCATCTTTCAATTGCGAAGGTAGCATTCATTTACCTGTTAAAGTACCACTGTGAAACGTATTTCTGTTCTTGGTTCAACTGGCTCTATCGGTACACAAACTCTAGACGTAGCACGCTGGCGTGGTTATGAAGTGGTTGGGTTAGCCGCAGGCAAAAACGCTGCTTTACTCCTGGCGCAAATTGAAGAATTTAAACCCAAGTTAGTTTCTTGTGATGCATCTATCATCGCTGAGGTTAAGGCTCATTTACCTAAAGGCACAAACCTTGTCGAAACCCCCCAAGAGATTGCAAGCATGGATGCTGACACAGTTGTTGCTGCTATTCCTGGAATTGCTGGACTAAAGCCAACTTTAGCAGCTCTCGAGGCTGGTCATCATGTGGCCCTAGCCAATAAAGAAGCAATGGTGGTAGCTGGACCTCTGGTCTGGGAAGTCGCGCGCAAACACCAAGCTACGCTTACTCCAGTAGATTCAGAGCACTCAGCTTTATTCCAATGTTTGGTTGGCGAAGATAAAGAAAGTGTTTCTAGCCTTATTTTAACTGCCTCTGGTGGGCCTTTTCGCATTGCGCCGGAAAACCTAGATTCGGTCACACCTGAACAAGCTCTCAAACATCCCAACTGGACAATGGGAAGCAAAGTCACTATTGATTCAGCCACCCTGTTTAATAAAGGACTCGAGGTCTTAGAGGCTCATTTTCTTTTTGAAATACCACTATCACAAATTGAAGTAGTGATTCATCCGCAATCACTTATTCATAGCCTAGTGCGTTTTAAGGATGGCAACCTCAAAGCTCAAATTGGCCCTCATGATATGCGTGTTCCGATTCATTACGGAATTGAATATCCAAAACGGCCCCCGATTCCTTTAGAGCCACTGCCATTGCGTGGCACATGGGAGCTTTTTGAACCCGACTTAAAACGGTTTCCTAGTCTGGCACTGGCTTTCCAGGCAGGAAATATAGGCGGCGTGGCCCCAGTAGCTCTGAATGCTGCTGATGAAGTTGCTGTAACAGCTTTTTTGCAAAAGAAAATTAAGTTTACAGATATTTCGGTACTACTCGAGAAAACCCTACTCAACCTTGAAAATACTAATCTTAGTTGGGAAAACATTGAAGATACCGATTCATGGGCTAGACAGTTTTGTCATTCCTTGATTGCGGTCTAATTAACCAGATCATTGCACTTAAAGAAAAAAAGGCTATAAAGGTAAAGATTAAAGCTGAGGGTAACGAAACCTCGAGATTGGCAAAGTCATTTATCGAACAACTCCCGCCACTGGGAACACAAGCGTCAATCTCAGCTTGGTTAGGCAAATAGAGCACTATGTATTTCCAAAAAAAGTACCCACTTATCAACCCTGAGAAAACAAGTATCAATGTTGACAAGCCAAATAAAATAGCACGCATCATTTCCTATTGACGCTGAGCTACTCCATATAATGACCCATCACTTGGATTTCTAAACCAAGCAGCACTCAACCCACCACGTAAAATACGCAGCATTAGCCAAGGTTGGGTTAGAGCTTGGGTGGTAATCGCATCGGCTGGGGGGGAAATCTCGAGTAAATCGATATAAGCATCTGAAGCATCGACCGTAACCTCTTCGGCTTTTAAGCCAAATCCACCAGTGGGCTTGGTAGCACTAAAGACAGCTACGATAGTCTCTCGTTCAAAATCAACTTCAGGCAAAGTGGGTACAGTCAGTTGATTCCCGTAAGCCTGATTCCAGATTTTTAAGAGTTCTGTCTCATTAGAAACTACAAAATATTGGTTGATGCCTGAGACAATGGCCTGGTCACCCTCTGCAAAAATATCCCAGAAGAGTTCTTCTGAAGGAGCTTGATAAGAAGCTTGATCGGTAGGCACAGTCTGCTGAATATACAACGTGGTACGCAAATACTCACTAAGTCCAGTGGTTTGTCTTAGGGGAATACGTGGCTGGGGCATGACTGTTACGGCTACTGGAGCCTTAGGTTCAATAAGTTTACTGAGCATATCCGCTTCTTCTCTGGATAAATTACCCACGCCTTGTAAGCCCCCAATACGCTCCTTGGGAACTACTCTCGACTTAAAGCCTTTTCCCGCAGCAGAAACCAAGGTAAACCATTTTGTACCATCAAAATAAACCACTTCATTGATGGGGTTACCCACCTCGAGTTGCACATCACTGGTTAAAGGAATGCGCTGAACCCGACTAGGGGGTGGCGATAGCCATTCTAATTCTTGTCGCAAGTAGGGTTGATTGTTGACCAGCAGGGTGGTTTCGACCACAAAATCACCTTTGGCGGTTCCATTGGCTAGTACCAAATCTGCTTGTCCTTGTTTTAAGGTTACAGCTTGTCCATAAAAATAACTGTATAACCCAACCAAAGCAGGTGCATTGCTATACAGCTCTAATTCATGTAAACGAGGTGCAGTATTGGCTTGAGGCAAACAGCCCGCTAGAACAAATCCTAAAAGTAAAAAAAGAACTCTCTTCATAAAGCTCATCCTAACACCTCAAATCTTAGAGTCATTTAAGAAGGGTTAAGACGCTTATCAGAAAAGTGTCTTTGGTTTGTGCAATGACATAAAAATGTCGCGCAAGCTAGCCCGCCTCAAGACACGTTTCCACGGATGCCCTTCATCGGGCCAACGCACCAGTCTAATCTCACCTTGTTCAATCTCGAGTCCGGTAATATCACCATCAGCAAATGAACAGCACCCGGCATTAAAATAGCAGGGTAAGTCTTGAGAAAAATCTTCTAGGTCATAGCCATCAGTCAAAGCCAGTACCCAGTGCAGCTCTGAGGTCTTTTGATAGATCAGGTCTTGCAAATAGGCAAGGCTAGTCGGTGAATCCGTTTCACTCAAACGTTGTTTAAGTAATAGCAATTCTTCACGCAATTGTTGTCCGTGCGTTTCTGAATTAAAGACCGGTCTATGGGTATGTCCTGAAAACAAAATTAAACCCTGATGCGTTCTAGCCCATTCAACCATGGCTCTTTCGTGGTGCAAACGCAAATCATAATGGGTAGCAGGCGTAGTGGACCTATATTTGAGCAAACGCCGCATAGGGTTAAGCACATACCACATTAAAGAACGACTTAAGCGCGCATAGCGATCTGAAAAACTAGTACCCTGATGGCCATGTACGAAAAACAATTCACCCAATACTACATCCTTATCTTGAATTTGTAAGCGCAAACTCTCGAGTACGTCCACATTACCTAGCACCGGATATAAATACTTTTGTACTGACTTGGGGTCTTGCCATAAGTCATCATGGTTTCCCCAAAATCGTTTATAGCGTTGTTGCTTTATAAATTCCTGCTCGAGCTTTAGAGTATCAGGATAACTCTTGAGGGCAGCTTCTGGAGTCACTTGCCACAAATCTTCTACGTCACCCAGTAAATACAGTTCAAACCCAGCCTCGAGGTAATACCCCAAGGCTGCATGATAGGCAGGTTTACAAGGCTTAAAATCATCTGCTCTGTCCTGATTACCACGATGATGATCAGAAAAAATGACCAGTTTGAGCGCGTTAAGGTCTTTGCTGATCTGCGGGCTCTGCTGCCATACCCGCCCAAGCGATTCATGAATTCGCCGCTCATAGGCTTTGAGATTCCGGCTCGGACGAATAGGGATCATGCTTATATTCTATAGCAACAGGTAACATCTGGTCATAACGATTAAGAAACCACAAAGCTTATTTCATAGTCATTAACCCATTCTCAAGCTAGTCTAGGCTGTGCCTAAATCTCTATTTTTTATCGCAGCAACCATCGTATTGTGTGGACTAAGTTCTTGCCGTGCGTACTATCAACCTTCCGTTGTACCCACAGTAAAAACACCAACCCAGTTCACCAACGCTAGCCCTAGCTCGAGTGAGGCTTCTGAGGTTTATTCTTATGTAAATCTGGCTCGAGCAAAGGGTGGTGTTTGTGGCGATACCTATTTTGCACCCACCCCGACTTTATATTATGACGCTGTTTTGGAATTTGTCGCCCTTAAACACAGCCAAGATATGCAAGCCGCCAATGAAATGAGTCATATCACCCCGGTAGGAGCAATTCATTATCCGGCTGGCTTGAGACTGCGTGACCGTATCAATCAAGAGGGTTATACCTGGCGGATAATCGGAGAAAATATAGCCTGGAATTATCCCTCGGCGCAAGCTGTGGTGCAAGCCTGGCTCGAGAGTCCTAAACACTGTGTCAATATCTTAAGCCCAGAATTTACGCACATTGGTGTAGGAAAAGCTGGCGAGTATTGGACCCAGGAATTTTCTTTGCCTTAGCAGGAAGCATCTGGTCATCTACACACTGATTGCGAGGTTAAACGTGCCAGAGCGGTATTTATAGAAATAGCTTTGTAGCCTTATCTACTTCTTTGCTATAGCATCCTAAAGATATCAGCTTTCGATATGTGCCAAACTTTTGCAGTTCAGCATTTTCTGCACGTATACTTGTTCCTATGAGTCTGAAACTACCTCTCTATAAAAAACCTAGGAATCAAAATTAGCCATGCAACAGATTCTTTCGATCCAGTCTTGGGTTTCCTTCGGTCATGTAGGAAATGCGGCGGCGATTTTTCCACTTCAGCGACTGGGGTTTGAAGTCTGGGCTATTCACACCGTGCAGTTTTCAAATCATACTGGTTATGGAAAATGGACAGGCACCGTTTTTCCACCTGAGCACCTAAAAGAAATTGTAAAAGGCCTTGACGAACAGGGTGTATTAGCAAACTGTGACGCTGTACTTTCTGGCTATATGGGCAATAGTGCCACTGCAGAAGTCATACTGGATGCTCTTCATAAAGTGCGCCACAGTAACAAGAATGCCCTTTACTGCTGTGACCCAGTGATGGGTGACACCGATGGTGGTATTTATGTTCATCCAGATATCCCCGAAGTGCTCAAGAGCAAAGTCATTTCACAAGCCGATATTATTACGCCCAATCACTTTGAATTAGAACTGCTGACTGCGAAAAAGGTAAGGACTCTAAAAGATACCCTCGAGGCAGCCCACTTGCTTCGTTCTTCTATTCGCCCAGAGGGTCCACGCATCGTGTTACTCACTAGTCTATTGCGCCAAGATGCACTTCCACATCACATTGAAACCCTTGCCCTTGGAGATTCAGGTGCTTGGCTAGTACGTACACCACGCATTCCCCTCGAGCCTTCCCGCAACGGCACTGGAGATGCTATCGCCGCTCTCTTTTTAGGTCATTATCTTAAAACAAAAAATATTCCTCTAAGCCTCGAGAATGCTGTTTCTGCACTCTATAGCCTGTTGCAACTCACCCATGAGCGCAATACTCAAGAAATCCAACTTATTGCTGCTCAAGATACGTTTATCAACCCCTCGCTAAAATTTAAGGCGGAAAAAATTGTTTAAGCTTACTTATATTACCTGTTAAGATCTTGTACACAAATACCTTAGGCTTATTTGTATACACCCTTTTTGTTTGACTAACCCTTACAAAGCACTGTCATATCTCAGAACCCTGCAATGAATCTTTAAAAACCCGTTGGATTGTGCCTGCGTAGTGGCATTTCATGAAATGCCACTACGGAAACGAAATGGACGCAAGGCTAGGGATACCACAAAGATTAACGTTAGGGATACCACAAAGATTTTTGCATTTTGGTTTAATCTAATTTTGTTCGGGTACTTACCTCTAAATGATAGAGTGCTATATATTGAGGAATGATTAGGACACTTTTTTGTCAAAACCTTTGAAAAGACATGCTGTTTCTCATCTTTGAACCTCTCAAAACCCCTAGGATAGGTACTTATGCGCTGGCGTAACAAAACACTCTTTTATTGGCTTGGCCTTGTTTTTATTTTGATTGCCTGTGGTCAAGACCCTATTATTCCACCTGAGGGGCCCGTTGCACTACTCTTTGGCCCTCCAGATTTACTTAGTGTAGAAACCCCAAGTACCACCCTAACCATCAGCAATCCTGGTAACACTAAAAGCTCCTGGAGTTTACGAATTCGCCAAAGCAATACCAACCCTACTAGTGCCCAGTGGTTTACTCTTAGTGCTATCAGTGGTGTTTTAAGTGCAGGTCAAAACGCTACGCTAACCTTAAATCTAAACGATAATCTTCAAGCTGGAGTCTACAAAACGACATTAACCTTTAAGTATCAAAAAAAATCACAAAGCTATCAAGTGATAGGCGTAATTGGAACAGGGCAATTTCAAATTGAAGCCACTAGCACTACCAATGCACTTACACCCACCAGTCCACTTACAATTCCTATTTCTCTAAGCAAACAAGATGGCTTTTCGGGTGAGGTTCAATTATCATTAGTAGGCTTACCTTCTGGAATTACTGGAACATTTAATCCTAACCCTGCAACCACACAGAGCAGCTTAGAGCTTTCTACCGATGGCACTACTGCTCCAGGTAACTACAAGTTAGGCATCCTCGGAAAAAGCAATACTCTTTTTGCAACCACTAGTTTTTCGGTTCTTGTTGCTAGCGATAATACTCAAGCTGGATTTAGTTTGGCTCTGGAGAACCCCACCCTCGAGCTTGCCACCAATGGGATACTTTCGACCAAACTTGCCATTCAACGCAGTGGTGGGTTTGCAACGACTATCAACCTTAGTGCTGAAAATGTTCCTGCAGGATTAACCCTCGGCTTAGAACCTAGCTCTGTTACTGATCAAACCACCCTTTCTTTACAAGCCTCTCCAACTCTGGCTAAAGGAAATTACACAATTAATATTAAAGGGTTAGCAGATACTTTAGAAAGTACCAGTACACTAAACTTAACCATCACTGCCAAAAAAAGTGCCAAGATCGTTGGAAAAATTATCACCGATAACGCTCGAGTCTCTTCACAGGTAACATCCTTAGCACCTTCGCAAACAGCACTTCCGCAAATAGCATCTAATCAGGCTTTTTTTGTCCCTGGACAACTTTTGGTCAAATATAAAGAAACGCCAGTAAGTGATTTGAGTACTCAAGCAGAAAATCGTCAATTGTTATCAGATGCTATTGAGCAAGATTATGGTCTGCGTGTACTCAAGAGCGGCCTAACTGGTGAATATGATTTACTCGAAACCACCCAAGATGTTCTGGCTTTAGCCGAACAATTAAAACGTGACCCTCGAGTTGAATATGCTGAACCCAACTATTTTTTAGAAGCCCTCGAGTTTCCTAACGACCCCAAACTATCAGAGCAGTGGTCACTATCCGTAGCTGGTTTACCCGTAGCCTGGTCTGTAGAAACGGGCACCACCCATCCAGTGACGGTAGCCGTCATTGATACTGGCTATAATCTTAATCATCCTGATCTTAAAGGGCGTTTTTTGCCTGGTTATGATTTTTGTAAAGAAAGTGTTCCTGTTGAATTTGAAAATGAAAATGGAGGCAAAGAAAGCAAACCTCTATGTACAGGAACGGTTGATGACAACCCAACCTATGGGAACGCGAAAAACTTTCACGGTACGCATGTAGCAGGACTTATTGCCGCCACAGGTAATAACAATATAGGCATTGTTGGGGCTGCTTTTGGTAATCAAATAAAACTTTTGCCTATTAAAATTTTTGATGATAATGGTGTTGCTGCTACGGTAGACACCTTTAACAAAGCCATTCGCTGGGCAGTAGGTTCAAAAGTTAAAGGGGTTCCTACCAATCCAAATCCTGCAAGGGTCATTAACCTAAGTCTGGGCGGACTTTTTGAGAGTAATTCCATGCAAGATGCCATTGACGATGCGTATCGTCATGGAGCATTAATTTTAGGAGCTACAGGTAATGATTTTCGAGGCACACTTCGTACACCGGCGGCGGCAAATCATGTTTTAGGTGTGGGTTCGGTAGAAATTAACTTTACGCGCTCGAGTTTTTCAAACTATAGTGCTTCAACCGAGTTTGGTCCTGGTGTGGTCGATATCATGGCACCTGGAGGCGATTCTAACGGCGGTCTGATAAGCACTTTTCCTAACGGGTATGGTCAAAGCTCAGGAACATCGATGGCGACTCCGATTGCTGCTGGGATAGCCGCCTTAGTACTTAGCCAAAGCCCAGGGTTAAGCCTAAGTACTTTAGAGGAAAAACTTTTGGCGGCGACTTATTTTGACCTAAGTTTCATGAATACAACTGAATATGGCAACGGCGTTTTAAGAGCTGATTTGGCCTTGGGGTTACCTGGACCACAAAGTACCAGCACGCTTATTTTAAGTGGGCCTACCACCCTAATAGCCACAACCACCTTGACACCCGATGGTCAATCTGAAAGCTTTAGCTTTGAAGGCCTCGAGCCTGGTACCTATCGTCTAGACCTCATCGCCAACGGCAGTAGCGCACAGCTTTCTAAAAGCCTAAGTTTTAAACTTGTAGAAGATGAAAACAAAACCCTCGAGCTGCTCTTACCTTAATTCAGTAATTTCATAAGCCGCTTTCAGACTAGGATGTTGTCCTTTTATATCTTCACGTATTGTTCCAGGATGACCGTACACTGTTTCAAAATCATTGCATATAGATAAACTATCACCTAGAGTCATCGAAGCTTTAAGTATGATTTTATCTTTAGGCAAAACACTCAAGGTCATCAGCAAGCTGCGGTAATCTACCGCTTCTATACAAAGCGTATGATGAAATTCCTGCACCCCATGAATCATCAAAGGAAACGCGGTGTCGGTTTGCAAAGTTTCTGGAAGATTAATTAACCCTTGCGAATCTGTAGTGAATTGCTGCCTCTCTTGTAAACTCGAATAGGGATTTGACCACCAATATAAAACGATCTTTGCATTAGATATTGGTTGCTGATTATTGTCTAGAACTTGTAATGATAATTCAGGCTGACGCACCACATTGCGCTGCACAATACAGGAACTTAGGCTCAGCAAAAGAAGATGAAATTCCCCCGATATAACGGAGTAATAGTTAAGCAACTTTAGCCAAGTATACCTTTTCAAAGTCGATAGGTGAAAGATAGTTTAAGGATGAATGCCGACGGTTAGGATTGTAAAAGGTTTCGATATAACGGAAGATGCTGGTTATAGCTTGTTGTCTGGTTTCATAAGGAGAGTCAGCTTCTTCGGTTTTAAGAGTTGCAAAGAAACTTTCAGCTAAGGCATTATCATAGCAGTTACCCTTTCCTGACATGCTTTGAATGATGTCATCGTGTTTAAGACTCGTTTGAAAATCAATACTTGCATACTGACTACCCTGATCAGAATGATGAATTAGACCAGCCGTTGTTGACCGTTGTTGTTTGGCCATAGTTAATGCGCTTAGAACTAGGTCATCAGCCAGACGGTCTGAGAATGCCCAACCAATAACTTTACGGGAGAACACATCAAGGATAATAGCTAGGTACAGCCAACCCTCTAAAGTAGCGATATAGGTAATATCACTAACCCACAACTTATTAGGTTCTGTGGCTGTAAAGTCTTGTTTAACTAGATTTTCTGCCCTTGGACGTTGATGCTTGGAAGTCGTGGTGGTCTTGAATTTACGTTTTGCCTTACCCTGTATGCCGTTTTGTTTCATCAATCTGGCAACACGATTCTCACCAATGGGATAGCCAGCTTTACGCATATCCTTATGGATACGAGGTGAGCCGTAAGTACAACGACTACCACAATGAAACATCACAATTTGCTCAGTTAATGTCTCATTCTCTTGAGCACGTTTGCTTACAGGACGACCTAGCCAGTCATAAAATCCACTTACGGCTACTTCCAATACTCTACACATCAAGCTAATTGCCCATTGGTAGCGATGTTCTTTGATAAAGGCGTACCTCATTTGGACTCCTTGGCAAAGAAGCGACCAAGCCCGAAGGTGCTGCCTTATGGTCAAGACACCTTACCGCTTTTTTTAAAATGTCTCTCTCCTGTTTCACTAGCTCGAGTTCCTTCTTTAACTGCCGATTCTCTTCCTGCTCGGGGGTTAAGGCTATTTTCCCATGCCCGGGAAATGCCAATCCTCCTTGACTCTGCGCTGCTTTTTTCCACGCATATAAGCTGTGATCGGATACACCTAAATCTTTGGCTATCCGTTGAACATTTGCCCCAGGCTGTTCTGTCAACCTGACCGCTTCTTGTTTGAATTCTCCTGTATATACTTTTCGATTCTTCATAGTAACCTCCATTTTCGCATGGAGTTACTTAACTATGCCTCCGGTTTTTTGGGGGAAGATCAAGACTTAGCAAAAGAAGACCCACAAAAATACGCTTCATTACTTATAAACCGGATATAAAAGCCTTACAGCTAAAGCATCTGAACTTTTGGGTATACGAATATAGGTTGTAATAAAGGTTTGTGTTCCTCTACGTCCCAGATACCGCCAACGCCTTAAAAACCCCAAGGTTTCTCCGTCGTCTTCCTTCCAACCTGCCCCCAAGAGTTCAGCCTGATAAAAGTCATACTGCTCACCCTCACTTTTATTGCTATCTGGTAGTACAAAAAACTCAACATCGGTCTTGCCCTCAGGAATATCCCAAAGGTAGAGCAAATTTAAAAAAAGCTGCTTGGCAAAAGTTTCGTAAGAGGTATTGTGTTCTGAGTCATAATCCGTGACCGAGGAAAACCCCGATGGCAAAGGAACTTCTTGCAGCGACTGAAGCGTTTGGTTGTTACTACACCCTGTTAAACCTAGTAACAAAAGTATAGCTAAGATCTTGCTTTTCATATTTCCCCCTCGAGTTATTTAGGAATCGGCGATATCACCAAAAATATCTAAGCTTTACTAGCTTAGCCAAGACATCAACACCTTTCCCAGGTATCTCGATATATCTTAGGCTACTGTAACCAAATCAGCCCTAAGCTGCACACTTTTTGCCACAAATGGTAGGCTAAAACGCGATGAAACCTTTTAGTGAACGCCTGCATGAACGCATCAAACTAACCAACTCGAGAGTCTGTCTTGGTATTGATCCGCGCCCCCAAAACCATCCTTTTACCCATCCTGACAATCATCAAAACGACCCTGCTAAAGTTGCCAAAGCCGTCATCACCTACTTTCGTAATATTATTCAGTCCACCCAAGATAGCGTAGCTTGCTACAAACCCCAAAGTGCCTTTTTTGAAGCTATGGGTATTCCTGGCATGATTGCTTTAGCTCAACTTATGGCTGATATAAAATCTTTTGGTATACCCGTTATTTTAGATGCCAAACGCGGTGATATGGGAACAACCTCCGAAGCCTATGCCGAAGCCTATTTGAGCACAGGTGTCTTCTCAAGCGATGCACTCACGGTAAATCCTTACTTAGGCATGGACGGACTCGAGCCTTTTGTATTAAATGCACAAAAAAACCAGCGCGGCATTTTTGTATTGGTTAAAACCTCTAATCCTGGCAGTGCCGATTTTCAAGCCATAGAAACCAGAGAAGGTCTTTATGTCTATGACCATGTTGCCTATCAGATCACCGAACGCTCAAAAACAATTTTAGGCAAAGATGGCTTCTCCCCTATCGGTGCTGTAATTGGCGCAACCCACCCTGAAGAGTTAGAGCAACTGCGCGAGATCTTGCCCAACAGCATTTTCCTAGTTCCAGGTTATGGAGCCCAAGGTGGCACGACTGAGGATGTGGTGGGTGCATTCAAAGAGGGTTTAGGAGCCATTGTCAGCAGTAGCCGCGCGCTTACCTATATCACCCAAGAAGATAATTACGCCGAACAAGCCAGAGCCGCAACTCTAGCTATGCGAGATGAGATCAATCAGGTGCTTGGGTTGAAAGAGTAAAGATTAAAGGTTGAAAATTGAAAATTTAGCCCTTTGCTCTAAGCCCTCAGCTCTAAGCCCTCAGCTCTCTGCCCTCAGCTCTCAGCCTTTCAGTTTCCCATCACAAAATCCAAAACCTCTTTTGGGTTCATATTGGTCCGTACACTAGCCAAAAGCCTTGTTAGTAAAATCGGGTTAATTCCTGAACCTTCAAATAAAGCTGTATACATAGAATAAGGCTCTACATCTTCCGATGCAAAGGTCAGGTAATTGGTTTCTTCACCTTCAGGCACATAGGTCAATTCCTCTGGACGAATGGGGTAAGTACTGGCTATTAACATGCGTCCATCATTATTGGCTAAAAATAATTTCTTGGCTGCTTCTTCTGGAGCAAAAATGTAATCAGATATTGAATAGGCACAATTGCTTAGCAAAGATAAAACACTTTCAACACCTTCGCTCAAGGCCAAGCTATCTTGCATTGGACGATAAACAATCAAACGTGGATACACTGAATCATTTCGCACCACTGCTGAAAACGCCAACTGGTCGCGGTCATTCTCTTGCGAAGCAATTAAAGCTACCGGATTTATATTACTCGAGGCTTCTGTAATAAGTGCATCTAAAGTCTGGATAAGCCCAACCCTGCTCAAATCTGGCGAAACAGTCAGCTCGAGGTCATACCAGGCCGCTAATCCGATCACCATTTCTTGCCAAACTTCAAAAGGTAATATACTTGGTTCCCATAATGCAGGCAAAAGCCCATGCTCAGCCGCAAACACTGCCGAAGGGCTATCGATATATTCAAAGGGGTCAGGCAGATAGGCTAAGCGTGGCAAAGCTGGTTCTAAAATTTCTACTGCGCGTTGAATAAGTAATGTTGCGTCATTTCCTGTGGCCTGCATTTGTAAATCTTCACTAAGGACGCTTTGAAGCTCAGGTGTACACATCTGTGCCCAAGTTACATGAAAAAATAAGACAGCGAGAATGACCCAATAGTTCATATGTTTAATGTAGCAAGCAGATACATGAGAAGCAGGTCAAGAAAAATGAAGTGGGGTTTAGCCACTTCAATTATTATTTTGGTAGTCATTCAGTACACTGTAAAGCAAATACTTATATTACTTAGGGTTCTAGGTCTAATGTATACTGCGAATTTTTAGAAGGACCAGCTTGGTTGTTTCCAGTCACTAAAACTCGAAGCTGTTGGCCTATCGAAAGCGATGTGGAAGCTACTGAATCTTCTCCTGGTCCAGCACTAATCGTTTGAACAAGCACACCTGCAACAGTACGAATCTCGGCTTTTACTTCGATAGCTGTTTCGGGAAGTGTCTTCAATACGACTTGTTTCATCAAACCACTATCCGTAAAGCAATCAACATCATCCAAGGTCTCTATAGCACCATTAAGAGAAACAGGGTTAATAACTACCGAAGGTGCAAGAACCGCATCTTCTTGGGTACGGCAATTTTCACTTGCATTGTCAAACTCACCTGAATCTTCATAGTTATCCGAATATATATATAAGTTAAAATCTATGTTTGTATCCGATAACACTTTTACATAATATGTGCCTGTTTTTTTAGTCACGATGACACAAGGCCCAGGGCAAACTCTATCTGAGACGGTGATCTGAGGTTCCAGAGTTACAACAGAGGTCGTCGAAGTACCTGAGCTAAAAGATGTTTTATCTGTGCTTACGGCAATCACTTTTGCGTCAGCATCATAAACAATCAGTTGATTTGGCACATCATTATCATCACCAGCCGAACCCAATTCAAAATATAAGAGTTCATTGGCCAAACCACTTGGTACATTAATTTTATACAGCTTTGAAGTTCCTGCTGATAATGTCTGATTTTCAGCCACTGGTGTGTTGAAATCATCATTTGCAATTGCTGTGGATACAACGTCCACAGTTACAGTGTCAGATACCGATTCAAGATCAGTTGTCTCTGCTTTAATTGTGTATTTACCCAAAGTAGTTGGAGCTGTATAGGTTACTGTTTTTCCAGTGGTGGGAGAAACAGTTCCACCTCCAGTTACCGTCCAAATATATCCTGTAGCCTGACTAGGGCTTATATTGGCAGTTAAAGAAATCTGTTCACCTGGGCCCAAAGGTAAGGGTTCAGGTGAAATGGTTAAGTTTGGACTACTCGAACCACCTCCAGGACAACCTACCAACACCAAACTACTCACCAACAAACTCAAAACAAATATATTTCGCTTCATGCACTCCTCCTCATTTATTTCCTCGCTAATAGCCTACCACTCCCAAAGATGAAGACTCATTAAGAAAACTTCACAAAAGAGCCCTCAGCAGGAGGCATCATCTCGTTATTTAGGAGCCTGCAGGAAGTAGCATCTCGTTATTTAGGAGCCTGCAGGAGGTAGTATCTCGTTATCTCGTTTATTTCAAGGCACTATTATGTTTTTACAAGAGTTTTTTAGGTAATTTGAAATATAACTACTGACCTTGAGCTAGCGCGTAGGTCATGATCTGTAATTCTGTTCCTGGATAATAAAACCCAAGAATTTGTGAGTAGGCATAACCCTGTTCAGCTAAGGTTTTAGCACCATATTGGCTCATCCCTACCCCATGCCCCCAGCCACTCCCCCTGGCTGACAAGTTACCCGTCATGACAAATCGGGTGGATTTCATGCCCCATTCACGCATTATTTTGGTTAGGCTGATTCCTGAAAGGGTTACTGAAGCCGTAGAACCTGAAACCTCGAGCTGATTCACTCTGCCTGAATCGCTGTAGGACAAAACATACATGGCTTGTACAGACCCTATATTTTTTCCATAGGCTTGCAGAACTGCTGATACTTTGGCTGGGTCAATATCTCTATCCCAACTGCGGTGTGGGCTATCTATCTGGGTATCTCGGTGAGCTACCAAATATGGTAAATCGGTACCCCACACTTCACCACTCGAGGCGATAATCCCACCCGAATCAGAATGGTAGTAGGTTCTAGCGAATTCGCCATTATAGGTCAGAACCTGCCCGTTGGTTTCCCTGATGGCTTGGTCACTGTTAGCGTGTTCTTTAGTGATACCTTCGTATTTTTGGCAATCTTCAGTGGCGCATAAATCATAGTCTTCTTGGGGTTTTAGGTTTACAACAGTATAGGTTCTGGCGGCTACGGCTTGAGCTTTCAGGGCTTCTAGGGTCCAGCTAGCCTGCATCTCCGAAGGGACAACACCGCGCAAATAATCTTCTAAACCAACCACATTGATAATCTTAAAGTCATTGCCTTCGGCTAGAAAACGTATGCCACCGCGATAATAGCTGCCATTCCAGCTTAATAGATTGCCATCACGGGGCTCGAGGGTCAAACTTCTGCCTACCGCTTGCCCATCTACAATCACTTGGCTATCAGAGGCTTGCATGGGCCAAATCAAGCCTACTTGGGTCGAAAACCGTAACTGCCCATCTACATAGCCATCGTGGGCTCCCTGCATAGTCAGAGACATTGAACCTGGAATACGGTCTAAAAGTACTCGAACCACAATTTGTCCCTGAGCAGCAGCTTGGGAAAAGACTAAAACAATCCATAAGAGCAAGGAAAAACGTCGCACCAGAGCATTATGGCAAAACCCAGGCAAGCATGGCAAGAGAATTTCCACATCAGAGTTAGGGAGCAGTGCTAGTAATTGGAGTTAGGGGTCAAAGTTTCAGGTATAGGTGCTTTACGATCCCAAAACACCCATCACCTCATTCCTCATTCCTCATTCCTCCTACCCCCTTCTTTTTACTTTTATCAGGTTTTTGGTTTCTTGACCTTAAACGCTTTTCTTCCTTGATTTTCTTATAAATTTCGGTGCGCTGACGGCTTTTTTCGATGTGCTCAACCAAGGTATCGGGGTTTTCCATGGCCCATCTTACTTGTCGCCACATACCATGCAAGGCAGCGACTTCACGCGTGGTCAACCTAGCCCGCTCAAAGATATGGCGGTACATGTGGCGGGTGCGTCTTTCTTTTTCACCATCGACATAACCCACCACCTCCATACTTTCCATAAAAGTCTCGAGCATTGCATCTATTTCTATCTTGGTAGCCGCCAGCGAAAGACCAGTTGGCAATTCATCTTTGAGGTGAGACACAAAAAATTCATAGGTCACCAAGTTGACTGCTTGAGCCAAATTCATCGAGGCAAACTTACTAGTTGGTATACGAATATAGGCCTGGCACAGGTCTAGGTCTTCATTGCTTAAACCTGAGCGTTCTGGGCCAAACATAATAGCCAACCCTTCACGTGGAAAACGCTGCGCGGCTTCTCTGGGAGAATGAATATCAAAAGAACCTGATGAGCGAATGCGGGCGGTTGTGCCCATAACAAAAGTTCTATCGGCAACGGCTTCATGAACAGTTGGTACAATTTTGGCATTTTCAACCACATCTACCGCGTGGGTGGCCATATAAAAGGCTTCCTTAGTTAGTTCACATTGCGGTGCAACCAAATAAAGCTCATTCAGTCCAAAATTTTTCATGACCCTGGCTGCACTCCCGATGTTTCCAGGTTCTTGAGGTTTAACAAGAATAATTCGCACGACAATCAGTATATAAGGAGGTAGGAGGTAGAAGGTAGTATAAAGCTTGTGGCTTGTAGGCTTTTACTTTTTACTCATCACTCGCCACTCATCACTTCCCCCTACATTCCACCCTTCGCTTTTGCAGTACCCTAAAGCCATGCTAGGAAAACTCTTTCATAAAGATGCAACTAATCCCAAAGTTCCACCAGGACAAAACCTTACTGAATCTTTTCCTGTTTTAACCTATGGCCCTACCCCTTGAGTCTCTAAAGAAGAGCTTATACTTCAGGTCTTTGGTTTAGGTCGTGATAAGGTTTTTGGCTGGCCAGCAATTCTGGCCATGCCTCAAACAACCCTTAGCAAAGATTTTCACTGCGTGACCCACTGGTCAAAACTGGATGTCACTTGGACAGGCGTTTTAAACACAGATTTTTTGAAAACACTCGAGGCCCCAAAAGATGCCACCCATGTCATGCTGCACTGCTACGGAGGCTACACCACCAATTTGGCATTAGCGGACTTTTTAGCTGAAGGTTGTATGTTGGCTCATACCTTAGGGAATAAAGACATTCCTATAGAACACGGCGGCCCCTTACGGGCCATCATCCCTCATCTGTACGCTTGGAAAAGTGCCAAGTGGCTTAATGGCATTGAATTTATGCAAGGGGACAAACCTGGATTCTGGGAACGCAATGGCTATCATATGCGCGGCGACCCCTTCTTAGAAGAACGCTACTCTTAAATACGATTAAAGATTAAAGATTGAAGGTTAAAGAATAAAGGTAAGTACCCGAACAAAATTAGATTAAACCAAAATGCAAAAATCTTTGTGGTATCCCTAACGTTAATCTTTGTGGTATCCCTAGCCTTGCGTCCGTTTCGTTTCCGTAGGGGCATTTCATGAAATGCCACTACGCAGGCACAATCCAACGGGTTTTTAAAGATTCATTGCAGGGTTCTGAGATATGACAGTGCTTTGTAAGGGTTAGTCAAACAAAAAGGGTGTATACAAATAAGTCTAAGGTATTTGTGTACAAGGTCTTAGTAGGTTTTAGGTTTTGCTCCCTTTCTCCCTTTCTCCTTGTCTCCCTATGTCTTCAACAGACTTTGACACCCTGCTTTTCACTATTCACTCGTCACTTTCCACTTTACCTCCTGCGACATCGGTACGTGTTTTTGTGTAGGCTGCTGCTACACTAAAAGTATGGATTCCAACTTAACGTCTAAGGAACGTCACCAACGCCTTCACACCACCTTATGCGAGGCCAGAAAACAAGCTGAAAAACTTCGCAAGCCTACTCAGGTCAATCCAGAAGCTCCCGAACCACTATTTATGTCATCTAAAAAACGTATAATACAATAGGTATAGCCAACTATCTTACTCAAGTTACACTAGATACTACACTTACTCATTACTTTATGTTAGGATGACCCATGGCCATCGTAAGTGGAACCCTTCAACAAGAGAGAATTAGCCTTAAACGCCTTCGGGCCACTGGACTTATGAAACGCTATGGTGGACGCAGTGTAGTCAACGGCGTAGATGTTGAACTAAAGCCTGGTGAAATCGTGGCTCTACTTGGCCCTAATGGTGCAGGTAAAACCACCAGCTTTTATATGATGGTGGGTTTCATCCGGCCCAATTCTGGTAAAATTGAACTTAATGGTCAGGACATCACCAGTTGGCCCATGCACAAACGCGCCAAGGCCGGTTTAGGCTATCTAGCTCAAGAACCCAGTGCGTTTCGCAAAATGACGGTACGCGATAACTTAATGGCCATTTTAGAGTTTCAAGGATTAAGCAAAGCAGAACAGCTCGAGCGGGCCAATAATCTCTTAGACGAATTCCATCTTTCTAAACTTGCTAACAACATGGCCAACACCCTTTCTGGTGGTGAACGCAGAAGGCTCGAGATTGCACGTAGCCTCACCATTGATCCATCTTTTATTTTGCTCGATGAACCTTTTACGGGTGTTGATCCTAAATCGATTCGTGAAATTCAGCTTTTAATTGCTGACCTCAAGGCCCGTCGTGGACTTGGTGTTTTACTCACCGACCACAGTGTCCGTGAAACCCTAGCCATTGCCGACCGCGTTTATTTAATGTTTGATGGTCGGGTTCAGTTTACTGGAACCCCACAAGATTTTTCCAATGATGAAAATGTGCGTAAGTATTATTTGGGCAGTGACTTTCAAATGTAACAAAAGCTTCCCAAAGGGGTAAGCTAAACCTATGTTTATTGCCGTTCTGATTGCTCTTCTGGTTCTTCTATCAGGCGTGATTGCCTATGTGGGAGACTGGTTAGGGAGTTTTGCCGGCAAGAAGCGTTTAAGCCTGTTTGGTACCAGACCCAAACGAACTGGGAAAATCATTGGTATCGGTGCGGGCATTGCCATTATGCTTGTAACTTTAGGTATTTCATCTTTGGCTTTTCGTAATGCCTGGGACACTATCTTTAGAGCCCAGCGCACACTCGAGCAAGTAAGCCTCTTAAAAGAACAGGAGCGTAGTTTAAGCTCGAGGGTAAACGGATTACAAGCTCGAGTGGATGATCTCAATACACTTAACGAAAAACTACTTGAAGATAACAGCACCCTACTTGCACAAAAAGATGACCTTTCGTCTGCCAATGAAACACTTAAAAATGATGTCGAAACCAGAACTGCACAAGCACGAAACCTTGAAGAAGATGTGACCCGTTTAAGGTCAGAACTCGATGAACAAGCCCGCAAGCTCGAGTCAGTTACCAACCAGTTAGAAGCGCGTGGTAATCTCACCTACCGCGATGCCGAACTCATTGCTACAACGGTTATTGATGCCCAAGACGGAAACCTGATCCGCTCCGAACTTGTTTTTTTTATTCAAGATACAAACAATGCCACCGCTCAACGTGGTGCAGGCGAAGTTGAATTAGACTCCGACCAATTTTCTAGCCTAGTTGAAGCCGCCATAACCACCCCTGCACCTGATGTCATTATTTTACGCTCAGATGATAATCAATTTGGCACAGGACCTTTATCGGTTAATGTTGAGTCCTTTGAAGATCAAAAGGTTTTCTCGGCCGGGCAACTCTTGGTTAGCCTTCCTATCGTCTTACAAAGCCAAACTCAATTTAGAGATATCCGCACTGAAGTCATCAATCTTTGGCAAATGGCTAGAAACAAGCTGCTCAATAAGGGTGTAGTTGATAGCATAGCCCCTGAAGCCTTTGCCGAAAGTTCTTCTACAGAAGGGTTTACCAATCAACTCTTACGTATCGGTAATCAGGGTAAAGTCAACATCGGACTGATTGTGACAACAGATGTCTATATAAGTGGCCCGCCCAACTTGAGCTGGTCATCTTGAACAATTAAGACACTTTGGTTGGTCTAGTAAGCAAATATAAACATATCCCTATACCACACAAAAGAATACTTATCTTGACCCACATCAACGGCACAACAGTAATACTAAACCCAATCGTTAGAGCCACAACCAATACTGCCATAATTTTTACTCGCCTAGGGATACCCTTACCAGCCCGCCAATCTCGAATAAGTTGACCAAAGATGGGGTTATTGAGTAACCAGTTATAAAAACGAGGACTACTGCGAGCAAAAAAATAAACCGCGATCAAGATAAAAACAGTTCCAGGCATTATTGGAAGGATATATCCCAGAAATCCCAGTCCAGTAGAGATAAGTCCCAGAGTTAGCCACACATAGCGCAAAAGTGGGTTTTTTGAAACCTTGGTTTCATGTGAGTAGTCAATGAAGGTGCGCGAAGGTTTCACAGTAATAGTGTATAACTAAGATCTAGCAGGCATTAGTTGGTTTGAGACATATTGCAGGTATGCATGGCATTCATTTCATAGCATTAAGTTCGGTCACGCTAGCGTTTATCCAAGGGTTTGGTGCTGGCCGTAGAAACATTTAGGTTGAGATTTACTGTCTCAGACTTTGGTATAAGTGTTCGACGACTCGACTAACCTTGCCGAACATCTGAGCTCAAACTGAAGTCTCAGTCGAACAACCGCTTTTTTGCTATAGGCTCTTAATCTTAACGTGTTATACAAAAAATCAGGGAGGACTTTTCCTCCCTGATGGTCATTACACTATTTAGTAATTAACGCTTTAGCAAATCACGGATTTCAGAAAGAAGTTTAATATCTTCTGGTGGAGCCGCCGCTGCTGCTGGCTTTTCAGTACGCTTTTTAAGTTCATTAATGGGCATGACGATGAAGAAATAGACACCAAAAGCAATCATTAAAAAGCTAATAAGAGCATTGAGGAAATTACCAACTAAGATACTACCTAGCTTGATACTCGAGAAATCAGGTTGACCAAAGAGCATACCGATTATTGGCATAATTATATCGGCAACCAAAGAATTAACGATGGCCCCAAAGGCACCACCCATAATCACACCAACTGCCAAATCAATAACATTCCCGCGCATAATAAAATCTCTAAAACCTTTAATCACGTTTCTACCTCCCAATTAGATTTTTACACCCAATTGTAAGTTTAACCTATATCAATGAGCTTTGAATAGATGTCTTGTGAAGGTTTATGCAAGAGGATGGATAAAGTCTTGAACTCCTAGTCAGTAGCTATAATTTGCTTTTATAGCTCGCGCAAGTCCTCAAATATTTGCCAACCTACTGACGGAGGCGTAGACTCGAGTTTTTTCTGCAAGGTTTCAGCTACCCAAGGAACTAACCCTTCAACGTGCTCCTCTTCAGTGCGCTGCAAAACCGTAAATTGATAGACCTGCTGAGTAGCCGAAAGTGTCCCGTTATCAAAAAAAGTAAAGGGGGCTGCTGGCATCGCGTCCCAGAGTACATGAATATCCGGCTCGAGGGTTGTTGGTAAATAGTCGGCTAAGTCAATACTTTCGGTTCTTGGATGCCAGATATATCCTTGTAAAAGTCTTATTGCTTTCATGACAAGATAATTTTTGGCAAGACTTTTTTCCAACGCTCTAAAAAACCTTCAAAGGTATCTAGGTAAATCCCTGTAAAGCCTAGAACTTCACAAGCAGCGATGTTATCAGCATTATCATCGATAAAAACAGTTTGATTTGCTGGTACGCCCAAGGCCTCAATGAGATATTCAAAGGCTTTAGGCGCGGGTTTACGCACGCCAATTTCATTAGAGAATACAAAATGCTCAATACGAGAAAATCTGGTGTCAGTACGAACGCGGTCACACAAAATAGGAACATTATTAGAAAGCATTCCTACGGTATAGGTTTTAGGAATCGCATTTAAAACATCAAACATGCGACTACGCTCTCTGACCGAACCTAGAAAGGTCTTACGAAAAATACCTTCATCAAGCATAAAGCTAGAATCTTCTACAAACTTTTGATAATAAGTATCAAAATCAAACGCTCCAGCCTCAAATTCTTCCATTAAAGGAAAATAGGTTTTAGCAATCACCTCAGGTGTCGTGCGGCACAAAACCGCCAGGTTTTTTACAGCACTGCTATCAAAGGTATTTTCAGTAAAAATACCACCCCAATCAAAAACAATCGCTTTCATGATCCTCCGCTCGAGTTACTAGACATTTTTCTTACCCCATTCCCACATATCAACGCACAAAGTCTAGCCTATGAAATCACAAAGTCATGTTTATGATCCAACCTTGCTCAGGGGTTCTATAGAAGCTACATAAGGCTTCTTAGATTCGTCATACCACTTGTAAAAAATCACAATTACCGGAATACTATAGATGACCATTCCTAAAATTTTCATAATCACACCTGCAGCAATTTGGTCATCAAGGGCAGAATCAAAAAACACCCTTGGTGCATTCTGATAGGTTTCATAAAAGGCATGATCAGAAAAGGTGACTAAACCAAAAAGTGGAATCTGCATCACCGTAGAGGTGATAAATAAATACAAAATCTGGAAGCCATACCCTAGTTTTGGTAACTCAGGTAAGCGGCTCATTAAGGGCCACCAGCTTATGAACGATAAAATCAAGAAAAGAATGTGCTGAAAATGATGAAGTGAAGAGTTACGCAAGCCAGCATCATAAATTTGCGGAAAGTGCCAGAGTGACAGGCCTAGATTAAATACAACCGCAGCCACCAAAGGTTTAGACAAAACCGACGCGACAGGTCGCATCACTGGATTGAGCAAGAGCTTTCGCAACATCCAAGTTGGCGTTCCCCAAATAAGCAAAGGAGCGCAAATATAGTTCAAGATGAGATGCTGCACCATGTGAGCACTAAAAAGATAGCGTTCAGATAAATCATGTAGTGGCGAACCTTCGGCTAGATAGATCAGAGTAATGCCTAAAAAGAACAGGGCGAAACGCCATCGTTCAAATCCTTGACCAGAAGCTAGGCGTGAACGCAAAGGTCCAACAGCTAATAGATATAAGAGGCTCGAGGTCACCAAACTGCCTATCAGCACCGGATCACCTTGCCAACCCAAAATCAGATCTTGTTGCATAACGCCTCCTTTATTGCTTAAAGAAAAAAAGTGATAAAAAAGCGGCGAGTTACCCCGCCGCCACTAATTTTTTAATGCCTCACTTATTCCAGACTTAATGTACTGCGAAGGTCATGGACCTGTTGGGCAGTAAATTTATTGGCACGTTCAGCGGCCACTTCTTCTGGGGTAATCGGTGTAAAGTCCTCGAGCAAAACATCATTTCCCCAACTGGTTAAAACATAATTTAATACAGCAGCGATCTGCTCATCTTTGAGTAAGGGTCCCCAAGGGGTCATAATTCCATTATATTTATTACCTAAGACTTCTATTTCACCCTGCAACCCATATAAAACCGTATTGATCATATACGTGCGTCCACCTTCAACATTGTATAGCGTAGGTGCATGACCAGCTTGGGGTGGGAAAGCTGCCGGAACACCCTGGCCATTAGCCTGATGACAAGCTGTACAGTTTACATAGGTCTTTTCACCTAAAGCTTTATCCCATTCAGCTACCGCAACTGTTTCGGTTGACTCTACTGGAGTTGTCTCGGTTGTGGTTTCTTCAGGAGTAGCTGTGGTTTCTTCAGTTGACTCTGTGGCTTGCACAGCTTCGGTCGTCACTTCTTCGCTCACAGCTTCTTGAAGTTCAGTAACCGGTAGAGGCTCTGCTAAAACCAAACCAGGCAGAGACTTTAACTTAAAACTGTCTGTAGCAGCAGTAGGTAAAGTGGCCACCAGATGCTGATTTTTAGGCTCTGGAACCCTAAGTGTATCGATGAATGCACGTTCAGGAATCTCAACAACCTCTTCATGACTACTTCCATGTTCAGCCGTTTGGGTCCGTGCATGTTGAACACTACGCACTGTAAAGAGCGCGCTTAAGGCAATAAAAGTGCCTATTGCAATAATCATGCCACTGGCAAAAAAACCAGTATAGGTTTTACTATCATCCTTAAGATGCATAAAAAACCAGATCACCATAAAGAACTTAAAGAGTGACATCACTGCCAAGGCAATAAACTTTCCTGCCGTACTTAACCAACCTATAGGATACGCCGTGAGGGCAAACTCGAGGTAGGTCACTACTGCTAGAATTAACACCACTAAAACATATTTACCAATACCGCCACTATGACTGTGATCGCTCATATATACTCCACTCTCATATGTATTCAACCAAGTAAATCACCGTAAAAATAACAACCCAAACAATATCTACAAAATGCCAGTAAAGCGCAGCAACATCTAAGTACACTTCATCTTTGCTGGTCATGGGACGTACAAAGGATGCAATAAGCAACGATAGCAACCACAAAACCCCAATAGTAACGTGAACACCATGCGTGCCCGTAAGAACAAAAAAGGTCGTACCAAAGAGGTTCTTTTGCAAGGTCAAGCCTTCATGGACAAAGTGGCTGAATTCAAATACTTGGAAACCCAAGAAGATAGACCCAAAAAGACAAACACCAGCCGTGGTCCAACGAAATTTACTGATGTCATTTTTACGAAGATAATGCAAAGCAACCACCATCAAGAAACTGCTGACCAACAAGACAAACGAGCTTATGGTTGTTAGTCCAATATCAAAGACATCAGTTGGATAAGGACCAACCAAACTGCGTCCTTTATAAACCAGATAGGTTCCAATTAAAGTACCAAAGAACATGCAGTCTGAAGCTAGGAAAATCCACATTAAAAGTTTGGGGTCAGGTAGTCTAGTACTACGATAACCACTCGAGGTCATTACGCTCATGAATGATGCCCTTTCGCATGAATATGTCTTCCGCCTACACCTTCAAAGGCCCAACCATAACTGCTAGCCATAATCAAGAAAAGGCAAAGAATAGCTAATAACCAATTATGATAAATAACCGCATAACCGCCGATAAAAAGACCCAGCGAAGCAATAAATGGATACCACGACTGTCCTGGAATATGAATGCCATGCTTATCGGCATCTTGAGATTCTTTGGCCATGGCCGTTTTTTCGGCTGGCTCACTGTGGTCAAACTCTGGATGTTTCTGTAACCAGAACGCGTCAATACCTGTCACATAAGGAAGTTCGTCAAAATCGTGCTCTGGCGGTGGCGAAGACATAGACCACTCGAGGGTACGTGCATCCCAAGGATCATTGCCAGCTTTTTCGCCTTTACGTAGCGAATAAAAGAAATTCGCCGTAAACATTATCGCCCCAATCAAGGCCAAAAAGACACCTAGAGTAGAAATAAGGTTGAGCATATTAAATCCATACCCGTCAAAATAGGTCTGGGTACGGCGCGGCATTCCCATCAGCCCTACAAAATGCTGTGGGAGGAAAATGGTATGTAAGCCACCTGCTATTAAGAAAAAGACCCATTTACCTACACGCTCACTGAGCATCCGACCCGTAAATTTAGGAAACCAATAATAGATGGCTCCAAAGAATCCCAGCAAGGCTCCTCCACCCATCACGTAGTGGAAGTGTGCAACCACAAAGTAACTATCTGTGGCTTGCAAATCAAAGGGAGGTAAAGCCAGCATAATTCCTGTAACTCCACCCATTGTAAAGGTAATCAGAAAAGCAATTGCAAATAACATGGGCGTAGTAAAGCGAATCTTTCCACCCCACACGGTTAAAATCCAGTTAAAAACTTTCGCACCAGTTGGAATTCCGATAATAATAGTGGTCAGCGAGAAAGCGGTATTCGCAATCATACCCATGCCGGTAGAAAACATATGGTGAGCCCACACCGCAAATCCCATGAATCCAATAAAAATTCCTGAGAGCACCATCACTGGATATCCTGAAAGTGGCTTACTGCTAAAGGTGGGAATGATTTCCGAAACTGCACCAAAGGCTGGAAGAATGATGATATACACTTCGGGGTGTCCGAAAACCCAGAACAAATGCTGCCACAAAATAGGCAAAGCACCAAAGGCCGGGTCATAAAAATGTGTACCAAAACTGCGATCCATAATCACTTGAAACAATGCAATGGTTAAAGGTGGGAAGGCAAAAACAATTAAAAACATAGTGACAAAAATCATCCATACAAACATCGGCATCCGCATTAGTTTCATGCCAGGAGCGCGCATATTGACAATGGTCACGATGATATTCATAGCTGTTACTAAGGTACCAATACCCCCAATAAACAGAGCTACCATATAAAAATCAGTACCGTGTCCAGGATTGTTACTCAGTGAAGTAAGTGGGCTATAAGCAAACCACCCCACATCAGGCGCACCACCAAGGAACCAGCTCGAGAGAAAGATAAGACCACCAAATAAATAAATCCAGTAGCCAAAGGCGTTTAATCGTGGAAAGGCCAAATCTCTGCCCCAATCATCAAGGGAACCAAATAATTTCCTAGACCAATACCTATAGGCATGATGGCCAAAAACACCATCGTCACACCGTGGGCGGTAAACATTTGGTTATACAGATCAGGGTTGAGCAGTTTCATGTTGGGTGCAATAAGCTGTAAACGTATTAGGGTGGATTCAAGAGTTCCCACCGCTAAGAAAAAGAAACCTGAAACCAAATACAAAATCCCTAATTTCTTGTGATCAATAGTAGTTAACCAGCTAAGTAACCCTGTCCAGGTAGGTCTACGAATAAGACCAATTTGTGAAGCTGGACGTGAGGGTTGACGACTAATTGCCATAGTCTCCTCCAATCATGGCCTGAGGTGTGTTTTCAACCCCTAGGCTTCTTAAAAATGTTGCGATAGCTGTGACTTCGGCATCACGATTTGGGTCATCGGCTGCCCACAAGGTAGGCATACGATTGGTTGGCTTAACCGCTTGTGGATCTTTTAACCAAGCCTCGAGGTTTTCTTGTGACATATCCAAAACCCCAGCAGCAATTGAAGTATGCAAACCAAAATTAGTCAAGTTGGGTTTATCAGGTTGACCCACTGAATAGCCCCCAACGGCATGACATGCTGCACAACCTTTTTGCTTAAAGAGAGCTTTCCCTTGTTCAACTAGAGGATCAGATGAGGTCCCAGTGGCTAACACATTTAAAGTTTTGGTTTGTTCATTTTGGAAAGATTTCACCCAGCTATCAAAGTCAGCGTCTTCATCTACCACTACCCGCATACGCATATAGGCGTGGGCCCCAAGGCACAACTCGGCGCACTGCCCATAGTAGACTCCAGGCGGAACCCCTTGAGTATCAAGCCACAAATGATTGTCTTGGTTGGGAATCAGGTCAGTTTTGCCACCAATTTTTGGAATCCAAAAACTGTGCAAGACATCTGCAGATTTTAAGCTAAAAATAACTTTGCGATCTTTAGGGACATGAATTTCATTAGCCGTAATAATACCCAAAGCTGGATATTCAAAAGCCCACCACCACTGATACCCGATAACGTTGATGACGATTTCGTTGCCTCCGGGGGTTGGCTCGAGACGCTTGCCAACTTCTAGATTGGCCTTTACCGCAGGCACAGCCACAATAATGGTCAAAATCGTTGCTAAAGCAATAAGCGTAACCTCAAGAACTGGATTACCATGACCCTGATCAGGCACCGTGTTATCTCCAGCCCGACGACGAAAACGGGTCATGGCAATATACAAGGCAATCCCCACACCTAAACACACCAGTAAGCTTAGAATAGTACTGAAAATCAGAATGTCATACTGCACTCTAGCCACCGGACCCAAAGGGTCAAGCGTTGACTGGTGAGCAGCAAAATCACACCCTGAAAGTATCAGGCTTAACAACCCCAGCACCAGTAGCACCGGACGTAATCGCCTCAAATCATGCACATCTTCCTCCTTAACAACACTAAAAACACCTTAATTTATCACAGTCTTTTTAGGCATACCTTTAGGTCATTTGTCCCTTACAGATATTTATTCTCGGTAACTTACCGCCTCAGCAATCTGCGCTTCGGAGACTACAGGCTCATTTGCCAAATCTGCAATGGTTCTTGCCACTCGCAACAAACGGTCAAATCCACGCCCTGAAAGGCCTAATTTTTTAACTACTGTTTGCGTTAAACCTTCTGCTGCTGGACTAAGCGAAATATATTTTCGCAAAGCCTGCCCTGCTAAGTATGCATTTGCAACCCCTTGTCTTTGGGTGGCCAAACGCCTAGCTTCTAAAACCCTCGAGCGCACCACCTCACTGGCTTCACTCGGCACAACCTTTAGCAAGTCATCAGCAGGCAATCTAGGCACTGTTACACGCAAATCAATACGGTCTAAAAGTGGCCCACTGATGCGGTCCTTATATCGCTGCCGCGTACTAGGGCTACAGGTGCATTCTTTTTGTAGATCGCCATAATACCCACAGGGGCACGGATTCTGAGAAGCCACCAACATAAACCTAGCTGGAAAGGTCAGCGCGGCCTTAGCCCGACTAATCGTGACCACGCCATCCTCGAGGGGTTGTCGCAACACCTCGAGAGCCTGCCGACTAAATTCAGGAAATTCATCTAAAAATAGCACGCCTCGGTGGGCTAAACTCACTTCGCCTGGCTTAGGGATATTCCCACCACCTATAAGCCCGGCATCTGAAACGGTGTGGTGCGGTGACCGAAAGGGGCGTTCCTGAATCAGCCCATTGCGCTTTAAGGTACCTGCAATGGAGTGAATTCGGGTTACTTCGATGGCTTCATCGCGGTCTAGAAGCGGTAAAAGCCCAGGTAAACGTCTAGCTAGCATGGTTTTTCCTGAACCAGGGGGTCCAGTCATAAGCAGGTTATGTGACCCTGCTGCAGCAATCTCGAGGGCTCTTTTGGCAGCTATTTGCCCTTTGACATCCCGTAAATCTAGGTGATCTTGACCCAGGACATCGTTACTGGGCTGGACTGGCTCGAGGCTGATTTCCCCTCTTAAAAAGTCAATAGCTTCTGCCAAACTGCGCGGAGCAAACACTTCAATACCTTCGACAACAGCAGCTTCTTTGGCATTTTCTGGTGGAATGAGAATACGTTTTAAGCCAGCCTGAGCCGCATAAAGACCTATATTGATAGCTCCTCGAATGGGTCTTAGGGTTCCATCTAAGGCAAGTTCGCCACTTAAAACCGTCTGGCTAAGGGCCTGTTCCGGAATCACTCCTTGCGCGGCCAAAAGAGCTAAGGCAATGGGTAAATCAAAAGATGGACCTTCTTTGCGTATATCGGCCGGAGCTAGGTTAATCACGATTCGGCTAGCAGGAAAAACATAACCCGTATTTCGCACTGCAGCCCGCACCCGTTCTTTGGATTCTTGTACAGCAATATCTGGAAGTCCTACCACCATCACACTAGGGAGCCCGTTGGCCACATCGACTTCAACTTCAACACCGTAAGCATCGACACCCATCACGGCGGCTGAAATAACTTTGGCTAACACAGCCCTAGCCTAGCCCCTAGAATGAAGGTTAGAGATAAAAGTTCTCACAGGAGAGCTGGGGCCACAGTGTTAGCCTGAAACCTATGAAACGACTGGCTTTTTTACTTATTTTTGTTTTAAGTGCCTGCATTAGTGGTAGTAACAAAGTTGCCCTGACCAACATTTTTGGACTTGATGATGCCACAATCACCTTGGGTTGCGATAGCCCTTGCACTAACCTTACTGAAATTAGCTTTGAATCTTTTCCTTTTAATTTTCCACTTAACGATTTAGACACCAAAACCAAAATCCCGGAATTTTATGTAGGTCTCCCACCGCTTAGAATCCTCGAGAATTTAGGCCTTAAAACGGTTATGACCGCCACCTCGGAAACCGGAAAAACCGACAATTTTCCCAATCAATTTGAAGTCATTACCAGTGAATTTAATTTGACCGTTACCGATGGTTCAGGGAGTCCAAGTTTAAGCAAAAATTTCACTTCCAACGGTGATTTAGTTATTGTTTATAACCGTCAAAGTTGTATTGAAGAAAACAATAAAACAACCTGCACCTACACAACCAATTTTTCAGAACCTCTACTCAACCTCGAGCTTGATGGTACGACCCTCAGAACCTTCTACAATCAAATCTGGACAAGTGGTGAAAGCCCAAATCCTGTCACTGGAAACTTTTCAATTATCTTTAGGGGCGATAAATTTCCGCCCTCAGATACTGAAGTGACTTACACTTTGGTTAGCTCTGGGGGAACACTCGAGTTCTAAAAATACCACCTAAGCCTTGATTTGACATGCTACACTACCCACTGAACATCTTACTCCTTGGTGATGTAAGATTTCTCTCGTTTTTGGTATGACCTAGCTAATTAAACTTCTGGCTGTGACCTTCATGGCTATACTCAGGTTAGAATCTGCTAGAGTTTGTTTAGGATGCTCTTGGCATCAAACCACTCTCGAGGAATTTTAGGAGCCTATGCAACAAGATCTAACAACCAATATTGGTGATATTTTTCGTTTTATTCGTCGTGGTTTGCCATTGGCTTTATTGGTCGCCTTGTTTGCTGGCGCAGCCGCCTATTTTAGCAGCTCGAGGCTCCCCGAGACATTTCGCGCCAAGGTAGTTATCGCTATCGCCCGAAATAGTACCAATGTCAATCCCTCTAGCACACCCGTTATTCCTGCCCTCAATGACAGCTCTTACCGCATTGCCGTCAAAGGCAGTGATGTGATTGGTAAAACGCTGGAGGTTCTAGGTTTACCTACTGATCAACGCACTATCAACAATTTCTCTGAGAAAAAGGTCCGTGTGAGCACTGAAGCTGCTCAAGTTTGGAATGACCCCAATAGCAATTTAACCATTGAAGTCAGTGACGGCTTACCTGCCAATGCATCTACTTACACCAATGCCTTAGCTAATGCCCTTATTGAATGGGACAAAAATCGTGGGCGAGAAAGTTTTCAAGGACTGATTGATTCTTTACAAGATCAGATTAAGAGTATCGAAGATCAAATTAGAGCTTTGCAAGCCCAAGGTGATGACCGCCTACAAGGACAAATCGATGATTTAGTAACCAGACGACAAGATTTGCAAGGTCAGGTCTTTAACTATATTGCCCTCACCACATCACCTATTCCCAATTTAACTGTTATCCAACCTGCGGTTGAACCACTCGAGCCTGTTTCGCCAAAGCCTATTTTTAATACTGTCTTGGCTACCCTTTTAGGTCTTCTAGCAACCTATGGCATTATGCTCATGCGTAATTCACTTGATATGCGCTTGCGCGATGTGGATGACTTGGCTAAAGTCAGCGACTTACCCGTGCTGGCTAGTTTTCCCAAATTACCTACAGACACCCGTCGCTTGCCTTATGAGGCTACCAGTTATTTGCGTACCAATTTACTTTTTGCCACCAGTGACTCCCACCCTAAAGTTATTGTGGTGACCAGTGCCAGAGAATCCGAAGGTAAATCGAGTGTGGCCTTGAGCTTAGCCGAAAGTTTTGTGCGTAACAATTACCGCACACTTTTAGTCGATGCCGATATGCGTAAACCTGTCGTGGCTGGTGAATACCGAATCAATAGTTTGCATCAAACCTCCTTAGAAACTTGGTTAAAAAATCCTTATGGAAGCAATCAAGCTGCCAGTGTTCCCATCAACGGTAAGTATTATCTTTATGTGATTCCTTCCTTTCAACCTTCGCCACAAGCTGCCGAGCTTTTAAGCTCCGGATTTAGAGAATGTTTAGAAATCTGGCGCAAGGAATATGATGTGATTATCATCGATTCTGCGCCTATCCTAGCAGTTGCCGATACGCTGACTATTGCACCTCTAGCTACTGGCAGTGTTTTAGTGGTCAATCAGCAAAAGACGGACCGCCGTCAGGTACGCACAGCCGTCGATATTCTCAAACGTATCGGTGTACGCGTTGCAGGTGTTGTGGCAACACATGTAAGCAAAGAATCTACGCAAAATACAGGTTATGGCTATGGTTATGGGTTTCAGGATATAGATACCAAACAAACGGTTATTCCAGAAACAGTCACTGCCACCAAGCTTTCAAAAACCAAACGTTAAGCTTAGTTTCCTACTAACACCGTCACATGCTCTCCGAATATGCTAAACAAGGCACTCGAGATAAACATGTTAACCCCACTCGAGATAGGCATGGCATTGCTAGCAACCCGCACAATCACGGGGTTACTTTGAGTAGGTGAAGTTACTATCAGAAGTTGCCCTACGCGGTAATCAGCCGAGATGACATTGTAAGCAGCTAAAGCCGCGTCAGCAGCAACCACTGTATTGGTTTGTGGGCCTACAGCCGCAGTAGGAGCAGGTTCGTTGGAGATAAGCTCGAGACGTACTTGTGCAATCCCGGACCCAACCATGCCAAGCACTTCCGCAGCAGCTCTCGAGACATCGATGATTCGCCCCTTGGCAAAAGGCCCACGGTCATTGATTCTTACCACTGCATTGAGACCATTTTTGATATTGGTAACACGCACAAACGTACCAAAGGGCAAAGTGCGGTGAGCCGCCGTCATCTGAGAAGGGTCATAGATTTCACCATTGGCAGTAGGCCGCCCAGCAAACTCTGCACCATACCAAGAGGCTACACCCTCAGGTCTATCGATGGTTTGGGCCTGAGCCACTTTCTCAAGAGCTGGTGTACAAGCAACTAAGCAATACCCCAACATTAGGCTAGCTAGTACAAGGCTAGGATGAATAGGTTTAAGGTTAGCAAGCACAGCTCTTAGGGTAAAAAGAAACCCTATGAGAAACACGACACTTGGGGGGAAAAGAATGAATCCCAAGGCCAAAAAAAAGAGCCTAGACATCGGCTTATGCTAACGCGATTGTAGGGCAATACTCAAGTAACAGCAGGTATCATCTGGTCACAACCTATGCACATCTCACTTTAGATTCTGCATTTATGTTCTTATTAAAAGATCAAATAGGTTTAAGCTTGTGACCAGGTACGACGCGCCAATTCTTGTTGGCACAGCACAAAGGCTTCATAATCTTCAATTTCTGCTGAGCCATCGGCGATGGCGTGTTCACAATTAGTAATAATTTTGCTTAACTCTTCGGTGGAAAGATACCGAACTTTGGTGCTTACTTCACTTCGCTGTAACATGTCTTCACCCTCACTTTCAGGCATCTCTTTTTACCTATTACCAAGGGTAGCAAGGCATGTCTTACAAAACTCTCACTCGTATCTCTAGGAGACACACATGTGAAATCATCTTCATTTAATGATCGCAAATCTAGGTGACAAGGCTCTGAGGAATCGATGATAAATACAAGCATCTCCAAAACAGTATCAAGAAGGGCGTTAACAAGGCGTTAACAAGGTGTTTAACTACTCTTTAATCAGAGGCTTAGAGCCAAAACTTGGGTTAATCCAAACTCTAAAAGCTTCTTTTGAATCGCTTTAGGGCCATAACCTAAGACCTCATGCTGCACAGTAGGGTCCCCATGATGAATTGGCTTATCTGGAATTCCTAAACGCAGCAAAGAAACTTTAGCCTCATGATCAGCTAATACTTCTGCTACTGCAGACCCCAAGCCTCCTTGCAAGACATGATCTTCAACCGTGATTAACATACTCGCTTTTTTTACTAAGGATAGAAGCATGGTCTCATCGAGCGGTTTGATAAAACGCGCATTCACAACACCGACTCTGGGGTTATTATTGGCAGCTTTTAAGGCATACCCGAGGGTGGGACCTAGGGCCAGAATATAAGCATCACTGCCTTCTTTAAGCAGTTCCCAACTCCCCCAAACTATATCAGCCTCGGTTAAGGATTGGGTTACTGGCTCTACCTTGCCACGCGGCCAGCGAATGGCTTTAGGACCACCTAGCTCCAAAGCTTTTTTAAGCATGGCCTGCATTTCATTAGCATCTTTAGGCATCGCCACAGACATATTAGGCAAAGCTCTGAGGTAGGAAATATCATAGACCCCTTGATGGGTCATACCATCTCCGCCAACTAAGCCAGCACGGTCAACTGCAAACACTACATCTAAATTTTCTAGACACACATCATGAATCACTTGGTCGTAACCACGCTGTAAAAAAGTGCTGTAAATAGCAACAACAGGTTTCTCACCCTGTAAAGCCAACCCAGCACCAACCGTCACTGCCACATCTTCGGCAATGCCCACATCTAAATATCGCTTAGGATGTACTTGACTATATTCGACTAAACCACTTCCTTCGCGCATAGCTGGCGTGATCACCCAAACCCGCTTGTCTTCTTTGGCTAGTTGAATAGCAGTATCACCAAAGGCATTGGCCCAGGTATATCCCTTGCCAGCAGCCACGGGATTATCTGCATCAAACTTGGGTGGCCCATGCCAGTAGATAGGGTCAGATTCAGCAATGTTGTAACCTTTGCCCTTTTTGGTGATGATGTGGAGCATGGTGGGCCCATCAAGCTCTTGAATATGCTCTAAGTAATACAAAATCTGATTCACATCATGCCCATCGATAGGGCCGACATAACGCACACCCATGGCATGAAAAGGATTGGCACTCACTGGGTCTAAAAAATGGCGTGCTGCGTCTTTGGCACGGCTGCCAATTTTGCGAATCATTTTGAAATTTTCTAAGGCTTCTTTGCCGCGCGATTCGGCTTTTTGAAACCAGCTTTGTACCTGCATGTTGCGAAGGTAATTTTTAAGGGCCCCTACATTCTCACTAATTGACATTTCGTTGTCATTGAGAATAATCGTCATTTTAGGCTTGATATGCCCAATCTGGTTTAGGGCAGCTAGAGCCATCCCCCCGGTGAGCGCACCATCACCAATAATAGGAATCACCTGATAGTCTTCACCTTGAGCATCTCTGGCTAGGGCCATCCCCAAAGCTGCCGCCAGACTGGTGCTGGCATGACCCACAGTAAGCGCGTCATGTTCGGATTCGGAAGATGTGGTAAATCCAGCTAGTCCATCTGGTTTGCGAATAGAATCTATAAGATGCTTGCGTCCGGTCAAAATTTTATGCCCATAGGTCTGATGTCCGACATCCCAGACAAAGCGGTCTTTGGAGGAATCATAGAGATAATGCAGGGCTAAGGTAAGTTCTACAGCTCCTAAACTCGAGGCTAAATGACCACCCCCTAGAGCGCAGACCCGAATAATCTCACTGCGTAACTCTTCAGCAACGGCAGGAAGCTCATCTCTGGAAAGTATTTTGACATCGGCAGGCAGGTTAATGTGCTCAAGATATCCCATCAACCTAGAGTGTATCAGAGCTTATAAAAAAATGTTGGTAATGCCCATTGCTTTTTTTTATACGCTCTAATTCACATTGGTATTGACAAGTGCGTAACCATCTTCGGTTAAAATTTCACCAACAAAAGGACTAAACCAGAAGGCTTGGGTCACCTCATCGATTTTATTGCCCTGATCATCGGTTCTTCTGGCCACAAAGTTAATCACATAAACATCAAAATCGCCAGCCTGAACATTGATAGGACGCTCATCTACAACTGTATAGGTATAGTCAAAATCATAGGTTTGGTATTGATCTTTAGGTTTGGCATCTGGATAAAAAATAGTAACTGTGCTCTTCCCTGTCCAGGTTGAGCCTACCCGCAAGGTATCTTTGGCAGGCATTTCTTGCATAGGCGGTTCAAAACTTAGCTCCATACCTGGTCGCAACTCTTTAAGCAGATAAACCCCATCTGGGCGATACTGACGAAACCACTTAACATCTAAACCCCGCCCAGCCTGGTGGGTTTCTATCCAAAGATCCCCATCAATCACGGTTGGACCCTGGACGATGGTAACTACCGGTGGGGCATCTAGAGTTTCCCCAGGCTCGAGGTACGTCCAACTGGCACCAACTTCATGAGGGTAATAACTCACTGGCTCACTTAACTGTTTAACTTCTACTTTTTGCTGATTGGTCACTGGCGTACAGGCAGTAAGCAATCCCAAAGCTATCAATAAAACCAATCTCTTCATAGAAGGTACTCTACCCTTCTTATAGGGTGTCTAAAAATGAAGTTTTACTCTTTTTAATAGCAGGTATTAACTAGTTTGAGACAATTTTAGTAGAAGAAACACGGCTGGATATTTCAGAAATGTGTGAGAAGGCTAATTTTGGTCGAGCATAAAACATTTGTAATGCATTTCTAAGGTCTCGAGTACCTTGGGTATATCCTCAAGGCTAGATTACCTTTTCCACTCAAGCCACTTTTTCCAACAACTCTTCCCTGCTCTGGGCTGTTACTGTCACATGGCCCACTTTACGATTCGGCTTCACAGATTTGCCATACCAGTGTAGGTGAGCATTAGGAATCTCGAGGACTTTCTCAAAGGCAGGCTTTACACCAATTAAATTCAAAATGGCACTAAAGCCTCTTGGCGTAGCTACACCCAAAGGCAACCCTGCTACAGCTCTAAGATGATTTTCAAATTGACTCGTTACTGCACCCTCAATTGTCCAGTGGCCTGAGTTATGAACCCTAGGAGCCATTTCATTCGCAATCAGTTGATTTTTTACAACAAAAAATTCAATAGCTAAAACACCCACATAATCAAGAGCCTGCAAAACCTTTTGTATATATATTTCTGCTTTTTCTTGAAGCTCAGATGAAACCATAGCCGGAGCTACACTCTTATGCAAGATACCTTCGTGATGAACATTCTGTGAAAGTGGGTAAACATTTATGTCACCCTTGCGGCTACGAGCAGCAATCACCGAAACTTCACATTCAAAAGGGATAAATGCCTCGAGGATCAACCCTTGACCAGACATTGCTTCCCAAGCAGCATCTACATCTGCACGACTTCGCAAAACAGCTTGACCCTTGCCGTCATAGCCCATACGCCTAGTTTTTAAGACACAGGGAAACTCGAGTTTAGATAAATCATCTTTGCTCTGAACATCAAAAAAAATTGGCGTAGGAATTCCTAGGGTTTGCAAAAATGCTTTCTCACGCAAACGATCCTGGGCAACCTCGAGTGCTCTTGCTGAAGGATAAACAGGGCACAAGGTCTCTAAAAATGTTACGGCATTAACAGGTACATTCTCAAACTCATAAGTAATCACATCTACATCTTTAGCAAATTTAAGCAAAGCTTGCTCATCGGTATATTCCCCAGGTATAAGATCAGCCATCTGACCTGCTGGTGCATCGGTTACGGTATCAAAGAATCTGAAATCAAGTCCTAGTGGATAACCTGCTAAGGCCAACATGCGTCCTAATTGCCCTGCCCCAAGAATACCAATCTTCATTCTGCTTAGGCTATCAACAACAAGGGTAAACAGCAATAGTACAAACAGCAATAACATGATTAAACAGCACAAGTTTTTACTTAACTCTTTTTCCTTTTCCTTATTTTGTGTATACTCTTGTGTGACAAACCAGACCTTTCGCATTTGTGTATCACTGCATCAAGAATCTACTTCACTAAAAACCTCTAAACTTTACTTCTTGCAAGGTCAACTTTCTTTTGATGAGATTGAACGTTTAGCACACAGCCTACTTGTTGATCCCGTTACCGAAACCTTCACTATTGAAGAGCAACTTATATATCAAAACACCGTTGAAATAAGTTTTTTACCTGGTGTTACTGATAGTGTGGCAGAGAATATCCTAAAGGCAGCACATCATTTGGGCTTTGAAAGTTTAGAGCAAGCTGCTACTGGGCTTCGCTATGAAAGCCAAGTAGCTTTAGAAACTAACGCTTTAGAAAATCTTGCACTGAGTCTAGCTAATCCGGTCATTCAAAGATTTGCCATCAATGAAGCTATCCAACCACCTTTTTTTGATAGGCCTACAACCTGGAAACCTCTGATTGAATCTATTGCATTGCAACACGTTAGTGATGATTCACTATTACAAATCTCTCGAGAGCGTCGGCTGGCCCTTGACTTAAATGAAATGCAGGCTATTCGCACCTATTACCAAAAAGAACAAAGAGAAGCTACCGACATTGAACTCAAGATGTTGGCTCAAACCTGGAGTGAACACTGTGTACATAAGACATTCAAAGCTGAAATCACCACTACATCGGGTGAAACCGTTAATGGGCTTCTTAAAACCTATATTGCCGCAGCTACAAAAAAACTTAATAAACCCTGGGTGCGCTCAGCTTTTGTGGACAATGCTGGCATCATTGAATTTGATGAAGAATATGATCTTGCCTTTAAGGTAGAAACCCACAATCACCCAAGTGCTTTAGAACCTTTTGGTGGTGCCAATACTGGCGTGGGCGGTGTCATTCGAGATGTACTGGCAGTTGGAGCTAAGCCCATTGCAAACACCGATGTACTTTGCTTTGGTCCACTTGATTTAGAAAAAGTTCCCGAAGGTGTTTTACATCCAAAGCGAATTTATGATGGTGTCATCAAAGGCGTTGAGGACTACGGCAACAAAATGGGAATTCCTACTGTCAATGGAGCCATCGTCTTTCACAAAGGATATACCTCGAATCCACTGGTTTACTGTGGTTGCTTGGGAGTATTGCCTGCAAGTAAACAAAATGCCCAACCTCTTAAAGCTAAAGCTGGCGATTTAATTGTAGCCATTGGTGGCCGCACCGGGCGTGATGGGCTGCGTGGTGCAACCTTCTCGAGCCTCGAGATGGATACTGCCACCAGCGATATTGCCAGCAGCAGCGTACAGATTGGTAATCCTATTACTGAAAAGCAAGTTCAAGAAGTGATTTTGCAAGCTCGGCAGCAAAATCTTTATAGAGCCATGACCGATTGTGGTGCGGGTGGATTCTCATCAGCAGTTGGCGAAATGGCTAGTGACTTGGGTGCAAAGGTTCAACTTGAAAATATCAAAACTAAATATGCTGGCTTGCACCCCTGGGAATTATGGCTTTCCGAAGCCCAAGAGCGAATGGTGATGGCGGTTTCACCAGAAAATCTTCAAGCCCTCGAGCAGCTTTGTGATGGTCAGGATGTCGAACTTACCGTCTTGGGAAATTTTACCTCTTCAGGCAAACTCGAGCTAAATTACAAAGATACACTAGTGGGTCAACTCGATCTCGAGTTTTTGCATGAAGGCATTCCGCTTAAAAAGTTACATGCAGATGTTCGCCTGGTCAACCGTAGAGAATTAGATAAAGTAAACACCAATGACACGTACACAGATGTACTCTTAAATCTTCTGGCGCATCCAAATATCCGCTCGAGGGAATCAGTAATTCGAGTCTTTGATCATGAAATCAAAGGTGGCACCACTGTAAAACCCTTAGTTGGTGTAGCCAATCATGGGCCTTCTGATGCTAGCGTGTTAGTGCCTAATCCTAAAAAATCACAGGGCGTGGTTTTATCCAACGGCATTTGTCCGCAATTTGGCGAGCGAGACCCTTACGCCATGACTTTTGCTGCCGTAGATGAAGCCATGAGAAATGCTGTAGCAGTAGGGGCAGATCCAGACCGAATTGCTATTTTGGATAATTTTTGCTGGGGAAATCCCAATTTAAGTGATAGATTAGGAAGTCTACTCAAGACTTCCAGAGCTTGCTATGACGCAGCTCTTGCATACGGCACACCTTTTGTAAGCGGCAAAGATAGCTTATATAACGAATACACCGATGACACTGGACAAAAACATGCCATTCCTGGCACACTGTTAATTAGTGCTGTGGGCATTGTTCCTGATATTTACAAAACAGTCACCATGGATTTTAAGCAAGTTGGAAATTTAATTTTTGTTTTCGGTGAAACTAAAGATGAATTAGGTCAGTCACATTACGCATTAAATTATTCATTAGAGGGCGGCACGGTTCCACAACCTACCTCAAACCCCCTCGAGCATTTTCGCAAATTGCATCAAGCTATTCAACGCGGCTGGATCAAGGCCTGTCATGATTGTAGTGAAGGTGGTCTTGCTGTTGCTATAGCTGAAATGTCAATTGCCGGTAGGTTAGGCGCAACTTTGCAACTCTGGAATTCAGATGATTCAAGCTATCTAGCTGATAAAAGTGTTACGCTCACTGCTCTGCTATTTTCTGAAACCCTTTCACGTTTTGTCCTCGAGGTTTCACCAGAACACAGAGATAATGTCCTTAAACACTTTGGTAATGACTGGCTTGCAGAAATTGGTACTGTAACGAACGACAATCGGTTTATCGCCTTATGGGGCATGAATGAAATGATTGACTCTACGATACAAATGCTCGAGACTTCCTGGCGTGGTGAGATTGCCCCAACCTTGCCCGCAACAATTAGAACCAATACTTACCCGCCCATTTCAGCTACTAAAAATAAGCGTGTGGCCATTCTTCAGGCTAATGGAACCAACCGCGACCATGACGCAGCTCTGGCCATTGAACTTTCAGGTGGCACACCTGAAATGATTCATATGAATCAGCTTGCTAAAAAATCATTAGATGACTATCACATGCTGCTCTTGCCTGGTGGGTTTAGTTATGGTGATGACTTAGGTGCAGGGGTTTTATGGGCTATGGATTTACGTGAACATTTCAAGAATGAACTCGAGGCTTTTGTAGCCAGTGGTCGCCCAGTGATTGGCATTTGCAACGGCTTTCAGACGCTGGTTAAAGCTGGTCTTTTACCCGGACAACACAAAACTGAGACCTCACGACGCTCCACCTTAACCTATAATCAGCAAGGACATTTTGAATGTCGCTGGGTACTTTTAGAACCCAACCCACAGAGTCCTTCAATGTTTACCCAAGGTCTTGCAGAACCTATCTATTGCCCAGTTGCACACGGCGAAGGTCGCTTTTTAGCCGACCAAGAAACGCTTGAGACCTTACAACACAACCATCAAATAACCCTTCATTATTCAGATGCAGCTTATCCCTTTAATCCCAATGGAAGCTCAAATAACATTGCAGGCATTTGTAATACTCAAGGAAATGTTTTAGGTCTCATGCCGCATCCAGAAAATCACATTTTCCCTTTTCAACATCCAAGATTTCATAGAGGTGAACAAGGTTTAAGTGGTTTGGTGTTATTTCAAAATGGATTGAGGAAAGCCTAAGATGATTCGGGGCTTATTTCTCGAGTCCTCATTTTAATGGAGAACCTATGCTAGATAGACAACACATACTCGAGGCAATTCCCAAGGCACTTCATAGCATTGCACTACCTTGTACACAACTCAGTGGCAAAGTGCGCGAGATGTGCTTAAACAGCAATCAGCGAATCATTGTCACCACGGACCGAATATCTGCCTTTGATGTTGTGCTAGGCGTGATTCCTTATAAAGGTCAAGTCTTAACCCAACTCAGTCAGTGGTGGTTTGAACAAACCAGAGATATTGTTCCTAATCACTTTATCTCAAGCCCTGACCCTAACATTATGATTACTAAAGATGCACAGCCCTTGCCTGTTGAAGTGATTGTGCGTGGGTTTATCACCGGCGTTACCAAAACATCGTTATGGAAACTCTACGAAGCTGGTGATAGAAACCCTTATGGTATTTCACTCTCTGATGGATTAAAGAAAAACGACCCTCTACCTGCACCTATCATCACCCCAACCACCAAAGCTCAACAGGGCGGACACGATGAACGCTTGACCAAAGCAGAGATAATACAAAAGGGTATTTTAGATGCGTCCTTATGGAATCAAATCGAACAAGCTGCCTTACGGCTTTTCAAACGAGGGCAAGCTATAGCTAAAGAAGGTGGGCTCTTGCTAGTAGACACCAAGTATGAATTTGGGCTTATTGATGGCAAACTTGTATTAATTGATGAAATACATACCCCAGACTCGAGCCGTTACTGGAGTCTGGGATCGTATCAGCAGACTCCAGAAAATCCCCAGAGCTTTGATAAAGAATTTTTACGCCAGTGGTTTGTCCAGCGCGGATACCGTGGCGAAGGAATCATTCCAGATATGACTCCTGATTTTATTGCTGACGTTGCTCAAAAATATATTCAGGCTTTTGAAATATTGACCCAGCAACCCTTTATAGGTGCGTCCTATCCTGCCCAAGAACGCATTTACACATCAATAAAAGGATTATTATGAAATGTAGAACTACTTCTTCACACCATGATATACACTGTGATGCACCCAAGGTTTATGTTTTAGAGAGGACGCGATGACAGGATTAGATCATCCCAATGAAGAATGTGGCATATTTGGCGTATTTGCACCTGAGCGTGAAGCTGCACGACTGGCTTTTTTTGCACTTTATGCTTTGCAACATCGCGGACAAGAAGCGGCTGGCATTGCTACCAGTGATGGCACGGTGGCTTATTTACATAAAGAAATGGGCTTGGTCAACCAGGTTTTTAATGAGCATACCCTTAGACCACTCAAGGGCCATCTGGGAATTGGGCATACGCGCTATAGCACTACGGGCTCTTCGTTTCGCGTCAACGCCCAGCCTTATTTGGTTGAAACGATTTATGGCCCTCTGGGTCTAGCCCATAACGGGAACTTAACCAACGCGTTTGAACTGCGGCGCAAATTACTCGAGCATGGGGTAGGTCTTACTGCAACCACCGATAGCGAACTCCTTGCTCAAATTCTTTCGGCACCACCAGAAGTGAGTGCTTCCTGGTACGGCATTCGCCCTGCCAACCATGAAGACGGCTGGATTGCCCGCATTCAAGCACTGATGCAAATTGCCGAAGGAGCCTACACACTGACTATACTTACCAGAAATGCAGTGTATGCCGTGCGTGATCCACACGGGCTTAGACCTCTTTGTTTAGGACAACTCGAGGATGGCTATGTTGTCGCCTCAGAAACCTGTGCATTATCAACCGTTGGTGCAACCTTTGTACGAGAAGTCAAAGCTGGTGAGATTATACGACTGGATAAACATGGTGTTACTTCATTGCAGGGCGCAGTTCCAAAACCATCAGGGCTTTGCAGTTTTGAATATGTTTATTTCGCCCGTCCAGATTCGATGCTCGAGGGTCAACTGATTCACGAAGCTCGCCAGCGTCTAGGAAGGCAGCTTGCCAAAGAATCACCAGTAGAAGCCGATGTTGTAATTCCTGTGCCAGATTCTTCTGTACCTGCTGCTATTGGTTACGCCTTAGAAAGTAATATTCCATTTACCGAAGGACTAACCAAAAATCGCTATATTGGCCGCACCTTTATTCAACCAGACGACAACTTGCGGCAAATGGGTGTGAAACTAAAATTTAATCCTTTGGTATCAAATCTTAAAGGCAAGCGTGTAATTATGCTTGATGACTCGATTGTGCGCGGAACCACCAGTGGGCCATTGGTGAAACTTGTACGTGACGCAGGTGCAACCGAAGTCCATGTGCGTGTCTCTTCTCCACCGGTTAAGCATCCATGTTTTATGGGTGTGGATATGGCTACTTATCAAGAATTGATTGCCTCTAAACTCGAGGTTGAAGCTATACGCCAACATATTGACGCAGATAGCCTAGCTTTCTTGAGCCTAGAAGGAATGTTGGGTGCCATTCGCGGGCAGAGTAGTGAACGCTTGAGTTATTGCACAGCTTGTTTTTCAGGCAAGTATCCCGTCACGATACCCTCTTGGCTCTTTCAAGATGAACGCAGCAAGAATGTGTTTGAAAGTAGTTTAGGTGGCGAAGCATGAAGAATCAGGGGAAAGAGAAAAGGATAAAGGGTAAAGGTTTGTATAATCTTCAATCTTCAATCTTCAATCTTCAATCGAATAGGAAATCACCATGAAACTACTGGTTATCGGTGGTGGGGGTCGTGAACATGCTCTAGTCTGGAAGCTTTCGCAATCTTCCAAAGTCGAGCATATATTTGTCGCACCAGGAAATGGTGGAACCCAGAGCAACAAGAGTACCAATGTACCTATTCAAGCTGGTGCCATTCCTAACCTTGTTCAATTTGCTTTAGATAAAGGAATTGATTTAACTATTGTAGGCCCTGAAGAACCTTTGGCACTAGGAATCGTCAACAGCTTTCAACAAGCTGGTCTTAACGTTTTTGGACCCAACCGCACCGCGGCCCGGATTGAATCTTCCAAAGCTTTTGCCAAAAACTTTATGCGCTTTTATAAAATCCCAACCGCAGATTTTACCATTTTCAATCTTAATCAAGTTAGAGATGCTGAAAAATATATTGACGACCTTAATAGGCCTTTGGTGGTTAAAGCCCACGGACTAGCGGCTGGAAAAGGCGTATTGATATGTAATAACGCTATAGAGGCCAAACAAGCTGTTCAGCGCATCATGGTTGATTTAGAATTTGGCGAGGCTGGCAAGCAAATCGTCATTGAAGAAAAGCTCTTGGGTAAAGAAGCTTCGATCATGGCCTTTAGTGATGGTAAAACCTTCAAGCTGATGCCACCTGTGCGCGACCACAAACGTATTTTTGACCAAGACCAAGGCCCCAATACTGGCGGTATGGGTGCTTTTACACCTCTATCAGACGTAAATGACACCACCCTCGAGATGGTCAAACACTCTATCCTCGAGCCCACCTTGCGCGGTATGTCTGAGCAAGGGTCGCCCTATATCGGTGTTCTTTATGCAGGAATTATGCTGACTTCCGAAGGGCCTAAAGTCATTGAGTTTAATTGCCGCTTTGGTGACCCCGAGACCCAAGTGGTGATGCCTCTACTCGAGACCGATCTAGTAGATATTGTAGAAGCCTGCTTAGGACAAAAGCTCGAGGCTCTTGAGATTGTATGGAAACAACAAGCCTGTATTAGCGTAGTTGCCGCCGCACTAGGTTACCCGGGTGAATACCAAAAAAATCTACCTATAACCTTACCTGACACCAAAGAGCTTATTTTCCATGCAGGTACCAAAAGCGATAGTGGGCAGCTTCAAACCTCCGGCGGGCGTGTTCTTGCTGTGAGCAGCCTAGGACCAACTCTCAATCACGCTCGGCACAGTGCCTATGAAACCTTAAAAGAAATACACTTTGAAGGTATTCATTACCGCAAAGATATCGGCGCAACGGCTTCTACATACGAAGCTTCAGGGGTCAATATCGACGCAGGCAACGAAACAGTCGCTCAAATTAGAGAAGCCGTGCAATCGACATATAATCAACACGTCTTAGCAGGTGTCGGGGCTTTTGGTGGCATGTTCGATGCAACTTTTTTACAAAAAATGCGTTCACCTGTTTTGGTAGCTTCAACCGATGGTGTAGGAACAAAAACCAGGGTAGCTTCTAAACTTAACCACTGGGAGGGAATCGGCCCTGATTTGGTTCATCATTGTGTCAACGATATTTTGGTTCAAGGTGCCAAGCCCTTATTCTTTTTAGATTATGTAGCTTCATCAAAACTCGAGCCGGCTTTAGTCAGCACCATTGTTCGAGGAATGGCCCAGGCCTGCAAGGCTTTAGGTATTGTCTTAATCGGTGGTGAAACCGCCGAAATGCCTGGTGTATATGAAGTGGGTGAAGTGGATGTAGCTGGAACGATCATCGGTGTTGTTGAAAGAAATCTTGTCTTAGACGGAACCTCGCTTAATACTGATGATGTTATTTTAGGACTAGCTTCAACAGGTCTACACACCAATGGCTATTCACTAGCTCGTAAAGCCCTCGAGCATTTAGACTGGATCAACCCACACCCGCACCTAGGTCAGAGTATCGGTACGGCCCTTCTGGCCATCCACCGTCCTTATTTACCTGAAATAGAAAGTTTATGGCAAGCCGGAATCACTATCAAAGGATTGGCACACATCACAGGTGGCGGCATCCTAGAAAATTTACCGCGCATTCTGCCCGAGTTTATCGGCGCAAGAATTGATACTCAAAGCTGGACAATTCCATCGATCTTTACACTGATTCAGGAACAAGGTGGAATCGTCAGGGAAGAAATGTACCGTGTGTTTAACATGGGAATAGGAATGTTGGTGATTGTTTCACCTGAAAATGTAGCCAAGGCTCGAGAAGTCCTTCCAGAACTTAAAGTAATCGGCGCACTCACGCAAGGCAATCGCAACATTATCCTAAACTAAATGAAACGTCTCGTAGTTCTTATTTCTGGCTCAGGGAGTAACTTGCAAGCCATCATAGATGCCTGTACTTCTAGGGAAATACCAGCACAGATTTCATTGGTCGTTTCAAATCGCAAAGCAGCTTATGGACTCGAGCGTGCTAGGACGGCCAATATCCCAAGTCTTTATTTTCCCCTCAAGCCTTACAGCGATGCAGGTAAACCTCGAGAAATGTACGATCATGATTTAGCCCAAGCCCTTCTTCCCTATCAACCTGATTTGATCATTCTAGCAGGGTTTATGCACATTTTTACCTCACCTTTTTTAGAGGTTTTTCCCCACACTCTTAATTTACATCCTGCCTTACCCCAGCAGTTTCCTGGCGCACACGCCATTGATGATGCTTACGCCGCATTCAAGCGTGGCGAGATTACAAAAAGTGGCTGCATGGTGCATGTGGTGACTCCAGAACTTGATGCTGGGCCAGTCATTGCTACTGAAACTGTTCTCTTTGAAACTGAAGATACCCTAGAATCCTTTAAGGCTCGAATGCACCAAACCGAGCACAAGCTTCTGGTTGAATCTATAAAGAGCTACTTGCAAAAGCTAGCTTAAACCCTGTACTATTTACCTACATAAAGGAGGTGACCGCAGTGATTTATTCTGATTTGAACATCAAACATCTTCATAACACCTTGATTTCTCGAGGTTTCACAGTTTCTTTTGCGGCTCGCCTCTATCCCGCTAAGTTCTAAATAAGTAATTCAGTATTTTTTGCATCGGAGGCTTCAAGCTTTCCGATTTTTTGTTTTGAAAGGGCATCATGAACGAACCAAAATATAATTTTGATGATTTTGAAATCATGATGATGGCTAGGAAAGGCTGACATGACATTTCGCCCATTTGACTTTAGCGATAAGGACTATCAGGCTTGGCTCACTATAGAAAATACTGCTCACCCTGAGCATCCCCAAAGTATCGAGCAAGCCAAGCACGTAGATAAAACTCGAGGTCAAGAGGATATTTTTGGCTGCTTTTTAGTTGAGTCTGACGGACAGACCATTGGCTGGCCGCAATATGAAACTCCACGAAACCCTATGCCAGATATGCCAGAAACACTCAAAGTTCATGTCCAACTACTGCCCGACTACCAAGGTTTTACCCATCACTTATGGGAGTTTTTAGAAAAACAGCTTGTGAATCAAAAAGTCCAGACCTTGATCACTCGAGTCTATGAAAATTGGAGTGAGGTTGTATTTTATAAGTCGAAAGGCTTTGTGGTCTATGACAGTATGTGGCCTAGCACACTTGACCTAAGCACCTTTGATCCTAAGTCTTTTGAGCACTATATTCAAAAATCCAAAGAAGCTGGAATTCGCCTTGCGACACTCACCGATTTTCCACATCAGGAAGCAACTTTTAGATACAAATGGTATAGCTTGATGGCTGAACTTTTACAAGGTGTTCCATCAACACATCCGGTTGCGCCCTGGTCTTATGAAACTTGGCTCGAGCGTGTACCTGCCAATCCAAACCTTTTGCCCGAAGGTTATTTTTTTGCCCTCGAGGACAACATCCTTATTGGTGTTTCAGAGTTATGGAAGAGTGCTGAAAAATCCACTTTAAAAACGGGCTTGACCGCCGTCCAACAATCACATCGTCGCAAAGGTATTGCCCAAACCTTGAAGCTTAGAGCAGCGCAGTTTGCCAAAGACTATGGTGCAGGATTCATCAATACATATAACCATCAAAGTAACCAACCTATGCTAGCTATCAATGAAACTATGGGATTCATAAAAGAACCCGCCCTCTTATTTCTAAAAAAGGATTGGATATGATTTTATTCTTTTGTACCAAAGGCTTTGCTGACTGCGTAGTCAATAATCAAGTAAAGAACCACTAACATGATTAAGAGCCCCCACCACGGCGTGCGTACCCATATCACTACAAAGACGCGCTCTAAAAGTCGCCATAGAAGAAACCCAAATATAATTGCTGTTACCAAGCTGGCTAGTCTGCGACGTAAGTTTGACATAAGCATACTTTAGCAAAAAAATACAGCATGACACATCCACCCAAAGAAAGAGAGATTTATGACCATTAGACAAGCAACCAAAAAAGACTTTCCAGCCATTGCTGAAGTCTTAAATAGCTGCTGGATAGACCAGCGAACAACTGCAAAAGCCCTCGAGGACGAAGAAAGTAGAATTCCACAGCACTATAGACATGGTACTTTTGTGGCTGAAGAAAACGGAAAAGTTATTGCTTACGCCAACTATTCACAGTTTCCTGGCACGTTTCACCCACAAAGGTTTTGGGCTTGGGTTTTTGTCATGCCAAGCTGCTGTAATAAACGTATCGGCACACACCTCTTTAAGACTATCTTACATGCCTTGCTGCCCTACGACCCCATTTCCCTTCGCACCACAACCCGCGAAGACCAATATTCTGCACTTCATCTCATCAACAAGTGGAATTTTAGCGAGAGCAAACGTTTTTGGGAATCTTGGCTCAACGTTCAAACCTTTGACATTACACCTTATACGACTATCGAAGAGAAACCCACCTCACAGGGTATAGAAATCACGACACTTGCCGAACTGATTAGATGTGACAGCAATTACAAAGAAAAGTATTACGGCATGTGGTGTGAGGCTAGACTTGATGTACCCCGCTCCGAACCCACTGCCCATATAGGTTATGAACAGTGGCACACCTGGATTATAGAAAGCCCTTACATGATTCCAGAAGCTACATTTATCGCTGTAGATAAAGACACAAAAATCTATGTAGGTGTTAGTCAGCTTCTAAAAGCAGAAGGCGGTGCACACTTAGGGACAGGACTGACCGGTATACGCCGAGCCTATCGCCGCAAAGGAATTGCAATAGCCCTAAAACTTAGAGGTATCGCTTATGCCAAAGAACAGGGTGTACCCGAAATTCGCACCAGTAACGAATCTAATAATCAAGCTATATTGTCTATTAATGGAACCCTTGGTTATGTTAAACAACCTGTTTGGATTGAGTTTGTAAAAACAGGGAGTTTTAATTCCTTATTCTAAGGAGCAATCATGATTATTAGACCCACAACTCTAGACGATACTAAGGAAATAGCTTATGACGCATGAATCAGTAAAGCAAATACCATCCGTTGCCTATGAAATTAGTAACGAACTAGCCAAAGTTGAAGGTATCGTGGCTGTAGTTGTAGGCGGTTCATGGGCTAAAGGCACGGCAACAAAAGATTCTGATATTGACCTTGCTATTTACTACAAAGCAAGTCACCCACCTTCTACTGAATCCTTGCGGCAAGTTATTGACCAAATGGCTGACGACCCTTCCGATAATATCCTTACAGGCTTTGGTGGCTGGGGTCCTTGGATTAATGGCGGTGGCTGGATAACTATAGACAAGCACGAAATCAATCTACTTTACAGCAACCTCGATCAAGTCCAGTTTCATGTTCAGGAAGCCCTCGAGGGTCGCAATATACTCAATCATCAACCCGGTCATCCCCACGGCTTTCATACCCATATGTTCGCTGCTCAAATCCATCTTTGCAAAATTCTCTATGATCCTCACGGTGACATCGCCAAACTTAAATACTTGCTCAAGCCCTATCCAGCAAAACTCAAAGTTTCATTAATCAATGACTTTCTATGGCAGGCTGAATTTGCCCTCGATTTTGCCGAAAAAGGTGCTTCCCGAACAGATATTTTTTATGTTACTGGCTTTTTGTTTGATTGTGCAGCAAGTTTAGTTCAGGTCTTATTTGCACTGAATGAAACTTTTTGGCTTAACGAAAAAGGAGCCCTTGAGATTGCTGAAACATTCCTATTAAAACCTGCTAACTTTAAGTCAAGAGTAGAACAGGTACTAGCCAATGTAGGTACAAATCCAAAAGAACTCGAGCAAAGCTTGAATCAGTTCAAACAATTAGTCAAAGAAACGCAAGAGCTTAGCCAATCGTGAAAGGAACACTATGCAACTCAAATCCCTAGGTATTCAAACTGATTTACTCTTCAGGCGTTTTGAAGGTGAGGTAATTGAAAAAGAAAACTATATCGTGATTCGTACACCCAAAAATCCTGGCTATCGCTGGGGGAATTTTATTGTCTTTCAAGAAGTACCTAAAGCCGATGACTTGGAAAAATGGAAGCATATTTTTTCCAAAGAAATTGGCACTCCGCCACTCTACAACCATTTTGTCTTTGGTTGGGATGATACCGAAGGCAATGTGGGCATGATTCAGCCCTTTTTAGAGGCAGGCTTTAAGCTCACAAAAACCTCAGTCATGACTGCACAAAGTGTTAATCCACCCCCTAAACTCAATACAAATTGTGTGGTTCGTACCTTTACAGAAAAAGATTGGCAAGATTGGATAAACCTCGAGGTAGCCATGAACCAAGCGGAGCCAGAACACTCGAGAGAAAATGACGATGCAGGGTTTAGAAATTACCTTCAAGGAAAAGTTAGTGAATATCAGGCCATGATTGAAGCAGGTTTAGGACAATGGTTTGGGGCTTTTGTTGATGGTGAGTTAGCCTCAAGCTTAGGCTTATTTGTTTGGGAAAAACTTGGGCGTTTTCAAATGGTAGCCACACATCCTAAATTCCGTCGTCAAGGGCTTGCTGGCACATTGGTGTATCACACTGCACAAAAAGGATTTAATGAAATGGGTGCAGAAACGCTGGTCATGTGTGCGGATCCTGACTATGTGGCTATTAAAATTTATGAATCTGTAGGCTTCAAAACAACTGAGACTATTGTAGGGCTGGACTGGCATGAAGGGTAAAATTAGCAAGAATCAAATCGCTGAACCTTTAACTTTTCTCAAGATGCGAAAGTAAATCCTTGACAAATCTTGGGTCACACCCTATTATATCCGTAACAGATATATCTATATTCGATATAAAAGGGATTTCTTATGGTAAAAGCTCTGACACCTCAGCCCAGTGATCTACTACCCTTAACCCCTGCCGTTTTTCATATTCTTTTGGCACTTGCTGATGAGGAAAAACACGGCTATGCCATCATGAAAGAAGTAGAAGCAAATAGCAGGGGGCAAATGAAAATGGGGCCAGGCACACTCTATGGTTCGATTAAGCGAATGCTCGAGCTAAGCCTCATCGAGGAAACTGACGAACGCCCTGACCCAACCCTAGATGATCAGCGCCGACGCTACTATAAACAAACATCTTTTGGTACTAAAGTCTTGAAAGTAGAGCTTCAGCGTTTTGCCGACTTAGTACGAGTGGCTCAATCCAAAAGAGCTTTTGGAAAACCCTAAGGAGAATATGATGAAATTGCTGCCTACTATCTCTCAATCTTCATTAGCAATCTATCGTTCGCTTCTTATGTTTTATCCAAAAACGTATCGGCTCGAGTATGGCCCACAAATGGCGCAAGTCTTTAGTAACTGCTTAGGCGATGCCCAACATAAAGGAACCCTAGGTCTGTTACAATTTTGGCTTCTGACTATAGTTGACCTGATTAAGACAGCCATAGAACAAAGAATTCGCAAAGGCTTCGCTATCAATAAACATGCCTTTACCTCCTTATCAGCAGTATTGTTATTCTTCGCTGGTGTTTTTTACTTACTCAGTGCCCCTTCTCAGTTTGAAGAATATTATTCGGATGCTTTTGGTGTTGGTGACTTATGGTATGAAGTCGCTGCAAGGATGGTTATACCTGGCATCTTCCTACATTGTATGGGCTTTTGGGGGTTCGCCCTGTACTATTTTGGCAAAATGAATCGTTCAGGAAAAATTGTCCTTGTAATTTCCTTAGTAGGTGTTAGTTTAATGGCGTTGTTCTTCACCATAAGTTCTTTAGTTTCAGGCCCTTGGTGGTTTTTGATGATGCTCTCGATGTTTTTACATACTTTTAGTTTTACTCTTTTTGGAATACTGTGTCTAAAGCAACATAGTCTAAAGCAACGTGTTTTATCTCGTTGGAATGGCCTACCCCTTTTTTTAGGACTCCCATTTAGCCTTTACTTTTTCGTTGGTTTGCTTGGTATTGGTTTTCTGGAATCGCATTTTTATCTATCAGGACGCATCATAGGACTTACCCTTTTTACAAGCTTCGGGCTTGGCTGGATGTTGCTGGGGCATATTTTTTTTCAAGACGTAAAACAAAAGGCCCCAACCCCTAATACTTAATAAAGATTAAATTAAGTTACTAGTTACACGCTGTTATAAGGAGAAGACATGTCGTTTCGCTTAGGTTGGTTTTCAATCCTGTTCCTCGTTGTAGTATTAGCAGCATGTAATATACGACCACCAAACCCAGAACAAACGCCACTTACGACACAAGCAAACTACTGGCAACAAGTGGGAGGCATTGTAGCAACTGGCAGCTCCCCTTCAACAGCCGTAGACCCAATAAACAAAACCCTGTGGATCGCCGAAAGCGAAGTAGGAAACGTCATAGTAAGGCGTTGGAATCGCTCGAGCTGGCAACAACAAGGTAGCATTATTGACATTGTTGGAACCAACGATGCTCTCGAGCCTTCACTTGTTTTAGATAGCAGTGGAAATCCGGTTATAGCCTGGTTAGAAGCTGAATCAGATGGGGCTAATTATCATATCTATGTCAAACGTTGGAATGGCTCAGCTTGGGTACAACTGGGAAGTGCCTTAGATGGGATTTCATTCTGGGGTGATTCGGATGCTTCTAAGCCTTCTTTAGTCTTAAACGGCAGTAATCAACCCATTGTAGCTTTTGAAGAGTTTGGTAGTATTTTAATCAAACGCTGGGATGGTTCATCGTGGGTAAGTGCTGCATTATCAGTTACTGGAGGACAATTTGCTAATGTCTATGCTCCCAAATTAGCTTTAGACAGCAGTGGCAACCTGGTCTTGGCATATATCGTTCGTCAAGATTCTTTAATAGCAAACTCAATTGCTATATCGAGGTGGAAGGGTTCAGCTTGGGAGAGTATTGGCAATATCAACAACTCAGGAAGACATCTGGCTTCTACCCTAGCCCTTACACTAGATAACATTAACAACCCAATCGTTGCCTGGGGTGAATGCAACATCAGTCCAAACAGCATTCCTGCCATCTGCTCTTCGCCCTTCAATTACCTTTATGTAAAGCAGTGGACAGGGAGCAGTTGGGTTCAACTAGGTGCTACTCGTGGTCCCGCTGCTATTTCTACAATTTCTCTCGCCATTAGTGGAAATAATCCAATAAGAGTATGGGAAGAAGAAACCAATATATATGTTCAACAGTGGAATGGTAGCAGTTGGATAACCTTAGGCAATAACCCTTTGGATACCACCTTAGCTAATGCAGCGTATTATCCCTCACTTGCTCTGGCTGGTGGAAATTTAGTCGTAGCTTGGCAAGAAGGCAGTAGAACCTCGGGCAGTATTTATGTAAAGCAATACCTTACAAATGCCTGGTTTCCTTTGGGTAGTGCTCTTGATGTAAACAGCCTGCAAAGTGCCTTGAATCCTTCACTTGTTAGAAAAAGCAATAACAACCCAATTGCAGCATGGGAAGAAGGAGGCACTTCAAAAACCATCTATGTTAAAGAATGGACGGGAAATAGTTGGTCAGCTCTGGGCAGCGCCCTTGACAGAACTTTAACTAATGATGCTAGAAATCCTTCGATTGCCGTAAAAAGCAATAACCTTCCAATAGTTGCCTGGCAAGAAGGAAACGCAATTTATGTAAGTACCTGGACTAGCTTGATTTGGTCTCCCTATGGTGGGGCTATTAACATAGCAACTAGTAGTGCCGCTAGTAACCCCTCACTGGCTATTGAGCGCAATACTGACAATCCAGTTGTTGCTTGGGCAGAGAGCGGAAACATCTATGTAAAACACCGGGTTGGCTCGAGTTGGTCAAGTTATAATCCGTCTCCCCTAGATATAAATCCTACAAATACATCCTCTTTCCCATCCTTAGCAACAGATGGTGCTGGCAATCCGTTCGTGGCCTGGCATGAACATGATGGTACATCAAATAATATTTACGTTAAACGCTGGACTGGTAGCACCTGGGTTACTTTAGGTGAAGCCCTAGATAGGTCCTTGAATCGAAATGCAGAAATGCCTTCTTTAGCCGTAGGAACCGATGGAAATCCTGTTGTCACTTGGCAAGAGGCTGGCAGTATTTTTGTCAAGCGCTGGACAGGTACAAACTGGGTCTCGTTAAAGGGTGCTTTAGACAAAATAATAACAAATACCGCCAGCTTGCCTTCGGTCACTTTACAAAGTAATAATCAGCCCATTGTCGCCTGGCAAGAATTAAACGGCTTAACTACTGATGTTCTAGTTAAACGCTGGACGGGAAGTACTTGGGAATGGGTAGGTAGTGAAGTTGATATGTCAATCAATCGAAATGCTGGGCAACCTGCGATTGCAATACGCAGTGACAATAACCCCATCATTATCTGGAATGAATATCTCCGCACCTTTGAAAACAATGTTTATGTGAGCCGTTTTTGAAAAAGGAGGTTTAGTAAATATGTTGCAAACGAAGTCAAAATCAGTATTCCGTCTTCCTGTTCTCGATGCAAAAAACCAATATCCACGGGCCTGGATAGCAACTCTAAAAGGAACTGGTCTAGGTCTTACTTGGGGAATCGTAGCTCGGATATGGATGCGACTCATCTCGATCAACCCAGAATTTTCTATTGCTGGCACAACAGGTATTCTAATCATCACCACCCTTTTTGGTACCTACACAGGTTTCGCTTATGCAGCCAGACGACAAGGTTGGCAAGGTTGGAAACACTATGTACCAAGAAGCCTAGTCGTGATTTTTTTTCTTCCCTTTGGCATAGCTGGAGGATTCCCTCTTATGTTGACAGTGCTTATCGCAACACTGGCTATCAATCAACATGCAGCAGTCAATTTATGGGTACTTACAGCACTTGCTCTTCTTATTTATACGGGAACAGATATTCATATCTCAGTAGCCATACCCATAGTATTCATCATTGGAGCAGTCATTCTAACGCTATGGAAATGGATAACCTGGCATTGGCATGATAGGTCACAAATAAAATCTATAGATATCTGGCTCGAGAGAATTTCCCGCACCCTTATCTTTCTTCTGGCTATCTTTGGTTTTGGTTTTGTTGCTCGAGGTATACTGCACGATAAACCATTGCTACCTGCTATTATTTATAGTCTCTTCTATCTTATTTTGCTTTACCCTTTATTTCTTGCTCTTCGTGTGGGTCTTCAACCTAGGGACTTAGCTTTCCAAAGTCATCTAACATAGAAAATACCAATGAAGAGATGCTTAGCAATAAAACTTTAGATTTTAGCTAGAAGTTATTGCTAAGCATTTTTTAGGTTTGAAAGTTACCTCGAGGTTTAGCTAGGACAACTACCTGTGCCCCAAGAACAGCGTCCTAGAGTATTACTACCAGCAGCCATGAGTTCGTCAGCAACTGGTTGTGTGTCGCTAAGCTGATTGGATGATGGCTGGGAAAGTACGCCAAAGACAGCAGCACTTAGCAAAACAAGGGCCAGCATCAACTTGTGAAAGGGTTTAAGAGAGACAATGTAATTCATGATGTTCCTTTACACGGTGGATCAATGATTTGCCGATTTGCGTTGACCCGAGCGCAAACCGAGCAGGTTTTGCCTACTCCAGTAGTTTAGCAATGGAGTTGTCACAAATTTCTTACAAGGATGCGGTTTCTGCCACTGCGCTTGGCCTGATAAAGGAGACTATCAGCCTGGATTAGCATCTTCTCACCGGAGACTACATTCAAATCATTGTTCAAACCCCCGCTAATCGTGACCTTTAGTCCGTCAGCAATGCTGTGCCAAGGATAAGCCTCTATCGATTGACGCAGGCGTTCACACAATGCAAGGGAGTGATTAAGGCTTAAGTCTGGTATTAGCATGACAAATTCTTCACCACCATAGCGTGCAACAATATCTCCCTGACGAAACCCTTGCTTAAAGAGCTTACCAATGGTGGTTAAAACTTGGTCACCAATTTGATGGGAGAAGCCATCATTAATCTGCTTAAAATGATCAATATCGCAAATCAAAAGGCTCAAGTTTGAGTTTTCACGCTGGGCTTGGTCAAATATCTCTGCCAAACGAATATCAAAGTAACGGCGATTGAACAGCCCGGTCAGCGCATCCTCGTGGGCCTGTCGCTCGAGCTGGATTAGAAATTCCTCTTTTTGCTTATTCGCCAAAGCGAGTTCCACATTTTTAAGGCGAAAGATTTCGCGCTCTTTTTCAGCTTGTTGTACATCAAAGGTGACACGCAAACTTTGCAAAGTACGGTTAGAAACTTCATTAAACACGTCATCCTTGACAATTGCAAAGGCCCGATGATGCTTGAGGGCTTCACTGTAATTACCGATTCCTTCAAGGGCATCAGCCAAGGCTAAATGAATCTTGTAAATTTCGGACTTTCCACCTGCGTCTTCGGCATCCTCCAGGGCTTTTTGCAGAATTTCGACAGCCTGATGAAACTGCTTCTCTTGAATGAGCAAACAGCTTTGCTGCCACCTAGTGATAGCCTGGCCCAAACGGTCACCCAGATCAGCCTTGATGCCTAAGGCGCGTTCAAAATAACGCTGAGACTGTGCTACTTCGGCACGCATTTGATAAATACTACCCAGTGTATCAAGGGCATATGCAAGCCCCGAACGGTCACCACAATGTTCAAGCTGTTCAACGCTGATACAGGTAAATGCAAGTGCTTTTTCCAGGTCATCTAGCATTGCATAAGCCCGGCCAACGTTCATGTGTATAAGGGCATTTGACTGGGGTGCTGCTTTGGTTGCTTCAAGGTCAAGGCTGCGCAGTAGATGCTTAAGACCTTCTTGGGGTTGTCTCATCTCAATATAGGCCAAACCTAAGCCAGATAAAGTTCGGGAAATCCCATCAGGATTAGGAATTGCTTCGTGCAAGGCCAAGGCTTTTAAGTGTAACTCAAGGGCATGATTGTAGTCACCAAGATAGGTATAGATGAGTGCCGCATTGCCGAGTGAATCAGCGGCCCCGTAGTTATCAGCACAGGCTTCAAATAAACGGTATGCCTCTAGAAAGTGCTCGAGAGCCGTAGTTAATTGACCTCGTTCACCCCCAATCACGCCTAAAAGGTTAGATAATTTGGCCAGAAGTTGCTTTTCGTTAGCATTGAGTAGAGCCCTAACCTGCAACGCTAGCTGTTCGGCTTCATCAAAGTTGCCACTATGAATTTGGGTCCAGGCTTGATTGAGTAGACTTTCCAGTTGGTCTTTTGAATATTCGGAAGCTTCAGAATTGGCCTGCTCGACTAACTGCTGACTTTCTTCAAGATGCTCTAATGGCTGCATTTTAGGGCCATCAACCTCTTTAAGAGCTATATCCTCTAAAAAAGGTAGCTCGAGAACAGACTGCTTTGAGGTAGAAAAGGACATCACACCAGCATAATCAAAGAATTCTTATAGAAATCTTACAAAAGCTGCCCATCGTAAGATATTTCACTCATTAAGAGCCATTCCCACACCAAACAAAACACCTGCGAACAACATGGTTCCAATACATATCCATGCCACAGGTGGAATCTCTTCATAGCTACCCCAATACAAACGCAACATGCCTATTATGACCAAAGGCGTAGAAACAAACATGGTCACTACACTTGGAATAAGAGCAAGACCTGTCCACTTGGATAGTTGAAACGAAAAGGTGGTCAGGATAAATGCCGCAACAATATAGCTGAAGACAACTCCCAATTCCTTCATACACTTGGGTCAGGATTATCTAATACAGTTTTTGTTTGTTCATCGCGGTAGGTTTTCAAAGCATCTTTTACTTCTGGATATTTATTAGCCAGAATACTTGCAGCCAGCAACGCTGCATTTATTGCACCTGCTTTACCAATGGCCAAAGTAGCCACTGGAATCCCTGCTGGCATCTGCACCATAGATAAAAGTGAATCCATTCCTTTAAGCGTTTTAGATTCGACAGGAACACCCAGCACAGGCAAGGATGTTTTGGCTGCGCACATCCCTGGCAAATGAGCCGCACCGCCAGCACCTGCAATAATGACCTCGAGCCCTCTATCTTCTGCTGTGCTGGCAAATTCAAACAATAAGTCGGGTGTACGATGCGCGGACACTACTTTTACTTCATAAGCAATCCCCAGCTTTTCTAAAGTGTTCACTGAATGTTGCATTGTTTCCCAATCTGATTTTGAACCCATGATCACGGCTACGCGTTTAGACATAGCCTGTAGATTATCAGGGAATTAAAATATCACTTGCTTAAACTTTATTTCACAATATTTATGCTCGTGAATTTTTTGTTTCACGGATAATACACATTTACAAAAAACTGCTCAAAATAATATCTTCACCGTTATTGAAGTCTCATCACTTATGCCATCATTATCCTTACACTATGCCTCGTGAAACATCTCCTTTGGCTATTTTTCTTTAATGCTTTTGTCTTTGCTCAAGACTTTTTTCAAATTCCTGCGGCTCTGGTTACTATAGATCAAGATGCTGTTGCAATTCGTATACCCAAAGGAGGCACACTTACCTTTATTCCTGGTGTGGGCTGGGTATCTCATTCTGAATTTTCTCAGCCAATTATTAACCAAGATGGGGTGTTTGTTGCTGCTGATGTGGCAATTTTTCTTGGTCTAGCAACCAATCAACCTGCCAACGTTCAAAGACCTGCACCTCTCATTACAACACCTGCCGACCTAGTTCCTATACCAGAGACAACACCTATTGCACCTCCCCAAACACAACCAAGCTCGAGTCCTGTAGAGAATTCTGGCCCGCCACGAATTACCGATATTCGTTTTGGAGGTTCAGGCAGTATTCGTATTGTGGTGGATGTTGCTGGTGTTGCTAGCAGCAGTTTAGAAAGTGCTGTTACTCAAGGGCAGTTACAAGAAGGAAACGCTCTCGAGCTTAATTTGCCTAAGTTAGAGCTGGCACTCAAGCCTCCAGAACCCTATAACGGCATTGATATTGAAGTCTTTAATGCTGATGCCAATACCCAACTTATAATCAGCGGCCCTCAACTGAGTTACCGGGTGTTTATTCTAGAAAATCCAACTCGCTTAGTGATTGATTTGGTTCCACTAGTGTTTGCCGATATTGTGCCTGAGACCAGAGAATTACGCCTAGGTGTGCTTTATAAACGCTACGCCGCACCCAGCAGTGCAGGTAGTAGCGGCGTGCATGTTTTAGAAATTGCGCCCAATACCGGCGAATTTAGAGTGGTAGGCAACCACGGCCAAGGTTTACCCCTAAGCCAGCTTGCTAGCGGAGCCTTTGCAGCCATTAATGCTGGTTATTTTGATACTCAAAATTTTATCGCTATTGGTTTCTTAAAAGTTGATTATGGACTGTTATCTTACCCATCCCGCAATCGGGCTAGCATTGCTTTTGGCAACACGCCGATCATAGACCGTGTGGCAGCAAGCATTGATGTTCGTATCAATAATAAAATCTACTACGCACAAAATGCAGAAAACACCTCTATCGTCATTCATACACAAGCGGGTGCTGTAGTAGGCAATGAAACCAAAGGCGTAATTGTAGTAAGTAATGGACAAGTGCTGGAAAATAAAATAGGTCCCAGAACTGTTCCAGCCAACGGTTTTGCCCTGGTCTACGAACCTGATTTGCGTGACCTGGCATTGGTCAATCCGGGCAGTCAGGCCGCTATCGAGGTAGTGTTTCAAAACCCTATATTTGCGTCTAGCCGCTACGCCGTGGAAGGCGGGCCGCTGTTAGTGCAAAATGGTCAGGCTGCATTTCAACCAGAACAAGAACAATTTGACCGCACCACTCGCATTCTGGATCAGTACACCCAGCAAGCCGCTATTGGTTTAAGGACAGATGGCACTGTTTTGATGGTCACAGCAGATAATATGGTGGCTGCCGATATGGTGCAACTGATGCTTTCACTAGGAGCTTATAGTGCTATGCGACTAGATAGTGGGAGCAGTACAACACTTTATGCAGACGGAAAAATCATAAACCAAATCACAATTGAACGCAAAGTAGTAACAGCCATAATTTTTGTGCCCCATTAAGTATTTTAAGCGTTATGAGAATGCTGTAGAATACGCTGTTTAGAACCCACATTCAGTAAACTAGTCTATGGCACAAGCAAAAGGTTGGCTCTTGCTTTTATGGATAATCACTTCTTTTGGATTTGGGCAAGAGGCACGACTTGAGCTTGGCTTTAGAGGTGAAATGATTGCCGAGCACTGGAATCCCTTGCGCTTAATTCGGCGAGATATGGGGCCAGCTACCCTCACTTTAGAATTTGATCAGGGAACCTTGCGCCAAGGAGCTATTCCCGTTTTTTACCAAATCAAGCTTAACGCAGTGCAGGGACTAGATGTTTTTGAAGATGATGTTTATATTCCTTTTTGGCGGTCCTTGGTCTGGAAACTTGCCGATCAAAACCAAGTCTTTGCCAGTGGCAGTTTTGACCGTCAGATGGTAAATACCCAACCGATCCATTTGGTGATTTCCAAAACTCCAGAGCAGTATCTTGACATATTTGAAGAGTCACTGCGAATGGTGCAGGGTGATGATTTATTGCCTAAGCGACTAGCTGCTTATGACGGTGTAGATACTCTCTTGCTTGATGGTTCTGTCCCTATGCCGAGCCTCGAGTCTATCAGCAGTGCAGCAGCCGCAGGGGTACAAGTTTTTTTTGTTGAAGGGCTACCTGAAACCTACTCCTATGAATCACTTTCATTGATTGCGCCAGATGCCCGTCAAAGACTTGGCGCAGGCTGGATTATTCGTACCAATCAAGAAAGCATCAAAGCCAATCTAGCCTTGTTGCCCAAACTCGAGACCAGAGCCTTGCAGGATGCTACCTTTGTTCCTCAAGTTATGACGCAACATGTTTCTGTGAGTACACTTCTGGCTGCCCTTGGAGGCTATGTGTTACTCGTGTTGTTAAGTATTCGCTTTATGGGCAATGCTGGGTTAGTCAGTGCTTTTCTATTAACAGGTTTAGCCAGCGTTGGTACGTGGATGGGTTTGCGCCCCACCCCACAACAGCTACATACACAATCACTTTACTTAAATGCTGGGAAATTAGCTATGGTTGACAGCCTCTATCAAATCACACAGTTACCCAAAACAGTTTTGGAGCTTCCTATACAAGCACGTCCTGATTCGCAGCGTTCTTATGAACAAGGGGAGAATCTAGAGATCACCCTAGAAAGATGGAGCCAAGAAACTCTTAGGCTCAAACCAAGACTAAGTACAGCCACACTTCTTCTTGAAGGAAATCAACTCATAAATCAAAGTAACGCAACCATGCAAGATATTTATGTCAGTGGCTTAGGTCAACAAAAAAATTTAGCCGCCGGGGAACGGCTCGAGTTGTCTCCTGGTGAAGAAACCAATCTTTACGAAACACTTTTACCGATGTTGCCTATAGGAACGGTGCTGGCTCGTCAAAATCTTGACTTACACGTCGCCATTCCAAGCCTTGTGGTGCAACCATGACCGCTCTAAGCTCTAGACTGACCCGCTCAGATTTGATTCAGCTTAGTACCCTTTATTTTGCCATTTTGCTTTTTAGTGTGATGGTCAGTTGCCCCAAGCTCTATCTGAAAATCGCAGTTGGTTTGTTTTTGTACAAGTTCGTATCATCACCTTGACGTTGCTTGGGCTTGGTTACGGAAGTAGTGAATTCAATAAATCAAAAGGTGAGCAAGGCATGACCTTAGTTGCTTTATTAGCTTTAGGCATTTTATCTCTTCCTCTCGAGTTGGCTTGTTACGCGGCTAGCTTTCCAGAGACACCTTTGGGATGGTCACTGGGAATTACCCTTTTAGATACCATAGCTTTTTTTGGCTTAGGTTTAATATTGTCAAAGGTTTTTCATTTCATTCGCCTGCAAGCTTTGTTGCCAGTGGTCAATATCGTCCTCTTGGTGGTGCTGACGACCCTTGATTTTGGGGCTGGAACGGTTGTGGTAAGTCCTTTATTAGCCGTGACTTTACTTTCACCCTTTCACTTTGCTGCTATGCTGGTTTTAGCTAGCCTCACGGCAGTTTGGCTATTACGATCATGATTAAAAAGAGTAAGCGTAAATATCACAAGAATGTCTTGACCCTCGAGGTTCACAAAGGCATGGCCAGCAAACGCTACTGGGCCAATCGCTTGATTGTGTGTAGTCTTGGCGCACTCCTTGCTTCAGTCTTAGGCTGGATATTTTCTCTGGAGCTACCTCTTCATTGGCTCATCTTAGGTCTAGGATTCTTAGCAGGCTTTGCTTTTCCCCTTCAATCAACCCAAGCCTGGGCTCTAGCCTGGATACGTGACCAGGTTGGTTTAAGTTATGAAGCTGCATTAGAAAGTCAGCCTGACAACTATGGGTTTTATGAACAGCTTCAAGCACGCGCCAAACAACAATTACGTCAGCTCGAGCGACCCAAGTCACAACCTTGGTGGCTACCAATAATGATTGTAGCAGCGAGTATTACGCTATTACCGCTTATTCCCAAAGCATTCTCGAGCTTCACCCCACCATCTTCCAACCCAAGCTCCTCCATACCTCCTATAGAAAAACAACCCCCCAACGCCACCCCTCAAGACACACCTTCAGCCAGTCAAGCCTCTTCTCCACCAACCCCAAATGAAGAAGCAAGCTCTCCACAAAATACAAATGATACCCAAGAATTAAACGGTGAGTTAGCCCAAGGCAGTGACAAGGCCAACCGTGATAACCAAGTTGCCGATGAAGAAGCTCTCTCGAGGTTTTTAGACGAACTTCAAGAACAGAAAGAGCGTGGCGAGGTAGATACCAATAACGTTAGTCCAGAATTACAACCTGGCCAATCTAGCAATGGCGAAGATGAGGCCAGTCACCCTAGAGAACAGCAAAGCAATCCTTTTGAAAAAATAACTGACCCTAAGCAAAGCAATTCTGAAAGTGAGGTAGGTCAAACCCAGTCTGAAAATCAACAAAACCAACCTGGGCAAGAAGAAAATGAATCTACCCAACTCACCGAAAGCCAAAGCCCTAATCAAGAAACATCTGAACCTCAAGCTCAGGAAAATAACACCGGAGGAAGCAGCACTCAAGGTCAAGAAGGTCAGGAGGCCTTGCGTGACGAAGGTGAAGGTGAGGGCGCAGGTGTTTTAGGGAGTGAAGGCAGTGAAGGTCAAACCCAAGGCTTAGAAGGTGAATCCCAACAAACTCCAGAGTTACTAGCAGGTCAGATTACACAGGGTCCTCAAAATGTTGCCGGAACAGTGCGATTGCCTAACACCCAAGACGATGTTGCTCCTATAAGTAATACCATCTCACCTTCTTTTCGTCCAAGCGATGAGGAAGCTTTAACCGAAGGCAAAATCCCTTTGGAATATCAAAATATAATTAGAAATTATTTTAGATACTAGAGCGTATCAGGGCGTTACTAGATTTGCAAACAGTGTATTCACATCTTGACCTACAACAGGAACAATATCTGCTAAGGCTCTATCAATTAAATCATTGATATCCGGGTCTCGAGATTTTTCTATAATTTCGCCGTCAATGGTTTCAACGCGAACCGCACTGTAAAGCTGCGAAGCATATGAAAACAGAGGTTCAGCCGTCACAGGGTCGATGATGATGACTTCCAGTTGAACCTGAGAAATTATTTTACGTTTTAGCGTTTTGAAGAAGGTAAACTCGAGCACCTCACGTTCATAGGTTGGCGCGCCAATCATCACTGCAAATTCTGCCCCATATGTTCTAGCAATAAAAGCGGCCTGCAAAGCTGCGCGGCTACCGCTCATATCACGATGCGTTTCTGCAAATCTAACTTTTGAAGAAGCTGTAAAGGTATACCCCAGATTTCCATTTGTTAAAAGGTTGGCCTTCGAGCTTATCGGCAAGCCCAGTGATTCTTCCGTCAGACGGAGCATTGATAAGGGCTATAGAAGGACCTGCATCTTCAATTTGAGGTACACAGCCACTTAACAGAACAAACAAAAGCGAAGTTATCCAAATAAAAGTCTTCATACCTCTAATTATAGGAAAATTTCTGAAATACACAGCACTCCTTTTTTCATCAAGCCTTCAGAGATAGTTCACTTTTCCTCTAGTCACTTCTCGCAAGGTTTCTTTAAATTCCACCGCATCATCTAAAAACAAACTTATTTGCAAAACCATACCCGTTTCTGAATACTCGAGATTTTCTTTTTTTACGCCACTAAACCCATCTATAAACCTATGAACAGTGGACATTTCAGCAAAAGGCAGGTCTAGCTTTAGAAACAAACGATCACGAATATGCAGCACACCAGCTTCATCAAGTGCTTTGGCCAAAGAACCACTATAAGCCCGCACCAACCCACCCGCACCCAATTTTGTTCCACCAAAATAGCGCGTGACTATCGCCAGAACATAATCCAGATTGCGCTTGGTCAAAACCTCGAGCATCGGTCTTCCGGCTGTTCCTCCAGGTTCTCCATCATCAGAAAAACGCACTGCATTACCCAGCTTATAGGCAAAGCAATTGTGGCTAGCATCTGGGTGAGCCTGTCGTATGCGCTGCAAATATACTTCGACATCCCCCAGAGTTTCAATAGCTGTAACAAAAGCAATAAACCTCGAGCCTTTGATTTCCTCGAGACGTTGATGCATTTTGGCAACGGTTTGATAAGACACAGGTAAGTCTATCAAAAGGTTTCAGGGGTCGGGTTTCGGGTTTCGGTCAATACACTGAACCCCTGAAACCCGACCCCTGTTTTTCATGTTACACTCCCAAGGCAGCCTAAGCTGCAGTGGCACTGGGATACCCCCATCACGCCAGGAGGTAAAATGCGCGCGCATGTCATTACTTACGGGTGTCAGATGAATGAATATGACACTCACACCATCCAGTCCGAACTGGTTTCAGGCGGACATCAACTGGTGGATAACCCAAATGATGCAAACTTAATTATTCTAAACACCTGTGCTGTGCGGGGTAAACCTGTAGAAAAAGTCAATACGCTTTTAGGTGAACTTCGCAAAGAACGCAAACACGGACGTGACTTGACGCTAGCCTTGATGGGATGTTTAGCCCAGCTCGAGGAAGGCCAAATCATCGCCAAAAAGTTTGATATAGACATCTTGCTAGGTCCAGGAGCAATTACTGATATTGTGCCAGCCATTGAAGCTATTGAAGGTGGGCAGGATTATGTAGAAGGACTTGAGTTTAAGAATGACCTGACCACCTACATCACCCCTGCCCCTAATACCCTGACCGGGTTTTTAACCATCATGCGCGGCTGCAATCATCACTGCACCTATTGCATTGTGCCCACCACCCGTGGGCCAGAAATCTCACGCCCAGTAGAAGCTATCATGAAAGAAGCTCAAGCCATGAGAGTCAAAGGCGTACAAGAACTTTATTTGCTTGGACAAAATGTTAATAGTTATGGCTTGGGTGATTCGTCTTTACCTTCTTTTGCAGAATTACTTGGCATGGTTGCAGATATTGGTATTCCAAGGGTTAAATTCACCACCAGCCATCCTATGAATTTCACCTCAGATATTATTGACACCATTGCCGAAAATCCCAACATTTGCAACTTCATTCATTTGCCTGTGCAATCTGGCAGCAACCGCATCTTGCGACGCATGGCCAGAGAATATCAGCGTGAACGCTACTTAGATATCATCCGTGAGATTCGCCAAAAAATCCCCGAGGTAGTTATTTCTACCGACATCATTGTAGGTTTCCCAGGTGAAACCGAAGATGATTTTGAAGCCACTTTAAGTCTTTATGACGAAGTGAAATACGATCAAGCCTATATGTTTATCTATAGCGCAAGACCTGGCACACCTAGTTTTCAATATTTTCAGGATATGCCTAAAGATATTAAGATTGAACGTTTGCAACGCCTGATTGAAAAACAAAAACACTACACACTACTTTCCAATCAACAATTTGTGGGCAAAAATCTGCGTGTCTTGATTAAGGAACCTGCTACAGAACAGGCTTATATGTATGGGCAGAGTGACCAGAATCATACTGTTTTAGTACCTAAAGAACAGATACAACACTATGGGCTTTATGAGGTCAGGATTGATACGGTTACACCGCATACTATGTTTGGGAGTGTGGTGGGGCATCAGGTAGAGGCGATTCCTTTGGCGTTGGCGATTTAGAGGAAGCCAGATTATTTAGGCTATTGCTCATTGCTGGTTGTTTAGGGTTTCAGGGTTGCTTTCTGGTGTTGGGTTTTTGGCAGTTGGGGGAGGTGTGAGATTGTTGGCTTGGTGGCTAGCCTCGAGGGGTTTTGCTTCCAAGATGTTTTAGAGAACAGAGGATTTATCATGTCCCAAACCCCTTTTCTATATCATCTGAAATTTGACGCGTTAAAGGTCCCATGAAATGCTGAGCCTTTGGCAAGAGGTCTTGGTGTCCCCCTATTCGTTCACATACCGTCACAGCCACAACATTAACTACCTCTGAGTCTTCACTATTGCTCATTTCTTCTAATAGCTTAAAGATTTCTTGCAATTTAATGCTGTGTCTCCAATGTTCGCTACTGAGCAACTGGAGATGGTCTAGCTTAACGGACAACTAAAGGGTAAGAATTACCCAAAAGGAGTCCGGTATGGCAGAAATTAACAAACGAGCAAAAAGGTATAGCACAGAATTCAAGATAGACGCAGTGAAACTGCTATTGAATGAAGACTACAGCGTGAACAAGGCAGCGAAAAGCCTTGGGATAAGTGATAAGACGCTGACAACCTGGAAAGAGCAGTATGAGGAGGGGCGACTAATTCCAGGGAAGAAACAAGCACAAGCAACCCCCGAAGAACAGGAACTGCGACGGTTGCGTGAGGAATTACGGAAAACGAAGATGGAGAATGAAATCTTAAAAAAGGCCAGTGCTTACAAGAGCCTTCAGCAGGGGGTAGTATCCCGTTATCTTCATCACGTTGATGACCAGTCAATACCTGCTGCTAAAGGCTTCTTTTTGCGAAACAGCTAGGGTGAGATACGAATTCATGGAAGCCCATAAAACGCACTATCCTGCTAGCTGGCTGTGTAAGTTTTTAGGTGTATCGAGAAGTGGTTACTACACCTATCTGAAACACCAGCAAAGTCAGAGTGAGCAAAACGATAATGCGCTTATTAAAGTGATCCAGGATATTCACCAGCAAAGTAAGCAACGTTATGGCAGTCCAAGAGTTCACAAAACCTTACAGGCTCAGGGTCGCCAAGAATCCTTAGGCAGGGTCAAACGTTTAATGCGCCGTGAAGGGATGTATTCCATTGTTACGCCAGATTTCAAGCCTAAACTGCAAGAGGAGCAGTCGCCAGGACTTGACATTACCAACCTTCTCAAACAAGACTCCGTAGGGATAACAGGTATCAATCAAGTCTGGTATGTGGATATTACCTACATCCATACCCTCGAGGGCTGGCTCTAATTGGCTGGTGTCATTGACGGTTTTTCTAAACGGATGGTCGGTTATGCCATGGCCGATAACATGAAAACTGACCTGGTTATTCAGGCACTAAGAATGGCTGTGAAGCACCGTCGTCCAGAAGCAGGCTTAATTCATCACTCGGATAAAGGTACTCAGTACACCAGCTATGCCTACCAGGATGAACTCTCTGCTTGGGGCAGGAAACCAAGTTTTACAGGTACGGGGGCTTGCCTGGATAACGCATACATTGAGAGTTTCTGGGCTACCCTTAAAAAAGAACTGGTCTATCAAACGACCTTTGCCACTCGTGAACAAGCACGTGCTGCTATCTTTGAATTCATTGAAGTCTTTTACAATCGTTATCGTATTCATAGCTCACTGGGCTATAAAAGTCCTGCAACTTTCAAGCCTTGCTTAGCACATCCGAACTATTGGCCGCATGAAGAAACTTTGGTAACATTTAAGTGTCCGTTAAATCAGACTAACTCCAAACTGTATTAAATATGGGTTAAGCAGTAATCCAAATACAACATAGTAGCGGTCAGCATGATCGTTACCAAAAATACGAAGGTTCTCTTGAAATTCCTCTGTAAGTTCTGGAAATCTCTTTAGTAGAACACTGACCATATTAGAGCGATTAATTGTCTTGTCATCCATAAAATCACCTATCCACTTATCACAAAAGCATTCTAATATGGACAAACACCATCCATTGCATTTTCCAGATATTTGTATACTGTCATTACAATATCTAAATCTCGCCCTATTAATTGACCACTATTGACTAGATTCCAAAGGTCTTTCGCAAACTGATTTGCCTTGCCAAAATGAGGCTTATTACCAACATATTGCCCTGGATGGGCCGCCTCCCATCTAACTGCGCCAGCAGTACCTCCAGGCACATTATATTTACTCGGACGAAACAACTCGTTGATCATATTTTGTAATTTAGTATTAGTGATACCCTCGGGTTTTTCAAGAATTCCCTGCGTACCACCTTCGTTATGCACCAACCACCCCTGCTCACCCACATAGAGATTATCCAGATTAGCAACATCCAGGTTGTACATGGTCTGAGCCTTTTGTTCAGTCTGAACAATTTTTACAATTCCAGTGGTTCCATCAGCCTGTCTTACTTTGTCAAGGTTGAAAATCCTGAATGTTTATTTGCAGGGAAGTGACAGCAGATTTTCAACCTTGAATCTCCAACCTTTAAGCCTCCAGCCCCTACCCAGGATTCAGCTAAATCTTCATGTCCTTGGGGTGCAGGTCTGCTGGAAGCGTCACTATTGACTTCTGGGTAGAAGTGGTGGCCTAGAGCCTGTCCTGAGCCTTGTCGAATGGATGGTGACAATCATTTCATATTGAGAGGATTCAATGTCCTGAAGGGTCAGGAAGGTGATTTCTGGGTCTTGGTTTTCAAAGACTTGCAGGATAGGTTGGTACTCGTTTTGACCTAATTTGTTATACCACTTTACAAACTAGTCAGACTAGTCTTATCATATATCCATGAAAAAGGTTTGGCCATTACAAGATGCTAAAGCTCGCTTATCCGATTTAGTTTTACAAGCCCAACGTGGCGAGGTTCAAATCATTACCAAGCGAGATGAGCCTGCGGTTGCAGTTTTGTCTATTGATACTTTTGAAACCCTGCAAGGTTCTGAGCAGTCAGCTTGGGAAGCGATGCGTGACTACCGAGACCCAAGTTTTAATGCAAAAAGTGTTAATGCTTTACTTAAACGCAAGCCTTCACGCTGGCGCAAACTATGAATTATCTTGTTGATACCAACATTATTTCCGAACTTCGTAAGCCCAAACCTGAACCTAAGGTGATTGTTTGGTTCAAATCAATAAAGAAAACTCAGGTACAACTCTCAGGTGTAACACTTGGCGAAATTGCTTATGGTATTGGCAGGGCGCAACCAACTCAGCGTGAAAAGCTAGCTATTTGGCTCGAGTATCTCAAGCAAGACTATCAGGGGCGTATTTTGGGTCTGGAACCAAACATTCTCGAGTTAGCTGGTCGGCTAACGGCAGAATCGGAAAACAACGGTAAACAGCTAGAGGCTATGGATAGCCTGATCGCTGCAACCTGCATCATCCACTCACTCACTTTAGTCACGCGGAACACAGCAGATTTCTTGCATTTGCCTGTCTCAATTCTTAATCCTTGGGTGTCTTAAAATCACTATGGAAACCACTCGAGACTTCACCGCCACCGCCTTTGTCTACTGGCAAGGCAAAACACTTTTGCACCAACATAAAAAACTTGGGCTTTGGCTACCTTGTGGTGGGCATATTGACCCACATGAACTCCCCGATGACGCAGCCAAACGCGAAGTGCTAGAAGAATCTGGTGTTGAAATAGAGCTTATCAGTGAAACTGCACTTGATATTCAGGAACCTAGGCAACTGCTTAGGCCTCGAGGGATTCAGCTCGAGTTTATCCATGAAGGTCACGAACATATTGACCTGATTTACTTTGCCAAACCTATACCTTCTTACCGTGGCTATCTGCGCGACGATGACCCAAGTCTAGGCTGGTACAGCCCTAGAAACCTTGTATCAATGGACCTTACTGAAGAAATTAAAGCCTGGACAAAGCTGCTTTTCAACGAACTTGCTTCACTCTGACTTTGGTCTGACCAAGCCGTTCAGACCTTGTTCAGACCCCATTTGTAAAACTACTCCCAAGCAAGGAAAAAACCAAACTTAAACCCCTTGCCACAGGAGATGACATGAAACACTTTACACAAGAAACATTCAAAGCCAATCAACTCAAAAACGCCGAACTTTGGTATCAAGACTCTGATGATTCAAATCTCTGGCACGGCAAACATGGGGTTATTATCAATACTGCCGCCCTTAATGAGCGCGAGTTCTACTACACTGTGGTTCGTGTTTCTAGCAAACCCTACTATCAAGCTGAACAGCTAACCAAAGCTTATGCTTAGACACTAGCAGTAATAGATTTCTTAAGGCTATTTGCAGTAACAGAAGGCGGTAATGGGACACTAAATGATTATGCCGATTGGGTGACCTCCTGTAATTATGTGTGACCCCGCACCCCCGGCTTTAGCAACCTCTAATACTCAACTTAAAGGGTCTCGATGAATACACAGTATCGGCACTTTGATACCCGCTTTGAAAGCATGTTTGAACATGCTTAATACGAGTTGGGCTTTGGTTCTAAACATCGCCCCTTTCGCTTAGGGTCATTCCTGTAGCTTATCGCTAACTGCAGTTGTAGTGCTAACTCTCTTCCAACCTAGACCACAAGCTTGGCAGCAGCACTTCAAAAGTTGTTCCCTTTCCCACCTCGGAGAACACCTTAATTCTTCCTCCATGTTGCTCAGTAATACGCTTAGCAATACTTAGCCCCAACCCTGCACCACCCCGTCGGCTGTAAAAACGTTCAAATATCCTGTCTAGTTCATCTTCAGGAATTCCTGGGCCTGTATCTTGAATGACCAAACGATGCTGCAAGACTCCTGCCTCGAGCAATACCCTCACATTTTCAGGTTGGCCTGAGGCCTGAATCCCATTGCGTACTAAATTTCTTAAGAGTTGGGTCAGCCTCTCTGGATTGCCTGCAATTTCAGCCAAGGAGTTCTGAGTCTGAATACCTGGAAAAGCCTTTGCAACGCGCTCTACAATTTCAGCCAAATTCACCAGACTTAATTCTAATTTCTGATCCAGTTCTCCTCTGGCCAAGGTCAATAGATCTTGCGATGTATACAATAGTTCATCAGCAGCTTCATGGGCTGCCTCGAGGCGCATATCTTTATATTGCTTAGATAAGGATTCTAGGTGGCCTGAAACGACCATGAGGGGTGCATGCAGATAATTCATGGGCAATATCAGCTAAAGACTCACGTTCAGCCTTCTGATATCGGCGAATACCTTCCAAAGAATGATTAATGGCTTTCGCAAGCTCAGACACTTCATCACTTGGACCCTGATAATTAACCGTGCGAGGATGTGCAGGATCAATGTACTTAGTCTCATTAACCAGATTGAGTAGAGGCTTAAGTGAACGTTGGAGCAACCATACTCCTATACCCCAGGCCAGCAAGGTCATCACCACACCACTAAAAATGAGGCTTCGCAACAAACTTTTTCTAAACGCCAGAGCATCTGAAATATCCAGAGCTACTCTTAAGGTTCCTAGTTCAAGTCCACTGCTAAGCTTCCAAGGTCTCGAGCTAACCAAAAAGCTTTTTTCTTGCAATGTTAGGACCTTGGTTTCAAGCACCAAAGGCAGATCTAAACCTGGATTCGGCGGAATAATAACCTTGTCTTGTTTATCTACAAACTGCTGAATAAATAGACCTTGATCAATACTAAATTTAGCTCCAACGGTAGGATTAACAAATAGGCTCTGCGCCCGTTCAATATCTCTTTCCAAGAACTTAACCAGTTGCCGATATTGATCTCGAGCAAATAAAATATAAGCTAAAGCTCCAAAAAAAAGCATCGCCAAAAACGACACCAGTGCTATTAAGAGACTAAGCCGTAAACGAAGCGTCATATTATCTGAGCATGTAGCCCATACCACGCACTGTCTGAATCGCTTGCTCTAAGCCAGCTAGGCTTAGTTTCTTACGCAAACTTGAGATAAACACTTCGATAGTATTTGATCCAGGTAAATCCCCTAGTGCATACAAACGCTGCTCTAGATCTTCTTTAGAAAAAATACGGCCCTGGTTTTTTAGTAAGAGTTCTAAAAGCTTAACTTCCTGCAAAGTTAAGGCTAAAACCTGACCTTCAACACGGCACAGCTTGGATTCCAAGTCCAACTCGAGTTGTTTATAAACCACCACCTTCTCACTTTTTTGCCTTTCACGCAAACGCACATGAATACGAGCTAAAAGTTCCTTCAAGCTAAAAGGCTTGGTCAGATAATCACTAGCACCCGCATAAAGCCCCTTAATTTTACTCTGCACATCAGCCCTAGCCGTTAACATCAGAATGGCTGCATCGGTACGCCCTTGCAATCTTTCAGCCACTTCAATTCCGTCCAGATCAGGTAAATTCAAATCCAACACAATCAAATCAAAAGCTTCCTCAGCATGTAGCAGCGCATCCGTTCCATTGTGAGCTTTTACAACAGAATGACCTTCATAGCTAAGCTCCTGACTTAAGAGTTGGGATAGCTTAAGATCATCTTCAACAATCAAGATCCGAGACTTACTGACCACCTAGAGCCTCATCGATACGAATTGACCAACGTACACCAGTAAACTGATTAACCAAGGTGATACGCTCTGGCGGATTTGAGGGAAGCTCGAGTTCGACTCTGTAACCATTTCTAATCCTGGGCAAGCCCGTCCTGGCATTAACTTCATAAATCGCAAAAACTCGCTTAACAATACTAGTACTTTCTTCAAACCCAACTTCTCGCAGCAACACTTCACTTGCTTTAGATTTCAAAGCTCTTACAACGGTTTCTTTCCTCTCGGCTTCAGAAAACGGACTTCCACCCCAAACTTCAGCAGAAAAAAATAGGGTCAAATGTTGCGACGACAGATTGCTGGGAACACATGCCACACACCCCAGCAACAAATAAACACAACACATAAACCCGCGCCACCAAGAAATCACGTTAATGATATCTCCCATCCAAACCTAAGGCTGTGTAGTCTCCAAAAAGGTGTCATCTGAAGATGTTTGATCGGCAAATTCGTCAATGCGCTCAATAACAAGCCTTACACCACGACCTGCCAAAACCTGATGCAAATCGATCAAGTCCCCTTCAGCCGAAAACACACCTATCAGATCTTCCTTAGCCTCACCATGATGTGTCGCCACATTGCCATCTGGCGACACCACATATAAGAAAAATTCTCCAGCCTCATTACTCAATTTTAGGTAGAGTTGTCCAGAAAAGACCTTTCCATGCCCCACGATCACCTGGCTCTCTAAATCTGTCAACAAGAGCTCACTACCATCGGGTAAAGACTGGGAAAAAGCTAGACTCAACCACATTAACCCTAAAATAATCAGGTTTCTCATTGGGTTTAGTATATTCAATATCCTTCTTAACAAATGTAATTTTTGCATTTTTTATCGCTTACTCCGCCCCAATCTCAAAATCTCTTTGCCAAAATCAGGAGTCTTAGAAACACTTTAATGTGGAGGCACTACTATAGTACCCCCACATTCCTTAAGAACCAAACCTTATTGCGGTGGTAGCAATACGCTATCAATCACATGAATTACACCGTTAGAAGCAATGACATCGGCTTGAATCACCTTAGCTTGGTTGATATGCACATTGCCATGGCCATCCGTCGTCACATGAACTGGGCTACCTTGAAGGGTAGGAATCGTACCTAGTTTAGTAGCTTGCGCTGCTTTAACTGAACCACTAGCCACATGGTAAAGCAGGATATCAGCCAAATTAGGAAGCTCCAGCAAGTCTGCAACCTCGAGCTTTAATTTGTGAGCTAAAGCTACAAAAGCATCGTTGGTAGGAGCAAACACGGTAAAGGGGCCTTTGCCACTTAAAGCATCTACCAGATTAGCTTTTTGCAAAGCCGCAACCAAGGTGCTAAAACGGGGATCACTTACAGCAATATCTACAATGCTAGGAGCTTTAGCTGGGGGCAATAGCACACCATCAATCACGTGGATAACCCCGTTTGAAGCCATAATGTCAGTGATGATGACTTTGATTTTTCCATTCAGGACAACGCCGCCATCTTTAACTTCAATGCTAATATCATCCCCCTGAAGGGTAGTGACTTTGTTCAGTTTGACCACTTCAGAAGCAGTCACCTTACCAGAAGCAACATGATAGAGCAAAATATTGCCCAAGTCGGGGTTGGCTAAAAGTTCCTCTGCCTTAATGCCTAATTCTGCCAAAAGAGCGGCAAAGGCATCGTTGGTAGGAGCAAAGACCGTAAAGGGACCTTTACCACTTAAATCATCAACCAACCCAGCTTTACCGAGAGCGGCAACAAGTGTACTAAAACGTGGGTCAGCTACGGCAATATCAACAATCGAAGGGTCTGCGGGGGGCAATAGCACACCATCAAGCACATGGATAACTCCGTTTGAAGCCATAATGTCGGTAATAATCACTTTTACTTTGCCATTCAAAATGACGCTGCCATCTTTGACTTCGATAACAATGTCTTTGCCATTAAGGGTAGTGACTTTGCTTAGCTTAACGACATCAGAAGCAGTAGCTTTGCCAGAAACCACATGATACAAAAGAATATCTTTAAGGTCAGGGTTATTAAGAAGCTGTTCAGCATTTATACCCAGTTCATCCAGCAAAGCCGCAAACGCATCGTTGGTAGGAGCGAACACGGTAAAGGGACCTTTGCCACTTAAAGCATCTACCAATTCAGCCTTTTTCAAAGCCGCAACCAGCGTGCTAAAGCGAGCATCACTTACAGCAATATCTACAATAGAGGGTTTAGCTGGTGGTATAAGCACAGTATCAATAACATGAATTACAGCATTAGAGGCTTCTATATCGGCCTCGAGTACCGTCGCCTTACCATTCAAAACGACTTTGCCATCTACTACTTCTACATTTATAGTTCCGCCTTGCAAGGTCTTTACAGACTTAGCAGCAATAACTTGAGCGGCATTAAACTTGCCTTCAGCCACATGATAAGAAAGCACCTCGGCTAATAATTCCGGGGTAATGCTAGCTGCATTCGCCTGAATAAAGGTTGCAAAGGCCTCTACAGTAGGAACAAACAAAGTCACCGGATCATTGGCGGTGAGCATTGCTTCCATGTCAGCATCTTTCATGGACTTGATAAAGCTTTCAAAACGCTTATCATCTTCCATGACCTTCATAGCATTTGGGGACTGGCTTGTCTGGCAAGCACTAAGCAGAAGACTTAAGAGCAAAAGGGCGAGTAAGGTTATTTTTTTGTACATATTTTTTTCCTCCAAGGGACAGTATGCCCTAGAGGTCTTAATGCCAGCTTAACTAAGCTGAAGACTTCTTAAGCTAGCTTAAATACCGGCGTAAGTGCTGCTTTAATCAACATATAGCACTCATATCACTACAACCGCAGTTATAAGGAGAGGAGCTAAACCACGTCGAGAATAATGGCATCTAAAGGCTCGAAGCTGCTGTCGCCGCCAAACTGACCAAGTTAAAGAGAAAGTGTCAGAAGCAAGTAAACCAAAAAACGACTCGAGACGACAGACAACGAATTTCACGAACAGCGAGAGGGATTAAGCCGTGAACTACTGAGCCCTTTTTTGCATTCTAAACAGCTAACCAGAGCTTATGTTTAAGCTCTAACAGTAATAGATTTCTTAAGGCTGTGTGCCATACTAAACTAGGTACAGGTTAATTACCTGAATAGATTTCTTATGAAACATTTTGTACTGCTATTCATAATCTTATTTTTTGTGGTGTCGTGTAGTCGCATTACACCTATAGAAGGTCCTACAAATGACTTAGAAACACTCGTCATCGGAACCTATTTTTTGTCTGACCTTCGTTGGGAAACCGCTAAAAATGGCTTAGGTCCCTTTGAAAAAGATTCTTCTAATGGGGGCAAAGATGGCGGCGACGGGCTCCCATTAACCATCAACACCGTGACCTATGCCAAAGGGTTAGGGCTACAAGCACCCTCGGAGATGGTCTACAATCTTGGTGGCAACTGCTCGAGCTTCTCGGCCAAAGTTGGCATAGATGATCAGTGGAATACTACTGGCGGCAGTGTGGTTTTTCAAGTCTTTGCCGATTCCATTAAAATCTGGGATTCGGGTCTTATAACCGACCAAACCCCCATAAAATCAACAGGTAGTCTGTCTAGTGTAGGTAAGCAAACACTTCGCCTTGTAGTAACGGAAGGCGGCAATGGGACACTAAATGATTATGCCGATTGGGTTAACCCTGTAATTACGTGTGACCCTGCGCCCCCGGCTTTAGCAGCCTCTAATGCTCAACTCAAAGGTTCTTATGGAACTTTAGAAGCTTGGCCAACCGTTGCCTACCCATGCCGCGCTTATGCCTGATTCAAGCCTTATATCTTGGTACAGTGTCGATGCTATAGGACTGAACCGTGCCGCAAACTATAATGACCAAAGTAAACACAACTTTACCTTAGTTGACCTATGGAACATTAATACCAATCAACATACCAGAGCCGATAACACCAGCACCGATTTATTTTGTGCCGGACTAACCTTAACCTCGAGTGGTAGTGTCTTTGTAGCTGGAGGTAATCTTGGTTCCCTGAATGGTGATTTCTTCCCAGGCTCAGTTCATACCAATATCTTTAATTCAATCAGCAAAACCTGGTCACGGGGCCCAAATATGACCGAGGGGCGTTGGTATCCCACCACAGTAGCCTTGCCTAACAAAGAAATTTTAATTGTGGGTGGCTATTCCAATGAAGCCACTACCTTTAATCGTATTCCTGAGGTCTGGAACCCTACCAACAATACCCTAAGACGATTGAATAATGCGTCTATGGGTTCTCTATTTAATCATCTCTATCCTTGGATACATGCAGCACCCAATGGCAAGGCTTTTTACTCTGGCTCTGGTAATTTTATGGCTTACTTAAACACTGCTGGACAAGGAGGTTGGGAAGGATTTTCTATTCGAGAGTTTCAGGGTCGCAGCTATGGTTCATCAGTCATGTATAGTCCTAGCCGACTATTGATCATAGGTGGAGGCGGAAATAACAAGAGTGCAGTTACTGTAAATTTAAGTAACGGCGGTATGCAAGTTGCTCCAGCTAATCCTATGAATTCTGGACGCACACACCTGAATGCAACGGTATTGCCTAATGGTGAAGTTTTTGTTAATGGTGGCAATACTAGTGGTCTTGTTTTTGATAATTCGACATCGGTTTATTCTGGTGAAATATGGAACCCTAACACTGGAATCTGGCGATTGATGGCTAACGCTGATAAACCTAGAAATTATCATGCTGTTTCTATGCTCTTACCTGATGGTCGGGTCTGGACGGCGGGTGGTGGTGGATGTGGAGCTTGCACAAGAAATCAGCAATCTGCCCAAATTTTTTATCCACCTTATCTATTTAAAAAGAATAGTTCTGGGCTGCTTGCAGAGCGACCCAGAGTTACCTCTGGGCCAACGCAAATGCTTTACAACACCTCATATAACCTTGCTATCCCAAACGCTGCTTCTATCGGCAAGGTTTCACTAATTCCACTAGGATCAGTCACCCATGCTTTTAATATGAATCAACGCTATGTGCCCTTAACGATTTCTGCGAAAACGACTGCTGAGGTAAAGATTACTTCACCAGAAAACTCAAGGGTTGCTCCACCAGGCTATTACATGCTCTTTGTAGTGAATAGTTCTGGGGTTCCTTCAGTGGCTAGAATCATCAAAGTGGGATAAGAGTGTCAATTGTACTCTTGTGGCAGGTATAAATGAATGTTAGCCTTTTCCTACTGACTTATGAATCCCAATCTACCCAAAAGTACTATCCCTAAAGATGAAAAACGCCTGGTTACCCTCAACTTCATCACTGAAATTATTGACGAAGACTTAAAAACAGGAAAATATCAGACCATTATCACCCGTTTTCCCCCTGAGCCAAACGGTTACGCACATATTGGCCATGCCATTGCCAGTTTCTTAAACTTTAGTCTTGCCAAAGACTACCAGGGTTTATGCCGCCTAAGGATGGATGACACCAATCCTGAAGTAGAGAAGCTCGAGTATGCCGAGGCCTTAATTAAAGATTTTGCCTGGCTAGGTTGGTCTTGGGTAGCTCCTGATGGTTCAAATGCGGTCAGTTATGCATCAAATTATTTTGCCGAGCTTTACGACATGGCCCTTAAGCTTATCAAAATAGGGAAAGCTTATGTGGACAGTGTAACAGATGAAGAAATGTCTGCGTTGCGTGGAACGGTTGAGGAGCCAGGCCAAGCCAGTTCTTACCGTGAACGCAGTATTGAAGAAAATTTGCAAATGTTTGAAAGCATGAAAAATGGCGAATTTCCTGATGGTACTCATGTGCTGCGGGCCAAGATAGATTTAGCTAACCCCAATATGAAACTGCGTGATCCACTTCTTTACCGCATTCGGCGCAAGGCCCAACACTACCGCACGGGTGATACCTGGAATATCTATCCTTCTTATGATTTTGCCCAAGCCACCACTGATGCACTAGACGGCGTGACGCATTCACTATGTTCTCTAGAATTTATTGATAACCGTGCCATTTATGACTGGCTGATGGACAACTTACGAGAACACCCTAGACCGTTTCAACATGAGTTTGGGCGCAGAAGTTTAGAATACACCGTTGTATCAAAACGCAAATTGATTCAACTGGTTCAAGAAGGTCACGTGAACGGTTGGGATGATCCACGAATGCCAACGCTAGCTGGCTTGCGCCGTCGCGGGGTGCGACCAGAAGCGATTCGGACCTTTGCTAGCAAAGTAGGTATTACCCGAACCAATAAGACTGTAGAGTTATCAGTTCTCGAGCAGGCCATTCGTGATGATCTAAACAGCGTTGCACCAAGAGTGATGGCTGTTACTGACCCTATTAAAGTAGTTATTACCAACTATCCCGATGCCACCATTGAAAGCCTCGAGGCTCCTTACTGGCCCAATGATATTCCCCTTCAAGGCTCGAGACACATTCCTTTTGCTAAAGAGATTTATATTGAACGCGAAGACTTTAGCGAAAACCCACCTAAAGGCTTTAAGCGTTTATCTCCAGGTGAAGAAGTGCGTCTGCGTTATGCCTATGTCATTAAATGTAATGAAGTAATACGAGAAACCAACGGACTGCTACGTGAAATTCATTGCAGCTATGATCCACAAACTTTAGGGAAAAATCCTGAGAGGAAAATCAAGGGGGCTATCCATTGGGTAGCAAGCAAAACCGCCATTCCAGCCCAGATGTATCTTTATGACAAACTTTTTTCGGTGATCAACCCCGATGAAGGTGAAGGGCATTTCACAGATTATCTCAATGGGGATTCTTTGGTGATAACCCAGGGTTATATCGAACCCAGCGTAAAGAATGATGTCAAAGATCAGCGTTATCAGTTTGAACGACAAGGTTACTTTGTGCAAGATCAAGACTCGAGTCCTAAGAAGCTTATCTTTAACCGTATTGTGGCTCTGAAAGATTCGTTTAAACAAGAATTTACTCGCACTGATTTAGAAATTTTAGTCACTAAAGAAAAAGCTAAAGTAGCCAATAAAGTTGGCGAAGTGCGTGACCCTTCAGTAAGTTTTAATCCTGAGCAAAAAGCTAAACTCGAGCAGTTTTTGGATGGTTTTAAACTCTTGCGTGATGATGCTATGATTTTGGCCAGTGATATAAAGCTGGCCACCTTCTTTGAAAATGCAGTACAAAGCTATGCCAATCCTCAAGGCATCGCCCATTGGGTCATCAATGATGTAAGGCGTGAACTTAAAGATCACCCCCTCGAGAGTCTAAAATTCTTGCCAAGTGATTTAGCCCAATTGGTACAGCTTATTGACAAAAATATCATTAACAACCGCATTGCCAAAGATGTGTTTATGCAAATGTTTCAAACCGGAAATAACCCCAGCGCAATTGTAAAAGAAAAAGGCCTCGAGCAAGTCACTGACTTAAGCAGCTTAGAGCCGGTGGTCTTAAAACTGATAGCAGAAAACCCTGATAAGGTTGAAGCCTATCGCAATGGTAAAACTGGACTCTTGAGTTTTTTTGTTGGGCAAGTGATGCGTGAATCAGGTGGTAAAGCCAATCCACAACTCTTGCAAGAGTTGGTAAGAAGTAAACTCACCTAAGAAGCTAAACTATATTTTTTATGCAAACGGCGCAAAGTGCGCCGTTTGCATAATATTTTGTGTCATTGCGAGCCTAAGAATAGGGTGTATTCAATGCTTATAAAGTAAATCATTGCTGCATCTGCGAAGCAATCTCCCTTCACTGACGCTACTACATAGTAAGCGACATGAGATTGCTTCGTCGCTTGTCTACTACAAACGATAGCAATAGTGTGATTGGTCGTTACTTCACCGCTGAAACGCTTCTCGCAATGACGAATGGATATGAAATTTCGAGTTCACGACAACGTAAAGAGGTTTACTTGGTTTTTTTATTCTTCAATAATAGTTGGCGCAGCTTTATAGGAACCAAGAAACTTAACATAGGCTGCTTTACGCATAAGTCCGGCCATAGCCCGTTGCATATTGTCATCTTCAATATGACCTTCTAAATCTAAATAGAACAAATAGCTCCAAGGTTTATCACGCCGTGGGCGAGACTCTGAGCTTGGTGATATTCACATCTTGGTTGCGAAACTCCTCGAGGCAATTTAATAAATCCCCTGGGCGATGGCGGGTAGCTAGAATCAAACTGGATTTATTACTAGATTCACTGCGTTTTACTTCATCCTGACCCAGAATAAAAAAACGCGTGTAATTAAAGTCTTCATCCTCTATGTTATGAGCCAGAATTTCTAGCCTATAAATTTCAGCAGCGCGCCTAGTGGCAATAGCAGCTTTGCCTTCTCCTCCATTTTCAGAAAGAATTTTGGCTGCGCCAGCCGTATCAAAATCTGTCACCGCTTCAAATTTGTGTTTTTCAATAAACAATTGACACTGCGCCAGAGCCTGAGGATGGCTGTAAACTCTTTTTACATCGGCAAGGGTCATTCCAGATTTAACCATCAGGTTGTGATGCACGTGAACGATTTGCTCACCTACCACATGCAAAGTTGATTCATTTAGCAAATCATAGGTTTGATTGATTGAGCCTGCCAAACTATTTTCAACTGGCAAACAAGCATAGTCACATTCGCCACTGTGGGCTGCTTGAAAGGCTTCCTTAAAGGTGTGATAACCCATTGGGTCAGAGTCAGGGTTAAATTGCAAACTGGCTTGTTCACTGTTTGCACCAGGAACGCCTTGATATGAAATACGGGGTCGTTTGGACATAATCAGGTTTGAAGTCTACCATTTATTTGCATTCAGTAGCCAGAATTCAGAACGCAGTCTAGGGCAAACGCGCTAGATTTCGAGGGAGAAAACGAGTACGTGAAGCAAATAGGAATCATCGAGAAGAGCTGGAAGACATTTACGACGTTTGGAACGCTTTTTATCAACATCAAGATACAGAAGAAGAGCAAGAAGCCAAAATGAGCGGTTACTCAAAACACTTAGAAGCAAAAGGCATTTTGGCATCATATCTATAGTCAATGGTGAAGGACTGGATACCAATATTCTGAAGTTTGCGCGAGGCTTCAGCAATCATTTCCAGCTGATTTTCGTAGTTCGACTGAAGAAAATTAGAAAGAGTCAATGTCATCTTTGAGGGGATCGTTTGACCTTCTTGAAGATGAATACACAGGGCACCCTGTGTATAGTTGAGCAACAACAACCTTCGCAGGTTAGCAAGGTTTGATAGGACAGAAAGATCATTGAGGTTGCTGATATACAAAATCATATCTTGCAAAGCAGTGACCTGTTCTAAGCCTTCCAAGTTTTCTATACAACGGAAATCCAGGTATTTTCTAGTAGGCGCAGGAACACATGACGCCTGGAAGCTCAAGTCCAAACGAGTTAAGCCAGACAGCGTTAAGGAGGTCAGGTCATAGTGACCGGTAGCCCTGACTAATTCTTTAATTAGAAGTGAGTCCTTAAATTCGACAGCCTCACTACTATTTGATGTCTCAGCATGTAAACCTACACACCCCAGAATCATGGCTTCAGCATGAAGCGAGGCGATTTTCTGTCTAAGCAATTCAAGCTGCTTTACAGCACTAGCACTTGGCGCAAGATCGAGGCAATTTCCATCGAGAAAAACCTTTGTATTACTTCTTAGGATTGGACTGTCAAGCAACGGTGTAAGGTCATGCACCAAATTATCGTCCAACCCCAGTCCCGTGATGTGTTCGGCTCCCATATCGTTAACAAACGATAAATCACTGATAGCGTTTTCACCCAACGAAAGACCCTTCAAGGCTGGTATATCCCTTAAAGAGACTCTAGAAAGGGCATTACGACGTAGGTCGACGTACTCGAGTTTTTTCAAGCCACTGAGTGGACTCGTATCTGAAACACGGTTATCAAAGAGGCTCAAAATGCGAAGATTATCCACATCATGTAAAGCCCTGATGTCGCTGATTGAATTGTGGCTTAAATCTAGCTCGGTTAAGTTCTCGAGTGTTTTTAGCGGCGAAATATCACTTATCTGCTGTTTAGTGAGCGAGAGGTACTCTAAACCATTAAGATTAGCCAGGGGAGATAAGTCTTCGATTGACCCCATAAAAATTTCAAGCCTTCTCAGTTTCTCGAGTGAAGCTAGTGGTTCTAGCGAGCTAATATAGTGTCCAGCATCATAGCCAGGAGCGGCATTGAGTAGTGCTAGTTCTTCAAGATTGACCGCATACTCCAGACCCGAAAGTGAGGTAATCCTTGCATTGACATCACCATCAACCGGAATTTCCAGTTTAGTCAAACCAAATAAATCACCACAGGTGAGCCATTCGGTATCCGCTGTATATATTCCCAAGGCCAGTTTTATTTCTCTTTGCAGGAAAGGGTCGATATGCGTAATAGGCATATCAGGGCTACAGTCTGAAACAGATACCACTTCCTGAGCAACGCCATAGATGCCAAACAGAAAAAATAAAAGAAACAATAGTGTCGTAGCTCGAGTCATCTCCCTCCATTAAACGCCACTTTGCAACGGTTTTGTGTGAACCAGCTCACGCCAACTCTATACAGTTCTTTTAATTAGACATCTTGCACAAATCAAAACGAAGCCAGTTCATAATTGTAGATACCAGCAATTAAGCTAAGACGTAAGGCGAAGCGTTTACGCCGATTACGGTAGCGTTCCTGCAAGATACGAAAGACCTTGAGTTTACCAATAACATGTTCAACAGCCATACGCTCACTTGCCAACTTGCGATTGAAGGCTTTTAGGTCTTTGGAGAGTTCTTTTTTAGGTGGTTTGCGATGGGGAGTCTGACTGTTGGTATGAAGGTGTTTAATACCTTGATACCCCTTATCAGCTTTGAGCTCAAGCATTTGATGGATACACAAATCTGAACGTTTGATTAGATAGAAATACTTAAAGATCAATCTCAATCATAGTAAATTCAAAAGCATTAATCACCCGAACCCCTGATTCAGTAATATATTCTCTTGGTGCGTTAACCCCATTTAGATGAACATGTCCATGTACATGTAGTTTGGGTTTCCATCTTTCAATAAAACGATTAAAGGCCGGAATTCCTCGGTGAGGGAAGTCTTCGCCTTCATGCGGGCCCTTGGCTGGAGCATGGGTCAGTAAAATATCTAAGGCACGCCCTTTGGTCAACTTGTTATAGGCTAACTTAACTCCTAATCTTGCCACCATCATGGAGTACTGGGCCTCGGTGTATTGATGCTCACCAGGACGGTAACGTCCGCTTCCTTCAATTCCAGCAATCAAAATCCCCTTGTAATCAATTACTTTCATATGGACGTTCAGGCATCCTCCAGGCAAGCGGACCTCATCAGTTTGGGCATCACGGATATAGGCGTTGCCATGATTACCTAACACATAGATCGGTTGCAGGGTTTGCTTGGTAGCCATAAACTCTAAAACATGTCCAGGAAAATCTCCTGCACTTAAAATAAGATCAAAAGGCGGTAAATTCTTGGGAAAATTCTCGGAATAGACCACCGGTGAAACCGCATCAGCGACAGCTAAGATACGCATGGTTAGCTGCTAATCCTTGTTGGTTTTAGCGTTTTAGAAAAGGAGAAAGGGAGAAAGGGAGAAGATAGTTTTCTCCTTCTTCCTTCCTCCTTCCTTCTATTCATCATCGCCTGCACTCACAGTTTGCCGCATTCCAGCCTGCCACTCTAAACCAGCCCAAATCAAATCTTCAATATCGCCATCTAAAACATTATCTGGGTCATGACGCATTTCACCAGTACGGTGATCCTTGATGTATTGCTTATCTAAAACATAAGAGCGCATCTGTGAACCCCATTCGATAGATTTTTGATCTCCCCTGACTTTAAGCTGCTCATCAAGACGGCGTTTCTCCTCACGTTCCCATATGCGGCTCTTGAGTACTGTCATGGCCTTTTCACGATTTTTTATCTGTGAACGGCCTTCTTGGCAAGTCACTACAATCTCGTCTGAAGTTCCGGCCTTGTACACCACACGAACGGCAGAATCCGTAGTATTTACACCTTGTCCACCGTGCCCCCCAGAACGGTAAACATCGACCCGAACGTCTTTAGGGTCGATGACAATCGTCACGTCATCATCAATTTCTGGGATGATATCAATACCTGCAAAACTAGTATGACGACGATTATTAGAATCAAAGGGACTAATTCGCACCAAACGGTGAACACCTTTTTCTACTTTTAAGAAACCATAAGCCCGCTCTCCGCGAATGATGAGCTGGGCATAATCAATACCGTTTGGCGCAGAATCACTTTGGGTTGCGTCTATAAGTTCAACCTTAAATCCTTCGCGTTCGGCAAAACGGCGGTACATCCGCAACAGCATTCCGGCCCAATCTGATGAGTCATTGCCACCCGCCCCTGGTTTTATGGTCATAATGGCTGCACTGTTTGTATAATCACCAGAAAAAAGGGTTTCTCGGTAAAGATCATCTAGAGCCTTTTGAACTCTGGTCTTTTCATCCTCGAGTTCAAGTTGCTCGGCTTCCGAAGCCATCTCGTAGAGTTCCGCTAGTCCTTCTACATCAGACTCGAGCCTAGAAAAACTTTCGATGACTTTTCTAAGCTGGGCAGCCTCCTGCGACACTTTTTTAGCTCTCTCAGGATCATTCCAAAGTTTAGGGTCAGACAGATGTGGTTCTAGTTCTTGAAGTCTGGTTTTCTTGGCAGGGACATCAAAGATACCCCCTGAGCGATAAAAGTTGTTCTTGTTGTAAAGTCATTATGCCTCCAGAGGGATATCTTACTGCAAATAAAACTTGATTCGTTTGCAAGATGACACATGGCAGTGATGAGTGGTGAGTGCCGAGTAATAATGATGTACTCACCACTCATCACTTTCCCCTAATTTTCGTTAAATTCTTGGCCTTCGCCCACTGCGGGGGTATGTTATCGTATTAAAAGATTGCCTAGGCAATATAAATTTATGTTGATGGAGAGCATCTGTGCCCCTGTTTCGCCTACTCGATATTTTAGATATCGCTATCATTACGGCTTTGCTTTATCAAAGCTACAAGCTATTGGTAGGCTCGAGAGCTTGGAATGTAGTCAGGGGATTGCTTGGTGTTGGTTTGATCTGGATTATTGCCAATCAGCTTGGCTTACAAGCCACCGAATGGCTCTTTAACCGCTTGGCTCCAGTGGCATTCTTGGCTGGAGTTATTGTCTTTCAACCCGAACTTCGCGGGGCTTTAGAGCGCATGGGTCGGGGTCGGCGTGAACGCCCTACAGGAGATGACCCTGTATCTGAAATTATGAATGCGGTTCGTGAGCTAGCTACCCAACGCAAAGGCGCACTCATCGCCGTAGAACACCGTACGCCCCTAAAAGAATATGGTGAAGGCGCGACCACTTTGAATGCACCTGTAAGTGCGGCTCTTTTACAAACCATTTTTGACTCCAAAGGCCCTCTTCATGATGGTGGGGTCATCGTCAGTGACAACACCATCAATTGTGCTGGCGCAATTTTCCCTCTTTCTGACAAGCATGAAGGTTGGTCAGTACAACACGGCACCCGCCACCGCGCAGCCTTAGGGCTTTCTGAAAGCACTGATGCAGTAATTGTAGTGGTCAGTGAAGAGCGTGGCACAGTGAGTTTGGCCAGAGCAGGTGAGTTACAGACTGATATTGCCCCTTCAGATGTTCTAAAAGCCTTGCGTGAGGTGTATCAGACATGATCAAACGCATGATGCACAACTGGTTAGCCAAATTGGTGTCGGTAGCTTTAGCTATCATTGCCTGGTATTTTATTTCTCTTAATGTAGCCACCACCTCTCAACGCAATCTCGAGATTCCAGTAAGTGTGGTTGGCCTAGAACAAACCCAAACTATTAGTGAAACCATCGATAAAGTTGATATCACCGTTTCAGGCGAAAGTCGCCAGGTTGACCGCTTAGTACCAGAAAATTTTACGGCTACTCTTAATGTTGCAGGACTCAGTGGTGACTACACGCAAAAAATCGAGGTCATTCCCCCGCAAGGCATAAGCATTGATAATGTTTCACCAGAGATTTCAATTGGAACGCTTGAAACCATTAGCAGTAAAGCCGTTCCTGTTTCTATTATCTTTTTACCAAGTCAAGATATGAACAGTATCTTGCAAGCAACACCTTCACGCAAGACAGTCACTGTACAAGGGCGTGAATCTATTTTGGAACAAATTACACAAGTTACTGGGTTCATTGCGTCTCAAACCGGAGACGTAACAGCGTCACTTTATGCCACCGATGCCGCCAATCAACCCATTAATAATGCTCTCGAGGTAAACCTCGAGCCTTCGAGTATCACTGTCACTGTCACTGCTGAATCTATCTTGCATACCAAAGCCGTTCCCTTGGTGGTAACTCCACCTGTAGTAGAAAATTTTAATATCAGCAGTTTTAGCCTCTCACAGTCCGTGATTACCTTGGCAGGGCTGCAAGACATTATAGAACCCCTCGAGCAAATCAATGGAACCCTACTATTACCAGAAGATGTTGGTGAAAGTGACTACAGCTTGCCAGTAATCCTCGAGTTACCTGAAAATGTTAATGCCCTGCAAACCATCACTGCTCAATTCACGCTTGAACCCGCCAACCCTCTCTCGAGTCCTGAGCAATAACACAACCTAGCCCCCAAGCACGTTATGATGAGGCCGCATGATTTACCAAGTGAGATATTACGGCGACCCCATCTTGCGCAAAGTTGCCAGCCCTGTAAAAACTTTTGATCTTGACTTAAAACGTTTAGCCCAAAACATGATTCAAACCATGTATCACTTTAATGGCATTGGTCTAGCAGCACCACAAATTGGCGTTTCCAAACGCTTATTTATCGCTGCTGAAGTTGACACGGAAAAACGCGCCGAGAATAAAGATGAAGACAACCCACCAAAAACCATTGCAGAAAAACGTGAACGGTGGGGCGTTATCAACGATCATGTCATGATTAATCCCATCATCCATAAGCGCGAAGGCCTTCAATATGGTGTTGATGGATGCTTGAGTATTCCTGGACTCTCTGTAGATGAAATGAAACGTGACCAGAGCATTGAAGTAACCTATCAAGACCTTTCAGGAAAAAGTCATACCATTACCGCTACAGACCACTTTGCCCATGTGATTCAACATGAATATGACCACCTCGAGGGTAAGTTGTTTATCGACAGGCTAACCAAAGAGGAAAAAGAACAATTTATGAATGAACACCGTGAAGCTCTACTCGAGATGCAGCATGACGCTAAGGCATTCTTACGTGAATTAAAGGAAAATCCGAAAGCATATATAGTGAGTGAAGATTAAAGATTAAAGATTTAGGGCTTGTCCTGAGTTTTACCGAAGGATTGAAGATTAAAGAATAATCTTCCCATCTTCCTACTTTTAACCTTTGTTAGAATTTATCTTATGCGACTTGCTCTTTTTGGTTCCCCTAGTTTTGCTATTCCTACCCTTCATACGCTCAGTAAAAAACATGATGTCGTCTTGATAGTTACCCAACCTGATAAACCTGTAGGGCGAGGGATGAAGCTTTCTTCTCCTCCACTTGCTGAAGAAGCCAAACGTTTAGGACTAAGACTTGAGCAACCCAGTAAGCTCAAGAATAACTCAGACTTTCACAACCTTGTAAAACGCCTAAATCTTGATGTGGCCATTACGGCTGCTTACGGAAAACTTTTACCCCAATCTTTACTGGATATTCCTACTCACGGTTTCTTGAATGTACACGGAAGCCTTTTACCCAAGTACCGTGGTGCAGCTCCTATTCAATGGGCTTTAATAAATGGTGAAATTGAAACCGGCATTAGCATCATGCAAACCGAACTTGGTTTAGACTCTGGACCGGTCAGGCACGTTAAACACTATGAAATTCAAGAACAAGACACTTCTATAACCCTATTTGAAAATCTGGCGCATCTGGGAGCACAAGCTATAGATGAAGCCCTCAAGCTTTTGCAAATGAATCAATTGCCAAGCCACACTCAGAATGATGTAGAAGCTACAATTGCACCCCTGCTTAGCAAAGAAGATGGGCGAATTCGCTGGGAGGACTTGAGTGCTGCCATTATGAATCGCTACCGTGGTGTACTAGCCTGGCCCGGAAGCTGGACTATGTTTAGAAATGACACGCTTAAAATTCTCGATTTGGAAAAATCTAGCCAGAATGGAAGTCAAGGGAAAATTCTCGAGGTTTCTAAAGAGGGTGTTCTGGTGGCCGCTTTTGAAGGAAGTATCTTGCTAAAAATCGTTCAACCACCCAATAAACCTAAAATAGTAGCCTTTGATTGGGCTAATGGATATCAGGTCAAAGTAAGAGAAGAATTGAATTAATTTATCAAGGGTGAGCTTTCAGTTCTGTTTCTCCTGAAGCATCTTCAACATTCCCTCAATTACATCAGTTAAATTTTGAAGTTTTTCGCCTAATACTTTTGACTCATTCAAACGCTCATCAAATGTAGGTTTATAGTCTTCGTCATAAGTATGCTTGACCCTAAACAGGAAATTCAAGTAATAAATCAAGGTTTTATGAGTAGTACTAAAATCAATATCAAAATTAGTTGACAATATATTTAAAAGTGCAGATATTTGTTCTGAATTCTTACCATTACTATAATTGCTTAACGTTAACTGTTGAATTCTTTCAAGAGGTTCTTCTGGATAAATATCAACCAAGCTGGAGTCAATGAAAACAATACTCGCTTCTTGTACCTCTTGGATAGATTTCTGAGTCACAGAAATACCCAAGTATTTCTCAGTCCTCTCCAGAAAACGATCAAATGAACACATCCAAAATTCACGTCTCACTATATTTGAAAATTCTTCCCTTAAATCATTTCGGGGAGAACTTTCACCATTTTCTCGTAACCACCAATTGGCTTTAGTATCACCTGTTATGAAAATAACCGGCTTACCTTGTTCTTTAGCATAATCCAAAATCTGTTTCCATATGAGACAGTCGCCATGTTTATTCTCAGTTTTCCTAATGTCTTTATCTCTCAGATGACTATAGCGACGTTCACATTCATCCAAAATAGTTTCTAAATTATCTTCATTGTACGGCGAACCTCGATTTTTAAATATTGGAATAAACTTCTCGAGTATAGAATCAAATTGTTCCTCAGAGGGTAAATGGCTCAGATCTACTAAATCAAGTTTCTCCTTCAAAACTTTGGCAAAGTCCTTTGGTAATAATTTAGACGCTTGCTCAAAAGATGGCCTAAGTTCTGAATTAATAATTCTCCCGACAGCCGAAATCCATGCCTTTAATGTATCAACAGTTGTTGGCGTAACTCGGTCTTGCTCAATTAACCATTTATCTATTGCCTTATGAGCTTTTTCCCTTGATGAAGTTTCCCTATTGATTTCACCCCGTCTACGCTTATGAAACTCTTGATGTACTTGGTCAGGTAACCATATTCTATCTTTAATATGTTCAAATACCTTCAAAAGTTCATCACATGAAGTATGGGCAACACGATACGGGTCTAAGAGACAATTAGTGTCAAAAACAAAAATTGCCTCTTTCCAAAGCTCTTTGTTCTCATCCTCAGAAAGCCTAGTTTGCCATGCAAAGTGTTTATTTACTGCCATTAAATCTAAATATTAAGCAGCTACCTTCGTAGCTTCTTCTAAAGTCTTCATCAAACTTTCAAAAGGCTTAATAAATTTATCTACCCCTTCGTCCTCGAGTTGCTGCGTAGCCTTATCTAAATCAATGCCCAAGTCCGTAATTTGTTGCAAGGTTGCTTTAGCTTCGGCTAACCCTTCGGTAATGCGGCTGGCCGGGTTGCCATGATCACGGTAAGCCTTCATAGTGTCCGTCGGCATGGTGTTGATAGTATTTTCACCAATCAAAGGTTCAACATACATGGTGTCACTGTAGTTTGGATTTTTTGTGCCGGTTGAAGCCCAAAGCAAGGGTTGTGGTCTTGCACCTTTGGCTTCTAAAGCTTTCCAGCGTGGTGTACTAAAAAGTTCTTGATAGATGCTATAGGCTACTTTGGCATTGGAAACGGCAGCTTTACCCATTAGGTCTTTGGCGTTAGCAGCCTCGAGCATGGGGTCAATAAGCACATCCATGCGGCTTAGGAAAAAGCTGGCTACAGAAAATACTCGGCTTAAGTTTTCACCTTTGGCGGCCCTAAGCTCGAGTCCTGAAATATAGGCTTCAACCACTTCACGGTAACGATCGAGTCCGAAAATCAAAGTTACATTCACGCTGATGCCTTCGCTAATAAGTTGCTTAATAGCAGGCAAGCCCTCTTTGGTTGACGGTACTTTAATAAAGACATTAGGGCGGGCTAAACGTTGGTGTAAATGGCGAGCTTCGGCAATGGTTCCCTGCGTGTCATCGGCAAGTTTAGGGGAAACCTCGAGGCTGATATAGCCATAGCGTCCATCGCTGTCATCATATTGTTTGCGAAACACATCCGCCGCCATTTGAATATCTTCAATCACTAAGTTTTCATAAATAGCATCTACACCTTGGCCAGCTTTTACTGCTGCCACAATAGCTTCTTTATAATCGCCAGTTTGTGCAATAGCTTTTTCAAAAATAGCTGGGTTACTGGTCACACCACGCAAACCATCATCGGTAATAAGTTGTGCAAGTTGCCCCGAAGAAATCATGCTGCGGCGAATTTCATCCATATATACAGTTTGACCAAAGTCGTTGAGTTTTTTGAGTGGGTTCATAGTAGCCTCCTTGAGCTAAGCTATTGTACAAAAGAAATGTGTCAAAGTGGCGAGTGACGAGTGGAAAGTGGTGAGTAATCCTTCGACAAGCTCAGGATACCCATCACCCATCACCCATCACCCGCAACTTTTCTGCATCTTCAGGTGTATCAATATCCACGGAAGCCTCGAGTACCACCTCAGCCACCTTTACACCGTCTCTCATAAGAGCTCTAGCGCCAACATTGCCCCGCAAGGTTTGTACTTGGTCAAAAAGAGTGTGATGTATTACCGTAGGGGCTCCCAAAATTCCTTGATAGCTCGAGAATACCAGTTGGGCTTGGGTATCTTTTTGTTTTTCTAGCAAGGCTTGTAAATGCGCCAAAGGCACAAAAGGCTGGTCAGGCAGAAGAATAAGGGCAAGTTTAGTAGCAGTATCTAGAGACTTTATCCCTAAGCGTAGCGATGAAGCCAGACCCTCTGACCAAGCAGGATTTTCAATCACCTTCATATCTGATTTTTCCGCCTCTTCTTGGTATAAGGCAGCATATTTCCCTACCACCACAACTACCTTTGGGCTGATTTGCTTAGCCTTTTGAATACAATGAGTAAGTAAAGTTGTGTGTTGATACTCGAGCATCAGCTTGGCAAAACCCATGCGCTTGCTTTCACCACCTGCCAGAATAATCACGGCTAGATTCAGAACACAACCCCGCTATATAAAATCACATTAGCATAAGGGGTAAATTCCCCTGTGCGAACAATGACCTTGGCAGTCTTACTGGTCTGCTTAAATTCTTCATGCGATACAAAAGGTACCCCATTTTTAGCTACCTTGGGTAAACCCTCGAGCCTCTTCAAAACCTCGTCATAAAAGGGCTTGGGGGTAATGTCTTGCATCTCGAGTGCAAGGGTTGCATTCTCCACTTCCATTTCGCTCAAGATAGCTTCTAAAACCTTCAAAAATGGCGGCTCTCCAGCAATATAAGCCAAATCAATCCGCAAAACACTTTCAGGAATAGGTAGACCTGCATCAGCAATCACCAAAATATCCCCATGACCTAATTGGGCAACTGCCTGGGACAACTGTGGATGTAACAGTCCTTGTTTTTTCATAGCTTGAGTGTAACAAAGAAAAACGGCAGGGAATCCCTGCCGCTAAAACGACTCGAGGCTTTTATCCTCTGGGGATAAGGTTAAGAGCAATGGCCAAAAGACCCCAAACAATTCCTAAGGTCACAGTAATACGCTGTAATCCACCACTTACGCCACCCATAGTTGTAAATTCTCCCCCGCCACCGCCAAGGTCACCTAAACCGCTTTGCTTAGGTTCTTGAAGCAGCACTGAAGCTACCAACAACAGCGATACAATTACAAACAACAAGACTACAATTATAAAAAGGGCCTGCATACATCCTCCAGATCATTTATTACCAAAAACCTTGGTGCCGAGCATGGGAATCGAACCCACATGGTTTTACCCGCTCGATTTTGAGTCGAGTGCGTCTACCAGTTCCGCCAACCCGGCGTAGCAGGTAATCATAGCAATGGGGGTGCTAAAGGGTCAAGGGCGTATCATGCCAAGAGCCATCAGCAGGGCGTATCATGCCGTTAAAGAGCCATCAGCAGGGCGTATCATGCCGTTAAAGAGCCATCAGCAGGGCGTGGCTTCGCCTCACTTCGTAGCATCTTCCCGTTAGAAAGGAACCATTAGGGGGGACACTTCGCTCAAACTTCGAAGCACTATCAATCTCGTTATGAAGCAGGTTTCAAAAAATAAATTATAAAAAGACAGGTTATAGAGAAACAGGGTTAATGCACCACAGCCAGACTTTGACGGGCTAAATCTAATAGATCGCTAGGTCTAAACGGTAATTTAAGTTGCCAGATGTCTTTGTCAAGCTGTTTTTCATCATGGCTAAGCCGAATGATGGGTACGCTCTTAAACCACTGTTTGAGCTTGCTCTCTTTAAGGGTTTCTCCAGAAATAACCAGATCGAATAAAGGAGATGGCATATCTGCACTCGAGCCCACCGTGACCTTAAAGCCCTCATGCTCGAGTTTGCGGGTCAGCAACTCGTGCAGGGCTAAGTCAACATCAAGTAACAATATAGTGTTCATCACATCTGCACTTTACGCCTATATATAAAGGGCTGTCAGTGCCTGTTGACCAGCTATAATGTTTATCGTTTGTTCACTTATTTCATCAAATTTCACAGGAATTTCTCACCAAGTTACTCTACAGCTAGATATCCTAATGGATCCACAGAACGGCCTTCAAAGCGAATTTCAAAATGCAAATGGGGTCCAGTAGAAGCACCCGTAGAACCTACTAAACCTACAATAGCTTGCTGATCTATATAACTACCGGCTGCAACATTGATTTGGCTCATATGTGCATAGCGGGTTTGGCTTCCATCATTGTGATCAATATAGACCACATAGCCATAAGCACCGCCCCAGCCAGCTTTCACTACTGTGCCCGCTTTAGAAGCAATAATGGGCGTACCCACAGGAGCAGCCACATCGACACCTGCATGAAAGGTATTTCCTCCCACTGAAATGTTTCTGCGTCCATACATAGAGGTTAAACGGCCCTGGATAGGCCAAGTAAAGGTTTGAACCGAGGCTACCACTGGCGTGTGGGCTGCTAGTAAAGTGGCAGCTCTGGCAATCACACTTTTTTGAGCTTGAAGATGATGGGCCCTAGAATCTTGTTTAGAAATCATCTGGACATCATCACTTTGAGCAGCTTGGGGTGTACTCGAGACTGGCTCATGGCCTGCAGGAATAAATACATACTGCCCTACTTGTAACTTTTTTACCCCATTGGCTTTGGCTAACTGAGGTCCGGTCATACCGTGCTGCAAGGCAATAGAGACCAGGTTTTGTCCTGGAGCAATCAAAAGTACACTGCCTTCGGCTGGTGGAATTTGCAAGACTAATCCTTCAGTGAGTGGCGTATCTAGTAGAGCACTCTCGAGTCCTGGATTTGAACCTCGTAGAGTCGCTTCTGAAAGTCCGTACATTTGGGCTAGATTACCCAGCGTATGACCTACCCCTACCGTGTGCTGAACAACCCCAGAACGTTGGGAAGACGTAGGTGTTGCAGCTTGGCTAGGTTGTGTAGAAGTTTGTTGAGATGGCACATTAAGAACTTGGCCTATCTCTAAAGCATCGCCAGAAAGACTATTTAAACGTTTGAGTTCAGAAACGCTGGTGGCATAGCTCGAGGCGATAGCAAACAGGGTATCCCCTGCTCTAACGGTATAGCTAAATAGGTGTTGGGCAGTAACCGAACTGAGTAAGAATAGAAGAATTGCGAACTTTTTCATAATTAGAGATGCCACAACTAGGCATCTCTAATATTAACACTAGCCTTGGGCTAAGGTTGATAAAAACTCCTCGTTGCTCTTGGTGCGATTTAAGCGTGAGAGTAACATCTCCATGGCCTCGGCTGGGTCCATATCGCTGATTACCTTGCGCAGGAGCCACATTTTGGCTAGGCTCTCCTGAGTCAAGAGTAAATCTTCGCGGCGTGTACCTGACTTGAGGATGTCAATAGCTGGGAAGATACGGCGTTCTTCAAGACGGCGAGACAGATGAAGTTCCATATTGCCTGTACCCTTAAATTCTTCAAAAATTACGTCATCCATGCGGGAACCAGTTTCAACCAAAGCTGTAGCCAGAATACTCAAGCTACCCCCTCCACGGATATTACGAGCAGCACCAAAAAGCGTTTAGGCCAGTGCAAAGCACTGCTATCTAAACCACCTGAAAGTGTGCGGCCCGTAGGCGGCGTAACTAGGTTATTGGCACGTGCAAGACGGGTAATAGAATCTAAAAGAATCATCACATGGCCGCCCTCTTCTACAATGCGGCGTGAGCGTTCATGGACAAACTCGGCAACCCGAATATGATTAGCAGGTGGCTCATCAAAGGTGCTAGCAATGACTTCGACACCTTGTACTGACTCACGAAAATCGGTGACTTCTTCCGGGCGTTCATCTACTAGCAAAACAATAACTTTTACATCGGGTTCATTTGTAATCACGGCGTTAGCAATTTTTTTAAGTAAAGTGGTTTTACCTGCTTTTGGCGGCGCAACAATAAGACCCCGTTGCCCACGACCAATAGGAGCCAAAAGGTCAATAACCCTGGATGATACTTCTTGGGAATTGGTCTCGAGCTTAATGCGTTTATCAGGAAAGGTTGGGATGAGGTCATCAAAACGTGGACGTTTGGCAGCTTGAAAAGGATCTACACCGTTAACAGCTTCAACCCGAATCAAGGTTCCGTAACGTTCATTATCGCGTGGGCGACGTGATTTGCCTAAAATATAATCACCGGTACGCAACTTGAATTGTTTAATAAGACCTGCTGAAACAATGACCTGACGGGTATTGTTTTGCAATAAGGATTCTTGCAAAAATCCGTAACCATCCGAAGAAATTTCTAAGAATCCTCTAACCAAACGTAAGCCTTCAGCTTCAGAATTGCGACCTAAGATGGCGATTACCAAATCATCTTTTTCTAATTTACGGTAGTCGTCAACACCAACTTCCATCGCCAGCAAATGCAATTCGGGTAATATTTTAGCTTGCAGTTCACGAAAATTTAGGCTTGGACGACGCTGCTGCTGATGCTTGCGAGACTGAGGCTTTTCAACAGGCTCAGGAACGCTTTCAACCTCGACCTTTTCAGGCTCGAGAATTTCATCTAAATCCCGCTCATCTGCTTGTGCTTCCGTTTCGATAATGGGGGTTTCAACTTCATTCTTGCGCCGACCACGACGCTTAGGTTTTTCTTCAGTGATAACATCACTATCTACAAACTTGGCCCTTGGGCTCACAAATGCCTCCAAAAAAGAATCTCTTCAACAACCCACACAACAGTTAAGTTCTAGTGATTCTGTATAAAATTTAACACGAATACATCCTAGGGGTGCTGCAACTTTTGTAACAACACTTAGCAGGGGGGTACAGCAGTCTATTGACTCATATTGTAACTGCTGCTAGCCTAGTATAAGCAGGTTCATGTGACTCCTGCAAGCCCCAAATAAACAAAAGTCACCTGAACGGCCATGACTGGGAAAGTAGCTATCACCAAAGTCCTACAGCGAGCTGAAGACAGTGAAAGTTCAGTGGACGCTAAGGTAGCGAACATCACCCTCGAGCCTCCTGAAGAAACAGGGGGTATCATCCCGTTATTTATAACGGGATGATACCCCCTGGATAGACCAGGACGTAGCTGCGCGTTATTGCAGATAATTAAGGCCAAGTTGGCAAATTTGGGTGGTACCACGCCAAAAAGCGTCCCAACACTCGTTTTGGGTGTGGGATTTTTCTTTTGGTGATGGTGTAGCGTCATTCATACTTGGGTAAGGAGTTGGCCATGAAAAAACATATCTTGATATTGCTTCTTTTAAGCCTAGGGATTGCACTGTCACAAAAATATGAAAGTATCGCTTGTCCCAAACCCTTGTTACGTGGTGAAGTTGAAGCGCAAACTATAGCCTGCGGAATGCTCACAGTACCCGAATCTCATACCAAGCTCTTTGGTAAAAAACTACGTCTAGCAGTCCTTATTCTTAAATCATCTAGTCAAACCAAACGACCTGATCCCATCATCTATTTACAAGGTGGCCCAGGTGGCGCAGCCCTCGAGACCGTGTCTACCTGGCAAGATATGCCCTGGCGCAAAGAGCGCGATATTATTCTAATAGATCAGCGTGGCACAGGCTATTCTGAACCCGATTTGCGCTGTCCTGAAATGTATGACTACTTTGATTATTTATCTGGAATCGAAGAGTGTCAGCGTAGACTTTCTAAGAGTGTCAACTTACAAGCCTTTAACTCCCATGAAAATGCTGCTGATATCGATTTACTGCGAAAATCTCTTGGCTATAAAGAAGTAAATTTATTTGGCGTTTCTTATGGTACACGCTTAGCCTTAACTATCATGCGTGATTATCCCAAAGGGATTCGCAGTGTGATTTTAGACTCTACTTATCCACCGCAAGTTGATAGGTTAGCTGAAACCGATGCTAATTTTTACAGGCTTTTGCAAAAAGTCTTTGAGGATTGCCGTAATGATGAAGACTGTTACGCAGCCTATCCAACTTTGGAGCAAGATTTTTTAGCCGGACTCGAGATGCTCAACGATAACCCTGCTGAGATTTGGTCTGATTCTTTGTATCTCAACGGAGATGATTTACTCAATCTTTATTTTCAAAGCATGTACGACGAACGCATCACCCCAAGCCTGCCCTACAGCATGAGTAAACTAGGTGACGGCGACTATAATGCGATATTGCTGTTACTAACTGGCATTGCTAAACCCCAAGAACTCGAGAACAATATCTCGCTAGTGGGCAAATTTATCCAAATTATCATCGAGCAACTACGTAACCAATGGCGCGAAGTTGAGGCTGAAGGTGTTTATTACTCAACCGAGTGCCAAGAGGATATTTTGTTTCACACCCAAAAACAAATTGATCAAAGTGTTCAGCAGCTTCCTGAGATTATTCAATTTTCTGCACAAAGCCAGGCTGAAACCATGTTTGAAATCTGTAAACTCTGGCGGGTTAAGAAAAGCCCAAGCCTCGAGGATCAAGCCGTAGAAAGTGATATTCCCACACTCGTTTTAGCTGGAGCCTATGACCCAGTGACCATACCTGCTTGGGGAGAACTAGCCAGTGAAACCCTTAGCCAAAGTTATTTCTATCTTTTTCCCAACGCTGCCCACGGCGTTTTTGCCAGTGGTGATTGTGCTGTAGATATGATTGGCAATTTTGTAAATAACCCCAGCCAAGAACCCGATAGCACCTGTATAGAAAGTCTCGAGATGAAATTTTATGTCCCCTAAGCCTACATCCGTACATCAAATCCAATGGAATCGCTATCTCCAAAAGCCTCTTGATGTGTCAAACACAAGCTGCTTTCTATATATCCGTAGATTGCGTTTTACGCACCATGACGATTGCATCTTTCAAACGTTTCATGATGCGCTTAGCGCACCCTACCGATTTGCTCCAATAGAGCGAATTATTTGGGGTGAAACCTCACCCCTGCAACTTCCTACAAACGTTTAACTTCAACTTGCTTATATAATCAATAGTAGATGTAGAGGCTACCACATAAATACTTTAAATACTATCCAGTACGTTTCATCTTAGAGTCAGTGCAAACATGACTAGATGATACCTGCTGTAATTCTAGGGAGGAATCATGTTTAAAGAAGTTTCAAATCAAGTCAATTTTCCAAAGCTCGAGCAAGAGGTTCTAAAGTTCTGGCGTGAGCAAAGTATCTTTAAGAAGTCAACTCAAAAGGCATCACCCAAAGGCAACTATGTGTTCTATGAAGGCCCACCAACTGCCAATGGTAAACCAGGTCTGCATCATGTGATCTCACGGTGCTATAAAGATTTATTTCCACGCTATAAAACCATGCAAGGGTTTCAAGTCGGGCGCAAAGGTGGTTGGGATACTCACGGGCTACCTGTAGAAATTGAGATTGAAAAGAAATTAGGGCTTAGTGGCAAACAAGATATAGAAAAATTCGGTATTGCTGCTTTTAATAAATTAGCGAAAGAATCCGTATTTTCCAATATTAAAGAGTGGAACACCATGACCGAGCGCATTGGGTTCTGGGTAGATTTGGAGAATGCCTACATCACCTATGACAATAAATATATTGAATCTTGCTGGTGGGTGATGAAATCCTTATGGCAGCGCAATCTTTTATTTGAAGATTATAAAGTCACCATGCACTGCCCTCGCTGCAATACCAGCCTAGCCAGCCATGAAGTCTCTCAGGGTTATAAAGACAACACCGATGACCCAAGTGTATGGCCCAAGTTTCCTCTAAATATGGATAAAGCCAAAGACTTGCTTGGAACCACTCAACAAGTTTATGTTCTAGCCTGGACCACCACACCCTGGACGCTTCCTGCCAATACAGCTTTAGCCGTCAAAGCTAGCGCACATTATGGCCTCTACGAAGCCCCAAAGCAAAAGAATAACGAAGAAAAAGATTTATTTATTGTAGCCACTGCCCTAGCTGAGAAAACGTTTGGTGAAGGTCAAGCACACCTTCTAAAAACCCTGACAGGGCAAGACTTAGTTGGGCTCACTTATTCACCTATTCTAGAAGGTCGCATACCGAGTGATGAAGATGTAAACAAGGGTTTTCGCATTGTTGCCGATGATTTTGTAGCGATAGACCCTAATGGTGAAGGCACGGGTGTAGTACATATCGCCCCTGCTTACGGTGATTTAGAGATTGGCAAGACCAATAATTTACCTACACTCTTTAGTGTAGATTTAAATGGGAATGTTTATCCTGAAGTAAAACTCCTTGGTGATGAACGCACTGCGCCTTATGATAAACAATTCTTCAAGCAAGCCGATAAAACTATTACTAAAGATTTGTTGGCACATAATCTTATGTATCACTCAGCACGCATCAAACACACTTATCCTTTTTGCTGGCGATGCAACACACCGCTACTGTTTTACGCAAAAACTGCCTGGTATTTACGCACCACTGCTGTCAAAGATAAGTTAATTAAAAATAATCAGGATGTCTTTTGGGTTCCCGAACATATCCGTGATGGGCGTTTTGGTAACTGGTTGGAAAATAATATTGACTGGGCCTTGTCACGTGAACGTTATTGGGGTTGCCCACTGCCCATGTGGATAAGCGAAGACGGCACAGAAAATCACTGTATAGGTTCAGTTAAAGAACTCAGTGAACTTACCGGCAAAGATTTGACAGGACTCGAGCTTCACCGACCCTATGTGGATGACATCACCTTTGTTAAAAACGGCAAGACCTTTAAGCGTGTGCCTTATACAGTAGACGTATGGTTTGAATCTGGAGCCATGCCTTATGCACAGTGGCATTATCTAGGCGATAACAGTACACCTGAGGAACAAAATCTTTTAACTCAAAACTTTCCTGCTGATTATATTTGTGAAGCCATTGACCAAACCAGAGGTTGGTTTTACAGCCTTCATGCCTTGGCTACCTTGCTTAGTGATTCAGGTGATGATGCAGGCGCACGCCCAGCAGGCGAACTGGCAGCCAAAGGAATCGCCTCGAACACCTCTGCCTTCAAAAATGTAATTTGCCTTGGGCATATCTTGGATGAAAAAGGCGAAAAGATGTCTAAGTCTAAGGGCAATATCGTAGAGCCAGATACTATTCTAAATAAACAGGGAGCCGATGCGCTACGCTGGTATTTGTACAGTGCTGCACCTCCAGGAAATAGTCGGCGTTTTTCTGAAGCCTTGGTAGACGAAACCTTACGTGATTTTTTGCTGACGCTGTGGAACACCTATAGTTTCTTTGTACTTTATGCCAATTTGGATAAACCCGATTTAAGTAAAAACGTTCCAGTTAGTGACCGTGCTGAAATTGATAAGTGGTTGATCTCGAGGCTTAATCAACTTATCAAAGAAGTCACCGAAGGTCTAGAACTCTATGACCCCACACCGGTCTGCCGCACTATTCGTGATTTTGTGGTGGATGAACTCTCAAATTGGTATGTCCGCCGCAATCGCCGCCGTTTCTGGAAGAGCGAAAATGACACCGACAAGCTCTCGGCTTACAAAACCCTGCATGAAGCCTTAGTCACCGTTTCTCAACTGATTGCGCCGATGGCTCCTTTTATAAGCGAAGAGCTCTACCGCAATCTAGTTTTGACGATTACACCTGATGCACCTGAATCGGTTCATTTAAGCCAGTGGCCTGCCTATGATGAAAGTTTGATTGACCGAAATTTGCTGCGTGATATGAGTGCCTTGTTAAAAGTGGTCGAGCTTGGTCGCAGTGCCCGCAATACCTCTGGATTAAAAATCCGTCAGCCCTTACCAGAAGTTTTAGTACGAGTTAGAACCAATGAAGAATTAGCCGGCTTAAAACGCTTATCAGACCAATTGGCTGAGGAACTAAATGTCAAGAAAGTGTCTTTCCTGGATACTACTGCTGATTTTGTAACTTACAGCGTTAGACCCAACTTACCTTTAGTGGGAAAACGCATAGGCAAGAACATTCCCGCACTTAAACAATTTTTTGCCAACAATGATGGAAAAGAAATTTCCAAAAACGTTCGTGAAGGCAAATCTACAGAAATCATTCTTAATGGCGAAAGCTACAGCTTTGAACCCGAAGCATTCTTGTTAGATGCCAATAGCCCCGAGGGTTACTCAGCCGTTGAAGATAGCGGATATCTTGCAGCACTTAATACTACCCTGACACCTGAACTTATCCAAGAAGGATTTATGCGGGATGTGATTAGGCTAGTACAAAACGCTCGCAAGAGTGCAGGACTTGAGGTCTCCGATAATATCCTTTTGGGTATTGAAACGTCTGGTGAGGTTTTAGAAGCAGTTAGAACCCATACTACAAGTATTCAAAGTGAAGTCTTAGCAAAAGATATTCAATTAGAAACGCTGAGCGATGCTTTATATAGTGAGCAAGGAGAGATTGAAGGGACTCCAATCACATTAAGTCTTAAAAAGGCCTAACTTGGGTAATTACAATTCTACTTTTTTCTAAGCTCGAGTCGCCACCACTCACCTTCTACGTCTAAAGTAAGATCGGCTTTTAGCGTTTTAGCCAGTTTATTGAGGGTTTTTTCCTGGTGATAATACAACACCCAGTCTAGACACCATTCCATAAACCAGCGCAAATTATGCGTTGCACTTAGTTGATATAACACCATGCACCCACCAGGCTCTGAGTTTTTGCCAAAGGTAACCCAAAACGTTGGCAAGGCTTTCTGGTGACAAGCGATGTAACAAAAAGGGTGCATAAATAAAAGCAAAGGACGTTGCAATAACATCTAGACTGTCATAAACCTCAACTTGGTTAAATGCTCGAGCGAATCGCATAGCCTCTGGCTCAAAGGCAACAATGGCAATATCGGCACTAATATCCTTGAGTACCCGATAGACTGGGCTCAAAAAAAGCAGTGGCGACAAGGCTTCCATTTGAAATTCCTGAAAGTCTTTAACGGATTGCTGATATTGCAAAAAGGCATCCCAAAAGGTCGTACCAATACCCGTATATAGTTTATCCAGAGCCTCAAAATCACCCCCATAACCCAAGGGTTTATAACGCAATCTTCGCAAGATGAAACAGCTATCAAGTTCATAGCCACACAAATCAAAACAGAGTTTGCGGTACATATCACGCAAGCTGCGATGTTTTTGCGATAAAGATTCTATAGTTTCTAGCCTTTGCTTGAGCTCAGCATCAAAGCTCTGCATCACCATATGCCGACCATGAGGCAAAAACTGGGCCAAGTCGCGGATGGCTTGCTCGAGTGGGCTTTGCATAGCATCAAGTATGACAGCGAGGTCTAACTGGGGTCTAACTAAGATAGAAAATACCACCCTGTAGGGACCACTTGAGCGCACTAAAACGATGTAATTTGAAGAAAAGCCCGTTTATTTCGGGCTTGCGCTGGGACGCATTCGCTCAAATTTCATATAACGTAAAACGCAGCCTTGTATAATGCTAGCAAAACATCTCTAATCTCAGGGAATCACAAAACCAAACATCTTGGCGAATACCAAAAATGAACTTCGCCTTCGTTCTCGTGCGTCATGTTGAGCGACCAAAGCTCTGCCTCCGAGGCTTACTTTCAAGATAGCGTCATTTACAGCAAACGAAGTCGAAACATCTGTAACGCTGACAGATGTTTCGACTTCGTTTAAGGTTGAGCATCTTAAACTGACTGAGGGATAAATATTTACAGAAGGTCGCTCAACATGACACAGGAAAGTGAAAATAGCGTATTTCTGTGATTCACCGAGACTCTAAGCTACAAAAACACTCATCAAGGGTTTAGAATAACCTCATGCAACTCCAGACCCTCAGGGAGTTAGCACTGCCTGGGTCTGTCTTGGAGCGGCCCAAGCCCTTGCTACTCTTGTGTTACTTGGCGTTAGAAGGCCCCAAAGAACGCCGCTTTCTATCTGAACTTTTTTGGCCAACCAGTGAAAAAAGTCTAGCCAGTCTCTCGACCACGCTCTACCGCATCAATCATGAAGCTCCAGAGGCTATTCAATCGGATGAACTTCGGGTTTGGACTCAGCTTAAAACTGATACCCAGCTTCTTTTAAGCAGCATTCAACAAGAAACCTTTGACCCCAGCCTCTATACAGGTGCTTTTTTACAAGGGTTCTATGTAGCTGATATTAGCGAAGAGCTAAACGAATGGATTTTACAAACCCGTGAGGGTCTGGCTCTAAAAGTACAAAAAACCTTGCTTAAACAAGCTGAAAGAATGGCTGCCCTGGGGCAATTTGCCGAAGCTGCCGAACGCACTGAAATCATACTCAAACTACCTGGAGCGGCTGACCTCGAGCCTGAAGATTTATTGCGCTGCTATCCCCTTTTGCTAGCTACTGAACATCCTCTTGCAAGCACGGTAGAAAAACAACTGGCGGACTACAACATCAAAAGTAACCTAAACAGCCAAGAAGCCAGGTCACGCCTAAGACAGGTGTTTGTGGGTCGCAGCAGGGAGATTGAAACCCTGTCCGCTCTTGACCCTGGCCAGTGGGCCTGGCTAAAAGGTGGCACAGGTCTAGGCAAAACCAGCCTCTTACAACAGCTTCCTGGCCGCTATTTGTCAGGTCAAGCTGGCCTGCCCTATGCCACCCTCGAGCCCTTAGTAGGCGAAGCCGTTCAAAATGGAGCCGAGGCTGTCTTGCGCCGCCTGAGTCGGCAAGAGGGCTTTATCAAACTGGATAACTGGGAACAAACCGACCCTGAAAGCCAGGATATTTTCAAACGCTTAAAAACCCTAAGAGCAGACTGCAAAATAGTGATTAGCTCGAGCCAAAGTCCACCTTTTATGGTGGATAAGATACTCGAGCTAAGCCCACTTTCTAACCAAGATTTAGAAAATGACCTCTGGAAACGCACTGGTGGTGTACCCAACTTGGTCAGTGCCTACATGCGCGGCGAACCCCTGCCGCAGGCTTTAGCCACCACCTTGCACCACCTATCTGAAACTGCAAGGCATCTCTACCTTTCACTAGCCTTACTAGAAGAACCAGATGTGGGTCTGGTACGGCGAGGTCTAAAACTCTCGGCTAGTGATTTAGCCAAAGCCCTAGAAGACGTAATAGGAGCGGGGTTGGCACAGGTCTCGGGGAGGGTTTGGCCTAGGGAGGTGGCTAGGGAGTACTTGCAAAATCAGCCTAGTTTACGGGCCCATTTAGCTCTGAGTTTGGCGCGTCAACTTCAGCCCAAACAGGCTATACATCTTTATCAAACTGCCAAAGACTTATGGGAAGAACAAGATTTTGAGGCAGTCAAAGAGGCTTATATTCATCATGCCAAGGGGCTTTTGGAGAGGGGGTTTCCGCAAAAGGCGGTTGAGTTACTTAGTGAGGCTCCTAGGGATGATGAAACTACATTCTGGAAAGCATATGCATTGGAGCGTACCTGTACATACAATGAAGCGTTTGAAACTATCAAAGGCCTGCCAGAAACACCACATCAGGTCAAAGCACTTAAATCAGTCCTTTATTTTCGGCTTGGAAAACCCATAGAAGCAAAAAAACTTGCTAATCAAGCCTTGAAAGGTGATTCTTGGGCAAAAGCTCAGGCATACAACACTTTGGGAGAAATTGCCCATAGCCAAGGTGATTATGAAAAAGCCATTCAATACGGACAACGTGCCACTATGCTTTGGAAACTTCAAGGAGATTCAGATAAAGTTGCAAGTAGCCTCAACAGTATTGCTGTTGATTTGTTCTGGCAAGGAAAACCTCTCGCAATTGTTGAATCAGCTTATCAAGAAGCCCTGGATGCCTCAAAAGATAATCCACGTCAGAGAGTCAATATTTTGGGTAATCTCTCGGTTGCTTGGGAGCGTTTTGGGGAATTTGAAAGAGCTATTGAAAGTTACAATCAAACTATCAATCTCGCCGAAAACCTTAATTTGGTCAGTATTGCCTCCAAAGCCTGGAATAATCTTGGAGTTCTATACCATTATCAAAACCAAAAGGTTGAGGCTAAAAGGTGTTATGAAAATTCTATATCACACGCCAGAAAAGCTGACGAAAAGGGAGCTTTGGGCAATACACTCGCAAATCTCGCTGAGTTAAATGAAGATTTTGAAGCTTGGCAAGAAGCCTTAGGCTTTTTAAGGTCTATTGGGCAGGAAGGAATGGCTCAGAGTATTGAGGCTAATTTGTCCCCCGACCACCCTTTCTACAAAAGTAGCAGTTAGAGTGCAGTTAGAGGGGTCTGTCAAACTAAAGGTACACTTTTCTGGTTAAGTCAGTTAGGTGAATTTTGGGAGGTTGGAATGAAATACTTTTTTATAGGCTTGCTGTTTTGCATTTCAAGTATTGGATTTTGTGTGCAATCTAGCAGTCTCATCTATAGTCATCCAAGTCAAACTATAGAACGAGGCAGACACGTTTTAATTAGGGTTAAGGGTTACAATATACAAGATTCTCAAATTATCCTTACATATACTCCAGATAATAAGACAATTCCTATTGAGCGGGTTATAACCATTACTCAGGATACTTTTATTTTTATGGTTCCTTATAATGCTCCTGATGGGAATTATGTCCTGACAGTAATTGAAGATGCGCGTCCGACAGTTCACCATGTTGAGTTTTTAGATATTCAAGGGGATTTGGGTCAGCATGGTTACAATTGGGAATGTGGTCTAAAAACTGGGCCGGTAGTCCCAAACTGTGCTGAGCCTGGTGAAATCATAGATTCAACGCCACCTACGGTAGAACTCCTAGATCCAAATTTTCTTGATGATAGCGGAGTCGCTTCACCTTTAGGTGAATTAATTCCTATTGGTGGTTCAAAAGCATTCGTAGGTGGTTTGGAAACATTAAAAGATGGCTTGAACTTCAGAATCCCATGTAACCCTAATGATACGTTTACCTCTATTTCTTGCATGAATCCAACACAATATGTACCTAATGGAATTAATGAGTTCTTTGTGATTACTTCATCAGGTGTTCAGCGAGGATTGATAAATCTATTGAGCACCGACCCTGCCCAAGCAGACAATGATGCTGTTGATAGAAATTCATTTGTCGTGACATTCTTTCCTAACGAGGAAAAACCTGAACAACTTGACTTAAATAGTCTGCCAAATTTACAAGACTTTAACTTAATTGAGACATATCCTCTAGGTGGAACAGAAGGAGTCTGTGGAGGTACACTTACACTTTGGGAATCAACCTCTGGTTCACCATCAGATCCCATTTTAGGTCATTTATTGCAAACATTAAGAGAACAATTAGATGCACAATTTAGTGTCAACTATGTTGTTGATCCAAATCCAAATACCAATTACTGCCAAGACCCCTCACTGTCAACTACACCGTATCAAGACCTTATTCAACTTGATGGTAATCTTACCGGGACAGATATAACCATCGCCATATTAGATACAGGATTTACTCAACCTGATCTGGCCCCCGACCTCCCTACAACCGTTATCCAGGAATTCGGTACGAGTCTTAGCAGAATCGTTGATCTGAGTAACTTGACATCTCAAGACTTTCTTGACCCAAGCAATAATACACACGATTTTCTTTTACGAGACGACTTAGACGGCGATATGCAACCAGACATAGCATCAAAGATAAATGTTGGGCACGGCACTGGTGTTGCGGTTCTTGCAGCAGGTCAAACGCTTGGAGTTGCTAGTGGAGCCAATGTTTTACCACTGCGAGTTTGTGATGAAAGGGGAATTTGCAAAGGGAGTAACATGATTAAGGGTATCTGCTATGCTCTAAATTATGCAAAAACAACGAATGAAGATCCTGAAAAATCATTACCCCTTGTTATCAACATGAGTATTGGTGGTCCAATTCCTATGAAAGCCTTACAAGATGCTGTTAGCCAAGCAACTTCATCAGATGCTGTAGTAGTCGCTTCTGGTGGGAATGATGGTTGGCCAGAATGCAAACTTCCAGGAGATTGTCAGCCTGCTTCAACTACCCCAGTCACTAAATCTGCTGTTTGCTCGAGTGGGCAGTGTACTCCTGGTCTTACAGTACCTTCTGGAAATAGGCTTGATAACTATGTCATAAATAACCAACCACACTATCCTGCTGCATATAGTTATAATATTCCAGGCTTGGCATCGGTAGCTGCTATTGTTGATAACACCGAAGTAAGATATTATAGTAATAAAGGTTCCTACATCACTCTTACTGCACCAGATAATACTCTCCTATTTGGTGCAAATTTGACAGGAGATCCAAGTTTTACATCACCGACCCCTATCAATCTACCTGATGGCTTCTACAGAGGTACATCTTTCACCGCACCTTTGACGGCTGGAGCGGCTGCTCGTATAAAAGAACAATTCCCTTTCCTTAGTTCCGCAGGTGTAGTTGATTGTTTAATACAAGCCGCCATGAATAATCCAAACAATTCTCCTACCATTAGTAATCCACCAACACCTAATGACCTCCTTAACTTCGGTGTCGGAATTCTAAATGTTGGATATAACTGCGATCCTCAAAATTAATAAGACTCCACCTTCTAAAACACGATTGCTATAAAAAATCTCACAATTGCACCCCTCGAGGGGTGCTTTTTTCTTTCACTAAAAAGGATTTCCAACTTCAAGCCCTCTTAGCTTTTGCCCAGCATTCAAATCTTTAGACCACAAGACACCACAGCCCAAAACCATACTGCTACGAATAATCATAGAATCCCAAAAGGAAAGAAGAGCCTTTTGTTGAAGGTTTATAGCCGCCAAAACATCGGTACTATTGGGTGCATGAACAACCCACAAACTGTAATCCTCGAGTTTTCCTAGACTCTTGCAGAAGGATTAAAGGAAACCATCCGCTTCGAACCCCCAAAATCCGCCAGGGGCAATAATAGGAATACCTTGATATGTTTGTAAGGACAGCAAGTCTTTATCCCCAGTGATCAAACAGTCACATCGTCCAGTAAGCGTAGTTGCCAGAATCCAATCGTCATCTGAATCTCGGCAAATAGGTTTAGACAACGGCAGAGGTTCGACTACCTCGAGCCTCGAGTGCAACAGGGTCATGGCTTCAGCAATATCCTTCTTATTTATTTTGAATTTGCTTTGCAGCTTATTCTTAAACTCTTCCAGGATAAAGTTTGAGCTAACTAAGGTATGGTTTAGAGCGCAATACTCGAGGAGTTCATGACATTGACCTCTGGACACAAAAGCAGCAATAAGCACGTTAGTGTCTAAAACAATCCTCACGATACCTGCTCAAAAACATCCTCATCGGTAAATACACCTTGTACTTGGGCCTGAGTCATCATCTTAGCTCTCAAGGCACGAAATTTGGTGCTAAACAAATAATCTACTAGAGCCTTTTTAACTAAGTCACTACGGCTTAAACCCTCGAGTTTGGTCGCAGCATCAAGTTCGGCTTTGATGCTGGGTGTCAAGCTAATGGAAACTGTTTCACGCATAGATAACCTCTGTAACAAATTGTAACACAATTACTTTTCACGACTTGCTTTATAGCAAACCCAAGTGCAGTTTGAGCTTTTGGTCTACCTCGAGCATTAATTCAGCAGGTACAATCCCTAAGCGTTTGGTTAGTCTCGAGATACTAACGCTTCGCAACAATTCAATCTGGGCCTTGCTGTGCTGATCTAATCCAGTACGCTCGAGGGGTAAATAAACTTGAAAAGGATAGATCATTGCTACATTGCTTGTGAGTGGCACGACCACCAAGTTAGTACCATTTAAGTTAGCAAGGTTATTGGTAATAATTAGAGAGGGTCGTATCTTATTGGCTTCATTCGAGCGGGCTGGCTCATAATCTACCAGAACAATATCACCTCGCCGAAAAAGCCGCTCTACCACCTGGATTCCTCGTTATTCAAACCATCATCTAGTGCAGCCTTATCCCAAAAATCTTTTTCTGGATTCTTATTCCAAGCCTCTGCATGAGTCCGGTAGGCAGCAGCCAAATCTGCGTCACGAAGGCTTTGCAAACCCCTGGCAATAACCTCACTTCTACTATCTAACCCATGAGATGTCTGATACTGGACAATAAAATTAGCTAGGTCGGCTGGAATGCTGACTGTAAACTTCGAGGCGGTATTACGAGTAGTCATACTTTATAGTAGTACCAAAATAACAAACTGTCAATACACGCTAGGCTCTTTTACTCGTCCTTGGTTAGACCCCGGTTAGACCTCAGTCAGACCCCCTTTTGTAGAGTACCTTTGAAGGAGAAAGCTATGAACAAACAGCGTTATTTGACAGTTTTAATTTGCTTAGTTTTAGGCTGGGGTTTTGCCCAAGAGTGCATAGTTCCAGAGGAAGTACCCGCAGGTATAGCCGATGAGCTAACCACAGGGTTTCCCGAGGCTCTGGATACCCCAGAAAAACGCAATGGGGTTATTGCAGATTTACTGGCTAGATTTTCTGGTTACTACGATATGGAAACCATAAAACAGGATCGAACTAGTTTTAAGGATAAAGCTGCGGTTGCAACCAATGAGCATGACTTTTACAACGTGATTCGTGAATGGGTCAAAGAATTAAATAAGCAAGATGGTTGGACCGAGTTTACAAGTGCTCGGGAGAATGGTGGTTCATCCAACGACTTTAAGCCTTATGCAGGAATTGGAATGATTGTTAATGGGAGTGACCCTAAACCCGAAATGCTTATCCAAGCTATCCGGCCAGATGGTCCAGCCTACGAAGCAGGTCTTCAGCCTGGAGATAAAATCGTAGCGATTAACGGTGAACCCTGTCCTGGAATAGCAAAAATTATCGGCGAAGAGAATACGGAGCTGACCATTACGGTTCAGTCACCTAATCAAGAATCCAGAGACCTCACCTTAAAGCGTAAACTCTTTACTACGGATTATGACTACAGCCAGGCTTATCGCCTTGCAAATAATTCGGGCATTGGATATTTGCGTATAAACAATATAGATTCGTATGAATCCGTGGATACTGTGCGTGATGTCTTTAAAACCTTAGTTGATTCAGTAGCACAACAACCGCTCGAGGGTCTTATTCTGGATTTAAGAGATTCTGGTGGGGGTTCTATTGATGCAATCCGTAAGTTCTCAGGCCATTTTTTTAAGTCTGAAACTGGCGTTTTTGCCGAACGGAATAGCTTGGGCAAAGATAGTCCGTTCTATCTCTACAAGCAAGAACCCGAATTTCTTGATGTACCTATGGTTGTTTTAATTAATGAACAATCAGGTGAAATTTCAGTCTGGCTGGCGGCTATTTTGGCAGAGCGTTCCAACACAGTACTTATCGGTCAGCCAACCGCACGGAATCCATTTAGTTATAGATTTGAAACCCTTCGAGATGGATTTGCGTTCTTTTTCCCGGCCAACCTTTTAGTTATTCGCAAAGATGGTGATGTAAAGAATGATTTTATGCCTCTTAAGGATGGACGAGTCGCCCCTGATGTTTTGGTCGCAGAAAATTTGTTTCCCTATACTGACAATGATTCTTATATACACGCAGCTTTAGCAAAACTCACCAAGATGCTCGAGAGTCAACAATGATTGAACTCAAGGAATTAAAACCCCAATCTGCCACGCAACAAGAATTTGAAACTTACTATGACTTTATCAAAGTCATCAACGCCGAAGAAATGCCCGAGGACCCACCCTTTTCACTCGAGTATGTCATCAAATCCCAGAAAGCCCGAAGTGAAAGTGAAACCACTATACTTCAGACCTGGTATGTACAAAAGGACGAGGCTATTGTTGCTAGATTGCTCACTGCTATTGAAAAATCAGAAACCAATCAGCATATTCTTTTTACGACCTTGCACACGCATCCTGAATACCGAAATCAGGGCTATGCCAGATTGCTTCTACAAAAAGTTCTTGACATTGCCGATCAGTATAAGCGCACCCTGGTTATGGATGGGACATCAACTAGAATTCCAGCAGGAGAAACCTTCGCTGAACATTTGGGTGCAACCAGGGGACTCGAGGGTCACATCAATCAGCTCAAACTAAATGAAATTGCACCAGATTTACTCAAATGCTGGCTAGCGTTAGCCGAGTCTAATCCTACTTATTCGCTTGGGTGTTGGATGAATGATTATCCTGAATCCGAATTAGAACAGATTGCCCAGATGATGCAGAACACGATTAACAGCCAACCGAGGGAAAACTTGCAGCTTGAAGATGACATCATCACTCCTGCGCGACTAAAAGACATGCTGAAGATGATCAAGGCTCGAGGGACAGAATTCTGGACGCTTTACCTTCGCCATAGGAGCGGTGAATTAGCAGGATTTACCGAAATCTATTTGAACCCTATAAATGAGCGTGTAGTTTGGCAGGGAGGAACTGGGGTGATGACCCAACACCGAGGGAAAGGGCTTGGCAAATGGCTCAAGGCGGCCATGGTTCAAAAACTCCAACAGGAACAACCAATAGTCACTTCGATACGCACAGGCAACGCCAATTCAAATGAGGCCATGCTTGCGATCAATCAAAAGCTGGGGTTTAAGCCTTATTTCGCCATTACGCATTGGCAGATTGAAGTGGAGAAAATTAGACATTATTTGCAAAAGAATACTCGAGGGGTGTCTAGCATTTAAGTATTTTTCTTTTAGTTAACAAAGGAGGAATATATGCAAGCCAAAGTCAAGTCTACTTTTCACACGATTGGATTGTTTGTCATCTTGGGCATCCCCGGGTACGTCCTGGCAACCAATACCCATTCAGAGCTTACTGATCCTTTTTATGAGCAAGAATTAGTGATTACCATACTCGAGGCTAAAGTTGCCGAATTAGAAGGGGAACTCGAGGTAGCAAACAAAACCTGTCGTAGTCCAATACTGCTTGACCCCGTTTATGCCCACCAGCAGAATCTTCCTTAATATACAATGGATGGCCTTGCTCAAAGAACGGATGGATAGAGAGAAGCATAAAGAGGAATTTTTAGATGAACCCTATGCTCTAGACAAAGTTACCCACAGATTTTCACTCACAAGCTGGGTGCGTAAAAAACCCATTAAATACCTTTTTATTGCGCTCATCAGGTATCGCATGGTGGGTTCCTTATAGCCTAAGCATCTTCAGGTCAAAAAAGAATTTCCTCAATCTCAGTGAATCACAGAAACCTCATTCTGTCATATAAAGGGAGAGACACAGTTTCATTCAAAACTGGGTTAAACGTAGGAGAGGAGGAGCGACGAAATTGTCAAAGGCGAGAAGCCACTCGGTATGCAAAGTGTCACTCCTCTAATACGTTGCGGAGCCACAATAAAATGGGTAGGGTCTCCAGAACCACTTTAACCAATATGACAAGGCTGAGCAACGTCAACTTAAACAGACGGAGGTTGATATGAGCGAGGATGTGAAAGTAGCGAAGTCGGTGCTAAGCGCAGTGGGCATAGATGTGAGTAAGGCAACGCTGGATGTAGCATTTGTTTATGAAGCTAGACAAACGAGCGAACGCTACAGCAATGATGAGGCAGGGATTGGTTTATTGCTAGTGAAGTTACAAGAAACGACAGGGCAGTACAAAGTGGTGATGGAGTCTACTGGGCGATATCATTTACTTGTGGCGTTACGGTTAAGTGAAGCGGAGGTAGATGTGCGGGTCATCAATCCGTTATTGGCTAAACCCTACTATGGAGGGCAGATTCGCAAAGTTAAAACCGATAAGGCTGATGCACGGGTGTTAGCCCGCATGGCTCTGCTCGAGTCCAAGTTGCCTGCTGGCTTTGGTCGTGACAAAATGGTCATACAAATTAGGCAGAAAATGGGCTTACTTGCTTCTTTAGAAAAACAACATCAAGCTCTCAAGGCCACCCTCAAGGATTACACGACCTTTCAACAACAACTAGGCATTGAAGTCAGTGATACTGAACAACAACTCCTGGCTACCCTCAAACTCTTCAGTAAGCAAATTGCTAAGCTCGAGCAAGAACTCCAGCAACTGGTTCTGGCTCAAAGTAAGCACAGTACAACCATGAAACGTTTACAAACCATTCCAGGCATCTCTGCATCTGTAGCTGCGTTAATAGCTCAGTTCCTTGATGCCAACTGCCAGCATCCTAAACAATGGCTTGCCTTTGTTGGTTTGGACATCTCAATACGTGAAAGTGGCAAGTGGAAGGGTAAGTCGAAAGTCACCAAACGGGGCAATGCTTATCTTCGTAAACGTCTTTACAGTGCTGCTTGGGGAGCCCAAATGAATGATGACAACTTTCGTTCTTACTACAAAACGCTCAAACAACAAGGCAAAAAACACGTTGAAGCTCTCCTGACTATCGCCCGTAAACTCCTCCGTATTGCCTTCTTGGTTGTTACTCAAAACACTTCCTATGACCCTAAGTGTGCTTTCCCCTCTTGACTTTTCCCTTTAATGGGCATGCTGAGCCGCTAATTGCACTCCTGTTGAAGATTAGTAAGCCATGCGCTTTCGTAAAACTGCGAAGTATCTAATAGCAAGATACTTCGCAAGGCAGGGCTTGACTTTGGGAATGACTTGCAATGTTTACCCTAGTCGGCAGCTCAGTATGACTAAGGAAGTGAAAACGGGCTTAACTTGTACATCCAGACATTCAGTTTTACCCTTCTGTGATTCACTGAGTATTGAAATACATAGCTCATTATGAGTCTTCAACCAGAGGTAAATAGCACTGAGGTTTGCCTACGACCAGACCTTGTTCCTTCAATTACACTCAGAACAAATCTGAAGTCCCTGAGCTTATCAAATGGGAAGGATAATACTTACTTATCCTGTATTTCGCATCCCGGCTGAAATTCCAATCAGACTTATCAGCACGGCATCATCTAACCCATCATCAGGTGCATCGTCATCTAGAGTTCTTAAACGGCGCAAGAGTTCAACTTGTAAATAGGAAATAGGGTCTACATAAGGATTGCGTAATTCAATGCCTCTGGCTAAGGTGGGGTCATGCTCGAGTAAGGGAACTCCCGTGGCCCGCTCAATTTGCCTATTGGTTAAATCAAATTCTTGCTTAATCATGGTCCAAAAGGTTTCACGCAAAGCCTCGGGTACGAGTTCTAGATAGGTTTCAAAAATCCCCAAATCAGCCTTGGCCAAGCTCATCTGGGCAAAATCCAAAATAGTCTTAAAGAAGGGCCAAGTCTGATACATCTCCTCGAGGACATCATCTTCTAAGGTAGCCAGACCACTGCCTAAACCATACCAACCAGGGATATTGGCGCGGCACTGGGTCCAAGAAAAGACCCAAGGAATGGCCCGTAGATTTCCCAAAGACTTTTCCCCCTTACGACGCGCGGGGCGTGAACCGATATTCAAGCGGCTGATTTCTTCAATAGGCGTGACGGTATGATAAAAATCCAAAAAATCTGTATGCTCTAAAAGATTTCGGTAATGCTTGCGAGCCGCTTGGCTGGCTTGCTCTAGTGCATCGCGGTACGCTGGCGGCACTTCAAGAATTTTTTTGGCATCTCGAGCGGAAGACAAAATAAAAGCATGAACCACCTGCTCTAAGTGCCGATGGGCCAAATCAAGATCAGCATATCGATCAGAAAGAGCCTCACCTTGTTCGGTAATTCGCATCCGCCCATTAAGGGAACCAGGGGGCTGGGCTAATATGGCTTGACCCATAGGGCCACCCCCACGACCAATGCTGGTTCCACGTCCATGAAAAATACGCAAAGGGATATTAGCATCACGAAATAATTTTGAGATGCGCTCCTGGGCCTTATAAAGAGCCCAATTGGCAGATAAAAATCCGGCATCTTTATTTGAATCAGAATAGCCAATCATCACTTCTTGAATACCGCGATGCTTGAGATGCTCTAGATATACAGGAAGCACAAGAAGTTTTTCAAGAATCTCTGGGGCATTCTCCAAATCAGTTTGGGTTTCAAAGAGCGGTGTCACATCAATGGCTTGGATATTGGCCTGTTTGGCAATCACCAACACTTCCAAAATATCCGAGATGCCTTCAGTCATTGAAATAACATAAGCCCCAGTAGCCTCTTTGCCAAATTTTTTCTGCACTTGCTTAAATACTTTTAAGAAGGTTAGCGCACGTTTGGTTTCGTCTTTAAGCGGTGCATCTTCGGCAGCTAGCGGGCGTTTTGAACTTAACTCTTTGGTGAGCACCTCAACTTTATGGGCTTCAGTAAGCTCTGCATAATTATCAACCACACCTGCATGAGCGAGTAAATCCGCCACCACCTGCTCATGAATTTTAGAATGTTCACGGATATCTAGTGCTGCAAGCTGAAAACCAAAAGCCGATGCTTTATAACGTGCAGGCCGAACAAAGGCCAAAGCAGCTCTGGCCCCTTGTCCATGATAGAGCGTATCTTCTACAAGTTTAAGGTCGGCATTATAAGTGGCTGCACTGTTCGGATAAAGCTCTTGCGAATCAGGAAACAGGTGCTGACGTTCCTTGACCAACATGTCATGGCTGTAAAACAATTTTTGTCGATAGGGTTCTTCTGGAAAACGTTGAGGTTTACCATAAGTAGTAAAGAGACGCTCGAGTTCGAGCCTAAATTTATCCGTGACCAATAAGCGTTTACTCCACTGTGACAACCGTTGCACCATCAAATCCATATCAGCAATATAGCTATCTAAAGCTACTTCCGATTGCAAACGGTAGGCTTCGGTCATCACTTCAGGAGATACAAAAGGATTCCCGTCGCGGTCACCACCAATCCATGATCTAAAGCGAATCACTGGGGGTAAAAGATTAGGCTGTTTCTCTTTTCCATAGTAATCCTCGAGGGCGGTTTCCATATCTTGCATAAGCCGTGAGACCGACTCCATAAGCGAGCGACGGTAATAATATAAAGCACTTTTGACTTCATCTAAAACACTGGGTTTTTCAGTCAAGATTTCATTGGTTTGCCACAGCGTGGCTACTTCGGCATAAATTTCCTGCTCGATGATTTCACGGGCTTGCGGGGAAAGTTCACGCTCACTCAGGGTACGCATCGCCGAAGCAATGCGCTCTAACTTTAGGCGAATGGTATAACGCTTGACCTCGGTAGGATGCGCAGTTAAGGTCAGTTGAATATCTAGATTTTCCATAAACCGCCGCGCTTCACTCTTTGACCAACCCTGATCTTTAAGAGACTTCACGGCTGAAGCCACCGATTCATTGCGTGGTTTCTCTAAGGTAGCTTGCCCTTCGCGCAGGCGGTTGACCCGAACTCGGTGAATCTCTTCGGCGATATTAATGAGCTGAAAATAATTGGTAAAAGCCCGCAAGAGCTTTTCTGCAGTAGCTAAATCTAAAGAGGCGAGAAGGTCTTGAAATTCGTCTTTGAGTTTTGGATCAGAACTGGCTCTAAGCTGCTTGGTGAGAAAACGAATGCGCTCGACTAAATTAAAGACCTGAGGACCCTCGAGTTCGGTAATCACTGTACCTAAACTGCTGGCTAAAAAATCAACATCCTGACGGAGTTGCGAAAAAGCATCATCGGTTTTGGCAAGATTGGCTGGTTTCATGCTGGATATCAACCCTCCTAGGGTCTAGAAGGATAGTTTAGCAGAAGACGGGTTGGAGGTTTCAGGGGTACTCTGGAACTTCTGGAATCCGAAAGCTGATGACTGACCAAACCTTGTTCCCAAAAGCCTGTTAAGGTATATAGGTATGCAACCCCTTAGCCCCAGAGCCCTCGAGCGCCGATTAAAACGCCATTTTCTAAAAAAGACGCATTCCTTTTTTGCAGTGTGCGCTCTTGGATTTGAAGATGTACTAGAACAAGAATTAAAACAGTTAAGAGAAAACAGAAAACAGAAAACAGAAACCCTCAGTATTACTGGTAAAGAACCTGGCGGTATATCTTTTACTGGGCCACTCGAGCTGATGTATCACACTAACCTCTGGCTTAGAAGTGCCCACCGCGTATTACTCAGAATTGATGATTTTTTAGCCCAGTCTTATCCAATGCTTTTTAATAAAGCTAGCAAAATTCCTTGGGAACTGTATTTACCCCAACAGTTCAATATTCAAGTCAGCAGTAAAACTTCACGGCTTCATCAACATAAAAATGTTGCTAAAACCTTGAATGATGCCATTCAAGACAGGCTAAAACCGCTTGGGTTACAGTCAAAGCCAAGTGATAACGCACCTTTAGAACTTCATGTACGATTCTTTCAAGATCGCTGTACGCTAAGTATCAATACTACTGGAGAGCATCTTCATAAACGAGGTTATCGCCAACTTGTCTCCGAAGCTCCTATACGCGAAACTCTGGCTGCAAGCCTATTACTTAGCCTTGACTGGCAAGCCTATGACCTAATTGTAGACCCCATGTGTGGCTCGGGGACATTTCCCATAGAGGCAGCTTTGTTGGGTGCAACCCGTGCTCCAGGTCTTGAGCGAGGGTTTGCTTTGGAAACCTTGCCAGGATTTCAGACTACTAAATGGAAGCGGTTTAAGCTCGAGGCGCAAAAGATAGCCCAAATACCCCAATGCAACTATCTAGGTTTTGATATTGATCCAAAAAACATTGCTATAGCTAGAGAAAACGCCCCACAAGCTGGGGTCAAGATTGAGTTTGCTGTGTCAGATGCTCGAGCCCTAGAGCTACCAAAACAAGGGAAATCCCTCTTGGTAAGCAATTTGCCCTACGGGGAAAGACTCGAGGATACAGTCTTAAAAGATTTTGCCAAAAACCTCGAGGAGAATTTTAAGGGCTGGTCCTTTGGTTTTGTCTGCAAAGATGCCCGTTGGCTTAAAAATTTCACCATCCAGCACAAAAAAACTTTTGAAAATGGCGGTATAAAAGTAGTTTGGGTCACAGGAATAATTTAAAAGTATTCACTTCTGGCTTACTAATTCGCCGCTTAATGATATTCGTAAGCTCCTATATCAGAGACTACTCCCTGGGGGCGAGGTATTTTTTCTAAGTCTACTATCGGGTAAGGTGAGGTTAGTTGGTCTATGGCTGGACTCGAGTCTTGTAAGTGAAAATCGGCTAGGGCAGGATTGGTGCTGGGATAGACAAATTTTGGATTCGCCACTCTATCGGTGGGGCTCTGATTGGGGTTACCCGTGCCACCAAAATAGAGATTATTTCTAAATACCACTTCATTCAGTTGGTGGGTTTCAACCGACACTCGGTCTGAACGTGACACGATGATGTTGCCATAAATCTGAACCTTCGCTGATTGGTTAATAAGCATTTCGGCTGGCATCCCCACCGTGCGAGCATTGCGATACGACGTATTGTTGCGAACCACCACCTGGTCAGACAAATACACCAAAATACCTCGCCCACCATTGTCATAGAACAGATTATTTTCTACCAAAGTGCGCCCAGTGTAGGCTGGCATGGGTGTACTATTTTGGACATTGCGCGTATCATCCACAATAATGCCATTGCCATCCGTAATGACTCGCTGGCTGGGGTCAGCCGGATTTGAGTAATAGTGCGGTACTTTATTTTCGTTCTTGTAGCTTATGTTGCGCTGGATAATCATTTTCGTTGCTGTGCTATTGTCAGCATTCGCATTTAGATAAACCGAAATGCCGCTATTGGCATAGGGGCTATAAAAAGCATTGTGGTGAACTAGGTTATCTTCAATCCTGAGATAATCGGCATGTTTGGACTCAATACCCCCACCAGGGCAGTTAAAGGCATGATTATTTCGCACAACTACATGATGTGGGAATTTGCTGGGCTCGGCAAAATTTTCTCTGATGGCAATGCAACTGCCTGAAGTGATGGGATTTTCTAAATTGCTCATTTCTTGTAAGGCATACGACAATGAAACATTGGTTGCACTCCCCTCAACAGTGAAACCTTCCATGAGGATATAACCAGCTCCACCCACCATTATCCCTGCCCAATGCTCTTTGACTTTAATATGGGGGGTATGACCCGGATAGGCCTTGTAGCGAATCCAGTTATCTGCTGTGCCTGAGGTTTGAATATATAGCACTACAGCGCCTGAACCTGGCTTGGTGTACTCTCCGTTCATCACCAGCATCGTATCACCAGCTTGGGTCAAATCAGCAGCTTTCTGCAAGGTTCTGAAGGCTTGAGCTTTACTTAAGCCAGTATGATCATCATGGCCAGCACCCGAAACATAATAGGTTTTACCAAAAGCAGTGGGCTCTAAATTCTCAAAATCCAGGACATCAGGCACTGGGTAGGCATTACAAGCTAGAAGCACTGCGATAAGGGCAATAAAAGGCATATAACGGCTCATAGAACCTCCTCGAGGGCTACCACACTTAGGTCTTTTTGAACTCTAGCCTAAATCATCGGGATACTAGGTTAAATCTCGCTTTGACGAACCCTCAAGCCATATGCTAGACTCGCGTTTGGTTTCGCAAGAGATACCCGATCTTCTGCTTGCGGCAATTATTAACGCTCCTGGTAAGGCCATACCAAAGCAGCGTTTGAGGTTACTAATGAAAACGTATTTTCCAAAAGAAATAGATGCCAAAAATGATTGGCTGATTATTGATGCCAGTGGTCAAACTGTGGGCCGTTTGGCAACCCGTGTGGCCAGTGCCTTGCGTGGTAAACATAAAGTTGATTTCACCCCCAACCAGCTCATGGGCGATTTTGTCATTGTTATCAATGCCGAAAAAGTGGTTTTTAGTGGCAATAAGCTTGACGGCAAAACCTATGATCGTTTTTCAGGTTATCCAGGTGGTCTCAAGATTGCTACCGCTCGTGAAGTCTTGCAAAAGCACCCCGAGCGCATTCTTGAAGAGGCGGTCTGGGGAATGCTCCCTAAAGGACACAACGGACGCAAGATGATTCGCCGCCTAAAAGTCTATAAAGGTGCTGCGCACCCCCATGCGGCCCAACAACCCAAGGAGATGAAGTAATGGAACAGTTTTACGGTACAGGTCGCCGCAAGGCCAGTGTAGCCCGCGTTTTTTTGCGCCCTGGCAGTGGTCGCATTACCGTCAATGGTCGTGAATTTCAAGAATACTTTCGCGGAGTGCTCAAGGGTGTACAAGCCCTCGAGCCCCTTAAAGTTACTGGAGCAGCCGGTCGTTTTGATGCTTTGATTAGTGTCAATGGCGGTGGCCCTAGCGGTCAAGCCGATGCCATTAAACTTGGTGTAGCCAGAGCCTTGGTTCAGCTTGATCCTGCTTTGCGAGCTCGTCTAAAGCAAGGCGGTTACTTACGCCGCGATGCCCGTGTGGTTGAACGCAAGAAGTACGGTTTGCACAAAGCCCGCCGCGCACCACAGTTTAGTAAGCGTTAATCGTAAAGCGGGACTGTTTAGACTTTTTAAGCCTCGAGAGATGCTACACTTCTCGAGGCTTTTTTAGCAGGTAGCAAACTCGGTCTCACTACGTTGAGAAACACTATCCAGGATGGTATTTCAGAAATGATACTTGTCTTAAGTGAATCTTGGAATTACTGTTTATAGGTCTCTTTGAGGTTTTTTGATGACATGGTATGAAGCAATCGTTTTAGGAATTGTACAAGGTCTTACCGAATTTTTACCTATCTCGAGCAGCGGACATTTGCGTATTGTCCCTGCACTCTTTGGCTGGAATGACCCTGGTGCAGCCTTTACTGCTGTAACCCAGCTAGGCACTATTACAGCAGTCATTATTTATTTTTTTAAAGATATTATTCGCATTGCCAAGGCCTGGTTTGCTGGCCTCTTTAACCCCAAATTGCGCAATCATCCTGATGCGCGTATGGGCTGGTATGTCATTTTTGGCACGATTCCCATTGCTGTCTTGGGGGTTTTATTTGAAGACCAGATTGATACAGTGGCTAGGGATTTACGCCTGATTGCAGCTAACTTGATCGTTTTAGGTATCATCTTATTAATTGCTGACCAACGTGGCTCCAGCCTTAAAAAGCTCGAGAATCTTTCTTTTTGGGATGCCATGATTTTTGGCTTTGCCCAAGCCGTGGCCCTTGTGCCTGGCGTATCACGTTCAGGTGCCACCATAACCGCCGGTCTCTTCTTGGGTTATGACCGCGCTTCTGCTGCACGGTATTCTTTTTTATTGTCAATTCCAGCTATTGTTGCTTCAGGGCTTTTTAAGTTAAGTGATATCAACGCTGGTGACGGACCAAGCATCGCCCTAACCCTCTTGGCAACGCTACTTGCCTTCATCTCAGGCTACGCCTCCATTGCCTGGCTCATGCGTTATGTGAGTACCAAGAGTTATTTTCCTTTTGTGCTTTACCGAATCATTCTTGGGTTATTAGTGTTTTTATTGTTGTATGCCAATGTGCTTCACCCAACCGATACTGTAATACCTACCACACTTGTACCATCACCCTAAAATGCAAACCTAAAAATGTATAGCAGGTATCAAATTCGGACTCACCCTTCGATAAACTCAGGGTTCGGTGATGATCAAACAACCTTGACTAGCAGGTATTGTCTAGTCATAGACAAATTCAGCTTGAAATTTACCGTTCTAGACAACTTTTTTAGAACAATACCTGTAGCCTCTAATTATTTGATTGCTATATTTCCTATCGACAAACATACTTTATCGTAAACAACAAAGAATCTTCCTCCACACCACTTGCACTGGCGGAGGAAGATTCTTAATATTAAAACAGATGTTTAAAAAACTTGTTCTCGCTGACCAAAGGTAAAAACAAAGATATTATCTGGGTCACTCTCACCAGCCGTAGGGAAAAAGGGCGGTGAAATACCAAACATAAATCGCTGGTCATAGGTATAGGTACGCGCATACCCTGTCTGAACTGTACTACCGCTAAAGGTATTAAATGGGCCACGCTCGGTTTGAATCATTCCACCAATAAGCTGAAATTGACCTCGGTAGCTGCCTTTATTAAAGTCTTCAACTTCAATCTGTCCCGTGCTGCTCATCAAGGAAGCATGAACCATGACGTTATCGGGTGCATCTCGAGTATCTCCATGTTCATTTCCTATCAAAATATCTCCAGCCGTGCTGTAAACACCTAAAACATTGATAGCACCTTCATTGATATTTGTAGGCGGTGTCACACTATCATCAGGGTTGCGTATGGCAACGCCTGTATGAGGTGGCTCTTCGTACTTCAAATCTCCCGAAATACGGATGTCCTGATCAGATGCAATCGTGATTTCAGAAAAAGCGGCAATTGCGGGGCCAGCATCTTCGCCTTGGGTACTACTACTTGGGTTTCTAGTTGGTCCAGTTAAACGCTCAACTTTACCATCTACAAAGATTACTCCGTTGAAAGGGCGCGTGCCTACTATAACCCAGGCATCAGGATCTAGCATTGTATCCCAAAAATAAATGTTTTTATCTTTATCAATTCGATACTTTTTACAACTAGAAGGATCATTATCTGTACAACCTTCGATGAGTTGATACTCCGAAGGTGTTGGTGTCCACAGGGGTGTCCCATCAGACGCAGTACCATTGGCTTGTAATTCAACCCCATTAATATCAGTGACTGAAAGTTTTAGGCTGTATAAGTCGGATGCAAAAGGAATCCCCTGTGTGGCCAAATCAGCAGTGTTATTTTTATTTCTTCCTTCGGCTGCATATTTTTGGCTGAGGTCTTTTATAGGAAGCTCAATATAGTTAGCATTCCAATCTACACCACCGACCATGGTTGGTGTAGTTGAATTAAACGAAGGGTTTTGCGGGTCGCTCATTGAACTTACAGCAACAAACCCACCACCACTTACTCCAAAAAAAGCACCTGGTGTTTGAGTTCCACATGATCCACTTGCTGCACTTTGACATCCTGCCGAGCTTACTGTTGAACCAAACCAAGGTATACCCGTAAATCTAAAATTTGAATTGGTATGCACAGGTCCATCAATCAAGGTATTGGTGTTAAACCAGAGATTTGCTTCAGCATCTTCATTGGTAAAATAGGCATATCTTGAAAAGGTTGATTTACCTGCTGTAAAACGCAACTCACCTTGTAAAGCGATATTCCGCTTATAAATCCCTTGTTCCCCTTCGGCAACTAAAACAAAGGGAAGCGCGTAGGTTTGTCGCTGCTCTTTGGTTGGAACTTTAGGATCGGTACTAGCAGACCGTGGTGCGCCATCAACTAAGCGTGCTAGGGGTAAATCGACTTGGCTTGGCAGGTTGACTCCACAAGCTTGCTTGGTAACATAGATACGAAAACTGATTTTTGATGTAGTTCCACTTGGTGCAAGGGTTTGCCCGCATAAATCTTGATCAAAACGTGTTTGTAAATCTGCCGCTAGACGTGTCATGCCGTTAAGGCCGGTAGCCACACTTATTTCCGAAGGTATGGTCAGAATATTTTCACCGAAAAACCATCGATTGGTACTGCCCTTAGTAAATTTAGCAAGGCTATTTTTTAAGAGTTCTTTAAGGTGGTCACTATACAAATAATCTTGACCCAAACGCGCTCCCCCTCGAGCCAGTAACAGAGTTTGCACAATACCTGAGTTATCGCGGCTGTGTCTTAATTCATTGAGGGTGCGTCCAGTCATAATCAAAATAACTGCGGCTACCAAAGCAATCACAACCAATGAGGTGATAAGCGAGACACCGTGTTGACGTTTATGTATGTTCATAGACTTTAGTTGCATAACTTAACTCCCTCAAAATCAAATCTGTTTTCTTTTGTTGATGTATCGGTGTTGCTGCTGATAAGCAAAGGTACTTGACCTGTATATGTTCGGGTGACTTTATCCTTTCCAGTTTCTTCGGTGCTTACCGTAATTTGCAATTCGGATAAAACATAGGTCTCGACTGGAGTAGTAGTTTTGTGAATTTTAGCTGGCAAATTTGTATCTGTGTCAAGAAAGGGAGTTGAGCGCCTTTCAATACCACCACTTTGTTTGCTGTAGAGATATTCAACTTGAAATTTGGTTATGCCAAAAGCCATAGGAGTTTCAATGCCGTTTTCACTTAGCATTAGCATTTTGCTTGCATTATCTAATCTAAATCCAATAGAATTCACACCGAAGGCTTGCAAATATCTATTGTGGTCAATTCCGTTAGTGCAACCTGGATGATTGATACTCCAGATATCAGTCCCTGCTGGAGTAACCGTTACGGGAAATAACGTTGTTGAAGCTTCGATAGCAGGTGTGACATCTTTATTTCCCCATGAATCAACCAAAAGAACCTCATCAAGTACAGGTGCTGTTTCAGTCAAAATTTTGAATGAACTCAGCGATGCAAACAAGGGCTCAGTGACTACCGTATACCCTGAACCCTGCTCGAGTAAGTAGATAGAAAGCTGTTCATTATTTGAATTGTAAGGTGCGTGAGCAACACCGCCAAATACCGACCCGCGCACTTCTTGACCAATAACTTCAATGACCCGGCGAAGCTTACTCTGGGCAGCCACAGTGGCTTGCTGCCGAGCATTATATTGAAGGGCTTGAGTAACGACAGTCATAGTCAAAAAAGCTACTACGGCAAAAATAGCCATACTGATCAACATTTCAATTAAGGTAAACCCTCGAGTCGCACGCATCATCATCACCTAGTTGACCAGTGCCTTACCAGCAACCAAAGGACCTAGGGTTGTAGCAAGAACACAGCTTTCTTGATCTTTATCTTTCCAGCAAACATTAATGTCATATTGATTGGCAACAGCAGTTGAAAGAGCAACCGGTCCCTTAAAGGTAATAGTGGCCTTATATAACGAAGGATTAGAAAAACCACCTTGAACTAGTAGCTCAGGAAACGTACTAGATATTGCACCATAATCTATAATTTTAGGAGTAGTTGCTGAAGTCGGTATCACGGTAGTACTTCCCTCGAGGGCGTACCGCCCAATATAGTTAAGAAGTTCAACCGCTTGCGTACGCTGACCAGAATTGCGGTCATGGCGTGTACTACCAATAATGGTGGAAGACAAAATACTAATCGCCACAATCAAAATAGCCAGTGAAATTAAGACTTCGATAATTGTAAATCCTTGACGCATTACTTCACCTCAACTTTAAGTTCACCAATCGCTGAAATTACAAGAGCATAGGTCTTACCAGCAGCCTGCATTTCCAAATCGTTTAGCGCAGCCAACGATGTTGTGCTTATGCGACCTGTGGTCAAGAAGACTAATGAATTACCTTCAGGTAGATTGGTAACGACTTTTTTATCTAAAGTCATATCAACAATGACTTTGCCATCTCCATCAAGAACCTCTAAGACTTGCCCAGAACGCTTGAGTGTACCCACCTTGCCTTGGGCATTGGCTGCTGTAGACGCTCTTGCTAAAAGCTGCTTAAACTGTTGAATAGAAGCAACTTCGTTTTGTTTATTGATAATCTGTCGTCCATTCAAAAGGGCAATCCCGGCCAAAATACCTATAATGGCAATCACAATAAGAAGTTCAATGGTACTAAAGCCTCGAGTTTTAAGACCGCGCTGAATCACAAATTCCCCTGGTTCTCTGGTTTAGGTACAACGTAAACTACAACTCACCTAAGTCAGTAAACCCAGTGTAGGTAACAAGGTCTTACAAAAACCTTACAGAAAGATTTTAAGCATCAAAATTTTTCCAAGAATGATTTTTTACACGCTCAAAAATCTATGCTTACACCTGAGATTCAGAATATCTTGTACATAAACAATGATAGCAACTACCTTTTACAAAGATTGTCTGAGGTATTTTTAACAGAATAACAAACTAAATGATAAATACTCTACTCACGTTATTAACGGCGAAATTGCATGGTGGCTGTAATTCCTGACCAACTTACGGTAATCACTTCGCGCAAGTTGACCCAATCTGGCAGCAAGAAAACCCCAGATACTGGGCTCTCTGGACTCACTGTACCGGCATTGCCCTCGAGCAAGGTCAAACTGTTTGGCACACTGTACTCCAAGACTCTCCCCTGCTGTTCTAGGGTAAAAACTGCTTCCCAGCTCGAGGGTGCTAAAGCTGTAATGACTATATAAATAGGTTTACCTGAGGTAAATTTTTGTTGAAGGTCATCAAAGGTTTTTTGTTGTTCGGGAAAAGCTAGACTCATCAGCCCAACATCCATTAATAGTACGCTCACCGTTTCAGGACCTGCACTCCCAGCAGCATAAAAAGCTAAGCCATCGACACTGTTACCTAGGTCAACAATGGCTGAACGGGCCGAAGTAATAGTTGGCACAGTTGGAAACTCGAGGCTTAGGGTTCTTCCGTCAGACAAAGTTATGGTATTCCCCAATCCACTAAGCCCTAAAAAGGAAATGACATCATCCGGGGCAAACCATTCATCTTGTTGCAAGACCGGAGCTGAAAGTGTATCTTCGTTAGCAGCAAAAGAAATATCAGGGGAATCAGCAAATAAAATAAGCACATTTTCAGGGGTGCGAATGGTCAGGCTACTAGAACTCTCACTTACGCTGTAGCCCAAAATGCTCACTAAATCACTGACTGAAACATAGACCACACCTGCTACTTTACGAGCAGATACCTGAGCCCAGGCCACCGAACAAACCATCAACATTAGAGCCAAACCATAACGCACGCAGTTAAATTAACAAATAAATGCTCTTGGCTGCGTTGAGGTATTCCACACTGAAAAAATGCTTTGGGGAAATGTCAAATAACTTACACATTCTACACATGATAGTGAAAATTGTGTAATCTATAGAGATGTCGTTGTTGTCTTCTGCTACACTGGGTGTTTTTGACTCTGGTGTTGGTGGTCTTACGGTCCTTAAAGAGCTGGTTCAAACCTTACCCCATGAAGATTTTATTTACCTAGGTGATACCGCCAGAGTTCCTTACGGAAGTAAACCCCTCGAGATGGTCCGAGGGTTTGCCAAAGAAATCAGCCTCGAGCTTATAAGTCGTGGGGTCAAGGGCATCGTCATTGCTTGTAATACAGCCTCATCGGCCAGTTTGCCTGAACTTGCCAAAGAACTGCCGGTTCCAGTCTGGGGTGTGGTTGACCCTGGCGTAGAGGCTGCCAAACGGGTTTCAAATGGCAAAGTTGGTATCTTGGCTACCCACGGAACCATCAAGACTCGCTCCTATCAGGACAGGCTCGAGCAAGCTGGCCTCCAGGTTTGGGCTAAAGCTTGCCCACTGTTTGTACCCATTGTTGAAGAAGGGATTTCTGATGGGGATATTGCTAGGCTAGTCGCCGAACACTATCTGGCTGATAGACCCGATTTGGATACTATCATTCTAGGTTGCACACACTATCCAGCTCTTAAAGGCATTTTGCAAAGTGTTTTGGGAAATATCAACTTGGTCGATTCTGCCGAAGAAGTAGCCCGCTTTGTCACTCGAGATTTATCTTCAATGAAACTGTTCAATACCAAGTCAACCCCAGGAAAAGTAAAACACCTGGTCAGTGGGGATGTGGCTAGCTATTTACACACTGCTACTATTCTTGGTGGACCCCAGGGGTCAGTTGAACGCATTCACCTCTCTAACCATGATCATTCCACGCACCCTCACCTCATCAACTAATGCGACATAACCGCCAAGCCAATCAAGTTCGTGATATCGAAGTGCAAACTGGCTTTAATATGCACGCCGAAGGCTCGGCTCTGGTCACTTGGGGAAATACCAAAGTTGTGGCTACAGTCACCCTAGACTCTAAACTTCCACCGCATTTGCGTGGACAAGGGCACAAGGGTGGCTGGCTGACCGCCGAATACGCCATGCTTCCGCGCAGCACCCATGAACGCATCCAGCGTGAACGGGTTTATAGTGGTGGACGCACCCAAGAAATTCAACGCCTTTTAGGACGGGCTCTACGCAGTAGCCTAGATTTAAGCCTTTTTCCCAATAAGACCATCATGATTGATGTTGATGTTTTACAAGCTGATGGTGGCACACGCTGCGCGGGTATTTTGGCAGGTTACGCCGCCCTACATGAAATGGCTAATAAACTTATCTATAAAGGTGACGTGAGTGAATGGCCGCTTATTCATGAAGTAGCCGCAGTTAGCGTAGGCATGGTTAAAGGCCAGCACATCATCGACCTCGAGTTTAGTGAAGACTCTATAGCCGAGGTAGACTTAAATGTAGTGGCTACCGCCGAAGGCAAACTAATTGAAGTCCAAGGTGGCGTTGAAGCCGAACCCTTGGAAGCTGAAGTGTATGTGCAACTTGTCGCTGCAGGAATAGGGGCCGTTCGGTATATACTAGAAAAGGTAAAGGCCCAACTATGAAACTCGTCATCGCTACCCAAAATGAAGGTAAACTCTCCGAATTTAGATTGGCCCTAAACCGTTTTAAGATTGAGATTGTCTCGGCCAAGGATGTAGGCATTGACCGCTTACCCGAAGAAAACGGCTCGAGCTATGAAGAAAATGCCCTGATGAAAGCCGCCTATACCACCATGAAAAGCAAGCTTCCCTGTTTGGCTGATGATTCAGGTCTCGAGGTGGCCATCTTAGGTGGCGCACCTGGCATTCACTCTGCTCGCTATGGTGGCAAAATGACCAGTGGTGAACGCATGGCCTACTTGCTTGACCAACTCAAATTTACCCCCAACGACAAGCGTGATGCCAAGTTTGTATGCAGCCTAGTATTTACAACTCCCAGAGGTCTTGTACAAGAATTCCGTGGTGAATGCCTAGGACAAATTCTTTATGGCCCCAGAGGTCAAGAGGGTTTTGGTTATGACCCAATTTTCTATAGCCCCGAAGTAAGTAAAAGTTTTGGTGAAGCCAGCGAAATAGAAAAATTGCGAATCAGTCATCGTGGTCGTGCCGTTGCACGGTTTATCAATTGGCTAAGAAATCCACAGCAACCTAGCACCACCCCTAAAGAACCTCATGTGGTGACGATTAAGTCAAGTTAAGTTGAACATGAAAGTCTCGCGTTTATCTAAAACTCAAGCAGAAAAGTTAGCTTTAGAATTAGCTCATAATTTTATTTAATTACGAAAAGATGACAAAGGTACTTGGAAAATTCTACACGCTATACCTGATTACAACCGCCTTGATAATTCTAGTCGTAAAGCACTACGATACTGGTTAGCAATTGTCCAATTTTCTCCTGAATAAATAAAGGCAGCTCTGCCCTAGAAATTGACCTCGAAAGTGAAACTATAGTCATTAGAACCTTACCCGAGTAACCTTAATGAATTACATTTCGATAGCTCAAAGTCTATATATTTAATTTCTCTGGATGAAACTTCTGCCAATAACGACTAAGCCCCATCACCGTCATCTCAGCATTACTGGTCATCTGATGGCGTTTGATTACTTCAGTGGTTGCACCGTCAGCTAAAAGTTCTTTCTCGGCCAAACTGCTTATCCTCTTAGCCAGAGTTGGTACATCTTCATTCTGTTGTAAGCCCTTTAATACTTCATCAGCCCAGATTTGATTTCTTGATACAACCTTGCTCAAGTGACTTTCAGCATCTTGAATTTCACCAAAATGTGTCAGCATAAGGCGTTTGGGATTGGCTTGCAACATAGCCTCAATACTCTGTTTCCAGAGTTCCAAATCTACTTCTGGTGGTGGCAAAGCTGGGCGCAGGATGCTCGAGCGTTCAAAACAAATCCCTGCCGAATCGCCTGTAAAGAGTAGATCATTATTAAGCAAATAACTAACATGATGCGAAGCATGGCCGGGCGTGTAAATGACTTTAAGGTGATGACCTTCAAGCTCGAGAATTTCCCCACCACTTAGAGCAGTAACCTGTGATTCTGGAATTGGAATAATAGTTCCCCATAAGGTTTCCATTAAGTCGCCATAAATGCGCTGAGCACTCGAGAGCAATTTGCTTGGGTCAATTAAATGCGGTGTGCCACGTTCATGCACAAATACCCTGGCTCCTGTTTCACTAGCCAATTGTCCAGCAGCACCAGCGTGGTCTAAATGAATATGCGTCACCAAGATATTTTTGAGTTGTGATATATCAAAGCCCAAATCAGCAATTGCCTTTTTGATAACAGGCAGTGTTGAACCTGGGCCTGTTTCAATAAGTGAGAAACCAGAAAAGCCAGGAATAAGAAAAACCCCTACCGTCTTTCCTAACCCCAAATGGTTGGTATCTAGAATGTGAACACTATTTAAGTCAGCCATACTTCTCCAGGTGAGTAATTAAAAATGATTGCTCTTAATCTTCAACCTTAAATCTTTAATCCTTCGATAAACTCAGGACAAGCCTTCAATCAAATTCTTAAGCGTACCAATCCCTTCAACTGTAATTTCTATGATGTCTCCTATCTGCATGGGTCCAACACCATCAGGGGTTCCAGTAAGAACCAAGTCACCAGGCTCGAGGGTCATGAATGAACTGATGTAGCTAAGGACTTTAGGAATATCAAAAATAAAATCTCGAGTGTTGCCATCTTGTTTGATTTCACCATTTAGGCGGGTTTGTACGCTCAACTGACTAGGGTCTAAATCAGTTTCTAACCACGGACCCACTGGGCAGAACCCATCTGAGGATTTACCCCTTGTCCATTGCAAGTCACTCTTTTGTTTATCACGAGCAGTAACGTCACAAGCACAGGTATAACCATAAATATAATCAAAGGCTTCAGCTTCGGAGATGTTTTTGGCCCGCCTCGAGATCACTAGAGCAAGTTCGCCTTCATAGTGAAGCTCTTTGGTCCAGGACGGGTAAGGAATTGGGTCACCTGGATTAGAAAGAGCATTGAGTCCTTTTAAGAAAATACCTGGTTCTTTAGGCAAATCTGAGTCATTGCCACCCATCTCTTTAATATGCTTGGCATAATTTCTGCCCACACAGACAATTTTGCTAGCTTCGCAGGGAGCCAGTAAAATCACTTCCGATAAAGAAACCCGTTCTCCTGTAGGCGCACCCATAAATCCAGTAAGGATATGAACTGAACCACCCTCGAGCTGTCCCCAATAAACATTGCCATTATGTTGATATTTTATATATTGCATAGGGGTATTGTAACAGGCTAAAAGTGGTGAGTGGAAAGGGATTAGCAAAATCACTCCCTTCTCCCCTGCTGCTTTATGTCATACTAAACCCTTATGGAAACTCAAATCTACTTATCCCCAAGCTTCTTTTCCGAACGTGAAAAGACCTTAGTTAGCTCAGGTAGCCTCTCAGCCAGCACCTTTTTATTTGAGAGTGGCGTTGCTGGGCTTCGCTTAAAGCATAATCGTGGCGAACTGATCATGCTTCCGTTTCAAGGTCAGCAAATCTGGACGGCCATCATGGACGGAAGAAACATCACCATGAAGAGCATGTTTGATGAGCCTTATCCAAACAAGCCCTACCTCGAGACTTACGGTGCCTTTTTGGTTCACTGTGGTGTGCTGGCTATGGGTGGACCTGGCCCACAGGATAAGCACCCACTACACGGTGAACTCCCCAATGCACCTTTTCAAAAAGCCCATCTCGTCTTAGGGCATGATTCCAAAGGAAGCTATATAGGTTTAGGTGGCGTGTATCAACATACGGCGGCCTTTACTAGCAATTATTTAGCTAAACCCCTGGTCAAACTCTATGAAGACTCCACTATGTTTGAGGTTTCACTCGAGGTTGAAAACTTAAAAAATACCCCGATGGAACTGATGTATTTAGCCCACATTAATTATCGCCCTGTGAATAATGGGCGACTGGTTTATTCTTCGCCTTGTACACCTGAGCGGGTTCGAGTAAGAACCAATATCCCTGCACACTTAAATCCACCTAAAGGATACAAAGAGTTGCTCGAGAAAATGGCCGCTAACCCAGAGCTGCATAATGTCCTAAAAGCAAATATGGCTCTTGACCCCGAGATTGTTCTTTATATTGATTATCTAGCTGATGACCATGGCTGGGGACACACGATGCAAGTCTTGCCCAATGGAAGTGCTGACTATGTTAAACATAAACCCAAACAATTAGACCACGGCGTGCGCTGGATTTGTCGCACCCCTGACCAGGATGCGCTAGGTATGATTGAGGCCGCCACCGCCGAACCCGAAGGCTACACTGCTGAAAAAGCCAAAGGGAATATCAAAGTGATTAAACCCAAAGGCACTTGGCGATGTGACATGGAAATGGGAACGATAGGTGGTAAAGAAGCAGCTAAGGTTGAGAAGCTAGTTAAGAATATTAATAAGAAAGTAAAAAAGTAGCAATGAGTAATGAGCTTAAAGCCAGCTACTCATTACTCATTGCTTAAATTAAGGAGAGACAATGGCCAATATCAAAGGAATGAAAGTTAATAAACCCCTCAACCGCCTCATTGGAGATATGCCCAAAATCGGTATTCGTCCAACCATTGATGGAAGATTAGGTGGCGTAAGAGAATCTTTGGAAAAACAAACCATGAATCTAGCGAAAGCAGCAGCTAAATTTCTTAGCCAAAATCTGCGCCACTCAAACGGTTTAGACATTGAGTGCGTGATTGCCGATTCTTGTATTGGTGGCGTAGCCGAAGCTGCTGCTTGTGCAGCAAAATTTGAACGTGAAGGTGTGGGTATATCCCTTACGGTTACACCATGCTGGTGCTACGGCTCTGAAACTATGGATATGCATCCCACCATGCCCAAAGCAGTATGGGGCTTTAATGGTACCGAACGTCCAGGGGCAGTTTATTTAGCAGCAGTCATGGCCGCTCACGCACAAAAAGGTATTCCTGCTTTTAGTATTTACGGACATGATGTACAGGATTCTGGAAACGCCAAAATCCCAGAAGATGTGCAAGAGAAACTTTTGCAATTCGCACGTTCAGCATTGGCTGTGGCGACCCTGCGTGGAAAGTCATATCTTTCAGTGGGCGGCATTTCGATGGGCATTATGGGCTCTTATGTGGTGCATGATTTATTTGAGGATTATTTTGGGATGCGCGTTGAAACAGTAGATATGAGCGAAGTTTCCAGAAGGCTCGAGCAGAACATCTATGACCCCAACGAATATAAAAAAGCCCTAGCCTGGGTTAAAGATAATTGCCAAGAGGGTAAAGACTACAACCCCAAAGCACAGCAACAAACCCGTAAACAAAAAGATAAAGCCTGGGAAACCAGTGTCAAAATGGCTCTGATTGTACGTGACCTGATGGTGGGCAATCCTAAACTTGCCAAACTAGGTTACGGCGAAGAAGCCCACGGACATAACGCCATTGCTAGCGGTTTCCAAGGTCAACGTCAATGGACTGACTTTATGCCTAACGGCGACTTTTTAGAAGCTATTCTGGCTAGTTCCTTTGATTGGAACGGCATTCGTGAACCTTATATGGTGGCAACTGAAAATGATGCCATGAATGCCCTCTCTATGCTCTTTGGAAATTTGCTGACGGGCACTGCACAAATTTTTGCAGATGTTCGCACTTACTGGAGCCCTGAAGCCGTACAAAGGGTAACAGGACACACCCTCGAGGGTCCAGCACAACAGGGCTTCTTGCATTTAATCAATTCTGGCCCCGCAGCCCTAGATGGCACAGGTCAACAAGAAATAAATGGCCAAGCAGCCATGAAACCGTACTGGGATATTACCCCAAAAGAGGCCAAAAACTGCCTAGACGCAACCACTTGGCACGCAGGAATGCTCGAGTATTTTCGTGGCGGTGGCTGGTCAACCCGTTACCGCACTCGAGGCGACATGCCTGTGACTATGTGCCGCCTTAATCTGGTCAAGGGCTTGGGACCAGCACTGCAAATCGCCGAAGGTTACACCATTGAATTACCTGAAGATGTTCACAACATCCTAGACGAGCGCACCAACCCCACTTGGCCAACCACTTGGTTTGTACCCAACACCAGTGGTCAAGGCGCCTTTAGAGATGTCTATACCGTCATGGCCAACTGGGGAGCCAATCACGGCAGCATTAGCTATGGGCATATTGGAGCTGATTTAATTACCCTAGCTTCGATGCTGCGAATTCCTGTCTATATGCATAATGTTTCAGAGGAGAATATCTTTAGACCCCACGCCTGGGCTGCTTTTGGAACTTCAGAACTCGAGGGTGCTGATTTTAGAGCTTGCGAAACCTATGGGCCGCTTTATGGTAAAGGGAAACAGTAATTCAGAAAACAAGCCTTCGCCTTGGATCGTATCAAGTTTTAGCTGTAAGCTAGTTGTATAACTAGCTTACAGTTTATCTTGTTATTTTTTACTGTCCAGAACGCCGTTGCTGTGCATTGGTTAAATAATGGCTAAAAAGCCGCACATGGAAAAACAGTAATCCCAGGAAAATAATAATCGACACCACGATGCTGGCAATTAACCCCATTGGAAGAGCAAAAAACATGCCGATAGCAAAACATAAATAACCAATATAAGCAAGGTAATCAACTGGCAAAAGATAATCTAACAACACTAAAATCACAGCAGCCAGAAAAAAAATAGTCATTAAAAGTAAAGGTGAAACATTCACTAAAAATTCGGTCATCATCAGTCTCCTAAAGATATTATAGCGGTTTTCAAAATGCTTGTCCAAAACAACCTACTACCCCGGCACGTATATCTTGGAATCAGTGTAAAGATAACCAGTTCCGAACCCTTCGATAAACGCTAGCGTGAGACCGACTTTGATGCTATGAAATGAATGCGAAGCATACCTGCTAAGTATCCCACAAATCACCTTCAGTGCTTAAATATCCTGATTCTGCGGCAACATCACTAGGTCTCGAATCGTCACATGCTTGGGTTGCGAGAGCATAAATACAACCGCCTCGGCTACATCTTCAGAGCGCAAACTCATGCGTTTTTGAACATGCTTTTTGATTGCCTTTTCATCGGTGATACCCCAAAGTTCATTGGCCACTCGTCCTGGCGCAATCGCACCGACTCTAATTCCATCTTTAGCCACCTGACGACGCAGGGTATGCACAAACCCTTGAATAGCGTGTTTTGAGGCACTATAAATGGGTTCCCAATGAATATCTACAAGGCCCGAAATGGAACTAGTGATTAAAATATCTCCTGATTTTTGCTTGGTCATGTGTGGTAACACTGCATGAACACAGCGCAAGACTCCATCAATATTAATGTCCATCAGATTGGCCCATTGATCGGGATTTCCATCAGCAACCTGACCTGGAATATAAACACCAGCATTTGCAAATAATACATCCACACGGCCAAAGGCTTGAAGCGTTTTCTCTACCAGAGCAATAACACTTTTTGCCTTGGTGACATCGGTGGGTACAACCAGTGACTCATTGGGCAATTCTTTAGATAACTTACGCAGTTTATTGGTGCTGCGAGCTGCAATGACAACCTTGGCCCCATGTTGAGAAAGTAACCTCGAGCTTGCTGCACCAATACCAGAACTTGCACCTGTAACGATAATGACTTTGTCTTTAAGCTGAGTCATAGAACCTCCGTAGTCCGGTAATGTATCAACATCATATAGCAATTCTAAACATCAATAAAATAATCGAAATCATCTGTCTTTGCACTTTATACAAATGCTCTGGCAAAGTCACTTATATGGTGAATTGTCCTTCGACAAGCTCAGGACACTTACACTCATACCTTGAGCTTGTTAAAGGGCTAGCATTGCAGGGCAATACTAGTTATAGCTTGTTTAGTAAAAACTCGAGAATATCCTGTGGCATCTTGGCAATGGCATCAGCAGAACCCGTTTCAGTTGTGTCAGTCGTCAACCAAATGCTTTGCATCTCTACAGCTTTTGCGCCAGAAATGTCATTAAATAAACTATCCCCAATCATTACCACTGCATTAGCTGGCAATTGCCAAGTATCTAAAACAGTTTGAAAGACCTTGGGGCTCGGTTTGCGATAACCTGCGCTGACTGAGGTGACTATAGGATTAAAAAAAGTCTCGAGTCCTTTGGCTTTAAGGGTTTCGGTAACCAGTAGATGTGAGCGAGTATTAGAGATAAGACCTATACGATACTGTTTCGACAGTTTCTCGAGTACCTGAACAATTTCAGGCAACAGAATCGAACCCTGCACCTCGGGTGTGACAAAGACTTTTTCGCACTCTAGAAGAAAGTCACCTGATAATTCGATACCTGATTCTTTTGTTATTTTAATCAGATTTTCGTGCGTGGTATTAACTTGCTTGAAATTATCGTCACCCTTGGGCAAGTTCTGGCGCAAATACATTAGGCGTTGAGTAAAGTTCTCAGGGTCTAAGTTAAATCCTCGAGAGCGCAAAAAATTGGCCAGCATCCAAGCATTGGCCTGTTCAAAATGATTGTGATTGTCATAGATTAAAGTTCCGCCAAAGTCAAAAATGATACCTTTAATTCGTTCGACTTTTTTCAAAGATAATACCTCTGGTTCAGGACTGTTTTTCATTGATGATGGTACGAAGTCTGTGTATAACACACCAATGGCTCATGGCTGGTTATAACGGCATGATACGCCCTGCTCATGGCTGTTTATTCGTTGATGATACCATCGGCTCATGGCTGTTTAATACCTTGGTGGATAAATAGGTATCTCTAAGAGGCTACCCCCGTGTCCTGAGAGCGCAGCCCGAACAAAGGCTTCACCGACTCCTTCAGGGTTAATGAGTGCGCTGCTTGCACCATGAGCATGGCGATTGGTCAGGGTGTCTACTGGCCCCATTGGATAGACGATAGAAACGCCTACTTTAGAATCCTGAAGTTCTTTGTCCAGGGAGCGCAAAAAAGCCCCTACAGCACTCTTGGCTGCTGCGAACAAAGAGGCTCCAGCAGCTCCACCGCCCCAGGCTTCTCTAGAAGCAATCCCACCAATAAAAGCCTCTTCTCGCTTAAGAAGTTCAGGCAATACCGCTTTCACTGAATAAAACAGAGTACGAACATTGCTGTCAAATACTCGGTCATAGGCATCAAGTGGAGTATCAAGAACAGTAGATGTATCCATATCACCAACCAAATGCACTAAGCCATCTACCTTGCCATAAGTATTCTTGGCCCTGTCCACCATTTGCTGGGCCTCTTCAAAACTATTGAGCTGAGATTCCACCACTGGAGCATTGTAAGAGGAGGCCCGACCTTCGATGCGCACTAGATCGCGGTCTACTAGAAGTAATCTCGCCCCAGCTTTAGCAAAACTCTCGGCTACAGCTCCAGCAATAGCTCCACCTGCACCTGTAATAACGATAACTTTGTCTTTAAGTGTCTGCATATTCCATCATCATATGATGATTTATGTACTTAAGGGTAGGGCTTATTCGGACAGTTTAATAACGGCCCAATGACTCCCCCGTTTTTTAGCATCTCGGCGATGTGAGTAAAATGTTTTGGGGTCTGCAAACGTGCAGTAAGCTAAGGTATCTATATGCGCCACACCAAGATTTTTTAGCAAATAAACATTTGCAGCCACAACATCTAAGCGGTAGCGATCATGGTCAGGTTCGTAAACATCTTGGGGAAATCCCGCCTTGATAAAGGCCTCAATGACTTCAGAGCCAACCTGATAATTTTTCTTGCTAATGGCTGGCCCCAAGACAACTCGCACATCTGACGGGCTCGAGCCGTATTCTTGTGACATTTTTTCCAGAACTTTTTCAACAATCCTTAACGAAGTTCCGCGCCATCCAGCATGGGCTGCCCCAATAGCCTTTTTTATGGGGTCATAAAATAAAATCGGCACACAATCGGCAACACCTATAACTAAAAGCAAGTTTTTTTGATTGCTTATCATGGCATCAGCTTGAAAGGTATGCCAAGACGGTTCTGCTACGATCACGGTATTGCCGTGTACTTGTTCTAAGATACAGACTTGCTCTTTGACAACACCAAACTGCTCAACTATCATCTGGCGGTTTTGATTGACAAGCTGGGGGTCTTCGCCAGTACCAAGTCCCAAATTAAGCGAGGCGTAATATCCCTGGCTTACGCCGCCTTGTCTAGTTGTAAATCCATGAGGTGTAGATAAAAGGCTCGAGGTTAGGAGAGGAATCATTTAATAATTTCTTGCTTTTAGATGCATTGTTGGCAAGGTCAAGAGCCATTCGGTAACCGCATGGACTGCACCTCTGGCTGCTGGGGTTAGCACCGGATCACCAAAGGGTTCAAAACGAACAATATATTCATTACCCTCACGATGCTTGGCGATGATTAAAAGCTGTTGTTTGAGTTCTGGCTCATCCACAGTTACTCTAAAGAGCCACCTTTGACCCTTCTCTTCATCATCACTGCCTAGGCTACTTAAAAGCTCATGGACAATCACATGTCCACCCTCGTAGGCTAAAACTTGTTTTTCAAATTCAATACGCTGTGGCAATTCGCCACTTAAGAGTGCATGAGGCACACTCGACCTCTCAATCTTGGGACTATCTAACTCTAAACTACGATCTAACTCTAAACCACGGTTAACAAACACCTGATAATACAAGGGTTTACCCTGACTTTTCCATTTTAGGGCGTACTTGGTTTCAAACACGGCTTCTGGTGGCGGGTCATCACGCAAGTCAAAAACCTTTGAGTCCATTGCTTCTTGCTTGGCAAAAGCCAAATACTCAGGGTGGTCAGTCGCCAGGCGAATAGTGCCGCCGATCTCGAGCCTACTGGCTGCCACCTGATAAAAACTGTTTTGTAACAAACGATTCTTGGTATGCCTATCTTTAGGCCAGGGGTCTGGAAAATTAACTGTAATCGAATGTAGCGAATGGGGGGCAAATAAATGTTTAACTGCAAACTGGGCCCCCAGTTTTAGAATGCGAACATTTTGAACGCCCGCTTTCTTTAATTTGTGCATCAAGCGAGCAATGCTCACTGACGAAATTTCTAGGGCAACAAAACACTGATCAGATTCAGCCAAAGCCCGCCTTAGGGTAAATCGTCCATCACCAAATCCAACCTCGAGGTGTAAGGGAGCATCTTTAGCAAATTCAGTTTGCCAATCTATAGGAAAATCATATTGTCGCCAGGAGAGAACCGTACGCACGGCAGTAGTTTAACATAGCAGGAATCAAATTCGGTCTCACCCTGAGTTTATCGTAGGGTTCGGAACTGGTCACAAATAAACGCTTTGAGAAAGGCAATGTTCGGCGAATAAGCGTAACATATGCAAAACCTCGATTTCTCCACGAATCTTATATGACGCTTAAACGAAAGTGACTATCCCCAACCACGCCCCCATGTGGATAATGGTTTTACAGCTACCTCGAGCCGATTGCGCCCACGCTGTTTAGCATTTCGCAAGGCTTTATCGGCAGCAGCCATAACTGTAGGAGCATCATCTGGGGAAGCCGCAATTCATCTTCTCCACCTTGGAACAAATACACCCTTGCACCTCCTGTAGGAATACGGATCTTTAGCTCGAGTAAGCCACCACCTAAACCTTTTAGGTAACGGCAGTTCACCCCGTTTTTATACAAATCGCTGATCATTTTGATGACACCATCTACACACCCTTGCTTACCCGCACAAGCCATCTCGAGTAAATCTTCAATCAAGTGGCTATGTTTTGGAGTTGGTTTGGAAGACTGAGTATAGGTGATACGTACCACATGGTAAGTATAAAGCTACCAAGCCCCAAGAGCAAATAGGGCTTGGTTTCATCAATTATTTTTAGCCAAGTGTGGAATGTCTTAATTTCCCGCTCTGCTAATTGCTAGCTACTTGTCGCCCTACTGTTTTGAAGGCGGCTTAACCAACAGTGGCGCATTAACTGACAAACCAGCCTTGGCCATGGTCACCCTGGAAAATAAAATATGTGGCCCAGCTTGCTGAACGGGAACAATCCTAAAACTAAAGACTTGCCCATCTTCGCGGCGACAGGCCACATTATCTACGGCTCGCCCCAAGGTTTTTTCCCAGCTTCCAATAATACTTGGATCAATACCCACGGTTCCCAAAGACAATTCTTGACGTGAAAGCTGCACTACAAGCCGAGCTGTACGAGCTTTTTTCTCACGCAGTTTTAGGACACCAGATTTAACCAAACGGTCAACTAGCCGTTTAACTTCTGCAATATCTATCTCAGCCTGGTCAGCTAGTTGTGAAACCGATAAATGTCCATCGATATGGCGTAAAAGCGCAACTTCCATAGCTTGCAAATTGAGAGGGTCGGTGACCGATACGCTGTCAGCGATCATCACGACTGCATCATCAGGAACTGTGCTGCTATCGCGCAGGTTTTCATCCAAACGCCGAATGGCCTCGAGCATTAAGTTTTCTGTTGAGGTCGATACCGATTCTTCAGGAGCCGGAAGCCCTATCTGAAATTCAAAGCTGCCGCGCTCATCGGCAAAAAGAGCATAAACTGCTTCTTCTCCAATCAGATTATTAAACTCGGCATGGACTACACGACCTTTATCAAAATAAACTCTGGCCTTACCACTGGGGTGTTCAACGGCCAAACGGCCGGTACGGGATGATGAAGCCAAGAGTTGAAATAAATCAACCAACGAAAATAATCCTAGTGTTCCAGTCACATCATCATCCTTAAAAAAAATCTTGCTACCTCGTGACGAGATAGTACCTCACAAAGATTATCTTGTGGAACCCATAACGTCAACGGTAGCTTTGACCAAGAGAGGTATCATCTCGATTTAGAGAGGTATCATCTCGATTTAGAGAGGTATCATCTCGGTTTAGAGAGGTATCATCTCGGTTTAGAGAGGTATCATCTCGTTTCAGAGAGGTATCATCTCGTTTCAGAGAGGTATCATCTCGTTTCAGGAGTATCATTTCGTTTTAGAGCTAATATCAACTGTAGCTCTCACCAACGCCTGCTTTATATCTTTAGCTTGCGAAAGAACTGTAACTTGATCAGGTTTTACCTCAACAATGCTCGAGACACCTTCAAAGCGTAATTCCCACATATCCCCTACTAACATTGGATTTACGCCATAACGCACATGGTGTGTACCCAACAAGGTATTCTGAAACCCGTAGCGAAACCAGGCTTCACCCTCAGTCAGGGTCTTATCTTTTGGCCAAGGTCTACTCCAAAGGGCGTTATTGGCACTGGGTTGAACAATTAATTCCGCTCCCAAACCATCTAAATACCCTATCACTGAGTCATGAAAAGCATCTAAGCAAATAGCAATACCCACCATACCCACAGGGGTATGAAGCACCTGCAAATCCTGTAAGCGACCCCTGGTAATACCCATGCGCGACTCCAAGCCTTTGGTTAAGTGAACTTTGTGGGTTTGCCCTAACAAACGCCCATTAGGGCCAAAGGTCAAAGCGGTGTTATAGACTCTTGGGTCAGCGATATGTAAGCCCAAACTGGGTTCATAGCTGATATAAGGCAAAAGGCTCGAGCCTGCCACAATAGTTACTCCAAAGGTCTTAGCCGCGTCACTAAAAGCCGCAGTATAGGCCCTATATGCAGGTAAAGCCGAAGGCAGATACATCAACGACAGCCCCAAATACTTATGCTGCCAAGCCCCTTTAAGGATTTCTTGCCAAGAGCCTGTTAATGCTTTCTTAATCGTTTCAGCTAAGGTCTTAGCTGTATTTTCTAAGGTCTTAGCTGTATTTTCTAGGGTCAAAAGCAACGGAAACCCAATGAGTTCAGGAAAAGCTATCAGGGTAGGATTGGCGGGTAAGCCTGCTACTGCCTCTTCAGTAAGTTCAAAGATTTTTTGCCTAAAAGGCCTCTGCACTGGCATAATTTGCCAAAGACACCTCAGCTTGAACCGCAACTAGGTTGACCATTAGTAAAAGAGTCTATCAGTCTATTAGCGAAAGTGGCGAGTGGTCAGTGAACAGTAAACCCTCACCACTCACCACTCACCCTTAATTTCTGCTACCTAGGCCCTCACTTCCCTCGTATATACTCTTCTGATGCGACTTTCGGGCTATGTTTTACGCGAAACCACCCCCCTTTATGTTCTGGGCGTAGCCGCCTTTTGTTTAATGCTGTCTATAGACATGATGGTGAGTTGGGCCAACTTTTTAATCCGCAATAATGCCACCTTAGGACAAGTGGGCCAACTTATGCTCCTAAAATTGCCTTACTTTTTACATTTGGCTCTACCGATAGCTATTATTTTTGCCGTTTTGCTTGGCACAGGGCGTTTGGCCAAGGATTCTGAACTCAAGGCTGCCTATAGCCTAGGAACTTCACCTCTGCGTTTATTACGACCCTTATTGCTCTTAGGGCTCCTAGTAAGTGGGTTAACCCTGCTTAACAATGGGTATCTAGAACCTTTAGCGCAACCCGCTTATGACAAATTGGTAGATAGTTTTTATTACTCTGTACCACCCCCTGCCACCCAAAACAACGTGGCTTATCGAACCAAATCTGGGGATATTTATTATGCTGGCAAAATTCAGACTGTTCAAGATAACCGTGCCCAAGCTGAGTTAAGCGGAATTCTTATTCGCAAGCCAGACCAGACCACCATAACCGCAAACAGTGGAATCTGGGATAGCGATAATAAGACATGGTTACTCTATGATGCCCAAGAAGTCGGTGTAAAAAATGTTTTGCATGACACACTTACCTTACCCTTTGAGATTCTAAGTGACGCAACCAGCAATTTAACTGAAGATGAGCAACTCACCTTAAATCAACTCTGGCAACGCCTGCAACAACAGCGCAACACAGGGGCTGAAACCAAAGACTCGCTTTATGCCTTTCACAAACGGATTGCTGACGGTTTTAGTGCGCTAATTTTTGTGCTGATTGCTGGCGTACTGGGTTTAGAGTTACATGGTCGGGCGGCTGGATTTGGCTGGACTATTGTCTTAATCGTGATTTTTTGGGCCCTGTGGACACTCTCGAGCCAACTCTTTAGAGAAAATGTTCTATCCCCTATTCCAGCCGCTTATTTTACTTTAGCTTTAGGGGCCGTCATTGGGGGCATCTTAGCCTGGTGGCGGTTAAGGTGAAACGCTTTAGCAATTACTTAATGCGAGAGATTTTGCCTCTCTACGGTGCTGGGTTTATTGCCTTTATGTTGCTATTGCTGGTGTATATCCTGATCAATCTTTTGGCCAGTATTTTATCCAGAGGTGCGCCAATTTCATTAGTAGCCCAGTTCTTGCTTTATAACTTGCCTTTTGCCGCAGGTCCAGCCATTCCATTAGCACTCCTTTTTGCCACCCTCTTGGGCTTGGCTAGACTAGTGCAAGACAGCGAAGTCAAAGCAGCTCTACTTTTAGGAATAGGGCCAGGGCGGTTCTTGTGGCCAATTGTGTTATTGGGCATAATGATTGCACTTGTTGGGGTTTTGAATAAAGAATTTGTGATTCCTTGGAGCCAGCGCAAAGCTTTAGAGGTGCAAAAAGACTTGCTACTGCAAAGCCCTAAAAGCTTCTTGCAAACTGGTAGTTTCTTTAGTGACTCACTAGGACGCAGTATTTATATAGAAGGACTCGAGCCTGATGGCAGTTTTAAGGGCATTACCGTGATTCAGGGCGATGGTGCTGATGGCCCTAGCCTGGTGATTTATGCTGAACGTGGAAAACCAGATAAAGAAGCTGGGGTTTGGGTACTAGAAAATGTTCAATTTAGCACCTATCGCAATGGCCGCTTGGTATCACAAGCCCAGTCCAATCCCGTTAACTTGCCTGTGCGTGAACTTTCGGCCAGTGAAACTGAGTCCGAGTTAGATACTTACCCCCTCAAAGAACTGATTGCGCGTATTCGCAGCAGTGGCCCTGGCGAAGCCGATGCTGAATGGGTAGCATTACACCGCAAACTCTCAGAGCCTCTAGCTGCCATTGCTTTCGCAGTGTTTTCTTTAGCTGTGGCCCTAGTCAGCTTTCGCCGTGCTGCTGGGTTGGGGCTGGTCGCAGTATTGTTCCTGACCTTTATTTACTACGCTACCTGGACTTTGGCCAAAGTTGCGGGTGACCAAGGGTTGCTTCCGTCCTATATAGCTGGCTGGCTGGCTTTTGCACTTTATGCCATTGTTGGAAGTGTCTTATTGGTTTTCTCTTGGCGACGGTGAAACCAGCAATGAGCAATGAGTAGGAAGCAATGAGTAAAAATCTTAAACTCATCCCGCATTGCTGGTTTCTAATTGCTGGTTTCTCACTTGATTCAGACAATCACTCGTTATGGTAAAACCCATTGTGAGGGAGCAAGAGACAAGACATAAAAAACAGTATAGGTCGTGTTCTATCTCTATATTTGAATGGGAGTCAATTGCGAATTCTGTGATGGTGCGTAAAACGCACCCTACGCGTAAATTTCTCTTTTTCCTTTTTTTCCTTTTTCCTTTTTCCTTTTTCCTTTCCCCTGCCCTTGCCGAACCCATCACCATTGAAACCACCAAAGGTGACCCCAGCAACCAGCTCGAGATTCGCAATGTTACGTTGCCTGACGGAACAGAAATTGACCTTTTAATCATCCGCAGTTCCTTGGTCAAAATTACCATCAACGACAATCAAATTATTCTGGCCAAAGAAATTGAACTTGACCAAACCAACAGCATCCTGAGAATTATTGGTAATGGCAGTATTCAAACCGAAGACGGTATCACTGAAGGTGAAAATCTAGTTTATGACCTTACGGATGATACCTTTCGCGGGCGTGACGTGCTTATATCAACGACTGAAATTGATGTTATCGGAATCGATGCCACACGTATTCCAGGACAAATCAATGTAGCTACTAGCCGTTTTAGTCCTTGTGGACGATGTAATCAACAAACCGAAGATTTTGGCTTTAGAGCCAAAAAACTTTTGCTCTATCCTGGTGACCGCTTGGTAGCTTATGACGTTCAAATGGTTATTCGAGACTTTCCCGTGCTTTTTTTCCCTATTTTAGTTGTTCCTTTGGGACCCAGTGACCGCCAGCCCAAACTCACCATTAAGCGAGCTACTGAAAGCACCCAGGGCGAAGTGATTCTAGACTGGCCTTATGTGATGGGGGCTGGGGACTACGGAATGGTCAATATACATTATTATGCTGATGTTACGCTTAACCAAAGTAATTTTTTTGCCAATGCGTTTTTAGGTGGCAAGGTCACTGAAAGTTATCTGGGCACTGGTCTAGCTCATACCTTTATTACCGATACTGGGCTAGGAACCTTTAATTTTAATTACACACCAGGTTTTTTGGATGATAGCGAAACCACTAAGGGCAAGGCACTCTATAAAGTTAAATTTGCCTATGACAGCGATCAAGGTTTTGATGCCTTCAAAACACACCTGCTCTTTGAACGTGATGATAGTCAAAATAACCGTATCTTAAAATATGAAGTGGAATTTAGGCATGTCTTTGCCGGACTCGAGGGTGCCTTTACATCAAATGGCTACCTAGATTTAGAACCCGAAGAAACCGATTCGCGTCCTTACTTTTACACACCCAATCGCACCATAGCCAAGTTTGAAGTCAAGCCTCAAGCAGAAAGTTTTCAACTTGGCGGCATTTCCATTTCACAAGTACTCTTTGAACTGGGATTTTTTGGTGACTACCCTAGATTTAGCACAGATAATCAAAGCATTTATGGCGCAAGACTTACCGAAGGTCACACCATCACCCTAGATCCTTTAAGCCCCTGGAAAGGACTAGAAATCACCGGCAGTAGCACCTTTAAAGGGCAGTATTATAGCCTCGAGAATAACGACGGCATTCCTCATCGCCTTATAAATTGGAACACCAATCTAAATGTCAAACAAACACTCTCTGATAAAGCTAGTTTGAGCCTGAGTTTTGTTCGCAATATCAACGAAGGTAGCAGCCCTTTTGCCTTTGATTATTCAACCCCTAATAATGCAGTTTACGTTCAAGGCAATCTTTCACTTACGCCGTGGCCATGGTTGCGTTTTACTACAGGTACAAAATACAATTTTCTCAATGAACGACGCAGTACCCAATTAGGCTTTGATCCTTTGGTCAGTGAACTCACGCTGTTTGAAAATTTAGGTTGGATAAGCCTTAGCTTTCGTAATGATTATCAACTCGCTCGAGAAAAGACCCCTGCTGACCCCGGAAATTTAACTGGCACCTTTATCCTGCGTTCACCCGAATCTCAGCTCGATGCCGAATTAAAATTTAGTTATCTAAAAGACCTCTATGTATTTAATTCCAGAGGCAAAGCTAGAGATGAAAGTGAGTTTAACTTTAGTTTTCGCTACGGGCTACCACCTTATTTAACCTTTGATATGAGCGGTGGTTCCTGGGCAGAATTCCCAGACAACGAAAGTGGACCGGTAAAACCCTTTGTGCTTGGATTAACTGTAGGAACTACCGATCAGCAAGATTATATACCTAGCTTTAGAGTGGGTTATGGCTATGATTTTAACGACGATGAAATTGACAGTTTGAGTTTTGAACTCACTGCCGCAGCGCAACCTATCGAAGTGAGCCTAAGTGAAACATTTGGTATAGAACAAAATGAAGACACCACTAGCACTACTTACCGTTTAGACAGCAGCAATTACCGTGTAGCCTGGAAGGGTGTCGCATCGTTTGAAGCTTCAGGCTTCCCCATCTTGACTCCTTTTGCTCTAGACCCCGAACTCCAACAAAGCTGGCGTTTTGTCTTGCAGGATGATTTAGCTGAAGATATTGATTTTTCTTTGACCTACAGCACCCTCTATGATCCAAGTCCTGAAACGCCTAAAACGGCTGGTCGCTATTTTAGTGGCACGACACTCGAGGCTAGAGCCGACCTAAGTGATCAAAGTCTGTATGGTGTCAGTTATAACCTAAGCTTTTTTTCCACCCTGCGAATGCGGGATGATCTTTTAGAACAAACCTATTTAGACAGTTTAGGATTAGAGTTCAGCAGTGATTTTTATGGTCGGGTGGGATTTCAGGGAAAACTTTCTTATGATGGGAATTACAATGACGACCTAGACAAACTGGATCAAAGCAGTTTAACCCTAGATGATGTGGCTATCACTGTTAAAATTTTAGATGAGCTTTATGTCTCGAGTATTTTTAATGAATTATGGTATTTAAATGACACTAACCCCGAAGGGGTAAACGCGCTGAACTTTCAACCCGAACTACGGGTCATTTGGGACCGTTGTTGCTGGGCCTTATACAGCAGTTGGGATACCGCCTCAGGCAAATTTACTTTTACTATCACCACCCCAGGAGGAAATAAAGGTTTTAGCCAGGCCTTTCCTAGCGAGATTAAATTACCTGGACGTGGAAGTCAAAACCAGAATACAGGAGGACAATGAAACGGTTTACGTTATGTATACTAAGCCTTCTCTTATTAACAGGGTGTACCGGCACACCCAATGAAGAGATACCTATTTTACTTATTGCAGCAATTGATGGCAATGATGGGCCACAACTTTTACTTTTTGAAGACAAATTAAATAGCACTATACGTTTTCCTTTAGTTGACAAGGCTGCTCGAGATTTGTCGGCTCCGGCTGTTGCCTTTGATTTTACCGATAGGAATAATAGACGTGATCAACTCTTTGTACTTACTCGAGACGGAGAAAATGTAATATCAGAAACCTCAAAGTCGTATATAGAAATTTTTGACACCTTAGCCATTGATCCTGCTACACCCGCAAAATTCAAGAAAACCCGCAGCATTGATTTGTCGACAATCCCAGATCTACCTAAACCCTTTTGCCCTACTCAGATACAGCTAACAAGAGATGGTAGGTATGCTGTTATTTTTAGCGAAATTACGGTTTGTGGTCTTAGTGATGATAAGCGCAGGATAGTTATTATTGACATCTCGCAAACCACACTCGAAAAATTACTCTTATCCATTATTCCACCTAGAATTCAAGGATTTGCTGAGGCGGGTATATTTTTAGATCAAAGCAATGATTCACTTTACTTTGTGGAAAACGGCGTGGGGGATGTTGATCTATTGCGTTTGGATCAAAATAGTTTTGATGATGTAACCTCTACTAATAAACAACTTCCGAGTAATCTAAAACAACAGGTTAATAAAGAGGATGTCATCCGTGGTACGAGTTTTTTTCAAATTAATCGAATCGGCTCAGGTTTTGTCCTATTAGATGACAATAAATATACTCATATTTCAGATACAACGCAAAGTGCAACTGTTACCCAAATAACCACTACCGCCCGCAGTCGACAAATGATTACCGATACTTCGGGTGAGTATAAACAGCTTTTTATTTTAGGAGAAAACGGATTAACGATTCACTTTGACGCTAATAAAACAGATAGCGCCAAAACAAGTGAAAGAGCGAGTAGCATGACCCTTAATTATGTCACTGATTTTTTGTATCTTGCTGATCAAAATGTAATCAAGGTGTTTGATTTATTTGATCTTGATCAAACTATTACCTCATTGCAGATTGATAGTGAAACAGTTCCAACACTTACCACTAGACCCACGCTACTGACTTGGATACCAGGAGTTATAAAAGAACCCTAATCATTCCTTATCAACCATCCGAACATTTAAATAAGGCAAGGCTATCTCAATACCCTCTTTTTCAAACCGCTCCTTGATGCGCTTACGAAACTCTCTGGCTACAAACCATTGCTCCTTGGGTAAAGTCTTAAAGAGTAGTCTCAAGGTAATGCCTGAAGACCCAAAGGATTGAACTCCCAACATTTCAGGAACATCGAGCATTCGCCATGACCACCCTTCTTCCCTATAAAGTTTTTTAGCTTCATCTTCAAAAATCTTTAGGGCTTGGTCTAGGTCTGTAGTATAGGTAACCTCAACATCAACTAAAGCCCGTGACCAGTCTTTGCTCATCACCGTCACTTTGTCAATTTGCCCATTGGGAATAATATGCACACGTCCATCCAAATCTCGCAAAGTAGTCACCCGTAAGGTAATAGCTTCAACATCACCACTTAGTTCACCGATTCTAACGACATCACCTACGCCGAACTGGTCTTCTGCCAAAATAAAAAAACCACTGATTAAATCCTTGACCAATGACTGTGCTCCAAAAGAAACTGCCAAACCCAAAATACCTAGGCCTGCCAAAAAAGTTCCTATGGGCGCACCCAATTCACTTAAGGCATACAACACAAACAGAACAAATAAAATAACTCGCAGGGTTGATTCAGTGACGCTGCGAACCGTTGCAGCCCTGGCCACATCACGCTCGAAGCGTTGACCTGTGGTGGGTGTAAACACCCTAGCCGAGCGACGAACAACGGCTAGAATAATAAAGGAAACAAGTCCTAAAAGTGCAATCCGGGTAAGCTTAACCACACCTCCAGCAGCTAGCCAGGTTTGGACCAAAACGGCAATATCACTTAAAATTGGAACCTTGTATTCTAAGCCAATCAGCCCCAACACTAAAGCCACTGCAAGCACATAAAGCACTCTTTGCAAATACCCACTGAGTAAACCAAGACGAAGATTTTCGGTTTGTTTACTCGCTTCATTTAAAAAATCGCGCTCATCAATAGCACTGCGTGCATAGCGCAACCAGCGTGACAATAAAAAAAGACATAGAAGCAATAACCCTATCGCAATAGCAATATAAAGACCCAGCGTTCTAAAAAAGCTTAACGGATCAGCTTGAATCGTCTCGAGCCAGGTCATAGACTTAACTTTGACCAACTGTGGGCAAGGCTTTCATACCTTTACTAATTTTTTCTACCAGATTCGCTTCGACAGAACGTTTGGCAGTCTTTAAAGCATTTCTTACCGCCCGTGCATCCGAACTCCCATGACCAATCAGGGCGTATCCATCTACACCCAGAAGTGGCTCTGCCCCGTATTCATAGGGATCAAGTCTAGCCGCTAATTTTTTTAGGGCCGGTTTAACCAGAGCCGCACCCAGTTTGACTAAAAGACCATTATTCGTAAGAGCATCTCGAATCCAGCCAAAGATGACTTTGGCCTCGCCTTCAGCCAGTTTCAAAACTACATTGCCAGTAAAGCCATCGGTGACTACCACATCGGTTGTACCCTTGAGTAAATCACGCCCCTCAACATTGCCAAAAAATTTGATACCTGGGGTAGCCTTGAGTAAATCAAAAGCTTCGCGGGTTAATTCGTTACCTTTACCTTCTTCTTCCCCGATAGACATAAGCCCGACTGAGGGTTCAGGCGTATTGTAAAAAATACTGGCATAAATACTGCCCATAATGGCAAATTGCTGTAAATACGCCGCTCTGCAATCGGCATTTGCACCCGCGTCAATAAGAGCACAATAGCCTTTGCTGGTAGGAATGTTGGCTAGTATAGCTGGACGCTCCACCCCTTTGATACGACCTAAGCCAAATAATGCTGCCGTCATGGTGGCTCCTGAGTGACCCATCGAAACACAGGCTGAGGCTTCACCATTTCTGACTAGTTTCACCGCTTGCACAATGCTCGAGTCCTTGCGCTTACGCACGTCGGTTGCACTGTCTTCCATCTTTATAAAATCATCACAGTGATGAATAGGTAAATCATAATTATATTTGGCTAACTCCGCCTTCAGAGCTTGGGACTGACCCACCAAAATGACCGAAATACCCTCTTTGGCCGCCGTCACGGCCCCTTCTACAGCAGCTTGGGGCATGTGGTCGCCCCCCATTGCGTCTAGTGCGATTGGTTTCATTAAGGACAGTATATAAGGAGTGGTGAGTACTGAGTGACGAGTGGTGAGTATTTCTAACTATTCACTGTTCACTCATCACTCGTCACTTTCTTTCGCTTCTCCTTCATACTTCCTCCTAAGATATTCCCTTTTTTAGTTCTTGGCTGTACAATAAAAGTCTATTTTTGCTTATGTATTTGGAGGAAATTATTTTGAACCGCGTCGCACTTTTTATTGATGGTAGTAATTTATACAACGGAATGAAAGAAAATTTAACCAATACCAGGGTCAATTTGCAAGAACTAATCAAGCAGCTTGTTGGTAACCGGTCTTTATTTAGAGCCTATTACTACAATGCTATTTTGACTGAGGATTATGATTCAGAATTGCGTGAAGGACAGCTTCGCTTTTTTGAATCCATTCGGCGTATTCCTTATGTCAGTGTGCAGCTCGGTAAACTGCATAAACGCACCGATGGAACTCTAGTTGAAAAAGGTATTGATGTAGCTATTGCCGTTGATTCATTATGTCTTGCCTATGAAGATGCTTATGACATTGCAGTCTTAGTGAGTGGAGATAGTGATTACTTGAGCCTGGTTGAAGCCCTAAAACGCAAAGGTAAACACATCGAGTGTGCCATGTTTAGAACCCAGTCCGCAGGCGAGCTGATGGATTATGTAGATGTCTTTCACAAACTCGATGATTTAGATTGGAAAAATATTATTTTCTGAGAGGTATCATCTATCAATCGAAAGGTATCATCTGTCAGTCAGTAGTCAGAATAGGTTCTCCCTTTTTCCCTTTCCCCTTGTCTCCCCTTCTCCCGACTCCTCATTTACCTTTCAATCGTTAGAAATGAGACCCCACCTGCATGAACCTCCGCATTCTTACTAAAGCAGATATTCCACGGCTGGTTGAAATCTGGAACCTCTTAAACCCTGATTGGCCACGCTCGAAGTCTTGACCAAATAGACGAATACCAAAAACGTGAACCCCACTATCATTATCAAGCCTGGGTTGCAGAGCAAGATAGAACTGTTATAGGTGCTGGACTATCTGAACACAGTATTGCCTCTTTTCACCAACAAAAGTTTTTATTAGAACTTTACATTCATCCTGATTTTCAGGGTCAGGGTTTTGGCAAAAACCTCTATGAACAAATCCTTAAAGATGTAGAGCCACTTAACCCTATGTCACTTAGAATTTCAATACGCGAATCTAGCATCAGGGCCATGCACTTTTTTACTACTCGCGGTTTTGTAGAAACCAAGCACGACTGGATTTCAACATTGGATGTAACAAAAGCAAACCTAAATCCTTATCAAGACCTCGAAACCCAACTAAAAACCCAAGGTATTACCCTAAAATCTTTAGCAGAAATCCCAGACGCTGATAAATACCAAAAGTTTCATGCCTTATTCTCTGAAGTGCGCTTAGATATTCCACGCTCAGAATCAGCTACGCCGATTAGCTTTGACTTTTTTATGAAAAACCTGATTAACGTACCTGAATTCAACCCTAATTTATTTTGGGTAGCTTTGCATGAAGGCACTTATATTAGCCTAACAGGTTTGTATCCTATAACAGATACCACTATGCTTGACCAGTGGCTCACCGCAGTTAAACATGATTACCGAGGTAAACATATTGCACTTGCTCTAAAGGTTCGTAGCATTCACTATGCTAAAGAAAATGGGTATAGCCACATCCGCACCGACAACGACTCGAAGAATGTCCCAATGCTTGCTATCAATGATAAATTAGGCTTTGAGCGGGGAGCTGCAAGTGTGAGCTTGGCTAAGGTCCTAAAAGCTCCCTAGCTAAAGCGTAGCTGTACGCTATCGCTCAAACCTTGTACACCGCCGTTACCCTTCATTCAACATAATCTTGGTAGGCTATCCCCTAGAGAAGGTATTGCTATGTTTAAAGTCGCTATTGTAGGTCGGCCCAATGTGGGCAAGTCAAGCTTATTTAACCGAATTTTAGGTCGTCGTGAAGCAATTGTAGCTGACCAGCCTGGTGTCACTAGAGATGTTAAAACTGCCAAAATTGAAACCTCGAGTGGTCGCTCCTTTACTCTTTTGGACACTGGTGGTATGTGGTCTGGTGATGAATGGCAAAAAGCTATTCAGCAAAAAATTGAGGCAGCTATTCATGACGTTGGTTTGATTCTCTTTTGTGTGGATGGCCGCAGCGAGTTGACCCATGCTGATCGGGAAATTGCCCAGTGGTTACGTTCTACAAAAAAAGAAGTTTTGTTGATTGCCACTAAAATGGATGACCTTAAACACGAAAGTAGTCAGGAATTTTATGACCTTTTTTCTTTAGGATTTGGTGAAGCCTACACCACTGCAGCAGAACACGGTAAAGGCATTTTAGATTTACAAGATTTGATTGTAAGTAAACTTCCAGAAGATGATGACAATCCTGAAGAGGCTCCCGTTCGAGTAGCCATTATTGGTCGGCCCAATGTTGGTAAATCAAGTCTTCTCAACGCTATTGTAGGCGATGAGCGAGTTATCGTGGCAGATTATCCTGGCACTACCAGAGACGCAATTGATGTGGAGTTTAATTTTGCTGGTCGGCCCTTTGTATTGGTTGATACCGCCGGCATTCGCCGAAAACCTGATGGCGATGTTGAGTATTATTCAAAGCTGCGTTCCGAAGAGGCCATTACGCGCTGCGATGTTGTGATTTTGGTGATTGATCCATTTGAACTGGGGGACCATGAAATGCGCCTAGCTAACATAGCCCTCGAGGCAGGCAAACCTGTGGTCATGGCTATCAACAAATGGGACTTAGTGACTGACGCACAACTTGAGCCCTTCAAGAAAAATATCGAGGAAGTCTTGGCACATCTTTATTTTGCACCTAGAGTCTATACCAGTGCCCTGACTGATTTTGGCCTGCATGAAGTGTTAGCAACCGCTATTCGGCTTTATGACACCGCACGCATCCGCTTTTCCACCAGCACGGTCAATAGTTGGCTCGAGGTCTGGACCCAACGTCAAACCCCACCCAATTTTCAGGGTAAATTGCTCAAGCTGCTCTACGGAACCCAAGCCGAAATTAATCCTCCAACCTTTGTGATTAGCGTCAATAATGAAAAGTTTATAACCAGGGCCTATGAACAATACCTCCTCAACCGCATCCGTGAGGATTTAGGGTTCAAGGAAGTGCCCACTCGTCTTATTTTTAAGGGTCGGGGAAGGGACGGTGGCAAACGGGTAAGGCTGGCCTAAAAACGATTTGAGAAAGTTCTATCAAACCATGTATACTACAAAAGAATTATTTTAAGTACCACCTGCGCTCTAAGCACTATCACGCAGCATCGTCACGGCGACTAGGGTCGTTACATCGTTTTTGTAGGTACATCATGGAGGTAGTATGCACGGGATTCGACGACTGGTGTTTGGCACGTTCCTTTTGATTAGCTTTTTTCTAGCTCATGCCCAAGAAGCTACTGAAGCCGATTTACAAACCCAACTTACAGCCGCATTAGAAACAATTGAACGACTCAAGACACGCCTAGCCAGTGAACAAACAGCCCTCAATTCCTTAAAAGTAAAACTGGTTCAAGAAGTTGCTGCTAGAGAGGCTAAAATAACAGAGTTAAGCGCAGCCAGTACACCTGCCACAACCAGCAGTGGAGCACAAGAACGACTTAACCGAAGCTTGGTTAGAAATGCCCAATTATCTGCTACTATTCGTGAACTCGAGAAATCAATGACCACTCTTAGTGCCGAAAGTATACCCATCACTCAATGTCGGGCACAATCCAAATCACTTAATGCCCTGATCACTTCGCTAAGCAGTCAAAATTCCGTTTTGCGTGCCACCCAAGCCACTACCCCAGAACCTGTGGCCGAACCAGAGCCTGTCGCTGAACCAGAGCCTGTCGCCGCACCTGCTTCCAACACAGGGCAACTCAAATCCCTGAATACGCTCATTACATCATTGAGCAATCAAAACGCCCAACTTCGCGCAAGTGCCAGGGCTGCTGCTTCTGCAACACCCACAACACCACCAGCACCTGCTGCTTCTAATAGCGGGCAACTCAAATCATTAAATACCTTGATTACGTCACTAAGCAACCAAAATGCACAACTCAGAAGTAGTGCCAGAGCTGCCGCTAACGCAACACCAGCACCAGTTTCTAACACGGGTACAGGTCAACTCAAGGCTCTAGATACACTGATTACTTCCTTGAGCAATCAGAATTCAGGTCTAAGAACCCAACTTAGAAATCTGCAAAATCCCCAAACGGCAGCACCCACATCAACCGCTCAAGGTTACGTGATTAAAGCTGGTGATTCTTTGTCTTCGATAGCATTGGCTCTTTATGGAGACGCTGAACGATGGACTGAAATTGCTCAAGCCAACAACATCTCTGATGGAGAAACCATCAACCTCGAGATTGGTCAAGTTATCAACATTCCTTAAGTCTCTATCAAGAAGGCTCGAGAATCTTGTAAAGGAATTTGTACAGCCTGAGTTAGAATCTCTAGATTTATTTTTTAGGATAGGCTCTAAATTTTAGCTCTGAATGGCGATGAAATCTCTAAAGGTTTCATCGCTTTTTTATTCAAAGTAATTTTTAATCAAACCCAAAGGTTGTTTCTACAACACCTGGCAAAACCGCATAAAGAGACTTTCCTTTTTTATTCTCGAAATAGGTCTTAATTTCAAACCAGGCCTTCCATTTATCTAGGGTGTAATTATTCATACCTAGACGCAAAACCACATCGACCATTCGTTTTTCCATAAGGCAAATACCTTCAGGTAAAGCCAGACAATCACACAATTGCAAAAGCATATCGTAATCGTCATACTCGAGGTCATTAACAAAAGCTTGAATAAAAATCTCTTCATCTTTACTTACATCCATATGTCCAGAATACGAGCGAATATCTTTAATGGGAAACGAATGGGTCAAACAAATACGCGCAGCATCGTCATAGTCTAGATTCTTTAGAAATGTATAGCCATCTAAAATATGGCGCATACCCGAAACACCTTCGCGGCGACCAAGGTCATGTAAAAGCCCTAATATAAAGGCTGTTTCTGGGTCAAGGTTAGCGTGTTGGGCAATACATTTAGCAGCCAGGGCCACATATCTCGAGTGCTTGACCCAGACCCGGGTTAAGCTTTTCGGCTTCTTGGAGTAAGCGTTCAGCTTCTTGAAGATTAGGAAGTTTCATGGCTCTTAGAATACTGCATTAAGATTTCTCAACCTCGAGAATGACTTTCAGATTTCCTTTTTTTGTTTCACCCTGCACCAGTGAAATATAAAAACGCCCTAAGCCTTCGGCATAAATCTCATCGCCTGCTTCAGCATCACTCGATTTTCCTACTCTCTCGCCGTTTAAGATCACATTACCAGCAGCAATACCTTTAGCAAAATAAGAACGCGATACACCAAAAGCTTTTGCGCCAAGGGCATCAATACGCAAAGACGGAACAATCACTGAATGTTTTTTACGACTTCCACTCGAGACTTTTTCGATTGAAACGACCTGCCCAATAATTTCTTGCCCTTTAACCCGAAGTGGCTTTAGAAGATGTTTATTCTTTTCTAAAACAATCACCGATAAACCGTCTTGATGTTCAATTACGTCACCAAAGCTATCTTTATCAATGATGTGTCTTAACGCGACTCGTAATTCGTCAGGATCGTGAAGCGGGAAATACCAAGCCGTTAGGGGTGTATCAGCTTCTGGAATATGCTCAGGGAAAACTGTCAGCACGCGGCGTTTGGCTCCTGGGTAACCCCCTGAAACATGAACACTTACATCACGGTCTCGCAATTTGCTGGCTAGGGCCGCAGCTTCCGAAGGCTCGAGAAATCCTGTGTGGACCACCCGACCTGCCTTTACTGCTTTGAACAACGCATCAAAGGTCATACTTTAGCGCACATCGCTCACGTCAATACCTTTAGCTTTTAATCTATCGGCAAATGTTGTTGCACCATCTCCATTGACACGAAGTACCATTTCCAAGTCACCTTGATTTTTTACTGATGACACCACGGCGGATATATTAGATGGCGGTCCTGCCGAAGCCACTTTTTCTAAGACACCTGGCGCATCTGGCACCCGAATTGTTACTCTGGTTCCACCTTCACGTAGCCCTAAAGCCGAAATAAAGGCTTTAAGGATATCAGTAATGGTCATGATACCCACCACGTGACCCTCATCAACAACGGTTAGCCCAGATACTTTTTTCTCTTCCATCAGCAGAGCTGCGGTTTCTACTGGGTCACTAGGCGACACACTAAACACCGGAGTCTTCATTACGTCTTTAATCGTTAATTTACTAAGTAAATAGTTAAGCTCATACACAGATAAGCTTGTAGCTTTAGACGGAGTGGCTTCTTTTAGGTCTTTATCTGTAACAATACCCACCAAAATGCCATCATCCACAACTGGCAATCGGCGAAACCCACCCTCACGCAAAATATGCATGGCTTCAATAATAGAGGTTTTACTCGAGACTGTTCTGGGGTTGGGGGTCATCCATTCTTTAACAAACATACATTCTCCTAAATTTCCAATGGAGCCGATGGTCGGATTTGAACCGACGACCTACTGATTACGAATCAGTTGCTCTACCCCTGAGCTACATCGGCGAGAGGTATCATCTTTCGGCACGAGAGGTATCATCTATCAGTCGACAGGTATCATCTTTCAATAACTGAGAGGTATCATCAACCAAGCGGTACGCCTCCAAAATACGCTTTATCATACATCGGCATAAACAAATTTGCAGGTGCGAACAGTTGTTCGCACCTGCAAATTTGTTTTTTGGTGGCCAGGGCCGGGCATGATCCGGCGACACTACGATTTTCAGTCGTATGCTCTACCAGCTGAGCTACCTAGCCAATGGGTGTATTATCCCGTTATAAGGTTTTAATACCCCAAGCCCTTAGCAGGACATTCATCAGTTTGTGCTATCACCTAACCTGAGTTTGTTGATAACGGCATGATACGCCCTGCTAAAGGCTTTTTTGGCGGAGCGGACGGGATTTGAACCCGCGACCTTCTGCGTGACAGGCAGATATGCTAACCGCTACACTACCACTCCACAAGCATGGTGATGATACCCTCCAAACTTGGGATTTGTCAATGAGAAATGAATCGTTTTAAGCTCAACTTAGAGCGCGGTCTCGAGCTGAACACTATCAAGAGCCTTTTGTAAATCTGCATTATCGACCAAGACCAGTTGCTTTTCACGCAAAAAAACCAGTTGTACTTGGGGTTTAAGCCCCTTGACTTGCTCAATACATTGCAAATACACTCCAAGCTGAAAAAAATAGCGTTCTGGCTGGATGTCCTGGTCTGTTTTGTAATCTTCTAAAAACCACTGACCCCGTGCATAATACAGGCGGTCAATAATCCCTTGCCAGACGGTTTTACCGTGCGCAATGGCCATCGGAAGTTCTGGGTAATCCTCACTTCGCTCAGTCAAAGCAGCAATCTCCTGTCCCAAAAGACTTTCATAGTTTGCTAGTAAGGTTTTAACTTCAGAAAGAATATCTTCTTGCTCTTCTGGCGTAAACGGAAACATAACTTCCTGGGCTTTTAAGTTTTCTACATGAACGGGGTTACTAGCACTCCAGTTTTGACTGATTGCATAGTGAACTAAGGTTCCAACCGTGGTCGAACGCCCTGGCAAACGCTCACCTTCATCGGGGTCAGAAAAAGGCAAGGGTTCGTAATCAATAAGCTCTTGCTTAATCCTCGAGGGTGAGCTGACAGGTGGGTGTTCGTTGCGTTTGAAGTAGCGGTCAATCCAAGGGGCAGGCTCTAAGATTGAAGGTTGAAGATTGAAGGTTAAAGATTCGCTGGGGGGTTCGTAGAGATGGGTTTGTAAGATAAAATCAGGTCTTGAATATGGTTTAGAACTTGGCCCTACTTTCATCAGCTCCAAACTATTTAACCAGCCATCGGTCTTCATGCCTTTGCAACTTCCGGTCATGAGCAAGACATCTCTAGCACGGCTGGCTGCTACATATAAGAGGCGATAGCTTTCTTCTTCTTCACGCTGACGCGCTGCTTGCCTTACTGTTTCATAAGCTGCACTATCCTGATGCACAATCTGACCTTGGTAAATATAAATGGCTTGAGGTCTATCAGCCAGCTTGCGCCCCAAGTCAAAAACGGCCACCACTGGCCACTCGAGCCCTTTAGATTTATGTACGGTTAAAAGCTGAATACCTTCGCCACTTTGTGGCACATCACCTGCATCGGCCTGACGTGATAAAAGTTGCAAGCGGTCAAGCAAAAGTTCAATATCGCCTGGAGGTTGCTCGGCTACTGTAAATAAAAGTGCGTCTACATTTTCTCTGGCTCTCGAGTCTAAAAAATCTACATATTTTTGCCCATCTATAAACGGTTCACGAATCAAAAACTTTAGAGCTGATAGAGGCGTGCCCCGCACATTTTGCCGAATCAGCTCGAGGCGTTCAACGACATCAGGGTGATTTGCTTTAAGTAAGACTAGCGGGTCATCTGCTTTAAGAATAGTATCTACTTGATCAAGCTCGAGTTGGGCAAAGGGCCCACGTAAAAAAGCCGCGAAACTTAATCCTTTAGGCTCAATACCTACTCTAAGCGCATGATACAAATCTCGCACTTCAATACGTTCATAGTAGCCCCGACCTTGAAGCAATACATAAGGTAAACCAGCCTGTTGCAAGGCTTGCTCAACCACCGAAAGCCCTGCATATGCTCTGGCCAATACCGCCATATCCCTATAAGCAAAACCTTCTTGATGTAAATGCTTAAGCCTTTGGGCCAGCACCCTAGCTTCCTGTTTTCTTAAATCATCCAGTTTTTCTTCACCGGTCATCCAATGCAATTCAATTAAACCCTGTTTCTCTTTTTGTTCACCAGCAGTTTCTACTTTTGGAGCCTCGAGCATTGAAAAGCCTAGATTTTCTTTGGCCAGTGTGGTGGTCATATGGTTAAGAAAATCTGCCAAGCGTTTGGCATGGCGGCGAGTATGAGTTAGGGGCTCGAGGGTTTGACCAGTGGCTAAGGCGCGCCTGAAAACCCGTACATCGGCATGGCGAAACCCATAAATCGATTGCTTGGGGTCACCAACGACTTCAATAGGAATACCTGAACGCTCGAGGGTTTCAAAATAAGCTCCTTGCAAAGGGTTCACATCCTGAAATTCATCGACTAAAATAATTTTAAACCGCTCTGATAAACGCTCAACTGCATTGCTATTTCGCACCAGTTTAAGCGCGCGCCGTTCAACTTCACTAGGAGGTACTAAGGTTGCTGCCAAACGCACTTCAAACTTTCGGTAAGCTGCGTCAAAAAGATTTCGCAAAGCCACATTGGTAGGATGTTCGTCACTTTTTATGGTTTCTGCTAAAGAACGTTGTGAGAACACATCCAAGACTAAAGATTCGACATCTTTACCCAAGAGCATTTTGGCTGCATAAAGTCCGTGCATGGGTGTATCTGCTAGATATAAAAGTGATTTTAACTCTTCTTCAAAAAGGGCTTTGGCTTCCCATTCACCAAGTACTGTAAAGTTTGGGTCAAGCCCCATCAGGGGCGCGACAAGGCGCAAACATTCAATCATAAACCCATGAATGGTGGTTAAGGTTGCACCATCTAGTTCACGTTTAGCTTCTTCAAATTTAGGTCTGTCTCGAGCTTGCAATACATGTGACAGATACTGCCCATTCTGCAAAAGCTCCCTGATTCCTGCGCCTACGCGTTGCCGCAATTCATCGGCGGCTGCTCTGGTGAAAGTCACCCCAGCAATACGGCGCAAGGGAGTACCTGAAGCAATAAGCTCCAAATAGCGCAACACCAAACTGGTAGTTTTTCCTGTGCCTGCCGAAGCTACACGAACCTTCATGGGCAACCTTTAGAATTCATTCGACAATCGCTCGATTAGGAAAAATAAATACCTTAGAATCTCGTCCAAAAGTTTGTAAACGAATCTCACTCTGACTTAGCTCGAGCAGTGAATAACATGCCCTCATATCATCTCGTAACGCCGAAGGTACTAATGAATCTAAGGTAAGGTAAGGTATTCCCGAAACAGTCTCGAGATGTGTTTGGTGTACATGCCCACTTAGTACAAGCTGCACTTTCCCTGAAGCCTCGAGAATCGCTCGAGCTTTTTCATGGTTTTCCGAATGCACCCACTGCGGAAATTCTTTGAATAACTCATTGATGGTTGCAGCCTGCCCGTCCAAAGGTTGATGGGTAAAGACAATAGCCGGAAGCTTACTAGAAGAAAGTGTTTTTTGTAGCCAAACCAAATCGTTTTCAGTTAATTTCCCACTAACTGCTCCATCAAAAGCATATAAGAAAACAAGTTGCCAACCGTCTTGCTCGAGAGCATGATTTTCTAAGTCGCAACTTAAAAATTTTTGTTGCATGGCAGGATGTAAAAAATCATGATTACCCAACAAATGATGTCTTGGAGCAGGAAAGCTTGAGAATAATCCTTTAAGTTTTTCTAAGTGTTTGAAAATGTCATAGGGATGATCGTCATTGCTGCGGTCACCTAAGTCAACCAGCAAGTCTGGTGAATGCTTGCTTAGGTCAACTAGGGCCTGCTCGAGTAAATCAAAAGATAAGGTTCCTTTAATATAGGCATTATCTGAACCGGCATGAATATCAGTGGTGATGGCAATTTTTAGACTCACGAATAACCTCTGGTGTAGCATCATAACAATTGGGATTGTAGATTGTGGATTGTAGGTTAGTGGTTCTCCTTAGTCTCCCCTTCTCTTTGACTACTTTTCCTCATTCCCAAGGCTTGAATCGACTCCACAAACTGCTGCGCTGTTCGCCCTGAGTAACCATTTCCCCATTCTGCAAAACGAATGGCTTTTTCTTCCAGATTATCTATATTTAAGTGTTCATATCTTGCGAGCCCTTTGACAATTTCCAAATAACGCTGTTGGGTAGCATCTGGAAAAGTAATAGTAAGCCCAAATCGATCAGAAAGCGCAAGGCGTTCATGGTGAGTATCCCAAGCATGAACATCATCATTGAGTGGGTCAGGGCGATCAGAGAATTGTTCTTTAACCAAATGCCTGCGGTTGCTAGTGGCATAGATTAAAACATTTTCGGGTCGCTGAATAAGGGAGCCCTCGAGCAAGGTTTTTAGCGGGTGATAGCTGCTATCGCCTTGTTCAAAACTGAGATCATCAATAAAAATAATAAAGCGATGCGGACGCAATCTTATCTGCTCAATAATCTCAGGAAGCGATAAGACATCTTGTGCAGCAAGTTCAATAAGGCGCAAACCATCCTTGGCATAGCTTTTTAACAAACTGCGAACAGCAGTTGATTTACCACTACCCCTGGGGCCATAAAGCAAGGTGTGTTGAGCTGGTTTATGTTTAAGAAAAGCCAAGGTATTGGCTTGTAATAGAGCTAGGGGCCGCTCGAGTAAAACCAATCGTTCCACCTCAACATCTACTGGGTAATCAATGCCTTGAAGTTCACCCTTCACCCAACGCAATGAATGATACTGGCCAAGAATTCCTGTACCATTTTTTTGATAGTGCTCTATTAAGAACTTGAGTATGTCCCCATCATTGCGCTTTAGTTTTTCTGCTAGTTCTTGTAAGCGTGGGTCAGGTGTAGCCAACTGAGATAGCGGTGGTAAAGCTTTGCCCGTCATTTTCATGATCTCTTGATACCAATCATGTTTTAAGTGGCTAGCAATAGTTTCTAAATCATGTTTGGCTGCTTGCAAAAGGCCTGGGGATATTTCAGGTACAGCGTTGGCCAGACTCGAGTCTTCATCTAAAAGCACTTTAGCCACTGCCGTAGGCAAATCTGCCAATTGACGGCTGGACAACTCTAAAAACAATTGCTTGTACTGAACCAGAGCCTGGTCACTATGTCTTTGGTTTAGAGCATGCTGCAAGGATTCTAAGGTTTGTATCCAGGGCTGATGTAAGGCGTGAAAGACAAATAACATAAGCTATCTTATACCTTCTCGCCCCTCTTTAATTTTTAAGAGAGGGATAATCGAACTTAATCTAAAAAGCCCTGATAACACAAACAAGCTATGGTAGCCACTCCAGTTAGCAAACTCGAGCTGGTTCAGTATCTCATAGAGCGGTCCCGAAAGCGCACCTGAAAGAAACCCAGCCAAACCACTTACTAAGCTATACATAGCAATATAACTGGCCCGATTACCCTTGGGGGCACTGGATAATGAAAGATTAAAAATAGCCGGCCCTGCAGCGCCCCAAGCCAAAGAATCAATCACTGCACTAAGCCAAAAAAAAGTAATGTGAGAGACATCAGCTAAAATCCAGCAGACTGGAAATCCTATTCCCATAATCAAAATGCCATAAATCACTACGGTTTTATTACCAATACGATCTGCCAACCTACCCCATAACTCAGCACTGACCAAATTGACAATAGCAGCAATAACCGACCACAACGCTAACTGGGAAAAGCTCAGGTGGAGTTCATCTAAAAAATAAACAGTAATCAGGGCGGCAGATAAGAAGATGCCAAAAAACAAGATGCCAGCAAAGCATAAAAAAACTCGAAAATTGGCTTCCTGCCAAGGCAAGACCATGACTTGCCCCAAATCAATGCCTTCTTTGGGAATACGCGGATCATAGTGCCACAGCAAAAGCAAGGCCGCCAAAATCGCAAATAGCACTGACACCGCTAATACCACTTGAAAATTTAAGGGAGCCCCGGCATAGTCTAGAAACCAACCAACTGCCATATTGGCTACCATCCCCACCACCCCAACAATCCCTGAACGTCTACCAAAAAATCGCCCTCTGATATCTTCAGGAATAATGTCGCCCATCCAGGCTGTCCAGATGGTTGCTACCGAGGCCTGAAAAAAACTCGAGACTCCTACTAAAAGTAATAAAAACCCAGGCATTATGGAGGGCGCAATACCAAGCTGTGGAGCCAGTGCCGCTAGCAACCACAAGAGTCGCCCAATCAAAACTAAAGTTACACAGATATAGCGTCTTTGGGTTAGGCGGCTGGCCCACCAGGCCGCCACTGGGCTTAAAAGCTGGGAAAGTAATGGAACACTCGAGACCAGTGCAATCTGGCTGGGGGTCGCCTGATAATGCAACATGTAACCCGTCAGAATACTTCCCGTAGTCAATAAAATAAAAATTTGACTTAGACTTCCTTCAATGGTGGATAAGCGCAAAGTGCGCAAAATGTTTGGGGACATAAAAAATTGCGCAATCTAATCGCAATGCTTGAGTCTAGCATCTCTTTAAGCAAGCCTCGAGTTATCACAAATTTGGAGCAAGCCTCGAGCTATCTGACAAACGCTTAAGATTGGAAGAATCTGTCTTTAGTGTCTAATTCTTTGACATTCCGACTATTATTTAGGTGCACTTACGGATTGCACAGCAGATTGGTTTTGCAAATAGTGTTTCATGGTCATTTCACCCGCAGCAATAGCCTCTGGTGAACGATGAAAATCCCACCAAGCATTAGGTGGATTCATATTTATCAAGGCTGCACCTTCAGGCGGAGATAAACGTTTTTGATAAGAAGCTAGCATATGCACTAGACTCTTACTGAGTCGCCTGTAGGGTCTGGGAGCTGGTAAAGCTAAGTAAATATCCTGCCAACGTTTGGTACGTGGGCCATACCATCTCCTTAGACCCCAAATAAACCCACTGGCTTCAGCATTGATTCCAGCATGAAGACCCAGCAAAGTATCTACCTTCAAAGTTTGCAATGCCTGATAAGGAACAGTAGAAACAAATCCGCCATCCATCAGATAGCGTCCGTTGATAGAAACAGGTGCAAAAATCCCAGGCAAGGCACAGCTAGCCATCACTGCCTGAGCTAAAGACCCTTCTTGCAAGACGACCAATTCGCCACTTTCAATGTCGGTACAGGCAATAGCTAGAGGAATCTGCACATCGGAAAAGGTGGCCCCATAGAAAAATTTGCGGTCTAGCCAATGTTGCAAGCGTTGTCCATGAACCAGTGCCGCCTGATGTAATCCAAAATCAAAGGCATGAGACCACAGCTCGAGCATGTTCAAATTGCGCATGGAACGCTCCATCTCCAAAGCCGGTGTTCCTAGCGCATATAAAGCAGCCATAAAGGCCCCTGAACTAGTTCCAGCTAAGGCTTTAGGAAAAATTCGATGTTCCTCTAAGACTTTTAGAGCCCCAATATGGGCCATGGCTCTGGCTGTCCCACCACCCAAAGCTAGACCAAGGTTTTGCATAGATGATAGTTTACTTTAGCATCTATACTTTTTAAGTAACAAGAACGCTTGAATGTCCCACCATCTGCTAGGCTATCTTCTTGTGTCAGATCTTCCCCGTACACCTCAACAGGCCTTTGTGCAAGGTATGTTAGCCATTTTGCCTATTTTGATTGGACTTATTCCTTTTGGACTTATCACTGGTATCACAGGTGTCAATAGTGGGCTTTCAGTTTTTGAAATCACCTTGATGTCTGCTACGGTTTATGCAGGCGCGTCCCAATTGGTGGGTCTGCAACTTATCACCACTGGTGCCTCATTGTTTTTTGTCATCCTGGCCGTAGCGGTCGTCAATTTGCGCTACATCATGTATTCAGGGGCTTTGGCCAAAATTTTAAGTCCCTTATCTAAACCTCTAAAAGCCCTCTCAGCTTTCTGGCTAGTGGATCAAAACTTTGCTTTAGCCCTAAACCGCAGCAACCTTTTTGCCCCTCACCTAACTCCTTGGTTTTATTTAGGAACAAGTTTACCACTATGGCTCAACTGGATACTACTAACCATGCTTGGGGCAACCTTGGGCAAAAAACTTCCAGAAAGCTGGTCACTGGATTTTGCTGTGCCACTGTGTTTTCTGGTGTTATTGGTTCCTGCCATTCGCAATCGCCCAACTCTTGCGGCTGCACTAGTAGGTGGAATAACCGCGACTCTGCTAGCTTTTTTGCCTTACCGTTCTGGGTTATTTATTGGAGCTATCGCTGGTATTGCTACAGGAGCTTGGCTAGATCATGAGTAAGCTCAAGATCTACTTGGTTATCTTTTTATCGGCTGTGGTCACTTTTGGCTTACGCTATATGCCCATGATTTTTTTAGAAAATCAACGCTTGGCTCCTTGGCTCGAGCGGGCTCTGCGTTATGTGCCAGCAGCCACACTAGCAGGCTTAGTCTTCCCTGCGTTGCTTTTACAAAATAATAAACTGGTTTTATCTCTTAATAATGACCGCTTAATAGCAGGGCTTCTTGCAGCCATCGTGGCTTACTACACCCGAAATGTTTTAGTCACTATTATCTTTGGATTAGTCGTGTTGTGGATACTACAAAGGTTTTGAATTATGTACAAATCCAGCTTCACTCAAGGTTTGGATGAAACTCGAATCTGTATCATCTGCCCATTGAATACAACCCTCTGCATGAACACGAAGACCCGCATTTAATAAGTTCAAATATTCAAATGGAATCCAAGCAATTAGAAATGAAGATAAAGTCCATGTTTGTGGGGCAAAAAATGGGTCTTTGACTAGAACCTCATCTGGGATATAAAATAGCCATAAATCCCAAGGTGGAACATTATCGTTATCAAGAAAAAAGTTAGTGACTCCAGCCGAAGCACCATCAGAAGCATTACCATCAAAGTTATGAAGAAATAGTTTGCCACTTGATAATCCGGCATCATTATCAGAAGGATATATATCTTTACTTTTGAGAAAATCCACTCGTTTTCTGGATAAAACTTCAACTATTTCTATACGGTCTGAGAACGGAAGTTTATAAACATCTTGGGCTAAAGCATACTTGAGCATTGAAACTTCCGTATACCACTCAGGTCTCAATTCTTCAGAACGAAGTGTTTTCTTGTATTCATACCAAGCCATTGTCTCAGCTAGTCGCCATTTGAAAGCCTCGAGCGTGGGGATCTTCATAGCCATATCATAAAACAAATCTTTAACCTTCAATCTTTAACCTTCAATCTTCCCTTTAGGTGTTACCATAGCCTTCGCATGGCGGCCATTTATCAACAAGCTAGACCTTTTACCTTTGACCAAGTGGTTGGACAAAACCATGTCAAGGACATTCTAGTCGCTGCTTTAGAGAGAAACCGCGTTGGACATGCTTACTTGTTTTCAGGACCGCGCGGCGTAGGAAAAACGACCACAGCAAGACTTTTATCGATGGCTGTCAACTGCGAAAACCCTGAGCCTGCTAAAAGACCTTGTGGTATTTGTGATTCTTGCAAGCTAGTTCGCGCAGGAAATCACCCAGATGTCATTGAACTGGACGCAGCAAGCAATAACTCAGTTGAAGATGTGCGTGATTTGCGTGAGAAAGTGCGCCTGGCTTCCATGCGTGGGGGAAAGCGGGTCTGGGTCTTAGACGAAGCGCATATGTTGACTCGTTCAGCTAGCAATGCCCTCTTAAAAACCCTCGAGGAACCCCCTGAAAACTTGGTTTTTATTTTAGCCACCACTGAACCCGAAAAACTACCACCTACCATTCTTTCACGCTGTCAGCACTTTCGTTTTCGCAGGCTTTCGGAAGCCGAAATTAGCAGTAAACTCGAGCGTTTATGTAAAGAAGCCCAAGTAAAAGCTGAGAGCGAAGCCTTGAATCTAGTAGCTAGAGCCGCCGATGGAGCAATGCGTGATGCTGAATCTTTATTAGAGAGACTCTTGACCTCTGGTCAAACCATCACCAGAAACATGACCGAAGATGCTCTAGGTCTACCCCCAACTGAACAAATGCAAAAACTGGCTAGCTATGTCGCCGAACAAAAATTAGACCAAATGTTTCAGTTGGCAAGTCAGTTATATATGGATGGCTTTGCCCCTAGTAGCCTAGCTGAAACACTGGTTAAAACCATGCGCGACGCGCTTGTGAATCACATCAAACAGGACTCAGGGTTTACCTTGAATATACCCGAAGCAAAATTACTTAACATGATTCAAACGCTAGATGATGAACTGGAAAAATTTAGCCGACGAGATAATTTGTTTGCCCTCGAGGTAGCCCTGATTAAAACAGTTAATACTCTCCAAGAAACAGTCTCGAGTACTCCACAAGAACAACCCTCTCGGCCAGGTAAAGCAGTAGTGCCAGACTTTGATCCATTTGCTAAGAAAGCTAGACAAGGAGACAGGGAGGGTACAAAGTCTGTCGAAGACACAAAGAGACAAGAAGGGTCGGCTGGTGCTGATCAGGAAGATTCTTTCTCCCCCTCTCCTAAAGAGATACCAGCCTCAACAAAAACAAGTAGCGCATCAACCGCCACCATCAACTGGTACGAGGTCAAAAGTAAATCTAACGCACAACTCAAAGCATTTCTGATGCCTGCCCAAGAAGAAATCAATGGCTTTGACATCACTTTGCGCTTTGACGAAAAACATAAGTTTCACTTTAGCCAGATTAAACAAAGGCAAGATGATTTACTAGCCTTAATCACCGGTCTCTTTGGCGAGGGCTACAAACTCACCCTCTTGGGTCCAGGAGACGGAAAAAAAAAGTCTTAACGGAGGCTAAACCTCCGGCAACACCAAATCAGGGGTCAGAGGTCAGGGATCAAGAATCGTTAGATCAGAAGTCAAAAGAAAACCCCGAATCAGTCCCTGTCCTTCAAACCTCAAACGCTGACCATGTAGCCTCGCAAGAAAACCCAAAACCTGGAACCCAAAACCTGGAACCCGATGATAATTTAGACGAAGAAACGTCGTGGCAAGCTGCGGCCAGGCAACCCTTAGCAAAGATAGGAAGGAGGAAAGAGGTTCAAAACAATCCAAACCATCACCTATCCCCCATCACCCACCCACCCCTACCCCTTCTGAAACCCAAAACCTGACACCTGAAACCCCAGACCCTAGCCCGACTGCACAATTTGTAGAAGAACTCCCAGATGATTTCTGGGACCGTGAGCCAGTGCCGGTTGAAGCCTACAGTGAGGAAGCCCGCCCTGTTGAAACCCAAGCTGTTGAAACCCAAGCTGTTGAAACTCACCCTGTTAAAGCTAACTCTAAGGAAGCCTCGAGTATCCCTGCATCTAAACAACCCAACCCAAAGGCCCAAGACTCAAGCCTTGTTCACCATCCTCTTTTTGCCGAATTACAACGTCTCTTTCCCGGTAAAATTGTGCGTATCGAAACGACAAAACCCGAAGCCAAAACAGGCGATGATACTAAAGATGAAATCGATGCCCCCAACGATGTAGATGTGTCCCTTGATGAACTCGAGACTTAGTACCTATAAGCAAAGCATTCAATCAGCATCTGGTGTATCCTGAGCTTAAAGAAAAATACTTCTACCAAGGAGCCCTATGAACATTCAAAAACTGATGAAAGAAGCCCAAAAAGCCCAGCGCAAAATGGCCGAGGCTCAAGAGAAACTTGCCGCTATGAAGGTCGAAGGTAGTTCTGGTGGTGGCATGGTTAGAGTGACTGCTACAGGCGATGGCACAATTACCAGCATCAAGCTCAAGAAAAGCGTGGTCAACCCCGATGAGCTCGAGCTTTTAGAAGATTTAATCACTGCCGCCGTCAACGAAGCCCAGCGCAAATCCAAAGAAATCCAAGAAACCGAGATGGGTGACGCGATGGGCGGCCTCGGCGGTATGGGCGGACTAGGCGGCATGTTTTAAGTAAAGAGTAAAGATTCAAGATTTTAATTTTCAATCTTTACTCTTCAACTTTGAATCTTTAATCATCTTATGAAGTACCCTCCTGCACTTATTAACTTAATTCGTGAACTTGGCAAATTGCCCGGTGTTGGCCCTAAAAGCGCGCAACGGTTGGCTTTTTATTTATTTAACCAACCCAAAGAAGACATAGACGCTCTAGCCCATGCCCTTTTAGATGCCCAAGGTAGCTTAAAACAATGCAAAACTTGCTTTAATATCACCGACCAAGAGATTTGCTCAGTCTGTTCTGAGTTGCGGCGTAATCAACACATTATCTGTGTGGTGGGTGAACCTGCTGACTTACTAGCCATTGAGCGCAGCGGCGAATTTGACGGGCTTTATCATGTCTTGCACGGCAACCTAAGCCCCATGAACGGCATCGGTCCTGACCAACTCACCATTGGGCCTTTACTGGGCAGGCTCAAAGACATTCAAGAAGTCATTTTGGCTACCGCCACCACCGTAGAAGGCGAAGCCACCGCCATGTATATCTCGAGGCTACTCACTGACTTAGGTACTAAGACCTCACGCATTGCTTACGGGCTACCTGTAGGTGGCGACCTCGAGTATGCCGATGAAGTGACGTTGGGGCGGGCCATTGCCAACCGCCGAGTCTTATAAATACCTATAGCAGGAATGCTTCGCATTTATTTCATAGCTAGCGTTTATCGAAAAGTTCAGTGTTAGTCGTAAATAAAGTCCAATTTAGATTTGCTGCTGTAGAGCCGTTTTTAGATGAAATCTGTAGCCTCTAAACGTTAAAGTTTTATACATTTTGGCTTTTTGAGTTAAAAATTGCTCCTCAATTTTGATCAAATGTAAGCCATATTACACTTAACATCCTGCCAAATCTCTCACATTGGTTCGTTTCGGCATTGACAAGCGCGTTTCTTTCCTTATAATAGGCACGCAACCAGCCTCACTCGAGCCTGTCCCCTCCTTTGCCTTATCGAGTGACCAGTTTTTAGTGCCTTCCGTTATTTAAAGTAACGTGACTCGAGGTAAAGATGAGTAACTTAAAACGATTAGTAATCGTCGAATCGCCGACCAAAGCCAAGACTATCCGCCGCTTCTTGCCTGGTAGTAACTACCGCATTGAAGCCAGCATGGGCCATGTACGTGACTTGCCCGCCAGCGCCGATGAAATCCCGGAGAACCTAAAGAAAGAAGCGTGGGCTAGGCTTGGGGTCAACATTGAGCAGGATTTTGATCCACTTTATATTGTTTCACCTGAAAAAAGGAAAGTGGTCAGCAACCTTAAAGATGCACTCAAACAAGCCGATGAACTTTATATCGCCACTGACGAAGACCGTGAAGGAGAATCGATTGGCTGGCATTTGGTTGAGGTCTTAAAACCAAAAATTCCGGTTAAGCGTATGGTCTTTCATGAAATCACCGAAGAAGCTATTTTAGAAGCTCTCAAGACTACTCGCGACATTGACCGCAACTTAGTCGATGCCCAAGAAGCCCGCCGTGTACTAGATAGATTGGTCGGCTATACTATCTCTCCTTTATTATGGAAAAAAATTGCCCCCAAGCTCTCTGCAGGTAGAGTGCAAAGTGTGGCGGTACGGCTTATGGTCTTGCGTGAAAAAGAGCGTCTAGCTTTTGTTCCCGCCAACTACTGGGACTTAAAAGCTAATTTAGCCAAAGCCAAAAGCAACTTTGAAGCCACCATGACCCACTTAGGTGGCGTGCGTCTGGCTACAGGTCGTGACTTTGAAGACGAAACCGGCCAGCTCAAGAAAAACTTAAACTTAGGTAAAGATATTATCTTGCTCTCTAAAGACCGAGCTGAAAATCTGGCCCAGTCTCTGCCCAAGCAACCCTGGAAGGTCAGTGAGCTCGAGGAAAAAATTGCTTCCCGTTCACCTAATGCACCCTTTACCACCTCGACCTTACAACAAGAAGCCAACCGCAAATTAGGCTGGTCAGCTAGAGACACCATGCGAACCGCTCAAAATCTTTATGAAAATGGCTATATCACCTATATGCGTACTGACTCGACCTTGCTCTCCCAAGAAGCCATCGATGCGTCGCGCCGCGCCATCAAAGAACGTTATGGTGAAGAGTATCTAAGTGCAAAGTCACGGCAGTATGCCACCAAGTCTCGCAATGCCCAGGAAGCCCACGAAGCCATTCGCCCAGCCGGTAAAGCTATGAAGACCAAGGAAGAACTCAACCTAAAAGGTGCCGAAGCAGCCTTATACGATTTAATCTGGAAGCGCACTGTAGCTACACAGATGGCCGAAGCACGCTTACGTTTTGTGACCGCCACCATTGAAACTGGAAGTGGACAAGATGCTGCAACCTTCCGAGCTACTGGGCGCACCACCATTTTTCCAGGCTTTTTTAGGGCTTATGTAGAAGGTTCTGATGACCCTGACGCGGCTTTAGAAGATCGTGAACAACCTTTGCCAGAATTGCAAAAGGGTGAAACTTTAGATTGCAATACCCTCGAAGGCCATTGGTCATGAAACCAAACCGCCGGCACGTTTTACCGAAGCTTCACTGGTCAAGCTTTTAGAACAAGAAAGCATTGGGAGACCGAGCACCTATGCCAGCATCATCGATACCGTCATTCGCCGTGGTTACGCTCGCAAAGCCAGCAATCAACTGATTCCAACCTTTACTGCTTTTGCCACCAATAATTTAATGGAAAAGCAATTTGAACCGTTGGTCGATACTGCCTTTACCGCCAACATGGAACAAAAACTTGATGATATTGCCAGTGGCGAGCTTAAGGCTACACCTTACTTAAAAGAGTTTTATTTTGGCCAGGGCGGTATTGAACCACGTATCAAAGACGGGCTTGATTCTGTTGACCCCAGAGAAATGTCTACTTTGAGTTTTCCCAAATGGGGTAAGCATGTTGTTCGGGTAGGAAAATTTGGCCCCTATGCCGAAGGTGAAATAGATGGTGAACGTAAAACAGCTTCCCTTCCTCTAGATTCTGCCCCAGGAGACATTAGCGAACATTACTTAACTGAGCTTCTAAGCGGAAATTCAAAAACCGATAATGTTTTAGGTACACACCCTGAAACGGGTGAAGCCATGAGTTTGCGCCAAGGCCCCTACGGCCCTTATGTGCAACTTGGTGAAGGTGAAAAACCCAAACGGGTTTCACTCCCTAAAGGTATGGAAATCTCGAGCGTCACCGAAAGTATTGCCCTTGGACTCTTAGGTCTGCCACGCATGGTCGGTTTACATCCTGAAACAGCTCAAAAAATCACGGCCAATGTTGGCCGTTTTGGCCCTTATATACAACACGGTAAAATCTTTGCTTCCTTAGGAAAAAATGATGACGTGCTCGAGGTGAATCTAGATAGGGCTCTCGAGTTATTGGCCAAAAAAGAAGGTAAGAGCAAGGCTCTAAGAACCCTAGGTAATCATCCTGAAACAGGTGAAAGCATAGATGTTTTAGATGGCAAATATGGCCCTTATGTCAAACATCAAAAAACCAATGCCTCGCTAAGTAAGACCCAAACTCCAGAAAGTATCACCTTAGAAGAAGCCCTTGTGCTCTTAGCCGAGCGCGAAGCCGCTAGCCCAAGCAAAGTCAAGAAAAGCAAAAAAGCACCCGCTAAAAAATCAGCCAAAGCCAAACTTGCTACAGGCCCCAAAGCCACTCCCAAAGATTTAGAGCCTTTCTTAAATGAACTCGATGACACCGCCAAAAACGTGGTGATGCGCGTTGAAGGTTTCAAAGGACATACAAAACAAGACATGATTGCAGTGACCGATGAATTGGGTCTTAAACAAGAGGACATTGAAAAAGCCTATAAACGTGGCATGTTCAAATTGCGTATGGCCTACGGACGTTCGCGCAAAGAACCACAGGCTGTAGCAGCAGATTGAAAAAGGAGCGAGTGGAAGAGTGGCTAGTGAAAAGTGAAAAGTGAAAAGCCGAGGACTACAGCGTTAAGCCTAGGGCTAGGAGCTAAATCTTTAATCCATTCGACAAGCTCAGAACAAATCTTTAATCTTCACTCTTTAATCTTTAACCTGTAATCTTCAATCCAGCCCTTCCAGTGTTACACTTTCTGCATGTCCTCTATTCCTCAAGTTCTTAATTTAATTAATCTTGCCAAGGGTTCATCTAGTGCTTCAAGTGTGCTGGGCACACAACTCGAGGTCTTGGTGATTCAGAAGCCTCGAGAGTTAAAACTAGACAAAAGCTTATGGCTTTTAGTCCTCGAGGGTGAGCTGATTATTGATTTACCTTTTGGTGATTTTAGAGTGCTCAAAGACAGCGATAGTTTACATATTCCAGAGCATACAACCATTAAACTTCAACCCGTAAAAGATACAATTATTTTATGGCAAAACGGTTAAAGCAGTTAAGACGTTTACCGAAGGAGTCACTCGAGCCTTTTCGAGTCGATTATGTTTTTATTTTGTGTCTTTAGTATGGCTGAAGTACGTACATTTTAGGGTAAAATAAAAAATGTGTCCGAACGCTACCAAACCACCGAAGGCATTGTCATTCGCCGTCACGAGATGACCAACGGCGACGTGATTGTAACTTTACTAAGCAATCACGGCAAATGGCGTGCTAAAGCAAAAAAGGGGAAAAAATTAGGTGGTAATTTAGGCAAGTTAAGTTTGTTTCATGATGTCACAGTGCAGTATTACAAAAAAGCCGATGAAGATATCGTTTTACTCACCCAAGTCCAACTTAATGGCGCACTGCCTAATCTAAGTCAACCCAACATTTATCCTTATGCCCATATTTTAGCCGAACTCGTTGATGAATTGACCGTTGACCAACAATATGATGAACAGTTATACAGCTATTTTGCAAGTAGTTTACGCGGGATAAATCAACATAAAGATGCTGAAACAATCACGATTGTTTATGCCTGGAAACTTTTGCAGCAAGCAGGGTTAGCCCCAAGACTCAAACGCTGTGCTTGTGGCAAAAACACTTTGTCCTTAAAGTTTGATATTGCTGCCGGGGGTCTAAGCTGTGTAGATTGCAATATAGGGATTATGCTCAATGAAGCAACTATCAATGATTTGCAAATCATCCACTACCAAAGTGTTAAGCAGGCTATCGAAACCTCTTTATCCGATAGAGCCCTGCACTGGTCACTTTTAAACCGCTACATCACCTATCATGTTCATGAGTTGCAAAGCTTAAAAATTGCTTAGTTTCCAAATTCTGAGCAAAGTATTTTATAGCCATCATTTACCTATAGTATCTCTAACAAGTATAGTAACTCTATGGTTTTACAGGTTTTTCTTGCCCTACTCTTGGGTTATTTAATTGGGTCATTACCCAGTGCATTTTTAATTGGAAAACTCAAAGGCAAAAATATATTTACAGTCGGCTCTGGCAACATGGGCGCAATGAACACTGCTCGCAACTTAGGTTATGGGTTTGGTGCTTTGGTTTTATTGTTAGATTTAGGTAAAGGGGCACTGACTACCTATTTAGGCTTAAACCTTTTTCCAACAGATACCCTACCAGCTCTTATTGCGGGTGCTGCCGCCGTTTTGGGTCATGCTTGGTCAGTCTATATTGGGTTTAAAGGTGGCAAGGGTCTAGCCACCACTCTCGGGGTTTCGTTACCCCTTTATCCCATCGGTGGAGTTATAGCTCTAGGGTTTTTAATCTTGCTTATTGTGGTACTTAAAAAGGTCAATTTGGCTTCTTTCATAATCGCTATTTTTTATTCTTTTATCAATGGGTTTACCGCCTACTGGCAATCATTATCTTCTAAGGATATTTTAGGAATTATTATCTCAACACTATGTATTAGCATCATTGTGGGATTTAAACACTTACCCTCCCTAGAAAAAGAGTTACAAAAATAAAAATACGGTATGATACTAACAATGTCAGAAAAACAAAAAATACTTATTACAGGGGCTGCTGGACGTATTGGTCAACATTTAGTTGAGCATTTACATTCACGTTTTGATCTTGTCTTAACTGATAAGCAAAGTCCCAAAAATACTCGAAGCTCCCCTTTTACCCAGGCCAATCTCGATGACCTCTTGGCTATCCAACCACTCTTTACAAATATACACACCGTCATTCATTTGGCTAATGATGCAAACCCTCGAGCCACCTTTGAAAGCCTACTACAAAATAATATGATTGCCAACTACAACGTTTTTGAAGCCGCCTTTCAGGAAAAGTGCCAGCGCGTCATTTTCGCCAGCAGCGTCAACACAGTTGCAGGCTACCCCGCCGATGTACAAATAAACCCAGACATGCCTGTAGCACCACCCAACCTTTACGGCGCAACTAAAGCCTGGGGTGAAGCACTGGGTAGATTTTATGCAGACCAAAAAAGCATGAATGTGTTGTGTTTGCGCTTAGGTGCTGTTATGAATCTTGGTGATAAACGCTTTCGCCCTGATTATCCGCTTTTAGATATTGCTATTACTTACGCAGATTTACTAAGGCTCTTTGACGCAAGCCTGGCTACCACGCATGTAAAGTTTGGCATCTTTCACGGTATTTCAGATAACCGCTTTAAACGTTTGGACATAAGTGATACGCGCCGAATTTTAGGCTACGAGCCCCAAGATGATGCTTATGTCTTAGCAGGTGTGGTTAGTGGTGAACGGCTAGATCATTTGTTTGAGAACAGGTAAAACAGAAAGGGGAAAAGGAGGGATTTTTATTTCTTTTATTAAAACCTCTACTTTGCAAACTTAGTGCAGGGAGATTGCTTCGTCGCTCGTTTATTTCAAATAGTGTCTTTAACTTAGTCTCTTCTATTCACTCACATTCAAAACGCTCCTCGCAATGACGGGAGAGAAATAAAAGGAGTTACAAATGTCCATCACCATCCGCGACGTAAAAGTCATTACCACTCAGTACAACAAACAACGTTTAGTTATTGCCAAAGTCTTGACGAGTGAGCCCGGGCTTTATGGTCTTGGTTGCGCCACGTTTACACAGCGTTATCACGCTGTAGTAGCCGCACTCGAGCATCACATCAAACCTTTTGTTATTGGCCGTGATGTAAGCCGCATTGAAGAAATGTGGCAAATGATGATGGTCAGTGGCTACTGGCGCAATGGGCCAGTCTTGAATAATGCTATCTCAGGCATTGACCAGGCTCTGTGGGATATTAAAGGCAAACTGGCAAAGATGCCAGTCTATGAACTCTTGGGTGGTAAGTCCCGTGAAGCGGCCCATGTTTATGGCCACGCTGATGGTAGAGACCCACAAGAAGTTACTGAAAACGTCAAAAAGTTTATGGCTGAGGGCTACCAACATGTGCGAGTACAAATGGGTGGTTATGGTGGCATGACCAATATGAGTGGCTTTGGGCTTGGTAAATCTAAAGAAGGAAAATCTAAAGAAAGCAAGGGAGATACTAAGAAAAAAAGTTCTAAAAAAACCTTCACGCCTTCACCTTCAATGACATCTCCTGAAAATTCTCCCAAAGGTGCTTACTTTGACCCCAGAGCTTATATGCGAAACATGCTAAAGATGATGGAACATGTACGTAGTGAGGTCGGTGCTGAGGTTGAACTTTTGCATGATGTTCACGAAAGACTAAGACCTATTGACGCTGTTGGTTTTGCCAAAGATGTAGAATCCCTTAAACTGTTTTTCCTCGAGGATATTTTAGCTCCAGAAGACCTCGAGTATTTTGAACGCATCCGTGAACAGTGCGCCACCCCTATTGCTATGGGCGAGCTATTTAATAGCCCACGCGAATGGCAGCCACTCATTGCTGGCAAACTCATTGACTTTATTCGGATGCACGTTAGTCAGATGGGAGGCATCACACCAGCACGTCATGTTACATCGTTTGCCAATCACTACGGCATCCGCACCGCTTGGCACGGACCCGCCGATACTTCGCCAGTAGGTCACGCAGCAAACTTGCATCTTGACCTGTGGGCTCCAAACTTTGGTGTGCAGGAGTGGTGCAGGTTTGCTGATCATGTCTATGACATGTTCCCTGGATTACCCCAGGTGCGAAATGGCTATATGTACCCCAATGATAAACCAGGCTTAGGAATTGATATTGATGAAAAGCTGGCAGCAAAGTATCCCTGTGAGGATTTTGTAGAAGAGTGGACGCAGACACGGTTGCCTGATGGAAGTCCAGCGAGACCGTAATGCTCGAGTATCAATCACGATGGATGTTTACCGTCATGTTCTGGAATCAGAGAAAGTGCAGCATATGCCCGACTTGTTTGATACACCCTTACCTGAGCGAGACGTGCCTACAGCACCCTTAAACTAACTTGCGTTCAACTTGCGTCTATCTTGCGTTCAAAAATCCTAAATTAGCTCTCATAAAAGTTCGGTTACGCACAAAAGCAAAATAAGCCTCATTTAAGGTAGCACCAAAATATCAAAAACCCCAGTATTTACTGGGGTTTTCTTTGGTAGGCGCGGGCAGGATTGAACTGCCGACCTTTCCCATGTCAAGGGAACGCTCTACCACTGAGCCACGCACCTAAAACGATGGTATAAAAAGCCTTTAGCTGGGCGTATCATGCCGTTATCATCTAACTAGCCGAATGATTCGTTGATGATACCATCGGCTAAAGACTCTTTTGGAGGCGCCGAGCGGAATCGAACCGCTGAGTGGAGGTTTTGCAGACCTCTGCCTTACCGCTTGGCTACGGCGCCAGCAAAAAAAGGGTATCACGGGTAAGAGTATGTGTCAACGGAAAATTCTTATTTTTAATTTTTGGCAGGAAACTGATATTCAATGCTATATTTTCGCCGTGCATAGCGATCATTTGCACCCGAAATAGGAATCCCTGCCAACTCTACCCACGTATGTTTTTTGCCGCTTGAGTCTATTCCTTGAACAAAACAGACCGGTTGACCCAGATGGCGGTAAATTGCAAAGAGGGTTAAAGCATATAGGCTATTTCTTTTTTCTTCTTGTGAACACCACTTAAATAGGTATTCAACTGCTTTATTTGTATCTCGAGATATAACCCCTAAAGACACAGGCTTTATTTCAGAAGAAGGCATGAGTTTTTTTACAAGCTGACGCATATCTCGAGTCAAGCCACTCATAAACAAGGTTTTGATACATGACGGACTGTAATAGGCCATATCAACAAGACGTTTTAGCACTAATAATACTTTCAAAGATGGACCTTGGTGACTAATAGGTCCGCTTTCATCGGTTATCTGTAAATGGCGTTGCCTTAGGTCTATCTGCGTGGAGGATGAAACAAAATGATTCTTAAATGGATTACAGAACTCGAGAAATAAAGTCAGGGTTTTGTAAATACCCAATACACTCGAGCGACTCAATAATTCTTCCTCTGTAAACCCAAATTTATCTATTAGCACTTTAAAATCTAAATAATCTTTGAGTAAAATCTTCCCCTTACCGCCAGACCAAAGTCGGTGTGCAACCAAACCGCACAATACACAATCTAACGGTGAAAGTGCCAAAACATAAATATCATTCCATGGGATTTGTTGCGCCAAATCCCAGACTTCTTTATTAAGTTCTTCATGTAAATTTTTTTTACCACGTTGATGTATGAATGACCTATGGATATCTATTTTAAAATGGTGTATAGGCGAATATAAATGTGCAATCTCATGGTGACTACGCACGTCATCATCTACTCGGTAACTACATTCCCACCCAAGATTTTGTGCCAGCTTTGACATTTCAAGCCATTGAGCTTCATGGACAACAATATCAACATCAATATACATACGCTGCCCAGATTGCTCATACACCCACTGGTTTAGATAAAAACCTTTGTATAACATTACTTCAAATCCACGCCCATACCATGTTTTCAACAAGTCATACAATTCAGCTTTGATAAGTTGATGCCGGGCCACAGAGGCTAGATAGGCTGGATACAGCAGGGGTTTTTGTGAGTGCAACGAGGGTAACTGCGTGTATGCATAGGGTTCTAAATCCCCTGCCAAGACCCAAGAGATATCTTCAGCAATATAGTTTCTAGTAAAAAATTCAATAATCTCTTGTTTTTGGACACTACTCATAAGACGAGCCTTTGAGAAAAGTTTAGTAGGACCTATGTTAGCTTAACGATTTTCCGTTGACTGTGACCAATGGGTATTGGGTGGCTCCAAACTCATCTAAAATCACTATAATGAACGAATTTTCCCCCTCAAATCAAGTTATCTTTCAAAAACTCGATCAGAACCTGATACTTATCCATACGCAAACCAACCAAATTTTTGACCTAAACGAAACTGGGGCTAGGCTATGGGAACTCTTATCGAATGGATATTCCGTATCACAAGCACGTTCAGCTTTACTAAATGAATTCGAGGTTAGCGAAACTCAACTTGACGAAGAAATGGCTCAAACGGTCGATTTATTTGTCAAAGAAAAACTCTTGGTAAGAAACTAGCATGGTTTCAACAACCTCAAATCAACTAGGGACATGGCTTACTAGATACTCTGAGAGCGACAAGGCCAATAAGGCACTTCATGTATCGAGCCCTACTGGAGAGGCCCCAAGCTACGCCCAAAACTCGGTAGGAGAAGCTGTTTTTGTAGGCTATCTTTTTAATCTTAATGATTTACGTCAGATTCTAAATACACCCCTTCTCTCAGAAGCTGGACTTTTACTGGCAGCCTATGAACGTTGGGGGGAACAGTTTGTTGAAAAACTAAACGGAATTTATAGCTTTGGTCTGTGGGATCGCCGTAAAGATATCTTGATCTGCGCTCGAGACCGCTTAGGTCATTTCCCTCTTTTTTATGCTCAGACCAGCACTGAATTTTTCTTTTCAACTACTACTCAAGGTCTTTTATCCCACCCCAACGTTTCTTCCCAACTCAACCGTCTAAGCCTAGCCGTTCATCTTAGTCATCGCTGGACTGATAACACACAAACCTTTTATCAGGCTATCTCGCGTCTTCCTGCTGGACATTTTTTAAGCTATAGCAAAGGAAATCTTTCGATCACCCGCTACTGGAATCCCATACCACAAAACGGGAAAATTGATTGGCTAGGTGAAGAAGCCTTTGAAGACTTTGCTCATCTTTTTGAGTCAACTATCCGCAATTACCTGAGCTTAGGTCGGCCAGGGATGTTTTTAAGCGGTGGCTTAGATTCGGTTTCTGTAGCGGCCGTAGCTACAGATGAGTGCAAGTTATTAAAAAGAGAGCCCCCCTTGCTCTATCTTTGGGTTTTGAGGCCCAAGGTGTCAATGAAGGCATAACCCAGAAAGGTGTCGCGCAGCAGCTTGGTCTTTCCCAAGTGTTTATGCCCCTTAATGAAGCTGTACAAGAACAAGGGATTTTACAGGCAACACTTGACCTAAGTCCTCATCTCTCAGCACCCGTACAAAATCCCTGGATTGGGGGCTATCATACCCTGGGATTAAAAGGAAAAAACTTAGGCTGTGATTTTATAATGACTGGTGGTGGCGGTGATGAATGGCTAACCGTTGACCCATACTATGCCCATGACCTCATTAAATCCTTAGATTTCAAAGGTCTGTTACACCTTACCGATAGTATCGCCAATTCTTATCATCTACCTCGAGCTGCCATGCTCAAAAACGTACTTTGGCAAAATGGCTTACGTAAAATTTTGACACGTTCGCTCCGTGATAGCGCATCAAATTTCCCAATAGCACAAACCTTAATCAAGGAGCGATACTTTAAAAAAGCTCTGAGTAAACTTCCGGAGTGGATTGCCCCTGAAGCGACTTTGAGAAGTGATCTTGAAGCAAATATTAGAACCTTGATCGAAGGACATCTTAAACCTAAGTATCCTTCTCTCTACTTAGAAACTATGGATAGAAATTTAAATCACCCTCACATGGCTATGGATATAGAAGAAGAATTTCATCGCAGTAAACACATGGGATTACTCATGCTTTCGGCTTTTTGGAACGCCGATCTTATTGAAATGCTTTACCGCGTCCCCCCTCACTTATTAAATAAAGGGAAAAAGTCCAAGGGTCTAGTCAGATATACACTAGCAAAGAGGTTCCCAAATCTACATTTTGAAAAACAGAAAAAAGTGGTCTCTATAAGCTTCTTCAGGCATTTGCTGCTCACTGAGGGCAAAGATATCTTAAAGAATATCAAGACCTTTAGCGCACTTTTTGACTTAGGGATAGTGCATCCGTCACAGACAACAAAGCTTATCAACTCTATTATTTCAGCAAATGACTCTCATCAAGCCTACAGGCTTTGGGATTTATTGAGTCTTGAGAGCTGGGTAAGAGCCCAAAAAGGAGTATGACCTCATGAAACAAGCAAAGAAAGTTTGGGAGCCTATAAAAGTCAAGTATGTTGGGCTTATCGGGAATATCATAAATATGGGTGGAGGAAAACTGAGTACGGCCGGTGGAGACCCAGGTGAGTCTAGGAAAAATCGAAGTGGTCTCGGCGAATAAACTACCCCACCACAAGCGAAAGGGTATTGGGATAAGGAAGCTTTACTCGTCGCAAAGGGCGGGGAATGCAACTCATAAAAATTGAAAATGACTGTCTGGCCATTACAGATTGAAGTACCACATTTAAATCTCCCACTTGATACCTTTTCAGAAAATTGGAAAGATAATCAAGGGGAGGTTTGTGCTTGGGGAAAGATTGAAAAAGATACTTATTGGATATATGTTTACAAGATAGGTTATTTTTCTCTAGATATCTGGCAGAATACGGTCGCCGCTTATCCAGATGATCGTACGCCAGACTGCTGGGTTTGGGATACCTATTACCGCACGGTTTTACCCTTGATGCTACAAGCTCGAGGAAGCGAAATTCTTCATGCCAGTGCAGTAAGTACAACAAAAGGATTGGTTGCCTTGTGTGCCAGGTCAGAAACCGGGAAATCGACGCTGGCTTATGGTTTATCTCAACGCAATTACCCTCTTTGGGCAGATGACGCGGTTAACTTTCAGATCAAAGAAAAAGTAATGGCTATTCAACTACCCTTTTCAATACGTTTACGCAAAGCTTCAGCAGACTTTTACCAGCAACCAGACCGCGATCACCGCCAGATTCTCACCCAAAACACCTCTAATGAATTAGCAAGTATTCCCTTTAGATGCTTGTTTATCCTCGAGCGTTTACCTACGGACTCTGAAACTATCACGGTCATCAATCCTATAAGCTGCTCTAACGCGTTTTCAGCAGTATTACCCCATGCCTACAGTTTTAGTTTAGAAAAGCAAGAACGTAAACAACAAATGATGCAACAATACTTAGCCTTTGTAAACAAAGTCCCAGTTTTCTCACTCGCATTTCAAGCTGGATTACAACATATTGAACAGATTTTGGATGCGGTTGAAACAACCCTCTCAGAACTGTGATGAAAGTTTAATAAAATTAGATAAACCCTCGAGATTATTCATTACTACGACCCCGTCTTTCTCGAGCCAAGCATGGGCTTCAAGTTGGTTGCTTTGATTTTTAGCAACACCTATACAAAGCTCAATCTGGTGACCGCTTTGTGCAACCAATACTTTGGCTGTTAAAGCCCTGGATAAGCAAGTTGCCCTTGGAACAAAAAACTTAACCTGGTTAACCACTTTAATGATTTGCCCAAATTCATATTCTGGACTCTTCAGTATGGACATCTTTTGCATTATAGTTTTGACTTTCTCAAAGGGAAATAACCAAAGGCTAAAACGCAAAAACAGCAATAGTCGCCAAGCCTTAAATAAGAGTGGTAGACGTTTAAGCTTTGTCACTCTTCTATCATAGACACACTAAATGCCACTTTGATTTTCATCTATCACCTGCAAAGGCTTTAATCAGTGCCGCACTGGTCTCAATCCCCTTATAGTAATTTAGTAAATCAAATTTTTCATTAGGCGAGTGGGCACGGTCATTTTGTAGACCAAATCCTACTAGCACCACCTCCGATTTCAACAGGGTTTGAAAAGAACTAACCACGGGAATAGTTCCACCAGTGCGAGTAAAGAGAGGTTCTTTACCATAAACGTCTTGCAAGGCCTTAGCTGCCGCTTGAACCGAGGGTGATTCAATAGGTGTCATTGCAGGTTGTCCCCCATGCAAATTAGTAATGGTGACTTCAACCCCTTTTGGCGCAATTGAGATTAAATAGTCACCTAGTTTCTGAGCAATATCTTGGGGGTCTTGGTTAGGGACTAAGCGACAAGAAATTTTGGCCATTGCCTCTCTGGGTATAACTGTTTTTGCACCTTCACCTTGGAACCCGCCCTTAATCCCATTACAATCTAAAGTCGGTCTGGCCCAAAGACGCTCGAGTAAGCTATACCCAGTCTCCCCTGGTGTAGCCCTAACCCCAATCTCTTCACAGAATTTAGCCTCATCAAAAGGTACTTTGGCAAAGGCTGCTTTTTCAGTGGCTGAAACATCAATTACTGCGTCATAAAACCCTGGAACTGTAATCCGCCCCTGATTGTCATGCAACTGGGCAATCATCTTAGCTAGGCTGTTTATAGGGTTAGGCACGCCTCCCCCAAAGGCTCCTGAGTGCAAATCAAGATTGGCTGTTTTAACCCCAACTTCAATGTAGGTTAACCCTTTGAGTCCGTAGGTTATGGTCGGTGTTTGTGGGGCAAGCATAGCCCCATCCGAGATAAGAACAATCTTGGCAGCAAGTTCTGTTTTATATGCTTCGATAAAAGGACTTAGGTTAGAGCTGCCAATTTCTTCTTCACCTTCAATTAAAAATTTTAAATTAACAGGTAAAGTTTGGGTGGTTTTAAGTAAACTTTCAGCACCCTTGATGTGGGCGTAGACTTGCCCTTTATCATCAGAAGAACCTCTGGCTATAATCACACCCTCCTTGATAACAGGTTCAAAGGGAGGTGACTCCCAAAGGTCTAAAGGGTCAGGGGGTTGGACATCGTAATGTCCATAAATAAGAACGGTTGGAAGAGCCGGATTGATATGGTACTCAGCAAATACAACAGGATGACCCAAAGTAGGATAAATCGTGACCTTAAATCCTAAATCACGCAGTTTTTCAGCCACAAATTCAGTTGCTTTTTTAATATCATTAATGTGTTCAGAAAGTGCTGAAACAGAAGGGATACGAAGAAAATCTAAAAGTTCATCTAAGTGTTGCTGGCGGTTTTGTATCAGGTAATCATCTAAATTCATGCTCTGAGTATATCCAGTAAGTACCAATAGTTGCCAAAATTTGCCCATACGTTGCCATTAGCTGAATTTTCCGAAAAGAGATAAGGGTTTTTCAGGAAAACAGTTATATTTTCTAGCAATTCTTAGTTTTTGTGTACAAAGTTACGGTTTATGGTGCGTCCACCAAGGACAGGAGGCTCTCTTCGACTTTGCCATATTTATCTCTCAACATCCAAACCTTAACAGCTTGTGTATATACCTTCTGAAGGTCAAAAACCAATACTTGACCTTAACGCAGATTGCAGGATGCCGGCCCTGCTGTTTGTACACCTATTTCCAGGGGGGTTTCTTAAATGAAACGATCTAGATACTTAATAGCTCTGAGTCTTGGCATTTTTGGTTTAGCGACCATTATGTCTGTTTTTGCCTCAGACCACTCCGAAGCACCAGGTACCAAAGCAGATAACGCTGCTGACATTGCCGACCTTTATACTTGGTATGAAGGGAACAAACTGGTTACCGTTCTTACCTATGCAGGTCTTCAAGCCACCACAGCCCAGCAAAGTGCTACCTACGACGATAAAGTCTTATACACCGTGCATATTGATAACGATGGCGATAACGAAGCTGATATTGACATTAACATCCGCTTTGGGAAAAATGCCAAAGGTGCCTGGGGGGTTCAGGTTGAAAACTTGCCAGGTAGCACAGGTTCTATAACTGGCCCTGTGGAAACCTCGATTAGTGCAGGCACGGGTTTAAGTGTGTTTACAGGCTTAAAGGATGACCCTTTCTTTTTTGATTTGGAAGGCTTTAAGGAAACCTTAGCAACAGGTACATTGTCTTTTGATAGCAGCAGAGATTCTATAGCGAGCTTAAATGTCTCGAGTATTGTACTCGAGATGGATTTGGCTGCAGCTAGTAGTGGCAATGACAATCTAGCCCTTTGGGCCTCAACGGGGAGAAAATAATGAAAAATCTAGCCCGATCAAAAGCTGGTATAGGTGTAGTTCTTACACTTTTACTTAGCAGTCTTTTAACAGCTTGCCCTGCTACAAAATCTATCAATCCTGCACCAGTTGCGGTTGATGATAGTGTCACTGTTATTGAAGGTATTGCCAAAATTATTGATGTTCTGAGCAACGATACTGACGCAGATGCCGCAACTAACTTGCGTGCAACTGCCATTGATACAAGTCAAGTAAAAGTAAGCCTTCAACCCAGTAAGGGCCAAACCACCGTTAACACCGACGGCACGATTACTTACACCTCAAATGCGGGCTTTACCGGTGCTGATAGCTTTAAGTACACCGCAAAAGATAGCGAAGGTACAACCTCCAATGAAGCTACGGTGACCCTCACTGTAGGCGTTGACAACTTTGTGTTTGCCACCGATGCACCTTCGGCTTATACCCGCGTAGACCGCGCAGCTATGCCAGCCATTGCCACGGCGGTTATCACCAGTAAAAACGACTATAATGCAGGTAATCCTAGCGATGATGCTGCACTGACCTTTGCAGGTGAAATTGTGACCAATGTTGCTGGCTTACACACCGCCCTAGATGATGATTTGACAGATTTAGGGCTTACGCCTTGCATGGTCAATACCACTGATCCTTTTGACCCTGCCACCAGCAGTTGTATCACCCAAGCCGCCCCACTTGTGGTTCCAGACACCCTAAAGCTTGATACGACCAAGGCCCCAGGTTTCCCAAATGGACGCAAGTTAACTGACCCAGTTATTGATGTTACCTTAGCTGTCATTTTGCTTGATTTAAGTGTCGAAGGTCAGACCCCCACCAGTCTGGTTGGCGTTAATCCAACCGCCAATGACAAGGCATTTTCTACCACCGCCCCTTACTTAGCGGCACCTCACACACCCTAAGACCAATTCTCTGGGGAAGTGACTCAAAAGACCACCTGATTGTCACTTCGAGCGAAGTGTAACGGAGTCGAGAAGTCTAGGGCAATGCATCATTCCAAACTCAGCGAAGGGTAAATGGCGTGCCCTAGACACCTCCGTTCCGAGAAGCCTGCCCTGAGTCTTATCGAAGGGCTCCAGTCGGTGTGACCAAAGGATATGCGTCACTTGCTTACCGATTTGGTATAAGGTTTACAGCAAAAACAGACTGCTCCCACTTATCGGGAGCAGTCCTAAAAATTTCGACCTCACAAATTTTAAGTCTGGGAGACAACCATGCCTCAACAAAAAAAGTTCATTATTGCTAGCCTATTAACCTTTGGACTCATTTTAGGTGCAGGTTATGTTTATTATCAACAAATCGTTTTTGCAGAACGCTTAAATCCAATCACAGATACTGCTTACGCTGCGGCAGTTGCTCAAGTAGAGCAAGAAATAAGCAGTTTTAGCAACCGTGCCAAAACCATGCCCAACTCTTGGTTTGCCTTAGAGTTAGCCGCCTCATCTTATCTACAAAGAGCTCGTTTAACCGGCGATTATCAAGATTATGCTAGCGCAGAAGTGATGCTTAAGAAGGCCTTTGACCTTTCAGGCCCGGCCGGCGGCCCACACATGACCAGGGCAGGACTTAACTACAGCTTGCATAGATTAGACTTGGTTGAGACTGATCTAAAAGCAAACCAACAAAATATTATTTTAAGTGATAATAGCAAAGCCAGCACTATCGCTTTAAGAGCCGATGTTGCCTTTCATCAGGGTCACTATGACCAGGCTTTAGCGGGGTATCAAGAAGCCCTAGCCCTCGATAAAAATACCAGTAATCTTTTTCGTTTAGCTCATTATTATTGGCGCACAGGTGATTTTAAGCAAGCTGAGGCTTATCTTGATCAGATGGAAGATGTAAGTGGTGATACCTCGGCCCAACTCAGTGCCTTTATTCATCTGCATAGAGGCCTATTTGACCTAGACCGAGGTCGCTATGATCAAGCCCTCGAGCATTACCAAGATGCCGACCAGGCCTTTTCAGGCTGGTGGCTTATTCAGGAACATATTGCTGAAATTTACGGGCTTCAAGGTCGTTTAGATGAAGCCAAACGCCTTTACCAGCAGATTATAGATACAACCGGTAATCCTGAATTTATGGACGCTTTGGCTGATATTGCAAAGCAGCAAAACCAACCCAAAGAAGCCCAATATTGGTTAAAACAAGCCCAAACGGCCTACGAAAAACAACTTAATCAATTTCCAGAAGCCGCCTATGGTCATGCTTTAAGTCATTATTTACAATCAGCCCAACAGGCCGAAAAAACCCTGAGTCTTGCCAAAGCCAATTTTGCCCTAAGGCCAAGTGGCGAAGCAGCAACGCTACTGGCCCAAGCCTATTTTCAGTCCGGCCATACACAAGATGCTCAAGAGCTTATCGAAATTACCCTAGCAAGCCCTTGGGACAGTGCTGAATTACACGCCACCGCGGCCCTAATTTTCAAAGCTGCTGGGGATGATACAAGTTCAAAACTCGAGCAACAAAAAGCTCTAAGCATAAACCCTCATGCACTTGATAATGTTAGCTGGTTAGGCGACCTTTAGGCTATATGTTTAAGGCTATAAGATTAAGGTGAGTTGGCTTGAAGAGTCTAATTGTCAGACTTTATTCGCTCTTAGAAGCCTCGAGGGCCTTCTGATAGGACTGAACAGAATCTTGAATCTGTACTTGTAACTCATCAATACGGCCTTCCATCTGGTCTTGCAAAACATCTAGGCGTTTACGCAGGCGAATAATTTCTTCAACCCCAGCCAGATTTACACCAAGCTCTTGGGTTAAGCGGCGAATTTCTTTGAGATGTTCAATATCCCTTTGTGAATAAAGCCTGGTCTTGCCTGCACTGCGACTGGGTTCGATTAAACCTTTACGTTCATAAAGACGCAATGTTTGCGGGTGCATATCAACTAACTCAGCAGCCACACTAATCACATAAAGCGGGCGAGTTCTATCAATGGTTAATTCATCTTTGGCATCATCATTCATAAAATTATCTCGAGAGTACGAGGCCTTTGCCCCCTAGTGTATCACGGGCCATACGCCATAAGCCTTGCCAAAAGTTTAAGACTACCGTAAGCACCAATTCGCCCCCGGTTTCATTGCCTAAGGGTAAACCTCCATTGGGAATACGCAAAACTTGTTGGTTTTTTATTCCTGCTGGAATACTAATAGGCATTCCTAAAACATTGAGGGTTTTACCTTGTGAAGCCTCGAGTGGTGTTAGGGGCAATTCCATATGTAAATCATGACCCATTTGTTTGACATAACTAGGCACTTTAATTGTCACTTGTACCAAAACATCTCCTGGAGGATTACCCGGCCCACCCAGTCCACGTAACCGCAACTTAGTTCCTGAGCGCACCCGCGCTGGAACCACCACATCTACTTCTGAACCACTTCGGTTAATACCTTTGGCATCACAAACCGGGCAAGCAGCTTGTCCATAGTGCCCACTGCCACGACACTGCACACAAACACTTGGGCCAGGGACCCGCAAACGCCTTTGGGTATTTTGCCGAGCATCCTCTAAGGGAAGCTCGAGGGTTAAGGCTTTATCTTCTCCAGGCAATAATCCCGAGGAGCGCATCATACTGGTCATGGCTCCAAAAAGCACATCGAAAAATAAATTTCCACTGCGCGGGATATTTTGGTGTTGCGACCAATCAAACTTAATATCGGCTTCTTGAAAAACAGTTTGCCAGTTGGTCTGACTAAAATCAGGCTGGGTATATCCCGTATCAACACGCCCATAACGGTCAAACTTGGCCCGGGTTTCAGGGTCGCGCAAGGTTGCATAGGCCTCAGAGACTTCCTTAAACTTTTCTTCAGCTTCTTTATCGTTGGGGTTGCGATCAGGATGATAGCGCATGGCCAAACGCCGATACGCAGACTTAATATCATCATCGGTTGCTGATTTGTCTACTCCAAGGGTTTCATAGGGACTACGCAACACTCGAGCCATGAGCTTAAGTATAACATTATCTGAGTGTAGTTCTGTTAAGTACAAAGTAAATCTTAAAAACTCGCCACTCTACTTTTGGTGGACGTAAGCATTTATTCTAAAATGATATGCTACAACGTTAGTGGATAAGCTTGTATACAAGCTGGTATCTCACACGTTTCAAAGGAGTCTTAATGTTGCGTCTTTTAGCTATTATTTTTTTAAGCCTTATTGGTCTTGGTTTTGCCCAAGACGAAAGTAATCCAGTTGTACTTAGAGTAGGTACAAACGAGCTAATGCTCAGTGAATTTAATGAGCGTTTTGCCTTCTATACCAATCAGTTAGCCCAAGAGCAAGGCATTCCTATGTCACCTGAAATGGCTCCTATGTTTAATAGCCTGCGCCCCCAATATCTTGACCAGCTAGCTACTGAATATGCGGTTCTAAATATGGGTTTTACCAGAGGCTTAAGCTTTGACCCAAGCTTTGTTGAAACGCGCCTTACTGAGATCAAGGCTAACTTTCCTGACGAAGAAACCTATTTACAACAGATTCGACAAGCTGGTCTTAGTGACGCGACCTTTCGCAAACTAATTGCCGAAGCTGACCTTAGTACCAGAGCCATCGATGCTTTACGCAGCGATATCACCGTAAAGCCTTATCAACTTCAGCTTTATTATGATGCCCACAAGAAAGAGCTAGCCACCCCTGCCCAAGCTTGTGCCAAACATATTTTAGTACCCACCATAGAGGAAGCCCAAGCCATTCAAGCCGACCTTGCTACTGGCAAAACCTTTGAAGAATTGGCTATGGAGAAAAGTCAAGACCCTGGCAGTGGTGCCAATGGTGGCGAGTTAGGGTGTTTTCCTCAAGGTGCGATGGTTCCAGAATTTGAGCAAGCAGCGTTTAGTGCGCCTCTAAATGAAGTGACTGAACCCGTTCAAAGCCAGTTTGGTTATCATTTGATACTGCCCTATGAACGCCAGGAGGCTTTAGCGCCTAGCCTAGAAGAAGTCAAAGATCAAATTCAAGAAGGCGCAGAAAACGATATCTTGGGCAAATTGGTCAAAGATTACCGCGGCAATACAACCGTTGAAATGTTCCCCGAATTGGTCACTATTAAAGAAGCCACCACAGAGTCTACAGAAGAACCCACAGAAGACGGAGGTAACGAATGAAACGAGTAATTCTACTCATCGCTTTAGCTGTTTTATTGGTGTCTTGCCGCAACGAGACACAAAACACCATACGGCGCAATATCCAGGAATTTACATCTGACCGAATGTACATCTCGCTTTACTCTTTAGATGGAACTGCAGTATTTCAAGGGATTGTAGATGGCAAGGTTACACGCTCGGTTGTTGAAGAAGGTGAAGTCGGTGAGTACATCTTCTGGTTTGATGACAAAGGACGGTATCACCAAAGTGATTTACCCTATTTGGTATCTTCCTATGACCGCAGTGTAACTGAATAGCCTCTGTGCCTGAAACTGCCCTCGAGACCGCGAAACCAGCAACCTGGAAACTGGTCATCATTCTTGGCATTCTATCGGCTTATGGCCCACTCACCACCGATATGTATATGCCAGCACTTCCTACGCTGGCCCAGGAGTTTAATACCTCGAGGGTTCAACAAACCATGGCCATTTATTTTCTTGGCCTCTCACTTGGACAATTGTTTATCGGCCCCATCAGTGACCGCGTAGGGCGCAAACGACCTTTGATGGTTGGCTGCGCTCTTTACTCTTTAGCTTCTTTAGGATGCGCCTTGGCACCCTCTATTGACAGTTTGATTGTGTTGCGCTTGCTTCAGGCTCTGGGTGGCTGTGTGGGCATGGTGTTGACCACTTCGATTGTTCGTGATCTCTTTGAAGTCAAGCAAACCGCGCGGATTTTTTCTTACTTGATGTTAGTGATGGGCTTAGCTCCCATTTTGGCTCCCTTGATTGGTGGGCAAATTTTGTTGTACTCGAGCTGGCGCACCATCTTTTTAGTCCTAGTGGCTTTTGGCCTACTCTGCCTTGGTCTTGTGGCCTTTGCACTTCCCGAATCTCTGAGCACAGAACGTCGCAACAAGAATCCTCTTTGGGCTGTTTTAAAGGAATACAAAAATCTTCTGCAAGACAGTCGCTTTACCCGCTACGCTTTACCTAATAGCTTGATGGGGGCTGGTTTTTTTACCTATTTAGCTGGAGCCTCAATGGTTTTTATTGAGGTTTACGGAATTTCCGCTCAAAACTTTGGCTGGATTTTTGGACTTAATGCCGTGGGGCTTATCGCCTCATCGCAACTCAATTCCCTTTTACTCAACCACTTTCCAGGACAACGCATCCTTAAGTCGGCCATGATAGGTATGGCCATTGCCGCCCTAGTATTGGCGGGGATTGCCGCAACTGGATTTGGTGGCATGATTGGCCTATGGATAGGGTTATTTGTGTGTATCGGTGGCATGGGGCTGATTCGCCCTAATGCAATGGCCGCAGTGATGGCCCCCTTTGGTAAAAATGCTGGCATCGCTTCATCTTTATTAGGGGGTTTAGGCTCGAGTATTGGCGCACTGGCAGGGGCACTGCTCAGCCTGTTTCAAACCAAATCAGCTTTACCGATGGCCGTGATTATTGCTATAAGTTATTCTTTAGCATTGGTTTTATTTTTGATGTTGCAGAAGCCTTCGCAACCCTCTGAAGTCACACCGAGTTAAAAAAAGAGTGTACTTTCCCCAAGAGCAACCGATTATTGCCCATCACGCACTTATCCTGCATGGCAGAAAAATATGTAATGCTAGAAAGCCAAAATGTGAAGATTGTAGCCTAAACAATTTATTCCCTAGTAAGATGTTTTAAAATGTGTTCAATTATTAATCTTTAATTTAGGTTTGTGTTATTAAGCAAAGCATTATTTGCCAAACTAAAGATATAAAGAAATGTCTTGTCAAAGCATCTTAGAATAAAAAGGAGTAATGTTAATGCTACGATTAAATACCTCGTCACCCCTGAGCGTGTGTCGTTAGTAATCAAGTCCTATGTCCTTCGCTACCTCCATCCGTGAAGAAGCACTCATCTTATCAGGACGTCATTGTTGTCTCTGCCACAAATTTTGTGGCACCAAGATCGAACTTCACCATATTGTCCATCATTCAGAAGATGGTGATGACTCGCTATCAAACTGCATCCCCCTCTGCTTTGATTGTCACGCAGACATGCGCTCATATGATCACAAGCACCCAAAAGGTACAAAATACACCATAAGTGAGCTCTTTAAACATCGCGATAATTGGTATGCTAAAGTTTCCGCTTCACCAAGTGTCCTATACAACCAACGTTCTCATGCTGTTGACTGTGTTGTCTTTGAAAGAATACGCAATGCCCTTCCCTATCGCGAATTCATCAGGTTCCTAGAACTTCATGATTTTGGTGGTGCGTTCCATCCAAAGATATTTAACCAGATGGATGAATTTGTACTTCTTAACGAAGATCCATCAAACGAATTTCTAGACACGGATCTCGAGGGTATTCGTGTAAAACTCTTTAAGACCATCGATGAATTCGGTCATTATCTTGCCCTCAACACATGGAGTACATATTCCGGTCTTCAATCCGTCTCTGTAGACTGGGAAGATACGCAACCTGAACGATTAGTCAAAGTTATATCGAAGCTCCACGAGATGAGTAGTTCCATAACAGAAATCTATGCATTGCTTGTCAGAGAAGCACGCCGAAAGCTCGGTATCAACTAGACTCTACACACTTCACTCTAGCCAATCCCAATCATATGTCTTAACTTAATTTTGTAATTAACTATCCTCAATCTTTCTCTACTCTCTGCTACCATAACTCCATGTTTGACTTACTCATCATCGGCGCAGGGCCAATAGGACTAGAAGCCGCCATTCGCGCAAAATATGCTGGACTGAATTACTTGGTTTTAGAAAAAGGGGCTATTACCCAAGCTATGGTCAACTACCCTACCTACATGCTTTTCTTTACTACCTCAGAAAGACTCGAGATTGGCAATCATCCGCTCGTTACATCTACTGACAAACCCACACGCAAAGAAGCTCTAGATTATTACCGCAAAGTGGTTCATAACGAAAAATTAGTAGTGAAAACCTTTCACGAAGTCACACATATCAAACGTTTAAGTGAGGGTTTTGAAATAATGGCAGTTACTGACCGTGGTCAGCAGCTTAGTTTCAAAAGTAGATGTGTAGCCCTAGCCACAGGATACTTTGATAATCCAAAGGTTCTGGGTATTCCTGGCGAAGATTTACCGAATGTAAGTCACTATTTTACCGAGGCACATCCTTTTTACGCTCGCAATGTCACCATTATTGGAGCAGGAAGCAGTGCGGCTGATGCTGCGCTAGATTTATTCAAAGCAGGAGCCAACGTTACCATGATTCATCGCGGAGATAGCTTTCGTTTTAGTCTCAAGTATTGGATTAAACCCAACCTCGAGAATCGGGTTAAAGAAGGCTCGATCAAGGTTCACTTTAATAGCCTTGTTAAAGAGATTAGGTCTGAAGCAGTCATAATTGATAAGCAAGGTGAACGCGTCATGATTCCTACTGATCAAACTTTTGCCTTAACAGGCTATTACGCTTCTACTAAACTTTTAGAACAGGTTGGAGTCACTATAAAACCTGACGATGTTTCAGCACAGCTCAATGAAGATACCTTTGAGAGCAACGTAGCAGGATTTTATGTGATTGGCAGCGCAGGCTACAGCACCCGAACCAGCGATGTCTTTATTGAAAACGGGCTTGTACACGCTGAAAAAGCCATGAATCACATTAAGGCCCATCTTGCCAAAGAAGTAACTCGAGTTTAGCATGTCTATCCAAGAAGAAAAAAACCAATTTAGAAGCTGGGCTAAAGAAGTACGCTCTGGCTTAACCATCTCTTCAATAAGCCAAGCGGTAGTAAAGCATTTGCAAGACTGGGAAACCTATCAACAAGCAAGACATGTTTTAAGTTATTTAGCGTTTGGTGATGAAGTTGATATAAATATTTTGCACCAAGATACAAGTAAAACCTTTTATGTTACTCGCACCCACAAGACACATCTTAGTATTCACCGTTTAGAAAACCTCGAGCGGCATCCTTTTGGTTATTTACAACCCTCTGCACATTCTATAGAAGTATCACCACATATAATTGACATCGTTTTGGTCCCAGGTTTGTGTTTCGATAAACAAGGGTTTCGTTTGGGGTATGGCAAAGGCTATTATGACCAACTGTTGCCCAAACTAGAAAACATACCCTATGTAGGTATCACCACAGACGCACTTATCGTTGAGAGATTACCTATTGAAGCATTTGATATAGCGATGACAGAATTAGTAACTGAAGGAGGTATACGGAAAATAATATCTCCTTCCTCCTTCCTCCTTCCTCCTTCCTCCTAGCTACTTTCTCCACGGAAGACGCAATTTCCAATAATCAACCTTAACTCCTTGCAATACATCTCGAGTGCGCCAAGCATTTTCTTCTTGAACAGGTTTTAGAAGTATCCAAGCCGAGGCTCTGGCGGCTCCTGAAAGAACAAAAAGCCAGTGATAACCAGTCCAATGAATATCGCCAATACTAAATTTAAACATTTGAAAAAACTCGAGCAGTGGAGCCGACAATAACCCCCCTACAAATCCAGCTAGGCCTGTCGCTAAACTAAACGAAGCAATAAAAGCTGCACGTCCAGTTTGAGGAGAACTCGAGAGGGCCAAGTTAAAAATAGCTGGACCAATCGCACCCCAGGCAAAAGCATCTGCAATAGCACTAAGCCAAAAGAACCAGATATTCCCAGTAAGCCCTAAAATAATCCAAGTGCCTGGCATGGCCACACCCGCAATCACTGAACCAATAGCAATAACCGCTTTATTGCCTACACGGTCAGCAATGCGGCCCCACAAGGTTGTTGTGAATAGAGCCGTAATTCCAATAATCACACTCCAGATAGCGATGTTGCGAAACCCTAGTTTTTGTTCATTGAGAAAATAGGCCATCACAAAAGGACCCGCCAGCATCACAGCAAATTGCCAGTAGGCAGCAAAAAGTAAAAATCTTCTAAAATTTGCATGGCGAAGGGGTTCACCAAAGGTATCTCTAAAGCCTAACTGTTTTCCTATAACGGGTGGCTCGTAGTGCAAGGTGTAAAGGAAAACCCCAACAGCCCCACAAAAAACAGAAGCCATCATCACGATTTGAAAACTGAGCGGGGCCTGCACAACATCTAAAAACCAACCTACTGCCAGATTTGCCACCATACCCACTACACCTACTACACCAGTGCGTATACCAAAATAACGACCCCGTACATGATGGGGAACCACATCACCTATCCAAGCAGCCCACAGGGTTCCAGCCGCCGATTGAAAAATACTCGAGACCAACACTAAGCCCACCATAAACATAGGCGCACTTTTTTCGGGTAAACCAAACTGAGGCAATAAGGCTGCGAAAATCCAAAGTCCCCGACCCAAGGCTGCAAAAATAATGGCCAGATATTTACGTCGACCCAGCTTGGCTGCAAGCCAGGCAGCCAAAGGATTGGTCACTTGGGCCAAAAGTGGCACACTGCCAATAAGACTAATTTCAGTTGGGGTTGCACCCAAAAAAAGCATGTAGCCAATCAAGGCACTACCCGTAGTCCAATTTAAGAAGGCTTGAACAAAGCTCCCCTCGAGGGTTGAGTAACGCATGGTGCTGCGAATCTTGGAATCAAGGGTTGAAAGAAGAGTATCCATTAGAATTAGCTGGCAATATTGACTAAGATATGACCTTGGGTTTTTCCTGCTAATATCGCTTCGATAGAAGCTGGAATATCTTGCATATTTATTTCTGTAGTTAGAGCTTCTAAATCAACTTTCCATTCTTTACCCAACTTTTTCCATAAAGATTCACGCTTGGGCATTGGGTAGTTCTGTGAATCAATCCCCAACAGATTCACGCCACGTAATATAAACGGATAAACCGATAGCGGAAGATCGACACCGCCTACTAAACCACAAGCAGCTACACTCGAGCCTGGTCGCAAACATTTGATGATATTCACCAAAGTATTTCCACCCACCGTATCCACCGCCCCACCATAAAGAGGTTTTAGCACTGGTCGTTCAGATATTTCAGCTAGCGTCTGGCGATGAATGATTTGATGTGTACCGAGAGTCCTTAACATTTCGTGAGAGGCATCACTGCCCGTACTAGCGATCACTTCAAAGCCAAGCTGACAAAGTAAGGCTACAGCGATACTGCCAACCCCACCACTGGCTCCAGTGACTAATACTGGCGACGTGAACTCATGATGCTCGAGAGCCTGCACGGCCATCGCAGCAGTGAGTCCTGCTGTACCCAACGTCATGGCCTGGCGCAAACTTAAACCTTCAGGTAAACGTACCACCCAATCGGCTGGTACACGAATATATTCAGAAAATCCACCTGAGGTGTTCATGCCTAGGTCATAGCTAGTGACAACGACCTTATCACCCACCTTAAAACCTTCACTTTTAGATTCGGTAACAACGCCTGCTGCGTCAATTCCTGGTGTGTGTGGATAGGTTTTGCTTACGCCTTTATTGCCTGATGCAGAAAGTGCATCTTTATAGTTCAGAGCTGAATAATGCACAGCTATAGTGACATCACCCACAGGAAGCTGCTCGAGGGTTTTGTCAACAATGTGCCCAACAAAAGCACCGGCGTGTTCTTCGACTTGATAGGCTTTAAATGTCATGATTTAAGTATACAGTAGTCAGAATTCAGTAGTCAGTTGAAAACTATGCTGACTACTGAAAAGAGTCTTCAACAGGGCGTAGTATGCCGTTATAACCGTTGAAAAGAGTCTTCAACAGGTTTTACCTTGAAAATCCGCAAGCTGTGAACTGCAAATAACACCGCAGGATTTTCAAAGTAAAAAGTAGTATGCCGTTATAACCGTGACGAAGATGACCAGATAATACCTGCTGTTGAAGACTCTTCTGACTGCTGACACCTTTATTTCAAATACCACGCACTATAGAAATGGTCAATTTACTCTGTAACCGGTCCACCCTCGAGAGCCCACTGGGCATAAGCATCTGCAAAACCAAACGATGCATCACTGGTCCCTGAAGTTAGTAGATAGGTCAAAAAGTCTCTGATATCTAGGTCTGTACTTTCACTAAATAATTGTCCACCGCTTTTACCGCTAAAGCGTCCATCTTCAATGGTTGGTAAGGCTTCTTCGGCAAGCTCAGCAGAACCCTCGAGTTCGGCTAGTAAAAGACTTATCAGTTCATCATCGCCACGGATGAAGTCATCTGCCCCATAGAGATTGGACTCTTCGATATTGAGCAGGTATATATTGCGGGCAATCAATTGACGAAAAACTTCCTCAGAGCCTTCAACCATTATCTCTAACTCGGCGGTTGCAATACGGTCTTCGGTGGCAGAGGCACTCAGCTCTAAAGTGTACTCACCCTCAACTAAGTCTGAAGGTAAATCAATGCTGAGACTACTGACTAAAAACCCTATCGCTCCTCTTGGAATAGACAATTCGGATTCTTGCTCAGCAAGTACCGTACCCTCTAAAGATTTCAAAGTAGCTTTGACCATAACTCGGCTAGGTAATTCGGTACCTGCGGTATAGAGTTCAAAAGATGGCACCAGTCTATCTCCAGGATGATACGGCGAGGCATCAATAAAATCTTCACCTAAGCCCACTTCAGCACCTGGGCTTATTTCTAAAGCAGGCAGAGGTGCATTTAAGACCTCGAGGCGATCAGCCGCACGGTCTTGTAAAGGTAAATCTTGACCTGCTGCAATATAAGCTTCAAATTGGGCTCTTGCTTCATCACGCTTGCCTTCAATTTCAAAGAGGTTAGCTAGGGCATAATGCACACTGGGTTGACTGGGATAAAGCTCTAAAGCATTGACTAAATCATCAATTGAAGCATCATCAAGACCTGGGTCTTGTTGCGAACGCTCATCTGCGTCAGATGCATCTAGCTCAACAGCGACCTCATAAGCATCCATGGCTTCTTCTAGGCGACCCATCACCGTGCGGGCTAATCCTAAGTTATACCAAGGAATGTAATCTCCTGGTCTACGCCCGCCAGCTTGTTCTTGAAGTTCAACTGAATGCATAGAATCAGCTTCACTTTGAGCTAAATTACCCACCAAATAATTAGCCCATCCCAAATTGGTCCAAGTGGTGGTATTTTCTGGATTGAGTCTAGCTGCAACCGTCAAGACCTCGAGAGCCTTTTGGGGCTGGTCTTCATCAAAATAAATAAACGATAAAGTTTCAAAAGCCAAAGGGGATGATGGAGCCACATGGGTCATTTGCTCGAGTGCCTTTTTCTCGGTGGTTGCATCTTCCTTTTCACTGGCGATTAAACTGGCTGAATAAAGTGAACTCAAGGTATTTTGGGCGAGAAGTTCAGCTAAAGCTGCGTCTGCTCCCTCGAGGTTATTGACTGATAGATAAGATGCCTTTACTGCTTTACCATAGGGATAGGCATTGGCAACAGTGTCCATAGACTCAGCCGCATTTTCAGGATCGGCTGAAGCTTGTAAGATCGCCACCCAGGTCTTAAAAACAGGCAAGTCTGATTGCTGGGCCAGAGGTTCAAAATAGGTCAAAGAATTTTCCGGGCTAAAAAGCTCGCCTGAAAGATTGAGGGACAAGGCCGCCATTAAATCAGGTTGTGAATAAGTATCTCCCACCAAAGCCGCCCGCACTGCGTCGTATAGAGTTTGCAAACGCGGCTCTTCTTCAACACCATCTTGAGCTTCTTCTAAGATACTAAGTGCTCCCTCGAGATCAGTTGCTGTTAATAGTGACACCGCATTTATATAATCTCCGTAAGGACCTGATAAATCGACCCCAGCTACCTCAGGGCGTTCAATTCCTAAACGTGCCGCAATCACGAAAGCTATTTTTTTGGCTAATAAAGTGGGGTCATCTTCTTGACTAGTGACCCGTAAGGTCTGGATACCCTCAGAGCTGGACAGATAAACATTGGCCACCACTTGATCTTCAAAACTAATTGAGCCAGTAATGGCATAATCTGAACCCAAGACTTCACGCAAGACCCCTGCACCTTCACTGGTATCAATCGGAAAACTCTCAGTCATGATGCTAAGAACTGGGTAATAGCCCTCGGAAGCCAAAATAGGAGCAGGCAAAGTGGGGGTTATTTCGGGTCCCAGAACCTCAAATTGCTCTTGCAAGGCCTGCGCGGTGCGATCTGCGACAGCTATTCCTAACAAGGTTTCCTGACTAGAAAAGGGATAGATTGCCAAGGTTTCAGCAAATCCTATCGGGAACAGTACTGCTAATATCAAAAGTCTAATCAAACGCATTGTTACCTCCAAAGAATCAAATCAATAGTTCTATCCTACGGGGTTTAGCCTATACAAGAAGTAAGGAATAGAACACCTTCTTTATAGATTAAAGTGAAACTAGATGAGGTACAACAAAAGTCGAGTGATGAACAGCCTTGAGCAGGAGGTATCATCTCGTTATAACAGCCTTGAGCAGGAGGTATCATCTCGTTATAAACAGCCTTGAGCAGGGCGTATCATGCCGTTGTGGTGGTAGCTTTGCTTAACCTAAGGACTACCTTAACCTACAGACTACAAAGACTCGCCCAGCCATAAAAAAGACTCGAGGATAACCTCGAGTCTTAAAAAGCTCTATTTGAAAAAGCTTATTTTCTGTTTTGTGGATTGACCAACACAGTAGGGTCTAATGAGCGCATAGCCTGGGTTGAAAGCCATACACGCTGGGGCTTACCATCCACCCAAATAGTGCGTTTTTGTAGGTTGGCTTTGATAGAACGTTTGTGAACACCGACTTGTTTAAGACCTACCCCACCACGTCGTTTGGGTGATCCTTTACGTGTAGATGATGTTTGATGATGGGTCTTTTTACCCGTAATTGCACATACTTTTGCCATAAAAACTCCTTAAACTTACCCCAACGGGTAAAAAGCAACCCTCTAGTTTTAGCATATAAGCCTCTTTACTAGCAAGTCATTATGATATTCTCGCTAGTTATGAATATTGGACTTCTCGGTGCAGGCACCGTCGGCAGCAAATTAGTAGAACTGATTGAAGACAGAGACGAATTAGGGTTTAAGGTCTCTAAAATCTTGGTACGTGACGCTTCTAAGGCGCGTTCAAACATTCCCCAAACCCTCTTAACCACCGACCCCAAGGAGATTTTAGAGACTTCTGACATCTTAGTTGAAGTGATGGGGGGAACCACCACTGCCCCCGAGGTCATGCTCGAGGCTCTAAGACTTGGTAAACGGGTGGTCACGGCCAATAAAGCTGCTTTGGCTGAACACTGGGACACCTTTAAACCCTTTATAAAAAAGGGGCTAGTCTACTTTGAGGCCTCAGTTATGGCTGGAACCCCAACCATTGGGGCTCTTACTGGCGTTTTGCGCGGCTCGAGACCTTTAGAACTTCATGCAATTCTTAATGGCACTTGCAATTACATCCTCAGCGAAGTTGAAAAAGGAGTTGCCTACAACAAAGCTCTGACTGAGGCCCAGAAACTTGGCTATGCCGAAGCTGACCCCAGACTAGATGTAGAGGGTTTTGATGCTGCCCATAAATTACTTATCTTGGCACGGTTGGTCTTTGACCCTAATGCAACTTGGGAAAATGTTGAATGCCATACCAAAGGTATTACCCATATCACACCAGAGGTGATGCAAGCTGCCATCAAGCGCAATGGTCGCATTCGTTTATTAGGCAGTGTTTACCCCGATCAGGGTCAATGGGCTTACAAAGTTCGGCCAGTGTTTTTGCCCAATACCCATGCCATGGCCAGTGCTGCTAGCAACCGTAACGCTCTTTATTTTCGTGGTGACGCAGTAGGCAGTGTCTTTATTACGGGTGCTGGTGCAGGAGGGGCGGCTACAGCTAGCGGTGTGCTTTCAGATATTATCAGCGCAGCGCAAGGAGCCCCAGGGCCAAGTTTATTAACTAAAGCTGCCATTGCTCCTAAAGGCTTTGATGTAGAAATTTTAGAAGAGGTTTGAGATGATTTCTTATTACAGCACCAGGGATAAATATAAAACCTTAGTTTCTTTTGAAGAAGCTCTCTTAAAAGGACTAGCCCCTGATGGTGGTCTTTATGTTCCTGATCAAATTCCCTCCATTGACTCTAAACACTGGCTCGAGGCTCAAACGCTAGCCGATGTGGGAGTAAACGTCTTGCACCATTGGCTAAAAGATGAAATTCCGCAACAAGATTTAGAACCCATTGTTCGTGAGGCCTTAAATTTTCCTTGTCCAGTAGTCAAACTCAAAGAAGATTTATATGTACTCGAGCTTTTCCGTGGACCCACCTTGTCATTTAAGGATTTTGGAGCGCGCACCATGGCCAGACTGATGCAGTATTTCTTAAATAAACGCAATGAAAAACGCATTATTCTTGTTGCTACATCCGGTGATACTGGCAGCGCAGTTGCTGACGGTTTTGCTGGGCAAGAAAATATTGAAGTGGTGCTGCTCTACCCTAAAGGTAAAGTCAGTGATGTACAAGAACGACAACTTATTACTAAACGACCTGGGGTTCAGGCACTTGCAGTCACTGGGAATTTTGATGATTGCCAGCGCATGGTCAAAGAGGCTTTTTTAGACAAGGATTTACAGCATTTGCCCTTGTCCTCAGCCAACTCAATCAATATCGGTAGACTTTTACCACAATCGCTTTATTATTTTTGGGCGGCTAATCAGGTCAAATATGTACCAGACACAGCTTTGGTCTCAGCGCCACAAGACGAGTACAGTACAAAAATAGCGTTTTGTGTTCCAAGTGGAAACTTAGGAAATTTAACCAGTGGTATTTTGGCTTCTCGTATGGGGCTTAATGTACATCTGTTTCTAGCAGCTCACAATGCAAATGATTATTTCCCAAACTTTTTACATTTGCAAGCAAAACCCTATGAGTTCAAGCCAACCCTTACTACCATTTCCAATGCAATGGATGTAGGCGCACCAAGTAATTTTGAAAGAATCGAAATACTTTTCCAAGATGAATTAAAAACAGGTAAAATATGGGGTGATGGGCATTCGGATGAACAAACCTTAGACGAAATGAAAGATATTTATGATGAAACGGGTTATATTGCCTGTCCACATACTGCCATTGGGCTAAAATTTGCAAGAAGAGTAAGAGATTTTCCAGGTAAAGGTTGCCCTACTATTATTTTAGGTACTGCCCATCCAGCCAAATTCCCGGAAGCTATCTCGAGTGCTTTAGGATTTGAAGTAGCCAAAGAAGAAGCCCTCGAGGTTTTGCTAAAACGTGATACCAATGTCAAAATTATAGATCCAACTTTAGAAGCTCTTAAACAACAACTTTTGCAATGATTCGCCAAGCAACCCCAAATGACCTCGAGATTTTAATCGATATTACCAGGCGTGCCTATGGCTCTGCCACGATGACCAAAGAAAACCTCGAGCGCAACTTGAATATTCAGCCTGATGGTTTCTTTTTGGGCTATTTGGAAAATCAACCCGTAGGGATAGTTTGTGCTTTTGATTATGGAAGCTTTGCTTCGATAGGTACTTTGGGTGTTATACCCGAAGCTCAAAATCACGGTATGGGGCGCAAACTTATGGAGCAGGTTGAGCTATGGGCAAAACAAAAAAATATCCTGTCCTTGATTCTGGATGCGACTCCAGAAGGTGCAAGGCTTTATGAAACGATGGGATACACTGATGTTGACCACAATTATAAAATGGTTCTAAAAGCCTTCTCGACTACACCACAACCGTTGAACATTCGACCTTTTATGACTGAGGATTTACCCGCCATACTTGAGCTTGACAAAACTATTTTTGCTGCTAATCGCCAAAAAGTTTTAGAGGTTTTTCTCAATCAATACTCAAATAGGACTATTATTTCTTATGAGCAACAAAACCTTATCAATGGATTTCTTGTTGCTCAACCATCAACCATTGGTCCGTGGATTACTTTATCTGAAGATAATGCTAAAAATCTACTACACGCTGCACTGCGTCTTGAATATAACGGTTTACCTCGAGTGTTAATCCCTGACGAAAATAAAGTAGGACTCGAGCTTTTACAAAATTACGGCTTTGAGGTTTCAAAAACCTTGCGCCATATGGTCAAAGGTGACATACCCAAACAACACCGTGAGCATATTTATGGACAAACCAGCTTTAGCCTTGGCTAAATAAAAAAGGGCGACAGTGTGTCGCCCTTTTCTTTAGAGAATCAAAAACTTAACGTCTGACTTGTTGAACAATCACTTGGGTGGTCTGACCACCACGAACAGTTACTTCTGCAATATAGGTTCTAAACGAAGGCGCAATTACCACTAATTCATGCGTACCTGCTGTTAATCCACGTACCGTAACTTCACCGCTGCCATTAGGAACGCTGCCGATTTGCTGACCATCTACAAACACTAGGGCTCCACCAATATTGGCACGAATCAGAATAGCTCCAGAAACAGCCTGCATATCGGCCCGAACTGTTTGATTGCTGTTGCGTGCAACAGTCACATTCAAATTGCTTTCGGTGTATCCGTTTAGAGTAAAACGAACTTGATAGGTTCCTTCAGGATAGTTAAAGACTGGGGTTGGCGTAGTGCCCACATAGGTACCATTGACATAGACTTGTGCGCCAGCAGGTTGACTGGTAAAGGTCACCGTGCCATTGCGACTGGTTTGTACCAACGCGGCATTCACACTAACGCTCTGGCCACCAGGAACATTCACAGTAGTGCTGTAATTATTATAGCCACCAGCACGAACTTCGACAGTATGTGAACCGGTGCGTGTGCCATAGCTTACCGGGGTATACCCTACAAATTGGCCATCGATATAAGCTTCTGCACCACTAGGACTCGAGCTTACACTGACCGAACCAAAGGCAGGAGCGGGGGTTCCACCCACATAAAACAGGGCAGTATCGGTAACCCAGTCATTCTGGGCAATAGGCGTAATCACAATGCTAAAGGTTTGCTGGAATCCGGTTTCCCCGATATTGCTGCTTGCAAAGTTAGGGTCGGTATTAAAGTTGGCTAGTTGGGTCGTGTCTAGAGGTGTGCGCGTAGCTACCGCAATCACTTTTTCTAGGCCGTTAGGGCCGTCAATATCGAAGGTATAACGGGCATTGCGCGGTGGAAAATACTTGGTTTCACCAGCTTGCAAGAAGTTATTTTTACCATTGTCATCAAAGCGGTTAGGAATAAGCTGATTGACCTGACCGGTTGATTTAATGTTAAAGAGATAAACATAAGAGGCTTCAGTGACTCTGGCCCCAATAGAAATTTGCTCACCAATGTTATAGCTAGGCGAAGCATTTCCTGAGGTATCTCTATCGACAAACACCTCGACCCCAAAAGTAGGCTTGGGGTTAACCACAATAGCCTGAGGGCTATTGACCACAATTTTGGGCTGGGCGAAAGCCAATCCCGAAATAACCAATATACTGATAAGAGCAACTATTTTTTTCATTTCAAATCTCCTTTCAACAGTTCTTCTCATGAATCTAAGCTATCACGTTTAGAGCGTGGTGCGTGTGGAGTCGCTAAACGTACCTTAATGTTTACGTCAAAATGTAAAAACAACCCTCATTTCTCCCTAAGACCTACGGCTTAAAGTCTACCTCCTAGGGTACGTAAAGACATCTCTAGTATTGACCTAAAAGTGTGAATTTCTCATGAATAACCTCTCGAGTTGCTATTTTTTATATCAGGTTAGAATATAGCCTATGAAGCGATGGTTTTTTTATAGTTGTTTTATTAGCCTTATATTTTTAGGTATAGCCTCTGCACAAAACCTAAATAGCGAAGAAGTCTTGGCCAACCTGGAGCAAAGTTCTAAAAATATGCAAGATGCCAGTTTTCTGGTCACTGGTAGGCTTATTGATGTTGATACCCAAGAATTTGCCCTCGAGATTGCTGTGCAGATGATTCCAGGTGAAAATTTAGTCCGTATGGATTTCTTTCAGCCCGATGCTGTAGCTGACAACTTTATTATGATTGATCAAGACGCTGTTTACAGCTACAATTTTTTGACCAATCAAGTCAGTATCTATAGTCTGGGTGACGCTGCTGCTTTTGGTGGTCTTTTTCCAGAGGGAAGCAATGGCTCTTATGAATTTACCTTAAACATCTCTGAGCTTTTTTCTGGCTGGGATATTACTCTAGAGGGCTACCAAAACAACCTTTATCATCTGCGATTTGACAATACTGAAAGTATAGATATTCGTTTGAAACATGTGGATGTCTCTATTGACCAAGAGCTATGGTTGCCTACAGCGATGTCCTTTTACAATTCCCAGGATATCTTAGTTGCCGACATTCAGCTCAATGATTATGCTGTCAATCAGGGAATAGACATTGAAGAGGTTCGCTACATTGACGACACTGCCGAGATTATAGACGAACGCTAGTTTTTCTATGCAGGTGGAATGGGTTGCTCTGAATGAATATGGAGATTATTATTCGGAAATAGCCCGAATCTGACTGAGCAGGTCAAACCCATTTGCATCAACGGCTCTATAGTCTGATATGCTTACCCTCGTATGAAACCCACTCCCCTTATTGCTGGAAACTGGAAAATGAACAAGCTCCCTAGTGAAGCTATCAGTTGGGCTAACACCTTAAAAGCTCAGCTTAATCCTTCAAAGGCTGAAATCCTGATTTGTGCCCCCTATACCCACTTAGCTGGTTTGCAAATTGCACTTGCAGGAAGTTCTGTAGCTGTTGGCTCACAAGATGTTAGCCAACACACTGATGGAGCGTACACCGGCGAAATTTCTGCTGCTATGCTCAAAGACCTTGGTGTGACTTATGTAATTATTGGTCACTCCGAGCGGCGTGAATACCACCAAGAAAGTGACACCCTGGTTAACGCCAAAATCAAAAAAGTCTTAGAACAGGGTTTGCGCCCTATTCTTTGCGTAGGTGAAAGCTTATCTCAGCGTGAAGCTGGACAAGCCCAAGCAGTTGTGGTCAGTCAGCTTAAAGCTGGTTTAGAGGGCGTAAGTTTTAATTCTAACGATTTGGTGATTGCTTATGAACCTATTTGGGCTATCGGTACCGGCAAAACAGCTACTGCCGATGATGCTCAAACCATGAGTGCAGCCATTCGCAAAGTGCTCCAAGAGCTCTATCCAGATAAAGCTAACACCATGCGTATTCTTTATGGTGGCAGCATGAAGCCCTCCAATGCCAAAGAGCTTTTAGAAAAACCCGATGTCAATGGGGGTTTAATTGGTGGAGCAAGTCTAAAGATTGACGACTTAGTTGGAATTATTCAAGCTGCCTAGGGCGTATGCTTCGCATTCATTTCCTAGCATCATGCCGTTTATTTGTATCTTATTAATTTCAGTGTAGGGGCGATAAACTCAAAGTTCTTCTCACCCCTACAAAAAACTAACCCAATAATTTCTCAACATTCACTGGTGGTTTAGGCTCGAGATATCCTGTCTCCATTTGTGCAAGTTGCAACTTGCCTGAAACATCATCATTGACCCCATGCCAGTAAGTATAGTTGTCAATCACCCAGATACCACTTTCACGTGTGCCGTTACCCGAGCCTTTTACCCCACCAAAAGGCATATGGGCTTCTGCGCCAGTCGTTGAATTATTGATGCTGGTCATACCAGCTTGAATATTGTCCTTAAATTTATAGGCCCATTCACGGTTATTGGTATAAATCGCTGAGGACAAGCCGTAATCCACACTGTTAGCAGTTTCAATGGCTTCATCAATGCCATTGACTTTAATCAGGTTAATAGTAGGCCCAAAAATCTCAGTTTGAAATTGCTTCATGCTGCGCTTGGCTTCCCAGATGGTTGGCCAACCATAATAAGCAGCGTCAGGATCGCCCTTAAATCCTTTAGGTTTATTCTTTTTAGTAATCTGTCCTTTGCCATAAAGAAGTTTGGCTCCATCTTTTTTACCCCAACTGTAATGCTCGAGCCACTTTTCAAAAAAACGCTCATTGATAAAAGGGCCATAGAGCACATCACCAAATAAATTGGGGTCACCAATTTTTATATCTTTGGCCACTTTTACAAAACGGGTCTTGAATTCATTGTAAATAGGTGCGTCAAGAATAATGTTACCTGCACTGGTGCAACGCTGCCCACCTGTGCCAAATGAAGCCCATAACGCACCAGCAATAGCATTATCAAGGTCAGCATCACGCATTACTACAAGTGGGTTTTTGCCGCCTAGCTCGAGGGTTGGATGTTTTAAGTTGCGCCCAGCAATTTCACCAATTTTTCTACCCACTGCCGTAGAACCCGTAAAAGCGAACTTGTCAATCAAGCCTTCATCCATCATGTCAACCAGATATTGCCCTGCTGAATCTTTACCCTTTCCGAAAACTATATTCAAAACACCCGCAGGTAACCCTGCCTCTTCCATCAGTTTTACCAAAGCATAAGAACAAGCTGGCGAATCTTCTGACGGTTTCCAGACAATGGTATTACCAGTTATAAGAGCGGGAATAATTTTCCATGATGGAACAGCTACTGGAAAATTGCCAGCCGTAATGATTCCTACCACGCCTAAAGGGCGGCGGTAAGTCATCAATTCTTTATTTTTCATTTCGCTAGGAACAGTTTGACCATATAAACGCCGACCCTCGGATTGGAAAAAATGACAGGTGTCAATAGCCTCTTGAACATCACCCCTAGCCTCTTTGAGAGTCTTCCCCATTTCACGAGTAACCAAGCGGCTCAAGGATTCTTTTTCACGCTCAATAGCTTTGCCGATGTTACCAATCACTTCACCACGAATTGGCGCAGGGGTCTTTGACCAGACCTTAAAGGCTGCTTGGGCCACTTTACAAGCCTCGCGCACTTGCTCTTTAGAAGCCTCAGGAAAAATCCCGATACTATCTTTAAGGTTTGAAGAATTTTTAGACTCAAAGGTTTTCTTGCTCTTGACTTCTTTGCCTGCGATTAGGTTATGAAATTCTTTAGGCATGGCTTTCTCCATTCTTTCTTAAACAGTTGCACCCAATGCTAACAGAAAAAGGGGTCGGGTTTCAGGTTTCAGAGGTCAGTGTTTTTACTGAAACCCAAAACCTGGAACCCGAAACCCCCGTTATGAAGTATTCAGCATCCAGTAGCTTATTGTAAAGTTATAGTGACTCAAAAAGGAGTGTGGTGTGAATGGCAGATGTAGTCGATTTCAAAATATATGGCGACGATATGCAGATGGTGGAAGTCGAGCTTGACCCAGGTGAAGCTGTCAGGGCCGAAGCTGGAACTATGATGTATATGACCGACGGTATACAGATGGACACCAATTTAGGCAGTGGTGGCGGTGGGTTGGGCAAGGCTCTCTTTGGCGGGTTAAAACGGGCCTTGATGGGCGAAAGTTTCTTTATCACCAATTTTATGCACCAGGGTCAGGGTAAAGGCCACGTAGCCTTTGCTGCACCGTATCCTGGCAAAATTATCCCTTTAGAATTAGGAGAAATCGGCGGCGAGTTTATTTGCCAAAAGGATGCTTTTTTGTGTGCAGCCAAAGGCATTGATATTGAAATTGCTTTTAGCAAAAAATTGGGTACAGGGTTTTTTGGCGGTGAAGGGTTTATCTTGCAACGCTTAAAAGGCAACGGCAAAGCCTTTATTCATGCTGGTGGAACCATCGTGCAAAAAACGTTGCAAGCAGGTGAAACCCTGCGCGTAGATACTGGATGCTTAGTCGGCATGACCCCTAGCATAAATTATGATATTCAATTTATTGGCGGATTTAAGAATGTGATGTTTGGTGGCGAAGGATTATTCTTTGCAACACTTACTGGGCCAGGAATGGTGTACTTACAAAGTTTGCCATTCTCGAGATTAGCTGACCGCATCGTAGCTGGATCGATGCGTAGCCGCGAAGAATCTAAAGGCCTTGGTGGGCTTGGCGGCGGAATTATTGGCAATATCTTGAGTGGAGATAGGTAAACAAGGAATCAGTAGTCAGCATTCAGTAGTCAGCATAGAGTTTTCTATTGACTACTGAAGAAAGCCTTTAGCAGGGGGTATCATCCCGTTATAAAGTTACGCTGATGACCAGACACTACCTGCTAAAGGCTTTTTTTGACTACTCACACTTTCAAATAACGCAAAACCACAGGCTGCATCACATTAGGACCCACTTTTTCTTCTCTAGGCTCATGGCGGTCATAGCGCAGCATCTCGGCCAGCCTAGCCCGTGAGGTTATCTGGTGAGCTTCTTGGGGAATATAGGCCGTGACGACATCCACCCACCTATGTTTGGCATAATCAACTACTACGTGCAAAGGTATCTTTATGGTAGGGCTGGGATGGATATAACCTAAGATTAAAAGCCGTTGGTCCTGGGTATAGCGTAAAAGCTCCCGGCCATACAGCAAACTGCCCACCATATCCTGTTCAGTAAATCCTTCACACATCGAATGCCTAAACGCATGAGACCCGATACGATATTGGCCTTCACGAACTAGGGGGCGCAAATCCTCGAGGCTGCGTATTTTTGGTTTTTTGCTTTTAGAGGGTGAAAGGGGCTTCATGAGATGACCTCGCAGGTAGGCGAAAATCTAAATTCATCATTCATAAAACCCTCCTTTTGGTATCCACGCCAAATATACAAATAAAAAAGCATCACTCGCTTTAATGTCGAGTGACACTTTTTTACCACTAGGGGTTACATACCAAAAGTTTAGCACGCTTAGATAGACTGTGGGTATGCTGGTTCACTTTTTTGAATTATCGGGTTTACAGGCCAAAGAGCAACTTAGGGATTTTAGAGACCGTGTTGCGTCACTTGAAGGGATTACTTCCCTAGAGCTTTTAGAAAGCCTCGAGCAACCCAATCTTTTCTTACTAGTCATCAAAAGTTTGACTCCCCTAGACTTAAACCCACCCCTAGGGACTCGAGCCTGGATTTTCTCTACAAGCAGCTTCTAAGATTTTTCACATTTTTACCCTACATCCCTTGGCTCAGCTCGAGCAATACCCACAAAAAGCCCAAAACCCCTTGATAATCTAGGGATTTAATGAAATTCTTCTCTTTAAATTTAGTATTCATATATTTGCCACAGACGTGAATATCTTAATTCGGGTGCCTAGAACCCTCATGCTAAAGTGCTTTTATGCTTAGGCCAGATTTACGCATTGCTTCCGTCATTGAATTAACGCCACAGGTCTTAAAAGCGCAGGGAGTATCTGCGCTATTGGTGGATTTGGATGATACTTTAGTGGCTTCACACAGCCATGATATAGCAAGCGAATACCGCACCTGGCTAGAAACGATTAAAGCAGCAGATATAGCTCTTTTGCTCTTGAGCAATGGTTATCCCGCACGGGTTCAGTACTGGTCTAAAGAACTTGGTGTTGAAGGGCTGGCCTTAGTAGGCAAGCCTTTTGGATGTGCCTACCGCCGTGGATTAAGGCATTTAGGAAAAACCGCTAATCAAACCGCTATGGTCGGAGACCAGCTTTTTACCGATGTCATGGGAGCTAAGCGTCTTGGCATCAAGAGTATTTTAGTAAATCCACTAAGTCCAGGAGGCTTGCCACATACCCGGGTGTTTCGCAAGCTCGAGAAGATGATCCTTAAGGGGGAGAAATAATGGCTGTTTTGTCCATTGGTGATAAACGCCTGGGGGCCGTGCTTTTAGAGCGCGGATATGTATCAGATGATGGTTTGCAACAAGCCATTGCCAAACATTCTGAAATTGGTGGCAGTATTGCCGATGTTTTAGTAGGTATTGGTGTTTTATCAGAACAACGCATTGCTAGAGCCATTGAAGAATCGATTGGGATTCCATTGGTAGTCCTAGCCAAAGTCGAAGTTATGACCGATGCTTTAGCAAAAGTACCCGCAGATTTAGCCAAAGAAAAAATGGCTTTTCCTTTTACGATAGAAGGTAGCCGTTTGCGGGTAGCTTTCAAAGACCCATTGGACGCTTTAGCCATTGAAGAAATTGAAGATGCTTCTAATTGCACAGTTGAACCCTATCAGGCCCTAGGAAAAGAACTGATGTGGGCTATCGCCACTTACTATCCTGAACTTGGCCTAGAGCCCCCCACTGACTTAGAACTTGATGGTACTCAACGCCTAGGCAACTTAGCTGTTGAAAAAAGATTTATTTCCGATGATCAACTCAAAACTGCCATCGAAGAACAGCAGCGCACTGGTGGTCTGTTAGGGCGAGTCTTAATCAATCAAAAAGCTCTCACTGAAGAAACTCTAGCCCAGCTCTTAGCAGAGCAAAATAACTTGCCATATTTAGCCCGCATCGATGATGTTCCACCAAATGATAACTTAGCTACCACGCTATTACGACTTGATGCGGTGCAGTTTGGTGCTGTGCCTTATAAAGATACTGGCTCCGAGCTTATCATTGCTGTTTCTGACCCTAGGCGGGCTTTAGAAGTTAAAGACATCATCAAACGCCCACTACTGTTTGTGGTTGCTCCCGAGCGGGCCATTACCCAACGTATTGAAGTGATGTACGCCGAAAGCAAAGGGCGTTTGGGTGAACAGCTAGTACAAAACCGCAAACTCAAACGCGAGCAACTCAGAAGCGCACTCGAGCAACAAAATAAATTAGGTAAAGTTAAGCCTTTAGGTGAAATCCTAGTCGAACTAGGGTACATCAACCAGACTGAAGTTGATGACGCACTCAACCGCCAACGTTCAGGCGGGGGTCGTCTCGAGGATACTCTGGTTCAGTCTGGAAAAATCAGCCCTGAAATGTTGGCCAGAAGTCTTGCCATGCAGCTTGGCTATGAATTTATTGATGAAACCAGCTTAAAAATCGATCCACTCATCGTGACCATGGTTCCTGAAGCTACGGTACGCCGCTATAACGCCATGCCGATTAGACTCGAGGGCAATGTTTTAGTGGTGGCCATGAAAGACCCTAGACATGTGTTTGCTCTAGATGACATTCGCCTGATTACCGGTAAAGAAATTCAACCTGCGGTGGCTACCGAAGGAGCCTTAACCAATTTAGTGAGTCGCTACTATAGTTCAGGTGGCGATAGCATGGACGACTTGACCAAAGCTGTCATGGATGAAATCAGTGGTAATAAAGCCGAAGAGATCGATGACACCAGCGCCATCGATGATAATGCACTTGTAAAAGTAGTCAACAGCATCATTCGTGAAGCTGTGATCAATGATATTTCAGATATTCATATTGAGCCTCGCCCTGACAAGGTACTTATTCGGGTGCGTAAAGACGGCTCACTGCGCGAATATATGACCATGCCAAAAGCCACCGCCAGTGCCATGTCCGCACGTATTAAAATCATGGGCGGTCTGAACATCGCCGAAAAGCGCGTTCCTCAGGATGGTCGCGTTCGCTTTAAAGATAAAAACATGGAAGTTGACTTACGTCTGTCAACCCTGCCTACAGTTTACGGTGAAAAAGCCGTTATGCGTATTTTGAAAAAAGCCAGCAATATTCCAGAAATTGAGCAGCTTGGCTTTGCTGATTATAATTTCCAACGTTTTACCGATGTGATTCAAAAACCTTACGGCATGTTTCTTATTACGGGTCCTACTGGTTCAGGTAAATCGTTTACGACTTTCTCTATTCTTAAACGTTTAGCAACACCCGATGTCAACGTGACCACCATTGAAGACCCAGTGGAATACGAAATTCCCGGTATCATCCAAAGCCAAGTGAATGTCAAGGCAGGCATGGATTTTGCTAGAGCCCTAAGAGCCTTCTTGCGTCAGGATCCAGACATTATCATGGTCGGTGAGATCAGGGATACCGAAACCGCCAAGACCGCCGCCGAAGCTGCTCTAACGGGTCACTTACTAATTGCTACCTTGCACACCAATGATGCCTCGGGTGCAGTCACTCGTTTAACAGAGATGGGCATTGAACCCTTTAATGTTGCCGCTTCTTTAATTGGGGTATTGGCTCAGCGTCTAGTAAGGCGTGTTTGCAAGCACTGCACCGTTGAATATACACCTGAACCCGATGTCTTACGCCGAGTAGGACTCACCGAAGATCAGATTAAAGGTAAGACTTTATTCCGTGGTGTAGGGTGTGAAAAATGTAGTGGTACTGGTTACGCTGGCCGCGCTGCCATTCATGAGCTTCTGGTAATTGATGGTGAAGTCAAAGCCGCAATTGTTAAAGAAAAATCCTCGAGTGAAATAAAAGATGCTGCTATCCTTGGAGGAATGAAGACCTTGCGAGATGATGGTATTCACAAAGCCTTTAAGGGTGTTACTACTTTTGAAGAAGTCTTGTCTCAAACTACTGAATAAAATAAGGAGATTTTATGGCTGATCCGCTCAAGCAAACCCAAATGCAAACCGATATTGTAACCCTGCTCAAAATGGCAATCGAGCGACGGGCCTCAGATTTGATTCTCACTGTGGGGCTACCTCCTATGTTGCGTATCCACGGCAAGTGGCAGCCTACAGAATATGAGCCTTTAACACCTACCATGACCCGCCGCCTTATGTACTCCATGATGGACGAAAAGAAACAGCGCGTATTTGAGGAAAATAGAGAGTTAGATTTCTCCTTTAGTTTAACTGGTTCTGGTCGTTTTCGTGTCAATGTCTTTTTTCAGCGTGGTTCTGTTGGTGGGGTCATGCGTACTATTTCCGAAGATGTCATTACTTTTGATCAATTAGGCTTGCCCAAAGTAGTTGCAGATATCGCCCGTCAACCTAGGGGTTTAGTGCTAGTTACAGGTCCAACTGGTTCTGGTAAATCAACAACGTTGGCCACCATGATTGACATGATCAACCGCGAGTATCCCAAGCATATCGTCACCATTGAAGACCCTATCGAATTTTTCCACCAGCACAAGACTTCTATTATTAATCAGCGTGAAATTGGCGAAGATACTTATGGATTTGGAAAAGCTCTTAGAGCCGTTTTGCGTCAGGCCCCTGATGTAATTCTGGTCGGTGAGATGCGTGACTATGAAACCATTGGTTCAGCCGTTACTGCTGCTGAAACCGGTCACTTGGTGATGGGAACCTTGCACACCAACTCAGCCGCCGAAGCCGTTGACCGTATCATTGACGTTTTCCCCGAAGCCCAACAGTCTCAAGTGCGCGTGCAGCTTGCCAACAACTTACAGGCCATTTTGACCCAGCAATTGGTTCCTAAAGCCAGTGGCGAAGGACGTGTTTTGGCTTATGAATTTTTGATTGCAACACCCGCTATGCGCAACTTGATTCGTGAAGGTAAAACCCACCAGATTCTCTCGCAGATTCAGTTGGGCGGATCAATGGGTATGGTAACGATGGATTCTTGCTTGGCTGAGCTTTGCTTGAAGCGGGTCATTAGTTATGACATTGGTATGTCAAGAGCAGTCGATGCAAAAGAGTTTGCACGTTTGGTTGAAACAGGTGGTCTGGGTGGTGGCAGCAACCAGCAAGGGCAAAACGCCAAAGCAGGTACACCTAACCGTACACAGCAACAACCTGCCAATGCAGTTATTGGCCGCGGCAATCGCTAATCTTTTAAAAGCTGTGAGGCTTGAACTTTGTTTCAAGCCTCACAGCTTTTTTATAGCACTATAGTAGTTAGAGACTACATTTATCTTTACAAAAGAATCGTCCCGGACAGTAAATCTACAACTTGCTTGTCTACGACCAGATAATACCTGCTATATTTCTACAATCTCGTGCAATAAAATATTTTGCCCCACCTTGGCAACCTCGAGCAGAAGTTCATCCATCTTTTGGTCAAACTCGAGTACTGGAATAAAACAATTAAACGACATCAGTGAAATGTTAAAGGCCGCCGCCTCAGGATAGACTTCTGAGGCATTGCGCAACTCTCGGTGAATACGGTCTAAATGACGCTCAGCATCTTCGGGAAGCATTGCACTAATTAGCGAATAGCGTTTTGGCTCGAGCTGAGACATTATAGTTCGGGCGTATGTTCCAAGGGTTTTTTCGATATTAAATGTGGAAGCCTCAGTTCCCTCTGGCAATAATAAATCTAAACAGGCCACATTTATCCAGCGCGAGCGCACCTCCTGCTGACGCAAAGCATCTTTAAGATACTGCTCAAATTCATCTGAGGGCAGTAAATAAGCTCCTTGAAAGCCAAGTAATCTCTTAAAAAAACGCATCATAACGGCAAACCCTTAGCCATCATAAAGCAAACCTTTTAGACATAGGGTGAAAACTACCTAATTCCAGGTGGAACCTGAGCAGGGGGCGGCTCGGGTAAATTGTGAGGCATCGGAATACCCTCGAGTCGTTTGAGCACCCCATTTTCATTACAACCCACAAAAAATGGACAGCGCAAACACTCTGACCAAACTCTAGGGTGAAGCTCTTTGGTTTTATCGATTAGCTTAAAACCACACTTTTCAAAAAAGCCTACCGAGTAGGTCCAAGCAAACAGGGTCGGAATTCCAATTCGCCTAGCCTCGACTTCGCAAGCTTCAACGAGCTTTTTTCCCACACCTTTGGTCATAATCTCGGGTCTGACGGCTAGGCCCCGCACTTCCGCGATATCTCCCCACAAAATATGTAAGGCACCATTGCCAGCGAACTGCAACCCTTGCGGGGTTTCAATCTCAGCTACAAAAAAGTCACGCAGATTTTCAAAGATATTTTGCATGGGGCGCACTAACATTTTACCTTGTCCTGCCCAATAACCAATATTTTCAAAAATCAAAGGAACATCTTCAGATTTGGCAGGACGAACGGTGATGGTGGATATAGATTTCTCGAGCGGTTCAATCACTTGAGTATTGTTGCATGGTTATACAAAATTGTGAATAGGGATACTGTTTATGATTTGCCCTATCCAATTCAGTCTTTTGTCAGAGTATTACCCGTACATTAGATGTACGATGGCTATCGCATCCATACTTAAACCAAAGCTCAGTTCAGACCGTTTAGACAGCCCACCAGCCTTGGCTATGCTGCGCCTGTCAGACGTGGTGTCCGCGCTAACCTTTGCTCTTGATATCACCGAAGGTCAGCCCGAAGGACACGCTTTGCGCAGTTGTATCATTGGTATGCGCATAGGCGAAACACTCGCCCTAGATTCTCAGCAAAATTCTGACCTATATTATGCTTTACTTCTTAAAGACCTTGGCTGCTCGAGTAATGCCGCAAAAATCACCACCTTGTTTGGCACAGATGACCATCAAGTTAAAAAACACTATAAAACTGCCAATCTTGATTCCTTGAGTGGCGGCATCAAATTTGTACTTGGCACAGCAGGCAACCAGCAGCCTTTGCAAAAACGCATAGAACATATCCTTGATGTGAGCTTAGGTCGTGGGGGTGGAACCCAAGCCCTCACAGAAATACGCTGTGAACGTGGGGCTTCTATTGCTAGCCATATGGGGTTTTCCAAAGGCATCTCCGAAGCGATTCGTGCGCTTGATGAACACTGGAATGGATCAGGTTATCCCTATCAACTCTCAGGTGAACAAATCCCTCTTCTTGGCCGTATTCTATGTTTGTCACAAACGATAGAAGTCTTTTTTCAAACCTATGGTGTAGAAGCTACCATCGCTATGGCCAAAAGTCGATCAGGAACTTGGTTTGATCCACATATTGTTAAAGCATTTCTTGCTGTTCAAAGCCAGCCCAACTTCTGGGAAACCTTATCTAGTAAAGAGCTATCTCAAGAAGTAGCCCTATTAGAACCCCAAGATAAAATCATTCTTTCCGATGACACGCAACTTGACCGTGTAGCCGAAGCTTTTGCACAGGTCATCGATGCCAAATCTCCTTGGACCTTTAAACATTCAGAACGGGTAAGACAATTTACGCTAGGTGCGGCTAAACAACTTGGCTTTGAGCCTCAGCGACTTAAAGACCTTTCTAGGGCTGCCTTACTTCATGACTTAGGTAAGTTGAGTATTCCTAACACCATTCTTGATAAACCAGGAAAGTTAAGTGAGGCTGAATTCGCAGTCATTCGCAAACATCCCGAATACACCGAGCAGATTATGAAACGGGTCAAGCCTTTTGAGAGCTTGGCTGTTATTGCTGGGGCGCACCATGAACGCATGGATGGACGAGGATATTATAGGGGTATTCCTGCTGGTCAATTACCACTCGAGGCTCGCCTCTTAGCTGTTGCTGACCAATTTGAAGCGATTACTGCCACGCGTCCTTACCGTCAAGGGCTAAGCCCAGAAGATGCCATCGCCCTGCTGGCTAAAGACGCTGGTCAAGGGGTCTGTGAAATAAGTCTTCGGGCTCTCAAGGGTTACTTATCAACACAATAAAATAACAAGGCTTTCATGCTTGGTCATATCTTGCCACTTCAGCAGGCCCAACTTCTAAGGCCTTACTTCCTCTTATTAACACACCAACTCCATGTTCAATATCCCAGCTACACTCAAAACTTAAACCCAGGCTCTAGAGGTCACCTCGAGGCATATGCAAGAATAAACTCGGAAAACTCAATAGTTTTTCTAATTCGTCAGAGTTTTGTACCGTGGGTGCTAAGTCAGGTGCACCAAAATAATCATTAGCTTTCCATAACGGAAGTATTGTTTCATAGTAATACTTCATAACTGCATCCAGAGCCAGTTTTTTATAGTGAACTTGCTGCTTTGCAAAATCCTGATAAGCCTTGTAATGAAAATCTTGAATACCTAGTTCATCAGTGGTTTCAAAACTAACTCGTATGGGCTCCTTGAATATATCTACACGAAGTTCACTCTGCCACAAACGCTTAGGGGCATAAAGTCCTTGGTAGACATCATTAAGTTCACCAAATACATTATCTTTCATTTCAATACTTTTCTCGCCATCTTGATTTGCGCTTTCACCTGCTTGGGCGACGTACCCCCATAACTATTTCTCACACTCACCACCTGATCGAGTCTTAATGCATCAAAAATATCTTTCTGAATCAAAGCAGAAACCGCTTGCATATCGCTTAAAGATAAATCCTGCAAATCTTTACTCTGTTGAATTCCCAAAGCCACTAGCTTGCCAGACACCTCATGGGCTTCACGAAACGGCAACCCTTTTTTAGCCAAGTAATCTGCTAAATCTGTCGCGTTGGAATATGCTCGACCTGCGGCATAGTACATGCGTGTTTTATTTAATCTCATTTTGGGAAGCATAGAGCAGGTTAGTTTAAGACAAACTGAAAGGGTTTCCACTGTATCCATCAACCCCTCTTTGTCTTCCTGCATATCCTTGTTATAGGTTAGAGGCAACCCTTTCATAACTGTAAGTAAGCCTATCAAACTTCCATAAACACGACCGGTTTTACCTCTTATAAGTTCAGAAACATCAGGGTTTTTCTTTTGCGGCATGATGCTGCTGCCAGTAGTGTGGCTATCTGGCAAGGTCACAAACCCAAACTCCTGACTCGACCATAAAATAAGTTCTTCAGAAAGCCTAGATAAATGCATCATCAGAATACTAGCTGCACTTAAAAACTCGAGAGCAAAATCACGATCCGATACCGCGTCCAGTGAATTTCTAGCAGGTTCAGAAAAACCTAACAAACTAGCAGTTTTATGGCGGTCAATAGGAAAGCCTGTACCGGCCAAAGCCCCAGCACCCAAAGGTGAAACATTGAGACGTTTGAGTGAATCTTCAAAACGTTCTTGGTCACGACTGAACATTTCAAAATAAGCCATCATGTGATGTGAAAATAAAATTGGCTGGGCCACCTGCAAATGTGTGTAGCCTGGCATAATTGCGTCAAGATTATTTTCGGCGAGGTTGACAAAAACTTCTCTGGTTTCAAAAAGTAGGGCAACAATATCTAGAGTTTGATCCCGTACATAGAGCCTAAAATCGGTGGCTACTTGATCATTACGGCTGCGGGCAGTATGGAGTTTTCCACCTACTGCGCCAACACGGTTGGTCAGTTCACGCTCAATATTCATATGCACGTCTTCAAGCTCTTGTTTAAACTCAAACTTGCCAGCTTCTACATCTTTTAGGATGGACTCGAGTCCTTGAATAATCTGTTTGGCTTCTTTTCTAGTCAAAATCCCTTGTTCCACTAGCATAGTGGCGTGAGCAATTGAACCCTCTATATCCTGTTCTGCCATGTATTGATCTACAGAAATTGAAGCGTTAAAGGCCTGAACGAGTGCGTCATTGCCTTCCTTAAAACGCCCTCCCCACATTTTGTTTTGCTGAGTCTTTTTCATGTTGATAAGTCTATCAGCTTGTTCGCCAATCAGTTATCAGGTCACTCAACCCAAGGGAAACCGTTGGGGTTCTTTTCAACACGTTTGGCTAAAAGCTCATCATCCTGTCCACGAATCTGCTCAAGAAAAGGAAAATCTTCTGGGGCTATTCGTAATTTAGCTAAAGGTTTAACTGGTTTAGGGCTTGCCCAGTGATTTTGATGTACGAGGTAATCACCCTGCCGATAGAGAGACTGTTCTTGAAATCCTTCCTAGGGCAAAATATAAACCACACCATCTCGAAAAGGTTTCTTTTGCAGTATCTTGTCAGTTAGCGAGAAAAAATAATAGGGTTCACTTAGGTCTCCTTTTGGAGACTCGAGCCTAATTGCAGCATTGTTAATAGTCATGGAATAGTGTGCTCTATCTACAACTGCAAAAAACATAGGCCAGATGCCATCACTGGCTGCGTATACGGCCTTGCGGTTGCCAAATTCAGCAATATCGTTTGATTGCTTAGGCTCAAAAACCTCAATATCAGGGTTGCCTGAGCCATGCAGCACCTCTTCCCTAGCCCCTAATCCCTGCCTTTTCCCCAGTAAGGTTCCTAACAGACGCTTTTTTATGGCGTGGTAGACTGTAAACTTGTTTGAGTGTAGGGGTCTCGCCCCTAAAACCTAGCCCTGACGACCATCATTTCTTGCCTTTTCTTCGCTTCGTCAATCAAAAAAGGAACCTTATGTTTGGATTTATCCAAAAAATGTTTGATAACAACGACAAAGAAGTCAAACGCCTCGAGCGAGAAGTGGTTGCCGCCACCAATAGCTTTGAGAGCAAAATGAAAGATGTTCCCGACCTAGCTGAAGCCTATGCCGAGCTGCGTAAAAGACACCTCGAGGGTGGCGAAACCCTAGAAAAACTCATGCCTGAGGTCTTTGCCCTAACCCGTGAAAGCATGGTGCGAAACATGGGCTTGCGCCACTATGATGTTCAGCTTATTGGTGGAGCCGCCTTGCACTACGGCAAAATTGCCGAAATGCGTACCGGTGAAGGTAAGACTTTCGTAGCGACCTTAGCCTTAGCTCTAAACGCTCTTTCAGGTAAAGGTACACATCTAGTCACCACCAACGATTATCTGGCCCAAACCGGTGCCGAGTGGATGGGGCCAATCTTTCGTGGGCTTGGTCTTAGCGTTGCCTATATCAAACATGACTTAAATGGGGATCAACGCCGTCAGGCTTATGGCAGCGATATCACTTACATCACCAACTCAGAATTAGGCTTTGATTACTTGCGAGATAACATGGCCTTTCGCCCAGACCAACTGGTTTTACGCAAAGAAACGCCACTGCACTTTGCCATCATTGACGAAGTAGATTCTATTTTGGTTGATGAAGCCAGAACACCTTTGATTATCTCTGGGCAGCCGAGGCAGCCACCGACATGTACTACACCATGGCCAAAATTGCTAAAGGGCTCGAGCGTGGTGAACCCAAAGAGGGCGATACACCAGCCACTGGTGACTACAGTGCCGATGAAAAATCTAAGGATATCCACTTAACTGAACAAGGTATTGACAAAGCCGAAAAAGCTCTGAACATCGAAGATATCTTTAGTTCTAAAAATATGGAAATGGGTCACATGCTGCGCCAGGCTTTGCGGGCCAAAGAGCATTATTTTGTTGACCAGCAATATATGAGAGATGATGACGGGAAAGTTATCATCGTCGATGAATTCACGGGTCGCCCTATGCCAGGTCGTCGTTTTGGTGAAGGCTTGCATCAAGCTATCGAAGCCAAAGAAGGCGTGAAAATTGAGCGTGAAAACCAAACCTTGGCTACGATTACTTATCAAAATTTCTTTAAGCTCTACAACAAAATTTGTGGAATGACTGGTACTGCCAAAACTGAAGAAAAGGAATTTCAGGAAATTTACAATACTGATATTTTAGTCATTCCAACCAATAAACCTGTGGTGCGTAAAGATAGTGAAGATATTATTTACCGCACCATTGAAGGAAAATATAAATCAGTTGTAGCCGAAATCGAAGAAGTTCACGGACGTGGACAGCCAGTTTTGGTTGGTACAGTCACGGTAGACGCTTCTGAAAAACTTTCAGGATTTCTTAAACGTAAAGGTATCAAGCACGAAGTCTTGAACGCCAAGTATCTAGCTAGGGAAGCTGAAATTATTTCCCAAGCTGGTCGCAGTAGTGCAGTTACTATTTCTACTAACATGGCAGGCCGTGGTACAGATATCGTGTTGGGTGGTAACGCCGAAATGCTCGCACGGCAACTTTTAGAACGTGAAGGCTTTGCCCGCTATGATACTGATACGGAACTCTTTATCAAAGCTCTGATGATGGGCAAACGCAGTGAAGCTGAAGAGATTTCCCAACGGCTCGAAGAATCTCCCAGCCGATATCATCAGCCGTATTGAAAAAATCCGTGATGAAGCCAAGTCCGATCAGGAAAAAGTGCGTAGCTTGGGCGGGCTTCATATTATCGGAACTGAACGCCACGAATCACGCCGTATTGATAACCAGTTGCGTGGTCGCTCGGGTCGTCAAGGTGATCCGGGTAGCAGCCGTTTTTATGTATCTTTTGAAGATGATTTAATGCGTCTCTTTGCCAATGACCGCGTGGTCGGCATGATGGACCGCTTAGGCATGAATGATGACCAACCTATTGAAGCCCGCATGGTTACAGGTGCAATCGAACGTGCTCAAAAACGTGTCGAAGACCGCAACTTTGGTATTCGCAAACAGCTTTTGGAATTTGATAATGTAATGAGCAAGCAACGTGAAGTCATCTATTCACAACGCCGTGAAATTTTGTTGGGTCATGATATCTCTGAAGATGTCAAAGACATGATTGCCGATTATATTGATGCGCAAAGCCAGCGTTATTTAAGTAAAGAACTCGAGCCTGAAGAGCAGGAAATACCTGCCTTTCGCGCCGCCATTGCTGACGCTGTACCTGCATTGGAAAACTATGACTTTGATAACCTGCGTGGACAAGAGCCTGATGAAAGCACTGACAAACTCGTTAATGAAATGGAAACTGCTTATGTAGCCAGAGAGCAAGAACTCACTACGCCACTCCTTAAAGAACTCGAGCGGTTTATTGTTTTACAAGTCGTTGACCAGCACTGGAAAGAACACTTGCACAATATGGACGTGTTGCGCCAGGGCATTGGTTTACGTGGTTATGGTCAGCGCAACCCCTTGCAAGAATACGCCACCGAAGCCTATAACCTTTTTGAAGAAATGAAAGTCAATATCAAACTAAATGTGGCTAAGCTTCTATTTAGAGTTCAGGTACAACCCCAGCAAACGTTAGAGCGTCGCCCACAAGTACGCAATGTTCAAACCAATGAAGGTGATTTTGGTGCAACTGGATTCACTGCACCTGCCGGAAACCCCAGACAACCCAATAATCCACAAAATGCAGCCCAGCGTGCTACCCAGCCTATTGTTCGTACTGAAGAAAAAGTGGGGCGTAATGATCCATGTCCTTGTGGGAGTGGGAAGAAGTTTAAGCATTGTCATGGGCGTTCGGGAGCCAGTGCAGAGTAGAAAGGAAGCTTCGTGCGAAAAATTGAACTGACTTTCTCTAAGTTTAAACTGGGTGAACAACCTGAGCATTATGCTGAAAACCTTGAAGAAGGATGGCGTGAACTCGAGGAGATACGGCGACTTTATCCAGAAATGGGTAATCCTGATCTTCCTATTGTCAAAATCGTCAAAAAACGTAAATCCCAATTTTAATCCAGCATTGCTGTGCCTCTTTCAATCCTCATCCGCCCCGAAGAGCGGATGTAACTAGACAAACGCTCGAGTGGTGTCATCAAAGACTTGTTTCAATCCTCATCCGCCCCGAAGAGCGGATGTAACTTTTCTTCTAGCCATGCGTGATGAAATTAGAAGCGGTTTCAATCCTCATCCGCCCCCCCCGAAGAGCGGATGTAACTGTTGATACTCAGACTTACCAGCGTCCGACATTTTGTTTCAATCCTCATCCGCCCCGAAGAGCGGATGTAACTTTGGGGGGTTTCATGCTGCTACCAAATCTCTTTTGGTTTCAATCCTCATCCGCCCCGAAGAGCGGATGTAACGTCAGACCCTACCAAAACATCTATCGTAAAAAGTGTTTCAATCCTCATCCGCCCCGAAGAGCGGATGTAACAGCTGGTCAGGCTGCTCGAGCAAGCTGACCCTTTCGAGTTTCAATCCTCATCCGCCCCGAAGAGCGGATGTAACTTAAGTATTTCTGCGACCTATGCGAAAGTGAAACAGTTTCAATCCTCATCCGCCCCGAAGAGCGGATGTAACGGGTCATTGTCTAACACTACAGCACCAGCCTTTAAGTTTCAATCCTCATCCGCCCCGAAGAGCGGATGTAACTTGATAGGGGTCTTGCCAGACTCCGGCAGCATAAAGTTTCAATCCTCATCCGCCCCGAAGAGCGGATGTAACATTTAGCGTCATGGCTGCTAAAAACCACAGGCAAAGTTTCAATCCTCATCCGCCCCGAAGAGCGGATGTAACTGCGGGCATTATAAACCACGTCCTAGACAGAATAAAAGAGCCTGTTTGCGCGAATGGCAGTAAAACAAAGGCTATCTTACTTAAGGCAGTACGTCTAAGTTGTCAAAGTTCTCGTTCCAGACGTGGAAACTCTCTAGCGCGAACCTATCGTATCGTGTCCAACCACTACAGGTTCGCGCTAAAGAACAAGAGGCTCTTCAAAATCAGTGAAATGGTCTAACCCAAAGAGTTGCAGATAGCTTTCTCGGTTACCATGTAGCTTATAAATCCTCAAACTATCTTGAGTGGGGTTAATAGTTTTTTGTAGCTTGGCACATAATGCTTCATATTGGGCATCGTCTACCACACATTCAAAAACAGATAATTGCACACGTTGTCCATAATTCTTACAGGTTTGCGCCACTTTGAAAAGACGCGAACGCCCTGCTTTACTTTCTGTATTTACGTCATAGCAAACTAGAATAGTCATAGATTTTTCACTCGTCATTTTAAGGGTTGTGCATACAGTGACGAGACAATACCTCCTATCTCTGTAAAAAGGGTTGATAATCAGGAATATCCCCACGCAAATGCCTCGCTAGTAACCGTGCTTGAGTGTGGGCAATGAGCCCGTAAGGAATGCTTGTTTCCAAGATATTGTGTGTCACTTCTTCAGCTTTGCGTTTTTGGTAGGTCGTCAAAACCGTCTTTCGAGCAGTTTCAGTAAGCTCAATAGCACCTCCAGGGCGAGCAATAAAATCATCAGCTTTGAGCTGAGCACGGTTGATTAGTGTGAGTACCAAGCGGTCTGCAAAAGGTGAACGCAACTCTTCCATAAGGTCAAGTGCCAATGAAGGTCTACCTGGGCGTAAGGCATGTAAAAATCCCATTTGTGGATCAAGCCCGACACTTTCACAAGCAGCTACACATTCATTGGCAAGCATTGCGTAGAGAAAAGAGAGCAGCGCATTGACAGGATCAAGAGGTGGTCTGCGGTTGCGTCCACTAAATTTGAAAGTGTCTTTGTTAGTAAGAATCATCTTATCAAACACACCAAAATAGGCCGCGGCTGCATCCCCTTCTGAACCACGTACTTCATCTAAATGATTTAATCTTGGAAGTCTTTCAATACTCCGTGCATGTAGTTCTGCCACATCCCGAAGGGCTTTGCTATCTGCATCTTGGTCTGATTCTCGAGCTGCTCTTAGCAAGGTCTGCCTAGCATTTTGCAATTTGCCAGCAACCACATTTCGAGCGACAGTAAGCGTCATCTGAGGGTTACTTAGTATCTCATGTTGAGCGCGGCGCAGCAAAACATTCCCACTAATTGGACCACTAAGTCTTCCACGAAACCGCCCACTTTGTGATAGCCAAACAATATCTCTACCGTCATCACCACAGCGATGAATCAAAAAGGGGCTTAGTAGCACGTTGCCAAAAACGATAATAGCCCCCAAATGATGTAAGGGAATCTGGTGTACCTTTTCACTTTCGACTTCAATAATCAGCGTATCGTGGTCTAAACGCAAATAGCTACCTTGCGTCTGTACATAGAGTGTGTTTTGAACGTGTTTCACGCTTCATCCTTAAAAAATCACCCCATACAAATATCATTCCCATTACTCCCAAACTTCAAACAGATGTTGTTTATGACTTGCCCTTCTGTAATCTTTTAATGCAAAGGGCACACAAGCTTCTATCAAAGAACAGTGTGTACAACGCTCATCGGCAACAGGTGCTGGTAACGTTGCTTGGTCATAAAGTTCCCGTATAGCCTTAATAGTTTGTACAACTAGCTCTCTAAGCTCTACCTTAAACTTGACAACTCGGCGACGGCGTGAACGGTCATAATAAATACTGCCCTCTTCAACAATCACACCAAGCATTTCCTCCAAACACATAGCTTGAGCGCAGAGTTGTACGTCATCTGCATCTTTGAGTTTACGTGCGCCTGCTTTGTATTCGACGGGGTAGGGTTTGCCATCATGAAATTCCACCACGTCGGCTTTACCTACCAGACCCAGCTTATCTGAGTAAAGAGGTAAGGCCCGCTCGAGCCTTACCCCATCTTCGGTAGTAGTTGAGGTTTCATCGGCTCGTTCATGGACCCGCTGACCACGCAAGGTATAAAGATTTTCGCTGAAGGTTTGCTCGATATGTATGAGGGCGCACTGGCGGGGGCAGTAGAGGTAATGCTGGAGGGCGGAGATGGGGATGGGGTCGTTCATTTAGCCCTCGAGTAACTTGGTTAAGTGAACGGTTTCAATTAACTTTTCTTCGTTGACAGAAACAACGTAATCACTAAATTTGCGTGGACTCTCAATTCCTTGATTTCGTTCAATCTTGACACGTTCAAAGAGTTGGTGAGCAGGAGCGTTACCTAGTTTGCTTTCGTGGCTGAAGATGTAAAGACCCCTTGGAGCCATAAGACCACGACTAGCACTTCTGTCAAAACTCCACATATTAACAAGTGCATTCCAAAGTAGCTCGAGATCATAACTGTCTGCACCCGTATCTTTTGCTAAATGGGGTGAGAAAAAACCGTGCGCCACATAAAGACCGTAGGGAATTTGTGCTTTACGTCCAATGGTTTGCAGCTTTTCACGGTCTTTTGCATCGGTCACGGCAACGCGTGTAACGGCAAAATCTCGAGGCTCTACGGGGTCTATACTGCGTGAAAAAGTAAGTTGAACAGGCCCACGTACTTGTCCAGCATTAAGACCTGTACTCATGACAGCACCAAACATCCGCACGTCGTAAAAGTTGGCACACATCCAGCCTCGAGCTTTTTCTGCATTTGCTCTATTCTTATCAGGCTTGCCAGATTTCTTAGCTGTAGCCTCGATAAATTTACGCACGTCTTTGTCTAAAGTTTCAATTTCATCAAGGGCCGTTTTGAGTTCATCAGGAGTGAGTTCACCACTGTACTCGAGTGCGGCAGGTTCTTCTTCAACTTCATCAATGAACGTAAACGCATCTGGTAAATCCTGACTAACCTCTCTCAAATTGGCAACGAGTGCATCTATCTTTTTCTTTTCATCGTCAGACTTGCCATCCTTAACGAAGGCTTCGACTTCTTTAACAGGTTTACCAGTGGGTATTTTGAGATCGGTGTAAGCCTTACGAATTTGATCATTCAGAACGCCGTGATGCTCGATAAAAATTTTGAGCTTTGCAGCTTTGGCTGTATCAGTTTCATCATCAGCAACGAGCGAAACATAGTTGCGAATTTTGCGTTTTAAGGCAACATCTGTCACCAAGCCTTGCATAGTTTCGGGGTCAGTACGTGGCATGTTGCCGCCATCTGGGTCGCCGTTAGGGTTGCCATCGGTTACATCAAATAGAAGCACGAAATCGTGGCGTTTTGTAGGGTCAGTGTGCATTATTTATCTCCTTTGTTTTCTTTAGCTGCTTTTGCTTCGGCACGGTTGTGGGCGCGTTGGTGATAAAATCCAAGTGCGAAAATACCTTGCTGCTTGACTGTGAGTGTTGCGGGTAACTTTGCCACAGTTGAAGCCTGCTTGAAATAACCCAGAATGTCCTCGAGAACTTGCTCTTTCGCTTGCCAAGTGCCAGCTTTGGTTTTTCGCAATTTGCTTAGGTGGGCTCTAACATTTGTAAGAAGTGGTGCAAAAGCACTGTTGGGTGTACTCGAGGCTGCCCCGTAGAAACGATCTACCAGTGTGGCGTTTATTCTGCCCTGAGCAGCTTGCTGAATCGCCTCGAGTTCAGCGAGTAAACGCCCACATTGGTAGGCAAGCTGGTCATTTGAATTTAGCTTGAGGTTGGTGTCTAAGGCTTCAGACATAGCTACTCCTTGGTTGGTCAAAATGAGTTTTATTAGTGCTGCTTGTGGATAAGTAACAAAATCACGCCTGTCATTACCGAGGTTGGTCGTGCCTACTTTGCAACGTTGCACGACTTTGATAAGTAGGTCATTAGGGAATGGACTTTTTGCTAAAGCGGCTTGTAAGAGTGAAGTGCAAGTGTTCGAGTGTAGTTCCTTATTGGCATCGTTTTTATCTTTTCGAGGTCTTAATGTACTTTTGGCGAGTGCGTTGACTGACAAGGGCCAAGCAACATCACCATAAGCATCAACGATTTTTTGGTTACTAAACCAGTGCCGTAAATTATCTTCGACACTTGGAATCGTAGTTTCGAGCCAATCCCTTACAACAGCTCGTGCACCGCTTGCAGAGAGTGCTACTGCATAGAAATTATTTCGGTTGATTTGATGGATGGGGCTGCCCGAGCGTGGCGAATTGAGGAGTTTAGAAACAAGCTCGGTGTTGGGTTCATCAAGATAGCTGATAATATCAAACTCCGTTTCCTCTCTTGTCCAAAAAACGTAGACTGTATTACCTATGTAAAGTCGTGTTTGCTTATCACTTAGAAGTTGATTAAGAGCCTTGGTAAAACGCTCGGCGGCATCTCGGGAAATAGGACTTGTAAGGGAGTTCTCGAGTCCGTAAGAAGAAAAGGCAGAACCTTGTGCTGAAACTAAAGTCTTTAATGCAGGCTCGCCTTTAGATTTTTTTGGAATTCCCTTAATTTTACCTGGAAGCCTTTGCTCAACTGGTCCAAATTTTCCTGTGACTAAGCAGGTCATTTCTATTGGATCATCTTTAGACGTATATGCTGCCCAAAAAGACTGTACTGAGGTTTTCTCGATAGGCAACTCGCCATCAACCCGAAAAGTTATTTTGTCTGAACCTTCAAAGCCTGGTGCTAATTTTTCAATCCCCTTATTACTCGGTTGCCAAGATTGGAGAAACAAGTCAACTGCTCTGACTAAAGGTTCTTTAGTTGTGTCTGCACACTTTGTAACCAGTGCTTTGAAATGAGTGTGCATTTGCGGTACTCAAGTAATATCTCCATCCTTCTTACGAACAATTCCAAGTACATATTCCCCAGTATCCGCAAGAAGAACTGGACGAATGGTGCTACCTGTTCTATCCCCGTAAGGCATGTCTAACTCAATACCGTTTCTGCTATTTTTATCACCACCTAAAGGTGTAAAGCTCTCTAATTCGCCGTTCAATTTCAGATTTACATACCAACGTATAGCAGTAGGCTTATACATTTCTGGTGGCAACTGCATTTGGGTATCAGCGTATTCTTTGAGTTTTGCCAAAATCATGCTGCTACCTCCTGATAGTTCTCGGGTGGTACGCGCAAGACACCATTCTCGAGACTCGCCTCAAAAAACTTTGGCTTAGCTTGACCCTTGGCATAACTTGCACCGCTCGAGTCATGCGTAAGGTACTCGAGCTTGCCCTTGTTAGTTTGCTGAAAGCCAACATCGAAAAGCATCAAGCCTAACTTATCTGAAGTTGGCACGGTTAGCTCATCATCTGGAAGTGCGAAAAAAGCACTAAATTCTCTCGTGCCGAGATAGGGTTGATGATGGCATTGTCCACGCTCGACACGGCGGCGAAACTGTTCACGGTACTTGGCTGGGTGAACACCATCCTTGATAGCATGGGGTTTGAGTACAACATCGGCGCGAATTATATAAGCAACGTCGCGCAAGGCTAAAGTATGACGTTGAGCGCGATTTTTGCCTTCATCAGCGTAGTAGGATGCGCCGCTCCTAGCACTGCGGTCACTTTGCACATCGTTGATTTCATTTCGCAAAATGGAGGTGTGACAGAAAGGAGCAACATTTTGGGTGGACTCGAGCGGTTTACCATCTAAACCACGACGCACGGGAGCTAGTACAGCAATCTCTCGCACTTGCCAGGAAAACTCGGGTTTCCAGAAGATAGCCTCGAGGACACCTCTGGCAGCACTCGGAGTCATTACTTCGTAAGAAACACGTTCTGTACCGAACTCGGGGCGGGTAAAACATGCAAACTCACCCCATACTTTGACTTCTAAGGGCGGACTATTCATAAAACCTCCTCTAAATGATTAGGTCTTCAACTGACCAACTAAAACTAATTCCACGTAATTTATTGTCATAACTGCCGTGCCAAACGTTTACACCTCCAATATCTTCAATCAGCGTTTCATTTTGTTGGAAATCTTTTGAACGGATGTTTATGACAAAAGGCTGCAATGCTTTGTATTCACGCGCTAGCAGAAAGCCACGTTTACGAATGCGTTCAATAAGTGCCTTTGCCTCTTCGTTATAAAGCACGACAACAGGTTTCGTGTCATCATCAATGAGCCGAAACTTCTCGGCTACTTCAGGAAAATTAAAGTTCTCACGCAGTTTTTGAATTTCTTTTTTATCAGTGGGGATGCTTTGGTAAAGTGATTGGAAATAAGCCTCAAAAATAGTAGGGTCGTCAAGATTAACTCCTTTTTTGAGCATAGACATGGCTTCCGCGAGTGCAGAGGCATATTCTCCTTTGAGTACGCCACCACCTTCTGGAACGAACACGACGACTTTCCCCGAATCTCGCTTGCCTTCACGGTTACAGCGTCCAGCCGCTTGCACGATGCGCTCTAAGGGTCCTTCCTATGGCTCGGTAGACGGCAGGAAAATCCAAATCTACGCCAGCTTCTACTACTTGTGTGCTAATAAGTTTGATAGGTTGAGATTTCTCGAGCCGTTCACGAACTTGCCCCAGTACCTCACGGCGGTGCTGCCCACACAAGAGTGTAGACAAATGAAACAAGTTTTTTGTACCAAGTTTTTCAATCTCCTTAATAATTTCGAGGGCATCTTTACGAGTATTCAATACTACTAGCACCTGTTCTTCATTATTAGTTTGCTTAGCTAAAGTGTTCCAGGAAATAGGCTCGAGTCTCGTCTGATAATCAACACGTTTCAGCAGTTGAAAATGTTGCTTACTTTGCTCACGTGGCACGATGTCTCGAACTGTGCCACTATCAAACCCCTTAAAAAAAGTGTTATTGGTCTCAAGAGCTGGCTGTGTTGCAGTACAAAGAACGATACTCGAGCCGTAGCGCGGTGAAGCCAACTCGTTTAAGGCATTTATGATTGGGGTAAGCAATGAAATTGGTAAGGTTTGCACTTCATCTAAGACAATCACGGCTTTACTCAGGTTATGTAGCTTGCGGCACTTACTGGGATGGTTGTTAAAAAGGCTTTCAAATAATTGAACCGTCGTCGTTACGACAAGAGGTGCATCCCAATTTTGGGTAGCAAGTTTAGCTCTGATTTTGGCTTCGTTTGCTTCGTCAACTTCATTAAATACTTTGTCACTCGAGGCACTGTGATGTTCGAGAACAGCTTCGACTCCAAAAATAGATCTGTAAACATTGACCGTTTGCTCAATAATGCTCGTATAAGGAACAGCAAAGATGATGCGCTCGAGCTTGTATTTAATAGCATGTTGGAGTGCAAAGGCCAAACCGGATAATGTTTTCCCCCCACCTGTCGGAACAAGCAAACGAAATACGCCAGGCTCGCGCTGACTTTCTTGCAAACAAGCATTGAGAACTTCGGCTCGAACAGTATTGACAATACCTGGTTTAGATTTAGCAGTTAGCTGTTCCTGGTTTTTCTCGAGCTGTTGCCACATGTTAATGAGGTGTTGAAGCTTCTCCTCTTTAGTTAGTTCTGTATTTCGCAAAGTAAGATTGTCTGGATCGAAATGTGCTTCAGTATCGAGAAAGTCTGCATCTACAAGACAAGAGAAAACCATTCTTTGTAGCATCTCGAACTCGTGCTTGCCTTTAACGCTTGGCAGGACATGCCCAGGGTCTTCAGGCTGCTGTAGTGAGCCAAGATGCTCAAAGGCAAGTTTTATAATTTCTTCTTGTGACGGTTGAGCGTCATGTTGGTCTAATTTATCCTTAAATGTGCGGTCTGGAATCCCTCCATGATGCCCATAAATGATTTGAGAAAGTAGTTGAATTTTTGCTTTTCTAGCGAAACTCGAGCCGTGAATTGCGTGAGGTACTTTCTTTGTGGGTGCTTCTTTTCCATTGCGACTAGCATCATGACAGGCTACAAGGTACTTTTGAAACTCAGGATTAAACTTTCCCAGATCATGCCATAACCCTGCTAAATAAGCCAGCTCACCTGCTCCAAACACCTCAGCAAACTCTCGAGCCTGCTCTGCTACAGCCCGCAGATGGTCATCCAAATAATGCCAAGGCTCATCTTTACCTTTAGGTGGTGTATGCGCTACAAGTTTTACAGGCTTCATCTCCCCCAACACCCTCCTACCCTAAATGTTTAAGGTTTCTCATAGTTTAAGCTCTAAGGCTTAGGGGAACAAAGTGATTTATTTCATAAACCTCTTGAAACCACTAAATTTCAAGAGGTTTTCAGAATACTGGGGATTGTTGTCAGGAGACTCTAAGGCTAACTTTTAAGATACTTTAAACTAACGACTTCCTAAACTTATTTACCTTAAAAACAATCACAAAGCAACAAACGAGATAATTGTATAAAGTTTGAGCGTTAGCATACCTCATGTTCAAAGCTATTTTTCAGACAATGCTTTTACAAAAAACTCATGTTCTTCTGAGTTAAGTCCTTGCTGCAAAACCTCGAGGACTTTAGCTAGATTACCCTCGAGTAAGGCACTCACATCTAGATGTAATCCAGCAAATCCCGGGCTTTTATAAATACCATTTTCAGCAGCAAGTGAGTAGTATTGCCCTTCCGAAAATACCAGCCAATCTATTCGCTTATCTTGCGTTTGCCAGATGATATATTCTTTGACTCCATTGCGGCGGTAGGCTTTAAGCTTGTCATGTAAATCATAAGACGCACTACTAGCTGCAATTTCAACCACCAGTTCCGGCGCACCCGTAATATAGCCATCTTCATCTAAGGTTGATTGACCACCTGCCTCAGATTCAATACAAAGCATTAAATCAGGTTGCGGTTCATTGTCTAGGTCTAAGCGAACCGTTGCGTTATCAGCAGCAAAAACATAGGGGGTTGCTGACTCATAAAGAGCCAACCAACCCGCTAACCAAATGTGTGGACGACCGTGTTGTTTAGCTCTAACGGGTGATGACATATAAACAATCCCTTCAATAAGCTCAGCTTTTTTGACATCAGGCATAGATTGATAACGCCGTTCAAAATCAGCACGGGTCAACCTGTCACCATTTTCCAAAGCAGGCACACCTTGCATCTTTTGAATTGAAGGGGTCAACACGGCAGGTTTCATAAGGTTTATTATAGCTGTTCTTTGAAAGCTGCAAGTGTCGTCACAGGCAATTTACAGACCCCAGTTTCACAGACATAAACCGTTGCCTGATTCTTAATGCGCCCACGATTTTGTAAAAAGGGAAAATGTGCCATAAGGGGATTCTGGTCATCTTCTACCAGTACAATCGCAGCCTCAGATAAATCTCTAATCTCAATTTCCTCGAGAAATACCTTGGCTTCTTCTCTAGATGCAAATAGTGCAATCTCTTTAGAAGGTTTAAGTAAAATCTCCAAAACACACAACAGCGAAGCAAAACCATTCGGTTGTTTTCTCATGGCTTCGGTCATAGTTTTAAGAGTATTGGTGGCCAAATTTTCCCATTCAGGTTTGCTAGCGTAGCGCGATAGAGTTAATAAAAACTCTGCTGTAGCCGCATTTTCACTGGGCATCGGCGAATCGAAATAATTTTTGGGTCTTATAATCAGGGCTTCGGCATCATCGGCGGTACTAAAGAATCCTCCGCGTTCATCAACAAAGTGTTGGGTAATGGTTTGAGCAAGCTCCAATGCCCACAGCATCCACTTATTATCATAGGTTGCGCGGTAAAGACTGAGTAAAGCCAAACCTAGGTAAGCATAATCCTCGAGTAATCCTTGAATTTTAGAAACACCCTTTTTGTAACTATGTAAAAGCCTGCCCTCTTTGTATAAATTATCCCGAAGAAATTCTGCATTCTTTACCGCCACATCAATATAATCCTGCCGTTTTAACACTCGCCCCGCATCCGCAAAGGCCATCACCATTAAACCATTCCACGAGCCAAGGATTTTATCATCGAGTCCAGGGCGTATGCGGCGTTCACGAGCTTCAAGGAGAATCACTTTTATACCTGAGATTTTTTGCTTGAGGTCTTGCATTGATAATCCAAACTGTTCACACATAGTCGCTTCAGGAAAACTACGTTCGAGGATATTTTTGCCCTCGAAGTTACCAGCCCTCGAGACTCCAAAATAACGCTTGGCTATCCCTGAGTCTTGTCCTAACACATCATCAAATTCCTCTTCATCCCAAACATAAAACTTGCCTTCTTCACCTTCAGAATCTGCGTCCAGCGCACTGTAGAATCCACCTTCAGGACTAGTCAATTCACGCAAGGTGAACTCGAGGGTTTCTTCTATTATTTTTTTGTAAAGTGGATTCTTGGTCTGGGCGTAGGCTTCGGTATAACGTTGAGCAAGTTGGGCATTGTCATAAAGCATTTTTTCAAAGTGCGGCACCAACCAAATCTCATCTACGCTGTAACGAGCAAAGCCACCACCAAGCTGATCATAAATGCCACCCAAAGCCATGTGGTCTAAAGTTTCATAGGCCATCTTACGAGAATCTTCGTCAGGTTGTTTAAGTAACCAGCGTAAAGCACTATGCGGTGGAAACTTGGGTGCGGAACCAAACCCACCATGTTTTGGATCAAAAGTTTGCGAGAGATTTTTTAGGGCTTCAGGCAAAATATCAGCAGATAATTCACCCATATCGGAAAGGGTGGAGAGTTTTTGTAAATACTGTTTTATCGTACTTGCTGATTCTTCTACTTCACTGCGGCGGTTTTTCCAGGCATCAGCCAGACTCAATAACACACGCTTAAAACTTGGGCGACCAAAACGATCATCAGGTGAAAAATAAGTTCCACCAAAGAATGGCTTGCCATCGGGGGTCATGACCACGGTCATGGGCGAACCACCACTACCCGTCATGGCTTGCACAGCATTCATGTAAATACTGTCAATATCTGGGCGTTCTTCGCGGTCTACTTTTATGTTGACAAAGTATTCATTCATAAGGCTTGCTGTGGTTTCGTCTTCAAACGATTCATGGGCCATGACATGACACCAGTGACAAGCCGAGTAGCCTACAGATAACAAAATAGGTTTATCTTCTGATTTAGCTTTATCAGTAGCTTCTTGACCCCAGGCGTACCAATCTACGGGGTTGTCTTGATGTTGTAATAGGTAGGGGCTGGTTTCTTGGGCTAAACGATTTTTCATTTCATAGGACTATAGCAGTTATCATCGGGTCATAAACAAACTCAGTTGAAGATTTACTGTCCTGAGGAAGTTTTTTAGGATGATGCCTGTAACCTCAAGCTATTAGAGGGCCATAGCAAGACACTTAGATTACATTGTGAATAATCTACATCCTGCAACTTTGCGAATACTTTGAGAACGTTTGAGTTACCACTAACGACATTGTGTACAACTTCATGGTTTAGTCCTTTCCTCTTTCCTCTTTTTCCTTTCTACCGTTTCCCCTCACGACACACATCAAACACCCCACACTCACGGCAATGAAACCCAGGCTTAGGCAAGGTATCACCTGTAGTAAAACGTTGAAACGCTGCATTGATTTTATCTTGACGGTTGATGATGCGCTTCCAGACATAGGTAATCCCACCATCAAAAGCCGCAATGGGTTCGCCCAAAACAGGCCACAGCCAAACCTGCACCTTGGTTATGCGACCTTTGAAACGCCCCAACATATACCCCGCAGCCCACAATTCGTTCCATCTTCCATCAATGTACTCAGCAGCGTCTGGCATATTTTTTATTAAACCAGGCTCAACAAAACGATAAAAATGGATGTCACTGCCACTGCGTACTACACCGTCTATATAGGCTCTAAAGCTGTTTTCATCTTGAGATAAAGTTTCACCAAGCTGTAAGGTCTCGAGTTTTGCTGCATACTCATTAAGCCATACCGCAGCATCAGGATATTGCGTTTTTAGAACCTCGAGGCGGGCTACATTAAGGCGTTTATAATCGCGCATCTCATCAAGTAATTTTCGCCACCACGGCAAAGCTTCTTCATTGTCAATGCGCTCCTCGGCCCAATAGCGGAAAGCACACTGATCATAGCGTTGAAGTTTTTGCAAACTTACACTGCCGTGATTTAGAAATTTAACATTGGCATGATAACTATTGGTTGAGGCAAGCTCGAGGCGACTGGCCGCAGGCAGTTCAGGCAATCGCTCTGCTTTACTTAGGTCAATCAAACCTACTTCCGTCACCAAAGGTCCACCCTGATCAGCTTCAGGGCAGGTAATCACCATTTCACTGGCCCTAGTCAAAAGCTCGGCGTACAGGGCTTGGTCGCGGCCCAAAAAGCGTTTGGGTAAACCTAGCTTGGCAAAAGTGGTATCCAAACTCACTCGAAATTCTTCAGGGATAAAATAATCTTCGCCCTCATTTACTGAGTATGCTCCTTCGACAGCGTGCATCAAATATGCTTTCTTAAATTGTCTTCCTGAAACCAGTGTTGAAGTAACCAGAGCCACACCGCCTTTGGGTTGGTCAAACATAAAAGTTTCTTGCAACAGGGCTCCCCACCAAGCTCTAAAGGATGCACCTTTGCCCAGTGAACTAGCTTCTTTGGCACGCTGTAAAGCTTGTTTCTTAAAAGCATCCCAACTTAAATCTTTAAGCAAATCTTTTTTAAGTTCGGGCAGGGTGGTTTCTAAAATTTGTTCGGCCCACTTTACTGGGTCATCGTCGGCTCCTTGTAAAACGTTAAACCATTTTTGCCATACTGCGCCCAACCCTAATTCGGCTGCTAAGACATTGATGGTTTCTAGCCCGCCTACGCCTTTATTCAAGGCATCATTGGCCAAAGCTGAAAGTTCTGGGATCGCTAAAAGTTTTGAAGCAGTAGGGTAATCAGGTAGCTCGAGCAAATCTAGCAAGAGCCGCCCATGAATAGTATCGGCTAAAGCTTTAGGGGTTTCATCCATAAGCGGAACACCATATTCATCAGCCAGTGAAATAAAGGCCCTAACTTCTCGCTCAGGCAAAATGACGGCCATATCTAAAGCATCTAAGCCTTGGGCTAAATCTTTTTTAAGCGAGCGCAAAACCCACCTGGATTCACTTACAGGATTAGGTGCATGGTAATAAGTGACTCGAGTATAAGGGACAATATGAGCATAGGCAACAGATTCTGTCCTCTCAGTAGGTTCTTGTGCAATAAATGATTGATGGAATCGCAATTCGTTTTGCCTCTCAATAAATTCTTTATCATGCGTTGGTGTTTCATTAGGTGGAGCCTCGGGTAAACTAAGCCAGACTTCGGTATGTTTGGATAAGGCTTTGTAGATTCTAAGCTCGAGCGGGCCAATCTCTCTAAACCCATCTACAATAACCAAGTCAGCTTCTGGCTTTTTTTGCATGGTTTCTACAAACTGTGAGGTCTTAATTCTAAAATCATCATAATCCCACTTATCGCCTTTTACAGCTTCATAAATTCTAAATATATCTCGCAAGCGCGTAGATTCTTCATCGGTTCCTTTAAACCCTTTATAGTCCAAACCAAAACGCTTAATCTCGGCAATAGCTTGGGCAAAAAGTCTAGCTTCGCCTGGGGCTGGTAATTCTTGCCTGAGTTCTTTGAGGGCTTCACCTACTAGAGCCAAACGACCTGTACCAACGACCAAGGGTTTTAGTTTAAGTGCGTTGGCCAGTAGGCGATAATACACCTGTTGTGAAGATAAAAACTCTAAGCCTAACAAGGCACCTTTTTCGGTGGCACGGCGATATACATAACTGCGCTGACTAGGAAGCCCCACCCACCAGACCCGTTTGCCTTGCCTGGTGGCTTCTCAAGCTAGGTCTATAAGATGGGTGGTTTTGCCAGAAGCAGGTGGAGAAACCAAAAGGTTCATACTAAGTCCACAAAACTTTTGAACAACAAAAGTTTTGAGCGTTTAAGCGTTTATGGATAAACCTGCTCAGTTTGGTTGTTAAATATAATAGGGACATACTAAGGCGATACAGCCTCGAGCCTATACACCAACATTTGTTCGTGATGCAATGCCAAAAGTAAATTTTGGCTAGCCCAGATAGGCTGACCTATAGCAGCGCGCCATTCCTTCTGGGGGTCTTCGGTTTTGAGCTTGATATAGTCTCCGTCACTTACGACCTGCCAGCTTTCTCCTGTTACATCTTTCTTTGACATATTTAATTCGGGTTCAAAAAGCTGATCTTCTTCGGGTAAGGGTATATCTATTTCTTCTCCTTGAAAAAGGACCAATTCTGAGCCATACGCACTTAGCTTACTGCTCTCTTGCCCGATGGCTTTTAGAAGTTCACGCTGCTGCGTTTCAGGATTCCAACGCTCGACCAACACTAAATACGGCGGCTTGTCTTTTGCTTCAGCATTAAATTCAAAAGCCGCAACCTGCTTGGGGGTTAATTCTAGTTGGTCAGCGATATTTGCCAGCACCACCGCTCTATATTGTTCACGGGCTTCTGGCGTGGCATTGGGTGCATTAGGGTCCCAAACTGGAAAGGAGTACATGCGAATCACCCAGCCATCGTCTTGTAAAGCAGCACGCCAAGCCAAAAACTCAAGATCATCAATTTTATAAAGGGCTTGCTCACTGAAATCTCGAGGCTGGACTCGCAAGGCGATTCGCTCACCCCAAGGAAATAACTGTACAAAAGTATCCTTTAGGTCATAACGTCCTAAAAGACTAGCTTGTAAAGGATTATCAAGCAGAATATTTTCGGCTAGGGCCGGGCTTGGATTACTTCCCAAGAGGCCTTGCATAGCTTCTGCAAATAAGGCCGCCGCATCACGATTGCCAAAGGTTCCTACACGTATTCGGTAAATCTGTCCTTGACCTGTAGGAGCCGAAATAAGGTAAGCAGGAAACCCTTGGTCGAGCAGTTCCTGCCAGGTACGTTTAGCAGTCACTTCATCAGAAAAGGCAGCCACTTGTACCGTATATGAAATGGCCCAAGCTTGCGAAGCTATCCCAAGACATAAGAAAAGTAGAAAAAAACGAACCGTCTTCACCCTTTCTTTCATACCATGAGAAAGGCCTTATTCACTACATGCTTAGAGGTTGCCCTAAGCTTATAAGAAACTCTGATCATCTCACGAAAACGGTCTACGGACTCTTGCTTGTTCCTTCTACTAGAAAAATATAGCTCTGGATTTTCCTGTATGATAGAGCTGTGAGAGAGATAAGAACAGCTCTGGTTTTGGGTGGGGGCTTTGCAGGGTTGTCATCGGCTATTTATCTAGCCAGCAAAGGTATTGCTGTCACTTTACTCGAGGCCCAGGCAACTCTTGGCGGCAAGGCTGGGCGATTTGAGCATGAAGGCTTTGTCTTTGATACCGGACCTAGCGTCTTTACCCTTAAATCAGTATTAGAAAATCTTTTCCTAGAAGCTGGTGTACCTTGTCCCTTAGTCCTCGAGCCTCTTTCGCCCTTATGCCGCTATATCTATCCGTCAGGGCGCATCTGGGATGTCTTTCAAGATATTGATCCCACTATTGCCCAGCTAAGCAGCCAGGAAGCTTCGGTGTATGTAAGCTTGCTTAACGAAGCTAAAAATCTTTATGAAGCGGCTGCACCTACTTTTATTTATGGGCAAGCTCCAACCTCTTTTGATCTTTTGCGTTACGGCTTACGTCATGGTTTCAAGGCTCGTCCAGGACAAACCCTAGCTGAACTCCTACAAACCTACAAAACCAGCCCCGAACTTACACAATTTTTTTTACGCTTTGCCACTTATTTTGGAGCTAACCCCTACAAGGCTCCTGCGGTTTTACACAACATCTCTTGGGTGGAACTAGGGTTAGGGGTCGATTATCCTATCGGGGGTATTCGGGCTGTCGTGGACGCTTTAGAAATCTTGGCCAGAAATCTTGGCGTGACTATTTATACCCATGCCCAAGTGGAAAACCTCAAGCGTTCACATCATCACATCACCCATGTTCATAGCAACCAAGGTCTGTTTAAGGCCGATACCATCATCTCGAGTTTAGATATCGTGCGTACCCATAAACTCTTGGGAATCTCTACACCTATTGCAGACTTAGAACCGTCTCTTTCAGGCTTTGTTTTGCTTATTGGTGTTATGGGAGAAAGTCTACTTCCACATCACACCATTTCGTTTAGCGCAAACTACCAGGCAGAATTTGCTGCCTTAGATGCGGGCCAGTTGGCAACTGACCCCACTCTTTATATAAGTATCGGAAGTAAAACCAATCCTAGTGAAGCCCCAGCAGGGTCTGAAAATTGGTTTGTCATGGCCAATGCTCCTGCTCTAAATGGGCAAACTTGGGATCAAAAAGCCTATGCTGATATGCTTGTGAAAACACTTGAGTCCCGTGGACTCTTAAAGCGCGAACAGGTCAAATTTGTGCGAGTATTAAGCCCCACCCATTTAGCTAAATTTTCTGAACGTGGAAGCATTTATGGTCATGCACCGCATTCGCTTTTACAAACCATTCGCCCATCACAAAAAGTTCGCGGGATCGATAATCTCTTTTTGGCTGGGGGTAGCGTTCACCCTGGTGGAGGCATTCCTTTATCGATATTATCAGGCAAGGCCGCAGCCAATCTAGCTGTAGATCAACAGTCTATAGAGACCGTCTAAAAATTAGAAGAGAGAAGGAAGAAGGTAGGAGGTAGGAGAAAAACTTCTATCTGCTACTTCCTAATCACTCTAATCAAAAGACATCTTGCGAAATTAGCAGAAGTAGCGTTTTATAAGGGATGCAGACAAAACAGGGTAGTTATATTTGGCTGAAGAAGATGAATAAGAAGCGGTTCAAACGGCTGGTTGGGGTAAGGTTCAAGGTCTATAAACTTATGGTAAGAGTGATCGAGGAATACGAAGCTGGAAAAACAGCAGGACGCAAGAGTAAGCTGTTATCAGAAGACAAAGTGCTGATGACCTTGCAGTATCTGCGAGAGTATCCAAGCCTTTTAAGATTGTCCATAGACTGGGGAATACATGAGTCCCCAGCCCAAGGGATTGTCACGAAAACAGAGGAACTGCTGTTAAAAAGCAAAGATTTCCACTTACCAGGTAGAAAAACCCTCAAGGAAAGTCATTGGGATATTGTGATTATAGATGTCGCTGAAACCCCAATGGAACGACCTAAAAAAAACAGCGTAGGTACTACTCAGGTAAGAAAAAACGACATACTTTGAAGGCACAGGTTGTCATTGATAAAAAACGCAAGAAAATCTTGTATGTTCTAGTCGGTAAAGGACGTGAGCATGACTTCAAACTCTTCAAACGCTCCAACATCCAGTTTTATGAACTCAGTGAAGTCTTGGGTGATAGAGGCTATCAAGGACTCCAACATTTCCATAGCAACAGCCAAACTCCTCAGCGCAAACCGCCTAAGAAACCCCTGAGCAAAGCCGCAAAGAAGGTAAACTCTAAACTCGCTAGCCTACGCATCACCATCGAACATGTCATCCGTGACCTCAAAATCTTTCGTATTCTCAAGGAAACTTACCGCAACAAACGCAGGCGGTTTGGACTTAGGCTTCACCTTATTGCTGCTATTTGTAACCTTACTTATGACCGTTAAGCCTTGTCCTGTCTGCACTCTCGTTATTTCGCAAGATGTCTAATAAAAAGTGGTTATACAAATTCTTAGGTTAAGAGATGTGGGTCACTTAAACACTTAACGATTTTAAAACAAGATCACTCTAGGACTTCTTACGTCTAAACCAACCGAATAAACCACCTGAAGGTTTCGAGGGTACTTTGGTAGATTTACCTTTGGTAATTTGTGATTTTTTAGGATCTTTGGGATCTACTTGGGTTTGAACTGCATTGCCCGAAGGGCGAGTACCACGGCCTATTTGTATTTGGCTCTGACGGAGTAAGGCTAACGGCTGAAAACCAGTTACTTTTGTATAGGCATTGACAAAATCCTGAGCACTTTGAAAACGCCTTGTAGCATCTCTAGACATAGCTCGAGCAATCACTTGGCTTAACTCAGAAGTCACGTCAGATCGATATTTACGCAAGGGGTCAGGTAGTCCTGTAAGATGCTGAAGCATAAGTTGTTCATAGCTGTCACCAGTAAAGGGTCTAGCGCCTGTTAAGACTTCGTAGGCCAGAATACCCAAGCTGTAGGTATCGGTTTGAATATTGGCTGCTTTACCTTCAAAAATTTCAGGGGCCATATAAAACGCTGTTCCTACACGCTCGTCATCTTTTTGTTCAGTGATAAAAACACCCGTACCAAAATCGCCCAACTTGGCACGTTTGTCTTTGGTCATGAAAACATTAGCGGGTTTAACGTCACGATGTAGAACTTTTTTGGTATGAGTATAAACCACTCCCATAGCCACGTCCAAAATAAGATGCGAGGCTTCTTCTAGGGTTAGCTTACCCCGTTCTAAAAGAAGTTGATCTAGTGTTCCACCTGAGCAGTACTCGAGTGCTAAAAAAGCATTCTTACCCGTGGGAAACCCCTCAAAGCCCCTAACTACATTTTGATCTTCTTTAAGGCCCATGGTGATCTGCACTTCGTTTTCAAACATGCGCCTGAGCACTGGGCGATGATGCAATTCATCTCGAGGTAATTTGAGCGCGAGTTGCCCTAAACGCACATGATTAGCTAAATAAACATGGGAAGTTTGCCCTGACCCTAGTTTACGAATCAGGCTATAACCTGGGGGAACAAACGTTGGTTTCTCCATAAGTTCCTCTTTAGAACTCATGACTCTCTCCTTGTAACACTATGACCTCGCAACATTTCATTCCTCTCAACGTTAGCCTAGCATCTTGCCTATTTAGGGCAAGTGGAATTTTACGTTTCACACTATCTTTTAATCTAAAAATCACGCCGTTCAAAGGTCACTGTGGAAAATACCGCAAAAATGGCAGCATAAAGCCCTATTGCAGCAAAGGCAATCACGATTTCCTTTGAGGACATGTGTGCATAGTTAAGATAGATATCTAACTGCTGACTAAGCAAGAAAGGCTTGAGCCAAGAAAAGATATCTAAAAGCTGCATGACAATAAGGGTTGACAGAGTTGCCAGAGCACCGGCGGCCACATTTTTGAAAATAATAGTAAAGAGCAAAGACAATAAGCCAATTGGAATCAGGCTGTACCCTGCTAAAACATAGGCTCTTAAAAGCTCAATAAACGCAGCTCCTGGGGTCATCGTACCCTGACCTAAAAGCCCTGCTTCACCAACCCCTGTACCCCCTACAAAAGAGCCGTAACCTAATGGAGCACCCACTAGAAGAGACATCAGAAGGAGCATGGTTAGAAAAACAAAAGGATAGAACACGATAATAACAAGTTTGGCTAATAACCACTGCGAACGGGTCACGGGTCTAAGTAAGATTGTCGGAAGGGTGTGATACTGCATTTCTATCCCTAAGAGTTCGGCGCTGGTAATGGCTACTAATAACGGTAGCAAAAAGACCATACTCGAGCTAAGACTAAGAGCTGCCACTTGATAGGCTGAGACCAAATACACATTGTATTTTTGAAAAATCCCTGGTGCGTAAGCCCACAAGGGAGGGAAAAACAGCAGCACTATTAAACTAAAGCGCAAACTGCTTAGGCGCATAAACTTAAAAAGTTCTATATTGAGAAGCTTGATCATGCCTCAACCTCTTCTGGAATGTCTTGTCGTTCTTGGCGGCTTTCTTCTACTCGCTCGCGGTAATAGGAACGCAAATTAAAGCTGTCTTTACCCATTTCAAAAATACGAATACCAGCTTGACTCAAGATGCCAGCAATTTGCCCTAGGCCTTCTTGTTGTCCAAGCATAAACACCACTTCATCACTGCTGCGCGCAGACACATGGCGAATAAAGGGCTGGGATTTAAGAACCTGTTGGGATTTAACTGCATCGGAAACTCGTATGCGGTAGCGGTCACGGCGGTCAAGCAGATTGACCTCATCGATGATGCGACCTTCTTCTAGGATGGCCACTCTTGAGCAATACGCCACCACTTCATCTAAATGATGAGTCGAAAGAAGCACCGCAGTGCCTTCACGCGCAGATTGCTGCAAGACCGAATGCACCAAGTGTAAACTAAGTGGATCCATACCGCTAGCAGGTTCATCTAAAATCAAAACCTCTGGTTTGGTCAAAAGTGCCGAAGCAACCCCCAAACGCTGACGCATTCCTAAACTGTAGATTCCAACTTTGCGTTCAGCAGCCTCAAACAGTCCCATCATCTCGAGGACTTCTGAAATACGCTCCTGAGTCACGCCGCCAGCTAGTTTGGCATGAAGCTGAAGGTTTCCTCGCCCGGTCATATAAGGATAAAAGGCCGCCGGAGCCTCCACTACCGCGCCCAGTTTATGTTTAATCGGTGGACGTTCGTGGGGGTCATAGCCCAAAAGCCTGACTGTGCCCGAAGTAGGAAAAGCCAGTCCGGTAACTAAACGAATAATCGAGGTCTTCCCTGCACCGTTGGGGCCCACCAGTGCATACACCTCACCTGGGTTAACCCTAAAGGTCACATCTTGGATAATGGCCCGCTTGCCATAGACCTTAGATACATTTTGAGTTTCTATTGAAGCAGTAAGCATACTTCCCTTCTATCGTTTGCCTAGTCTATCGGTTATCTTTAAAAGGAAAGATGCGTTTTTTCATATACTGCTATAGGCTAAGAGCTAAGAGCTAAGGGCATAGAGCTAAAGTTTTTACCCTCGGCCCTCTGCTCTTAGCCCTCGGCTCTCTGCAAAACATAGACCCTCGGATAATGCCCACCATGAAAGACTCGGTGATTTTCCATGATTTCCCAAGCTGAAGTTTTTACAAAAGACTCAAAAAGCTTTATCTCATGGGTCAAAACCACTAAACGAGCCCCATCAGAGGATACTCGAGCCATTTCTGTTAAAAATGCTAGATAAAGTGTGACATTTTCCTCATGTGAACCCACCGCGTCACCCCAAGGTAAATCTGCGGTGATAACTTCAAACGAGGCTTTTTCAAAGGGCAAGTGGGTCACATCTGCACATAGAAGCTCTGCTTTTACTTTAGCGGCTTGTAGGTTTTGCTGGGCACACTCGAGGGCTTTGTGGTTTATATCTATCCCAAGGGCTCGAGTCGTAGCTCTTAGCTCTATAAGCAAAGTACCTGAACCACACATGGCATTTAAGTATCGGTCTGTAGGTTGAACCTTTGCCAAATCATTCATCACCGAGGCTAGAGTTGCATTTAAGCCACCAGCCATATTGCAAACCCGCCAGTGCCGCGCCGAAAGCGGTCTGGGTGTTAAGCGAATAAGCACCTCCCAACCCCTCTGTATCCCCAAAGAGACTGGACGAATAATCAACAACAAATCTCCTTCTTTATCAAAAGGCAAAGAAAGTTGCTTTTCTAGCATTTCAATAAGCCTTTGAAACACTGATGAATCTTGACCTGCTGCACTAATGCGAAATGACTTAAAGGTTTTTTGAGGATGCAAAGATAAAACCTGCTCAATAGCCTTGCTTAAAATTCTAAAATGCTCATCGCCCAAAAGGGCTTTGGGGCGTGGAATAGCAAAGGAAAGACTACTATAAACTGCAACCACTTTGCGAAGCGTATTTAATTTTTTTAAATCTCCCTGATAATCACAGCGCATGGTTTCAGCATTTTGTGGTTTTATATTTTTGCAGCCTAAAGCTTGTAATTCTTTTATGGCAAAGGACTCGAGTCCGGGTAAGTGTTCAACCTCGAGCGTCCATATAGTTTCTTTTATGGTTTGTTTTTGTAGAGGTTTTACATGTGAACTAGCAATAAAATTGCGAGATTGCTTAGTGGAGTTATTTCTTTTTGAGTGAGTCTTATAAGGTTTAGGTTTCATTACTATTATGACTATAAGGTATCTTGAGAGGGTGAAACCAGCCTCTGCTCTTTATATTCATGTGCCTTTTTGTCCGCATATTTGTCCCTACTGCGATTTTCACAAGATGCGGCGTGACGAAAATTTAGTTAAAGCGTATATTAAAAGGCTCAAGGAAGAGGCCACTCAATTATATCAGCACTTCCCCAACTCCCTCGAGACGCTTTACTTTGGTGGTGGTACACCCAGTCATTTAAGCGATCATGAACTAGAGGATATCATCAGGCATTTACACTCTCTATGGGGCGCAGCCAAACTAGAAACAACACTCGAGGCTGACCCTTTAACTTTTGACCAAACCCGCTTAAAAGTTTTTAAGGATTTAGGCATCTCTAGGTTATCGATTGGGCTGCAATCAACGCAAGATACTATTCTAAAATTTTTAGGCCGAGTTCATAATGGCCAGCAGGGCTTAGAGGCAGTCATGATGGCTTTAGATGAAGGCTTTGAAGTCTCTGCTGATTTGATAACCGCCATCACAGGTCAAGATACTGCCAGAGATATTCACACTTTGGCCCAAACAGGCCTTAAGCATATAAGTGTTTATTCATTAACCATTGAACCCTTCACACCTTTTGCTCTGCGAAATATTCAGAGTAATCAAGATAAAGATGCTGATGATTATGAACTCACTCAGGTGCTTCTAAAATCTTATGGCTTAGAACGCTATGAAGTTTCTAATCACGCCAAAGTAGGGCATGAATCCAAACACAATCAGGTCTATTGGCATGGAGATTATTTCTTGGCCTTAGGACCCTCGGCAGCAAGCTTTATTCCACCACAAAATGAGGCTGAAGCAGTATTAGGATTTCGTAATATTAATCCACCTATCAAAGCTTGGCTACAAGGGCATGAACCAGAAAAGATTCTTATCGGTAAACAAAGGTATATCGAAGATGTTTTAATGACGGCCTTACGGACCAGGCAAGGCTTAAACCTAGAAACCTTGCAAAAATGCACCGGAATTGACATCCTCGAGCATTACGCTCTGTTACCAACACTGATCGGACAAGGCTGGCTTAACCTTGAGCCTCCCTATCTAAAGGCCAGTGAAAAAGGTATTTTACAACTTAATGGGCTTTTGCAAAAACTATTAAATTTGTAAACGATTACAGTAGGTACTATGACTTTACTTATACTCAAGTATTCAGCTTATAATCTATAGTAGTGAATCGCCTCTTGATCATCCTTTATGCATTTTTATCTTTGAGTTTGGGTCAAAGCATTCAAACCCTAGAAGGAATTGCCGAAATCCGCTCGAGTCCAGATGATGCCTGGCGGCCTGCAAGTCTTGGTGATACTCTCGCGGCTAGAGGTTCCTTGCGAACACTTCAAGGCGATATCACGCTTGAAGCTCTCGAATATAAAATTCGCTTGAGCCCTAACACTGAACTCTCGAGGGGTTTAACAGCCTATGAACTTATTCAAGGCAAAGCCTATATAGATGCCCAAGCTGTCAAGTTTTATATGAACGGTCCCATTAAAATTGAAGGACAGGCAAGACTGGATGTTGATAGTCTTAACGGTCAGAGATTAGCTGTTTTAAATGGCAAGGCTGCAGCCACCATAGGTGCTGGTGTTACTTATCTAGAAACCAATCAACAAGTTGTTATACCCCTTCAAGGCGAGGTAAGTATTTCTCAATACTTTGAACGTGATCCTTGGTATCTCAATTTAAGTGTTCTAGCCCAAGGTAGTGCGGCTGTGGTAGGCATGATGGGAAGTGCCGAAATTCAAATACCTGGAAACTGGAAAGCAGCACAACTCAATGATGTGTTAGAACCTGGATATCAGGCTCGCACAGGAGAAGCCTCGTGGCTCGAGATGCGCTTTCAAGACAACAGCTTACTGCGTTTGCAAAGCAATACTGAAATTGTCCTCTCTCAAGCTGAAACCTTTAATGATGACACCAAACGTACTTTGGTAACTTTGCAAAAAGGCAAAATCTGGGCAGTGATTGAAAATGGTCAATCTTTTGAAATTGAAACACCTGGGCTGGTAGCTGGTGTGCGTGGAACCAAATTTCGCATAGACACTGCCGAAAATGGAAATGATGCGCTGCTTAAAACCTTTGAAGGTGCAGTGGCAGGCATTGTTGGTTTTGAAGTGATCGATGTTGAAAATGGAAAACAGTTTGAACCGCAAGCAGGTCTAGACGAACTGCGAATAGATGCGATAGATGAATTTAATCTTTTGCGCGATAAACTTATTTCTGCTCCCAATCTCGAGCTTGATTTTCCACTTATCACTGACCAAGGCTCAATTATTATTCAAGGTCAAACCGATCCTGGAAGCATCGTCCTTAGTGATGGGTTGCGCCTCGAGTCTAGTGAAGCTTCTTTTAGTATTGAGCGCAACCTTACTACTGGATTTAATCTGATCGATGTTCGAGCTAGCCTTGTTGAAGGCGGCCAAGAAGCTCGTATGATCCAACCCGTTATTCGTACTGGTACAGAGTTTACCTTGCTTGTGCGAGAGCCTGAAATTCTAAATGATACGCTCACCATTTCGGGTTTTGTAACCCCTGGTAGCACGCTCACCCTGCGTAGCTCTGAAGTCTCGAGTGAACTGGTTTCTTCTGGTTATTTTCAAATCTCCTTGCCCCTTGTTAAAGAACTCACCCTCGAGGCTAGGTCCCCAACAGGTCAACGCAAGAGCCAAACTTTTACCCTCGAGCCTTGAAGATCCTATGATCTTGAATAAGAAAAGACCCTTTGGTCTCTCCATTATTACTTTAGTCTTTGCTTTAGTGCTAATGATTCTATATGGCACGGGTCTAACCAAAAAGCTTGATAATCTTCTTCTTGATATTTTTTTTCGTTTGCGTGGCAACACTGCTCAACCCCAAGATATTCTTATTATTGCCATCGATGAGGGTTTTGTTAAAGAGTATCCATTTCGTATTGGTGAGCTTGATAGAGGTTTCTATGCCAAAGCCCTCGAGCATTTAACCCAAGCTGGGGCCAAAGTCATTGGGCTAGATATTTTCTTTCCTGAACGCAGCCGCACTGGGGTGAGCAGCACCAGAGACCCTGATACTGAACTGGCGCAAGCCATTGCCAAAAGCAAAGTAGTCTTACCTTTAGTAAAAAATAATGATGGCAGTCTTTTAGCGGCTCACCCTTGGCTCAAAGATATTTCTTTAGGGGTCCTAACTTTAGAAGAATCAGCTCATCAATTAACACCCCACCTTATCTGGCAAGAGCAAACCCTTCCCTCTTTTTCTTTGGCCATTACTCAAGCTGCCAATCTTGCACCCACTATCAATCTAGCCCAGAAACAGTTCATCGATTACCGTGGCCCCGAAGGTCATTTTATACGCCTGTCCTTTCTAGACGTTTACCGCAATCAGTTTTCTTATACACAAGTCAAAGATAAAATTGTCTTATTAGGTGTTACCTTAAAAGGTACTGACCGCGATCAAATTCTTACACCGTTTGGTGAAATGTCTGGGGTTGAAGTCAATGCCAATGAGGTTCACACCTTGCTACATGGCAATCTTATGCTCATTCCTAACTGGCTTTATATAAGCCTGTTAGGGTTTTTAGGGCTTTTCTCACCCGTGGTTGTTCAACGCAAACGTGGTCTATGGTATGCCCTTGGAATTTTTATAGGTCTTCTTATAGTTGGCTTTTTTCTTTTTAGATTTGGTGTGTTTATGTCACCAATTTGGTTAGCAGTCTTGCCACTAATTGCATATATTCAAGGCAGCTATAAACATCTTCTTCAGTTAGATAATCAAATCTCCTCGAGCCTTTTACATCTTTTAGATAACGCCATCAGCAGTGGTCAACAAGATATGACCCAAGCCAATTTAGCCAGAGGCTTTGCCCCTAAAGGGTATGCCATTTATGCTCCTGATATGCTCGAGTCCTTGATTGCAGGACTTGATGCACAAGGTGGTATGTTGGTTCTCGAGCATGTTCAACATCAGCAAGGTACAATTGATCCGGTCCTGAGACAAATGTTTAAGGCCTGTATCTCGAGTCAACATGCTCAGCATCAAGGCACTCTACCTCATCATTTAGCAGAGCCTATTTTTCTAGAGAATCAAATGATTGGCTCAGTGGCCTTAACCCTTGCTTCACCGCCACCTCCGCACCTCTTATCCTTACTAAGAACCTCACTACAGACCTTTAGTCAATTAGCCAGATATCAAAAACTGCGTGACCACACCAGTACACTTACCCAAACCCTGTGGCCCTGGAGTAGCCGCTCAAGCATAGATAAACTTGATGCTTTATCTATGGTCAGTGACTTGCTTGCAACTGAGCGCAGTTGGCTTGGGGCACTGGTTGAAAGCTTGCCCCAAGCTGTTTTTATCATGAGTCCTTATGGTTATAGTATTTACCGAAATGACGCTGCTAGAAGACTTTTTAGTGAAGAAAAAAATATGTTAGCGGCCATTCCAGAAAGTATTAAAATTGATCCTGAACGTTTTAGAAACGATTATGCAACCCTAGTTGAACGCGATGAAGAACTCGAACTGGGTTTGACTGAGCGTGAAAGTGGCCGCCCTATTTTGCTTACCTTACGTGTAGTACGCAATGGTGATGATATTAAAGGGGTAGCTGGCATTATTAGCAACTTAAGTAAAGTTGAAGAGCTTGACCGCCAACGCCAGGATCTCATTGGCATGGTGGTTCATGATTTGCGTTCTCCCTTGACCAGTATTCAAGGGTTTGCTGACCTTATGCTGGGCGGAAATATCAAAGATGAATATATTCAGATTATTAAATCTGAGAGCGAGCGTATGCGCCGTATGACTGATGTCTTTTTAGATGTAGTCAGGCTCGAGTCTGATCAACTTAAACTTTATTTAGGAAACCATAATCTAGCTGAACTCTTGCGTTACGCAGTGGCTAGCGTCAGTAGTCAAGCCGCAGAAAAAAATAGTGTCCTCGAAGTCAGGGCTCCAGTCTATGTTCCTATTCAGGCCGATGCTGACTTAATCAGTAGACTGATGGTTAACTTACTTAGCAATGCCATTAAATATTCTACTGAAAATAAACGTATTATTATTAGCCTTAATGCTGAAGAAACCCAGGTCAGGCTCGAGATACTAGACCAAGGTTACGGCATGAGTGAGGAGCAACAAAAAAATCTCTTTCAAAAATACCAGCGGGGTGATGATGAAAAATCCCGTCGCTTAATCGGCACTGGTCTAGGTCTATATGTCATTAAATTAATTACCGACTTGCACCACGGAACCATTACGGTGCGTTCGGTTGTCAATCAAGGGACAACGTTTACGATTATTTTGCCTAGCATTCAACCACTCGAGAAAGAGTGAGGAGGCTTTTTCTCCTTCCTCACTCGTCACTCTTTATTTTTTTGGTAATTGTTCCAACCAACGCTGAAAAAAGGCCACCAATGGATTCTCTTGCGCTTGCACAATATCTAGGTGGGTAAAATCTGGAATGATGTAGGTTGAAAAGGCCGAGCCAATGCGAGTATTGCTATAAGCAGAAAAACGCTCGAGGCTGGTCACCAGTCCACGCCCTGCACCTACAGCCAGGGTCGGCGTAGTCACCAAACGGTTAGGTATAAATCCTGGAGTATCCTCGAGGCGCACATCATATTGACCAATATCAATGGCCAGTCGTATAGGAAAATACCATTCCGAACGGTCAGCTTCGGGGGTAGACCAAGATGTCACCATTTCACTGGGGTCTGTGGCTTCATCTTCAGGATCTCCCCTAGTCCAATCAACATAATCAAAGCCTTTAGCCACGCCTGTCACTGTTTGGCTGTATACCCCTTCGGAACCACCTAAAATAACGGCAGTGATATTACCAGCAAACGTTGCCCCTAAGGCTTCTCCCATCGATGAGCTAAAGGCTGTTGAGGCCGTGTACTGGTCATCATTTTGAATACCGATCACAGCGCGATTTGTAGCAGGAAAATCAAGCCAATTTCCCGATGACAACCCCATAGGGTCAAAACGGGCAAAGAGAGCCATCACTTCACGCTTGGCATAAAATTCTGGGGTCAATCCAAAAGTCAAATAAGGACTCCCCCGATTCTCTTTAAGCCCTTCTGTACCCGGAATAATTTCTATAGGGCCTAAATTAAGCCCTTGAGGTTCACGGTCAAATCCACCGGTACGTCCTAAAACGCCATCCATCAATACCATGCCATCTATCAGGGTATAACCAGGACCTTCAGGAAATTCAAACGCTGCGTAATAACCTGCCATACTTCCACCTAGTGAATGTCCACCTAGAATGACTTGTGGAGCCTGCTGGCGGGCAGCTTTGATAATTTCATGCAAGTCATAGAGGTGAACCTCTAAGCTCCACTCGGACATAAACCTTAGCTGATCTGGTGGAATGGTCCTAAACCCTTGGGGTGTTCCAAGGTTTTTTACATAATAATCATAGGCTAGGCTGGGATTTTGGTGTCTTAAACTTGTAGCTATGGCACTTCGATCTTCTAGACCATTAGCGCGGCGGTCAATGGCCCAAACCTCGAGGTTGGGTACGGCCGCTACTAATTGCCTGGCTAAAATGTCTAAGCTGGTAGCCCCACCAAAAACGCCTGGCATGATTACAAATACCGTCTGTGGTTTATCCCCAGGCGCGAAATAGCGCATATAAAAGGCTTGGTTATAGCGTTCAGGAGTACTTTTTTCAGGATAGCCTGCAAGATTGATATAGGTTTTCTTGATGGTCATGGGTAGCATGCGGTAGACAGCAGGTGGTATATCCGGGTCTAAGCGAACTTGAGGAAGAGGCAAACATCCAGAAATAAAAAGTAAGAGGCTAAACCCTAAAAGGCGCATCTTTACTATCTTGCGCTAATTTTTATGAAAAGCATGACATAAGGCTTAACTTTCAAATCCTCATTTTTCATCAGACTCGCCAAGACCTCATAGAACACGATAAACTTGTTTCGGTGTAAAACACCCGAGCAGTGCGAGTAAAAATTTGTTTTGGTGTAAAACACCCGAGCAGTGCGAGTAAAAACCGTTTTGGTGCTAATAGCCTCAGCTTGGCGTTTTTATCGATTATTGGGACTATCAGGAGAAAGGCTTTATATTCTATTACTATCTTCACCCTTTTAGTGATCCACTTCAAATTCAGGTTGATAATACGGGTCAAAAAAGAGGTACGCTAATAGCGTTGGGTTAGCTTGATATAAGCTTAAGGTGAGTTGGGGGATATGTTAAGACGTTTTTTTTCTTCGGATGATTCTGTTAGTGATTTAGAGACAGCAAACAGTCTACTGCAGTTAGCCTCGAGCAGTGAGCGTAATCGCTTTGTCTTAAAGCATCTTTGCCAAACCCTTTCAGGCGATGTTCGAGGCTATATCGTGCATTACCATGCCAAAAGCAGTTCAATTGAAGCACTCGAGGGCTATCATGCCGAACTTCCTAAACTGGCCCAGCTTCAACAAGAACCTAAAGCGCGCTTTTTTCAGTTGACAGAATTTTCGCAAAGCAGCATTGATAAAGCTCAGTTAGAAAATGCAGGAGTCTTTGAATCTAAAAGTAATCTTCTTATCCCAGTAGCCAGCAGTAAACGCTTTGCCACCTTGGTATTGCACAGACATGATGGCAAACTCAGCGAAAACGATTTTAAGTTGGCCAGTCAATGGGCCACAGTACTAGCAACCTCGCATGACTTGCGTGAAGACTCGAGCCGCTTGCAGCAGAGCCTCTTTGAATTTACTCAAGCCTTCGTCGAAGCGGTTGAGGCCCAAGATTTTAAGCAGCTTGGACACGCCCAACGAGTCGCAAGTTTCGCGCTGGCTTTGGGGCGAGCCAAAGATCTTCATAGGCAACAGCTTATTGAACTTTACTACGCGGCCATGTTGCACGATATTGGCAAATTAGGCAATGGTCAAGACATGTCGATTGAAGATGCCTCACATCCTGAGCGCGGTGCTAATCTACTCGCTTCAGCTTCATTGTTAAGTGGTGCCATCGAAGCCATTCGCAACCATCATGAACGTTGGGATGGAACGGGTTTCCCCAGTAAACTTAAAGGCCCTGCTATTCCACTATTAGCCCGCATTCTAGCAGTAGCCGATATTTTTGACTTTTTATCTTCTGAACGCGGTCATGCTTTACCTCTACACGAAGTTGAAAAAGCCCTCGAGAATTACTCGGGTAGACATCTTGACCCTGATTTAGTCAAACTCTTCAAGGACATCTTGCGCCAAGGGAAAAATACCCAAGACTTGAACAAGATGGCCCAGCGAGACTTATTTTAAGTATCCACATGGTAGGCTTTAGGCAATGACTGAGATTTGTAGTTACCGCCTAAGTCTGCGCGGAAAACCCATCGGGACCCATAGTCTAAGTGCCAGCCTTAGGGGACGTTTAATATTTCTCGAGGCTAAATTGACCTTACAAGGTCAAATGGGCAATGTGGCTATCGTCCAACGCAGCAAAAGCCACCGCTCTCAATTTCATAGTTTGTCTTTTCAAGAAGATACTATCACCAAGGGTGAAAACCGCAGCTTTCATGTAAACTTTGACTTAGACACCGGTTTGGTTAGAGCCCATAAAAATGGCAATGATGTGGCCACCATTCCCTACACCCGCCCTTTTTTAGACCCTTTGGGTCTCCTTTATGCCATTCGCCAACTGAGCCCAGAACAAGAGCGTTGGCGCTTGCCTATGATAGGTAAAGATGTGGTAGTTGACAGAATTGGAACGACCTCAATGGACACACCTCTAGGAACACGAGAGGCTTATGAGTACCAACTGCATCCTGGCGGAAGTTATCTCTATGTTGACACCCAAGCCCCACATCCTATTTTGATGCTCAGTCAACGCATTGAAGGGCAACTTTTAGATGCTATTTTAGTACGGGTTGATGAAGAAGCAGATAACTTGCAAGAATCACGCGGACGCAGCAAACCACGCGGACGTAAACGGCGTTTCCAACGCAATCGCAGTAGCTAGATAAGCCACACCGTTGCCATTGCAGCCAAAGCCAAAAATACGCCATAGCCAATACAATCTGTAATGGTCGTAAGCAGGATATTAGATGACTGGGCAGGGTCCTGACCCAAACGCTCCATAATCACTGGTATCGCTGCACCAGATATTCCTGCAATCACTAAATTAATGACCATCGCTGATGCCAGCACAATACCTAGCACTGGTTTACCACTTATAAACCCTGCCACCACACCCGCCAAAACACCGATCATCAACCCGTTGGATAACCCAACCAACGCTTCTTTAAAAATGACCCGTTTGGGTTGCCGCGCATCTATTTCTTCTAAAGCTAAAGAACGCAAGGTTACAGCTAACGCTTGGGCTCCTGAGTTTCCACCTTGTCCAGCCACAATTGGTAAAAAAGCAGCTAGGAAGGTCATCTTGGCTAACACATGATCAAAGGCACCTACAACTGCACCAGCTAAAAAAGCAGTGACCAGATTGACCCCTAACCACGGTAAACGTTTGCGAATAGAAAAAAGAGCTGTAGAAGAGGCTGTTTCATCTTCACCTGCACCGAACATTTTTTGGGCATCCTCGAAACCTTCTTCTTGGAGTTCACTCACTAGTTGCGTAGCCATGATAACGCCTTTAATATGCTCATTGTCATCAACAACTGGTACCGAGAGCAAATTCCGCTCCATAAGTAAATCGGCCACATCGTCTATATCATCACTGGCATAAACCTTAATCACATTTCGTATCATGATGTCTTGTAAGCGTTTGTGCGGAGCTGACAAGACCAAATCACGCATCAGTAAGACACCTATCAATTTATCCTCCTCATCCGTGACATAGACATAGTTCACATTGCGCTTGACAAGTGCCAAACGCCGAAGCCTAGTGAGAGCATCATTGATGGTGGCTTCTCCACGTAAAGACACAAATTCTGGGCTCATCACGCTACCGGCTGTATCTTCAGGATATTCGGAGAGTTCTTCAATTTCTTCGGCATGAAGTTCGGAGAGGCCACCCAGCAACACGGTTCTTAAGGCATCAGGAAAATGCTCGAAGAATATCTGCACTCACTTCAGAAGGCAAGTCTCGTATCAGGGCCAGCAAGGGTTCATTCTCCGCCTCGATTAAAACCCGAGCCGCATATTCACGGTTCAAACCTTCCAGGACCGGCGCACGTAAGGCTGGGGAAAACTCGAGAAAGGCCCGCCAAGCCTCTGAAGGCTCGAGGCGTTCTAAGACCCTAGCAGTATCAAGGGGGTGCTCTTCAATTAACACGCGTGCAAAATCATCGTTTAACATGACTCTATTTTGACCTATTCAAGCAAGGTATGTATCAAGAAGTCATTCATAAAGCTAGTCATTCATAGATGTTACCTCTAAGCCACAAAGCTGTATGATTCAAACCCTATGGTTTTGCCCAACTTGCTATACTCTTAGGGTTTGGAGGAAATGATTCAAGGTTTAACATTAAAAAGTGAAATTAAAAGCCTACTTCTTTACCATATAGATCGAATCTTCACTCTTTAATCTTCAATTTTCAATCGATATTTTTATGTCTGGAAAAGTTGGTTTTATTAGTCTGGGTTGTCCTAAAGCCCTGGTAGATAGTGAACGCATTCTCACTCAATTACGGGCTGAGGGTTATAGTTTGGTTCCTAGTTATGAAGAAGCTGATGTGGTGGTGGTCAATACCTGTGGGTTTATTACACCTGCTGTTGAAGAATCCTTAGGGGCAATTGGTGAAGCCCTCGAGAAAAATGGCAAAGTCATCGTTACTGGTTGCTTAGGCGAAAGACCTGAAACAATTAGAGAACGTCATCCAAAGGTGTTAGCCGTAACTGGCCACGCCGATGTTGAAGGGGTCATGAATGCTGTTCATGATATTTTGCCCCCTGACCATGATCCTTTTACCTCACTGATTCCACCACAAGGCATTAAGTTAACTCCAAAGCATTATAGCTACTTAAAAATTGCCGAAGGTTGCAATCATAAATGTAGCTTTTGCATCATTCCGCAAATGCGGGGTTTGCAAGTCTCAAGAGATGCCAGCGATATTCTTTATGAAGCCTATAAATTAGTAGCAACTGGCACTAAAGAAATTTTAGTCATCGCTCAAGATAGCAGTGCATACGGTATTGACATTGGCTACCGTGAAAGTGAGTTCCAAAGCAGACAAATCAAGGCCCATTTAGTACCACTAGTCAATGAGCTAGCTTCTCTGGGAGCCTGGGTGCGTTTACATTATGTCTATCCTTATCCGCATGTGCGCGATTTAATCCCACTCATGGCTGAAGGCAAACTCTTGCCTTATTTAGATATTCCCCTGCAACACGCTAGCCCCAATATCCTAAAAGCCATGCGTCGTCCCGGAGGTGCAGAAAGCCATCTTAAAACCATTCAGGAATGGCGCAATATTTGCCCTGAGCTAGCTATACGCTCTACTTTTATTGTGGGATTCCCCGGTGAAACCGAAGCCGATTTTCAACTGCTTTTAGATTTTATCCGTGAGGCCCAACTTGACCGTGTAGGCGCATTTACTTACAGCGAAGTTCCTGGAGCTGTTGCCAATACTCTATCTAATCCAGTTCCCGAAGAACTCAAACAAGAACGCTACCAACGTTTTATGCAAGCACAGCAGCAAGTAAGTTTTGAGAAAAATAAACACAAGGTTGGGAAAACCCTCGAGGTTTTAATTGATGATTATGGTGACTTACCTGGGAATATTATTGGACGCTCCAAAGCTGACGCACCAGGTATTGACGGAAAAGTTTTTGCTTCGTCAGATGGAACAGTCAAAATTGGCGATATTGTCAAGGTCAAGATTCAAAAAGCTGAACATTATGATTTACATGGTGAGGTTGTAGGGCAAGTGGCTTGGAAACCTAATGTCATGATGTGGAAATAAAAGCAGGTATTATCTGGTCATAGAAACAGATGGTCAGAAAAACACCGTCCAGGACGAATTTAACGCATTCTCAAGCCTTGTACAGCTTTGGGTTCTGGTTTGTGATGGGTTGCCACTTTAGCTTGACGCTGGGTAATCATTAGTTTTACTTCATGGGCACTCGTAGATGAGCTTATCGCTTCTTCCATAGTGATTCGACCCTCAATAAATAACTCTACCAAGTGCTGATCAAAAGTGTGCATCCCGCGAAGGTTGTCTTGCAGCATAGCTTCTTTAATTAGAGGTGTCTTAGCTTCATCTTTTAGATAATCACGTACTAGAGGTGTATTGATTAAGACCTCGAGCCCAGCTACTCGCCCTGGCCCATCAGCCCTAGTTAACAAACGCTGGCTGATAATACCCAGCAAAGAATCAGCTAGCAAAATACGGATTTGATTGCGCTCATGCGGTGGGAAAAAATCAACGATGCGGTTTACAGTGCGAATAGAATCTTGGGTATGCAAAGTTGAAAGAACTAAGTGACCAGTTTGCGCTGCCGTGATAGCAGCTTCCACTGTTTCTTTATCGCGCATCTCACCAATCATGATCACATCAGGGTCTTGGCGCATAGCAAACTTGAGTGCGCTAGCAAAGTCTGCGGTGTCTAAACCCACTTCACGTTGAATGACCAGACTCTTTTGATTGCGATGCAAAATTTCAATGGGGTCCTCTACAGTGATTATATTAAGGGGGAGCTTGCGGTTCATATAATCAATCATGGCCGCAAGTGTGGTTGATTTACCTGAACCTGTAGGGCCTGTGACCAGAACTAGGCCACGGGCATGATTAGCAAATTCAGTCAAAACGCTCACTGGCAAGTTTAGGGTTTCAAAACTAGGTACAGTGTCTTGCACCACCCGCATCACAATACCTACTGATCCACGTTGCCTAAACACATTGCAACGAAAACGAGCCACATGTGGAATCGTGAAACCAAAATCCAACTCATGACGATGGGTAAAAAGCTCGCGCTGAGATTCGGTCATCATAGCGTGAGCAATTTGTTCGGTTTGAGAGGGCATCAGAACAGGTAAACCTTCAAAGGGTTTTAAGATGCCGTCCACCCGCATAAAGGGTGGAGCCCCCGCTTGCATATGAACATCTGAGGCATGTTGGGCCACCATATTTTTAAGCATGTCAGCGATTTTTAGCCCCTTGGACCCACTTTCGCCTATGTTTTGGGCCATGGTCATGGGGCCAGCCTCGAGTTTCTCATAGGCTTAAGTGTAGTCCAGTTTGTTAGCTAGGGTTGCAAGAAATCGTAAATACAGACAAGGAGAAAGGGAGACAAAGGGACAAAGAGACTCTTTGATCTCCCCTTCTCCTTGTCTCCCCTTCTAAAAATCACCGCTCAAAACACAACTACAATATCTTAGACAAGAAGGCCTTAGTTCTCTCTTCTTTTGGGGCTGTGAAAAAATGCTCAGGAGTTCCCACTTCTACAATCTGCCCAGCGTCCATAAAGACCACCCTGTGACCTACTTCACGCGCAAAGCCCATTTCGTGAGTCACTACCATCATGGTCATGCCTTCTTTAGCCAAAGTCACCATGACTTCTAGAACTTCTCCTACTACTTCGGGGTCAAGCGCGCTGGTTGGTTCATCAAAGAGCATCACCTTGGGTTCCATAGTAAGAGCTCTAGCAATGGCTACACGCTGCTGCTGTCCGCCCGAAAGCTGCCCTGGGTACTTAAAGGCTTGCTCAGGAATTTTAACTTTCTCTAGGTAATACATGGCTTTCTTCTCGGCTTCACTCTTTTTCATCTTGCGAACCCGAATCGGAGCCAGAGTGATGTTTTCCATAACGGTTAGATGGGGGAACAAATTAAAGGATTGAAAAACCATGCCAGTCTCACGGCGAATCTGGTCAATGTTGCGTACATCATCAGTAAGCTCTACCCCGTCAACGGTGATTTTTCCTTTTTGATGTTCCTCGAGCCGGTTCACACAGCGAATCAAGGTTGACTTCCCTGAACCTGATGGCCCAATGACTACCACCACTTCGCCTTTATTGATTGACATATTGATATCTTTTAAGACATGAAAATCGCCATACCACTTGTCAAGTTCGTCAATGCCAATAATAGTTTGCCCACCTGCAGGGGCATGTGCGGTTACAGTTGCCATAAACAGCCTCCTTGATTCTTTTTGTTAGCGTCGTTAATTTTTAATTCTGACAATAGCAATGAGCAATGAGTGATGGGCGATGAGAAAAAACCTTTGCACTCATTGCTCATTGCTCGTTGCTCATTACTGACTGCTATCATCTCGTCCCTAGTCCCAACTGCTTCTCGAGCTGCTTACTAGCCACACTCATCCTGTATGAAAAGAACCAGTAAAATAGTGACATCACAATAAATAATTCGCGCACTACACCACCAGTGATTTGTGTGGTTTCTGGTTGATTAGAAACTTTACGCGCTGTTTCAAAAAGGTCACTTAATCCTACAATGGTTACCAAAGAAGTATCCTTAAAAAGGCCAATAAAAAGGCCCACAACGGCTGGAATAACAGCCCGCAAGGCCTGAGGTAAAACAATGCGCCGCACTGTATCAAAGGAGTTAAGTCCTAAAGCCCTCGAGGCTTCTATCTGTCCTTTGGGCACCGCTTGCAAACCACCGCGCACATTTTCCGCCATATAGGCTGCGGCAAATAAAATTATCGCCACTTGCGCTCGGATTATCGCTAATACGTTTAATCCTCCTAGCATGAGCGGCAACATAAGCGAGGCCATAAATAACCAAGTTACCAGTGGCGCACCACGAATCACTTCAATATAAGTCGTACATATCCATTTAATTACTGGTAGCTTGCTCTGACGACCCAAGGCTAGGGCGATACCCAACGGGAAACTAAGGACAATGCCATTAACTGATAAGAAAAAGCTAAGCATGATTCCGCCCCAGAGTTTTGTTGAAACTGGGCGCAAAGGGTTATCAGGATTATTCACTCCAAAGCCAGTTAAAAAAATCAAACAAACAAACCATGAAACAATCCATAACCAGCTTAGGATTCTAGAAAGTTGTGGAAATAGTCTACCTAGTAAAAATCCGGCTATTGAACATACCACTACCCCAAACCACAATAAGCGTACTGATGGGAACGACACTAACGACCATATCCAAAACCCAACCATCGAAGCAAAAATCCAGTAAAACGATTGGCGAATAATATCCCCAATACCCTGATTAGAAACACCAGCCGAAACCCCAAACAGCCCCATGATGATCATCACGCAAACAAAGGGTCGCCATAATAATTCTATGGGGTAAGTAAACACAGAAAGCAGGCGAAGATTATTTTTTACGATTCCCCAACCCTGGGCATTAAAGATCCAAACCCCAAGTGAATAAATTGACCAGATAATGATGGTCAGGCAAACAATGCTAAGCAGGCTATTCCACCAATTGCTAAACATATTTTCTTTTAGCCAGGCCGTAAAACCAGTATTTTTTTGTGGGGGTTTAAGAGATGTTGCAGCCATGATTAACGCTCCACCAATTGGACTCAAGAGTTGTAAATATTAAGAATAAGCGAATACATCAAACTAACCAGCAAATAACCTATTAAAATAAACAAAATAATCGGAACACTAGCCCCAGTTTGATTAGCAGTAATCTCACTAATTTTGAAAAATTCGTTATAGGCTGCAAAAAAACCTAGCGAACTGTTTTTGGTCAGGTTGAGAAATTGACTGATTAAGGGCGGCACAATCACCCGCATGGCTTGCGGAAATACCACCAAATTAAAGGTTTGGCTGCTACTTAGCCCTAAGGCTTTCGAGGCTTCCCGCTGACCCTTGGGCACAGCTAAAATACCCCCACGCACAATCTCGGCAATAAACGAAGCCGTGTAAAAAACCAGGGCCAGAAGCAACGAAATGTAGGCATTAGTTAGGGTAAATCCACCCTGAATCTGGGTGCGCTCGCTTGGAAACGTTGGCGTACTTAAGACCAGCGGAGAGGCTTTTAGGATGGTGGTGGTTCCTGCGCCACTCTCTAAGTCAGGAAAATTAGCCTGTCCTTCAAAGTCAGTGACCACGACCCGCTTAAACCCAGTTATGGCAAGCTTGACCTTGTACAAGTCACCTTCATAACCTAATTCTGTTGTAGCCGTTTGAGTAATTTCTTCGAGGGTACGCAACTCCTCACCTGTATCAAAAACATCATTGGCATTGCGGTCACTATAAACCTGACCAATGCTGGGAAAATCAAGAAAATGAATTTTAAGTTGACTATCTAATTCTGGATTGACAAAGCTGACTTCAGCACTTTCAAATTCACCTTTGATAAACCTCGGGAAACGAAAGCCGCTATCAATTCTTTGCCCTACTTCAACACGGTTATCGGGGATAGCTTCATAAACTTCTGAAGGCGAGGTAATGCGAACCGCAACCGCCTTGACAGGCTGTTCCTCACGGTTGTCAAATTCACCATTGCCATTCGTATCAATAAAACTAGTAATGCGTCCTCGGCCACCATTGAGCTCAATAGTTAAACCTTCTGGGTGTTTAGCCCTCGAGCTTGTAACAAAATAACCCACCAAGGCCAAGACTAAGAAACCCAGTAAGGGCCACACCCAAGGGTTACCTGGGCGTTCGGAAAGAATAATTTGGCGGCAGCGAATAATAAATAAAATAATGGCTAGGACAAGTCCAATCGCAAGCCAAGGAATCCAGGCCAAGGTTCTTGGCCCAGTATTCAACCAGGGAATAATAAGCCCACTGTTATTAAGAAAAATAGTGCCTAAACGATAGGCACTTACACCGCTAGGTAAACTGGGAATGAAAAAGACCGTAAACCAGAAAAAGATCTGAATAGCTAAAGGGATATTGCGAATGGTTTCTACATACACCGTTGCAATTTGCCTAAGGAGCCAGTTAGGTGAAAGTCGCATCAGAGCTACCATGATGCCTAACAGTGTTGCTAAAACTACTCCAATAATCGAGACTTTTAAGGTATTTAAGAAACCTGCCAGCAAAACCCGTGCATAGGTATTTTCTGGGGTATAAGGAATCACAGATTCGGTAAGCGGAATCCCTGAACGGTCATCCATCCAACCATAGCCTAAAGGAATCCCTAAAGTCTTAACGCCCGAAATAACATTGTTGACAATAAGGCCTAAACCTAAAATAACCACCAGCAAAAAAATAGCTTGAGCCAAAATAGCCAGCACTTTAACATTCCGATAGAAAGGAATGCTTGAGTTTTGTGATGCTCTTACTGCCACAGCGTCCTCCATGATGTCCTGCGCCCTGATTTACTTAGAACCTTGACTATAAAACAATCTCCCTTCACGAAACAATTGAAGGGAGATTGTTTTTTCACTGGGTTAACTTTAGCGAATCGGGGGTGCGTAGTGCAGTCCGCCATTTAGGTAAGACTCATTTAAGCTACCAGCTCTTGGAACATAGGTTAATGTAGCTTCACCTAAGTTGCGCTCGTAGATTTCGGCGTAGTTTCCTACTTGCTTAATCATATTTAAGAAGGCACTAGGATCAAGACCAAACTCTACAACTTTTTCAGGGATAATACCTAGTAAACGCTGTACGTTAGGGTCTTCATTGGAGATAGCTTGCTCATCAGCATTGGCTGCGGTGATACCATGCTCTTCAGCCATAAAGGTTGCATAAACAACCCACTTGACAATATCAAACCACTGGTCATCGCCGTGTCGAACAGCAGGGCCAAGAGGCTCTTTAGAAATAGTTGCAGCCAAAATTACATGATCACTAGGAGTAGCTAACTCTGTTGCTGTTGATACTAAACCTGACTTATCAGTAGTCCAGGCTTCACACGCGCCTTCTTCATAAGCAGCAGTAATCTGGTCTTGCTCATTGAAGACAAGTGGCGTGTATTCAATATCATTGGCAGCCATTACGTCAGCTAGATTAAGCTCGGTGGTGGTACCAGACTGAACACAAATAGTCGTGCCATCTAAATCTTCCAGTTCGGCAATGCCTGAATTCTTGCGAGCCATAAATCCTTGACCATCATAAAAAGTGGTAGGCGCAAAGTTTAGACCCAAAGCACTATCACGGTTACTAGTCCAGGTAGTGTTACGAATAAGCACGTCTACTTCGCCGGTTTGCAGAGCAGTAAAACGCTCTTGGGCAGAAAGACCACGATATTCAACCTTGCTGCTATCACCAAAAACAGCCGCAGCAACAGCCTTACAAAAATCGACATCAAACCCTGACCATGCACCGTTAGCATCTACATTAGCAAAACCAGCTAAACCGCTAGCATTCACACCGCAGATTAGACTGCCACGTGAACGAACTTGCTCGAGTGTTGTTTGGGCAAATGCTGCACTAAGCAACACACATCCCAAAACCATCCATATTTTTTTCATAGTACCTCTCCCATTGAGCTTTTAGAATTTATCCTAAAGACTCTAAATAAATAACCGGCATATGCCGTTCGGTCATGCTACCTTTTTGTCAAACCTTTGTAAAGAGTGAACTCAGTTCAAATTTGGCTTGTACGTGTTTACAAGAACCGAAGAGAGTTCATGAATGATGGAATATCAGGATACGGGTACTTCGCAACGCTGTTTGATTACCTCGAGGATACTGCGCTGCAAATCACCCATAATTGCATTAACCCACCATAAAGCATAGGCATTGAGATTGCTACTTACACGTTGCGTGCTGCTTAAATACAAAATAACTCGAGTATCTGATAGGGGTTCAATAACATACCGTCCACTTAAAACATCAATTAATGGTCCACCCATTTCAGGTCCAAGGGCAAAGGCTGCGCGCTCAGACCCTGTACCCTGAGCTTCTATAACAAAAGCCAGGCTTTCATTAACTTGCCAAGAGTTAATACGTTCTAAAAAAACCAAACCACTAGAAAACGTAGCCCGCCGTACTGCACCAACCCCCTGTCCTTCTAAGGTCGCAGAAATGGGGCGTGGTAAACCTAATCGATGCGACCAACCCGCTTTATATTCTCGAGCTTCAATAGCCGGTACACTCTTTATAGCCTCCCAAACAGTAGCAGCATTTGCCTCAATCACAAGGCTATTGCTTGTCACATGGTAACTAGTAGGACTCGTTGAATGTTTTTCTAAAGGCAAAGTTATAAAAGGGAGTAGTACCAAACCAAATAGAACAGAAGGCTTAGCCCAAAATCGACGAAAAGCATACACCAGACTTACACCTAAAAGAGCCATTGCATAGGCAATCGGAGCTAAGATGATCCAGCAGATTATCGCCTCAAACTGAAATATCAAAGTAGTCAGAGCTATCAATGTAATTGCTATAACAGCATTGGTTATGGAAAAACTAAAAGGCTGAGAAGTCAGTAATGCACATACGACACCAACCACAAATGGAACACCGATCAAAAAAGATAAGAGCATCACACTTCCGTTGTATTGAAAAATGAAGTAGCTAATAAGACCATAAAGAAAACCTCCTCCAAGCCCCAATAAAACACTCTGCCATCTGGCATTCATGATGATTTTTTAGGCAAACTTAGAGCAGCTTCATTGATAGCCCTACGAATGGCATTGCGGACTGCAATATCAACAATAGTAGTGCCACTTTGACCTGCTTGCAAACCCTTGATTACATTCAGAATATCAATCTGCACATTGGTCTGGCTCTGCGCGTCTCGCCCTACCCCAATGGCTACAATCTCGGCTGTTTTTGCATCCACCACACGAACATCAACTGCAATACTGGCCGTAACTGTTTCAGCAGAACCGCCAAAAATCCCTAAGACTTTGCCACCACCACCTGTGGTTGTAACTCCAAACTCAGTCACGCTTCCTAAAACAATCAATTCTGCTCCAGTAATTTGTCCAACTTCGGCGGCTGTAGTGGGGTCGATTCGACCTGACACAGCCAAATTTTGTTCACTTAGCACTTTGTCTAATTCAGCGCGTTCAGTAATTCTAAATTGCTGGCTACGAAAAGCTTCGGTGACAAAAATATCAGCCACTCCTGAGCCCAGTTCTTTATAAAATCCTTCGCCTTCTTTGCTTAGGTCGGCTTCACCAATTTTCACACCCGTCGTACCAACTTCAAAATTTGGTACGGCAATAATCCAGCGTTCTTCTAAAGCAATAGTTGGAAGGTCAAACCCCACATTGCTATTAGGAGCAGATACATTGAGATCAGGGGTTGTGGTGGGCGCACAAGAAACGATAAGTAAAACCAGAACTGTTAATATGAAATATCTACGCATAGTGGGTTTATCATAACAAGCTTGGTGTGAAAAGCGCATTCTTCCAAACAAAAAGGAGAGTAGCTTTACACTACCCCCCTTTGTTCTAAACACAACGATTAGGCGTTTACAGCATCTTCTTCTTCACGCTTCTCGAGCTTATTTTTAATCCGTTTTAAGACGGTCACTTCTTCTAAGGCACGTTGGTCAAGCACACTGCGAATTTCCCGAATCTGATGATTAATACCTGGAATAACAAGCTGCTCTAAAGCATTTACACGGCGACTGGTTTTTTTAATCTCTTCACCAATTCGGCGCAAACGGGTTTCAGTAGCAGCGACTCTGGTCAGAGCTTCGGTTAATTTGCGAAACTGTGCAGCAGCATCAAGCGTACTAGCACCAGCATTGATAGGCGAAAAAGGCAACTCAGTGCTAAACGTTGGAGGTTGCACCTGCGGCACTTTTACACCAAAGATATTTTCTATCTTGATGTCTAGCTCGAGGTCGGTATTGGCCGCCAGACTCAAACTTTCAACTGCTTCAGGGCCGTCCCAGGCTTTGGCTAAAAATAAGCTAAAGTAGGCATCCTTACTCACTGCTGAAAGTTGGCGGCGGGCTTCTAGAGATACTTTGACCAAACCGAAAAATTCACCAATAAGCGCGTCACGTTTACGTTTTAGTAGGTCAGCCCCACGTATAGCCAGACGCATCTGGTCACGACGCTGGAGCAAGTTAGAGCGGGTTGGAGCGATTGTCTCAGCCATTTTTCTCCTTCAGAGAATTCAAGGTTAAAAATTCAAGATTGAAAATTATATTAATCTTCAACCTTAAATCTTCAATCTTGAATCCTTTAGATGCCCTGCGCTGCTGCGCCCCACATCTCATCCATCTTGGCACCGTAGTATGTATCAAGCTGCTCACGGCTAAGACGAGTAAGCTCACTCTTGGGCAAGATAGAAAGAATGCTCCAGGCAATGTCGAGTGAGGTATTAATGCTGCGGTCTTCAGAGCCTTGATTAACAAAACGCTTCTCAAATTCTGTAGCAAACTTTAAGTACATCTTGTCATTTTCAGTTAAAGCATCTTCACCTGTAATAGCTACCAGGCGGCGCAAATCAAGACCGTTGGCGTAAGCAGCTTGTAACTGGTCAGCTACATTCTTGTGATCTTTACGGGTCTTACCTTCACCAATGCCGTTGTTCATCAAACGGCTTAAGCTAGGGCCTGGATCAATAGGTGGAAAGATACCTGCAGTGTGCAAAGAGCGGCGCATGAAAATCTGACCTTCGGTGATGTAACCGGTCAAGTCTGGAATCGGGTGGGTTACGTCATCATCTGGCATGGACAAAATTGGAATCTGAGTTACAGAGCCAGCTTTACCATTTACCACACCGGCACGCTCATAAAGAGAGGCCAAGTCAGTATAGGTATAACCAGGATAGCCACGACGGCCTGGAATCTCTTCACGGGCTCCACCGATTTCACGCAAGGCTTCACAGTAGTTGGTCATGTCTGTAAGGATCACCAAAACGTGGTAATCATGTTCAAAGGCTAAGTACTCAGCAGCAGTAAGAGCCATGCGTGGTGTAAGCAAACGCTCTACTGCTGGGTCATCAGCTTTGTTTAGGAATAAGACTGAACGTGCCAAAGCACCTGTGCGCTCAAACTCTTGGGTAAAGAAAGTCAGCTCACGCTGAGTGACACCCATCGCCGCAAACACTACTGCAAATTCTGAACCTTCACCTAATACTTTAGCCTGACGGGCAATTTGAGCAGCCAGTTCGTTAGCGGGTAGACCCGAACCTGAGAAGATAGGGAGTTTTTGTCCCCGCACCAAGGTCATCAGGGTATCAATGGTTGAAATCCCGGTTTGAATAAATTCCTCTGGTTTTTGACGCGCCACTGGATTAATCGGTGCGCCACCAATCGGGATGCGTTTTTCTGCAACAACCGGTGGAAGTCCGTCAATAGGATCTCCAATTCCGTTAAAGCGGCGACCCACCATCTCTTTGGCAACACCAAGACGAGCTACGTCTTCAACTAGGCTTACTGTCGTACTGGATAAGTCAATACCCGAAGTCTCTTCGAAAACCTGCAAAATGGTGAATTTTTCAGAAACATCAATGACCTGTCCACCACGCTCACGCCCGCGTCCATCTTTGATGCGAACGATGGAGCCGTAAGCTAGGTCAGGCGCATTTTGCAAAAACAGCAAAGGACCCGAGACATAATTGACTTCGGTATATTCTTTCTTAAGTAGATTCTTGCTCATTGCATCTCCTTAGGCTGGTACCGCAAAGGCTGTATCAAGTTCGCCTATGACTTCGCCCTTAAACTTGTCAAACTCATTTTCAGGAATGTATCTCGAGCGGCTGATTTTTTCAATCACAGGTGATTTTAGAATTTCATCTACAGTTGAACCGCCATTTAAGGCTTCTCTAGATTTTTCATCTAATTTCAGCATGAGTTGAAGCATTCCGTAGGCCTTGTGCATCGAGCAAGAAGCGTCAACTGGGTCATAGCCGTTTTGCTGCAAGAAGTTAGTTCTTAGCATTCTTCCCGATTCAATCATAAGGCGTTCTTGATCTTGCAAAGCATCAGGACCTACCAACTGAACCACTTCTTGAAGTTCATTTTCACGTTGCAAAATTTCTACTGCGCGGTTACGCAAAGCAGAATAGTCTGGAGCTACATTATCTTTATACCAAGGCTTGAGAATATCACCAAACAAACTATATGAACGGTTCCAGTTAATAGCTGGGAAGTGACGGCGACGAGCCAACGAAGCATCAAGTGCCCAAAAGCAACCCGTAATACGAAGTGTGGACTGGGTAACTGGCTCAGAGAAGTCACCACCGGCTGGCGATACAGCACCAATAATAGAAACAGCACCTTGTTCACCAGCAAGCGTGGTTACACGGCCACCGCGTTCATAGAATGCAGCCAGACGTGAAGCAAGATATGGCGGATAGCCTTCTTCTGCTGGCATTTCCTCGAGGCGTGAAGCAATCTCACGCAAGGCTTCGGCCCAACGGCTGGTAGAATCTGCCATCAGCGAGACACCATAACCTTGGTCACGGAAGTATTCAGCAATCGTGATGCCCGTATAAATACTAGCTTCACGAGCAGCTACTGGCATATTTGAAGTATTCGCAATCAGCACTGTGCGCTGCATAAGCGGGTTACCTGTTTTAGGATCTTCCAAGTGCGGAAACTCTACAAGTACATCAGTCATTTCGTTACCGCGCTCACCACAACCTACATAAACCACAATCTCAGCGTTACCGTATTTGGCAACTGATTGTTGGGTGACGGTTTTACCCGATCCGAAAGGGCCAGGAATGGCAGCCGTTCCACCCATGGTTAGTGGGAAAAGAACATCTAAAATTCTCATGCCTGTAAGGAACGGTGTAACTGGGTCGAGTTTTTTGTTGACGGGTCTAGCACGGCGCACTGGCCAAGGGTGATAGAGCTTAAGCTCGGTGCCATCTTCAAGCGTTGCAATAACATTGTCCAGGGTATATTCACCCGCAGCAGCAATGCTCTTAATTTTGCCACCCTTATCTGGTGGAACCAAAATTTTGTGGATGAATGAAAACTCTGGCACGGTTCCAATAGGATGCCCGGCAGCTACGCTATCGCCAACTTTGACGCTAGGCGTAAACTTCCATTTGGCGGTGCGTGAAAGTGAATTCACCACAATCCCACGAGCAATATAGGTTCCCGAGGCTTCCTGGATTTTATCTAGTGGGCGTTGAATCCCATCAAAGATACCATTAAGCATTCCAGGCCCCATCTCTACTGCCAATGGAAGTTCTGTTGACACAACTTCTTCACCTACAGTAAGACCTGAGGTATCTTCGTAAACCTGCACGAAAGCAGTGTTACCGTCCAAACGAATAATTTCGCCGATCAGTTTTTCTTGACCCACGCGCACAATGTCATACATTCGCGCGCCCATCATTCCGTCTGCAATTACAGCAGGACCAGAGATGCGTTGTACTTTTCCTGTTATGGCCACTTTGTTTCCTCCTTTATGAACGTCGATTGAAAATTGAAGATTAAAGAGTGAAGGTTAAAACCAATCTTGAATCTTTACTCTTTAATCTTGAATCATTACTCAAGCTTAATATCAAACCCAATCGCTCTACGAACTAACTCTTTCATATAGTCTTTGGCATCATCACTTTCACCAAAAGCTGCACCTAGACCCTGCATGGGCAAAATGACTGGCAAGCTGCGACCACGCATGGTGCGTTCACTGGATTTAATAGGGTCAGTAATCAGAGATTCATCGACCACCACTAGTCCATATTTATCTGAGAGAATAGATTCCTCGAGAGCTTTTTGGGCCGTTTCTTTGGTGGCTTCTCTGGTCTCTACACCAGCTAAGCGAAACCCAGTCGTGGTTTCACTATCTGCAAGCACAAGCATTTTAGGCATTTCCCAACTCCTGCTCCAACCTCTGACGTGGCACGTTATAAAACTTACCCCGCCCCAAAAGTCTTAACTTGGCAGTCTCGGTTTCTTTCATACGTAAAAAGTTTGCTACTACCCCAATATCTAATGGATCTGCCGATAACCGCCTAGAGCTACTAGATAAAAGCCCCCTGATCACATTTTCAGCCTGTGACAACGATGTTGCTTCACCCACCGAGACAAAGCTGGTTCCAGCCAGTCCCTGAACCGTTCCACTCGAGCGGTCATTGACAATAGTGTCAAACAAAGAGCGACTTATCTCTTTGCCGCCTGAAATAAACAATTCATCCGAAGCATTACTACCCGAACTGCGCAATTTTAGAGCCGTGCGCAAATTAGTGGCATCAATGTCTCGCTTGATATAACGCAAAAAGTCTGGATCGGCTTTAGCATCTTTGAGTTCATCCAAAAGAATGCTGTAGTACGCACGATCTAAAGACAACTCGAGCTTATACAAATCCTTATCGGTTTGATAATTAGCCACAGCCCTAGCGAATACACCACGAAGGGGCGTAGGGGTTGTAAGCAAAGCCTGAGCAACGGCGGCCATATCAGTAGCAGCAGCCACAGTATCTAAAACGGCAGGCTTTAATTCACCGGCTGGAAACAGCGAAGCCTGAATATCTTCAACACTGCGACCAGCGTGTTTGGCTCTGGCAATCGTTTTGATGTTGCCAAGGTCATAGCGCAACAATAAAGCCCGCACAAACTGACCTGCTTGCCCATCTGAGAAGTTTGAAATACTACGGGCCGTTTGATAGAAGTTTCTAGCCAGTGCAGTATCCAGAGCTTTCAAACCTTCAAAACGAGATTGGGCTTCCTCGAGGTCACGCCCATAAGGCGACTGTCCTAATGTAGACATAAAGGCTCTAAAATCACTAGCCGATAAGGCCTCGTTATAAAACTCGGGGGCCAGAAGTTTAGACTTCATTCCTCTTACTCTGGCGTTGATGTATCCATAGTCCGAAGACATCATTAACCCCTAAAGAGAATCTTTGAAATCTCTGAAGCTAGCTCGTCACGCAACGCACCTAAACGCCCTTGCAGGGTATTTTCGATGACATTATTGCCACTTAGTAAACGCACACCACCTTGCACATGGTCATCCGTTTTTACCTTCCCCGATAATCCAAGACTAGAAGTAATTTTTTCAGCCAGTGATTTATCCCGACTATTGACAACGACCGATGCCACATTGGCAGACTGATTTCCTACTGCTGCGAAGGCTTCTTTTAGCAAGTTGCCTAGAACACCTTCATATTGTTTTTCATCTTTGCCTAGCGCATCAATCTGAGTCCTTGCTGCTGCAATCACGCCCTCAACCGCCCTATGTTGGGCATTGAGTTTGAGTGAGGAAGCCTCGAGCTGGGCCGCACTCTGGCCCTAACCAGTGTTGCCTCATGCTGGGTCTTTGCGCTGCGCTCACGCTGTGCAAGAATTGACTCAGCTTCACTCTTGGCATTTGCAACAATCTCCGAGGCACGTGTGCGTGCCTCGGAGAGCATGGCTTCAATTTCTGCGCCCGCCTCTTTTTCAAGCAGAGCTGCTAAATTTGCCATAATCGTCCTTAAATCTTATTATTCAAGAAGAATGCGATAACGAAGCCGAAGATGATCAGGGTTTCTGGAATAACCAGGTAAATCAAAATCTGACCGAAGGCTTGTGGACGCTCAGCCAAAGTACCAGCACCAGCACTACCAATAGCAGCCTGGGCAATACCTACACCGATAGCGGCAAGACCGATAGCAAGGCCAGCACCAATACCTAAAAGACCAGCACCAAGGCTAGCCCCTTCTTGGGCCAGACCCATAGCAGCGAGGGCGAAAAGAGCCACAAAACCAATAACACTAAATACTTTTTTCATTACTTTCCTCCTAAAAGACGGAATGGGCTATATGGTCGGCCACTCTCGTCATAGAAACCAAACTTGGTAAAGAATTCGACGTAATTAAGACGCAAAGGTTGCAAGGTATGACCAATGATGGTCAAAGCTATAGCAATTAGGTGAACTGCAAATCCTACCAAGATTCCCAAGATTGGACCAATCACAGGCAGTGTACCACCAATTGCAAAGCCTAAATCACTGGCCAGATTGGCAACCAATGCTGAGGACAAACCAACAGCAAAAAGACGTAAATAACTTAAGATGTTCCCGGCATTTGAAGCTAATTCGATAAGCATCAGAAAAACCCTAGACATAATCATGCCCAGTAAGAAAATAGCTAAACCAATCCATAAGGTAGCCATCACGCCACCATTAAGATTTTTGGTTTGAAATCCCCAGGCAAAAACAATGAGTCCTGTCAACCCACCCAACATGCCAATACCTTCCCACACGTGCTTCATATCATGGTGCTTAAACCCGTAAATGACACGAATTAACCAACCACCTAGAACTTGCAAAATACCAAACATGAGCGAGGCAATAAGGATAGGGGTAAAGTTGTGTACTCTTGGCAGCAAAATAGGAATCATCCCTTTGCCGTGTTCTACAACAGCTTCGGTAGAATGATCAGCAGTCGCAGCAGTTTCACCTGCTGTTTCTGTAGCATGTTCTTCTGTGGTTGCTTCGGTTGCATGTTCAGTATCGGTTGCTGTAGCCTCATGTTCTACAGCAGCTTCACCATGAGCTTCACCTGCTATATAAAAGACTGGATTATTCTTGGGCCACTTTTCTAAAACGTTGCCAAAAAACTCACCAAAGACAAAACCAAATATAATAGCCCAAGCAGCACACCAAAAAATCACTGTGCTAATAGGGCGCAATGCACCTGGCGGAATAGTAATACCCAGAATACCCAGATTTAGCTCTTTGCCTTGGGCACCACGGCGGCGCATCCACCAAGCAAGGGCAGCAAACATTAAACCAAAGCCAATATCACCAACGACCAGCCCAAAGAAGAATGGGAAGAATACAGCCAGTGCCCATGATGGGTCAAAGTTGCCGTATTTAGGTGGTGCGAACAACGAGAGCAAGCCTTCAAAGGGTTTAATCCAGCCAGGGTTATCCAACTTGACAGGAACAGCCTCATCATGGTGCTCATCGGCTACTCTAGACTCTACTTGAATATCTTCACCAAATTGCTTTTTCAGGCTATCGACCACTTTGGCACGGTCAGCACTAGGAACCCAACCCTGCAAGGCTAAGCCGTAGCGGGTCTGGGCCATATCCATCATCTTGTCAAAACGAGACTGATGATTTACAGATACCTGATGAATAGCTTGTAATTTGCCACCATGCTGAGTAGCTAATTTAGAAAGGTCTTCACCTATAGACTGTAAACGTTTGGGCAAAGCCTGTGAACGCTCCTCCATGGTATGTACTGCTTTAGCTGTTCCTAAATCTTTATACCGATCAGGTAGCGCAAGCTCAGCCAGACCACTGCGACTAAGCGCAGCACGCAGCGTATCTTTATCTTGTTTCATTGCCACAGCCGTCATCAGGACATCCTTGCCCCTGGGACGCATAGAAACTTCTACACGGTCTTGCAAAGCTTCAGATAAATTCTTTTGCACTTCACTGATTTTTTCGGCTGCCACAATAAAAGATAGCGACTGCAAATAACGGCTACTTTCTAATTGGCTAGAAGCTGGGGTGATATCTCTAAACACTGGGAGATAGTTAGCAATAACATCCAGTTCATCTTTGTAATCGCTACGCTCAGCAACCAAACGGTCAACCTGTGACGCAATGCTTGCGATCTGGGTATTGACATCTGCCGAGTTATTCGAGATATCGCTGCGATTTGCAGCAGCAACCTGCTGAATGCCTAAAGCCTCAATTAAGGCCTGAGACTTAGAAACAGCAACATCCCACCCTTCTTTTTGCTTTTGCTGGTCATCACTAAGCGTAAATTTGCTTAGTGCATCATGGCTAGACTCGAGTGGGTCAATCTGAACCACACCCAAGCTCTGCAAAGCCGAAAGCAAATCATGAGCAATGCGCTTACGCCCAACTAAGGTCAGTTGGTCCATGCTTGCAATCATGGCAAAACCCGCCCGATCACAGCCTGCACAGCTTTAGCCAAATTAGCCTTGGCTTGCGAATCAATTGTACCAACTTCATCATTGGCTTTTTTGACGATCTCAGCCCGTGCAGCATCAGCTTCACTTTGCGCTTTTGCCATCGCCTCTTTATAGATAGACTCGGCTTTTTCCATGGCCTTATTTTTCAAAGATGCAGCCTCAGCATAGGCTTCCTGAACTAGCTTTGCAGCCTGTTCTTTGGCAGTTTCTACTTTGGCTACCACATTTTTTTCCTGGTTCACCAGGTCTTGCAATAATTTTTCACCTGTAGCTTCCAAGCGACCCTCCTTTCTTTAATCTTAATACGTGTCAGGTTATCAAGAATACGAACAAAATTATTTAACGTCTAACACAAAAAAACGCGGCTTAGGGCAATTCCTATGTCGCGTGTTGCCAAACAAGGATACCAAGGATGAGAAAATGATGTCAATGACGACATTTGTCCCAAGGAAATGTTCATTTTAGGTGGCCAGTTAGACCTAATACTCTCTACAATCTAGGGTCAACACCTTCAGATTCTAGGGCCAAGACCCCAAAAACGCACTCATGGATACACCGCAGAGACTCACCTGCTACAAAACGGTGAAGTCCCTCGAGTCCTAAGGTAAACTCCCGCAAAGCCAGTGACCGCTTGGTAGCTAGCCCCCTCGAGCGCAGCCTTTCTAAGTGCTCAGGTGCGTCATATTCTGGTCCGTAGATGATCCTTAAATACTCAGAACCCCGACACTTGATAGCCGGCTGAGTCAAACCACGTTGACCCTGAGTTAGAAAAGACAAGGGCTTGACCACCATCCCTTCCCCACCAGTTTGGGTCAAGGTTTGCCACCAATTGATAGCTTCATTACAACTAGCTTCTTCACTTAGGTGGACCAGCTTGTAGTTGGTGGCTTGTAGGAGGTGGGGGTCAAAGTCTGCTAAACGGGCTAGGGTCTGCATATGCCAGAGATGGTCTTTGTCGGTGTGGACGGCTCCTTCGCTAGCTAAAAGATGAAAGGGAGCTAGTTTTAGGTCATCTACAGTTTTTGCAGAAGCGCAGTACTGACGATAGGCTTCTCGGTAATTTAAGACACGGCTCAAACGTTCTCGAGTTTTTTCTAATAGCGCATCTACCGCCAGCCCTCGAGCCTTAGCCTGTTCTAAAATCACCATACTCTCGCCTAACCCAGCTTGACCTGCTGCGCCAACGGCGGCATACTGATGCTCTAAAAGCTCTCGGGCCTTAAACGACCACGGCATCAGTTCGGCATCCAAACAAAACCAGGTGGTCTTGAATTCATTCCAAAAATCAGCTTTGCTCAGAGCTTTTTGAATACACACCAAGAATTCATGCTCGAGTCCTTGGTCATTAAAAAATCTGCGACCCGTGCGGGTGTAAACCACCCCAAAGCCTGCTTCAACCCCAAAGCGTTTTTGCGCCAAGGCCTCGTCCTGACAAATAACTGTCACGGCCCGACTGCCCATATGTTTCTCCTGACAAATAACTGTTTCAATGCCTTCACGCTTAAAGTAATCAAAGGCTTCAGTGGGGTACTCGAGATACTCTGGCAAGTTGCTAGTTTCACTAGGTGACATAGTAGGCGGCAAGTAAATCAACCAGCGTGGGTCTATAGCAAACCGAGACATGACCTCTAAAGCTGCCGCTGATTCCTCAGCTTTAATCATCACCTTGCGAAAGCGTGTTTCAATCATGCGCTTACCAGTGACATCCGCAATATCTAAAACATCATCCATCGTCCTAATCGTTTGCTGTTCAAAACGTAGCAATTGGTAGTAAGTAGCTTTAGCAGGCACAGACATCAGTTCCATCTCTGGATAACGCAAAGCCGAAAGTTTACCTCCGTAAACACAACCCGTATCAATATCAATGGTGTTGTTAAACCACTCAGCTTCTAAAACTGGCGTATGCCCATACACCACTTTGGCTTTACCACGATAATCAGCGGCCCAGTCATAGCGAACAGGCAAACTAAATTCATCAGATTCACCTGTGGTTTCCCCATAAAGTGCAAAGGCTCGCACCGTACCAGAAGTCCGGCCTTGAAGAGATTCTTTCATACCTGCGTGGGCAACCACCAATTTGCCAGCATCCAGAACATAATGGCTAATTAAATCATCTAAAAAAGTCTTTACTTTTTCTTTAAACTCTGGAGATTCAGCCTCGAGCTGACTCACCGAAATATCCAGACCATGACTCTGCTTGACCTGTCTACCTTCTAGATATCGCTTGAGTTTGTCATCGTGATTACCTGGAATACACAAGGCATGACCAGCTTCAACCATGTTCATGACCAGCTTTAAGACACTTGGTGTGTCTGTCCCACGGTCAACCAAATCACCTAGAAAAATGGCTTTTCGTCCTGTAGGTGGAATAGCCTGGAAATCGTGAAGTTGATACTCGAGCTTTTGCAAAAGTTCAATCAATTCAGCGAAACATCCGTGAATATCCCCAATGATGTCAAAGGGGCCTGATTCATGTTTTAAGTTGTTATAAACTCTGGTTCGCGTAATGGTTACTGCATCTATTTCTTCTGGTGTTTTAAGCACATGAATATATCTAAAATCTTTGTCTAAATGCCGCAAGGATTGACGCAGATTCTTGGCATGGTTTCGCACCACATGTTTGCCGAATTGCCTATCTAGACGTGCAGCGTTGCGTTCATGGCATAAGTCTTCGGGCATATTGAACACAATTGCTACAGGTAACACATGGTATTCCCGTGCAAGGTCTAAAAGTGGCTGGCTGGCTTCACGCTGAACATTGGTGGCATCTATCACTGTAAGCAATCCTGCCGCTAAACGCTTGCGAAGAACATAATGCAAAACATCAAAGGCTTCATTAGTAGCTTCCAAGCTAGTTTCATCATTGGAGACTAAGCCGCGAAAATAATCTGAGGATAAAATTTCGGTGGGTGAAAAATGCTTTTTAGCAAAGCTGGATTTGCCAGAGCCGGATGCACCGATGAGGATAACTAGGGATAGTTCAGGTATGGAGATGTTCATTTAAGTCCAATAAACAGGGTTATTTGTTTCGACAGAAGCTTGAAATACTTTCGCAAGAGGTTCAGTTATAAAGTTAAAATACTCAGGACTTACAACGCGCCATTCAACATGCATTTTCGCAGGATATTCAAAACACAATTTTCCTTTGCGTATTTCCAGTTCATCTTCTGGACAAGATATCTCGTTACCCGAAATAGCCATTGTTGTGATAATTGTTATCCCTGATTCGATATCTACAAATTCAACTTGCTCTCTTTCGTAGTTTTTAGTCATTCCTGGTTGCAAAAGTCTCTGTTCAAATTTATGCGCCCGGAAAACTATCTGAGACGTGGCATCTTGGATATAAAAATAATTCTCGAAAATACCATAAAACCAAGGCTGTGACATTGCAAAGATTCCACCATAAGAAGAAATAGAATCCTGTATCGTATAACCTGACTCGGAAGCAATAAGTACAGTATTCGGCACATGACCTGCTGTAGTTTTAAAAAAATCTATTTCTTCTAATGCCCTTACCGACAATTCAGGTATAACTTTACCTCCATTGGCATTCGGCAATACAGCTTTAAGTATTGGGAAATAATTCCAACCAGCATCTTCTAGGGCCTGTTGGAAAAGGCGGACTCCTGGCCAATTTGAAATCCGGTCAGATACAATTTCCATTTCAGAATGACTGCAGGCATTTGACTTCCATTCCCACAATTTCCAGAAATTTTCATCATTATTATCTTTAGGATTTACGAATGTGAAACCACCTTCTTGTAAATCTATTTTAATTTCAAAAGGTGTAAGTTTTGCCTTTCCTTCTTGATAACAGTTACACATCACACAAGCATCCAAACCCATACATCCCTCCTCTAAACCTATCCCGAGCGACGTTGCCAATGTTCTGGGTTGCGTTTGGCATGAACAACGGCAAAGACAATAATGGTTTCTCCAAAATCACCACTCTCGAGCAATCCCTCTTCTATAAGATAAATAATACTATAGGGAAACTTCGGCATAACAAACCGTCTCATAGTCTTGTAAACTTGACGATAACCAAGCGGGTTTTCTTGAATGCTTAAAAAACAATCTCCCAGAACCTGCAAAAATGATTCGGCTAATTCGTCGGATTTTTGCCTATACCAGATATAGGCTTCTTCAACGTCCACTTCAGCTTCAGGGCGAACCAGCAATGAAGTCATTATTTTTTGAGTCTAGCCTTGATTTCATTCCAAGTTTTGCCACTATTCCCATTTTTTTGATAGGCAGCAAATCGTTTGTCTAGTTCGAGCTTTTGCTCGGCTGTGAGTTCAGGTTGTTCATCAATAGAATCCCAAAGCTCACCAATAAGTTGCAAACGCTCAGTAATAGTTAATTTGTCCATCTCGAGTGGTAACATCGTGCTTCTAAGATAGCGCATTGACAAGCATTATTGCAATAATATAGGTCACGATACTTTCAACATCGTTACCATCTGGGTTGGTGTCCCAACTTCTGCATCAACTTCCCCAACACCCTCAAACTGCACTGAATATCCAAACTGCTCCCCAGCACTTTTTGCCCAAGCCTGAAACTCTTCCCTACCCCACTCAAACCTATGGTCACGATGCCGCATTTTACCAGCAGGCAAACTCGTAAAACGCACATTGTAATCTGCATTAGGCGTGGTTACTATCACCAGCTTGGGTTTAGCATATTCAAACACTACACGCTCGAGGGCTTTTAATCTTGGCAAATCAAGATGTTCAATCACTTCAACTAAAGCCGCAGCATCAAATCCTGATAAGCGTTTATCACGGTAAGTTAACGCCCCTTGCAAAAGTTTAATGCGTTTGCGTTGCATTTCAGGTACACGCTCGAGCTTTCGTTCTGCCATTTCCAGAGCTACTGGTGAAACATCTACGCCTACAATTTCAGTAAATTGTTTTTCTTTAACCAATAGTCGCAGGAGATTTCCTTCACCACAACCCAAATCTAGTACCCTTGTTGCGCCACTTTCTTTTAAGACATTTAGAACAACCTCGAGTCTTTGTGTATTCAAACTCTGTTTTTTATCACTCAGTTTTTTATCACTCAGCGAAGACTCGAGGACTTCTTCGGTATCTTCTGGTTCGACTGGGTCATTTTCGGCAAGGATTTCTAAGGTGGGTCTTACCAGCGAAGAGCGGTAACGCAAATAACGACGAGTGATAAAAGTACGTTCGGGGTGTTTTTCGAGCCAGCCCTTGCCCTTGCTTAAAAGTTTTTCAATTTCTTCTTTGCCTACATAATAATGTTTTGCGTCATCTAAGACAGGAATCAAAACATACAAATGCGTCAAGAGTTCAGAGAGTCTAATAGTGTGCCGTAAGGTCACTCGGTAATAACGACTTTCTCCCCATTCAGGGAACCTTTCATCAAGCGGTAAACGCTCGAGCGTAAGTGTGTAACCCAAGGGTTCAAAAAGTTTACTAAGAATCTCTTCTCCGCCTCTGCAAGGTAACACTGAAATAGTTGCTTCAAAAGGCAAGGGTGTATCTGCCAAAATCTGGCGTTCTTTGCTACGTCCACCCATAGCGGTGCTAAACACATCACCTAATGCAACCGATAAGAAACTACTTGCCACATACGGGCGGTCATTGACATAAGGCTCGAGGGGTGTGGTCTTGTGGGCCTTACGTGAAAGCCCGATGGGGTCAACATCTAAAAGCAGTGCAATCGTACAGCGTTCGGCAGTTAGTTCTGGATAAAACACTTGGGCCTTACCAAAATTGAGTTCAAAAGACTGCACTTTTTCAGGATGTTTATGCAGTAAGTATCCTAAATCAGTCGCTGGTTGAAAATTGGCAGATAAGGTTAAGAGCATTGCCCTACAGCATACCTACTTCAAGTCTAAATGTGAATTAAGCTTTTAACTTGTAAAAGGTAAAGGAACAATCCTAGCCTCGAGCCCTGACACGCTTAAAACTGTATGTGGGTCTATATCATTTCTTAACACTGCTAAAGCGATAACACCTAAGGTTGGATGCTGAACCCAAGCACCTAATTGTCCAACAATTTTATTTTCTAATTTAATCTCAGATTCAGTTGGATGCCCTGAAAGCTTTAATCCTTGGAGTGACCGGCGCATATGACCTCGAGCTTCAATACGAGCCATAATTTCTTGACCTAAATAACAGCCTTTGGTATAAGACACTAGAGGCTCTAACCCAGCTTCTTGTGGCAAGATACCCTCAGTAGCTTCGCTATAAACATAGGGAATACCTGCTTCTATCCTCGAGATTTCTAAAGCATTTTCGCCAGCTAGCACTGCACCAGCCTTTATAAAATGCTCTAACAACATCACTGCGTCTTTTGTTAAGACATGAATATCAAATCCACCAGTCACACTGCGTTTTGCGCTATGGATAAGAATTTTGGCACCGGCAAATGGAGCTTGAATAAAACTGCTTCCCGTAGGTACATCTAGGTTTAAACTTGAGAGTATGGTTGCCGCTCGAGGGCCTTGAATAGTTAGTGAGGTAAGTGTATTTGAAACATTTTGCAATTCTACTTGGTCAAAAATAATATGCGCCCTGAGTTCTCGCTCAACAAAATCACCTGCATTATTTTCAATAGCCAAGAACAAATCCTCATCACGGCGAAAAACTCGCATCTGGGCTAAAGCATGACCTTTATGATTGAGCATCAGGGCTTCGCTAAAGGTGTTTAGCTTTAACTGCTTAACCTCATGGGTAACTTGGCCATGAATAAAATCATGGCGGTCATCACCAGTAACCCGTAAAGCTTTATGTGCTAAGAGCGAGACAATAATAGCAGACTCGAGGGCTTGGTATTCAGCCACGGTATCACCAAAAGACTGAATACGCCCATCTGTAATACGCGCTCCTTTAGAATTAAGCCACTCTATAAACATACTTAGGCCATATTTCTACGCCAACGAGTCAGACGCTGCCAAAAACGACTCCACCAATCAGGGGAATAATCATCGACATAATCTTGCACGCTACTTTCAAAACCCACATCACGCCCAAGTTCCTGGCGCAAATAGTGATGATGATCCATCATCCATACATAGAGGTCAGCTTGGGTACGCCCCGGAAAACGCCTAAGCACACGATATTCATTAATTTTTTCAACCAGTGGCAAATACAAGGTGTCATACCAAGACACGACTGCCTCATCCCAGCTAAAAGGTCGCTCAAACTGGCTACCTAACAAATACTGATGGGTACGGATATGCTCTAACAAAATGTCATAACGCCCAGTAACTGAAAAATGAATCTCTTTATGATGCACGCGCAGCTTATGAAGCTGGGTTTGGTTTAAAAACTGGTCATACTCGCTTTTAATAATCAATTCTTTCATACTATCCCCGGGATGGGGGTTGGCTTTGATTTGAAGTTCAATAATTTCTGCATCTATAAAGTACTGGCCTTCGTCTCTGGCCACCGAAACACGGTGATGACCATCTTTGACAAAGTATAAGTCACCCACTTTATAGGCCTGAATGGCTGGCAACTCGAGACCCTCGAGCTTGGCCCTTCTTACTCTGACCCACCTGTCAAGAGGTAACCCATAACGCGGTAAAAAATAATAGTCAAAATCCTTATAACGGTCTACTGAGCCCACAATTCCTTCTATGGGAATAGCCTTTATGCCTGAATAACTTTCGGGGGCTATATATAGCTGCTTAACTTCATCAAAGGACAAAAGTGTATTTGGCGCACCCGTTAATTTATGAATAACTTGATGCCAAAAAGCCTTATTGCGGATGCGATCTGCATCTTGTCGGGCACGGAGGTCGGAATGTTTCATGGAGTTTGTGCCTCCTTTCACAAGCTTAGGATACAAGGCATTTGTAAGAGAAGTGTGAACTTTTGGCTAGATACCTACCCAGCCTGAATTAATTTGCACTATTCTTGCTAGTTTTTGTCAAAAAGTCTTTATAGATTAGGCTTTTTTGACATTCAGTGAAATTAACTTAATTGTCTTGAAATACACAATTGATTAACGTTCCATTAATTTCAGATAAACTATTTTCGTGAACTCTGCTTTAGTCATTGGTTTAGCTAGTTAGCTATCCGCTTCAATGAACGCCGAATTCGATTTGCTGAATACCCAAGCTAACGAAACAGTATCCAAATGCTCTGATACAATACCTTCCGATGATTCGACGGATTTTATGGGCAATTATTTTATTGAGTCTTATTCCAGCTAGTATTTTGGTTGTTCGGCGTATCCAGTCTGAGAGCGAGCGTCCAACTGTAACTCTTTTAATGGATGAAATTGCGCTTCGTGATCAAGCTGATGTTTTAGGCATCACTACCCTCGAGCTAGCCAAACGTTATCAGGCTTTAGGCTTAAACGGGATTGCACTTTATGAAGACACTTTAGAAAACCTGTCTCGCCGTGGTGAAATTGCCGTCATGTCTGGGGTCAACTTGCGCTCGGTGGCTCATGCTCTAGGACAAGAATTTGAAAATATTCCCAGCAATGGACTGTTGGTTTCGGAAATAAAACCTGGGGCTCTGGATATGGCCCTAGCCAAAAATGCGCCTACCCCACCACGTTTTGAGGTTGGAGACACCACCTGGTATAGCTATCCCAACTTAGATAATACGCGCCCGGCAGGCTCGAGGGCTGAAATCATTCAACCCTGGAAAGAGGCAGGGTTTGATATCGCCTATCGTCCACGCAATTATATTGGGCTGCAAAAAGTCAGTGACTTTCCCCAAGATGTTCGCTATATCATCCACTCTGGATTAGAGGTCACGGGTTGGCCCAATAGACTTGACGAGCTTGTTAACGCGTCCCAACCCCATCTCACCGGTATCATTGAAGGAACCCTTCAGGACGGCATAAAAGAAATTACTGACAAAACTCCCACCGTCAGGCTCCTAAGTTTTAACCAAGACTACGTCAACAATAAATTATATCCAGAAGACTTAATTGATAAATATCTATTGTCTGCTGAAGAGCGTGGAATTCGGATTTTTTATTTGCGACCCTATACTGGAGACCAGTTAGGCGACATGTTTGCAAATACCGAGCAATTTATTTCAGGACTCTCAAACAGGTTAACCCTAGAACGTTACGCTATAGGAAAGCTTCCTGATCCATCCCTCAATTATCAAACCAACAATCTCTTACGTGGCTTAAGTGGTTTAGGTGCTATAGCCGGACTGATCTTAATTACCTTGTTATATCCCGGCGTGTGGGGGTATATCGTAGGTGGAGGTATTTTACTCCTTAGTTTTTATGCTGGACGCTTGGACTGGAATACCCTTGCGCTCATCACTGCATTAGTCTTTCCAGTGCTGGGCTTTGGCTTCTTTCAAAAAAAGCTTTATGGGCTAGGCATGGCTACAGGTATCAGCCTAATAGGCGCAATTCTACTTTCAGCTATTGGCAGTGACCGTGAAGCCATGTTGTCTATTCGTCCTTTTGCGGGTGTAGGAGCCACGCTCATCTTTCCTCCTGCACTCTATCTTTTTCACTATATGTTGGGTTATCGCCGCCCAGCTAAGTGGGTCACGTCTTTATGGAATCAAAGTATTTCGCTAGGCAGTATTTTTATCTTTTTATTAGGTGGGGCAGCAGTATTTTTCATCTTTATACGCCGTGGGAACTTGCCTATTGTTGGGGCCAGCAGTGCCGAACTAGCCTTGCGCAGTATGCTCTCTGAATACTTTGTAAGACCTCGTTTTAAAGAAATGATTGGGCATCCTATGGCCGTACTGGCACTTATGAATCCTAGCTGGTCGCCCTGGATACGCGGGTCTCTAATGACCGGGGCCGTCATTGCCCAGGCCACTATCTTGAACAGTTTTAGTCATTACCATACGCCCTTACTTATTTCACTACAACGGACACTGATTGCCTTGATTCTAGGAACTATGATCGGGCTGGTACTAGTTCCCCTCTCGAGATTTTTAGTCAGACAAACAAAACGGTGGTTAGAAAGTGCAGCTCAATGAGCAAGATTGTTTTAAGTGGTTATTATGGATTTGGAAATTTGGGGGATGAAGCAATTTTGCAAGGGCTTGCTAACAGCCTAAAAACCAAAGGTCATGAAGTCACAATTCTTTCAGATAATCCTATCCTTACCGAGCAATCCTACGGATTTAAGTCTCGCTCACGTTTAACTGGAGCCCTACCTGCTTTACTAGGTGCAGATGTTTTAATCTCTGGTGGCGGTGGGCTTTTGCAAGACAAAACCAGCTTTCGCAGTTTGCAGTATTATCTTGGGCTGATCCGTCTGGCTAAAACCCTAGGTAAAAAAGTGGTGGTTTTCGGTCAATCGATTGGTCCTTTGAGTGAGCGAGGGCAAAAAGAGGTTGCCAAAACTCTCAACAATATTCCAGTTGCCGTCAGGGACCGCACCTCCCAAGACTTACTAAAAACGATTGGTATCCAAAGTGAATTGGTGGCGGACGCAGCTCTATTACTCGAGTCCCCCAAAACCATCACGCCCCACATCGATGTACTGCTTATCCCAAGAGGACATTATCCTGATTTACAAGAAGGGTTATACAACCTAGCCGATGATTTGTTAGAGCGCGGCTTTAAGGTTGGGGTAAGCATGGTTCAACCGAGCGAAGATTCTCTAGACATGGAAGCCTTAAGGGGTCTAGGCTGTATAGACTGTCCTGCACAAACTGCCTCAGACCTACTCGAGGTAATCAGTCAGAGTCGCTATGTGGTTTCTGGTCGATTACATGGCTTGATTTTGGCTAGCCTAGCTGGGGTTAATTTCTGCGGGCTGGTCTATGACCCTAAAGTAAGAGCCTTCTTGCAAGAGATGCAGGCTCCTGGCTTTGATCTTCCTATTCACCGCGCCCAATTACTCGAGGCTGCCTTAGAACAACCCTCTATTTCTCAAGAGCAGCATCATGCCATGAGGCAACGTGCCTTAGATGGTCTTGACTGGCTTCACAATCAGATACTCTAGTAGGTACGATAGCCTAGTGCAACGCTTGGTGGTTTTTATTCTTATCTATTTAAGTCTGGGGTTTGCACAAACTTCAGTTGATGAGCTTCGTCAGAATATTCAAAATGGCTTATATACATCTGTTGTACAAGTCTTGGCTCCGGACCTTTTAGAGCGCGAGCCCAATAACCCCGAAGTCCATTTACTTTTTGCTTACGCCTTATATTACACCAGTGATTTTGCTAGAGCCAGGCTCAGAGTTTGATATAGCTCAAACCCTGAATATCCAACCTACCGCTGAAGTCCATCACCTTAACGGACTGCTTAAAGCCAACGAAGGTGATATCTTGGGCTCCTTTGAAGATTTGCAAAAAGCCTTTGAAGAAAGTCAAAATTACCAAATAGCTATGGACTGGGGGCGGATTGCCTGGGAAAACGGGAATAACCAGGATGCGCTCATAGCCTATGGTCATGCTGCCCAAACCACCCTAGGACAAACGCTAATGTGGCCTGAACTCAACAGGGGAAGAATTTTGCATTTAGCTTTAAAGGATTATGACGCGGCCATTGAAGCCTACAATAAAGCCATCGATATTTTTTTCGATAATAATGATGTAAGTACCAATCAACTGGCTCCGCCTGAGTACATTGAAGCCTTCTTTCGTTTAGGTCAGGCTTATGAAGCTAAGGGAGATCGAAATACAGCTATCGCTAATTATGATGCTGCTCTTGCTCTGGACGCTAATTATGAACCCGCACTTGCCGCACGCAGGCGTTTAGGTCAATAATTCATTGACCTTATCTCTAGAGCCTGATACACTTTAACCCGCACGGGGGGTATTATCCCGTCTCTGAACTCGAGATGATACTTTACGGAATCTTTAGTAGCAAGTATTGATTGGCTATCTGTGCAACGGTGATAACGGCATGATACGCCCTGTTGAAGACTCTTACGCCCTGAGGTACATTTTATTGAAAGATGATACCTCTATTTGGAGAGATGGCCGAGTGGTTTAAGGCGTTCGCCTGGAAAGCGGATGTGTGGTTAAAAGCTGCACCTAGGGTTCGAATCCCTATCTCTCCGCCAAAATACAAAATAGAGGTATTGTCTTTGATCAAAGACAATACCTCTATTTTTAATTGATTCTGCCCTTCACCGAGTGTGGCGCAATAAGTGCATTGGATTGTGCTGTGTAATCACTTAAGTAGCTATAGGCTCCCACAGTTACACCCTCTGGAATCACAGTTTTACCTTTAAGGATTACTCCAGGCTCGAGTACCACGTCTTGCCCCAGTTCAACCGTGTCATCAATAAAGGTGGTCTCGGGTGAAATCATGGTAACGCCGGCCTTAAGCCACTTATCCCTAATGCGGTCTTGCAAAATTTTGTCAATTTGGCTCAGGTGCACGCGGTCATTTACACCTAAGACTTCGCGTTCATCTTTAGCCAAAATACCCCGAACCTGATGACCTTCCTTAAGATACAAAGCAGGTAAATCAGTAATGTAATACTCACCTGATTTATTTTGATTGCCTAAATTCTTAGCTTTTTCAAACACAGTTTTATCAAACATATAAAACCCAGGATTGACTTCATTGATTTGCTTTTGTGCTGGCGTTGTATCTTTTTCTTCAATGATATTTTGAATATTGCCCTTAGCGTCCCTGATAATGCGCCCTAAACCTGTAGGGTCAGAAACCTTGCAGGTTAATAACGTCATTCCAGGTTTGCCTAACTGCTCACTAAGTAAAGCCTGTAAGGTCTCAGTTTTAAGCAGTGGCCCATCCCCATTAAGAACTAAAACATCCCCTTGTAAATCATTAAGCACAGATTCTGTTTGCATCAAGGCATGACCTGTACCTAGTTGCTTTTCTTGTAAAACAAAGGTCACATCATAATTGGCCAAACGCTGCTTTACAACCTCAGCACCATGACCAACTACAACCACAGTTTTAGTTGGTTTTAAGGGAGCAACAGCTCGCAAAACATGCTCTACTAAAGGTCTACCTGCTGCTTCATGAACGACTTTAGGGAATTTTGATTTCATGCGGGTTCCCATCCCCGCCGCTAAAACGACAACTGAAAATGACATGAGGCGTATCGTACCTATTTACAGATTAAAAGAATATGAAAAAGTAAGCAAAGAGCTTAAAACCTTTAGCCCTCTGCCGCCTTACCTTCCCCTTGCTTTCATATTGAGCCGTTCCTTTTTACCCGACTGGTCCGGGTCCATAGTAATGAGCATATAAATGGCGATTAAGATAATTGGGATACTAGCAAGCTGGGTCAAAGTAAAGAATCCAATGCCAATATTGGTATTTTCAAAAACATTCCAGGTTAGGGGGTTATCACGGAAGGGTTCCTCGAGCACGCTGCGCAATACGGAATACCACAAAATAAATTGCCAAAAGGCAAAGCCTGGGGTTTTACTGCGGTTTAAGGCCCAAATACAAAAGAAAATCAGCAAAATACCGATAATGACTCCATATAAAGGGGTGTTGTGAACAATACAATCAGTTCCGGCTGGAACGGTATTACACATCGGTGGCTTAAATGACCACAAATTAGAACCAAATATAATCTTGCCAAATTGCCCAAAGGTTTCTGTTCCGACTTCTGGCCACTTCAGACCTATCGGCAAGTTTGTAAAACGCCCACCGGTATCAGTGCCGTTCATAAAGTTGCCAATACGCCCACCAATGACCCCTAAGGCCCCAACAGGAATCATGGTGTCAAGGTAAGCCCACATATTTAAGTTATGTCTGCGACAATACAGCCAAGCTGCCAACATAACCCCCAAAATACCTCCGTGAATACTGATACCACCTTGCCATACATAGAGGGCAGAAAGCGGGTTGCCTCCAGGGCCAAAATAAGCACTGGGGCTGGTGAGTACATAGATCAAACGTGCGCCGATAATCCCCGCAATAACCAGCCAAACCGCCATATCTAAGAGTTTTTCAGGGTCAAGTCCGCGTTTTTCAGCACTGCGTGTAGCCCAGATTGAGCCAATAAGCACACCTAAAGCAATCAAAAACCCATACCAACGAATGGCAATGGGGCCAATTTGTAACATTACAGGGTCCATTTAGTCTCCTTCAACAATCAATGTCAAAGCATACCAGACCTAAAGGGAAAAGTGGCGAGTGATGAGTGACGAGTGGTGAGTGAAAAGATATAGCACTCGTCCCTTATATAAGTCTCGGAAACACCACAATCCCTATTGCGATAGTAATAAACACCTTGGCCACCATACCCCCAAAGGTTCCTACTAAAACACCAAAACCTGATTTGATGGCTTCCTCGAGCTTACGCCCAATCAGCATCTCAGCCGCCACTGCACCCGCCAGAGCCCCAATAAGAAACCCAAAGGGAGGAAAGAAAAATAGCCCTACCAGCGAGCCAATAATACTGCCCCAAATCCCAGAACGACTGGCTCCATATTTTTGTGCCCCAATAATGCCAGCCACATAATCAACCGCTATCGCCAGCGCAGTCAATAAACCTATGATAATTAAAGGGTTTAATGATAATTCCTTAAATCCAGTCATCCAGGCTGCCAGCAAAGCACCCAGTGCCGCAATGGGCACGCCTGGCAACATAGGCAGCACAATCCCTGCTAGAGCCACAATAAAGGTAAGGGTAAAAACAACAATAGCTAAGATCGTCAAAGTCATAGCCTTAGGCTATCACTTTTGACTCCTTACCTACTCCATCAAAAGGTGGGAAAATCTAAACTAAAACTGCGCGACCTGAGGTGCGTTCGGTGGCATCAACCAGCAAATCAAAAATGGCCCGTAGCGAATCTTCAACACCTTTAGGACCACCTGGTAAATTGACAATCAGGGTCTTGCGACGTGTTCCTGCAACGCCTCTAAACATAGCAGCTTTATGGACGTTTTCACTAGCAGCCGCCCGAATCAGTTCAGGGATACCTGGAATCTCACGCTCGATGATTTCCCTGGTGGCTTCAGGGGTACGCTCTTTGATAAAAAGCCCTGTACCACCGGTGGTTAAAATAAGATCAATATCATCACGGTCAGATAGAATACGAAGTTTGGCACGAATGAGGGCCTGCTCATCTGGAACCACGTGGTAATCCACTTCCTGAAAATGTCCTTGCTTTAGTAGGTTACGCATGGCTGTAACAGTAGCCACTACACGCTCTGAGCCTGCGCCTTGGTCGTTAACGGCGACGATAGAAGTACGAATCATGCCTACTAGCTTAAAGAAAATAGATACCGATGTCTTTATAAAGTTACACAAATAGCAATGAGCAATGAGCAATGAGTAGCTAGAAGTGGAAAAGTTAACAGAATTTGGTTTCAGGGTCAGCAAGGGGCTTAGGCTCTTGTTACTGAAACTTGAAACCAGACCCCTGAAACCTTTTTCACGGTAAACTACCCCCAAACCAACCGGAGGTTTATTTTGAACATTCACGAATATCAAGCCAAAGAACTGATGAAAGCCAGGGGCGTAGCCGTTCCGCTAGGGCGGGTGGTCACCAGCGTAGATGAAGCCGTAGCAGCCGTGCGCCCACTTATGGAGCAAAGCGGCAATAACGTGGTGGTAGTGAAATCTCAAATCCATGCTGGCGGACGCGGTAAAGGTCGCTTTAAGGAACATCCTGAAACATCTGGGGTGAACGTGGTGTTAGATGGCTTAAAGGGCGGTCCCAAAGCTGCCGAAGACAAAGTGCGCGAACTAGCCAAAGCCATGCTCGGCTCTACCCTAGTCACGATTCAAACGGGTGAGGCTGGTAAGCAGGTGACACGGTTGTATCTCGAGCAAGGTATAGACATCGCCCGCGAGCTTTACTTCTCGATTGTCTTAGACCGCAGTACAGGAAAAAACATCATCATTGCTTCCACTGAAGGCGGCATGAACATCGAACATGTTGCAGAACACACCCCCGAAAAAATCATGCGCGAAACGATTGACCCTGCCATTGGTCTAGCAGACTTTCAAGCCAATCGAATTGCACTAGGACTAGGCTTAACAGGTGACGCATACAAAAGCGGCATCAAGTTTATGAAAGCTATGTCCCAAACGGCTGTTGATTTAGATACTGACTTAGTAGAAATCAATCCACTGGTGGTGACCAAGCAAGGTCAAGTAATGGCTTTAGACGGCAAGATGAGTTTTGATAACAATGCACTCTTTCGCCATCCAGATTTTACAAACTTGCGTGACTTGAGTGAAGAAGACCCTGCTGAAATTGAAGCTAGCAAATATGATTTGTCGTTTATAAAGCTCGAGGGCAATATCGGCTGTTTGGTCAATGGCGCAGGGTTAGCCATGTCTACCATGGATATCATCAAACATGTGGGCGGTGAACCTGCAAACTTTTTAGATGTCGGCGGTGGTGCAACCACAGAAAAAGTTACGGCAGCCTTTAAGCTCATCACGCAAGACCCAAATGTCAAAGGCATTTTTGTAAACATCTTTGGCGGCATTATGAAGTGTGACACCATTGCCAATGGCGTGGTTGAAGCGGTGAAAGAAGTGGGTCTCAAAGTTCCACTTGTAGTGAGGCTCGAGGGAACCAATGTAGAACTCGGCAAAAAGATTTTGAGTGACTCAGGTCTCGGTGTAATCCCTGCTAACGACATGAAAGACGGCGCACAAAAAATTGTCGCGTTAGCGAAATAATGAAACTAACCAAGCAATCCGTCATCACCTTCATTCGTCATTGCGAGAAGTGGCGTTATCACTTATTGCTAGTTCATAAAGTTTTGAGTTCATTACATATAAAAAAACGACGAAGCAATCTCCCTTCACTGATTGGGCAAAGAGAGCCTTTCGTGCTTTTTACAAATCTCCCTTCTCTGCAAACTCAGAGAAGGGAGATTGCAAAGAGTCTTCAACAGCAGGTAGCATCTGGTCATAGTCGGCGCAGAGATAACGGCATGATACGCCCTGTTGAAGACTCCTGCGGATTCAGCAGAGCAAAATTAATTTATTTTCAATTCGACATATTCGGAGGCTCGCAATGACGAGGGGAATACAGGAGGTACGTTTTCTATGAGTATTTTAGTCAATAAAGACACGAGGTTAATCGTTCAGGGTATCGGTAATTTTGGACGGTTCCACGCTGACCGCTCTATCGCTTACGGCACGAATGTTGTCGGCGCAGTTCACCCTAGCCGTGCTGGGCAAACTGAAATTTTTGCAGATGAAACGGATTTGAGTGGCGTACCAGGACGTTCAGATACTTACCGCGTCGAAGTACCTATCTTTGCCACCGTGCGTGAAGCCGTGCAAAAGACAGGCGCAAACGCCTCGGTTGTTTTCGTTCCACCACCTTTTGCTGCCGACGCAATCATGGAAGCCGTCGAAGCAGAACTCCCACTCGTCATCACCATTACCGAGGGCATTCCTATTCAAGACATGGTAAAGGTCAAACGTTATATGGAAGGCAAGAAAACACGCTTGATTGGGCCAAATTGCCCAGGCGTGATTACCCCGCACGAATGCCGCATCGGGATTATGCCTGGGTATATTCACCATGCGGGGCGCATCGGCGTGGTGAGTAGAAGCGGAACTCTTACTTATGAAGCGGTTTACCAGCTTACACAAAACGGCTTAGGACAAACCACTGCCGTTGGCATTGGCGGCGACCCTGTAAACGGCACGAACTTTGTTGACGTGCTAAAAATGTTTAACGACGACCCAGCGACAGAAGGCGTGATTATGATTGGTGAAATTGGTGGCACTGCCGAAGAAGATGCTGCCGCCTGGATTAAAGCCAATATGAAAAAACCTGTAGCCAGTTTTATCGCTGGAACCTCTGCACCTCCAGGGCGGCGCATGGGTCATGCAGGGGCGATTGTGTCTGGTGGGAAGGGTACGGCTGCGGTGAAAATGGAAGCATTGCATGATGCAGGAGTGATTGTTGCGCCTACGCCTACGGATATGGGTGAGGCGATGCTCGAGGCGATGAAGAAAGTAAAATCAGTCTAAAAGTATGAATTCCAAGCCTTCTAGCCTTAGCGAGATTATTTTTGAGCAGAAAGATGTTGAGATTTTCAAAATACCTGACATCAAAACTCGAATCTCAACGGTTCAAAATTATTTCTTTCCAAGGCTAGAATTTTTGTTAAGGTTTACTTTAGAGTTAGTGCAAGATGTTTATGATGTAAACCCTTATGAAACGATGACCTTCGTATACAAACCAAGCAGTCGAAAAGATGCAAAAGAAAATTTTGACTTTGATGAAGCACATATAGGCATTAGTGGAAAACGGGTTGCTACAAGGCAACTTACTATTAAGCGAACTGATGGCAAACCATTTGCTCATCATCCGACTTATCTAACTTATAACATTGTTCCCGAAGGTGGTATTTATGTTAATTTACTGCCTTTTCGCCAAAAGGTAGATAAAAATTTCATAGAGGCGGTTAGCAACTTATACCGTAAAAATATAAGCCTACTAGCTCCTATTTTTACCTTAAACCATATTTCTTATACACCTGCTCATAGATTTATAACACCTGATAATATCTTTATAGCCGATGAGTTTGAATCATTTGAAATTGAGTTATTTTCACCCACGCACTTTTTTCCAGTAAACGTAGAACGGGGATTAGAAAAACTTATAATCTCTTTCATAGCTTTATATCCTTTAGTAGATTCTTTTGTATCTATTGGAGAAGGTAAAAGTCCTCGACTTACTGAAATGCTTAATAAATTCACAGAGTGGTGGTTACAAGATTCAGAAGAAAATGTAGAAGATGAGGAGGTTGTTGCCGAATCTGATACAGAGCTAGATACTATTCCAGAACTCGAGAGTTACAAATTCATTAGGGCTGGCACTTGGTGGAGTGTCTTAGCACGCGATAATTGGACGTGTTGCTCTTGTGGGCGCACACCAGCCGATGGAGTTTCTTTAGAAGTTGACCATATTCTCCCTCGTTCAAAGGGTGGAACCGACAACATAGATAATCTTCAAACCCTATGCAAGAAATGTAACATTGGAAAGAGCAATAAAGACTCTACAGATTTGAGATTCTAACAGTACCTTCTTTAGTTTCCCAGCCTCGAGCCATGCTAAACTTAACCCATGTCTGACTTACTCAAACGCATCACCATAAACCCAGAACAGTGCGGCGGACGACCCTGCATTCGCGGAATGCGTATTCGTGTCATGGATGTTCTCGACCTCTACGCAGCAGGGCTGAGTTCCGAGGAGATTTTAGAAGAAATGCCTGACCTGGAAATGGCTGACCTCCAAGCCGCACTTCTCTACGCTTCCCGTCGCCTCGACCATCCTATTCTTGCTGCATGACTATCTAGATTGATGCCCAGCTTTCACCAGCTATTGCGTCTTGGATAACTGAAAATTTCCCTGTTACTGCCACTGCACTGCGTGATTTGGGTTTGCGAGATGCTACTGACTCTATTATTTTCATGGCAGCAAAAAGTGCAGACGTTATTGTGATGACCAAGGATGCTGATTTCCCTCAACTGCTCGAGCAGTTTGGCACACCTCCAAAAATTATTTGGCTTACGTGTGGCAACACTTCTAATAAAAACTTAAAGGTCATTTTGTCAACCACCTTGAAATCAGCCCTTGATTTGCTCGAGGCAGGAGAATCACTCGTGGAAATTAGCGGTTTGTAAAAGCCTCGAGCCACACTAATGCTATTTTAATCTGGCCACTCCCCCTGATCATCCATTTCCACTTGATATCCCGCGTTTTTTAGTCTTGCAATAACTTGCTGACTATGGTCTTTATCCCTGACTTCTAAAACAAGTTCAACCCCCACTTTACCCAAGGGTGCTAACCACAACGCACGGCGGTGAAAAATATCAATAACGTTAGCGCCAGCATCTGCAACTCTGGCAATCAAACGTGCTAAAGCACCAGGGCGGTCAATCACTGCAAGTTTAAGAAGTACATAACGCCCTTGGCGCACCATGACTTGTTCAATCACTCTTGCTAATAAATTCCCGTCGATATTGCCTCCGCACAGCACTGCGCAAACCGTGTCACCTGACTTTAGAGAAATCTTTCCAGCTAGTAAAGCTGCAATTCCTGCGGCCCCTGCGCCTTCGACTACAAGTTTTGTGTTCTGTACACAGTGGGCAATACCCCGAGCGATTTCATCATCTGAGACCTCGACAATTTCATCGACCAATGCACGTATCACCGGAAGGGTTAAATCTCCTGGGCGTTTTACTGCAATGCCATCAGCAATAGTGCGCGCCGACTTAACGGTAACGGGTTGACCTTTTTTAAGCGAAGGTTTTACCGACGCACAACCCTCGGCCTGAACACCAACGATTCTAAGTTTTGGGTTTAGGGCCTTCATTGCTATAGCAATCCCAGAGATAATGCCCCCACCACCAATGGGAACCACAATCACCGAAGCTTCTGGCAAGGCTTGGTGAATCTCTAAGCCAATAGTTCCTTGACCTGCTATTATTTGTTCATCATTAAAGGCATGAACCAAGGTGTAACCATAGGTAGCTCTTAGATCTTCAGCCTTGGCACCTGCATCATCAAAACTGGCTCCGTGCAAAACTACCTCTGCTCCAAAACCTCTTGTAGCGTTGATTTTTGTCAGAGGTGCATATTCAGGCATCACAATCGTGGTGTGAATCCCGTGCATCTGCCCTGCCAGAGCCACCCCTTGGGCATGATTTCCTGCTGAGGCCGCAATCACACCTTTGGCTTTTTCTTTAGAAGAAAGTTGGCTTATTTTGTTGTACGCGCCACGAATCTTAAATGACCCCGCACGTTGCAAACACTCTGCTTTTAGAAATACAGGAGCCCCTAAATCTTTAGAAGCAGTCTCATCTCGTAATAAGGGAGTGGGCACCACCACCTTTTTAAGCACCTTAGCAGCCTTTTGAATATCTTGTAATTTAACCATAAAGTCAGTTTAGCAGGTGATTAGAGAGTAACTCGTAGATTGAAGGTTAAAAATTGAAGATTAAAGATTAAAGGTCTTATTTTTTGCACCAGCATAAAACGCTGCATATTTAAGCAACATCCTCGCTAACTTTAGACTTATTATTCACGTTTATTGGCTTAAATGTTATCTTTTCAAAAGCTAAATTGCATATTTTCCCCACCTTTTGCATCGGTACAAGAAATGAGAGGTTTTAAACTTTCTCCCCTTTCCTTGTCCGAATTTCACTGTTCACTTTCCACTGTTCACTTTCCTTTTTCATTTCTCCTGCTAAGCTATACCCATTGCTAAAGGAGTCAGTCATGAAATACATTCTCGCTCTTGATCAAGGAACGACCAGCTCGAGAGCCATTTTATTTGATAGTAAAGGCCAAGTGACCGCTACCGCTCAAAAAGAATTTGAACAACACTATCCTCAGCCTGGATGGGTAGAACATGACCCTGGTGAAATCTGGTCGACTCAATCTGGAGTCGCTGCTGAAGCTATAGCAAGAGCCAATATCACCGCCCAAGATATAGCTGCTATCGGCATTACCAACCAGCGTGAAACCACCCTGGTCTGGAATCGCAAAACTGGTGACCCTGTCTTTAAGGCTATTGTCTGGCAAGATAGGCGCACCGCTAAATTTATTGATGACTTAAAAGCTCAGGGTTTAATTAGTCTTTTTCAACAAAAAACCGGTCTGGTCTTAGATGCTTATTTTTCGGGGAGTAAAGTTCGCTGGATACTAGATAATGTTCCTGATGCCAGAGCCCAAGCTGAGGCTGGAGACTTAATGTTTGGAACAGTCGATACCTGGCTGATTTATAAACTCACCGGTGGCAAGGTTCATGTCACTGATGTTTCAAATGCTAGCCGAACCTTAATGTTTAATATCCATACCTTGCAGTGGGATGATGAGCTACTCGAGCTTTTACAGATTCCTAAGGCTATGCTTCCCGAAGTCAAATCATCTTCTGAAATCTATGGTGAAACCTCGAGGGGCATTTTGGGAGCAAGTATTCCTATTGCCGGGTTAGCCGGAGACCAACATGCAGCAACCTTTGGGCAGACCTGTTTTGAAAAAGGGCAAGCTAAAAATACCTATGGTACTGGGTGTTTTTTAATGCTCAATACAGGTTCTAAGCCCACACCTTCGCACAATCAACTTTTGTCTACTGTAGCCTGGCAACAACAAGGGGTGACCTATGCTTTAGAGGGCAGTGTCTTTATTGCTGGCGCAGTTATTCAATGGCTCAGGGACGGTCTAGGGATTATCAAACAGGCCAATGAGGTAGAGGCTTTAGCCAATACTGTAAAAGACAATGGCGGGGTCTATCTGGTTCCGGCTTTTGCTGGTCTTGGCGCACCACACTGGGATCAATATGCTAGGGGAACCCTGATGGGGCTAACCAGGGGAAGCAATGCCGCTCACATTGCCAGGGCAGCTCTCGAGAGTATTGCTTACCAAGTTGCCGATGTTGTTCAGGCTATGGAAAAAGATACTAATTTTGCCCTTACCGAACTTAGGGTAGATGGTGGAGCATCCCGCAATAATCTCCTTATGCAATTTCAAGCCGACCTTCTTGGCGTTGCGGTAGTCAAACCCAAAGTTACCGAAACAACCGCCCTAGGCGCAGCCTATCTAGCAGGTTTAGCCACTGGGTTCTGGAAAAGCCGTGAAGAAATCGCCCAGCAATGGTCTGTGGATCAACGCTTTGAACCCGCCATGCAAGCTTCTGAACGTGACCGCTTAACCCATAGTTGGCAAAAAGCTTTGGAAAAAAGCAAAAACTGGGCAGAGTGATCGTTAATAACCTACTTTGCACGCCATATAGATAGAGACTGTGTTTTCTTTCAAGTTTTCCTTTCAAAATCAAGTTCAGCACTACGCTATACGAAGTTTGAGCGAAGCGTACACTGGTTTGAGACAAACGTAGTAAGAAAAACGCAGTTTGTGGGTTTGCCCTTGTCTGAATGTCGCTTGGAAATGCTAATTGAATGCTAGTGTGCCTAAAGTAAGCTACGAAGAACTTCTGACAAGCCTCTAGTTTTGTGATTGACGCTGTGCCAATAAGCACTTATACTATGTACCGCTTGCCGTGATGGCGGAATCGGTAGACGCTACGGACTTAAAATCCGTTGACCCTAAAGGTCGTGTGGGTTCAAGTCCCATTCTCGGCACCATAAAAAACCCTCGTAAATACGGGGGTTTTTGTGTTTATGAGAGGTAAGGATTACTTTCTAAAGGTTAGAAGATTTGGTCAATTTACAGCTATCTTACAGCTATGAGGTCAGTTATTAAGTCTCTCCCGAATATTTTGACAAGGATGAAATCGGAAATGACTTGCAAAAAGCCATGATTTTAGCTGTCAGATTTAATGGGGAGAAACTTAGTTTCTAGGTTAGTCTGGCATCGGTAGGAAATCTAATGGTATTTCAAATATAGCGGTTTTCAGAAAGGTTGACTTTGGTCAACCTTTCTGAAATGCGCTCAATGTAAGGCCACCGTCTTGTTATATCCTACTTGGTTCTTTGAGGTTTTTCAGCATCGACTAGTTATCTTTCAAGGTAAAATCTGCCATTGCCCCCACTAATTTAACTCTGAATTTACATTGGTCAGCCCTCGAGTATCTTTGGGCAAATTCGATGGGTAGTCCCTTGGGGTCAGTCACCACACGCTCAGTATATAAAAGCGGTTCACCCTTAGCAATACTCAAGGCTCTAGCTACCCAATTTTCGGCTTTTAAGACCTCAAGAGTTTCTTCGCCTGAATGCAATTTGAGCCGATAAACATTTCTTAAAATTGCATAAAGAGACTTACTTAAATCCTGCTCTAAGAGTTGTGGTGTTAGGGCGTAATTGATATAACTCTGCTCAACAATAATAGGTAAACCATTGGCCAGACGCAGCCTTGTAATCATAGCTACCCAATCATCAGGTTTTAGTTGAAGCATTGCCCCAACCTGACCAGGAACTTTTAGCAATTTGGTTTTAAGGATTTTTGAAGAAGGTTGAACCCCGGCTCTAGTCATATTCTCGGTAAAACTGCTAACCCACACCAAAGGTTGTTCTAGCTTATGCGGAGCCACAAAGGTTCCGCGTCCATGATGTTTCTCCAGCCAGCCTTCACGCTCGAGTTCACTCATGGCTAGGCGCACAGTAGCTCTGGATAACTCGAGTTGTTCACTCATTTTGCGTTCAGATGGCAATGGACTATCATCCCAGATTCCTTTATGGATACCTTTACGAATCCAGTCTTTAAGCTGGTCATGAAGCGCAACATGTTTGCGCACATTAAAAATAGGTAGTTTACTAGACATAAAGTGGTGCGTACCAGTATACTACATTTCCATAGAGATGAAAGAATGTCAGACCAAGAAATGGACAAGGGTTCATGAATCAATATACCATCGGCATTGATGTAGGTGGAACCAACACTAAATTGGGGCTACTCAGTGCTGGGAACAACATTCTTTTTAGCAGAACTTTTGAAACCCGCTCCTTTCGTCCTCGAGATGAAATCATCAAAGACATTGTTGAACATATACAAGCTATCAAGCAAGAAGCACATCAGCAAAACTTCACTATCAACGCTTTAGGTATCGGTGTTCCAGCTACAATTGATATTGAGAACTCAAGCACCCTGATCATGCCCAATTTTGCCGAAGGTTGGTTTAATTTTAAAATTGCTAAAACCTTGCAAGAGCAAATAGGCTTAGCTTCATTTGTCGTTAATGACGCACGTTCTTTTGTCTTAGCCGAAAGCGTGATGGGTACAGGACAAGGATTTAAGCATATTTTTGGTGTCATTTTAGGTACAGGTGTCGGTGGAGGTTTTGTCCTAGATGGCAAACTGCAACTTGGTAAGGGTTGGGCTGGTGAATTTGGACATTTTATTATTGATCCTAATGGTGTGAAGTGTGGCTGTGGCAGTATAGGCTGCCTCGAGACTGTGGCTTCCGCTTCGGCTTTGGTTGCCTCAACTGTGCGTCCTTTCTTACATGGACGAACACCGATTTTACATGAATTAGCCAATGGGAATCTTAACCAAATAAGCGCACACCTGATTACTGAAGCGGCACGAAAGGGAGATGAAGGTTGCCTTGAATCTTTTGACAGGCTTTCCTATTCACTTGGCATTGGACTCTCAAGTATTGCAACACTGCTTGCACCAGAGCGCATTATTATTGGCGGTGGACTTTCTAAAGCCCTTGATTTAATCCTTCCAGGTATTCAACGTGCCTTTGAACATCATGCCAGAGTCGTACCATCGTTACCGTCTGTCATGAGTGCAGAGTTAGAAAATCCTGGTGTCATCGGGGCAGCACTCTATGCCAGAGCGAGATTGGAGCACTATGAAAAGTAATTCGTTCTTTGTTTTTTGTAATTGGTCAATACACTTTTACAGACAACAAATAACTAAAAACAAAAATCTATTTTTCTCTATGGGTTCTCTATGGCAATAACCTTCCCCAAACTTTCTGATAGTTTCAGGCTCGAGCGACTCACTCTACCAGAAGGTCAACTTCGCACAGTCATTGATACTGACACCTTTAATGAAGTAGATGACCAGTTTGCGGTAGCACACGCTTTGCTTTCACCTGAACGCGTAAAGATTGAAGCTCTTTACGCTGCACCCTATTTTAATCAACGCTTGAGTAGCCCCAAAGATGGCATGGAAAAAAGCTATCAGGAACTACAAACCTTGTTAGGTCGCTTGGGAAAACCCTCTGATGGTTTGGTTTACCCTGGTTCAACCGACTATTTGAAAGATGCAGTAACACCTCAAGAAAGTAATGTTGCCAAAGATTTAGTCAAACGGGCTATGTCCAGCAAAGAACCCCTCTATGTGATGGCTATTGGCGCAATTACTAATATTGCATCAGCGATTTTACTCGAGCCTCAAATCATTGAACGCATTGTGGTGGTCTGGCTTGGTGGTCACGCCCTGCACTGGCCACATACTAAAGAATTCAATCTCATGCAAGATATTCATGCCTCACAACTTATTTTGAATTGCGGTGTACCCTTAACGCTTATTTCTTGCTGGGGAGTCGCATCACATCTCATTTTGTCTATTAGTGAATTAGAGCACCTAGCCAAAGGTACAATGGGAGATTATCTTGTCAAAACCATTGCTAGTGCCAGACACGAACACGCCAAGCACACTGCTTGGTCACGCATTATTTGGGATATATCAGCAAGTGCCTACCTTATTAACGCAGATTGGGTTCCCACTGACCTAAGGCCCAGCCCGATTCTTAATAAAGAACTCACCTGGAGTTTTGATAATTCTCGTCATCTGATTCGCTATGCAACCATGACCTGGCGAGATGCAATTTTTAGTGATTTGTTTGCGAAGTTGGAGGGACATAGTAAAGCGAGTTAGTTTATATTAGACGAAGTTTTAATAGCTGTCAGCTATCAGCCATCAGCTAAAAAAGTTTTGCTGAAAGCTGATAGCTGACGGCTGATAACTTACCTTTCTAGGAGGCGAAATGCACAAAGTAACCATGCTCGGAACCGGACTCATCGGAATGTTTTACACCATGACCATTCAAGGTGGGCGCAACCGCGACAAAGTAGAAGTGGTTTATTCACGCACTAAAGAACGTGTGGAAACATTTGCCAAAGACTGGAATATCAAACATGCCACAACCGATATAGCAGAAGCCATCAATCACCCTGACACCAATGTCGTGGTGATTGGCTTACCTAATAATCTGCATTTGGAAGCTGTCAAACTTGCAGCTAAAGCAGGTAAAGCCATTCTTCTAACAAAACCTCTGGCTCGAACTGGCGCAGAAGCAAAAGAAATTTTAGACATTGTAGAAAAAGCCGGTGTCTTTCACGGCTATCTTAGAGGATTTAGTTTATCCACCAAAAACACTCAAGGCACTTGAGTCAGTGCGCAAAGGTGTAATAGGCAAAGTTTTGTGGGCGCGTTCACGTGAAACACACCCCGGGCCACACAGCGATTGGTTCTGGGATAAGAACATTTCTGGTGGCGGTGCGATCATTGACATGGGCTGTCACTGCATTGAAATTTCACGCAACTATATTGGCAAAGATGTAAAACCACTCGAGGTCATGTGCTGGGCAGACACGCAAGTTCACCCTATCGAAGCCGAAGACAGCGCAGTAGGTTTGGTGCGCTATGCCAACGGCGCAATTGGACAATTTGAAGTGAGCTGGACCTTTCGTGGTGGCATGGATTTACGTGATGAAGTCTCGGGCACTGAAGGCACAATCTGGAATAATCACTGGCTCCGCACAGGCTTTGAAATGTTTACCACTGGCGTAGGTGATGCCTATGTGGCAGAAAAAACTGAGTCTGATAAGGGTTGGCTCTTCCCTGTCGGTGATGAAGTGGGCGCACTCGGTTACACCGAAATGTTCGCTGATATGTTCAACGCCATTGATGAAAAACGTAAGCCGATGGAAGATTTTTATGATGGCTATATAGTAAACGCCATCATGGACGCTGCCTATAAATCAGTAGAAAGCAAAAAGTGGGAGCCTGTACAACTTGAGGTCTGGCGTGGACAGGGTGAAGAAGAAAGCCACTCGAGTCACTTCCGTGAATATGATAAAGACCACTGGTTGATTAAAGAAGAGAAAATGCCTGATGGTAGGAATAAGTTGATTTTGAAAGAGAAAGTTAGTGGGAAAGTTTTACAACGTGTCATATAAGAATAATTCTACGGTTCCTGATGAGCAATCATTCTTCTAATCGAAATCCATCCTATCCGTCATTGCGAGGAGCATTATTGATAAGTAAGTCAAATGTTTATAAGTTAGAGTTGGCTTTGAAGGAAACAAGCGACGAAGCAATCTCCCTTCAGCGACATAACTGACAAGAAGCTTTTCAACAGTTACGAAACTACTCCACACCAAAGTCAGAGCAGAGAGATTGCTTCGGGAATGCAGCAACGATAAACCATGTTAATGTTTAATACACCCTCAACTGAGCCTCGCAATGACAAATTATTCTTTGATAGGAAGTGTTTATGATTCAACAAAAACCATTACGAACAACAGTTATCGGAAGTTATCCGTTTCCAAGCTGGCTCGAGCTAGCCTCTCAGCAATTAGACAAATTCGGTTCGGATGAAATCAAAGAGCTCCAAGAAGACGCAGTAATTATTGCCATTCACGACCAAGTAACGGCAGGGCTCGATGTCATTACTGATGGAGAGCAAACCCGCTTTGATTTCAATTTGTCATTTTATGGGTACTTATCTGGACTTGGCGATACTGAGCCTTCACGTCGAAATTTTGGTCCACCTGCACACGACCAGCGTGGTAAACATATTATTACAGGCGAACTCTCTGCGCCAAAAGGTTTAGGTGTAGTTGAAGAATTTGAACGCCTAAAACGCCTTGCGCCATCTGGGTTTATCCTTAAAGCCAGCGTGCCAGGGCCATACACACTAAGCGGAAGGTTGAATCTCAATAAGCAGTATAAAGATCGCATGGCCATTACTGAAGCTCTTGTACCAATAGTAAGAAAAGAACTCGAGGATTTAGTCAAGGCAGGCTGCCAAGAAATCACCGTTGATGAACCCTCAATGAGTTGCTACGCCTATAAAAGCAATACAAAAAAGTTTGTAGATATTTTTAACCAAACAGTCGAAAGCGTAGTAGGAAAGACTTTTCTATCCACGCATTTGTGCTTTGGCAATTATAAAGGGCATCCAGTAGGTAAACGCCAGTATGCGCCGATGTTTCCTGATTTTCTGGATTTCACAGTTGATGAAATTCATGTCGAGATGGCTAATAGAGAGTATGCCGAACTCGAGGTCATAGAACATATTGCCAAAAAATGCCGTGTTGCAGTGGGGATTATTGACGTGAAAAGCTATCACATCGAAACAACTGATGAAATTGCCGAACGGGTGAGACAATGTTTGCAGTACGCACCACCCGAGAAACTTTCTTTTGCACCTGATTGTGGGCTTAGTCAGACGGCGCGGTGGGCGGCGAAGCAGAAGTTGGTAAATATGGTTGAGGGGGTAAATGTTGTACACAAGGAATTCGGAGTAAAATAATTATGAAACAAGCAGGCGACTGGCTTTACGAGAAAATTTTCGATGAATATCGAAAGGCTTGGCAGTATGCAGAAAAAGTAGCAGAGCAGTTTGGGCCTCTTTCAAAATCAGTTCACATAAATCAATATTCTGAATATGACTCCAAGAAATCAAATTGTAGTGGCGAAACATTGCAGTCTTGGAGTTTTGACAGGAAATTATTTAGAAGAATAGAGATGAAGAGTCGCAAGAACTTAAGCTTTGAAAGGTCAGTAAGCGAGGTGTTTTTCGACGTTGCTTATGGTCGTTTTCATATCTCGCCTGATGGTAGCGTGGTGGTAATCGAATATTTTTTTGGACCAAAATTCGGACAAGGATATGTCTATCAGGTGAATGGAGATGAGTTTGTTGACCAAGGATTAGGCTGGAAATCATAGACAGACTCGAGCCAAAAGCTGAGGTGCTATGCTAAAATGATTACGGACAACTCGAGCATCCTGTGTGTCTAGCAAAAGAGGTGATAACGATGGTGCAAACTAAATCAGTTATTCATAGTGATCCTGAAATCCAAGGCGGTGTGCCTGTGTTTGTTGGTACGAGAGTGCCTATGAAAACTCTGTTTGATCATCTCGAGGCAGGAGATTCTCTCGATAAATTCCTCTACTCTTTCCCATCGGTTTCCAGAGAACAAGCTGTTGCAGCATTAGAAATGGCCCAAGAATTGCTCTATGCGCGTTCTTCTCGATGAATCTATACCCCAAGATTTAAGACATGGGCTGGTCAGTCATGAAGTAAAAACGGTTGGCTTTATGGGTTGGCTAGGTATCAAAAATGGGCAACTTTTAAGACTTGCTACTGAACAGTTTGATGTTTTTATCACGCTTGACCAAAATCTCGAGTATGAACAAAATCTAAATTCTCTTCCCCTTGCTATTGTAGTTTTAGTAGCAAAGAATAACCGTATTGAAACCTTACAGCTTTTTCTGAGCGATGTTTTGTTATGTCTTGAAACGATTAAACCCAAGACACTAGTTCGTGTTCCAAAGATACTATTCGTACCTAAGAAAAAAGATGCTACCTTTTTAACTGATGTTAGAGAAGCAGCTAAAGATACATCTCACTTACATCTCTGGTGGCTAGGCCAAAGCGGTTTTTTAATCCAACACCAAGGCAAGTATTTGCTCTTAGACCCGTATCTGTCTGATTCACTGACTAAAAAATACTCGAGCACAGACAAACCTCATATCCGCATGACTGAGCAAGTTATCGCACCAGATAAACTAGATTTTATTGATGTCGTCACCTCGAGCCACAATCACACTGACCACTTAGATGCTGCAACACTCATTCCTTTGATGCAGGTTAATCCTGAGTTAAAAATAGTTGTTTCAAAAGCCAACCTTGAGTTTGCTGCTAACCGTTTGCAAGTTTCCAAAGAACGCCTAACACCAATTACGCTGGATAACGCTGTGAACCTCGAGCCTTTCACACTATACGCTGTACCTGCTGCTCACGAAAATTTAGAAACCGATAACGAGGGAAATCACAAATTTATAGGTCTTATTGTCGAGGTTGGTGGTTACACTATGTATCACAGTGGTGATACCTTACTCTATAAAGGCATGGTTGAAACACTTAATCAATGGAAAATTGATATCGCACTGTTGCCCATCAATGGTCGTGATCCTAAACGTGGTGTAGCAGGTAATCTATCTGGCGCAGAAGCCGCACAGCTTGCTAAAGATATTGGTGCAAAATTAGTTGTTCCCTGTCACTATGAGATGTTTGAATTTAATACAGTTTCGCCAGATATGTTTATTGGTGAAGCAGAACGATTAGGTCAGACCTATAGAGTCTTACAAAATGGAGAAGGTTTACGTTTATGATTTGCAGCTCGTCCATTTTTTTGATACAACATAGCTATTACATGAGGATGCAATGTGTTATCTGCTAAGAATATGGTCAAACACTATGGTGCTGTACAGGCACTCACCGAAGGAAACCTCGAGGTTTCCAAGGGTGAAGTGGTTGCGCTGCTTGGAGCCAATGGTAGTGGCAAAAGCACCTTGAGCAAAATTATAACCGGTGTTGTTTCACCTACCCAGGGTACGCTAACACTAGATAATGTCTCGATTAGCTTTGCCTCACCCAATGCTGCTAAGAAAAAAGGAATCACTGCTGTCTATCAAGAACTCAGCCTAATTCCTGATATGACCGTAGCAGAAAATATCTTTTTGGGTCATAAAAAAAACTATTTTGGGCAAATTGCCTTTGGTAAAATGAATCGTGAAGCACAAGATTTGTTGCGTCATTTTGAAGGTTGCCTTTCTGCTACTATCAAACCCGATACGCCTGTGGTTGATTTATCGCCAAGTGAAAAACAAATTGTTGAAATCCTCAAGGCACTCAGCCTAAACCCTCGAGTGCTCATTCTAGATGAAGCTACTGCCAGTTTAGATAGTCAGCAAGTGGATAGGCTTTTTGAGTTAGTGACTAATTTGAAGACTCAGGGTATGGCCATCATTTTTGTTTCTCACCGCATGGATGAGATTTTTCGTATTGCAGATAGAGCTGTAGTTTTACGCAATGGAAAAACTGTAGGCAATGTTTATATCAAAGATACCACCGAAAAAGACTTAGTTACCCTGATGATTGGTGATGTTGCTCCGCCTCATCAAAATAAAACACCTATGAGTGGACGTGGTGAAAAACGTTTGAGTGTCAAGCATTTGAACTCGAGATTACTCAAAGATATTCATTTTGAGCTTCAAGCTGGTGAGCTTTTGGGGCTAGGTGGCTTGCAAGGACAAGGGCAAGAAGAGTTACTCCTAGCCTTGTTTGGAGCTAGACCTTCAAGTGGTCAGATTCAATTTTTGGGTCAGCCATTAAGCCTTAAAAACCCTCATCAAGCTATGCAACATGGTATTGCTTATGTACCAGGAGACCGAGGCAAAGAAGGACTTTTGATGATTCGTTCCATTTTAGAAAATCTGCAACTACCTTCCTGGAAAGATTATGGCTTCCCACTTCGTATATCTAAAGCCAGAAATGATGCTTTGCAAGCTGGACAAAATTTAAGTTTAAAGATGGCTTCACTTGATGCTCCTGTAAGCAGTCTTAGTGGTGGCAATGCTCAAAAAGTGGTCATCGGTAAATGGTTGCCACAAAATCCTAAACTATTGTTACTCAATGATCCTACCAAAGGTGTAGATGTTGGCTCTAAGTCTGAGTTTTATGGGCTACTCGAGCAACTACAACATGAAGGAACTTCCATTCTTTTTTACAGCAGTGATGACGAAGAACTCTTAGGGCTGTGTCACCGAGTTTTGGTATTGCAAGATGGACGCATCAGCTCAGAATTACGTGCTGATAAACTAACTAAGGCCGAGCTGGTGGCCGCGTCAATGGGAATAAGCGCATGAAAAAAATCCTGCGCACGCATCCCTACCTTTTTGCCCTTTTACTTTTAACTGTACTGGTAATCATCAATGTAATTTTACAGCCCAACTTTTTTAGTCTGAGGGTTCTAAGTGGCAACCTGCGTGTTTGGCTACCGCTCATGCTTTTAGCTGCTGGACAAACGCTGGTTATTATCGGAGGTGGTATAGATCTTTCTGTAGGGACAATGGTATCTCTGATCAATGCAGTGCTAGTGACCCTGGTCTTACCCGAAACGGGTCTTGCTGGTACGGTTCTTGCATTATTTATAAGCCTAGCCGTTGGAACTGCCGCCGGAATGCTGAATGGTTTTTTTGTTTCTTTGCTTAGGCTTCAACCGATTGTTACAACCTACGCTACTAGCTTTGTTTTTAGTGGCTTGGCTCTGCTTGTTTTACCACGCCCGGGTGGCCAGCTACCTAGAGTTTTAACCTCACTTTACCGCTCGAGTCCACTAGGAATTCCTTTTGCTCTTTTTGTTATTGCGGCAATAATTTTGATTTGGTTATTGCTCAAACGTTCACGCTTTGGTCAATATCTTTACGCCATTGGTAGCAATGCAGACGCTGCTTATACCAGTGGTCTAGCCGTAAGTCGTTTACGGTTTAGTTTTTATGCGTTGTCTGGTCTGTGCAGTGCCTTAGCCGCCTGGATGCTTACCATGAGCATGGGAAGTGGAAACCCTAGAAGTGGTGATGCTATGACCCTTGATTCTATTGTGGCAGTAGTCTTAGGCGGTACACGTTTAAGTGGAGGACAAGGTGGCGCGGTAGGTAGCATCTTGGGTGTAGCGATTCTGGGCATGATTCGCAACATTATTTCTTTTGCCAATGTTCCTACTTGGTATCAGACCTTGTTTAATGCCATCATTATTGTTCTGGCCCTAGCAGGTCCAGGTGTTGTACGACTTCTAAGGAGGCCTGAATGAAGGAAACCAGCATGATGCGTTTGCGCTCGAGTCCGGCCCTTTTAGCATTATTGCTAGCCATTGCTTTATTCTTTTTGGGTGGACTCATTCAGCCTGGCTTTGTTAATGCAAAACAAGCTGCCAATATCATCCGTTTGGCATCCCTTCTAGGAATTGTCGCTATTGGTCAAACCCTGGTTATCATCAGTGGTGGTGAAGGTATTGATTTATCAGTGGGCGCAGTCCTTACACTGGGAGCGATCTTGACCTATCGTTTTTCTAATGGGCAAGATAACTTAATTCTTTTAGGACTTTTGACTAGTTTATTGGCTGGCGCAGGTATTGGATTTATCAATGGGTTGGGGATTAGTTATCTCAAGATACCACCTTTAGTCATGACGCTTGGCATGGCTGGAGTTGTGCAAGGTACAGTGCTTGCAGTAACGCAGGGAACCCTTTTAGGAGGCACACCCCCACTCTTAGTCAAAATGGTAGCCGGGACTTTTCTAGGTATTCCAGGAAGTGTAATTTTCTGGTTGGTGCTAGCTCTATTGGTGTGGGTACTGCTTGAACGCTTCGAGCTTTGGTAAATACCTTTTTGCCATTGGTGTCAACCGCACTACTGCCACACTTTCTGGTATTCAGGTTCCGCGCATGGTGTTGTTCACCTATACACTCAGTGGTTTATTAGCAGCCTTAGGTGGTTTTATCCTTCTAGGTTTTACGCAGCGTGTATTTATCAATTTGGGTGATCCTTATCTTTTTCCCTCGATTGCAGCAGTCGTGGTAGGTGGAACCATGTTAGCTGGAGGTAAAGGAAGTTACTGGGGAACCATGTCAGGTGCACTCGTACTCACACTGATTACTAGCTTACTTAGAGCCATGCAACTCCCTGAGGCTTATCAACTTATTATTCTAGGCAGTATTTTAGTCTTACTCATTTCAATTTATGGTCGTCAGCGCATGTTGCGCCAATAGGAGGTTACTGTGCAAGCCGTCATGAAAGTGGCCCCTGGTGTGGGCAATATCGAACTACGGGATATTCCCGAACCCAAAGCTGGACCAGGGCAAGTAGTGATCCAAGTTAAGGCTGCTGGTATTTGCGGCACTGATATTCATATCTATAAAGATGAATTTAAGACCAAACCACCTGTGGTATTGGGGCATGAAATCGCTGGTGAAATTGTAGAAGTTGGCAGTGGTGTTGAAGGGTTAACAACTGGAGGTAGGGTCACCACTGAAACGTATTTTTCTACCTGTGGCCTGTGCCGTTATTGCCGCAGTGGAAATATAAATCTGTGCTTACAACGACGCTCAATTGGCAGTGCATTAAATGGTGGATTTACCAACTATGTTCTGGTTCCCGCAAAAAATATTCATGCTTTGCCCGAGCATCTTAGCTTTCAAGCTGGTGCTTTGACTGAACCTTTAGCTTGCGTGGTTCATGGTGTGCTTAGTGCACCCACTGTTGCGCCAGGAGATTTAGCAGTGATTGCTGGTCCAGGTGCGATTGGTTTACTTACTTTGCAAGTCGTTAAGGCCGCTGGTGCAACCGTAGTCATGCTAGGAACCAATGTTGATGAAAAGCGGTTAGAAATTGCCAAAAAACTTGGTGCAGATTATGTGCTTAATGTACAAAGTGATGATGCCAGTAAACTGATTCAAGAATTAAGTGTAGAAGGTTTGGGTGCAGATGTAGTCTATGAATGTTCTGGTGCTGGGCCTGCGGCTACACAACTTTTACCTTTGGTGCGCAGGCGCGGGCGTTATGTGCAAATTGGACTCTTTGGCAAACCCATTCACTGGGATTTGGATCAGCTTTGCTATAAAGAAATTATAGTGTCGGGCAGCAATGCCAGTGTGCCCTCGAGCTGGATCAGGGCCTTACAGCTTTTAGAAAATAAATCTGTGAATACTGAGGCCCTAATCAGCCATAGGTTTAGTGTTCAAGACTGGCAGGAAGCCTTTGATACCTTCGAGTCCAGGCAGGGCCTTAAATTGCTCCTAACACCTGTAGAATAAATTTTAGCTTCATTTGATTTCGGGTCCTACAGTATTCTTGAGTCTCAGTAAATCACAGAATCCCCGTTCTGTCATACTGAGTCGCCGTTTGCACACCTCTTGAAGCAAACTAAGCCCTATGTGTTCATACCAAAACGAAGTATCTATTAACGAGACACTTCGCAAAGGTACAGCTTGACATTCTTAATCCTTTGCACCCTTTACCCTACCCGTTGGCTCAGCGTGACGAATGAATCTGGATACTCGCTCCAATATTAGACTGCGTTCAAGAACCTAGAGCAGGTAAACAGATCAACGTTACAAAAGAACCTTCTCGAGTAAATGAATATAAACCAGTAGACACTAAGTGGTTCGTACCAGTATAGTAAATAAGACGAGACTTTTTGTGTAGGTTATATTCTTGCAACCCAAGAGAATCTGTATTGCTCGAGTATTTGCTTTCACAAAAAGTCAAATTCTAGTTTTACGGGAGGAAATATGAAAGTCGGATTGGTTTTTGTTTTATTGCTTCTAAGTTTATGCATGAGTGCTTTGGCACAGCAATATACCATTGGGGTTTCCAATGGCTTTATAAACAGTGAGTGGCGCACCCAAATGTTAAAAAATATGGAAGATGTAGTAACTGAACTCAAAGGACAAGGTATTGAAATTGAGTTAATCGTTGAAAGTGCCAACGTAGATGTACAAGGTCAAATTCAACAGATTCAGAACTTGGTCAACCGTGGTGTAGATGCAATTGTAATTAACCCTAACGACCAGGCTGCATTAAATTTAGCTCTTGAGGATGCAATTGCTCAAGGTATCAAAGTGATTTCAGTGGATCAAGAAATCAGTGGACAAGGTGTGATAAACGTAGCCATCAATCAAAAAGAGTGGGCTATGGAAAGTGCCAAGTGGCTAGCTGATACTTTAGGCGGTAAAGGTAAAATAATCTTAATCGAAGGATTTGTCGGACACCCTGCGAACGAAGCACGTATGTCAGGTGTTGAAGAAGTTCTAGCCGGATATCCAGACATTGAAGTGGTAGGACGTGAATCAGGTGCCTGGGATCAAGCCACTGCTCAACAAGTAGTCTCCGATCTCTTTGCCTCAATTCCACAAATTGATGCCGTATGGACTCAAGATGGAATGGCTCAAGGCGTTTGGACTGCTATTCGCACTGCCAACCCCACTAGCTTCCCCAACGGTACTGGCGAGGGTCATGCTGGATTCTTAAAGATGTGGAAAGAAATCATTGCCGAACACCCAGATTACCAAGCTTTTGCGGTATGTAATCCTCCTGGCCAAGGTGCTGACGGTTTACGCATTGCAGTAGAACTTTTAATGGGTAAAGAAGTGGATGAAACCAAACTTTCTGGTCCTTTTGGCAATACCCTGTATATGCCTATTCCTTGCCGTGTAGACGCAAGTAATTTTGAAGAGATGTATGAAATGTATAAAAACCAACCCAATACTTACGTGTTAGATGGCATCATTAGTCAAGAAGATGCTGCAGGTTATATGAAGTAAAGGAGGTTTGCTGTTAATTAATTAGGTCATATAAAACTAGACTAAGCTGTGCGTTAATAAACGCATCTTAGATAATCAAAAAGGACTCTCTAATGATAAAGAAACTGACTTTTACTTTGATATTGTTTTTATGCACACTAAACCTTGCACTTGCACAAGGAAAAGTTTTCTACTGGGTTTCACACGGCGATCCTGCTGACCCCGTTTGGACTTACTTTTTAGATGGTGCAAACCAGTGGGCCGAAGATACAGGCAATACTGTTCGCACATCGTTTCACAGTGGTGATGTTCCCAAACATCAAGAAGCCATTCGGGTAGCTATTTCTGCTGGAGCAGATGGAATTGTAACTACTAGCCCTGACCCTGGAAGCCTAATTGAAGTTACTGCCGAAGCTAGAGCTGCTGGTATCCCGATTATCAACTTTAATACACCTGACCCAGAAGCAAATTTTAATGCTTATGTTGGTGGTAACTTGGTGGCTTATGGTCGCTCTTGGGCACAATACTTAGTTGACAATGGATTAGTTAAAGAGGGTGACTTTGTTTGGATGCCAGTAGAAGTTCCTGGTGCAACTTATGGTGTTCAGGAAGAAGAAGGTATCGCAAGTGTTTTTGAACCTTTGGGGATTACCTGGGAAGTCACCGATGCCACATTAGATCAAGCTGAAATTATTACTCGTATGTCTGATTATTTACTTGCCAACCGTGACAAGATCAAGGCCATCATTGGCTTAGGTGATTTGGTCACTGGCAGTATCAAACGTGTCTTTGATCAAGTAGGTGTAGCCGCAGGTGACATCCCAGTAGTGGGTTGGGGTAACTCACTGGATACGACTCAAGAAGTCCTGACTGGCTACGTTAATGCTGCGCAGTGGCAGGATCCACAAGCTACTAGCTATACTGCACTTTCACTAGCAGCAATGGCAGCAAGTGGTATTCCAGTAGGGTTTAGTGTAACCACTGGCGCGCTCTACGAAAAAGACACTGCTCAAATCTACGACGATATTCTCGCAGGAAACTAAAAGTTGAAAGTGAGTCACCTCAAATTTTTTATTTATGCAAACAGCGCAAAGTACGCCGTTTGCACTACAGTACCTTCATTGCGAGCCTAAGAATAGGATGTATTCAATGTTGATAAAGTTTATTGTTGCCAATCTGCGAAGCAATCTCCCTTCACTGAGGTTGCTACAAAGTAAGCGGCGTGAGATTGCTTCGTCGCTTGTCTATTACAAACGACTTACTAAGCATCGTTTGAGACACTTTATTAACACCAAAACGCTCCTCGCAATGACAAATCCTAGTGAAATTTCGAGTTCACAACAACGTGAACTCGAAATTTCGGGATGGCTTATGTTTCCCTTTAAAAATATAAAATGATGACTGCCTCTACAGCCCAACCATCCTTCTTTCAGAGATTTTTTCTGCGTCCAGAATTTGCGCCTCTGGTCTTGGCGGTTGGTGAAATTATTGTCTTTACTGTACTTTCTGGTGGAAAGTTTTTAAGTATAAGCAATATAAGCAACCTGTTAGCCTTTGTTCCAGAACTAGGCATGATTGCTTTAGCCATGACCTTGCTGATGATTGCTGGCGAATTTGATTTATCAGTTGGATCAGTCTTTGGGTTTTCTCCAGTCTTGATGTGGACTTTGTTTAATCAAAAAGTAGCTTCACTCGAGCTAAGTTTTCTTATCACTATAGTAGTTTCTATCGGTATTGGTCTAGCCAATGGGTGGTTTGTCACCAAATTTAAGATTCCATCCTTTTTGGTTACCCTAGGTATGTTGCTTATCGTGCGTGGTACAGCCCTTTATATAACCAGTGGTTTTCCCCCTAGAATTCGCCCCTTTGAAACTCCACCAGTTTTGGTGAATATGCTTGTAGGTAGTTTTTATATCGGCGGTATTCGTATTTATGCTTCGATGATGTGGTTTATCTTTTTCGCCCTTATTTTAGGCTATGTGCTTTCACAAACCAAAGCTGGGAACTGGATACAGGCCACTGGTGGTAATGCTCCTGCTGCAAGGGCCAGAGGAGTCAATGTTACAGGCACTAAAGTTGTTTTATTTATTCTTACTGCTGTGATGTCTGCTTACGCAGGTATTACTAGTTCTATTAGGGTATCCGCAGCCAATCCGACCAGTGGTGACGGTTACGAGCTTGAAGTCATTGCTATGGTAGTCATTGGTGGTACAGCACTGATGGGTGGACGTGGCACAATTGCAGGGACTATCTTGGGTATTTTTATTTTGCGTTTAATGCGCAACGGGATTAACTTCACCAATGTTCAGGCCCTAGCGTACAACATTTTTATTGGCTCTATTATTATCGGCATGATGGTGATTCATTCGTATCTTGAGCGTCGTCATAATGCTGGGGTTTAGTTATGAGTAATCCCCTTGTTCGCATGGAGCATATCAATAAATTCTTTGGTAAAGTTCAGGCTCTTCATGATGTATCTTTTAATGTCAACAGAAATGAAATTGTAGGACTCTTAGGAGATAATGGTGCTGGTAAATCTACCCTCATTAAAATTCTTTCTGGCGCACTAAGCCCTAGCAGCGGCAACATTTATATCAAGGATCAAAAAGTAAATATACGCAGTACAACCGATGCCATTGCTTACGGAATTGAAACTATCTATCAAGATTCAGCACTGGTTCCACAATTATCTATTGCACGCAATTTATTTCTAGGACGTGAGCCCGTTTTGGGTTCACGATTACTTAACCGTTTAGATCATAACAAAATGAATGAAGTATCCCAAAAGTTGCTCAAGCAAGTGGGTATTTCTAAAAATATCCCACCCACTACTCCCGTAAGTAGTCTCTCTGGCGGTGAACGTCAGGCTGTAGCCATTGCCAGAGCTATGCATTTTGAAAGTGATTTGATTATTTTAGATGAGCCTACCAACAATCTAGGTGTAGAAGAAACCCAAGGTGTTTTGCGCTTTGTACGCAACGCTCGAGATTCAGGTCATTCTTGCATCTTGATTGCTCATAATATCTACCATGTATTTCAAGTCGTTGACCGCATTGTAGTCTTGCGCCGTGGAAGCAAAGTCGCTGATGATATTGATCCAAAGAAATCTTCTATTGAAGAAGTTGAACGCATTATTACAGGCTTATCCGAACACCCTTAAACAAAAGCATACGTGCGTGAGTCATCCCTGGCTTGTCATTGCGAGAAGCGTTTTAGTAGTAAAAGGTGCTACAAATAATGTTTGATAAGTCGTTTGCAGTAAACGAGCGACGAAGCAATCTCATTGCACTGACCTTGCTACAAAATAAGCGAAGGGAGATTGCTTCGCGGATGCGGCAGTGATGAACTTTATCAATACTGAATACACCCTAGTCTTAGGCTCGCAACCTGTCCTGAGCGCATCGAATGGATGACGGGAACATTATGCAAATAGAGCACTTTGCTCCATTTGCATAAAAAATTATAGTGAAATGTTGAGCTCCCATCTTGGCTTATGACTCATGGGCAACACGCTGCTTCTCTAATATACAGATGACACATGTCTCATCAAACAACAAAATTTCTTAGAAATCTACCCGACTGAATCACAGCACGTTTACGATCTCCTAAAGAACCTTCATAAGCACGGTCTTCTACTTCGATACACACTGGCCCATTGTAGCGAGCTTCAGTAAGGTTGGCAAAGAACTCGGTCCAATTGACATCACCTAAACCTGGGAGTTTGGGAGCATGATACTCTAAGGGTGTAGCCATAATACCCACCTGACGCAGTTTATCCTTGTCTACTTTTACGTCTTTTGCATGGATGTGAAACAGCTTGTCCTTGAACTCGAGAAGTGGCCAGGCTGGGTCCATCATCTGCCATACCAAGTGGCTAGGATCGTAATTCAGTCCAAAGTAATCACTCTCAATTCGGCTAAACATTTCTCGCCAAATCACCGGATTGATGGCCATGTTTTTTCCGCCTGGCCATTCATCGCCAGAAAAATACATGGGGCAATTCTCAATACCCACTTTAACTTTTTGTTTTTCAGCATGTTTTATAATTTCAGGCCAGCGTTCATCAAAAAGAATCCAGTTGTCTTTTATTGGTTTAGCAGGATCACGCCCAATAAAGGTGTTCATCACGCCAATACCCAGTTTCGCCGAAGCAGTAATCACTTTTTTAATATGTTCAATATAGACCCCAGCCTCTTTGTCATCAGCAACCAAAGGGTTAGGATAATAACCAAGTCCAGAAATCGTTACGCCAGTTTTCTTTTGCAGTGCTTTAATTTTTTTTATTTCAGCTTCAGCTAGACTGGTCGCATCAATATGAGTAACCCCCGCATAGCGGCGTTCAGCTTTGCCTTTGGGCCAGCACATGACCTCTAAGGCATCAAAGCCTTGCTCTGAGGCAAACTTCATGACTTGCTCTAAACTAAGTTCAGGTAAAATTGCACTTACAAATCCAAGTTTCATTTTTCCTCCTGTTGACTTCCTCTACTTTACCTTAGAAACACTTCACCCTGAAAGTTTCTCAAATCATCAACTTTTTGCTTACAGCAGTCCATTGTATTTTCTGGAATAGCATTTAAGGAAAACTAGTCCCATTCGATTAACTCACTCACCTGAAGTTCTATCTTTCCTACCTGTCCTTTCATCAAGAAAAAGAATAATAGTTGCTGAACCTTATCTCCATTTGGATATTCAGTAATCCATTTAGCACTGCAATGAATGGAAATAAGTTTATCCACTTCAAGCTCGAGTCCCAGTTCTTCTTTGATTTCTCGGCAAGCAGTATCTTGAGTAGACTCTCCTGGTTCCTGTAAACCTCCCGGAATATGCCATTTTTTTATAGCTCCATGACGCACTAAAAGAATTTTATCTTCATGCACAATAGCACCAGCAGCACTAGATAAGATAATCGTTTCGTGCCCTAGTGCTTGCCTAATTTTCTGCCAGTATTCCATCAGTAATTAACCTTAACCCATTTGCCTTTTTTATGACTTTGCAAAATTGCCTCGCAAAGTGCAAGCTCTTTATGTCCATCTTCAAAAGTTGCATAGAGTGGGTTTTTGGAAGGTTTACCTTTTTGAATATCGGTATAGACAGCACGGTAAAGCTGCTTAAAGGTATCAGGAAAACCTTCATTGTGCCCACCAGGATAATTAGCAAAGGGCGCAACGCTTTCATCCATCAGCGAAGGATCACGAATTAAGGTTTTATTAGGCTCATTGCGCTCTCCAATCCAAAGTTCATTGGGTCGTTCACCATGCCAGGCTATGGCACGTTTAGACCCTGCAATTTCCCATTCAATAGCATTCTTTCTTCCAGCAGTGACTTGCGAAACAGTAAGCACACCATGAGCACCACTCTTAAAACGAAGTAACACACTAGCATAATCTTCAGTGGTGATTTTTACAGGCCTTGTCTTTAGTTTTTTGCCAGACTTCTTTCCACTAAAGGTTTCTACTGAGCCTTGGGGCGGTTGCTGGCGAATAGGATGAATGGTAGACAAGTCTGCCATCACACTCTCAACCTCGAGTCCTGAAATAAAAGTGACTAAATCTAGCCAGTGTGTGCCAATATCACCAATAGCTCGCAAGTCTCCCCCATCCTCAGCCAAGACCCGCCAATTAAAATCAGTGGGATACATGAGCCAGTCTTGCACATAACTACCTTTGATATGGAAAATATTTCCCAAGTCACCATTTTTAACCATAGTCCTAGCTTGTAAATTGATAGGATAAAAGCGCACATTATAATTCACTGCTGCAATCAAGTTAGGATGTTTTTTGGCTTCGACAACAAGCTGTTTGGTTTCTTTGCTGGTCATAGCTAATGGTTTTTCACAGACGATGTGTTTGCCTGCTTTGAGTGCATCTAAAACTTGTTCTAAATGAAACTTATTCGGGCTGGTTAGATGAATCACTGAAACATCTGGATCAGCCAACATTTCAGCGTAGTTTGTATACCCTTTCTCTAGTCCAAGCTGTCTAGCTGAGCTTTCAGATTTACTGACGCTCGAGCCAAGAACACCTTTTACATGAATACCCAGACGCCTTAAAGCCTCTACATGAACTGGCCCAATAAATCCTGTACCCACCACACCAACCTGTATTGCCATAAAAACCTCCACCATCTTTAGAAATATCTACAACACCGCTCCCATGTCCACAAGCCTCGAGCGTAACTCCTGAATATTAACTTCTTTTGCTTTTCCAGCACTGATGGCTGCGGCCACACCCGCAGCTTGACCCATAGCCATACACTGCCCAATACTGCGAATACTGGCGTGTGCTTCATGCGATGCCGATAAACACCGCCCTGCCACAATCACATTCTCAAGTTGCTGTGGCAATAAAGCCCTAAAGGGAATATCCACTGTTTCGCTTTCAGGTAAGTATTCCCATTTGGTATCTCCGCCAGCATGATGCTCTTCTATGGGCGCGCCACATTGGGCAATAGCATCAGGAAATTTCTTGGCTGACAAGACATCATCTTTAGTGATCCAGTAATCTCCCTTAATGCGCCGTGTTTCCCTAACACCAATATTGATTGACAGTCCACCTAGTTCAGCGTTTTCATAACCAGGGACTTTATCTTTAAGAAAGCGCATGTACTCGAGAGCCTGTTTTCGCCCTTGTACCTCAGCTTGAGACAAGGCTACAGGATCAGTTGCATCTACACCTGCCACCCTAGTCATATTTGTAACCATTACACCCTTCAAAGGCGTAATGTGTACGCTGCCTTCTTTGCGAGGCAAATCATAAGCACTCGAGGTTTGCATCAAGGCCCATAATTCTTTCTTGGGAAAAGCCTTAGCTTTTTCTATATCAACATTAATCACTTTAAAAGTTGTAGTCAAAGATTGTGCAATGCCCAAAGCACCAGCATCTTCAAAAGGTGCACCTGCTCTTGCCACCACATCCGCATCGCCAGAGGCATCAACAATTATTTTTGCTTTAATTGAGCGTAACCCCTGTTTGGTTCCTACAATAACCCCCTCGAGCCTTTGACCCCTCTTAATCACATCAACAAAATAACAGTGAAATAAAACTTTGACCCCAGTCTCAATAACCAGTTCATCCCAAACAACTTTTAAGGTTTCAGGATCATAAGTGAGTCCTGTGCCTGCACCATAAGTGTTCGGTCGTTTGATAAGAACCTTGCGTTTTTCTAGACTAGCAACAACTTCATCAGGAATACCCCCTACGACTTTTTTTTCCTTTTTACCTGGCGTATAAAAACCATAAAAAGTATCTAGCACTGCTGTACCCGTACCACCCAAAAAACCATATCGCTCGAGTAAAATGACCTTTGCACCAGTCCTGGCAGCAGCAATAGCAGCACTACATCCAGCCGAGCCACCGCCAACTACCAGTACCTCACATTCATCAAGAAGTGGAGCTTGCACACTAAAGGTCATCCAGCCACACTCCAACCTCCAGCAATCTCGAGGATGACCCCTGTAACAAAAGGGCTGGTCGCCAGATACAAAATACCTTCTGCCACATCTTCTGAAGTACCAGGTTTACCTGTAATCGGCTGACGTTTTTCAAGATACTTCAATATAGATTCATTGGTTTGAGCCCGTTGACTCATAGGTGTTGCAATAAGCCCAGGTGCTACAGCATTGACCCGAATCCCATAAGCTGCATAATAGGATGCCATTGATTTTGTAAGGGCGATGCGTGCCCCATTACAAGCTGCGTAAGCATGGGTAGCAAAAAAATCTGAATTAGGTGCATAGGCCAGCACACTGGCCATATTGACTATCGAACCCGACTTTTGTTGCATCATAGGCTGTAAGACTTCACGACAGAGACTAAAAGTAGTTTTAGCATTGGTATCCATGACCACATCCCAACCTTCATCAGTGGCTTCATGCACCGGTCCATCACCAAATTTGCGCCCTGAAATACCAGCTACATTGATTAGGTAATCCACTCGAGAAAATTGTTTGAGGGTTTCTTCAACAACTTTTTTTGCGGCTCCAACTTGGGTTAAGTCAATCGCTAAAGGAAAACATTCGACTTCCTTAGAAAGTTGCTCGAGATTCTCTTCTGAACGACCCACTACAACGAGCTTAGCTCCATGTCTAGAAAATAGTTTTGCAGTAGCTCCAGCAATACCAGTCGAGCCAGTGATGATAACAATTTGATTCTTGAGAATCACGTGATAGCCTTACCATGCTCGAGCTTTTTGTATAAATGCACAATATCAGTTCCCTGGTAAGGTTCACGATGCGTTTCAACATAACCAACTCGGTTATACATCTCTAATAAGTGAATATAACGTTCATTGGTCAGAAGGGTAATAGCCTTAAATTCCAGTTCTAAAGCCCTAGTTTCTGCAAACAAAAGTAATTTCCGTCCCAATCCCTGACCCTGATACGACTTACTAACCGCCACGGTATCAATATACAAACTATCTGACTTATGAATCATCTCAAGTACCCCAACGATACATGAATTCTGCTCGAGTACCCAGGTGTCATGGTTCTGGATTAAATCTCTGTGATCAGCAAGCATGGGCAAGGGAGTACGACCAATAAGCGGAATGTACTCCTGAAAAGCCTCATTCACCAGGGCACATACTGAGGCTTCATCATCACTATTAGCTTGGCGAAGTTTAGCCTCCATACACAATTTTCACACGCTCACGGTGATCATCATAGGCTTCATCAAAACGCTTGCTGCTGGCTTCCTTGCCCATCTTCCAGCTTCCTGCAAGCACCAAAGGCGACTGACCCCGCTTGACCAAATCTTCGGCAATATAGCTCTTCATGGCATTCACAACTACAGTATTACCAATGGTTGAGCCTGGACCCACTGGAACATCTACGCCTTCAATATCTATCATGGCATCACCTGGCACAGCGCAATTATCAATCACCACATCCGAAACATCAATAATACGTTTTCCGCTGCTATGCGTGCTTGACAACATTTGGGCGTACTCTAAAGCCACAACCGAAATAACCTTCATTCCGCGCTCTTTGGCTCCTAGCGCAATATCCACAACCACACCGTTATTCCCCGAGGTTGAAAAAATCATCATCACGTCATAATATCTAAAAACAAAATTACGCAAGATGACATGACCCAACCCCTCTTGTCTTTCAATCCACATGGCCTGTCTTTGGCCATTTGCGCCCACGACCTGAGTATGATTGGTCATAGACAGTTCAACAATCGGGTGAAATCCAGGAAAACTGCCATAGCGTGGCCAGAACTCTTCTACTGCCATGCGGCTATGTCCATTACCAAACAAATGAACCAGTCCTTTTTTTGAAATCGCCTCAGCACAGAGACCTGCTGCTTGACGAATACTATCCATTTGGGTCTGGCGAATTTTTTCAATCATAGCGACAGATTTATCTAAATACTCGAGCCCAACATCACGGGTCATGAATAACTCCTTAGTGGTACGTACCAGTAAGTCTATCAAGCTAGGCTTTGAGTGTCAATTCGATAAAGGTTAGATTCTTACCCTCATAGTTTCTTTAGCCTCATCGACCAATTGTCTGGCATTTTTATAAAAGAGGGTGTTAATGTCGTTCTTTTGCCAAGCCAAAGCAAGACATGCCTCCTTTATGGCTCGAAGCTGTTCGTAGCCCATAAAGGTGCAGCGTAGTTGTCCGGGTTTGCCACTAATACTCCAGGGGAAAACCTTTCGCGTGAGGGCTACGCGCTGACCGTTAAGCATAAACATAAAGCCACGCACCACCGCCACAGGTATATCTGAACCATACATCAGTCGGTTTTTGGGCAGACGCTTTAAGACCTCTTGTACTACTGTGGCTGATTGCACGTTGGAGAACTCAAGCCATAGATCGCAATCAACAAGTTGTTCCAAAGCAGCTTTGATAATCTCTACCGAATAGGCTCTCCCAGCATGAGCTAAAATGATTTTAGCTTTGGAATAATGTTTGGCGATGTACTTTAGGTCGGCAATATTGTCAGGGTCGGCTAGACGTTTTTCTCTTGGAACATGAAGCATCACGGGCAACTGATAGTGATGGGCAAGCTCGAGCATGGTATCGGTCAAAAAGTCTCGAATTCGAATAGCTTCTAATTCTTTCCAGGTCACATACGATAAATACGGCTTAAGACCTACAAATCCACCCTTCTTGACATTTTCCAGCAAGGTTTCTATATCTTCATTTGGGTGGGCAACATATAAACCAAACGATGTTTTATGATCCACAGATTGGGCAATATAGCTATTATTGGCCACGTGATCCACTGTGGTTAAAGGCATACCAAAAACTAAATACTCAACCTGCTTATTGGGAAGCAGTAACTTATAAGCTTCCTGCAATTCCTGTCGTGAAACCCGCTCGGCTTCAAAGCTTAAACCAACTCGCTCCTTGAAAATGGGCTCAAGATTGTGTTCTGCTAACCATGAGTGCGCATGTATATCAAAAATTTTCTCTGGCAACCAATCAGCAAACTCGGATTGGTAAATCGGTAAGTCTACACTTTGGTAATACTCGAGTTCGTCAATAATCACAATGATCTAATCTCGACATTAATACGCTTGGCTTCACGATGTGAACGGTACATGGTATCAAGTATGGTAATCACAGCTTCGGCCTCTTGTAATGACACTGTGTTATCCGTATCCCAGGCCCGAACACGCTTTAACATGTGCTGTGCCTCACCAGTATAGTTTTCATCAATAACCAAAGAATTGCCTACGGTACTCGAATCTAAACTATGCCAGCTATGCCAGCCCACCTCAAATCCAGCTTTGGGATTGCGAGCATAAAGCTTGTAACGAGCAGGCTGAATGCCAACATACAAAGTAGCATCAGTACCATAAAGTTCTATGGTCCAGGCTTCTACCCAGGGGTGTGCTTCCCAACCACATAAGTCAAAGGTGATAAGTTTATCACCATAATCAAAGATTCCTGCCCCTGCATCTTCATACATCAACCCACCCAGTGGCATCTTGACAGTTTCACCAAGTCCGGTCAAGGTGTCTTTCTTAAAACCATGGGCTATCACCTCCTCACCTGCAGGTAATTTTAAGTGCATTGCCTGTATATGTTTAGGTAGTCCATAAAGCCTATGAATCAAGTGAATCATATGACAGGCATCAGTGTACATCACCCCGCCCAAGTCTCCAGGCACACTTTGCCAGCGTTCACGAGAACCACCCACCGGCGCAGCTGCATGAAAACGAGCCAGTGTAACTGGTCCTAAAACACCACAATCTATCAAACGTTGGCAATGACGCATGGCCGAACTAAACTGAAGCATGTATCCAATATGGAAAGGAATCTTGGCAGCTTTGACAACATCAACAATACGATGCATCTGGTCTAGATTGGACGCACCTGGTTTCTCAAGCAATATGGCTTGCTTTCGGCTTGCAGCCATCTCGACATAAGCCAGATTATCAGGGTCCCAACCTTCAATAATGGCATAATTTACGCCCAGCTGATCTAAAAGCTCTTCAGGAGTTGCATAGGCCTTGAGACCATATAAACGCTCGAGTTCTGAAGTCAGGTGATTATCAGGATCATAGCAACCCACAAGTTCAACATCACGTTCTTGTTGTAAAAGTTGAATGCGCGGAAAAATATGTGGATGGGTACAACCCACAAAGGCTACTCTAATGGTTTTTGACATACTCACCTCTCTATTATGCCTAACATCTTTTGGCCTAAACTCCAAGCCTTGAGTGAATGTATATATAAGTGCTTATAAAGCCTGTAAATCTCACTGTACTTTTGTGTGTGTTGTAAATGTGGTTCATATCTGCGCTCCATGCGAACGCAGTGATTTACAGCCTGACCCAGGTTTTCAAATACACCTGCACCAACACCTGCCAGTAAGGCTACACCTCTCGCACCAAACTCGGTACCATTGGTAACCACAATTTCCTTGCCGGTGACATCAGCAAAAAGCTGCATCAAAAATTCGGAACGCGCACCACCACCCACGACCACCACGCTTTCAACCTTTTGTTTCATCACACTGTAACAATCGTGCATAGCTAGAGCCAAACCTTCATAAACCGCACGGATTAAATCTGCTCGAGTGTGTTCGGTTGACAAACCAAAGAATTGCCCACGAGCCTCGGCATTGGCAAAGGGTGAAATAATACCAGCTGTACTTAGATAAGGTAAAAAGACAAGACCCCTCGAACCTACAGGCGATGTTTGTGCCAATTCTGATAATGCATCATAACGATCTATTCCTGTTATATCTCGGGTAATAGTCTTGAGCATCCACTCAATCGCTAGGGTTCCTGTGGTATTCACCAGCGAACGTACCCATAAACCACCTGGCATACAGGTTTGTACACCAGTATTTTCCGGTGCAAAGGTAGGTTCGGTTGAAACCAAGCTGTTTAGAAAACTGGTTCCTAAAACAGAACCGGCTTGACCCGCTTTAACAACGCCACCACCAATCAGGGAAGCCACTACATCAACGGCACCAGCAACCACAGATATACCTTCTTTAAGTCCGATTTGTTCAGCAGCTTGTTTTGTTACATACCCGACCACTTTAGAAGATTCATGTAAAAGGGGAAGCTTATCAGCAATCTCGAGGCCTACGCCTTGTAATAGTTCTGCACTATATATACGCTTACGAATATCACCAGGAAAATAACCGACATCTGAAACATCAGTAGCAATTTCACCCGTAAGTTGCAGGCGCAACCAATCCTTATGAAAAAGAAGATAGTGGGCTTGTTCGAGGGTTCTCGCTTCGTTCTCTTTTAACCAGCTTAGTGCTGAGAGTGGATAGCCAGGAAAAGCAGCGTTGCCAGAAATTTTAAAACTATGCTGAAAGAAACCCCTATCCTGCCACCCTGCAATCACACTTGCCGCACGCCCATCATTCCACAAGATTGCATTCCGAAGGGGTTGCAAGTTTTTATCAATGGCCCATATACCACAGGCTGTTCCAGCAATCCCCACTGCTGCAACCTCACTGGCCTTGACTTGGCTTAGCGCTTCTCGAGCTGTTTCGGCAGTTAAATTCCAAAGGGTCTGCATGTTAGCTTCTGAAGTGCTGGGCATAGGATGCTCAAGAGGTGTCTCACGCCGCGATACAGCGACTTCATGGCCCGATAAATCAAAAACCACACTTTTGACCACCGAGGTTCCAGCATCAATACCTAGCAAATACTTCATAGGCGTCGCCTGCGGTAAAGCATCATGGCCGCAATTAAAAGTAAACCCTTAACGATATATTGATAGTTGCTGGGCACACTGGTTAAGTTCATGATGTTACCAATAATAGCAAGAATCAAAACCCCAGCCAGCGTTCCCCACACTGATCCCACACCACCAAATAGACTGGTACCACCCAAAACGGCTGCTGTAATGGAATCAAAGGCAAAGTTTTCTCCAGTAAGAGGATCAGCCGCTCTCGATCGTGCAGCCCAATAAATACCAGCCAAGCCAGTCACAAAGCCACAGGTCATATAGGCAAAAAGCTTGATTCTATCAGTTGGCATACCTGAAAGCCTGGTGGCATTTTCATTGCTGCCTACGGCATAAAGATGTCGTCCGAAGCGTGTACGACTTAAAACAATCGAAGCAGCTATAGTAGTAAAAATAATAATAAAAAGCGGGATCGGCAAACCAAATACTTCATCGGTAAAATACCTGGAATACTCTTTGGGAATGGTCGCCGGTGGGTTTTGACGGAGTTGAAGGGCTAAACCACGAATAATGGATAACATGGCTAGCGTCACCATAAAGGGAGAAAGTTTCAAACGGGTTACAAAGATTCCATTAAGAAATCCAATTAAAGTGCCAACGGCAATACCCAGAAACGAAACCAATATCATCACCAGGGGATTAGGCGTCATAAGTGGTGCCATAACCATCACAATAATACTTACTGAGGAACCCACCGAGATATCAATGCCACCAGAAATAAGCAAAAAGGTTTGGGCAATGCTTACCAGCATGAGAGCGGCCGATTGACGACTTAAATTGATAAGATTGCGTGGTCCGGTAAAGGCTTCGGATAAAAACGAAGATATTATAAACAAAATAATCAAAACCACCCAAATAATCAGAACATTCTGATGACGTTTCACAAATCCAGTCATGCACTCACCGCTTCAATACCAGTTGCAGCCAACATGATCTGTTCTTCACTAACCCCGGCTGGCAATTCGGTCTGGATACGTCCACCACGCATGACCAGAATACGAGTGCTCATGCCGATTAACTCTAAAAGTTCACTCGAGACCATCATAATACCTACCCCCTGCTTGGCCAGGTCTGCAATTAAGCGATAGATTTCCACCTTGGCTCCTATATCAATCCCTCGAGTGGGTTCAGCAAACATCACGACTCTGGGGGATTTGAGCAGCCACTTAGCCAAAACGGTTTTTTGCTGATTACCCCCACTTAACAAATTGATAGCCTGCTCAAGGCTTGGGGTTTTGACATTTACTGCCTCGACTTTTTCCGTAACGGATATAACTTCTTGTTGACGATTGATAAGACCCGCCTTACTAAAAGCTTTTAAATTAGGCAAGGCTGCATTTTCACGAACATTGAGAGGCAGAGCTAAACCTTCCTGCTTACGATCATCACTGATAAAAACCAGTCCTGCCTCAATAGCAGCTTTTGGATGAGTAATATGCAAACGTTGGCCATTTAAACGAATATCAGCAGACTTCACCGCCTCTAAACCAAATAATGCTCTTATCACCTCACGCTGCCCCTGACCTTCCAGTCCGGCAAAACCCAATACTTCACCTGGATAAAGTTTGAAACGAATATTATGCAAGGTGGCGGTACTTAACTCATTAACCTCGAGTAGTGGTGATTGTGAAATCGCATGTAGGCGCGGCGGGAAAATATCCTCGAGGCTGCGCCCCACCATTTGACGGACAATATCTTGTTTGGTCAAACCCTTTGCACCCTGACTTGCAATAAGCTGACCATCTTTAAGAACAGTAACTTGTTCGCAAAGGTTTAAGACTTCCTCTAAGCGATGAGAAATAAAAATAATGGCAGTTCCCTGTGCCGCCAGTTGTCGCACTGCACGAAATAGGTGTTCGGTCTCGCTTGGATTAAGCGCAGCTGTGGGCTCATCCATGATCAAAAGTTTGGCATCTTCGGATATAGCTTTGACTATTTCAACCATTTGCTGCTGAGCTACTGTAAGCGAATACACAGGCATCTCTGGATGAATCTTGGTTTCAAGGCGTGCCAACAAAACCGCAGTAGCTTTATTCATAGCAGAAAAATCCACCAGACCAAAACGTGTCTTGGGTTCGCGGTAGAGAAATACATTTTCCGCTACAGTTAAATCAGGCAACAAATTAAACTCTTGATAGATGATCCGTATACCATGCCACTGAGCATCAGAGGGTCTGGATAATGTAATGGGCTGTCCCTGCCAGTAAACACCTCCAGCATCCGGTTGATAAACCCCGGCTAAAATCTTCATCAATGTAGATTTTCCAGCACCATTTTCCCCTACCAAAGCATGAAGCTGACCCTCTTGCACACTAAAAGACACATCTTTTAAAGCCTGCACGCCAGGAAATGTTTTGCTGATAGACCTTAGTTGTAATAAGGGTTGCATAAAATAAATGGTTGAGGCGCACACGCGCCTCAACCATTGACTAAATCTATTCCTTTAGGTACAAAGCATCAGCAGCTTCTTTGGGCAACTTTGAATTGGTCCAGTAAGCATCAGAATATTCAGGACGCACATAGTTAGCTACATCACCTTCAAAAATGGTGGGCACTTGCAAAGCATAGAATGGTGCTACTGATTGACCTTGCAAAATGCGCAAGGCAGCTTGCAGTGCAACACGACTTTGCCAGGTTGGTTCGGAAGCAGCTACAGCTTTGAAGCCTTGAGGAACGCGCTCTTGCCAATCCAACAAGAACCCATTATTATCTTCACCAGTCATAGGAACCAGTGCGCGGCCAGCAGCTTCAAAAGCTTCAATGGCACCTGGGTCATGGCACCACCTTGTGACCAAACACCGTCAATCTGTGGGTATGCTGCTAGCATTCGCTCGGCAGCTTGTTTGCCCTGGTCATAGGCCCAAGCTGCATCTTCCTCGGCCAGAATCTTGACATTGGTGCCCCCATCCGGACAGGCCGCAATGGCATCTAGCAACCCCTGACGACGCGCATCACTGGTTGAAATGCCGGTAACCCCATTTAATACGATCAAATTGCCTTTACAACCTAATTGTTCCATAAGCCAGTCACCCTGTTTGCGTCCAAACTGCAACTCATCAGCTTGCAGATAGGTTACATAACCCACGCCTGATTCAGTATTAGCCTTTGAGGCAAAGGTAATGATGGGAATGCCGGCCTCCATAGCTTCTTCCATAGCTGGCACAATAGCATCAGGAGCAACGGGGATAAACAATATTGCATCTACACCTCGTGCCACCATATCTTCAATCTGTGAAATCTGGGTGTTAGCATCACCTTCAGAACTCACCGTAATAAACTCTTCAATTTCAGGATAAAGCGAGGCTTCATGCTGCACTTCATTGACAATTTGCACGGTCCAGGAATTAGCAGTTGACCAGTTGATAAACCCTATGGTGTAAGGACCTTCTTTTTTATACATGGAAGTATCCACCATATCGCCGACCGGCACGGCCAAGGTGGTGTCTCCAAAATAATCGGTTGAATGCATAGCCACAATATCATCTTGAGCCCACGCCAGAATTGAGATAATAAAAATGATTAGTCCAATAATCTGTTTCATAATTCCTCCCTAAGAAAGTTTCTAGGTGTTTATTTATAGATAGTAACTAACACCTAATTTCATAATAGCCAATATCCAACCTTATAATTACCCTTTTATGTTCCCCCCTTCTAATTCCTGGACCTTGCATACAAAGCCAGAGCCACTAAGATAATCACTCCTTCAACCATACGCCTCCCACTAGTGGGCAAAGCCAACACGGTTAGAATGCTATAAAGAACCATTAAAAAAATCACCCCGCCAAAGGTTCCCCACAAGGTTCCACGTCCACCCTCAAAAGGTGTACCTCCAATCACCGAAGCAGCGATCGAACCAAGTAAGAAATCTGTGCCGACCTCGAGCGTGCCTGTACCTACATAAGCCACTAACAACAGCCCACCACTCGAGGCTAGCAAACTGCTCATAACATAAGCCATCAAGGTCACAAGTTGATCGCTTACCCCAGATAATCTGGCTGCTCGCCGATTGGCACCAACTGCAATGAGTTCACGGCCATAGCGCGTGCGCCGGATTAAAAAAGCTAGAATAAGCGTAATGAGTAGCCAAATCACTGCCGAGGCCGGAAGCACCCCTCCAATAAACCCATCTCCCCAAAAGCGCATCGTGTCTGGGATATCTCCTTTGGGCGCACCACCCGAATAAACCAGAGCTGCACCATAGACAATAAAATTCACACCCAGTGTGGCAATAAAGGGTGTAATCTTAAAATAGGCCACCAAAACACCATTTATCAGACCAATCAAAGCCCCAATGCCTAACACCAGCAAAACAACGGGCAAAATCAAACCCTCTTTGCCAGAAATAAGCATCGCAGCTAAAACATCAGAAAGAATAACCGTAGAACCTACAGATAAATCTAAACCGCCACTCATGAGGACCAGCGTTTGACCAAGCGCAACTACACCCAAAGCTGAGCCCTGCCGCAACAAATTAAGAAGATTACTCGGGATTACTGACAAAGGTGACAAAATTCCTAGAATAACAACAAGGATTAAAAGAGCCAGAAAGACTCGAGGAATACCTTTTAGAACATTGCTTGTTGTCATTCGTATACTCGTCATTGACTAAACCTCGACTACCATTTCAATTTCAACCGGAATATCTCCCGGCAATACCACAACACCTACTGATGTTCGAGCGTGCCTTCCAGAGTCGCCAAAAATCTCGAGCAATAAGTCTGAAGCAGCATTGATTACTTTGGATTGTTCCGTAAAAGTAGGAGCACTCGCTACATATCCCACCACTTTCACAACCTCTTTAATATGATCTAACTTGCCCAAGGCTTGCTTGAGTGATGCTAAACAATTCACTACACACTGTCTTGCTGATTCCTGGGCCTGCTTCGAGGGTTACAGTATCCCCTACTTTACCCAGATAGGGACACTTGCCATCTTTTTTGGGATTATGTCCAGCCACAAAAACTAACCCTCGTGCATGCTTAACCGCTACATAACTATTTGAAGGTGAAGAAGCTACGGGCAGCACAATACCCAATTCAGCAAGACGAGCTTCAATCTTCATACAGCCTCCATAGCCAGCAAACGCTTGGGCGTGTCTATAAAGAGTGTACGAATGTCTTGCTGAGACAGCCCTTTTTTCTTTAACCAGGGAATAATCCGCCATAAAATAAAAGTATAGCCAGGACCACCTCCATAGCTAGTAAGGTCAGAACGGCGAGCTAAATCCCCTGAAACGGCAATCTGTTTTCCATAACCAGCCTCAAAAAGTCTGGCAATAAAATCAATACGCTCAAAATCCGGATAATACTTTTCTTTGCTGAATTGGTCATAGCCAAGTGTCACGCCAGTTTTAGCCACTTCGAGATGATAGTCATAATCTAGCCTTCGATCCATATGACCAATTAATACTTTTTCGACCGGCACACCTTCTTCTTTGAAAATAGTAACCTGCTCCAAGGCCATAGTACCAGCTTCAGTGTGGGTAGAAATCAAGGCTCCGGTTTCACGTTGTGCTCTAGCTGCACCACGCAACATTTTTTCTTCATTCGGTGTGATTTTATTTAGACTCGAGCCTGCCTTGAGCAACCCAGCCTTAATTTCTGTACCATTCATTCCCCGCATGACATCTTGAATAAGCTCATCAGAAATTTCGTTAATCGTTTTACTTTCAACAAGAGCATTAGCCGAGGCTGCCTTGATATAACCGGTTACAGCAATCACATGGACACCTGTAGCCTCAGACAAGCGTTTCATGACTAGCAGATTACGGTTGTAATCCTGGGGTGACATTTCAACAATCGCTTGTCCACCAGCTTGTTTAAAAAGCATCAACTCATGCGCTGCGGCGGCTTCACTATCCAGGCACAAATCAGGGTCAGTACCTTCTGACAGTGAAAACCCATGAAGATGCTCATGCATATAGGTTATCCCCAGAGCAGCAGGGGAAATATCGCCTCGGACAGTACGAACAATCACACACTTTCTCCTTTACTATCACAGCAAACAACAAAAGTGGTACGAACCACTTTGAGAATAACATATGACCCAGGGTAAGTGTCAAACCAATCAACAGAGCAAATTAGTTGCGAGTTTTACCCTGACAATCTTGCACACCATAATTTTAACCACTCAATATCCACAATAAACCACTTTCTATTTTCGACTCGATACAAACCACCTCGAGATCTAATGTATCTTAAATCTGATCTCTCCACCCAAATCATCATCACACTTTACAAGTCTCGCTAGCAGGGTTAGACTTCAAAAAACAAGGAGGCATCATGAATCCAAATTTAAGCACGTTTATCCAGCTTTGGAATCAGCTCGAGTGTATTGATTTGTCAGCTACCTTAGAAAATAATATGCCGCACTGGCCTACCCATCCACCACTGGTTATCCATCCAACCCTAACTCACGAAAACGATGGTTACTTTTGTCAGACTCTATTTATTAGTGAACGTACCGGAACCCACGTGGATGCCCCCTCACACAGCATTCCCACACTCATGCACCGCACCATTGATCAGTTTGCTGTGAACCATCTTTCGGGGTCTGCGAAAGTTCTAGATTTTTCTGATCGAGACTTAAAGCCTGGAGACTTACTCAGCGCACAGGACTTAGAACAAAATGCTGCTTCCCGCAATATCCAAATCAATGCCGGAGACATAGTGCTACTTAACTTTGGTTGGATGAATAAATATTGGTTTGTAGGACAAAACTGGAACTGGTATGGGTCGAATTCACCTGGACTTAGCGAAGGTGGTTGTAGCTACCTAGCCTCCAAGAACATCCGGGCCGTTGGTTGTGACACCGTAGCCTGCGATATTGCTGTCATAGACGGAAAAGCTTTAGGAGCTCCTGGACACTTGAAATATTTTTTGCCCAACGATATTTTAATTATCGAATGCTTGAATAACTTAAGCAGGCTCAAGCCTGAATGTTTTTTTATCACCTTGCCCCTCAAAATTAAAGGCGGTTCAGGTAGCTCAGTGAGAGCTATGGCTCTGCAATAGATACTGCTGATACATCTTGTTATAAACCTCTATATTCGCAGGGTCTGGTTTTAAAGGTAAATCCAATTTACTTGACCACACTGGCCAGCCTATGATCTTTGCTACAGCCCAGGCCGTTCCCATAGGCCCTGCATTAACTTCTGCCAAAGGATATAGGTCTTGCTCTACGACATCAGCCATAATCTGCTGCCATACTTTGCTACGCAATCCTCCACCACCTATCACGATTTCCTGAGGTTTTTGATGACACTGAGACATCACCGAAAGGCAATGTTTTACTGAAAAAGCTACCCCTTCCAAAACTGCTCTTGCCACATCTGCACCTGTGTGTTCACGTGACAACCCAAGCAGTGAAGCTCGCAACTCTGGATTAAAATCAGGGCTTCCACGCCCAACTAGAAAAGGTAAAAACAATAAACCTTTAGCACCAGGGGGTGATTCTATGGCTTTACTTAAAAGCTGTTCAAAACTCATTTCTAAAGTTTGACCAGTAAAACTCGAGAGCACTTCAGCCAACCATTGCAAACCTAAACCACCAGTAAATAGCGAGGCCATCACATAGGTCTTACCTGATAACGCATGTGGATGATAGGTAAACTGCCCTAGCAAATCTGAATGCGGTCCATCTACCACCTGAGTAATCTGACCCGAGGTACCTAATGTGATAGCCACACGTCTACTATCTACAAGTCCACAACCCAGCGTACTCGAGCCCATGTCAGCCAAACCGGCAATCACTGGAATACCTTTACGAAGCTCTAAACGGCTAGCAACATCGTCATTTAAATATCCAGCAAATGAAAGTGTTTCCTGAACGTCAGGCAATTTATCCTCAAGTTCCAAAGCTGTAAGTAAATCATCTCTCCATTGTCTAGTTTTATAATCCAGCAAGAGTATATTACCCGCATCGGTAGGCTCGGTGCCCAGACTACCTGTCAGACGTAAACGCAGATAATCCTTAACCCCTAGAAAAACTCTAGTTTTGGCAAATAGTTCTGGTTCATGATTCTTGAGCCACAATATTTTTGGTAGGCTAAAAGCCGTTAATGGTTTATTACCGGTAGATTCAGCAATTTCTTTAGAAAAATGTTTTTCAAGGACTTTTACTTCATCTACACAACGAGTATCAGCAATCGTTATAGCCGGTCGCAAAGGTATGAAGTCTTTATCTAGCGGAGCCACTGCACTCATATGTCCTGATATGCCTATGGCTTCAACAGAAACCTGAATCTGCTTCAAACACATCTGCGATGCTTCTAAAAAAGACGTGAGCCAATCCTCAGGGTTTTGCTCGAGCCAAGTAGCTTGTGGTGAATACGTTGGATAAGCCGAATTACCTTCAGCTAAAACGTCACCGTTCGCACCAACTAATAATGCTTTAGTCGATGAGGTTCCAACATCAACTGCCAGAATAGCTTTCATTTAAGGGCTCCAGCAGTTAAACCTTCAACAAAATATAGCCCAACAAATGCGAATAGAATTACAACAGGTAAAACCATGAATACACCGCCGGCAGCAAGCAAACCCCAATCAATCTGATATTGCCCGATAATACCAGCTAAACCTACTGGCAAGGTGCGCTTGGCTTCATCAATAATCAGTTGTGAGGCAAAAGGATATTCAGTCCAAACTGTAACAAAGGTGTAAATCGCCACGGTAGCAAAACCTGGGCACAGCATAGGAATTACCACTCGAGTCAAGATTTGCCAGAATCCTGCCCCATCCAGCACAGCTGCTTCCTCGAGTTCAGATGGTAACGATTCTAAAAAAGCCCGCACCAGCCATACACTAAAGGGGGCAGTGAAAGTTACATTGGCGATAATCAAACTCCATAGACTATTAATCAACCCAATCTGAACCATCACATGAAAAAGTGGAATAAGCAATAGAATACTAGGAATTTCTATTAATCTTTGATTGTTTTCCTTAGCTCCTGACATATTGTTGCTGATATAAAGTGGCGTACGAATCCCTTTAGACTCAAGTAGAGCCACAGTTGCTCGAAGATAGTGAATTTTCAAACTCTATATAAAACATAGCTCTAGCCTCAGTCACTTCCTCAATATCCCAAGCACTTATCAAGCCACAACCCATGACAGGATAAGTGCATACTGCTGATTAATAAATCATATCATCGTCAGATTATAGAAAGACTAAATGATAGCAGGGCTCAAGCTTATCTTAAAAATGCTTCCAGACTCGAGCGAATATCAGCCTCGGCTTCTGCCCTACTTACACTAGGAATCCCGTCTCCACGCTGCGGGCCATAGCGTCCAAAGAAACTATGCACAGCACCCTCGATAACCTCGAGGGTTGTATCTTTTGGTAAACGTGACACACTGCTTTTTATTTCATCCAAAGTTGCCAAACCATCATATTCAGCAGCCAGTGATAAGGTAGAAATATCTAAAGCTGATAAGTCATCACTATTAGCACTAAAGGCTCCCATCAAGATAAGACCATCCACTTTATCGGGATTCTTTAGGGCAAATCTGGCCGCCATTGCACCACCTAATGAATGTCCACCTATAAAAACGCGTTCATAGCTACCAGCCATCTCTAAAAGTTTGGTGGCACGATTAGGTGAAGTTACGGCTAAGTCTGCGCTAAAAACAGGAATAATCGTTCTAACTCCTAAGGGAGCCAGAGTAACCCCTAACCATTCGTAGGCCTGCGGCCGGACTAAACCTCCGGGATAAAAGATCAACAGTGTCTTTGCCTCAGCAGCCTGAATATCAATATATTGCCCAGCATTCTCTTTAAGTTCTATTCGTGGTTGATCAATACCTTCAACAACAGCATCTTGATGCAAAATAACTGGTGTTCGTGGGAGAAGCATATAAAATACGCCAGCACCGAAACCCAGAGCCATTAGTGCTAAAAGACCTATAAAAGACAACATTCGTTTCATTTCTTCAGTTTATAGGCAAAGTTCTTCTAGCAAGTTCCTTTTGCCTTACACTTCGCATATATGTACCTCTCAGGCAGATGTATTCCAAAGCACTATATTTTATATAGCACTAGATTAAAATCAGATTATGAATACTGTTAATGGACTCCATCATATCACCTGCATTGCCAGCAACGCACAAAAAAACTTAGATTTTTATGCTGGCATTTTGGGAATGCGCTTAGTTAAAAAAAGTGTGAATCAAGATGATCCTAAAACCTATCATTTATTTTATGCCGATGCCGAAGGTAGACCTGGAACGGACCTTACATTTTTTCCCTGGCAACACATGTACCCGGCTCGCAAAGGTGTGGGGCTTGCCACTGAAGTGCAGCTTGCAGTTAAACCCAATACCCTCGAGTATTGGTCTAAACGGCTGGAACATTATGGCGTTAAAACCGGCAACCCTGAAACCCGCTTTGGTGAAAAAGTTTTAGCTTTTGAAGACTATGACGGACTCGAGCTTGCTCTAGTTGAAACATCCGATCAACGCACCTTCAGCCCTTGGAAAAAAAGTGTAGTTCCTGAAGATCAACAAATCCTAGGTTTGCATGGGGCAAGAATGTCACAACGCACTTTAGAACAAAGCGCAAATTTTTTAATCCACACCCTCGGTTTTGAATATCAAGGTCACGAAAATGGCTGGCATCGCTACACTGTGAGTGGTGGAGGTTCTGGAAACTTTATAGATATTCAAGAAATACCTAATGCTAGTCGTGGGCAATGGGGCACGGGCAGTATTCATCATTTAGCCTGGCGGGTAGATGATACTGACCACGAAATGCAAGTGCGTGAACAGGTTGCCAAAGCTGGGCGCAGACCCACTGAAATTATTGACCGTTTTTGGTTTAAGAGCGTGTACTTTATGGAACCTGGCGGCGTGTTATTTGAACTGGCTACTGATGGGCCAGGTTTTGCTGTAGATGAAGATGCAAATAAACTAGGTGAAAAACTTGTTTTACCCCCTTGGCTCGAGCCTCAGCGTAAACAGATTGAAGCAGGCTTACCGAACATTCAGTTACGAGTAGAAAGCAACGAGCAATGAGTGTTTTTACTTTTAACTCATTGCTCATTACTCATTGCTTAAAATGGAGCTTTTGTGAACTTTGAACACATCTACGAAAAAGGTACCTTGCCCACCACAATTTTAGCATTGCATGGTACAGGTGGCACTGAACACGATTTAATTCCGATGGCAAAGATGATTGCGCCTGATGCACATGTGCTTAGTCCTAGGGGAAAGGTTCTCGAGGGTGCAGATCATCACCGGTTTTTTAGGCGAATTGCCGAAGGTGTTTTTGATATCGAAGACTTAAAATTTCGCACCCATGAGTTAGCCGATTTTGTACTCGAGGCTTCAAGAGAATACAATTTTGATGTAAGTGCGGTTTACGCACTTGGGTTTTCAAACGGTGCAAATATCGCAAGTAGTCTTTTCTTTTTGCGTCCAGAGATTTTAGCCGGTGGTGTCCTGCTGCGAGGAATGCTGCCGCTTGATCCAGACAAAGGTGAGATAGAAAAATTGCCTAACTTAAGTAGCAAAAATATTTTATTAGCCAATGGAACCAGAGACCCGATTGTGCCTTTAGAGAATGCCAAACGCTTAGCACAACTCTATAAAAATGCAGGCGCAACTATTAGTCACGAGCTTAATCCTGCTTCACACGGGCTTATTCAAAGTGACATTGTAGCCATGAAAACATGGTTTGAAAAACATTTTAAAGAAAGTTAAAAGAGGAAGCTATGAATACAACACTAAATTTAACAGGTCTTACGTTAAGAGTTAGAGATTTAGCAAAGCAACTCGAGTTCTACAAGGGCGTATTAGGCTTTGAGATTATTCAACAAGAAGGCCCACAAACTGACCTCGCTTTAGCTGGAAAACACTTTACCCTTTCGCTCATTCACGACCCTGCTGCACCCTTGCGTCCACAATCAACGCTGGGGCTTTATCATTTTGCTTTGTTACTTCCAGATAGAAGAACTCTGGCAGGGATTATCAAAAGACTGCTCGAGGTTCGCTATCCAAACTTTCAAGGTGCATCCGATCATGGGGTTTCAGAGGCTTTTTATTTAGCTGACCCTGAAGGTAACGGTATAGAACTTTATCGTGACCGTGATAAAACAGAATGGACCTTTCAAAACGGTCAACTCAAAATGGTATCTGAAGGTCTGGATGTCGAAGCGTTGTTGCAAGAAGCTCGCACCTCAGATACACTTGATGCCAATACCACTTTTGGGCATTTGCATTTACACGTAGCTAATCTTGACGAAGCACAAACGTTTTACGAACGCCTTGGTCTCGAGGTGACTCAGGGTGATTATCCTAGCGCAAGGTTTTTAGCAGCCGATGGCTATCATCATCATATCGGCACAAATTTATGGGCGCGTGGTCGCACTGCGCCGAATCATTCAACTGGACTACTGGAGTATCAAATCGCATTGGCAAAAGAAAAATTGGATACGCTAACTTCTGAAATGACAGATATGCTTGGCTTAAAGGTAAAACTCGAGCTCTTAAAAGAGTCTTTGCAAGGCTCTAGCTAAAGACCTACAAATACATTCTGCGTTCTTTACCCTCAAATGATTGGGAGTAAAGAGAAAAACTGGTACACTGCCATCATGCAAGAATCCAAAATCTTCAAAACCAAAATCAGCAAAAAGGTCTCTCTCCCCTACCTGCTCTACAAACCCACCAAACCCAAGAACAAACTTCCACTGGTTATGTTTCTTCATGGTGCAGGCGAACGTGGAAACGATTTGGAGTTAGTCAAATACCACGGCATCCCTAAACTTATTGAGCAAGGGCAAGATTTTCCTTTTATTGCAGTGTCGCCCCAGTGTCCTAAAGATTCCTGGTGGCCCTTAGAACTCGAGGCTCTCAAAGGATTGCTTGATGACATCATTGCCAAACACAATGTCGATAAAAAACGTATCTATTTGACTGGTTTAAGTATGGGTGGATACGGAACCTGGTATTTGGCAGGTCTCTATCCAAAAACCTTTGCTGCTATTGCGCCTATTTGTGGCGGTGGCGATTTTGTCTTGGGTCAACAATTGACGCATATGCCTATTTGGGCTTTTCATGGTGACAAAGACGTTGTTGTACCCCTTGCAGAATCAAAGCGTATGGTTGATATTGTTAAAAAAGCAGGGGGCAAGGCTAAACTCACGGTTTATAAAAATGTAGATCATGACTCTTGGACAAAGACCTACAACAATCCCAAATTTTATGAATGGCTATTGAGTCATAAGAAATAAGATTCTATTCTTTTGACCAGGTACCTCCATTACTTACCTGATACTTACCTGGCTTGTCTAAACTCTATATTAGGAGGCATCGTTTTATGATGTTTTTCAATTGGAAAGTACTAGCTTTAGCCCTAATGATGGGCTTTGTGGCAGCATGTAGCAGTGTAAAAGAGCCGTTTGATAGAAACCTAGAAGCAACGTCGGTACAATATGCCCAGTCAGGGTCACTAACAGCCTGGAGTGGTGGGCGGAAGGCTTGGGGGGGTGGGCGCAAAGCATGGGGTGGCAGCACAGGAGTTATTGAAAGCTCAGGAGCTGTACTGGTTGAAAACAGTGACATTTGGGAGAAAATATCTCTTGTTGTAGCTCATCAAGTCTTGGCTAAAAAGCTGGGTACCGGAGTCATTGTGGCTGTTATTGATACTGGAATAGATACCAGACACCCCATTTTTGTGAACCGCTTGGCCACTCGAGCCAAATGGTATGACTTTGTTTCTAAAGATACGCTACCTCAAGAAGTGAATGGCACTGCCTTTGGTCACGGTACGGTGGTTGCAAGTATTGTTTCGCAAATTGCGCCCCATGCAAAAATTATGCCCTTACGCGTTCTTAATGGCAATGGCTCAGGTAAGGTTGAAGATGTTGCAGCAGCTATTGATTGGGCTGCTAGTCGGGGGGCTAAGGTAATTCAGTTGTCTCTGGGTACAGCAGGCCCCGCACCCATCATCGAACAAGCTGTTGACAGAGCCACCGCTCGAGGGATTTATGTCGTTGCCTCAGCAGGTAATAGCAATTCAGACCCCACTTATCCAGCTTACACTGCCATGCTGGCAACCCCTACAGGAAATATGGCTGTGGGTGTAGGTAGTGTTAACATTAACGATGTTAAATCCTGGTTTTCTAATTTTGTACCCGAAGAAGGACCTATTGAAGACGGGCTCGAGATGGTTTCTTTTGGTGAAGATGTTTATGGTGCCTTCCCTGGTTCACGTATTGCTGCTTGGGACGGCACATCAATGGCTGCACCGATGATTGCAGGGGCCATAGCTCTGGCTATCGCTGAGGGTGCTGAAACGCTTAGTCCACGCACCTTGGCACTGGAAGTTGTTGACAGTAGTCTAGAAATTGATACCGATGGCGTTGTGGGCGGTACACCTTATTCTTTAGAACAACGTTTAGAAATAGGGTTATTTCTCTGTAGTGCCTTAAACCTAACCATAGTAGAGTGCCAGCAGGCTTTTGATGATGCAGATGATATTGGTGAAGGTGACGACGATTAAGCCTTAAACACGCTCAAACCCAGAGGTCATAAGAAGCTCGATATTCTTATGACCTTTGTTGCTTTGCAGCAAATCTTGCACTTCGCTTTAACCTTCATCCTTTATGATGTAAGTGTGGAACAGCTTGGCAATTATCTGCTGATTGAAAAGCTTGGTGGTGGTAGTGCAGGGCTTGTATACAAGGCCCAAGATCGTCGGCAAGGTCGAATCGTAGCCCTTAAGGTTATTCGAAACGCTCAAAAACCTCTTAAAGCAAAAGACCAATTTGAACGTGAGTTTTTTACCAGTCAACGCCTTAAACATCCGCACATTGCCAACTTAGAAAGCATAGAGACTTTAGACGATGGTCGATTGCTTATTGTTATGCCCTTTTTAGATGGCAAGACCCTAGATAAATTGCTTATACCGATTTCATTTAGAGAGGCTTTAAGTATCATTACTCAAACCGCCCAAGGACTCACTCATGCCCATCAACAAGGGATCATTCACTGCGATATAAAACCTGCCAACTTAATGCTCATTAAAGGCCAAGTTAAAATCCTTGATTTTGGTTTGTCCAGGTTGCAAGAGGAAGTTGTAAACGGTGAGCAACTAGGAACACTGGAGTACATGTCACCCGAGGCAGCGCGGGGGCAAAGGCTCAATATCACCAGTGATCTTTGGTCACTTGGTGTTGTGTTTTATGAATTATTGGTTGGGACTTCACCCTTTCAGGCAACAAATGTAATCACAACTCTGCGTAACATCGCTGAGCATGAGCCAGCATATATAGGTCATATTCGTTCGGGTTTACCTGAAACTCTAGATCATGTACTGCATAAACTACTGAGTAAAAAACAAGAAGGCAGATACTCGAGTAGCGAAGCTTTACTTATGGACCTTCAAGCTCTACAAGACAATAAACCTATTGATAAAACGCTTCTTAAAGTCAATACTGCGCCTAGCTCAAAACACACTAAAACACTCTGTCGTTTACCCGAGAAGCCCAAAGTTTTATTAGGTCGTGAAAATGAACTTGCACTCATCTCACTCTATTTGCAAGACCGCGAGTGCCGCCTGCTTACCCTACGCGGAATGGGAGGGATGGGAAAAACACATCTAAGCTTGTGGGCAACACACCAACAAGCAGCCTTTGAGCAATGTGTATTTGAGTTTATTCATTTTATAGAGCTGGCCACTATCAAGGAAGCTGGCTTTGTAGCAGCCCTAGCAAATACTCTAGAAGTAGAAAATGAAATTACCCTTCATTCTGTTGCCAAAGTTATCGGCACACGCAAGCAGCTCTTGGTACTAGATAATTTTGAACATCTGACCTCGCGGGCTTTTATGCTCGAGACGCTACTTGGGGCCTGCCCAAACCTCACCCTCTTTATAACCACTCGAGAACGGCTGGCTCTTGATACTGAATGGGTTATTCCGTTGCAAGGTCTTAGCCTTCCGTCATCTTTGCCTCAATCCGACCAAGCCCGCAGCTACGCTGCACTTGCCTTATTTGAGTACCATGCTAAGCAACAAAATGCAGCTTTTGACCTAGGTCTTGCTCTAGAGAGTACTTACACTATTTGCTCGAGCTTGCATGGTCATCCACTTGGTATAGCTTTGGCTGCCACAAGTTTGAATAGACTAAGTATCCAAGAATTAGCAGCAAATCTTGAGCAGAGTTTTAAACGTCTCGAGGATGGTACAGGGCGACACCGCAGTTTGAAGGCCATATTTGACCAATCCTATACCTTACTCGCACCTGAACAAAAAAAATTATTTGCCTCGCTTAGTATCTTTGAAGGCGGTTTTGATCTACAGGCAGCTCATGATGTAACAGACGCTACTTCGGCTATGTTAGATGCCTTACTAGATTCTTCTCTACTCGAGCTTTCGATAGAGGGTAGATATAGTCAACATCCAGTACTTCACAGTTTTAGTAAAGATATATTGAAGCACGACGGCAAAATCACAAAACGTCATGAAACCTATTTCCTTGGGCAACTTAAACGACTAAAAATAATGTTACAAGGAACCGAACAAAGCAAGGCCTTTGAAAGACTCGAGCGAGACTTTGCCAACTTTCAGACTGCCATTAAGCGACACTCAGAAAATTGGAATGCAGATGTTGCCGAACCATTCAGAGCTTTTTTCACTCACAAAGGAAGGTATGCCGAAGGCTGGGAATTATTCTCGAGTGCTCAAGGTGACTATGCACGGGTATGTACAGCTTGGTTCGCACTGATGTTAGGAAATCTCGAGGAGGCCGAGACATTAAGTAGTCTCGCAACAAAAAGTAAAAAGCCACAGACCCAAGTCATTGCTCTTAATACCCAAGCAGGTATTTTGGCTATGCACAACGAATTTTCAAAGGCTAAAGAAAAAAGTCTTCAGGCAATCAGCATAGCTCAGCAACTTAATAATTTATCTATGCTAGCTGTTTTTACAGGGAATATAGCTCAACTCGAAGAGAAAATGGGCAATACGGCGGAGGCAATTAGCTATTATAAGCAAAGCCTTGAGTTATCAGAAAAACTTAAAAATCATGCACAGACTCTATTGATTTTGAATAACCTTGCAGATTACTATCTGGTTCACCATAAATTAGAAAAGGCAAAATCACTTATTGAAAAAGCCTTGCTTCTTTCTGAAAAAAGCGGTCTTACAAGAATGAAACCTCTTTTACAAGCCAATTTTGGTCTTTGCTTATACGCTGAGGGTGATTATATAAATGCAGAAGTGGCTTATCTTGAAGCTTATCAAACATCCCTCGAGCGTGGTGATGAAATTGAAGCTGTATCTGCTAAGATATACTTAGGTCAAACTATAGCAGCACAAGGCAATACTAAAAAAGGCAAAGATACTCTACTCGAGGCCTTAGAAACAACACTGTCTCTTTCTTACACATCAGGAATCCTAAGTGTAATAGTACGTTTTTCTGAGATATTTAGCCACGAACATAACCCTATCGCAGAAGAACTCGCCACACTCGTGTACAATCATCCACTGACTGAAACAGGTGATCGCTATTTAGCAGAAAAAATAGCGCGAGATAGAACGACGAATCTTAAACTTGAAGAAGCAGTCAGTTTCCTTTTGAATATTCAAGATAAGTAAAAGATAAGCAACTATGCTTATCTTAACCTTATCCACAAACCCTATTCTTCTCTTACCAGCCAAGGTTCCCCAAACGGGAAAAATCAACCAAGGCATAAGGAGAAAAATCATGAAAAGCTTAAAGAAAATGGTACTCGTAATCGTTTCAGGACTTACCCTGTTCCTCACTGCCTGCGGTGTAAGTAACACCCCGGACGAAACCCTCTCAGCACAAGGTGACTTTATTTGTCGTGGTCTAGTGACAGCAGTCAATCAAGAAAACGTAGTGGTTCCAGTAGGTGCAACTTGTACGCTCGAAAATGTCACCATCACAGGAAATGTATTTGTAAATCCACAAGCTATCTTGACTACTCGAGGTGTAAATATCGGTGGCAGCATTCAAGCGGATACACATAGACGTGTAACCATTACCTCAAATTCACGAATCACGGGTGATGTACAAATCAAACAGGGGGGTAATACAAGAGTTATAAGCTCGAGAATCGGTGGTACTTTAGAAGTGGAATCAAATACAGGTACACATTTCTTATCACGTAATACTGTGAGTGGCGATATGAAAGTGAATCAAAATACCGGTCTTAGCACCACCATTCAATATAACCGCGTCAACGGTAATTTGCAGTGTCAAGATAATCTACCTGCCCCTATAGGAACAGGTAACACCGCCAGCCTAAAAGAAAGTCAGTGCCAAAACCTCTAATAACTCATACCCTTTATAGTGATGGAGTAGGTTTGAAACCTACTCCATTTTTTGATTGGTGCTTGGTGTTTATGGCACTTGAAAATAAGTGCTAGGTAAGTCATTTTCATTACCTGATGCTTATCTCGAGTCACTATCCTAAAGTCACAAGCCAAAGTTCATCGGGAGATGAAAAACAAACTGAGGCTTTTACAGAGGAGACATTTTATGAAAGCATTTACCCTCAAGAAGCTAGGTCTTACTGCACTCATAGGCATGACAACTTTTTTAGCAGCCTGTGATATGACCAGCACACCCGAAGATGTACTTACGGCACAAGAAACTTTCACTTGCCGCACTACCATAACGGGCACCACCAAGGATGTTATCGTCGTTCCCAATAACGCAACGTGCCGCCTCACGAACACGAATGTTCAAGGCAATATCATCGTCAACACCGGTGCAACCTTGGTTGCTCGAGGTGTAGTGGTTAATGGCAGTATTCAATCAGAGGGTCATACAAGAGTAACCGTTGTTCGGTCAACCACAAGAGTATCTCGCATTAACGGTGATATTCAAATTAAGCAAGGTAAAAGCGCAACAGTTTCTGACGTTCAAATTGGCGGAAGCCTACAAGTAGAACAAAATAATGGTATATTTAACCTTTCGCGCAATAAAATTGGTAGTGATCTACAAGCAAATGCAAATTTGGGTACAGGCTTAACTATAAGCCGTAACCGCATTGATGGCAACTTGCAATGCCAATCGAATGTTCCTGCACCTACAGGCAGTGGTAACACCGCCAGTAGTAAAGAAGATCAGTGCGCTAGTCTCTGAAGCAAGAACCCACCTATTGAGTTAAGGGAGCCTAAATCAAGGCTCCCTTTTTCATGGTCAAAACACAAGTGTAGCCCTGAACTTAGGCACGATTTATCCTAAATCATGCTGGCGCTTAGATTTAAAACAGTAGTCGTTATTTCAAGGTCTCTGACTGAACAGGCATTTAGGTTATGACGAAGTGCTTAACTTGATAAAGGGCTTTCGATACACGGCTTCTTTAATTGGCAACTGGCAAAATTAAAATAACCTCTAAGGCCTGTACCTGTATTTCGCAATTCTAATTCACCTTCAAAAGTTCTTACAATATGCTTCACAAAAGCTAAGCCTAACCCACTTCCCTCAACAGTACTCGAGAGTCTAAAAAAAGTGTGTGTCAGCTTATCAAGCAGTTCTTCTGGAACACCTTCCCCTTGGTCTTCAACACAGACTTGGACCTTTTCACCCAAACCCTCGAGCGTAACCTTGACTTGGCCCTTGCTATATTTAATTGCATTATCAACTAGGTTAAGAACGCACTGCCCCATCAGATAGGGTTGTAACACTTTGAGATTTGGAGATATTAAGCTTTTTAAAACCACACGTTCTTGTGCTTCTCTAGGCAAGAGCTGAATAGACTCCTTAACCAAATGAACTAGAGAAATTGGGTCATGCTTTTTTTCTGAAGCTCTCGCCAAGCTTAACAAAGCTTCTAGCACCCGCTGCATTCGTTCTAGGTTTCTATCTAGAGTAGGAATAACTTTTTCTTTGGTAGAAAGCCCCATCTCCAGAGCCTCGAGGTTTAACTTCATCGCGCTAAGTGGGGTACGCAGTTCATGTGAAACATAACGGGTAAATACACGCTCACGGTCTATAGCCGCTTGAATATTTGCACTCATCTGATTAAAGGTATGCGCCAGTTGTGCCAGTACATCATTTCCCTTAGGTACTGTGATCGGCTCAGGAAATCGCTGCTGTGACATGTCATTCATAGCTTTGTTAAGCGTTTTGAGTGGGCGCAGGAAAAAACCCGAGAGGATAAAAGCAATAATCGTAGAGAGTACCACCTGGACAACATCATCAGTTAAGTCACGGCGAAAATTGTTGGTGAGTAACTCACGATAAATACGAGTATCAATGGCTAACTCAAGGCTATAATCTTCAGAGTCAAGTTCTTTTAAGGCTAGCTCTGCATCTGGGGATGTTAGATCGACTTCAAGCAGTGACTTGCCTTGCTGCATCACACGAAAACGGCTTCCCGCAGGAATATCGGGAGCATTTTCTAGTAGCCTCAAGGTTCCATTTTCAGAAATAAAGGCCGCCTTGGCAAAAGATTCAAGGGTTGTAAGCGAGTCATCAATTTGTCTACTCAAAATCGCGCGAGATTCATAATAGTCAGTAAAGGCTTCGACGGTGGTTCCTGTCAATACAGCAAGTGCCAAGCATAGAAAAAGCCGCCAACGAAAATTCATTGGCAGCCCCAAACCCTAAAAGCGAGTCTCATACTATAAAGGTATCACTTATCCTTGGATCTTTTTTTTGCCTGATTTCTCCAAGGGTTGTAGCAACGGGTTTCTCATTAGAGCCTAAAACATAACCACCCGGAACCGTTTCAATCGCACTATCAGCTATTTTTTGCCGTATTTGGTTGATGTATACGCGCACCACTTGAGTTCCCGAATTGGCATCAGGAAAGTAACGCTCAAGCAAATCTTCTACACTAAAAACCTTATCTGGATAAAGTGCAAACAACTCGAGCATGGCAAATTCACGTTCAGAAAGCTTCGCTTCTTCTTGCATCCACAAAACCTTACGCCTAGCAAAATCAACCTCTAAGGCACCTCGCAAGAATTTAGCAGAACGGGTTTGCGAATCACGGCGCAACAAGGCCCGAACTCGAGCCAATAACTCTTTGAGCGAAAACGGTTTAATTAAATAATCATCGCCACCAATATCGAGCCCGCGTATTCTATCTTCGACAGAATCTCGAGCGGTTAGGAATAAAATAGCCCCTGCAAACCCCGATTCACGAATACCTTGGGCTAATTCAAAGCCTGCATCTTCACCTTCGGGTAACATCACATCAAGAATCGCCAAGTCATATTCACGCTCAGTCAGGGCTTCATAGGCATCATCCAGGCAGGCCACCCAGGTTATATGATAACGCTGAGCTTGTAACAACTGAGTTACAGGTTCGGCTAGGTCTCGTTCATCTTCTAAAAACAGAATGTTCACAGGCTACCTCCAAGCAATAGTTTATGTTAAAAGTGGTAGGTAAGCATGAGGTAAGTGGCATTTTTAGACATTAAGCCACAGGGTCCAGAAGTCGCATAACAATAAGTTTCTTGTAAGAATCTATTGGCTATGCTGGTGCACAAGGTCTATATCAAGGTAGCTTGATAAACTCTAGGTCTTTCTAGGAGCACCGCGTGCATCGTCTTTTCTTTGTCTTAGGTCTATTTACGTTACTTTTTATATTAAGTGCCTGTAATACCCTAGAACCTATCCAAAACAAAGCTATAGATGACGAAACCGAGTTTGTTTTTTCTAGTGAGGGTTTTTCACCCACGACAAGCCAAAAGCCCCGCCTAATCGTCAGGCTTAGTATTGTTAAAGAATTGGATGCTTTAGGAAATCCTAATGGTAAACGCTATGGTCAGGCTAGCTTTGTCTGGACTGATAAAAGTGCAGCCAAGGGCGGCTCAGATCTTAGTGGAAATGCTCGAGTCGTCTTACATGAAGCGGGTCAAACTGTATCTCCCTTTGACGGGCAATACGGGTCTTTTAACAGCAATCTCGAGTTAATCAGGCAAGCTGGCTACCAAGGACATATCATCAAGTCAACGGCAACAGCTTCATTAAAACCATTATGTATTGAGTTACAAAATATATTAATAGGATTGACACCTGAAATTTTTTCTTTGCAACCTTTGTTATCATCACGTGAGTCAATAACTTTTTGTCAAGCCAATAACCTTGAATCCAAAGTTGATATGTCTTTCACTTCCAGCATGAATTTAGGTGTAAATGTACCTTCTGGTGAACTTGCTGTCCTTACACCACACATTATGAATTCAGGTGTAAGACTCGCTCAAAATGTTTATGCGACTTTCAAAGTAAATAATCTAATAACCTTTGTAGGTAGCAAGTCAGCATTTTTTGAATGCTCGAGCCACAAAATCACCGAAGCACACTATAGCGAGGAAGTAAGTTGCTTTGCTTCATACTTACCTGTAGGCGTTCAAGGTTTGCCACTGGTCTTTGAGCGCACCAATGCACCCGTTTTTATGTTTCCGATTACTGGAAGTGTCAGTGCAAACCTGAGCAGCACCAGCCTAGAGAATGATTACAGTAACAATACAGCAGGTTTTTCAGCCATTTTTCGAGAATAAAATTTAGGAGTCCACCATGAACTACATCATCTATGCCCTTATCTTCACAAGCCTACTCTTACTAACTGCCTGTGGTAGCTCAACACCCATCACTAGCACTCCTGATAGCTTTATAACAGAAGAACAAGAATTTGTCCTAACGCCAGAAACATCTGATTTAGAAACAGCAGCAAGTATACGAACCCCTCGTTTAGTTGTAAGATTAAGTATCAAACCTGAGCTAGATTCTAGTGGGCAGCCTACTGGTAAACGCTATGGTCAAGCAGCTTTCTTCTGGACGGACAAGAGTCGCAGTAACGGTGGGTCAAACTTAGGTGGATTAGGAAGCGTAGCATTGCGCGATGCAAATAATCTGAACGCAACAGAATTTCTAAGTCACAGTCGTAGCCCAGTTATGACCAATATTGATTTATATAGTCAACCTGTTTACGAAGATCACCTAATTAAGACTTCACCAGTAATCTTTAAGGGTGCATTATGTATAGAAGTATGGGATATTGATCTAGTTAGCACCAACGGTTATAAATTTAGTAGTCAAATGACCTTTACGGAACAATATGATTCTAAGCCTGTATTATCACTTTGTCAATTAAACCCAACAAAAACTGGAAGCGAATTACGTCTCGTCAATATAAAAGACACCTTAGTTATGACTGATTCAGGCAAAGCGGTTACCTTGCCAATAGGAATTGTCAATTCTGGCCCACGACCTGCTGAAAATGTTGTAATTTCGTTTGATATTGCTGATATTGGTACACCTGAAGTGACTGACCAATCAGGATTATTTGATTGTATCAGCATATCTAAACCAGAAATAGTAGGAATCCAAATTAGTTGCACAGCACTTCGCCCTGTTACAGGCCTAAACACACTTCCCATTACGTTTGATGCAGCTTCTCCGTATGACCTAAGCGGTAGTGTCTACTTGGTTGAAGGACATATCACAACATCAAGCATAGACTCTGACCTTAGCAACAACACTTTGAGGTCAATCATTGGGTATTACTGATAGTTAGAGGAAATAAATTTGATTCTTTTTAGGCTATCCAAGGCTCTAAAGACTATGGGTTTTGAAAACCCGTCAAGGAATTTAAATAATCCCAGGTGTACATGCTTTCAAACCAATATCACTATCCTATTTATGTTGAGAAGGAAAGTAGCCTGGCAAACCTTCATACCAAGGGTTATAATCACTTAGCTCAAGAGGTTTAAGAATTAATCTCTTTGTTTTTAATACTTGCGGCCAAATCACGGCTGAATGTTTAGTCAAAACAATCGCCCTCTAAGGAACATAGCAACGTAGAACCACTGCGTCACCCAAAAGCTCATATTCGCCGAGACTTGCAGGCAAAACTACAGATTCAGCCCTGGACAACTCGAGCTTTTCATTTTGCCACATAATTTGCAAATTTCCCTCAATCACCGTAAGCAACTCGAGACTCTCTTCTTTTGTGGTCATTGGGATCAGGTTATGAATCTCCAATTTCTCAGCCACAAAAAACTCGCTACGAACAAGTTCTGTAGCATAATCATTTAATTTTTGTGTTGCTACTTTAGCATTGCTATTTTTTACAGACGATACCTCTAACGATGATACCTCTAAGGCATTCGCTAGTTTTACAGATGATACCTCTAAGGCATTTGCTGATGTTAAAGACTTGTCCTGAGCCTGTCGAAGGGATGATACCTCTAGAGCCTTATCAATATGCAACTCTCGCAGTTTGCCGCTCGAGTCTTTGCGGTTAAAATCGTAAAGGCGGTAGGTTAAATCACTCGATTGCTGAATCTCAAAAATAAACACCTCTGGCCCAAGTGCGTGAATAGTGCCGGCTGGGTTGTAAATCACATCGCCTGTTTTTACTGAAACATAATTGAGTAAGTCCTCGAGTTGACCCATGAAAATCGCATCACGAACTTGCCGCTGGGTTACATCTTGCTTAAACCCCCAAATAATTTGTGAATCCTCTTTGGCATCTAGCACAACCCAGGCTTCGGTTTTTCCCAAATAACCTGTAATAGCCTCTTGAGAAAGCGCATAAGCATCATCTGGATGAACTTGAATCGAGAGCCACTGTGAAGGGTCAAGAAATTTTGCCAACAAGGGTACTTTATCACCGTACCGTGCAACACTTTTTGTGCCTAGCAAATCTACACCGTACTTAGAAGCGACTTGCTGCAAGGTTTGCCCTGCTAACTCACCTTTAGCAATTTTATTTTCGGCATACACTAACCAAGCCTCGCCAATGGGTTCTTTGTTTTGCAGGGTTTTAAAGCCAGGAACAAAAGTCTTGAGTCTCGAGCCACCCCAAAGCCGTTCGCTGGGTTGAGGAATAAGTTTTAGTGGATACCATTTCATAACCTCAGTGTAGCAGGACCAGAGAAGGCTAAGCGCATTTCTCTATAGCAGCCCCACTCGAGCCCCACTCGAAGCCGACCCCAACCAAGTATGTGGGTTTCTATCCCAACACCAGCCAAGTTTAGGTCTCTTCTCACTAATCCATAAAGCGGGAACGCACTGGTCAGTGGAGCGAGATGCAAGCAGAGAAAAACAATTATTCTTCTTTAGGAATTCTGGATAGTGCATTAAAACAGCAATGCCTTCGTCAATTGTTAAAGGGCTACGATTCTCTTGTAAAATTGCTTTGAGCGCAGTTTCAGGTGTAACATTCAAAAAAACTTTGCCTCTGTCAATGTCAGAAAGCAAATAAGCAAAGCCATCAGGAATAGTCACTAGCTCAATTGTTTTGAAATCTTCTGGTTCGCGTGGGACCATACTGACGACTCCAGGCTTACCATAAAATTTTAGTCGTGTCATTGTTTCACTCGCTGTCAGTAAATCGCTTTGCAAGATAATTACAAAAGGAAGTTTGCCCTGCTCGAGATCAACTTCTGCTTTTGGAATTTCAGCTAACTTTGATTTGAGAAGCCCCAGTTCTTGCTTAAACTTTTTCACTGTCATTTTAAGCAAAGCCGGATACTCTTTCTCAAGCAGAGTCTCGAGTTGCTGGTCAAATTCTTTTTCTAAATCTATCATTTGCCTCCTTGTAATGTTACCTCGAGTTCATCTAGTCGCTGGAGTTCTTCACTAAGCTCTAAGCTATCTGTTTCTGTGAGTTGAATGTTTTGTGCTGCAAGAAGGTATTGCCCAAGAGTTTCACTATCATACAGTATTGCAGCAATATCTGCGCGAAGCACAAAATAACTGCGTCAGACTCAGCTTCGTTTTTGGCTAGGGCAAGCTCGGGAATTTTGGCAGCACCAGCAGCATCTTGTTTGGAATAAGTGAACGCTCTACCGTCTCAAGACGGTAGCATCCAGAGACCACTGAAAGTGGTTCACCAGACTAAAGTCTTCATTCTCCTTCCACCTTGAAGTCGTCATTCTCCTCCTCACTCTGATTCTCAATGTATTTCTTGATAATATCATCTGTTACATTTCCACTGCTCACGCAAAAGTACCCTCTGGCCCATAAATGCCTTCCCCAAAACTCTTTCCGTAGGTGATTGAACTCATTTAACAGGTGATGGCTACTCTTCCCTTTCAGTTTCTGCACTAACCCACTGATGCTTACTTGTGGGGGGATAGACACCAATAGATGTACATGATCCTTACTTACATGTCCTTTTAATATCTCCGTGTCCTCTTCTCGACATCCCTGCCGTATTAGCTCTCGCACTTGGCTTGCTACTTCCCTTCGCATGATTGCCTTTCGGTATTTCGTCGTCCACACCAAATGTAGGTGTATCTCGAACACTGTGTGCGACCCGTGTCTATATCCCATTCCCTTAACTTACTACACTTCAACTCTTTCGCTGAAGCTGTCGCCTGAAGGCGAGGGCTTTACCCTTCCCAAAGTCTGACAGTAAATTTGGAACATTGTTTGTCATGCTAGTTTCTTTGCTAGTAGTGTGTGAGTGAATTTCTGATGACATTGGAAGTGACTCCAAATAAATCAATGATACAGAATCCGAGTAGCACCCACCAAGCATCGTTGTCAGTTGTTTATAGCTGTTCAGTAGTTTTACAAGCCTTTTGATAAAGTCACAGAAATACCGTCCTGGTCGTAATAAATTGGCTTGAGACAGTTGTAGTAGCACTGAGCTTTAATCTCTCATTAGGGGCCTGTGCGTTCTTGGTATAAGGTCGCCAACCATTGTTTAGCAAACATCAGGGAATGCAGAACTGACATCAAACATCATAAAGTACTATAAGTCTTCAAATAAATAGTACTTTGCTGTATCCACGTTCTTTCTTTAACAATTGTTGCCTCGACATCTGGCTCGGGAGCAGGCCACAACTCGAGCACCCCCGTCTTACATTTTCCATATTCGCTCAGTTGCTTTAGCAATTTGGGAATCTCGAGTTTCCCCTGACCTGCAGGTGTGCCAAAAATTGTAAAACCCATGTTGTGATCAGCACGACGGATATCAAAGTCTTTAATGTGCAAATTCACTATGTAGGGTGCAAGAGTATCAATCACGATTTCAGGACCCTCGAGCGACCCAAAAGAATTCACCGTATCGAGGCAAATACCAACATAAGAGCTTGAGAGCGTCATGATAATGTTTGCAAGTGTTTTGCAAGAAAAACGGTCATGGTTCTCTATTGCCAAGATGATATTTGCACTCTCGAAATCTGCCAATATGTCTGCCACAAGGCGAATAACATCATCTGGTGTTGGGTGATAATTTTGACTATCAACAACCACACGCAAAATACGTGATTTAAACATTTTAGCAAGTTGCAAATATGTTTTGAGATGTCCTGTTTGTATACCTCTAGTACCCACTTCTACTGTTAGGTTTAAGGCTTTGATTTGCTCGAGTAGGCGTTCTTGTTCCGTTTCACTCAACCTATGAAGCGGCAAGTTGTCAGCAATTTGCACCAGAGAAAACCCTAGTTCGTGAGCAAGGCTTGCAAAAGAAAAAACATCCATTGGCTTTGAAACTGGATAACTAGGCACGCCAATAGCCCAAGCACAGGCGTAAGAACCCAAACCTAATTGCATCATCTACAACCTTTGAACATCGTTTAGCTGTGCGTAATCTGCTTGACGCTAGACATCAATGCCTTATGGGTGAAAATCTGTTCTTTCCAGTCAGGCTTAAAAATTTTGTCATAAGCTTGTTCGATGGCGAGCTTTGCCCCGTCAGAAAAAGGGAAACCTGCGTAACCGAACACAATGCCAAACTCGGTTCGCAAATGACCCATTAAAAATGCTTCTGCAGCTTTCGGTGGAACGCCCATCTTCACGGCTTCCTCGAGAGCCTGCTTGAGTGCAGTGACAATAGTAGCTGCAAACGTTTCCGCTAGGGCGGGTTCGAGGATCGCCATCTGCTCCACCGTCACGCGGTAAGACTCCATAACGGGTGCGTAAATATCTCTAGCGATTTGTTCGCCCTTGGCATAGTCACTTTCAGGCCCATAATGCAAGGCACAAACAATATGGTGCTTCGCATACACGCCACCAAACCAATCGTTTTTAGCGTCGTCTTGTGTTTCATCATTGAATAGAGGAGGGTGACACGGGTGCGCCACAAAGTAGGTCAAATCTTCTCGAATAGGTATCACGCCTGCGTGTGCGGCGGCTGGGTCGAGACTCATCACCAAAGCACCCGTTTTCATTTTTGGTACGATATCGTGTGTGATTCTTCCAATAAATTTGTCAGGCAGTGCGAGAATCACTGCATCAGCTTTTGCCAGAGCTTCTTCTTGCAGTGTGGTTTGAATACCATTTTTGGCCATCATGGCCTGAGCCACCTCGTTGACCTCGAGGTACATCACCTTATAACTTCCTAACTCCTTGATGTTGCGCGTGATGCGCCCACCCATCTTGCCGCCTGCCCCCATGAGGGCGATACTAATTGCCATAATGACTCCTTTCTTATAAATGATGTTCGTTACTAAAGAGGTTTATCGGGAAGGAGGGAGAATATAGAAAGGGGTAGGGAGTAGAAAAGTCTTCTCCATTCTTCCTCCTACCTTTTCTCTTCCTGATATATTTCTTCATACGCTTCTTACACCCATACGCGCTGGTACTTGACCCGATAACACGCTGCCGAAATAATCTTCTTGTCCTACCTGCCCTGCTTTGAGCGAGATTTCTAAACCGTCTAAACTCGTGTTGCTCGAGTGTGAGTGTGCTTTACAAAGGGGAGAGCCTGGTGCAATGGGCATGAGCAGCTTGAGTGCCGTTAAGCCAAGTTGCCGCACTGCGTGACCACAAGTATCACCGCCTGAAACGCACACTCTTTGTAGTGGCATCACCTCCAATAACTTTTTTAAGATATAGCCTTGCTGTTTGCCGAGACGACTGCTAACTTGATTGGGATGTAAACCTAACGTTGCAAGATGCTCTTTGGTTTGGGCAATGATTGGGTCACTTGGACCCTTAGCACTATAGAGAATAACGCTTTCACCTTTTCGTAAAAGCGTTTCTGTTTGACTGATGATGTCACTTATATAGGTGTCAGCTTTTGAATTATCAACCAGCAGGGTGCTGTCTAAACGCAAACTTACAAAGCCATTTGCTTCTGCCCAGGCAATCTGTGCGGCAGTTCCTGGCGCGGCACTGCCCGAGATGACCAGAAGCTGTTCCACCCTTTCTACTTGATCTAGGGGTTGCAATAAATGTTTTTCGACGTTTTGCAAGTGTGCGATAAGCGCGTACTCCATGCCCGAAGAACCAATCCAAAAAGGATGTTTGTGTTCATAGAGAATCTTACCAATCGTTTTCACATGTGCTTCGCTTAAGGTGTCGAATACTACGACATCAGCATCTTGATAAGACGCAATATCATCACCACGCTCTAACGCCAGCACGTCAAAAAGTTTAACCTTGCGTGAAGTTTGTTTGGCAAGATGCAACCGCAAATCACTTTCATTCATCGGTGTGACAGGATGAACGCTCATGGTTGGGTGACGGTCTAAGCGGTACGTTTCACCTTGAACGGTTGCGAAAAGATGACCAAAAGCCACATAGCGTTTCAGGATAGGTGCACCCACAACCATCGGCACAGGTGTTTTCGGAAATTCACTCAGAGCCAGCTCGAGCGCATAGCCAATACTGCCAATCTCAGGTGAAGAATCAAAGGTTGAACAAATTTTGTAATGAACAAAATCCGCTTCATAGGTTTTCAGATACTCGAACATTTTGGGCAGTGTATCGTCCATCTGCGCTTTGGTCATCGAGCGGCTTGTTCCAGCAATGCCAACCGCTCGAGCATGCGGAAAAAGTTTTTTGACCTCTTCAACGGGAAGTGGATCGAGTAACAAAACGGTTGGCACACCGCCAAGTGTGAGGGCTTCCATCACGTCGGTAGAACCCGTGAAGTCATCACCATAAAACGCCAAGACGTAGCTCATGCGAATTTCTCCATCGCTTTTGCTAAAGTTGGGCGATTTTTTGCGTAGGACTCGAGCGCAACGCCTTGCAGGGCCGCTTCCCACGCTTGCTGCAAGCTCTTCACACCTGCAGCAACTCCATCAGGATGCGCCATTAAACCGCCGCCAGCCAAATAGAGCAAATCTGTGCTACCTAATGCTTTGAAAGTATCTGGTGCTTGCAAAACCGTTTGACCAGAAGAAAAAACAGGCATGACTGTATAACCACCGATCATGGGTGTGAGACAGGCTTTAGCAGATTCAATAACTGAGGCATCGTCTTCACAGAATTTATTTTTTAGTCCATTGGTATGTAAGTGATCAACCCCCGCAAGACGCATGAATTTTTGATAAGCCAGATAGCCCATGCCGAGATAAGGGTGACGACTCAGCGCACCCCAGCCCGCGCGGTGGCCGTGAATAGGAAGCTGACTGTGTTTCCGCAGAGTTTGGATAGCAGAGAGTCCGACCATCAACATATTCACCATAACGCAGGTGCCACCACGCTTGACAACGAGTTCTTGCTTTCGTAACATCTCTTCCGTTTCTCCTGTTATGTTGATGGCGTACATGACACGCTTGTCCCTTTTTTCAGCGTGGTTGTCAATGGCTCTGCTGACGTGCTCGAGTCTCTCCTCGAAAGGTGAATGGGGTGAATCACTTTGCAACTCGTCATCCTTGATAAAGTCAATCCCTGCTTTACAAAGTTGCTTGACTAAGTGACCAGTTTCTGTTGGAGATAAACCCACGCTTGGTTTGATAATTGTACCAATCAAAGGTCGTTCAAAAACTTTTGCCAATTTGCGTGTGCCTGCAATGCCAAACTGCGGACCTGGATGAACCTTGAACGCTTCAGGCACTTCGATGTCTAAAAGTTTAAGACCCGAGAAGGGTGCTAGTTCGTAGAGGTTTCCACTCACTGCTGTCAATAGCCCAGTCAATGACGTGCCAATCGTAGTAAGTGGAAAAGACAGCTTAATCTCAGCGCGTTTGATATTTTTACCTGTTTTGTGTTTTGCGCCAGGTAGTGAAGGCGTATTGAGCGTTTCTATTTCGTGGATACTTTCGACCCGTGCACCATACTTCTCCCACATCTCAGGGCTTTCACCAGGAACTTTGACAAAGGTTCCTACAGACTGCTCCCCCGCCATTGTTTCAGCAGCTTGCTGGAGTTCATGGCTTGTTTCAATTACGTAGTGTGCGTAAACACGCTCATTCATATCAAGCCTTTACTCGAATCAAGCGACGTTTGAGTTTTTGTAAATTAGTTGCACGAAGACTATCAAAAAAGACTGCCAGAAAAATAATTCCTGCCTGCACAATTGGTTGTAGGTAAAGATTGATGTTGGCAAAAATAAGGCCGTTATTGACTGTTTGAATAAACACCGAACCAATCACTGCTGCGAGTGCACCACCCATACCGCCAAATAAACTCGTGCCACCAAGAACTGCCGCAGCAATCACATCAAACTCCTTGCCCTCACCAAAGGATTGATCGAGTCTGCCGATTTGAGAAATAAGAATAAAGCCACCGAGCGCAGCACAGACACTAGAAATTATATACACACTTGCCAAAGTACGCTTGACGGGCAAACCTGCTTTACGCGCCACTTCAGGGTCATTGCCAATAGCATAAATTTGACGACCAAAGGGTGTGAATTTTAAGACCACATAAGCCAAAGCAACCACAATGAAAAAAACGATAATGGGCATCGCAATACCCAAGAGTCTTATCTGCCCAAACTCTAGCATACTTTGCGGAAAGTCTAGTTGGGTGGACTGAGTAAGAAAGGTACCCGCTCCTCGAAAAGCAAAGAGACTCGAGAGGGTAACAATAAAGGGAATAATGTTCAATCGGACAATAAAGAAAGCATTTATAGCTCCCATGATTAGACCTGCCAATAAACAAATTAGCAACGCCAGGAAAACACCTATTCCCCAACTCCGCATGGCAAACCCAGCAATCAGCGGAGCTAAATACATAACTGCCCCTACTGACAAATCAATGCCGGCCGTTAGCAATACGAAAATCATTCCCACTGAAACGATACCCACAAAAGAAGCCTGCTTAATGATGTTAAGGATATTCTCGAGTTGGAAAAAGCGCGGAGCCAGTAGGGCGAAGATGAACACCAGCAACACAAACATAATCAGCGTGGTGTAGCTTAAAAGGAGACTCGAGATATTTTTAAGCATGAGCCGTTCCTTCAGTTTGTCTAAAGGCTGCACGCAAAATCATTTCACGATCAAAAGGTCGGTCAGCACATTTGCCTACAATTTCCCCTCGGCTCATCACCAAAATACGGTCACACATGCCAATCAACTCTTCAACTTCCGAAGAAATCATTAGAATGCCATTGCCAGCCACCGCTAGGTCGTGAACAATACTGTAAATTTCATATTTTGCACCCACGTCTACACCTCTGGTAGGCTCATCTAGAATAAATAGCTTGGGTTTGGACATTAACCATTTACCAATCACGACTTTTTGTTGGTTGCCACCGGATAAACTTTTAACAGCCTGGCGTGTGATATCACTGGCTTTTACACGAAGATTGCTCGAGGCCTCTTGAGTAGCTGTCACCAGCGTTGCTTCATCTACAACACGGAGGGGGGTGTGGGCAAAATCATCTACCGATACTAAGGCTAAATTGTTGGTAATTGTCGCTTCCATCATGAGCCCTTCTTCACGTCGGTTTTCAGTAACAAAGGCCATATTGTTTTGAATGGCGGTCCTAGTGGACTGCGTAAGTTTTTGCCCTTCGAGCAACACTTCACCTTGTGAATAAGGGTCAATACCAAAAATCATTCGAGCCAGTTCACTCCGACCTGAGCCCATCAATCCAAAAAGGCCCACCACTTCCCCTTTGTGAACCGTAAGGTCAATGTTATGAACAATGCCATCTTCACTTACATTTTTTACTTGCAAAATAGGTTGCGTGGTCGGGGTAGTCTTTGAAGGTGGGTAAAGCTGCTCTAAATCTCTTCCAATCATCAGCGAAATCATGCGGCGCACATCAAAATCTTTAGTTTCCCCACCACCCACATAAGTACCATCCCGCAAAATTGCAACATCATCACTTATAGTTTTAATATCATTCAAAATATGTGAGATATAAATCATACTTCTACCCTCTTCGCGCAAACGGTGAATAAGGGCAAAGAGACGGTTGGTTTCTCTAGGAGTTAAAGAGGTAGTAGGCTCATCAAAAATAATCAGTTTGGCATCTATATTGAGTGCGCTAACAATTTCTACCAATTGCCGCTCTCCCGGAGATAAGTTGTCTACTAGGGTGTCAGGTGAAGTCTCAAGGCCAACCGATTTAAGCAGCTCAGCCACCCGCTTTTGTATTTTGGATTTATCAATAAATAAACCCCGCTTGGGAAAACTACCAATAAAAATATTTTCGGCGATACTCAAGTTGGTAAAAAGGTTAAGCTCTTGATGGATAAAGGCAATGCCATTTGCGCTAGCATCACTGGGTTTGCGCGGGGTGTAACTTTGTCCTGCTAAAGTCATGCTACCAGCATCTGCTTGTACCACCCCACCAACAATGTTCATCAGGGTGCTTTTGCCTGCACCGTTTTCACCAATCAATCCCAGAATGCGTCCTTCACCCACAGTCAAACTTACCTCTCTAAGAGCGGGTACGCCAAAAAAAGCTTTGTGTATATTTTGCAAATCCAGAAAGACCTTCATGTATGCCTCGCCAAAAGTCTGGTGCGCGTTGCATCAATAATAGCCGCAGCTAAAATAACAGCCCCTTTGACCATATCAATCTGAAAGGTAGACATGTTCATTAAGTTAAGTGTGTTGGATAAAATAACAAAAAACAGCACACCAAAAAAGGTCCAGAGGATTTTACCTTTGCCACCAAAAAGGCTGGTTCCACCAATCACTGTAGCTCCAATAATATCTAAAAGAAAGGTACCACCGCCCAGAGTAGGGCGGCCTGCCTTGAGTCCTGCCGAGTACATTATCCCGCCAATGGCAGCAAACATACCACTTAGCATATAGACCATAATAATAATTCTCGAGCTTTGGATGCCCGAAATCTGGGCTGCTTTGCGGTTGATGCCAATAGCGTAGACATAGCGGCCAAAGACTGTGCGGGTAAGCAAAAATTGTGCCGCTATGCCCAGCACTACAGCAATGATCATAGGATAAGTAATCGTTGAATAAATCTGTTTGCGCGGAATTTGTGATTCGGTTTTTTCACCCAGATAAACTGAAACAATATCCCCTTTACCCAACTTGATATAACTTTCTGGCAAATTTTGAATGTTTTCTGATTGCGTTAAATATACCGCTACGGCACTGAACAGCATTAGTGTCACCAACGAGACCATAAAGGGCGGCATATTAAAGCGTGCAATGCAAACGCCATTAAAAAGCCCAACTAACAAACCAATAGCAATGATTACCGCTATCCCCACAGGTAAGGCCCAGGGGCTATTGGCTAGTAATCCTCCTTGTTCCGTAATAAAGTTTCCCCAGAAAATACTCTTGGACAAGACTTCAGGTTTGGCCGCTGTAGCCATCACTGCAGCACCAAACACGCTGGACAAACCAATCACAGCACCCTGGGATAAATCAATCCCAGCAATGATCAGTACAAAAGTCTGACCAATGGCTACCACAAAGAGCGGCCAACTATTGGCGAAGATGTTGCTGATATTCTGTGGACGACCCAAACCTTCGACAAAAAATAATAAAATAAGGAAATAAGAAAGTGTCAGGTAAAGAATAAAATATTCAGATAATAGAACCCGTCGCAACCAGCTAAGAAGAGTTGCAGGGCTTTTGGAGTGTGTAAGAGATTGACTACTCATAATGAGGAATAGAGGGCGAGCAGATAACTCGCCCTCAAAAAACATTTACTGGTTATCTAAAAATCCTTCAGCCAAAAGTACGCAACCCCACATGTCCATTTCACGCTCTGCTAAGTTGCCACCGGTAAGGGCAAACCCTGGGTCTGGAATGACTTGGTTTGGTTGGGCTTCGCCTGCTTCAACGGCAGCCAAAATAGCATTCATGGCTGACTCGGCTTCAAAGTAAAGGTCTTGTACGCCAGTAGCATCTACAAAACCTTCTTTGATAAGTTTACAGGCGGTTGCGTCACCGTCAAGTCCACCCATAATCACATGGTTGGCATCTGCTGTAGTAACCCATTTGCCACGTGGCTCTAAAACCGAGCGAATAGTTGGGAACAAGAAGTCTGACGAGGTAAAGAGAAAGTCAACATCAGGATTAGCAGTCATGGCAGCTTCTAGGTTGGTGAGTGCAGTTGCAGCGTCCCACTCTGTGGCAACCTCAATCACATCATTAAACAAATCAGGACGCTTCTCTACCGCAGCATAAAATCCGTCTTTACGCCCTACCGCATTGGGGTCACCTAAGTCACCGACCATGATAAGCGGGGTGAGTTTTTCTCCACTGGCTTGCATCTTGGCATCGGCAAGTTCGACCATGTAGTCCACTGCCGATTCAGCAATGGTTTTGTTATCAGCCACTACAATAAGCCCTTTGCTAGTATCTGATGGCGGGCGGTTAAAGATGGCAATAGGGATGTCAGCATCCTGAGCAGTGTTGACTAGGGTTACAGCACTCTCACCATCTTGTGGAATCACAATAATGCCATCCACACCTTGGGCTATACAATCATTAACTTGCTCTAATTGCTTGTTGGCATCCTCATTGGCATTGCGCTCTAAAACCTCTACACCTTTTTCAGTTAGGGTAGTGGTGATAGCTTTATGACCTGCTACCCAAAATTCAGTCTCCAAATCCTGAAAGGCAAAACAAATCTTCTGGGCCGAAACGGTACTTATAAACGTAATAAGGGCTAATAATCCGATAAACTTATTCATACATCCTCCTCTTGAGTTGGGTGTTGCGTGTCAGGTCTCGGTGGGGCTGGAACCTAGCTGAGACCTGCCTCCTTTAGGCTTGGGTTTACTCTGGTCAAACCTCCTTTCGATTTGCGCTTGGGGGAATCTCGAGCAGCCATAGCTGCTTCTTGCAAGGCAATCCGACATTCATTGCCAACCCGCTGATTGATTTGCTGGTTGAGTGCCTTGACCTTGGCAACATCCTGAGTCTTGTAGGCTCTAAGAATTTTCTGGTGGTCAGCAATGGCTAAAGATTCATTATAGTCAGGCATGGCTTCAGCCCTCATATAGAGTAAAGCAGCAATCTGTGCCACAATTTCTGACCAGTTGCGAATGAGCAAAGGATGTTCACTTTTTTCAATCAGGTAGCGGTGAAAGTGCATATCGGTGCTACGCAACTGCTTAAAGTCTTTATGGTGTATGTAACGACGCTGCTCTTCAATAAATCCGTCGAGCTTTTCAAAATCGTCTTTGTTTAAGGTCTTTACAATAAGCTCAGCTGCAAAATTTTCTAATGCAATCCGCATGGAAAAAATCGTATCCACGTTACTGATGCTAAATATGCGAACAAAAGTACCACGATTGGGAAAAGACTCCACCAATCCTTCGCGCTCGAGCAAAATCAAGGCTTCACGCAAAGGTGTACGGCTCACGGCAAGCTGCTTGGTAAGTTGCGCTTCTACCATATGATCACCAGGTTTAAGGCGACCTTCGATAATAGCCCTTCTAACTTGTTCAACCACCTGCTCACGCAAGTTAATCGGTCGTATTTCACTCAGCCAGCTCATAGTAGCCCTCACAATTTTGAATTCCAATACTTTGGTAGATTGTATACAATCAGTAACGTATTGTAAAGCACTCGAGTCCTTTTAAGTCTTTCATGAAGCAGGTTCATGATGAAAAGTGAAAGTTCAAAACCCTCTTTAATGAATGGTTGACACTTTACAATCCTTAGTAGATTGTATACAATCACCTAAACAAGATTCAAGAGTAAGCTAATTTGTTTGCCGGAAGGATTAGCTCTGCACTCGAGTCAAACGAAGGAGGTGTGGCTTTTTAGGAGGCAGGTTTCTGGTTCAAGGTTTTTAACTTTTTGAAAGGAGAATTATGAAGAGATTAGCACGTTATGTTTTAAGTGTCATGCTAGCGAGCATCGTGGGGTCATCATTTGTTTCGGCGCAACAAGAAGTTAGAGTGTGGATTTTGAGTGCATTCTCAGACACAGTGCTAGCTGCTTGGGATAAGGCGGTTGCAGATTTCGAGGTGGCGAATCCAGATATTAAAATTACACTTGAGGGCCGCGCCGTAGATGCCCACAAAGATGCCATGCGTGTTGCAGCAGGCACAGATGGTTTTCCTGATATTTTCTTTAACTGGGCAGGGCTTGGGCTTGGTGGAGAGTTTGTCAACCTGGGTGTGAGTGCGCCACTGGATGAGGCTTACACCTCGCTTGGTTGGAATGACCGTTTCTTGGGTGGTGCTTTGTCTAAGACGCAATACAATGGGCAAATGCATGGTGTGCCTTACACCATTCACGGCATGGTGGTGTATTACCGCAAAGATTCTTTTGAACAAGCAGGGATTACCGAAGAACCCACCACTTATGATGAACTCATTGCTGCCAATCAAAAATTGCTCGAGGCGGGCATTACACCATTCAGTTTTGGTGGCAGCACCAACTGGCACATTATGCGCCTTTTAGATAGTTTGCTCGAGACCAAATGTGGTGCTGAAAAACACGACGCGCTCAAAGCCATGACCGTAAGCTGGACCGATGAACCTTGCGCCACAGAAGCCTTTGTCGAACTCAAACGGTGGGATACCGACGGCTTCTTAGGTAAAGACTATATGGGTATCGCACCACAAGACTCGAACCTGCTCGTTTACACAGGTGCTGCTGCGATGATGCTCGAGGGCGACTGGATGGTCAATGGTATTTCAGATGAAGGCGAAGACTTAGCTAATTATGGCATGTTCCCCTTCCCAACAGGAAGCAACCGCCTTTATTTCTTTGCTGAAATGCTCTATGTTGGTGAAAAAAGCCCTAACAAAGAAGCTGCTATAAAATTCTTAGACTACATTAGCTCGCCTGAAGTTCAACAAGCCAATCTGGGAAACTTCGGTGCTATCTCCATTGTTAAAGAGATTGATTACGGTACTAACCGTCGTCCTTTAGATGCAGAGTGGAGTGAAATTTTTGCACAACTCACCGAAGTTTACGAGCCAGGGGATCAGGCTTTTCCACTCGCGGTTAATACCGAGTCTTGGCGGATTCAAAACGGCGTATTGACAGGCGATATTGACCCCAACGAAGCCGCCACTCAGTTACAAACATTTATTGACAATTATAAAGCAGGGAACTAACAGATTAGTGTCAATGCGAGGAAATTCTAAAAGTCTTTCACATACCGAGGAGAACAAGGGGATTGTCTTCGACAAGTTCAGACAACCCCTTGTTCCGCCCGATAATCGGAAACTGCGCCTTGGGATTTTAGAATTTCCTCGCCATAGCGTTCAAACTCTGTTTCAAAAGATCTCAAAATGAACCCATCCAAAAAAAAATCGAGCCCCAATCTTTTGCAGGCACTTACAGCTCTGCCTTTTTTACTACCCGCCCTGATTATTTATGCCGTCTTTGCGCTTTACCCCATCGTCAATGCGTTGATACTAAGCTTTTATGATTGGGATGGGATTTCTGAAAATCGCAATTTTGTCGGGCTCAATAATTACGTTCAGATTTTTACCCAAGACCCCGTGTTCTGGACAGCGTTCAGAAACAGCATTATTTGGGTCGTGCTGTCGCTCATTGGTCCAACACTTTTAGGATTAGCACTGGCCATCGCAGTCAATCAAAAAATTATGGCCCGCAACTCGTTCCGGGCTATTTTTTATTTACCTTCCATTATTGCTTCGATTGCCGTTGCCACGATTTGGTCGTGGATGTATAACCCGCTTCTCGGTTTATTTAATTCCTTACTCAAATCGCTTGGTTTAGGGTTTTTGATTCAGGACTGGCTCGGTGACCCAAACGTCGCACTGTACTCGATTTTTATTGCCTATGTTTGGCAATCTTCGGGTGCAAATATGGTGTTATTTTTAGCAGGGTTGCAAGGGGTGCCAGAAGAGTTAAAAGAGGCAGCTAAAGTGGACGGTGCGAACGCGCCTCGAGTCTTTTGGAATGTCACGTTACCTTCCTTACGTCAAGCCATGATTGTCGTGACTGTTTTAACGATTATCAATTCGCTCAAAGTTTTTGACCTCATTGTTGGTATGACTTCAGGCGGGCCTGGACAATCCACACAAGTGCTGGCACTCTGGAGTTATACACAGTCTTTTGGTTTGCGTGATTTTGGTAACGGGATGGCGGTGGCGATTGTCTTGCTCGTGCTCACGCTGGTGATTGTCGTTCCCTACGTACTCTGGATTTCACGGGAGGAATAATGAAGAAAAGAAAATTTGACCCCGTGATTGTAGGGCTTTGGTTAGGGCTGGCTGCTGCTGCGATTATCTGGATAGCACCGTTCTTTTTTATCCTGCTGACCTCGCTAAAAACGAGGCCTGATTTAATTAAGACAGGTGCGTTTGGTTTACCCACAGTAATTGCTTGGGAAAATTTTAGCAAAGCCTGGAACCGTGCCGATCTTTCAACGACAGCACTCAACAGTGCCATTATTTCGTTTACCAAAGTGCCCATTGGTTTGTTTATCTCTTCACTCGCCGCCTTTGCCCTCACGCGAATGCGCTTTCGTTATCAGCAAGTGCTCTTTACTATTTTTTTAGCAGGGACGCTTATTCCTGTACAAGTTGCGCTAGGGCCGCTCTTTCGGATGATTTTGGAGATGGGTTTACTTAATAAATATCTTGGTATTTTACTGCCCTATATTGCTTTTGGTGTGCCGTATCAAATCTTTATTTTGCGTGGTTTTTTTCGTACTATTCCCAAAGAGTTAGACGATGCAGCGAAGATTGACGGAGCATCAGCATTTGGCTTGTACTGGAGAATTATCTTGCCGCTCGCGCGACCTGCATTAGCAGCATTGTTTATTCTCGATTTTGTAGCAACATGGAATGAGTTCTCAATTGCCCTAGTGATTTTGCAACGTCAGGATTCGTGGACAGTACCATTATCCTTTCAGGCATTTATGGGGCAGTTCGGCAATAACTATACTGAACTTAACGCAGCGATTGTCATGGCGATTTTACCTGTCGTGATTGTCTATTTACTATTTCAACGATATTTTGTTTCTGGCTTAGCATCAGGTGCAGTGAAAGGATAAATGATGAATGTTCCCATATGGCAACGTGGCGAGTGGATTTTGGAGAGTTCAAAAGTTTATGATAATCCATTACAAAAAGTATCATTAAGTTCAATTTTTACATCCCCGACTGGAAAGCAGCATAAAGTTTATGGCTTTTGGGATGGTGACAAAACTTGGCGTGTTCGTTTTGCACCTGATGAAGTGGGGGAATGGTCATTTGGCACAAGTAGTTCAGACTCAAGTAATACTTCTCTCCACACCAAAGGAAATTTCCAAGTCACCCAACCAACTGGGACAACGCGCTTTCAACAACACGGTCCTTTGAAGCTCTCGAGCAATCGTCGTTATTTCATTCATGCAGACGGCACACCATTTTTCTGGCTTGCAGACACCGTGTGGAATGGCCCGATGCTTTCAACAGAGGAAGACTGGCAACATTATTTAAGTGAACGTGTTCGTCAAAAATTTACAGCAGCACAGTGGGTTGCAACTCAATTTCTAGCAGCACCTGATGGAGACCGTTTTGGTAATAAGGCGTATGAAGGTCACGAGCAAATTAACATTGATCTCAAGTTCTACCAGCATCTCGAGCAAAAACACGATGCCATTATTAAAGCAGGACTGCTTTCTGTTCCTACACTTCTCTGGGCCGCCGATTGGAATTCGGAGGTGACAAAAGACAACCCAGGTGCAATACTCCCCGAAGATCAAGCCATTCTTCTAGCACGGTACATGGTCGCACGTTGGGGTGCAGACACAGTGGCGTGGTTCTTGCCTGGTGACGCAAATTACCAAGGTGAAGCCGGCGAACGCTGGCGGCGGATTGGCCGTGCAGTCTTTGGAGATATTACCCATGCTCCTGTAACACTCCATCCCAACGGACAGCAGTGGATTGGCAATTTCAAAAATGAGAGTTGGATTGATTTCATCGGTTATCAGAGTGGTCATGGTGACGGCACCGAATATGATAAATGGTTGCTCGAAGGACCACCTGCAACGAAATGGAATGAAGAACCTACACACCCAGTTATCAATTTAGAGCCACCGTACGAAAATCACATCGCGTATCAGAGTCAAAAACCGTTCAGCGCACATGCCACGCGTAAGAGGCTATATTGGAGTTTGCTCGTTTCGCCAACAGCAGGTGTGACCTATGGCGGTCACGGTGTGTGGGGTTGGGATGACGGCACACGCCCACCTACAGCGCATCCAAAAACAGGCATTCCTTTAGCCTGGAGCGAAGCCTTGCGAATGCCTGCAGCAGAACAATTATCACATCTCTATGACGTGTTTAATTTACCTGAATGGTGGAGGCTGCGCCCTGCACAAGATTTGCTTATTACGCAGCCAGGCAAAGAAAATTCTGAACACTACATCGTTGCTGCTCGCAGTGATGAAGGCGATATTGCACTCGTCTATACGCCTGAAAATACTGAAATAACGCTTAATCTTTCGGCACTTTCGCACTCTTTGCAATCAACATGGTTTGATCCACGTACTGGTCAACGTCAAATGGCACAAGGCCAAGGCGAAGCAAACGCTAAAACCTTTGTTGTGCCAAAAGGAGAAGACTGGTTGCTCGAGCTTAAAAAACAGCCATGAAAATCTTGATCATTGGTGGCACAGGGCTTATCAGCACACCGATTACACAGATGCTATTGGGGCAAAACCACACCGTCACCCATTTCAATCGCGGAAATAAGCAAGGTGAATTTCCTGATGTTCAAACCATTGTGGGCGATAGAACGGACTACGCAACTTTCAAAAACTTATTGGGAAATCAAAAGTTTGATTGTGTCATTGACATGGTTTGCTATAAACCAGACGATGCCAAGAGTGCCATTGAAACGTTTCAAAACACTATTGAACAGTACATCTTTTGCAGCACGGTAGATGTTTACACAAAACCTGCTTCACGTTACCCAGTTACAGAAGATGCAGCGAGGCAACCAAGTAAAGAGTTTATGTACGCTCATGACAAAGCTCGGTGTGAAGAAGTGTTCTCGAGTGCTTATGAACAAAACAATTTTCCTGTAACAGTGATTCGCCCTGCTTATACTTACCGTGAAGGCGTTGGCATTTTACACACCTTTGGTTGGTCAACAGATTACTTAGAGCGCATTCGTACAGGGAAACCCATCATTTCTCACGGTGATGGCAATTCGTTTTGGGTTGCTTGTCACGCCGATGATGTAGCCAAGGCTTTTGTCAACTCTGTCGGCAACACGCAAACCCTTGGGAAGTCCTATCACGTTGCTGGTGAGGAGTGGCTTACCTGGAAGGCATATCACGAAACAGTAGCAAAAGCACTTGGGTGTGAGTCACCTGAAATCATTCATATCCCAACTGATGTTCTTTATCAACTTGCACCCGAACAGAGTTTTTGGGCAAAGGTTAATTTTCAATTTAATAACCTCTTCGACAATACAAAAGCCAAGGAAGATTTGGATTTTAGATATACGGTCAGTTGGCTCGAGGGTTCAAAACGCATGGTCTCTTGGTTGGACGCAAACAAGGGCATCGAGGGCTCGAGCGTTGACCACTATGAGCCTATCCTTCAACTTTGGAAAAACGACCGTTTTTCATTTCTTTCTAAAAATGAACACTCCCTACCTATATCGTAACTATCGGACTATGTTCAAGCACGCTCATCAGCAGCCTCATTAAAGAAGCTATCCTCATGCGATTACAATGCCGTAATACCACCATCTACCATATAGAGTCCGCCCGTACAATAACTAGCCTCATCAGAAGCCAAAAAAACAATAAGACCAGTGACTTCTTCAGGTTGCCCAATCCGTCCGAGCATCGTGGCTTGTTGAAAAAAGGCTTGGGTCTCTTCTTTATCAAAAATAGCTTGGGTCAGTGGGGTATAAATGGGTCCAGGCACTACACAGTTCACCCGGATATTTTGCTTGCCATAATCAGCCGCCATAATTCTGGATAAAGCAATAACTCCACCCTTACTCGAGCTATAAGCTGTATACCCTGCCGCACCTCCAAATAGACCTGTAGGTGACCCTGCAATAATCACCGAGCCACCACCTGTTTTTAACATAGCTGCAATCGCATATTTTGCCGAAAGCCAAACCCCTTTGAGGTTGATGTTCATGACTTTATCCCAGACAGCTTCTTCTAAATCGTGGGCTGGGGCATCTTGCCCATGAAGTTGGACGGCAGCATTACAGTAGATGACATCAAGTTTACCAAAATGTTCAACAGCACGTGCAACCATTTCTTGAACCTGACTCGAGTCAGAAACATTAACTTTGACAAACAAGGCTTGTTCACCTGCTGTCTTAATGTCTTCAACAACCTTATGACCATCATCTGAAATATCTGCTACGACGACTTTAGCTCCTTCACGGGCAAAGTGCAAAGCCGCCGCCCGCCCCATGCCCAGAGCTGCACCTGTAATAATGGCTACTTTGTTTTCTAAGCGTTTCATATTGAGTCTCCTAGTCAGATTTAATCAGGTTTTAAGTTATAGGGCAAGTCTATTAGCTATCAATACACACCAGTGCGTAAGGCCATAAAGCAAGCTCATTGGCCCACACCTTTCTGGAAAAGGCTTCTGGACGCATCATTACTTCTTCTATATTAGATTCATCAAAAACTAGGTAAGAAGCATTTTTTTGCTCGAGTTTCACTATTTGAATTTCATTGGTCATATTAGCCAGTAATACACGTTGCTTATCACCCTTGCGAAGAACTAAGGATTCTATTTTAAGAGGATGGCTTGAGTATGACTTAATGGCTTCACCATCAGAAAATTCTGCAACCTTGGCAAACACCTGATACAGAGGAAATACCGCACCAGCCAGCGAAGGAAATTCTTCAGGCAAAGGTGAACCACTCTCCTTTTCCATCACACCGCGCCAGCCAGTTGTTTCGTAATAGGTTACATACTCGAGTGCTCCACTTTCTGCAATATATTTCAGACTTCCCAGTGTCCATGCCGCACCAAAGAGAGAAAGCTGCCGAACATCCACTTGTGGTGGCAATTCATTGGGTAAAGGGATGCGTTTGGTTTTGTCATAGGGGTTGTAGCGAGGTTTTAAGGTCACTGTCGAAATTGCCAAAGGTTTCTTTCCTGAAAATGTTTTTGCAGTTTGAATAGTTGAAGCTATTGCTTCGCAGGTCTCAGCAATAGAAGAGTTATCAAAGGCATGAACTTGTGGGTTGATCGAAAACACTACGCCATCAAGTACATCTACCGGCGGCTTCTCTGCATTGATATGGGTAAAGTAAGCATCACTACCGCCATAGATTGGAATGTTTATGTCATAGGTTTGGAAAATATCTCGAGCCAATTTAATCCAATTTTTTGAGGTGCAAAGCTCTGAAACATGAAAAATCAAAACATTGAACAGGGGGGCGTTATCGAGATGTCGTACCAGTGCTTTTAATTCAGTCTCAGCTTGGTCAGAAAGCACAAGGGCAAGCTCGAGCCTGACGTTTAGTTCATTTGCTTGACGAATGACTTGCTCTAACTTTGCTTGGTAATTCTCGGCAAGAACTAAATCCACGCGCAGGTGCGAGAGCTTGAGTTTACGAAGACGCTCAAGTTCCCTCTCACTTAATACTTCAGCGTGACTTGCTACACCCAAACCTATTTTAGGCAGCATGGTCTGGTTATTAGAAATAGAAATGGTTACAGCTTCTGTTAATGATTTTATCTCAGGTAATATCCCATGCAACCTAAGACACACTGATTGCTGCACTTTATCACCCTTCGCCACTTTAGCAGGCCAGGGTAAATGAAGAGGCGTGCAGTAGGTTTTATACGAGGCATCAATCCAGTTGCGCTGATCTTCCATTTCAAAAATATCCCCCGAAAATTGAATCTGGGCCTGCAAATCAGAAGTTACTGCATAACGAAGTGAGCGCATTTCAGAAAAAGGATGAACGGGTTGAATGATGCCATCTACTACAAGCTGCGGAGCAATATCGGTAGGGAAAAGTGTTTGGTGACTCGAGCCATCAACATGCTCAATCGATGCCATTGCGCCCATACATTCACATAACGGATGCAGAACACACAAACCGATTCTGTTGCGTAAGAATGTTGACAGGGCTTCACCCTTCATTTCAAAGCTAATGTAGCCACTCGAATCTCCTCGAATTAGAGCATTCCAAGTAAAATCAATATCACCCTTTTGATGAATAGATTCATAAGTAATCTCAAATGAATCCGTATGTTGCGCAATTCGCTCATTACGAATTACGCCTGCTACTGTACCCCAATTTTGATCGCGCAAAGCTACATAAAGCCTGCGAATAATTTCTTTGTCGCCAAGTTTAACGTAGCGCAAATCTCCTGCTTCGTAGAGGAGGGTAAGTGGCCCTGCTTGCAGGACTCGAGACTTAGGTAAGGGCTCAGGTTTACCATAGCGAAAGATGCTTGTTTTCATAGTAAATATAGTATATTCAAAATTTTTATATTTATACAATAATGCTACAGGAAACATCACCAAAGATACTTAGAACCTAGCCTCCTGTAACAGTTTTTGTTAAATTTCAAAAATATTTGTGATTCACCTAAACTGCCGCAAGCTCTGGTGACCAAATACCATGCTTATAAAGATTGAACCAGTTATCAATTTCAGCTTCACTAAAGGTCACGAGCTTCCGAAAAATCTCCCTTGCAAATTCCAAACTATAAACGCCACCTGCCGTAATCAAAAGTCCATCACGCACGGCTGGCTCGTTGATGTAAAACGCTTCATCTTTATAATCAGGAACTTGCATTTTCAAATACGCAAGCGCATTGCTGCTATGCCGCACCCCGTGTGTAAGCCCTGCTCTAGCAACCTCGATTGTTGCAGCACAAATCGCGGCAATGAAAACTTTCTCAGCTTCTAGCTTCTGTAAGAGCTGAATGACTTTAGGATTGAGATTCTGCTGCCACATTATGCCACCTGGAAGTATAAAAATAGCTGCTTGTGAAGAAATAACTTGTTCCAATGTAATGTCTAGAATTACCTTTAGTCCACCCATCGAACGAATTGGTTCTGCCGAAAATCCTACTGTTACGATCTTGAGCTTTCCTGACATCGCAAGCCCACATAGCACGTGAGTAGGTTCCCAATCAGCAAAACCATCAAATACTAAAACGTATGCTTTCTTTTTCATAATGTACTTCCTTCTGAGGTCTTAGCCTCTACAAGAAGGATAAAACCAAACCTAGACATAATCTGACCAGGTTTATAAGCGTCCTCGAGTATGCTTATTGTTAGAATGAGCGATCTTACAAACAGGCTTTTTGCAATCGTTGACTTACTGCGTGGACAGAAACAACTCACCACACAAGCATTAGCAGAACATTTTGGCGTGAGTGAGCGCACCATACGGCGTGACCTAACACGGTTGCAAGACCTCGAGGTCGAAGTAGAAACTCTACCAGGACGTGGTGGTGGTGTCACTTTTTCAAATAGAAAAAATAAAAACTCGAGGAAACCTTGCTTGACACATTTGAACTTGCTCGAGCATCTCTTAGGCTTCCTTAAAGATAAAGCCGATCTGGATTTCTCAACTTGGCTAATCGTTCACGCTACCCATTTCTCTCCGTTGTCAATGAGTTCAATCCATAATCACCAATCAGGCTCGAGTATTTTTGACATCATCAGCCCCTCACAACTTGTTCGTGTGGTTGATAAAGAGTTGACTTCTTGTATAAGTATGCGTATACTTATAAATATACTTTGAAGAAGAGGTATTGATGCCAAACAAAACCATCTATGTATCCGAAGACGATTTACCACTGTTCGAGCGAGCACAGTTAGTGTCCGGCACGAACCTGTCCTCAGTAATCGTTCGTGCGCTAAGGCGGTTTCTCTGAGCTTGAAGAAGCAAGTCAGCGTGGCCTAGATGAAATCACCGTAATCGTAAACAGGGAGGGGGCGCACAGGCGCAAGCGTTTTGTAGGGCAACGCCTGGTGAGGTGGCTTCAGCCGACAGCAAACGGCAAAGGAACTCAAATTCAGAACGTTTATAAAACCGCAGGAAACCGCTACGCCCTGCACACCCGCGTCCTACCCGAATGGGAACTCTCGTGGGGTGACCCCGAATATACGGGCAATCCCGACAACTGGGGCCTGGGCAATGGGCTGCTGAAACGGATTGCAGGTTTTGGCTTTGACTGGGAGGCCTTCAAAACATCCGGTGACTATTCACTTCAGGTCTGCGAGACCTTGGAGGACCTCAAAACCTACGTCTCAGATGATCTTTTTAAGGAGGTGAGCCAGGCAATGGCAGGACCAGAGATTGATGAACTAGACATTTAACAAAAACTATTTTCAAACATGATGTAAGAAACTTCTAGCTTGCAACACCTATATCTTTTTCGACCCTTTCACAATAGAGGGTGCAGGCTCGTTATGGCCAAAAAGTGTTGCAAGAGCCTGAAAGACTCGAGGTAAATCATGAATTCGCAAACGACCACCACACCGCCTAACCCTGAAAATACTAGCTCTGAACACCCTAACCCTAACTACACAAGTGTTGACCCCTCGAGCACCTGGCAAACGCGCTTTTGGGTCATCTTCATTGGACAAGTATTATCTCTTGCAGGCAGTCAAATCACCCAGTTCGTGCTGCTTTGGTGGATTGTTTCAACAACAGGCAGTACCTCTGCACTCGCTGCGGCTGGCATTGCAGGACTGCTGCCACAAGCCCTATTGGGACCATTTGCTGGTGTGATGGCAGACCGCTTTTCAAGGCGTTTACTGCTGATTATTTCCGATGCCATTACCGCAATTTGCATGATTGTACTGATTATTCTGTTCGCCACCAATAGCGTTCAACTTTGGCAGGTTTACACCCTAATGTTTATTCGCAGCACCATGCAAGCCTTTCAAAGACCAGCTTTTGACGCGAGTGTTCCCAATCTCGTGCCAACAGATTTCATTTCAAAAATGTCTGGTATATCCCAGGGTTTTATGGGGATGATTACTATTGTTGCGGCTCCACTAGGTGCAGTCACGCTGGCGGTCTTACCGTTACAAGCTGCCCTGATGATAGATGTGGTCACGGCGGTACTGGCAATTCTAACTTTACTGATGTACAGCATTCCACAACCCCTCGAGACTCAAAATAAATCCTCGAGCGTCTGGACTGATTTTAAGGAAGGCTTCAACTATGTCACTCGAGATTCGGGGTTATTGAGCATATATATACTCTTAGGCATTGTGGTGTTTTTGGTCATGCAAACCAATACGCTCACACCACTCTTGGTTAAGCAACTGTTTGCAGGTGGTCCAAATGCAATTGCTTTCCTTCAGGTTATGTCTGGCGTGGGTTTAGTCCTTGGCGGCGGGTTGGCTTCGGTGTTACCGCAACACCGACCTATTTTGACCATGCTTACTTTCTATGCCATTGCTTGCGGTGCCATTGCTCTAACTGCACTTGCACCTGTGTTCTGGCTGGCGTTGGTGGGCTGGACTCTCTACGGCATGGGATTTTCGGTTGGGAATGCTAAATTATTTGCTCTCCTGGCAACCGTCGTGCCAAATCATATCCAAGGGCGTACCATATCGTTACTCACGACCATGATGGGTGTGGTTGGACCACTGGGACTGCTGATTGCCGGACCGCTCGGTGAGACCATCGGTGTGCGTGGCGTATTCGTTTGGGGTGGTGTACTCAGTGCTGCAATTTGTGTTCTTTGGCTTTTTATACCAGCCATCCATAAGCTCGAGCAAACAACTATCACCATGATGAAATCCTCGAGGGTAACACCCCAGTGAATGAAAAATAACTCTCTTTAAGCAAAACTTACACACTCCACTTCAATCACAAAACCACCTGGTGAACTAAAATAAAACGACCATCTACCCCCTTGAAGTCTTTTTGGAGCCGGTACGTCAAATCCGTCATTTTTTAGACGCTGGTTGATTTCATTAACTTGCTCTTCGGTTTCTTGCAAAAAACCAATATGAAAATCTTTGGGATAATTTACATCCTTGTCTTTGAACATACTCAGCATCATGCTTCCATCAGATAAAAAGGTCATTTTTTCATTGCCTTCCATCACTGCATGAAAGCCAAAGTATTTTTCCAAAAAGCCTTTGGTTGCTAGAACATCAGTGACAGTAAGATTGAGATGATTAAGTTTCATAAGTCTCCTAGCCTAACAGCATTTTATTCTCTGTCAAACTGGTCATCTTATAGCAAACGCTACAGCGTGTTTGTGGCCCAACCCCCACTGCCTCAAAATTTGTTAAAGTAAACCTATGGCATCACAAAGCAAATCAAAAGCAAAATCAGCATTAGCCGCCAAACAAGCTCGCAATCAGCTTCTCTGGTATGTCTGGGGTGGCGTAGCAGCACTGGTCGTTGCAGGTATCATCGGCTTTAATATCTACCAAGAAAGTCAAAAACCTGGTGAAAAGTTTGCCGACCAAGGCAATATTCATTTAGATTTAGCCAAGGACCACCCACCCTACAATAGCGACCCCCCTACATCGGGCTGGCATACCGAGGGGTTAGCTTCTTGGGGAAGCTATGACGAAATCTTGCCCGATGAGCCATTTATGCATAACCTCGAGGATGGTGGGGTCATCCTTTGGTATCCCTTTGGTACTCCCGAAGAAAACCAAAAACATATCGATGCCCTAGAACTTATTGCTAAGGGTTATAGACATATAGTTATTGCTCCAAGAGAAAATATGCCTACTACCTACGCCATGACGGCCTGGACTCGTTTGCAGCGTTTTGAAGCTATTGACGAAGAAGCGATGAAACTCTTTATCAAAACCTATCATGGTCTTGATCATCACGTAGCTGGTACAGGTTAATTAAGTGGCGAGTGGCGAGTGATGAGTGAACAGTAGAAGATTTTCACTCATCACTCGCCTTCTGCCGAACTTAACAAATTCCCATCTTGAGTAGTGTAGACTTAAGCCCGTTGAGAGGTGAGGTGTGAAAAGTTTAGGCTTATTTTTGGGATTGATGATCGTATTTTTTGTTGGTTGTAATCAGGTTTCCCCTTTAGAAGAGATCAATTGGCATGAGCAAGGGCTGCAAGACTCGAGTGGGTTTGCAATAAGTACCCTAGGTTTACCTTTATCTGGATCACATCAAGTAACTGCTTATATAAAAGATGGATATGTGCGTTTTCAAGGTGATATTCTTCTAGCCGATGCCTCTATCAGTAGACAAGCAACCTATGTTGCTAATCTTTGGGAAAACAATACTATTGCCTATACTATTCACCCCGATCTACCCAAGAAGCTAAAAAAGCACATCAAAAAAGCCATTAAGTATTACAACAAAGAAACCAATCTTAAATGGATAAAACACAGCACTGAAGAAGACTATATAGAGTTTAGACCCTCGAGTGGATGTGCATCTTATGTTGGGCGCAAAGGTGGCAAGCAACCTATTTTACTCGCTTCCTATTGCAGTTATAGTGCTGTTATTCATGAAATGGGTCACACTCTGGGATTTCAGCACGAACAAACCCGCTCTGACCGCGATGAGGCTATAGATATTCACTGGGATAAAATCCCGACACTGTGGCAAAGCCAGTATCAGATTATTGAAGACTTGAGTACCCACCGTAGATACGATTACTACTCCATCATGCACTATCCAGCTTACTTTGGAGACAATCTGGTCATTGAACCCAAGAACTCTCAGATCAATACCGATCACATGGGCTACCAAGAAGAGTTTTCCAGAAGAGATATTTTAGGAATTAACTATCTTTATCCGCTTCCTCAACCACTTACCGACCACTAATTCAGAATGTTTTTCTACTTCCTACTAATTTCCTGTTAAGCTATTCCCATGAACTCAAAAGACCTTAGACAACAATTTGAAACATACAAATCTATGAGCCTAAAGCTCAACATGCAGCGTGGGCAACCTAGCGATGAAGATTTTAATTTATCAAATGATTTACTAATCTGTGTTGATGCTTCAGATGTGCTTAGACCAGGTAATATTGATATTCGTAATTACTCAACAACCATTGCGGGGCTACCTGAAGCCAGAGAGTATTTTGCCGATATTCTTGGGGTTAAGCCAAGTGAAACGATAGTAGGAAACAACGCCAGCTTAGAAATGATGAGCGATACCCTGATGTGGTCGATGTTACGTGGGCTGCAAGGAGCAAAGCCGTGGGTTAATGACAAACCTAAAATGATTGTTACAGTTCCAGGTTATGACCGTCATTTTTTACTTTTACAAAAAATCGGCTTTGAATTAGTCACAGTGCCAATTACGTCTAATGGACCAGATATGGATGCTGTTGAAACCTTAGCCGCTAAGGATGAAAGCATCAAAGGTATTTTCTTTGTACCGACTTATAGCAACCCAACAGGTGACACCATCAGTGATGAAAATGTAAGAAGGCTCGCCAGCTTAAAAGCTGCTGCACCTGACTTCACCATTTTTGCCGATGATGCCTACTGTATTCACCATTTGACTGAAGATACGACTCGTCCATTAAATTTTCTTCAGGCTTGCAAAGATGCTGGTAATCCAAACCGTGTTTATATATTTGGTTCAACTTCCAAGATTACTTTTGCTGGTGCAGGCATTGGATTTATGGCCAGCAGCGAAGTGAACATCCAACATCTATCAAATCTACTAAATGCTCAAACCATCGGGCCTAACAAAATTGAGCAGTACCGACATGTCAAATTTTTGAAGAATTACCCTGGTGGCATAGAAGCCCTAATGAAAGAACATGCGAACATTATTGCACCTAAATTTAATGCTGTTCATGAGGTTCTGAGCCGTGAACTAGGTGATACCGGTCTAGCCACCTGGAATAATCCCAAAGGCGGCTATTTTATTAGCTTGGATACCAAGCTTCCTATCGCTGATCAGGTGATCAAACTAGCTAACGAAGCCGGAGTCTCTCTCACGCCAGCCGGTGCAACCTATCCTGATGGCAAAGACCCCAAAAACAGCAATATCCGCCTGGCCCCAACACGCCCACCCCTAGAAGAGATACGGCTGGCTATGGAAGTGGTGGCAACCTGCATTAAGCTGGCTTCCCTCGAGGTTTCAGACTGAAGAAAGTGGCGAGTGATGAGTAGCGAGTGGTGAGTGAACAGCAGGGTACAAAGTTTGTTGAAGAGACAGGGAGAGAATAAGTTTTCCCCCTGCTCCCCTGTCCCCTTTCTAAATCTTTAGCCTTCAATTTTCAGCCTTTAACCTTCAATCCAGCCCCTAACCCCCAACCCCTGAAACCCGACCCCCGTAATAACATCTGTGGTAACATAACCCTATGGCAAACGCTGTGATTGAAACAAAACTTAGAGCTATTGGCAATTCTACTGGTATCGTTCTTCCTAAAGAGGTCTTAGCTGAACTTGATCTAAAGCAAGATGACAAGGTGTTTTTGGTTAAAACACCGGATGGCTATAAAATTACAGCCTATGATGCAACCTTCAAAAAGCAAATGGATGCCGCTAAAGAAGGGATGCAAAATTACCGAAACACCCTCCGAGAATTAGCAAAATGAACCCCGAATGGGTCTTATTGGACGTTATTAAAGCAGCCCACCAGGCACAACTCGAGGAACATGGGGGTTCGCCTGGCACTCGAGATGAAGGGGCATTGCTTTCCGCATTGGCACGCCCAGAAAATCTATTCGCATACGAAACACCAAGTATTTTTGAGCTTGCAACAGCATATGCTAGCGGTATTGTGCGCAATCATCCTTTTATAGATGGCAATAAACGCACCGGATTTTTAGCGGCCTTTATCTTTTTGCGTATTAACGGTTATCTTTTACAAGCACCAGAAGCCGAAGCCGTGGTCATGACTTTAGGGCTGGCCAGCCGAGAGGTAGATGAAAAAGGCTATGCCAGGTGGTTAGAGGATAACTCATTTAGCCCTAAACACCCTTCATAGGCTAGAATAGAACACGGTTTTGGAGGGGACAGATGTCTCAAATAGAAAAGATGAATACCCGTATTGCACCTTCTCCTACAGGGGACCCCCATGTAGGCACGGCTTATATGAGCCTTTTTGATTATGTAGCTGCCAAACAAAGTGACGGCAAGTTTATTTTTAGACTAGAAGATACCGATCAGGACCGCTACAATGCTGAATCTGAAAAGATTCTCTTTGAAACGCTGCACTGGCTGGGTTTAGACCCTGACGAAAGCCCTGAAATTGGCGGACCTAACGCCCCTTATCGGCAAAGTGAACGCCTCGAGGTTTACAAAAAACACGTTGAAGAGTTGGTCAAAACAGGTAAAGCCTACCGCGCTTTTGAAACACCCGAAGAACTCGAGAGTATCGGTCAAGACCTTAAACGCCTAGGCAAACCTTGGGGCTATGACGGACGAGCCAGAGATATTCCTGCTGCCGAATCCGAAACCAGGGCCCAAGCCAGTGAAGCTCACGTGATAAGACTCAAAGTACCTCGAGACCGTGAAGCTATTACGATAAAAGATGAATTTCGTGGCGATATTTCTTTTCCGATTAAAGAAGTGCAGGATGCCGTGCTATTAAAGAGCGACGGCTTCCCTACCTATCACTTGGCTGCAATGGTTGATGACCATCTAATGAACATCACCGATGTAGTACGCGGTGAAGAATGGCTGCCCTCTGCTCCTATTCATGTGCTGGTCTATGAAGCCTTTGGCTGGACGCAACCGCGCTGGTATCACATGCCACTCTTGCTCAATGCTGATAAAACCAAACTCTCCAAACGCAAAGGCAATACGTCTGTGCGCTGGTATCGTGACCAAGGGATTATCGCTGAGGCCCTACTGAATTATCTAGGTACGATGGGCTGGAGTATGCCCAACGGTCGTGAATTCTTTAGCGTGCAGGATATGGTTAAACACTTTACCTTTAAGCGCATTTCAGCGGGTGGGTCTGTTTTTGACCTTAAACGTTTGTGGCACTATAACGCACATTATCTAAGAGAAGTTTTAAGCCTCGAGCAAGTCGCTGACCGGGCTAGACCTTTTTTTGAACAAGCTGGACATGATGTAAACGATGAAGACTATTATCTCGATGTCATTCACATCATGCTGCCACGCATTGAAACCCTAAAAGATTTAGCCGAACAGAGCAGCTACTTTTTCCATGATGATTTTGGCTATGACGAAGAAGCCAAAAAACGCTTAACCGCTGGGCAAAAATATTTAGAAGATTTAGAACGTGAACTCTCACGGCTAGATGAATTTGATTTAGACGAAGTGAATTATGCCCTCAATGATTATGCCAGAGCTAACATGATTAAAAAACCCGAATTGATGCAGCCTTTGCGGGCTGCACTTACAGGTACAACTCAGGCACCTGGAGTAGCTGAACTCTGTGTGGTATTAGGCAAGCAAAAAGTATTAGAAAGAATTGGGAAGGCGATTGAAGCTTTGAATGCAAATTTACCAGATGATAAGCCGGTGAAGCCTAGTAAGGAGAAGGAGAATAAGGAGAAGGAGAAGCAGGAGGGGTGAAAATATTTAAGTGAGTCACAAATATGCATATCACCTTTTCAAGTAACTCTTTCCAAAGGATATTAAAGATGATGACTGTGCGTGAAGTGGTAAACAAAATCCGCGATAATTTTGACGACTATTTTGATGATGCAACCGATATTCGCCTTGAAGAAATGCGTAACTCATCAGGTGATAGGTATGAATTAACAATATCGTTTTTAGTTACAGATGGAACTCCTATTGAAGCACTTGATTCTTATGAGCGCCTGACGGAAGTAACGAATCAATACAGCTATCATAAAAAACTTAAATTCATCAGACAATACAAACGTTTTATCGTTGATAAAAATTCTGGAGAAATTATATCTATTTATAACCACAATGATGAGTAGCGTAATTCTAGATAGCAACATCCTTATACTATTTTTGGTTGGGCATATAACCCCCAATAAAATTAGTAGTCACAATGCTACCTCAATTTATACACTTGAACATTTTGAGTTTCTTTTAGACAAAGTTCGGAAATTTGATCACATCCTTACATGCCCAAACATAGTAACCGAAGTGGATAATGTGCTAAACAACTTCAAAGGTGAAAATAGGAACACTTTCTTAGACCTAACAAAAACAATTTACAAGAATAGCATAGAAAAATATATCTCGACGAAATCAATCTTAGATTTATGGCAGTATGATAAATTAGGCATTACTGATACAGCAATTTTGTCTATGGCAAATGAATGTGATTTATTGATTTCGGGCGACAGTGGGCTTTGTGACCAAGTGGTGGCACTTGGGTTAGGGTCAAAATTGTTTGACTTTAAGAAATATGTAAACGCTATATCATATTAGGAGAGCTATGGAAGAGTATGATTTCTCCAAGTTGGGTAAACCTGTAAGAGGAAAGTATGCTGCCAAATACAAACAAGGCAACAATCTAGTCTTATTAGATGAAGATGTAGCCAAAGCATTTCCAAACGAAAAAGCAGTTAATGAAGCTCTTCGGTTACTAATAAATTTAGCCAAGCAACAAACCAACTCTACTCTCCCAGATGTCTAAATACGCTAAACTAGAAAAATGCCTACGGTTTTACGCATTGGTCCTTACAGATTTTTCTTCTACTCGAACGAAAATGATGAGCCTGTACACGTTCATATCCAACATGACCGTGCCGTTGCCAAGTTTTGGCTTAATCCAATAAGCTATGCTAGCAGTACAGGCTTTTCAGCCAGTGAATTATCAAGAATACTAAAACTTGTTGAAGGCAATCAAGAAGCTTTGAAGGAGGCCTGGAATGAATTCTTTAATCACTAAACCTGTTTTAGCAAGTTCTGTGCAATGTGGCGATGATGAACTCATTGTCGCCTTATCTGACGGTAGAAGTCTATCTGTTCCTTTAATCTGGTTTCCACGATTAGCCAAAGCTAGTCCATCTGAACGCAGTAACTACAAATTAATTGGCAATGGCGAAGGCATTCACTGGTCAGAATTAGATGAAGATATTTCTGTAGCAGGTTTATTAGCAGGTAAACCATCAGTTGAATTCAGGCCCAATACTTAATATGTCTAAACTCGAACAAAATCTAACCACCCTCGGCCTCACCCTGCCCCCTGCACCCCAAGCCCCCGCAGGCGTAATCTTGCCCTTTAAGTTTGTTCATGTAGTGGGCAAGCGTGTGCTTATCTCTGGTCACGCCCCACAAAACAGTGACGGGTCTTTTGCAGAACCCTTAGGCAAACTTGGCAAGGACTTAACCGTTGAGCAGGGCTACCGTGCGGCGCGGCTTACGGCTTTGGGAATCTTGGGTAGCTTAAAACGTGAACTGGGTGACCTTGACCGCATTGGGCAGTGGGTCAGGGTGTTTGGCATGGTTAATTCTGCACCAGGCTTTCATAGTCAGCCCAGTGTGGTTAACGGATTTTCTGATTTGATTTTAGAGCTTTTTGGACCACAGGTCGGCGCGCATAGTCGCAGTGCGGTGGGCATGGCTGAATTGCCTTTTAATATCCCAGTTGAGATTGAAGCTGAACTCGAGCTTAAAAGTGTGTAGGGATTTCCCTTTCCAACCTTTTTACAACCAACTAATATCACCTTACTATAGAATTGACTCATGAATATCCCCAATGCACCACTCTTTCGTGACCCTATCTATGACGGGGCTGCCGACCCCACTATTATCTGGAACCGAGAAGAAAAATCATGGTGGTTGCTTTATACCAATCGCCGTGCCAATGTTAATTGTCAAAAATTTGCCTGGGTTCACGGGACGGATATTGGCATTGCTAGCTCTTCTGATAATGGCAGAACTTGGCTTTATAGAGGGATTCTAGAAGGACTTGAGTTTGAACGTGGTCGCAATACGTTCTGGGCTCCAGAAATTTTATTTCACGATGGGCTCTATCACATGTATGTAAGTTATGTTCCAGGCGTGCCTATACATTGGACAGGTACACGCCATATCGTGCATATAACCAGTAAAAACGTATGGGATTGGAAGTTTGAAAGCAAACTAAAGTTATCTTCTGAGCGTGTGATTGATGCTTGCGTTTTTCAGATGCCTAGTGGTGTGTGGCGCATGTGGTACAAGGATGAAACTAACCATTCACATACCTACTTAGCAGAAAGTAATGACCTTTATTCCTGGCAAGTAATTGGGTCAGTGATTACCGATTGTCCACACGAAGGCCCTAATGTCTTTTTCTGGAAAGGGTCTTACTGGATGCTTACTGATCCTTGGAATGGGCTTGGGGTTTACCGTTCAACACATGCAGACCACTGGGAAAGACAAGGTAATATATTAAGTGATTCGGGAACTCGAGTCGATGATTACACCATCGGCCTTCACGCCGATGTTCTAATTCAAGAAGAACGCGCCTTTGTTTTTTACTTTACGCACCCCGATAGAACGACCAAAGCCGAACCGCCTGACCCGCATCCACTTTCTTATAAACGAACCTCATTGCAAGTAGCAGAACTCGAGCTGGAAAACGGTGTCTTGGTCTGCCACCGCGATAAACCCTTTGATTTTAAGCTGGGGCATTAATGGCAATTCAAGATTGAAAATTAAAGATTAAAGATTATTTTCTTAATCTCGAATCTTTAACCTCTCATTTCTTGCACCTATGCAAAAGGTAAGAAAAATATGCAATTTAGCTTTTGAAAAGATAACATTTAAGCCAGTAAACGCGAATAATACGTCTAAAGTTAGCGAGGATGTTGCTTAAATATGCAGCGTTTTATGCTGGTGCAAGAAATAAGACCTTTACTCTTTACTCTTTACTCTTTACTTAGCAGTTCCAAGGTTGATTGAGACAGTGCGATCGCAGAAAAGTTCAAGATATTTCAACTCAGCCTTGAGTTCGCCGAATACAAAGTGTCTCAATGAGTCGTGGAAATGCTAACTCTTTAGCCTTGAATCTCAAATTGCCCCGGCCACTTAACATCTAGGCTAAAATAGACTAGTTTGGGGAAATAAACCCCTTGAAAGGCAAAAATGCTTTACTTACAAAGGAATCAACATGTCTTGGTTTAACCGCTTACGCGACGGCCTCAGTAAGACCCGTACTCTGCTTGGTGGTGCACCTGGCAAACCCTGGGAAATGGATTGGGATGATTTAGAAGTTGCTTTGATATCTTCGGATACAGGAGCCAAAATTGCTGCTGAAGTAGTAGCTGAGACCCGAAAAGAACGCGAACGTGGTACCAGTTTTCAAGAAGCTCTCGAGGCTGCCCTAATGCGGCAACTCGAGGCTGACCGCACTCGCCAGATTTTGCGAAACGTAGGCTTTAAGCTAGATGTAACTCGCAATATGGTTGAGTATCGTGGCAAAGTAATCATGGTGGTTGGTGTCAATGGCGTGGGCAAAACTACCACTATTGCCAAATTGGGGCAATACTATCAGGGTCATGGCAAAAAAGTTATGTTTGCAGCCGGGGACACCTTTCGGGCTGCGGCAACAGCACAGCTTGAGATTTGGGGAGAACGCCTCAATATTCCCACCATTACTGGACCCGATGGCGGCGACCCTGGGGCTGTCGCCTACGATGCTGCCCAAGCCAGAGCCGCACGCGGTCATGACCTCTTATTTGTAGATACCGCCGGACGTTTGCATACCAAACATAACCTGATGGAAGAACTTAAAAAAGTTAAGCGGGTTATCGATAAAGCTGATCCGGGTGAGCCTAAAGAAACTTGGCTAGTACTAGACGCAGTCACAGGACAAAATGGTCTCGAGCAGGCTAGAAAATTTCATGAAGCAGTTAATTTAACTGGCGTAGTTGTTACCAAATTAGATGGCACAGCCAAAGGCGGAATTCTTTTACCTATTGCCAGAGAGCTTAAACTGCCTATTAAATTTATTGGTGTGGGTGAAAAAGCTGAGGATTTGCAACCCTATGATGCTGCTGCTTATGTAAAGGCTTTGCTAGATATGCCGACTGAAGCTGTGGGATAATAAACCATGAATCAAATCTCAGCAGAAAGCGAAATGGCTTATAACCTTGTTCGGCGTGAAGTACAAACTGATCTAGCTGATATTCAAAAGCAACTCGAGGCACAAATATGCAAAGAGGTAACGCAAGACTATTCTTATCTTCTTACCCAGGCATCTTGGTGGCGTAAAATTGTGCTTAAAAGAGAAATCAGACGCGCTATTCAAAGGCAAACACAAGAAGTCTTTGAAAGATTTTTAGCTGAACAAAAAGTTCCAAAAGCTTCAGCAGAAAGCCTCTGGTAAATCTCTTCTTTTAGAGTATCTTCCCATGTTTGAAAAACTGTTACTTATTACTGCCACTAAGCTCGAGGCCAACCCACTTCACCAGCAAATCGTTTGGGAAAGTCTCGAGTTTCCTTTGGGTGAACTCTATAAAGGAAAAATCCCTCAAAGCTCAAACACGGTTTATCTAGTGCATTTGGGCATTGGAAAAGTCAATACGGCTGCCGGGCTCACGCTTGCCATTGAAAAACTTAAACCCACTGCAGTTGTTCAGTTTGGAATCGGTGGAGCTTACATCAATTCATTTTTAAGCATAGGCATGGTTATGGCTGCCACCCACGACATACATATCGATTCTGGTGTTCGCACAGCCGATGGTTTTCAATCGATGGATAAAGTTGGCTTTTCACTTCTTAACCATAAACAGCAAACCTACTACAACATCTTCCCTACCAGCAAGGAATTAACCCACTATATTGTTGATAAAATTCATTTACCCACTGGAATATTTGGTACGTCTGAGACCATTACAGGAACCTTTGATGAAAGCACAGCTCTTCAGGCTCGCTATGATGTGAGTGTAGAATCAATGGAAGGTGCTGCTGCCGCGCAGGTGTGCCTAGCTCTAGATGTAGCCTTTGCTGAAATCCGCAGCGTGAGCAATATCGTTGGAGAGCGCGATAAACATAATTGGGATATTCCCAAAGCTGTACAAAAAGTCAATGATGTGATTTTATACATCCTACAAACAACTAAAAGCTAGACAAGAAACCTCTCTATCTCCTGGACTTCCTTCCTCTAGCAATTCCAAAGTCCACTGAGACGATTTTTACCCTGAAGAATCTGCATTTCCCTTTTCTCCTACCTTTTCAGGCTTCGTTCAGACCCTCTATGACACACTACATTATGAAAACAACCAACCTAACCCACCTTAGCGAACAAGCTCTAAAACTTCTCATCAAAGATTGCGAGAGAAAAATAAATGGCTACGAAGCAGATTTAGATGACTATGAACTTTATGTTAGATGCCAGCGCAATTTATTAGAACGCCACCTTGATGAATCTTTAAACACCTCTGCATTAGTGATGGCTATGTAATTTGAATTCTTCGCTGCTTACGCAGCTATTTATACCCTGCCCAGGCCCTCCCCCTGAACAGGGTATTTTTTATACACTAAGGTCATGGCTACTTATTCTCTTGTTTCAATGTCAGAGCAATCATTTACAGAACTTAGTCAAGTGTTTCAAAGTATTCCAGATACAACCGTTGAATCACTCATCAAAGAAATCCTAAAAGTCAAACGTATTTGTCTTTATGGAGTCGGGCGCGAAGGTTTAATGATCAAAGCCTTTGCCATGCGACTGTTTCATTTGGGCTTAGATGTTCATATGGTCGGTGATATGACTACGCCACCTGTAGCAAAAGGTGATTTGCTTATGGTCAGCTCTGGACCAGGTAAACTCTCAACCGTTGCAGCCCTACTCGAGGTTGCAAAAGAAGCCAAAGCCAAGACCTTGGTTATCACCGCCCACCCCAAGAGCCGTGATGCGAGAAAAGCTGATGTGACCATCCACTTACCGGCTCAGACTATGGCTAATGATAAAGACGCAAAGTCCTCTTTTTTACCTATGGGTACACTCTTTGAATTTACACAATTACTCTTTTTTGAGTTTATAGTGATGGTCTTGCGAGAAAGGCTAAACCAAAAACCTACCGAAATGCGCTCACGACATACCAACCTCGAATAAGTCGTCATGATAATCCAAATTCACTACTGGCCCAAAGGAAGCAATGTCTCGAGTTTAATTGATATTTTCAAAAAATATTGGTTTGATTCGCAAATCGTCACACATGACAACATTTATTATCCTGAACATCTCGAGGCGTTTGTAGCAATCGATTCACACAATACCATCAAGGGTTTACTGACTTTTATCAAAAGAGACAATGATTTGGAAATAGTTACGCTTGATAGTTTTGAACAACATCAAGGCCTCGGTAGTCGTTTACTCGAGTCTGCCGAACAAAAAGCAATTGAGCAGCACTGTAATCGTTTATGGCTCATTACTACCAATGATAATCTAAATGCCCTCGGTTTTTATCAACGTCGAGGCTTTCAAATAACAGCTATTTTTCCTAATGCTGTCAACAAGGCTAGAAAGTCAAAACCTTCTATACCCCTTAAAGCAGAAAATGGCATTCCTATTCGTGATGAATTAAGACTCGAGAAAAAAGTTGATTTTTAGTATACTTTTGCTATGCATCAGTTAGCCGATCTTTTTTCAAACCCTATCGACGAAAAGCAACTTCTCGAGGGTTCTTACATGTTTGGCTGTACACTCGAGCATTGGATAGCACAGCGCAAATTTATTACTGAAGCTATTAATCTATTATCTCTGGGCGACGGCTGGGTGTAACATACACCGTTTTTTGCTGGGTCATATACACTGCACCTGGCGCAGCACCCTTGGGCTTCCAGACATTTTTCCGCAAGGCATAATCAACGGGTACATTGTCAGATTGACCTGCTTTGGAGTAAGCTGCCGCGAGTTGCGCGGCAAAGAGAATCGTTTCATAAGGCACTTCTTTGTTTTCCGCCTGAATAATCACATGTGACCCAGGATAGCCCTGCGCATGAAGCCAGATGTCCCGTGACTTTGCCAACTTAAAGGTTACTATTTCATTTTCTTTGGCACTACGCCCAACCAGCACCACAAAATCATGTGGGGCCTGATAGCGAATACCTGGCTCACTGCGAACTTGCTTTTTTGGTGCAGGAATATAAATTTTTAGCAAGTCTTTAAGCTGTTCATCCGTTCGATTTTCCAAATGACTAAGTAAATTACCTAGTTCAATATGTTTTTGTCTCAATTCAATTTCTCTAGACTCGGCTTGGGTTTTTCTGGCTTCGCGTTTCTTGGCCCGCTCATATAAACTATTAGCATTTTCTAAAGCAGAGTATTTTGGGTCTAGTTGAATAGTGATCTCCCGTCCATCAAACCCAGTCAATAAAACCTGTTTGGCACTCTTAGGAACTTGATATTGATAAGCCATAAGCACATCAGCTTGTGAACGTAAAGATACTGCCTCGAGTGCTGCTTCGCGGGCTTTATCAATGTCTGAGAGTCTATTCTGTACCAAATGCAGTTCTTTCTCGAGTGTGGTTTTTAATTGGTGGATAAGCATCTCTCGAGCTTCGCGTTCTCGTAAATCGTCTAGCTTGGGCATGGTTAAAACATCTTGCATGACCTTAGATGGAGACAGTAAAATCTTTTGCAGTGCAGGTAAAATTTTAGAAAAATCTGACGACTCGAGTTTCTTATCAGTGCTTATTCCCGATGTTAAAACTAAAGCCTTGGTCAAGTCAGGCCCTATACCATCTAAAGTACTCTTTACTTTACTTAATGATTTTCCTAGCAGGATAGTGGTTAATTCATCATCTGTAGAAAATCGCGGGTCAGGTTTTTCATAGGGTGGTGGAGCCTGGTAAGGCAAGCCTATTCGCACCTGACGAAAACGGTTATTATCTTCGGCGACATCTCTGGCAGAACCCAATATCATATTTTTTTCATCTAACAAAATCAAATTGCAGTTGCGACCTGTCAATTCAAAAATAAGGGTCACAGGCGGGGTAGGCACAAAACCTTTCCCTGCACCAAATTTTAGAAACAATACACGGTCAAGTTTGAGTTGGGTAATTTCTAGTAAATCTCCTGTAGCTTTGGAAACTAACAAGTCTTGAAATCCCGAAAAGGTTCTGCTTTGCTCAGGTGTTTCTTTTAAGAAAGAAAAGCGCGGCTGCGGCGGACGGTTAAGTAGCCACAAGGAGCCTTCTGAAAGTGGCAAAACAAATGTATACGCATCTAAAAACCGCCAAGCCAGCCGTTTTATTGGCACAGCAATCTTGCTTATTTCTTCGGCAATAAGTAAACCTTCCACGGGCTGTATGTTACCCTACTCCCGACACCAAGCATCTATTTTTGAATTTCCCTAATCTCTTTAATGTACCCTAGGTTTATCGATGGGTACTTAAAAACAAATCATGACTTGGCACAAAATTAAAAAGGCTGGATTCCTCCAGCCCTTAATCTTCAATCTTTACTCTTCAACCTTTACTCTTCAATCTTGAATCGCCTTACATCTTCTCTTCTTTAAAGATCACATGCTTGCGAGCAATAGGGTCAAACTTCTTTAGCTCGAGCTTTTCTGTGGTATTACGGCGGTTTTTATGTGAAGCATACATAAAACCTGTACCTGCGGTACTCCGCAGAATAATTTTAATGCGTGGGCCTTCTTTTGCCATTTTAGTCACCTTTCAGAGCCTTAAAGCGCAAAAACGCCAAAAACTCACAGCAAAGGCTAGTTTACGGATACTACCCCTGCGTTGTCAAGCAAAATCTTGCATTTCACCCCAACAATAGGCTAGAATCTATAGGTTTGCTCGCAAGGGCGTTTTGCTAAAGAGTTGGTTTAGTCCTCTCTGGCATTTAGGAGATAATCATGAAATACAATAAAGGCGCGATTATTCGCTCAATTGAGCAACCCTTTTTAAAGTCCGATCTTCCTCAATTCGATACTGGTGACACTGTTCGTGTAGATTACAAAGTTGTTGAAGGTACCCGTACTCGTACCCAAGCCTTTGAAGGTACTGTGATTGCTCGTCAAAACGGTAAAACAGGTGCTAGGTCTAGTTTCACAGTGCGTAAAATCAGTTTTGGTGAAGGCGTAGAGCGTGTGTTTCCTTTACACTCACCACTTATTCAGAGCATCACTGTAGTGCGCCGTGGTAGAACCCGTCGCGCCAAACTTTATTACTTGCGTAACCTACGTGGTAAGGCTGCTCGTTTAGAAACCGATTTGGGTCGCCAAGATCAAGACCGTTCTGAAACAAAACGATAAGCTCGAGTCCTCAATTTTTTCGGGTGCAAATGCACCCGATTTTTTTTAGAGAGGTATCATCCGAGAGAGGTATCATCTCGTTTCAGAGAGGTATCATCTCGTTTCTAAACTGCTACTCCATGTAAAGGCTATAGTCTAAGTCTATGAATTCGCTCCTACCACAACCCCTCGAGTCTTTGTCATTTCATGACCCCAATTTACAAGAGGCTGAGCTCAAAGCACTAAAAACTTTAGAACAAGCAGGCTTAACCGTGGCCCCACTTTTGCTGGTTCCTGCTGCTTTAGAAGAGCATTTTTATCACCTCAACAATTTACCTTCGCAACTGAGTACACTCTTTCAAGGCATCAACCTTAAACGCCCAGACGAAGATGATCTTGAAGACCTGGCCCAGCGGCCCAAAGCCTGATTAAGAAACATTATTTTTTAGATGAAATCATCGATATGATTTACAGCTCTTTACAGAGTATGCCTGAAAAACTAATGGTACGAAGACCTGGTGAAGATGGCATTCCAGCTCTTAAAGGTAGACCCACCTTAATGGCCATCAAAGACCTATGGGCAAAGGTTTGGGCTTTTGAGCCCTTACTAGAACGCCTCGAGAAACACGCAATTATCGCCATCCATGAACGCCCTGTGATCATTCAAAGCGCAGGGGGACAAGTTTCTGAAGCACAGAGCCAAAAGGCTAGTGATGTTTTAGGGCAAAAGGTTCTTGTAGAAGCAAATTTGCAAGGAATCACTCGAGTCTTTTTCTAGTCGGCTATATCACTAAGTCAGACTCTATTAAGAGCTAAGGTATCCTATGCCTTGGTTAATTGGTCAATCTTTACCCACCGAAGCTGGGAAAACCCTCGAGCGTTATAGTGGCAACTTAGCAGAACAGTTTGATGACCCAACCTTAGACCGCAATCTAATTGTGCGAGAGGCTTTGGCCGAGCTTATGTACGGCTCGAGCTTTGAGGAGCTTTCTGAACGCGCACCGATGGGGGCCTTTGCTTTAGATGCTCGCAACATTACCTTTGAAGCCGAATATTATATTGCCACTGACCAAAGCAAGTTTCAAAACGTCAAACCCTTGCTGTGGTACTGGAAATGCCTTGATCAAACCCCTTTAGGGCAATCTGTTGATAGTGGCTTAAAGATACGCAGAATGATTGCCGAAAGAGTCTTTGCTAAATGCGGTAAAAATATCAAGATTTTCCAAAATGTTGAGGTCTCGGTGGGTTATAAAATTGAGGCTGGCCATGATGTAATTATTCACCGCTATGTGCTGATCGATGATATTGGTGGCGTAGTTTTACATGACGGCTCGAGTTTGAGTGATTTTGTAAATGTCTACAGTCATACCCATGACATTTTAGAAAGCCCTGATGTCACGCTAAGGCAAACCGTGATTGGCAAAGGCGTTCGGGTTGCTTATCATGCCACGGTACTAGCTGGCAGCATTCTTTCTGATGACAGCATGATGGGGGCTTTTGCATTAGCCACCAGAGATTTTGAACCGCATGTGGTTGGGTTGGGTATTCCTGCTAAACCAAGAGTGTGGAAAGAGCGGGCGGGCGACCCACGTTTTGGAAATATCATCGTCGATTCTCGCACCTATCAGAAAAAAGCTGACATTAGAGCCAACCCAGACTTTGCTAAGGAAGAAAAATAATGACAAGGACGGCAGGGATTGTTTTATGGCTTGTTCTAAGTCTAGCTGCGTGTTGTAATCCACCTGCTACACAGAGTCTAGACTCGAGCTTTGTAGCCAAAGTCACTGCACAACCTACACCCAATCAAATTACAGTCACTTACGGCTCGAGACCGCTTACACTTATGTTTGAACAAACCACCCATTTTGAAATAGGTCAAGAGCTTTATATTCAGGGACAAATTGCTGGTGATGTGGTCAAGGTCGTCAGTGCGACACCTATAAACTAACTAGAAGCCATCTCAAAACTATTTTTCGCATACCTCATTTTGAGTTGCTTCCAAAACACTCTTATCTTTTTTAACCATTTTTCCTAGTTTGCACACTTAAGCTAGCAATTTCACGACTCATTGAGACAATTTGCCCTTCGACAAGCTTAAGGCAGAGTTGAAATATCCTGAACTTTTCAAAGATTGGTTATAACGAGATGATACCTTCAGTGAATCATTCAGCTCGCTTATTACAACGGCATGATACTTTTCACCTTGAAAATCCTACGGAGTCATGTGTAGCTTAGGGTTTGCAGATTTTCAAGGTGAAACCGGTTAATGACTTTTTAGTGAATATCTACAAAGCGCATTTCAGAAAGGACTCAAGCGTTTTCTCTGCAAGAAAAACACAATCAATCTTTCTGAAATGCACTCTAAGCGAAAAATCTTTTCCCTGACCTAAAAAAAGACTGCCAGTTAAACACTGGCAGAATAGTAAATGAAATTTTATCTGTTTAGTTTGAGTCTAAATTAGGCCTTCTCTAGTCTACGAATGAACTTCTCGTCTATAGAGTTTAAGCACTCAAGCTACCGATAATGGAGAACATTGGGAGGAACATACCCGCCACAATAAATCCGACCACAGCCCCTAGGAAAACAATCAAGGCGGGTTCTAAAGCGGCTGTCAAACCATCTACCGCTTCATCGACTTCACGTTCATAAAAGTTGGAGACCTTCTCGAGCATGGCATCTAATGCACCGGTCTCTTCACCAATAGCCACCATCGATGTCACCAGAGGCGGAAATACATTAGGGTACTTAAACAAGGTACTACTTATCTGTTCGCCACGCTGCACACCATCTTTGGTTTCATCAAGTACATCTTCGACAATTACATTGCCAGCCGTGCCCTTGGTAATATCAATAGATTCGATAATATTCACACCGCTCTTGAGCAAAAGACCAAAAGTACTCGAGAAACTAGCTACCGCCGTCTTTCGTACTAAATTACCAACAATCGGAGCCTTGAGCAAAAGACCATCAATCACATGCTTACCCTGATCGGTACGATAATAAAAGGTAATTCCTGTAACTGATCCAGCCACAATTCCTACCATGATGTACCACTGATTTTTTAGAAAGTCACTTATTCCAATGAGAACCCGGGTAATCAATGGTAAGTCGCCCCCTAACTGCGTCAAAATTCCTGCAAACTGCGGCACAATTCCAGTAAGCAAAAACCAGGTCACACCCAGTGCAATCGTCAAAACAACAGTAGGGTAGGTAAGTGCTGTACGGATTTTTCCTTTTAGGGCCTGTTGTTTTTCTTGGAAAGCTGCAATGCGTTCTAAAATACCATCTAGGTTACCAGAAACTTCCCCAGCTTTGACTAGGTAAACATAAAGTTTATTAAAAATCCCTGGGAATTTAGCCAAGGCATCTGAAAGGGGTATTCCTGTTTCTACATCTTCACGAACTTGCTTGAGGGCATCTTTCATACCCTTTTTCTCCGTTTGCTTTTGTAAGATATTTAAGGATTGAACCACCGGTAAACCTGCACTAATCACGGTGGCAAACTGACGACTAAAAAGGGCCACATCACGCGTGTTGGGCTTGCCGCCTAGTTTTAACCATTTAGGCATCATGTCATTGAGATCTTTATTAACGCCCGTACCTGGAGCCTTAATTTCAGAAATGAAATAGCCCTTGTCGCGCAAGGCCGTAGCCACATCACGCTGAGAAGAGGCTTCCATAGTCGCCTCAATCGTCTTACCTGCTCGGTCTCTAACTTTATAGGTATAAACAGCCATCATAACTCCTTAGCCTAGCCGTAACATCTAAGACTATAGTAGGCAATTCAAGGCTCGTATGCTGACGAATTGTTTACTTTGATACATCACTAATACCCCCAATGTGGAGGTTTTCACACCTTATAAACTTTTTCTGGCGTGGCATAGTAACCAACGCTTAAGCGAGCTTCTGGAATCTCATCTACTACTTGAAGTGAATGTACAATTGTCGCGCTAGACAAGGCTAGATTTGGTAAATGGAATCCATAACCCTTATCTAAAAGATCACCTTTTTGACTCACTGCTACACAAGCCATAAAGGCAAAATCTAATTCTGGAAGTTCAGTAAGTTTCTCACCAACTTTTTCTGCACCAGCAATACTTGAGGCCTTAGAAGCATTGACTTTGCCACTTTCTAAGCGTCTATAAGAATCTCCATGTTGGGCTGGAACCACAACATGGATACCTGACTCGAGCAACTTTTTACGCAATCCCTTAAGAACATAATCTGGATAGCACAAGACCGTTTGTCCTACTCTAATTTGTTGCTGAGTAAGAAGCTCACTAAGCAGCAAGGCTGCCGCCTTGGAAGCCCCCTTAAAGTTTGGATGATGCCCGTAAGGCGGTAACGGATAAGACACCACTCGCTCCTTCATTAAAGTAGTCCAGATTTGGTCACGAAGCTCACCTGCAGTCATTTCTAATAAACTACCACGGCAGCTTTTTCTTAACCTCAGTAGTCAGGTGATAGAAAAGGAATGAGGGATGGGAAATGAGGAAAGAGAAGAAGCAAAAGCTGACTCCTCATTCCTTATTTCCCTTTTACCTATCTGCTTCAATATACTCTAGACTTTTCTTGTTAGGATGACACCATGCCGCGTGAAACAAAGGCCGCCAAAAAGACTCGAGCCCTCAGCATTTTAAGAGCCTTACAAAAACTCTACCCTGAGGCAAGGACCGAACTCGAGCATAACAATCCTTTTGAACTTCTGATTTCTACAATTCTCTCTGCTCAAGCTACTGATAAAAGTGTCAATGAGGCCAGCCCTGCTCTATTCAAGAAATATCCTGATGCGTTTGCTTTAGCGCACGCTACTCCTGAAGAGGTTACACCCTATATAAAAACCATTGGGTTATACCGCAATAAGGCCAAACATATTGTGGGCACTGCTAAAAAATTATCTGAAAATTTTAATGGTGAAGTTCCTAATGATTTTGAGTCTATCACCACTTTACCTGGCGTTGGGCGCAAAACTGCTAATGTCGTTTTATCCAATGCCTTTGGTCGCCCTGCTATTGCGGTAGATACACACGTAGGAAGACTTTCACGCAGACTAGCCTTAAGTAAACACGATAACCCCGATAAAGTAGAGCAAGACCTCGAGGCTCTATTTCCTAAAGATCAATGGATTTTCATCCATCATGCACTTATTTTGCATGGACGCAGGGTATGTGATGCCAGAAAACCAAAATGCGAAGTATGTATACTTAATAAACTCTGCCCAAGTAGTACATAGACAGTCCTTCATGACTGAATAAAGAATTGCGTATACGGCTACATTCAATAGCATTCCAAATTCAATAGCATTCCAAGGGTCATTGAAACACCCTTGTCTACGTTTTGCACTGGGCCAAAACCCGCTGTCAAACATTGTCACAATCAGTTTGCGTCACTTCCCCAGAGAATTGGTATAAAATAGAGTTTGCACTTATTTTCACAATACCTGTGCTCGTGAATTTTTTATTTCTGCTTTGAGAAAACTTCAACTCTTAGTCTAAAAATGCACCAATATCCCTAGGGTCAACATCCACTCTTACTCGAGCCCTTCCTTGATAATTCAAGACTGGCGAAAGCACTTCCTGAAAACTCTGCTTGGCTCCTACACGCACAAAAAGTTGATAGGTGTATAAGCCTTTAAGACGTGTAATGGGAGCTGGGCTGGGTCCTAAAACATCAGCCTGTTGCCGGTGCAACCGTTCGGCTAAGACTTGAGCTTCCTGTGCAGCTACAGCTTCATTTTTCGCACTTACCTGAATCTTGGCCATATCGCTATAAGGTGGATAAGAAAATCTTTGGCGGCGTTCTAAAACCTGTGCTGAGAAGGTACTCAACTCTTGACTTATTAAAGCTTGTAAGAGTGGGTGCTGTGGCTGAAAGGTCTGTACTAACATCAAAGGTCGCCGGTCTGGAGCAAGCTCAGAAAGTTGAATCAGCAAGCGCAAGGTTTCTTCTTCAGCACGAAAATCACTGAGGGTTAAAAGAGTATCAAGCAAGGTAATAGCAATCAATGAAAGATTAGGAAGCGGGGCTTGACGTAAAATCGCAGTTGTGGCCACCACAAGCCCTGCCTCCCCCATTAATAAAGGGCTTAAGTCATCGCGTTGGTCAGCATCAAAACGATAGATGGGCAACTGACTGTATTTTTTTAGTTCATTGACAATCCACTGGGTCCCGGCTCCCCTGGTTGGCCCTAGCGTTGTAGCAGAGCAACTCGGACAAAAATCTGGAGGCTTGGAAATGTAACCACACTGATGGCAACGCAAGGTCATTCCCTGTTGGTGATAGCGCAACGACAAATCACAATTGGGGCACATAAGCGTATGGTGACAGGTTGCGCATTCATAAGCCGAAGAGAAACCACGTCTAGGAGCCAAAAAAATTGCTTGGCGTGAACGCTCTTGAACCTGCTTGAGAACACGAATTAGTTCTGGGCTTAGAGGATAGGCAGATGTCGTCTCGAGGTCAACGATATGAAGTCTCTGCTCAGGCGTTGGCAATACTAAATGATGTTCTGACTTTACTTGATAAAGCATTTCTGCACTAGCCAAACTTTCAGTGAGTGCTAACGGTACATTGGCAAGTTCTGAAAGTTGTCGCGCTGCTTCGGGAATGGCCAATCTAGGCCCTGACTGAAGTTTATAACTGCTGCTCGCTGCTTCTAGGACAATCACTAACCCCACAGGCTCGAGTGGTGCTAAAAGCGCAAGATAGGTTCCTACTAAAACAACACCTTGCGAATGATGTAATTCTTGCCATAAGCGTTGTCGCTGCATGGAACTTAATTCGCCACTTAGCGTAAGCACAGGAACATAGCTTTGCAAATAACTGGCGGTCTCGAGTAAGTAAGCATGTTCAGGAACTAAAATTAAAACCTTCTGACCCAAACGAATTTTTTCTTGAATACGTAGCAATAAAACTGCCAAACGCTGGGCTCTCGTGCCACCCGAAATAGCATTTTTGTTGCTCAATGAAAAATCTTGTTTTACTTCTGGTAAAGTTTTGTGTACAAAAGTTGGTAAAGCAGGCAAAGGTGCAATAATATCTTGATAAGCGATATAGCCTTTTTTTACCAGTCCACGAACGGCACTTTCAGAAACATCAGCTTGTCTTGCCAGTTCAGCCGCACTCTCTACACTCTCTATGTCCCACAACCACCCCAAGGCATGCCTCTGAGCAGCCTGAGATTTACCCTTGAGGTGTTCATCAGTAGTTTGCAGTGGTTGAAGAACCCGCTTGGTGGGCTGAACAAAATGTACCCGCTCACGGATTAATCCTTGACGACGATACAACTCGAGTTGACTAGCTTTAAGGTGGCTAGCCAAGCTCCAGTGATCAGCAGATAAGTCTAAAACCACACCTTCAACAGCAAGAACCTCGTGCAGTAATTCTTCATATAATCCGTAAGGTAACAAACTGGCCAAAACCTGCCCTTGAGGGGCACAGGTGCGCTCTGCAATATGCCTAATAAGTTCAACGCTGTTTAAAGAAATAAAAGGAATCTCGTCTAAGCTCGAGATCATCTCTTTAAGCTCGAGGGCTTTGGCAGCTTTCACTTCATCATGGGCCACTACAATGCCCAAACGCAAACCATTTTGCCAAGGCACAGCAACTCTAGACCCCACGACAGGCCTAGGCATGTCAAAAGGCACCAGATAACTAAAAGCTGGCAAAGGCAAGGGAATAAGAACTTGAACCGTAAGCGGCACAAAGCATTTTAACTGACCCTAAGATAAGAGAGGGTGTCGGGTATCGGGTGATAGATGGGAATTGGATTAAAGATTGAAGGTTAAAGATTGAAGATTTAGCCCTCAGCCTTGTCTCCCCTTCTCCCTATCCTGATTTTCACTGTTCACTCGCCACTGTTCCCTCACCACCATTCCCTCACCACCATTCCCCGATCTACTGACTCGAGGACTTAAAGGGTGCTTTATCTTTTAATTGTGATAATTTAATTTCACCTTGAACTGTTTGACGCACACCCGCCAAAGTTTTTTCAAGAATATTCCCATCATTTATAGGATGAAGAGCTGGCAAAGTGACAGTAAATACAGTTCCTTCGCCCAATTTTGATTCGACTGTTACCGTACCTTCGTGCTGCTGAACAATCCATTTTACAATAGCTAGCCCTAATCCACTACCATTCCCTCTAGTTGAACGTGCCCCGTCCACACGGTAGAAACGGTCAAAAATATGGGCCAAGGACTGTTCGGGAATACCTGGGCCATCATCTAAAACTTCAACCACCACACTATTTTTATTGCGGTCTTTGTAAACTGAAATTGTTACCACTTTAGAACCAGCATTGATAGCGTTTTGCACCAGATTAAGAAAGACTTGCTTTAGACGCGAGGCATCGCCAAGAACCTCAATCAAGGGGTCTTTAAGTGATAGCCGTAATTCGGTTGTGCCAGCACTTGGTAGCAGAGCTTTATGGGAGCCATCAATCACTTCAACAATATTCATCGGTTCGCGCTTAATAGCAAAACCAGCATCGGCACGGGCTAACTCGAGTAAATCGTTGACAAGCTTGGCCATGCGTTCGGCTTCACGGCGAATAACGGTCAGTGAATCGGCTTGCTCTGGCGAAGGCTTGGTACGGCGCAAAAGATAATTGGCATGACCTACAATGGCCGTGACTGGTGTACGCAGTTCATGGCTGGCATCGGCGGTAAAACGCCGCTGGGTTTCAAAAGATTCCTGTAAGCGGTCAAGCATGTGATTAATGGTTTCAGCCAAGTCTTTCATCTCGTCTTGGGTTTTGGGTATGGGAACACGCTGAGACAAATCAAGTCCTGTGACTTGTGAAGCGGCCAAGGTCACACGTTTGACAGGTTGTAACACGCGGTAAGAAAGCATCCAAACGCCTAGAGCGAAAACACCAAAAGCAATAGCCATCGTCGTTAAGAGCAATCTGAGTAAATTATCTAGAGTAGCTGTAGGAAATTCAAATCCCACCAAAGTTAAGGCTGGGTATTTCCTGGTTACCGGAGGGCGTGAAATATTGGTCTGCATGGCAAAGCTAACTATTTTTCGTCTTTCGGGAAGTTTGATAACAAAAAATCCCCGTTCTTGATCTAGCAATCGCTGCAAATCTTTATCCGGCATATTGCTAAATAAATTCTCAGACGTTGGATTAATATGGCTTGAATTTTTTGAAAACATCTTAGCTGATAAAAGCTGGCCCTGACGTAAATCTTCAACCAGCTCAGGCGTATCAAAAAAGACTGAAACCAAGAAGTAAGCATCCTTTGAAAGGACTTCTGTAGGATTGCTTTCTTCCAAATCAAGATTATAACTGCGCGATTCAATTTGATCAGCTAAAGCTTTAGCTCTATCCCGAAGTTGATCCAAAAGCGAGTTTTGAGTATAAAAATACATCGCTGAAGCTACAACTGCCAAAACAATTGCCAGAAAAAGCGTATAAAAAAGGGTTAAGCGTAAACGTAAGGACATAATTCTTCTCTTAAGATGTAAGGCTTATCCATTTGCTACTAGATGATACCTTTCATTATTCCTCTCTAAGGACGTACCCTACCCCGCGCACAGTGTGAATAAGACGACGCTCGCCTTCACGCTCGAGTTTGCGTCTTAGATAGCCAACATAAACATCGACCACGTTGCTTCCGCCAGTATATTCGGGCCAAACTTTTTCTTCTATTTCAAAGCGGTTAAACACTTTGCCAGGGTTGCGGGCAAAAAGTTCTAAGAGTTCAAATTCTTTAGCTGATAATTCAATGCGCCGCCCATCACGGAAGACTTCACGGCCATCTAAATTCATAACCAAATCAGCCACTCGCACTTCTCCTGTTACAGCAGGATTCACACGGCGCAAATGGGCTCTTACACGGGCCAGCAATTCTTCAATCGAAAACGGTTTGACCAAATAATCATCGGCACCCGAATCCAAACCTAAAACTTTATCTTCTACGCTGTCTTTAGCAGTCAGAATTATAATGGGCGTGTTGCTAGTCTTGCGAATCCGACGAGCTACTTCTAGTCCATCTAGAACCGGCAACATTAAGTCTAAAACCACCAAGTCAGGATTGAGTTCTCGAAACTTAGACAGTCCTGTTACCCCGTCATAGGTCACGATGGTCTCATAGCTCTCAGCTTGAAGCTCGAGGTCAATGAATTTGGCAATCTCTTTTTCGTCTTCGACGATCAGTATTTGCGGCTTACGTTCCATAAATCATCTCCAAAATGTGCCTAGCTAGATACCCTGCGCTATCTGCCGACATCGTTTGGTGTATAAACACTCACCAGAAAGCCATCAAACAATTGAAGACATCCTAGATTTACACCACCTAAAGGCATTATAAACAGACTTTTATGAGAGACGGTATAGGTAGATGATAGGCATATGAATGAGAAAAGCCTCATTGTCCTAAAATTCTAGATACGTAGGTATCAAGTTCAGAATTTTGCCGACTGGTTTTAAGGCAAATTTGGCAAGGCTGTCTTTTAGGACGCAGGTTTCGGTTAAGATAAATCAGTGCCCAAGCCCAAGGACTCTGACCCCCTTCCATCTAAGAAAACTCGAGGCTGGCTTCTAGGTAGCTTACTCATTTCTCTGGGTATGTTCTGGTTTCTAAGTAGTCCACCGACCTCCTGGGTTGAACAGGTCTACAGTCGCGGGATTTACCCTTGGCTCTTGAGGCTTATGATTAGCCTCACTGGGCAAATTCCCTTTTCACTGGCGACTGTTTTACTTATTGCTTTACCCCTGGTGTGGGTTTTTATTACCATTCGCAGCTATCAAAAACGGCAGACCTGGTGGTGGTTGGGCTGGTGGCTATGGCGCAGCGTATTATCTCTAGCTGCTCTCTATGTTCTTTTTGTAATTCTTTGGGGTGCAAATTATCGCCGTGAACCTATTGAAACGCTTTTTAAGCTGTCTGAAAGCTCTATTTCTCAAACTGATCTTGAAAGCTTAGCTGCCTCACTACAAACTATTATTGAAGATACTGTTGATTCCGAACGAGACTTAGCCCGCGCGACTTCTGCTATTCGAGATTCGCTGGTTCAAACCAGCTACAATTTAACTGGGCATACACTTAGACTTCCTGAGGTTAAACGCTTGCCCCCAGGATGGCTTATTTTATCTGGTAGAGCCTCGGGCGTGGTTTCACCCTGGACTTTAGAAGTGCATGTGGACGGAGCCTTGCCTGATGTTTCCTATATCGCCGTTGGAGCCCACGAACTAGCCCATCTGGCTGGGTTTGCTGGCGAAGCCGACGCTGATTTTATATCTGCTATCGCTGGCTTAAATGCCCAAGATAATTATGCGCGCTATAGCGTAGCCTTGCGCTTATGGTGGGACGCTGTAGCTACCTTCCCCACAAGCACACAAAAAGACTACTTGGATAAATTGCCACAAAAAGCAAGAGAAGATTTAGAGAGTAGCTTTGAACCCTATCGCCGCTACAAACTTCCTGCCTGGATACAAAATATTCAGAGTCAGACCTATAATCAATATCTCAAAACACAGGGTGTCGAAGCAGGTATTGCCGATTACTCGAGGATTGTAAACCTACTAGTCAAAGCCCAAAAGCAAAAGCTGTTCTAAAAACGATTGAAGATTTTAACCTCTCATTTCTTGCACCAGCATAAAACGCTGCATATTTAAGCAACATCTTCGCTAACTTTAGACGTACTATTCGCATTTATGGCTTAAATGGTATCTTTTCAAAAGCTAAATTGCATATTTTCCCCACCTTTTGCATAAGTAGTCGTACAGAATTAGGTTAGACTTATTCACATGGGTCGCCCAAGCAAGAAATTAGAGCTAACGGAAACGCAAAGGGAAAGCTTAAACCGAGGTTATGAAACAGGTCAAAGCCATGCCTACAGGAAACGCTGTCAGATGATGCTACTAAAAAGTGAGACACGAAGTTCCGAGGACATTGCAAAGATCGTAGATAGTTGTGAGATGGCAGTCAATGGCTGGATTAAACGCTATGAAGCAGAAGGTATCGAGGGACTGCAAACGAAACCAGGACGAGGACGCAAAGCCATCTTGAATGAAGAAACCGATGATGCCAAAATCAAAGAAGTGGTGAAAGCGAATCGGCAACGCCTTTGTCTTGCTAAAGCAGAATTGGAAGAAGCCTTGGAGAAGCAGTTTAGTCAGAAGACCCTGGAACGCTATATAAAAAACGTGCTTGCCGTTATAAACGCATCCGAAAGCATCCTCAACAGAAGCCCTGTGACGAGACGTATGCCTATAAGCGGGAAGCCCTAGCTGAGCTAGAACGCTTATCAAGGGCAAGTCTGATTGACCTGTACTATGCTGATGAAAGCCGTGTTTGCTTGGAACCCTGTGTACCTTATGGTTGGCAGTTTCCTGATGAGGATGTCTTTATGCCATCTGCCAAAGGCAAAGGGCTGAACTGCTTGGGGTTACTCTCACGCAATAACAAACTTATGTTTACCACCACCACAGGCAACATCACCAGCCACTTCGTATTTGATTATCTCGAGCGTTTATCTTTTACACTTGAAAAACCTACTGTCATTGTCTTGGACAACGCTTCGATTCACACCGCTAAAATCATTCAACAACAGCGTAAGGTTTGGGAGATTCGGGGTTTAATCCTCTTTTACTTGCCACCCTATTCACCCCAGCTTAACCTCATTGAAATTTTGTGGAAGATGCTCAAGTATTACTGGCTTAAGCCTGAAGATTATGCAGAAGAACAACTCCTCTTCTACATAACCTCTCAAGCTCTTGCTGCGGTTGGTAATACCCTCAATATCAATTTCTCTGAGGTGGCTTTAGTCTAATGTAATTGTGGATGGGTACTTAGGTGCAAGAAATGAGACCTTCAATCTTTAACCTTAAATCTTTTTAACCTTAAATCTTGAACCTTAAATCTTTTTAACCTTATGAGAGCTTGCCCAAATTTCGTTCAATCAAGGCCCCAGCATCTGGGTCACGTCCCATAAAGTCTCTAAATAAGACTTCAGGATCATCACTATCGCCTCGAGATAAAATGCAGTCCAAATAATCTTGTCCAGTTTGCGAATTAAAAATGCCTTCTTGCTTAAATCGAGTAAAGGCATCTGCTTCTAGAACTTCGCTCCACTTATAGCTGTAATACCCTGCGGCGTAACCCCCTGAAAAGACATGGGTAAAAGATGCCAAGGAATTATTGTAGGCAAATTCTGGATAAATAGCAAAACGTTCAGCAATTTTGTTTCCATAATTAATCAAGTCGCCGTGTTGAGTTGGGTCATAGTTAATATGAAGTTCTAAATCCACTGTGCCAAAACTAAGTTGGCGCATTTGGGCTACGGCTTGCATGAAGGTTTGTGCAGCCTGCATCTTTTGATATAACGCTTCTGGAATCATGTCACTGGTTTGATAGTGCCTAGCAAAAAGATTCAAGGCTTCGCGTTCCCAGGTCCAATTTTCCATAATTTGTGAGGGCAACTCAACAAAATCCCAAGACACGCTGGTTCCTGCCCTATCAGATACTTCAACTTTAGTGAGGCAGTGATGCAGCAAATGTCCAAACTCATGGAAAGTAGTTTCGACCTCACGGTGTGTAAGCAAAGCCGGTCTATCTGAAGCTGGAAGAGTAAAGTTGGCACACATCAGGCCTAAATGGGGTGAAAACTGTCCATTGGCTTGAGGTTTACCAGTAATAAAACGGTTCATCCAAGCCCCACCACGTTTTGACTCGCGGGGGAACCAATCAGCATAAAACGAAGCCAGGTGATGTCCGGCTTGGTCATGAATATCGTAGAAGCTGACATCTTTATGCCAAACTTTAGGATTATCTCGCTCACTGATACGAATTCCAAACAATCTTTGGGCAATCTCAAACATACCCTTCAAAACACCCTCGAGAGGAAAATAAGGACGCAGAGCTTCATCATCAAAATCAAATTTGCTCCTGCGAAGATTTTCGGTGACAAAGGACAGATCCCAGGGTTGTAGATCATGAATACCAAGGTGTTTGGCAAACTCGAGTAAGGCTGTACGTTCACGCTGATAATAGGGCAAGGTTTTTTGCTCTAAGTCTTGTTCAAATGCTAGGGCTCTTGCTCCAGACTTGGCCATCAACATTTCCAAGCGATAATCAGCAAAATGCGAATAGCCCAAAAGCCTTGATAGTTCCTGGCGCAAACGCAAAATATCGTCCATGAGTGGGCGGTTATCCAAAGGCTCCTGACTAGCCCGACTCACAAAAGCCTCATACATTTTCTGCCGTAAATCACGCCTTTGCGAATACTGCATAAACGGAACATAAAAGGGAGCTTGTAAACCTAAGCGATAACCCTCTAAGCCTTTACTTTGGGCACTATTTCTAGCTTGCTGCAAAAGGCTTTGGGGTAACCCTGCAATATCATCTTCACCCAAGAGCATCTCAAAGGCGTTGGTGGCATCTAATACCTGATCCGAAAATTTGCTTTGTAACTGACTTAGCTCAATGCTGATGGCTTCCACTCAAGCCTTGGCTTCTGGGGCCAAATCTGCCCCAGCGCGAATAAACTCCTTGATGGTTTTTTCCAAATGCCGTTTATATACACCTTGTAAGGTTTTGGCTTCAGATGTTTGCGAAAAATCTTTGATGGCTTGCCAAAGGTCTTGATTCAAAGGAAGCCGTGCAAAAAAAGCTGAAAATTCTGGCAACACCGCATTAAAGGTAGTTCTTAATTCTGGCGTATTGGCCACTGAATTAAGGTGATAGGCAATAGTGACCGCACGGCTCAGTCGCTCGGTCAAATCACCTAGGGCTTGCAAAGTATTTTGGTAACTGCGCTGACCTGAAAAGCTGGTCACGGTTTCTAGGTCCTTTTGGGCCTGATCTAGGGCTTCACGTATGCCTACATCAATATGCTCAGGGCCAATCGCATCAAAGGGAATTAAAAAATCATCCGACAACAGTGGGTTCACAGAACTTTCCTTTCACATTAAATGTTTGCAAAAACATTTGCTTTTAAGCAAACCAATAACCTTATTCTAAAACGTACTTCACACAAAAGGTCGAGTCTTGCATCTTCCTATGCTCTTTCAGTTATAGTATGCCCTAAGGCAACTTACTAGGATGTAAGACTACATTTTTATTCGTGTCTATTTTTACAACGTGGTGTGTTCACAGTCTACTGAATGTATTCACAGCCTAAGAAGATTTTGTTAGACTGATGCCTTGGTGAGGATACTTGTGTTCGGGAGAGCACTGTTAAGGGGAAGAGATGGCACAAGAATATAGATACGCACTTACACGCATGTGTCTTAAAGCGGGTCAGATGACTCTGCCACAAAAGATGCTCGAGTTATTTCCAAAGAGTGGCACGGCAACCGTCGTAGATAGCACTCGCAATCAAGAATTTGAAATTACTTCAGAAGCCCGTAAAGTGACGGGGCTTTCTAACTTCTTTAGGCTTCATAGCCTCGAGGTCAACGATGAAATTATCATCCGCCCACTAGAGGACGGACGCTACGCCTTTACACCTTATGCTAGACCTAGAAAACCCGATTACAGCAAGCCTGGTACAATTAAAAACTTCCTTGATGAGCTAGCCGAACAGGCCACACCGCTTTCCGAGGCTGAAATACGGGATCTGTACTCTGATTTACCAGGACAATTTAACCTTGCCGAGATTCTGGCTCAAGATTCCCGCTTTACCCTAGAATCTGGTCGCTGGCAAAGCATCCGTAGTAAAGAGTTAACTGTCCTCGAGGACCCTTCAAAACGTGGCAGCGTTACTCCCTATTCAAAAAACGTTATTTTCCCCAGTGAAACACTGCTCAATTCACAAACTGAACCCACCGACACCTCTATACAGCACAAAGCCAAAGACATTTTGACTGCCTTGGGTTATCGTGTCGAGGGTTTATCGTATGGTCAGCTTTTAGCCCACAGCGAGCTAGGGCGCAAACACTACAGCGTGTTAGTACAAGTGTTATCCGAAGGAGATCAGGTCGATTGGACTACTTTGTTGGCCAAACGGCGTGAAACCACCTCGACTTATGCTGCAGTTTTTGGTCACCCACTCGATTTAACTAAACTAAGCGCGCCAGCCAGTATGGCCAGAGCTACTTTGTGGTCATGGACGGCCCTCGAGCGACTCAGTGAAATCAGCAGCGCAGTTTTGTTAAGCCCCTTTGATTTAGAAACCTTCTTTGAACGCGATGGGCTTTTTGAACATGGCTTTGACCGCTTTGAAAAGATGATTGACAAGCGTGTGGCTGAACGCGGAGCTTTTTCTGGTGTGTTAACCCACTTAGCTTCTATGCGTGCGCCAGTTGTATTTATGCTTGATGAAGTAGTAGACAACGATGTAAGCCGCGAACAAGCTCTTAAAGTGCTTGATGTGTTAAGCCAAGCTCCCTTTCATCTAATTACCAAAGTAGACAATGGTGAATTTTGCTTACGCAGTAAAATCTATGATGCCATGCTCAACTTTTCCGATTATGCCTTATCAATACGCAACCGTTTACCCCAGCGTCGTACCGAGCGCATTCAAGCCCTCGAGACCACTGAAGACATCATGGGTTCACTCGCCGAAGTAGAATAGTTGTTACCATTCTAAAGACGTTTTAAAAATTCCATTTTGGTCTATGTTTTCACAAGCATAGACCGATGTTTTTGGGTATTGCCATAAAGGCTTTATTTCACATAAGGGTACAAGCACAAACGCCCGTTCCATCATGCGTGGATGGGGCAAAACCAATTCTTCAGTATCTATTACCAAGTCATCTATAGACAATAAATCTAAATCAAGTGTCCTAGCGTCCCAACGAATGTGCCGTGTACGGCCTTGTTTTATTTCAATCTCTAGCAAGGCCTTGAGTAAAACCTGTGGATGCTGGTAACTATCAAAAGGCTCGAGTTCAATAACGGCATTTAAGTAACTCGCTTGCGCTAGCGGGCCACCAACTGGCAGGGTTTCATACAAACTAGATTTTGCAGTAATGGTTCCAAGCTCACTTAAAGACTCGAGGGCTTTACAAAGCTGCCAATAAGGGTTTTCCAAATTGCTGCCTAAAGCAATCAAGGCTTTCATACACGCTTACGGCACACTTCGACCATCACGTCACGAACCACTCCAGGTAAGGGAGCATGAGGCTTGTGAACTCTGAGCTACTACTTTATTTACGTGGGGATGATTTACTAAAATTTCATCAGCAATGGTATTAGCAAGCACTTCAATCAGTTTATATCTGCGCTCAGTCACATGCTGCCGAATCAAGGTATAAACTTTGCTGTAATCTACAGTCTGAGTTAAATCATCTTCGGTGGGTAAAGGTAAGTACATCTCGACATCCACAATAAACCGCGCCCCAAGTTGCTCCTCGATAGGAAACACCCCATGAAAGCCATGAAACTCTAAACCACTTAAAACAATTCGGTCTTCAACCATTGAGCACTTCCCATACCTTTAGTGCCTGCTGATGGGCGTAGGTATTATGCACCCGCACCATTGCTGCGCCTTTTGAGGCTGCATAGAGATGCATGGCCACTGATCCTGGGTCTCTCGAGGAAGCTTCTGGCACATTGCATATCTTATCAATCATACGCTTGCGTGAAGCACCCACTAACACAGGATGCCCTAGCCCTACTAAATCTTCTAAATGCTGCATGAGTGTTAGGTTGTGCTCGAGAGCTTTACCAAAGCCAATCCCTGGGTCTAGCATCACGCTGGGTATACCCGCTATTAAGGCTTTTTCGGCTTGTTCTTGCAAAAAGCCAAAGACTTCTTTACATACATCCGTATAACCGGGGTTTTTCTGCATGGACTGCGGTTCCCCTTGCATATGCATAATGATGGCAGGCACACCTGTTTCGGCACACACCTCGAGCATTTCAGGATCACGCAAACCGTTAATGTCATTAACAAGGTGGGCCCCAGCTTTTATAGCTTCATAAGCCACTTCGGGTTTGCGAGTATCGATGCTGACTAAAACCTCTAACTGACTTAGTAATTTTATGACCGGCAATACCCGCTCGAGTTCTTGTTTTACAGATACTGGCTCTGCTCCAGGGCGTGATGATTCACCACCAAGGTCAATGATTTTGACCCCCTGCTCGAGCATGGTGGTGGCTTGCTTAATGGCTGCATCTATAGAAACAAATTTACCGCCGTCACTAAAGCTGTCTGGAGTAATATTCAAAATGCCCATCAGGGCCGTGCCCTGCCAGCTTAGAACGTAACCATCTCTGGTTTTTTCTGCATTCGGAGAAGGGTGTTTGAATAATAAGTTATGCACAACTTTAGTCTATCAAACCTAGTTGCGCCATAATATATGCAAAGAACAAAAGCGGGCTTGATTGCCCGCTTCTTTATCATGAATTTAGAGAAATTTAACGTCTAACCAGAGTACTTAAATATGGATCACCTGGTTCAAACAAATCAGTATTACTAATATCAAATCCCGCATCTATAAAGAAATTACCGTTAAAGGTTAAACCACCTTTAGAGGAAATGGTTCCATAAAAATTTGATCTGCCATTTTGCGTCAAAGTACCACCGGCAATAAAGGTTGCAAAGTAATCAGTAGCTATATTACGCCCATTAAAGGTAATATTTCCATCGGCGATAATGGCTAAACCTACTGTAGAACCAGAAGGGCTGGCTGTAACCGAAGTAGTATTATTTGCACCATTGAACGTAAGGCTTCCGTGGGTTGCTACCGTATTCATACCAGTCCAAGTCATACTATTTGAGCTTAAACCCAAACTTCCTTCAGAAAATACCCGACTGCCTGTGGCAGTAACGTTACTACCAAATGATACCGTACCACCTAAACTAATAATATTTACATTGGTTAAGGTTGCATTTCCTGATATGTTGATATTTCCACTAGCAATAATAGTTGTATCGCTCAATACAAGTGGATTTGCCGTGAGGTTTACATTACCGTTAACGCAATACTTTTGATTGGATGCCGCAGAGCTTAGTGAACTAGCCACGGTAGCACCTGCACAGTCGCTACTTGTACTAAACCCAGTAGCCGTGAATGCACCATCACCGTTTAAGTCTGCTACTTTATTACGGCGGATATAATAGTCAGGGTTAATGACTACAGGCTCACGCACAAGAGCTGCTCTATTAGTACAAATACCACTGTATGCGTTATTCCGTAAAAAACAGGTTGCAGTTGCGCTACCAATTGAAACTTGTGCTTCATCTAAATCTAAAAGATCAATACAACGTGTACCGACTCTTGCCCCACAAGCCACAAAACGCCCACCAAGATTTATCCCTGTATTTCCATGAACGGCAGCATCTACAAACAGAGAAGCTCCGCCATTCACCGTCACCATACCTTCAGAAGCCAACCCCATGCCAAAAGCAGGTGGCAAGTTCGTGGGGCCAGGATTCATCTTAATGATAGCTTCTGAAACAAATTGACCACCAGAAGCTGAGTTGCCCACAATTTTAACCGTAGCCTGAGTATCAGATGTACGGGTATAACCATCTAACGAATATGTACTATTGGTGGGCAAACTAATCGAGCTAGGAAAACACTTTGTTGTTCCATTTGTTGTACCATTTGCTGTTCCATATTGGCTACAGCTTGTATTGGTGCTACTTATATACGACTCTCTAACAAGTAATGAGACAATATCCATACCCGACTGAGCATTGGCTTCAGCAATGGCATTGCTGCGAACATTTTCTGAAGACTTTAAGTTGGTATTGGTCAGGAAGAGTACGCCAGTACCCAGTGCCATTATGACTACCAGAACGATAATACTTGTGACGATAGCGATGCCTTTGCGATTCATGACGTAGCTCCTTATTGATTGGTAACGCTAACAGTTTGAGCGTTTTGAAAGACGACGAGAATGGTATCGGTTTGTTGATTAGCGTAGGTAATATCGAGTTCTAAACCAGCTAGGTTATTGCTAGCGGTGACAGCGTTGGTATCATCATATAAAACATAGTCAGCGATTTTTAGGTTGGTTACATTGGGGATAATGGCAACAGCCGTTCCACCATCCTGCTGGCGAAACAATGAAGATACACCTGCATCACTACCAATACTAAACGCGACTGTCCGAAGCACAGGTGTATCCGAACCATTGTAATTGCGGTCTTCGTAATATCTTACGGTAAGGGTATCAGGTTGTGTACTCGAGCTGCGGCGAGTCATGGCTATAGTGCAATTAGGAGTGCTAGTATTGCAGGTACTAGTGCTGCTAAGAACAAATGTTCTATTTGCCAAAAGGTTCATCAAAGTACCCGAGTTTTTAGTTCCACGATAACCCGCCAAACCAATTTCATATTGCAACACCTGCCGCGTAGCGTGGGCTTCTTGCTGTCGATCAGACAATTCATCTACACGTTCTGAGGCACGACTTGAGCTTACAAATAAATTGGTTAGAACCGTCAGTATAATACCTAAAATAGCTCCGGCAATCAGCAGTTCAACAAGGGAAAATCCAAGAGTCTTTTTCATAGAGGCCTCAATTACCAATCTGACCAGCGTATTGTTTGAGAGCAGCAATGGTTGATAAAGAGATGGTATTTTGTCTGGAATCTGCCACACTGACTGAAATTTGATAGGCTCTAACCCCACTGGTTACGGTAGAGCTACAAGTCATTGCGCCAGACTGGATACGGCAAGGAACATAACTTACACTGCATGTATAACCTGAAGGAACATCAGTTGAGCAGGTTGTGTCTGTTGAATCCGACTGACGTAGCAATGAAATCTCATTTTCTGCAATTTTGGTCACTTCATTCACAGCCTGAGCCTTGGCAGTGTTTTTTAAGGCTGCTCCTTGTAAGCCAGCAGCAGCGATCACAGCTACTGCTATCATCATGATGGCAATCATCACCTCTATTAAAGATAAACCAGTTTGTTGTTTCATTCTATTATCACCTTTCCGGCTAGTGAAACGCTGAGTGTGCGGGTATTATGTGTATCTGAAATAATAAATTTAAACGTCGATGTGGCAGGTCCATTGGTACTGCTACAGAAAACACTACCAAAGATTCTTAGAGCCTAGCATCCCGTTTAAGTTTCTGCCAAGGGGTCAAGTATTCGATAGCAGAATGAATGCGTTGCTTGTTATACCAATAATCAAATTGCTTGCTTAAGGGAAGTAAATGGTCATAGCTAACACACTCCTGCCTGAAGAAGAAATCATACTTGAATGTTTTGTTGAGCCTTTCTAGGATGGCCATGCCGTCTGTTTGCTTGATTGAACTGCGATGCCAAGAACCAAGGGTTTTGCAGGTTGTTTGAAAGTGGTCAGAGGTAAAATCCGACCCTCCATCGGTTTGAATGACCAAAGGGTCAGTAATACCTTGCTTATGAAGGCGTTGCTGTGCTTCTTTGAGGGTGGTAGCAGCAGCAAGCTTACAAAGCTGTTTAACGGGTTTTAGACTCAAGCAAGCCCGTGAGGCAATATCTTCTACGACATACAGCCAGGCTTTGCTACTCCCATAGGCTACTTGAGTTGCATCCATTTGCACCCTGCGTCCTTTAGGTAACTGGGCAGCAGGGGTTGGTTCAGGTAATTCACGTCTAGGTTTGGCTTTTGGTGTTACTGTTAAGTCAAGCTCTGTCATGATTTTCCTGACCTTGTGTTCCCCTAGCTGCCAGCCTTTCTTAAGCACTTCCTGATGAATACGGCGATAACCGTATGTAGGATGTTTGAAGGCTAAACGTTTAATCTGGGCTTTAAGCTGTTTCTCTTCTTTTACTTGGGTTTGCCGTTTCTCTTCACTTTTGAAGAAGTCACGGAGTTGCCAATATGCAACTCCCGCAGCCTTAGCAAAGCTGCGTAAGGAGATACCTTTACGCTTCTGGTATTGCTTTGCTAGCTCGGACATACTTAAAGCCCTCTGGCCTTTTTTGCTATATCCAGTTCCACAACCTTTCGCCCTAACATCTGCTCCAGTTTCTCTACTTTGGCTTCTAGTTGCTTCGTTTCAGCTTTACCTTCTGATCTACCCAAGGCTGCTTGTCCTGCTGATAAAAACTCAGCCTTCCAGTTATGTATCTGACTCGGCGCTATTCCATGTTCTCGTGCTAATTCAGATACTCCTGCTTCCCCTCGTAGATTCGCTAGCACTATCTCCGTCTTTTGCTCTACGCTCCATTTGCCTTTCCTTGCCATTTCATTCCTCCATTAGTCTCCACTATTCTAGTGGGTACTTTGGAAGTGTTTCTTGTAGCACTACCATTACAAGTGCTCAAGAGACCATTGGGTAACCAAATCATGGCATTGGTTGACGAGTTACTACTTATAGAGATATTTCTATAATCACTGGTTGATTTGCTTTGGATAATTGTTGTTGAAGTACAGGTATTAGACAGAGTTGCGGCTGAAGAAGTGTTATAACGCATAGAGAAAGATTGATTGGCACTACTCCAAGTCACTGCTACTGGGCGATTATATTTGACAGCTTGTAAACGTGCCTGACTAATAAAAGCCTGCAAATCGTTTCCCATCAGTTGGGCACTAGGCACGCGCAAATTAACGGCGGCTATAGCGATAAGAACACCTAGAACGCCTATTACAACCAGCATTTCAATTAGGGTAAATCCGTGTCTAGGTCTCATATCATCTTTCTGATGCCTTAGCATCCTTAATATAAAAATAGAACTCCTAAATAAGAGTCTTTTCTTTCACTAACGATATAGTTTTAGCTATTACAAATTTCTTACAAATTCCCTCAATGTGAAGTTTTACCTAGATTCTAAGGACATGGGCTATGCCTTTTCTGACGTTTTGTTGTATACAGAAGATAGACCCATTCACGGTAAGATACCTCTGTCTTCCCAATAGGGAAAACATCAACCTGCGGAGGTTTTTGTGTCAATCAACGTAACCATCTGGAACGAATATGTTCACGAAGTCACCCATCAACACGTCAGGGACATCTACCCCGACGGTATTCACGGGGCTATTGCCAAAGGCATCTTGCCATTGGGTGATTTTAAGATCACTTCGGCGACCCTGGCTCAGCCAGAACACGGATTAAGTGATGAGGTTTTAGATAACACCGATGTGCTTATTTGGTGGGCGCATTTAGCCCATGACAAAGTAGATGATGCCATTGTAGAGAAAGTACAGCTACGGGTTCAAAGCGGTATGGGAATCATTGTGCTTCATTCTGGACATTACTCTAAAATTTTTAAGCGTTTAATGGGAACCTTTTGCAGCCTCAAATGGCGTGAAGCCGACGAAAAAGAACGTTTGTGGAATTTAGAGCCTTCACACCCCATCATGCAGGGAATTCCAGACTATTTTGAACTAGCTCAAGAAGAGATGTATGGGGAGCGGTTTGATATTCCTACTCCCGATAAACTGCTCATGGTGTCTTGGTTTCAAGGTGGCGAGGTCTTTAGAAGTGCTTGCACCTGGGAACGTGGACATGGACGCATTTTTTATTTTCGTCCGGGTCACGAAACCCACCCTACTTACTACAATGAGCACGTCTTGAAAATAATTGCCAATGCTTCTACCTGGGCTAGCCGCAGAGTGACCTTAGATGTTACGCAAGCACCAAACAGTAAAGCCCTCGAGCCTGTACCCAACCCCGGCAAGGATCATGTATGAAAATTGGCATCATTGGCTCAGGCAACATTGCTGCCCATCATGTCAAAGGCTATGTAAGTAATGGGGCCGAGATTGTAGCCATTGCCGACGTGAGCGTGGCCATGCTCGAGCGCAGAAAAAAAGATTGGAATGTAGAGCGGGTCTACACTGACTATAATGAATTGCTTGCCCAAAGTGATATTGAAGCAGTTTCAATCTGTACCCCGAATGCTTATCATCACCCAGCAACCATCGCCGCAGCCAAAGCCGGTAAGCACATTTTGTGTGAAAAGCCTTTATCATTATCACTTACACAGGCTCAAGAAATGATTGATGTCTGTAAAAAAGCTGGTGTGGTTTTACAAATCAATCACCACTTGCGTTCTAACCCTGCTGCTTACAAAGCCAAACAAATGATTGACGCCGGCGACTTAGGGACCATTAGCTTTATACGCTTGCGCCAAGCCCATGACTGGGGCGGGCTTGCCAAAGTTTCCGATAATTTTGGCAAGCTGTCTTTAGCTGGTGGAGGAACCATGCTAGATAACGGCTGTCATATGTTTGATTTAGCCAGCTATTTTGGCGGTGATGTTGAAGAAGTCTATGCCCGCATCGCAACCCTAAAGTTTGATATCGAAGTCGAAGACGTATCTATTGCTACGCTTAAATTTGGGTCTGGGGCCTTGGGTGATATTGAAAATGCTTGGAATGCTACTGGCTGGGAAGAAGGCTTCTGGATTTATGGTTCTAAAGGATCTTTAGAATATACCAATCGCTATGGTAAACCCGTCATGCGTCACAGCTACCGCTTTTCACCTGGCACAAATTGGGATACCACCGATGTCACCAACTATGACTTTACTGGTGAATCTAACCATACCCGTCATATTGGCAATTTTTTAGCAGCCATTGGTGGTGAACGTGAAGTGATTTGTAGGGGTGAAGACGGTATGCAAGCAGTAAAGCTGGTACTGGCTTCTTATGAAAGTGCTAAGCAAAATCGACCTATAAATCTAGAGGGTTTTGTATCAACCTAAGGTATCACTTGGCAATTTTTGAACGTGTTCGATTTGTTGGGTGAACCAACTTACATCCTCTTGATTAAAATACTTTGGCTTGACTTTCAAGAGTTCAGCCAAACGCTTGTTCACTTTACCTCGAGAGAGCAAGGCTGCATCGGTCACGATTTCACCTAAGCGTCTAGTACTCGAGGCTCCTTGACGTTGAATGACATGCGCTAATTCTTTAGGGTTAAGGTCATTGTAAAATAGTAAATCATCACCCAAACGACGACGGGTGGCAGCCAAAATTTCTGGAGACACATAGCCTTTACGTTCGGTTTTATCCCATTTGGGAACGCTGCCCTTATTTTGAAGTTTAGGCTTATTGAATCCATTGGGCCAGTAGTAAAGCCTCCAGGCACGAATCGTAGCTAAGGTATTGATGTAGGTGGCTACTAACCAGCGCAAGGGCAAAAGAGGTGGAACCATGGTAGCCATAGCAGCTTCACGAATTCCATAAATTTCATACACTGCACTAAAACGCATGGCTAAACGAAAAAGCGTCATGGCTAAAACAGACAGACCTAAACCCAACATTAGGGGAGTTTGCGGTGGTGCAGGGATAGGTAAAAGTGTTGAGAGTAAGGCATATAAAGCCAATGGATAACCCAGTAAGTGAATAAAGTTAGTAAATTTACCTTTTTGGTCATGCCACAAAGTTAGGCGATCTTTTAGAGGCAGGTTCTCCCAATTGATAATTTTAGGTGTTTGCAAAGTAATCCCGTAGGTCCAGCGGCCTTTTTGTTTAACCGAAGCTGCAAGTTCACTAGGAAAATATTCCCGAACTGCTACAAAGTCTCTTTTTAGTTTGCCATTATCATCTAAACGAACCAGGCGTTGCAAGTGAAAATGAACTTTGCAGCCCATGCGCCACAACCTAAAGGCAAATTCATAGTCTTCAGTGAGCGCCCCTTCAGTAAAGAGAGGTTCTTTTTGGGCTAAGCGATCCGCCACATCACGCCGAATGACAAACCCTGTTCCAGCACTAGGAACAAACATTCCCAAATACTCACGCACCGGAATATTGTGTAAATGGTGGGCTGCAAACTCGTCAACATAGGTACCACTGATCAAGCGCCCCCACCAGTGCGTTTTGGGAAAGAGTGCAAAAACAGGAAGTTGAACCACAGCATGTTTGGTGATCAGTGAATTATAGAGCTTAAAGGTATAAGGGTGAATCACATCTTCAGCATCGTGAATAGCAATGGCCGCAAAGCGCATCTCTTCGCGCGCTTCGACTTCTTTAATATATTTATAAACAAAGTTTAGGTTTTGGCTCTTGTTGGTGGGTCCCGGTTTGTCATTGATGACGCAGTGAACATTACTGCGCTTGGCGGCAAGTGCCTGGACCTCTTCAACTGTCACTGTATCATTGGGATAAACGCCTACAAAAAACTCGAGCTTAGAGTTTGGGTAGTGGCATAACTCAAGGGTGGATTCAATCATAGGAACCACCACACCCGACTCTTGCCAGGCAGGAATCATGATAGCTATAGGCCTGGCTCTATCTAAATCAATGGTAGAAGGAGCTGTGTCTTTGGGTTTAACCTGTTTGTGTCTGAAAATATAAACCAAGTCTAAAAGAACATCATCTAGTCCTGCTAATAAATACAAAATAAGCACACTTAAAGTCAATATTGAAATTGCTGTTCCCATCTAGTTTCCTTCCCAATACCCACCACCTATCACCAAGAATGAATATTAGCAGGTTAATTCTTAAAGGTATGTGATAGCAACACACCCCAACTCATAAAACCTATGTCATTATGTTCTGGTTAGCTCTGCCTCTCGGGCAGGTATCCCTCACAATACCGCGCTGTAGCAGTGTTTTTTACATACCATTGTTTTACATGCCGTTGGAGAGCTAGGCAAAGGAAAGGGAGAATCCATGAAATTTTGGATAAAACGTTTTTATGTTATAAGTCTTTTGGTTTTACTAGTAGCCTGTCAGCAAAGTAAGACCCCTACACCCACACTAGAAGAAACCCCCGAGGTCGAACTCGAGGCCTTAAATGAGGTCTTGATCCTCTATGATGATAGTGCCCCAGCAGCTTTACAGAGCAACTTACAATCTCAAGGCATTAGCGGCATTCAGCCAGGTTCCCTCCTTAAACCAGGTCTAGCCGAAACACCTGTGAGTACTCAAGCCATCAATGAAAGAAATACGCCTGGTCTCTCGAGTCTAAACTTAGAAACCCAAGCTTTTTCTTACACTGAAGCCGCCCAAATTTATGCCATTTTCCTAGCTAATTTAATAGGTCGTTATAACAATATTCCGGTCATCCGCAGACCCGTCTCGAGTTATCAAGCTGGTCAAGCCAATTCCTATCTGCGTACTTTTTATCTAGGCACAACTTACGGCAACCCTACCCCTCAAGCTCTGGTTAACGATGCCCAAGCAGGTGCCAGAATCACTTGGATTAACTACCAGATATGGAAACGTGGTTCCCTACTCCAATGCTACCAACGCCCCCCAAAGTCCTTTAGGGTTCAGTTTTACTAATATCATTGGAGCTTATGATCAAGCCACTTACACCACTACCTATAACAAAGTGGACTATCGTGGGTTTACCTATAATAAGTTTTTAGCCCCCATGGAAATGGGACAAGTAAAACTTGAAAATCCTACCGGTATCACGGTTCATGCTTGGGCCAAAGATGCTGCTGGAACACAAACCCCTTACGCCTTGCAACGCGGAAACTTTTGGTACATCTCCGATAATCCATTTGTCTATATCCATGAAACAGATCGTTACTTAGTCTTTGCAGACTTGCTTGGCCCCATGCTTAACCACAACGAAACGTGTGCCCCGAAAGCCATTGCCCGCATGGAAGACCTAAGCCCCAATGACGCTGCTGTTGACCTTAAACGGATGTTAGATATTATCAATAAGGTTAAGATTCCCTTTGCAGCCACAGCTATTCCCCTTTACAAAAATAACAATACAGGTATTACACGTACTTGGCAAAACAACAATCAAGCCTTAACCCAATTAAGACGTATTCCCACAATCAAAGGACGTATCTTCCAGCACGGTTATACACATCAATATGAAGCCTTTAACAACCCTTTTGGTGAAACTGGTGATGATTTTGAATTTTGGCAGGCTACAGATAATGGTACAGGTGGCTTTAACTATATTGGACCTATTCCTGGCCAAACTCCAGCCAGTGCCTTGCAGCGTGTTTTAGCTGGACGAACAATCCTGCAAGGTCTAGGGCTTAGTGCTGTGGGTTGGGTCACCCCCCATTATGCTGCTGATCCTAGTTTTTATACAGGCTTTAACTCTGTCTATCCCAGAGTCATGGAGCGTCGTTTATATCGAGTTGGCGGTCTAGTAGCAGGTCAATTTTTCCCTTATCCAGTCAAGGATATTTACGGAACGCTCATTATTCCAGAGACCTTAGGCAGTGTTGAACCTGGATATTTAATTGACCGGGTGATGGCCGCAGCTAGAGCAAATCGTGCTATGCATTGTCCTTGGGCTGGTCACTTTTTCCATGCTTATACCATCTCTCCTGATTGGATAGGTGGAGACAATTACATCACACCTGCACAGTTTGAAAAAATGCTTAAAGATATTAAAGCCTTGGGATATACCTATGTTGACCCTACCACTGTGTCACAGCAGTAAAAGCAGCAGCTTGTAAAAATGATCCCCCTTCTTTATTCTAAGAAGGGGGTTTGTATTAGGAGGAATTCATGCAAAAAATAAGCCATCTTGGTTTTATAAGTGTTTGTCTTATTCTTAGTGCCTGCTCGAGTCCAATAGCTCAAACCCAAAGCCTCGAGGTTCCTAGTGCTGGCTCTTACTATCATGGGGTTTACCCAGGTGGCAAGACTGGCAATGAGGACGATATTACAACCAATGATTTACATTCCTATGAAACTACCGTTGGCAAAGAAGTAGCTTGGGTTTATTTTTCAAACAACTGGTTTCAAGCGCAGGTCTTCCCTGTTGAAACAGCAACCTGGATTCGTCAAGAGGGGGCAATGCCCTTTATTCGCTTAATGCTACGCTCTTCGGCTGATACTGATACTGATATTGCCGAATCCGAATATAAGCTTGCCTCCATCCTGGCTGGAAAATTTGACGATCAGCTCAAAGCTTGGGGAATAGCCGCAAAAGAATTTGGTACACCGCTTATTGTTGAATGGGGTACCGAAATGAATGGGAACTGGTTTAGCTGGAATGGAAAATGGAATGGTCAAGCTGCTGGAGCAAAGCTTTTTAAAGATACTTACCGCCACATCATTCAAACCATCAATGCCGACAACATCACCTGGGTCTTTCATATCAATAGTGATGACGACCCCGAAGCCGCTTGGAATGCCTTTGAGAATTATTATCCTGGCAATGATGTGATCGATTGGTTTGGGGTTTCAGTGTATAGTGCCCAAAGCCCACAAGATGATTACTGGACAAACTTTAGTGAGCAAATGGACCTTATTATCCCCCGCCTGACTACCTTGGGCAACAAACCAGTGATGGTCCTCGAGTTTGGAGCTACGCATAATAATAGTTTGGGTGACTCGAGCGTATGGGCTGATGAAGCTTTAACTGACCTTCTGGCTGGGCGTTGGCCAAGCGTTAAGGGCTTTTCTTGGTGGAATGAAACCTGGCGAAATGACGATAATCCTGAAAACGACACCAACATGCGAGTACAAAGCAATGCAGCACTAGCCAGCGTTTTTCAAGACCACCTAAAGTCAGAAAAAATTCTTGACCATCCTCTTATTAAATAAACTCCATTTAGGTTTCAGTAGTCAGGGGTTAGGGTGTTCTTCACTGTTCACTTCGTTACTTTCTCCTTGTCTCCCCTTCTCCTTGTCTCCCCTTCTCCTTGTCTCCTCTTCTCTCTCCTAACAGCCTGTGACAGCTTCGCCTAGAAAAAACCCTATTTGTGCTATGTTAGATTTATGAAAACTGTTCTAGTTGCCGATAGCGATACCTTTCAACGCCAACTTATCGATATGCTCTTGGCTGTCGATGATTACAAAATTATTGGGGTTGAGACCGGTCGGCAAGTCCTCGAGTATCTCCAATCCAATGTGCCCGACATAGCTATTTTGGACTATAGCCTGCCCGATATAAATGGGGCTGATCTCTGCGCTAAAATTCGCGGGGTCAAACGCTTGAGTAAAGTCCCAGTTATTCTGGTCACTTCGGCACATAAACTCACTCTAGTAAAAGGCATTGCTGTAGCCGTCAAAGCCAATGCTGTGCTATCTAAGCCTCTAGGCGACAAAAAATTACGTGAGCAAGTTCAGGCTCTTGTCAAATCTTCAAAATCTAAACCGGTTTTACCAGAAGCGATTCCTTTGACTATGGATCCCTACCTTGAACAGGCACTTGACCACCTTCCACATTTAACCCAAAGCCATGACACTCTGCAGGTCATCCAACCCTCAGATTTACCGCAAGTGCTCGAAAACCCTAATCATGATATTATCTTTGCCGAATCTTTGCCCCCTCTAGAAATTGCTGACCTTATCGATACCCAGTCTTTACAAGATACGCCCCTACCCCAACTTTTTCAGAGCGATACTCTAGACCTCGAGCCTAGCCTACCCTCCGGAGGTGTCTTTTCTCCTTTAGATTTTCAAGCAGAATATGCTGATACTGGAAGTATCAGTGAGCAAGAACTTTTGGATTCTCTAGAGGTCCGTGTAGATGAACCCGCCTTCAATCATTCCTTTGATTCTGACCCTAGTTTTGATACGGAACCCCAAGTATACCGCTTAGCCCCAGCAGAACCAGAAACTGATTTGGTTACCCCACAACAATCATCATACCTATCTCAGCCTATACCTTCTTATACCAGCCTCGAGATTCTCAAAGACCAAGTTGAACAACTCGGCGGCGAAAATGAGCAACTCAAAATAACCTTACGTGAACTAGATAGTGGTCATCCTTTGCACGCTAGCCGCAGTTACCTAGATGCTATTGAAGAACTCGAGATGTTGCGCCGTTTAACCGGTATTCAGTCCAAACAACTCAACGAAATCCAAAAACATAACCAGTCTCTTATTGATGAGGTTCAATTGCTCAAAACCCAACGCCGCTCTGGTTTCTTTGGGTTTCGTTCAGGCAAAAAAGCAGACCGCGATTCAGCTTAAAAGTGTCGTGGCTCACATCAAAAGCCCTGAATTTTGCTGTACACTACCCCTACCACAGAAAGGAGGTGGTCCGTATTAATATTCAAAAATTGACCAGTGGAGGTGCCCGTCGAGGGTAACCCGCAAAGCCTCCAAGCCTGAGGGCTATCTTTATCTCAGGACGGGCAACCGAAAGGCTCCTTAATTTTGAGGAGCCTTTTTTATTTGCAAGTTTCATAGCAATTTGATAGTTGGAGACTGCATGTATAATTCCGAAACCCGTCCAGAATAGTAAATCTACACTAAATTTGTCTAAGTAGTCGTCACTGAAAAAGTCCCATTTTATGTTTCACGAAGTCCCCAAAGGGTCAAGAGCAAGAGCTTTAAGAAGTTTAGTAAAATTGAAAGCTGCGGCTGAGAAGATAACGTTTAAGGCATCCCCCAGTGAACCCTTGAGACGATTACGGTCTAAACGTTTGTTGTCTTTAAGATGACCAATGGTAGGTTCAATAGCGGCACGACGTTTGAGCCACTTCCAAAGACTTTTAGGAATAGTCCCTCGTCGTTTTGGGTCAACATGAACTTCACAGTCACCATTGTAATCATGTTTTTTGTAAGCAGCATCGGTGTAAGCGTGTTGGGGTGTTTTGCCTGTTAAACGCTCAGTTTGTTCAATAGTTTGCTTGAGAGTATGCCCATCATAAGGATTACCTGATTTGGCATTAGCTGCGACAAGCCAACCCCCTTGGCTAGTAGCTGAGACAGAGACCTTACAGCCAAATTCATAGCGTTTGTGGACTTTGCCTTTAGCAATACATTCAACTTCAGGAGCATGGACACTGTAGAGCTTGTTCTTATCATCACGTTGCTGCTTTTCTAAACGTTTTGCTAAATCGAGTAAGTTCTTTAAGGCTGGACCTGGTTCTGAACCTTTGCGATCAATATCTCGAATGGTTCGACCAAGTAGGGTTTTGAGCTTTTTGGTGCAAGCTGTCGCACGTTTATAGTGCTGAGCATGAGCGTAACGACTTTGCTGGAATAAGAGTTGCTGGCCTACCCGTTTGTAACTTTGCCTTAGTTTGACACCATCCTTTCGGGCTTCTTTGACTAAGCGTTCTCGCATCCTGTCATACAATCTGGCATCGGTCGGAAAACGAATATGTTTCTCTTGTACCGTGGTGTCTACATTGACCCGCTCGAGTTGTCTGGCTTTGATGATGCTTAACCTTAAGCCTGCTGTCAAAGTCTCTTTGAGAAGTAGCTCTGCTCCTTTTTCGCCGATACGTTTACGCCAATTAGTCATACTTGATGGATCAATAGGCAATTCATGCTCAAAATAGATCATGCCACTGAAATACTGCCAGTACGGATTCTCTATCCACTGAGCAACCACCGCTTCATCACTTAAATCATGTTGGTATTTCAAATAATGTAAGGCCACCATCAAGCGGGTACTTACCCCTGGTCTGCCTAGATCGCTGTAGTAACCCCCGAATGTCTCATCAAATGTTTGCCACTGGATTTCTTGGCTCAGGATTACTAAGGGATGTTTCGAGTTTACTAATCCATTCAACGGATGTCTGATGGTTTCTGTTTCTTTTGCTGGATTCTCTTGGGGGCTAGGGCGTGGTTTCATACCCAAGTATTGCAAGGTTTCTCCTACTTTTCTATCATTCCCTTGCAATGTTTTTCCTGTCTTATGCCTATTTCTTTATGCCCCGTTTGGCTTCCCTGGCTTTTTCAACATCGACTAAGTACCCGAACAAAATTAGATTAAACCAATATGCAAAAATCTTTTGTGGTATCCCTAACGTTGCGTCCATTTCGTTTCCGTAGGGACATTTCATGAAATGCCTCTACGCAGGCACAATCCAACGGGTTTGTAAAGATTCATTGCAGGGTTCTGAGATATGACAGTGCTTTGTAAGGGTTAGTCAAACAAAAAGGGTGGTCATAAATAAGTCTAAGGTATTTGTGTGCGAGATCTTATGACCAGATACTATACCTGCTTTAGTTACCAAGAGGTATAGCCGCCATCTACCACCAGGTCAGTACCAGTGGCAAATTTACTAGCATCAGAAGCCAAATACCACACCGCATTGGCCACATCATTAGGTTCGCCAAGATGACCCATAGGAGACAATGATAGCCAGCGGTCGCGCCAAGTCGTATTGAGTTCCAAAACACCTTTTACCAGATCAGTAGCGATATAACCAGGGGAGACACAGTTGACTCTAACCCCACGTTTAGCCCACTCCATTCCTAAAGATTTGGTCAGCATGATCACCCCTGCTTTAGAGATATTATAGTGAGCCTGAGGTTGCGGGTCGTTGACAACATGACCAGACATAGAAGCAATGTTGACAATACTTCCAGAACCACGTCCTAGCATCCGTTTACCCACTTCTCGACAGCAAAAGAAGACACCATCTAGATTAATCCCCATAACTCTTTGCCATTCTTTATCGGTAATATCTTCCGCAAAATAAGTCCCCGAAACACCAGCATTATTGACTAAAATATCAACCTTCTTAGTTTTTTTATAAACGGTCTCGGTCATTTTTTTCACGCTAGCAGAATCAGCCACATTGACTTCTACATAAAAGCTATTGCTGCCTAGTGTTTTCAATTCTTTCACAGCATCTTTGCCTGTTTTGGCACTAAAGTCTGCAACCACCACGTCTGCGTCAGCATTGGCGAGCACTCGAGCAATCTCTCGCCCGATACCTTGACCTGCGCCAGTTACAATGGCTGTTTTACCCTTTAAATTAAACGGATTTTTCATAAGCCCTCCAGAGAAATTGGAAGATTTTGCAATCTCCCAATTTTCCAATTCTATTTAGTTTTTACGGCTCGAGTGTAACTTTTACTGACGTAAGCCCAGACTTCACCATATCGATGCCTTTTTGAAAATCAGTCAAGGGTAAACGGTGCGTCACAATTTCTTCCATCGGCAATTTACCCTCCTGAATCATCCGCATGGCAACAGGATAGCAATAGGGACCAAGGTGTGCACCGTGAACATTCAGCTCTTTGGTGTCACCAATAATGGTCCAATCTACCGTCACAGGTTCGCGCATGACACTAAATTCTACAAAAGTTCCTAATTTGCGAATCATGTTTAAGCCTTGCTCGACTGCGCTTGGGTGTCCTGTAGCTTCAATATAGACATCGCAGCCGTAGCCTTCAGTCATGGCTTTGACTTCTTGTACTACATCTACCTTGCGTGGATTAAGACCGATGTCTGCACCACAGCGTTTGGCAATCTCGAGCCTATCGTCATTTAAGTCAATCGCCACAATTTTTTCTGGCCCCTTCATTTTGGCAGCAGCAACCATGCCCAGTCCAAGCGGCCCGCAGCCTGCTATAACCACAGTATCTTGATACTGAATTTCCCCACGTTCAACTGCATGAATCGAGCAGGAGAGTGGCTCAATAAAAACTGCGTGATGGGTAGGAATACTTTTAGGAACTTTATGATTGAGAGCATTAACAGGAAACAGCATATACTCTGCCCAAGAACCAAAGGCATTCTTGCGAAAACCGTATACATCTCCGTGTTCACACATCCAGTATTGTCCACGCTTGCAATAACGGCACTTCCAGCATGGCACGATTTGTTCTGAAATAGCAGTGTCACCTATAGCTAATCCATATTTGTCACCAGCACCTTCACCAAGGGCCACCACATCACCAATAAATTCATGACCTGGAGTTACAGGTGCTTGGCAGTAACCCACGCGGTTCTTATCACCCCAGAAAATAGCGGCCCCTGTATAGCACTTGATATCGCTGGCACAAATACCTGTCGAGGTCACTTTGATGACAACTTCACCTGGGCCTGGCTTAGGTACAGGACGTTCCTCGAGCCTGTAGTCTTCTGGCCCATGACAAATCACGGTAGGCATGGTTTTGGGTAATTGTTCACTTTGTAATGACATATGGTTTTTCCTTTCTGAAATAGCTAATCAGCATTTCAGCCAGTCAGCAAAAACAAAAAGCTGAAATGCTGACTAGCTGACCTGCTTACTGCACTGTCCATCCCCCATCAATCTTGAGCGTATCACCTGAAATCATGCCAGCCATATCTGAAGCTAAGAATAAAACAGCAGCAGCCACTTCTTCGACTTCACCAAAACGTCCGACAGGGATTCTATCTAACATATATTTTTTAGCAGCCTTGGTAGGGAAAGCCATTTTGGCCATGGGCGTATTAATCACTGTAGGTGCAATGGTATTTACTGTAATTCCGTAAGGCGACCACTCGAGAGCCATCACCTTATTCACCATCTCTACTGCACCTTTGCTAGCACAATACGCAGCGTGGTCAGGTAAAGCAATCAAGCCAGCTTGTGACGAAATGTTAATAATACGCCCCCACTTTTGTTTGATCATAGGTTGCACCAGTTGTTGTGATAAGAAAAATAAAGCCTTGACGTTTATATCAAAAGTATGATCCCAACTTTCCTCCTTGGTGGTGAGTCCACTTTCAGGATGACTTACACCAGCATTATTGACAAGAATATCTACTTTTTGCCACTTGTCTAAAATAGTCTTGGCAACTTTCAAAACATCTTTATGTTTTGCCAGGTCTGCTGTAATAATCAGGCACTGCCGGCCTAAAGCTTTAATCTCACTCGAGAGACTCTCGAGTTCATTTTTACTTCGGGCCGTAATCGCAACATCAGCACCCTGTTTTGCTAGTGCTAAAGCAATAGAACGCCCAATGCCTTTGCTGGCTCCAGTAACCAAGGCTTTTTTGTTTGTAAGCTCGAGTGTGTAGTCCATAAATTGAGCTATCCGCTATCAGCAGGAGTCTTCAACAGGGGGTATCATCCCGTTATCTTCACAGCAAAGATACTACCTGCTTTTGAAGACTCTTTTAGCTATCAGTAAAACCAAAAGTCTTAGCTGAAAGCTGAGAGCTGACGGCTGAGTGCTATGTCATCCTTTCCATATCACATAAATAATCCACAGAACGCCTAGAACTGTAGCAACAATTAGCGGAATGTACGCTTCTAGAAACCGCATCCACAACAAGTTTAATGCCACATGACTCATCACACCAATAAAAAAACGGTCAAACCAATTGGTCTCAATAGGCAAAAAACCTTTGCGTCCAGCGTGTTCGATGGGTTGGTTGATAGCTTTGTTTTGTTCGTCCATAAATTTTTGGGGTCAGGTTCCAGGTTTCGGGTTTCGGTAAAACCCTGAAACCTGGAACCCGAAACCTATCCTTTCACTGCACCAAAGGTCAAACCCATAACGATATACTTTTGCACTAAACTCAAGAAAATCAAGGCAGGTAAAAGCGAAATAACAGCCACCGCCGCCATCTGTCCCCAATCACTCCCCGTGACCGTTACAAATTCTGCTAAACCGCCAGTTACCGTACGCACTTTGCCACCCGCAAGCGTTGCTGCAAACAAGTATTCATTCCAGGCAAAAACCCAAGTCAGCAAACCTGTAATAGCAATACCAGGAGCCGCAAGTGGCACTATAATTCTGGTCAACACCGTCCAAAGGTTACCTCCGTCAATCATAACTGCTTCATCTAGTTCGGATGGAATCCCGTCCATGATGCCTTTCATAAGCCAAATCGCAAAGGGTAAGTTAAATAGACAGTAAACCAAAATAAGTCCAAGGTAGGTGTCATAAAGAAACCAATCATTTACTTTAAACACTTTGGTGTAAAGCAAAAAAAGTGGCAGCAAAAAAGCTGCAGGTGGCCCCATGCGGTTAGTAATAGTCCAAAAAAAGATATTATCCGCACCACCCAATTTAAAGCGAGATAGAGCGTAGGTAGCCATGACAGCCAAGATCACCACCAACAAAGAATTGGTAGTGGCAATAAAGATTGAGTTTAGTAAATACTCGGTTTGATCACCATTGACAAAAGGATCAGTATAATTTTTCCAATGGAAGCTCTTAAAAAATGTAGGTGCAAAATTTGGCTTACCACTCAAAAGTTCAATACGCTTGCGCGAAGAAACTACAATAATCCAGTAGATAGGTACTAAGGTTAAAATGCTTCCAACTATCCAAAATAAATAAGTACCCAGATAACTTAGAACGGTGCGAGTTCGTTTTTGCTTGCTCATACTCGAGTCTTCTTTCCACTTTGCGTAATCGAAGTAAACAAGAACCAGCAAAGCAAAATAGTAAAATATAGCACCAGCAAAGACACTGCCGAACCATACCCGTAAGAGGTTTGTTGAAAGACCACTTTCCAAATATGAATACCCACATAACGGGTTGCCGCACTTGGGCCACCACCGGTCAGCATAAACACTTCATCCACAATCCTTAAAGCGTCCATAATGCGTAAAAACATGGTGGTCAAAATAACTGGCATAAGCAGGGGTACGGTAATAAAACGAAATTGCTGAAAACGGTTAGCTCCGTCTACTCTGGCACTTTCAAAGGGTTCCTTGGGCATGGCACTAAGCCCCGCTAAAATAGTCAGGGTCACAAAGGGTGTCCAGTGCCATATATCCATGAGTACCGTGGTCCAAAAAGCCTGTCCTGCAAAAGTACCAATATTGTAATCAATACCAAACCATTTTTTTAGATAAAACGGAATAGGTCCAAAGCCTGGAATAACCAAGAGTTTCCAAACTGCACCCACCACAATGGGTGCGACCATTAATGGTAAGGCGTGAATGGTGCGAAAAAAGGTCTTGCCAGGAAAATCACGCAGGAGTAATCCAGCTAAGGCAAACCCTAGAGTGAGCTCGATGCTTACCGTGGCTAACATAAAGAGTAAGGTTCGCCCCAAAGAAGATAAAAAATCTTTATCAAAGACTAAACGGCGAAAATTATCTACACCTGAAAAGTGCATCTGACCTGTAGCAGAAACAGGATTCCACTCGTAAAAACCTACCCAGAGTACATATAAAAAAGGAAGAAACCCTGTAATAAACAAAATAAGTAATGTAGGAGCCAGTAATAACCAACCTGTACGTTGTTTTCGCACATTCACCTCTCCAAACCCAAATAGCTCTCTAGTAAACCTAAAGCTAGTAAAATAAAAATTAAACAGAATAATTTTAATATCAGAGGCGCAATAGTTGCGCCCCTGATAGACATGAATGAGCAATCATTCAATTCATTATTTACTTTGCGTAACCCAACTCAACGAGTTTGGCATCAACTGCAACTGCAGCTTGGTCAAGGGCCTCAGCCGGAGTCAGTTCGCCAGCCAGAGCTTGCCAGATAAATGGGTCAATGGTAGAACGAACAGCAGCGTGGAATGGGAATGCAGGAGCACCACCAAACAGCTTGCCTTGCTCTTTAAGAAGTGTGTAGTAACCATCAACTTTTGCATCGTTCTCGAGCACTACAGGATCATCAAAAGTAGCTGTGTGTGTTATACGAGGGGCAGCTAAAGCCCATCCTGGTTGAACTTCTTTTTGGGCTAAGAACTGCAAGAACAACAAGGCAGCTTCTTTATTTTTGGAAGACTGTGGCAAACCAAAAGCACCACCATCGTAGTAACCAATATAGCCTGTACCTGCTTCGGCGGCAGCAATCACACCTTCAGCAGTTGGAGGAAGGGCTACACCTACGTTACCTATAACCACTGAACGATCAGCATCGGTAGATATCCAGGCACCGTTTTCAAAGTAAACCCAACCCTGTGCAGCACGACCAGAAGCAAAGGTTGAAGCAACTTCATCCCAAGTACTGCTAGTTGATTCTGGTGGAGCAAATTGGAGCAAGTCCACCCAGAAGCTGAGAGCTTCTTTGGCAAGGTCACTGTTCAAGCTACCGCCATTTGCAACAGAGGCTTGATAATTTTCAGCGTTAATACCCCAGTTGTAGAGACCAAAGCTAGGCGCAATGCTCTCTAAAAACTCGTAAGTAGAAGCAGCGTGACCTGTTGAACCTTGGACAGTTGTACCCCAAAGCTGCATATCATTATCTACACCATACTGGGTAAAGAATTCAGCAATGTCTCTATATTGAGCATGGGTGGTTGCTGGTGCTAAATCATAGCTATATTTGGCTTTGAAGGCTTCTTGAATCGCAGCATCACCAAAGAGGTCTTTGCGGTAGAGATACATCTTGGTAAAGGCTTCCATAGGAATACCAAAGAGGTCTCCATCTGCATTCTTAAAGTAATTTGCAAACGTAGTAAAGTCTGCAAAATCAACGTTAGGGGCTTTGATGTCGGCGTTATCTGCCAAAGCTTTATTAATGTTGACCAAGAAATCCCTGGCTAGATAGGAATAAATAATATCTTGTTCAATATAGACAAAATCATAGATACCAGTATTGGCTTCCATGTCTTTGATGGCTTTGTCATACATAGAATCCCATGAGGTGGTCTCAAAATCAACTTTAATACCCGTAATTTCTTCAAACTGTGCTGCCAAAACTTCTTTGACATACATTGAAGGAGGTGAGCTTTCAGAAACACCACGAATTGTTACGCCCTTGTAAGGCTCTGCTGCTTTTGTCCACCAAGCAGTATCCTGGGCAGTAGCTAAACCAATCAACATCAAAACTGTAATTAACACTAAAAATCTCTTCACAATTTCTCCTTTTAGAAATAACCTAAAGTTTCCTTCCCAGATAACCTTAAAAAGTTCTACGGACACTCCCTTCTAGTCCTGTTATGTCCACATTGACCAAATGATACACAAGCCCACCTTAAAGCTGTGAGCACAGTGTAGCCATGGACTCGTGTTCATTAAAATACCTAATCCCAAAATAGACTGTCAAGGGAGAGCTGTTCATGAATACACGCTATTGAAAATTTATTCATGTACTCGGTAAAACTTTTTGGATGTCCTCTCAGGAATGATTTTCTGATGAGAACTGTACCTTCATACGATTAGGGTCCTTAGCTGCTAAGTGTAGCCCCTTTTCAAAGTCCTCGAGTGGTAACTGGTGTGAGATCAAGCTATCCACTTTGACTGCTCCACTTTGAATCATGTTAATACTTTCAGGGAAGGTTTTATTAAGTGCAAAGCTGCCAATAATTTTAAGGTCTCTACGAAAGACATCATAAGGAACAAAACTAGCTTTCTGGTCTGAGCCTGCTACACCAAAAATCCATACCTTACCCCCGGGTCGTACATATGAAAAGGTTTGCTCTATCACCTTGGGCACACCTGTTGCGTCAGCAACAATGTGAAAACCATGAGGTGCAAAGTCTTTGAAGGTGTCCAGTGTCAGCTCAGCAGCATTTATAGTTTGTGTCGCCCCAAGGCCTTTGGCAATGTTAAGCCGCCAATCTTCTTTATCCACCATCGTCACTGAGGCTGCACCGGCACTCTTTACTGCTTGCATCATCAAGCTACCCATTGGCCCTGCACCAAAAATTAGCACATGATCGCCAGGTTGAACTTGCACTTGTTTAAGACCCCAGGCTACACAGGCTAAAGGTTCAATCATAGCCGCTTGTGCAAAGGGCATGTTACCAATGTCGTATACAACGCTTTCTGGCGCAGCAACATATCGAGCAAAAGCACCGTCACGGGTTACGCCAATGGCCTCTAAGTTAAGGCACTGGTTATACTGCCCACCTTTACAAAATTCACACTGTTCACAAGGCACATTAGGGTCCGCAGTCACTCGGTCGCCAATTTTAAAGCGGGTTACTTTATCGCCCACAGCGGCCACTACACCACAAAATTCATGCCCAGGTACAACTGGATATTTAGCTAAGGCATAACTGCCATCCCAGATATGTAAATCAGTTCCACAGATGCCTGCTCGTTTTATTTCAATAAGTACGTCATTAGGTTTAACGGTTGGAGTCTCGAGTTCGGTCACCCTGGTTTTAAAGGGTGAAAGAATTTGTGCTGCTATCATTTGATCGCTCCCATCGTTAGACCTGTGACAAGCTGGCGTTGTGATAGCCAACCTGCAATCAGAACTGGAATCACGGCCGCAGTCGCAGCTGCACACATTTTGGCGATAAAAAGATTTCCTTGGGCAGCCTTAAAGGTAGACACATAAACCGATAATGTCGAAGCGTCACGAGAGGTTAAGTTTACCGCTAAGAAAAATTCATTCCAGGTAAATATGATCGCCAACAAAGAGGTGGCTGCTAGACCAGGAAGAAGCAACGGGAAAATAACTTTGCCAAATTCTTGCCACAAATTAGCACCATCTAAACGCGCTGCTTCGATAATTTCATAGGGAACCTCGAGCATAAATGATCGCAGCATCCAGACCACCAAAGGAAAACTGGCCGCAGCATAAAGAATAATCAAGCCCAAATGAGTATCAAGAAGTTTAAGCTGTAAAAAAATAACATAAAGCGGCACAATGACACCCGCCGGTGGCATCATACGTGTTGACATCATCCATAAGAGCGTACTATCGGTGCGCTTAGTTGGATAAAAGGCCATGGCATAAGCAGTTGGTAGCCCTAAAACCAAGGATAATATAATGGCAAAAAAGGTAATCATTGTGGTATTCCACATAAATTCCATAAACGGCGATTGAAAAATAGCGACTCGCCAATTTTCAAAGGTGGGAATAAAAAAGAGGCGTGGTGGAAAACTAATGGCCATCTGCTCAGTCTTAAAAGAAGTAATGGCCATCCACAAAATTGGAAAAAACATCAGGAAGGCCAAGAGCAATGTAACACCCGAAAGTATATGCCCCCAAGTTTTTTGAGTTCGCAGATTCATGCTGTAACCTCCGCTTGATTTTGATTACGAAGCACACGCAAGAACAGCGTAATTAGGATATTAGCCAAAACAATGGCGAAAATACCATAAGCACTCGCTCTTCCTACATTCTGCCGCGAAAATGCTTCTAGAAAAATTTGGTAAGGCAAGTTGGTGGTTTGTGTGCCTGGCCCACCTGCTGTGGTCACAAAGATAATGCCAAATTCATTGAGGATAAAAATAGTCTCGAGCAAAAGTGCAATTTCAATAAAACGCCTCAAGTGTGGCAACACAATATGACGAAACATGGCAAAACCACTAGCCCCATCAATGCGGGCCGCTTCAATGGTTGAATCGGGCAAGGACTGCAAACCAGCTAATAAAATCAGCATTACAAAAGGAATCCATTGCCAGGAGACAATTCCAATCACTGAACCCATCGGAAATTCTTCAAGAAGATAAAGGTTTTTAATACCAAAGAGTCCTAGAACATAGGCTGAAAGTCCAAAGGTGGGATCAAGCATCACATTTTTCCACAATACGGCAGCCGCTACTGGCATCATAAGAAAAGGTGAAATAAGCATGGTGCGAGCTAAACTACGTCCTGGAAAAGGACGATTAAGAAGAAGTGCAAATCCTAGCCCTAGTAAAAAAGTTATACCTACAATACTAAGCGTTAAAATAATGGTGTTAAGAATCACTGTATAAAAATCAGGATTGGTTAAAATACGCTGGAAGTTTTGAAGTAACTTATTAAAAGGTAATAAGCCTCTACTAGCAGGTCGCAATAAATTCCAACCTGTAAAACTATAATAAATGGCTGCAATAAAAGGAAGCTGGGTAACAATGACTAGGAATATAATTCCTGGCATCGAAAGAAATCTTCTAGATAAACCACGCTTTTCCAATGAAACCTCAGAGGGTTTTGCTGCACTTGTCGCCATAGCACTCCTATCCCCCACTAGCGTGTCCCTTAAATGGGTAGGTTTAATAATATAAGCCAATGTCTAATTATTGTATATGAATTTACTAAGACGGGACGGGAAACACCCAGAAGGTTTTTTTTAGCATAGTAAGCATAAGTTAAAAATAAAAAGTGAGTGGGAGCCAATTGCCCCCACTCGAGTTTAATGCCTAGTAATAGCCAGCATCTTTCATTGCATCATCGGCCACTTTTTGAGCGCGCGTTAATGCACTAGCTACATCAGCATCGCCAGCCAAGACTTCGGCAATAATTTGGGCAACATCACTGCCAATACCTTGGAATTCAGGAATACCCACAAACTGCACACCAGGAGCAACCTGAGGTTGCGCAGTTGAATCATTAGGGTTAGCTCTTTCAATAGCACCTAAAACCGTAGGAGCAAAAGGAGCAGCGTCTAAATAATTTTGATTTTCGTAGGTTGATTTACGAGTGCCTGGCGGAATTGAGGCCCAGCCTTTAGCTTCGGCGACACGTTCGATATAGCCTTTTGAAGTGGCCCAAGTCATAAACTTATAGGCAGCTTCTTTGGCATCACTGCTAGAAGGAATAGCCAAGTTCCATGACCATAACCAAGCATTACCTTTGGCCACAGGACCAACCGGGGCAAGAGCAGTAGCAATATCAGGACCAGCTTCTGAAGTAGCCAAGAAACCAGCCGCAACAGTGGCATCTACCCACATAGCAGCTTTACCCGTTGACATAAGTTGCAAAGCTTCAGGGAAGCTGTTGCCAGTTACGCCAGGAGGACCACAGCGTTGTACCAAATCAGCATAAAAGGTAATGGCTGCATTCCACTCAGGGGTATCAATCATTGGATGACCCTCTTTATCAAACCACTGTCCGCCAAAGGTATTGACGACTGTAGTAATAGGAGCCATGTTATCGCCCCAGCCTGGTTTACCGCGCAACACAATGCCATAAACACCATTTTCTGGGTCATTGAGTTGGCAAGCAAATTCTTTAATTTGTTCCCAGGTAGGCTGCTCTGGCATAGTTAAACCAGCTTCGTCAAAAAGACGCTTGTTGTACATGGTAAAGCTAGATTCTGCATAGAAAGGAACTGCAAAAAGCTCACCATTGACAGAAAGGCCATCTTTGATAGCAGGAAGCAAATCAGCAAAGTCATAATCTGGAGCTATATCAGGGTTTGCAGCATTGAGTTTATCAACAGACTCAATCCAGCCGAGGGCTCCCCATAGAGGTGTTTCGTAAGCACCTATGGTGAATAGGTCAAATGAACCACCACCGGTTGAAATATCAGTGGTCAGCCTCGAGCGCAAGGTGCCTTCATCTAAAAAGAGCCACTCGAGCTTAATGTCTGGGTTTTCTGCTTCAAATGCAGTGCTAAGCTCCTGCATGGTCACCATGTCTGGGTTGTTTACTGATGCAATGGTGACAGTGGTTTGTGCCTGAGCAGCCATTACAATTAAAAGAACTAAACTTACTAAAATTTTTTTCACTTATTCCTCCTGAAATTTTTGAAACAATTCTTACACATCTATACGCTTATTGGCCACGTGGCCACTTTAATACTTAAACTCGCCTTACCTCCTTTTAGGGCAATCTCAACTTCCTCTATAGAGATAGTTTAGTGCCTTATGGTCTCGTGGCCATAGAATAAACATTCAAATGCCAACTTGTCAATAAATCGTGAAGTTAAGTACAAAAAGGTGAAGGTCTTCAATGATTGTTGCTATAGTGAACTCGTGGCCACTATCGAAGATGTTGCAAAATTAGCAGGAGTTTCCTCTACTACAGCCAAACGAGCGATTAGGCAACCTGAACTTTTAGCTGCTGAAACCCTAGGGAAAGTCCAGAAAGCCATCGTCAACCTGCAATATGAACCTGATTTAATTGCTGGAGCCCTACGGCGTGGACACAATAAAACCATCGGGCTCATGGTTGGGGATATTTTAGAGCCAATTTTTGCCCAATTCACCCGTATTATTGGCGAAGAAGTACGCCGTCAAGGATACTCTTTACTTCTTGCTGATGATGAATACGATGCCGATATCGAGCTTAATAATCTTAAAATGTTTCATGGTCACCGCATCAGTGGACTGATTATTCGCCCAGCTTACGCCTCAAATTATGATTATTTAAGAAGGCTCGAGGAACGCGGAGTCAGCATTGTCGAAATTGACTACACCCAACATCAAAGCCCTTTTAGCTACATCATGCTGCAAAACGAAGAAGCGTCTTTTGAAGCTGTGCGTTATCTTTATGAGTTAGGTCACCGGCAAATTGCCTATGTAGGGCGGGCTGCTTTAGAAGAACGCTTTACAGGTTTTATGAAAGCAGCAATGCATTTTAACTTAAATCTTCCAGCAGACTATTTGATTCCTCTACCCAAATACAGCGAGCAACTTGCCTATGAGCGAACCCAACATTTATTACGCCTTCCTGAACCACCGACAGCTATTTTTACCTACAATGGAACTTGTACGCTAAGTGGTTACCGAGCTATTCGGGAACATGGGCTGCGTATTCCCGAAGATATTTCACTCCTAGGCTTTGACAATTACAGTTGGACCAGTTTAGTCAACCCACCTATTGATGTTTTTGAGCAGCCCGTCGAAGACATGGCTACGGCGGCGGTAGAAGCCATCTTGGCAAAAATCAAAGGACATAAAGAGCTTATTCGCAAGCGGTTTCCTGCTAGGCTTATTAGGCGTGGCAGTTGCGCTGCTCCTAAATCTAGGTAGCTTACGAATGTAAAACCTTATAGAAACTAAACCTTGGCTTCACTAAACTAGAGTCATGAGCTTTACCAATGGTGTAGTTGTCTTTGTTTTTCTTTTTTTAGCGGTAGGTCTAGGACTGGCTTGGGCTATTCGCTCGAGCCGCGACCCCAAAGAGCGCATCAAGAAGATGTTGCCATTTTTGTTTTTAGATATGCTGTTTGTAGCTGGCTTTGTGCTGTTTGTTTTGCAAAATAATTCTTAAAACTACTGACTACTCGCCAACCGGTTCACGCTCAACCCCGAGGTTGGTTTAACCCTTACACCCATTTTCCCATTTTCTTCAAAAACTTCTAATTCTGCTACTAGCACCATTTTTTCCGAAGGGTTAGCTCCTGATAAATTCACCCTAGAATAGGTTTGATCTAGAGGAATAGTGATATTGCTAATTAAATCATCCCCATCACGGTGGCGAATAAGGATGCTAGCATTTCCATTAACGGCGCAACCAATATAACTTCCATTATCACCCAAACATCCCCACAGTCCAACTTCAATGCTGTAAACCCCAGGAATAACATCTCTGGCGGTAAAAATCTCTAAAGCTGGTTTTTCTGGTTTAGCTCCTACACGATTATCTAAAGTAATACTGGCATTGGTATCTTTGTAACTGGGTTGACCCCAGTAGAACCTTTTTCCATTTGGGTCAATCACATGTAAGTCCATATCATGATTGCCTTCAAGCCACTCAAGCTCAATCACCAAAAAGTTATTGCGCGAAAGTAAGGATACCTGATTGCGAAGGGCCAGAGCAATTTGCTCAGCTTGGTCTAAATCGCCCAGAACAACTGTGACTTGTTCTTCAAGTATTTTCTTTTCATCTTCAGCGATATCCAAATCTCCTAGAACAACAGTTAGTTTTTGCTCGAGTATTCGTTTTTCTAAATCAGCATCACCAAGATCACCCAGAATCACTGCGATTTGACTATTCAAAGATTCTTGGCGTTGCTGGGCCGTATCAAGGTTGCTAACCAATACAGCGATTTGCTCCTCGAGGGTGGTATTTGATTCTGCCAATTCATCTTTAAGGGTGGTGGCTTGGTCTAAATCACCACTTAGTTTTTCTATACTTTCAATCAGCGAATCACGCTCGAGTTGCATGGCATTTAAGCGGTCTTGAAAGGCTTTGTTTTCGGCAAACTTGCGGTCGATATCTTGGGCAAAAATAGCCGAGATGAAAATAAGCATCAGAATAAAATTAAATAAAATATCAGTTAGAGAAACTAACGGATTAAAATTTGAGCTTGGCCTTACTTTACCGTGGCGCATACCTATCTCGTTCTACCTCGAAACTTTATACCAAACCCTTTGGCAAATTCACCAAACTGGTCTTGTAAAAAGGTTTGTATAGATTCTAGAAATGTTTGCTGGTATCTTTCTTGCGAGTCAATCAAGCGTTCACTAAGCTGTGATACATCTTGTCTAAGAGCCTGAATGGTTGCTGTTTGTTCTTCGGTGTGGGCTACAAAATGACGGGTCATGGTGTTAAGGTTACGGGTTAGCTCGAGGTTATTTTCCTTGAGCACTTCAATGGTTTCAGAAAAACGACGGTGTAAAATTTCGGTTTGCTGCAATGTTGTACGTTTTTCTTTTTCGACAGCCATTTGAGTATCGCGGTGCAAAAGCTCCAAACCACCGCGCTGCTGGGTTAATTCTGTGCCAATAACATCTAAGGATTTTAAAAGCTTATTAGAGATTTCATGATTGACCTGATTCAAATCAGAAGATACCTTTTGTCCGATTTGTGAGACCATCGCTGTATTGCGGGTCATCGATTCATTGAGGTATTGCGTAAGCGGTTTGATTTGACCAAGGTTATTTGAAAATTCCGAGAAGGTCGAAGCCGTTTGTTCTAGGGATTCTCGCATTAAGGACTGCTGCTGATAAATGCGGTCATAGACTTCTTTTTGCACCGAAGACTCTTGCTTGGGAAGTAAAAAAGGAGCTAGGTAAGTCATGGCGTAACCTTCTAATTCAGATAGCATATCCGATTGGCGCAATGAGATTTTTTCTACAAAAGCGCGCATCACCACTGAAAGAAAAAGGGCAATCCCCGTAGAGATAAAGGCCAAGAACATCGAGCTAATAAGCCTGCTCACCACACTCGAGCCCTCGCCGTCACCCCCAGTAATACCAAAGGACGCTAAGGCCGTGACCAAACCCGTGACGGTTCCCAAAATACCCAACAAGAGTAAGTTACCTGGCGTTTCTCTAGGAATCTCGAGCTTATCGAGTTCACGTTCACTAATAGAGCCAAGCACGGCTGATAAATCTGGTGAAGCAAGGTTTCGCATGGAGTAAAAACGACTTACTAACTCTGTTAAAGGATTATTTTCAGCAAAACTATTTCTGGTAATAAAGGCGTACATATCTCCTAACCAACGGTCATTTTGTTCACTAAAACGGGTGTTGGTCTTGAGATGATTGAGGACGGTTAAAAGTTGAGTCACTTGAGCATCAACCTGCCTAAGTAAGCGTCTGGCTCGCAAACTGACACGCAGCATCCAGATACAAAAAAGAATCAGCGATGCGATGGGTAAATAGACTGACCAGATCATACAGTTTCCTTTAACTCCTTATAGATAGTTTAAGATAACATGGTTGGGCCAAGTGTCATGAGAAATTTCGTAACCTTGGCTCATCAACAGAACCCTAACACCTCATTTGGTCATTAGGATACATTAAGGCCGTGCTCGAGTCCCTCAAAATCTTCTTGCAAGGACAACCTACGCTGACCCAAGCTACAGGTTTTCTGCGTCTGGTCTTTGCCCTAAGTTTTAGTCTTCAGCTTTTCTTTGCCCTGGCCGTAACGCTTATCCTCTTAGCCCTCACCCATGAGCGAAACAATAGCCCACTTTTGGCTCAAATCATGATTGTCTTAGCATTTTTACAATTACCATTAGCTCTGTTTATTAGCCATTTGGTTACCAAAGCCGGAAATCGTCAGGCTTATTTATCGGCGGCCATTATGTCTGGGGTTCTCCTTTCCACTCCTGCCTGGTTTGCAGCGATGGCTTTTTTAAGCACTACGCAAACCCTTTATCTTTTTATCTTCCTGATCATTCTAATGAACTATTACGCGCTGGGTTTCTTGTTATGTGGTCGCTGGGGGAAGCATGTACCAGCACCTATAGCATTAGAGTAGCATTAGAGAAGCAAGGTGAGTAATCCCATTCGGGAATCAAAGTCAAATGAAAAACAATGAGTGGTCAGGATAGGTTTTGGGCTTGTTGCCTGTAGGTTGTGGCTTGTAGGTTTTTGGTGCTGCGCCTATAGAACTACCAATTCCAAGGTTGATTGAGACAATAAAACCGCCCTTCGACAAGCGTTCGACTGAGACTTCGGCGTGAGCTCAGTCGAACGCTCACGCTGAAGTCTCAGGGCACACTTTGACGTATCCTGAGCTTGTCGAAGGATAAAGTCTATCTCAATGATTCGTGGAAACGCTAAACCTATCCCACTTGCTACTAGCTACACCCAACGCTTGACAATTTTCAAAATAGTTTCTATAGTATATTTACTGAATGAACGTTCAGCTAGTAAATGAGGCGATATGCTCGAGACTCCAAAAATCCGTAATGCTGAACGCAGTAAGGACACTATCCTCGAGGCTGCTACATCACTTTTTGCTCAGCACGGCTTTGAAGCCACCACCATTCAAGTCATTGCTGAAGTAGCTGGTGTAGCGCGCGGAACCCCCAGTTATTTTTTTGGGTCTAAGGAAAAACTCTTTCAAGCTGTTTTAGAACGCGAAAGCCAAAAGGCAACCTTGGTCATTCCCAATACCCTCGAGCATCTAGGTATCGACCCCTTAGGGGCCACCCTTAGCCCAGACGTTTTTATCTCCGTACTGGTAGATACTTATCTAGATTTTCTGGATACAAATCCCAAATTTTTGCGACTCATTCAATGGACAGCACTCGAGCGTCCCCAGCTTATGCAAGGTGTACAAAACCACTGGCAAACCATTTTGCAAGCCAACCACGCTGCTCGAATGGTCTGGAGCGATGCCTCACAAGAAGACATCAAACAGTTAACCCTGAGTGTGATTGGCATATGTTCCTTTCACTTTTTCTTTGGAGATGTGATTGGGCAACATTTAGGAATTGAACCTAGAACGCCTGCTTTTTTACAAAAGCGCAAAGAACATATCAAACTTTTTCTATTAGCTGCTTTACAAGGAATCCACTAATGACACAAAAAGTTCGCTGGTCAATTTTATTTTTGCTATTTAACACCTTATTTGTAGGTCTGTGGGCCCAGTTTGCACCCTATTCTTTTTATCAGTATTTCCCTAATCTAAACTGGTCTTGGGTCAGCCTTGACGGACCCTATAACCAGCATGTATTGCGCGACATAGGTGGCTTAAATTTAGCTCTGTCAATGCTCATAGTTATAGCCTTGCTCAAGCCCACTACACCTTTACTTAAAGCAGTTGCACTGAGTACACTGACCTATCAAATACCGCACAGCTTTTATCATTTTGCACACCTACATCTCCTCCCCACCTTACTTCAACAAATTTCTCAAACTCTTATCTTGAGTTTAGGTGTAGTTGCATCACTCATTATTCTTTGGCAAAGTCAAAACTTAAAAGGAGTTTCCTAATGGCACGTATTCAAGCACCCACACATCAACCCTTCTTTGGCTTCATGGTCAACAAGTATCTTCATGGTCGTTATGGAAAGACTTTTCCGGCCTTACAACTTTTGGGCCATCACAGAAACTATCCCTTTGCATATGCAGTATTTTCTAATATTTTTAGTCTAGGAAAAACTAAGCTGCCCAATCAAATCAAACGCCTAGTCACACAACTGGTAGCTGAAATCAACGGTTGTGCTTTTTGCATTGATTTAGGTCAGCGCATAGCTCAAGATGAAAGGTTAAATTTGCAGAAAATGCAGCGTGTACTGATGTTTGAAACAGATGCTAGCTTCTCCCCTGCTGAACGCGCAGCTTTACGCTACGCCCAAGAAGCTACACAAGTTGGAGCAAAAGTGAGTGATCAAACCTTTACTGAGCTTAAAACGTATTTTGGTGACAGGGAAATCCTCGAGCTTACTGTAGCAGTTGCCACTGAAAATTTTTACAACCGCCTAAATGCACCTTTAGAAATTGAGTCGCAAGGATTTTGTTCGGTAGAATTAAGAGCATAAAGAAGCAAGTAAAGTAACTACTCAGGTAGTTCTAAGGTAAAGTAACCTCAAGATGGCAGAGCAAGGTTCGAGCAACAAAGGGTTAGCAGAAGAGAACAAACTGCTGCGAGGGGTTATCTCACAATTGCAGGGAGAGCTAAAGGAATTGCGAGAGCGTGTGAAAGAATTAGAGCGGTCGAAGAAAGTGGACAGTCATAATTCAGGGAAAGCCCCCTCAAGTGACGAGAGATGGAAACCCAGAAGTCTGCGAACGAAGGGGAACAAAGCAAGTGGAGGACAGGTAGGACACAAAGGAGAGACACTGAAATTTGCAGACAGGTCTGATGCACGAGAGTTCCATAAGGCAGAAGGTGTTTGTAGCTGTGGCAGGGCGATAACTCAAGGGAAAGTTCTAGGTTATAGTCGTCGGCAAGTGTTTGACCTACCTGTCATAAGACTTCACATCACAGAACATCAAGCCGAACGAAGACAGTGTATGTGTGGCAAAGTCCATGAGGCAAGGTTTCCAAAAGGTGTAACTGCACCTGTGCAATATGGGGCAAGCGTGAAAGCCGTGAGTAGCTATTTGCAAGTACAACAATTGCTGCCCTACCAACGCTGTCAAGAACTGATGGCGGATGTCTTGGGGGTCAAGCTCAGTCAAGGAACGCTGGCAAATAGCTTATCAGAAGCCTCTAAGGAACTCTCTGCTGTAACCAACAAGATAGAACAAGCGTTAGCAACCTCGGAACTTCTTCATGCCGATGAAACAGGTGCAAGAATTGCTGGGACCTTAAACTGGTTACACGTCATCAGTCACAAAACACTCACCCATTATCAGATGAGTCCTTATCGTGGCAACAAAGGCTATGTTCCTTGGCTCAAGACCTTTAAGGGCAAGTTAGTTCATGATTTTTACAGTGCCTATCAACAGCTTTGTGCTACCCATGCCTTTTGTAATGCCCATCTGCTGCGTGACCTGACCCGAGTTGAGGAACAGTTTCAGCAATCTTGGGCAACAGACCTCAAAACCTTACTTTGTGAAACGAAAACATTGGTTGAGTCAAGCTCCAAACAGTGTTTAGAAGCACCTGAGGTGATGACCCTGAGCCAGAAGTATCGTGGCTTAGTTGACCAAGCTAAGCAAGCCAATCCCACCCTTCCTCGACAAGCAGGTGTTGCTAAACCTGGACGGGTTAAACAATCTTTTGCTCATAATCTTGTGCTGCGTCTTGAACGACATCAACAGGCTATCCTTCGCTTTGCTTCAGACCCCTGTGTTCCTTTTGATAACAACTTGGCTGAACGTGACTTACGCATGATGCGCCTCAAGGAAAAAATCTCTGGTTCTTACCGCTCTTCTCAAGGTGCTGCTATTTTTACTCGCCTTCGCAGTTATTGTTCTACCCTCAGAAAACAACATCTTCCTATCCTTGATGCTCTTACTCGCCTTTTTCAGCACCACCCCTTAGTGCCTCAGCTTGAGGCTACCTGAGTAGTTACCAAGTAAATAGAATTGACTAAAACTCGAGTGCTACAACTCCCAAGGTTAGTCCTGCCGCCGTACCTGCTAAAACCACTTTATGACCACGCTGAACGCGACCTGCTTCAACAGCTTCGGTTAAGGCCAAGGGTATCGAGGCAGAAATGCAATTACCTCTATACGGCAAGTTAAACACGGTTTGTTCTTCAGTAAATCCCATCAATTGAGAGATAGATTTCACTGCATGACTACTCGCTTGATGAGGTACAAAATGATCAACATCGGTGAGTGACCACTGTATGGTTTGTAAAAAACTATCCATAAACGGTTTCATGGTGCGGGCCGCTTGCTTAAACACAGCCGGGCCATCCATATGAAAAAGGTTGTATTCGGAATCTAGCGGTGTAAGGTTCGGGCGATGCAAGGTTCCACCAGCAAGAAGCTCGGTTAGATGTGCGCCACTCGAATAAGTCTTAAAAGATGCACCATGAAGCCAAGAATCATTTGAAGACTTGAGTATCACGGCCACCGCCGCATCCCCAAATAAGCTCATGCTCTCTGGTTCTTTAGGGTTTAGAGAAGGTGAAGCAATTTCACTAGAAAAAATTAGCACCCGCTTGTAAAAACCGCTAGCAATAGATTGTGCAGCCGTGTGAAGCGCAAACAAAAAACCTAGACACGTAGCATTGATATCAAAGCAAGCACTTAAACCTTCAAGCATACCCAATTCACGTTGTACCAGAGCCGCCGTGCAAGGAATGGCTTGCTGCGGAACCGAAGAGGCTCCAATAATCGCGTCAATGTCGTTGACAGAAAAACTCGCATTCTCGAGGGCTTTTTTTGCTGCCCCAACAGCCTGAGATACACTGGTTTCATGACTCGCATAGCGTCTTTCCAAAACCCCTGTTCGCTTGGCAATCCAACCCTTGGATAAATCAAGCTTAGTTTCCAATTCGGCATTATCAACAATTCGCTCAGGCAAGTATTTACCTAAGCCTACAATACGAACACCTAAAGGTTGCATATAATTGTTTACAATAGCTTATCTAGGTCAAGAGTCTTGTTTACGCATAACGCGACGACGTTTAAGATTAGTCTCTCGAGCTGACAAGCCTTGGATAAACTCGAGGGTTGAAAGCCTAATGTCTGTATCATCAAATAGCTCAATCAACCTAGCTCTAACCTGATTTGCCACAGATTCAAAGTCATTAGCGACCTCGAGATAAATATGTAAATCATCAATAGAATTTTGAATAACAACATAATCTTTGACCTCTAAACTTTGCAAAACCGTCTCGCGCAGAACATCAGGGAAAAGTCGCTTATTATTAGAAAACTCGAGTACATCTCCTTCACGCCCTTCAATTTGTTTAATCACTGCCCAAGGTTGACCACACGCACAAGGTTGTGTCTCGAGTCTTAACACATCGCCTAAACGATAACGAATAATCGGCTGGGTCTTTCGCCACAAGTCAGTGATAATTGGGGTTACATAGTCGCCTTCTAAAGTTTCAAATTGTACTTTTACTAAATCTTCTTGAATATGCAATGCACCATACCTACAAGTAATCGCTAGCAGACCCTCGGTAGCCTGATAAATCTGATAGACATTTACCTTAAAAATCTGCTCGAGTCGCACTTTGTCTTGTGGTTCTAAAACTTCAGCAACCGACAACAGTCTTTGTGGTTGAATTTCTAAATATCCGGTTTCTTTTTTTTGAGCCAAGACCTCGAGCATTGAAGGTGGCGCAACAACAATCGTGGGCTGGTATTGATTGAGATTTTTTACTGTATTTTCAACATCCTCTATTAAATCAAAATAACGAAATTGCAACCACTTACCCTGCCCAATACTTTCATAAAGATTACTATTTGAACGCAAGAAAAAGGCAATTCTTTCACCCTTAACCTTGAGTGAAGGCAAGGCTCTGGCTAGGACAAGACCTGTCCACATATCACGTTCGGCATTACTCACTAAAAATAGACCACGCTGTCCACTGGTTCCACTCGAGAGCCCTACGGTATAACCATTTAACATGGGGCGAAAATTGCGATTTTGCTCTGCTTGCAATGCAATGTTTAAGGCATCCTCTTGTTTAATTCCGACAGCATTAAAATCATCAAAATGATTCATCATTAGGGTTTTAGTCACCATAGGTAAGTCTTGCCATTCTTTCAGATCATGGTGTTGCCAATGTTTACGATAAAAGCTCGAGTGCTTCGCAGCAAAGTCAATCATCGAGACTATCCGTTTATTTTGATAATGCTCGAGGGCTTCTTTGGTACGCAAGGCTCTCCAACGCCACTTGGCATATAAAAAGTGCTTGAGAATTTGTATCAAAGCAATACCTCGAAAGGTACTGGCTTACCCACGCTTACAAAGTTGGCAATTTCTGGACAATGAGTAGGTATAATTTTTATTTCAGGGTATCGCTGGTGAAACATATGTAAGTTTTTTAGAGTCTCGAGGGTTTCAGCTACATTATCAAAGGCTAAGCGCAACGGCAAGAAATGCGGCGGGCGATTTTCACGAAATGCTTGCGAGGTCCAAGCTCCATCTGCCGCCAGTAAAACCCTACCTTGAGGTGTTTGAATCACGGCCCCGATTTGCCCTCGTGCGTGTCCAGGAAGTTCTATAAGTCGCATTGAACCATCTTTGAATAAATCAAAGGTTTGACCCAAATTATCTAAAGGTTCATCCGTAAAATGATCAAGGGTTTGAACTCGAGAATTCTGCCAGAATAGCATGGGCAAGAAACCCTGTTTTAGAGCAGCAAATCCTTTTAAGGATAAAAGCCTAGAAGCTTTTTTTGACATAATAACTGTTGCACTTGGAAAATCTTTTAGTCCTGCTATATGATCCGCATGTAAATGTGAAAGAATGGCATACCTAATATCCTTAGCGACATAGCCCAAAACATTTAGGTGTGAAACGACCGACCAATCATCACGTGTCACCGTTGGTGTAAGTCGCCCATAAATGTTGTAAGGGAAAACGTTGAAAGCCTCGAGAATTCGTGGAGCATACCCTGTATCAAAAAGAATCAAACCTTCTCTTGGATGCTCGAGTAACATAGCCAGTGCATGGGCTCTGACTAAACGCTTGGGGCTACCTCGCATGATGTGATGCTCACTCACGGTGCAGTAACCTGTATTCAGTAACCACATCTTCATCATGTTTCTAAAAATCCTAAAGTTTGTTTAAGCCCTTCAGCAATGGTTACTTTCGGTTCATATCCAAGGTCACGTCTAGCTCTAGAAATATCATAGGTCTGATGGCGTGCTAAGAGTGCAACGGTATAGCGCGTAAGACGGGGTTCACGATTTGTCATTTGTCCCCAAGCCTCTAAGATATTAGCTAGTTTTAGAGCTAGCCATTCTGGCATAGGGCGCACCTTGGTCTGAATATTGAGACTCTCGAGTAGTTGCCCAATAACATCCCATAACACAACGTTTTCAGGGCCAGTGATGGTGTAAATAGGAAAATCACTCCAAACAGGTTTTTCTATCGCGCACAAAACAGCCTCCACCACATCTGATACAAAAGTTAAAGCGACTTTATTTTGACCATCCCCAATGCGTGGCAAGCTTCCTGACTTGGCTATTGCGATGAGACGCGGCAACAAGGCACTGTCACCTGGGCCATAAATAGCCTTGGGGCGAAGGATAATGGTTTCTAAATCTTGGCATTTTGCTAAAACCATCTCCTCAGCTTTTTGTTTGGTTAATGAATAATAACTTAAATGGTTTTGGGTATAGGGAGCCGTATCTAAAGCATTTATTTGGTCACGTCCATCGAAAATCACTGCTGGTGTTGAAATATGAACCAGTCGGCGTACCTTGTGAATAAGACACCCCTTTAGAATGGACTGTGTACCCCCACTATTGATAGCCTCAAAATCACTTCGTTTTCCCCAAGGACTTGAGAGTGCCCCGGCATGAACCACAACCTCACACTCTTTACAAGCTTCTATAACTGCTTTTTCATCGCGCAAATCGGTATGAACACGCTCTGCACCATGCGCTAATAGAGCCTGAACATTTTGAAAATTTCGCCCCATCACCTTAATGTCATGGCCAAGGTCTAGAAGTTGTTTTACAAGGTGTGCTCCAAGAAATCCTGTGCCACCGGTTACTAGTATAGTCACGCCCTCAGTGTACAACTCATGTGAATCTACTCACCTAAGAATAAGGTATCCTGAAGGGTATGAATCTATTAAGTGCAGGAGCTGCCGAAACAGTTACCGGAAGTTGTCATTTATTTACCTTAGGAAATACCAAGCTACTCGTTGATTGTGGGCTTTTTCAGGGTTCACAAGACCTCGAGGACTTAAACCGTGAAGTCTTCCCTTTTAATCCCAGTGAACTTGATGCGGTGTTGGTCACCCACGGACATTTAGATCATGTTGGACGCTTACCAAAATTGGTTAAAGAGGGCTATAAAGGTGTCATCTATGCCACCAACACCACAAAACAAATTGCCGAGATTGTCCTTTTAGATGCAGCTAAAATTCAGCTCGAGGATTATGAACGCGCACTGCGTAAAGCCCAACGCACCGGCAAAGAAAAGAAAATTCTTAAACCTCTCTTTGATCAACAAGATGTCATGCAAACCCTAAGTCTTTTCCAAGGCGTTTCTATGAATCAAGTCCAACAACTTGGCAATAACATCAGTGTTATCTATCGTCCAGCAGGTCATATTTTGGGCAGTAGTTTTTTAGAAATCACTTCGCCTGAAGGCAAAATTATTTGCTCAGGTGACTTAGGCAATACCGAGAGCGGTGTTCAAGCTGACTTTGAGCTTCCAACCTCCTGCGATGCTGTCTTAGTTGAATCTACCTATGGCAACCGCAGCCACCGCCCACTCAAAGAAACCTTAGTTGAATTTAAGTCTGTCATTCTCGAGGCTCTTAAAACCAAAGGGAAAATTTTGATTCCCAGTTTCGCCCTCGAGCGCAGTCAAAATATCTTGTTTCATTTAAAAAATTTACAACAAAGTGGTGATATTCCAAAAATTCCTATCTATCTAGATTCCCCCATGGCCAGCAAAATGACCAAAATTTATGAAGGCAGTGAAAACGAATTCTTACCCAAGGTCGCCAGTGATCTAAAACACGGCAGCGAGCCTTTTGAACCTGAAACCTTGCATTACTCTATCACCGCCGAAGATTCTAAAAAAATCAATGAGCATCAAGGACAAGCTATTGTCATTGCTGGTTCAGGCATGATGACTGGTGGACGCATTTTGCACCACCTTAGGCATCATTTATGGCAAAAAGAAACTAGTGTATTAATTGTAGGCTATCAAAGCCACGGCACACTAGGCAGGCTTTTAGTTGATGGTAAAAAACGGGTCAAAATTTATGGTGAAGATATCGTGGTCAGAGCTAGTATTCACACCATCGGTGGCTTTTCTGCCCACGCTGACCAAGATGACTTATTGCGTTGGTTAGAACCCACCAGCAAGGCCACTATCTATATGATTCACGGCGAAGTTGAAACTATGAACGCTTTTGGTAAGGTGCTAGAACAACAAGGTCGAAAGGTAGCTATGGCAAAAAGAAATGTAACCCATGACCTCAAACAAGAGGTAGGTCAATTCATGCCTTCTGAAAGTGTGCAGGCCAGCGGTGGGACAAATACGCTCAATCAATAAATTATTTAGCCCACAAAATACGCCCACAACTGGGGCAACCAATCACCTCTTGGGCTTTTTTAAGTTTTTGAATAGTGTTAATGGGCAACTTGACGTTACACCCACCACATCGGCTATCTGTCACCACAGCTATCGCAGTTCCTTTTTTAGCTTTTCGCACTTGTTCATAGCGTTTGAGTAAACTAGCATCAATAGCGGTAGCAATAGCATCGCGTTCAGTTTTGATGCTCGAGATTTTATCCTTTATTCCTACTAAACGGGCTTCTTCCTCGGCAATCATTTCGGCAAGTTTAGGATTTAAGTCTCCGAGTTGACCTTCTAGCCCAGCCACTTCTTGCCCTAGTTGCTCCATGCGCTCCATAAAGGGCAGGGTATCCGCCTCGAGTTCTTCTAAACGGGTCGCAAATTGAAGCTCTTGGTTTTGAAACTGCGAGGCTTCTTTTGAGCTATGGGCTTGCAAAGCCGAGGTTGAGGCTGACTTGCGTCTTTCAGCAAGAGAACCCATCTCGAGTTCATTACTCTTGACTTGCTTGGCAACCTCTTGATATTTGCCTTGCCTATCTGAAAGTTTGCGTTCCAAGGCTTCTACTTCAGCTTTTAAGTCAATAAGAGCCTGGGGAGTCTTGAGCTTTTCGGTTTCTAGCACATCCACACTAAGGTCATGGATTTGCACTTCGGTTAATTTCTCGAGCATCTTTCCCTCCATAAAAAAACCCCGTCTGGTAGACCGCAACCAAACAGGGCTAAGGGTTCAAGCTGTTGTAGCCAACAGTTCACACCTAGGAGTGTAACACACTCCGCTAGCGTACAAGAGTAAAGAAGGTCATCCTTCACCCTTCGACAAACTCGGGGTTCAGGACAAGTCTCGGTTTAGAGAGATATCATCTCGATTTAGAGAGATATCATCTCGTTTCAAAGAGGTATCATCTCGTTTTAGGACCTTATGTTAACGGCATACTACCCCCAGTTGAAGACTCCTTAACGGCATACTACGCCCAGTTGAAGACTCTTTAACGGCATACTACGCCCAGTTGAAGACTCTTACTCTTTAACGGCATACTACGCCCAGTTGAAGACTCCTTAACGGGATGATGATATGCAATAAGGCGAAGCCACCCCCAGTGTCACGATAGAATCAGGTTATGGAAGATTCTATCGAGAGTTTTATCGCTCAATACAAGCCTTATGCTGCTACAGTGCACCTGTTATCTAAAGTAGAAGGTAGCCCCCTCTTAGAATGTGTAGCTGGGCAGAAAGTCATTCACCTCTTAGAACGTACTGGCCCGTATCTCAGTCGTCCAGGAAAAACCCAGATTATCCTTAATCCAAGCGCAGAAACCTTGCAAAAGGCTGAAAGTGCTGAGAAATCTTTTCAGGTCACAGCGATTAGTCGACTTAAAGTTCAGGGGTTGGTGCTAGACCGTGGTCAAAATGTAGTGGTTGTCGATGCAGGAATTCCGTTGGTGGTCACCTTATTTGATGATAACCAGTCTATTACCCTTGGAGATTACATCAGCTTTGAATCAATACCACCCATTCATGGGTTTGTTGTGCCCAAAGAAGAAAGTCGCATCTACCGCCGAGGCGAAACCGATAACGAAATATAAGCTGTCTCCCAGAAATGAATGTTTGATGACATTCATTTCTAGCGTGTGCCGTTAAGGATAAATTCGCTCAGTATTCGATAGCTGAATCCCAGAGGTATCTATTGCTTGCTTACTCCCCAAGTTTTATTGAGGTTCCCTTACCTGACGGTCACCGCTTCCCCATGACCAAATATGCAGCCCTGGCTAAGCATCTATCAAACCTAGGTTGGTCTATTCAAAAGTCTCCTCGAGCCACACCAGAAGATCTCGAGCTTGTTCATACCCCGCACTATATCGATACTTGGATTTCTGGGTCTTTAAGCCCTCAAGAAGAGCGTGTGCTGGGGTTTCCACAATCGTTGCAAATGCTCGAGCGTTCTTTGCACAGTGTAGGCGGCACGCTGGCAGCCATGCAGCAAGCCTTTGAAAAGGGCTACGGCATTAACTTAGCTGGTGGCACACACCATGCTTTTGCTGAGCGTGGTGAAGGATTCTGTGTTTTTAATGACCTAGCTATTTGCACCCGCAAAGCCCTAAACGAAGGTTTAGCTCAACACATATTGATTGTTGATTTAGATGTTCATCAAGGCAACGGCACAGCCAAGATTTTTGAGCATGAACCCAGAGTCTTTACCCTAAGCATTCACGGTGAACGCAACTATCCTTTTAAGAAAGAAACCAGTGATTTAGATATTGGTTTACCTGACGCTACAAGTGACCAGGCCTATCTCGAGATTTTACAGCAAAATGTGCCCAAAGTCTTTGAAACCTTTAAGCCCGATTTGGTTTTTTTACAAGCCGGAGTAGATGTATTAGCCAATGACCGTTACGGACGAATGCAACTTAGCCAGACTGGGGTCGTAGCTCAAGACAGCTTGGTCTATAAACTTTGCAAAGAAAAATTAATTCCTATGGTTTACACAATGGGCGGCGGGTATCAAAAAGATATTGACACTATTATTAAAGCACATGCTTCAAGCCTCGAGCGTTTACAACAGATTTTTACTTCTTAATCTCAACCGTAGAAGGTGTTGTTTTAGCAGTAGCCTTTTCCTGACGATGCTTTAGGTACTCTAAAACCACTGGAATAAAAGACACCAGAATCACTGCACCAATCACAAACAAGATGTATTTCTCGAGGTTTGGTATTGATTTACCAAGCAAAAACCCTGCTAATGGCAACCCACATCCCCAAATCACTGAGGCCGCCACGCTATAGATCAAAAAGGTCTTATAAGAAATTCGGCTTACACCAGCCATAGTTGGCGTAATAGTGCGAACCACTGGAATAAAGCGAGCAATAATAAAGGTTTTAGCTCCATATTTATCAAAATAGGCTTTGGCTCTATCAATATGCTTAGGGTCTAAAAAACGATTCTCAGGGCGACTAAAAACCAGTGGCCCTAACTTGCGACCAATCCAGTACCCCGTACTATCACCTATCATGGCAGCCAACGTACAAGCCAACATGACCAGTGGAAGTTTGATATACCCTTCGGCAGCCACAATCCCTGCCGTAATCAGCAAACTATCTCCAGGTAAGAAAAACCCAACTAAAAGCCCAGTTTCTGCAAAAACAATGCCAAAAAGCCCAAAATATGAGGCTGTGCGGATAAGCGTCTCTAAGTCAAACACGCTAGCGAGTGTAGCAGAAATCAATGAGAAAGGCCGTGAAATTTGCGTAGTTGTATTGATTATTAAGATCAATTGAGACGAGGATTATTCCTGAAACTTCATGTTGGGCAGTATTTCTTTAACTGAACTTGTTTATGATTAGACTTGTTCTGAGCCTGTCGAAGAATGATACCTAATGGGGCAAAAAAATAGCACCTCTTCGGTGCTGATAAAAACAAGTATACACCCATATACGGTATTCGTCAAGTGTATGCACGTAAGTTTCTTCACATTGTCTATATTTGTTCATTTTCCCAAAGCTGTTATTCCAAATTTACAAGACAAAACTGCTTTTACAAAAGCACATAGGGATTTTTACTTGACACTTAAAGCATTTGACAGTATCATCCTTTTTGCCTTGCCGAGATGGCGGAACTGGTAGACGCACTAGCTTGAGGGGCTAGCGACCGCAAGGTCATAGGGGTTCAAGTCCCCTTCCCGGCACCAAAAAAATGTATCCAAATTAAACTTTTCGTTATTTTTTCTTTAGTTGCATCTTTGTCTAGCCTAGCAATCAACATTTCCGAAGGTCAAATAAAAATTCAGGGTCGTTTAAGCCAAGAATTATAAGCTCCTTAACATTTTCAACTAGAAACTTAACTACTGCTTGATTATTACGAAGAGGCTTGAAATCCTTCTTATTAAAATCAACCTTATCCCCGTGAGCAATTGCACTCCGATAACTATACAATCTACTCCACGTTTTCTCTTCACCTATTTCGTCAAAGTAGTCTTCCTTCAAGATTTTTCTAGCATATCTTTTACGCAATAAAGTCATTTTATTTTGAACTTGCTTTCCAATTGAATCATTAGACTCTTTTGGGTCAGGCTTATGAGAAACAAGAGATTCGATAACAGAAAAAAGTCCAACCACCTTAAGAGATATGTTATCCGACAATTTCCGAATAACATCAAAATTCACCAGTGCGTTTTTTATAAAATCAAAATCTGGTTCAGTTATATAATATTTTTCCAACCATGTACTGATAGAACTAATATAATCAGACGTAAGTTTTTGTGTTACCTTGGACATGTTAACAATAGAATAAACATCTCGAGTATGCTCATCTATCATCATGTCAAAACCAGTAATGTTTCCGTTTTGGTCAGATTCCTCGAAACATGTCCAGCAAGCAAAATCAATACTTTCTGGAAGAATTGAAAATAGCCTTAAGATTGTCTGCATCTTTTCAATTTCAAGATTAGTCATAGATGCACGCTCATAAGCAAGCACCCAATACTTCCATTCGGTTTCAGGAAGTGGGGAAAAATCTATCATGCCCATCTTAGTCCCATCAACAGTAGTCCCATCAAAAAAGAGCTTCCGGGATCGATAATCAATTCCTCTTCCAATATTTGCTTGTAATACTTGTTCAAGAAATGCTTCGAATATGTCTACTTCATTTATTCGTGCACGACGAAACACATAGCCATCTGTAATGCGAATTGGAAGCTCACCTGTAATTTCAATATCATTGGTAACAAAGTAGATTGCACTTCCCTTAGTATGGGTAGCCATGATTAGGAACTAATATAACACCATTATCCCAACCAAAACTCTTCTCAAAATTTTGAATCCTATTGTGCATACGCTCAACCTGGCCAGAAATGCCCAGCATGAATGCCTTTTACGTCCATCTGACTTTGAGTTGCCAAATTATCGCAATTTTGCTATAATTTATCCGTGAAGGTAAAAGCCCTTATCAAACTACTCAAACAAAGTGGTTGGTACTTTGAGCGTCATGGTAAGGGTGACCATGATGTCTACAAACACCCAGCAATTCCTGAGACTATCGTAATTGACACTGGCACAAACGATATTCCCAAAGGCACACTCAGCAAGATTCTCAAACAAGCTCGGCTAAAATAGAAAGGACACTATGACACCCAATCCCATGACCTACCCATTTATCCTCGAGAAAGAAGGCAGAACCTACGCAGCCATTGCTGCACAATTCCCCGCCCTGGCAACTTCTACCTCGAGAAAAGATGTCTTGGAACGCGCCTCAAGGGCTCTAGCGGTTTACCTCTTTGAGCAGCAGCTCTCAGCACATCCTGTTCCAAAACCTTTAGCGCATCACCAGCTTGACCTTAGTGACTATGCAGAGAGCAATTATGAAATTGTAGATATTGAGCCTATGCCAACCAATCCATGTTCATTAGAGCTAGCCAAAATGATTGAAGCAAGCGACTTAACCCAAAGTAAAATCGCCAAACGTATGGCAACTACTCAGAGCGTCATCAGCCGTTTAACTGATCCTTTTTACTTTGGTCACACGGTTAAATCCATTGAACGTTTAGCCCATGTCTTGGGCAGAGACCTCGAGCTTCGTTTTCCTAAAGCTGCTTAATTATTTAAACTACACAGTTATTTAGCCCACACCGGATTCTTTATAAAACTAAGCGGGTCATACTTATCCCAACCAAAACTGTTCTCAAAATCTTGAATCCGATTATGCATACGCTCAACCTGGCTCGAGATTTTAGTGGGGTCAAAAGTTTCCCAAATAGCACTGGTACGCATCTGCCCTTCTTCGTCAGGAATTTCCCTTGTACGCTTAATGCCATCTTCTAAAGACTTACGGCCTTCAATACCCATGGTCTTAAATACAAAAGCTACAACATCACGAGCATATTGCCTTGGACCGTAAATAGCATTTTTATAGGCGGCTTCAAAAAATTCTTCCCAGTTGGGCATTAGGTTTTGCGCTGGCATAGAAAAATTAGCCACGACATTGCGGATAGCCTCGAGTGATTCTAAAGGATAGTAATACATATAAAGCCGCAAGCCTTCTAAGAAAAAGTTGTAGTGGGCAGCTTCATCGGCAGCAATAGTGGCCGATACTTTAGCCAAAACTGGATCGGGCTCATTTAATTTTTCACCTTCACCTGTAGCAATTTTGCCCATGTTGAGGTAATTAAGCTGTGTTGCACGTTCCTGAAAAACGGTATAGGTAATAAGATGCAAAGGGTCTTCCCAAGGGAGTTCCCATTCACGCCCACGCAACTGATGGCGGTAATTTTCTAATTGATCAGCATTCATAGCCCCACTAAACAAAACGGCATTTTCCCAAGTGGCGGCATGTTTTTCTTCTTCAGAGCCCCAACGAATTTGAAAATTGGCTCTACCATGTGAACGGCGCAAAAGATGCAGGGCTTTAGAAGTGTAATCTGGGACATATTGTTCAACGGCAAAAAAGCCTTGAATAATCGTTTTTACATCTGATGATAAGTCAGGGCGCAATTTGTTCCATTCAAAGCCCAAATAGGGGCTCCAGTTGCGAGTTTCCTGTGAGCGGGTTACATACCAGCGGTAAAGTCCAAAAAAACCACGTTCAATCAAGCGGTCACGATAAGACTTAGAAAGGAGTCCAGCCGGTGTACGCGGTTTGTCATCTTCTATAATCGAGCGAGGTGGCATGATATCCATCATGAATCATCTCCTTGTTAGATTAGTTTATTTGTGGTGAGCTACCTAAAAACATGCTATTTTTTGAATCATAACCATGCCCCACTTGCTTTCAAGTACTCCCTCATTAAATACAGTTAAGGCTATCATACCTACACCAGATAAAAGTCCCTTGACATGAGCAGAGGCTGCTTAACCTTCATCAATACCCAACATTTGGTTTTCCAGTGCTGCGTTACACTAGGGGATAGAATGCCGATGGAATCGTTTTATAAACGCAAACTAGCAGAAAACCGTGCGGTTTTAGCACCGATGGCTGGCTTTACTGACGCACCCTTTCGCAGGCTTTGCCGTGAGTTTGGCAGCAGTTGGGCCGTGACTGAGATGGTCAGTGCCAAAGGGCTAGTACAAGGTGATTTGCGTGGCATTGAAATCGGTGAACCTTACCCCGAAGAACCCGATGTGGTGATACAGGTCTTTGGGGGTGAGCCTGAGATTGTTGCCCAGGGCGGGCAGATTCTCTATGAAAAATATAAGCCTGACGCGCTAGATTTGAATATGGGTTGTCCAGTCAAAAAAATCACTGGGAAAAGCTGCGGTTCTAAGTTGATGCAAGACCCAGAACGAGCAGCTCAGATTATTCGGGCCCTGGTTAAAGCAGTTCCAATTCCGGTAAGTGCCAAATTACGGCTGGGGTATGACCGTGTGAATGTACTCGAGGTGGCTCTAGCTTTGCAAGAAGCTGGGGTTTCACTCCTTGCCATTCACGGACGCACCGCCGAGCAAAAATATACTGGCGAAGCCAAATGGGAAAGCATCAAACAGGTAGCTGACCAGCTAAAGGTTCCAGTCATTGGTTCAGGTGACGTAACGAGCAAAGAACAATTTGACCGCTATCAAAGCTGGGGGCTTGGAGTCATGATTGCTCGTGGAGCTATGGGACGACCCTGGATTTTTGCCGAATTACAAGGAAAAGATGCACCCGCACCTAAAGAAATTGTAGATATTGCCTATCGCCATGCCGAGCTGCATTGCCAGTGGTATGCCACCGATAACCCACTAAGTGAACACTATGCCATGCGGGCTTTGCGGGCGCAGCTTATTCACTATTTTGATTTCTTGCCCGAATCACGCTCAGAAGTAAGCCAGATTGAGAGTCTCGAGGGGTTACGCTTGTTTATTGCCAAGCACTTTCACACCGAAGAGCTTGTGGCTAGTAGCCTGTAGCAAGTGAATAAACCTACAAACCACAGGCTACAAGCTAAATTTTGGCAATTTACCCACCATCTGCTATACTTTGTCCATGATTTGGCGAATGATGCAACCAAGCCCTGGTGTTGGATAGCCGAAAGCTAACCGTCACAGGGTGCTGGCACGTTTTCAGCACCCTTATTTTTTTGCCTTTAGGAGACATGATGTTCAAGCGAATGCGTTGGGCGATACATTGCAAACCAAGTACGATGCTTGGATTGGTGATGAAATCGCTAGAACAAATTAAAGATTCAAGATTAAAGATTGTTTTTAATTTTCAATCTTCAACCTTTAATTTAACGAGAAAAGCTAAAACTTACTTCAATTTCATTTAATTCGGAGGAAAATTCCATGAGCAATGAATCAAAACCCGAAACCTATTACGCAACTACACCGATTTTTTATGTCAATGCCGAACCCCATATCGGTCATGCCTACACAACCACGCTGGTGGATGTAGCCACACGCTTTCACCGTCTCAAAGGGGATGACACTTTTTTCTTAACCGGTACTGATGAACACGGCGAAAAAATCCAGAAAGCTGCTGACGCAGCCAAACTTAGTCCACAAGAATATACTGACAAAATCGCAGGACAGTTTAGAGCGACTTGGGATAGTCTGGGCATTCAATACGACGAATTTATTCGCACCACCGAAGAGCGTCACAAAAAAGTAGTGCGTGAATTGTTGCAAAAATCTTATGACAACGGCGATATTATTTTTGGGGAGTATGGCGGTTTGTACTGTGTAGGCTGTGAGCGTTATTATACCGATAAAGAACTTATCGACGGCAAGTGTCCGCAGCATGATATTAAACTCGAGTACCGCAGTGAGGAAAACTATTTCCTCCGCATGGAGAAATATCGCCCTTGGCTGCGTAACTACATCGAGGATAATCCCAGCTTTATTCGCCCTGAACGCTATGCCAATGAAGCACTAGGTATTTTGCGTGAACCCATTGGTGATTTGTCTATCAGTCGCCCAAAAAACCGCGTACCTTGGGGCATTCCACTTCCCTGGGATGATAACCACGTCACTTATGTTTGGTTTGACGCACTTATTAATTATTACTCGGCCTTAGATAGCAAGAATTTGGTTGACCGCTACTGGCCACATGTCAATCACTTTGTTGCCAAAGACATCTTGAAACCGCACGGCATTTTCTGGCCGATCATGCTAAAGTCCGTGGGCTTGCCGATTTATCAACACTTAAATGTTCACGGCTACTGGCTAACTGATCAAGGCAAAATGAGCAAATCTAAAGGAAACGTGATTCGCCCCTTAGACCTTAAAGACAAATACGGTAACGATGCTTTTAGATATTTTCTTTTACGCGATATGAGCTTTGGGCTAGATGCAACCTTCAGCGAAGTAGGTATGGCTGAACGCATCAACAGTGACCTTGCCAATGATTTGGGTAACCTCTTAAACCGCACCTTGGGCATGGTTGGGCGTTATACAGATGGAAAAATTCCTGCACTTGGAAACCTCGAGCCCATTGACCAAGACCTCAAAAACGCCTTTATTACTTTGCCAGAAAAAGTAACCACCCTCTTTGATAACTTGCAGTTTGACAGAGCCATTGAAGCAATCCTCGAGTCCGTTCGCAAAGCCAATAAATACATTGCTGACACACAGCCTTGGCAACTGGTCAAAGACGGAAATACAGAGCGCGTCAACACCGTACTTGCTTGCTGCATTGAAGCTTTGCGTTGCGCAAGTGTCTTACTCGAGCCGATTATTCCTGATAAATCAAAAGAGTTACGCCAACAACTAGGTTTAAGTGGTGAGGTCAAACTTGATGACGCTACAACTTGGGGTCTCTCCCCTGCTGGCACACAAACACAAGTGGGCGCACCACTTTTTCCACGCATTGATATGGAGCTACTTAACGCAGATATTGAAGTCAAAGAAGCAGCTCTCGAGCATAAGCCAGATATTACTTATGATGACTTTAGCAAGCTCAGAGTTACGTGTAGCAAAAGTACTTAGTTGTGAATTTCATCCAAAAGCCGACAAACTCTTGGTGCTCAAAGTCAAAGTAGGACCCGAGGAGCGCACCATTGTTTCTGGCATTCGCCAGTGGTATAAACCCGAAGAATTAGTGGGTAAGAACGTGATTATCGTAGCAAATTTAGCACCTCGTGACATACGTGGAATTAAATCACAAGGCATGATTCTATCAGCAGAGGATAAAGACGGGAATCTTAGTGTGAGTGGGTTGGAGAGGAATATTGCTGACGGCAGCGAGGTGAGATAAATGCAAGAACTCCGTTGTACAAGAATCAAACTTAAACCCAATTCCTTAGACAAAGTACGTGAGTGGGCTGCCGAAATCACTCGTCGCAAAGATGAAGCCCTTGAAACCTTGCGTGATGAAAGCATTTTTCTCGAGTCTTTCTTTTTGGAAAAGGCCAGTGATGGTGATTATCTCATTATCTATATTCGCGCCGAGAGTTTGGAGCAATCTCAAAAAGCCGTTACAAAGTCTACCCACACAATTGACGCTTATCATCAAGCATTCAAGAAGGAATGTTGGGAGTCTGGAGAGAACCTCGAGTTACTAGTTGATTTGAATAGAGTAAACATTTCCAGTCTCTAATCCATATGATACGCTCTTTAGAATGTTGCGTATTTCTGTTCCTGCTACCAGTGCCAATTTGGGCCCAGGTTTTGATTGCCTAGGGCTTGCTGTAAATCGTTATCTCGAGGTCAAGGCTTATCTCTCTTCTTCTAATCATTTCTTTTATCAGGGTCAAGGGTCACTAGAAGATAGCCCAGATAATCTTATTCACGAAGGGTTTAAGGCTGCGTATCTCAAAGTTGGCCAGCAGATACCTAACATCACCTTTGAGGTAAATAATCCTATTCCCTTAGCCAGGGGTTTAGGGTCATCTTCGGCAGCCTTGGTAGCAGGAGTAGCTATCGCTGATGAAATGCTAGGAAACCAACTGGGGCGTGAGGGTGTTTTTGATCTTACGGCCAGCCTCGAGGGCCACCCTGATAATGTGGCTCCAGCCATTTATGGCAGCTTTACCGTATCTGCCCAACGCGAAGACGGTACGTATTTATGCCAAGCCCTAGAGATTCCAAGCACCTGGCAGTTTCTTTTTGCAGTACCTAGTTTTGAACTTTTAACGAGTCAGGCCAGAGCGGTCTTGCCCACCAGTTATAGCCGTCCTGACCTGATTTATAGCACCAGCCGCACGGCCCTATGGAGCTTAGCTGTAGCACAAAACAAACCTGAACTGCTCAAGCTGGCCTCACAGGATGTTATTCATGAACCTTACCGTCAATCATTGATTCCAGGTTTTGCAGAATGTAAACAAGCTATTGCACATGCTGGGGCCTATGCTGTATTTCTTTCAGGTGCAGGGCCTACGGTAGGGGTCATTTGTTCTGAAAACGTCAAAAAACAATGCCTGATTATTTTACAACGGTTTGTAAAAGATGGACAAGTTCTTGACCTTAAACCTAGTCATGGGTATAGGATAGAAAAAATTTAGCTTTCAAGTAGGGTTTTTGCATCCTAAGTATGATTGAGACAGGCATCACCCCCAAAGCATTGTCCAGGACAGCATTTCTCAAACTGAGCGTGTCTACGACCAGCCCCGAACAAAGTGAGACCAAATTTGATACCTGCTATTGCATCCTAAACCTTGAACACCTGCTACACTTACATATTCATGCGAGTTCTTCTTATTTCAGCCTCCATTGGAGGTGGTCATCGTGCTGCTGCTAAAGCCCTCGAGCAGGCCTGTCAAGAAAGAAATCTCGAAGTCAAACATATTGATCTTTTGGATTACACAACGGCCCCTTTTCGACAAATGTACCGCCAAACTTATTTTGATCTAGTGCGAACTGCACCTGATTTTATTGATTGGTTAGGCAAGAGTTTAGATAAAAAACCTAGCGAGTTTAAGAATCGTCCGCAGCGTATCAGAGCACGATTATCCAGGCTTATTTCCTATCATTTACCCAGAGAGATTAATCGCTATCAACCCGATATTATTCTGCATACCCACTTTATTGCCCCAGAAATTCTCAGTACCCGACGACGGCAGAAACTCAAAGTGCCACAAATGGTGGTAGTCACCGATTTTGCAGCCCATAACCTGTGGTTGCAGCCCAGCATCTCACGTTATTTTGTAGCTTCCGAAGAAGTCTCGGTACATTTGCAAGCTTCAGGTATCAACCAGAGCCGCATTGAGGTAACAGGAATTCCCATTGATTTACGGTTTAGTCAGCTCGAGACAAAAAGGCAAGCTCGAGACAGCCTGGCCTATCCTCAAGACAAAGATTTGCTGTTACTTATGGTTGGTGGTCTAGATGAAAAGGTCTTTTTAGCCCTTCTTAAACAACTTCAAAGCTTACAATATCCCTTAAATGCCGTACTTATTTTTGGACGCAGCCACCATCTTTTGCAGTTGGCCGAATCTGAATACGTGCCGAATGCTCTTTTGAATGTTCAATTTGTTGGTTACAGTGACCAAATCCCTAGCTATATGGCGGCCGCAGATTTGCTAGTGGGTAAACCTGGTGGGCTTACTACCAGTGAAGCTTTAGCTGCAGGATTACCTTTTGCGGTAGTGAACCCCTATCCTTTACAAGAAGAAGCCAATACTACTTTTTTACTCGAGCATGGGGTAGGTTTTCGCCTTGAACCCCTGACTCTTTTTCAATATAAAGTGAAACAGTTTTTGCAAAACCCTCAAAAACGCTACACTATGGCCCAACAAGCCCTTAGCTTAGCCAAACCCAATGCCGCAAGAGCCATTATTCAATCAGTGTTGGACAATACCAATCCTAAAGGTTAAACTCTAGTCTTGGCTTGCCTTTAAGGCAGCACTGGTAGGGGTTGTAAGGAATTCTAGGCTAGAATTCCTTGGAGGTCAGAAAAGATATGCGTGTTTTAATTGTTGCTTTGTTTTTATGTCATCTTGCGTTTGCCCAATCCTACGATGTGATTGTGGTAGGTAGCGAGCCTGAAGGCATTGCGGCTGCAACGGCTGCAGCCGAAAGTGGTGCTCGGACACTGCTCATCACTCAAGACCCCAAACTAGGTGGGCTTTTTGTAATGGGTCAAATGAATTCTTTAGACCTCCGCACTGACCCTTTTAATTATCAACAAGGTTTATTTTTAAGATGGTGGGATCAAGTTGGTAGAGGGCACTCCTTTGATGTGGTCGAAGCCGAACGAGCTTTTACTAAAATGTTGTATCAAGCAGGTGTTGACGTAAGGCTAGGTGTTCAGGAGATTAAACCTATCCTCGAGGGTTCCACCCTTAACGGTGTTCAGGTGGACGGGCAACAGGTTTTAGCTAGTCAACTCATTGATGCAACTGCCGAAATGGATTTTGCAGCCTCGGCTGGAGCGTTATATGATTTTGGCTTTTCAGGCATTGGTTTTAATGCACGTATGGTCGACACCTTGGTTTTTCGCATTGAAGGTATAAACTGGAAAAAACTTACCAATGGCGTTAAAGACAAAGGCAAAAGCTATGCCAGTGTAGATAATCATGTAGCCTGGGGTCACTTTGGAGGCTATCCGGCTAAATATCAATCCGTTGAACAAGGTATTCGTTTACGCGGTCTAAATTTGGGACAACAGAATGATGGCTCAGTCTTAGTCAATGCCCTACTTATTTATGGCATTGACCCCTTTGATAAGGCAAGTATCGCCGAAGGGTTTTCTAGAGCCGAGCGTGAGGCTCCACGCATTATTGAATATCTTAAAGCCGAACTTCCCGGGTTTGAAGGTGCATACTATGGGGGTGTTGCAGACAAGCTTTATATCCGCGAAACACGCCACCTCGAGGCTGAATGTATACTCACTACAGATAAAGTTTTAGACAATATCATCTCCGAACACAGCATTGCCGCAGGTGGATATCCCCTCGATGTACAAACCTTAACCCCTTATGACAGTGGGTATGTGTACGGAACACCTGTTATGTATGGAGCCGAGTTATGTATCAATGTTCCTGTGGGAATAGATAACTTGTGGGTCGTGGGTAAAGCAGCAGGCTATGATCCTATTGCCGCTTCTAGTGCAAGAGTTGTGCCTTTTGGTATGGCAGTAGCCGAGGCTGTGGGCATCGCTGCTCATTGGGCTATGGTCAACCAATTAACCCCCCGTCAGATTGTCTATCATGATGCCAGTATCCAACATATTCGTAATACCCTAAGGAACCGTGGGGCCTATATCCCCGAAGTTCAAACCCGCCACCCTGTAGGTCCTTACACCCATCCGTATTACAGCGATTATCGCTTGATGCTTAGTCGTGGGCTGGCTCTAGGTGGTTATGAAAATCAACCACATCTTGATGAAGCCATGAAGAGTTTAAGCTATGTTTATTTGCTTAGTAATGTAGGTCAGCGTTTCTTTTCTAATAATGAATTTGGACGTGTATTGGTGGGTCGTTATCCTGATAATACATCTTTATTAACCAGTGAGATGGCCCTTATGATTACCCAAGATGCAGCTTGCCAATTGGGATATTGTCTTGAAAAAAGCTGGTCAGTACTAGCAGCTTACGGACTAGCTCCTGAACAGTTCCCTGCTGGCGAGGTACTCACTCGAGGTGAAATGTACGCGCTGGCTTCACGGCTTACAAAGCTTCAGGTAACTCTTACAGAAAACCCTAATCCATAATTCATGTGCTAAACTATTTGAAATAATTGCGTCCAGCCGCATAGCTGGTTTGGTGGAGACTGTTCAAAAACAGTCTCTTTTTGTTTTACGGAGGAATCATGAAAACCCTACTTAAACCGCTTGAGCAGTTTTTACGCAGTGAAGCCCGAGGTGGCATCATTCTTTTTGCCTGTGCCCTCTTAGCTTTTATTGTTGCCAATTCTCCTTTTTACGAAAGCTATAAAGCTCTCAAAGATTTAAGCATAAATATTAATGTTGGTTCCTGGGAACTTAGTAAACCCTTTGCTTCATGGGTCAAAGACTTGCTGATGTCCTTTTTCTTTTTACTGGTCGGTTTAGAAATAAAACGTGAAGTGGTCAGTGGTGAACTTTCAAATCCGCGTCAGGCCGCGCTTACTATTATGGCTGCACTAGGTGGCATGATTTTTCCCGCACTGCTCTACACACTCCTCAATTTAGGCACACCAGGAATAGCAGGCTGGGGAGTGCCTATGGCTACCGATATTGCTTTTGCGCTGGGGGTCTTGTCTTTGTTAGGCAAGCGCGTGCCCTTAGGCTTAAAAGTTTTTCTAACTGCTTTTGCCATCGTTGATGATTTGGGTGCTATTTTAGTCATCGCATTCTTTTACACTTCAAATCTAAATACCCCTAGTCTAGCTACCGCTGCTGTCTTTTTTGTTCTTGCGTTTATATTAGGGAGATTGAAAGTAAGCAAAATTGGAATCTATATGTTACTAGGGGCACTGATGTGGTACTTCACGCTAAAGTCAGGTATCAGCCCCACGATTGCTGCTGTTTTATTGGCCATAACCATTCCTATAACCAAACGCTTTAACCCTAGCGAATTACAAAAGCAATTTAGTCATATGTCTACACAAGACCCTGAAACCTTCGAGGTTGAACTCGAGCATCTTGAGCATACCCTAGCCAAAGCCCAAAGCCCTTTGCACCGTTTAGAACATTATTTACACCCCTGGAACACCTATCTCATTTTGCCGCTTTTTGCCTTTATGAACGCTGGGGTAAATGTTGCAGGCGCACAGTTTGGTCTCGTCGCATTGGGGGTTTTCTTAGGGTTACTGGTGGGTAAGCCTTTAGGCATTTTTTTAGTTTGTTACTTAGCTGTCAAACTCAACATAGCCTCATTGCCCGAAGGAAGCAATTGGCTGATGATTTTAGGTGCAGGCTTCTTAGGCGGGATTGGATTTACCATGTCCCTGTTTGTGGCAGCTTTAGCCTTTCCTAGCTCTGAGTTTCTTGACCAAGCCAAAATTGGGGTTTTAGCAGCATCGGTGGTATCAGCAGTTATTGGATTGCTGCTGGTCTCGAGGGCTATTGACTAAACCAATTTTGCTTTCTTTGCCCCTTCACGCAAGTACTTAACCCCTTCACTTGCCAAAACGCTCGAGCTGTGATTGGGTGGTCGCCATAAACAGGTTGCTGCCATAAGGTCAGGGTTAATGGCAGAAAAAGACTCTAAAACCAAATAGCCATTAAATTTAATCTTTTTAAGCCCTTGCCAAACTTCAGCCCAATTCACTGTGCCGCTACCTACTAAACCCCTATGACTTTCACTCATATGTACATAGTTCAGCACATCAGCAGTATTCACTATCGGGTTATAGAACCCTTCCTCTTCAATATTCATGTGATAGGTATCCGCATGAAGTTTTAGATTATCTGCACCTATTTTTAGAATAGTGTCACGGGTATCTGCCAAGGTATTGTACAAATAAGTTTCATAACGGTTACAAGCCTCTAAAGCCATCGTAATCCCACGTTTTTTTGCCTCGGTCACAACCTGTCCCAAAACATCAACTACAATAGCGCGTTCTTCTTTGGTGGGTGGTTTACCAGTCAGGCTTCCTAGGTTGTAAGCCGTGCAGCCTCCTAAATACTGACTGCCAACTTCCTCTACTTTATCTAAAGCCTCGAACAAAAATGCCTTGGCTTTTTTAGGATACTTGGGCATGTGGCAACCTTTGGGTAGAGCTAGCGAAGTTGTGCCTTCTATGCCTGCTGCTTTTAAGGCCCGCTTATGACTTTTAGCATCAAAGGTTTTAGGGTTAAGCAAAGGTATTTCAATAACATCGAAACCATGCTTAGCCGCTTGCTTTATAGCACCATTACCCGTTTTGGTAGTCCATTCACCGACAAATACAAAACCGTGTACACCGATTTTAATCAAGATACATCCTTTCGTTTTAATAAGGAATTCAGTAGTCAGAATACTTTGTAACTACTGACTACTGAATTCTGACTACCAACTACTATCATCTGAAAAAACCCTCAACAATAAAGTAGCATCTCGCTATCATCCAATTTAATTAAACGATAACGAGATGCTACCTCCTGTTTTACTCTACATTCTCCGGCGTAATCAGCACCACAGGTGATTCCATTACAGGTGCAACTGGGCGACCTTCAATGACTTTAATCATGGTTTCAACTGCAAGATAGGCCATCTCGGCTGGATACTGGGCAACTGTGCCACCCAAACGTCCTGCCTTAACTGCGTCTAGAGCTTCAGGAATTGCGTCAACACTATAAACAATAACTTGACCTTCTAAACCTGCTGCTGCAATGGCTTCAATTGCACCTAAACCCATGCCGTCATTAGCGGCAAAAATCGCTTTGACATTGGGATTGGAAGTCAAGAGGTTTGAGGTTACATCAAAGGCTTTGGCACGGTCCCAATCGGCAGGTTGGCTTGAGACTACAGTTAAGCCACCAGCCGTTGCGGTATCGGTAAATCCAGCTACGCGGTCAATGCTGCTGGTATTCCCTGCTGCACCTTCAATGACAGCCACTTCAGTGCCTGCAGGCATAGTATCTATAACTTTTTGCGCTGCAAGCATACCCGCACGAACATTGTTTGAAGCGATTTTTACAGCCACATTGATATTGCTAGCACTAAGCACATCGGCTGGAATAATATCGTCAATGTTAATCATCGGAATGGATTGCTCGCTAGCTGTAGCCATAGCACTACTTAGTGTCGTGGGGCGCAACGGTGTTACGACAAAACCTTGGAAGCCACCTTCGTTTAACCAAGTCTCGAGGATACTCAACTGTTCAGCTTCGGCAGTATCAGCTAGTGGCGCACCCAATACAACTTCAACACCCAAATCTTTAGCAGCCATGCTGTAACCATCTTGCATAGTCTGAAAGAAAGGATTGCTTAGATTCTTGGTAAGTCCAGCAATTTTTATAGGTGCAATTTTTGGATCACCCAAAACGCTGCCTGCGGTTGCCACATTGTCTTGTGTAATCAGCTTAACTGGGGACTCGAGTTCAGGTGCAATCGGGCGACCCTTCAAGACTTTTAGCATCGCTTCTACTGCAAGAACAGCCATCTCATCAGGATATTGTGCAACTGTACCGAGCAAACGACCTTCTTTAACTGCGTCGAGGGCTTCAGGAATTGCGTCAACACTGGCTACAATGACTTGACCTTCTAAGCCAGCCGCTGCAATGGCTTCTACAATACCTAGACCCATGCCATCATTGGCTGCAAAAATACCTTTGACATTAGGATTGGCTTGCATTAAATTTGATGAAACATCAAAGGCTTTAGCACGATCCCAATCGGCGGGTTGACTAGCCACTACTTTTAGACCACCAGCCGTAGCAGTATCAGTAAAGCCTTTTACACGGTCAATGCTGCTCGTGTTACCTGCTGCACCTTCGACCACAATCACTTCTGAACCTTCAGCCAAGACTTCAAGAAACTTTTTAGCCGCTAATTCACCAGCACGCACATTGTTTGAAGCAATTTTGGAAGCCAGTTTGATATTGCTTTCAGCCAACGCATCAGCAGGAATCAAATCATCCATATTAATAATTGGAATACCTTTTTCAGAAGCTGTTGCCAAAGCACTATTTAAGCTGGTCGCACGAAGAGGAACCACAATAAAGGCATCAAAATCACCTTCATTGATCCAACCCTCGAGGATGGCTAGCTGCTCATCCGTTGCGGTATCCGCTTGTGGGCTACCCGTGACAATCTCAACACCATAACGCGCTGCAGCAAATTCAAACCCCTCTTTCATTGTTAAAAAGAAAGGATTGGACTCATTCTTATATAGAGCACCAATCTTAAACGTGTCTTGTGCAAGACTTAAACCAAAAATTAAAACCAATAAAACTACCAATAATCGCTTCATATTTCCTCCTGTATTAAATTCCAAAACGTAGTATAACATTACATTATGAGGCAAATCACAAGAAGTAGAAAGCCTTTAACATGGGTATCATCCCGTTATGAAGTCATGCTGATGACCAGATATTTGTACGAAGTTTGAGCGAAGTGTACCTGCTGCTAAAGGATTTTCTTCAGCAGTCAGTAGAAAATCCTGTACTAACACCATATCTTCTGAATACGCTAAGTGAATCACAGAACTAGAAACCTTGGCAGGCACTAAAAATGCCGCTTTCTGGTATCCCATTTGTCATGTTGAGCGACATTTTGTAAGACTTTGCCACTTAGTCCGTTTGAGTGACTTTATCCTATAACGAAGTCGAAACATCTGCTTAGCGTTACAGATGTTTCGACTTCGTTGGCTTTAGATTAGCGTCTTTTCATAATGATCCTCGAGTTTAGAGCTTTTATCGCTCAACATGGCTACGAAGTGATGCGAAGCAACAAGTGAAAGTGAAATCGAAGGGCTTCTGTGATTCACTGACTCTCGAGGCATCTATCAACAAAACATATTTTCGACTACAATAAAAGTAACTCAAAGTGAGGTGAAGGTTATGAAATGGGACTATCTGCAAGTCATGATGACCACCAAACCTGTCAAAGAAGGTCACAGCCGAATTATTGTTTTAGGTAAGGGTAATCCGGGGGTGCCAGTAAGTGCAGGCAAGCGGCTGATTGATCTACTTTGTGAACTCGGCACAGAAGGTTGGGAACTTTCTGGAGTCGTTGATATGAGTTCAGTGGATGAAGCTAAAGATGGGCATGATTTGCATCTTACAAATTCGTCATTGATTTTGAAGCGACCCATCACCAACTAGCACGTCAACAAATCATTTAATTTCTAGCAATCTGCCGCTTACGCCACTGGTCAAGAGCGGCTGCTAAAATAATTACTGACCCAATTACAAATTGCTGCCAGAAACTTGGCACATTAAGTAAGTTCATACCGTTTCGCACCAAACTAATTACTAAAGCACCAACCACAGTACCCAATATAGTTCCTGAGCCACCACTTAAACTGGTTCCACCCATCACCGTTGCTGCTATTGCGTCAAGTTCATAAAAGGTTCCTGCGGTTGGATCGGCTGAACTAAGTCGGGCGGTGAGCAATGCAGAAGCAACCCCAGTAAGCAATCCACCTAGGGCATAGATGCCAAACTTATAACGTTTAACAGAAATACCTGCTAGCTTAGAGGTTTCTTCATTACCACCAATAGCAGTGGTATATTTTCCAAAACGTGTTTGTGTAAGTAAAAACCAACCCAATACCGCAATAGCAATAGCCACCAACACCTGAACTGGCACAGCCCCAACTCGTCCGGCAAAAATGGCTAAAAAATCACGACTAAACCCGTAAATGGGCAAGCCTTCACTAAAAATCAAGCCTAGTCCGCGAAAAATTCCCATCGTACCTAGTGTGGCAATAAAGGGTACCAGACCCACTACATTGATAAGAAAACCATTAAACAAACCACAAAGCACACCTGCCAAAACAGCTATCAGAAACCCTAACCACGGCCCTGCACCAGCCTGCATAGCTAAGGCTGCGACAATACCAGCAAGCGCAACCATTGAACCTACGGATAAATCAATGCCACCGCTGGTAATAATAAAAGTCATAGCAATGGCAATAATTAAATTGATCGATGCTTGCAACATAACTTGAATAAGATTGCGCGAACTAAGAAAAAGCTGATCCCCTCGCACAATCGGTGTAATGATTGAAAGTGCTAGAACAATCAAAATTAAAATTAGGAAAATCCCATACTTTGCTAAAAGATCAACTAAGCGCGAGGGTGATTGTTGTGCATTTGTCATTTAATTCAGTGCTCCTGTAATATATGAAACGATTTCTTGCGGATTGGTCTCATTCTTTTTAAGAGTCTTCACATGCCTACCTTGTCGAAGCACGACAACTTTGTCTGCGACTCGGTACACATCTTGCATGTTGTGACTGATAATCAAAAAGGTCAAGCCCTTTTCATCTTTTAAGCGTTCAATCATTCGCAAGACTTGCTCGGTTTCTTCTACCCCGAGAGCTGCGGTAGGTTCATCTAGAATAAGTAGTTGCCTACCCCAAGCCATGGCTCTACCAATGGCCACGGCCTGACGTTGTCCACCAGACATACGCCGAACGCTTAGGGTGGGAGCAGGAATTTTTATATGCAACTGACTAAGAGCGTGCCCTGTTTCTTGGCGCATTTGTGAACGGTTAAGCAAACCAATAGCCTTGCCCAACAATCCACCCCTGGTGGTTTCTCTACCCAAATAAACATTATCAGCCACATCGAGTTCTTCGATTAAGGCCAGATGCTGATAAACAGTTTCAATTCCCGCTTCCATCGCATCAGCAGGTTTTTTGAAGACTTTGGCTTGACCATTTAGTAGCATTTCACCACTCGAGGCCTCATGCACACCCGAGATAATTTTAATCAGTGTGGATTTCCCTGCACCATTATCGCCAACCAGGGTCACCACTTCACCAGGTTGAATATCAAAACTTACGCCTTTAAGGGCTTCTACTGCCCCAAATGATTTACGAATGTCTTTTAACTCAAGTAATGCAGACACATTCACTCCTTTGATAGAGTCTATTGTAACCACAACACAAATCAGGAGGTAGGAGGTAGGAGAAAAGCTTCTATAATTCTCCCTTCTATAATTCTCCCTTCTATAATTCTCCCTTCTACATTCTCCCTTCATTCTTTATCAATTCCTTAATAAACGCCAAATTCAGTAACCCCAACTCGAGGCTAAAAGCGTGAAACTTTCGTGATCCCTTGGTCCTACACTAAACTATAGTAGATAAGAATAAACGAGGTCACTATGAAACCCTGGATAAAAAGTTTAATCGCCACACTCTTTATGGCTCTCATTATAGGGCTAGCCAAATTCATATTTAACGCCCCTCCTCCTGCTGAAATGCTGTTTAACTTTGTAGGGCAGCTTTTGGGCGTTCCCTGGATTTTCAATGTTATTCATAGCCTGCCCTGGGGCTTAGATCATTACGCCAAATATGTTCTTTATGGCACAACTGTAGTTCTCTTCTTAGGCTTCTGGTTTGTTATTGGGCTACTGTATCTCAAATTTTTCAGATTTCCTTATTGGGGAAAAAACCTTCTCTTAGTTATTGCCTATGTTCTAAGTGTTGGACTGGTTTTGTTTCCACTTCAAGGTTTAGGAGCTTTTGGATTATCTGACAATAACTTTTTGTATCCGCCCCTTAAAACACATCTTTGGGCTTTTGTTTTTTCTCTTAGCTTTGTTTTGCCATTGTATTTCTTATCAAAATCTGCATCTCGCCATGTAACTACAGATAAGCAACGACGTGAAAGTTTAAGAATTATTATGACTGGAGCAGGGTTTTTAGCTGCTAGTTCCCTGATTGGAAAAATAGTCATAGGAACCCTAGCTAGGGCCCAGGATTTACTTGCAAGACTCAACGGCATCAGCCCTGAGATTACACCTACAGAAGAGCACTATGTCATTTCAAAAAATGTTTTTAATCCAACTGTAGAGGAAAAAGATTGGTCACTCAAAATTACGGGACTGGTCAATAATCCTCTCACCTTTACTTTGACTGATCTCAAAAATTTACCCAGCGTGACCCGCACTAGCACTCTGACCTGTATTTCCAATCTAGTCGGTGGCAAATTGATTGGAAATAGTGAGTGGACCGGTGTAAAGCTAAAAGATATCCTCGAGATTGCAGGAGTCAAAGAAGGTGCCAACGAGCTTATTTTGAAAGGCGCAGATAATTACAGCGATTCTTTTTCTTTAACTGATGCCCTGCGTGACTCCACTATAATTGCTTACTTTCAAAATGGTGAACCTTTGACGGTTGATCACGGTTTTCCAGCACGGGTTTTAGTTCCAGGAATTTATGGCATGAAGAACGTCAAGTGGGTTTTAGAAATTGAACTCAGTGACCAAGATTTCCAAGGGTATTGGCAAACCAGAGGCTGGAGTGATAGTGCTATAAACCAAATCATGAGCCGCATTGACAGCACTGAAGCAGTCAGGCTCGAGGATGGCAGAGTAGCTATTGGTGGCATTGCTTTCGCTGGTCTAAAAGGAATTAGCAAGGTTGAAGTGTCTTTAGATGGTGAAACCTGGCAAGAAGCCCAAGTCAAACCACCTCTAAACGATATATCTTGGAATCTTTGGAGTTTTGCCTGGAAGGCTGAACAAGCTGGAAAATTTGATATAATGGTGCGAGCTACCGATGGCACTGGGCAACTACAAATTGTAGAAAAAAACCCACCTTTACCTGATGGGTCAACTGGGTATCACACTAAAAAAGTTAAGGTAAGTTAATCGCCGTAAGTTCCAGTAGACACGCTAGCGGTCTCACCACGGTGAATATCTGCACCTATCTGGCGTAAACGCTCGGCAATTTTTTCATAACCACGGTCAATATAGGCAAGGCCAGAAATCACCGAAGTTCCTTTGGCAGCCAAGGCTGCAATCATCAGCGCGCCACCTGCACGAATATCAGCAGCGTGCATTCTGGCTCCAAACAAGGTTCTACCTTCAATGGTCATTTCACGATCATTCAGTTCGCACTTGGCACCCGTGCGAGAAAGCTCTTCAATATGTGTAAAGCGATCAGGATAAACGTGGTCTTCGACATGACTTGTGCCTTCAACAGTAGCCAAAAAGGCCCCAAAGGGTGCTTGTAAATCGGTGGGCAAGCCAGGATATTCGGTAGCTACAATATCTATAGGCTTTAGTGGACCAGTAGCATCAATCATCAGGCTGTCACCAAAAGGTACGCAAATTACACCAGCTTCTTGTAATTTCTCGAGGACTGCCATTAAGTATTTAGGTTCAACATCTTTAATTCTGACTTTTCCCCTGGTGGCAGCCGTGGCCAAAATAAGGGTTCCAGCTTCAATACGGTCAGGAATAGGGCGGTAATTTATACCGCGTAAGTACTTCACACCTTTGATTTCAATAACCGATGTACCTGCACCAGTGATGTTTGCACCCATTTGGTTGAGCATATTGGCCAAGTCAGGAATTTCAGGCTCGAGGGCCGCATTTTCTATAATTACAATTCCCTCACCTAGGGCACTCGCCAAAATAATATTTTGGGTTCCGCCTACCGTAGGAGCTTCAAACACTACTCGACCAGATAGAGGTTGGTCGCGTTTGAGATAAAAGTCACCATCTTCTTCCAAGACTTCGACACCAAGAGCCTTAAAGGCCTTGATGTGACGATCTACCGGACGAGGCCCAAAGGCGCAACCGCCTGGCATAGACATTCTGGCTTCACCACAACGACCCAGTAAGGCTCCCATAGCTACAAAACTAGCTCGCATTTTATTGACCAAGTTATAGGGTGCAGAGCAAGTCATGATGTTTTCCGCTTTGATATGAATATCCCGCCCACGCCAAGAGACTTCGGCCCCAAAATGCTCGAGCATCTCCAAAATCACCATCACGTCACGGAGTTTGGGAATATCGCGCAAAACCACTTTTTCTGGGGTCAATAACGAGGCAAGAATAAGGTATAAAGCCGAGTTTTTAGCAGTGTTGACTGCGATCTCCCCCTCGAGAGGCTTGCCCCCCTCTATAATCAGAACTTCATCCATCAAAACCCCTATCTGTAAACCCAAAACAAAACTATGTGTAAACAACACAATTTAATCATGGTAGTGTAACGAGTAGTATATACATTGTCAAGCGTTTACCCATCATGTTAAACTCTCCTTAGGAGGACACTGTGCCTAAACGAGAAAAGAGCAAACGCTTGCAGGTGGTTATCACCGAAGAGCAAGACTCTCTACTCACCAAGACAGCTTATCAGCTTTCTAATCCTGAACGCCTGGTTTCTAAATCAGAAGTGGTGCGTCTGGGAATCGAGATGCTTAATCGTGCGGTTGAACAAGGTGATTTACCTAACGACTTGGTTCAACTTCTCGAGAGCGTCCCCAAAACTGAATAGCTTTCTTAGTGTAGCTTAAAAAAGATAAAGAGAACCTAAAAAACTTCTCTTTTTTCTTGTAACAATTTCAACATTTCTTCTCTAACCTCACTGTCGTCAGCAATGAGGTTTTATTTTTAAGTATTTACCTCACCTCAGTTCAGAGTTTTTATCACAGCGCACTGAATTACTATTTAGGAGGGAGAATATAGAAGTTTTTCTCCTCCCTCCTCCCTTCTCCCTTCTATATTCTTACCTGCTGGTTGTGAAACACACACTAAGACAACTATACTAAGCTCTTGATGTTTAAGCCCGGCGACCTACTCGATAACCGATATTTAATTACTGGAGACTTAGGTCAAGGGGGAATGGCCTATGTTTTTCGGGCTAGAGATCAGCACTTAGAGCGTGATGTTGCCCTTAAAGTCTTGCGTCCGCACCTTACTGAAACCGATCAAGAACGCTTCCGTCGTGAAATCAAAACCCTGGCTCGGCTCAATCATCCTGGTGTTGTAACGATTTATGACCTGGGTCGTGGGAATCATGTGTACTTTGCTATGGAACTGGTCGAAGGTGGACTTCTAACCGATTTAGGACCTTTAGAGCCTGATCCCGAGGCCTTTAGAAAACTGCTCCAGGCCGCTATCAGCGTTTCTGAAACCTTACACTATGTTCATACGCTTGGCATCGTCCACCGCGATTTAACCCCACGCAATATTTTACTGACAGCCAATGGTCAACCTAAAGTGATGGATTTTGGTCTAGTACAACTAGCAGAAACCTCACGCGAACTTACCAAAACCGGTCTTACTTTAGGAACGCCAGCTTATATGGCTCCAGAGCAAGCCAAAGGTGAAGTGACTGGCGCACATACCGACTTGTATTCCTTAGGAGCAGTTCTTTATAAGACCCTAACTGGGGTCAACCCTTTTGACGCTGACAATGACCAAGCTATTCTGTATCAACATGTTTACGGAAATCTTATCCCGGCCCATGACCATAATCCTTATATTCCTTTAACCCTTTCGCATTTTGTAGGGACACTACTTTCCAAAGAACCCACCCAACGGCCTGCTTCTGCCAAAGATGTAGCTGAAATTTTGCGCAGTATCTTGCAACATCATGAACAGAGTGCCTGTCATCAACGTTTGGCTGGACCAGCACAACAAGGGGTTTACCCACAGGGGCCAGTCAATGCTCGAGACTTAAAGCTGCTCTGGCAAGTCAAACTTCCAGAAGGTCCACAATGGCCAGCCACTCTAACTGCAGCCGAAGGATTTGTTTTTATCGGTTTGCCTAATGAAGAAATTCGCATCTTGCGCCCGGCTGACGGCAGCACGCAAGCACGGTTTCCTGCACCTGATGAAGTCAACAGTGCGCCTGTCTATATTGATGGGCATTTGCTGGTCGTCAGTAGAGACGGAAGCTTATCGGCGCTGGCTTGGCCAAAAGGTACTATGCTCTGGAGTGATAGCGATGCGTATGCAGTAGGAGCCTTGCCGCTTGGCAACAACGTGCTTATCAGCACTCGTAGAGGAATGCTTGAGTGTCGTTCACTGATTAACGAATTGCTTTGGCGTTATGAAGCCGAAAGCCCAGCCATCACCCCACCTATTGCCCATAAGTTACAAGCGTGTGTGGTTACTCAAGAAGGCTGGGTTCACAACGTTGACCTAAAAACCGGCAAAGGTAAATTTAAGTTACAACTCGGTTCGATTGCTGCACCTCCTTGTGCCAAAGACGGTATTTTACTCTTACCCGAACGCTCAGGTGAACTTCACGCCTTTGATATGACCAAGCGCGAAGTGATCTGGAGTTATGACCTCGAGGGGGCTTTGTGGGCTTCTCCTATTTGCTGGCAAAATTATGTTTATGCAGTGTCATGGTCAAATAAAATCCACTGCCTTTCACTTCATACTGGCAATGATATTTGGTCTTATGATTTACAAGCTCAGGTTACAGCTACGCCTATTATTGCCGCAGGTGTTCTTTATATTGTGACTGAAAGCGGGCAGCTTATAGCCCTTAATGCTCAAAATGGTCAATTATTATTTAGCGATAATGTTTCTTTAAGTCCGATTCAGGCCAGCCCCCTAGCCTTGGGGAATATGTTGATTGTAGCCGCGCTTGATGGAACCACCAAAGCTTACCGTGCTATTTAAACTATTTTTTAGATTTTAGGGAAGTGTCTAGAATATATTCTAGGGCCTGCTCGAGTGACACTCTGGGGTTTTGTTCGTGAATCACAGGAACCTTTTCACTCACGGCACGTTCAATAATAAAATCATGAATCATACGAATTTCGGCAAAATATTTTAGATAGGTTTGTTTTTGTCTGCGCTTGTTGGTTTGCCCATCACGAAGTTCAAAATAATGGCGATGCATATCTTGATCTGGAACCGCTAAAATCAGTGGCACAATAAGAGCGTCCTTGGTTTCTATGGGTAAAATCCCAGGAAGCAAATGAACTCCTTCAATCACTAGAGAAATCGATTCATGAATACTTCGCTCGACAATGGCAGTAAGAGCTGCACTGAGTTGTTGAGCCTGAGCCTGATAACCGCGAATCACCCGTTTGCGACCTGGAGTCTCATCTTCTCCGGGTAAAAGTTCAGTGCGCCAGGCATTAAAACTTGATTGATGTAACCGTGGGCTTAGCTGAGGACTTACCAAAGAGCGTAAGGCCTCCCTAATTGCATCTGATGAAACCAAGCGGCGAATCCCTAAACGATAAGCTAGCTCGGCTGCTAGGGTAGATTTCCCTGTTCCAGGAGCCCCGCCAATAAGTACAATTAGGGGCTTTGGCGATAATTTTAAGTGGTGCATTTGCTCATAGCGTTGGGCCATATCTTTATTAACCGTCTCGAGCAATAAGCGTTTAATCTCTAAGCGCAATTTGTCACGCCCAATTTCTGTAATACCTTGATGCCATAATTCATCTTCAATGACTTTAGCCAGTTCATACGAAGCTTCAGCCTCGAGTCCTACCGCAACCAAAGACTGGGCTAAAATGCCTCTTGAAAAAGGGAATTTTTCCTGATTTTTTTCAACTACTAAAATATCAGTCACTTGACCCTGTTGCAACTCATACAGATGGCGCATATCCCGGCCATAAGTAGCCTCGAGATACATGGCTACCCAGTGCGTCAATTCGCGGCTATTGATCTCTTCATAACCATGACTTCGCAGACTTTGCTCAATCTGTCCACTAAGTGCCAAAGAGTCTTTGGCACTTAAGTCAAGCTTTTGTAGGTATTGGCTTAAAACCTCTCTCGAGAAAGGTACTTTGTCATCTTTAAGAACGACATTGAGAGGAACAAATGGCGGGGTTTGCTCTCTAAAACGTTGGGCAGTGCGCTGATCAGTTTCCTTTTCGATGGCTTTAGCCAAGCGATTTACCAATTGTTCCAAACGAATCAGTTTGATATTTTCTTTGCTATAGCTTTTTTCCAAATCCCTTGCTAGGTGAATAGCTAAGTCCGTAGAGAGTCCAGCCCCTTGCAAGGACTCCACTACTGCTCCCACCGAATAAGCGTAGGAATTTTTTCCATAACGTACTTTAATCTTAGCCATGCTGCCTTACTTTATCGTGCTGGAAGCTTCAGGGTATAAAATATCTAACACATTCTTGACAATATTTCCTGTAAGCCCCCAAATGAGTCTATCTTGATAAGGATAAAAATAAATCTGGCGTTTGTGATCACGAATAAACCGTTCCTCTACTCGAGGCTCAATGGATTTTAATTCATGAAGAGGTACAAAAAATACCTCTGCTACTTCATGGGTGTTTATCGTTAGGGTTTTAGGCTTTTCTAGAATAGCTAAGACCGGTGTAACCACATATTCAAAAGGCGAAGGGCGGTCATCTAAAAAACCTAGCACCGAATCAGAGGCCACCTGCACACCAATTTCCTCAAAGGTTTCACGCATTGCAGCATCAATAAGGGTTTCACCATCATCTAACCTACCGCCTGGAAAGGAAATTTCACCAGAGTGTTTTGCCAAGTCTTTTGAACGCACTGTAAATAAAAGCTCGAGTCCTGTTTCACTCTTCACTAACGGCACTAACACCGCCGCCTTGCGAAAGCCATCGATTGAAAGTTCTGCTCGAGATTTACTAGCTAGCACCTGCTTAAGTGCGTCTACATCAACCTTCATTCAAACGCCTGTCCACCGCGTCACGCAAAGCTATCTCAGGATCAACCCCACTTTGCCTTGCTCGAGCGACCAACTCGAGTAAAGCCTCACCAACATTTTCAGAAGTCAATCTTTCAGAACTTTCAGAAACCCACTTGTGTTTCTTACCAACCTCAGTCGCCAACATCAGAGCAGGTAAATGACGAGGAATTCCCTCTGCCATCTCCCCTGCTGCCCTGCTGCCCTGCTGCCCTGCTGCCTTTTCCTGCTTCTTAATCTCCTGCCAATTCGTCACCACTTCATCCACGTCAGCCACGCTCACATCTCCAAACACATGCGGATGCCTGCGGATAAGTTTATCTACAATAGCCTGCTCAATATCAGAGTAGCTAAAGCGTGAAGTTTCCTCAGCGATTACCGTATGAAAGGCAATTTGTAAAAGCACATCACCCAGTTCTTCAACCATATGCTCAGTCTGCTCAGAGGAGATAGCATCTACAGCTTCATAGGCTTCCTCGAGCAAGTATTGCCTAAGGGTAAGGTGGGTTTGTTTCTGGTCCCAGGGGCAGCCGCCAGGACCACGTAAACGGCGCATGGTGGTGAGTAGTTTGTCCATAAAGATAGTTTAACAGCAACCCTCTCCCTAAACTATCAGCAATGAGCAATGAGAAAAACCTTAACTCACTACTCATTGCTCATTGCTCGCTACTTACTACAGTGTTATAGTTACCAAGTCTTAAAACTCGAGCAGTTAAAACTTTAGTGATGTTTTGGAGGAAATGATGGACAGTAAAACAACCCCCACACAACAAGTTTCTAAGTGGCTTTCTAATTTCTCAAAAGCCTTAGAAACCAAAGACATTTCGGCTGCCTTAGAAATGTTTGCTGACGACTGTTACTGGCGCGACCTCGTTTCATTCACTTGGAATCTCAAAACCCTCGAGGACAAAAAACAAATTGGGGCAATGCTCAAGTCAACGCTCACCAAAGTGAAACCGAGCAACTGGAAGCTCGAGGGCGAAGCCACAGAAGCTGGTGGCGTGACCGAGGGCTGGTTCACCTTTGAAACCAAAGTAGCCAGGGGTAAAGGGCATATCAGAATACAAAACGGCAAATGCTGGACGCTACTTACTACCATGACTGAGCTAAAAGGCTTTGAAGAAAAGAAAGGCCCCACACGGCCCAAAGGTGTCGAACATGGGTTTATAAAAAACAAAAGAATTGGCTCGAGCGCAAAACCCAAGAAGAAGCTGAACTGGGTTATAAGACTCAACCTTACTGCGTGATTATCGGCGGTGGACAAGGTGCGATTGGTCTGGCTGCTCGCCTCAAACGTTTAGAAGTGCCCACCATCATCGTCGAAAAAAATGAACGCCCTGGTGACTCCTGGCGCAAGCGTTATAAATCGCTGTGTCTGCACGACCCCGTTTGGTACGACCACATGCCCTATCTGCCTTTCCCCGATAACTGGCCGATCTTTTCACCCAAAGATAAAATCGGCGATTGGTTAGAAATGTATACCAAAGTCATGGAACTCAACTACTGGGGTTCAACTGAGTGCAAGAGTGCCAAGTATGACGAGGATAAAAAAGAGTGGACAGTTGTTGTAAGTCGTGCAGGTAAAAAAGTTGTTCTCCGTCCAAAACAATTAGTGCTGGCAACAGGCATGTCAAGCGTTCCCAATGTTCCTAACATCCCTGGAGCAAAAACCTTTAAGGGTACGCAACACCACTCGAGCAAACACCCAAGCGGTGAGGCCTACAAGGGCAAGAAATGCCTAGTGATTGGCTCGAACAATTCCGCCCACGACATTTGCGCTGACCTCTGGGAAAATGGTGCTGATGTCACCATGATTCAGCGTTCTTCTACGCACATCGCCCGCTCTGATACCTTGATGGACTTAGCACTAGGTGGACCCTATTCTGAAAAGGCACTCGAGAACGGCATCACCACAGACAAAGCCGATTTGATTTTTGCTTCAATCCCTTACAAAATCATGCACACCTTTCAAATTCCTATCTACGAAGAAATGGCCAAACGTGACGCTGACTTTTACAAACGACTCGAGAAAGCGGGCTTCATCCTTGACTTTGGCGATGACGGCTCGGGGCTGTTTATGAAGTATTTGCGCCGAGGTTCGGGTTACTACATTGATGTGGGCGCATCCGAACTTATCGCTGATGGCAAAATCAAACTTAAGAGTGGCGTGGACATTAAGCGCATCAAAGCAAAATCGCTCGAGTTCAGTGACGGCACCGAACTACCTGCCGAGTAACTACTCAGGTACTAGATGATGGGTTTAGGAATCTTAAAAGCACAAGCCTTGGTAGGATATGCCTTGCACAAAAAAGCTATATTTGCACAATGAACAGTATCAGCTATTAGATATAGACTTTCTATATCCTTACAACGCCATATGTTGTACTTTGACTACCTGAGTAGTTACCCTGCCGATTTAATTGTTTATGCCACTGGCTACGGCTCGATGAACGGCTGGGCGGCAAAACTTATCTCGCAAGAAGTCGCTGACAAGGTGGGTAAGTGCTGGGGAATCGGTTCTGCAACCAAGAAAGACCCAGGTCCCTGGGAAGGTGAGCAGCGCAATATGTGGAAACCAACGCAGCAAGATGCGCTGTGGTTTCATGGTGGGAATTTGCATCAGTCACGGCACTATTCACAGTTTTTGTCGTTGCAGCTGAAAGCGCGAATGGAAGGGATTTCGACACCTGTGTATGGGTTGGGGAAGGTGTATCATTTGAGTTGAGGACTCGAGGCTATTTTGCTTCATAACCTCGAGCTTTTCTCAATGATCCCCACAAGGACTCAGGGATTTTTCAAACAAGTATACGTTGGTGACTTGAGCCTCACCCCAACCGTGTAGCCAACACATCCCCACCCTCCCTAGGAATAAACTCGAGCCTTATGTCATACCCTAAAGCATCAGCATGGCGGGTCAGAGTTTGCAGTTCGATGGCGGTTTGGGCTTTCTCGAGTTGGACAATGCGTGGATGTTTAACCTCGAGTTTTTCAGCCAACTCACGCAGACTCATTCCTTTTTGTTCTCTGGCTAAACGCAATAATTCTCCAACACTATGCAGTAGCAATTCCTCATTCACTTTACTCAAAACTGTTTCAAGAGACATAGCTTGGCTAAGTTTAGTCGGTAGCTTGGCTGTTTTTTCCAAGGCGGGTGTTTCATTTAGAAAACGTTTTAAGCGTTCACTGGGTTGCCCATCTAACACAAGAGTTCCGGTACTGGTCTTTACCTTGACATGTTTAGTAGATTTAACTTTTGGCTTTTGGGATTTTACTTTGCTTTTATTCATGACCAACTCCTTTGATAACTGGAATGCTTTCTAAATGAGCCTCGAGGATTTCGGCGGTACTCTCGAGCAAGGCTAGAGATGCTACCTTTTCTCGTTTACATTCAGCCCTGCACAACATAAACTCTTGATTTGCTCCTCGAAAGAAATAAACTCTAGCTCCGCCAGTAGGGGTTCTGGTTTTGAGTTCATAAAGTGCGCCACCCAAGGCTTTGATATAACGACATGATTCGCCATGTAGATATAAGTCAGCAATCATTTTGATAATGCCCGTTACACAACCCTGTCTTCCTGCATAGGCTAGATCGAGCAAATCCTCAATTAGCAAAGGATGTTTGGTATCCAACCTATTTGGACTACGAGTATAGCGAATAATGGCTGGCACACTCGAGTGTAGCTATAAACCTATGGTAAGTCAAGAGTTACCATGACTACTCAAGCCTTAGCAACGTTCACCATAAGGACTCGAGGCTAAATTTTCCCAAATAGAACTTAGGGCTTTATTGATTGGAGACTCAAGCCTATGCGCCAAACAACCCCTCAATATCCCTGTAAAGTGGCACAACCCGCTCAATAAAGACTCCTGTCTCCAAGTTCGCTATAAAGAATGATGTAACTTAAGACTTCAATAAATGAGCAGGTTTTTTAGTTAAGCTATTAACCATGTCCATTTACACCCTAACCCTAAACCCCACCCTAGACATCCACATGCAATTCGACAATCCCACACTGGGAACCCTCAACCGCGCCAGAGCCGTTCGCTACGCCCCCAGTGGCAAAGGCTACAACGTCTCGAGCGCACTTTACGAACAAGGTCTATCCTCCACCGCCATCATGCCCTTGGGCGGGCCTATTGGCTACCTGATGGAATATATGCTCTCGCAAGCTGGCATCCCAACCCATATCATCAAGGTTCAAGGAGAAACCAGAGCCAACACCAAAGTCATTGACCCTAACGGCATTTTGACTGAGTGGAATGGCGTGGGTGCAAAACTAAGTGAAAGTGAACTCGAGGCTTGCCTAGAGCCTATTCGCCAACTAACCGAAAACGATACGCTGATCCTCTCTGGTAGTTTGCCTCCTGGAGTTTCAAGCAGCATTTATGCTCAGATGATTGAGATTGCCAAATCAAGACAGGCTACAGCCATTTTAGATGCCAGTGGAGAGGCTTTAGAACTGGGTCTAGCTGCAAAACCTGATTTGTTAAAGCCAAACTTGCTAGAAGCTCGAGAACTCCTAAATCTGCCAATTAAAAACTATGGTGAGGCTCTGCACGCAGCTAAAACCATTCAAAACCAAGGCATTCCTATGGTGATTTTATCGCTCGAGGATAAAGGGGCTTTATTTCTTAGAAACGCTGAAGTTTGCTTGGCTATTCCACCAAAAATCACGGCTCTAACCCCTAGTGGTGCTGGTGATTCTATGCTAGCTGGTACGCTTTATGGCTTATCACAAAATTGGTCTTGGTACAAAATTGCCCAACATGCCACCGCTACAGCTACGGCTAGGGTAGGAAGCTCAACGGTCATTTTTCCTAATCTTGGACAGATTGCTGAGCAATTTGATAGAGTAACTATTGTTAAAGAAGAGGACATTCCTTTCGACATGTCCCTCTAAACCCATCAAAAGGAGAATCAAATGGCAAAAACTCTAGCCAAACGTCGTGGTAAAATAAAAATACGTGCCACCAAATTAAAGAACTTACAAGCCTGTGCTAACCGCAAAGGCATCATTGCTGCCGCAGCAATGGATCAGCGCGGTAGTTTGCAAAAATCCATTGAAAAACTTGGTGGCAATAGCTCAGCCAAAGGCCTAAGTGAATTTAAGAGTGTCATCACCGATGTGCTTACGCCATATTCAACAGCCATTTTGCTTGACCCCGAATTTGGTTTACCTGCGTCTAAATTACGTCATGGAAAAGGGCTTCTTTTAGCTTATGAGCTTTCAGGTTATGACAATACAAAACCAGGTCGCTTGCCCGATTTACTACCCAACTCGAGTGTCAAAAGACTTAAAGAGCAAGGGGCTACAGGCGTAAAAATTCTTCTTTATTACAATCCCTTTGATGCTAAAGATATCAATGACCGCAAACATACTTTTGTTGAGCGTATTGGCTCTGAGTGCGAAGCTGAAGGTCTGCCATTTTTCCTCGAGCCTATTGTCTACAATGATGATGTAAAAGATGATTTTGAATTTGCCAAACTTAAACCCAAATATGTTCGTTTGGCTATGGAAGAACTGACCAAAGACCGTTATGGTGTAGACATCTTAAAAGTTGAATTTCCTTTCAATGCTAACTATACCGAAGGCTTTGCCAAAGGTGACCAAATCGCCTATAGTCAAGAACAAGCCATGAAATATACCCGTGAAGCTGCTAGCGTTGCCACTAAGCCTTACATTTATTTATCGGCTGGCGTAGACATGAACGTATTTGCCTCCTCAGTTGAAATTGCAGGTAAAGCTGGCACTGATTTTAGTGGTGTGTTGTGCGGTCGTGCAACCTGGAAAAATGGAATTCCAGTTTATGCCAAAGACGGCAAAACTGGCTTGCGCAAATGGCTCAAAGGTGAAGGCGTAGATAATATTCAAAAGCTTAATAAAGCTTTAAATAAATATGCCAAACCCTGGTGGACTATCTATGGTGGATTAAATAAAATTGAAGTCGTGAAATAGTCCCATACTGATAGCCGAGAGCTTTAAAGCTCTCGGCTATCAGCTCTTCGCTTAATAACAAACTCGGTTCTTACCTGCACGCTTGGCTTCGTAAAGTTTATCATCGGCTTGACTAACCATAGCGTAACCATCTTTAAGTCTAATGTCAGCACAGACACCCACACTGATGGTTACTTTTAGGTCAGGGTGAATCTCATGCCAAGAAAAAGTAGCAATGTATTCTCTAAGACGGTTGCAAACAAACACTGCTTCTTTAAGTGGGGTCTCAGGAAATAGCCCCACAAACTCTTCGCCACCATAGCGAGCAATTACATCTGAAGCACGTATACTGTCTTTAAGAATAGTGGCCATTTGAATAAGAACTTGATCCCCGACCTGATGCGAAAAATGGTCATTGATTTGCTTAAAATTATCAATGTCACAAATCATCACACTTAAGTTTCCATTCAAACGGCGCACCCTCGAGAGTTCTTTTTCAAACTCCTGTTCTAATCTGCGGCGATTGTATAGCCCTGTAAGTGGGTCTTCATGGGCTTGCTTGGCCAGGTTTTCACTCAACCGTTGAAGCTCAGCGTTCACACGTGCTAATTCTACATTTTGCAAACGATAAATCTCTTTTTCTTTTTCCGTTTGCTCAGTTTCAAATTTGACTTGCAAACTCTGTAAACGCTGGGCTGAGGCATCGCCAGCAACTTTTTCTTTGACCTTGGTGTATTGCTCGAGGTGCATAAAAGCCTGCTGGTAATCGCCCTTGGCCTGATAAAGCTGAGCTAGATTCTGATGTGACTTATAGGTTTCTATAGGAGCCCCAATGGCACTAGCCAGAGACAAGGCCTGGTGTAACACATGTGTAGCATCGTCTTGGGCATTTTGTAATTCAAAGAGTTTTGCCAAATGTAAATTGGTTTCAGCTTGTCCTCTAGGATCACCAATCTCGTGTTTAATTTTTAGACTGCGTTCTAAATAGGTTCGAGCTTGTTCATAGTTATTCAGGTGTAAGTAAATGTTCCCCAACTCATCTAAAACATAGCTTGCACTAGCAGCATCCTCAAGCTGTTCCATTCTGGCTAAACCCTCTAGTCCATGCTCTAAAGCCTGAGAGTAATCTTCTAATGCAGAATAAGCCCTAGCGATATTGCTTAGAGCAATAGCATAGGTATGGGGGTCTTCTTCTGATTTTAGAACTAAACTTTGTTTCAAATAGTCAAGAGCTTCGCTAGGTTTATTTTGCTCTAAATATAGCGTAGAAATGTTAACTAGAGCTTTCATCTCAGACTGTGTTGAACCGATTTTCCGAGCCACTTCTAAACTTTGCGAATAAGACTTGAGTGAACTAGCATGATCACCTAAATACCCATATACGATAGCCAGATTGTTTAAGGCATCAGCTTCGGCTCTGATGTCAGCCATCGAATGGCATAATTTTTGTACTTGCAAGAAGGTCTTTAATGATCCAATTAAATCACCCGATTCGGCATAAACAATCCCCAAGGTATTAAGGGCTCGCTGCTTACCAACAGTATCTTCTAGCTGTTCAAATAATACTAACGACTCTTGACCTACCTCGAGGGCTTTTTTATAATCAGCCAAACGAAAATAACAAAAACTCTGTGTAAGTAAACTATGAGCCACACCCTTTGAATAGTCGATAGCAAGCGATTTTTCTAGATTTTCTTGAGCTAGTTCTAAGGCTTTGGTTACGTCACTATGGCGTAAGGACCACGCCATGTCAATAAGACCCTCGAGTTTCAATTCAGGGCTTAAGCCATGCAAAGGCTCTGATACACCTTGCGCTATCATAAACCCTAGTATAGTGATCAATCCTTGCAAAATTCTTACTTTTCACTCGAGTAAGAATTTTGTAAGAGTTAAAAAGGGAAAGAGGCAAGTGGGTTGTAGCCAGTAGGAAATAGGAAAGGCAAAAATGTAAGTGGCTTATAGCACGTAGCAAATATAGCACTGTAATAGTTAGGGACTACCGTTATAGGCCTAAAAACCCGTTCAGGACAGTAAATCTAAAACTGATTTTGTCTACGAGCAGCACCGAACCCTGAGTTTATCGAAGAGTGAGACCGAATTTGATGCTATGAAATGAATGCGAAGCATACCTGCTATAGGATTGGTTCAACAACTTGAATAAGCTAGCCAAAGTCAGGCTCAACTACCAGAAACCTACAAGCTATAACCTACATGCTACATGCCCAAAATTTCTTACAAAGATTAGCTAACCAAAGGCAAAACTGCATGAATACAGGTTCCTTTTTTAGGTGCAGTATCAATCCAGAACTTTCCACCTAAACTCTCAACCCGTTCACGCATTCCCAGAAGACCTAAACGCCCATTGTACTCTAAAGAATCATTGAGTTCAAACCCTGGACCCTCATCACGTATCTCAAGATGCAGGTTTGCAACATCAGGATACATGTGTACCGTTTGGCCTCTTGCACCACCATGTTTAAACCCATTCATTAGAGATTCTTGTACCAAACGATAAACGGTTATTTTTACAGGCAAGGCCACATCTGTAAATTGTCCTTCAAAATCAAACTCGACTTCAGTTTGAGTACGGCGTTGATGACTGCTAATTGCCCGCATAGCCGTTTCGGTAAGGGACAGGTGACTAAGCTCGGGCAAACACATACCCCCGGCAATGGCCCGCATTTCCTTAAGGGCTCTAGCAATAGAGGTTTGAACCGTCTCGAGTTCTTTTAAGTAAGCACTGCACTGTTCTAAGGGCAATGTATTTGCCACAGCATCAATTTCGCCACTCTCGAGTTTAATCACCGCATAGCCTAAATCCTGGGCTGGCCCATCATGAAGTTCTGCACTTAGGCGACGCAAGAATTGTTCATTTAAAGTCGCGTTTCGCCGTGCAGCCAACATTAAGCGGTGACGCAGCGTTTCATTTTGCTCTAAAAGCTGGCCTAATTCAATAACTTTTTCTTGCAATTCTTGATGTTGCAGTTCGATGGTTTGATGGCTCTGAAGTAATTCATGGGTTCGCTGTTGCACCATCGCTTCGGCGCGTTCTTTGGCTTCACGCTCAATCTCAGTGTGAATACGGTAAACCTCGGCTTGATATTGAGCTCGCTCCAAATCAAACTGTATCGATAGCTGACGGGTTTTTTTCTCGCGCTCTTCATTAAATAAGGATTTCTCAAGCTGATGAAACTGCCGATAATGCTCGAGGGCTTTTTCTGAGTTATGCAAAGCCTCAAAGGTTTGAGACAATATTTCATGGGCCTCGATGATTGACTTTTTACGTTGGGCTTTTTGTGCGAGCGTTAACCCCTTAGAAATTATTTCCAGAGCCTTAGTAGGTTCATTCTTGATAAGAAAGTTGCGGGCCAAGTTTAGTTGGGCATCGATTTCAGCTTCAATATCTTCGGTTTGTAGAGCTTGCTCTAAAGCAGTTTGATGTAAGGCAATAGCTTGATCAAGGTCAGCTAACTTAGTGTGTATTTGCCCCAAACCATCTAAAGCTGCAATTTCAACTTTGACAAATTTAATCTCTCTGGCTAAGGTCATGGCAGCAGTAAAACTTTTTAGCGCGGCTTGATCTTGACCAAGACGTTTGTGATAGTAACCTAGGTTGACTCGAGTGATAGCCTCGAGAAAATGATTTTCCAAACCCGAAACTGTTTGCAAGGCCAATTGGCAAGTCTCGAGAGCCTTGTGATTATCTCCCATGTCTTCATATAAAATAGCTAAATTAACTAGACACTCCCCTTCTAGCTTGGGATCCTTTAATCCACTTATATACTTATTGGCTTCTGCAAATACAGCCAGAGCACGTGGATAATCTGCTAATTTGGTGCTAAGAATACCCATGTTAATAAGGGTATTTGCAATTCGACGCTCATCCTGATCTAGGCGTGCAAGCTCGAGTGACCGTGTAAGGTCTCTAAGTGCCAAAGCATATTCACCTAAATTATGATTTACACCAGCACGTTGATTAAGTGCCGTTCCCTCGAGCATAGTATCTGCACTATCTTGCGCAATAACAAGTGCCTGATCAAGACATTCTAAGGCCTGATTGGGTTCACCCAAATCACGGTAAACCTTACCTTGAGCTACTAAGCTCTGGGCTTTAATCTGATCAAGGTGGTGTGTCTGGGCCTGGACTTCAGCCTCTTTAAGTATCTCGAGGGCTTTGGCTAAATCAGCTTGTTCATAAGCCTCGAGTCCTTGGCCAAGCAACGCTTCTGCTAAAGGCTCACTGGCTAGGTTACTAGATGATATTTGGGAGGAAAGCGAGGGCTGGGCCATAAATTTATCTAGTATAGGCCAAAAATTAACTTCATTAGGGTCTAGTAACATCATAAATAAAATGCTCTACATCCAAGCGACCTTCGCCAAGAAGCTCAGTTCCATCTACAGTACCTTCATAGGCTTCATTTAGGCCACCTGAATAGATATTGCCCGCCCGACTCTCGAGCATATCGGTAAGCAAACTACGTGGAGTATAAAGTGTTTGGGCTAAGGCTAAGGCAATAGCACCTGAAACCATAGGAGCAGCCATCGAGGTTCCTGACCATGCACCTAGACGATTTCCTGGAACTGGGCCATAGACAACTTCACCAGGGGCCACCATCTCAAGGGTAAGGCCAAAGGTAGAAAAGCTAGATTTTTTATCCAAAGAATCAACACTGCCTACGCTTACGCTAAATTTGCCCACTGTGGTTGTATCAACATTAGCTTGAGTTGCAGGATACGTTATGGTTTGAACACCTTCATTTCCGCTCGATGAAATGACATAAACGCCCTTTGCAGTAGCTGCATTAATAGCATTGGTCACGGCTGGAGAAGCAACACTACTACCCAAACTCAAATTAATAATTTTGGCACCTTTGCTGACTGCAAAACTAATCGCTGAGGCCACATTGAGAACACTTCCACTGCCATCAGTTCCTAAAACACGAATGGGCATGATTTTTGCTTTTGGCGCAATTTGTAAAATGATGCTAGCTACATTGGTTCCGTGTCCATAAGCACCCGTACCAAGTACGCCCTTTTCATTAGGAACTGCGTCATTATCTACGTAGTCCCACATTTGGCTAGCAGCCACAAACCCACCTTTTAGACCTGGATGTGCCAAATCAACACCGCTATCAATAACTGCTACTTTGATACCAGCTCCTAAATTGGTGGCTATGGTCTGGGCTTGTTGTAAATGTATTTGATTCCATTTGTTAGTATTTTGTGGCAAGGGTCGATATATACCACCCGACCAAGCACTTACTGTTCCACCTGACCAAGCACTTACTGTTCCACCTGACCAAGCACTTACTGTTCCACCCGACCAAGCACTTACTGTTCCACCGAACCAGGCCATAGTTCCATTTGGGTAATAAGTGTTTTGGTTGGACTCAAGTGATGAGCCAGAAGCCGTTAGGGTTAAGTCTTGCTTAAATGTTTCGGCTGCCACTTGGTTCAAACCCAAAACAGCGAAGCCATCTTCAGGTTGCCAAAGAACGACTTTCCCACCATAACGAGCCTCGAGAGCCACCACGGTATCCCCTGCTTGAACATCAACCGTTAGGCTATAAAGGTAACTCTTAACCTCAGAGGTTGGCGCAAGATTGGTAGAACATGCTACTAAGAGCAAGGTCATAAGAATTAAAATGAGTAAGCGCGCTTTCATGGTAGCCTCCGTGTCGCCACTGAAATTCCCCTTTAGCATAAAATACTTGAGTCTTTCAGCAAAATTGTCAATGGTCGGAACCTCTTTCCGACTAAGGTCGGAAAAAGCATCACTTCATAGTTTCTCAAACTACACTATCATTGTATCTAAAGTCATTTTTAACCATGACGAGTCACAACTTGCGATATTCAAATCTTCATGGTTGGATTTTACCCTTTGACAGAATTTCTGAAATCGATTACAATTACGCTACAAAAAAGATTACCCTAGGGGTTCCAGAGGTTATTGTGTCCAAACGTGAAACCGTACAAATTCGAGATGTGGCCAAGCAAGCTGGGGTCTCTTCAGCTACTGTTTCACGGGTACTCTCCAATAAACCCCATGTGCGAGAAGTCTTAAAGGCTCGAGTCTTAAAAGCTGTTGAAGATCTAGGGTATGAACCTAACCGTGTAGCAAGAAGCCTGCGAGCCCAACGCTCGAGTGTGATTGGGTTGATCATCTCTGATATTCGTAATTCCTTTTTTAATCAGCTAGTACGTGCTATCGAAGACACTGCCTACCAACACGGTTATGCAGTTTTTGTTTGCAACAGTGATGAAAGCCCTGAAAAAGAAGCCTGGTATGTAAACGTCCTAAAAGCCGAACATGTCGCTGGCGTAATTATGACCCCCACCAGAGAAACCACGACTGCGTGCCAAACCCTTTTAACTGCCGGTATTCCTGTTATTGCAGTTGACCGCACCGTTTTAGGAGTCAATTTAGATAGCGTCATCACCGACAACAGCATCGCCTCTTTTCAACTGGTTAACCACCTCATTGAATCTGGGCATAAGCGCATTGGAGCAGTCTTTTCCGATCTTGGCATTACCACTGGTCGAGAACGCTTTGAAGGTTATAAACGAGCCTTGCGTGAAGCAGGTCTTCCACTTGATGAAACCCTGATACGAACAGGTTTGCCTATGGATGAAGATGGCTACCGCTTAACAAAATCCATCTTTGAGTCAGGTCAGCCACCTACAGCTTTGTTTACTGGTAGCAAACTTTTAACCCAAGGGGCCATACACGCTCTTTATGATCTTGGATTAAAGATTCCTCAAGACATTGCGCTAGCCTCTTTTGATAAAATTGACTGGATGCCTTTTATGCCGCTTATGTCTTATGCTGAACAACCAGCCTATGAACTGGGTCAAACTGCTATTAGGCTTTTGTTCAACCGCTTTGAAAACCCGCAAGAGAGCCAAAAGAAAATCATCCTCGAGTCTTCGTTACATATTGATAGTCCTACACGACCCTACTCTTATTCCAAACATCCAACGGTGTCACGTCCACCTTAGTCATCACTAGACACCCCAAAGGAGGTAGACTAGAACGTCAGCAAGTCCTACATTTTAGCAAGTCTGAAAATCTTTATAAAGATTTTCAAGGTTCAAGTTCCAGGGAGGAACGAATGAAAAAATTATTAGTGTTATTAGCAAGTGCGTTCATGCTCAGCATGGCAGCAGCACAATATGAAGGTGTGACCATTGATGTTCTCACTTTCACCGGCCCACAAATTGCCGAACCTCTTCAGCGTCGTGGTGCAGAATTTGCAGAAGCCACCGGTGCAAAAGTAAACGTGACTTTAGTTCCTTTTAGTGAGCTTTATACAAAAGTTGCTACTGACCTTTCTACCGGAACCAACAGCTTTGACGGCTATGTATTCGCCCCGCAATGGATGGTTGACTATATTGTTCCTGGATACTTAGAGAACCTAAGCCCCAGGGTCGAAGCTGATACCGCTATTAACTGGGATGACATTGGTCTGTTCTTCCGCGATTTTAGCTCTACTTACGAAGGCAATATTTACACCATTCCGCTTGATGGCGACTTCCAAATGGTCTACTACCGCACGGATGTATTAGCTGAGCTTGGTATGGAAGCACCTGTAACTTGGGATGACTACCTTGCTATTGCAGCAGCCGCGCACGGCAAAGACATGAACGGTGACGGCGAAGCCGATTATGGTAGCTGTATTGCCAAGAAAAAAGCTGCTCAATCCTACTGGATGATTAGCTCAGTTGCTAGTGCCTTCTTGCAAAGCCAAGGCACCAGCCAAGGTGGATTCTTTGACCCAGAAACTATGGAGCCTCTCTACGGACCCAACGAAGGCTTTAGTGCTGCTCTTGATGTTTATATAGGCACGACACAATACGGCCCACCCGAAGAACTTAACTTAGACGTAGGTGAAACACGTGGTCTCTGGACTAACGGACGGTGCGCTCTGACCATTGACTGGGGCGATATCGGTACACTTGCAATTGGTGAAGGTTCAAAAGTCAACGGTACAACGGGTGCTGTAATTCTTCCTGGCTCTAAGAGTGTTCTTGACCGTGCAACAGGCAAACTCGTTGCTTGTGATGACACCACTTGCCCTAACCACATCAACGGCGTAAACCATGCTCCATTTGCTGCTTTCGGTGGTTGGTCAGGTGCAGTCAACGCTTCCATTGATGAAGCTGACAAGGCTGCAACCTATGCTTTCTTCTCTTATGTCAACCAAGCTGCTCAATCCAACGTTGACGTAACTGTAGGTTCTACAGGTTTTAACCCTTACCGTGTATCACAGTTTGAAAACTTGGATGCTTGGTTAGCTGCAGGCATGGACGAAGCTTCTGCTAAAAACTACCTTGGTGCTATTCAAGCCAGCTTGAACAGCCCGAACATGGTGTTAGATCTTCGCATTCCGCAAAACCAGCGTTATCAGCAACAAGTCTTGGATGAAAAAATCGCCCAGCTCCTAGCCGGCGAAATCACCAAGGAAGAAGCCATGCAGCAAATCTATGATGGCTGGAAAGAAATCAACGACGAGCTTGGCATGGATGAGCAACAAGCTGCGTATAAGGCAACTTTAGGCGTTAAGAAATAGTTTTTTCTCCCCTTCTCCCTGTCTCCTTGTCTATTTAGATAGGGAGAAGGGGAGACAGGGAGACAAGGAAACGACGAATGAATCAGCAAGCTAAACGAATTACAAATGAACCAGCTCAGTATGGAGAAAACCGCGTCTCCATTTGGCTCGAGCGCAATGCGCCGACTATTTTCTTGCTGCCGGCTATTTTGATTGTTTTATTTTTATCTATTTTTCCACTTTTATTATCAGTGTTTTTATCACTCTCGAGGATTAAAGCCGTCAAGGGCGGCGTTGAAATTAATTTTATTGGTCTTAAAAATTTCAACAAAATTTTATTCGGCAGTGACAGAGGCGAGTTTATTGGCGTGCTTGCACCGCTCACTCCATTTGGCTGGATAGCCTTCATGCTTATTATTATTGGGCTTGGCTACGCACTATGGCATTACTGGCAATCTAAAGACAAAAGCACCGGTGGAATTGTTTACCGCCTCTTTACCTTTGGTATCTTGGGTTGGCTCAGTTATTTCGTGTTCAGTAATCTTGCAGGTCGCCCTGGTTCGGTTACAGTTACCCTATCTTATGTTTTTCTTGGCATAACCATTCAATATATTATCGGTCTAATTTTAGCTCTTATCACCACACAAAAAATTGCTGGACGACGTTTTTTTAGAGTGGTGTATTTATTACCCATGATGATTACACCTGTTGGTGTGGCGTATACCTTTAGAATGCTTACCGATACCAGCAAAGGCCCCTTCAAACCTTTTTTCAAAGCCTTGGGATTACAAGATTTTACCTGGGTCACTGACCCCTGGGGCGCACGCTGGGCTGTATTAGTTGGTGATATTTGGCAGTGGACACCGTTTATGTTTATTGTACTGCTGGCTGCCGTTGAAGGCTTGCCCACCGAACTTTTTGAAGCCGCTCACGTAGACGGCGCAAGCCGTTGGCAGATTTTTTGGGGCATTACTATGCCACAACTTATTCCTGTTAGTGCAACCGTTATTTTAATTCGCATGATTGAAGCCTTTAAGATTATTGACTTGCCAAACGTTTTAACTAACGGCGGGCCAGGCACTGCTACGCAGTCACTAACGCTTCACGCCTTTACCACTTGGCGAGCGGGTGTGAGCGGTGTGGGCGAAGCAACAGCCATTGCTTATATGCTGTTATTTTTAGCAACGTTTATTGGCACGGCCTATGCAACGTTGATACATCAGAGGGTCTCGAGATGAAGTGCCTTCAGCAGCAGGTAGCATCTGGTCATAAGAGCCTTCAGCAGGGCGTATCATGCCGTTATAAGAGCCTTCAGCAGCAGGTAGCATCCATTCGGCAAGCGTTCGACCGAGCCTCACGCCGAGGTCTCAGGATAAATCTGGTCATAAAATGATTTCATATTTGGGAGGTAACCATGTTCAAATCTAAATCTCTCGGCAAGGTCTCCCCTGCTGGTGCATTTTTTTCCTACCTCATGCTTATCTTCTGGGCATTGGTGGTTTTGTTTCCGCTCTATTGGCTTGTCATTACTTCGTTCAAGGAAATGTTTCATGTCAATAACGGGCCGTTTTATATTCCAGGACTTGATTTTGTGCCCTCACTCGAGAATTGGCGTTATATCTTTGTAGATGTCTGGAATGACACCTATCGCCCCTTTATCAACACCGTGATAATTTCACTGATTAGCTCTGTGCTGGCCTTGTTTATTGGTGGCAGTGCCGCTTACGGGCTTACACGTTTTGAGTATCGTCCACGGGTGGCTGGGGTGTGGCTATTTATTGTGTTGCTGGTTCTGGCAGCTCTTGCTGTTGTTGTTGCAAAAGTGCCTTGGCTTATTGCCTTAGCCGTTGCGACGATTATATTTTTTATTTTACTTCAACCCATCATTAAACGCACTAACCGCTCACTAGGCAATAATGACATTGCTTTCTGGCTTATTTCACAGCGCATGTTGCCACCTGTAGCTTCGATTATTCCCATTTACTTGTTGTTTCAAAATCTTAGGCTTTTAGACACTCACGCTGCCCTAATTATCACGTATACGGCTGTAAATTTGCCAATTGTGGTGTGGCTCATGCGTGATTATTTTGCCAACATTCCTAAAGAGTTAGAGGAATCTGCCCGTGTTGATGGTGCATCTCCTTACCGTATCTTGTGGTCAATTGTCTTACCACTTTCGACACCAGGGCTTGTTGCCACATTTTTATTCGTACTCGTCTTTGCTTGGAATGAATACTTAGTTGCACTTTTTCTATCTTTAGCCAAAACCCAAACCATGCCACTTTTAGTTGCAGGACAAAACGGCACACGCGGGCCGCAGTGGGGCTATATGTCAGTACTGATCCTGATTATGATTGGTCCAGTTATTGCTATGGCTATTGCCCTCGAGCGTTACATTTCACGTGGTTTGTTAGTCGGGGCGGTAAAAGGATAAACTAAGCCCATGAATATTATTTCTTTGGGCGAAGCACTCATAGATTTCAAAGCCAAAGGTCCCTTACTCTTTCAAGGTTACGAAGGCGGCTCTCCCATGAACGTCGCCATCGCTTCTGCAAGGCTTGGTGGCCAAGTTGGCTTTGGCGGGCAAGTCTCGAGTGATCTCTTTGGGCAAGCCCTACGTGACTACATACAAAAAAATAACGTAGACACCAGTTATTTACTCGAGCATCCTGCGCCATCATCATTTGCCTTTGTAGCAGAAATTGATGGACAAGCGCATTTTACTTTTGTCAGCAACGGTGCAGCCAATACACTTTATAATCCTCAACCTAGACCAACCTTTCCTGACTCACTAAGGTTTTTGCAGTTTGGTTCGATTAGTTTATTGGTTGAACCCACCTCGAGTTCTATTGTGGACATCATAAAAAATCACCATGACCGTGTAACCATTATCCTTGACCCAAATGTACGGCCAAGCCTCACGCCCGATAAAGCTGTCTTTATGAAAAACCTCGAGCAATGGATTAAACTTGCACATATTCTTAAAATTAGTTCACAAGACTTAGACTGGCTCTATCCTAATGAACCTTATGACAAGGCAGCAAACTTTTATCTCGAGCTAGGTGCGCCGTTTGTTCTTATCACCGATGGTGACAAAGGTGTCACGCTCTACCGCAAGAATCAAACCCCATTACATGTCGCTGCGCCCAAAGTAAATGTGGTTGACACTGTGGGTGCAGGGGATACTTTTACAGGTTCACTGATGGTGGCATTACTTGAGTACAAAGACTTAAATCTATCCAATGAAGATTGGGAAAAAGTCTTATCGTTTGCCACCCACGCAGCAGCATTTAACTGTAGTCGGGCTGGGGCAAATCCACCTACTCGAGCCGAATTAGACACATTTCTTAAGGGCTAATAAGCAAGAAGCCCCATCCAAGAATGTTTACTGAATATCCACCCTTGGACATAACGTTAGATATTTGGTCTTCATATCTAATATAACAAGCTACACTATGCCTATGAAACGACGAATTGCCCTTACGCTTTTACTTTTACTTACATCTCTTAGCTATGCCCAAACCTACAGCGAACGCTTTGAAACCGCCTGGAAACTGGTCCATGACCGCTATTGGGACCTAAACCGCATCCCCGTAGATTGGAATAAAGTCAAGAATAAATATATTAACGAAGCCAGCAGTGCTAGTGATGACAAGGCCTTTTTTAGTGTGATTGAAAAAATGTATGCTGAAATCGGTGATAGTCACTCGGTATTTGTGCCCCCAGATAAAGTTGAAGAGATTCGCCTCGAGTACGGCGACTTGCCTTGCTTAGGTGTATTTGGTCAAAGTGGTGGAACCCAAACCCAGGTTGATTATGAAATGCTTGAAAACAAAATTGGGTATATCAAAGTTCCAGTATTGGTTGATACTGCTGCCAAATTGCGCAGTGCTGTTCAAGATCTAAAGCAACAAGGTGCTGAAAAATTTATTCTTGACTTGCGGGATAACCCAGGCGGACGTTTAGTTGAAATGATGCAAGATGGTGGTGTATTTACCAGTGGGTTTTTATGGCGCACTGTCACACGCTGGACGCTGCCTATCCCTTACCCGGCTGTAGGTGTTATTGAAACTGATGCACCGCTGGTGGTACTGATTAACGGCAACGTTAATAGTGCTGCCGAAGGGTTGGCTGGAGCCTTGCAAAAGAAAAAGCGTGCAACCATTATCGGTGAAACCAGCGCAGGCAATGTAGAAGCCGTCTTACCTTTTTGTTTGCGTGATGGGTCGCAGGCCTGGATTGCCACCGGAGTGCTAGCCCCAGTAGGTGGACCAACCTGGGAAGGTGTTGGAGTTGTGCCTGATATTCAAACATCTTCAGAAGATGCTCTAGAAAAAGCTATTGAATTTCTTCAATAAGATTTTCAGAACCATCCAGTAACTTCTTTAAGTTGTTTAGCAAATTGACGAGACAAAGGGACTTTACTGCGTGTGATGTCATTCATACGAAGTAAGTAAGAGCCTGAAAACCAAGGCTCGATTTCACGCACATGCTCTAAATTAACCAAATAACTCTTGTGGGTGCGAGCAAACCCGTTACCAATTAATCGCTCCTCGAGTTCACGCATGGTGTAGCGCACTTGCCACAGATCTCCGCTTAAAATTTTGGCATTGACCCGCTTGTCATCAGCTTCAAAGAAAAGTATTTCCTTAAAGTCCAAAAGAACAGCTACATCTTCATCTCGCATGGCCCAAAGTTTATGAATATTTTTTTGTGAGTCCACATATTTAGCCACTGCTTGATGCTTGGTGTCTAGGGCTTCACGCTGACTTAAGGTCTGGCGCACACGCTCGAGGGTTTGCAACAAACGCGCCTCACGGTACGGTTTAACCACATAATCGACAGCGGCCAGTTCAAAGGCTTTAATGGCGTGTTGGTTATAGGCCGTAGCAAAAACAATCAAAGGGGACTGCGGATTCTCTAGCAAGGCCGCAGCCACTTTTAGACCATCTTTACCTGGCATATTGACATCTAAAAAAAGCACATCGATATTTTCTTGTGCAACCACATGTAAAGTCTCAATGCCATCATCAGTCTCGAGGATAGTAGCAGTGGGCTCGAGTTTTTCTAGTAAATATTTAAGCTCAGCTCTGGTATGCTCTTCATCTTCGGCAATCAACATACGCATTATTTCACCGCCAGTTCTTTAACTTCCTTGACTTCTAGCACTTGTACCACCAATGGAATTTTAAATTCCATGGTAGTTCCTGCACCTGGTGTGGAATCTATCTGCAAACGATACGCTTCCCCGTAAAGAAGTCTAAGGCGATCATCTACATTCTTTAAGCCTATCGAGGGCCGCTCAGATTCTTGCTGCAATGATTCTATATTAAACCCCACACCATTATCAGCAACCTGAATATGCAAATTATCTCCAGCTTGCTTGACTAAAATACTCACAGTGCCACCTTCAGGTTTAGGCGAAATACCATGCACAATGGCATTTTCAATAATCGGTTGCAGTATCAAGGTGGGCACTGGGGTATCTAGTTTATCTTCAGCTAAGACCGCCCACATCACATTGAGTCGTTTGGTAAGACGGGCTTGCTCTAAAGCCAAATAGGCCCGCACATGTTCTAACTCTTGGTGCAAGGGTACAAAATCTCCAGCTCGCAAGCTATGTTGAAATAGATCAGATAAATCAAGCAGCAAATTTCTGGCAATATCAGGTTGGGTACGCACCAAATGATGAATCACACTCAGCGAGTTGACCATAAAGTGAGGATTGATCTGTGCTCTCAAGGCTTTGAGTTCAGCTTCGGCTAAAGCCAGATCAGTCTGGGTCATCCTGAGTTTTCCATCGGCAGAGCTAAAATGATAGTGCATCAACCAAGAAAATCCAAAAAACATAAACGGTGTAGCTAATACATGATAGAGCGAACGCTGAATATAATGTGTGGGTGCCCAGGAACTAATGGCCGTCGTAATCATCAGGAATAATTCGGTGAGTATGCCCAGAGTCACTACAAATGTCCAGTCAAATCGTTTGAGCCCTAGGCGTTCAGCCACATACCCCGCCACCGCCCCGCCCCATATCGGTGCAATAAGATGCAATTCGGTTAAAAGCACCCGAATAAACGAGGTGTCATAGCCATTGATAAATACATCAAAGTAATAATGAATCCCGCCCATGAACAACATGTTCACAAGGCCAACCTGTATACCTAATCGCCAACCACCAATGAACCCCGCCACCAGCACATAAAACACACCATAGGTATTAAATTCTTGCTGTTGGCTTCGCAGATAAAAAAGTTGGGCTACTAAAAGCCCTTCTAGCAAGACAAAAGCTAAAAAGAGTTTTAGATGGTCACCTGCGCGGTGACGGTCTTGAATGGCTCTTTTGAAAAGAGGTAAAAAGCTAAAGGCAGCAAAGAACACCAGGGTCAACCATTGTTCCCTAAAGGCAGCAATGGTCGAGTCTACTAAAAAAGGAACATTGAGGATATCTTTAGGGCCAAACCACCAAGATTCAGGGTTAAATAAAATATTTTCGTTAATTTGATAATAAAAAACCCCAACAGCCCACAGCAGCAAGGCTAGAGTTGCTACGACAACAACCGTAAGCGGGCGAATTTGTGACTTTGGTTTAGGGGGTAGGGTTCTGGGCTTCATAGGTTGACCTTCACTAGATATCTCATGATACCCAGAGAAAGTCAAGGACGGTGGTTGCATTTCTTTCATAAACACATGTCTCCAGCCTTTATTATGAACTCTAAAGCCTAAGACCAGCCTCGAGCGATGTGTAAGCCGTCATTAGGAGTGCGTAAGTTGTCAAAATACTTAACTCGGTCTAAGGATTTGCCCAAAATTCAAAAGAATTGTAAGCTAAGGCAACCAGGGATTTTACATTTTCACGTTACCCTGAAAAAAATTATAGGAGGAACTATGAAGGTATTAAAACTATTTAGTGCTTTGTTATTGGTTGTATTTTGTCTTTCTAACGCCCAGCTTACCAGCGTTGGCAATGGTGAAGGTCAAGTCAATATCGTGGCTTGGGCTGGCTATATCGAGCGTGGTGAAACCGATCCTGGCTATGACTGGGTAACCAGTTTTGAAGCCGATACTGGCTGTAAAGTCAATGTTAAAACGGCTGCAACCTCAGATGAAATGGTTGCTCTTATGAACGAAGGCGGCTTTGACTTGGTTACGGCTTCTGGTGATGCTAGCTTGCGTCTGATTGCTGGTAAAACCGTTCAGCCGATCAATATCGATTTAATTCCTAGCTGGTCAACCGTTGATGAGCGTTTACAAAATGCCGCTTGGCACACTGTAGATAGTGTGCATTACGGCGTGCCTTATCAGTGGGGTTCTAACGTGCTGATGTATAACTCTGAAGTGTTCAAGGATGGCGCACCCACAAGTTGGAACGTAGTATTTGAAGAACAAAATCTTCCTGATGGACAAAGCAATAAAGGCCGTGTTCAAGCCTTTGACGGCCCTATCCATATTGCCGATGCTGCTCTATACCTTATGACCCATCAACCTGAGCTTGGCATCAAAGACCCTTACGAACTTACCCGTGACCAATTTAATGCTGCTCTTGACCTCTTGCGCCAGCAACGCGAATTGGTAGGCCGCTACTGGCATGATGCTTTTATTCAAATTGATGACTTTACCAATGAAGGTGTGGCTGCTTCTGGCTCTTGGCCCTTCCAAGTCAATTTGCTAGTGGCTGGTGGCCAACCTATCGCCAGCACCATTCCAGCCGAAGGCGCAACGGGTTGGGCTGATACCACCCTGATGCATACTGACGCTGCTAACCCCAACTGTGCATACAAATGGCTCGAGCATTCCATTAATCCTAAACTCCAAGGTGACTTAGCAGCTTGGTTTGGCTCGGTGCCTGCTGTTCTTTCAGCTTGCAGTGGTAACGCCCTCTTAACTGATGAAGGCTGTACCACCAACGGTTTAGATAACTTTGAAAGAATCAGCTTCTGGCGTACCCCAGTGAGCAAATGTGCTAGCCAAAGTGAATGTGTTCCGTATCATGAATGGGTGACGAACTATATAGCTGTTTTAGGCGGAAGATAATATTCGATTAAAGGTTGAAGATTATAATCTTTACTCTTCAATCTTTAATTTTTAATCTTATTTGGAGGGTCATGTATCAACTCGAGCATTTTATTGATGGTGTTTATACCAAGGGAAAATCAAAAAATAAATTAGAGATTATCAATCCTGCTTCTGGTGAGGTGATTGGGCACGTACCTGACGCAAATAAAGCTGATGTTGATAATGCAGTCCAAGCAGCGCACCGTGCTTTTTATGACGGACGCTGGTCAAAACTCACTCCAGGTGAACGCAGTAAAGCCATTTGGAAACTTGCCGATTTGCTAGAAGCCCGCATGGAAGATTTTGCCAGAGTTGAATCTGAAAATACTGGCAAGCCCTACAAAGCTATTTCACTAGGCGGTGACTTGCCGTTTGGTATTGATAATTTGCGTTTCTTTGCTGCTGCTTCCAGAGATGTTCACGGTATGGCGGCTGGTGAGTATGCTGCTGGGTACACTTCAATGTTTAGACATGAGCCGGTGGGTGTAGTCGGGCAAATTGCACCTTGGAACTATCCAGTCATGATGGCTCTGTGGAAAATTGGCCCAGCCCTGGCGGCTGGCTGCACCATCGTTCTTAAACCTGCCCCTACTACACCACTGACCACACTTATGCTAGGTGAATTGATAAAAGAATCAGGAATTCCTGACGGGGTTGTTAATATCATTGCAGGTGGCAATGATACTGGGCAGGCTATTGTTGATCATCCATTGGTACGCATGGTGAGCCTAACAGGTTCAACCAATACGGGTAAAAAAATCATGGCTAGCGCGGCTAATACCCTCAAGCGGGTTCACCTCGAGCTTGGTGGGAAAGCTCCAGTACTTGTTTTGGATGATGCTGATATTGAATTAGTAGCAGCCAAAGCTAGCTTTGGCGCAATTGCCAATACTGGTCAAGATTGCACTGCCGCAACACGGGTTTATACTAGCAAGAAAAATCTAAAAAAGGTTCAAGAGGCTTTAGTTGAAGCTATGAAAGCCGTCAAAGTTGGACAACCCTTTGATGATGACACCATGATGGGGCCTTTTGTTTCTAGTGCCCAACGTGAACGTGTAGAAGGATTTGTGGCCAGGGCCAAAAAACAAGGCGCAAAGATTTTAACAGGCGGTAAAGCCAAAAAAGGCAAAGGCTTTTTCTTTGAACCTACCGTCATTGGCAACGTTTCACAAAAAGACGAAATTATTCAAAGTGAAGTCTTTGGGCCAGTCTTAGCCATTACAACTTTTAAAGATGATGCTGAAGCCTTAGCTTTTGGTAATGATGTGCAATATGGTTTAGCCGCATCAGTATTTACCAAAGATATTGGTCGGGCCATGCAGATGTCTAGTCAGCTCGAGTTTGGTACAGTCTGGATCAATGACCACATGCCCTTAATCTCTGAAGGTCCTCACGGCGGATTTAAACAATCTGGGTTTGGTAAAGATATGTCTGTTGAGGCTGTCAAAGATTATCAGATTACCAAGCATGTAATGGTGAAACACTAAGGAGCCATCAGCTATCAGCTATCAGCTATCAGCTAAAACAAAAAGCTGACGGCTAATAGCTGATAGCCGATGGCTATCTATAGATAGCTTATGTCAAACGCAAACACAAACGCCGTTACCTTTGAAAACGTCAGCCGCCACTTCGGCAAAGTTAAGGCTGTTGATAGCGTCAACTTTGAAGTCAATGATGGGGAGTTCTTTACTTTTTTAGGTCCATCAGGTTCGGGTAAAACTACGTGTCTTAGGCTTATTGCTGGCTTTGAACAACCCGATGGTGGCACGGTTTATATTGGCAATCAGGCAGCTAACAATCTTCCACCTTATGAGCGTGATGTACATACTGTATTTCAGGATTACGCGCTATTCCCGCATATGAGTGTGCTAGATAATGTGGCCTACAGCATGATGGTTAAAAAAATCTCAAAGGCAGAACGTCAACGAAAAGCACAAGATGCTTTAGAACTTGTACGCCTAAGTGAAATGAGTAACCGCCGCCCCAGTCAACTCTCAGGTGGACAACGCCAACGTGTAGCTCTAGCCAGAGCCTTAGTGGGTCGTCCAAAAATTCTTTTACTCGATGAGCCCTTAGGTGCTTTAGACTTAAAACTTCGTGAGCAGATGCAAGTCGAACTCAAAGCCTTACAAACTCAAGTAGGGATTACTTTTATTTATGTAACCCATGATCAAGAAGAAGCCCTGTCTATGAGTGACCGCATTGCAGTTTTTAATCAAGGAAAAATCGAGCAACTTGACACACCAGGAAATATTTATGAGTATCCAAAAACTGCCTTTGTGGCCGGCTTTGTAGGAACCTCTAATTTACTTCAAGGTAATATTGCTAACCAACTTGCTAAAGGCCAGCCCTTGCAAATTCGTCCTGAGCGCATTCGTATCTTGCCTTCTGGAGCAACACAAAAAGCAGGCGAAGTTTCCGTCACAGGAAAAGTTGAAGAAGCTGTTTATTTAGGGATGCAAACGCGCTACCGCATTCGCCTTGCAGATAACACATTGCTTACTGTTTCATCACAAAATCAAAGTAGTGAAGCAGCCTTGTGGCCAGTAGGTGAAGAAATTGTACTGAGTTGGCTCGAGCGTGACATGCACATCTTAGGAAGTAGGGATGGATGAGAAGCTTATCTAGTTTCTTTTATCGCCGTCCGGCCTTAGGAGTTTTCTTGCTACTATTGCCACCCTTACTTTGGTTGGGTGTGGTTTATCTTGGCTCCCTATTTGCACTCTTGCTACAAAGTTTTTTTAGGCTTGATGATTTTACAGGTCAAGTGATTAGAGAGTTTTCGCTTTCAACCTATCGTCAGCTTTTTACACCAGCTAATCTAGATGTAATTGGTCGCACTGTATTCATGGCTGCCTTAGTTACCTTAGCGAGTGCCATCATTGCTTATCCTATCGCTTTTGCTATGGCCAAAACAGCAAACCCTGTCTGGCGTTCGGCACTTTATCTTTTGGTACTTATGCCACTATGGTCAAGCTATGTAGTCAGGGTGTATGCTTGGAAACTTATTTTAGCCAAAGAAGGGGTTCTGAATTGGTTTATTACCCAACTCCAGCTTAATGGCCTACTCAATGCATTTTTGAGTCTTCCAGGTATTGGTGGTTCGTCGTTATCAGTTTCACCTATTGGGACTTTTTTAGTCTTTTTATATATTTGGTTACCCTATATGATTTTGCCTATTGCAGCAGCTATTGAGCGCATTCCCAAGACCTTACTCGAGGCCTCGAGTGATCTTGGTGGCAAACCGAATTTAACCTTCTGGCGAGTCATCTTACCTTTAACTGTTCCTGGCATTGTGGCTGGTTCAATTTTTACTTTTTCGTTAACGCTGGGTGATTACATCATTCCAGGTGTAGTCGGAAACTCCAAACCTTTTATTGGGCAAGTAGTTTTAATTCAACAAGGCACCGCCGGCAACATCCCACTGGCTGCCGCTTTCACGGTCGTTCCAGTAGTCATTATGGCCATCTATCTGAGCGTTGCTCGTAGGTTGGGGGCCTTCGATGCACTCTAGTCAGTGGCGAGTAGAAAGTGGAAAGTGGAAAGTGTTTTTGACTTTCACTCATCACTCATCACTCATCACTCATCACTCGGTATTTTTATGAAATCCCGCCTCCCCATCGCCATTCACCTCGCATCTATAGCAGTTTTGCTGTTTCTACATATTCCTTTTTTACTTATTGTGCTTTACGCCTTTAATACCGAAGAAGCTGCCTTTACCTTTCCGCCTCCTGGGTTTACCCTTAAATGGTTTGCAGAAGCCTGGGACAGACCAGATTTATGGAAAGCTTTATCACTATCTATTCGTGTGGGTCTAGTGGCTACCTTGCTCGCCACTATTCTTGGCACACTTGCAGCTCTAGCTTTAGCCCGCAGTAAGTTTTTTGGACGTGATGTTATTTCGTTACTTATTATTTTACCCATCGCTTTACCAGGAATTATCACTGGTATCGCCATGCGCTCAGCCACTAACTTAATGGGGCTACCATTTAGCTTTTGGACGATTGTATTAGGTCACGCTACATTCTGTATTGTCTTGGTCTACAACAACGCAGTCGCACGTTTACGCCGAACCTCTTCATCACTGCTAGAAGCCTCTATGGATTTAGGTGCTACACCCTTTCAAACCTTTAGGCATGTCATTTTGCCAAATCTAGCCACGGCACTTGTAGCTGGTGGGATGTTAGCCTTTGCGCTGTCGTTTGATGAAGTAATTGTGACTACCTTTACAGCAGGGCAACAGCAAACGATTCCTATATGGTTACTCAGTCAATTGACCAAACCCAGAGATAGGCCTGTCACCAATGTGGTAGCAGTATTTATTTTGGCAGTGACCTTGATTCCTATTTTGGTGTCAACGTACTTAACAAGGAATTTGGATGATTTGTCGCGGACAGGGAAGTAGATCAAGGATTATTCTTCATCTCGCAACGCACGCAAATGTTTTGCACTATCTGTTTTTGATTTTTTCTGTTTTGACCTTAATGCAGTTCTATCAGGTAACAATTTTTTAGGAGCTGACATAGTAACTACCAACTTACCACGGCAGGGAATAACAATCTCTTCGCCTTTTTCGGCACGCTGAATTAAATCACTTAGTTTTGCTTTAGCTTCGGCTACAGTAACCTCGAGCATAACTCTTCTTCAACGTAGGTCTCCCTAAGCAAAGAGTAAACTCGAGAAATGTCTCTCTTGAGTTTACTCTTTCCAAAAATGCTTCTGGTTTCATTGAATAGAAAGCCTTTGAATACTACAGGATTTTTAACTGCTCGTAAACCTTCTCAGCGCGTTGCTTCACCACACTATAATCCGCAGTTTGCCCAGCCATCATCACATGCATATTCATATGCTGGTCAACATCACCAAAGATGCTGTTTAAAACTTCAACTTCTTCGCGTGAGCGCAAAGAGGCATCATCACGAAACATGTTGGTATAAACATATTCAAACTGGCGGTCATTGATGATACCACTTAGGTACTGCTCGAGTACGCTTGTATACGGTGTTAAATCGCTGCGCACAGGTTTATCTGAGCGAACCACCTCGCCTGAAGCTGGTAGTTGGGCAAAACCTGCATCAAGGTCTTCTGGGGTAATATCCCAATTGTTGCGTTCAAAAACAGGTTGACCTTCTTTAAACAAAATCACTTGCGGTGACTGGTGGGTAATACCAGTCATTTCAGCCACTAGGTTACTAGCAGGCCGAGCTTCAACCACGCGGATGATACCGACCATTAAGTCTTCCCTGGGCTCGAGTTTTTCTTGTAAGAAGCCAAACCCTTGCATAGTCTTATGGCAGGTTCCAGCCTTAAAAATTACACTGGTAGGATTTTGGGCTAAAAAACCGGTAACATCCTCTGGGCTAGTTAAATTAAACACTCTATCTTTAAGCATAGTCGTCACTCCTTAAAACGATGTTACTAGGGTTTAGCAAAAATCTTAGTTCTTCTGCTGACAAACCCTTAACTTAAATATAACCCTCTTCATCATTTTTAGGCTAAACTAGACTTATGACACTACGAACTCAACTGGCTTATCTGGCAAGCCTGATTACTCTAGGATTAGGGGTTGCCTTTTTAGTTTATCCACTAGGCTTGGTGTTACTTACAGGGTTAGACATTACGAACCCCAGAGGTCTTAGCGAAATGCGCTCAACATATGGGGCTATGTTTACGGTTATGGGAGCCTTGATGCTTTATGGTGTGATACGCCGTCCACGCACCTCTATGTATCTGCGGTTTGCAAGCTATTTGTGGCTGGCAGCCTTTTCGGGTCGGCTATTTAGCATGATTGTTGATGGGGTTTGGACACCGGTCAATTTTGGAATCTTGGCCGTTGAGCTTTTAGTGGGGCTTGGAGCCTTGTTAGGAAGCCTCGAGAATCCTCAAATGAAGTTACCTAAGGGTGAATAGTTAAGAATTGTTACCCAGGCACACTGGCGAAAATATCAGAAAGGATATAGGAGGGAGGAGAAAGACTTCTATATTCTCCCTTCTGACCCATTAAGTAGTCGTACAGAATTAGGTTAGACTTATTCACATGGGTCGCCCAAGCAAGAAATTAGAGCTAACGGAAACGCAAAGGGAAAGCTTAAACCGAGGTTATGAAACAGGTCAAAGCCATGCCTACAGGAAACGCTGTCAGATGATGCTACTAAAAAGTGAGACACGAAGTTCCGAGGACATTGCAAAGATCGTAGATAGTTGTGAGATGGCAGTCAATGGCTGGATTAAACGCTATGAAGCAGAAGGTATCGAGGGACTGCAAACGAAACCAGGACGAGGACGCAAAGCCATCTTGAATGAAGAAACCGATGATGCCAAAATCAAAGAAGTGGTGAAAGCGAATCGGCAACGCCTTTGTCTTGCTAAAGCAGAATTGGAAGAAGCCTTGGAGAAGCAGTTTAGTCAGAAGACCCTGGAACGCTATATAAAAAACGTGCTTGCCGTTATAAACGCATCCGAAAGCATCCTCAACAGAAGCCCTGTGACGAGACGTATGCCTATAAGCGGGAAGCCCTAGCTGAGCTAGAACGCTTATCAAGGGCAAGTCTGATTGACCTGTACTATGCTGATGAAAGCCGTGTTTGCTTGGAACCCTGTGTACCTTATGGTTGGCAGTTTCCTGATGAGGATGTCTTTATGCCATCTGCCAAAGGCAAAGGGCTGAACTGCTTGGGGTTACTCTCACGCAATAACAAACTTATGTTTACCACCACCACAGGCAACATCACCAGCCACTTCGTATTTGATTATCTCGAGCGTTTATCTTTTACACTTGAAAAACCTACTGTCATTGTCTTGGACAACGCTTCGATTCACACCGCTAAAATCATTCAACAACAGCGTAAGGTTTGGGAGATTCGGGGTTTAATCCTCTTTTACTTGCCACCCTATTCACCCCAGCTTAACCTCATTGAAATTTTGTGGAAGATGCTCAAGTATTACTGGCTTAAGCCTGAAGATTATGCAGAAGAACAACTCCTCTTCTACATAACCTCTCAAGCTCTTGCTGCGGTTGGTAATACCCTCAATATCAATTTCTCTGAGGTGGCTTTAGTCTAATGTAATTGTGGATGGGTACTTACAAAGCAATCCTTTGTTAAACTATCCCTTGTGAATCGCCCTTCCCGCATTGTTCCCCCCGATGGCACCCGCTTTCTTTTACCCCCAGAGGCTCACCATAAAACCTTGGTGATTGCCAAGCTGATAAAGCTCTATGGGCTATGGGGATATAAGACTGTAGATGTTCCCTCACTCGAGTATTATGACCCCCAACATCCCAGAGCCCACCAGTCCTTTAAGTTTGCTGACCGTGACGCACAAGTTTTGAGTCTGCGCTCAGACTTTACACCCTCTATAAGTCAGATGGTGCTCTCTAGTTACACAGAACAAGATTTACCCCTTAGGCTTCAGTATTGTGGCAATGTCTGGCAGGGGTTAAGTTCTGATATTTCAGGGGCTCGAGAGTTTACGCAAATTGGTTTAGAACTTATTGGTGTCTCGAATGCAAGAGCCGATGCTGAGTTGATCCATTTAGCCAGAGAATCTGTTCGTACAGTAGGGCTGGCTCCAAGGGTTGAATTAGGCAATCCAAGTTTAGTCAAAGTTTTATTTGATCTAGCTGAAATTCCCGAAGATAAGCAAGATACCTTAGCCGATGCCATTGATCGCAAAGACCAACAAACTTTAGAAACCCTTTTAAACACCCTCGAAGCTGGCCCCAGATTTACATAAAGCCCTCTTGAGTATTCCTGATTTATATGGTGATATTCATATTCTCAAAGACGCTCATCACCTAGCCCCTTGGCCAGAAACCAAACGTGAACTTGACAGACTAGATGAAATTTTAAGTGAGTTTGAAGATAGCAGCGAACTGATGCTGGACTTAGGCATGGCCAGGCGTTTGAGTTATTACACCGGCATGACCTTTAGAGCCTATACTCCCGATTTTGGTCAACCCCTCGTCGGTGGTGGGCGCTATGACGGGGCTTTGCTGCCTCATGCAGCAGGGTTCACTATTGGTCTAGAACGGTTACTTAAAGCTTCGCCCGCAACAGAATCTGCAAACACCTTAGTCATAAGTTTGGCAGATCTTCCAGCCAGACAATTACGCCATGCTGGATATAGTGTGGAGCGTTCTCTGTATGCAGATGAAGCTCAAACCCGCAGTTATGCTAAACGCAAAGGGATTCCGTTTATGCTCACCGAGCAAGGTCTCGAGTCCTTGGAGCATAATCATCCAGCTTATTCTGAACTACAAGATTTGTTAGAAGACAAGGAGGCAAGGAGATAGGGAGATTAAAATTCTCCCCTGCTCCTTGCCTGCATTTTATGAGGTCATGATGCCCAAGATTACATCCACTCACCCACTCACCCTAGCCCTTCCCAAAGGCCGTGTAATGCAAGAAAGCTTAGAGCTTTTAGGCAAAGCTGGTCTAAACTTAAAGCTTTCCGAAAATGGTCGCGCGCTCAAACATTTAGCCGGTGATGCCACCCTTATTGAAATGCGAAACAGTGACGTTCCTACATATGTTGAGTTAGGCGTTGCAGACGCTGGCATTGTAGGAAAAGATGTATTGCTCGAGTCCTTGGCCAGTATTTATGAACCCGTTGATTTGGGCATTGCCCTGTGCCGTTTAGCCCTCATAAGACCTATAGGAGAAACCCATCCTATTCGCCGCGTTGCTAGCAAGTATCCACGTATAACACTAGACTACTTGCACCAGATTGGTAGCAGTGCCGATGTGATTAAACTTTCAGGAAATGTTGAACTGGCTTGCTTAACTGGTCTAGCTGATGCTGTGGTCGATGTAGTTGAAACGGGTTCAACTTTAAAAGCCAATAACCTCGAGGAAGTCGCTACCCTTCTGCACTCTTCAGCTAGATTTGTAGTCAACCGCGCGGCTCTAAAACTCAAAGCCCAAACCCTAAGACCACTTATTGCCAACCTGCGTGAGCTGAGCAAGAAAGCAGACTAAGGTTTAACGCAATCCAGCGTATAGTTAGATATGAAGTTGTTTTTTAAGGAGGAAGAAGGAAAGAGGAAGGAGAAAAAATCTCATCTCTCATCACTCATCACTCATCACTTTTTGCCTTTTACTTTTTACTTCCTCTTTATCATTTTCTACTCCCTTACTTTGGCCCAACCCCCCAGCGCACTATTTAATATCCCCTGGAATGAGCGCAGTATTTTTGAACAAGGGTTAACTACCCAGTCTCAAGAAATCCTCGAGCATTTACAAGATGCCCCTGTTTATCACCTCGAGTGGATACTCTCAAATGACCTCATGCACCTTGACGGCAAAGCCGAAGTCTTAGTCACTCACACAGGTGAACAGGCTTGGCCTGATGTAGTCTTTAGGCTTTATCCAAATGCTTTGGGTAGCACTATGACTGTAAGTGAAGTGCAGGCAAATGGTTTAGCTGTAACTCCGAAACTCGAGGCTGAGAACACCACTGTGCGTATTCCATTACCACAAGTGCTAGAAGCAACTCAACAGATCTTGATCAGTATGACCTACACCCTAGACATTTCACCCGAAATAGAAGCCTATGGCCGCCTAGCACGTTTTGAAAAAGTCCTTAGTTTGGCTCATGCTTACCCTACTTTAAGTATTTTAGAAAATGGTCAATGGGAGACTGAAATCCCGCCACCCTTAGGTGATCCTTTAGTTGCCAATGAAGCTTTTTTTCTAGCTCGAGTCACTGCACCTCAAGATTATGATCTGATTACCACTGGTCAAGAAATACAAAAAACCATTCAGGGTACACAACAAACGGTTGAATATGTAGCTGGCCCAGCCAGAGATTTTTATTTGGCTGCTGCCAAAGATTACGTGGTTGCCGAATCTAACTTTGGGGAAACCCGCGTTCGCAGCTTTGTTCCCAAAACACTTTCTTTTAGACTTCAAAGCAGCCTTCATACAGCAAAACAATCTCTCGAGTTTTTTTCAGGCTACTACCCTTATCCTTACCGCGAATTTGATGTAGTGGCCGTACCAGTGCAAGCTGGCGGAGTGGAATATCCAGGCATCGTCAATATCACCAATGGGCTTTATGCTAATCCATTTAGCAGATTAAACGCGGTCATCACCCACGAAGTTGGTCATCAATGGGCTTTTAGTCTAGTTGGCAATGACCAGATTGAAAACCCTTGGCTAGATGAGTCACTCACCCAATATCTGACCTTGCGCTATCAAGAAACTCATGAAAACCGCTCGAGTATCGGCTATTTAAGATACTGGCAGCAATTGTGGGAGACCTCAACCAACCCCGAATTGGTAATTGGCCTACCTGTAGAATCTTATGATGAGAGTACCTACGGAGAGATTGTATACGGCAAAGGACTATTCTTTTTTGAAGAACTAGCCAAAACCATAGGCCAAGAAACTCTTGATGAGGGCTTGCGTGTTTATTTCCAAACCTATGCCTGGCAATTTGCTGAACCACAAGACTTGCAAAACAGCCTAGAAACTGCATGTATCTGCGATTTAGATGCACTTTTTGAACTTTGGGTAAGTGGGCTCGAGTAAGAGTTCCGATAGTAGCAAAAGCTAAAATAATCTAAGTGCTAAGAGCACTCAAGCGGTTACGCCGTGTAGTTTTACAATTTCATTCCGCAATTCAAATTCTGAGTTTTTATAACCCTTTCAAAAAGGCATAAAAACGACTGAGGTATTATAATGATTTCATCTTATCCCTCTATTACCTTTGAGAAGCTTATCCATTTTGTCCACCATTCTCAAGAATCCTTGAGCTTTTTAGAAACCCTCGAGAGTGTCGCAGGTGACGCTTCTAAATGCCCCCCAGGTACCTCAGTATTAGCTACCCAAATTATTCGTGACCTTTATAACGAGCTTTCTCCTGATGAAGCAAATATCAACCGCATTACTACCAATCTTGATGCCGCCGCCAATGACTTATTGATGATCAGTGAATTAATTCGCAATTTGAAACAGTAGATCATATTTTTGAGAAGGCATGATTCTAAGAACATCAAGAAAATAAGTGTCTATAACTCTCGGCACGTAACTAAAATGAGCAAGCACGTAATCGATAGAACGTCTGATCCCCTCGAGTGTCCCATCAAGAATGTCATTGCCTAAAGCTCTTTGTGCATTAAAAGCATATGTGTTTTGAACCCGTGATGCTCCCACACAACCTTAGCTCTCGGGTCAGCGAATACAACCGATAACTCAATGCGCTTTATCCTATTTACTATCGCATACGATTCAATCTCAGCCAAGAGCAAACGACTCAAGCCTTGTTGGCAAAACTTTGCTGAAACATCTAAGTCAATGACATATACGTACTGCCTTGGTGAAAAAACAGGTGATTCATTTTCTACACGAAATGTCACGTAAGCAACCAGGTCATTACCGGCGTAGACAACATAAGCCTTTTTTGAACCAGACTCGAGTTCAGTTTTTAAACGCTTCGCTAGCTCTGACTGGGTAAGATTGGGAGTGTAGATCGGTTCATGCTTGGCGACTTCTGAGGTAGCCTCGAGCCAGAGTTGTGCTATTGCACTCGTATCATCTGGAGTTGCTGGTCGAAGGTTAAAGTCAGGCATAGTATTTTCCAATCCTCAATTTACCTCTAAATTGTCAAAATCGAGGGGTTATTGTAAACCATACTTTACAAAAAACCAGATTATTGTACATTTAGAGATAATTTCAGTCCCACCAGAATCTGAGATAGAGGGTTCCCTTTAAGCGTATCTTGTAAACCCCGTCCGCCTGAATTAGCCATTCCAATGCCAAGGTGGTTTCGCAAACTGTGTAAAGTTAGTATTGCATAATTGCGTCAAAAATTCAGCCTCCTATTATGAAACTTTTGTTTAAACTAACGGATAGCTTATTAAATATGACAGGTTTACTTTCCCTAAATCCAAATCGGCTCCAAGAACTCTTTGCGAAAGTGTTATGGATTGGAGGCACGCCAGATGCAGGTAAGACAAGTGTTGCAAGAGCGTTAGGTGAACACTTCTGCTGGCCTGTCTACGAATACGATCGAACAGACCTTTATCACCATAACCTCTTAGTGCACATCTCTCCAGATAATTACAGTTCATTCATGAGCGCAACCATAGATGAGCAATGGGTTGATCCTGCACCTGACGTTTTACTACAGCGCGCTTTAGATTCCTTTGAGAAGCGATTTCATTTTATTCTTGAAGAGCTACATGCTTGGACACTTCCAAAAAATGGCAGAATGATTGTGGAAGGTTTTGGTCTCACACCGGCTCGCCTTACACCTTTACTATCGAGTCCAAATCAAGCCATTTTTCTCATACCTACTGAACAGTTTAAGAAAGCATCTATGGAACGACGCGGCAAACCTGCTTTTGCAAAAGAGACAAGTAATCCAACTAAAGCCAAACAGAACTTACTCGAGCGAGATTTACTTCTGGCACGTCATATTCAGGAACAAGCACAACGTCATGGGTTACGAGTAGTTGAAGTAGACGGTTCATACTCAATAGAAAAAACTGCTCAGCTCATCCACGAGCATTTTTCGCCTTTTTTGAAGCAAGGGTAGTTTCTTGTTTTAGGAGGTCTTTAATTATTTTCCAAACTACGTTTTGTGTGGATTGTTATGTACCATGTCACAACCACACACCAGTAACTAAGGCGGTCATATTCACAACCGTAACAGGCACACTCAAAGCGTCTCTCGCTTCACTCGAGCCACCTTGTTCTTTAGAGAGTTTAACTTCCCAAGCACGTTGAATCGCACCGTCTTTATACGCCACAATATCTACCTCAGAATGCTCGAGCCACAAGTAACCAAGCTGTGTAATATCACCTTTATAGGCATAGTGTTTAACGAGTTCACTTACCACAAAATTTTCTAGCAGAGCTGCTTGGTCTTCAGGTTTGCGTACTTCAAAAAGTCTTTCGTCAGCAAGAAGCAAAGACAAAAAACCATTATCGAGAAAATAAAGTTTGGGCTGCGCTTTGGGAACAACACCACGTTTATCAATACCCGGCAAGGCCTTGAGAATATTTGCTTCTTGAAACAAGTCCAAATAACGCACCACCGTAGCACGACTCAACTCGAGCGAGCCAGCAAGCTTGGTTGTATTGACTCGCCCACCAATGGAACGTGCTAAAGCAATCAGCAAACGTTTTAAGAGACTGACATCTTTGCCCCGCACTTCACTTAGCAAGTCACGATAAATCAGCGAATCCAAAACATCGGTAAGATAACTGGTGCGCTGCCACGTTTCTGATAATTGCGTCACACCAGGAAACCCACCCCACACCAACATGTCTTGCAAAATAGCAGGAACGCTCAGTTCTTTACCGAGACTAGGCAAGCGCGAATCATTGAGGCGTTCTGACAAACTTAGCGTGTAAAGCTCGAGCAACTGTTTTCGTCCTGCAAGGCTTTCACTATTCAAGGCACGCAGCTTGAGCGCGGAAGAACCTGACATCACCACACGCAAATTGGGCAGAGCATCTACCAAAGATTTAACGAGGAGGCTCGAGTCGGGGAACATTTGCGCTTCGTCGAGAAACAAATAAACTTCCTCTTGGTTGAAGTTTCCCAGCAAACTTGTTAGCCAACCCTTGCCGTCTTGCCCTTGGCGAAAGCGTTCCCATAATTGAGCGTGGGCGGGGTTATCGCCATCGAGCCAGGCTTTGGGATTAGTCAAGAGGCTGTAATAACGGCGTAGTAAGCTCGTCTTCCCCACCCGCCTTGCACCCACAATAACCAAAACGGGCAAACCACGAATAAAGCGTAAGCGTTCCTCTAAGTCTCTTTTGAACCAGTATTGCTCCATAATCCAGTTTATTGTAAAGTATACTTTACAATAAAGTCAATTATTGTAAATTTGGAGATAATTTTCAATCCCACCAGGATCTGAGATAGAGGGTTCCATCTAAGCGTATCTCTTGAACTTCATCAGCTTCAATCAGCCAGCTTAACGCCGAGGCAGTTTCCCAAACAGTTTTGGGCAAGAAAATCTCGTCAAAGCTAAGCCCATCAAAACCTGCTTCCTCGTCATTGCCGCTTGTAAAAATATAGCCACCTAGAAAACCGTTGTGAGCGATGAAGGTCTCGAGCATTTGCCGTTGGGTGGGTGAGGCGTTGTGGGTTCGCTTTAAGCTCTCTGGGTCTAGGTACTCGAGTAGCCCCAAGAGTGTTTTGGCTCCAGAAGTATCTAGTCCTGAAAAGTCTGCGAGACCGTCCTCTTCTTTACTTACATCAGCCGTCTTGAGAATTGCGCGGATTTTTGGGTGGTAAATCCAGTGGGTTTGGTTGTTTGGGTTCATGATTAGTTTAATTTGACAGAGTGGAATTTGACTAAATTTTATCAAGTTGAAGTTCTATAGTGGCAACTATCAACCAACTGTTCGTCCCACATTCGTGATTCTGAAACTGTGGTGCAAGAATTGATTCGAGTTTGAATACAAAATCAGCAACTGCCCTATAAATTTCCGAAAAATTAACTCGTTGTGCTCCCAAGGTTAGAGTAATATGGTCAATTGGTGGGCGCAATTCCATACCAATTGGGTTAATAATTTCGTGCATCTCATTGTTCTGAGCACCATTAGTAGTGATACAAGATTCGACAACACCAGATTCTGTATCTTTTATATGTAGCCAGGATAAAGAACCACACAATGAGCTATTACTAGAAATTAGACCTGTAATTTCTTTGTCTAGGTGCTGCATCAAATTCCTTACGTTCTCAACATCATTCATTTTTCTATACAAAACTTGAAACGGAGGAGACTTTTGCTTGAATCCTGGGAGCTGCTTTAGAAGTATTTGTAGTCTATGCATAGAATCAATAAGTGACCATGCCGCAGAGTATGATGAAGCAAGTTGTAAAGATTGATTTTCCAATGTTTCTTGGAGTAAGAGTAATTGACATAGTTTTTCTAAATGTGAATACGCCTGCTCTATCATATCAAGGGAAAGGCGAATTCCAGAAAAAAACAGAGCTTGCTTTTGATCAAGTGAAGCTGGGAGGTTTCTTAAAGGTGAGTTAAACGTTAATAACATTTGAGGGTTGCTCTCCTAATTATAGCTGTTGGTCAACAACTTATCATTGCTCTATCAAAGTAACCTTGGTGAACTACTCATAAAACTTTTTACCCGCCGTCGCATACTCCCCCAACAACCCACTAGCCTTAAACTTCTCCCCCTTAAGCCTATTCAACCGATCCAAAACATTCCCCGCCCCCTGCTGGTCAATATAAAAAAACGGTCCACCCAAAAACGGCGGAAACCCAATCCCAAACACCGCCCCCACATCCCCATCTCTCGGTGAAGAAATCACATTGTCCTGCAAGCAATATACCGCTTCATTCACCATCGCCAAAAAGAGCCGTTCCTGTATTTCACTTTTCGGAATCGTCTTGCGCTCGCCCAAAAAATACTTGTAAATCTCAGCATTCACGCCTTGGCTTTTGCCACCGTCATAAGAATAAAAGCCCTTACCACTCTTGCGCCCTTTAAGACCCGCCTTCAAAATCTCATCGCTCACCGTGACCATTTGGATATTGCGCTCGGCAAAGAGTGGGGCAATCACACCTGTTACGTGTGCGCCCACATCAATACCCACTTCGTCCAAAAGTTTGAGCGGACCCACAGGAAAGCCAAAAGCGGTCATGGCATCATCCACAGCGTCAACGGTTGCACCTTCTTGCAAGAGTTTTAGACCTTCGTCCATGTAGGGAAATAAAATGCGGTTGGCATAAAAGCCTGGTTTATCGCCCACCACAATGGGTGTTTTGCCTTGCTTTAGCCCCACATCAATCGCAGTTCCCAAAGCCCACTCTGCGGTTTTGTCGGTTTTGATAATCTCGAGAAGCGGCATTTTGGGAACAGGTGAAAAGTAGTGCATTCCGAGAACAGTTTCTGGGTGTCGTGCATTCGCAGCGATTTGACCAATGGGAATAGAAGATGTATTCGTGGCGAAAACATGACCTTCAGGTGCAACCGCTTCGACATCACGCAGGACTTGCTGTTTTAGCTCGAGCGTTTCCAGCACTGCTTCAAAGGTCAGATTCACACTATTAAATTTTTCGTAATCCACCACAGGCGTAACCCGCCCGACGATTTCATCCCGTTCAAACTCACTCATACCCTTGCCTACACGTTTAGAGACATCTTTGTAAATGTTGCCTTTACCTTTTGAGGCAAACTCAAGCGTTTGGTCTTTTAGCAAAACGTTATAGCCAGCTTGCGTAGACACCTGAGCAATCCCTGAACCCATTAGACCCGCACCAAGTACGCCGACATTTTTTACAGGCTTCGCAAGAGATTTGTAAGGATTTTTCTCGGCTGCATTTTTTGCAAAGAACAAATGACGTAAGGCTTTGGACTGGGGTGTAAAAACGAGTTCGGAGAAATTTTGAATCTCCGCCTCGAGTCCAGCTTTGAATCCTTTCGTCATTCCCGTGCGAATTGTTTCAATAATTTTTGGTGGTGCAGGATAATTACCTCTAGTTTTTTCTTGCACAGTTTCAGCAGCCTTGTTATAGATGATGTTATTCAGTGGCGTTTTTTCCAAAAGTGTTTCTGTGAGTTTAACTTTGCGTTGTTTGTGTTCTATGGTTCCATCAACAAGTCCATGAGCTGCTTTTTTGGCAGCCTCGAGCAAGCCTGCAGGGTGAATCGTTGCATCTACTAAACCCATTTTTCTAGCAGGTTTAGCATAAACATTTTTTCCTGTTAAAATCATTTCCAAACCTTGTTGTAAACCAACAAGTCTTGGCAGTCTTTGTGTTCCGCCAAGTCCAGGCAGTAAACCAAGATTCACTTCTGGTAACGCAAAAAGTGTGCGTTTGTGTTCAGAAGCGATACGGTAGCTACAAGCCATCACCAGTTCTAGTCCACCACCCACACATGCACCATGAATTGCAGCCACAACGGGTTTCTTGAAAGACTCGAGCCTGTTAAACAACTCGTGACCTTCACGGATGAGCGTCATGACTTCTTCTTTAGTTTGAAACTCAGCAAATTCTTTTATATCTGCACCAACAATAAAACTGTCTTGCTTGCGGCTGATTAGGATCAGCGATTTTACAGTGTCATCAGACTCGAGCGTTGATAGCAATTCACCAAACTCTTTGAGTGCCTTGGTTGAAAGCGTATTGACACGCTCGCTTGGTTGATCTAAATAAATAATGGCAGTGTTGTTTTCGATTTGAATATCAAACATATCCTCACCTCGTAACATCGTTTACATTTATCCCTTCGTAGGGGTGGGTTTGAAACCCACCCCTACGAAATAAATTGAAATGGGCGTACATTTTTATTCCACCATTCAGCCGCACAGCCATGCGCCCTAACCAAATTACAACATGTTTTCATTCCATTCTTTCTAACAACATTGCGTGACCCAACCCACCAGCAGCGCAGGCAGTGACGAGGGCATATTTTCCACCTTCATCGTGCAGGCGGTTTGCTGCTGTGGTGACGAGCCTTGCACCCGTTGCACCAAACGGATGACCCAATGACAACGACCCACCCCAAGTATTGATTTTACTCATGTCTATTTTAGCAATCGGTTCACTACGTCCTAATTTTTCCGCGAAGGTTTGAGACTCGAAGGCGTTCAATACCGCCAACACCTGCCCTGCAAACGCTTCGTGAATTTCAACTACGTCAAGGTCGTTATAGGTCAAGCCGTTACGCTCGAGAATTTTTGGTGTGGCATAAGCTGGCCCAAGTAACAATTCTTCTTTGGGATCTTGGGCAACAAAAACAAAATCTTTAATAACTGCTTTGGGTTTGTAGCCAAGTGCCTTGGCCTTTTCTTCGGTCATAAGCAGCGTTACCGAAGCACCATCTGTGAGTGGCGAAGCATTTCCTGCTGTGACTGTGCCAAAAGGTTTTACAAAAACGGGTTTAAGTTTTGCTAACGCCTCGAGACTCGAGTCTTCTCTAAAAGTATTGTCTTTTGTCAACGATGCAAACTTGGGTGGTACAGCCGTTGGAATAATTTCGCCTGTTAGTTTGCCTTCATTGGTTGCTTTGGCTGCCAGTTGATGCGAACGAAGTGCATATTCATCTTGGGCCTCGCGCGAGACACCAAACATGGCTGCTAACTTATCGGCACTCTCCCCCATCGTTTCACCAGTTGAGAATTCGGCAATGGCTGGGGCTTGAGGCAAGAAGTCGCTGGGGCTTAACCCTTTTAAGAATTGGGCATACTCGAGCGGACTCTTATATTTGCGAGATTCAAAAAACTTTTGCCGCACTTCTTTACTAAAACCAACAGGTACATCACTTAACATCTCCACACCACCTGCAATAACAATTTCTGCTTGACCCGCTTGCAGCATCATGGCTGCGTCAGCAATGGCACGACTCGAGGAAATACAGGCCATCGTCACAGTGTAAGCAGGTGTGGTGTTCGGGAAACCTGCGCCGAGGGCAGCTTCTCGAGCTACATTGCTAGTAGCGGTGTTTTGCACCACCGTTCCCATAATCACCGCGTCAACGAGTTTTGGGTCTAGGTTATTTCGGACTAAAATACCTTTGAGGGCTTCACGGGCTAGGTCATAGGAAATCAAGTCAAAATACTCTGTGCCTGAGCGCATGAAGGGCAGACGGCATCCGTCTACTAAAACTATTCTTGACTGTATTTTTGTACCAGGTTTAAGCATTTGGTTTAGTGTACTACGGAAAATGGTGAGATGCTGCTACTGGGCATTAAGGTTAAGCATTTAAATCTACACTCTTTGGAACTACTACGCCCTCAGTTAAAAGATGATCAGATAAGGTTTGTACACTGCTAACAGCCGTTCGTGGAGCCAGGGTATACCCCACCAAATATTGCAATTGGGGTGTACCTGTATTCTGGGTTCTTACTGGTACAGGTGGTGACGCTGTTTCAGTACCTGCACTATCTACTCCTATAGCCACCAACTCTAAGTTAGTAGTATTGGGTTGGGCAATAGTATTCCAACTCACCACATAGGGCTTATTAACGCTAGACCCTGCTAGAACTCCTTTACCAGTAGACCCCTGACCCCGTACATAAAGGTCAACACGGGTTACAGCACTATCCTCGGCGGAGCCAATCTGCACCGTGACTGTACCAGAGACACTAGAGCCAGAGGCGGGAGAGGTGATGGCTAGGGCACTGGGAGCTATATCGGTAGAGTCGCAGGATGCCAGTAGAAGTAGTAAGACTAAAAAAAGTGTGTGTTTCATTTCATCTCCTCTTGGGGGTGAAAAGCTTATGGGGATAGTCTAAAATTGTATTTGCTAATAACATTAAAGAAATTTAACTTTTTATATGTGGAGTGAAGTTTTTTGTGTTGATACAAGAGCAGTGTTTCGATATTTATGCAAACCTAAACGTTATTAAAGTGCAACTCAAAGCTTGAGTTGAAGTTTCAGCCTCAAGTCGCTAGATAGTTTTTTGATAAAGAGTAGACATCTTGCACAAATCATTGCCCTCCCAGTTCATAATTATGAATACCAGCAATTAAGCTAAGGCGTAGACCAAAACGTTTACGGCGATTACGGTAACGTTCTTGAAGAATGCGAAAGACCTTAAGCTTGCCAATAACATGCTCAACAGCCATACGCTCGCTTGCCAACTTTCGATTGAAGGCTTTTTGTTCTTGGGAGAGTTCTTTTTTAGGTGGTTTACGATGTGGTATTTGGCTGTTGGAATGAAAGAGTTTGATACCTTGATACCCCTTATCAGCCTTGAGCTCAAGCATTTGATGGATACACAGATCCGAACGTTTGAACAGTTTGAAGTCATGTTCACGTCCTTTGCCTGTGAAGGTGCAGATAACCTGTTGGGTCTTCTTGTCTACCACAACCTGGGCTTTCTGAGTATGTCGTTTTTTCTTACCAGAGTAGTATTTACGCTGTTTTTTTTGGTCGTTCTACTGGACTTTCAGCCACATCAACGATGATGACTTCAAACGTCGTATTACTTTGCAATTGTTTCTTGCCTGGGAGTTTGAACTTCCCTGAACGAACTAAATGCTCCTCAACTCGTCTACTGATACCGCAAGCACTCGATTCATGGATTCCCCAATCACTTCCTAGCCGTAAGTAGGTGGGGTAATCTCGTAGATACTCTAGGGTCAGAAGTACCATATCCTCCGCACTTAGCTTAAAACTCCTTCCTCGTTTTCCTGTTTTATCTGCTACGGGTCGAACCACCTCAACCATCTCCCTATACGTTTTAGGCTGCACTCCAACCAATCGCTTAAATGCCTCAGCTTTCAATCTCTTTAATCGTTCCCAACTTCCTGCTTTTGTATGCTCCATGACCTATCTAAGCCTGTTTTGGCTATTTGTGCAAGAGGTCTATTATCTCACAAGTGTTCCACCGATTAGAATTCGATCTCGAGTTACTGTAAACTGTATTAAGGAAATGCCCCAAGATTCAGAATAAACAAGGCTTGCGTTTCCAACTAAAAAGTAAAGCTCCCTTGAGGGATTTAGGTGGCTCAAAGAATAAAGTCGAAACTCGAGCTACCTTAATATTTATATGCGCCTACATTTTAATTGTTTCCAATAGCTTTCCAATAGGCATTTCTTCGTCATCCTTATTTTTTAACCAATAGCGTAGTTGATCTTTAAAGTCATGAATATTATCTTTTATAAAAGTTATCAATTCTATTGGTGAAATGTCTATGAATTTCTCATACTCTATAAGAGATTCGTTTGCTGATGAAAGAATGAGTTCTCTCAATTTGTATGCTTGGATAAATTCTAACCGATGAGAATTTGAGTTGTAAAACTCAATAAACTCTCTAAGTCTATTTGGGTTTGCATGAATGAGTCCCCAATCCTGTGCATCATGGACATGAAATGGTATACCAAGAAGCTTAGATAAATCCTCTAATAGTTGTAGTGTTTTATGCCAGTCGTTATTCATATATTTTCTCCATTATATTACTCTATTGTTTAAGGAATTGGAAATGCCGTCCAGACTCCACTACCACTTGGAACAAGACGAGCTGCGGTTGCCGGTATTACAGACCCATCTGGCATAAATACCCTACCCAATCCTTGAGGAATTGGCACATCAACGGAACCATTTTTCAAAAGTGATAAGTTATCTGCAATTAATTTTTCGGCAGCCACGTCATCTAACCATTGACCTTGTGGTACACCTCCTCTACTATTTATTGCTTCATAATAAAGTTCGTTTGTATTATGGCTACCATGTTTCGTAAATGTATGATTTATTTTCTTTCCTTGCATTGGCCCAGTTGGCTCATACCGTCCTTGCCCTTCATTTCCAGTACAGGGTATTCCTGAACCAGGAGGACAATCAGACCCTGGTCCTGGTGTACCAGCAAAATCTACCGTTCCAGGAATCGGGGGTGCATCGTCATTGCCATTACTATTATCCGTCGTAGACACTTGTGGAGAATCCCCAGAATTCGTCCATACACCTGTGGCTACCCCAATAAGTGTTGCTGGTAGGAGCACCGGGAATGCAGTATTTAGAGCTATGAGGCCAGTCGCACCTAGACCTAGAGCTCCCCCTGCATAGTTTGGTTGCGTCGTCATACCTGGTGAACCAGGTGGCCCTACTGTAGGCAGAATAGCCTGTACAGGGATTTCTTTTAGTTCCTTTGTCCTTGTCGTTATATCCTCACCAGTAGTACCTTCTTTTGTTGCATTATATGAAATACTCTGATAAATGATAATTTTTGCTTTTGGACTTAACTCATAGGTATTCCCATTAAGTCCTTTCATAATTTTTGTAGCAACTTCCATATGTGCGTTTATATGATCTTCAATTTCATCTTTACTCAAACCAAGTCCATCATTGGATAGATCATTGTATGCCTTGTCATATGCATCTTGTTCGCTAGCATCGTCACCATTGGGGTTAGTGGTGGGTGTAGGGTTGCCAGCACCACCAGTTGTGTTGTCTTGACCGGTGCCGTCATTAGACCCAGCACCATCATTATCATCAGGTGGAGGATCTTTTGGTACAGAGGCTGGCGGAGGAGGATTACCACCACATAGAGGTTCTACCCACATGTTAAATGGGCAACCTAGTGGGTCAACGCTGGCTCCTGGGGCAGGTTTCCAACCGTCTGGTGGTGTTACTTCTAGGGGGCTAGTGTCAGTGGTAATGGGAGGAACCGTTGGGGCTAGCGTTTCAGGTGGTGTAACTTCCAGTGGCCCTGCTGTGGGGGTTGTACCTACTACTGGCGGAACTGTTGAATCTGGTGGTGTAATTTCTGTGCCATCACCAGGAATAGTGCTAAGGGTTGATGGGGCTGATACATCGGCGGCGTTGGTAGTAGTAATAGTTTCTGGCAGGGTGTTATCTGGCGTTTCTAGGGTAATGGGTGCGCCAGTGGTGGTTGGAGCATTGGGGTCAGGCAAACCTTGTAAAGGTGCTGGGGCTTGTAGAGCAGGTAATGAACCACTATTTTGATTATCTTCGCTTGGAGTAATTGTTCCATCAGTTGGTGCAGGTGTGCTTACATCTCCAGCCGCAGGCAAGCCTGAAAAATCATTTAGAGGAGCAGTGCTAAAAGAGCCAGATGTATCGGTTGAACCATTCTGTTCCCCAGTAAAGATTCTGTAGGGTGCGTAAAACGCACCTTATTCGCTGAGCTTGCTCTCCAAAAGGTTTTTGTTAAAGAGGGCGTAAGGCAAAATAATGCAAATGCTGTGATTGCGGTGCGTGGAACGCAATCTACGAAGATTTACTGCTACATCTTACGGATTTCTTACATGTATCACTTTAAGATGACAGCAAGCCTCGGGTTTGGCACAATAATTCCATGAAACGCCTTTTAGCACTATTAGCTCTGATGTTCTCACTAATTACCCTTGCAGAATCAAAAGAAGTTCAGGGGCAACCTGAAGAAAAACTGTTACTCACTGTCGGAGACACCGCCATCATTGCAGGCTTTCGTATTACACTCGAGAGTGTCAATGATGACGGCTGCGGCAGAGCACGCGAGTGCTACTGGATTCAATTCAGGGATGCCACTTTTCATATTTGGCAGAGAGATAAGGATTGGGGAGAAATAACCTTATCTAGAGCCTCGAGAGAAGACAGTAAGCCATTTGTTCAATTAGGCGATTATTACCTTGTTCTCGAGGATGCTCTAGGTTATGAAACAGATCTAGACACGGCTGAATTTATAGTAACCAAAACCCCCGACCTTTACTTGAATCAATACTGATAAACTTAAATTATGGAAACCCTCGAGACTATCGCCAAACAAATCGCTATCAAAGCGCATCAAGGTCAATTTGACAAAGCTGATCAGCCTTATATTACCCATCCAGAATTTGTGGCCAGCCAAGTCACAGGAGACGAAGCAAAAGCCGTGGCTTGGCTTCACGATGTGGTTGAAGATACGCCTGTTACTTTTGATGATTTACGTGCTGCAGGATTGAGTGAAAATGTCATTGCTGGCATTGATGCAATTACAAAACGAGAAGGCGAAGATTACGAAACCTATTTAGAACGTGTTGCTGCAAATCCACTGGCAAGAGCAGTAAAGTTGGCTGACCTGACACACAACATGGATACCCGCCGCTTAAAAGTGATTACTGAAAAAACCAAAGAACGATTGGAGAAATACCAATTTGCCTTTTTTAAACTTAACAATCAAACTTAAACCGCCTGAAAATATGCCAATCAGTTCGTCACTTATAAACGCATCGTCTTTATACCTAAGATGATATTTTGCGGTCTTTAAACCATCTCCAAAAAAACATCACTGAGAGAAACAATAATACAATACCTGTTACGAGCCAAACAGAAAATACGGCATAAAACAAAATAGGTTGCTCTCGAAAAACAATTAACCTTATAACTTTTTTACCTAAAGGAGAAATCGCACCAGTAGAGTATCCAGTTATAGCCTCTACCAACGAATTTATAGAAAGTACAAAAAATAGTAGGCTTAGCCAAAAAAGCTGCATTGCATCAATACCTTAAATAATTTCTCGAGCCTTCAAATAATTTTCTGCCCACTGCTGCCTTTGTGAAGACCAACTTTGAAAAACTTCAAAAAAGTAAGATCTGTCTTTTTGATAAAGTTGAGCAATATCCATAAATTCCAATCTATTGACTTGCACTCTACACAAGAACTGCCACAAGACATCATAAGTCTGGTCTTTAACCTTAGCGTGCGGATGAAGCAATAGGAGAATAAGGTCTCTGGATAAATCACTCGAGCGCAATTTGGAATCTGAAGTAAGCCGAGTCGTAAACTGCTCGAGTTCAAAAATAACTTTAGGTAACTGGTCTGCATAAAGTCCCAAGCGTTGTTTGCGTTGCATGGTTGATAAACTAGCAAAGTCTAGGGTTGGCTCGAGTTGAAAAAAGACATCTGCTAATAGCGCATCATATTTATTTTTTAGATGCTCAAGTTCGCTGCGATAATAGGTCTCATTCACATCCAGAAGTTCATCTTCCAAAAGTTTGGGCAGTAACTTTACATCCTGCATATGATAAACAGAACGTTGTCTGGGTAGTACTTGAGCTTTATCTTCTAAAATCACATATTTGTTTCTCGGTTCAGGTGCAACCACAAATACGCCGCCAAAAAGCTTCATATAAAAACTCGAGATGTTATTTACAATTAGCTCGGCTGGTAGTTTGGCTCGTCCACGTAAGTCACCATAGCGTTTGGCGCTGGCTATAATTTTTTCTCGCAAACCACCATCCGACCAAGCCTGTTCATCATCTAAAAATTGCTTGATTAAGGTTTCTTGGTCTTGTGCAGCATTTCCAAAATTGCCCGCACTGGTTTTTACAACTACTGATTCAAATCCAACCACATCAGCTAAAGATGTGTATTGTCGTGGTGTGTGATCTAGCTCTAAGCACAGTGCCACATTCTTAGTCATATCAGCAATTTCATTGGCATAGGTTTCAAAATATCCCTGAAGCACCTGATAGTCAAACGAAGTTAAAGGCGTATAAATAGGAATCGTGCGCTGCTCAGGACTGAGGATAATTGCCAGTATATTAGCTGGGCCATGCGAGAGATAACCTTCATTTTGCTCGAGTGAAATCTCAGGGCTCCAACCTCTGCCATCAATATGAAAACTCGAGAGCTTGGTAGGTTTTAGACTCAGAGTTTCCAGCCCCTCGTTATATCGCTTGACCAGTTCGGGAGACGAAATCTCTAATAATTGTTGCTCATAGAGATTCATAAAGCCTTCTCCTTATTCTCAACCCGCTGGGCTACCTCACCTCGCATCAAGACATCTTCCACCATGTCATCAATACGCCGCTCACGAGTTACAGAGGCAATACGCACCATGTTATCTAAATACTTCACAGCTTCCTGCAATCGCATATCAGCAAAGGACAAGCCTTTCATATTAGCTTTCATCAGTTCCGTCAGCATATTCTTTTTGGTTTCATAATCTTTCTTGAAGAACAGCTCGAGGTTTTCAAACCAATCGTCGGGTAAATTAAAATCCATAATCCGGTTATTTACAGCCTGCTGGATGTTGCGTACATCTCTCGAGGTAAAGAAAGGGAATGCCTTATGAACCTCTTCATAAAGATTAGCGAAAAAGCGGTGTTCTGAAATATCATATTGATTTTTGATTTTTTCAAAGACAACTTTAATACTTTCTTCTTTAGGTTCTTGCTGATTCTGCATTTCGGAAACACTGCTTAATAAGGCCTGAGCTGCCAGATAAGTATAGTCAGGCGGGTCTTTCATAGCGATAAAGGCTGGGTCAATTTTTAAGTATTTACGCCACCACAAATGATCTTGGTCTAAAAAGTCTTCCCATTTCTCTGCGCCGTCTATTGCAAAACGGGCCACAATCCTAGATAAGACTGCTTTATCAATTTGGTCAGGTAAGTTAGTAAAAATTTCAATGGCGGTATTGCCATGATTGAGAGAATACGCACCCTCGGTGTAGCGCAAAAAGACACCAATCACTTCTCGCACGCCCGCCGAAACACCCTGACGGGTGCGATCTTCCAAATTGTTTTCGCCATCATCAATGGGGGCATAAATGATTTTACTCGAGTCTCGTAATGGCTTCATCCAAGCTACCATGCGCTCAGCCGAACCGCCTTGAAAGGTTGAAACAATAGTGTCCGGCATGGGCCAGAATAAAAACGGGATATTTAGGGTTTTACAGTAATCAGAAAGCATAGTCGCAGTTGCGGCAATTTGTAGGCTCTTACCCGTTCCTGGTTTACCGTATCCCATACGCAGCGTTGAAAATCCACCGAGTTCATTAAACGGATTTTGTTTAGTAGCAACGTCGTAGCAGAGCAAGCGTTCAGCAAGTCTTCTGGCACTGTGCTTGGCTTCACGGTTGCCCACAATGCTAGATAACTCAACACGGTTAAACTCCATACTGCTCTCGCCACCACGGATGTCTACCTTGAAACCATGTATAGAAAACTCACCATGCTCGAGTTTATAGACCTGATTGGTAAAAGCTTCTTGGTGGGTAAAGGATTCTTCACGAACTTTGATTTCATCAAGCACAGCTCGAAAATAAAGCTGGGTCATCTTTACAAAATCCAAATCGGTTTTAATCACTGAAGAATCTACATACATCCCATAATAAAAAAGTAAGCACTGCAAAGCCCTCACCGGATTTTGCAAGGATACTTCAGGCACACCTTGAAAATCAAGTTGGATATTACCAAGTTCTTCTGCTTTATAATCTGCCAATTCTGAAGTTACATAATAAGCAGTCACAAAAGCACTAATGACTGAAGCCATGGTGTATTTTTCACGAAATTCTGCCTTTTGGGCCTCAGCTAATCCACCGCGCTGATTTTGCTCTACCAATCTATCTAAGCCAGAAGATTCTGTATAAAGTTTAGAAAGGTACATCCCTACTTTCAAACCTTCACGCACAATCTGCATACAGTGATTAACATCTGAGGATAATAAGGCCTCATCACGGCTGATCGCTCGAGCAATTTTTAAGAGCGAAATACTCTCTACCGCAATGGGGCTTAGTGAGGATTCACGAAACGTCGTGGTACCTGGCGGTGTATCTTTGGGTGTCACACCGGCTTTAGGTTGCCATTCCACTTTGACCAAAAGAGCATTGGCCCTAGTGGTGAATTCACTTAGCTGTTCAGCTTTTATTGGTACAGGTGGCGCGTCAGTCATAATTTACCCCTTTTCGCAAATACTCACTTTAAGATTTCTTTTCTGCATCATAAATAGCTCCTTGACGATCATAGGTAATGACCTGAGCATTTTGAAATTCGGGAACCTGTTGAATAATCTCTGGGGTTAAATGCTGAGATACCCCATGTGGCATAAGCACAAATTTATGAATCACCGAAGCACGCTTAGCGTATGCCTCAGGGTCATCACTAGGAAGATAAAATACTTCTCTGACATGACTAGTCGGCGTGATGCGCTGCTGTTTAGAAAAGACTATTTCGTCTTTGAAACACAAAATAAATTCACCTACATCAGCGTAGTTTTTAAGCAACTCGAGCAATACTTTAGGTTTATCCGAAGGTGCATCTGGCGAGGTTTCGTCCTTTGGAAAACTGAGTTCTTGTTCTAGCAGTGAAGCAGTATAAAGCGGCCCAAAGCCAATGCGCTTTAAGATTTTGGGATGAATGGTCTCGAGGGCGGTATCAATGGCCATAGCTAGAATTCCAACATCAGGAACTCTCGAGCCTTCAGCCTGAATCACCTCTAAAAGTTTGAGTTGACCAGGACCACCTTTCTCTAGTGGCTTTTCGTCTCGATCTTGATCAAAGGTTAAAAGGTGAACATAGGGGCGGTTAGAACGAAAGTCATAACAACTCCAGGCACAGCTATAGCTCCGTGGACCACGCCTATCTTTGGTCGGGCGGATAGCAATATCATCAGCTAACATATTAAAAGGTAAAAACAACTTCTGATCATCAAGCATTTCCAAATAGGTGCGTTCAGAAATTTGCCACAAGGTATCTAGTGGATCAACCTGCTCTTTCATCATCTGATCAAGGGCAATATGCTTGAGCATACTCACTGGCATTAAATCCCGCAGACGTTCCTGGCGTTTGATTAAATCTACACTTAGGTTGCCAATATCCTGGGCATTAGGAAAACCAGACTCGCTTAAATCTATCCAAAGCTGCCTGCGATTTGCCGGGCTATGGCTGTATTTCATTTGCAAGGCTTTTACGGTATAAAGAAGCCTCTCGAGACTGCGGGCAATTTTACGAGCCTCAAAGGTATCTTCACTACCACGCTTGGTATAAAGATTTAAGAGTAAGCCCCAACTATTGGTTAAGAGATTAAAATAGCGAGTATAGCCATCACTTCCCTCGAGCAGTGCAAAGTCAGGCGTATTGCGTACCCAGGATGGTTGTTGTTGTGAATCACTCATAAAATAGTCACCACGAAACAGTACAGAGTCAAGCAAAGTAATAGAAGCAAAACAACAGACATTTTCCTATATAAAAATAGATAATAATGGCGCAAGGTGCGCCGTTGACACCAAACTTCGTCATTGCGAGCCTCAGTATAGGGTGAGGTTGGCAACAATAACATTATGCTTTGCTGAATCCGCGAAGCAATCTCCTTGCTCTGAGTTTGCAGCGAAGTGTTTTTCCCAACAATCGTAAACAACTCTCCACCATCAATTCGCAAAAAGAGATTGCCACGTCGCTTGTTTCTTGCAAATAACATCATAGCTTTGTCAACTTTTCTCTCACTCTAAAAACGCTCCTCGCAATGACGAAGTGTAGTGAATATCCGAATTCACAAAAAGTAAATTCAGATATTACAAATTCATTTCATCATAAGAGTCTTTATAAAAATCTTTCTATGGTCCTATTTGGTTAAAGTCCTATTTGGTTAAATTTTTTAAGCAGATTCCTTAGTATCACTCGAGCCTTCACCTTCATAACTAAAGAAGGAGCTTGCCGTTGGGTCTATGCCGTACTGCTGCTTAAACTGCTCTATCATCACTAGTTCGCGCTCACGAATACGCTGGATGGCTTCAGCCTGAGCAGCACGAGCGGCGGCAATCTCGGCAATGCGCTGTGGGTGTTTTTCCATGCGCTTCATTCTTAATTCGTCAGATACTGCGCCCGCTCTAGCCATATACTCCACGTTATGTTTATCAACTTCAGCACCTAAATCATCAAGCTGCTTGGCAATATCCTGATCTGCCATAGCCTTCATCGCTTCTAAGCGTGAGCGAAAAGTAACAACACGTTCTTCAGTATCAGAGCGCAAGGCTGTAATCCACATGCGCTGATTATCACGTAGTTTCATTTGGGTGCGTTCGTGAACCTCTAGTTCTGAAGCAAATTTTTCTTTACTCTGGAACAAAACAAAGGCTGTATTGCGCTTGCCACGCAGGTCTTCAACTGAAGCCCTCGAGGTAGAAATCTTTTGCGTCTGGGCAGCATGTTCTTGGGTGCCATTGACCAAAGAAATCAACATCTCTTCTTCTGTTTTTAAGCGTGCTTCAGCATCATTAAGCTGTTGATCAAGCTGCTCTAAAGCCCTAGCAGACTGTTCTTTTACGGCAAAGGCCTGTTGCTTTTTCATAGTCACATTGCGCAACTGGCCTTCAATCTGGGTCTTGCGCTCTTCCATGATAATGATAGTTTTTTCCACCCGAACCATAAATTCTTGCAAGCTGGTTTCAATATCAGCCTGCATCAAGCGTTGGCGAGCTTCGCGCTGCACTTGCACCTTGACTTCCTCGAGTTGTTGTTTGGAATCCTCGAGTTCTTCTTGGGCTTTGGCAATGGCCCGTTCTCTAAAAAAGCGACGACTCTGGGCTCTGGCAAGTTGCTCCTCGTCTTCCTTGAGTTCGGCTTCGGCTTCGGATATTTCAGCCTGCCCTTCGGCATCGGGTTGATTAAGGTTGGCATATTCCTTGCCCATACGCTCGAGCATGGCGTTTAAGCCAAATACGGCCTGCGCCAAATCTTTTTCTTCTTGGTCAGCATCTTTGCGTAAGACCCCGAGGTCAGCCTCGAGAACCTTCATGCGAATATCTCGTTGGTTTTTATCTTTTATCTTAGCCGCTTCGTCCATTTGCTTTTCAATCTCGGAAAAGCGCGACTCCACATCGGCTTTCTCCTGGCTACGATCCGAGAGTTTATCTACAGCCTGCTCGGTATCACCGGTGAGTTGCTGGAGCAATTGGTCACTGTCAAAAGAAACTTGAGCCACGTACAACCTCCTAAAATTTAAGTATGCCCCCCACGGGGCGGATTAACGGCATTGTATCTAAAAGCACAAGCCTCAGTATAGCTGTTTTGACCTAGGCCAAGGGGCTTTGAAGCTGATTTTCCTAATAACCTTTCAAACCCTTAGAAATTTATGTAGAAATGATGAATATCCATCGTTTTGATTATGCTAAATTAAAAATGGAGGCTAACAATGACAAAACCTAACCTTTTAGAAACCCCTATGACCCGACGTGAAGCACTGCGAACTGTGGGTTGCTTGGTATGTATGGCAACTTTCACTGGTTTTGCTCAAGAAGAAGAAGCGATTACCCCTACACAAGTAGTTCTCGAGGGTGAACTTATAAAGCCTGAAGATTATAAGTTTGTCACCTTAGGTGACAAAGAAGTGGTCGTGTATGCCAGTACCACTGAAATCCCAATGAGTTTAGCCTGGGGCAGTGTCTGGTTAGTAGCCTATTCTCGCACTTGCAACCACAAAGGAACCATCATTGATGAACCCATAAGTGGGGTTATGACCTGCCCAAAACATGGTCAGGAATATGATGCCAGTACGGGTGCGCCCATTGGTGAAAAGCACAAAACTGAAAAAACCCTCAAAGCCTACAAGCTCGAGCTTAAAGAAAACACCGTCTGGATTACTGGAATTCTTGCATAACTTAAAGTCAGAACCTTCTCAAAGATCACACTGGCTACAGTAAGAAGGGATTGCAAAAAAGCCTTTAAGTGATTCGTTGATAATGGTACGAAGTCGGTGGAACACACCATCGGCTAAAGGCTTTTTCCCTTGGTGAGTGACCCAAGGGCTTTATGGTTTTAGGACTTTCTCAAATTTTTCGCATACTACGGGTAACAAGGGAAAAGTCTTTAACAGGGTGTATCATGCCGTTATCTTGATCACGCCAATTCAAAGATGCTACCTCTGGTTAAAGACTTTTTTGCAACCCCTTGTTATGCCCGACATGCACAAGCTAGATGCTGAGTTTGAGAAAGTCCTAGGTTTATCAAGATGTGTAGAGGCGTGTCTCGAGTCTTTCTTTTATTCCAGGCCACTCTGTGTCAATCACCGAATACATCACTGTATCTCGCACAAACCCATCAGAACGGGTTTGGTAATTTCGCAAAATGCCCTCTTTAATAGCACCCAATTTTTCAATGGCGCGTTGACTCTGCAAATTACGACTATCAGTTTTGATTTGTACTCGTACAGCTCCTAAGGTTTCAAAAGCGTGCTTAAAAAGTAAATACTTGCTTTCAGGATTGACCTGGGTTCCGTGATATTGCTTAAAGATAACCGTGCCAATCTCGAGCGATTTATGACTGGCGCGAATATCCAAGTAACCTGTGCGCCCCGCCACACTTCCATCCGGCATCACAATGGCATACATGCAACGTGTAGGGTCATGCATCAGTTTTTCAATATAGGCTTGGGTATCTTCATAGCTAGCACTCTTGGGATAGTTGCTTACATATTGATAAAGTTCTGCCGAATAATTGGCTTGAAAAGCTGGAATATGGCCATGATTCAAAGGCTCGAGGCATAAGAATTTACCTTCTAAAGTAACTGGTGTAACCCACATAGGTTTATAGTTTAGCTAAAAATAGCCCTTCTCTACAAAAGAGAAACCACTTTCAACTCAATACTTCAATCGAAATGATTTTAATAGGTGGCTCAAACCATTGTCCCTTAGCCGGGCAGGCATGTATTTTTCTAACCACATCCATGCCCTCTATAATCCGTCCAAATGCCGCAAACCCCTGACCATCGGGATTGCGCTTGCCAGCAAAATCTAGTTCAGGTTGGTCATCTATACAAATAAAAAACTCGCTATTTGATGACCCTGGTTCAAAGCGAGACATGCTAAACGTGCCATCAAGGTGTTTTAGCCCAGTTTGCTGGGTGGTCTCGAGAATAATTGGAGCGTGTTTTTTAGGATGCTCGTCCATACCAATACCGCCTTGAATGACGCTGATATCTACCGTAGTAGGTACAAAGTTGTCAGCACGGTTTTGCGGGCTAACCACTCGGTAAAAGGTGCTGTCGTGATAGATTCTTTCGGATATATAGCGCAAGAAATTAGCAACAGTTACAGGAGCTTCTTGGGCATAAAGCTCGGCAGTAATATCCCCCAATTCCGTTTTAATAAGAATGTTCATAGAACTATTTTACGCAAAATCGTCACGGGAATAGCATTTCCAAAACTAATTGAACCAGGCAGAATCTAAGAAACACCGTTCTGGACAACATTTCTCTAATTTAATCTGTCTATGACCAGATGCTACCTGCTGGAAATAGCAAGAATTGACCCCAGACTACAATTTTACAAATAGATAACTCGAGTTTTGAATAAGCAGTGCTAAACTTTAATCATGGATTTACTCGAGAAAGCTGCTTCTGGTACGCGCCTTAGCCCTGCCGAAGCTCTCAAGCTCTACGACTTACCCCTCTTTGAACTAGCTGGAATTGCCGATACCTTGCGTAAACAGCGCACTAACCCCGAAGTTGTAAGCTACCTAATTGACCGCAACATCAACTACTCCAATGTTTGTAATGTTGGCTGTGCCTTTTGCGGTTTTTATCGCACCCGCCGTCAAGATGATGCTTATACCCTTAGCTATGAGCAAATCAGTCAAAAGATTGTTGAACTCGAGGCTGTAGGTGGAACCCGCATTCTGATGCAAGGTGGCGTAAACCCATACTTGCCCTTTGAGTGGTATTTAGATTTGATGAAATATCTCAAAATCCATCACCCAAGTATTCGGGTTGAGGCCTTTAGCCCCGAAGAAATCAAAGGTATGAGCAACCTTACCGGCATGACTAGCAAAGAAGTCCTTATTGAATTACAAAAAGCAGGCTTGGACGGATTACCTGGTGGTGGTGGTGAAATGCTGGTAGATGAGATTCGTCATGCACACCATATCTCACCTGCACGCATTTCGAGTTTTGATTGGTTACGCATTATGGGTGAGGCCCAATCTCTGGGGCTTTACACCACAGCTACTATGGTGATTGGTTTTGGTGAAACCCCAGCCCAACGCATTGAAAGCATGAAGGGTATTCGGGATTTACAAGATGAATCTTTAGCAAAGTACAATAACGGCTTTAGTGCCTTTATTAGTTGGACCCTGCAAACCAAAGGAGTGCGTATTGATGGAAAAGTCCCTGGGGCTGGGGCACATGAATACTTGCAAAATGTGGCTGTCAGCCGAATCTTTTTAGATAATGTCCCTAACTTTCAGGCTTCTTGGCCAACGATGGGGCACAAAGTTGCACAGACTTCTCTGTTTTTTGGAGCCAATGATTACGGCTCGACCATGCTCGAGGAAAATGTAGTTTCCCAAGCTGGAGCCAAACACCGCAATACCCCCGAGCGAGAAATCATTCGGCAAATTACCGATGCGGGGTTTAAAGCAATGCAGCGAGATAGTTTGTATAACCTGATTAAAGAACCTGATGTCGCAGCAGTTCTAGCCAATAAGCCAGAGATTGATTTTGCTTTGTTGCCAGCAGTTGGGTAAAAACTTTAGACTTGGCGGCGCAAATCAGTATTATCTCGGTTACTTTTGCCAATATTACAAACACTGCAAAGGGTTTGGTAGTTGTCCAGCGTATCTCTACCACCTTTAGAGCGTGGCTGAATGTGATCAACATGGAGGATAACCTCATCATTTGCAGCATTTCGCCCACAAGCTACGCATTTCCATCCGTCTCTTTGAAACACTTGCCAGCGAATAGCAGGCATGACCTTTATTTTTTGGTCGGCTAAGGCTCGAGCTTTTTCTAGATGTAAGAATGAAATATTCTTATTTGAGACTTTCTCAGTATCGTTTGACTCCGCTTGTTCTATATACCATTTATTAAGCCGTTTAATGAGCTGCTTAAACCTAACTTTCTCTCCTTTTGCGATTTGAATATATGAATCGTAGATAGGAAAGAAATACAAGAATGATTCAACA
>CAVTAE010000001.1:0-559256 GCA_963732665.1 uncultured Trueperaceae bacterium | reverse complement strand
TGGTATTGGCCAAGCTGCAGCACTCGGGCTGGCTGCACATGGGGCTCATGTAGTTTGTGCTGACCTTAGTCTGGATAGAGTCACTTCGACCCTCGAGCTTATTCAAAAAGATGGCGGTGTTACGCAGGGACTCGAGCTTAATTTGCAAGATGGCAAAGCGGTTGCCCAGAAAATTGCCGACCTACCCAAATTGGATATTCTGGTTTGCACACCGTCTGTTAATGTGAGAAAGCATTTACTTGATTACACCGAAGAAGAATTTGACAAAGTGGTTTCATTAAACTTAAAAGGTAGTTTTTTTGCCATGCAAGCGGCTGGCAAACGCATGAACGAGCAGGGTTCAGGCAGTATTATTTTATTCTCTTCTATTCGCTCGCAAGTGGTTGAACCTGGGCAAGGTGTTTATGCTGCCACCAAAGCTGGAACGCTGCAAATGGTTCGAGCTCTTGCTGCTGAGTTAGGTTCGCGTAATGTTCGGGTCAATGCCATTGCTCCTGGAGTCGTCGAAACGCCCCTAACAGCACAGATTAAAAATAATCCTGAATGGTATAACGCCTATGCTAATAAAAGTGCCTTGGGTCGTTGGGCCCAACCTAGTGAAATGGTGGGTGCAGTTATTTATTTGGCCAGCCAGGCGGCTTCGTTTGTTACGGGCTCTTTAATGATTGTAGATGGTGGCTGGACAGCAATTGATGGAAGGTTCACACCACCGTTGTAGAATATGGATATTGTAAGGGTGGGTCTGGTTGGGGATTTTGATGATTGTACATATCATATTTGATTAATTTTGCAATGATAGACCCACCCCTACACCCACTGTGACAGACCCACCCTGCCCAATCAAAACGAGGTAAAAATGGACTTTAATAAATATCAAACCGAATCACGCAAAACCGCCAAGCGGGTTTTTACTGAGCATCCTATTGTTTATCCAACCCTTGGTTTAGCCAATGAAGCCGGTGAATTTGCTGGCAAGGTCAAGAAGATTTTTAGGGATAAAGAGGGACAGATTTCCGAAACTGACCGACAGGCTCTTAAAGCAGAACTAGGAGATGTGCTGTGGTATTTGGCGCAGCTTTGCACAGAGCTTGATTTAAGTCTTTCAGAAGTGGCTGAACACAATCTCGAGAAACTTTTTTCCAGACTTGAGCGCAATCAAATTGGTGGTGAAGGCGATAACCGCTAGAACTCAAGTACCGGCTAACAAGGTGGCTCTGAACCTAGCTAGCCCTGAAGAATTGAACGGGTCGAATGAGTAGCCCCTTATTAGACTAGACACAAAATAACCAAGTCACAAAATAACCAAGTTGGAGAAAACTAAATGAATGACCTTGCCAAGCGTGCAGCAGAAGCAATAAATCCCGAAGATGTGATTCAACTCACCCAACAACTTGTGAGAATACGCAGTGTTTACGAACCAGGTAAAAGTAGTGAGCAAGCTGTAGCTGAGTTTATTGTTCAGTTACTTTCCAGCAAGGGGCTGAAGCCCCTTATACAAGAGGTATCACCTGGTCGCCCTAACATTATTTGTGATTGGAGCGGCTCAGAGTTTGACCTGAGTCAGCACAAAACGCTGATGTTTGAAGGTCATACTGATGTGGTTACTGAAGGCGATGCAAGCACCTGGACCTATCCACCTTTTGAGGCACATATTGTTGATGGCAAACTTTATGGCCGTGGTAGCGCAGATATGAAAGCAGGTGTAGCGGCGGCTATTTGTGCCTTAGATGCTGTTCGCAAGACGGCACCAGAGTTAGCTGGACGGATTCGCTTTGGCATTGTTTGTGATGAAGAAGGCATGATGACGGGCATCAAACATTTTATTGATCAGGGTCATGCCAAAGATATTCACGGGGCCATCATCTGTGAACCCGAAGAAAACGAAATTTGTCTTTTTCAAAAAGGAGCCATGCGGGTTAACGTGACCTTTACTGGTGTAATGTCGCATGGAGCCATGCCCTATGCAGGCGTAAATCCTATTGCGGCCTTATCATCTTTTATTGAGCAGGTAAAAACCTTACAAGCTTCTGAACAGCAACGTTTGGGAAGTCATGAATACTTGGGATTACCTTGGTTGACACCTACCATTATTAAAGCACCGATAACAGGCGAAGCCCAACTTAATGTGATGCCAGAAAGTGCTTATTTAGCTTTGGATATTCGCACCGTACCCGGGCAAGACCACGACAAGATTTTAGAGCAACTTAATGGGTTCGCAAGGGTACTCGAGCAAGCAACCCCACGCCTAAAAATCGAAGTGGATTGTTTTGAATCTCGCCCCTGGACACAAACGCCTCAAGATAATCCTTTGGTCAAAGCCATTGAAGCGGCGTATCCGATTGTTTTTAATCAACAACCCAAATATGGCGGTGTACCCGGTGCAACGGATGGCACTTTTTTACATGCCTGGGCTAAGGTTCCAATTGTTACGATTGGGCCAGGGCTCCGCACTATTCCACATCAGCGTGATGAATATGTTGGTGTGGATGAGCTTGTTCAGTCATCACGTTTATATACTGCGGCTGCGATTTATTTTTTAACAACTAATTGAAGTTCCATATATGACTAAGTTCAGCATCACACATAGAGCAAATAAACCAATTTTCCTTAACAATATTAATTGATCTACACTCATTACAACGTCTGAAATGGAAATGAGTAGTGAAATCATCTGGATGAACCAGACCGATTTTGTCTAACGCATTTGCTACATTTGGCCAAGACCCAGGTTCAGGACAAAAACCAGTAGATTGATTTGTAACTCCTGAGACACTTAAATTCTTAATTTGAAAAGTTATTTCCCCTGCCGACATAACTGGGCCACCTTTCGCACAAACGACATGTTCAGAATGGCGATCAGCTATCCATAGCTTTCCCTGCATATCAATAATAAAAGTGACTGTAACCTCGCCTCTAACATTGGAGTGTTGTTGAGTTCTTTTTATCCATAAAAAATATCACGCTCATTTTGAATTAAACAGCGGTCTGAAGATTTTTTGACGAGATCAAGAAGCTCTTTTGGACCGACGTACTTATACGCTTTCATGCTAGGAATTATGGCATACAGCTAGCTATAACTATCTATAAACTGAACCTCATTCAATCTTTAATCTTTCCTCGGTGCCTTTGTGCCTATGTGAACCTTCTAGTATTTATGGTTAAATATAAAGTCAAGGGAGGAAAAATGAAATATCTATTAGCTTTACTTATCGCCTTATCATTCATAACTTTTGCTCAAGATGACCCTGCACCCGTTGCTGGTGGCACGGTGTCAGTTTCACTGGTGACTGATCCACCTGGTTGGGACCCCACCAAATCAACCTCACAGGAAATCGCTCGAGTGGTTTACAACAATGTCTACGAAGGGTTGACTACTATTGCCGAAGATGGGACCATTCAACCGCGTTTGGCAGAATCTTGGGAAACATCTGAAGATGGTTTAAGCTGGACCTTTAACATTCGTGAAGGTGTAAAGTTCCATGACGGTACTGACCTAAGTTTAGATGATATTGTGGCAGCTTTTGCTCGAGTCAAAGACCCTGAATCTGGCTTTACGCATCCTGAATATTTTGAGAATCTCGAGTCTGTTACAGCAGGTGAAGGCAACAGCGTGGTTTTCAAGCTTGCCAAAGCCAGCTCTGGACTCTTATATAACTTAGCTCGCCCCGATTCAATTATTTACCCTGCTGCAAAAGCCGATAGTCAAGCTGCGGAGCCTATTGGTACAGGTCCCTTTAAGTTTGTGGAGTATGTAGTAGGCAATGAAGTTAGATTAGAAAAAAATGCCGATTACTATGTTGAAGGCGTACCCTACTTAGATAGCGTGATTTTTAAAATTATCGCTGATCCAAACGCGACTCTGGCTGCACTACAAGCCGGCGATATTGATATAGTTGGTGTTTCAATTACACCTGAATCTGTTGATATCGTTAAAGCCGATCCTAATCTCAAACTAATTACCGAAGGTTCTAACACTGCTGAAATCACGATGGCTCTGAACAATGCCAAAGAACCTCTTAATAACCCATTGGTGCGTCAGGCCATTACTCATGCCATTGATAAAAACACACTTATTCAAGGTGCGTTTAATGGTTTGGGTACAGTGATTGGTACGCACGCCACGCCAGCAGAGCCTTACTTTGTAGATGTTAATCCTTATCCTTATGATCCAGAAAAAGCCAAAGCCCTTTTGGCTGAAGCGGGCTTTGCTAATGGTTTAGAACTCAACTTTGAATTAGCAGCAGAATATCCTTTAGAACGCCGCGCCGGTGAAGTGATTGCCCAACAGCTTTCTGAAGTTGGGATTACTGCCAATGTAAGCGTGATTGATTTTACAACTTGGATAAATAAAATTTTCTTGGGCAAAGATTATGATATGACCATCATTGGTCATGCGGAACCCCGTGATATTAGTATTTACGGCAATAAAGATTATTACTATCAATACGACAATCCAAAAATTGGTGAACTCTTGGCGCAAATTGAAGCTACACCTGATGAAGCCGGACAGCTCGAGCTTTACAAAGAGATTGCCACCACCATTGCCAATGATGCAGTAAATGTTTGGATTTATACCCCATCAAACTTGTTAGCCGTTCGCAAAGATATTTATGGGTTCTGGAAAAATTCACCAACTGTTACTTTGGATATGACTAAGGTTTATAGAGCAGAATAAACCTCCCCTACCCCCTCCTATTAGGAGGGGCAAAATCTTTTTAGTGTTTGCCATAAAGATTTTGCCTCCCCTCTTTAGGGGAGGGTAGGGTGGGGTTCTACATTCGCCTAGCCAGTGCTTATAAGAATCACATCCTATGCTTTCTTACCTAATCCGCCGACTCTTCACTGCACTGCTCACGGTTTTTCTGTCTGCGGTTTTGGTTTTTTGTGCCTTGCTAGCTATTCCTGGCGATCCTGCCCAAGTGATTTTAGGCATGAGTGCTAGCCCTACTGCACTAGCAGCCTTGCGTGAGCAGCTTGATCTTAATTCACCACCAGTGCAGCGTTTTTGGAATTGGTTCTCAGACGTTTTGCGTGGTGATTTAGGACTATCATTACAGTTTAAGAAAAGTGTGCGCTTGCTTATAGGTGAGCGTCTGGATGTATCTTTAATAATGGCTATTGCTGGTTCACTTCTAGCAGGACTCATTGCTATTCCTTTGGGTATTTTTGCAGCCTTAAATCGCAATAATTCTCTCGACCCCTTTGTTAGTGCAGCTTCTCAGCTTGGCGCAGCTATTCCTTCGTTTTGGCTTGGCCTGATGATGATTTTACTTTTTAGTGTCCAGCTAGGTTGGTTGCCTGCGGTTGGGTTTACGCCTTGGTCACGCGACCCTGTAGCCTTTATGCGTAGTTTAATTATGCCAGTTTTGGCTTTAGGGTTAGGGCAAGCGGCCATCATGACTCGCATGACCAGGGCAGCTATGCTCGAGACTTTAACCCAAGATTACACTCGCACAGCCAGGGGTAAAGGTCTTAGGCAAAATACGGTAATCTGGAAACATGCCCTTAGAAACGCCCTTATTACCTTAATGACTATTTTGGGTATCAGCATTACTGGTGTTTTGATTGGCTCGATTGTTATTGAACAAGTTTTTTCAGTTCCAGGTTTAGGTAGCCTAACCCTTACAGCCGTAAAAAACCGAGACTTCCCACTCTTGCAAGGACAGATATTAATTTATGCCAGCTTGATTGTTTTAGTTAATTTTTTAGTTGATATTTCTTATGGTTTTTTAGATCCTAGGGTGCGTTATGACTAATTCAATTAAGTGGAAAGGGAAAAGGGAAAAGTGGAAAGTAAACCCTTTTTCCCTTTTCCTTTTTCCCTTTTCCCTTTTCCCTCTTTTTTATGCGTAACCTTAACCTCACTATCGGCTCCCTGCTTATCAGCATCGTTGTTCTTGCTGCCATCCTCAGTTTCTTCTGGCTTCCCTATGACCCTAACGCCAATGACTGGACAGCTAAACTTTCTGCACCAACCTCTAAACACTGGTTAGGCACAGATAATTTAGGACGGGATTTGTTAAGTCGTTTGCTGGTGGGGGCTAGAGCTACTTTGTATGTGGGGTTTATTGCAGTAGGAATTGCTTTGGTTTTAGGCTCAATTCTTGGAGCTGTTGCAGGTTACTTTAGTGGTTGGCTAGATAACATCTTGATGACTATTTCAGATACATTGTTTGTGTTTCCTGCAATTTTGCTAGCTATGTTATTAGCGGCGATTTACCAGCCCAGTACACTTACGGCCATGGTTGCTATTGGTATTGCTACTATTCCAGTTTTTGCCAGGATTATGCGTTCATCAGTGATGAGCATAAAAACTAGGGATTTTGTAGAAGCAGGTAAGGCCTTGGGGAATTCTAATGCCAGGCTTTTATGGCGCACTATTTTACCTAATACACTCTCGCCTGTAATTGTGCAAGCCAGCCTAAGTTTGGCGGTGGCAATTCTAGCTGAAGCTGCCTTGAGTTTTTTAGGTCTTGGCACACAGCCACGCACACCAAGCTGGGGAATTATGCTACAAGAAGCCCAGAGTACGCTCAGGCTTAGCCCGTATCCAGTATTGGTTCCAGGGTTGGCTATTGTGATGACAGTTTTGGGTTGGAGTCTTTTGGGTGATGGGTTACGGGATTATTTAGACCCAACAGATGATTAAAGAACCTCGAGTTTGGAGTTTTGTCAGGGGCTAAAGAAAGGAATGCGTAAAGAGGAATGAGAAATGGGTTTTTAGTTCTTCTCATTCCCCATTCCTTTTTCCTATCTGCTTCAATAAATTCCAAACTCAGGTTATGTAAGTAAACTTCTTTGTTTAAGATCAGCAACAATCTGCTCAACGCTTTGATCGATGGTTTGCTCTGCTGTTTTAAGGGTGATCTCTGGCTTATCTGGAGCCTCATACGGAGAATCTAGTCCGGTAAAATTTTTAATCTGCCCGGCCCTTGCTTTTTGATAAAGCCCTTTGGGGTCGCGCTGCTCACAGACCTCTAAAGGTGTATCAACATACACTTCAATAAATTCACCTTCGCCTACAATCCCACGAACCATATCGCGGTCAGCGCGAAAGGGTGAGATAAAGGCCGTCATAACAAGGGTTCCTGCATCAACGAAGAGTTTAGCCACTTCACCAATACGACGGATATTTTCAACGCGGTCTTCATCGCTAAAACCCAAGTTCTTATTTAAACCATGACGGACATTATCCCCATCTAAAAGATAGGTATGGTAGCTCATGCTATGCAATTTACTTTCTAGGGCATTGGCAATAGTTGACTTACCGCTACCACTAAGACCCGTAAACCACAAAATAACTGGTTTTTGATTCTTTTGCTTTGAGCGTTCTGCTTTGGTGACGGCGGTACCGTGCCAGACGATGTTGGTTGCTTTTTGTTCCATAATGCCTCCTACTTGCTCCTATAAAAATCAATTAAAATCTTGGCTACTTCAGGACGAGAAAATTCTTCGGGTGGGATTTGACCATTACCTAACATTTCACGCACCTTGGTTCCAGAAAGTGAAACGCGCTCTTCGGGCTTACTCGAGCTGGTTTTTTCGGTAGCCATTTGCTTGGTGCGGTTGCAATAGAAAGAGTTCTCAAACTTCAAGGGGGTAATATCTAAAGAACCTGGCTTTAACTCATCAAAAATATGCTGTGCATCATAGGTTCCGTAATAGCTGCCTACACCTGCATGATCACGACCCACAATAAAATGTGAGCAACCATAGTTTTGGCGAGATACTGCGTGCAAGATAGCTTCGCGGGGACCAGCGTAGCGCATAGCCGCAGGGTAAACACCCAACAAAACACGACCTGGTGCATAATAATCTTTAATCAAGGCGTGATAGCACTTCATGCGAATATCAGCAGGAATATCATCCGATTTGGTGGCACCGACCAATGGGTTAATAAAAAGACCATCCACCATTTCAAGTGCAATTTTAGTGATGTATTCATGGGCGCGGTGAATAGGGTTACGGGTCTGGAAAGCCACAATGGTGCTCCAGCCATTTTTGGCAAATGTTTCACGGGTTTGTACAGGGGTAAAATTGTGATCAGCAAAGGCGTTAGCAGGTAAAGCAGCAATCACGCTGATGGGGCCACCCAAGTAGACTGGACCAGCCTCGAGCATGGCTTGCACACCAGGATGTTTTTCATCATTGGTGCGGTAAACCTTTTGGGCTTCATTCTGCTGGTCAGGCTTGTATTTATCAGTGATCGTCATAAGCGCAATCACATCGCCTGTTGACGTAGCCAAGGCAATCTCATTACCGACGCTGTAGTTAGCGGCTTCGGCTTCTGAAATTTGAAGCGTAATAGGAATACTCCAGGCTAGGCCATTGCTAAGGTGCAAGGTATCAACAATACTGTGATAGTCTTTTTCACTGACAAAACCGGTCAAGGGGCTATAAATACCCGTAGCAATACACTCGAGGTCTGACAAACTGCGGTCTGGCAACGTCAGCTTGGGCAGAGTTTTGGCTTTGGCTAAACCTTGCTCCCGCTCTGCGCCACTTAGAAAACGGTTGATTAGGGTTCCGCCATGCGGCTGGATAAGGGACTTACTCATTCTTTCTCCTTCACAAATTTGAAATTATACCTTAGTTGATAAAACTTATACACTCGCTAACAAATAACGTTGCCAGTCAAGGTTGGTATTGACAATAAAAAAAGGATTCAAAAGATTTTCTTTGTTATAACGCAAGGGTTGATTTTGCGTATCTGTTACCAAGGCTCCAGCCTGCTCGGCTACACATTGCGCCGCAGCCGTATCCCATTCCATGGTGGGACCTAAGCGTGGGTACAGATGGGCTTCGCCTTCGGCAACCATACAAATTTTCAGGGCACTGCCTTTAGAAGCTAGATTGACTTCATAATCTTTACCCAATTGTACCAAGAAAGCTTCGGTTTCAGGGCCAGCATGAGAGCGGCTGGCTACTACAGAAACCTGCTTATCGCTTACACCCTTGGCTTGAATAGACTGTTTTTGACCCTGAATTACCTTAAAAGCTCCAATTCCTTTGGCAGCATAGTAGGTTAGGCCTTGAGCAGGAACATGAACCACACCTAAAATAGCAGTGCCATCTTCCACCAGGGCGATATTGACAGTAAATTCACCATTTCGCTTGATGAATTCTTTAGTGCCGTCCAAGGGGTCAACCAGCCAAAACTTGCTCCAGTCTTTACGCTCAGCATAAGAAATACCCTTAGATTCCTCAGATAAGATAGGAATTTCTGGGGTCAAGGCGGCTAAATGCTCCACAATATAGTCATGAGAAGCAATATCGGCCTTAGTAAGCGGGGAATTATCGGCCTTCATATCGACATTAAAATCAGACGTAGTGTAGATTTCTAGAATCTTTTGACCTGCTTCTTGGGCAATGTGGATACTTTTTTCAAGGATTTGAACCATTTTATCTCCAGGGATTAGGCTATGACAAAAAAGAACTTGCTCGCTATGAGAAAACCCTCACAGCCTGTTAAGCATAGCTTGAGAGCCTAAAAACTATGTAACGACAAACGTCCCTAAAGCTTTATTGAATTTCTGACACCCAAGTATCTATAAAGCTTGGTAGCCTAGTGCTTATGTCGATTTTGCTTACAGGTGGCCGGGGTCGTTTGGGTACAGAATTACAAAAACTGCTTAGCCTCATTGCCCCTAGCAGCCAAGAACTTAATATTACAAATATAAGCAGCATAAAAAAGGCTATAAACAACTACCAACCTAGCCTAATCGTTCATGCTGCGGCTTATACCAATGTTTCAGGAGCAGAAACCCATAAACAGGCCTGCTGGGATACCAATGTCGAGGGTACACGAAACATAGTCAAGGTAGCTTTAGAACATGCCCTTCCTGTTGTTTATATCTCTACTGATTATGTTTTTTGGGGAGATAGTGGAGGATACAAAGAAGATGACCCTATCGGCCCAGTACGAAACTATTATGCACTTTCTAAACTTGTGGCCGAAGAGCTTATAAGAGTCTTACCTAAACACATCGTCATTCGCACCAGTTTTCGCCCTATTGAGTGGCCCTATCCAACTGCATTTGATGATATTTATACGTCCCAAGACTATGTAGATATTATTGCTCCAGAGATTGCACTGGCTATACAACACTACCAGAACATTTCCTATAACACGCTTCATATCGCCACTGAGCGCAAATCGGTTTATGATTTAGCCAAGCGTCGCAAGCCGGACGTACAACGCGGCAGCAAGACAAATGCCAATGTATCCTTGCCTGATGATATTTCACTCGACATTTCACGTTGGCAAGAGATTAAAAAACAATTGAAAGGAGCAATGAGCAACGAGCAATGAGCAATGAGGATGAGTTTAACTCTTTCCTCTTTTCTCTTTCCTCCTTTCTCTTCATCTCATGGCTTTTATCTTTGAACGTCAAAGCATTCCTGAAGTCATTCTCATCAAACCCCAAGTACGAGGAGACGAGCGTGGTTTTTTCAAGGAGCACTATAAACACAGCGAGTTTATAGCGGGTGGAATTCCTGATTTGTTTATTCAGGATAATCATTCACGTAGTAGCAAGAATATTTTACGTGGCTTGCATTATCAAAAACTACCCAAACCACAAGCAAAACTCGTCTCCGTGATTCGTGGCAAAATTTTGGATGTAGCAGTAGACATTCGTCAAGACTCCCCGACGTTTGGTAAATATGTCGCCGTAGAACTCTCTGACGAAAATCATCATCAGCTTTACGTGCCAGTTGGTTTTGCACATGGTTTTGCGGTGCTGAGTGAAAATGCTGACCTGTTTTACAAAGTCACGGGTGAATATAGCAGTGAACATGATCGCGGCATTCTATGGAATGATCCAGCTCTTAATATCCAATGGGGCATTGAGCAACCTTTATTATCAAATAAAGACCAACTGCAACCTCTTCTTGCGCAAGCAGGTAATAATTTTGTTTATAAGGAGCGTGCATGACCAAGACACTTTTAGTTACTGGTGGCGCAGGTTTTATTGGATCGGCCTTGATAAGGTATTTACTCGAGCATACCCAGCACCGTGTCATCAACGTAGATAAACTTACTTATGCAGGCAACCTCGAGTCCTTACCAAATGCCTCGAGCAACGCTCGTTACACCTTCGAGCAAAGCGATATTTGTGACAAGGCTACACTCAAGCGCATCTTTCAAAAACACAACCCTGACGCAGTGTTACATCTCGCCGCAGAGAGTCATGTTGACCGCTCTATTGACGGGCCTGGCGCGTTTATTCAAACTAACGTGGTTGGTACTTTTACACTCTTAGATGTTTCCAGAGCTTACTGGAAATCAGGCAACAAACAAGAGTTTCGCTTTTTGCATGTTTCAACCGATGAAGTCTATGGTAGCCTTGGCGAGACAGGGTATTTTACTGAAGAAACACCCTATGACCCACGTTCACCCTATAGCTCGAGCAAGGCCGCCAGCGACCACTTAGTCAAAGCCTGGTTCCACACTTACGGTTTGCCTGTTGTGGTAACAAACTGCTCAAATAATTACGGACCTTATCAGTTTCCAGAAAAACTTATTCCTACTGTTATTCTTAAATCTTTACGCGGTGAAAACATTCCTGTGTATGGCGACGGTGGTGCGATCCGGGATTGGCTTTATGTAGACGATCATGTTCGCGCCATTTTGGCTGCATTAGAAAAAGGTCGCATCGGCGAGACCTATAACATCGGAACCAATGCCGAAAAAACAACCGTGCAAATGGTTGAAGCCATTACCACACTGCTTGATGAACTTAAACCTAACCCACGCATTCCTCATTACGCATCCCTCATTACCTTTGTAACAGACAGACCAGGCCACGACAGACGCTACGCGATTGATGCCAAAAAAATTAAACAAGAACTCAGTTGGTCACCGCAGGAAAGTTTTGAAACAGGAATGCGAAAAACCGTGCAGTGGTATTTAGACAATAGCGAGTGGTGTGAACGGATATTAAGTGGTAAGTATCAACTCGAAAGACAAGGAATGAGTAAGTAGGGATATTGCACAAAGACTCGGTTACTTGCCACTCGAACATACTTACTAGATAAAGTCTCGAGGCTTCTCACAGGCTTCTACAGAAAGGCAACAACATGACCCCTCATTCCTACGCATTCGCTCAAACTTCGTATACCTTCCCTATTCTCCATTTTCTCCATTCCCCATTCCTCATACCTCATTCCTCTATTAAAGGTTCCCTACAATGAAAGGCATCATTCTAGCAGGCGGTTCTGGCACACGCCTCTACCCCATCACACGTTCAGTGAGTAAACAGCTTTTACCTGTTTACGACAAACCTATGATTTATTATCCGCTTTCAGTGCTGATGCTTGCAGGCATCCGCGAAGTCTTGATTATTTCCACACCGCACGATTTACCACGCTTTCAAGAAATGTTAGGCGACGGTACGCAGTGGGGCATGACCTTGCACTACGCTGAGCAACCCAAACCCGAAGGACTCGCACAAGCCTTTATTATCGGAGAAACATTTATCGGTAACGATAAATGCTGTCTAATTCTGGGTGATAACATTTTCTTTGGCTATGGTCTCACAGGTATGTTGCAACGCTCGGCAAATTTAGAACAGGGTGCAGTTGTTTTTGGCTACTACGTCAAAGACCCCGAGCGTTACGGCGTGGTCAACTTTGACAACGTGGGCAAAGCCATCAGCATTGAAGAAAAACCTAAGCAGCCCAAATCAAATTACGCCGTAACTGGCTTATATTTTTATGATCATAACGTCGTGCAATTTGCCAAAGAACAAAAACCTTCACCGAGAGGTGAGCTTGAAATCACCGACATCAACAGACGCTATTTAGAAATGGGACAACTCTCTGTTGAAATGATGGGGCGCGGGATGGCCTGGTTAGATACTGGTACTCATGAATCACTGTTACAAGCGGGTAACTTTGTAGAGACCATTGAGGCGCGGCAAGGGCTTAAAGTGGCTTGCTTAGAAGAAATTGCATTTAACAAAGGTTGGATAAGTGCTGAAGACGTAGAAGCTCTAGCTAAACCTTTAGAGAAAAACCAGTACGGGCAATACTTACTAGACCTAATCAAGCGACGCAAGATATCTAAAACAACAACTCAATTTTAAGTTTAGCTCCAAAACTCGAGTTCTTCTTTATTAAAATCACTCAGGGCTTTTTCGGCAAAGAGCATAAGCCCATCAAGGTCAGGTGGCTCGAGATAATATCTAAAATTGGCCAGATAGTGCTGAATGATGGTCCGTGGCAAACCTAATTCATCGGCTTCTGCTTTAGAAACATCCGCTAAATGACCCAGACCATGCTCCCGGGCTTCACGAAGTTTATGCACTAATAGACTCGAGGGTGGGTTGTCCTTGCGAGAAGCCCATACGGCAAAAGTAAATGGCAACTTTGTAAGAGTATACCAAGCCTCACTTAAATCAGTAATAAAAGGCTGTTTACCATTAACTTCCCGTTGATGCACAGCTTCAATAAGCGCAGTATCTCCAATGAGCAAAGCTGCGTCACAGTGTTGCAGCATGGCATCTAGCATAGGTGGCATGGGTACAAAGGTGGTCTCGAGCTGGCTTTCTTTAAGCAGCACTTTAAGAAGATGCACACTGGTAGCTGAATCGGTAGTGACAGCAATTTTTTTACCTTGTAATTTTTCCCAAGGTTCCCAGTGAAATAACATCACACTGCGCACAGGCCCCAAAGTAGAAATAGAAAAATCAGGTAAGGCTTTCAAGAAATGGCGATAACGCAAGAATTCAATACTCGAGATTAAGGTTAAATCTATGTCTCCTGATAAAAGTTTTTGATTAAGCTCGGTAGGTACTCCACGCACAAACTCAATACCCTCCCAAGGAGTAAGTCCCCAGTGTAAGGGGGCAACATTGGTGTAAGAGACAATGCCGAGGCGTTCGGTCTTTTTAATATCAGCTTGGGGTAGAGTCATAAATTTCAATAGAGTAAAGAGTAAAGATTGAAGAGTAAAGATTTTTGTAGTTTTAATTTTCACTCTTTAATCTTCACTCTTCAATCCTTTAATTGAAAACCTTGAGTTCATTATAAAGCGCATCTCTACGCACCGGAATACGCCCAACATCCTTAACTAATTTCACCAGTTCTTCTTCAGTCATGCCCTGCTCGGTGACTGCACCCGAAGCATGGGCAATTTTTTCATCTTTGATAGTTCCATCAATATCATCAACACCTGCTGAAAGTGTGACTTGGGTCATCTCAGGTGTAATCATAATCCAGTAGCCTTTGATGTGGTCAAAGTTATCTAGCATCAGACGCGACACTGCTAAATTGCGTAAGTCATCTAGTCCAGTGGTGAATTCAGTTTTGTTTAGCTGCTTAGCAAGGTCATTATTATCTGGCTGAAAAGCTAGGGGAATAAAAGAAAAGAAGCCCTTGGTTTCATCTTGCAAAGCCCGCAAGCGCAGCATGTGATCTAAGCGTTCCTCGAGGGTTTCAATATGTCCATATAACATAGTGGCATTGGTAGGGATACCCAGTTCGTGAGCCGTTCGGTGAATCTCGAGCCAGCCCTCAGCCGTGACTTTGGCCCGAGCCACTTGCTTGCGTACCCGCTCGGCAAAAATTTCCGCCCCACCACCAGGTAAGGCAACTAACCCTGCATCTTTAAGCTCCGAAAGAATTTCACGGTAGGTGCGTTTAGGTTTAGCAATTTTTGTAAAATGATGAATTTCGGCAGCCGTCCAAGCTTTTACTTGTACCTTATATCGTTCAGTCAAACCACGCACTAAATCTAAGTAATACTGCCAGTCTCTTTTTGGATGATGCCCTGATGAAATATGCACTTCGGTAAGGTCAGGGTGATAATACTTATCTACATAAGCCCAAACATCTTCTAAGTCATAATCCCATACTCCGTCTTCACCAAATTTGCGCTGAAAGCCACAAAAGGTACAGCCAACATAACAAACATTGGTCTGCGAAAGCCTGAGTGAATGCACAAAATAGGCTTTATCGCCCACTTTGCGCTGGCGTACAATATCGGCTAAACGAGCAATACCAGGAATATCTCTACTGTGATAAAGCACTACGCCATCTTCAAAAGAAAGACGTTTACCCGAAAGAACTTTGTCAGCAATAGGACCCAGGGCTTTATCTTGCAAACGAATGTCTGAGAGGGTAGCAACCATGCTTAAAGTATAGCCTCTTCAAGGCCTAAAAAATGAATTGTGGCTTGCACTATGCTTCACAAGGATTCAATACCATTTCAGTGTGTCGTTATCCTTGAATTAGCTTGATTATAACGAGATGATACCTCCTGAAAACGCTAGATATTGCTCGAGTTTCCCCATAGCCTTACCACTTTCAATCAGCTCATCTGCCAACTTCACACCCTGAGCAATACTTGTTACCTTATCTACCAAATACAGCGCAGCACCCGCATTAAACAGCACAATATCCCGCTTGGCCCCGCGAATTTCATTGGATAAAAGACGACGAATGGTTTGAGCATTTTCTTGCGGAGTTCCGCCTAAAATATCTTGTAAGGCACAACGAGCTAACCCCACACTTTCAGGCGTTATTTCATAGGTTTTTATCCCATCATCGGAAAGCTCAGTGACTTTGTTTTCTGAGGTCACACTCAGCTCATCTAAACCTCCACCATGAACCACCAAAGCCCGCTTAACTCCTAAGCCAGCTAAAACTTGGGCTAAAGTCTCGGTAAGACGTGGATCATAAACACCCATCAGTTGCCTGTCAGCAGAAGCTGGATTAGTAAGAGGCCCAATCGAATTAAAAATGGTTCTGGCTTGAATATCTGCCCGAATTGGAGCCACAAATTTCATGGCTGGATGATGCGCCCTAGCAAACATAAAAGCTAACCCAACTTCTTCAATGCTCTGAGCTAGTTTTTGTGGCGACTGATCAAGGTTAACGCCTAGAGCTTCTAAAACATCTGCCGAGCCTGACTTGCGAGTCACACCACGATTACCGTGTTTAGCAATTTTAGCCCCGCTAGCTGCAACCACAAAAAGCGTAGCGGTGCTGATATTAAAGGTATTGATACTGGTTCCACCCGTACCCACAATGTCTAAAAGAGGCTCTGTAATATTGGCATGAACTTTGACCGAACGCTCCCGCATGGCTTCTGCAAAACCAATAATTTCTTCTACAGTTTCACCACGTGTTCGTAACGCAGCCAGCAAAGCTGCTGCTTGCATCTGGCTTAGTTTGCCATCCATCAGATAGCCAATCACTTCTTTAGCTTGTTGGCGATCTAAGGTTTTTCCATCAAAAATATCATTGAGTAATGGCGCAATTGACAATTCAGACATGGTGGTCCCCTTTGAGTAGATAATAGTGTATATCTTTTGCTATGCGCTGCGCTGCGCCAGGCTCTCCCATCACACCTCGAGCAGCCTTTTGAGCCAAGCTATAGGTTTCTGTATTGCTTATTAGGGCTCGAGCGGCCTTGGCTACATTTTCACTTTTAGCTTCGACCAGGGTTAAAGCCTCTCGCAATAACCGCTTTTGTCCTGAAGCAAATGAGGCAGTATATTGAGGCCCTGAAGTTAGAAATCCTACCAGAGGCACACCATAGCCTGCAGCTTGCTCGGCAGCCGTGCCACTTGTAGAAATCGCCAGTTTGGCATTTTTAAGCAGGGAGGCAAACCGCTTTTGTAGTACATAAACTTTACTTCCATCATGTTCAAAATAATGAGTAATACCTTCTAAAGCCCCTGTTGCTACAGGTTTCCATTTACCCAAATCAACATCTAAAGGCAATCCTGCCCAGGCTACTACCGGAGTCAGATTCAAATCTTGCAGCAAGTAACAAGACTCGAGCATAATTGGAAGGCTTTCATAGGCATCGGCTCTCGAGCCTGGCAATAAAAGCAAATAGGGAGCAGGTAAATCTACAGGCTTATCCCCATATAAAGCATCAAGCATAGGATTACCCATATAACAGGCCCGGGGTACGCCATGTTGCTGTAACCAAAGGGTACTGGCTTCATCGCGTGGATAGACTTGTGTAGCGGCTTTCATCAACATGCGTTCCCATAGACCATAAGGTTGCCCCGTGGTAGGAGCCCCCTCCCCTTCCCAGTAATGTAAAGATACCAAGGGTTGCATTTGAAAAAGCGGCCCCTGAGAAAAAAACTTAGCTACACTTAACGCATACCAATCTCCTACCACCAAGGTGGCTTGAGTATGTTTAGAGGTTCGCCGAAGGGTTTGCCACTGCTTAAAGGTCATGGATATAAAACCTGCTTGAATATCTTTACGCCAGGCTCCTGGACGGTCAAAGACAAATCCTCCTGAAGGCATGGTTTGTCTTGGTCCTATAGTTGCAATACCGTTTTCTTCATAGCTTAAACCTCGTCCGACCAATGGCAAGGCTACAACCTCAATCTTCAAATGCTGTAATTCTTTAGCAATGGCTGCGCCAATAGCATCTTCACCGTAACCATTTGAAACAATCACCATCTTTGTCATTTGGGTTCTCCGCGCCGCAATCGCCATTCTTCTAGAGCACCTTGAACATAAGCCCATTCACCAGAAACTCGAGTATTACCAAACATTTTCAGCCAAGGTAAGAGTATCTTCTTCATTTTTAAGATGCCAGGATGTACACCTAAACGAAAAGCTAATTCAGGGTAAAATTCAACAATACGTACAGCATTCTTACCAGCGTCTTGAGCTTTTATTAAATCTTGGGCATCCATAGGATTAGGGCCACGATGGTTTACCATCCCACCAAGTCTTCTAAATTTAAGTCCTGATTGTTTTAATCGATACCCTAACAGTAAATCTTCACCGCCATAGCCAGTTAATCTTTCATCAAATCCATCCACTTTTTCAAAAGCACCTTTGGGTACACTCGAGTTAGCCCCGTTAAGATTCCAGTAATTTACTTTTTGTGGTTGCCATAAAGTTACTGTATTTGCTTCAAAGCGAATACCACCAATTGCCACACACAGGTTTTCTTGTGCTAAGAGATGTCGCTCGAGGGTATTTTTTTGCAGGATACAATCATCATCAGAAAAATAGAGGATTTTACCCTTAGCCTCTTTGACACAAGCATTTCGCCCTTTACTAATTCCTTGATTTGTTTCAAAATCAATCACTTTGATATTGAAAGGCATTTGGATATCTTGAAAGATTTCTCGAGTCTTATCAGTGGAACCATTGATACATACAATCCATTCAAAACGGTCTGACAATAGCGTTTGAGACTTGAGCGACTCGAGCTTTTGCAAAAGTAACTCAGCACGATTGTATGTTGCAGTAATGATGCTTATCTCAGGTAGTGCCACAACAAATAAATTCCTTAATCCTTTTTTTAAGTAAAAGCATAAATGTTTATACCGTTACCTTATAGTTTAACGCTAATTCATCTCCAGGCAAACCCCGTATACCCCAGTTATGACGCGGAGACTCAAGCATTACAATCTCCAAATCCTTAGCGGTTATGTCTAAAACAGAAGCAAAACGTTCATAGAGCAAGCCAATCAATTGCTTTTTACTTTCCACACTTCGCCCTTCAAACATAATCACTTCTATAATAATGTACTTCTCACTTCGGTCTGTTGGATACATAAAATCATCAGGCTCTAAAGCTATGAATCTGTGAAAGCGTTTATCTTCTGGTAATTTGAAGGCTTCAACTAAACACTGGTGAATGACATCCGACAAGCGAGCTTTGATAGGCCCCAGATTCGCTTTAAGTCCATAAACCTTAACTTGTGCCATAATCAACAAATATCCAAAAAGTTTTGCAACATTTTATGCCCCGATTGCGTCAGGATACTCTCAGGATGAAACTGCACACCCCAAACAGGATAATCACGGTGACGCATAGCCATAATCACATCTTCACCATCATCATTGACCCAGGCATTAGCCCTAAGCTCGTCAGGCATATCTTTCACAATCAGCGAGTGATAGCGCGTGGCCGTAAGGTCATTGGGTAAATCCTTAAACATAGCAGTGCCATCATGATTGATTTGGCTAGTTTTGCCATGCATGATTTTGTTGGCCCGCACAACTTTTGCACCAAACGCTGCACCAATGCTCTGATGACCTAAACAAACACCAAAAATAGGAATATCCTTGCCATATTGTTTGATCACTTCTATTGAGTGACCTGCTTCATAGGGGGTACAAGGACCAGGTGAAATAACGATGCCATCAGGGTTTAAGTCTTTGATGTCCTCTAACTTGAATTGGTCATTGCGCCAAATGGTTGTATCTGTATTTAATTCGCCAAAGTACTGCACAAGGTTATAAGTAAATGAATCGTAGTTATCAACCATCAGAATTTTTTTCATTACGTCCTCCATAGGGTGCGTTTTACGCACCATTTGCACGTCGTTTGTCGTTAACGTACATTGCAAATCTCACGACGGTGCGCTAAGCGCACCCTAAACGTTTCCTCTCAAATCATAGACGAAGTTGGCAGCGTTAGGGCGTTCCACCCAGCCATGCTTAGTATAGTAGCTTCGTTCATAAGATGGTTTATTTCGCATGTTGAGAAGGCAGAGTCTAGCGCAACCTCGAGTCTTACCTTCTTCTATAATTTTCTCCGTTAATAGTGCGCCAATGCCCCTCGAGCGAAAGTCTGGATGGATAAATAATTCCGAAACGAAGCCTTCACCGTCTGCCATTAACATCATCGGGTGCCAATGGACATTGATATAGCCAATAATTTGATTACTCTCTTCCGCTACTAAAAGTGTATGTTCGTTACTCGAGATTATTCTTACCAAGTGTTTATGGACTCGAGCCAGCATAGCTTCAAAACTTTCTTTGCCAATCTGACTTAAATCCTCTATAGCATGAAGAAGCTCCGTTAATCCTTTAGCATCGTTGGGTGCACCAGCGCGAATCATTGTAAATCCTTTTGTACGACCACAATCATATGTGTACCCCCATCAATCGCACCCTCTTCAGCACAGTAATCCAACTCCCAAGCAAAAAATTGGTCTTTGAGTTCTGCTATTTGTAAGTGGCTTTGCAAAAACTCATTTCGGCCCAGACTCAAATAGTTTGCAGATGAAGCTGTTACAAGGTGACAAGAAAATTTTTGCAAAAGAGTTTTGAGTTCGCTAAAGCGGTACATTTTGAGTGGTGCATGTCCAGAATTACTATCAAGCATCCCATCAAGGTTGACTCGAGTTAAAACGTCTGGATAACTTTTGAGTTCTGTTACTTGCTCAAAGAAAAGACGAGTCGTGCCGAGTAATGACATAACACTAATGAACAAATAACCACCAGGCTTTGTCACACGGAGTAGTTCACTAATGGCCAACTCTCCTTTATTTATGACGTAGCTGATAGGACCACCATAACAAACAACCGCATCAAACTGATTATCAGCAAATTTGGGAAGGTTGGTAATATCCAGTTCTACTCGAGCTTCAACATCTCTCTCTAATCCCGCTTCTTTAACATATTTTTTATTTAGCTCAAGCTGCACTTTGGAAATATCACCCACAGTTATATTCGCACCAAGTTTGGCAAGTTCGATAGTGAATCTTCCCGCACCTGCGCCAGCCTCGAGTACCCTGTCACCCGCTTTAATAAATTTCTTCAAGTAATGCGTATGAATATAAAAGGATACTTGGTCTCGAGGGGTTGCCTCGAGCCTTTCCCATTCTTTTTCGCCGTAGTCATCAAAGAATTTGGCTATAGTTTGACTGTTATACATATCACGCAAGACCTTCGGTAGCCAATTCAACTGCTTTTCGTAAGGCCCCCAACTTTTGGTTGGATTCGTTAAATTCAAATTCGGGATCAGAATCAGCAACGACTCCCCCACCCGCTTGTAAATGAATCTTGCCATTGGTGATTACGGCAGTTCGCAAGGTGAGAGCCATATCCATTGCACCATTTACAGACACATAACCAAAGGCTCCAGCATAAGCTCCGCGACGAACAGGCTCGAGTTCGTCAATAATCTCCATAGCCCTTATTTTTGGCGCACCCGAGGCCGTACCCATAGGCAGGGTACTGGCAAGTGCATCAAGTGGTGTTTGATCTGGGAGGAGTTCACCCTCGACGGTTGAAACAATGTGCATGACATGGCTGTAGCGTTCAATTCGCATCAGGTCAGTTACTTTTACACTGCCCGCTTTGCATACTCGCCCTAAATCATTACGTCCTAAATCAACTAGCATAATATGTTCAGCACGTTCTTTTTCATCTGCTAAAAGTTCTTTGGCAAGTGCTGTATCTTCTTCACTGTTTGCACCGCGCTTGCGTGTACCAGCGATGGGCAAGGTTTCGACTTTATTACCGTGTGTCCTTACCAAACTTTCTGGGCTGCTAGCAACCAGCGTCACGCCGCCCAAATCTAGATAGCCTAAATACGGGCTTGGATTAATCATTCGCAAAGCACGGTAAATAGCAAAAGGATGCACACCGAGTTCTGCCGTCATACGTTGGCTTGGCACAACTTGAAAAATATCACCAGCATGGATGTATTCAACGGCTTTGGCAACGGCGGCCATGTAACCTTCTTTGGTAAAATTGCTCTTAAACTCACTACGTTTACCAGCACGTTCCCCAGGTACACCAGGCAGTGGCCCACGCAAACGCTGATAGGTTTGTTCAACCATTTGAGACGCCCTGGCTTCATCTTTAGCATCTCCATCTATAGCTGGTGCAACAATAAATATACGGCGTTTGATATGGTCAAAAATCACAATGACTTCTGGTTGAATAAAAAGCAAATCGGGAATGTTTAACTCATCTGGGTTACTGTCTGGCAAGGTTTCGTATTGCCGAATAATGTCATAAGCAGCGTAGCCGACTGAACCTGCCCAAAAGCCAGGGAGGTTTGGGTCTGTCTTAGCAGACTTTACAGTGCGCTCCCACAATACGCGCAAGGGGTCTTTAGTTTCTAAAGTTTCTGTACCCGACTCACTTTTAATCGTCATGGTACTACCACGAGACTCAAAGCGCAGCCTCTCCCCTGTACCAATAAACGAATAGCGGGCAATGCGCTCACCCTGCTCAACACTTTCCAACAAAAAGGCAGGTTGCTGGGCAACTTTCAGGTAAGCCGTTAAAGGGGTTTCTAAATCGGCTAAAACTTCTTTATAAATGGGTTTAATGGTCACATCAAATAATACGTTAGACACGGTAAATTCTCAACTTTCTTAGACAAGAAGGCCTGGGGTGAAGGCGAAGGGATTGTGTATCCTTGCCATCGTCCTAATGCACCTGTCCAAGCAAAGAGAGAACGCATATGTAGAAAGTATACACGATAAAAAGATTTGGTCAACCCTAGATTATGGTGGGTGGCTGGAGTGTTAAAGTAATTCAGTTTATGAAACTGCTTGGGATTTCCATTTCTGATACGTTATTCAGAGCTTGGTCTAAAGTACTTGTTTACCCTGCTGCTCCGTTTTTTCTGACAAATGACTTAAGAGCTCGAGTTCCCACAATTCAACTCACTCGTGCCGAGTTTCAAACTACTATAAAAGATTTGTGTTTTCACGATACTTACACCACTTATGCTGTAAGCTCAACAGCAGCGTGGGTAACACTGCTAAGCCCCAACGAAGTGCAAAATTTAGCCAAAGAATTACGCCTCGAGCTTCTCCATCAGCAAGCCAAACTAGGTCGTGGACAAATTTCTAACTTTGACGAATACAGCCACTTATTAAGGGATCACGAACTCGAGCAAGCTCTAAACAATACATTCAATTATGACGGCAAAAAGATGCTCGAGCTAAGCTATGACCTCTGGCGCAGCTTTACCTTTGAAACCCAAAAACGCTGGCTAGAAAAATTTATCAGCGAAGATAGAAGTAAGTGCTTATCAAGCACATTAAGCAAAAGCCAATGGCGACACATCAACAAATATTTTCCCTCAGTTAAACATCTGATAGGATTTTCAGACAAAAGTGGGCCAAACTGCTTTGCTACAACTTTGGCAGCAAGACTCGAGGTTAAAGAGGCTAGAAAAGTCTCGGGTCTCTGGCTGCAAAGTGAAACTTTTTTGCGAGAGATAGAAAACCGAGGTTATCAAAAATCTGGTTTGCAAGCTACTGAGCATTTACCTGACGGTTCTATTTTGATCTGGCAAAATAATTCGAGTATCCAACATGCTTGCTTTTATCTTGGTGATGAATTGGTCTTTAATAAAGATGCACAGAGCTGGTTTGCACCTAGGCAGATATTAAGACTCGAGACTGCCCTAGCCAATTGGTCTGAGGATAACTTAGAAGTTCAGGTTTATACGCTTTAGCCTAAAGCCTGCTCTAAATCAGCTATCAAATCTTCTATATCCTCAATCCCTGTTGAGTACCGTATCAAGGCTTCTGGAATCCCCATTGCTGCACGTTCTTCTGGTGTGCATTCTACATGACTGGTTGTAGCGGGTGGGCCCACCACTGTTTCTACTGGACCCAGATTGGCTGCACGATGCGCTAATTTGAGTTTGGGCAAAAACATCTTTACTGCTTCAAATCCACCTTTAAGCGAGAAACTCATCATGCCACCAAATCCACGCATTTGTGCTTTGGCAATAGCGTGTTGTGGATGTGACTCGAGTCCTGGATAAAAAACTTTTTCAACCTTTGGGTGTGCTTCTAAATACTGGGCTACTGCTAAAGCATTCTGGTTTTGTCTTTCAATACGCAATGCTAAAGTCTTCATACCACGCAACAACAAATAAGCCGCAAATGGGTCAAGCGTTGCCCCAGTAATTTCACGGTAATGATAAACCTGTTTTACCAAATCTTTAGGGCCACAAATAACACCACCTAAAGCATCGGCATGACCGCCTAAAAATTTGCTGGCACTATGCAGCACAATATCTGAGCCGAGTTCTAATGGCTTTTGATTGATTGGCGTAGCAAAGGTATTATCTGTAACCACCAGTGCGCCTACTGCTTTTCCTGCTTTAGCCAACCGAGCAATGTCTTGCAGTTTTAGAGTGGGATTGGTCGGTGTCTCGAGATATAACACCTTGCAACCCTTGGCAATTTCACTTTCAATTTCTTCATGGTCAGTCGTATCGCACAAGGTCACTTGAATACTCATCTGTGGCAAAAACTCAGTAAAAATTTTATTGGTTCCGCCATAAGTATCTTTGACAGAAACCACACGGTCACCTGGGCGCAAAAAGGTAAATAGGGTATTGGAAATAGCAGCCATGCCTGTAGCGAAACTAGTCGCCGCCTCTGCCCCCTCGAGTACGCGCACCTTCTCTTCAAAAGCATGTACGGTAGGGTTGGTATTACGGCTATAGATATGCCCAGGGGCTTTGCCAAGGGCAACCTCGAGCCACTCGTCTACATCGGGGTAGCCAAAAGAAATGGTTTGGAAAATGGGCACTTGAGTGGCATGTTCGGCCAAGTAGCTTTCTTCACCGGCCCAGACACTTTGTGTTGATGGTTTGGTCATTGAGGCTCCTTTATCAGAGTTAAGTGTATATTAAATTGTTTTATCTATCAAAAGTCTGTACTCTGAGAGGATTGGATTATCTTTGCAAAATCTTCAAGGGGTTAAGGGAAGGCTGTCCAAAACCAGAGAATTTTGAGGATAAAGACCTTTTTGAGCGCAGGATGCGGATTCCATTGTTTTTGATTGTTTCTGCGAAAAGATATATTCAGTTCCTAGTTTGATACATTTGTTTTCTGTAGCAATTCAGTATTTTAAAAAGATTTATTTCTGAATAAGACATCCTTGACAAAACCCTCTTTTTATGAAACACTTGTTACGTGTAACTAACGTTTCGTTTATAGAGCATTCGCTTATCTCAAAACTTCAAAAGGAGTACACTTATGTCTCAAAATTTTCACAAGACTTGGCTAACAGTCAGTGCGATTGTCATTGGGATTTTTGGTCCCGTTTTCGCCCTTGGAACTATGCTATCTACCTCAGAATTGGCACAGTGGACACTTGATCTTCTGAGCTTGCCAGTGGATGGTGTGCAGACTTATACAGACCCCACCACACGGTTTCTATCTGCACTAACAGGGGGGTTTCTTTTGGGTTGGGGCGTTATGGTTTGGTGTTTACGGCAATGGGTTTATGACACAGCACCCGAGGGTGTGCGCCGAGCTTTGTTGACTGGCAGCCTCGCTTGGTTCTTCTTGGACAGTGCAGGGTCTATAGCCTCTGGAAACCCCTCAAACGCTTTTTTTAATATCATTGTCCTCTTGTTAGTTGTCGGACCAATGTGGCGACCAGCAAAAGCCTAAACAGGCTAACAAAGTACACACTAGGCAGGTTCTATGAGCCCTTTGATGAGTCCTAACACAGTTACTAATCACAACAAACCCAGAAAAGAGTTGCATCTGGTTTGTTGAAACGCTACAGTCTTCATCTATGGGAAGAGACTCCGACCCCACCATCAAAGTAGCCTTACTCCAAAAGGCTCTGCAATATCTTTTGCAGCACGGCTTACAAGACCTTAGCCTTCGCCCACTTGCCAAAGCCCTGGGAACCAACGCCCGAATGCTTATCTATCATTTTGGTTCTAAAGAGCAACTCATTATTGAAGCACTTGAGCTAGCCCAGCAACATCAGATTGAAGCATTAACTAAGAGTCCTAAGCCTAAAGCAAACAGCGAAGCTGAGTTAGCCTATCTCTGGCAGTGGTTTTCATCAGATAACTTTCTAGCTTTTGGTAAACTTCTCTTTGAAGTTGAAGTTTTAGGAATAAACGGGAACCCACACTATAGAACATTTGCAAAGCAAATTATTGAAGGATGGGTTAGCTTTATTCAAACTCGTTTTAAGAACTGCAATGCCAGCACAGCAAATGTTATTGTAAATACTTTTTCAGGGTTTTTACTTGACCTCCTCATTACAAATGACACTAAGCGTGTCAATGCTTCTTTCAAAGTATTTTCTGCCTTGCTTATTAAAGGGAGTAATCTATAGGCATTATTCAAAGTTTATAAATTAAGACCTCAAAAACCTACTATCCAAATCTTTACGGATTTTTTCTGCTAAGTCCTGCGCCTTGGGTGTTCGCTGAATAACCACTTGGGTACGGTCATCATCAGCTTGAGAAATCACTACACTTAATGATTCCATCTCATCATGACAACCAAGCCCTAAAAAACCACATACTCGTACACTGGTGGTAGCCCGAACAAATCCACCTGAAGCATCCGATTCTGAAATAACCCAACCTGTGCTGTTATCCAGACCTGGACTGGTTGAAATGGCTTGAACCACCGCAGGGAAAAGATTATCTTTGCTATCTTTATAAAAAATAGGTTCAGGAGCAGGAACAGTTTGCGGGGCACAGGCTGTAAGGGCTAAAGCAAAAAAGATAAGAATGTAAAAATTTTTCATGATTCACCTTGAGAGCTCTTCTTGAAGGCTCTGTATCATTGTATCGAGCTAGATGAAAAAGAAGTGAAAATAAGACTCTAAATACCTTAAAAAAGTTCTATTCTAACAGTCAGATGATATCTCCATATGATAACGAGATGATTGTACGAAGTTTGAGCGAAGCGTACCTCCAAAGGTTTGCTTTGTCACACCATTTGCTCAAAACACTCGTTACACTAGCTTTTATGTTAAGTGGAAGAGTTGCCTTGTTCATCCCCAACCTAGCCGGAGGTGGGGCCGAACGGGTCATTATCAATCTGGCCCACACCATGCTCGATTTTGGGCTTTCAGTTGATTTATTAGTAGCTTCTGTTGATGGCCCTTACGCCAAACAACTTAACGAAAAAATACGCCTAATTAACTTTAATACTTCACGTACCTTAAATAGTTTTCCCCAATTGGTGCAATATCTCAGACAAAACCGCCCCAAGGCCTTAATTTCAGCACTTTCTCATTGCAATGTTATGGCCATTGTAGCTAAAAAAGTAGCTATGGTTAAAACCAAAGTGGTGGTAAGTGAGCATTTAGCCTTTAGCTTTTTAGAAACGGCTGATCCTAAAGTACAACAAGCGCATCAAAAGATGTTTGTCACTATGCGCCTTTCATATCCTTTTGCAGATGCCATTGTAACGGTATCCCAAGGGGTCGCCGATGACTTAAAGAGTGTAGCTGGAATTAGGCAAAAAACCCAAGTTATTTTTAATCCTGTGCTTTCTCCAGAAGTACTTCGCAAAGCAGCTTTACCCGTTTCACATCCTTGGTTGCATACAGATATCCCCGTCGTGGTTGGAGTAGGTCGCCTCAATCGCCAAAAAGATTTTCCTACCTTGCTTAGAGCATTTGCTGCGTTGCGAAATATGCGCCCAGCAAGGTTGATGATTTTAGGTGAAGGCGAAGATAGAAGTATACTCGAGGCTCTAATCAAAGAACTCAATATAGCTGATGATGTTTGGTTACCCGGCTTTGTGGATAACCCCTATGCCTATATGAAAAATGCCGATGTATTTGTGCTGTCATCCATCTTTGAGGGTTTGCCCACCGTGCTTATTGAAGCTATGGCGGTAGGAGCACCTGTGGTAGCCACAGATTGTAAAAGTGGCCCCAATGAAATTTTAGGAGCAGCTCAGTATGGAATTCTGGTTCCTATGCAAAACCCACAAGAACTTGCTAAAGCTATAGATAAGACATTAAGCCAACCCAGAAAAAGTGTAGAGGACTCTAAAATGTTGCCCTATACCGTTGAAGAAGCAACCAAAAATTATCTTCGGGTAGCTGGCTTTAAAGTTTAAAGAGTTAAACCTGTGACTGCGGTATGTCTTGCCGAGTTGATATAGCAGGGACGCTATCGCCCAAACTCTGTACAATCGACTGGTTATAGATAAACTCGGTCTTATACCAATTTTTGTAGCAAGTGACTCAAAGGGCTACTCACCTAGTCACTTCGAGCGGAGTGAAACCCATTCGGTTTACTCAGGACAAGCTACATCGAGAAGTCTAGGGTACTATGCCAACTGAATACTCAGTGAATTGTGTTAGACACCTCCATTTCGCTTGAGCCTGCCCTGAGTCTTGTCGAAGGGCTCTAGTCGGTGTGAAAAACGGATATGCGTCGCTTGCTCACCGATTTGGTATTAGGTTTACTGTTCTGAACAGGATTTTTTGGGAAGATACATGTAGCCTCAAACTGCTAAAGGACTACCGTTTAGTGCATAAAACCCATGTTTTCAGGTTGTTAACGCCTTGTTAACGCCTTGTTAACGCCTCATTTGCTATAACAACTAGAAGATCTGAAACATGTGATAGCTGAATGATGGTGAGGTTGATGATCTAGATACAATCTAAGAATATCTAAGGGGAAATATGTTTAGCAAAATTCAAAGCAAGGTACAATTCTATCTTAAACACATCAGATATCCCGGTAAGTTATGGAATCACACCCTATCTTGAAATTGCTCATTTGTTGCATTTGATAAAAGTGCCTGCCCTACCTTCGATCATCGATATTGAGCCCAACAATTATTGTAATTTCAAGTGTCCCCATTGTCAGGTGACCCATTGGACAAAGCCTCGAGTCAACTTGGATGTAGAAAAACTAGAGACTATTTTGCAGCATATGCCAAACTTAATCAAAATCAAACTGCAAGGCATGGGAGAGCCTCTACTTAATAAACAGCTACTTCCCATGCTACAAGTTATTGAAGCTCGAGGGATTAAGAGCGAAATCATTTCTAATGGTTCAGTCATGACGGACGCAATTTGTGATAGTTTGTTAAATCTATCTACAGATATCACCTTTAGCATTGATGGTGCAACAGATGACGTGTTTGAGCGCATTAGAGTAGGTAGCTCCTTTAAGAAAGTAATAGAAAACATTAAAAAAATATCAGCCAGACGACAAGGCAAAAAACAGGAAATACAGGTGCGAACAGTTGTAACAAAAGACAATGCTATGCAACTAAGCAAAATTGTACAACTGGTTTCTTCTCTTAAATTAGACAAACTGACCTTTCAACTTGTCCTTAATAGTTGGGGCAAGGATAGTATGAAAGAGCTAAATTCCAGCAAACGTGTTTCTGAAAGCAAAGAATTAGAAACATCATTGGCGCAAGCAAAAACTGAAGCAAATAATTTAGATTTGCCTTTGGAAATCGCTACCGAAGATAAATATAGCCGTCAAAGAAAATGTGGATGGGCCTGGAAGAGTGCATATCTTGCTAGTAATGGGGATGTTGTACCTTGTTGTATTCTAGCTGACTCTGATACAGTAAAAATGGGTAACGTTTTTGAGCAAGACTTTGGAGAGATTTGGAATTCTTCTGCTTATCAAACCTTGAGGCAACAAATACGTGATCATGAGTTACCTCACTTTTGTAAGAACTGTTATGTAGATGCTTAGTCTAATAATAAGAACAAATGAAGCTACCAAAAATTATTTGTGATTATAGTACTAGTAACTACAATTCGTATAAATCACCTGATAAATACTTTAGCCCCGAATCACAAGCGACAGTAACAACGGTATATCCAGGCCCTAATTTTTGAGCGACCTGAATAGCCCCAACCACATTCAAACCACTCGAGACTCCTGCAAAAATACCTTCTTCTTTGGCCAGTTGGCGGGCCATTTCTCTAGCTTCGGATTCTTCTATACCGTAAACTTCGTCATATAGCCCTTTATCCAGATGCGGAGGAATAAAGCCTATGCCAATACCCTCAACCCGATGTTTTCCTGGCTTTCCTGTGGAGATAACTGCCGAACTGGCTGGTTCTAACACAACCATTTTGGTTTCAGGGCGAGCCTGTTTAAACACGGAAGCTACTCCCATCATCATCCCTGCTGTACCTACTGCTCCACAAAATGCATCTATTCTACCAAATTGCCCCAAGAGTTCATGGCCAATCTGGGCATAGCCAACTAGAGAATCCCGATTATGGATTTGGTTTGTAAAGTAGGTGTTCTCTTCGGCAGCAATTTCTTTGGCACGAGCCATCATGCGCGGAATTAAATCTGGGGTTACACTGCCACCTTCACTCTTTACAATCTCTAGCTCTGCCCCAAAGGCTCGCATGGTTTGTAATTTCTCTCTAGAAAAAGCATCCGATGAAACGACCTTAAAGCGGTAACCTTTGACTGCACACACGAAAGCTAGTGAAGAGCCAGTACTTCCTCCTGTATATTCCACAACTGTCATGCCCTGTTTTAAGTCTCCACGTTTTTCTGCTTCCTCAATCATGGCTAAAGCCATACGGTCTTTATAGGAGCCAGTAGGGTTAAAGGCTTCAAGTTTTACAAAGATATCTGCACTGTTAGGCGGAACAACTTTCTGAAGTTTCACCACGGGCGTGTTCCCTACTGCCCGGATTGCAAGATCCACAACCTTTTGCATAGTCACCTTTCTCGTCAAATAGTTTTAAGCAGCTTTTTTACGTTCAGCCACAATTTTATCAGCCAGATGCTGCGGCACTTCGGCGTAGTGATCAAACTTGAGCGAGAAGGTTCCGCGTCCACCTGTTTTAGAGCGCAAGTCTGCTGAGTAGGTTTGAAGTTCTGCTTGGGGTATGTGGGCACTGACCACACTAACCGAACCTTCGCTGTCCATACCCAAAATGCGCCCACGCCGCGTATTCAGGTCACTGATAATCTCACCTGTAAAACGATCTGGAACATAGACTTTGACTAAAGCTATCGGCTCGAGTAAGACTGGTTGGGCTTGCTGCATCGCTTCGGTAAAGGCATGAGCAGCAGCAGCTTGAAAGGCAATGTCTTTAGAATCTACCGGGTGGTCTTTACCATCATAAATAGTAGCCTTTACATCGACTACTTGAAAACTACCCAAGACCCCACGGTCTAAAGCCCCACGAATTCCTTTTTCACAACTGGGTACAAATTGTGTCGGGATAGAACCACCGACTACTTTGTTATCAAACTCAAACCCTGCACCTCTGGGTAGTGGCTCTACCCGCAAGGCAACTTCGGCAAATTGACCTGAACCACCTGATTGTTTTTTGTGGCGATAGCGTGCATCACCGCGTCCATGAATGGTTTCTCGGTAAGTGATTTTTGGAGCAGAGGTATCAACTTCTACATGATAGCGGTTTTTTAATTTTTCCAAGGCTACCTCGAGGTGTACATGCCCCATGCCCCACAACACTGTTTCATGGGTTTCATTGTTTCGCTCGAGCGTCAAGGTGGGGTCTTCATCAATAAGCTTGTGCAAGCCATTACTCAGTTTGTCTTCATCATTACGGCTCTTGGGATACAGTGCCAAAGCCATCACTGGTGAAGGAAACAAAATAGGAAGTAGTTCAAAAATATTTTCTTTGCTACACAAGGTATCACCTGTTACTGGAATATCTTGTTTAGTAAAGGCGCCAATCATTCCAGCTCTCAGCTCTGAAACTTCCTTTAGGTCTTTACCATTAGGAATATACAAATGCGCAACTTTGAATTCAGAATCTTTAGGGCTATCAAAAACGGTATCTCCAGCTTTTAAGCTACCAGACAAAACACGCAACATAGTCACTTTACCCATATATGGGTCAATAACTGTTTTGAAAACTCTGGCACTAAAGGGGCTATCGGCAGTAAGTTTGGGTGCATTTCCAGATTCAGTAGGCAAAGGCAAGTGATCTTCGACAAAACGTACTCCGTGCGTCATAAAGTCTAAAAGCAAACTGATTCCCATCACTTGCGTGGCAGAGGTTACAAGTACGGGTGTCAGTTCATTGCGCCGCACCGCAGCATAAAAGGCCTCGAGTAGTTTTTCATTATCTATTTGGGAATCCGAAAGGTAGGCCGTCATTAGCTCATCATCTGTTTCTACTATCGCTTCAAGTAGTTTGCTTCTATAATCTTTGGCCAGACCCGCAACCTCAGCAGGCATCTCTATTTTTTCAGGCTCACTCTTGGGCCAGGCATAGGCCTGCATATGCAATAAATCTACAATCCCCTTAAAGTTTTCAGCTTGACCAATAGGAATCTGAATAGCCGCGATATTTCCTGGCAGTGTCGCTTCAATATCTGCCATAGTCTTAAAAAAGTCAGCGTTTTCACGGTCCATTTTGTTAATCACAATCAAGCGGTTAAGTTCACGTTCCTGGGATGAATCCCAAACCCGCTCTGTGCCAACTGCCACCCCAGAAACAGCCGACACCACAATAATGGCCGCATCGGCAGCCATCTGAGAGCCGCGAATCTCACCTACAAAATCAGCAAAGCCTGGTGCATCTAAGATATTAAAAGCCTGTCCATCCCAAGTTAAAGGATGCACAGTGGTATAGATAGAAATTTTGTGCTGCTGTTCTTCTGGGGTGTAATCTGAGGAGGTATTGCCATTTTCAATACTACCCAGACTCCCTTTTATTTTGGCTCTATAGAGCATAGCCTCGAGTAGAGAGGTCTTCCCTGCCCCGCTATGCGAGAGCAAGGCCACATTCCGAATGTCTGACATCGTTCACCTTTACCTTTCTCTCAAATATTTAGAGAGCTAAAGAACTTTTAGGACGAATGACTGACCGAACTTAGTTTGTAGAAGTATACCATTGCAAAGAGTCAAGGCATAGCAACCTTGCAAGTCTTATTTAAAACTACATCTTTCACCTCGAGTCTTTTGTTAAACTGCCCTATGTCAACTCTCAAATCTCATCAAGGACACTACTACACCGACGGCTTTCACAAAGCCAAGAAGACTTATACTCTCAAAAATCCTGCTACTGGCAAAGTGCTGGCTAAAGTCGCAGACTGTGGTGCAAAAGAAGCTTCTAAAGCTGCTTTGATTGCACTCGAGGCTTTTCAAAGCTGGAAGCGCAAAACCGCCTATGAACGCTCTGATATTATGATGCGCTGGTTTGATCTCATGATGAAACATCAGGAAGAACTGGCACAAACCATGTCTCAGGAAATGGGTAAAGTCATCCGTGAATCCCGTGGTGAAGTAGCTTACGCGGCTGGATTTATTAAATGGTATGCCGAAGAAGCCAAACGCATTCACGGTGAAACCTTTCCTAGCCCAGCCAGCCACAAACGTTTAATGGCCATCAAGCAACCCGTAGGCCCAGTCTTTGCCATTACGCCCTGGAACTTTCCGTTAGCTATGGTTACACGCAAGGCTGCACCTGCATTAGCTGCTGGGTGTACATTTATTTTAAAACCTGCCGAGCAATCGCCCCTTAGTGCTATCAATATGGTAGCTCTCTGGGAAGAAGCTGGTGGCCCTCCTGGAACCTTGCAAATCTTGCCAGCTTCAAACCCAGTTCCGGTATCTGATACCTTGATCGGCGACCCACGCATTCGCAAAATTACCTTTACTGGTTCAACTGAAGTCGGCAAACTTTTATACCGCAAATCAGCCGATACCGTAAAAAGAATTTCTTTAGAGCTTGGTGGACATGCGCCTTTTTTGGTTTTTGAAGATGCCGATATTGAACAAGCTGTCAAAGAAGCTATCGCTTGCAAATTTAGAAATACAGGACAAACCTGCGTCTGCACCAACCGCATTTATGTGCATTCATCTATTGCTGAAGTCTTTGCCAATCGCTACGCCGAAGTTGCCAGCAATCTAAAAGTAGGTGACCCACTAGACAGCACTATGGATTTAGGGCCACTGGTTGATAAACAAGGTTTAGATAAAGTCAAGTTTCACGTTCAAGATGCAGTTTCCAAAGGCGCAAAAATTTTAACTGGTGGCAAAGCTATCAAGGGTTTATTCTTTCAACCCACTGTTTTAATCAATGTAGACGATGACATGCAAATGATGCGTGAAGAAACCTTTGGACCCGTTGCGCCAATTGCCACCTTTGACACTGATGAAGAAGCTGTGCAAATGGCCAATGACGCACCATTTGGACTGGCCTCTTATCTTTACACCAATGATTTAAGTAGAGCCTTTAAGATTGCAGAAGCCCTCGAGTATGGCATTGTAGGCGTAAATGACGGGATTCCCTCAGTGCCTAGTGCGCCTTTTGGTGGGGTCAAAGAATCTGGGATTGGGCGTGAAGGTGGACATTGGGGTTTAGAGGAATATCTCGAGGTTAAGTTTATTTCGATGGGGCTACACCATTAGGTAAATTGTCTAAAATAAAATTGGCGAGTCACACACTCGCCAATTTTATTTTTATTCTAAGTAGTGGTAGCGCAAAGAAGAAATATGCAACTCATCATCTTGAACCCGGTAAACCATTCGGTGCTCATCATTAATGCGCCGTGACCACCAGCCCGATACGTTGTGTTTTAAGGCTTCAGGTTTACCAATGCCTTCATAAGGTGATCGGTCAATATCCTTAATTAACAAGTTAATGCGTTTAATTATTTTCTTATCTTGCTCGAGCCAATACAGAAAATCTTCCCAAGCATTCTGATGAAAAACCTTGTACTTCATTCAGGTAAGGAACGCTTTTTAAGTAAGTTCTTACCCTGCTCAAAGTCTTGGGTAGCAGTAAGTAAACGTTTAGCATTAGCAGGACTACGCAAGAGATACATGGTTTCTTGCCAGGCATTCCAATCATTCAAGCTCATCATGACCACTGCCTTATCACTACCTTTTGTAATGATAAGCGGAGTGTGATCATCTATTACGCTATCAATCGCCGAGGCTAGATTTTGTCGAACTTTTGTATAGTTAAGGGTTCGCATCTGTACATTGTATTGTACATTTCAGTTTAGCGCAAGATTTCAAACACTGGATGCACTTGACATGCAACCATTTAGTTGCATATAGTTATACTTATGGGATATGGATAAAGTATTTAAAGCACTGGCAGATGCAAGTCGCAGGAAGTTACTAGACCAGCTTTTTCTTAAAGACGGTCAAACTCTTTCTGAATTGTGCCAGACGCTCACCATGTCACGCCAGGCAGTCACCAAGCATTTAACCTTACTCGAGCAAGCCAATTTGGTAGTGACACAGTGGCAGGGTAGAGAAAAACTGCATTTCCTTAATCCTGTACCGATTCGCCTTATTCACAATCGTTGGATTCATAAGTTTCAAGAGCATCACATCATGGCTCTTGTAGAGCTTAAAAATAAATTGGAGGAAGACACATGAGCGCAAACAAAACGCAAGTATACGAGATTTATATTAAAGCAACTCCCCAAAAAATCTGGGACACCATTACACATCCTGAATGGAACGTGAAATATGGTTATCAGGGAAAAATGGAATATGAATTGCGCCTAGGAGGGGCTTATAAAGCCTATGCTACACCGACAATGCTAAAAATGGGGATGCCCGAAATCATTATTGACGGTGAAATTTTAGAAGCCAATCCACCCCACAAACTTGTTCAGACCTATCGTTTCCTTTTTAACGATGCCATGAAAGCCGAAGGGTTTACAAAAATCACCTGGGAAATTGAAGCTGCAAATAATAATTTTTCTAGGCTTAGTGTGATGCATGAATTAGACAATGCTCCAATTATGGCCGAGATGGTTTCGAGTAAGTTTTCAGAGATGGGTACAGGAGGTTGGAGCTGGATTTTAAGCGATCTTAAATCCCTTATTGAAACGGGAAGTACACTTTAGGAATGAACAAATACCACACCTAAATTGATGACATTTCTTAATAAGAGTTATAAATGATTTAAGGAAAGGGTAGAGCCTTTATGATATTAATTGGTTGGATTATGACTGGATTGCTCGTACTATTCATATTAGTTGCGTCTGCAACTCCAAAATTGCTCGGTGCAAAAGCAGCTTTAGATTCTTTTGATAGCCTTGGTTGGTCACCTCGCTACTTATTAATGATTGGTTTTATTGAGATAGGTTGTATGATCTTGTTTGTTATTCCCAAAACAAGCCTCTTAGGGGCAATACTTACAACTGGACTCCTGGGTGGGGCTATGGCAAGCCATATTCGCATAGGAAATCCCTTATTTAGCCATACACTTTTTAGTATTTACCTAGGAGTATTTATGTGGATAAGTCTCTGGTTACGCAATGAAAGTCTTAGGACAATTTTTCCTCTAATCAGCAATTAAATTTGTGTTATAAATAGGCTTTTATCATCTGATAATGCCAGAGGCATTTGAACATAGATTTAAACCATCTTGGCTATTCTTTTGCGAGCAATACTTCATAAATGATAAAAGTCTGGGTTATGAAATAAAATTATACCAAAGATTATGGTGTTTTATTGGGAATGAAAGTTAAAACCAGCATCACCCTAGATAACGTAATGTTAAAGACCTAAAAATTTTAAACGCCAAAGCTGTTGCATTCAATAGAGAAGCTTTGGATAACCTTGCATTAGTCACCGACGTTTTTACTCATGACAGCCCTGCTCACCTTTATCAATAAATGCTCCACCAGACTCTGGCAAAAATTCCCAATCATAGCTCTCGCTGTACAGCCTTAGTTTCAAAACACCATAGGTGTCACTATTTCTTACTTCACTATTTGGCTGAATATCCCCGAAAGGACGAAGACCCTTGCCACCTGTACCAACCACAAACTGTCTTATACCCCGCTCAGGGTCGGCAAGACCTTCAGGGTCTTGAAGTGCAAAACGTTCATAGTTGTGGTCATGCCCAACTAATACAAGGTCAGCTCCAGCCGTATACAGTATTTTCCAGAAATCCCAATAGCTCGAGTCATTGCCATGATGACCCGAACTAAAGCGGGGATGATGCCAGTAAGCCAAGATACAGGTATTAGGATTGGCTGCTAAGTCAGCCTCGAGCCATTGTCCTTGAGGGGAGTCTCTGTCACAACCTCCTACTTTGCTACAATTTGAATTGAGTGCCACCATGTGCCATTCACCTAAGGTATAGCTGTAGTAGCCCAACTCAGGATCACCTGCTCTAGAGCCAAAATAAGCATAATAGCCGGATGCATCTGCAATCAGATATTCGTGGTTACCTACAACAGGATAGGTGATGTCCTTGTACTCGCCCCAACTAAGATCATATGAGGCCTTGAATTTTTCTAGAGTATTATCTTCATACTGATGATCGCCTAAGGTTAGCACAGCGTCAGGATTTACTGGCCCAATTAAATCGGCTACAGATTTCTGGCGACATTTATCTTCACTTCCTAAGCCGTCGTTAAAATCAGCAGATTCAGGATCACAAGCAATATCGCCTGCAGCTACAAGCGTCACCCAATCTTTGGTAGGTTGAGAAGTCTGAGTTTGAGAGCAACCCCCATTAAAAAGAAAAAAAACTAACCCAACAAAAATCCATCGGTCACACATATGAATAGACCATTGGGTCACATTATCACATCCTTAGGGTAAGAACTAAGAGAAGGTGTAATAAGCACCTTCTCTGGCAGGAACATAAGAAGAATACAAAAATTAGGTCATCTCTTTAGGTTGAGGGTACTGCCTTAATACTGCGCTCAGGTAGTACATTTCGTATTTGCCCAAAGCGCAAATACAAGGAAGGAATAATAAATAAATTAAGTAAAGTCGAAGTCACTAACCCTCCTAGAATGACAATGGCCATAGGGTGTTCAATTTCGTGACCAGGAATATCACCTGCAATGACTAGGGGAACCAAGGCCAGCCCTGTAACCAATGCAGTCATCAGAATAGGAGCCAGACGTTCTCGAGCACCACGTAGAATAAGACCGATTCCAAAACGCTCACCCTCATATTGCTCGAGATGTTGATAATGGTTAATCAGCATGATGCCGTTTCTGGCCGCAATACCTAAAACTGTAAGGAAGCCTACTAGAGAACCAAGGGACAAGATACCACCACTTAAATAGGCAGCTAACAAACCACCCACTAAGGCCGCAGGTAAAGCCAAGAAGGCTAAGATGGCTAAACGCCAGCTTTTAAAAGAAGCTTGTAAGAGTAGGAAAATGCCAAGCACTGCTGCCATCGTAAAGCTTAGTAAGCTGCGTTGGGCGGTTTGCAATTCGGCATATTCACCTAGGAGTTCTGGGTGATACTCGAGCGGAAAGTCAATTCCAGCTAAAGCCACTTCAACATCAGCGACGATTGAACCTAAGTCTCGTCCTTTGGCATCTACATTGGCTTCTACATCAATTCGGCGCGAAGCTCCTTCTCGCCGAATGGCATTGGGTGTTGGCGCAATACGCACATCGGCAACCTCTTCTAAACGCACATGTCCACCACTTGGTGTGTCCACTAACAAATTGCGAATACTACTCAAATCATTGCGAGTTTCTGGAGTGCCAACTACATTGACATCATAAACTTGTCCAGTTCTAAACACATCACCCACTTCAATACTATTGACATAAGTTGCAGCAGCCCGTCTTACATCACCAGGTTTAAGTCCATAGCTTTGAGCAGCAGCTAGGTTTACTTCAATTTCAATTTGTGGCATGTTTTCTTGAAGTTCGACATGTAAATCAGTGAGCCCATCGATATTGGTAAAAGCATCACGTACCTCGTTGGCCTTGGCCCGCAAGGTGTCTAGGTCTGGACCAAAAATACGCACTACAATGGCGTTGCTTCCTCCGGTTAAGACTTCCCTGATGCGCTCTTTTAAATAAGTCTGTACATCACGTTTAAGACCCGGGTAGCCATCCACCACTTCTTGTACTTTATCTAGGGTCACATCATAATCTACTGCTGGGTCAACACTAATCCAGTTCTCGCTAAAATAAACACCGTATACTTCGTCCATGACCAAGGCTTGTCCAATATGCGAACCGCAGTTGCGAACGCCTGGAATAGTTTGCAATTCTTGACAGGCCACCGAAGAAATGCGGTCCATTTCTGGTAGCGAGGTACCAGGTTTACCCAACCAGTGCATCAGGAAATCGCGCTCTTTAAAAGAGGGCAGAAGTTGCTGCCCAAGTTGTGGCAAGACCACTAAACCGGCTAAGACAATAACCGCTAAGGTAATGTAGGCTGAGCGCGGGGTGCGAATGATACGTTGCAGGACTGCTTCATAACCACGCTGGAGAAAAGGCACTAATGGAGACTGGCGACGCTCGAGCGGGGCCTTGTGCAGAAGTAACAAACTAAGGGCTGGTGTCACCGTCAGAGCTACCACCATCGAAGCCAACATAGCCAGCGCGTAACTCAAGGCTAAAGGTCTAAAGAAAGCCCCTGATAACCCCTGCATAAAGAAGACAGGCATTACCGCTAAGGCACTAATTAAAGTGGCGTAAACAATGGCGTTACGCACCTCGAGTGAAGACTCAAAAATAATACGAGCCGTTGACTTAGAACTTCCTTCTTGGCGGTGCTGCCTTAAACGCCGAACGATGTTTTCAACATCAATAATGGCATCATCCACCACTTCACCTAGTGCAATAATCAATCCGGCCAAGACCATTGTATTAATCGTTGCACCGCGCAAATAAAGAATCAGGGCTGCAGAAATCAGTGACAAGGGTATAGCCACAATACTAATTAGGGCCGTGCGCCACTCAAAGAGAAAAGCAATCAATACTAAAACTACCAGTACCGCTCCAATCAGCATGGCTCGGGTCAGATTCTCAATAGACAATTCAATAAACGTTGCAGGTCTAAAAATCGTTGAATCAATGGTTATGCCAGCTAGTCCTGGACGCAAAACCTCTAGGGCTTCTTCAACACCACGGGTGACCTCGAGGGTATTAGCCCAAGGGAACTTTTCGACGATGAGCAGTAGTCCATCGCCACCATCAATCACTGCGTCACCAATTAAAGGTGGATGACCTTCAACCAGCGTGGCAACATCGCCAAGTCGCACCCTTGTTCCATCTTTGGCTGTAACTGTTGAATAGGCTAGGTCTTCTGCACTAGCTATCGGTGAGGTATGACGAATACCCAACCTTTGCTCAGGTGTATCAATCCAGCCACCAGAACCAATCATTGCACCATTTGAATACTGCAATAACCCTACATCTAGGGAATCTGCCGTAGCCCTCATCACAGCGTCAAGGGTAATACCTTTCTCGCGCAACTTTTCAGGATCAACCTGGATTTGCAGTTGCTGTTTCCTCTGACCCCAAGGGGCCACGTTGGCTACACCACGCACCGCCATTAAGCTCGGCCTAATTTTCCAGCGCATGATTTCAGATAATTCAATCAAGGACATTTCTTCAGAAGAAAGTCCTATTTTCATGGTGCGAGCAGTTGATGACAACGGTGGCAGCAAAGTAGGTGGCATGGCCCAAGATGGCAAGGTGGGTGCAACCAAAGCTACTCGCTCTTGCACTAATTGCCGGGCCCGAATCAGGTCTGTACCAGGTTTAAAGATAAGCAAAACCGAAGATAACTGCTCGACGGATTTTGAGCGCATAACATCTAGTCCAGCCACACCTTGCAAAGCTTGCTCTAAGGGAATCGTCACTAACCCTTCGACTTCTTCAGGTGAAAGCCCCAAGGTTGGAGTTTGAATTTCTACTCTTGGTGGCGCAAACTCAGGAAACACATCCACTGACATATGGCGCAAACGCGAAATACCAAAAACCACCAAGGCAAGGGCAATAGCTAAAACAATAAAACGAAACTTTAGGCTCGAGCCAACGATCCAGCGCAACATTAGTGACCCACTCCTGACTCAGTGCCGTATAATTCGGCCACCCCAACAGTTACAACTTCAGTACCTACTATTGGACCCTGTGACAAAACAGCTTCATTACCTTTAATATGATCAATCGTGATTTGATGCCGCAAGAAGTTGAGAGGTTCTGGGCTGGTATAAACCCAGGTATCTCCATTGATGTCATAAATAATTGCAGCGTAGGGAACAAGCTTGTGAGAACCTGTCTCGAGTACTTTCGTGGTCATAATGCCAAGCCGCTCGACTGCTTTTGCAGTCAAGGTTAAGTGGCCAAGACCGGTCTCTTTATTAAGTTTTACATGTGCAGGCTCAATTTTGGTATGTTTCTGTGCTTTCTGTACGCACCCTGAAAAAAGTAAAGCCACACTAAGGAGTAAAACAACCCCATTAATCCGTTGCATCTGCAGTCCTCCCCACATTGGGTAGCCATTCAACCGTGGGCCCAAGGTCGAATTCGTGTTCAGGATTGGCCTTAATCCACAAGTAGAAAGCTGGCATGATAAAGAGGGTAAGTACGGTTGAGGTAACAAGCCCTCCCACCATCACTACAGCCAAAGGACGCAACACCTCGAGACCAGGACGGCCACCTAAAAACATGACCGGCAAGATGGCCACAACAGTCACTAAAGCCGACATCAGAATAGGTGCTAAACGTTCACGTGTACCGCGTTGAATAAGATTAGAGCCAAAACGCTCCCCTTCACGCTCTAAAGATTGATAGTGATTAAAGAGCATGATGCTATGCCGTGCAGCAATACCAAACACGGCTAAAAACCCGACCAGCGACCCTATCGAAAAGAGACCACCACTAAAGAACACTGCCAGCGCACCACCCACTAAAGCAGCAGGTAAGGCTATGAAGGTTAGGATAGCTAAACGCCAACTTCTAAAGGCGGCTTGCAAGAGTAGAAAAATACCAACCAGTGCAGCGATGATGAAACCCCAGAGGCTTCGTTGGGCGGTTTGCAATTCGGCATATTCACCCAAAAGCTCTGGGTGATACTCGAGCGGAAAGTCAATGGTCTTGAGAACTGCTTTGATATCTTTGGCAACAGCATCTTGGTCGCGGCCTTGCACACTCGCTTGGGTATCAATACGCCGAGACACACCTTCTCGTTTAATCACGTTGGGTGTAGGAACAATACTTACACTAGCAACATCTTCCAAACGCACTTGCGTACCACTTGGGGTATCTAGGTGCAAATTGCGAATGGCCTCTAGGTCAGTACGCATTTCAGGGGTTCCCACCACCATGACATCAAAGACTTTTTGTTGCTCAAATAAATTACCAACTTCGATGCCGTTGACCAGCGTAGTAGCCGCCCGCCGCACATCGCCAGGTTTAAGCCCATAGCTCTGCGCTGCAGCTAAGTCCACTGTAATTTCTACAATGTCCTCTTCGACTTGCATTTCAACTTGAGGTGAATCAAGACCCTGAATGCCCTCGAGAGCTTGTTTTACTTCGTCAGCTTTACTGCGCAAAATGTCTAGGTCATGACCATAGATACGCACCACCATGGTATTGCTATCCCCGCTCAGGGCATTATCAACTACATTTTTCAGATAGGTGAGAACACTTCCAGAAAGTTCGGGATACTTGTCAATGGTTGCGCGAATGGCCTCTAGAGTCTTTTCATAGTGTGCATCAGAATCGATATTGACCCACATTTTGCCAGAGTTAATACTGACCACTTCGTCTGAGGTTATCGCCCGGCCTACATGGGTAGTAACATTACTAACCCCTGCAATGGCCCGCAGTTCAGTGCTCACTTGGTTTGCAGTCTCGAGCATAGCAGGATGCGAGGTACCTGGCGCACTTGACCAGTTAATCAATATATCTCGTTCCTTGAATTTAGGAAGTAAGGATTCTTGTCTAAGCTGGGGAAGTATCAGAAGACCCAGCAAAACCATGACCCCAAAACCAATAAACGCTACTCTGGGTTTAATACCTGCGCCTAAGAACCGTTCATAGCCGCGCTCGAGCCACTGTGCCAAAGGCGAGTCACGACCTGCTGTGCCAGTCTGACCCTGTGGGGCTGAACCATTGCGAAAGAGCATCATACTCAATGCTGGCGTAACGGTTAGAGCAACTAGCATTGAGGCTGCTAATGCCAACATATAAGACATGGCCAGAGGTTGGAAAAAAGAAGCCGAGATACCCTCCATAAAGTAGATGGGCATGATCACCAATAAACTAATCAGCGTAGCGTACACAGCAGCTTTACGAACCTCACGCGAAGACTCGAGGATAATAGCTGACGTTGATTTTTGAATTCCTTCTTTACGGTGCTGACGAATACGCCGCATGATATTTTCAACGTCTACGATGGAATCATCAATAATGGCAGCTAATGCCACCATCAGACCAGCCAAGATGATCATATTAAAGGTCGTGCCACGAAGGTACAGAACCAGCATAGCAGTCATCAGCGAAAGAGGTATAGCTACTAAGCTAATCACAGCACTACGCCAATTGTAAAGAAAAGCAAAAAGCAATAGTGCTACTAACACTGCACTAATCCAAAAGATGCTTCTAAGATTATTCAGGGCCGTCTCAATAAAACTTGCGCGTCTAAAAATAGAAGGATCCATATCAATACCTGTAAGACCCGGACCCAATGACTCGAGGGCTTGCTCTACACCCCGTGTGACCTCGAGGGTATTTGCACCAGGAAATTTTTCAATCACCAGCAGTAAACCAGGACCACCATTGATGATGGCATCCCCAATCAGAGGCTGATGATCCTCTACTACAGTTACCACTTCCCCTAGCTGAAGGGAGGTGCCATCAATCGTCACTTGTGATAAATCTTCTGGCGTTGAAATAGGTAAGAGGTGCGTAATACCAAATCTTTGATTTGGCGTATCAATAAAACCACCACTACCAGGGGTTGAAGCTTCTAAGAAACTTAGGGGTGATACCCAAAGCGCGTTACCCGTAGTAGAAATAACCTGATCTAGCGAAACACCTTTTTCTTGTAGTTTTTGAGGGTCGACCTGTACTTGTAGTTGTCGCTCACGCTGACCCCATACAGACACATTGGCTACCCCAGGAATGCCCATCAAACGGGGCTTAATGGTCCATCTGGCCAACACCGACATGTCAATTAAAGACATCTCACTCGAGGACATTCCCACCATCATGACTCGGCTGGTTGCCGAGAGGGGTTGGAGCATCACCGGAGCTTTGGCAACTTTTTTAGAGGGCAAGGCTTGGGCCTGCGTTAAGCGTTCTTGTACCATCTGCCTTGCTCGTAAAAGATCGGTACCTGGTTCAAAAAATAAAATGATGGATGACAACCCTGTCACCGATTCTGAACGAAGCGACTCGAGCCAGGGTACACCTGTTAGTAATTCTTCAAGTGGAACCGTAATAAGATCTTCTACTTCAGCAGCAGGAAGACCTAGTGCTTCGGTCTGAATTTCAACAAAAGGTGGCGCAAACTCTGGTAAAACATCTACAGGCACATTACGCAACCAGAAAAAACCAAAGACCATCACCACTGCTGCGATGGCCAATACCAAGAAACGAAACTGTAAACTCGAGCCAACAATCCAACGCATCTGCAACCTCCTGAATTGAACTTTTTGGATTTCTTGAGACATACTAAAGTATTCTAAATATCCCTAGAAGAATACAAGAAATCCATTCTCTAAAACGACCCACCCATATCAAATTCAGCACAAATAAACCTGTTCACAACTCTTTATAGGTATAAAGATTTATTTGTCATCAGTGTAGGGCAGTACCCATTTTCTCTCTAGTGGCAAAAGGATGTGCCTATATATAACTATAGTTATATATCCAGCAGGTGTCATCTATTCAATTCTTTAAGAAAGGCTTGCTCTAAGACTAGCCGTTTTACTGAGCTTAAAATGGTATCAGACCTCATAAGTACCCATCCACAATTACATTAGACTAAAGCCACCTCAGAGAAATTGATATTGAGGGTATTACCAACCGCAGCAAGAGCTTGAGAGGTTATGTAGAAGAGGAGTTGTTCTTCTGCATAATCTTCAGGCTTAAGCCAGTAATACTTGAGCATCTTCCACAAAATTTCAATGAGGTTAAGCTGGGGTGAATAGGGTGGCAAGTAAAAGAGGATTAAACCCCGAATCTCCCAAACCTTACGCTGTTGTTGAATGATTTTAGCGGTGTGAATCGAAGCGTTGTCCAAGACAATGACAGTAGGTTTTTCAAGTGTAAAAGATAAACGCTCGAGATAATCAAATACGAAGTGGCTGGTGATGTTGCCTGTGGTGGTGGTAAACATAAGTTTGTTATTGCGTGAGAGTAACCCCAAGCAGTTCAGCCCTTTGCCTTTGGCAGATGGCATAAAGACATCCTCATCAGGAAACTGCCAACCATAAGGTACACAGGGTTCCAAGCAAACACGGCTTTCATCAGCATAGTACAGGTCAATCAGACTTGCCCTTGATAAGCGTTCTAGCTCAGCTAGGGCTTCCCGCTTATAGGCATACGTCTCGTCACAGGGCTTCTGTTGAGGATGCTTTCGGATGCGTTTATAACGGCAAGCACGTTTTTTATATAGCGTTCCAGGGTCTTCTGACTAAACTGCTTCTCCAAGGCTTCTTCCAATTCTGCTTTAGCAAGACAAAGGCGTTGCCGATTCGCTTTCACCACTTCTTTGATTTTGGCATCATCGGTTTCTTCATTCAAGATGGCTTTGCGTCCTCGTCCTGGTTTCGTTTGCAGTCCCTCGATACCTTCTGCTTCATAGCGTTTAATCCAGCCATTGACTGCCATCTCACAACTATCTACGATCTTTGCAATGTCCTCGGAACTTCGTGTCTCACTTTTTAGTAGCATCATCTGACAGCGTTTCCTGTAGGCATGGCTTTGACCTGTTTCATAACCTCGGTTTAAGCTTTCCCTTTGCGTTTCCGTTAGCTCTAATTTCTTGCTTGGGCGACCCATGTGAATAAGTCTAACCTAATTCTGTACGACTACTTACACAAATACCTTAGACTTATTTGTATACACCCTTTTTGTTTGACTAACCCTTACAAAGCACTGTCATATCTCAGAACCCTGCAATGAATCTTTAAAAACCCGTTGGATTGTGCCTGCGTAGGGGCATTTCATGAAATGCCCCTACGGAAACGAAATGGACGCAAGGCTAGGGATACCACAAAAGATTTTTTGGTTTAGCCTAATTTTGTTCGGGTACTTCTGTCTTATTGCTTGTATCTATGCAAAAGGTGGGGGAAATATGCAATTTAGCTTTTGAAAAGATACCATTCAAGCCAGTAAACGCAAATAGTTACGTCTAAGCTAGCGAGGATTTTGCTTAAATATGCAGCGTTTTATGCTGGTGCAAGAAATAAGGTGTCTACTATAGCTTGATAACACTCGAGGTACTACACCACTTCGGAGGCTATATCAGCACAGTCATATCTTGCTTAAAGGCTGCTAAAGTTTGCACTGAGCTACCTATTCTCCAATCTCGCTCCTTATTTTCATCAAACCAAACAATGGCCTGAAGATTGGGAAAGCGAGTCGAAGCGAACATTGCTTTAACCCAGACAGCTTTACGCGCGTCTCTGGCTTCGGCGCAAGCTGTTTCAGTAATCCAGAAAGGTTTGTGTAAATCTAAAATTACAATGCGGTTATATGGCTCTTCAAAGACCTGTTCAAAACTGCGCCAGACATGACCTTGGCCATCTCCAAAGTTATAACCATCAACAGAGAGAATATCGACCACATCTGAGCCTGGATAGTAATCCTCGAGTCGGTGTATTCCGCTATCCATACAGTTAGGTGACCACACCCAAAGTACATTGTTTACCTTCAAACTCCTAAAGCGGTCCACCACAAATCGCCAAGCCCGAATAAGAAGCTTTGGCTCGACTTGTCCCCAGGTGATATCAACATTCTTTAGATTCATTTCTGGAAAGGGTCGTAAATAAACAGGTCGCTTAGTGGCTTTTATTCCCTTGGCCCATGAGTCAATATAAGCATTTTTGTTGCCATTAAGAATACTATGCAAATCTACATTGCGGGGTTGCCAGGTTAGAAGCACCGAACTCCCATTGAGTGCAGCAAAATCAACCACATTTTTGGCCCAGTCCCAAGGCCATGACCAATTGGTAAACTGATGAATAATATCCAGTGATTTTCCCATCTTGATTTGAAGTTGGTCAAAACGCTCGAGCGAAGCATCTTGTCCATTAAAGGTATGTGCCCCAAAGGCTACTCGAGCCGCCACTGGCAACAGCAGAGGCGATCTAGACCTAGCAGATACCAGCGTGGCGATATGCTGACCTTGCTTGGTAATTTGGGTGGGTGTACCTGCTTTGGCTTTGTCTAAGTATTCCCCTAAATTGTTGCGAAATTCCTTGGCCTTGACTCTCATGAGACCTCCATCGTTTTAATCGTGCTGAAATGCTAAGGCCAAAACCTTGATCAAAACGTGAAAAGTCTCACACTCAACCCTTCTCTCACAAAATATCTTTTTGCTCGAGTAAGAATCCCGTTACTAAGGCCTTGCTAGAATAGGGCTAGCGTCTTTTTAGAGGCTTGAATCTTATGACCGAGGTCTTTTCTTCATCCAAACCCATCTGGCAACAGGCCATTGACGCTATGAATGTCGAAGCTTGGGAACTGCGGGATACAGAACTCGAGCGTTCACGTTTAGGACTCCAAGAGGCTCTAAATTTAGCCCAAAAACATAGCTATAGAGTAGGAACCGCCCGCAGCTTGGTGGTCTCGAGCTATCATCATTATCGTCAAGGACGTTTAGGTCTAGCCCTTAATGAAGCCACGCAGGCTCTAAGTATTCTAGAAGAACCCAAAGATACTTGGTTACCCAGAATTTATAACAATTTATCGATGATCTACATAGGTATGGGAAACCCCACTATTGCCCTTGATTATCTTCAACAGCAGCTCACTATTAGTCAAACTCAAGGTGATCAGGACATGGAAGCCACCGCCTATCATGACTTAGGTTGGGTTTTTTCTCAAAATGAAAAACGCTTTTCTGAAGCTATTGATTACTTTGAACGGGCTCTTAGTATGTTTAAGGAAGGTAGACACCCTGGGGGCGCAGAAATCACCCTTCTAAATTTAGCCCAATGTTTTATTAAACAAAAAGATTATCAAAAGGCTAAACACTATGCCAATGAGGCTATTGAGGCTGCCAATGAAGGCAGAGCTTGGGGTGCCCACGCTTATCAAGTTTTAGCGCAAATCGAACTGGCTCAGGGACACACCCAACAGGCTCTAGACTATCTGGTCAAGGCTTTGGACGTTGCTCAAAAGCGTCAAATGGGGCAAATGCCTATGGTGCTATTACTGATGGGGCAATGCCTGCATAAATTATCGCGTCCACAAGAAGCCCTCGAGCATTTTCTGCAAGCTCTAGATCAATGCTCTAGGCAGGAAAACAAATTCTTTTTACCTGATTGCCATTATAAATTATCTGAATTTTATAAATCTCAGGAAAACTTTCAACGCTCTCTCGAGCACTTTACAGCGTTTTATCAGGCCAAAGAAGCTATTTCAAGTGACGCTCTAGAGAATAGACGCAACGCCCTAGAAGTTTTTTATCGTACTGAGAACCTTAAACGCGAAATGGAATTGCAGCAAAAACAAAACCTCGAGCTAAAAAGCTATATTCAGGAACTGCACCATTTACATCAGGAAGTCAAAGAGCTAAGCATTCGAGATCACCTAACTAACCTTTACAACCGCAGGTACCTTTTTGATTATTTGGATTTGCTCAAACACCGCGCTGACTCAGTGAGCATAGCCCTTATCGATATTGATCATTTCAAAACAATAAATGACACCTTTAGTCATATTGTAGGTGATGAAGTCCTCAAGGGTATCGCCACTTTTTTAACTGCCTTTTCACGCGGAACCGATATTGCTGCTCGCTATGGCGGTGAAGAGTTTGTGATGGTCTTTCCAGAAGCCAGCCTCGAGCAGGCCCCTTCTGGCGTGTGAACGCTTACGCAGCGATATTGAAACCCATCAGTGGGGTCAAGACTATCCCCATCTTAAGGTCACTTTGAGTATTGGTTTGGTTTCAGGAAAAGCCGTTGATTATGAAAATCTTCTTAGCCAAGCCGACCAAAAGCTCTACCAAGCCAAACGATTAGGACGCAACCGCGTAAAGCTATAGCCTAGTGACGTAGTATCATTTTTCAAAAAGTAGCCCATTTGATATACAATTTTCTTATGAAAGCTTTGTCGTACACAAAAGCACAAAACCTCCAATCATTTGAGCAGCTTATTGTATTTAACATTAATGTTTTAACACTCACTGTCGTTATCATTACGACGTTTAAGTAAGGATCAAGATGATTTCACAAAGCTTGCGCCAAACACTGCTCAACTCGGTTAATTTAGCTCGAGTACGCCAGCATGAATATGTAGGTTTAGAACACCTCCTCTATTCGCTTCTAGATGACCCTGATGCTGGCCCCATTCTGAGGAGTTTTGTCACTATTGAACCTTTTAAGAAAGATATAGACCTTCTCTTAAACGAACTCAAGATGGTCCCTCAGGACCCACACTTTGAAGTTGAAACCGTAGCCACCATTTCTTTTGAGCGTGTCATTCAACGTGCTGAATATCAAATGCAGGCCGCAGGCCGCCCAGAAGCACATGGGGGAAATGTGTTAGCCGCTATTTTTGATGAACCCATGACGCAAGCCTGTATGCTCTTAGAACGTTATGGAATAAGTAAATTAGATATTACTTCGGCGTTAGCCAATACACTTGCTATTCCTGTTTCAAATAATAAAAAGCCACAGCCTGTAGACGGCTCACCGAATGGTCCTGCTGGAGACGCAGTAAGTGTTGACCAGAATCCTTTAGAGGCGTACTGCACAAACCTTACAGCTTTAGCTAAAGACAATAAACTTGATCCAGTCATTGGGCGCGAACACGAGCTTACTAGAATCTTGCAAATTCTCTCTCGCCGCAACAAAAATAACCCACTAATGGTCGGTGACCCTGGCGTTGGCAAAACAGCACTTATTGAAGGACTCGCTCAACGCATTGTAAAAAATAATGTACCCGAAGATTTAGAAAACGCCAATCTTTACTCCCTTAATATGGGAAGCCTGTTAGCTGGCACACGCTACCGTGGTGATTTTGAAGAGCGACTTAAAGCTGTGATTAAAGAATTGCAAGAGCAACCCAGAGCTATTTTATTTATTGATGAAATTCATACCGTGGTTGGTGCGGGCGCAGTTTCAGGTGGTTCTATGGACGCATCCAATATGCTCAAACCTGCTCTTTCAAAAGGCTTGCGCTGTATTGGTGCAACGACATTCCAGGAATACAAAATCATTGAAAAAGACCGCGCTCTGTATAGAAGATTTCAAAAAGTGGATGTTTTAGAACCTTCCTCTGAAGATGCTGTAAAAATCCTCGAGGGTTTAAAATCAAGACTAGAAGCCCATCACAAGTTAGAGTATAGCCAAAGTGCTTTAGAAGCAGCAGTCAAACTTGCCTCACGTCATTTATCAGATCGGCGTTTACCTGATTCTGCATTAGATGTTTTAGATGAAGCCGGTGCGTCACAGGCTTTGCTAGCAAAAGATAAGCGCAAAAAGCGCATTGGCGTTTCAGACATTGAAGCCACTATCGCCAAAATCGCTCGAGTTCCAGCCAAAGCAGTCTCGAGTGATGACAGGAGCAAACTAGCAACACTCGAGCATGACCTTTCACATTCTGTATTTGGTCAAGCCAAAGCCGTAAGTGAGGTCACTAGCAGTATCAAACTAGCCCGCTCTGGCTTACGTGACCCCAATAAACCTATTGGAAATTTTTTGTTTGCTGGCCCCACTGGCGTAGGTAAAACCGAACTGTCAAAACAACTGGCGCAACATTTAGGAATTGCTTTTATTCGCTTTGATATGTCTGAATATATGGAAAAACATACTGTGTCTCGCTTGATTGGTGCGCCTCCAGGTTATGTTGGTTTTGATCAAGGCGGTTTACTCACCGATGCCATTGCCAAAGAGCCACACGCTGTATTGCTCCTTGATGAAATAGAAAAGGCACATCCTGATTTATTTAATATCCTGCTGCAAGTGATGGATTACGGTAAGCTAACCGACCACAACGGCAAACAAATTGATTTTCGCAGCGTGATTCTAATTATGACCACCAACGCTGGTGCTGCCGAAGCTAATCAAAATGCTATTGGTTTTAGTGACGCTTTACGTACAGGTGAAAGTGACGCTGCTATCAAACGTTTATTTACTCCAGAGTTTCGTAACCGCTTGGATGCCATTGTTCAGTTTGCACCTTTAGAGCAAGATATTATGCTTAATATCGTTGATAAGTTTTTAAAAGAACTAGAAGCACAACTAAGCGAGCGCAAAGTGAAGCTGGTAATAAGTCCTGAAGCTAGAGAGTGGCTGGGCAAAAAAGGTTATGACCCTCTTTATGGTGCAAGGCCTCTTGCAAGGCTTATTCAAGATGAACTTAAAAAGCCTCTTTCGGATGAGTTGCTGTTTGGAAAATTAAAGAATGGTGGAAGTGTTGAAGTCGGGTTAAGTGAAAATAAGCTGGCATTCAATTTTGCTTCGTGAGGATGATACCTGCTACTCGAGCAGTCTGATAGTCGGCAAGTCTTGCATGTCAGTTTTGGTTCAGCTATTACTACTTTTAGAACTCGCGTCTTAGAAAGTTTGAATCGTCATCGTCTGGCCTATCAAGAAGCTCTTGAGGTTCATTTTGCAAAACACTTGCAACCTTTTACGAGATAATGTTAGTTGAGGTTATTGTTCAAAAAATCATTGAGGATTTAAGCAATGAGCAATGAGCAATGAGTTTTTGACTTTTAGCTCATTGCCAGTTGCTCATTAACCTCATTGCTAATTAACCATCTTAGTGCGCCGTGACTGAAAATCTTGCAAGACATATTGCCCAATGGTATGCGGCGTAGTGAAATATGCTTTACCTTTGGTCATATGCGAAACACGCTGTACAAAAGAAATCAGCTCGGGGTCACGGGCTAACATAAAGGTATTGATTTGTATTCCTTGACGGCGGCAATTCCCTACTTCACGCAAAGTCTCCCCCATCACCATCGGGTCAAGCCCATAAGCATTTTTATAAACACGGCCATTAGGCAAAGTAATAGCACTGGGTTTACCATCAGTAATCATCACAATTTGCTTCATGTCTTTATTCTGCCGCTTTAAGATTTTTTGAGCCAAACGCAAACCTTCGGCAGTATTGGTGTGATAGGGACCGACCTGACAAGTTGCAAGTTTGTTAAGAGGAATTTCTTCGGCACTGTTATGAAACAGCACAAACTTGATTACATCTCCACGATACTGAGTGCGAATCATATGGGCTAAAGCTAGTGCCACTTGTTTGGCTGGGGTAAAGCGGTCTTCACCATACAGAATCATAGAGTGCGAGCAGTCCAGCATGACGACTGTGGCTGCTGACGAAAAGTATTCGGACTGCATAACTTGCAAATCACCATAATCCAGATTTAACTTTCCGTCTTTAATACCACGCCTAGCAGCATTCTTAAAAGTTTCACCCATATCCAAATTCATGGTGTCGCCAAATTCATAAGGTTTTGATTCTGAAATGGCTTCTACGCCGGTGGTCATAAACTTGGTGTCATGGGCCCCAATACTAGATTTTCCGGCTGCACCCAACACATCTTTTAAGGTGCGATAACCCAAAAAGTCTATAGCTTTATCAGTCAGTTCAAATTTGACTTGTCCAGGGTCACGGTCTGGGCCTTGTCCGCCCATTTGACCTGGTTGATTAGGGTCGTTGGGGTCTTGGCCATCGCCTTGTTGTGGGCGCAAATAGCCTTCACGCTCGAGCCTTTGGGCTAACTCTTTGACCATCTCACCCAGTTTACTTTCCATCCAGTTTTCAGAATTCATAGCATCATCAATGGTTTGTTCATTGACCAGTTGATTGTTAATTAGGGCCTCAGCAATGGCATCATAAAGGTCTTGCATAGTCTGCTGATAATTGGGGTCAGGCTCCCAAGGATTGCGCTGAAAACCAGACTCCATCAACCGCTCTTGAATCATCTTCATCAATTCGGACATATCCAAATCATCAAGCGTGGCTTCGTATTTGCTATAGCGTGTTGCTGGCATATTGTCCTTTCAGGGAATTAAATCCCCCAACTGTTGCTTCGCTCAGTTGTCCCCTTTATAAAAGGGGACGATTCGGCGATAGCACGAATCGGGGGATTTAGTTCCACCGCTTACGTTGGCCACCTTGCTGATTATTTTCTAGTTCGGCTGCACCGTAACCACGTTCTTCGCTGCGAGAGACTTGTTTGCGCGCATAGAGACCCTCGAGAACAAATTCTGCTGCTGCTGCCAGATCATCTTTTCCTTGACCTTCGGCAGCAACTCTGGCAGATTCAATAAGCCCTGGCACTTTGGCAAAAATATCGCCTAGCTTTTCGGTGGGTAAGGTATCAGGTATTTTTAAGTTGTTGTCAGCATCAAAATACTCGGTGACTCTGGTGTTATCAATGCTGCCCATGCGGCGGTTAAAGACTTGACCAATAGCCTTACGAACAATATCTTTGGCTACCGCCTCGCCGCCCTTCATTTCGCCTTCGTACTCGAGTTCTAATTTTCCAGTGACGGCTGTTAGGCCTGCATAGAGGTCAGTAGTTCTAGCAATTGGCGTTTTTTCGCCAATCACCAAAGCCCGACGCTCAGCATTGGAGACTACATTTTCCATTAAGCTAATGGCCAAACGTTGCGAAACACCAGAGTGCTTATCTACACGGTTATCATCACGGGCTTGAAAGGCCACTTCTTCCACAATTTCTGCCACATAAGACGGCACTTTGACCGATGTATCGCGCACAGTCCAGGCTTCCTGAGCTGTAATGGCCATGCCTTCATCAACCGTTTTAGGATAATGGGTGCGAATCTCAGAACCAATGCGGTCTTTTAGGGGCGTAATGATTTTGCCACGGGCAGTGTAATCTTCGGGGTTGGCACTAAAGACCAGCATTACATCAAGCTCGAGCCTGATCGGATAGCCTTTAATCTGCACATCACCTTCTTGCATGATGTTAAAGAGCGCAACTTGAACCTTACCAGAAAGGTCAGGCAACTCATTCATAGAAAAAATCCCACGATTGGCCCTTGGTAAAAGCCCATAATGCACACTGCGCTCGTCGCCCAGCTTTACACCCAGCTTTGCAGCCTTAATGGGGTCAATATCACCAATAATATCTGCCACTGTTACATCTGGTGTAGCTAGTTTTTCAATATAACGTGCGCTACTAGGCATCCACTCAATGGCTGTAGCATCACCACAATCAGCGAGCATGTTACGACCTTCTACACTTATAGGTGCAAAAGGGTCATCATTAAGTTCTGTACCTGCAATCACTGGGATTTCAGGGTCAAGCAACTCGGTGAGCTGGCGCAAAATACGGGTCTTGGCCTGTCCACGCAAACCCAGCAAGATAAAATTATGCTTGCTCAGTACGGCATTGACAATCTGCGGCTCTACACTTTCACGGTAGCCCACAATGCCCGGAAAGATGGTTTCATTGTTTTTGAGTTTAGAAATAAGATTCGAGCGCATTTCATCTTTGATGCTGCGCCCTGCTTTGGTTGCCCAGTCTGTTTTTTTAAGATCACCTAAGGTTCGTGCTTTCATTTCTAGATGGTAGCATTGAAGACTCTATTAATGTGTGTCTGAAAGTGCCATCTCTCTTTGTATGAAAAGGGTAATTCAAGCACTGCTTAAGGTTTTAGACTTATAGCTAGGATAGCTTGCCATTTTTGACCAAACACTGTGAGTGTAATACTTAGGTTAAACATGATTTCATTCTTCTAAGCTAGTGTCCAACCAAAATCTTATCCCTGACAACACTAGGGAGTTCTATACCATCTGCTGAGGGAGCCTGCTCGAGAAATACTTCAGCATCATGAGCTTCAATACCTATAACCTGTCCATCTTTATCTACATCGAGATAAAGACCTTCCTGACATTCAATGGTTTCTTCTATGTCACCACCTAAGTGAACCGAAAGGATATTAGAATCTTTGGTATACAGAATTTTCATGTTCGTTACTTAGGTAAGTTCTGCAACCGCGCTTCAACCTCGGCAAGCGTAAGGTAGTCACCATCATCTTCAGCTTTGGCTTGCCTGATTGCAAACAAATCTTGGGCATCTTCAATAAATAAGCGCAGTTTTTCAAATTCGTCATAGGGCAATACGGCATATTCGCGTTTACCTTCACGCTCAATAAATGACGGATGGAGTTCTAGGTTATCCATAAAACACGCTCCTTAGTAAGCATCTTTTCGGTGCAAAACACGGCGAATCACTATCTTATTATCACTTATCTCGAACAAAGCCCTGTCATTTCCTCATTTGTCATGCCGACTGGAGCGCATTCACTCAATGCTAGTGAAGCACGAGGTAGTGAGTTAAAAGTAAACACGCGGAATGGAGGCATCTAACACACGAGATATTTACTCAGCCTAGTCGTTTATTGTCTTACGCCCTAGACTTCTCCATTCCGCAAAGAGGTTCGCGCTTATTTCACCAGCAACTTGCTTAGTTACCCCTTAACGAAATGGCTCTTTGCTCCAGTCGAAGTGACAAGTTAGCGGCTTTCCACGATGGCGATGTCTTCTAGGGTGAGGTCATGGAGTTGGTAGGATAGAAGCGTCTATGGCTTTATCAGTTTCACTTCATCAAGCTGCAAGGTCGTACCGTAGGGCTATTAACTGTGTTTCATTAAGAGGTAACAAGGCATAAGCACGCCCCTCATCATCACTAAACTCAACCTCGAACACATCCTTACCCAAGACTTCAACCACCGTACCCACTTGTCCACGTGGTAAATGCTTTTCGGGTACATCAACTAAAAGTGCTACCGTATCCAATACCTTAATCATATTGACTCCTTTCAAAGTACATAACACGTTAATAACCGCGCAAAGTCTTCATCTACACGCACTATCCAAGCACTTCTTACTTTAGCAGTTCCAAGCTCTGTCGTCACCTCAAAATCCAGGGAAGTGGGAGTTCTTATACCTTCATTCGTCATTGCGAGTATCAGCTAGAGGTGCAGTAAGCACCGAGTAAGTAAACCGTTACTGGAGCCACGAAGCAATCTTCCTTCACCGAATTAACTGGTGAGAGCTTTCTAAACACGTCACAAAATCTTCTCGTACAAATCAAGCCACTTGGGATTCAGGGCTTTAATCAGCTTTACTTTATCCTGACGTGAACCAGCCTTGAGTTGTTTTTCTCTGGCAATAGCAGCCATCGCCGTTTCCGCCACTTCGTAATACACCAATTTCGTGAGGTTGTAACGTTTAGTAAAACCTTCGACAAGTTTTTCTTTATGTTGGTGAACACGGCGGATTAAATCGTTCGTCATGCCAACGTAAAAAACTGTATGATTTTTGTTTGTCATGATATAGACGTAGTATTGCCACATGAATACCACTCTACTGCAAATTTCGGTACAGAAAGATTGCCGCCCGGATGCAGCCATTCACCACAATTCGTCATTGCGAGTGTCAGCTAATAGTGCAATAAGTGTCCGGTCAGCAAACCGTTACTGGAGCCACGAAGCAATCTTCCCGCACTGAGTTCGGTGCAAAGAGATTTTTAAGCCTTATAAAAACCGCTCGTTAGTCAATGAGTGAAGGAAGATTGCCGCGCGGATGCAGCAGTGCTTGGCTATATTGATTTTTACAACACTCTACACATAGGCTCGCAATGACGAATGGGGGATTAGGCAGTTTTTAGACGTTTTAGTTTATTTGTTACCTTCCACAATGGCGATGTCTTCGGGGGTTAGGTCATAGAGTTGGTAGACCAGGGTGTCTATGGCTTTATCGGTTTCGGTGATTTGCCGCTCTATGGCAGTGTCTGGGGTTTTGCTGGTGGCTTTTTGAACGCTATCGCTCAAACTTCGTACTTCGTGGAGTTTGAGCATGGTTTCTACTAGAGTTATCATGTGGTCGTGTTGGGCTTTTTCGGTGGGGTTGGAGAGAGAGGGGAGGCAGATGGGAAGATATAGTTTAACGGCTTACCTTTCAAGTTTTTGATTTTTTTTGAATTGGGCTATGTTGAGTAATTATTGTTTTAAGCCCAATCACTCTTTGCCGAATAAAGGCAGATAAATCTGTAGTTTGTTTACCAGACTGGAGGTTCTCGATTTGCGGATAAATATCTTCAAGACTTTCAAGAGCTTCTTGTAACTCTTTAAGTAACGATTTATCCTGCCAATTTTCAGCAGAAGTTCTGAGTACATCAGAAAGGCTACGCCAACTATCAGAGTACGTTTCCACTAGGAGTTTTGCGCGGATTTCAATATCCTTAACACCTGAATTACTTGATCGCATTTCATTTATTTCTTTTGATCCAGTCTTTAAAACATCTATAACTTGACTAGCAAACTCATCAATTTGTGTAAACGAAAGACTAACTACCAGAGTCTCATAGCTCGACTGTTGAATTTCTATATCTCTATACTTTCTATCTTCATCCCTACCTTCTTTAGCTTGTTTAGTAGTTCTGTAAGAGTATAGAGCAGAAACAACAGCAGCTAAACCTGCGATTGCTGTAAAAATTGCCGTCATCCAGCCTAGCCAGTTAACACTATTTGTAGTCGAAGGGTCAGGCACAAGAATCCTATAGGTCGAGAGGGCTTGTTTGATTCAACGCCACTTTAACAGAATAATCCACTAATTGATCAATATCTTGCCCTTGGAAAGTATATTTTTTCCTAAAATTGTCTTCTCCAAGCTTTGCTATTGAATCCTGAAACATTCCCAAGAAAAACGAGGAGGCAACTTTAAGAGTATCGCTAGGCACTTCAATAATGACCTTACTATCATTTTCATCATATAACTCTAATTGGGCGGCAATCCTTACCTTTTCACCTCGAGGACGGCCTGAAAAAACCTTAGAAACTGTCTGAGAAGTAGGAAACTCATGAAAAAGTCGGGCACAGTTAAAAGATGATCAAATCCCAACTGTACCCGACTGATCTAAAGACTAGCGAATGGGAAGCATTAAAACCATTCATGCCGACACCAAACCCACTAGGGAGACCTAGAGAACATAGTTGGCGCAGCATTCTCAATGGCATCTTTTATGTGGTGAAAGGTGGCATTCCTTGGCGGATGTTGCCTAAAGAATATCCACCGTATCAAACGGTGTATCACTACTTCCGTGTGTGGCGTAAAGGTGGTTTCTGGGAGGAACTGAATACCAAACTGCGTGAACGATTACGCAAGAAAGTCAAGGGAAAAGGTAGAAAACATCCCAGTGCAGCCATTATAGATAGTCAAAGTGTGAAAAGTGTCGAAGGGGGTAAGGAGATCGGCTATGACGGTAATAAGAAAGTAACTGGACGTAAACGTCATCTCGTTGTAGATACCTTAGGCTTGGTGTTAGCTGTCCTGGTAACGGCTGCAAATATTGATGACCGAGCTGGCGCAAAACAACTCTTTACGGCAATGAGGACAACTTCCTGGAAACGTCTTAAGTTGATTTGGGCTGATGGTAACTATACCGGTGACCTCATCGCTTGGCTTATGAAAACCTGTGGCTGGATTCTCGAGATCGTTCATAAACCTAAAGAGCAACTTGGCTTTGAAGTTCTTCCCAAACGCTGGATTGTTGAGCGTACTTTCTCCTGGCTCAATCGGCAGCGTCGTCTTTCCAAAGACTTTGAGCGTTTGCCAGAAACCTCAGAAGCCTTTATCTACGTCACCATGATTCGTTTGATGGTGAAAAAATTGGCGGCTTGACACTTCTCAGACAGTTTCTTAGACTCGCCGCTTCTATAATCACTTAATTTAATCATTACTGTTTCCATATTGTCTCATTCAATCTTTCTAAGTTAACTGGATCAATGAAGAAGTCCATTGTTAAAATTGTACCTGGGAAAAAGTGACTTATCTTTTTTACGGATTTGACATCTGGCGCAACCTTCAAATCATTTTGCTCATTGAAAGCTATAACTCGACGATTACCTCCCAAACTTTCCCTACGAGATATCTTATAACGATTATCGAAAATTATCTGTGTTCTGCCTGATATTAGGGCCATTCGTGGATCTTCATTTGCCGTGTGATTCGCTCCCAAGTTCTGGAAAAACTCAATCATATCGGGCAAACCATGCCCCCTTCGATAATCTTTTGTGTTAAATCTACTTATACCTTCTTGTAGCGCATAAAGAGTCCATAGGTTTTCTTCAGTCCAGGGTTTATTAAGCCTACCATCTTCCTTATAGGTGCTAATAAGTTTATGAATCTGATTTGATAGATCACAATCCTTGTCTAGTTTCTGCATTGTTTCACAAACGGTTTCTCCAAAGTTAAGAATAGTAATATGGCAATCTCCGTACGAGTTATTAGGTAAACTTCTTAAATAGCCAGCTATCCACCAATCTCCGCGCCCCCCATGATCCTCAGCGTTACCCAACACCTCACCAACTAAACCACTTAACCATCCGGCACTTTCATCCGTAAGGGCGTAGTTGTAATTTCCCAAACATTTATTCAAATACGTAACAATCTCCGTCGAAATATTCTCCTGTTGACTACTCATTGTTGCTTTTACAGCTTTCTTAGCACCACGCCGCAACTCAAATGTCAAAAAGTTTGTTGGGGTAGGCATTGGAACATTGAAAACCTTCGGAAGGCCAGTTGCAATAACTATAGCTTTTGCATTAGGATCCTCAGGTAATTTGCCTCTCAATTCAAGTCTATGGTCAGTATCTGCTGCGAGAGCAAGCACATTAAGTACAGATGCAGCCCCATGATCTATATGTTTGCATTCGTTCTGAAGTATATGTATCGTCTCAGTCTTTTTATTTCTTCCAAACGCTACAAGCTGCTCAATAGTTCGCAAGGCACTATCGGGGTCATCAATAAGAGAGAACATAGCTGGAACGTTTAAAAATCTAGCTTTATCTTGTTTCCTTGAACTCCGTATATCTGCTCGTTTTGCGTAATATTCAAAAATATAAGCAACATTGCGCTCACTTCGAGATTTTTTCTTCTTTTTTCCAGTACGGCGACTTAAATTGTGCAATTCTCTTTGTTTTTGTAAAAGCATTAGCCTTTGTTTCTCTTCTGAGTTTATTTTACGGATATGAACTCTCCCCTCTGTATAAGGCACTTGATTCAATATTTTTCATATATTACACCACCACCAAGTAGCCTATCCCCATCATACAAAACCGCCAATAGTCCCACGGTTACAGCAAATACCGGTCTCTCAAACTCGAGCTTGAATGCTTCACATTTCAATATCTAGCTGTTTTTTTACCCAATCCCGCACAACACCCGTAGCAGCTTTTGCACTCTGTGCTTCCTCGAGGGTTATTTCAAGAAAATCCCCTGGATAACGCCGTGTTGGACCATAGGCATTCATTTCAGCCACAGCATCACGAAGTTCATCAGAACACGCCAAGTCGCTTAGGGTAAGCAGAAAAAGCAGATCATGACTACGCGGCGGTTCTTTATCAAGATAAAGCAGCAAAGCCTTAAGATATTTCTCAGCAGCTTGCTGCAAACTCCACGAAGCAGGGCGAGGAAACATCTCTAAACCACTTAGTGCGTACAGCCAGTCTTGTTCGGCATAACTAAGCCACTGATTCACTTCATCATTGATATCAGCCATAAAGAACAATGCCTTCTTTAGCAACTGCTCGAGCAAGAACAGAATCCTTCTTATGCCAATTCGCTACATGCATTGGCACCAGGTCAAACGGCATAGTGCGTGGGAACAAAGCACGCTGAGCTTTGGTCATAGCTTTAGTGAGGTGGATGTCATCTGGCAAGATAAATAATAAATCTATATCACTGTCTTTTCTCAATTCGCCACGTGCAGCAGAGCCAAATAATATAACCTGAATTGCGCCACTAGCTTGTGCAGCCTGTTGTGCCAAGGTGACAAGTGTTTCTCTAGTCATCCTCCAAGTCTAGCAAATTTTTAACTTCCCCTAGCCGTAATCACTCCACCACCCAAAAGCCTATCCCCGTCATAAAGTACCGCCGATTGCCCCACAGTTACAGCAAAGACTGGGCTCTCAAACTCGAGCTTAAAGGTATCATTAGAGGTATCATCTATAACAGACAGCTTAGCTGCTACTGGCTTTTGACGATAACGGGTTTGCGCTAAAACTTTTTTAGGTAGCTTATCTGCGTCCATAAAAAAGTTAGCACGGTTTGCACTTAGTGAGGTCCACTGACACATCTCCCTCGAGCCCACCACCACAGCATTATCTTCACCACGCAGCTCAATCACAAAACGCACCAGATGCGAATGATAAAGCCCTAAACCTTTGCGCTGCCCAATGGTATAAAACTGAACACCTTTGTGTTCGCCAATTTGTTTCATATCGTCACAAGCATCATAAATAGGGCCAGTTTTAAGTTGGCTAAATTCGTCTAAATAATCTTTGACACTGGTAGTTATAAAACAAAGGCCACTCGAGGATGGCTTCCAAGCTACTGGAAACTTTCGCTCAACAGCCATTTCTCTTACTTTGTCTTTAGTGAGTTCGCCAAGCGGGAACAAAATATATTGCAAAATCTCTTTAGGCAAGGCCCACAAAAAATAAGTCTGGTCTTTGCTGTCATCACGTCCCCGGTACATAAAAAGTCCCTCTGGGGTTTCCACACGCCGCACATAGTGACCAGTCGCCATAAACTCGCAACCCAACATATGCGCCTTTTTAACAAATGAGCCAAACTTGATTTCTCGGTTACACCATACACAAGGGTTAGGAGTCTCCCCTTTTTCATAGGTAGGAATAAAAGGATCAATCACGATGTCATCAAACTTGTCACGGTAATCTAATAGATAAAAAGGAATATCAATCTTGTCAGCAATGCGCCGGGCATCATAAGCGGCTTCGGGGCTACAGCACACATCAAATGCACCCTTGGGGCGGTCATCGGGCCAGAAGCGCATCATCGAGCCCACCACTTCAAAGCCTTGATCTTGTAGTAGAGCCGCAGCCATAGACGAATCTACGCCCCCAGACATAGCACATAAAACTTTGGGTTTGACTAAAGGTGTAGAAACCTGAGTATTAACAGAACTATCTAAAACATCCACAATCTAGCAGTTTAGCGAATTTGGGCTTAAAAAACGCAACTTTGGTTACAAAGGGCAGGGCGACCGCAAGGTCGAAGTGAGTGCATCGAAGGTTGGCTCGTGGCTGGGTCAACATGGGTCATCTGTCATATTAGGGAAAGCAGCGTGTTGCGCCATTTGTACAGAGCTTCGTCATTGCGAGCCACAGTTTGGGGTGTGGTGAACGTCATCTCAGCGTACCGTTGCTCCATCCGCGAAGCAATCTCCTTGCACTGACCTTGCTACAAACTTAGTGAAGGGAGATTGCTTCGTCGCTGGTCTACTGCAAACAACATTCTGAGCGTCGTTTACAGCACTTCTCACCACCAAAACGCTCCTCGCAATGACAAACTATAGTGAAATTTCGAGTTCACGACAACATGAACTCGAAATTTCGGGATAGCTCATGTGAATCATAATTGGTGTATCATTCGCAATCAGCAAGGACAATTTATCCCCCTGCATTGCCGATAACGCTGCACTCCCTGATTTCTTGGACGCACCTTATCGCTAACATTTACAGATGCTAATAAAGAGTTTGAGCGATAGCGTACCTCTAAGATTTATAGATGCTACCCCTAAGGTTCAAGCTATACTCATCATCACAGCGCAAAATACCATCAGTGGGTAAGTGACTCGAGTTAGACTAGAGTCCTATTGGGAGGCCTTTATGAAAGCATTTAGAATTATTCAAATTATTATCTTGGTGGCAGTGGTGGGTTATCTATTCTGGCTCAATGCCTTTAACCCTACCTGGATTGAAATTCCTTTATTGTTTTCTTTGCCTGCTGCCGTGGTTATTGGCATCGGTATTGTTCTGGGTTGGCTAGTTGGTTGGTTTTCTGGGCGCAGTGCCTTGTGGGGCAAAGGCCGTGAAATTAAGAAGTTAAACAAGCGTATCACTGAATTAGAAATGCAATCACCCACCCTTCGAGCTGCAACGCCAAACAGTGAAGCTGCACCCATTATCCCTGACCGCAGTGGTACTTTTCAAACCGATTCAGAGTTCGAGAATATCTAAAACAGGATAAAGGAAAAAGTAAAAAGGGAAAAGTGTGGCACGATTAACGCAACTTACCCCGCTTTTCACTTTCCCCTTTCCCCTCGCCCCTATCTTTTATGCCTGTCCTAGATGATGTCTTAGCCTACAAGCCTCCGGTGCAATGGGCGGTGCGGCCTATCGCTCCACCAGAAGCGGTGGCTCGGCTCTGTCAACAATTTTCAGTTCCGCCTCTTTTGGCTAGCGTGTTATGGGCCAGAGGTTTAGGTACAGACCCTGAGCATTTACAACCACCCTTGGCTCTAACCCAAATTCCAGATTTAGATGCAGCAGCCGAACGACTCGAGCTGGCCATAAAAAACAAAAAGCGCATCATGATTCATGGAGATTATGATGCTGACGGCATCAGTGGAACTTCTGTTTTAACCTTGGGCTTGCGAGCTTTAGGCGGTAATGTTATACCTTATATCCCCAACCGCTTAACCGATGGTTACGGCATTCACCCTGACCGCGTGAGTGAACACGCTGAAAGGGCCGACCTTTTTGTGACCGTGGATTGCGGTATTACTAACTTGCAAGAAATCAAGGCTCTGCAGGAGGCTGGACTAGAAGTTATTCTGACTGACCACCACCAACCTGCTAGCGAATTACCCAAGTGTTTAATCGTTCATCCCAAAATGTCGCCTTTGGCCAAACAGGGTCTACCAGAACTAAGCGGTTCGGGTGTAGCTTTTCATTTGTTGTGGGCCTTGCATAACCGCTTAGGCTTAGAAGCACCCCTCGAGTATGCTGACCTGGCCAGCCTAGGCATCATTGCCGATGTTGCGCCCTTAATGGGTGAAAACCGAGCTTTGGTTCAAGAAGGGTTAGCGCGAATGGCAGATTCAAAATGGGTAGGCTTAAAAGCCGCCATTGCCCAAAGTCGTTTGAATGGGCCACCTACCGCCAGAGATGTGGCCTTCATTATTGCTCCACGCTTAAATGCTGCTGGCAGATTAGGTGAAGCCGATGCAGGCTTAGAGCTGTTAACCACCGCCTCCGAAAGACGAGCCAGAGAGCTTGCAGTTTATTTAGATGCACGCAACAACGAACGGCGCAAAATTCAGGATGCCATGTTTCAAACTGCTATTGAACTAGTAGATTTAGATGCACCAGCTTTGGTGCTAGATCATCCTAGCTGGCATCCTGGCATAATGGGCATTGTGGCTAGCCACCTCTTGGAAAAATTTTATAAACCCGTTTATATTATCGCCCAAGGCAAAGGCTCAGTGCGTTCTACTCCAGGCATTTCTGCCGTGAATGGTTTACACAAAGCCAGTCATTTGCTCAAACGTTATGGTGGGCATACCCAAGCGGCTGGATTTTCTATGTATCCAGAGAATGTAAATCAGTTTCGGCAAATTATTTTAGATTATGTTCAAGAACACCCCCGACCCCAGCGTGTCATTTTGGCGGATAGCTTACTGAGCAGCAGTGATATTGATGATGATTTGTATAAAGCTATTTGTGAGTTAGAGCCTTATGGCGAAGGTCACCCAAGCCCACTCTTTGCCCTTTCGGATATCCTTGATAACGCCAAAGCTGTTGGTCAAAATGGAAACACTTTGCAACTGCGTATAGGTGGCATCAAGGGTGTGGCTTGGAAAAAAGGTGAACAGGCCGACCAGTTTCAGAGTGGACAAACTATCAATGCTGTAGTGAGTCTGCGTGAAAACATCTGGCAAGAAAAACGAAACTTGGAGTTTATTGCCGAAGACTTACGGAATGCTGAAGCTTTAGGGTTTCCTGAAGATTTTATAGACTTAAAGCTTGATATTCCTCATATTTTTAGGGGCCAACCTAAACCAGCTTCTGCGAACATCACTCACTTAAAAGAATTACCTTTAAGCACGTCTTTACTTGAGTTGACTCAGCCCCTAGAAAAGCTTAAAGATTCTATTATCTACTTTGATCTAGACCTGCATACACTGCAAACCCTCGAGCTAACTCTGGCTGAACTTCCTAAACTGCATGATGTTCGGCGTGGATTTGTGGCCCTGCAAAAAGGACTAATACTTCCTTTTTCAGAAAGTAAAACCAGTCTGATAAAAACTATTTTGCAAGAACTGGGTCTTTTAGATAACCAAGGGCAAGCCATTAGCAAAAAATCAAATCCCTACAGCTCTAAAACCCTGATAACCTTACTTATAGAAAGGTACAAGCTCGAGAGTTTCATCAAAGCCTATAAATACCTTAATGACAAATCTTTTGCACTAACAGTTGAACGTTTATTCTTTTGAGAAACTATAGCAGGCATCAAATTTAACCTCACACTAGCGTTTAGTACTCACTAATCTAAAGTTTTGCAAGAAATGTTTTTGACCTGACGTTAAACCCTTAGACAGAGCAAGGTGTGTTGCGGTGCGCAATGCGCACCCTACTGCACTGAAACTATAGCAGGCATCTGAAACCCGAAACCTATCTCACTGGCAGCTATTTGTTACAACGCTTCCTGTTGGCGGAATTTGCAACTGCATTCCAACATTAAGAACCGATTCTGGGGTTAAACAATTCGATTGCAAAATGAGTTTTACATCGGTGCTATAAGTGCGCGCTAAAGCATAGAGCGTATCCCCAGCTTGGATGGTATGTAACGGATACGGCGACGCTGCTGGTGCAGCCGCAACAGGTTCAGGTGCAGCAACAGTCGTAGGTGCAGGCACTTTAATCACTTCACCAACCACCAAGGTATCCACCGGACGATTATTCATACTAGCAATCACGTCTGGGTTAGTGTTGTAAAGACCAGCAATACCCCACCAGGTATCTCCTGCTACCACGGTATAGGTTAGAAACCCAGCTTCCGCCGTAGAAGCTACGGCAGGTGGTGGTTCTGAACCTGCAAAAACCACTTTGTCAAATTCAATCAGACCTGCTCCTGTACACTCACTTTCGCCCTCAGGCTTAGCTAGGGTGATAGCGTCAATAGTCCAGCCCCAACCCTCACTTACCACCTGACTTAGACGCAGTACAAAAGTTTCTTGTTCATCAGATTGCAAGTTGGTGACAAAGGTTGCCGAATCAGTCGTATTGTAAACCTTGTTATGCGAAACCCGCACTTGCACTTCTTCCAAGATGCATTTAGAGACATTTTGCAAATAAAACATCACTTGAGCATCATTAGATTGAGCACTGCCGGTTACGTATTCAGTAAACAAAGGTTTTTGCGCCCATGCTAGGCCAAGTATAAAAATTAAAATAGAAAAGTTCTTCATCCCGTATTAGATTAACATGCGAGAATGAGGAAGGCAAAGGGTAAGTTTCTATTTTCGGATTTTTGCAACTTTTGACCATATTAATTCTAGAGAATGATACTGAGGATATGAGGTCAGTCTAGACTGACCTCATATCCTTTTCAATCTTTATAAGGATCAAACTCATTCTCTCCAGCCATCACCACTACCAGCGGTTTTAGCGTATGCAAGACTTCAATAGTCTTACCTTGTGCAGCCAGCACATCAGGAAGTCTGCGGTAAGCATGAGGTGATTCATCCAGCCCACCCCCACGCAAAATCACATTCTTTTCTTTAAGCCATTCTTTCATCATCTCTGGGCTTATTTTACCTGCCGTTTTACGCATCTTGCGCTTATAATCCCATTTACCTGCTGCTTCAGTACGGCTCATCACCCGCCCTGCACCGTGAACTGTTGAGTACAGAGCAGCTTCTTGTAATTCTTTTATCACTGGCTGTGCATCAGTTGCACCCTGCAAAATCACTGCGTTGTCACCCATGCTTCCACCCACAAAACCTTTTTGCCCAGGAAAAGCTGGTGTAGCTCCCTTACGCACGACTACATATTCTTGGTCTTGATGCGTTTCTTCCCAGGCAAAATTGTGGTGATTATACACCAGTTCTTTTTCCTCTGCATTAAGCAGTTCGACCACTTTTCGTGCTACCCATTCACGCCCTGCATAAGCGTAGTCACCGGCCAGGTTCATCAAAGCCCAGTAGTCTTTGCCAAGTTCATCTTCTAAACTTAGCAGGGCTTCTGTTTCTTTGGCTTTATCTTCCCATGTCCCACCTTGATAAAGAGACATAAAGGCCGTAGCAATAGTGTGACCTAAACCTCTCGAGCCAAAATGTACACCTACCCAGATACGGTTTTGTTGATCAGCAAAGATATCTACATAATGATTTCCCGAGCCCACCGTACCAAGCTGATTACGAGCTTTATGCAAAAGTCTTTCACGCACACCGTTTTTACTTGGAATAACATTCCAGGCCTCACTCTCAAAAAGGCGATGATCAACAGGTGCATCATCAGCATTATTCTTGCGACCAATACCAAAAGAAATGGTGTTGGCAATTTCGTCAGCGAGTTGTGGTAATGACGTTTCTATATCTGCAAACGTTTTATTGGTCAAAATAGCAGCGTTTCCACAGGCTATATCAAATCCCACACCCGCTACAGATACTCTATTGTCATAGGCTGCTACACCACCAATAGGCATGATGTACCCCATATGCCCATCAGACATAAGTGCGGACTTCTCTGCACGGCTGGCCACATCGGCAAGCTGCACGAGTGTTTTTTGGTCGTGTATACCAAAGATGTTTTTGCTTGGCACATGTTGTAATTTGTCCATACTTCCTATCCTAAAACAAACTCGAGTAACTCGAGACTAGAAACTTAGAAAAGACTAGTGCTTAAACACTCCAGAAAATGCGCTTGATTTTATAAAGGAAATTTAGCGATAAAAATCGGAGGTGAGCCAATGCAGCTTCGGAAACCGTTGGCTGGGTTGTAGATTTATTACAAACATGCTCATCACTCCTCTAATTCATATTCGCAGAAAACCTGCGGAAAAGAAATACTAGCAGAGCTTTAAGATTATGTCAATGACAAAAAAATACTGCGCTAGAAGCGCAGTCAAAACGGATAAAACACTAAGGTTACTCAATAGCCAAACCTGCATCCTGCCAAGCCAGGATACCACCCTCCACATTTCGCACATCTTTAAATCCAGCTTTTAGCAGAATCTCACTAGCTTGTTTAGAACGATTTCCTGAACGGCATATCACATACAAGGGCACATCTTTAGAAAGTTCGGGTGTTCGTGAAGCCAACTCACCCAGGGGTATCAGGAGTGAAGCTGCTACGTGACCCGCCTCATATTCATCTACCTCACGCACATCCAGAATGATGCGATTGGTTTCTTTGGCATTGGCCAGGTCTTGAACATTGACATTTTTATAAGTTGCATTACATGCAGATAACAAAAACCCAAATGCAATGAGTAGCCCAATTATCCTGTTATGTCTCATACCAACTCCTATTTTGAAAAAGCAGCCTTGTGTTCATTACCCTTAACCATAGGTAGCTGGGCTAGCTGCCAAGCCATCATGCCACCACGGACCTGTTGGATATTGCCGTAACCAGCATGACGCAACATAGCCAAAGCCCGACTCGAGCGTTGGCCACTGCGACATATCAAATATACCGTTTTATCTTTAGGAATTTCCTTGATACGTTTTTCTAGCTGACTCAAAGGAAGATTCTTAGCCTGCTCAGCATGTCCCTCACGAAATTCATCTTGTTCACGCACGTCAACAAGTAGCACATTATCTGAAAGCTGTAAAAGCTCTTTAACACTTATACCTTCTCTACTTCTACTTAACACCATCATCAAAGCAAAAAGAGACAACACAACCAGTGCCACTGTCCAAATACTTACAGAATAACCCAGCAGGCTAGGGATATTCTGATAGACGATAAAAATACCCAATAAGACCAGCACCACTGCAAACAATTTGCGCAATATCCTTTGAGGAAATTTTTGACTTAGGAAACTACCGGCAAAACTTCCGACAATACCCAGCACAACAAATAAAGCGATCAGGTTCCAGTTGATTTGAAACTCACTTAGAACATGCACATATTTATAAAAACCCGCAAAAGATTTCAAAGAAATAATTAGCAAACTGGTTCCTACAGCTAAACGCATGGGCAAACCACCAAGCAATACCAGCGCAGGAATAATCAGGAAACCTCCACCCACACCTACCAAACCCGTAACAATGCCCACCACTAGACCCTCTAACAAAATCTGCCAGTAAGCATGATGCTTGTTTTCAGCCTTGGGGTCTTTGGCTCGCCACATGGTGTAAGCAGCAACTAGCATAATCAGGGCAAATAAAAGAAGCTGGATTCCACTACTTAACCACTGTGAAAAATAGGCTCCCAAATAGGTTCCTGCTACACCAGGAATACCAAACCACAAAACACTCTTCCAGTGAATTTGTTTTTTGAAGATGTAGGGTAATGCACCAACTAAACTAATACCGCCTACAATCGCCAGAGATTCTGCAATCGCCAGCTTTTGTGGCTCTTGGACCAGGTAAACCAGTACCGGAACCGTGAGAATAGATCCACCAGAACCGAGTAGTCCCAAACTTAAGCCTATAACCAGTGCGCCCAGCCAGACCAGTATCACCTTATCCTCTATTTCTCGATGGGCAAGCCACGCTGCTGCCAACCAAAGGTTCCACCCATTAAGTTAGCAACTTGCGTGTGCCCATGTTCTGCTAAATAAAGTGCCACTTGCCCAGAGCGATTACCACTAGCACACACCACTACTACTGGATCTGGAATTTCTTTTAGCCGATTAGGCAATTCACTCATGGGGATATTTTTTGTTTCGGGTACATGTCCTTGAGCATATTCCCAAGGTTCACGCACATCTACTAATACAGCACCTTTTTGTTGCCACTGTTTTACTTCTTCAGGAAAAATATCATTGTACATATTAGGCTGTCACTGCTTCTTTCTGAGTTTGTTCATAAGCAGCATAGCTACCCTCGAGTTCTACCGCATCATATCCAGCCGCACGCAAAGCACTTATTACTACTGTGGCTCTAGCTCCACTTTGACAATGCGTAATCACAGGCTCATTTTTGGGTAATTCATTGAGTTTATAAATCACTCGACCAGCATGAAGTTGTTTAGCGGTATCAATATGTCCAAGATTATATTCATTAGCAGTACGCACATCCAGAATAAAAGGCTTATTGAGTTTCTCAAAAGCTTTAAGTGAAATCGTTGGGACAATATCTTGCCTTAAACCCTCGAGGCTTGAAATAAATCCAACAACGTTATCAATACCTATAAAGGATAAACGCGCACGTAGCTTGCTAGCTTCTTCTTGATTGGCAGCTAACAAAATGATGGGGCGGGTTTCCGTTTCAGGCTCGAAGAATATAGGAAGCGTAAGTAATAAAACGCTTACCCGAAGGAATATGCAAAGAACCAACAACAGCACCTTTTAAATAAGCTCCACGGTCTCTGGTATCAATGAGAATAAAGTCTCTATTCACTTTGCCCTCGAGGTCTTTTGCCACAAATTCTTTAAGTGCAGGACCTTTGCCAAGAAGTGCAGGGCCAGCTTTGTTCTGACGTTTCATGCGACCAAAGTAAAGGGGTGCATCGGGTTGGCCCTCGAGTAGGGCTTTAGTAAACCCCTCTTCATCATTTTTTTGTACAAAGAGAGCCCACCAGGAAAACATACGTTCATAGCCTACAGTGGTGCTAGCAATAGCACCGAGTGCTTTACCGCAAGCACTCCCTGCACCATGCGCAGGCCAAATCTGAACATAGTCAGGAAGGTTTAAGAATTTTTCACGCAAACTAGCAAAGAGTTGCTTTGCACCAGCAAAACGGGTATCTACACCACCAGCAGCCTCATCCAGTAAATCCGGGCGACCGACATCACCTACGAATACAAAATCGCCCGTCAAATAAAAACCTGGTTCAGTGGCTGCGGCCCCATCTGTGACCAGAAAAGACAGGTGTTCAGGGGTGTGTCCTGGGGTATGCACTGCCTTAAACGTGATATTGCCAATCTTGATTTCACCAGCGTCATAGAGTTTAATGCCATCAAAATCATATTTCCAATCAGCATCACCTTCATCAGATAAATAAAGGTTAGCACCAGTTAAGGCGGCTAGTTCCCTCGAGCCCGAAAGAAAGTCAGCATGGATGTGGGTCTCAGTGACAGCAATTATCTTCATGTTTTCACGTTTGGCCTCATTAATATAAAACTCAGGGTCACGCCAGGCATCTACTACAATAGCCTCACCCGTTTTCTGGCATCCAATCAAATAACTCCCTTGAGCCAAATCATCATCATAAAAATGTCTAAACAACATATCTCCCTTTCAACAAGAGGTATTTCACCTCTTAATCATAGCTCATTATAATACCCCTAGGGGGTATATGTCAAATTGTAAATATATCGTTCTGGACGAATAAATTACAATTTAGGTAAGTTACAATTTAGCTCAATAACTCTTTATCTGTGCAGTTTCTCTAAGCCACTAAGGCGAGTGGCAGGTAGCTTGTAGCGTGTAGAAAAACTATGCTGACTACAGGCTACTTGCTACAGGCTACATGCTTAACATCTATACCCCCAGGGAGTATGCTATACTCAAAACGTGTCAAGGCAAACCACTGCATCCTCTGAAATGGAAGAACAAAAAACTAAACTTATTCACCGTTTAAAAAGGCTCGAGGGGCAAGTGCGGGGCTTGCAGAAGATGATTGAAGAAGAACGTGATTGCCACGAAATTCTTACACTACTTTCAGGGATTCGCAGTGCTCTTAATGCAACAGGCGATGTTGTTTTAAGTAGCTACCTTCAAAATTGTCTAGTGAGTGAGATGGCATCTACGGATGATATTTTAGAAGCCGTCAAGCTGGCTCGAGGCTAAAATATCCCTCTCTACCTTACAGACCAACAATCTGTAGTAGTTTACTTATTTTGTAATCTACTTGACTAATGATTAATGCGATAGAAGCTACTATATTTTTATGGATTTACTCGAGTTCTTACGACAACCCTGGCCTTGGTACGTTTCAGGACCTCTGATCGGCCTTACCGTGCCACTCCTATTATTTCTTGGCAATAAGGAATTTGGCATCTCATCTAATTTAAGCCATGCTTGCGCCATGCTGCCTAACAAGATTGATTTTTTCAACTACGACTGGCGTAGCAAAGGCGGCTGGAATCTGATGTTTGCCTTTGGGCTTTTGCTGGGCGGCTTTTTAGGGGGCGTTCTTTTTGCCAACCCTGAACCCCTACAGGTGTCTGCCCAAACAACGGCTGACCTAGCCGCCTTGGGTATTTCTGTTGATGGCGGGCTTGCCCCTAGTGCCATGTTTAGCTGGGCTAATCTGTTTAGCTGGCAAGGCTTTATTTTTATCGTGGTTGGCGGCTTCTTGATTGGCTTTGGTACTGCTTACGCTGGCGGCTGTACTTCAGGACATGCCATCATGGGTTTATCTGATTTACAACTCCCATCCTTAGTCGCTGTGATTGGCTTTTTCGCTGGAGGACTTTTAATCACTCATTTACTCTTTCCCCTTCTCCTGAGGTTATAACCATGACATCCACTGCCGTTCAATACAAATCAAATAACTGGGTTCTTTCTAACCTTAAATTTTTGCTAGCCGGTCTTTACTTCGGGTTTATTTTAATCAAGGCCGAAGTGGTTTCTTGGTACCGCATTCAGGAAATGTTTCGCTTTCAATCGTTTCATATGTATGGCGTGATTGGCTCTGCTATTTTAGTTGGAATCATTTCATTGTGGCTAATTAAAAAGTTTCACCTCAAGGCCTTTAATGGTGAAACCATTAAAACCAATCCCAAAGCCCCCACCTATATTCGCTATAGTGTTGGCGGAATCCTTTTTGGTGCAGGTTGGGCCTTAACCGGTGCTTGCCCTGGACCCATTGCTATTTTAATTGGCAGTGGTCTGAGCGTGTTTTCTGTAGTGCTGCTCAGTGCCATTATAGGCACTTGGGTTTACGGAGCGTTGCGCGCTAAGTTACCGCATTAAATGTTACCGCATTAAATGCTTGCAAGCGTCCTTATAAGTATTTACCAAAATGTTTAGTTTTGCGATTCGCTGCATTTAGATACTCCAACGCTGTTACCAAAGTCCGTGCGATATACACGCTGATTGTTATGCTGATGACATGATTCAGATTGGGCCCCTCAGCATTCCCTATGATCGTCTTTTCATTCTACTAAGTGTTTTCATCATTGGCTTCACTTCCGAAATCCTTACCTATCGGCAAAAAAATAAAGACTTTTCAGCTTGGGGCTGGAATGTTGGGTTAATAGCTCTGATGATGGCTCGAGTGGTTTTTATAATCACCCATCTAGATAATTTTTTACCCAGACCCTTAACCATGCTTTATATCTGGCAAGGAGGCTTCCATTTATTAGGAGGAATCTTGGGGGGTATTGTCTACACACTGTGGTTCTTTCGCAAACAGCCTAGACTAATATCAAATCTTGCCTTGCCTATTCTTGGTGCCGTAAGCGTTTTGTTAGCCTCACTTCTGTTCACACCGAACACCACTAATGGCAAGACACTCCCCTCGCTCGAACTTTACACCCTAAAAAACACCCCAACTTCACTCGAGTCCTATATTGGCAAACCACTAGTGATCAATGTGTGGGCCACCTGGTGTTTACCCTGTCGGCGTGAAATGCCCATGCTCTATGAAATATCTCAAGAAAATCCCGATGTTATTTTTTTATTTGCGAATCAAGGCCAACATAGCCAGCAAGTGCAAGAGTATTTTGCTTCTATCAATATTCTGCCAGAACACATACTTCTTGATCCTAGGCTCGAGTACAGCCAGCATCAAGGCGTGGTGGGTTATCCAAGCACTTTCTTTTATGATTTTACCGGAAAGCAAGTAGACGCACATTATGGGGAACTCTCGAGGGCAGGCTTAAATGACTACTTAAAGCAGATTCGTAACGCCAATTCGCAATAAATACACTTGCCTGATAATCTGCTTACTGATAGGCTAAAGCTATGTTTCAAACTGATTTACTTAAAGACAAAATTGTTTTGGTCACCGGTGGCGGTACAGGGCTAGGACGTTCTATGGTCAAGCGTTTTTTAGAACTGGGTGCAAAGGTTGCTATCGCCAGTCGAAGGCTCGAGCTTTTACAAGAAGAAGCCAAAAGCCTCATGGATGAAACTGGTGGTGAAGTTTTTGTGACCGCAGTTGATGTACGTGACCCCGAAAAAGTCATACAGATGATTGACGCAGTAGAAAGTCATTTTGGATATATTGATGTGCTGGTCAACAACGCTGCTGGAAATTTTATTTCACCTACCGAGCGTCTTTCTCACCGCGCCGTCGACGCTGTACTAGGCATTGTTTTACATGGAACCTTTTACTGCACTTTAGAGCTAGGTAAACGTTGGATTGCCAAAAACCATAAAGGTACTGTGCTGAATATAGCAACTACTTATGCACTAAGTGGTTCAGGTTATGTTACCCCTTCAGCCGTAGCCAAAGCAGGCGTGGTAGCCATGACCAAATCTTTAGCTGCTGAGTGGGGAAAATATGGTATTCGCCTTAATGCCATTGCACCTGGTCCTTTTCCTACTGAGGGAGCCTGGGAACGTCTGATGCCAACCCCTGAGATTGAGGAGCTCTTTCGTAAACGTATTCCATTAGGGCGCATGGGAGACCATCTTGAACTGGCTAATTTGGCTAGTTATTTAGTCTCTGATGCTTCTGCGTTTATGACTGGAAGTGTTGTTACCTTAGATGGTGGTGAAACAGCTTGGGGTTCGGGTGAATTTAATGTGCTAGATGAAGTAACTAAAGAGCAGTGGGATTTTCTTGAGCAGGCACGAAAAAAATAATATTGATTTGTAGGGGCGAGGGGCCCCTCGCCCCTACAAATCAATCCCCTTAGGTAAATTCATCTTAAAAATGCCTGTTGCATTGTTAAATTTAACGATGATGCGATATTCCCCTTGACCATTTTTGAGTGTTTCACTTAGATTGATCGCTTCGCCTTTTTGAAACTCTTTTTCAAAGACCATCTTTTCTGCTTTACCAGCTTTACCTGACTGAAAACTTTTAGGCACGCCATAATAGCCTTCAACTTTTACCGTACCAGACTTTACAATTCCATTGATTGAAAAAGGTAAATCCTGACGGTTCACCGTGCGACGCACCGCCGAGGCTGTTGCTTCACTCTTATAGACCATCAAAGGAAACTGTCCAGGAATGCCTACCATCCAGCCTTTCCATTCACCAATACCAAAAAAGAAAGCAGCTAAAATCACTACTAAAATTAAGAACCCACGCATTATAAAATCCCCTCACCTGAAGTATTAAGTCTAAATACCCCTGTTGTATCTTGATAAATAATTCTTATGGTGTAACGACCCTGACCAGCTTTGAGGATTTTACTAAGGTCAATGCTTTCACCGGTTGAAAAAACTTCATCCAAAACTTTTTTGGCTTTTTTTCCTTGGGTTCCCTGCTGAAAACTAACTGGTACTTCAAAAAAGGCTTCGACTTGAACAGAGCCATCACGCACACGGCCACTTAAATTAAAGTTAAAGTCTTCCTCGAGCCTTACATCACGCCGAATATTGACTTCCTTATCCATCTTATAAAGAAACATGGGGCTGCTAGGCGGAACACCTACATACCAGCCCTGCCACTCACCTACAATAAAAAAGACAATAAAGCAAAATCCTAAGAACTGTAGTAGTGGCCTCATAACACTATTCTAGGCATTACTTAGAGTAATGCCTAGAAAAAACTTCATAGCTGAGATATGAAAAATCTCGCATTTAGAGCAGGTTACAGGTTTTACTGACCTCTGAAACCCGAAACCCGACCCCTGTCTTATGCCTTAGTAGTTTCGCTGGCGTGGATATTGCGTAATACTGTATGCAAAATTCCACCATTGCGATAGTAATCAATCTCTACAGGTGTATCAATACGGCAGGTCACCATAAACTGCATTTTACTGCCATCTTCCTTAACAACATCAACGGTTAAATCCTGGCGTGGTTTGAGCTTGTCGTCTAGATGAACCGAGAAGGTTTCTTTGCCACTAAGCCCGAGGCTAGCTGCGTCTTGTCCATCCTTAAACACTAGCGGCAATACACCCATACCCACTAAGTTGCTGCGATGAATGCGCTCAAATGATTTTGCAATCACAGCTTTTACACCGAGTAAGAAGGTACCCTTAGCTGCCCAGTCACGACTACTGCCCATCCCATAATCCACACCTGCTAAAACAATAGTGGAGATATTCTGGGCTTTATAATTCAAACTTGCATCATAAATGCTCGAGACCTGACCAGTTGTAAAGTCTGTGGTAAAACCGCCTTCAGTGCCTGTTGCCATTTGATTTTTTAAGCGAATGTTTGCGAATGTTCCACGGGTCATTACACGGTCATTACCGCGACGACTACCATAACTATTAAAGTCAAGTTTCTTAACGCCTTTATCTTGCAAAAACTTTCCGGCGGCACTGCCCAAATCAATATCACCTGCTGGCGAAATGTGATCGGTGGTTACTGAGTCACCAACTTTGACCAAGACTTTTGCATTGACAATCGGTTGAATAGGGTCTGGCTTGGCTTTCATATCAATAAAGAACGGCGGCTCTTGAATATACGTTGAGTCTTCATCCCAGGCAAATAACTCGCCGCCCTTGACAGGGATTTTATTCCACTCTGCATTGGAATCTTCGATGCCTGTGTACATACGCCTAAAGGTTTCAGGGTTCATGGCTTTGTCCATATGGCTAGTGATGTCCGCATGGGTTGGCCAAATATCACGCAAGAATACATCCTGACCATTTTTGCCTTGGCCAAGCGGCTCGGTAGCCAAATCAATGTTGACGGTTCCGGCTAGCGCATAGGCCACAACAAGCGGTGGTGAAGCCAGATAATTTGCTTTGACATGTGGATTGATGCGCCCTTCAAAGTTACGGTTGCCTGAAAGAACACTTGCCGCAACTAGGTCACCTTCTTTAATGGCACTTACAACTGGCTCAGGTAGTGGGCCAGAGTTACCGATGCAGGTGGTGCAGCCATAACCAACATTATAAAAACCAATTTGCTCGAGGTAAGGCAGTAAGCCAGTGTCTTTAAGATATTCAGTCACCACTTTTGAGCCAGGAGCCAACGAAGTCTTGACCCAAGGCTTGCTATCAAGCCCAGCTTCTGCTGCTTTTTTAGCAACCAGCCCAGCCGCTAGCATGACTGATGGATTGCTGGTGTTCGTGCAAGAAGTAATAGCAGCAATCACCACATCACCATGTTTCAAATCAAGGTTGCCATCTTTAGTTACAAGTTTGCCCGTTTTATTCAACTGCTCATCACTTAAAGCAAACCCACGTTTGTCTATCGGCGCTTTTAAGTCGGTGTTCCAGTTTTTCTTCATATCACTTAACAAGATTCTGTCTTGTGGGCGTTTGGGGCCAGCAAGGCTGGGTTGCACAGTAGAGAGGTCTAGCTCGAGGGTGTCCGCAAATACCGGATCAGGTGTTGCATCAGTGCGGAACATACCCTGTGCTTTGTAATACTTTTCAACCACTTCGACTTCATCAGGCAGTCTTCCTGTTTGAGTCAGGTAGCGCAACGTTTCGTCATCTACCGGGAAGAAGCCCATCGTTGCACCATATTCAGGGGCCATATTGGCAATGGTGGCACGGTCTGCAAGCGTAAGATTTGAAAGACCAGGGCCATAAAATTCAACAAATTTTTCAACTACGCCTTTTTTGCGGAGCGTTTGCGTGACGACGAGAACGAGGTCAGTCGCGGTTGAACCTTCAGGAAGTTTGCCAGTGAGCTTGAAACCCACCACTTGTGGCGTGAGCATATAAATAGGTTGTCCGAGCATCACGGCTTCGGCTTCAATGCCGCCCACACCCCAACCAACTACGCCAAGACCGTTAATCATGGTGGTGTGTGAATCTGTACCGACCAGTGAGTCAGGGTAAACCACATCTAAGTCACCATGAGGTTGATGCTGCACACCTTTGGCGATATATTCCAGATTCACTTGGTGAACAATGCCCGAAGCTGGCGGAACGACACCAAAGTTTTTGAAGGCCTTCTGCCCCCAGCGCAAAAATTCATAACGTTCGATATTGCGCTCAAATTCAATGGCTGTGTTATTGGCTAGTGCTAGGGGTGAATCGTATTCGTCTACTTGCACCGAGTGGTCAATGACTAAATCTACAGGCACTAACGGATTGATGCGCTGTGGGTCGCCGCCCATGCGCTTCATGGCACTGCGCAGGGCTGCCAAATCCACAACAGCAGGAACGCCAGTAAAATCTTGCAGAATAACCCTTGCTGGCTTAAAAGGGATTTCAACTTGTGCAGGATTTTTTGCGTCATAGGCTACTAAAGCCTTTACATCATTTTCGGTCACGTCATAGCCATTTTCATTTCTAAGTAGGGCCTCTAGCATCACCTTGATTGAAAAAGGCATGGTCTCAATATTCCCCAAACCCATTTCTTGCAATTTGGCGAGGCGATACAAATAGGCCTTGCCTGAACCTGTCTCGAACGTTTCTTTTGCACCGAAGCTGTTTTTTGCTTTTAAGTCTGCCATAGGTCTCCTTCTATACTGTTTCTAGTTTTACCGTACTGCCATGTTGCCATTGTAACGATTTTTCACGTTCTGTTGTCAGGTATCCACCTATATTTATGGGTCAGGCTTTTTACTGAAACCCGAAATCCCAGAATCTGTAATCTCATTATCTTTCAGAGCTACCTGAAAAAAAAGCGGTAAAATCATCTAATGGATATTCTTACCTTTACCATTCGCCTGGCAACAGCCTTCGCCCTAGGAACATTAGTGGGGTTTGAACGGCAACAACGCCAAGGACTCACCAGTGCTCGTACCAATGCCCTGGTATCTCTAGGTGCAGCTCAATTTGTCATGCTTTCAACCCTTATAGGTAGTGGTGACCCCACTCGCATTGCGGCACAGGTTGTTTCAGGAATTGGATTTTTAGGTGCAGGGGTCATTTTGCGTACCGGGTTTCATATTCGTGGGCTCAATACAGCAGCAACTCTGTGGGGCGTAGCTGCAGTGGGTTCACTATCTGGTGCAGGGTTTTTAATTGAGGCTTGCATTGGAGCAGGATTTATTTTATTAGCCAATCTAGTTCTTAGAATTCCTCATACCAACGTTGAAAACGATCAGAATAACAATGACCTTCCATGACTACTAAACCACACATTATCACCAAGCAAGAACAAGCTGATATCCTCATTAGCCCTAAAACACTACGTCAACTAGAACCCTTTTTAGGTCGGAGTTTAACCATCACCCAAGCTGCAAAAGAACTAGGCGAAAAACCCAATACGGTTCTCTCACGGGTTCGGCGGTTTGTAAAGTTAGGACTACTCGAGGTTTCCCAAGAAATCAAGCGCAAAGGTCGCAATGTCAAACACTATCGCACCACTGCCGATACTTTTTTTATACCCTATGAAGCTACATCTGCTGAAAGCCTAGAAACAGCTCTAGCTGAACGTGACAGTTACTGGGAAGACTTACTTAGAAAAAATGTGGTCAAAGCCAGAATAGAAGATGTAGGCAGTTGGGGAACTCGTATTTACCGTGATGAGCGTGGACGTTTGCAAATTCAGGCAGCGATTACGCCAGATAAAAACTACACCATGTTAGATAAAAACCGTCCTGCGGTGCTAAGTGCCTGGCGAGATAGCGTATATTTAGATTTTGAAGATGCCAAAATCTTGCAGAAAGAAATGTTTGAACTGCTTAAAAAATATCAGCAGAAACAGGGAAAACAACGATATATTATGCGGCTTGGGGTTGCACCATTACCGAAAATATGACCCTGTGTGGGGGACACAGGGTCTGTCAGAGAGGAGATGGTGGAGGGTTTATTTTCCCTCGGTAGGTTGCCGGTATGCGGCTAACCTGAAAGTAGTGTAGTACGTGACCCCTTACAAATTTCTTACTGGACATCTTGCGAAATTCAAGGTTCTTTGCCCAACCGAGCGTATCATGCTGTCATAGCCTAGTCCTAGTTTATTCGTTGATAAAGAGTCTTCAACTGGTGTTACCTTGAAAATCCGCAAGCTGTGAACTCCAAATAGATTCGTAGGATTTTCAAGGTAACAAGTAGTATGCCGTTACCTTCGACTCAGATTTGTTATAACGAGATGATACCTCCAGTTGAGGACTCTTTTACCATCGGTTGAAGACTCTTTGTCGTCTATATTGCTCAATCTAATGATTTCGCAAGATGTCTAATGAATATTAATGGCAAGCACTTGTACCACTATCTGTAAAAGTTTTTCCAGGTTCTGGAACAAATCTCCAGTCATAACTTCCTGGATGAAGCGTAAGTCTAAGGACACCAAAGGTGTCAGCGTTTCGCACTTCACTGTTTGCTGCAATACTTGGAATAGTAGTGTGATTTGAGCCACCTGTACCCACCACAAAAGCCCGAATCCCATTTGTAAGATCAAGACCACCTGTAGCATTCTGGGGTGCAAAGCGTTCATAGGTGTGATCATGGCCAGTCAAAACGACCTCGACTCCTGCGTTATAAAGACGCTGCATTAGCGTTGCCGTATTCTGTGCCGCGCGCCCACCCGAGGACCATAGGGGTATGTGCCAATAAGCTAATGTGCAGGCTACTGGATTCGCTGCAAGGTCAGCTTGTAACCAGGTATGTTGGGGTGTACCAGGAGCACAACCCCCAGCCTGTGGGCAATTAGAATTGAGAACAATAATATGCCAGGTTCCAAGGTTATAACTGTAATACCCCTGATTAGGCGCACCAGCTAAAGCCCCAAAATATCCAAAATATCCTGCGCCCTGACCGGTTGGGTCACAATCTGTGGCTGGCGTTGTAGAACTGCTAGGAATATATTCATGGTTGCCAACGGCTGGCCGGGTAAGAGTACGAAAACGACCCCATGACAAATCATAAGATGCTGCAAAGGCTGCCGCCCCACCGCAGTAATACTGCACATCACCTAAAACAGCTACAGCACTTACCTGTGAGTCAGCCACAATAAGATCAGAAACAGCTTTTTGACGACAATTATTGGAATTACCCAGACCACCTAAAAAATTAGAATTGAGCGGATCACAAGCAATATCCCCTGCGGCAACCAAAACGGGGTCAGAAGGAGGTGGCACAGGCCCAGTAACCAGTACCGAATCATAAACAAAATCAGCTATGCGCCCCGCAACATTTTCACCCACTTGAATACGACCTACCGGCGTTGTTCCTAAGTTTGTTGTTAATTCTTTGACCAAGGTTCCATCTAGACTTAACTCCAAACGGCTCGAGGTTCCTGTAATCACTGCTCGTAAAGACACCGTGTGCCAGACCCCTTGGGTTACTTGAAGGGTAGTATTGCTGCTAATTCCAGTAAAACTATTTCTTAGCCCTAGTAAACCCGACGAGGTAATGTACACTTCGGCTAGAGCCATTCCTGTCGCTGTTCGCAATTTAAGAAAATTGACTGAACTGGTTCCTGAAATACTACTGATTTGAATACGCAAGGAGGCAGTTAATTCATCAGTTGGCAAACTAAGGGTCTTATAGACCCAAGCCCCAGAGCCATTCATGGTTCCCCTTGCTGCCCAGACCCCTTCAGCAACCGTTTGTTGCTGAACAACTAGACCCGTACCGCTTGTCCAGGCTTGTAGATTTCCTGGTTCAAACCCGTCTGTAAAAAGAACTGGTGCGGAAGGGATTTCAGCTCCTGTAATTGCTACCACGTCATAAATAAGGTCAGCCGTTCGACCCGCAACACTTTCGCCTACTTGAACACGACCAATCGGGGTAGTTCCAAGATTGACTGTTAGTTGAAGTCCTGAGACCGGCGCACCATCTAAACTTAGCTCGAGTCTACTCGAGGCTCCGGCCACCACAACCCGCAAAGCGATGGTTCTCCATGCCCCTGGCGTTATAGTAATTGTGCTGGTGGTAGCGATTCCTGTTACATTATTTCTTAGTCCTAACCGACCTGATGGTGTTAGGTAAACCTCTGCCAATGCAATTCCAGTTGGCGTACGCAATTTAAGAAAATTGACTGCACTAGCCCCTGAGATACTTAATAGCTGTACTTTCAAAGAAGCTGTTACTTCCTCTGTAGATAGAGTCAAGGTTTTATAGGCCCAAGCCTCAGACCCACTCATAGTTCCCCTTGCTGCCCAGATTCCTTCAGAGACAATTTGCTGTTGGGCAATTAGTCCTGAATTAAAAGTCCAATTCTGAAAATTCCCTGATTCAAACCCATCTGAGAACAAAAGAGGTCCATGACTCGAGGGTTTGGGGAATTTGTCACCTTCATCAGGCATTCTTGGCGGCGATGTTTGTAAGCAACCATCTAGTAAAAATAACAACACAAAAATTAAAACTCGAGTCATTTTCACTATGACCTCCTTCAAGTCTATCAAAGACCCTCTTGAGTACCTATTGCTCATAAATATAGAGTGCCCCAGCCCATTTACCCTTACCATTCGTGTCATTCAATGCCCCTACACTAATGACAGTATCGACAGCAATATTGTTTCCAAATAAATCTTGGGAAGTTGAAACAGGGGGAACGAGTTTTTTCATCTCTGACCATACCTCTCTTCCGAATAGACTGCGTTGAAAAATGTATACCCCACCGATTATTGAAGTAGAACTCACAAACACTAAATCACCCGAGGTAGCAACAGCCACTCCAAAAGCAGCACCTTGAAAATCATCTTTAGCAATGAGCTTTTTAACTTCACCCCAATGATTAGATCCACCATGATGACGCTCGTACACATAGGCAGCACCAACATCGCACCCGTCCTCTAAACGGTCTTCTTCGAGATACCAGCAACCACCATTCTGATTATTATCGGGAAAGTGATCCTCACCATAAGCACCTATTACTACCGTGTCACCGCTAATAGCAACAGAATTACCAAACCCCTCATTTTCTTCAGCATCACTGGCAACAAGTTTTGTGCGTTGACCCCAAACATTCGTTCCACCCAAATCGCGCTCGAAGATATAGGCGGCCCCAACACCATATTCAACTGTACCATCACCATGAATATCACGATTCTCAGCATATGATCCTATAACTACTGTATCACCTGCAAGCGCAACCGAGAGACCAAAGAGTTTGCCTTCACTCGAGCTAAGTTGACTAACTTCTCCCCAGCTATCCGTACCACCTTGGTTACGTTGGAACACATAAGCACTACCCCGATTACATTCTCTAGATATACTGTTACAGTCAATAATTCCGTCACTATTAGCATCGAAGTCTTTCCAGGGTGCGCCTACTATAACTGTGTCTCCGCTAATTACAACAGACCGCCCAAATTCATCTTCGGCTTTACCGTCACTGGCTACAAGCTTGGTCACTTCTCCCCAATTATCCGTACCACCTTGATTGCGCTGAAAAATGTATGCAGCCCCAACACGTGGTTCGGCTACACCATCCCCATTTGTATCGTGAGCTTCGCCAATCGCCCCTATAATGACTGTATCGCCAGCAATCGCCACAGACCAACCAAACCCATGGTTTGATAGACCGTCGTACGGAGTAAGTTTTTTAACGATGGCCCAATTACTACCCTCACGGCGCAAAAGATAAGCACTGCCAACATTGTTTTCAACTGTTCCATTTTCATCTACATCATAATCATCCCTCATGGAAGCGGCGACGATAAAATCATCATCCGTTGCTGTTACCCAACCGAATCCGTCCTCGGCTGCGCCATCAGAAGGAACAATTTTTGAGAAATTTACAAATGGTATCTGCCACATCATGCCCTTATTGCTTATTGGAGCAACAGGGTTGGTAATTCTCAACTCTGCCCCAAACAGGTTTCTTGTAAAGGCTTTCAAGGTAGAAGCTTCGACCCTACCATAAGTTAAAAGTTGTCCATCGGCAGAAATAAAGGGGTGCTCGATAGTGTCAAGTGGACCCACAACAGTCTGAATAGTGTTTACTGCGGTATTTCTCAAAATGACTTGATCCAGAACATCATTTTGCAACCAGGCTACTTGCTTTCCAGTGTTACTAATACTAGGGTGCTCTAAAGGAATTATGCTTTGCGTTGAGAAACCTGCATAGATATTACTAGATAAGTCATAGCGGAACACTTGATCTTTACCACTGGCCAAATCACGAACCAATGCGAGGTATTTTCCATTGGCACTCAAACTCGGTTGCCGTTGCGAATCGCTGCTCACCAGCACACTTTCGGTATAAGCAGTGGTTGTTGAGGTGTCCGTGTACTTACGAAAAAAGATTTTGGCAACACCAGACACCGGAGCCTCCCACACAATAGATAGCGCATTCCCACTCATCGACACGTTGGTGTCATCCACCTGATTGTTGGTAAGTCTTTGGGCAAACTGACCCAAAATGTTAAAGCGGAAAATTTCAAAATCATTGGGCGTAGTGGTGGTTTGCCTCATGCTTAGCACAATAAAGTTACCATCATAACTGCCTGCTACAGCTTGCACTTCGCGTTTGCCACCATAAACCAAGGCTCTAATATCGTTGTACTGGTCAAAGCGATAAACGCGGTAAGGGTCAATGGTTGAGTTGGGATTATATTGAATATAGTAAACGTACCCTGAGGCTCCAGCTAGTACAGCTTGGGGTTCAAAAACGCCTCCTCTGCTGGGTAAGGCAGGAAGTTCTGTACCAAGGGATATATCGCTCTCTTGTGTTCCAATGACTTCATCAACACGAATCGCCGTCTGGACTCGAGCCCCATCGACATGGGTATCAGTAAAAACTGGCAGGGATCCATCATCTATAGTAGGATTGGTCACTTGAGGAGCTTGCCTACAACTTGCTAAAAGAGTTAGAAGAAAAACTAGAGTAAAAAGACGATTAACCCTATTTACTTTCCAAGGGCCGAACAACATACTTAACCTCCACAATACGTTTTAAGTGCAAACCCTGTACAAATATCGTAAGTCGCTTATATCTCTCTTACAAGCAACTAAAGAAGGTAGCGATGTATATCTTTAGTCATATAACTTGCCTAACTCTAATCATCATACCTACTGAACTCAGGGTAGTGACCACAATTACAATAATTACTGCCGTATACCCCCCAGTCAAATCATGCAAAACACCCGCCGATAAAGGGGCCAAGGCTCCCATCACTGAAGTCGCCATTGCAATCACACCACCTAACTGTCCATAATGTTTAGCACCATAGATATCTGCTAGTAAACCTGCCCTGGCCAAAGTAATCGCTCCATTACTAGCACCAAACAAAACCACAAATACCCATACACTGGTCACACTAGGTAAAAATAAAAATGCCAACCCTAAAGCATGGATTCCAAAAGTCCAGATAGAGAGTGTAAATAAAGATTGATTAGCAGTCATGGGTGTAAATAAGAGTCGGCCAAGAAGTTGCATGAGTCCTATGCTCCCAGCCATGATGGCCACCAAAGCAGCCGTGTGACCACGCTCGAGCAGTAGTGGCACAGAATGCGCCGACATTGCACTTGCAGCTATACGCACTGTAGCAATGGCAAGCACAAACCACCAAAAACGCTGGGTACGCAAGATAGCTTTGGCATCTAAGTCAGTGGTAGCTTTTTTCTGATGTAATTTATGCCGAATAAATACTGCATGTAACGGAATAGTAATCGCCAAAATTCCCGAAAGCACCCATAGAGCCTGCCGCCATCCTAGTTGTGTAATCAGATAAGTTTCTAAAGGAATAAAAATAGTGCTAGCTAAACCAGCAATCAGCGTAATCAGCAACATAGCTTTTTGCCGTGAGGCATCAAACCAGACCGCAATCACCGTAAAAGCAACTTCATAAAAAACGGCTGACATGGCTAGCCCTAACCCCAACCAGACCAGATAAAGACCTGCTAAAGACTGCACCTGTGACCAAGCCAAAACCAAACCAGTAGCTAGCACAGAACCCAAAGTCATCACAGCTCTGGCCCCATGTTTATCTACATAGCGACCCACTGGAATAGCAACTAAACCAGCCACCAGCAAAGCCATAGAAAAAGCCAGTGAACTCTGGGCTCTGCTAAACCCTAGCTCGGCCTCCATAGGCTTGGTAAATACACCAAAAGAGTAAAACAAAATCCCGTAAGAAATAGTTGTGGTGATAGCCAGCACTCGAGCCATAGGCCAGGCAAAGGGGTCTTGCATTTAGATAAAATTACTTTCTAAAATTTTTTCTACGATGATCACATCTTTCCAGACTCCATCTAATTTGGCATGTTTTTCATAGATACCCACTTCTCTAAAACCATGCTTTTTGCATAAGGCTCTAGAAGCAGTATTTTCTGGAAATATCCGTGAAAGCACTTTCCAGAATCCAGCCTGTTCACAAGCTGGTAGAAAAGCAAGCATTAGTGCGTCACCTATATGTTGACCCCTGGCTCTTTCATGAACATATACAGAAAATTCGGCAATGCCGGCATAACATTCACGAGCCCTATAACTCGAGGCGTGAATCCAAGCTACAACCTGTTTATCTTTTTCTGCTACCAGAAGTGGATACTGGGTTTGATTAAGCCAAGAACGAATATCATCTACATTTCGCTCTTTGGTTTCAAAAGTAGCTGTGCGGGCACGAATACCCTGATTATAAATCTCAACAATGTTTGCAAGGTCTTCTTGAATAGCCAGACGAACGATCATAGGTTTATCTTACAACTCGAGCATCATGGCTACAGCCGAGTCAGGGCAGGCCCCTTTTAATTCTGCTGAATTTTTTAATGGCTCAGGCAAGTCTTTTCTCGAGACTTCTACAAAACCAAACTTGGGAAAATAATCTTGGGCAGTTTCAGTTAAAAGTGAAACACTAGCCAACTTATGATGCTCTGCTAAATTCAAGATGCCTTCCGTCAGCCTCGAGCCTAGGCCTTGTTTTTGATATTCAGGGGCAATGGCCACTGAGCGCAGCAAACCAGCATTTCCATGAATTTCTAGACCTGCACAACCAACAACTTTATCCTGCTCCTGTGCCAGGATAAAGTTGTGAATATTTTCAGCAACGCCCATTTTTGGAAGACAGAAGTGCTCGAGTAAGTTCAGCACATCCTCTAAATCAGTGTATAAAGCTGTTGCAAAATACATTAGGCATCTCCTCCTTTGATTTGACAAAAACTGAATTTATTGGTCCTACAGAGTCTTCAACCAGAGGTAGTATCTATGAATCAGTATACCCACTATAACGGGATGATACCCCCTGTTGAAGACTCCTCACCGCTCACGCTGGATATATTTGACGTTTGTCAAATATATCCAGGAGAAACCTAGCAACACTTCTTCGTTTGAAGGGCAGAATCACCCCACACCACATTATTGATTACATTACTTACAGGGGTACAGCAACTCACACCGTCAATCTTACGGTCAGTAGCTTTACAAGTAACACCTGGCGGGGCAAAATGAATCACCAGCACATCTTCTTGCTCCTCAATATGCCCAACATGATAGTGAATGGCTGGTTTGTACGCATCGCCATATTCAAAACGAACTTCCGATTCTGGCCGTACCGGAACTGAAGCTGCAACTCTTTTATAAACGCTCAAAAATTTTTCTGTTGTCATGTATTCAGGTTTGTCTTGAATGCTGGGTCCCATAAGTTGAATAATGGTTTCACGCCAAAAGTTAGCCTGTCCTCCACAATCCATGCTTTCATAGGTCACGTTCATGACTTCGGTAACGTGATAGCCAGGTTTAATTTGCCCATCGCCGTAATCAAAAATTAAGAGCCTGTTGGCTAAAGACTCGAGCCTACTTACAAATTCTTGTGTGTTCATAATGTTCTCCTTAATATTACATTGACGAGCGTCAATGTGTAATGCCAAAAAAATTTAGTCCTGAAATTCTTTCATGAAGCTTTGAAGAAACAAAAAGCCTTTGGGGTCAATGCGGTAAAACATCCACTTTCCACGTTTTTCTGCCAAAACTAGATTGGCTGAAATAAGGCATTTCATATGATGGCTAACGGTAGGTTGAGATAGGTTGGTCACCTCCTCTAAGTCGCAAGCACAAATTCCCTCTTCTGTACCACAACACTTTCCGCCCTCTTGCTTGGCTAAAAAGGCCAGAATTTTTAGGCGGGCAGGGTCAGATAGAGCCTTAAACACCCAAGCGGCAGTATCAAAGGGTAGCTCTTGCTCGAGTGCTAAATTCAAAACTTCTGGCATAGAGCTATAATATATTGATAGATTTAGATTTGTCAATATGTTATCTTGTAAATTTCAACTAACATTATGCCTATTTATAACCTTAATGATGCCAAAACCCATTTATCTAGCTTAGTCGAAGCTGTACAAAAAGGAGAAAAGATACTGATTGCACGATATGGTGTACCTATTGCCAAATTATCTCCCGAGTATCAAAGGCAAACGCACTTTAGTACCTGATTACGACTCAGAGTTTCTCAAATGGCAATTTTTTGAAATGGCTCAGGTCAAGAGCAAAGGCCCGCTTTATAGTTTATTAGTGCGTGATGAAGCAAAGAATGACGTGGTGGGTTGGTATATCTACCAGATGAAAGACGAAGACAAAGGTCATATTGTACAAGTCGAAGCCAAAAAAGGCTTTGAAACCAAAGTCTTAGATCATCTCTTTGCTGATGCCCAACGCCGTGGCGCAACACTGTTACATGGTCGGATAGAACCCAATATCCATGTGCCACTGGTCAAATCTAACCGCACCTGGATTCACTCTCGCTATGACCGCACAGTGGTTTATTCTAAAAACCCTGAACTTTTGCTAGCTTATTACACAGGTGATGCTATGTTTACCCGCATGGAAGGCGAATTCTGGATGGGATTCCACCTCGAGCCGTTTGATGAAGTGGTAGAAAATCCTTATGCCATTAAACATCAAGAAGTTTTAGAGCCTGCTTAATAGTTCTCATAATCTAGGAGTTACACTGCAAAAAGTGTATTAAATCTTAGAAATCAATAGTAATGCTATCAATTCTCAAAGTAAGTAGCTGGGGCTTAGTATATGTCAGATCAACTACGGAGGTACTAAATGTTCAAAGTTGGGAAAAAGTATTTCATACTCGTCAGTTTGTTAATGGGAATGGGCGTATTCATAATTGCAGCTTGTGCAAGAAGTGTACCTAAAACTGTAAGTGAGGAACAAGAGGAACAAATAGAGATACAGGTGGTTGACTTTGGAAGGTCTTTTCATAAGTTTATTTTTATAGGGGACAGGTACAATCTACCAGGTCCTAGTGGCTACAGAGTAGATTTCGCATCCGACGATGATTTAAAATTTATTGCCAACCATGAGTATGTTTTTCTAGCTAAATTTCACGGGGGTTTTGACCGAAATGCTCAGCATTCAGCAGCTTATGCACTAAAGAAATATGCCCATTCAACTTATGACGATAACGTTAATGGCGTTGACACTGATAACAACGATATACCAATTCCAAAAGTTTTCCCCTACATTGCAATGCGAATGAGAATCGGTGGTGACATATTACAAAATGGTGATAACCCAACACCCAGCTCACTACATTTCCGTGTGGAGAATGACTATTTTGGAACTTCTTCCCCACCTCTCGATAAGTACAATACAAATGATGTTGAAGATGGGTTTCAAGATTCATGGCTTTTGCGAGTTCCTGATGATAGAATTCCTATTCTTCGGGATTGCGATGGCGATCCAAATATAGATACAGAGCCAACTCTTTGCGGGGATGAAGATTCAGAGCCAGATAAGGTTCCGTTTATATCTGAAGCTACGCGAGGCGCAGAGGATGCCCCAGATAGCTATTACATTAATCTGATTGGTCAAAATGGTTGTGGAATAGATCCTGTTGATTCAATGCATACTACTCTCTACCAAGGTAATGGTGCTTATGCAACATGGCTTAGATTAGTTATTAGAAACTGGATGCAAAAAACCTCAACGGGTTTCCCATTATACGATGGTATTTACTTCGACTCTTCACCTTATTTGGGTTTGGGTAATGATGAGGTATACGGGGTAAACGAAAGAGAAAGATGGAGAAAGATTTTTGATGGTGCATCAGGTGATACCGTATACAAGAAGCTCATAGGAAAAGATGACCCTGGGGTCATAGGTTGCTGGAACCGAGGAATAGAACTTAGGTTGGCTAGTATAAAACACCTGTTTAAAGTGACTTTGGGAAATCCTAATCTCGAGGTCATTTGGAATGGAATTGCAAAATGGCAAAGAACACCAAATAGCAGGAGTACAGGCTTATTAGAATTTTCTGACGGTGCTTTTAATGAAAGATTTTGTATCAATCCTGAAGAGTCTGCAACAAGTATTTATCCTTCTTCTACTGATCTGATAAAAGAAATTGATTTACTTTATACTCTAAGTGCTGATAGGAAAATTTTTGAAAAAGTTAATTATAATAAGGCAGAGACTAAAGATGCCAATGGTAATGTAACTTCTACTGCTGTACAAAATACACAAGCCTTATATAATGATGTAGATAGAGTAAATAAACTTGCGAACTTTTGCCTTGGTGTATTTGCAATGGGAATAAATGATCCACAAGATTCAAACGGAAAGATTATTTCTCAAAATGCCTTTTTTCATTTCAACAGTGGGTATAGTGCTTCGTATAATTCTCTTAATCCTACTCAGAACCTTCCTTTCCCTGGATGGAAATACGAAACTCCCGAAATGGATCTAATGTGGGGAAATCCCACAGCGGCTTATCAGGCTACTACTGATCCGGGTACTACTAATAAAACAGGTATTTTAGTACGAAAATTCCAAGGTGGTTTAATTGCTGTTAATCTCGAATCAACTTCTAGTCCTCTCGGAGATTGTAATATTGTTAACAGTGTTGATACTTGTTATATTGGGACTCTTGCCGACAGTAGCAGAGTTATTCAAGGCTACAGTATGCGTAGATTTGTTAATCAATAAAAATTTTTAGGTTACTTAAATCTTAGTTAGAAATTACAACAATACCCCACCTCTAAAAGGTGGGGTATTTTATTGGTGACTCGACATCAAATCTTTTAGGCAGCAACAGCTTCTTTCACCACCGAAGCAACCGCCTCTCTCAAAGTGTCATAGATAAACGCAATTTCACTTTCAGAAATAATCAAAGGTGGAGAAAACGCCAATGTCGCACCAATGTTGCGAGTTATCAACCCACGCTGACGAGCAGCCTTGGAGACTTTGGCAGCAGTATCTAAATCGGGTTCTTTGGTTTCACGGCTCTTAATAAATTCAATTCCGCCAATAAGCCCCATCGCCCTAGGGTTATCCACCTGCACAAATTCGTCACGTAGTTTTTTGAAGGTTGCAAGGAATGATGGATGTCTTTGGGCGGCATGGTCAGCTAGATTTTCCTGCTCGAGAATCTCCAAATTTTTCAGCGCAACGGCGGCGGCTGTAGCGTGACCTGAATAGGTAAAACCATGATTCCAGGCTTCGGTTACGGGAGCCGTGTCAATGGCTTCTTTGATCTTGTCATGAATTTGAATCCCGCCCATAGGAATATAGCCGCTAGTAATCCCTTTGGCAAAGGACATAATGTCTGGGGTTACGTTATAGCGACCAAGGGCAAACATAGAGCCAGTGCGGCCAAAACCAGTAATCACTTCATCAGCGATGAATAAAACATCGTATTTATCACAGATTTGACGCACAAGCGGAAAGTAATCATCAGGTGGAATAATCACGCCACCTGCACCTTGCACAGGTTCAGCAATAAAGGCCGCCACTGTATCGGGGCCTTGGCGCAAAATTTCGTCTTCTAAAGCCCTTGCTGCAGCCTGCCCGATGGTCTCCCCTGTTTTAATTTCACCAGCATAGCGGTATGTGTTAGGAGCAGGGATATGCGAAAAATCAGGAACTCTAGGTTCAAACATAGTCCAAAAGCGGGGCATTCCGGTAGCACTCATTGCAGCCATAGTTACGCCGTGATAAGCATCCATGCGTGCAATTACTTTGACCTTAGTCTTTTTGCCCAATCGTTTCCAGTAATACCGAGCCGTCTTGAAAGCACTTTCATTGGCTTCTGCGCCACCAGATGTAAAGTAAGTTGTATTTAATCCCTTATAAGCATAGCCAGAGAGTTTATGGGCCAATTCGGAAGCAGGGATATTGGTCATACCAGCATAGTTATTGCAGTAGGCAACTTGTAGCATTTGGTCATAAGCAGCCTGAGCCAGTTCTTTGCGTCCAAAACCCACATTGACATTCCATAAACCACCTAATCCATCCAGCATTTTTCGCCCGTCGGTGGTGTGTAACCAAACCCCTTCGGCATGTTTGACCACCAAGGGGTCATTGTGCAAATTGGGATGGTGCATGGGGTGAAGCATCTTTTGATCATGCTCGAGTAGGGTTGAATGATCTGGAATTTGTGACATAGTAAGTCTCCTTTATTAAGGCTAGATTACTACGTCAACGTTTTTTTGTCATGGTTATAGAGGCGAAAACCTCAAAACGACCCACTTTGTTTTATGTCAAGTTCGGAATAATCTCTTTCCAAAACCCATACACGCCAATCAAAAGCAGCATGATTCCAGAAACTCTGGTAAGCAATTTATAGTTTTGCGTAAGCCATTTGGTGGTACGTTTTTGAAAGGGTGCTGCCACCAGTGGCAAAACTACCAACGGCCAGCCAAAACCCAAACCAAAAGCCAGAAAATAAAGTAACTGGTTAGTAAACAGCACCGTATTTCCACTTAATAAAAAGGCACTCAAAATAATTGGCCCTGTACATGGCAAGGTCATAGGTCCTAGCAAAAGTCCATAGATATAAGCACTGATAAAAGGGTTCTTTAGAACAGGTGATTGTAAACTAGATAAACGGTTAAAAGGGTTATAGCCTAAAAGCATCATTAAGCCCAAAAGAAAAACTAGTCCATAGATAATCGGTAATAACCAGGGCAAAATAGAACCAAAAGATTTTTTAAGAATAAACAATAAAAAAGCCACTACTGTCATCATGCTTAGTACGCCCATTAAGACCAGTAGACCTAACCAACCAGTAGATTTCTTAGATTGTTGATTGTTGGCACTACCTGCTAAAAAGGCAATAAGACCAGGATAGAGTGGAAGTAAACAAACATTGGTTAAAATAGCCCCGTTGCCCAAAATAAATGCTTTGATAAGCTGTTCCATAGTGTCCTTTATTGAATGAAATAAGTAAGGGTCAGTGCCACTCGAGCATTGACCCTTGACTAAAATTAATTACTGGTCATCATTTCAAAGTGTTCTGCAAGTTTGTTGGCATCTTCGATACCTGTAATCAGTTCACCAGCTTCGCCTTTACTACTAATAAAGAAGTGAGGCGTTACAGGTGGATTGGTGATATCAGCACCAAATTCGGTAACTAAAGACTCGAGGACTTCAGGTGTAGCTACCGCTAAAATAAAGTCAAAACCATTTTTCTCAGCGTAGGCTTTTAGAGCAGCACTATCAATATCAGCACCTTCGATACTTAGAGCAATAAACACATCGCTGGCCATTTTTTCTTTAACAGCTTGCACTTCAGTAAGTTGCTTTTTGCAGTTGGGACACCAAGTGGCAAAGGTTTCAACATAAATATTCTTACCAGCAAAGTCAGCAATTTTAAATTCGTTACCCGTAACAGCATCGGTAAGGGGTACAGTAGCCCAGGTATGACTGGCTACCATCGCCATAGCATCATCTTGTGCAAGTGCAAAACTAAACATGACCAACAGTAATCCTAAAAGCTTTTTCATAAATTCTCCCTTGGCGGAAATCTTCCGCGTTTTTGGTGTAGGCGAGCACGCTGTATGCCTTAAATGGTGCCCTCATGCCTCGAGGTGCAGTCTAAAAGTAAGTTATCGCATTTCTATCACGAGGTGGTCACAAATGTTTATTTCATCTTTTCGCTGTTCAAATTCATCATTTCTGTCAGGCCCTTTCTTTTGGGTCTACATGGCTTTGGCATCTTTAGTTGTACATGTTTAGTTACACATAGAACGCAATCAGGAATAGGCATCAGGCAGTTTCCTATCTCCCGCAACCAAAGACTATCTCATAAATACTCGGATAGCTTCTGGCGTAAGTCTCCAGCAATAGGCTTAGGTTTTTGTGCATCATAATCAAAAAGCACCACGACTGATTTGGCTTCGGCCGCAAGTTCTTTGTTGGCTATAATGGTTTGCACAAGAGTCACGCTAGTATTACCAATTTTATCTACTTTGGTTTCTACATACACCTTGTCACCAAACTTAATCTGTTTACGAAAATCTAAAGATATATGAGCCAGAATAAGCGTAATTCTACCCATGCCAAGAGAGCGAAAAAATTCCACTCGAGCCTGTTCTGCATAAAGCGAAAAGGCAATATTGCTAAGATGTCCTAAAGCGTCAGTATCGTTAAAGCGAACTTGAATGTCGGTGTGGTAAATCATAAGGTATTTTATAGGTAGTGGGTGATAGGTGATAGGTAGTGGGTGGTAGGTGAAGCTTTTAGTTTATAGATTTCTTGGTTGTGAGCCTGACTTCCAGGAGTTCAAACTAAGTACCCATCCACAATTACATTAGACTAAAGCCACCTCAGAGAAATTGATATTGAGGGTATTACCAACCGCAGCAAGAGCTTGAGAGGTTATGTAGAAGAGGAGTTGTTCTTCTGCATAATCTTCAGGCTTAAGCCAGTAATACTTGAGCATCTTCCACAAAATTTCAATGAGGTTAAGCTGGGGTGAATAGGGTGGCAAGTAAAAGAGGATTAAACCCCGAATCTCCCAAACCTTACGCTGTTGTTGAATGATTTTAGCGGTGTGAATCGAAGCGTTGTCCAAGACAATGACAGTAGGTTTTTCAAGTGTAAAAGATAAACGCTCGAGATAATCAAATACGAAGTGGCTGGTGATGTTGCCTGTGGTGGTGGTAAACATAAGTTTGTTATTGCGTGAGAGTAACCCCAAGCAGTTCAGCCCTTTGCCTTTGGCAGATGGCATAAAGACATCCTCATCAGGAAACTGCCAACCATAAGGTACACAGGGTTCCAAGCAAACACGGCTTTCATCAGCATAGTACAGGTCAATCAGACTTGCCCTTGATAAGCGTTCTAGCTCAGCTAGGGCTTCCCGCTTATAGGCATACGTCTCGTCACAGGGCTTCTGTTGAGGATGCTTTCGGATGCGTTTATAACGGCAAGCACGTTTTTTATATAGCGTTCCAGGGTCTTCTGACTAAACTGCTTCTCCAAGGCTTCTTCCAATTCTGCTTTAGCAAGACAAAGGCGTTGCCGATTCGCTTTCACCACTTCTTTGATTTTGGCATCATCGGTTTCTTCATTCAAGATGGCTTTGCGTCCTCGTCCTGGTTTCGTTTGCAGTCCCTCGATACCTTCTGCTTCATAGCGTTTAATCCAGCCATTGACTGCCATCTCACAACTATCTACGATCTTTGCAATGTCCTCGGAACTTCGTGTCTCACTTTTTAGTAGCATCATCTGACAGCGTTTCCTGTAGGCATGGCTTTGACCTGTTTCATAACCTCGGTTTAAGCTTTCCCTTTGCGTTTCCGTTAGCTCTAATTTCTTGCTTGGGCGACCCATGTGAATAAGTCTAACCTAATTCTGTACGACTACTTAGTCGTTGAATCTATCCTACTTGCCACTGGCTACAATCCACTTGCGTCTTTTTACTTTTCACTTTTTCTTGGTGGATAAGTAATGGTTCTCTCATACAAGGCTCGCCCCACAATAGCTCCTTGCAACCCCAGGGTTTCATAAAGCTCGAGGTCACTATCTTTGGCTACCCCGCCCCCAGCAATCAAATGATGTGGAAATGCTTCTCGCATGGCTTTAACGGGTTCAGGGTTGACTCCTTTGAGTGTACCGTCTCTTGTAATATCGGTATAAATCACATGGCTTATTCCTTGCTTCTCTACCCCCTTGGCTAAGTCTGTAGCTTGTATATTACTTATTTCTACCCAACCTTTAAGTGCCACTAGACCATCTTTGGCATCAATTGAAATCACAATTCTATCTGGGCCATAATCTGCCACCAGTGCATCTACTATGTTTGGTTCATGTATGGCCACAGTGCCTAAGACAATGCGGTCAACCACCTCGAGCCATTTTCGGGCCGCTTCTAGTGAGCGAATACCCCCACCTATTTCAAGTAAAGTATCAAGCTCAGCAGCTATTTCACCAATCACCAGTTGGTTATGACCTGTACCCAAAGCAGCATCTAAATCCACTAAGTGCAACCACTTTGCACCTAGTGAAGCCCAATGTTTGGCAGCCTCGAGGGGTTTCTCAAAATAAACAGTTTCTTTTTCAGGATTGCCTTCAAAGAGTCTAACCGCGCGACCTTTTTGAATATCTACACAGGGGATAACTTCAAACATTGGCAAAGTATAACAGACACTCTATTAATCCTCGAGATGTATAGTAAGGAAATGGGCGGTTAGCTCAGCGGGAGAGCACTCGCTTCACACGCGAGGGGTCGTAGGTTCAAATCCTATACCGCCCACCATTATAAACCCCTTTAAATAAGGCACTTTCTGAAGGTAATCTAATTTTACTGGGATTATCTTTTTTCTCAAATACTGCCAATGCCAATATACTGTCACCAGCCTTCGACTACGCTCAGGCCATGGTTTAGGTAGACTCACCTTTTGGAGGTGCAAGTAACCTTATCAGTGGTATGGCCGCTTGGTCTTCAAGACATGAGCGTATCTTTTGAGGGTAAAACAGGGTCAATGTGTCCGATTCGGTCAGCAATAGTACGGGTATCTATCACAGCCTTGTTAGAGCAGTTTTCAAATCGTTTACTTCGGTCAAACTTTCCGAAATACACTCTAAACATGCATATCTCTAAGCAACAACTAAGGAAAAATCCTTTAACCTATTGTGAACCTTTAACTTGCTTAACCCACCTGTCTATAATACTATAGACAGGTGTATAAGACCTATGTGGCTTTTCACCCCAAACGTAAAAGTAAAGAGCCACTGCTGTATGAAGACTTACTAGCTTTGAATGCAGAAGGTAAAAACCTCAGTGTGTCTCGAATGATTACCCTGATAGGTGACTTACGAAAACACGGACGTGAAAGTCGATATGTCAAACACTTGGGTGGCCCACTCTTTGAACTTAAGACCCGTACTAGAGAAGGTGGGGTAAGGGTCTATTCGGCTGAATGAGGTTAGCTTTGTTTTGGTTTGTGCCGAAGTAAAGAAAGAAAGTGAAGCTACTGAAGCCTTACTCTCAGATGTTCTTGACGTGATTGAAGCTGTTAAGCAGGAAAAAGACATTCTTATCCCTAAATACACTTATGGAGGTTCTAAAGATGAAAAAAGCAACTAAAAAGTACAAAGACCCGAGACTGAATGCTGTTATGGGTAAGGGTGAAGAGATCGTGCAAGTACCCCAGCGTAAGGCTAAGAAGCCTGCCCTGAGAAAAACCGAACGGGTATTGGTTAAGTTTGGCAAAAAAGAACAAACAGCCTTAGAAGCAAGACTGGCAGCCCAAACCTTAGCAGGGTTACTACACCAGGCTAGAAGTGATTCAGGGCTATCTGTTCGCAAGGTTGCTGTACAAATGGATAAACATCCCTCGAGAGTTGCTGCTATCGAAAAGGGTAGTACCGATATGGCGTTTCGTACCTTTGTAGAGTATGCCCACAGTGTTGGTTATGATGTTGAGGTACGCTTACTACCTACAGATACCCGTAAGCAAGCTTTAACTGCTACTTTGCCAAGTGATCAGACTTTTGCTGTATAACTAAAAATCAAGCTTTGCGTTCTTCACTGCGGTCAGTTGCTGGTGGTGGTTCTGGTGACAAGGCTGCAATCTCTGAATACATTTCAGGACTCATTTCAAATGAAGCCGCCGCCAAACTAGCCTCGAGCTGTTGGATATTTCTAGCCCCAATAATGGGCGCGGTTACGGCTGGATGCCTACCTACCCAAGCCACTGCAAGCGTCACTGGGTGAACATCTTTAGATTGTGCATAGGCCACAAAACGCTCGGCAATATCATAATAAGCAGCGTCCCCATAGCGTTTACCGTACATGGCATTTTCTACCAAGCGTCCAACCTCTGGGCGTGACTGCGTGGTGTATTTTCCTGTCAACAGTCCTCCACCAAGTGGATTATAGGGAATAACCCCCAATCCTTCTGATTGGGCCATCGGTAAAATCTCCACTTCAGCTTGCCGCTTGCTTAGGTTATACATCGGCTGAATGAGTTCAAAACGGGCTAAATGCTCCCTAGCTGAAATACCTAGGGCCTTCACAATTTGCCAAGCCGCCCAATTGCTCACTGCTGGATACAAAATAAGCCCCTGAGAAACCAAATCATCTAGAGCTGCAAGTGTTTCTTCTATAGGCGTTGCAGCATCAAACTGATGCACAAAATAAAAATCTAGGCGATCTGTTTTTAACCGCTTCAAGCTGTCCTGAACAGCTTGCATCATATGCCGACGGGATAACCCTCCAGCATTGACATCGTTACCTGTGCGCCCAAAAACCTTGCTGGTGATCACCAGTTCATCACGCATTCCAGCGATAAGATTTCCCAAGATTTCTTCTGAACGCCCTTTAGCATAGACATTTGCACAATCAAAAAAGTTAAGGCCTTTATCCAAACAAGCCTTAAACATGCGTTCAGATTCGGCTTCATCAGCAGAGTCTCCAAAAGTCATAGTGCCAAAACAAAGACTAGATACTTTTACACCTGTTCGACCAATCGTTCGGTATTGCATCTTAAACAATCCCGCCATACACAGAATAAACTGCCTTGGGAATCAGGGCAATGCGCTCGAGCGGTTTCAAATGGGCTCTTTGGGTCAAATTGTTATAGCGGTTTTGCCGCAGCTTGGTCAAGATACCTTCATAGTTTAGAGCCGCTACACCCACTGCTGTTTTACCTACACCCTTTAGTTTAGGAATGCCATGCCAACCTTTGCGGTAAAACCCATAGGTGATTTCAGCTAGTTCCTCGAGTAAAGCAATATAATTCTCGCTAATTTTTCCTGAACGCAAATCTTCTAATTGAACCTGATGTTTCTCTAAAAGCTCTTTGGGTAAATAACAACGACCACGCTCTAAATCCTCACCGACATCTCGCAAGATATTGGTAAGTTGCATGGCTTGGCCCAGAGCCAAAGCCTGTTCTAAGGTTTCTGGTCCACCCTTGTATCCGGCAATAGGAGCAATAAGCCAGCCCACCACCCCAGCCACCCGACGGCAATAAAGCATAAGGTCATCTAAGGTTTCAAAAACTTGTGGGCGAAGGTCAGAATCTAGGCCCAAATAGAGTTCTTCAAAGGCAGCTTTAGGAACCTCATAGTGCTTCAAGACCCACGCCAGAGCTACTTCTAAAGGTTGATTAGACCGCGCGGTGCCTGCGTAAACACGTTCGATGTGTTCCCACCACAGGCGCAAATTATCAAAGGCCTCCACCTGACTATTAGCTTCATCAACAGCGTCATCGCCACTGCGGCAAACTGCATACACCACACTGACAGCCTTGCGCTCTTGGCCAGAGAAGAGCCTCGAGCCCAAGTAAAAAGTACTACTGTGCTCTTTGGTCATTTTTGTGCAATACGCAATGGCCTCATCGAGGGTCATATGTCACCTAATACAACTAAAGTAACATGAATATGTGTATTAAGTTCGTAAGCCTGTATTCAATCCACCTGTATTCAACCCAAATGAACAAGTAGCACCTAGCTTGTGGTAAGTAGGAGATTTCTTAGTACCCAAAAACTAAAAGTTAGGCATTTCCAAAGCGGGTTTGAATGTAATCATCTAACATCTTATTAAAGTCTGCCACAATCGTTGGACCTTGCAAGGTCTTCACGTGTTCACCATCACGGTATACAGGAGCCCTAGGGTCTTCACCATTACCTGGCAATGAAATACCTATATCAGCATGTTTGGATTCACCCGGGCCGTTCACTACGCAGCCCATAACGGCCACTTTTAAGTTTTCAACACCTGGATATTGTTCTTTCCATATCGGCATTTGTGCTTTGAGATAGGCCTGAATATCTCGAGCCATTTCTTGAAATAGCGTACTTGTGGTGCGTCCGCACCCTGGACAAGCCGTAACACTAGGCGCAAAATTGCGTAGGGCCAAAGCCTGCAAAATTTCTTGTGCGATTTCAACTTCGCGCTCGCGGGGTGCTCCTGGGTCTGGCGTGAGTGAAACCCGAATGGTGTCGCCAATGCCTTCTGCCAATAGCGGGGCCAGACCTGCGGTACTTGCTACCGCACCTTTGACACCCATGCCAGCTTCGGTAAGCCCAAGATGCAAAGGATAATCACAGCGTTTAGCAAGAAGTCGGTAGACATCCCATAAGTCCCTTGCATTTGAAACTTTGGCGCTGATAATAATTTTGTCATGACCTAAGCCGTGTACTTCGGCAAGTTCGGCAGAAAGTAAGGCTGATTGGAGCATAGCTTCAATAAGAACCTCTCTGGCATCTTTAGGCTCTGGGGTCTTGGCATTTTCATCCATCAATTTTGTAAGGAGCTGCTGATCCAACGAGCCCCAGTTCACGCCAATACGCACAGGTTTATTGTGCTCTTTGGCCACTTCAATCATGGTTAAAAAGTTTTTGTCATGGTGCTTGCCTGCCCCGACATTGCCAGGATTGATGCGGTACTTATCTAGAGCTTGCGCTGCTTGTGGGAATTCTTTTAAGAGAACATGGCCATTAAAATGAAAATCTCCCACCAGTGGCACGGGATATCCCAAATCTTTAAGGCGTTCTTTGATTTCAGGAACAGCTTTGGCAGCTTCTTTATTATTGACCGTAATGCGGACAATTTCGCTGCCTGCACGGGCTAGTTGAGCAGTTTGTTCAGCGGTGGCTTTGGCATCGACGGTATCAGTGTTGGTCATGGACTGAACCACGATAGGGTGCTCAGAACCCATCGGAACTGTGCCCACCCAAGAAGTAATGGTTTTACGGCGGAGGAATGTCATAGCTCGAGTTTACTTGAAAATATAGTAGGTACGCTATCGCTCAAACTTCATTCAATTGTCTGGTCGTGGACAAATCCAGTTTTAGGTTTACTGTACTGAACGGATTTTTTACGGTGATGCCTGTATCCTCTTTTTCTTAGCGCGCTACACCAATTCTATGGTTGCAAAATTGAATTTAGGTCTTTGGGACAATCAGGCTGGGTCATGCTAAAGCCAGCTTTACCCTAGATGTTTATACTCATTTATTTGATAAGCAAAGCAATCAAGTGCAATCTCCATAGCCAACCCTCTAAAAAGCCATAAAAGCCCATTTACAATGAACTAAAAATTGTTTCAGATTCGGAAACAATTCCCCAAAACTCCAATTGTTGTCAAATCACCCAAAACAAATGAAGCTCCGAAAAATCGGAGCTTCATTTTTTACCGTCCTAGACGGTGTTTTTCTATGGTTGCGGGGAAAAGATTTGAACTTTTGACCTTCGGGTTATGAGCCCGACGAGCTACCAGACTGCTCCACCCCGCGATAAGCTGCTTTTTAGCAGCAAACGTAAGGATAGCTCTTTTGTGAAAGCTGTGTCAAGCACGGTTGAACATTGTCTTAGTCCTATTTAGGGCGTAAGGCGATGCCGTGATTTTTCACTCACATCTTCTGGTTTGATATTGACTTCGTTGAGTTTGGTATCTAAGGCACGGCGATCATCAAAGACAAAGCAACTTCCCTCATAATCTTTTTCAGCATCGGGGATTTGCATAAAGTAATTTAAGATCCCCCCCTCAAGCTGATAAATTTTTAGACCTTTTTCAGCCAGCCAGGCCGTGGTCTTCTCACAGCGAATGCCCCCCGTGCAATACATAGCAATCGGCTTACCTTCCCAAGCAGGAAGGTTCTCTTCCATAAAGTCAGCAAAGTTACGAAAGTGATTTACACCCGGGTCAATAGCTTTTTTGAAATGGCCTATTTCATATTCAAATGAGTTGCGGTTATCAATTAAAATAACCTCTTCTTGCTGCATAAGCTCGCGCCAAGCCACAGGTGAAAGGTTAATACCGGTTTGACTTCTTGCATCTACTCCTTCTAAGCCCAAGGGCACAATTTCTTTTTTAAGCCTGACTTTAAGCCGCTTAAAAGGCATTTTTGAACAAGGGGTGCGCTTGTAAAGCATGTCCTCAAATTTGACATCTGGGACTAAGCCCTCACGAAAGACCCCTAATTGTTCTTCAGTTCCTGCCAACATTCCATTGATACCTTCATGCGCTACCAAGATATTCCCCATCACTCCAGCCGTTTTGCATAAGTCTTCTAGGAAGGTGATGTATTTTAGAGGGTCTTCAATAGTTACAAATTTGTAAAAGGCATCATGCCAAATCATAGCGTTATCATACGAGAGATACCTCAGGTTTGCTATATCGCACGAATCAAACCATGCACAGCAACATTGCATATGAAACAGTAGACAAAGAAGATGATTAAAAAAATTACAACTTTAGCCCTTTGGAGCCTATAGCTCGCCCCGTAAGCTAAGAGTAATCCAAATGGAATAAGCAAACTCAGCATCATAGCTATGCGCCATAGGCTTTTTTCAGAGGCTGGGTATAACCCTAGCAATTTAATTAAAGGTCTAAAGATCTGCTCAATCCCTGCACCTGTTATTCCCAAACTAATTAGACCAAATACCATTAGGGCAAGGACGATAAAACAAAGCCCAGCAAACATCTGGGGCCGCCGCCTTAAACTCACTATGCCGATAATTCCGATACCTAGTGCAAATAAAGAAAGTGCCCACCCCATAAACGCTATAGTCTTGCACGTTTGAGAACCATTTTGAAATATCTCCAAAGCTCATCAAACTCACTCAAAAAAACTTGCCCTTTCATCTACACTTCATACTCTTGTTATGGATAGTAAGTGTCTTGCTTATCTTCATGTAATTACACATCAATAAACTTATAATATCCTCGAGGAGAGATGATGAAACGACTCTTGAACATGTGTGGACTAAGTATGCTCTTTCTAGGACTTAGTGCCTGTCAACAAAACCAATTCCCCCTAGGTAACTCTTATACCCTAAGTAGTCAAGAAGCCTCTAGCAGTATCGTTGGTGGAACCCTTGGAGGAGATCTTCCGCCTGCTGCTTCAGTGAGTGTTAGTGTCTCTGTAGCTGAGGGTTTAGACCTTGCCCCCTTTGATGTTCCTCGCTCACTCTTAGTGCCCCCTGATTTTGAAATCTCGGTCTATACCCGTCTCGAGACTCCCCGCTTTATGACCATAGCTCCCAATGGTGACTTGCTGGTCTCTCAGCCTTTTAAAGACGAAGAACGCCGTTATAAAGGCAATATCATCCTCTATCGGCCTACCGAAAGTGGCGTACCAGAAAAATACACCTTTGCTACTGACCTCAAACGGGCTCACGATATCGTCTTTCACACTATTGAAGGCATAACTTACCTTTATATCGCTGAAACCAATCAAATCAGCCGTTGTATTTATAAATCAGGTGACACTGCAAGCCATGACTGCGAAGTGATCATTTCAGACCTTATTGATGACGATTCACATGAACTGAACGGAGCTATCGGTCACGAACTTAAAAATATCGCCCTGGATTCACAGCATAAACTCTATGTGTCGATTGCTTCATTTTGTAACGCTTGCCTCGAGGATACCCAGAGTGACCCCATACGTGGTGCAATCTATGTCTATGATGCCGATGGAAAGAATGGCCGCCTCTTTGCCCAAGGCTTGCGTAACGCCGAAGGTTTAGCTTTTAGACCAGAAACCGATAGGCTTTGGGTTACGGTCAATAACCGTGACAATATGGCCTATCCTTTTAATGATGATTTTGACGGAGACGGTATAAGCGACTATGGAAAAATTATCCCTGAATATGTAGATAATCACCCACCTGAAGAACTCACCAGGGTCATTGATGGTGGCAACTATGGCTGGCCCTTTTGCAACCCTAATCCAGACACTGAAAACGGCTTCAACCATATGCCTTTTGATAATGATGCCCTTCTCAACCCAGATGGCGCAGCTTTAGATTGCAATAATACGCACCGTATTAGCCAAGGTATTCAAGCTCACTCAACACCATTAGGCTTGCTCTTTTTGCATGAAACAGCTTTTCCCGAAAGCTACCAGAAAGGTCTGGTTATTGCTTACCGTGGTTCCTGGAATCGCACTGAAAAAACCGGTTACAAAATTGCCTATTTCCCCTGGAACATAGAAATCTCTGGACCTGGCGAACAACTAGATTTAGTCAGTGGTTGGTTAAATGATGAAACCCAAGAAGCCTGGGGTAGACCTGTAGACATTGCCGTTGATTTAGAAGGCGCAATGTTTATTTCCGATGATACCAGTGGCACGATTTACAAAATGACCTATACTGGTAACATCGACGTTGACGCTGGAGAGTAAAACACAACCAGTAAAACAGAAACCGCCTCGAGAATTCTCGAGGCGGTTTCTGTTTATTGATAAGGCTTACTCTTAGCCCGCTGCGACCAACGCCGCAAGGTCTCGAGTTCATTTTTAAGGGTCTTATGGGTCTTGTTACGAAATACAATTTTTTTAATCCAGCCAATCATAGTTTCATGCCTCCAGCATGAATAGACAACGCAAAAGAATATAAGCTGCTCATAAAGGGTTTTAGGGACCAGCCCATCAACCAAGAAAGAGTCTACTAAATCTGTAGATGAAAGGTGTTATATGCATCACACTCATAAATGAGAATTCCTGCATAGTGTGACAAAACACCCTGCTCATACACAACCTACTCACTATAAGCAAATCACGCTTTAGATGTGTTAATCGGTACATACCACCACTGTTGCATGCGATTTGGAGTGGTTTCAAAGCCCATTTTTTTACAAAGACTGACCGCAGCAATGTTCTGTTCGTCTACTTCTCATCTTTACTTTCAGCTTGTATTAAAAAATTATCAATAGCTTCAATAAGTGCATCTAAAGCATCTTCTTGCACCAAATGACCTGCCTTTGCAATAGGTATAAACTGGGAGGTAGTGGACTCAAGTACATGATGCAATACATTCAAGATTGTAGTGAAAGATGAACCACTTGGTAAACATATGATGAGCAGCTAAGGACTTGGAGAAGGATAAGGTTTTACGCACGAAACGAGCCATACGTTGACGCAAAGTATTATTCCAACGTTCCACATGATTGGTTTCTCCTGCTTCTTTGCCCAGAGATTGATGAGTAGGTTTAGGAAAGACTTTCTGATAAGTATCCCAGAAATCACTGTAACTCTTGCACTGTTTGTAACTTTCAGGGAGATTGTTATAAAGTTTCTGACAGGTTTGGGTACTACGGTCACCTAGGGTATAAGCCACGACTTGCCTAGTACGGCGACATAAAGCAATCCACAACCACACTTGTCGTTTCTTGTTACCTACAAAACTCCAAAGTTCATCTAATTCAAGAACATCATCGCCTTGGGCAGGGTTAATACTATTGGCAAACCTAGGCAGGGCTTGCAGGGCTGTCTTGAACCACTGTTTGATGGTTTTACGACCCACCCCATACACTCGGGCTAACCCTCTTAAACTGATACGTTCCCTTGTTGCTTTGAGAATCTTTGGCTTATCAAGGCTCTTTTTTTGGGCTGTAACACTCGACAGTTCCCGCAGTCTTTGCATAGATACTGTTGGTTCCCAAAACGATTCTTGCCGTTCTTGACTATCCGTTCGCTCCCGCACTCTCGGCATGTGTATATTATTGTCTCTACGATCATAACTCTCAGTTTACCCTGCCATCATGTACTTTGAGACCACTACCAACTGGGACTTAGGAATAAGGGTATGAAGTTCATTCCCTTTTGAGAGGGGAATCCATCTATCTTCTTTACCCCAAATAAGCAAAACAGGACGCTCAATACTTGAATAAAGTGGCTGAATCTCGTCGGTGTAACACTGATTGGCTTGGGCTATTTGGCGGTAGAAGGCCTTACGCCCACTATCACCCAACCACGGGTGCAAAATGCCCTTTAGGGTTTCTTCTGGCATTGGGGTGTACATGGCCCCTTGAACATAGGCCGTTACCATTGCCTTGTGAATATAGTCAGGAATGGCTGCAAATACCGCCTCATGCTTATTGACATGGGCGAAGAATTCAGAGCCCCAAGGAGCTAAGGTCACTGGGTCTATAAGAATAATTTTTGTAACTACTCAGGTACTAGATGATGGGTTTAGGAATCTTAAAAGCACAAGCCTTGGTAGGATATGTCTTGCACAAAAAAGCTATATTTGCACAATGAACAGTATCAGCTATTAGATATAGACTTTCTATATCCTTACAACGCCATATGTTGTACTTTGACTACCTGAGTAGTTACTAATTTTTTGGAAATCACGCTTGTTTAATAAGTGGGTTCGCAAGACCGTTGTACCCCCAAAATCGTGACCGATAATCCTAGGGGATTCAAGCTGCCAAAACTCGAGCAAGGCTGTTAAAAGTTCATTTTGAACAGCAAGCGATACATCTTGGCTTTCACGCTTTTCAGATTGACCATAACCAAGCAAATCAAAGTAATAAACTTTCCATTTTTGAGCCAGATAAGGAATAAGCTTACGCCAACAAAAAGAAGACCACGGTGTACCATGAACAAGGACTAAAGGCTCACCTTGACCATGAATATCCTAGCGAACAGATTGGCCACGAAAGTCAAATGTTTTTGGCAAATGCCAGGTACTTAGCAAAACTTTAGGATTGACTTGTAGGGCGTAACTTGACCACTACACGGCGGTCTCGACCTTCGCCGGTTGATTCACTCATGACCTGTGGGTCTTCGGCTAGCTCCATGTGAATCACGCGGCGTTCGACAGCGTTCATAGGCTTAAAGATAAAGGGTTGACCCGTTTCCTTGACCCTTGCAGCCACTTTTTGGGCTACCTGACTTAACTTGTCATCACGGCGGCGTTTGTAACCTTCTACGTCAATACTGACTCTTACATCACTGCCATCTTGACGGTTGAGGACGGTGTTGGTGATGTACTCGAGAGCTTGCAAGGTTCTACCCTCACGCCCAATAATTTTTCCAGGGTCTCCCCCATAGACATCGGCTACCACTTCATTGTCTTCAGCCCGAACAATCTCAACAGCGTAGGTAGGATCAAAATTAAGCAGTAAATTCACTAAAAAAGACTCAGCACGCTCTTTTAGGCTACCCTCGAGCTTGACTGTCTCTACCGCAACAGACTGGGTTTCAGTCACTAGGGTGTCATCTGTTCTAGACACACGCTCCGCATCTTCATCCATATTGATGCCGATATTCTCTAAGTATTTATCCAAATCTGACATATGCCCTCACGCCTTCGCTGGTAGCCCTTGGCCACGCTGAATAAGCCAATACTGCAAAAGTTGCACCAGCATTGATACAACATAATACAAAATTACACCCGAGGGGAAGGTCACAAAGAGAAAAACAAAGACTACATTCATAATCAGTTGCTGCTGAAGCATCTGTTTATTGCCCTTGGCACTTAAAAACGTCTGGGCTACCATCACCCCTACATAAATGATAGGCAAGATATAAGTGGGGTCGGCTTGACCTAAATCTGGAACCCACAAGAAACCTTCATTAAATTCAAAATTGACAAAAACTCGCCACAAAATAAAGAATAACGGCATTTGGACTAACATAGGCAAACAACCGCCGGCTGGATTGACCTTATTTTCCTGATAGAGCTTCATGGTCTCTTGGGTCAATTTTTCACGGTCATCTTTATACTTTTTCTGTAATTCTTGCACTTTGGGCTGGATAGCCTGCATGGAAAACATGGATTTGGTCTGAGCATGGATGAGTGGCCAGATAAGCACTCTAAATAGTAGGGTTAGACCAATAATTGCCAATCCCCAAACCCCCACATATTGGTGGATAAGCTCTAGGACTTTAAGTACCCACAAAGAAATCTGCCCAAAGATATTGGGTCTAAAAAGCCCAGGAAGTTCAAAATACTTTTCCTGATAGTAGCGAACTAGCTCATTGGGTCCAGCATATTCGTCAAAGCTCATGGTGGTATCTGGTCCCAAGGTCTTTTCTAAAGCTATTTGTGTTGTTTGCAAAGCATGACCTTTAATATCCTGACCTTCTGGGCGCAAGATCAGGGCGTTACCTTTGCTGTCACTGGTTTGCAAGGAAAGATAACTTGGGTTATCTAAAGGTGAGGTACCCGGGTTAGTAGCAAAGGTACTTCCTTGACCCACCTTAATCGTAGGTGCGCCATTTCCTTGCCCAAGACCTGGGAGCACATATTGAATAACAGACTGATTTTCGGCTGAAGTTTCTGGAGCATCTGCGCTGATAGTCACTTTTGAGGTATGCGAGATATTACTTAATAGAATAGTTTTGGTGACATCTATCTCACCTAATTGAAATTGAAAGGTACCTTTTAGTTCGGTATCATTAAGGCGTTCCCAAGAACCCTGAACATTTTGCGCTTCTAGGTATTCGCCATCTATTAAAATTGCACCACCTGGCAAAGTCTGCTTGGCAGGAATTAGGTTTTGAGCATTGTTGATATTATAGTTCCCACGCAAATCCTGGCCCTTTTGAACTTTTGTAAAAAGACCCAAAAGCTCGCCTTTTTCATTAAAAATATAATCATTGCCTTTGGTGGGAATAAGCGTAAGGGAGGACTCGAGGTTCTTACACCAAAAGGATGACTGAGGTGCTTCCTGACAACTTTTGGTCAACTCTTCGATATTGCGTAAGTTATTAGCATCAAAGGCCACTTGCTCAAATTTAATTTTAGCAAAAGCGAAGGAACAGCAAACGATAAGAGCCGTTATGAATAATTGTTTTAGGAATCTTTTTGACATCGGAAGCAAGCCTACCATTTCATTAAGAGTAGCATCGTTCAGAAACACCCAACATCCAACTTTAAGGTGAGGTAATAAAACCCTAACCACACACGCACATTCAAATAGCAAATGTTATAACCGTTCCCTTTATATATCTTTTCGGGGTTTTGCGGGTACTGGGTCAAACCCACCTGGGTGAAAGGGATGGCATTTTAAGATGCGCTTTACTGCTAGATAACTGCCTTTTAACACTCCGTGCTGCGCGATAGCCTCGAGGGCATAAGCACTACAAGTTGGATGGAAACGACAGGTGGGTTGCACTTTTAGAGGCGATAAAACCCGCCTGTAGATTTTGATTGGGGCGATAAAAATATGTTGTAAAAGCGTCATTTTAGGACACCTGCTTTGCCTAAAGCATGTTGCAAAGCTCCTTTGATTTGCCAGTAATTGGCTTGGGCTGCGTCTACATGGAGAATAATCACTACATCAAAAGAAGGGCTGTCACTGCCAAACTGAGGGTGAATAGATTTATGCAAGAGTATATCTCTAAGGCCCTCTTTTACTCGCCGACGAACAAGATTGCGAACGGTAGCTTTACCTACTTTTTTACTAGCCACGATACCTACTTTTACACAAGCCTCTTTGGTAGCTAGCACCCGCAGGTTTAGCAATTTTGCCCCACCGCTTTTGCCTTTACGAAGTCGCCTAAAGGCGTAATCACCTTTAAGAGATTCTAGGCGCAAGTCTGGGGGCAAAACACATCTCACTATTCATCTGAAACAGTTAAACGTTTACGACCTTTGGCGCGACGACGCTTAATTACATTGCGACCTGTTGGGGTAGCCATGCGCTCACGAAATCCGTGGGTCTTTGCGCGTTTACGCTTATTGGGTTGCCAAGTACGCTTCATAAAACTCCTTTAAGGCAGCACAAACTGCCAAGCCGTGAAAGCATAGCATACCCAATACTTATTAGCCAAGGGCTTATGGGCAAGAAAAGAGCCGTTTATCGCCAAGTCTGCACTTAATCAAGGCTATAGGCTTCACTGTTTGTATACAAAGTGTGGGAGATTTGGCAGGAATCCAGACCCTGTTTCAGGTAGGCTTATAGGAATGAAAGGGGAAATGGGTTTCGGGTTTCGGGTTTCGGGTTTCAGTCTTTGCTGACCCCTGACCTCTGACCCCTGACCTCTAACTTATGAAGATTCTAGTAACTGGCGGTGCAGGCTATATTGGCAGCCACACTTGTGTTGAGCTTTTAGAGGCAGGGCACAAGGTCGTGGTGGTTGACAATCTATATAACAGTAACGAAGAAGCCTTACGGCGGGTTCAGAAGATTACTGGCAAGACCCTCGAGTTTTACCAAGTAGATTTGCTAGATAAGGCCGCTCTTGAGCAAGTCTTCCAGAAACATGCTATTGATGCGGTAATTCATTTTGGGGCTCTAAAAGCAGTGGGTGAATCGGTTCGTGAACCCCTGCGCTACTATCACAACAACCTTACGGGTACGCTTAACCTCTGTGAGGTCATGGCGGCACATGGGGTCAAAAATATTGTTTTTAGCTCTTCAGCTACTGTTTACGGCAACGCTAAACCTCCCTTAAGAGAAGACGCACCTCGCGACATTGAGGCAGTAACTAACCCTTACGGCCGCAGCAAACTCATCACCGAAGAAATCCTGCGTGACCTGTTTGTTTCAGATAAAACTTGGAATATTATTTTGTTGCGCTACTTTAACCCTGTCGGGGCCCATAAAAGCGGGCAAATTGGTGAAGACCCTAGCGGTATTCCTAATAACCTCATGCCGATTGTTTCGCAAGTTGTGGTGGGAAAACTTAAAGAACTAACCGTAACAGGCAATGACTATCCAACACCCGACGGTACGGGTGTGCGCGATTACATTCATGTGGTTGATTTAGCACAAGGTCATGTGAAAGCCTTAGGGAAACTCAAAGAGAATCCTGGTGTGGTTGCTTACAACCTTGGCACGGGCAGAGGCTACAGTGTACTCGAGGTCATCAAAGCCTTTGAAAAGGCCTCAGGGCGCAAAGTCGCTTATAAAATTGGCCCATGTCGGGCTGGCGATTTACCTGCTAGTTTTGCTAATCCTGAAAAAGCTCAGCAAGAATTGGGTTGGAAAGCAACTAGGGGGCTTGATGAAATGTGCGAAGATGTCTGGCGTTGGCAGTCGCAAAACCCCAAAGGGTTTAACTCATAAACATTTTTACTGTTGAGAGACCTGTCCAAAGACTACTCTCGAGAGGTAGACTACTAAGGCAACGCTATTTTTGATCTATGAAAATACTTTTTTATATCCAACGTCTAGAAGATGCTCACATGGCTCATGCCATGGCTACTACCTTGCAAGAGCATTTATCTGTTTCAGAATTTGCGGCCATCACCTTTCGCCAGGCCCCTGAAGCTAGCTATCTTTTAGAAAATGCTAAGGAGTTCTTTTCAAAGGTGCTTTCGGAAACCGAAATGCATCGCCAGAGTGAACATCAACGCGTCAACCCTAGTTATATTGAACAGCTCGAGAGCCGCTACGGTCTACCCTTTTGGCAATATGTTACCCAAAACCGTTTTTTGATTATGAGACGGGCCAATTATCTGCACCGTTTTGGCTCACCTTACACCCGTGAAGAACTGGTGTCTCATGTACAAAACCGCTTTGAAATGACCGAGCGTTTTTTGGATCAGTTTAACCCTGATGTGGTTATTTTCCCAGTAGATGTAGGCCCCTCGTCAGCTCTTATTTTAGATCGTGTAGCCAAAGCCCGAAAGATTCCTATTCTGGTTCCCATTTCTTCTAAAATTGGTAGCTACCACACCCTGATTGATACCGTCTTTAGCAAGGCTCAAAATATTGAAGACCGCTTTAAGATCTTGCAATCTGGGCAACCTAGCCCCAATCAAGATAAAGCTCGCCAGCTTATTGATACATTTCGCCAAGGGCATATTGTGCCGTCTTATGTTCAAGGGCTTACCACCGATAATTTTGAAAAGAAAATGCCGGTCAAATCAGCTTTTCAGAAGACTAATGACATCATCAAGCTGCGAATGAAAAAAGGGGTCTTTCAAGAAAAGCATGGCGAAATTTTTAATGTCTCACAGCTTCAATATGATTTAGACCGTGCTGCCGGGTATTACCGCCGAGTACGTTTGCGTTACGGAAAGTATTTTCAAAATGTCATGGAAGGTGAAAAATATTTCTTTTTCCCTTTTCATGTTGAACCCGAATTGGCATTGCTGCTCTATGCACCCTTTCATACCCACCAATCTTCTATTATGCAAAATGTATCCCAAAGCCTGCCCTGGGATACCTGCCTTTATGTCAAAGAACATCCACAAGCTGTAGGCACTAAAGATATGGGGTTTTACAACCGCGTTAGAAACACCACCAATGTCCGTATGATTTATCCACACGTCTCGAGTAGGGCCTTAATTGCAGGTTCTAATGGGGTGATCACGATTACCGGAACGGCTGGCATGGAAGCTATGCTGATGAATAAACCTACTATTACTCTAGGCGATGTTTTTTATACCTTTGTTCCTAAGCTGGTTACACGGGCAAAGAGTATAGAAGAATTACCCGAACGCATTCGGCAACTTTCTTCGTTTCAAAGCGATGAAACCATTTTAGATCATTTTGTTTCGGCCATTTTAGATGAATCAGTTGAGGTTGACCCCGAAGGGCTAGCGGCTAGGTTATTACCTTTAAGCCTCGAGGAAAAACGAAAGCACCCCGAACTTATAACCTACACAAATTTTTTAATTCAAACTATCCGTACCCGACTTAGGTCCAAACCTCAGTCGACTATCACCTCATGAAACCTAAACATATTTGCATCTTTCCTGACCGACTTGATAATGGTGGCGTAGGCCGTTATGCCATCAATCTAGCCGAGGCCCTCCTGGCTCAAGGGGCCAAGGTTGATATTTTTGTGACGGCTGAAACTGGTGAACTTTTTCCCCAAAGACCCAAAGCCACGCGGCTATTTGTAGGCGGTGGTAGCACCAAAAAAAGTCTCTGGTCTCTGTATCAGTATTTGCGCCGCGAACGCCCTGATTTACTAATTACAGCTAACGGCTACATTGATATTCTGGGTGTGATTGTCAATGCTCTAGCCCTATGTCCCAGCCAACAAGTCGTCACTATTCATACCGCCCGCAGTGCCGATGACATGGCTGGTAAAGAACGGCTCAAACAGATCTATGACGGGTTGTGTCGCTGGTTTTATCCTATGTCAAAACATGTGGTGGCTGTTTCTGAAGCAGTGGCCAAAGACTCGAGAGATTATTTTGGTCTAGGCAAGGTCAAAGTGATTTATAACCCTGTGGTTACACCTAGTCTTTATATCAAAAACCAAGGGCAACCCCAGCATCCTTTTTTCCAAGATAAAACAGCACCTGTCCTTTTAGCCATTGGTCGCTTGACCACGCAAAAAGACTTTGGAACCCTGCTAAAAGCCTTTGCAGAGATTCGCAAACATCAAGAGGCCAAACTGCTTATTTTAGGAGAGGGGGAAGATAGAGCCATGCTCGAGACACTGGCTAAAACCCTTAACATCACCCATGACCTCTCTATGCCTGGGTTTGTAGATAATCCTTATCCCTATATCCAAAAGGCCGATGTCTTGGTCTCTTCATCGGCTTGGGAAGGCTTACCTACGGTGCTGATTGAGGCTTTAGCTTTAGGCACGCCAGTCGTTGCCACGGATTGCCCAGGGGGCTCAGGAGAAATTCTTGAGGGTGGAACCTATGGCGCACTAGTAGAAATGAAAAACCCCACAGCCTTAGCCAACGCTGTGATAAATACACTCACCTCCCCTTCAGACCCTACTACACTAAAAGAACGCGGGCAGGTTTTTTCTATGGAAGCCTCTGCTCGGCAATACCTCGAGCTGCTAGGAGCTTCATGAACTCTGCATTTTTACGTTCGTCTGCTGGACAAATTATTCTTTGTACGGCTATCGCTTCACTTATCTTACTTCCGGCATTGGCCTTACAACAATTTAGTTTAGCCATTGGGGTCGTAGTGGTTTTAAGTGTAGCTTTTTTGCTCTTTACCCACCCACTCTACGCCCTTGTCGCTTATGTCATGCTGATCCCTTTTGAAGAGTTGGCCGTTTTTGAGGCTCTAGGAACCCCAACCCGTTTAGCAGGCATCCTCTTTTTTGCCACCTATCTTTTTCACCGAAAGTTTCAAATCAACTTAAAAGTGATGCCGCTAGCAGCCTGGCTGTGGCTATTTTGGATTACCGCTAGTCTGATCTGGTCGCCAATCTTAAAATGGGATTATTTTTTTCAAGCTGTTCAGCTCTTTATTGCTACCTTGCTAATTGCTGATTATGTATCACGCTTCCCCGAAAAAATAGGTCTTATCTTAAATGGTTACACCCTAAGCGCAGCCGTTATTGCAATTTTTGGTATTTATAATTTTTTTACTTATGCTGGTACTGCTGGTAGATTATCTTTTGAAAGCCGCGTTTCAGGAATTGACGGGCAAGGTGTAGAAACCTTTGCTTTTTCTCTTATTCCGGCCTTCCTTACAGCCTTTCACCGCGTGATTAAATCCAAACATAAGAACTGGTTATGGCTTAATGTTAGCCTAGCTTTACTTCTTGCTATCGGCATGATTTTATCGGGTACAAGAGGTTCGTGGGTGGCTACCTTAGGAGCTATTATAATTCTTTATGTTCCCAAACTTAAACTTAGGCAATATTTTTTAATTGCTATCACTGTGGCTCTTGGTGTAACTATTGCGCTGCGTGTTCCTTTGGTCGCTGACTTTTTTAATTATCGCACAGAGGATGCTATTTCTTCTGGTGGAACAGGTCGCTTGGCCATATGGACAGTAAGTTGGAACATGTATCTAGAAAATCCAATTTTAGGTATTGGTTGGCGAATGTCTGAATTTGAAATGAAACTACAAGATGTCGAGAAGACCCGTGCCACTATAGTTTGGGATTTTGATAATGGAAGATTTACACCCAAAACGACCCATAATATTTACTTGCAGACCTTACTCGAGTTGGGGATTGTAGGGTTTATTTTCTTGATCATTTGGATGGTTTCACTGATTACCACCCCTTTACGCAATAACCCAAACTTCGGAGATGACTGGCTGCTTACATTAGCCATTTTTGTGGCTATGTTAATTGGTGGCTTGACCAATCCTGAATTTCATAAAAAATACTATTGGCTAGCCCTGGCTCTTCCACAAGGCTTACGTTATTACTGGTTACTCCAAAAAGACCTTGGGCATATTTTGTCTTCGGAAAAAGACCTTCAGAAACCTTCAACTAATCTTCAAACGGCTAGCTAGCAACACAATCAAAAGAGACATCAGGACCACCAGCCCAAGCCCCCAACTAAGCGACGTGTAATGGGCAATAAATCCAATCAGTGGCGCACCAACTAAAAACCCTGTATATCCCATGGTAGCTACAGCAGCAATCGCTGGTCCAGTATTATCTGGGCTTTGTTTAGCAGCAATTGAAACCATGATGGGGAACATAATCGAAAGCCCTAAACCCACACAGGCAAAAGCCAGAAGCACTGAAAAAATGGTTTGGGTTACAAGTCCCAGGGTCAACCCTAGGGCTGCTAGTAAACCACCTGCAATTAGAATTCTTTTGGCTCCTATACGTTTGGTGAGGTCATCACCTAAAAAACGCCCAATGGTCATAGCTACCGCAAAGGCTGCAAACCCATAAGCTGCAAAGCCTTCAGTTGTACCCAAAACATCACGCAAATACAAAGCCGACCAATCCCCCATTGCACCCTCACCTACCAAGGCACAAAACCCAATCAGTCCTACAATAAAAACTGCCTTTGAGGGAACGGCAAAGACTGGTGAACCTGATTGCTTGGGCACTGTTGGAAGTAAATATCTAAAGGCAACCAAGACCAAAAGAAGAAGAAAAAAAGAAACCACAGGTAAATGCGGAAAAAGCCCAAGGCCACGGCTGGCAAAAAATCCGGCAAGCACGGCTCCTACAATTCCACCTACACTAAACACACCATGAAAACTAGACATCATAGGGATTCCTAAGCCTGCCTCAACCTCAGCCGCTTGAGCATTCATGCTTACATCCATAGCAGCATTGCAAAAGCCAAATATAAATAACAGGGCAAAAAATGTAGGTACACTCGAGCCCAGTGGAATAGCAGCTATACTCACACACGTTAATAAAGACATAAGGATAGTAAGCGACCTACTACCAAAACGCCCTAACAAATAACCTGCTACCGGGAAGCTGATAATAGCCCCCAGAGCAGGACCCCAAAGAATAAGGCTCAACTCGAGCTTCGTAGCATCTAGCTTGTCCTGAATGGCAGGCACTCGAGCAATCCAGGTGGCCATTCCGGTACCATTGGCTAGAAAAATAGCAATCACGGCCCAACGAGCTTGGATAAGTCTCGAGGGGCTAAAGGATGAAGTCATACAACCTGTCTAAACGCTGAAACATAGCAACCATCATAAACATAAAAGCATCTACAAGCTGTCATACCAAGTTAAAATTGGTATCAGATGTTTTTATAGCCTTGAAAAGCATAGTATTTAGGTCGATCATCTAACCGAATATGCAACCAAGCCACACCACCACCCGCCGTACTTAACCAAACAGGTTTTTCGCTTAAATGCTCCAGCATCGTCTGTCCAGCACATTTCCAAATATCATGTTTTTGTGCCTCGGGTGCCCCACGAATAAAGGAAGCCAGATGCGTATAGATAGCCAGAGGTTCTGATTTGGCCGTTGGCACAATTAGCAGTGCATCATTGCCAAGATTGGGAAAAGCAATAACATTATCTGCTTGAAAAATAACATCTTTGAATGACTCTTTTTCAACATCTCTCTCAAGGCTGGGGCTATCGACCACAACAAACTCAAAAAATGGGTGGATCTGTTTTGAGTTTAGCATGGGTGTCTCCCACCTGTAGGCTGTAAAAGGCATATTTACTAGAAGGTTGATAAAAAAATCCCTAAATAATGCATCATCTTTCCACAGATGTAAAACCTGAGCATACTCGAGTTGTTTGCCTTGTTGAGAAAGTATGCATTTAAGAACGCGACCATTTTCTAAGATTTCTGTTTTTGATTCAAACAAAATACTCACCTCTACCGTCTTATCAGCCAGCCAATAACATTGCTCACCAGCGTAAACAGTAGGCTTACAATAATCATTGAGGTGATGGGAATAAACACTCTGGTATTTTCTCTTTGGATATTGATGTCACCTGGCAATCGTCCAAACCAAGTCAGGGCTTTAGGAAAGGCTAGTCACACAAACCCTAAAGCAACAAGAATCAGTCCTAAAATAATTAAGCTTTTAGCCATACCATAGCTTAGCTTGTTTTCTGACATACGGGGCAAAAGTGCGTACCACGTCCACCTACCACTATCTTTTGAATCACGCCTTTACATCCCTTGCGCTGGCACTTCAGACCTTTTTTATCATAGACATGATGTTCAAATTGAAAATAGCCCGTTTCACCACTGGGTTGCTGATAGCTCTGGTCTGACAGGGTTGAACCACCTGCTTCTACAGCTCTTTGCATGACATCTTTAATGGACTCGAGTAACCGCTTGACCTCAGCAGGTTTTAGAGAATCCGAGGCGCATTCAGGATGAATCTTGCTCATCCATAAAGCTTCATCGGCATAGATATTTCCTACTCCTGCCACAGCCTCTTGCAATAAAAGCACTTCTTTTATTTTGCGTTTGGTTTGACTTAATACTTGCTTAAATAAAATGAGGGAAAATGATGAAGTTAATGGCTCTGGGCCCATGCGATTAAGTAGATCTATTTTTTTATAATCACCCGCATCGACCACCCACCATTTACCAAATCTACGTGGGTCAACGTAATACAGGGTTTGATCTGGCAAGATTACTTTGACTCTGGTGTGGCGGTGGTCTTCAAAACGAAACCCGCCAGTCATCCCCAAATGAATAATAGCTTCTAGATTATCCTCGAGTTGCCAAATCATGTATTTGCCGCGCCTGCTAGTAGATAAAACTTTTTTACCTTCTGCACGCGCCGTATTCTGATAGCGCAAAGGGTCAGTATGGTCTAGCTTTAAGAGGGTTTTAGCTAAAATACGTGGTTCTAAAATTCGCCTTGTGGTTTCTACTTCAGGAAGTTCAGGCATTCTTATAGTCTAACGTGTTTATAAGAGATACTAAAAACTAGGGCTCTCATAGTTCTGCTCTGGTGAAACCCCTTCCTATAAAATTACAAAAAAGTAGGTTAAACTATCCCCATGAGTGCTGATCTTGCTTTTTATGCTGCTTGGAATAACTTGCTAACCCACATGCGTGACTACGCCAATAGCCATGAAGGGGTCATCTTTGAAAAAGAAGCTGATTTTCCTGATTATATTTATCGCATGGAGCGGCCCTACGACTTGCCGACTACTGTTATGAGTGCCAGTCTTTCAGATTCTGAAGGGCATCCTGTGTTACTTGTAAATGCTAGTCCTAGACATGCCTTGTTTAAAGAAATTGTAGTTCACCCTTTTGAATCTCATACTTATCGCAAGCTCAAATACAGCTCAGAAAAGAATGCTCTGGTTGAAGGCAAACGTCCTTTTACCAAAGAAATGCTCATTACTTTGGCTAATGAATTATTTGGAGTTCACGCTTAACTCCAATGACCGAGCAGGACCAGATTGATTTAGCCAAAGCTGCTAGATATGGACTGTGTGGTGTATGTAAGTGTGCAGAATTAGTTCGCAGCAGCAAGGGTAGTCACTTTGTCTTATGCACAGAGCCAGCATTGCATAAATATCAAGGACAGCCTGTGGTGCGTTGTGATTATTTTGTGGCTCGAGCCTAACTAAGCAACCGTATAATTCTTCACCAACACCTTATACTCCTCGAGTTGCTTATTCATAACTTCTACTGAATATCCAAGTTCTTCTGCTAAAATTTCTGCTATTCTAGGCGCAACCGCAAGACTGGCTTTGGCATCTAAAAGAATCGAACGAGTACGACGGGCTAAGACATCCTCAATAGTGCGGGCATACTCAGCACGAATAGCATATCTGACCTGAGCTTCGTTGTAGGGCAAGGCTGCACTCAACATCGATTGAACCCCGGGTAAACCCTGGATTTCTTTAGCATCTGAGCCATACACCCACCACGGTTCTGCAAGGCTTTCCTGGGTATGCCCGCGCAGTTTTAGGTGCGTAGTTTTTGAAGGTGATTCTACTAGAGAACCTACCGCTTTGGCTTGATTGATGACATCTTCACCCATCTTGCGGTAGGTGGTCCATTTGCCACCAGTGATGGTAATAAGTCCACTGGGTGAAATACGAATCACATGATCTCTCGAGAGGGCTTTAGTTGAACCGCTAGCATCATTTTTAACCAGTGGGCGCAGGCCAGCAAACATGCTGCGAATATCACTATAGGTTGGTTTCTTGGCCAAGTAACGGTTAGCAGTACGAAGAATAAAATCAATCTCTTGCTCTAAAGGACGAGGCTCGAGGGATATCTTCTCAACGGCAGTATCGGTGGTTCCTAAAATAACCTTGTCATGCCAGGGAACCCCAAACAGCACCCGACCATCATCAGTTTTGGGAATCATTAAAGCTTCTTTAAGCGGAATAAAAGTTTTATCGACAATGATATGAACCCCTTGACTAGGTGAAAGCATGGTCCTTGTTTCAGGCTCATCCATTCGCCGTACACTATCGACTTGAACACCAGTAGCATTAATAACCACTTTGCCCTGAAGCCTAAATTCTTCGCCAGTTTCACTATCTTTAGCTATGACTCCTGAGACACGATCATTGTTTTTTTGCAAACCTATAACTGGCATATAATTGAGAGCTAAGCCACCCAAATCAGCAAAACTTCTAGCTAAGGTAATGGCAAGTCTGGCATCATCAAATTGACCATCATGATAAAGGATGCCGCCTTTGAGTCCTTCAGGAACTAGAGTAGGAATAGCAGCCAGCGCGTCCTGTTTAGAAAGCCAACGGCTGCTTTTTAGATTCAGGGAACCCGCCAATAAATCATAGACTTTGAGCCCCAGACCATAATAAGGCTGTCCCCACCATTCATAGTTAGGAATCACAAACCCCATAGTATGAACCAAATGCGGTGCGTTGTGGCGCAAAAGCCCGCGCTCACGCAGTGCATCTCGCACCAAGCCAATATTTCCCTGAGCTAGGTAACGCACGCCCCCATGCACAAGCTTGGTGGCTTTAGATGAAGTTCCCTTGGCGTAGTCATGGGACTCGAGCAATACTGTTTGGTATCCACGCGAAGCAGCATCGACTGCAGCCCCCAAACCCGTAGCTCCACCCCCAATAATCACTACATCCCAAGTCTTGCTTTCACGCAACCTCGAGAGCAGTTCAGAGCGGTTCATACATCTTTCTAGCCAAAGCAACCACTAACATCCGCTATATATTATATGAAGCACGGTTGCACTGATAGTACTTAAAGTTATCTTTACGACTTCAAAGTGTCCTCTTTTTGCATATATTAAACAGTGATGGCTGAAACACTTACCAAGACCCAGACCAAAACCGCCAAAGTGCCCATGTTTAAGGTTTTGCTCCTAAATGATGACTACACTACCTGGGATTTTGTGGTCTATGTACTGATGCGTTTTTTTGGCAAGAGTGAAGAAGAAGCTCACCAAGGAACCTTGGAAGTACATCAAAAAGGTGTGTATTTAGCCGGTGTCTATGCATTTGAAATCGCCGAAACCAAGGCCAACCAAGTCATTCGTTCAGCAAATCAAGAAGGTCATCCGTTTAGAGCTACGGTGGAGCCAGAATAATTCAAGATTCAAGGTTGGAGATTAAAGGTTGTTTTTGATCTTGAATCTTTAATTTTTAATCTTCAATCGAATTTTTATGAGTCAAACCATCATCCAAACCAAGCAACAAACCAAAACACCACCTCAATATAAGGTCCTATTACTCAATGATGACTACACACCTATGGATTTTGTGCTTTATATTCTGGAAAAGTTCTTTGGCAAGTCTCAACATGAAGCGCAGCAGGTCATGCTCGAGGCGCATCAAAAAGGACTTAGCGTAGCGGGTATTTACACTTTTGAAATTGCCGAAACCAAAGTCATGCAAGTCATGCAGGCTGCCAAACAAGAAAACTATCCGCTTAGAGTGAAACTCGAGGCTGCTTAATTGCATTTCTGTTCAAAAACCGTAATTGCCCCATACAAAACGTGAGTCCAGGGCTTACGCATGTGTCAAAGCTGAGCAAGGACATGTTCAAGGAAGTGGGTATCCCAACCAGCACGTTTACGAAGATTTTTAAGACTCATATGAGGTTTAGGAGGAGTAGTAGATTTGAGGAGATTGAGAGCGAAATGACGTAAAAGAGCAAGATTGACTGGCGCATGGTCTTTTTTGGCACGATGGTTATCTTCATTAAAAACGACATCTAAAACCCAGTGAAGGGAATTTTCGATTTGCCAATGAGAACGAATCATACGGAGCATTTCCGAAGCGGTTGAGTTAAGACTGCTTATGTAAAAACGCTTTTCGACTGAGACCACATCTTTAAGTGTGCGATGACTTTCTATTAAGACAATACTTTTCAACCCTGGCCAAGCATGAGTGTCTAAATAGCTGAGGTCAGTGAGTACCCAACAACGTCTTACTTCACTACGTCCGTGACCACGCTCTTGGGTTTGTGTATAGCTATAGGGACGATTTTTGAAATGATGGTCAAAAGCATCCTTCAAAAGCCATTGAACATCGTCACGAAGTTTAGCCTGATTGTCTTTTAGGGTCATGATGTAATGGGCTTGCTTTTGCAGAACCAGTCTGGCGATTTCACGTTGTGTCCCCATTGCATCTAGGGTAATCGTACAGTTTGAAATGTCAAATAAATCCAATGTTTCTATAATATCAGGGATGGCAGTAATTTCATTGCTTTTCGCTGTAACTTTGACTTGGGCTAAACTCAGTCCTAACCCTGTACTCCAGGCATTGACCAGGTAAGTTGCTCGTTCATCCTCCTGCATACTCCCCCTCAAACATTTACCATCTACAGCAATCACATCTTCATCTAGTAATTTCCCTTTAAGGGTATAGCGTACCCACTCTAGCAAACAGCTTTGCCATTGTACTGGATTAAGTCTTGCAAATAAGCGTCCGAACGTATCATGGCTAGGAATTCCTGCCTCCAAATTTAGAAAACTTCTCAACCACTCCTTGTGTCCTTCACCAAACTCCTCAAATTCTGTATAGTCATTCGCTCCACCTATCACCGCAACAAGACCTATCACGATAATGTTGATAAGTGGGTGGATACTATTCTCTGCTCTTGGATCGGGCAGTTCTTTGAATGCTTCTCGGATACTTAGGGCTAATTCAGGCTTTAGGTACTCTTCCATCCTCTCAACTTACGGCTTTTTCCTCACATGCGTAAGCCCTGAACGTGAGTCTCTTTACACAATCGTTTCTAGCAAAACCCGTTATAATGCTCAGATTGAAGATTTTAAGTCTTCAGTAAGCCTTTAGCAGGAGGTATGATCTCGTTATCATAAAGCCTTTAGCAGGAGGTAGCATCTCGTTATGATCAGGTTTAGTGTAAGCATAACGGCATGATGCACCAAGGCTTGTCTAGGATATTATGGCTGACTACTATGAACTTTTAGGTGTTGATAAAACCGCAGATGACAGGGCTCTTAAATCAGCTTATCGCAAGCTGGCCATGCAGTATCACCCCGATAAAAACCCTGGCAATAAAGAGTCTGAAGAGAAATTTAAGCAGATCAATGAAGCCTATGCAGTACTCTCAGACCCACAAAAACGTACCCGCTATGACCGCTACGGTTCGGCTGACCCCCAAGCCCATTACAGTGGAGATGTCTTTGATATTTTTAATGCCTTTTTTGGTGGCGGTGGCTTTTCGGGTGGGCGTACCCAGGGCTTTGAAGGCGAAGATTTAGAAGCTCAGGTCACTATTACCTTAGAACAAGCCAGAGTTGGTGCAACACTTGACCTCGAGGTCAACCGCTTGGGAGCTTGTGATCACTGCAAGGGCAACCGGGCTGAACCTGGTAGCAACGGCAAACAAACCTGTCCTACTTGTCATGGAGCTGGGCAAGTACGCCAACAGGTGCAATCCTTTTTTGGAACTATGGTCACCCAGAACACCTGCCCGCAGTGTAGGGGCGCAGGTGACATTATCACCACACCCTGTACCCAGTGCCGAGGTCAGGGGCGCAGTAAAATTACTGAAAATGTTCCCATTAATTTACCCAAAGGCATTGATGGCGGTTATCGTCTAAAGAGCCCACGTCAGGGCAATGTTGGTCTAGAAGGTGGGCCACCAGGGGATTTATATGTGTATATCAACCTCGAGCCCCATCCACATTTAGTCCGTCAGGAAGATAATCTTTTTTATGAACTCAAAATAGGCTTTGCTCAAGCTGCTTTAGGAAGTTCTTTTGAAATCCCTACCCTAGATGGCCCCGAAGCCTTGCGCATCCCTGCTGGAACCCAAAGCGGCGAACAGTTTCTTTTGCGTGGTAAAGGGATGCCCAGATTACGCCAAGTGGGCATCGGTGACCAAATTATTATTACCAAAGTAGAAGTACCAGAAAAACTTTCTGCCAAAGCCAAAGACCTGCTTAAAGAATATGCCCAAGAAATTGGTGAGGAAATTCATGAGCATGAAACCCTGTTAGAGAAAATTAAAGGCTTTTTTGGCAAGAAGAAAAAAGATGATAAGCAAAATGTCGTGACTTAGAAAGTTATGACAGGTATGCTTCGCATAGATTTCATACCATCATCGTGGCAGGTATCATCTGTTAAGTAAGTACCGGTACTAAATTAGATTAAACTAATCTTTTGGTGCGTTTTAGTGAAAAGTCCTTTGTAGATTCAGATTTCCGAAAATTTAAGTTTAACTTAATTGTGTTGGGGTACTTACCCGAACAAAATTAGATTAAACCAAAATGTAAAAATCTTTGTGGTATCCCTAGCCTTGCGTCCATTTCGTTTCCGTAGTGGCATTTCATGAAATGCCACTACGCAGGCACAATCCAACGGGTTTTTAAAGATTCATTGCAGGGTTCTGGGATATAACAGTGCTTGTAAGGGTTAGGCAAACAAAAGGGTGTATACAAATAAGTCTAAGGTATTTGTGTACGAGGTCTTATAAAGGTGGTAGGTATCATCTTTAAGAAACGAGTCAGTCGTGTTAGCTAAATGGACAACAGCATGATACGCTCTAACCGCGCAAGAACTCGCTAGGGCTATCACCAATCGGTGGTAAACTTTCTAAAGACTTTAAACCAAACTCGAGTAAAAATCGCTCCGTCGTTCCGTATAACAAGGGTTGCCCCACCACATCTCGGTGTCCTACCACTTTGACCAGTTCACGCTCTTGCAAAGTCTCAAGAGTTGACACACAGGAGGCTCCTCTGGCTACTTCTAGTTCACCTCTGGTCACAGGTTGTTTATAAGCGATGACCGCCAAGGTTTCTAAAGCTGCTGTAGAGAGATGGGGCAATGGCGGTGGCGAAAGAAGGTCAGCTAAATCTGGAACCAAAGAGGGGTCAACGACTAAACGGTATCCCCCGGCCACCTCTTCAATAATCAAACCCAGTTCTGCTTTACGCAAAGACTGCTGCAATTCTTGAATGGCTTGCTCTACCCCTAAGGCTTTTAGCCCCAAAAGCTTAGTAATATCTTTGATAAGCAAAGGACGGCCTGCTGCTAATAAACCAGCACATAATAAAGCCAAACTGCGGTTACTGGGTTTTTCCTCTGAGTATCGATTCTAAGGTTAAAGTATCACTCACGCCAGATAGCTTAACAGGTCAGGATTAGAAGTTGCCACTCTATCGAAAGTAGCGAGTGGGTTTCATTCATCACTCATCCCTTTTAATAAAGATTTCTGGGTGACAAACTAAACTGTATCTCTGGGGTTTGACTCACTTGTGTACCCCTAATTGCACTGGCTGCCAGTGTCACAGTTCCTGAAACCAAGGTTTTAAGATAGTATGGATCAAATTTTTCAGCAAACTCCTTGCAAACTTCAGTTCCCGTATTGCCTACTTCGGCTTCTGTAAAGCGTTTACGACAAATAGGTTCTGAAAGAACAAACCCGGTTTCAGGAACAATATAGTCAGCCAGCATTTCAGCGGTGACCTGGGTCAAACCGCTATTAGGTCCAAGTGGAAGTAGAGTATCTGCACTTAACTGATGTAAATCTAAACGACGACGGTATTCAAAAAGGGTCCAGGCCTTGTCATTTTTTGCATCTTGTAAATAAGCTTGATTCTGGGCCACAGTGGCACGGGGCAAAGCATAGTAAGCCACAAAATATAAACAGGCTTCTTTAGCAGTTTCGCTAGCATCCGAACAGGTTCCATTAGAGCGTTTAGGAGCTTCTAGATAGGCCATAATGGGGTCTTTTCCAATAGTCCATTTATTATTATTTGTCTTAGGGTTTTTTACCCGCCACGATACACTTTGGTTGAGCATCAGCGTAGCTCCTGGTGGATAAACATAAACTGCTCTGGCCACACCATCAGTAATCATCTGAGAAGCCACTCGAGTATCCTCCAAAAGTTCTGTATCACTGATAACACTGGTCACCACCTGTCCACCACTTTGCATACCTTGGGTGATAACCCCTAGAATCACTAGCAAAATAACCGAGGCAATCAAAAGCTCAATAATGGTAACCCCTTTATGATTCATACCTACATATCCTCATGGTCATCAGAATTGACTTCATCTTCTGGAGGCATATAGACCGGCGTAGGTCTAGCCAGAACAGTTTCAAAAGACAAGGTTTTATCCTGAGCATCAGTAAACACCACCTGAAGCACTCGCAACAAGGATTGATCATCTTCTCCTGCTGCACCGCCTGGGTAGGCATAAATAACATTTCCCTGTTCATTTTTGATTTTGACCTCGAGCTCATAGCCTATAGGAATATCCTTAGGGGTAGCCAATGCAAGATTTTGATAATCCTCTAAAGAACGCCACTTGGCCCGTAACCCTTCTAAGTAGTCTTTGGCAAATAAGGTGGCTACTGTTTCTTGTTCAGCTTTCTGGTTTATCCGTAGGGCATCAACAAAATAAGTAAACATAGCTACCGCCAAACTTACAAAAACTAGGGCTACTAAAACTTCAACCAATGACATTCCCTTAGAATAATCTCGAGCTGTTTGCATGGAATACCTCACCTTAAAATCCTATAGCCTTTATCTTGCCTGTGACCCCGTAAACATGAACTTCTCGCTTTAAGTCACCACGGCGCAATTCAAAAAGATAATTGGTAACTTTTAATCTGCCATACGGTGCAGTGTAAGTTAAATCATTGCTACCTTTTAGCTTGACCAGTTCTATCGAATCTCCAAGGTCTATGGTTCTGTCACCAACACTTACACTATGGGCCGTCCAGGTCATGATCTGATCTTGCGATACTTTTCTGGCATCACTGCGGGCACGGTTAAGTTCCTGTACCAAAGCTTGCTGGGCTTGCCTTAGCTCGAGGTTAGCTCTAAATCGCTGAAAATTCATTACGCCGATTCCTAAAAGCACCGCCAGAATCACACACACAATCATCATTTCAATCAAGGTAAACCCTTTATAATTCATTGATACCCCAAGTTGCTGTAATCCACTTGTTCGCCTACTTTAAGAAGTCGATAATTGCTACGAGTCTGTATTACTGTTTTGACCAGCGACGGATCAATAAGCTCACTGAGTCGTTCATCATAGTGAAGCCTGAACCCTTTAGTGGGCAAAAAAGCGGTATCAGCAACGATTAATGAACCATTGAGCATGGCTTTACCTGCCGTTGCCGAAGCTGCTGGCAATAGACCAAAAATAGCATTGTTGGAAAACAAAACTCCATCAATATGTAAATCCTCTTGAGAGCCATTGGTTTCAACAGCATCAACCCAAGCCTTACGCACAGAAAGTTCACTGGTTTGAGCTGGTGTCAAGAGGTCTGACTCAGGTGTGAGCCAGCTATTCGTGGGAGTTAAACTAAGCAAGCTGGCTCTACTTAAAATATCTTGATCATCTGAGTGGGTTGAAATAGAAAGATTGCTAAGCTCATCATAGGTTTTACAATAATCATTCTTATCCTCACTAAACCCTTCATTGCATAACCATACTGGGCTGTCTTCACGCATACGATAAAAACGAGGGATATAGCCTTCATCATCTCGAGCCTTGTCATATTCTTCTTGATTAAATAAAGCCGCTTGAATCATGCTATAACTCAGGGCTGCATCTTCAGTGATAGCTTGGCCAGCATCTACAAACCACTTGGCTAAATCTTCAGGGGATACACCAGCAAAAGCTTGGCGCGTAAGTTGGTCTTCGGGTGCTGAAGAGGAACTCAAGTTGGGCATCATATAGTTGCCCAGCAAGATATTTTTTCCAGCCATTAAGCCTAGTCTTGGTAGGGTATCTGGCAAAGCATAGTTGCAAGGAACTCCAGATGACCAAGTAAAATCCCTCGAGTCTTGGTCGCAAGCATAGGTGGTATTGCCAGTGATATAAATGTTTCCGCGTGCAACAATTTTACCGTCACCGGTGACACTGCCCCGAATAATCACATCACCATTAACATAAAGGGTTCCCTCAATCACTAAAGGGCTCGAGTCAGTTCCTTCTAAGACCACATTACCTTCTACACCATTGGCACTTTCTAAACTAGATAAAGTTGCCGAAGCATTCTGTAGTCCTGTAGTACGGTCAGCCGTTAGGGTGGTTGTACCTGAAGCGGTGGTGTCTACACGTTTTTTACTGCCACCTTTGAGCCTCCCTAGTGCGTCATCAGAAGAGACCGTATTTTGCCATTGACTATGTTCAATTTTGCGGTTGCCGTTGGTATCTTTAACAATACTAGGAAACGTCTGGGGCAATTCCCCATCAGGTCCCTGCACCGGATAATTTCTGTAAGCTTGCTCCAAACGTTCACTACATCCAGAACCACAATTGGCAGATGAACTTAGTATCTTGGGTTCCTCTGCGCTCAAACGACCTGTTTTTTGGCCGTCGATGCTGTTAAAAGGCACACTGTACAAGCTCGAGTGTGAAGAAAAAAGATTGGTCTCGCCTCGGCTATAAAGTGTTCCAGTGATTAAACTTTGCATTTCACTGATTCTGTCACTAAGCAAATGTTCTAAAACCCCTACCCGAATACGTGACTTGTTCTTAAAAACAGTGGCCCGTTGTTGCTCAGTGAGATTATCTAAATTGAGCAGGTTTCCTTCTGGGTCATAACCCACCTCGAGCGAGGTGATTTGAGTATGACAAAATACGCAGTTGGCCTGGTTGCTCAAAAGTGCAAATTGACTAGCATCAAGTTCAGGAAGACCAATTCTAAAATCTTCGGTGATGCGCCTAGTTGCCACTTCTCCGACTGTACCCACCGAATCCAAACGCAGCAAGGTATAGGCCTCTCCTACATCTACTCGGCGCAAGGTGGTTGAATAGGCTACATGTTCAAATGAATCACTAAAGGTCACCACAGGCCCAAAACTAAATTGGGTTGCACTTTCAGTATTGCCTGCGGCAATTCCTGCGTCGTCTAAACCTGCTCGAAAGGTTTCTAAATCAAGCTGAAAATCTTGGGGCAAATCCCCATTCTCTAAGTTAGGTTTAAACCAGGCCTCATAGATGGCCCGCTCGAGCCCAGCATCAGCAGCCATCTGAGCCTCGATAGTACGCAAATTATCACCTGAAAGCCTGCGGTTAGAGGTTGACACCATCAAAGCAATTGACACCAAAACTACTGTAATTACCAAGAAAATAAGCCCACTAATCAGAGCAATACCTTGTCCCCTACCCCGTCCACTCATGGGGATAGCTTAGAACACTTTTCACTTCACAAGCCGTTAGGATTTTCACGTATGAGGATAGTGTTAGATTTTCTCTGAAATTTAACACTTTTGGTCAGATTTTTTATCAGAAATTCAGATGTACTATTTATTTGCCAGTTCAGCTTACGCACCATATGAATTTTGGTAAATTTTGACTATAAAACTGAAATAGCACTATGGCATTGAGAGGCTACAGGTCTCATGCTTTAAGTATAGCTGGATTTCGTTCTAAAAAGCTGTCATTCGACTGAGTTCACGCCAAAGTCCAGAACAGTAAATCCAGGACTGAATATAGATATAACCAGACAATTGTACGAAGTTTGAGCGCTAGCGTCCCTGCTATATTTCTCAAATGTGACCGCACCATAGCTCTTTGGCTACCTTGTCTTTTACAATAGGAGCATAAGAAGGGTTTTCTCATGAGAAATCATCGATATGTTTATCCGTTTTTTCTGTTGCTTTTAACCGCCTGTTTTCAGGCCCCACCCAAGCAAGTCAACAGTTTGTTTAGTGATGCTGATATTGATAGGGCCAGACTTCGAGCCTAGCCTATTTAGCACCCTCGAGGGTCAAGAGGGCGCAACTTTAGATGAAGCACAAAACATTGACACCAAAGACACGTTATCAACCCAAAGCGTTTTGCCAAATACAAACGGCTACTTAGCCTATATCTGGAATAACCCGACCATCACCAATTCGTGGCGCATCATTCGGCATGATCAGTTTGGTGACAGCTCTACACCTATTTATAGTGGGGCTAGACGCATTAGCTCAGTAGCCGTTAGCAGTGATGGAAATATCTTTATCTTTACCATGCAAGAAACCACTGATGCCTCGAGTGATGAAGAAGTTTATAAAATTATTGTAAGTCCCAGGCAAGTCACAAGATTAACCAATAACCTAGGTTCTGAAAATCATGTTTCTATGTCTAGCAATGTAGGATCTGGGAATACCGGCTTTTTTGTTTGGGAAGGTAACAACACCACTACAGGTCTTAGAAATGTTTTTATTCGCAATAATACTACTGCCAGCTTGATGGCCCTAAGCCCCACTATTGCCCAAACTCACCCCTCGATAAGTAGTAACGGGAATTACATCGCCTTGTTGCGACCAGGTACTAGCAACCGAGTAATGCTCTATAACCGCAACACCAATACCTACTCGAGTTTGCGAAATGTCAACCGCCCACTAAGTAGCCCCAGCCCCAGCGATGATGGCAAGAAAGTAGCCTGGTTGGAAACTGTAGGAAGTAATAAGACTATTTATTTAAGAAATTTAAATACCAATACCATTGCTTCTATTTACACCTCGAGCAACCCCCTCGAGCATCCCTTTTTAGGCGCAGACGGAAACTTTTTGTCCTTTGCCGAAACCATCGGCAGCGTTTCTAGTATTTACACACGTGATTTATCTACGAACCAGCAAGTACAAATTTCCGTCAATGCTTCACCCATTAATTATTTTTCACCTTACTGGCAACAAGGGCTTGGAAGCAGTTCTTGCAGTGCAATCAATCAAGGACCTTACACCACAATTGTGAACACACCTTTATTTGGTGGCGCGCGCACCACAGGCAAACCTGGCGTAGAAGTTGCATTGCTGCTAGCTGAAACTTGCACCCAAAGCGTGACTTCATTTTCTACACCTTTGCATGGAACAGTCAGTGCGAATACCAGCAAAGGGTTTAAATACATTCCTAATTTTCAATATATCGGCAGTGATTCATTTAACTTTACTCTCTCGGATGGCCCGAGTGCCAATGTTTCTATCACTGTCACCGATGCCAACGCTACTTTAAGCGGCTCGCAGTACGTGTGGTATATAGATAATGCAGCCGCAACCTCTGGCAATGGCAGTGCAGTAAGTCCTTTCAAAGAAATCGCTTTAGCTGAATCTAATTCTGCCGCCGGTGACACCATTTATATCTCGAGTGGCACTTATATTGGAACCATCGATATGAAAGCCAATCAACGCATCATTGGGCAAGGGGTAGGCTTTTTAGTAAATAGTATTGAGGTAGCAGAGGCTAGTACAGCCCCTATAATTGAAGCCAGTCAATACGGGCTTATCTTGGGAAATTATTCAGATACCAGCTCACCTGCATCTGATATAGGACGACTCGAGGTCAAAGGCATTACCATACAAAACATAAGTGGCGGCCCAACGGGTAGCAGTCCAGGAAGCGGTATTCTAAGCAATAATTTACGTGGTAAAGTTTTGATTGAAGATGTAACGGTTAAAAATGTTTCAGGTCATGGTTTATACCTTGATCACAACGACCTAGGCAAGCCCGAAGAACATGATATTACCTTGCGCAACCTACACATAGAAAACCCAGGTCAACACGGCATCTGGATAGATGACCCCACAAATTTACTTATTGAAGGTGGTCATGTAACTGGTGTACAAAAAACTGTGCCCTATAGCGGTGTAGCTATTGACCCACAAGATGAATTTGGAAATCATGGCGCAGGCAAAGCCATGATTATTCGCAATGTACAGATAAGTGGTGGAGCCAATACCACTGGTATTCGAGTCATGAAAAATAACCGCTATGTACAAAATGAACAAACCTTTAGCAAAGAAAACACCTTGGTCACTATTGAAGGTAACACCATTGCCGTAGGCGGGCGGGGCATCTTTATCGAATCTTATTACGGCACTGAATGTTTTACACAAAATGGTGTTAGAAAAACTGAAATCTATAGCGGTGATCAGGGCGACATCTTACTCAGTGGAGCCATTCAAAACATCGTCACGGCTAGTGAAAAGTATGTAGAAAAAGGCCTCACTGCAACACTTATCAATAATGCTACGACGTGTGGGGCGAGTTTTAGTGAAGGGGCGGATGTGGAGGATAAAATTAAGGGGATAATTGTAGTGCAATAAGGGAGACTCGAGTATGAAATCGTGTGCTACTTAGGGGTAAACTAAGAAAAGGTATGAGAAAACATAAAAATTTAGTCTTAATCGTATATTTTGCTTTTCTACTTACAGCATGTGAAAAACGACCTGACTTAAATCCATTAGTTGCTCAACTCGAGAATCAGATAGAAGATTTTGATGCCATTGCCCAAGAAATCCTAGCCCATCCAGGTATCTCAAGTATTTATTCTGAAACTAACAAAAAACCATCGTTTTCCTACCAAAACAATCAACCTCCTGATGAAAGTTATTCTTTTCCTATTACCTTAGAAGCATTAAGTAAAATAGGTTCGCCTTCAGTACATGTTAAATATACAGATTCTGCCGAAACTCCAACAATTACTCGAATAGGGGTTAGTAAGGTGTCTGTAATACCCATCTTTACTCTTAAACCCGTCCGAGGTATTTTTAGTGGATGGACTTATTTAACGGCCAGTCCTGATCCCAAACTTATTATGTCTTCGAGTATCTGCCATGAAAACCTATTGGATAAATATGTTGATGTAAATCAATTCCCTGACCAGAATGTTAGTATTGAAATCTACCTTCCCACCAAAATCCCCAACTGGTATATTTATTGTTCGATTGACCAGCCCAATCCTAATTAATCGGCTCATTAAAATCCATCGTTGATTACCTTTCAAGCTCTACAATTACACTACTTCTCAATTACTTCAACTGTCGCCTAGTACCACTTCATCACCCCCTGCCCCGACGATGTAATCCAAAGTGTACCACTTTGAGCAATACTGATTGAGGTTGCAAATTTATAGGCTAACCCTTGGTTACGGGCTACCCAGTTGCTCGTGCCATTAGGGCTTACATAAACACCATTGCTATCGGCTTTATAACTACCAGCATTCAAAGCACTCGAGCTTCCCATGTAGACCTCATTGGTACTTGGATCAATCTCAACGGCTCGAGCATAATTATCTGCTCGCACCCTACTCCAGTTTTGACCATTGTTATCCGAGTAGTAAATTCCTTTCCCTATGCCTTTAACGGCAACCCAAAGTTTATTTCCTTGACTAGCTAAATCTATGGGTCCCGAATAGGTCCAGGAATTAAATAACCAATGTTCACTAGGTGTCCAAGCTGTAGTCATTTCACTGGGTAGACTAAGCGGCTGCCAGCTACCAGCCTGCAAACGCCAGATACCGCTAGGAGATAAGACCAAAACCCCACTATTAGCGGTATAAAAAGTTTTGATGCAATCATTATTGGGGCAGTTATGCGAAAGCTGCCAAGATGTACCATCATTGCCACTTGTGTAAACATCACCATTCGCAACGACATAAAGCCTGCGTGAATTGGCTGGGCTAGTAGGTACTAAACTCAAACCTTCCAAACGGTTAAGCGTAGCAGGTAGGCCATTTGTAAGATTTGTCCAATTAGCCCCACGGTCAATACTTTTCAAAAGATACATTGGGTCAGCCTCGAGGTTTCCCCCTACCTGAGCCCATACCACGTTGGGTCGGCTGGGGTCGGCAATCACGCTGAGCGTATTACCCCCAACTGCTGTTCCCCATCCACCTGAGTAAGCTGGAATATTCAAGCTCTTCCAAGAATTTCCCCCATCCTCAGACCGCCACAGGCCCATATCCATATAACCGGCATAGACCAAGTTAGGGTCGGCTGCGCTGGGTTCAACTACAATAGGAACCACATTATCGATACCGCGTGAACGCCAGTTACTACTGACAACTCTAGAAACTGTATCTAGCCAAGTTCTGCCACCATTACTGCTTTTATAGACAAATTGCGAATTCACCCACAAGACTGTACTAGGTGTACTTGGGTTATAGCCTATGGTCTGCCCTAAACCCTGAAAGCTGTAGCCTAAGCCCCACAATTCATCTGCTCCTGACCAGCCCCCACTTACTGACAGGGTACGTTTGGTCCAACTTAGGCCTGCATTACTACTTTCCCATAAGAAACTGTCTTTACCACCCCGTTGGTCAAGGTCAATAATCCTTACATGGTTTGCACTAATTGCATCGGCCAATATAAGTCCTGAAGGTTTTTGACTTGCAGGAGTGATATTGCTCCAATTAAACCTAGTATCTAAAGACTTAAAAACTTGCCCTGTACCATTGGCTAAAACAGTTGTGGCGTACATCAGGTTTAAGTTGTTGGGGTCTTGGGCATAAGCTATATCGATTAAATCGCCTTGTTGTGGGTCAAGCCTAGAAAAACTTTGCCCACCATTGGTAGATAGATAGGCCTGCTTGGGGCCTGCTATATCACGACCTTCACCACTAATCACCCATACCGCGTCAGCATCTACAGGATGAACACGTATTCCTGTAATACGAAAACTGACTGGTAAATTTGAACCGGTTGTAGCCCATGTTTCACCAGCATTATCTGAGCGAATCACATAAGGGCTTAAAGTATTCCACTGTGGGTGAACCGCCGCATAAACAATATTTGGGTCTGCCGAAACAGCTATCGCTGAAACATAGCCACTGGCAAAGGTGCGGTGAACATTTATGCCGCTACTGGTGGCGGTGTATAAACCACTTTGGGTACCAATTAATAATTTTCCTGCCGGATGTGCAGCCATTGATGAGACATGGGTTTCACTCAGCCCATAACGCGCACCCACAGCGTACCAGCTTACTCCTGAATTTTTGCTGACATAAACCCCGCCCAGATCAGACCCTACCGCCCAATATCCCTCGGAGGTTATAACTGGCGAGTTAAAAGCACCACCCCCACCAGGATTAGTGGCTTTCCAACTTATGGCTAGACTATCTACATCTTGGGGATCTGAGGTTTGCTGGCAAGAAACCAAGCTTATACATAAAAAGATTAGGCTGATAATCTCGAGTTTTTTCATAAATTCTCCCTTATTAGTAGAAATGATGGCATAATATTATTAAGACAATGCATTTAACCTAAGTTCGGCGTTGAAAGAATTGGAAGAACCTAGAAGCTAAAGCCCTCTCTATTCTACCTTCTTATTTACCGCCGAACTGAGTCGAATGGGAAGGATAATACCTGCTATGTTAGTCTTTACATCTAAGTGAGTGACCTCCAGCACATCCTGACTATTGCTAAAAAAGACTTCTTGCAAGAACTTCGCAGTAAAGCAGTTACGGTAGCCACCCTTTTTTTTGCCATGATTGTGATTGGTATTTTGGCTTTTGCACTAGGGCCAGATAGAGTAATCATGCAACGGGCTAGTGCGGGGGTGATGTGGATTGCCCTAGCTTTTGCTGGCATTATTTCAGCCACCCAAAGCTACCAGAATGAACTCGAGGAGAGTGCTTTTGAACAGCTTTTGCTCTACCCTATTCCCAGATTCACTATCTATGTAGGAAAATTGCTAGCCAACTGGCTCTATATGGTTGGGCTAGGGTTCTTAATCGTACCTATAACTGCCCTTTTATTTAATGCTCCACTTGGCAACCTGCCCTGGCTCTTTGGCATTGTAGCTCTAGGAACACTAGGGTTTGCCCTTATTGCCACCTTTTATGCTGCTCTTACCGCCAATTTACGGGCCAGAGAATCCCTGTTACCTGTTCTAACTTTCCCAGTCATTGTGCCTATTTTGCAAGCTGCTGTACGAGCCACCAACCTTATTTTGGGTCAAACTATAGATTCAGGCAACCAAGAAACTCTAAGTTGGCTACAATTACTCTTAGGATTTGACCTAGTCTACGGCGTGGTTTGCATAGCTCTTTTTCATTATGTTGTAGAAGAATAGGTGGGGCTTTTGCCACTAGGTTAACCATCCGACTTTTGATAGTGTTCAAGAAGATGCCAAGGATGCTAAAAAGGACGTATATGAATCAAAAGGAGAGGCTATGACAAAACGTCCAGTATGGCTTAATCTATTTGGGCTCATTATCTTTATACTTTTTGGGATAGGCATGTATCTAGGCTTGAAAGTTAGTCCACCCGATGTCAATCAGGGCGAGCTGATTCGGGTTATGTATGCTCATGTTTCAGCCGTTTGGGTTTGTTTCCTAGCCGTGATTATTTCGGCTGTGTTTGGCATGGTGTATCTATGGCGCAGCAAAACCTCTGATGATATTCACGCTCTAGCCCACGCCGAGAGTGCTTTGCTGTTTGCTGGTCTAACCATTATTGGCGGTATGACCTATAGCAAACCCACTCTAGGAGTCTTTTGGGATTGGGATGCCAAACTTACCCTCACGGCTTTGCTACTAGCCCTGTTGGTTGGTTATTTTGTGGTGCGCGGTCTCATCGATGATTCAGTACGCCGTGGCCGCATTAGTGCCATTGTAATGATGATGGTTTTGGCTAGTTTACCCTTTAACTGGATGGCCTCTAAATGGTTTCGTACCTTGCACCCAGGCAAAAGTATTGAAGTCACTAGCAGTGGTATCGATTGGAAAACTGCACCTGCTTTTCGTTGGATTTTGCTTTTTAATGTGGCTGTTGCCGCACTTATTTATACCTGGTTTGTTTTAGAACGTGTTCGCATAGGCCGCTTGGAAGCCAAACTGCAAAACGAGGGCGAACCCAAAAGGCAAGGGGAGGTTATTCATGTTTAAGGAGCCTTCAGCAGGGGGTATCATCCCGTTATTAGAGCCTTCAGCAGGGGGTATCATCCCGTTATTAGAGCCTTCAGCAGGGGGTATCATCCCATTTTTTAGAAGAAGTATCCTCTCGTTCCTACATAAATCTTCTTCACAACAACGCGCAAGCTGGTGCGTAGAACGTACCCTACCAATCGTGGGTTGTATGCACCAAAACCTCGAGGTTTCCCTATGACCACTTGGGCGTGGATTATTCTGGCCTGGGCCGAACTTATTATCTTTTATGCTGGCTATGTGTTCTACCTAAACTGGCGAGCAAATAAAATAAAAGGTAAAAAGTAATGTTAGATATATCGGTGCTTGCTCTAAGTAAAGGATACCTATCGTGAAACGCACGATTTACAGCCTAGTTGGTATTGCTGTTCTATTTGTAGCAGGCTTTCTTATCTACCGGGCCATGAGCACTGGGCTGGTTTACTTTATTACGCCCAGCGAATACGCTCAAACACCCGAAAAGTACGCTAGTCGCCGCATCCAACTAGGCGGCATTGTAAAACCTGATAGCCTGACTGTTGACGATAAGAACCTTTTAGTTACTTTTACTATTACGGATACTTACCAGGATTATTTTGTCACCTATCGGGGTGGCCCACCCGAATTGCTTAGACCAGGAACAGGCGTAGTCATCGAAGGTCGCTTTGAGGGAGAAACATTTGTAAGTGATGAAGTCAAGGTAAAACATAGTGAAGTCTATGAACCACCAAAACCTGGTGAAGCTGTGAATTTAGAAGAATTGAAGGATAGTTTATATTAGAAGGAAGGAGGAAGGAGGAAGGAGGAAGTATCCTGAGCCTGTCGAAGGATCACTTTTCCCTTTCTACTTTTTACTCTAAATGATTAGTCTCGGACAACTTGGTAGCAGCAGTCTTTTATTGGCTTTAGCATTTGCCATTTACGCGGTGATTGCTGGGGTTTTGGGAGTTATTAGGCGAGATGCTAGACTTTTAACCTCTGCACGTTATACGGCTATTGCAGTTTTTTTAGCTACTACTGCTGCCTTAGCAGCTATGGAAACTGCGCTACTACTGGATGATTTTAGTATTGAATATGTGGCTAAGCACTCGAGTCCTGTAGCTCCAATCTGGGTTAAGGTGGTCATGTTGTGGGGATCACTCGAGGGCTCGATTCTGTTGTGGGCCTGGCTGCTTACAGGCTACACCGCACTTCTGGCACTTACTGCCCCTAACACCATCCTTCGCCCCTGGGCTTTAGTGATTATGCAAATGGTGCAGATTTTCTTTGTAGGGATTTCAGCCACTATCGCCAATCCTTTTAAACTTGTACCCGACGCTCAGTACCTAGGCCCGGGCCTAATCCCCTTTTACAAAACCACTGGATGATGGCCATTCACCCTGTACTTATGTATTTGGGTTTTGTAGGTCTTACCGTGCCTTTTGCCTTTGCTATGGCCGCGCTTATCACGCGCCGACCTGGAACCCAGTGGATGACTCAAACCCGCACCTGGACCTTAACCGGTTGGGGTTTCTTGAGTGCAGCTATTATTGCTGGTGGCTGGTGGAGCTATGAAGTCTTGGGGTGGGGTGGCTACTGGGCTTGGGATCCAGTAGAAAATGTAAGCTTCATGCCCTGGATTACCGCAACTGCCTTTATTCACGGCGTACAAGTTCAAGAACGTCGCCGAATGCTCAAAAGTTGGAACTTGTTACTGATTGTTTTAACTTTTACCCTAAGTATTCTAGGAACCTTCTTAACTCGCAGTGGGGTTCTTTCTTCGGTTCACGCCTTTGGTGATGGACCAGTAGGTGTTTTCTTTCTGGGGTTTTTTATTCTGGTCATGCTGGCTTCTTTTGGTTTGGTGGCATTGCGCTGGGATCAAGTGCGTGACCACGCCGAATTGGATGATGTCATCAGCCGCGAAGGAGGTTTTTTAGCTGGCAATATCCTATTTTTAGCTATGGCCTTTGCTATTTTGCTAGGCACTATTTTTCCACTTATTGTTGAAGCTTTAACCAATCAAAAAGTAACTGTCGGCGCACCTTTCTTTAATCAAATGAGTTTACCTATCTGGATGCTTATCTTTGCACTTATGGGAATCGGGCCACTCTTACCTTGGCGCAAAGCCGAAAGTCAAACTCTAAAAAATAATTTACTTTGGCTTACAGCAGGTGGGCTACTGGCAGCATTACTTGCTTATCTATTAGGTATTCGCAAAGTTTATCCACTTATCACGCTCGGGTTATCAGGGTATAACCTAGTCAGCTTAGGGCTTCTAATCATAGGAGTCATTGCACCTAGAGCCCGCATAACCAAAAAGAATCTAGCTGTTTTGTTTAAGCAATACGCCTTTGAAAATAAACGCCGCTTTGGATCGATGATTGTACATTTTGGCGTAATTGTGATTGCTCTAGGAGTAGTAGGAAGTGGGGCCTACCGTATAGATGAACAATTTAATATCGAATTGGGACAAAGCCACCATTTCCAAGGCTATGATCTTAAAGCCCTTGAGCTTTTTAGAGAACCTTCAGTTGAATCAGGTATCGATATTACCCAAGTCGATAAAATTGGTGCAGGAGTCATCATCGAAGTTTCAAGAGCAGGTAAAGTCGTTGATACGCTCAGACCCAAAATTAACCGCTTTATTAATCAACAACAAAATATCCCAACGCCTGATGTTCTTTATACGCTTTGGCATGATCTATATCTCAATATAGCTGGAACCGTGAGCCCTGAGCAATCTTTTGTAACTCTTCGTGCGATTCAAAGCCCACTAGTGACCTGGATTTGGTTAGGTGGTGCGATTATTGTTTTAGGAACTGCAATTGCCCTTTCGCCAAATGGTCACAAGATATCTGTAAACCATGAAAGTATAGAAGGAGTTATCGGGTAATAGGTAATAGGTGACGGGTGACAGAAAGATTTTACCCACCACCTAACACCCATCACCCATCACCTAATTATGAAACGTCTGGCCATTGTTACTACCATTGTGATTTTTTTAGGAGCCCTGTTTACTTTTGGGTTATTTAGAACTGATAAAAATCGGGATATTCCCTCAGCAACACTTAATAAGTCAGTAAGAGATTTTGAACTACCAGTGTTTGAACGCTATCAAGCCGAATACGGGCCTACTTTAAAACTTTCAGATTATTTTGGTCAAAAACCGATGGTGATTAATTTTTGGGCGAGCTGGTGTGGCCCTTGCCGCAATGAAATGCCTATGCTACAAATGGCCTCTGAACGCTATAAAGACCAAATTTTATTTATTGGCATTCAAGAGAGCGATAGCAAAGAAGCAGGTAATGACTTTTTAGATGAATATAAAGTGACGTATCTCAATGTGATGGATAATATCGGAGGGAGAAGTCAGGTGGGTATTGACTATGCTCTCTTTGGTTTACCAGAAACTTTTTTTGTGCGCAGCGATGGCAGCTTGCTTTATAAACAGCCCGGTGAAGTAACACCAGAGATTCTCGAGGAAAAAATTGGAGAGTTACTTAAATGAGAAAAAAGTGGAAAGTGGAAAGTGGAAAGTGGAAAGTGGAAAACCTTTATCACTCATCACTCATCACTCGTCACTCGTCACTTATCACTCTCTATCTCTTAATCTTTTTAGCCTCAATAAGTTTCACAGCCTTGGCCCAAGACACCACCGACCTCGAGTCCAAGGTCTTTGAAATTGCCAGAGACTTGCGCTGCCCGGTTTGCACTGCCGAATCAGTAGGCGATAGCAGTTCTTCGGTGGCTATTGAAATGCGTAACCTTATTCAGGATCAACTCGAGCAAGGAAAAAATAAAGAAGAAATTTTAGCTTTTTTTCAAGAGCGTTATGGTGACTGGATTATGCTTAACCCTCCCAAACGCGGCGTGCATTTGCTGGTCTGGATATTACCGCTTATTGCAGCTCTTATTGGCTTGACGCTATTAAGCATTCTTTTTAGACGCTGGACCCAAAAGTCAAAGGTCATCATCGATGTATCAACTGAAGACTTAGCGCGGGTACGTGAGGAAATGAAATGGCAGGATTAAAAGTGGCGAGTGGAAAGTGGAAAGTGGAAAGTGGAAAACCTTTATCACTCGTCACTCATCACTCGTCACTTACCACTGAGGTTCTATGCTCGGTCTAATCATCATAATATTGCTAGCACTAGTTTTACTAAGTTACGCGGTCATACCGCTACTCTTTCCTAAACAGGCTGACAAACTCCCAAGCTATAAGGATCCCCTTTTACAAGATCTCGAGGAAGAAAGAGATGCGCTTTTTCGGGCCGTCAGGGAACTCGAGATAAGAGAAGATTTAAGCCTAGAACGCCGTGAGCAGTTGCAAACTCGCTACGAAGCCAAAGCCGCTAAGGTCTTAAAACAACTGGATGATAGGCAGCAAGAGTTAAAGGGGCAGAGAGTAGAGAGCAGAGTGCAAAGAACCAGGGGCATTCCCTATCCGCTTTTGGGTTTATTGGGCTTAATGGTGGTTTCGGCTTTAGTGCTAAGCAATTATGTTTTACCTAGAGTGGGTAACGCCAGCGTAACCGCTTCTTCTGAAGATTTGGAGCTTGCTCAAAACCTTAAAAAATTGCAACAAGTTGTAGACAAAGACCCTAATCAAGAAAATCTTTTAGCACTTGCAGAAGCTTACTGGCAACTTAACGATGCTGAAAACACCAAAACTATTTATAGTCAAATTATTCAAAATGAAACTGCTCCGGCTATAGCTTTTCAGCGAATAGGTTTTTTGAGCTTGCAAGATGATTTAGAACAAGGCAAAAATTATTTAGAAAAAGCCAATACTTTAGAACCAAATAATTTAGATACGCTCTACACCTTAGCTGAGGTTTATTTTGCTACAGGAGATGTTAATGCTGCCATAGAAACCCTCGAGGCTTTTCTAGCCACTCCCGAAGGTAAAGAAGATGCTCAAGCCTTAGAGCGCATCACTGTCTTTAAGCAAATAGCTGATACAGCCCAAGCCGCCCAAGATAATCCTAATGAAGAAACCTTGAGTGCCTTAGCTGATGCCTACTGGCAACTCGAGGAGCGTGAACGTGCGGCTGATATTTATATCAATATCTTGAGTCAATACGACCCACATCATGCCAATGCTCTAAGCCGTGTAGGACAAGTTTTATTTATGAGTGGGCGCACCGATGATGCTATTGGTCTACTAGAAGAAGCCAAGGGCATTGATGACAAAAATCTAGACACGCTACTCTTTTTGGGCAATGCTTACTTTAGTCAAGAACGTTTTCAAGATGCCATTAGCGTTTGGGAAGCATATATTACAGTTGCAGGTGGCCCAGAAAAGGCTGGGCGTATTCCAAGCCTGATTGAAAGTGCTAAAGCACGCCTTTTAGGGGGCACTGAAGAGAGTGGGGAACAACTCTTTGCTGCTCACTGTGCGACCTGTCATGGTATTCAGGGGCAAGGTGGTCCAGGACCTGCTCTAAAAGGAAACCCCAGAACTCTAGATGCCGTCAATGTACTAAACCTAGTTCAGTATGGTCGTGGAAATATGCCTGGTTTTAGTGCTGTGCTTAGTGCCGAACAAATAGAGATGCTTGTTGCCTATGTCACTGAAGGTATTGCGCCGTGAAGGCAGAAGAAGGGAAAGTGAGAAGGGAAGAAGGGGAGAAAAACATGTCTCCCCTACCTACCTCCGGGGTTATTGACGAAAAAAAGCGCAAGCTGATTCAGTGGTTGTGGCGTATTCCGGTGATTGCAGCAGTGGGGGGTGCAGCTTATGCAGCCTATGAAATCTATTTTCATTTAAACCGTTTAGAGGCTAATCCGAACCCTAGGTTTAACCTAGTTGAGGCAGAAAAAATTGCCCCTTTAGGGCAGTTTGTAGAACCTTGGGACAGCCTCGAGTTTAGCTTTCAAAGCAGTCCGGCTATTTTAGTAAAGTTACCCAACCCTATCGTTGGTGGATTAAGCTTTGAGAATCAACACTTTGCAGCTTTTTCACGTTTTTGTACCCACCAAGGTTGTATTGTCAGTCTAAATAAAAACCTCGAGGCCATTGCTGTAGCCTTTAATTACCGCACCGATGAACCCACCTTGACCTGTCAGTGTCATTACAGTGCTTTTTCTTTGACCAAAGCCGGTCAGGCCGTAAGCGGCCCGGCCGTAAAACCACTGCCCAGAGTACAGCTCGAGTTGCGAGACACTATCCTCTATGCCACAGGACTCGAGCAGGTATAAATCAACCCTCTACAATCTGTAAGCCCGAATAATATGCCTCCAAGTAGCCTTGTTAGACTACCTCTAGGACTTTGAAAGCGACTCTGCATCCCCCGTTGCCCCCGTAGAGTGCTCTCAAAGTTCTTTGCTTAGAAGGTAGCAGGTATCATCTGGTCAAGCAGCCTTGAGCAGCAGGTATCATCTGGTCAAGCAGCCTTGAGCAGCAGGTATCATCTGGTCAAGCAGCCTTGAGCAGCAGGTATCATCTGGTCAAGCAGCCTTGAGCAGCAGGTATCAAATTCGGTCTCACCCTGAGCTTCATCGAAGGGTTCGGAACTGGTCACCTATACACTTAGCAGTTCTACTATTCATTGAGACACTTTTTTATCATTTACAAAGGGCTAGATGAAAGATTTTTGTCTCAATGAAGTTTGGAATTGCTAACTGATTTCAAGAGACGGTAATCCCTTTACCGTCATCACAATGTCTCTCGGAACTGCTTTTTGGTTTGAATACCCACAACATTAGACGTTACACATTCCTTCTTGGTATAATTAGAAAGTCACTTGAACAGTGACCAACATACTTGGGAAGAGGATGTAGGTGTATACATTACAACAAGCCTTTAAGGCCATTCGGAAAAACTGGGTCGCCAGCACGGCTACCATTACAACCATGATGCTTTCACTCACTATTTTGGCGGGGTTTAGTTTGCTGACCCTAAACCTTAATCAGGCTCTGGCAGAGTTGCGAAATAACCTCGAGATTACTGCCTTTCTTAGCCCTGAAGCTGATGACAATACTGTTCTTAGCACCATTCAAAGTTGGCCAGAGGTCACTAGTGCCAGCCTTATCACCGCAGACCAAGGTTTAGAAAGCTTAATGACCGATTTACCGGCCTTGCGTTCAGCAGCAACTTTGGTAGGCAATCCCCTCCCAGACAGTATTGATATGCAATTGCGCGATCCCAGCCAAACTCCTATTGTTTCTCAAAAGTTGCGTAACCTCTCAGGCATTAGTGACATCAGCGACGGAGCTGAAGAGGTTAAAACCTATGTAGCTATCAATGACACTGTGCGCGTAGGTGGCTTAGTTCTTATTATTATCTTGCTTCTTAGCAGTTTATTTGCCATTATTAACTCGGTTAGAGCAGCCATTAGTGCCAGAAAAAATGAAATTGATGTCATGCGCCTAGTCGGGGCCACGCCTGGCTTTATCCGCGGCCCTTTCTTGATAGAAGGATTACTTTTAGGACTCATCAGTGCCCTTATTACATTAGGCGTTGTTATACCAGTTTACCGTTTTATCATTGAAAGGCTTTCACAAACTTTTTTATTTGTTAGCTTTGTTAGAGACTGGGGTTCCTTGACCAGAGTTGCTATCTTACTTTTTACTTTAGCTCTACTGGTAGGTCTAGTGGGCAGCACTATTTCCGTTTCACAAAATCTGCGGGAGGATAGGCGATGAGAAAAGTGGAAAGTGGAAAGTGGAAAGTGGAAAAGCCTGTCCTGAATTCATTAAAGGATAGAAAGTATCCTGAACCTGTCAAAGGATTATTCATCACTCATCACTCATCACTCATCACTCGAGTCCTTGCTCTTCTTTTCACTCTTCACTTTTTCCTTTTTCCTGCCTTTACACAAGAAACTTCCGAACAACTCCAAAATATTGAACAGTACATTCAAAATTCCCAAGCCAAACTTTTAGAATACCAGCAGCAAATTAACTCAATAGATGCCGAGCTTGGCAACATGGCTGGAGCCTTTGATGAACAAATTGCCCAACGTGATGCCATCAATGCTGATATTCAAGAATTGCGTAAAAAGAATGATGTCCTGCGCCAGCAAATTGTCGAGAGTGAAATACAGCTTGCAGCTACACGGGCCCAGTTTGACACTTTGGGAGAAACCATCACCCAACTTAGAACAAGGGTCCAAGAGTTACTCATTAGCCTCTACAAAGACCGCAGTAACCGCTTTGCCAAAGTGCTTGCCAGTGCCGAATCTTTTCAGGATTTAAGGGTCAAAAATTATTTTTTATCCTTACTCTCAACCCAACACGTGCAAATTATCAATGAGCTTAATGATGCTGTCCTCGAGCTTAATAACTTACAAGAACAACAAAGCCAAATTGTCGAGACACTCGATTCACAAGTTACAGAGCATGAAAATGGCGAAGCCATTTTAGCTAGTAAACGCAGTGAAGTAGAGACCATCATGCTCGAGTTAGACTCGAGCCGTGAAGGCCGCCTCGCCACCCAACGGGCCATCTTTCAAGAAGCCGAAAATCTCGAGGGAGCCATCAGTAGCCTTCAAATAGACCGCGAAGCCGAAATTCAAAGGCTCAAAGCCGAAGCCGAAGAAAAACGTAATGCCGCCGCCCAAGCCGCCACTCAAATTGAAAAAGACCGATTTAATCAAGAAGCTGATGATGCAGAAATTTTAGCCAGCAACCTAGCTGCTCCACCGCCCGCATTAGCTGCAGGTTTTATTTCACCTTTAGACAGTTTAAGCATCGAAGCCCAATTTGGAGTGACAGGCAAAGGTGTTGTCCTAAAAGCCGCCACTGCAGGAGCCGCCGTCAAGGCTGTTCAACCTGGCAATATTATTTCAGTTCAGTACCTTGGTGCAAATGACGGTTATCTGGTAGTGATTGAACACGCCGATGGTCTCACTACTGCCTATGCCAGTTTGCAAGAAAATCCTCCAGTACAAATTGGTCAACAAGTAAGCCAAGGAACGGTCATAGGTTATGTTGGTGGTGGACTAAAGCCTGACATCCTAAAGTTTTTTACACGCATTGGAAAGAATGGAACCGGAACCTATGTTGATCCTGTGGCATTATTAGGGTTGTAAATTATTTTTATTCGCTAAAATTTCCATCAAATATCAGTGTATTCAAAGGTTTGCGTACTCGTTCTCTGGTTTCACCTTTATGAAACTCTTCAGGTAAATCCTTGAGGTCGCCTAAATAACCTATAGCAAGCATACTAGCAACCTCATAACCTTCTGGAACAGCAAAAACCTCTTGGGCCTTTTCAGGATATATTCCTGCCATCTGGTGAACAAAAATATCATGGGCAGTAGCCTCGAGACTTAGAGCCGTAACGGCTGCCCCAAGGTCATAATGCGCATGTTTATTGGGTTCATCGTTGTGGGTATACTTGGTTTTGGCTATTGTTAAAACTAGAACAGGGGCCAGAGAAGCCCATTTTTGATTCCATTCATTAGCACAGCTAAGAACTTTTTGGTACTGTTCAGGATTTTCTTTCGTTCCAATAATAAACCGCCAAGGTTGTTCATTAAAAGCAGAAGCCGCCCAACGAGCAGCTTCAAAGAGCGTCTTGAGAGTTTCTTTTTGGATAGGTTTACTAGAAAAAGCTCTGGGGCTCCAACGTTTTGCAACAGGTTCGATAACTTTATGTTCAACAGGGTTAATAGATTTTTCTTGAGTCATGATTACCTTTCTCTACAACACCAGAGCATAATGAGGTTTTAGAGAAAAGACTGTAGTATAAAAAACATAGTGCTTTAAGTCGGGGATTGCAAGTAAGCCAGTAAAAGTTTTGAGGTAGCCTCGAGTGCTTTTTGATGGGTGCGTTCAAAGGCATGAGAAGCATCTACACCCGGGCCAATCAGAGCCGCACGGTGATTACCCCCTGCTCGCCATGAGGCTGAAGCATCAGAACTGTAGTAATTGTAAATATCTGTTTTTAAGTCAACACTATTTTCCTTAGCCAGTTTCATTAAACGCTGATTCATCCCATAGTCATAGGGACCAGAAGAATCTTTGATACACAAAGTGACGCTGTATTCATCACTGGTTTGACCCTTGCCCACAGCAGCCATGTCAATACATAACAACTCAGCAACTTCTGGAATCCCAATAGCTGCCCCATGACCCACTTCTTCGTAGTTAGAAATAAAAAAGTGAACATCACTAGCAGGTTTTTGCTTGCTTGCAAGCATCTCTTTGGTCACAGCAAGAGCAATGGCTACAGCAGCTTTATTATCAATATGTCGCCCTTTAATAAAACCATTGATTAGTTCGGCCTGACTCTGAAAGGAAATAAAATTACCCACTTCAATACCTAGAGCTTCTGTTTCTGCTCGAGTACAGGTTTCGGCATCTAGGCGTACTTCCATCACGTCAGCAGTGCGTTTTAGGTCGCGCAATTCCTGACCAAAAACGTGCGAGGATTGTTTTTCATTGACCACTGTGCCAGTGATTTGGGATTCATCAAAACGGTGAACGATGCACTCAGCACCTTCGATAGTAGCCCAATCATAACCACCGATCATGCTTAGTTTTAAGCGGCCATTTTTCTTGATTTCTTTGACTACTGCTCCTAAGGTGTCAATATGGGCAGCCACCGCTTTAGCTGGCCCTTTTTTGCCTTTAATAGTCCAAATTAAAGCACCTTTGGGCGTATATTCAAAAGGAACCTTAAGGTCTTTTAGATAATGTTCCACGCGCTTCATGGCATGGTGGGTATAGCCAGTTGGAGAAGGAATAGATAAAAGCTCGAGCAGTAGCTTAGTACAGTACTCTAAAGAAGGTTTCCGGGACATGCCTTAAGATTAACATGCGCCTATTATTGAGAAATGTGGTGTTTAACGCAAATTCCTATGTTTTGCAGTTTGAAGATGCTCTTTGGTGACCTTGGATATGCTTGAAATTAAGACAAAATACGTTTGATGCTGGTAATGCTTTGCTTTAGGTTTTTGGCATAAGAGGTTTTTTCAAAATCATCTATAGTCACTCGCATAGCGTGAGCGTTGGCGTGTAGGATTTTTGACCCACCCAAAGATAACCCTACATGTCCAGGAAAGAAGATTAAATCTCCAGGTTTACACTCTGAATATTCAACTGCCTGGCCACACTGTTCTTGCTGGTCCGTATCTCTGGGTAAGGAAATACCAAAAGCCCCATAAACCCGTTGCACCAACCCTGAACAATCGAGCCCCCAAGCCGTGGTTCCACCCCAGATATACGGAGCCTCTAAAAAACGTAAGGCGAACTGAACAAGATTTTTCTCTTTAGCTTCTAAAGGTTGACGTGAATATAGCAAGCTCGAGCGAACATAACCCCTGTGACTTTTGGCTAGTTCTATTAAAGTCCATTCGCCCTCTGTTTGAATAGCTTTAAGACCTGATCCATAACACAGCTCGAGTAGTCTTTCAGAAGACACTTTAGGGACAGCAAATACATGACCTCTAGGTGCAGAAAATTGATGCGTTGCCTCGGGCACACTATGACCCATATCAGCTACATTCACCCAACCCAAATAGTGATCTTGGCTTCTAGCCACCCGACAAAAACTGCCCTGCTTATCAAAGACCCATAAAGGTTCACCATAAATAGCTTCAGAAACCACTTCGGCTTTGGCTTCGGGTTTGGCTAATAAAAAAGCTCGGCTGCTGGTTACAAACTGGCTAGTAAAATCAATAAAATGAACCTTAAACCCAATGCGATGTTCTCTGGCAAAATGCTCGAGTGGGGCTTCTAAAGATTTATCAGCCAGCCCAACCAAAGCTCCGCCACCAAAAGACACCTCACATAACTTAACTCGTTTGTCAGGAACTAAGTCTTTTTGAAAGGCATCAAATTTGGTGTAAAGTTCTGTTTGCATAAGGGAGTAAAGATTGAAGAGTAAAGAGTAAAGAGTAAAGATTGCAATCTTAAATCTTCAATCTTTACTCTTTACTTTATTACTGCTCAAACTTCTTAATCAAATCAATAAGGGCTAAATAATTTGCGACTTGTGTAAAATCACCTATCTTAAACCCGTTTACAAATACAGTCGGGGTTCCACCAATTCCCAACTTGACACCCGCTTCATAAGCACTGACCACATTTTGAGCATAGCTGCGGTTTTTAATACAGGCTTCTAAACCATTGGTTATCAAACCAACATCTTGGGCAAACGCAAGAAATAGGCACCAGCATCTGGCAAGGCTTGCCAGGCAGCCTGCCGAGCAAACAATGCATCATGATACGTCCAGAAGCCATCAGCATTTTCAGCGACGACACATTCCATAGCTTCAGCAGCAGGTTGGGCATTAGGGTGAATACTGACTAGTGGGAAGTGATGAAACTCAAACCTTACATCCCCCCTGGCCAGAAGTTCATCTTTAATACCCGGAAAAGCTCCCTCGACAAACCGTGCACAATAAGGGCACTGAAAATCACTGAATTCTCGAATGACATATTTAGCATCTTCTGCACCCAAAAAATAAGGACTCACAGGAAAGGCTTCCACCGGTATTTCCGAAAGGGCTAAAGACATCACCAGCTTATAGGGTTTGATTCCAGTCACATTAACGGTAAGGGTGTATTGTTCAACTGCCAGTGGCGTATCACCTTTATCAACTAATTCGCTAATGCGATCAGCAAAAAACTGTTTAACTGGCTCAGCGATATTGCTTCCGTAGCCGGTTGCGGCTGCAACAAGATCCGAGCTAAAGGCAACATTATTTTCATCTAGCAGGCCTTGGCCAGTAATTTTATAGGCTAAGCCACCACGCTCTTCAACATTAAAGGTAAAACGGTTATCGGCCACATAACCACTAATCAGTTTTTGAATTTCATAACTGCTTAACTGATCTAAAAGCACCTGTGTAGGTTGACCAATCTGGGCTAGGGCGTAACTTAGCATCACACATAACAAAATAGCTATTTTTTTCATCATTTCTCCTAGGTTATAAGGCAGCACTCGAGCCTGATTATGGCTATGATTCGAGCCGTACCAATTTACCCCTATAGTATAAGCCTTAAAATCTCACTATTTGTTGTCAGTAGCCAACCTTCAAACTTTTTAAGTACCTAAAAACATTTTTTGGATAGTATTCTGGAGAGTCACCCACAAGATGTAAATCGGGCAAGCGTTGAATAAGGGTTTGCAAGGAGGTTTGCAATTCGACTCGAGCTAAAGGTGCGCCAATGCAGTAATGTAAACCTAGACCAAAGGCCATGTGCGGATTAGGATGGCGGGTAATATCAAACATCTCAGGGTTTTCAAATACCTCTGGATCATGATTGGCACTAGCATAATACAAACAAAGCCCGGTACCACGCTTCCAGTGAAATCCTTTGTAGCTAATATCCATCAGGGTAAATCTTTCAAAAAACTGTAAAGGTGTATCAAAACGCATCATTTCTTCAACTGCCGTAGGAATCAAGCTTGGGTTAGCTTTAAGCTTTTCCCATTGATCTCTATAGTTAAGCAACGCGAACATTCCATTTCCCACCACATTGACAACTGCTTCATGTCCAGCATTCAGTAATAAAATGCAGTTGTTGATGAGTTCTGATTCACTGAGTCTGTGGGGTTCAGTATCGTGAACGGTAATCATGGCACTCATTAAATCATCAGTTGGATTAGCGCGTTTGTGAGGAATGAGCTGTTGTAAATAGCTCATAAATTCTTGGGCACATTTGGCCGCTAGAGTTTCCATCACTTCGCTGCGCTCAGGTTCAAACCAGCCGATAATGCCTTTTGACCAAGGTACCAGCAAATGTCTATCTTCTTGTGGAATACCCAGCAAATCAGCAATTACGGTCACCGGAATAGTCTGGGCAAAATCTTCAATTAAATCGGCTTCTGGTATAGGTTTAGCCAAAAGCTCATCTACCAAATGATTGCACATGCGCTCGATTTTAAGGCTGAGTTCACGAACGCGCTTGGGCGTAAAGGTTTGATGAAAGACATCCTTAATGCGGGTGTGGTCAGGTGGTTCAATTTCTAGAAGTGACCCCAGCCTCGAGGCCTCAAAGGCTGCCTCGAGTGGGTTAGGTGAAGGCGGTGGAGCATTCTCGAGGACTCTGCCCAAACGTTTATCGCGCAGTAAACTATTGACATCTTCATAGCGGGTCAGAACCCACTTCTGCCAAGGTTCATAAAAAAATATTGGCGCAGTCTCCCGCAAGATTTTATAAGCAGGATAAGGATTGGCTAAGAATGTCGCTGAGGTAGGCTGAAAAACATCTTGTGACATAGCCTTAGCTTATCAGGGAAGGGAGGTCTACCTCTTTTTAGCTCATCTCAACGGGTAACTTCTTCTTGCGCAGTAGGCTCACAAAGGCATCTACCACGATTGGATCAAACTGCTTACCTCGTTGCTTCTTGATTTCGCTAGAAGCGTCTTCTATGCTCACAGCTCTACAATAAGCGCGGTCATGCGTCAAAACATCAAAGCTATCTGCCACGGCCAAAATGCGCCCTTCTATAGGAATCGTTTCACCTTTTAATTTCTTAGGATAACCAGTACCGTCCCAACGTTCATGGTGGGTCAGGGCAATACTTTCAGCTATTTTCATTAAAACCGATTGTCCACCCGAGAGAATCTGAGCTCCAATGGTGGTGTGAGACTTAATCACTTCAAATTCACTCTCCGAAAGTGTGGTGGGTTTATAGAGAAGACCATCTGGCATAGCAATTTTGCCAACATCGTGCAGCCGAGCCGAACGCAAAATAAGGTCTACCATCTCATCATTGAGCCCTAATTCTTTGGCCAGAAGTGCCGAGGTTTTGGCCACGCGCCAAATATGTTTGTCACTTTCGTCATCGCGGTATTCAGCAGCTTTAGCTAGACGGGTCAACATTTCTACGTGGGCAGTCTCGAGCTGTTTGCTGCGTTCTTGCATTTGTTTTTCCAAAAACACTTTTTGACTGATTAATTCTTTATACATGCGCTGGGTTTGCAATAAGTTATGAATACGCAACTCGGCCTCGGCCTCATCCAAAGGGGTTTCCAGAACATCTTGGGCTCCCATTTTGAGGGCTAACTTTTTATTTTCAGAACTATTTAGCAAGGCTAAAATCGGAAAAACCCGATCAGGAAGAGCTGTTTTGACGAACTGAATCATGTCAACATCGTCTTCTATATGCATCATGAACAGGTCGGTCTCTTGTTGCCTAGCCAATTCAATAGCTTGATAGGGATCATTGGTAGTAATAAGGTTGCAATAGCCAGCTTTTTGGGCTATGTGCGGGAGAGGACCGTGATCACTATCTACGATAATGATGGGCATATGGCCAAGCTCGAGGGATGGGGTAAATGACGGTTGCATAGAGTCTCCTAACAACGATTCTAACAAGGAAGCTATCACAAAAAACTTACGCTGTCTAAAGGTTTTCCAAAGCAAGTATCTTGGCATGGATAGAACCAAGGGGGTAAACATCAAATATTAGGAATCCTAAGTGACTTGTGGACAGATAACATTTTTATCTGAATTCTTTATCGTAAAACATCATGCGTTTATCCACAAATCATCTAGCTTCCCTATATAATAAAAGCGTATTTAAAAATCTAAGCAACACACTATTTTCAAGGTGGTATTTAGTCCTAAGACTATTCTATAGACCAATAGAAACAGAAAACAATCTTGATTAGCCCCTGACATTGCACTTTGGGTCATTTGGGGAATCTCGATCAAAAACCTGAAGAATGTCATCTGCGATGCATTCTCTTCTCACATTTGTTTAATATATTAGATGTGAAATTGCTTACACTTTTAGTGTGGTGGGCAAAGGAGCTAAGGTTAAAAAGTACATAAATCGGTAAAAAGCCACTATATTCCTCATTTAATTCAAAATAAGTTTTCTGTTTGACACTTTTTTATACACTCTTTATCAGCAGTCACAGAAGTTTTATGTGAAGCGTACTAATTTAGATTAAGAAAGGGCCTCGTCTTGTCATCATGTTGCTAGAACTTCGTCGATATTTATCCCACCGTGAAAGAGTTTTACGCCTCCCTTGGCTAATGATTTTAGACATCGTTGGTCTGGTCTTTTCGCTTTCATTGGTGATCATACAAATTGAACCCCAATTTAGAACCCCAGAAGGCCGGGTTTTTGTGATCTTACTTATGGTTTTTGCGCTCAATGCACGGTTTTTCTTGGGGCAAATGCGTTCTTTAGAAACAGCCCTAGGCAAAAACCGTACTCTATTGCTTCTGGCCCCTCTAATAGCTAGCTTGAGTACTTTGGTAGTACAAGCTCTCAGCCGCTCTTACTACTCAGGGATGGCTATGCTTATCTTTGTGATGGTGTGGAGCATGTGGATTATACTCATGCGCTTTGCATACCAACGCTACCGCCCTATCCTAAATGTTCTTCTTATAGAACCTTGTGACTTCAAAGAAGACTTGTCTAAGGCTCATCGTGTGCGCTTGACTTCACTGCAACACCCACCTAGTCGCTTCCGAGGTTTTGATGTTGCTGTGGTTGATCCTGCTCGCACCTATAGCACTGAATGGCTCCAGTGGTTAGCACACGCAGATATGTATGGTGTACGCACTATTTCTGCACCCTTGGTGGTCGAAACCCTGGCTCGCCGTGTACCCGTCAATATGTTACATGGGGTATGGGCTTTTGAAATTTTAAGCGGTACGACTGCCTATCTTATCTGGAAACGCTTGCTTGATTTACTGGCGGTTATCCTCTTAGCTCCTTTCTTATTATTACTTTCAGCAGTTGTGGCTCTGATCATTTATTTTGACAGTGGCGGGCCTGTGCTCTTTAGGCAAAAACGTGTAGGTCGTAATGGGGCTCCCTTTACCATGGTTAAATTCCGTACTATGAAGACCAACTCTGAAGAAAATGGGGCAGCTTTTGCCACCTTGCAAGACCCAAGAGTCACCAAGATAGGTCAGTTTTTACGCAAGTTTCGCCTTGATGAACTTCCTCAATTCTGGAATGTTTTCAAAGGTGATATGAGTATCATTGGCCCACGTCCCGAGCAAGCTGGGTTTGCTAGAGAGTTTGAAGATGAAATTCCGCTTTATAATTTGCGTCATAATGTGCGCCCAGGAATTACCGGATGGGCCCAAGTGATGCAGGGTTATGCTGCTGGTGCCGATGAAACTCGAGAAAAACTCTGTTATGACTTCTATTATGTCAAGCAAAGTTCTTTGGGTTTAGACCTGCGTATTGTTTATCTAACAGTTCAAACCATTTTAACCGGGTTTGGCTCGAGATAATAAAAGCGATTGAAGAGTAAAGATTCAAGATTGGGTTAGCAGGTAAAAAGTGCTTCAAAATCTTTACTCTTGAATCAAGGTTGCTTTTATTTCAAAAGGTCTTTCTAAGCCTTTATGGGCCTCCTCGAGAGCCTCTTGGGGTGCATAGCTCAACGCTCTTACACCTTTATAGCAGCGCAAAGCCGCGTCGCGCTTCTTTACTAAATCATAAAGTTGCCCAAGCCTGACCAGCACATATCCAGGCAAGTAATAGGGTTCAGAAAAATCACCCTGACTGGTTTGTTCTAAAATCTCTAAAGCCTCGAGAAGGTGTCCATTGGCCAGCAGTAAATTGGCCTCATGATATCTAGCTTCCGCACATTTTAGATTTCGCAACTGTGCAATAAGGTTGCCAACCTCAGGCACCTCGGTACGAAAGGCAAAATCCAAGAGACTTCGCTCACGGCTTTCCTCACTGGCTTCAACTTTAGGAAGGTCTACAAGATAATTTTCTAAAGCTTCTTGTAAAAATGGAATGTGCTCTGCGCTAGCCAAAACAGTAACGCGCTCAAAAGGTAACCCAAGAATCCTCTGAGCCATGTTTTTGACCCGTTCATGAAGCCAATCGGTACCAGGTCCATCATCAAGCGTCTGTTCTCTAAACACTTGATAGTCCTGCAAAAGCGGCAGCACTTCATTTTGGATACGCTCTAGATTAAGGCTTTGCTCGAGCGTTTGAGTCAAGTCTTGAAGTTTTGCTTCAACCATTCGCACCTGTTGCCCAAGCTTTGGATACTCATGGGCATAACGCCTGAAATCTTCTAATGCACTTGGGTCTGGGCTAGGTTCAAAAACACCATAAAGAGGAAGCTCTTGCCACTTAACCCAAGGAATAACACATTGCGGAAGGGCAATTTCAGGGGTATCTTGCCAACCTGGATACTTAAAATCTTCTGTAGCAAGAACTGTTGTCACGACTGCCTGAGGCTGACTAGCCTTAACTAAATCCCGGACCGTAACACTGTTATACAAAGGATAACGCAGATGAAAAGGCCCCATCAGGGGTATCAGGGTTAGCTGCATCTACTTGGGAATAAAAGCAACTACAACATATCCACCAGGATTATAAGAAAATAAATAACGACCTTTGGCACTGCGATAATCGCGGGCAACACTAGGTCCATTTTGAAACCAATCCAGGGCCAGATAAAGCCCAGGTAAGTTGGTGGTTACATAAGCATCTAAAGCTTGTTGGAAGGTAGCTGCGTCACCTTGAAACTGTCCACAGGCAAAATTGACCACTGCATCTTCAAGATCACACCCTACTGTTTCAATGTTTAATTGGCCAAAAAGACCCTCTGTAATATAAAACTGTTCACTAGGGCTGACCATATCTACAGCTAAGACTATATTAAGCAAACATCCTGTAACAAAAAAAAGCAAGTGTTTTTTCATAATCAAAGAATACCACGCACATTAAGAACATGGGTGCTAAAGGAGTTCATTAAGTTTCTGCCGAGAACACGTCACAAAACCATGCTTCTATATAGGGCACTGTATCAACTATAAACTGCTGATGTTTGACCCGATTCTCTCCCCAGTACTCGGCCTCTTGCTGGGTTTCAAAGGGTCCTACCAAGGCGTTGATTTGTCCCTGCCAGTCCCTAGGGTCTATGGGTAAGTCTAATTGTCGCAGCTCGCCCTTTTTATCATTGATGACTCGGTAGTACAGATAGTCCTTGGCATATTTGGGATGTAAGACCAAGCGACCCAAAGCATCATCCCAGCGTTTTAAGTCTTTACTAGAAAGCTCTGGGAAAGCCAGTAAACTTACCTGATTAGGATGCCTGAATAGCTCATGGTGAGGGAATGTCGCAAAAAAAACATGGCTAGCCATCTCAACAAAATTTTCTGAAGTCCACAAAATATCTTGGGCTGTTCGGATTTTGTATTCAGTAGGATTGGTTTCTTTTAGAGCGATAAGATCAAGATCATCAGCTTTGGCTTTGGCAAGAGCTTTAGAGGAAGGTTTATGAATTCTTAAAAATTCGTCCACATCAACCCAAGGCTGCAAGCTCTCGCAAAATAGCATCAGCATGTAAAGTAAAGTCACCTGTTTGCTGTTCTATATGAGCAAAACGCAAGATACTTTCTTTATCAATAATAAAAACAGCGCGTTTGCTCATGCCGCGTTCAGGTAAATCAACTCCGTAAGCTCTGGCTGTAGTATTGGTCATATCTGCTAATAAGGGCAAATCAATACCAAATTCTTTGGCCCAAGCTTTGTGGGTATAAACACTATCACGGTTAACGCCAATCACGGCTGCATTATGTTTTTCAAAATCAGCTTTGCGGCTACTATACTCTGGCAACTGGATACTACAAACTGGTGAAAAATCCAAAGGATAAAATACCAACACCAGAGCTTGACCCTTAAAATCGTCAAGGCTTAACTCTTTATCTAACGTTGATTTGAGCTTAAAGTCTGGAGCCTTCTGACCAATCATATTTTCCTTTCTATAGGGGCTCTTACTGCCTCTCTTAAAAATACGAATAGTAATGTAAGCAACCCTGCTAGCACGGTGGCAAGAGCTGTATTAAGAAGCCTCCTTGGCGAAACAGATTCACTGGGTACAGAAGCCTGACTCAGCAAACGAGCATTAGCAGGGTTAATGTCGGTGACATAGCTAATCATAGGTTGCAAGGCCACAATACTTTGATAGGCTTCTTCAGCATTCTTTAGCTCGAGTTCTAAAATACGCCGCTCTTTGGAGAGACTGGCCAAGCTTTGCTGGATTTGGGAATAATCCTGTTGGTAGCCTACGAGCTGAGTAGCCAAAACCTCACGGCGTTTCTTTAGTCCTTCTAGGTAAGCCTGCTGCTGGGCTAAGTCTAAAGTTTGCCCTTGGTTTTTTAGGCTACTTATGATGGCTTCGGCGGCAGCAATTTCTTGATCAAGATTGATACTCGAGCTTAGGTTGAAATCACTGCTAAACACATTGGGGGTAGCCAAGGCATTGGAAATAAGATCCGTCGATTCGCTGCTCTGCTCGAGAGATAACTGACTCTTAGAAAGCACACCTGTTTTGGCATCGGCGATGAGTTGCGATAAACGGTCTAAGGTGGCCTGCAAGGCTTCAGCAGTATCCTTAGCCTCAAAAGACTCTAGGGCTACTTGAGCTGCTTCTAAGCGTGTCTGTAAAGGCAATAAAGCTTGATTGGTAGCCTCACTAATGGGTTGCAAGTTTGCAAAGAGTGAGTTTTGTACTGTTTTTAAAGATGTGGCTGCCCAAGCATCGGCAAGCTTGGCAGCTTTTTCTGGGTTGCTATGTTTAACAGTATGTGCCACCAATAAAGGAACTACCTGGTCAGGTCGTTGAGGGCCAATAAGCTGCTCTACACTTCCGCCTAGGTCTTCATAGCTCATATCTGTATCAATACTTTTAACCGCTTCTTCTAAAACGCCACGACTTAGAGCTAGGGTTTCATAAGCTTCTAAAGAGACTTCACTAGTAGGGCGAAAAGTCAAGTTGCGAGTTCCTTGCACCTGTACCGGTGGCGGGCTAATCAGGACGGTAGCTTGGGCTTCGTAGGATTTAGGGAGAAAGCTCGAGACAATAAAAGCCACCACCCCAGCAATCACCGCCAAGGTCAAAATTAGAGGAAGCCCTTTTCGTAAAATTAAATAAACATCACGTAAGCTAATTTCATCAGAATCATTCATAATACTTTGCAGAGTATACCCTATGGAGGTGTCGGGTTTCAGTTAGATTGAAGATTGAAGGCTTGTCTTGAGCTTGTCGAATGGATTGAAGATTTAGCCCTTTGCACTCAGCCCTTTGCACTCAGCCCTTTGCACTCAGCTTTTCACTCATCACTCATCACTTTTTACTATCTCCTTCCTCGTTCCTCCTAAAAACTAAAACCATTCTTCCAAAGATAGCGGCAGCGGATATTAATTTACTCGAGCCTTAAAGTGGGGTCTCGAGTCCTGAAAAACAACCTAATAGATAGACTAATCAGGCTATTTTAGAGTCTTAAAAGGCTCAAAGCTATCTAGCAAGCAGACTAGTGATTTTTTAGATTTTGTTTTGAATCTGAACAGGTGCTGGTTTTAAGGAAGGAGCAACACGCTTTGCTGGAAATGAAACAAACCGTTGTCCACTTTCTTCTTGCTGTTTTCTAATATCAATGAAAATAGCTTTAAGGTCATAGTTAAACCTTTTAGCATGTTCTTCCCTAGCTTGCCGAACTTCTTCTACAATGCTGTCTTTCATATATCCTCCATTAGTTCTTCAGGGGTACAAATAATAGGTGGTTCATATCCTTCAGCGCGACATAAGGCTTCAACTTTGCCACGTATCACTGCATTGGCAATATGCTTGAGATTCCAAGTCAGTAAGTAATCCATAGCGTTCGTGGTAGCAATGGCAATATGGGCCGCATCTTCGGCAACCCTTTGAGGTATAAGGTTTTGTCGAATGATTGCTTCAGCAAGTAACAAGGCTTCATGAGTAGCATCAAGAAAGGAAACTTCTTTGAGTTTCTCCAAGCGCAATTTGGCTGCTTCTGAATCTCCGCGACTTGCTTCTTGAATAACCAATTGAGAAGCATACAGCTCAAATGCACCACGACTGTCTTGCCACCAATCTTGCGTTGACTGTTGATGAGCAGCCACCCTCAGGTCTCGGCTTGGATGTGATGTGAGATAGCTGATAACTGTGGTCTCGACGTAGACCTTTGGTTTCACAAGCTTAGTTTACAGCAATTTTAGGGGGTGGAAGAGTTTTAGCTGTCAGGTAAGCCTTTTTCTTGCTCTGTCACAGATAGCCCAATTAAGCTATTTCAGGGGCTTAAAGGTTCAAAACAGGAAGAGGTCAAAAACGTGAGTTTGTGCGTCCTGGACGTGATTGCAACCCAATTGCAACCCTGATTTTCTAATTTGACTGATACCGAGGGTACTTTTTGAGCTTGATTAACTCCTGACGTTCTGAAAGCCGATCTTCATGGTTAAATTTAAAAATACGCTCAGTGACCTTGCCAACGACTGTTCGGAAATGAATGTAAAATCCCTCGAGATAAAAGTGTTCATGCCAATGTTCAGACCGAGGATTAAAGAAGCGCACTAAGCTCTCACCTGCTAATGAACCAAGGTCACTCCCCTTGTAACGATTACAAAAAATGCAAGCATAGGCGAGGTTATCAGTTTCGGTCTTACCACCGTGTTTTTCGCTGATGATATGGTCTACCTGAAATATACGTCGTCTTCATGGACAAGGCAGTATTCACAGCACAGTCTGGCACGTTCACGCACGAAGGCTCGCACTTCAGCCGAGATGTAACTCTATACTCCGCAGAGAAGCTGGTGTGCTTTTGCCTTGGCAAGTCGCATGATGTGCTCGAGTTGCATGTAGTGTTCTAACTCAGTTTTTTCCTGTTCCGAAAGGATTAGAGACTTCTCTTTTTCAATAAGGTCTAGCACGCGCTGTTTGGCAGCCTGCGAGGGTGTGAAGCCAATTACCTGTTTAGGGTTTTCAGAAGCGATGAAATCAATAATTTCTTGATAAGCAAGGGTGACCATGCTCTAGTTTACTCCAAAAGGGAGGGGGTTCTAGTTTACTTTGAATCCAAATTCAGTCTCTTTCTGCTAGAATAAATCTATGAAAACGATGCCTGAGTATGTTGTCAATGAACAGGGTAGTAAAGTAAGAGTTATTTTACCCATTCAAACCTATCAAGATATGCTTCAAGAGATTCTTATTCTCAAGGCTAGACAAGGGGATAGAAATGCACTTTTGGCCTTGAGTCCTGAAATGCGTGATCACATCCTTGCCGAACAAGCTGACAAGATACTCGAGCATTACCAAACCGACCCAGAATGGCGAGAATTACAAACCCATGATCTCCATGATTATGACAAGTGAGATTCGTCGTGGTGATAAAAGTGTCGGCTGCTGATGTGCTTCAGGTACGTGGTTTAGATGTGGCGCGATTTATCAGCAAATTGGGGACACTTGAAAACCCAGAACTCGAGGAACTGACCAAAGCTATGGTTAGTGTAATTGGTTATAAAAACTATTGACTCGAGCAGCCTAATAACTCGAGGCTTTCCGTGATAGAAGAAGAGGCTCAAACTGAGGTCTCGAGTCTAAAAAGCAACCTAATAGATAGGCGAATCAGACTATTTTAGAGGCTTTATCAGCAACGCGGAAAAATGCGAATTTGTGCATTCCGAACAGGATTGCAACCCTGATTTGTTAGTCTTTGACTGTAGTTCTGTTGGTATTGGCCAAGTTGGCTGGGACTAAAAACATGAACCCCATAAGTCGTGCTAAACTTAAAAATATGAAAGTTATCTCTATAAATGAGGCTGAAACACATCTTTCGCAACTCCTCGAGCAAGTCAAAGCAGGAGCAGAAATCATCATTGGGGAAAATGGTCAGCCCTATGCACGTCTCATTCCTTTTGCTCAGAGTGAGCGTCCCTTAGGTATCCTTCGCAATCATTTAGATAGTGCGACTCTTGAACGATTGGGAGAGGCTGTTCAGGAACCTACTGATGAAGATACGATTACTGCTTGGCAAGGAACCTACAGCAGCGAAAACTGATGCCTTATCTTCTTGATACACATACGCTGGTGTGGTCACTTACGGGTGACGATAAACTTTCAGAACGAGCTAGAGCAGTTATTGCCAACAAGACTAATCCAATTTATGTAAGTAGCATCAGTTTGTACGAACTCGCCATCAAATATCACCTTGGCAAGTGGGCAGATGCAGGGTTTATCGTTCAAAATGCTATGCGACTTCTCGAGCAAATGCAGTACAATCTTCTTCCCATCAATGGTGAACATGCACTTTATGCTGCTGCTTTACCTCTAAACCACAAAGACCCTTTTGATCGTCTTTTAGTGGCCCAGACTGCGGTGGATAGACTGGTGTTTATCAGCAAAGATAAAACCCTAGAGACCTTTGGGATAGAGCTGTTGTGGTAAGTCTTTTAGTTTGATATTGATCTTCCAAGAAATCTTGAACCAGAATAAAATTAAATGCTTGGCTCGACCTCGAGAAATATCACTATCCGTAAAGCCTAACCACAGGCGGTAGCATTGAACCTTCAAAACACTTCTCCCACAAACCCTCAGGCTCCTCATCGTAAACATCATGTAAGCCTTCTTGGGCTAACAGCTCGTATTCACTGACCTTACGAAGGGTAAGTGTGCCATCTTTTCCTAAGGTATAGAGGTAAAGGGATTCATCTTTAAGTCCAAATTTTTGTTTGATTTCTTATTTGTTTGATTTTTCAAGGGTGGCAGTTGGCATGAGTTTATTATGCCATAAATAGAGGTTAAATCACTCAACTTTACAGTCTATGCCACTGGTCTATTAGTCTCGTTAAAGCTGTTTTGGGGTTCAAGAGCGGCAGGAGTAAAAAACGTGAATTTGTGCGTCCTGGACGTGATTGCAACCCAATTGCAACCCTGATTTGCTCTAATTGATGTGGAGCAGGAATCACTCAATTTTCAAAGGAGGTTGTGAAATGTGCTTAACTCATAAAGGTCCACTAAATCGGCGTAAATTCTTGCAAGTTCTTTTAGGCGGTTCTGCTGCCAGTGTTGTGCTACTTTCAGGCTGCGATATTTTTGATGACCCCTATGTTTGTGGGGATGATTGTGGTGGCGGTGATGAAAATGTTTCTGTACAAGCAGGATGTTATAGCAGCGGTTATGCAGGATATGGTTCATCTCAAATTGGCTGCGGGCTATTAAACTCATTTGGAGACCCTAGCTTTGATACCCAGTTTGGGCAAGAGGTCAATATTCAAACCCAGTTTTTTGGATTACCGGCTACTGTTTATGCCTTTAACGAATGTGACCAATCTCAAAAGAACGCTCTCTCGTTTCCACAACGCTATATTCTTTTTGGCTATTGGCTAGCTGTTGATACCGTTTTCTCAACTGGAAGCACCTTGCCTATTGCCGGAATTCTAGCCCACGAGTGGGCGCACCAGGCGCAGTTTCACTTTAATTGGATGGAACCCAATGCACCTACTGTACGAAATACTGAATTAGAGGCCGATGCGTTCTCGGGGTATTACATGGCCATTGCTAAAAACTGGGCAGGGTCACAACTGGATGCCTATTTTCAAAACCTTTTGAACCTTGGCGACTACAACTTTAATAACCCCGGCCATCACGGCACACCTCAAGAGAGAGTTCAGGCTGGAGCTTTAGGAATGCAAATTGGTTACAATGCACTAGCCAACAACCAACCCCTAAGCTACGCTGAACTTCATCAACTCTTTGTAAGCCAGCTTTACCAACTTAAAACCCAAGACCTGCAAGAACCTTCTGTCGTACAAAGGCTTTTATCTGAGCAGGACAGGGAGTTTATTGCTGGGGTGGGAGAAGGAGGGAGATCGGTACTCGAGATTGAAGGGAAGGGGTATGAGGAGAATTATAGGATGGAGTTTTATTTGGGGCAGAATTAGATATAGATTTTAGATTGCAACCCTGATTTGCTAAAATGCAAGCGTAAGCGAGGTTATCAGCTTCGGTCTTACCACCGTGTTTTTCGCTGATAATATGGTCTACCTGACAGCCGAAATATACATCGTCTTCATGGACAAGACAGTATTCACAGCACTGCCTGGCACGTTCACGCACGAATGCTCGTGCTTCAGACGAGATGTAGCTTTTACTCATTGAGAAGCTGATATGCCTTTGCCTTAGCAAGTCGCATGATGTGCTCGAGTTGCATATAATGTTCTAATTCGGTTTTTTCCTGTTCTGAAAGAGTTAGAGATTTCTCTTTTTCAATAAGGTCTAACACGCGCTGTTTGGCAGCCTGCGAGGGTGTAAAGCCAATCACCTGTTTGGGGTTTTCGGAAGCGATGAAATCAATAATTTCTTGATAAGCAAGGGTGACCATGCCCTAGTTTACTCCAAAAGAGAAGACTTTAGTTTAGAAAAGAAGACTTTGAGCCTTAAATTGGGGTCTCGATCCAAGAAAACATCTTACTTCTCCCACATGACCCTAACTGCATAGTTTGCAAATACGTCATCTTTGCTAAGAAGCGTTGCTTCTTCAATTTGCGCTTGAGTAATAAGCAAACGATCAAAGGGGTCGCGGTGATGAGGGGATAGGCTCTGAAGCGCAAAAACATGGGGTAAAGTAATCGGCAAGAGTGTTATACCGTTCTGGTTTTGCTGGTCAGTCACAATTTGAGCTAGAGAAGTTCGTAGGTTTAGTTTTCCAAGCTGTGTCTTGATCTGGATTTCCCAAATACTAACCAGGCTTAAAAGAAGCTCATTCTCAGGGTTTTGGCAAAGGTCGTAAACAGATTTAGGAAGTTTATCGGGTTCATTATCCCACCAGAGAAAGGTGTGGGTGTCTAGCAGTAGCTTCATGCGTTTTCACCGAGCCAGAATTCATCTGGCAACGGTTCGTCAAAATCATCACTTACCCAAGTTTGACCCGCATGTAACCCAGCAACTCGAGGCTTCTGCAAAGGCTGAATGTGCTGCTTTTCTAACAAAAAGGTAGCAAAGTTATAAACTTCCTTTTGCAATTCGGTCGGTAAGGTATCAATGAGTTTATGAAGACTCGAGGCATCCATAAAACCATTGTACTCGAGAATAAAACAGTTGCAAGGTGTTTAAGGGAGGCTTCCTCAGTAAAGGTAAAGGAAGATGGAGTCTCAAGCTGGGGTCTCGAGTCCTGCTAATATAGGCTAATCAGGCTATTTTAGAGGCTTAAAGGTTCAAGGTAAACGTGAGTTTGTGCGTCCTGGACGTGATTGCAACCCAATTGCAACCCTGATTTGCTAGTCTTAAAAGCGAGAGATTTAGGAGGTCACAAAAGTGTATAATCTAATTAGTTTAGGTAAATTGATTACGCAAAACACTGTTAAATACATTGGGGTCATGATGCTTCTTTCAGGAACAGTAATTACTTATTCACAAGATGCCTTACTAGGCCTCTATCAGCAAACAGTGAACATGGTTCATGAAAATCGAGCCATTGATTGCTTAATCCAACGCTCAGAAGATAATAAGGGCTGGGTAGACAATAAAAGACAGGTTATATGGGAAACTTTTGATGACAAAGAAAACGACAAACCAGTAAAACGCCCAGGTCTAACTCAAAGTCTCGAGGAAAGTCCTTTACTAAAAGCAATTCATGGTTGTTGGTATATGCACGAGGTTGAAACATTTTATGCCAACCTATTTATTAAAAAGCAGTTCAATATAACCATAGAATCTTGGGGTTCGGATTTTGCTTCATATGAGCTTAGAAAGGACAATAAAGCCTGGCGTTTAACTGTGCAACGGCAAAGCAGAATAGAAAAAATAAAAAAAGGCAAGGTTGAAGAAGAGATAACAATAAGCGAAATAAGAGTTCACATTTCTCCCTATGCTCAGCAATCTGTAGAGTCTATACCCCAACGAACAGGGGCATTCCCAATAGTTGTCTATCAAGCTGAACAAGAAGCTGTTTATAAAGCTGTTTTAGCCATTATTAACGAACTCCCAGATGGGTTACCTAAAATACCTACCTATCAGCATTTAGAAGAGTCTGAGGGTTGGAAAATAGAGGTAAGCGATCCTATTTCTGGTTATATACGCATTGCTGCAATTTCCAAATTTAAGAGTTGTAAGGGGGATGATACATGTGAAAATGAAGTAAAGCATACGATGGTAATCAATGTAACAGGGATTGGGAATGGGTTTACGAAGGTGGGGGTGAGTCAGTATGTGAAGGGGCAGGAGGCGGTGGATTGGATAATGGGAAAGTTACGAAAAATTTTTATCGTTCAGTAGTATGTGTTGGCAATATTACGAATACCAAATTGAGTCCTTCCATTAATCCGCTTAATACATAGTTTGACAGGAAATAAGATGTGTATTTATTAAAGTATGAATACGGGTTAGATAGAGATGGTCAGAACTAGTGTTTAATTTTTAGCTATAGAAATGGATCGGAGGAGAAACCTATTAGGGAAAATAATCGTGTATATTTTGAAGTAGGATAAGTGGAGAGATCAGGGTGACTGGGGGGTGAGAAAATTATTAGTAAAAAGATTGGTAAGTAAAAGATAAAATTGTTATTTGTAAAGAAATCAACTAATTTATATTAGCGCTTTTTTCTTAATAAATCAACAAATACTTAAAGGGTTCTCAGTTTCAATAGCAATATATGAAGAAAGGGTAAAACATGGGTAATAGAGGCGGAAATCAATGTGTAGGGAGCGAAGCAAAAGTTCTAGTAAGGACAAAAACAGATGGGCTTTTAGAAATTCCCATTAAAGATGTTGAATGTATGCTAAATTACTTTGGTGGTGATGTATTCGACGAAAATCTAAACTATGGAGAAACAGAGATGCAGGTGTTGACAATAAATGGATCATATGTCACACCACTTTATAAATATAAAGGTGATGAATCTATACCAGTGTATAGAATTATTGCACAGGGGCCACGTCCAGACAAAGTTCATACACTAATTGCCACAGAATGGCATCCGATAATGAGAAATCACAGCAATGTTACATTTGCATCACTACTTTCAATAGGAGATTCTGTTTTAATGATGGATGGCATCGGTAAAGTCTTGGATGTGCAACGAATTAAATCTGAAGGCAACACAGACGTAATAGAAGTTTATGGTTTGGCTTTAGGACGTATGGAGCCACTAGAGCATTATATCCCACCAGCGTTTGATCTACTCAAGGCAAGAATCAAAGTTACAAGCGACGAAGAACCTTCAGAAGAAGCTATACAAACATACCTATATTTATTTGCAACTCAGATGAGAAATTGGTCAACATTTGGACTTCCATTGAAAGAAAATATCATTTTCACAAACAGTTTTGCAACGGGTGGTTTGGCAGTTCAACATCAACTTAGTGAAATTCTTAGTAACGGAATAAATCTCAATTACTTCCTATAAAATCTAATTGATTTTTTAATTCTAAGATTTCGACAATTAATTCTTCTAGTGAATTTGATTTTACAATATCTGCCTTTGCCTGACTAGGACCCCCTGTTTTTTTTGAGATGTCTATATATTGTAATTCTCGAGCGGCATCTCGGGTTACCTTCCAGGCAAAGGGTGAATTTGCTATATGCTTGGCAAGCAAAATACTCAATTCAATATTTCCTTGTCTTCTTAAATACTTTGTAGCTTCTAATAGACAAAAAAGTAAATCCGATTTGGCATCTATGCTTCGAGAAATGGATAGGGCTTGCATAAGATAGTTACTTACTTGAATGAACTCATTACTATCAAGTTTTACCATTGCAAGAGATGTCAGTATACAAAGTAAGGCTTGCTTATTTCTTATAGCTTTTGCCCTCTTAAGTGCTTTTTGAAGATTCTCAGTAGCAAGTTCTTGTTTGCCCTGAAGATATAATGCTTTAGCAAGCCCATTGAGAAGAAGAGGCACATACCATACATAGTTTATATTTTGTGCAATTTCAAGACTTTCTCTAAAAACCAGTTCAGCCTCAGTAGGCATTTGAAGGACTAGATAAAGAGTTGCTAAGCTGTCGAGATTAGCTACAAGACCACCGAAACTACTATGTTGTTTAGCAATCCTGATACTTTCAAGAAGGTAAACTTCAGCCTCTTTATATTGACCCAACTGTGTATACAAGAAACCAAGGTTATTTAAAGTTATACCTAATGAAAGGAGATCATTTTCGCTTTTATAAATTTCCAATTCATCCTTATATAGACTTTCAGCCCTTGTGTAGTTACCCTGTTCACTATGTATAATGCCAAGTACCCTTAAGATGCGTCCTAGCTCGTGCGTATAAGAAGAGTTTTGAAGTAAACTCAAGCTCTGTTCAGCGTATTCTTGTGCCTTAATAAGGTTACCCAACTCCCTATATAGCCAACCGATTCTTTTGGCTAATGTAGCCATAACTAAGGTATTTGAGTTGTTTTGGTTAATAACAATATCTAAGGTCAGCAAGAAGAGGTTTATTCCTTCCTTTGCTCTACCCTTCATAGTTAGAAACTCACTTAGCGTATCTATTCCCAAGTTAAGTAATTTATAATTTTTTGCCTCAAAAAACTTTGGCCAAGCCACATAAATATTATCAATCTCAACCTCGAGCCTCTCCAACACCTCCTTCTGCCCCGCTCCCAATATCGCCTCACTCTGCCCACTCAAATAATCCAAATAAAACACCGCATGTTTCTCCTGAGCTTTCTCTAACTCTTCTGGTGTATCTTTTAGCTTCTCCTGACTAAACTCATAAATCAAAAAGTGCCTACTATACCTTCCATTCGCCATCACCCGCAAAAGCGACTTGTTGACCAAACTAGCCAAAACAGGCAGCGTAGCCCCCGCCACCTCCGCCGCAGCCTCCCGAGCAAAACTCCCCACAAACACCGATAGCTTCCTAAACACTTCCTGCTCTTTAAGACTCAGTAACTTCCAAGAATGCTCAAACACCGCCCGAATACTCCTATGCCTCTCACTCCCATTCCTACTCTGACTTTCCAAGAAGTTCAGATTCTCTTTTATCTCTTTAACAATATCCTCGAGTGTCATCACTCTGACCCACACCGCAGCCAGCTCGAGTGCCAATGGAGCCCCCTCCACCAATTGACAAATCTCAACAATGGTAGGCATGTTGTCTTCCGTCATGGAGAACTCGAGCATCACTCGTTTAGCTCTTTGAATAAAAAGTTGTATCGCTTCATACCCCTGAGCTTCTTCCAGAGCTAGGTTTGTATTGCTTGGATAATGTAAGCCCTCGAGGTTCTTCACCCACTCTTCCTCGAGTTTTAAGACTTCTCGAGTAGTCACAATGAGTTTGAGATTAGGACAACTACTTAGCAATGTAGATGGGAGGGTAGCCCCATCCATCAAATGTTCAAAGTTATCTAAAATCAGCAGTATTCTCTTTTTGCCAATATATTTTTGTACCTGAGTCAAAACATCATCTATGCCCTGCATTTCAAAATCAAGCACTTCGGCAATTGCAGAGGGAATCATGTCAGCAGAAGTTAGAGCATCAAGTGCAATGAAATAAACCCCGTCCTGGAACAAGGGGTTTCCTTCGACTTGGCTCAGGATACCCCTCGTCCCTTGCACCTGATCATAAGCCACCTGAATCGCTGTCCGAGACTTCCCTATCCCGCCCATCCCATGCAAAGTCAAAAGTCTGCACTCAGGTTTAGCTAGTTGCTGGGCAATCTCAATGAGTTCTTGGTCACGCCCCACAAAGGTAGTCTTAGCTAAAGGCAGATTATTGGGAATCTCTTGTATACTTTCACTTGTTTCAAACTGTGCCTTGGCTTCTTCTCTAGTTAGTTCTAAGGGAATCTCAAAGGATTCAGCTTCTTGCTTAACTTCCGCAGCGAGTGGACTATGGCCTGCATAGAGTAGGTTGTAAACCCTGCCAAAGTCATCAGGCTCGAGTTCTGAGGCTTCTCTTAACTTGTAGGCCTTCTCAGCTAAAAATGCTGCTTGAGAAAAGTTACCCTTGCTGGCTTCTTGTTCTCCTGAAATTAAAAAGGCGTTTCTGGCTTTAGCTGCCAGGATTTCTCTAGTGCCGTAGAGCCATTCCGAAAGCTCTTCACTTAGCTCGAGTTTGTAATCAATGGCAAAACTACCTTTATACAGCTCTAAAGATTTTTCGTAGTGTTTGTTTTCGCTTAGATTAAGCAGCTCGAGGGCATCACATTTTAGAGTCGTCCAAGCTTTTTTAGGGTCTGTTTCGATTGACCCAGGAGCCTCTTTTCGCAAATCAGAAAAAGCCCTCGACAAGCTGTTCATGCGGTCAGCCGCATCCATAAAGAATAAGTCAGCCAGATAGCGACGAGGCTTGGGACCCTCGAGGGCCAAGTATGCCAAGAGTAGGAGGGGTTTGGGGCGACTAAAAGATGTGTCTTCCAGAGCCAGCCCTCCTAGTGTGCGGAGGTACATGGGGTAGTTTACCTGATTTCTCATAAAGAAATAAAGGTTTATGCCGCACCTGCTGAATCCAAACCCCCTCAATCAGTAATGCTTATAACCCTATTTCCTACAATACAAGTGTATACTTGTATTGATGATTCCGCCCTTTGAATCAAATACTTGGCAGACTTTGCCAGCAGGTATTTACTGGGCTAGCTGGGAAGAGATAACTGAAACTTTCGGGTTTTCTGAACGTCGTCAGGAGTTATTATCAGGATTATATCTTGGACTCAAAGCACTGAAAGTTGCGGGTTGTGAAACTGCTTATATTGACGGCAGCTTTGTTACGGGCAAACTGATTCCTGGTGATTTTGATATTTGCTATGAGCTTAAAGGAATGCAGCGTGACCTTATGGATGATGTTCTTAAAGACTTTAGCAATGCCAGAGCCAAACAAAAAGAAAAATTTGGTGGGGAATTCTTTCCAGCCAACAGTCCAGCTACACCGTCAGGTATACGCTTTCTTGAATTTTTCCAAATCAATAAACATACGCAAGAAGTTAAGGGCATTATCGCTATAGATTTATGGAGGTTGTCATGATTACCAACGAACTCGAGTACAAAATCAGTAAGAGTGAAGTCGCCAAGTTTGATGAAGCACTTAAGCAGCTAGAACAAAATCAAGCAGGTGAAGAGTCCTGGAAAATTGAATTACAGCGTGATGCTATGCAAAGCCAGTTAGATGACTTAAAACAGCAAGTTGCTGATTACGAAGCCTTACGTGGGTCTGCACAAAAGGGGTATTTAACCCTTGAGTTAGAAAGTCTGAGTGATTTACCGCAAACCCTTATTCGAGCTCGGATTGCCAAAGGTTGGACCCAAACTAATTTAGCTGAGCATTTAGGGGTACGGGTACAACAGGTACAAAATGATGAAGCTACGCTTTATCAAAGTGCCAATTTTGCTAGGCTTAGTCGGATTGCTGATGTTTTAGGGCTCGAGGTAAAAGAGGCTATAGTGGCAGTAAGTAAATAGACCACTTTGTTAAGTTTGCCTAAAGCCTTATAGCGATGCGCACTACTACGCGAGATACCAGCGGCCTAGAGCATAGTGCTTTTGGGCAAGTCATAACGTTGACTGAGTGACTCGACCAATCCTGCGGAAAACCCTTCTCGGATAGAGGCTACCTCTCGAGGGGAATAATCAAACTTCAACGCATTAGAAGCATGTTTCAAATAGGACATTATAAGGTGTTTTTTTGAACACACCGGTTACTTTTAGTACAAGTCATTCGGATGAATTTTTTGCCCAATCAGACTTTAATCCTGCTTCAATCAGACCTCTTTTTGCATTCTTGAGTCACCTTTGCAAAGCAAAGGGAATGGTGACCCCAAGGGTCAGAAAGAGGAGTTATATGTTTAGGCAACAGAAAGAATTAGAAGATGGGTTGCTACACCTAGAAGCACGAGCTATTTCAAAGAAGCGTAGTCAAATTAAGTTTCATTTGTTGGGATTTGTGCTTTTGCTGGGATTGTTGCTTGCAGCTTGTGACACAACAAAACCACCTATTGATCCCATCATTAACTCAGTAACAATTAACTCAAAACCTAGCAGCATGAAAGTGGGTGACCCTGCAAGGACTTTATCGGCAATTGTTCAGGGTGAAAACAACCCTGCCCAAACCGTCACTTGGTCAAGCAGCGATCCAAGTGTCGCTAGTATCACTTCATCAGGTGAACTCAGAGCCTTGAAAGTTGGCCCTGCAATTATTAGTGCTACCAGTACGGTGAATACAAGTAAACAAGATAGCTTTAATCTTATTGTGGTATCAGCAAGTCAGGGAAATCTTAAAATAAACCCTGCTAATGCCAATACAACTGTAGGAGGGTCTACCATTGTTCTGCTTGCTCTAAAGCCTAACCCTAGTGATGTTATTAGTTGGAGTTTTGAAGGCACACCTCTGGGTAGTCTTAGTACAACTACCGGGGATTCTGTAACCTATACGCCTCCTGCTACAGGTTCAGGTACGGCAATCATCAAAGCCTCCACTGGGTCACAAGAGGCCAGAGTTACAATCACCATAGCTTCCACGCCTGTTGATGCCAGTCGCATCGCAGGCACTATTGAGGATTGGACTAAAACATCACCCGTTCTATTTACTGCTACTACCAACCAATATGAAACCGTTGCTAACGAAAGAGTAGGCGTTGATGGAGAGATTGATATGACTCTAAACATACCCAAAGACCTAGCTGATTTAGATGGTTCATTTGACGTGGATATTTGCAGTGCAGGAAATGATTTACGCTCTGAGCCTGCTATTCTTAATGGGGCCATTCTGTATGACATTATTGGATTTGATGAAATAAGCAGTGAGAGCTTTTCACTAATGCAACGTTCTTTTGTGGCAGGTACTGCACCTTTGGATGGTGACGGATTTATCTTCCGGGTATACAGCGCAAGTGCTGGAACGATTACAGGTTCTTGCGATAATCCTGGATCAGGGTTAAGGCTCGAGTTTGATTTAGATTTAGTAAGCGGCTGGAATTTGGCAAAAGCAGTTTACAATGAAGGCAACCGAGAATTTAATGTTCAATCTGCGGCCTCTGTAGACGCAAGCATGAAACTCGAGGTCGAGTCTTATAGTCCTCCTGTAAGTAACTATGCTCCCTATGCCAACTTAAGTGCCAATGTAGGACCAGGGTTCAATGAGGTGATTGTAGATGCTTCGCTCTCATATGATCCCGATGGATATATTGCTTACTGGTCACTAGATATGGGAGACGGCACAGTATTGACTTCTGATATATACGGAGACATCAGCAACATCAGCAACTATCCCTATGTGTACGCCTCGAGTGGCCTCTACACTATCACCCTAACTGTTTATGATGATTATGGCGATAGTGCTACCGCAACTGCTACAGGCAATGCCTACTAGAAAAACTTAAAATCCTTAAAACCCCAGTTTCGGCTGGGGTTTTTATTTTAGGTTTCTGGTAGTTTTTCTAAATCTGCCAAATCCTGCAATCTTCCACTAGCTTTTCTATTCTTTCGCAAATCAGTCAAATCAATCACGTTTATTGCTATATCTTCAAGCTGCATGATTTGCCAGTTAGGGTAACACACTTCAAATTCCACACCGCTAAGTTTGGACAATAGTTCAATACGAAATAGTTAAAGACACTCATTGCTTTCTACTCATTGCTTTTCACTTTCTCTTTTCTGCTAACTTGTACTCTGACAAAAACACCAAACTAAGTTCAAGAGGGGGCAATCAGACTTTAATCCTGCTTCAATCAGACCTCTTTTTGCATTCTAGAGTCAGCTTTGGCCAAAGCAAATTCAAATAGGGAGGTTTCGCTATGAAACCCACGAATGTAAAAAAAATTGCTGTTCAAGTATTGGTTGTTCTTGCACTTGCTGCACTAAGTACAGCGTTGGCAGATGGTTCTGGAGGTTCAAATCGACCTGGTGGTGGTTATGTAGAACAAATTATGTTACAACCCCCGGCGTTTGATTGGCTTGACGTGCCTACAGGTGGGGGACTACCTTACAATATTGCACCATTTTAAATTGTTTACAAATTTAACCTTTCGATACTCTGAGTACTTTTAAGGTTTGAGTACTTATCAAAGATAAATACTTCTGTGAAAAATCTATAAGATTTTTCACAGAATGAAAGTTAAATTTATTGAGCAGTAAAAATTAGTATTTAGGAGGTTTGGATATGCGTTCAAACACACTAGAAAACATATTCGCGTCAGTTGCTGGTCTTTCATATCGTGAACCTGAAGGTTCAGGATCAGGAAGCACAGGTGGTGGATTTTTACCCCCCGCCATCTAAAAACTAAACCCTGCTCTAAACAATACCCTCATTTGGGGTATTGTTTTTTAATTGAGCCAGTCTTTTTGAAGGTGCTCAATTTTGGCTTGAACTAGCACCTTTCTAGGATCACTTTGTTCTAATAACGGTTGGATTTTTTCTAGAATCTCAAGATCATCAACATGACTGCTTAATTGTAAAAGAAGTTCAGGATCTTGTCGCTCTAGGATAGATTTTCGCAAAGCCTCAAAGATTATATTGTCGATATCACGGATATAGGGTGATTCTGAATATCTGAGTAGAGGGCCTTGATAAAGATTAAGAGCGGTTTTTAAATCACCTTTATTGAGATATTTTAGAATTTCTATAAAATCAGCCCTAAAACTTATGGTGATTCGATAAGGGTATGAGCTAATAACCGGAAGGTTTTTTCTAAGTTTGGAAATAACCGATTTTAAACCTAATTTATTATCTTTATCTCTACTAAGGTCTGTTAGTAATTCTTCAAGAGTGAGGGGTCTTTGGTAGCTAGCAAGAATAGCTAAAACTTCGAGTTGTTGTGGAAAGAGTTTGACATATTCCCCATTTAACCAAACTTCTTGATGCCCAAGAAGTCGCATCTCGAGAGGTGCAAATGTTCCTTTATTCAGCAAATCCCAAACAGGCTTAAACAAATTTGCTGGACCCGAGAGTAATCTTAGGCCTGAATCAGATAATTTGTCTACATGGTTCTTAGGATCTTTAAGGATTTTTCTGGCAGTTATTACATCACTATCAGAGTAATAAGTAAAGGCAAGATAGAGAGCAGTTTGGGCTATACGGTGGGCACTATATAAATGTGTAAAACCTTCTTGTGATTTTTGAAGGAATTTTCTAGCTTCAAATATATTGACAAAAGTTAAGGCCATACCTCGAGCTAATTCTGAAGATACAGGGTAAAGAGTAGGTAAATCTTTTGTTAAATGGATACTATTTTTGGAGATATAAAGAGCTTCATCGAAATTTTCCATTTCTAGTAAAGTGCGAACTAAATCTAATGTCGCATACCCAATGAAGTTTTTTGAGACATTTTCAAAATTTTGTTTTGCGTAAGCGAGACCTTTCTGAGATTGAGATTTTGCCAAATAATAGTCAATTAGAGTTGATCTAAAAAGAAAAGCTAAATCTGGATAGCTTGTACTGAGAAGGATTTCATTATTTATCAGTAATTCTTCCATTTGCGCTAAGTCACCGCTCAAAATACAAGCATGTATCCAATCATTCAAAATAATTAAGCGTCGTTGTCCATCTTTAAGTCCCAAATGGTCAAATTGTTTGAGAGCTTGCCCAGCCCAACTTGCCCCTTCCTGAAAATGTCCCCGAAAAACCAGCTTGGCTGCAAATGCACCCATATTTCGTACAACCTCATAGGGTTTACCTTGTTTTTCAGCCAAATCAATCGATTCCTGTAAAATCTTCAAACTTCGTTTTGTATCAGTCAACCGCCCAAACTGAAAAGCTGTAAAAGTTGTCTTCTTGGTTTTATACGCTCTTAAAGCTTCTTTACGATTGGTTGGCACAAATACCCCGGCTGCTAGGGCTCTTAACTCAGGGGCTTCATTCTCTTTTAGATAGGCTTCAATTTCTTTTCTTAGATTTCCTTCTTGCCCTAGCCTAAAAGCAGCCTGCAACCGCCAGTACAGCACCAACTCATGCCTTTTAAGATGCTCAGGTAACCCCTCGAGCAAGTGAAAAAGACGCTTGTGCAATCCCTGTTCATGATAGCTGTGTCCAGCGTCTTCTAAAATTTTAGGAACTTCTTTGGGTAATTGGGTTACTGCAAGTTCTAAAGCCTCTAAGTAACGTTCTTGTTTGACTAAAAGCTTCAATAAGGTTTGCGGTTTGACTTCAGGTTCAGAACCTGGGAACAAGCGCAGGCCTCTAGGGCCGGGTACTAGGGGGGCAGAAAGGTTGAGGTAGTGGTGCAAAGTGTACAAAAAAGCATCATAGGCTCCACTCGTTTGCTGGTAGAGGTCTTGCAGGGTGGGCTTATCCAAACGTTTTTTAGTCAGCGCACTAGCTTCTTTAAGACTGAGCCTAAGATCATCTTGCTTGTACCTTTGAATTTTTCGAGGGAATCCAGGAAGGTGGTGAGGGCTTTGAATAATCACCCGAAAGCGTTCATGGTGCAAGGCTAGAAAAGTTTTGGCAAGTTCGGGTGCGTATTGGGCATTGGTAATGGCAAGAGTCACCGGAGGCAGTGCAGGGAGCAGGCTCTCGAGCATGGTTAAAACATAGGTACTGTTCATGCCTCGGGGTAAAAGCCTAGCCTCGAGTTTATCAAAGGCTTGGGCTAGCTTATTGCCTTGAAACACTGGGTCATCTATGTCTTGGGAACCCAGCTCGAGCCAGACGAGGGGCTTACTCGGATCATCTAGAGCTTGTAAAAGATGGCCGAGACCATACTCGAGGGGGCAAAAAAACAAGATGGGGTTTGCGCCGCTTAAAATATGAAGGCGTTTATGAATAAAAGGCTGATGTGATGACAAAAGAGCATTCATCCGGGCTTTCTGATAATTTAATTTTTGCTTACCCCAAAATTACGGCTTTAAGACTTTTTAGAACTTGGTCTTTTTATTCTAGTTGAAGGTTTAGGTATTAGCAATAGTTACAGAGCCAGCAGCAGGACGTAGTATGCCGTTATCATGCAAACTTAATCGGTAACCAGATGCTTGTACGAAGTTTGAGCGAATGCGTCCCTACTGCTGAAGACGCTTGGGAGGTGTCCGAAGAACGAAGGGGTTCTACCTCTCTGCCCATATCTTTCTTTCAACTTATATAGCTCCTTTGCAACCCAATAGTACCTTCAGTCTCATGCAAAACCCACCCAAATCTCATCCGTCACTGCTTTTTTCTCAAACTTTGGGTATATTAGAATAGTATAAATCGAGGAAAGGGTTTGTCATGTCTTCATTGTTAAAAACTGTCGCCATTTTTCTTAGTTGCATCGTCTTTTTAGGGCTTTATGGCTGCACGCGCAAATCAAATCAGGTTGATTTTGATATTAATCTAAACTCAGAGACTCTCGAGCTAGAAGTGGGTACGCAAAAAGCCATCGAGGTTAGCATAGACCGCAAAAATTTAGCTGAAGATATTCCTATTAATTTAAGCCTAGAGGAACCGCACGAAGGATTTAGTGCCTCAGATGCCGTACTCACTGGATCAAGCGGTTCGTTTATTATTAGCTCGAGCAAAGCAGGAACTTTTGACCTAAATTTAAAGGCTAGCACCGATTCTCTTAGCAAAACTATTCCTCTTGGTGTAACTGTCCTAGAAGCCCAAGGATTTAATATTTCAGCCACACCTACCAAGCTGAACTTAACCCCTTCTGAACAAGGCAGTATCAACCTTCAAATTACACGCCATACCATCGCTGACGCTGTGGTTAATGTAAAACTCAAAAACACCTCTGCTGACTTTATTGCACCAGAAATCAGTATTTCTGGAAATACCGGAACTTTAAAAATAAGTTCAGCCAAGCAAGGAACCTTTGACCTCATTCTTTTAGCTACCTCGAGTGGCTTTAGCAAAGAAGTAGTCATCACCCTAACCGTCACCACCCAACCTAGCTTTTTACTAGATGCTCAACCTACCAATTTGCTGCTTAAAGCGGGTGCTTCCTCTACTTCTTTTCTATCGATAGAGCGTCGTAATGGCTTTGCTCAGGCTGTGCAAGTGCAGGCTTCAAATCTGCCTAGTGGGGTCAGTGCCTCGAGTATCACCATCCCTGCCGGAGAGACACAAGGTCAATTGGTTTTTACGGCAACTAAAGATACATCTCAAGGTCTTTATCCTGTCAAAATTACTGCAACCAACGATGATAAAACACTAAGTGACTCGAGTGAGGTTAACCTCAACATTAGCAAGACCAGCACTGGAACCACTTTGGTAAAAGAAAATGTAGCTACTGGCCTCAAGATTCCCTGGGACTTAACCTTCACACCAAGTGGCACACTGTATTTCACAGAACGCAGTGGCACTATTAAAAAAGTAGTGGATGGCAATGTCATTAATATGCCCCACCCGCTTAACGTAACCACCGAAATCGAAGCCGGTCTGATGGGTTTAGTCTTTGATCCTGGCTATCCGCAAGAACCCTATTTGTATACCTGTTATAGCTACCGTGATGCCTCGAGTGTTATCAAGAACCGCGTGTCGCGCTTAACCGTACAAAGTGATTCACTCAGTGACGAAAATATTATTATCAACACCATCCCTGGAAGTTCCAATCATGATGGATGCCGTCTTATCTTTGGACCCGATAACAAACTTTATATAACTATGGGAGATGCCAGGGTGGGTGGCAATGCCCAAGATACAAACAGCCTATCGGGCAAAACCCTTCGCATCAACAAAGATGGCTCTATTCCTAGTGACAATCCGTTTGGCAATGCCGTCTGGAGCTATGGGCATCGCAATGCTCAAGGGTTAGCCTTTCATAGCAATGGGCGACTCTTTAGCAGTGAACATGGTGACGCTTCCGAAGATGAAGTCAATCGTATTGTCAAAGGTGGCAATTATGGCTGGCCTTTTATCGAAGGGCGTTGTAATACATTTAGCGAACACGAAAAATGTGACAACATGAACTTACTCGAGCCACTTACGGCCTATTCCCCAACCATAGCCGTATCAGGGTTGGCTTTTTATAATAGTGAGATGTTCCCCCAATGGAAAGGCGACTTACTCTTAGCTTCCTTAAAAGCAGGTCTGCTTTACCATATCAACCTTGACGATACTGGCAATGCAATCAATGATGACGTAGTTATCGATAATACGTACGGCCGCTTACGCGATATTGAAGTTGCACCAGATGGCAGTATTTATATCGCTGTTTCTAATCAAGATGGGCGAGGCGTTGAACCCTTTAATAAAGAACTTGACCGCATCATTCGCTGGTCTATGCAATAAAAACCAATTGACTTCAAACATGAGTCATCCCGAAATTTCGAGTTCACGATATGTGAACTCGAAATTTCATATCCATCCGTCATTGCGAGAAGCGTTCTAAGCTAAAAAGTGTCCCAAACGATACTTAGTAGGTCGTTTGTAGTATAACGAGCGGGTACGCAGTCAAACGAAGTTACGAAGCAATCTCATGTCACTTAATTTGTAGAAAAATCAGAGCAAAGAGATTGCTAAAGAGTCTTCAACAGGTTTCACCTTGGAAATCCGCAAGCTGTGAACTGCAAATAACACCGCAGGATTTTCAAGGTGAAAAGTAGTATGCCGTTATCACAGTGTCAGCTTTATTATGACGAGATGATACCTCCTGTTGAGGACTCTTTTTCGCAGATGCAGCAACGATGTACTTTATCGGCATTGAATATACCCTATTCTTAGGCTCGCAATGACGGCAACGTAGTGCAAACGGCGCAATTTTCGTCATTTGCATAAAAAACTAGGAATGACTTATGTTTTATTGTTTCAGTCAGTAAGCTCTAAATTAAAGAGTGAAGATTTAGCCTTCAGCTCTCAGCTTTTTGCACTCGTCACTCGCCACTCGTCACTTTCCCCTTTTCCCTTGTCTCTTTTCGCATCAATAACTTACCAACCTGGGTTAGGCTAACTACCATGCCCACTGACCCTCTTCTCTTTGGCTGGGATACTACGTCTGGCATTGTCAGTGTATGGGCAGAGCGAAGTGGAAAAGCCCTGCTTTGGCGGCGCATAGAGGATAAAATTATTTGTGAACAAGAACAGTACCACCCTTGGCTTTTTGCAGCTCATTTAAAGGATGTAGATGATTCTATTTCTTATGAAGTCTTGACAGGTGCAGAGCAAGATTTGAAATACCTGCTGAGTGCAAAAGATGGGCGAGCCCTCGAGTACACCCTTTTAGAAAAAGCTTCACAGCGTTTAGGTCAACCCATCAAGTATCTAAACAGCCTAGATGATTATTATCAAGTTGCGCCAATAGAACAATATCTAATGCAAACCGGAAAAACCTATTTTCGAGATTTAAGCTTTGCTGATTTACACAGACTTCAATTTGATTTAGAGACCACTTCACTAAGACCCGAAGAGGGCCGCATCTTTATGATTGCCATACGGAATTCAAGCGGCTTTGAAACTATTCTCGAGGCTAAAAATCCCCAAGATGAAGCGCGTATGATTCGAGAGCTTTGCGCCATCATTCAAGAACGCGATCCTGATGTGATTGAAAACCATAACCTAATGGGATTTGATTTACCCTTTTTAGATTACCGGGCCAAAGTACATAATGTCAGGCTCGAGCTAGGGCGCAGACCAGGCCCACGTGGGCTTATTCGCATTGGTGACGCAAGTGAAACCCAATCTCGTCGTGGCGGCCTAAGGTATAGCCTAGCTGGCAGAGAATTATTAGATACCCTAGACGCAACTTGGCGTGTCGATTTTGTAGTGCGACGTATGCCCAGTCATGGCTTAAAAGATGTGGCAAAATTTTTTGGTGTAGCTTCTGAAGAACGGGTTTACTTAGACGGCGCAAAAATTTATGAAACGTATCAAGCTGATCCAGAAACCGTCAAACGTTATGCCCTCCAAGATGTCGCCGAAGTTGATGCTATCGCCCAACGCTTACATGCTTCAAGTTTTGCTTTGACAAAAATGGCTCCAAGGCGTTATGAAAAAGTGGCTTATGCAGGAACTGCCACTGGGATTTTAGAACCTTTACTGGTCAGAGCTTATCTGTATTCCAAAACTGCTTTGCCACGCACAAGTAGCCCAACTTCTAGTGACCCTCATGCAGGTGGCGCAGTCATGCTTTTTGCTAGTGGTGTAGCAAAGCATGTCGTCAAAGCCGATATCGCCAGTTTGTATCCATCCTTGATTCGCACCTATAACATTGGCCCAAAGTCTGATCATTTAGGGGTTTTTGTGCATTTAGTAGACCTTTTAACCAGTTTGCGTTTAGACCATAAGGCTGCCTCAAAAACTGCCCCAACTGGTTCTTTGGAACAGGGCGAACACGAGGCCATGCAAGCTGCTATGAAACTCTTGATTAATTCTGCTTACGGCTACTTGGGTGCAGGGAAAATGGCCTGGTTTGCTGACCTAAAAGCTGCTGATGAAATTACCCGCAGAGGCCGAGGGGTTTTAGAACAGGTCTGTAATGAAATTCAAACCAGAGGGGCTACACTCATTGAAGCCGATACTGACGGTGTTTATTTTTGTGTTCCTGAATCTTGGAACGAAGAACAAGAACAGGCTCTAGTTAAGGATGTTGGCGAAACCTTACCCAAAGGACTCAAGCTCGAGTTTGATGGACGCTTTGCGGCCATGCTAAGTCATGAAATAAAAAACTATGCACTGCTTAGCTATGACGGCAAACTGACCATACGCGGCGGAGCCTTGCACTCGAGTCGGGCAGAACCTTTTGCTGAAGCTTGGTTAAAAACAGCTATCACTTATTTATTACAAAATAATCTTCGGGAATTAAGACAAAGTTTTCTCGAGGTCATCCACCATCTAAAATCCCGCCACTACACCCTTCATGATGTAGCCATTAAAGTTAGACTTACTAAAACGCCTGAAGAATACTCGAGCAGTAAACGCAAAGAAACCATGTATGAAGCCATGTTGGCTTCTAAGAAACCATCCTGGCGACAAGGTGAACGTATAAAGATTTATAAGTCTGAAGCTGGGTCATGGCGTGTTTTAGATGATACAAATAATTTAGCACAGTACGATATCAGGCATTATATTCAGGTACTCTGCGAATCTTATACTGAAAGGCTTAAAAAAGCTTTTTCCAAAGGGGATTTTGCCAGCATGTTTCGAGTGGAACAAGAAGGGCTTTTTGATATACCTTTAGAAAAACTTTCGGTCTATAGAATCAATTCTTAAAAATTTAATCAGCATTTCTAAAACCGACTTAACATCTCCAACTAAAACGGTTTCATCTGGATGATGACTTATACCGTTAGGTGAACAAACAAAAATCATCGCCGAAGGTGTAAGTGCAGCCATAATCATTGCGTCATGTCCTGCGCCACTCGAGATAAGTGGTACATCCGAAGTTGCTATTTCTTTAAGGCTTTGAATAAATTTTTCTGACATAGGCACAGCAGCTTGATCCATTAAATCTTGCCAGGTTAGCTCGAGTCCTCTTTCCTGACTTATCGCTTTTGCTTTTTCTTTGAGGGCTTGAACTGCTTTATACCGAACATCATCCTCAATATGCCGCACATCCAGACTTATTTCAGCATATCCTGCAATCACATTACCTGCGCCTAGTTTCGCTTCAATGCGCCCAACCGTGGCTACTAAATCCGAAACACTCTTGGCATAAGATTCAATAAATAAAATAAATTCTGCTGCACCTGCTAGTGCGTCTTTGCGTAAATTCATAGGAGATGTACCTGCGTGTCCTGCGCTGCCTGTAAAAGAAACTTTGGCCCTAGTCGCTCCGACAATCGCCATGACAATGCCTAAAGCCTGATGCTCTGCTGCTAAGCGTGGGCCCTGTTCAATATGAACTTCTAAATACCCCAACGCATCTTTGGGATTATAGGCTGCTTGAGGGATATTTTCAGGATTTAACCCAAATGCACGAATCGCTTCTTTTACAGATATTCCATTAGCATCTTTTAGCTCGAGCATTGATGTTTCAAAACTCCCAGCTACAACCTTGCTACCAATAAACGGAACTCCAAACCTCACCCCTTCTTCTTCTGAAAAACCAATCACGTCTAAATGAAAAGGAAAGTCTATATGTATAAAGGCTTCAGCTAATGCAAGTCCTATGAGCACACCCAACATGCCATCATATTTACCTGCATTTTTTACAGTGTCTAAATGTGAGCCAATGATAAACACCTTAGCATCTTTGGTCTTACTCACTTTTCGCCCAATGATGTTGCCGACAGCATCAACTCGCACTTGCAACCCTGCTTGCTCGAGCCAAGTTTGCATGGCTTTATGAACATCATGCATAGGTTGGCTTAAAAAGGTTCTGGTTAGAACATCAGGCGTTTCTGTAAACTGCGCCAATACATCACAACGCTGCATTATCGTTTGTGCTAAAGTCTCTACATTTACTTCCATGACTCTACCCACCCTTCAACAAGGCGGCTTCAGCCCCTTGTTTACACCAAACTCCTTGTCTACACAACCTAACTCCCACGATAGGTCGAATAGCCAAAAGGCGAAAGCAAAAGTGGCACATGATAATGACCACTTGCTTCAGCAATTCCAAAACGAATAACGACTTCATCTAAGAATGCTGGTTCAGAAAGTGAAATACCTAAGGCTCTTAAATAATCTCCAGCATAAAAAACAAGTTCGTAAACACCCGTAGCAATAGTGTCTGCTGAAAGTAAGGGTTCATCCGTGCGCCCATCGCTGTTGGTCACAACTGTCTTTAGATGCTGACGTGTTTCACCAAGCAAGTAAAGTTCTATCTTTAAACCTGCTGCCGGTTTACCTTTTGCTGTATCTAAAACATGGGTTGATAGCCTAGCCATAGAATCCCCTTTAGTTCCCCTTTGCACCTTGCTGATACCATACACCAAGCGTCTGTCTTTCTTCAGGTGTGATTTGCGTGATATTACCTAATGGCATATAGTCACTCAAAACGCTCTTGTCATAAATTTGCCTAGCAGCCACTAAAATTTGATCTTCGGTCTCGAGCATCATCCCTTTGGGTGCGCTGGCAAACCCAGCTTGGGTTGGCACGGCTGCATGACAGCTAGCACAACGCTGAGTCATAATGATATGAACCTCACTAAAAGCCACCGTTGGTGTATCTGCCGAAAGCACCATTTTATTTTTGGGTACGGCAATATAAAAGGTTGCAATCATAATAGCTAATGCCAGAACCAATAGATACGGTGCAGCTCCACCCTCAGTCATGGTGCGGTGATGCTCTTTTTCAGTGACATTGATAAAGTGCCGCACAGCTACGCCTGCTACAAAAATTAAAATCAGAATCAACCAGCTTAAATTACTGGAATAGGTAATAGGATAGTGATTAGAAATCATGGTGAATAGCACTGGCAGAGTTAGATAGTTGTTGTGTCTCGAGCGCAACTGTACCCACTTCACAAATTCTGCATCTAAAGATTTACCCTGCTGCACCGCTTTTATTAAAGCCTTTTGCGAAGGAATAATCACAAAGAACACATTGCCCGACATAATAGTTCCCAGCATGGCTCCCATATGAATATAAGCACCCCGTCCACTAAAGACTTGGGTTAGAGCCCAAGTTGCTGCACCAATTAAAATAAGCCCAACCAAGGCAAACCAGTCTGGCCTGGCTAGCAAAGGTGTTTGCGAAAGCCAAACATAAACAAACCAGGCTGCCACTAGACTACCTACACCAATAGCAATAGCAGCAACAGGCGAAAGAGGACTGCTAAGTGTAAGTAATGTTGTGCGAGCATCGCTATAATACACAATGATCATCATCAAAAAACCCGTAAGCCAAGTAAAGTAAGCATCCCACTTAAACCAGTGCAGGGTCTTGGGTAATTCTTTGGGGGCAACTTTATATTTTTCTAAATAGTAAATTCCACCACCATGAATAGACCAGATATTACCAGCTAGTTCATCGCGTACATTGCTGCGCTCTAAAGCATTCTCTAAAAAAATAAAATAGAAACTGGCCCCAATCCAAGCAATACCGTAAATAATATGCAGCCAGCGCACCATCAAATTCAGCCATTCTTTAGCCTGTGAACCCCAACCATTGGCTGCAACCAAAACACCAGCCACAAACAAAAGCCCAATGATGGCCACAACCCACACCAATTTAATAACCCGCAATTTGTCTTGCTCGAGTGGACTCACAGATTTCTCCATACTTGAATACCTGTATCCAAAGCTTTACATTCTTTTAAGTATGTAAATAAAAGCTCGTTCATCTTTAACTTGCAGTGATACGCCAAGCGCATCCTACAGGTTTCCTTCCATAAGAGTTTGTAGTCTAAAATAAGCAATTTTATTAATTTCCTCTAAAGCTCTTTCTCTTTCAGTTGCTATATCATTGGATAAACGCTCTTCAAATGAAGCCAAAATACTATGTTTGGTATGACCCTTGACAGCCAGAATAAAAGGGAAATTAAACTTGTCCTTATAACGATTGTTTAAGTCATGAAAACGACTATATTCCTCTTGGCTTAAAGTATTGAGTCCTGCACCTGCTTGTTCATTTTTGGAGTGTTCGGTGAGTTCATTGGCTAGAGCTGCCTTACCCGCTAAATCTGGATGGGCTCGTATAAGGCTTAGTTGCATATCTTCTGAGGCTTGCTTTACAACTTGAGACATGGCTGTATGGAGATGCTCGAGCGAGGTAAATGCTCTGGCTGTAAAAGCACCTTCGGCAACCCACGGTGAATGCTCATAAATACCCCCCAGTGTCTTTACAAAATCTTGGTAGTTCAAGGTATTGAGATCGTTCAAGGTCATAGACTTCTTACGATATTACCAGTTGCGCCAAGCTCGAGAGGGATTTTAGTCATTAAAGAGTCTTCAACTGGAGGTATCATCTCATTATAATGAATCTGAATGGCATACTACGCCCAGTTGAAGACTCCAAAAGGGCCTGAACCTTGAATTTCGCAAGATGTCATTTACTGTAAACGCTCTGACCTGCCACCCACACCTGCGCCACACTTTCATGACCGCCTAAAGCAAAGATTCCAGCTAGCATTCTTTCCGGGCTAGAAGAATGCTTCATGACCGCCTCGAGTGGACTTTTTTCAGGCGGACGCAAATAAACCATATCAGCAGCTTTGCCTATACTTAAATCACCCGTTTGCATTTCCAAACCCAGAGCCTCTGCCCCAGCCAATGTAGATAAATAAAGCATATGGGCTGGTGTAAGCATAGTTCCATCTGGGGCTAAACGCTGGAGCATATAAGCCTGCAAAGCCTCTTTGAGAAGTCCAAAGCCAGTACCGCCACCTACATCTGTACCCAAAGAAAAATGAACATTATGTTTTAGATGCCTGCTCATAGGAAAAATACCACTGCCTAAAGCCGCATTAGAACAAGGGCAATGCGAAGCCGAAGTCTTTGATGCCGCCATGCGGGATAACTCGCTATCCGTTGGGTGAACACTGTGCGCCAACACACTATGACTATGCAGTAAATCAAAACGCTCGTAGGTTTCCAAATAATCTTTTGACCAAGGAAATAAGTTTTTGACTGTTTCAATCTCGCGGTCATTTTCATTGATATGGCTAGTAAAACGCAAACCGCTATGTTCACGCTGCAAAATTTGGCAAACTTCTAAAAGTGCTTCCGAAGCCGAAAGTGAAAAACGTGGTGTCACTGCATAGAGCAAATGCCCCAGTTTATGAAATTTTTTAATAAGCTCGGTGCTTCCCTGATAAGCAGCTTCAGGAGTCTGATGCATCTCAGGGCGCAACATGCGATCCGATAAAACCAAGCCACTTATAATTCGCAAAGCCGATTCTCGAGCTTCTTGAAAAAACGCTGTTTGTCCTACAGCAAAATGACACCCAAAGACCAAAGCCGTGGTAGTACCATGTGTGGCCAGTCCATGTAAAAACTCTTTAGCCACGGTTCTAGCATAGGTTGCATCGGCAAAGCGCACTTCTTCTGGCATGGTGTTTTTTTCCAACCAATCCAGCAGCGTCATACCCAACCCACCAATCACTCTTATTTGCGGATAATGAATGTGGGTATCTATAAAACCAGGTAGTAACACCCCGCCACGAAGGTCTTGAACCTTGACATTTGGATACGCAGCTTGAATATCGGCAAAATTACCTAGAGCAATAATCTGACCGTTTTGAACAAGTAACCCGCCATCGCTAAAGGTTTCTAGGGCATCAGCAGACTTAAAGGGGTTTCTGGGGGTATGAAGAATTGGGGAACGTAGTAGCACAGAGATAAGTTTAACTCGAGGATTTAGGGGTTAACTCAAGATTTCCAATATTCCTACAAGATAATTCATGTTTGGTCAAAGGCATTTATTCAGCCTTTTAACTCTTCTTTTGGCGTATTACTCTCGAGGTCCATCAAATGGCTCTTTAGTTCACTAAATCCACTTGCCAGCAAGCGATCTTCATCCGTTTTGTGAGCTTCGGCATCCAGAAAACGCACAAAATCAAGAGCCTGGTTTTGCCGCTCGAGAGGTAACTGACGCACCAAGTCTAGAATGGTCTGCTCGAGGGTTTGGGTGGCTTCGGTCATGTCTAAAAGAATAGCATAGCAACTCATCAAATACAGGGAATTTCTTTGAGAATTCTCCCTTTTGTGAAAAGTTTCGTTATTGCAACCCAATTGCAACCCATTTTCGATAAGATAATAGTGTCAACAAATTCTTTAGAAGGCGGTCATGGACGATATAGAAAAAGTAGTTGAAGATTTAAGGAAAGAAGTTCAGCAACTAAAACTCAAGTCCAAGGTTGAATCAGAAAGGTTCAAGCAAGATCGTCTTTGGCTACTTGTTGTTGGTGCTTTACTTACAGGTTTTCTGGGAGTAACTAATTTTCTAGCAATTCCCAAAGAAGTAACCGAAGTAATAGATCTAAAAGGAAACGGCGTGATTACAGAACTGGACACTATAAAACGAAATGCCCTGAACACAGAAAAGGACATCAACAATATTTTACTAGGGGTTCAACAAAACTCACTTACAACCCTCGATTCCCGAATCGATGACCTCGAGACCCAAGTTACTACTTTGAATCTAGGTACAAATTTTATTATTTCAAATTCTGGAGGTTGTCCAGCAGGATGGAGTCTTCTGGGAGCAATAGATATGCTTGCACTTAATACAGTTGTCAAAACTCAGAATTTTAGCCAGCATTTTAACGCTGGTAAAGATTTCACTCCTGAGAGAACCTTTTTTGATGCTTCGTTATACAAAAAAGATTGACATAGAATAATCTAGAGGTTCACTCCTCATCCTCGATGGCTTCAGTCTGCCCTTCTCTAATTCGCACCCGCTTTTCATCAACAATCCATAAACACTTTTCAAGCGACTCAGTTTTTAGCAACTCTATGACTTTCGTTATAACTGATAAAACATGTGGTTTGTCTTGCTGCATCACACGCAAAACAATAATGCCCGGATAGTTTTGGGGAGGATACGTGCGTATATCGGCAAAGTCAGTATCGAGAGTCAGTAAAGCTCTATGTTCTTTTTGGCAAACACTTGCAAGGTTTTCATCGGGTGTACCTGATAACTTCTCTTGCCAAACACTTTCAGCATCATGCTCGTGTTGATTAAGCAGCTCAGCAACGTCCAAGGGTAAATTTTCATCAGTCTTAAAGCGCATGATTAGGCAAGTGCAACAATGCGCTCTTTAGAAAGTTCTGCCGCATAAGCAATGGTGGCTTGAACACTTTCTTTAGTCAATGAAGGATAGCTCTTGATAATGTCATCCACTGTTAGTCCTACGGCTAGATTATCAAGGACAACAGAAACCATGATGCGTGTTCCCTTGATACAGGCTTTGCCATGACAAATAGCAGGGTCAACGGTAATATAACCTTCCCAGTTCATAATCCCAAGTATAACGCTTTAATCTTCCAAAATGAGTATTTTATTGAATTTTTACAATTTATCTCAAGTAACCCACCCGTAGGGTGCGCACTGCGCACCGCAACATACCTTGCCCATCCATTTATGCTTACCAAGATATACTACTCCATGCCCAACTACCGCCGTCATTACCTACCAGGCGGTTCTTATTTTTTCACCGTTGTAACCGAAAATCGTGCCAAAATTCTAGGCTCAGAACTTGCCAGAAACTGTTTACAACATGCCATTAAAGAGTGTCAGATAAAATGGACCTTTGAAACAATAGCCTTTGTGTTACTAGAAGACCATTTACACACTATCTGGACCTTACCCACGGGCGATGATAACTATTCATTACGTTGGGGTTGGATCAAAAAAGAGTTTTCTAAAGCCTATTTGGCAGGAGGGGGTCAAGAGCAAAAACCCAAAGCTTCAAAACGTTCTCGCCATGAAAGAGGTATTTGGCAACGCAGGTTTTGGGAACATAGCTTGCAAAACGAACAGGATTTCGAGAGACACATTGACTATATTCATTACAATCCTGTCAAGCACAAACTTGTTACTTGCCCAAAAGATTATCCCTATTCAACATTTCAAAATTATGTCAAGCAAGGTGTATATGATATCTCGTGGGGGTGTGGGACAATGCTTGACTTTTCAGGTATTGATGCTGTGGTCGGTGAGTGAAAATTGGGCTGGCAAGTTGTGTTGCGGTGCGCATGCGCACCCTACAAAATCTGCTTAAATTGTCCCCACCGTAACACCAAGCCTAGTCAAATACTGCCTATACGAAATCGCAATCCTATCCGACTTTAAGTGCAACTCTTGCTGTAAATCTAGCGGCAATTCCTCTGGTCGCTGACTTTCCAAAATAGCTAAATCCTGCGAGAATATCTTGTCTTGGAAATCTTGAAAAATTTTGTCATCCATATCAAAGCCATAATTGCGAGATAACAGCATATAGGCTTTGGTTTCTCGCACCTTGCTTGGTGTGACCATTAAAATAATCGAGAATACTTCGGTGGTTCTATCATCCGACTTACGAAAACGCACGGCCATAGGAGCCACGATTTCATAAATGTAATCGTTATCCAAAACTTTTCCGCGGCCATCAGGATCAGGTTGATAGACACGTATGGGATCAGCAACCAAACGCCCCTCTACTTCATGCACATGATGCTCTGGAATCTGAGCGTGGCTAGGTACACCCAAATAACCTTCATGCACCCACATCAGGTGCGAAACATCTAAAAAGTTTTCAATTACTCTTGGCGGTTCGGCTGGCACGGTATAGGGGCCACAAATAATAGTGTGAAAACTAGCATCAGCAAATTCAGGATAGGGCGGGATATCCTCCGTGGGTTCTTTTAGACAAATCCAGATAAACCCGTAACGCTCTTGAACGCTGTAGGCTTCAGCCCTAGCTTTAGTAGGAATAGTCATCTCTGGTGCTTGGGCTGGAATCTTGACACACTGACCGGTGCTGTCATATTCCCAAGCATGATACGCACACACTAAGTTACCCTTGCAGATGCGTCCCAGAGACAACGCTGTACCTCGGTGAATACATAAATCCTTAAAGGCATGAAGCCCTGTTTCACTGCGCCACAACACAACCTGCTCACCTAAAATAAAGGTTTGTAGCGGCTTATCTTGAACCTCACTGGATAAAGCAGCGATATGCCAGTGATGCTCGAGTACTGGGTCAGAAAGTTTAATCGTAGGCATAAGTTCCTCCAGAATCAATTCTTAGAACTGCATTATATAGGGTATCATCTACTATATAGCAGGCATCAAATTCGGTCTCTCGCTGGCATTTACCGAAAGGTTCGGTGCTGGTCGTCAATAGAATCAGTTGTAGATTGTAGCGTTGTAGATTTAAAAGTTCCCTCTCTCCTTCGACATAACTCAGGACATACTTATATACTTATCCAATGTTCGACCTCATCCAAACCGACCTAATTAGCTTTGAACAACGCCTCGCCAAAGAACTGCGCTCATCAGTGGAATTTATCGAAGCTATCGGTGAAGACCTAGCCAGTGCTGGTGGAAAACGCTTGCGCCCGAGCTTATCTTTCTTAGCAGGCAAAATGCTGAATGCTAACCCTGAATCTTCTTTGCAAGTTGCTCTAGCAGTTGAGCTTTTACATTCAGCCTCACTGCTGCATGATGATCTGATTGATGATGCTGAAACCCGCCGCGGCCACGAAGCTGCTTTTAGACGGTATGGAAATGTGGTCAGCGTCATGTCTGGCGATTATATGTTGGCTAAAGTCTTGAATCTTTTAGCCGATGCTAACAACGCTGACTTTACCCGACTGATGTCACAAACCGCAGCCCAAATCTGTGAGGGTGAAGTCTTGCAATTTCAAATGGCTACCTTAGAAACTTATTCTTTTGAAAACTATAAGCGAGTCATTGAAGGAAAAACGGCAGTATTACTTGCCGCAGCTCTCGAGGGTGTCGCTATTCTTGCTCAAGTACCTTCCGAGCAGCGTACAGCCCTGCGTGAATTTGGCTTGGCTTATGGACGTGCTTTTCAAATGCAAGATGATTATTTGGACTTATTAGGTGATGAAACCAAGTTAGGAAAACCTTTAGGCGGAGATTTACGTGAAGGCAAGGCCACTTATATAAGTCTAGTGCTGTTTGATGCTGGTATTGAAGAAGCTAGAACAATTGTACGCCGCCATGCCAAACATCCTGAGGACACTAAACGCATGATTGAACTGACCAAAGAACATGGAGCAGATAAAGAAGCTAAAGCTCAGATTATTAGCGAAGCGCAGTATGCGATTAGGCAACTCAAGATTTTCTCCGATTCAGAAGCCAAAAAGCATTTGACACAGCTTGCAGAAAGAGAACTCGAGCGAAGTAAATAAGAAGCTTAAAAGAATTTAGAGGTTGTCTGAAAAGTCAAAATTAAGCAAAGTTGTAGGGTGTGCATCGCGGACCAGAGTATTAATGTAAGCAAAAATGGCGTTGTATGCAAAGGTTACTATTCTGGTGTGTGTACGACATTTGAGCAAAGTATTGTACATACTCTACACAAAATATTTCTCAAATATAAAGATGCTTCTAGGGAAATGCTCAGACAAGTCTAGTAACTCATTCAGATGCTTGCTGCTTAGAAAAGTCTATTAATTTTTGATCTATTGCATCTTCTGTAGAATCCAACACAAACTGTTCAAAATCTAAAAAAGATTTCTTAAATGCCATAATAAATGCACCTAAATCCTTACCTTCTAAATGCGGGAAAAGACGTATGACTTTCCTACCATTAAATTTTTGGTTTATTTCTATTTCTCTCTTTTCCAAATCCATTTCACGCTGAAGTTGCTCAGATAGATTTGCTTCTGGAAAGGCTTCTATAATCATATCCAAATAACTATGGCAATCAGCAAATTCAGGGCGGTGATTGATGTTGTTTTGCTCTAACCATACGACAAACTTAGTCACAGTTTGACGCTCTTTTTCACGGCTTTTTAAGTGTCCTCTTAATTCATCTAAATAAGGAGCTACTGAAAAATACTTACTTTGAATGACCCATGTATATAAATCCTCTAAGCTATCAAATCCCGTTTTCCAACTTGCATAATCTAAATCCAAAAATCGACATATTTTCTTAAAGTCTTGACTTAGCTCGAGGTCAACTTTATAGTTTTCATTGCTGTGTCGGCGGTAAACATAACTCGGGCCCTCTTCACCATACTTTAGGTTGAAACGCCGACACATTCGTCCAATAAAATTTCCCAAGTCATTAAAGCACATAAAGGTATAGGTACTTTCCAAATAACGCTCAGGAACCACGAAAAAGTCAGTCTGTAAACCCTTATAAACCATAGAGAAAACTCGCCCCGCAGCTTTATATTGAGTGACTCCCAAATCACTCATAATTTTCTGTCTTAACTGTTCCCAATCTGGGCGGCTCTTAAACAAAATATCTATATCACCAAAGTCAGGTTTATCGCCATAGCTTCTAGGAATAAGGTACTCGAGTATTTTTTCTTGATCTAGATAATGACGTACTTCAGCCTCGAGTTCTAAATAGTCTGCTCTGGGCATTCTAGGAAGATTGAAAAGTTTTCCGCCCATTACTTCACCTCGAGGTGGCGTTGTTGCATAAATAGGAATAGTTTCTAAGGATTAAAAGACTCAGTGAATCACAGAAAGTAGACAACGAGTAAGAGAAAGGGGAAAGTAGAGATATGAGCCAACTACCTTCCCCCAGTAAAAATAACAAAGAACTGAGCAACGAAGCGACCCGTCAAGCGACAATCGAGCATCTGAGAGCGCATTTACCTATCGAGGTGGATGGGACGAAAGCGAGTACGGAGATGGTGCTAGATGTGCTGGTACATGCTGCGGTGAATGGACAGAGCATCGAGGCAAGTTGTGCCGCATTAGCTGGGAGTGCGGACAGTAATACATTGCGGGGATATGTGAACGAAGCGTTTTGTGAGGGATTGCTTGCTGAGGTGGAAGAGCGAGTGAATCAAGCGTTAGTGAGCGAGTTACCTAAGAAGGCGAAGCGAAAGCCACAAGAGGTAGTGATAGACCTCCACGACCAGGCATTTTACGGCAAAGCTGAAGGGTTACTAAAGTATGCCAGTCGCGGGCAAGCCAAAGCGGGTACAACCTACTTTTATCGCATTGCTAGTGCCTATCTTATTCATCAGGGGCTGCGTGTCACTTTAGGGGTTGTATTTGTTCATAGCGGCATGAGTTTCGCTCAGTGTATTATGCGTCTTCTCAACCGCCTCAAGCTCCAAAAACTCAAGGTAGGCTATCTTTTTCTAGATCGAGGCTTTGCTGGTATTGAAGTCTACCGATGCTTACAGCGCAGGCGCATTCCCGCTATCATTGCTTGTCCGATTCGGGGTAAACACAAGGGAACAAGAGCCTTATGTAAGGGTCGTCAGAGTTACACCTCACGACACACCTTTTATTCGCAAACGCAGGGTAACTGTACCACCACTGTTGTCGTTGTTAGAACCTATACCCAGACAGGCAAACGTGGTCACCGCAAACAGCGCAAAGCTGCCTGGTTCCTCTATGTTCTTATCGCTTTGCAGCTTTCCCCTCAAGCTGTCCATGCCCGCTATCGCTATCGTTTTGGTATCGAAGCTAGCTACCGCCAAATGCGTCAGCTTAGAGCCAGAACTAACTCCCGTAATCCCGTCCTACGTTTCCTCTTCATGGCTCTCGCTTTCATCCTTTTGAACCTCTGGTTACTTCTTCGCTTTCGTTTCTGTCAATGTCCTGCTCGCGGTAGAGCAAGGCGTTCTCTTCATGAAACGCTTTTTCGTCTCACTCGTTTCGCTGCCTTTTTATCTCATGCTATTGGAAAAATTTATGACCCCGTTTTATCTATCTCTGCTCCCGTTTTACCCTTGGGTGTCTGATTCTGTGATTCACTGAAACTAGGTAGTGAGAGTAATTGAGAGAGGCATAGCCAAGGCAGCCATAGCATTAAGGATTTTAGCACCGAGTTTCATTTCAACACATTGCGAATGAAAAAGGCGAGAATTGAGAGTATTGCCAATGATAGTTTTATAACGAAAGATCCCTGATTCAGCTTTAGAACGTTGATGATAGCCCGAGGTTTGCTTCCAAGATTTACGACCGTGTTTACGAATAGCACGAAGATTTTCATCTCTGTCCAGAGGTGGAGCATTGCTGTTAGTATGTTGTTGAATCTTGGCATCTTTGCGGGGTGGGATCACGGCTTTGGCTTTACGTTTCTTGATAGCTCGATAACTGTTGCTTCGGTCATAGCTTCCGTCACCGCAGACCTGTTCAATGACAATGGCTTCATCAATCTTTTCAAGCACATCTGGAAGCATTTCATCATCTGTAACATCATTGGTACTGACTTCTAGACTAAGAATCTCATTCGTTTGGGGTTCAATGGCTAGATGGAATTTACGCCAGGTACGCCGTTTACTCTTGCCATGGATTCTTACTTTCCATTCGCCTTCACCATAAACTTTAGCCCCGCTAGAGTCTACAACCACAGTGATGGCTTCTGAAAACTTCCGTGAAGACACTTGAACGTTTAGATTTCCTCTGCGTCTACTTAGCGTCGTGAAGTCTGGTACTGTAACTCCTTGCCAAGCTGCCAGTTTCAAGAGTGATTGCATGAACCCTTCAAGTTGGCGTAACCGCAACTTGTACACTATGCCAAGGGTCACAATCAGTTCTATCCAGCTATCTTTATACACCTCAGGATGTCCTCGCTCTCCTGTCTGCTCTTGACTTTCCCAATCTTTAGCCATCGCTTCATCTATCCAGATGTCCAGACTTCCTCGTTTCACTAAGGCTGCGTTATACTCAGACCAGTTGCGAACACGGTACTTAGCTTTCTTCGTTTGTTTCATCAACTGCCAAGATTACCATTGCCGTGTTCGTGGCTATTTATGCAACAACGCCCCTCGAGGTTATAAACTTGCAGTAACACTTTATCCAAATCACTTCTGCTGTAGCTACCCACTAAAACACTGGTTAACTCTGCTTGTTCAGCGTCTTGTTCACGCTTATTGAGTAGCTGCATCACCTCTTCAAAAAGGATTTGACCCTGCTTCACTTGTTTACATAGCTCAGCCTGAGTTAGTGGAAACATTAACTGACCCGTTTGATGTAGTTCAATAATTTCATCCAAAACCCGTAAGGAATGAGACAGTGCCTTCCAATCTGCCCCTTGAATCCCAGCAGCTTGACTACGTTTACCATACGCTGCAACGATTGGCCCTAGAGAATTCAAGAGCATACTGAGAGGAGCCTCGAGGTTAAAGGCTTTATCCAATACTTTTAATGCATCTTTATGATCAGGGTTTTTTATAAGTAAAACTTCACTGGAAAAATCTCTAAGCAATTCACGTCCTTGCAAACTACCAAGAAAATCTTGCCAAAACTGACCTACCTTAGCTTTTGGGTTTTTAAGATCAAACTCTCGTGCAGCTTGTAAAACAACTTTTCCTATATGATAGTGATGACCCTTGGTTCCATATTTCACAGCCTGACTCTTGACAAAGCCACGCATACCTTTTAAGTCTCTGGCCATCAACTCTCGAGGCACACATAATTCTCTAAACTTAGTCATTTCTGAAGTTTCAAATAAAACACCTTGCGGATGCGTGTAGGCAAAATATAAATCAATGGCATTGGTATCACCATTAGCCAAAAGTCGTAACCAAAACGGAAAACTCCAAAGCGTGATTTCACTTTCACCCTCAACAAAACTTAGAGCATCTTTCTGCCTCGAGTCAATCAAATCAATCAAAGGTGGTAAAAATACCCCACGCAAATCATAGTCTGAATCTGGGCGGTACGTACCAAAGAGTCTCGAGCCTTGCAAGGCCAGATAAATCAGTTTGCCCGGAACATGGTGGTGTGCAGCTTTGAGGTAACTTTCCATCTTTAGCTAACTCCAGACTCGAGTAAGATAATTTCTTTTTTATGAACATCTACAGCAACCCTGCACCCATTAGGCATCACCATCATCGGCATGGTATGCCCTATATCCATGTTGGCTACCACCGGCAAATCTTCCCTGCCTACTTCAGCTAACACTTTTAAGACACTCTGGTGCAATTGCTTTTTCATCTCTGGCGTATAGTCACGGGCTCTTGCCAGTAGTAGTGCAGAAATTTCATTCAAAATTCCTTGTGAAGCATAATTTCTTAACCAGTATTCAACATTTGATACTGGCGGAACATCATTGCTAGTTTCAAGATAAAGCACTGCATTCTTAAATACTTGCTTAGGCCACCACTGAGTTCCTTTAAGCATTTCTAAAACCTCAATACATCCCCCGACTAAATGACCTTCAACCTTTTTATCGCCTTGTAACCACAACCAACCTTCGCCTTACTGAACATTAAGTGGAAGATGTGCCTTAGCAGCATAATCAGAATCAGCCCAATCTAGGTTAGTTTCATTCCAGAAAGGGGCTGCTTTTAGAAATCCGGTATAACCTTCAAAAAAAGTTTGCCGAACAGACTCCTGCATATAAGGGTAAGCCTTCAAAGTGGCAATTCCAGCCATCATGCTAGGACCCTGAAAGGACACCACGCCTGCATTCAAAAAAGTTATAAGCTGAATAGTCGAATCTGAAAAACCCATAAATATTTTAGGATGTTGGTAAATCAAATCATGATTAATGTACGGCAAAATCCGCACTGATTCATAGCCACCAATAGTGCTAAAAACACCTTTGACTTCAGGGTTTTCTAAGGCCCAATGCAAATCCTCAGCCCTTGCTTTGGGGTTGTTATAAATCCAATTTGGATCTTTAAGTGCGTAGGGTGTAGGAATAACTTTTAGCCCAAAGATATCCTCGAGGTTTTTCTTGGCACTTTCATATACCTGAGGAAAAATCCCTGCTGCACCATCTGAAAGTGAAATGGCTGCAATGGTGTCACCAGCTTGCAAACGTTTTGGTTTAAGAAATTCCATTGTCTATTCTAGAGGATACTTGCTTGTCTTGACAACATACCTTGCACTTAACTTTCGCGTTCAATTTAAACTCGAGGGTCCCTTGAACAAATCGAAAAGTGGTTCTACTATAGCAGGCGAAGAGTAAAAAGCTACACTCATCTCCTAAACTATAACGTGCTAGACGTTTAATCTCGAAATCAGTGTGTACGTGACCAGCTCCGAACCCTGAGTATACCTATGGGTGAGACCGAATTTGATACTTGCTATATCTCTACAAAAAGTTTAATACACTAAGCCTCAAAAAAAATTCCCAAGCTGAACTTGGGAATTATAGTAGTGGATTGAAAATCTAACGTTTGGCTTTTAAGAAACGCCTCGAGGGTGTGTTTTCTTGCTTTGGAGCCTCACTCTGAGCCTTGCTCACCGTAACCTCCACCATAGCCATAACCGTAGCCATAGCCATACCCATAGCGACCCCCACGACGGGTTTCACGGACCATCTGGGTTGCAGCTACCCCTAAGAGTCTAACACCCATGCGCCTAAGCAAATCTGCTGTAGCTCGCACACTGCGGTTATCTGTAGCTTGCATTCCTGCAATCAGCAAGGTACCCGTACATAAAGGAGCAATGGTTAAGGTATCGGCTACAGGTAAAACTGGCGCAGAATCTACAATAATCACATCATATTGTTTGCGCCAATTATCTAGTGCCACCCGAAACCCTTTACTTAATAACTCAGTGGCTGCTGGATTGGTATGAAAGGTTGGAATGACATCTAAACCATGTTTGGTATCTATCATCACTCTGGCTATAGGCTTAGTCATGGTTTGTGGATTCTCAAGACACTCTTCTAAAGATAAGTGACTGTCTTTAAGTCCATACTCACTAGCAACAACAGGTTTTCGTAAATCTGCATCTACCAAAAGTGTATGGTAATCATTTCGTGCAAAGCTTTCGGCTAGATTCATGGCCACACTAGATTTACCCTCACTAGCACGACCACTGGTCACAACAATCACTTTGGGGTTGGCATCTGTGACTGTAAATAATAAATTAGTACGCAGATAACTAGTTGCTTCAGGTGGCAAACGACGTGAGCCCCCAGAAAGCTGAGGGAACTCCGCTAGAATAGGCAAACCTGTAATATGAGCTAGGTCATCAGTATTTCTAAGGCGGGTATTAAGAGCATTGCGAAGAAGTAAAAACCCATAGCTCAGAAAAGCCCCAAGAACACCTGCTAAGGCAGCATTCAAAAGGGGTTTAGGAGATACTGGGCGAATCGGTTGCACGGCAGGCTCGAGAATCTGCAATTGCCCAATCACTGAATTACTCAGGGTTCTAGCCTGATAAAACTGCTGTTGTCTATCTGCTAATAGAGTTGTTTTTCCAGAAATTTCATTAAGAATACTATCCTGAATAGCTTGATCCTGCTCAGGGTTTACGGTTGCTTGTAAAGCATTAATATCCTGAGTAATAGCCTCGAGTTGACTTTGAAGGGTATTGACAATGGTGTTTAATTTCTTCAAAGCTCTTTCTTCATCCCATAAGACTAAAGCATTGGCTATGGCATTGGCTCGATTTTTCGCTAGAATAGGGTCCGGGTTTTGCAGACTGATGTGAAGAAGACTAGAAACCCTAGTATCCTCGGTACGAATAGAAGTCTGAGCGCGAACCTCTCGAATATCAAGATCTGTAGGATTCTCTTGTCCTAGGCTTTGTAAGGCCTTCATAATCACAGGGAAACTAGTCGCAGCCGCCTTATAGGCACTTACATCGATGGCTGGAGCTGTAGCTAAGGAAACCCCAAAAGAATTAAGCTCGTTGGGATTAGTTTGAGCAGCTAGTACCGTAGCTCTGGCCTGATAGGCAGGCGTTGTATTACGAGCAAGCAAAAAAGCCAGTAAAGCTAAAGTCACTGCACTTAAAAGAGCAAACCAAAAACCCCGACGAATAAACTGAAAAAGCTCAACGAATGAGATTTCATAGGATTCAGAATTCACATATTCTCCCGTCACCAGACAATGCCCCTAGCATTATCCTTAATAGTCTAACAGACTTAAATTAACATACCCTAGAGGTATGTAGAAGTGAAATTTACGCCGTCTGCAACGCTTTGAGTAGGTTAGCCTTTCACATACTACCGTCATGGAGAGGTGAAATGATGCATTTTATGTCTTTGATAAATTTTAGAAAAAGCTTCCTTGTGGCTATTTGTTTATTTTTTTCGCTAGGTTTAGCCCAAGATACTCCTAGTGCAGAGGGTGAAACCAAGGTTCTTTCTGATAGCCCTTACTTAGTCATCAATGAAATTGGTTTTGGAGTGGGTTATCCAACCTATCAGCTCTATCATTTGCATTACGCCTTTCAAAAAGATGTTTTTGGAGTAGCCTTTCGAGGTTCCTATACGGGTGAAGGTCTTTATTTATCCTTAGCAGGTCGTTATTACACGCCACTGCCTATACCTGTACCTACTTTTGTTAGCGTAGGAGCAGGCATTGCCGGAAGTGACCCCACCCTTTTTGCCACTTTTGGTCTTCATGCACCCCTGGGCTTAGATAGCAATTTTAGAGCCACCCTCGAGGCCGGGGTAGCCTATGTAGGCAGCACGGGTATTCAACCTGTGGTCAGCCTTGGAGTTGGCTATGTTTTCTATGTGGATACCGCCCCTATTACCGAAGAAGAAAAACGTCGCCGTGAACTAGAGCAACTTCGCGCTTTTAACTGCACTGAATCTAGCGAACCTGACCCAGAACAACTCGAGGATGCTTTTGATAAGGCAATTGAGAATTATTTAGAGCAGGCCAGAGCCCAGTATGCAGGAACCTATAGCAACTTGGAATACAACATCAACATTAGAAAACAAGAGGTCAATGGATTAGAAGCCACCATTGAAGCCTTTGTTTCAGGCAGCGTGACCGTGAAAGCCACTGGCAACAGAGAAGGTGCCAACGGCACAATTACTGCTTTCTTTGGCTGGAATGGGTGCTCATGGAGCTTACTTGACTATGATGTCGAGTAGGAACTAAGTATGGAATTTGCCATTTTCAAGACTAGCTTAACTGTGGTAAGAGTACGCTATGGCAAAAATAAAATCTAAAGCAATCCCTAAAAAGCTTAAACCTAACCAGGCCGAAGAAATGGAACGGGCACTGGTCTTAGAAACAGTTCGGGTCACTGAGCAAGCAGCCATTGCCGCCAGCCGCCTAGCAGGTAAAGGTGACTCCATGATTGTTGACCAAGCCGGCACCGATGCCATGCGCCAAGTATTGAACGAACTCGAGATTGATGGCGAAGTAGTAATTGGCGAAGGCGAAATGGACGAAGCCCCCATGCTCTACATCGGTGAAAGAGTAGGTAAAGCTGGACCCAACTCTTGGAAAGTAGACATTGCGGTTGACCCCGTAGAAGGTACCACCATCACCGCTCGCATGATCAACAACGCCGTGGCAGTGATTGCCCTTTCAGAAAAAGGAGGGCTGTTTCAGGCCCCCGATACCTATATGGAAAAACTGATTGTAGGCCCACCTGCCGCAGGTAAAGTTCATCTAACTTGGCCTGTAGCCGCTAACTTACACGGCATTGCTATGAGCTTAGACCGCGATGTAAAAGATTTAACAGTGACTATTCTTGACCGAGCACGCCACGAGGATTTAATCAAACAAGTTCGGGATGCTGGAGCAAGGGTCAAACTTATTGGTGACGGCGACGTGATTGCCGCTCTAGCTGCTGCTGTACGCGGAACCAATGTTCATGCCGTGATGGGAACTGGGGGCGCACCTGAAGGGGTTTTAGCTGCTGCAGCGATGAAGTGCCTAGGAGGAGAAATTCAAGGACGCTTTAGACCTCGTAATGACGACGAAAAGAAACGCCTCGAGGCTATGGGGGCCAACACCGAAACAGTCTATACCACCCAAGATTTAGCCCCAGGTCAAAGCATCGTCTTTGCCGCCACAGGAATTACCGATGGAGATTTATTGCGCGGGGTCAAATTCTTTAAAGACGGAGCTAGAACCCACACCATTTCAATGGGCTATAAAACCAAGATTGTGCGTTTCTCAGATGCAGTACATTTATTGGGAAGTAGTGCTAGAGTCAATATTCAAATCTAGCCTATACAAATCAAAGCCTTTGGATATGATACCCAAAGGCTTTGATAGAGCGCATTTCAGAAAGGTTGATCGCGTTTCTCTTCCAGAGAAAACGCTTGAGTCTTTTCTGAAATGCGCTTTGTAGATACTCGCGTTGCTCGTCAAAATGGTTGACCTAAATCAACCATTTTGAAAACCGCTATAGGTTCATCAGACCTAAAGCTTAACCACCATATTCATCCATATAATCATCCATGCTAGCTTTAAGGACTTTTTGAGCTTGCTCGCGCCCATAAATATCATCAATGGAGACTTTATTTTCTTTACCAGGTACAAGCTTATAGGTTAAAAAGTAGTGACGCAAACGTTCTACTAAAACCGCAGGCAACTCTGACACGTCCTGAATATCGCCATAAAATTCATCATTATCTAAAACAGCAATAATTTTATCATCGGCTTCGCCACCATCAATCATTTGCATTCCACCAATGACTCGAGCATTTAAGATGACTTCGGCCTTATCTACATTGCGTTCCGTGAGTACACAAATATCCATTGGGTCACCGTCACCTTTTTCTGCGTTAGGAGCAAGTTGCCCTACGCGATAACCACAATAAGTGCGGGGTACAAAACCGTACAGGGTAGGTGGATGTGATGAGGTGCGCTGAGGGCGGTCAACACGCAAATAACCGGTTTTTTTATCAATTTCATACTTTACGTGGTCAAAGGGTGTGATTTCGATATAGGCATGAACGATAACAGGTGGATTGGGGCCAACCTCGAGTCCGTGCCAGGGGTGGGGTCGCCAACGATAAAAGGGGGGTGGAAAATTGCTCATAAGACTCCTTCAGAAGGGCTATTGTGACATGAAATAGGGTAAGGTCACGTGATTATTTTTGCAATGTGGTCAACCTTTTTATAGATCCTTTGTCCAAATACCCCACCCCGAAACTCTAGCAAAGTATAATAATCAATGCCTACCCCTTACACATTGCTTTAGTTGGAGATTACAACCCATCGGTTACAGCACATATGGCTATCCCTAAAGCCCTCGAGTTATCTGCTAAAGCTCTAAACTGTAAGCTCGAGTATCAATGGCTAGGTACAGAAATCATTACTGACACAGACCTGCTTAATGGCTTTGATGCTTTATGGTGTGTACCTGCCAGCCCTTACAAAAGTATGACAGGCGCACTTACCGCAATTTGTTTTGCTAGAGAAAAACCTCTTCCCTTTTTGGGAACCTGTGGTGGCTACCAACATGCCCTACTCGAGTTTGCCCACACTGTTTTGGGCTACCAAGAAGCTGATCACGCCGAAACCAACCCTGCTGCGTCCATGCCACTAGTTGCACCTCTAAGTTGTGCTCTGGTTGAAACGGCTGCAGATGTAAAGCTGAAACCTGGCTCAAAACTTGCCGAGATTTATGGAGTTAGTGACGTAAATGAAATGTATCGCTGTCGCTACGGGCTAAATCCAGAGTATGTTTCACTCTTTGAAAACAGTGCATTGGTGATTAGCGCAGTAGATGAAAATAACGAACCCAGGGCTCTCGAGTTAACGAATCATCCTTTTTTTATTGGGGTAGGGTTTCAACCTGAACGCTCGAGTCTTAGAGGAGAGGTTCATCCGCTTATTACTGCCTTTGTTAGGGCAGCGTTGCTAATCTGAAGACACCTTGAAATTTTGCTACTCGATTTTCTAGTGAAATGGGGTTGTAGGAAGAACTCGAGCGTGAGCAGGATGAGGTATTTCAAGTCCAACAATAAAATTCGAGGTTGGTAGTGATGATGAATAGGCTCGAGGCTGTGGGGCAAAATGTTAGATGAAATTTCAATACCCTCAAGATATGATGAATATAGGATTGTCTGTCTACTATTTCAGTAATGCAATTTTTGAACAAGGGTTTTGCTTTTTTAGAAAATTAAGTGTCCACAATAGGTTCTAATGCTAAAGACCTTAGAATATCTATTTGCTTTTTATCAAATTCATAATCTAAGCCACTTCGAGAATTAATCCATTTCAATGAATGAAGTGAACTTGCTAACCATTTGTAAGCAAGGTGAGTAGCAGGCATATATGAAGTTATATCTAAAGTTTGGCTTTGACCACCAATGTCAAATAGTCCACCTATTCCAAGATTCGACTTGCGGATTAAACTCATTTTCTCCAATGCTGTATCAATGCGGACTTCATTATAAATATCACTAAATTCATATTCTCGACCTAACACAAGCTCTACAGTATTACTTTGGCTGCTCTCATTTGGTTCAACAAACCAATCAATTGAAGGACCTCTCCCAGTTTCTTTCCTAAAAGGAATTACCTTTCCAAAGATAGTCACAGGAAACAAATTTTGAGGGTTGGAGGAAAAATTCGTAAACCACGTTTCTAAAAGATTTTGGAGAATATTGATAGCTTGAGAGAAAACACTTTGGGCATAGTCCAAAATCTGCTTATCACTCCACAACAATCCAATATGGCCACCATCCTTAAAAGCTATGTCAGATAACGGCCAAGGTGGCTCAACCTGATTCAAGCGTTCATTTTTTAAGAGTGCAATAAAATCCTGAATTGCCTGAGGGTTTTCCTCAGTTTTGAGGGCAAATACTTTTGGTTCATCGTGTGTTTGCAAGTCAATTTGCCTAAATCTAGCCTGCTGTTCTTCCCAAGCAATTTTTTCTGCTTTCTCGAGTATTCGTAGTGGTATAGCTTTACTCGAGAAAGATTTCATAATTAGGGTATTGTGCCTTGAATTCTCAGTGCGTTGCATTTGGTCTACTACAGCTTGGGCAAATGCCCAGCGAGCCTCCTTTATAATGGTTGGATTTCCTTTGAGCAGTCGTCCATTTTTCAGCAAAGATTCAATTTTATAAGAGATGGAATAATGGGTATACTGCCAAGCCCATGCGGGTTGATCGGCTACGGGCCAACTGCCTGTATACCTCCAAGAATCGTCATGACTATTAACCAGTCCAGGGGTATATACAACGTCTGGCATTAAATCATCATTGTGATATGACCAAGCAGTAACGGGTTGATTGCTTGCTGAGATATCTATTGCCAACTTTCTAAGCTCTCCGTTTTCTTTGAGTGGTTCGACTCTAGTCTTTAGGATGCCTATGCCTGTAACCCATGAATTCATTGTTTCTCGAATTCGTTTCCCACATTCTAAAGGTGAGGGAAGAGAAACAGGTTTACTCCAGTTTCTCTTGATACTCTTATCAATAATAAAAGAGGCAAAAGATGGATGTTTTTCAACAAGAGGTTTCATTATCTTTGAAACACGCTCATGCGAGTTTGTACTAATGAATATCGTAAGGGGATATAACCACAGCTTTAACAAAGTAGGATCAGCAATTGCTGCATCGAAGTCAAAATCTTCTTTGGTAAGCTCTTGAGCCGCAAACCATTGTCCCAAAATGGGTGTTGGAAACTCTAAAACTCCATCTTTGAGTACGATAAGCCTCGAGTCTATAAGTGGTTTCAACTCGAGAATGCTTCCGATCTCTTCTTTTTTGACGGGACCATCGTATTTAACAGTAAGAACAGCAAGCCTTTGTAAAAGCGATATAGCAGAACTCAGTTTATCTGTTACTTTTCCTAAAGACTTCTCAACAAGGTCTGCTAAGAGTTCCCCTGTCATTAGATATTTACCTGAAACATCTCGCTCTCTAAAGTAGCTTCCTAACAAAATGGTAAAAAGTGGAATTTTAACCGCTTCTTTCAGCAATTCAGGATAGTCCCAAAGAGAATTGGGATGAATTTCTTTACCAGCTATTTTGCTTATGAGGGCGTAGATTTCTTCTTCTTGAAGTCCTGGGATAGCTTCTATTTTCTCGTTAGAGGAAAGGCTATCAATATTGGTTGGGCGACTAGCAATGTAAACCAAAGCATTTCGGGTTGAGTTTATTAGGGCACGTGCTTGACTTCGGATTTTTGTTAGGTCTAAGGCAAATTCACTGTACTCGTCAGTACCATCAACAAAAACAACAATCTCTTTGTTATATGGTTCTTCAAAATCTGCAACAAGTTCCTCCGTTAAAGTGCTAAGAGTCTTGTTGGCAAGTGTACGAGCATGTAGCCATAGGGGTAGGGGTGCATCAGTGGATCTTGAGTAAGTAGAAAGAGCATTCTGGTAAAGACGCTCGAGAATCAACGACTTTCCCACGCCGAAATCACCGACTAAAAGTATTAGTTTGGCCGTGTTTACCAGAATTGATTGAGGCGGCTCACCGACTTTGGGGTCATCAGTAAGAGCCTTTGCCTGTTCATAAGGCACACCAAGAGCTTCCCATCGGTTAATACATCGTTCAATAGACTCTGCCTGCCAGCGTTGCAAAGTGGCGAATTGTTTAGCAAGATTGGTTGATTCTTTAACATCAATACCGTCATTCTTGAGCTTGTTAATAAGGCTTCTACGGTCATAACTTGCTGCAAGTGGAATACCCTCTGCTGCGTAATGAAATAGTCTATCAACAACGTCTTGGGCTTGTAAGCTCCCGTTTTTTGGTAAGCGGGTTTTTACAGAATCTAGTAGGTTATCAGCATCGGAAGAAGTTTGAATGTGAAAGTCGAATCTCCAAATAACCATATGTCGCATAAACTGCCAGAGTATTTCATCTGTAATTGCCTCTCTATTAAACTTGTTGAGCTTTTCTCTTATCAAATTAACAAAGCCCTTCTGCGTTTTATTCGTTACGGTGTCAAGGTGCTTATGAAAATCTTTTGCATCAGTCTTATTTCTTGCCACTTCTAAAATTGGCCCGTAATCCTCGTCAATGGTTTTGCTGTAAATTCCTATTACTATGCCAAAGCGATCTGTATCTCTATTAAAATTTTCCTTACTAAAGGTCTCCCAACAACCTTTCATCACAGCATCAAAAATAGCGTCCTTTTTCCCAATGACGATCTGACGTTTTACCTGTAGTGATAGCTTTCCTGGGCTATTTCCAACCATAGTGTGGACGATGATGTCATCTAAAGGTTCGTTGTCGTGCAGACGCTGAAAACTTACATTAGTAGTTTGATGCCCTGCGGGTTGTCCTTTTGGAGGTATTCCCCACAATAAAGTGTTTAGGTAATAAGCCCCAACACTAAACTCGAAAGATGTGCCACCACCACCTGATGCAATCGTACTGGTAAAACTCTTCTTAGTCACAAAATAACTTTCCTTTTTAAGGTTTGGAATTAATTCAACAAATGACAAACCTATCTAAACCCCATAACCAAACGCTTTATTCTAAAATCTGCACCTCATCACATGGCAGCACCTTGGACGCATCAAGGACAACTTGACCTTCATCTTTACGGTTGCAACCTACTCCCATCCCTAGGAAACGCCCTAGCAAACCGTACATTACTAATCCCCAGCAGCAACGCAGTAATCCTCTCCGCCCCAATGGCAAACCCACCATGCGGCGGCATCCCATGTTTAAAGACTTCCAGGTATCCAGTAAAAGCTTCAGGGTTCATTTTGCGTTTTTGCAGCTCTTCTACTAGCATGGCGTGCTGGTGTATGCGCTGCCCACCCGAGGTTACTTCTACACCTCTAAAAATCAGATCAAAGCCTCTAGTTAAACCGTTCTCTATGGGGTAGGTATAAAAAGGTCGTGCAGCTTGTGGGTAATTGGTTACAAAAACAAAATCACAGCCATGTTCTTCTTTGGCCCATTTGCTTATCAGGCGTTCGGCTTCGGGGTCTAAATCTTTTCCACCGGTTTCATAGCCGTATTTTTCTTTGATCAGTTGACGGGCTTCCATTAGGGGGATGCGTGGAAACTTGACTTCAATATCAGGTACAGCAGCTTCAAATAAACCCAGCTCAGTTTTACAATGCTCGAGTACCCTGCTCATCATGGTTTTAAGCATGGTTTCTTCTAAATCCATCACATCGCTTTCACTATCTATAAAGCCAAACTCTACATCTAGTGAAAGATATTCAGACAAATGACGTGTAGTGTGGCTTTGCTCGGCGCGGTAGACCGGTGCGACTTCATAAACTCTTTCAAAGACACCGACCATGATTTGTTTATAGAGCTGTGGTGATTGTGCTAAGTAAGCACGTTTGCCGTAGTAATCTACTTCAAATAAGTTTGCGCCACCTTCGGCACCAGCAGCTACCAGCTTGGGGGTAAAAATTTCGGTAAAGCCTTGGTCGTTCAAGAAGCTGCGAAATCCTTTGACCAGTTCGGCTTGTACCTTTAGGGCAGCCCTGGCCTTTACTCCACGCAACGAGACATGGCGATACTCGAGTAAGGTATCAGGGTTGGCACTAAATTCTTCTTTGGGAATTTCAATAGGTGTTGGTTCTATAGCTTCGCTGATGATCTCGAGAGTCTTAGCATGAAGTTCTAAACCACCAGGAGCCTTTTTACTTACTACCACTTTGCCTGTAACCCGCACACAGCTTTCATTTAGCGGAACAGGGGTCTTTTCAAAAACACATTGCACAATGCCAGTGCGGTCACGCAAAATAAGAAAACTAATACCGCCCAGTTCGCGGCGGTTATGAACCCAACCTTGCAAACTTACCTCTTGCCCCATATGCCCAGCCAAATCAATTACAAAACTCCGCATGACACTCCTAGACTAAAACCATTCCTAAAATAAAACCCTCGAGAACCTCTCGAGGTGAATTTGGATTATTTTATACCAGATTGAGCAAAGCGTAAGCTATGAGTAACGAGCCAGTGGTTTGTAGCTAGTAGCAAGTGGGAAAGGCAAAGTAAACAGTGGCGAGTGGTTAGTGGCGAGTGACGAGTGACCATTGTAAACCACTCATTGCTCATTGCTTTCTACTCATTGCTTATTACTTAAATAGGCTTCTGCTCGAGCCCCACCACATTAGCCCTGTAGGGACTTTTTAGCCTGAGAGTATTCAGACGGCGGCTCTTTTTAACTTCGCTGGCAGTAGCCAAATGATGCGAAATAACCCGCCTACGGGCTTGTGAAGCCACCTCATGGTGCATTTTGGCTCTGCGCTCGGGGGCTTGCAGGGTTTGGGTAGCTAGTTTTTTAGTTACCGCAAAGACCAGAAAATAGTCTTGGCCACGGCGGCCACTTTGGATAATTTCAACATCAATGCCCTTGAGTTGGTCGGTAAGGTGGGGGAGGATTTGCAGAACCTTGACCTTATCTCCCCAGAGGTTAATCATTAGAAAATCAGATGTGCGCCGACCCTGATCGGCTCTATAGGCTACACAACGACCGCCACAAAGTTTTGACAAGACATTAGCAATAAGCGATAGATGATGTGGTCTCGAGGGTTTCATAGAGCCAATGTATCATTTTTCACAGTGCTTTCTAGGTACGGTTGTCGCTCGAGGTTAGGCTAAAACTAAGATGTTATGCACAATAAGCCCTTTATGACAGATAAACCTGCCATCTCCCTCAGAAAGCTCATTGAAATTACCATTTAATCATCAGGTAGTTTCACTATGATAGCAATACGTTCAAACTGGAGGAAATCCAATGAAATACTCTTATCAACCTCTCTCATTTATTCTTCTAGTAACCCTAGTGGCCTGTATGCGCTCACCCATTTCTACCGATGATGAGATTATTTTGGTGGATAATTTACCAAGCCAGTTTGAAGACCAAACCCTCTTTTCTCTCAGTCAACCTACCGGTTTAGCCTTTACACCAGATGGTCGTTTGCTAGTAACCTCTAAAGAAGGCCAACTGCGCATCTATACCACCACCTTGCTACCTTCACCTGCCCTTGATTTAAGCTCAACCCTTTGCACCAATAGTGAGCAGGGCTTACTCAGTGTTGCGGTTGATCCACAATTTGCTAGCAACAATTACATTTATGTGTATTACACCTTCAAAAAATTTCCTGCCTGTGAGAGTGATACCACTAGTGCCCCGGTCAACCGGGTTTCGCGGTTTACTCTTGGAAGTAATAACCTTGTTAATCTGGCCAGTGAAGTGATTCTGCTAGACAATATTCTTTCCTATCATGGAAATCATAATGGGGGTGATTTGCACTTCGGTAAAGATGGTTATCTGTATGTCAGTGTTGGGGACGGTGGCTGTGATTATGCTGGCAATAGTGGTTGTGCGGGTTCCAATGATGCTGCTCGAGAGTTACATACCTTATTAGGGAAAATGTTGCGTATCACCTCGAGTGGGGCTCCTGCTCCAGGAAACCCCTATCAAGGTTCAGGAACTGCTGTGTGTAAAACTGGCTCAACTACTCCAGGGAAAAAATGCCGTGAAATTTATGCAACAGGGCTTCGTAATCCCTTTCGCACAGCCTTTGACCCTAATGCTTCTAGCACTAGATTTTTTATCAATGATGTGGGGCAAAATATGTGGGAAGAAATCAATCTGGGTCAGCTTGGAGCAGATTATGGTTGGAATATCCGTGAAGGCAATTGCGTGAATGGTTCTGAAACAGATTGCAATGTGCCACCAACTGGTCTGATCAATCCGGTTTTTGCTTACAAGCACGATACCAATCCCCCTGGGTCCCCCTTTCAAAGCTGTAATTCAATTACTGCTGGAGCCTTTGTGCCAAATGGATTTTGGCCAAGTGGGTATAACAATACTTATTTATTTGCAGATTATGTATGTGGTGATATTTTCAGGCTTAAACAAAGTGGTAGTGAATATAAAGCGCAACTTTTTGCTGACGTAGATAGCCCGATTATTCACATGATGTTCGGGCCCTATCAAAATCAGCAGGCCCTGTACTATGCAACCTTTGCAGGTGGTGGACAGATTGGCAGGATTACCTTTAGTGGTTCAGATAACCGTGCTCCTGAAGCTATAGCTACGATTACACCACGATCAGGCAATTTACCTTTAGAGGTAGCCTTTGACGCTTCGCAAAGCAGTGATCCTGATGGGGATGCACTTAGCTATGAATGGGCTTTTGGTGATGGCTCAACAAGCAGTGGAATTACAACTGAGCACACCTATACCCAAAGCAGCCCTACAGGCTATTTTCGTGTGGCTCTTACAGTGCAAGATAGCCGTGGGGCAAGCACGGTGCTTTATCGACGTATTTATCCTGGGAATAATCAGCCTGTATTAACAATTACTTCGCCTGATATAAATGCACGATTTGGTGTGGGTGACACCATTACTTTGCAAGCTACAGCAACCGATCCTGAAGATGGTTCTTTAAATGGAAGTCAGTTATCCTGGCAAGTTTTTGTCTTTCATAATGAACATACCCATCCTTATGCGCCTACTACTTCTGGAAGTAGTCTCACTATCACTATGCCTGTACCAGAGGACTTAGCTGCAACGACCAGCAGTTATCTCGAGGTTTATCTCACTGCCACTGATTCACAAGGCTTGAGCAAGCGCATCAAACGTATTATCCGCCCAAAATTGGTGAATTTGACCTTTGCTAGCAACCCTAGTGGCCTAAAGCTCACGGTCAACGATACGGTCATTACTGCACCTAAAACCTTAACCTCCTGGAAAGGTTATGTTCTTAACCTCAAGGCACCCAACCAAAATACACCTTCAGGAACGGCTACTTTTAATAGTTGGTCAGATGGAGGAGCCGCTTCACACAGCATTACCACCCTGTCTTCGGCAACAACCTATACAGCAACCTTTAATGTGCCTTAATTCAAGGTGAACTTAAACTCACTTTACACAGAATCAATAAACGCTACGATAACCCCATGTCACGATTTATCTTTTGGATAGTGTGTTTATGTAGTTTTGTACAGGCCTTGAGCCTTACTTTTCCCCTTGAAAATGTAAAAGCTGGCCTTCAGGGCTACGCCGTTACAGCAGGCGCAGGCAACAAGCTCGAGCAGTTTCCCATAGAAGTGATTGCCTTGCAATATGACGTAGGTCTGGGGTTTCCCTTGGTGCTCGTCAAAGCTAGTGGGGATTTTATTGAATCAACTGGCGGGGTTGCGGCCGGCATGAGCGGAAGCCCGGTGTATATCAAATCAGATCAGGGCGATAAGCTTTTGGGGGCTATTTCCTATGTCTTTCCTAATAGTGACCATCGTTTGGCGTTAGTTACACCCATTGAAGAAATGCGTGGTTCTAAATCAGAGAGTTACACGCCTTTTGGTGAAGATATTTTTGCTGCGGCTGGAAGCTATGAACCTGTTAGTACACCGTTACTTCTTTCTGGTGTTAGTGAACGTGCAGCAACCCAGCTCGAGAGTTTGTTTTCTCGCACTACGCTTAGCCCTTTGCCTGTACAAACCAGTGGGGCTTTTACCATCGATGAAAGCACCTATAAGTTAGAACCTGGAAGCGCGATAAGTGTGCAACTCTTGAGGGGAGATGTAACCCTAGCAGGCGTAGGAACAGTTACAGAAGTATCTGGTGATACCGTACTAGCTTTTGGCCATCCTTTCTTTGGTGTTGGCAAAGTGGCTTTTGCTTTTGCGCCAGCTTTTGTGTCTTATATAGTGCCTAGTGATGTAGTTCCTTTTAAGCTGGCAGACAATGGCCAGACGCTATTAGGAACTATTACTCAGGACCGCCCAGCAGCCATTGTTGGAACGTTGGGTATAACTCCTGATTTTTTACCGATAACACTTACTTTACTAGATAATAAAAGTACACTGGTCAAACGTTTTGAAATTGTGAATGACGAGCGTTACTACGCACCTATTCTGGCCGCTGCTACCTTGCAACTCTTTGATGAATCCAGCAAAAAAGTAGGTGGAGGAACTGCCGAGCTAGCCTGGGAAATCACTTTTAAGGATGGACGAAAAGTTAATGTGATTGAGCAGGCTACTGACCCCGAAGATTTATCTAGTGCCGCAGCAGGTTTAACCGCAGCTCCCTTGAACATTCTGGCCGAAAATATCTTTGCCAAAGCCCAGATTGCCCAGGTTTCTATAAGCCTGCGCTATGAGGATAACCAGAACTACGCCGAAATTGTAGAAGTCAATGCTAAAACCAAAGAGCTTAAAAAGGGTGAAGACCTCGAGGTCTATATACGCTTGCAACCTTATCGTGGTGAGCCCTTAGTTAAAACATTGGTGCTAGAAATCCCTGAAGAAGCCAAAGGCTCACTAGATATTGTCTTTCGTGGTGGGTTAGAGGGGCCCGAAGATGATGAAAGCCCCAACCAAGAATCCAGACCTATTTTATCTTTTGGAGAATTGTTGGCCGCTCTCGAGGGCAATATACAATCGCGTGAACTTTTGGTGCAAACCACTATCGATGATGAAAAAGAACGGCTGGATAAACAAATGTTTCCCTACTTAATCAAGGGTGAAGAAACCCTGACTATTACTATTGAAGATGATGAAGAAGAAACACCCGAGAGTCCACCTGAGGAACCCCAAAAAGAAGAGGAAGAACAGTCTGGGGATTTGATGGATTAAACAAACCTTCACCACAACCACTCGAGTCCTGGCAAACGACGAATAGCTTCATCGGCAGTAACTAAGGGTGCTTGCTCGAGCTTTGACTGTGCTGCTAACAACCTATCAAAAGGGTCACGGTGCGCTGATTTAAAACTAGCAGCTAATAAACCATGGTGCGGTTTTATATCTAGAGAATTATATCCGAGTTTTACCAAAAGCCCGTAATAATCTATCGCAATGTCACGTGCTTCGGGTAATTTTCCTAGGTGAAATTTGATAGCAAGTTCCCAAGGGGTAACTGCACTAACCAAGACAACCGTTTCAGGATTCTGCAAAAGGTCTTTTACCTTAACAGGCAATTTACTTTCATCTGTCGCTGCCCATAAAAAAACATGACTATCTAGCAAAACAGTCATTCGCCATACCAATCTTTAAGTTCTTCTTCATTAAGGGGTCGCATGGATTCCGTAACAGCTTCATCACTAAGTGGAATATTAAGAATTCCCAAAGGGCGTTTGCGCTTGACCTCTACAGGTATCAGGCGTACATAGGGCTTACCCGCTTTAGCAATAATGATTTCTTCACCTCTCAAGGGCCGCTTCTGCTAGTTTAGAGAGATTGGTTTTTGCTTCATGCATATTGACAATTTTGGCCATAACATCACCTTAGCTAAGTTTAGCACAGGTTAGCTAGAATTGCTTCTTGTTAAAATCTCTTATGAACGCTCAAAGCATTGCCCAACATCTTGGGGGAATCTTAGAAGGCCGCAACCTTACGGTCACCCATCTAGCTTCTCCTGAACATCCCACCTCTGGCGCAGTCATGGTTATAGCTGATGATAAGCAACTCGCTAAGCTCGAGACTAAAAATCTTGTTGTACTCGTCATCAATCAAAAATCAAAACACACCCCAGCGCACCCCTTTATCAAAGTTAAAGAACCGCGTTTGGCCCTAGCGCAACTCTCAGAACTTTTTAATACCCGCCCGCCTATTGCTCAAGGTATTCATCCTTCAGCAATCATTGACCCCAGTGCAACCCTTGCAAAGGATGTTCATGTGGCTCAAGCAGTTGTGATTCAAGCTGATGTGTCTATTGGTAAAGGCTCGAAGAATCGGTGCAGGCTGTGTTATTAGTACAGGTGTTCAGATGGGTGAAAACTGTTTACTACACCCCAACACTACGCTTTATGCCAACATAAAACTGGCGAACCGCGTGACGATTCATAGTGGCGCAGTGATTGGCAGCGATGGGTTTGGCTATGCCCCTGGCCCTAGAGGTGCAGCCAAGATTCATCACCTAGGCAGTGTAGAACTACATGATGATGTTGAAATCGGGGCCAACACCTGTATTGACCGTGGAACACTCTCTAATACTATTATTGGAGCCCGAACAAAAATTGATAACTTGTGCCAGATTGGCCATAACGTGACGATGGGAACCGATTGTTTATTTGCTGGTCGTGGAGCTATTGCAGGTTCAGTCAGTATTGGCAACCGCGTCACCATTGGGGGCAGCGTAGGCATAGCTGACCATATCAGTATTGGAGATGGCGTAACCTTAGCCGCAGGTTCAGGGGTTTCTAAAGATATTCCCGCCAATGAAACCTGGGCTGGCGCACCAGCAGTTCCTTTTCGCAAATGGGTACGGGGGCTTTATTTACAAGGACAGCTCGAGACTATCTGGCAAACTGTTAAAGGCCGAGCAAGGGAAAAGTAGAAAGTGGTGAGTGACGAGTGTTTTTCACTGTTCACTCACCCCTCGTCACTCATCCCTCTTCCTGACACCCTTATAGACATCGCTGCTTGTCTCAACGTAAGCTTTGTTGCGTGCTTAGTGGTTACGGGCTACACACTGGGGGATTCTCCAAAGTGCGTTTACACCCTGATGAAGGTGATGTTCGCTTTCGAGTAGGTACGACTATCATTCCAGCTAGGCTCGAGTCGGTGATAGCCACTCCACGCTGCACTATTTTGGGTAAAGACGGGGTAAATATAGCCCTTGTTGAACATTTATTAGCTGCTCTTTCTATTGCTGGCTGGTGGAAAAACGTATTGATTGAAGTCGAGGGAAACGAACTCCCTATTTTAGATGGTTCATCTATACCTTGGCTAGAAGACATCCAAAATCTAGGCCTACCCCCTGCCATCCCAGAGGGTTTTCATGCCCAATTACCCTTCAGTTACCAGCACAATGATAGCTCTATCACCCTCGAGCCAGGCCCAACTAGCCTCCTAGTAGATATTGATTTTCCTCACCCTGCTATAGGAAAACAGAGCTTTCAGGGTAATCCTACCAACTACCGCAGTCTTTTAAGCGCACGCACCTTTGGCTTTAAGCACGAATATGAAATTTTACGCAGTCAGGGACTGGCTTCCCATGTCAGTCTAGAAAATGCTATTGTTTTTGATGACGCTGGGTCCCTCATCCCTTTGCGTTTTGCGGATGAGCCAGTACGTCACAAGGCGCTTGATGTGCTAGGAGACTTTTTTCTTTTAGGTAGTCCTTTACACGGAAAACTAACCGTTTCACGTGGGTCACATCACCATCACATCACATTTATGAAACAACTTCTTGCCTCTACAACCCTAGGGACCCTATGAATCGCCTAAAGGTTGCTGTTGTTGGTGCTGGTGTGATGGGAAAACACCACGCCAATATCTACTCGATTATTCCCCAAGTAGATTTAGTGGCCCTGGTTGATCCTGACCCAGCCCGCCGTGAACACGCTCAGAAAAACTATGGACTTCCTGTCTACAATGATTTAGATGAATTACTTCTTTATGAACAGATTGATGCAGTTAGCGTAGCTTCACCGACCAGTACCCATTACGCCTTAACCAAGCAACTCCTAGAAGCTAACATTCATGTTCTGGTAGAAAAACCTGTAGCCACCGAAATCACTCAAGCTAAAGAACTCATGGAAATGAGCCGCCAGCGCAATTTGGTGTTGCAAGTGGGTCATATCACCCGTTTTTACCAGGCTGTGCAACTCTTAAAGAGGCGTGTGCAGAACCCTTACTTAATAGAGGCCAGACGACTTACCCCTTATGCCCGCATCAAAGATGTGGGCGTTATTTTAGATTTGATGATTCACGATATTGATATTGTCTTGGGTTTAGTAGGTTCCCCTATTGCCACTACTACTGTGGCCGGACACCTGCTTAACGGTAGCCCTTTTGAAGATGTGGCTGCAGCCCAAATTGTCTTTGAAAATGGTTGTATTGCCCGCTTTCTGGCTAGCCGTGTTGCCCCCGATGCAGAGCGCACGCTAGTAGTAGCCGAAGCCAAACAAACTCTGCGCCTAGATTTTGCCAAAGAGCCTTACACTGAAATTGCCGTTTATCAACCTGCCAAAGACGACCTAGGAGATTCGCATATGAAAGTGGATGTGCGAACTGTACATGAAGAAAATCCGCTTAAAAAAGAACTCGAGCATTTTCTGGCTAGAATACGCAATGATGCCCCGCCTATTGGAACTCTCGAGGATGATTTGCGGTCTTTAACGCTGGCGACTAGACTTTTAGAAGAGTTGCAGCTTACCAGAATGGCACAACTTGTTTAACGGTTTGGTAGCATGTTATTAACCACATTAGAAATAGAAAATTTTCGTTCTCTTGAAAAGGTCAAACTCGAGGATATAGGTTTAGTCAACATTCTAATTGGACGAAATAATTCAGGTAAAAGTTCTGTTTTTCACGCACTGCAAAACTTGCGTGACCTGTTTTTGGGGAATGGACTCAATCTCATATCGTTTTTAACAGACCAGGACTCATCAAAAAAGTGGTGCATGACTCTCGAGTTCAAAATTATTGGCTCAGAGCGGAACAAACTCCTAAGTTATTTCGAGTACATCTTTCGAGATGACAAAAAACGGTTTGAAACTATTAAAGGCAGCTCCTTTTTGTCTCGTGTTAAATTTCATTATGAAGTTCCGGGACAAAATTTTAATGATATTACAGCACTAAAAAAGCTAGAAATTTTTGATGAAACTGGTAATTGGGCAACGATTTGGCACTTGACATTGGAAAATGGCTCGTACAGAACATTAGTGAATAACCCGCTAGATCGTGTTCAAAAATTTCCAAATAAGGTAATAAACGAAGAGTTACTTGCAAATAATACAGGGAAATCTGATGATCAAGAATATGTTGTTCAATCAGGGCATCCAGTGATACCGAATCATCCCATCTCGTGGTTTGTTGGTTTGGTTTCTGGGTATCTAACCAGTTCTTTCTTTTTTAGCCCCCATCGGCGCAGTGTTAACAGACAATCCGTCAAGCAAGTTATGAATCTTGAAACATCTGGAGCAAATTTATCTCAGATTTTACATACCCTTAATAATAATGAGCCAGCAAAGTTTCAAGATATTGCAGCTTTCATAAAGGAAGCCATCTCTGATATTGGTGATCTGAGAGTGCGCCTAGAGAATACTGAAACTTATATTACTTTTGCGTCAAGTTCACAATTTCAAACGCACCTCCATGATATGGGTGGCGGTGTCGAGCAACTTCTCATGGTAGCTACTGCGCTCCAAACCTCTAATGACCAAAGTGCTATTTTTCTCGAAGAGCCTGAAAATCATTTACATCCAAGTGCCTTACATTATCTCTTTGACAAACTACAAAATACTGGGAGACAAATATTTGTAGCTACTCATGAATCTGCGCTTACAAACAAAAATATAAGAGATTCTCGAATCTTCCGTGTAGAGAAAGTCGAAAATCGCACTCGAATTAGTGGAGTCACTAAATCAGAAGAACTTAGTGAAGTATTAAGGGAAATCGGCGTTCGCAATAGTGATGTCTTGATGGCTGATGCTGTCCTATTTGTCGAGGGTCCAAGTGATGATCCTGTTTTACTTGCTTGGGCAGAGACACTAGGCGTAAATTTATTGGGTAAAGGTATAAGTATTGTTCACATGGAGGGAGGAGAAACCGTTAAATCCTCGGGTTCTATACGCCAACAAACACTCGAAAAAATTTCCTCTGGCTCTCCTGTGCCTCATTTATTTATTATTGATCGTGATCAACGTTCTGATATAGAGATTGAAAATCTAAAGCACAAATTAAAGGACAAAATCCATATTTTTGAGAAAAGAGAACTTGAAAATTATTTTTTATACGCTCCCGATGCAATTTGGAAATCCTTGTTAGCACGAGGTAGTGAAATACGCATCAAACTCGAAAACAGCTCAATAAAAGATTTATCAGCAGCAATTATAGATGAGGCTAGAAGTCTATTTAGTGAGGTTTTAGTGAAACGAATGGTAGTGCTACAAGAAACACTTCCAAAGTACCCACTAGAATAGTGGAGACTAATGGAGGAATGAAATGGCAAGGAAAGGCAAATGGAGCGTAGAGCAAAAGACGGAGATAGTGCTAGCGAATCTACGAGGGGAAGCAGGAGTATCTGAATTAGCACGAGAACATGGAATAGCGCCGAGTCAGATACATAACTGGAAGGCTGAGTTTTTATCAGCAGGACAAGCAGCCTTGGGTAGATCAGAAGGTAAAGCTGAAACGAAGCAACTAGAAGCCAAAGTAGAGAAACTGGAGCAGATGTTAGGGCGAAAGGTTGTGGAACTGGATATAGCAAAAAAGGCCAGAGGGCTTTAAGTATGTCCGAGCTAGCAAAGCAATACCAGAAGCGTAAAGGTATCTCCTTACGCAGCTTTGCTAAGGCTGCGGGAGTTGCATATTGGCAACTCCGTGACTTCTTCAAAAGTGAAGAGAAACGGCAAACCCAAGTAAAAGAAGAGAAACAGCTTAAAGCCCAGATTAAACGTTTAGCCTTCAAACATCCTACATACGGTTATCGCCGTATTCATCAGGAAGTGCTTAAGAAAGGCTGGCAGCTAGGGGAACACAAGGTCAGGAAAATCATGACAGAGCTTGACTTAACAGTAACACCAAAAGCCAAACCTAGACGTGAATTACCTGAACCAACCCCTGCTGCCCAGTTACCTAAAGGACGCAGGGTGCAAATGGATGCAACTCAAGTAGCCTATGGGAGTAGCAAAGCCTGGCTGTATGTCGTAGAAGATATTGCCTCACGGGCTTGCTTGAGTCTAAAACCCGTTAAACAGCTTTGTAAGCTTGCTGCTGCTACCACCCTCAAAGAAGCACAGCAACGCCTTCATAAGCAAGGTATTACTGACCCTTTGGTCATTCAAACCGATGGAGGGTCGGATTTTACCTCTGACCACTTTCAAACAACCTGCAAAACCCTTGGTTCTTGGCATCGCAGTTCAATCAAGCAAACAGACGGCATGGCCATCCTAGAAAGGCTCAACAAAACATTCAAGTATGATTTCTTCTTCAGGCAGGAGTGTGTTAGCTATGACCATTTACTTCCCTTAAGCAAGCAATTTGATTATTGGTATAACAAGCAACGCATTCATTCTGCTATCGAATACTTGACCCCTTGGCAGAAACTTAAACGGGATGCTAGGCTCTAAGAATCTTTGGTAGTGTTTTCTGTAGCAGTACCAATTAGAGCTGAATTAGGAGGACTCAAGGGTGGTTTTATCCCACGTGAAACCCAAGTTCAGCTTTACCAAAAAGTAGATTCTAAAGACTTTACTGATAGTGTTTACCAGTCAATCGAAACCCATATTCGTCAGCACGTCAGTAAAAAGAAGGTTAAAGAGGTTATTAAAGCACAAAAACGGATTCTCGAAGAAGAATGGAGAAATCCTGAACGTATTTTACAAATTGCACCTGGCGCAGATGTACTTCAAAGAGTTTTCAAAAGATATAACGCAAACTTCCATAAGGATACAGATGGTAAACGTATAGCTCAAAATATGACACAAGATGACATTCCCGATGAAATAAAAAACCTGCTTAAACGTATTGAAGGGTTAAGTTGAATCTAGATTTACTTTCCAAAACACCTATCCTTTTCCCTTGTTCTACTTTTAAGTTACACTAAGCCATGATTGACATCCAAGCCTTCCTCCCCCACCGCTTCCCTTTCTTAATGATTGATAAAGTCCTGTCTCAAGAAGGGGATTCTTTTGAATGCCTCAAAAACGTAAGCCACAACGAACCTTTTTTTCAGGGTCACTTTCCTCAGGAACCAGTCATGCCTGGCGTAATGATTATTGAAGCTCTGGCTCAAGCCGCCGCCCTTGGTTTAGCCATACGTGAAAAGTTTGAAACTCAGCGCATTGGTTATTTAGTTGCTGTAGACCAGGCCAAGTTTAAGCGCAAAGTGATACCTGGAGATCAGCTTAGATTAACTGGCACGATTTTGCTTTATCGCCGCCGTTTGTGCAAAGTGCAAGCTGTAGCTATGGTTGGTGACGAAGTGGCAGTTGAAGCTGAATTATCGTTTATGTTTGCGGAATAAGTGAAGAGTGGCGAGTGGCGAGTGAACAGTAAAGCCCTAATCACTCACCACTCGTCACTCGCCACCAAATTGCTGATAAGCTAACTTCTATGATTCATCCCACCACCGTTATCCACTCTACTGCTCAAATCGCTGATGATGTTGTGATAGAGCCCTTTGTAGTTATTGAAAAGAATGTAATCGTTGGCAAAGGTACAACCTTAAAAACTGGAACCGTTCTGCACTCAGGAACTCGAGTCGGTGAAAATTGCACTTTAGGTCCTTATGTAGTTGTAGGCGGAGAACCTATGGACTCGAGCTTTAAGGGTGAAGAGAGTTTTACCATCCTAGAAAATAAAGTATCTTTGCGCGAATTTGTTACCGTTCACCGTGCCACGGGTGAAGGCGCAGAAACCAGAATCGGTGAAGGTACTTTGGTCATGTGCAATAGTCATGTTTCACATAACGGAAAAATAGGCAAGTACTGCTCAATAACCACCAGTGTGCAAATGGGTGGGCACTGCCAACTTGGAGATTATGTAGTGATTGGCTCAGGTAGCATGATGCATCAGTTTTGCCGTATAGGAAACTATGCCATGTTTGGGGCAGGTAGCGGTATCAATCAGGATATTTTGCCCTTTAGTATGGCTAGAGGAAACCCGGCAACGCACTTTAGATTAAATAAAGTAGGTTTAGAACGCAAGGGTATTACAGGAGAGCGGTATAAAATTTTAGAAAAGGCCATCAGGGCTTTTAGGCGCAAAGAATGGGATTATTTACATGAGCTTGCAGAGCAAAGCCAAGATGTAAAAGAGATGCTTCTGTTTAAGGAAGCATCTAAACGTGGGATATGTTCTTTTATAGGTTAAAAAGAAAAGCCCCCGAATATTTAGAGGGCTTCTTGAGTATCCCTAAATTTTATTGCACATTCACTCTTCTAGTAACTTGATTATTTGCGGTATTAGGATCGCTATTGGCTAGAGTAACTACAGCCGTTGCAGAAACGGTAGTTGCACTGTTGGGTAAACGCACCGTGATGTTTCTCGCTACTGCTGTTGCAGCATTCATAGTTCCTATATTGCAAGTTGCAACCAAACCACTTAGTGAGCAACTGGCAGGTACACGAATGTTAGTGACATTATTAGGAAACGTCACCGTCAAAACCACGTTGGCGGTAGTAGCAGAGGTGGCATTATTATTTCTTACTCGAATGTCATAAGCCAGGTCAGTATTGCGAGGTAGGTTGGCATTTTGGGTGGGTGCAACAATCGCCACACTGAGGTCAGTAGCAGGAAGGGTAATGGTTACACTGGTTGAAGCACTGTTATTGGCACTATTTGGATCTGTGGGCGTTGCACTACTAATGTTGGCATTGCTAGTAGCTGTACCGGCTGCACTGGCCAAAACAGTGATGGTACTTGTACTAGATGCTCCAGATGCTAACGAAGCCACATTACAGGTTACTGTTGAACCAGAAATGCTGCATCCTGCCGAAGCAGATTGGAAACTAACACCAGAAGGCAAGGTTTGGCGCAGAACGATATTGCTGGCTGTGTTGGGTCCGTTATTGGTTACTCTCAGGGTGTAGTTAAACGTATTTCCCTTAATGATTGACCCTACTGAGCTACTTAGGCTAAGAGCTAAGTCTGCTGACTGTGGGTTGACAATAGTTGTACCTGTTCCACGCTTGTTATTTTGAGTATCTGGGTCGGGTGTAATGCTAGTAACACTAGCAAGCGCAGCAATTAGATTGTTACTAGGTGCAACTGAGGGTGCGCGGACATTGATGGTTTTAACCACACTTGCGCCAGGATTTATAAAGCTAAGCCCTAGATTACAGGTAATGGTTGTGCCTACAAGGCTGCAACCACTAGGCAAAGGCGATAGCACAGTAACTGTGCTTGGCACTCCAAGAACACCTTTTACAGACACCGCTCTATCTGGCCCAGCGTTACTCAGGGTCATGATGTAACTAAAGGTTCCACCTGCTGACACCGTGCCTGGGTTGTCATCTAAATTCACTCTTAAATCGGCTGAAAAGGGGGTGTTGTATTCAAAAGCTCCTATATCGCAGAAGGTGAAGCTGTCGTTATTACCGTCAAAAGCACGGGCTACACCACGCTGGTCGGTGGTTGGGCAAATACTGGGGTTGCCTCTGTCTATGGCAGAACTTCCACGTAACAAAGCATGAGTTGGGGTAGGACCGCCGTTATCGGCTAGGGGGCCAAGCTGGGGATTAAGCGGTGTGGTTTCTGTGCCCCTTTGATCACCGAACAAACTACTAAAACCTGTGCAAGCACTAGTAACAATCCCAATAAAATTATTGCCTCCACTGGCAAAGGCCCCACTACAATCGGGGACTGCATTAGCAGTATTACCTGCCACGATAGTGTTAGACAAGATTACTTGCCCTGCAGTTGAAGACCGGAAAATACCCCCTACAAAATTAGTCGCCGAGTTACCTGTAATGGTGCTGTTAGCAATGTTGAAAGTACCTCCATTAACAAAAATTCCGCCGCCGGTACCAGATGCTGAGTTACCACTAATGGTGGTATTGGTAATGGTTGTAGGTCCTCCAGTAGATTGTTGAGCAATTCCGCCGCCATCACCAAAAGCATCATTGCCAGCAATAGTACTATCTGAAATGGTTAAAACACCCCGATTTAAAATTCCTTTGTTGTTATTGTTTCTGATAATGCTCTTGACAATGGTTAGAGTGCTTCCATCACTATTGAAAATACCCTCATCACTGCTGTCCTCAACAATTGAATTTTCTAAACGTGTTGTTGCATTTTGATTAAATAAAGTAGAACTTGTAGCGCCAGGACTCCTCAAGGTTACGTCCTTAATGGTTACCGTTACTTTTTTATTAAACTCACCTAATGTCAAGGTACTGGTAAACAAACTAGTTTGTTGGCGGATGATGGTAGACCCTGGCCCTGCACCATCTAGGGTCATGTTACTAAGGATGTTCAGGCCGCCACAATCCTGATCAAAAACACAAGGTAGTTCTCGAGTAAGGATAAAGGTTCCCGAAGGCACCCTCACTGTATCTGTACCATAAGACCCACTACTGGTACATCCTCCAAAGTTCGAGTTGTTATTAGCAGAAATAATGGCTTCTCGCAAGGAACACTTATTATTTGGAACTATGTTGTCTAGCTCATCTGTGGTGGTATTTACAAAGATAGTGGCTGCTTGAGCATCCAGGGTGGGTTCACTGGTGGGTGCTGGGTTACGCCCGCAGGCGGCTAGTAACAGAATTAGGGCTAATAAACCGATTTTTCTCATAAAATATCCTCCTGGATACCTTTACTTTTTGTCTTACAACTCCAAGTCTAGAAAACCAGGCGTTACACCAGCGTCACAGTGATTTAGCTAAGCGTCACAAGCTTTAGCGTAAACCCCCAGAGGCTTGTTTACTCTGTAGCTCGAGCCATTTCCAGGCTTCCTGAAAAGACCCAAACTCTTCTTTTTGACCCGTTTTTAGGTTGTGCAAGGATACCTTTAGCAAACCCCTCACTTCTTTGATTCGCAAAACAAAGTTGGCACTAAAATCTGCGGTCATAAAATCAGTATTCACTCAGGGGCGTTACACCAGCGTCTCACCCGCTAGAGTGAAGATTGAAGGTTAAAGATTGAAGCAGTAAACGAGTAGGGTGCGTTCATGCACCACAGTGTTCGAGCTACACAGAATGGTGTTATGTGCAAACGTTGCCGTTCTGGTGCTAAGTGTGCACCCTACAAAAACTTATGGATTTACCATGCGCTAGCTTGAAGATTGAAGATTAAAAGAAACCCTGAACTCCAAACTTAGGTCTCAAAAATGCTGTCTTACGCCAAAGGATAGCTTAATCCACGTTTTTGCAAAGCCTCTTCATATTCACTTTGTACATCTGGGTCAGACGTACGTTTACCCACCAAGAGGGGTTTGACTAAATCTAGCTGCGCATCACTACCGTATAAAAGGGTGGTTATGCCTACTCGAATATGGGCAACAGGAAAATCTGTCTTAAACACAAGGTCTAGGGCCTGGTTAAGGGCCTCTTCACCTTCCTGAATCTGACCCTCTTTGTAATAAAGAGTACACATATGTGAATAGGCAAAACAAAGTAGCGTTGGGTCAGAACTGTAACGGGTTATGTCCTGGTAGTGTTTTTGGGCTTGTTTGTATTGCTCTAATGACATATAGGCATAAGCTAGATTATTTCGCAAGGTATTAGAAATGTTGTATTCACCCAAAGCCAGGGTTTCTTCCGCTAATAGCAACATGCTTTGCGTTTGTTTAAGCGTTATAGCATTCCAAAGCATATTGTTTACTACATCAGCTTGTAAATGTCTGGCCCCCAAAGTTTTAGCACTCTCGAGAGCTTTATGGTGCAAAGGCATAGACTTACCATAGTCGCCTAGCCAGTCAAGGACAACTGCCAAACCAGTGAGTATCCGAATTAAATTGATTGAAGGTGCTTTCTGTCGCAATGGTTCTAGTAAAGGTTCCATAATTTGCTTAGCAGATTCAAACTCTCCTTGATAAACGGCAATTTCAGCTTGTAGGTAGCGCAACTCAAAGGTGTCTAGTTCTGGATTATCCTTAGCCAGTTGCTCCCAAACACCAGCGATTTGAGCAGCCTCATTAATGTTTCCATGATGTAATAAGACCATCGTTTGATATCCAAAAATTTTAGCCTTCAAAGCTGGGCTTTGAGCAGTTTCTAAGAGAGTAGCAATGCGTGGTTCGGCCTGTTCGTATTGACCCAGGGTTACATAGATTTCAGTGAGGTATTGCTCAAGCATCCAAATTGTTTCAGACGCTGTGACTAAAGGTTGAGTTTTTTCAATCAGGGTTTTAGCCTCTTCTAGCCAGCCATGATTTCTGTAAGTGTCTATGGCTTCTAAATAATAATCCAGTGCTTTAGACGGTTCTTCGGCTTGCAACCAGTGATCTGCTAATACCAAGGGGTCTGCACCTATTAGCAAGGTTGCGGTTTGGGCATGAAGATGACGCTTTCTAGCTACAGAAAGCGAGCTGTAAATACTCTGTCTAAATAAATCATGGCTAAAGGTTTCTGCATGGATGAGTTCACTCGTCTCGGCTTGCTCTAAAGCGTCTAGCGTAGCCCATTCAGATAAGCCTGAAAGCTGGGCCAGCAGTTTGGGTGTAAGTCCTTGGCGTACTACACTGGCCGCCTGAATCACACGCTGGGCTTCTGGGCTTAAAAGCTTGAGTCTTCGGGTAATCACTTCTGAAATTTTAGGAGGAATATCTAATTCAGAATAATCACGGGTGATGTCATCTAAATGGCTATGCCAGGTTCCTTTATGATCTTGCAAGGTGCCATTTTCAAAAAGACTTCTGAGAGTTTCTAAAACAAAAAAGATGTTTCCACTTGAGCGTGCATAAAGCCACTGGCTGAATTTTTCAGGCCCATCATCCGTTCCAATTAAGTCAGCCATTAGGTGTTTTATATCCCTTTGGGCCAATGGCTTCAACTGAATTTCAGTCAGTGCATGTTGACGCTGCAAGATATGTAGCGCAGAGCGCAAAGCCTGGCTTTCTTCACCTTTGCGACAAGTGGCATAGAGTTTAGTTTTATTGCGTGAAACTAAAAACATTAAAAGTTCTAAGGTAGCAGAATCTACCCACTGAATATCATCCAAAAGCAAGATTTGCTGAAAAGACTCTAAAGTCAGTGCAATAGCCTCGAGTAAGCGCACTTTAGCTATATCTGGCTCGAGCACACCAAGAACCTGATGGCTGGAAAGTTCAGGGAGTAAGCGAGCCAAATCGTCACAATAGAGTCCAGGATTGATCTTGGATAAATTAGTTCGCAGAAACTCGAGCACTGGATAATATGGGAGATTATTCAAACCCTCGAGACACTTCAAGGAAAACGCCTGAGGAAACGTATCTTTGAGTAACCTTGTCTTGCCTATACCCGGTTCACCAACAACCAAATTAAAAGGCGTTGTGGACTGTTGCAAAATCATTTGTTCTTGCTCTCTAGCTATGAGTCTGGGTGGATGCTGAACACGCAGAGGAATTGTTCTTTCTTTAGAAGGGCGAGCGTTAGTGTTGCTAGGGTTTAGTTCCGCAGATTGTTGAATAGTGCTTAGAAGCTGCCGGGTTTTTTCTAATGGGTCTAGACCCAATTCTCTTTGAAGTCTTTTTTTAAATGATTCATAAGCGTTGATGGCAAGGTTGCGCTGACCGCTTAAATAGGACTGTTCCATATAAAGATGTACGATGTCTTCAGCCAGCCAATCTTGCTGTAAAAGTTGCTTGAGTAAAGTTTCAGCCGCAAGATGATTGGCAGCTTGATTAAAGATAGCAACTTGTTCTAAAACAGCTTTACGCCAGCTACTCCCTAGGGCTTCGCGCTCGAGTTCGATCCAGGCTTCAAATCCAGGAGCAGATAAAAGAGGAAACCCCGAAAGCAAAGGTTTTTGATGCAGCTTTACAACCTCAGCCCAATCGTTTTTGGCTATAGTCTCCCGCACCACCTGGACATCATTAGGTACAAGCCAGCGCAAGCGGTGGGGTTCAATTTCTAAGCCCTCACTCCAGTTGATAGCCTTAGCACGATTGATCAGTACACGCAAACTGTGACGCGCTTCTTGTTCGGTATTTTCAGGATAAAACACACCCAGTAATTCATCACGGCTTACCCACTCATACCGTAGAGCCAAGTAGATAAGCAAAAAAACTGGCTTTTGCGGTGCGAGGTCTATATGTTTGCCACCAGAAACTATAAACGGTGACTCGAGCAAGTGTAGATAGGCAGACACACTCTAGTTTATAGGACTAAAGCTATGAACAACACCTAAGCATGTCACTGTCAAATGCAAACAAGTAAAGTCTCAACTATTGTTTCTGGAGATATTAAATCTTGTAAATAGCACACCTCGAGCGGCTTATTAAGTAGCTTCTCCACTTGTTTACCTAACCACACATCTGACCCAGAATTTTTATCAATAATCATAAGCAGGCGGTCAACACTACCCTTACGGTTAAAAAACTGCGCCGCACCTAAAACTTCTGCATCGGTGTCTATCAAACGTTTTTGCTTGGGAGACTCTTGTTTTAAGAAGTTAGGCTCAAGCTGGCCTTGTGAGACAAGCAAACTTTCAGGCCTATTAAGCAGGGATAAAACCTCCTTTGTCATCATCCAAGGTTGCCCAATCACGGCTATCACTTCATTTTGATAGGGTCGTTTAGTCCAGCTTATTTCAGGGTAGCGCGTTGATTTGGCACGGTGACTATTGCGTTCCCAGGCCCGTTTTACTTTAGCAGCTTCACGCGAAAGCGAAAGCATATTTTCAATGGCGATAGATTCGACATTTTCTAAACTAGCCGGAATTTCCAACACTCGAGGAAGGTTGCCAAAGTTGGCAAGCGTGGTAGGAAAATCAGCAATCCAAGGGTCTTGCCCACTACCCCGTGGTACTTCTTGGGTGTTCAGAGCTGGCACGACCAACACGTCTACATCATCTAAAGCTAAAGCCTGAGCTGCCGCCAGTTGCAAAAATGTACCAGGAATTTCTCTTAGAGATTCCGCCAAAAAGCGTTCTTGCACTTTTTCTGGAGAAGCAAAAACAGCTTCCCCGCCAATACCCTGAATCAGATGTAACCAAAAATCCCCATAACGCGGCCATAGAAGCTGAGTGATAAAACCAATTCGCACGCCCTAGGGTAGCATTTATAGCAGGTAGCATCTGGTTATGTAGCAGGTAGCATCTGGTTATGTAGCAGGTAGCATCTGGTCACCTACACCCTGATTTCGAGATTAAACGTGCCAGGGCAGTATTGATAGCGATGACTTTATAACCTCCATCTAATTATCTGCAATAAAGATTCGTTTTACCAAAGTTACATTTAAAACATTTAAACGCTTACTGAGGCTGCCTTTAACCAGACCAGAGGATTGTGGTTGAGCGCGTACCTGCTTACTTATCCCACTTTGATGATTCTGGCTACCGAAGGAACTCCTGAAGAATTCACTACGAACAACATGTAATACCCTGGTGGGGCAATTCTAGAGTGGGCTGGGGAAGTCACCAGAATACTCGAGGCGGTCTTTGTACCTATTGGTAAGGTGAGGTATCTCTGATTCATATTAAAAGCGTGGGTTACTGAACCCAAAGGAATAAGAGAAACTTTTGAAATGGCTAAGCCATTATTTGTAAGAATCGTATAGGAACTATTATAAACCATGGTACTTGTGGCCGAGGTAATTCTGGGGCGATCTGCAAGCAATCCAGAATTATCTTTCTTAAATAGATATGGCGGATAGAAAATCTGTGCAGATTGTTGATTGACTGAACATGTTCCACATCCACCACCACCCGCCGTCCAGACCCGACCATCAGGCAATAGCATAGAAACAGCGTGATAATTTCTAGGTTTATCAGCGTTAGCCATCAATCGCCAGATTCCACTGTTAGGGTTCCATATTTCACCAGAATAGACCGATGTTGAATCATCAAAGTTAAGACCACTAGTATTGCCACCATTAACAAAAACTTCACCATTAGGCAATACCGTTGCATTCAGGTGTGTGCGTCCAGAATTCATTGAGCCTGTAGGTGTTACTTGAATACCTCCACCTGTCAGATTGACTGTCACAGCAGTATTGGTATTGCCTCCTCCGCCCATAATCAAAAGCTTGCTAGGTTGATACATCACCGATGAACCATAGGTGCGACTCTGACTATCTCCTCGATTAACGAGTGGCCCCAGGTACCTGTACTGTTAGTATTCAGATAGGCCATATTGACATTAGGGCCAGAGTAAAAAACTTTCCCAGTGGTTGTGGAAGAATGTATCCAGGGATAAAGATGGGCAAAGCTAAAATTTTGAGTAGAAGCAGTGCTTAATTGGCGCAGGGTATTCGTGGTGGGGTTATAAACTTCTGGCACAAAGTTGAAGGTAGTCGTTTCATTGGAATAGCCACCCACAATCAAAATTTCTTTGTTAGGCAAAGCTACTGTAGTGGGATACCAACGACCCTCAGTCATATCTGGGCCTCGTGACCAAGTTTTGGTGGTCGAATTAAAGATATTGGTATGAACTGAGCCAGGATAAAAGCCCCCATCCAAAGACCCTAAATTTCCACCTGTAACAAACACATTCCCATCAGACGTAAGAGTAAGGCCAGCACAAAACAAATCAGTGGTGGTGTTATTGACATTGGTGTGCTGATTGGTATTTAGGTTCCACATATCGACCAGCGTAGAATTATGGGCACTTTGATTGTTGTAGTTTGCATCACGATTTAAACCAATAGTATCCATGCTATACCAGGTAATCACCTTAGAATCTGGCAAAAGGGTTGCGTGAGTAGCAGTGGTTGGCCAGGCTTCTAATGTTCCAAAAGACCCTTGTTGATGGGCATTGCTTGCAGCTAATGCAGGGGGGGCAGGGTCACAGGTAACAACTGGATTTGCCCAATCAGCATAATCATTTTGGCTTCCGTTACCGCCGTTGGTGATCACCAGTTTGAGCTCTTGTACACCACTTAGAGAAAGGGAGCCCGTAGGTAATGCTGAGTCCAGATGGGTTCTAAGCCCTGAATCCCAGACTTGAATATTATCAGCAAAAACCTGAAACGCCACACTGCCGTTTACAGTATTCCAAATATCATCTATACCCACATCAGCAGAAAAACTCGAGCAGTTACCTGCAAGCTTATAGACTATTTCGGCAGGTGCAAGCATTCCTAAACCCTTGGCATAGGTCACTCCATTAATAAGTAAGGTCTGTCCATCTCCCCCTATATCAGTAGCATTAGAGGTGTCTTTTTCAAAAGGTCCATAGCTGTTTTTGGCACTTTCCCAACGCAAATCAGAAAGATAATAGGTCTGTGCAACCAGGGTTTCTAAAGGAGTATCTTGAGGTTTTTCAGTAGGTGTAGGCGCAATCCTAGCACATGATACAACCAGGAATAAAAGTAGGACAAAAAAAACGAAACGTTTCATATACTCCCCCGAAGACCCGTCTAATAGGTAAAACTACTGACAGTCAACACTCGAGGCTAGCATGAGAAAAAACTTAGTTCAGTGAAAACATCACAAGTTTATTCTGCAAACACCAGTTTTCCAAAATTATCCTCAGCCAAGAAGTCTTTACCCATAGGCCACAATGAATACTCTTTGCCCACAACATTGCCCCGCCCTAATTTAAGCTCCCAGGAATTACCACTCTTTACAACAGGCAATTCTGTCATCCCTAGCGGAAAGGCCAGTTCTAAAACCCAACGGGTATCTTCAACACGGCTGCTGGTAAAATAGTTATCTGAAGTCAGTAAATTTGCAAAACGTGACCCTAGTGGGCTACTGGCATAGTGTAACAGCTCAGGGTTACTAGGCAAACGCAAGAAAATTTCCATAGTGTCTTCGTTCCACCACTCTTCTGCGTCGCTGGTCAAGGTTGCGCTAAGAGTTTCTTTGGGCTGGTCAAAAACCCCTAGGAAATACACATTGGTGTCATCCCAAGCCACACTAAAATAGCCTTTCTGGGTTACGGCTTGCGGCTCGGGGGCGTTGGAAAGTTCCACTGCATACTGGGTTAAACCATCCCATTGGCTCAAGTCGCCCCCAATGTTAATACTGCGTTTAATAGCTGTAGCTTCTTGAGACATCGCTAAGGACATCAATAAGGTCAAAATTATTAAAAGATACTTCATCATACCTCCAGTTTTCTAAAGTCTAACTTTTATAATCCTAGCTTAGCGCAAAATCGCATGAAGGTTGCTTCATGTGTATCACTTACCCTCGATTTTTCTCCATCCAGCTCACTGCAAAATCAACTATCTCAGGTTGTGGTAAAAGTTTTGCATCGGCTTGGCCTATCTTGCCTGTTTGCTCGAGCCCCATCTCGTCTGCAAATGCCTTCCCTATGGTTTCAAAATCATCTTCATTTATTCTAATATTCTCAAATCTTTTCCACTCTCGTTTCTCGTTTATTAAAATCGGTGCGCCTTGCTGAACAATTCTCTTTGGAAAGTTCGCTCGGTACTCGGCCAAATGTAAGGACGTATTATTTCCGTGACCTACACCAAGTAGCAAGACGTAACCTTGCAAATCATAAATTCTGGCAAGTGGTGAGCTTTCACCAAGACCAAACTCGAGCCCATGATTTTCAATAATTTCTCTGGCATGTTTTCCCCAGGCAGCAAAAGATAGGTGTGGGTGATAACTTCGCAATACGCCATTTTGTTTACGAAAGGTCTCTGGAATAACCCCCATACCTCTTGTTGGGGTTACATCAGTTTGAAATGCAGGCATGGTATCTCGAATGGTTTGCCACCACACTTCAGGTATAGGAGGATTTTTCCAGTATGACGGTTCGGTGAGTCCGTCTGAGTGTGTAGGCATCACTAGTGTGCCCTCAAGTGTAAGAACAGACTCTAAAGCCTCAATCACGGCCACCGCACCACCACATACCCAGCCCAGTGAACTAAGCGAAGAATGAACGAGTAAAACCATACCAGGCTTTACGCCAAGCGCAGTCAAATCTTGTTTAAGTGAGTTAAGAGTAACTGGTGAAGATTGGTCTTTATTCTTTTCTATTGCAGCTTGTTCAGTCATGCTTTAGTTTACTACAGCGAATGTAAGTCATTGACTGAAAATTCAGTTTTTCAAGTTCGCAGTAGAAAACTTCAGATTTTCAAAACACTCTTCCTCAAACCTTATATGCCTGCGCCCATTAATCAGTTCATAAACTAAGGGCTCAGCATCGCCTACAATAATTTTGCCATCTTCGATTTTATATTTACTCCACGAATAGCTAATGGTGGGTTTTGGCGGATAGACAATACTGGTAGCTGTGCTGTAACTTTCATAGTATTGCAAAGTGCGACCATTAGGGAAAAAGTAACGGTTCAATTTGTCATAGTAGGAACCTTTACTAAAGTCAATATCTTGCTTAACTCCTCCAGAGCTCATGTTTTCAATAATCTGTGAGTTGAGACTGGTTTGAATATAGTTACCACCCGTGTCGTAAGCATAGTAATAATCTGAGGTATAGGGATAAAGCTGTTGCTCTGCAAACACCGTTGTGTTCGCAAAGATGTCTTCTGGAAAGGGGTCTGCTGAAATTTCACCGCTTGGTGGAATGCGCCCAATACTGGTATTGACAGAAGCAAAGGCAATTTTCTGTTCCCACTCAGCGTTAATTCTCGCTTCTATTTCATCACGCAGTTGAACTTGAGCAAGTTGATAATCAATGGCTGTAGCAAGTAAAGCCATATAGGTTGTCGTAACATCGCTACCATCAAAACCAACAAACGATTGAAGTAGATGATTCTCGACTTGTGTGACTGTGTAGGTACTTGGTCCAGAACAAGCTGGGTCTAGGATGAGTTGGTTATTCTCTAATTTATATACCCCTTCTGTAACCGACTGTGAAACTTCTCCAACCACTTCAAAGTAGCTAGACTGGCGATAACGCCCATCGGGTAAGAGCAGCAAATCATCATCCTGACTAAACCCTTCAGTTTGAATCCAGTAGCCTACTAACTGATTAGGTACACTAAAAGTACCCTCGGAAATTTTTTGAAAAAAGGGTGTGAGAATATTATAGGTAATAGTATCTCGCAAACCATTATTATCAAGTCGCCAAGTATGTGCGTATTCTTTACCATCAGCACCTTTTGCAATAAAAGAAAGGGTGTCTCCTGTTGCTTGTGCATTGATAATTGTATAAAGCAGGTCTTTTTGTAGCCATGTACCACCATAAGCTGCACCATCCCAATGTAGCGTAAGCGTGCTATCTTGCTGAATGTATTGCCCCACAAAACTAAGAATCTGGTACGGGTCTCTGGGGTTTTGATTGGCTTTTTGAAAAAGATTATTGTTACCTACATCTTCACCAGAAAGGTAAATAGATAAATCATTGTTGTAACCAAGGGTATAAGTAGCCGATTTATCGCCAGAAAGCATGAGTTGGTCACGCTCGAGTCTCCAGTTACCATTAAACGTCTGGGATCGGTTTTGAAAATCTGCAACAGTAAGTGTATAGCTGCCATCTGCTTGAAAAATAAGACCCCATGAATCAATGCCTACGATACTTGTCCAGTAACCAACTAGCCAGCTTGACAAAGGCGAAATTTGATTTTCTAAAACACGGTGAAATAAAAAGGTTTTAAGTCCAAAATTTCCGCCACGCATACGCACTGTGTTTTCCGAAACTTTCTCAGGTTCATAGTAAGCGGTTTCAGTAAGACCACTTTGTTTATTTTGCCAAACTTGTTTTAATCGCCCATTCTCTAAGCTCCACTGAGCATCTTCTTTATAAGTGACTTCGCCATTCCATTTGCTGATTTGCCAAGTATAGTCACTATCACGAACATTGAAACTATACACTTGGCTTCCGTCTCTGGCTACCCAATCACCTATCAAAAAGTCTCGAGTCACCGTAGGGTCAGTAGCAGGTGGTGGCACATGAGGTTGCATAGGTTCGGTAGTGACTGTTTGTCCAGACGTATCTGTTGTATCTAAAGGATTAGAAGCAGTACCTGGGTCTAAAGGATTTTGCGGTTCTGTGGATTGTGAAAGAATATCCTCGAGGTTTGCTAAAGGGTCAACGCCAGCCCTGGTAAAAGAAAACACAGTATCTTCCAAATTTCCGCCAGATTGATTAAAAGAATTATCCGAGAGTTTTTCGATGGTATAAGTAGCCTGCGTGTCTTGACCTGTAGCAGGGTCTTTCCATTTCTGTGTGAACTGGTTACCGTCTAGCGTCCAGGTACCTTCTTCGTGGTAGGGATTTAGAATGTCATTAACATCAAAGGTGTAGGTTCCATCTGCATTGTTTTTTAAGGTGATGATTTGAATACCGTTGACAGCACTCCATTCACCTAAAAACCAATTTGCCTCGCTGCCACTTTGATTTAATAAAGGGTTCTGGACCTGATTCTCGAGCGGATTACTCGGCTGCGTACTTAGAGGATTCAGTTTTACAAAGTTAAGCGTGCCATTCAAATCGCCATCAGAAAGGTTGAATTCGGTTTCAGACACTTGCTCTAAGGTATACGTTATGTTTTCATAGATATAAGACTCAAGCACTAAGTTATTACCGTTAAGTGACCAGGAACCCTCATCAGGTTCTTCTGTTGATGAAAAGATAAAGGTATAACTAGCATCCTGACCAAAACGAAAACTCAGGGTTTCATCATTGAGTTGGGCTTGCCAGTCACCAAGTAACCAGCCAGGATTTTGAGCAAAGGTCATACTCAAAAAAAATCCCAAAAATAGAAAGAACTTCATAGAGCCTCCAATGTACTTAAACTATCAAGTCTAATACCTAAATTACTGTTGATTATTTCACCACAAAACTCGAGGTTGAACCCAAATTAACCCGATATATCCATAAAAAGTTTATAGTGAAAAGACATGCTTGAACTCACAGGTCACAACTTGACCATACAAGACCTTGCCACTCTGCCAATCAAGGGACCACTCAATATAACGCTCGGTGCTGGTGTACAGGACGCAATGGCTACTGCTGCTACACCTACTAACACCACACATCGCTGCTGCTCGCAAAGTAGTGGTAGTACTCACTCAAATTTAGCGAGGAAGCGGTGATATACTCTCAACGTCTTGGCAATATACAAGATCAGTCGTTTCAACTGGCTCTCACCCGCTTTGGGCTAGGTGACTTTGTTTCCGCAGAGGCGATACCTCACGGACTCTTTGGCCAGAATGTCTATCTCACGAGTACCAAAGGTGAATATGTCTTCCGGGGCAACCCGCTCTCTGCCGAACAATTTGAGACCGAACGATTCATGGTCGAGCATTTGCACGCAAAGACATCCGTCCCTGTGGCCTGGCCGTACTTAGTTGAGCCATCAGATGAACTCTTCGGTTGGCCATATATCATCATGCCCAGACTCAGCGGACTGCCGTTGGCTAGCCCTGCAGTCAAGGCAACGCTGAGCGAGGGCGAGCGGGTCGAGATTGCCGCTGGGATGGGCGAGGCACTCGCTGGATTACATCAGTTTCAACAACCGCAACCCGGCATCTATGATGCAGAGACAGGAACGGTGCGACCCTTGCGTGAAAACTACGTCCCGCCGTGGGAGATCACCGCGGCCTATTGGGATGATGAATACGATTTGTCCTTGTCTTCAGCGGAAGTTTATCGGCGGTGGATTTACTCAAGAATTAACTTCTTTCTACAGCGGGCTTTAGCTATCAGTGACCCAACTACTGGTAGAACAACAACGCCAGAAGATGTCTCATGGATTAACGCCATCTTTGACGAGTATAGTCCTGCCTTGCTTGAGCCATTTCAGCCATGCTTTGTCATGAACGATTTTAAGGAAGGTAATACCATTGCTGCGAAAATTGATGGCCGCTGGCAGATTACGGGCGTGGTTGACTTGATGGAGGGTTATTTCGGTGATGGCGAGGCCGATCTGTCTCGTATCCTTTCCGAATACAACATCGGTGAACCAAATGCGGAAGAACGTGTCCATGCCTTTCTCGAAGCCTACTGTCGCACCCTTGGAGAACAAGCTGCACGCCCAGGGTTTATGAAACGCTTTGCGATTTATCTGATTATGGACCAGATGATTCTGTGGGCGAGTGGGCGGCCATTGGGTTGGTTCGATGGCGTTGCTGATTTCCGAACGCATTGTGAACGCTACCTACGCATTCGGATAGAAATATTACCCGCCGCTTTGCGTACCTAACCTCGGAGGCAGTCACCTGCAAGCAGCACAAAGCGGGTCGGCTGAACACAGGCGTTAGAGGGATTTCGTATACTTCATCCATGCCTAAGCATCTCTCCGTATGCCCCCTAGATTGCCCAGACACCTGCTCTGTTTTAATTACCATTGAAGACGGCAAAGTAAGTAAACTCGAGACTCCTCTTAAAATATATTTTATAAGAAAATTTTAGCGTTTAAGATATTCTAAAAATCCTGCTCAAGCTCTCGAGTTCAATCAAACCCTCACTCCATAATAAGCTGCTCGTTAACGCTCGCTCTAATCGGCAACCTTTAACAACGTGTGTAAATCAGCCTCATTTTGAAAACCCTCTTTACTGCATGATAAAAGTTTAAGTGCAATCAAATGACTCGTTTTGGCAACAGGAACAAAAACCCTTAGGAAAACCTCAAGCGTTAATCTCTAACTTTCCTCGGTCACCAAGGGCAAGGTAAGTCTAAACCTCAAGCCCTTCCCCACCACACTATCTACAATCAGTTTCCCTTTATGCGCTTCGGCAATTTGCTTGGCGATAGCCAAACCTAAGCCTGCCCCACCACCTGGTCCTTTATAAAACTTTTCAAAAATATGGGGCAGCATGGTTTCTGGAATTCCAGGGCCCTGATCAATCACTTCCAGATGCACAGCCTCGGCTTCACTAAGTAGTTTCAGTTCGACTTTGCTGGGGTCAACCGTGGCCCTCACGGCATTGGAAACCAGATTGCGAATCAATTGGCGCAAACGTTCAGGATCACCCACTAGGATTTCTCCTGCTTTACCACTTAAAATAACACCAGAGAATTCATCGGCAATGGGTTCTAAAATATCTTCATAGGGATCAATAAGGTGCGGTATAAGTTCTCGCACCAGTTGCCCCCTCGAGAGTTGTAGTAAATCGGCGACCAAGCGAGACATAGTGACAGAAATGCGTTTGGCATCTTGAAGGTCATCATTGATTTCACTGCTGTTGCTAGCTCTGCGCGAGGCTCTCTCGAGAAATCCTTGTAAACTGGTTAGAGGTGTGCGAAGTTCGTGGCTGGTTTCGGCTAGAAAATTGCGTTGGGCATCCATAGAGTTTTTAAGGCGGGTAATTAAGTCATTAAAAACATGCGTCAGCTTTCCTACTTCATCGTTGGGACCCTGATAGCTAATAGGTTCTAAATTTTCTGGCCCCAGTTGGGCTGCTAGCAATGCCAACTGACTTACCGGACGCATAGTCGAAGCAGCCACAAGATATCCTATAAGGCCACTCAAAATAATCAGACCCAGTGCAGTGTAAAAAAGTCTTTCAGAAATTTGTCTCGAGACTTTATCAATAAATTCAGTTGGGGCCAAAACAGCAATCACACCCAAATCAAAAGGTGACAACGCTGCTTGAACAGGGCGATCTGAAAGGGTGCCTCGCCATTCGGTGGGGCGTTCCATATTGCCAATCTCATAGGTTTCTCGTATGAGTGAATCCGAAATTAAGTCTGACTGAGAATCTTCAAACAAGGGGTCATTGGCAGCCCACAACGAGCCGTCCATTCGGTATAGTTGCACAATAAGCCGCTCGGTGGGTTTGCGTGACCCTTCAACATTACGCAAGTAAATTTGCGTTACATAAATAGCTTCCTGATTGAGATCATTTTGTAAATCTTGCCGCAAGCTGCCTTGGGTAATAAAAAAGGCCACTGCTACAGCTAACAGACTAAGCAAGGCTGTAGCTAAAGCAGTGAGCAGTGCAACTCGAGCTTGTAGAGAAAATTTGCGGCGTGTAATCATAAAAATCCCCTAACACTTGTATAAAAAGCTGTTAGGGGAACCATTTGAACTTAGCTTTTTACAGCGTAGCCAATACCGCGCACGGTGCGAATCATGCCGTAACCACCCGCATCACGCAGTTTGCCACGAATATTAGCAATATGGACATCGACCACATTGCTACTTGGTGGTAAGTCTTCACCCCAGACATTTTTTTCAATCTCTTCACGGCTGTATACGCGCCCAGGTTGATTGCATAGATAGACTAGTAAATCAAATTCTCTAGGTGAAAGTTTAACTTCGGAGTCATCCCAGAAGACTTGTCTGCGGGCCGGGTCAAGCATCATATCACCAATTTTTTGAGTAGAGCCCAGAGTGCGGCGGCGCATTTGTACACCAATGCGGGCAATCAGTTCACCAGCATGAAAAGGTTTAGCCAAATAATCATCAGCACCTGAGTTGAGCATTTCAACTTTGGTTGAAACATCATCTCTGGCGGTCAAAATGATAATAGGAATCTCGCTGGTCTTGCGAACACGGCGAGCAATCTCTGCACCGTCCATATCTGGTAAACCTAGATCTAAAACCACCAGATTAGGGTTTTCTTCTCGAATGGCTGAGAGCCCACGAATCCCACTATCATAGTGACTTACGCTAAAGCCAGCTTCTTCTAGCTCGAGCCTGAGCAAGCGACTGATATCTAAATCATCTTCAACAATTAAGATATGTTTGTTTTCCATAAGTATCAACTCCGTGGAGTTATTTACTGACCTCCTAAGGGGATCATTCGCAGCATAATGCCGCGCTCTTCTAAAAGCCATTTTCCAAACGACAAGGGACCTTCGAGTTCTTCAAACTGCACCAAGATATCATCTCCTTCTGGACTGATACGGGCAAATAGAGCTTGACTTCCAACGGCTTCAACGGTTTCGCTGGCAGTAGCATCGGGTTGTAAAATAAGAATACGAATCTCTTCATTGGGGGTTAAATTGCCTTCTAGGATAAGTTGGGCATCTTCAATTTGGGCAGTAGCATAAACAGCAAAAAGGTCTGTAGAGAGCAAACGCACCTCGGTACCTGGGGGCATATCGGGCAGCCCTGCAATGGTTTGGCTTACTAAAAACCAAAACAGTAAATCAGCCATGCTAGACCATCCTTTCAAAAGAATAAGAATAATAGGTATCATCTGTTAAAACCTGGTAGGTATCACCCTGGCAGGTATCATCTGTCACACCCTGGCAGGTATCATCTGTCACACCATGATAGGTATCATCTGTCACAAACAGGCAGGCATCTGTCACGTTCTTCAAAATGATCCCCACAACTGGATTAAGGTTGAAACCCACAACAAGCATATCTATAGACTAGCAATATGTTTAGAACAATACCTTTGAGGAAGTTAAAGGAATATTCATCTATCCAGCCCAACTCTCAGGATAAAAAGTCAATATCTTGTATCTAAAGAAAAATATACTCATTATGTGAGAAAAATGGTTAATAATCTTCTAATCTAAATTTTAGGGCAAATTTCAGAAAAGGTATAGGTTACAAGGTTTAGCTCTCAGCCCTCTGCTTTATCTACCTTCTTACCTAGAAACGCCGTTTAGAGCCTATGGAAAAGATTTAAAGCTTTCCCAAATTACGCTGTTATCCTCAAATCTACCCCTAAGTTCTACCCACCCCACCATAAGCCCTTCTGGTAAGGGAAAAAGCTCTGGCGTAGCGACCAAGGTATTGCCATCATAGTAAGCAATCAAGGTAATCGAAGCGTCGGTTTCTGGAACCGTGTGTAAACTCTTCGAGCTGTTTTTGTTTGTTCATCCAGGCTTCAATCGTTCCTTGACCTTTGCCAAAAACCTCAGCAGGCCCCTGATAATAAGCAAACTGGGCCGGCATCATAACTTTAATATCTTGGGCTATAAACACATCATCTTCCCACTTGCCATAAACCTCTAAAAGCATTCCAGGGTTAAGAATTTTTAGCCAAGGAGATTCACCTTTTAAGCTCGAGCCGTCAATGATAATACTATTTCCATCATTGGCACTTACTGTGCCTACATAGTACTGATGGTCATCTTCAAATTCATTTAGGTCGTCGTCATTATCTTTATCCTCATCGTCCTTGTTCTCGTCACCTTTATCATCTCCATCATTTTCACTATCATTTCCACCTTGATCTTGGTCATCTTCTTTATCATCGTTGCCACTATTATCGCCACCATCTTGACCACTTTCGCTATTATTATCATTATCATCAGAGTCATCATTTCCAGAATTATCCCCACCACTACCACCATTATCTGAGTCATCGCCATTATCGCTGCCACCATCATTGCCACCACTATTGTCTGAATCCCCACCTTCATCTTTACCATCGTCACTCCCACTATTGTCATCATTATTGTCATCCCCATTACCGCTGCCACCATTATCACTACCACTGTTATCACCTCCACTATCGCCACTGTCATCGTCTTTATCCTCATCATCTTGCTCATCATTCTCTTTGCCTTTAAAAGATTGAGTATTTTCTTTATATTGCAATGTTTGCGCCAAGATAGAGGTGTAGCCCAAAAGCAGATAAAGAGTTACAAAAAGTAAAAGAAGATATTTACGCATAAAGGGTTTCCTTGGTTTTTTTCATATCAGCGAGAGGTAAATGAACAATGGCTTGAAATCCCGGGTTTAAATTTTTAAGTTCAAAGGTTCCTTGCATGGCTTCGGTGATATGTTTAACCAGTGCTAAGCCCAAACCTAAACCACCTTTGCGAGTATCTACTCTAAAGAAAGGTTCAGTAAGTTTCGCCAGAGCTTCTGCTGGAACACCTTGTCCTTGGTCAGTAACGGTGATAAGAACATTTTGTTTGGTTTCTGATATTTCAATAAAGACTGTACCCTGGCTATATTTCAAACTATTATTGACCAAGTTTGAAAGCACATTCTTAACCAAATCGTCTTGCCCTAGCGCAATCGTAGAATTCTTGGGGTTTTGAAAATCAATGCGCTGACGTGAAGTTGTGGGTAAACTAGCAATAACTTCTTGAAGCAAGGCCTCGAGTAACACTGGTTCTGGATTTAGTTTAGGAGAACGTGTAAGGGTAAGAAGCCCACTTAAAATACCCTCCATGCGTTTTAAGTTATCCTCGAGTTTGGGCCAGACTTCTTCGGGTGTAAAGAGTTGTTTTTGGGCTCCTTCGATAAGTACCTTTAAGTTGCTAAGTGGCGTTCTTAATTCGTGAGATGCGTAACGAGTAAAGGAACGCTCACGGTCAATAAACGCTTGCAAGGAACTGGTCATACGGTTAAAGCTTTCTGCAAGCTGGCTTAAGTCATCATTGCCAGCAGGAACATCTATGGGCTCGGGGATGCTTTGTCTAGAAAGCACTGTGGTTGCATTGCGCAAATCGCGTATAGGTTTAAGCAGTAAGCGTTGCAAGAAAAAACTAAGCAGCAAAGCAAACCCTAGAGCGATAGGTAAAGCTAGCATGGTCGTACGCCAGTAGTTACTGAGGGCTTCACTGGATTCACCCGTACTAAAGGCAACCTCTAAAGTGTAGTTATTCTCGAGGGATGTTTTTTCAATCAACCAGCCTGTTACATTTTCAGGAAAAGCTCCACCAAATTCTAAAAGAGTCTGGTTATCTTTGAGGACTCTAAAACGCGAACTGCTGTACTCTTCTAAAACAGCCTGATTCATTTCATCAAAGGTAAATGTTGGACGAGAGCCAGAAACATCTACTGATGAAATAGCAGCTTGCTTAAATGAACTCAAACTCTCATCACGGTCATGATCAAGATTTCGCTTAAAGGCAATAAAGCCAAAAACACCATAAAGGGCCGCACTGAGTAGTACGGCAATGCTCACACCAAGAAAAAGCCTGAGACGAAACCCCATTACCCACCCAGCCGATAGCCACCAGGAGCAGTAGCAATAATCGAATTATCTAATTTTTGTCTGAGGTAATGCACATACACCCGAATCACTTTAGTGCCGGAATCTGCCCCTGGAAAAATGCGTTCCAAAAGCTCTTTAGAAGTATAAATCTTATCAGGGTTGAGCGCGAAAAGCTCTAAAAGAGCAAACTCTCTTTCAGACAAGGTGATATCTTGTCCTTGCCACAATACCCGCCGTTGACGAAAATCAAGCTCTAAATTCCCACGCTTAAAGGTAGATTGCTTGGTGGTAGCTTCACGGCGCAAGAGGGCCCGCACACGGGCCATAAATTCATCTAGACTAAAGGGTTTAATCAAGTAATCATCGCCGCCTATATCCAAACCTTTAACTCGGTCTTCTACAGTGTCTCTGGCAGTTAAAAATAAAATGGGTCCAGTGAAGCCAGATTCACGCAACTCCCTAGCAAATTCAAAACCAGCATCTTCGCCTTCGGGTAACATGACATCCAAAGCCACCAAATCAGGCTCGAGTTCAATAAAGGCATCCCATGCTGATTCATATGAATCAGCATGGGTAGCTTGGTAACTGTTGCGCTGTAACAAAGCCTTGAGTGTTTCTCCCAAAATCGCTTCGTCTTCTACGACTAAAATATTCACATCTACTCCCCAACCCTTAGTCTTTAATGATCGTCGTTGCTGTCATCATTGCTATTATCGTCGTTACTGTTATCATCGTTACCGCTATCATCACCTGTTTTGATCTCTATTTTACTAGCATAGCTGTGTCCATCGGTGTTGGTTTGGCTTAAATCATAATACACTTCAACAAAGTCACCAGCTTTTAGATCAGCAAAGCTGATATGGCTGCTTTCATTTTCTACTTTGGTAGCACTATTTGCCCAGTAGCTAATCCCTGAGACGCTTAGAGTCATCGCTGTGGTGTCAATGGTCTCTATAGTACCTTTGCGCTCGAGGTCATTGTCATCGTTATCGTCATTATCATCGTCATCATCATGGTGATTTTTGGTTTCAACTTTGCTGGCCTTGATAGTTTTGGCGGTGGTATCAAACAAACCTTTGACTTCAACCCAGATACCTTCGCTTATGTTTCCTTCGACTTTTGCAGCACTGTAGTCAACACTGAAATCTAGCAGGGTAAAGGTTTTTGCGGTAGTATCAAGATTACTTAAAGGGCCTTTAAGTTCATATTTGCCAGAATGGTCGTTATCATCACTGCTATCATCTCCAAAACGTACCCGCTCAGCCTTAATTACTTGCCCATCGCGCACACCACGCACGCGCACCATAGCGTTATCTACTAAATTTCCAGGCACTTCGGCTGCGCTAAAATCAACAGTGTAGGTTTGCAAACCATAAGTAAAGATTTTAGCAGCACTATCCAGGTTGCGAATGTGCATTCTAAATTCTACCTTGAGGTTATCCTCAATTTTGCGGACGATAAACATGCCTAAAACACTGTCTTTATTAACACTGTCCTTATTAACACTGTCACCATTGCGGGGTACGCCGTGAACCTCGAGGTAATCATCCCCTTTTAAGTCAGCTAGGGTTATATCAGTCAGGGTTCCGTCACTGTTGCGATTAACAATTTTGCTGTTGCTATCTAGGGCGATGCGAATACCGGCTACATCAAGGGTGTTTTCAGTAGTGTTAATAACATCAATTTGACCCTTAACACGGTCTTCAAACTCGAGGCTTTCTACCTCAATCTCACTGCCGTTACTGCGGCCTTTACCAGCAATCTCCATGCCAGGGCGCAAATCTGAGGCCTGGGCTGGGGCATCATCCTGGGTGATGTTTGCGCCACTTAAAACCAGTTTTTGCCCGTTTAGAGTGGGGGTGCTGGCTGTGCCGTCTACGATGCCAGCAAAACTGATGTCTTCTATGGGAGTTGTGCCTACATTGGAGCAGGCCGTAAAAAGGAGCATGAGGGCTGCGGTTACTAACAGTTTGAGTTTCATAAAACCTCCAAAGGATTTCTAACACTTACTACCTTAGAAGAAAGGTGTTAGTCAGGTGTTAGTGGAGTTCACTTTGGGGGTGTGAAGAGCTTAACTTAGTTTGTGCATTTTATTGAACACTAGATTGTGCAAAAGTGCTATACTACCCACAGGTGATATTTGCGGAAGGATTTAATGGCACATAACATTAACATTTCAGACGAGTTTGAAGACTGGTTTAATGAACAGGAAGAATCCGTGCAAGACAGTATTACAGCTATGGTGAACTTGCTAAGTGAGTATGGTCCAAATCTGCATCGCCCCTATGCCGATACGTTGAAAGGTTCCAAAATCAGTAATTTGAAAGAATTGCGAGTTCAACATAATGGGAATCCATATAGAATCCTTTTTGCTTTTGACCCAAAACGTGAAGCTTTGTTACTCATTGGTGGCGATAAAACTGCGGATAAGCGTTGGTATGACCAGATGATTTCTGTAGCCGAAAATATTTTTGCCAAACACTTAGAAATTTTGGAAAAAGAAAAGAAAGAGGATAAACATGGCAAAAGCGTTTAGTAGCTTAATCAAGGGTTTTAGTAAAGACCGCAAATCTAAAATCGAAAAAGAAACCCAACTTCTAAAAATGGAATATGACCTTCTATCAGAGTTGCGTAAAGAACAGGACATTACTCAAAAAGAACTATCTACTATTCTAAAGATTCGTCAATCGGCAATTTCCAAATTAGAAAGCCAAGATGATGTGATGGTGAAAACCTTAGAAAAATATATCCAGGCTCTTGGAGGTGAGTTAGAAGTTAGGGTAAAATTTCCAGATCGAACGGTGACCTTAAAGCAGTTTAGCCATAGCTTTGAAAGCTTAAGTTAAAGCTATGGCCGCTGTCTCTTCCAAACTCAACTTCCATCCCTCTGCTAAGTCGCGGCTTTTTTGTCCTTGTCATATCGCTTGCAGTTATAGGGGCAATGGGTACACCCATCTTCATAAAGCCTCCTACATATTCTTTACCCCCTAGGTTCCTTTATGAGATAAAGAAAACCTACTGTCATGTAGAGGTCATGCCAGTGTCATGTGGTTTTGGGGGTTTCAAGAAGTACTTAAAAAAAAGTGGTTTCGTGTGGGAGGACACGAAACCTTGGGAGGGAAGAGAAAAAGGGTAAGAGGCACTTGGGAGGGCTACCTCATAACCATGTGCAGAGTCTATCTCTAAGCCAAAGACTTCAGTGTTAAGAAATCTCACATTTGGGATGAGCAGCGTAAAATGTGTGAAAAACTTAACATTAAGACTTATCTAACTTTGCCCGGATATCAGTAGAAGAAATGTCCATATGAAACTTATCTTGGGGTATCTCGTCAAATATATCGGTGTAGGCTGGTGGTATAGCAATATCTTCTAAGGTCTTAAAATCACCCTTGCTGCTGCGACCCGCCACTAAAAAATGTGTTCCTTTTTGACGCAAGTCTTCTAAAGCCTGTCGCATTTTTTCTAGGCTATCACTGTAATAACGTGGTGCTACCAAACGCTCGGCAGTATCAGCACCTAAAACAAAAGTGCTGTTGGGATACAAACTGGCTTTTTGCTGAAAGAACGGCGCACGACTAAGCACAAGGGTATCAAAGCCTAAAAACTGCACCGCACGTTTTCTAAGCACCAGAGGCTCTAAAGGTGGTTTATCTGCATTGATTAGAGGAATTTCAAAGATGACATCTTGACCTAAATGCTCACTAGAGGCTTTGGAAAGTTCTTTGTGACCTTCGTGCAGGGGATTAAATGATCCCGAAAGCAAGGCTACATTAGATAAAATATTTCCAGTTTGTAAAGCTCCATTGGATTCAATTTTTAGCCACTGAACTTTGCCCTCGAGAAGTTCTAAAAGTTCGGAAGTGGGTGTAAAAGTTTGCTGAACAGCTTCACCTTCGACAAGTGGTAAAACCGGTAAATCATAAATACCACTGGCTTCGGCGATGGCATATAAAATCAGGCAGCTCACTAAATCTTCTTCGCCTTGGCGGTCACGTGTGCCTTTGACTAAAACCAGTTCATAGGAGGTAAGACCAAGTGAGTCAGCAATAGACACCACACAACGATGATCGCCTTTTTTGGCGCGGTCGGTGGCGATGGTAGCAGTGCAACCTACACCAAAAACAGGCAGTTCAGGTTTAGCTAAATATCTAGCCCGTTTATAAGCATGGGTTGCTAAAGCTTCACCAACTTCAACTGAAGTAAATTTTTCTGGCGTGTACCCAACGGCTTCAATCAAGGACGTTGGCACATAGCGGTCAGTGGCCTCGAGAATGGTCCGTGAGGAACCCCCAACACTGTGTAGCCAGGCCAGAGCCTGCGAACCAGCACCAGCAAAATTCATGGTCATCATGTGGGGGGTAGCGTGGATGGTTGTAAGTAGGGACTCGAGCATTGGGATTAGTTTAACAAGAGAATATAGAGTGACGAGTGAAAAGTGGTGAGTGATGAGTGAAAAGATTTTACTGCTGGTTAATAGCTTATCTCAAGTATGTAGAATTTATATGGGCATTTGCCTATATAAGTGAGCTATGATGCCAAATAATGACGGATGGAAAGCCTATTGTCTGGGTTGGGTCCTCACTTGATGATTTAATTCACAGTCGTCTAAAACTTGCCAAGGAGGATGCTGATGAAAACTAAAAAAGAAGAAATCACTCGAGGTAGCGGAAATATTTTTGCCGACCTAGACTTACCTAATCCAGAAGAATTGCAACTAAAAGCTAGACTTACTCGCCTTATAACGCGAATCATCAAGCAACGTGGTTGGACCCAACAGCAAGCGGCTAAGGCTCTAAGGATTAAACAACCTGATGTTTCTGAACTGAGCAGAGGAGAAAGGCTCGAGCATTATTCGGTTGAACGGCTAATGAACTTTTTAAGCAGACTCGAGCAGACAGTGACAATTACAGTAAGCAGTCAGAGTTATCCTCAGAGGAGATTCTTATTACCCCTAGACCTCTGGCTGGTAAAAGCGCAACATCAATTCGTTAAAAGAAAAAGTCTGATAGATAGGACTTTCTCAAAGATGGCACTGACTATACTACATGAGTCATCCTGAAATTTCGAGTTCACATTAATGTGAACTCGAAATTTCATATTAATTCGTCATTGCGAGAAGCGTTTTTGGAGTAAAATGCACGAAAACAAGTATCAGGTGTAAAGTGCAGCGTACGAGCGACGAAGCAATCTCCTCTCGCTGACCTTGCAGCGAAATCAGTGAAAGGAGATTACTGAAGAGTCTTCAACAGGTTTCACCTTGGAAATCCGCAAGCTGTGAACTGCAAATAACACCGCAGGATTTTCAAGGTGAAAAGTAGTATGCCGTTACCACTATGACAGCTTTATTATGACGAGATGATTGTCCAAAGGTTGAGCGAAGCGTACCTCCTGTTGAGGACTCTTTTTCACGGATATAGCAGCGATGTACTTTATCAGTATTGAATACACCCTATTCTTAGGCTCGCAATGACAGGAACGTAGTGCAAACGGCGCAAATTGCGCCGTTTGCATAAAAAATTAGGGATGACTCATGTTAGGCCAGATTCGCATGAGCTGAATGCAGAGCTTTGAGAAAGGCTTAATAGAGTCAAACTCTTTTTGACTCTATTAGGTTTCAGGTTCTAGATTTCAGGTTTCAGTAAAAATCCTGAAATCTGAACCCTAACCACTGTTTACGATACATCCCGTCTTTGAAAACTCCACCACAAAATCAGGCTAAACAAAACAAAATACCCAGCCATAACCATCGCCGAATGCGGCATGGTGATATTGGTTCCTAAGATATTGGTAAGGGGTCCAAAGTCAGCCGAACTGGTGATGTCTCCGCCCATAGCATTAATGACTTCGGTTAAAGGTTTACGTGACGGCGCATAAAGATTAAAGGTAAAAAAGTAGCGTGGTAAATCCTCGAGAGTGCTTTTAAGTTTAAGCCCTTGGAAAAAGATGTTTAATCCGGTTAAACGCTCAAAGCCAACCGTAGCTTTATAAACAAAATAAAGCCCTTCTAAAAGTGCTGGAATAAAAAAGATTGACACCATGCCCAGAGCATTATTGCGTATAAGCCAAACCATCAAAAAAGCAAAAGCCATAGCCGCAGCACTAAAAACCCATTGCAATAAATAAAATTGCAATAACCCTGCCCAGTCACCAGCAAAGGTGGTGGGCAAAAATAACGTACCTATAAATCCAAAAAGAATACCCATGATATAGTTACCTAAAAGCAATAATCCAAAAAAGAGCATGGCCACCACAAATTTACCAGCTAAAACAGCTAGGCGATTAGGCTGAGCCACCAGCGTAGTCTTCCACATGTTCTGGCTGCGCTCTTCACCCATGAATAGAGCCGCCAAAAGTGCAATGGTGATGATATAAAAACTTGGACTAATCAGTGAAGGTAAAAGTAAACCCAAGCGGGCAATCCCAAATGGTGAGGCAATTTCCTGTACAGCAGTACCAGCCATACCAATTTCATCAAAATCTGTACCCAGGATATTACTCTTGATGACTTGACCCACAATAAGAATAAGAGCAGGTAAAAGAACCCACTGCAAAGCAGCAATCACATAAAGCCTACGTTTGCGAAGCGTTTTGAAGAGTTCGGCAATGATGACGTTTTTAAAGGCATTCATTGGGGAAACTCCGTGAAAAGCAACGAGCAATGAGTATAGAAAGCAATAAGCAATGAGCAATGAGCAATGAGCAAAAAGCTTTTCTTGCTGCTCATTGCTAGTTGCTCATTGCTAAAAGCAAAAAAGTAAAAACCCACGCTGTTCTTATTGATTAACTGACAACTCATGACGGTTTACTCTCTTCCTGTAAAAGTTTTAAGTAGGCTCCCTCGAGGTTTTCTACTTCTCGTCTGGCCTCTAAGAGATCTACCCCTTGCTGAGCTAATTTGCTAATTAGTTTGTGGGCTTCACTGTTACTCACTGGAACTCGAACTCGTCGCTCATCTAACACACTTGGGATATATCCTAGAGCCTGTAAGGCCCGATGTAATGAATCACGGCTGGTCGCTTCTAAAATATATGTAACCCGTTCTTCGTTGATGCGCTGAGTTAAATCATGAAGTGGCCCGTCAAAGAGTAGCTTGCCCTTTTCTACGGCCAAAATTCTATCTACCAGTTTTTCTATTTCAGCCAGGATGTGGCTCGAGACCAAAATAGTAGAGCCCTGCTGCGCCACCGCCCGAAAACTCTCTCTAAACTCGGCAATGCCTACCGGGTCAAGCCCGTTGGTGGGTTCATCTAGCAGCAAAACCTTGGGTTTCCATAACAGGGCTCTAGCTAAACCCAAACGCTGACGCATTCCCTGCGAGTACGCAGATACTTTTTTATTGGCAGCTTTATCCATATTTACAAAAGCCAGAACTTCATCTACGCGCTTGTCCTCTACACCACCATGAAGCCGCGCCGAATGACGCAAATTATCTCGCCCAGTCATGTAAGGATAAAAGGCAGGCTCCTCTATCATGGTTCCAACCTCTAAAAGATTGCTTCCAGGTACTCTTTGACCCAAAATCTGGCTGCTGCCACTTGTAGGGTGAATAAGCCCAGCCAGCATTCTTAGGGTAGTAGTTTTTCCTGCCCCGTTGGGGCCTAGAAAGCCTACAATTTCACCTTGCTGGATATTAAAGCTAAGGTTGTCTACTGCGGCGGTGCGGCCGTAGCGTTTGGTGAGGTTGCTTGCAGAGATGACTGACATGCCCAACTATATCAAGGGTTTATGGGAAAAGGCTTCTTAATATGAAAAAAGATACACCTTGGTTGTAGATGGCGGGGGTACATGGGTTTAAGTATATCCAGTTTAAGTATACCCCAATGTCCGAAAATCGGACAGTAAGTGTCCGATTTTCGGACATGTAAAACCCCTATAACTAGCTATACAGGAGGATGTCGCCGAATCTTTTTATGGGCTATTGGAACTGCTTTTTGAGTCCTTGTCTAAGAGCCCAAGAAGCCTACAATACGTCTATCAAAACCCAATGATTCTGTCTTGACACTCTTTATATGGTTAATAAATTTAGGAAACTGAGGGTTTAGAAGCACATTTTTCTCTTGGCAATTTTCACCCTTTGTTAAGGTTGCACTTGGCACAATAAGACCCATCGAACTGAGGCTTTTAATCCAGGTATCTCCTACACGTTGGGTAGTTATAGATTCGGGAATACTGTCCCAATTTTTAGGTAAAGAGGTTAAGGTTTGGATGATACTGTCCTCGAGTTCAAATCGAATAGTTAATCTTGTATCAAGATAACTTTTCTTGTTGCAATGCACTAAGACCTCTAGCGTAGCAAGGCTTAGATGGCTACTGCAATAGACCATACGAGTACCTACTGACGACCAGCGTCCACCGCCCCTAAAAGAACCCTCACCTGAAAATGCATCTTGCCATTTGGATAGATATTTTTGACTCGTGACCCGGTAAAGAATCAAGAATAAACCCCATCATCAAGTCGCTCTAAAAGCTGCAAGACACGTTCTGCCCCTATATCACTTTTCAGGGCTTCTAAAGGTGTGCGGTTGCCCAGTGCCAGAACAGGACTATGTAGCCACTCTTTGGCATCGGTTCCTACAACCTCCTGGGTTCTTTCTATAACTCGAGCAAGACGATAGATTTTTGCGCTTTGTTCGGCAGGGAGGCGTTTATCGGTACGCGTATAGCTGTTTAAGGTACTCTTACCCATACCTAAAATTGCTGACATAGCATCTTGGTTGATATGACAAATACTGGCTATTTTTGCAACCAAAGATGAAGGAAGCCCAGTTGACAACTTGGTTTCTAACTCTTGGGTATTTGACACTTTGAGGCTTAATAGTTTTGCTCCTGGTAAAACAGCCGTTATATCGGCGGGGGCAGGATGATAAGGAACATATTTCTTTTCAAGTGTCATAATAGACAGTATACATGCTTAAAAGAGCATTTTCAAGTTCTTGTTTGAGCATGTAGAGCAAGGGGTGTGGGGGTGGGTGCTGATCGGGATATATGAAAAAGGGCAGGTTTTTGACCTGCCCAAATAGGTTTTGTAAATTTATCTAAGGTTTGAAAATGTAGACAGCTCCATTTTCAGCATCATAACTAGCACCCACCATAATTGTAGTGTTACTTAATGCAACAGGTGCGCCAAAACGAGTTTCGGGTCCAGCAGTCAAGGCATCTCTAGCTCCTAATATTTTACTTATACCCCAATTGTTTGTACCGCCTTGATTACGTGACAGAAAATAAACAGCCCCCAAACTACATTCAACCCCAAAATCATCAAGGCATTCAATCGTTCCATTTTGATTAGCATCGTAAGCTTCATCTAAGGCACTAACAGCTATAGTATCTCCTAAGGCATTGACACTAAAAATAAGTCTTGCTTCTATACCAGGTTGATCAAGACGTACTTTTTTAACCCTTCCCCAATTATTCGTTCCGCCTTGATTCTGAGAAAAAACGTAGATGTTTTTACTAGGTTTATCAGTGTTATGACTTATTACAACAGTACCATTGTCCAAGGCTGTTGAGGTCAAGAAAGAATCGGAGAGATTTGTAATATTATCAATTGTCAACTCTTTTATCAGACCCCAATTATTTGCGCCTCCTTGATTTCTCGAGTATATATAGAAAGCAGGCTGTAAAAACCCACTTGGTGTACTTCTAAAAGGACTTGCAACTACTAAATGATCTCCTGATAATGAAAGCTCCCTACCAAAGTAATCGTTTATATTTAGAGTCGGCGCATTAAGTTGTTTAACTAAACCCCAATTATTCGTCCCACCCTGATTTTGTGAAAAAATATAGGCTCTCCCTACCACACATTCACTCAGAACACTTGGGCACGTTACTTGATCATCCCCATTAGTGTCATAGGCCAGTGGACTTGTGCCAATAACAAGGGTACTGCCTTCAAAATCAATGGAAACACCAAAAGAACGAGAAGGATTAATAGAGTTGCTGTCAACAGCACTAAGCGTCTTAATAAGTCCCCATTTATTTGCCCCTCCTTGATTTCGAGAAAAGACATAAACGCGACCCTGGGAACATTCAGAAGTATGTTTGGGATTTGAAGTATATCTTATACAATCTATAAACCCATTTCCGTTGGCATCATAATAGTCTTCAGGATAACCAATAGCAGCTACATCTCCAGAAATTGCAACCATACCTGCAAAACCTTTTGGATGATCTAGTATCTCAGGAAGAACTGGGTTATCTATTCGAGCCATGATATTCCAAATGCCCTGAGTATTTTGCTCGAGGATATAAGCGGCACCAAGAAAACACTCTAGTCCAACACCAAAATTACAATCAAGAATCCCATCCTTGTTAATGTCATAACTCTCCGCTGGAATTCCAACGATTGCCGTATTTCCTGAAATATCTATAGAACCACCAAAACCTCCTAAGGGTTTAGGGGAAATCAGTTTTTGATCACTTAAACTTAAGGGAATATTTGGGGCAATAATAGGAGAGCTATACTGCCACGTCATACCAAATTGTTTGACACCAGGATCAGGATACCGTACAGCAGCTACTTGACCTGTAGCAATCTCTTTTACATAAACGGTAAAGTCAGATGGGTTAGTAGAAGGTATTTGACCTGAATAGCCATAAGTAAGATATTTACCGTCAGCCGTAATAAAGGGATGCTCTAGAGTGCTAGTAGAATAGCCAGCAGAAAGTCGAGTATTGGCTACTAAATCGATATATTGAATATCTTGATTGGTCGGATAGATCATTAAATACATGATTCTGTTACCGTCATTAGAAATACTTGGATGTTTAAGAACCGCAGAAGCGTCAGGAGTGCTATAAATAGCTGTGTAAACATTATTGCTTAGATCGTATTTCCAAAGCTGGTCTAATCCATTTGTTCGGTCATGAATATAAGTGATGAATTTGCCATCACCACTTAAACTAGGTTCACGAGCAGGAGTAGGATAAGCCAGTTTTTTCTGAGTGAAAGTAGAAGATGCAGAATAAACTCTAAAAAGGATTGAAGAAACCCCAGAGACCGAGGTTTGCCAAACAACTGTTTTAGCATCAGCACTTAAAGAAACATTGGTGTCATCAACAGCATTGTTACTTAAACGCTGAACAGTACCTATATCTAAATTAAAGCGATAGATTTCAAAGTCACTAGTTAGAGAGGTGGACTCTCTCATACTTACAACGATTGTTTTACCATCTCCACTTCCACCAATAGATTGAACTTCTCTTTTTCCCCCATACATAGTACTAAGACTACCTGAGGCTTGGTTATACCTATCAACAATCCAGTTACTATTTTCAAAACGAATAACATATAAAAAACCACCAGTATTCGGCAGGATGGCCTGAGCTGTAAAGTCACTTTTAATATCGGCATTGCTATTGGGAAGAGTCTTACCCTGAGTAATTCCAGAAATTTCTGATTCTTGAGTTCCTAAAGCAGCCTCAGTTTGAGTTGCCAAGCTCAAAGTAGCCTTATCAATATCCTCATCTGAGAAGATGCCCTCGATTTCAGGAAGGGCTACATTTGGGGACTTACTACAAGCAGCCAGAAGAAGAACCAAAGAGAGAACAACTAACCAGAACCGACGCATATAAAATCCTCCTGACCTAACGAACGGTTGAGGGACTTGGGTTCATTAGACCAGGCTAAGCTAACATATTTCGGGTTTATTGTCAGTGATAGGATTATTCACCATAAACGCCCATCGAATCATAAACAGGACGGTTATTATAAACAGTATAAATTTGACTCTGGATAACATTTTCCTGAAAGTCTCTGGCAAAACGCCAGTGGGCATAGCGGTCAGTATCCACTACTTCAAAATCTTCTACTTTCGGCCAGCAATTGTTTAGATCAACTTCATTGCTGATGTCATAATTGCGTTCAGTATTGCTTCCACCTATGGGGTTGTCAAAAATATCCACTGGCGGCCCCCAGCGGCTGTCATGCGTACCTATTACAAATAGCGATATGCCACTATCAACAATGACAGCACCATATTTTTGTAAAGCAGTGATGATAGGCCTGGCTTCGTGAGAGAAACTATTCATGTTGCAGCCTATATGTTTGGAGCTATTTAAGAAGTTAGGTTTTAACCTAAGACGCATACCCAAAGGTACACATTGCCCACTGCCAGTGTTGGCAATGTGCCGGGCAGGCCAGACCATATCACAGGCTGCACTGGTAATCATGCCTAGAGCATGGCGAATCTCGCCGCTTGCGGCTTCTTCATAGCGAACCAGACCAGGCATAAGTGGTAGACCCGAAGCCGAAGCCGAAGTTAAAAATTCACTACCACGATAGCCCTCAATGATATTGGAATTTAAGTGCCAGTGGGCAGCACTCGAGGCTCGCCAGTTTCCATCCTCTGGGGTAATGCCTTCAATTTTGGTGATTTTATAAAGTTCGTAGAGGTCACAGTCTTGGCTGGTGTTGCCTTCTTCTAAAACAACTCCTAACCAATCTTTGTTGACATCGGGGTCTATGGTAGGGTCAGGGTAACCACTAGCATTGGTAGGGTAGCCTTGGTTGATTCTGGTATCTATAACCCCAGTTTGCGGAAGCCCCTGAACAAACATATCTGTGGGCATGGGATAGATAACATCATCGCTTTCCCAAGGGTAGGCCACAGTTTCTGCTCTGAATGCAGGGTCATGAAAATCATTGAATGGTGATGCAGGCGGATAGTTGGGGTCACCAAAAGAAACAAACTTTAATTTAACTCTAAAAACATTGGGTTCAGTGGCAGCATTATCAACCATGTTTATAGGTGTTCCAACCGGTGAATTTCGGTACGAGCGGGCACCAAAGGCGAGTCTTACCGTATAACCTTTATCGGTTTTATCCTCACCAGCTCTTAGCCCTCGCAGATAAGCTCCCGAGTCAGGATGTACTAGCCAGTCATCTATAGGAACATTCCAGAAATGGTGGCTAGGATAAACTTGACAGCCAGGTTGACCCATGTCTGTAACCAGATTGGGTGTGGAATCCCAAAGTTTTAGTTCGCCAATATCTATAAATTGGTCAGTTTCTAGTTGAGGCCCCATGCTGAATATAAAGCTAGACACATCCTCTGGCAAGGTAAATTCAAAAGTCACACGCTGAACCCCTTTGCCTACGGCCACTACCTTTTCAGCATTAGGATAAGTCACATTATCTAGATCGGCAAAACGAATCATGACAGAGGTATTGTCATCATAGCCCTGAAAAATAGCGGTCATGCGGTAGCTATGGTTTTGCTTGGAACCAGCAATAATCTGATGGATAGAAGGTGTATCTGAACCCGCAGTAACAATTAAACGGCTGGTAAGAGGATAAGTATAACTAGGAGCTGGAGGAGGATAAAGCACATCGCTCTGCTGCTCAATAGATGTTACAGAAATACCGGCTGTCATCCAGTTAAAGTGTGTTAGGTCCTCGTCAGAAACGAGCAGATTAGTGGTGATATTGGGAGGTGTAATGTCAACAAAATTACCAGGAAGCACTGTGCAACTGGTCAGGCTGATAGAAATGAGTAAACAAGCAAAAAGTAGGCGACCCATAGATACCAGCATTGCAAAATTTTAACATTCATTTGAACTCTTGTGTTATGATAATTTCAGCAAAGCAACAATGTCTTAACTATTTGTATCCCGGGCTTTTATGTCTATCCCTCAAGAGTAACAGTCACATATCTGTTTTGCTAAACGGAGTGAATTATGAGAAGTAAACATTTTTGCTTAACAGGTACTTTACTTTGTGGGGTGTTGTTATTTCTAGCCGCATGTTCTAGACTTCCCTCCCCAGATACATTTAATCCTAGTGCAGATCAAACCTATTATGTTAAACCTGCAAGTCAAGGGGGTAATAATGCTAACAATGGATTAAGTATTGCAACTGCTTGGGCAACAATACAGTACGCCGTTGATACAGCAGCTCCTGGCGATGTAATTTTTGTTGAGCCGGGAACCTACAATGAGCAAGTGGTTATTACAAAATCAGGGCTTCCTGGGACTCGAACGCGATTGTTTGCACATACCAATAATGGTGGCGTAAGTATAGTGTATCAGGGAACAAACAAAAATTTTTATGAGCAAGCAGCAATAAGGCTTGAAGCACCTAATGGACAACCGATTAGCAACTGGTTAATTTCAGGGTTCTATATTGACGGTGGGAGTGACCCTAATCGACAAAATCTACCTTACCTACAAACGGGTATTTTGGCTAAACGTGGAGAAAATATTGTACTTCAATGGAATACGATTTATAGAACAGGAGCTGCTGGAATTCAGTTTAAGCCCTATGTAACTGGTTCTACAGTCTGCCCAACTTATGGTAATGGTAGCACCACTCAAGAATTCAAAGAAAATACAGAATGTGCAGTACAAAACAAAAATATTAGTATTTTTAATAACACCATAAATACATCAAACCTTGGGACTTTTTCTAGCCCTACTAGTACAGCTTCTTATCTTGATCAAGAAGCATTGAGTTTATGGGGTGTAGATGGCTTTGATGTACATAACAATACACTTATTAATGGGGGTAAGGAAGGAATAGATGTAAAAGTCGGTGGCCGTAATGGTTCTATTTATAACAACACTATTACTACACAAGGTCAATTAGGCAGTAGTATCGGGATTTACATAGATGGAGAGCGTGCCGTAAGCAGCAATATCAACATTTACAAAAATAAAATTCATAGTAACAAAGGCACTGGAATTGCAATATCGACTGAAGCGGCTTCTTACAATACTTCTGGTGCTACGAATCTGTCAGGTACTGTTTTCGATTGCACAAACGGTAGTTGCGCAGGTACTCCTGATGTAAACGTTATCTATGTAAGTGGCATAAATGTTTATAATAACCTCATTTACGATAATGGAACACCACAGCAAGGGAAAGCATTATTTATAACAAATCAAGTAAAAAATGTGAATGTATATCATAATACGTTTAATAATAATTTTAGATCATTTCAAATTTTGGATGTAGGCCCTGACCCCCTCAATAATTTCCCTGGCTACAATGGTGTTTATGCCAAAAGTATTGTTCTGCGTAATAATATTTTTTCAAATCATCCTAACCCTGGATATGTAAGAAATGCTGGAGTATCAACGGGACGAGTGACTATAGAGAATAATTTATTTACAGGAGCTACATATTCAAACAATGCTGGTACAAGTTATGTAACTTCTACAACATGGAGCTGTATTCCTACGAGCGATCCATCCAGTAATTCAACAGGTATCTGTGGCACTAATGCAAATAAACCCAAGTATAATAAATTGGTAACAGCAACTATTTATATTCTTACTACGGATCCACTCTATGCTACAGACCCTTTTATGCTCCGTTTACCAGATCCAGCCCAAAATTATGTAGGCTCTCCAGCATTAAATGCAGGTAGTTATACTGTTAGTGTAGCAACAACCGACTATTTGGGAGTGATCAGACCTATAGGTCCTAGTGGGCAACGCCCAGACATGGGTGCTTATGAGAGACCCTAAACAATAGTGGCTTTCAAAATGACCCCTATAAAGTTGATTTAGGGGTCATTTTTCATCTAGATTAAGTGATTTTAATCAGGCAAATTAGCTTAATCACAGCAAAACCCCTATTCTCATAGCATACTTAGGCTAGGTATTAGCCTAATAGTTAGTGGGCTAACTAGGAGATAATTGTGAATAAACAACTAAAATGGGTCTTTGTGTGTATTTTTCTGGGTATTTCGGGGTTTGCTTTTGCCCAAGATTTACTCTGCCCCGCAGGTATTGCAACAGCCCCAGAAGCCCCAGGCTATATTCCAGCTAAAGACGGCTGGATTTTTGGCGAATGGGATTTGCGGACTGATTTTGGTATTTCTGAAGAAGCCAAACCGTTTATTGCTCGTATGGCTAAGGCTCTAGAGGCTCGAGGTATCAAACTTGTTGCCGTACCTATCCCAAGTCGTGGCATTATTCATGCTGATAAAGTGGATTACGCCCAAACCCTGGCTGCAAATTTTTCAAAGGATGTTGCTATTGAAAATTACTTAGCCGCCTTACAAGAGTATGAAGCTCTGGGAATAATGACCGTGAATCCCTTGGATTACTTAAAAGAAAATCCAGATACACTTGATTTTAAGCTAGATATGCACTGGACACCGCAAGGAGCCAGGCAAATTGCTAGGGCTGTTGCTGCAAGCCTAAATAATTTACCTGAATTTCAAGCATTAGGTAAAAATACCTTTACCCTGACTGAAACTATCACAACCGATTACACCGGAACTTACAGTAGTCAGGTAGCTGAACTGTGCGGTACACCATTACCATCGGAACTTTTACAACGATATGACCTAACTGGTGGGGCGAGCGTGGGGTTATTGGATAGTGCAGCACCTGATATTATTTTGTTGGGAACCAGTTTTAGCAACGCACAATTTTCTTTTGATTCTTTCCTGAAAGAAAGTACCGGCGTAGACGTACTACCTATTTCAATAAATGGAGGGAGTCGCTGGTATTCTTTTGAGCAATTATTTTTAGATAGCGACACCCCCTTACCTAAAATTATTCTCTGGGAATTTCCAGCCAAAACGGTTGAAGGTTGGGAAATAACCTATTTGCGGCGAGTCACACCAATGATTCATGGAGCCTGTAGCCTAGAGAATAGTTTGATTTCTCAAAGTACAGAAATTTCACCTACACAGCCAGTGGCCTTACAAAGCTCAGAGGGTGTGGCTATTCAGGGTGCAAACAGTTTTGTAGTTTTAGAATTTCCCGATGTAACCCTAAGAAACTTTTTGCTGACGTTAAAATATCAAGATGGCACACAAGAAGATGTGCGGGTCAACAGGGATGAGCGTGTAGAGAATAATGGTTTATTTTTAGTAGAGCTTACTGATGGTGCAAGTATATTAAATACAGTTGAGGTATTAGATACTGATTATTCTGGCGGTGTGTCGGCAAGGGTTTGTAATATTAGTCAGTAGAGTGCATTTCCTTTTATACTAAGCCTACAAAGCCTAATGCAAAACGAATCGCTTTTTCTGCCTCGAGCATTTTCTCAAATGAAAGTGTAGTGATGAAGTCACCAAATTGTGTTTTGGGAACTGTAAGGATATTGTCAAAGTTAGCTGCACTCGCTTCGCTCATACCGTCAACCTGGTCTAAATAAAGTTCGGATGGAATCTCCCTGATAGTTGTGGTGATAGGTGCGACAGTGACAGCGTTGAGAAATCCTATGGCGGTGTCTCGAGTAAGAACTAAAACAGGGCGACGTTTATCGGGAGCCTTGAAGGTGTACCACCAGATTTCACCACGCTTCACAGATTCTCCAAACTCTGCTCTGTGTAGAAGTCATCAAATTCACCTTTTTGTACCGGGTGCTTCCTATAGCCCCTAGCATGTTTACGCTCAAGGGTCTTTAATTCGGTTTGGTTATAGCCTTTTGGCATCAGACGTTTGGCTAAGTCCTCGAGTTGTTGGGACACACTACCCGCACCTTTAGCACGGCGAATAGTAAGGAATTCTAAAACCTGTGGGTCTATATAAATGGTAGTCCTGCGTTTCTGAATGTCCATAAAAGCATAATAGCATAATTATGTTATATTTATGATGTTTGTTAGGGAATAGGCCGCATTTCTTTTCGCCTACCTAGCAGCTATCACAATCTCGCCTTGTAGTAGCTTTTTCTTTTTCTCTTGTACGGTAATAGTGACACGATGCTCGAGCTTGCTCAAAAAGTAAAGCGGTCTTTCCACTGAAAAGTCTTTAGAATTCCTCTAGTCAGTTTAGACACGTCAGGCTGGGTAATCCCTAAAACCTCAGCACTATGCTTTTGTGTCCAACCACGTTCTTCAATCACGTCATAGATCAAGCTGGCAATTTTGACTTTAAGTTGTCGTTCTTCGGGATTAGGTAATCCCAAATCAGCAAAGACATTGCCACTGCCTACGGTGTAATCAAAATCTTTAGCATCAGTGAGTTCCCGTTTGGTGACTCGAGCTGGTTTTTTCTCACCCCGCTTAATAGCATTCATTTCTTTAACACTGCTTAACAAGCTTTGAAACCGTTCTTCCCTCATATATTTTTTGCCATTATTTACCCCTCGAGCGTTTCCAACTTATCTAGTCCAAAGGCCTTATGAATGGCCTGCACTGCTCTAGGAGTATGCACATCGTCAATCGCAAAAGAGATATTAAGTTCACTCGAGCCTTGCGAAATCATATCTAGGTTTATATCTTCGGCGGCAATGGCACTAAAGAGTTTGGCGGCAACGCCTTTTACGCCTCGCATACCTTCACCCACAATGGCCACTGCGGCAATTTCTTCAAAGAGTTCAAAGGTGCGAATCATTTCGCTGTTTTCAAAATGATGTTGCAGTGCAGCTAGAGTTCGTTTGGCATCGGCTTGTTGAACCACCAGCGATATGTTGGCCATACTCGAGCTTTGCGAAATCATAATCACGTTAACATCTTCATTGGCTAACACATCAAAAATTTTGGAGACTACTTGCGGTACACCAATCATGCCTGCGCCGCCTATATCTACAATGGCTGCATTGCGAATAGCAGTTACGGCTTTAATAGCGTTTTTAAGTGGTTTAGGGTGGGCAGTAATAAGCGTACCAGCAAAGTTTGGGTCCGCCGCACTCTTGACTCGCAAGGGGATATTTTTTTCTTGCAAGGGTGTGACGGCTAAAGGGTGCAAAACCTTAGCTCCAAAGTAGGCCATCTCCATGACTTCTTCATAGGAAAGATGCTCGAGGTTTTGAGCTTCTGGAACCAACCGTGGATCAGCCGTCATCACGCCATCTACATCTTTCCAGGCCCAGACTTCATCGGCTTCTAAAGCTGCGCCAATAATAGTGGCGGTGTAATCTGTTCCGCCACGACCAAGGGTTGTAATCACGCCTTGCTCAGTTTCGCCAATAAAGCCTGTGACCACTGGCGTAATGTTTTGATTAAGCAAGGGTGTAAGTCTTTCAGGAATACGCTTAGAGGCTTCGGGCAGTGGGCGGGCTCCACCAAAAACACTGCTGGTCACAATACCGGCTTGTCCACCAGTAATATCTTGGCTAGCAATGCCAAGTTTTTCTAGAGCCAGGTGCATAAGTGGTGCAGATAAACGCTCGCCAAAAGAAACAATTAAATCTCTCGAGCGCATGGTTAATTCTCTAAGTAAATAAATCCCGTGTACTGTCTGGGCTAAAGAATCTAAAAGAGTAGTTAGCTTTTGTATGGTCGCCGAATCAGGTTTAGCTCCTAGTTCTTGGCTGGTGCTTAGATGCCTCTGCCGAATCTGCGTAACAAGATCATTGGCAGTTTGAATGTCACCCTGTTCGCTGCTGTGAGCAATTTTGATGAGTTGGTCAGTAACCCCAGACATGGCACTAGGAACTACAATGACTTTTTTACCTTCGTTGATTGAGGTTGCTGCTAGGCTAGCCGAGTGTTGGATAGCTGTACTTGAGCCCATTAGGGTTCCACCGAATTTCATGACAAGTAAGTTTTTCACCTGAATACTTTAACAGGTATTGTTTGGAGTACCAAGTAGATATAGCTTGTGTTGCATGAAACTCAGTGAATCACGGAAATGCAAACTCAACACCATAAGATCGTAGTTTTAGTCCGAGGTCACCTTATCCTGTAGCTTCGCTTCATTGCATAGCCACACTGAGCCGACCTGTAGGGTAAGGTTGCAAGGTATTCCGATTATCAAGCCGTAGCTTGCGAAGTGTCTCGCTATCAGATGAATGAATTTGCTTCAAAAAATGTGCAACTGGTGGCTCAGTATGGGTACGAAGTCATGCGAAGCAACAAAACAGGGATTCTGTGATTCGCTGAAACTGGGCAACTCAGAGATTTTGTGAGTTCTCGTTGCGTTCTTCAAGATCAGGAATAGCTATCTCGAGGTAATCATTTACCTTTGCCGCATTGATGGCCTCTACAACTTTTATAATACTCTTTTGAATCTTTGGCCAACTTGTACGCATCAGGACGACAATAGCAATTTTACGTCCTTGCAAATTTTGCTAATAGCGCAAGTTACTGCGTCTACTTGGTCTTTGGTAACACCAGGAAACCACTCGAGAAAATCATCTACACTGGCACCATCCTCGAGGTTTTCAAAGAGTGCTTTGACAGGAATACGTGTACCACCAAAGACCCACACGCCACTTACCTTGTCAGGTGTACGTTCTACAGCAGTGCAAGAAGACCAATCGAACATGAAATAGTGTAGCATTGGAGCCTGATCATCACAGTAAAAAGAGCCTCGAGTCCACCTTTATGAAGCTAGAAATGATAGAAATAGTTCAACTCAAAAGAGTATTTCTATATCGAGTTAGTAGGGCTAGACATACCTTATATTATAAGGTATACTCCCTTCAGTGCCTGGAGTGCTTAATCAAGCACTCCATCACTCCCCTAACTTTTGAGGGCGTACACGAAGACATGAAGGAGATAAATATGGCTGCTGTAGATAAAGACAATTTTGACCGAGATAGAACTGATAAAGAAAAAGCTAAAGTTCTTGACCAAACAATCACGCAGATCGAGAAACAATTTGGCAAAGGTGCAATCATGCGCCTTGGAGAAGAATCCCACCTGATGGAACAAGGGATTATCTCTACAGGCTCAATGAGCGTAGATTTGGCCCTAGGTATAGGAGGAGTCCCTAGAGGAAGAGTCATAGAAATCTATGGACCTGAATCAGGAGGAAAAACCACCCTGTCTCTGCATGTCATTGCTGAAGCTCAGCGTGAGGGTGGGGTAGCTGCCTTTATAGACGCAGAACATGCCCTGGACCCAGGCTATGCCAAGGCTATTGGGGTAGATATAGATAACCTACTAGTCTCTCAACCAGATACTGGTGAACAAGCCCTAGATATTGCCGAACTCTTAGTTAGAAGTGGTGCCGTAGATGTAATCGTGATTGATTCTGTAGCTGCTTTAGTCCCTAGGTCTGAAATTGAAGGTGAGATGGGTCAGGCTTTTGTAGGGGTTCAGGCTCGTTTAATGAGTCAGGCCCTAAGGAAACTCACTGGTATCTTAGCTAAAAGTAAAACAACCATGATTTTTATCAACCAAATCAGGGAGAAAATTGGGGTTATGTATGGGAACCCTGAAACCACTCCTGGTGGACGAGCCTTAAAGTTTTATGCTTCGGTAAGAATGGAAGTAAGGCGCAAGGGTGACTTAAAAGTTGGGGGAGACAAAGTAGGAAACCAAGTCAGGGTCAAGATTACCAAGAACAAGGTTGCTCCACCATTCAAGGAAGCAGAGATTGAAATCTTATTTGGTCATGGCATTGACAAGTTAGGTGACCTTGTAAACATTGCTACAGATTTAGACATTATCCAGAAATCTGGGTCTTGGTTTAATTATGGGGAATCTAGGCTAGGCCAGGGTAAGGAGAAAACTGTGGCTTCCCTCGAGGCTAACCCTGCACTTATTGAAGAAATAAAACTTAAAGTAACCACCAGCTTAAAGAGTGGTGTTGCAAGACCTAAAACCAGTAAAGATGAAAGTGACGCTGTAGAAGCATAAGTATTTGAAACTTAACATTTAGGCGCACTGCAACATTTTGTAGTGCGTTTTTATTTGACGAAAGAGGTTGCTAAGTATCTACCTAGTAACTTTGCGACATGAACAAGTTTGGTAGGGTGCGTAAACGCACCATGCGTTGAGCAAAGATAGACGACGTTTGCCGCAAATTTCGCAGAAGGTGCATTTATGCACCCTACAGGACATTTCACATTTTCACTATGGAGGTACTTATGAAATTTGGTTATACTATCATCTATGTTCCTGATGTAGCAGCCTCACTCGAGTTTTTTGAAAAAGCCTTTGGCTTGTCTCGGCGTTTTTTGAGCGAAGCTGGTGATTATGGTGAACTAGAAACAGGTGAAACAGCTCTGGCATTTGCTTCCCATGAACTTGGCAATACTAACTTTGCTAGTGGTTATATTACTGCTCATGATTCAGTAAAACCTTTGGGTATAGAAATTGCCTTTGTAATTGATGATGTAGAGAAAGCCCATAGAACAGCTATCCATGCTGGCACAGTTGAAATTGCAGCAGCCAAACAAAAACCTTGGGGACAGACCGTTTCTTATGTGCGTTGCCCCGATGGTACTTTAGTTGAGCTTTGTAGTCCAATAGTGAACTGAATAGAACTTTCTCAAAATACTAATACCAATTTTCGTAGCAAGTGACTCAAAAGGCTAAAACTCGCAACAAGAAACTACCCATCACGAAAGGCTAATCTCGAGCACATTAGCTAGCAGAAGGGTGATAGCCCTCGAGATATCCCCTAGCTTGCAAGTTAAACATTTGGGCATAGGTTCCACCCTGAGCCAAAAGTTCTTCATGTGAGCCTACTTCGCTGATAATCCCTTTTTCTAAAACAATAATTTTGTCGGCTAGTCTTACTGTACTAAAGCGGTGTGAAATGATTACAGTAATACGTCCCTTGGCTTGCTTTCGCAGGGCTTCAATCACTTCAAATTCAGCATTGGCATCTAGGGCGGCAGTAGGTTCATCAAAAATAAGCACCGAACCATCTCTAAAATAAAGCCGTGAAAGTGCAACACGTTGCCACTGACCACCAGAAAGATTTTGTCCGCCTGTAAACCAACGACCAAGTTGGTTTTCATAGCCTTGTGGCAAGGCCTCGATAAATTCTTTGGCTCCAGCTTTTTGGCTGGCAGCTTGAACGGCTGGGTCGGCTTGGGAATCTTCACTTTTAGCAAGGGCGATATTTTCTTTGACTGACATTTGATATTGCCCAAAGTCCTGAAAAATAATACTCATCTTTTCTTGCAAACTGCGCGGACTAAAACGGCTTGAGTCTAAACCATTAAATAAAATACGCCCACCAGTAGGTTCATAGAGTCTGGTCAAGAGTTTAACAATGGTGGTTTTACCTGCACCATTTTCTCCGACCAGTGCCAGAGCCTGGTCACGCTTTACACTAAAGGAAACCCCGCGCAAAACATCATTATCACTTAGCGGATAACGAAAGCTGACATTTTCAAAAGTAATCTCCTGAATTTCACCTTGCCAGGTTTCGCCACTATCTAAATTTCTGGCCGGCAACTCTAAAAATTCAAATAAGTTCCGCATGTAGAGCAGGTTTTGATATATTCCAGTAAAGCCTGAAAGCAAATTGGAAAACTGATTTTGCAGTTGAGAAATCCCTTGAATAAACAAGCCAAAATCGCCCACGCTAATCAGTCCTCTGGCAGCGCGGCGCAAAACCATCAGGGTGGCTACCGTAATTAAACTTACCGAACCCAGCGAAGCCACTAGCCCCCACACACTGCGCCTTAAAATTAAAGATTTAAGTTGGGCTCTAAACTTTTGATAATAGGTTTGCCAACGATTTAACAAATAGCTTTCAAAGCCAAAAAGGCGCACTTCTTTCATGGCTGCGTCACTGGTTAAGAGTTGCCCTAAATAATTTTGTATTCTGGCTTCTTGGGCTTGCCTTCGCAGCATTCGGTAGCCCTCGGTACCAAAGCGGCTGCTGACCCAGATACTAGGAATGGTGGCAAGTAACACCAGTGGAACCACACCCCAACCAAGTTGAGACATCAGGGCACTGACTGAAACCAGTGTAATAAGAGCCTGAAACAAAGTAACGATTTGTGTAAAGACACCCAAGGGCCGCGTGCCTACTTCACGGTAAGCCACCTGCAAACGGTCATAGGTTTCTGGGTCTTCAAATTGTTGTAGCTCGAGCTGGGTAGATTTTTCCAAAATACGTCTGCTGATGCGGTTTTGCAAGGTATCGCCTAAAAGTTCACGGTTGGCATTCTGGGTTGTAGAGAGAATACTCGAGACCACACTGATACCAAGCTGAATAAACAGCAATTTGACCAATTGAGCAAAAGCTGCCGTAGCACTACCAAACTGTCCGTCTATAGAAGCGGCCACCGCATCTAATAAAAGCTTGCTAATCCATAAGGTAGCTACTGGCACAAAGGCTTGCAAAAAGCTAAGCAGCCCAATTAAAAAAGTCTGAAACGGATTGGCTTGCCAAACTAAACCTAAAGTAGTTAATAAGTCACGCAGATTGGTTTGCCAAGGAATAGCTGGCATGTCCTTGGCTTCAAAACGGGGTCTAGGAGGGCGCACAGGTGTAGTTTATCGCTATCAAAGAAAAGGGAATGTTTGAGGAGGAAGTGGCGAATGAACAATGACGAGTGAATAGTGACGAGTGAATAGCGAAAAACACTCATCACTCACCACTCATCCCCTAATACCACTTTTCTTTTTATAGGCTAAACTAAGTCCATGACACGAATCATTCGCTGGGGAATTTTAAGTACCGGACATATCGCCCACAAATTTGCTACAGGTTTAGGAACCTTGCCTGATACTGAGCTGCTCGCTGTAGGTTCACGTTCTCAAGTATCATCTGATGCTTTTGGAGATGAATTTTCTATCCCCAGACGCTACGCCAGTTATGAGGCTCTGGTAAGTGATAAAGACATCGACGCAATTTATATAGGCTCACCGCATAGCTTTCATAAAGAACATACCTTGTTGTGCCTAAATGCCGGTAAAGCAGTTTTGTGCGAGAAACCTTTTGCTATCAATGCCAAAGAAACTGCTCAGATGATTGCTTTGGCCAGGCAAAAGAAGCTTTTTTTGATGGAAGCCATGTGGACCCGTTATCTACCACACATGATTAAGATCAAAGAAATTATAGATTCTGGGGCAATCGGTGAAGTGCGAATGCTCAAAGCCGATTTTGGTTTTCGCACGCAAGTGAACCCCAAAGGGCGTTTATTTGACCCAGAACTTGGGGGAGGTGGACTTTTGGATGTAGGGATATACCCTATTTCCTTGGCCTATGCGCTATTTGGTGCTCCTGAAGAAATCAAGAGTTTTGCCAATTTGGGTAGTACAGGCATAGATGAAGAAGCCACTATTTTATTCAGGCACAGCAAGGGGCAGATGGCCCTTCTCTCAACTGCGGTAAGACTAGATACACCCTGGGAAACCTTTATTTTAGGAACCGGGGGGCGTATTCAGATTCACCGTCCGTGGTGGTCGCCAACTAGCTTTACATTATTTGTAAACGGCAAAGACCCTGAAACTATCAACATCGATTGCCCCTTAAATGGCTACAACTATGAAGCCCTCGAGGTAGGTCAGTGTTTGCGCGAGGGAAAATTGGAGAGTTCAATAACGCCTCTAGATGAAACGCTTGAGATTATGAAAACCTTAGATGCGCTGCGTAATGAGTGGGGGCTCAAGTATCCGATGGAGTAAGTATTTATTCACTCGAGGCTTTAAGCAAATCTATAAGTTCCTGATGGTTATTTTCTATAGCCACCTCGAGAGCACTAACACCATCTTTGGCTTCTATAAGAGGGTCTGCTCCTAATTCTAAAAGCACCTTCACAACGCTTATATCATTGCGGGATGTTGCGTATATTAAGGCGGTTCTACCAAAACCATCTTGAGTATTGACATTGGCCCCACCCTCTACCAAGGCTTTAACAATATTAGGCCGACTGTTATAACTCAAGGCAGCGGTCATAAGAGCTGTAGTACCAGATTCATTGGGCATATTGGCATCAAAGCCTGTTTCCAAAAGGGTTTGAATAACCGCAGCACCGGTATTGTGTTGCGCAGCTAGCATAAGCAGGTTAGAACCAAAATTATCAATCGCCGTAGGGTCTGCACCCACTTTTATTAAGATGCTCAAAACATCGGGGTCAGGATTCCATTTGGCAGCATACATAATGACCGTTTCACCATCTTCACCTTTGGCGTTCGGGTCTGCCCCACCTTCAATAAGAGCCTGCACAACCTCAGGAGTGTTCCACTGAGCAGCGTTCATCAAGGCGGTATAGCCTGATAAATAAGTCTGATTGGGATCTGCTCCAGCCCCTAATAAACGCTTGATAACTTCAGGGTTTTGGTTGTGATGTGAAGCCCTAACTAACACCGTCCAGAGATTGCTATCTTCGGCGTTAATATCAGGATTGGTTTGCAACCAGGCTTCGACTTGACTCAGCGTGGCATTTTGCCAGGCCTCTTTATAGCGGTCATAATCCTGATGAGAATTTTCTATAGCCAAGGAGTTTTGGGCAAAAGTTAAGGTAAAAAACAACCATACTAAAAGAACTTTCATAGTTGAACTTTAACTATTTGAGGATAGGTAGAACTAGAAAACTCGATACATTTGCTTACATGAGTGAAGGTTCTCGCCACGCAATTAGGCTAATTTACCAGAGCATTAACAGTTTTAGCTAACCCAGTATTTTCAAAATGTTCCTGCTCGAGCATGGTTTCTATAGCTTGACTAATGTTGTCAGTGGTGGTTTTGATTTCGCTGGACTCGAGCTGTCCAGGGTCAATACCTTTTAAGCGACACAACAAACCAAAATACGCCACCAGAGCTTGACGCTTGATGTCATCTTCACTTTTGCCCTGTAAACGGGCAAGCTTGACTTCTAAATAAATAATTTCATGCGCCAAAGTGGCAATGGGATCGAGGGAGATGGCCATAGGTGATTCTAAGATAAAAGCCAGAAAATTCTGGTACGGATGCCCAAGAAACTATAAATCAGGTTTTCTGGCAGTTTCAAGAGAGGCTAAGATAAACGAAAAACCACAAGTCGCGGCTAGTGTAACAATCTATAAATGAGTTTATCTACAGGTGAGACCAAACTTAATGCTATGAAATGAATGCCAAGCATACCTGCTATTCTAGGCTGCTTGACTCACCTTTGACCCTGCCATCATCAGCCCAAGCTGTTCGGCGGTAGCTTCTGCTTGCGAAAGCTCACCCATGATTTTGCCTTCATAAATAACCAAAATGCGGTCAGATAGACTCATCACTTCATTTAAATCAGCCGAGACCAAAAGAACAGCGAGTCCCATATCACGGGCTTTAACAATCTGTTTATGGATAAATTCAATAGCTCCAATATCTACGCCTCGTGTAGGCTGGGCCGCTAAGAGCACATCAGGTTTACGCTCGAGTTCTCTGGCTACAATCAATTTCTGGGCATTTCCACCTGAATACGCTGTGGCTAACACCGTAGGTGAATTAGGGCGCACGTCATATTCTTTGATTAAACGTGTAGCATGATCTTGAATAGCCTGTTCATCTAGTAGCCCCAAAGGCCCTGCATAGGGTTCATGATAGTAGTCACCCAAAATAGAATTCATGGAGGCAGTATACATACGCACCAAACCCCTAGCGTAGCGATCTTCGGGGATATGACTTAAACCTTCCTGACGGCGGGCTTTGGCTGTCCATTCGGTCATATTTTTTCCCTCGATGATAATGTTTCCCGAATCAGCTTTTCGCAAACCAGCAATACACTCTACAAGCTCAGTCTGGCCATTACCTTCAATGCCAGCAATCCCTACAATTTCGCCACCACGCACCGCAAAAGAGATATTATCCAAAACTGCTTTTTGTTTTTTGGCATGACGAAGATTCAGGTTTTTAAGCTCGAGCTTGACTTCTTTGGGATTAGCTTCTTCCTTATCCACTCGCAAAATCACTTCACGCCCCACCATCATATTGGCTAATCTGCGCTGGTCGGTGTCTTCACGGTTTACCGTGCCAATCATCTTTCCATCTCGCATCACACTCATGCGGTCACAAATTTCCATCACTTCATCTAGCTTGTGGCTGATAAACACCACCGCATTTCCCTGAGCAGCAAAATCACGAATGAACTTAAAAAGCCCTCTGGTTTCCTGCGGGGTTAAAACCGCAGTCGGCTCATCCATAATCAAAATACGTGCGTCACGGTAAAGCGTCTTAAGGATTTCAACTTGCTGCTGAAATCCTACTGGCAAATCTTCAATCTGGGTATCGGGATCTAGGTCAAAACCAAAACGCTCGATGAGTTCTTTGGTCTTGCGTCGGGCCAAGGCATAATTGAGCGACGTACCCACTGTAGGTTCAGAACCTAGCACCAGATTTTCAGTCACGGTTAATGGCTCGACTAACATAAAGTGCTGATGCACCATGCCGATGCCTAGTTTGATAGCATCTTTAGGAGACTTGAAAGCTACGCTTTGTCCACTGATTTGAATACTGCCTTCATCTAGGGATTGAAGCCCATACAGAATCTTCATCAGGGTAGATTTACCAGCTCCATTTTCGCCAATGAGCGCGTGAACCTCACCCCAGCGCACTTCAAAATCAACTTTGTCGTTGGCTAGCACTAGGGGAAAGCGTTTGGTGATACTACGCATTAAGACAGCAGGACTTGAGTTTTGCATGGCTTAAGTATATACCGCCTAGGGTTTCTCGAGAACTATTAAAATAGGCATAACGACATTTGGGTAAGCCTCGTGATGTGAAATACTTAAAGTCCCTAACCATTTTTTATTATCTTCAATTAGCTCGAGTTCACTCCACTCTTGCAGTGGTGTACTTCCGCCCTGCACTTTGGTCCAACCCAAATCTAACAATTGGTTTTCATAATGCGAAAGAATCTCTGCTGGCAAAAGTTTGGTAGCTAACGTTGTTCGACTAGCCCAGCCACTAGGCAAATCAACTCCCATCCACTGACCAGAAGGGATAGGTTGACTATTAGGAAGATTTTCTGCTACTAACACTAAGCTATCATCAGGAGGCTCAAGATAAAGTGAGGGAATATAACTTTCCATAGCAACATCTGGAGCAACGTCTCCAGGAGAAGCCAGTGCTTCACTACTATCCATACTCTCAGGACAGACCAGCATTTCATTAGGGCCTATTATTTGCTCAGCAAAAAAGATAACTTTTACCTCCTCAGTAGTTGTATCAAATGAAAAAGTAAATCTTTGATTGTTGAGGCAAACATCACCTGATTGCCCAACCACATTACTAGCAAATCCCCATACAGGCAAATAATTGACACTGGTCAGATTCCAGTTCAGCGTTTTGAAGTGGCTCTGTAAACTTAGAACACCATCTTGCCAATTTCCTTTATAGCTAAGATAGGCTTCAGCATGTGTTTGCTCATTTTGCTCGAAGGTACTGACTTCCTGAAAACCACCAATGACGACATAATTGTCTAACTCAATAGAAAGGCTTTGAAAAAGCGGAGGCAACTCTCCAATATAAACCTCACCTTGTCCACTACCACGCAATCGCCTGAAAAACTCCGTGGTTAGGTTGTCTTGTGTTTCTTGCCCAAACCCCCAAGAGAAAAGCAAAAGGGTCATCAAAATATATTTCATCGTCCCCTCCTTAAAAGAGCTTAGCTCAAAATTCTCTTTAGCCCTTATACCCTGTTTCTTCTGAGGTTTAATCTACCATTTTTGTTATATCCAACAGTCAACTATCGCCTAGATTTGCTACAATGTCCTTTGCACTCAAAAGGTGCAAACGCTTAACTTCTGGGGGCGACCTGGTTTCGACGGGATACTCTAGTAAGCATGGTGGCACGTCGCGGGGCGGTTGGCCGCGTTATCAAGCCGCAAACGCCTTAAATGGCATGTTTAACACTCGCAATGCTCAACCGAGCTTTGCAATGGCTGCTTAATTTAAGCTAGCCTTGCTCCCTAGAAACCCCGTCTGTGGTTCGCTAGAAGGGCATCACTAAAGCAGACTGGCCAAAACCTCGAGCGTTGGGTGTAGGCGAGATTTAGACGTTTAAGCCTTAGATTTAAGTTGGTTACTACACTTAGCTAAGGCCGACAATTGAGCAGTAACTAAACGTGTAGAGGCCTGTTTTCAGGTATTTCGGACGGCGGTTCGATTCCGCCCGCCTCCACCAAAAAGAGTCTTTAACAGGAGGTAGTATCTCGTTATCGCAAACTTAGTTTGCGATAACGGCATGATACGCCCTGCTGAAGGCTCTTTTTTTCTTCATTGCTTATTTATTACATTACATGCTACAATTTAACCAGCAAAAATTTAATGCTATCTGGGAGGAAAGCCGTGGCTGAAGTCACTCTAGAACATGTATATAAGCGTTACGGGAACGTAACCGCTGTCAAGGATTTTAACCTTGACGTTAAAGATGAAGAATTTATGGTTTTTGTAGGACCATCAGGGTGTGGAAAGACCACTACTTTGCGCATGATTGCGGGTCTAGAAGAAATATCTGATGGGAACCTAAAAATTGCTGACCGTGTAGTGAATGATGTTCCGCCTAAAGACCGCGATATTGCTATGGTTTTCCAAAACTATGCCCTTTATCCCCACATGAATGTGTATCAAAACATGTCCTTTGGTTTGCGTTTGCGCAGAACCCCTAAAGATGAAATTGATAGAAGAGTGCGTGAAGCCGCCAAGATTTTGCAGATTGAACACCTTTTAGAGCGTCGCCCACGTGAACTTTCTGGAGGTCAGCGTCAGCGTGTAGCCTTGGGTCGCGCCATTGTACGTGAACCTAAAGTGTTCTTGATGGATGAGCCTCTTTCAAACTTAGATGCTAAGTTGCGAGTAGAAATGCGCGCCTCGATTAGCAAACTCCACCGCCGTTTGGGTGTAACCACGATTTATGTAACCCACGATCAAGTCGAAGCCATGACCATGGGGTCTCGCATTGTGGTGATGAAAGATGGCATTATCCAACAAGTGGATACGCCAATTAATCTTTATGACAAACCGGTTAATAAATTTGTAGGTGGTTTCATGGGTTCACCCGCCATGAACTTCTTGGTAGGTACAATTCAAGATGGAGCCATTAAAGGTAACAGTTTCTCAGTTAAGCCTGATGCTGAATTGGGTCAAAAACTTGGTAAATATAATGGCAAAAAAGTGTACTTTGGTATTCGCCCAGAAGACCTTGGTCTAAAAGGCAGAACCGATATTCCTGAAGGCAATAATTCTATTAAGGCTACTGTTGAAGTGGTTGAGCCTTTGGGTGCAGAAACGATTGTTATCGCTTCTGTTGATGGCGATCAAAACTTGGTTGCACGTTTGGATGCTCATGCTGGTCTAAAAGCTGGTGACCAAGTAGAACTCTTGGCTAACCCAACCAAACTTCAAGCCTTTGATTTAGATAACGAACTCAATATTCGCTTTGGTTAAAGTTTAACTCTAGCCCTCGAAGCGCAGCTTTGGCTGCGCTTTTTTTGTGTTCAACATACGCTGTACTTGACTTAGCTAACATACTTAGCTAATATAGACTAATGGCGCAAGTTACTATTCATGAAGCTAAAACTAATCTTTCCAAACTGATCAAAAAGGCTCTTGCAGGTGAAGAGGTGATTATTGCTAGGGGAAACGAACCCCTAGTTAAACTTTCACCTTTAGCAGGGAAGCGTTTTACACGCAGGTTGGGAGGAGCAAAAGATATGATTGAAAATATCTCTGAAGATTTTGATGCACCCCTCGAGGACTTCAAGGATTATATGTGAATATCCTTTTAGATACCCACACCTTTCTCTGGATTATTCAAAATGATAAACAACTCAGCAAACGAGCTAAAGAGACTTTTCTAAATACAGAAAACAATTTGTACCTTAGTATGGTCAGTTATTGGGAAATTTGTATCAAGCAAAGTTTAGCTAAGCTCGAGCTGTCTAAAAATTGGCAAAAGACCTTTGATGACGAGCTTTTACATAATGGCATCAAGTGGCTAAACATTGAAAAAACCCACTGTCAAGAAATTTTAGATTTACCCTTTCATCACAAAGACCCTTTTGATAGGTTGCTGATTGCTCAGGCTCGAGTGGAGAACTTTAGTATTCTTAGCTTTGATAAAAATGTAAGTCTTTATGATGTAGAAACGATCTGGTAGATCAAGTTATTGTTTTGAATTACCCCTTAAAACTAAAACTGAACTAAGCTGCTTTAATGCTTCTCATAAATAAATTAGGAATTATGAGAACTATCTTTGAGAAGAGGTAACCAGTGCAAAAAGAGCTTCTTGTTTCCATAAATGCTGATTTTTTCTCTGGACTATAAAAATTTTGTACAACACCTCAGTGAGATTTTGCATCAAAATCTCACTGAGGGTTTTTATCAGAAGGTTTTAGACTTATCTTTGGAATATCGCCCTAGCGCACAAGCTGGAAGTGTCATGCGGCTTAACGAGGATGGGCGTTATTACTTTGTGGCAGCTAATGGGTTTGATTTAAGAGCCTTGCAATCTATTACCTTGACTTTGGATGAATCTATTCTACATGCCCCAAAGGATAAACATTCGTTTTTATTCCATAATTTTAACGACTTTAATCAAGAGTACCTTGATGAAGAAAGGTACAAAACTTTTTTGAATATTGGACGAGTCAAAGAAATTCAGGAAACACTTTGTATACCTGTCCGTAAAAGTGGGGAAATCATAGCCACCTTTTGTCTGGATAGTTTTGAAAGTGGTACAGCTTTTAGTACTGATGAGATAATGATTGCAGAACATCTGGGTGCTTTATTGAGCCTTTCAATAGAGAATAAACCTAAACCTTTAGAGCAACCTTTAGTTACTCTTGATGTTCAACTTTCCTCCAGAGAAAAAGACATACTAGCTTGTCTTATAAAAGGTTTGTCAAATAAAAAGATAGCTAAAAAATTGGAGATTTCTGACACGACTACTCGGAATTATGTAGCACGTTTGTTTAAGAAGTTAGAGGTGCATTCTCGTTCGGAGGTGATGGTTTGGGCCAGAGAGCATGGGATAGGGCAAGGTGGGGAATAGATACATTTTGATTCTATGCAAGAGGAATAGAGGGTTGATAGACTCAAAGTAGCTCATGAGCAAATTTCTAAAAGGAGAATCATATGTCAAAAACTTGTAATAGGTTTCTTCCAGTAGAAGACCCAACTGAGGAAAAGAGGAAAAAAGATAGCGTGATGGGTGCTAAGTTGTCGCACAGAATTAAGCTAGACCAAATACTTAAAGAATAGGTCTAAGCTAATTGTGAATGACTACTTAATCCTTTGAGTAGCTTGACAATATAGTATTTTTTTAGACTAAGATATCCCAAATTTGTTCCTTATTACCTGTTTTTGAGACCTATGGAGGTTAGTTATGATGAAACTGATGTCAACCTTTCTAATCCTAGTTTTATTCTTGGCAGCTTGCTCCAAAACTCATCAACCCAAAACTCAGCAGCAATTGGATTACCCAAACCTAACGGGTTATACGTTAATTGTTCCGGGTGTTTGGCAAAAAATAACTAAAAAATCAGATAAGAATACCAGGATTCAAACCTTTGTTGATTATGACACCTATCGAGAAGCTCTTGTATGGGTCATGAAAAATAATTGGCAGCCTTATTTAGAAAACAATCTACATTTGACACAAGTGGCACAAGATGATAAGGAATACACCGCTTACATAACACAACTAATTAAAGAAGGGCAACAGCGATTATCTGAAAATAATTGGACATCTACTTCTACCATTGAAACGCAACAGTCTTGTAATCCGACAGGAAGTGTGTCAGCCTCCTATCGCAATGGTAATGCTTCAGCTAAAAACCAATGTAATATCTATCATACTGCCTATGTAAAGGCCTGGTCTAGCGGAGGTACAAAAACAGCTTTTAAGAGTTCGCCTTTAGCTGGAGTAACTGTTAGTGCAAGTGCAACTGCTCCTTACGGTAGCAATTGTCAAGTGAGAGCTGAGTCATCCCCAAAATCCGGCACATTGTACTCTGACTATGATTTTACACTTGGACTATGTTATTAATAGTTTAATATAAGTACTCGTACTAAATTACCTTAAGCTAATCTTGGTGAATATTAGTAAAAAATCCTGTGTAGATTGAGGTTTCCGGAAATTTTAAGTTTAACTTAATTGTGTTGGAGTACTTAGGTAAATATGATTAAACTAATTTGTGTAATTCTTATAGGATTTCAGGCATTTATATTTGCCCAAGAGGAAGTATATCTCAATTATACATTACCTCCTGGATCTACGATTATGGAGAGGCTTGGGAAAACAAAATCTATACAAATCGACTTGCCCGAAAACATCAAAAGTATTTATGTTGCTGTTTCTTACGAAAACCGCACAGTCGCAAATTGGGGTATACCTAGAAACGGAAAAACATTAATCCTAGTCGTTGGGTATTTATTTTCGGGAATTGATTGTAATGGGCTAACTATATTTATTGATTATAGCTATAATGCGGATTTTCTTGATGATGAAGCGAGTGGACTCAGGATGGAATGTATTGATCACTTATCTAGCTCTGATTTCCCCGATCAAGATCCTTATTTATCAGATATAGAAATTCCGTTTTCGAGTTGGAATACTATAATAAGTTACAAATCCTTATTCCCATCAATCAGCCTTGACTATTCGATTTTTTTGAGCACAGAACCTCTTCCTATAGAAACTGACCTATACCCTCAGCCTATCCATCCTTAATTTACTCAGGGCATAAGCAAATTAGCCAAAGCCTATAGCACTAATCATTTTCACTTTCCTCCTGGTCAAGCAGCATCATTTGAAGTAAAATCCGCTTCTTTTGGCCTGCAATGGTGCGTAGAACACACCCTACACGTCTCTTCAATTTTTTGACGTGTACTGAGAAGAGGCAGGTAACGAACTCAGCGACATCAAAGACGCTTCTTGTTATCTGCCATTTAATGAATCAACATTTCTTTTTAGATTACTCAAATTATTTGAAACAGTACTTAACTCTATTTGCAACCCCTCGAGCCTACCCAACTCACTGCGTACAAAGCGCGTATAAGGCTGAATGCCAGCTTGCAGTTTCTCTAAAGACTTTTGAAGTTCAGAATCAAACTGCTTGCCAATGGTATCACTAAGACCATCACGTAAGTCCTGCATCTTAACGTGCAATTCTTTTTTGGCTTGCTGGCGACGACGCGGAATAAGATAAAGCCCTAACCCTGCAAGGGTTAAGCCTAAGGTTACACCTGTAATATCCCAGGCCGTACTCGAGACTAATGCCAGAACCGCCGCACCCAAACCTACACCGCCCACTAGACCCAGACCAGAACTAAAAACTGATTGCTGAAGTTTATCAGCTAGGCGTTGACCTTCGGCTCCTTCGTCATAGGTTTGCATAACCTCTTCGGCACCCTGGCGCAAGTTGCGAATCAGCGCATCACGGTCGTATTGAAAACGCCCACCAATTTCACCAATCACCCGCTCTTCACCAGCTTTGCGTCGCCCGTTGACAAAGGTAATTACATCTTCCCAAATATTTAAGTTGCGCTGAATAAACCAGTCTACCATTTCATGTACAGCCACGTCGATTTCTTTATCAGCATTGCGAATCACCTTAGACTCAAAATCTTGCTTGACTTTTTCACTGTTGAGTAACCCCACCACATTGCGAAAGCGCACCGTATCATCGAAGAAAACATCGCCACGGCGTTCAACTTCTAAAAGAACTGTTTTAAGCCGTGAAATATAATTTTCGAACTCCCGCTTCATATCTTTGTCATATTGGGCTAGTTGGCGGTCAATCTCCTCGAGGGTTTTACGGTCATCCTCGAGCAGTCTAAGACGGTCATCTACTACGGTTTTATAGTGATCGGCAATATGCGAAGCCACACCTAGTGGATTGGTTAACTTTAGTTTTAGGCGTTCACTAGCAGCTAGTGTAGATTCTATATAAGCCTCGAGTTCGGGTAAGCCTGTACCCGCTAACTGGCTGGGGTCACCACTTTGTTTGGCTCTAAAAGCAGCCCTAGCCTTAACAGCAAACACTTGTGGGGTTACACCTAGGGTATTGCGAGCATTATCTCTTACAAACTGCATGATTTTCTGACGTTCTTCAGCTTCTTCAACGATGTCAATTTTATTGACTAGAATTACAATTTTTTTACCCCAGGAGCCAATAAGTTGCAAGAAGGTTCTTTCACTTTCAGTAAAGGGTCGGTCAGCACTGGTAACAAATAGAACCAAGTCAGCTCTGGGCACAAATTTTTCGGTAAGTTCTTGGTGTTTTTTGACCACCGCGTTGGTTCCAGGTGTATCTACAAAAGCCAAATCCCGCAAAATTTCCGCAGGATATTCACGGCGCAAAATAGAGGTGGACTCTTCAATATTTTTTTCTACTGGGCCATACGTCACAATGGTCACGCGGTCAGTGGTCGGAGTTACGCCTTCTTCCATCACCTTTTGACCTAATAAAGCATTTAAAAGGCTAGATTTACCAGCGTTGTATTCACCACACACCACTAGCATGAAAATACCCTCGAGGTCACCTAGTGCCGTTTTAAGGTCTTGTAAATCTTTTTCGGAAGCCTCGAGCTTACTCAAAAGCCCATGCAATTCGGCTAAAACATTGCGCTCATCTTGTATTACCTGACGGGTGGCTTCATTTAAATCAACATTCACGTGTATAACGATAACATGATTGAAAGTTGATACGTTTAGCAAAAGAACTTAGGGACCAACCTAGTGAGCACAAAGTGAAGCTAGTGGTAAGCAAAACTCGAGACCACAGTAGCCTGAGCTTGTCAAAGGATACCCCAAAATCTGTTACATTGAAGCAACTTAACTAAGGGGTTCTTATGACGACATCTTCTTTTAAACAGCTTATCAACGGCCAATGGACTGACGCACTAAACGGTAACACCTGGGATTTAATTGACCCCGGCAATGAAAACTTGATACAAACCGTTCCTTTTGGCAATGCACAGGATGCTAAAGCAGCCATTGACGCAGCCAGCGCAGCCTTTGAATCATGGTCACAAAAAACACCCTATGAGCGAGCTGAGATTTTGCTCAAAGCTGCCGACTGGATTGCCCCTAAGGTAGACGAACTAGCCAAAATCACCACCGAAGAATCAGGAAAACCCCTAAGTGAAGCTAAAGCTGAGTGGGCAAGCTGCATAAATTATCTCAAGTGGTTTGCCAGCGAAGGCATTCGGGCTTATGGACGTAGTATCCCCGCACGTGTAGGCACACGCCGCATTCAGGTGATTCATCAGCCTATGGGCGTGGTAGCCAGCATTACCGCCTGGAATTTCCCGGTTTATAACATCGTCAGGACTTGGGCCGCGGCACTGGCCGCAGGTTGTACCGTGGTAGGTCGTCCTTCTGAATTTACACCACGCACGGGAATGTTATTAGCGCAGGCCCTACATGAAGCTGGCGCACCTGCTGGGGTTATAAATTTAATCAATGGTGACCCAGCCACTATGGCCCAAGAAATGCTCAATGATCCCAGAGTTCGCAAAATTGCCTTTACAGGTAGCCCCAGGGTTGGGCAACTACTTATGGACGGCGCATCGCGCACGCTGACCAAGCTGGCTTTAGAACTTGGTGGCAATGCCCCTATTATCATCTTCCCCGATGCTGGTGATTTGAGCAAACTTGCCAAAACTGCCGTAAGCTGGAAATACCGCAACTGCGGCCAGGTTTGCGTGGCCCCACAACGTTTTTTTGTGCATGAAACGATTTATGAAGAATTTTCAAAACTGGCCGCTGAATTCTCGAGTCAACTTAAAGTTGGTCATGGTTTAGAAGGTGCGGATGTGGGGCCTCTTATCAATGCTAAACAGCGTGAACGAGTTGAAGATTTGGTAACGCGTAGCACCAGTAAAGGCGCAAAAGTTTTAACCGGTGGTAAACGCATATCTGGTAAAGGTTATTTCTTTGAACCCACAGTTCTCACCAACGTTCAACCAGGAATTCCTGTTTACGATGAAGAAATTTTTGGCCCTGTGATGCCGATTATGTCTTTTAATAATACCGATGAAGTTCTCAAACTTGCCAACAATACCGAGTATGGCTTAGCAGCTTTTGTGATGACCAATGACTTAAACACATCAATCAAAGTAAGTGAAAAACTCGAGTACGGCATGGTCTGCATCAACGACTGGTTACCTGCTACTGCCGAGGCTCCCTTTGGTGGAGTTAAGGGAAGTGGCATGGGGCGTGAAACTGGGAGTGAGGGGCTTTTAGAGTATATGGAAACTAAGACCATTTTTACAGGAAATGTCATTTAAGCTAGTTGGTATTTAGCATAATTTAATGTGACTTTTTCGGCAGTGGCCTAAGCTAATAAGATTATAATAACCTTATGTTAAAACACATCTTATTGTTGATTTTTGGTCTTTTGCTTTCTGCTTTACCAAGCTGTAAAAGCAATACAGTAGAAATTCCCAAGAATGTCGCCTTGATCACTGTGACCAATAGTATTCAAAATACGTCACCAGCATTTATTGCTTATCGAGATGGAGATAAGCCCTGGGTTTTACCCAAAGCAAAGGAAATGGGCTCCTATGAGTTTGTGGTTGATAATGCAGATGGTATTTATGACTTTGTCATTATCTGTCCAAAGACAGCTATCTCGAGTTTTCAAAGCGGAGCTTTTATAGCAGCAACCCTAACTGACATGAAAACATTTTCCATGCCATGCTTAGGTGAAAATATATCCCTCGAGACTTTTGAAATTACAGGAACCGTGTCGGGTTTTGATGGTGCATCCTCAGTTTCAGTTTTCGGCGGCTGGGATGTTGATGTCAACAATGGAAAAATACATCGTGCTACACCAGATGACCCAAACTACTACATAAAAACACCAATAGGTTTGCAATCTTTTATCGCCATCCGAGATTCCGAACCCAAACGCATCTTAGTCCAGCAGGATGTCATGATAGATTCAGATCACCGCCTCGACTTTGATTTTAGTCAAACAGGCTACTTGATGGAATCACATGAGATAACCATTAAGAATGAAGACTTTAGCGTATTTAGTGGTTTAATGGTTAAAGGAACGAGCTTGCTATTTAGTCGATGTTGAAAAAGCCAGGGAAGCCAAACGGGGCATAAAGAAATAGGCATAAGACAGGAAAAACATTGCAAGGGAATGATAGAAAAGTAGGAGAAACCTTGCAATACTTGGGTATGAAACCACGCCCTAGCCCCCAAGAGAATCCAGCAAAAGAAACAGAAACCATCAGACATCCGTTGAATGGATTAGTAAACTCGAAACATCCCTTAGTAATCCTGAGCCAAGAAATCCAGTGGCAAACATTTGATGAGACATTCGGGGGTTACTACAGCGATCTAGGCAGACCAGGGGTAAGTACCCGCTTGATGGTGGCCTTACATTATTTGAAATACCAACATGATTTAAGTGATGAAGCGGTGGTTGCTCAGTGGATAGAGAATCCGTACTGGCAGTATTTCAGTGGCATGATCTATTTTGAGCATGAATTGCCTATTGATCCATCAAGTATGACTAATTGGCGTAAACGTATCGGCGAAAAAGGAGCAGAGCTACTTCTCAAAGAGACTTTGACAGCAGGCTTAAGGTTAAGCATCATCAAAGCCAGACAACTCGAGCGGGTCAATGTAGACACCACGGTACAAGAGAAACATATTCGTTTTCCGACCGATGCCAGATTGTATGACAGGATGCGAGAACGCTTAGTCAAAGAAGCCCGAAAGGATGGTGTCAAACTAAGGCAAAGTTACAAACGGGTAGGCCAGCAACTCTTATTCCAGCAAAGTCGTTACGCTCATGCTCAGCACTATAAACGTGCGACAGCTTGCACCAAAAAGCTCAAAACCCTACTTGGTCGAACCATTCGAGATATTGATCGCAAAGGTTCAGAACCAGGTCCAGCCTTAAAGAACTTACTCGATTTAGCAAAACGTTTAGAAAAGCAGCAACGTGATGATAAGAACAAGCTCTACAGTGTCCATGCTCCTGAAGTTGAATGTATTGCTAAAGGCAAAGTCCACAAACGCTATGAATTTGGCTGTAAGGTCTCTGTCTCAGCTACTAGCCAAGGGGGTTGGCTTGTCGCAGCTAATGCCAAATCAGGTAATCCTTATGATGGGCATACTCTCAAGCAAACTATTGAACAAACTGAGCGTTTAACAGGCAAAACACCCCAACACGCTTACACCGATGCTGCTTACAAAAAACATGATTACAATGGTGACTGTGAAGTTCATGTTGACCCAAAACGACGAGGGACTATTCCTAAAAGTCTTTGGAAGTGGCTCAAACGTCGTGCCGCTATTGAACCTACCATTGGTCATCTTAAAGACAACAAACGTTTAGACCGTAATCGTCTCAAGGGTTCACTGGGGGATGCCTTAAACGTTATCTTCTCAGCCGCAGCTTTCAATTTTACTAAACTTCTTAAAGCTCTTGCTCTTGACCCTTTGGGGACTTCGTGAAACATAAAATGGGACTTTTTCAGTGACGACTATTTAGTTATTTTCTGGAATCTATTGACAATTTGACTCTAGCCAATGAACTAACAGAAACATTTGAATCTCTCCCTGGTTCAGCTCTAAAAAATCAATGGAATGCCATTTATGCACAAGAAGAGAATGCATTTGCTGGTTTGGGAAATGTTGAAAAACATGTGGTTAAATACTTTAAACAAGGTAGTGACCTTGCAATTACCATGCCCGATGCCTTTGAAGGTGAAGTGGAAATGGTATTTACAAACGACTACGCTATTCCAAAAATAACATTTACCAAGTTTGATAAGTCTAGCAACATATTTATTGGGAGCTTCACCCCTCAAAAAGAAGGTTCGACCAGTTGGGGAATAATTGCTACCCGGAAACGATTTGTTGATACAGGCATAATCACTATGCCAGACTTAACAGAAATTCTAGGATGGAAAGAGCAGTGGAACATTTCGCAAACGGCTGACATCTCTTGGCAGGTTGAGCTTCAATCTACAGATGTAGACCAGTTTATTTGGTTGGGCTACCCCGTTGGGATTCCTCAAAATTTACCTGACACCTTTGACTACACTGCTATAAGCACAGACGGATCATTTTCATTGGGTAGCAATCCCTCACAGCTAAAAATGTCATTATTGTCACTCACTTCTAAGTCAAATCCTAGTCCCTTAATGAAAACCGGTTTTCTATCTGATTATTTCATGAGTGCTTTCCCAAAATAAGGTCGTAACACTTCTGGCACTAATACACTTCCATCTTCCTGCTGATAATGCTCAATAATCGCCGCCACCATCCTAGCCATACCAAACGCACTGCCATTTAGGGTATGTACCAACTCTGGTTTACCCTTGCCCTGTTGTCCGCCCTCACGGTAGCGGGTCATCAAACGCCGAGCCTGAAAATCAGTGACATTACTACATGATGAAACCTCGAGCCATCTTTCTTGACCCGCACTCCAGACTTCAATGTCATATTTTTTGGCTTGGGTAAACCCTATATCACCTGTACACATAGAAAGGCGGCGATACGGTAAACCCAAGGACTCGAGTAACCCTTCAGAAATAAGGGTCATTTCTTCTAAGGTTTCATAGCTTTTTTCAGGCAAAGTAAACTGCACCATCTCCACTTTGTCAAACTGATGCACACGGTTAATCCCGCGCACATGCGCCCCATAACTTCCTGACTCTCGCCTAAAACAAGCACTATGAGCAGTATATTTTAGTGGCAATACAGCCGCATCCAAAATTTCATCACGGTGCATTCCAGCTAGGATCAACTCTGAGGTAGGAATCATATAAAACCCATCTGAGACTTGATACATTTGCCCTTCTTTATCGGGCAATTGACCAGTAGCAGTGGCACTGGTGGCATTGACTAAAAGTGGCGGTATGCACTCTATATACCCTTTATCTACTAAGGCATTAAGGCAATACTGAATCAAACTGCGTAAGAGTCTGGCCCCGCCACCTTTAAAAATGGGGAACCCTGCACCTGTAGTTTTGGTGCCACGCTCAAAATCTATCCAGCCGCGCTTATCCACAATTTCCCAGTGGGGTTTGGGGGCAAAATCAAAGCTAGGTTTTGAACCCCATTCCTTAGCCACAATATTGTCCTGTTCACTTACCCCGTAAGGCACACTTTCGTGGGGGGTATTGGGTATTTCTAAAAGCAGGTCACGAAGCTGGGTATCTAGGGTGCGCTCTTTATCCTCGAGTCTTTTTACTTCTTCAGATAAAATTCCCATTTCACGCATCAAGTCCTCGGCACCCTCACCCTTGCGTTTAAGGTCGCCAATTTTTTTGCTGCTGGCATTGCGCTCGGCTTGCTTAGTTTCTAAATCCCGCTTTAATAAGCGATACTCTTCATCTACAATCAAAAGTTGATTGAGGCTAGCTTCGGAAGTCTGCATTTGTTTATCACGAATAGCTTTGCGAACATACTCAGGATTTTCTCGAATCAGTTTAATATCCAACATAGGCGTAGTTTAACCTACAAAGGCAGAATTCAGTAGTCAGTAGTCAGTAGTTTCAAACTATGCTGACTACTGAATTCTGACCACTGACTACTGTTACTAAAAGAGAACTATTTCACTCCATTTTTTAAGGCACAAATGAAAGATTACACAAAGCAAGACCTACTATTTCCTATACGATGTTGACCAAGGAAGATGTATGTCAAAGACCGTAACCAGATTTAGCGATATTGTTTTAGATGACCCCAACTTATCCTTGGCGGCTAAAGGAGCTTTTTTAGCTATTGGTTATATGGGAAACGGTTGTACGGTTAGTAAACTCACCGAAAGAACCAGTGACAATTTGCAAGCCATTGAATATATTCTTGGTGAACTCATCGAAGCTGGGTATATAAGGCTCGAGAACAGCAATCTCTTTATCGTCAGCCCGACTGATCTGGCCCTGCACAACGAAACAATTTAAAAAGTACAGGGAGTATCATCCCGTTATAAAGAGCCATCAGCAGGGCGTATCATGCCGTTACCTATTAAGTGAAGATCACGAGATGATTGTACGAAGTTTGAGCGAAGCGTACCTCCTGCTGAAGGCTCTTTACCATCTCAAACTAATACCAAAGCGCACACTTTGTTCTTGCTGAGAAACATCTACTGACCCTTGAATACTTAATAAGGGTGAGACTGCGTAACCTAACCCTATACTTAGTTCTGGTACAGGTGTAAAACTGGCTTGACGCAATATATTCAGGCGACCAATTAAATCTAGCTCGAGGGGTGAAAAGTCATAGCGCAAACTAAATTCGTTGGCAAAAGCCACATCAGGTTCTAAATCCAGAGTGCGAATTTCATAGCTAGCAAATAAATCATCGCGCAGATAGCCACCTATACGCAAGGCCACACCAAATGATTCTGCTCCGGTCAAAATCGAACTTAGGGCAGTAGTGCGAACTTCAAAAACATCAAGCCCCAAAGCTTCACCCAACTGGGTTTGCAATTCGGACAAAATAAAGTAATCAATGGCCGTGTCTAGGGCTCCCTGAGCCACCGATTCAGCCACACTGCCTTCACCAGTAATGGTTTCGGCAAGCTGCAAACTGCCTAATGTAATAAGTGAATAAAGTTCATTTTCAGTCAGGGTGCGTTGGCCTGCTGGTGTTGAAATAATAGCATTGCTCGAGAGGCTGGGGTTCAAATCAGCACTAAAGCCGCCCCCTTCTTTGGGCAAGAGTTCCCCTGAGAAATTTAAGAACAAGGTAAAGGTTTGTCCTGCGGGCTCCACAAAGCTAATCTCGCTATTGCCACGCAGGGCCTCCGTTTTTTCTAACGAGGCGGTTGCCGATATAGAGAGGTTGGGGTAGATTCCTCTCGAGGGTTGAAAGTCTGCAACGGCACTCTCGATATTAAATCTGCGACCCGAAAAATTAAGTCTTCCCCGTACACTATGAGCTTCACCGCTTAATTCGGGGCTGGCTGCTGTACCTGTTAAGATTACATTGGCACTCAATTCGCCGTCTCCAAAATTTTCATCAAAGGTTATCTGCTGCGGTGCTTGAACACGGATCGATTCAAAATAAACCCTTTCCAAAAAGCGATTAGGGACAGCTTGAGAAATCACTTCAGGCTCTGGCGCAGTATCTGTAAGCAGTGTTTCTCGTCCGCCTAATTTTATTAAGGCTTGCTTGGTTAAAATTGAACCCGAAAGAATCAGCCCTTGTTCATAGCGCAAGCGCATATCTACATCAGCTTGGCTCGAGTCCAGGAATCTATTGGGAGCCCGCAAATTAAGATTCTGCCCTTGCAAGCTGACATCTAAAGGGGCAAGCGAACCTTTGACGCTAAACGGTTCTCCCAAACGGCCAGCTAACTCGAGATACCAAGGTGTTTGGGCACTGGTTGTAATCGTCGCGTCAATATCTTCCACTGTACCCAAGGCAGGTAAATTGGCTGAACCCGAAGTCTGAAAAGTCAGAGCGGCCTGAGCAGGATTAAGCTGCACGGTTCCTTGGCTGATAATAGTAAGACTTCCACCAATAGGTTTAAGCCCTATGAGTTGAGATTGGGCCGTTAGGCGACCTTGTTTTAGATTGATTAAAGTTTCTTGCAAACGATAACTCGAGCCACCTACTGAAACATCTAAAACTGGACTGATAAGTTTAGCTTGCGGCTCGGCAAAATTACCTATAGCAGAAAGCTCTAAAGACCCCGAGGCTCCAAATCCGATAGCGGCAAGCTGTGGAAACAAAAGTAACAAGGGTGTGAAGTTGGCATTTCTGGCACTAATTTGAAAATCCATGACTTCAGGAGTTAATTGCCCGATAGCTTGCCAACTACCATCCCCTTCAAAAACTGCTTGGTCAATAACCAAGCCACCCTTTTCAATATGAAAGCCAACCTTGCCTTGGGTCTGGCTACCATCTTGCCCCAAAACAATTTTCTCGCTGGCGAAACTTATATACCCCTGTCCTGGGTTCTTCCAGGGAATATCAAAACGCAGGGCTCCCCACAACACACCCTGCACATCCGTTTTACCAACCAAGGCTTCTACTACACTCTCTAAAGGAAACTGCTCAAAGGATAAAAGCCCTTCACCATGCGAGGTATCAACATTGGCGTTAAAGGTATTACGGCCTAAGGTTCCGCGAAGCTCGAGCTCACTGAGGGGCCCGTTAAATTCTAGAGTTAGTGGCAATTCATTTTCAGATACTTTAAGATCAGGACTCGAGATTTGCCCAACCCATCTCTGATTTTGCAAACGCGCAAAGGCACTTATATTGGCTTCCAAATACGGAACACTCTGGCCTAGATACGGTAAACTCTGTGCGTTCACATTATTCATACGAAGACTAAGCTGTTGATTGGTACTTCCTTGAGGCACCAAAGTTAGAGGCAATAAACTCGCCAGACCCAAACTTCCTTGTAATCTCAATTGCCCTTGCCCCATATCAATTTCAGCTTGTCCGCCAAGGGCGGTTGGGTCAATGGTTAAAACACTCGAAGAGAGTCAAATCCTGATACAAAGGAACTTGCGTCAAAGTGATTTCACCTGCTGGGCCAAGCGCGTCATAGTTTACATAAGCCTTGAGTTGTCCACTTCCCAAAGCAATATCGGCTCGGAACAATGCCTCAGTCATTTCACGATTTAAGGTTGCATTGATGCTTCCCGCATCGCTTTGTATAATCAAAGCAGCATCTTTTTCCTCGAGTAGTAAGTTGATATCGGCCCGATTTAAAGATGATAACCACGGTAACCAGGCACTGTTCTGTCCGGTTCCTTGCCAAGTGCCTGCAATTTGTCCTCGCCAACCGCCCTCTTGGCGAATACCACCAGCAAGACCTAGTGTGCCTAGAGAAGTCTGAAGGCTAAAGTTCTCGAGCTGCAAAAAAAGCCCCTCTTGTAAACCAACCACAACAGAACCCGTAGTTTCTTTTTGACCTTGCCACACCATGCCTTGTTTAAGTGATTCCATAAAACCAGTCCAAGAAAGATTAGATAAGTGCGTCACAAAAGCTAGTCCGGATAAGGGCAACCCTACCGCAAGCTCGAGTCCTGCATCTTTAGCATTAAACCCAACGGTGATACCACCCCACTGAAGGTCTAAGTTTCCTTGGGCCACAAGCTGATCTTGTTGAAGTAAATGCAGGGTTTCTCCAGCAGAAGCAAGGGTTAAATCAAGTGGAAATAGACTGCCAATAATACTTACAGGATTCTTAAGTTGGCCAGCACTTATGTTTTGCTCGAGATTAATCCCCTGTAAGCCTGCACGGATATTCCCCGAGGTTTGAATATCATCACGGGTAATCACCGTAGTCAGAAAAGCCTCTGGTGATGCAAAGGCTCCTTCAATAACACCTTGAATATCAGCTTGTACTTTTTGAATAAGCGCACGGATTTTAATTGAACCCTGCCACCCAGTTTGTGGTGTAGCTTGCGCCAAAATTTCAATATAACCTTCTGGCAGCTCACCCTGGCTTTTTATATTTAAGACTTGATCACTATAATCTACCACAATAGGCACAACGACATTTTCAGTTAGTAAGTCACTTTGTAAAGAACCCTCGAGTCGTGCTGTAGAAAAAGTACCCAAGCCTGCTAAATCCAGGATGGCATTATTAGAATCAAGGTGAAGCCTGTCTATTTTCCAAGACTGATTAGCTGTATCAAGCTGGGCAGTAATAGCATCACCAGTTATAGAAATAATATTTTCAGCACTGCTTATAACTGCGTCACCTAAAAATAAATTCCCTAAAGAAACACCTTGCAAACTTCCGTTAAACCCAGCCTCTGGCCTAAAAGAAAGTTGTACTTGTCCTTGAACATTTTTATTTAGACTATCCAGATTACCCGAGGCATTAAAGGCTCTTTGGGCAACATCAATATCCATTTGCCAGCCCAGTAATTTTTCTTGTCCAACAAAATGAAGTGAAGACTCAGAAGGTTCAAGAGCGAATTGATACCCTGCAATATTGATAAACCCCTGCCCCTGAACCGAGTCAGGCTGCAAAGCTATATTTACATCACTCGAGAAGTTTTGCGAGCGCACATTACTTTGCAAGGTCACAATCTGATTTTCAACATTGAGTAGTAAATCACCGCTAGCATTTCCAGAACCACTTAGGTTGGCACGCAGCACCGGTGAGGTTAAAGAACCAGAAACTAAAATCTGACCATCCAGATAGGCATCCGCTTCACCCCAATTGAGCGCGCTTACAGATACATTTCCATCTAAGCTTGAACCTACATTTATGATTCCCTTTAATACCCCTTGGAGCGGTAATGCAGCCACATGTATATCCGCCAAATTAGCATCTAAGTCAATTTGTCCTTGCCACATTTTATCATAATAAATATTTCCTAGTATTAAACTATTATTTAACTTGAGTTGCCCATCTCCTTGAACTAAGAACTTTTTATCTTCTGAGGGCGTGATACTTAGAGTGCTACTAAGAATAGGTGTCTCGAGCTGCGGCAGCAGTGCAGAGATATCTAAGTCTTGGGTAGTGGCTTTTAGGCTATACCCTTCAGAATTATAGTTAGCCACTGCCATGATATCCCCAGTTAGCTCGAGCCGTCCTTCTCTTAGCAGGTCTGGCGCAGTTACTTGTCCTGTAGCATTGAGTGCCCCAGACACATAAACTGGCCCCATTAACCCCAAATGCAAAGGCGTACCCGAAACATCTATATCACTCTTTAGAAACAACGGTTGCTCGAATCCATACAACCCAGCCAAATCAGCATCTACCACTATTCGCCCTGTTACCATGCTGGCATCAGCAGGTACAGTCAAGCCTAGGGTAGCTATCTGTAAATCTCGAGTTAAGACCTTTCCACTAAGTTCTAGAATTCCTTGTCCTATTAAACTCAGTTGAAGCTGTAAAGGCAACTGTTTATTTGGTAAAACAATATCAAGATTTGCATTTCCAGTAAATCCAGTTTCTCGTTGCCAAGACAAATCACCTACTACGTTTCCAAAACTAGCCAGTGCTCCTGCGCCTTGCAAATACGCCGATTCCAAACGGGTTAAAGATAACCACACACTCGAGAGTTTCAAACCTTCTTGAATTAAATCAAGTTGATAGCCATTCACACGCTGTAAATGCACATCTATAGGCGAAAGTGCCGGAAGCTCGAGTCTGCCTGAAATATCCAAATGTGGAAAAGCCTGACCTGTTAGCTGCCCAGTTGCTAATGGCGAAGAGAACTGCAAGGCTTCAAGACTCCAGGTGTTGTTTATAGATTGTACTTGTAAGGTAGCATTAAGAGGTGTAGCAATAAGAGAGTTAGGAAGTACCTCGAGCTGGCTTTGTAAAACTAAAACATCCTCAAGACGCGCTATGTTTCCTGTCAAGGTTGAATCTGCCAAACGCACTAACCAGTCCCCTTGGAAACTCGAGGGATTAAAGGTAGCTTGGACTGATAAAGGCTCGAGGTCAATTTGTCCTTCTGCCTTTAGTAAAATTGCGTCAGCAATATCTAGATTGCCTTTAAGCAAAAAGGGTTTGGATAATTCGGGTAGAGCTACAGTAAATTCATATTGTTTAGCCGTTTTGGGTTCTATCAAAATACTGGCGTTACCCTGAGTGACATTAATTCGCAAAGGTTGACTTTCATTTAAATCTGCATTAAGCGAAAATGTTTGATTTGCTACCTGCCCAGTTGCACTTAGTTGTATCTCGAAAGGCTGAGGCTCACGGCTATCAAATTGCACATAACCACGCATCTCACCTTGGCTTTGCACGTAAGGTTCAAAAACATTAAGGGGGAAATAATCAAAGTCAGCTTTTAGTTGTATATCTCTGCCCTGACCTGAAACTTTTATAGGTAAGAGCTGCCCATTTAGACGCAACCCTCCTTCGGCTTGATAGTTAAGACCTTGACCCGATAATGTCAGTGAAACATCTGTTGGAAGTTTGTCCAATTGTCCTTGTCCTAAAATATCAGCCTTCCAGTTTAGGTCTCTATCACCTTGAAAGGTTATATGGAATGGCTGACTACTTATGGGTACACCCAAGACAATCTCTTTTAAGTAATTATTCGGATCAAGAGACACATCTGCATTCAAGATATTTTGAGAAAAATCAAGTGAACCTTGCAAACTATCACCTGATACTTGACCCTTGGCAGAAAGTGTATTCAAAGCCCCTGATAAATCTAGTTCTAAATAATGGGCTTGTTGATTTAGCATGAAAGGAAGGTTGATTTTTCCACTCAGTCCCTGTTGATCTACACTCAAACTCGAGCCTTCATTTTTTAGGATAGCTTTAAGCCCATCATTGCTGACGATAAACTGTTGTGCGGGAACAAAAAGACCAAGTACGCTTTGTGTAATTTCTTTGGTGGTCAAAACACCTTCAAAGATGGGTTGTGCAGGTGTTAGTTTTAAGTGACCGTTAACAGTAGCTAAATCCTGGTAAGAGCCTTCGATATTTAATGAAACATTTGGGAAAGCTTCCCCGCTAGCATGAACATTAATTCCTTGATTAATGTAATCAGCCGTAACCCCTAAGGTTTCACCCAAGCCATTAAAATTTAGCTTTGCTTGCACTGGCACACGGCTTTCATAGGCCAGCGCACCTGACCACTGCCCGTTAAGCCAAGTCATTTGACCTGTGGCTAAACCAGAAATTTTTGGACTTAATAAAAACGAACTTGGGTCAAAAGAATTTGCGGAAAGCTCGAGTCCTTGAGGTGAATATTTGGCACTTAGATTTTCATTTTGTGCTGTAACTTCAAAAGCACTCCCTTGACCAGAAAGTTCAAAAGGTAAAGATGCTCCACTGGTTTGCCAATTGCCTTTGAAGTTATAAGCTGGTTGTTCCTCGAGTAAAGAGAGTCTTCCAGCGAGCTCAATATCCCCTACAACTTCAATGGGTACTTTGGCTAAAGCTACTAATTCTTGGGCTGAGATTGTACCGCTAATGTTAAGTGCATCTAAAGAACCAGATACTGGAAATACCGCTTCTTGAATTGGGGTAGTAATAGTAAGCGTGCCATCAACTGAACTACTTTCTGGCGTAATAGTGGTATCAGCCTCAAGTAAAAGTTCTATGCCTTGATAGATAAATACTTGTTCTATAGTTCCAGAAGCACTAAGTCCATCGGCTTGCTTAATCAAAACCTTAGACCCACCAACACTTAGTGACAAATCATCAATAGGTCCACTGAGTTGCCAAGGCTGACCAGCTAGGTCAAGACCTCCTGCATTTAAGGTTGGGGTTACACCTTGACCCTGGATATTAAAACCATTTTCATTACGAGTGAGTTCAAAAGTTCCAATTTCACCAGTTGCTATAATATCAACGGTAGGTTGCTCAGCAAATATATCAATGACACCGCTTAGATCAAGCTCTTGACCCAAAGGTGTGGCTGTTCCCTGCAAAGCCAAATTATTTCCCTGTCCAATCAGTTCTAAATCTACAGGAATATCACTGACTGTGCCCTCGAGTCTGGCACTTCCAGACAATTCGCCAGCTCGCCGCGTCATATCCACTTGCAAAGTGCCACTTAAAGGGATATTCAAAATAGGTTCTAAAACATCAGCAGGTAAACTTCCTTTGGCATTAAGTTCGGGGTCTTGTAATGTTCCGGTCACAGTGACGCTTAAAGCTTCATCACCATGCTCGAGTAAAATATCGGCACTTAAAGCTTCTTGCAAAGATGCCGTACCACGCACGCTAGCATCCATCAAGGTTCCAGAAAAATCTACTGCGTTTTGCAAAACATCAATATCACCCTGAATATCAAAAGGAAATTCGTCTTGCCGTTTAGCTTCAAAGGCGATCTGCCCATTTTGGCCTTGCAAAGTAATATCAGCCAGACTCGAGCTTGCACGTATATCTGCACTCAGCGTTCCCAAATCTTCTGGCCGCAACTGGGCTGTGCCACTTAAAACAAAATCTTGATTAGAAATTTTAGCTCGAGTATCTTTTAAGGTTGCAGTAACGTCACCCTTTTGATAGGTCGCATCTAAAGTAGGTGAGGTGAGCGTGGCTGAAAGTCCAGCATCAAAAGCTACCGTGGCATTGCCCACTATCGGCGCAAGGGTAACACCTGAGGTTTTTACATCAGTGGTTTGAACTTGTAAATCTACACTAGGCTTTCCTTCTTGTAATAAAAACCGTCCTGAGAGAATATCCCACTCTGACTCTAAACGACCTGATAGGGGAATATCTTCTGCGCTTAATGCCAGCTCAGCATCCTGACCATTAAGTGAACCTTGTACATTGATAGGTCCAATATTGCCTTGGATATTTTTGATTTCTGGAATCTCTAAAAGCCCAGTGACTTTACCACCTTGAATGGGGAAGGTTACGCCTGCAATATCGTAATTAAATACTTCTGGGGCAGCAATCGTTAAAGTAAGTGGTAAAGAGGTAGGTGGCCCAGAAACAGCAAGGTTTAGCTCGAGTAATTCCGAAGCCCCAGGAACACGTACCTGTTTGATATTGATTTGGCCCTCGAGGTCTTGATTTAAGACCACTGCCCCATCAATAGGTTCATCCAAACTGGTTAGTCCAGTTATAAAGTTCTGCCAACCATCATTATTAATTAGCCCATCAGCATTGATATTAAAATCACGCCCCCATAAACGCCCAGCCAAATCAATGTTGCTTTCACCTTCGGTAACACCGGGTTGACTACGAATGGTGGCCGTAGCATCGGCGGTAGCAAAGGGTAAAACCTTGGCATCTTGAAGACCTAGATCAAAGACAATGCCTTGGTCTTCGGGCTTAAACGTTGCAATTAAAGGGCCGTTGGCTAGAGACCCCAGCGCAGTTACATTCACACCTTCTTTGGTAATACTAAACTCTCCTTGTTGAATCACCAAAGGTAAATTTGCCAGCGTGCCATCTGCTACAGCCTGACCTTCTACATTGACATCTACCCAACCCGAAGCCTTGACCTTAGTCTGGGCACGACCTGTAATGGGCCAAGTGTCTAAAGGAAAGGGTAAACGCCCTTCCGCTAGCCAAACCCCAGCATCTTTCAAGTCAACATCGCCAGCAAAATCCGCAAACCAGTTAGATTTATCAATATCTACCCCGCCGGTAGCTTGAACCGTTCCACCTAAGGCCTCACCGGTCACCGTGGCTCTTACCCTGGGAAACTCTAATGTACCCTCGCCCTGAATACCGGTTACGGTTTCATCTAAAAAATGAATCTGGGCATCACTAATTTTAGCCTGGGCGCGCACTTGTCCGTCCTGTACTGAGACATGACCAGTAGTAGTTCCAGCTTCAATACCTTCCCACCACTGCCGCGCAATGGTTACATCGGCTCTAGATATATCCGCTTCTAAAGCAAAAGGGACAAGCTCTAAATCTCCTTCTATATCTGCTGAACCTTCAACTGTACTAACTGTCGTGACAAAATGTAAGCCTTCGCCTTTAGATTCAATCTGCAAATTGCCTAAACTAAAATTGGGCAAGGTAAAAGGAAGATCCTGAGCTTGAATAGCAATATCTGCAAGGTCAACCTCTTTTAGCTTAATGCGAATCGGCAAGACATTTTCTTTATCTGGGGTGATACTGGTTCCTATACCCAGAGTCTTAACATTGATATCACCACTCAAGCCTTTAGCAGCAACCGATAATGGCAATTCACCTGTAATTAAAGCTGGTAAAAAATAGGTAAGCTTTATAGACTCTAAAGCTACATCCTGCCCTTGACCCTGAAGGTGAACTCCCCCCAACGTAAAGCCTCTCCACAAATTGCCATAACTCTTTTGATAGTCTAGGGTGTAACCGGCTTTTTCTACATAGGTTTTTGCATACGTGAGTATCCATTCACGCACTACAGGAACCCCAGGCAAAAAAGCTAAAGACAGAAAAATCAGAGCCATCAAGCTAAAACCAATCCACCAGCCCCAACGCACTTTCTTAGCTGCTCTGGTTGGCTTAGGTTGCTCTTTACTTGACTCTAACACGACCCTTTTTCCCCTGAAACTCTTAGAGGTATCATCTGTAAAAACCCTTTAGAGGTATTATCTGTAAAATGAGATGATACCTCTCTGATACTCCCCAAAACGAGATGATACCTCTCTAACACGAGATGATACCTCTCTAGGCATGAGAAGTAAGGTGAAGAAATGAATAAGGAACGTTTAACAATCTTGGTTTCAGGGCAAGTGCAAGGAGTTGGGTTCAGGGCCTTTGTCAAACGCACGGCTCTAGATTTAGGACTTAGTGGCTACGCCGAAAACCTCTCTGATGGCCGGGTTGAAGTGGTAGCTGAGGGTGAAAAAAGCGACCTCGAGTACTTGATGGTCAAACTCAAAAACGGCCCAGCCCATGCGGCGGTAGACAACCTGGACATCGGCTGGAGCGCAAGCACGGGATTAAAAGGCTTTTATGTTTATTAAGTTTATTAAAGGGTGTAGATGCAACGCAGCCTAAACCATCAAACCCTCCGCCCAGTGCCTGCCCCCACAGGACTCGAGCATCTCTTAGTCATGAATCAGGCGGCTACCTATATCAATGACGCTGTAATGAATTTACACCAAACCTACGGCGAGATTTTTAGCTTTGGTTTTGGCCCTATTCGTTTTTCTTGGGTAGTTGGCTCAGAAGCCCTAAAATTTGTCTTGCAAGATAACCCCCAAGCCTTCTCAATGAAAAAGGCTTATGGGTTTTTAGAAGTCATCGGTGGCAGCACCGCCTTAATTAGCAGCGATGAACCCGAACACTTAAAACGCCGCAGATTGGTACAACCTGCTTTTCATGGACAGCGTTTGCAAACCTGGGACTCAAAGATGGAAAGTGCTGTAGCAAGATTTTATCAAAACATCAACCTGAACACCCCTTTTGATTTTTACGGGGCCTGCCAGAAACACATCCTCGAGTTTATTGTAGAAGGCTTGCTAGGCAAAAGCACATTAGAAAAATATCCCAGCCTTAATGTTGATATTCAAACCATGATGCAATTTGCCAACTTGCCCTTTTTAGCACAGCAATTCAAAATCCCTTTTCCTGGTACACCCTGGTACGCTTTTATCAAAGCCAGAAACCGTGCTGATAAAATTATCTATCAAGAAATCTCTGAACGCAAACAGAATCCTGCCCAAGATGACAGTATGTTGACCATGCTCTTAGAAACCAAAAACCAAGATGGTCAAGGACTAAGCAACAAAGAAATTCGTGACCAGTGCATTAGCCTAGTTTCGGCTGGCTTTGACACCACCAGTGCAACTCTAAGTTGGGCAGTGTATTTGCTGCTCACGCATCCTGAAGTTCTGAGTGAGTTGAAACAGGGGCTAGGGGCTAGGGGTCAGGGGTTAGAGCATTCCCTAGTCCCTAACCCCCAGCCCCTAAACCCTCTCCTAGATGCAGTTATTCAAGAAACCCTTCGCCTCTACCCTGCTGCACCTGCTGGTTTACGTTTGGCTACCCAAGACCTCGAGTACAAAGGTTATTTGATTCCAAAAAATAGCCTGCTGGCCTACTCGATTTATGCAACACATCGCCAAGAAAGCGTTTTCCCTGAGGCTCTAAAATTCAAACCTGAACGCTGGCTTGATATAAAACCTGATGCTTTTAGTTATTTACCCTTTGGTTATGGCGCACGGTATTGCATAGGGGCTAGGTTGGCGACTGCGCTTATCAAAACCCACTTAAAGCATTTATTTCTGAACTATCAAGTCGAACCTGTTTGGGGAAAACCTGTTCTAGAAGCTGGAAATACGGTTCATCCTAAAGAGGGGTTAAAAATCAGATTAAAGATTGAAAATTGAAGATTCAAGATTGGCTTTTAATCTTTAACCTTCACCCTTAAATTTTTAATCTGATAGGCTATAGCCAATGATTCCTGACCCTTTATCACTAAACATATTACAAACCGTTCCTGGCGTACTTGGCAAAATCTGCCTTGAGCGTTATCAGGATTATCTAAATGTGGTTGCTACAGAAAAACCCTTTCCTAACCGCCCTAGCTTTGCTGCATCTCTAAAAAAAGATGGACTTGCCATCATTGCCGAAATCAAACGCTCCTCGCCTTCGCAGGGAGCGATTGCCGACCTTGACCCCGTAAAGGCTGCACAAGATTATGTTGCTGGCGGCGCATCTGCTATCAGCGTATTAACTGAGCCCAGACATTTTGGTGGTGAATTAAAGCATTTACAAAATGTCTCGCGAGCAGTTTCTATTCCACTTTTAAGAAAAGACTTTACAGTGCATCCTGTACAAATCCTTGAGGCCAAACAATCTGGTGCAAGCGCAATTCTCTTAATCGTGGCAGCAACCCAGCACCAAACCAAAACCTATTTGGATTACACCCATTCACTTGGTTTAGATGCGCTAATAGAAGTGCATGATGAAACTGAACTTGATATTGCTCTAGAAGCTGGTGCAGAAATAATTGGTATCAATAACCGTGATTTAAGGACTTTAGAGATTGACCTAAACAACGCCCCTAGACTTATTCAAAATGCCAAAGATAAAGGCTTTAAGGGAATTCTAGTAGCAGAATCTGGCTATAGCAAAAAAGAACATCTCGAGGGGTTGGTCGGGGTTGCTGATGCGGTGTTGATTGGGACCAGTTTGGCTAGGAGTGGGGATTTACGAAAAGCTCTACAAGGCCTTACAAAAACGGATTATAAGCCACAGGTCTAGCTGTCCATAACGGCTCACCATAGGCTGCCCCAATAAAGGTTCCCCAATAAGCTGCTCTTCCCCGACGGCGGCGATAAATATCAGGAGTCACTGTCTCTGAGGCGGCTTCACCACTAAACTGGCTGTCATAACATTTGACGGCTGCTTCCCATAGTTCAATATAGTCACTGGTATCTACTACCAACGTTGCTTCAAAAGGACCATTACCCATGTAGTGGAAAAAATTCTTGGCTTTATGGGGCTCACCACTAAGCGGGCTATTTTTTAGACCCATTAGGTGTACTGCGGCTGGAACGATATGCGCAGCAGCTACATGATCTGGATGACGGTCATTAAAATGTGGAGCCACAATGATGCGGGGCTTGAGTTCACGCAAGACTCTAGCAAGATGCAAGCGACGGTCTTCACTATCCATAATCCGCGAATCTGGCCAACCTAAATTTCGTCGCACATCCAGACCTAGAATTTTTGTGGCTGCTTCGGCTTCTTGAGCCCGAATTTCAGGGCTGCCTTTGGTTGCAGCTTCGCCCCTGGTCAAATCAATAATGCCAGTGGTATATCCCTCAGCTTTGGCCTTGGCTAGGCTTCCGCCCATGCCAAGTTCTGCATCATCTGGATGCGGACTTATTACTAACAAGTCAATCATGTAGTCTCCTCGGGCGGTGAAGCCTTGGTTTTTTCATTACCAGTTTTTTCACCCAGTCGCCGCTCCACACCTTGAGCTAGGCGTTTGATATTTTCTCGGTGTCGTAAAAAGGCCAAAGCAGCATAGGCAATACCCAAAAAAAAGTAAGGCACAACAAAATTCCCTCGAGCCAAAAGCATAAGTGGCGCAGACATCATGCCGATCATAGAACCCAAAGAGACATAACGACTTAGGTAAACGGTACTCACACCAAGAACTATGGATAACAAGGCAATTAAAGGATCAATAGCCAAAAAAGCTCCTATACCGGTGGCAATACCTTTACCCCCGCGAAGTTTAAGAAAGATATTAAAGTTATTACCCAAGACAGTAGCTAAGGCAGCCAGCGCAATAGTCCAGGAATCTTGTAAAAGCAAAATGGGAAAAAGGGCTGCCAAAAAACCCTTGAGTGGATCAAGTAAAAGCACAAACAGAGCCGGACCTAAACCTACTGAGCGCAGGACATTGGTGGCTCCTATATTGCCAGAGCCCATTTTCTGAATATCAACACCTCTGGCCCTAGCCACAAAATACCCAGTTGGAATGGTCCCAATAAAGTATCCAACTAACATAAAGGCAATCGTGGTCACTATGTTTAACAATCAAACCCCCAACAGTCTTCAACCATCAAGAGTCTATCACCCGAAAGTACTCAAGTCTTAAAATGAAACAACACCTCATCATCTTAAATGAATGTCATACGAATTAAATGAATATCATGCAAATAAATGTCATGCATTGGAATCATGATACAGATTTTTATGTAAACAATTGATAAAAGATATCAGTCACCAGCAATAGCCAAGGGCTGCAACCCTCTTAGGGCTTGCTGAATTTTAGGGATAAAGGCCTCGAGGGCTTTTTCGCCAGCTTTAATGGCATGTTCGGCACGGTGAAAGTGCAACCAGCTAATCGGTGGATTGGTATGAACCTGCAAGAGGTCTGGTTCTGGTTTAGCCAGATACGTATTGGCGGTATAAGCTAAACCACGACCCAAACGCGATATAGCATGGGTCTTACCCTGATAGTGCAAGCGTTGGTGGAGCTTTTTACCCCATTGGGTCTTGAGAATACTTTGAACATTTTTAATCGCTGAGGATTCATCGGCAGTGGTTCCAGCACCAATCCCAATAGCCAAATCAACACCTAGCGTTGAGAGAGTATCAATAGGAATCGGTGAGCCTAGCCCACCATCTATTAAACGCCTACCAGCAATTTCTACTGGAGCAAAAATACCTGGCATAGAAGCGCTAGCCCGCAAAGCCTTGGCTAAAGAACCGTCTCTAAGCAGAACTCGCTCACCTGTGTCTACATCAGTAGCAACAACAACCAATTCACGCTTTAAGTCACTAAAACTTCGACCCTCGAGCATACTCTCAAAGTAACTCTCGAGCTTATCTCCACTAAAGAGCGCAGCTTTGTGTAAACCAAAATCGGTAATATAAGGAATCACATCACGGCGACGGGTGTCTTCGGCAACTTTTTTCATCTGGGCCGGAGTTTGACCAGTGGCATATAAAGCCCCAATCACGGCCCCAAAACTGGTTCCAGCCACAACAGCAGGTGTAAACCCATGACGCTCCAAAACACTCAAAGCCCCTATATGGGCGTATCCTCTGGCACTTCCGCCACCTAGGGCTACGCCTAGACGCAGGTCACCTTTGATTTCACTTGAAAACTGACTCACCAGCAGCACTGTACAAACCCCTCACTTACAACATTCTTACAGATGCGAGGTATTTAACCTTTTCTGTATGGAAATGTGGGCTTTTACCCACAGGGCTATTATGCCAGCTCGAAGATTACAAACACATGAAGCCAGAGTTATGAAAAATCTAACAATTAATAAGTAGGGAAAAGGAGAAAGAGGAAAGAGGAAAGGTTATTAAAAGGTCGGGGCAATCCCTTGTGGTTACCCTTAAGTTAAAGGGAAAGGTGGACTGACGATGCTGTCTTTGACTCGAGTCTGAGCGTTAAGATATAAAGGTGCTTAAAGATGTCTCCATCATCGTGACCTATTACAAAACTCCTAATATTTTGCAGGAGTGCTTGAGGCGTTTGGAGCTGTATGCACCCGAAACTGAAATTATTGTGGTAGACAACGACTCGAGAGATGGAACATTAGAAAAACTTGCCCAAACTCATCCCCATATCAAAGGGCTCTGGGCCGGTAACCACAGCATGGCTGATATGGTCAATGTGGGCTTAAAAGCGGCTAGTAAGAATTATCTTTTACAAATGAATGCTGATGTTTATATCGAACAAGACACCCTGCCAGCAATGCTCGAGTGCTTACAAACCCCCAAAGTAGGCATGGTTGGGCCACGTTGCAAAAACAAAAACGGCCAGTGGCAAAATCAGGGTTTACTTTATAGACCTTATTATGTAGCACTAGAAACCCTCAAAGAGAAAAGTGTGTCCGTTTCCTGGTTATCTGGCTGCTGCACCATGCTTCGCCGAAATGTGTATGAGCAAGCGGGCGGCATGGATACTCAGTTTCGTTTTTATAATGAAGACCTCGAGTGGTCTTGGCGACTTCGCAAAGCTGGTTATGAATGCAGGCTTATAAAAAATGTAGTCACGCATTTGGGTGGAAGCTCTACCCCCAAAGACCCTAAATTTTTGATTGAAGGCTACCGTGGTGGAATGGTGCTCTCGCAGATGTATAAACCTAAGTGGTATCAGGAAGCGCATAAGCGGGTGGTGTTGCTCGAGGCTGCATATAAACAAAGGTTTGGTACAGAGGTAGAGAAGGTGGCATATAAGAAAATACGGGAGATGTTTGAAACAGGAAATTTTCACCAAAGCCCATTTGGAGAAAACCTAAGTGAATAACAACGCACTTTTCAAGTTTCACAAGATTATACAAATATAAATCTGAAAACGTAAAAATAACTCCAAACTCAGATTAAAAGTATTTCAGAATGATGAAACTTGTACTTCCCTATTTCTGGTTTTTTAGTTTTTCTGAAGACTCCTAACCTGATAGAAGTTACCCCAACCAATTTCAATCGAGAAATCAATTTCTCCATAAGCTCATTTGTAAAATTACCACCATGATTTAACATAAAGATTTTCGTCTCTGTGTCTTTAGGAGGTAGAGTATGGGTTCGAGTAATATCTAATTCATAACCATCCAACATACCAATCACCCACATCCAATAATTTTCGCTACTCTCATCGCTTATTCGCAAACCCAAATGAATCGCCAAATCATCTATTTCTAAAGCGGTAGTGAAAAATATTTGACGTATAAACATAACCCTTCTTACTGTTCCACCACATCCACATTACTAAACACCACCCACACCTTAAACGGCGCAAGGTCAATCGGCGTTCCATCTGGCAAAGAAAAACTCACTCCACCTTGCGGGCTCCAACTTCCTTCTACCGCTTGGCCACGTATATATAGGGTAGCTGTTGCACGCTCTAAAGGAATATACAAACGCCCTTCTGGATCATCAGGAATCACTCTAGCACTAATGGTTGCCACTACTACTGCGTCAACATAAACCGCTTCACCACTATAATCCACTGCGTCCTTGCCATCTCTTATCCAGCGATAAACATTTAAGTCAGAGATATAACGGAACCCACTTTCGTAGGCTCCTGAATACGCCACATTAAGTTCGCTTACAGTGCGTTCAATTTGTTCTGGTCGGAAGATGGTTCCACTGACGACCCTCGAGCGTGCAAGATTCAAACGGTTAATGGCTGAACGCAAGGAAGACCCTCTCGAGTACAAGTTATAAGGTGCATCACGGCCACCACTACGTTCAAAAAGATCACCGCTACTGTAAGCATTAAAGGTTGGTACGTCACTGCGTTCAATAGCTGCCATTGCCTGGGGTGAACCACCATCATGAACTAAAATACCATTCATGTTTTGTGACAAGGAATGAAAATAATCTCTGGCACTACGCACTGGCCCTACCTGCACTGGGTCAATGCGGTCATAGACCGTCATCAGACGTGTTGAGCCACCTTCGACTGGCATTTCTACAATCATTGAGGCTTCACGCAGGCCTGCTTGCGGATAGCCAAAAGTGTTATCAATCATAACGTTTAGTGGGCGGTCACGGTTTTCACGATAAGGTACTTTGGCTAGTGGCGCACCCGTTGGATTTTCAGAACCATCTGGCCCAGCCGCTAACCCAAGGTTATCTTCAGAGGCTCCTTCTTGAGCAGTAGTTTGGCCTGAGCGGTCAGCATTGCCACCATCTTGTGGTGAGTTTTGTCCGGGTTGTTCTATGCTGGCTTGGGCTGCATTAGAAGGGGCTTGGGTTTGCTCAGCATCACCCTCGCCAACGCCACCTTGACCAGTTTCACCTTCACCAGCCACTGAAGCGGCTTGCACCTGCGGCACGGCTATCGGCTGTGCATCAGGTGCTACTGCTTCTATTTGTGGGCGCGGAATACTTTGTGATGAAGATACCGAAGTCTGAATATCTGGGCTTACATTTTGCGCTTCTGGAACCGAGGTTTGTATCTGTGGTTGTGGAATAGTCGTAGCCTCTGAGACTGAGGTTTGAATATCTGGTTGAACATTTTGGGATTGTGCTACCGAGGCTTCAACTGTAGGTTGAGGTATGGCTTCGGCCTCACTAACATTTGCTTCTACACTAGGTCGTGGAATGGCTGAGGCTTCAGTAACACTGGCTTCAATACTAGGTTGTGGAATCGTGGCAGTTTCAGTCACCGAAGCTTGAACATCAGGTTGTGGAACAGCCTGCGCTTCGCTGATATTGGTTTGAACTTCTGGCTGAGGAATGGTTTGAGCTTCGGTAATTTCAGTTTGTATTTCAGGCTGAGGGATACTTTCAGCTTCCGCAATATTGGCACTCACCTGAGGTTGTGGAACGCTTTGCGTCTCAGTAACATCAGCAGTGACTTGGGGCGCAGGAACGGTTTGCTCAGGTGCAATTTGCACTGTAGGTTCTGTGGTTACAGACTGTGCTTGGGCCACTTCGACTTGGGGTTCTGGAGCTGGCAGGGTAATAGCTTGGGTTGGCGCGAGTGATTCAGGAACCTCGACTTCAGGCAGTGGTGTAGCTGTGGCTTCGGCTTCAGTGACATTGGCTTCAACGGGTGGCGTTGCGACTTCAGGTTGAGGAGCAGGTACAGGTGGTTCAGGTTCAACAATTGCAGGTTGCACTACAGGTTCAGCAGGTGTAGCTTGAGGTGCAGGTGTAGCTAGAGGTGGAGGTGTAGGTTGCGCCTCAACTTGGGGGGGCGATGTTTCTTGAACTGGAGTTTCAACAGGTGGGATCTCAGTAACAGGTGGCGTTTCAGCTACGGGTGGTGTTTCAGCTACTGGTGGTGTTTCTACGACAGGTTGACTTTCTACAACTGGCTGGTTTTCCACAACCTGTGGAGCAGGTGCAGCCTCAGCAGGTGGTGGCGTAGTGGCCTGGGGTACGCCAGCTTCGGTTGCTGCAACCAAAGGTTCTTGCGCCAAAGGCGCAGGCGCGTCAGCAGCAGGAGCCAAGGTCACTTCATCAGATAACAAAGGTGTTCCTACATCAATGACTAGGTAGGTCTCGAGGGGCTCTGCCTTAGGAATCGACCAAAACCATAAAATAAGCAATAAAAATAAACTATGCAAGGTAGCCGAAAGTAAAAAGGCTCGCCGTTTATCTTTGTCTTGCCAAAATAATGATGTCACCTAGCAACTCCAACTCTTTTAACCTGTGTTCTTTTTAACCTATATAGTGAGGGACGATCTACTTAACTTGATATGTTTAATTACTTCCTGTAGCAATAGCAATACGTTGGGCTCCGGCTTGTTTAATTAGATCCATTACCCCAACCGTTTTCCCATGCGTTCCAGCTTTATCAGCCCGCAAAATAACGATATTGACTCCCTGTTTATTAAGTACAGCTCGCAACTCTGTGACTAAATCTTTTTCGTCTACTGGTGTACCAGAAACAAACAATTGCCCGGCTGCTGTAATTGTCACGGTAGGTAAATCTGAAACAATCCCTTGAGCCGAGGTGGCTTGTGGAAGGTCAACAGGTAGCCCTGAGTTATTGGTAATAAAGGTTGTTGCAAGCATAAAAAATACCAATAGGTTAAAAGCTATATCCACCATCGGAGCTAGGTCGATATGGTTACCATGCGAAAATAGTAAAGAATTACGCCGTCTTGATCGTCTCATAATCATCCACTCGAGTTTCCCGCTTGAGCGCAACCGCTTGAGCTACGTTGGCCATCAATTCTTCCCGACGGCGTTCCATATCTAAAAGAATTTCCTCGGCACGACTTGCTAAATAATTTTGTCCTACAATCGCCATAATGGCCACAATAAGTCCAGCAGCCGTATTTACCAAAGCTTGTCCAATACCCCCAGCAAGTGCCCCAGGGTCTCCCATGCCTTGTTGGCTTACCACACTAAAAGCGATAATAATACCCGTTACCGTTCCCAAAAGCCCCAAGAGGGTTGCAATTTGTGCTATCGCTGCCAGAGGACGAATACCCTTGGAAAGTTGCTGCTCTTCGATTAGGTAAGCCTCTTGAGACCCAGCCTCAACCGCAGCGCGACCATAAGGTAATTTAAGTAAGGCCGATTTAAGCACTCGAGACACCGGCCCACCTTCAACCTCACAAGCCGCTAAAGCAGCCTCTAAATCTCGTTCTCTCACGGCTGTGTTGACTTTAAGCATAAGCGCATCGGAATCCACAGTGTCCTTGTTGATTTTGAATAGCCTTTGTAAGAAAAGATAGACCGTATAGAAAGACGTGAGAATAATAACCAGAAGTACTGGTCCCCCACTTCTCAATAATTCAATAAATGTCATTTAATCACCTAACTATCACTGCTTACGCAGCAAACACATGTTTTACACACTATACGCCAGCTACGGCAACCCTGCACATCCTAAAAGACTCAAGCGTTAAGGACATGAGAAAGGATTCATCAACAAACCACTAACTTAAGTTCAGTGTTCTTATCTCAGGGCAAATCAGAAATATAGAAGGGAGAATTATGTCTTCTCTCTTCTATATTCTCTCTTCTAACTCCTGCTTTTTAGCTTCAATATAAGGAATTTCGCTTCTTGTAAAGTCCTGGATGTGGTTGAATTCTTTATTATGACCATCCAGCGCGAAACCTTGCTTACTACCTTGCTGATTGTGGTCTGCCTAGTGCTTACTGGCATCAACCTACTTCCTAGACTCTTAGAACAAAAAACGACGGTTCAAAGTACACAACCTGAAATCATGGTTTCTATCTCTGGTGAAGTGAATAAGCCTGGAACCTATATGCTAGCCTGGGGAAGCCGCATAGAAGATGTCATTCAGGCTGCTGGTGGCCTAAGTGCCAAAGCTGATGCCAACTTAGTCAATTTGGCAGAGCCTTTAGATACCGGTCAGAGTGTTTTTATTCCTGCACTAGTCACTGAGCAGGGTGATGAGCGTATCAGCATCAATAACGGCAATGCCAAAGACCTCGAGAGTTTACCTAGCGTAGGCCCCGCCACCGCCCAGCGTATTATTGAAGGACGGCCCTACAACAGCCTCGAGGATTTGTTAGATGTCAAAGGCATTGGTGACAAGACCCTCGAGAAATTGCGCCCGTTTATTACCCTAGCCTTGGCTGGCTTGTGAGCTAACGATGTCAATGAAAGAGCAGACAAGGAGACAGGGAGACAAGGGGACAAGATTTTTCTCCCCTTCTCCCCTTCTCCTTGTCTCCCCTTCTAAACAAGATAGCCAAAAACAAAATCTATCCTCTTCAACTTCCCCCTACCTCCCTTGGTCACTCCCTGGAGCCTTATTTTTAGTTTTTGGTGTTCTGATGGCTTATCAAGGTTTGCCCTGGTTTGGCATGATTGCAGCAATAGCACTCTTGGGTGTTATTTTTTTATTTCACCCCAGGACTCGAGTGCTTTTACCTTTACTATTAATTTTGCCTTTGGGCTTTGTGCGTTTTGATTTATGGGATAATCAACCCAACCCTATCTTGCAACATATTGGCCAAGAACAAGCCTACTCAGGAATCAGTGACGGCAAGGTTTTAACGCTCACTGAGCCCAAGGGAGTCAAGGTTGTTTTAGTCAGCCAAGACTCTATCAAAGGAAAGGTAGAACTTATTGGTGAGATTGGATTAGCACAAGGCAAACGCAATCCTGGCGGTTATGACTACGCCGCCTACTTGCGTCGCAACGGAATTTGGGGGCAACTTTATGTCAAGGATATCCTGAAACAAGAAACACTTCCACTAAGTTTGCAAGAGCGTTTACAGCGCAGTATCACCGCAGGTTTAACTGGACAAGAGGCTGCCATTGCCGAGGCTATCAATCTGGGCATAAGAACCGAACTTGGTGATCTACGTGATACTTTTGCTGCCTCAGGTCTGGCTCATATTCTGGCCCTCTCTGGGCTTAATATCGCTATTTTAGTTTCGGTATTAGGGTTTGCCTTAAAACCTTTAGGATTGTGGCGATATCCTTTTTTGATTTTTTTAGTGCTTGGATTCTTATCTGTGGTCGAGCAATCACCAAGTGTTTTCCGCGCGGCTGTTATGGCCTGCATCGTGCTATTTTCCTTGTGGCGTGGTGCTGGTAAAATTGAGCTTTGGCCTACATTAGGGCTTTCTATTATTATCTGTTTACTCTGGAACCCATCCTGGCTTTTTGATATTTCTTTCCAATTGAGTTATCTAGCAGTTTTAGGGCTGATGATCTTCGTGCAACCTATCAGCCAAAAAATTGTTGGTAGCAGCCTTCCCTTTTGGCACTGGAAAAAACTGCTGGTTGAATCTATGATTGTCAGCTTAGCCGCACAACTTACAACCATGCCTCTTATCGCAAGTAGCTTTGGTAGCCTGCCAACTTTGAGTGTACTCATCAATATCACTGCCGTTCCACTAGCTAGTCTTATAGCACCCTTAGGGTTCATGATTATGCTACTGGGATTGGTTAGTTTACAACTTGCTGCATTCCTAAATCAGGGCATGGCATTTTTATATAAAGGCTTAATCATTCAAGCTCAGCTTGGTGCTAAATTACCCAACCTAATCTGGGGAGAAATTTCCCCAATGGGCTATGTTTTCTTTTATATAGGCTGCCTTGCATTTGCACTTATGTTGTGGGGTTACTTGAAACCTTACAGGGCCTTACTAGTTATGCTTACGGCCGGTTTGTGTTCAGCAGTCAATATACCCAAACATCCCGCACCAGAAATTATCTTTTTAGATGTTGGTCAAGGTGATAGCACCTTAATACGATTACCTAATCGTCAAGAAATTTTGATGGATGGTGGCGGTACGCCATTTTCTGATTTTGATACAGGTAAGCGCACAGTAATTCCAGCTCTCAAAGCTCTAGGTATAGATGAATTGGAAATAGTCATTGCCAGCCACGCCGACGCTGACCATATTGAAGGCTTAATCAGCATTTTAGAAAATATGAAAGTACAAAGGTTAATCATCGGTGTAGAGGCCCTCCAAGCTCCTCTTTTTCAGAAGCTAATAGACACAGCACAACGAAAAGATATCCAAATCATAAAAGTACGTCGTGGTGAATCATTGACTCTAGGAGAAGCTAGGCTAGATATTCTAAATCCACCTAGTCAACCCTTTGAGGAAAACAACTGGAATTCAGTTACATTTGCACTTTATTATAAAGATATCCCCAAAGCTCTTTTAATGGGTGATATGCCTACTGAAGTTGAAGCTGACATTGCTTTTCCCAACATTGATATTCTTATGGCGGGTCATCATGGATCGAAGGGTTCTACCTCTGAAGCGATGCTCAAGGCTACGACTCCTAAAACTATTATTTTGTCTTATGGGCGAAATGGGTATGGTCATCCACACAAAGAACTTGTCGAGCGATTAGCAACAACAAATGCAACCATCCTCGAGACTCATCATAATGGAGCAGTGCGTTTACCACTAGAATAACCCTCGAGAAGAAGAGACACTAAGGCAAGAGTTGAATAAATTCACCAAGTCCTCAACTTACAACTTTTGCCTCAGGTGTCTTTATAAGCCAACATTATTTTTTTCCAAAGCCCGCTCTGCTCTATAACTACTACGCACCAACGGACCCGCCACCACTTCCAAAAATCCTTTTGACAAACCCCACTCACGGTACTTCTTAAATTCATCTGGGGTCACATAACGCTCTACTGGCAAATGGGCAGGGGTCGGGCGCAAATACTGCCCAAAGGTCACAATGTCTACTTTGATATTACGCAAATCTTCTAAAGCCTCGAGGATTTCTTCTTCGGTCTCACCCAGCCCAAGCATCAAACTGGTTTTGGTTAAAATATCAGGCCTTGATTTCTTTGCATATTCTAAAACCTTTAGGGTTTGTTCATAACTGGCTCGCACATCACGCACAGGATGCGTCAAACGTCTCACCGTTTCAATGTTTTGGGCATAGACTTCGATACCTGAATCAAGCACCCGTTGCACATGCTCAGTATTCCCTTGAAAATCTGGGGTTAAAGCTTCAACTGCAGTTTCAGGATTTACTTCTTTTATTTTTCGTACACAAGCCGCATAATGACTAGCACCACCATCGGCTAAATCATCACGGTCAACTGAGGTTAACACAATATATTTAAGCCCCATCAGACGGACTGATTCTGCTGCTAACTTAGGCTCATCTGCATCTAGCCAACCTTTGGGGTTTCCTGTAGCCACCGCACAAAACTTGCAGGCTCTGGTACAAACAAAACCCATCAGCATGATGGTTGCGGTTCCCGCATCCCAACATTCGCCAATATTAGGGCACATGGCTTCTTCGCAAACTGTACTCAGGCGGTTTTCTCGAACAGTTTGTTTTACTTTAGAAAAGTTTTCACCACTAGGTAAACGAACTTTGAGCCAATCCGGTTTGCGTTCACGCGGCAAGTCTTCAACATCTTTGCGCTGGATACCGTGTTTTATATATTTAATATCAGGCTGCATAGGGTCTCTCCAAGAAGCGATAAGTAATGAGTAATGAGTAATGAGTACAAAAGATGTTACTCATTGCTTTCCACTCGTTGCTCATTGCTGTATTCATCATGCCGTTTCCATTACCAGTCGAACAAAAACCTGCTCGAGAGCTCGAGTAACTTTTGGTTTAACTTCTTCTAATGAAATCGTTTTGCCAAGTTGTTCGTTCATACTGGTCATTTTTTTATCTGTTAAACCACAGGGCACGATGTAATTAAAGTGGTTTAGGTTAGTATTTACATTTAAGGCAAAACCATGAAAAGAAACATCGCGTTTTATAGCTACACCAATCGAAGCAATTTTTTGGTCTTCACCCAAAAGCACACCTGCATAGCCTGGGCTGCCATAGCACTCGAGTCCATACCCAGCCAGCATCAAAATCAGTGCATCTTCAAGGTTACGCAAGAATTCTCTGGCACTGCGACCCACCTTAAAAATGGGATAGCCCACCAGTTGACCTGGCCCATGATAAGTAATATCACCACCACGTTCAATATCGTAGAGCTTAAACCCTTTTTGCAGTAAAAAATCTTCTTTAACCAAAAGGTTTTCACGTCCACCTTTGCGACCAAAGGTAATAACAGCAGGATGTTCTACTAGAAGTAATGTGGGTGGCAAACGACCCTCGGCAACCGCCGCGTGCGTCTCGAGCTGAATATCCCAAGCCTCTTTGTAGTCCAGCAAACCTAAATCACGGGTTACAAAAGGTTCATTCACAGCTACAGGATAACAGGGCAAACCCAAAAAAGATGCGCGGTGTAATGCATTTTTCAGAGCAACCTGATAGCAAGTTAACCCAACTTGCCGCCCATTCTTTAAGATAGGCTCTTAGACCTAGTGACAAAATGGATAACTACAGCTACACCCAAACCGAGTACGGTAACAACCAAAAGGCTTCCTGGCAAAATCTCTGAGGAAAACCGCTCAATCAATTGACCCAACACAGGTGAGGTACTTGCAGCCCCTAAAAGAGAACCAGCTAGCCCAAAGGTGGTAGCCATACTAAACCCAGGCATGGCTCTGGCCATCCAGGCTAAACCAGATGTAAAGAGTGGAGCCACACTAAAACCAGCTAGAACATAGGCTGAAACGGTAAATCCTGATATCTGGGCCAGAACTAAAAGAAGAGCCTCGAGGGCAAATCCAACCACAAGCAATTGAAATGGACTCCAGCGCAAGGCCAGTGGGGTCATCAAGACCCGCCCAATGGTTTCAGCGGCCCAGTACATCCCTGTATAGTTTGCTGCAACCCGCAAGCTAAGGCCTTGGTCTACAAAATGTGTGGTCATCCAAGCCCCAAGACCATTCTCTATACTTCCCGAACAAAACAGCATCAGCATAAATAAAGCTACCAACCCATAGGGAGCTACAAAATTCTTTGCTTGGGTTTGATGGGTAGCCTCAACATTTGGACTTATCAAAGCTAGCCCCAGCATAATAAAACTAAGAAAACTACCTAACATAAACGGCGTGCGGTAATCTTCAGAAAAAAAGCCAACCAAGACAGGACCCAAAAATGACCCTGCACCATAAGCCGCATTAACAAGACCCAACATGGCCGCACTACGTTTGCCAAAACCAGTGGCAAAAAGGGCATTGATATCTGAGAAATAAAGTCCGGCAGCAACCCCACGAAAAACTGTGCCTGCTAAGAAAATAAACCAGGTCGGGGCCAAGGCAATGATAAAACTACCTAGCACAAACATCGAACTGCAAAACAACAACCTCGAGCGCAAGGCAAACTTGCCCAAGAGGGCTGCTGAGACTGTACCTATAAAGGTTCCAATAAAATGTGCTGTTAAAGAAAAACCTACTTCAGTTTCATTCACCCCAAAATGACTTTGTAACGAAGGAAAACTCGGGCCAAACATGGCCACTAGGGTTGCAATCAACATAAAGCTTATAAACCCATTGAGGGTAATGGCTCTGGGCAAGGAAGGCATAAAAACACTCGAGCCTAACGTTTTATCTTCTCTAAATTGGCGTTCTATAAGACAAAAAGCTAGGTTCAAAATTTTGAGTGATGCCAGTGACGAGTGAATAGTGATAAAGCATAGAGCCAAGAGCAGAGGGCAGAGAGTTAAAGGTATTAGTCCTGCAGGTTTAAGGTTTTAACTAACCTCTAACCCCTGTAATTTTCAATCTTAAATCTTAAATCTAATTTCTGACTTTAGCCCGAGTACAAGGTTTTCTAAAGGTTTTGTGAAAAAATCAACCAGAGAGGGCTTGTGTTTTTATAGGGTTTTGCATACACTGGACTTACTGTAACTATTTGTCAGGGTGGTGCAGCTCGAGCCTAGGCTCGAAATTTTTATTGGGCATGAGGTCTGCCAGCCTTGTGTTGAAAGAAAGCTGGTTTAGTATGGCAACAGGTAAAGTAAAGTGGTTTAACAACGAAAAAGGTTTTGGGTTCATTGCTCAAGATGGTGGTGGAGACGACGTATTTTGTCACTTCTCTGCACTCACTGGGGACGGTTACAAATCCCTTAATGAAGGGGATGAAGTCGAATTTGAAGTCGAGCAAGGCCGCAAAGGATTACAAGCCAAGAGTGTTGCGGTGACAAATGCAGCTCCTGCTCCTTCGCGTCAAGGTGGCTCTCGCGGTCCTCGTCGCGGCTAAGTAAAACAAACTAAAAACCTTAAAAGCTCGAAACTTCTCGAGCTTTTTTATTTATTCGCATTCATTTCATAGCAGTAAATTCGGTCTCAGTTGAAGACTCTTTCGCTAGGCTAAGCAAGTAACAACAGCATGATACGCTCTAATACGCAAACGAGGCTTCAGTAGCAAAATCATTCAGGGTATCCAAATTAAAATTATAGTGCCCTCTGGTTCCTGCTAAGACTCCATCATCACGCATTTCACTCAATACAGCCGTAGTGGTTTCCCTTGCTGCACCAACAATGGCAGCAAAATTATCATGGGTTAAGGGCAAGGTAAGACGAACATCTCTATCTTCAGAAATTTGTCCAAAGCGTTCACCCAAACGCACAAAGGTACGAGCCAAACGTGCAGGAACAGGTAATTCAGAATCTTCTAAAGTATCTCTAAGACGGGCCATTTGTTGACCAGCAGCATTGGATAATTCATTTTGCAAATCGCTATCTTCTTTACTAAAGACCTTGACCACTACATTAGGACTCAGGGCTTCGGCACTTTCTTGATAGTGGTGATGCGCAGTTGTTAGACCGCCTATATAATCACCAGGGCCAGCCACACTCACGATACGTTCTTTACCCGTAAGTAAATGAATGCTTAGTTTGAGCAACCCCTCTTCAACACGGTAAACAGTATCTGCACTATCACCTGCATAATAAAGCGTATTTCCTTTGCTTAGAATACGCTTGGGAGCCTCGAGAGTGGCCGGAATAAACGGCGGCGTGGTCATTTGCGCGCTAATAACATTAGGACTATAAGCAGGCATCATGGATATATTGTAAGCATAACTTTGGAAATCATTAGTTAGATACTACATATGTAGGTTGTTCCTTATGTTCCTTCACATACCCTAGAGTTCGCATTTAGCCTTATTTTACAAGGGTTTTTGCTGTGTGGGTAGATAATTTAATTCCTTCTTAATCCCTTACACATTCCTACCTACTACAACGCTATTACAGCAGGGTTACAGCTAGTTAGGTAAACCAGCACGAGGGCTTAGTAAAGCGTTTAGTGACAAGGCTGCATTTTCTAACTCAGCTTGGAATGTATAGCGGTACAGTGCAGAAGTAAAACTTGAGCAAGAATGTCCTAACTATAAATTTTATAGAAGTAAAAAGTAAAAGATTTGGGCAATTCCTTACTTTTTACTATATTTTTAGGCCTTGACTTCGTTTTTAAGTCCGTAAACCTGCTTCCCCCTTACAAATGTTGCTACCGTCCAGCCTTTTAGAATTTGTCCTTCCCAAGGGCTAAATTTGGCTTTAGTTTTAAAGGTGGTGGCTTTGACGGCTCGAGTGGTATTTATATCCAAAATTGTGATGTCAGCTACATGTCCTTTTTCCAAACTTGGTTTTTCCCAGCCCATCACAGTTGCAGGTCCAGTTTGTAAGAGTTTTAATAGCTGTTGTAAGCCAATAAAGTTACTTTCAACAAGTTCAGTGTACAAAAGTGGAAAGGTCACTTCGATATTGGCAATACCAAAAGGAGCCTCGAGCATATCCCGTTCTTTTTCAGCTCTGGTATGCGGTGCATGATCAGTTCCAATGTTGTCAACCACACCACGCTTCACAGCGTCTCTTAGATAATCCACATCTTCCTGAGTTCGCAAAGGCGGCGCAACTTTATACATGGGGTCAAAGGATTTTAAACATTCATCGGTTAGGGTCAAATGATGGGGCGAAACTTCGGCAGTTACACTTGCCCCCTGTGACTTAAACCATTCCACAACTTGCATCCCTCGTTTAGACGAAATATGAGCAATGTGGACTTTTGCCCCAGTCATCAAGGCAATTTCACAATCTCTAAAAATCATGATGGCTTCCGCGCTAATAGGATTACCCGGCAAGCCTAAATGGTGACTGACAACCCCCTCATTCATCACCCCATTTTGACGCAAGCTAGGATCTTCGGAATGGGTTTGAATGACTAGTCCTAGTTCGGCTGCATATTCGCAAGCTCGGCGCATCAGATGCGAATCCTTGACCGGAATACCATCATCGGTAATCATCACTGCACCCGCCGCTTTTAGGGCAGCAAAGTCAGTAAGGGTCTCCCCTTTGAGTCCGTGGCTTAGAGCAGCCGCAGGACGCAACCTAGCTTGGCCAATACGTTCAGCTTTTGCAATTAGGTCTGCGACGATTCCTACTTCATCTACAGTTGGACTGGTGTTGGCCATACTGATCACCGTGCCAAAGCCACCCGCCGCCACCGCACTTAAACCACTTTGTAAATCTTCTTTAACTTCTTGACCAGGGTCACGTAAGTGGGCATGTAAATCTATAAAAGCTGGTGTAACAACGAAACCATTGGCATCAAAAGTTTCGTCAACAGTACCGCCCAAATTCAAGCCTTCAATCACACCCTCATTAAGATATAAGTCGGCAATTCCATAATCTTTGTCTGCATCTATTAAGTGTCCGTTTTTGATAACTGTTCGCATGGGTTTTTCCTTTCTTTTTAGCAATGAGTGATGAGCAATGAGCAATGAGATAGTAGCTTACGACTCATTGCTCATTACTTTTTACTTTTTCCCTACCAACAATGTGTAAAGCACCGCCATACGAATCGGAATCCCATTAGCAACCTGTTTTTCAATCATGCTCTTTTCACTGTCAGCTAAACTTCCTGAAATTTCAACATCACGGTTCATAGGGCCAGGGTGCATGACCAGTGCATCAGGATGGGCATGTTGCATCACCTCTTCAGTGACTTGATAACGTGCCTGATATTCAGCAATCGAAGACAACAGCCCGGCTTGCATTCGTTCTTGTTGCAACCTTAGAGCCATCACTACATGGGCTCCCTCGGCAGCTTCATGGATATTAAAGGTGCGTGTAATGTTGGGGGACTCGAGTTCTTTGGGTAGCAAGGTACTAGGGCCACAAATGGTTACCTGCGCTCCCAATTTAGTCCAGAGTTCCATATTACTTCTGGCCACTCTCAAGTGCATCACGTCACCTATAAGGGCTATTTTTTTACCTGTAAACGAATCAAAGTTAGGAAAGTTTTTCATAAATGTATAAGCATCAAGGAGGGCCTGTGTTGGATGCGCCCGTCGGCCATCACCAGCGTTGACAATGCAGGCATTGGTCCAGTTAGTGAGTTGGTAAGGCACACCCGAAGCCGCATGACGCACCACATAGAGGTCACACTGCATGGCATCAATGGTTTTTAGGGTGTCTTTAAGCGATTCACCTTTGGAAAGACTCGAGCCTCCCGAAGCAAAACTCATTACATCTGCACTCTGCGCACGTGCTGCACGTTCAAAAGACAAACGTGTGCGAGTTGAGTTCTCAAAAAACATGGTTCCAACAGTAAATCCTTGCAAAGCTGGCACTTTTTTAATGGTGCGCCCCATCACTTGGGCCATTACGTCGGTGGTTTCAAAAAGTGAAAGAACTTCCTCAGCAGACCAGTCATTAAAATCTAAAAGGTGATGCTTTTTTAGACGGATTTCGGTTGGTTTGGTTATGGTGGTTGTCATTTATTTCTCCCTTCTTACAGGAAGTAAAGATTGAAGAGTAAAGAGTAAAGATTTTAATTTTCACTCTTCAATCTTTACTCTTTACTCCTTAATTAATTTCCATCAGTTCAACAGCATTCACGCCGTCGGTAGACTCGAGCTTGACTTTTACAATTTCTTGCTTGCTTGTTGGCACATTTTTGCCCACATAATCTGCCCGAATCGGCAACTCTCGGTGTCCACGGTCAATAAGAACTGCATATTGAATATTGGAGGGTCTACCCATATCAATCAGCGCATCTAGTGCAGCCCTGGCGGTACGCCCAGTATAGAGAACATCATCCACTAAAATTATTCGCATTCCTGCAATATCAAAATCAACTTCGGTCTTTTTGACCACCGGCTGCAAAGCAATCTCGGTTAAGTCATCCCGGTAAAGCGTAATGTCTAGCTTGCCTACTGGTGGAGTCAAGTTTTCAAAGTTGCCAATCAATCTAGCTAACTCTTCGGCAATGGGCACACCCCTGGTATGTACTCCAACTAAGGCCAACTGCTCTGCACCTTTATTGCGCTCAATAATTTCATGAGCAATGCGAGTTAGAGCCCGTTGCACATCTGAGGCTGTCATCAAAATAGCTTTAGGTTTTAAGTCCATGTTTGCCCCCTCTTGCAAAAAAAGACGAGCTACACGCTCGCCAAAACATAAAAAATGACGCAACACTGTGCGCCGTTAGTCTAAATCCATCCACGTTGTCTCCTTCCCGCTCTCACAGGAGCGACTTAAAGGTAAATCTGAGGAAGTGTACACCCTAATTAGATACAAGGTCAAGGTGTTATTTGCCAAACAAAAAAGGTGGCCCGAAGACCACCTCTTAAAATTGATATAAAACTTATTGCGCTGCTGGAACAATCTGTCCGCGAATTTCTCCACTTCCATTTGCTGCTGAATGTACATTGAGGTAATACAGACCATCATTAAAGTCTGCAATCTGTGGGTCAGTTAAAACCAACTCACCCGTAAAGGTTCCAGCTACACTGATATCGAGCATGACACCATTTACCACACCTGCGGTAGCCCCAGCTTCCGCACTGCCATGAACATGGGCCATAGTGGCAGTAAACCCGGTATAAGTACCGTCTACAGTCAGTGTTCTACCATCTAAGGTCACGGTTGCAGTACCAGCAGATTCAGAACCTGTTATTGGAGGAACTTCTTGTGCCCCAGATAGCGCAACTTCTACAACCACTGGAGTAGCTGCCGGTGGAAGAATAACTGCATCAATAAGATGCACCACACCATTGGAGGCTTGAACATCAGTTGCAGTCACTTTTGAAATACCATTGAGTGTGACCACACTATCGGTGATATCGACCACTATATCTTCACCCTGAACTGTGGGTATGGTTTGACCATCACTTAAATCTGCTGCTAAGACTTTGCCACTTGCCACATGATAGGTCAGAATTGCAGCCAGGTCCTCTCGAGCCAGCAATTCTTCTTTTGTTGCACCCAACTGTGTCAACAGTGCAGAAAAAGTAGCATTGGTTGGAGCAAAAACTGTAAAGGGGCCTGTTCCTTTTAGGGTATTAACTAAATCAGCAGCTATCACTGCTTCCACCAAAATGCTGAGATCAGGTGTAGCCTGCGCCAATTCAACAATATCTTTAGCAGGTGCTAATAAACTAGGTGGCAACAGAACCGCATCAATTAAGTGAATAACCCCGTTAGAGGCTTCCACATCTGCAGTGGTCACTTTGGCATTACCATTAAGCGTTACGCCACTAGCCGCTACTGCAACGGATATTTTTTCACCTTGCAAAGTTGTGAGTTCTTGTCCGTTGGTCAAATCTGCTGCTTTTGCTGCACCAGCAACCACATGGTATTTTAAGATGTTAGTTACTGTTGCAGCACCCAGTTTTGCAATGAGTGCATCTAAATCAGCTACTTCTTGAGCCTCGAGTAAATCCGTAAAAGCAGCGTTGGTTGGAGCAAAGACTGTAAAGGGTCCATCAGCTTGTAAATCATCAACTAATTCAGCTTTGCCCAGTGCACTCACCAAGCTGCTTAGATTTTCATTATCAGTAGCAATTTTGGTTATATCACCCGTGTCAGTATCTGCTGCGGGACATGCTGTTAGGATCAGCCCTAGCAGTGCCAATATGAGCCATAAGCCTATTCTTTTCATTTCTCTCCTCCTCGAGCGACAACCAAGGACATAGCCTTAAAACAGGATCAAATATTGCTGCTCGTTTAGGTAGCCTAGCCTCACAAATAAGAAGCTACTATAGTGCTACTTACAAAGTGACTAAGGTTTGCACCCTAAGAGCAAATTTATTTTCCCTGAATAGATTCAAGTCTCAATATAAATTATTGGTAGTGGTCTAATGCTAGCTGATAAGCTAAGGAATGATACAAGAGATAATCATCCATCACTGTCCGAGTTGTAAGAGTAACAATATGGTTAGGAACGGCAAGAATCGCTATGGCAACCAACAGTTCAAATGTAAGAACTGTGGCAAGCAAGGGGTGTTAAATCCAACAGAGAAATATAGTGAAGAGCAAAAAGAGCAGATACTAGCGACCTATCAAGAACGTCCAAGTATGCGAGGTATCCAGCGTATCTATGGGGTGAGTCGTACAACTTTGTCAGGCTGGCTTAAAAAAAAGCCCAAAGATGTCACTTAAAAGAAAGCCTTGCTAAAACCAAAGCAGATGACGTACTGGAACTCGATGAGGTGTGGTCATTTGTCCACTGTTCGGCCAACAAACGCTGGTTATGGACTGCCCTGTGTCGTCGCACTCTTCAAATCGTTGCTTTTGTTTCGGGTGATCATAGTGCTAAAACCTGTGCCAAACTGTGGGCAAAGATTCCAGAGTCTTACAAGCACTGCCATACCTTTAGTGATTTCTGGGATGCTTATACCAAGGTGTTTCCTAAAGCAACTCATCGCAGTGTTGGTAAGGGTGCAGGTGAAACTAATCATATGGAACGCTGGAATTGCACTTTGCGTCAACGCTTAGCTAGGTTTGTTCGTAAGACTCTCTCTTTCTCTAAGTCCGACCTCATGCACCAAGTTGTCCTCAAGTGTTTCATCGTTGACTACAATCTTGACTGCTTATCAGCTAGTGGTTAGCCATTACCGAATTATTTCATGCGCTTCATTGATATAAGGAAAGTCTGCATTTTGCAATTGGCGCGCAAGAATATGTTCAGGCACAGCATGATGGCGTTGCTTATTCCTTTGCTCAATCAAACCTTCTGGTAAATGAAACACCGCCAGAGTTACTAAAGCCTGATAATCAAACCCGAGTTGCAAGACCATGCTACGGTGCGTTCTAAACAAACTAGTCGCATCCCAAACTACATTTTCATGTTTACGAAGATGGCTTTTGAGTTGTTCTTTATCAGCTTGAATAACTTGTCCATTCATACTTTGATCTTCACGTTTACCACTAATTTCTTCACGCAGTTCGTCTAATGAGATAATGCTGTAATCGGGAAAATGTTTTTCTATCCAGGTACTTTTCCCCGAACCACTTGGGCCACAAGTAACTACCAAATGCGAAAACGCTTCACGATAGCTATATGAACGGGCAATAGCTTCTTCAGGGCTAAAAATAATACCAGCTTCGGCATCACGAATAGCATTGGCAATAACCAGATTCTGCGTGGCTTCTGGAAATTCTTTTAGTTCTGTTTGCAAGAAACTGCGCCAATCTTGATAAGGGTCTTGTTTCCAGACTCGAGCCTCCTGAGCATAGAGCTTAAAAAACTCGAGTATCTCCAGTTGTTCCTCCAGATCTAGGCAATGTCTACCCCAAAGGTCTGCCTGCTCTAAAACATAAACCGCTTCTAAATCTACTAATCTTGCCAACTCCCTATACCTTCTAGATGGTTTATCTTTTATAACTAAATGTTTTGGATCATGATGATGCCCAACTAGGGCCATGACCTCTCTAGCCAAACTAGGTTCTAACCCCAACTCGAGTAGTTTATAGGCAATATATGAACGCCCCTTATCAGCATGGCCAGGAGAAATAATCCTTTCTTGTCCATCACGAATTTCAGCCTTAGTGCTAACGGGTTTAGCAACATCATGAAATACTGCAGCTAAAACCTGTACTAAACGCTTTTGCCCTGTCCAATCAAGTTGATCGAGCAGTTTATAAGTTTGCTCTAGAACCATCTGGGTATGAATATAAACATCACCTTCAGCGTGCCAGATTTTATCTTGAGGTGTATCTTTTAAGCGCAGCAAAAGGTCAAAAATACCCCCCAAAGCCTGAGTAAAATCATCCAGATTGGGTCTAGCACCTTGCAGGATATTTTCGAGCAAGGGGTGCAGTTTTAATTTTTCAGTTTTCATGACTATCCTCTTCATTGTGTAAGCGGTTAGGAATAACCTCAGCGTGCATCCAGTGCTGGTCGGTTTGAACGTGTTCTTTTCTAACCCATTTGGCTACGTGCTTGGCAAAATCCTGATAAGCAAAACCTGCTTGAGTGCGTACTACATACCCTTCTTGCCTGCTTAAGTCCAGCTTTATAGCCCGAATCATAGTTTCATTCCATAAACCTTGGTAGAGTACCAAGGGCAACTCAAGACCTAGTAATTCTGCCCATTCTTTAGTATCTTTCCAACTCAGGCAGTGATTGTGTTCATCCCAGATCGAAAACAAATAAAAATAGCTCTTAAGATTATCGTAGCCAATCGAGTGGCGAGCATACATGTTCTCACCACATAACCGCCACCTTAAGGGAATCTGATGGGCAATCGAGCCATGCAGGGCTTTAACCCAAGTTCTAGAGGGGTGATGCCTAGAATCCATTGAACGGGCATGAATATGATCAGGATACATAGTAGTGTTTTCACCATCTAATTTTTCGGTCACCACCACCTCTTGACCCTCAAACATAAAACTGTTCAAGAGCAAAAGGTCATCGCTCGAGACTCCAGGTGACCAAGGCAAATGCGGAGTACGCGGATATTTATAGGTCTGAGAGGCGTTGTTGCATAAATAGCCACGAACACGGCAATGGTAATCTTGGCAGTTGATGAAACAAACGAAGAAAGCTAAGTACCGTGTTCGCAACTGGTCTGAGTATAACGCAGCCTTAGTGAAACGAGGAAGTCTGGACATCTGGATAGATGAAGCGATGGCTAAAGATTGGGAAAGTCAAGAGCAGACAGGAGAGCGAGGACATCCTGAGGTGTATAAAGATAGCTGGATAGAACTGATTGTGACCCTTGGCATAGTGTACAAGTTGCGGTTACGCCAACTTGAAGGGTTCATGCAATCACTCTTGAAACTGGCAGCTTGGCAAGGAGTTACAGTACCAGACTTCACGACGCTAAGTAGACGCAGAGGAAATCTAAACGTTCAAGTGTCTTCACGGAAGTTTTCAGAAGCCATCACTGTGGTTGTAGACTCTAGCGGGGCTAAAGTTTATGGTGAAGGCGAATGGAAAGTAAGAATCCATGGCAAGAGTAAACGGCGTACCTGGCGTAAATTCCATCTAGCCATTGAACCCCAAACGAATGAGATTCTTAGTCTAGAAGTCAGTACCAATGATGTTACAGATGATGAAATGCTTCCAGATGTGCTTGAAAAGATTGATGAAGCCATTGTCATTGAACAGGTCTGCGGTGACGGAAGCTATGACCGAAGCAACAGTTATCGAGCTATCAAGAAACGTAAAGCCAAAGCCGTGATCCCACCCCGCAAAGATGCCAAGATTCAACAACATACTAACAGCAATGCTCCACCTCTGGACAGAGATGAAAATCTTCGTGCTATTCGTAAACACGGTCGTAAATCTTGGAAGCAAACCTCGGGCTATCATCAACGTTCTAAAGCTGAATCAGGGATCTTTCGTTATAAAACTATCATTGGCAATACTCTCAATTCTCGCCTTTTTCATTCGCAATGTGTTGAAATGAAACTCGGTGCTAAAATCCTTAATGCTATGGCTGCCTTGGCTATGCCTCTCTCAATTACTCTCACTACCTAGTCTTTTAATCCTTAGAAACTATTCCTATTTATGCAACAACGCCGGTCTGAGACATAAATGTCTCCTTTTTTATAACAAGTTTTAGAGGATTTCCAAAGCCTAAAGCGGCCACATATTATAGATTGACCGTGCCCATAAAAAGGAGTGTATTAGATAATAAACCTAGAGTACATAAAAACACCGTTGCCTATTCTGGACTAAAAACCCTAAGATGTCAAGCAAAAAAGCAAAAATTACCTCCACAAAACTTTTGCTAAACAAAAGTTTTGTGCGTTTAAGCATTTATGGATAAACCTACACGGTTGATAGTCAAATTCAATGGGAGGGTACTTAAAGGGGTAGGAAAATGACATTATCCTTTGCTTCCTGGAGTAAACGCTCTCTAAGCAATTACAGGAAGTTTCTCGAGCTGACCCTCAAGTTCATCTCTGGCTAGCTCGAGTTCGTAATGAGATTGCAAATTGAGCCAAAACTGTGGGGTCATTTTGAAATAGTGCGCTAAGCGCAAAGCAGTATTAGCACTAATGCCACGCTGACCACGGATAATTTGACTGATGCGAAGTTGTGGAACTCCAAGAGCCTTGGCGAGTGCATACTGAGTAAGTTGGTAATCCTCGAGAAATTCAGCTAGATGTTCGCCTGGGTGAATAGGTGGATGTTTTTTCATAGTGACCTCAGTGGTAGTCAACAATTTCAACTTCAAAGGCGTGACCATCTTCAAAACGAAAACATACACGCCATTGTTGATTGATGCGGATAGAATACTGACCCTTACGGTTTCCTTTAAGAGCCTCAAGGTGATTTGAGGGTGGTTCATGCAAATCGTTGATCGTAGTTGCAGCATTTAGTGCAGCCAAGCGTATTCTGGCCCGTTTTTGAATATCCGTAGGCAACTTAAACGAGTGTTCGCGATTAAAGAGTCTCTCCATTTCTTTATCAGCAAACGAACGTATCATGAACGATACTATCATATCACGATACTATTCGCAAGCAAAGGCAAAGAAAAAAGTTTGCCTATTGATAGCCTGATATGCTACTATTTCAAGGTTGTCGTCATAGACGCTGTGACACTAATATCTAAGGAGAACCATGGCCAGAAACCCTTCTGCACTAAAAGCCGGTCGCCAATCTGTTAAGGCAAGAGCTAGAAACCGTTCTAAAAAGAGCATGATTCGCACATTTACCAAAAAAGCTGTAGTCGCTGCCCAAACAGGCAATACCGAAGAAGCTACCCAAGCCCACCGCACTACCATAAGTCTGATTGATAAAGCAGCCAAAGGCTCAACCCTGCACAAGCGCACCGCCGCTCGCAAAAAGTCACGTTTGACCAAGCAAATCAACAAATTGCAAGTCAAGGCTTAACAAATTCTTTATCTTTAAAAACAGGGCTTTGGCCCTGTTTTTTTAGTTTTTGAATCCCCAGAATCGCCAATTTTCACTGACAAGAAGCAGTATTTTGCCAAAACTAGAAACTGCCTGCTAGCGGGTGGTTTGGTTCAACATCAATCCAAAGAGCCTTTTTACTTACCAAATTTTAGGAATAGGTGGTAAACCTTACCGTTTTTCACACATTTGTTGCGTATACTACGCAGCATAGTGTTTTTTGACCCAAGTCAGTTATACGATAGGGCAAAGGAACGAAAGGTGGCAATTTAGATGAAACGAAAGTGGCTTTTGGCAAACCTGATAGTTTTAGCTATCTCTATCGTGGTGGTCAACGCACAATTATCCAGAGACTATAGCGATGAGTTTTTACGCTCACCCACAGGCAAGGCTTTTATGCAAGTGTATGGGGCTCTAAAGTCTAATTATCTTAATGATGTTGAGGATGAAAAAATTGTCCAAGGGGCCATTAACGGCATGATTGAAGCTCTGGATGATAAATTTTCTTATTATGCTGACCCCGAATCTACAGCCAGACGCAATGAGGACATGTCTGGGTCTTTTGAAGGCATTGGAGCCGTACTCGAGATTTACAACCGCCAAAGCGGTAAAGGGGTTCAGATTCTCACTGTTTTTAGGGATGGCCCAGCTCAAAAAGCTGGCATTCAGCGTGGAGACATTTTCCTCGAGGTTGATGGGGTCAATGTCGAAGAATCCAACACCAGTGATGTAGCTGGATTAGTTCGCGGACCCAAAGGCACTCCAGTTAATATCAAAATGCAGCGTCCAGGTACTGAAGCACCCGTAGAATTTACCATCACTCGAGCCACCATTCAAAAAGTGGATGTTGAATCAACCGTTTTACCTAGCAATGTAGGTTATTTGCGCCTTGATACCTTTGGTAATCAGCGTCTCTATGATCAAATGGTAGCCCAACTTGACAAGCTTAAAGCCCAAGGAATTACCTCTTTAATTTTAGATATGAGGAATAATCCTGGAGGACTCCTTAATCAGGGCATTCTTATCGCTGATGAATTCTTAAAAGAAGGCGATATCGTCTTTGAACGCGCACGTGGCGTGACCAAACGTTTAGCTTCTGCTGATGAACACTGGTTTGATTTGCCTATGGTAGTTCTGGTCAATAAAAACTCAGCTTCAGCTTCAGAAATTGTAGCCGGTGCCTTGCAAGAAAATGGCCGTGCTAAAGTCATCGGTGAACAAACCTTTGGTAAAGGTGTTGCCCAAAGTGTTATTTCTTTATCCGATGGTGGACAGCTAGCCTTTGTAGCCTTTGAATGGCTTACCCCCAAACGCCGCAGCATTCAAGAAGAAGGCGTTACGCCAGATATTGCTGCCATAGATAATCTTGCCCTTGCCACTATTGCTGGGGAAGGTCAGGGTGTAGATGTTGGTAAAGAAGTTCAAATTATTGTTGATGGTGAAGTTGTTGCAACAACAGTCGCCGATGAGGAAGGTAACTTCAAATTTGTAGGAATTCCACCTAACCGTGGCGATGTGAGTGACATTCAAGGTGAAGCCATTGTGAATATAGACAGTGACAATGCCCTTAAAGTTGCTTATGACACCCTGCTACAGCAAATAGCCTCAGCTCAATAAACAAGAGAATCAGTGAATCACATGAATACGTCGTTTTCATTCTCACCGTCATGTTGAGCGACCTCCTGTAAATACTTACCCTTAGTCAGTTTATGCTGCTCAACCCTAAACGAAGTCGAAACATCTGACACGCAAACAGATGTTTCGACTTCGTTTACTGTGATTAGATCACCTTGATAGTGACCTGCGAAAGCAGTGCTTGGGTCGCTCAACATGACAAATGCGGATAATTATTTTTACTACTCACCTAGAGGTTCGATTCTGTGAACAAAGGATACTAGCTACCCTGCTATATTGATAACGAGATGCTACCTCAAGTTCATATTCGCTCTATTCAACCCCATGATGCTGCTCAGATTGAGAAACTCTATGGGCAATCGGCTGAGCATTTGAGAGACTTGGGTGATACATCTAATTTTTTATTTGATGCACCTGCCTACTTGCAAAATGGGTTTGGAGAAAGTCCAGTGTTTTTTGGCATTGTTGCCGAAAAAGAAAATTCAGTGCTTGGCTATTTGCTCTATAGCTATATTTATGACACCGACGCTGCTGCCAAAGTCATGTTTATACTTGACCTTTTGGTTGATCAGAATCAACGACAGCAAGGCATTGGTAAAAGTCTAATGCAAGAAGCAAAAAACATTGCAAAAAACCAAGGGTGTAGGGATTTATTTTGGGCTGTTTACAAACATAACAGCTTGGCTGAAAAATTTTATACGAACTTTGGAGCTAAAAAAGTAGATGAGGTCTTCTTTATGACTCTGCCTGCGAGTGATCATTAAGGCAATTGGTGTTGCTGGAAAAAATTCCAAAGTAAATCATTGGCATTAATTGCAGTAGAAGGTGTATCCGAATTTGGACCACCGGGTAAACCACCAGGCCAACCATGTCCACCATCTTTGGTTAAATAATAGTCAATAATCGCATTGCTACTACAGTTCGACCATCTTGTTAATTTATAGCCGCTGTTATTGGTAATGACTTGGGCTAGCGCATTACAATTGTTTTTCTTTGACCACGTTTTGAGAACAGAATTAATGGATGGCAGATAAACACCTTCAGTACCAGCCCCTGTACCTGTGCCACCTTTATAGGGCACTTTGGTATCTAAAACAGAGTGCATATGCAAAATAGGCATGGCACGTGAGGGGCTACAGGGTTGATCTACAACCATCGTACTAGCATTAGGTGTAATGGCGGCAATTTTATTAGAGAGTTCACAAGCTAGCCGGTAAGCCATCATCCCACCATTTGAATGGCCAGTGACATAGATTTTTTTGGGGTTGATTTTGTAGGTCAAAACGAGTCTATCTATCAACTTGCTAATAAACGCCACATCATCAATGTTGTTATCACTTGCATAATCACAGCAGTTGCCAGCATTCCAAGACCTTGCACCCAAAGTCCCGGTATTCTTCACACCTTCAGGGTAAACCACAATAAACCTCGAGGTATTAGCCTTCTCGCTTAGTTTTGAAGTTGTTTCAAATTGCAGAGCGTCGCCGCCACCGCCATGCAGAGCAATAACTACTGAAAAATTAGCTGATTGATAATAGTTAGGGGGTAAATTGACAGCATAGCTTCGGCTAAAGCCATCCACAAAGAGCGTTTTCTTAATCTGGTAGAGCGGTTCAACTGAGGCTGCATTTTGACCACAAGCTGAAATAAATAATAAGCTGCCAATAAACAGCAGGAATAAAACAATAGTATTTTTCATGAGCTTCTTTAATTTATTTTTAGGCTGTTTCATATTTATCTCCTTCTGCTTTAATGTCCTCCTACTATACCACCCACTGATGGCAAGAAGAAAAACGCTATCGCCAGAATCGCATAAACACCCAAGAGCATCAGACCCTCGAGCCAGTTGGTTTCTCCGTCTTGGGCTACCGAATTAGCAATCAGTACGCTACCTACTAAAGTCACTAACTCCAAAGGGTTATTTAAGACTAAATCCATAGGTTTTTTAATGATCCAAGAAAGAATCACTAAAAGCGGCGCAACCAGCAGAGCAATCTGAATGGTGGAGCCAATGGCAATAGTGATGGCCAAGTCCATTTTATTTTTCATAGCAAAGACCACTGCCGAGGCATGTTCGGCGGCATTACCCACAATAGGAATAATAATAAGTCCTACAAAAAACTCAGATAAGCCAAAGGTTTCAGTAAATCCTTCAATCGAACCCACCAAAAACTCAGACATAAACCCAACCCCAACAGCCGAAGCTAGCAATACGCCCATAGCCATCAAAGGGCTCCATTTGGCCGTATGGTGCTGATCGGTTTCTTCATCAACCGTTGAAAGCAAATCTTTATGAGTGACTAGCGTAAAAATAATATTAGCAGCATACAACCCAATTAAAATAATCGAAACACCCAAAGCCAGTCGTGTATCATCAATGCGGATTTGATCTGCGGTTATACCAAACTGCCTTTCGGTAAAATCAAAGAGTGCTGGCACCAAAAAGGCAATCATTGAAATCACCAGTAAACTACCGGTCACGCGAGCATTCTGTGAATTAAAAACCTGCTTGGGATATTTAAGACCACCCAAAAACAGAGCTAACCCCAGCACTAAAAGCAAGTTGCCAATAATTGAACCTGTAAGTGAGGCTTTCACTACATCAATTTTGCCTGCTTGCAGCGCAAAAAAGGCAATAATTAACTCGGTAGCGTTACCAAAAGTTGCGTTGAGCAAACCTCCAATGGTAGGGCCAGTGCGAATGGCCAGTTCTTCGGTGGCATGACCCATCAAACCTGCTAAAGGCAAAATAGCCAAACAACAGGAAATAAAAATCAAAGTAGAGTTAGCATGAGTAAACTCGAGGTAGACCGATATGGGTATAAAAATTAGAAGCCAGTTAAGCATAGAGAGCAGTATAACTAAAATTGGAATGCAAAAAGCATGACATGAGGGCAGAGTGCTAAAAGCTTTTAAGCTCTCTGCTCTTAGCACTCTGCATCACTCCTTGTCTCCCCTGCTCGCCATCTATTACATCAACTAACGTAAAATAGCCAAATGCTCTTGGCTGCTTTACAACAAGTTTCAAAAACATTTGCCGATCAAACAGTTTTGGATAAAGCCACCCTCGAGCTTAGAGATCAGTCGCGCATGGCCCTAATTGGGCGCAATGGTTCAGGGAAAAGCACTATTTTGAATCTGTTGACCAAAAGACTCGAGGCAGATAGTGGTGACATATTCTTGCGTGAGGATGTAACTGTTGCCAAGCTCGAGCAAGACCCTAAGTTTGAAGATAGTGCCAGCATTTTAGAGATTTCCGAAAAAGCCTTTGTTGAACTGGATGCTCTAGAAAAACGCTTGCAGGCTTTAGAGATCAACCTTGACAAGAGCGAGATTTATGAACAGTGGGAGCATTTGCATGAAATTTTTGAACGCCGTGGCGGCTATGAACGCAGAAGTCGGCGTGATGCCGTACTTTTTTCGCTTGGCTTTAGAGGCCGTGAAGACCAACTGGCAGCTAGCCTCTCAGGTGGCGAAAAAACCCGTTTGGGACTAGCACAACTCTTGATGGCCCAGCCTGATGTTTTACTGCTTGATGAACCTACCAACCACTTGGATATGGAAATGCGGAGCTGGCTCGAGGGCTACCTGACACGCTATCCTGGCGGTGTTTTGTTGGTTTCGCATGACCGTGAATTTTTAGATAAAGCCTGTGACGTAACCGCCGAGATTTCTTTTGGCAAGTTACGCACGTATCCAGGTAATCCTACCCAATATCGCCATTACCGTGCTGACCAACTCGAGATTGAAGCAGCCACACGCAAGCGTGAACACCGTGAATATGGCCGCTTAAAAGAAATGACCAAGCAGATGAAAATCTGGGGAGGTCGCAGCGAAAAACTGGCTAGGCGGGCTAAATCTATGGAAACCCGCACCGAACGTTTTGCCACCCAAATGATGGATGACGCTGACCCCACCGAGGGCAGTACCCGTTTTGCCTTTGACTGTGATGAATCAGGTGATATTGTCTTGCAAGCCCAGTATCTTAGCAAGAGTTACAAAGGCAAACAGCTTTTTAAGAATGTTGAATTTACCCTTCGCCAAGGGGAATGTATTGCCCTAGTTGGCCCCAACGGAGCAGGAAAATCCACTTTTGTCAAAACCCTACTAGGCGATATTTCTAGCGATGACCCCAAAGCTGTTTTGCGCTTTGGCTCGAGAGTTCGGGTGGGTTACTATGACCAAGAGTTGCGTGGAGTAAATCCTGAAAATACCCTAATTGCCGAAATGATTCGTATGGTCGGTGATGGTGAAGCGCATAACTTGCTAGGAAGATTTATGTTTCCTTATGATGCCCAATACAAATTTATTAAAGATTTATCCGGTGGCGAAAAAGCACGTTTGGCCTTGCTTAAACTCACGCTTTTACGTTGTAATTTTTTAATCTTAGATGAGCCTACCAATCACTTGGATGTAGAGATGATCGAAACCCTCGAGGATGCGCTAGCTGATTTTGAGGGGACACTTTTAGTCATTTCACACGATAGGCGTTTTATTGAAGCCACCACAGATTTTATCTGGGAACTTAAAGATAGCAACCTAAGCATGTATCCTGGCGACTGGAATTATTATCAAAGTAAAAAAGCAACATTCACCACGCAACGCCCGTCACTCATCACTCAAGGTTCAGCTAACAATTCTCAAGTTCGCGCAAGTTCTCAAAAAGAAAATAGCAAAGCTCCTTCTAAATGGCGACTCCAGCAACAGCTCGAGGCTTTAGAAAAAGAGATTCATGACTTTGAAACAGAATTAGCTAGCATTACCCAGCAACTCTCCAATGCCAGTCATTTAAGCGCATTACAAATTGCTGACTTAGGCAAGCAGCATACGCAACTCGAGGAAGAACAGATCAGACAAATGAAGCTATGGGAAGAAATCACAGAAAGTCTTAAACTATAATGGACGCTCTAGGATATAAACGCCGTAAACCCGCAGGGTGTTTTAGTTTTTTAGTGATTGCCTTAGCCATACCCTTTGTTCTTTTCTTTGGCAGTGATCAGGTATGCCGCTATGATATTGGTCGTCGGCTGCCTTTTTATCCTAATACCGCTTTAGTCAAGGCTGAACATAATGGGCTTCGCTTACGGGCTTTGGGTAAAACCGAGATGACTTTTTCTACACCTGATGAATTTGAAACGGTAAGTGAATGGTATCGCAAACTCAACCTCGAGCAGTTAGATAAAAATATCTATAATGGTCTAGCCAGCATCAATCGTTGGGTAGAAAAAAATCCAGAAGGGGATGGCACCTTGATTCACTATGTAACCGAATGTGGATTGTAAATAGGAGTCAGGTACGAATCTTTTGTGCAAACGGCGCACTTTGCGCCGTTTGCACAGTAATTTGTCATTGCGAGCCTCAGTTAAGGGCGTACTAGACACAATTAAGCCTATCGCTGCTGCATCCGCGAAGCAATCTCCTTGCACTGAGGTTGCTACAAAATAAGCTAAAGGAGATTGCTTCGTCGCTTGTCTACTACAAACGACCTACTAAGCATCGTTTAGGACACTTTTTAGCTTAGAACGCTTCAACGCAAAGTTTACCCTGAGAAAACCGAATGGGCTCAACTTTCAGACACGCAATGACGGATCATAATGAAATTTTGAGTTCACGACAATGTGAACTCAAGCTCACGCCTTAGCTATTTGCAACCTAGGCATTCAAAACAGCGTTCTCAGTTCCTTGATCGTTGGCGATAAGGGCATCGGCGGTGTAGTCATTGATAAATTCGCGTTGACCCTGCTGCTCGAGCATGTAACGAAATTGATAACTCTGACCGGGGGTTAGCTCTTGCACAAGCTGCCACTTGTTGCCTTTAAGTTTCTTAAATGGTACTGGCTGCCACTTATTAAAGTCAGCAATAAGCTGCACATTCTCAACATCAACTTCAGCAAGCTCAAAGGTGACTTTGGTGACATTACGGCTTTTGACAAATTGCTTTTTAATCATGATGATTCCTCATTTCTGAAGTTCACCGCTACTGTCAAACCGCTGTGAAAAAAGGAAGTCTCAGCAACGGTGACCCGAATTGCACTCTAAAGCACAATCAGGTGCAGTTTAGTAAAAGTCTTTATGAATGTCAAGGGACGAAAAACGTTTGAAAGGTTATTAAGGTTAAAAAGTTACAAGATTAGAAGGTTGGCTTGTAGATTTTCCTACTGGCTACAAACCACAGGCTACATATTAAACTGGTATTCTCTTGGCTATGTCATTGAAACTTATTACCTCAGAATCCGTCACTGAAGGCCACCCCGATAAACTGGCTGACCGCATTAGTGACAGTGTATTAGATGCCATTTTGACCCTTGATAAAAAAGCTCGAGTGGCCTGTGAAACTATGCTCAGTAAAGGGCTGGCCCTGATTACTGGCGAAGTCACTTGCGAAGAATATGTAGATATTCAAAACCTGGTGCGTCAAACCGTGCGCGAAGTAGGCTATACCAGGGCTGATTATGGTTTTGATGCGGACTACAGTGCTGTGTTAGTCGCTCTGGCTGAACAATCTCCTGATATTTCTCAAGGAGTCACCAATGCCCAAGAAGCCACTTCGGGCGACCGCTTTGACCAGGTTGGTGCAGGCGACCAAGGGCTTATGTTTGGGTATGCCACCAATGAAACGCCTGAACTTATGCCCTTGCCTATTTCACTTTCGCACAAACTTGCCCAACGTCTGGCCGAAGTACGCAAAGAAAAAGTGTTACCGTACTTGCGCCCCGATGGTAAAACCCAAGTCACCATTGCCTATGATGGAGATAAACCCGTTTTTGTAAGTACAGTTGTGGTTTCAGCCCAACATCACCCTGATGTTGAACTTTCACAACTTCAAACAGACATTCGCAAGCATGTGGTTGATAGTGTTATCCCAGTCTCAATGATTACTGCTGAAACAAAATTCTTTATCAATCCTACTGGCCGTTTTGTGATTGGTGGCCCCCAAGGCGACGCAGGATTAACTGGGCGCAAAATTATTGTAGATACTTACGGTGGAGCCGCGCCACATGGTGGCGGTGCATTTAGCGGCAAAGACCCCACCAAGGTTGACCGCAGTGCTTGTTACTACGCACGTTATATTGCCAAGAATATTGTAGCTGCTGGTTTGGCTAAACGCTGTCAGGTCCAGCTTGCTTATGCGATTGGTGTAGCTCGTCCGGTGGGTATGTATGTTGATAGTTTTGGTACCTCGAGCCTAAGTGATGAACAACTGAGTACATTGGTAAATAAAGTCTTTGATGCCAGACCCGCTGCCATTATTGAAGCTCTAGATTTAATGCGTCCTATTTATAAAGCTACTAGCAGTTATGGACATTTTGGACGTTCGGAGTTTCCTTGGGAAAGCCTAGATAAAGTCAAAGAATTGCAAAGTAAAGCGTAGTTCGGGTGTTGGGTGATGGGTGTTAGATTAAAGATGGAAGGTTTAAGATTAAAGATTTAGCTCTTTGCCTTTCCCTCGCCACTCATCACTCGCCACTCGCCACTCACCACTTTTCTCCTGTTAAACTAAAGCCATGTCCTTTATTTATGAATACCGTGGTAACACCATCGAGAATCGCCATGCTGTCTCTGTAGCCGTGGTCAACGCTTCAGGAAAGCTCATCGCCTATGCTGGAAACCCAAAACTACAAGCCCACATGCGCTCTTCAGCCAAACCCTTTCAAACTCAGGCTCTCTTTTTAAGTGGGGCGGCAAAACACTTTGGGCTAACACTCAAAGAAATTGCCCTAGTCTCAGCCTCGCACGAAGGAACACCTGAACACGTAGAAGTGGCCCAAGGGATTCTTAATAAATTGGGACTTAGCTTTGAACATTTAGCCTGTGGTATTCATGCACCAGCAAATTATGAATCCAGAAAAGCCCTCGAGGCCTCAGGGCAAAAACCCACCACTATTCACAACAATTGTTCAGGCAAACATTCAGGAATGCTATCCGTGGCACTTATGTTAAAGGCTCCACTCGAGGGTTATGAAAACATCCAGCATCCTGTGCAGCAACTCAATCTGCAAACCATCAAAGATTTATCTGGACTAACCGATATTCCTTGGGGTATTGACGGTTGCAGTGTGCCTACTTTTGTTTTGCCTTTAGAAAATGCTGCTCGAATGTTTGCCTTTTTAGCCGATCTGCAAAAAGCTCCAGCAAAATACCAAGAGGGCTTAGAATCTACTTTTCAAGCCATGAAAGCGTTTCCCGTCATGGTGGCTGGTCATGGAGAGTTAGATACCGTTTTAACCGAGGGTCTTCCTGAGGCAGTATCTAAAGGTGGGGCAGAAGGTTATGAAGGGGTTGCTTTAAGAGACACGCCTTATGGGCCTTTAGGTGTGGTGTTTAAGGTTGAAGACGGCAATTCTGGGGTTAGAGGAACGGCTGTAGTCAAAGTACTCGAGCTTTTAGGGCAAGATATCACTGCGTTAGAAAAATGGAGGCAACCCATCCTTTACAATCACCGAAAAATCGAAACTGGTTACACCACCACGAACATCAATCTTACCTGGGTTTAACCGTTCAGGATAAAAGGAATGAGGAATGGGAGATGAGAAAAACCCATTCCTCATTCCTCATTTCCTAGCCTTGGTCACTTGCTGCCTCAACTCTCACCACCACATTTCCAAAGGTACTTCCGCCACCTAAATCAGTAAGACGTTCACTTGTTAATTCATTGAGGCTCTTCTTATCAGGTGCAAGCTTGGCCCACCACTGCCCCAAAGCAACAACCGTACCTTGGGGTGCATCGGTGCTAACAATGGTTTTTCGCAAGATACTTCCTTGGGCACTCGAGAAGACATTTCTTTTACCATTTTTAATTCCATATTTTTCAGCGTCAGCAGGATGCACAATCATCTGCGGTTCCCCACCTGCTGCCTTGAGTAAACTTTCAATGTTTCCCATGGTGGTATTAAGAATATGCGAACCTGGTGGTGAAATAAGACGAAGCGGAAAGTCTTGAGTGGGTTGTTCTTCAAAGATAAGCTGATGTGGTGCTGGTGAAAAATGTATTTTCTTATCTGCAAAGTGGCTGCCTTCAGCGTAGGGTTTCCAATCTTGCGGGAACTGCATTTTGATAAAGCGTTCTTTTTGCAAGCGTTCAAAGGTGATGCCTTTTATAAAGGGATGTTCAGTATCTAGCAAATCTCGAGCAATCTCTTCAGGGCTCCAATAAAGCGTTTCATCTTGTAAATTCAAACGTTTTGCAAGCTCTTGGAAAACCCAAGTATTCGGTTTGCATTCACCCCGAGCTTCAATAATAGGTTCTGCCCACTGTAAATAGTAATGACCGTAAGCAGAATAAATATCAGGATGTTCTAAAAATGTGGTGGCTGGAAGTAAATAATCAGCATAGTCGGCGGTGTCAGTTTGAAAATGCTCGAGTACTACTGTAAATAAATCTTCGCGCATCAACCCAGCCCGAACCCGACTGCTGTCTGGTGCAATCACCGCAGGATTGGAGTTAAACACAAACAAGGCCTTTATAGCTTGTTCGCTTTTGTTGATATTCCCTAACTCGAGTGCCCTAGCAAGCTGGCTCTGGTTAATCATACGCACATCTTTTTGCAAATGCTTTCCGTCATAGCGAGATTTATTGAGCATAAAACCGCCACTAGTCGAAATACTCAAGCCTCCACCTTGGTATTGCCAGGCACCCGTAAGCGCAGGGAGTAAGGTGATTGCTCTGGTGGCATTACCACCCCCTTCATTGCGTGACATACCATAGCCAATACGGATAAAACTAGATTTTACTTTGGCAAACCCAATAGCTATTTCTTCAATGCGTTTGAGATCAAGGTTACAAAACTCAGCAGCGCGTTCGGGTGTCCATTCTTTTACAGCTTCACGGTAATCACTCAAGTCATTGGCATGTTGCAAAAGATAATTTTTATCTTCTAAGCCTTCACGCAAAATTACATGACCTATTGCAAGTGCAAGTGCTGCATCTGTACCCACCTTGATTTGCCAATGTTCATCAGCCTGAGAACTGGTTTCGTTTTTGTAGGGGTCAATATGCAAAATATAAGCACCATTTTTTCTAGCCTCTTTGAGTACAGGTGCAAGATGCGAATTGCTCCGCATAGCGTTAATGCCCCACAGAATAATAAATTTCGCCTGTGGAATATCTTCGGGATCTGTGCCCATTTTGGCTGGGCCATAGTTGGCTTCCCAGCCCGCGCCCCCTGTTGAAGCACAAATGGTTTGATCAAGTTCTGATGCGCCTATAGCTCTAAAGAATGATAACGGATGGTCGCGCTCAATCCAACCCATAGTTCCGGCATAGCAATAAGGCAGAACCGCTTCACCACCATCGTTATCTATAATTTCTTGGGTGCGTTTGGCAATGTCATTAAGTGCTTCTTGCCAACTCACAGGTTCAAATTTCCCTTCACCTTTTTTGCCAACACGCTTTTGTGGATAGAGCAAGCGGTCTTTATGATTTTGACGTTCGGGGTATTTGTAGGTTTTCACGCAAGCAAAGCCCTTTGTAATAGGGTGATCTGGGTTGCCCTCGAGCTTGGTTACTTTTTTGCCTTCAACCCTATTATCTTCAACAGTGATAAATATAGAGCAGGTATCCGGGCAATCTAAAGGGCAGACAGAAAGGTGCTTGGACATACATATAACTATATAACATGCTCCTTAAAACTTGACCTCGAGCTTCTACAATTTAGGCAGCGTAATCCCTCGTTGCCCCTGATATTTCCCTTTGCGGTCACTATAGGTTACTTCTGGTCTTTCACCTTCAAAAAACACCAGTTGCACCACACCTTCATTAGCGTACATTTTGGCAGGTAGGGGCGTGGTGTTAGAAAACTCTAAGGTGACGTGTCCTTCCCAGCCGGGTTCTATGGGGGTTACGTTGGCTACTACACCGCAGCGAGCATAGGTGCTTTTACCCACAGCAATAGCCAGTGCCGTCTCGGGCATCCGTATATATTCTACTGACCGCGCCAACACAAACGAATTCGGCGGAATAATCACGGTATCGCCCTCGTGTTCTACAAAACTTTTAGGGTCAAAATTTTTAGGGTCTACTATCGCTCCCCAAGCATTGGTAAAAATCTTCCACTCGGCTGCTGCTCGCAGGTCATAACCAAAGCTGGTCAGCCCGTAACTCACTACGCCTTCTCTAACAAGTCTATCTTCAAAAGGTTCGATCATGCCTTTTAGGGCCTGTTCACGTATCCACCAATCGGGTTTAATACTCATAAGAGCTAGTGTAACATTGGAGGTAAAGAGCCGTCAGCAGGAGGTAGCATCTCGTTATAAAGAGCCATCAGCAGGACGTAGCATCTCGACCTCAATAAGCATCCTTATAATACATTCAGGACAGGTCTGGTTATCTTACTTGGAGATACCCTCGAGTCCTTGGATAAATCAGGGCCAACATACTCAAATAGATTTATAGCTTTAGGCAAGATGTGTTGAGAATATTGTTTTGATGACGAGATATAGCCGATAAAAAGCCACAAAGTTATCTCTATCAATACCACCCAAACATTTAATCTCGAAATCAGTGTGTAGATGACCAGCTCCGAAGGCAGTGAGACCGACTTTAATACCTGCTATACCTCCAAGGTATAAAACTTACATCCATTTCAAGACACAAATTGATATGATGACCATTCGTGAGAATAGAGCTGTCCTGAGTCTAGCTTTGCATCATGCTTCAGCCCAGCCCCCGAAAGGCTTTATGATTGAAGATTTTAACAGCTCGAGCCTTGGCTTTATCGAAGATTTGTACCTTGAGTACCTCAACGACCCAAGCTCTGTAGATTTAGAGTGGCGGCAGTATTTTGAAACCTACCCCCGCAATGGCTTGGCCAAACGGGGCACGTTGGGGCCAGCATTTGTAGCAACCAGTTTGTTTAACCCAGAGGTTTCAGGTTTCAGGTTTCAGGGGTCGGTAGCTACTGAAACCCGAAACCTGACCCCTCTCACCCAAGATGACACTGACCTTCAATACAAAGTTGGAATGCTGATTCGCAATTACCGTGTGCGGGGGCATATGCTCGCCGAACTTGACCCACTAGGACTTGATAAACACGACCAGCCTGAAGAACTCAAGCCTGAATTTTATAATCTTCATGCTTCAGATATGGACCGCATTGTGATGAGCGGAACCATGTCTGGTCTTCCTCTAAGAGACGTGATTGAACGATTGCAAACCACCTATTGCCGCAGTATTGGCGTGCAGTTTATGCACATTGATGAATTTGCAGTGCGTGATTGGTTGCAAACCCGTATGGAAGATAGTTTGAACCGCCTCGAGTTATCCCGCTCGGAGCAACTTCAGATTTTGACCAAGCTCACCGACGCAGTAGTCTTTGAAGATTTCATCATGAAAAAATATGTAGGGGTCAAGAGCTTTTCACTGCAAGGGTCTGAGAGTCTGATTCCTCTTTTAGATTTAGCGGTAGAAAAAGCTGGTACACAGGGCATCGATGAAATTGTCTTTGGCATGGCCCACCGTGGCCGCTTAAATGTATTAGCCAATGTGATTGGCAAACCCGCACGCCAAATTTTCCGCGAATTTGATGATGCGGATGCCAAAGATAATATCGGGCGTGGTGACGTGAAGTATCACTTAGGGTACTCGAGAGATTTGATTACCAGCAGTGGCAAAAAAATTCATATGTCACTAGCCTTTAACCCTAGCCACTTAGAATATGTCAACCCAGTTGTGATGGGCCGAGTACGGGCCAAGCAAGACCGCTTTAGTGACACTGCGCGTCAGCGTGGCTTGGGTATTTTGATTCATGGTGACGCAGCTTTTATTGGTGAAGGCGTAGTGCAAGAAACCCTAAACATGAGCGAGCTTGCAGGTTATGAAGTAGGTGGAATGCTGCATGTGATTCTTAATAATCAGGTTGGGTTTACTACTTCTCCGCAGCAAGGACGCTCAACTACTTATGCCAGCGACGTGGCCAAAATGTTGCAAAGCCCTATTTTCCATGTCAATGGTGAAGACCCCGAGGCAGTGGCTCAAGTCATCAATCTAGCCATGGATTTCCGGCAAGAATTTAAGCGCGATATCGTGATTGATATGTATTGCTATCGCCGCTTTGGGCACAATGAAACAGATGAACCAACCTTTACTCAACCAGTGATGTATGAAGCAATCAAACGCCGCAAGAGCGTGCGCGAGAGCTACTTAGAGCGTGTTTTGGCCCTAGGACAAATTTCTAGGGAAGAAGCCGACACCCTAGAAAAAGAACGCCGCGAAGCTTTGGAGAAAGAACTCATTACTGCCCGCACCCAGGATTACAAACCTTTATTTCAAGCCTTTGGTGGGCTTTGGGAAGGCTACAAGGGCGGCCCAGATAAAGAGGTTCCCGAAGTTATAACCGCTATTGAGAATAAGCGTTTAGTGGATTTACTAGAAAAACTTACCGCCGTACCACCAGAGTTTAATATCAACCCCAAAGCTAAAAAAGTCCTCGAGACTCGCCTTGAAATGTCTCAAGGAAAACCCCTAGATTGGGCTACTGCCGAGGCTCTGGCCTTTGCAACTCTAGCCACCGAAGGTAGCCGTGTTCGCATGAGTGGACAAGATGTAGAGCGCGGAACCTTTAGTCATCGCCATGCAGTCTTGCGCGATACCCAAACCAACGCAGCTTATATGCCACTGGCCAAACTCGAGGAAAATCAGGCCGTAGTTGAAATTGTCAACAGTTCACTTTCTGAAAATGGTGTGCTGGGTTTTGAATATGGTTATAGCCTGGATTACCCCGATGGTTTAGTGTTATGGGAAGCTCAATTTGGCGATTTTGCCAACTCAGCACAAGTCATCATCGATCAGTTTATTTCTAGTGGCGAAGACAAATGGCGACGGTTGAGTGCACTAGTAATGCTCTTACCTCACGGTTTTGAAGGTCAGGGGCCCGAACACAGCAGTGCCAGGTTAGAGCGTTTTCTGGCTTTGTGCGCCGAAGACAATATGCAAATCATGAACCTGACCACACCCGCCCAGTATTTTCATGCACTGCGCCGACAAGTTAAACGCCCTTGGCGCAAACCCATGATTGTGATGTCACCCAAGAGCTTACTGCGTCATCCCAAAGCTGTTTCTGATCTTAAAGATCTCGAGCAGGGGGCTTTCCACCGAATTCTCTATGACCCTAAATCGATAGAACCCGCAAAGGTCAAACGAGTCTTGATGTGTTCTGGCAAAATCTATTATGACCTCGAGCAGGAGCGCGAAAAAAGTGGGCGTGATGATGTAGCTATTTTGCGTTTAGAGCAACTTTATCCTGTTTCCAAAACCGAAATCGCTGAGGCTCTAGCTCCCTACAACAAAGATATACCAGTAATTTGGGTGCAAGAAGAACCTAAAAATATGGGAGCCTGGTGGTATTTGCGGGCTACCTGGGGTTATATCGTGGCTGAACACCCCTTCTACGGAATCTATCGCCGTGCCTCGGCCAGCCCAGCGACTGGCTCTAGCAACAGCCATAAGCTCGAGCAGGCTGCTCTAATGGAAAAGGCTTTTAATTTGAAACAATTACCAGAATGAAGTGAAAAGAGGCGAGTGATGAGGGTAATACTTTTCCATTTGTCACTCAACCCTGGTCACCTTTTTTGTGCATTTTTAGACTGTATAAGGGGTCAACAAAGCTGTTAGACTAAACCCCATAAAGGATTAAAGATTGAAAGTTAAAGATTGAAAATTGACCAGAAAACCACAAACCACGTTAATTTTCAATCTTCAATCTGCAATTTTCAATCTCCGTTAGGAGTTATATGGCATTTGAACTGAAAGTTCCATCCGCAGGCGAATCGATTAGTGAAGTAGTAATTGCAACCTGGTTAAAAAAAGAAGGCGATGCAGTTAAAAAAGATGAGGCCCTAGTAGAACTCGAGACCGACAAGGCCACCTTAGAAGTTCCCTCACCTATACATGGTGTGATTCGCAAAATTATCAAAGTACAAGGAGCAACGGCGGGTATTGGCGAAGTGATTGCCGAAATTGAGGAAGGAACCCCCCAGACTATTCCTCAAACTCAAACCAAAACTTCGCCCACTCCCCCCACTCCTTCCCCCCTGTTAGGGGGGACTGATGGGAAGGGTAGTTTCGTCATGCCTGCGGCACAAAAACTTGCTGCTGAAAAAGGTATTGATCCAAACACGCTTCAAGGCTCAGGTCCTAGTGGACGTGTCCTTAAAGAAGATGTGCAAAAAGCTGTTAGCTCTCAGCCATCAGCCATCAGCCAAAACCAACCATCTGAAACCTCTTCTGCTAGACAAGAAGATGCCGTACCCATGTCACCTTTGCGCAAGAAAATTGCCGAGCGTTTGGTACAGGCCCAACAAACGGCTGCACTTCTTACTACCTTTAACGAAGTAGATATGACGAATGTAATGGCTCTGCGAAATGAATATAAAGACGCTTTTGAAAAGAAATATGGCGTGCGCTTAGGCTTTATGTCATTCTTTGTCAAAGCAGCCATTGACGCACTTAAAACGATTCCACAACTCAACGCTGAAATTCGTGGCACTGATATTATCTATAAAAACTACTATGACATTGGCGTAGCGGTAAGCACACCCAAAGGTCTAGTAGTTCCTGTATTACGCAACACCGAACGCATGAGTTTTGCTGAAGTGGAAAAAACTATCGGTGAATTTGGCAAACGTGCTCAAACCAATAAAATTATGCCCGAAGAACTTCAAGGTGGAACCTTTACCATTTCTAACGGTGGTGTATTTGGCAGCTTAATGTCTACGCCGATTGTCAATCCGCCGCAGTCTGGTGTGCTTGGGATGCATACCATTCAAGAACGCCCCATAGCCAAAGATGGCCAAGTGGTCATTGCACCGATGATGTATATTGCCCTGACCTATGACCACAGGATTGTAGATGGGCGTGAAGCAGTGACTTTCTTGAAGCGGATTAAGGATGCGGTGGAGAACCCTGCCAGGATGTTACTGGAGATTTAAAAGGGGACAACCATTTATCCCTTACTTAACCAAGGTACGGGTTCTTTCTCCATAACAAAGGAAGATTTAAGTGAATTGTGATAATCTCCTCTGTAATTCAATTGTTTAAGTATAGTTAGCTCTGCATACCATATACTTAACCTTCTGACCTCATGAACTACTTTCCACCCGTCTCTGTCCAAACGTTCTCTAAGGTTCGGGTGAGCAATCCCATTGCGTATTTCAGAAACTGCTTGGGGTCCATCCCAGCTATAACCCTTTGCCACCTTGGCTAATTCAGGCAATTCCAGAGGAATATTAAGGGGAATATCAAAGGTAGAAATTAGTAGTCGTAGACGATTGCCTAAGTCTAAGCTGTTAAATCCAGTCTTGGTTACATGAGGATTCAGCTCAACAAAACTCGCCCATGATAGCAACTCAATACAGATTTGAGACCAAAGAATGCTTTGTTCACGGAATGTAGTAAGTCTGCTTTCCACATACCAACTTATTGATTTTGAAATGACCTCGTACCAAGAGCCATTCGATACCAAATCTAAATAGCTCTCAAAAATTTTCCCATCTAGGCCATTTAAATCAAGGGGAAACCACGATGGATGAGAAAGCACCGAACGATATGCCGATTGGAGCATTCCCGCATTCCAAAATTCACAAGTCTTTTCGTGATTTTCATCATAGCCGACAATGAGATATGGAGCAGTATGTAAGCCTCTCAGTAAGGAGAAATACGTGTGAAGCTTCCTTAAAATATCTTTAATTTCCTCGTTAGAAAAGACTCCTATTTTCTTTTCTAATTTGGCAACGTGAGTAAATGCATAACCACCCACGTTATCAAGTTTCTCGAGTATCTCTTTTAAATCCCTTACTCCATGAATTGTTAATAAGAAGTCTTTAGTCTCTTGCCGAAATCCCTTACGAGCAAATTCTTCTTCACCATACAAAACTATATCGCCATAAAAATCCCAAAAATTAGCTAAGTGAAAGATAACACTTTTGACGCTGCTCGAATTTCCAATCTCACTATTTGAGTTTATATAACCCCCTATTGACCTTTTAGTGCCCAAAGATCGGTGTGTCACAGTTCCTTGCAATTCTACACCAAGACTTTCAGGTATAACTTTGATTTTCTGCACCATGTCAAAAGAAATTGGATTTTCTTCTAATTCTACTTCAAATCTATTTGAGGGATTAGGAAACCATTTGACTTGAATTTTTCCATCTCCAGAGGCTCTTTTTGTGCCTTGTCCTATTTCTATTTTGCCCTCGTATAGTGTTATGGGCTGATTGGGTTCTGCCATGTGGTAAATAGGCGACAAAGCTTTGGGATACTCTCTGAAATCATTCATAACCTGTATTTTAACTTTATAAATCAAACCATCTACCAATTTTTAAGTCAGCCTTTGGTATGAGGACAACCCTCACCTCCCCTTAGTACACTCTCTTTAGAAAGGTTGGTACGTTATGGAAGATACCCAAAACTCAACTCAGCAAGAAGCTACTCAAAACACAACTCAGGACAAAAAAACTATTGTAGAAGAATTTAAGGTCAGTGGTGAAGCCGTCGTAGGCAGGGTTAAAGAAGTTATCCGCGAAGGTAATGTTCGCAGGATTACTATTAAAAACGAAGAAGGCAAAACCCTCTTTGAAATCCCTCTAACCTTTGGCATTGTGGGTGCGCTGCTTCTACCCCAACTTGCCGCACTAGGTGCTGTCGGTGCGCTTATCGCTAAACTCTCAATTACTATTGAGCGTGAAGATGATGACAAAACGGTGGTTCAACCTCCAGCAAACGTTTCTGATTCCTAGAGCGTATCATGCTGTCGTCACTTGCTTAGTCTAGTGATTTATTGATAAAAAGTATCATCTTTAGAAATTGTCATAAAAGAAAGGATGCACATGGACCCTATTCAAAACAACAGTAACAAATCAACCATCAACGAAAAAGATATCTTTGCAGGCATTCGCAGTACGTGTAGTCGGATGAATCAACGTCAACTGGTGTTGCGTAACCGCGTGGGTAAAAAATTAATGCAACTCCCACTGGTTTGGGTAATTATAGGTTTAGTGTTAGCCTTTTTGTTTCACGTAATTCCACTTATTGCTATTGCAGTAATTGTTCTATTGCTTACCAAACACCAATTTATCCTTACCCAGAATATTCGCTCTTAATTATCAAGTTCTCGAGATGGCAACTGCATTAGCAAGACTTTATCAATGCGGTTGCTATCCATATCTAAAATTTCAAACTTGTATCCCATCGTTTCAAAAGTATCCCCTATTTTAGGAATATGTCCTAAGTGGGTAATAATAAACCCTGCTAGGGTACGAAAATCATTTTCTTCTTCACTAGGCAATTCATCACGTTTGATTTGATCCTTAAAGTCATCAATATCCAATAACCCATCTAATAGCCATGACCCATCTTCGCGTTGGATAGATTGTGGTTCTTGGTCAGAGATAGCTACTAAATCCTCGAGTACATCACTCAGGGTCACTAGGCCTTCAATGCTGCCATATTCATCGACTACTAAACCAAAGTGAATACCTGTTTCCTTGAACCGCCCAAGTACCGTGAGGGCAGGTGTAGTCTCTGGAAAATAAAGTGGATTCTCGAGAAAATCTTTGAGGGATAATTTCTGATTGGCCAAAAATGCTGGTAGTAACCGGCGTACATCAACAAAGCCTAGGACTTTATCCAGCGTTGCATCACCTACTACAAAGCGGCTGTGTTTATGCTCTAAAAGTGTACTCTGAATTTCTTTAAGAGACGAATTTACATCTAACCAAATTATGTCACGCCGTGGGCGCATTAAAGAAATCACTGTGCGGTCACTAAGCCACAAGATATTTTCTACAATCTCCTGTTCAGCTTCTTCAAACACCCCTGCTTCTGCACCTTGCGCCATCAGTCCTGTAATTTCTTCATCACTGACTGGGGGTTCATTGGGCTTGCGAATACGCAATAAACGCAGGATAAGTTCGGTAGAAAGACCCAGTAACCTTACAAAAGGTGTAGTGATTTTTGACAAAACACCCATAGGACCAGCAATCATCATGGCAATGCGCTCTGGGTTATTTAAGCCAATGCGTTTAGGAACCAGTTCACCAATGACTAGAGATAAATAAGTAATCACCAAGACCACTAAAAAAACACTCAAGGGTCTGTTATACGGCTCGAGCCAACTTACTTTAGCTAAAACTTTAGCTAGGGGTTCTGCAAAGGTTGCACTACCATAAGCACCAGCAAAAATACCTACCAAGGTTATGCCTATTTGCACAGAAGCTAAAAACTGATTAGGATTTTCAGCAAGTTTTAGAGCAGCTTTGGCTTGCGTATTGCCTTCATCAGCGAGTTGCTGCAAACGAATTTTGCGGGAAGACACCACCGAGATTTCTGACATGGCAAAAAGTCCATTGGCAATAAATAGAAAAAGCAAGATTAAAGTATCTAATAACACAACCTTAGCTTACCTCGAGAAGAAAGAGGAATTTTGAAAGTCGAACATCAACACAAGGTATCTAAACTTTGTTATAACAAAGCATGATTAAAAAAATTGTCCTTACAGGCTCGAGTGGTAAAGCAGGTCGCGCTGTGATGCAAGACCTTTTAAAGCATGATTATCAGGTAACAGCCGTAGATTTAGTACATGTGCCTTTAAGCGAAAGACCCTGGCACACCTTGCGTGCTGACCTAACCGATTTAGGGGAAACTCTCGAGGTTTTAATGGGTGCTGACGCAGTGATTCACCTAGCTAACATTCCAGCCCCCGAACTTTTCACTGCCGGGCGCACCTTTGAAGAAAATACCTTGATGAATTACAACGTGTTTTCTGCCGCTAAAGACCTAAAACTCAAGCGGGTGGTGTGGGCCTCGAGTGAAACTACCTTAGGTTTACCCTTTGATATCTTGCCGCAATATGCCCCTATTGACGAAGCCCACTACCCCTATCCAGAAAGCAGCTACGCCCTTTCTAAAGTTGTAGCCGAAACTATGGCTGAACAGTTCTCTCGCTGGAGTGGGATTCCCTTCGTTGGTCTCAGATTATCAAATGTGCTGAACGAAACCGACTATCAAAACTTCCCCACCTACTGGAAAGATGCCCTCTTGCGCAAATGGAATTTGTGGGGCTATGTGGATGAACGTGATGTTGCCCTAGCTTGTAGACTTGCCCTTCACGCAGATATTAGTGGCTCAAGAAATTACATTATCGCTGCTACTGATACTGTGATGAACCACCCATCTGTAGACTTGATGAAAGAAGTTTTTCCCACGGTGGCTATGAAAAAACCGGTCAGTGAATTTGAAACCTTGCTGTCTATTGACAAGGCTCGAGCTGAGTTGGGGTATGAACCGCAACATTCATGGCGAGATGTACTCAACTTAGGTTAAAGCAAATTTCACAATAATTGTTTGACCCTAAAATACGCTTTTATACAATTCACCCAAACTCACCTATCAACCTTTTATCGCCCACAATAAAGTGCAGTTGCTTGTTGTAAGCGACGATTTAGCCAAGGTGGACCATAAGCTAAATCAGGACGGGTAGGTGCTGCTGTTTGCAAGGCACATTTTGGCAAGGTGCTAGCTAAATCATAGGCTGTAAAAACAGCTATAGCTGGTGCAGCAAAAGATGTGCCAGCATAAACAACTTGAGGAGAAGGGCCAAACCCGCCATTGAGTGAAGCAGGATTACTAAGCTTGAACCATGCTCCAGTAATCATCACTTCGCCTCGGTTAGAAAAATCAGAAAACCCAGCACCAATATCATGTGAACTTACACTAACCACTTCTGGCCAAGCTGCGGGGAACATAGGATAGTTAAGCCCATAGTTTCCAGAAGCTGCTACATACACTCTGGTTTCGCCAGGAAGAGGTGGGAACTGTGTGGCCCCTCTGATAACACTATAGAGTGGGTCATTGGCAACAGGTCTGCGAATGGTTCTAAAAACTGTGTCTAGCGTCTCGCCATTAATGATTGCGACTTTTTTGGCGTAATCTTCAAAGGTAGGATACGCAGCACGGTTAGCTGCAAAGTTGCTGCGGACGCTGCACGGCACAATGGCAAAACTCATATTGATAGAAATAGAGCTGTAAGCTGAATTTCTGAGTTCAACAAATGCAGTCTCGAGTCTGGGTGCAATCAAGCTGGTATTAAAACCCTGGGTATTAACTGCTTTGACAAATACATATCTACCACTGATAGGGTTTTTGAAAAGCACACTGTCAGTTGTAACACCTGCAACGGTGTAGCCCCCAGCTACTAACAAAGCATTAACGTGATTAAAAACCAAAGCCCCATGTGAGAGTTTACCAAGAGCTTGCAATTCGTCTAATTTTTCTTCGATGGCTACAGCACGGCTTACTGTATCTCCAGTGGGAAAAGAGAAAAGCGATAATTCATAAACAGCTTTGTCTAGTTTATAGACTCCAGGGCCAAAGTCATCTAGGACAATAAGAGCTACGTTGCGGTTAGGTGTGCCGTAAAGAGCAGCCACATTTTTGACATGTCTTCCTGTATCAGTGGGAGCATCAAGTGTAGTGGGAGCATTCGGGTAGGCGGCGTTAAGGACAGCAATACCTCCTGCTGAACCACGCGCTCTAGGTCTTTCACCAGGTATTCTAAATTCATCAATAGGGCAATTACCCTCAGAAGGCACAATAAGTTGCTTACCACCAATACCCACAAGGGTATTTAAGCTCTCGAGTTCATCTGTTACTGGGTCTGAAGATGTACAAGCAGCAAGTAAAATAGCCAGTAAGCTAATCAATATCCAATAAAGTCGTGTCATAGTTTCCTCCAGAATATAGTCTAGAAAAGGGGCGTTAAGAAAGCGTTAAGCCAGAACCAGTTCCTCCTTTTTGACGGTATAGTTTTGTTCTTTCATGGTTTGGATAAGCATTTCCATATCTGATAAGGCGTTATTCTCATAAAAAAGCTCGAGGGCTCGTTGATAGTGTTCTTGTGCTTTGACTTTTTCACCTAGCTCATGATGAATTTCCGCAATACCCTCGAGGGCATAGCCTATCCACACTATATTCTTTTGTGTTTGGGCAAGTTGCAAAGCTGTTTGGCGAATCTCGAAAGCTTCTAATAACCTCGAAAGGTTTTTTTCAGATTCTCCTAAGTTGAGTAATGAAAAGAAAAGAGTCGTATTTATTTCCTTGGTTTCTGGCAAAGCAGTTAGTGCCAGTTTAGTAAAACGTATTGCCTCTTTATTCCAGTAACTAGCCTCTTGCCAATTTTCTTCACTAAGTGCAATAAATCCTTTATAGTGAGCAATATGTCCTAAAAGTAAATCATCTTGCTGTGTTTTTGCCAGCTTATAAGCTGCTTCAAAGAAGGTACTCGCCTCTTCCCCTTTATTAAATCGAACAATACCAATGAGACCTAGCATAATAGTTTCACGCTCAATATTATTTAAGTGCTGTGCTAACTGCAAAGCCTCTTCAAAAGCCTCTAAAGCCCTATCCAAATCCCCATAAAACTCACGGTAGGTATCACCTACTCGAGCAATCAAATAATGTGCTGCCTCTAAATCCTCTAATTCTTTAGCTTTTTCAACTGCCACTTTTAGCGGTTCAAAGGATCGCGGACTATGCCCCCGTGCATGATAGTAAGCATTGCCCACCACCAATTGCCGCATCATGTCTACAAATAATCTTGTATCTGTTTTTTTGGCAGTTTCCACTGCACCTAGCAGATTATTAATTTCTGCGTCTAATACATCAAAATCATGCTGGCGTTTATCTAGCAAAGACTTGTTGGCTTTTATGGCTGTAAAGGCGCGAAGATTGTTGTTGGCTTTGGCGAAACTAAAAACCAAATCATGTAAACGGTAACTAATCACATCGCTGCCTGCTTCGGTTACACGGTCAGCCAGTCCACGTTTTTGCAATTCAGCCAAAGCGTTTTCGGTAGATTCTTCATCACGGCGAATACACAAAGATAAGAGTTCGGCAGTGGCACTTGAGCTAAACAGCACACCAAAGGCCAAAAGAGCTTCGTGGGCTTCATCAGACAGAGCATTCAAACTTACACTAAGCAGTGAAGTTATGCTTTCACGGCCAGCTTCAGCAAATTCGGCAGGAATTTTTAAGACATGTGGTGTATCTTTAATGCGTTCTAAAAAGCCACTGGGTGAAATGTTATCAACAGCTAGTGTAATACCAGCAATACGAACAGCAAAGGCGTGGTCACCTAGTAGACTACAAATCTCCCCTGCTCCCCCGCTCCCCTGCTAAAACAGAAGGGGAGAAAGGGAGCAGGGGAGCAGGGGAGCAGGGGAAGAAAAAGCATGGTACTCGAGCAATTTAATCGCAGCCTCCCTGGGCAAACGTCCTACATCTAGCCGTTTGAGTCTGGGGTAACGCTGACGTGAGGTGGCTATAAAAGCAATATTTGGTAAGGCTTCCATCACTTTGCTAAGCCCATAATCGTTCCATACATCATCTAAAACCAGCAATGTAACTTTATTTTTAACTAACAATTCCTGAATTACCTTAGCTTTATTTTAGTCTGGCTTAAAAGTTGGCGAGCATCAAAGGCCCTGGCCATCGCATCAAAAAGCGCGTCAGGGTCATCATCGCCAGCTTGCAACCACAGCACTTTGCTTTGTTTATTTTGCAAATGCTGGGCTGCACAATAAGCAGCTAACGCTGTCTTACCACTACCTCCAAGGCCTTGCAAAAGCAGGTGTTCTCTATTTTGAATATGGCTTTGAATTTCAGAAAGTACATTTTCTCGGCCAAAAAGTTTAGAAGCAAGATTTGGAATACTCTTTGCATCTTTTAGAATGATTGCGGCCTTAGCACCAGAAATACTTCCGCCTTCTATTTCACGTAAAAGCTCGAGGGTTTCCTCTAAAGGTTCTTCATCAAGTTCTTCTTTTAAAATTTGCCGCAAGGTTTCAAATTGGGCCAGTGCTGCTTCATCGTTACCGCGTTTGTGCTCTAAGCGTATCACTACACGGTGAACATCTTCGTTGAGCTTGTCTTGTTCTAAAAGAGTTCTAGCTAATTGGAGGGCTTCACTGTAGTGCTGGTGTTTTTCTAGATCAAGGATGCGCCCTTGCAAAGCGGTTAAATATAATTCGGATAAACGTGAGCGTTCTAGCTCGAGCCAATTCATAAAAGCATCGGCGTTGCGAAGCTCTAAACCTTTTAAGAAAGTCTTAGGCTCCTGGCAAATATCTAGAGCACTAGTAAAATCTGCGTTGCTTAGAGCTTCTTCAAATTGTTGTACATCGGTTAAGGCTTTGACTTTAATAAGCTGATCATCGGCTTCTAGCCATTCATCAGGATTGGGTAATTTTCTGAGTTCTGTTAAGGCCACCCGCACACTACCAGTTTTATCTGGCCCCCATAAAAGCTCGGCTAGTTCCCTTCGTGAGGCTCCCTCGGGTTGCAATACCAGATAACAAAGCATGGCAAAAGTCTTTGGCGGTGGGGCAGTCACAATCTGTCCTTGCCAAAGAATTTCAGGGGCTCCCAAGAGGGTTAACTCGAGCTTTGACACCTTGGAGACAGTATAGGGCATGGTCAGCGACCTAGCGAGCGCATTAAGCATAGCCAAAGTCTGACATTTAGGGTCTGACTTTGGTCTGACCTCTTCGGTAAGAGGCTTGTGAGGTATATCCCAAATAAATAGGTAGAGGCTACAAAGTCATCTTTATGAATACCGCCACAGCACGTTTAATCTCGAAATCAGTGTATAGGTGACCAGATAATACCTGCTATCTTAACGCTTTCTTAACGCCCCTCTCCTACACTCACATCATCATCTGACCATCCCCATTCCCATCGGTCAGCCAAAGGAGATTATATGAAAACCATCAGCAAAAAACTCTTAGCCCTCTTGGTTGCTTTGACTCTGCTTCTGTTGGCAGCGTGTAGCCAAGCACCCAATCTCGTAACAGAAGAAGTTGACACCCAAATTGTCAATGGTGTGCCTGCAACGGCAGGTGAATATCCCTGGATGGTGCAACTCAAGTATCGCCCTTCTTTAGAGTCTGATGATCATGGGTGTGGCGGTACACTGATTGATAGATCATGGGTACTCACCGCAGCGCACTGTGTTTATTCCCGTTCCATGAGTGATTTCAGTGTCGTACTCGGTCAGCACAGACGCTCGAGCGTTGAGGGAACAGAGCAGACGATTGCCCTTGCTAGTATGGTCATTCACCCAAGTTATAACCATGCCACCAAAGCCAACGACATTGCCCTCTTACATTTAGCTTCACCTGCTTCCTTAAATGCCCGCGTGGCCCTTGTTTCGTTGGCAGATGTACCTGCTGCTAGTACGAATTTAAGAGTGATTGGTTGGGGTAATACAACCGAAGCTGGCTCCTCTTCAGATGTTCTTCTTAAAGTGGACGTGCCTCGAGTCTCAGGAGCAGGCTGTGAAGCAGCCTATCCTGGGCGTATCACCACCACGATGTTTTGCACTGGTTCGCCTGCCACAGCCCCCGTTATCAGAGATTCCTGTCAAGGGGATAGTGGTGGCCCCATTTTCCATCCGGTTAGCCACAGACAAGTTGGCTTAGTAAGCTGGGGAACAGGTTGTGCTGTACCAGGGCTTTATGGTGTCTACACCGACATCTCACGCTTTTATGGTTGGATTTATAGCCTGCTACCTGCTTCTAGTCGCGCGCTGGGTTGGGTCTGGGCAAACCAGGAAGCCACTACCCTAGGCACGTCTTACACACCCGATGTGAATTATCAATACAATGCTCATTTTAACGCACTGCCTCTAGTGAATAACACAGTGACTCGTTTAGAGAACGGAAAATATAAAGTCACCTTCAAACACTTGAACGTTACGGGTGGCACGGCCCACGTAACGGCTTATGGTGGTAATCACCACTGTAAAGTTTCCTCATTGAATAGGGCTGGCACCAGTGTTAATGTTTACGTCAATTGCTTTACACCGACTGGCACTCTCGTCAATGGTAAGTTCACAGCTTTCTTCTATCAGGATGACGCTGCCAAGTCTAATATCGGTGGCAATGCTTACTTGCGTGCTAATCAGTCAAGCGGAGCCTTAGATACCTGCTATACACCCTTAAGTGCCTTCCAGTTTAATTCTCGAGATGCCCTCAACCAAGTTTGCTTTAAGGGTACCGGACGCTACGAAGTGCAGTTGCCAAACATGAGCCGAGACGCTCTGGAAGCCATCAAAGGTGGCACAGTCATGGTGACGGCTATGGGAACTGGGTCGCAACAGTGCAAAGTTGTGGACTGGAGTCAGTTGGGCACGAACCTTATCGCCAACGTTTCTTGCTATCAGGGCAATGCTTTAGCCAATAGCATATTCACCTTTAGCTTCATGCGCCAACCTGGCAACCTCGCCAGCAATATCAGCGAAGAGAAGCTCGAGTCCTGGTATGTTTGGGCTAACACCACCCCCACCCCCGACCTTTTCTATCAGAGCAATGCTTACGGCAATCCAACCAGCTCCAGCGATACCAGAAAGGCCACCATATCTGTTCTTGTGGGTAGCGGGCATTATCTCGTGAAGTTGCCAGGGGTACTAGCCCAGAACAAAACCACGACACAGCTTACTGCCTACGGTAGTGCAAGCAGTTATTGCAATATTGTGAGTTGGAATCCTAGTCTTACTGCAGGTGCAACGGATGTTGAAGTGCAGTGTTATAACGCTTCGGGTAGTGCGGCCAATGCCCAATTTGATTTGCTTTACTACACAAATAGATTGATTCTTTTTTAGGGTTGAATGAAATAAGGAGGCTCGAGGTTACCTATCTTGCCCCGTAAATAGTTTTTACCAGTTTATGGAACAAGTGAGATTTAGTTTTCTCACTTGTTCTTTATTAATGATAAGTACTCGTACTAAATTACCTTAAGCTAACCTTGGTGAATATTAGCAAAAAACCCTGTGTAGATTGAGGTTTCCAGAAATTTTAAGTTTAACTTAATTGTGTTGGAGTACTTAGCGATAATTAGGATAACCTGCGTGACGAAACCAACCCAGAATGTCTTGGAGAGAAATGGTGTTGAAGGCTTGAGCAAGGGTACCATCCAAAGCTTCACGAAGGATCACTTTGGTGCGACGAACAAAGGCTTTGATTTTAGAGAGGCTTGTTCAATCGGATTGAGGTCAGGTGAGTAAGTAGGTAAGAACAAGACTTGACAGCCACAGCTTTTGATCAACTGCCTGGTTCTTGCCGACTTATGAATCTTATAATTATCCCAAATAACAATATGTCCAGGTCGAAGCGTAGGCAAGAGTGCCTGTTCGACAAACAACTCAAAGATGTCAGTGTCTACGCTACCCTCTAGAGTCCTCGTTGCTTGTATGCCGTGAACGGCTAAAGAAAATACTAGCTCCACCCCAGCGTGAGGTGAAAGACTCGGCACGCCCCAGTTGCCCGCTCCAACGCTTGCTTAAACGTGAAACAACATTGCGCCCACCATAACGACCCAAGGCATAACCAATCTGGTCACCCAAAATAGCTCCAATGCTGCTTACAATTAACACCTGCCACAAATTCATTTGCTCTTGAGCAACAAATGAACCTGCCGCAATCAGCAACAACGTAGCTGGTAAAGGAAACCCAATAGCAGCTAAGACCAAAACACAAAAGAGCGCAGGTAAACCATAACTAGCCACAACCGCCAAAAGTTGGTCGGTCATGGTTAGTCTTTAGGCGGTAATGAGCGCACTTAGTGAATAGTTTCTTCTAAAGTTGTTGTTAGGTCCTCGAGTGAACGATTTTGTGCATTAGCAATTTGTTTGAGCGGGCGTTTATCTGGTGGAAATTCAGGTAGCCCTAGGGCCTGCTGAAGTATTTGCGGCAGCACATGATAGGAATGGGCAATGTAGCCAATACTCATCCAGTCACGAATCTCCTCATCGCTTTTATAAGGCCCAGGGCCAACATGGCGCACTAACCTAAGAGCATGAACACCGGTGAACCACAAAACGATAATAAGAGCAGAAGTATGAGTCCGCGTTTCCAGCCCAAATCCCTCAGTGGTTGAACCCTTTTACTTGACATCAGTGCCTCTTTTGTTTCGTTATAGAGCATCCGAAAAGTGGTTTCCGTTAGCTCAATTCCTCGGGTCATACTCGTTCTACTCTGAAAAGCCGCTTTTGAAAAACGCCAAAAGCGGCTTTTCAGACGCTTTCTTAGCTTACAAGTTTTTTGGGTAATATCACATCAAACTGCGCACCTTCAGCATGATTACTAGCCCTTATTGTTCCTTGATGTAATGTGACCAGCACATGAACAATAGCTAAACCCAAACCGCTACCTTTATCTTTGTTATCACGCCGCTTGCCTTGCACAAAGCGTTCAAAAATAGTATCCAGTTCAGGTTCTGGAATACCAGGCCCTGAATCTTTTACTATTAGCTTTACACTGCCAGCATCCACTATAGTTTCTATGCGTATCCAGCCTTGGGTGGTTACCTTAAAGGCATTTTCTAAAAGATTATTGAGGATTTGTTTTAAGCGGTCAGCATCGCCTGTAATCCTTGCAGGTAAATCTGAAGGTTGAAACTCGAGCCTGAGTCCTGCAACCTCAGCGCGATTTTGAAAGGATGATACTACTCTGCTCACAAGGTCATTTAAGTCTAGAGCTTGCATGGTCACTGATAATCGTCCAGCTTCGGCCAGTGACAGCGTTCGCAAATCTTCAATCAACCTCGAGAGTAAAGTAATTTGATCTTTGAATAAAATGATTTCATCATCATTAAACGAAATCATTTTGTCTTCTAAAGCATCAAGCCTGAATTGAAGGGTAGTTAGAGGCGTGCGAAGTTCGTGGGCAATATCTGCCATCATGGCCTGACGCTGACCTTCATAACGCTCAAGAGCTTCAGCCATACTATTAAAATCATTGGCCAATTCTTGGGTTTCTTGCGAATAATTCCCTTGCAAATGAACCCTGGTACTCAAATCACCATCGGCTAAACTCGAGGCGGCTTTAGAAACCGCTTCAATAGGTTTGGCAATACTTCGGCTTAACCACAGTGCCAGCAATACAGCCAATAATCCTGCACCCACTAAACCCCAAATAATAGCCTGCCGCTGGGTCTGACGATAATCGCGCACAAAATTAAATAGCCGCTCATTCTCCTGCTCAGCAAAAGGAGAGTTACCTCTTGGCGGAGGTGGGCCTACAGGCTTATCATCATTATCAAACCGCCGATGTGGGTTTCCAGTACGCTCTAAAATCCGCTCACGAAAATCTGCATCGAGCTTATCAAAACTCTGTCGTGCAGCAATGGTTTGTCCCACTGGCACAATCACCAAAGCCACAGTCACAATAAGGAACATGGCAATAAGTAGGCGGGTGGAGAGGCGGTTCATTATGTAAGGGGAAAGGGAAAAGGGAAAAGGGAAAAGGGAAAATCCTTAGATTTTCCACTTTCCACTTTCCACTTTATCCTTTCCACTGTCACTCCTTAACCAAACGATACCCAACACCACGCACCGTATCAATCATATCCTCTAAACCTGCATCTCTTAATTTTCGGCGAATGTTGGTGATATGAATATCCACAGCACGCTCTAAAGCGTCACTTTCTGGCATGGCTACTTCGTAGAGTTCCTGGCGTGAAATAGCCCTATCAGGAGTGGCAGTAAAATGATGCAGAAGTTCAAATTCTGTAGGGGTCAACTCAAGTGCTACCCCACCTACCTTGGCCTGACGGCTGTAAAGATCAACCTCGAGCTTGCCCACTCGTAAGACCTCTTGTTCAGGTTCAGCAGTATTACGGCGCAAGACTGCTTTCACTCTAGCCATCAGTTTACGTGCGCTGGCTGGTTTGACAATATAATCATCTGCACCAAGCCCCAGCCCCAAAAGCTCATCTACTTCTTCAGAGCGTGCTGTCAAGATAATCACCGGCACACTTGATTTAGCACGAATGGTTTTGAGAACCTCGAGTCCGTCTAATTTGGGTAAGCCCAGATCCAGAATCACCAAATCAGGTTGCGCTGCTTGAAATAATTCCAAAGCTCGCTGACCATCGCCTGCACGCTCAGTCTTGTGGTTTTCATTTTTTAAGTACAATTCAATGGTTTGAGCCAAGTTGAGCTCATCTTCAACCACTAATACCAGTGCCATAGATACCCCTTAAGCATAAACTAGTTAAGCATAAACCACACATGCCACTATCATACTTAGGTTCTGTTTAGGTTTTGTTTGGGTCTATGGCTTAACCAAGCTAAAGTCAACACTCTGATACTCAGTGAATCACAGAAACCTCATTCTGTCATATAAAGGGAGAGACACAGTTTCATTCAAAACTGGGTTAAACGTAGGAGAGGAGGAGCGACGAAATTGTCAAAGGCGAGAAGCCACTCGGTATGCAAAGTGTCACTCCTCTAATACGTTGCGGAGCCACAATAAAATGGGTAGGGTCTCCAGAACCACTTTAACCAATATGACAAGGCTGAGCAACGTCAACTTAAACAGACGGAGGTTGATATGAGCGAGGATGTGAAAGTAGCGAAGTCGGTGCTAAGCGCAGTGGGCATAGATGTGAGTAAGGCAACGCTGGATGTAGCATTTGTTTATGAAGCTAGACAAACGAGCGAACGCTACAGCAATGATGAGGCAGGGATTGGTTTATTGCTAGTGAAGTTACAAGAAACGACAGGGCAGTACAAAGTGGTGATGGAGTCTACTGGGCGATATCATTTACTTGTGGCGTTACGGTTAAGTGAAGCGGAGGTAGATGTGCGGGTCATCAATCCGTTATTGGCTAAACCCTACTATGGAGGGCAGATTCGCAAAGTTAAAACCGATAAGGCTGATGCACGGGTGTTAGCCCGCATGGCTCTGCTCGAGTCCAAGTTGCCTGCTGGCTTTGGTCGTGACAAAATGGTCATACAAATTAGGCAGAAAATGGGCTTACTTGCTTCTTTAGAAAAACAACATCAAGCTCTCAAGGCCACCCTCAAGGATTACACGACCTTTCAACAACAACTAGGCATTGAAGTCAGTGATACTGAACAACAACTCCTGGCTACCCTCAAACTCTTCAGTAAGCAAATTGCTAAGCTCGAGCAAGAACTCCAGCAACTGGTTCTGGCTCAAAGTAAGCACAGTACAACCATGAAACGTTTACAAACCATTCCAGGCATCTCTGCATCTGTAGCTGCGTTAATAGCTCAGTTCCTTGATGCCAACTGCCAGCATCCTAAACAATGGCTTGCCTTTGTTGGTTTGGACATCTCAATACGTGAAAGTGGCAAGTGGAAGGGTAAGTCGAAAGTCACCAAACGGGGCAATGCTTATCTTCGTAAACGTCTTTACAGTGCTGCTTGGGGAGCCCAAATGAATGATGACAACTTTCGTTCTTACTACAAAACGCTCAAACAACAAGGCAAAAAACACGTTGAAGCTCTCCTGACTATCGCCCGTAAACTCCTCCGTATTGCCTTCTTGGTTGTTACTCAAAACACTTCCTATGACCCTAAGTGTGCTTTCCCCTCTTGACTTTTCCCTTTAATGGGCATGCTGAGCCGCTAATTGCACTCCTGTTGAAGATTAGTAAGCTGTGCGCTTTCGTAAAACTGCGAAGTATCTAATAGCAAGATACTTCGCAAGGCAGGGCTTGACTTTGGGAATGACTTGCAATGTTTACCCTAGTCGGCAGCTCAGTATGACTAAGGAAGTGAAAACGGGCTTAACTTGTACATCCAGACATTCAATTTTACCATTCTGTGATTCACTGAATCTCTACCTAATTATCTGCTATATTTCTGTACGTTGCCGAAAACCTCTTTATTGACCTAGTGACTTGTTTTCTAGAAGCTCAATCATTTCTGTATAACCATGTTGCTGAGCGTGCATTAGTGGCGTTACGCCATTACGATCAGCAATAGTTATATCTGCACCAGCTTCTAGAAGCAAGCGCACAATTTCGGTATGACGCTGGCCGCCATCTCCTAAAATCACAGCCTCGAGCAAAGCAGTCCAACCCAAGTTGTTAATATGGTCTACATTAATCTCTGTTTTTAAGAATTCACGCACATATTCAAGATGCCCTCTATCTGCCGCAGGAATCAAAGCAGTTCCACCAAAACGATTGGTAAGGGTAAAGTCAGGATTAGCTCGCAACACTTCATGCAGCATGTCTACATTCCCCGTTTCCCCAGTGACTAGCAAGGCATTATTGCTTTGTGAATCTTGTAAATCCGGATTAGCTCCAGCATCAATAAGCAGTTTAGCAATCTCGAGATGATTACCCATCACCGCAGCCGTCAAAGCTGTGCGGCCTTCTTTATTTGTTGTGCCTACATCTACTCCCTGCTCGAGTAAAGTTTTGACTGCATCTATATCTCCTCGAGTTGCCGCTTCAACAATAGACTCTCGCATACTTTGAGAATACCCATAACTCATACTCAAAACAAGTAGTATCATGCCCATAACGCTTCGCACAGCTTAGTCTACTTTCTCAAATGACCGACTGCTTACAGGCATAATATACGGCGCAAGTTGTGCAGCCGTAGCAATAGCAATTGCTTCTGGTTGCTTACTAGTTATTTCAGAAATTCCAATGGGCGTGGTTACTCTTTGTAAGTCCAATCCACTAAATCCTTGCACCAAAAGTTTTTGTCCAAAATTATTCCATTTGGCTTCACTACCAATTAAACCAATAAAGCCCAAGTCTTTACGTTTCAAACACATCTCTAAAACAAATAAATCTTCTTTATGATCATGCGTCATAATCACTACATGTGACCCAGCAGGTAAATCTTGCACCACCGTATCAAGAATAGGTAAATGCTGAACATGCCTACCAGCTTGATTTGAATGTAAGAATTGCAAACGCTCAGGCAAGAGCATCTCTTCTCTAGAGTCCACCAACCACAAGTGAATGGGCAAAATTGCTAATACTTTTGCCAAAGCCAACCCAACATGACCCACCCCAAAAATGGCTACGGTTGGTTTCACTGTACTAACAGGCTCGAGTAACAGCGTCACTTCTCCACCACAGCACTGCACCCCGAAATCACTACTTGCTTTTTCTGTTAAGCGAATAGTGTGCATTTCTATTTGGTTAAGGTTCTGCTCGAGCATTCCTCTAGCTTTAGTAATTGCAGTTTGTTCTAAATTCCCACCACCGATAGTATCAAAGACAGCATCTCGAGTAACTAGCATTTTTGCTCCAGCTTCTCTGGGGGCATGGCCACGAACTGAAACCAATGTGACCATCACAAAAGGTGTTTGTAATTCAGTGAGTTTTGGTAATACCTCGAGCCAATTCATAGGGTTTTCTTTTGTACTCTTTCAATCGCCCAATACACAGCCTCAGGTGTAGCAGGCGATGCCAAATGCACAATCCCTCCATCACCAAAAGCGGCAACCGCATCACGCAAGGCTTCACGTACAGAAAATGCTAGCATCAGTGGAGGTTCCCCTACAGCCTTAGAACCATAAGCCACATCAGGTTCAGTAGCTTTGCTTAATAAGTTTACATTAAAGACTTCTGGCATTTCCGAAAGACTAGGTAATTTATAAGTAGATGCACCTTTGGTGGCAAGGCGTCCCTCTTTATCCCACTTGAGCTCCTCTAAAGTCAACCAACCCATGCCCTGAACAAAACCACCTTCAACTTGTCCTTTATCAACAATGGGTGAAAGTGAATCACCCACATCGTGCAAAATATCTACCCGACAAATTTTATATTGACCTGTAAATCCATCTACTTCAACTTCACTCACTGATGCACCATAAGCAAAATAATGAAAAGGCTTGCCCTGCATTCGGTCTCTATCCCAGTGTAAATCTGGCGTGCGATAAAAACCATCAGAGAAAAGTTGTACTCGTTGGCTATAGGCTTTTTTAACTATCTCTTTGAAAGTGGTTGTTTTGTCAGGATTCCAAATTGACCAGATTAAACCTTCTTCAAAAATGATGTCTTGTGGGCTCACGCTAAATTCTTGTGCAGCCACCACAGCCAAACGTCCTTTGATTTTTTCACAGGCATCACGCACCGCACCACCATTTAAGTCTGCGCCAGTTGATGCGGCTGTTGCCGAAGTGTTGGGAATTTTATCGGTGCGGGTAGGCATGGGGCGTACTTGCTCGAGTTTTACTCCCAAGCTTTGTGCAGCTACTTGTTGCATTTTGGTATATAACCCCTGCCCCATTTCTGTACCACCATGATTTATTTGCACTGAGCCATCCTGATAAATAAGCACCAAAGCCCCTGCCTGATTAAAAGCGGTTAAATTAAAAGAAATTCCAAACTTAACTGGCGTGATAGCTAAACCACGCTTAGTATATTTATTGCTTTCATTAAACCCTTGAACCTCTTGCTTGCGTTTTAGATAATTACTATTCTCTTTTAATTCATTCCAAATTCTATCCATGCGAGAAGCATCTTTGACTTCTTGCCCATAATGGGTATATTGCCCTTCTTGATAAAAATTCTTTTGACGCACTTCATCCGCAGGCAAACCCAAACTGCGAGCCACTAAGTTCATTATCTCTTCAATAAAAATCATGCCTTGCGGGCCACCAAAACCTCGAAAGGCGGTTTGCGAGGTTTTATGGGTTTTGCAAATTTTTCCCTCTACATCTATATTGGGAATAAAGTAAGCATTATCCGAATGACAAACTGCTCTAGCCATCACCGGCTCAGATAAATCTTGTGACCAACCACCATCAGAGAATAATTTAGTTTGTACTGCTAATAGTTTGCCACTATCATCAAAACCTACTTTGAAGCGTGCATAGAAAGGATGGCGTTTTCCCGAGAGTGTCATATCTTGGGCACGGTTAAGGCGCACCCTAGTAGGTCTACCCGTGAGTTTTGCACCCAGTGCCGCTACCGACGCAAAAGGATTAGCTTGGGTTTCTTTGCCACCAAAACCGCCACCCATACGAATACACTGCACCACCACTTGATTTTTTGGAATTCCCAAAACATAAGAAACAATAGCCTGTGTTTCGCTTGGGTGTTGCGTAGAAGAATGAACAAAGACGCTTCCAGCTTCATCTAAATAAGCTAGCGAAGCATGAGTTTCTAAATAGAAATGCTCCTGCCCACCAACTTCTAATTCACCTTCTAAAACTCTTGGCGCAACCTTCAAGGCTTCTTCGGCGTTTCCACTACTCGAGTGTAAAGTAGCACCCTGAAAAGAACCAACAGCCATAGCTTCTTTAATATTCAAAAGTGCCGGCAAAACTTCATAATCAACCTTTACTTTTTCTGCACCTAATCTTGCCGCTTCTTCACTTTCTGCTAGCACCCAGCACACCGCTTGTCCGTGATACATCACTTCAGTGGGGAAAATTGGCTCGTCGCCTTTGATAAACGAATCATTGACTCCAGGCACATCATTTACAGTTAATACTTTAACTACACCAGAAATGTTTAGAGCCTCACTAAAATTAAGATTTTTAATATGGGCATGAGCATGTGGGGCTTGTACTGGCCAAGCATGGAGTAAATTTGGATAACGTAAAATTAAATCATCAGTGTACAGAGCTTCGCCAGTGACATGAAGACTAGCACTCTCGTGAGGAATAGCTTTGCCAACCTGTTTCATAATCTACCTTGCATTTCAATAAAGCGCGTTTCAATAAGAAACTTCTCGAGCAGGTTTTCTAGCATGGCTACACGGTAAGCAGCACTACCTCTAAAATCATCTATAGGTGCAAATTCAGAGCGAATGATTTCTTTGGCTGCTTGAATGGTTTCTAAAGTCCAGGGTTTTCCTATAATAGCTTCTTCAGTTTTGTAGGCTCTGACTGGCGTGGCTGCCACACCACCAAGTCCAATTTTTATAGACTTAACGCTTGAGCCAGAAAGCTCGAGTGCAAACCCAGCCGCCACTGTACTAATATCATCCATGCGACGTTTGGCAACCTTGTAAAAACGTGTTAGCGGTGCAAGCGGTAATGGAATCCGAATGGCTTTTATTATTTCATCAGATTGTAAATCGGTTTGGCGATAGCCTTTGAAAAAATCTTTGAGCGCAACTTGCCTTTCACCTCTTGTGCTTACTAAAATCAAGCTGGCATCAAGCGCAAGAAGCACCGGAGGCGAATCGCCTATAGGTGACGCTGTAGCAATATTGCCACCCAAAGTCGCACAGTTACGAATAAGCCTCGAGGCAAATAGTGGGAACCATTCTTGCAATAGTGGAATCTTGTTTTGCAATTGATGCTCGAGTTCACTTAATGTAAGCCCTGCACCTAACTCAATAAAATCCTTCTCGAAACGCAAAGTTTTTAATTCTGGAATCTGGTCAATAGCAATTTGGGATGGTGTACGTGAAAAACGCCGATTGACCTCAACTAGCCAATCCGTTCCACCTGCAATTAGTTTAGCCTTGGACTCTTTAGTCAGTAATTCCAGAAGTTCAGAAAGCGTTGTGGGGCGATGAAAAGCCTGTGCATTATAAGTATAACTCGAGGAAGTAGCAGGCAATACTGGCTGTGCCAAACGCTGAACAAATGTATCGTCCAAAGGTGGCTTACCCAATAAATCTGCGGCATCTTTTATAGGGCGGTATCCCGTGCAGCGACACAGGTTTCCTGACAAGGCTTCAATATCAAACCCATCACGGTCTTTGCGGTAATACTCAGCCACCATGCTGACGATAAACCCAGGCGTGCAATACCCGCACTGTGAACCACCCTGAAGCATGGCTTGTTGAACCTCATGTAATTTTTTATTCTGTGCTAAGCCTTCAACTGTCCAGACTTCTTGACTCTCTAAGCTGGCTACAGGTAACAAGCAACCATTGACAGACTCGAGTCTCGAGGCATTACCATCAGGCTTGAGAAGCAACACCGCACAAGCACCGCACTCACCCTCGGCGCAGCCTTCTTTACTACCTGTCAAACCCTTTTGCCTTAGCCAGTTAAGCAATGTGGTATGTGGGTCTATCTCACCAATTTCGATGGGTTTCCCGTTAAGTTGCATGTGCACTGCCATAAATTCACCTTGCACCCTAGCATACACAATCTTGGGTATGGGCTTTTGTCTGAAAGTTAATATTTTTAATGATGATGCTACCAAATGAGAAGATCATTTTGCAACTCAGGAGCAGATTCTTAAAGGACTATAAAGATTACAGTTCAAATTTGTTCAACTATTTTTAATTTCCTTCGAGTCCTAATCTTTGCAACCAATAATCAGGACGGCGTTTCTGATGTGCTATTGCCAAAATGTACAGCACATCTGGGTCTACTGTGTAAAGCACATTGTAAGGAAAGCGTTGCATAACTTTACGTCTTACACCCAATGGGTGAATAACAATCGAAGCCTCTGGAAACTCGAGCAAGTCTTCTATGGCACGGTTTACTTCTTCATAAAAATCTCGAGCCAATTCAGGAGACTTTCCTCGGTAATACTCAACAGCGTTGAGAAACTTGAGTCTGGCTTCAGGGTGAAAAAGACTACTGTAGTTTAGCTCTGACATCACTTAAAACATCTTTAGTAGGAATACCTTTGACTTGGCCAATGCGAAGTTCTTGAATACGGCGTTCTGCCACCTCGAGCCAGAGCTTTTCATTTTCTTCATGACTAAGTTCATCTAAACTATGAAGCAATCGGTGCGCTAGTCGTGCACGTTCCTGAAGACTAAGACTAAGAGCAGCTTGTTCAACATCTTGGATACTCATAGCACTATGATAGCGCAAAAGACTTAGATGGGTTGTGGGATAGATGGCCCCAGGTAAAAGCCTCGAGCCTCTGGGGTTGGTGAGGGAAACCCAATTAAATCAATTTTCTAAAGTTCAATCCATTCATCTCTAGAAACATTGACCTGACGAATAATTTCTCGAATAAGCCCAACACCAACTTCTTTGCTATGAATTGGAATAGGTACAATTTGACCCGTTTTAAGATTAACCATCCGTGAATGACGACCTCCAGGAAACGGACCCTCAAACCCAAGTTTGTGTAGCTTGCTGATAAGCTGGTGTGTTTTAAGCGGTGTGAGCTTGGACAAAATCTTGCTCCGCGACTTCTATACCTGGCAGTTTTGGAATCTCAAAACCAAGTTGCAATGCCAAAATGACATTGCCCTCAATAACATCTGCAAGCTCGTGGCGTGCTTCTTCGACGGTATCACCTTGGGCATAAAAGCCATCTGCATTGGGAACATGGGCCACAATCACACTATTTTCGTCACGTTCATATTCTGCAAGCTGCAAAGCCCGCTCGAGATAATCGCGTAGAGAGAACTGTTTGACTTTCATAGAAGCAGTTTAGCAGAAAAGTAGTGGGAATGGGTCAAAAGAGGCTCGAGCCTTTACCTCGAGCAAATGCGTTTACGTGGTGCAAGCAAAGCTGAGGTTAAAGAGTAGAATAAGTCATGAAAATTTCTTACGACAGTGAAGTTGATGCCCTCTATATCGAGTTTGATACTTTAGCTGACGGCACAGCCCAAGCACACCCGATGAGCGATGAATTGATTGCCAACTATACGCCTGATGGAAAACTAGCAGGTTTAGAAATTTTGGAAGCCAGCAAAATTTTAGGGGATATGAAAGGCAATATCGTTTTTGAGGTTGCACCTGTGTTGACGGTTGGCCCCAAATAAAAGGCTTGAGTTTTCATTAAAAGCTCAAACTATTTTGCGAAGCGTTGCTTTGATATACCCCTCAAGATCAAACACCTCAATACTACTATCATCTTGAAGATTGCTTGGAAAAATCACTAGGTTACGTGCCTCACTGCTAATTCTCGAGGGAACAATCAAACCTTCTAAACCAGCTTGTAACGCCGCCGTACCAAGAGCTTGAGTCATAGAGAGTTGGCCTTCGTTTTGCAAATGCCGCCAAGAAGCAAGTAAGTCTTCAAGGTTTACACCGATTGCGTCCAAGTAATCTTCTAAACGAATCACCTGTCGAAGGTTTACCTGAACGCTGAGCAGCAAATGAGGCGCAAAAGGTTTGGCTGCAAATTTGCCACCAGATGAACTGCTAAAGCCCACTTCACCTAAAGCAATCTCTGGACTCTCAGTTAAATAAAGGGCTTCAAATATACCTTTGGGATTGTAACGTCCACCTACACGGATAGAACCAATGGCAGATAGTGGCGTTTGACGGTATTTGTCTTGAACAGCACGGTAAGTCGTGGCTTGAAAAGGGTTGGCTGTTTTAAGAGCATTACGAAAAACACCCTCGAGCCTTTCAGGATTCATCCAGGTAGACCCATCTCGATAGCTTCTATTAAATCTTCGACAACTTCAAACTTACCCTCAAGAAGATACTCGAGTGGAGCTTTACCCGCAAAATCGGGATGTCCCGTTTTGAGCCAAACGCGACTATTCTCGAGCGAACCGGTTAAACCTTTTAAGCGAACTAAAAGCTGGTCAAGATGTTGCAATGTGGGTTGCAAACGTGCAGATGCAGGCGTTTTACTGAGAGCCTGACGACTAACACCCAGTATTTGTGCGATCTGGCTATTTGAAACGGCTAAAACTTTAGCCATTTTGAGTGCGTCAAAGTCACCTTTGCGACTGTGTGTTTCAACAATCGTATGTTCTAAAACAAGCGTCATAGACTAAGTATAGCAAGGTTTCTAGAAAGTTGCAAATTAGTTGACGGATAAAGGACTTGAGTCTCTGGGGTTGGTGAGGGAGGCTCGAGCATAGTGAAGGAAATGTCACTAACTGGTTGACTCAAGTAGAAGAGGAGCGTAATCTTTAAGTATGATTTTATGCGAAGAGATTCAGAAACGTATCTCAAAGATGAATAAGGAGCGAGGCGATGTCAAGCGTTACGATTAGCGAAAAAGAAAAGACCGGACTACTCGCCAATCTATTAACGATGGTTGGTAAAGAACCTGTGACGTTGCAGGAACAGGGCGAAGCTGTAGCGATCATGCTTTCACCCGAGCAGTTTGAGGTGTTTTCCAACATCCGTCGCCAACAGGTTAAAGATTTTTTAACAGCACGAGACGCACTCGCAACAGAAGCACAAGGTAACGGACTCACCGAGGACAAACTCGCTGGGTTACTTGATGACTGAAACACCACAGCGTTTGGTCATAGATACCAACATGCTCATTAGTGCCGCTCTCTTTCCCAAGTCTATTCCTGGTCAGGTCTTAGATAAAGCCGTGCGTATGGGTCTGGTGTTATTTTCAGAGGCAACCCTTGCCGAGCTTGAAGACGTTCTTTACCGAGAAAAGTTTGATGATTACCTTTCAGATGAAAAGCGGACTATATTTATTGAAGCCCTGAAAACAATCAGCCACACTGTAGCCATAAAAGAAAGCATTCAGGTGTGCCGCGACCCCAAAGACGACAAGTTTCTCGAGGTGGCAGTTAATGGTAAAGCTACCGCCATTGTGACAGGTGACAAAGACTTGCTGGTGCTTCATCCGTTTAGGAATATCTTGGTTATTCAGGCGCATGAGTTTATTGAGAACCCCACCAACCCCAGAGGCTCGAGAGAAAAGACTCGAGCCTCTGGGGTTGGTGAGAGACTCGAGCCTGATGAAAATGTTCCCAAGTTGTTGACGCAGATAGAAAAGGAGCGTAATCTTTAAGTATGAACTTGCGAGCAGAAATCCAAAAACGTATCTCCAAGATGGATGATGCCGTCTTGCCCGATCTTCTCAAAGAGCTTGATGCTTTTGAAAAACGGGGGCGAGGGCGTGAGCGGTTTTCAACAGAGTTTCTTAGTACCCTCACACAAGTAAGAGACCGCAACAAGGGTGAAAATCCTGATGTCATTTTGGGTGAAATTAGCGAAGCCGTTCAAGAGCATCGCCAAACCCAAAAGTAATTCATGCGGGTTGTTCTCGATACCAATATTTTAATCGCCGCCTTTGTTTCCCCCGAAGGTTTCGCCTCTCGAGTCTTAGACCTTTGGATTGAAGGTGAGTACACCCTTGTTACCTCGAGTTGGCAAATTGAAGAGCTTAGGCGCATCAGCCGCTATGATCGTGTAAAAAAGCGCATTGAGCCTCATGAAGTAGGTACGTTTGTAAATACCTTGCGTGAACACGCCATTGTTATTGAGGACTTACCCAGCATTGATGTTTCCCCTGACCCAGACGATAACCCTATTATTGCCACCGCGATAGCAGGAGCAGCGCAGTATCTTGTTTCTGGGGATAAACACGATCTGTTAGACTTGGGGGCAGTAGCGGGTGTTCGTATCCTCACGATTCGTGACTTTGTGGGGTTGTTTGACATGCCAGAGCCATAAATAGATTGATTCAATAAGTAGGCTCGAGAGAAAAGGCCCGAGTCTCTGGGGTTAGTGAGGCAGGCTCGAGTATCAGTTTTCGCTCACTCCTAAACGTTTTAAACAATAATTTAAGAAGATCAAATCAAGCACTATAATAAGTTTACCAACTTAATAAACTTGCCTCAAAAGATCAGCTTTACCATCCCCAGTAAAATCGCCCACACGCCAACCATTTATCCCAGCCACCTCGCTCGACCAGATACCTTTAGCAATAAACTTTGTACCATCTGATTGAAAAACATTTACACCTCCAACGTGGGCATAGAAAATATCATCTTTGCCATCACCTGTAAGGTCGCCAACCTGCCAATTAGAAACACTAACGGTAGTCCATTTGCTACCTGTATAGACAAACCTAGTGCCATTAGAAAGAAAAACGTCAACGCCTCCCGAAGTCACACGAAAAATATCATCTCGGTGGTCCCCATTGTAATCGCCAACGTAACAACTACTTGAACAAGCAGTAGTCCATTTACTGCCAGTGTACACAAACTTAGTACCATCAGACAGGAAGACATCAAGCCCACCCGATGTGCTACGGAAGATGTCATCTCGACCATCGCCGTTAAAATCACCAACACCATTACATGTACTTAAACAAGCTGTGTTCCACTTGCTACCCGTATAAATAAACTTAGTACCATCAGATAGAAAAACATCTATGCCGCCTGAAGTAATACGAAAAATGTCGTCCCTACCATTGCCATTAAAATCGCCTATATGCCAACCCGTAGTATCAGGTTTAACAGTCGCCCATCCACCTCTAAATACAAACTTTGTACCGTCAGAACTATAAACCTGGGTAGTAGAAGTCCTGTAAAGAGTTTTGACATAGGCAATATCACCTTCACTCAAGCCTTCTCGTTGCCCTATAAGGTCAGGATCAACTCCATTCTTAGGTATAATAGTGCATTTCGTGAGATCGCCGGAATTACAGCCATCTTTATCAATGGCAAAAGCATATTTGGGATAATGCATAATCGAACCGTAATCGTAAGGGCCACTGTAACTACCCACCGTCTGAAAATTGTACCCTTTCCCCACAACAATATTCTGCGTGTTAACCGTAACGTAAGTGTCCCTGTCCTTGCGTGACTGCTCATGATAAAGCCCAACAGCATGACCAATTTCGTGAATAATAGTCCCAGAACTGCAATCTGCTTCGAGAGTGATGGCCTGGGCACCACCTTGTCGTCCTACAGGAGACGAGCATCCTGTCCCACTGACGAAGTTAACGTAATCTGTCTGACTAGTACTGGTTCGTTGGATGAGTCGGACATTCGTTTTGCTGTTCCACTCTTCGATAGCATAATTGATCTTTGAGCGCATTGCTATATCGTGATCTCCCCAAGAGCCACTAATAATATAAGGGATAACCCCACCCGGCCAGCGATACCGGCTACCTCCTCTTGCAACCCCTTGACTTTCAATGCCTTCATTTAACTGGGCAGCTTTTCCCAAGACGATATCACCTTCAAAAATAGCGAGTCCATCAACGACTTGATAAGTCACTTCGGTAGCGCGATCATGAAATGGTAAAATTAAAGTCTGAGTAATAAAATCTCCATCTTTTAATACTTCCGTTTTAGTTGGTTCATCTAAATTACAAGCAGCCAGGCTTAATGTGATGACCAAAGCTAAAACAAACCTGCAAATTGCAATTGCCAACTTGGAATCTTTGGAGCTTGCTGCTGTTTTTTTTGCCGTTTTGGTTTGATGTAACATATCTTTGTCCTTATCTATTTGAATTTGAATATACTTTTCCCCGAATCCAGTAAAGCAAATTAAGGTGCAATTGGGTTGCATAACCCAAGACTAAGGCTCTATGAAGTTTAAATAACTATTAAAGCACCTCATTCTGCGTGTCTCATTCCCCTGCAAGAAACAAGTTCACCCATACAGATAAGGTTTACTACTGAGAGGCGTTGTTGCATAAATAGCCACGAACACGGCAATGGTAATCTTGGCAGTTGATGAAACAAACGAAGAAAGCTAAGTACCGTGTTCGCAACTGGTCTGAGTATAACGCAGCCTTAGTGAAACGAGGAAGTCTGGACATCTGGATAGATGAAGCGATGGCTAAAGATTGGGAAAGTCAAGAGCAGACAGGAGAGCGAGGACATCCTGAGGTGTATAAAGATAGCTGGATAGAACTGATTGTGACCCTTGGCATAGTGTACAAGTTGCGGTTACGCCAACTTGAAGGGTTCATGCAATCACTCTTGAAACTGGCAGCTTGGCAAGGAGTTACAGTACCAGACTTCACGACGCTAAGTAGACGCAGAGGAAATCTAAACGTTCAAGTGTCTTCACGGAAGTTTTCAGAAGCCATCACTGTGGTTGTAGACTCTAGCGGGGCTAAAGTTTATGGTGAAGGCGAATGGAAAGTAAGAATCCATGGCAAGAGTAAACGGCGTACCTGGCGTAAATTCCATCTAGCCATTGAACCCCAAACGAATGAGATTCTTAGTCTAGAAGTCAGTACCAATGATGTTACAGATGATGAAATGCTTCCAGATGTGCTTGAAAAGATTGATGAAGCCATTGTCATTGAACAGGTCTGCGGTGACGGAAGCTATGACCGAAGCAACAGTTATCGAGCTATCAAGAAACGTAAAGCCAAAGCCGTGATCCCACCCCGCAAAGATGCCAAGATTCAACAACATACTAACAGCAATGCTCCACCTCTGGACAGAGATGAAAATCTTCGTGCTATTCGTAAACACGGTCGTAAATCTTGGAAGCAAACCTCGGGCTATCATCAACGTTCTAAAGCTGAATCAGGGATCTTTCGTTATAAAACTATCATTGGCAATACTCTCAATTCTCGCCTTTTTCATTCGCAATGTGTTGAAATGAAACTCGGTGCTAAAATCCTTAATGCTATGGCTGCCTTGGCTATGCCTCTCTCAATTACTCTCACTACCTAGTCTTTTAATCCTTAGAAACTATTCCTATTTATGCAACAACGCCGGTTTATTCCATATTCCTCACACTGAACAATCTAAAGCAGATTGCAGAATAAATGATAGCCGTTAGCTTAGGTTGCCTGAGTTTAACCGCTAATGCTGCGAAAAAATGAAAATCAATTTTTTCGCAACTTGCTTTATATAGGCTTATTGAGACGCTAAAACCGCTATGACAGGCATGATACTGAACTGTTGAAAGGCACGGCTCAGTTCATGAGTGAAGGGAGATTGCTTCGTCGCTTGTTTTCTTCAAACAATACGAAAAGCTGAATCATGAGTAGTAATAACCTAAAACGCTCTCGCAATGACGAATAAGGGTGAATTTCTGAGTTCACGGCAACATGAACTCGAAATTTCGGGGTGACTCATATATAGTTATATACCCACTTGAAATATCTATTTCAAAATGCTATTTTAAATGTGTGTTTGAAAATCCCCCTTACCCCCTTTTAATCACTGGTGCAGCCGGAGGTTTGGGGCGAGTACTATCGGTTGAAGCAGCTAGGCGAGGCTGGTCACTCATTCTTACCGACCGCTCTGGAACCAAATTGGATGATTTAGCAGATGCTCTTAGACGCAGTTATAGCATTGGGGTTCAAACCGTCTTCTGTGATCTGACCGATGCCAAGGCTCGAGCTTTGATGTTTCAAAAGGTGCAAGCACTAAACCCTCATCTTGGAGGGTTAGTTAATGTAGCTGGGGTAGATTTTGAAGGAACCTTTGAAGAGTTAAACCCCCAGCAAGTCCAAACCATCATTCGCCTGAATATAGAAGCCACCCTTGATGTCACCATGCGGACCTTGGCACTTAGAGAAAAATTGGTACTTAGGGAAAAAGGGGCACTTAGAGAAAAGAAGACTCCTTTTTTACTTATGACCATCTCGAGCCTGGCTGCTTTTTATCCTATGCCCGTCAAAGCTACTTACGCCGCCTCCAAACGTTTTTTACTGGATTTTTTTAGAGCCCTAAAAGCAGAAATGCGCCATGACAATATCCATATGACTGTGGTCTGTCCAGCCGGAATGCCTACCACACCTGGAGCTATTAAGGGTATTGAATTGCAGGGATTTTGGGGGCAGGTCACTACCGTTGAGTCAGGTACAGTCGCTACTGAAGCCTTTGATTATGCTCTAAAAGGAAAGTTTTTATACATCCCGGGCCGTATCAATCAGATTATACAAAGGCTAAGTAGTTTACTTCCCCCTTCCTCTCTAGCCGCCTATGTGGCCTGGCGTTGGCGCAAGAATAAACACAGCGTAGGTATTTAGATGACCGTCGTCATTACAGGCTGTACATCGGGTATTGGTTTAGCCCTATCTAAAAAACTAGCCTCTGAGGGTGTGTTTGTTATTGGCATCGGGCGAGACGAAAGCAAATGTGCCAGTGTGGGAACCATTCTAAAGAATTTACACCCCAAGGTTTAGGGCAAGTAGTTACAGCCGACCTTTCTACCTTAAAAGAAGCCCAACAAGCTGCCAAAGAGATTTTGCTCGCTCTAAATGAAACTCCATTGGATGCTCTGGTCAATAATGCAGGGGTGTTCTCGAGTTATTACATCACCACTGCTGAAGGCTTTGAATTGCAATTTGCAGTCAATCAACTTATTCCTTTTGCCCTTACTCACTTGCTCATGCCAGCCTTACAAAAAAGCTCCTCGGCTAAGGTCATAACCGTAGGTTCAGATTCACACCAAGGGTTCAAATTACATTGGGATGACTTACAGTTATCTCGCCATTACAATGGACTAAGTGCTTACCGTTCTACAAAACTTATGAATCTGTTATTTACCTTAGAGCTTTCCGAGCGACTTAAGTCACAACCAAATATCAAAGCCTATGCTGTTGACCCGGGTTTAGTTGCTACCGACATGGGCTTTAAGGGAACTAACTACTTAGCAAAAATGGTTTGGACTTACCGTAAACGCAAAGGGCGCAAACCCGAAGAGTCCGCTCAGGGTTTAGCACCCTTAATTTATGCAAATCCTTCCCTCTGGTCACTCTACTGGTTTGATAGCAAACCCAAACAACCAAGCCCCTATGCATTTGATAAAGAAGCAGCAGGCAAACTCTGGGCTGAACTCGAGCGCATGAGTGGTTTAGACTCGAGTTTCTATGGTCTGGTAGGATGAATCAATGAGCGAATTATCCCCCGAAGAACGAATTCTACTAGCAGCTATTGACTGTATCAATGAATATGGTCTGGAAGGTGCTACTGTTAAAGTCATTGCTGAGCGTGCCAGAGTCAATCAGGCTGCAATTAGTTACTATTACCGTGGCAAAGATAAACTGATTGAAATAGCTTTGCAAAGGACCCTAGAAAATGCTTTTAACCTCTCTGATTTTTCCGAATCCGAAAACTTTGCACCCAAAGAACGCATTATTCATATTTTTGATTCCTTGATGGAAGGTGCACTTCTTTACCCTGGAATTGCAAGGTCACATTTTCATGCTCCTTTGATGTATGGGGATTACAGTAACCTGGCTATCAAACGTATCAATACTTTTATGGATGAATTAACCAAGGATATTGCCAACCGTTATAAAAAACCGATCCCCGAGTTGCGAGAATCTCTTCTGGCTATAGCCGCAGCAACCCTTCTTTACACAGCAACATTACCCGATGCCCTTAAACCCTATAGCCAGATAGATTTGCGTGATGCTGAACAAAGAAAACACTATATTCAAACGATAGTGAATCGCTTACTACCCTGAAAACTTTTAAGCAGCTTGATTTACATAATCCCAAGCAAAGAAAACACTATGTAGAAACACTTGTAAACAGGCTTCTTCCTTAATACTGAAAGAGCCTTCATCATGTCAAAACAAAATGATTTCTACCAAAACGAAGATGTTCTTAAAGACTACCTCGAGTTTCGCCACAGTTCACAAAGTCCCAATGAATCCATAGAAAAGCCAGCTTTTTTAGAGCTTCTTGGAGATGTACAGAATAAACACATTCTTGATTTAGGCTGTGGTGACGCAAAATTTGCTCATGAGCTTTTTCAAAAAGGTTGTGCGTCTTATGCGGGCATTGAACCCTCGAGTCTCATGCTTAGATATGCTCAGGAAAACTCACAGCGTCCAGAAATTATCCTCGAGCAATCTACTATTGAAGATTGGCACTATCCTCAAGAAAAATTTGATGTGGTTATCTCAAGGTTGGCATTTCACTACGTCAAAGATTTAGACACGGCATTCAAGAACATTCATAAGACTCTAAAACCTGACGGACGATTGGTTTTTTCTATGATGCATCCAGTAATGACCTGTTGCGATAAAGCTAGAGAAGATAACGCTAAACGCTCGAGTTGGATTGTAGATGATTACTTTACCCAAGGTGCGAGACGAGTAAGACTACAAGATGATTATGTAACTCAGTATCACCGAACTTTAGAAAGTATTTTGCTGTCTTTAATAGGGGCAGGGTTTAGACTCGAGGGGTTACGGGAAGGGTGTCCAAAACCAGAGAATTTTGAGGATAAGAAACTCTTTGAGCGCAGGATGCGGATTCCGTTGTTTTTGATTGTTGCCGTAAGAAAGTAATGCAAATCAACTATAGAGGTATTTAAACGCAATTACAAAATTCTTTTGCAACCTCGAGTAAAATCTCTGCACATACCGTCACACTGTCTATATCTACCCATTCATCTACGGCGTGCATTCCACCCCCACTAGGTCCAAAAATCACGGTAGGAATGCCTTTGGCCACAATCAGAGCCGAATCCATCCAGTAGGGGGCTCCCTCAAGTTTGGGCTCTAAACCTTCGGCTTGCATAATATGTTGCAACAATTTAACCACTGTACTTTCACTCGAGATTTCAAAAGGCTCACGATGCAAAAGAGTTCGGAAACTAGCTTCAAAACTGGCATCATTCTGTTTAGCATTCTTTAGAACAATACTTATTTCATCCTCGAGAATATTTAACGTTTCACCCGGAAGTGTCCGCCGCTCGAGGTGTAAAATACATTTAGGTGGTGTTGTAAATAATTCTTGTCCACCCTGAATAAGTACAGGTTGTAATAATCCATGTCCCAAAAGAGGATGCAGGGGTTTTTCCCTAAGATGTTGCTGCATTTTTTCGACTTCATATAGCACCTTAGTCATATGTGTAATGGCATTGATACCCAAATGAGGCTGTGAGGTATGCGAAGCACGTCCATGTGTTTCAATTTCAAAAACAGCAAAACCCCGATGGGCTACATGAATGTTTAATTGGGTTGGCTCAGTAACAATAGCTGCGTCAGCCTGAATATGTTCAAGAACTTCAGCCGTGCCAATACTCTCGCTTTCTTCATCGGCAACTGCCATCAGAATGACATCTCCGCCGAGTTGTAAGCGTTGCGCCTCAGCAACAACCACCATACCAGCAGCCAAACCAGCTTTCATATCTATTGCCCCACGCCCATACAAACGCTTTCCCTTATAGAGCGGTATAAACGGCTCTGACATTCCCTCAGTACCAACTGTATCCATATGGGCATTCAGTAACAGCGTCTTACCATTACCTTTTCCTTTGGCCGTGATAATAAGACTAGGACGATGATGTGACTCGAGCCATTTGACTGTAAGCCCTTGAGCCTCGCACCATGTTTTTATAAACAAGGCAATATCTTTTTCTCCTGGCGAATTGGGTACAAGTGATGGATTCACTGAGTTGATCCCAAGGAGTTGCTCGAGCAGAGGAAGTGGGTTTTGCATGGTGTGATTATGGCATAGTTTCAGGGAGTTTTTTCTAGCAGTTATTAAATTCAAGATTTCACGCACTGGCCGTAAACAACTTCAGTTGTAAATTTACTATTCAGAGAGGGTTTTTAGTTTTTGCCCTGAATTTACTAAGGGGATGATTCTTATAGTCTCTAAATGCTGAGGTGCTATGCCTTCCAAGAAAAGCTTTTACTCATCTTGGTAATCACCTAAATTTTTTGTCTACTTAGGGTAAACTCATATTGCAAGCAGGAATGCTCTTTACTAGGTCATTCTTTTGTAAACTGTAAACGATGCGTATTCTTTTAGGAATTTTGATTTTACTTGCGATTCTATTTGTAGTGGCCAGAGTTCTAATTTCTAGACAAAGTACCCCGACCAATCTTGGTCTAGCCAGTGGTCAACTACAGCCCTGCCCTAATACACCCAACTGCGTCTCGAGCCAGGCTCCAGAAAACGATACTGAACACGCTATGCCTGCTATTCCCTACACAGGTGAAATCCCTTTCATGACGACACAGCTCCTTAAAATTACTGCCACCATGCCTCGAGCCAAGGTTATTAAACAAGAAAACAATTATTTGCACATTAAATTTCGCTCAAGAGTCTTTGGTTTTGTAGATGACGTTGAGTTTTTATTTGATGACACTAATAAACTCATTCACTTTCGTTCAGCTTCACGTCTTGGCAAAAGTGATATGGGCGTTAACCGCAAACGCATGATGGAGTTTACAGAAAAACTAGCCATAGAATAAAAGACCCCAGCTCTAAAACTGAGGTCTTAAATTGGAGCGGGAGAAGAGATTCGAACTCTCGACATCAACCTTGGCAAGGTTGCGCTCTACCAGCTGAGCTACTCCCGCAAACAGGGGGTATCATCCCGTTATTATAGATACCTAGCTTAAAATAACATACTTACAAAATAAATTAAAGATTAAAACCTTCAATCTTTACTCTTTACTCTTCAAAAATACTTAAAGGTATCATCTTTAAAGATGATACCTTTAACTTCTTAAAATAAACTCCTCGCACCGTCCTACTTTCCCAAGCAGCTTCCCGCTAAGTATCATCGGCGCAGGCGTGTTTAACTTCCGAGTTCGGGATGGGATCGGGTGGGTCCACGCCGCTGTGGGCACGAAGAGAAAAAATAATGGGGGTATCATCCTGATATAAAAATGAATGATGCCCGTTTTTGTGACAAGAAAAAATAGAAGTGATAGGCAGTGGTGTTTCTGATGTGCTCGAGAGTATTATCAAAGATAACACTCTGGTATATATTGCAATTAAAGGTTAAGTCCTCGACCTATTAGTACTGGTCAGCTCAACACATTGCTGCGCTTACACTCCCAGCCTATCAACCCTGTAGTCTTCAGGGGGTCTTACTCCCTTACGGGATGGGAAAACTCATCTTGGGGTGGGCTTCACACTTAGATGCTTTCAGCGTTTATCCCTTCCATACATAGCTACTCAGCATATGCCCTTGGTAGAACAACTGAGAAACTAGCGGTATGTGCATTCCGGTCCTCTCGTACTAAGAACAAATCCCCTCAATTTTCCTGCGCCCATAGCGGATAGAGACCGAACTGTCTCACGACGTTCTGAACCCAGCTCGCGTGCCATTTTAACCGGCGAACAGCCGGACCCTTGGGACCTTCTTCAGCCCCAGGATATGACGAGCCGACATCGAGGTGCCAAACACCGCCGCCGCTGTGAACGCTCGGGCGGTATCAGCCTGTTATCCCCGGGGTAACTTTTATCCGTTGATCGATGGCCCTTCCACAAGGTACCACCGGTTCACTAGAACCAACTTTCGTTCCTGCTCGACTTGTAGGTCTCGCAGTCAAGCTCCCTTATACTCTTACGCTCTATGCACGATTTCCAACCGTGCTGAAGGAACCTTTGTGCGCCTCCGTTACTCTTTAGGAGGCGACCGCCCCAGTCAAACTACCCATCTAACACTGTCCCTCACCCAGATAATGGGTGGAGGTTAGACGGACAAATCAATCAGAGTAGTATTTCACTGACGACTCCACCAAACCTAGCAGCCTGGCTTCAAAGTCTCCTACTTATGCTACACAGACAAATCCGTACGTCAATATCAAACTATAGTAAAGCTCCACGGGGTCTTTTCGTCCTGCTACGGGTATGCCGCATCTATACAGCAAATTCAATTTCACCGAGTCTCTCTTTGAGACAGCGCTCCAGTCGTTACACCATTCGTGCAGGTCAGAACTTACCTGACAAGGAATTTCGCTACCTTAGGACGGTTATAGTTACCGCCGCCGTTCACTGGGGCTTAAATTCGGCGCTTGCACGCCTCCTCTTGACCTTCCAGCACCGGGCAGGTGTCACACCCTATACGTCCCCTCAACGGGTTTGCAGAGTGCTGTGGTTCTGGTAACCAGTCGCTAGAGCCCATTTACTGTGCCCACTTCGCGCTTCGCTAATGCTAACGCTAATGTGGGACCCCTTCTCCCGAAGTTACGGGGCTATTTTGCAGAGTTCCTTAAAGAGAGTTCTCTCGCGCGCCTTAGTGCTTTTACACTCGCCTACCTGTGTCGGTTTTGGTACGGGTACATTGGCTTTAACGTTTAGAGGCTTTTCTTGGCACCCTGGATTCAACCACTTATCAGCCCCGTAGGGCCTTCCCGACGCACATCACTAACGTAGAGGGCGGATTTTCCAATCCCTCATAGCTTTGTACGCCAACGGGCATAGCCATAGCTCCGCTTGGTTTATCCTAATGCGTCACCCCATCACTCCACCATTGTAGGATGGGAATATTAACCCACTGTCCATCGCCTACGCTTTTCAGCCTCGACTTAGGTCCCGCCTAACCCTGGAAGGACGACCTTTGTCCAGGAAACCTTAGGCTTACGGCGGAAAGGATTCTCACCCTTCTTATCGTTACTCATTCCTGCATTCTCACTTCTGATACCTCCACCACTCCTTACGGTATGGCTTCGTCGGCTTACAGAACGCTCCCCTACCACTTTGCCCTTTCGGACAAAATCCGCAGTTTCGGTATGTAGCTTAGCCCCGATCATCTTCGGCGCAGAGACGCTCGACTAGTGAGCTATTACGCACTCTTTAAAGGAATGGCTGCTTCTAAGCCAACCTCCTAGCTGTTAATGCGTCTCCACATCCTTTACCACTTAGCTACAATTTTGGGACCTTAACTGGCGATCTGGGTTGTTTCCCTTTTGACCATGAAAGTTAGCTCACACAGTCTGACTCTTGGAATAGAACTTATGGTCTTCAGAGTTTGACAGGGTTTGGTAAGCTGGTAAGCCCCCTAGCCCAATCAGTGCTTTACAGCCATAAGTCAATTATCCAAGGCTAGCCCTAAAGCTATCTCGGGGAGAACCAGCTATCTCCAGAATCGGTTAGCTTTTCACTCCTAACCACGGCTCATCCCAAACGTTTTCAATCGTAACGAGTTCGGTCCTCCACTCCCTGTTACGGGAGCTTCAACCTGGCCATGGCTAGCTCTTCTGGTTTCGGGTCTAATAACAATGCCTTAGCGCGCTATTAACGCTCGCTTTCACTTCGCCTTCGCCTAACGGCTTAAACTTGGCACAGCTATTAAGTCACAGGATCATGCTTCAAGAGGCACGCCACCACCCTGTCTTGCGACATAGGGCTGTGACTGCTTGTAAGCACACGGTTTCAGGAACTGTTTCACTCCCCTCACGGGGTACTTTTCACCTTTCCCTCACGGTACTGTTTCGCTATCGGTCAGTCGTAATATTTAGCCTTGCCCGGTGGTCCGGGCGGATTCATTCAGGGTTTCACGTGCCCTAAACTACTCAGGTGCCAGTTTCGCTTCCGCGCTTTTCGTCTACAGGACTATCACCTGCTATGGTGCGATTTTCCAAAACGCTTCGACTAAACGCTCGAGTCTAAATAACTGGTCCTACAACCCCAAAACCCGTAGGTTTTGGTTTGGGCTGTTCCGCTTTCGCTCGCCGCTACTGACGGAATACATGTCTGTTTCTTTTCCTCTGGATACTTAGATGTTTCAGTTCTCCAGGTTCCCTTCTTGTAACTATGGATTGATTACAAGATACTAGCGGTTCGCGCTAGTGAGTTCCCTCATTCGGAAATTCCCGGATCAAAAGTTGCTTCCACTTCACCGAGACTTATCGCAGGTAGCCACGTCCTTCATAGGTTCGACTGCCAAGGCATCCACCGTGTGCCCTTAGTAACTTAACCAATTAGAGGCATCATCTATAAAAGACGACACCTTAAAAGTTTTATAAAATTTTCGTCACAAATGACGAGTTTATTACGCACATCAGACACGCAATCTTGAATTGAAAAAACAATATCGAAGATTGCTTAATTTGGCTCTCTTATTGCAAGAAATTGCAACTCAAGGCACCAAAATTAACTTGCTCTATCACTTCTATTTATCTGTCAATGTTCTCGCTGCTCTAAAAGCAGCAAAAGCAATAGTACACATTCCTTTAGGGGTATGTCAAGCCCCCATGTACATAAAATACGGAAGTTAGATTTTGGCAATCAGGTACTGAGATGTTAAACTAGGTTATCTTGAAAGGGCTCAACGTTTTTATTGGGATTTTCTTACTTTTAGGACTTCTTTATATAGGATTATGGCTATTAGCCAGACCAAGACCTCAAGATAGCTTTTTTGGCAACGATGTTTTAGTCATTTCTCATCAAGGTGGCGACGGGCTTTACCCCAGCAATACCCTTTATGCTTTTGAAAAGTCTGCCGAAATGGGTGTTGATGTTTTAGAACTTGATGTTCATGCCTCGAGAGATGGTCATTTAGTAGTTATTCATGACGAAACCCTCGAGCGCACCACCAATGGCACTGGACTGGTCAAAGAAAAACCCCTAGCTGAACTTCAAGAACTTGATGCTGGATACACTTGGTCACCTGAACGCAAAGGAGAACGTTTTCCCTATCGTGGGCAAGGAATAACCATTCCAACGCTCGAGCAAGTCTTTCAAGCCTTCCCTGATTACCGCATCAACATAGAAATAAAACAAACCGAACCCAGCATTACCGAGAGTCTTTGTAAGCTTATTCGTGAATACAATAAACAAGACCAGATATTGGTCGTTTCATTTCATGATTCAGATATTCGCACCTTTCGCAAACTCTGTCCTGAAGTTGTAACTGCTGGAGCCCCTAAGGAAATCCGTAACTTCTATATTTTGCATCGTGTTTTTTTAGCCAATCTCTTTCGCTCAGCCACAGATGCTTTTCAAGTACCCGAATATCAAGATGATTTACATATTGCTACAAAGCATTTTGTAAAGAATGCTCAAAGCAAAAATGTTCAGGTGCACGTTTGGACTGTAGACGAAGTGGCAGATATGCAACGCATGATTGATTTAGGAGTCAATGGAATTATCACCGATAGACCAGACAGGCTTATGAAGCTTTTGGGAAGAACAACAGAGATAGAGCGACCTGAAGGTGTACCCGAGTAAACTTACAACCAAGGAAATCCATCTGGATTTCCTTTTGCCCTTGCCTCCACGACAGCATTATTATGGCCGCGCACTTGCGACAAAAATGGAAAATCTTCTGGAACAATTCTTATTTTTGCAATAGGTTTTACAGGACTTAAATTCGCCCATTGCAATTCGTGAATGATGAAATCTCCTAATGGATGTGGTGACTGAAGTACAAACCCATCTTTTGGCAATACATACATCACGCCTTCATGCCAAGGGTATTTCTCTAAGATATTCTGGGTCACCGAAAAGAAATAACGCACATCGCTTAAACCTTCTGGAAGTTCAAAGCGCAACGCACCATTTAGAAGTCTTGGGCGGAAATTTTCTCTATCTATAATGGCATAGAACATTGGCCAGATACCCTCACTAGACGCAAACACAGCAGTTTGTTGGCTAAATTTGTCATCATCTTTTGCATTTGGTACTCGAGGTTCAAAGAGCGTAATGTTGAAGTTGCTCGAGCCATGTACCAACATATCTTTTTCTTCTGTAAGCCAACATAGAAATACCCATTTGGGTACAGGCAAGTTTTCTATCCAAGGGATATTCGGATTTTCCAGAGTTTTTTGCCAAAGAGACTCGAGGTATTTCTTGCGATCTTTGGTCAATTCAAATACTGGACGTTTTAGCCAATAATCTGGAATCATTTTATTGTTAACTGCCAACAGTTAAAGTTGCTCAAGATAGGTATACCCAACTAACTCCGCATCATAAAGCTCTAAGACTTCCTTGGCATCTTCTTCTGAAAGTATCCCCTTGACTTTAGCCTCTTTTACATCCTGCTCGAGCCAGCCATGCAACTCTGGAGCCTCGTAGCCCATGTTCTCTATTACACGGCGAGCCTTCTGACCATTGACAAAACGCTCGAGCTTGTAGCCTTGATCAGTTAAACGAATATGGGCTTCATTGACACGGCCAAAAAGATTGTGCGTATTGGCTAAAACATCTTGATAAGCACCCGTTAGAAAAATACCTAAATAATATGGCTCATTAGGTTTTAATTCATGGAGTTTAAGCGTAGATTTTACATCTCGCAAATCCACAAACTTATTTATTTTCCCGTCACTGTCACAACTGATGTCCACCAGTGTTGCATCGCGCGTAGGTTCTTCATTTAAGCGAGTGAGTGGAATAATTGGGAAAAGCGCATTAATCGCCCAGTGATCTGGCAAACTCTGGAATAAGCTAAAGTTACAAACATATTTGTCAGCCAGGGTTTTAGGTAAATCCTCGAGTTCTTCTGGAGCATAATCTAAATCTTCTACAATTTTGGCCACTTTCATAAGTAAGCGATTAAAGAGCTGTTCAAAGTGGGCCCGCTTGAGCAGGCTTATATAACCCAAATCAAAAAGGTTGTGCATGGTGTCTTTGTTGCCAATGGCTTCGTTGTAAGATTCACGATAATTTTTTGCGTTTACATCTTTTAGTAAATCCTGCATGTCTCGCAATACGGCATGAATTTCACCTTGCAAAGAAGGAAGCTCTACAAAATCTCTGGTGGGTCCAATTGCGTCAATCACTGGAATGACAATCATGGCGTGATGGGCGGTTAAAGCCCGACCTGATTCTGTAACAATAATCGGCTCTTGAGCTTTCCATTCACGGCAAGTTTCTTGCACGGTATACACCACTGTATTGGCATATTCCTGAATACCATAATTAGCTGAAACATAAAACGAAGTCTTGCTACCGTCATAATCAACTGCTAATCCACCGCCAACATCCAGATACTTGACCGGCACGCCCATTTCACGAAGTTCAACATAAGCCTGAGCCGCTTCACGCACAGCTACTTTAATGCGGCGAATATCGGTAATTTGACTACCCACATGACAATGCAGAAGTTGCAAAGCATCCACCATATCTAAGTCTTGTAATCTATTGGCTACACTGATCATTTCACTGGCTGTAAGGCCAAACTTGGCATCATCGCCACCACTAGATTCCCATTGTCCTGAGCCTCTGGCATGAAGCTTAAAGCGCACCCCAATGGCAGGTTTGACATTGAGTTCCTGGCTGATGCGTAAAACACGCTCGAGTTCACTGTATTTTTCTAGGGTGATAATCACATTTTTACCCAGCTTGCGTCCCCACAAGGCCAAGCGAATAAAATCATCATCCTTAAATCCATTGCAACAAAGCAAAGCTTCTGGATGGGTATCTTGCACCAAACATAAAGCTAATTCCGCTTTACTACCCGCTTCTAAACCCGTGCGGTACTTAGCTCCAAATTCAGCAATAGTTTCTAAAACGATGCGGCGCTGATTGACTTTGACAGGATAAACCCCTTGATAATGCCCCTTATAATCCGCTTCGGCAATAACCTTGACAAAGGCTTCGTTCAAACGACTGATGCGGTCTTCTAAAATATGTGGGAAACGCAAAATCATCGGCATGGCATAGCCCTGCTCTTTTAGGTCCTGAATGATTTTTAGTAGTGGAACCTGTTTTTCTTGATCATCGACTACTAGCTGACCCTGAGGGTTAGAACTAAAATAACGACTTCCCCAGGATTCAATCCCATAAAGATCTTCGACATCTACCGCACGAGTGAGCGTTGCCAACAGGGGCCTCCAGTTTATCCAAAGACGAGTCTCGCCTTTACAAACTAAGGATATTAGCATGTTTGAATGCCTGCTGGAATAAAAGAGTTTATTTTAATTTTAAGTATGAGCGGTTACAAACATAGAGCGGCTTAAGTATTTTGCATCTTTCGAGCTATAACATCCTTCAATAAGCCTCGAGTGCTTTTACTTTTAAAACAAATGCTTTACAAAAAATAGGTGATGAATAAATCATTGATCAAGACTCGAGTTAACATACATCAGCTAATCATTGCAATAGATATTTTGAAATGAGGGATTTTCCACATTCTCATTTTTATGCCGCTTCAACATTAAGATTTCTTAATAGATGATGTGAATTTCCTCGCAAAGGTGAGAGTTACTAATGTTTCACAGAAATCTACTTTATAGTCTTAGCTTCGTGAGAAGGGAGGCTGGAAGATTTATCTTCTTGCACTTCTCTAAAATCCTTGGCGTAAAGCCAAATAAGTAAAGAACGAGAGGAGAGGCATGAAACGTTTACTCGTTATCCTGCTAGCTGCAATTACACTGACTGGTGTTTTCGCGCAGCAAAGTTTTCCCGATGTACCCAGTGGTCACTGGGCTGGAGATGCGGTTAGCCGCCTTACACAGTTAGGTATTATCACCGGTTTCCCCGATGGTACTTACCGTGGCAATGAGAATATTACCCGCTATCAAGCTGCTCTTATGATCAGCCGTCTGCTCGATGTTATCGATCAGAATATTCAAGCTTCAAAAGCTCTGACTGACCAAGATATTGCTGCATTACGTGCAGCTATTGGTGAGTTGGCTGCCCAAATGGACGCAGTTGATGCCCGTTTAGGTGCTGTAGAGCAAAACAAAGCTGACCGCAGCGAACTGCAAGCTTTACAAGACCAAATTGCTGCTCTGCAAGCTCAGTTAGCTGATCTGCAAGCCCAAGTTAATGCTGGTGGTATGGAAGGTCCTGCTGGTGCTGCTGGTCCTGCCGGTCCTGCCGGTCCTGCCGGTCCTGCCGGTCCTGCTGGTCCTGCTGGTGCTGATGGTGCTGATGGTCCTGCTGGTCCTGCTGGTCCTGCCGGTCCCGAAGGTCCTTCTGCTACTATCCCAGAAGCTCCTGATGTTGTAGAAGTTACACCTGAAGAAGTTACACCTGAAGAAATGAAGCCTGAGGGCGTGATGATGGATGATCACGGCGGAAACTTCTCAGTACGTGTTGGTGCTTTGGGTGAATTTGATGGAGACATCGGCTTTGGTCTTCGTGCTGCTTTAGGCATGGATAACCTCATCTGGGGCTTAGGCTTCCGTGTAGGTGCTGACTATGGCCGTCATGGTGCTGGATTCTTTGAGGAGTCCTCTTTAGCTATTGATGGTCGCTTGACCTACGGCGTTGATTTAGGCGCACTTAATGCCTACGTTGGTGCTGGTGCTGGTTATGAACTTAACCTTGGCGCATTTGATAGAGATCCGTCCACAACCGTCGAAGATTTAAGTGACTTTGGTCTCTTTGCTGGTGCACTAGTAGGTGCTGAATATGGTCTCTTTGGTGGCTTAGGCGTATTTGTTGAAGGTGGTGCCGACTATTACTTTGATGGCGGTACTATCGTTCCAACTGTTGCTGCTGGTATTTCTTACCGCTTCTAAACAAACGGCTTAGCTAGTTTGATCCCCTAGGGTTTCCTAGGGGATTTTTTTACCTACAATCCATATAACACTCTAATATAGAGGCTACCTATAATTCTAAAAACTCGTCCAGGACAGTAAATCTACAACTTAGTTTGTCCATGACCAGATTTGTCCTGAGCCTGTCGAATGGATGCTACCTGCTATACCTCACATCCCTGCTAAACTAGTCGCCTATGGCCAAAACAAAATCAAGCAAATCAAAAAAATCGAATCTCATCTTAGGTATTGATATCGGGGGCACTGGCATAAAAGGGGCTCTGGTGGATATTAGCACTGGCGCATTGGCCAGTGAACGCCACCGCATTGATACACCTCAGCCAGCTACACCAGAAGCCGTGGCCGAGGTAGTAGCCGAAATCGTCAAGCACTTTGATTACAAGGGCCAAGTGGGTTGTACCTTTCCAGCCATTGTGCGTCACGGCATTACCTTGAGTGCTGCCAATGTAGATAAATCCTGGATAGGTACCGATGCTGATGCAATTTTTGAAAAAGCTACAGGCTGCCCAGTGCATGTGATGAATGATGCCGATGCAGCAGGTGTAGCTGAGATGGCCTTTGGTGAAGGGAAAGGGCAAAAAGGTGTGGTGATTGTACTAACCTTTGGTACAGGCATTGGCAGTGCCTTGTTTACTCAAGGGATTCTAGTCACCAATACTGAATTTGGACATTTGGAACTTGATGGCAAAGAAGTAGAGCCACGCACCTCTTATAAGGCTAGGGAAGACCTGAATCTAGGCTGGAAAAAATGGGCTAAACGGGTTGATAGGTATCTTAAACACTTAGAGTTTATCTTTTCCCCAGATTTATTTATTATTGGCGGGGGTGCTAGCAAGAAAAGTGACAAATTTTTCCCTCTACTTACACTCAATACGCCCATAGTCACCGCCAAGCTTCTTAATGAAGCAGGCATTGTGGGTGCAGCTTTAATGGCTCATCAAAGTTCTGATTAGAGGTAGTATCTGTAAATTGTTAGAAGTAGCATCTATAAAAAACAAACCTTGCTAACCCCATAGCTTGCATAACCTGAACTGACCCAGATTCAACGCCCAACATTTAGAGGGTGATTCACTTTGTTGCATAAATTACAGAACTTATCTTTTATATCCTCTATACTTTTGGGATAACTTAGGGGAGTAGCCGCCCAGAGAAAAGGGTGTTTGTAACCGTCAATACGACAGAAAATAATATTCTGTCCGGTAGCAAAGTAAAAAGGCAAGACCTAAAGCGGATGTGATAATGGATCTTCCACTTTGGGTCTGGTTTGCTTTTATAGGTAGTGTTCTACTCATGCTAGCCCTTGATTTAGGGGTTTTTCACCGAAAAGCACATGTTGTAAGTGTTAGAGAAGCTGCTACTTGGAGTTCTATCTGGGTGGCTCTAGGGCTGGCTTTTGGTGGGCTAGTCTATAGCTGGATGGGGCCACAAAAGGGACTCGAGTACTTTACAGGATACCTATTAGAAAAATCTCTGGCAGTTGATAATATTTTTGTCTTTGTATTAGTCTTTAGCTATTTTGCTACCCCTGCCCTCTACCAACACCGAGTGCTTTTTTGGGGCGTGATTGGCGCACTGGTCATGCGTGCAATCATGATCTTCGCAGGTTCTGCTCTAATTAAAGAGTTCCACTGGATTCTTTACGTTTTTGGTGGCATCTTGCTACTCACAGGCATCAAAATGCTTTTTCAGCGCAAGGAAGGAGAAGCTGACCTTAACAAAAATCCGGCGGTTCGTTTAGCCCGCCGAATGTTTAAGATTTCTGACACCTACGATGGACAGAAGTTTTTTACAGTTCAAAATGGCGTGCGTATGGCAACACCGCTATTTCTGGTGCTCATCTTTATCGAGTTTACTGACTTAGTCTTTGCTGTTGACTCTATTCCAGCAATCTTTGCTGTCACAACCGATCCCTTTATCGTTTTTACCTCCAATGTTTTAGCCATTCTAGGACTAAGGAGCATGTACTTCTTGCTGGCCAATATTATCCACCGTTTTGTTTATCTAAAAACAGGCTTGTCAGTTATTCTGCTCTTTATTGGCACCAAGATGCTACTTTTAGATATCTACAAGATTCCCACTCTGATCTCTCTTTTGGTTGTCGCCGGAATTTTAACAGTGAGCATTGTAGCCTCGCTCATAAAAACCTCTGGTCAAGAAAAACCTTTTGTAGCCCTTAAAGGAGGTGAATAATGCCCCTACTTATATGCCCCAATGATGGTGCTGGAATGCAAGAGATTAACCGCAATGGTGTCATGATCGATGTCTGCCCTACCTGCCGCAGCGTGTGGCTAGACCGAGGAGAAATGGAAAAGCTTTTAAGCCAAATGCAAGAAGATGACCCTAACCCCGATCATTCCCGCCGTGACGATTCTAAATACTCGGAACGAAGGGATGATGATGACCGCTACAAATCCAAGAAAAAACGTAGTATCTTTGACTTTTTTGATTAGAAAAGAGTGACCTATGCTTAAGAAAATCTTAAAATATGGGCTCGAGTATGCCCTTAAACGGTACAGTTACAAGGGATACAAAAAGCCCCTCAAAAAACGCAGGAGGTTTAAACTCAAAAATTTGTTCGACTAAGTAATACTAAAAGATTAGATAAAATCTATAGTACTTTGCTAAACTAACTTATGAAAGGAGTTCTTTAGAGAACTTATGGGAATATTACTTTTTGTTATTACACTTGCTCTTTCACTGGGAGTTCAGTTCTGGTTACGCTCAACATATGGACGCTGGAATAAAGTACAAAATACTTCGGGACTAACTGGTGCCGAAACGGCCAGAGCTATTCTAAATGCCAACGGTCTAAACGATGTTCAGGTTGAACCCGTGCGAGGTGTCCTGTCCGATCACTATGACCCCAGAACCCGCACCGTGCGCTTATCGCAAGATAACTATAGTCGTGCCAGCGTAGCTGGTAGCGCAGTGGCCGCCCACGAAGTAGGTCACGCTATTCAACACGCTAAGGCCTATGCGCCCTTGCAGTGGCGTTCAGCACTGGTTCCTGTGGCTAGTATTGGTGGCAATTTTGCCCCCTTAGTGATTATGTTCGGTTTTATGACCGGTATGAATAGTGCCTTAGGCGGTGGGTTAGTGCAGCTTGGCATCCTTTTATTTGGTGCAGCCGTTTTGTTCCAGCTAGTTACCCTGCCTGTAGAATTTGATGCTAGCCGCCGGGCCATGGTGCAAATGGAAACACTGGGCATTGCAACTACAGGCGATGTGCAAGGCTCGAGACAGGTCCTTAATGCTGCTGCTATGACTTACGTGGCTGCTGCGGCTTCCTCAGTGGCCTATTTGCTGCACTACGTTCTAATGTTTATGGGTGCTAGCAGCGACGACTAAGCCTTATGAAGGCTTAGGGTGTATTCCCTAAACATTCATGTGTCTAAATCCTTGATCTCTCCTTAACTATCTTTGAGGAGAGGTTTCTTTTTATGCACAATTCAATAGGGGTCATATATGTTCAGTCATTTTCTAGACAATTTACGCCTATTCATTGAAACGACAATTGCTTCTCTAGGCTATACAGGCCTTGCTCTTTTAATGGTCTTAGAAAATATTTTCCCTCCTATCCCCTCAGAACTAATCATCCCTTTCGCTGGATTTTTAGTAAGTGAAGGCAGGCTAGCATTTATCCCTGTTCTTGTAGCCACAACACTTGGAACTGTGGTGGGTACAACCCTTCTTTATTATCTTGGTTTTTACTTAGGAAATGAGCGGCTGCGCCAGATACTAAGAGGTTATGGTCACTACTTTTTCTTCCCTGAATCTAGCTATACCCAAGCTTTAATGAAATTCAACCAACATGATAAGGCTATCGTCTTTTGGTCCCGCCTGGTTCCTGGCCTACGCAGCATCACTTCTCTACCTGCAGGCGTAACAAAAATGCCAATCCACCGCTTTTTAATCTACACGACTCTGGGTACGATTATTTGGAATGTACTCCTGCTAATAGGAGGTATGCTCCTAAAGCACAATTGGTCCCGCATCCTAGGCATGGTAGACCAGCTTAAAGAGGTTATCCTTATCGGCTTAGCCATTCTTATTGTGTTTTGGATAGCTCGAAAGTGGATTTTACTAACGAAGTCCAGTCCATTACCCTAAAATTATGACTCTCTGGTTGTTAGGCTGTAGCCTCATCTTTGCAATTGCCCTGTAATATGTGTTGAAACCCAAACATAGATATCCGATATAATCTGGTCATGAAAACTTTGGGGGAAATCGTTGATGCTGTTATGAATCTTAACTCACAGGAACAGCACCTTCTTATACAAATGCTCGAGACCAGGCAACATATACCCGTCACGCTATCAAAACCTCAGACACCCTCTGCTGAGCTTTTTGAAGATGGACGGCTGACCACAAGTGGCGTTCAAGGCATTATGGATGAGCTGAATGCAACCTTAGATAATCCAAACCTCTTCTAATTTGGCATGGCACGCTGGAATAGCTATTTAGCCAGAGCCGCAAGCAATCTAGAACACCGACTTGACAAAATAAAGCAGTGGCGTGAGCGTTTTGACGACGATGCTCTAGTCGTGTTTCCTTATTTAACCTACGGCACTCCTAACAGATTATGGCTCAAGGGTCGGGTGCTGGAAGTCTTGAGTATTCAACCTGCTGCTGCAAATGATTCTCGCTGGCGCAATGCCAGAAACACCCTTAAAAGATTCTCAAGTGATGAAATCCAAGGGGCTAGACTACGAGCTATTTTCCGTGGGCAAAGCTGGGAAATAGACAGCGATGAAGAAGGCTTTTTTGAAACCTGGCTCGAGCTTTCTTCGGTTTGTGAAGCCAAACTTCATAACATTCAATTAGAGCTTATTTCACCCATACGCCCAGAGCAAACCCATCTCAATTTTACTGCCAGTATTATCGTACCCTCAGAGCAAGCTAGATTTGGAATTATTTCTGATATTGACGACACTATTCTAAAATCGGATTCGACCAGCAAACGCAAGGCCATACAAAAAATACTATTTGGCAATGCTTTTACCAGAGAGGCTTTTGCAGACGTATCAACCCTTTATCAAGCTTTGCACCAAGGAATCAATCCAGTATTTTATGTATCGTCTAGCCCGTGGAATGTCTATGATGTCCTGCTTCAGTTTTTAGAACTTAACGATATTCCTATGGGGCCACTGCTTTTACGTGATTGGGGGCTTACTCCAGAAGAAATTTTACCCACGCACCATGCCAAACACAAACTCAGTATGATTCAGCAAATTTTGAATCTTTATCCAGACCTATCTTTTTTATTACTTGGTGATAGTGGCCAGGAAGACCCTGAGATTTATAACCAGATTGTAGATGAATTTCCACAAAGAATTTTAGGTATTTATATCAGGGATGTTACAGACGCAAAGCGCAAATTAAGCATAGAACCTATTGCCCAGAATATAGCTAAAAAGGATTGTTTTTTTAGGCTTTTAGAAAATACTCGGGAAATAATGGAAGATGCTAAGGCTCGAGGGCTTATTCAGTAAGGTTCTATAAAGCAAATTTATCTTTCTAACGATTACTCGAGGATTGTGCTTAAGAGCACTCACAATAATGGCCCTTAAAATCTATTTTTCATTATCAAAAGATGAAACATCTAGATATATTTCTTTTCCGTCGAGCATGTGAATATACATGTGTTCTCGAGGGGTAATACGATATACGATAATAATAGCTATGAAATCTATTCTCAGTGAATCACGGAAACTGTAAACTTCATCCAAAACGCCCATTTCACCTTCCTTTAACATGCCGACTGGAGCGTCTTTCATAGACCACAGGTCAAATCCGACTTGAATCAACTACCTTTAACAGAGCGCAATGGAGGCATCTAAACCACTCACTGCTGACTAGACTTAGTGAGTGATTGCCTTCTGCCCTAGATTTCTCCATTCCGCAAAGCAGTTAATGCATAAGACATGCTGAACTTCATAAGGTTTTAGCTCAACCTACGGCTTTTCTCCAGTCGAAATGACATTCCGTGATTCACTGATTCTAGCCTACGCAACCTTAAACACTTAAAACGTATAGTAAGGCCATGCTCGAGAAACTCTACCTAGCCAAACCCAGAGGCTATTGCGCTGGTGTGGTCATGGCTATAGAAGCCGTAGAAAATTTCGCCAAGAACATGAAAGATTCTGGTGAGGGTGGCTTAACGGTCTATCACGCCATTGTCCATAACAACACGGTCATTGAACGTCTAGAAGACCAGCACAGCGTAAGTTTTATTGAAGACCTAAATGAGTTTGAAACCTTGCGACAAAAAGCCGAACAAGAAAATCGTAAACTTTCTGACACAGTAGTATTTTCCGCCCACGGCATTAGCCCAACCGTGCGTGAGCAAGCCAAACAACTAGGTCTATCCACCATAGATGCCACTTGCCCACTAGTCACTAAGGTTCATACCGAAGCCAAAAAATATGCCAAAGAGGGCTATCACATTTTATTGATTGGGGATTCCACCAAGCATCAAGAAATTATAGGAACCAAGGGTGAGGCTCCTGAGGTAACGACGGTAGTAAGCGTGGTTGGAAATACCAAACATGACCCCAAGCTAACTGACCCAAACACAGTCACTGTTCCTAATCCTGAAAAAGTGGTGGTACTTACCCAAACTACACTATCTGTTGATGACGTAAAGAAAACCATCGAGATTCTTAAAGCCCGTTTCCCCAAGATGGTGATTCCTCCTTCGGATGATTTGTGCTACGCCACTAAAAACCGCCAAGATGCGGTAAGAAACATTGCACCTCATGTGGATTTATTTTTGGTTGTAACCAGTGATTACAGCAGTAACGGCATGAGGCTTTTAGAGCTAGCCCAAGACTTATGTGGTAATGCCAAAAGAGTAGAAAGTGTAAATGATATTAAAGAAGATTGGCTCGAGAACACCCGCTCTATTGGTATCACCTCGGCAGCTTCAACCCCTGATGATTTGGTACAAGAGATGGTTAGGTTTTTTCAAAGCAAAAACCCAAACTTGCAAATCATAGAAGAAGGTGAATGGGAAAATATCACCTTTCGTCCAGCAAAGAGAGTTTTGGCAAGTAGCTTGTAGCTAGTAGCCTGTAGATTTTGAATTTTTCCACACGCTACAAGCTACTTGCTGTAAGCTATAGTCATGTTTGCTAAAGACTTACGTGAAGCTGTTTATGAAGCCAATATCGAAATCGTAAAACACAATCTGGTTATCTTTACCTGGGGAAATGCCTCGGCGGCTGACCGCAGTGCTGGCATCATGGCTATAAAACCTAGCGGCGTAGACTACGACAATCTAAAAGCCGAGGATATGGTCTTACTCGAGATAGAAACCGGCAACATCATTGAAAGTAAATTGCGCCCTTCTTCAGATACACCCACGCATTTGTTGCTTTATCAAACCTACGCCGAGGTTGGCGGGGTGGTACATACCCACTCCCGTGAAGCCACCGCCTGGGCCCAAGCTGGACAAGATTTGCCCTGTTTTGGTACGACCCATGCTGATTATTTTTATGGCACGATTCCCTGCACCAAACCCATGACTCACAAAGAAATTTATAGTGACAAAGGCTACGAACACACCACCGGCGAAGTAATGATTCGTGAATTTAGAGAGCGCAATGTGAATCCTTTGCAAGTACCTGCCGTTTTGGTTCATGGCCATGCCCCGTTTGCTTGGGGTAAAAATGTTCATGAGGCCGTGCATAATGCAGTAGTGCTAGAAGAAGCCGCAGGAATGGCCAGAAAAACTCTTTCTGTAAATCCTGATGCAAAAGGTATTGCACAAGATTTGTTGGATAAGCATTATTTACGAAAACATGGGGCTAAGGCTTATTATGGTCAGAAATAAGCTTTAGGCTTAACTCAATTATCTCACAGGTTTATCTTTATTCATCCAATATGTCAAAGGAATACCTACAAGTAAAAATACAGGAATGGTTACTAAATCTATTTTTCCTTGCCGCATCCATTGCAACAACAAAATCATTAATAAAATGAAAATTCCCGAACCGATTGCATATGACAAGTGATTTTTTCTATACGTCGTTTCGGCATAGCCATTCAGAATACCCAGCAAAAAAAGCACAGCCCAAAGCCAAAGTCTCGAGGGGTCAATTGGCTCATTCGTGACATAATTCATCAATGCAATGACTAAACCAAGCAAAATTGAACCAAAGAAAGCATTTCTTATGATTTTAAGATGCTTATTCATAGCTATAATATTAACAGATTAATAAATGCTTGCTTCAATTAGACATTCGCTTTCTTATAAAGTAGCCGCCCATACTGCCTATCAAAAACCAAAGGGGATAATTTTGCAGACTTATTTCCTGTGCCGTCACCGTACTTAAAGCAGAATAAAAAGAGCCATCAATAAGCCCCTGAAGCAAGGGGTACTTTTGTGGATGTTTTAAAATATAATTCCCTAAAAGTAGCAAGGTGAAAATCAAAGGTGAAAGATAAAGAATCCTAAAAGGTTGTGGATGCTCGAGCCAGTATCTGAGCAATGCAATCCCTATAACCAGAGTAAATGTAATTAAAAGGGTATTCAAAAGACGTTTTTTAAGTGCTTTATCCATAATTAGATAGTATCTCATAGCAAAAATACAATTCTGGGACCCTCATCCGAGATAGTGAGTAATGGAAGTCACATCATCTTATGCCAAATTTAGTATAATGCCTTATGCCAGATAAGCCTTTGTCCTGGGTAGGTTCATCAAAAAGCGATATTCAAGGGCTTCCAAAGAATGTTAGGCAAAAGTTAGGTTTACAACTTAGAGCACTACAACGTGGCCAAATGCCGTTAGATTTTAAACCTATGCCCTTTTGTCCATTCTAGTGTTTATGAAATTCGTATACATACCTCAGAAGACTACCGCGTTTTCTATGTGGCCAAATTTGAAGAATCTATTTATATTTTACACGCCTTTCAGAAAAAAACAGCGAAAACTAGTAAGAAAGATATTGAGATAGGTAAAAAACGCTACAAGGAATTGCTTGAGTATCGAAAGGATATAACATGAGCGTAATACTTGCAAAAGATAATCTATTTGAAGATTTAGGATTTGATCGCTTTGAAGCTGAGCACTTAAAAATACGTGCCGATCTTATGCTTGATTTATACCAATATATTCAGGAGCAAGGTTGGACACAAGCCGAAGCCGCCAAATTCTTTGGTGAAACCCAACCAAGAATCAGTAACTTATTAAACGGAGATATAGAACGCTTTAGTATTGACAAATTAGTAAATATGTTAGCAAAGGCTGGACTTAGAGTGACATTTCATGTTGAAGCAAAAGCAGCTTAGATAATCCCTCAAGCCTCCCCTATCAAACCCTCTACGCTACTCACTACCTCACTACTATAAATCTCCACTGGATTCTGGCGATAACGTTTTAAAATAAGCTGCAAAGTTGCTGCCAACCAATCACGTTCTTTAGGATCACGCTGCAAACACAGCAAGGGATGATGAAACGTTGCCGGATGCCTTATACCCTTAACAATAGCTGCTTGCAAACGCACTTCAGGATGCAAACTCGCAAACACGTTCAAACTTTCTTTCCAGCCTTCCAAACTTTCTAAAGCAGCTTGTTTGTCAATCAGTGGATCACTTTCGATAGAGCCTTTGGCAAAAAGAATGATGCAACCACCACGATTAAAATGGGCTTTGGCTTCACGGATACTGCTTAGGCGAAGTTGCAGTTTATCTCCCAGAAAAATAAGGTGATTGCACAGGTTTGGCAAAGCCCGCAATAAAGAACGCTCAGCAGCAATAATACGAATATCTTTACGTTCTAAGATGCTTAACAAAACCAAAACATCGGCAAGCCCTGGGTGATTGATGGCAATGAGCAAAGGTCCTGTTTTAGGAATAGTCAAGCCCTTGTGCTGCACCTGTCCAGCATGATTCTTTAGAAGTTTTTGAGCTGCTTTTTGTAAACCTATCTGAGAAATATCAGCATCAAACTCGAGTAATTCTCTGGCCAAGCCCCTAGCCGAAACCTGAAAAAAGGCTCTAAAAAGGGGCTGCCAACGAGGAGGGACCTTAAAAGCACGGTAAAGGTCACCAAGATTGGCTTGGGTAAGAGACTCGAGGGGTGAATTAGGTAGTCTAGCAATAACTTGTTCTATAGATGCTACTTTAGCCTTATTTTTGGTCTTTATCTATAGGCAACATTCCAATTTCATGAAGATAAATCCCGGTGTAGCCAATCAAAAGATATGTCAATCTTACAGATAAGTACTAAATTTTAGTCTAAAATTAGCATCTAAGGAAGGTTATTTTATGGATCACATTTTAGCCAGTTATTCGGTAAGCATTTCTGAACTCAAAAAGAACCCCTCGGCCTTACTAAGTGCTTCAGAGGGTGCGCCCATCGCTATCTTAAATCACAATAAACCTACTGCTTACTTGGTCCCAGTTGAAACCTACGAGGCTATGCTGGAACAACTCGAGGACCTACACCTGGCAAAAGTAGTGAAACAACGTTTGGCAGAAAAAGCCAAACCTGTAACCGTTTCTATTGATGATTTGTAATGACCAAGTACAGCTTAAAATTTTTGCCCAAGGCCCTCAAAGAGTGGGAGACTCTGAATAAACCCATTCAAATACAATTTAAGAAAAAACTTACAGAAAGACTTGAGAACCCACATGTACCCTCAAGTAGACTAAGTGGATTTTCCAATATGTATAAAATTAAATTGCGTTCTGCTGGGTATAGATTAGTCTATCAAGTGAATGATAAGGAAATTTTTATTTTGGTAATTATCATTGATAAACGTGATAAAAATATGGTCTATAACAAAATGCGAGATAGATTGAAATGATTAGCATTGCCCCCATGATGGACTGGACTGACCGCCGCTACCGCTATTTTATGCGGCAGATGACCAAGCATACTTTGCTTTATACCGAAATGGTCACCACTGGTGCAATTTTATTTGGCGATAAAAAACGCCATCTGGATTTTTCACCTGAAGAGTTACCCCTGGTTTTGCAACTTGGTGGCGATGACCCCAAGGCTTTAGCCGAATGTGCCCGTATTGCCGAACAGTGGGGATATAGTGGCCTCAACCTGAACGTAGGCTGCCCTAGCGAACGTGTGCAAAACGGAAACTTTGGGGCTTGCCTTATGGCTACGCCAGAGGTAGTGGCACATAGCGTTGAAGCCATGCAAAAGGCTGTGAGTATTCCTGTAAGTGTCAAACATCGCATTGGAGTAGATGAGCTTGACCGCTATGAAGACATGGCGAGTTTTGTAAAAGTGGTTTCTGATGCTGGCGTAAAACACTTTAGTGTTCATGCTCGCAAAGCCTGGCTTAAAGGTTTAAGTCCTAAGGAAAACCGCACTATTCCACCTTTGCGCTACGCTGATGTTTATAGGCTCAAAGAAGAATTTCCGCACCTGAATATTGAAATCAATGGGGGCATCATCTCGCTAGAGCAAGCCCAAGAACACTTAAAGCAGGTTGACAGCGTAATGATTGGACGTGCTGCTTATGACAACCCTTATTTATTTGCTAGCGTTGATCAAACTTTTTATTCTGCTCAAGAGCCTGTCAAAACCCGTAGGGAAATCCTCGAGGGAATGCTTCCTTATATTGAACACTGGACCAATAAAGATGTTTACTTAAAACATATCACCAGGCACATGCTGGGCTTATTTACTGGCCAACCTGGCACAAGAGCCTGGAAACGCTATTTAAGTGAACACGCCCATAAAAGCGAAGCTGGGGTTCACACTGTTTTAGAGGCCATGCGGCAAGTTCCTGAATTTGTTTTAGACGAAGGGTTAAGCATTTGTGATACTTCACTCAGTGTCAGGTAATAAAACTCAAGTATTGTAATCTATGCGATATTGTGTTCTTGTATTATTTTTGTTAGGTTGTGCTATGGCCCAAACACTTAATGAAGGCGATACTGCTTTTTTACCTATTATCAAAGATTCTTATGACAACACCATCAATCTTTCAGAACTTAGTACCTCTGGACAATGGATCGCACTGTGGTTTTACCCTAAGGCCATGACGGCTGGATGCAGCATACAAGCCAAGCACTACACGGATATGGCTGAGACTCTAGCTAAAGCCAATATCCAAGCGTTTGGCGTAAGTGCCGATAACCCTGACGAGCAATGTCAATTTATTGAAGAGCTTAAACTTTCAGGGCAAATGTTGCCTGATAGTGATGGTGCATTAGCCAAAGCTTACGGTGTTTCAGGGGTGTTTTATAGTCGGGATACTGTTTTAATTAGTCCTAGAGGTGTAGTCGAAAAAATTTGGCGCAGTGTGGATCCCAACACCGATGCTGATGTCGTCCTCGAGTACGTCTTAAATCATTAAATCCTTATGTGTCCTGTAAACAATCAGTGCAGGAATCTTGAACTACAATAAACAAGCTATGACTCTATCGCCATCTCAAAATAGTTTTTTATATCTTGTTACGCAAAAGAATTTACACTCGCTTTTGCTGGGGCTACTCTTTTTCACCGTTGCACTGGCTCAAGACAACGAGCACGCAATGACCCAAGAAGAATTTACAAAATTGCTTTTGGGCAATACCATTGTTGGTGAATGGGCCGGCAGTCCTTACAGACAGTTTTTTGACCGTGGGGGAAACACTATCTATATAGGAGATGATGGCAACCGCAGCCAAGGATATTGGCGTATTCGTGAAGATGGTTACTACTGCTCAACTTGGCCACCTGGACAAATTGAAAACTGCTATAAAGTAGCTTTGGTTGGTGAAGAACTTTTATGGTATAGCGGTGATAATCGTTATCCATCTCATATTATTGAAGGCAATCAGTTAAATCCATAAACGCTTGTTGGTGATCTAACTTCGTACTATCAATGAATCATTATATCTTACTCAGTTCATGACCACGATTTGATTTAATCGTATAAGCATGTTTGCCCGAAGATTTCTAAAAACTACGACCAGCACTAAACCTTTCGATAGACGCTAGAGTAAGACCGAATTTGATAGTAGGCAGAGTTTATCCTAATGAACACAAGAGCTTAACCTTCAGACTGCAAAGTCCATGTGAAACATACTTGCCCTATTTGCTGTAAGAGTTTTGTCAGGGGTGGTGTTCTATACTTTTTTTAGGGTTGAACGTCTTCTACTACACTATGCAACAACCCTCCTTTATCTCCCACTGACTCGAGCTTGCACTTCTACCCCTGAACAAGCTCGAGTCCCCTTTTATGTATCCTAAGTTTTTTCTCGAATTTTTTGAATTCAAGATGCTTATAGCACCTCAATTAATCCTGTAGCCAAACAAGCTTGTGCTGCTTGGTGAAGTAACTCCATACTATAACCACTCTTTTGGGCAATAGCTAACAAGTCATGTTCGCCATCAGAAAAATTTAGCAGCCAGAAAACAGCCGAGGATAATTCGGGAATAGTGTTTCTTCCAATAGTGTCATAAAGTCCACGTTTGCCAAGTTGCGGTTCACCATAAGGAAATAAATTTTTGTAAATCACATTATTTTCTAGAGCCATCATTATCTTAAAATAGGCCTCAACCGATTCTGCCATCGCTGTAAAAGAAATAAAATCACGGTTATCTAGTGAAGTATGATATTCAGGGTAGGTTCCATACATCGAGCGCATCAGTGAGCCCATCGGCAAGTTAAATCCAGGCGACCCATATTGCCGCTCATCACTGCCCAAAGGTGAAAAATTAATGACTTTGCTAGGTGTATTCAAATGTTTCAAGACATGTTCGGCAGCACGGTCAGCAAGACTAGTATGCTGCCTCGAGCGTTTATAGGTAAAGTCTCCAGCATCCCCAATACAGGTCAGCACATAACCCGCAACCACATTCTTTTTTAAATGCTCTCCACGCAAATGAAGATAGGCAATAGCCCCAATCGTTTCAGGTAAAAAAACAAAACGATAGGTCAAACGACGTTTCCCTAATGCTGCAAGTTTTTGATACAAAAATGCCGCCACCAAAGGACCAGAGAGTTCGTTGTTGGCTAAAGATGGATGACAGGTATAGGTTGAAATTAAAACCTCTTGCTCGCTCTCACCTTTTAATACAGCTTCACTTATGGTTAGTGAACCATCTATCATTTCAGTATCAATCACGATTTGATAATCACCTTCAGGAAGCTTGTCTCGCTGCTGTTGCGAAAGGCAAAATCCCCAACGCGGGGCGTAATAACTGGTCACATAAGGAATGGCTGTAGGTTTATCAGGCAGGCTATATAAGTGTGTCTCGAGTTCTGCCTTTGAAACCACACCCTGAAAAGGCACAGCATAATTGAGTAAGTGCAAGTTATTTTCTGCAACATCTAAAATACGCTGCCCCTGTGGGTCAATAATATAAGCTTGGCGCACTACCCATTCTTTAGGAATGGTCCAATCAAAGACTTGAGTGCCACTAGGGATTTCATGACGCTCGAGCTTGACAATTTCAGAGAGAATATCATGGGTTTGGCGAACGCCTGCACCGGTGATGCTGCGCAGGATGGGCCAGAGGCGGTCGAAGGTAGAGGCGATGTCATCGGGTAAAGCCATGAAAGTATTGTAACTGGTATGAACTAGAGCTTTGGGAATTTTTTCATCAAATAGCTCTATACAAAATCAAGAAGTAACTTTTCTATTACTTGACAATAGGTTTAATTTCTTATATTCTATTATTCAATGGAATTATTGAATAAGGAAAAACATCAAAGTTTTAAACACGAGTTATATAGCGAATTTGCTCGCATAGGACATACTTTGTCGCATCCTAGACGCCTCGAGCTTTTAGACCTTCTAGCCCAACGCGAAAGCAATGTTGAAGATTTAGCCCATGAATTAAATTTATCTATTGCCAGTACCTCACAGCATTTACAAATTCTCAAGGCTGCAAAAATGGTCAATATCCGCCGAAAAGGTACTTATATATTTTATCGCTTGGGAGATAATACCGTTTACCAACTGGTAGATTCACTAAGAAGCTTAGCCCATCAAAAATTAAGCGAAGTTGAAGTAGTTCTCGAGCGTCATTTGGGTCAACGTGAATTTAGAGAAGAAATAACTATTCCTGAATTATTAAAACTGGTCAAAGAAGGAAAAGTTACGCTTATTGATGTGCGCCCTAAGTCTGAGTTTGATGCTGGTCATTTACCTGGAGCCAAGTCTGTCCCTATTGAAACCCTCGAGCAACAGCTAAAGCATCTTCCAAAAAACCGCGAAATTCTAGCCTATTGCCGAGGCCGTTATTGTGTGTATGCTGATGAAGCTGTTTCCTTTCTCAAAAGCAAAGGCTACAAGGCGGAAGACTTGCCGAAAGTCCTATGGATTGGCAACTACAAGGTTTAACCCTAGAAAGAGCAGCATGATTTTTCGTCAATATCTTCATGAGCAACCAGTCATTGCAGCTTCTTATCTTTTAGGATGCAGTGGCAAGGCCAAGGGCATAGTCATTGATCCTGTTTCTAAACCTCGGTTTTATATAGACGAAGCTGCTCGCTTAGAAATAAATATTCTTTATGTCCTTGATACCCATGTTCATGCAGATCATCTTTCTACTGGACGTGAGTTTGCCAAGATCACAGACGCAAGCTATTTATTACACTCGAGTGTCAGCTCAACAGATAATCAAGCCGTTGATGATGAAGATATTCTAGACCTAGGCAATGTGCAAGTTACTATTTGGCACACACCAGGTCATACCCCTGAACACTTAGCCCTTTTAGTGACTGACCAAACACGAAGCTCTGAGCCTTGGCTTATTCTTACAGGTCATACCCTGATGGTCGGCGATATGGGCCGCACTGAGTTAGCCTCGAGTGCCCAAGAAGGCGCAAAAGCTCTTTTTGCCAGCGCACAACGCCTCAAAAAACTTCCAGATTTTGTAGAAGTTTATCCAGGAGCTTTTAGCGGCAGTGTTTGCGGGCGCGGGCTATCTGGAAAACCAACTTCGACCATTGGCTTTGAAAAACAGTTTAATAAAGCTTTTCAAATCAATACCGAAATAGATTTTATTTCCCTCATGCTAAAAGATATTCCGCCTCGTCCAGAAAACTTTGAAACGATTCGCAACAGCAATCTTGGTTGATACCTTCAATGGTCACTACGCCTTCCCATAAACCAAATTGGGCACAATTTTTTCTATTGGCTGTCATCAACCTTTTCGTAGGCAGCATGGTCGGTTTAGAACGCACAGTAGTACCACTTCTTGCTCGAGATACTTTTGGTCTCGAGCGCGGTCTAGCTATTGGAGCCTTTGTAATGTCTTTTGGTATTTCTAAAGCCTTGGCTAACCTTTTTGCAGGAACACTGGCTGACCGCTTTGGTCGCAAAAGCGTTTTACTCATCGGCTGGTTGTTAGGATTACCTATCCCTTTTATCCTTATGCTGGCTCCTACTTGGAATTGGGTCATTGTTGCCAATGTTTTACTCGGAATCAATCAGGCCCTAACTTGGAGCATGACCATCAATATGATGGTGGATTTAGTCCCTGCACACAGGCGCGGAGTAGCTGCTGGCATCAATGAATTCATGGGCTATCTTGGGGTAAGTTTGCTAGCTTTTCTAACTGGTCTAGTAGCCTCGAGCTATGGTCTGCGCCCTGCACCATTTTATTTGGGTGTGGGTGTTGCAATCATCGGACTTATTTTTTCAGTCATTGTCAAAGAAACCCATAAACCCCTACCCGCTTTACGCTTAGAATGGATTAAAGGTGTAGGTCTACCTAGCCTCTTAGGATTTATGACCAATATGAAAGATGGGCTGGTATGGCTAGCCTTGCCTTTAATGTTGTCAGCTCGAGGGTTTAGCCCTTCTGAAATCGGCTCTGTAGCTGGACTTTACCCCTTTATTTGGGCAAGTGGGCAGCTTATTTTTGGCCCACTTTCTGACCACATAGGACGCATGATTTTAATTCTTTCTGGAATCCTGATACAAGGCATAGGGTTGGTGATTATGGGAACCTCGAGCCAATTGTCTATTGCCCTGCTTGCAGCATTTTTACTGGGTCTAGGAACCAGTATGGCCTATCCAACCCTAATTGCTTATGTGGCAGATAAAACCCCTGTAGAACAACGCGCTTCTGCTCTAGGGATTTATAGATTTTTTAGAGATAGTGGTTATGTCCTTGGAGCAGTTTTGGCAAGCTTGGGATTTTTGAATTTGTCGATGGTTTTAATGTGGGTTGGGATTGGATTTTGTGTAGTAGTTGTAGTAAGTTGGTTTTTTGAATAAATGTAGATACTTATAGAACCATCCGCAAAGCCTCTTCAATAATAGCTCTCTCATTTTCTAAACCATAAAGCTTGAAAGAAAGATCATCAATCTCAGCTTCGACACTAGAAGCCTCGAGCATGATACTTTCTAAGTCACTCTTGCCCAGTTCACTTTCAAGGCGTTTAAGAAGATTCTCCATTACTTTCAAATTTCGCAGTATATCTGCATCATAACTAGGAACACTAAGAACACGAAAAGCTGCGGTAACTAAATTCTCTGCTTTATTGCCTGTCAGCTTGCGCTTTCGCCGAAAACTCTCGTCAAATTCGGTTTGCCACAAAACTCGAAATAACAAGACCTGTCTGAGGTCAACATCTGAAACCTGTACTTCTGCCAGCACACGCCACTCCCGCTCACCTTCGTCTATGTCATCACCTTCTACTATTTCGCCCCACAACTTATAACCGCCCTTGATAGCTTCGACACGCAGCTCTAGCAAATGACCTATAGCATTTGGATTTGGAGATGTATAACTAACTATAGAGCCATATGCACCTGCCAAGTCATGAAAAGCAGTGAAAGCCAAGTCCTGATGTAAAACACTGTAAAGAACTTTGTTGAGTGCCTCCAGGAGTTTATATCTCTCTTGAAATAATTCGTGAGCACGTTTACCCAAAGAAGCAAGTTTTTCTTCATCTTTATCAGAGAGGTTGGGAATAGGCAAACGGGCTAGTTGGTTATTGAAAAATTCGTACATGCCACGCCCAGTAAGTTTGCAAAGACCACCCAAAGCTTGCAAGCGAAACCTTGCAGGCTTGCTAAGCATCAAAGCTGTTAGCGCATAACCGTTAATCACAACAGTATGTTTTAGAAAAACTAAACGGTTATCATCTGTTGCTAACCACTCGCCTGTTTCATCAAAGTAAGCATGAATATCTCGCCCGCGATAAGGAATAATAATTTTAGGACCAAAATGTAAGTCCTTACTACGCGGCCAAGTAAAGCGAAACCATTCACACGCTCCACGTCTATAAGCATTGCGGTCTTCGAGTCTTTCTCGATTACTTTCTAAGTAGTCTTGGAGTAATTTTGGGAGTTTAGAAAAATCAGTATCTTCAAGCCATAAACCCCAACCTTCGCTATTGGTAATACCAAACCGTTTGACTATTGAGTTAGATGCTCTCTGAATAGCAAATTTTTCTGATTTTAATTGCTTGACCTCTTCCCAACTTAGAATTAAAACGTCATTCTCTCCAGTCTCGAAGCCCTTGCCTAGTTCAATGCCCTCGAGTTGCTCGAGTTGTTTTCGTCCTTCATCCATCTTACGAAAGAGTTCAGCATAGGGTGAAATCCCCCAAGGTTCTCCCATGAGGGTTTTTTGCTCAGTTATTATTTTTACTATACCTGTATTGGGTACAAACTGTGTTGCAAGGTTATTTCTTACTTCATCGAAGTCTATTACAGCAAAGGTTGCCAGAGCGTGAGTTTCGGGTGCTTTGGCTTTACGCCAGTGCAAAATGGCGGTGGCGATGCCTGCTTGAAAGACATGATGACCTAAAAAGTCAAGCAAATAAATTAGGGTTGTATTCTGGCTTAAAAAGTTTCTCAACCCTGCGGCTTTGTGTGCCTGTATAAAAGCGCGTGAAACAATAAAGCTTAGTTCGCCATTTGGTCTTAAAATGTCATAACCACGTCCAAAAAAGTAAAACAAGATATCCGTAGTTTGATTATAGATAGCAGGATAGGTTTGTCTCAACCATTCAAATTCTGGAGCATGTCTTCCAAGACTATCTAAATTAAAATAGGGTGGATTCCCAATCACTGCTGTAAAACCCTGTCTTTCTTCAAGTAAAACAGGGTCAAAGACATCAGGGAATTCCACGTGCCAGTTAAAGGGTTGCTTCTCGGCGGGGTTTTCAAAGAAGTCCACAAGTGCCGGCAGTATCGCACTATTTACTTCGCTAATGAGAGCTTCCAGGCTCTCGAGTGCAACTTTTCGTTCGTTCTCGCTTTCATTCACATCTTTGACTTGCTTTGCAAAGGTTGCCGCCTCACTTAGCTTACTAGCATAAGGTGTTAGGTCTTGTGGTGAATGAATTAGGCTGTTGCCCATGCGAATGTTCAGGGTGAGCGCAGGTAGGCGGGTGTGGGTGCTGCCGCGCTTACCGTATTGTCCAGGGTTGGCTCTAAGAAGTTGTGTCCAAAGGGAGAGTTTGGCAAGCCCTACCGCTTGTGAGTCTAGGTCTACACCATAAATGCAATTTACAACGACTTGTTCATGTGGATAACCAATCAGTATTGGATCGTTACGATGAAAATTGGTGGCTTCAAAGATATTGACCGTTGCGTTTTGTTTACCATTGAGTTTCGTATCTCGAATACTTCGCATTTGTTCGTTATAGTGTTCTAACCTTTCAACAAGATAGCGATAAGCACCCAGCAAAAAAGAGCCAGAGCCGCAAGCAGGGTCTACCACACGAATCTCGAGGACACGCTTTGCAGACTCGAGTGCTGCATCAAAATTGCCCTCTTTAGCAAGATTCAAAGCTTTCTCTATATGGGGTTCAACCTGTGGGCTTAGTACACGCTTCACGATATGCTCAACCACGTAAGCAGGCGTATAGAAAATGCCTTCCCTCTGTCTAGTTTCTTGGTTTTCGACGACTTCTATGTAACCTTTTGATTCATTTAGTTCGTGTGCTAAGAACTGTTCGTAAGCTGTACCGAGGATGTCTTGATCAAGGGTTGAAAAATCGTAGTTATAAATGCTGCGATAACCTAGAAGCCTGCCACTCAATTTGATAAGTTCTGGACTAGGAATCGCGTCAGGTTGAATAATAATGCGCAGGTATTCACTCTCTATATCAAGTGTGTCAATCCAAGATTCTTGAAACAACTCAGTATTGTAACCTGCCCAGGTATCACGGAACTTTTGCACCAGTTGTCTTGAAAACGGCGTAGAGTGATATATCCTCTCCCAATACTCATAGAGTGTACCAAGTGAGTAAAAGGGTTCTTGGGCATACGTTTCTAAGAGCCTTACCAATAGCAAGCGCAACATAAGAGTATGGGAGGCTTGGCGAATGGACTCGAGTGGTAATGTTGGGTTTTTTGCACGGTAGCCATTGGCTAAAATCATCCGCCAATCTTTAAGATCTTGTAAGAATTGGGCGGTGCGTTCCTCGAGATTATCCCGAAGGTGTTCTTGGTAATATTCATCAAGTCTTTCTCTGGAGATATTTTCACGGCTGAGACGGTTATAGACAGCCTGAGCAGTTTCGCCATCGGCTAAATCAGCACCAGAAAAACTCCAAAAAGGTGTACGTTCACCCAAGCGCAAGACGTGAAATTCACGAAAGTTTGTTAGCAAAATCCAACGTATAGGCGACTCGTTACCTACCATCGATGCATAATCACGCACATAGCCCAGCACTTGCTGGCTATAGCGTTCCCACAGATTCTGTTCACTATAGGGCTTAGCCTCAACCATTAACCAAGGGCGTTTGGTTTTATCAGGCAGTAAAAAGTAATCTACCCAATTACGTGTGCCAGATAAACTCGTGATATTCGCTTCCAACGTGCGTTCATCAGGGCCGTAGCCTAAAGATTCAAGCAAAGGAGCAAGTAATTTATCTTTAGTATTTTCTTCGGGTTTTCCTTGAGGTGGGGTATTTTGAAGCTGGCTAGCACGTTGTAGCAACGTAGGAATCAGATTAAGAAAATCATTAAGAGCCATTGTTTCATCATAACTTACTTCATAGCACTTTTAGAATGATGCTTGCAAAATATATCTAAAAGCTCAAAATAACCACATCTGTACTCCCATCCACCCCATTCACCGCCACCCCAATCTTTTCCAAAGACTGCGGCAACACCGTATCCGCATCAAACACATAAGTCCATTTACGTCTGGGAATTTGAAAATCAAAGTTATCAGTAAGATAGCGTTTATCCAGAGTTTTAATAGCTAAAAAGGGCTGAGGGCCAAAGCTATCTACATTAGTTTCTACAGTAAGATTCAGGTCATCACCTGAACGCTCGAGCTTTGCATTTAACTTTATCGGTGTAGTATTTTCTAATTCTAAAACTTTTTGTGCGGCCTCTTTTGCGCCTGCATTATGCCACTGCACTTCTGGAAATTCACTCGCAACTTTTGAAACCATCTCATGCACCAGTGCCACATCATTTCGCATATCTCTAAAATCATGGTTGGTAAAAGCCAGAATAGTAGGCTCGCCAGTTTGCGCTCTAGCAAACGCACGACGCACCTCGTTTTCATCCATCAGGCGCAAGCGTGTACCTACATTGAGGCAGCGAAAAAGGGTGCGGCGACAATTTCCTGGGGTTTGCCAGTCATCATGGGATGGGTTATAGGGCGACCAGTCATTGGGTGCGCGTCGCCAGTCACCAAGTCTTCCACCAGCTACATCATCTTGCGTTTCGAGATTACCTGTGTCTGGCATTGACTGATTGGCAAAATCAAAGGGAATCCATTGCTCTAAAAACCAGTTTGCATCGGGGCGTTCGGCGTGAAACCCTGGGCGAAAACAACTGGGAAAAAAATTGCGGTCAATGATTCTACGAGCCAGTGATTCTAAAAGATGTGGCGAGCGAATATATGAGGTCGCACAGATATTAGCTTCTTTATAAGTAGACATAGGGTGAAAGTGCCAGTGCAGTTCATCAGGAGAGTTAGTCTCCTTGACCATAAAGCGGTAGTGGTCAAACACATTGTGATAGCCCACATCACGGCGGCGTGGATTGGTGTCGTAGCCGATATGATCCATTAAAAACCAGTTATATATCCAGCCACCACCCTGCGGGTCGTTGTAACGCTGGCGGTATTCGGGGCTCATCATGTCATAGAGCATTTCATCTACTTTATCCCAGGTGTCGTTGTAGTTTAAGAGTTGTGGAGACGTAACTAAAGCTGCAATCTCTTCACGGCCATTAAGAGGGATTTCTTTATTACGGATTTGTTCTAAGGTTTTACCTGAGGGCTCGAGCCTTACTCCAGTAATCTTTTCCAAACGTTCAAAGGTTGCCTCGAGAGATTCATAGAGTGGACCTTCGGTGTCTATAGCGTGAACGATGTAGAGATTCATAGCAACACCAGTAATGAGCAATGAGCAATGAGCAATGAGTGAAAAGATTTCACTCGTCGCTCATTGCTCATTGCTTCTAGCCTATTCTCTTTCATTCTTTCTTCCCCCAATTTTCAAGATACTCCACACCCGCCCGTTGAAAATCGCTCATCCGACCAATGTCTAACCAGTATTCATGAATAGGAAAGCTCGAGGTACTAAACCCACTCTTAATGAGTTTAAGAAATAGACTTGGCATATCAAAAAATTCGTCTTTAGGAATTAGCGGCAAACATTGCGGGCTCAGGATATAAACGCCCGCATTCACAAAATAACGCTTGACCGGTTTTTCTATAATGTTAATGATGTTCTGTCCATCTAGTTCTATGACACCAAAGGGAACCTGCACATCATATTCTCGCACGGCCATAGTGGCTAGCTGAGCCTGGGCAGTATGAAACTCAAGCATTTGCTTAAAGTTGACTTTGGTTAATAGGTCACCGTTCATTACAAAAAATGGCTCTTTGGGTTTTTCTTGGAATAAACTAAGCGAGCCCGCCGTTCCCATACGGGTAGCTTCATGAAGATAACTAATTGAAGCTCCCCAACGGCTACCATCACCAAAGTAATCTTCAATCATTTCGGCTTTATAGTTTACAGAAAGTTGAAAGCGGTAGAACCCTTGCGATAAAAAACTCTCGAGGATGATTTCCAAAATAGGTTTATCTCCTACTTTGAGCAAAGACTTTGGCATATCTTTGGTCAGTTCACCTAATCGTTCACCTAGACCGCCAGCCATTAAAACTACTGTATTTTCAAAACGCTCAATTTTAGTGGCTTCATCTAGTAAAAATAAATCTAGCAACGTACCTTCAGCATCCAGTAAAGGAATATGACGCAATTGCTTTTCGCGCATCAAGGCTTCAATGGCACTGGGGCGCATATCACTGCTAGCAACCGTTGGGTCTTGGGTCATCACTTCACTAGCACAGGACTCGAGGGTTAAGCCCTTAAGTAATCCACGCCGTATATCTCCATCAGTAATGACCCCTAAAAGCTTGCGCTCTTGACTCACTACCAATGCCACTTGTAATTCAGCAGCATCAATGACTTTCAATACTTCACGTATTGACTGTTCAGGGTGTATTAAGGTTTTTTGCCAATTTAGCATTGATAAATCTCCAAAAATTGAATCTTGAAAATGAAAAGACGAGGCTTGATTCACACAACTACCTTCGGTTTCTGGCCGGCACACCCATCATTAGAGAAGCGGCTTTACATGATGTTACGACAACCGCCCCAGCCGCAATAAGACAATTCTCACCTATTGTTAAATTTTGAATGATGGTGCTACCTATACCAATATGGCAATAATCGGCTATGTGTACTTGACCAGCTATCCTTGCGCCTGCAATATGCACATGCTTGCCAATCATGCCATCATGTTCTATCACCGAGGCTGTGTTGACGATAGTATTGTGTCCAATAACAGTTCCAGCATTGATAATAGCCCCAGCTAAAACCTGTACACCTTCGGCTAGCTCAACATCAGGTGCAAGAATGGCTTTGGGATGAATCACGGTAGCAAAGCTATAACCCTTAGCCTTCCAGGTTTCATAAAGACTGGCTCGAGCTTTGATACTGCCAACACTACCTAAAGCATTGACCAAAAGAACCTCTTTTGGGGAATAGTCCAATATTTTGTCATCATTTCCCAAAATAGGTACGTCCATCAGGGTTTTACCCCAAAGACCAGGGTCTGGATCAGTTATTCCCAGAACTTTATGCCCATATTGCCCCAGCGCATCAATAAGCACCTTGGCATGGCCCCCTGCTCCCAGAATAAGTAAAGGTTTATCCATCACTCTATAGAGTCTAACAAGTCAGAGCTTTCAAGAATCTTACAGGCTTAGAAAACGTCCGAAAAGTCACTTTTGGCTTTTTGCATAAAGGTATGTATTCTATGAATATACATTCTATACGAGGATGTATTACAATTGGTTAAAGCGTGCCTACACACACGCACTTCCCCCACATTTAGGTGACTTATGAAACTGCAACTACGTGATGCTGTCGTGACGATTAACAAACAAGATGCTTTTACCGTTTCGCTTATGGCCCAGGCCGTAATGAATAACCGCCCTTCCTTTCGCAGTGTTGATGGCATATTGGGTCAAGAACCGGCCACCCTCTACACAGAGTGCGCCAAAGACCTACCCCATCGCCCTGAACGCTTAACCCTTAGAAGTAGCTCGGGAGAAAAGGTCTCTCTGCTTTCTGAAGACATAGCTTGGCTCGAGGGGATTTTGAGCGATCTACAAAAATCCTAAATAAAATAACTCCAGCTAAAAAACGTTTTTGATTTTTCCCATAGATGGTAGTAATTAATAGTAACACAGCACATTGTGTCCCCTTATCAATAAACGTAATCTTAAACATAATTTGTAGTTGATCCTTGCATCAATGTTTGTTAAGCTTGGCACTTCTAATCCCAAGGTCAGCCAAACTTAATCATATATCCACTGCAATCCTTGGTCATAGCTATATGGTATATGTATAGCGCAAAGGAGCTTTGAATAATGTTAAAATTTAACGATTACATGATTTTATCAGCGTCTTTTATTTCTTTTATTCTATCTGTATCTTTGTGGTTTTTAGGCTACAAAGAAGAGGGAAGCTTTGTAGGTCTCTGGGTTCCTTCTATTCTCGCCTTTGGGGTTTTTATCAAGCTTGCTCTAAGGAAAAGCTAATACCTTAATGAATTTACTTATTTTCTCTGTAGGTATAATCGTCACGACTTTGGTCGGACTATTTACTGTGTTTTCCTTTACTATGATGCGCTCAGACAAAGCCACTCGAGACAAATGAGACAAATGATGTCTTTGGCACTCTTACTCGAGCCTTTGTATAATTATATTTGAATATCCGCCAAAAGTATAAATATATGTTATACTAGTAGTATGAAAACCGCCATATCCATATCAGACGAAACCTTTCATGAAGCCGAAGAAATTGCCAAAGAAATGGGCATATCTCGCAGTGAACTTTATACCAAAGCCCTACAAAAGTTCTTGAAAGACAAACGTGGCCAAAAATTGACAGATGAACTCAATGCTTTTTATGCCAATGAAGATAATCGTGATGCTGGATTTGAAAGAATGCAGCTACTCTCTCTGAAAGTGGAAGACAAGCATGAAACGTGGTGAGATTTGGTGGGCTGATTTACCTGAACCCATAGGTGCTGAGCCAGGTTATCGTCGCCCTATCGTCATTGTTTCTAGCAACAGTTATAATCAAACCAACATTCAAACAGTCATAGTCCTAATGATTATCTCAAATCTCAAATATGCCAAATTGTCCAATAATATATTTTTGTCCAAAGAAGAAACTGGGTTGAGTACCGATTCAGTCATTAATATCACCCAACTAGGTACCCTTGATAGAAACCTACTCGAGCAGCATATTGGTAACCTTAACCAGTCAACCCTCGAGCAACTCAATGAAAACCTAAAAACTGTCTTGGATATTTACTAAACGTGTAACTACTCAAGATAGAGTCAACCTGTACATATTTTTGGAATGTTATAGTCACACCATGCATCACCAATCCAGGCGAAACCCAATCTGGCGTTCACTATGGGCTTTTAGTATTGCAGGTGGCGGTGGTGGTGACCCATCGCAAAAAATTAGGCTTTCTTAGTCACTGTTTTTCACTTCACACTTCAATAATCCCTCAACAACTTACTGAAAGGTTGATCCATTTGCGTACATTTATTTTAGGACTGGTCTGTCTTATGACTTTATCGGCATGTTTTGCTCAAGAAGAAAATGTAGAAATTGTCTTATACAATGCTGCTGTTTACACCGTCAATCCAAATCAACCCTGGGCCGAAGCTATCTATTTTCGAGATGGTGTAATTGAATATATTGGCAGCACTGAAGAAACCCTCGAGCTAGCTTCAGAAGATGCAGAACTCATTGACTTAAAAGGCAAGATGGTCATGCCAGGTATTCATGACTTACATATGCACCCCTTAGAGGCTATGTCGCCTTTTTCTGGAACCTGTTTACTAGATAGCAGTGTTGAAGACGCTGAGGAATATATTCCAGAACTTCAAGATTGCGCCCCTAAACAAATTGCTACCGATTGGGTTTTAGGATTTGGACATTCGGTATTTACACTACTCGAGACTTCTCGTCCGCCCAAAGACATTTTAGATGAAGCTATTGCAAATAAACCTGTGGCCATCATGGAAGAAACCTCGCATTCCTTTTGGGTTAATAGCAAAGCTCTAGAACTTGCAGGTATCACTAAAAATACAGCTAATCCACCTGGGGGCGTTATCGTCAAAGACCCTAAGACTGGCGAACCTACAGGCATTTTGTTTGACTCGGCTGGGGATTTAATCATGGATTTAGCTTGGTCTCCCACTCCTGAAATCCTCGAGTTGAATTACGAAGGACTTTTAGAAGCCCTCGAGCTACTCAATGAAAACGGGATTACCTCAGTTTGTGAAGCTCGCACTTACTGGAAACGTAACTTTCAGGATGCTTGGCTAAGAGCTGAGCGTGAAGGAGCTTTATCGGTCAGAGCTATCTTAAATCTTTGGGCTTATCCAAATATGAATGACGATGAGCAAATCAAAGAACTTGCGTCCCTCTATCAAAACGAGCCTGATTCTTTTCTACGCATTTCTCAGATTAAAGTCTATGATGACGGTATTTTGATCAATAGCACGGCCGCCATGCTCGAGCCTTATCTGGAAACCCTAGGTGATATTCCCAGCAATAATGGTCTTAATTACTTTACAGAAGAACGCTTAACTAAATATATTCGTGAACTCGAGCCTGTTGGCTTTGACTTTCATATTCATGCCATTGGTGACCGAGGTGTACGCGAAGCTCTAAATGCTATAGAAAATGGCCAGCAAGGACAAGGACGGCATCGTTTGACCCATCTTGAAGTAGTCAACCCTGCCGACTATCCACGTTTTAAGCAACTCAATATCACTGCCGATATGCAGGTTACCGGAGATTTTGCTCAGCCCAGTCACTGGAAAGAGAATGACTTTTTGATTGATGAACGCGCTGACCCCTTGATTCCACTTAAAGATTTGTATGAGGCTGGAGCAAGAATTACCTTGAGCAGCGATTGGGATGTAAGTGACTTAAATCCATTTGTGGGTATGCAAAATGCACTTACTAGAAAACCCCAGAATTTAAGCAACTTAGAGGATGTGATTCAGGCTTATACACTAAACGCTGCCTACACCATGCGACAAGAGAACAAAGTGGGTTCTTTAGAAGTAGGAAAACAGGCTGACCTAATTGTATTAAATCAAAACCTGTTTGAAATCCCTGTGAATAAAATCAATAAAACCAAAGTGCTGATGACCTTTCTCGAGGGTGAACTGGTTTACGAAAAATGAGGTAATACCATTTCTATGGGAGGGAAGCAAAAGACCACTCAGTTTGTCACTTCGAGCGGAGTCGAGAAGTCTAGGGCACTCCACTCATTCCAGACTCAGTGAGGGGTAAATGGCGTGCCCTAGACACCTCCGTTCCGAGAAACCTGCCCTAAGTCTTGTCGAAGGAATATGCGTCACTTGCTTACCGATTTGATATAAGCTCGAGAGATGACAAAACAGCTTCACCTTTTAAGTTCAGATATCGTAGTTGGAACTTTAGTAGCCCTTTTAAGCATTCTGGTAGCGATTGCTGGCTACCAGAATGCCATGTCGGGTTCTGAGCAAAGTAAATACAACGTGCAAGGACAACAAATACTCACCGATGCCAATGCCGAATATGTAACCATGAATCAGGAAATCGTCTATGACTTCACCATGTTCGATAGCTGGTACTTAACCGAAGATGAAGAAAAGAAAGCCTATTATCAAGGCAGTTTCTCGGACAATCTCAAAGCTGCGCTGCTTAAAAACCCAGAGGAACCCTTTAATCAGGAATATTACGCAAGCAAATTCACCGAATCCAATCAGATGGCCAATGAATCTGATAGCCTTTTTGCGCTGGCTGAAAACTTTAATGAGCGTGGTGACACTTTGCAACTTGTGGCTTTGATAGGCAGCTTGGGCTTAGCTTTTTCAGCCTGGGCTTCTTTGCTTAAAGAGCAGAGTTCTATACGCCTAACCTTTACTGTCTTATCTATTGCTGCTTTGATCTATAGTCTTGTGCTTTATTTTCAGGTGCCTCAGATAGCTATCTAAACTCTAGGGTGGATAGCATTTCCAAGATTGTGAGACAGGTCTCACGCTGTAGGCGTAGCAGGATTTCATTACCAAAATTACGTCTTGGGCGATATTTCTCCAACTCAAGTCTGTCTACGACCAGCACTGAACATAGTGAGACTGAATTTGATACCTGCTAGGCTCTTTCACATTGAAGACTTGCGTCTTAGCAAACTGCTCCCAACTACCCCTAGGATGGTGAGCAAAACAATAATGGTTGAAAGCGCGTTTATATCGGGTGTTACACCTCGCCGAATCGAGGAATAAATATAAATGGCTAAGGTCGCCGAAGTTGGACCGGAAGTGAAAAATGAAATCACGAAGTCATCAATAGAAAGTGTGAATGCAAGTAATGCACCAGCTAAAACACCAGGCATGGCTAAGGGTAAGACCACAAAGCGCAGAGAATCGAAGGCACTAGCGTATAAATCTCGAGAGGCTTCTTCCAGGGCAACATCTAGGCTAGATAATCTCGAGCGTACTACAATCGCTACAAAGGCAATTTGAAAACTCACATGGGCGATGATCATGGCCGTCATACCGAGTTCAAAAAAGGGCAAGACCCGACGCAGAAGACCAAAGGTTAGCAAAAGCCCCACTGCAATCACGATGTCTGGTGTGATGACAGGAAGGTACATCACCCAGTTAAAAAATCTCGAGCCGGGGAAACGATAACAGTGCAGTCCGTAGCCTAGTAGGCTACCAATGATTGTACTAATAGCTGTGCTAATAAGAGCTAGCTCGAGGGTATTCCAAGCCACCGCCAGGACAACCTCGTTCTGAAATAGAGTTGTGTACCAGCGCGTGGTGAACCCTCGCCAAATCGTGCCAGTACGCGAATCGTTAAACGAATAAAGAGCCAGAACCAAAATAGGTATATAGAGAAACGCAAAGAGCAACCAGGCGTAAGCCCTTAGCGTCCAGTGAATCTTGCGTTTCATAGAAGATCACGCATTCCCTTTTCACCCATGCGCTTGCCGTAGAGATAGAGTGTCAAAAAACTAATCTCCATCACCAAAAATGATAAGGTTGCCCCGAAGGGCCAGTCACGGCTACTGCTGAACTGTTGCGAGATAACATTGCCAATCAAGGAAACTTTTGAAGCACCTAGCAAGTCGGTAACAACAAAAATACCAAAAGCAGGGATGAGCGTGACAATACAACCTGCTACTAGACCAGGTAAGGTTTGTGGAAGGATCACTTGCCAGAAAGTTTGCCAATGGCTAGCATATAAGTCTTTAGAGGCTTCAACCAGACTCCAGTTTAAGCGTTCAACAGCCGTATAAATAGGTAACACCATAAAGGATAAAAAGGTGTAAACCGTTCCCACATAGACAGCAAATACACTAGGATAAATGCCTTCACCCGTACCAATCAATCCCAAGCTTCTAGCAAAGGTTGAAAGGGGTGAATCAGGTGCGAAGAGAATCATCCAGGCATAGGTGCGAATGACCAAGTTTGTCCACGAAGGTACAATCACCAGCGTCAGCAAGATGTTTCGCCAGCGTTCATTGTGGGCTGCGATAAAAAAAGCTAGTGGATAAGCAAGAATGGCACAGATTAAAGTTGTGCCAAGTGCAACGGTTGCGCTGCGGGCAATAATGATGAAATACACTGGGTCATAGCCAAAAACGCTAAAGCCAATAAAACGACGATAGTTCTCTAAGGTGAATGGCATCGTCACATCTCCAAGAGTATCTCTACTTAAAAAGGAATAGACAAACAGTACCAATGCAGGCACTATCAGCAGGACAGTAATCCAAAGCACACCAGGGCCTGCGGTTAATGCAGCTCTAGTCAAAAGTTTAAGCGGTGACAAAAGTTCACCGCCCACTGCGTGGCGTTTGGGTTTGCGTTTTAGACTTACCTTCACAGCTTCTCCTTACTGGACTCGAGAACCACCAATGCTTCAGGTGGCAAATGAGCAATCAATCTTTCACCGATATGAAAGTGCGAGCCTGCTACTTTGCGGTTAAGCCAGCTTGCCTCGAGCATGACACCCCCATCACCTTGTAAACGGTAGCGTGAACCTTCACCTGAATAAATTTCATCAACGACTTGTACTGGAATCTGGTTGGGTTTGTCTCCATAGCCTTCACTAGAAAGTTGAATTTTTTCAGGGCGAATCGAGAGCAGAATATCCCCACCTTTGGGTAAGGTTTCAGCTACCTCGAGGTCTCCAAAAAGCGTGCGAACACGTCCGATTTCAAAGCCTGCTAATTCGATAACGGAAGCGGTCAGCAGATTGCTTGAGCCCAAAAACTTTGCTACAGATTCATTTTTAGGATGTTCGTAGACTTCTTTAGAAGTGCCAAGTTGCTCTATCACTCCTGAGCGCATGACTGCGATGCGGTCAGACATGGTAAGAGCTTCTTCTTGGTCATGAGTTACAAAAATAAAGGTGATACCCAAGCGATGTTGCAAGTGCATTAACTCGAGTTGTAACTGTTGGCGCAGTTTTCTATCTAATGCCGAAAGAGGTTCGTCGAGCAGAAGCACTTTGGGTTCATTCACAATTGCTCTTGCTAACGCCACGCGCTGACGTTGCCCACCTGAGAGTTGTTCGGGTCTGCGCTGGGCAAAGCTTTCAATTTCCACCATTGTTAGCGCCTTGAAAACACGCTCTCTTCGCTGAGTTTCAGGTACACGGCGCATCTTGAGACCAAAAGCAACATTATCAAACACTGTCATGTGCGGGAATAGCGCGTAGTTTTGAAACACGGTATTGACGCTACGCTTATTCGGTGGCAACAGTGAAATCTCTTGTTTATCTAGCAATACTTCGCCCTCATCTGCCTCTTCAAACCCCGCCAAAATTCTAAGCAACGTGGTCTTGCCACACCCTGACGGCCCAAGCAGGCTGAAAAATTCTCCTTGATGAATATCTAGGTCAATACCTTTTAGAACTTGCACCGTGTCAAAAGATTTATGGATGTTGCGAAACGACACCATCACCGAAGTCAAAGGTTCACGGTAGCGACTCCCATCCGCCACACTTTTAGAAGCTGCTGAAGATTGAATCATACTCACCTCTCTAATTGGTTAGTGGAGGTGGGTGCTATGGGTACTTGTTTAGCCCCCAGACCTAAGTCTTTATGGGTTAAACGTGTGTAGAGTTCAGGGCGACGGGTTTGAAAAAGACCAAAACCCAGCCAGTCACGGCGTTGGTCCAAATCCAAATCGGCGACTAGCACTGTAGGTTCATGCCGTGAGGCCTGTACCAGAACACGCCCATAAGGGTCAGAAATAAATGACGAGCCATAAAAGGTCATGCCCTGTTCTGTTCCAATGCGGTTGACGGCAACCATAAAGGTGGCATTGGCTAAACCGTTGGCAGTAATCATGTGTTGCCACTGGGGTTGGCTGTCAAAGTCCACATTGAGTTCGCTGCCAATTGCAGTTGGATAGACCAGAACTTCTGCACCCTCGAGCGAATAAATTCGTGCTAGTTCGGGGTTCCACTGATCCCAGCAGGTCGGAAACCCAAACTTGGCATTCATCACTTGGGTAACAGGAAAGTTGCTATCTCCTTCTGCAAAATAAAAATCTTCATGGTAACCAGGAAAGCGTGGGATATGGAGCTTGCGTGTTCGTGCCAGCAGAGTACCATCAGGTGCAACGCAAATCGCCGTATTAAATCCGATACCACCTCGCAAATCTTTTTCATAAAGCGAAGCGTGGATAGCTGCACCTGTTTCAGCAGCCATCTCTCTGGCAAACTGTGTTGTTGGGCCATCTGGAATAAGCTCTGCCGTAGCCTGTGCTTGTTCATAGGCATCCGCAGTGATAGCAAAGTACGGGCTTAGCGTAAGTTCTTGCAAGCAAATCACTTTGGCACTCTGGCTTGCTGCCAAGCGAATGCCTTCGGCCAAAATTGCTTGGTGTTCTTTGCTATTTTCATACCAGCATGATTGTACAAGTGCTACGCGCAAGGGTTGCCGCTCGGCAGGTTTCTCACGCATCGGCGACGGTAATAAGTCAAAGCGAGTGATGAGCTTAAAATCTATCATTACAACCCCTTGGGTACTTGCTGCGTAATGCAGTGTGGGCCACCGCCACCATAAGCAATAAGTTTGGCAGGCACACCCACAACCTCATAACCAAGCATGGCTTTACGGATGATTTTGAGAGCTTCCTCATCTTCTTCTAGGTCACCTGTTGGCACGATGACACCACCATTGGCAATATAAAAGTTAGCGTAACAAATGGCATCATGGGTATCTTCAAACTGAAATTCTGGATAGATCGGAAGTTCAATGATCTCGAGTTTTCGTCCACGAGCATCAGTGGTGTTTCGCAGAATCTCCATATTTTTGCCCAACCTCTCATAGTCAGGATGATTAGGATTATTTTGTGTCTGCACGATGACGGCACCAGGGCGTACATAACCGAGGATGCCATCAATATGTCCATCAGTGTGGGCATCAAAATAATGACCATAGGGTAACCAAATCACTTTTTCTACACCAAACTGGGTTTTGAGTTCAGCTTCAATTTGCGCTTGGGTCCAGTTAGGATTGCGATTTTTATTGAGCAAGCATTGTTCAGTGGTAATCAGTGTACCTTGGCCGTCTACTGCAATTGAGCCACCCTCGAGAATGAGTGGTGACACGCGACGCGGAATACCCAAATGCTCAAGCAAAGGTTCAGGCAACGCAGCATCTTTATCAAAAGGTGGAAACTTCTCACCCCAAGAATTAAAACCAAAATGCAGACCCAAGCGTTGACCCCTGGTGTCCTGAACGATAATCGGGCCATTGTCTCGTATCCACGAATCATTAAGCGGTAACTCGAGGATGCGAACATTGGAATCACAGAGTTTTCTAGCTAACTTGCTTGTAGTTGGGGTTGCTATCATCAGCACTGGTTCAAAGGCAGCAATGGCATTTGCTACCTTAGCATATTCAGCTTGAATGTCATCAAAATGTTTTCCCCAAAAATTGATATTTGAAGGCCACGACATCAGGCAACACTGGTGCTCGGCCCACTCTGCTGGCATATGGTACTGCGCTGCACTGGTGGTTAAAATAGTCGTCATAGTTCTCCTTATAGTTAAAATGGGTGATTCTATATCAATCTAAGTACAAAGACTGTAGTAGCTTCTTAAAAAATAGCGTGCTAAACGTTTAATCTCAAAGTTAATGTATAGGTGATCAGTTCCGAATGTAATGAGACCGAATTTGATACCTGCTATAGATTTTCCTATCTTGCTTTTAAGCGGTTCCAGAGTTCATCGCGCAACTGTCTAGCATTGCCGATATCTACCAAAGGCTCGAGTAAGGCCATAGCTTCTTCCCTAGGATAAATAACAGGGTTATTAAGAATTTCAGGGTCAATCAAATCTTTGGCGGCTTCATTAGGAGAGCCAACATAAAGAAAGTTGACATTTCTTGCCGCAATGTCTGGGCGTAATATAAAGTTGAGAAATGCCATGGCCAAGTCTGGGTTGGGTGCGCCCGCAGGGATGGCCATAGTATCTACAAAAATTTCGCTGCCTTCTTTGGGAACAAAGTAACCAAGTTCTATACCCGATTCGTCAACCGCCTCACCAAAGGCATCTAAACTATAGCCTACCGAAAGAAGGGCTTGCCCTGCTAATACTTTATTACGTCCACCAAGACCCCCATCAAACCCAACCGCCCTTGTCTTGGCTTCTGCTAACACTTCGTAGGCAGCTTTCAGGTCGTCTACGCTGTCAGAGTTAAAGGGTTTTCCCAGATACTTAAGCGCACCGCCAATCAACTCAGTTGGTGAGTCAAGCAGCATAAATGTACCCGGTTGCTTAGCTGGGTCAAAGATGATACTCCAACTCTGATCAGCAATTTCGCCAAGCTCACTTTTATTGTAGATAATCCCCATCGTGCCAAAGGCATAAGGTACGGAATACTGGTTGCCTGGGTCAAAGTCCATGCTGCGAAACGCTTCGCCTAAATTGACCAAGTTTGGAATTTTCTCTGGGTCCAGAGGCTCGAGTAGGTTTTTATTTTTCATGATGATAACGAGTGCGCTCGAGGGTATCACGATGTCATAGAGCCCACCCCCTGTTGCCTCTACCTTGGCCAGCATGTCGTCATCATTTTCATAAAAACTTTGGTTGACCGTCACATTAAATTCTTTTTCAAAGTCTTCTATAATGGTTGGGTCAATATAGTTTGACCAAATGTACAAATTAAGCACACTATCTTGTCCTAAAACAAACGAAGTGAGTAACAAAGTGACGCACAAAAAGATTTGCTTCATACTTCTCCCTTGTAAAAATGTAAATGTGAAAAGAGTAAAGATTAATCGTCAAAAAGAGATGAAATCACCACAACAAGAGGCGAAAAAGGACCAGTCCCTAGTTAGGTTCTAAAAGAAAGCTTAGCAAGAAGGATCGCCGCCACCGCCACCAGCAACACTATTCGCCCACAGCAAACGCCAAGCAATTAAATGAAACAGTACGTTGCTTGTAGCTATGTTCAGTGTATAGGTTTTGTTCATAGACGGTACCTTCTAAAATGTAATTGCTGCATGTTAGCACATCTCTCTGAACTTTGCACAAATATTTCTCATCTCCATCGGCCAAAGCCATCACTGAACCCTATCACTGGACCATGTTTCCAAAAATTTCTTTAGTCAGGACTACACTATAGCAAGTTATTTATTTGCAATAATCAAATTGTGAAAAAAGCATTGATCATTGGTTCAGGCATTGGCGGACTCTCTTTGGGAATACGGCTACAGAGTTTAGGATTTGAAACTACTATCTTAGAAAAACTGGATGCCCCAGGTGGACGGGCTTATGTACATAAAGCCCAGGGTTTCACCTTTGATATGGGACCAACTGTGATTACTGTACCTCATTTTATTGAAGAGTTGTTTTCTTTAGAGCGTGGCGTGTCTAACTTGAATGAACCCGACTATCCCGAAAACGTGTTAGGTGAGGATAAACGAATCAAAGGTGGGATTAGTAGTGGCCCCAATACCAGTAGATATGTCACTATTGTTCCTATTCTTCCCTTTTACCGCATCTATTTTGATGATGACACATTTTTTGATTATGACGGCGACCCCGTCAACACTAGGGAACAAATAAAAAATCTAGCACCCGAAGATTTAGAAGGATATGAACGGTTTCACCAAGATGCCAAGGCGATTTTTGAGCGTGGCTTTCTCGAGCTTGGATATACCTACTTTGGTGACATGGGCAGTATGTTTAAGGTCTTGCCCGATTTACTCAAACTAGATGCAGTACGCACGCTGTTTTCTTTTGCCAAAAAATATTTTAAGAATCCCAAAATGCAGCAAGTCTTTAGTTTTGAAACCTTGCTTGTTGGAGGCAACCCACTTAATGTACCAGCGATTTATGCCATGATTCATTTTGTAGAAAAAACTTGGGGAATCCATTTTGCGATGGGTGGAACCGGAGCTTTAGTGCAGGGCTTTGTTAAAAAATTTGAAGAATTGGGCGGCAACATTCGCTATAACAGCGAAGTCAAAAAAATTAATGTTGAAGGCTCTACGGGCTGGTCGAGAAAAAACAAATTAGCAACGGGTGTCACGCTAAAAAAGAGTGAGGTCCTCGAGGCAGATCTAGTTGTCTCCAATGCTGATTACGCCAACACTTACCTAAAACTGATTGATAAAAAATATCGCCGCATCAACAGCAACACTAAAGTCAAATTGATGCGCCAATCCATGTCACTGATTGTGATTTATTTTGGCTTTAAGGCTGATGGTAATGAAAGTACCAAGTTGCGTCATCACAATATTATTTTAGGGCCACGCTATGAAGAATTACTCGAGAATATCTTTGAAACCAAAGTCTTATCTAAAGATTTTTCGCAGTATTTACATATTCCCACCCTGACTGACCCCAGTCTAGCCCCAGCAGGACACCACGCAGCCTATACTCTGATTCCTGTACCCAACAATGGCAGTAAGTTAGATTGGGATTTAATCGGCGAACCGTTTGTAAATAAGGTGTTACATTTCCTCGAGACCCGTGGATATCTTCCAAATTTAAGTGAGCGTCTGGTTTACAAACATTTTATTACGCCAGATTATTTTGAAAATAGTCTAAATAGTTATTTAGGCAACGGCTTTGGGGTAGAACCACGCCTGATTCACTCAGCATTTTTTAGACCACATAACAAAAGTGAAGATATAAAAAATCTTTATCTGGTTGGGCAGGGTACGCAGCCTGGCGGGGGTACACCTAGTGTGATGATGTCAGCCAAGATGACCGCCCGGGTGATTGCAAAAGATTTTGGTATCTCAAGTCTTTCTGAAAACACATCTTCGGCAAAAACATCTATTGAACCCTTGACTCAAGAAACGTTTACAAACGTTAGGATTAAAAGTTGATAGTAAGGTTTTATTCCTCAGTGTCGGTTACAGATATGAAATAAGTTCAAAGGGTAGAACCTTTTCTCGAGGCGGCCCGTCATATCCCTGAATACGCTCGAGCAACATTTGTGCGGCGCAATGGCCAAGATCGTAGGCAGGCTGTACCATATTGACGATGAGTGAAGGCTCTTTTTGAAAATACTCCTCTGTCGCATCAAAAGCTGCTACCCTCACATCAATATGTTGATTAAGCCGCAACGTTTTTAAGGCTTCTAAAATACCTCGAGCCACCAAACCGTTTGCTGCAATTAGCGTATCTATTTTCTTTGCTCCGGAAGAAAATAGATTCATCGTAAGGTTAAAACCACTTTCACGGCTGTATTCGCCTAAATGAATCACCGACGTTTGTTTCTTTTCTTTCATGGCAGCCTTGTATCCTCCCAATCGGTCATCTAATGAGGTTACCCCCTTAGGCCCACCTACAAAACCGATGTGTTTGAAACCCTGCTCGAGAAGCATCTTGGTTAAGCGATACCCTGCATCGTAGGAATGCCCTCGTACTACATCAAAAGGCATGTCGGGTATCTTGGGATCGACAATCACTGTAGGGATATTATGTTTTGCCAACAACAGCAGGTTCTCTCGGTTATATCTTGGGTTAATAATTACACCATCCACGCGTTGTTGAATAAGTCCAGAAATAAAACGACCCTCCATTCTTCGCGCACTATCGGTATTACACAAAAAAAGAAGATAGTTAAACTCATAAACCCAGTCTTCAATGCCGCGAAAAATTGAATAGTCAAAGTGGTGGGCAAAATGACCAATAAATGCCAATGTTTCCGAATTACCACGAAGCAATGTTCGGGCAGCATTATTGGGCACATAATTCAGTTGCTGAATGGCAGCTTCTACTCGAGCTAAGGTTTCTGCAGAAAGCTTTTGCGGCTGATGGTAATAGCGTGAGATAGTCATTGCGCTCACTCCAGCAGCTTGGGCTACATGCTTAATATTGATAGGACGCTTCACACACATCCCTGCACACTCTTAAAAACAAGCCAACCCATCAATACTTCAATCATAACGACCTCTTGACAATACATTCCGTTCATGGTTATCTTAGTGTTAAGCTTAACACTAAACTTGTGATCTTCGCAAAGATGTTGTTTTTTCAGGTTTTCAAAGTTGGAAACAAAAACGCTTTTTACTTTCAGGGAGATTGGAAGTATCTGTTTTTAGATAGGTTTGACTGTATACATACTTTATATATTTCTTGCACATTAAATATACTAGAAAGGAGTTTGCCCTAAAAATATCTATCAAGTGTTTTCAAACCTTCTCGAGCTTTTTTCAAGGAGATATATATGTTGAAGTGGTTTTATAGTTTACTAACGATAATGATCTGCTTTTCTGCAGCCGCTCAAGGAACCATTGAGCGTATTCCCGAAGGGTTTTTCCCGCTTACTACCGAACCCAAGACCCTTAAAGTTTTTATTGGAGGTAATGCTTCAGTAGAAGACTTTAGCACCAATGCTTTTACCAAATGGTATGAAGAGCAAACGGGTGTCAAGGTTGAATTCCAAGTAGCAGCCGGTACGCAACAGGACATTACCCAGGCTCTAAATTTAATGCTTGCTTCAGGAGATTATCCTGATATTGTTCTTAATGCTGGGGTCACTACTTCTCAACTTGCCCTATATGGACAACAGGGTGTCTTTTTACCTCTCAATGATCTTATTGAAAAAGTAGGGGTAGAAACCAAGCGGCTCTTTGAAAATAATCCTCAGGCCAAGCAGGTTGCTACAGCCCCCGATGGCAATATCTATGCTTTACCTGAAGTCAATGTGTGCTATCACTGTACACTCGCTGCAAAAATGTATATCTACCAACCCTGGTTAGATAAACTCGGATTGGAAACACCGACCACAGTCGAAGAATTTCGTGCAGTTTTACAAGCCTTTAAGACCCAAGACCCCAATGGTAATGGTAAAGCCGATGAAATTCCATATGCCACCACACCCGTTGGTTGGAATAGCCGTATCGATATTTTCTTAGCAAGTGCCTTTATTACCAATCACTTTAATCGTCAATACCTCAATGGCGATGCGGTTGACGTAACCTTTAATAAGCCAGAATATCGTGAAGCCTTAAGCTACATAAACAGTCTGTATGCTGAAGGCTTAATCGCTCCCGAAAGCCTTACTCAGGATCAAGATGGACTAGACCGTATGCTTCGCAGCGAAGAGGTCACGGTAGGCGCTGTAAATCAGGGCTGGATGAGTGCCTTTGTAGATACGATTGGTAAAGAAGGTACACGCTTTGATCAATATGTCACCATTCCACCATTAGAAGGCCCCAATGGACACCGTGAAATGCCCTACGCCGGCTACTCTGTCTATCCAGGTAAATGTATTATCACTTCCGCTGCTTCAGATCCAGAATTGGCACTGCGCTGGTGTGACGCTCAAGGCAACGAGGAAGTTCAGCTTCATGCCTATTTGGGTGAGCAAGATGTGGATTGGCGTTGGGCAACCCCCGATGAAGTAGGCATTAACGGACAACCGGCCTGGTACGTGCCACTCACACAGTGGGGTACAGTACAAAATCAACAATGGTCACAAACCAACCTGAGTTACCGTACCGATGCTTTCCGTTTAGGCGAAATGCGCAAAAGTGATGTTGACCTCGAGGTTTGGCTCTACGATCAGTCCAAGAAAATTGAGCCTTATGCCCAACCTATCGAAAAGGTGGTTCCACCTTTATACTTTACAGCCGAACAGGCCCAAGAACTTGCTGACATTGAAGCTACCATTACCCGTTTTGTAGATGAATCCATGTCACGCTTTATTAATGGGGATGATGACATTAAGGATGATGCCGCCTGGGACACTTATCTAGCAACCCTCGAGCAAATGGGCCTAGCACGTATGCTTGAAATATATCAGGCTGCATATAAACCTAACTAACTCTAATACGACTAGACTGGCTGACCTTAACCAGCCAGTCTAAGGAGAATAAACATGGCACGCATAATCATCAAAGATACTGCAAGCGACCGTATCTTTATGGCCTTTAACGCTCTGGTCCTTAGCCTTTTATTGATTGTTATTTTGTATCCGCTCCTCTATGTGCTTGGAGCATCTTTTAGTAGCGGGCAGGCTATCGCCTCAGGACGTTTTTGGTTGTGGCCAGTAGAACCAACACTGGCTGGCTATGAGGCGATTTTTAAGAATCGGATGGTGCTGGTCGGCTTTTACAACTCGCTATTTTATACGGTGGTCGGCACCTTGATTAATGTGGTTATGACCATTCTGGCTGCCTATCCCTTATCTCGCCCAGAATTACCCGGTCGCCGCATTATTGCTTTCTTCTTCTTTTTTACCTTGCTTTTTAGTGGAGGGCTTATTCCTACCTACTTAGTGGTACGCGACTTAGGAATGCTTAGTACACGCTGGGCCATGATTATTCCCACTGCTTTATCAGTTTTTAATGTACTCATTGCTAGAAATTTCTTTGAAAATAATATCAGTCGCGAACTTCGTGAAGCTGCCGAGCTCGATGGCTGCGATGATTTCAATTTCCTTTGGCGCATTGTGCTACCACTCTCAGGATCTATCCTGGCAGTTCTCGCTCTTTTTTATGGTGTAGGTCATTGGAATTCTTACTTTAATGCCTTGGTTTATCTTTATAACCAGGACCTCTGGCCCTTGCAACTGGTTCTGCGGGACATTCTGGTACAAAATCAGATTGATCCTGGCATGTTAGTTGATGCTCGAGAGATGGCAGCGAAGGCTCAATTGCGTGAAATTCTCAAGTATTCCTTGATTGTGGTGGCTACGGTTCCCTTGCTTATCGTATACCCCTTTGTACAAAAACACTTTGTCAAAGGCATTATGCTCGGTTCAGTCAAAGGCTGATATGAATTTTAGGAGGTTGTATGGCTGCCGTTCGTGATAACATAGAGCAACACAATACTTGGAAACGATTTAAACGTGTTCGTCGCCACTGGCAACTCTATGTACTATTGCTACTTCCTATCATCTATCTACTCTTATTTCACTATTGGCCTATGTACGGTGCTCAGATTGCCTTTCGTAACTATAATCCAGTCAAAGGGTTTATCGGCAGTCCTTGGGTTGGATTTGATCATTTTGAAAGGTTCTTTAACACCTATGATTTTGTAAGTACCTTGCGCAATACGATTGTCCTGAGTGTCTATAGCCTCATTGCAGGATTTCCATTTCCTATCCTCTTAGCTCTAGGATTGCACTACACCATGCGTAAATGGTTTAAAAACACCGTGCAAATGGTGGCCTATGCCCCTTATTTTATTTCAGTAGTTGTCATGTCAGGAATGATCCTGCAATTCCTAGCTCCCAAAACCGGCTTTTTCAATCATTTTCGCATAGCCCTTGGTTTTTCTGACTTGAATTTTATGGGTAGACCTGAACTCTTTCCACACATTTATGTCTGGTCTGGTATTTGGCAAACGGTTGGTTTTAGTTGTGTGATCTTTTTAGCCGCTTTAAGTGCCGTTGATCCAACCCTGCACGAGGCTGCTATCATCGATGGTGCTTCCAAAGTACAGCGTATGTGGCACATTGATTTACCTGAAATTGTACCCCTAGCTATTTTGTTACTCTTATTAAGCCTAGGCGGAATTTTAAGCAGTGGTTTTGAAAAAATCCTGCTCTTGCAAAACCCACTTAACCTACGCACTTCAGAAGTGATTGATACCTATGTGTACCGAGTCGGGCTTGTCTCTGCCATTCCCAATTTTTCCTACGCTACAGCTATTGGTCTCTTTAAATCCCTAGTCGGCCTGGTCCTTGTCATTGCAGCCAATCAATTAGCCTCACGTTTTGGACGCAGCAGTAATGTGTTCTAACTAGAAATTTTCTAAACTTTTATTTTAGTCCAGATCAAGTCTGGAACAGGAGGATATATTGTGCTTCAACCCGCCCCAACCCTTGGTGATACCAGTTGGTTTACACAAGATCGCTTCGGAATGTTCATCCACTGGGGACTTTATGCTTTACCTGCTCGTCATGAATGGGTCAAAAGCCAGGAACGCATCAGTGATGAAAATTATCAGGTTTATTTTGACCACTTCAATCCTGATCTTTATAACCCTGAAGCCTGGGCTGCATCAGCAAAAAATGCTGGGATGAAATATGTGGTGCTCACCACCAAACACCACGATGGGTTTTGCCTGTGGGATACCCAACAAAGTGACTACAAGGTTACCAACACACCTTATGGCAAAGACTTGATTTCTCCTTATGTCAAGGCCTTTCGTGATGCAGGATTAAAAGTCGGTTTTTACTATTCGCTTATTGATTGGCATCACCCAGATTTTCCCATAGATACCTTTCACCCTTACCGTGATCGTAGTGATGAAGAAATTGCTCAGTTAAATAAAGATCGCCATATGCCCCGTTACGCTGCATACATGCGTGAACAAGTTCGTGAACTCTTAATTGCATATAAACCCGAAATCATCTGGTTTGACTTTTCTTACCCGACCAGGGACTATAAAGGACTTCCTGGCAAAGGACACTTAGATTGGGAAAGCGAAGCTTTGCATACAATGGTACGTGAACTCTGTCCCGGTATCATCATTGATAACCGACTGGATTTACCTGGAAGTGCCGATATACACACTCCCGAACAATTTCAGCCCAGAGAATGGATTCATGTTGAGGGTAAACCAGTGGTCTGGGAAACCTGCCAGACCTTTAGCGGATCATGGGGATACCACCGTGACGAAAACACCTGGAAATCTCCTGAACAGCTCATCAAAATGCTAGTAAATACCGTGTCCTGTGGAGGAAATCTACTCATGAATGTTGGACCGACTGCTCGAGGTATTTTTGATCAACGCGCCGAAGATGCACTTAAGGTTTACGGTTCATGGCTAAGACTTAATGGACGCGCCATCTATGGGTGTACACAAAGTGAATTTACAGCTCCCCAAGGATGTCGTTTTACCCAAAATGGCAGGCATCTCTATCTTCATATTTTAGATTGGCCCTTCCGCCATATACATTTAGATGGCTTTGCTGGAAAAATTTCCTACGCACAATTCCTGCACGATGCCAGCGAAATCAAACGACTCGAGCCTGGCAAGCATGATGAGTGGAGTATCTCAGAAACTGCTAATGATACTTTGACGCTCGAGATTCCAGTTATCAAACCCGACGTTGTCATTCCTGTTATTGAACTCTTTCTTAAATAAAGGATTTCTAAATGGCTACAAAACATCCAGAAGCACAATGGTTTAAAGGCGCAGGTTTAGGGGTATTCATTCACTGGGGTCCCTACTCCCTGCGCGGCATCGAAGCCTCATGGCCCCTTCAACCGCATAGCCCGCAATACCTTGACGCTGCAAGCTATGAAGCTTTAGCCAACGATTTTAATCCCCAAAACTACGACCCTAAAACCTGGGCCAGTGACATTAAGCGTGCGGGAGCTACTTATGTCATCCTAACAGCCAAACACCACGACGGCTTCTGTCTCTTTGATACTAAAACCACCGATTACTGTGCAGTAAAAGCTGGCCCCAAACGTGATCTCATTGCACCCTATATTCAGGCCATGCAGGATGTGGGTCTTAAAGTAGGATTGTACTTCACCACCATTGATTGGCATGATCCAGATTTTGCTACCATTCCTATCCATCAATATATTAAGTCGCCTAAGCCCTTTAGCTATGACCCACTTCGCTGGTATAAGTTTCACGCTCGTTTTATGGAACAACTCCGTGAACTGTTGACCAATTATGGTCGCCTTGACTTAATCTGGTTTGACGTACCAGGTTTTGGGGCTGATCGTTGGCGCAGTAGCGAAGTCAAACAAATGATGCTCAATCTTCAGCCGCATCTGGTCATTAATGACCGCTTGCCTGAGGCTGGCGATTATGCAACACCAGAACAGCAAATTCCCTTTAAGCCACCTTCGGGGTGGTGGGAAACCTGCATGACTATGAATCATCAGTGGGCCTATCATCCTGATACCAGCACTTATAAATCAACGGCTGAACTCATACACACCTTGACCGAGGTCGCCAGCAAAGGTGGCAATCTTCTTCTCAACGTTGGACCCAAACCTGATGGAACTTGGCCCGAAGAAGCTGTAATTCGCTATCATGAAATCGGGGCCTGGCTCGAGCACTCAGGAGAAGGTATTTATGATACCACTCGTGGTCCACACCCATCCTGCTTTCACGGACCTATGACCCGCAAAGGCAAGACACTCTACCTCCACGTTCACGACCTGCCACGCTCGCCTCTCGTTGTTCAGGGGATTTTTTCACCTGTTGAAAAAGTGCGCCTCCTTCGCACGGCTGAGGCCCTAAATTTTTCCCAGCAGCCAAATGCCCTCTTGAGTGACGGGCGCATTCGCATCGAACTTCTGGGTGAAAAGTGTGATCCGGTCAGCACGGTTGTCGCCATAGACTTTGCCGAAGAACCCGACTGGCCCGAGGCACAAACACTGCGAAAAATAGAAATCCATCATGACCTTGACTCGCACGCAAGTTCTCAGTCATGAATGACCCTAGGGTTTAATTCAGCTTTTCTTGTTACTACTTCACCAAAAGAGATAGGACGCATTTTGGAGATGCTCAACAAACCGACTACCGAAGCCGCAAATGAAACTTTTGTTCAGCGCAACCTACGCTGGAATTTTTCAGCCAATCTTATAGATATTTCTTTTATTACGATTAGCTTGAGCCTCGTCTCACGTGAAACGGTGATGCCTGTTTTGGTGAGTCAACTCACCGACTCAAAACTTGCTATTGGTCTTATCCCTGCTATCTACACACTAGGCTTTTATTTACCACAACTCCTGAGTGCTAATTTTACCGAGCGTTTGGTATACAAAAAACCCATCACTATGTTTCTTGGCGGGGTGGGTGAACGTGTTCCTTATGGCCTCATTGCGCTGGTACTTTTTTTCCTGGCTGCTTCACAAAGCTCTTTCACACTCGTACTCTTTTTCTTACTCCTTAGTATTACTGCGATTACTTCTGGTGTTGCCACACCGCCCTGGTATGACATGATTGCCAAAGTCATCCCAGTTCAATATAGGGGCATCTGGTCGGGAGTAAGTCATGGCCTAGGGGCAATTTTGGGCATTGGTGGTGCTTATTTTGTTGGTAAAATTTTGGAACGTTACCCTTTTCCCAATAATTTTGCTTTGCTCTTTGCTTTGTCCTTTGTAATGGCAGTGATTTCATTTGTTGGTTTGGTACTTAATCGAGAGCCGCCAAGCTTGAGTGTGAAAGCCCACACCCCTATGCTGAGTTATCTAAAAACCTTGCCTAGAATCTTGCGAGAAAATACCAACTACCGCCGTTTTATTATCAGTCGCAGCATTATTCTCTTGGGCACTATGGCAGCCGGATTTTATATGGTTTACGGCACCGAAAAGTTTGCTAGCACACCTAGAGAAATTGCCACGTTGACAGGTCTTCTTACAGGCGTGCTGATTGGAAGTCAGGCTGTGTTTAATTTGCTCTGGGGATTTTTAGCTGACCGCATAGGACACAAATCCGTTTTGGTGAGTCAAGCCTTTTTAATGATGGCAGCGGCACTGCTTGCTTACTTGGCAAGCTCACACGTTTTTTTAGTCATCACCTTTATCTTGCTAGGGGCTTATCTTGCAGCAGAGCAAGTGTCAGGGCTTAACATCATCCTCGAGTTTTGTAAGGCCGAAGATAGACCCACCTTTATTGGTCTTAGCAACACCTTGTTAGCTCCCCTCTTTGCCCTGGCTCCTATTTTGGGAGGTTGGTTGGTGACCCAGTTTGGCTTTCAGGTATTGTTTTTGGTGGCCATGGTTTTTGCAGCCTTAGGAGCCCTTTGTTTAGGCTTATGGGTTAAGGAGCCTCGAGCATGGTCTTGAAATAAAGGGTCTTGAAAAAGGAGGTTTTCGTCAGTTTTGAATATACGGCATACATAATTCTTAGGAGGTTAAAGTGTCACACCACAATCGACAAAAAGTTCTAGTCTTATACCTTTCCAATTCAGCACTTGATAGTAGGGTCATGGGTTGGAGTGTCTATGACGGCACAGGAAAAGAGAATCACACTACAGGTGATAGTTTAGAAGCCCCATACAAAACGGGCTTACATGCCCTTAGAGACGGTTGGCGAGTGATTCAATTTCCACAACTCGACCCACCTTACCCCGGCGAAGAATACAGCACATCATTTATGAAATATGAATTCATTTTTGAAAAAATCGAAGAGATTTAAGGAGATCCTATGCTAGACAAAAAATACTTATTAACATCCAAACAAATGGCAGAATTTGTGGCTCGAGGCTTTTTGCGCTTTGATGAGCTTGTTTCACTACAACTTAATCAAGCCATCATGGCAGAAATTGATGCTGGAGGCATGAAGGGTGAGGCCGCTGGAACACCACTTTCAAAATGTTATTTAGGCTCAAACATTCGCAAACTATTAGATATGCCTGAAATCCAGGGTGTGATTCAGAGCTTAGTTGGTGTTGACCCACTCTTTGACCATGACGCTATTCACGTGCGTGAACCCAACGAAGGAGCAGCGCAAGGGATGCACGCCGATTCAATTATTGATACTCGGATGGATTTTGATATTCAGATTATGTACTTCCCACATGATATTCCTTTAGAGATGGGCGGCACACTACTGGTGCCGGGAAGCCAATACCGCAAAGTCAATGAAATGGATATTGCCCGTTACCAGAATATGCTGGGGCAAATCCCGATGGTCTGCAAGGCTGGAACTATTTTGGTTTTACATCACGGCATCTGGCATTGTGGTCGCCAAAACAAAACCAACCAACGCCGCTATATGTTTAAGGTTCGGCTTAATCCACAAGTCCCTCAAGTCAAACTCTGGAATACTGATGATTTAGATAAGGCAAAAGGCTCGAGAGAAATATTTGCAGGTAAAAAAGATGAAAACGATATTCAGTATATTCTAAGTAAGAGCGAGCCCTGGTTTGAAGATGCTAGTGGACGATTGGAAATTGTCAACCGCATTAAACAATGGCGGTTTATGACCGGTGATGACAATTTTGATGTACATTACTGGCTAACACGTTTGGAAAATAAACCGAGCCAGAGTAGAACAGCGTAATCGCGCAACCCATGCCCTTCATACAAAACTAGCATTGGGTATGGGTTGCACCTGTTTTACTGACGGACTCGAGAACTTTTAGCCTTAAGTATTTCCTTGAATTGGAGTATCTTTATGACCTATTTACCAACCTACGAATCTGTTCATTCACATCCTGTTCCCGATTGGTTTCATAATGCCAAGTTAGGCATCTTTATTCACTGGGGGCTCTACTCAGTTCCAGCCTGGGCTTCGGTGGGAAATGACCTGGGGGAAGTTTTTAAGAATGGTGGCTGGAAAGAATGGTTTAAGCATAACGCTTATGCCGAGTGGTATATGAATACTTATCAAATTGAAGGCAGCCCAGCCCAGCAGCATCACTGGCAAACCTATGGTAAAAACTTTGACTATAAAGACTTTGCGCCAATGTTTAATAAGGCCGTGGAAAACTGGAATCCTGAGAGTTGGGCAGACATTTTTAAGAAAGTCAATGCCCGCTATGTGGTTCTTACCACCAAACACCATGATGGTTTTTTACTCTGGAAGAGTCGCCATCCAAATCCTTTTATTCCCAACTATCATGCCCAACGCGACCTGCCTGGGGAATTAGCCAAGGCCGTTCGTGATCGTGGCATGACCATGGCCCTCTATTATTCTGGTGGTCTGGACTGGACCTTTAATCCTAAAGTTATTGAGGATATTGCCGATATCCCTTTAGCGGTTCCGCAAATGCCTGAGTATGTTGACTATGCCAACAAGCACTGGATGGAACTTATCGAAAAATATCAAACTGCCATTTTATGGAATGATATCTCTTATCCAGCGAACACGAACCTCAATGAGCTTTTTGCCTATTACTACAACCAGATGCCTGAAGGTGTGGTGAACAACCGTTTTGCCCAAAAGTTTGAAATCAGAGATGGACACCAAGTCAGCGATAATCACTTTGATTTTGAAACCCCAGAATATTCCTCATTTAGTGAAATAAAACCAAACAAGTGGGAATCTTGTCGTGGGGTTGGGTCATCTTTTGGCTATAACCAGGTTGAGGGGCCAGAACACTATTTATCAACTGAGGCTTTAATTCATTCCTTTGTGGATATTGTAAGCAAAAATGGGAACTTACTTTTAAATATTGGCCCCATGGCTGATGGGACGATTCCTGATTTACAACTCGAGCGATTGCTAGCCCTTGGCTCCTGGCTGGACACTAATGGCGAAGCGATTTTTGACACCCGTCCTTGGCAACGTGCTGACACAAAAACCAGTGGCGGTTTAGAAGTGCGCTTTACACAAAAAGACTCCAAAGTTTACGCCACTGTTCTAGGTCAGCCAAAAACAAGCGTCACACTCGAGCACTTACACGTAAACCCGTCAACCCAAATACATCTTTTAGGTCATGATGCACCCCTACAATACAAGCAAGAAGCATCAGGGGTCACCATCCATCTTCCAAGCACCATCACTCAAGCCGTCGCCCATGTTTTTCGGTTTGGTCACACACCACAATGGATATAACTAATCACGTTCTCATTTTTAGATCAGTATTCCCGAAAGCTGAAAACTGTTATAACCAATGATAGTGTCAGCAGCACATCTTTCTACTGCTGCACTAAACATTAGAGGTGATTCATGCTTACACGCATACTATCGGTAATCTTATGGGTACTTTTAAGTAATAGCTACGCCCAAGATATCTTTGAATTCAACCAACGCCTTGGACGTGGCGTTAATTTTGGCAACGCCTTAGAGGCTCCCAGTGAAGGTTCCTGGGGCATGACGCTCGAGACTTCCTATTTTGAATTGGTCAAAGAAGCTGGCTTTGATAGTATTCGCTTACCTGTTAGCTGGACGACCCACACCAACAAAGAAGCCCCTTACGCCGTTGATAAAACCTATATGGACAGAGTGCAATGGGCTGTTGATGAAGCGTTGTCACGAGGTCTCAATATCATCGTCAATGTTCATCACTATGACGAATTAAATGCCGACCCGACAGTCGAAGAAGTGCGGTATCTGGCTATCTGGCAACAAATCGCTGAGCACTTCAAAGACTATCCTGACACGGTTTATTTTGAACTCTTAAATGAACCCCATGATGTTTTTAATGGTGACGCTGAACTCTGGAATACTTTATTGGTTAAAGCTCTTATGGTAGTTCGTGAAAGCAATCCTACGCGCGCTGTCATTATAGGGCCTAACAGTTGGAATGCCATTGGAAATTTAGCACAACTCAAATTACCTGATGATCCCAACCTTATTGTGACAGTACATTTTTATGACCCCTTTACCTTTACCCATCAGGGTGCTGAATGGGTCAATAATCCACCACCTGTGGGCACAGTCTGGACGGGTGGAAATCGCCGTTTATCCACACGCTGGCAAAACCAGTCATGGGATACCAAGAGTAGTTTTATAGAACAAGATGGCCAGGAGTATTTGCAAATTGAATATCAGCAAGGCTGGGCTGGCTACTATCTGCACAGTTATATTGGCCCCAAAGGATATACCCAGATGGTTTTCAAAACAGATCAGGATATTGACTTAAATATTTCCTGTAATGCTGATACAAAAGATCAACTGGTGCAAGTGAAAGCAATCGCTGGACAAGAAATGGTAGTTGATTTAGCCAGTTGTGGCGACCCAAAAAAACTGAAAGATGTATTTTTACAAAATGCTTCAGACCAACCCAAAACCTTTTTACTGGAACTGCTCGAGTTTCGTGGAGAGAATCGTGTCTTGAGTCCTTTTGAAGATCAGGGTACTGCTATTCGTGAAACCTTTGATGAAGCATTCAAATGGGCTCAAGAAAACAATCGCCCTATCTTCTTAGGTGAATTTGGAGCTTATAGCAAAGCCGATATGGAATCTAGGGTGCGTTGGACAACTTTTGTACGCACTGAAATAGAAAAGCATGGTTTTAGCTGGGCCTACTGGGAGTTTGGGGCAGGCTTTGGTATCTATGACCGTGAAAAACAACAGTGGAATACAGGATTACTCGAGGCTTTGGTAGAAGATTAAGTGGCAGGTATCGTTTGCCCTGACATAGACGTTTAGTTTTTGGAGTAAATTCATTCCCGTGTTATATAGTAAATTCTATGTCAATCTCTATTATTCCCAAACCCGTACATGTAGAACAAACTCGAGGTTTCTTCACCCTAGATGCACAAACAGCCATCATCGCAGATGAAGCTGTAGCCTTTCAAGCCGAGCAATTACGTGGCTATTTAAGCCCTGCTACAGGATTTTCTTTTAAGGGTCAACAAGATAAGACAATTGAATTATGCTTAAAAGATTCTAAAAAACTAGGACCCGAAGGATATGCGCTTCAAGTCACACCTAAAGGTATTTTATTAAGTGCTGCTACACCTGCCGGACTTTTTTATGCTATTCAAACCCTGCGTCAGCTTTTGCCTACAGAAATCTTTAGCCAAAAGAAAGTTAGAAACCTAGACTGGAAGATTCCCTGTATAAACATTACTGATTCTCCGCGTTTTGGCTGGCGTGGTGCAATGTTGGATGTAAGCCGGTATTTTATGCCTTTAGAGTTCGTCAAGAAACTGTTAGATGTATTGGCGTTACACAAACTCAATGTGTTTCACTGGCATCTAACTGATGATCAAGGCTGGCGTATTGAAATTAAAAAATATCCAAGACTTACCAGTGTTGGAGCCTGGCGTAAGAGTACGCTGGTGGGTTATCTTGATAACCGCCCAAGAAGATACAAAGATGAACGTCATGGTGGATTTTATACACAAAAAGAAATTAAAGAAGTGGTTGAATATGCTCGGCAAAGGCACATCACCATTGTGCCAGAAATTGATATGCCTGGGCATATGCAGGCAGCGATTGCAGCATATCCAGAACTGGGTACAACCACTGCCAAACTCGAGACGGGTTGCCACTGGGGAATCAGTCAGCATATTTTGAATGTTGAAGACAGCACCATAAAATTCATGCAAAATGTTCTAGCTGAAGTCATAGATTTGTTTCCTAGTACCTTTATTCATGTAGGTGGCGATGAGGCTCTAAAATATGCATGGAGTGAAAGCCACCGTGTACAAGACCGTATGCTCGAGCTTGGCTTAAAAAGTGAAGATGAATTACAAAGCTGGTTTATTGGACAGATGGATAGGTTTATTAGCTCCAAGGGACGCAGGTTAATTGGTTGGGATGAAATTCTAGAGGGTGGACTTGCCAAAGGCGCATCAGTAATGTCATGGCGGGGGATTCAAGGTGGTATAGAAGCTGCTAGTCATGGACATGATGTGGTGATGGCCCCAACTACACATACCTATTTGGATTATTACCAGAGTAAAAACCAACAACAGGAACCGCTTTCGATTGGTGGCTACTTACCTTTAGAGCAAGTCTATTCTTTTGAACCTGTTCCAACTGAGTTATCCAAAAGCAAAGCTAAACATATTTTAGGAGCGCAGGCCCAGCTCTGGACGGAATATGTGGCAACACCAGAACATGCCGAATATATGTATTTTCCTAGGCTTTGTGCTCTAGCAGAATTAGCCTGGACACCCTCCAAAGATAAGAGCTATAAAGATTTTATTAAGCGACTAAAATTGCATCTGGAAAGGCTCGAGAACTTAAAAGTGAATTATAGAAAACTTGGTAAGTAGATTTAGATATCTTGTGAAATTCAAGTTTGAAGAGTCTTTAACCGAGTGTATGATACTGTTATAAAATGAATGCAAAGCATACCTGCTAAAAAAAGTGTAAGCAGCAGATGTCATGCTGCTTACACGAACTTTATACCAACATCCGTTCTTAAAAATTATGACCTAGCTCTAGGCTCACTTCTCTTAAAGGTACGGCGTTGGCCTTGCCCTGAAGGTCTAGAAGATCTTGAGCCTCTATCTTTACTAAAACGCTCTTCTTTGCGGCTAGAGTTTCCTTCAGGAATACTGGTAGCTTTAGAAACGTTGTACTCTTGCAAGCTAACATTTTGATGCTCGAGGCGCACATCTACAAAAGCCATTTTTTCTCCTAGTTGAATACGCCCAACTTCGTTAACGCCAGCTTCTCTTAGGGCTCTTACAACTTGGCCTACATTGAAAATACGACCCTCGATTTTTAGCGTAGCCCAACCACCTTCGCCCGTTAATAAACTCTTGACTTCTGGTGCGCCACCTAAAATCACTGCAAACAGACCTGCTAAGGTATCAATATCTTGAGCTTCGATAATACCTTTGGCCATGTCTTTCCAGACAGCTTTGTCTTTGCTATCTTGCATCTTGGCATTGTTTAGCAAATTGTTTACTTTAGAAGACTTGATGTTGTCAGAAGTCGGAGCAGCTTCACGCTTAAAACGACGAGAGACAGTGCGCTCGAGCATTTCCAGGTCACGTCTTTCACGGTTTCCATAAAGCAGCACCACTGTACCCGCACGACCCGCACGACCAGTACGACCCGAACGGTGTTGATAAGATTCAGATTCGGCAGGAATACGGTAATGCACCACTAAGTCTACTTCTGGAATATCTAATCCCCTTGCAGCTACATTAGTACCAATAAGTACGCTCACTTGACCTGTGCGAAAACGGCTAATGACTCTTTCACGCTGAGCTTGGTTTAAGTCACCATGAATGGCTTCGGCGCTATGACCCTTACCATTAAGAGCCTGTGCCAAGTCATCCACTTCAGCTTTGGTATGAGTAAAGATGATTGACTTTTCGCCAAAGTGGGCATGAAGCACATCAGAAAGCACATTCAAACGCACATTAGGATTAGCTTCAATAGCAATTTCTTCGTAGCTTACTTTTTCATCTTTAATCAAATTAAAGTGAATAGGGTCTTTTAGATAATCATGGGCGATTTTTTTAGCCCAAGCTGGCAAGGTTGCAGAATACAGCATGGTCTGACGATCTTTTGGCGTTGCAGCCAAAAGTTTTTCAACATCTTCTTCAAAACCCATTGAAAGCATTTCATCAGCTTCGTCTAAAACCACCACTTCAACATAGCCTAGGTCAAGAACTCCACGCTCTAAATAGTCAATAGCGCGTCCTGGGGTAGCTACCACTACATCACAGCCACGGCTTAAATCCATTTGCTGCTTGCCGTAACCTGTGCCACCATAAACTGTAACCACTTTTAAGTGCTTGGCAATCCACTCGAGTTCGCCAGCTACTTGCATAGCCAGTTCTCTAGTAGGCGTCAGAATAAAGGCTCTTGGCGCACGTCCTTTATTGCGGTCAACTTCCAGGCGGTTAGCTATTGGCAAACCAAAAGCTAGGGTCTTCCCAGTTCCGGTTCTAGCCTGTCCTAAAATATCTTTACCCTCTAAGCTATCTTTCAAGGTTGCTGCTTGAATGGCAGTAGGCGTGGTAAATCCTTTGGCACTAAGCGTATTTAATTCACGCTCTTTAAGTGCATATTCGTTAAACATATCTATCCTTTTTTTGGAATCTAATAATTGATGTTTTATTTTTAGGGCTTACCTGGTTCTAGCCAATCAAGGCCCAACCGTATACCCTATCACCAGAGCTTGCTACACAAATATGTCTTGATAACCACGAGATCGGTTTATCTATGTACAGTCATTTTGAACATAATCATTTCGGACTTTCCAAAATCACTGCTAACATACTTAGGATTCCAAGAACCCTGCGACCTCGTTCAAACCCGTATCTTATTGATACTGAAAAATCAATGCGCTTTACACGCTCTAACATCCCTAAGGGGTAACGCGAAGCATAGCAGGGCTACGCAAACCCTGTAAGTGTAGGGCATTTATAAGAAAATGTCAAATTAGCCGGTCAGAGTGTAGACCACAATCGGTGTAGTGGTGGGTTGCGGGCTACCTCCAGGGGGCTCGAGCGTCACTCCAAAAGTATTGCCTTGCGTCAAAGGTTGTGAAATCTTCATAATCCGCCCGTCATAGGCCCCCAGTGATGCTAGGCCGCTTTCAGAAATTTCCCAACCCTGATAAACCTGACCCTGAGGTGGATTACTGTTAAAGACCACCAAAAGCGAGTTATCAGCATTCCTAACCAGGGTTCCTATGATGCTTTTATTTTCATCTTCTAAGGTCTGGCAAGTTGACTCCGCACACATGCGCTTTAGCTGCTGGGCAATTTGATAATTTTCAAAAACCAGCTTGCCCCCACTAAACCAAATCAGCACTGCTAGAGCCGTACCCAAACCCGCACCTAACCAACCCCATCCACGTCGTTTGGGTGATTTAACAGAAGGTTGATTAACAGCAGCGGGTCTTGCTTTCAAATCTGATTCTTTGCGAATACGCTTTAAGAGGTCATTTTCTGCGCTAGCTGGAACGCTGACGGGTTCTTGGTCTAGAGCCACATCAGCCATCACTTCAAACATGTCCTGTACCCAAGCTGCATCAGTAGGATTCTGGCGCAAATAAGCCGCTACTTCTTTTTCACGTTCAGGGGTAAGGCTACCCATGACGTACTCTAAAAGTACATCTCTATCTATCTGGTTCATGCCTCACCTCCTAAACGGTCACGTAATTTACTTAAAGCACCACGCAATTTAGACTTAATTGTACCTAGGGGCTGACGGGTTTCATCAGCTACTTGCTGATGTGAAAGCCCCTGATAAAAGGCTAGTTCAATGAGTTCACGTTCGTCTGTGTCTAAAACACCTATAGCATCCTCGAGCATCACTTTTTCTAAGCGGTCGCTTTCACGAACAGGTGCGTCCCAATCTTGCAAGGGGAGTATCTCGAGCTGTGTACCCCGAATACGGTTGATGGCCAGACGATGGCAAATGGTAACCAGCCAGGTTTTCACACTAGATTTACCTACATCAAAACGAACAGCATACTCCCAAGCATTAACAAATGCATCTTGAACGGTTTGCTGTACTTCATCACTATCACGTAACATACGTCTGGCTACCGCAGTCAGGTACGGCGCGTAGCGACGGTGTAATTCTACTAAAGCCGCTTCGTCTCGGACTGCCATTTGTTGTAAGAGTAGCTCGTCAGTCACCTCTACCAGAAACATACACACCTGGCCCTAGTATTGGATGTTAAAGACTGAATCATATTCTTCACATTTACCGTCTTGGTTACTCTAACCCTTTGGTGGGCTAATGGTAAATAGGTAGGGGTAGAGGCAGGCATAAAGCACTGCCCCTACCCCTTCACCACCTTGACATTAATCTTTACTCTGGTAAACAAAATCCAAACCACTTACACACAAAATCCTGACACTTACACCTTAAACTCGCTTGATTAAGGCTTGTAGGTCACGGTGTCTAATCAACAACGTGCTAAACTACAGCCAACGGAGGTTATTTATGAACTTTGGTAATTTTAAGCCCCTCGAGATTCTTCTCATTTTAGTGGTGATTTTGCTCCTTTTTGGTGCCAAGCGTCTGCCCGAAATGGCAAAAAGCATTGGTCAATCAGTCCGCGAATTCCGCAAAGGTATCAAAGATATGAAAGACGATATCAACACCGAAATCAGCAAGACTGACAAAAAAGAAGAAAAAGTAAGCTAGATTCGATTCAAAATTAAAGACTGAAGGTTAAAGATTAAGATCTAAAATCTTCAATCTTTAACCTTGAATTTTTAATTCTATATTTTATGAGTTTATTAGACCATTTAGAGGAATTACGCTGGCGTATTTTTGTGGCCGTTATTACTTGGCTTATTGCGGCTAGCGTTGTTTTTTACTTTCGAGATACTGTTCTTGAATTTTTAAGGGCTCCACTTCCTGGAGATATTAAGCTGAGTTTCTTAAATATCTCAGAACCTTTCACCGCAGCCATTCAAATTGCTGGATTTTTTGGTCTTGTTTTAGCCTCACCGGTTGTTTTGAGTCAGATTTGGGGATTTATTGCCCCTGGGCTCTACAAAGAAGAAAAACGTTGGGCTATTCCTTTTGTACTACTGGCATCTTTAGCTTTTGCTGGTGGTGCAGCCTTTACCTATTATGTATTGTGGCCCATGAGCTTACCTATTCTGTTAGGGTTTTTAGGAACCCAAGCGCAACCCGTTTTAACAATTGGTAAATACATTAGTGACATTTTAGGACTCATGGCTGTTTTAGGGCTAGTTTTTGAAATGCCTATCCTTGGCTTTTTGCTAGCCCGAATTGGCTTGTTGCGCCCACAGATGCTTACCAATATTCGCCGCTATTCTATCGTTGCAAGCGTTATTTTGGCTGCACTTATCACCCCCACGGGTGACCCTTTTACCCTAGCTCTGGTGGCTGTACCCTTGATTGGGCTTTACGAACTGACCATTCTTGTAGTACGCTTATCGCAACGGCGCACGGTCAGCGAAGACCTTAGTGCGGAAGGCACCTAATGCAGACTCAGCGATTTACACGATATTTTCTCTAAGTGAATCTAGCTTAGCTGCCTTATTTTATTCCTTAAAAAACTTTAATCCTCGGGTAATTAGCTAAGTTAGAACTATTTTAATAGCTGTTTATCTTGTTATACTTCTCGCTACTGCCGCCGTAGAGAAAACCTAAGTAGAGAAAAACTTAAAGGGAGACACCATGTCAGAAAGTAAAATTCAGGACCTTCGCCAAGAGATTGATAGTATCAATTTAGATTTGCTCAACCTTTTATCTAAACGGGCCACTGTTGCCAAAGAAATAGGCAATTTGCAAACTAGCCTGGGAGCCTCGAGCTATGACCCCATGCGCGAGCAGCAGATGTTAGACGCACTGATTGCCGCCAACCCTGGCCCTTTTGATGCTGGAACCATTAAGAGTTTATTTAAGAACATTTTTCAAGCCAGTATGGAAGTCGGCAAAAAAGCTGACAAGCCTAAATTTTTGACCTCGAGGGCTACCAAGCAAGAAGACACTGTAGTGATGGTTGGTGACGTTGCCATCGGCGGAAGTCATTCGCCGGTTTTAGTAGCTGGTCCTTGCGCCATTGAATCTAAAGAGCAAGTCATGATGACTGCCGAATTTGTAGCCAGCCGTGGTGTAAAACTTTTCCGTGGTGGTGCTTACAAACCTCGCACCGACCCCTACTCCTTCCAGGGCCTAGGTGAAAAAGGTTTGCAAATTGGCCGCGAAGCCTGTGATAAATACGGATTAAAGTTTGTTGCAGAAATCATGGATGCAAGGGATATTGATCTATTTATTGAATATGTTGATATGTTGCAAATTGGCGCACGTAATTCACAAAACTTTACTTTGCTTCGCACTGTAGGACAAAAAACTACCAAGCCTGTCTTGCTCAAACGTGGGCTTAGTTCCAAGATTGAAGAATGGGTCATGTCGGCTGAGTATCTCCTTAGCGAAGGAAACCCTAATGTTGTTCTTTGTGAACGTGGTATTCGTACCTATGAGTCTTATACCCGCAACACGCTAGATGTTTCGGCTGTTGCACTGGCTAAGCTCGAGACTCACTTACCTGTACTTGTTGATGTAACCCACTCTGGTGGCCGCCGTGACTTATTGATTCCTTTAACCAAAGCAGGTCTAGCAATAGGTGCAGACGGCATTATGATAGAAGTCCACCCCAACCCCGCCGTGGCTCTCTCCGATCAAAAACAACAAGTAGACTTTGAAGAATTTGATAAATACCTCGAGGAAACGGGCTATCACAAAAAATTGAGCGAGAAACGCCACGAAATTTACGGCTTTTGAATTTGTCTCCCCTAAAGAGCCATCAGCAGCAGGTATTATCTGGTCATTGGAGCAACTACGATAACGGCATGATACGCCCTGCTGAAGGCTCTGGGGAGATGCCCGAAAGGGCAGAGGGGTTTCGTTTGCAGTGTGCACGCTTACTCTACTGCAAACGAAACCCCTCCGTCGCTACTGCGACACCTCCCCTGTTAGGGGAGGCTACTAGGTGGGAAAATGTTTGACAACCTTTTCAATTTTATCTCCAAAGTCACCAATGTCATGCCCAGCTATGACAAGAGCGTGTGTATTGCGGCTAAGCAAAGTACGGCGGCTTGTCATATATGCAAAGATGTTTGTCCGCATGAAGCTATTACCTTAAAACGCTTTGTAGAAATTGATGATATTGATTGCACTGGTTGTGGACTCTGCGTACAAAGTTGCCCCTCACAGGCTTTAGAAGCCAAGGTTTCATTTCAAGCTGGCGCACCTATTAAGTGTTCACAGGTCAAAGGCACAGCCCAAGGCATACAATGTCTTACAAGGCTTTCACCAACTGATTTACTTAGAGCAGCAGGTAGTAAAAACAGCGTGCATTTGGTACGCAATGATTGTGCTAATTGCAAAATAGGTAGTGAGGCTATTCCAGAAAAACTCGAGCAGACCATCCAAAAAGCCAAAGCCTTAGCAGAGTTTCGTCAGCGTGATATAAACTTTCAAATAACCATTGCCGAAAGATACGACACTACCGATAATCCTGACAAAATAAGCCGCCGTGACCTTTTGCGTGGAGGATTTCGCAGTATACAAACCACTGCCGCCGACGCACTTGCACCTTTAGACATAGGTGAAAATAAAGACCTGCATCTGCCTAAAGAAATGCAGCGAAGACTTGCTATTATTCAGGCAGCCAACCCTGAACCCGAGCAGCTTGTACCCTGGATTTTGCCAGAAATTAAAGAAGGCTGCATCATGTGTCCGGTGTGTACCAACGCTTGTCCGACCAAAGCCTTTAGCCGTGATTTTAGTGATAAGAATGAAACCAAGCTCTTGCTTGAGCCCGACAAATGTAACGGCTGTAATGCCTGTGTAAAAGCCTGCCCCGTAAAAGTAATTAGTCTAAAAGAACCTGTGACTTTTGAAGAGCTATCTAGGGGCAAGCATGTGGTGTATACCAAGAATAATCAGAGTCCTAAGGGTGGAATCTCGAGGACTTAAAATCACCTTAGCTACTTTTGGATTTCAGGGTAGTCAAATCAGATGAATTGTTAACCGCGTTGTCATTTTCACGCCACTGTTTCACTCGGGCAGCTTGATGATTAGGCATTCCTCCAAAATCAAATTCATAGAATCGATAAAAATACTCTATTTCTGTGCAAACTCTGTATGTAGGGTGAGGAAAGGAATATATCAACTCTTCCTTTGTAGAAGCGCAAGCTATTTTGTGCAAAAATTCAGAGCATAGATTCTCTTTCAAATTCCCAAAATAATTCAGAAATTGTCCCCACGTTGAACAATATTGAATAAATTCTCCATTACACACTTTCTGGCTATTTATATACTCCGCAGGAAAAAGTCTCTTGTAGGATTGCAGGTCGTAGAGCCAACTGCCTCCTGAAACAAGTTTAGCCTCTGGATAACGATAACTGATCTGGCTAAACATTCGTTTTAATTCGCTCATCCGTTCGGCTTTCCTTTCCGAGCTTAAAGGACTGACATTCTTTTCTCCAAGACGATTCGCAAAATGAATGACAATGCATTTGCTATCTTGCCGATACTCATACCTAAAACATCCAAATTTACCGATTTCTTGGGTCTTTGTTTCTAAGTCGTTTAAGTAAATCAAGTAAGCAATTTTAGGCACACATTCGCCTTGAGGAATTTTTTGAACAAAATCCCGCCAAACAGGGCTATTTGTGTTGAAATCTTTATCCTGTATTCCCATACGCCGATAAAATGAAGTGTATTGAAGAAGGGCTTCATCTATAGGAACGCACAAAATCTCAGCAACTTTCTGCGCAAAAGTATATTGTATCTCAAAATATCGTTCAGGAAATGGCGGTGGCATATTGGTTTTCAATAAAAACCTCCCTTTTTTAAATCGTATCAGGCAGTTTATTTATACCTAGTGGCTTAGCAAAAATGTTACCTGAAATTATATCCCCAAATTTGTCTATGTTAAATAAAAGGAATTTTAAAATGTTACTTCTGTCTCATTTCTGGTAACTCTTCCTCTTGACTTTGTAACACTTTTCACGCACCACATTGCACAAGATTAGGACTTTTGTCCTGCATAGCGGTTAGTTTCGTGTTATCCCTTTACGTTAGAATGACCTCATGAAACTAGATCATGTTGCACTATCTGTAGCTAACCTCGAGGACGGAATTAAACTCTTTGAAACTATTCAGATGCCAGTCAGTCGCTGGGGTAAACACTACAGCACGGGTGAGAAAACTGTGTTTTTGCGTAATGAAGCCAGTGGTGTAGATGTAGAACTGATTGCCAACCCTGGACAGCCAGCACCTGGATTTTTGCATCTGGCATTTGTAGTGGAAGATATTCAAAGCAAATATCAAGAATTGTTAAGTCAGGGCTACACCATTGAAAAAGAATTGTTTCTTAATGAAGCGGCGAAGATGCACATGGCGTTTTTACGTCATCCAGCAGGGATTATTGTTCAGCTCAACCAACCCCAAATTTAGCCGTTTTTGCATCAAACTACTAAGGAGATATTCACGATGAAGGGACAAGTTGTGGCCGTGTGTTGCAGTCCAACTCACACTATGAGTAAGCCTGAAGTCTCGAGCCTGACGCTCCTTAAAGGTTTAGGTGTTGAGGGTGACGCACATCAGGGAGTAACGGTCAAGCACCGCTCGAAAGTGGCCCGTGACCCCAGCCAACCCAACTTGCGTCAGGTACATCTCATTCACTCTGAATTGCATGAAGAACTTAAAGCTAAAGGTTTTCACATTAACGCGGGTCAAATGGGTGAAAACTTGACTACCCAAGGTATTGACCTTTTGGCTTTGCCTAAAGGTACACAGTTACATATTGGCAAAACAGCCGTGCTTGAAATTACAGGTTTACGAAATCCCTGCGCTCAGCTTGACGGGATTCAAGAGGGACTAATGCAGGCTGTGCTTGACAAAGATTCGCAAGGAAACTTAATTCGTAAGGCTGGGGTAATGAGTGTTGTTTTAGAAGATGGAGAGATTTTTGTTGGCGATGTCATTTACGCTGAATTCTCTAAAAAACCTTATCAACGATTAGAGGTCGTTTAGTGAAAGTTACTTTATACGAAATTGCTGATGAATTGCGAGCTATTGCTGCTTATGGTCTTATGTATGCTCAAAACATTTATGACCGCCAACGCTATGAGAAAGTATTAGCTCTAAGTGCAAAACTTTTAAGTTTACTCGAGTCTAAAAATGAAATCGATGTTCTAAAAGTATTTGAAACAATAAAGCAAACCCCAACATCAGATTCTTTTAGTGGAAATCTAAGCCACATCAGCCCTTGGAATGGTGCAAATGCTGTCATCATACAGAACAATAAAATCCTTTTGGGCAAACGAATAGATAATGGTTTATGGGATACTTTTGGAGGCTTGGTTGAAGTTGGTGAAAGTCTTGCTGATGCAGCCGTGCGTGAGGCTAGAGAAGAAGCAGATATTGAAGTTAAAGCTATAAAACTACTAGCTATTTTTGACTCGAGGCTATGGGGAACCCTTTCAAAAGCTCAGCTTTACCATGTTCATTTCTTATGTGAATTAACAAGCGGTCAACCAAGTACAAGTAATGAAGTTACGGAAGTTGCTTGGTTTGAAGAAAATCACTTGCCAAACTTACAACATGGACTCAAAGACTGGTGGCCCATCTTATTTAAGGTGGCTCGAGGTGAAATAAAACCTTATTTTGATGTACTTTCTAATCCTAAAGGGGCCATATGATTGACACTCACTTTGCAGAAAAAATAACCACGGAGCTTTATGGTTTTCAAACCAAAGCCAAAGCCTTAGTGGGAGAATATGACGAAAACTTTCATCTGGTTTCAAACCAAGGTGAATTTATTCTTAAAATCATGCACCCACAAACCCAGCTCGAAATGATTGATTTGCAAATTTCAGCCTTAGAACATCTTGCCAAAAAAGCCCCTGAGCTATGCGCTCCTAAAGCTCTTCGCAGTAAAAGCAATAAGACTATTGAAACCATTCAAACCCCTGAGGGTCCACGTCTGGTCTGGCTAGTTAGCTATATTCCTGGCAAACTTTATGCTGATGTCAAACCTCATGATGCAAAACTACTTGGCAGTTTAGGGTCTGTCTTAGCCCAGTTTGACAAAGCTCTTTTAGATTTTGAACATCCTGCAGCCAAACGTGATCTGAAATGGGATTTATCTAAAGCAGGCTGGATTACAAATCATCTTGAAGCAATAAGCAATTCTTCGCAGCGTCAGCAGATTGAAGGCATTCTAAAAAACTATCAAGATATTCAGCCCTTATTTAGTCAGGTGCGCTCAAGTGTTGTTCACAACGATGCTAATGATTACAACATTTTAGTAGAGAATCATCAGGTTAAAAGTTTGATTGACTTTGGCGATATGCTTTACACACCCACTATCAATAATTTAGCGATTGCTGCGGCTTATGCACTCATGGGTCAAGATAATCCTATCGAAGCCTTAGCTGCAATGGTGAAGGGGTATCATGCTGTACTACCTTTAAGTGAAACTGAATTAGAACTTCTCTTTAGGCTTATTCAGACCAGACTTGCAGTTAGCGTAACCAATAGTGCTATTCAAAAACAATTACGACCCGATGACCCTTATGTAGTCATCAGCGAAAAACCAGCTTGGGATTTGCTGGAAAAACTTAGTAAAATCTCGCCTAGGCTTGTCTACTATCAATTGCGTGAAGCATGTGGTTTAGTACCTGTACCCAATCATGATAGCTTCATAGAGGTTATTAAAAAACATCAAGCTCATTTTGTGCCAATTCTTGGCAAGCCTTTTGATTTTTGTGTGCTTGATTTAACTCCTGATGGCAATTTATATACAGGTAATCCCAGAATTACTGATACCAAGCACCTTACTAAGGTTATCAATGACGAAATGCAACAAGCAGGTGTTGAAGTTTCCATTGGACGATACAACGAACCGCGTTTGATTTATAACTCTGAAATGTTTGCACGAACTTCTGCCCCTACATCTGAACGACGCACTATTCACATAGGGCTAGATTTATTTGCCCCTGCTGGTACACATGTTCATGCACCTTTAGATGGTGTTGTAGAAGCTTTTGCCAATAATACTGACCCACTTGATTATGGACCAGTAATTGTGTTGCGCCATGAGATTGAAGGGCAAACCTTTTACACACTCTATGGACACTTGAGCCTCGAGAGTTTACAAGGTAAGCAACAGGGCCAAGCCATTAAAAAAGGCGAAGTCTTTGCTAGCTTTGGTGATGCCCCTATCAATGGCAACTGGCCACCACATTTACATTTACAAATTTTACTTGATGATTTGGGTTTATCAACAGATTTTCCTGGTGTGACTTATCCTAGTGAACGTGCCTTATTCAAAAGTTTATGCCCTGACCCCAATTTACTTTTAGGTTTACTTAAAAAAGATTTGCAAGTTGCAGAACTAGATATTGAAACGCATGTCAAAGAACGCAAATCTCGCATAGGTAGAAATTTAAGTATTTCTTACCGTCAACCCATTGCTATGTCTAGGGCTTATATGCAGTACATGATTGACCACCTTGGACAACGTTATTTGGATATGTATAACAACGTACCCCACGTAGGTCATAATCATCCTCATGTGGTTGAAGCTGCATCCAATCAACTTAAAAAGCTTAATACCAATACCCGTTACTTAAATGCCAATTTGCTTAGGTATGCAGAGCGTTTAACTTCTAAACTACCCAGCCCTTTATCAGTTGTATTTATGACCGCATCTGGCAGCGAAGCCAATGAATTGGCCTTACGTTTAGCTAGAGCCTATACCAGCAACTACGATATGGTGGTCATGACATCAGGCTATCATGGACATACTACTTCAATGATCGATATTAGCCAGTATAAATTTGCTGGCCCTGGTGGCAAGGGTGCGCCTGAGTGGGTGCATTTGGTTCCAGTGGCTGATTGTTACCGTGGTGAGTTTAAGTATGATGATATAAACGCAGGTGAAAAATACGCAAACTCTGTTAAACAAATTATCACTGAGGCAAAAAACAATGGACGTGGTATAGCTGGTTTTATTTGCGAAAGTTATCCTAGCGTAGGTGGACAAATCGAACTCCCTCGAGGTTATCTAAAACATGTTTATCAATATATTCGTTCTTCTGGTGGTGTATGCATTGCCGATGAAGTACAAACTGGTTTTGGTCGCTTGGGTAAACACTTCTGGGGTTTTGAGCAGCAAGATGTGATTCCAGATATTGTCGTTTTAGGAAAACCAATTGGCAATGGCTACCCAATGGGTGCAGTGGTGACAACACCAGAAATTGCCGATGCTTTTAATAATGGCATGGAGTATTTTAGTACCTTTGGTGGTAACTCTGTAGCTTGTGCGGTGGGTAATGCAGTATTAGACGTACTTGAACAAGAAGGTTTGCAACATCATGCCCTCGAGGTAGGAAATTATTTACTAGATAATTTGCGACCCCTAGTCAATCAACATCCGCTTATTGGGGATGTGCGTGGGTCAGGGCTTTTTATGGGTATTGAACTAGTAAGAGATAAGACAGCCCTCGAGCCTGCGGATAGTGAAGCCAGTTATGTGGTCAACCGAATGCGTGAACGTGGGATTTTGCTAGGCACAGATGGGCCACATCACAATGTAGTCAAGATGCGTGGCCCCTTGCCATTTTCAAAAGATGATGCTGATTTCTTCTTAGAAACTTTGAATAAGATTTTACGAGAAGACGCTTTGCAAGGTGATTAAGTTTCACTCGAGCTTCTTCAAGGCTGGTGTTGTAAAACTTGTTATGAGCAGAGTTGCCACACCAGCTAAAACAAAAAGCCGTCTTGGGTTTATCACACCCAACCAACTTGCGAGTGCATAAGAGACAGGCTCGAGACTACTGCCCGCAAGCTCGAGAACACTATGGACTCGACCTTGTAAATGTAAAGGTGTAGTGGTTTGAAACCAGGTTGCCATCTGTACTTCTTCAAAACCTTCGGCAAAACCCATTAATGCATAGAGCATGATCGTTAAGACAAGATTATTAGAGAAGCCAACAAACATCGTTCCTACTCCTAAAACTGCTGCTACACCCAACATAAGCCAGCCCCGCCTTTTCACAGGTATAAAACCTGCAAGAAGTGTGCCGAGCAATCCACCACCTGCAAATGCAGATAGGATAAATCCGAAACTACTTGCTCCACCAAAACGCTCATTCGCTAAGAGCCTACCTCCTATTAAATAAGTTCCCATCAAGGCAAGATTTAAGCCTGCGAGTAACAGCATGAGCGAGCGGGTACTCGGTTGTGACCAGATAAAATGTAGACCCATTAGTGAGTCTTTGAAACTGATGGATGGATTTGATAGACGACCAACACCAATAGAAAGGGGTAAGAGTGACATAACAGATAGGATAGATAAAATACTCGAGACTAAAAGTGCAAAAAGTGGATTGAAACCAACTAGCAAGCCCCCTAACGCAGGTCCCACAAAACTGCTGAGCTGACGCGCTACACCTTGAACACTGTTGACTTTAGCAAGTTGGCTCGAGTCAAATAGCCTTGGCAATAGGGTACTTGAAGCAGGATAAAATACTGCGTCAATCAGACCAAATATGATTGACCAAAGGTATAAATGCCATATCTGTAAAACAGCCTCCCATGCCATCAGGGTGAGTGCTAAGGTCATTACACTACTGAGTGCGATCGAGACGATCATCACAACTTTGGGATTAAAACGATCACTCAGTGTGCCTGCAAAAATCGTAAAGATAGCACGACTGATAGCAGCTATAGTAAGCACTGTGACTAGGGTGGTACTCGAGCCACTGACCTTATACGCCAACCAGGGTAATGCGATGAGGTAGATGTTATCTGCTAGTAACGAGCAAATAGTGCTTAATGAAAGCCAGCGCAGAGGGGCGAAAGTGAGTGGTATTTGTTCCTTAGGCATTTTTCCCTTAGATACTTTTTTCTTAGATACGGGTCTCACAATGATTCCTCGAAAAGTTTTCTTACAACCTTGATGTTTTGCGCCAGTACATGTAAAACCCCAATAAGCTTGCAGCTAGAACAACGCATGGAATCATCCAGTAAAACTGTCTTTGCATTCGTAGCCACACCACTTGCCGTGTGACTTGTGCATCACTTGGATAATTGACAACACTTAAGGCATTTTTGTATTCGGTGGTGGGTAAGACACCGAGCGAACCAATACACATTTCTTCTTTGGTGCCTTCACCCCAGATGACATACCGTGATTGTCCTGTTGGTAGCGTGTTGTGGGCGCGTACCAAGCCAAGTACAGGTACAAAAGACTCGAGCGGATCCTTTGTTCGGGGTGAGATTCCTACAATTTTTGGGCTATTATCCCAACTACAAATCACGCGCAAGGTATCACCTTTTTTGAGCATGATGGGGTTTTGAAGTGTGTAAGTACCTTGCCAGCTAAAACTCCACTGCGGAATATCAAGCAGGATTTGTTCTCTATCTGTATCTGGGTTAAGAAGTAGTTGGAAGGTTCGTCCCAGGGTGTGCATGTGGGCATACACTGTTACGATGCCGCCATCTACTGCGCTGGCAAAATCACACTGACTCACGATGTTGCTGGGGTCTTGGACTTGGTAATCTGCTAAGGTTTTTCCACACATAGCAAGCAAGCCATCATTCGTATCGGCAGGATCTGTGTCAGGTTCGACTACTTTTAAGTCAGCAATGGCGTGAGAACGTTTGCAACCTTCGCTCTTGTCATTGTTTGGGCAAGGTAATTCTACGGGCGCAACCATATCAGCACCCAAGACAGGATTGAGCTTTTCACTAGAAAGCTCGAGTGCCGCTCCAGACTGGTCTGGTTCAATACCTGCTGATAGATTGTAGTGCATTTGCAAAACAAACAATGTGTCTTTAGGAAGATGAATGCCTGTTCCCTCTGGGTATCGTATGGGAAACTCGCCGGGTGTCCAGGAAATAGCTGTTGGATACGCGTCAGCAATACCCGCATCACCAAAACAACTCCAGCCGTCTTCTTCGTCTCTACTAGCAAGTTCTTCTGCTCTCGCTCGAGACTTAGCAGGAATAAGAAATAAAATCATGTGATGGTTAATTTTCAGATTGCCTGGTTCAAACTTGTATCCTGTGATGTAAGCGTCTTGCTCGAGTTTAGGATCAATGAGGAAACAACGGTAATCATCACTAATGGTGCTTGTTGAGATATAAGGGGTTTTCATAGTTACGTGCATATCTTTGCGAAGCCTTACACCTGCCTCTTTGCTTACAGCTTTAAGTGGTGTCTTGAGCAGGCCCTCAATGGGTGTGCCTGCTATTGCCCAAGCACTAAGACGTTCAATCTGCTCTGAACTAAGCGTGCGTGCATGTTTTAGAGCGGGTGATTTTTCACTGGGTGGCCAGGGGGGCATATATTTTGTACTCGTAACAAGGGCGATATCTTCAGCAGTTGTCACAGCATCTCTTGCGGTCTCGAGTGGATATATACTGTAACCAATTTGTCCATTACTATGACACGCAACACAGTTTTCCTCGAGAATAGGTTTGATGTCTTTGAAAAACTCTGGTGCATTCCTACTCACTGCTCCTGTGGTTGTAGCTAACTGTTCACTTACTACCTCAGCTTGAGAGATTGAAGTAGTATCGGTCGTTTGCAATACGGTATCAGAAAGTGCGATAAACTCGAGTTCGAGCGTTACTGCATCGCTCGTTTCGATAAATCCTGCTAGTCTGATTGGCCCCATTTTGAAACTTGATAGATAAACAGTTGTTCGGGCGATACCAAGGAGTTTATGACTGGCTATCTCTAGTGTAACATCCCAGGTTGTTTTTGCCGTTATGTCTTTTAGGGTCAAATATCCTTGAATTTGAAAATTGTAACTTTGACCCAATTCGAGAGTTTCCGGAAAATGAACAAATGTTTCTGGAATAAATGTTGCTGTTGGAAAACGAGAAGATTCTAAATACGCTGTTTTCAAACGGTTATCACGTAGTTTGCTATCCGAGGTGAGGCTCTCGAGATTCACTGTGATTGCACCAAGCTGTGTATTTGCAGGGGTTTGCATATCAATGAGAATATCGCCCGAGACACCTTGACTTTGCCCGACTATTGTGCGCTTACTTAGGCCTGCTAGTACTGTCTCCTGAAGTCTGTAGCGTGCTTTAGATTGATCAGGGTCAATATGGTAAAGGGTTTGATTGACAGTTGGCTCGAGGCTTGGTGTTATGGGTGCCGCGCTGACAATTTCCAAAGGGTATTGGGCGCTCGTTGTTGATTTTCCTGTACATCCTATAAACAATAAATTTAGCCCGAACATCAGGATTAACCACAAGTTTGATCTAGTATCTCTCGAAATCATAATAACTCCTTAAAATCGAGCAAATGCTCGAATAACTCTAAAATAGAGCAAATGCTCGAAAATGTCAAGTACACATGTTGAATTGTGGAATAATTGGAGATGCTTATGTCATTAAGGTTACGAAATAAACCCCAGCAAGCCCGCAGTCAAAAGCGTGTCGAAGAGATTTTAGAAGCAGCAGAAAAGGTTTTGCTTGAGCAGGGTTTTGAAGCACTTTCGACCAATGCTGTTGCTGCCAAAGCAGAGATTTCCATTGGCTCGCTCTATCACTTTTTTCCTGATAAAAAGACCATTTTGGAGGCACTTGTCAAACATTATGACGAGGCTTACTTAGCTCTGCTGAGAAAAACTCATGTCGATGTAACAATCAGCCTCAAGACCTACATAGATCATTTAATCCGTGAACTTGAAGCCTTTGAGACGGCACACCCAGGCATTGTAGTCTTATTCAAACAGGCTTCGGCAGCGATGTTTAAGGATTTTGATGTATCTGGCGAGCAAGATATCGAAATTCTAGTAGGCTACTACCGCAAACGTAACCCTAAACTCAAAGCAAAAGCAGAGCATGTGGCTCGGATGGTGTTGGCAGTGATGGATGGTGTGACGCTAAGAACCTTAGGCCAAGACACCCCATATTTAAAAAATGAAGCTAGAACTTTACTTTTGGCGTATCTGAAACTGTATTTTGAATAAGGATTATGCTGTTTCATTCCATGTCCAAGTCTCAGCCCGCTTACCCGGGCGCACTCTCAACCAGCTAATGATCATCAATATAATCAAGGCAATAAACGGAATAAACCCCAGTGACCAATTGACAAGACTTGGTAAAAAAGGTGGACGCTCAAGAAAGACCACATCCAAACTTCCTGTGCCTCGCCCTTGTGGCCCGTTAATAGAAAATTGATATTTCCATTGCCCTTGCTCTGGAAAGGAAATCACGTCAAAGCCCCACACAGTGCGGTCTCTGGCAAATCTTGAGAGTGGAAAGGGGTAATTAAAATAGTCATCGTGGTCTCTTAGTGTTGGTGCGACGAGTGTCACAGTTCCTTGTTTACCCTCTATACCACCTTCTACATCAAATGTTAAATCAAACGAGCGGTCTGCTTGAACGGGCCAACGACTAAAACCAACAGTAACGATATATGGCCCAACTTGAACTTTCTCGGTATGTTCTAAAGTGATTGGATTTTGTGTCGAACCAAAAGTGATGAAGTCAAGTGTAATCAAGGCAATGATAAGTGTAAGTAGATAACGCATAGACAGAGTTCCTTTCATAGCGAGACCTTTGACACTTGGTTAGATGCACTCATCACTGCACCTAGTTTCCAACCCATCCAGCCCAAGAATGCACCCAGAATTAAGGCAATAAGAACAGAAAGTGGTAGAAAATACTGCCATTGGTGATAAGTAAAATTAGGCGGTAAGACAATCAATAAACTCGCCAAACTACTCGCTACAATAACGGCAATCTTTACACTAAAGTTTGTGCGCTTAAATACAAACAATATAGCGTCAACCAAGACCCCAGCCACCAGAATATATATAGGTAAGGATGTTGCGAATCCTGAAATACCATCGGCATAATCCCTTATAAAAAGTCCTAAGGCATCTGCATAGACCTGCGTTGCCAAGGGTGCAAAATACCAGGCAAGTGTTCTAATAAAGGTTGCAAAAAGCGCAACCAATGTAGCAGTACCAATTCGCTTAGTGATGCTGCTGGCCATCAGCAGACCAAGTGTAAATGTAGCGGCAATACTCAATTCAAAAGCATTTGGGTAAAGAACAACTTCTTGGATAATAACCAAAATAAAAGGTAGAGTACTAAACAAGATGGCTACGCCAGCACTAACACCAAGCATCTTGCCAGTAATACTGCGCCGCCCTTGTTTTGCACTTGCAAAGATACTAATAGCCCCAACCATACTAATCACAACGGATAGCAGTAATCCTTGGTGCGGTGGTGAAATCAGCGTGACATCAAACCCAAAAACGCGGTGCCAGATTTCATCATAAAGTCCAAAGAGTAAAAACATGGCTGCGCCAAAACCTGCAACAATAAAACCAAGTGGCGCACGAAAAACAGGCCAGATATACATGAGTTGTGATTCTGGAAAAATGCTTTGCCCACGTTGATAATTAAGTGTGCTACGCAGGACTACATAAAGACAGGCTAGGCCTGCCATAGCAATACCGCTATAAAGAATGGTGTGTGGCAGCGTAAAAAAGGTATCAGGGCCAACGTCATCGTGCCAACTGATATCCCAAGCTAAACCCATGAGGGATAAAAAAACACCAAACAGGACAGGGATACCTGCTAGCATACGAAAGCGGTTTGAGCCTAGCTCTGTATGTGTTTTTAGATTAGGTTGCGAAAGGATAGAGGCCATAAAATCTCCTTACTAAGTTTGGGTCTAGGGCAGAATTACTACCGTGAGTTGTGGTCATTATTGCAGCCAATGATTAGAACAGTCTTCCTACCAAAGTCGTATGCCAAAAACCCTGTTACACTAAACTCTGCTAAACTAACCCATGTCACTCTCTCCCGAAAGCATTCAAATTTCCGAATGGGTAAGCACCATCGATTCGGTTTTTCCAAACCAGGCCAACCCACTAGGTACTCTTTTTGGTGGACGGGTTTTAGAACTCATGGACATAAACGCGGCTATTGCCTCGAGTCGTTTCTGTCGCAGACCAGCAGTAACGGCCTCTATCGAGCCTATTGATTTTCACACCCCAATCCAAGTAGGTGAAATCATTGAAGTCAAAAGCCGTATTGCCTGGGTAGGTAACACCAGCATGATTGTGCGCTCAGAGGTTCACGGCGAAAACCCTCTAAGCGGTGAACGGCGGCTTTGTACTATTGGGCACTTAAATTTTGTGGCCATTGGCGATGACGGAAAACCTTGCAAAGTTCCACGGCTACGGGTTGAAACCGAAATAGAAAAGCAGCACTATCTAGAAGCCCAAAAAGTACGAGAGGCGATTTTGTTACGCCGCCAGTAATAATGAAAGACACCTCTTTGCGCCACAGCTTTGATCAAGCAGCTCATTCTTATGACAAGGTTCGCCCTGGTTATCCCCAAGAAATCATTGAAGCCATTATTTCAAAGAGTGCTTTACAAACCCCTAGCAAGATTCTCGAGGTTGGAGTAGGCACAGGACAAATTACTTTGCCTTTTGCCAAGCTGGGTTATGACATTGTAGGGCTCGAGTTGGGTGAACATTTAGCAGAGCAAGCTAGGCAAAATTTACGAGCTTATCCCAAAGTAAACATTGAACAAGCTGATTTTGAAACATGGAATTCTGAACAAACCTTTGGCCTTCTTTTATCAGCGCAGGCCTTTCACTGGATTGATACCAAAAAGGGTCTTAAACAAGCTGCTCGAGTTCTAAAACCCCATGCTACCATCGCTCTAGTTTGGACTCTAGATGAATCTCATACAGATTTTCAAAAAGCCACAAATCCTATCTATGAAAAATTTATTCCCCAATATCCCAATCGCCTGACACCTCTAGAGGGTTATCATTATTATCAAAAAGCACTCTCGGTTGATCCTCTTTTTGAACATTTGAGTGACTATAACCAAAGTTGGGAAATAAGTTATGACAAAGAAGATTATCTAAAGTTGCAAGATACCTATTCAAATCATCGTGCTTTAAGCCAAGAGACTCGAGCAGCCTTCCATCATGAACTTGCCAAAGTCATTGATAGCTTTGGAGGAAAAGTTTTAAGGTTATATAAAACCGTTTTAATGCTAGCCAGAAAATTATCACCTTAGCAAAAAGCTCTCTGCCCTTAGCTCTCTAATCTTCACTATCTGCTATGCTATACCCATGCACTTTGTCGTGATTGCCAAAGATGGAACTGACCCAGAAGCCCTCAGCCGCCGTCTAGCTGTTCGTGAAAAGCATTTTTAAAGATGTATAAAACGGTTTTACTGCTAGCAAAAAGATCCCTTTAAGGCTCAGGTTTGGGATTAGGTATCTGCGGGTAATATCCGAAAATTTTCTCAAGAATTGCTTTCAAATAAACTTGACCCAGTTTATGAGCATCTTCCATTACGGCATCTGATATCCGTGATAAAAATGCTTGTTTTGATGCCTCTGGATGCACAAAAGCATCACGGATTTTTTTTAGAAGGAAAGATGCTTCATTAATATACAAAGCGGGGTTATTTTGAACTTCACCTTCTCTTATTGCAAAAGCATATAGATGTGGATAAAGGAATTTATTAATATCTTTGTTAGCACTTAACCAATCTAAAAGTCGGTTAACTTTTCGTTTCAAATCCATATTACTAAATTCCTTATTGGAAGATTCTTTGGTATGAGGATTCTGAACGAATAGCATCCAACCCAAAAGCTCAAATGTAGCTGTTTGAATAATTATAGAGCCCTCTATCCCACTTGATTTAGAATCACACTCTATATACCAGCGTAAAGCAGACATAATTGGGTTACTCCATAAAGGGTCTTTACACAAATTAAGAAATGGTATGAGACCTGCTTTATCAGTGCCTAGATTCAAAGATTTATATTTGGTAAGCAGTTGGTTCCAAGGAGAGGTTTTCCCCAGTAAGCTCCAACTCTTTACGAGTGGCACACAATCTTTACTAAAACCCGTAGGAAGTAAAATTGAACTCCATTCCCCGCGAAGATATGACAAATATAGGCCCACCTCATGCAAAATGGAATCAACATCGTTAAAAGAAAACATACTTGCATCAGTCTTTTGAATAGAGCATATGTGGGTTACTCCATAACCACCAGATTCATTAAGCTCTCTTTTTGTATCATGCCAGTTAAATCTTCTATTAATTCTTATTTGCCACTCATTAAAGGTGATTGGAACTCCCTCTTCAAACTGGCGAGTACCTTTGTCTAGAAAATGTATTTCGGGTAAATTTGCAATAAAAAACTCTATGTATTGAATATCATTGGTAGCTAATGAAGTAACAAATTCATATACAACTGTTTTTGCGTCAAGGGAACCAAAATATTCTGATTGAATCTGATTGTCAGCCATTGACATTCTAACATGCGAAAGACTCCCACTTAACCTCGTTCCATTCTGAGGCAGATAAATTTCCATCTGTTTCGCAAATTTTTCACTGGGCTCATAGACTTTAAAATCAAAATTAAATTCTTGTATTGGATGCCATGAAAAGTAAATCTGTCCTTGTCCCACTTTGTCGAAAATGTTATTTGTAACTCGTATTTCCCCTTCATAAAGGATAATAGGTAGATTTGGTCCATCAACCCTATAAATATCTTCAATACCTTGCCTATTTAAGGGCTCGTTAGAATTCAGCTCTTGTGGCATTTTTCTCCAAAATAAGTACCTTAATTAACTAACATCATACCTAAACTAACATAAGCTATTATAATTGTATGGAAACCAAAAATACTCGATTATATGTAGTTATTGCCAAAGACGGAACCGACCCTGAAGCCCCAGAGCGAAGAGTATCGGTTCGTGAAAAGCACTTAGAAGGTGTTCAACCGTTGGTAGCCTCAGGTATTTTGCAAGTTGGAGGGGCACTTCTAAACAAAGAAGGCACAATGATAGGTTCAATGATGGTTTTAGAAGCTGAAGACGAAGAAGCCGTGTGGGAATTTTTGAAAGGCGATATTTACAGCAAGTCAAATGTGTGGCAAAGTTTTGAAATTTACCCATTTCGACGAGCTGTTTAAACAGCCTTGAGCAGGAGGTATCATCTCGTTATAAACAGCCTTGAGCCAGAGGTACGCTAACGCTCAACCTTCGTACAATCATCTTGTTATAAATCAACACTAACGGCATACTGCTATGAAATGAATACGAAACATACGCCCAGTTAAAGACTTTTTAAGCGACGACTGCTTCATCCGGCAGATATTCAACTGCCCAATGGTTAATAGCATCCACCACGCCCTGTAAGGCTTTACCCGATTCAGTCAAGCTATAACTGCTCTTAGGGGGCATGACCGAACATATGGTCTTGCTAATAAGCCCTAGACTCTCGAGCCTGTCCAAACGCTGTGCCAAAGTTGTAGGGTTGCAACCACCTATATTTCTACCTAATTCATTAAAGCCTTTGTCGCCATCTAGCAAATTACGAATAATATGAAGAACCCATTTCTCTTGTAAAACCTGAATGGCATCGTAGACTGGGCAATGAACATCTTTCATAAGACTCCAACAAAAATAATGATTTAGTTGCTTCTAGCAACCTGCATTAGGTCTCACTATATCATGCCTTATAGTTGACTTTTTATAGTGCCGATACAAACCTAAACCTATGTGAATTCAGCTACTCTCTGTTAAAACCCAAGAGTTTTAGTGTTAAACTTTAGATATTAAATTTTGTTTTTTAAGACTTCATAGGGAGGTTTTATGAATATCTATCAATTTACCGGACGCAACCTAGAAATCACCGAATCCATGCGTACTTACGCAGAGGATAAACTCAGCAAATTAGAGCGTTTCTTTGACCATATTATTGATGTCAAAGTCATCATGTCTTATAACCACACCCGCAATCATGACCCAGCCAGGGTCGAGGTACAAGTCAATGTGCCTCATGGGGTAGTGCGTGCCGAGGAAGCTGGGCAGGATACCTACGCGGCTGTAGATAAGGCTGTGGATAAGTTAGAGCGGCAACTCAAAAAATATAAAGACCGCCTGCGTGAACGCAAAAATATGGACACTTCCTTACCTGTTGCGGCTGTAGCCACGGCCACTCCCGAAACCTCTCAGGTAGTGCGGGTGAAAAAACATGTCTTGCGCCCTATGGGACCTGATGATGCAGCTATGGAAATGGAAGCTCTGGGTCATGATTTTTATATGTTTCTTAATTCAGAAACCAATTTGGTCAGTGTGATTTATATTCGCCAGGATGGGGATTACGGGATGCTCGAGCCTGCTAAATAAATTTTAGCCTTTAGCATCATATGCTATCTATTCCACTCTTACGCCAACGCCTATTTTTTCCGCTACTTTTAGTGCTTATTACTTTAGTGATAGGCACTATTGGTTTTTGGTTTATCTGGCGTGAATATGATGCTAGCTGGATGGATGCTTTTTACATGACAGCCATTACCATCACCACTATTGGATATGGTGAAATACATGAATTAAAAAGCTTTGGCAGACTTTGGGCCGTCATGGTGGCCTTTGTCGGAATTGCCAGTTTGTTTTATAGCTTTAGTGTAGTTATGGATTTTTTAGTTGCCAGACAATTTGCTATTTCACGGGGGGAAACCTTGCAACATAAAATTGATGATTTGAAAGACCATGTGATTCTAGCTGGCTTTGGTCGGGTGGGTCGGCAAGCCGCTCTCGAGCTAAAAGAAGCCAAGGTTCCTTTTGTGATTGTAGATGCTCAAGGAACTGCCAAAGATGTTGCCGAGACCCACAACTTCCTTTACTACGAAGGAGACGCTAGCAAAGATGAAGTGTTAGAAAAAATTGGCATCAAACGGGCAACTGGCATTATTGTGACGACTGGCAGTGACGCATCGAATATCTACATTGTACTTTCCGCCAGAGTTCTTAATCCCAAACTGCAAATTGTTTCTCGCGCCGTAGATGATGACAGCGTAAGCAAACTTCTTCGTGCAGGAGCCAACCGAGCTATTTCGCCCTATGCTATTGGTGGACGCAGGCTTGCACACCTTTTGCTTTCACCTACAGTAGTAGATTTTTTTGACACGGTATTAAAAAAAGGTGATGAGAGTTTAAACCTCGAGGACATCCTCATCGCCCCACAAAGTGCCGCCATTGGTCAGTCCTTGGAAAGTTTGCTTAAACGCTGCCCTACATCACAAGGCAAAACCCGAATTAGTGTTTTAGTGGTCTTTCGTGACAATGAAGCCATTGCTAATCCTAATATTGATTTAATTTTGCAAGAGAATGATCGGATGTTGGCGATGGGAACTTCGGTGCAGCTAGATAGGCTCGAGGGTTTGGTGAAACATTAAGTCTATGAATATCCTAAAAAAGCATTCCGTCTTTGTGATTACACTCCTTTGTGTAACTGTCCTTTCAGGATGCTATAAACTTCCCAGTGAAAAATCTTTACTTAAACGCTTTAACAACAACCGAGATGGCTTTGAGAGTCTCATTGAGGTTGTTGATGGTGAAGCCCGCCTTTCTGACAATTATGGAAATATTGAGAAAAAACTAGGTATTCGGAATTTGCATATATGGGAGTTTAAGAATATTGATCAAAAAACTTTCGTCTTCTATATTGGTAGAAGTGTAGTGATGGGTGTGTTAGAGAGCGCTTCTTGAGGAGTCGCCTATATACCAGCTTTTTCAAGCGAACTTAGCTATGAAGTCGTACCAAGTCTTGATGCAAATTCGAGGCGAGACCTTCAACTCCAATCTATTGAGGGAAACTGGTATCTTTTTCAGGAATATGTTAGTGACTAAATTGTTCATAGTTTTACAGGTCATTTTATTTCCTTTTCATAATTACGTTTTCGTAGTGCTATGGATAGCATCTTGATTCTTCATCACTTAAAAAAACGCTTTTTTTTCTAAACAATAATAGAGGTGCAACATCTGCACCTCTATTGTCATCTTGTAATGTAAGGATTTTAATCACCAAAACTAACAGCTACTTGACTAGTCTCTTGCTTCAAAGCCTCGAGTGCTTTCACCTCATAGCTATGAATATCTATCTCTCTTGCCGTTTTATCTTCTACGCTTGGATGCGGCGCAACTTTCCAGAAATAGCCTAGGGTATTTGTCCAGTCATCCAAAATCTCTTTGGCGCGCACACTGTCAGTGAGTTTATAGTGACGCTCGAGCATGGCTTTAATTAACTCTTCGTCAATGCTGTCATCACCTGCTACTACACGCTCGCTAATAACCATTCCAGGATTATAGCGTGTAGCAAACACGCCTTCAGGGTCATAAACGTAGGCCACGCCACCAGACATACCAGCAGCAAAGTTACGCCCTGTACTGCCAAGGACTAACACCACACCGCCAGTCATATATTCACAGCCATGATCACCACAACCCTCTACGACTGCTTTACCACCAGAGTTACGCACACACAGACGCTCACCTGCTAAGCCTGACGCATAGAGGCTTCCACCTGTTGCGCCGTACATTACAGTATTGCCAATAATCACGTTATCAAAGGCCTTGGCTTTTACACTAGCCGATGGCTTAACAATAATCTCACCACCATACATGCCCTTGCCTACATAATCTTGGGCTTCGCCTGTAAGTGTTAAGTGCATTCCACGATTATTAAAGGCACCAAAGCTCTGCCCAGCCACACCTGTAAACGAAAGTTGAATCGTTCCAGCAGGCAGACCTTCTGAAGAATGTTTGCGAGCAATTTCACCAGAGAGCCTTGCGCCAACTGTTCGCTCACGGTTAGTAATGGCGTAATCCTTATGGTGTGGCTTCTTGCTTTCAATACTTTCAAAAGCATCTAACCAAACCGTTTCATCTAAAGCAATTTCTTCTTCATAGCGGTCATTGTGCAAAGTTTCAGAGCGGCGGGCTTTGGTAAAACTTTCATCGGGGTCACGCAAGATACTGGATAGATCTATTTTAGAATCTTTAGGAAGTTTAACCATTTTTGGCCCTAACAAATCTACACGACCAATGATGTCATCCAATTTTCTAAAACCCATCTCGGCTAAAATCATCCGTACTTGCTGAGCCACATAATACATAAAGCGCATCACATGTTCAGGTTCGCCAGTATATTTTTTACGCAAGTCTTCACGCTGAGTAGCAACACCAACCGGGCAAGTATTTAAGTGACACTGACGAATCATGGCGCAACCCGCAGCCACTAAAGCCGCCGTACCAAAGCCAAAAGATTCTGCCCCAAGTAGCGCGCCCACAATCACGTCACGACCTGTTTTCATGCCGCCATCTACGCGCAAAGTTACACGTCCACGCAAATCATTTTCGACTAAAGCCTGCTGGGTTTCGGCAAGTCCAATTTCCCAAGGAAGTCCAGCATGTTTGATGGATGATAATGGTGACGCACCTGTGCCACCATCATTGCCAGAAATTTGAATGCTGTCGGCGTAACCTTTGACAACACCTGCTGCAATAATGCCTACACCTGCGGTAGAAACCAGCTTGACTGTGACCCTGGCCTTTTGATTAACCCGTTTTAAGTCATAGATAAGTTGCGCCAAATCTTCAATCGAATAAATATCATGATGCGGTGGTGGTGAAATAAGCGTTACGCCAGGCACACTGCGGCGAATACGAGCAATTTCGTCATTGACTTTGTGTCCAGGAATCTGCCCACCTTCACCGGGCTTGGCTCCTTGAGCCATTTTAATTTCTAACTCTTGGGCAGAAACCAGATATTCTGGAGTCACACCAAAACGCGCCGAGGCCACTTGCTTAATGGCACTGTTAGCCCAGTCACCAGCTTTAGGATGCCAAGCAGCATGGCTAAGATCAGGGCGGTCTTTGTCGTAGGGCTTAAAGCGAATTTCATCTTCGCCGCCTTCACCCGAGTTGCTTTTTGCGCCAAGGCGGTTCATGGCAATGGCCAAGGTTTCATGGGTTTCACGCGAGACTGAACCGTGGCTCATGGCCTGGGTGGTAAACCGTTTTACGATGTCTTCAATGGGCTCTACATCCTCGAGGTCTCTTGGAATTGGAGCTTTACGATACTCCAACAAATCTCGAATATAAGCCGCAGGTCGTTCATCAACTAATTTGGCATATTCTTCGTAAGCAGCAAAATCTTCATTACGTACAGCTTTATGCAGAGCCTTAAAGACCAGTGGGTTTAACGCATGATATTCACCAGCTTTGCGAAAACGGTAAAGCCCACGGTCAATCAGTTCGGATGTTTCACCAAAGGCTTCGGCATGAAAGCGCAAGGTATCAATAGCGAAAGTATTGAGTGTAGCACCACCAATACGATTAGGCGTACCTGTAAAGTAATGATCAATCACAGCCTGATCAATGCCCACCGCTTCAAAAATTTTGGCAGCTCGGTAACTAGCAATGGCGGCAATGCCCATCTTGGACATGACTTTAAGCAGGCCTTTTTCTACACCCTTGATATAGTTCTTAACTGCTTTTTCTGGAGTCAACCCTTGAGAATCTTTTAGAGTGCTAGGCACATCTCTGGCTGTAGCCAAAGCCAGATACGGATGAATAAGCCCAGCTCCGTAACCAATCAAGCAACCATAATGATGATCTTCTCGTGGTTCACCCGTTTCTAGAACCATAGCAGTCTTGGTACGCAATCCAGCCTCGAGTAACCTGTTATGAACAGCGGCTGTGGCAAGCAGCATTGGAAGCGGCGCAGTATTTTGATCAACTGCACGGTCACTTATAATTACCACCCCAGCCCCATCACGCACGGCCATTTCGGCTTCATAACAGAGCCTATCTAGAGCTTGCTCAAAACCTTCGGGGCCTTTAGCAGTTTTGAAAGTAGCATTGACCGTCACTACGCTGACATGCTTCTGGGTTTTAATCCAGGCAAACTCTGCTTCGCCGACAATAGGTGAATGAAAACGCATCACTGCGGCTGAAGCCTCGTCCTCTTCTAAAATACTTCCGCGCGGCCCAATAATCGTTTCTAAAGACATCACCATGCGCTCGCGCAGTGGGTCAATAGGGGGATTGGTGACCTGAGCAAAACGCTGTTTGAAATAACGATAAAGCTGTTGTGGTTGTTCCGAGAGAACGGCCAGTGGTGTGTCATCGCCCATTGAGCCTACCGGAATATCACCCGTAATTGACATAGCTTCAAAGATGCGGTCATAGTCTTCTGAAGAGTAGCCAAAAGCTTTTTGAGTACGGGTTAAAACTTCTTTATCCCAAGGACGCTCTAATAATTCATCTTTAACTTCTACAGGGCGAATAGTGTGCTGCTCGAGCCAGGCCCGATAAGGTTTTTTAGAAGCATACATCTTTTTGATTTCGGCATTTTTAAGAAGCTTTTGTTCTTTGGTATCTACCGCCAAAATTTGTCCAGGACCAAGTTTGCCTTTTTCAATAATGTCTTCTTCGGGTATTGGAACCATGCCAGCTTCAGAACCCACAATAATGGTTCCATCTTTACCAATCCAATAACGCTGTGGGCGCAAACCATTTCGGTCTAAAGCCGCCACTGCATAACGACCATCAGTAAGTGCCAAAGCCGCAGGGCCATCCCAGGGTTCCATCAGGGCAGTGTGGTATTCAAAGAAGGCTCTGATTTCTGGGTCTAAACTTTCGTTATCTTCAAAGGCTTCTGGCACTAACATCATAATGCTGTGAATCGGGTCACGACCTGAGAGCATCAGGAGTTCAAAAGCATTATCTAATGCAGCCGAATCACTACCACCCTCTTCGATGACTGGAACTAATTCCTTAACATGTGGACCCCACAACTTGCTGCTTAAAACGGGTTCACGCACACGCATAAAGTTTACGTTGCCTTGCAAGGTGTTAATTTCACCGTTGTGGGCTAAATATCTAAAAGGCTGGGCCAGTGACCAACGCGGCATAGTGTTGGTGCTATAACGCTGATGGAACAAAGCAATCGCAGTCTCAAAATCGGGGTCAGCCAAATCAGGGTAAAAGTTTTCAATTTGCTCACCCAACATAAGGCCTTTATAAACAATAGTCCGGCTCGAGAACGAAGGCACATAAAAACGGCCCAAGTTGGCTTCACGTAAACGCTTCTCTAAACGCTTGCGAGTTAAGTAAAGTCTACGCTCATAGGCATCATCATCTAAACCATCAGGCCTTTTAATAAACACTTGGCGAATAATCGGCAAACGCTCTTTGGCATGACTGCCCAAGGTTTTTTGCTTGACGGGTACATCACGCCACAACAAAGGCTCGAGGCTGCTGGCTGCAATCACTTCACTGACCAGCTCATACATGCGCTCACTCTCTTTGTTCGGCACAAAGAAAACACCCACGCCTAGGTCGCTGCCTCGCTCAATTTTGATACCATTTTCAGCCAAAATACGCATAAAAAATTTATGTGGAATCTGGGTTAGTACCCCTGCACCATCACCAGTGAGGCCATCCGCATTGACTGCTCCTCGATGTTTTAAGTTACACAAGGCGGTAATCGCTTGCTGAAGGGTTTTATGCGTTTTGCGCCCATAAAGGTCAGCGATAAAGCCAACCCCACAAGCATCGCGCTCTTCATGCCAAGCCAGAGATTGAAAATCAGAGTATGTTGTCATTTCGAGCCTCACTTTGCTAAAAACAGTCATTGGTTATTGGTTTTTAGTTGTTGATTTTTACGAAATAACCAATAACTAAAAACTGTCTTTTCCTAAAAACTACAAAACCCATGCAACTATTCATGCCATTATGCAAATTGTTGATGGAACGCCACCCTTGGTTAGGTGGTGTAGCGGGTATTATAGCCGTGCTGGTTTAGGTGTGTCAACGAAACAAAAGCTCTAGTAAAATTCGGCTTAAAATAAACTTTTCTTTCTGAAGTTAAGGTGTGAAAATAATTTGAAATTATTGGCCATTTAGATAACTGAGTTATGCGTCAAGAGTATAACTATGCAAGGTATAGAAACGGTTAAGGCTAGATGCCTTGTCTATGCCCCTAAGACATGATAGCGTTTCAAGAGCTAGCCCTTACATACCTAAAACAAGGTCTGGCTTTTTGGAGGAAATTGGGATGAAACAACTATTGGTTCTAATTGGGATTCTTTTTTCACTAAGCTTGGCGCAAGCACCTGACCTTGGTGGTCGCACCATCAAAGTAGCCACCGACGCTACTTATCCACCTTTTGAGTCTGTTGACGAGGCTACAGATACCTTAGTTGGCTTTGATGTAGAGCTTTTTGACAGTATTTGCGCTCTGGTGAACTGCAAGGCCGAATATGTCAATACCGCTTGGGATGGTATTTTTGTGGCCCTGCAAGCCAATGAGTTCGACGCTGTAATGGGCGGGGCCTCGATTACTGCCGAACGCGAAGAAGTCATGGACTTTACTGACCCCTATATGACGGTTAATCAATCTATTGTGATTCGCCCTGAAGATGAAGGGTTAACTATCGAGTCTCTCACAGCCAATACCGAGCTGATGGTAGGTACGATTGCCAACACCACCAATGCTGACCTGGCCATTGAACTCTTTGGTCGTGATCGTGTGCGCCTTTACGACACTTTCCCACAAAGTGCCCTTGCTTTAGTCAACAATGATATTGACGGCATTGTCATTGATAACACTGCTGCTGATGGCTTGGTGCAAGAAAATGCTGGCAAGATGATTGTAGGCATTCAAGGTCTCACCAGTGGTGACCCACTTGGTTTTGTTTTCCAAGATGGTTCAGAACTTGTTGATGCCTTTAACTACGGGCTCACCACGCTCAAAGCCGATGGAACACTTGATACACTTACTGCCAAATGGTTTATTCCTGCTGAGTAAAAAACAGTAGAAAGCCTGTTCTGAGTCTATCGAAGAATGAAAAGCAATGAGTGTGGCACGAATTTATTAGCGTGCCACGCTCATTGCTTTTAACTCATTGCTTTTTGCTAAATCTTTTATGGTTTAATGAATCCCATGACTAAGACTTATGGTGTAAATAGTATGGTGGCTCCTCTTAAACGTGTGGTGGTCAAACGACCTGATCAAAACTTTGCGGTAAGTGATCCAGAGAAATGGCATTACACGTCTAAGCCCAACTTAGGGCAAGCCCAAAAAGACCACGACACCTTTACTGATATACTGCGCAATAACGGTGCAGAAGTGATCTATCACGATGAAGAACAAGCAGGTCGTGCGGATGCTATTTTTGTCTATGACCCAGTATTTGTTACACCTTTTGGTTCAATCATTTTACAAGTGGGTAAAACCTTGCGCCGTGGCGAAGAAGAGCCTTTGGGTAAAAAGCTCGAGTCTATCGGTGTACCCATTTTGGGCAGACTATCAGGCAGTGCCAGTGCCGAAGGTGGCGATATGTTCTGGCTAGACGAAACAACGCTTGCCATTGGCCTAGGCTTTCGCACCAATGCAGAAGGTGTAAAGCAGATTAAAGAAATGTTGGGGCCACACGGTATTCAAGTTATTGCTACAGAACTTCCTTATGGTGATGGCCCTGCTGCTTGTTTGCATCTCATGTCACTGATTAGTTTAGTAGATAAAGACTTAGCAGTAGTTTATCCAAAATATATCAGCACACCCTTTTGGCAAGAACTAGAAAAGCGCAAGTTTAGATTCATTACCGTATCTGATAAAGAATTTATTACCCAAGCCACCAATGTTTTAACGCTCTCGCCTAAAGTTGTGATACTACCAGAGAATAATCCTGAAGCCAAGGTCAGGCTCGAGGCTGAGGGATGCACTGTATACACCTATCCTTGTGCAGAGCTGACGTTTAAGGCTGAGGGTGGGCCGACCTGCTTGACCAGACCTGTTTTGAGATCCTAAAGCCTTGTGGTGTGATATCGGTCAGACTGCGGTGAGACTGCGGTGAGACCTTAGTTGTATTCTAGAATAATGAACAAGAGATTGAGTATTATCGTTATTATCTTGGCTTTAACCTCATGCTCGAGTAACCCGTTTATCTATTCTGGTGACCGCAAGGACCCTGTTCCAAACCCCGAGTTAGCTCCAAAAACTGCCCACGTCAATGCGCCAGAAGAAAATAGTCAAGGTACATTGTACACCGTCTTTAGAGGTGGAACAGCCTTGCAGTATTACGCTCTCGAGCCTCTTGCCACTAAGGTAGCTTTCCTAACCTTCAACGACTTTGGCTCTGCACAAAACTTCAACGAAATCTTGACTGTGCTAGACACTTACGGGGCCAAAGCTACTTTTTTTATCAACTGTCGCTATGTAGACCCCCGCAATGCCCTTTATTCAGAAACCCATGTACTCTGGATGCGCCGCTTGCAAAGCAAAGGTCATACCATTGCCAATCACAGCTATAGCCATTTCTCACTAGGGACCCAGTGGTATAACTATTACCGGGATAACCCGATTGTACTACCCAACGGCAAAATCAGCCCACCACCAAACTCGGCTGCACAAGCTTATACCTATCACTATGGATACACTGCTGGCCTCCCCATGATTAAAAATGAAATTGATGCCTGTGACAATATCATGAACGCTCACAACATTCCTGCTTATGACCCTATCTTTAGACCGCCTTATGGCGAGCATGTTCCCTTACTCGATGTTGCTCTTTCGCAGTCAGGATATAGCACCACCCAGATTCTTAACTGGGACATAGCCACCTGTGATTATGGAACCACGGGTACAACTGCTGTACAGATAAAAAACGCCATTGTAAATGGGCTTATCCCTCCAGCTTGTGCTGGCAATAGTACTACGGTTACTCGCCCACTAAAACATGGAGATATTATCAATATGCACTGGAGTACCAATCCAGCCAACAACACCGCCGAAGGTTTAGCTCTAGCCCTAGCTGAACTATCAAGTAAATTTACTTTTCCTACTTTGCAAAACGAAGCTACAGATTACTAACTGACTTTTGACATCAGATTACAGTACACGACAAAAAATTAAAGCAGCGTGTAGGGTATGCATTCGCTCAAACTTCGTACTGCGCTGAGCGCAGCCTACCGAGTCTATTTCAAATTGTCGTGTACTGCAATGTATTATTCAATAACAAAGGTTATTTTGGCATTCAGACGATACTTGGTAATTTTATTTTTTTCAACCACTGCCTGCATATCCTGAATATAGATGTGCTTAATGTTGCGAACACTTTTTGAGGCTTCTTTTACAGCATTTTTTGTGGCCTCATCCCAGCTTTTATCTGACTCGGCAATGACTTCAATGACTTTGGCAATAGACGTAATTACCCCTTTCAATGATTTCAAGGCTAGTCTTATATGATTGGCTCTCGAGTGCAAACTAGTTTGCATCCAATGCATCTTCTTTCTATTTTGCTTACCTATAGTTTGAACATCAAGTGATAGGCTCCTTATTATGTCTAGTCTTCAGATTCTTGCAATTTCAGGCAGCCTCCGTAAAAAGTCATCGAATAGAACCTTGCTCGAGGCTATGCACTTACTTGCACCCCCATCGGTCAAAATAATCATCTATCAAGAACTCGCCGACTTGCCACATTTCAACCCTGACCTTGAAGAACTCCCACTTCTGCCCACATCTGTTATCATCTTTCGCCACCTGGTCAAAACCTCTGATGGACTTCTTTTTTCAACGCCTGAATATGCCCACGGACTACCCGGCTCCTTTAAGAATGCACTAGACTGGCTGGTAGGTGGGGAGGAGTTCTATCAAAAACCCATTGCTCTTTTAAATGCTTCTGCGGGAGCCGTCCACGCCCAACAATCTCTAATGGAAATTGTCAAAACAATGGGAGGAATTATCGTCTCTGAAGCCAGTTACAAGGTCCGACCTTTTGTAAAGTTTTTAGATGCTGATTCTGTGCTTAATGATCCTGAAACTATTGCAGGATTAGTTCAATCTCTCAAAGCTTTTGAAAAAGCAATCAGAAAGTAGATTTCCTCTATTTACCCTCGAGTTCTCTCTCCCCCAAATGCTGGATAAAGCGCAATAAATACCCATCAAAGTCTTGAATCAAAAATTCACGCTGCCCAGACTGCACATCACCTGTTTTTCTCCAGACATCTTTGCTGTCACGGTAAAAGGGATAATCTATGGCTTTAAGCCTTTGATACATCGGTTCAATATCAGAAAGCTCAATTTGAAAGTTGACACCACGACCCAAAGGTGGCTCTAAAGTGCCAGTATTCCAGCCGTCTTGGTGGAATTGCTCGAGCATGATCTGCACACCTTCTTGATCAAGATACACAAAATTGTCTCGAGTAAACATAACCTTAAAACCTAGAACCTCAGTATAAAACTTCAGGCTTTTCTCAAAGTCAAACACAGTTAATTCAGGAACCATCTTGGCCCATTCCATAGTTTCATCCTTCTTATTTCAAAGTATTCACTAGTGTTAAAAGACCGTTGCTTACTGTTGCATCTAGTAAGGAAAAACTATCAGCTCGAAATTTAAATAGATGTTTCTATTACCATTCCCTGAGGCACAACTTTATCTTTGACCAACTTATACTCAATCGCATCAATCAAAGCTTCATAAGAAGCGTCAATAATATTGGTACTTGCACCCACCGTATTCCAAGTGTCTTTTTCATCAGTCATTTCTACTTGCACACGCACCACACTAGCCGTTCCCGCTTCAGAAGTACCTGCTAGCACCCGCACTTTATAATCTGTTAGCGTAAGTTCGGCAAGGGTTGGATAAAACCGTAGCAAGGCTTTATTCAGGGCTTCACTAAGCGCATTCACAGGCCCATTACCATCGGCGGCAGTATGCTCGAGTTGTCCACCCACTTCAAGTTTAATAATCGCGTCACAGCGCAAATCTTTATCGGTTTCACGCTTATCCATCATGACTGTAAACCCATGCAGTACAAAATAAGGCTGATAATCCCCACGCACTTTTTTGCTCATCAGTTGGAAGCTAGCTTCGGCACCTTCAAAGGAATAGCCACGATTCTCTAGCTCTTTCATGCGGTCTAAAATAGCTTTGACACTGGGGTCTTTGCTGTCTACCGTTTCACCAAATTCACTAGATTTTGCCAAGATATTGGCACGACCTGACAAATCAGATAAAAGTACACGGCGATTATTCCCAACCAACGCAGGGTCAACATGCTCATAGGTTTTAGGATTCTTATTAACTGCACTTACATGAATGCCGCCTTTGTGAGCAAAGGCTGTATCACTTACATAAGCTGCGCGAACATTGGGCTGCATATTGGCGCGTTCATCAATGTAATGTGACACCTCACGGAGTTTGGTTAAGTCTTGTGATTGCTCAAAACCAAGTTTCAAAACCAAGTTAGCCACAATGCTGATAATGTTGGCGTTTCCGCATCGTTCGCCGTAGCCGTTTACGGTTCCTTGCACATGCGTTGCGCCAGCTTGAATAGCAGCTAGAGAATTAGCAACTGCAAGTTCGCTGTCATTGTGGGTGTGAATACCAATGGGTACATTAAAACGAGCTGACACCTCTCTCACACGTTCGGCAATAAATTCTGGCAGGGTTCCACCATTAGTGTCACAAAGGACTAAGCGGTCTGCACCACCACGCACTGAAGCCTCTAAGGTCTTTAAAGCATAGTCAGGGTTAGCTTTATAACCATCAAAAAAATGCTCGGCATCATAAATTACTGTTTTACCTTTGGCCTTAACAAAGGCTATCGAATCCTGAATCATGGCCAGGTTTTGTTCTAATGTTGCGCTAAGGGCTTCTGTAACATGTAAATCCCAAGTTTTGCCAAAAATGGTAATAACTGGTGTTTCTGCTTGCAAAAGAGCAGCAATATTTGCATCATCTTCAACTTTGCTATCTTTATAACGTGTTGAACCAAAAGCTGCAAGTTGGGCATGGGCCAGCTTGATATTTTTCATGCGTTCAAAAAATTCCATATCTTTTGGATTGGAACCAGGCCAGCCACCTTCGATGTAATCCATACCAAAGGCATCAAGCCGCTTAGCAATTGCAATTTTGTCTTCAACGGTTAAGTTAAAGTCTAAACCTTGGGTGCCATCACGGAGAGTTGTGTCGTAAATTTCAATGGTTGCCATAAGTATCCTAAGAGAAAACTATACCCTTTATATTAGCTTAACAAGTTGCTTCTATTTTACAAACGGAATACCCAAATCTTTACATATTTTTCGCACCAAGTTATCTTTGATTTCGTTATGGCGCGGTATTGCTGAACGTCTATTTTGATTTGGGTTACTCCACCATGAATGATTACTGCCTTCTCGCACGATTTCGCACCCATGTTCTTTTAGATGCTTAATGACTTCGTGACGCTTCACATTAAAACAGCTTCCTCAATGAAGTTATCCTTAGCAGCTTCTCTAGCTTCCTGACGATTAAACTCGAGGGCTTCGTCCAAAATTACTTTAAGGCTACTAAGGAGTTCGCTCTTGGTTTTTTCCTGAGCATTTACACCAGGGATTTCTTCAATCCAACCAATCCACCAGTCACCCTCATCTTTCAAAATAGCTGTATATGTGTTTGCCATTTCAAACCTCCTAATCCACAATAAACAATTTTGCGCCCACCTCAGTACTCGAGCGGTGAGGTTCTGCGCCATCAGCTACTTGATAGCTTACCCCAGGTAAAAGCGTGAACTGTCTTCCGTCTGCTAATTCAGTCTCAAGCCTGCCCTCCAAGCACAACAAGATATGCCCCTTTTCACACCAGTGGTCAGAAATATAACCTGGAGTATACTCCACCATCCGCACCCGAATATCGCCAAAATGCTGGGTTCGCCAGAAAGCCTTCCCGCTTATTCCCGTATGTTCTGTAGCTTGAATAGTTTCCCAATCAGTCATGCCAAAAGGAATATCTGACATTTTCATAAAACTATTATAAAGCAAGATCTACCGCTGCTAATCAGAGCCTTGAGCTTGCCTGAGGTGTCCTTCAAGTTTCAAGACAGTCGCTTAAAATTTTTCACTCCTTACTTATCTTGAACCACTTCCCGCTTCGGTAGCGCCATATAAACATGGAGAGTCGCACCAGTTCTTCACCCAGCAGGCGTCCCAAAAATACACCCCACAAACCCAGACCCAGAGGAAACGCCAGCAAGTAGGCCAGGGGAAGCCCAACTGCAAACACCGTGATGATATCGGAGAACAACAAAAAGCGGGTGTCGCCACCTGCTGCCAGGGTACCAAAGAAAGTCATATTAGAGTTTTTGACAGGTAAGAACAAGGCATTAAGGACAATGGCCCAAAGCCCCCACTGATGCACTTGCACACTTGTGTTGGGGTAGAACACGGGTAAGGCAAAGCCTATTAAGGCAAAGAGCAAACCTGCTAAGGCTGAACCCAGCAATACTAAGTGCCATATGCCCCGCGACATCTCCCATACCCCCCTGGTATCACCCCGTCCAATGGCCTGTGAAACCAGAATGGTGGAGGCACTGTTAAACCCGACCACGAGCATCAAGAAGACCCCCTCGAGCGTATTGGCAATCTGATAGACGGCCAGGTGGGCTGTCCCGATACGCTCAACCAGCAGTGCAAACAAAAACGAGCCGCTGCTAAAGAGAAGTTCTGTTGTAAATAAGGGCCACACCAACGGCACCATCTCACGCAGCAGGGTTTTGGTTTCGTCCCAGCTAACTAAGCTAAAGGGCAAACCCCAGCGACTGGCAAACATTGCCCAAAGCAAGGCAACTGCCCGTGAGCCCTGAGTGATGATGCTAGCCCAGGCTGCGCCTTCAGCCCCCATGTTCCAACGCACCACCATCAGCCAGGAAAGCAAAGGGGTAAGGGCGATAGAGGTCATGGTAATTATCATCGGTAGGCGGGGTAAACCTTTGCTGCGTAAAATCGAACTGCATACTACACTGACTGTGATGAAAGGCAGAGTCAGGGCAATGAGTGACAAAAAGGGCGCACCAATTCGGGCGATTTCGTTACTTGCTCCAACCATCTGCAAAAAACCACCTGCACTAAAAAACACTGGCAGCGCAAATAGCAGCGAAACTAAAAAGGCAAACAGGACTGAGAAACTGGCAATGTGAGCAAAGGCGGTGTCATCACCCCGACCTTTGGCCCTCGAGGCCAAAATGGCAGCCCCCGAGCCCAGGGTGTTAAGGCACAAGAGGCCAATAAACATCAGGTTATTGCTAAGGCCCACAGCAGCAATAGTTGCCGTTCCCAACATCCCAACAATTACCTGATTGATAAACCCCAATCCAAATTGAAATCCCGACTCAAGACTCACTGGAATAGCGATCTTGAAAATTTCTTTTCGGTCAGAAGCAGTAGGCAACCAGGACATGAGCCTGCTACTGTATCAGGTTTGCACAATCCAGAGCAAAATCTACAGCAGCCACCGCATGAATCGTCGTGGTATCAAAAACAGGAACAGAGCTATCAGCTTGACCTACCAACAGCATGATTTCAGTACATCCCAGAATAATACCTTCTGCACCTTCTTTAACCAGCTCAGCCATGATTCGGACATACTCTTTTTTAGATGCAGTCTCGACTTTCCCCTGACAGAGTTCATCGTAAATAACCTGGTGGACAATGTCTCGATCTTTCTTTTCTGGGACTAAAACCTTGAGTCCAAATTTCTCAACAAGTCTGCCCTTATAAAAATCTTGTTCCATAGTAAAGCCCGTACCCAAAAGTCCAATTTTCTTTATCCCCTGAGTCTTAATCTTTTGTGCAGTTGCATCAGCGATATGAATAAAGGGAATTTTTACAGCCGACTCAATCGCACTTGCTAACTTGTGCATGGTGTTGGTGCAAAGCACAATGCAATCTGCCCCACCACGCTCGAGCCGTTGTGCTGCGTCTACTAAAACTTCACCAGCTTTTTCCCACTCACCCTTATGCTGCATTTGTTCAATCTCATGAAAATTAACTGTGTACATCAAACTCTTAGCAGAATAAAGCGGCCCTTTTCTTGCTTTCATGGTTTCGTTGATAATGCGGTAATACTCTGCACTGGATTCCCAGCTCATGCCACCGATTAAGCCGATAATTTTCATAAATGTACCATAACGCACAACTAAAGCTCTTGCAAAATAGTAAACTACAATTTACTATAACTTATGGCAACTAAAATCCTAGGATACTACTCTATGGTGGCGATAAAAGTAATCAGGTTAAAGATATAGCTAAAGCACAGGAGTATTGGCATAGTTACAAATTAGCAAAAGCAAAAGATGAAGAAGCAAAACCAAAGGAGGAAGAATGAACCGTTCTCACAGCTATGACGATCTCATTGTTAAAAGATTTAGAAAAGACCCTGAAGAAGCCATGTTATATTTAGAGGTATCTCTCGAGGAGTTTGAAAAAGACAATAATACAGGCGCGTTACTGAGTGCTTTGCGTACTGTAGCAGAAGCCCAAGGTGGTATTCCAGAACTTGCCAGACGAATTGGCATGGAAAAGATGACGCTTTACAAAGCCCTATCTGAAGAAGGTAATCCTAAGCTCAGTACAATAGGCTCAATACTACATGGACTAGGTTATAGAATGAAACTCGAGCCAATCACCCAATCACACTAATGACCTCTTGATGCACAAATAATCTGCATAGGTTGGTGAAAAATAACTTTTCTCTAGTATCTTAAATCTTGCCTTTTCAAACATACCCTCGAGAATCCAAGCATAGGTACTGTATTCTTCTCGAACGTGCATTTCAAACTGCTTTCTAGTAAACCCTTCATCTTCAGGCTTTGCTACTTTATCAATCCAAGCATTGATACTCGCTTCATAGTCTTCGGGCGCAAAGGAAAAAACTACATCTTCTAAATACAACTTACCACCAGGCTTTAACATCTCAGCCATTCGCTGCAAAGCCTGTTGTTTCCAAAAATCAGGCAAATGATGAAAAGCATATTTTGTGATGATGAAATCCACCTTTTCGGCTTCGTGTATATAACTTAGAAATCCACCATGATGAAATGAGATATTACTGATGTTTTGATTTACAGCTTTCTTTTGAGCATACTCGAGCATGGCTTTAGATACATCAACTGCGTGAACATGCTGGCAAAGCCTAGCAGCCTCGAGTGCCAATGTTCCTGTAGCTGTACCAAACTCAATGACAATATGATTTTTCTCAACTCCTAACTCTTGCAATAGCTCGAGGCTAGCTTGGGCAGAGTTAGAAGGCTGGTTGCGATTATAGGCTTCGACTTCTGCCTGATTCTCAAAATCAACCCCAACTTGGGCTAATTCGTTGTAATACCATTTCATAGTTTTCATTTTACGGCCAGAGCCTTTTCCTGTTGGGGTATTGGAAGAATGATTTTTTCAGTTGGTAGTTTATCTTTTTTATTGGTCACTGTAATAGTTACTTGATGGTCAAGTTTACTAAGAAAATAAAGGAGTCGTTCAACTGATAAATGTTCTAATCGTCCTCGAGTCATATCAGAAACATCTGGTTGTTTGATATTTAATATCTTTGCTGTTTGTTGCTGCGTCCATCCCCTAGCTTCAATACTACGATTAACCAGTACAGCTAATCTTGCCTTGAGTAATTCTTCTTCTAGGTTTTCAAACCCCAGATCGGCAAATACATTACCCGAGCCTACAACATAATCACTTTCTTTCACTTTCTTTTTTTCTTTCATGTGCAATCTCCTTTGCTCGTTTTAGTCTTTCTTGAATGATATGTGTGTCTTCTCTCGAGAGATTTGCATTGTCACGTTAACCACCTGATAAACAAAGACTAGCTTATTTCACTTACCGCTTTTACAGCTACCTTAATTGCATTTTGCACGGCGGTATCCTTCTTTTCCAAAATCACCTGTTCACTATCCACACGCTGCGCCACCACCGCACAAATACAGGCTGCTCTAAATCCATAAACATTGGCCATCTTAAACAAGGTTCCCGATTCCATTTCAAAATTGAGGACATTGAGATGCTGATATTCTTCGACCATACCTTGCAATGAACGCAGCAAATGTGGATTAGCACTTCCCACTCTTCCCTGCCCTTCATAAAAAGTATCCACACTAGCCGTAATACCCACATGATGATCAACCCCTAAACTACTTGCTGCATTGGCTAAGGCAACTGTCAAAAAAGGGTCAGCAACCGCGGGATATTCTGGCGGGGCTACGTCATTGGCCGCCCCTTGTCTGCATAACGCTGCTGAAGAAATGACTACACTTCCTGCTTTGACATGGGGTTGAATACTACCGCAAGTTCCAATACGAATAATGGTGTTAATCCCGACCTGAATAAGTTCATTGACTACAATAGATAAACTAGGCGCACCCATACCACTGGTGGCAGAAAGCAGGGAGGTTCCATCTGGAAGTAATCCCACATAGCTATTCAACCCACGGTGCTCCGAAAGTGTTTTAGCATTTTTAAGGTGGGTTTTTGCAATCAATTTGGCACGTTCTGGGTCACCTGAAAGCAGAGCTATTTTAGGGGGTAAACTTCCTAAGTCATCTTTTGAAAATCCAATGTGATAGAGTTTTTCCATAGTAGATTCAACCATAAAAGATGTGTTGATGTAGTAAAAAATGAACTTTAATGGTCTTTTGTTATTCCTCGATAGTTACTCGTTTTTGGTTATTGGTTTATTGTTTTCATTTGACTTGAACAAATTCTCATTACCCAATTCAGCAAAATCAAAGAAATTTTCGTACGGTTCACATTGGTTCAACCTTCGGGCAGCGTAAACACACCGAAGATTGAAGCTGCAATAAACGCCGCTTGTTAATAACATTGCATAAGGTACTCGAAATCTATATTACTTTTGTTTAGCTGTAGTGACCAGCGCAACACCCAACAAAATAATCGGTAAAGCAATAAGGGCAAAAATGGTTAATTTCTCCCCGCCCAAACCAATCCCTAGTATCACAGCAATAACTGGGTTTACATAGGCGTAGCTAGTAGCCAAAGCAGGACGCACATTAGCTATCAAATATACAAATGAACTGTAGGCAATCAGCGAACCCAGCACAATCAAATAAATAAGCGCAGCAATCGCTGACCAATGGGGCATTTGGGTCAAACGTTCACCAGCTAATAAGCTCATGGTTAATAAAACCAAACCGCCCATCAACATTTCAGTTGCGCTAGTCATGAGTCCTTTGGGCAATTTAAGATGCCGACTCCAGGCCGTACCAAAAGACCAGCAAATGGGAGCAACGGCTAAAATTAAAGTAGCCGGAATATTTGAACGCAGGCTTCCCTCGAGACTTAACACAATCACCCCAGAAAAACCCACCAGCAAACCAATCCATTCAGTCTTGCGCGGCCACTGACCCCACAACCCACTAAAAATAGAAACCAATAGAGGTGTAGCCGCAGGAAAAATAGCAGTAAGACTCGAGGCTACTCCTAAAGATTGCGCCATCATCACCATACCCATCCCCCCACCCATCAGCAAGGCTCCAACTTTTAAGCTGCTTAACCACTCCTCCTGGGTAGGTGTAGCCGCACCTCTGGCTTTTAGAAAGGTATATAAAATTGCCCCCGCAATCAAAAAGCGAATGGCTCCAGCCATAAATGGCGGTATATCAGCTACCACATAATGAATCACAAAATAAGTCGAACCCCAGATGATGTAAAGGGAAAACAGAGCGACTAAAGTGAGCCAGCGTTTTGGTGGGGATTGCATAAAAATAGGGGTTAGGGATTAGGGGTTAGAGATTAGTAAACCCTAATCCCTAGTCACTAGCCCCTCTTCTCCAAACCAGCTTTCATCTAATGCTGGCCAATCTGTAGTCTGAATCGCACGTTCTTCCCAATTTTGTTTACCGCTCCAACTCTCTATTAAAATCTCATACACCGACGTAATTCTTAGTTGCTCTTCAGTAATAGGTTTGTATTCACGCCCTGCTTGCATCTTGGAAAAATACTTTTCAATGAGCCTATAAAGTGCAGCCTCGGCATCTTTCCCAATGAGCAATTTGACCTTCCCAAACACAATCACGCTGCGGTACTGGGTAGAAAACTCTAAAGGGTCATTTGATGGCAAGTAACGCCCAAATTCAGTAATTTCAAAACACATCTGATCATGCTTTTCACTATTGGCACGTATACGCCCAACTATGTTTGAGTGAAAAATAAGACGGTGATTGGCTTCATCGTAAACATAATTAGTTGGCGTAATAAATGGCTGGTCTTCCCAGCGTGTCGCAATGCGGCAAACCTGGCAACGGTGCAGCATGGCTTTTACAAAAGCATCATCTTGACGATTTTGTGGGCGACGTTGTTTATTGGCAGAATTGATACTTAAATCATAATAGTTAGACATGCTCACCTCCCCAAACAATTGCGCCATCCCTAGTTTGAGGCTGCTTGTTATAAGCACGTTCAACTTTGGCTACACGTAGTTCGTAATGCTCATACCAGTTTTTGATTCCAGTTTCTTGTGCGACTAAATGTTCAGCTTGGAATTTCCAGTTACGAATGGCTTCTTCGCTTTCCCAATAAGAAACAGTAATGCCAAAACCATCTGTACCACGCACACTTTCAATACCCAGATAACCAGGCTGTTCTTTGGCAAGAGCAGCCATACGTGCGGCAGTTTGGCCATAAGCATCATCACCTTCATTGCGCTGATTTGTAAAAATCACTGCATAATAAGGAGGCTTGGGTATTTGGGCGAATGTACTCACAAGATCTCCTTTGCAAACGAAAGAATCTCGCCATCTTTGGGAATAAAAAGATTATGTACACCCGCATCTTGTGCTCGAGATTGCAAAGTTTTTCGGTCAAGGGTGGCATGATCTAGAGCTTCCATATGTGCGGCAATTACTTTGCTATTGGGCAACATGCAGCATACCTCGAGAGTTTGCAAAGCGTCCATGACAATCAAGGTTTCCTCCCACCTAGCAGCGCAGGAATGCGTTATAACGATGTCTGGTTTATAAGTCTCGATAGTTTTATAGACCTCGTCATAAAGAATAGTGTCATTAGCCCAATAGACATTTGGTTCATTGGCTGCTTGAAAAATAAACCCCGATACTAATCCCATATCCCCCAGTACCTTACCGCTGCCGTGCTGAGCTGGCCTAGGAATCAGGGTGATGTCTTTCCAAGTCATTTTTTCTGCAACAGGTATCACTTTCTCAAACCCTTTTGACCTAATTCTTTCTTCGTCTCTAGGGTGACAAAATAGCTCGAGTGTTTTAGATAAGCATGACCACGCCACTTCATCAAAATGATCCGAATGAAGATGCGAAACCAAACACGCATCAATATCTTTTATAATGTCTTGAATGGGTATTGGTAACTCTACCGTTGGATTAGGTGAGACACCTGCAAAAGAAGCTAAGGAATGTTTAGGAGCAAAAAATGGATCGAGTAGTAACATCTGCCCTGCATACTCGAGTCGCATTGTAGCATTGCGAATAAGTTGTAATTTCATTGTTTCACCTATCTTTTAGATCACAGCCAAGAAAAAACGAACCTTGTTCTTTGAACTCGCGCCCAAGCGATGATAGAAATGCATGGCTCTGGTATTCCAATCTGGTGTCTGCCACTGCACATTTACACAGTTTTTTTCTTTGGCGAGCTTAGCAATTTCTGCTACTAATTTTTCTCCTAAACCTTGTCCACGTACTTCTGCCTTTAGATACAAACAGTCCATATAGACAAATTCAGCCGCATCCCAAGTGGAATAATCAAGTGTAGCTGTAGCAAAACCCACCAACTTTTTTTCAACTTCAACAACCCAGCCGTAGAGCCTCTGGGTTACAAAAGCCTTCTTTAAGGCTTCAGCTTTACCCTTGGGTTCAAAGGTGGCTTTTTCATAGCTGGCATGTTCGGCACACAACTCGAGTAACTCTGGAATATCCGAAGGTTGGACAGCACGAATCACGTAATTCATTTTTTGGAATACTCTGAAGGGGCAAAGAAAACCAGGACCTCGAGCCTTTCTTCTATCTCAAAAAATCTATGCTCAATGTTGGCTTGCACATAGACCACACTTCCCGCAGTTACAGGATAAACCTCATTGGCTACACTTATTTTTGCCTTGCCTTTCATTACGATATACACTTCATCTTCAGTATGCGGTTGCTGGGGGTCAGTGGCTCCGGCTTCTAAAACATAAAGCCCTGTACTTAAATCGGGTACACGCAAAAACTCGAGGTAGCTCTTACCAAGTTGCTCACACTCTTTATTTAAGTCTGCAAGATGAAATGCCGCACCCGTCATAAAACCTCCAGAAGCATTGGGCTGAGAGCCATGAGTTTTACTAGATACTCATTGCTCATTGCTATATCAGTAATATATCCAGCACAAACAGCTTTTGTCTATACCTCATTCATAAATATGTTATAGTGCCGAATATGATTCAGATTGACTCATCAGATAAAATCATTTTGTCTCATTTACAAAAAGACAGCCGAATTTCATATGCCGACTTAGCCAAAGAAGTCGGACTCTCGGTAGGTGCAGTGCATGAGCGGGTTAAAAAGCTCGAGCGCAAGGGAATCATTCGCCGCTACCGTGTAGACGTTGACCCCGAAGCGATTGGGCTAATGCTGACTGCTTTTGTAGCAGTGCAACTCGAGGGAGACTGTCATTGTCGCAGCATCTTGCCACAACTCAAAGCATTCCCTGAAATTGAAGAAGTCTATAGCGTGGCTGGCGAAATTGATGTGATTCTAAAAATCCACAGCACCAATACTAAAACTTTAGAGGATTTGCTCTACCGCATTAAAGCTATTAAAGGCATCACACGGATGACTACAAGAGTAGTGCTGAGTACAGAACTCGAGGGAAGACCACTCGAGTCCGTAAGTATATGATTCGACCAGCAACCCCCCAAGACTGGAATCAAATTCATCCATTTCTAAAAAGTGACCAGCCTATTAATTCTTTAGAAGCAGCTTTTGAACGATATAAAAACCGTTTGAATTCTAAAACGCATTGCATTTTTGTAGCTGAGTTAGAGCAAAAAATTGTAGGCCTAGCAATGGTGCATCAGTACGAGGAATACTTGTTAAGTGGGCGTAAACAGTTTAGGTTTAGCACGCTGGTAGTTCTTCCTGAATATCGCAAGCAAGGCATTGGTAAAGCTCTGTTTAAAGTTGTGAAAACTTGGGCTAAAGAGAATGGGGCTAAATGGCTCGAGTGGTATGCTTCACCATCTGCGGTTGGGTTTTACAACAAGCTAGGCTATGAAGGCGAAATATGCCCACAACCAGAAAACCCTTTTTATGAAATAGAATTCAGCTAGATTTTTGCCCTTGGAAAAAATACAAAGTCAGATATGCCAATAACAGAAAAACCGTGAGCAGCAAGGTAAATCCGTAAGTAGTGATATTAGATAACGGGTTGATTATCTGGTCTACAATATCTTGCAAGAGTCCTGTGGGTTGGGTCATTACATCCCAGCTATTCCACCTCAAAAAACGCCCCAAGTAAATTCCAAAACTGCCCAAAGATAAGGCAAGCAATGCAAAAACCCAACCGACAGTCTGGTTAAAACGCTTGCTCATCAAATGCTGCATATCTGCTAATGACACAAAGCCCAGCATCAAACTGGTCCAAGCAAAACTTAACAGCATCAGTAGGTCATACCAGACTGGAACCATACCCGCTTTTAGGTGTAATAAATCCGTTAATACATAAGGTGCATTAGGAAAAAAGAGTAACCAAATAACTCCCATCAACCAAAATACCCAAGCCCTTAAAGGTTGAATAGAAACTAAAAAACTGCTCAAGACAAACGGAATAAAAGCCAAAAATAGATTCCAGAGCAAAAAGGTATAGGATAACGCTCCAGAAAAGTAGATGCGTACCCCCACAAAGCCTATACAAAACAAGCATGAGGCCAAAAGTAAAAGATAGAGTTTAAGTCGCTGCGTCATAGAGTGAGTATAGCCCTACGTCTCTGAGCCTTTCTAAGAAATTCGTTATATTAGTAGGAGGAAGGAGAGGTTTTACTGACCCCTGAAACCTGACCCCCGTCCTAAGGAGAAACGCATGTCTGACCCTATTCGCTCTGACCCTATTCGCAATGCCGCCCTAGCTCTACAAGATGAAACTATTCAAATCCGCCGTGATTTTCATCAGCACCCAGAAATTGCTTTTGAAGAAGTGCGTACTGCTGGTATTGTAGCTGAGCACATGAAAGCCCTTGGTTTAGAAACCAAAACAGGTTTAGGGAAAACTGGGGTGGTTTCGGTTTTAGATACAGGAAAACCTGGCAAAACAGTGTTATTACGTGCAGATATGGATGCACTGCCCATTCCAGAAGAAAAACAAGTAGCTTACAAATCAACCACTGAAGGCAAAATGCACGCCTGTGGTCATGATGGTCACACCGCTATCTTATTGAGTACTGCCAAAATCTTGAATAGTATGAAGGATACTTTAAGCGGAAAATTTGTCTTTGTCTTTCAACCCGCCGAAGAGATTGTGCAAGGAGCCCAGGCCATGCTAAATGATGGCGCACTGGACGGACTCGAGCCCCAGGCCAGTATTGGCCTGCACTTAATCAGCAATTACCCCACTGGCATAGTAGCCATGCGTGAGGGTCCAGCGATGGCCGCTGCCGATGGTTTTCGCATTGTCATTTCAGGACGTGGCGGTCATGCAGCTATGCCCCAAACGGTGGTTGACCCTATTGTGATTGCCTCGAGTATCGTCACTACTTTGCAAACCCTGGTCTCGAGGGAAACCGACCCCATTGACCAATCGGTGATTTCTATAACTTCTTTTCATGGCGGTACAGCATTCAATATCATTCCTGAAAGTGTAGAACTCAAGGGAACCTTGCGTACCTTTAATGCCAACACCCGCAGCTATTTACATCAGCGCATCTTAACCATAGTTAAAAATCTAGCCGAAACTCTGCGTGGCTCTGCTGAGATTGAATGGATAGAAGGTTCACCAGCAGTAGTCAATGATGCAAGCTATACCGAGCGTTTACGTCAAGTGGCTACGCAGGCTCTAGGAGAATCCAAAGTCTTGCGAAGTGCCCAGATTATGGGCGGAGATGATATGTCTTTGTGGTTACAAAAAGTTCCAGGTTGTTATTTCTTTGTAGGTTCAGGTAATCCAGAAAAAGCTAGTGATTATCCGCATCATCACCCTAAATTTGATGTTGACGAAGCAGCTTTTCCTATCGCTATTGAACTCTTAACCAAAGGAGCCCTCGAGTATTCCAAATAAATCCTTAAGGTTTCCTACTAGTAATTAAACCCGATTTATTGCAAACTAAGACTTAATAGGAATGGGCAATGAGCAATGAGGATTTCAATTTTCCTCCTTCCTCCTTCCTCCTTCCTACTCAGGGAGGAAACATGAAACGTGACCGTTGGTTGCTTATTGTATGTTTAGTTTTTAGTTTAAGCACCGCTCTAGCTCAAAGCACTGTGCGTATTGGCTGGTCGGGAAGCCCAGATAGCCTAGTTCCTGGCAAAGCCATTTTGTCTGAAGCCTACAGCATCTTTGAACTGGTCTATGACACAGTGTTTGATTTGCAGTTTGACGGCAGCTTTAAGCCTGAATTAGCCGAATCCTATTCGGGTTCTGAAGATGGCAAAGTTTGGACTTTCAAGATTCGCCCCAATATCACTTGGCATGACGGTCAACCTTTAACAGCCAAAGATATTGCCTTTAGTTATAACCTGTATAAAAATGATGAAAACTTTTCTTACTCAAATTCTTATACAACTTACTTTGAAAGCATCGAAGCTACTGATGATCAAACCCTGGTGATTACACTCACCGAGGCCATACCCAACATAGAGGCTCAGCTTATCGCCATGTATGTGCTTCCTGAACATGTCTTTAAGGACGCTGCTGTAGAGTATGAAAACACCGAAATGATTGGCACGGGTTCATTTAAGATGCTCGAGTATAAACAAGGTGAATTTGTGCGCTTGGGCCAAAATGCCGACTACTGGGCTGGTGCTGCCAAAGTCGATGAAGTGATTTTTCAAACCTTTGGCTCACAAGATATTCTGGTTCAAGCTATCAAAACTGGCCAAGTAGACATGATTACCGAAATGCCTGCCACCGCTATTGTAGGTCTGCGTAATGACCCTAATGTAACCCTAGCTATTGGAGCACCTCTTTCACCCTATGTTTCAGACATTATTATCAACCTAGCTCAAAAAGAGTCTTGCCCCGAAGATGGTGTATGCAGCGGTCATCCAGCTCTTTTAGATAAAAATGTTCGCCTGGCTCTAGCCCATGCCACTGACAAGCAAAACATTATTGATGTTGTACTTCTTGGTTTAGGTGTTCCTGGAACCACGCTTCTTCCTGATGGTATAGGGTCTTGGTACAACAGCGACATTACCGATTACGCTTTTGATGTTGAAGCGGCAAATAAAATTTTAGAGGATGCTGGTTATAAAGACATTGATGGTGACGGTGTACGCGAAATGCCTGACGGAAGTCAGCCTCTTAATTTCCGTGTAAATTGGCCCAGTGACAGTGTTGAAGCCCCACGTACCGCCGAACTATTAAGTGATATGTGGAGCCAAATTGGAATTTCTTTAGAACTTCAAGCTCTTGACCCTGACGCGCTTACCTCTATTTGTTGTCCTGCATTTGACTATGATCTTATTCTGTGGGGCTGGTATTCTGACCCTGACCCCAACTATTTGTTAAGCGTCATGTCCACCCAAGAAATTCCTACTGGCTTAAATGAAACTGGATATTCCAACGCTGAGTTTGATGCTCTCTTTGCTGAGCAAGCCACCACCCTCGATGCTGAAAAACGCAAAGAGCTAGTCTGGCAAATGCAGCAAATGGTGTTTGATGATGTGGTTTATATTATTCCTTACTATTCCCAAGAAGTTCAGGCTTTCCGCAAAGACCGCTTTACAGGTTGGGCAATAGATCAAGGAAAAATTGCACTAGATGATCCAAGTTCTTTGAATGTGATTGAGCCTGTGCAATAATCGTGTTTCGTAATTGCCAAATAAAACTCAACAAAAATTTATAAAATAGCTCGAGGACTTAAAAATCCTCAAGCTACAAATACATCAAATTATTTCAAACTTCAGACTTGTGCGCCTGCACCTCTACTTTTAGATTGTTCAGGCACAGGTTGCGCAAGTGTTTCTGAGATTTCAGAAACGGGTTTATCTAAAAGCATCAGGTTCAAGACTTCTTGAAAATCTCCTACAGCAGTCACTTTCAGGTCTTGCAAAATAGATTGTGGAACATCCTCGAGATTGGCTTCATTAGACCTTGGAATAATCACGTTTTGAATACCAGCTTGGTGAGCAGCCAAAAGTTTTTCTTTGACTCCACCAATCGGTAAGACCCGACCACGCAAGGTGATTTCACCAGTCATAGCTACATCTCCACGCACCGGGCGACCTGTAAGCGCGCTTACAACGGCAGTGGCCATGGCAATTCCTGCGCTAGGGCCATCTTTGGGGGTTGCACCCTCTAAAACATGAATATGTAAATCTCTAGTTTCATAAAAATCTTCTGGGATTCCAAAGTCTTTGGTGTGATTACGCAAGTAGGCAATACCTGCTTGTGCCGACTCTTTCATCACATCGCCAAGCTGACCCGTTAAGTTTAGTTTGCCTTTACCAGGTACACTGACTACTTCAATATCTAAAGTTACGCCACCAACAGGTGTCCAGGCTAAACCATGCGTCAAACCAACTTGAGGCTCTTTATCAGCTTGCTCATCTCTAAAGGGCGGAACACCCAAAAGTTTACGAGTGACTTCTCGGTCAATGGTCTTCTGGTCTTTCCATGACTTATCCAGATAATCTTTGGCAGATTTACGGGTCAGCTTGGCAATCAAACGATCCATGTTACGCACACCCGCTTCACGGGTATATTCAGTTACGATACGGCGCACCGAATCATCGGTAATGGTTAGCTTACCTTCTAAACCATGTTCTTTAATCTGCCTTGGCGTGCGGTAACGTTTGGCGATTTCTACTTTTTCGTCAAGGGTGTATCCTGGAATTTGAATCACTTCCATGCGGTCTAAAAGTGGACGTGGAATGGTTGAAAGCGTATTGGCAGTGGTAATAAACATGACTTTGGATAAGTCATACGGCATTTCTAAGTAGTGATCCTGGAAGGTATTGTTTTGCTCTGGGTCTAGCACTTCTAAAAGTGCCGATGATGGATCCCCACGGAAATCTGAAGTCATCTTGTCAATTTCATCTAAAAGAAAAACAGGATTGACTTTGCCAGCAGTACGCATTCCTTGAAGCAAACGACCTGGAAGTGAACCTATATAAGTACGGCGATGACCACGAATTTCGGCTTCATCACGAACGCCACCTAAGCTCATGCGTACAAAAGAGCGGTTTAAGCTGCGAGCAATTGATTTAGCCAATGAAGTCTTACCAACACCTGGAGGTCCTACTAGGCACAAAATTGGGGCTTTGTAGTTGGTGTCTTTCATATCTTTGGTAAGTTGGCGGACTGCTAGAAACTCGAGAATTCGTTCTTTGGGTTCAGTCAGCGCAAAGTGATCTTCATCTAAAATTTTGGCAGTGTGGGTTACTTCTAAATGCTCTTCATCTGTTTCTGACCAAGGTAAATCTAAGATAACATCCAGGTAGGTTCTTACTACTGTAGCCTCAGGTGAACCACCAGACATTTTTTCCAAACGGTCAACTTCTTTTAAGGCCTTGGTTTTGGCATGTTCAGGAAGGTTTTTATCTTCAATGCGCTTGCGTAAATCTTCAACCTCAGAGACTTCATCATTGCCAAGTTCTTTTTGAATAGCTTTCATCTGCTCACGCAAATAGTATTCACGCTGGTTGTTATCCATTTGTTGCTTGACCCTGGCTGAGACTTGTTTCTCAGTATCAAAACGCTCTAAATCTCTAGTGATATAGCCATAAACCATTTCAATACGTTTGGCAATATCAATTTGTTCTAAAACAAGCTGCTTGTCTGTAACATCCCAAGTAGCGTACTTGGTAATCACATCGGCCAGTGGTCCTGGCTCACGCAAGCTATTTAGGTTTTCTAAATGAAAAGAATCAAGACGCAAATTTTTATTTTGTTGTACATAATCACGGAATACGGCTTTGGTCTGATCGACTAAAGCACGCAACTTGGTTTCATCGCCAGTATTGGCTTCTGGGATAGTACGAACTTGCGCCCTTAAAGCATTTCCATTGATAAAACGCTGTACTTGGGCTCTTTCACGCCCTTCGACTAAAACCTGCAAGGTGTCATCAGGTAAACGAATTACCTGTTTGATAATCCCTAAAGTACCAATATCATAAAGCTGGTCACCTATAGGGTCTTCGATACGTGGTTCGCGCTGGGTTAATAGAAGAACCCGGCTATCACTGGCTTGAGCTTCTTCTAAAGCCCGTTTGGATTTGGCCCGACCTACATCAACATTCTCTAGAGTGCGGGGCAAAATGACTTGTGTGCGTAAAGCGATTACTGGCAGTTCCCATTCCATGAAACCAGTATGCCAAAGTTGACCCTAAGGGTTCTGTAAGGTAGCTAACTAGAGGCAGGGAAAAGGAAAAAGGAAAAAGGGATGAGTAAAATTTACAAGTAGCGAGGAGCAAGTAATAAGAGCATTAAGATAACGATTGCTCTTTATCCACTTTCCACTTTTTACTTTCCACTTTTTATTGTAAATAACTTAACGGATCGATAGCTTTGCCACTTTCGTGAATCTCTAAATGCAAATGTGGCCCGGTAGAAAGACCTGTAGAACCTACTAATCCAATCACTTCGCCCTGACTTATACTCTGGCCTACACTGACATAAATTTCACTCTGGTGGGCGTACCAGCTTTCATCGCCACCGGCGTGGCGAACTTTGACTAGGTTTCCATACCCTCGGTTTGACCAACCCGCATAAGTAACAGTTCCACTGCGTGCAGCCGTTATCGGGGTTCCTCTGGGTGCAGCAATATCTATACCAGCATGGAAACGCGCGGTTCCCATGCCTAGGTTTCTACGTCCAAAATAAGAAGTAAGCGTGCCATAAAGAGGCCACAAATAACGATTTTCTTCTTCACGGATTCTAGCCAGACGCTCGAGGGCTTCGGTGGGTTCTACCCCAGGCAAAAAGACCATAGTCCCCGGACGCAAATCCATCGGCGTGCGGATTTCATTGACTTCAATAAACTTCAGTGGGTTAATGCTGTGCTGCTCGAGCAAATCAATCACATTTTGACCTCGCTCTAAAACCACTACTATTCCCTCAGAAGGTGGAATCAAAAGTTCAATTCCACTAGGCAACTGATCCATCGAAGAAATATCTGAATTAGCCCCAATCAAAGCCTTGATAGTAACCCCGTAGAGACTTGCCACCTCAGAGAGGCTCTCACCGTCTTGCAGGGTATGCGTGGCAAACCCGACTGGTGGCTTGGGTGCAATTTCAGCGACCCCACCTGTGGCTTGCGTATAAGGAACTTTAATAACATCGCCTGGATGAATAAGCTCAGACTCGAGCCCATTGTAATTCATAAGAACACTGACTGAGATATTGTAACGATTTGCAATTGAGCCTAAAGAATCGCCAGCTTGAGCGATTCTAATTCCGTAACCATCAGCCCATACAACATTTAGTAAACAAACAAGTAATAAGAGAACTACTCGAGACATTTTCATTTAACCTAGACCCCAGTAAATTTTGTGGGATACTTCACACCACTGGGTTAAATTAACAAAATCCTCTGAGATAGCCATGAGGAAAACTGTGAAAAATCTCATACCCAGAATCAAGTCAAGATTCAGGTCAAAATGGTTGTGTAATATTCATTCAAGCAGCCTCAAGAGCCTTAGCATATTTAGAAAATGGTTTCATAAAGAACCGTACTGCTAGTACCCCATAAAGAAACCCACCAATATGGGCCCACCAAGCCACACCCTGAGTTTTTTCCTGACTTACTACCAAACCTGTACTAGCTTCTAAAACCTGAATCCCTATCCAGTATCCAAGATAAATCCAGGCTGGTAACCAAGGCGCAAAAAATCTGGGCACTTTGGCAAAAATTCTTATGATAATCCAGGGAATCAACAGTGGTGGAATAAAGGTTAGAACACGCTGCTTAGGAAAAATCACCATGTAAGCACCAAGCACAGCACTAATTGCACCCGAGGCTCCCACCATAGGTACAGTAGAGTCCCTAGTAAAAAATCCATGAAAAAGAGTAGCTACAATTCCACCCAGAATATAAAAAGCTGCAAAACGCAAGTGTCCCATACGGTCTTCTACATTGTCACTAAATACCGCCAAGAAAAACATATTTCCCAAAATATGCCCAAGGCCCCCATGCAAAAACATGCTGGTCAAAAGGGTAAAAGCTTCTGCAATAGGTAAACCAAAAAACTCTCTAGGGATAAAGCCAAACGTGTTTATAAAACCAATAAGTTGCCCTTCAGAATCAAAGCTGAAGTTATATAAAAAAACCAAAACATTGAACCCAACAAATACCCACATAATAATAGAAGGACCGTGTCTGGGGTTGGCATCACGCAGGGGAAACATGTCCTAGATTACCAGATACATTATGTCGTGTCGTCATAGGGGCGAGGTCTACACAATAAGGGCGTATGCCATACGTGAATTAGGGCGTATATCATACGCCCCTACGAGGTTTTTGAAACGATTTCTAAATCTTGCCGCAACTTTACAATGCTATTGGCTGGAATAACTCCTCGCACCATCACGCAGTTATAAACCATACTATGCACACCAATAATGGTTCCAGGAACCGTCACTGCATTGCAGCCTAGTGTCACATTGTCACCTAGCATGGCTCCTAGTTTTCGTAAACCAGTATCCTGACTCTGAATTTTGATATTGGTTCCCATATTATTAAAGTTGGCAAGTTTTACTCCTGCACCTAAGTTCACTTTTGAACCTAGGATGGAATCGCCGACATAGTTTAGGTGTGGAGCTTTAGCACTGTATAGAAATAGCGAACGCTTCACTTCTGTTTTGGCTCCTACTTTAGCTTTGGGAGCTAAGACCACACCTCCACGAATATAAGCTGCGTGCCCAACTTCAACCCCTTCATCAATCCAGGCTGGACCTTCAATATAGGCATGAGGCCCAATAACGGCTGATTCATGAATATAAATATTGCCTTCCAATACTGCTGTAGAATGAATCTTACCCAAACGCTGGTCTTGAATAGTGGCAGTAAAAGCATCCAGGTTTTTAAGAATCTCCCAAGGGTAGGTAACGGCCAGTAGTCCCTGTAATTCTGGAGGTAGTTTATCTAGTGAAAATAACTCTTTGGTCAATAGCATAATGTGATTCTAGCTTAACCCTGAGCCACAAAGAGGTTAAAATAAGCACTACAGATGGTTCTCATTGTTAATCCTGTGGCTGGTCGGGGGCGCAGTTTGCAAGCTCTCGAGACTGCTCAAACTTTTTTTAGGCAGCATGGAATACCCATCACTTTATTAAAAACCGAATACGCTGGTCATGCCACCGAACTAGTCAGGACCTTACCCCAAAATGCCACCATTCTTTCTCTAGGTGGTGACGGAACCTTGCACGAAATCATGACCGCTTGTGTTTACACTGAGCGCACCATAGGAATTTTGCCCGCCGGCTCTGGCGATGACTTTGCTTATGCTCTAGGTATTGAGAGAAATAATTTACAACAAGCTCTGGGAATCGTTAAAAAGGGGCAGGTTAAACGAGTAGATACTGCTACTGTCAATGGCACACCCTTTATCAATGCCTTTGGCGTAGGCTTTGATGCTGATGTGGCTTACGGCATTTACCATGCACCTAAATTTCTCAAAGAACGCAATGCCTACTTGTATTCCATAGTCAGTACACTGGGGAAATTAAAGAATATCTCAGTTGAAGTTATTATTGACAACAAAAAAGTTTTTCAAGGTCCGTCCCTACTTATTTCAACTCAAAACGGACCACGCACTGGTGGAAGTTTTTATTTTGCCCCCCAAGCCAAAACTGATGATGGGCTTTTAGATGTGGTGATTGCTGGAAAATTTGGCCGCTTGGGAACGCTGAATATTTTGCCCAAAGTCATGAAAGGCACTCACACCAATCATCCCAAGGTTTTTATGTTTCAAGGAAAAGAGATTTTACTCAAATGGCAAACTGCCAGGCCAGGACATATGGAAGGCCAGCTTTTAGAGGCTAATGATACCTTTCATATTACAGCTCAACCCAAATCACTAAAAGTGTACTCCCAATAAAAATACCAGTCTATTTTATTCGTCATTGCGAGGAGCATTTGAGGGTTAAGATTGCCAACAATAGCGTTATTCGTTTCCTTTGGAGTATACGAGCGACGAAGCAATCTCATGGCTCTGATTTACAATAAACGGGTGCTACAACGGCAATACTACGTCTATATCATGACCATAAATATCACAAGGTTTTCTATGTTGGTATGACTAATGATTTAATATGCCGTGTCGATCAACACAAAAAAAGCTAAATAAAAGTTTTACAAAGTGGTATAACCTAAACAAATTGGTTTATTACGAGGTTGCAGAAACAGCAGAAGCTGCTATAAACAGAGAAAAGCAACTCAAAGGAGATTCACGACAGGATAAAGTAGAGCTTATTAAAAGAATGAATCCTAAGTGGATAGATTTGTATGAAACGATTTTATAAAGCCCTTCTCAGTTGTTTAGTGAAATGAGATTGCTTCGTCGCTTGTCATTGGCAAACGACAATACAATCATAATTTATTGGTTTTTTCACCCTATATGACGCTCCTCGCAATGACACCATAATGTAATAAAAAGCCCCGCTTTCGCGGGGCTTTTGCCAAAACTATGGTTTGAAAATTTTAGAAATTTACAGTGTACGCAATCTTGAAGGCTTGTCCAGCAGAGTTACCATTTCTACCTGGGAAAGCCACAGCGTCAGCACCTTCAACACTAGCGGTATAAGCAGCATAACCAAAGGTTAGATCAAAGTAATCCCAGTTAATCTCATAACCTGTTGTGGTTTGAGTAGAACCGTTAAATTCATCACCTACGGAAATGTTTGTTGCTGTACCTTCACTCTTGTTATCAACAAGTGACAGGCTGATATTCTTACCAGACCATGAACCATAGCGAGCGCGAAGAACGCTGTGGTCAAGCAGGAATTGGTTAAGAGTTAAGCCAACACCCCACTGAAGTTCAGTAGCAGTGTATACATCAGCATCAGTATGGCTAGTGCTACGGAAGTTGACAGCAGCTTCTAAGCTAGGCTTAAAGATGATGTCAAGTGCATCAGTTTTGATACCTGTACCAGCTTTAATGGTACTAGTATCATCTGTATCAGCATCAGCATCAGTTGAAGATTCAAACCCAACATAAGGGGTAAGCTCAACAATTGAAACTTTAAGGGTATAGTCAGCCTTCACACCAATTTTAGTGGTGTCAAAGTCTGCATCGGTTTGCTTGAAGTAGGCTTCAAGGTTCAGGTTTGGAATAAGAGCATTTGCAGAAGCACCATCATGCTTGAGTGTTACACCAAAGCCTGTGTCATAGGGCTTAACAAAAGCACCATCACGATCAAGGTCATTAGCTGCAAGTTGCTTTTCATCTTTGTCATTTGCATCTTCAACATTATCAACAGCAGTACCATTGATGCTTGCATTATGGAAGAATCCATTAACAGAGAAACCAGCAAATAGAGGCGCAGAAGCGTCTACACCAAAGGCACTAACTGCTTCAGTATCAGTATCAGTATCTAAAGCTTCAGTGCTATCTGCGGTTGTATAGCTATCAAAGTAACCAGTGATATCTAGGATGAAGAGGTTAAGAGTAGCTTTGACACCAAAACCAGTTTGGTCTTCGCCAAATGGACGATCATCACCATCAAGCTCATTACCGAACCAATCTTTAGGAATCATGCGGTAGTTAGCTTCTAAGCTCTTAAGAACAGGAATACCAATGCTAGCTACGTCTACATTAGCTTTTACATACATCAAGCTCGCATTTGGAACAGTTACTAGTGTCCCTAGCTTCGTGTCCTTAGTACCAACTTCAGTAAGACTTTGGCTTGCATATTCAAAAGTAAGATCAAGAATACTTACGCCGATATTACCATCTAAGCCCCAAACAGTGACTTCTTCATTATCTTTAAGCGCGTCAGCATTTTCGCCAGCAGCAACTGAAAGATTGCTGTAGGAGAAACCACCTGTTGCCGAGAATGTATCGCCTTGAATTGGGCTAAGTGTTCCACGAATACCACGGTAGTAAGAGTTCTTTGGATCAACATCGTCATCACCATTATAAGCTTGCTCAGCAGCAGCACCATAAGCAACCGTAAGGGTTGGGTTAAGGAAGGCCAAGAAATCAGGTGAGCCAAGGGTAGCTACAAAGCCAGGACCCATGGAATCAAAGTGATAAGGCGTAAAGTGTGCACTTGGAGCTTCGCCATACTGGAAGGTTAATGGTGCAGCACCAATAGGATCAAAGGTGGCTGTAAACTTATCGATAGCAAAGACATAACCAGAGAATGGATCATCGTCATCTGTGCAAACAAAAACATCGACTGTTTCTCCAGCTTCGACAACGCCATCACCATCAGCATCGCCAGCTACCTTTTGATTACCACCATCTAAACAAAGGTTTACAGCTTTCTTAGTCTTGAGTTTAATAACCGACTCAAAGCTATTAAGTGCATTTGGGCTACCTGCACCATTACGGCCTGTATTCCAGTCTAGGTTGATAGTAACTGTAGAGCTGAATTCATCATTGTCTTGTCCAGCATCAGTGATATCTTCACGGTCCTGAGTGCGGTCACCGTCTTCATCAGTATCATCATCTTCGTCATAATCTTCGGTACCAGAACTAAATACTGAAGTACCAATGTTACGCATGTTGTTGATACCCCAAACGCGGTCAGCATCAATACCAATGTTTGCACCACTCAAGCGGTCAACACGATACTTGAGTTCAATGCTACCAGTAACCAAGAAGAGGTCTTCTTCGATTTTGGTAACACGTGCAGCCAAGTCATCGAGTGCAGCTTGCTGGCTAGCGTCAGAAGCTTCTAGAGCAGCAACGCGGTCACGCAAGGCAACTTGGTCGCGGCGGAGAAGAATGACAAACTCGCGGATGTTAGCGATATCGCTAGCATTGCGGTCTACTTGACCCTGAATGCCAGAAAGATCAACTTCTGGAGCTGACATGCCTTTTAAATCTTCAACATCTGCATTTAAGAGAGCTAAAAGATCATTGATAGCATTGATAGAAGCAGTGTTCTGATCTACGCCAGATTGGGCAGTATCAGTTGCTACACGCAGTGCATCGAGTTGATTTTGCAGGTCAGCAAGGACGGCTGGGTCCATACCCATGCTGTCCATATCTGCCCAAGCAGCTTCTAAGGCTTCAATACGCGCAGTATTTGATGCAGTGTCATCAGAAATTGATGCAACAGCACCTTCTACAGCATTTAGGCGCACGTCTTGAGCAGCCACATCAGAAGCAAGCTCCTGAAGGGCATTGCGCAACGATGCAATGTCAGCGTCTACTAGGGCTTTCATGGCATCCATGTCGGCTCTAATAACGTCTAACAAACGGCTAATAACAAGTGCGGCTTGATAACGAGTAAAACCCTCGTTACCACGATAAGTGCCATCGGGGAAACCGATGACAATGCCTAGGTCTGCAATACGCTGAACAGCGTCGCCAGCCCAGTGTCCAGCCGGAATATCCGGGAACGCTTGAGCTTGAACGCCAGTTAGTGCAAGTGCAGCTAGAATGGCTAATAATAATTTTTTCATATTTACCCCTTGATTTTGAAATCTTTCGCAGTAAGTGCTTTATAGCTTTTAAGGGGGTTTTTTTGGCCTTGAGTGTCCGAGTTTCCTCTGGCTACTTTAACGTCCCTTAATGTTTACTTACCGAGACTTCGGCCCAAATCAACCGCTAATATAGGGGTTCACCTCCTTCTCTCTCGCGGCCGTGTTGGCACACAAATCCGAGAAAAGTATCCCATATCTAGATATCAATGTCAATTGCTATGAATAGAAGATGAGAAAAAATATCCTTGGAATTCCTCAGTGGAATACACTTTTATGAAGTTTTTCACATTTTGGCTTGTGGCATGTAGCTTATAGCAAGTAGTAAAAGACCAAGTTTCTACAAACCACAGGTTACGTGCTACAAGCCAAACCACCTCTAGCCCCCAGACCCTAACCCCAGTTAAAATGCCCTATGGCCAGAATCATCGTTCCTGAAGCAGAAGCAATTTTAGATAAAGAATTTCAAGTTTTAGACCACGGATTTGTGCGCTTGGTGGATTATTTGGGTGGCGATGCCCGCATTGTGCAATCGGCAAGGGTTTCTTATGGTGAAGGCACCAAAACCGTGCGCGAAGACAAAACCCTAATTGACTACTTGCTGCGGAATAAGCACACTAGCCCTTTTGAGCAGGTCATTTTGACCTTTCATGTCAAGATGCCGATTTTTGTGGCCAGACAGTGGATTCGCCACCGAACTGCTCGCCTAAATGAGATTTCTGGGCGGTACAGCGTAATGAAAGACGAGTTTTATGTGCCTAAACCTGAAGAAGTGCGGTTTCAGTCTAAAAATAATAAACAAGGTAGCAGCCAGGATGATGTACCCCTCGAGATGCAAGAACGGATCATTGGACTCCTTCAGCAAGAACAGGCTCAGACCTATCAGAACTATGAAGGGCTTTTAGAAGATGGGATTGCTCGAGAACTAGCCCGCATCAACTTGCCACTAAGTCTTTACACCGAAATGTACTGGCAAATAGATCTAAACAACCTCTTTCACTTTTTGCGGCTGCGTATGGACTGGCACGCCCAATACGAGATTAGGGTTTACGGTGATGCTATGGCCAAAATGGTGCAGGCTGTAACCCCACTAGCCTATGAAGCATTTGAAGAGCATTTGTTACATGGAAGAAATTTTTCTAAGACAGAACTCGAGCTTATGCGCCAGAGCCTAGATACACATAAGTTAGCTGAACTCATTGGCAAAAGTGAGATGCGAGATACCCGGAAGAATGAGTTTTTAAATAAGTTAGGGATTAGCTTGCCTAAAGAAGAAATCTCTTTATAGGTTTCAGGGGTCAGGTTTCGGGTTTCAGTAAAACCTGACCCCTGAAACCCGAAACCTGGAACCCATCATGCGTTATCAAATCATTACTATTGGTCAACTAAAGCGAGGCTTCTATACTGAGGGTTGCCAGTTTTATATGGATAGGCTAAAAAACTATGCCAAGCTCGATCTTATCCAACTAAAGGAAGGCAAAGCTAAAACACCCGAGCAAATCAAAGACCTCGAGAGTGCTGCCTTGCTTGGGGCTGCTACTGGTTACGTGATTGCCTTAGATGAAAAAGGGAAATCGCTTAGTTCAAAACAAATGGCGGAAACCCTAACTAGGCTCGAGAATCAAAGCATTAGTACTCTAAGCCTGCTTATTGGTGGCGCAGAAGGTCACAGCGAAACCCTAAAAAAACAAGCCCAAGCTTTATGGAGTTTATCTAACCTGACCTTGCCACACGACTTAGCCAGACTGGTGTTACTCGAGCAGCTTTACCGCGCCGAAACCATTCGTGCTGGGCATCCGTATCACAGGGAGTGACGAGTGACGAGTGGCGAGTGATGAGTGAACAGTGAAAACCACTCATTGCTCATTGCTCATCCCTTTTCCCTAACACTACATATAAACTCAGCAAATCAGTAGCCAGACGCTCTAAACTCTCCAAAGGTGTAGGTGAATCTAGCCGCGCAACGTGGGAGAAGAGCAAAACTTTTTCTCCTAGCAAAAATGTAGGCGCAATCGTGCGTTCATAAAGAGCGCGGTGTAAAATCTCGCAGGCTTTGGCTTGCAACATAGCTTGGGTGGCCTCGATGTCCCTAGCATAAACAGTCACTGCTTCCGAAAAAGCAGCATCTTCAAAAGGAACCACTACCCCACCACTGGCCGAAGCTCCTAGTTTTTCCATCACTTTATGGGGCTTGCGCGAGGCTTTAAGCGAGACAAATGATTTTTTCGGAACCACTAGCATACACACGCTTACCAGTTGGTTTATATGTTTAACATTGATAGGTTGATAATCTAAAAAAAACAATCGCAATTTGCTGTAATCTGCCGCTACAACCTCAGTCTTATAGAGGGCAGTAATCGTGGCTACTGGCTCATTTAAAAGCATTCGCACCAGGCCTATACTGCCCTCGGCAGCTTCTAGGTCTAGGGTTTTAGCAAACTCGAGCCAAGCATGTTCTCTTGGGCTTTGCATTACAGGAAGAGCTTTGCGAAAGAACATAGGGTCAAACACACACTTATTGACAGTAGCTTTGTCAATAAGTGTGTGTTATCTAGACATGAAAGCCAAACATACGCATTTGTTTCTTGCCGTCATCACTCATTTTTTCAGTGCTCCAAGGCGGTGACCACACAAACTCAACTTTGACTGAGCGCACCCCCTCGACTTGTTTACAGGCCATTTCAACATCAGCCTGCAACATATCTTGTACTGGGCAGCCCATACTGGTTAAGGTCATATCAACAGCCACATCACCCTCATCAGAAAGCTCGAGGTTATAAATAAGTCCTAAATCTACGATATTCACCGGAATCTCAGGATCACGTACCACTTTCATGGCTTCCATCAACTCGTCTTTTTTGGTTTGTTTTTCAAGAACTAATTCCATAAGGGTAGCCTAGCAGAAAATCTGCTGGTAGTGGGTAGCAAGTAGCTTGTAGGTTTTTTCCTACCAGCCACAGGCTACTTGCTACAAGCCTGATGTGGTTTATCCCTCTGCATCTTTCTCATTTCGCAGTACAATATCTTTCATGTCACGTCACTATTTTGGAACCGATGGTATCAGGGGAGTTGCTGGTCAGCCTCCTATGACTGCCGAATTTGCTTTTAAGTTAGGTATCGCTGCTACAGAAGCTTTACGTGAGACAGGTATTTCTAAACCCCACTTTGCTATAGGCTTGGATACTCGCCATTCAGGAAATATGCTTTCACAAGCCTTGTCTAGTGGCATGATGTCTAGGGGAGCTACAGTTACTTTTTTAGGCATTATTCCTACTCCTGGAGTTTCTTACTTAACCAGAACCCTTGGCGCGGATGCAGGGGCTGTGATTAGTGCGTCACACAATCCTTTTGAAGATAACGGGATTAAATTTTTTAATAAGCAAGGTGAAAAACTTGTTGATTCTGTTGAAGCTACTATTGAAAGCTATCTAGATAAAGATTCTGCCAACCTAGCCCCCATCACCGGTCATAACATCGGCAAATCGCAGCGTTATCGCCGCGATAACAATGACTATATGAAATTCTTGCTGGCTAACGCCCCCTATTTGGATGGACTAAGAGTAGGTCTAGATTGTGCTAACGGTGCAGGCTATGAAATTGCTCCAAAAGTCTTTCAGCAAATTGGAGCTAAGCTGGATGTAATCAGTGCCCATCCTGACGGGTTTAATATCAATGTTGAGTGTGGCTCGACTCATCCTAAAGCCTTGCAACACCGTGTCACCTCACTCGAGCTGGATGTTGGCGTGACTCTAGATGGCGATGCTGACCGAGCCCTACTGGTTGATAAAAAAGGAAGGCTAGTCACGGGTGACCATATCCTGGCCATCTGCGCCCAAGCCAGAGGCGATAAAACAGTGGTGGCAACCATTATGAGCAATCTTGGCGTAGAGAATTACTTAAGTTCTAAAGGCATCAAGATGCTGCGTACCCAAGTAGGTGACAGATACGTGCATGAAGCTCTTAACCAGAATAGTCTAAGCCTTGGTGGAGAACAGTCTGGCCATGTACTCTTTTTAGATAAGTCTCCTACTGGAGATGGGCTCCTTACCGCACTACAAACTTTGGCCGCGGTACGCAAATCCGGAAAAGCACTCGAGCATTGGATGGATGAAATTCCGCTTTATCCACAGACCTTACTTAATGTGCGCGTACCTGCTGATAAGAAAAAGACCTTGCAAGACCACCCCAAAGTTAAAGAGGCGGTAATGAAGGCTCAAAATACTCTAGGCGAAACAGGGCGAATAAATCTAAGACCCAGTGGCACTGAGGCTTTAATTCGAGTAATGGTAGAAGGCCCTGACCAAACCCAGATTGAACACCTTGCTAAGTCTGTGGCTTCGGTTGTTGAAGCGGCTTTTTAAACATCAATCCCTACTCTTATTGTTGTCAGTATCAGTGAATCACAGAACTAAACATCTTGGCGAATACTAGAAATGAACCCTGCTTTCGTTCTAATGAGTCATGGTGAGCGACCTCGTGTAACACCTTGCCTCTTAGTCCGTTAAAGTTGCTCAACCCCAAACGAAGTCGAAACATCTGTTTGCGTGTCAGATGTTTCGACTTCGTTTACTGTGATTAGACCACCTTAATAGTGACCTCCGAAGGCAGTGCTTGGGTCGCTCAACATAACAGATGAGGGAGTTTATCTTTACTACGCACCTAGAGATTCGGTTCCGTGATTCACTAAGTATAGATTGTTCTGACTAAACTGGATATTTTCTAGCTTCGTAAACGTCTTTAGCAATCTCTCGGCGTAAGCTAATTAAATCAACGGAGTGATCTGGTAAATAGCTGTGTAGCTTAGGCGATACTGATGCACTGTTTGGCATATGGCGCAAAGCATTTTTGGCATAACCTGCAACTCGGTCTAAAGCATCAAAACTAAAAAGTCTGGCTAATTTACTGGCGATACCAAATTTACTCGAGTCCTTTAGCTTCTCAGCGCGTAACAGTGCCGACTCAGATAAATAAATGGCAGCAATCATATCTGAAACTAGGGCCATCACTTCCTGTTCTTTTTCTACATCTTGCATATAGGTCATGGAGGCGGACCCTGCTAGTAAAAGGGTAGCTTTCTTCATGTTTTCTAAAACCACAAAAGCATCTTTGAGTTCTGGCACTGCTTGAATGTCTGTGATTGTTTGGCCCTGCATAGCTGCTTGTACAGCAAACATTAAATCAATACGACCTTTCATAGCTCGTTTTAAGAGTTGGCCAGAGGTGAGCAGGCGGTTAATTTCATTGGTTCCTTCAAAGATGCGGTTAATGCGGCTATTGCGGTAAGCCAGTTCGATAGGGTATTCGGCACTAAACCCATTACCGCCATAAATTTGCAAGGCTTCATCGATGGTGTTATCTAAAATTTCTGAACCTGCTACTTTGATAAAACTATATTCCACTACATACTCGTCAATAGCAGCTAGTTTTTCGGCTTGCGTTTTAGTATCTGCCAGGCGGTCATCTAAAGCTCCACTTAAACGGTAGATGGCACTCTCGAGGGCATAGGTTTCAGCAGTCATCTGACCTATCTTAGATTTGATTAAACCAAAGTCTCCTATCGGCTGACCAAATTGCTGACGCTCCTGAGCATAGCTTGCAGCTAAGCGCACCATTTCTTTACAACCACCAATACAACCAGCCGCTAGCTTCAAGCGGCCAAGATTAAGAATCTGAAAAGCGATGATATGCCCTTTGCCTAATTCACCAAGCAGGTTTTCTTTTGGAACAGCTACATTTTCCAAAATGACTTGCCGTGTAGAAGAACCTTTTATTCCCATCTTCTTTTCTTCGGTTCCAAAAGAAAGCCCAGGCGTGTTGCGCTCTACTAGAAAAGCAGTAAAGTGCTGGCCATCCACTTTGGCAAATACAGTAAAGAGATCAGCAAAGCCAGCATTGCTAATCCACATCTTGCTACCGTTCAAAATATAGTGTGTACCAGCTTCATTCAAAACCGCTTTGGTTTTGGCGGCCAGTGAATCTGAACCACTACCTGGCTCGGTAAGACAATAGGCCGACACCCATTCAGCAGTTACAAGTTTAGGAAGATATTTTTCTTGTTGTTCAGGGGTTCCAAAAAAGACCAGTGGCAAAGTACCAATGCCAGTTTGTACACTAAAAGTGACATTAAATGACCCTGATTGAGCTAGTTTTTCGGTGACTAGCATAGAGGCGGTTTTACTGCCATCTAGCCCACCATAGACTTCTGGAACATCGATGGCGAGTAAACCTTGCTCGCCAGCTTTGCGAAGAGCTTTTACCGAGAGGTCATTGCTAAGATGCTCGAGCTGTTCAAAAACGGGTTTGATATCCCGTTCTATAAACTGCTGAGCAGTCTGACCCATCAGCAATAGTTCATCATCAAAATCCTCTGGGGTTTGAATAACATCATGGCGTTGGGTAAGAAAACTGCCACCTTTTACAATAGATGGCTTCTGAGCTGTCAGGGTCATTATTGACCTCCTAAGATAATAAAATTATACTCGGTATAAAATTTTTATCAAGGGGTTTCCTCACATATTGGGGAGGTTCATGAACCTCCCCAACGGAACCTGGCGGGTCTCAAGACCCATCCGACTATCTAACGAATATCTTCGTTGCCCTGCATATTAAAGACTAATGCGGCTAAAGCCCCACCAATCAATGGCCCTACAATGTATAGCCAAATCCAGCTACCACCAGTACCTGCTAGCAGGGCTCCTACTGAAAGCCCAATACCCACGGCTGGGTTAAAGGCTCCCCCAGAAATGCCTCCGCCGGCTATCGCTGCTGCAACAACCGTGAAACCAATAGCTAGACCATAAAAGGAGTTTCCTTTTGTGCCGTTGGCAGTGGCTACATTTAGCACCACTAAAGCTAGAGCAAAGGTGTAAAGAATCTCGACAAGTAAAGCACTTATGACGCTAACTCCTGCCCCTGGGGCAATAGGTACAGACCCCCCAGCAATAAAATTGCCGACCAAGGCCGCTACAATAGCCCCTGCAATTTGGGCAATCCAGTAAGGAATAAGCTGCGCTGATGGTAAAGCCCCACGCATCATAGCTGCCAAAGACACCGCCGGATTATAATGCGCCCCTGAAATATGCCCCCCCATAAAAATCATGACCATCAGCGTGCCCCCAATGGCAATAGCCGCCAAAGGAGCCCCTCCAATAACGGATAGCGTAATAGACAAAACTAAAAAAAAGGTACCAATAAACTCGGTTAGATACTTATTCATGCTCTCTTCTCCCAGAGACTTTAAGGTCTCATACAAATGTTACCTCGAGGGTTAGGTACGCATACAGGTTAAATTGAAAGCACCCTCCCTTCATCCTCCCTAAGGGAGAAGAAAAAACTCCAAAAACGTGTTACTTTAAGAAACTACTGACTTTAATAAGTACCCCACTCGAGTAAGAGTTCCGATAGTAAAAACAATTAAACTCTTGTAAATGGGGGATCTTTATAGATACCTCAGGGATAAAGCACATCACACCACCAGTGCCTTTTATCTCTCAACACTTCCGCAGAGCCATTGAGGGATGGGGCTGCGGAAGTGTTTTTTTGTATACTGAGTCTATGTACCCCAACGATAACCGCACACTTAAAACAGGAATGGTCCCTGGCACACCGATCTATACTGGCGAAGCCGATGGACCAGTCACATTAAGTGTTATTGAATATGACGAAAAAAAAGCTGAGTTTTATGAAGCTCTAAGTGTTGAGCAAGCCCTCGAGATTATTGATGACCAGCACACCGACTGGCTAAACGTTAATGGGTTACATGATCTAGAGATCATTGACAAAATCAGCGAGGACTTTAAGCTGCATCCCTTAACCAGGGAAGACCTAGTTTCAGTGGGCCAACGCCCCAAAGTAGAATTTTACGATAACTACACCTTTATTGTACTAAGAATGCTCAGCTTTGACCAGGGTGAAATTCGAGATGAACAAGTTAGTTTTATCTTGAGTGACAACAACGTCATTAGCTTTCAAGAACGTGATGATGGCGATGTTTTTGACCCTATTCGTGAACGCTTGAGAATGGGTAAGGGACGGGTACATAAAATGAAAGCAGATTACTTGGTCTATGCCCTTATAGATGTGATTGTAGACAACTATTTTGTCATTTTAGAACAGCTTGGCGAACATATCGCCGAACTCGAGGATGAACTGATTGAAGGCCCCTCTAGGATCATTCTCGAGCGCATCAACCGCTATAAACGCATGATGATCTTCTTGCGAAAATCGGTCTGGCCTCTGCGAGATGTACTAAGCATCTGCCAGCGGGAACTTGATTCCCAGTTCAGCCCAGCTGTTATTACCTATATACAAGACGTTTATGATCACACCATTCAAATCATGGAAACCATCGAGGCCTACCGCGACCTATTAACTGGAATGCTAGATGTTTATTTATCTAGCATCAGCAACAAAACCAATCAAATCATGAAAGTTTTAGCAGTTATCTCTACAATTTTTATCCCTCTAACCTTTATTGTAGGGATTTATGGCATGAATTTTGACTACATGCCCGAGCTAAGGTGGCATTGGGGATACCCCATGGTCTGGCTGGTTATGATTGGGGTAGTGGTGGGGCTGATTATCTACTTTAAGAAAAATGATTGGTTGTAAAGCAGGTAGCATCCATTCGGCAAACTCAGGACAAGTCTGGTCACCTATACACTGATTTCGTTGTTAGCCGTAATTAATGAAGTCTGAGTTAAACACCCTAGCCAATATGAGCAAAATTTCACCTTTCTACTTTTGATTCTCATTTCCTATGCTATGCTCTGTTCACTCTCATTTACGGAGGAATAACCAATGCGCCAAAAACTCTTTTTTTCCCTCAGTTTTGTTTTCCTGGCTATTTTGATTACGGCAGGGTCGTGTGGAACAACACCACCAACGCCTAAAGCAAAACTCGACGACTTGAAGCCTACTACCCTTAGTCTTTCGGCAAGAGTCGGCCAATCGGATTCTAAAACATTTTCTTTTCAAAATACTGGTGATGCCCCTTTAGAATACAGCATCACTGATACCCTTGATCAGATCAGTACTACAGATAGTTCTAATGGTTCACTAGCTGTTGGAACTACACGCGCCACTATTACAGTTGTAGCCACTTGTAGTGCGGTCGGTGTATTTAACGGAACAATTACTGTTAGCTCAACCAATGGCGACAGTGATAGTGTTAATGTACAAGTAACTTGCACAAATCCTGCATCAACAGGAAATTACGATATTGATTTGAGGTTTATTGGTTCAAATACGACCGATGATCAAAAGAATTTCTTTACGCAAGCCGCTTTACGCTGGGAAAGCATCATTAGTGGTGATTTACAGCATGATGTTCAATGGACTGCTCAATTAGATTCAATTATCCAAGATCCACGCTTCTGTGATGCCGCTGCACCATCGCTTGCCGGAGAAACCATCGACGATATAGTCATCTTTGCTAAAGTTGGACCTATTGATGGTGATGGTAGTTCTAATGGCAACATTCTAGCCCAAGCTGGCCCTTTACTTTTTCACGATGTAAATGACAATAATTCACAAGACTTTGGAGAACTCACTCTTGCTGGATGTATGGTGTTTGATGAAAATGATCTTGACCAGTTGGTGCAAGGAGGTTCGTTTACCAATGTAATAACTCATGAAATGGGTCATGTTTTAGGAATTGGTACATTTTGGGACTCTTTCTTTGATGAACCTTGTTTTACTAACGGTGGGGACGTAGGCTTCATAGGTACAAAATCAGTCATAGAATTTGGAACTTTAGGTGGAACAGGCAATCCTCCGGTTGAAGGAACTCAGAATTCAGATGGTACTGATTGTGGTCATTGGGATGAAGGTACTTTTGATAATGAGCTTATGACTGGCTTTGCTGAATTTCCAGATCCAAATGACCCAGACAAAAATCTAACTATGCCTATAAGCCGACTTACCATTGCTTCATTGGAAGATATCGGGTATGACGTAGATTATAGCCTGGCTGGCACATATAGTATCCCTGTTGAATGCTCACCTAATTGCCCTAACCTAACTGCACAATCGGTTGATAAGACTTGGGAAATTCTTATAAAACCCGTAGCCTTAGTCAACAAAAACGGAAAAATCACGAATCTTGAATAGTTAAGAGCATCAATAGGATATTTGCAAAGCCTAGGAATCACACCTAGGCTTTTTTCTTTTTACCCACTAAAATAGTTTGAGTCCACAATCCATAAACCCTCGAGTCCAGTCTCAAGCTCGAGGCACTTAACCATACTCGACCACACATGACATAGCATCCTTTGAAAACTCGAGTTAAGGAACGTCTAAAGCATCAAAGCCCTAAACCCTTGTTTTACTTATGAATGCCGTTGGGCTATAGGCTCGAGGGTCAATCTATAACCCAACCCTTGTAAAATAGCTCCAACGGTATCAAGGCGGGGATTTCCTTTTTCAGAAAGGGCTTTGTAAAGACTGGTCTTGCCCTTGTTTAAACGCCTTGCCAATTCTGGAATGCCACCTTGTGCCTCTGCAACATTTCGCAGGGCAACCATCAGGTGTTCACTGTCCCCATCTTGCTCAAATTCTTCTAAAGCAACCTTCAAATAGGCTTGGGCGTATTCAGGGTCATGTTTCAGGTCTTCAATCACCAAATCACGAAATTTACGATAGTGTCTCATTATTTATACTCCTTTTTGCTACCTTGTTTTTCAGCAGTGTTTTTTACTTGATTAGCCTTAGCTTCTTTATCTATCTGGTAGTCTTTCCAATAACTCTGGGCCTTGATTATGTCTTTAATCTGGCTGCTTTTGTCACCACCATGTAGTAACAAAACAATTGTCTCACCATCTTCAGCAAAGTAAACACGATAGCCTGAACCAAAGAAAAACCTGAGTTCATAGACTCCTTGGCCTACACTTTTATAATCGCCATAATTACCCTGAGCCACATACTCTAATCGCCTATCAATTCGTGCGCGGATAACTTTATCCTTCAAGCCGTCACGCCACTCCTGGAATGGCTCTTGACCCTTCTTCGTTTTGTACAAGATAAGGTTTTTCTCTGGCATAAGCCTAGGTACACCTTGTAACAACAGTCATACTTTATAGTACACCATAGTGTACTTTGTGTAAATAGCCTAACGATTGAAGGCTTAGGTAGCCTTATATTCTATGAGGAATTTCTCACTTATTCCAGCCTAGGCTTTATATGCTTTACTCTATTGAAGAGGAGTATCTATGAAATCAGCGAGATTTTTGTTCTTTGTTTTGGGTATGGGTATCTGGCTCTTGACGGCCTGCCCCTCCCCACCTATCGTTTCAGATACCATTGGCAATATCGAACCCAGTTCTATAGAAATGGCAGGAAGCCCAGAGATCAGCCCGACCCAACCCCTTACTTTTAAGAATTTGTCTAGTAATCCTATTAATTACACTATCGAAGAGTCTTTGGACTGGCTAGATATCATTACTGGGGCTAGTGGGCAAGTAGACGCAGGTAAAACAGCACTGGGAGTCAAACTAGAAGCCACTTGCACCACAACCACAGAGTTGTCTGGAACCCTTAACATCATTTCTGGATCAGAAAGTAAACCTGTTGATATTCAGCTTTCTTGTAAAAGTACCGTGCCAGCCATCAGCGAACCAACCCCTAGTATCATTGGACTTTCTGGCAATTTAGGGAAGCTTTTTACGACTACCTTTAGTTTTGATAGTACTGGTGACGAGGATTTGGTTTACAGCATTGAGGAGAGTGTACCCTGGTTAGAAGTTACCTCAAATCAAGCAGGAACCCTGGCTCCAGAAAATTCTGTCACGGTGGGTTTAGAAGCTACCTGTCCAGACCTCGAGGATGAATATAGCACTGCTATTCTTATTAAATCTAATGCATCTGATCAAATCGTCAATTTTACCCTCACCTGTTCATCAACACCTGTACCTGGTATTAGCGAACCCAATCCTGATGCTATTGAGCTTTCTGGGGCTTAGGGGACCGTCTAACCTCATCTTTTAGTTTTGATAGTACCGGAGAAATTAATTTAATTTATTCTACTCGAGAAGATGCACCTTGGTTAGAAATTACTTCAAACGGCAGTGGCACACTGGTTTCTGATAATTCAGTTACGGTGGGTTTACGCGCAACCTGCCCTGAAGAAGAGCTTACAGAAACAACCACTGTGATAATAGATTCCAATGCTCCTGACCAAATTGTGACTGTGACCCTAAGTTGCTCAGGCGACCCTATATTAGGCGAGATCAACCCTAATCCTTTGGAACTTATTGGACAAACCAGTAGCAGTACAGCGTCCAGTTTTACCTTAGAAAACCTTGGCGGTGCTGATTTAAGTTATTCGCTTAGTTCTAATAAGAGTTGGCTTAGTGTTTCGCCAGCCAGTGGCGTTATTGATGCCTCATCAGCACAACTTATCAATGTAAATGCCACCTGCCCAGTATTAGCAGGAGCGCAAAACGCAACCCTGACAATTACTAGCAATGACACAACCCAACCCAGCACTACACTTGATGTGATACTAAATTGTACCTCGAGTACAGTAAGTGCGTATTCCGTTCAACTGCAATTTGTAGGTACGCTATCAGCAGCCCAGAAAAATGCGGCAGAAAATGCGGCAGCGCGTTGGTCAAAAATTATCATTGGTGATTTACCTAATGAGAACTTTAGTAAAGCCTACAACATTTGTGGTATTGGCGACCCTGAAATCAATGGAATTATTGATGATTTAATGATTGCCATTGTGGTGGGCCCTATTGATGGTGAAGGTAAAATTTTTGCCGATGCTGGCCCTGCTCCTTGCGTATAGCAAGTGCAGGTTCACTACCTTTTTACAGCACTATTAAACTAGACGCGGCAGATATTGCTGGCTTTGAAGCCTCTGGTGATTTAGAAGAACTGATGCTGCGGGAAATCGGCAGAGCCTTGGGCTTTGGTTCTTTGTGGGCCAAGCTTGAGAAAGTTGACTATGACCCCAGCACCTTGGCTTGTAATACCCTTACTAGCTTTAGCACGCGCCCTACGTTTATTGGCACAGCAGCCAAAACGCGCTACAACACGCTTGGTGGCGCAGGAAATCCACCCGTAGAAGACGGTATTAATGCCGAAGTACGCTGCTCGAGTTGGGATGAAAATATCTTTGACAGTGAGCTTATGACCAGCACCTTTGACAAGGGGCAAAACAATATCTTAAGCCTAGTTACCATTGCCGCCATGCAAGACATAGGCTATACAACTGACCCTAGTCAAGCTAGCCCATACAGCCTGCCAAGTTGCTCACCGAGTTGTTTACAGGCTCCAAGTAATTTGCACGATACAATACGAAAACCCGTTAATGACCAATAGGACTAAAAGAGGAGTCATTGCGAATCTTTTATGCAAATGGCACACACTTCGCCATTTGCATAATATTTTGTCATTGCGAGCCTAAGAATAGGGTGTATTCAATGCTGATAAAGCTCTTCGTTACATGTCCGCGAAGCAATCCGTATAGTAAAGGAGTGAGGTGTTGCCCACGAAGCAATCGCTGAGATAGCTACAAGAAGAACAGCACTTCTCACCACCTAAACGCTTCTCGCGATGACAAATCATAATGAAAACTCATGAGATTATTTTTCTCTAAAAGTAGTAATCTTTTTGACCGTCAAACCTGTAACCAAGTTCATGGATTACAGTCACAAACCCAAGCTGCTTATAGGTGTCTATGGTTGATTCATAGTCTCCCCAAGACTCGAGCTTAACCTTCTTACAACCCTGTTTAATTGCATAATTAAGGGCCACCAAAGCTAGTGAACGATAAAGGGCTGGTGTCCTATATTCAGGTACAAGTCCACCAGCATCTATGCGTCCTGAGCCATCTTCAAGAATCACGGTGCCGGTACTACCAATAATTTTTCCTTCATTATCAAATAGCAAAAAAATGCTGTCATGAGGTTGCTGATTCACCCAAGAAACATTGTTATCACCTGCCACTTTATGCCCAGGTAAATCACTCCAACCTCTATTGACAATATCAACCATTATGTTCATATCATTCACTTGGTCATAGGTACGCAAGCTAAACCCTTCTGGAAAAACAGGTTCAGGAAATGAGGTTGTTATAGGCATTTCCATAGCGTGATACCCACGCTCAAGCCTAAAGCCTTGACCTAACAACGCTTCATGCAAATAAGGATTCTTGGAATCAATAAGTGCATAAAGATAACTTGCTTGTTGTGACTTCGCTTCCTGAACCACTACCTCTAACAAACGCTTTTCGAGTTCGCGTTCACGGTTATTTTGATGAATGGTTAGTGTAAATTCGGCGTAGGGTGTGGCTGCTTGCTTAAAAAACCAGACATAGGCAATAAGGTTATTCGGATTATTAGGGTCATCTACTATCCATTGTCCTAGATAACCATAACTTTGCAACATGGTTACAGAATCTTTTTGTTCTGCTTCAGTGGTTGTGGAGCCAGAATCTACCCTGGCTGCGTCATTTAGCAAATTGGCTAGGGCTGGGAAATCGACATCTGGATGAAGCACTCAAGGCTTGACCATACATTATCTTATATCATGCTTCCCAAAAATGGGGCGAAACTCTAAGTACCCTGAGCTTGCCGAAGGGTAAATACGCAGATGAGCACAGCATTTCGCAAAAAAGTCTCAGATTTAGGACGCACCCATCTTATATCATGCTTCCCACATCTCATCAAAAATGAGGTAAAGTTTCTTTATGTTTGGTAGATATCTATTACCCTTTACTTTGCTCATGCTCATCTTAGCTGGCTGCATCTCTCGCTCAGATGCTATGGCTCCTAGAATCACTATTGTTGAACCTGCCAGTGGCACTACCCAAAGTGCCGAGAAACTTGTGGTGCGTGGTTATGCTATGGATGATAGTGGTATTAAGTCTATTCGGGTTGGGATTAATAACGCTGAATCTGACCTTTTGGCAGCAGACCAATACAAAAACGAAAAGGGAAAAAAACTTATCAATTTTGCCTTTAGTGTCAATCAAGTCGGTGACCAATTTGCCGCCAATATCGTGGTGGATGATATTCTGGGGCGCAGCACTACCCTTCCTTACACTATTATCATTGATAACATCAAACCAACTATTGAAATCACCAGTGTAACTGATTTAGGCAACAGTCGCTTACAGGTAGTAGGCGTAGCCAGAGACAATGATAAGGTTAAAAGTATCGTCATTGCCGGGCAGGCCTTGTCCTTTATTGCCCAAGCCGAGCAACGCTTTGACCAAGATATTGATGTTACTGAAACCATGACCCTCGAGGTTACTGATAGCGCAGGCAACACCGAAAGTATTCCTATCCAGTAGTTTCTATGTCAAAAAAGACTTTATTAAATCATTCTCTTAGCGTTTATCCTGCACAGAGTTTAGATACTTGTGGGTTGCCTATAAAAAGTCAGGATGTTTTGGGTAAGGACTTTCCTAGAACCCTCGAGCTAGAGCTTAAACACGGCAACGGTGACCTAATTAAAATCTTGAATATCTTGGGCATTGCTGGACCTTTTAAGGTGCTTAACCCTTGGGAACTGCAAGATGAAGAAGGCCGTCACCTTATCAACGCTGGAGGTTATTCTGCACTGCCTTTTGGCGAAATGTACCCACCTCTGGTAGCTTTTTTACATGAATACTTAAATCACAATCAAAGCTCGAGCTTACCCCAAGGAGTCACCTCATCCTGGCGAGCCGCTTTAGAGACCAACTTGGTTGCACTTCTAGCTAGGCAAGCCCCAAGCCATGCCGATAGTCAAGTTTTTTTTTCCAATAGCGGCGCAGAAGCCGTTGAAGCAGCCATCAAATTTGCCAAAGCCGCTAGACCTAAAGCTAGATACATCATCAATTTTACTAGGGCCTATCACGGCAAAACCTATGGCGCACTAAGCCTTACTCCCAATGAAGAGTATCAATCTCTCTTTCGTCCATTGATGCCAAATGTGATTACCTTGCCTTATGGTGACAGTGCCCGCCTTTCTAGCATGATTAAACAGCTTGGGGCAAAAAACATTATTGCTATTATTGTCGAGCCTATTCAGGGTGAAGGTGGGGTGATTATTCCACCTGAAGATTTTCTTCCTGCTATCAACCGTTTTAGAGAACAAGGGATTTTAATCATTGCCGATGAAATCCAAACTGGCTTAGGTCGTAGTGGCCATTATTTTGCCAGCCTAGCTATGGGCTTAGAGCCAGATATTATCACCTTGGCCAAACCTCTAGGTGGTGGTCTGGTTGCGGTAGGGGCCACCATTGCTAGAAGATCTATTTATAAAAAACTGTTAGGTGGTCTAGAGAGCAAGCGGCATTCTAATACCTTTGGTGGCGGCTCACTGGCTATGGCTGTAGGTCTTAAATCCCTAGAGCTTATTGTAGAAGAAAAGTTAGTTGAACGTGCTAAAGAATTTGGTATTCACGGGCTTAGACGTTTAGAGCATATTCAAGAAGGCTATCCTGGCTATATCAAAGCTGTACGAGGATCAGGAATGCTTTTTGCTATTCATTTGCGCCATATGATTAAACCTGCCTTTTTGCCACTGCCCGCCGAACAAATCAATCAGTTCGGTACAGCTTTAGCTATGCGTGCCATGCACTTGCACGGGCTACATGTTTGTTTTACCACCAACAGCAGTCGGGTCATTCGTTTTACTCCTGCACTCAATATGCCAATAGAAACCTTTAATACCATGTTTGACCGCCTCGAGCAGGCCGCCCAAGATTACCAACAGGCCTGGCGAATGTTACCTAAAATGCCTAAAAAGCGGTTGTTGGATTTAATCAAATTAGTTCTGAATAAGTGAGTTTTTTGTAAGACCTTATCCTCTACACTAAGTGTGAAGTTGTCGGAGGTTGCGATGCGTATTCGTTATGAAGCGTTATTGAAGGTTTTACTTAGTTTTTTAATTCTTATTCCCTTACTAACTGCCTGTCCTAGTCAAAGCATAGATGATATTCAACCGGCTATGACATTGTTAGGTGATGCTGAGCGCACTACCAGCAACAGCAGCATAGTCCTCGAGGGTGAACTGCAAGATAATCATAAAGTTATAGCCTTTAGTTATCGCTTAAACGGTGGCCAAGATCAGGATGTTTTAGATTCTTTAGGTCAAACACTTTACCGATTTAGTATCTCGGGATTGCAAGAAGGAAAAAATACTATTGAACTTTCTGCTAGTGACCCTAATGGAAACACTACAGGTCAAGATATTATTGTTCATTTTAATCCTGGAGTTTCTGTCTCTTGGAGAGATCAAAGCATTGCCTATACAGCCTGTGCAGAAAATCATCAGGCTATACTTGATTTAAATCTAAGTGCTTCAGATACATCACTTAGCGGTACAGTAAAACTTGAGCTTTCAGGTCAGCTTTGGTCAGGTTCTTTTGAAGGTTTTCAGGATAACCAGAATATGCAAGGTGCACTGTCTTTATCAGATAGCTTAGGACAAGTTAAGTTAGGGCAACTGATACTAAACCTTAACCAAGACACGCTTTCTGGTCAAGCTCTTTTCAAAGAAGCTATACCATGCTCGAGTAGCCAGGTTGATGACTTAGAGCTTAGTTTGGAATTAGCTCGTAGCAAGTAGGTTGTAGCAGTGGTGAGTGACGAGTGGTGAGTGACGAGTAATCCTTCGACAAGCTCAGGATACCTATCTCCCCATTTACTTTTCTTGCGATATAGTAAAGGGCATGGACATTCCTACTGTTGACATCTATGAAGCCCAAAAACGTATCCAAGATGGAGCCCTATTAGTTGATGTACGCGAACAAAACGAATTTGACGAGTCGCGTATTCCAGGTAGCATTCTGATTCCTTTGTCGGTGTTTCAACAACGCTACACCGAACTTCCGCAAGATAAAGAAATCGTTATGCAATGCCGTAGTGGAGCCAGAAGTGGGCGCACCACTGAATTTTTATTGCAAAACGGCTACACCCAAGTATCCAATATGGCTGGGGGCATCCTGGCTTGGAATGAAGCCGGGCTTGGCGTTGAAGCAGGAAAAGAAGATTAAAGGTTGAAGATTAAAGGTTGAAGATTTTAGCCCTTAGCTCTTAGCTCTCAGCCTTTAGCTCTTTCTCCTTTTAACTTTCCCTCTCTCCTTTTTACTTATGTACATAGCGATTGCTGGCAATATAGGTGTAGGTAAATCGAGTTTGACTAAGCTCTTGGCTGAACGCTATTTGCTCATGCCTATCTACGAAGCCGTTAATGAAAATCCTTATCTCGAGGATTTCTATAAAAACATGCATCGCTATGCTTTTCATTCGCAGATGTTCTTTTTAAGCGAAAGACTCGAGCAGCATCTTAAATTTATTAATCCTGGTCAGCGCGTGGTGCAAGACCGCACTATTTTTGAAGATGCCAATATATTCGCTAAAAATCTTTATTCCCAGGGGATTATGAACGCACGAGATTATCAAACCTATCACAAGACCTATGAAGCTATCTTAAAAACCTTGCGCTCACCTGACCTTTTAATCTATTTACAAGCCAACGTAGATACCTTGCAACAACGTATTCATCAGCGTGGTCGTAATTATGAAATGCAAATCCCAGCCGACTATTTAGAATCCTTAAATCAGCTTTACGAAGATTGGATAAAAACCTATGCTCTAAACAAGGTTATTATTCCCTGTGATGAGGTTGATTTTGTGAATAGTAAAAATGATTTGCAATCTATTTTTGAAATCCTCGAGTCTCAGGGGCTGGATCCCTCAGTCTTATGACCCTTTCCAAGCTTATTCAAGAAGCTCTAAAACAGCAGCTTTCTTCTAAAAAACGGGTTAAAGGCATCGCTCAAGATAACCGCAAGGTAGCTAAAGGCTTTATCTTTGTGGCTCGTCAAGGTGGGTCTACGGATGGGCACACCTTTGCCGCAGATGCCATTAAACGTGGGGCCATTGCTATTGTGGGTGAACGACAAGGTATTTCTACCATGGGGGAAAAGTCGGTTCCTTATATTTATGTTCCCGATGCTAAACAGGCCGTAGCCAAACTTGCAGCAACCTTCTATGGCTACCCATCGCAAAGGCTTTTTACACTAGGGGTCACTGGAACCGATGGCAAAACCACCACCTCGTTTTTACTTCATCACTTATTGGGTCAGAAGCATAAGGTAGGCTTATTAAGTACGGCTGGCATCAAGGTGGGAGAACAAAAGCTTAACCTCGAGGGGCATTTCACGACTCCTGAAGCCCCTGAAGTGCAACATTTTTTGGCCCTGTTTCGAGATGAGGCTTGCTCTCATGCAGTTGTTGAATCTAGTTCTCATGGATTTGCCCAGCACCGCCTAGATGAAGTGGATTATGACATCGGCATCTGGACCAATTTAAGCCCTGAACATTTAGATTTTCATAAAACCCTCGAGGCCTATCGTGAAGCTAAGTGTGAACTCATGCGCCGCACCAGGGTGAATATCTTGAACCATGATGATGCGAATTTTGAGTATTTTTATAAGGCGGCAATGAGCAATGAGCAACAAGCAATGAGCAATGAGCAATTAACAATGAATAAAGATAAGAGAAAAGGGAGAAGAGGAGGAGAGGAAGGAGAAGCCCTCCTCCCTCCTCCCTCCTCCCTCCTCTCTTCTAATCCTAAAAAAGTCATCACCTACGGCAGGCATTCTGAAAGCAACTGGCGGCTTTTGGAGATTGAAAATCGTTCTGGGGAACAGATCTTTAGGCTACAATTACAGGGTATTTATGAACAGAACCTAAATAGTGACGTGACTGTTGCACTGCGTCTTCCCATGGTGGGTGAATACAATGTGTATAACGCATTGGCTGCCCTAGCAGCCGCGTATGAGGCAGGAATTATGTTAGATGATCTTTTTAAGCGGCTCGAGACCTTTCCGGGTGTACCTGGCAGGATGCAGGTGGTGCAGCGTGAGCCTTTTACAGTGATTGTGGATTTTGCCCACACCCCACCCGCATTAGAAAAACTCCTTTTGGTCATGCGACCAGTCACTGAGGGAAGACTTATTGTGGTGATAGGAGCAGCCGGTGAACGTGACCCAGGCAAGCGTGAACCGCTAGGGTCTATCGCTGTAAAACACGCTGATTTGGCTATTTTTACCGAAGAAGATTCTCGTTCTGAAGATATCAACAGGATTCTAGCTGAAATGTCACTGGGAGCCATTCGGGAACATGGCGAAGCCACCAAAAACTACTGGTGCATCCCTGACCGCAGCGAAGCCATCAAGTTTGCCATTGTGACGGCAAAACCTGGCGACACAGTTTTATTAGTTGGTAAAGGGCATGAATACACCTTAGAGCGTTCTACCCAGGTCATTCCTTGGGATGAAGTCGCTGAGGCTCAGAGAGCTTTAGAGCGACGGTTTTAGTTCTTAATAAACTGAGTTCAGATTTTATTGAAGTGGATATGTAGAAGGGAGAATAAGAGGGATGCATCCCTCTTATTCTCCCTTCTGATATTTCCCAATAATCTAATGCGCTGAGATGAAAACCTGTTATGAAACCCCATCTTTCATAAGCTAGGGCTTTCTCAAAACGATACCAAGGGGTCACAACCCCTGGCCCGATTTGCACGAATTGAATGTAAAACCTTGAGAAAACCCTAAAAACTTAGACTCAAAACAAGTTTTTACATTGCACATAGCCCAAACGATTCGGTTACAATACTAAACGGTAAATTTTAGTCAGGACACATTGCTCTGATAAAGATACATTGCCCTGATGAAGAGGAGAAACCATGAAAATTGGTATTAACGGTTTTGGACGTATTGGACGGCAGATTTTTCGTATTGCCCACAGCAAGGGTTTAGACATTGCCCTCATTAACGATTTGACCGATAACGCGACGCTGGCCCATCTTTTGAAGTATGACTCAAACTATGGCATCTTTGACCAGAAGGTTTCCTATGATGAAAATAACCTTATTGTCGGGCGCAAGAAAGTTATGGCTACGGCCATCAAAGAACCCGAGAATATCCCCTGGAAAAAAGCAGGTGTGGATATTGTTATTGAATCTACGGGTATTTTTGAAGCCAGAGCCGATGCTGCTCGTCATTTAAAAGGTGGTGCCAAAAAAGTCTTAATCAGCGCGCCATCGCCAGATGCTGATTTTGACATCATGATGGGTGTCAACGAAAAACAATATGATTCCAAAAAACACACTATTGTCTCTAACGCTTCTTGCACCACCAATTCGCTGGCTGCGGTTATGAAAGTAATGGACGAAGTATTTGGGGTTGAACTAGCCATGATGACCACCATCCACAGCTATACCAATGACCAGCGTGTGCTGGATTTGCCCCACAAAGATTTGCGCCGTGCTAGAGCTGCTGCTGTCAACATGATTCCAACCACCACGGGTGCAGCTAAAGCTGTAGGTAAAGTCTTGCCACAGTTCAAAGGTATTTTTGACGGCGTATCAGTGCGCGTGCCTACACCTACCGGTTCACTTTCTGACATCACCATGATGGTTAAAAAAGATGCCGATGTTGCAAAAGTTAATAAAGCCCTCGAGAAAGCCGCTAACGGCCCACTCAAAGGCATCGTTGAATACAGCACTGACCCGCTGGTGTTAAAAGATATTGTGGGTAATACCCATTCTGCCATTGTAGACAGTCAAATGACCAAAACCCTAGGTCGCATGGTCAAACTCTTTGTTTGGTATGACAACGAGTGGGGCTATTCTAACCGCATGGTGGATGTGCTTAAGATTATGGCTAAAGGGATGAAGTAAAGAGGCTGTCAGCCGTCAGCTATCAGCTAAATCTTTTTGTTTTTGCTGATAGCTGATAGCTGATAGCTCCTTAACAAAGGAGTTACTTATGGCCCTACGAACACTCAAAGACCTAGACTTGCGCGGTAAGCGTGTACTTGTTCGTGCTGACTTTAATGTGCCTTTAGAAAAGTCTCGCATTACCGATGACAGCCGCATTACTGCGACACTGCCAACGATTAAGTATTTAATGGAACAAAATGCAACAATTATTTTGATGAGTCACTTAGGCCGGCCCAAAGGTGTTGAAGATAAATCACGCCTTAAACCAGTGGCAACGCATCTTAGTAAACTATTGGGTAAGCGGGTTCAGTACAAACCTACCGATGGTCCAGTAAGTAGCGAAAGCAAAGAGCTAGTTAAGAATGCTAAACCTGGCTCAATTATCTTACTCGAGAATACTCGCTTTGATGCTGGTGAAGAAAAAAATGACCCCAAACTCGCTAAAGCCTTAGCGGGCCTAGCTGATGTTTATGTCAATGATGCCTTTGGTGCAGCGCATAGAGCGCACGCCAGCACCGAAGGTGTGGCACACTTTTTGCCCAATGCAGCAGGGCTACTACTCGAGCGTGAAATCAGCGTCTTGTCTCAGCTTTTAGAGAAACCCAAGAAACCCTTCAAGGTAATTCTGGGTGGCGCAAAAGTCTCGGATAAAATTGGCGTGATTGAAAATCTCTTGAAACGTGCTAATGAAATTTTAATTGGCGGCGCAATGGCTTATACCTTTATCAAAGCCCAAGGCGGAAGTGTAGGCAAGTCACTGGTAGAAAATGACAAGCTCGAAGCTGGCCCTAGAAATTCTTGCCAAAGCCAAAAAAGCCAAAGTCAAAATCATTCTTCCCAAAGATTCTCGTTGTGCTACCGAAATAAAAGAAGGCGTAAAAACGAAAGTCTTTCCTTCTAACAAAATACCTGACGATTACATGGGTTTAGATGCAGGCCCTGAGGCGATTAAAATTTATCAAGAGCGTTTAGCTACTGCAAAAACTGTTTTATGGAACGGCCCTCTTGGTGTATTTGAAACCAAACCTTTTGACAAAGGAACCTTTGCTATTGCTAAAACGGTTGCTAAGTTAGATGGCTTTACTGTAGTTGGTGGTGGAGATTCTGTGGCCGCTATCAATGAAGCCGGTATGGCTAAAAAGATTGATCATATCTCTACGGGTGGTGGGGCTTCTTTGGAATTACTCGAGGGGATGACGCTGCCTGGTGTGGCAGTTTTGAGTAAGTAATCATTTACCCGCTCATAGGTCACCTGCTATACTGTGACCTATGAGAACGGTTAGCGTGTCTGAGACAACATTTAATAAACTCGAGCAGTATCGGCGTACCAAGGGGTTATCTCGAACTCAAGCTCTCGAGCAGGCTGTAGAGCGAATTTCCACAGTTCAATTATGGGAAAAACAAGTCACAAATCGCAGCAAAAATGTTAGTGAGTTAAGCAAATCTGAGGGTGAAAAACTTGCTATTCAAGCTGTTCGGGAAACACGCAAAATCAAACCCAAGTGAAAATTGTTTTTGACACCAATATTTACATTTCTGCTCTTCTTACTAAAGATAGTCTTTCGGATCGTCTTTATCAACATTGGCGCAATCATCGTTTTACCCTTTACACCTCTCAGGCACAGCTTGCCGAAATACGCCGAGTAAGTCGTTATGCCAAACTTAAAGGCTTGCTTAAACCTACTCAGGTAGGTGCGCTTATTAACTTGCTTAAAGAAGATAGTTATATTATCAAGCCTCGAGAGATTCCCAATGATTCTATAGACCCAGATGATAATCTTATATTAGCTATTGCTTTAGAGACAAAAGCTGATTACCTTGTCAGTCTTGATCTGAAAGACGTTTTAAGGCTAAAAAAATTAGGTAAAACTAAAATTGTATCGCCTCGAGGGTTGCTTATGTACTTGAAAAGATAAGTTACTCGAGGGGATGACGTTGCCTGGGGTGGCGGTTTTAAGCAAATAATCATTAATTTCTTTTCCCCTCTCCTAGGTCACCTGCTCAGAGCTTTGTTTGAGTAGTAAAATTGAATTATATGATTTTGGTATCGAAAGGTAGCCCTCGATGTGAATTGGGTAGGTATTACAAATGAGCAAAGGACGTAAAGACCATTTTGTACCCTGTGGTTATTTAAGGCATTTTGCAACCGATGATTCTAGGCTAACGACTACGAAGCATCGGAAATGGAAAGTTCATGCCTATAATCGTATCAAAAATGTGGAAATTGCCACCCCTGTTTCCATTGAAACTGTGGCCTACAGCAAGTCCTTTGAGTATTTTGATGGAGATGAGCAATTAAATCAGGAGATTAGGAAAGAGATCAGTCAAATTGAAAACGATTTTTTTCCTATCCAAGCCCAAATTGTTAATCAAAACAACATAAGGGATTTAACTTTAGAGGAATTCCATAAAGTTATTGACTTCATAGCATTTCAAAGAGAAAGAACTGAGTTTAGGCGACAGTTGTATAAAACGCGCCTAGAATTCAATCTTGAATCAGATGGAGATGCGTTGAAATTGAATAAGCACGGACAAGCTTTACTTCAAAAAGTAATACCATTAGTTAAAGCAGATCATTTCTCAAAAATTGATGATTTGAACGTAACTGAAATAGAAAAAGATATTTTAACTAAGGCGATAGAAGGAGCAGTTATAAGAGTTGATAAGGAAATAGAATTAGGACACTGGAATACGAGGATGGCAAGTGAACTTGGTAAAATGATTGGTGGTAAACAAGTATTGCAAAACCATCACTTGCAGAAAGGTTTTGATTTTTCAAAACGGTTTGCTGAGCAATTAAAGAATTGTGAATGGGTACTATTTACTAATAAAACATCACAATCACTTTGGACTTCTGATAATCCTACAGTTACTTTTCTTAACCCTAGTCAATTTAAACCATTACCTGAACCTTTTGAAAAGATAATGCGTGGCCCAAAAACTTGGGCTGGAATTATTGAAACGACAAATCCTGTTGACGAAAATGGTAAGGCGAATGAAGAATTTTGCTTATTGTTTCCACTGAGCCCTTATTTGACTCTAAAGGCTGATATGTATGATCTCGACCTTGGATTAAGATACAGAGAAGTTGAAATCGAAGATACAATCGATGTCCATAAATTCAATTTTTACCAACTTGCTTGTACGTCTCGTTTTATCTACAGTAACCAAAATAACTTTGACAAGATTAATGACATGCAAATGCAACTTTATAAATTATCGCAGGAGTTAAAGGAACTACCTAATAAATTCAGGGAAGGTATGGTGGATATAATAAATAAGCGAAGGACTTAGCTGACAAAATTGTGATTTCCACCATTCGATCACATTGAATAGATACAAACAAAGTTATTTAAAGAATTGCAACGTATTATTTTCTTTAGTGAAAGCCTTGTAGTGTTCTATGAACCATATTCGCCAAATTCTCCTATAACTTTAACATCACTTCTCCAAACTCCTTCATAGTATCTAATTTTATTGGTGATGGCTATTGTTATAGTCATGCTCTATCAAAAATGCCACCACACATCAAAGTTTGGATAATAATGCTCCACAATAGCCTGAAACAAAAAATAATCCACAATCAAATGCACTATCAAAACCCAGATAAGCACCTTTGAGCGTTCGTACATAAACCCTTGCGTCAAAGCTAGAACTCCAACAAAAACTGGTCCCCAACCCGTAAAAGCCATGTCATAAAGCACCGAAGTGTAAATCACGGCTTGAGCAGGATTGGCAATCTTGAAAGGAAAAAGATGGCGCAGCAGGGCAAAACAGATATTGATAAAAAAAAGCTCATCCCAAATCCCCACAGCGTTGATTCCCATAAAGATTTTGAAAAGGTCTTGGTTAGTGGGTACTGGGGGTTGTAACCAATTAAAGGGTACTTGTGGCGAATAGAAAAAGTAAAGGGCAAATCCACCCCAAGCTAAAGGTATAGAAAGCAAGGTATAGAAAATATCAACAGCGTCCAATTTATTTGGCAGTAGCTTGAAAGTAATAACATCCCTTCGGCGCAAAATCAGAGGGGGTACAATGATTACTGATAGCAAAAACAAGCCTAAAGTTAGCATTCGTGGAATAACTAGATTGGTGCTAATAGGTGCAATAGCTAAAATAGCCAGAGGAATCACAAGCGCAAGATAAGAACGGCGACGTTCTGGGGGTTCATGTCGCCACGCAAGGATAAAACCCAAGGCTGAAATTACTCCAAGCCCTAGGCGCAAAGAGGCTGGTAATAAAAAAACATTGCGCCCAAGTGGAATAAGCATTACCACAGCAATGAGTAAAAAGAGCAGTGTCCATAGTTTATTGGAGAAGGTGTTTGCTAAACGCATATGATGAATCTCACAGTATATACCTAGATTTCAAACTAAGCCTGAATTCATTATAATCTCATTCTTTGCAAGTTAGGATTATAGAGCAAGTAGCATCCTTCAGGTTATTGCAGGACAAGTTCTGGTCATGGATGAACTCAGGCTATGATTTACTTTCTGGACGGGTTTTTTAGTGTTTTATCTAAAGAGTCTGAAGGATGTATCCTGAATAAACCTTTTTGGAACCTTGCTGAAGGATTAAAGAGAATGATGTATGTAAGATTGGCTATTAGGTTTTTTAGTAGACTTACGTAACTCAAAGGAGATTTTATGATGAGATATTTCTGGATGGTTTTGCTTCTTCCCTTTTTACTACTCACAAGCTGTAATACTGTTGCCCCTGAAATCCTCGAGGCTGAAGCCTTTAATACGACTAGCATACCTATGAACAACACCCAATTTGATTTAATGTCTCAGACCATTACGGCTGCTGATGTTAATACTGCTCTCGATGCAGTAGGAGCTGCTGCAGGCTCGAGTACCAGTGTCAATGCAACCTTGGCAAGACTGCGTGCCTACAAGACAGCTAGTGGGCAAAGTTTTTTAACAGTAAAAGGTTTAGCCTTGCGTATTCCTGACGTTCCAGTGAGTCGCCCCTTAACCGCAGCCACCACCTATCCCAATGATTACTGCGTAAGTGAAAATTATCCAGCTCAATGGACTTGGACACCTGCACCTTTTGCTGATCAGCCCAAAGCTGCCACCAGTGGCACACCTCTTATTAAACATATTCGCAATGGGGTTGTGATTGCTACTTACACTCAGTTTGGTTATGGCGGCTCAAATGGTAGCCCTAATATGCAAGATAACCCAGACCCTGCTGCTGGTGCTTTCCATCGCTCGGGGTATCAAAACTGGAAAGATGGCGACCTCTTTGAAGTTTATCCTGCTGTTTATCAGGGTGAAGACCAACAGCCCTGGATTGGCCAGGGTTACATCAATTACGAAGATTATATGAATAGTATCTTTAATACTCCTAAAAATATTACTATTCGCGGTATCACGGTTAATGGCAAAAGACCCGTTATTAAACTAAATGGTATTGGAACTTCCAATAATACGTTGGGTCAAGGGGCTGTTTATTTTGACACCAGTGAAAATATAGTCTTTGAAAATATTGATATTGATGGCAACGGTGCAACTTTTTCTGGTAAGGCTGGTATTTATATCAATGGAGCCAAGAATCTAACCTTGCGTAATTTGCGTATTCATGGATTTAAGGGCGTAGATGCCAATGGTATTTTTAGTACGGGCAATACCAGGGGTTTGCTAAAACTCGAGAGCATCGAGCTCTTTGAAAATGGTGGCGCAAATGGCCCTGAACACAACGTCTATATCAACCATAGTACACTCGACCCTAACTTTACTGTGATTATGCGTGGTTCGTGGTCCCATGATGCTTATTATGGCCATCTCTTTAAGTCACGGGCTCAACGCAACATTCTCGAGGGTAACTATTTCATGGGTACAAAAAGCACTAATGGTATCCAGACTGAAAATTTTTTAGTTGATCTTCCTGAAGGTGGGACTTTATTATTACGCAATAATGTCTTGATTAAAAATGTTTCGGGCGATAATAGTAATGCCATGTCAGTAACCTTTGCTATGGAGAATCAAAACAATGCAGCCAGTAACCGCATCCTGATTGAGAATAATACCTTTGTAGCTTTTGGTAAATATTACGACACGCAAAATCATCCCATCTATCCCATGCAGTTTTATTATCCCGCTAAAATCCCCGGCGCATCTGGTTTTCCTAGTTTTCCTGTCACGGTACGCAACAATGTATTTGTAGGGTATTGCAAGTATGGATTAAATTTTATGGATTACCGCGGAACTGGAGCTTTAGAGCTTAATTTTAACCAGGTTGATCAGAGCTTCCGTTTACGTTCACCGCAGGTCAGAAATAACTTTTCCATGTTAGGCAGTATTGGCTATGAACACTACAAACGGCGTATCTCGAGAGCAACCCTAAACGTCGGTGCAAGAGATTAATGGGAAAATGCTTGTACAACATATTAGACTCAAAGTACCCGAACAAAATAAGATTAAACCAATATGCAAAAATCTTTGTGGTATCTCTAGCCTTGCGTCCATTTCGTTTCCGTAGTGGCATTTCATGAAATGCCACTACGCAGGCACAATCCAACGGGTTTTTAAAGATTCATTGCAGGGTTCTGAGATATGACAGTGCTTTGTAAGGGTTAGTCAAACAAAAAGGGTGGTCATCAATAAGTCTAAGGTATTTGTGTACGAGGTTTAATCACATTGCCGTTGGTTTTTCGTAGGGGCGTAAAGCCTTACGTCTCTACAGCAACATTTGCCTTTATCCTAAACAACATGCTAGCTTGAGTTTATGTCGAATATACATATTCTTGGCGTTCCTATGGATTTAGGGGCAGGTCGGCGTGGGGTGGATATGGGACCCTCGGCGATTCGTCTGGCCAAACTTTCTGATACGCTTAAAAACCTGGGGCACACCATTACCGATTTGGGCAATGTTGAGGTTGCAGTACCCGAAAGTGTTCCTAATACTACCCAGCTTCCTTATGCTGATGTGATTGCTGAAGCCTGCAAGCAGGCTTACGACTGTCTAAAGAATCTTCCCGAAGGTGCTTTCCCGATTATTTTAGGTGGTGATCATTCTATCTCAATGGGAAGCGTGGCTGGTGTAAGCCGTGGTAAGCGCACTGGGGTCTTGTGGATTGATGCCCACACCGACTTAAACACGCCTGATATGAGCCCTAGTGGCAACATCCACGGAATGCCTTTGGCGCACTTACTGGGCTTTGGTGATGAGCGTCTGCTTAATATTTGGGGTGGCGGAAAGATGATTCATCCTGAAGATTTAGTCTTTATTGGTATTCGCAGCGTGGATGAGGGCGAGCGTGAATTCATAGAAGATAAGGGTATCAAGGTCTACACCATGAAAGATATTGACAAGCTAGGCATGGCCCAAGTTGCCGAAAGGGCTTTAGAGCATCTTAGCCATGTTGACCAGTTACATGTTTCTTTTGATGCCGACGCACTAGACCCCAATGAAGCTCCGGGCGTAGGTACACCTGTAACGGGTGGACTCACTTACCGTGAAGCTCATTTGCTGATGGAGCTTTTAGCTGATGCCAAGGTAGTGACCAGCCTGGATTTAGTAGAAGTTAATCCGATATTAGATATTCAAAATAAAACTGCTCAGATTATGGTGGAGATGGCCACTAGTTTACTTGGCAAGAGAATTTTGTAAACGCTTATTTCTCAAAGGTCCACTTCCCTGCTTTCATAGTGGCTTGTACACTTAACCCCCCTAATCCTTGGTGTGGATTATGCGACAAAATCACTACATCCGCATCAAAGCCTTTTTGTAACTGCCCCGAACGATGTTCCCAGCCAATGGCATAAGCAGCATGACGAGTGTATCCGGCTAGAGCTTCATCTATACTAAGCACTTGGTCATGCCCAAACTCTACGCTTTCAGCTTTGCGTGTACAGGCTGTTTCTAAACCCAGAATGACATCTGGGGTTGCCACAGGTGTATCAGAGCCTAATGGAATCACTGAGCCTGCTTGTATCAATTTTCGCCAGGCATGTGTACCTTCCAAGCGATCAGGCAAGAGTTCGGTGGTGCGTTTGGCATCAAAGCGGTAGTGAATAGGTTGCATAGAAGGAATCACACCCATTTGAGCAAAACGTGGAATATCACTGGGGTGAAGATGTTGAGCGTGTTCAATGCGTGGCCGCATATTTTGGGCTTGCCATAAAAGCTTGGAGGCTTCCAAACAATCTAAAACAATTTGGTTTGCAGCGTCACCGATAGCGTGAATCACTGGTACAAGTCCGGCTTGAATAGCTAAGGGAAAACGTTCTTGCATCAATTCACGGCTGTGAACAGGAAATCCGTAAACATTGGTTCCAGCAAAAGGCCCCAACATCAGTGCAGTCATACTGCCCAAAGCACCATCGGCAAAAAATTTGGCTCCACCGATTTGAAAGTTTTCTCCACCTTGACCCGTTGCTAAACCTAATGCTGCTAAGTGTTCAATTTTGTCTTGGTCAATACAGGCCCAGACCCGCACTGGATAATCAGGCTGTGAAGCTAGGTTTGCCATCTCGCGCCATTCATGAGGTTTTTGTACAGCCATATCATGGACGGTAGTAATTCCCAAAGAGGCAAAATCTTTTCCTGCATCTAAAACCGCTTGACGAATATCTTCCCTGGTTATTTCTGGTAAAGCCTGAGCAATCAAGTCATTAGCACGCTCGAGGAAAATCCCGATAGGCTCACCATTCGCATCTTTAACAATTTCACCATGTTCTGGTTGTGGTGTTTTAGCAGTGATACCTGCTTTTTGTAAGGCCAGAGAATTAGCCCAACTACTGTGATGATCTTGTGATTTTAGAAATACAGGATGATGCGACGCAACTTTATCTAATATAGATTTATCAAGTGAATTCACGCCCCAACGCGCCATCAGAAATCCTGCACCTGTAATCCAGTCGCCTTGTGGTGTATTGCGAGTGCGTTCAGCGATGAGGTCTAGAGCTGCCCCAAGGGTTTTTGCTTCAGAAAGATCGAGTTGCCCAATTTCAAATCCGTGATAGGTCAAGTGAACGTGGCTGTCATGAAATCCAGGCATCAAGCATCGTTTTTTCAAATCAATCACTTGAGGTTTATGGGTAGCCTCACGGGCTTCGGTTTCTGTTCCTGCACATAAAATTTTATCTCCACGAATAGCTAGAGCTTCAACCTTGGGTTGTGCTGGATTCATAGTTAGAATAGTTCCGTTTATAAAAATAGTATCTTCCATAAAGATAATTAACGATTGAAGAGTAAAGATTGAAAATTGAAATCTTTACTCTTCAATCGTTTCTACTCCCTTCTAAAACTAGCTGGACGTTTTTGTACAAAGGCCATGATACCTTCTTTGGCATCATGGGTTTTTGCAGCCTTAGCTTGCGCCTTCGCCTCGAGGGTAAGTTGTTTTTCTAAATCATCATTATTGAATAACTGCTTGACGAAAGAAAAGCTAGCTGGACCACTTGCCAATTCTTTTGCTATAGAAAAAGCTGCTTCGACAAAACCTTCTTGGGGCAAAACTTTTTCCACAAGCCCTAAACTTAAAGCCTCACTGGCTGTAATATTACGATTACTATAGGCAAGTTCAAAAGCCCGACCACGCCCGACCAGCTTGGGTAAAAAATAACTCATGCCAGCATCTAGCGATAAACCAATTTTGGTAAAGCCTACAGTGAGTGTGGCTTGCTCAGCCACAATTCGCATATCACAAGCCAAAGCTAAGCTCAGACCAGCACCAGCAGCCACGCCGTTGATAGCTGCAACTACAGGCTTAGGCATAGTGGCTAAAAGTTGAATGACTGGATTGTAATAGGTTTCTACAATGTTTTGCACATCTTCACCTAAAGGCGTTGAGGCTAGGTCTGCACCGGCACAAAACCCACGACCCTGACTCGTGAGTAACACCGCATGAACATCTTTTTGTTCAGCAGCATAAGCAAGGGTTTCTCTAAGTTCTGAGAGAAGCTCGAGGCTTAAAGCATTCAAAACCTCAGGGCGGTTTAGGATAATAGCTAAAGTGTTATTTTCCAGTTTTAGCTCGAGGGTCTTATACATACTCGAGTATAACAAAATGAAAGAAGAGGTAAAAGATATTATCTATTATTCGGGTACATACGTCTTATCTATAACAAGATAAGACCTTCTGGTGGTAATGAGATGATGCTGGTACAAAGTCAAACAAAGTTGCTATGCAATGAGGCGAAGCCGCGTAGTGAATGCACAGCATACCTATAGTAAAGGGAGGCAGGGGGGGATTAAGAGGGGTTTCCCTGCCTCCGAATTCCTACTGTATCACTTTGTTCTCGAGAGTATGACAACTTGCTCATAATCATCTGGCACACTGTCTTCTAAAGCAGCTTTATTGCGCCGAATATCTCCACAACGCTGGCAACGGTGCAATATAATCCAACCTTTTTTACCTGAATGTTCTACGCCTATAGGTTCTAAAATCCCTTGACACGGGTTAGCTCTGTCTCCTGGGTTGATATCTACATGCAGTGAGTAAAGACAATAAGGGCAGTGATTGCGGTAACTACCATTATCTAAAGCTGGAACTTCTTTGCCGCAATGAGTGCAGGTAAAACCCTGATTGGTTCCCTGGGCAATAAAGCGGCGCATATGTACTACAGTAGCAGAAGAGTAAATAGAAATAGGCAATTAGCTTGTAGGGTTCTTATCTTTCCTACATGCTACTGGCTACTTGCCAACCTGCTAAAGGTTCTTTAACGGGATGATTGTACGAAGTTTGAGCGAAGTGTACCCTCTGCTCAAGACTTTTTTTCAAAGATGATACCTCTAAGGTTGTTTATAACGGGATGATACCTCCTGCTCAGGGCTGTTATTCGTTGATGATACCATCGGCTGAAGGCTGTTTATAACGGCATGATGGTACGAAGTCAGTGCGAAGCACACGCCCTGCTCAGGGCTGTTTATAAATGACCTTGTTCGGCTTGAGCTTCTTCACTTTCACAACCCGCTAGTGGCAATGAAAAAAGAGCAGTATAAAATCCTGGCCCTTTGAGACGCGCAACCACTAAACGCTGAGCCGTAAATAAAAGCTCTTGATAGGGTTTAGGCTCGAGTCGAATCATTTTTATATCCTCAAGCATAGTTACATGGCTGCTTAGGTCTAGCTCTAAAGGTACGATATTGCCCTCGAGCAAAGTAGTCACTAAAAGCTTATACAAAGCATGAACATCAGCTACTTCAACCCGGCATTTAAGCAGTTCTTTGGAGCGCAAAGTGGAATAAAAAGGTTCTAGGCTTAGGGCTTTAATGTCTATAGGGGGAATGTTCTGAGCCACATTTTTTAATGAGGGCCGCAAGGCATCTAGGGCTTCTTTGCCTATCCTAAAACGTTGAAGTTGCAAATAGGGTGTGGGATTCAAAGCTCCCTTAAATTCTTCTTGCATTTTGCCAAGTCGCTGACGTAGCTGGGCAGCTTGCTCATAATTTGGGGCCAGCAAGACACAAATATCCCCAGCTTTGGATCTGGGGGGCTCTTGAGGGGAGAGTCCGTATACGGTATGCGTCACATTCATTCAAGCCACTGCCCTGAGAGTAGCAGAGCATGTTAAAACATATACAAAGAAGTCTCACAAGAAGGTCTTAGATGTAGGAAATTCAACACTAGAGTCTCAGGATTGAGCTGTATTGAAGGTATGTTTCTCATAAAAGATAAACGTGTGAGGCACTTATGGACCTAAGTCCTCGAGTTTTGGATGATTAAAATTTTTGATCATCCGATTTATGACGGATAACGGCTTTGCTGCGCAGCTTGCCCAGTTTGGTGGTGCGCCCACTCACCCTTTCGCGCCAGCGAATATAGGTCGTTTCTTTCTGAACTTTACGCATCAATTTTTTAACCTCTTTTTCTTTTAGCCCGAACTGAGTTTCAATGGCTTCAAAAGGCGTGCGGTCTTCCCAGGCCATCATGATCAGGCGGTCTAAATCTTCGGATGATAATGTGATATTCACGCTTAAGTTTAGAGAAAAGGGCTTTTACAGTCTTTAGGGCTGGTCACAATTTGCTAAACTAAACTATGCAGATTCGACCCCTTACAGAAGAAGACCTACCCAAAGTGCGTGAACTCATGCAGAGGTCTTTTGTAATAGATACTGATTTCTATCTAGATTACTATCCAGTTGCACCTGGCTATACCACGCTAATCGTAGAAGTTAATCAAACTATTGTGGGCGTAGCTGCGAAATACTACAACACTACCCACCCACTCTGGCCCAGGGTGATGGTGGTGGTTGATGCAGAACATCGCAGGCAAGGAATAGGCCAAAAGCTGCATGATGAAACGCTAAAAGCCAAACCTCCTGAATACAAAATTCATGGTTGGCAGGCGGCCTGTTATCAAGAAGATCAGGGAGAGCAAGCCTTTATGAAGGCATTGGGTTATCAACCTCTCCTAGATTGCAATATCGTTGAACTGGACCTAATAAAATTTAATCAAAAACCAAACTTGCCTGTAAACTTTCAACACATAAAAACTGTGACGTTTACAGAACTCTTTGAGGCTGGAATGAAACAGCACGTTTTTGATTTTTTAGTCAGTCGCTATATCGAAGAACACTACTGGTCACAACCAGTTCCTAAAGAGCATTCTACCTGGGCTAGCACTTTAGAAGAGTTGCGTCCTGACCTAAGTTTTGCCTTAATGGATAATGGGCGTATCATAGCAGCCTCGAGTGTACTAAAAGAAAACATGAATGCTCTGGATATGTGCTGGTACTATGCCAGCCTAGAAAATGGTCAAGAAAATGCTAACGTTTTTCTAAAGTTTTTGCTGGCACATCAGTTTAGAAAAGCTCGAGAGCTTGGCTTAACACAGGCTAACCTCGAGCTAGATTCTACTGACAAAGATAAACAAGGATTACTCGAGTGGTTGCCCGTGCAACAACATCGTGTTTGGAAAATTTTTCAGAAACCGATTTAATACTTCGCCCGTTCTTCTTGCAGGTTTATAGTAAAAACTAGTACACTAGACCAAATCACGGACGAAAGTCCTGATAATTAGGGAGGAATAATCATGCAGAAACGTTTCTGGATGTATCTTTGTATTCTTTTTAGCTTCTTTCTAAGCAGTCTTACTTTTTCTCAAGGTGAACTGGTGGTTGGTTTGCAGGGTGACATTGTAGCGGTAGACCCTGCTTTTGCCTATGACTTTACAGCCAACCCAGTAGTTTGCCAAATCACCGAAGGCTTGCTCCAATTTAAGGATGGACAAACCCTCGAGCCAAACCTAGCCGAAAGCTGGGAAAATCCTGATCCACTGACCTACATTTATAAAATTCGTCAAGGGGTGACTTTTCAAGATGGCACGCCGATGACCATAGATGATGTAATTTTCAGCATGGAGCGTATTCGCAATCCTGATACGGCTTCTTATGTAGGCTGGATGTATGCCAGCGTAGACACTATTGAAAAAACCGATGACTGGACAGTCACAGTCAAACTCAAACAACCTGATGCGCTTTGGCAATATGTATTGGCAACCACAGGCGGACATGTGATTAGCAAGGCTCATTATGAAGCCAATAAAGATGGCTATGGTAAACCAGGTGTAGGTACGCTTGGGACTGGACCCTTTAAGTTTGTGAGCTGGTCAACGGGTAGTGAAATTATTTTGGAAAAGAATGAAAACTACTGGAATAAAGCCAATGGTGGTCCCTACTTGGATAAACTCACCTTTAAGATTTTGCCAGAATCAACCACTAGAGTAGCAGGCGCACAAACGGGTGAAGTTCATGCGCTCTTAGGTACTGATGCAACCCCGGCTGACCAATTACCAATTGTTATGGGCATGGATAACTTAACGGTTGATTTTCAGGATAGCTATTTAAGCTATTTCCTGTCCTTTAATACTCAGCGTCCGCCTTTTGATAATGTAAAAGTTCGTCAGGCTCTAAACTATGCTATGGATAAAGTATTGCTGACACAGAACCTTTATCCTGTCTCTGACGCAGTAAGTGTGGCTAAGGCTGTAGACGTGATGCCGCGCTTGTGGGCTTTTGAAAAAGACAAGTGGCAGGCTGCTTATGATGCTCTACCTGATTATGCCTTTGATATGGAAAAAGCCAAACAGCTTTTAGAAGAGTCTGGTGTAGCCGACCAGCTTAACGGCATGACCATTACCACTGATGAAAACCCTCTGACTATGGGCATGGCACTGGCCTTGCAGGCTGCTGCTGCAGAGCTTGGTTACCAAATGGAAATTACCAAGGTGACCTATCAAGAAATTATCAGTCTTATTTTTAGTGGTGCAAGAGACTATGATATTGCCTCGGGTGCCTGGGGTTCTGATTTCCCTGATCCTTCGGGAAATCTTTTACCCGTTTTCCATTCACGTTATGTTGGTGATGGTGGTTCTAACTTTGGTAATTATGTAAATGCCGAAGTAGACAAATTGCTCGATGAAGCCAATGCCCTTACTGATAATGCTGCCCGCACTGACCTGATGATTGAGGCTCAAAAAATTATTGCTGAGGATTCTGCTTGGATTGTGGTACTGCATCCCAAACAAACCTTTGTACTCAATAACGATTTTGAAGGTTACACTATTACACCATTGTGGTATTGGGATGCTTTTGCTAAGAATATAAAGATGAAATAGTTTGAGATTTATATTCTCAGTGAATCACCGAAGGGTAAAACTAAATATCTGGATGTACAAATTAAGCCCGTTTTCACTAAACCTGTCACACTGAGCTACCGTTAATGATAAAAGTTGCAAAGTGTTCCTAATGTCAAGCCGTGCTATGCGAAGTGTCTCGCCACTAGATACTTCGCATAGCACGAAAGTGCATGACTGATTAACCTTCAAACTAAAAGCAATGGGAGGCTCAGTATGACGGAACGGGGATTTAAGTGATTCACTGAGTCTATAAAAGAGGGTGCAGCATTGCGCCCTCTTTACTTTATGTAGTAGCTACTTATGTAGTAGCCACCAAGGAATCTATGGTAAAACTATTAAGAATTATGCAATACTTTTTCAACGGAATAATACTTCCAGTTCTTAACGAGATGATACCTCCAATTCTTAACAAGATGATTGTCCGAAGGTTGAGCGTTAGCGTACCTCTGGCTCAGGGCTGTTATTCGTTGATGATGGTACGAAGTCTGTGGAACACACCATCGGCTCGAGGCTGTTATAACGGCATGATACGCCCTGCTCAGAGCTGTTATAACGAGATGATACCTCCTGCTCAGGGCTGTTATTCAAAGATGATACCTCTGGCTCAGGGCTGTTTATGACCAGCTACATTCTCAAACGTTTACTGGCTCTTATTCCCATTTTGATATTTACATCTTTTGTAGTTTCAACTCTGGTGAGACTTACACCGGGTGATCCTGCTTTGATTATGGTGGGTGGACGGCGCACCTCACCAGAAATTTTGCAAGCTATACGGCAAAAATACGCGCTTGACAAAAGCCCGCTTGGTCAATACGCGGTTTGGGTTAGCAATGCTGTTCGTGGAAATCTGGGTGAAAGTTTTAGGCTTAAACAAAATGTTTCTGATCTGATCAGAGAACGCTTGCCAATCACTTTACAACTGATTGCCTTTAGTGCTGTTTTGTCTTTTCTGATTGCTATACCTCTGGGCATTCTGGCCGCCGTTTACAAAAATACCTGGGTGGATTATCTGGCCACTTTAATTAGTTTGCTGGGTATGTCTACGCCTGTTTATTTTAGTGGCATTGTCTTTATTTTAATTTTTGCTTATACGTTAGGCTGGTTTCCGGCTCTGGGTGCTGGCAAAGGCTTTTGGGATAGTTTGTATCATCTGGTTTTACCCTCGAGCGTTCTTGCTCTAAACATGTCCGCCCTGACTTCACGCATGACCCGTTCAGCTATGTTAGATGTCTTTGGCAATGATTACATTACAGTCGCCAAAGCCAAGGGACTAGCTTTTAGAAGAGTAGTGTTGCGTCATGCTTTTCGCAATGCGCTGATTCCAGTGATTACTGTTGCAGCTTTGCAACTTGGATTTTTATTTGTAGGTGGCGTGCTGGTCGAATTCACTTTTGGGCTTGGTGGTTTAGGCAGTTTAATTACCGATGCCATTCAAAACCGTGATTATCCAGTGGTGCAAGGAACCACACTTTTTTTAGTCTTAGTATTTGTCTTATTAAACCTAGTCACGGATTTGCTATATGTAGCTATTGATCCTAGGATTCGGTATTCATGATGGTTGTTTGCTTACATTGTTTACAAGGGGTTATCTTGTTGAAAAATGTTGGAGCTTTAGCGCACACACTTAGGATACCTTTATGGCTTTAGAGTCTGTTAATGCCTCAGTGCCTCGAGTCACCAAACCTTTCTGGCGTTCGACATTTTTTCGCAACCGCACCGCTATTATTGGCAGCTTTCTTTTATTTATCCTGACCATCATGGCTGTTGCTGCACCCCTAGTTGCAACCCATGACCCAGTAAAGCAAGATATGACCAGTTCTCTTAAAGCTCCTAGCAGTGCCCACTGGCTTGGTACAGATAAACAAGGCCGTGACACCTGGAGCCGCATTGTTTATGGCACACGCCCCACTCTAATTGGTGCAATCTGCGTGGTACTGATTGCATATCTCGTTGGTGTTCCACTGGGGCTTATTTCTGGTTACTACGGCGGACGTTTAGATACCATCATCATGCGCTCTTTAGATATGCTGCTGGCTTTTCCTGCACTCTTGCTGGCAATTTTGATTGTGGCAACCTTTGGACGCGGACTTACTAATACAGTGATTGCTATAGGCATTGTTTATATTCCAGCAATTACCAGAGTGGTACGCAGTGCTACGCTGGTACAGCGAAACTTAAACTACGTCGAAGCTGCCAAAGGCAGTGGCATGAGTGACGCACGAATTTTATTTAAGCATCTTTTACCCAATGTAGGTTCACCCATTTTAGTACAAGGCAGCAATGATTTAGCTTACGCCATTTTAGATATTGCAGCCCTTTCGTTTTTAGGTCTTGGCATTCAACCACCAGACCCAGACTGGGGTTCCATGCTAGCTGAAGGTCGCTCATTTTTGCTTTTGTCACCGTATGTTTCTATTTTTTCTGGTCTGGCTATTATGCTGGCGGTGATTTCATTTAACTGGTTTAGTGATGGCCTGCGGGCGCAACTTGACCCTAAACAGAGGAAGTAAAACGCCTAGTCAGTAGACCTTTATCACAGCGAATCACAAACTGAGTTTATCTATGACCTGATGATACCAGCAATGAGTTTATCTATGAGCTGATGATACTAGCTTGGCAAGTTGCTCGAGTAACAAACAATATCCTCGTTGTCCTCGAAAAAAACTCTCCAGAGGAAAAAATTCATTAGGCGCATGAAGGTTTTCGCTAGCCAAACTCCAGCCAAAACCAATCATGTCAACACCTAAAGAATTTTTGAAAAATGCACTTACAGGAATACTGCCACCAACTCTGGTGTAATAAGGCTCTTGACCATAGAGTTCGGTTAAGACCTCTTTGATGATTTGATTACCCGGATGATTTGCCAGAATCGAAGCTGGGTCAGAACCACCACTACTACGCACCTCTAGGCGAACGCCTGGTGGACAATGTTTTTTGATATGTTGCTCGAGTTTTTCTATAATGATATTGGGTTTTTGATTAGCGACCAAACGGCAAGTAATTTTGGCATGAGCCTCACTGGGGATCACTGTTTTAGTGCCTTCACCCTGATAGCCGCCCCAGATACCATTGATATCCAGCGTTGGCCTAATCCAGTTGCGCTCACGGGTGCTAAAGCCTGGTTCGCCAAAAAATTCTTTGATACCCAGACTTTGCTGATAACTAGTTTCATCAAAAGGAACTCTGGCAATATCATGTCGCTCTTCTTCTGTTGGGTCAAGTACATCATCATAAAAACCTTCTACAGCAATTTCGCCGTTCTCATGCCTCAAGGAAGCAAGAATACGTGAAAGAGCCTCTAAAGGATTCATCAACACACCACCATGCAAACCCGAATGTAAATCTGATGATGGCCCGTAAACATCTATCTCGAGCTTAGCCATACCTTTTAATCCCAGCACAATCATGGCTTCGCTCTCTGACCACTGCAAGCCGTCAGCAGAAAAAATATAATCACAAGCGAATTTATCTTTGTGATTTTCTAAGAAAGATTCTAACTGCGGACTGCCAATTTCTTCTTGCCCTTCAAAACAAAATTTTATATTTATATCCAATTTCCCTGTTGTTTTGAGCATGGCTTCAAATCCAATAATCGGCGTAAACATTCCACCTTTATCATCTGAAGCACCACGGGCATAAATGCGGCCATCTCGAACACTGGGTTCAAAAGCAGGTGTCTCCCATAGCGCAAGTGGGTCAGGTGGTTGCACATCAAAATGACCATAAAGCAAAATGGTTGGCTTGTGCGGGCCAGCATGTAGATAGTCAGCGTAAACCACAGGATGACCACCGGTTTCCATGATTCTAAGATTCTCAGCTCCAGCAGCCTCGAGCCGTTTTGCTACCCACTCGGCCGCTTTGCGTACATCGCCAGCATATTTAGGTTCAGCAGAAACGCTGGGAATACGAATAAAGTCAAAAAGCTCAGATAAAAAACGTTCTTTGTGAGTCTCGAGATAGTCTTGCCAGGTCATGTGAAGCCTCCGATTAATTATAATTCTACAAAATTATGTGCGATGGGATGCTTAGAAGCCTATCAGTCGTTCAGTCTATCAGCCTGTCAGTAGACACAAAAAGCTGATAGACTGACAGACCAATAGACTTCAATTCACGGAGGAAAGCCATGCCCATACCGTATCCAGTCAAAGAAGGAAAAATTAGTTTCAAAGGTTATAACACTTGGTACCAGATCATTGGAGAAAAGGAAGAAAACGGAAAGTTGCCGCTACTGTGTTTACATGGTGGGCCAGGTGTACCACACGATTACCTAGAAAGCCTAGAAGCTATGGCTGCTACAGGTCGCCGAGTGATTTTCTATGACCAGCTCGGCTGTGGAAATTCTGACCATGTAAATAACCCTAATATGTGGACGGTTGACCTTTTTGTAGAAGAAGTAGATGTAGTACGCAAAGCTCTGGGTTTAGACCATGTGCATATCTTGGGGCAGTCCTGGGGCGGAATGCTTTTGATGGAATATATGCTGACCCAACCTAAAGGCGTAGCCAGTATCACCATTGCTAGCTCACCCTCGAGTATTCCCATGTGGCTCTCAGAAGCCAACCGCTTGCGTGGTGAACTTCCTGCTGAGGTGCAAGCAACCTTACTCAAACATGAAGAAGCCAAAACCACGGATAGCCCTGAATATCTAGCTGCCATGCAAGTTTTTTATGACCGCTACGTGTGCCGGGTAGTTCCTAACCCAGACTATGTACAACGTGCCTTTACCAAACTGGGCGAATGGCCACAGGTCTATCACACCATGAACGGCCCCAGTGAATTTCATGTGGTCGGCGTAATTAAAGGCTGGGATGTAACCCCAAGACTGGGTGAAATAAATGCGCCTGCGCTGATTACTACAGGTCGTTATGATGAAGCCACGCCACTGATTGGGGAAACCGTGCATAAAGGCATTAAAGGGTCTAAGTGGGTGGTGTTTGAAAACAGCGCGCATTTGGCACATGCGGAGGAGCCGGAGAGGTATATGGCGGTATTGGCGGATTTTCTGGCGAGGGTTGAGGGTAAATTGTAAAGAAATCTGCGACTTTCTACAAAATTCTGTATAAAATAATATACATGAATAGTTTACATATTCCTATCCATAAGACACTCCATGACGAGTTGCTCAAGGTAGCGAAAAGCCAACGAACAACTAAAACCGAAGTGGCTCGCCGTGCTTTAGAAGCCTATATTCGAGATTATGATCGCCAGAAAACCTTTGAGGAGATGCAACGTTACGCCGAAGAAATGGCTGAACATAGTGGTGAATTTGTAAAAGAAACTGATAAGGCTGTTTCAAAACAACTTCTCACCTCAACCGATTGGTAATTATGAGAGGAGATGTTTATTTTGTACAACTTTCCCCACGTTCGGGTTCAGAACAGAAAGGCACAAGACCTTGTATTATTGTTTCTACTAATGCCTTTAATAAAATTTCGTCTTGGCAAAGCCTCACCGTTGTGCCGCTTACCAGTGCAAAACAATGGCTCAAATCATCTCCTACAGTTATCCTGTTAGCTAAAGGAGAAGCCAATTTGCCTAAATCAAGTGCTGCACTGGCACATCAAATCACTACGATTGACCGTAGTAAATTGCTAAGCAAAGTTGGTACAGTATCAGCAGAAGTTTTGGAGCAGCTCGAGCAGGCGATTATGAATTATTTGGCAATAGATTTTTAGTGGATTGTTGGCGAGGGTAGAGAGTAAGGGAGTTTAGTTCAATGAGTAAGAAAAAATTGCCTTCATCCCATTTGTCCACCAATTCCTTATTTGGTGAAATACGGGAGTTGATAGAGCAAAGTCGTCAACAAGTGGCAGTGGCAGTAAATTCGGCAATGACGATACTGTATTGGCAAATAGGCAAGCGTATAAATGAAGCAATTGAAGGAAAAGACCGTTCAGAATTGTATGGTAAAGAGGTCGTTGCTACGCTATGGCGACAATTGTCAGAAGAGTATGGGGTGGCGTTTTCAGAAAAAAACTTGCGAAGAATGATGCAGTTTGCCAAGGTTTTTCCCAATCAGGAGATTGTCGTATCACTGATACGACAATTGAGTTGGACCCACATTCTGGCTATAATCCCAATTGAAGACCCGTTAAAAAGGGAGTTTTACATCGAAATGTGTAAAATCGAGAAATGGTCTGTCCGTACATTTAGGGAACGTATCAACTCTATGCTATACGAGCGCACCGCTATCAGCAAAAAGCCAGAGCTTACCATTCAAAACGATTTAGAGTTGCTCAAAAACGAACAGAAGCTTTCACCTGATTTGATTTTTCGAGACCCTTACTTTCTGGATTTTTTAGGGTTAAATGATTCCTATTCCGAAAAAGATTTAGAAACTGCCATATTGGCAGAACTTCAGAAATTCATCATTGAATTAGGCTCTGATTTTGCTTTTATGGCAAGGCAGAAAAGAATAACCATTGATAACGAAGATTACTATTTGGATTTACTGTTTTACCACAGGAGGTTAAGATGTTTAGTCGTTATTGAGTTGAAACTAGGAAAATTTGAAGCAGCTCAAAAAGGTCAAATGGAACTTTACCTTCGGTGGTTAGAAAAACACGAGACGGTAGAAGGCGAAAATCCTCCTATTGGCTTGATATTGTGTGCCTATAGAAATGAAGAACACGTTGAGTTACTGCAATTAGAACAGAGTAATATCAAAGTAGCGGAATATCTAACTAAGTTGCCTGACTTGAAATTAATAGAACAAAAGCTGCATCAAGCTATTGAAAGGGCTAGAAATAGAGGTGAGGACGGTGAGTAAATTTGAAGAAAGCATCCATGCGGAGGAGCCGGAGAGGTATATGGCAGTGCTAGTGGATTTTTTGGCGAGGGTGGAGTGTAAACTATAGTCTATTTCAATTATCCCCTATAATTACCAAAGATAGCTTTATATAAGTTGAGGTCAGATTTGCTTACCAAAAAGCGAAGGCAACATTACGTCTGGAGACATTATCTCAAAGCTTGGGCAAATGAAAATGAACTTATATATTGCCTAAGAAATAATACTATCTTTAGGCCTAATATTATGGGAATTGCACAAAGCAGAGATTTTTATAGGCTAAAAGAGTTGACTATTCGGGAAATAAATTTAATCAAAGAAGCCTTTATTGACATTTCTCCCGACCACTTAAAAGAATTGAATGCGGAGTGGATAAAGATTTTTAATCACATTTTTGAGGCCCGCAAAATGCTAGAACAGCATAAGCTCTTTGACGAACAATGGAATGACTTCATAGATGTTGTTTGCAATAATCTTGAGGAAGAAATCCATGCAACCATCGAATCAGAATCAACAAAGTATTTGGCACTCCTGCTTAATGAAGATATCTCTTTTATAAATACCGATGACTATTTCGACTTTTTACACTTTCTGACCACACAATATTTTCGGACAAACAAAGCTCAATCAAACGTTTTGTCTATTGCCGATGGAGTTATAGAAAATATTAACTTAGAAGCTGTTTGGAGCATTGTTAGACACATCATAGCAACAAACTTTGCGTGGAATCTTTACATTCGTCGTGACACAATGAAACTCTACTTACTCAAGAATACAACATCGACAGAGTTAATTACAGGAGATCAACCAATAATTAACACTTTTGCAATTGGAAGACCAGCTAATCAACTTGTAGATAATCTTGAATTATACTATCCTCTGTCACCTAACCTTGCTATACTTTTGTCTGATCGATTATTAGAACATAAACAAAAAACCGTTAAACTTCGCAAGCAAGATGTGAATAGCTATAATGAGAAAATTGCCAAAAATTCGCATAGTCAAATTTATAGTTTTGCGCAATCTAGCCTTGAGCGATTTTTAATATGAACAAGTAAACTGTTATTCAAAAAGCAAAATGATTTTGGTTAATTCTTGCAAAGAAGGTACTTTATGAAATCCCAACAAGGCAAAATCCCCATAGACAGCTACCAACTCTGGTACAAAATAGTTGGCAATAGCAACCGCATCCCCCTCCTCACCCTCCACGGTGGCCCCGGCGCAGGCCATGATTATTTAGAAAGTTTAGAAGCTATTTCCTCTACTCGCCCGATTATCTTTTTCGATCAGCTAGGCTGCGGTAAATCAGATCAGCCAGATGACACCTCACTGTGGCGCATTGAGCGATTTGTTAAAGAAGTGGATACAGTAAGAAACGCTCTGGGTTTAGAGAAAATCCATTTGCTTGGTCAATCCTGGGGTGGATGGCTTGGCATTGAGTACATGCTTTCCAAACCCAAAGGTATTGTGAGCCTGACGCTTGCTTCTACATCTGCTAGCATTCCGCAGTTTGTAGCTGAAGCCGAAAAACTTAAGGCAGCGTTACCAGCCGAGATGTATCAGACCATGCAGCGTTGTGAAGCGGCAAAAGATTATCAGAACCCTGACTACTTAGCGGCGGTGCAGGAATTTTATAACCGTCATTTGTGTCGTTTGAATCCGTGGCCCGATGCTTTGCAACGTTCTGGCAAGAACTTAGAAAATAATGCCGTTTATGAAACTATCAATGGTCCCAATGAATTTGTAGTGATTGGTAACTTAAAGGACTGGAACCGTATTGAGCGTTTACATGAAATCAAAGTGCCAACCTTGATTACTGTTGGGCGATATGATGAAATCACGCCGGCCTGCGCTGAGACGATGCACCGTGGTATTGCCAATTCTGAGATGTGTATTTTTGAGCATAGTGGGCACACTGCACATTTAGAAGAATCTGAAAGATATATGGCTGTGCTGGCAGATTTTTTGGCCAGGGTTGAGAGTAATACCTAGAAGAACTTAATTGTTTGCCAACTTAGGTATGTAAAAATTGAAGAACATCGAAATACTGCGGTATAACCACTGAAACAGTTATAGTATTGACTATATGCTATATAACCAATTGAAGTACCTAATAACACCTAGGGGAAAACATGCTTAACATTGCTTTTCTATTATATGGGAGTACCATTGATGCTCGAGATGTATTCCAAGAAGACAAATACAAACTGCTTGCTGAATACTTCAAAAATCAAGGTGTCAATGTAAACACGATTTGCTATCGCGATGACAATGAAAATCACGTTGAGAAGATACTTTTAGAGATGGATTTTACCATTGTTTGGATTAACCCAATTGAAGCTGGTATGGATAGAACGATTTTGGACGCGATGCTTGATAGGCTTGTCCAGCAAGGAAAAAAACTTAGTAGCCTGCCAGAGACAATTTTGAAAATCGGTACTAAAAAAGTGTTGTTTGAGACTTCAGATTTTCCCTGGGGTAGCGATGTTCGCATCTATAACTCAGTTGCAGATTTCGAGAATGAATTCCATAAATCACTACAGAGGTCTAAAACTAGGATTTTGAAACAATATCGGGGTGATGGTGGTAAGGGAGTCTTTAAGATTGAATGGCTTGACACCGCAAAGCCAAGTTGCCGAGTTACACCTGCTGTAAGAAATAGCGATATTCAAATTCTAAGCATGGAAGAATTGACAAATTTTATTTCACCTTTTTTTGAAAACGGCAACCCAGTGATTGATCAGGAGTGGAACCAATATATGCCAAACGGGATTGTCCGGTGTTACATGACAGGACAAAAAGTTGTGGGCTTTGGTTATCAGGAAGTTAATGCACTCTATCCTTTTGATTCTGACAATGAATCTGCAAGAAAACGAAACTATTACACTGAAAACTGTGGAATCTTCAAGGATTTACGCTTGTCAATGGAGACGACTATTTTACCTGCGCTCTTTGAGAGATACAAAATACAAGATAATCAATCCCCTATTATTTGGGATGCTGATTTTTTCATCAGCGATGACATAAAAAAATATGCGCTTTGTGAAATCAATGCGAGTTGTGTTTCCCCTTTCCCTGAGAGTGCAATCCCCTACATCTACCAAGAGGTAATGAAAAGAACTCAATCGTTGAATTAGTCCTATAAGTCTGTTTGGGATTAAACTCGAGGCCAAACGCTATTGGCCATACAAATATTTGGAGTAAATTCTTTGAAAGAAGATGTTTTATGAAAACTCAAGAAGGACAAATGGATGGCCAACACCAAGTAATTATTGCTGCTGATTCAGGCATTGTTATCCATTCTCTAAAGGATATTCCTGATGTTATAGGTCAATGTTTTGGCGCAGTTGGTCTCTTGATCACTGAGGCCGAGCTATCAGAAGGCTTTTTTAATTTGCGTACGGGCATAGCTGGGGAACTTTTTCAAAAGTGTACCAATTATGACCTGAAGCTAGCCATTGTTATAAAAGACTTTGCAGCTTATGGCGAGAGGTTTAGTGAACTGGTTTATGAACATAGAAATCACAGAGCTATTCGCTTTTTCACTTCTGAACTCGAGGCTCGAGCCTGGCTTTCTGCTACTTGATTTTGGCTGTTTTCTAGGGTTCCTCGCTGGCAATGACTACGGTTACTGGAAAATCAACATCTGCACCATTATCGGACCTAACCTGAACATCAATTTTATATTGACCCGTTGTTGCATCTGATGGAACATTTAAAGCAAAAAGTAGTTTAACTGTTTCTCTCCAATAAATTCTGGTTCCTCTGGGGACGGACTCTCTTTTTGGCCAGGGTTTGAATTCCTTGGGCAGCCTGAAATTTTAGGTTCCAACCTGCATTCAAATCGCTGCTTGAAGCGGTAAAGTCACCCTTAACCCTGGCAGGATAAGACTGTCCTATAGGCGCGTCAAAGGCAGCTTCAGCAATACTCTCTAAATTATCAACACCAAGCAGGTAAGCTGGCTAAATATCATAAAAGTAATAGGTGTTTCCAGGGTATACAGTGATGACCGAAGTATTTGTAATATCAAAGGCTCCATAGACACTAGTGCCCCTAGCAGATGTTGGTGCGCAAGCACTTAAAAATAAGACTATTGTGAGTAAAAGTAAGCAAAAAAACCTAGACACGATTTCTCCTAATATTATTTAATTCGCTAGCTACTACTTCTACACAGTATAAACATTACCCTTTTTTAAGAGTGTGAACTATGTACTAAACCAAAGCCTAAAAGTTGCCTCGAGTGAAATATCCCAAACCCTCTTTATCTAAACTCCTCTACACTAAACACCATGTCACTTGTCTATCCCTCTAGCGACAAGATAGCCACGCCACCTCAACTCCTTGAGGATGTGGTGGTTTTGGAAAAGCTTACCCAAGAAGCTTGGAAATGCCGAGAAAAAGACCGTTCGCAAGCCCGTTTACTTGCCCAACATGTCTTGCAATTTAGCAAAAATCCTACCCTTAAAGCTCAAGCCAGCATCACCCAGGCCTATATTTTTTGGCGTGAAGGGCGTTTGGCGGAAGCTCTTGAGAATGTCCAAACAGCTCTTAGCATTGTCCAGCAGCAAAATCTTTTAGATTGGTTTGCCAGAGCCCTTAATGTGAAAAATTGCATTCGCTTTGAATTAGGAGATTTTACCGAATGTGCCAATGGACTAGGGGAGCAACTTGCAGTAAGTCGGGCGGCTAACAATCTAGAAATGGAAGCTTGTGCTTTGCATGATTTAGGAGTTATGCACCTCGAGCGTGAAGCATATAAAGCAGAACCTTTTTTACAAAAAGCCCTTGATTTATTTCGACAAGAAAACCTAAAAGAAGGCTATGGTTACGCCCTCTTAAATCTGGCCTATGTACGTGAAACACAGGGTGAATTGGCCAAAGCTAGTCAATTGGTTCAAGAAGTGTTAGTGCTGGCCAATCAGAATCATTTAGCACATCTAAAAACCTACGCTTTAGCTCAACAAGGGCGCGTAGCCTTTAAGGAAAATAAGCTCGAGCTGGCACAGCAGTTTTTTCTTGAAGCCTTAGAACGCACCGAGCAAATGGCAGACCGCCCCCTGGCTGAAGTGATGTCTGCTTTGGTAAGTTGCTACCGTCAGTTGGGAAAATTAGATGAAGCCCGACGTATTCTCGAGCATCATTTAGATATTGTTTTACAAGCTAGGTTTCTACCATTTGCGGTAGAAGCCCATGCCTTACTAAGTATCATCTTAGAAGAACAAGGTGATATTCAAGGAGCCCTAAACCATAGCCGTGAGCATATAACCTTATTTCATAAAGTCTATACCCAAGACCATGAAAACAAAGTACGCGCCCTTGAGGTCTTACACAGAACCCGTTTAGCCGAACAACGTGTCGCAGCCGAACAGCAACGCAACCGAGAATTAAGTTATGAGCTGTATCAACTCAAGAATACCAACCGCAAAAACGAATATGTTAGCCTCACTGATGAGCTTACCGGTTTACACAATCGCCGATTCTTAATGAATCATGTTTTAGATAGCCTTCAAGCAACTCCCTTTTGTCTAGCCGTTATTGATCTTGATTACTTTAAACGCATCAATGATACCTATGGTCACGAAGCGGGAGATACTGTTCTTAAAGAGTTTTCCTATTTGCTCAAAACCCAAGTGCGTGAGCAGGATATTCCTATTCGTTTTGGTGGCGAAGAGTTTGTAGTGGTCTTTCCAAACACGACGCTTGCTCAAGCTAAAAGTATCCTCACACGGCTTTTGGTCGAATTACAAAACCATCTCTGGACACCCTTAAAAGAGTCTGAGTATATAACCTTTACAGCAGGTATAGCAGAGTGTTTGAATGACAGCTTAAAAAATACTTTACAAGCAGCAGATAGCTTACTTTATGATGGTAAAAAGAATGGAAGAAATGGTGTCTGGGTTGCGTGTTAAGCTTATTAGATGAAACTCGAGACTCTAGCTATTCACGCTGGGCAAAGCCCTGACCCTAGTACGGGTGCTGTCACCCAACCCATTCATTTGAGCACGACCTTTGAACGTGAGGCCGACGGAAGTTTTCCTGGTGGTTATATTTATACCCGTTCAAATAATCCGAACCGCAAATCTTTAGAAACACTTTTGGCAAGGCTCGAGGGCGGTGCAGCCTGTGCAGCCTTTTCTTCGGGTTCGGCTGCGGCTGGAACTATTTTTCGGGCCCTGCGCCCAGGTGAACATGCCATTATCCCAGATGATATGTACTGGGGAATTCGCAAACTTTTGTTTGAAGTGTTTGTGCCCTGGGGTTTGGAAATAACCACAGTGGATATGAGTAACAGCAATAACGTCAAAGCAGCTATCAAACCCAACACCCGCCTAATCTGGATTGAAACGCCGTCTAACCCTATGCTTAAAATTACAGATATTGCCGCTGTAACCAAACTAGCAAAAACAGTAGGTGCAAAAGTGGCCTGTGATAACACCTGGACACCGCCAGGAATGCAAGATATTTTTTCTCTTGGGGCTGACTTAATTCTTCATGCTACTACTAAATACTTGGCAGGTCACAGCGATGTTTTAGGTGGTGCAGTTATCACCAAAGAAGCCGATGAATTTTGGGAGCGTATTGTTTTTATACACAAACATGAAGGGGCAGTACCTTCACCCTTTGATTGTTGGCTGACCTTACGTGGTATTAAAACCCTTTCTTATCGTATGCGTGGGCATGTAGAAAATGCTGGACAGCTTGCAACCTGGCTGAATCAACATCCAAAAGTGGAAAAGGTTTTTTATCCTGCTTTGACCTCGCATCCCAATCATGAAGTTGCCAAACAACAAATGTCATCTTTTGGTGGAATGCTATCTTTTTTGGTTAAGGGTGACGAAGCCGATGCGATGCAAGTTGCTGGAAAACTCGAGCTTATTACCAGAGCTACTAGTTTGGGCGGTGTGGAGAGTTTGATAGAACACCGTGCCAGTATAGAAGGCCCAACATCAGCAACGCCAAAAAATCTTTTACGTTTTTCAGTGGGTTTAGAACATATTGATGATCTTATTGCAGATTTAGAACAAGCTCTAAAATGAACCTTAGCCTTGCCCAATCAGAGGACGCTCTCGAGGTTATTGCTATTCTAAAACGTTGCAATCAAAGGCTTTTAAGTCAAGGGATTTATCAGTGGGATGAGCAGTATCCCAGTCAAGAACTGATTGAAAATAACATTGCAGCACAAAGTCTTTTTGTTTATCACAAGGATAATAAAATTGTTTCGGGTATTACCCTTGATGACAAGCAGCCGCCGTCCTATAGCAACATTACTTGGGAAACGGTAGATGCTAATCCTTTGTTGATTCACCGCACTTTTGTAGACCCTGATTTTCAAGGGCAGGGTTTGGGTCAAGCTATGATGAGTTTCGCCGAAAGTTACGCCCTCGAGTACGGCTTTAACTGTATTAGAGCCGATGTGCATAAACAAAACCTTGCTGCACTGGCCCTTTTTCAAAAACGTGGATATAAAGTTTGTGGGGAGTTGATGTTTCCTAGGCGTGAGGTGGCGTTTGTGTGTTTCGAGAAAATTATAGTTGAAAGCTAGCTGTAGTTTATAAGTGACTATTTCTAATACTCCACAAGTTTTACTTTATATGATCATAAATTAATATAAATATAATAATTACATGGTACATATGCGAAAAGAGATTTATGAATCAAGTAATATTATAGAACTGATGAGGTGCTATGCAAATAACGACTTGAGCTTATAGTGGTCAAGATGATCTTGTACATTTAGGGAGCTTTCTTGCTCATTGCCATCCTTAATATTGATCATAGTCATTATCTTCATGTGGGCGACTTAACATGGCAAGTCTTTCACATGCTTGCTGATTACCAACCATCTGATATTTTGCATTTATGGGAAGATGAACAAAAAAACCTTATCGGCTTTGTACTGGTGTATCCACCCTTTGGAATGTTTGACTTGCAACTATTGCCAAAATATTCTGGCAGTGTGCTGGAAACTGAAATGCTAGCATGGGTACAAAGTTATTTTAAGACAAGGCGACCACAAGCAACATCTAGTATGTATACCTTAGTTCATGAAGGCGATTCTCATCGCATTGCTCTTTTAGAGTCACAGGGATTTGTTCGTGGTGGCACATGGCTATATTTACAACGGTCATTAACTGAAGCATTCCCTAAAAATACGTCTCTCAGAGGGTTTCACTTTGCGAGAGGTTGCCAGTGAAGTGGAGGCTGCAGAACGTGCACGGGTATTAGCGGCAGCGTTTGGCGCACCGGTATATGAAGAACGCTATCAGCAATTCATGTGTGCCCCTGGCTATATTCCTAAGCTAGATATTGTAGCCGTTGCAGAAAATGGGCAATTTGCTGCATTTGCCATGTGTTGGGTTGACACCCTTACTAAGGTAGGACAATTCGAGCCAGTAGGAACAGCCCCTCACTATAGGCAAAAAGGGTTAGGGAAAGCAGTTCTACTTGAGGGGTTAAAACGCATGTCTACACTTGGAGCCAAACGTGTGATCGTCATTGTCGAAGAAACAGAGCAGGCAGCAGTGCAGTTATATAAGTCTGTTGGGTTAAAACACTGTTGGAATATACATTTGTATAGTAAGCAAGAATAAAGCATCTTGTCACCTTGAGAATCTCTTATTCCCCTGTGCCCATCGCCGTAGTTGACCAAGGCTTGTGCAATTTGGTGGCGATAAAAGGTAAACATAGAAAATTCTCAAAACCGAACTTAAAGTATCGTATCAGTAAATCGCTATAATCATTTAAGGATACTGTAGAGGCAATTATGTTTGATTGGAAAACTCAATTTGATCAACAAGGGTTTACGGTTATCCCCGATGTGTTGTCACCACCAGATCTCCAGCTTAGCCCAACAACTTGCAAATGAACTTATCTCCCGACACAGGTTAAATGATCATGTTGTTCAGGATGCAGGATTAAGTATTGCCTCGCTGCACCCTGACCGCAACCCAGATATTCAGGCTGAGCAATGGGCAAATCAACCCTTTATTTTGGGTGATTTAATTGCAATGGACGGACGTTTTGCTTGTATTCTGGCGAGTCCTTTGCTATGGGAATATGCAGCAGGCCTTCTTGAATGTCCACTGGATGAGTGTAGATTTCATTTTGCCAACATTACGCGTAAGCCTGCTGGGATAGGCCCTGCAATTAACTGGCATCGTGATGCTAACAATAAATACATAGCGACTGCTGATCGTCAAATGATTCGGATACTTGTTCCGTTACAGGATATGTCAGAAGTCAATGGTGGTACGGCAGTATTACCTGGCTCACATCTTCAGAAAGACAGTATGGATTTTTCTAATGCTATTTGCCCACCTGTTCTGGCAGGTTCGGGGTTGGCAATACATTCTGAGCTTTTGCATGGCGGTTCCCCTAACCGAAGCCAGCAAGAAAGAGATGTCATAATTGTGCAATTTGGGCTTCAGGCTTCTATCTTTACTTATAAAGCCGAAGAAAAACTTTCGTTTTGTAACCTAAAAGAGCTGACCGCATTTTGTAATTCAATTTAGTTTGATTTGTAAGGTTTACCTCAGAGAAAGATTTCCTACCCTGAGAACGTCGCCGTGGTTGACTGCCTCGATCTGGGCGACTTGCCTGACCACCCTGTGCCGGACGGCTTGATTGACCACCCTGTGCTGGGCGGCTTTATTATTACCTCGAGCCGGACTACTAGAACCACTTTCGCTTGATGATTGTTGCGAAGGTCTACGTGGGCCTTGTCAAATTTGCGTGGACGCTCCTCTTGAGGACGACCACCTTGATTCTGGCCACCTTGCGGACGGCCTCATTGGGGACGCTTGGGACGTGACGACCCAGTACCAGTTCTTGAAGACCCTGATCCTGTTCTTGAAGACCCAGCTTGTGGCTTGACTTGAGCCTCTAGAGCAGGATTACCATAATCAAAATCTTCTAAACGTCTACGCTCGAGCTTTTCCTTGAGGGCTTTTTCAATATCGCGTACCATCACTTCATCATCAGCTATTGCCAGCGTGAAAGCTTCACCTACTTGCTCGGCACGACCTGTGCGGCCTATGCGGTGAATATAGGCATCTACGGTATCGGGCATATCATAGTTAATTACATGCGAAATGTCAGAAACATCTATGCCTCTGGCTGCAATATCGGTAGCCACTAGCAAATCAAATTTTCCACTGCGAAATCCGTTCATGGCCAAAAGCCTTTGGTTTTGTGACATATTGCCTTGAAGCTGGGCCACGCGGTAACCGCGTTTATTTAGATCAACTGACATATTGCGCGCACGGTGTTTGGTGCGGGTAAAAATAAGCACCCGACCTGTAGCCTTGGTTTCAAGCAATCTTAAAAGCAGCTTAAATTTAAGTTCTCCCGAAACAGGATAAAGTGCGTGAGTCACCGTCTTAGCTGGTGAGATCATACCTATTTGCACCTTGGCCGGATTTTGCAAAAGTTTATCCGCCAGACTGCGAATATCTTCTGGCATGGTTGCCGAAAAGAAAAGGGTCTGTTTATGCTTAGGTAAAATATTCAAGATGCGTTTCACATCAGGCAAAAAACCCATATCACACATACGGTCAGCCTCATCTAAAACCAGCATTTCAATCTGACCTAGGTTGATATTTCGCTCATTGAGATGATCTAAAAGTCGCCCAGGCAGGCCACCACAATATCTGCTCCACGGCGCAATTCTTTAATTTGCATTCCTTTGCTTACGCCGCCATAAATGGTCATACTGCGAAGCTTCGTGTTTTTTCCTAAGACCCGAATAGATTGATGAATCTGTTCGGCAAGCTCCCTGGTAGGTGCAAGGATAAGCGCGCGAACTCTATCACTAGGCCCCTTACTAAGGGTTTGTAGCATGGGCAATACAAACGCTGCAGTTTTACCTGTACCAGTCTGGGCTAGTCCTAGCAAATCTCGCCCTTCTAAAACAATTGGAATAGCCTGTTGTTGAATAGGTGTAGGTGTGGTGTAACCAGCAGCCTGAATAGCCGAAAGCAGGGTGGGTTCTAAATTCAAAGTTTCAAACACAAATAAACTCCTCGAACTTTTACCAGACGCAGCAAAGAGAAGATCTCTTTAGGGTCAACGTACAAGCTTACACCACTTTTGCTTTTATCTTAGCTTTTATTCATGAGGTATTGATAACTTCGAGCCTTCAACAGCAGGGCAACCGCAAAGTCGAAGTGTGTGCATTGAAAGTTGCCGTGGCCGCTTCAATAAGGGGCTTAAGCCCCTTGTTAGCCACAAGTGGAGTCGGTGAGTGATGTTGTGCCAGTGTACGATTAAGTCTTTTTGCAAGCCATTAGGACTTTGCGGTTGCCCTGCGTTAGCGTCCGCCCAGCTCAGAGGCTGTTTATATAACGGCATGATGCTACGAAGTGAGGCGAAGCCACGCCATGCTCAGGGCTGTCTATAACGAGAACTTAGTATAGACTTGTCAAGCCCTGAGCCAGCGATCTGGATGATTTTGAGCATTAGCGAGCATGAAACGAAAGACATGCCTAGCGATGACCGTTTTGAGACAACGCAAAGCAGCCCGAGTAGTTTTACCTTCTTGCGTTTTTTTAGCGAGATAGGCTTGAGAGTCAGGGTCATAACGAAGACGAACTTGCCCAATCATGTGAAAGGTTCTATTCAAGATACGATTACCACCAATATTGAGTTGCCGACGTTGCTGAGAACCACTGCTACGTTCAACAGGGGCACAGCCTGCATACAAGGCGAAACTATGTTGGGAACGAAAACAGCGAGGGTCACCTGTTTCAGCCAATAAGGTAGCAGCATGAACCGTTCCAATACCAAGTTCATCTAGCAATTCAGGCATGAGTTGCTTAACAAGAATCGACATCGTTTTTTCTAAGTCAATAAGTTGTTGTGCTATTACGGTGATAACAGACTCGAGAGCCTGAGATGCACTTTTCAAACTCAAGGTTGATAAAGACAAACGCAAAGCGGTCAGTTGTTGAGACAATAAAACTCTTGTTCTGGTAAGGGTTTTTAGCTCTTCGACCTTTGCATAAGCTGTAAAATGCACTAAGTCAGGATTAGCCAAAGCTACCCGAGCAATATTTTCTGCATCTACCTCATCACTTTTCTTTCTACCACGTTTACTTCTGTATTGACTGGTTAAGCTAGGACTAATATTGACGACTTTATAGTTTTCTTGAAGCATCTCTTCACTCAAGGTCTTTGCAAAAGAATTATTCGCACCTTCGACAGCACAACATCTGAGTTCATAGCTCTTGCACCAGAGCAGCAATTGAGCTAATCCTATCTCATTATTCTGAACTGTAAGATGTCCAAGGACTTTCCCTGTCTCATCTAATGCTGCTGCCGTATGACTCCCTGGATGTGGATCAATGCCTATAATGACCATTACAACCTCCTATGGTTGGGTTGCTCACGGTAGTGCATATCCGTTCATCTGTTCAGGGTGAATCCTTAGTATCTGGCAACTCCCGTGTAGCCTTTAAAGCGAGGTGGGCTGTTCTCGTCTTTGCTATCTCAGCAGATGATACCTGGGCCACACCTCGCTTTCTCTAATATACGGATGATTGTACGAAGTTTGAGCGTTAGCGTACGCCCTGCTCAGGGCTGTTATTTAAAGATGATACCTCTGGCTCAGGGCTGTTGCTTGCCATGACAATACTTATAGGGCTTGCCGCTTCCACATGGACAGGGCTGATTGCGACCTATAGGTTTGTGTTGCTCGTGTGTACGACGTTCTGGCTCTAAAAGGTCATAAACCGTCACCAGCAAATCACTGATTAAATCCTGATTCTCTTCGGGTGTTTGGTCTTCTAGAAGGTCTCGACACCCTGTTTAGCCGCAAGAATTCTCCTGATCTTCATCATCTGATTCCTGACTCAAATCCAGAGCAAAAGCTGAAACAATCGAAGAGAAAACTAGGTTTTCATCTTCCCCAGAATCACGCAAGTCTTGAACTTGGCGTTGGCAAGTTTCTCACGCATCAGAATCGTAACGAAGGCTCGCCCTAACCCCTCGAGCCAAACCCGAGTTTGCTTACTTCGAGCCATTAAAGCGAGGTTCGATGTCACCATCCGTCATAATTGCAGAAACGGCGTTGTAGTACTTATAGGTGAGTGAGGTGGCTTTCTGGCTAAGTAATTTATCTTTATTTAATTGCTGGGGTAAGACATCGTTAATCCATTGATCTGGCTTAATCGGCACAGGTAAACACAAGAGTCCATAGAAAAATCCGTCTAAAGACACCAGACTAAATGACCGTGCAGAATGATTAGAGAAAAACTTGTCAAGGTCTCTCCATTCACTGTCTTTAAGCGTGTGTCGCAAATCAGGCATAGGCTAAGTTTACTCTAAATAGGCTATAGCTATGCGAAAGCAACTGCTCTTGTTCCACTGTAAGGTTGGGATCATTCCTTAAATCCAGGTTTGCCATGACAATGTTTGTACTTCTTTCCACTGCCACAAAAACAGGGACTGTTGCAACTTATCTTTTGCCCCTGCTCATGACGCGTCTTCGTTTCTATAGCTACATGCTTCTTCTGAGCTGGCTCTAGTAACAAGTAAACTGTGGAAATTAAATGCGAAAGCAACTCCTGATTCTTTTCAACAGATTGTTCACTATACATTTTTAACACAGATGCTTTTAGATGAATCATCTGGTCTCTGTCTTTATCTGAGGGGGCAGCAGCAACATTTACACTTAGCGACAAAACAATGGGTGCATAAATGAGATTATCGTCTCTAGACTTCCCTAGAATGTCCATCTCAACATCCGCCAGTTCCTGCACAGCATTCATGTCATAACGAAACGCCCTGCCAAACCCTTCTAGCTAGGCCGTAGCTTGAGCATGAGTTCCATCAAAACGTGGTTTAGGTTCTGCTTCACTCATTGCGCTCAACACTTTATTGTAATAGCGAAACGTCAGTTTTACGGCTCAACTCAGTTTTTTCTGGCTTTGTGCTACCGATTCTGGCAGGACTTCTTGAATCCATTGTGTAGGGCTAGGCATAGTGGGCAAACAGGCAATACCATAAAAAAATCCATCCAGTGAAACCCTACTAAAGGAATCTTCGCTATGTTTAGGGAACAAGGTAAAAAGCTCGAGTTGTTCTGCACTACTTAAATCCTGTTGTAAATTTTGCATACTTCTAGTCTACTCCAGTTAAAATATCTCTATGCAACAAACCCTACTGCTCATCCCTCCTGACACTCGCCCACCCACCTTGGAGTTTCCAGTCAAACTAGCTCAAGCGGTAGGGCTTTCGGTTTTCACACCGCCCTTAGAAGCCCTAAACAATCTCAATCAACCTGGAGACTTTGAGATACTCAAGACGTGGTTACTAGAAAATGTCAGCCAAAGCGGACCTACTGATTCTTTCTTTTTTTTTTTTTTTTTTTTTATGAGAGCAACTCACTTTAGGTGGCATGATTCCAGCACGGCAGGTTGATGATTCACTAGATGAAGTCTTAAAAAAACTCGAGCTGCTTTCACACCTTAAAACCTTAAATCCAAACCTGAACATTCTGGCTTTTGGGGTCATTGTGCGAGTGGCACATGGAAACGATCCTTTAGAAGAAAAACCCTACTATGGCGACTATGGTGACAGCTTACGAGCCTACAGCGAAGCTTTTGATAAATTTCAGCGTCAGAACAGTCATGAACATGAAGAGCATCTATGGCAAATTACCAAAACCTTACCCAACACCATTTTAAGCAACTGGCTAAAAACCCGTCAGCGCAATTTTGAAATGCATAAAAAAGCTCTGGAGCTCGCGCAAGTTGGCATCATTGATCATTTATGTCTGACCCTAGATGACACCAGCACTTACGGCTTACCTGCTTATCACACAGGCGGCTCGAAACCATAACTGATGAGCTAAAGCTCTGGCACAAAGTGGATATTTATCCCGGTGCCGATGAAGTACCGGCGACACTTTTAGCACGAGCTTTACAAAAAACACCTAGCAAGGTTTATATACGATACTCAAGTGTAAGTGGCGCACATGCTGGCATGAAATATGAAGACCGCCCAGCAGGCGAACTCATTAAAGCCCATTTAAGAGCTGCAAAATGTATTCAAGTGGATGCACTCGCCGAAGCTGATTTTGTATTGGCGGTCAATACACCCGCAGTAACTCAAACCGAAAACCGCCCGGATTTTTTGAATGTTGATACCGCCGCCAGACATCTGCCCGAGTTTGTAGATTTTATTGGGCGATGCCTAAACACAAATAAACCCATAAGTGTTGCTGATATTGCTTATCCCAACGGTGCCGAGGAAAGGTTTATAAACCTGCTCAAGACCCTACCTCTAGCACAGCTTTCTGGCTTTAGCGGTTGGAACACAGCTGGCAATACGCTGGGCAGTGCTATTGCTATGGGCATCCTTTGCAAACAAACCAAACATCCCTCTCTCTGGATAGAAATACTATTTAACCGTTTTGTTGATGATTATCTTTATCAAACCCTAGTAAGACCACAGCTTGACCAGCAGCTACAGCAACCCAACCCTTTTGACTTATGTGATAAAAAAGCCGAGGCAGAAACACTGCTAAATACCATGATTCAATCACTAGCTCTCAACATTCTGGAATAAACACCTTGCAACAAGTCAACTCACTTTGCAATGGAACAAGGAGACCATCTGGCTTGGGCCACGTTTGTTTACAGGTGTGTTTCCCTTTGAGGTGAACTATGACAAGTAATATTGCCATTATCGGCGGCTCAATGGGCGGAGTAGCAGCAGCCCTCTCAGCACTCAAAGAGTTGGCTATAAAGTCATCTTGACCGAAACAACAGATTGGCTGGGCGGACAAATGACTTCACAAGGGACTTCTGCTTTGATGAACACCCTTATATAGAGCATGATGGTTGCACCCAACGCTACAGGAGTTACGTCAGCGCATTCGTCAGCACTATCAAGACCGCTACGGTGGTGATGCCATGAAAAAGGGTTAAGCATTCGTAGGTAATGGCTGGGTCAGCCGTTTATGCTTTGAACCCAAAGTAGGTGAACAGGTCATCAGGGAAATGCTCCAGCCTTATGTGCAGAGCAAACAGTTACACATTCTGTTTCAACGCCGTCCCATTAGGGCAGGCGGTAAAAAATCATGTGGTCAAAGAAATAGTCATGCAAGATAAAAAGAAGAATCACCTCACAATCAAAGCCAAGTATTTTTTAGATGCTACAGATTTAGGTGATTTACTTCCGCTAACCCAAACCGATTATGTAACGGGTGCAGAATCACAAGCAGATACGGGAGAACCTAATGCCCAAGGCTAGTTCCAAACCCGAAGAAGTGCAGAGCTTTAGTTATTGTTTTGCAGTAGAGTATTGCCAAGGTCAACATCACCGCATTAAGAAACCCAAAGACTATGAATGGTTCAAGAAAACCCAGCCCTACTCTTTAACCCTTGATCCAAAACCAAACCCAGGCATTTTAAGATGTTCAAAAAAGGCTCCAAAGGCGCACTCCCCTTTTGGACCTATCGCCACATCTTTGATGCCAAGCTATTTAATGACCCTAAAAGGCCGGACGATATTGCCCTGATCAACTGGCCCAGCAATGATTACCGTTTTGCTGATATCATTGATAAATCCAGAAATCAACAAACACGCATTTTGCGTGAAGCTAAAAATATTGCCCTCGGTTTCCTATACTGGCTTCAAACCGAATGCCCACGTGATAAAGGTGAATTTGGCTATCCTGAGTTTTAGTCTATGCAAAGACATTATGGGCAGCAGAGATGGACTAAGCAAATTTCCTTATATTCGTGAGTCAAGACGCATCGTTGCTCTCGAGTGCATTCTGAGCAAGACATCAGCTTGACAGCAGAAAGAAAAAACGCTAAGCAGTACCCCAACTCAGTTCGGATTGGCTGATATCAAATGGATTTCACGCTTGTTAGGCAATGACGAGGTTTCAATGTTTGAGCCAACACTTCCCTTTCAGATTCCACTGGCGCCCCTCTCCCTGTAAAAACCAAAAATATTTTAACACTTTGTAAAAATACGAGCACCACCCACCTCACTAACGGCGCATACCGCCTAAATCCATAAAAATAGGCCATAGGTGAAGCGGCTGGGGTATTAGCCTTTTTTTGTCTCGACCACGGAGTCACAGGCAGAGAGGTTTGGGAAAGCAAAAAATTTTACAAGGATCTACGGAAAAAGTTAGTACAGCAAGGGGCTAGGCTAGAGTGGTCTGGGCCTCTTTGCGAAACCTTTAAATGGATTCACTAGAGTAAGCTGCTCAGATCGTCACTTGATCTGATCCGGCTTCACCAGTTTTGGTAAAAACACTTCACTCGAATAGGTATAGGTTTGCTGTATTCCACCATTGGATTTGGAAGGGTCATACCAACCACGGTCATGACTTAGCAAAGCTGCTTGGCGAAACCTCTTCTATAAGGCTGAAAAATCCGCTCGAGAAAATAGTCATCACTAAACCCATCACTACCAATAGCATCAAACTCAGCCAGGCTCCACGCTCAGCTACCTCGAGATGCAATGCAGTATCAATCTCAGCCTGGGTATGGATCCAGATAAAACGCTCGGGTGTATAACCTTCTTCTTCTAGAATCTCGATCTGACGCAACACTACAGGCCCACGTATGGTGTGGCTACCAATAACAGCATTAGTCACCTGGCCTGCACGTGCAGCAGCACGAAGAATTTTAGTTTCGCACTCGGTGATACCATCATCTCCTGCACTCAGTTTTATCCAGGCTGCCCTTACACCTGTTTGTTCAATCTCATTTTGCAGCTCTGAAAGCATCCAGGACTCGAGTGTTTCAATGCTAGCCTGCTGCGCCCACAGCGAAACCCACGGTTCACGGTAAATCCCCGTTGCTACCACCACAGGTAATTGTGTTGATTCAGAAACAGCCTTGACAATATCCCCACGCCGACCCACACCTAAAGGCGTACATTCTACAAGTGCAGTCACACCCGCTTTTTTTGCTCGTTCAATAGTGGGGCTCATGGCCTTAATAACCTCAGCGACATTGGCACTTTTGTAGCTTTCAGCTTCTATAGGACCCAAATCAACAAATATATGTTCGTGAGGAAGGATTAAACCAAAGTCCTCGAGGGTTTTTTCTCCTAGTGTTGTAATAAGCTTCGTCATAGCTATGTATTCCCAGTCAAACCCATGATACAGCACCTTGAAATAAGTTCAACTATATCGTTGTAATCTTATAGACAATAATGTCAAGTCTATTTCCTGCCAAACCATTATTTACATACACTCAGTGAATCACAGAACTATAGAACTAAACACACAGGCTTGCGATTTCAACCCGTTTTCACCTAACCTGTCACACTGAGCCGACCCTAGGATAAACATGACCAAGGATTCTAAATGTCAAGCTGTAACTTGCGAAGTGTCTCGCTATCAGACACTTCGCAAGTTACGAATGTGCATGACTGACTTTGCTTCAAAAAATGTGTAACTGGCAGCTCAGTGTGGGTACGAAGTCATGCGAAGCAACAAAAAGGGGATTCTGTGATTCACTGACACTCTCATTTATTTTTCGACTGGCTTAGCAAAAATCATCCGACCCATGTTGGTTTGTAAATGACTGGTCACCACCACATCCACCGTTTCGCCAATCAAATCATCTGCATCTTCTACAACTACCATCGTGCCATCTTCTAAATAGGCCAGCCCTTGCCCAGATTCACGGCCCTCTTTGGCTATGTGTAGTGAAAGCCTTTCACCTGGCAAGAACATGGCCCTTACGGCGTTGGCCAATTGATTGACATTGAGTACCTTTACACCCTGTAAAGCAGCTACGCGGTTTAAGTTGTAATCGGTGGTAATCAACGCGGCATTTTTTCTCTGACAAAGATGAATCAATTTTTCATCTACAAGGTTTGTATTCGGCACATCATCTTCGATAATTTGAGTTGGGATATGCGCGTGTTGAATAATTTTATCCAATACTTCTAGACCTCTACGTCCTTTTACTCGCCTTAGGGTGTCACTGCTATCGGCAATATTTTGTAACTCACTCAAGACAAAACGCGGAACTAACAGTTTTCCTTCTAGGAAATGTGCCTCAATCACATCGACAATTCGACCGTCAATAATGCTTGAGGTATCCACAATTTTATATTGTGAATCTTCTACAATCCCAGAGCGTTCGCCAGCAGCAACTGGGGGTCTAAAAGCTGTAAAAATTTGTCTGTTGGCAACAGAGAACCAAGAAAACCCAGTGACCAAAATCAGAGTAATTAATAGGGACCAGTACCAGGTAAATCCAGGAACATTCTCGAGCAAAGTATTAAGCAGCACCGTAATAATAAGGGCCACAATCACACCTGCCACAGCCGCCACCACGGCCTGTGGGGGAATACGACCAGCAGCACCTAGTAAGTTGGCATAGTAACGGGTTATTCGTCTGGACAGAGAACCACTTAATAAAAAACCGGCCATAAGACCGGCCACCATTAAATAAATTAAATTGTAAATGGCTCCTAGATATTCTGTACGCATAAGTAGCGTACCTACAATATATCCAAAAAAACTACCTAGTAAGCTAAAGAATCCTCGAGCCAACGCATAAAACCAATAGGGTTCTATCCTTAGTTCAGGGTCTTTCTGCGGGACGATATTCATACTCTCTTGCATAACCAATTAAGCCTTCCAAACTTGCTTTAGGGCTTCAGCCAAAGAGCGTACTCCTTCACCTTCACTTTGCGGTGCTACCAGTTGAGAATAGCCCGAACGTTTCGCTTCAGAGGCTCGGCGCGATAACTGCACCACCGAACGTATCTCTCCGGCTAGACCAACTTCACCAACCACTGCCACCGTCTCTGGTACAGCCCTATTAGTGACTGCCGAATAGACCGCCACCGCAACAGCTAAATCCGTGCCAGGGTCAGTTAGCCTTAGCCCACCAGCCACATTAACATAGACATCTAAACCAGCAAGAGGCAATTCTAACCTTCGTTCTAGCACCGCCAGAACCACATCTACTCGCCTCTGGTCAAGACCCTGAACAATCCGCCTTGGCGAAGCATACGGGGACTTTGCTGCCAGGGCCTGAACCTCGAGCAGTAGAGGGCGTTGACCCTCGAGGGCGGCCACCACCACTGACCCTGGAACGCCCTTGGGCCTTTCGGATAAAAAAGCCTCAGAAGGATTGGATACTGGCCGCATCCCCTCACCAGACATCTCAAAAACCCCCATCTCGCCTGCTGGGCCAAAACGGTTTTTAATCGAGCGCAACACCCTAAATCCCGAAGCCGTCTCCAAGGAAAAAGTGGCATCGACCATATGCTCAATCACTTTGGGGCCAGCAATGGTTCCTTCTTTGGTCACATGCCCAATAAGAACCAGCGTGGACTCTATATCTTTGGTGGCCGCAGTGAGCAGGGCTGTTGAATCTCTAACTTGGGTTAAGCTTCCAGGAATCCCGCCATCATCGGCAGTTAAGGTTTGGATTGAATCTACAATAATTAAATCTGGGGCATGAAGGCGCAAATAATCTGAGAGAACTCTGGCATCGGTTTCTCTGGTCAGTTGCAAAGAAGCTACCACTCCCAAACGCTCGGCTCGCATCTTGACTTGTGAAAGCGATTCTTCACCAGCTACATAAAGAACACTGCGGTTGGCTTTACTGGCTTCATGGGCTAGTTGTAAAAGCAAGGTCGATTTACCAATACCAGGTTCACCAGCCATAAGTAAAACCGAACCCGCCACCCAGCCACCACCTAACACGCGGTCAACCTCTTCAATACCCGAAGTAACCCGAAGCAAATCATTTTGACTCACTTCAGAAAGATTTTGCACGGTGACTCTGGCAGCCCCTAGAGTGGAAGCACTCGAGAGCGAGGGTGACTCTACTTTGGGTTTCATGGTTCCCCAACTCGAGCAGCGTGGGCAACGCCCCATCTGCATCGGTGACTGACTTCCGCATTCGCTACATATATAGACTGTGGTTACTTTTGCCAAGATAGACCTCTTGAGTGTAGTGTATCTTTATCGATGCTTGGGGTTTGTAATAAAAGACTATTTAACCTGAGTATGGCTTATATTGAAGCGCAACGGCGAGAAAGAATATAGAAGCTTTTCTTCTCTCCCACCTTACTGATCACTGACTATTGATGTTTTCTATGACTTGCACCGAACCCTGAGTTTATCGAAGGGTGAGATCAAATTTGATGGTAGCTTCGCTTAATCTTCAGGCAACAAAGTCCATACGAAGCATACCTGCTATAGCACTTCATTTCCTTGAACTCTTGGTACTTTGTTTTTCATTCCCCCGCTTAAAGTTGCCGGTGACTTTTGCAAGCGTCAACTGAATCTCAGTTTCACCCATATCATCTAATTCGGCAATAAATTTTTCAGCCCTATTTCCACTAAGTGTAAAAATATGTTTACCTTCATAATCAATAAAGACTTTGCCATCTTTGCTAAGGCGATAAGAAAAGGGTTAGTGATCTAGAGGGTCGGTCATAAGAATTCAGAATTCAGTAGCCAGTAGTCAGTAGAAAGTCTTTTATGCTGAATTCTGACTACTGGCTACTTCTACTCTAGTGCCATCACATAATGATACAAATCTGGCGCACCCGAATGCACTTCAAACTCGAGGTCTTCAAAGAGTTCTTGTAATTGCTCTACAAAATCCTTAGCTTTTTCTTCGCCAACAGATGTGCTGTAAAAAAGCGTGGCAATCCCATAATCATCAGCAATGGACTCGAGCATTTCTCTTAGGCAACCTTCAGGAGTTTTAGCAGAAACTTTCAAGACATCATTAGCTAGTCCAATAAATTCACCTTCTTTGACTTCAACCTCATTGATAGTGACAGAACGACTAGCGGTTGTAACCTCGAGGGTCATAGCATTATCAGAGGCTTCTTGCATATCTGGTAATTGCTCTTCTGGGTTTTGGTTTTCATTAAAGACCACTGCAGCAGCCAAACCCTGCCCCAATGTGCGAGTAGGTAAAACCGAAATTTTCTTTTCAGGAACCAGTTCAGAAACACGCTGCGCGGCCATAATAATGTTTTTATTGTTTGGCATCACAATCACATGATCTGAACCCACACTACGCACAGCATCAGCAATATCTTGCACGCTGGGGTTATTGGTTTGTCCACCGCCAATCACCCTTGCTTTCAAACTTCTAAAGACTTTAGTAATGCCGTAACCATCACTGACCACCACCAAGGCACTCTTGGGTGATTCTGTTTGAGACATATCAATGTTGGCTAAAATCTCAGAGTGTTGCTGGCTCATGTCTTCAATTTTGCTGCGAACCATTTTGCCGTAACGAGCTACTGTAGCCAAAAGTTTTTCAGGTTCTTCGGTGTGAATATGTCCTTTGATATAACCTTCTGCACCAACCACTAGCAGCGAGTCACCATAGGGTGCAACTAGTTCTTGAATCTGTGATGTTGGCACGCTGACATCTGAAAGCAAAAACTCGGTGCAGAAACCAAACTCTTGTTCTTCAAATTGTTCCTGGGCACGTTTTTCTATTTTGGGTGGCAGGGGTAAATCCTTGCCATCAAAATAGGCAATTAATCCCTCGAGAATTCGCACCAGCCCCAAACCGCCCGAATCAACTACCCCAGCCTGTTTAAGCATAGGAAGCATATCTGGGGTTTTTTCCAGTATCTCTTTAGAAGCTTTATCGGCATCTCGCAAAAGCTCGAGTGGCGTAGTAGCTGCACTCTTCTCTGCACCTTCCGAAGCACCACGCACCACCGTAAGAATCGTACCTTCAACGGGTTTCATCACGGCGGCATAGGCAGATTTGGTAGCACTAGCAAGAGCTGCTTTTAGTGTTTTGGAATCTAGGCTATCTTGTTGTTTAATAACTTCCGAAAACCCTTTTAAAATTTGTGAAAGAATCACCCCAGAGTTTCCCCGCGCGCCTAAGAGCGAACCATAAGCCAGCGCATGAGCAACCTCAGGCATGGTTTTAGGGTTTTCATCTAAAAGCTGACGGCGCACTGATTGCATGGTTAAGTGCATATTGGTTCCAGTGTCACCATCGGGTACTGGATAGACATTTAGAGCATTGACTTCATCAACATAAACCCCTAACCAATCAGTGGCATATAAAAAAGCCTTGGTTAGGTCTTTGGCAGAAATGCTAGCCACGACTTACCCCTGCAATATGCACACGGACTTTCTCGAGTTCAACCCCGGCATAGGCTTTAGAAGCGTATAGCACCCTCTCACGAATCGAGTCTGCAACGGCTGGGATATTGACCCCATAAGCCACTACCACGTGCAAATCCACATTGGTTTTGTCATTCTGGTGGGCTACAGTCACCCCTTCGTCAGCCTGCGAAACGCCCAAAATACGCTTAATACCTTCACGCATTCCCGAAGGAGCCATACCAACAACTCCTGGAACCTCATGCGCTGCTAAACCAATCACGGTGGCCAGTGCCCCATCGGTTACTGTTACTTTGTCTTTAACTTTAATTTCAGGCGGAGTTTCCTTCTCACGCTTGGTACTACGTTTTTCTGCCATCTTGCCTCCTGCTATGAATACCACATTGTAACAAGAATGAGGCTGGGAATTGGGAGCTAGGGACTAGGGTTTTTCTAGCCCCCAGCCCCTGATCCCTATTCTGGTACTTCCCACATCTCAACAGCTTTATCAATCACTTTAACTTCATAAGAGCCATTGGAAACTACAAAATCATGGACTTTATTGAGGAGGGACTCGAGCCATTGGTAATCATGATGCAAGGAAGTCACCCCAATGCGCTCCCAATCATGGCTATTAAGACCATCTAAACGTGCTACGGAAACTGGAAAGCGAACTTTGAGTTTTTCGGTCACAGGCAAAATCATGGCCCGTTTTTCTTTTAGGCTAGTCACCCAAGGCATGTGCAGGTCGGCGATATACACAGCAAGGTAGATATTGTTGGCTTTAGGCATACTTTATAGATTAAAGGTTGAAGATTAAAGGTTACAGATTAGGAGTAAAGAGTAAAGATTGAAAAGAGTAAAGATTGAAAAGAGTAAAGATTGAAAAGAGTAAAGATTGAAGAGTAAAGATTGAAAAGTAAAGATTGGATGAGTTACTCATTGCTCATTGCTATCTTTATTCCATGCCAGCTAAAAACCCAATACGGCGCAGGGCTCGAATCATATCCATGGTGGTTAAATCATCTTCATGGTATTCCACAATAGCTTGTTGCTGAGGGCTTACATCAACCTTGATGATTCCCTCGAGTGACATCAGGGCTTCCCAAACCTTTTCGGCGGAATCCATGTTATCCATACCTTTTACACCAAGGAGTACTCGAGCCATCGCCTTTAGGCTATCAGGTTTGGCATGGGGAAAAGGTGAAGTTTCTTTAATTAGGGGCTAGGGGCTGGGGATTAACCCTTAGTCCCTAGCCCCTGACCCCTAGACTCTGCTTTCCTCTCGAGCCCAGAACACGTTCAAAAATCTGGATGTCTTTCTCATGAAAAGATTTTTTTTCTAAACTTCCAAGCCCCCGCATATCTTTTTGGGGGTGCTGTATCCAGAGGTCATACACCGCAGCGTCATAGGCACTTTTGATTAAAGCCTTGAGCAAGGCCTCTCTGGATTCAGTGTCAGATTCGTCAGCCAAAGCTAACCTATTGCTATACACCGTCGGGCGAGTTCCATTCCAAACAGCCTGCGCCAACACAAAGCCTGTCGGCTGCCCAGAACGCATAGCCACAAAAGAATGTCCTGTACGCACATAAAAATGCAAGCTGCTTCGAGTCAAAAAAGGCTCTAACCCTAGGCTTTGAGAAAAATTCTGGTCAATCTCAGCCAGGCCCTCTTCGTCATCTTGGCTTAGTGGTCGTGCGAACGTTGCCATAATCCTGACTTCCCACCCTCTTTTTCTACAAGCTGCAAACGTTCGATAATGATGCCCTTGCTGACCCCTTTGAGCATGTCATAAAGCGTTAAAGCTGCAATGCTAGCTGCCGTCATGGCTTCCATCTCTACCCCAGTTTGAGCCGTAGTTTTACAAACAGCCTCAAAACGCACTAGAAATTGGGCTTCATCTACAGTTCCTTTGACTGTGACTTTAGTTAAGGGCAAGGGATGACAAAGCGGTATTAATTCAGAAGTACGCTTTGCTGCCATAATCCCAGCTAGCTCGGCTACGGCCATGGCATCACCTTTTGTGTTCTCTCCAGCCAAAAGAGCTTCTAAAACTTCAGGGGGTAACTTGACAAAGACCTCAGCTACAGCTCGGCGGGCTGTAGCAGCTTTATCTGAAACATCCACCATGATGGCTTTGCCATTTTCAAAATGTGTAGACATAAGGGGATTATAAAGGTTGTAGGACGTGGGAGTAAGTTGTGGTAAAAAACCCACAATCGAATCCCACATTCTACTCCCAAGGTTTATAACCAGCTTCTACAAAGTAAAGCCCATGCGGTGGTGCACTTTGACCAGCCCGATTGCGATCTTTGGACTCGAGAATTCCCAAAATATCTTCTGGTCTATGCTTGCCTTCACCGACCTCGAGCAGGGTCCCTACCACCGCCCGAACCATGTTTCTTAAAAAGCCATCGGCAGCAATATGCAAGTTTAAGATGCGTTGGTCATGTTCTAGTTCACAAAGATAGACAGTGCGAACAGTTTTTCTGATTTCTTGGGTAGCCAGCGACGCAAAATCATGTGTGCCCTCAAAGTATTTTGCGGCTTGTTGCATGGCTGCGATATCAAGCTTTTGGTAAAGAAATAAAATGCCATAACGCTCTAAAGCTGTGTTTTGAAAATTATCCCTAGCCAGTTTTATCTTATAAAGATAGCGTCGATATAAACAATTATACTGTGCATCAAAATCATCACTAACAGTTTCGATATTGTACACGCGCACATCTGCAGGTAAGTATGCATTAAGGGCTTGAATAAGTTTTTTATTTGGGATAGTGGTACTGGTGTCTAGATGCGCGACCATAGCTAGTGCATGAACACCTGCATCGGTTCTGCCTGCAGCTTTTACAGGGCTGTGTTGGCCTGGCAATTTAGTCAAGGCTTCTTGCACGGCAGCTTGCACAGTACGTTCCCCAGTCTTGGCTTGTAGTTGCCAGCCGTAAAAGTTTGTTCCGTCATACTCTAGGGTTAGTTTAAGTCGTCTCATAACAACTAACTGATTAAACTACTAGATGCCAAAAAAATCGAAAAAGACATGGTTTCTTTATGGGTAGAGCTACTGCAAAACTTACGAAAAGCCTTCCGAAACCTCAAAACCTGACTCCATGTATGTTCAACAAGGGGCTTAAGCCCCTTGCTAACACAGCCACAAACTAACTTGCAAATTATATCCGTCAACTTTATGGTAGCTCTCATCTTACATACCGTATCAAGCGACATATCCTAAGC